>CAWJVU010000010.1:0-1004955 GCA_963846405.1 uncultured Chitinophagaceae bacterium | reverse complement strand
GGTGCCGTGCTGATCAACAGTATGCCGGCCGTTTGGGAAAAGGGCTTGAACGTCGACTATACCGGCGGTTCATACAACAGCAACAATACAAACGTCGGCCTTAGGCTGGGTGATGGCGATCATCGCAGCATCCTTTCCTACGACCACCAGACGAGCGATGGCTTCCGGCAACAGACCCAGATGCGACGCGATGTGGGCAGTTGGGAGACCATGTTAAGACCGAGCGACAAGCAGACCATTCACGCCTATATCCTGTACAGCGATCTTTATTACCAGACGCCCGGCGGGCTGACGGAAGCAGAATACAACAAGGATCCGCAAATGGCGCGGCCGCCCGTAGGGACCTCCCCGGGCGCGGTAGAGGCCAAAGCGGCAATTTTTCAAAAAAACTTCACGGCCGGTTTCAGCAATACCTACCGCCTGGGCGATCACTGGCAGAACAGCACCGCCCTCTATGGCGCCTATACCGATTTCACCAACCCCGGGATCCGCGTCTATGAATATCGCCAGGAACCTCATTTCGGCGGACGCACGGTCGTCCAGTATACAACGGATTGGGGAGCGTCGAGGCTGCAGGTAAACGCCGGCGCGGAGGCCCAAAAAGGATTTTTTGAGACGCGCGATTACAGCAACAACGGCGGTATTCCCGCCACCCTCCAAACCGATGACAAACTCAACAACTGGACCTATATGGCCTTCGCGCAGGCCGACCTCAAGCTCCCTGATGGATGGACGGTTACCGGCGGAGCGAGCTTTAATGCCAACGCCGTCAACATTACCGCCGTCAATGTGACACCATCCGTCACCAGCAAGATCCGATTTACAAACAAATTGGCGCCGCGGATTGCCGTGCTGAAAAAGGTCCTGCCCGACATTTCCGTCTATGCCAGCGCCAGCCGCGGCTTCTCGACCCCGACCGTCCAGGAGCTCCAGAAAAGTAACGGCGTCGTTGGACCACCGCTGGAGCCGGAGAATGGTGTCGACTATGAGCTCGGCGGCAGGGGCAGTTTCCTGGGAGGCAGGCTGTTTATCGACATCGACGGGTTTATCTTTCACATCAACGATGCGATCGTCCAGCGGATCGATTCCAATGGCGTAAGCTATTCGGTCAATGCGGGCGGTACGAACCAGCATGGGATCGAGACCTTTGTTTCATACCGGTTGATCGACAAGCCCGGCAGCTTTTGCAATAACCTACGCGTGTTCATCAGTCATGCCTGGCATGATTTCCACTACGCCGGTTTTGTCCAGGACACCAATAACTATTCGGGCCACCGCCTGCCCAGCGTTCCACCGCAAACGATTGTCAGCGGCCTGGATGTATCGCTGAAGATCGGCTTCTATGCCAACCTAACTTACACCTATACCGATAAGATCACGCTGAATGATGCGAACACCTTCAATGCCGGCTCCTACAACCTGCTTGGCGGACGGATCGGTTTCCGGAAGGTACTGGCCCGGTGGAAAGGAGATATCTATGCGGGCATCGACAATGCCGCGGACATCAAGTACAGCCTGGGGGATGATTTCAATGCAGCGCTGAACCGGTTCTACAATGCAGCGCCGCGAAGGAATTATTTTGCGGGCGTTTCGATGAACCATCGATTTTAAATTCCCGCCACAGGTGATTTTGTCAGTCGCATCGCAACCTGGTAGAAATTGTTCACCGCGCCGATCACTTCATACTGAATATAATAACTCCGCACAAAGTCACTCCAGGCCGCAAATTCATGATTGGGTATATTGAATTCGTCAAACAGGATGATGTCCCCCTCGCGTAAAAAAGGCGCCATGCTGGTCAATGCAAAAAGTGTAGAAGAATAAAGGTCCGCATCCATATGCAATACCCGCGTGAACGCCGCGTGATTGGTTATGCGGCCGTACTCCCCGAGAAATTTATACACGGTATTCTGAAACAACCCTTTGATAAACGTCCCCCGGGGATCATCCATAAAGGGGATATCAAAGCTAAATGCGCCCTTTTTAAAGAAATGCCAGTCTTCGGGCAATCCTTCAAAGGTGTCAAAGCCATAGAACCTGGAGTCCGGATGATGGTTGGCCTTTATCCACCAGGCAAATGAAGTCCCCCCGGCGACGCCAAATTCCAGATATTGGATGGGCTTTTGATCGAACCCCATTTGACGAATAACGTATTCATGCAGCTTGACCCGGTCGGCATATCGGCGAAAAGGTTTATAAAAATCGGAAAAGGGAACCTTTCCGCTATGGCGGTTGACCCAGGAAGTCAGCTTCGAAAAGTTGTAGAGAAATCGGAAGAGAAACCGGAGCGGTACAAATAAAATCCCAAGTCGGGAAACCAGCAGAAAGTCCTTTATGGTAGAGTTGGCCTTCCGAAGGAATTTTCGCATAATGGATTCAAAATAATTTTGCTGTGAAGACGGCGAAGGTAGGCTAAAATGCAATAGGCGACAAATTGATAGGCCGCTCCGCGGGGCCGCTTATTTTTTTCGGCTACTTTTGCGCCATGTCCAGGTATGCCTCCCTTTGTCTTCCCATTTGTGTATTGCTCCTGATCGCCTGCGGGAGAGCAGATCACAAGGCGGGCACAGCTGATTCCGCCCGGACCGCACTTTCCACGGCCGGATCTCCCGCCGGTTCCTCCGTCAAATCCCCCCTGATATCCCCCGTGCGCTATGCCAGGGGATTTACCATCGAGCTATTTCGATCGCTATAAGGAAGTGAAGATCCTGAACCATTCAGCAGGTTCGGCCGACACGCTGGACTATCTGCTGCTGCCGGCAGGGGTAGCCGTTCCCGCGGGTCATGCCCACGCACAGGTGATCCGCATCCCCGTACAGTCGATGATCGTGATGGGTTCGACGCATATCGCGCAGGCTGATTTCGCCGGGGTCGCCGACCGGATAACCGGCGTGGGCAACGGCCAGTATGTCGATCTGCCCCGTTCGTCCGGGAAGGGCTGCGGACCGGTCGGGTGCGGCAGGTAGGGCTGGAAGGCAACCTCAACAATGAACTGGTGATCTCCATGCAGCCCGGGGTCCTGATGACGATGACCAATCCCGATGCCGCTTTCGGCGAATACAAGACACTGATCGATGCCGGTATTCCCGTCCTTCCCAATGCGGACTGGCTGGAGACGACACCGCTGGGCAAGGCGGAATGGGTCAAACTGATGGGCGCATTGACCGACCGGGAAGAGCTGGTCAACCGGAAATTCGACAGCGTGGAGCATGCCTATCAACGCCTGGCGGCCATCGGTAACGCCGCCGCCGTCCGACCTTCCGTCATCATCGGGATGCCGTTCAAAGGAACCTGGTATACGCCGGCCGGGGGCAGCTATATGGCGCAGTTTCTGCGGGATGCCGGCGCCACCTATCATTGGTCGGATACCAAAGGCACCGGCAGCCTGGCGCTTACCTTCGAGACGGTGGCGCCGGTGGCGCTGACAGCTGATTTCTGGCTGGATGTAGGCGATGTGAATTCCAAAAAAGAAATCCTTTCCCAGGATCCGCGATACGGGGCTTTCCGCTCCTTCCGGTCCGACGCGATCTACAACTATAACCGGCGGGTCAATGATGCCGGGGCCTCCGACTATTGGGAGTCCGGCGCCGTCAACCCGCAATGGGTGCTGGCCGATCTGATCCGTATCTTGCATCCGGACGCCTTGCCCGCCGGATACGCTGATCTATTACAAACAAATCAAATGACGGCAACCCCCTTTCAAGAAGTCCGGCTGACCGGGCTGCTGCTCTTGCTGCTGCTGGCCTTTCTGCTGGACCTCTCGACCGGTACGGTCAATATTTCCTTCAAGGAGATCCTGCGGGTCTTCTTTTCGCCTTCGGCGACAGCCGATATCCGATCCGGACAAGTTCATCGTCTTACGGATCCGGCTGCCCAAAGCCTGTACCGCGGTGCTGGCGGGATGCGGCCTCTCCGTCGGCGGGCTTCAGATGCAAACCCTGTTCCGAAACCCGCTCGCAGACCCCTCCATCCTGGGCATTACTGCCGGCGCCAGCCTGGGAGTCGCCGCCGTTATGCTGGCTGGCGGAAGCATGGCCACGCTGTATGCCATCAAATAGCTGGGCGTTTCCGGCAGCTGGCTGATCATCGCCGCGGCCTGTATCGGCGCAGGTGCGGTCATGGTGCTCGTGCTGATCCTTTCCCGTCGGCTTAAGGGACAACGTGATGATGCTGATCGTCGGGATGATGATCGGCAGTATTACCCTGGCGCTGATCAGTATCTGGCAATATTTCAGCAACCCGGAAGCAGGTGAAGGATTATCTGCTGTGGACCTTCGGGTCGCTGGGCGGCGTTACCGGCATCCAGCTGTCGATGCTGACCGGGGTCGTCGTCGCCGGGCTGATCGTCTGCGTTTTGTCCTCCAAGATGCTGGACGCGCTGCTGCTGGGTGAGAACTACGCCCGCAGCATGGGTCTGAACGCACGCAGCGCCCGCGCTGATCATCATCTGCAGCACGAGCCTGATGGCGGGAAGCATCACGGCTTTTTGCGGCCCCATCGGTTTTATCGGCATCGCCGTTCCGCATATCGCGCGGTTCGCTCTTCAATACGTCCAGTCACCGGATCCTCATCCCCGCCTGCTGTCTGATCGGGACGCTGCTGCTCCTGCTCTGCGATACCTTCGCCCAGCTGCCGGGCAGTCAAACCGTGCTGCCGATCAATATCATTACCTCGCTGGTAGGGGCGCCCCTGGTCATTGTACTCCTGTTACGTCAAACAACGGTCCATTCATGGTAAGAGCCGCCGCTTCCCTGCTAAGCGCCCGCGACCTCCAGACGGGTTATCGCTCCGGGGCGAAACGGATCGTCGTTGCAGATGCGCTGCCCGAGCTGCAGCTTGAGCCCGGACGGCTGGTCTGTCTGCTGGGTCCAAACGGATCGGGTAAGTCGACCTTGCTCCGGACCCTCGGCAGGTCTCCAGCCCGCACTGCATGGCGCGATCCATATCGAGGGGTAGAACAGATGGACACCCGCGGAGCTGGCCCGGAAGATCAGCCTCGTGCTGACCGACCGGGTAAGCGGCAATAACCTGACCGTCGGTTCGCTGGTAGCCCTCGGCCGATATCCCTGGTCGGGCTGGCTGGGCGGGCTCAATGCAGCCGATAAAGCAAGCATCGCCCGGGCGATCGCGGCGACCGGTATCGGCGGCGTTGCGGGAGCGGAAGCTCCATACCCTGAGCGACGGACAAAGCCAGAAGGTCATGCTGGCCCGGGCCCTGGCACAGGACACGCCGATCCTCATGCTGGACGAGCCGACCGCGCACCTCGACCTGCCCAGCCGTATCCGGCTGATGCGCCTTCTGCACCAGTTGGCAAGGGAAACGCGCAAAGGCGATCCTGGTCTCTACACACGAACTCGATCTGGCGCTGCAGATTGCAGATGAGGTCTGGTTGCTCGCAGGCCGGCGGCCAGCTGCGCAGCGGAGCGCCCGAAGACCTCGTGCTCAATGGAAGTTTCGAAGCCGCATTTGCGGAAGAAGATGTCGCTTTCGACAAGAGGTTCCGGCAATTTCGTGATCAATACCCCGCAGGACAAGCCGGTCCGGCTGACCGGAGAAGGGCCGGCCCTTTTCTGGACCCGGCGGGCGTTGCGGCGGACCGGCTTATGAGCCGGTGGACGCACCGTCCCATCTTCAAATCCACGTAGAAGATCGCCAGGGCCGCCCGGTCTGGCTTCTGGAGCGCACGGGCGAGACAACCGTCTTCGACAGCATTCAAAAATTATTACAGGCAATAGCCGGGAAGTAATATCTTCGCCGCGAATTTGGTTGACGCACCATCGTCATTAAAAGGGAAGTCCGGTGCAAGTCCGGCGCTATCCCCGTAGCTGTAAGTGTCCAACAAATGACCTTTCATTCTTCTTAACCACTGTCCGCCACCGCGGATGGGAAGGTACCAGGGTCAGACACGAGCCAGAAGACCTGCCCGATTCATCACTTAATTTATTAACGGCTTTCGGGAGAAAAGCGACAAAATTAACTGCAATGATCAGCAAAAATTGGGTTTTCCTTTTGCTGCCGCTCTCCGGCAGCGTTTCCGCTTTCGCACAGACCGGTGACAGCACCCGGGTTTCCGCACGGGTTTCCGCACCAGCGCGGTCAACCGACAGCGCCGCCAAACAACTGGACGAGGTCGTCGTAACCGCCACCAAATATCCCGTGAAACAAAGTCAGACCGGGAAAGTCGTTATCGTCATTCCGCATGAACAGATCGAAAAAAGTACCGGCAAACCGCTGGGCGAGCTCTTGGGCGAACAAGCGGGTATCACCGTGGCGGGCGCATTAAACGATCCCGGAACCAACCAGAGCGTGCTTATCCGGGGCGCCGGCTCGGGCCGGGCGCTGATCCTCATCGACGGCGTGCCGGCCAACGATCCGACGGCACTCGACAACGCTTTGACATCAACCTGATCCCGGTTACCATGATCGAACGGATCGAGATCTCCAAAGGCGCGCAATCGACGCTGTATGGGTCGGACGCGATCTCCGGCGTCATCAATATCATCACCATCAGGCCCGACATCACCACACCGTTTAATCTGCGGGCAAGTGCATCCGGGGGTAATTACGGGACCTATAACGGCAACGTCCAGGTCTACGGGAAGCTGGCCGATCAGCTGACCTACAACTTCCGTTATAACCACGATCACTCAACCGGTTTCCCCACGGCAAAGGACAGCCTCAAAACGGCCTCCCCGGTTCCCTTCACAAACGACGGCTACCGCGGAGACAATATCGCCGGCAACCTCGCCTGGAATCCGGTAAGCCAGCTGACCGTAAAAGGGTTCCTTCAGTACAGCAATTACACAAATGGTATCGACGCCGGCGCGTTCACCCCAGCCGTGAATTATAACAACTACGACAAGAACCTGCAAGCGGGCGGTGGCTTCACTTACAAACTGACGGGGACCACCATCACCGGCAACTATCGGTACAGCGCTTCAAACCCCCATGTATTGGAAGACAGCGGATACGGACAGTCCTATTATTCGGATAACTATCACGGCAACACGCAATTTGTAGAGATCTTCGCCAGCAGCAACCTGGGATATGGGCTGACACTGCTGAACGGAGCGGATTACCGGTATGCTTCGATGAACGAAAGCGGTTCATATGGCGGCTATCCGCTGGCGTTCAAGGATACGTCCGTCAGCCAGTCCTCCCTTTATAGCTCGCTCCTCTATAACGGACACACCGGACTGAGCATAGAGCTCGGCGGCCGGCTTAACACCGATTCCCGCTATGGGAGTAACTATACCTACACGTTCAACCCGGCCTGGCTGATCTCCACGCAACTGGAAGATCTACGCCAGCATCGCCAGCGGCTTTAAGGCCCCGACCCTTTATCAGCTCTATTCGCCCTACGGTGACCCGGATCTTCTACCCGAGAAATCAACGACCGCCGAAGCGGGCCTTCAATACAGCAACACGGTATTCAATAGCCGGGCTACTTATTTTCACCGCAAGACACATGACGGGATCGACTATAACTATTTCACCAATCTCTATTACAATTACGATCAGGAAAAGGGAAGCGGCATCGAATGGGAAGGTTCGGTGAACGTAGCGCGGATTTGGACGCTGACCGCCAACTATACCTGGCTGAAGATGCGGCTTACTACCCAGAGCCATACAACGTATGACGACACCACCTATAGCTATGCGCTACGGGTACCCGGGCATACGGTCAACCTCACGCTGGGCATCCGGCCTGCCCGGGGGCTTTTTGTGAGCCTGAGCGGCCACTACGAAAGCAAACGCTATGATATCGGCGGCTATGACGTCAACTTCAATCCGCTGCCGGACGTGACGTTGGCTTCGTTCCTTATCGTGAACGGTTATGCGGAATACCGCCCGGTCCACCGGCTCACGTGGCTCAAGCTTTTTGCCGAAGCACGGAATATTTTCAATCAGAAGTTTTATACGATCTATGGCTACAACTCCATCCCGGCCTCTTCACCGCCGGGGCAACGATTGATCTTGATTACGGGCGGCGCCCGTAGCGGAAAAAGCCGGCACGCACAGGACCTGGCGCTGCAATACAACGGCCGCCCCATCTACGTAGCCACGGCCCGCGCCTGGGACGACGAGTTCAAACAGCGGATCCGGATCCATCAGAAGGATCGGGACGAGCGCTGGCGGTCGATCGAAGAAGAGCGGAATCTCAGCCGGCTCCCGCTTGAAGGTGAAGTGGCGGTGATCGACTGCGTAACCCTATGGATCACAAATTTCTTTTCCGATTTTCGTGGCGATGTCGACGCTTGTCTCGATGTCAGTCGTCGGGAGATCGACGAGCTGATGAAAAAGGATGCCGTCCTGATCTTCATCACGAACGAGCTCGGCATGGGAATGCATGCCGATACGGAGGCAGGAAGGAAGTTCACCGATCTGCAGGGCTGGATCAATCAGTATATCGCGAAATTGGCGGACGAAGTCATTTTTATGGTTAGCGGGATACCACTGAGGGTCAAAGGCACGCCCGGCTCCCCAGCATACCCAATTAATTACACGCATAAATTGAAATCATGCGCATGAAATCGCAAGAAATTCGCCGACGCTCCAGCGCCGGATCGACAACAAGACCAAGCCGCTTGGAGCCCTGGGACAGCTGGAAGAGATCGCGCTTCGAATCGGCCTGCTTACAAGGCACGACCCATCCGGTCCTGATCGCCCGCATATCGTCGTTTTCGCAGGTGACCACGGCATAGCGGCGACCGGTCTCGTCAACCCCTATCCGCAAGCAGTAACCGCACAAATGGTACTTAACTTTATCCGCGGGGGCGCGGCGATCAATGTATTTACTCGCCAAAATGGGCTCGGTCTCACGGTAGTCGATGCGGGCGTCAATTATCGGTTCGGTCCCACTGAAGTTGGAGACCGGCTTGTGTCAAAGAAGATCGCGTTCGGCACTCACGATTACCTGCGGGGGCCCGCCATGACCGCCGCACAGCGCTTGACGGGATTAACGCAGGCCGCGAAGTAGTCGCCGGTCTGGCCGCGGAGGGATGCAATGTGATCGGTTTTGGGGAGATGGGCATCGGCAATACTTCATCGGCCGCGTTGATCATGAGCTTCGTGATGGGTATCCCGGTCATGGAATGTGTCGGCCGCGGAACCGGCGCGAGTGACGAGCAGCTCAAACAAAAGCAGGCAACCCTGGAGGAGGTGTATCATCTTCATGAACCGACGATCTCTGCGAACGCCGACGCGTTGACGATCCTGCAAACACCATCCACCTCCCAAGCCTCAACGATCCTGCAAACACCGTCCACCTCCCAAGCCTCGATCATCCTGCAGTGTGTCGGCGGATTTGAGATCGCCATGCTTACCGGCGCCTATCTCGAGCCGCGGAGCGGAAGATGATCATCCTGGTTGACGGATTCATCAGTACCGCGGCGCTGTTGCTGGCCCGGCTCTCAACCCCGAGATCCTGGACAGCTGTATCTTCTCTCATTGCAGCGGAGAAAACGGTCATTCCAAAATGCTCGCATACCTGGGAGCAAGCCCTTTATTGCAATTGGGAATGCGATTGGGCGAAGGCACCGGTGCGGCGCTGGCTTATCCATTCGTTCGCGCAGCGATCAATTTCCTGGAAGAAATGGCTTCATTTGATTCGGCAGGCGTCAGTAAACCAAGTGAAGCATGAGACGGGAGATCAGAGTTTTTTTCACCGCAATCATGTTCCTGACCCGCCTGCCGGTACCGCGGTGGACCGACCACAGCCCGGAGTACCTCCGGGAGGCGCCCCGTTATTTTCCGGTGGTTGGTTGGATCGTCGGCGGGTTTTCCGGCCTCGCATATTGGATATTCGCCCGCTTCATTTCGGTCGATATCGGCGTTGCCGCGTCGATGATCACGGGGATGCTGGTGACAGGCTGCTTCCACGAAGACGGTTTTGCAGATGTGTGCGACGGCATGGGCGGCGGCTGGACGAAAGAAAAAATCCTGATGATCATGAAAGACAGTCGCATCGGCGCTTACGGCGCGATCGGCCTCATTTCCATCCT
The DNA here is from genome assembly GCA_963846405.1 of uncultured Chitinophagaceae bacterium. Classification (GTDB taxonomy): domain Bacteria; phylum Bacteroidota; class Bacteroidia; order Chitinophagales; family Chitinophagaceae; genus Puia. Next base: position 994,950 of record CAWJVU010000010.1, on the reverse strand, counting down.
TGGCACGAAATTCCTTCTCCTGAAAGCGATACCTTTTTTTATCCCCACCGTCGTGACGGCCCACAGCGTCAGTCGCCTCATGCCTGTTCTGGTGATGAAGGCCGGGGTCTACGCCGCAGACCCGGATCAAAGCAAGGCGAGGCCCCTGGCAGGACCGTCGATATCGGGGACGAGCGACATTGTCGCGATCGTACTTGCCCTTGCGCCGTTTGTATTGCTGCCACGATACTTCCCGATCGTCATCGTTCCCGCCCTGTTCGTTACATACGGAATGTATCGCTGGTTTTTCAAATGGATCGGCGGTTACACCGGAGACTGTCTCGGCGCCATTCAACAGGTGACGGAAATTACGGTATACCTCGGATGTATCCTACTTTGGCGTTACCTTTAAGTGATGAGGACGATCTACCTGATCCGTCATACGACACCGGCGGTCGCCCGCGGAATGTGTTATGGCCAGACCGACCTGGATGTTACGGAAACGTTCAGCGACGAAGCGGCGGTCATCCGGCAGTATCTGCCCGGCACGATCGGAACAGTATTCAGCAGCCCGTTGAAACGCTGCACCTTGTTGGCGAAGGAGCTTTTCCCGGATCGGCCCATTCGCCTTTCGCCCGAACTGATGGAGATCCATTGCGGCGAGTGGGAGATGCGGGCCTGGGATGAACTTCCGCCAGGGGAGGTAGGACCCTGGATGGCCGATTTCGTGCGGATACACATCCCCGGTGGAGAGAGTTACGAGGACCTGCATAAACGGGTGACGCGGTGCTGGGAGAGAATCATCCGGGAAGGCGTTGCCTTGGGTGAACTATCGGTGTCGCGGGAGGACGCACTCGGTGAGCCCGCGATGTCGCACGAGGACACGCCCGGAGATATCGCTATTGTCGCCCACGGCGGCGTGATCCGGAGCATTCTTTCCGGGATCACCGGCACCGCGTTGATCGACAGCTTCAAAACGTTTCCCCTGTACTACGGCTGCCTGATCCGGGTCTCCGAAGCCGCGGGAGGGTGGGCGTATGAGGTGCTTTTCAACCCCGCGCCTGCAGAAAAGGAGCAGCACAAGCCAAAATCGTTTTACCAATAACCCGCGACGGTATGAAATGGAACTTCGATCTGAACCAGCTCGTGACGGTTAGCTTCACCCTGTTCGCCGTTATCGATATCGTAGGCAGCATCCCTCTGCTCGCCGCCCTCAAAAAAAAGATCGGCGTCCTGCACGAAGGAAAGGCCACACTCATCTCGGGCGCGCTGATGATCCTCTTCCTATTCGGAGGCGAGCAATTCCTGAAGATACTGGGCGTTGACCAGCGTTCGTTTGCGGTCGGCGGATCCATCGTGATCTTTATCCTGGGGTTGGAAATGGTGCTGGGGATCGAACTCTTCAAAAGCGAACCCGACGCCAAAGCCACCATGGCCGTCCCGATCGCTTTTCCGCTGATCGCCGGTTCGGGGACGCTGACGACGATCATGTCGCTGAAAGCCAACTACGATACGGGCGTCGTCTTACTGGGCATCCTGATCAACCTCCTGTTTATTTTTATCGTGCTGAAATCGATGGGCTATATCGAACGGGTGATCGGCGCCGCAGGCATGATCGCGATCCGGAAGTTCTTCGGGGTCATCCTGCTGGCCATCGCCGTCAAGATCTTCAGCACAAATTTGCATGGGTTATTGAAGTGAAAATTTCATTGAAATTCGGGATTTTTAAGTAGCTTTGCCGTCCCTTTCCCAAACGGCTGCGCGCCGTTTCGCCGATCGGTCGACTACCCTCCGCCTTCGCGGATCGGGTAATTGGTCCCGTAGTACAATGGATAGTATAAGGGTCTCCGAAGCCCTGGGTTCCAGTTCGATTCTGGACGGGACCACAAGCAAATGAGACGGGGTCGTTTGACCCCGTTTTTATTGGTCAATGATCCGGGCGGGATAAATGGGTCGATTAATTCAACACCTCTTTCAACTTATTCTCCAACTGATCCCCGCGCAGCGCGGTGGCAATGACTTTTCCCTGCGGATCGATCAGCAGGTTGAAGGGAATCCCTTCGAACTGGAAGGTAGAAACGGCTTTACTGTTCCAGAATTTGAGGTCGCTGATCTGTTTCCAGTCGAGCCCGTCATCCTGGATGGCTTTTTGCCATTCGGCTTTATCCTTGTCGAGTGACACGCCGAGGATCGCAAAGTTTCGTTTGTCCCTGAATTCATTGTGGACCTTCACGACATTGGGGTTCTCCATCCGGCAGGGCCCGCACCAACTGGCCCAAAAATCTACCAGCAGCCACTTTCCCCTGTAGCTTGCCAGCGAGATCGGATGTCCGTTGACGTCAGGCAACGCAAAGTCCGGCACCTGTTTACCCACCCAGTCGGTCTGCTGACTTTGCTGCTGGGCCAGTTGGGCCGATTCCTGGTCATAGCCCTGTTTCAGATCGCGGATGACATGGTTTTCCGGATACTTCTTCAACAGTTGGTTAAGGGCCGTCTCGAAGTCCCCCTTTTGAAAGCTGTGCGAACCCAGGGTCAGCGCTACGGCGGCAACCGTCGGGTTGGGGCTGCTGTTGATAAACTGGCGGAGGTAGGTATTGAGGTCCTGGATCGCGAGGTCCCCCATCGTCGTTGCTGCCTGAAGTACGGAATCCGGAGCATTGATCCGCCGCAGACTGTCGGCCATGACAGCCCGCTTCTCCGCCTCGAAGTTCTTTTTACCAAAACCGGAGATCAGGTCCCTCAGCTGAGTGCTGGCTTCCGACCCTTTGATATCATAGTAATCATCTTTCTTCCCCAGGTCGACATGGAGGGAGACCCCGGCCGCATCGTTGATAAGGGGGACGTCGACCAGGTTGTTACCGAATACGACCTCATAGATCCCCTGCGTCCCGGCGGACTTCGCGCGGAGCGAGAACTTGCCCTTGCCCGCGGGAATTCGCGCGGAGTCCAGGAGGACCGGCGCTTGATTGGCAAATGAGATCCTCAACAGGAACACTTTTGATATTGGTCCTTCGACCGCGGCCAGCTTGTCCGCATTTTCAAAAGTTCCGTCAACGGTGAAAGCGCCTTTTTTCCCGGACTGACAGGAGGCGATCAGAAATACCCCTGCAAAGCCGGCGGTCCTCAACATCCCTGCTAAGCCCGCAATCCTCGATAAAAAACTTTTCTGCATATTAATTTTCCAGTTTTTCCATTAATAATTGATTGGTCAGCCGCGGATCGGCCTTGCCTTTGGATATCTTCTTGACCTCCCCGACGAAAAGGCCGATCAGCCCTTTCTTCCCTTTTTTATATTCCGAGACTTTGTCGGGCATTCCCGCCAACGCCTGGTCGATCCAGGCTTCGATTTCGGCCGTATCGGACTTCTGGATGAGATTCAGTGAAGCCGCGATCGCCAAGCGGGTCGCGATCCGGCTCTTCCAGCAGCAAGGGGAAAATTCGTTCCGCCGCGATGGAAAAGCTCAGTTTGCCCTCCTCAACCCCCGTCATCAGCCGCGCAAGCGCCGCTGGGGCAATGGGGAAGTCCTTCCAGCTCATCCCGCGCTCGTTGAGCACCGATTTGACGGGTCCCAGCAACCAGTTGGCGGCCGCTTTATAGTTAAAGGTGTGATGGATGAGCCCCTCGAACCAGGTCGCCGCATCCTTATCGTCACAGATGACCCGGGCGTCGTATTCCGGCAGCCGCAGGTCGCGTTGAAACCGCTCGATCATCTGCTCGGGAAGTTCGGGGAGCGAAGCCCTGATCTCCGCAAGGAATTCATCCGTCACGATGAACGGCGGCAGGTCGGGGTCGGCAAAATATCGGTAATCATTGGCTTCTTCTTTTGTGCGAAGGGCGAATGTCGTTCCCGTATCGGCGTCGTAACTTCTGGTTTGCTGTTCCACCGTCTCCCCGTTCTGTAACAATCCGATCAGCCGTTCCCCTTCGATATTCAATGGCCCGGCGGACATGGCGGATCGAATTGAGGTTTTTCACTTCGACCTTTGTCCCCAGGGTCGTTGCTCCTTTCAGCCGCACCGAGACATTCGCATCGCAGCGCATAGACCCTTCTTCCATGTTGCCGTCGCAGATCCCGAGATAGCGAAGCATTTTCCGCAGTTCGGTCAGATACGCATAGGCCTCTTCCGCCGCTTTCGATGATCCGGTTCCGTGACGATCTCGATCAATGGCACCCCCGCCCGGTTGAGATCGACGAGCGTATTTTCGGGATCGACGTCGTGCAGGCTTTTACCTGCATCTTCTTCCAGGTGGATCCGGTTTAGCCGGATATCCCGCGGCCCCGCGGCCGTCCGGATCGACACCCGGCCACCTTTGCAGACCGGGGTCGTATGCTGGGAGATCTGATATCCCTTTGGCAGATCGGGATAGAAGTAGTTCTTACGGGCGAAATAATTGGTCCGCTCGATTTCGCAGTCACAGGCCAGCCCCATGCGGACCGCGAATTCCACCGCCTGCCGGTTGAGCCGGGGCAGCGAGCCGGGATAACCCAGGGTGACGGGGCTTATATGCGTATTGGGCTCGCCGCCAAAGCTGGCGCAATCACCACAGAAAAGCTTCGTCCGGGTAAGCAGCTGGGCATGGACCTCGAGCCCTACGACTATTTCGTATGCATCATCGCTCTGCATCCCGCAAATTTATCGATTTATGGGCACTTCCGTAAAATATGCGGGCAGGCCTGCAGGCCTGCCCGCATATCGTTGAGCCCGCCTCCGGCGGGCTCAAAAAATATTACAGATCCGCGGTCCGCAGCAGTCTCGGCACCTTCACGTCGATCTCCTGCGTTTTGCCGTCACGAATGATCGTCACTTTTACGCTGATTTTCTCTTTTGCCGCATGCGCGAATTCCGCCAATGACGTCACCGAGTTGATGTCCTTTCCGTCAAAGCGGGTAATGACGTCTCCTTCCTTGATACCCGCCTTTGCCGCGGTGGATTCGTCGTCGACAGCCACTACTTTTACGCCCTTGCCGTCTTCCGCATCCTGCGCGCGGATCCCGAATTTCGGGGAGTTTCCCATTAATAGCCGGAGTTCTCTCGGCATCCCGACCCTCGGCATCTCTTTCAGTTCGGGCATATCGGGCATCTGAAAATTATACATGCTCATCGGCTCCACGGTAGCCTGTTTCCCCTTACCCAATTCACCCGTCGCCTTTTGCACTTTGCCATCACGCATATAAGTGATCGTGACTTTGTCCCCGGCGTCATGATGGCCAATTGCATCAAAAAGGGATGTCGCTTCATCGATCTCCTCATCATCGACCTTTGTAATGATATCCCCAACTTTCAACCCCATCTTCTCGGCAGTGCTGCCTTTGGTGACCTGAGTAACTTTAGCGCCATTCACGCCGTCTTTCTTTTCGGTGCCCACCCCCAGCATAGCCCGGTTGCCGCCCCTCATCCCTTTAATAAAGTCGTTGTTATAGCTCCAGGCTTTCCCGTAAGCCTGGTCAGGGAACACCCGGATGTCGCCGCCCAGCGCGGAAAGGCCATCCGGAGCCACAAAAGCATCCGGCGCGTCGGATGCGATCTCCGGCGTCGAAAAGCTGTACGAATTCCCATAACGCGTGATCTTCCGTTTGTGAATGGAAAGCGTGCTGTCTTCAAATTCGTTGACCGGTTTGCCATTGACAAGGACATCGCCATCCTTGATCTCGATGGTGACCTTGGCATCCTTACCGCTCTTATGCCGGATGGTGATCTCATCATATTTGCGGGGACTGTCGTCATCTTTGTCATTGTCCTGCTGGGCAAAGCCGGAGGTCTGGATGAACAGGGCCAGGATAGCAAGGCCCGGAATCCGAAGGAGAAGCTGTTTCATCAGTGGTGATTTTTGGGATATACAAATTGGGTTTTCAATCTACGTTGTTCTTCGTAGATCAAATATAAGGGGAATTCCGGAAATACGAAAACTTTCGGAAATGTTAAATCCGGCAGCGGCCCGGCGCCCTCAGTTCAGCAACGCGGCCACGCGCGCGATCACCTGCGGTAAATTCCCGGCCTCCTGGCCGCCGGCAGTCGCCAGCGTCTTTTGCCCCCCGCCGCCCCCCTTGATCAACGGGGCGACCTGTTCCTTGATGATCGCAGGCGCCTGGAGATTATGGGAGGCAACCAGCTGATCATCAAGCATAACGGATACAGCCGCTTTCCCTTCGATATTGGCGGCCAGCACCACCAGGTAGGGTGGAGCGCCGGGCAGCGAAGCCAAACCGCCCTTGAGCTCGTGACTTAATTTTTTGAGCGAGTCGGCGCTGGGAACCTCCACCAGCTCGCCGATAAAGGACACTCCGCCGATCGTGGTCACCTTTTTCAACAACTCTTCCCGAAGATCCGCCAACTGGCGGGCTTCGAGCCTTTTCCAGCTTCTTCTTCAGCTCGGAATTGTCGGCAGCAAGGCTTTCGATCGCCCTGGATAAGTCGGGCGGATTCTTCAGCAGCTCCCGCGCAGACCGGACCATCGCCAGCTGCGCACCGATAAAGGTTTCCGCCGCGGCGCCCGCGACCGCCTCGATACGCCGGACACCCGCGGCAACCGCGGCCTCATGCCGGATCTTGAAGAACCCCAGCTCGCCGGTCGCCCCCACATGTGTGCCGCCGCATAGTTCGATGGAATAGGCCGGGTCGATAATGACCACGCGAACGATATCGCCGTATTTTTCGCCGAAGAGGGCCATCGCGCCCATCCGCACCGCTTCGGTTCTTCGGCATCTCTTTGATGACGACGGGAATATTTTCGCGGATTTTCTCGTTGACCAGCCGCTCGACGTCAGCAATCTCCTCGTCCGTCATTTTTGCAAAATGCGAAAAGTCGAACCGCAACGCTGCGTCATCGACCAGCGAGCCTTTCTGTGCGACATGGTCCCCCAGGGTCTTCCGTAACGCCGCATGCAGCAGGTGCGTCGCGGAGTGATGTACCTCCGTCCGTTTCCGCCTGCGCCCCATCCACCCTGGCAATCACCGGAGCGCCGGGATCGGAAGGAAGTTCGTCGGTAAACTGGATGATCAGGTCATTTTCCTTTTTTGTATCGATGACCCGGATGCTCTCGCCCTTTGGACAAGCAATACGCCGGTATCGCCCACCTGGCCGCCGCTCTCGGCATAGAAGGGTGTCGCCTCCAGCACAATCTGCCAGGACTCCCGGTCCTTTCCTTTTATCTTTCCGGTATTTGGCGATCCGGGTCTGAGTCTCCAGCATTTCATAGCCCACGAATTCGACCAGCGGATTTTCGATTAGCACGACCCAATCCGTGGTATCGATTGCCGTTGCGGCACGGGAGCGATCCTTCTGCTGCTTCATCTCCGCCCTGAACCCTTCACCATCGACGGTCAAGCCCGTTCTCGGCAGCGATCAGGCGGGTGAGATCTTCCGGAAACCCATAGGTATCGTACAGCTCGAAGGCGGCAGCGCCCGGAGATGACACCTTGGCCGCTCCTTCATCACCTCGTCGATCTTCTTCAACCCTTTATCGAACGTCCGCAGAAACGCCTCTTCCTCCTCTTTCACCACTTTGGCGACAAAGTCCGCCTGCTGATACAGCTCCGGAAAAACATCCTTGAACTGCCCGGCCAGCAGCGGCACCAACTGATAAAGCAGCGGCTGTTTATAATCCAGGTAGGAATAGTAATAACGGACGGCCCGGCGCAGGATGCGGCGGATAACATAGCCGGCATCCGTATTGGAAGGCAGCTGGCCATCGGCAATGGTAAAAGCGATAGCCCGGATATGATCGGCAATGACCCGGAACGCCACGGAGGACTTTGCTGTCGGTCGTCCTCATATGCGCTTCCGTACGATCTTCCCGATCGCGGCGATCGTTCCGGTAAAAATGTCGGTATCGTAGTTGGAGTGTTTGCCCTGCAGTACCCGGACAAGACGCTCGAAACCCATGCCGGTATCGACATGGCGGGCCGGAAGGGGTTGGAGGCTGCCATCCTTCAGGCGGTTGAACTGAATGAACACATCGTTCCAGATCTCGATAACCTGAGGATGATCGTTATTGACCAGCGTCGCGCCGTCCACCGACGCCCGTTCCGCATCGGTGCGGCAATCCACATTGATCTCCGTGCAGGGCCCGCATGGGCCCGGTATCGCCCATCTCCCAGAAATTGTCTTTCTTCTTTCCCGGCAATATCCTGTCTTCGCGCGATCCATTTGCTCCATTCTTCGCGATGATTCCGTGATCCGGTTCCAGCCCTTCGCTCGGGATCCCCTTCGAATACGGTGACATATAGCCGGTCTTTGGGAATGCCATATACTGCCGTCAGCAGCTCCCAGCTCCACGCGATCGCCTCTTTCTTGAAATAACCGGCACCGGGGTTGGCTGGGTCGCCAAAGCTCCAGTTGCCCAGCATTTCGAACATCGTATGATGATAGGTGTCGACCCCCACCTCTTCCAGGTCGTTGTGCTTGCCGCTGACGCGCAGACATTTCTGGGTATCGGCCACCCGGGACTAGGGAGCTTTACGGTTGCCCAGGAAATAGTCCTTGAACTGGTTCATCCCCGCATTCGTGAATTTGAGGGTGGGATCATTCTTTATCACAATCGGGGCAGAAGGGACGATCGTATGTCCTTTCGACACGAAAAAATCCAGGAATTTCTTTCTTATTTCGGCACTGGTCATCATAAAACGGAACAATCTTTGGTTGTAATTTGGCCCGCACCTGTTATATTTGTGCGCTTCGCTCCGGATCAGAGCCCTGCGAAGGTACACCAAATCAAGCTGTTTTAGCGTTCTATCCCATGAAACCAACAGCCTGCAACGAACCGGCGGCTATTGTTGCCGCATGAAGAAGATCAAATACTACTATAACACCAATACCCTCCGCTACGAGAAGTTGGAGACACCCTTGCGGGTAACCCTCTTGACGGGTCCTCGGGTTCATGTCTGCCTCCCTTGTAACCGCCGTGATCCTGGTGGCGATCGCCTTCAAATGGTTCCCCTCCGCCAACGAACTCCGGTTAAAAGCGCGCAATGAAGCCCTGCAGGACAATTATTATGTCCTCAACGATAAGGTCAAACAGCTACAGGACCAGATGGGCGAACTGGAAAAAAGGGACAATAACGTCTATCGGGCTATTTTCGAAGCGGCGCCGATTCCCGACAGCGCCCGGGCCAAAGCCAGCCAGCAGGAGCAGGAGATCAAGCTCGTCCAGGGCATGGACCAGGAGAATCTATATACTTCGATCGTCGATACCCTCAACCGGCTGACGGCCCGGATGAGCGTCCAGGCCAAATCCTATGCGCAGATCGACGGATTCATCAAAAACAAAGAACAACTGCTCGCCTGTACCCCGGCCATCCAGCCCGTCAGCAATAAGGACCTCAGCCGGATCGCATCCGGCTTTGGTTACCGGATCGACCCGGTCTATAAAACCACTAAATTCCACGCCGGACTTGACTTTGCCGCGCCGCAGGGGACGCCGATCTATGCGACCGCCAACGGCACGTAGAAGTGGCCGGCAACACCGGTAACGGTTATGGCAACCATGTGGTCATCAACCATGGCTATGGCTATGGGACCCTGTATGGGCACATGTTCAAAGTAAAGGTAAAGCTCGGTGAGAAGGTTGTCCGCGGGGAGGTCATCGGCTGGGTCGGAAGCACCGGCAAGAGCACCGGACCCCACTGTCATTACGAGGTCCACCGCAATGGCGATCCGGTCGATCCCGTCTATTATTTTTACAACGACATCAGCCCGGAGCAATATGACCGGCTGCTGAAACTGGCGGCTTCCAGCAACCAGAGTTTTGATTAAAACCCGAATACAGGAACGATTTTTGAGCGAACGATACCTGAATGCGCAAACCGTTAAGTCAAATACCGATGGATTTTGGTGGGAAGGAGAACGATCCTTCACCTGCCCCAGATGGGAACGAAAGCCCGGGTCAGCGGGAAGATCGGGAGGGCCAATACCTCGCGACGGCAGGCGTAGGGATTCGCGTAAAGGCATTTAAGAAGCCCGCGTCTCCAACCGCGGATGAAGACCTGTTCGAGACCGGGGATACCCCGCAAGCGCCCGTTTCGGAAGTCGAACCAGACCCCGCTCCGGAAGTCAGCCGAACCGGTCGCGGAAGCCGAACCCTCCCCGGCCGCAGAAGCCGACCCCTCCCCGGTCGTGGAAGTCGAGGCCGTCAACCGGCCCGCAACCGCCAACGCCGCCCCCTCAACCCCGCGAAAACCCGCACCCGCCGCCAAGTCGACGGGCCCTTCCAAACGCGGCCGCAAGTCCTTGAAACAAGCGACCGCCGAAGCCGATCTGATCGAGATCCCCGCGGACGAAGTACTTTTCGCCAAACAATATTACACGATGGGTGAGGTCTCGGAAATGTTCAAAGTCAATCAATCCCTCCTGCGTTATTGGGAAACCGAATTCGATATCCTCCAGCCCCGCAAAAACAAAAAAGGCGATCGCTACTTCCGCCCGGTCGATATCAAGAACCTCCACCTGATCTATCATTTGCTCCGGCAACGGAAATACACGATCGAAGGTGCCAAAGATTTCCTGCGCAACAACAAAAAGGCAAAGGAACGATTCGAGGTCATCGAACGCCTGCAGCAGATCCGGAATTTCCTGTTGGAATGGAAGGCGCAACTCTGATCCCCGCATGAACAGGAGGGAAGGGTAACCAGGCTTATTTCCTGGAATAAATCTCCAACCCGGTCCTTTTCAGCACATAGATGACCCTCGGTGTAATATAGATCTGGCTGGCGCCCTGATAAGCCTGGGGGATCGGCTCTTCCTGCAGGTTGAGGGTAGCCTGCTGATACCGGTAGAATTTCGCCGCGTCGCGTCCCAGGATGTTTTTCCCGATCACATTGAAATCCTTCCATCCCGCGAAGTCCAGGTGGGTCTTCAGCGTGCCATAATGGTCGAAGATATAAACCCCCTTTGTCGAATCGTACAGATAAACGAGGCCGTCACGGTCGAGGACCGATTCCGGATCAGGAACGCTGTCGAAAAGCTGACGGAAATCGGTTGTTTGGTCCTGCAGTGTTCCGTCGTCACCAATTCGTCTTGAGACTGCGCATCCAGCTCGTCGAAGACCCAGACGTTGTTATCGTAGGCGAGGCCGACGGCCTTGGCCTGGAGGATGTTTTGGGCCCGGAGATCAATGGTATTGATGATATTGAGAAAGCGATCCAGTTCGATGATCGTCGTAAAGTCGCGGTAATAAACCAGGATCTTCAACGGATTGGTGACATCGATCGACCCGATCTTGCCGTATCGCCGAACATCGTTGAAGACGGCCAGCGAATCCCCGCGTGGACTTAATTTCTTCAGCTGATTGTCGTTGTTGATCACATAGATATTCCCGAGGTTGTCAACGCTGAACTCCACGATATCCTGCGTGATGGTCAGGGTCTTTGTAAAATCGGCGGCGGCGGCGCCGATATGACGGTGGTTCCTGCGCCGATAACCCGCCGCGGCCCTGACAGGACCAGGAAAAGGATAGGATATCGTAGCGAACCGCTTCAACGCCGGATGATTTTATCGGCCATCCCGGGAGTATCGGTCAGCAGGGATAACCGTTCTCCGTCGAATACGGCGTAAGTATTATAACGAATCCAGTCCCCCAGATTGATATACCGGCTTCCGGTCGGAGCGGATCCGGCCCCGAATTTCCCAGCGGATAGTCGATCGGCAGATGCCGGTGCCCAAAAATGAAATAATCGAAATGCTCCTTCCGCAGCACCTCTTTGCTATAAATGATCAGCCATTCCTTTTCCTCGCCCAGGAACCGTTCGTCGATCTGCCCGGTTACCGCCCTGCTGCGCCGGCTGAGCCAGCCGGCAAGACCAACCCCCAACGCCGGGGGCAGGATACCGAAGAGCCATTGACAGAAGCCGTGTTGCGGAAGATTTTTTTGAGAAACTTGTAGCCATGATCGCCCGGCCCCAACCCATCCCCATGGCCGATATAGAATTTCGCTCCATTGTATTCGAAGGTCTTGGGCTCGTGGTAGACGGGGATATCCAGTTCCTGCTCGAAATAGCCGCTCATCCACATGTCATGATTGCCGGTAAAAAAATGGATCGGGATCCCGCTATCCGTGATCTCCGCCATCTTTCCCCAGGATTCGGGTATAGCCTTTGGGGACGACCGTCCGGTACTCGTACCAGAAATCGAACAGGTCCCCGACGATAAAAATGACCGCGGCATCCTGGCGGATCTTTTCCAGGAAGGCGACGATCCTTTTCTCCCGGATAGGACTCGACGCATGATCGGGGGCGCCCAGATGAAAGTCCGAGAGGAAATAGATCTTTTTTCCGGGAGGGATTTGCATGCGCGAATATACGGATTGTTGTTCCTGTGTCGACGATTGTCCCCTCACCGCTTGTCCACCAGGAAAAGATAGACTTCGCGGGGTCCATGCACCCCGACGACCAGGGTCTTCTCGATATCGGCCGTCCGGCTGGGGCCGGTAGCGAACGTGATCAGCGAAGGGATTTGCTGGGAATATTTTTCTTTCAGGGCGACCAGGCTGTCGCTGGATATCGTAAACCAACTGATCCGTCCAGGCAATACAGATATGAACCGGCGCATAGACGCTGACCGTCCGGCCGCTGGCATTGCCGCCACCGGTGCTCATTACGATGCTGCCGGTCCGGGCGACCAATGCTTCGCAACTGGTTACGGCCGCGTCGCATTCCGCCAGCCCGGATTCGGAGAAAGCGGTGAACCCATTCTATTTCTCAGGAGCGCCTGCAGCTTCGCTTCGCGGCAAACGATCTTCTTCCAGCCCTGATGACCCGCGAGTGCGGTGAATTGGGCGACGAACTCGCCCGGGTCGATACAGAAAATGAATTTCCCCTGGAGTTTGGTGAACTGCTCGGCAAACTCAACTTCCAGTTCCTGGCTGGAGGGCTGGTAGACGGAATGATTGCCCTCGCTTTGGGGAAAAGGAATAGGCGTTGATTCACTCAACGCCTTCCTGATCTTTTTTAATATATTCTCTTTGCCGGAAGACACATTCATCACGATTCTTATTTTGAATCCACGGTAGCAGGCGGAACGACTACCGCCGGCGGTACTCCGTTGCTGTCGTGGTCGGTCACATCCAGCGCCCGCTTTTCCTCATAGGGGCGTTTGCCGATCAGGGCTTCCACATCGCTCTGGAACAGAACCTCTTTCTGCAGCAGCGCCTCCGCCAGCATTTCCACTTCGCGGCTTTTAAGCGTCAGCAGCTCTTTGGTGGCCTCATAGGCCTTATCGATCAGTTTGCGCACTTCTTCGTCGATCATCCGGGACGTCTCTTCCGAATACGGTTTGGTGAAAGTGTTCTCCGCCTGCGGATCGTAGAAGCTGATATTCCCGATCTTATCGTTCATCCCATAGACCGTGACCATCGAATAGGCGATCCGGGTGATCTGCTGCAGATCATTCTGCGCGCCGGTAGAGATCTTGCCAAAATTCAACTCCTCACTGGCGCGGCCGCCAAGGGTCATACAGATCTGGTCGAACAACTGATCCGTATTATACAGGTATTGTTCTTTCGGCGTGTACTGCGCATAGCCGAGCGCTGCAACCCCCCGGGGGACGATCGTCACCTTGAGCAGCGGATAGGCATGCTCGAGGTACCAGCCGCAAATGGCATGACCAGCCTCATGATAGGCGATGATCCTCTTCTCGTCGGGAGATATGATCTTGTTCTTTTTCTCCAATCCTCCGATCACCCGGTCTACGGCATCCTGGAAGTCTTCCATTTCCACGACTTCCTTCCCCTTCCGGGCGGCGATCAGGGCGGCCTCATTGCATACGTTGGCGATATCCGCGCCGGCAAAACCGGGCGTCTGTTCCGCCAGTTTATGGATGTCGAGTTTGCTGCTAATCTTGATGGGCTTGAGATGGACCTTGAAGATCGCCTCCCTGCCCTTCAGGTCGGGTTTATCGATCGAGATCTGGCGATCGAACCTGACCCGGACGCAGCAGCGCCGTATCCAGGACATCGGGACGATTGGTAGCCGCCAGGACGATGATCCCGCTGTCGCCGCCGAAGCCATCCATTTCGACAAGGAGCTGATTGAGCGTGCTCTCCCGCTCGTCGTTGCTCATGATCGCATTTTTGCCGCGGGCCCGTCCGATGGCGTCGATCTCATCAATGAATATCACGCAGGGCGCTTTTTCCCTTGCCTGCTTGAAAAGGTCCCTGACCCGGCTCGCGCCGACCCCGACAAAGAGCTCGACGAAGTCCGAACCACTCATGGAAAAGAAAGGTACCTGCGCTTCTCCGGCCATCGCTTTTGCCAGCAGCGTTTTGCCGGTCCCCGGAGGGCCGACCAGCAAGGCGCCCTTCGGGATCTTACCGCCAAGCGCCGTGTATTTCTTGGGATTTTTCAGGAAATCGACGATCTCCATCACTTCGACCTTGGCTTCATCCAGCCCCGCTACGTCATTGAAGGTGATCGTGACCTTGGTCCCTTTATCGAACAGCGTTGCTTTCGATTTACCGATATTGAAGATCCCCCCCGGTCCGCCGGAACCCGCCTGACCGCCCATTTTCCGCATGACCATCACCCAGATCAGGATGATGATCAGCAGCGGCAAAAGGATATTCAATAGCGGTCCGAACCATTCCCCCTCCGGCTTCGATGTGATCGGAATTTCCTGGACCGCAGGGTTATCCTTAAAATAGCTCTGCAGCGTCTTTTCATAATCCTTCACATCGGTGACACGGAACTCGAATTGAGGCCCGTCCTTGTTAACGCCACTGGGCCAGGAATTCTTACTGTCGTATTTGCGATAAAAGGATTTCTGAAGACTGTCTTTTTTGACATAGACCCGCACAATATTCTTATTGGAGATCAGGTCGATCTTTTCTACATCTCCCTGTGAAAGCATATGCTGCCGGAAATCCAGTTCTTCGATCTGGTGCGCGTCCGGGGTGAAGGTCCCGAACAGGTTAAAGCCGATCAGAACCGCTGCAATGATGCCCCATATCCAATATATGCTGAATTTAGGCCCTTTCCGCTGACCGTTGTCATCGTCTCCCCGGGGCCTGAACCTGGGAAAGTTGTTTTTATCGTTTTGTTTCAAATCTTCGGGTGGCATTTTGAATAGATGCGTGTTGATTTCTTAATATTAATAAATAAAGGATTATAAGCTAAAAATGTTCAAAAAAACCCTTGAAACGGCAAAATAACATGTTAAATTGCCGGTTTGCCGACCTTTCTAGTCTTCATGATTCTCCAGGGGGGCGTCGCTCCACATGTCTTCCAGTTTGTAAAAACGGCGGCTTTCCGGTAACATGACGTGAACGACAACATTCACAAAGTCGATCAATACCCATTGCAGGGAGGTCCTGCCTTCATGCTTATAGGGAAGCTCCTCGCAATTTTTTCTCACTTCTTCTTCCACGCAGTCTGCTATTGCCTTGACCTGAGTAGTACTGCCGCCTTCGCAAACAATGAAAAAATCCGCTACCGCTTCCGGTATCTTTCGCAAATCGAGGGATATGATGTTGTGGGCTTTCTTTTCCTGTACCGCCTGAATGATAGTTTTGAAGATCTTAGAGTTCCGATTCAACCTGACTACACTTCGTGTCCGGGTAGCTAATATTGACAGCTGTTCCAATAATCAAAAAGGTTTTTGTGATATTTGTATTTCCCCAAAAATAGGAATCTTTTGTCGATCGGACACGCTTTTATTGAATTAGGATCGGTGGACAGCACCAACAACTATGCCATGGCCCGCGCGTCTGAAGGATCGGCCCAGCACGGCACCCTATTCTTCGCGCATGATCAGTGGGCCGGCAAAGGTCAGCGGGGACGGACCTGGACAAGCACGCCCGGGGAGAATATTATCCTCAGCGCTGTCTTAGAGCCAGTTGCACTTGTCTCCTCACAGGCTTTCGCGCTCAGCGCATGTGTCGCACTCGCCTGTCACGATCTTTTCAGTCGTTATGCGGGGACGGAGGCCACCCGCATCAAATGGCCAAACGATCTCTACTGGGGTGACAGAAAGGCAGGCGGTATCCTGATTGAGAATAGCTTCCGGGGTGACCATTGGACGTATGCCATCGCGGGGATGGGGATCAATATCAACCAAACGGATTTCGCGGCGTTGGCTGCGCAGAGCCCCGGGAGGCCGGGGGGAACCGTCCGCGATCCCGTTTCGCTTCGGCAAATCACGGGGCAGTCCCATGACGTCATGGAGCTCGCCCGGGAGTTGGGCGTATGCCTGGACCGGCGCTATGGCGAGCTGGAAGGGACTTCGACGGACGGGACTTCGGCACGCGGGACTTTGACGGGCGGGACTTCGGCACGCGGTATACCCGGCCTTCTCGCGCAGTACAATGACCGGCTATACCGTCGGGGTCAGCAAGCTCGACTCCGGAAGGACAATGCCGTCTTCGATACGGTCATCACGGGAGTCTCGGCGGATGGCCGCCTGCTTACCAAAGACGTACTGGAAAGGGAATTTTCCTTTGGCGAAGTTGAATGGGTTATTTGACGCGCTTCACGACAGTCGCTTTCGCGCGGCCCCGCTTCTCACCCGCCGCATCGATGGCCGCCCAGGCCTTCACGATCTCTTCCGCATGCTGCTTGCTCCGCGGCTTCAAAAAAATCTTCCGCACCACCCCCTCCCCGTCGATCAGAAAGGTCGTGCGGTGAAGCCCTTGATATTTTCGTCCATAAAGCTGCTTCTCGCCCCAGACCCCGTATTTGTCGATGATCGTGTGTTCGGGGTCAGCCACCAACGGAAAGGGAAGCGTGAACTTTGTCTCAAACTTTTTATGGCTCTTTACGTCGTCCGGACTCACCCCGATCACCGAAAAGCCTTCACGTTTCAGGAGAGAATAATTGTCCCGCAGATTGCAGGCCTGGACGGTACAGGTCGGTGTATCGTCCTGCGGATAAAAATAAAGGACCACTTTCTTTCCTTTGTAGTCGGTGAGCGCAATACGGTTACCGTCCTGGTCTTTCCCGGTAAATGCGGGTGCTTTTTCGCCTTCTTTCAAATAGTCATGGTTATCGGTTAAAATGATATTCCGCTTCGGCCCGGTTGCCCGCAACGTCTTCGACAGTCACCTTCAGCGTATGTGCTCCCCGCGGGCAATGCCGATCGAATTTATAAATATACGCCAGGGCCTTGTCGTTCGTGAAGCAAAGCCACCGGCCATCCAGTTCAGCGCGGAAGTGACGCAGTGCGCCCAGGTTGTCGGCGATGCGGAAAGCGATACGGGTGGCATGGCTCAGATCCGCGCCCTCCAGCGGGCCGATCGGCGTGATCTCCGGTGGAATACTGTCATAGCACCAGCTGATAGTTGCCAAACTTCGGCGAAGTGGCCGGAGGCCCACGCTCCCTTCCATTCGGGCAGCTGTACGTCTTTCTCGCTTCCGTCGAAGCAGACCATGACGACCCTGTTGGTTGAAGGAGCGGTCCTACTCAGGGATGTCGTGTCGATCCCGCTCCCGTCTGGCAGGCGTAACCGCACCAGCACGGGATCCAGGAGGGGGATCCAGCGGGCGCCGATGGTATATACCGGCGTAACCGCGCCGGGAAGGGAAAGGCCCGACCCGGGATAACCCGCGACCGTCACGCCGATGGTGGCCGAATCATACAGGCTTTTCTCCCCAAGATAAAAGCGCATAGTCCTCCGTCTCGATGCCGTCGACCATGCCGGGATAAAACCGCTTTTCGGCGGTCGGGAGCACGGAGTTTACCGAACCGGCAGCGACCATCGTATCTGGAGCTTCCCTCTGCCCGTATTGTACCCAACGGCCAGCGAGGCTCCTATTTCCGCGAGTATCCGTTACAACAAATGAGATCGAATGCGGCCGGCCGTCACTCAGGTCGATAAACCCATCCGGTACCGCATGCGCAGCGTCACCCCTGCGCGTCTCGCCGGATCGATATCGCCTGGCACGGTCTCGCCGGGATCGATGCCGCCCGCCGGCCCCGGAACCCGATAAATAGAGGGGAATGGGTATCCTGGTAAAAAAAAGAGCTGTTGAAGAAACGGACCGCCCGTTGCTCGTGTCTTATAGTCGATGTGGGCATTGATGTTCCGGGTATCGTCATAGCTGATATGGTCCATTTGGAATCCGATGACCGGGCGGCCATTGTCATACAGCATCGGCCCGGTATATGCCGTTGGGATTGGATGATCCGGACTGCGCGTCGGATGCGGAGATGGCGAAACCGATGCGGGTGACCGGCACGGTCAGGATCGTTTCCCGGCGATATGCCCGACTGCACGGCAGAATAATGCGGCGACTGTTCGTAGATGCCCTCGGTCGCCGTCATACCAGGCCAGCCGGGTTATCTTCGGCGGCACCCGGTCCTCTACCGGCAGGCCAAACAGCAGGGGGTTCAGATTGACGTCATCCGTCGGTCAGCCGGATCTCGAAATGAAGATGAGGCCCCTGCGATCCGCCGGTACTGCCGCTCCAGGCGATCTGCTCGCCTTGTTTGACGGGAAACAGCGCCGGCGGTATGGTCAGATCGACCGGCCAGGACTGCAGCCGGTATTGCTGCTGCTCAACATAGGCCGCCAGCGCGGCCGAAAGAACGGTTCAGATGGCCATATACCGTCGTATAACCGTTGGGATGACGGATATAGATCGCCTGGCCGAATCCGAAAGGCCCGATCTGCACCCGCGCGATATATCCGTCCGCAGCCGCGTACACCGGGAGGTTCTCCCGATGCTGGGTCCGGATATCGAGACCCATATGATAGTGATTGGGGCGAAGCTCGCCGAAATTTGCGGCCAGGCTCATTGGAATCCCCAGCGGGTCCCGGAAATAATGCTGCGGATAATCGGGGTCGACGAACAGGGAGGAAGAAGGCCGCGACTGCAGGATGGAAGAAGACGACTGCGCCGGAGCAATAACCAGCAGAGTGAAACCACGACCGTGATTAGATACTTCATCGGATGTAAAGGTAAGGGCTGCGAAGGATTCCGGATTATTCCCATGGCGGGTCTTTCCTTCCTGAATTGGTACCTGCGACGGAGGCCGAATCGATCCGGCGGGCGCTCTTTTTCGTACATATCGGTCAAGTACGTAAAGCAATTGTTAATAACCGGCTATCAATCAATTTTCTGTTCGCCGTTTGAAAAATACCACGAAAAGGTGTAGGCTTTTTTTAAAAATTGGTACAGCTTTTGGCTTACATAAATTGTCTTGTATGTGTGCGGTAGACGCACGCCGTTCACAATCGAAAATTAACCAGCCATGAAAGGAGTTAAGAATAAAATGGTCGTATTTCTGGCAGTATGTGTCGGAGGCATGATCGGCGTTGTAAAAGGCGAGGAGGCAAAGCAAAAATAGGTCTTTAAGGTAAAGAGCAAATTGAGAACCGCAGGTTAATGGCGGAGCGGAAATCGCTCGCGCGGAAAGGCGGGGTGCTGCTCGACGATATCGAGCTGGCCGCTTACCACAATAATAACTAACAGCCTTAATAACGAATTAAATAATTAACAGCCGGCCGGCCATGATCCCCCCGATCATGGCCTTTTTCTTTGCGGGAAATGCCGGGAATTCTTTGCCGGAAATGAACTAGCTTTGCGCAATTTTATTTTCGACATGCCCAAAGATCCCTCCATTCGCTCCGTCCTGATCATCGGCTCAGGTCCCATCATTATCGGCCAGGCTTGTGAATTCGACTATTCCGGCACCCAGGCCGCCCGCAGCCTGCGGGAAGAAGGGGTCGAGGTCATCCTGATCAATAGCAACCCTGCCACGATCATGACCGACCCGATCATGGCGGATAAGGTCTATCTCCTGCCGCTGACCGTAGAAAGCATTGAACAGATACTGGAAGAGAACAAGATCGACGCGGTTCTGCCGACGATGGGCGGCCAGACGGCCCTCAACCTCGCCAAAGAAGCCGAAGACCTGGGTGTCTGGGAGAAATATGGGGTCCGGCTGATCGGCGTCGACATCAAAGCCATCGACAAGGCGGAAGACCGGGAGAAATTCCGCCAATGGATGATCCAGCTGGGAGTACCCGTCGCCACGGCCAAAACCGCGAACTCCTTTCTGGAAGGAAAGGAGTTCGCCCAGGATATCGGCTTCCCGCTGGTGATCCGCCCCTCCTTTACGCTGGGCGGCACCGGCGGCGGTTTTGTACACGACAAGGATGAGCTGGACGAAGCGCTGAACCGCGGCCTGCAGGCGTCTCCCATCCATGAAGTATTGGTCGAAGAGGCGGTCCTGGGCTGGAAAGAATTCGAGCTGGAATTGCTGCGCGATGCCAATAATAATGTCGTCATCATCTGCACCGTCGAGAATTTCGACCCGATGGGCGTGCATACCGGCGACTCCATCACCGTCGCGCCCGCGATGACGCTCAGCGATACCGCCTTTCAGCTCATGCGAAATACCGCCATCCGGATGATGCGCGACCTCGGCAATTTCGCGGGTGGCTGCAACGTGCAGTTCGCCCTGAACCCCAAGACGGAAGAAATCATCGCGATCGAGATCAATCCGCGCGTCAGCCGCAGCAGCGCCCTGGCCTCCAAGGCAACCGGCTACCCCATCGCCAAGATCGCCGCCAAACTGGCCATCGGCTACTTCCTCGATGAGCTGAAAACCAGATCACCGGCACCACTTCCGCCTATTTCGAGCCGGTACAGGATTACGTGATCGTCAAAGTGCCGCGCTGGAACTTCGATAAGTTCAAAGGCGCCAATGATACGCTCGGACTACAGATGAAAAGCGTCGGCGAAGTCATGGCCATCGGCCGGAGCTTTACCGAAGCCGTGCAGAAGGCCTGCCAAAGCCTCGAGAATAACGCCATCGGCCTGGGATATTATGGCAAAAGCCTCATGCATGCCGAAGAGCTGCTGGAATATATCAAGACCCCCAAGTGGGACCGGATCTTCCGCATCAAGGACGCGCTGATGGCCGGGATTTCCGTCGGGACGATCTCCAAAGCCACCAACGGCATCGACCGCTGGTTCCTCTATGAGATCCAGAAGATCTGCAACATGGAGAAAGAGCTGGCAAAATATAAGCTGGATACCCTGCCCCTTACCCTGCTGCGCGAAGCCAAGCAGCTTGGGTTCAGCGACATGCAAATCGTCCGGATCATGGGCTCGGATGGCAACGCCGCAGAAGAAGCCCTGTACGAAAAACGGAAAGCAGCCGGCATTACCCGGATCTACAAAATGGTCGACACCTGCTCAGCTGAGTTCGAAGCCAAAACGCCTTACTTCTATTCCACGTTCGAAGGCGGTCACAGCAACGAAAGCAAGCGCAGCGACCGCAAAAAAATCATCGTCCTGGGCTCGGGGCCCAACCGCATCGGCCAGGGTATCGAGTTCGATTATTGCTGCGTCCACGGCCTGATGGCCATCAAGGAATGCGGCTACGAAGCCATTATGGTCAACTGCAACCCCGAGACCGTCTCCACCGATTTCGATATCGCCGACAAACTCTATTTCGAGCCGGTCTACTGGGAACATCTTTGGGAGATCATCGAGCACGAACAGCCGGATGGCGTGATCGTCCAGCTGGGTGGTCAGACGGCGCTGAAGCTGGCCGAACGGCTGCATGAAAAAGGCATCAAGATCATCGGCACCTCCTTCGACAGCATGGATATCGCCGAAGACCGGGGCCGGTTCAGCGATATGCTGAAAGAGCTGGGGATACCCTACCCCGACTATGGTACGGCTTTCGACGTCGATGAAGCCATCCAGGTCGCCAACCGCGTCGGTTACCCGGTACTGGTCCGGCCCAGCTATGTACTCGGCGGTCAGCGGATGCGGATCGTCATCAATGACGACGAAGTGGAAAAGGCGGTCGTCAGCCTGCTCAAACATATCCCCGGCAACAAGATCCTTGTCGACCACTTCCTGGACCGCTGCCAGGAAGCAGAAGTCGACGCCATCTTCGACGGCGAGACCTTCCACGTAATGGGCGTAATGGAACATATCGAACCGGCAGGTATCCACAGCGGCGACAGCCACGCCGTACTGCCGGCTTTCAACCTCACCCCCATGGTGGTCACGACCATGGAATACTTATTCGGAGGAGATCGCCCGGGCCCTCGGGATAAAAGGCTTGATCAATATCCAGTTCGCGATCAAAGACGATAAGGTCTTCGTGATCGAAGCCAATCCAAGGGCGTCGCGGACCACCCCTTTTATTGCCAAGGCTTACCAGATCCCTTATCTGAATATCGCCACCAAGATCATGATCGGCGCGGCAAAGCTCAAGGATTTTACGTTCGAGAAAAAGCTGAAAGGGTTTGCCATCAAGGAGCCGGTCTTCAGCTTTAACAAATTCCCGGGTGTCAGCAGGGAACTCGGGCCCGAGATGAAGTCTACCGGCGAAGCCATCCGGTTCATCAAAGACCTGCGCGACCCCAATTTCCGGCAGCTCTATAAGGATCGAAGTATGTATCTTAGTAGGTAATTACACCCGGTTTTAGCAAGTAACGATGCCCGAAGAGATCGAAATACCAACCGAACATCTGCATGAGGAGATCCAGGAAAAGGCGGAAGAGCAGCGAGAGAAGTGGACGCTTTATGTCGCCCTCTCTACCGCCCTGATGGCCGTGCTGGCCGCAGTGGCGGGGCTGCTGGCCGGACACCATGCCAACGAAGCGCTGATCGAGCGCGTCAAGGCCTCCGATCAATGGAATTTCTACCAGGCGAAGAACCTCAAAGCAGGAGATTGCCGTCAATACCGACCAGATCCTCCTCGCAATGGGGAAAACCGGTACCCGGAACGACGCCAGGACCGATAGCGGCGTCAAAGATCACAGCGCCGATATCGCCCGGTACGAGCGCGAAAAAGCCGATATCAAGAAAGAAGCAGAAGAAGATGAAAAAAGTTCGGAGGCGCATCTGGGCAAACATGTTCCGCTGGCCTCCGCCGTGACCGCATTCCAGATCGCCATCGCCATCTCTGCGATCGCCATCCTCACCCGGCGAAAGAACCTTTGGTTCGGCAGTCTCGTCCTGACCCTCATCGGCATCGGCTTTTTCATCGCCGGATTTCTTCCCTGAGCGGGAATTCGCTGGGTAACCGCGAACCGCTGCGACAACGCGCAACTTTAGCAAGGAATTTGCTGTATAAGGTCATCTAAACCATACTACGTATGAAGCGAACCCTCTTTGTTGTCCTGATCATGAGCCTGGCCTCCGGTGTCAGCGCCCAATTGAAGGCCAAAGCCAAATGCCCCGATTTTTATGTCGATATCCTGAACGGAACCGTGAACGGCATAAAACCGAACCAAACCCAAAACGAGATCAAGGATAAATTCCCCTGTTTTACCAGCGCGGAGGACGAAAGCACCGAAGCCAAATGCGGCGGCGGCATCTTTTTTAAAGACAAGGATCTCTATTTTTATACGAAGCGGAATTACGTCGAGGTCGGGCCGAAATTTATCGGCAAAACCAGCTTTCCGCTGCTGGGTACCAAAAGAGGCACGCTCTTTACCAGACTTGGCAATCCAAAGATCAAGGATGACCTGTGGGATGCTTACGAAACGCAATATGGCACGCTGGTCCTGCACTATGACGTCGCCGGAGCGGCAGGGAAGGTAAAATTCTTTCAGTTCAGTACGGTGGGCACCGATCAGCTGAACCTTTGCGAGTAGGCGGGCAGCGCGCCGATCTTCTCTTTCAACAACGGAAAAGCCAGCTGGAACCAGCTGCGTGTACGTCTCGGGCGCGGAATTCAAGCTCCGCTTCGATCTCCGGCAGTGACCGATACCGGTAGTCGCTGACCTCCGTCTGGTCGGGGGAAATTTCCTGGTCATACGTCCCGACAAAGACATGATCGAATTCGAACTCCGTCAGCCCGTTATCGTATGCCGTCCGGTACGTAAACTCGAACAGCTTTTCAAGGTCGGTTGTGAATCCGAGCTCTTCCCGCAAGCGGCGGAGGGCGGCAGCCCGGGTATCCTCACCCGGCCGGGGATGACTGCAGCAGGCGTTCGTCCACAGCCCGGCGCTATGATATTTTTCCTGCGCCCGCTGCTGCAGCAGCATTTCTCCGCTGCGAATTGAAGATAAATACACTAAAGGCGCGATGGAGTAAGGCCCGGCGGTGCGCTTCCATTTTTTCCATCGCTCCGAGCGGCTGATCGGATCTCATCAACCAGGATCACTTCTTCCATTAAGTTTCAACAAAAATTGGGTCAAATATAATTTTTTGGCTTCGCCCGGTTTAAAACCGCTGAATTTGGGTCTTTAAAAGTTTCCGGGCAAAGTGGATCCGGCTCTTGATCGTCCCCAGCGGCTCCTGTAACATCTCTGCGATTTCATGGTATTTGAACCCGTCGAAATAAAGGAGGAATGGGTTCCGGAAGATCTCCGGCAACTTGTGGATCGCAGCCTGGATATCCTTTACCCGGAGGTTACTTTCTACCGCGCCGGGTACCGCCATCTGGGCGGAATTCAGGAGGAAATCGTTTGGCGTACTGTCAAAAATGGTGTTTTGCTTGGCTTTGCGGCGGTAATTGTTGATAAAAATATTCCGCATGATCGTATAAAGCCACGCCTTTATGTTGGTGCCGACATTGTACTTGTCCTTATTGGCCAACGCCCGGTAAAGGGTCTCCTGGAAAAGATCTTTTGCTGCTTCAGAATCACGGGTAAGCGTGATAGCGAACGGCTTTAAGAACTCTGCATTGTTGACCAATAGCTGATTGAATTCTACTGTAGCCATAAAATAGTGTTTAATAGTCCAAGTCCAAATTTAAAATTTAATGCCTTCCGGTTAAACATCAGCGCCTTTCTATATCGTTAAATCCCGTCTCGATCCACAGCTACGTAATATGCAAAATTAGGGCCTGCCTGATTAGGGTGTCAGAAAGGCAGGCAGGATTGGGACAAACGGTTTATTGCAGGGAAAAACGGGGTAAACGCGAATTGGCGTCCCCGGAAGAGGCGGGCGGGAGATCGAAGCAGCGGCTATAACCCGGGATTTCTGATCAGCCCTGTTTGCAACAAATCCTTAACCATCCGCTGGATTCTGGTGGACGATTTCAGCTCCCGCAGATGCTTCTCCTGATGGAGATCGGTCCCCAGGAAGTCAACATATTGTTTTTTAACGAGGTATTCTGCCAACTGACGGGTGCCGGGCCCATAATAACCGGCAAAAGAAAGCAAATTTAGCTGAAAGAAACAGCCCGCATTCCGGAGCTGGTCATACCATTTCTTGTTGGCCCCGAAATACAGATAGCGCTCGGGATGGGCCAGGACCGGCTGATACCCTTTCAGTTGCATTTCGAACAGGATCTCCCGCAGATTTATGGCGGGAACGGCAAAGCGCAAGCTCCATCAGCACCAGGTTATCCTTCAGGGTCAGCAGGGGCCCGCCGGAAGCCAGCAGCCGGGCGAACTGATCATCCATGCAGATATTCCGCCGCGGCGTGGAACTCGATTTCTATCTCTTGCCGGCGTAGCTCCTCCGTCACGACATTCTGTCCTGCACGTATGATGGCAGGTGTATTGGGAAACGATGTCCGCGTTGATATGGGGCGTGGTGATGATCTTCTTGTATCCCAGCTCGATGAACCCGCGGATCAGCCGGACCGAGGTTTCCATATCGGGTGATCCGTCATCGATACCCGGGATCAGGTGAGAATGCATGTCACAGCGGAGCCCGCTGAGGTCGGTATCCGACGCCGCCTTCTTTTTGAAAAACATGATCTTCGATTTACATCCGGGATTGGTGGGCTTACCGCGGCTGAGGGAGACCGGCATGCAGGTGCGAGAATTCTGCATAGGTCCTTCTCAACCCTTCTTCCAGGCTGATCGACGCCTTCCATCCCAGTTGACTGCAATTTCGTCACATCCATCAGCTTCCGGGGCGTGCCATCGGGCTTGCTCCAGATCGTGGACGATCTCTCCCGGTATAGCCGGCAATCCGGCCGATCATCTGCGGCCAGTTCGCCGATCTCCAGATCCTCCCCGTACCGATATTGACGAGACCGGGTTCATTGTATTCCTGCATCAGGAAAAGACAGGCATCCGCCAGGTCATCGGCATGGAGGAATTCCCGGCGCGGCTTTCCCGATCCCCACAAGCGTCACAACAGCATCCCCGCCCGATCTTCGCCTCATGGAACTTGCGGATCAGTGCGGGCAGCACATGCGAGCTGTTCAGATCATAATTATCATTCGGCCCATATAGATTGGTGGGCATAACGGAAATAAAATTACAGCCGTACTGCGACCGATACGCATCACACAGCTTGATCCCGGCTATCTTGGCGATGGCATAAGGCTCATTCGTCGGTCTCCAGCAACCCGGTGAGCAGGTATTCCTCTTTCAGCGGCTGCGGCGCCAGCTTGGGATAGATACAGGATGAGCCCAGGAACATCAGCTTCTTTACCCCGGAACGGTAGGCCGCATCAATCGTATTGCTCTGGATCATCAGGTTATCATAGAGGAATTCGCCCCGATAGATATTGTTGGCCAGGATACCGCCCACCTTGGCCGCGGCGAGAATGACATGGTCCGGCCGCTCCTTTTCAAAAAATGAGACGCACCTGCCGCCTGGTTCTTGAGATCCAGCTGCGCCGAAGTCCTGCCGATCAGGTTCTCATACCCTTCCCGCTCCAGCCGGCGCCAGATAGCTGATCCCACCATACCGCGATGGCCGGCGATGTAAATCTTATCGGTTTTATTCATTTGTCAAAAGTATAATCTTTTAAATCTTTCCCGGGCGGCAGGCAAAGCACGGTGCCCCAAATTCCGTCTTCATCCGCATAGGTCTTTGTAAAATCCTTGACTTTTGTGAACTTCAGCCGGGAAAAAGGTTCAAAGCGATAGGCCGAATACTGGTGGTCCAAAAGGAATTTCCCTACTTCCCAGTCTTGTTCAGGGGTATGCAATTCAATGATCATTACAGGTAAATACTGGCCGATGGATCCGGAAAAGCCACGCAGGACAGCGCTTTCCGCCCCTTCAACATCGATCTTCATAAAGGAGGGACCCGGATTGCCTTTACCGACAAAGCTGTCCAGGGTTGTGCATTCCACCTCGATTATCTCTCCCGACGAGCTGCCGTTATCCGCAAGGCTTCCCTGTTTGGCATGAGTGGAGATCCGAAAGACCGTCTTTTCATTTTTATCGGAGACCGCTGCCCCGACATTGCGGTAATTACTGATGCCATTCAGTTTGAAATTTCCGTCAATCTCTTCCAGGTTGGTCGGTAAAGGCTCGAAATTGTAAACCAGCCCTTTTTCTCCGACGAGCCCAGCCATCAGGAGTCCATGCAGCCCACTATTGGCTCCCAGGTCATAAGCGATCTGTCCCGGCCGGATCACGTTGACCATTATCTTTTGCATCGTGGGTTCCCATTTACCCAGGATAGGGGACCATTGAGAGTTTTCCGTCAGCCAGATCCTGCGGCCCTTCAGATATCCCGATCTTATTTTCTGGATACTGCCCAAAGGGAAAAATAAGTTTTGGATCTTTTGCTTGACCGTTAAGTTATTCATACTGATTTTTGATATAAAAGCCGGAATCCCTCAGGATCCTTTCCTTCCTGAAAAGCTGAATGTCGGCATCGACCATCTCCTTTACCAACTGGGCAGGTCGTAGTGCGGTTTCCATCCGAGTTTCCGCTGCGCTTTTGACGGGTCGCCGATCAACAGGTCCACTTCGGTTGGCCGGTAATACCGGGCATCCACGGCCACGACCTCCCTACCGATCGGTACGATGAAATCCGGATTGGTGCTGCCGGTCGACCAGCGCGACTTCCTTTTCGCCCTTACCCTTAAACTCCAGTTGCACCCCTATTTCTCGCAAAGGCCATCCGGACGAACTCCCGCACCGGGGTAGTCACGCCGGTGGCAATGACATAATCCTCAGGTTCGGGCTGTTGCAGGATGCGCCACATCGCCTCCACATAGTCTTTGGCATGCCCCCAATCACGCCGCGCATCGAGGTTGCCCAGGAAGATCTTATCCTGCAACCCGAGGCCGATCTTGGCGACACCCCGGGTGATCTTTCGGGTCACGAACGTCTCGCCCCGCAACGGTGATTCATGATTGAACAGGATACCGTTTGTCGCATACATCTTATAGGCCTCCCGGTAGTTGACGGTGATCCAATACGCATACAATTTGGCAACCGCATACGGAGAACGCGGATAGAAAGGGGTCGTTTCGGTTTGGGGCACAGCCTGCACCAGTCCGTATAGTTCGGAGGTAGAAGCCTGGTAGATCCGTGTCTTCCGGGTCAGTCCCAACAACCGTACCGCTTCCAGGATGCGGAGCGTACCGATCCCGTCCGCATTGGCGGTGTATTCCGGGTGTCTCGAAGCTGACCTGAACATGGCTCATGGCCGCAAGATTATAGATCTCGTCCGGCTGGATCTCCTGAATGATCCGGATGAGATTGGTGGAGTCGGTCAGGTCGCCATAATGCAACGAAAAATGGACGTTGGATTCATGGGGATCCTGGTAGAGATGGTCGATCCTGTCTGTATTGAAAAGGGAGGTCCTTCTCTTGATGCCATGAACGATATATCCTTTATTCAACAACAATTCACTTAAATAGGCTCCATCCTGCCCGGTGACGCCTGTTATCAATGCGACTTTAGCCATAATCCGATTTTACCTGATGATAAATTGAAAAATTTTTCTGAGCGGTTTCAAATACAAAGTAAAGAAATAAGGTCTTAATCCATTTAACTTCCAGGCCAGCCGGTCTTCCTGGTTCGCGCGGAGCCTGTTCCAGAGGGAAGCGTTGCTGACGCCCCCTGCCCGCATTTTTACGATCACCTTTGGAATATAGTGGGCCGGTAAGCCGTGTTTGAGCAATATCCGGAGCATAAGCTCATAATCGGCTGCCGAACGAAGGCTGGTGTTGAACAAACCCGCCTCGTCATAAACATTCTTTCGCACAAAGAAGGTAGGATGAGGGGGCATCCAGCCATAGTAGAAATTTCTTTTCCGGAAGGCGCCCGTCTTCCAGGTTCGGAGTATCCTGTCCGTGTCATCCGCCCGGACATATTGCAGGTCCGCATAAACCGTCCTCACTTCGGGATCGGCGAATGCCTGCGCGACGGCAGACAAAACATAGCGTCCGGCATAGATATCGTCCGAATTCAGTATTCCGATCACATCGCCCGTGGAAAGCGCTATGCCTTTGTTCATCGCATCATAGATGCCATTGTCCTTTTCCGATATCCATTTCGCCACATGGGGGAAACCCCCTACGATCGACGGGGTACTATCCGTCGATCCGCCATCCACAACAATATGTTCGATATCCGGGTGATCCTGCAGCCGGATACAGTCAAGCGTGTCTTTTATCGTCGCTGCACTGTTGTAAGTGGCGGTGATGATCGAGATCTTCATTCGGCTAGCGGGTGATCAGACAATTCTCCAATACCAACATATCCATGCTGGTGCGTAAGAAACATTCCAGGGCCTCCTCCGGCGAGTTCACGATCGGTTCATTTTCATTAAAAGAAGTGTTGAGCAGGATCGGCACCCCTGTTTTTTTACGGAAGGTCTCGATTAGCTGATAATAACGGGGGCTGACAACGCTGTCCACGGATTGAAGTCTGCCGGTGCCATCGGCATGGGTGACCGCCGGGATCAGGGCCCTTTTCTCCTGCCGGATGGGAAATACTTTTTCCATAAAGGGTACAACATCCGTGACCTCGAAGTATTCAGCGACATATTCTTTCAGGATGGAAGGGGCAAAGGGGCGAAAGCTTTCGCGCCTTTTGATCTTGCTATTGAGCAGGTCTTTGGCATCCTGTCGCCGGGGATCGGCAAGGATGGAGCGGGCGCCCAGTGCGCGGGGTCCGAATTCGGCCCGTCCGCTGAACCAGCCGATGACACCCGCGTCGATAAGCCGGTCCGCAACTTTTTGATACAACTCGGCGTCGGGATAGCGCTGATAGGCAATATTCCTCGACTGCAGGTAGGCTTCGATCTCCTCATTGCTGAAACGGCTGCCCGTATAGGCGGACCATACGGCTTCCGCGCGGGGCCGGTCCAGGAGCTGATGGTACACATATAGCGCCGCGCCCATCGAAATGCCGGCGTCATGTCCCGCGGAAGGGATATAGACGTTACGAAAAGGAGTATTCCGGGTGAGCTTTCCGTTAGCGACAGAATTCTGGGCGACACCGCCTGCGATACAGATATTTTCCAGCCCGGTCTCCCTATGCAGGTGTCCGAGTATATGAAAGATCAGTTCCTCCGTTATCCGCTGGACGGAAGCGGCGAGGTCCTTGTGGTATTGTGTCAGCGGTTCGTCCTTTCCGCGGGGAGCGCCGAATCTTT
This sequence comes from uncultured Chitinophagaceae bacterium, assembly GCA_963846405.1. GTDB lineage: Bacteria > Bacteroidota > Bacteroidia > Chitinophagales > Chitinophagaceae > Puia. The sequence goes on along the minus strand of CAWJVU010000010.1, from coordinate 964,759 downwards.
CCTCCATGAAGGACGAATATAAGGGCGCTACGACGGGAATGTGATCCTCCCCATAGGAGATAATGCCGCTTTTGGCTGAACGGAAATATTTCCGATTGAGCTTGAACAGGCCGTTGGGCAGGAATGTAAGCACATCGCGCAGGCGATTGGCGTACGCTGGCTGACCGTAAGGGGCAAGGCCCATGACCTTATATTCATCCCCGTAGTGCGGAAAGCCCAGCAATTGTGTAAATGCCGTATAAAAGAGCCCGACGCTATGAGGGAAATCGACAGAATCGAGTACGGTAATCTTATTCCCTTTTCCGGTCGCGATCATGGTCGTGGTAAAGTCTCCGGAACCATCGATGGATAAGAGCGCCGCCTCTTCAAAAGGGGAGGCGAAGAAGGCGGAGGCGAGGTGACTGCGGTGGTGCTCGACCTGGTGAATTTTCTTTTTGAGTGTCTGCGAGCCGGCCCCCGGGTCGATCGCGATGAATTCTTCTTCAAGTGAAGATACTTTTTTGGCATTCCGAAGCCGGTCCCTGACGGCACGCCAGCCGCCTCCGGGATTCTGCGCCAGGAACAGTAGTTTCTTTCCCAACTTGGCATAGGGATCCCGGCCGATGGCGATATGATCCACCTGGGACAGGCTGACACCTGCTTCGCGCAGGCAAAACTCTACAGCCATTGACGGGAATCCCGCCCAATGCTTGACCCTGCGGAATCGCTCCTCTTCCGTCGCGGCAATCATTTTCCCATCCTTGAAAATAGCCGCCGATGAGTTGGCGTGGTAAGCGTTGAGGCCTAAAATGTACATTTATCTAAAGAGTTTTTTATATTCATCCTTCAAATCCAATCGTGCGATATAATTTTCGATATATTTCCGGGTTGTCCTGCATAGACCCTCGTATTCTTCCTGGTCGATATGCAGCCGCCTCCTCGATCGCCAGCCGGAAGTCTTCCGGGCGGTCCGAGGGACAAATCCCAGCCTGCCCCGGCTGACTGAGACCCCGCCAGGGTGTCTGGTCACTGATCAATACCGGTTTGCCCAACGCTAACGCCTCAAATATGGCATGGCCGAAATTCTCTCCTCTTGTCGGCAAGGCAAAAATATGATGTCTGGCGATTATGGCCGGTAATTCCCGGTTGGCAATCTCCCCCGCATACTCCACCCGGTACTGAAGCCGGCAATTCCGCGATAATCTTCCTTCATTTCTCCCAGTAAGTCGCATCCTCAACGCTGCCTACGATCGTCAGTTGCACCGTCGGTCCTTACTTCCGCAAGTATCTCCAGCAGCAGATCAAGGTTTTTGATCGGATGGATACGCCCGACAAAGAGAAGGGACAGTTCGCCGGGGATCTTGACCGGAATCGGCAGATCATCGAGCACGGCCCCGGGAAATTGGGCACCCTGGACAACGCTGTTCCTTCGCCGAACCAGGTGTAGATATCGCCGGACTTCTGTTTCTTCCGTCGCATGAAAGCGAACAGACCGGGAAAGCCCAGCAGCCGAAAGGTTTTCAAAAAAAATTTCTTCTTACTCTTCTTGAACTGAATGGCACTATCCCGGAGCATGCCTCTTGGCGACAGCACGACCAAATGATCCAACCGATAAATCCGGCTTATCAATAAAGGATAGATAGTGAATTTTAGCGAGAACATGCTATTAAGATAAATAAAATCCGGCGGCACAACGCTCAATTGCTTCCGGATATTTTGCCAGGTCAGCATTTTTGGCGAGCAATAGTAAATGCTGATATTATTTTTATCCGACCGCCATTCGTCGACGATCATCTGTTCATATGGAGCCGGCGATCCCAGATCCCGGTCAGTCGTAAAAACATAAACCTGGTAGTCCCCCTGCATATAACAGGAAAAATTCACGCATGACCGGATAGGGCCTCCGGCCTTGTAACCCGGCTCATACCAGTCCGCAAACAAAAGGATCTTTTTTCTTAACATTCCAACAATAACTTCCATAAAGGCCGATAGACGTCTTCACAGAAATAAGGGGAGGCGGCATATTCCAGTCCGAACCTGTCTACCGCAATCTTCCAATCGAAATATTCCAGTTTTTGAAAATCTACAGCAACCACTTTAGGATAGGTTGTTCTTGTAACATATGAAAGGCTCCCACTCATCTTTTCGGGAAACCAAACATCCAAACCGACGTTCCAATATTCAAACAATTTATTTGGCGCATTGTCTATCCAATTCGGTACATGCCCCGTGTACAAAATGAGCCCGACATCATATTTTGCCAGGATATCCGGCAAGTCATTATATTCAATGCCCGGATGGATATTCACCCAACCACCCGGTAAAGATTTGACAAATGCCGCCGCTTCCGCTGTGATATTCAGGGAGTAAATGTCCCAGCTAACCGCCCCCTGCTGTGCGACTACCCAAGCACCAAACTCTTTTACATACATAGTATCCAGGCTAAAAGCGCCGATATAAACGGTTTTCAATTCTCCTTGGGGGATGCTACTTTTTCCCACCCGACTCCAGCTGCGGGGCGGATAATTCGGGAAAATAAACGTGGAAGGCAAAATTACTCCATTCATATCTCCGACGAATCGTTGCATCCTGGCCGAATTGGTATGCGAGATCCCGCTTGTTTCGCCATATATTTTTCTTTCAAGTTTGTGAAACCATTTAACCAGTCGCATTCCTCCGGCATATTCCTTCGGGGTCATGTATTCATGGTAATGGATGAACAGTTTGCTTTTCCTGGAAAAATATTTCTTATAAAGTAATGCAGGTAATGCGGACAAGGTCTCAAAATAAAGAACTGCAAAAGGCCGTGTTCTGAGCAGCAGCCACAGCGTCAAGGAATAAAACCGCCAATAATGCCATGCCCTTCCGATAAATGACGTTTGTTTTCTTTTTGCACCTATCCTATGGATAGTGACCATCGCACAAGAGGTTTGGTAAGATCGAATCCTGGCGTAACACCAGGTGGTATACACATCCACTTGAGGCAAGGCCGGATCTCCATCCGCGCAATTTATAAAATTCATCGCCGGTGGATATAGTTCAAGGGGCTGGTAGTGTATAACGGCGATCCTTTTCATCCTGCTATGTCGTTCTTCTGCAACCAATATTCCAGCACGACGAAAAGCCAGATCTCCGGCCAGCGGACATCTTCGTCACCGGCCAGGAAACGTCGCCAGGCCGTCATCAATTGTTGTCCATGTACAAAGGGCCGGTCGGCCATATTTCGGATATGTTGATCGCAGAAGGACCGCAACTCGTTCCGTAGCCATAGTTTCCAGGGAAACAAAAAGCCCTGCTTGCGGCGATGAACGATTTCGTCCGGCAATAGGGGCTTCAGCGATTCGACGAGGAGGCTTTTGGGATAGATCGGCTTCTTCCACCGGTCCGGTACGGCCAGCACGAATTCCACAAGGTCCTGGTCGAAAAAGGGCTCCCGTACTTCCAAGGAAGCAGCCATCCCCATCTGGTCCGTATCTTTCAATAAGGTGTATTGCGTATACCCGAGATATTCCGCCACCGATACCTGGCTCAGAAGGGGTAGATCCCGTATCGCTTCTTTTCGCGCGACCAGGTCTTGCTGCACGGCTGTCATGAAGGAGTTCGGCGGCAGCAGGGAGGTCAGCTGCTGCAAATTTGCCGGTGATACGATCTGTCGGAAGATCGGGTAGGTATTTTCAATGGAAAAGTTATCTAATTTCAGCAATTGAGCGACCCGTGCTCTTTTACCTTCCCCTTTGCCGCCGGATAGGATTCCCGCCAATGTCCGGCGGAGACCTCCGGGCAGGCCGCTCAGCCAATCCATCTTCCTTAACCGTAAATATTGGTTAAAAAAAGGATAACCGGCGAATAATTCGTCCCCGCCGACCCCGGAGAGAGCAACCGTCATTCCATGGCCCCGGATAGCCCTGGAGACGACATAGCTATTGATGCCATCGCCGCTGGGCAAGTCCATCGCATCCAGCGCATCCTTCAATTCGTCCAGGAAGACGGTCGGCTTCAAAACAATCCGGGTATGGCAGGTATTGAACTTCCGCGCCACCTGGGCCGCATAGCGTGATTCGTCATATTCCTTCTCCTCAAAGGAGATGTTGAACGTGTTCGGTCTGCCGGATCCTGCCTCGGCCATCAGGCCTGCTACGGCGCTGGAATCTATTCCGCCGGAGAGAAAAGCGCCGACCGGCACGTCGCTCACCAGTCTTCGTTCGATCGACTGCAGCAACAATTGCCGTATTCTTTTCTGAACGCCGGCCTCATTCGAAAAATCGAAATCGACCGAAGTCGCGGCGACATTCCAATATCTTTTCTGCTCAGTCCCCTCCGGATTGATCCGCATCCAGCTGCCGGCTTCCAGTTGGTGAACATCGCGGATAACCGAACCGCAGCCGCTGACGGATTGGTAGGTGAAATAGTCCCGCAGGGAATCGGCATCGATCTTTCTTTCCACCAGGCCGCTGGCCAGAAGGGCTCTTGTCTCGGAGGCGAAAAGGAGTGTCTCCCGGTTCCGAAAATAATACAGCGGTTTGACCCCCATGGGGTCCCGGGCCATGAATATTTCGCGTTCGCGGCGATCCCAGATGACAAAAGCGAACATCCCGCGGAGATAGCGGGTGCAATCGGCGCCCCATTTGAGATAGGCCGCGATTAGTACTTCGGTATCGCTGGTGGTATGAAAGGGGTAGTCGTCGATCAGTTGCTTTACTTCCCGGTAGTTATAGATCTCCCCGTTAAAAACGATCACATAACGGCCCGCGACATCGGTGAACGGCTGGTTGGCCGCCGCGGAAAGATCGATGATGGAAAGCCTTCGGTGGCCGAGCGCGATATTGCCTTCCACCCAACAGGCGTCCGCATCTGGCCCGCGATGGGCCATGGAGTCGGTCATCCGCCGGATCATCGACGGGTCCGCCGCTTGTTCAGTAAAATGAAGAATACCGGCTATTCCACACACGACAAAATTATTTTAACGGTTGCACTTTTCGCCCGATCAACAGGCGATATAATGAGACGTACTGCTGTGTTACATGATCGAGGCTGAACCGGGTGACGTTCCGCGCGCCCTTTTCCACCAGTTGTTCCCGGTAAAGGGGTTCCGAGAGGATGCGCAGCAGACCTTCGCGGATGGAGCCGGGATCATATGGGTCGATAAGACAGGCTCCTTCGCCCGCCACTTCGCGCATCGGAGAGAGATCGCTCGTCAATACCGGTCTGCCGACCGTCTGCGCCTCTACAATGGGGAGTCCGAATCCTTCATAAGTGGTGGGGAAGGCCAGCAGATCACAATCGCGATATTTGGCCAGGAGCTGTACGCCCGACAGCCGGGCCGACTGTTCGTAGCGGACGCCTGTCGTTTCCAGCGCTGTCCGTTGCTCATCGTTGAGCTCGCCGACGATATCCAATAGGACCGGAATATCCTTCAGGGCCAGGGCCAGCCGGCCCAGGTTCTTGTTGGGCGTAGTGCCGATAAAGAGTATTCGCGGGCAGCGGCGTTGAAGACAGCCGGTACCGGGAAAAAGCTGGGATCTATAAAATTGGAAATGACCGTTACCTTTTCCGGCCGCGTATGGACCAGTTGCAGCAGATCCCTTTTGGTGCTCTCCGAAATCACCGTCACATGATCCGCCCATCTGACCGGCCAGTTATACCACACCCATTTAATGATCCAGTAACGGGGATCGTGACGGCGATATTTCTGTACGGAAACACAATCATGGATCGTGAGCACCTTCACCTTACTACGCGCGCAGCCCAACAGGACGTAATGTACATCACCGGTGACGTGGTTGATATCGGCCTGGTGGCGGCGGGTAAAGCGGATATTCTTCAAGAGGTTGCGCGGTTTGCTGACCAGGGGCATCCGGTCTTCTTCCACGGCGAATTCGGAATGAAACCGCTCCCGTATTTCGGTGGCAATTGCACCAAAGACCCGTTCGATACTGAAGAAAAGAGGGTTGGTATGCCGGTAAAAGAATTTCAGCGATCGCATTACAATTTGATATTAAACCGGGACCGGAATACATAGAATACGATAATAGTGAACATAATTCCTTTTATCAGTGAGCCCATCGTCGTCAGCAGATCCGTCTCGACGCCGATGGCGTAAAAGAACAGGAAAGGCACCCATAATACCAGGGTCGGCCGGCGTTCCGCTTTTTTAAGGATGATGGAAAGCATCAGGTTGAAGAACAGGCCGTAAAAGAACATGTAGACGACTCCCCCAACTTTGTCGAAGTTGGCGTATGCCTCCCCCATCGGACCGATATTCTCGCTGAACCCGATGAGGTTGAATCCCCAGAATCGTTTGAGGTTGGCCTTACCCCCTGCCTCGGGCTTATCAGGCCAGAATAGCCGCGGCACGATAGCAGCCGCTACGGATTCCCAGATCGTCTCGCCACTCAGCGAAATCAAACTTCCGGGGGACGTAATACATCGTCTGGGCCACAAGCCAACCCTGGTTGGCGCGAACGGCGACAAAGAATAATTTATTCGGATCGAAAAGCTTGGAAGGATCCGTGATCTTGTCCGTGACAAGTTCGGCATAGTATACCGGATCGGCGCCGCTGCCTTCATACCATAATTTTTTCCGGTAATCCAATTTTACCGCCTGGAGGACCAGCAAAAGGAACACCCCGATGACGGCCACTCCTATTTTCAGCCCGAAGGAGATCCGTTTACCCAGGAGGATCAATACGACCGAGCAGGCCAGCATATTTACCATCTCTCCGAACATCCCGGTTACGATGGTCTGCCCGATCATGAGGGCGAGAACAAAAATAACAACGACCCTTTTATTCTTGCTGGGTGAGTAGATAACATAAAACACCCCGACGAAAGTCAGATGGGCCGCCAGGTAAAAGACCTCTTTCAGGCTGGCGGGGGCAAGGAAATCCAGAATGCCGGATACCACGCCGACACCGATCAGGATCATTCCCAACCTGGGCTTCTTTTCCAGGACCTCTTTTGCATTATCGATATAGATCCGCGGGTTCTTGTTAATCTTCGATTTACTCAGCGGGATGCGGAATCCGACGGCCATCGCCGCAACCGCGGGAACCGCAAAAGAAAAGTAGGCGTCCGATTTGACGTGCATATACTTTCCCCACAGAAAGGCCAACGGATCCTTAATCGTATATACGTGATAAAAAATGACCGGCACCACCAGGCAGGTAAGCGATGCGATGATAAGCGACAAATCCAGGATGACGATGCGATTTCCGAGACTCGCCAAAAAATCCAGCAGAAAGTAGATGAACAGGCAGACAGACAGGTTTTCCCAGGTAGTTAACCCCGTAGTCTCGTCACAGACGAAAAAAAGAGCGATTGAAAATAGCAGGACGATCTTCCTCATTTACCTGGTATTGCGGGGTGTTCGGGTTCTTTCAAATGATCCATCTTTTCCGGCGGCAGGTATCGTTCCAGTTTATCTTGCAGGTATTGACAGCTCGACCGGATAGCCTTCCTCATCAGTTGTATTTGCCGGAGCATCTTTCCGGGTCCGGAAGCAAGTCCTTCCCGGTTAAGGAAACTCGACCGGGAGAGATTAAAAATATCCCTGAAGGACAATTTCCCCGGCAATTCATGATGGATGCGGTGTCGATAGGCCCATGACCGCATGCATTTTTCCCTGGTAATCCAGTATTCCGTTGTCCGCAAGTCGCAGCCACCGGGTACCGCTTCATCATGAAACACTTCGAGGGACGGCACAAAATATACTTCCAGGCCCTTTCTTCTCATCCGCAGAAAGAACTCCTGATCTTCGGCCGTTTTGGCGAAGTCGAATAACATCGGATCGAACCCGCCTGTGAGCATATAATAGGATTTTCGGAAGAACAGGGCGGCGCTGATCGTATCGGTGATTGCGAAAATCTCCGGATCGGCTTTGAGCCGGCCGATACGCTTACCGGTCGCCAGCGTCAAGGCCTGATCTTTTCCCGCCGCGTTGTAGACCAGGGGTGAAAAGCAACACAAGGCAGGATATTTGTTGAATAGCTCAACTCCCTTCGCACAGAAGCCGGCTTCCGGCAACAGGTCGTCATCAATAAAAAGTAGGCATTCTCCCTTCGCATTTCTGAAGCCCTGGTTACGGGCATCGGAGACGTTCGGCTTTTCCAGCAGGAGGTGCTGGATATTGGCGGCTTCCGGCAGGCAGCCCGCTAAGTAACCAGGCGGATTCTGATCTACGACGATGATCTCCGGAACGATGTCTTTTTGCCGGGTTAGCGCGGCTAACAGAAGCAGCAGGCTGTCCCTCCGCTTATAAGTAGGAATAATGACAGATAAGGAATTAAGCATGTTGTGCCGATGTGATGACCATCCGGTAATAATCTTCCATTTCTTTTTCCACTTTCCGGGTCGCGGCGGGGTCACAGCTGAGACCACGTATCCGCTGAAAAGGCGGCACTCCCAGCAAATTATAATCGATGTATTCCATCCCGGCATATGCCTGATCCTTTCGGCCGGACAGTTCATTTTGCCGGAATCGTCCCTTCATGGAAACGGCCAGGGCAGGCCATTTCATCAGCAGATAGGTCTCTACGAGGGACCGGTAAGGCCTGGCCAGATCGATCATCCGTCGTAACGGCGGTTTTTTTTGCCGTGCGGTCGCCGCGGGACGGAATACCAGTTGGACCGCTCCATCGCGATATTCCTGGTTATAATAGTCATACAGGTCATAGAGCGTCCATTGTGGTTCGGATACCAGTGTATACAAACCTGGAAGGTTCGTTCCGTTGACGCAGTTCAGGATCGCCTCGCAAAGCGAATAAATAAAGATGGTATTGACGGGATCGTCTTTTTCACCATCGATCAGGGCAATGTTCGTGGACGCGAGTTTCATTCGGAAAGAAGTATTCACCGACTGGAGAAAACCATGAACCTGCCCCAACCTGAAAATATAAACCTTTATTCCCTTGCTCCTACCTTTTGCGGTGGTAAATCGCTCCAGGGCGCGCTTGATATACGAATAAGAAGTCCTTGGAAAGCGGTAATGGGCGATCCGCTTTTCATTATCCGGCATGCCATACGCCATGATGCTGCTCATATAGAAATAGATGCTGCCAGGCGTCACAGCAGAAAGGGTATTTTCAATATCCCGTTTGGACCGTGTTAGGATGTCGTGCATCTGCACAGCCGGGTACCGGAAGTCGAGGACGACATCCAGGGGTGCAAGGGCCTCTTTTAGCTGCGCTTGGTTGCCGTCTTCGATCCGGTGGCATTCGATATCGAATAGCTGAAAGAATATCCTGCTATATTCGGACCGGATAAAGCAGATGACCCTGACTGCCGTGAATTTCCTGAGGTATAAGGCCACCGAAGATCCTACCTGGCTGCTGGCACCGAGAATACCGATCGTCGTCATGTTAAGTTCATTGATTGGTAGATAGCGGCTATCCAGCTGGAAGTCAGCAGACTCGCATAGGCGCTGGTTGGATTAGGTTCCTGGCTGTCCAACCCGGACAGGAATTGCTGCCAAAACAACAGAAACGCTTCATTGATTCGGGTAGCCGAGAATAAAAGGTCTTCCGGGAAAAGTACCGGCGACAGTACGAAGTATGGTCCGTCGCGCTTGTATTCCTTTATAAAGACGGCGGCATCGGGAGCAAGATCACAACCGATCCGTGCGTTTTCAAATTCCAATTCAAGTCCGTTGTCCAGATTACGCAGGGTACTGATCTCGCAGCATACAGCTGTCCGGCCTTCCGCAGTGATCATTTCACCGGAGAATATCGAATCATAGTCGAGGCGGTTGGCGTGCAGGCTTTGCATCCGATCGACACTTACGGCTTGCGCCCCGGCAATCCATAACAGGATGTCCAGGCTATGGATTGCGCTCTCGGCTATGACGCCGCCGCCAGCCAGGTTCGCATCCGACAGGTAGCCCGAGCCGCCCTTCAGAGAAAAGTTTCCCTGGTTGAATTTTACGGTCAGCAGTTTGCCGAATATCGCGGTATCGACTATGCGGCGGAGCGTAGTGACCGACCGGTAAAACCGCCGTTGGAAATTGACTCCAATTTCCCATTCTTTAAATCCCGAGCAATAGCCCAGGTGCTCCTCCCGGGAAAACGCAAACGGCTTTTCGACCACGAGTGCCGTTCCGGTCCGTTTGCACCATTCGATATACGACTTTCTAACCCCGTAAGGGGTCGCCAGCAGGCAAATATCCACTTCCGCCAGGGCCTTTTCGACAGAACCTTCGGGCAACACCGGGATACCATACATTTTCGCAACGAGGGCTGCTCTGGAAGGGTTCTTGTCGTAGATCCAACTTATTTCTGCCTGCCCGGCGACCCGGATAGCGGGCAAATGGTTCGTTTCCACGATAGACCCCGCTCCGACGATTCCCAGCTTGAATTTTCGCATCAATAGCTCCTTTCTTTTATCGGTGCCGGCGCGAGGTCCCGGATGCTATCGAGCACGGTATGTGCCCGGTCTTTATACGTATATCCCGAGGTAATACTCCTGGTCCTGGCCGCCTGACGAACGGCAGCGGATCCTTCCGGGGATAATTCCAGCAGCCCTTGTATTTTTTCGTAACATTCCGCCGCATCCCGAAAAAGAAAAATCTCCCGATCCGGCGTAAAAAATTGCCGGTGTTCGGGGGTGTCCGGAGCCAACTGAATGCCGCCGATACCCGGTATCTCGAAAGTTCGCATGTTGTGCGACTGCAGATTGTGAGGCCGCAGCAGGTTGAGCTGAATGCGATAGCGGCGAAGCACCTTCCAGAATTCGTCGCCGTATACCGCATCATAGATCCGCAGTTTTTCATGGCGAATGAATTTGCTCCAATGGTGCCCATAAACATCGATACCGACGCCACGTCGCAACAGTTCCGCCAGCATGGCCACCCGCTGATCGTCGGGATTTCCCAGGAAACATACTTTCGGTACTTCATCCTGTTGCCGGACTATTTCATACAGGCTCTTCCCGCACGTCGAAGCCAAAGGGCAGGTATACGGCAGGAATCTTGTATTCCCGTTCGAGCCGTTCTTTTATTTCCAGGTTATAGGTAAAATGGAGGTCGTAGAAGGGAATCCCGGCCGTTACATTTCGGTTGCCGCTGCCCGTTCCGGAAAAGAAGAACGGGTTATCGGGATTATAGTTGGCCAGCGGGATCCGCTGCTCCCGGATCCATTGCAGGGTGGAAGGCAGGATCTCCATGCCTTTGAAGACCAGGATGGCATCCGGTCGGAACCGGGTTACCGCCTCGCGGAGCTGGGTGTTGATGTGACCGATGATGCGTGAAAAACCCGCGCGGTAAAGGAGCTTATTGAAGATGGATTGCTGATAGTATGCATAAAATTGATTTTGCGCAGGGAATAACTCGATCTCCTGCCGCCAACCCGGCAAGCCATTTATCGTATATTTTTTCGATGGACCAGATTTGATCGGAACCCACCAGCAATATCTTCATAAATCCTCCATTTAAACAAGCGCGTTCGTTATATTCGTAACGACCTGTTCGATAGAATAGTTCCGGATGATCTGGCCGGACCTTTTCCCGGCTGTCAGCCGGAACGCGTCGTCTTCCAGCGTCATCCGCAGGCAATCCGCCAGTTCCACGGCATTCCCCGTTTCGAATAAAAACCCGTTCTCCCCATTTTTTACCAGGTCCGCCCCACAGCCGGAGGTCCTTGACACGATAACCGGCTTCTCAAAATTCATGGCCTCATTGACCGAAAGGCCCCAGGTCTCTCCGGCCCCGGAGCACATGACGAATACATCCGCTACGGCATAGTAACCGGAAATGGCGGTTTGATTGATAAATCCTGTTAGAAAAACGTGCCGGAGTTCCTGCTCCCGGATAAAGTCTTCCATTTCATTTCTGAAGTTCTCCCTCACCGACCATCACGAGGGCATAATCGTCGTTATTCAGGAGATGGAATGCCTTCAGCAAGTCCATCGGCCGTTTTTTAGGAATATATTTTCCGCTGAATAGGACGATCTTTTTGTCTTCCGGCAGTCCCAACTGCGCCCTTACGGCGGGTAGGTTTTCGCGAAGACCCAGGTATTTCTGCGTAAAAAAATCGTTATCGACGGCATAGGGGGTATAGAGTAGCCGGGAGGGCGGTACCCCGTACCATTCGAAAAAGCCCCGGCTTTCCGTTCCGATATACAGGCATTTGGAGATGAAGAAACGGAACAGAAGATGTTTCAGCAGCATCTTCTTCAGCAGGAGGACGGCGCGGCGCTTGTCCAGTTCCTGGTTCAGGGGATTTTCAGCCCGGAGCCAGACCTGTTTTCCAAAAAGCCGGCCGAAAAAAATAGCCATCAGGGAAGACCCGTATGTCCAACCGTTGACGATCAGGACGGGCGCTTTTGATTTCCGGATGACGGAAGGAATACCCGGGTTGACAGCGTCAAAAAAGTGATTGTCCAAAGAAGACCTCCGGGAAATATTCTTAAGGAAGGTATATCGATAGCCGTTCAACAAAGGGGTATCCCATTGTACTTCCTGTCCGAATCCCTTGTCCTTTTTTCCCGTCACACTGGCATCCGAAAAATAATAGACCTCCAGGTCGGCGGAGCATGCGAGGGTCTTCAGCAACGGCGAAAAGTATTGAATGGGATGACTAAGAAAGTAGGCAATTTTCTTCACGCTTCCCATCCGCTTTTAATAATATCCCGGCTGATTTTATCGATTTGCTTCACGTAGCTGTTCTGCCGTGCATATTGGATACGCCGTTGTTGCAGCGCTACGGCGTTGTAACGGGGAAGATCGAGCATCGTCTCCTTGAATAAGGCCGGCAATTCCTCATTACCCGTTCTCGACCGGGTCATCCTGATCAGGTCCGGTTCGCCGGCGTAAGTAGTGATATTATTGGAAATGATCACTTTCCCGCGGGAAAGGTATTCCATTACCTTATGATAATTGGTGCCTTTGCTTTGATCTTTATTGATATCGTAACAGATCAGGAAGGCGTCCATGCGCACCAGTTCCCGCGCCAGCGCTTTGTCCCCACTACGCCATGAAGGACTACATTGGGCTTGCCCTGCAAACTCCGGATGAAATGCATCGTTCATTTCCACATCCTCGGCCGCCGCCGATATTCGACTGGCCGGCCTGATAGCTGCCCCAGCATTCGAAAATAACGGCCGGGTTCTCGTCCGTGATTTGCAGAAAGGTCTTTCTGTCGATGTCCTCCCGTAAAAGATTGCCGGAGAACCCTATCCGCACCGGGTCTCCCGTCGCAGCGTTGATGTCGAACTCTTCCAGGAAATCGGGAGAAACACCATGATTGATGAAGTATTTGGGAATATCGAAGGAGTCGGTATTTTTCCAGGATCTCGCGGGTAACGGAGAGAATGACCCGCGCGCCGGCGGCTGAATCGATGGCGACTTGGTTCAGCGGTTCATCCACGGGGTGAAAGACTTTGTAGGCGCCGGCTGGAAATTGGGAGAACGGGTATAAATGGCCCAGGTCAAACGACCAGACGAGCTCGACAGGCTGACCGATTTTTTTCAGGATTCTCTTTATATGGGGTCGCATCAGCCAATGGAACCCGGCGATGAAATGAAATTTAATCGCATAAGGGAAGGAAAGCCGGTGATCGATGAGAAAGAGGTCCGGGTGGATATCCGACCGGATGATGCTGATATCTCCTTTTTGCCGCTGGTTCGCCTGGTCCGGGGGATTCAGAAAGTATACCCGGTTGCCCCGTTTGGCAAGTTCAACCGCATAGTGATGCTTGGACACCAGCATCCTGCCCCAGCTTTGCGGCGAAATGACGAGGATGGTCCTCCCGCTAAGCGTGTCCATGCTATTGTTGGGCGTAAAATTGTTTGATGGATGTTGCGGTAAACGCGATCATTTCTTCCGTGAGCTCCGGATACATCGGCAGGGATAAGATCTCTTTCTGCAGGCGGGCCGCGACCGGAAAATCCTTTTCCGTATGCCCCATCCGGCGGTAAGCGGGCAGGAAGGGCAAGGGAGTCGGGTAATGGATCAGGGTCTCGATTCCTCTGTCTTTCAGATAGCGCTGCAACTCGTCTCTTTGACGTGCGCGGATGACATAGAGATGGTAAGTGTGCCGCGACATCGGTCTGACTTTGGGCGTACATATCGCTTCGATCAGGTGCAGATGCCGGTCATAGACTGCGGCATTCGCTATCCGTTGTGCCGTCCAGTCCAGGACATAGGGCAGCTTGGCGCTCAGGACTGCCGCCTGCAGGCCATCCAGCCGGCTGTTGATCCCCTCCATCTGGTGATCGTGTTTCTTCAGCGCCCCGTGATTGGCGTACATCCTGCATTTATCCGCGAGGTGCATCGTCATTGGTGGTGATACATCCCGCGTCCCCGTAAGCGCCAAGATTCTTGCCGGGAAAGAAGCTAAAGGAGGCAGCGATGCCTCTTAACCCGGCCCGAACGCCCTGGTATTCGGAAAAATGAGATTGCGCGCAATCCTCGATCAGGAGGACCCCCTGCCGGTCACAGATTGAGCGGATGGTCGTGATATCGCACATTTGCCCTTGCAGGTGAACGGCGATGACGGCTTTTGTCCGGGGGCTGATTTTCTTTTCCAGGAGCGTTTCGTCGAGGCTGTAATATTCCGGATGACAATCGGCAAAGACGGGGGTGGCTCCGGTCTGCGTGATCGTTTCAGAACTGGAGATCCAGGTATTGGCTACGGTGATCACTTCATCGCCGGGACCAATTCCCAGCATTTTTAGAATAATGTACAAAGAATCGGTACCGTTTGCACAAGGGATCACATGCCGCACGCCGTACAGGGCGGCATATTCCTGCTCGAATTTTTTCACAAAATCACCGCCGATAAAAGCCGTTTCCGCGATGACGGCGGCGATGGCCCCATCGATCTGAGGGCGTATGTTGTTGTATTGCGCTTTCAGGTCTACAAAAGGGATTTTCATTTTTTCAGTGTGCTTTCAATTTTCTTGCCGGATTGCCCGCGTAGGTCCCGGGTTCGAAAATGCTTTTAGTAACGACAGCGCCGGCGCCGATGACCACCTCATCGCATATCGATACGGGTAATATGGTCGCGTTGGACCCGATGGAGACGTGATGACCGATGGTGGTAGCCTTCCATTGGGTCTTATCGCCCCCCGCAGGTCCGCCGGAGGAGAACAGATCGTTGATGAACATCACCCCGTGGCCGATAAAACAGTCGTCGCCGATGGTCACGAGCTCACAGATAAAGGAGTGGGATTGGACCTTTGTGCGGTTGCCGATGACCACCCCTTTCTGGATTTCGACGAATGGGCCGATAAAGCAGTCATCGCCGATTCGGCAGCTATAGATATTGACAGGCTCCACTATTTTAACGCCGGTTCCAAATTCGGTATCGACGATGCGGGCTTTCAGGAGGATGGGTTGGTTCATACGAGGATGGTTGGTTCATACCCGAACGGCGGCTTTGTATATTTTATCGATGATCTCCACGGTCTTCAATCCCTCGAACGCGCTGGTCGTGATCGAGGCGTTATTTTGCAGCACGTCGATGATATTATCATAGACTTTGTCATGATTGCTCATGGAACCGACATAGTTGCCATAATTGTTCGGCCGGTTCCCCTGCGGCAAGTCAGGAATGCGGTAACCCTCGATATTCTGGTATTCCAATTCATTCAGGTACTGGCCGCCGATCTTCACCGTGCCTTTAGAACCAAACAGCGTCAGGGAGCCCTCCATATTTTTTTGATAGCTGTTGACCGTATAATTGATGGTCCCGATCGCCCCGTTGGTAAACTGCAGGATGACGACCCCCGTATCTTCGAATTCGATAATGCCTTTATGGGCAAAGTTGCCCATGTACGCCTGCACGGCCTTGACATCTCCTACTATCCAATACAGCAAATCGACAAAATGGCTGAACTGCGTGAATAAGGTACCCCCGTCGAGGTCCATCGTGCCTTTCCAGGAGTTAAGATAATAATCCGGGTTGCGGTTCCAGAAACAGCTCAACTGCACGCTGGATATCGATCCCAGCCGTCCTTCATCGATCAGCTTTTTGACGGCGGCGACGGGGGGGTTGTAGCGGTTCTGTTTGATCGCGAATAGCCGCTTGTTGGATTTTTCCGCCGCCAGGATCATGTCGCCGCAATCGGCGGGGTGGATAGCCATCGGCTTTTCGCAAAGCACATGAAATCCGGCATTCAGGGCTTTGATAGAATGTTCCGCATGCAGGCCATTCGGCGAACAAATGGAAACGACATCGATATTTTTCTCGGTGGCCAGCATGCTTTCCACACTATAGTAGGCAGTCGCCTGATAGGTAGCCGCCAGCGAATCGGCTTTGTCTTTTTCCACATCGCAAACCGCCGTAAGTATCCCCTTGTTGTGGATATGTTCCGCATGCCGCTGTGCGATGCGGCCACAGCCAATAATTGCAAATCGGATCGGTAATGCCATTACTTTTTTGGGTTTATAATCCTTCTGAACTTTTCCGTCTTCCGCAGGAAGTTCATATAGCCTTCTTTCAGATTCGCGTCTGTTTTGAATTCCTGGTGTCTGCGGGGCGGCTGGCGCATAATAGCGGTAAATTCTTCTTCGCTGAGCCCGAATTTCTTCAGTACGTATTCCTTGTCGCCGGCCAATTCTTTGGGGTCGTATAACGGGCGCTCCAATTCCGCCAGGGCCGCCTGCCGGGTCATCTGCCCGGAACAGATCAGGGTCGACAAATGAGCTTTCCGTTTGTCGATATGGAATTTCTCCGGTAAGATATAGGCTTGGTAGAATTTGGTGAACATGGATTCGTAATGCTTTCCGCCATAGTCCCGCCAGTCCAGTTCTTTCTTAATCAGCTCTTTGACCTCCTGTTTGTTATAGGGAACATAATTCAGGATGGATATCGGCGTAAGTTTCAGAAAGGCGGAATAGTAAACATGCTTCTTAAAATCAAAAGTCGGATAGGTGCGGATCTTTTTCTTCCCGAAGCGCCGGTGAATATCGTTCAAATTGGCAAAATCCATTTTCTTATACAGCCAGCTCTTCGGCATAATGTACTCCGTCACGATATTGGTGCCGCTCAGGATATAGCCGATATGTTGCTCTTTCGCCAGCTTGTACATCGTGGCAAAGATGGCATGATCGCTAACCACTTCGATGTCTACGACGGAAGCGCGGAGATAGGCCAGTTGGATATCCTTGAATTCTTCCCAGTTGACCACGAGGGTATAGAGATCAAATCCCAACCTGGTGATGATGTTCTCTACATTCTTAACCGCCAGCTCGGAATTCCAGCCGTTATCCAAATGGACCGCCAGTGGCCGGAGGCCCAACTGTTTGACCAGGTAGGCCACGTAGGTGCTGTCGACACCGCCGCTCAACCCGATCAAACAATCGTATTTCGAACCCTGGCCATCCTTTCGGATCCGCTGTACCAATTCGTTCAATTTGTCTTTACCGGCTTGTTCCGTAAGAACATCTGTTTTTGCCGCCGCCTGATATTCATAGTAATAATTACAAACCCCGCTTTCATCGAAAGTAATATCGGGGTCTGCAATATTGTCCATGACGGTAAGCGTACACTGCCGGTAGCCGGCATCTTCCTCATATAGAACCATAAGCGGTCAAAAATTAAACCTTTTCAAATACTTTAGCCTTCAACTCCGGCTGGCCGGGGTAGCTGATCAATACCGCCCGGTGCGGCCGCTGGAAGACAAACAGGCTGCCGGCGGCCGCGGCCGATGCGCCTTGTTGGATAGCGGACGCAAAATCTTCCACCGACCCCGCACCGCCGACGGCCACGACCGGTATGCTGACGGCCTTGCTGACCGAACCGATCAATTCCATATCATATCCTTCGAATGTTCCATCTTTTTCAACCGAATTAAGGAAGAGCTCGCCGGCGCCGGCATCTTGCATCCGCTTTGCATAGGTGACCGGGTCGATCCCGGTATTTTTCGATCCGTTTTGCGTAACGACCTTGTATCTTCCCAGCCAGTCCTTTTTCACATCTATAGATATGACGATGCTTTGGCTGCCTACCCATCGGGCGCCTTCGCTGATCAGTGCAGGATTGTCGAATGCGACGGTATTCAGCACGACTTTTTCAACGCCTGCAGTAATCAGCTCTTTTATTTCACCGATCGTGGTAATCCCGCCGCCATAGGCCAGGGGCATGAAGGCC
This sequence comes from uncultured Chitinophagaceae bacterium, assembly GCA_963846405.1. Lineage (GTDB taxonomy): Bacteria > Bacteroidota > Bacteroidia > Chitinophagales > Chitinophagaceae > Puia. The sequence goes on along the minus strand of CAWJVU010000010.1, from coordinate 946,696 downwards.
TCGCTCGCGATCTCCCGGATATGCCGGAGGTTGGGTGGTCTCTTTTCGCCGGTGGCCGAGATATCAAGCAGGACGATTTCATCCACTTCTTTCTCGTTGAATATTTTTACCGCATTGATCGGGTCGCCCACGTATTTGTGGTTTTTGAATTTGACGGATTTCACCAAACCGCCATCCTGGATCAACAAAACCGGTATGATGCGAATCCGTTTCATTCAATAATTCCTTAAAAAATTCTGAAGTAATTTCATCCCGAACTTATGGCTTTTTTCCGGATGGAACTGTACTCCCATAATATTGCCTTTTTCGATTCCTGCGGCAAACCGGTAGCCGTAGTCCGCATAGACCAGGACATCTTCGGCATCGTCCAGTTGGTCGGATGATAGGAATGGACGAAGTAGAACCGGGGTTGGTCATACATATCCGTAAATAGCCCGGAGGTCTTGTTCAAAATGATCGTCCGTCCAGCCCATGTGCGGGAATTTTCAGTTGAACAGATGCCTTCTCCGGACTAAACCGGATCGATCCTTCCATGGACCCAGCCCAGGCCCGGCAGCAGGCCTTCTTCGCTGCCCCCGGTCAGCAACTGCATCCCGACGCAGATGCCCAAGAACCGGCCGCTTCTCGATCAGTACTTTCTCTATTCAATACGGGCAGCAGACCCGATCCGGTTAATTTTTCGGCACAGGTATCGAATGCCCCGACGCCGGGCAGGATGAGCTTATCCGCTTGAGCGATTACGGTCTCCTCAGAAGAAATGACAGCATCTTCCCCGATCTTCTTCAGGATATTCTTGATGGAGGCCAGATTCCCGACACCATAATTGACGATTACCAGCAAGGGTCAGGATTTGGTTGGTAAGTGATACTTGGCCGACATATACTCCTGCACCCAGGCACAGGTTTGGCTGATACCGGACCGCAGGTCCGTGACCGGCTGAATACCGGTAGCCGCTATGATCCTGGTATTGTCCAGGATATTTCTTTTTACGTCGAACGGCCGGTCGGGCAGATATTTCAGGATCAGATCGTATTGTCGGTCGGATAAAATTTCCTTTATCAGGCTGATAACTTCAAAAATTGAATATCCCTCACCCGAACCCGCATTGTACGTTTCCCCGCTGATACCCTTGCCGGAGATAGCGATCAGCCAATCGCAGAAGTCATCGATATAGATATAATCCCGGACATTGTCGCCTTTGCCAAAAATCGTGACCGGTGAATTTCGAATCCCGGCGCCCAGGGCCGTAGCAATGATCCCCTGTCCGCGGAATGGGATCTGCCCGGGTCCATAAACATTGGAAGGCCGGATAATTTGGTAATCGAGCTGGTTGACCGGGCAAAACATCCGCACATATTTCTCGGCGGCGAGCTTGATGATCCCATAATGCGAGATCGGGTTGGTCGCATGGAATTCGTTGATCCGCTGATCGTCCGAAGTGCCGTAAATGGCCCCCCCGGTGGACACATAGACATATTTCCGCGCCGCGATTGCTCTGGCGAATTTCAGGTTATCAATGACCAGGTTGATATTGTCTGAAAAATCCTTTCCCGGATCATCGACGCTGGCGTTGGATACGGATGTGTAGGAAAGATCTATAATAACATATTCCGACGCCGGTATCGCCATCGAAATTTTCTCCAGATCATGTTTCAGGACCGAAAAATATTTTTCATTGCCGACCGACTGATGCGTGATGGAACGGCCAATAGCGATGACCTTCTCGCCGGACAGGTGCTGAAGCAAAGTCTTTCCGATAAAGCCATTGGCGCCGATGACGATATAATTTATTTCTTGCACAGTCCCGGGTTTTAGGATTTGAGAAAATCGGCTACCTCCTCGGAGATATTGTTGACGTCCCAACCGGCAAGACACTCCTGGTGGGCTCTATCTCGCATCTCCTGCCGCTGTTCTGCCGTCAGATTATAGAACGCCGTCAACTCCCCGGCTATTTCCCGGGGCGTGGGATCGGGCGACAAAAGATGACCAACCCCTTCATGCACGATTTCACCGATGCCGCCTACATTCGTCGCCATCACCGGAATGCCCACGGAGAGTACTTCCATGATGGACATGGGGATCCCTTCGCTGGAACTTACATTCACGAATAGGTCGAAGGTATGACGGGCATAATAATCCAGCAGGTCCTTGGTATCGATCATTCCTTCGATTATAAACTTATCCTGTACGCCCTTTTCTTTTGTCAGTTCTTCGAGCTCCTGTCGGAGGATGCCGTCCCCGACATGTCGCCACTCTACCCGAAAATCAACATATTGAAGGCTCTCGATCATGAGATTCACTCTTTTGACAGCAGATAGATAGGAGCAACTGACGATTCGCAGTACCCCATCGGCCGAAGGGCTGCACCGTTGTCCATTCCATAGGGTCCCCAGCCGGAAAAGCCTGATTTTATCCCGAAAGCCGGGATACAACTCCTGCAGATGCTTCAAACCGGCGACGGAGGAAGGAGCGGCTATTGAAATCTTTTGCAATAAAACATTCCGGTACGGCATATACCCGCCGTTGACGTGTTCGAAAAGGTCGTACCGGTGCATCCGCACAAATACTTTATGAAAGCGACCGGTATCGATAAAGGGAAGGAACTCGCAGCCACCTCTTCCCCAGAAAAAGCTGAGCACGGTCTGCTGGTCGGCCTTTTCAATCACTTCCCGGATCACCGGATGTTGCAGCAGGCGGATACTGTTCATCGTAGCGCTCATCCAGGCAATCACGTGCGTCTTGCTCCGATAAACCTTTTTGCTAAAGAATTCTTTCAGGAAAGAGAATACTTTCCGGTGCGTCAGAATCCGCAGGATGTCTTTCTTGCCGAGCAATACGCCTTCTTTGAGTAGAAGCGGTCCCTTGAGTTTGACGCCTGCCGGCAATGATTTGGGCGAGTCGACATTTCCGGCATAGGAATAAGGGATCACGGTGATTTCATCGAAGTGATGGACGAACACGTTCAGCTCATTGGCTTTCCATTGTTCCCCGATGCCGTAGGGATAAGAGGCCGTAAAATAGATAAGCTTCATCCGGTTCAGGAAATTATTTGCTTCATCAAGGTGTTCCCGGGGTTCCTATCCAATTTTGCCATGGCATCCCGGTGAGCCCTGCCGGCGATTTCCGGCCATTTATCCAGGTTGTCCATAGCCTCCCGGAGCTTGTCCGACAGCAGTTCCTGGGTAGGCGCTTCTGCCAGGAAGCCATTGCGGCCGTCTACGACCCATTCGTCGTTGCCCCCGACCCGGGTGACGATACAGACCCTGCCGAGGACCATGGCTTCCAATAGGGTCAGAGGAGTACCCTCTATAATGGAAGGCATCAGCAGGGCCTGACATTTTTTCCAGATGTCTTCGATGGGTGCCTGCCCTTCTATAATCACCTTCTCTTCGACCTGGTAAAAGGCGATGAGGCTTCGGATATAGTCAAGATCCTGCCCTTTGCCATAGATATGGATCCGTATTTTTCGGGTAAGCCATTCTTTTTCCGCCATCATGGAGATGACGATGTCCTGTCCTTTATCCCCTACCGTCAGGCGTCCCACCATGGCAAGATCAATATATCCGTCTTTGCTTTCCGGCAGGTCGAGCTGCTCGTAAAAAGGAAGATTGACGGGGTTTTGAATGACCAGCGTATTCTCCAATCGTTGGGCCAATTGGTGAAAGGCCTGCCGGCGATTGTTTTCTGCTACGAAGACTATTTTTTTAGCCGTCCGGAAAAAGGAAATGGCGGCAGCCCGGTCGGCCGGGAATTGATACGGACCATTGCCCTGGCTGATCACGATATATTTTCCAGGAAAACGTTCGACAAGCAGGTTCCTCAGTCCCTTATCGTCCGCCGCATACCAGGTGGCGCCGTCGGTGATCACAATACAATCCGGTTTGAATGCGGGTAGTTCTTTATACGGATTAAAGAATAGGGCATTACCCAAGCCGACACGGCCGGCAATTTTCTGCAGGATACGCATCGATAAAGATGGAGAACGCCTTCTTGAAAAGAGGACCGCCTTCTTTTCTCTTAGTTGCCGGAGTGGAAGGGGTTCATCCGGCCATTCGTATACAAAAACACCGACCTCATGTCCGGCAGCCATAACCGCTGTCGCACTCTGCAGCCAGAGCTCCTCGCTCCCGCCCCAGGGGGCGCTCCGGATGGTCGATACATACGCTATTCTCATTGGCTAATCAACTCTCTTCAATACCGAAATGGTATCATATGCGACTTCGATCGGGATCGGAAGATAAAAACCTGCTTTGGGCACCTTTCTGATAAGCTTATTCCACTTTGAAATTACCGCAAGCTTTTTAGGGGAATAGCAATACGCGTATGATCGTCCGGGGATCGTATATACGCCCGGATCTTTCTGTTTAAGCTGCTCAAGCTCGACGGATTCAAACCGGACAAACTCTACCGTCAACCCGGCCTCTTCCGCCAGGGCTTTTATTCCCGATGGATAAACCCTCCAACAGTCAATGGGCGCTTCATGGTATATCCAGCTTACCGGATTGATGGTGATGATTAAGCCCCCTTTTTTAACTATCCGTTTCAATTCCTTCAACCAAACCCAAATTTTCTCTACATGCTCCAGCACTTGTCCGGACAGGACGATGTCGTAAGATTCATCTTCGAGCGGGAAAGAATAAGGAGATTTCAGTTGGTAAGTAAGGTTATTCACGGCTGCCTGATCGATATATTCAGTGGAGACAAAATCAATGGTTTCCCAGGTTATGGAAGGATCATTGACAAGTCGCCTGATAGCGGGAAGGAAAACTTGCGGGCGCAATTTCCAATACCTTGAGACCACTTCTAAAGCGGGAAAGCCCGTATTTCGTAAAAATCAGTTCGCTGTTAAGATGCATAGTAAAAAAATTTGCAAGTCATATCATAATGTCGTTTGCCTGGTCGCATATATATTTAAGAAAGTATCAAATGACAGAAAGACATCCTTGTCAATGAAAGGCCTTCTCCTCATCCGGTCTGTCGTATCGACGTAATAGCGAAAATTATTTTTCGACAAGATCTCCAGGATATCACCGAGCATTTGTGGAGCCGACTCCAGGGAATGATACTCGATGAATAGATGTTTGACATATCCGAGTTTTGGCTCGATCTCCCGGATGACTTCTGCTTCGGCGCCTTCGATGTCGATCTTTAGCAGATCGACTTCCCGGTCGATGAATTCGCTTAATCTCACCGCCTGTACCTCATAAGTAGAAGTAAATCCCCGGTCATTGTCTTTCAGGGCGGCTATCCGGCTGGCATCGGCGCCTTCGTTGCTAAAGAGCAGCGTTTTATTGCTGCTCCAAACCGCCTTATTTACCAATTCCACGTTCTCCAGCCCCAGTCTTTCCACATTCTTTTTCAGATAGTTGAAAATAGTACGCTCCGGCTCGAAAGCGATAACCCGGGAGCCCGGATATTGATCTTTAAAATAAAGGACACTAAGACCCATATTGGCGCCGCAGTCAATAATAAGGGGCTGTGCTCTTTTTGTATCGAATTTATAGATCTGTTCGACGAATACTTCCTTATAGATGTAGGCAAAGGAGGCAGCATCAGGGAATTCAACCAGACCGTCTTTCCACTTATAGGTTCCCGCCGTATATCTCGGAAGTCTGGAAAGGCGGTTCAGCCTCCTGTGCTTTCCGAAAAGTATAGCCAGTATTTTTGTCGCAAAAATTTTTATCTGAACGAAAATATCACGGATATCGGACATGTCTTATTGGTATTGTAAATAACTCCATCAACCTGAATTGTTCCGGATCTTATTTTTATTTCGAAGCTGACCTAAAAGGGCCGGATAATCTGGTGGTCACCCGCCGGAGAAGAGTCGCATGGCAATCCCTGATGAGCTTTGACATTTCCTTTTCGTTCAGCGGCACCTTCTCTTCCGCAAACGTTCTCTTCAGCACTTCCAGCTTCATTTTGAGCTTTTCTTTATTATTATTCACCCTACTCTCCTGGCCTGCGTGATCGCGGACCCAATAGACATCAAAAGGGACTTTCACCATCGGATAATAGCAGCCGATCTTCAGCCAGAATTCAAAATCGCCTACCTGGCGAATTCCGCTGAACCCCCCGACTTCATCGAAAGCCAACTTTTTAATAATAGCGCCGCCTGGGGACCGGTCAAAATGACCGAACCTGCCGAAGTGCTCCAGATAGGTCTCACGCGGGGAAGTGCAAATTTGGGTGGTGGCATCGATAACGGAACAAATCCCGTAACCTGCCTCCGGGAATTGGATCATCGGGGCTACCATTTTTTTCAGGCAAGAGGGGAACATGACGTCGTCCGAATCTACATATTTAATATATTCCCCCTGGGCCAGTGACGCTGCCCGGTTACGATTGGGGTAATCCCCCAGATTCTTTTCGTTTACATAAACTTTTACCCGGTCATCTTTTGCCGCATACGTTCTGGCTATTTCCACCGTCCTGTCTGTTGAACAATCATCGACGACGATCAATTCCAAATTCCGATACGACGATGCCAGTACGCTTTCTATCGCTTCGTCGATGTATTTTTCGCGATTATAAGCCGTCATAAGTACGCTTACCAAGGGTGTGCTCATATCCTTATTTGCTTAAATGCTGCAATACCAGTCCCAGTTTCGGTCATCTTCTTTTATCTTTTTAAAGGCGATACAGTTATAGTTTACGCCCAATGCTTCATCCAACTTAAAATTGTAGCTTGTAAACACCCGGCTTTTAAAAGGAAGAAGGCCGATCAGAAAATAATAAATTTTTCTTATCAGTCGGAGCTTTCCAACCGGGTTGTCGGGCCCAAAACCTTTGTAAACCTCGTAGGCCGGATGCTGACTGAGGAATCTGGCCAGTATTCGGATCCCGGGCCAGCCGCAGTCGTCCAGGGCCAATATGCCCCCGGTCTCCAACATCTTGGTGATATAATATACATCCGTCATCAGGACATCGAGCACTTTGGTCGAGTTGATGTAAGCGAATTGCACTTTTAATCCCTGCGCGGTAAGCTCCGGCAGGACCTGATCGGAGAATTTGCGATAAAATGTCACCTTATCCATGAATCCGGCCCTTTCGATATTCAGCAGGCCGATGTCCTTCCAATCCTGCTGAAACGGATCGATAACTCTATGATGAAATTCTTTGCCGTTCTTGCTGACTGCTTCGAGGATCGCAACGGTGGAGACTCCATAGGCGAGACCGACTTCCAAAGACGAATCCGGGCGGGTCTCATTTATAAGCTCCTGGAGGAATTCACACTGCCCAAGAGCCGTATTGGAATGCAGGGGAAGGAAACTGCCATCCTTCGCCCGAACCTGTTTAGTTTCAAAAATATCAAGCAGTAGTTGATGCATTATGGGGATTTTAGTTTTCTGATCCACCGGCTCACGCCCTTGGGAATAAAGGGTTTATCCAGGATGCCTTCGCCCGCTTTTTGATTTGCCCTTGGCTGTTTGTTTACCAGCGGGATGGCATGGCCGGCAAAATATTCCAGCCAGGTTACGGCGGTCTCCGAAATATCGTATCGCTCGCGGACGAGCCGGCGGGCATTATCGGACATGCGGCCAAGCATTTCCCTGTCCTCGTGCAGATGGGCAATATGGTCTGCAAAGTCGCCGGTCTGGCCGATCTCGACCGAGAAGCCTACCGAATCCGGAAGCTGCGCGTAGACGCCCACCGGCAGCCGGTGTATTACTGGTACCAGTCCACAGGACATGGCTTCCAGCAGCGCAATGCCATATCCTTCGAACGTGCTGGGACTGATAAAGACATCTCCCGTTGCCGCAAGTCTCATGACGTCCTCGTGATCGGCCGGGCTATGAAACTGTACATACGGCTTGTCCTTCCACTGTTCCAGGAGCCTGTCGCCCAACTCTCCGCTGCCGATGATGATCCATTCCGTTTGTATGCCCCGGACCCGCAGCGCATCGTCAATCGACGAGAATAGCAGCACGCCTTTACTTTCCGTAAGCCGGGAGATCGACACCATCTTCAGCGGTGTATGGTGGACGCCCTTCCCCGCCGGTGCCATCAGTTTGATGCCATGCAACAGATACCCGACCCTATCCATGAGGCTATGACTGCTCAGGAGCGTCCTCGTGAACACATCGGTATGGCAGAGGAAGTAGTCGACGACATCGAGGTATTCTATAGCCAGCTTAAGATTGTAGAAATCGTGTACAATGGCGAACAGGGCCGACCGGGTCCCAAATTTCCGGATCGCTTCCAGCTCGATGCCATCGTTAGTTACGACAAGGCCGGGAAATTCGTCGATCAGCGCGTGAAAGCGGCGCAGCGTGCGGTGATAGTTGTCGTACTTCGAAAAAGAAAAACGCCGGACATCCGAGGCATTGGTAAACCGGCCGTAAAAAGGTTTTGCGGCGTCTTCCGCCGCTCTCCACTGCAAGATGTGAACCTGAAAATATCGCTGAAAGTCGGCATTTTCGATGATCTGCTGGTTCATCGAAGCCACGCCGCCTTCGATATCGTGAATCACAAATGTGATATGCGGCAGGGTAGAGTTCGGGGCTACCATGTGAAATCGGCAGAGGTTAGGTCATTCGGGAAATCAATCCCCGCGAGCGGCAAATGAGACAGGTCCCGGTGAAAAACGGGATTCTGCACCAGGTCCTTCCGGATACAGGAGAGCTCTATGACATCCGGCATTCCATCCCTTTTCCGGAGGCCGCTGTAATTATTCGCATGGATGTGGTAAACGTAGAATTCCTGCTCCAGGCCGCCCATAAAGGCGCCGAAGTCATTGGCCGGCTCGTGGATACCATGTATCTCCACCGCCAGGGCGTGAAACCGCTGCTTATTTCTGAGAATATCATCCAGGATCTTGTACTCGTAACCTTCGATATCGACTTTCAGAAATATATTCGCCTGCTGGCGTACATGGTCTTTCAGGATATCATCCAGGGTCTTGAAGACTCCATGCGTGCTCTTGTCGATGCCGATAGAATAAAAACTGTTCTTACCGAAAAATCTACCGAATTCATTGTACAAATGGAAATGTTCACTGGCTTTTTTTAACCGGCTCCACTGCAACGTGCGGCGTTTCAGCACATCGCCGAAGAAAAAACGGACCTGTTCCAGCGAGCGTTTCAGGAATAGTCCTCTGTTCACGCTAAAATCGAAACCGTAGCATCCGACCCCGGATCTGCGGCAAAAATCTTCTTCAAAGGACCAGTCATCATTGATTCCAAAGCTCAATAAGGCGGCCGATTCCTGCATCAGAGAATCAGAGATAACATAGCCTCCGTCGTAATTACGTCCGACGCGTATCAGGTCATTTAGTTTCAGCAATCGCATAGCTGCCTTTTTCCTGATTTTGTTTTATTTCCGTGGCCGGCCACCAGGTGAGGTTATCTGAATGTGGAAAGCTGATCACCTTTACAGGGATCGAAGGATTGAATATGACGGAACAATCACTTAGAATAGAAGCGGTCTTTAACAAATAATCCGCGCGTGATAGCAGTAGCATATTCACGATAGCATCCCGGTTGACGACCGATTTCGAGACTTCCTTTTTCCGGTGGAACTGATCGCCGTCCTTCGAGCGGACCGCATCTTCGCGAAAGATGACGGGAACCGGCAAGTTTGATCCTTGCAGAAACGTGATTAATTTTTCATCGTCGGCAGAAAAGAAGATCATTTCCAGGGCAGTGTTTTCCAACAAGACGGCGCGGATATGTTCAAGCATTTGGGTTTCAGCGACCAGGGGCGCTTCACCTGCCTTGTCGGTTCCGCGATAGTGCACACCGAGGACTTTAGTGCCTTCAAAGTTCTTTCTGCAATAGAGGTCCACTTCGGTCACGATATCGGGATTGATAAAAAGATATTTTAGAAACAGCGATTTAACAAAATCAAGCCTCAGCTTTTTGTTATAGTCCTCCGTCCAACCCAATTCATCGATATCCTTTATGCTTGTAAAATGGGCCATTGAGAGGATTTTCTTGTCCGCAAGTTTATAACAGAATAATTCTCCGAAATAATCTTCTCCGGCCTTCCCCTTTTCCCGGTAATTATACCGGATAAGCGGTTGCAATCCATTTTCCTCACAATACAACAATATCTCTAATGTCTTAACGATTCTGGCCCCCAGGCCCAGCCAATCCGAATCAAGATCGACGGCATATATTCCCTTCCTGGACCTGTAGCGGACCAACAGGGGTATAATTTTCCTCCTTGAAAATGCGATGAAGTCCGTCCATCCGTTGGTGAAGAAGAAATACACCCGAATTCCAATCCTCTTCAGCTTGACTTTGGCGAGTACTTTTCCTATATATTTTCTCACGAACGATGGGCTAATTTTTATTCCCGAACCACTTATTTCTCAGCGCAGAAAACCGAATGAGCGTATTCGCCACAAATTTCACCGGTCCCTTGTTCAACATCTTCTTATCAAACTCATATTCATGGATCCGGCTAAAGATATCGGGAAAATATTCGCGATAGATATTGAAATTATTGTATACCATCTGGTCCAGCATGTCCCTTTGCCGGCTGTCCGCGGCGACTGTGAGTCTTCTTCCTGTCTCATTGACCCGGTAATAGAAAAGGGGTTCCGCAACCCTTACTACCTGTTGTTCCGTACATCCATGGAGCAGGGCAATAAAAAAATCCCAGTCTTCGAGGCCGTGAACCATATTTGTCCGGTAGCCGCCCACCCGGTCAAAGTCCTTTCTTAAAAATAAGGATGAATTATGTATCATGTTATATTTCAGCATGGTCTTATAATCGAAAGGCGGAAGGTCCCAGGGACCCGTCTCCGATCCGAATAGAAGGCCTTGCGGATATACCAGTTTTAGTCCGGGCTTTTTTCTCGAATTCACCGATACACCGGCTGATGCATTCAGGGTGAATTTTGTCATCGGCGTCGAGCGGAAAAAGATAAGTACCACGGGCATGCGCCACAGCAGTATTGCGCGCCGAGGAAACACCGGAGTTATTCGTATTGATAAGGTTGAACCTGGAATCGCTCTGTATAAAGGTCTCGATGATCAGCCGGGTATCGTCTGTAGAGCCATCATTCACGATGATGCACTCCCAATTACGGTAAGATTGACGCAGCACGTTGTCCAATGCTTCACGGATATAGCGCGCAGCATTGAACGCCGGCATGATGATCGAAACTATAGGCTTGTCCATCTCTGCTTTATAATTGCGATCCTTGCTTTAACCCTTAAGTATAGGGAACTCAAATACTGACGAGTTTTCAACTTCCGCGTCAGAAAAAAATCATAGAGGAAGATCTCCCTCTTGGAGAGCGCCCTGATCTTCCATTTTTTCCTTTTTACGGTCCGGTTGAACAGATACTCATTCTTTCTCCATAAAAAATTCCCGTCGGGTTTTTCATACGCCTGATTCAGCAAATTCTTTCTTTCCAAATCGAAATAATAATGATTCTGATGCAACACAAAAGGGAAATCGACAATTTTGAAATTCATCCCCTTTTGTCTTACCCGGAATAAAAACTCACAATCGTCACAGGCGATCCCCAGCGCAAACCGCTCGTCAAACCCGTTGAGCTGGATCAAATCGGTCCGATATATAGCCGCACCCCAGTGAAAACCCCTGGGATAGATAGACGAGTGGTTATACCAGCCCAGATCGCCATCGAAACCGACCTTGCGGGGACGAAATTCAACGGATATGGCGGAATCGATTTGAGCGACATTCGTCTGATTCAACCCATCCGTGGTTTCTTTATCCAGCGAATAGCAGGCAAAGCTGATGTAGTCATTGAGCTTCAGATTTTCGACAACATGGCCCAAAACGTCCCCGTAATGCAGGCACTCCGGGTTCTGTATAAGGACAATCTCACCTTTAGCCGCTTTAAAACCGATGTTGAATGGTATGCACGCGTTACCATACCATTTATCCTGAGGCTCAATCCGGATGACGTTCAAAAATGGAAACTCTTTTTGCAGATCTTCCAGCCGGTTGTCCTCAGCGCTTCCATCATCAACGGCGATCACTTCAAAATCCGTGAAAGTGGAATGCTGCAATTTCACCAGCGTATTGTAAAACAGCTTTCTCCTGTTGTAGTAGGCGGTGACAATAGATACTTTCATATTCGCTCTATTGAAGATGCCCGTAGTGGGGATATAATTCCGGGTGCGTCTCTACCCATTTTTTCATTCCTTCGACCATCCTGCCATAGGAAGGTACCTCCAGTCGATAATCTGCGCGGGTATTCACCAGGCTTTTATCCACCGCATAATTTTCATAGGGGGCTATTTCAACTACTTTACTTTTACTGAAAGTCGATAGAAACAGTTCCAGTAAGGCGAATTTTGAGATCTTCACGTCATTGACCAAATGATAAAGCCCGGTAAGACCGAGCTCGATAGACTTGACGATTGCATTCGCCAGCTCAATAGTAGTAACGCCCGTCCAGTACGCCCTCGTATACCCGTTGATGCGACCTTGTTGTTTAGCAAACCAATTGAACAGGCCGATCCCGGTTGCATTTAGTTCCGGGCCGATAATGGAGGTTCGGATGGTCAGATCTTTGTTATTGACGATCTCTCCCAATGCCTTCGTCTGAGCATAAAAGCCTTTCCCATCTTTAAAATCGACCTCCGTATACCCCCCCCTGTTGCCGGAAAAAACGCAATCTGTGCTGATGTGGATGACCCTGGTTTTTGAATCGCTGGTAAATTGTTCCAGAAAATGCGGCAGATAGCTATTGATCAGAATGGCCTTATCAGGCCGATCCTCTGCCGCCTGGTTCAGGATGCCGATGCAATTGACGATCACACCGGGCTTGTGTTCCAGCAGGACGTTCTTCAGCGCTTCCTCATCCGTCACGTCCAAAAGAATTCCCGGCTTCAGGGCATTATCCCGGTGAGCGACTTCGGTTAACTGGAACAGATGGGCCTGTTCCCGCAACTTCAGTGTAATAATATGTCCTGCCATTCCACCGGAGCCGAGGACCAATACCTTCGTTTTCATTCGTAGATCAACCTTTGTTCCAGATGACCTTATTGACGATCGCCGTATAGCTTTGTATAACCCTGATCACCTTGCTGGAGACATCCCCCACCTGGTATTCCCAGGGCAATTGCCGGACTCTATTGAACGTCTGCAAGGTAACGGTGATCGCGTTCAATATCTCGGTCCTTGTTATACCCCCCAGCACGATAGTACCCGCATCGATGGCCTCCGGCCGTTCCGTACTGGTCCGAATGCTCACGGCCGGGAATCCGACAATGGCAGACTCCTCGCTGATCGTACCGCTATCCGACAAAACGATAAAGGCATTCTGCTGCAAATTGACATAATCAAAAAAGCCGAACGGAGGCATATTCCTGATCAGGTCATGAAATTTTATTTTCTTACTATCCATTCGGCTCCTGGTCCGGGGATGCGTGGAAAATATGATCGGAAGCTCATAAGTCTCTGCCACTCCGTTGAGTGCATCCGCCAAATGAAAAAAATTGTCTCCCATGTCGATATTCTCTTCCCGATGCGCACTGACTACCAGGTATTTCCCGGGTTGAAGATCCAGCCGCTCCACCACGTTACTTGCGGCGATATTTTTCTCATGCCTTTTAATTACTTCAAAAAGCGGCGTGCCCGTAACGAAAATATGGTCTCTCCTGACGCCTTCGGCCAACAGGTATCGTCTCGAGTGTTCGGTGTATGGAAGATTAATATCGCTGATGTGATCCGATATCTTTCTGTTCGTCTCTTCCGGCACATTCTGATCGAAGCAGCGATTGCCTGCTTCCATATGAAAGATCGGAATCTTCAGACGTTTAGCCGCGATAGTACATAACACGCTGTTCGTATCGCCCAGGACCAGCAGCGCATCCGGCATTTCCTTCAGAAAAGCTTCATACGACCGCGCGATGACATTGCCGATCGTTTCGCCAAGCGTTCCCCCTGCTACCCCCAGATAATGGTCCGGGGCCCGTATCCCGAGGTCCCCGAAAAAGACTTCGTTGAGGTTGTAATCGTAATTCTGCCCCGTGTGTATCAGGATGTGATTGAATACCTGGTCCGCAAGTTTGATGATCTCTGCGAGCCGGATGATCTCGGGGCGGGTCCCTACTACCGTAACTAATTTCAATTTTGCCATTGCTTTAGTAAAGTTCTATGTCGGTCACCATTTGCCCCAACGATCGACTGCGTACCGAAAATTATCTTTTGCAGATTGTTCGACAGTAAAATTGGAGAAAACGATGAGCTTCGAATCCGGCTCCAGGGCCCTGAACCCGTTTGCATAGCCGGCGGGAATATGCAGGACCTTGCTTTCATCGGCAGTCAGGATGAATTCGCTTGCCTTCAGTTTTTCCGACGGCGCCTCCCAATTGTCGATCCGGATAAGCTTGACCTGAAAAATACCCCTGATCACATAAAACCATTTTTCTTCCTCCTTGTGCCCCTGCCAGGCCCTTACAATCGTCGTCGCAGGATGTTCGATCGTGTAGAAGCGTTTTACCCGCGACATGTCGAAATCGTTGACATGCGCAAGCGTTCCCCGTACATCCTGATGAACACCTCCGGCTATGATCTCAGGCAGGTGCATGTTGCTCATTCAGGATATTGAACGGCGTCTGCCTCCCCCAATATTTCTTTGCGGATCAAAGGAAGCCTATGCAGGAGTTTCTTCATTCCTTCCATGTCCAGCCGGTGCGTGTTATGCGAGTGATATTCCTCAAATTTCGACAGATTGACCTCGCCCTCCGAAAAATACTGGGCATAGTTCAGGTCACGGGTATCAGCCGGTATCCGGTAATAGTCCCCAAGGTCTTCGGCCTTGAGCATATCCTCTTTATTTACCAGTGTTTCATAAAGTTTTTCGCCATGGCGGGTACCGATTATTCTTATTTCACTTTCCTTTCCATATAGCTCCAACAGCGATTTTGCCAGTACTTCGATCGTGGCCGCAGGCGCTTTCTGGACGAACAGGTCACCCTGTTTTCCATGTTCGAAGGCATACAAGACAAGATCGATGGCGTCTTCGAGCGTCATCATGAACCGGGTCATGTTCGGGTCTGTGATCGTAATGGGTTTACCTTCTTTTATCTGCTCGATGAACAAGGGTATCACGGATCCTCTGGAGGCCATCACATTACCATAACGCGTTCCGCAAAATATAGTCCTATTGTCATCCAGGCTCCGCGATCTTGCCACCATGACCTTTTCCATCAGCGCCTTCGACATGCCCATCGCATTAATGGGGTACGCCGCTTTATCGGTACTTAAGATGACTACCCGTCTTACGGCGTATCTTTCTGCGGCCGCCAAAACATTGTCGGTTCCCAGTACGTTGGTCTTCACTGCTTCCAACGGAAAAAACTCACAAGACGGAACCTGTTTCAGCGCCGCGGCGTGAAAGATATAGTCTACCCCCTTTACCGCCATGTCCACGCTGCTGCTGTCCCGGACATCGCCGATATAGAATTTCAGCTTTGGATGGTTCAGCCGTTTGCGCATATCGTCCTGTTTCTTCTCGTCACGGCTGAAGATCCGGATCTCCCTGAATTCGGAATTTAAAAATCGCCTCAAAACAGCATTGCCGAAAGAACCTGTTCCACCCGTGATCAACAGCGTCTTATTGACAAATGAGTTTTCCAATTCTAGTTGCTTTTAAGGGTTCGCATCAATTGATTGACAATTCTCCTGTATTTGAAGATCAGGGAGAGCTTACCGATCTTGCTTGGAACAGGTTGTTCCTCGCCGCCTGCATTTCGGATTGCAAAGAAAGCGCTCACGGGTTCGGGGCGGGGTTTGCCCATATTGTCCAATTCGTGAAAGTCCTCACAGATGATCATTTCCCAGCTATCGTCAAAGTCGTCAGGTAGCCAGCCGGACTTGTGTTCCTGCCATTTTCCACCATCAAGACCCCAGGCATCTTTTCCATCTTCATGATGCTGCTCGACAAAACCCAGGGGCGTAAATAGGACGATTTGATTCCTGGCAATCTTTTCAAGCTTGGCGATCAGCGCTTTACCGTGCTCTTTATCCAGATGCTCGATGACATCGATCAAAAATATCGAGTCGACCATTTTATCGGGAAAATATTTTATGATGTCGTGCGTAGTGCGGTTGATATAAAACTTGTTCCAGTTATACAAGCCTATTTTGTTGTTGTTGGCCTGTCTTACGATATCCAGGTATTGTTGGTGGGCATCGACATGTATCCTTATAAAGGGATTTGAAAAAGTTTGTGGCCGGATGCCGCAGCCGACGTCCAGGATACTATTCGCATTCATCAGTTTGCTTTGTAACGTATTGAAGAACGCTTCCCTTTTTACCTTGGTAATTTTCTGTCCCATTTATGCATAGTTATTTTTCCAGGATTCTCCATTGCAGTTCCGGCCTTATCGCTCCTTCGAAGATGCCGACAAAACCCTGTCTTAGCGCATCGGAATCATTTAAATTTATATTGATGACATTTTCGATCACATGCAAATTTTTGAACCCTTTATTGTAAAAAATAAAGCTGGCTTTGTAGACGATATTGTTCAGAAAATTGGAAGGTATCCGGCAAGACACGGTACAATGTTCCTGATCTCCGTTTTTCCCGAAGTTCAGGTCCGCGATCGAACTGAAGACAATGGAATCGTAGGAGTCCTTGAGGATGAGGGTGAGGCCAAATTCTTTCAACGACTTATCTTTCTTCAATTCGACGTGTATCTCGAAGCTGTCGCCGATAGTGATCTTGTCAAGATCGCCGTCCTGGGATTTAAGGTATACATTAAGCAATTCCAATCCGGAAGTCCCCAGCCGGATCCCATTCTTAAATTGGCTGTCATCGATTTGAAACAGGTCCATTCGGGTATTGTACCGGTTGATAACATCCTCGGTATTCCCATAAAGATCAATCGTGCCCTTATCCAGTAAGATCGACCGGGAACAAAGTTTTGCAATGGACAGCATGTTGTGGCTTACAAACAATACGGTTCTTCCTTCGCCGGTGCTCACATCCTTCATCTTTCCGAGGCATTTTTTCTGAAATTCGGCGTCACCGACGGCAAGCACTTCGTCGACGATCAGGATCTCGCTTTCCAGGTGTGCCGCCACCCCGAAGGCCAACCGCACATACATTCCGGAGGAATATCGCTTTACCGGTGTGTCCACATAACGCTCCACTCCTGCAAAATCGACGATTTCATCGAACTTCCGGTCGATCTCGGCTTTATTCATGCCCAGTATCGCCCCATTCAAATAGATATTTTCTCTACCCGTCAATTCGGGGTGAAAGCCCGTTCCGACCTCCAGCAGGCTTGCCACTCTGCCCTTTATTTTTATATCACCGCCGGTAGGCAGGGTGGTCCGGCTCAATATCTTCAGTAGGGTTGATTTGCCGGCGCCATTCCGCCCGATGATGCCTACCGCGTCTCCCTGTTTAATCTCAAAACTGATATCCCGCAACGCCCATACATAGTCGCTGTTTCCTTTGGTGGTCCGGTCGTTAGACTCTCCCACCTTCGAAAATGGGTCTTCCTTCCCCCTCATTCTTGCCCACCACCGGTTGAGATCGTGACTGATGGTTCCGGTGCCGACTTCACCCAGACGATAAAGTTTGGAGATCCCCTCGACTTTTATAACCGTATCTTTCATTTAGACTACCTTTTTCTCATAGGGTTATACCGTATCCATGAAACTCTTTTCTACCTTGTTGAATATGATCGTTCCCAGAAAAACAAGAACAAGGGTCATCCCCGAGCTATAAGCCAGGGCGAACCAGGAAAAGCTTCCTTTGCCGAGAAACGCGTAACGGAACGTTTCCACAATAGAGGTCATGGGATTGGCCTCCAGCAGCCATCTGTATTTCGGGCTTACTTTGGCAAGCGGATAAATAATCGGAGTTGCATACATCATGAGTTGTACCCCAAACGCAAGTAATAAAGCCAGGTCGCGGTATTTGGTAGTCATAGCGGAAATGATCATTCCGAAACCAAGGCCCAGGAAGCCGAGTAGAATGATCAAGACGGGTGTGAGTAAAATGTAAAGATTGGGATGGATCTCGTGTCTGATGAACAGAAAATAAGCCCAAAAAAGCAGAAAAAGGAAGAGTTGGATCCCGAGCTTAACCAGGTTGCTGACGACGATAGACAGGGGCATGATCAATCTCGGAAAATATACCTTTCCGAAAATGCTGGCGTTATCCTTGAATACGGTTGCCGTCTTGTTAAGGCTCTCGGAAAAATAATTCCATAAGGTGATACCCGCCATATAAAACACGATCATCGGGACTCCTTCGGGTGAAAGCCCCGCTACTCTTCCAAAGATAATGACAAAGGTGAGGGTAGTAAGGATCGGTTGAAGAAAAAACCAAATTGGGCCGAGGATCGTTTGCTTGTAGGTGGCGACAAAGTCACGACGCACCAACAACATTAATAAATCCCTGTATGACCATAGCTCTTTAAAATTAATTTCGAAAAGGCCTGAAGAGGGCCGGATCACGAGATCCCATTTGTCAGCCTGCGTCTCCACTTCATTCATTGGGTCAAAATTGGTTGATACCGATCACCACCAGCGAAATAGCCGCTTAAACGGGTTTCTGGATTTCGATCTTGAAGATTCCTCTTCGAAATAGCCGGACGCACCGCCATATCCATAGCCTGAATTATAGTATCCATACCCGCCGTAATATCCGCTTCCCGATTTGACATCATTCAGCAGCAGGGACAGAGAGGGCAGTTTCTTGCTCTTGTACAATTCCTCAATCATTTGCAATTGGTTCCGGAAGGTATAACCTTGCCGGACGACATACAACGTGCAGTCGCTGAACCTGGACAGGCTGACGGCATCACTCACAAGGCCGACGGGGGCCGTATCCATGATCACTACTTCGAAATTGGCTTTAACCTCGGCCATCAGTTCGTCGAGTCGCTGATCCAGAAGTAATTCAGCGGGGTTGGGCGGAATAGGGCCGCAAGGAATGACATAGAGGTTTTCCGTACTTTCTACCTTTACCAGGACATCGCTGAAGCCGGCCTTGCCGATTATATAATTTGTGATGCCCATTTTGCGCTTCAGGTCCAGGCCGGAGACGATCTTAGGTTTGCGGATATCGAATTCCATAATGACGGTCTTTTTCCCGGACAAAGCGAGAACGGCGCCCATATTGGTGCTGACAAACGATTTGCCTTCCCCGCTAAAAGAGGAGGTCACCAGAATGCTGGTATTTTTGGATCTGCCGGTCACATACTGCAGGTTCGTGCGGACGATCCTGAATTGTTCGGCGATGATGCTTCTGCTGTTCTTGGTAACGACCAGGCTCGTCTTGCTCTCTTCAGAATGGCCGATCTCCCCAAGAATAGGAGCGCTCGTGCGCTTTTCAACCTCCGCACGACCGCTGACCTTATCCCGCATGACTTCGAGTAGAAAGATGACGCCCACCGGCAGCAGCAGGCCCAACATCAGGTAAAACGAATATACTCTTTTCCGGTCGGGGCTGATGGGGTTGCTGCGGGCCAGGGCGGGTTCGAGGACCTTGGAATTTGAAATGGTCGAAGCCGATGAGATCGAGCTCTCTATCTTTTTTTGAAGCAGAAAAGAATAGAGCTCTTCCAGTATCTTCTGCTGGCGCTGGATATTCAGCAGTTGCATGGACTTGCCCGGCAGCGTATTCAGTTGCGCTCTCATCCCGGCTTCCGCGTGCTGGATACTGCTAATGGTTACGCTATAGCCGTTCTTTACATTTTGCAAAGCCTCCCGGATATCCCGGCGCATTTTTTCCAGGCTGGCATCCAGCGCCATAATGGACGGATTCTCGCGTTTTGAAGTTCGCAGGGTAGCCTCTCTTTCCGTCTGCACCTTGTTGTATTCGGTAACGAGTTGGAGCAGCACCGGTTCTTCGATGCCCATACTGGTCGGCACCAGGCGGTAGACATTATCTTTGCCGCCGATATAATCGTACAACATATCCGCCAGCCGCAGGCGCACATTCATTTCGATCAGGGTCTTTTCGGTTTCCCCGATATTGTCCAGGTATTTCTTGGACTGATCTTCCAGATCGAAGGTCTCGTTCTTCTCGATATCCGACGCCAGGTGCCCTTCTATACCGTTCAGTTCTGCCTTCAGCGCAGCCAGCCGTGTATCGATGAAATGCTCTGTTGCGATAGCAATACGGGTCTTATCTTCTACGACCAGGGTGTCGTAAACGGCCATCAGCGTGTTAAGTACGTCGAGGCCCAGTGACGTATTTTCGTGATTGAAGGTCAAATTAAGAATCGTGGCCTGATCGTTGGTTTGAACGACCCGCAGCGAACTGATCAGGTTGCTGGTAACGCTTTCGATCGGTTGCCAGCCGACCAGGAATTTTGGCCTGCTATATTGCCTATAGTCGACAAAGTCGTTCCTTTTCAGTACGATCCGGTTGCCCTGGAAATTGAAAGGGACCCCGAACAAGTATTTAACCGTGCTCTCATTCAGGGAGAATTGCTTATCATTCACTACGGTTACCAGCAACTCAAATCCGGCAGACGAGTTCGGCGATTACGGAATCCTCGATCACAAACGGCGATTTGGAAAACGGGTAAATAAAACTGGAGCGCACATTGCCCTGGTTGTAATAATAAGCCTGCAATCCCAGATCGCTGATCACTCGTTTCAGGACCGGTCTCGACTGCAGGATGGCGGTTTCATTGGCGAGGTTAACGTTCGATTGGTTCATGAACAATTCATCGAACTTCTGATCCTTTCCCACGCCGTTCCCTTCCTCGCTTTGGATCAGCAGGGAGGATTGTACGCTGTAAACAGGAACGACGTACCGCAGCTTGATATACGCCAGGACAAACCCGGTAATACCGCAAATCACGATCCACGGCAGGTATTTAAGATACTTAAAAATAAAATCCCTGGGACTGACGGTCCATGAATTTTCCCGTAGCTCTGCCCCTTTCGAGGCTATTTCAGTGGATTGTCCAGACATAATAGGGGCATGGTTGATCTTCTATTTAAACAAAGCAAACAATATCGCCAGGGTTGAAAGAACGGAAGTTACGATGGTTAAATTCCGGATGGTCGTCTGATCGCTCGCTGCTATTTTTTTCCTACTCGCTTCGACATAGATGACATCGTTCGGCTTGATATAGAAATATGGCGAGCCCATCACCTCCGGTTTGGTGAGATCCAACCGGGCAAATTCCCGCTTACCCTCATTTTCCCGGATCACCAGGACATTATCCCGACGGCCGAAAAAAGTCAGGTCGCCGCCCAGACCTAAGGCTTCGAATAAAGTCAGGTGCTCTCCGGGGATGCTAAAGATGCCCGGGCGATTGATTTCTCCCAGCATAGTAAACTTATAGTTCACGAAGCGGATGGAGCAATACGGATTTCCCATGTAATCCTTTAGCCTTGTCTCGAGGGTATCTTTCAACTGGCTCCTGGTCAGGGAATCGGCATGAATAACTCCAAGCTGCTGGAATTCGATATTTCCCTTTTCGTCCACCAGGTATCCCCCCGAACCGGTTGAGCCGCCGCCGGCCGGACCACCACCGCCCTGTCCCGATGTGATTCCGGAAGAAGATGAACCTCCCTGGATCGCCCCCGGATTTCCCGAAGTCCCCGTTTGCTGCTGATTGAAAATGGCGGTGGCGGTGGGGTTGTCACTATAGATGACGATACTCAGGATATCGCCTTTACGAATGATCGGTTCCGTATATTCGATCTGGCTTAGGCGGGCGGTATCGAACGATCCCTGCAAATACGTGAGATGCCTGGTATTGCCGCAGGAGCTAATGAGCCAGGCGGAAGCAATCAAAATGGCTCCGGATGACAAAAATTTGCTCACGGGTATTCTCATGGTTAGAATATTATTGGTAAAGCTATTTCTTTCCTGCTATTATCGTATTGGATTTGTCGACGACGGCAACCAGGGAGTAACCGATACTTTCGATGATCACCTGGACTTTGTTATTCAGAACTCGTACTACTTTGGCCTCTTTGTCCATGAAAGCTCCTTTGAGGATAGTTATCCTGGAATTAACCTTAAGATCGACCGGAACGGCTTGTACCTCGGAATAATCGTTTAGGAATTTGCGGATGATCTCGATTTCCTTATCCTTGACGACAGCGGGCTTGCCAAGCCAATAGACAAAATTAACGACCCCGTTGACCGTCCGGATCACCGGTTGTTCCTTTTCATCGGCTCTGACGAAAACATAAGATTTGAACAAGGGCTCCTCCACCCATTTATATCGATCGCTCCACTTCTTTTTTGTCCGGTTCAACGGGCAGTAAGCCTCTATCCCTCTATTCAGCAGAAGCTCGTATACTTTTTTTTCCCAGCGCGGCTTCGTATACACCGCATACCAGTATTTGTGTCCCGATTGCTGCATAGCTTCGCCACCTCAGTCACAGACGCAATCTCGTAACTGATTGATTC
The DNA here is from genome assembly GCA_963846405.1 of uncultured Chitinophagaceae bacterium. GTDB lineage: Bacteria > Bacteroidota > Bacteroidia > Chitinophagales > Chitinophagaceae > Puia. Next base: position 924,363 of record CAWJVU010000010.1, on the reverse strand, counting down.
GTAATTAGTAAATAATTAGTTCACGATCTATTAAAAAAGAAAAGGATACAAAGGAGCGTCGATTGACTTGCTCTTTATACCCTTTCCAATATTGTTAGTAATAATCAGGTCGCTCAACTTATTCTTCACAGGAATCTTAAAATTTAGCAGCTGCTTTTTTTAAAAGCACATTAAAAAACTAATTGTCATTGAATTTATTGCATTAAAACTCTCACAATTCGTTATAAGAGCTTTTAGAGGCATTCAACTGCAAATATAAGAGATTTTAATATGCAGTAATCTGAATTGTCGGTTGAAAAACAACATTTTAAAGCAATATCAATTGGATTTCATCAATTCGTGATTTCATGAAATACTCGTTCACGTTGATCCTTTTTTTCGCTGCCCGGGGCCTCCTCGCACAGGAGACAATCACCGTCAGCGGTCTCCGCAAAAGCCAACCGGTCGCCTCCGTGAATAGTGTCGTCTACATAACCGATCCGGGCCTGGGAGGTTTGTTCCGTTGCGATCCGCTGGACAAGGCGTTACCGGACGACAGCGCGATGACCCTGGTCTCGGGTACCGGTTTGCGGTTCAAGCGCATCGTTGACCAGGACCGGTTAAATGTACAATGGTTCGGCGCGGCGGGCAACGGCGTCGGTGACGACTGGTATGCCATACAAAAAGGCATTACGTATATCCTGAATAATGCCACTGCGGCAAGAACGTTATATTTCCCGCCTGGCGTTTATCGAATCTCCCGGCCGCTGATCATTGCCCGGCTCTCCGGCGCCCGTTACCTGCAATCCAGCATCAACCTGTTGGGTCCCGCCAATGCCAGGGATTTGGCGGTGGGGGCGGCCCGGATCATCCCTTTCTATAACAATAGTTTCGCGATCGGGATCCAATCGGGCAAAGGCGTGGAGATCCGGAATCTTGTCCTCCGGGGGCAGTTTACATTTCCGGACAGGCTGAACGCGATCCAGGTGGATACGCTGGGATTCAATGAATGGACCGACGGTTCCGCCAGGGATAACCGGTTGTCTCCGTACGCGGGAATCGTCATCGATCCTTTTTCTGACTCCACCGTCTATCCGCATACTTCGGATATGTATCCGGGGCTGCACGCCTGGTGTCAGCCGGGCATCGGGAGAGGCGGTTCAACCGCGGTGCAAGTCATCGGCTGTTCGATCACCAATTTTATCGTCGGGATGATGATCACTCCATCCAACCAGCAGAATGGGGAACTCGTCGATCTGATCGATTGCGATCTCGGCAGCAATAAAGTGGGTTATGCCATGGGGCAGGCCCAATCCAAGGAATGTCATGTGGTAAGATTGAAATGCTGGGGCCCCACCCACACGCTGTTCGATAATGTCACTTATGGATTCCGGCATGGGGACGGAGCAGCGGTGCCGATGGTCGATGGGGTGAATATTGCCGGGAGCGTCAAGCAATTGTGCCGGATCTATGCCGCTTCGTTCGGCGGCAGTTTCCGGAATGTCTATGCGGAGGGGCTTTTCCGGATCGGGTATGTAGGCGGATCCGCCACGGTCGCCTTTGAAGACTGCCAGATCAATTTTGCGACGGAAAGCCCGGGGAAGCCCTATCCCGATTTTTTCCTGCTCGGCTCGGATGTCACTTTTCATAACTGTATGCTGCGTTGTTACACCGGGGGGGCAGGGATCCGGCTTATCTTATCGGGAACCAACGATCATTTTGAAGGAGGGACGATGAATGAACCGCCGATAGCCGTCAACCTCGATAACAATGCGTTTTATTCCAGTCCTTCCTTTGAGCATATCGTCATGTATTACCAGGGCGGCATCCTGGGGGACAGAAATCCGGCGATGGTATCGGCCGTTTTCCCCATCCAGGGGTCGAATGGCCGGGCGCCGGACCCGGTCTACGATGGCAACAGCTATTTTTTCCGGGACCCGTTCTATGGCGTCGACCTGGTATATAAATTAACCTATACCGGTAATTATGAGCGTCTCGCCCGGATCCACGGGGCTGCCGTTATCCATGCCGATAAATCCGATTGGACCGCCCGTTTCAAACTTCCGTCACCGGCCGATACCAGCCTGCTGCGCCCGGGGGATTTCATCATAACCTCCCGGTTTCCTTACCAGGATCAATTTGCGGACATGGTGGCGCCTACCTACCCGGTCGGTATCATTCAGTCCATCCGGCACGATACCGTCTGCCTGCGGAACCTGGCGATTGGGATAAAGGAGGGCACGAAATTGTATATGTATGCGGATTATTATGTCAATGCCACCCCCCTGTTCACTGGCGATATCGCCGCCGGAAGTAACAAGGTAGTGCATGTCCAGGGCGTATTTCCGGCGGTCGGGGACCGGCCGGATATGCCGATGTTACCATCAGGCTCTTATGTGACGGCTGTCGATGTAAATGCCGGAACGATCAGCTTCTCCAGTTCCAACACGCACCAGGCCTTTACTGATTTCACCTTTATGAATGGGTATCCTGCAATAGAACTGTACAGCTCATACGATCTGCCTGAGTTGCGACAGTCCAAAAAGACCCTGATCGGGGGCGCCACCTTTTATCGGTACGATGCCGGCAACATCAATACCCATGAACAGGAATATCCGTTGGCCGGTCCATTTTCCGCCCGATTCAAGGTCCTAAATACCAATATAAAGGGGGATACCACGTTACATAAGTTCCGGTATATATCAATTGCCGCCGGCCAGCCTTCCAATGATCCAAAAAAGTAGGCAAATCAGCGGGTGTATACATCCGTTTATTAAACCCGATTCAAAATTTTTTATTAGTTTCGCCCGTTATTATCAAACTGGCCGCCCGATCGCCTTTAAGATTAAAACTAATGCCGTTGAAACGCCTATCGTTCATCCCGCAATTGGACAGCTTTCGATTTTTTTCCGTACTGATTGTCATCTTGTACCATTGGTTACCCGGTTACGGTATCTTCCATTTCGCAGATGTCGGGGTCGGCTTTTTCTTTGTCCTGAGCGGCTACCTGATCTCCAGCAACCTCCTGTATCTAAAACAGTCGATCGATAAAGATGAAATAACGCCTCCCGGCGCCCTTCTTCTATTCTATTACAGACGAGCCCTGAGGATCTTTCCCTTATACTACCTGGTGATCTTTCTGCTGTTCCTTTCCATACCGGCCGTTTTTGATGGGAATCTTGCCTGGTACCTTTTCTACTCACCGAATCTCCTGTTCTTTCAGAAAGGGCAATGGCCCGGAATGCTAAGCCATTTCTGGAGCCTTGGTGTAGAAGAGCAGTTCTATCTGCTTTGGCCCATGCTCATTTTCTGTGTTCCATGGCGTCGATTACAAGACCTGTTTATCCTCACCGTTCTGGCAAGCATCCTCTTTAAGGCGTATTTCGTATTCTTCCATCCCTACCGCTTCCTTTCCCTGTTGCCCTTTTCCCAGTTCGACGTTTTTGGAATGGGCGCCCTGTTGGCTTATCTTCCTTTTTCGCGATACGCCTCTTTTTTGGATAAAAGAAACACCCGTCTTTTCTTATTCATCGGATGCTTTCTCCTGGCGGCCTTTGCGCGAAATAGCGCCAGCCTCGGCCTCCTGTACAATCCGGGGCTCGCCGGTTGTGGATTGCTCATCATCTTCCAGGCCCAAAAGGGGTTCCGCGGCTTTGCTGGCAAGATTTTGAATCTTCCCATCCTGCAATACCTGGGCAAGATAAGCTACGGCTTATATATATACCACCCTTTTATGCCCTGGCTTTGGCGGTGTCTCAATGGAACGGAAAACAAATATCCATTGCCGATAGCCTTGTTCACGAAATCCTGGTTGAGCAACGCCTGGGTCAATCAAGTTGCCCAATTGAGTTTGCTGCTGATCATCGCCTCCATGTCGTGGTTCCTGTTTGAAAAACCGATAAACAATCTCAAAAACGTGAGGGCAATAAGAAAGCGGGATTCTTTAGAGCCAAAAAAAATAAGTTGATAGGAACGCGCCTTATGCGCGGTTAATGACAAGCTTTTGGATCTTACTGTGCAGGTCCTCCGGCCGGAAGGGTTTGGGTACCACTTCCATAAATCCCTTTCGCAGGAGATCGATCTTCATATCCTCATATACCGCGGCCGTAAAGGCGATCGCCGGCACATCCGGGTGCATCTTCCGGATCTCCGCCAGCGCGGTCGCCCCGTCCATCTCGGGCATTTCCAGGTCGATCAGCACGAGGTCATAGCTGTCCCGGCGGCATTTCTCCACCGCCTCCAGCCCATTCGTCGCTTCGTGCACCTCGATACCCCACTTGACGAGGAACCGCCTGACCACGGACATATTTACGCTGTTGTCTTCTGCGATCAGCACGCGGAGCCGGTCGAAGACGGGCAGTTGCTTTACCTTCTGGTCGTTAATGTAGAGCTTGGCATTCTCATTGACCTCAAGCTCGATCGTGAAATAGAACGTGCTGCCTTTCCCCTCCTCACTTTGCAATTTGAGATCCCCCGCGAAAAGTCCCACCAGCTTCCGGCTGATCGCGAGCCCCAACCCGGTGCCGCCGTACTTCCGGGTGGTATTCGTATCCGCCTGCGTAAAGCTTTCGAACACTTCGTCCTGCTTATTCATCGGGATACCGATCCCGGTGTCTTTAACCATGAACTGGACCATCGATTTTTTACTCGTGGAGCTGATCTTCCTCGCACCAAGGGTTATACCGCCGGAATGGGTGAACTTGATCGCATTGGAAAGCAGGTTGCTGAACACCTGGTTGAGCCGTGTCTCATCCGACAGAAATTCGGTCTCCAGGTTCTCGTCGACATCCAGCAGGAATAGCAGACCCTTGGAATGCGCCTGAACCGAAAACTGCGCCTCCAGCTTTTTTAGAAAAGCCCTCAGGTTGAACGGCAGGTTCTCCAGCTCAAACCGTCCCGACTCGATCTTGTTGAAATCGAGGATATCGTTGATCAGCACCATCATGTGCTCGGAGGAATACTTGAGGATCTCGAGGTGCGACTTCTGTTCCGGCAGGAATGTCTCCTGCAGCAGAAGGTTCGAAGAACCGATGATCCCGTTGAGCGGTGTCCTCAGTTCATGGCTCATATTGGACAGGAACCGGGATTTGGCGCGCGATGCCGATTCCGCCTTTTGCTTGGCCTTCATCAGCTCAAACTGCGTCATTTTAATCTCGGAGATGTCCAGTACGCTGATCTTCCAGAAACGCCGCTCATTGTCGTCGAAGCTAACCACGTTGACAAACGCATAGATCATATTGTCTTTCCGGGAGGCCAGCGCCAGTTCCCCCTGCCAGCTGCCCGAGTGCGGATCACCCGGATCGTTGGTAACGGTATTGAACGATCGAAGATGATCCTTGGTGAACAAGCTGTCGGCGGGTGCGCCGACGATAAGCGATTTGTCTTCGAGCTCCAGCAATTCTACCGCCCGTTTATTGCAGTCGGTAATGATCAACGCTTCGGCATCGAGGATGAATACGCCATCCAGCGAAGTATTGAAGATCGTATCTACAAATTGCTTTTCCTTTAGGATCGTGAATTCATTGTTCCGGTTGATCCGGAGGATGGCATAGGAGAAGAAGGTGGTCAGCAGCAGCGAAAGGACCAGGTTGCTTTCATACAATTTGTCGAACATATGGGCGATATGCACCTGGTAGTAGTTCTCCTGCGGACAGAAGTAATAACAGAACAACAGGGCCGCCAGTGTGATCACGTAGGCCATGATCAGCTCCAGGTATTTCTTTTTGAAGCTGATGATAAAGGTCATGATGAGGAAATAAGGGAAGAAGAACAAGTATTCTCCCGCCTTGATCCCCTCCATGTAATTCATGATGGCGAGGTACAGATTGAGGTTGAGCACCGACACGATCCGGGCCAGCAGATATTTCCGCCGAAGGTTCAGATGATAGGCGATGATGAAGAAATAGGCGGCGCTCAGGTTGATCAGCGCGCTGATATAGAGCCCAAAACAAAAGTAGGACACCACACATACGAAGTGTGCCACGAGGATGAGCAGGATGAACTGGTTGAAACGGGTCGTCTTCTTTCTTTTGGAAGGCGAGTCTTCCTCCCGGATCCCGGAATAGACAATATCCTCATAAAAGGACCGGAAAAGAGAGACGATCGGGTTACTCAAAGGTAAACAGGATTTTAGCGGTTTCGAGGGTTCGGGGGTTTCCTCCTGTTGAACGACAGAATGCAATAAATTATTTTAGAGCACGTTAACAAAACTATTCTGTGCGAATGAACAATCCTCGGACCGATAATACCTTTCAATTCAGCCCTCCCATCGACAGCAGGTACCTAATCGAATTATATGCAGGCGATTATGACATGATCGGCGAAACGTTCTCCGACGTTCTGGCGGAATACGACGTCTTTGTTCAGCATCTGAATGACAGCTACGAGGGGGGGACCGGCAAGCGCTGAAAAGCGCCGTGCATAAGATCAAGCCGTTGTTGGGATTTGTTGGCCTCCTGACCCTTCAGGCTGAATGCCAGGACTTTGAGAACAGCTGTCTCCACATCGGGGAAGGCGTTCTCGCCTCCAGTTTCACTGCCTTAAGGCACCGGCTCATGAGTATCAGAACGCTGATCGAGACCGAAAAGGTCAGGCTGGAGGCGTTCATTAAGGGCTAACTCCCGGTTCCTATTCCACCAGCAATTTTGTGGATGCTGTCTGATTACCGGATACCATTTTCACGATATATATTCCCTTGGCAAGACGGTCGATCGAGTTGATCGGCAGGGCATTCTGGCCTTTGGATACGGTATTTGTCTGCACTTGGATCCGGGCGCCCGCCAGGTTCCAAAGGCTGATCTCGACTGTTCCCGGCGCCTCCGCTTGCAGGTAGAGGGTGGCGGTAGTGTGCGACGGATTAGGCGCCAGGTTAATGGCCTGCGCCGGCAGAGCCGCACCGGCTACAACGACAACCGGACTGTAGGTGAACTTTCCATCCATATCGACCATGCGTAACCGGTATTCTATCTCGTTGACGTACGGCGCAGATTTATCGGTAAAATGATAAGTACTCCCTGCAGCCTGCGCAGTGGCTGTTTCGCGGCCAATGCTGTCAAACTGGTTATTTCCGGTGTTTCGCTCCACGACAAAATACGCTGTATTTTCTTCATTGGCGGTCTGCCAGTCCAGGACCACGCCTCCGGGCTCCTGGCTGCCTTGAAAACTCAACAGGGAGAGGGGTAAGGTAGTCAAACAAGTAGATAAGCTGACATCGTCGATGGCAAAGTCATTCCCGCCGCCACCCGGGGCATTGTTCCGGATGACGAGCAGTTCCGATGTGCTGGCTCCCGAATTGAATGTAAAGTTGGATTGGATCCACTTTCCGGTATAACCCAGTTGTCCCGTATTGTAATAGTCGATACTGTTGAGGGCAATGGCTATATTGGGTAACACCCCCGGCGTGCCCGATGCGCCGCCGGTGGATGGATTGGCGCCGCAATCGGAACAGAGGTTATAAGCCCAGAAGGTCACCGTGTATTCTGTACCGGCAGTCAGCCCGGTTACGGTCGTGCTAAACAAGTCGGAAGGGGCATAGGAGCCGTTCACAGCCAGCATATAACCGCCAAGGACGCCATTGGCAGCAGGAGGATTGCCGGTGCCGGTGGAGGAACCGGTATGATCGCCGATCACATCCCAGTCCCCAAACACCCGGTCTCCGGCTGCGGGGGTGGATCCTGTATACTGCGTGGGGCTGTTGTTTTTTACGACGGAGTAGTTGCCGTCGGACGGCTGGCCGGCGGTCAGGGTCTGGTAACCAAAACCCGTAACTTGTGCCACAGCGCCCCCGTTTTGCGTGGTGCCTGAACCAAAAGTGCCGTTCGTGGCGACCGCCAGATAATTGAGTGGACCCGGGGTGGTGCAGGTGGATTTAACATAAACGCCAACGACAATGGTGGTCAGGGTCGACGTCTTGGCAACACCCCCGACAGAATAATTTAGGACGCCGTTCACGGCTAAGTGGGCGCCGAATCCCCCTGTAACCTTTACCCGATAGGCCGCCATAAGAATGGTCTGTGCACCATAAAAGGTGGGGGTCGTCGTCCCTCCGATTAAAGTTCCCCCCGCCGCCGAAGTAGCGCCGTTGCCCATATAGATGGTGACGGCGCTTGCTCCCACGATCTGGCCCCGGTCGTCGCCCGCCGCGTCCGTATAGGTGCCGGTGTTGGTAATTCCGCCGACCACCACGCCTTCGTCGGTCTCCGCGGTCAGCGTGCCGGTCTGATAGGTCGTGTTAGCCGGAACGGTGCTGGTATAAGTTAGGCCGGTTACCGTAGTGCCGCTTGGAACGCTGATGATACCCCGGATCTCCAGGATGTCCCCGGTTTGGATCGGGCCACCCGCGGGCTGGCTGATATCAATATAGGATGCTGCCGTTTGAATAGTTTGAGCAAAACTTGCAGAACAAAAGAAAAATAAACTGCCTACAAGCGTACAAAAAGATTTCATTAGGATGAATTTAGGGATATGCCTTGTTTATTCAACAAGAGTGCCACTATACAACGAACTGATCTTTAGTATATTATTGGCAAACGAATAAAAAAAACGATCCACAATTGGGAATTTATTCCAAAGCGATGTTAATGACCCTTAAGCGTTGATTGCCAGGCCCTGCCAAGGGCCGCCAACCCCTCCTTCAACCTTTCCTCAGTTGGCCAGCCAAACCCGATCCGCATATAATGTCGCGGCATTTCAAACCAATGTCCCGGCCCCACGTAGGTACCGTATTCCTGCAAAAGCACACGATAGAACTTGTCGATATCCCCTTCTTCCGGCCGGCGCAGCCGTGGAAAACAGACGCAACCCCCCGCTGGCTCGATCCACTCGAAGCCGTCCTGTTGCCGCATCCACTCCTTGACTGTCTCAAACTTCTGCCGGATATTCAACCGGACCCCGGGAAGATGTTCGTCCCTCTGCTGCCAGTAACGAAACGCGATTTCTTCGTCAAGCAGGGGACCGCAGATATGCATCTGCTCTTTGGCCGCCAGGAATTTGGTCATCAGCGGCCGGTCCCTGCAGATGATCCAGCCGACGCGTAAACCGGGCAAACCGTATGTTTTGGAGAGGGAGGATACGCTGATCACCCGCGCCGAAAGCGATGCCGCCAACGGGAGTTGTTCACCAAATACCATATCCCGATAAGTCTCGTCTACCAGGAGATATACCCCCGCGTCTTCTGCGAGTTCGATCAGTTGTTTTAGCTCGTCCGCATTCAACCGGACCCCCGTCGGGTTGTGCGGGTAGGTGACCGAAATATATCGGGTCGCGGGGTTAAGCGTCCTTTTTATTTTGTCGATGTCCAGCGCAAATTTTTCTTCAAACCGCAGATCGATGAATTGGATAGCGGCGCCGATCGCCCGGGGCGTCTCAATATTGGTGGCATAATTCGGCCGCACGACGAGCAACTCGTCCCCCTTCTCAAGAAGCGTGGTGGCGATGATGAAAAGCGCGCCAGCGGCACCAATGGTCAGGAGAATGTCGTCGGCCGCAAGATCGGCGTCGGCCGCGATTCCCTCCCGAAGCCGTTCATGACCGAAATGCGAACCGTAACTGAGGATCAGATCGCGGAAATCGTCCGGAAGAAAGATGTCGCGGAGGTAGGTGTCGGTATAGGAGCTTTCAGAAAGATTGTTCCGGATGCTGGCGTACCCCATCTGTTCTGGCGACTCTACTTCGATAGGCATCCGGCGGTAATCCATGGCTCGTTGGGTTTCTAGTCCGGCCCCGGCCGGCCGCGGAAAGTTAAGGATAGTTTAGTACTTTCCATTTGTGAACAGATCACATTTTATTCGTTTGTCCGGTGCGGTGCTTGGGGGATTGATCTTTACCCGGCGAGCCGCTGCGGCTATCGGTGACGGGATCGAAGAACCCGTCACGCCCGCCGCCCGCGATATCATCGCTCCACCGGTCGCCGCCTTTGCCGGGCTCGACACCGGGCAGATCGCACTATTGAGTTCAGGACCCGGGACGTGGAGTTTCCGGGACATTATTGTCCGGCTTTCCGAAGAACGCGATTCTACCCGGGTGGAGGTCACCTCACCGAGCCAGCCGCTTCACTTCATTCGCTTCGAATGGAATTCGTCCGTTGACGGCGGCATCGTGCTGGCCGATGAATGGGAGCGGACATATGGAGACGATGGCTTCCGGAAGGCGGACATCTCAAAAAAAATGCCATGGTATTGTATCCATCACGATAGAGCGCAGACGGTTTGTTTCGGTGTCCGGACGGGTTGTCGAAGTCTTTGTTATTGGGAGGGCGGCGGTTCCGTCCTGCGCCTAACGATGGATACCAGAAGCGGGGGCGTTGGTGTCATGTTGGGAGACCGGTCGCTTCACGCCGCAGACATCGTTGTCGGAAAGGGAACGGAAGGGGAGACCGTTTTTGCTACGGGCAGGCGGTTTTGTGAAATGATGTGCACAGCGCCGCGGCTGCCGCGCCAACCGGTCTATGGGATCAACGACTGGTACTACGCCTATGGCAACAACAATCCCGAACTGATCCTCCGCCAGACCGCGATGATGACGGAACTCGCCACCGCACCGGACAACCGGCCGTTTTCGGTTGTGGATGCGGGTTGGGCTTTTTACTCCCCCTATCATCCTGGCGATGGCGGATGGAACGACGATTTTTCCCGACCAAACGACAAATTCAAGGACATGGGGAAGCTGGCGGGTGATATCCAAAAACTGGGGATGCGGCCCGGGTTGTGGATGCGGCCGCTTTGCGCGTCCTATACCGATCCCGCTTCGCTGCTGCTGCCCATTATTCCCGGCAGAGATGAACCGCATAGTCCGGTGCTGGATCCTTCGATCGAAGAGAATCTGGAGCGGATCAAGCGCAACATCGGGCTCTACCGGCTATGGGGTTATGAATTGGTCAAGCATGACTATAGTACCTATGATATCTTCGGCAAGTGGGGTATGCAGATGGGCGCGGACATGACAACACCGGGATGGGGTTTCAAAGACAATACCCGGACTACGGCAGAGATCATCCTTGGGCTATACCAGGCGATCCGCGCCGCCGCGGGCGATATGTACCTGATCGGTTGCAATACGCTGAGCCATCTGTCCGCGGGGATATTCGAGCTCAACCGGGTGGGCGATGACACCAGTGGAAAAGAGTGGGCACGGACACGGAAGATGGGTGTCAATACGCTGGGATTCCGGATGATCCAGCATCATCTCTTTTATGATGCCGACGGCGACTGCGTCGCCGTAACAAGGGATGTCCCTTGGGATAAGACCCGGCAGTGGATGCAGCTTGTCGCCGGGAGCGGAACGCCGTTGTTCATCTCCGCCGAACCGGAAGTGGTAGGCGCCGAACAAAAGAAACTGATCCGCGAATGTTTCACGAAGGCCGCGCAACCGCAGCCGCCCGGTGAGCCGCTCGATTGGCTGACGAATCCACAACCGGCCCGATGGAAACTTGGTGGAGAGATCCGGGAATTCGATTGGGGATAGGGCCCTTTCCCCACTTGCCGAACCGAATGGCTCTTCAGAACAATCTCATCTGCTCTCCCGGCCGCCTGAACTGCGTACAGTCCAACTCCCAGCGTTCCGCGTTCAGTCCGTACTTCTGGTTATACCGCGCAAACTGCTGCGCCACCAGCTGAGCAATATTGCCTTCCCCGCGCATTCGCACTCCCCAGCGGCTGTCATTGACTTTGCCGTCGTGACTCGCTTCGATCAGATGCCACACTTTGTCGGCGCGGTCCGGAAAGTTCTTGTACAGCCAGTCATGAAAGATCAGCTTGATCGCGCCATTCAGCCGGATGAAGGTATAGGCGGAAAAGCTGGCCCCGTTCTCCGCGGCCGATTTCATGATTCGCTGCATTTCATGTTCGTTCAGCCCGGGGATCATGGGACCCAGCATGACACCCGCGCGAACGCCCGCGTTGCTCAGCTCGCGGATCGCCCGGATCCGCTGCTGCCCCGTCGTAGTACGCGGCTCCATGACCCGGCGAAGCTCCTCATCAAAGGAGGTGACGGAGATTAAGACCGAGACTAACTTTTTCATAGCCATCTGCGCCAGCAAATCCTTGTCCCGCAGGATGCCCGCGTTTTTGGTGATGATGCCTACCGGTTGGTTGAACTCCAGGCAGATCTCCAGCAATTGGCGCGTGATCCCGAATTTCCGCTCGGCAGGCTGATAACAATCGGTGTTGCCGCTAAGCGAAATGGGCAGCGGCTCCCACCTGGGGTTCATCAGGAATTTGCGCAGCAACTCCGGAGCGTTCTTTTTCACGATGATCTTTCGCTCGAAGTCCAGCCCGGCGCTATAGCCCCAGTATTCATGCGCGTTGCGGGCGTAACAATAGGTGCAGCCATGCTCGCAGCCCTGATAAGGGTTCATGCTGTACCACATCCCCACATCGGGGCTATCTACCTTGTTGACAAGTCCTTTTGCTGTTTCTTCCAGGTATTGGGTCTCGCTGATTGGGTTCGATCCAGTCATCGATTGCCTCAATATGCTCCTTGACCCGCTCCATCTTCAAAAACCGGTTCTTTGGGTTCAATTGCGCACCACGACCTTTCAGGTATTGAAGCGGATTGATCGGCCCGGAATATTCGGCGGGCTCACCGCCTTCTTTGGTAAGCTGCCCGCCTTCCAAAGGATCGGGCAAGTTCTGTTCTGTCATTTCTGCTGATTAAAAGTTTTGCTCATCCCCTTGGCAGCGCGAACAACTGACCCTGCCGGGTTGTGACCGGTAGATTCTGAAAGGCAAACCGTTCGGAAATCTGCCAAGCCCTGAACGCCCAGTTATCACGTCTGCCCGGGAGCGGTCCGTCACTCGATTCTCCGACACGCCGTTTCAGCAATAGCATTCCGTCGGCGACGAATCGGCCGGTGAAGCTTCGGTTGCTGTATTCCTGCCATCCCTTCTCATATTGCCAGGGCACCAGCTTCCTTGCGATAGGGATATTCGGCTCCTCGATAAAATGTGGTTTGTTGTCGTTGTCGAGCTTCATTAAGCGCTGGATATCCCTCACCTGCGTCTGCAGTGACCGGATCGGAAGCTTGCTGGTTACCTGGATAAAAATGGTATGTGACGGGTAACTCCCATAGTCCTTCAATTCCACCTTGAATGGGCAAAAGCCCATGGCAATAACGCGAAGCCGCTGGATGATCCGCTCTTCCATCAACCCTAGCTGCGTGAAACGCACCAGCGTCACATGCGGTTTGCCGCCAAGAGCCGTCGGGGCCTGGTAGGCGGCATGGAATTCTTTTTTCACCTGCTGGATCTTGTTGCGCAGCTCTTCATGCGGATTGAGGATCAGCATGTATTCGTTGATTGCCAGTTGGCTTTTATAGGTCTCGCTGAGGACAGCGATAGGTTTGATCGCTTGTTTCATACATTTATCGATAATTGCTTGTTAATTTTTAAGTCCAAAAACATTCACGGTCTTACATGGATCGAATGAGTGTTTGCGCCGCAGCAAAACCAGCTCCTCCACCCGAAAGTTCCCGTGAAAGGTCTTTCGGGAGTAATCCGGCATCGCTTTATTATATATCTGCTCCGTCAATCCACCCGCAATAGGAAGATAGGGGCGACTCCTTCCCGTTGTCATGAACGGATGCCGGACCGGAGGCCATCCCGATGACCGGATGAATTCGTCGATCGCATCGAGTTGCTGCACCAGGCGCAGTAAAGCTTCGGGGTCCTGTACCCGCAAATAGATCGTGCCCGTGATGCTTTCCGCGGCCTCCGGCGGTCTGGTTGCATGCGGCGGAATGCCGCTGTAATTGTTGAGCGCGAGTTGAAAGCTCCGATGCTGCTGACAGATCCGATGTATCCAGCGGATCAGCGTATCTTCCGCTTCTTCCCCGGCCCAAAAAGTCGCCAGCGCGATGTGCGGCCTGTTTCGTACAATACCTCGGCCCTGATCCAGTCCGTAGTCGGATGAGAATTGTTGTTGCGCTTCCATCAACTTCTCCTGCAGGTCGCCGTGTGGATAGATCACCAGCAGATATTCCGCGTACGCGGTTCTCTCCGGCCGGCCTCTGCCCCTGCTTTCCATCGTATGGGCGGATCCCGTTCCCATCGTTTGTACTAACCCCATTTCCATAAAAAAAGTTTTTAAATGCTTACTAAATTAGCATAAATTTACTAAATAAATTAGTACGACCAAAGAAATTATGGAACCCGAACAATACTTCGGTCTAAATCGACCGAACACCTTTTTCATGCGCGTAAACGGCGACGCCATGATCGGCGCTGGCATCTCCAACGGCGATGTCGTCATTGTAGACCGCTCGGCAAAAGCCGCCAACGGCAAAGTGGTCATCGCCTCCCTCAACGGCGAAATGCTGATCCGGCGCCTCGAAAAGACCTTTAACAAGATCAGGCTCGTCCCCGAGACGACCCGGTTGTCGCCGATCGATGTCGATATTTCAGGCGCGGAATTTTCGGTTTGGGGGGTAGTGACATATGTCATTCATTCACTTTAGTCCCCGTAAACGCAAATTTTTCTACCTTTCTTAAAATATTCCCTCCGCTCACCCGTCTTCCTTGTTAGTATGGAGGACGTATTGACCATCAACCCGCGAATGCCCTCATCCCCGGCAAAAAATATCGCATCGGTCATTAGCCGTTTTGGCAAACGACTGCTGGGCTTCATCCGCCAACGGGTCGGCAACGAAGCCGACGCGGAAGATATTTTGCAGGATGTTTGGTACCAGCTCACGACGACGGTCGATACCGAACCCATTGAACAGATCAGCGGCTGGCTGTTCGCCGTCGCCCGCAACAAGATCATCGATCGCTACCGCAAAAAAAAGCCGGAGTCGCTCGAGCCGATGCTGCGGGACGGGGAAGACCCTGCCGCTTCGGACCTCACCGGTATCCTGCTGGACGACAGCCAGAACCCCGAGACCGCCAACCTCCGCGCCCTCTTCTGGAAGACCCTCCAGGAAGCGCTGGATGAGCTCCCCGAAGAACAGCGGCTGGTATTTGTCTGGAACGAACTGGAAGACATTCCCTTCAAAGAGATTTCCGCGATGACCGGGGAGAATGTCAATACGCTGATCTCGCGGAAAAGATATGCGGTCCTCTTTCTTAGAGAAAGACTGATGAACCTTTATAAAGAAATTATCGAACACTAAAAATGATCAATATGAACAAACAATTTATTCGCCACAGGGTTCGGTCCAGGGTTGGCAAAATAATCGGCTTTGTGATCCTGGGTATCATCGGAGTATTCGTCTTCGGCAGCGTCATCATGCTGCTCTGGAATGCCCTGATGCCGGATATCTTCAACCTGCGAACAATCACCTTCTGGCAGGCACTGGGTCTGCTGGTCCTCGCCAAAATATTATTCAGCGGCTTCCGCGGCGGCCCCAGGGGATTCGGATCAAGATGGAAAAAGGATGCACTTAGAGAAAGATGGGCAAATATGACACCGGAGCAACAGGAGAAATTCAAACAGGAATGGGGTCGCCGCTGCGGGAGGCCATTTCCGCCGGACGGTCGATTCGATCGCGCGGAAACCCCGAACCGGGCCGCCGATTCCGCCGAATCAAAATAATATTGCAACGATGGAGCACATCGACTGGATCATCCGTCAGTTGGACCTGCAGCCGCACCAGCACATGCTTCCTTCACACCGGTCTAACGGATATCCATACCGAATATCAACCCTATGGAGGTCTGTCTGTCGCCGTCACGGGTTTTAAGTCCTTACAATATTATGATAATCAATCAATAAGAAGCATTAACAATCACTTATTAAATTCCGAAGCCTCTTTCATATCCAACGTAGTAGAAACTTAAAAATCTACGATTATGAAAAAGGTACTTGTCCTCACCGCAATCATAGCCTCCAGCTTTATCGCTACGAAAAGTTATTCTCAGGCCTATGTCGGCGCACGTGTCGGCTTCGGTCACGCCGGATTTGCACATCCCGGATTTGCACGCGCAGGAGTTGGCTTCCCGGTTTATCACCGTCCTTATCTGCGGGGTCCCGTTGCTCCGGCGCCAGCCGCCATCGCCTATAACGAATTTCCCGGATACGCGTATTACAACTATCCGGCATGGTATGGTCACTTTCGGGATCGGGTTTATTACGAACACTATCGCCCCATCTTTCAGCGGAGCCACGCCTACTATCGCGGTGGATTTCGTGGAAGAAGGCGGTAGTCTTACCTTGAGCTTATATCAGCAAAAAGGGCCTTTCGGCCCTTTTTTATTTTTTGTCGTCATCATCATTCTTCATCGCTCGGACAAATGCCGCCCGGCTGGGGACCGGCAAAGGCGCCTGATCACCCTTAATGCCCTTCCAAAGAATCTCATTAAACAATTTATCCGGCACCCGATCTTCCCGCGCAAGATCAAGACCCGCCGATTTTCGCGACCACTCGTTGATAGCGGTATTCTTATCGCGCAGATCGATATTGGCCGGCAAGGCACTGAACGGCGTCACATCGGGTTCGGCCACAAAACATTTCCATAACGCAGGTGACGACGCATCATATTGCGTCATCGGTGGAATACCCAGTACAAGTTCAATCGTACGCAGCACCGACGTCGTTGTATACAACGTATGGTCGACAAAGTGCCGCCTGACAAGGCCGCCGGCGATATAGCACGGGCTGCGATGCGCATCCACGTGGTCAGGACCGTTCTGTGCATCGTCTTCCAGTAAAATGACGAGGCTTTCCTTCCAGATCGGGCTCTTGCTCAGGTATTCGACAAACTCTCCTACCGCCAAATCGTTATCGGCGACATATGCAAACGGTGTCGGCGCACCGCGCCGCAGTCCCGCCGTATGGTCGTTTCCGATCCGGATCACACTCAGTTGCGGTACGCCGCCGGCAGCCATGAGCGAATCGAAATCGGCCTTCCACTGGGTGAATCGTGCCGTATCCGTAACGGTGAGGTCCCAGCCCGTAAAAGAAGCGCAATAATGCCCCTGCAAACTGGTGATCAGCGGATTTGGCTGACCATCGTTTTTGGGACCGCCGTGATTCCCGAATTCGCCATAGCTGCGATAGCTCACTCCGGCCCGCTGACAATCGTCCCAGATAAAGCCACCCTTGTTGTTGGCCACCGCACGATTCCCTTCCGCATCATAGTCGCCGCCCCTGCCGCCATAAGCGGTCGGCCAGGTTTTCTCGAGGTAGTCGGTGGCATAGGCGCCCATACTCCAGTTGTGACCGTCGGCACTTACTTCCGCATTGACATAGAAGTTGTCGAGCAGCACGAATTCACTGGCCAGCGCATGCTGATTCGGCGTAACCCGCTCGCCAAACAACACCAGGCTCGTATCCCCGTTCCCCGCCTTTAGATCGCCAAGAACCTGATCATAGGTCCGGTTCTCTTTTATAAAATAAAACACGTGCTTGATCGGCGACCCGTCACCCACCTTCATGGGTACAGGGTTTCCGCGTTCACCGGCGGTTACCAACTCCCCCGTCTTCGAATACGGCGTATTCTGATAAACCTGGGCTGAATAATCCGCCAACTGTTTGTCATCCGGTTCGGGGATAATACTCATCGTGCCTTTAAAAAGTCCTGCAATATATTGCACGGGCTGCGCCCGGTGCAGGTCACCCTGCTGGTAATTCACTTCCTGCCGTCTCGCCGTGGGGTTTGGACCAAACGGATTGGCCATCGACGTAAAGCCCTTCCCGTTCGCGACCCAGATCCGATTCCCGATCACCTGCACAGCGGTTGGATACCAGCCGACGGGAATAAACCCTTTGGACGCACCCGCTCCCGGCTTGCTGACGTCAAATACCGCGAGGCAATTGTTGTCGGCATTGGCTACGTATAAGGTCCGGTCGTCCTTGTCCAGCGCAACTGCATTGGTGGTTGAACCGGGCAGCGAATTGGGATACAGGGCCGCATTCAGCGTCTCCACCACCTTCCGGTTTCGAACATCGATCACCGACACACTGTTGTCGTTCGCGTTGGCTACAAAAAGCCACCGGCCGTTCTTCGTCAGACACATATCGTTCGGATTGTCGCCTACTGGTATGCCGTCGCCCGTAAAGCGGCGCTGTTTCGTGTCGAAAATCAAGAGCCGGTCGCAGCCCCAGCACGTGATATACAACTCCGATCCATCCTTCGACAGCAGACAGGTGTAGGCTTCGGCGGCCAGGTCAATGCGTTGGATGACGGATTTGCCGGTCACGTCGATGATATACAGGGAATTATTGTCCTTCGTCACCACATACAAGAGCCCGCGTCGGTCGTCGAGAGCAAGACCCGTCGGCGAGATCTTCTCGGGCCATTTCTTGCCGAGTGAAATACTATCCACAAGTGTCAGCGCATGGGCCGTCCCCGGGTTGACCGCATATTTCAGTATCCGGTTATCGTTCCCGCCGGACGCATACAAATATTTCTCGTTAGCGCTGAAGGTAAGCCCCAGCCAGGATTTTGGAATGATCACACTATCCAGGACCTGTTCCTTTTCCGCATCGATGAGCTGGATGGTCTGCGTGCTCTGGCCATTGTTGGTGACCGCCAGGTAGCGGCGGGAGGAGCTAACGGCAATATTCAGAGGAAGGTCTCCGAGGGGCAGGGAGCGGCCGGCAGGGGTCAGCGACCAGCCATTCGGGAGTAGTATTTTCTGTGGCAGCACATCGCCGACAACCGGTCCCGGCGTCTGCGCGTTCAGGCAAGCCGCGCAACCGACCAGGAGGAGGATAAGTAGAGGTCTCAGGACAATATCTAAAGATCTTTTCATAATCGGTAAAATTATTTTCTTAACTGGCTTCACGCCCTCCCAGTCCACAATTTAATAAAGATATAATCGGGGGGCGGCGGGGGAGGGTAACTGGACACTATGGGAACAACCGCGCCGCCTGCTCCGCCGATTCGGGTTTGCCGACGTCGATCAACCGGGAGCGGCTGTGGTCGTGCGCCCGGATCGGATGATCGGCAGCCAGGTCCAGGTAAAGATCCACTATCGAGAATTTTCCGTCCCGCGACATCAGGGGAAAGATCTCCGGATCGATGACATGGATGCCGCTAAACGCTGCAGCCCGCACTATCCGTTCCTGTCCGGCGGCAGCCCCCTCGGCCCGCGCCATCCGCTCCTGCCCGGTCGTCGCATTCCGCCAGCCCCACAACTGGTCCTGGTCATCGAAAAGGAAATAGCGCGATGTGACTTCTATCCGTTACCGCGAGCGTAGCCAGTGGCCGGTTCCGGAAATGGTCGGCGATCATGGCCGACAGGTCCATATCCGTCAGGATATCCACATTCATCAGCACAAACGGCGACCCCTCCAGCAAAGGCCGGGCCTTCTTGAGCCCGCCCCCCGTCTCCAGCACCGAAGCCGTCTCATCACTGATCCGATATCGACATCCCCAGCCATCGTTTGCCTCCAGGGCTTCGATGATCTGCCCCGCAAAATGATGGACGTTGACGATCACTTCCTCAATACCGTACCCACGCAGATATTCGATATTCCGCTGGAGAAGGCTTTTCCCGTTTACAGGCGCGAGCGCCTTGGGATGCAAGTCCGTCCAGGGCTTGAAACGGGTACCCAGTCCCGCGGCAAGGATCATCGCGCGGGTGATGCGGGGCGAGGACAGCGTCCTGTGATCATTCATAGCGCGAAGATAGCAAAGACGAGTAGCCCGAGCGATAAAACCGGGCCGCACTTGCCCGGCGCTGCAGGATCCACTGCGGCAGCTTATTTTGGAACTGTTGCAGCTCGGGACCGGCGCCGTTCAACGGCAGCCCGGTCCATTCCGTCAGATAGGAGTTTGTATTCACGGCTTTCAAGCTCTCCGGCTGTACACCGCTGATCCCCATCATCCAGCCCTCCTGCCCTTTGACTTTATATTTAAAGAAGTAGACATACCCCGTCGCCGACTTCGTAACGACATGCTGTTTTCCGACGAATTGGATTTCCGCTTCCCTTCCTTCCGCCCGGCGATCAAACAATACCGACCGCGCCATCGCCTCCTGGGTCCTGAACTCAACCGGGAACAGATCGGCCTTACCCGCGTCCATCAGATCGTTGTACAATCTCGCGCGATGCCAGTCGTCCGAGGCCAGCGCATGCAGCACGCTATCGGGAACGGGCCGGTTGTTGCGGATCAGGGTAAGGACGACCGCATGCCGCACGCCGAGCGATTTGATTTGCAGCAGTTGGTTAAACCACCGCGCCACCGCCGGCCGGTCATAGAACGGCGCCAGCCACTCCGCATATTTATCCAACCGGGGAACAGCAGACCGCGCCGGCCGGCCATCCACCCCCTGAATTCATCCTCGATGCGGCTGCTGATCGGACCAGACGATAGACGTCCTGGACGGGCTCAATGTCTCTTCGTCACCGGCAGTCTTTTGTTCCGTCAATTGCTGCTTCTTCAACAGGATCTGCGCGTCCGAGAATAACCCGGTAAAATATCCTTCGTAAGCCGCAGCCGGCAGCCGGCTGCTATCGGCCAATTCGCCATCAACTGAAGGATGGGCGACTTATAGCCTTCCACCGGAATCAGCTGCAGAATATCCGGGAACAGCGAGGTCGCCAGCGCAGTATCCTCCCCGATGTGATCGAACAATCCCCTGAGCTGGTTCGCCGTCTCAAAGACAGGAGGGGTCTGAACCAACCATGTTTTCACAAGCGCATACCCTTCCTTGTTATGGAACCGGACCATCGCCTCCAACGCGGCATCCTGGAAAGCGGTAGTATCCCCGCTGCTCCCGTACAGCTGCTTTCACATACGCCACAACCGGTTCCAGGCAACAGGTATCCCTGATCCGCCCGAGGCTGCGGATAAGCTCGCTTTTTGTTTCGATATAATTCTTATCGCCCGGGTTCAGGCTGGCGATGATCGATTGCGCAGCTCGGGAAGATCGGCGGGAGTAAACAAAATATGGCTGAGCGCTTCACGGGCGATATGCCGTTCCGCCGAATCCTCGCTCTGATACCGTTTGAAGAAAAGTGCGGACTTACTTTCGAATACGGTGTAGCGGCCGGACGGTGCCTCCGGTGATGGCGCGGCCGGTGTAAAGGAAGAAAAAAATTCCCGGAGAAAGGGGCTTTCCGCTCCGGTCTTGTCCGTCAAAGCGGTGACCTTAAACAAGGTTTTGCCCTTTAGTATCACCAGCCCCAATACCTCCCTGCTACTACCCGTATCGAGCAGGATATACCGGTAGCCGCAAGTCGTGTCGCCATTGCTGAAATATTCCTTCTTATCCAGGATGAACTCCGCCTTCAACCGCTTCCAGTGCATTTCGTTCTCCCAGAAGACACTCGTGTCCTTTCGGTAAAAATAATCCGGGAGGGTAGAGATGGTGACGTGGACGCTTTCGCCGGTAGAATCATCATGGAACTACGCATGCTGGACCTTCGTCTCTGCGACGTAACCGGTCGCACTCTCCTGCTGGAACATCGGAAAAGTAAATTCTACTTCCGTAAGCGGTCGCAAAGCCGACGGCACATCGGGGTATACCGGCGTCCGGACAGAGAAATGCCGCGCGGTATCGGTGTACCAATCCGGCTGACCGTAGTGAAACGGCGTCAGCTGGAAACCGCTCATGAACCGCACCATATCCGCATTTTCCTTTTTCCCCGTTGTGAGGACAAGATAGTATTCCGGCCCGTCAATCACCGCCTTGGCCATCAGCCGGCCTCCCGATGCCGTACTGAATTCCAGGTCCAGGCATTCATGCCCGTCGAGCAGACCGAATTTGCGTGAAAGCTCCTTCACAATCATCCTGGAACCTTTCAGACTTTCCTCCATCAGATGCAAATCCACAGTATCCTCCTCCAGGAAATGCGTATTGCAGACATTGTCGTTCAAAACGAGATAGGCTTCGCCGGCGGCGCTGACGGCTTCATACTGCCAGACCGGTTTCATGGGCTGGCCGAAGCCCGCATAGGAAATCGCCGGCGGGGCCGGAAAAACCGCCTGGAAGCCGCCCTGCGGCGGGCTGTAGTTCGCCCACTTGTATTCCCGCTCCTGCAACCGGATAGAAGCGAAGAATTCGTCCGCCTCTTTACCGGTACATATTCCTCCTTGGCGCTCATCTTGAAAATGAGGATCTCGGTCGGGGCGACGAGGATCATATACCGCTGCATATCCCCACTACGGTTTTTGTTGACGATCTCGATACCCGCTAATAGCCGTTGCGCTCGATCGTCTGTTTTGCTGATGATCTTCCCGGGGATATTGTCGTACAGCAAGCTGTCGATCGTCTTTTCAACCGCCTCCGGGCGGTTGGCCGGTCAGTCCCGGAATAAGTTTTCACCCTGGTCAGCATATAGTAGCTGCCGTTCGCCATGTCCGCATATTGCCAGGAAGGATTTGCCGACTCCTCGCGCCGGTACCACTGACCGGGAAGACTGCATTGGATAAACCCGTCCTCACTCGCCACCGACCGGTAATTCACGGGCACATGCAGCCGGTCGATCCGCTCCCGGTCTTCGGCATCCTGGTCGGTCATTTTCACCGGCCGGAGCGTATATCCCTTTTTTCGCAGGATCTCGATCACGCCCCTGCTGCCCGGCAAATGCGCGGCGCCGACGGCCACAAAAAGTGACTGTGCCGGAGGATACGAATCCATCGAGTTTGCCTGAATGACATTGCGGTCATAAAGAAATTTCTCCGTAAACGCTTTAGAGGAAGACAAAAGCTGATCGAGGGAATCCATCAGCGACAGATCGCCGCGCCGGTAAGCCTCCTGCATTTTCGTTGCGATCGTAAATGCATTCTCCCCCTCCGGGAAAGTCTTTCTTTCCCTTTTCTCTTTCATCTCGGCTTCCGTCGCTTCGATCGAGATTTTTTCCGATTGAAGATAGTTCTCCACGCCGGCGCCTTCCTTCCCAAGCCGCCGGCCGGTCTGATAGATATACAGATCGAGATAGGTGTCCTCCTGGAAATTAGCCATCGGCATCGTCGTCCGGTAAAGCAGCCCGTTCATCTACGTACGGTTCTTCCCGCAAAGCCGCGATCAAGCTGATCGCTATATCCTTCAGCCGGAGCTCGTTCTCCGAGATATATTCCGCGTCGGCACCGGCATAACTGTAGAAATGCTGCCTCCGCTGCGCTTCCTCCAGCCGGAACATATCCGGCTGCCATTCGTTCGGGATCGACTTCCAGCGCAACGACATCGCAGCCCTTGATGGCCATATAGAATGAATCGCTGAGATGGAACACCTCCTTATTGCTGATGTGCATGGAGCCGAAAAGATAGGAGGGCTTTTGCAGACCGTTTCCGCTGATCTCCCACAAAATGCTCGGATACGCGGACTGGCTAACGCCCGGCAGGGACAGCCCCAGCAGCACCATAACAATAAGCGCTACAATTCTGCTCATACTGATGGTTGTTGAACCAAAATAAGGAATAGTTCGCCAAAAAGAAAGCTTAATATCGGCGATTGAGCGGCTACAGAACGATATTCTGTATCAGGGGACTTTTCTGCGGATAATCGGTATTGTAGTGCAAACCGCGGCTTTCCTTCCTGAACTGCGCCTCCTTTACAATCAGATAGCCCACCGTGATCAGGTTGCGGACCTCGCAGAGCTGCGGCGACACCGCCGTTGTTTCGTACAGCGACTCGATCTCTTCATGCAAAAGATCAAGCCGTTTGCTCGCCCGTTGAAGCCGGGTATGTGTACGCACGATCCCCACATAGTCGCTCATCAGCAGCTGTAATTCTTTCAGGCTTTGCGTGATCAGGATCATTTCGTCGGGCTCGGTCGTCCCTTCCGCATTCCAGTCGGGGATATGCTGCTTGAAATCGAGATAGGGGACCTGCTGGACGCTGTCGAGATAACAACGATGGGAAAATACAAGCGCTTCCAGCAGGGAATTGCTGGCCAGCCGGTTGGCGCCATGCAGCCCCGTAGAAGAACATTCCCCGCAGGCATAGAGGCGCGCAATGGACGTACGGCCCCATTCATCCACCTTGATCCCGCCGCAGCTATAATGGGCGGCCGGGGCAACCGGGATCATTTGCGTAGCGACGTCGATGCCGATGGAGCGGCATTTTTCATAGATATTGGGGAAATGCTCGATGAACTTCGCCTTGATCCATATGACGGCAGTCGAGATAAACATGTTCGGTACCGGCCTTTTTCATTTCGCTGTCGATCGCCCGGGCTACGATATCGCGGGGCGCAAGGTCTTTTCTCTCGTCATATCTTTCCATGAACGCCTCCCCGCGGCCGTTCCGAAGGATGCCGCCATCCCCCCTGACCGCTTCGGTGATGAGGAAGGAGGGGCTGACGCCGGGCTCGAATAAGGCCGTTGGATGGAACTGGATGAATTCCATGTTCTCTATCCGGCCTTTCGCCCGGTAGACCATGGCTACTCCATCCCCGGTGGCGATCGTGGGATTGGTCGTAGTCCGGTAAGCCTGGCCATTCCCGCCGGTCGCCAGCAGGGTGATCCGGGAAAGGATACTTGACGATCTTATTGGTATGCTG
Source organism: uncultured Chitinophagaceae bacterium (assembly GCA_963846405.1). Classification (GTDB taxonomy): domain Bacteria; phylum Bacteroidota; class Bacteroidia; order Chitinophagales; family Chitinophagaceae; genus Puia. The sequence continues at coordinate 899,998 of CAWJVU010000010.1, read as the reverse complement.
ATCGAGGGCATAAACGCCATAGCACTCGATATCGGGTGTCGATTTGGTGACCAGGTAGCCCAGATGGTGCTGGGTGATCAGGTCGAGGACAAACCAGTGTTTGATGAGCTCGATATTCTTTTGTTTGCCGACGGTTTCCAGCAATGCCCGCTCGATCTCCTTCCCCGTCACATCCTTGTGATGCAGGATGCGGAATTCGGAATGACCGCCTTCCTTCCCAAGCTTGAAATCGCCTTCGGCATCCTTATCGAACCGGGTTCCCCATTCGATGATCTCATTTATCCGCTCGGGCCCCTCCGTCACCACGATCTCCACCGTACGCGGGTTGCACAGCCCGTCGCCGGCGACCAGCGTATCCTGGATATGCTTGTCAAAGCTGTCGTGCTCGAAGTCCGTAACCCCGGCGATACCGCCCTGCGCATATTTGGTATTGGTCTCGTCCGCACGGGTCTTTGTGATCACCAGGACCTTCTTTTCCGGATGATGCTGGGCGACCTTGAGCGCATAGCTTAGCCCGGCGATCCCCGAGCCGATGACAAGGAAATCTGTTTGTATCATAACTGCAAATTACTATCTGCAGGATCGCTATCGCCGCCTTAGTAATCGTACTATACCAAACTGCTCGGGATGATCGAAGGCATCGATCAGATTGAACTTCATGACAACGGTCTTCTTGTCATCCGACAATTTAGCCAGTGGCATTGTCGATCTTCTTCACCGGCCGGGGCAGGACGATCGTCGTGGTATAGTTGATCTCGATTCCCATCTGGCCCGGCCTGTTTGATTTGGGCCAGCTGCGGATTCGTTCTGCAAGCGCCTTCCATTTGTCCGGATTCACCTTTTTGGTGATCAGTCCGTCGTGGCAGGTGAAATCATAGATGCCGTTGAACTGGTTGATATCCGGACTGGGCGTCCGCCGCCGCCTTCATCGCCGCCGAGGCTTTTGAACAGCTGCGCCGACCCCAGCGAACCGTCCCCCAAGCGTCGCATACAATTTTTGCAGGTTATCCTGACTGGTGAACGGGAAGCTCATATGGGTCGTAAAGACCTTCGCAGCCGTATCGAGCCTGATATGAACGGATCCCGGGCTGAGCACGGCCTTCTTATCCGCCGACAGACCGGTCGACGCTATCGAGGACATCCTTCATATGGATCGTGGTATCCATTTTGGCCAACCCCGCCTTCTGCCATCCCATCTTGTCCCATATACTGCTGGATCATCTCCATCATCTGGCTCATGTCCATGTCCATCGTCACGGTCCCGCTGCCATCCTTTTTCACATCAATTTTTTCATCGATATCCAGACAACCGGCAAAACCGACCGTAACAAAAGCGAACAGGATAAATTTTAGTATCTTCATGATCATCGTGATTTCGTGATTTGGAGAGGGATTGGTGATTTAAAAAGCAAGATAATTTTTTACCGGACGCCAACCTTATAGCGGACGCGTAAATATTTGTGAATGTCCCGGCTGACAAGCAGGGTCAATCCCATTTGTTATTAAAGCAATCCGGCGCGCCGCTCAAATTCTCGATGGCAATGCTGGTCCGGTCCGGTGGGGTATAGATCTGCAGATAGGGATAATTCGCGTCGGGGAAAAAAGAGATCGTCAGCCCGGTCTCCGGATTCCGGATCTCGCAGGCCGCGCCCGACAAGGTCAGGTTTCAGACTGAAACAATTGTCGAGGAAAGTATCGCCGATCGGCCGCGCCGCCCCGAACTATCGTATTGCACCAGTTTGCCCGTCGGGATCAGCTGCTCGTCGAACTCCAGCATCGCCGCCGAATGGAATTGCAGCCGCCAGCCATCGATCTTTCCCCCCAACTCGAAAATACGGATGCCAGCCATCGGCGATCGGGATGACGCGTCTGATCCAGATTCGTCACCGAAGTCACCACCTCCAGCACACTGTCGGGATGAAGCATATATCTCACCTGGCAGTCATAGTCAAAGGGATAACCGGGATCATCCTTTTGATAGCTGTATTCCAATACAACGGTCCCGGAATGCTCGCTCGGTCGCTTCTTCCAGAATCGAAAAAGGCTTATCATAAACAAGTCCATGGATCGCGGACCCGTCGCCGAACAACCGGGAAAACTGTATAGGTTTTGGCTTCAAATCGGTATTTTCCCTCCCTGATCCGGCACGGGAAGGGCGAAAGCTTTGGCCCTTTGAATGACCGGCCGATTTCCCTTTTGACTTCTTCGCGGTCAGCATAGCTGTCGATTATGTTAAATGGCCGACGCCTCCGGCCATCCGAACCGTAAATCCATGCAGGGTCGCGCCGAAACCCGGCAGCAGGGAGATAACCGTTCCGTTCGTTCATCTTCAACATTGATCAGGTCAAGACCATGTTGCTGTACGTGCCGGATCGTAAAAAGCATGGCGGGATGATTTACCCGCAATTTACTAAAGTCAACACACACCTACGAAAGCCCTGGTCCGGACCGTCCTGGGCGGCCGGACCGTCGGTGCAAGTCCGATCTGGATCTCGGTCAATTGACAGGCAGGCGCAGCATAGTCAACATGGAGCAGGGTCTCCACATACAGATCGGTCATCTCCAAATCATTAAAAGCGATATAGTCCAGCATCTCCGAATATTCCGTCATCAACCCTTCCCACGGACCCTCATACCGGGAACACAGGCAGTTGAACGGCGGGATCTGTTTGAAGAAAGGTAGCAACGTTGTCGGGATCTGCCCTTGCACCGGCAGCGCGATCTCCATAGTAACGGGACTGTCCGGCTGCCCGTCCATCCCATAAAAGATCCGGTATTGCGGCCCGCAGATCAGCAGGCCCAGATCGGCAACGTACTGTATACAGTTCCCGTAAAGCATTGGCGGTCAGTTCCCTTGATTCCCGAAGAGTGGTGGGATGTCGAACGTACAAAACGGTCATTGGAGGATGGACGCGGATAAGCATAGATTTCTGGTTTCTCCAAAGATGCACCCGGTTTGTGTCAGCGTTATGTCAGCAGGCGATGTAGTGTGCGGATAATTTTTTCGGCAAGCTCTTTCATCGTGGTCCGGAGTGCGGCCGGAGACTCGACCTGCACACGGTTTGTAAAGCTGAGCAGCCAGCGCCCGAAATGGTACATATTGGACGTCAGGAACTTCATTCGGACGACCGTATCCACCACTTCTTCCGATACGAACCCATTCAGATACTTCTGTTCCTGCAGGTATTTGGCCACCTCCCGGTCGAAGCGGACGATAGCTTCCTCCAGGTCGGAATCTTGTCTGATTTTCTCGATATATTCCCGGATAGAGGGATGGACCGCGGGATCAAAACAATGATCGTCCATCGTGACCCCCAGCATCCGGCTCATGCGGAAATCCCGGTAATCATTCCGCAGATGACACCACGCGATCAAATGCCAGGCATTCCCATAATAAAGCAGGCCGATTGGCTCCACCTTCCTGAGCGTGACTTCCTCCTTCTGTTGGGAACGATACTGCAGGTGGACAATCTTTTTGTTCACAACCGCCTGTTGCAGTATCGACAGGATATTGTTGGGGCGACTCGAGGTCGGGCGCATACCGGATCAGGATCTCGATATGCTCCGTCAGGCTGTCTACATATTCTTTATCCGGAGATCGCAGCACCGCTTTTATTTTGAACAGCGCCGCGGTGAAATGCCGTTTTACCGATCCATCGGTGAATTGCTCCGCGAGTTTGGCCCCCAGCAGCAAGGCGCTGGCCTCCTCCTGGGTGAACATGACCGGCGGCAGCCGGTAACCTTCCATAATCGTATAGCCGGAGCCCGCCTCCCCGATAACCGGAACGCCGGATTCATCCAGGGCTTTGACGTCCCGGTAGACCGTTCGCAGGCTGATCTGAAAGCGGTCGGCCATTTCCTGGGCCGTCACTTTCTTTTTGCTTTGCAAATGCGTAAGAATGGCGTGTAGCCTGTCAATTCGGTTCATCAACCCAGGACTTCGTGTTCCTTTAGTAAATTTATCAACTCTTCAAGGGCGATGGAGCTATCGACCCCTCTTTTGACAATTTCTTTACCCTTATATAACGTGATCTTACCCGGACCGCTTCCGACATATCCGAAGTCCGCATCGGCCATTTCACCCGGTCCGTTGACGATACAGCCCATGATCGCGATCTTCACCCCCTTCAGATGATGGGTCACCGCCCGGATCTTCGCCGTAGTCTCCTGGAGGTCGAAAAGCGTTCGGCCGCAGGAAGGGCAGGAAATATATTCCGTTTTGGAGATCCGGGTCCTTGTGGCCTGGAGAATAGAAAAAGAGGTGTTGTTCAGGAACCCGTTGATTATTGTTCGCCTTCAGGTAGGTCCGCCCGCTTATTTTTTTGTTGACGATCTGCTCCGGGTGGTTCTTCAGCCAGATCCCGTCTCCCATCCCATCGAGGAATAAAGCGCCGGCCTCGGCAGAGAAATGGATCAGCTGTTCGTCGATCGTCTGTTCGGGGCTTTCCACCACCAGGATGACCGGATTGCGGATGTCCCGGTTCATCATGGCCATGATGTACGCGCGGACGGATAACATGGGGGTAGGATCGGAAGACCACAGGCAAAGCACGGCCTGTTCATCCGTCGGTAGTTTATCCAGCATGTGCCGTGCCTCCGGCGATGCGGCGTCCAGCGATACGAAATGTGGAATCGGCGCTGCGCTCAACGATGCCTGGCGTATAAACGGAGATATTTTCGGATCGGCGGTATCAGTGCCGGACAGGACCCTCAACGTACCGGGCAGCTCGAAATCGAACGGTCTTATTTCCGGTATACAGGTAGTCCGCCGCCGCGTCGCTGATATTCCATTTGTCCAGTCCGGGATCATAGGTGTAGCCGATCGCTTGCAAGTCCTCGCGCTCAATGCTGTCTTGCCCGACAGATCCGCGACGACCACCGGGACATGATGATCTCCGATATTCGTCACGGCGTGGGTCGACCTTCTCCGATACTCGAACGGACGAATACGGGATTTTTTCGACCCGACCGACCGATTCCCGCCGATCGACCGCTTCCCCCCGCTCATATCGCCGGACGAGATCCCTGCAAACCGGAACTTCAAACTCGGGGTCTTCTGTCAACGAAACGCGGATCGTATCCCCGATGCCGTCTTCCAGCAGTGTACCGATACCGATCGCCGATTTTATGCGCCCGTCTTCCCCATCACCGGCCTCGGTGACACCCAAATGCAAGGGATAGACAGACCCCGAACTCTTCCTTCATTTTCAACGCCAGCAACCGATAGGCCTGCACCATCACCTGCGGATTGCTGGACTTCATGCTCAGAACGATATTGTGAAAGCTTTCATCGCGGGCGACCCGCAGAAACTCCATCGCACTTTCCACCATCCCGATCGGCGTATCGCCATACCGGCTCATGATCCGGTCGCTGAGCGAACCGTGATTGGTCCCGATCCGCATCGCCGTGCCATATTCTTTGCAAATCTTCACCAGTGGCGTGAACCGCGTGCGGATGCGGTCGATCTCTTCCTCGTACCCGGCGTCTGTATATTCAATAAAGTCGAACTTCTTTTTATCGATATAGTTCCCGGGATTGATCCGCACCTTTTCAACAATGCGGGCCGCAATCTCGGCGGCATTTGGAGTAAAATGGATATCCGCAACCAGCGGTGTCGAATAGCCCCTGCGCCGCAACTCATTTCGGATATTCAGCAGATTTTCCGCCTCTTTCTTACTGGGCGCCGTAATGCGCACCAATTCCGCCCCGGCTTCAATACAGCGGATCGACTGCTCAACCGTCGCGAGCGTATCCATCGTATCGGTCGTGGTCATGGTCTGTATCCGGATGGGATGATGATTCCCCAGGATAAGATCACCGATCCTAACCTCCAGCGTGTCTAGTCTCGAGCGGGGGATTACAATATAGCTACAAAATTAAGAAAGATTCACCAGTCCTTATCCGGTTGGTTGGGGGTGTGTACCTTATTCTGGTTGAGCTTGTTCTGAAGATCGGTCTCGCGCTGCTGGAGCGCCTTCAGGAGTTGTTCCACCTGCTGTTTATTCAGCCGGCTGGGCTGCGGTTTTGGCTGTTGCTGCTCTTGCTGGTCCTGCTTCTTCTGTTCTTTCTTGTCTTTTTGTTCCTTTTTCTGATCCTGGTTCTTCTTCTGCTGGTTCTGTTGTTGCTGCTGCTGTTTCTGTTCCATCAGCGCTTTTTCGAGGTTCTCCCGCGCCGCCGAGTCGGCCGCATCCAGCTTCAGCGCCGCCTTCCAGGAGTCGATGCTTTCCTGCAGCTTCTTTTGTTTAGCCAGCGCTACCCCTTTATTGTACAGGCTTTGTTCTTCCATCGGCTTGTCCGTGGCGCTATGACCCGCGCTTGCATCATACGATTTGACAGCGGCATCGTATTCATTCTTCCTGAACTGGGCGTTTCCCAGGTTATAATTTGCCGTCGGGTTATCGGGCGCTTTATTGACTGCCGCCTGGTACTGCTTGATGGACTGGTCGAGCTGTTTCTTTTTATAGGCCCGGTTGCCGCTTCGGATCAGCGTATTCGTCGTCTGGGCGGATGTGGATCACGGTCATCAGCAGACCGACCGCCAGCGATCATCCCCATTCGGGGCGCGCTCTGCAGCCAACCTTCCGCGGCGACGCTCGGCCAGCAGGAGTTCCACCAGCAACAAGCCCATCGCCGCGCCGGCGAACCACTGAAAATAACTTATGTAATCGATGAATTCGGCATCGTTCATGGCCTTCTTTTCCGCGATATCCAGCTGTTGCGTCATCGTGATGAGCGCATCTTCAACATTATCGAGCCGAAGATAGGTAGCCGTTGGTTGCTGTCGCCAGTTGCTGCAGCTCCGCTTCATTCAGTTTGGACATAACCGTGTGTCCTTCCTGGTCTTTTTTGAGCTCACCGGTAACGGGGTCCTCGATCGCGGAGCCTTCCGGTGACCCGATACCAACGGTATTGATAAGCACGCCATCATCGGCCAGTTGTTTGGCGACCTCAGCTGCGTCTGGGTCATGATCTTCGCCGTCTGACACGAGCACGATCGATTTATATTTTCTTTCCTTACTGTTAAAGGCGCTGTTGGCCATCCTCAGGGCGTCGGCGATTACCGTGCCCTGCGTCGGTACGACGTCGGGGCTGGCCTCCTGGATATACATATGCGCCGCACCATGGTCGGTCGTCAGCGGCATCTGCATATATGCCCGGCCTGCGAAAAGCACCACTCCGATCCGGTCGTTGGGGAGCTGGTCCACCAGCCGCAACAGGAATTGTTTGGCCCGCTCCAGCCGGCTTGGTTTGATATCCCTGGCCAGCATGCTCTTGCTGACATCCAGCACCAACATAACATCCACCCCCTTTCGCTGAACATTCTCCATGGAGCCGGGTTTCTGGAGGTTAGCCGCAGCCAGAACGATCAGGACCAGACCCACCAGCGCTAATCCCGCCTTGATCAGGAACCGGCTCGATGAGAAACTTCCGATCAGCTGGTTCACCAGCGAAGGATCGCCGATCCGGGAAACAGTCTTTCTTTTCCAGCTCAGTAGCGACCAGAGCAGGAGAAGCAGCAGCGGCAACGCCGCCAACCCGAAAAGGTATTCGATATGTTCGATTCGAAACATGATATCTTTCGCCTTCAAATTATCCCAACCCTGCAAATTATTTTTTCCCCTCAAAAAAGCCCTGCTTGCTGCAGGATCTTCTTTGCAATTTCCAGGCCGGTCTGCCGGAGATCCTTCGCGCCGTCGGCAGATTCCAGGTTGACAACGAAGAAATAGGGATGTTTGTTTTCCTCCACCCACCCCATTACCCAGCCGATCTCATGACCGTCCTCTTTTTTGCCCTGGGCGATCTTATAGGAAAGCCGGTAGACGGAATTGCTCTCCGAAGACATCATCCGGCAAACGATCTCCTGGGTGCGCGCAAAAAAAGGCAAGTTGATTAAAATATAATTTCTTTAACAATCCCAGCTGTTCGTCGCAGTTGATCTTCAGCGTCCCATCCAGCCAGAACTCCGTGCTGTCCTTCGTTTTTCGATTGCCATATTGAAGCGAGTCGATCCATTTTTTGAGCGTATCCCGGCCGATATCATTGACCAGGGTCTCAAAAGCCAGGGATTAACCGAACCGGTATCGCGGAACTCCTGGCCAAAATTGGGCGGAGCACCAAGATCCGGCGGCAGGACACCGGTATCTATGCCGAGGTCATCCTTCTTGATCCCCGTCTGGATCGCGATCAGCGACTGAAAGATATCAAACGTCTGCCCGGGCGAATAGAAACTATCCCTATAACTCGCCAAATTATAGATCGTAAAATGTCCATGCCCGTTATCGAACAGGCCAAACGTTCCCTTTACCCCGGCCGAATCGAAATAGCCTGCAGACTGTCCTCCACCGTTACGTTGTTTGGTGAACACCCCAGAAAAAACAGCGGAAAAACAAGAATAACTAAACGACGGCTCTGATGCATCCAAAAATTTTTTGCGCCGCAAATATAGCGCATTGCCCCGGCAAAAGGCGGTTTATTGCTTCGGCAAATGATACGTATCGATGAGCTCGAGGGTCACCCCATTGGTCCAGCCAAAACCATCCTGATCCGGATATTCGCCCCCGCCGCCACCTTTATCGGAATCAACGACATTATATTTCTCCATCAATTTTCCGGTCTCCTTGTAAACTTTCTCAACCAACCGGACCCATCGCGCCGCAATATCCGCAGCCAGATCTTTCTGCCCGCAGCGATCCAGTCCCCAGATGGTCATCCATTCCAGCGGCGCCCAGCCATTTGGCGCATCCCATTGCTGACCCGTCGCAAATTCAGTGGTCACGACCCCGCCCGGTTTCAGCAATTTCTCCCGGATAACCTCGGCGACCTTTGTGGCCAAAAAGCTCATATAGTCCGGGTTTTCGTTGATAAAACAAAACGGATACATCCCGCCCGGATTGATGTGACCGGATTGCCGGCCGGTGCGGTAATTATAATCCGTGTAGAAATTGACGGTCTTATTCCAACAATATTTCTGGATCAGCTCGCCCCGATGAATGGCCTTTTGCCGGAATTCGGCCGCGGCGCTGTCCTTGTTCATCAGCTTCGCCTTTGAAATGGCCCACTCCAGGTGGTACAGCAGCGCATTCAGATCCGGCGGCACCATATCGGTCGTGTGGATCGTCATGAGGTTCTTTTCATCGGCAAACCAACGGCTGCTGAAATCGAGCCCGCTTTCGGCGGCAGCCCGGAGATTCTGGTACATTTCCAGCTTATCCCGGCCCGATCGCTGCGCCGTCAGCACATCTTCCCTCCAGCTCTCCTGCCTGGGGACAGTTGCATCATCCCAATACCGGTTCAGGATTTCGCCCTCCTTCAACCGGACTACCCGGCGATAAGCCTGACCGGGCTTTCAGCTTCTCGGCGCCATCCATCCAAAACTCGTATTCCTTTTCCATGGCCGGCAGGAATTCCTGGTATATGCTGTCCCCTTTTACCGACGCCAGCAATTCGACCATGACCGAGAAAAAAGGGCGGCTGTGAGCGGCCCAGGTAATAGGTCCGGTTGCCATTGGGGATATGCCCGTAGTTTTCGATCAGAAAGGCAAAATTCCGGACCATATTATCGATCATCCCGATCTCGCCGCTCTCCTTAAGACCCAGCATCGTGAAATAGGAATCCCAGTAATAGACTTCCCGAAACCGGCCGCCCGGTACGATATACGGATTGGGCAACGGCAGCAGCGAACTGCCTTCCACCACCTTGTCCGGCGTGCGTTTCAACACGGTCCACAAATTCTTGATATGCGTGACCACATCTTCGGACATATTGGTCTTATACGCCTCCGCCGGGTTGACCGGGAGGTCGAAATTATCGAGCACGAACTTCTTCAGGTCGAAACCCGGGCGTGCCCTTCTGGGTCTCATAGTCGGCGACGATATCCGCCGGCTTCCGTTTGGGGACACAGTCCACAAAGGTCTTGCCGTCCGGAAAGACCTGTTCCATCTGAACGTCGACAAACAATTTACCATAGATCTTGTCGGGAGGAGTGGTGACGATTGGCTGTGCAAAGGAAAAAAAGGAAGCTGACTACCAGTAGTAAAAAGCCTGCTGATCTTTTCATCATATTGCGTAAGAATTAAAATAAAATAGATTTTTTCCATAAATTTAGGATCCGAGGTATATAAATAGCGAACACCGCCAAGAATAGCGGTGTTCCTTCTGCTTTTGCTTATAACCAAAAAAACTCTTCCAGCCGGCCGAAGGCCGGCCCAAAAATTATTTATTCGGCGCCGTCGCTCATTGCTCGCTGAACGGCATAGTTACCTACTTTTTGACCGACCGTCATCCCCACGGTACAGTCGATATCGATAGTGGATCCCTGCATAGATCCTCGAATTCGCCGCCTCCTGCGCCATGCTCTGGTAAGCCTGCGCCCTCGACGGGATGATATGACCCAGGATAGTAGCCGCCGCCGAACTGAACATCGAGTGACCCGAAATATAAGAGGGGAAGTTCGGGATTCCTGTCAGCGTCCGGATCAGCGGATCCATTTGGGTAGGTCTGGGATTGAAATAATAATATTTGATATACCAGCATTCGATGGCCGCATCCATCTCCGCCATATTCAGCAGGGCCATATTCCGGGCCCATCGGACTTCGCTCCAGTTCTGCGTGATAAAATCCTGCGCCGCAATATAGTTCCAATGCCCCGGCGGCGTCCACGTGCCCACACCGTCGGCCCAGAACTGTACCAGGCTAAGCTGTTCGCGGGTCGCCTTGTTCACGGTGTTCAACGCCTGCTGGACCTGTTGTTTCATCGAGTCGCTGCTCGTGGAAGGGGGCGGGCCGGGGCGAAGCGCCACGATATTCGCCGAATCCACAAGGAAGCCCTTTACCGCGCCGAACAAGGGCAGCATCGGAGGCCGCGCCGGCGTCTCAAGGCTTACCCAGGCCGTCTGACCGGCAGCCTGTGTCGTCGTCACGAAATTCGCCCAGATCGTCGGTGTGCCGACCGCCGAACCGGCTTTGTCGGCCCTGCCCCGCGCAATAAACGCATCCGCTACCTGACGGCCAAGCGCTTCGCCCGCGGTTACATCGCTGGGAGCGGCAGCGCCGGAAGCGATCAGACTGAATTCCTGTTGCTGCAATTTCTGCTGGATCGATTGGCGATCTCGTCGGGAAAAAGCAACTGCATCAATTCCGCCGTAACCCCCGCCAGCACCGCGCCTTCGGAAGGATAGGACGGAAGACTGGTCTTTCCGGCCAGCGCCTGAACCGTAGAATCCACCGTGTAAGGCGCCGGTCTGTTGTATAAGGTCTTGTAATGCCAGCAGGCAACCAGTGCATCGTATTGCGCTGCGCTGACATACGCATACGCCCTGGCCGCATACGGCGGGTTGGAGAAGGGGAAAGTCGGGTAGGCAAAGGGGTTAGTAGAGCTGGGAATCGGATAAGTGCCGTTCGCTTCCTGGTAGGGCGGCAGGTTGTACTTGCTGACCAGACCCCGCATGATCTCATTCCAGCGCAGGACGCCGCCCGCGCTCCAGTATTGGATCTCACCCCGTTGGGCGCCCGTCAGGTTGTGCTGATACCCCTTGATCTGATTGAGGTCCGCGGCATAGGCGGTGGTGTTTGTGGCCGCCGGAGCCGCCACCGCAAAAGTATCCGGTCGGCTCAGCAGGATCAGTTTCCAGGTCCCCGCATTGAGGTCTTCATTCGCCGGATTGAGCGGCGCAAGACCCGAGTTCACGTTTGTAACGGTTTTATTGCAGGCAAGCAAGCCGGACAGCGATGCCAAAACGAGGAAGCGGGTTGTAGATGAATAGATTCGCATAGTTAGTTTGATTTGAGCGTTGGAGTTTCGAGCGTTTTGCCCCTATGGGCAAAATCGAAGATGTAGAAGATGCCCGCGCCGAACATGGTCGATTGACCTACATTCCGGCCGGCGACGGTATAACTTCCGTCCGCCGTCAGGGATAACCCTTTGAGCGGCCTGGACTGGAACTCGTATTTCACATGCCCGCCGGCCATCGTGGCATCCATCCGGTTACTGGGAAAAGGCATATCGTTCTTCCGGATATCAAAGCCGCCCAGCGTGACCATTCCCGAAAGGTTCGCCTCGATCTCCAGGCTATTGCTGCGGTAACCTGCCCGGACGATATAGGTTTCCTCATTCGGCATGTACACCTTGTCGCTCTCGATAAACTGGGTCGTATAGTAGGACTGTTCGTCGATCGTAATATCGCTGCGCCAGGTATAGGTACCGGTGGCGGTGGCAAAAAAATGACCAACCTGATAGTCGGCGATAATCCTGCCGGAGACCGTTTTACTATGAAGACCGATCGACAGGGGCAGATAATCGGCCAGATAATTGGTCAGGGGTACCGACCCGCCAACCGCCCCAAAAAGTTTGATCCTCCCGCGACGACCGATCTTTTGCCGGTAAGCCTCCCATTTGAGCCAGCCGGAAAGGTCCTGGATCCCATGCATCCCGTGCAGGACACCCGCTGTCGCATCCGTCCAGACATATGGCGCACCGGCAACGATCGCAAGCCGGTTTGTGATGCCGTAAATACCCATCAGACCGACCATCTGGGTCGAAACCGTCCCCAGGTTTTGGTTGTTGCGGTGATAGGTCCCCTCCCAGTAGTAGTCCCATGCGCTGTGGGAGTACATCGCACCGGCACAGAGGTTGTATTTGGCCATTAGGATGGCGTCGTCATCGGTCTGCGCCCTTGCCCCCCAACTCACCAGGGTGAGGGCCAGTACAGTGAGCATCCGTCGATTCGATAAAATGGTGTTCATTCGTTATGCAGTTTTTTAGAACCTGAAATTTGCGCCGATATTCACGACGCAGTTGGCAAAGGCGGCATCGCCATGAGTATAAACGCCCGTAAGCGCCGTGGTAATCTTGTCCGGTACGCTCTGGGTCCGGTCGCGCACGATGGCAATCGGTACATCCGCATAGAAGCTGACCTTGGGCAGCACATAGGTCACCGCCGGTTCGCCCGAGATAATATAACCCGGCCGCCGGAAACCGTCACTGCTCCCGATCAGGTCATGGACCGGAAGACAGTCGTCCCGAACACCGGCAGATGCAAAGAGGCGATCAAATTGAAGACTTACACCGACCCTGGCCATGTATTGATCGGGGCAGCTCATGACGTTGCTGCCGTTGGCGATCGAGGAGGCCGACACCGGACCGCCATGTGCGTTGGAAACCCCGTTCTGGTCCACCGGATTCGACAGATAGTAGAAATTGCCATATACCCCGACCTTATGGGAAAAATTGTAAAAGGAATTGATCTCGAGGGTGATCCCGGTCCCGCCGTCGCCGAGCTCGATGGACTGGTCGACCGGCCCGAATGTCTTGGTGCTGTCGCTGGTCTTGAAATAATCCTGAACGTTATCGTTGCCTGTGGGGAACTTGATGCCAAGTCCGACCTGGATATTTCCCTTCGGCATTTTGACCGGGTCCAGTATCCAGCGATAGACCGCCACCCGGATATCGCCCACGCCAAACGAATGGGTGGCGAACCGATGATAGACATTGTTCTGCAGATAACACTGGGAGCGGGAATTGGCCGAGATCGGCACATCCAGCATCAGGGTCCACCGGGGATTCAGTATCCGGTAAATCGCCAGGTCCGTGGTAAAGGCGTTGTTGATGACCTCGTTACCCAGGACCGCCCGTTCTTTCTGATAGACATCGCCGATATAATGTCTGAATGATTTGTAATAGCGGTTATTGACCGATAACTGCCATTGCGCGCCCGTGTCGATATGACGCGCTTCGCCCTCTTCGCCTGCGGTGCAGAAGCCGCCGTTGCTTCGGATCGCCACACAGCCTTGCGCGGCAAGTCGCCCGGCGGAAAATAGTAAAATGAAAAACAATATGGAGATTATGATCTTTTTCATGATGCAGATAGTTTTTGGTTAGTGGTAATTAGGTGAAGGCTCGTTTTTCCCCAGGGCCAGCCATAAGGCCAGCAGGGACCCATAGCTCCCGCCTCGTTCGATCCATTCGAATAGCTCCCAGTGCGGGTAGAACAGCTCCGTGCCGATCTTCCAGACCAGCAGGACCAGTAGCAGCGGCCGCACGGGCTTGATCAGCATTGCGACGGCGGCAATTGTTTCGAAAATGCCGACCGCATGAGCGATATGGATGGGGTTGGAGAAGCCAAGGGCAGAGTATTGGGCAAGTAACCCTTTCTTTTCGATCCAATTGAGCCAGCCATGACCCAGTAATAAGAGAAATACAACCACGCGAAGACAAACGATCACCCGGTTGAAACGGGCCTCGTCCGGTTGGGGATTTGCATCCAGCCGGGTCCATAGGGGCTTCCAGCCCGACAGCAGCAGCAGGGCCAGCGGCGCGCCGAAATTGCCGGCCCGCTCGATGAACTCGCCGAATGGTTCCCCGGAAAGCGGCCGCAGCATGCGCAGTGACCACTCCCCATATCACCAGCCATCCAAGCACCGCGCGGGTAGGATAGAACAATAGCGACAATCCCAAGCAGGATATCTACGCGTGCCGAGCACCGGCATAAGATGATAGGCAAGATCATGACCGATACCGAACACGGCGAAATAATTGCACCAGATCGGTTTGGTGATGATGCCAAACGCGCCGTGGCCGATGAAGCACATCGCTGAAGCTATGCGCAGGGTGTAATGCAAATCCTTCATAATCGATTAAACTGCCGCGGGACGAATCCCTTCATGAAATTGTCCTGGGGATCTGCTGAAGATTGGTGCTTTGGATCAGGCGGAAGAATTACAGCTGCTCGGGAGGGTTGTAAGCAGTGGGAGCGTAGACGGAAGGAAGCCGCGAAGGCACATAAAGGCTTGTTGCCTTTACCACCGTTTGGGCGAGTGCATCCGGGATGACGACGCCTGTCGCAGCCGGACGATAGTCTTTTGAGATATCCTTTGTGGAATGGTTCGTATTCTTTTTTCCCTGGGTTTGCTGCTGCAGATCGTTGATCTGGCGGAAGAAATCACTCGTAGCCGTCCGCAGTTTCATCGCGGTCAGATTCGGAAGACAGAGGACTTCCAGCGTGTCCCCATAGATCCGGCGTTTAACATATTGATAGCGAACGCCGCTAATATCGATCTGCCCGTTAACCCGCTGGTATCCGGGGGTACTATTATAATAGGAGAGGGAGGTCAGCGGGAGTTTGAAGGAAATAAGCGCGGATTCGTCGTAATTATTTTGGTCGAAACTGGCCTCCAGCGTGCGTTCCGCGCGATCCTGCCAATAATTGCTCAACAGCTGGTATCCATACCAGTTAAAAAACAACACTCCCATCAGCAGTATGGCGGCAAGACGTTTCAACGCGCTACAAATTAGTCATTTTTTTGATGTTGCGGCTGTTTTTTTAAAAAAGTCTGCATCCCGGCTAATTATTTTTAAAATCGAGCTTATTCAGCGAGTCGGCAAGCTGCCGGGAAAAGATCAGGGATCCGTTATAATTAAGGTGGGTAGCATTGTAGAAATTCCGCTTATCCTCCCCGATTCCGCTTCTCAGGAAATCAAAAAAAGCACAACCGGTGACCCTGGCCACAGAGCTCCAGCGTCCCTTCCAGCTTTCTGAAGTCCGTTTTTTCCGTGTAAAATCTTTTGTAGGCCGGCGGCAGGACAATAATAACATGTTTTCCCTTCTGTTGCAGCTCCTCGATAACATGGATGTATTCCGGAAGGATGGACGTGTCGATCCCAAGCTGGAATGGTTTCATATTTTCCAGCACGGCGTCTTCATCCGCAAACCAGCCAGAGTAGTTTGGTACGAACCCACGCATGGTATCCTGATCGTTCGCATGCGAAAGCAACGACTTCCATCCATCGATACTCGCCTTATAATAGGTATGATCGACTACCGTATTCTTATACAGGGGTACATACCGGCTTTTCCAGACCAGGCCCGGATCGATGTTGTGTAAGCTGGCATACACATATTTGTTGTTCAGGTGCGCGGCATATCGTTCCACGCTGGATATCGCGTTTATCCGCGTAAAGACAAAAAATGCTTCGAAGAATAGCACGAGGCTCTTTTTCGAAGAATAGGAATTGTAATACCTGATCAGTTCCTTGTATTGCCAAAAATTCGTTCCGTCAAGGCAGGCATTATAAGCAGACATCCCCAACGCGGAGGAAATATAGGGAGTATTGAACGATTTCTCGCCTACCGACGAGCCGAAACCGATGATATCCGGGTCTATATGCGAACTTGCCAACTGATTTACTTTTTCAAATCCTTCGTCATGGGATTGCCTGACCCCAACGTCCACTAACAGGGAAAAACCATAAAGAAGCACAAAGCTCGTTACGGAAAACAGAAGCAGCCTGCACAATTTTTTATTTCCGGACATTATCAGAATTGAAAATAAATAAATCGGTTTTGACCATAGGTTCCCAAGAAAATGACTGCAAAGATCAGCAGGAAGTAAACGATATAACGCACTCCGCTTTTTGAAAAGAACTCCATGAACCGGCGGTTCTTCAATAGATAATCTGCCAGCCACAGCATGGGTATCAGCGACGCGGTGAAGGCAAAATTCCAAAGCGGCATGCCCAGATAGGTAGATGGCAGACCATGCACATCGCCCTTGGACAGGCTTAGGCTGTCAAGCGAAGTGATCTTGTGAACGACCAGCCACGCATCCGAAACGGAGGCGGCCCGGAAAAAGATCCAGGCAAAACATATGAGGATAAACGTGACCAGCACCCGTGCCGGCCGGTAGAACCATCTGATCCAGGCAGGCGGACTGTTCCAGTTCACCCTGCTGCCCATCTTTTCCAGCAAGATGCCAAAAATGAGGTAAAAGCCATGTATCGCGCCCCAAATGATAAAGGTCCAGTTGGCGCCATGCCATAATCCACTGACCAAAAAGACAAAAGACAAATTAAAATACCATCTGGGGATGGAGACCCTGTTCCCGCCTAACGATATATAAAGATAGTCGCGGAACCAGGTCGAGAGGGAGATGTGCCATCTGCGCCAGAATTCGGAAACCGATGCGGATTGGTAGGGCGCATCGAAATTTTTCATGAGCTTGAATCCAAGTACCCGGGCCGTACCCAGGGCAATATCAGAGTACCCGGAGAAATCGCAATAGATCTGAAAGGAGAAGAAGACCACCGCGATTATAAGGGTCAACGAGGTCTGGTCCGGCAGGTTCTTAAAGGCGAAGTCGGTGACTAGCGCAAGACGATCGGCAATGACCACCTTTTTGACAAGCCCCCAGAGGATCAGCTTGAGGCCGGAGACGAGGTTGCCGGCGTCGAATTGCTTCTTTTCATGGAACTGATGCAGGACATTCTGAGGCCGCTCGATGGGACCCGCCACCAGTTGGGGAAAGAACATTACATATAAGGCATAGATGCCGAAATGCCGTTCCGCTTTTTGACGCCCACGATAAACTTCTATCGTGTAGCTCATGGCCTGGAACGTATGGAAGGACAGACCAATAGGGAGGATGATCTTCAGCAGCGGTATGGAGTACCCCAGACTGTCGATATTGGATATGAAAAAATTGAAATATTTAAATACCGCCAGAATTCCGATATTGCTGATCAGACTTAGCCCTAAAAATGTCTTCCGCCTGGGCCCCGTGGCATCTTCGATGACGATGCCGGCGATGTAATCGATGATGATGGTAAAAAATAAGATCAGAATGTAAATTGGGATGAACGCCATGTAAAATACACAACTGGCGATCAGCAGGTGAAGCCATCTCCACCGGTGAGGTAATAAAAAAAAGCTGAAAGCTACGATTAGGAAAAAAATAAGAAATTCAAAGGAATTGAAAAGCATAAGTGGCCAAAAATTACAAAAAAATTCAAACTTGCGCGCAGCCGGCGAAAATATGGGCTATCGGATCGACCGGTTAAAGAAAAGCACTCGCGCAAGCAGTATGGCGGCAAGACGTTACAGCGCCTACCAATCAGGCATTTTTTCGGATACGAGAAGTTTTTTTTAATAGCTCAGCCCAAATCCAAACTTGTACAACGGATTCTTACTGTCATACGGCACATCCTCCTTCTGTGCCTGCACCGCCGCCATCGAAGACGGCAATTCGATCGGCAAATGTCCGAGCGGCTTCGCCTTCCCAAAAATTACGTCCAGCACCGCAGCATCGCTCGCGCCGAAATCAGCCAGCAGCCCTTTTGCCTTCGCGCTGATCTCGGGGATGACGGCCGGGCGGTCCAGGTAAATGTCCACGATCGTCGGCACTTTATTCAGTAGCTGCAGGATACTGTCTTTCTCCTTGCCCTTGAAGTCGAGATCGCCGTGATGGAACATGCGCGCCATCGTGATGGGGGAATTGACGGGGACGTAAGGTGTCTTGAGCCGCAGGATCGCGATATCTGCCTGCTCCGGTTTGCTGACGACCGTCCCGTATTTCGCTGCAACGGTGGAATCGACATTCTTCACATAGATCTTAAGTTTACCTGCCGTAAGCGGCAGAACCTTTTTGTCATTTTTGAGCAGGGTCATGGCCATGCGCTGCGAAGCCTCACCAGCCGCCATGTATTCAGAATTGCCAAGCGACTGGCCGACCTTGGTTTCCTCTACAAAAGGATTGTCAAACAGCCCCAGTTCGAACTTCTGCGTCAACAGCCGCCGGACACTGCTGTCGATACGCGCCTCCGTCAGCTTGCCTTCCTTTACCAGCTGGATAACCAGCTCCGGGCAGTTCTCCCCGCCGAATTGGTCGACACCCGCATCGAGAATCTTCTTTACGCGCTCGATGGGCGTGAGGCTTTCCACGCCCCAGGCCCGCGCGGGCCAGACGATCGGGCCCATTTTGGTATCGTTAATCAGACCCCAGTCGGTGCAGACCACGCCTTCAAAATGATAGGTGTTCCGCAGCAGGCCGGTAATGATGTCCTTGTTATAGGACATTCCGACATTCTCGCTGGTCTGACCCATCGGTACGCCATAATACGGCATAATGGCCGCCGTATGCGCCGCAAACGCCGCTTCGAACGGGATCAGGTGGTATTTGAAATTATTCCCGGGGTAGACTTGTCCCTTCTGAAAGGGGAAGTGCGGGTCCAGTCCTTCTTTTTGCGGGCCGCCGCCGGGGAAATGTTTGGTCATCGTCGCCACGCTGTTCGAGTTCGAGCTTATCCCCCTGATAGCCCAGGATATAGGCTTTTGCCATCCGCGCGGTGAGTTGTGCATCCTCGCCGAATGTCCCGCTGATACGCGGCCAGCGGGGTTCCGTTGCGAGATCGACCTGTGGATGGAGCGCTTCCCGGATCCCTACCGCGAGGTACTCGCGACGGGAAATGTCGGCAAACTCATGGGTAATGCTGTCGCTGCCGATCGCCCCAAGACCCAAGGGCTCGCACCATTGCGAAAACGTGTTGGCCGTCATCGCAAAAATATTATTGCTGAAATGATTCCGCGGATCGGAAGCGATCGTGATCGGGATCCCCAGCCGGGTCGAGTCCTGGACATATCGTTGCATGGCATTGTACCACTTGGCCATCGCGGCCGGCGAAGGAACTTGCCAAAGATTGAAATGATTCATCTTCTTTTGCTTCACGAGGTTGAGCCCGTTTGGCGCAAACGCAAACATCCCCGTGGCAGGCCTGTCTTCAACGGAGCCGTCTTCGTTGATCCGGGCGCCATTGATAAAAAGCATCCCGGCTTTTTCGTCCAGCGTCATCTGGCCAAGCAGGTCATTGACCCGCGCACTGACCGGTTGCCGCGTGTCTTCGTATACGTCCAGCTTCCCGTTCTTATTGAGATCGCGGAAGGTGTAACCGTCGATGGTCTTAACGATCGTGTCACCGGAGTTTTGTGTCTGGCAGGAAATGAGCAGCGTCAAGGCGAAGCTCACGCCGGCAACGTAAAGCAGGGGTTTGGCAAGCATGTTATTGTATTAAGACGATACAATGTAGGAAACTCTGCGGAAATAGCAATAAATTTTCTCCCGCTTCCGATCGATGCCGGCCTAAGGCTCGGCTCCTACCACCGATCGGCCGGACAACTCGAAAGCCGGGGTATAAATATAGGAGCAACGTTGA
This sequence comes from uncultured Chitinophagaceae bacterium, assembly GCA_963846405.1. Classification (GTDB taxonomy): domain Bacteria; phylum Bacteroidota; class Bacteroidia; order Chitinophagales; family Chitinophagaceae; genus Puia. Next base: position 880,018 of record CAWJVU010000010.1, on the reverse strand, counting down.
AACCAAAAGAAAAGAAGCAAAACCGATCGGTCGGAAGATATTTTTGCCGGTGAGAAATTTTCAGTGTTGTAAATTTGCATGTGCTATTTTTCGCTTTACAAACACCTCTTATTTTATGACAGATGCAGACATCCAAAGAACACTCGATGCCATTGACCGCACCGCAGCCAAAGTACTTAAGTCCAAAGAAGCTTCCAGGAAGTTTCTTATCGACGCCGGTATAATAAAGGAAAACAAGAAAGCAACCGGAAAGAAAAAGGGAAAATAAATGGCTTACCACCAACCTTTTGAGGTTATTGGATTTCATACGTCTGGGATTGGCTTGGAGGAGGAGTATATTTTTGGGAACAAAATCCGGAGCGTGCTGTTCAATACGCATTCGAATGTGCCAATGGTCATCAGAAAAACAAGGTCAGAATAAGGATCCCGTTTGTGCTCGGATCGAGTATTGAACTTGGTAATTGCCTTAATTTGCTAGAGCCAAAGGCGATGGGAATTGTGGTTAAAGCTCATGCCGTCCTTTTGGAAACCTTCAAAACTTCGGAAGCAATATTCCCCGTAAATGATGGCCCAAGAAGGAATTTAGACTGTGCAGTCATTAAGACTGTTCACGAGGTAACAAGAGCGGAGGGGCTAAATAAGTATGACACAGTCCGATGCGCTTTCTCGGAAGGCAACGCCGCCTATCCCGGCTCTAACTTCAGTATGCGGGGCCACATCGAAGTGTGCGTGATCAATCCCGAAATGATAAAGGGGTATTTTTTGCCCCGGCCATTGGAGATGTTCAATCCTTACTTGAAAAAGGGCTTTATTCGCAAGGCGGCTGCGTAATGTTGGGTGCCATGACAAAATCTGCGTTTATAGAACGGATTATTCTGGTGGTTTTTATCATCGCCTTGGTCATTCTGACGGCAAAATTTCTACGACTCGATAATTCGGGATTTGGGCTGGGACAAATAAACGTCTTTGTTCCATGGGGAATGATTGCGATTTTTATAAGCCTCTATCTTTTCAGGGAATATAATCGGGTAAAGCCATCCAGGTTTTTAAGAGATTGTTCGATGGTTGATCGCCGCCTCCTCAAAAAACTAACACTCATTAGTTTTTTGGCGTAATTTTGCTTGTCTGCCAAATCCTTATACGATGAGCTATACCCCCGTTAATCAGGTCCGTCTCGTTACCGCTGCTTCGCTTTTCGATGGTCATGACGCTGCGATCAACATCATGCGGCGGCTGCTCCAGTCAAAGGGCGCCGAGATCATCCACCTCGGGCATAACCGCTCTGCAGCCGAGATCGTCGAGTGCGCCATCGAAGAAGACGTACAGGGTATCGCGATCACATCCTATCAGGGCGGCCATCTTGAATTCTTCAAGTATATCAAAGACCTGCTGGATGAGAACGGCTGCGGACACATTCGGCTTTTCGGCGGCGGCGGCGGCACCATCCTCCCCCGCGAGATCGAAGAGCTCCACCAATATGGGATCACCCGGATCTACTCCCCCGACGACGGCCGGCGGATGGGACTCGAAGGGATGATCGAAGACGTGGTCCGGCAATGCGATTTCCCGCTCAACGGCAATCCCGACCAGTTCAAAAGCCGCCCTGATACTGGACGAATCAAGATATCCGCAAGATTGCCCGCGCGATCTCCAACGCCGAGAATGGGGCCGGCGAACCTCAGGGCAACAGCGCGGCGCCGGCGACCTGGAATCCACGACGCACCGGCGCGCAAACAGCCGCAATCCCGTCATCGGCATCACCGGTACCGGCGGCGCCGGTAAATCCAGTGTCACCGACGAACTGGTACGCCGCTTCCTGAACCATTTCCCCGATAAAACGCTTGCCGTAGTCTCTGTCGACCCCTCCAAAAAGAAGACCGGCGGCGCCCTGCTCGGCGACCGCATCCGCATGAATGCCGTCGCCAGCCCGCGGGTATACATGCGCAGCCTCGCGACTCGCGACAGCGACGGGGCGCTCAGCGCACATGTCAGGGAAGCAATCGACATCTGCAAGGCGGCGGGATACGACCTCATCATCCTCGAATCCGCGGGCGTTGGCCAAAACGACGTCTCCATCCTCGACTACGTCGACCTAAGCCTATACGTCATGACCCCGGAATATGGCGCGGCTTCGCAACTGGAGAAGATCAATATGCTCGACTATGCCGACCTCGTCGTGCTCAACAAGTTCGACAAGGCCGGAGCGCTGGATGCCCTGCATGACATCCGAAAACAATACAAGCGCAACCACGGCCTCTGGACGGCCAAAGACGAAGACCTGCCGATCGTCGGCACCATCGCCGCTCAATTCAATGATGCCGGCATCAACGAGCTGTTCGATCTGCTACATGGAAACCCTTGAAAAAAAGACTCGGCGCCGGTCTTCGGCCCCGCCCACCATCGCCACCATCTAAAAGACACCACCACCCAATCCCTCATCATCCCGCCCTCGCGGGTGAGATACCTCTCCGAGATCACCGCGGCCATCCGGGACTACAACCAACAAGACCGACGAGCAGGCGGCGATCGCTTCGCGGCTTTACAGGCTGACCGGCGCACTGTCAGGAACTGCCCCGAAGACTCGCCGGCCCGTCACCCGCTGGAACAACAAATCGAAAAGCTGGAACAGCAGCTGTTCCCAGTCTGCCGAAAACTCATCAGCGAATGGGGCCCTACCCGCGACCGGTATAAACGCGAATATTTCGAATATGAAGTGCGCGGAAAGATCGATCCAACAGCCCCTATACAGCGAGTCGCTTTCCCACCTGAAAATCCCGCGGATCGCCGTACCCCGCTTCTCCGACTGGGGAGATATCCTCCGCTGGAGGGTACAGGAAAATTTCCCGGGCAAATTCCCGTTCACGGCAGGCATCTTCCCGCTGAAAAGATCGGAAGAAGATCCCACCAGGATGTTCGCCGGCGAAGGCGGCCCCGAACGCACCAACAAACGTTTTCACTATGTCAGCGCCGGCCAGCCCGCAATCCGCCTCAGTACGGCATTCGACTCCGTAACCCTTTACGGCGAAGACCCCGACTACCGTCCCGATATCTATGGAAAGATCGGCAATTCCGGCGTCAGCATTGCCACCGTCGATGATGCGAAGAAACTCTACAGCGGCTTCGACCTCTGCGACCCCCGGACTTCGGTCAGCATGACGATCAACGGGCCCGCACCCATCCTGCTCGCGTTCTTTATGAATGCCGCGATCGATCAGCAATGCGAGAAATATCTGGTGGAAAATGGAATGAAAATTCCGGACAACACGGCAGCCATACAACCTTTCTATTCCGGCGATCTGCCTGAAGGCAATGATGGTCTTGGTCTTACCCTGCTGGGTCTTAGCGGAGACCAGGTATTAAGCCGCGGAAGTCTACGAAAAGATAATGGCGGAGACCCTGTCCCAGGTCCGCGGCACGGTACAAGCCGACATCCTCAAGGAAGACCAGGCGCAGAACACCTGTATCTTCAGTACCGAATTCGCACTACGTCTCATGGGCGACGTCCAGGCTTATTTCATCGCCAATAAAGTGCGAAATTTCTACAGCGTTTCCATCAGCGGCTATCATATCGCCGAAGCCGGCGCCAACCCGATCACCCAGCTGGCCTTTACCCTGGCTAACGGGTTCACCTATGTGGAATACTACCTAAGCCGCGGCATGGCCCTCGATGACTTCGCACCCAATCTCTCCTTCTTCTTCAGCAACGGTATGGATCCGGAATACAGCGTCATCGGCCGCGTCGCCAGACGCATCTGGGCAAAAGCGATCAAAACGTCTATAAAGGCAACAGCCGCTCCCAAAAGCTCAAATACCATATCCAGACCAGCGGCCGGAGCCTCCATGCCCAGGAGATCGACTTCAACGATATCCGCACCACCCTGCAAGCGCTGTACGCGATCTATGATAACTGCAATTCCCTGCACACAAACGCCTACGACGAAGCCATCACCACCCCGACGGAGGCCAGCGTCCGCCGCGCCATGGCCATCCAACTGATCATCAACCGCGAACTCGGTAGCGCCAGGACAGAGAATTTCACCCAGGGCAGTTTTGCGGTCGAAGAGCTGACCGACCTTGTCGAAGAAGCCGTCATGAACAGAATTCGACCGGCTCACGGACCGCGGCGGCGTGCTCGGCGCAATGGAACGGATGTATCAGCGGAACAAGATCCAGGAAGAAAGCCTCTATCTACGAAAGCCTCAAACACAGCGGCGAGCTGCCCATCGTCGGCGTCAATACGTTTCTGGGCAAAGAAGGCTCCCCGACGATCCTGCCCGACGAAGTGATCCGCAGTACGACCGAAGAAAAAGACCAGCAGATCCGCAACCTCCGGGCTTTCAAGGAACGAAATAAAGCCCGCAGACCGGAAATGCTGCAGTCGATTGCAGGAGGTGGCGGTGGGTGACGGCAATCTCTTCGAAGCGCTGATGACCACCGTGAAATATTGCAGCCTCGGGGAAATAACCAATGCTTTATATGCGGTGGGCGGCCAATATCGCCGTAACATGTAAATTTGGGTTCACCATGATCCCCATCGCCTTTAAAAACGAGCCTCCCCAGGGGCAGAAGACCGTCGCAATCCTCGCGGCCGATATCGGCGGCACCAAGACAAATGTCGCCTGGTATCAGTCCGACGGCAACGGACTAACAATCACCCGGGACGAACGCTACGTCTCCGCCGATCATGCGTCACTGACCGATATCATCCATGATTTCTGCGGCAATACATTGCCCGATCGGATCGCCGCCGCCGTCGCCGGTCCCGTCATCGACGGCAAAAGCAAACTGACCAATCTGCCCTGGGTGCTGGACAGCAAAGCCATGAGCGATGACTTAAAGACCCCTGTCTGCTTCCTCAATGATCTCGAAGCTACTGCCTACGGGCTCGCGGGCCTAAAGGATTCCGAGCGAACCACCCTGGCGGCCGGCGACGCGAAAGCAAAAGGCAATATTGCGATCCTCGCACCCGGAACGGGGCTGGGAGAAGCGGGTCTGTACTGGGATGGCCAACACTACCACCCGTTCGCGACCGAAGGCGGCCACAGTGACTTTGCTCCAAGAACCGCCACGGATGTCGATCTTTTCTACTACCTGCAAAAACAATATGGGCATGTCAGCTGGGAACGGGTCGTCTCCGGCATGGGCATAAAAAACATCTTTCATTTCCTGGTCGAATCCCGTAAAGAGCAGATCCCCGAATGGCTGGCCGAACGCCTGAAAGACAACGACCCCGCGGCCGTCATCAGCGAGTCGGCCCTGCGCCACGAAGACTTCGTCTGCGCGGAAACGATGGAGCTCTTCGTCCGGTATATGGCAACCGAAGCCGCGAGCCTCGTACTCAAACTCATGGCCACCGGCGGCCTGTACCTCGCCGGCGGCATCCCGCCCAAAATACTGCCGCTGCTGCAAACCGAAAGCGTGGTCGAAAAATTTCGACAACAACGGCCGGATGCACGATCTTTCCGACCGCATCCCGGTCCATGTCGTCCTCAATGACAAAATGGCCCTGCAGGGCGCCGCCTACTACGGCGCCTTCAATATGTGAATCTAAATAATACCATTATGGCACGGAATCGGCGTGCAGCAAATGATGCGCATATTGCCGTCTCCCCTAATTTAGGCCATGCTTAACTCTACAAAAGAAAACTCCGACAAAGCCCGGGCATTGCGCAAACTGATCAATAAATGGCGCACCTCGCAGGAGACCCGGTCAAAGGCCGAACTGCTGCTTGGCAAAAACTCCGGGCAAAAACCTCCCGGGGACGGAAGGAAATCGCGCTCCTGAAACATCGAATAAAATCCTACTTTTATACGAATGGGCGATTCAGTGCGCCAATATGGCCTGTCCTTTGTAAAGGACAGGAGAGTAACCTAAACCTGTAAGCGTATGATCTTACGATTAGCAGTGTTCGCATTCGTTGCCCTGGTATATTCGACAGGTACCGTCTCCGCGCAGGTCTCTACCCGGATCTCCGCCCGGGACAGCGCCGGCGCCCCCCTGCCGGCCCGCTGGGATCTGCAGACCTGTATCGACTATGCGAAAAAGAACAATATCGCGCTGAACAGCCTTCGTCTCAACGTCCTGACCGCGCAACAAAACTACCTCCTGGCCCGGGCCGCCCGCGAACCCAACCTCATCGGCGATGTCACCGGCGCCTATACCCATAGCAAAAACGCCAACCCCGTCATCGGCGGTTTCCAAACCCAGTCTTCTTTTGCCAGTGACTATAGCCTTAGCTCGGGGATTACGATCTACAACGGGAACGCCATCAACAACAATATCAAGATGGCCAATCTCCAGATCCAAACCGCCAACCAGACCGTGATCGAGAACGAGCTCGATATCACCCTCCAGATCGTCCAGGACTATCTCAACATCCTGCTGGCCAAAGAAAATGTCGTCTATATTGAGGACCTGGTAAAATCCACCACGGCCCAGGTCGACCAGGGCAAGCAGGAATATGAGGTGGGAACGATCGCCAAGAACGCCTATATCGAGCTGCAGGCACAGCTGGCGACCGACAAGTATACCCTCGTCACCGCACAGAACGCCGTGCGACAAAACAAAGTTACGCTTAAACAACTCCTGCAGCTGCCCTATCGGGATTCCTTCGATATCGTTACCCCGGATACCGTGATCGCTACTCAGGCTGTCCCCAACCTGGATTCCGTTGAAGCTTTTGCCCTGCAGAATCGCCCGGAGATCAAGCTTGGTCAATTGGGGATCGACATCTCCCGCTACAACCTGTCCATCGCCAAAGCGGGTTTTCTCCCCGTGCTTACCGCATCGGCGGAACTGTCTACCGGCTATTCCAATAACGGGAACAGCGATTTCGTGCAGCAGCTGGACAACAACTTCTTCCAGCAGGCAGGGCTCAACTTATCCATCCCGATATTCAACCAAGCGACAGGTGAAGACAAATGTTGAAAATGCAAAGATCCAGATCGAACAATCCAAGCTCACCCTGCTGGGCAATCAGACCGGGCTGTCCCAGACGATCGAGCAGGCCTATATCAACGTGCAGAATGCACAAAGCCAATATGACGCGGCGGTTGAGGAACTGACCGCCAATCAGGAAGCCTTCCGGGTTGCCGCCGAAGAGCTGAAGGTCGGCGCCGTAAACCTGGTGGCCTATCTGCAGCAGAAGACGTTGTATACGCAGGCTTTCCAGAATTATGTGCAGGCCAAATACAATTCGGCGCTCAGCATCGAGATATATGACTTCTATATGGGAATCGCTGTAAAACTATAAATGTCCTTCGCATGAAGAGAGCAATCATCATTATTGTCCTGCTGCTGCTGGCAGGAGGCGGCGTCTGGTACTTCTATTTCCGAAAGGAAGAGAAGCCGGTGGTCCTGACAACGGAAGAGCCGCGCTATGGATATATCTCCAGGAGCGTCACCGCAACCGGGACGATCGAGCCGGTGGATACGGTCAATGTAGGCTGCCAGGTTTCAGGGACGATCAACGCGATCTATACCGACTACAACGCCAAAGTCACGAAGCATCAGTTGATCGCGACCATGGACAAATCCCTTTTTGAGGCTTCCGTCAATCAATACAAGGCCAACCTGGAAGTCGCCAAAGCATCCCTGGTCTATGCGCAGAATACCTTTGACCGGGAAAGCACCCTTTTTAAGACCGGGGCCATCGCCAAAGCGGACTACGAAAATTACCAGAACCAATACGAAGGCGCCAAGGCAACCGTGAACAGCGTGCAGGCACAACTGGATGCGGCGGTCAAAAATCTGGACTACGCCAGCATCTATTCCCCCGTCGACGGAGTGGTGATGACGCGTAATGTCAGCGTGGGTCAAACGGTCGCGGCAAGTTTCAGCACGCCAACCCTTTTTATCATTGCCAAAGACATCACCAAGATGCAAGTACAGGCGGCGGTTTCCGAAGCCGATATCGGGGACGTAAAATCCGGGCTTCGCGTCCACCTTTACCGTCGATGCCTATCCGGATATCACCTTCACCGGGACGGTAAACCAGATCCGCCTCGAGCCCGTGGTTTCCGCGAATGTGGTGACCTATACGACGATCATCAGCGCACCCAACCAGGATCTGAAGCTGAAGCCGGGGATGACCGCCAATATCTTCATCTTTACCAAAGAGATCGACAGCGCGCTGCTGATCTCCGCCAAGGCGCTGAAGTTCAAGCCGGACGTTACGATGGAAAAACAGTTCCGGATTATCCCGGACAGCACCGGGGAACGGCAGGTCCAGCGGGCGGCCCGCAAGGCGTCGTCCAACAATCCCCTGGCCGCGCCGAAACACCGGCACGATACCGCCAGTCGGGTTGTCGATTCGGCTTCAACCACCGGAACGGCGGCTTTTGTTTGGGTGCGGTCCGGCGACAGCCTGATCGAAAAGCTGGTCATGACCGGTCTGAACAACGATACGCAGGTCCAGATCCTTTCGGGGCTGACGACGGACGACCAGGTAGTCAACGGGACGGAGATCGTAACCGCGGCCAAGTCTTCCGGCGGGGTCAGAAGTCCATTTATGCCTGCAAGAAGACCGAACACTCCCACCAGGCCCGCAGCTGGGGCGGGAGGCGGCGGAGCGCGGCGGACAGCACGGTAACGAAAAACGACAATGAGCGAAAGCAAAATACTTGAGCTAAAAGATATCCGGCGCGAATTCCGGATGGGATCGGAGATCGTCCGCGCCCTGAAAGGAGTATCCTTCGACGTAAAGGCCGGGGAGTTCCTAACGATCATGGGAAGCAGCGGTTCGGGGAAGACGACCCTGCTCAATACCCTTGGCTGCCTCGACAAACCGACGGAAGGGACCTACCTGCTGGATGGGGTCGACGTCCGCAAACTCAGTCGCAATGATCTCGCCAGGCTGCGCAACCACAAGATCGGATTTGTGTTCCAGGCCTACAACCTGCTTCCCCGGACTTCGGCGCTGGAGAACGTCGAGCTTACCGCTCTTGTATAATCCCAAGATCAGTGCAAAGGAGCGAAAGGAACGGGCCACCCAGTCCCTGCAGGCGGTCGGTCTCGGCGACAGGCTGGACCATATGCCCAACCAGCTATCCGGCGGCCAGCAACAACGCGTAGCCATTGCCCGGGCGCTGGTCAACGAGCCGGTGATGATCCTTGCCGACGAAGCGACGGGCAACCTCGACTCCCGAACCAGCTTCAGCATCATGGCCCTGATCCAGGACCTCAACGCGCAGGGAAAGACCATCGTATTCGTAACCCATGAGCCCGATATCGCCGCATTCAGCAGCGGACGGTCATGCTGAAGGACGGCAAGGTGATAAAAGACAGCCTGAATGAGAACAGGCGATCGGCCAAGGATGTTTTGGCCTCGTTGCCGCCGACAGAAGATTACTAAAAATGCGTAAACCATGTCTTTCTTCAACCTATTTCGCATCGCCATGAAGGCCTTGCAACGCAATAAGCTGAGAGCCTTCCTCACCATGCTGGGCATCATCATCGGCGTGGCCTCGGTCATCGCCATGGTCGCCATCGGCCAGGGCTCCAAGCAAAGCATCCAGAAGCAATTGTCCGGCATGGGCTCCAATATGATCATCATCCGGCCCAACAGCAATGTCTCGGCCGGCGCCCGGCTCGATGCCACCACCGTCCAGACCCTAACGATGGATGATGTAAAGGCCCTGCAACGCGAAGCCACCCATCTCAGCGCCGTGACCCCCGTGATGTCCACCAAAGGACAGGCCATCTATGGCAACAACAACTGGTCCACCACCATCACCGGCGTGAATACCCAATACCTGGATATCATCCGGCAATGGCCCCTGCAGGATGGCAGTAGAATTCACCGATCGCGACGTCCAGGGGGCCGCGAAAGTCTGCATCCTGGGCCAGACCGTGATCACCAACCTTTTCCCCAACGGCGATAAGCCCGATCGGGAAATATATCCGCTTTGGCAAAGTCCCGCTGCTGGTCATCGGGACGCTGACGGCCAAGGGAGAAAGCGCTTTCGGCCAGGACCAGGACGACGTCATTCTCGCCCCCTATACCACCGTACAGGAACGGATCCTTTCCACCATCTACCTGCAGAACATCTATGCCTCCGCCGTCAACGAGGCATCGACAACCGCCGCTTCTGACGAAGTCTCGACAGATCATGCGCGCGTCCCACCGGCTAAAACCTACCGACGACGACGATTTCGCCGTACGGACCATGCAGGAGCTCATCAATACCTTTAGCTCCACCAGCCAGCTGCTGACCGTCCTGCTGGCGGTCATCTCGGGCATCTCCCTGCTGGTCGGCGGGATCGGCATCATGAACATCATGTATGTCTCCGTCACCGAACGGACCAAAGAGATCGGCCTGCGGATGTCGATCGGCGCCCGGGGCGTCGATATCCTGCTTCAATTCCTCACCGAAGCCGTCCTGATCAGCATTACCGGCGGCATCATCGGGGTCGTCCTGGGAATCACCTCCGCCCGGCTCGTGACCTTCTTCCTTTCCTGGCCGACCCTGGTGACGGAATCCTCGATCGTGTTGTCCTTCCTGGTATGTTTTATTACCGGGGTCTTTTTCGGCTATTATCCGGCACAGGCTGCCTCCCGGCTGGACCCGATAGAGGCGCTTGCGCTATGAATGATCAGTTTTCTGTCGTACATTTATAGGATGGAAACAGACCGAACCTCTCTATATATGAACAGAAAAGAAGAAGTCCTGCAGGACGTCGTCATCAAATTCGCCGGGCGACTCCGGCGACGGGATGCAATTGACAGGAAGTCAATTCACCAACAATACCGCCCTGTTGGGTATCGACCTTGCTACCTTCCCCGATTTTCCCGGCCGAGATCCGCGCCCCTCAGGGCACGCTGCCCGGGTGTCAGCGGATACCAGCTGCGTTTCTCCAGCGATCCAGATCTTCACCCCGGGTGATGAATGCGACGTCCTGGTCGCCATGAATGCCGCCGCGCTGAAATCCAATCTGAAAGGATTGAAGAAAGGCGGTAAGATCATCGCCAATACCGAAGGCTTCGACAGCAAGAACCTCCGCCTCGCCAATTATCCCGATGGCATCAACCCCCTCGAAGACAATAGCCTGGACAATTATACGGTCATCAAAATCGACGTGACGAAGATGACCCGCGAAGCGCTTGAAGGATATCACCATGGGCACCAAAGAAAAGGACCGCGCAAAAATATGTTCGTGCTGGGCTTCCTCTACTGGATGTACAACCGGAACATGGACAGCACGCTCCAATTCCTCAAAGAAAAATTCGGCAAAAAACCCGAGATCCTCGAAAGCAACACCAAGGTGCTTCAGGCAGGCTATCATTTCGGCGACACCACCGAGACCTTTACTACCACCTATCGCGTGGAAAAAGCGAAAATGGCTCCCGGCATCTATCGCTCGATCATGGGCAACCAGGCGCTGGCCTATGGGCTCATCGCCGCCTCCCGAAAAAGCGGTCTGCCCCTGTTCCTCGGCTCCTATCCGATTACCCCGGCATCCGACATCTTGCACGAGCTGAGCCGTCATAAGGCGTTTGGCGTCCGAACCTTCCAGGCGGAAGACGAGATCGCCGGGATCACCTCGGCCATTGGCGCCGCCTACGGCGGCGCCCTGGGCGTCACGACTACCTCCGGACCCGGCATGGCGCTGAAAGCAGAGGCCATGGGCCTCGCCGTTATGCTCGAAATCCCATTGCTGATCTGCGATATCCAGCGCGGCGGCCCCTCCACCGGCCTGCCGACCAAGACCGAACAAAGCGATCTGCTGCAAGCCTATTACGGCCGCAATGGCGAATGTCCCATGCCGGTCATCGCCGCGTCCACGCCAAGCGATTGCTTTGACGCCGTCTACGAAGCCGTCCGCATCGCCGTCCAACATATGACCCCCGTCATCTTCCTCTCCGACGGGTATATCGCCAACGGCGCCGAACCCTGGAAATTTCCAAAAAGCGCAGACCTCCCGCCCATCGAAGTAAAATTCAAGACCGAACTGGGACCGGACGAACAAGACCTTCCAGCCCTATCTCCGGGACGAAAAACTGGTCCGGCCCTGGGCCATCCCCGGCACCCCCGGGTTGGAACACCGGATCGGCGGTCTCGAAAAACAGAATATCACCGGCAACGTCAGCTACGATCCCGAGAACCACCAGCTGATGGTCAAGATCCGCGAAGAGAAGGATAGCCCGCATCGCGGACCATATTCCGCCGCAACGACTGGACAGCGGTCCCGAAAAGGGCGACCTGCTGGTCCTGGGCTGGGGCAGCACCTATGGCGCGATCAAAAGCGCCGTCGGCGAGCTGCAAAAGGAAGGCTATGCCGTATCCCACGCCCATCTCCGGCATCTCCGCCCCTTCCCGGCCAATCTCGGCGAGATCGTGCGCAGCTTCAAACAGGTACTTGATCCCCGAGATCAACAACGGGCAGCTGATCCGCATCATCCGCGATCAGTTCCTGATCAATGCCGTCGGCTATAACAAGGTCATGGGTATCCCGATCACCCGGACTGAACTGGTCATGAAGATCCGGGAAATGCTGGGGTCGAACAACTAGGCAACCAGGCGCCGCGGGGCATCACGTCATCGCCTCATGCAACACCGGGCTGAGCCGGAGGATATCTCCCGCGACCTTGCCGATGAAACCGAACTGGTCCTCTATCGGCTTTGCCATCTCCCGGTCCATCTTTCCTTGGCGGTAGGGATAGCTTCCCCGACACCCCGCCATTCTCTAAGATCAACGCCGCCTCATCCAGACACGCGGCGATCGTATCGACAACCGGCTGATACGACGGGTCGGCATACCTGGAAGCCAACGGCTTTTCATAATAGGCAAGGGTCGCAATATAGGAGGTGAGCATCTGGCTCGCCACGACGAACTGATGCATCTGCTCGATTTTCTTTTGCTGCCGGCGAGGTTCCTGCAACATCCGGCTAAACGCATCCGAAAGATTGGCAAGCGCAACAAACGCATGTTTCCGCGACAGCTTATACTGCTGGACCGTCACCGGCCGCCCGGCAAACGCGCCGGCCACATCCCGGAAATAACCGATGTTTGTTTTCAGCGCATCAACCATACTGTCGATTATCCGCTGGTGCTCCCAACTGGGGATGATAAAGATGCTGGCCAGAAATGAAATCCCCGAACCGATCAGCGTATCAATGACACGGTCTCCCGCAATGGCCTTGAAATTGACCGGGTAGAGCAGATGGAACAACAGCAGGATATAGGGTGTCATCAGCGTCACACAGACCAGGTAGTTCCTCCGCAAAAAGACATAGGTCCCGATCATAAAAAGAATCATCAGTACGAATAGCACCGTCCTGTCAGGAATGAACAGGATGAGCAGGAACCCAACCAGCGCACCGCCCAGCGTGCCCATGAGCCGCTCGAAATTCCGCTTTTTGCTGAGGCTGTACATGGGCTTCAAAATAACGATAATGGTCAGCAGTATCCAATAGCCATGTCCGAACGGCAGGAACCGGGAAATAATATAACCGGCGATCGTCGCAATGCTGACCCGGAACGAGTGCCGGAAATAATTGGATTGCAGGGTCAGGTTGTCGAATATGAGTTCCCGGTCCATACGCTGGTGTGACACGAGGTGCTCGTAATTCAAATCTGTGCCGAAATTCCTGCTCAGCTTCCGGTCATACGTGGTAAACCCATGCAGCGCATGCAGCCGGTTATTGATGTCCTCGATACTATCCAGGATATTATTCAGGTCCGCTACGCCCTGGACAGGCGTCGCGGCGATCATCGCCCGCAGCTGGCGGATCCGGACGGATAGCGTACCGCGATCGGCAGAAGGCTTTCCACTCATGATCGCGAGGCCGATCTCATCCAGCTCCGCCGCAAGGTCGAGGATCAGTTTCCGGCATTCTTCAAGTAGTTGACCGTCGTCAAACAAACGATGAAGTAACCGGTAGTCTTGCTGGGAGGTCATCATCCGCTCGAACAGATCGATACTGTCAAGGAAGATCATCATCAATATCCGCCCAGTGTGCGTCGACTCTTTGACGATCTTCCGGCTTTTGAAGATCAGCTCGCGCAGGAGATCCTGCTTCTCCTGGATGTCGACCTGGCTTTCCAGCAGCTGCCGGTAACTCTTGTCATAGTCGACATCGCGGGAATAGAACGAAGCTTTGATACGCAGATACCCCGCTGTAGCCTGCACGCAGTCGCCCAGGGCCTGCTGCACCAGCTTATACGGACGAAAACTATACAACAATAAGCTCAGCACGGTATACCACATTCCGCCGGCCGCGATAAAAAGGGCATTGTTCAGGATATCCCACCCCTGCCGGTGATAATCGATATTCAATACCATGACCAATAAGGCATTGAGGCCGATCGAGCTGGCCCGGTTGCCATAAATGCTCATCAGCGAGAACACAAAGCAGAACAACGAATACGATCAAACCCATCCAACACCGGTGAGCGATTCGCCCATCCCGTGATCAACGAAACGAAAAAAATAATTAATATACAGGCAATCATCCCATTACGCCGATGATGGATCGGTCCGGGATTATCGGTATTCGCCACACACATGGCGCCGATCGAGACAACAATGCCCGCAGACAGATTGTGGAAATAACCAAGCAGTATGGCGGGTAAAGTGATGCCTGCGGTGATACGTATCGCGCCATTTAAGTAGTGGCTATTGATAAAACGCTTATATTCCCGGACATAATCCATTTAATAAGTGGAAATACCGGCAAATTAGCCCAAACAAATTTTTATGCCATAACTTTTGTAAATTAGTTTTGTCGCACGCACTACGTAACATGAGAATAACTGCTTTATTCCTATTGGCCTCCTTTTCCTATGGATTGCTTCAAGCGCAGGGGATAAGTGGAATTGTAAGGGATAATCAAGGGAAATTCCTGGCCCGTGCATCGGTCGCCTTAGAAAAGCAACAGGATTCCGCCCTTATCAAACTCAGCCTTTCCGATGACAACGGTCAGTACAGCTTCTCCTCCATCCCGCCGGGGTATTATTTCATCACCGTCTCCCATGTGTCCTATCTGCCCCGGAAATCTGCCGTTTTCACCGTCACGGCGGAGAGTGCGGCCCGGATTCCCCGCGATCGAACTGATCCGTTCATCCCGCGAGCTGCAACAGGCGCAGGTCACCGCCATCCGGCCCCTGGTAGAGGTCAGGCCCGACAGGATCGTCCTGAACGTGGAAAACAACATCAACACCTCGGCGAAGACGCGCTGGACCTGCTCCGCAAATCGCCCGGGATCACCGTCGATAACAACAATAACATCAGCCTCAGTGGCAAAAATGGCGTCCAGGTCTATGTCGACGGCCGGCCTACCTATCTGTCCGGCAGCGGCCTCGCCCAATACCTGGGAACACTCCAATCTTCCTCCATCGAATCCATCGAGATCATCAGCAACCCTTCCTCCCGGTATGAGGCGGCGGGCAGCGCGGGGATCATCAATATCCGGCTGAAAAAGGATAACTCCCTTGGCACCAACGTCACCGCAGGCGCGGGTTACAACATCGGCACCTATAGTAAATACAACGCAAGTCTCAGTTTCAATCACCGCGATCAGCACCTCAATTTGTTCGGCGACTACACGTACCTCAACGGCACGAAGCTGGCCAATACCGTCTATAACCGCACACTGCCGGACACGCTGCTGCTGCAGCAGGACGGCGTATACAATCCCGACCGTCAGCCAGACTTTTCATGCCGGGACTGGACTATTTCTCGATCGGAACAGCAGCCTGGGTTTTCTGATCAGCGGCACGCTGACGACCGACAGCTTCCGGAGCAACAGCAACACCCCGATCGTCTACCGCCCGACGAATACGACAAACCGGCTGCTTTTAGCGGATAACCGTACCAGCGAACTCCAGGACGATTACAACTTCAACCTCAACTATCATTATGCGGGCAACTAACGGCCAGGAACTCGACCTGAATGCGGACTACGGGCTTTACCGGCTCCGCAGGAACCAGCTCCAGCCCAACAACTATTTCGATTCGACCGGCCAGTACTTTCTCTACAGCAATGATTACAATATCCTCTCACCGACCAATATCGATATCTACAGCTTCAAAGCCGGACTATACTGCGAACTGGCTGAAAGGCCAGCTGGGCGCTTGGCGCAAAGGTCTCCTATGTCACCAGCGCCAATAATTTCGAGCAATATGACGCTGGGAACTCGGGCTGGGTCTTCGACTCGCTGAGCAGCGATAATTTCAACTACAAGGAGAATATCAACGCCGCCTATCTCAACTACAGCCGGTCGTTTAAGAAAGGGACTGTCGATCCAGGCCGGGCCTCCGCGCTCGAGAATACCAACAGTCAAGGGCATTTCGGCCGGCTGGCAGCAGAGCGCCGCAGACTATTCTCCATATACGACTCCACCTATCCCCGGCATTATACCGACCTGTTTCCAAACGCTTCCCTGACCTGGAAACAATGGACCTTCAGCTACAGCCGCCGTATCGACCGGCCCAACTACCAGGATCTGAACCCGTTTGTCTTTCATGATCGACGACTATACGTTTTCAAAAGGCAACACCCAACTGACAGCCGCAATATGCCAACAACCTCAGTCTGACCTGGTCGTATAAATATGCGCTGTCGGCGACGCTGAGCTACAGCCATATCAGCGATCTGTTCACCACCGTTCCTGACACCACCGACCGCTCCAAGACCGTCACTACGAGTGTCAACCTGCCAGCCAGGATATCGTCGGCGCTCAACGTCAGCTACTCCTTTCAATATAAATGGTATAGCGCCTTTTTCAATGTCAATGGATTCTATGCCTCATACAAAGCCAATTTCGGCGCCGGGAAAGATCATCGATCTGAATGTCTTCAATACCACGATCTTTTCGCAGCACAATTTTCAGCTGGGCAAAGGCTGGTCGGCCAATCTTACCCAATATTATACGTCGCCGCAATATCTGGACAGGCACACTCCGGAGCCCGCCCAATGTGGAGCCTCGACGCGGGGCTTGCAAAAGACGCTGTTCAACGGCCGGGCAACGGTCAAAGCCGTCGGTCAGCGATATCTTTTATA
Organism: uncultured Chitinophagaceae bacterium; assembly: GCA_963846405.1. Classification (GTDB taxonomy): domain Bacteria; phylum Bacteroidota; class Bacteroidia; order Chitinophagales; family Chitinophagaceae; genus Puia. The sequence goes on along the minus strand of CAWJVU010000010.1, from coordinate 863,014 downwards.
CCCTGCACTGGTCCGTGACCAGCAACTACTCCGGACAGTCGCTCTACAGCAGCGGCACTACCGAAAGCCGCCAGCTGAAACTCAACTTTACCTATCGCTTCGGCAATCAGCCAGGTCAAGGCCGCCCGCCGCACCAACTGGCGCAGAAGACGAGAGCAAGCGGGTCAACCGGCTCCCGGTAACGTCATTACGTTTACCGTTGTTCTTCGGTTACACTTTGTGCGCAGTCTTTATGCAATACCATAATCGAAGAGATCAGAAGACTTTGGGTGACGTATAGCCGCTACCCGACTCACCGGGCTGGATGTCATACCCCAATCCGGCAGCAACCGCATCTATTTCCGGATCCGGACGGCTGAGCGTTCCTATATCGCCACGTATAATGACAATGTCCGCGAGAACCAGACGTTTATCTACTTCAGCCGGCATTTTCGCGAACACGGCTGTCCGGTGCCGGAGATCTATTTTGTCAATGAAGCCTGCACGATCTATTTCCAGGAGGATTTCGGGGATCAGTCTTTACTGGCGGAACTGGAGAAACAGGGACACAACGAGGCCGTCCATGCCCTTTTCCAGACAAAGCCTCCAGCAGCTGGCCAGGCTGCAGATCCTCGGCGACGAAGGGTTGGACTATGGCAAGACCATCACCTCGCGGGAATTCGGCAAACAAGCGATCCTCAGCGACCTGCTATACTTCAAATACTATTTCCTGGATACGCTGCAGATCCCTTATGACAAGGAGCGGCTGATCGACGATTTCGAGCGATTGAGCACCTATCTCACCGCAGGCCGACCACAAATATTTTCTTTTCCGCGATTTCCAAAGCCGCAATATCCTGCTGAAGGACGGCCAGGTCCATTTCATCGATTTCCAGGGTGGAATGAAAGGCGCGCTGCAATACGACGTCGCTTCCCTGCTATGGCAGGCCAAAGCGGAGTTGTCGGATTCATGGAAGGACTCGCTGCTGGAATATTATATGGATTGTGTCGAAGAACTGCTGGGGAAGAAGATCGACCGGGTCTGCCTTCGTCGGGCAATACAATGGCTATGTGCTGATCCGGCTGCTGCAGGTGCTGGGTGCGTATGGATTCCGGGGTCTTTTCGAACGGAAAGCCCATTTCCTCATCAGCATCCCCCTTGCGCTGCGGAATTTAAAGTGGTTCGTCAATCACCGGCAGCCGGGGATTGCCCTGCCCGAATTCGACCGGCTGCTCGGATCTGATCGTGCAGGATGAGCTGATCCATCGTTTCGAGCCCGTACAGGCCGACGAGCATACGCCCCTGGTCGTCCATATCCGGAGCTTTTCCTACCGGAAAGCAATACCCGCAGATGAAAGCGGCAATGGCGGCGGTTTTGTCTTTGATTGCCGGGGCATCCTCAACCCGGGCCGGATTGAGGAGTTCAGGAGCCCAGACCGGCCGGGACAAGCCGGTCAAGGATTTCCTCGAACAACAGACCCGGATGCCGGAGTTCCTGAACGGCGTTTATAACATCGTCGATATCTCCGTGGAAGACTATATCAAAAGAGAATTTTCCAGCCTCTGTGTCAGCTTTGGCTGTACCGGCGGCCAGCATCGGAGCGTTTACGCCGCCGACGCGCTGGCCAGGCACCTTCGGAATAAATATCATGTAAAGATCGACCTGCATCATATCGAGCAGGAAGCGAAGAATTGGGTGAATTAGAATGGTTATCGTTATGTACTACCTCGTCTATGGACTGTTTTATGGGATATCCCTGCTGCCGACATGGCTCCTGTATCGCCTTTCGGACGGCCTCGCCTTTTTCCTGTATTACCGTCATCCGTTACCGGCGCCGCATCGTGCTGGACAACCTCCGAATCGCCTTCCCTGAAAAGACCGACCGCGAACGCCTGCGGATCGCCCGGAAATTCTACCGGAATTTTACCGACAGCTTTATCGAGACGATCAAGCTGCTGTCGGCAAGCCCGGCCTGGCTGAAACGACACTTCGTGATCGACAACCCGGAGGTCATGGAAGATTTTGCCCGGGAAGGCCGCAAGATCCAGCTGTTCCTGGGCCACCTGTTCGGCTGGGAAGTCGCGAATGTCGCCATGCCCCTGCTGACCCGCTTCACGTTCATCGTCGTCTATATGCCCGTTGGGAACAAGGTCTTCGAACGGCTCTCCCTCCGCCTGCGGGGCCGGACCGGGACGGTTCTTTTACCCGCTACCAGTATGCAACGGGCGATCCTGCCTTACCGGAACACCGTCTACGCACTGGCCCTGGTCGCCGACCAGGCGCCGGGGGGACCCGCAAATTCCTATTGGCTGAATCTCTTTCGGCCACCCGACCGCCTTTATCCGCGGAGCGGAACGGGGTTCCCGCATCGGGGATATTCCCGGCAGTCTTCGCCCGGGTCTATAAGAGCGGCCGGGGCCGTTACCGCTCGCACCTGACCACCATCGCCGACCACCCCGCACGCTTGCCGGAAGGCGAACTCACCCTACGGTACCGCGACCTGCTCGAAACAGCCATCCGGGAACAGCCGGCCACCTGGCTGTGGAGCCATAAACGCTGGAAATTTACCTGGGATGAAAGCTTTGCCCCCCTTGGGTCGACAAAACCCCCGCTCCGACCAACCGGGGAAAAAATTAATATTGCCGATCGTACTTCCGCCATTTTGCGTTTCAGAAATTTATAATACATTTACTATGGGTCGTATTTATATTTAATCCCGTATACATAATCCCGTGCCCGGTTGGTAGGGTTTCCTGATTAGCAGCAAACCACTTAAACCCTAAACCCCAGCCGGATGACAAATTTTAAACCCCGACCTGCCCTGGTCGATGATCACGCCGCTTCACTGCCGCCCCCATACTGGTCCTGAACGAACGGGAGCTGGAATTCATGCAGCTCGTTTGTACCGAATGGACTTATAAGGAAATCGCTGACCGGATGTACCTGAGCCCCCGAACGATCGATGGCTACCGGGATGCTTTATTCGAAAAATTGAATGTCCGGACACGCGTGGGATTGGCCATGTTCGCGGTCCGCAGCGGGATCGTCAACATCGACCCGATCATGATTGGATACGCCCACGAAGGAGAGGGTTTGCCGGGGCGGAAACAACGCCCGGACAGCAGGTTGGCGGAAGGCTAGTTCAGTACGCTCTTGTCCTTTACGATCTCGATGCCTTTTTGGTCTTTGATCATTTTCCAGCCGCCGGTCACATTGCGGAGATTGTGGATCCCCTGGCGTTTCAGCAATGACGCTGCGATGATACTTCGGTACCCGCCGCCGCAATGGACATACAGATTGAATTGCTCCTCCAGCTTGGCCATGCTGCCGGGATCTGCCAGGTCCTGCAAGGGAATATTGACTGCGTCCTTTATATGACCGTCGGCAAACTCTGTCTCCCGCCGGACATCGATCACCACAAGATTCTCATCGAACGGAATATCCATCGCCAGCTCATCCGGCAGAACGTCGATGATCATATCGATCGGCTCGCCGGCATGCTGCCAGGCCGGGAAACCTCCTTCCAGATACCCTTTCATCTTATCAAATCCAACGCGGGCCAGCCGGACGACGCTTTCCTTTTCCTCGCCCGGCGCCGTCACCAGCACGATAGGCTTGTCGAAAGGCAGCAGACTGCCTGCCCACTCGGCAAATCGACCATCCAGCCCGATGCTGATCGAACCGGGAATAAACCCTGCCACAAACACCTGCGACGACCGCGTATCCAGCAGAATGGCGTCGTCCTCTCTGATCCATTGCTTGAAGCCGGCCAGGTCCAACGGCCTGCAGCCCGGCCTCCAATACTTCGTCCAGGCTCTCATACCCCTCCTTGTTGATCCGCGCATTGATGGAAAAATACGAAGGCGGCGCATCCAGGCCATCCGTCACCACCCGGACAAACTCTTCTTTGGACTCCGCCCTCAACGCATAATTGCTCTCTTTCTCTTCCTTCAGCGTACTATGCGTATTGGGTCCCAGGTTCTTTCCGCAACTGCTGCCCGGGCCATGCGCCGGATAAATGATCGTTTCATCCGGCAAGGGCAGGATCCGCGATCCGCAGCGAATCATACAACATCCCGGCCAGTTCTTCCCTTGTCAGATTTCCGCTGCTGAGATCGGGTCTTCCGACATCCCCGACAAATAACGTATCTCCCGTGAACAGCGCGGGCGCGCCGGCATCCGGCGTCCGGACCAGATAACAGGAGGACTCGAGGGTATGACCCGGCGTATGCAGTACTTCGATCGTGCTGTTGCCCAGGTGAAAAATCTCGCCGTCGACCGCCTTATGAATGGGAAAATTCGTCTCGGTATGCGGACCATATACGATCGGGGCGCCGGTAGCCTTGGCCAGATCAAGATGGCCGCTTACAAAATCAGCATGAAAATGGGTTTCGAAAATATACTTGATCGTCGCCTTCCGCTCCCCGGCAAGATCCAGATAAACATCGATATCCCGCAACGGGTCGATGATCGCCGCTTCACCTTCACTCTCAATATAATATGCCGCTTCACTGAGACATCCGGTATACAATTGCTTGATGAACATAACCCTGCGTTTGCTGCAAAGTTAGTCAATTCCTGCGCAGGCGCCAACTCGACTGTCTTAATCAATCAATTCATCAACGCATTTCATGATCTCGCCAAGACGGTCATGATTGATAATGTAGTAGATGAACTTGCCGTCGCGCTGGGTCTTGACGATACCCGCCCGGCGCAATATGGCAAGATGCTGAGAAGCAACTGATTGCTCCAATCGAAGGTGGACGTAGATCTCTGTAACCGTCAGTTTCTTATTCTCATCCAGAAGGCGGATGATCTGCTGACGTAATTTGTGATTGAGTGCTCTTAAGATCAGTGCTCCTTTCTTCAGATTCAAAAAATCAACTTTTACAGGGGCGCCATCGGAACCCTCTGCATTCACTACCATCCAATAGCTATTATTGTTCATCGTTAAGCTCATGAGCGATTACCATTTTAAGGTTTCAAGAAGATACGTGACAGGTCCGGCAAATTTAGGATCAACTCATTGAAAAAGATGCCTGAAATCGGTTTATATGATAATATAGTCATTTTTTGGTATGAGTGTGGAATTCCTTGGTATAAACGGGCTCACTGTACACCACGCCGGTGAATTCCCGTTGCAAATATCGTAAAAAAGATAATTTACCCAGATACCCTACGTGATAGGCCGGGTTTACAAAAGCCGCACTGGGGGCCGTAATTAACGGTTTACACTTATAGCTTCCATCGCCAAAAAACGACATGGAGCGCTCCGACAAAAATTCAGAAAAAGAATTTTCGTCGATGACCATCGCCGTTGCCGGAAGGAGCATTCTCACCATCTTTCTGGTAGACGGCCGTGAACACTTCCATCCGTCGGGCATCGATCATCGGGCATAAAAGATCGGCTTCCGGCAGCTGTTCACGCGCCGCAAATGCCATCATATTCAGCGTGTTCTCCGCAATCAGCGGAATGCCCAACGCATAGCAGAACCCTTTGGCAGCGGCCATTCCAACGCGCAGCCCCGTATAAGATCCCGGCCCCGCCGTAACCGCCACCGCCTCCAGATCTCCGCGGCCGGTAACCCGTCTCCTCCAGCAGTTGCCGGATCGCCGGATGCAGCCACGACGAATGATTTTTCTGGTCCTGACTTTCTGCCAGCGCCAGCACGATTTCCCTCCTTCGACAGACACACCCCTGCCGTCCCCATCGACGTGTCGATATTCAGGATCACGGACATGCCTTCGCGTTTTTAACTGTTAAAAACACAGTTGTTTCATCATTCTTTTTAATCATATTTTAATTCCGCTGCAGGCTGGTTTGCTTTTTCAGGCTTTCGGCCGGAATATAACGCGGATCAGTCGTGCTCATGACTTCCAGCAATTCCACGATCCGGTCAAGGCCGATCGTCGCGCCCCATTCAAAAGGCCCCAGCGGATAGTTGGTTCCCAGCCTCATCGCCGTATCGATCTCCTCCTTGCTGCTCACCCCTTCTTGCCAGGTATACCAGGCTTCATTGATGATCGCGGCGAGGATCCTCGCGGTGATCATCCCGGCGATATCGGGCGCCTGGCGAAACGAACGGCCCGCCTTTTCATAAAGCTCGTGCAACCTGCTCCGCTAGCCGTCGCTATCCGGGACGACCAGCTCATGCACCGTTCGCTCCAGCATTCCCGGCCAGCCATTGATCCGGATGAAGGGATGGCCGATCTCCTGCAATCGTTGGCGTCACCGCATTCACCATGACCAGCGAAGGCAGCATCCGGCTGAGCGCCGAGAATCGCGCCTCATCCAGCGTGAAATCAAGATCGACATATAGGTCGGCATCGCGATGATTCCGAGCTCCTGCGGCGTTCGGGCCACGACGCAATCAACAGCGGAGAATATTGGCGGAGGAGCTTGTTCGGTAAGGAGGATGATTTTCATTGACCGCAAATATAAATGTATAAATGACGATCTTCGCCGCATGGAAAAAAGATCATGCAACACGCCGAACGCCCCGGCCCCGATCGGACCATACAGCCAGGCTGTTCAAGCAGGCACGCTGTCTGTTTATTTCCGGTCAGATCCCGCTCAACCCGCATACGGGGAATGTGGAGGCAACAGATATCGCCGGCGAAACCCACCAGGTCATGCACAACCTGGAAGCCATCCTTTCGGCTGCCGGTCTCGACTTTAATCATGTGGTAAAGACAACGATCCTGCTGAGCGACATGTCCCTTTTCGCCACCGTCAATGAGATCTATGGTGAATATTTTACCGGTGACTTCCCCGCGCGGGAAACCTATGCCGTAAGGGACTTCCAAAGAATGTGAACATCGAGATCAGTATGGTCGCGGTAATAGACTGAGATCATCTCGATGCATGGCGGTCATTCCCTTTTCAATACGCCAAGCTCCCTCCCGATCTTCGTGAACGCGGCGATCGCCTTGTCCAGATGATGCCTGCTCATGCCCAGCGCTCAGCTGCACCCGGATCCGCGCCTGCCCTTTCGCAACGACGGGATAGAAGAAGCCGATCACATAGATGCCTTCATCCAATAAGCCGGGCGGCAAAATTCTGGGCCACCACCGCATCATATAACATGATCGGTACGATCGGATGCTGGCCCGGCCGGATATCGAATCCGGCTTCGGTCATCTTGGTCGCGGAAATATTGGGTATTGTACTCCAACTTATCCCGTAAGACGGTCGTCTCGCTCAACATGTCCAGCACGGCAATGCTTGCGCCGGTGATCGAAGGCGCCAGCGCTGTTGGAGAACAGATAAGGCCGGCTGCGCTGGCGCAACATCTCGATGATCTCCTTTCTTCCACTCGTAAATCCGCCGCTGGCGCCGCCCAGCGCCTTGCCCAGCGTACCCGTGATGATATCGATCCGACCCATCACCCCGCAATGTTCATGTGTTCCGCGCCCCGTCTTGCCGATGAAACCGGAAGAATGCGATTCGTCGATCATGACAATCGCATCATACCGGTCGGCCAGATCGCAGATCTTGTCCAACTGCGCAATCGTCCCATCCATGCTGAACGAACCGTCGGTCACGATGATCCGGCTCCGCGCCCCCTTTGCCGCCTGCAACTGGGCTTCGAGGTCGGACATCGTATTGTGTTTGTAGCGGAAGCGTTGCGCCTTACAAAGCCTTACCCCATCGATAATCGATGCATGATTCAGCTCGTCCGAAATGATCGCATCCTGCTCGCCGAATAAAGGTTCGAACACGCCCCCGTTCGCGTCAAAAGCCGCGGCATACAGGATGCGTGTCTTCCGTTCCCAGGAACGCCGCGAGCTTGCGTTCCAGCTCCCTGTGAATATCCTGCGTTCCGCAGATAAAGCGGACACTGCTCATCCCGTATCCGCGGGAATCGATCGCACGGTGTGCAGCTGCGATCACGTTCGGATGACTGGAAAGCCCGAGGTAATTGTTGGCACAAAAGTTCAGGACCTTCCTGCCGCCAACCACGATTTCGGCGCCCTGCGCGCTGGCAATGATCCGCTCAGTCTTGAAGAGACCGGAAGCCCTGATCTCATTCAGCTCGCCGGCTATCCGGTTTACAAAGGATTCGTTCATAGTATCTTACTTTAAGACGCAAATGTAAGTTGTTGAAAAATTACCTGTTAGACGAAGCGGCTAATTTTTTAACACCCTGTAACAAAATATTGTATACCTTCGTCAAACGACTAAAATCAAAGTGAAGCGCAAACTGACCATACGCTTTTTTTTCGCCTCCCTGGTAATCGCTGCAGGTCTTCTCCTTTTTTCATATACCTATGTACGGGCATCCCACGCTGAGAATCCCGCCACGAATGGTGAAAATCAATGCGATGGCGGCAAATGCCAAAGCCCGTTTGTCCTTTGGGAGTCTCTCACCCACAACTTGTTGATTAGTAAAGGCTAATTGTTTTTCCACCCTCTTTTTTCCCATTAATTGTAACTTTTGGTCCCTGTCCGGCGTACTGGAGAGGGAGACCCCGCGACCGCCGCCCGGTTAGCCAAATTTGGAGACTACTAGCATGACTGATAGAGAATACAATGACTGTGTAAGGGTATACGCGGATAATGTCTATCGCTTTATCCTGAAAAACCTACGGCGGGAAGATGACGCGAAAGACGTTGTCCAGTCGGCTTTTGAGAAATTGTGGAAGAACCGTAGCAGTGTCGACGCGGTGAAAAGCAAATCCTATCTTTTTACGATCGCTTATCACCAAATGATCGACCACCTGCGGAAAGAGAAACGGATAGAGCTGAAAGCTGATTTTCGGGAAGAGACGCTGATCAGCGATCGCCCCATCCACCCGCTGAAAAAGACCCTTGAGGCAGCGCTGGCCCGGCTGAACGAGACCCAGCGCTCGCTCGTGCTGCTGAAGGACTACGAAGGATACTCCTATCTGGAGATCGGCCAGATCACCGGATTGACCGAAAGCCAGGTGAAGGTATATCTCCACCGGGCCCGGATCCAGTTAAAAAATTACCTGGTCAGCCTGGAAAACATTATTTAAAGCCTATGATCACGAGAGATAATTATGAAGAGTACTTCCTGCTGTATACCGACAATGAACTGTCGGCTGCGGGAAGAGAGGCGGTGGAATGTTTCGTCGCCGATCACCCGGATCTTCGGGAGGAGTGGGAAGCTTTGCTCCAATGCAGGGTCTCGCCGGATACCCGGGTTGCTTTCCCTGATCACGAAGCCTTGCTGAAAGACCCCCTCCTATATTACGTCGATGGGCTCCCGTTCCTTTATCCGGATAATTCAATCGTTTTCCCCGACAAGGACATGCTCTACCGCACCGGGAAAGACCGCAGGGTCATTATGCTGCCCTGGTTACGGGCAGGTATAGCCGCAGCCGTGATCGCAGCGGTCGCCCTGGTCTTCCTGCTGACAGGCAGAGAGACAAAGACGACGACCAGCCCGTCCGTCACAGCGCAGACGACGACCAACGGGAACGTCGCGAAGCCCTCTGCTACAAAAGTTTCGCCGGCTGTAACTTCCACCCTTCCTCCCGCGTTACACATAGTAGAAGGCACGCCGAAGATAACCGGGCGGCCCGCCGTCAGGAAGTCCGTCCAGCGCCAACCCAACCAGAAGCAGGATCTTGCCGTCGCGCGGAACACGATCGATGATGGACCGGGCACGCGGAACACGATCGATGACGCACCGGACACGCGGAACACGATTCGAAAAGGAATAGGCCAACGGGTATCGACCGGGATGGACCAGCCCGGACCCAGCGTCTCTGTGGCGGACATGCCCGTAACGGAAAGCCTCGCTTCCAACGTTCACTTCGCTGTCCAAACCGGCATTCCGAAAGACCAGTCGTCCTTTGCGACACGTGCCCTGGAGGATGAGCAAGCTGGGATCGAAAGCGAGAACGAATTCGGTTCCGACCAGCAGCCTCCACCCGCCAAAACGAAGCTTCGCGGCATCTTCCGGAAAGTGACGCGGGTCTTCGCAAAAACGGCAGATCGCGACAATGACGGCAACCGACAGGTCCTGGTTGGAGCCTTCCAGGTAACTCTTAACTAAGAACGAAAAAAAGAAAGGATATGAACCGCTTATTTTTACTGGCGGCGGGGCTTTGTTTCGCCCTGTCCGGTACAGCACAGAACGACTCGACACGGCACACCTCCGATACGGCCGCCCATCCCATCGATACGCTCCACGTCGGGAACCTGCTGATCGTTCGAAACGGCAAACCCAATTGGGATAACCCCGAATATGTGCGCATTCACAGACACCGCAATTGGTCGGACCGCCCTTCCAAAGTCAGCACCGATTGGGCCATACTCGATCTGGGTATCGCGTACTTCAACGATCAGACCAACTACTCCTCTGCCGCGGCGCAGAAATTCTCGCCGGGTTCGAACAGCAGTTGGTTCAAACTGAACGACGGAAAATCCGTGGATGTCAACTTCTGGCTCTTCATGCAGCGATTCAGCCTGATCAAGAACATTGTCAATCTGAAATGGGGTGTGGGTCTTGAACTAAACAATTATCGCTACGAAGAAAACATCCGGTACCGGATCAATCCCACCACCGTTATTATGGACACGGTCAATTATACAAAGGATAAACTGGCGGTGGACTATTTTACCGTACCCCTGATGTTGAATTTTAATTTTACGCCGCACCGGAGACGCAATCCCTATGGGTTTAGCGTCGGCGCGAGCGCGGGCTATCGATACTCCTCCCGCCAAAAATTCAAGAGCCATGAATTTGGGAAACAAAAGACGTTCAACGATTTTGACCTCGAGCCCTGGAAGTTATCGTATGTAGCAGAACTTGAGCTGGGCTGGGTGAAATTCTATGGTTCCTATGCCGTCAAATCGATGTTTTCCGATGGCCTGAACCAGATTCCGTACACCATAGGTATCCGGCTGGGGGCGTGGTAAGGCCGGCTCGGGGTGGGAAAAAATGTTAATTCTTCCTTTACAGGAAATATTGGTTAAACGCGGGTCGTTATAAGAGGTCAAATCGCCTCCTTATGCCCAAGCGAAACCTGATCCTTTACAGTCTGCTGGCCGTTGCCCTTTTTTCCTTCCGGGATGCCCACTACCGAACAGTCAGCAGGCGCTTTTTCCACCCTTCTCCGGAAGGGGATATCTATATCGTTGTTGTCAAGTCCAATTACGAACTCCAACTCTATGATAAGGATGGTTGGTATGCCACCTATCCGGCGGTATTCGGCAGCAAGTCATTGGATGACAAAATGGTCATGGGCGATCGCAAAACTCCCGAAGGCAACTTCCACATTGCCAGCAAACGTCCGCACGAGAAATGGAACAAAATTATGGATCTGGATTACCCTACCCCCGCCGATGTCGCCAAATTCAATGACCGGAAAGCGCAGGGCCTGATCCCCAAAGATGCCAGGATCGGCGACGGGATCGCCATCCACGGAACCTGGCCGCACGACGAGCGCGCCGTGGATGCCTACCAGATGTGGACCAATGGCTGCGTCTCCCTGAAGAATGAGGACATGGACGAAGTTTACCGGATCGCACCTGTGGGAACAAAGGTCATCATCCAGCATTGAAGTCGATTCGCGCCCGGATTGGCTCGCGCACGGGACCTATAACCTTCCCCCCTTGATCTCTTCCACAACGGCCGGATCGAGCAGTGTAGTCGTATCACCGAGATTCTGCATTTCCCCTTCCGCGATCTTGCGCAGGATCCGACGCATGATCTTGCCACTGCGGGTCTTGGGTAATCCATTTACCAACTGGATCTTGTCGGGTTTGGCGATGGGTCCGATCACCCGGGCGACCGTCTGACTGATATCCTTTCGGATCAAACTCTCATCCGACTTGTTGCCGTTGAAGATCACATACGCATAGATCCCCTGCCCTTTTATCTCATGCGGATATCCCACCACGGCGCTCTCCACCACCCCCGTATGCATGTTTATCGCATTTTCAACTTCCGCCGTACCGATCCGATGCCCGCTCACGTTCAAAACGTCATCCACCCGCCCGGTTATCCGGTAATTCCCATCGTCATCCCGCAACGCGCCGTCTCCGGTAAAATAAAGCCCCTGATAAGTGGCGAAATATGCCTGCCGGCAACGCTCATGATCCCCATAGGTCGTCCGGATGATCGAAGGCCAGGGGAATTTGATACAAAGGTTGCCGCTGACATTATTGCCCTTCAGCTCTTCACCCTTTTCATCGACCAGGACCGGCTGCACCCCCGGCAATGGCAAAGTGGCATAGGAGGGCTTCCCGGGCGTCACCCCCGCCAGGTTGGAGATCAGGATCCCCCCGGTTTCCGTCTGCCACCAGGTATCGACAATCGGACAGCGCCTCTTCCCGATGTGTTCGTCATACCAATGCCAGGCTTCTTCATTGATCGGCTCGCCGACGGTTCCCAATACGTGGAGACTGCTCAGGTCCTTGTCCTTTACGAAATCAAGTCCGAAACCCATCAGACTGCGGATAGCAGTGGGCGCGGTATAAATAATATTGACGTTGAATTTGTCCACGATGTCCCAGAGGCGACCGGCATTGGGATAAGTCGGAATTCCTTCGAATAGAACAGAGATCGCCCCGGCGCTAAGCGGCCCATACACGATATAGGAATGCCCGGTAATCCACCCGATATCCGCCGTACAGAAATAGATGTCGCCCGGCCGATACTGAAAGACATTGACAAAACTGTAATTCGTATAGACCATATAGCCCCCGCAGGTATGCACGACACCTTTTGGCTTACCCGTCGAGCCGGAAGTATACAGGATGAACAACATGTCCTCCGCATCCATCTCTTCCGCCGGACAATCCGGATTGCCCTGCTCCTCCACTTTCCGGATCTCATCCTCCCACCATACGTCCCGACCCTGAATCATGCTGATCGGAACCCTGGTCCGCGTTAGGACGATCACCCGCCGGATCGTTGGACATTGTACCAGCGCATCGTCGATGACCGATTTGAGCGGGATATCTTTCGTGCCCCGGAAAGCGCCGTCCGATGTGATCACCACGCTGCAGCTCGCATCCTGAATCCGGTCCGCGATGCTCTGGGCAGAAAACCCGCCGAAGACGACAGAATGGATAACGCCGATCCGGGCGCAGGCGAGTACGGCAATGGCCAGCTCCGGTACCATCGGCATATAGATACAAACCCGGTCGCCCTTTTTCAGCCCGTTGTTCTTCAGTACGTTGGCGAACTGGCAGACTTTGAAATGAAGTTCTTTATAGGTCAGGACCCGGTAATCTTCCTTCGGATCGTTGGGTTCCCAAATGATTGCCGGTTGATCTCCCCTTTCCTTCAGATGCCGGTCCAGACAATTCTCGGTGATATTCAGTTTCGCGCCCTCGAACCAACGGACCCTTGGCCCGGTGAAATCCCACTCCAACACATTGTCCCATTTGCGGCGCCAGCTGAAATGAGCGGCGATGCCGGCCCAGAATCCTTCCGGGTCATCGACGCATTGCTGATACATCGAACGATACTCTTCCGCTGATTTGATTTGGTAAGGGTAGCTCATGGGACCTCAAGTTACTACACATTCCCGACCGGCAGCACCGTTCTCCCGAACATTTCGTTCAACAAACCGGCAACGCCTGCATAGATGGCCGACGCTCCGCAGACGATACCTTCAAATCCGGTAAAATGCTTTAGCGCGGTATTCCCGGTGTAATCCCCCAATGCAAGCAGAAAGAACAGGATCGTCAACGTTGCAAAGACAAATTGCAAAGCGCGATTCAGCTTTAATGTTCCGAAAAAAAGCAGGAGGGTGAACAGGCCCCAAAAAATCAGGTATGCCACCATCGCGCCCTCCGATGGCGGGGTCATCCAGCCCGTTTTGGGCAATACGATCAGCGCAACCAGCGAAAGCCAGAACAACCCATAGGAGGTAAAGGCGGTCAACCCGAATGTATTGTTCTTTTTCGCTTCGATGATCCCGGCGATCACCTGGGCAAGGCCGCCATAGAAGATCCCCATCGCGAGAATCATGGAATTCATTTCAAAAAATCCGGCGTTGTGGAGATTCAACAACACCGTGGTAGCACCGAAGGCGCAAAGACCCAGCGGTGCAGGATTGGCAATGCCGTCCTTGCCGGCCGTAACAACAGGAGGAGGGGTCATAATCGTTAGTTTTTTCGTTAGTTTTTACAATTTTAATTCATTTTATCAGCATTTGCCGACAACCGATTGCAAATTTTCGGGGCGGAAGCGGGATTGATATAAATTTGCCGCCATGACAAATCGGATTCGTCGGCCCATCGCGGCTTCGGCCGCGGGCATCTTCCTCGTCGTCGTCTTTTGCACCGCGGCCCTCTGCACCCGGTCCTTTCTGGAGAAAAACAGCGGCATCGACCCTGCACAGGCAAGAACAATTCTGCTTATCGGGTTGGTCCTCGCTGCGGTCTTATGCGCGCTTTTTGCCCGGTGGGGTGACCGCCTCGGCCGCAAAAGGGTCATTTCCTTCGGCATACTGCTGGGTATTCTTGGTTGGGCGTTTCTTTTCCGGCACCTGCCCGCAATTGCCGGAACGGCGGGCCGCGCCGAGCTATCCGATCAGAAGGAGATCCGAAGCACCGTTTCCTTTATCGGCAAAAGCCGTGATTACACCCGGGCAACCGCTACGTTTACCCATTTCGCCGACGGAATGCAGGAGGTGGAGACGAAAGAAGACACCGTCTTTGCAGACGGACGGATCAGCGCCCATCCGCGGACAACCCTTTCCAATACGCTCAATAACAGCGATTATTGGAAAATCGTAGCCATCCTTTCCGGAATGGCGCTTTCCTGGGCGATGGTCTGCGGGCCGATCGCGGCCCGGATTTACGCTTTGGCTATCCCACCGGAGGGCCGTAAATTCGCGCATGTCGATTGAAGTAAAGGACCTGGTTAAGATATATGGCGAACAGAAGGCAGTTGACTCGATCTCCTTCGCTGTCGGAAAGGGGGAGATCGTCGGTTTCCTGGGTCCGAACGGGGCCGGCAAAAGCACCACGATGAAGATCCTGACCGGCTATCTTGGCCAGGACAGCGGACAAGCCTCCGTTTGTGGGATTTCCGTTCGGGAACAACCCCTGGAGACCCGAAAGAAGATCGGCTATCTCCCGGAAGCCAACCCGCTCTACCCGGATATGTATGTCCGCGAATACCTTGGTTTCATCGCCGACATCCACCACGTGGCCGCCAAACGGCAGCGGATCGAGACGGTGATCTCGGTCGTAGGGCTGACCGTCGAAAGCAACAAAAAACTCGGTCAGCTCTCCAAAGGCTACAAGCAGCGGGTCGGGCTCGCAGCCGCCCTGCTCCACGAACCGGAAGTATTGATCCTTGACGAACCGACCAGCGGCCTCGACCCGAACCAGATCATCGAGATCCGGGATGTCATCCGAAAACTGGGTAAAAACAAGACCATCCTTTTCTCCTCACATATCCTGCAGGAAGTAGAAGCCCTTTGCGACCGGGTCATCATCATCAACAAAGGAAAACTGGTCGCCGACAGTCCGCTCAGCCGGCTGCGCGAACTCAATTCCGGGACCAATACGATTCGCGTCACCTTCCGCGAAACACCCGGGACAGCGGCGCTGGAAGAACTTGCCCACGTCACCGACATAAGGCAAATGCCTGACGGACATTGGGAATTGCAAACCGCTGCGCCGGATGAAGTTAAGAAACAATTGATGGAGATGGCTTTGCAGAACAATTGGAACATCGTTTCTTTGCAAAGCGAAAACAGCAGCCTGGAAGAGATCTTTCGACAGTTGACAAATAAATAAAATATAGAATAATCATGAGCTACATTGCCGACATCCATGCGAGACAGATCCTAGACAGCCGGGGAAATCCAACCGTTGAAGTAGACGTAGTAACCGAAAACAATCACCGCGGCCGCGCCTCTGTACCCAGCGGCGCTTCCACCGGCATCCATGAAGCCGTCGAATTGCGCGACGGAGATAAGAAGGTTTTTGGCGGCAAAGGAGTTCTGAAAGCCGTGGCAAACGTCAATGATATCATCGCCGACCAGTTGATCGGTTACCCGGTTAACGAGCAGGCTTCGCTGGATGCGCGCCTGATCGACATGGACGGTACGGAGAATAAAGGCAAGTTGGGCGCCAACGCTCTGCTGGCCGTCAGCATGGCCGTAGCCAAGGCCGCGGCGCAGGAAAGCAAACTACCCCTGTACCGGTACCTGGGCGGCGTCAATGCCACCGTTCTTCCCATACCGCTGATGAATATCCTGAATGGCGGTGTGCACGCCGATAACAAGATCGACTACCAGGAATTTATGATCGTTCCCGTCGGCGCCGAAACGTTCAGTGAAGCACTGCGCTGGGGGGTGGAAATCTTCCACACCCTGAAATCGGTGCTCAAAAAGAAGGGTTATAGCACCAACGTCGGTGACGAAGGCGGTTTCGCCCCCGAAATCCAAAGCAATGAAGAGGCCATCGAGACCCTGCTTCAGGCGATCGATGCCGCTGGTTACAAGACCGGCAGCCAGATCGGAATCGCGCTCGACGCGGCCAGCAGCGAGATGTACAAGGACGGCAAATACAAATTCTATAAAAGCACCGGGAAAGAGATCAGCAGCGACGAAATGGTTAACTATTGGTCCGGCTGGGTGAACAAGTATCCCATCATTTCGATCGAAGACGGAATGGCCGAAGAGGATTGGGATGGCTGGAAGAAGCTGACGGATGCGCTCGGCAATAAGGTTCAGCTGGTTGGAGACGACCTCTTTGTAACCAACACAAAACTACTTCAAAAAGGGCTCGACAAGGGAATAGCCAACAGTATCCTGATCAAGGTCAACCAGATCGGAACCGTCACCGAGACCATCAATGCCGTACAACTGGCTCAAACTCACGGCTATACGACCGTTATGAGCCATCGGAGCGGGGAGACAGAAGATACGACGATTGCCGATCTTGCTGTTGCCCTCAACTGTGGCCAGATCAAGACCGGCAGCCTTTCCCGCACCGACCGCACCGCCAAATATAACCAGCTTCTTCGCATCGAAGAAGAGCTGAGCGACAGCGGGATTTATCCGAAAGGCCGGATCAAATTTAAAAAATAAGTTGTAGCTTGGTGCGATGTTATCGCGGATACCTCCGTTTCTGAAGAACAAGTACGTGCTCACTGGCGCCGGATTTCTGATCTGGATCCTTTTCTTTGATTCTCGTGACTTGATTACCAGCCACTTTCGGGAGAGAGGCGAGCTACAGAAGCTGGAGGAAAGTAAAAAGTATTACCAGCAGCAGATTGCCTCGACCAAACGGGAACTGGAACAATTAAAGACGAACCCGGCTGTGCTTGAACGATATGCCCGGGAGAAGTTCCTGATGAAAAAAGACAAGGAAGACCTGTTCAGAATCCGCGAGGATAATGCGAATGCCAACCGTTGATGAATGCGCGTTAGTTGTTGATTAACAATCCCTTACAAGATTTCATCCCTTTTTAACTTCTGCGGACAATATCGGGGTCCGAATCCCGTTTTCATAAAGGACGTTTCACTTTTACTGCTTCGGATTATTTAGGACATTAAATGGTTTTGCCTATGACACTCTTTACACCGGAGGATCTTATACGGTATTTGTATAAAGAGTCTTCCCCTGAATTGACTTTGGCGATAGAGGCTTCGCTAAAGGATGACTGGATGTTGCGCGAAAAGCTACAAGTTCTTAGTTCTTCCGTCAATTGTTTGGATAGGATTGTTGTTGCCCCGCGCGCGGAAGTCATTGAACGGGTTCTGAGTTACGCCCGGAAGACGGCTGTGCAGGAACACGAATCTTTATCGCATCCCTGATTGGGATAGAACGCTTCCCTGATCGTGACAAGAAAGGAACGCTTTCAGTTCGTTTTAGACTATTTCAGCAAACAAAATCCTGATGCAGCCACCGAGCTGCAATATGATAGCCCCTACCAGCTTCTGGTGGCGGTAATCCTGTCGGCACAATGTACCGATAAGCGGGTCAATATGACGACACCGGCTATTTTTGAGCGGTACCCGGATGCGGCCAGTCTCGCCAAAACGGATTTTGATCACTTGTTCCCGCTTATCCGCAGCATCTCTTATCCAAATAACAAAACCAAACATCTGATCGGCATGGCCCGGATGCTGGTCGATGATTTCGGCGGCGAGGTACCGCTGACGGTCGATGAATTGGTTCGTCTCCCGGGAGTCGGCCGCAAAGACCGCCAACGTCATCACATCCGTCGTCGATAACCAACCCAATATGGCTGTTGACACGCACGTCTTTCGCGTCGCGGCGCGGATCGGGCTGACAGTCAATGCGAAAACGCCGCTGGCAGCGGAACGACAGCTACTGGAGTTTATTCCCCGCGACCAGGTGCACATGGCGCATCACTGGCTGATACTGCACGGCCGTTATGTCTGTGTGGCGCGTTCCCCGAAATGCCCGGAGTGCGGGCTACAGCAGGCGTGCAAATATTTTGGGAAAAATTTCGGCAAGCCCGTCTAACCGGGGAATTTTCAATGCTTCTTAATCGCTTTTTAAGGCAAATCGCTAGGATTTGGACGCTGATGTTTCTAATTTTAACCGGCCCCAAAACATCCCGGATGAAACGGTTAATCCTCTCCCTCATCTTGTTCCTGCTGATACGGCAGTCCGATGGACAATTTTTGCCCCTGAGCGAGCTGCAAAAAAAACAACAGCCCTCACAACCCGATGTGAACTATGGTATGATATCGGCGGGCGTGGGCGCGCTTTTCCCCCTTCATCCGGGGCAAGTCTTTAGCAACCATTTTCAGTATACTTCCACTTCTGCCGCTACCGGCGTCTCCACGACGCATGCCTTCACGGGTACCAGCGGTTCCTTTCTTTCTACCGCAATCCTCGGCGATCTGATTCACGGCGCATATATTTCCAACAACAGTTGTTTCGACCTGGGCCTGGGACTAAATGGCGATATGGGCGGTGAGGCCAATGCCTATATAAAGTTCGGCTATGGATATATCTTCCGATTCGGACCCCTCCAGGTACAGCCTACGCTGGATTTCTATTGGGCGTTGGACGGTCCCGTAACGATGGGCACCATCAACAATAAAGATTCGATTATCAATATCCTGGGCTTTACGGCCAAGTCACAGTTCACCGAGACATCTTCCGACGATAACGGCAATAATACGACAACCACCTATAACGCAGGCAGCCTCGATGTCGATTATAAAAGGAATAGCTTCCTGGCCGCACCAAAGGTCTTGCTGGGGAGTCTTTTTTGGCGGCACTTATATGTCGGCATAGAAGCCGGCTGGCTATTACAGATGGCGCAAAGCGCCACGATCAAACTGACACAGTATGACGAGAATGATGGTTCCAATAGTAACCCCATTGGAAAAGTACACCTGAGTGCTAACGGTTCACTGGGCGGACCCGAGATCGCACTCAATGTAGGTTGGTGCTTTGGCGGCCCGTTTATGAAGAAAAAAAACCATTAGCCTGCCTGGGACGAATGCCGTTTCTTCCTTTTCTTCTTTTTCTCCCGCGGCACCGGCGCCTTCGTGCTGGCGCCCGCATCGATCCCCATCGCCTGGTAGACCGTTTCCTGTATCCGGCCGCGGATATTTAACGCCGATAGCTTCGGATTGGTGTCCACCGGGTTTACCCGGTTCGAGAGAAAAATAAAGATCAGATCGTATTTCGGATCGACCCAAACGCAGGTGCCGGTAAAGCCGGTATGCCCAAAAGTTTCCGGCGACGCCGACAGGCAGGGATACGGTTGATGGCCGGCAGGCGGATGCAAATTGTCCTTCTCCGGTTTGTCGAATCCGAGGGCCCGGCGGCTGATATCGCTATGATACGCCGTGAAATAATCGATCGTCGATTTCTTCAGAAAGGTCCGGCCATTGAAGGTTCCTCCATCCAGCAGCATCTGCTCGAGAATGGCCAGATCGTATGCGTCGCTGAACAATCCGGCATGTCCTGCCACGCCGCCAAACATCGCCGATCCGGGGTCATGCACGTCACCGCGCAACAGCTGATGCCGGAAGGTGGGCTCCAGCGCCGTCGGTGCGATCCTCGCCAGCGGGAACCGTTCGCGCGGCATGAATCCCGTGGAAGTCATCCCGAGGGGGTCGTAAAAGGATTTCTTTACGTATTGGTCAAGCGTCATCCCCGTGATCGCCTCCACGATCTCGCCCAACAGGATAAAATCATTGTCGCTGTACACATATTTTCTCGTTCCGAGTAAACTCTGCGCCACCCGCAGATTCATCGTATCCCGCCAGTCGTTGCGCAGGTAAAGGTTTTCCGCCACCCGGACGCCATGCAGACTGTCCGGCCTCGGGGTAAAGATCCCCGGCCTCGGGATTTCGTCCTTGAAAATCGTATTGTTCGTCGTATTGATGGTCGTATCCACTACTTCCTTGTAGAATACGACATCCGGGACCAAACCCGCCTGGTGGAGCAATATATTCCAAATCGTCAACGTGTCCTTATCCGAACCATGCACCCAGGGCAGATAGTCGCCAAGCGTCTTTTGAAGATCGAGCCGGCCTTCGTCATACAGCTTCATCACCGCCATGGTCGTGGCGCAAATTTTTGTGCAGGAAGCCATATCATACATCGTCTCGCTGTACACCGGCTCCTTCCGGTCGTACGTCATGTAACCAAACGCTTTTTCGTAGGCAATTTTCCCATCTCTGGCGACGAGTACCACGCAACCGGGGGCGGCTTGTTTCGCGATCGCTTCGGCACAGATGGCGTCGATCTTGTTCAATTGCATCGTGTCCATCCCCAGCGTCAGCGGATCGGCCCCCGGCAACGCCCGGTACGGCCCCATGATCCCCGACCCGGCCAGGTACTGCGGACAGACCGATACCGGCAAATGCCCCCTGGCGGTGAATTTGCCGTTGAGCAGATCGGCGGCACATTGCTGCGTGACGGTGTCGTCTTCATAACACGCGACCAGTACCTTTGCGGAACAGCTATTCCGGATTGCATACGGATTACCGAATACCATGGTAACGCATTTTTCCCGCTCCTGCAGTTTACCCAGGAGCCACGCGGCCGGATTGCTGATCAGGAAGTTGCGGGCGGGAAACCGTGCATAATTGTGCAGTCCGATCACGATAGCGTCATATCGGTTGCTGAGCAGCTCGAGGGCAGCCGCTGCTTTAAGGCTATCCAGGTTATAGTCGAACAGGTAGACATCCGCCGCATAGTCATCCCGCATCCGCCGGCTGAAGGCGTTCTCGGTCGTCAAACCCATTCCCACGTAGGCGATGCGTTTCTTGGGGAGCAGCGGGAAGACCGCCGAATCCTGGTTGACGAGCAACGTCAGCGCATTTTTTGCGACCTCTCTGCGCATCTCGCTTATCCCGGCGTTGAGGTCGGCCGTCAGATGTACAATGTTTACGGGCTTCCATTCCGCCAGTCCATAGGCATATTTGGCCGCCAGCACCCGCTTTACCCGCGCGTCGATGTCTTTCCATCGCAGCTGCTTGTCGTGGATGGCGATCTTGATTTTCTCCAGGCTGAGCGCAACATCTCCGGGGAGACACAACATATCGTTGCCGGCGATCAGCGATTGGACGGATGCGTCTCCATCGGGAAAATATTTCGTGACCCCCTTCATCTCGAGCGCATCGGTAAAACTGATGCCGGTAAAGTGCAATTGTTTTCGCAACAGCCGGGTAACATTCTCATACGATAGCGATGTCGCCCGGTTTGGTGTCTTGTCGATGGCAGGGATATAAAGATGCGCGATCATGACGCTGCCGACGCCTGCAGCGAAGAGTTGCCGGAATGGATACAGCTCTAATGAATCCAATTGTTTCCTGTCTTTGCTGATGAGCGGCAGATCGAGATGCGAATCGACCGCGACGTCTCCGTGGCCGGGGAAATGTTTTGCGCAGGCCATGACACCCATATCCTGCAGTCCCCGCATGTACTGGATCCCGAATTCCGCCACTTTTTTCTTGTCTTCACCGAAGGATCGGTCATTGATGACGGGATTATCCGGGTTGTTATTGATATCGACAACCGGCGCATAGTTGACCTGGATACCGATCCGTCTGCACTGGCTGCCGACAAGCCGGCCATACCGGTAGATAAGCCCGGTATCGGACGTTGCGCCAAGCATCATCTGGCGGGGAAGCCCTTCGACACTGTCCATGCGCATTCCCAGACCGTTCTCGGCATCGATGCAAAACAGGATCGGCGTTTTGGCAAGCTGTTGCAAATGGTTGATCCGGTCCGCCTGGGCAACCGGGTTGCCCTGAAACGTACAGATACCGCCGACATTGTACTTTCTGACCGCTTCCTCCGCGATCGAATCATAGAAAACCGCGCGGTGTGTGACCGGGTCGATACCGGAAAGCCGAATGACCATCAGTTGGGTGATCTTTTCATCCGGCTGACAAGGTGCGGAATACGCTGTCTACCCAGGCATCGACGGTAAGGGAGGTAGAACGCTGGGCATGGATGCGGCCGACGCCGGCGATCACAACCAGCAGCAACAAAACGAATTTTCTCATTTCGGCGTAAATTGCACACAAAATAAGCCAGAATTGCCAGACATCATTCAATTATTGCCCGATAACATCGCGAATCAGATCGCGGCGGGTGAAGTGATCCAACGACCGGCCAGTGCGGTGAAAGAATTGCTGGAGAATGCGGTGGATTCCGGCGCTTCCGAAATCCGGCTCTTCGTCCAGGATGCGGGCAAATCCCTGATCCGGGTGACCGATAACGGGATGGGGATGAGTGAAGCGGATGCCCGGCTGGCTTTTGAACGGCATGCGACCTCCAAGATAAAAGTGATCGACGATCTTTTTCATATCCGCACGATGGGTTTTCGCGGCGAGGCCCTGGCCTCGATCGCGGCCGTATCCCAGGTCGAGCTGCGGACAAGACGACCGGAAGACGAGACCGGCACCTTTCTCGCGATCGAGAACAGTCGCGTCATCCGGCAAGAGCCCGTTCCCGCGGAAGTCGGCACCGGCATCACGATGAAGAATCTTTTCTTCAGCGTCCCCGCCCGCCGCAACTTCCTCAAAAGCAATCCCGCCGAAATGCGGCATATCGTCGAAGAATTCATCCGGGTAACGCTGGCCTTTCCGTCGGTCTTCTTTTCGCTGACTTCAAACGGCCAGGAGCTGATGCACCTCGAGAAGGGCAGCCTGAAGCAACGAATCATTCAAATTCTCGGTTCGGCCCATGCCTCCAAATTGGTTGCCGTGCAGGAGAACACCGACTATCTAAATATCTATGGTTTTGTGGGCAAGCCCGAGACCGCCAAAAAGACCCGCGGCGACCAATACTTCTTCGTCAATAGCCGGTTTATCCGGAGCGCGTATCTGAACCACGCCGTCATGAGCGCCTATCACGAAATGATCGCCGCGGATAGCTATCCCCTTTATGTCCTGTTCATTGACCTCGATCCTGCCCAGGTCGACGTCAACGTTCATCCAACCAAACAGGAGATCAAATTCGAGGACGAAAAGATCGTCTATGCGTTTGTCCAGGCAGCGGTCAAGCATGCGCTGGCGCAGTTCAGCATCACGCCCACGCTCGACTTCGATCTCGATCCGGCCATCCAGCGGCTGGATGCGGTCAGCAAGCCCGTCTCTGAAGAAAAGAAAGCCGCCGTCGCGTCCTCCTCTTTATACAAGACCTTTACGCAAAAGAACCAGGCGCACATGATCGAGCCTACCGGGAAAAGTGAGCTTCGCCATTGGGCCGAATCGATCCAGGAAGGCGCCACCAGCGGCACGAATCAACCATGGCAGATCCGGCGCCGCAATTGAAGATTGTGCCGCTGGAGAACGCACCGCTTCAACAACTGCTCAACACCTACATCGTCACCCCCACCAATCGCAGTTTTATCCTGATCCACCAGCAGGCCGCGCATGAACGCATTCTTTACGAGCGCCTGACTGCCGCAGCGGCGGGTAAACCGATCCCCAGTCAAAAAAGTCTTTTTCCCGCAAGCCTTACCTTGTCCGCGCCGGACGCCATCCTGCTGACGGAGCTGCTCCCCGACCTGCAGGTAGTTGGCTACAGCATCGAACCGTTTGGGAAGGATAGTTTTATCGTGCACGGCACGCCCGCCGACATCGGACAGGGAGATGAACGCCCCGCGCTGGAAGCGCTGCTCGAACAATACAAACATTTCACGAGCGAGATCCGCTTCTCCCGGCGCGAAAAACTGATCCGGACCCTCGCCAGACAGCAGGCCATCAAGGCGGGGACCATGCTCGGTGAGCGAGAAATGCGCAACCTCGTGGACGATCTCTTCGCGTGCACCCAACACAATATCACCCCCGGCGGAGATCCCACTTTCATCGAATTTAAAAAAGACTACGTCGAAAAACTATTTGGAAGGTAACAATGGTTAATGCTTGCGACTGTCGCGCTACTTACGGCCATCCCACAGGATATACCGGATATAAAGCTGCAGCGAGCTGTTCCGAAACGGCGTCGGCGACTCAAGAACCGAGGCTTGCGGCGTTGCGGCCGGATCGGGGACCCGAACAACGAGCGCCTTGGTAAAGGCCTGATCGTAGCTCATCCCGATGATCCAGCGCCGATAGGTATAGTCCACACTGACCAGACCCCTGAACTCGTTTTTTTGTACGAATACCATGGGGTAGTCCTTGAGCGGTCCGAATGCATAATAATGGGCGGGTATGCTGTCGCCTAGCGCATAAACCCCGTTCCCGTAGTGCGAATATTGCAGCCCGAGACCTACACTCCAATCAGTAGACGGAGAATAATGGATTGTCACCGGCAATTGGAAATAGAAGAGCTTTTTGATATAGACCAGGTCAGACCACGTTGTGTCATTATATTGATAGAAAAACGAAAGGTACTTTGGCATATACTGCGGAGCATGTATCCTGAGTTCCGCCTGAAGAAATACCTTTGGCTGGAAATAGTAGCGGGCGAAAGGCACCGGGATATAATCCTTCCACCAGGTATTCAGCCCCCCGGATGGGTTGGTCCAGAACTGCTGCCCATCCACCGGGATAGATTGGTTGAGCCCGATTCCCAAGACCCAGCCGGACGCCTTGTCCTTCTCAACCGGCGGACACTTTAAAGGATCGTTGGAATGCGGTATTCTCATCCCGCGCAGGTTCGGTCCCGCGATGCCCAAACGAACAATTTTGCCCGGATCGGATCGACGGAGTTCCCGGTGTGCGACGGAAACAGGTATGGTCCCGCCGCCATCCGCCGAAAGAACGGATGTTCCGGATGTCGGTTCCGCGATCCGTTCACGTACACTTCCGGAGGTTGTTCGGGTCGTTCCTGCGGGGGTCGTTCTTCCAGAGGTCGTTCCAATGGATCTTCCGGGTTTCGTTCCGGCTGATGCTCCGGTCGATGTTCCGGGTGATGTTCCGGGTGACGTCTCAAGTGATGTCCCGGGTGATGTCCGGGGTGATGTCCGGGGCGATGTCCCGGGTGATGTGCCGGGCGATTTCCCGCGTGTCACGGGCAGGTTTCCGGCGCGGGGCGGCGATACCGTCGACGTTGTTCCTTGCTGCCGCCAGACCAGGTAACCGGAAACCGCCGCCAACGGCAAGAGGAGGATCAACAGAAGCCACCGCCTCCGTTTCTTCCGATCCGCGGGCATTTCCTTGTCGAGGACGGTAGTCATGCCTTTCCAGCCTTCCTCCGCGTCCGGAAGCGTCACTTCCTGCAACTTGAGGGCCCATGGATTATTATCGGTTGTCCTTTCCATCAGGTGCTCGTTTCTATTGAGTGAATGATCCCTTTTAATTGTCGCCTGGCATCGCTCAAATGCCACCTGCTGGTTCCTTCGCTAATTCCCAGCACGGATCCTATTTCCCGATGGGAATAGCCGTCTATCGTATATAGATTGAACACCAGGCGCGTGGTCACCGGTAGTTGGCGGATCAGGCCGAGCAGCTCATCACCGCTCATTTTGGATACCGCTTCATTTTCAATGGCGGGCCCTTCCTGCTGATCGCAAAGCTTTTCATGCTCCCGGATTCCGTTTTGATTCCTGAGGCGGTCTATCGCCGTATTGATAACGATCGTCTTCAGCCAGGTATGAAACAATGCTTTTGACAAATCATATTTGCCCAGATGCCGGAAGACTTTCAGGAAGGCGTCATTCAACAACTCGAGCGCATCGTTCCTGTCCCTTACATACCGTAAGCAAACAGGCATCATCACAGGGAAAAAACGCTTGTACAATTTTTCCTGCGCCGTACGGTTGTTTTCCAGACAACCCTTTATGAGTATTTGTATATCGTCGCCCGTAGTCAACAACGGTTCGATACCAGTTTATACCGGTATGTACGTTCGCAGCATAGCGAACGTTGGAAAAAGCAGAATCTTTTTCTAAAGCTTTTGGAACTTGCTCCGGAGGGTCGTCTCCCCATAATGCAATTCCACATAGTAGACCCCGGGCGGCAGATTGGCGACCGGCAGCGTGATTTGGTTCACTCCCGGATATCCGGCAACGATCCGCGTTGACAGTAGTCCGCCCATGCTATTGTAAATCGAGACCTCGACGGTTGTGTAAGTCACCAGCTTTACGGCCAGGGTCACCTGCGACGTCGCCGGATTCGGATAGGAGCTGATCTGTTGACCAGCGCCATTCGTAACGCTGTCGATATGGATCTGTTGACCGTTCAGGACCCAACATCCCGGCTGCGCCTCCGCAGTCACATATACGTCATAATAGCCCGTATCCGGGAAAGTATAGGTAAAGCTCCGATTATGATATAACAGCGAAGTCCGGGCCAATAATCGTCCAGGTGATCGAATCGTACCTTTCGCCGTCTACTAATGAAAAGACATACTGGTTAGGCTGGTGGTCATTTGGAACGGCTGTAAATGAGATCGTGCAGGTATCCGTCGGCGGGGGCGGCTGGGTCGACACCGAATCCGACGGGTTGATCGACACGCAGAACTGCGAGCTGCAGACCGCCTGGTTGCTGGAATTGGTAATCGTTAGGTTGGCACAGATCGAATCGGGTCCATACGGTAGAAACCGGTTCAGGGTATCTCCATACCCGGCCAGGGTGTCGTTGACCATCCAGCTTATTGTAGGGTTCGACCCCCCCGAAAAGCCGGGAGTGGCGAAAAAATGGTACAACTGATCCGGTCAAGTCTTTGTAAAAGTTGATATAGACATTGCAGGTTGCCGCTGGATTGCCGGCTGATATCATCTGGGTGGAGCTATTCTGGCAATTTTGCGCCGGATCGCTCACGGTCTGTGTCACCGCGTACGTCCCCGGCGCCGGATAGAAATGGGTCACCACGACGCCAGCGGCGGACACGCTGCCGTCCCCGAAGTTCCAGCTGTGCTGGACGCCGGGCATGGAATCCATCGCCCGGAAAGTAAACAGGCTATCGGTGACCGTAACCTGGAACGTGGCAGTGCAACCGGTAGTGTCCTGGCCTTTTGCGGCCTGATGGCCGGCTATCACCAGGAAAAGGCTTAGAATCAGGTAAAATTTTCTCATTTGCAGGGTTTACCTCCCTAAGTTACGCAGATATCCGGGAAACGTTGTTAATTGGGAAAGGGTTTTTAGTACGAATCCCGGACCCGGTGAATCATCTTTTCGATTTGCCGCCTTACGGCCGTACCGCTGCCGGTGTAATTGTTGATCAGGACGGAGAAGAGCAGCAGCCGGCCGGACCTGCGTGAACAGATACCCGCTTAATGCCGCCACGCCGGAGAGACTACCCGTTTTAGCATAAATAAATGTGCTGTCGGAGTGGTAATATGCGGATAAGCGTGCCCGTTCCGCCGGTCGGCAACAGTCGTTCCATCCGGGCAATCCCAAACTCCCGCTGGAGCCGGTTGAGCAGCCAGACAAAGTCCTGCGGCGAAAAAAGGTCGTTCCGGCTAAGCCCGCAGCCATCGACCCAGTTGGGTTTCTGGGGTAGTGAATCCAGTACGCCCTTTAACAGATAGTCGATCGTGTGCGCGTCGTTCATGCTTCCAAGCGCCTCATTTCCGACCATCAGCAGGGTCTGTTCCGCAAAAAAATTATCGCTGTTGTACATCATGGGCCGGAACAGGGAATCGACCGGCCTCGACCGCAGCACGGACCAGCCGGCGGGCAGGCGGGCGCCATAATGCCGAACGCCCGCGGCATTCCCGGCCGTGTCTTTCAGGAGTGCCGCAGCCGCCGCGAGACCATCCGTTATGAAGGGTGTATACTGTTCCTTATGGTCCTCCTTTCCTTCTGTGACTTCGAATACGTTCTCATTTAGCGCGCGATGGACGAAGAAGTTCTTGCGGGTGGTATCCGGGTTGAAACGGACCGGCCAGTCAACATCCGGGATGGAATAGATCGAAGGAGTGCTCGCCAAACGGGTCGTTACCACTACCTTTTGGGCGGTCCTGCACCCAGCGGATCATATTCATATAGATCGGCATGGAGCTCCGTTCCGCTGCATAGTCGTCATTGTAGTCATCCCAGGCCCACCCGCGGCCCATCGGTTGGTCCTGCCAGTTATCATCCGCCAGCCAGATCCTCTTCCCGGTCGTTCGCATCAGGTCGATCACCGGCTGGCTGGCGTAAGCAGGATGCAAAAAGGTCGGATCCCCCGACGGTAACACGAGCAGGGCGGTATCGGTGAGGAGATAACGCATCCCGATCAGCGAATCCCCCAGATATTTCAATCCGGCATAAAGCGAGAACAGCTTGGTATTGCTCGCGGGGATAAAATATTTGTCGCCCTGATGATTGTAGATATAGGTTGCATTGGCCGGATCATAAAAACAGATGCCGACCTGGCCCCCAACCAACTCAGGCCGGGTGAGCAGGCTGTCGTCGACAAACGTCGTCAGGGCATCGCGGTGGGTTGAATTCCCGGCGTGGGTCGCGGGTGAACAGGCCTGCCAGCAGAAGGCTCCATAGCCGGCAAGGACCGCTCCGAAAAGTCGTCTTATCATGACTGCAATATAGGAAATTGTCGTCCGCCCCCGATCATGGTACGCCCGCGATCACGGTTCTCCACGGTCCGCCCGCGATCATCCGCGTTCCTGTGCCCGCAGCCATCGTTCGGGGATCTCGTTGCTGCTGGCCAGCAGATAATCCTGGTAAGAACAGGCGATATATTTGCTATCCGGAAGCTGCATCCACCAGCGCTGGGTCTTTTTACTTTGCAGGAAAGTGGTCTCGACCTCCGCAAACGCGGTTCGGTATTCAACAAAAAATTCCCGCTGCGAAAGCGCCGCCTCCCGCCGCCCCTTGCTGCGCCCATCGATCAGGTACCATAACATGTGGCTGATCTGCCGCGCCGTCAGCTGTCCCGTATCGCTTGATGGGATATACCCGTAGATGCCGACCGTATTGATCGTAGGGCTTAATCCGGCATATCGCATCAGGATACAGGCCTCTTCCCCGTTGAATCCATTGGGCGAAAGCGGATTGGCCGGAGCAAAAGCATGCGCGATCGCCGAAATATCGAAGCTGAACAGATGTGAGTTCCGGATCACCGGTTCCATCTCTTCGATCTTGTCCTTCACACTTCCCAGCCGGTAACAATCAAACCGCAGCTTGTCCATCGTCTCCAGCATATGTGGATGGACATAATAGCTTTGAAAGCCGATATGATTATAGTGATGGATATAATTGGGTTCGCCGGTCAGCATCTCCATCAGAAAATTATCGGCGCGGTTCAGTGAATGGATATCCAGGTCGATCAGCGCATCCACGCCGGTTGCTTCGATGATATGTTTTTTGTCGGCATAGGTATAGTATTGCGATAAGTGTGAGGTCATGCGAGCCACCCAGGATGACGACTGTCTTGCCGATCCCCGTCAGTTCACGCAGAACGGTCTTCAGGGCGGCATAGGTATCTGTGAGGGTTGCTCCGGCCCGGATATTTCCGGCATCCGCCAGCTTAAGATCCGAATGCCAGGCAAAAAGCTGATAAAACTGCTCCCGGATCGCATCCGGGGCGCCCCCTTCCCGGCGGTCACGCCCGATACCTCTTTCTTCTTCACAGCCCACGAGCACCAGGTCCGCCTCATAGAGATCGGGGAAGGTCTCATCATACGCATCGATCAGCTTGCCGATCTGCCCGTCCTTATACCCCTGGTCCTGCGATAATTCGGCGAGGCTGATCGGATCCAGGAAATCGCTGATATGCAGATTGGGCGACATCGATTGGACGTTTGGAAGCAAACATACCACAAAATCATCTAAAGTCTGATCGATCGGTCGAGGCGGCCGGGGCCGGCTCCCGTCGCAGGAAAAACTCCTATCTTTGCCGGATGGATTCCGTGTTAGAACAAATCGAGCAGTACAAGCAGGAGATCGCCGCCATCGTCCCCGATGGCGCGGAGGCGCTGGAAGCTTACCGGATCCGATTCCTGGGCACGAAGGGCATCGTGAAAAGTCTTTTTGCAGAAATGAAGAATGTCCCGGGCGATCAGAAAAAGGAATTCGGCCAGGTCCTCAACGAATTCAAACAGCTGGCCGAAGCGAAATACGAGGACTGGAAAAACAACCTGGCCGGAGCTCACCGAAAAAGCGGCTTCCATCGACCTCAGTCTGCCCGGCGATCCCATTCCCCTGGGCACGCATCATCCGATTACGCTCGTACGTGACCAGATCGTCCATATCTTCGGCCGGCTGGGCTTTTCTGTTGCAGAAGGCCCCGAGATCGAAGACGACTGGCATAATTTTACCGCGCTCAACCTTCCGGAAGACCATCCTGCCCGCGATATGCAGGATACCTTCTATATCCATCAGCACCCCGACTGGCTGCTGCGGACCCATACCAGCAGCGTTCAGGCCCGCACGATGGAGAAACAACGGCCGCCCATCCGCATCATCTGCCCCGGCCGCGTCTACCGCAACGAGACGATCAGCGCCCGCGCCCACTGTTTCTTCCACCAGACCGAAGGGCTCTATGTGGATGAGAATGTCTCATTTGCCGACCTGAAGCAAACCCTTTACTTTTTTGTACAGGAAATGTTCGGAAAAGATATCCGCGTCCGTTTCCGCCCTTCCTATTTCCCCTTTACCGAACCCAGCGCGGAAATGGACATCAACTGCCGATCTGCGGCGGCGTCGGCTGCAGTGTGTGCAAACATACCGGCTGGGTCGAGATCCTGGGCAGCGGTATGGTTCATCCCAAGATGCTCGACAACTTCGGTATCGACAGCAACAAATATACCGGCTTCGCCTTTGGCATGGGGATCGAACGCATCTGTCAGCTCAAATACCGCGTCAATGACCTTCGCCTGTATTCCCAAAATGATGTCCGCTTCCTGCGACAATTTACGGGCGCCGTTTAGCGCCTCAACCTATCTTTTCAATTTTTCGCGGAGTTATCCGAAACGCAAAAGGCGGTCGATTCCTTTTTGCTAACCCTTTAATTGCCTGCCAATTAAGGACTATTCTTTCCACCATTTCCCAGTATGTATATCCTTTTTTGCCGGGCGGGATAAGGTAGAAAATACCAAGTCCATATTTTCTCAATAAATTGTACTGGGATTGAATTCTTTGCATTTTGAAATCCTGAGTGATCACAACCCCTTTGGAGCTCGCGACCTTTGGGATCCATTCTTCATCGAGTATGCCCCTTCCGTATTCCTTTTGAATAGAATACACTTCCACCCCTTCATTATTTGGGTTTTCTAATATGGCCAGCCCATCTGCCAATTGAGGTGGCATATTTTCGTCGATGAATATTTTCATTACGCCGCTTTCTTAAATAATTCGATCGAAGCCTTTACATCACCTTCGCTTACATTATAAAGCGAGGAAATAAACCCTATTTTTTCTCCGGATGTATACATACTGTATAGGGTTTCGGCAAGTATATTGGTGTCTTTGATTGTAGGCTGTCCTAGTTGATGATGGGGGTCTACAACTATATTCTTCTCCTTTCCAAGCGGCCAATATCTCTGCGCATTAAAATCGTTGCCGAAATCGATCTTATGACAAAACTCCTCAATGATGGACTTGATATTGATCTGTTTCGATTTATCCGCATTTATAATGACATCCCCATTTACCGTATAAAGAATCTTCCTTCCATCTGTAAGAATCCTCGAATTCGCAAAGGGGAATGCCGTTTTCAACTCCAGAGAAATTATTTCATGGGATTTTGCAATATTTTGTGCGCTTACCCCCTGTTTTCTTAATTGGTAGAAAACATAAAACTCTATCAAGGTGAAAAAATGGATAGTCTTTTCTCTGCCTTTCCCCCATGAAGCGAAGCTTTTCCCTTTTAGCCGGAATTGATTACCCCAGTATTCACGTAACCAGCGTCTGACCAGAGTCCGGTCTAAATTTAGGATATTTGCTACATCGGGAACCGTATACAAACCAATCCCTAATGATGGCTTTCTCTTTACGATCCGGTCCATACTGAAAAAATATGTTTTGTTTGTATATATATTTTAAGCATAATATTGTTACAACAAATTTAGTAGTTAAAACCTAATATTTTTGGAAAAATGATCACAACCATCGTCGTTTGCGGAGCGGGTACAATGGGCAGCGGGATTGCGCAGGTGGCCGCGGCGGGCGGCTATTCCACCTTGCTGTACGATGTCGACGAAAAAATGGTGGAGAAGGGTAGAAACACGATTGAACAAAATCTCCGCATCCTGGTGGAAAGGGGCAAGATCCCCGCCGGGGAGCGCGATATGGTCCTGGGTCGTCTTTCGTATTCCATCGATATCCGGGATTGTCGGGCGGACCTCATCCTCGAAGCCGTCGTCGAAAAACCGGAAGTGAAAAATGATTTGTTCCTCCGGCTTGCCGCCATCAATCGGTCCGATACGATACTCGCTTCCAATACTTCGTCACTTTCCCTAAACGTGCTGGCTGAAAAGATTCCGGGACCCGAACGATTCGCGGGCATGCACTTCTTCAATCCGGCGCCGCTTATGAAGCTGGTCGAAATCGTCCGGACGAGGTATACATCCGATGAAACGATCGATACGGTTACCCGTCTTGCGAAAACCTTGGGAAAGACGTCCGTGCTTTGCACCGACTCCCCCGGCTTCATCGTAAACCATGTTGCAAGACCCTTTTATCTTGAAGCGCTCCATCTCCTGGAAGAAAAGTTGACCGATATCGAGACCATCGATACCCTGATGGAAGCCACCGGCTTCAGAATGGGCCCCTTCCGCCTGATGGACCTGATCGGGAACGATATCAACTACGCGGTCAGCGTGTCCGTTTATGAAGCGTTGGGCAGACCGGACAGGCTAAAGCCCTCACCCATCCAGCGGCTCAACGTGGAAGAAGGCAGCCTGGGCCGAAAGACAGGCAAAGGATATTACCGGTATGAATAACGTCCAGTCAACAGCAGATACCCGCCATGCAACGGGGAATTCCATCAACCCAACCGCGAAGGTCCTGGTTACCGGCGGCACCGGTTTCCTGGGCGCATACATCATCAGCGAGCTGGTGCAGGGAGGGTATGCCGTGCGGGCGATCCACCGCCAGGGCGCTATTCCTTTTTTCCTGCCTCCGTCCATCCGGGAAGCAGTGGAATGGTTACCATGCGACGTCCGCGATCCACCCGGCCTGGAAGATGCCATGACCGGTATGGACGCCGTCATCCACGCGGCGGCCAAAATCTCCTTCTCCGCCCAGGAACGCCGGGAACTATGGAGCACCAATATCGAAGGGACGGCCAATGTCGTGAATGCCGCGCTGGAACGAAATATCCGGCGGTTCCTCTACGTCAGTTCCGTGGCGGCGCTCGGCAGGACTGCGGGGGGCGAAGAAGTAACCGAAGAAAAAAGCTGGGAGAAAAGCCGCTACAATACTCCGTATGCGATCAGCAAATTCCATGGCGAAATGGAAGTCTGGCGCGGCATGGGGGAGGGGCTGCCCGCGGTAATCGTCAATCCCAGCACGATCCTCGGATATGGCGACTGGAACAACAGCAGCTGTGCGATCTTCCGCAGCGTCTATAACGAATTTCCCTGGTACACGGAGGGGATCAATGGTTTTGTCGATGTGGCGGACACCGCCCGGGCAATCGTCCGGCTTCTCCAAACCGATATCCAGGGCGAACGCTATATCCTCAATGGTGACAACTGGTCCTGGCGACATCTTTTTGAGACCATGGCAAAGGAATTCGGCAAGAAACCACCCAGCCGCGAAGCCACCCCTTTCCTTGCCGGGATCGCCTGGCGTACCGAGAAGGTCAAGTCCCTTTTCACGGGCCGCAAAACGCTGTTAACGCGTGAGAGCGCACGGCTCGCTGCCAGTAAGACGTTCTTCAACAACGATAAGTTTCTTCGGCTGCTTCCCGATTTCCGGTTCACGCCGCTGGAAGAAACGATTCGCGCAGCCTGTCAGCACTATATGCGCATGGTGAAGGGGTAAAATTTCCAAATTCGACGGTTGTTGGTTAACTTAACGGCACAAAACGATATCCATGATGCGGCCCTTTTTGCTTTCCTCCCTATCGCTGTTCCTTCCATTATTTGTCTTTTGCCAGCCCAAAACCTTCCCCGTGGACGGATGGGTCGTCGATACCGCCGGTCAGCCGCTGGGTGGCGCATCGGTTTTCTGTCAGAACACCACGATCGGAACCTTGTCCAAAAATGACGGCAGCTTTCACCTCCGGCTCGCGAATGGCGGCTATGATTTGATCGTCTCTTTCACCGGATATCAGACGGAATCCCTGCGGATCGGAAAAGAGCATAAGGAAACCGACACGCTGCGGGTCGTATTGAAACCGGAGGACAAAAGCCTGGAACAGGCCGTCGTCACGGGCAGCGCCGAAGTGGCCGACGGCTGGGAAAAATATGGCCAGTTCTTCCTCGATAATTTTATCGGCACGACCCCCAACGCGGCCCAATGCGTCCTCGAGAACAAAGACGTTCTTCATTTCTATTTCTATAAGAAACGGAACAAGCTCCGGATCAAGGCGACGGGAGACCTGCTCGTTGACAACGATGCGCTGGGCTATAAGATCAAATATCAGTTGGACTCCTTTGTCTATGAGTACAACAGCAATGTCTGCACATATACCGGTTATCCCCTTTTTGAGGAAATGCAGGGTACCTCCGAGCAGCAGGACCAATGGAAACAGAACCGCCTTTACTCCTATGCGGGGTCCAGACTTCACTTTATCCGCAGTTGGTACGACAGCACGCTCGACGACGAAGGATTTGTCCTGGAAACGGTGGATAGCAGCAATAACAACAGCATGCGACGGGTCACCAACCCCTATGATCCCAAATTCTATTCGGTCGACAGCGGCGACGTGGAGATCGACATGCAGGGACGGCTCCGGATAAGCTATAAGAACCAGCTACCGGACAAAAAATACCTCCAGGAACATAAGTTCGCACTCAATACAGCTGTCCAGATCTCTGCAATGGACATCGTGGGCGGATTCGTCATTGAGGAGAATGGCTATTTCTACGAGCAGTCGGATGTTACCAATATGGGCTACTGGGCATGGAAAAAAGTGGCGGAGCTGCTGCCCCTGGATTATCTGCCCAGCCCATGACCTTCTAACCCATGACTTTCTTCCAGAGCTCGGGTATCCGCCTGACCCAAACCAGTTCCTTCATTTTTATCTTCGCTTCCTCCGCGGGAGTGCCGAAATAGGTCCTTCCCCCTTCCAGTGAGGCCGGTATCCCGCTTTGTGCGTAGACGACCGCATTGTCTCCGATGGTAAGGGTCTTGCTGACGCCGACCTGACCCCAGAGGATTACGCCGTTCCCGATCCCGACTGCGCCGGCAATGCCGACCTGGCCGGCAAACAAACAATTCTTCCCGGTCACGGTATCATGCCCGATATGGATGAGATTGTCCAGCTTGCTGCCGGCTCCGATCACCGTATCGTTCGTCACCCCCCTGTCGATGGTGCAGCCGGCGCCAATCTCAACATAGTCCCCGATGACCACCCGGCCGCAGCTTTCCATTTTCCGGTACCAGACCTCCCGGTCCTTCTTGCCGTTGTAATAGAAGGCATCGGACCCGATAACCGTACCCGCCTGGATGATGACATGATCGCCGATCACGCAATGGTCCAGGATCGTCACGTTGGGATGGATCAGGCAATGCTGCCCGATCGTCACGTGGTGCCCGATGAACACGTTGGGATAGATATAGGTGTCCGCCCCGATGACCGCCGTGGGGCTGATCATCCCGGTTGCCGGCTCAAACGGCCGGAAATGACGAACGATCTTCAGATAGGCGTCGAAAGGTTGGTCTACCACCAGCAAAGCCTTGCCGGCTGGGACTTCGACCACTTTATTGATGATGATGAAACTCGCGTCGGACCGCAGACAGGTCTCATAATATTTCGGATGGTCGACAAATACCAGATCGCCTTTTTCAACTTTATGGATCTCGTTGATACCTGTCGCCTGACCGTTTATATTGCCGATCAGTTCAGCCCCAAGGAACCCAGCCAGCCATTGAACAGATACGGGAGAAGGAAATTGCATAACCAAGATTTAAGCGCGAAGTTAGCCCGAAGATGTCTCCGATTAATGTCCTTGTCCACAGGTTCCAAAAAAAATGTGAATAAAATTTATTAGAAAAATTTTCCAGATAGCGAAAATTATTTTTAATATTGTGTAGGGAAATTTTGTTTCCCGGTACTTACTAACCCATCCATATATTGAAGCCCGGTGTTTTCACCGGGCTTTCTTAATTCGGCCGGAGGCCGAATCGTCCGCAATCAAATCGCCGGAACGTGCATCAATACTACATTGTATACAAACCCTTCCACGTGCTATCGCAATTTTCTTCACCGGAAGGCAAGCGGTCGTTGAAGGATTTCTTTCCCCTTCCCGATGATGTCTATCCCCTCGGCCGGCTGGATTTCGACAGCGAAGGTCTCCTTATCCTGACCAATGACCGGCGACTGAACCACCGGCTGCTTGACCCCGCATTCGCACATGAGCGGGAGTATTGGGTCCAGATTGAAGGTTCGATCAGCCCCGATGCGATCCGCCAATTGGAAGCGGGGGTCATCATCCAGATCGATGGTAAGCCGTATACAACCCGCCCCGCCAAGGCCAAACTGATCGCACCAACCGTCCCGGACAGGAACCCGCCCATTCGTTACCGCGCACATATCCCTACGTGCTGGATCAGCCTGACGCTCACTGAAGGTAAAAACAGACAAGTTCGCAAAATGACCGCCCGGACCGGATTTCCAACGCTAAGACTGATCCGTTACCGGATAGAAAAGGTTAGCATCGCCGGGCTCCTGCCCGGCGAAATGCGGGAAATCCGGTTGGAAGACATTACCTTGCCAACTTAACAAAAAAAGTACACTATGCTCAAATCGATGACCGGTTTCGGTCGTGCCGAACAGCCGGTAGGCGACAAAACATTCCTTGTAGATGTCAAATCACTGAACGGCAAGCAATTCGAGTTGCAGTTGAAACTACCCGGCTTCCTGAAACCCTTCGAATTCTCCATCCGGAAGATCTTGTCCGAAAAGTTGGGCCGGGGGTCGTTGGACTGTACGATCAGTCTTAAGCAAACCGGGAACGCCAAACCCGTCACCATCAATACCGATCTGGCCAAGGCTTACTACTCCGCGCTCGCGTCGCTCTCCGAAGAGCTCAAACTCGACCCTTCCAATATCCTGAGTACGCTTGTGAAGCTTCCGGAAGTGATAACTCCTACCGGCGATACCCTCACCGACGAAGAATGGCAGCAATTCGAAAAGGTCATCCTTGCCGCAATCGACGATCTCAATGCACACCGGCTTAATGAAGGCGCTTCCCTGGAGGAAGACCTGTTGCTCCGGATCGCGAACATCGTGAAACACCAGGAAGACGTGATCCGTCTCGAACCCCTGCGGCAAACAAGGATCCGCGAAGGGCTGAAGAAACTGCTGGATGACCAGGTTGGAAAAGATAACTACGATGCAAACCGCCTCGAACAGGAGCTGATCTACTACATCGAAAAGATCGACATCAGTGAGGAACAGGTCCGCCTAAAAAACCATTGCGACTATTTCCGCGTCGTCCTCCAGGAGCCGGAAGATAGCAAAGGGAAAAAACTCTCCTTTATCCTTCAGGAGATCGGCCGCGAGATCAATACGACCGGTTCAAAGGCCTATGATTCCACGATCCAGCAATGTGTCGTGCTCATGAAGGATGAGCTGGAAAAAGCAAAAGAACAGGTTTTGAATGTGTTATAAGTTGCTACCTTTATATAAATTTCGATTCCTTGAAAAGTAGCCTTCGTTTTCGGATCATTCGTCGCCTGATCATCCCGCTTCTGATCACCGCCGCTTGTCTTCCATGGACCTCCTGCTCCCTTCCCTCCGATGTCTACGAGAAAGATGTTGCCCTTCCCCGCCAGGAATGGCAAAGCAATTATCACCCCACTTTCAACTTCGATATCAGCCGGGAGGATACTGCGGGCCGCTACAATGTCTATCTCGTTTTGCGCCATACCGACGCCTATAATTACAATAATATCTGGATCAGAGGCAGCGTTCGGCAGCCGGGCGACAGCACGACCCGCAGCGAGCGGTACGACCTCTCGCTGGCGGACAATCAGAAAGGCTGGACCGGCAGTGGGATGGACGATATCTATGAACACCGGATCGAGATCCAGCACCTGACCAAATTCAACCTTCCGGGCACCTACTCGTTCTCCCTCGAACAGATTATGCGGGAAGACCCGCTGAAGCATGTCCTGAACATCGGCGTCCGCATCGAGAAGGCGCCGACCCAATAACGACGATCCGCTCCAATCAAAGACATCCGATTCGAAGAAGACCCATCCTATTCAACGAAAACCCATGTTATTCAAAAAGAAACGGCTTGCAATCGCGACCGCCGTGTATTGGACTCTCCTGGTATACAGCATCACCGACCTGGGCTGGTGGTTCATCGCCCTGGAAACAAAAAACCACCAGATAACCAACTTTCGGCTGGGGCAGCTGAGAACGGACGACCTACAATACGCAGCGCGCCGGACGGCTATCCTCGCCGAAGAGAAAAGACAGACCGTAGGGTATATCGGCGAAGGAGGCACCTTTCTTTTCCTTATCCTGCTGGGCGCGCTTTTTGTCTACCGGGAAGTACGCCGGCATGTCCGTACGCAGACGCAGCAACAAAACTTCATGATGGCCG
Source organism: uncultured Chitinophagaceae bacterium (assembly GCA_963846405.1). GTDB lineage: Bacteria > Bacteroidota > Bacteroidia > Chitinophagales > Chitinophagaceae > Puia. The sequence goes on along the minus strand of CAWJVU010000010.1, from coordinate 824,022 downwards.
TCACCCACGAACTGAAGACACCGATCGCCGTGGTAAAGCTGAATCTCGAAACCCTCCGGAAATACCGCCTCGATGAAGACAAACAGCAGCGGGTGATCCAGGCCACTATTGAGGAAACCAACCGGCTCGATTCGCTGGCCAACAATATCCTCGTCGCCTCACAGCTCGATGGGGGCGATTATACCCGGACAAAAGAAGTCATGGACTTCTCGGAATTGGCCGAACATTCCGTCCGGGAGTATCGCAATCGCTTTCCCGAGCGGGAATGGATCGCCGGCATTCAACCAGGTTGCACCATCACAGGCGATCCCTTCCTCCTTCATCTGATGATCAGCAACCTGCTTGACAACGCCCTGAAATATTCGCCAAGAGAAGGAGCTGTCACCCTGACCCTGGCAAAAGAAGCTACCCACAGCCTGCTTGCGGTGAAGGACAAGGGCCCGGGCATCCCGGATGAGGAGAAAAAAAAGATTTTTGGGAAGTTCTATCGAAGCGGCCAGGAAACCACCCGTCAGACAAAAGGAACCGGGCTGGGGCTTTATTTATGTCGTAAGATAGCAGCCGATCACAAAGCAACCATTAAGGTGTCCGACAATTCGCCAACCGGGAGTATTTTTACGGTGGTATTTTGACAATTCCGGGTGCGCTCCGCAAATTCGGGGGTTCCCTATCCATATGAGTTCAAAAATTTCGATCCTGCTGGTAGAAGATGAAGAGAACCTCCATGAAGCTCTAAAGCTCAACCTGGAGCTCGAAGGATATGAGATCTCCTCGGCCTATGACGGCGCCGGCGCCTTGCGGGCCGTTCAGTCGGAGTATTTCGATCTGATCATCCTCGATGTCATGCTCCCCGGGATGGATGGTATTAGTGTAACGGAGACCATTCGGGTACAGAACAACGACGTTCCCATTCTTATCCTCAGCGCGAAGAACGCCAGCGCCGACCGGGTACTGGGTCTCCGGAAAGGCGCCGACGACTACCTGACCAAGCCCTTCAACCTCGAAGAGCTCTTGCTCCGGATCCAGAAGCTGATCGAAAAGAGTAAAAAAATGCAGGATAAGGATTCGTTCGGCGAGCAATACGCGTTCGGAAAAAACAGCATCGACTTCAAAGCCCAGGAGGCGATTACCAAAGACGGTCAGCGCATCCAGCTGAGTAAGAAGGAAGCCATGCTGCTAAAGCTGCTGATCGAAAACCGGAATGAAGTGGTTACCCGGGAGAAGATCCTGCAGGCGGTTTGGGGATACAACGTCTATCCCACGACGCGGACGATCGACAACTTTGTGTTGAACTTCCGTAAATATTTTGAGGAGGACAGCCGGCATCCGAAATATTTCCACTCGGTGAGAGGGGTGGGGTACAAGTATACGGAGTAGGCACGCCTTAGGCCAGTCTGTCCAGCACCCATTCCGCCTGCCGCAGCAACTGCTGCATGTTTTCCGCGTCATACGCCGGCGTATAGAGGTTCATCTCGCATTCATTCAATAAATTCTCCAGTGACATGATCGACGGCGCGTCCCATCCGCGGAGCTCCAGCTGTGCGATGACATTGTGTTTGTTGAGTTCGCTGGAAGGCAGATCGATCTTTCGGCCGATCGATCTCCAGAGCGCCCGGTTGACCTCGCGGTAGAACGCTTTGTAATCGCCGTTGTTGAGATATTCCCTGGCTTCGGCCAGCGGATCGGGTGTGGGCGCCGTCGGAATGTATACTGCCGCAGGCTGATGTGCGGCCTCCGGTGTAGCTTGCGGCGTGGCCGGCTGTGGAGTAGCTTCCGGCACGGGCTGCGGCGTGGCTTGCGGGGTGGGCCGCCGAGTGCGCTTCCGCCACCAAAGCCACAGTACTCCCAACCCGATCAAAACAGCTCCGATCATTTCCAGCAGACTCCACATAAACCCTCCGGGCTTGTCGTCCGCTGACGAACCGGCTGTCGCCGCGGCCGGCGGAGCCGGCCGCGGCCGCTTAACCGCCGACGTAACGTGCAGCTCCATCGGTTGCGTGTTGACGGTTTTATATTCGTGCGCGGAAGGGTCGAAATACGAAAGATTGATCGCGGGGATCTGATAGTTCCCTGAATCACGAACGGTAAACAGATAATCGAAAGACTTGGATCCGCTCATCGGCACCGTCCCTTTATTCACATCTTCCTTCGCGCTCGGATCGAATGCATCGATGCCCGCCGGCCAGTCAATCACCGGCGCCGTCACTACGGGTAAGTTGCCTTTCCCTCTTACGACCACATGGAGCGTTGATTCATCCTGCGCCACGACCGACTTACTGCCGAGAGAGGCTTCGATCGTAAAATTGCCAACCGCACCGTTAAAGCCGACCGGCTTTTTCTCGTCGGGAAGCGGTTTGACCGTAACGGTCAGCGGCTTGGTGTCGAGCGTTACATTCTCGTCAACCGCAGGCCCCAGATTCTCATCGCCCGAAAGCTGATCGAGCAGGTCCCGCAGTCTGTCGCCGCTCCGGCGTGGCTCCTGTCGCGCCCCTGCCTTTACAAAATGAACGACGTTCTCGACTTCTACCGGATCCAGGTCGATACTGCCGGCCTGCAGCGGGATCAACTGTGCCTTGCGGATGGTATGGACAGTAAACGCCTTCCCATTGAGCTTTTCTACCGACACCGCATCCGTGCCGGGATTGACCATGTCATATACGCTAAACCCGTTCAGGGAAGGACTCCTTGTTACCCGGGACTCCGCATTTACCCTGGAATATAACTTATAGGTGGCGACGATGGGCTCGCCGACATAGCAGGTATTGCGGTCGACCTGAACTTTTACGAACAGGTTCCGGCTGATCTTCTCTTTTATGTTCTCGCCCGGTCTCAATATTTCCTCCCGATTCACCGCTTCCGGACCAGGCGGTTCGAACGGGTCAGGTCCAAAGGGCTGCACACCGGGAAAACTGCCGAATGGGCCGCTGGCGGATGGGCCGCCGGAGGGAGCTGAGCCGGATCCCCCTGCATGAACAGCGACCGCGATATTATTCGATCGCATTTTTTTACCATCCACGACGGCAGTTGCCCCGCCAATCGTGAACTTACCCGTACGCGTCGGCTGGAGAACAAACGAAACCCCCTTGTATTGGGACATATTTCCATTGATCACGCTCATCCCGCTGGACTGGATCGGTCCTTCAAGAACACGAAATCCCGGGAAATCGGCCGGCGGGTCGAACTCTTCGATCTGCTGCGCATTCTCAACAATGAACTGAACTTGCAGATAGTCATGCTGCCCCAATTCCTGGCTGTTGACCACCGTAGTAAATTTCACCTGGCCCGAGCTGGCGAGGGCCGGTAAAAGCGATATCCAGAAAACAAAGATGGAACGTAAAAATCGCATCATATTACGGGTTACAAATATAAAATATTCAGGTGTCCATCGGAAGGGGCCCTCCGTTAAAGATCTCCCAATTGAGGTCTCAGCACGATCTCCTCGACGGTAGCCTGCGGCGAGAGCCCGGCAGCCGCCACGACCATCCGCGCAATATCCGCCGCCTCCATAATGCGGTGGGGATCAACTCCGCTGGCCGCCCAGGCGTCCGTAAAGGCAGCACCGGGATATACCGCCGTTACCTTGATCCCATGCTCCTTCATCTCTTCGCGGAGATTGGCAGAGAAGCCTGCCAACGCATATTTGCTGATGCCATAGGCCCCGCCGTGATGATAGGCCTTGAGTGAGGCGATCGAACAGATGTTGAAGATATGGCCCGATTTGCGCGCCATCATCGCTGGGAGCAACGCCCTGGTGAGGTGATAGGCGCTATAGAGATTGACCGCGATCAATTGTTCGAGGACGCCTTCCGCTTCCTGGTACAAGCTGCCATAGACGAACTGGCCGGCATTGTTGACCAGCACATCCGGCGACATCCCGGATGAAAGTATCCACCGGCCGAGTTCCTGTGCCTGCTGCTTATCGCTGAGGTCCGCAGCCATCGACCGGATCCGGATGGCAGGATACCGATCCCCCAGCTCGCGGACCGCTGCATCGAGCGCCGTTGGATCCCGTGACGAAAGGATCAGATCATATCCCGCTGCCGCAAACTGCGCGGCGATGGCCTTTCCAAGACCCCTGGACGCGCCTGTAACGATACTGGTCATAATTCATACTTTAGCCCAAAGATGCCAACGGCATCTTGTCCGATAGGACAATCATAAAACCTAAATGATGCAATATAGCCACCTTTTTTTCGACCTGGACCATACCCTTTGGGATTTTGAGACGAACAGCAGAATCACCCTGGAGGAGCTTTATGTCTCCTTGCAACTCCGCGATCGCGGTATCGGGGATTTTGACGAGTTTCACCGCCGCTACCTGGTCCACAACGATAAACTGTGGGAACGCTATCGCAATGGATTTATCAAGGTAGATGAGCTTCGCTGGAAAAGAATGTGGCTAACCTTGCTGGATTTCAAAGATCGCCGACGAACCGCTGGCGCGGAGCATGGGGGTCCGGTTCCTGGAAGCGCTGCCAACCCGGAAAACGCTCTTTCCTTATACCCTCCAGATCCTGCAGTACCTGACAGGTAAAGGTTACCGGCTCCACCTGATCACCAACGGCTTCGAAGCGACCCAACACTCCAAATTGCAGTATGCGGGGATTGGCGGCTATTTCGGCGCCGTCATCACATCGGAAGGCTCGGGCAGCCTCAAACCGCATAAGGAGATCTTCGACTATGCGTTGCGCGTCACCGGCGCCGCACCGGAAGAAAGCATTATGCTTGGCGACAGTATCGAAGTCGATATCCAGGGCGCAAAGGGCGCCGGGATCGACCAGGTATACGTCAATCACCTGCGAACGTCGCCGGACGGAGCCGTCGCAGACGGCTCGCCCGATAGGGCAGACAATAAAGACATGCGGGAATCGGGGTATTTTATCTCGAAGACTGATTCCCGCATAATTCAGCCGACCTATATGGTCTACTCGCTAAAAGAATTGGAAGAGATATTTTAACGGGAATCCCGCACGGCGCGTGCGCGCCGCTTACCGAAACCTCGCGAGAACCGTGACCCCACCCTGCACCATCTGGTTGAGTTTCACCTGGACGTCCGCGCCGGGCGGCAACAGAACATCCACACGCGATCCGAATTTAATAAACCCCATCTCGGCGCTCTGCACTACTTTCTGGCCCACGGACAGATAATTCACGATCCGCCGTGCCAGCGCACCGGCAATCTGTTTGACCAGGATATCCCCATGGTTATTCCGGATCACCACGCTATGGCGCTCGTTTTCCGTGGAAGACTTGGGGTTCCAGGCCACCAGGTAAAGGCCGGGATGATACTGACTATAAACAACCTCACCGGCAACGGGGTTCCGGTTCTGGTGGACATTGGCCGGGCTCATGAAGATAGAGACCTGCAGTCGTTTACCCTTGAAATATTCGGTGTCGGTCATCTCTTCGATCACGACGACCTTACCATCCGCCGGACAAATGACGAGGTCAGGCCCTGTCATCCACTTGCGGACAGGCACCCGGAAAAAGGAGACCAGGAACAGGAGGGTCGCCAGCGTGACCAGGAAGATCAAACTGCTCAACCAGAAGGCATACGCGCTGATATAGTAAAAGGAAGCGAGATTGATCAACGCAAAAACCAGCACACCGATAGAAATAGCCTTATACCCTTCTCGATGGATTGTCATTTCTCTGATGAATTGAAGCCGTAAAGGTAGCTATTTTTTACGACCCCACGCCGACGATCCATACCAGGTAGGCCCACGCGAAGGGGGTCGCGATCAACAGCGAGTTCGAACCGGTCGAGGAAGCCGCCGTGACCGGGCATTATACGGCCACTGTCTTTGACGCCAGCCATCCGTTTGAGCTTGCTTTCCAAAAGATCCCCGAACGTACCCGCGACGGAGGCGATCGCTGCGACAATCATCCAGACGATCGGGGGGAACCGCGCCACCGCCGGGTTACCCCGCAGCCACCAGGCCAGCAGCCCCATGACACCAATCGCCAGAATAATGCCGCCGAGGGTGCCTTCCCAGCGTCTTTTTGGGCGAGACCCGCGAGAGCGGGGTTCTGCCGATCAGTGAACCGACGATATAGGCCATCGTATCGTTGATCCAGATCGACCCGATGATCATGAGTACGAGGATCCGGTCGGCAAAAGAGGTCGAACCGGTATAGTCAATTACCCGCAGCCAGACCAGCATGGCGAGCGGCATGGAGATGTAGACGAGTCCGAATGCCGAATGCAGGATATTCCGGACGCTCCGGTTCCGGAATCGCGCAATCTCGCTTATGGCCAGCAGACCCAGGAAAAACAGACAGCCCCATTTTCCGATCTCGTATGACGGAACGCGGACAAAATAGAGATCGGGCCCAAAACAATACAACATCCCGCACCATCCCGCCATCGGAGCGCTATACCGGTGCAGGGCGGATATCGTCTCATAGTTCTTGTCGATCCGGACGATGATCTTCCGGTATTCGAACCAGCAGCCGAAATGGATAACCGTGAACAGCAACAAAAAACTCCAGGGGTTCCACAACAATCCCGCCAGCATGACCACCACAAAAACGACGGCGGTCAGCGATCGGGTCCTGAAGACAGAAAGGTTCATCGCCATTTTCGTACGTTAAGATTGATATACCGTTGTATAAGAGGAAGTCGACCGGCTTCGCATCCAATAAAGCAACCCTACAACGATTACAAAACTAAAGGCTACCAATAACAGGGGGACGGAAGTATCCTTCGAGATCATGCTTGGATAGCTCATCGCCACGATGATTTGCACCGCGTTGAAGAAAAAATGCCCGACAATGACCACCCAAAGGCTTCCGCTAAACCAATAAGTGGCGCCTAGCAACGCTCCAAGAAACAGCCGGGGAATAAACCCCTCGAATTCGAAGTGATAAAACGAAAACAAAAAGGCGACCACCAGGATACCCGGCAGCGGCCGCTTAAAGATCTGGATCATGATCCGTTGCAACGCACCGCGAAAAAAAAGCTCTTCGCAGATCGCAGGGATCGCCGCCATCACCACGACATTGATGACCGGGTCGAATGGATGATGCACTTTTAAAAAGGTTCTCACCTGTTCTTCGTTGGCTTCTCCCGCTTCGATCATCCATTTCGCCAATGGAATATGTTTGTTTACTTCACCCAGCCATTCCTCGAGCGGAAAAGAAAGGATGAGGAGTAAGACCCCCAGCATATAAAAACTTTTGTCGGCCGCGGGACGCAGCCCCAGCTCATAAGCCGTCCTCTTCCAAAACGCAATGCGTGCGAAAACAATAGCCGGAATAGCGAATTGTACTACAGAATAGAGCACCTGAATGACCTTGAGCGTGTCGATGGATTTTACATCAGTCAACAAAATTTTCTGGCCAAGCTGGTTCCCGCTGCCGGAAAGTTGAAAAACAAGAAGGGCCAGGAAATTGAAGATCACAAGGGATGCCAGCCACATCCCGATAAAAACGAGTAATTGCGACCAGGGAGAAGAGATTCTAATCTTATTTGACATATGATCTGATATCGGCGACCCCCGCTAGGGAAATCCGGCTATAAGTGTGTAATTTTGTGACTTTGGCGTGATAAACATCGGCAAGATACAACTTCCTTCTTTTCCACTCCTCCTGGCGCCCATGGAAGATGTGAGCGATCCCCCCTTCCGGTATGTTTGCAAGCAAAACGGCGCCGATCTGATGTATAGTGAGTTTATCTCCAGCGAAGGGCTGATCCGCGATGCCATCAAGAGCCGGCGGAAGCTGGATTTTTTTGAGTATGAACGGCCCTTCGGCATCCAGATCTTTGGCGGTGACGAAGAAGCCATGGCCATGAGCGCCCGGATCGTCGACACCGTACAGCCGGACCTGGTGGATATCAACTTCGGCTGCCCGGTCAAAAAAGTCGTTTGCAAAGGCGCGGGCGCCGCCGTGCTGAAAGACGTGGGTCTCATGACCCGCCTGACCACGGCTGTCGTCAAAGGGACCACGCTGCCCGTCACCGTAAAGACCCGGCTTGGCTGGGATGACCACTCCAGGAATATCGAGGAAGTAGCCGAACGGTTACAGGACGCCGGTATCGCGGCGCTGACCGTCCACGGCCGCACCCGGGCCCAACTCTACAAGGGCGAGGCCGACTGGACCCTTATTGCCCGGATAAAGGAAAACCCGCGGATCCGAATCCCCATCTTTGGCAACGGCGACATCGAATCACCGGAGAAAGCCCGCAAGTACCGCGACCGGTATGGCGTCGACGGCATCATGATCGGCCGGGCCGCCATCGGTTATCCCTGGATCTTCAATGAGATCAAACATTATCTCAACACCGGTGAATATCTTCCCCCACCCACGATCGGCCAGCGCTGCCACGCGATCCGCGATCATCTATCCCGTTCGCTCGAATGGAAAGGCCCGGTTGTCGGCATCCTGGAAATGCGCCGTCATTATACCAATTATCTGAAAGGTTTCCCCCATATCAAGGAATTCCGGAACCAGCTTGTGCAGCTGAAGACGGTTGAAGAGATCGAAAACGTTTTGATGCAAATTCAGGAACGTTACGCGGGCTTCATTCCGCAACGTCAAGTCGCCGAATTCTCCGCCGAACAGGTTGGCGATTGCGCGTATTGATCGCAGAAAAAAAGTTTTGGGCCAATTTTATTTTCTACTTTTAACTGGGCGGAGCCCAGTTCGCACTTGACGACCAACGGGAGGAAAGTGCAGACAATCCCAACCTGGCGAGGATGCAATTGAAACGGATGCAATTGAAATAGAAACGAAACCCCATGAAATGAACGAAGACGATATTATCAAAATACCATCCCTGCAGGTAGTCGATGACGAGTATTTTATGCGCCGTGCGCTTGATGAAGCCTCGCGCGCCTTCGACGAAGGCGAGATCCCCATTGGCGCCGTCGTCGTCCAGGACAACCGCATTATCGCACGCGGGCACAACCAAACCGAACGGCTCAACGATTGCACCGCACACGCGGAGATGATCGCGCTGACCTCCGCCTTCAATCTCCTGGGCAGCAAATACCTGCCGGACGCCACTCTGTATGTCACGGTTGAACCCTGCCTGATGTGCGCCGGCGCCCTCTACTGGAGTAAGATCGGGAAAGTCGTCTATGGTGCCGACGACGAGAAGAACGGGTATCGCCGGGGAAACCCGTCCGTTCCGCTCATAAACTGGCCCTTCCATCCAAAAACCACGGTGGTCAAAGGCGTGCTTGCCAACCAGGCAGCAAATCTGATGCGAGATTTTTTCAAGGACAAACGCTGATTTTCGGAATGGCCGGCCGATCCGGCGAAATATTGGCTGGCCCGCCCGAATTAACATTTTCTGCGTAGATTTGTTATCCCTTCTGGTCAGGTAATGACGCAAAACATTTTTTTATACCATTAAAACATTCGTTTATGGCATTTTCACTCCCTGCGTTGCCATATGCATTCGATGCATTGGAGCCGCACATCGACACGACAACCATGCAAATCCATCATGACAAACATCATCAGGCTTATATCGATAATCTGAATAAGGCTATCGCCGGAACGCCTAACGAAAACAAGTCTCTCGAAGAGCTGGTGGCGCATGCAGGCGCGATAAGTCCTGCTGTCCGCAATAACGCCGGCGGGCACTGGAACCACAGCTTTTTCTGGCAGATCCTTGCGCCCAATGCGGCCGGCGCTCCGGCCGGGCAGCTGGCGGATGACATCCACGCGACCTTCGGCAGTTTCGATGCCTTTAAGGAAAAGTTCAATGCGGCCGGACTGGGCCGTTTTGGCAGCGGCTGGGCCTGGCTGATCCGGAAGGATGGGAAGCTGGAGATCAGCAGTACTCCCAACCAGGACAATCCGCTGATGGACGTTGCTGAAGTGAAGGGAGCCCCGATCCTCGGTGTGGACGTTTGGGAACATGCCTATTACCTCAAGTACCAGAACAAACGGGCCGATTACCTGGGAGCTTTCTGGAAAGTAGTGAACTGGGCCAAAGCCGCCGAACACTACCTGGCCGCGGGCAAACTTGCCGCAGCCAAATAAGAATGTATATTCGCGGGGCCAGCCCTTGCCACCACGCCGGGGCTGGTCTTTTTCCGAGAAAATTATACCTCCATGCAAAAATTCCACTCCTTTCTGTTCCTCACGATCCTCGCGAGCCTGACTGCCTGCAAAGGCCATGAAAAAAAGATCCTCGTGTATGCCAGCAGTGACATCCAGGTCGACGACAGCAAACAGCACATCACTGTTTCCGACGGCACCACTCATCATGAGCAGGATACTGGATTTCAGTACCGGCGACCCGGTGACCCTGGAAGTCCAGTCCCCGTCGGGCAAGATCAGCATCACCGCCGCCGACGATGGCCTTTATATCCTGAACCTCAAGAATGATACGGTAGTCGGCAGCCTCCGGCATGTAGGCACGGACAACGGCATCGTCCCGCACTACACGGTGGACCAAATGAAGCATATTATCGACAGCGTGCAGAAACTCATGGCGGGCCAGAACGTCAGTGAAGCCAACCGGAATTATTTTATTGCCCCCGGGAAAATGGTAAGGATCAGCAGCGAAACGAAGGGGAGGGTATTTGGCCCCTACACGTCCATCCCGGGTTCGTTCGATCCGAGCTCCGTGCCGGAAATCTATCAAATTTTACACGGTCCCTGAAGAGCGGGAGATCATCGCGAGGCTGCAGAAAGATATGTAAAACCAGCGCGTCCCTCCGGGAACGTAATCCGCGAAGCGCACGCTCAGGGAACCGGGTCCACTCCATGTCCGCCCCAGGGATGACATCGGGCGATCCGGCGAATCGCCAGCCAAAGTCCCTTGATTAGCCCATGCTTTTTTAACGCTTCAACTGCATAGTGGGAACAGCTCGGCGTATACCGGCAACGCGGCCCTAGCAAGGGGGAGATTCCCCATTGATAGATCCTGATCAGGGCAATCAGCGGAATCCCCAGGATACGCAAAACGCCGTCATGAAATCTCCTTGATAAGTTTCTGCAAAGCTACGCCGATCTTGTGAGTTACCGTGGCGTAGTCGGGAAGCTCTTTCCCGGTGTAAATAAAGAAAACCGCCAGGCTGAGCCCTTTTTCCTCCAGTTGCCGGAACAGAGGCTGTTTTTGAAGCCGGTAGGCCTCCCGGCTCAGGCGTTTTATGCGATTTCGGTCTACCGCCCTTTTAAAATGCCGGCTGCTGACCCCAAACCCGGCCTGAAGGGGTGACCCGGCGCTCCCGGATGATCCGGCTTTCCCGTGACCCGGCGCTCCCGGAAGATCCGGCTTTCCCGGGTGATCCCGCCGTCCCGGGCTGAAGGAGCCACAAAACTTTAAAAGGAAAGAGCGTAAGACCCTTTCCTTCCTGAAAAACCCGTTCGATCCGTTTCCGGCTCTTGAGTTTTTCCTTTTTTTTCCAGGTAAATTGACGGTTGACCACGTAATAGACGGCCCCCTCGGTCTACTTTAATCTTGATTCGTCAGAAACAGTCAGTTTCTTACGACCCTTTTTACGACGGCTGGCCAGGACCTTGCGGCCGTTGGCCGTCTGCATGCGCTCGCGGAAACCGTGAACACTCTTGCGGCGACGTCTATGCGGTTGAAATGTGCGCTTCATTTGAATAATTTTTTACTTTATTGGGACGCAAATGTAGGGGAAAAAGTGGGAGAAATTCAAAAAAAACCGGCCAACCCGCCGGCCCCCAGTCACCCCGGGCGGGTTCTACTGATCCGCATAAGGGATATTGTAAAATACCCCGCCCGTGATATCCTTCTGGCTTCCATCGGAATTCCGGTAGACCTTGAAGCTGAAAAAATCCCCGAAATCGTCCGGTCCTGACCGTATCGATCGACGGTCACATTGACCGTACCGCCCGCCTGCGACGTGTCACTGCCCTGGTTGGTGGAATAGGCATAACTGCCGACAGAATCCAGGTTGGCATAGACGGCCAGCGAAGCCGAAGTCTGATTGAGCACATACAGCCCGACGACCGTATCGTTGAGCGTGATGCTGATCTCCTGGCCATCGGCGCTGATCCCGGATATCGTGATCCAGCCCGTCGAAATGACAGCCGTTTGGGTGCTGTCCGCCGCTTCCCAGGAAACGCCGTTGATCGTCGCCACCATATCCGCCGGCAGTCCATTGCCGTTCTCGATGCTGGTATCCTTGTGACAGGACAAACAGCGTGACGCAGCAGCACAACCGAAGGCATGATATAGATAATGTCGTTTTTTCATTGCATTCATCTAGTTTAACAGCACATGCGAAGACCGCAACTCCCCGCCATAAAAGATACTGGCGTGATTGTCGAAATCTTCCGTCGAGTCCGTCGTATAGAACAGCCTTTCGCCGCTCCTGCTGCACCGGGTCTCCATCTCCGGATGACGTTGCAAATAGTCCGCCAAACTGTCCGGCGACGATCTCTCCCTGCGAGATCAGCCGGCTGCCGGCCGGCAGCAACGCCGCAATCTTCTCCTTTAAGCAGAGGATAATGCGTACAGGCCAACAATACCGTGTCGATATCCGGCGATTCTGCTCCTGCAAGCTGATCCATGTATTCTTTGACAAAATAATCGGCCCCGGGCTTATCATGCTCATTGTTCTCGATCAGCGGCACCCACAACGGGCAAGCCTGCTGATAAACGCGGAGCTCGGGATAAAATTTTGCGATCTCGATCGGATAGGATTCCGACAGGACCGTTCCCCGGGTCGCCAATATCCCTACGTTGCCGGTCCGGGTATAGTTGCCTACCACCTCCGTCGTCGGCCGGATCACCCCCAGGACCCGGTTATCCGGCGCTATCCTGGGCAGATCCACCTGCTGGATGGTCCGAAGCGCCTTGGCCGAAGCGGTATTACACGCCAGGATCACCAGCGGGCACCCTGCTGAAACAGCCACTCCACGCGATTGCAGCGTATACTGATAGACGGTCTCAAAAGACCGGTTGCCATATGGCGCCCGGGCATTGTCCCCCAGATAGATATAATCGTATTGCGGAAGCCGCGTCACCAGCTCCTTCAGTACGGTGAGCCCGCCATAACCCGAATCGAATACGCCGATCGGTTGTCGTTGTCATCATAGCCATGATCTGACAAATAAAACGCCAGGAGCTCGAGCCCCGGCGCATATATCATGAGCTAAATAAACGTTCTATTTCAGATCCCAGCTTCTTCTTCACCAGGGGAAGGATATCGTCCGCAGGCGGCGAAACCAGCAGTTGTCCTTCGAAATGACATAGGTATACCCATTCTCCTTTGCTACCGCCTGGATCGCATCCAGCGCCTTCTTCTGGATGGGCGCGAGCAGTTCCTGGTTCTTCTGCTGCTGCATCTGCTGAGCCGTCTGCTGCCAGCCTGCAATTTTGACCAGCAGATCGCCGAGCTTCCTTCCGTTTATCTCGAGCTGCGCCGCGGTATACTTGCGCGTATCCTTGGAAGTCAACATCGTCTGTCTGTTCGCTGTACTCATTGACCATGTCCTGATATTGCTGGTTCAAGCGCAGTTTGAAATTCATTCATAGCCGTATCCGCCTTCTTGTACTCCGGCATAGTGGGGATCAACTCGGCCAGGCTGATAGTAGCCGATCTTTCGTTTGCGCCTTTGTTGAATTGCCCGCCATTACCAGGCCCATAACCACCGCCACAACGGTAACAATCTTTTTCATTGTTTTTTTTATAGTTTTTGTTGATTTATTTGTATAACAATTTTATTTAATACCCAAAGCCTTTAGCACATCTTCACTCTTGTCCAGTTTTGGGTCGGCAAATATAACAGTAATTCCTTCACTTTTATCCAAAATTAAGTCGTACATTCTGTTAACGGCCAGTTGTTGGATCGCATTGTAGACCTTATCCTGGATGGGTTTGACGAGTTCCTGCCGAAGCTTGAACAGATCTCCCTCATAACCAAACCGTTTGCGCTGCAGATCCCGGACCTCCTTTTCCATATTGAACAGCTGGATCTCCCGCTTCTTCTGCAAGGTATCGCTCAGCATAACCTTCTCGGCATCATAATCCTTATACATTTTATTCAGCGTAGCCTGCTTGTCGTCGATCTCCTTTTGCCACATCGTGGAGGTCTGGTCCAGCTTCTTCTGCGCATCTTTATATTCCGGCATCTTCCCCAGGATGTACTTGGTGTCTACAACGGCATAGCTCTGAGCCGAACCGGCCAGCCGCGATCATAAAAAGGCAAACGGCGGAAAGGACTAGCTTCTTCATGGTCAGAAAAATTTTAGACAGGAAAGTTAACGATTTTAGTCCGGTTCGTACCCCAACATAAAGGTAAACCGTGTAGCGTCCTTGATTGACCCGTTCTGGATCCGATCCAGCCCAAGACCATAGTCAAACCCGATCAGACCGAACATCGGCAGGAAGAACCGCATACCCAGACCGACGCTGCGGCGAAGCTGGAAGGGATTGTACGTGGTATAGTCATACCAGCCGTTCGCCGCCTCGAAGAAGGCCAGTCCATAAATGGTGCTGCTGGGATTGGTGGTAAACGGATAACGCAGTTCCAGCGTGTACTTGTTGAACAGCGTAAAGAACTGCGTAGCCTGCTGCTGATCCGGATTGACCTTCGGGATTCGAATTCTGATAGACCGGATATCCGCGCTGCGAAATGATGTCGTAACCCAATAGCCCGAAATTATTCGTCAGACCCGCATCACCCAGCTGGAACCGCTCGAACGGCGAGAAACCGAGCGCAGGGTTGTACCGGCCCATAAATCCATATTTGGCCGAGATCTTCATCACGAACTGCCGGCTCTTGTCCGCCCCGTGGCATCCCCGATCGGCAAATACCAGTCACTTGTAAACCGCCATTTATGATATTCCGGCAGCTTGTAGCTATCCGCCTGCGTCAGCCCATGATCGATATCCGAATAGGGCGGCGTGAACTGAACGCTCAACAACTGGCTCGAACCGCTGCGCGGATAGATCGGCTGATCCAGGTTATATCGGCTCAGCGCGATCTTGAAGCTGAAGTTGGTCGACCGGCCATTGCGGAAGGCCTGCGTGAATAACGGATAGTTGGTCAGATCATATTGCGTATAGTTGACGGAATACGTCAGGGTGAAATAGTTGTCCGGCCAGTTCAGCTGCTTGCCCATCGCAACCGTCACCCCGAAGTTCTTCAAGGAGTTAGTATCGCTGAACGAATAGGTGCTGGTACGGAAATTATAGCCACCGGTCCGGAACACGCTTCGATAGAGACTGACCGTCAGCGAATTCCGCTTCTTGCCGCCCAGCCAGGGTTCGGTAAAGGAGAAATTGTAGGACTGATAGGCCTTCCCGTTGGACTGGATCCGGAGGCTCAGCTTTTCTCCGTCCCCTTCCGGCAGCGGCTGCCAGGCCTCCTTATGGAAGATATTGCGAATCGAAAAGTTGGCAAATGTGACCCCAACCGTACCCGTCAGACCGATGCCGCCACCCCAGCCCGCGGACAACTCCAGCTGGTTGCCGGACTTCTCTTCCACCGTCCAGTTGATATCCACCGTTCCGTCATCCTGGTTTGGATTGATGACCGGGTTGATCTTCTCCTGGTTGAAAAAACCGAGGTTCGCGATCTGCCGCGTTGTCCGGATGACATCCGTCCGGCTGAACTTATCACCCGGGATGGTGAACAGCTCCCTGCGGATCACGTATTCATTGGTCTTGTCGTTCCCGGAAATCGTCACGTTCTTGATCGTCGCCTGCGGACCTTCCGTCATCCGGATCTCGAAATCGATGGTATCATTATAAACGGCCGTTTCGACCGGTTCGACATGGAAGAACAAATAACCGTCATCCATATAAAGATCCGCTGATACCGCCGCCTTCCTGCGTTACCTGTTTGCCCAGCTTCTTGTTCAGGATATCGAGGTCATAGACGTCCCCTTTATGAATGCCCATTACCAGGTTGAGGATCGAATCGGGATATTTGGTATTCCCTTTCCAGGTGATATTCCCGAAATAATACTTCGCTCCTTCATCGACCTGGATGGCGATCTTCATCATCCCGTTCGTCGTACGGCGTCGTATCCCGGACGATCGTTGCGTCGCGGTAACCCTGAGAGTTGTAGTAGTCGAGGATATGCTGCTTGTCCTCATCATACTTGGCCTGCATTGAATTTGGACGAGCTGAACAACTTGAACCGGAAATAGGGATCAAGGAATTCCTTCGTCGATGTAAACGACAGGAAACCCCAGTTATTGATATATTCCCGGAGCGTGACCGAATCGTGCGGACCGTAAGGCGTCATATTCGGCGGCGGGAACAAGGTCATCCTGCTGACCTCCTTGGTGTCCTTCATCTGCTTCTTGAGCGTTGAAGTCGCAATCTGCCTGGTTGCCGAAGAAAGTGATATCCTCAATCTTGACCTTTGGCCCCTTATCGATCGTAAAGGTGAGGATCTCCGAGTTCTGAACGGCGGGATCGTGCGCTTCGGTCACCGCCACGGTGGCCGCCTGATAACCTTTCTCCGAATAGAATTTCTTGATGGCCTTGATCGCAACCCGCTTCATATCCTCCGTCACGACGCGGCCCTTGATCAGCCCGCTCTTGGTCGTGAGGTCATCCGCATCGCCTTTTTTCACTCCCCTGAAATAGAAATTGGAAAGCCTGGGTCTTTCCGTGACGTTGATCTCAATCGTAGATTTCGGTCCCGACCAGTTTGGTGAAATAGATCGTGACGTCGGCAAAGAGATGCTGCTTCCAAAGGTTGTTGATCGCTTTGCTGAAATTATCGCCGCCCGGAATCGTCACCTTGTCGCCTACCGTCAACCCGGAAATAGACTGAAGCAGTGATTCATCGAGATACTTGGTACCGGTGATCTTTATACCGGCGATGGTATATTCCCGGGGTGGGAGTTTGCCGCCGGCCAGCTCGACCAGCACAGGGTCGATGGAGACGGGACCGGGTTTGGATGTATCGGATGCGTTCGGATGGGTCGTGTCGGCTATATGAGGCCGGGAAGTATCGCCGGACGTGGTTTGGTGGTATCGTTAGATTGGATTTTGGATGAATCGATCCCTGGGCCTTAGCAGCATTTGTCGTCAGTAAGCAGTAGTTGGTCAATAAAAAAACACAAAACAGCGATCTTCGTAGCATCCAGTCGGTTTTATAATTAGCGCTTTTTCTCAGCCTCCCCGGACTTCGGCCTGGCCATGGCCTTTTTCAGGCTTTCGCCTGTCCTTCCGGGACCTTAGAGGCGGCAAATTAAGGGGATTTATGAAAAGTCTTTGTTAAAAAGTACTTCCCGGAGCGATCAAATCCTGTTGAATCTGAGCGCTCGTCTTACCAAATCTTCGTTCCCTTCCCTGGAAATCGAGTATTGCTTCATACAGGTTATTTTTCCGGAAGTCCGGCCAGCGCACGTTGGTAAAATACAATTCGGCATAGGCGAGTTGATATAGCAGGAAATTGCTGATGCGATATTCACCGCTGGTCCGGATCATCAGCTCCGGATCAGGAAAGTCCCGGGTGGACAAATATTGCTGCAGGGTATCCTGCGTGATCGCCGCCGGGTCCAGCCGCCCCGACCGCACATCGGTTGCAAGGCTCTTGACGGCTTCTGTCAGCTCCCAGCGGCTACTATAGCTAAGCGCCATCACCAGGTTGAGCCCCCGGTTGCGGGCCGTCAATTCCAGCGCCTCACTCAGCTCGTACCGGGCATATTCGGGCAACATGCTCATATCGCCGATGACGTGCAGCCGGATATTGTTCTTGTTCAGCGTCTCGATCTCCTTCCGGATCGTCTCCACGAGCAATTCCATCAGACCGGTGACCTCTTTGGCGGGTCGATCCCAGTTCTCCGTGGAGAAGGCATAGAGTGTCAGGTATCCGATGCCCAGCTCCGCGCAGCCTTCCACGATGTCCCGCACGCTCTCCACCCCGTGAAAATGGCCGAACAACCGGTCCTGCCCTTTTTCCTGGGCCCAACGTCCATTCCCGTCCATTATAATGGCAATGTGGCTGGGAAGCTTGCCCATATCGATTTTTCCCCGCAACTCATCCATAACACGCACTGCTTAAGGGCCACAAAGATAGGGATTTGAACGATTCGGGCCACCGGGCGGCGGAGCTATTCCGGTGCGGCTGGGCTATTCCAGGGTGGCGGCCGGGGGCTATTCACGGAGTTGGCGGTCGGGCATCTATACCCCATGATGTTCCAGGAGACAAAGAATACGCCGGTGATCCAGCTGTCATTCTGATTGGAATACCCGCGCTGACGGCCCTGGATGCCGATGCGGTCTCACCCGTCGCATAAGACCGGTCCTCCAACTGATACCAAATGCGTGGGCTGTCCGTTGGGTAAATAGTGCGGCTGGGCATTCGGTGCATAGGTGCCGCTGACATCGTCGATATAATCGGTGCGTCGTGAACCGGTAAACAAATTCCAGCCCGATGTTCATTCTGCGGTTGACATTATATTTAAATCCTACGCCGATCGGGAAACAAACGGCCAGGGGGCCGTATTCTTTTGGATAACCGGCCGCTCCCTGCCCTTCGGTCCCCAGCGGCCGCAGCATGATCTTTTGGCCGTTTAAATAGGTATAGGGGTTGTAATAGAAGGCGCCGATGCCAAACGTAATATATGGGGTGAACCGATTGTAGGTACTTCCAGGAACGAACTTGAAGAAATTGAAATCCCCCTGCAACGACAGCTCATAAATATCGGTGTTAAAGCTGAGGTTCCGCCGGTACATAAATTCATTATAGGAATTGATACCGGTCCGAATAACCCAGATACGTATAGTTGGCCGCCACCCGGAGCGCCACATAGCCGCCGAATTGTTTACGAAAAAAGGCGCCCAGGGCAATATTTGGCGTATTAAACCGCGGATTCGGATTCAGATCGCCAAAATATTGCGATGCTCCGACGTTAAACCCGAATTCCCCTTCCTGCACAAACGCCTGTTCCTGCGCCGAAACCCGAAAACCGATCCAACCGAGCAGGGCACAGAAAATTACTTTTTTCATCATGATATAAGAAAATGTCCTTATCCGAAACGAAAAACGCCGATTTTTCGTTTGCCGGGTTTCTAATTGATATGTTAATGTTAAAAATTATGCCAGACCTGGTCAGCGCGAGGCCAATCCGGCGAGTGGGGACGGGGAGCGCGGTCGGGGGAGCGCGGTCGGAAGGGGCGACGCGTTAATTCCGGGTATCCAGACCCCAGGAAAGCTTGCTCCTTAATGTTTGGAGGAAATTGTTCTCATTCAGCCGGATGAGGCTGAGGGTAAACGACTCTTTACGAACCGCCAGCTGGACCTGCTTATCGACGATCTCTTTCCTCGAATCCAGCGCACAAATGAAGTTCTCCGCCCGTCCTTCCACTTCGAATGAAATGATATTGTCATCGGGCACCACGATCGGCCGCACGTTCAGGTTGTGGGGCGCGACGGGCGTAATCACAAAGCTGGCTGACTCGGGAAAGACGACCGGCCCCCCACAACTCAGCGAATAACCGGTCGATCCGGTCGGCGTCGCCACGATCAGGCCGTCGGCCCAATAGGTGTTGAGGAACTCGCCATTGAGATAGGTGTGGATCTTGATCATTGGAGACGTGTCGGTCTTATGGATGGCGAATTCATTCAATCCATATGGAACATCCCCGAAGAGCGGCCGATTGGCATCCAGGTGGATCAGCGATCGTTTATCCACCACAAACGTGCGATTGGCCAGCGCGGTGACGGCGGAGGTCAGCTCTTCCTTACCGATGCTGGCCAGGAACCCCAGCCGGCCGAAGTTGATGCCCAGCACAGGAATGTTCTTGTCCCGCACCAGCGAGACCGTATCCAGTAGTGTTCCATCCCCGCCAAGGCTGATCAGGAATTCAATGGAATCGTCCAGATCCGCCGACTCCCGGAAGCTTTCGACATTCGAAGGCAATACAAAAGCAGAACCGATCTTCTCCAGAAAAGGCTGATGGATCACGGGCTGCAAATGCTGGCGGATCAGCTCGTCGAAAAGGCGCTGAACACCACTCTGCTGCTCATATTCGATTGCACGACTGTAAATAGCTACCTTCATCAGACGAATAAGTCTTTTTCAAATATTGAGATAGTTCATCAGATGGTCATAATTGTTCCGCAATTCATTTTCATACAATTCCTCCCCAAAATAATATTTCACCTGGTATTCATACCGCTGAAAAGTGGCTACGATGTCGGAAATCTCCGCTTTATTGATCCGTAGGGTGAGATAGAAGTTACCCGAAGAAGCATCCAAATACGTGTTGAGCTGAATGATCTGGGCGTCGTTGGTTTCCACCAGCTTGCTGATCTCGGTGAAGGAAAAGCTTAGCTTTTCCATTTCCAGCACGATAATCCCGCCCGCATCGCTGACACCCGCGACGCGCCCAAGATGTTTTAACAGGTCGGTGGCAATGATCGATCCGGAATACTCCGCCTCCCCGGTCACGACCGGAACAAGGGTAAGTCCATTTTCATTGACCAACTGGACCGCTTCGAAAAAATAGGCTTCGGCATGCGCCACAATCGCCGAGAATCCGGGCTGCAGCGCTGACAGCAGCGTGCTGTCATCTTCTATATTGAGCAGGTCTTCCTCACTCACAAGACCGGCCAGTTTGTCCCCCGCCACTACCGGCAGATGGGTCACATGAAAATCCGCCATGAGATCCAGTGCCTGGGACACGGGATCATCCAGGTGCAAGGAAGGCACAGCGGAGGATATGATCTCTTTGTTTAGCAAGTGTGACAGTTTATACCCGGTTAGACGAAATAATTCAGGCAACTGCTGCCGGCTCGTTCAATTTTCGCAAAAATTTAAGCAAGATCGCATTGAACTCATCCGGCCGCTCCATCATCGGCGCATGACCACATTTGTCGATAAAATGCAGCTCACTGTTCGGGATCAGTTTGTGGAATTCCTGACCTACAAACGGCGGGGTGATCGCATCGTTATTACCCCATATCAGCAGCGTCGGCACTTTGATCTGGTTGACCTCTTCACCCAGATTGTTGCGGATCGCGTTTTTGGCAAGCGCAATGATCTTAATGGCCTTCATTCGGACATTCACCGTCTCATATAGCTCGTCCACCAACTCTTTCGTGGCCATTTGCGGATCATAGAAGGTTAATTCGGTTTTCTTCCGGATATACTCATAATCCTTTCTTTTGGGATACGTATCCCCCATCCCGTTCTCAAAAAGGCCGGAACTTCCGGTTAGGGTAAGCGATTTTATCCTTTCCGGATGCCTGAGCACGTGCATCAGCGCAACATGGCCGCCGAGTGAATTGCCCAGCAGGTTGATCGTTTTGTAATCCCGGGCCTCAACGAATTTATGCACGAATTTCTCCAGTCCCCCAACCGTAGTATGGATCAGATCAAGGTCCAACAGCGGTAAAATCGGCACTACCACTTTATAGTCATTCCGGAAATAATCGATCTGTCCGCTAAAATTACTCAATGCGCCAAAAAGCCCATGCAGTAGCAAAAGCGGCTCACCTTGTCCTACCTCGATGAATCTGAACTTATCGTCTTGTTTAATTTCGTATTCCATCAGCTAATAAAATTCTAACCCCGTATTTAACTGCAAAATAAACGATTTACTGCAAAAATACACGCGCTAATTCACATAAAAACCGCCCCCGCTCATGGACCGATCAAGGGTTGAACCGGCTGAAAAAGTCTTCCAGGCGGACGAATATTCCCTTGAACCACGGTACAAATTTACCAAATTCATCAATTACTACCCGGCCCCAGGGTCGAACAAACCGGTAAGTAACCGACGAGCTCAGTGTTCGGGTCGCGATCAAATGCAACTGGACGGCATAGAACAAGACCACACTCAGGATGATCGTATAGATGGCTGCATACAGCAGAACGCCTGCCAATTTATTGAGCCAACCCATCATCGCCAGATCTACCGCTTTCTCTGCAAGACGCGCGCCCAGCCGAACGACGATCACAACTCCCAAAAAGATCAACAAAAAGGCGAGTGCCGGCCACCACCGGTCATGCGCCGAATTCGAAAGACGGGCGGCAACCGACGCCGAAAGTTGCATCGCCGCCACGAGTCCGATAAAGATCGCCAGCACACTACAAACAGAAATGATGAACCCGTGCTTTACTCCCCGGAATACGGCCAGGACCATGAGCAGCAGGAACAGGACATCGATTTTCATTATTTCGACAATAACTCTTTTGCCGCTGCGCTGATCGACTTTCCGTCGGCCTGCCCGGCCAACTGTTTGGTTGCTGCCCCCATTACCTTTCCGATATCGGCCGGGGATGACGCCCCTGTCTCGGCAATGATCTTTGCCAGTGCAGCCTTCAAAGCCTCCCCGTCCAATTGTTTTGGCAGGAACCGCTCGATGATCCCGATCTCTTCCTCCTCCTTTTTGGCCAGATCGGGCCGGTTCTGCTGCTGATAGATGGCCAGGGAATCTTTTCGTTGTTTCACCAGCTTTTGAAGCAGCCTGGTCTCGTCCTCCTCTTTTAATTCCCCTCCGGCGCCTTCCGATGTTTTGGCAAGGATGATCGCAGCCTTGATGGCGCGCAACCCGCGCAACCCTGCTTCATCTTTGGCCAGCATGGCCGTCTTCAGTTCGGCCATTACCTTTTGTTCCAATGGCATATAACTAGAGTTTATTCGATTTCATCTGCTGTTCCCTAAACTTGTTATAAAAGTCGCGCGCAAATTGTTTTATATCGTTCACCAGGGTCGGATCCTGGGTGGCCCGCTGATAGGTCTCCGCCATCGTCATCAACGTCTGATAAAAAAAATCGGCCATTTCATCGACCATCATTTCCTTGGTCCAAAGGTCTATCCGCAGTGCCGTTTTGTCCGAGCCATCCCAGAAAGCCAGCATCATGGCTTTGGCCCTTCGCGCGTTCTCTGAATTCGAATCCGATGCGTTCCACCGAATATCTTCAGGGACGCGGTCTTTGTCCAGGGTAACATCGATACTGATAGAAGAGGTTCCCATATACGATTTTTAGCAAGCCGCAATTTCGGTTATAACTCGCAATACCTCCAGGAAATTTTCGCGGGAGTAGACTTTCAAGCGCTCTTGACCTCTGCGGATAAGCTCCCGGCGGAGATCCTCCTCCTTATAGATCCGCATCAGCTGCCCCGCCAGCGCCGCGGGATCTCCGGGCGCCGCGCTTAAGATCGCCCCCTGCGCCATTTCCTCGAACAAACCCCCGCCCGCGGCGATCACCGGCACTCCGGCCTTCCACATATTCAACAGCGTCGTGCCCAGACTGGTCCCCTCCACGGGCAACACTATCGCGTAGGCTGCGCCTGCCGCCGCCTTTTCCTCCCAGTCAACATCTTCCCGGTATTTGTAGGTCTTCAGGCGTTCCGCCATCCCCTTCAGTGTCTCTGCTTTCCTCCCTGCCAGGATTAGCCGCATCCGCGACCGCTGTCTCCGTTTGAAGAGCGAAAAGGCTTTTAGCAAATTCACCGCCTCTTCCTCCCCGCAGCCGGTCAGATCTGCCAGGAAGTATTCCTTTCCCTGGTAGGCATTTATTTCTATCTCAAGGGGCGCTGTCAGGATCCCGATCGATTCATCGGCAATCGCGGACAGCACGCGGATCTTCTTTTTTCCCGGCGGCCCGATCCCTTCCAGCCAAACCCGATCCCGCTCCGAAAAACAAACGACCGCCGCCGCACGCCCCAGACTCGTGTCAGGCGGCGCTTATACAGGGCCGCTGGACCCCGGACGCCGACCCCTTCCGCCGGATTTGCCCGGTCCGGCACCCAAAGACAAACAGGGACGCGCATTCCTCCGGTGACACCCGCTGTCAGCCAGGCCCTTTGCACCCCCATTTGCGTCGCCAACCGCGGCAACTGCCGGTCATACCAGCACCGCCACCCCAACCGGCCGGGTAAGGCGCGGCGAATGACCACCCTCCCCGGTAATGCAGGAAACTGGCCGCTCCGGAAACGTTGATCCGCTACCATCAGCCATTCGACACCGTCGGAGGCCGAAAGCGCGGCGGCAGCGGAAAAAATCAGGCGGGATCTTTCGGAATCCGGGCCGGCCGCCTGAAGGGGTCGGCAGTCCAACAAAATGAGCATGCACAAAGGTATGCCAGACAATGGTTTCCGTTGCCGGGTGCTTTTTTATCCACCCCTGATCGCCTATAACTAATTGATTTTTAATGAATTAAATGAGATAAATGCGATGCCGGCTTGTGGTTTTTACGGTCGGTGAAATCGGCGCCCGGTGCTTTGGCCTCATTATTGATATTAAGACTATTTGATATTAATCCGTTATTCTACTTAAAATCCGTGCTTATGAAACGTGTGTACCCATTACTTTTTACTGTTATTCTATTAACGGTAACTTTCCCTCAAATTATCCGGGCGCAATGTACCTGCACGGGCGGTATCCCGGCGACGCCGGTTGATTACTACGCCACTTTTGGGCCGACCAACACTTCGTCGACTTCGGTCAGTTTTCCCCAGTTCAATCCTGCGATCGGCACCCTGGCGTGTCTTAAACTGAAGGACAGTATTTCCGGTATTTCCTCCACGCATGTCACCAATACCGGTCCCGATAGTACTCAGTTCGAATTTCTGCTGACCGTTTCCAATAACATAAAAGGCCCGGTTGGCGGCGGTATCAACATCATCCAGCCCTTCAGCGAGATCTACGGGCCGGACAGCCTGGCGCCTTTCGGCATTCCGGGCGATACCATCACCTATGGGCCGGATACGGTTTTTAACAACGCGACCAGCTCCGGCACATCGACCAGTACCGCCCCCTATCTTGGGTTTGGCAATGTGGATTTCACCTATACGATCAGCGGCGGTGTTAACTCACTGGAAGGTGGTCTGAATTACCTCGCGGGACCTACCACCGTCTACTGGGGAGAATTCCACCTTACTTACTACTGGTGCCCCGCGGCGCCGCTCGCCACTTCGATCATCGACTTTACAGCCGTTCCCGACGGGAACAGTATCCTGTTGCAATGGCTGGCCACCAATCCGAACCAAATACCACCTATGAAATCCAGATCAGCACCGACGGGAAGAACTTCAGCACGCTTGGAGAAGCAGAAACTGACGCTGCTTCAAGCGGTTCTTCTTCAAAATACGACTATCAGTATAACCTTAATCCATCTTATGTGGGCAAACTCTATTTCCGTGTCCAGGAGACAGATGGCACCGGGGAAAATGAGCTATTCCGAGGTTGTCGTCGTCGATCCCGGCGCCGGCAGCGGTGCGGGTGATATCAGCTATTCGACCTATCCCAACCCGGCTACCAACAGCCTGTTGTTCCAGTTTAACAACAACCAGACCGGGCGGTTCGTCCTGCAGCTGATCAATACCGCCGGGCAGATCGTCCAGGAAACGGCTGTTACCCTGACCGGGACCAACCAGATCCAGTTGAATCTGAATCCGCAGCCGGTGAGAGGCCTGTATTTCCTCCGGACCAGCGACCTGACGCATAACCGGAGTTTTGTGAGTAAGGTATTTATAGACTAGGGAATGGGTTGTCCGGTGCGAAGGGAGTTCCGCCCGGTTTTGCCGGGCAGGTTTATTTTTGTAGATTTGTTCTCTAAATCACACACACTTGCCTAGCATCGAGAACATGGAATACAATACCACCAGGAACTTCCTGGTGATGCGTGAATATGGTCGGCATATCCAGAAAATGATCGAGTATCTGCTGACGCTGGAAGATAAAGAAAAACGCCAGCGGAACGCTTATGCCGTTATCGAGCTGATGGGTTTCCTGAACCCGCATCTGAAAAATGTCGAAGATTTCCGCCATAAGTTGTGGGATCATCTTTTCCTGATCTCCGACTTCAAACTGGAAGTGGCTTCCCCATATCCGATCCCGACCCGGGAAACACTGCGGGCCAGACCAAACCCGTTACCATACCCTAAGCGGTATCCCAAACTCTCGCATCTGGGCAAAAACCTCGAGATCGTTATCAACAAAGCCCTTGCGGAAGAGAATCCGGACAAGCGCAATGGATTTGCCAATGCCGTCGCCTATTATATGAAACTGGCCTATAACAACTGGCATAAGGAGACCGTACATGACGACGCCATCCAGAGCGAGCTGTCCCAGATCACCAATGGTCAGCTGGAATTCACCAATACCCCCTATGTCAAGAGTTTCCGGCCCAACGAAACGCGTGAAACAAATGGCAATGTCGCCAATCCGGGAAATAACAATCGCGGCAACTACCAGGACTACCGGAAAAACCGGAATCAGAAGTTCCAGCAGCGCAACAACAACCGCAATAACGACCGCAACAACGACCGGAGCAACGACCGCGGCGGGAATAAATTCAAAAAGAAAAGATACTAACTCTCCAGCAGCGTGCATTCATTCGAAGTCATCGGGGGCAAGCGAGCTAAAAGGAGAGATCACTCCCCAGGGCGCCAAGAACGAAGCGCTACAGATCATCAGCGCCGTATTGCTTACCCCGGAGAAGATGACGATCTCCAATATTCCCGACATCCTCGACGTCAACCTGCTGATCGAGCTGCTCGGGGAAATGGGCGTGAAGACGGATCGCCCGACGCGCGATACCTGTACTTTCCAGGCCGACCAGATCGATATCGATTATCTCCGAAGCGAAGACTTTCGCAACAAGAGCGGCAAGTTGCGCGGCTCGGTGATGCTGGCCGGCCCGATGCTGGCACGATACCGCAAAGCCTATATCCCCAAACCCGGGGGCGATAAGATCGGCCGGCGAAGGCTGGATACCCATATCATCGGTTTTGAAAAGCTGGGCGTGCAATTCAATTACCAACCGGAAGACGGTCTTTTCCATCTTGAGGCGCCCCGGCTAAAAGGATGCCAACCTGCTGCTTGACGAACCATCGGTGACCGGCACGGCCAATATCGTCATGGCCGCCGTCATGGCCGAAGGCACAACGACGATTTACAACGCCGCCTGCGAGCCTTATATCCAACAGCTTTGCAAAATGCTGACGCGGATGGGGGCCCGGATCAGCGGCATCGGCAGCAACCTGCTGCATATCGAAGGGGTGGCCTATCTGGGCGGTACCACGCACCGGATGTTGCCCGATATGATCGAGGTCGGGTCCTTCATCGGTCTGGCAGCCATGACGCAAAGCGAGATCACCATCCGGAATGCCGGTCTCGACGACCTGGGTATTATCCCCGAAAAGTTCCGGCAGCTGGGTATCCGGCTGGAGTTGAGGGGCGACGATATCCATATCCCAAGCCAGGATGTGTACGAGATCCAAACTTTTCTCGATGGGTCCGTCCTGACCATCTATGACAATCCCTGGCCCGGATTTACGCCGGACCTTCTGAGCATCGTGCTGGTGGTCGCCACCCAGGCGCGGGGCTCGGTGCTGATCCATCAGAAAATGTTCGAAAGCCGGCTGTTTTTTGTAGACAAGCTGATCGATATGGGCGCCCAGATCATCCTTTGCGACCCACACCGGGCAGCCGTGATCGGTCTCGCGCGGGAACAACGCCTACGCGGCATCAGCATGAGCAGCCCCGATATCCGGGCCGGCGTTGCCCTGCTTATCGCCGCCCTTAGCGCCGAAGGCAAAAGCGTTATCCAGAATATCGAACAGATCGACAGAGGATACCAGTATATTGACGACCGGCTCCGCCAACTGGGCGCCCAAATCAACAGGATATGAGTTCGGATCCAAAGATCATTATCATTACCGCGCCATCCGGTGCGGGCAAAACGTCTATAACCCGCTACCTGCTGGAGAAATATCCGGCAAACCTCGCTTTCTCCGTATCCGCCGCCACCCGCTCGCCGCGGAGCTATGAAAAGAACGGCGTGGATTACTATTTCATTTCCCTGGAGGCCTTTAAGCAAAAGATCCTGGACAACGAATTCGCGGAATGGGAAATGGTGTATGAAGGCAAATATTACGGCACGCTCAAAAGCGAGCTGGACCGGATCTGGGCAGGCGGGAAAGACACCCCTTGCTCGATATCGAAGTCAAAGGCGCGATCCATATCCGTGAGCAATATCCGCATTCTACGCTTGCGCTTTTTATCGAGCCCCCATCCGTCGACGAGCTGCGCCGACGGCTCGAAATGCGCGGTACCGAGACGGTCGAAAGCCTGCTGGCCCGCGTCAACAAAGCCTCGTACGAGATCTCTTTCAAACATCATTTCGACCGGATCATCGTCAACGATGATCTTCAGAAAGCCTGCCGCGAGGCGGAGACGGCGATTCGCGAATTTCGTGGGCTTTTGACAATCCGATTTTTCGGGCTAATTTAGCGGTCCGATTATGAACGCTTATGCCTTTATCTGGTCTGTGGCTGCCTGGATGATGATCGCCTTTTTTTCAGGCATCGAGGTTGCTTTTTTGAGAGCCAACAGGCTGGCAATCGAGCTGAGAAAGAAACAGGGGCTGAACAGCGGTATCGTGCTTGCAAATTTCGTCGAGCACCCCGTTCAATTCATCGGGACTACTCTAACGGGTTTTACGATCTTCCTCGTCATCTTCGGCCTCATGGCGGGCGAAACCTTTCTTCCTTTCTGGAACTGGTTTCTTCTCAAAACACATATGGTCCTTAGCTGGGCCAACGCCATCCAGCTTTTCGTCGAGACCATGGCGGCCTCGCTGTTCATCCTCCTGTTCGGCGAATTTATTCCAACAGCCATTTTCCGAGCCAAAAGCAACTCGGTTGCTGAGTTTTTTTGCCCGGACCATGGATTTTCTGAACAAACTGTTGTATCCCATTTCCGAGTTCTTCTCGGCAGTCGCCCAATGGATCCTCAAATATGTCTTCAATGTCCGGATGGATGAGCGGAAAGGGACGCTCTCCGTCACCGATCTGGATCATTTCCTGCAGCAGACGAGGGAGACGGAAGAAGATGCCAACGACCTGAACAGGAACCTTTTCGAAGCTGCGCTTGCCCTTCCAAAAGTGAGGGTCCGGGAATGTCTGGTCCCCCGGAAGGAGATCGAAGGCATCGACGGCGACGCCGGCATGGACGAAGTCAGAAAGAAATTTGTCGATACCCGGCTCAGCAAGCTCGTGGTATACCATGGCAACCTCGACCATGTCGCCGGTTATATCCATCAGCTCGACCTGTTCAAAAACCCCCCGGATATCCAATCGATCCTCCATCCCATTCCGGCCGTTCCGGAGAGCATGAGCGCCACCGACCTGATCAATAAATTCAGCCGGGAAAGAAAAAGCATTGCCTGGGTGGTCGATGAGTTCGGCGGCACCGCCGGGATCGTTACGATGGAAGACCTGTTGGAGGAGATCTTCGGCGATATCCGCGATGAATATGATACGGAAGAGTTTGAAGAAAAAAAATTGTCAAACGACGAGTTTATCTTCTCCGGCCGCCTGGAACTGGACTATATCAACAAGAAATATGGGCTGGAATTGCCGAAGCGACGGATCTGAAACACTCTCCGGCTATATCATCAATCAGCACGAGACTATTCCCCACCTTAAGGACCGGATCATCATTGGCGACTATGAATTCGAGATCGTCAATGTCAGCGACACGCGGATCGAAATGGTCCGGATGAAAGTACTGAAATAGGTCACGAAGGCTCCAAAATAGACACCCCGTTGCAAATACGGGAACATCGTCGCACCTGCTCCGCCACGGTCCGCCCTTCGTCGAAGCTTCGTCCTTCGGTTACGTTAACCAATGTTAACCCGTAGTTAATCGGGCCGCCTTTTTTTCCGATCCTGAACTTTTTACCCACCTTCGTAACGCAAACGGCACAATAAAACTTTTTCATAGGTCAGTTAGGAGTAAACAACGCACTCTGTAATGGGGTGCTTGTTTTTTTTATACCCCCCCATGTCTCTTCCAGATCTCCGTCTTCATTTGACATCTTTCAATATCCAGCCGGTAATCTTTGATCTTTTCATCGTTCTGACTGGTTAAGATCGCTTTTTCGAAGTAATAAACGGCCTTTTCGTAATTCCGGCGCAATTCTTCCATCATGGCAAATCGGCCATAAACCCAGGACTTGTCGATCGTCCGGATGCGGAGACATTTTTCCAGGTGCTGCTGCAGCTCGTCGAAACGTTCCATATCCATGAGCAGCGCCGCAATATGAAAATATGAATGGGGGTATAGCGGATCACATCTCATCGCCGTCTGAAAGTGGTTTTCCGCCTTCGCGTAGTCATCGAACTGGGTCTTGTATAGCCAGCCCATGGAATTATGGGCCTGTGCACTGTCCGGCTCTTCATACAAGATGCTTTCATATTTCTTAAACGCCTCCGCGTAGTGGTTATTTTTTATATCCGCCTCGGCTTCCAGGTACAGTTCTTCGGAATTTGTATTCATAGTTTTTGGTCTTATTACCAGCCTAAAACCCATGCAAAAATCAAGGGCGCAACAATGGTGGCATCGCTTTCGACAATGAATTTCGGGGTATGGATATCCAGTTTCCCCCAGGTGATCTTCTCATTCGGGACCGCACCCGAATAGGAACCATAGGAGGTCGTCGAATCCGAGATCTGGCAGAAATAGCTCCAGAAGGGGACGTCATGCCATTCCAGGTCCTGATACATCATCGGCACCACGCAGATGGGGAAATCTCCCGCAATCCCGCCGCCGATCTGGAAAAACCCCACCCCCTTTCCGCCGCTATTCTCCCGGTACCAGCCTGCCAGCCAGGCCATGTACTCGATCCCGCTTTTTACCGTGCCGGCCTTCAGTTCGCCCTTGATCACATAGCTTGCAAAAATATTGCCCGTCGTGCTGTCCTCCCAGCCGGGGACGACGATCGGGATATTCTTCTGCGCAGCCGCCACGATCCAGCTGTCTTTCGGATCGATCTCATAGTATTGTTCGAGGTCGCCGCCAAGGACCACCTTATACAGGAATTCATGGGGAAAATATCGCTCATTTTTCGACTCCGCATCCTTCCATAGCTTGACCAGATGCCGCTGTAACCGGCGGAAGGCCTCCTCTTCGGGAATACAGGTATCCGTCACCCGGTTAAGTGATTTTCCAGCAGATTCCATTCATCCTGCGGTGTCAGATCCCGGTAATTCGGCACCCGTCGATAATGGCTATGCGCCACGAGGTTCATCACGTCCTCTTCCAGGTTTGCGCCGGTACAGCTGATGATATCCACCTTCCCCTGGCGGATCATCTCGGCCAGCGAGATCCCCAGTTCGGCAGTGCTCATGGCGCCGGCAAGGGTCACCATCATTTTTCCGCCTTCCAGCAAATGCGTTTCATACCCTTTGGCGGCATCGATCAGCGCGGCGGCGTTAAAATGACGGTAATGGTGGGCGATGAACTGGGAGACGGGACCTTTTCATGGCTGTAATTTTATCTGGTGTTTCCACCAATTTACAAAATTTTGGTTCCAACGCCAGACATCTTAAGTCTGGCCTTCGGCAATCGGGCTCCGCCCGATTTGGGAGCCGCAAAAGTACTGGATTTTGCGGACAGCAGAAAGCCGGCCCTACTTTATGTATTCGAGCCGGCTTCCGCCAAAGGCGTTCTGCCTTTTCCATTCAAAACTGCTGTAGCTATCGATCGTCGTTCTTATTGCACTTCGCCGGTTTTTTTCTCTTTACTGTATATTTCCCAGGATGAAAGGTCATCGGATTTCAGCACGATCTTCTTATCGCTGTTCTCGATCGTGACATAATAAGTGGTCTTGCCGTCGCTGGACATCTCGAAAAGATCGGTGATCCAATATTCCGAATAGTCCTTGCGGAGGCTGGTGAGCAGGTTGATGGGCAGTTGGTCGGATGTGATATTCCGGACAACGGCCTGCAGGTCACCGTTGGAAAAATAGTAGGCGGTCAGGATCTGGCCATTCAGGGAGAAGGTAGCTTTCAGAAAGTTGTTCTTTCTGCTCCCAGCGAATATTGCTCGCCGTTGCAAAATCTTTCTTGAATGCGTCGCGTGCCTGTTGCGTGACGACATTGTCATTTCCGTTAGCGAATACGCTGTATCCCATCGTCATTACTGCTGCGAGGGATAAGATCATCTTTTTCATGTTGCTTGCTTTATAAGTTATTTAATTACTTTTTTGTTTTTTGAACGCGGATCATTTGATATTAGAGACGCGGGCTTTTCATTTCATGTTGCATTTTGTTCGAAAAATTTTTTTTCACCGTTCATCACTGTATCATTTTCGAACAACCCGTACACTTCTTTTACATCAATCGCGCTGCACCATTCGTTCTACTGTCACTTAAGACGCAACAAAAGTATTTATGTTACACCTCCGCACAAGCCAATATTGACCAATGGCACATTCTATGTTACCAAATCATGAACAAACACACGCGACACCGTTAGTCGTTGCGCTTTGTGCAGCATCAGAACGCTGTATTGACGCTACTTTGAAACCGAATTCTTAATAGAAACTCTAAAATCACTTTCTATTGTGTTAAAATAAATTTTCGGTAAAAATGCCCGGTGGATTCGATAAATTACGGATAGTGAATTATCTGGCGCACGCATATCTTTCGTTTGACATCCCGGACGTCGTGGTAGGAAATCTGATCAGCGATTTTGTAAAAGGCAAACGAAAGCTGGATTATCCCGCCCGCTATCCAAATCGGCATCGCCCTGCACCGGGCTATCGACACCTTTACCGACAGCCATCCGGCCACCCGCCGCGCAAAGTCTTATTTCAGAGCCGATTATGGGCTTTATTCCGGGCCACTTACCGATGTGGTCTATGACCACTTCCTCGCCACCGATCCGATGTCTTTCCGTCCGCCGCCGATCTGACCGCTTTCGCCCGCCAGACATACGGGCAGTTGACAACGCGGGCGGGGGTGTTTCCGGAACCTTTTGGGCGGATGTTCCCTTATATGCGGGACCAGGATTGGTTTAGCGGTTACCGGGTAAAGGAGGGCATATTTGCCAGTCTGGCCGGACTTTCCCGACGCGCCGCCTATATGCCCGATCCGGGGCAGGCCTGCCGCCTTTTCGAAGCGCATTACACGGCATTAGGGGATTGTTATCGGGCTTTTTTCCCTGAGTTGAAGGATTTTGCGTTCCGGACCCTGGAGGGGCTCCGGCTGGATGAGCGAGAACCGGAGGGAACCGGAAAAATTGGATAATTTCGGGCCATGTGCGGCATTGCAGGAATCCTCTCCACCGATCCGGCCAAAATAACCCCGGAACGTCTCCGTTCCATGACCGGCGCGCTTGCCCACCGGGGGCCGGACGGCGAAGGCCACTGGTTCGACCCAACCGGCGGGATTGGCCTGGGACACCGTCGCCTGTCCATCATCGATCCGAGCCCTGCCGGCAGCCAGCCGATGTCCTGTCTGGACCGTTATTTCATCATCCACAACGGAGAGATCTATAATTATATCGAGCTCCGGGATTTCCTGCAATCCAAAGGCTATTCCTTTTGCTCGCGTACCGACACGGAGGTTATCGCAGCTGCGTACGACTTCTATAGATCCGATTGCGTCCGGTATTTTGACGGGATGTTTGCTTTCGCATTGTGGGATCGACGGGAACAAACGCTCTTTCTGGCCCGGGATCGGTTTGGGGAGAAACCCCTCTTTCTGTACCATGACGAGCGCCAACTTTTGTTTGCGAGCGAAATGAAGGCCCTTTGGGCGGCGGGAATACCAAAGGTCATGAATCCACCGATGCTTTTTAATTTCATCACCATCGGATATACACAAAACCCTGCCGACCCTTCGGAGACCTTTTATAAAGGGATCACCAAACTCCCCGCCCGATCCTTTCTTCAGTATCATCCTCCAACCGGGAAAAAAGAGATCCGTCAGTACTGGGATCCGCGGGCTTCGGCGGCGGAGCGGCAGGACAGAACCGAGACCGATATCCGGGAAGAATTCGACGCGTTGCTTTCCGCGTCCATCCGCCGCCGGCTGCGAAGCGACGTCGCGATCGGCGCCAGCCTCAGCGGCGGTCTCGACAGTTCCGCCATCGTCGCGTATACCCTGGGGCAGCCGGATGCGCCGGAGACACTACCGACATTCTCCGCCGTCTTCCCCGGCTTCGCAAAAGACGAATCCCCCTTTATCCGTCAGGTCACCAACCGGTTCAACCTGGCCAATTACGCTACTACGCCAACCGCCGGGGATCTTGCGCGCGATCTCAGCCGGCTTGCCGCGCAACAGGAAGAACCCTTCCAGTCGACCAGTATATATGCCCAATACCGGGTCTACTCCCTGGCGGCGCAAAACGGCCTGAAAGTCCTGCTGGATGGCCAGGGCGCGGACGAACTGCTGGCCGGCTATGTAAAATATTTTACCTGGTATTGGCGTGAACTGTACCGCAGCGATCCCGCGACGTTGAAACGGGAACTGGGCGCCTCGCGGGCACTTGACGCTTCGCTGGAACCTGGCGGCGCACGGGAACCCAAAGAATGGTCGTGGAAGCACCGGCTCGCAGCCACGTTACCCGGCCTTGCGGAAAGGGTACAACGACGAAGCCGCAGTTCAAAGCAGCGGGCCAACGAGGACCTTGCGGGTGACTTCGTGCGGACATCCGGCATCTCGTATTATGACCTGCCTGCCTCGAGCGGGCTGAACGGCGTGTTATATTATAATGCGATGACCAATGGTCTTGAAGAGCTCCTCCGCTATGCGGACCGCAATTCCATGGCCCATGGCGTCGAAATCCGGCTCCCCTTTCTCGATCATCGTCTGGCGGAATTTCTGTTCTCGCTGCCTGCGCGTTTCAAGATCCGGGATGGATGGACCAAGTGGCTGCTCCGCGTAACGACCGAATCTACGCTCCCACCGGAGATCGTCTGGCGGAAAGAAAAGGTCGGATACGAACCGCCGCAGCATGCATGGATGACCGATCCCGCGATCCGGGACCTGATCTCGGCGGCGCGGCGCACGCTCTTCGACAAAGGCATCCTCAGCCGGGCGGTCCTGGAAAAAAAATTCAGCCGATGGGCGCCCATGCGGCTGAAAACTATGACTGGCGATATCTGGTTACAGCGGCTTGCCTCTGTTGATGGACCTTGCGGCTGATCAAACCTTTTTATATTTCTCGATCACCTGCATATTCCCTTCGGTGTCGCTCTGGACCGTGTACCAATTGTGCTCGTCTACCAGCTTTACAAAATACTGTGTGCTGGATTCGGAAGACTGTTCCGTCACACCCCAGATGGTCTTGCCGCCATATCTTTTCTGAAGCTGGCAGAGGATGGTGACGGGTAGGTTCTTTTCCGAATAATAGCGCAGCGAGCTTACAAAACGGGCATCCTTGTCATAGACTACTTTCGTCAGGATGTCATTCTGCCGGAAACTAACCTGGTATCCGCCCGGCTCTTCCATCCATTTGACTTGTTTCGCGTCGGGGAATGTCTGTTGGAAAACCTGCAGCAATTTATCGCTGACCGTTAATTCGGGGGCGATGGGTACGCCCGTGGGTGCCCCCGCAAAAACGCCCGCTGAAATCGTCAGGAGGCAGCAGGTGACCAGCACCGTTCTTCTGATAAAATGATTTGTCGTCATAACTTGTTATTTAAAGAGTTCATTGAATAATTACACATTCACGATCCAAATCTAGAGTCAATTCAGCCGGCATCAAGTGAAACTACAGCGTCGGCAAACGAATGACAACGACACAACACGCGCTCTATCGCCCTCAATTTCCAAAGGCGGTAAAAGCGATTGCGAAGCCAGCGGAAAACAGCGCGAAGCGGGATTTGTCCTGTTGCTCCTCGCGGGTTAAGCTTTTGTTAAACTGGATGACCTATCTTTACAGCATGAGACTTTCGACAAAACTGATCCACGCCGGCGTAGAACCTGATCCTTCCACCGGCGCGATTATGACCCCGATCTATCAGACGTCCACGTATGTTCAATCGGCTCCCGGCGTAAACAAAGGATTTGAATATGCCCGATCGCAAAACCCAACCCGCTTCGCGCTGGAATCCGCGCTGGCACACAGCGAGAACGGAAAGCACGGTCTTTGTTTCAGCAGCGGCGTGGCTGCTACCGATGCCGTGCTTCGCCTATTGGTTCCCGGCGACGAAGTGATCGCCGCTAACGATATGTATGGCGGGACATACCGCCTTTTTACAAAAGTCTATGAGAAGATGGGTATCCGTTTTCACTTCGTCAACATGCAGGACGCCCATGGTATCCGGTCTTACGTGAATGCCAATACGCGCCTTGTCTGGGCGGAGACCCCCACCAATCCGCTGATGAATATCATCGACATCGCCGCGCTCGCCGCGATCACCCGAACTCATAGGATCCTGCTTTGCGTGGACAATACCTTTGCGTCTCCTTATCTCCAGAACCCGCTCGATCTCGGCGCGGATATCTCGATGCATTCCGCAACCAAATACCTGGGCGGTCATAGCGATGTCATCCACGGCTGCCTCATGCTGAACGATGACGCGCTCCGGGATAAACTTTATTTTATCCAGAAGAGCTGCGGGGCGGTGCCGGGGCCGCAGGATTGTTTTCTTGTGTTGCGCGGTCTGAAGACCTTGCATGTTCGGATGGACAGACACTGTTCCAACGGCGAAAAGATCGCCCGATGGTTGCGCGACAACGGCAAAGTCGGGCAGGTGTATTGGTGCGGTTTTGAAGACCACCCCGGTTATGCCGTGGCGAAGCGCCAGATGCGCGGGTTTGGCGGAATGATGAGTTTTACCCTGAAGGATGACAGTATGGCGGCTGCGACCAGGGTCTTGTCGTCCACGCGAGTTTTTGCGCTGGCTGAAAGCCTGGGCGGCGTCGAATCCCTGATCAACCATCCGGCGAGTATGACACACGCCTCCATTCCGCGGGAGGAACGGCTTCGCAACGGGCTTGTCGATTCGTTGATCCGCCTGAGCGTGGGCATCGAGGATTCGGATGATCTCATCGAAGACCTTCAGCAGGCTATTTCATGATCGCCGCGGCACCATATCGTGTCGAATCGGATGCGTTGCGTTTATTCCTTGAAAAAAAGGTGAAGGAATACAACCGGTCTTCGTTTATTACGGATGATCCGATCAGCATCCCGCATAGCTTCCGCATCAAACCCGATATCGAGATCGCGGGATTCTTTACGGCGATCTTTTCCTGGGGAAACCGGACGTCGATCATCCGAAAATCCAGGGAGTTGATGCGGCTGATGGATGACGCGCCTTACCAATTCGTCCTGCATCACTCCGAACGCGAGCTGCGGGACCTGCTTTCTTTCAAACATCGCACATTCAATCCGACGGACCTCCTCTATTTTATTGAGTTCTTCCGCCATCACTACAGCAGGTTCGATTCGCTGGAAGATGCGTTTCTGCCGGGCCTGGGCGAGGATTCGGGGGATCGCGGGAATGGAGGGGATCGCCGCGCTCGCGGGGCTCGCGGCGATTGGGACGCCGGTAAGGCGTTGACCGTTTTTCATCATTATTTCTTTTCCCTGGAGGATGTCCCAGCGCGCACGCGAAAGCATATCGCGACGCCCGAGCGGAATTCGAGCTGTAAGCGGCTTAATATGTTTCTGCGCTGGATGGTCCGGAAGGACGGCAAAGGCGTGGACTTCGGCTGCTGGGAGCGCATTCCCATGAGTAAGCTCATTTGTCCCCTGGACCTGCACGTAGCGCGCGTAGCCCGGCGATTCGGCTTGCTGACCCGGACCCCTACCGACTGGACCGCAGCGCTTGAACTGACCGAAAGGCTCGCGATGCTGGACCCCCGGGACCCGACAAAATATGATTTCGCGCTTTTTTCGCTGGGGGCGCTGGAAAAGTTTTGATCCCCCCGGAAAACGCATTGATCAACAGGAAAAATTCTGACGATGGAAGTTCCCGCGTTACGATCCGATCTCAATTATTCCTACGGGCTGGATCTCCCCGAGACCGCTTCGATCGAAATGCTGGAGGGGGTCCTCGCCGATCGGATCAATACGATGATCACCGCGGATTTCAACAGGCTTATTTCGCTGCTCTACCGGATTGATGTGAGCGAAACCAAATTGAAACAGCTCCTGAAGGAAAACACCGGCACGGACGCCGGCAAACTGGTTGCTATCTTAATATTGGAAAGATTGTGGGAAAAAATACGATTGCGACGAAAGTTTAACTCGGCTCCCGGGAAAGATAGGGATCATTCCGATCCTGATGAAGACGAAAAATGGTGAAATGTCAACGTCAATCAGTGGATCGTTCAGGTGGTTTGAGCTAAAAAAAGTTCGCAAAATGCGTACTTGAGTGTAACAAAGAAGGATCAAATACACGCAAGGCTTTCGGCGGTCCAAATTAAATCCCTAATAATAAATACGTTATAAATTAAAAAAACGGAACGTCGAAGCGAATTCTTGAAAAAAGGGCTTCTTCTTAGCTTGGAGTTCGCATTTTGCGAACTTTTAATTCCGGTAAACACATCGTTTCCCCAATCAGAACATCAGTTCCTTCACCTTCTCCTTGTCTTCCTTTTCCTTGTTCAAGTCGAACATCGTACCGAAAACCCGGTCCCAGATCGTGCTGCTTACTCCGAAGCCTTTGTGGTCGTCTTTATAGTGATGGAGATGATGGTTGCGCCAAAGGGGTTTCATCCAGCGGAACGGGGGGTTCCACGCATGGATCGCGTAGTGCATCGACCCATAAAGGAGGTATCCCAGCATAAAGCCCGGGAAAAACATATATACATCGGCGCCAAGGATCATTCGCATCAGCAGGAAAAGAACAGAGGCAAGGATCAGGCTGGGAACGGGCGGCATAAACAGCCGCTCCCGGTCCCGCGGGAAATGGTGATGGTTGCCGTGCATGACATAGACGATCTTTTGCGCCCGCGCATTTTCGGCTACCCAGTGGAAAACGAACCGGTGCATCAGGTATTCGAAGAAGGTCCAGAAAAGCATCCCGCACAAAAAGACCGATGCGATCCGGACGAGCGGGAAGTCATACCGGTATCCGCTATAATATAAGGAATAGCCGATGACAGGCAGATACATCCCCCAGATCACCAGCGGGTGTGTCTTGGTCAGCATCTCCAGATACTGGCTCTTGAAAAGTTGGGCCTGTCCCTTATTATGTATCTTCTCGAACTTCATCTCACGGCGATTGGACCTCAAAGGTAAAGGATTTTCCGTTATTTTCGCCCAAACGGCCGGAGCTCGTTCGACCGATCGGCAAATCGCAAGCACATATTATGAAAATGGTATCTTACCTAAAAGAAGAGCACGAACATCTGGCCATTGTTGTTGAGGATCTCCTGTATGACGTAGAGCTGATCCATCCCGATATCCCCAACACGATGAACATGTTCCTGAACTATTGGGATGAGTTGTTCCCGATCCTTCAGGCGGGCGACCTCGCCATCCGGGAAGGCCACGCCCGTCGCGGTAAGACGACGCCTATCGATCAGGCACAGCTGCTTGCCCCCGTTCCCTTTCCGGCTTCCTGTCGCGACGGCTATGCCTTCCGCCAGCACGTCGAAGCAGCGAGGCGTAACCGCAAAGTCCCGATGATCCCTGAATTCGATCAGTTCCCGGTCTTTTATTTCACCAATCATCACAGCATCCAGGGTCCGGGCGAGATCCGGTGCATGCCGGATCATTTCTCAAAACTCGATTTCGAACTGGAAGTGGCCATCGTCATCGCGCGGCAGGGCCGGAATATCCGCGCGGCCGAAGCCGACAGCTATATCGCGGGGCTGATGATCATGAATGATATTAGCGCACGGACGCTCCAGATGGAAGAAATGCTGCTTAACCTCGGCCCCGCAAAAGGTAAGGACTTTGCCACGGCTACCGGCCCCTGGCTGGTGACCCTCGACGAATTGCAGGAGTTTGAAATCCCCGCTAAGGAAGGCCATACCGGTCTCAACTGGAACCTCCGCATGCAATGCCGCGTCAATGGCGTAACCGTAAGCGACGGCAACCTCGGCGATATGGACTGGACGTTCGCCGAGCTGATCGAACGGGCGTCGTACGGCGTGGATCTTTATCCCGGCGATGTGATCGGCAGCGGCACTGTCGGTACCGGCTGCTTCCTGGAGCTGAACGGGACCGGCAAGCTCAACGATCCCGATTATACGGAACAGTGGTTACAGGAAGGCGACCGCATCGAAATGGAAGTAGATGGCCTTGGCATCCTGACGAACACGATCGTACGGGAAGAAAGTGATTTCTCGCTGCTGGAGGGAAAAAAGAAATGATCATCGATCTGGGCACGCTCAGCTCTGTCGAACGACAAGGCTATCTGCAGGCCTCGGTGGCGCCGCGCCCCATTTGTTTTGCCAGCACGATCGACCGCGGCCGGTCAGGTTAACCTGAGCCCATTCAGCTTTTTCAACCTGTTCTCCACGACGCCGCCGATGCTCATCTTTTCCCCCTCCCGGCGTGTCCGGGACAATACCACCAAACATACCTGGCACAACGTGCTGGAAGTCCCCGAAGTCGTCATCAATATCGTCGACTATTTCGATGGTGCAGCAGGTCAGCCTCTCCAGCTGCGACTATCCCGAAAGAGGTATCCGAATTTACAAAAGCCGGGTTTACCGAAGAGCCCGCCACCCTGGTCAGGCCGCCCATGGTAAAAGAAAGTAAAGTCCGGATCGAATGCCGGGTCCTCGATACCCGGCCGCTGGGCGACCAGGCCGGCGCCGGCAATCTCGTCATCTGCGAAGCCCTGCGCATGCACATCGATGATAGCATCCTCGACCCGGCCACCGGCCGGGTCGATCAGCGTCAGTTCCCGCTGGTAGCCAGGCTGGGAGAGGACTGGTATTGCCGCGTCGACCCGGCCAATCTTTTCCGGGTCGAAAAACCCAATGCCCACCTTGGAATCGGGATCGATGCGCTCCCGCGGTCCATCCGCCGAAAGCAGGATCCTGACCGGCAATGAACTCGGTCAGTTGGCCAATGTTCACGTCCTGCCAGCCGTGGACCCCGCGTGGCATGACGACCGCCTGAAACAGATCTTCCAGTATTATGCCGTCAGTCCCGACGAAATGGAAGCTGAACTACATTCCTACGCCCGGCAACTGCTCTCGCAGGGAAAAGTCCATGAAGCCTGGCAGGTGCTGCTGGCGCTGAACTAGTTTTTAAAAACTATGTCGTTTTTTCTTCTCAAATTTGCGTCTTTAAATTACTCCTTATGCCTCTGAACCCAAGGAAATATATGCAAATGGCAATTGATGCCATGAAGAAATCAATATCGGAATCTCGCCTTGATCAAAAACCTTGTCCCAGAGTAGGTGTAGTTTTGGTTTCACCGGACGAAAAAGATGTGCAAACAGCGTTCAGGGGTGAGTTAAGGGAAGGTGACCATGCAGAATATACCCTTTTAGAAAGAAAGAATCGCGACAAAGATCTCAAGGGCTGTTACTTGTTTGCAACTTTAGAGCCTTGTGCGCCTGGTGCACGACGCGGTCCTAAGTTGGCATGTGCCGAGAGGGTGGTCAATGCTCGTATTGCCAAAGTTTGGATTGGCATAGAAGATCCTGATCCTACGGTCGACAGGAAAGGTATTCACTATCTTCAGCAGAACGGCATAGATGTGGAGATGTTCGACGAAGACCTTCAATCTGAAATAATAAAAGAAAATAAAGAATTCCTGGCTTCGGCATTAAAAAGAGCTGAGGACAAAATCGCACCCAATGAAATTATCCTCTCTCCTCTTGAAAAGGTTGTCCCAAACTCACGAATTGAAACCCTTTCACCAGAGGCTTTACAGCATTACATTACCAGGTCCGGGCGCAATATTAAAGTTAATTCCCTTGAACTTTATGAATTGCTCGAAAAACAGGAGTTGATTATCCCTGACGGTCTTCCTGATAACTATGCGCCTACCGGGCAGGCAATCCTGCTATTCGGTAGCAACCCCGAACTTCTCTTCCCCCAAGCAGTTGTCAAAGCAGAATTCAGGCAAGGAACAGGTGATCTCCGAATAAGAGATTTTAGCGGCCCCTTGGTATTATTGCCTGACAAGATCGAAGAATGGCTCAGACAAAATATTCCTGCTACTATCTCCAGGGATCACTTCGCCAGAACTGAAAACTATGATTATCCCCTTACGGTACTAAGGGAAGCTATCATTAATGCGATTGTACACAGGGACTATGATAATCAAAAAGCCAAAATTTATTTGATCATTGAGGATGATAAAATAATCGTGAGAAGCCCGGGTCAGCCTGTTAAACCCATCAAGTGGGAAGATTTCAGTAATTTCAAGGCTCCTTCATTAAGCAGAAATCCCAGGATTATGAGCGTCTTTAATCAAATGGGATATGTTGAAGAAAGAGGTATCGGCATGAGAGAAATGAAGTCAGTCCCAATACGGTATCATCTTCCCCTTCCAATCGTTTCAAAAAATGATCCCTATATCGAGATTACATTTCCCCGAACAAGCAAGTTTATTAAAGAGGCAGTTGGTGAAAAAACCAATGCAGAACTGAACGAAGAGGAAGAAAAAGGGCTTTTATATCTTCATAATTCAATGGAATTCAT
The DNA here is from genome assembly GCA_963846405.1 of uncultured Chitinophagaceae bacterium. Classification (GTDB taxonomy): domain Bacteria; phylum Bacteroidota; class Bacteroidia; order Chitinophagales; family Chitinophagaceae; genus Puia. The sequence continues at coordinate 781,745 of CAWJVU010000010.1, read as the reverse complement.
TTCCAAAAAGAAATACGCCAAGCATTTCAATTTTGATGAAAAAAAGGCTCAACGTCACCTATCAAAATTCAAAAAATTAGGCTTGGTTGTAAGCGAAGGCAATGCCCGATCCTTAAAATACAAGTCAAACACTTGATTATCAATTTTATATCAATCTGGACATCAATTTGAGCGTTTTGTCCAGATATTCCTTTTTGCAACCTAACATCCGCTAATCTGGACACTAATTTGGACAATTTGTCCAGATAGCTCCTAGAAAATTGACCTTACCCCTTACAGCCGAACACTGTCAATTGATTTACCTTTGCCGCACTTTTGATAATTCTTATCAGATTATGACCACACCCAATCTATCGGAACAGGAGATCATCCGGCGTGAAAAACTGGCGGAACTGCAGCAGCTCGGCATCGATGCCTTTCCCGCGCCCTTGTACCCCGTCAATACCACCGCCGCCTATATCCGTGAACACTATCCCGCAGCGGAAATGCCCGATGTCTGTGTGGCCGGCCGGCTCATGAGCCGCCGGGATATGGGTAAAGCCTCCTTTGCCTCTCTGCAGGACAGCTCCGGTAAGATCCAGATCTATATCAAACGCGACGATATCTGTCCCGGTGAGGACAAGACCCTTTATGATACGGTCTGGAAGCGCCTGCTCGACCTGGGCGATATCATCGGGGTAAAAGGATATGTATTTACGACAAAGACCGGGGAGATTTCGGTCCATGCGCGGGGGTTCACCGTTCTGACCAAATCGCTGAAGCCCCTCCCGGTGGTACGTGAAAAAGAGGGCGAGACGTTCGATGCCGTTACCGATCCCGAATTCCGTTACCGGCAACGTTATGCCGATCTGATCGTCAACCCGCAGGTAAAGGACGTTTTTCTGCGGCGGACCCGAATGATCAACGCGATCCGGCAGTTCCTCAACGAACGCGGCGCGCTTGAAGTCGACACCCCGGTGCTTCAGACAATCCCCGGCGGCGCTGCGGCCCGCCCATTCATCACCCATCACAACGCGCTGGACGTCGCCCTTCTACCTTCGGATCGCCAATGAGCTCTACCTGAAGCGGCTGATCGTGGGCGGTTTCGACTGGGTCTATGAATTCAGTCGCAATTTTCGCAACGAAGGCATGGACCGCACGCATAACCCGGAGTTCACGGTGCTGGAATTCTATACCGCCTATAAGGATTATCTCTGGATGATGGAAACGACCGAGCAGTTGCTGGAGGCCGCCGCAATCGCCACCAACGGCGTAAGCTGGGCGCTGGTCGACGGGCAGGAGATCGACTTCAGGGCGCCCTATCGCCGCGTCACCATGTACGAAGCGATCAAAGAATTTACCGGCGCCGATATCGAAGGAATGGATGAGAACGAGTCTGCGGGAGCTCTGCCACCGCCTGAATATCCATGTCGAGCCCAGCATGGGAAAAGGGAAGCTGATCGATGAGATCTTCAGCGAAAAATGCGAACAACATTTTATCCAGCCCACGTTTATCATCGATTATCCGGTGGAAATGAGCCCGCTGACCAAAAAGTCATCGCAGCCGCGCCGGGTTGGTGGAACGCTTTGAGTTGATCGTGAATGGGAAGGAGATCGCCAATGCGTATAGCGAACTGAATGACCCGCTGGAGCAGCGGGAACGTTTCGAGGCCCAACTGCAGCTGATGGAACGCGGCGATGATGAAGCGATGTTCATCGACTATGATTTCCTGCGGGCCCTGGAATATGGCATGCCGCCCACGGCGGGGATCGGATTCGGGATCGACCGGCTTTGCATGCTGCTGACGGGCCAGCCGAGTATCCAGGATGTGTTACTCTTCCCCCAAATGAGGCCCGAGAAGCTATTTGACCAATCCGCCGATTCCGACCCGGAATCCGATCAGGCGCATTAACAAATCGCTGCGCGGAATGTCTTAATTTTTTGTTAAATTACTTTCCTTAAACGATTGCCATATGAACAATGCAACCCTCACCAAGGTAGGGACGATCTTCTACGCCCTTGTCATTGGATTGTTTGGTATCAACCATTTTCTCGAAGGAACGGGCATGCAGAAGATGGTGCCGTCCTTTCTTCCCGGCGGCGTCATCTGGGTCTATCTTACCGGCGCCTGTTTGCTTGCCGCAGCGATCGCCTTCCTGATCGGCAAACAGGTCCGGCTGGCGGGTCTTCTCTTATGTCTTTTTCTTTTATTGATCGTGCTGACCGTTCATCTTCCGGCGGTGCTGCATGCCCCCGATAGCGGCGCCAGGAGGTTCCCGATGACCAACCTGATCAAAGACACGGGTCTCGCGGCCGCCGCGCTGCTTGTCGCCGGCAGTAAACGGAATCTCATCGGACGTTGAAGGGACGCGGACAGGCATCGACGGGGCGCAGTCGACAGGGCGCAACGGTCACGCCAACGGCGGTCTATAAAAAAACCTCCCGCTTCACTGCGGGAGGAGGTTGTTGCCTTTTACCCAGGATTAAAAATGAAAAGCGTTGGTTCCCTCGGGTCGCGCCGATCGGCGGGAGATCAGAGGAACAGGTCATTCATGAGTTTGAGATCGGGGTTGACTGCATATTGAGCAAAGTCAGTCACCCCTTCTGTTTTTAGAACGTCCTCATCGATAAAAAAATTGCCCGTCGTTTCGAAAGAAGGTCGTTGGAGGACGAAGAACGCCGCATCGGCCACGATTTCCGGGCGACGGCTTCGCTGCATCAGGAAATCACCGCCAAGCAGGTTCTTTACGGCCGCGGTGGCGATCGTAGTCTTCGGCCAGAGCGCATTGGCCGCGATCCGGTATTGACGCAGCTCTTCCGCCAGGCCCAGTACGATCATACTCATTCCATATTTGCTGAGGGTATAGGCCAGGTGCGGGCCAAACCAGCGGGGATCCAGGTTCAGCGGCGGGGAAAGATTGAGGATATGCGGGTTATGTGCGGTCTTCAGGTGCGGGATACAAGCCTGGCTCATCAGGAAAGTCCCCCGGACATTGATACTCTGGATCAGATCGAAGCGCTTTACCTCCGTTTGTTCCGTCGTAGCGATATTTATCGCGCTGGCATTGTTGACCAGCACATCCAGCTGGCCGAAAGTGCGCGACCGTCGCCGCCACCATTTCCCTGATCTTGTCTTCGAACCGGATATCGCCTTGCAGGGGCAGGACGTTGCCGTTTCCGGCTGCGGCAATCTCCTCCGCGGCGGTATAGATGGTCCCATCCAGTTTTGGATTGGGCTCGGTCGTCTTGCCGACGATGGCGATGTTGCGCTCCCGCGGCAGCAAGCCGGATCGCGATGGCCTTGCCGATCCCGCGCGTGCCGCCTGTTATCAGAACGGTCTTGTTTTCAAAGCTCCATGTCTTATATGATAGCAAAATAGGCTAATTTATGCTTGGCCCAAAAAAATAACGTGGAATGCACGTTGCCCTCATCGTATTTCTACGATCGCGACCGTAAAAACGGCAGCGCTAAATCAAGCAATTATGCTCTTGCTCCGGCTGCGGTCGAATTGTATGTTTGTATTGTTAGTATGATCGATAAGCGATTCGGAATATCCAAAGAAAAACCAAAATCCAACGTCCGAAGTTAAACCGTGATCCAATCCTTGAAAAGAACCGACGTTTTTAAAGCCAAGATCCAAAAGAAAAGCCTGAATCCTGATCGATCAAACTGATTCTAAAATCCAACATCCAAGAACATCCAGATCCTAAGAACAAACCGACTTAAAATTTGTACCTATTGATGGCCAAGACTCTGTTGGTTTAGTATCGTACAAAAAAGCTGAAAAGTCCTGAATAATATTCAGGACTTTTCTTTTGCATGGAACCACTTCTCATCTGCTGGTCTTGTGCCGGTCTATTGTTGCCTTTCCATTCTATATGTTTTGACGCCGCCAGTCCTAGTGACCGCCGGACGCGATCGCTACATTCCGTTTGAAAGGTTGCAGGAAAACGATCGGGATACAGCACAATACAAACACCCCGATGGTTAGATAAAGATTATCATAGGTCACCAGCATGGTTTGCCGGTCTACAATCCCTTCCATCGCCGCATTGGTCATCTGTGTGGCCTGGTCCAGGGTAAACCCTTTGCCCAAAAACCCGCCGATCAGCGCCGCCCGCCGTTGGATATACTCCGGATTATAGGGGTTCATATACCCAATAAGCCCGTTCCGAACGACGGCGGATTTGAGATGGATCAGTGTGGTCAGGATGGCGATCCCGAAGGAGCCGCCCAGCTGCCGCATCATGTTGTTCAAACCGGTTCCCTGGCCGATCTCGGGCCCCTTCAGCCCTTGCAGTGCCAGGGTGGTCAGCGGGACGAACAGGATGGCCATCCCGAGACCGCGGACGATCAGCGGCCAGAAAAAGTCACCGGTGCCCGATTCCAGGGTGGAATTGGACAGCATCCAGGTAAAGACGAAGAACAGGAAGAACCCGCCCGTCGCCATAAACTGCGCCGGCACCTTTCGCTTTAGCATTTGTCCGACGAATGGCATCATCATAATGGTCGCCACACCGCCGGGAAAAAGGATAAGCCCCGTTTGCTGGGCGTAAAATGCCAACAGGTTCTGACAGAAAACCGGGAAATATGAATACCGATCCGTACAAGGCGAAGCCCAGTACAAAGGATGTAAAGATACCGATGGCAAAACTTCGGTTCCGCAGGATGCGGAAATTCACGACGGGATGATCGGTGCTCAGTCTCCCGCCAGATAAAAAAGATGGCCGAGATGATCGTCGCAAAAGTCAGGACCGTGATATAGGTCTTCGAAAACCAATCCTCCGACTTCCCCTTTTTCAAGCACCACCTGCAGACTGCCGACGCCGACCGCCAGGAAGAGGATACCCCACCAGTCGATCGGTTTCCCCTGGCCATATTTCGGCGATTCCTTCACAAAGACCGACACACAGAACGCCGCGATAACGCCGACCGGGATATTCACATAAAAGATCCAGGGCCAGGAAAAGTGCTCGGTGATATAGCCGCCGATGGTCGGGCCCACCGTAGGACCGACGACCGCGCCCATCCCGAAAAGCGCTGTCGCCATGCCGATCTCTTCACGCGGCCAGGTCTCCATCAGGATCGCCTGCGCGGTGGACATCAATCCACCGCCGGCCAGCCCCTGCAAAAGCCGGAAAGCGATCAGTGATCCAAGCGTATGGCATTCCCGCAAAGGAACGAGAAGACCGTAAAATCATGATCGAGGTAATGAAATAATTCTTCCGTCCAAACCTGTCCCCCAGCCAGCCGGACATGGGCAGGATGATCACATTGGCCACCGCATATCCGGTCACGATCCAGTCCGCATCATCCAGTGTAGCGCCCAGGTTACCCATGATATTGGGCAAGGCGACATTGACGATCGTCGTATCGATCAGCTCCAGCAGCGAGGCGACGATCACCGTTATGGTGATGATCCATTTTCTAAAGTCCATGTTCTGCCATGACTCAATATTTTAAATTCATAAATCCTTATTTCGTATGCACGACCACATCGACGCTCATCCCCGGACGCAGCAGTTTGACCAGCGACGAATCCGCATCGATCTTTATCCGGACGGGTACGCGCTGCACGACCTTGACGAAGTTGCCCGTGGCGTTATCCGGAGGAAGCAGAGAGAATTTCGCGCCCGTGGCGCCGGAGAACGATTCGATCGACCCGTGGAATGTGCTGTCTGAAAAGGCATCCACCGAGATATCGACTTTCTGGCCAATCCGTAGCGGCTCCATCTGTGTCTCCTTGAAATTCGCCGTGATATAGATGCCGTCGTGCATTACGACGGCAAACAGGGGCTGACCGGCCTGGACCAACTGTCCCAGCTGGATATTGCGTTTGGACACCATGCCGCTGGCCGGAGCGGTGATGACGGTATAGGTCAAGCTGCAATTTCGCATATTCCACGTCCGCCTGACGGGATGCGAGATTCGATGCCGTAGCACCGACCTGTCGCTGATTTACATTGACCCTCCTGGTCTGCGTCGGTACCTGGCTCTGCGCGACCTCGAAGCGCCGCCTCGGCGGATTCCTTGGCCGCTCTTAGCCTCATCGAATTGCGCCTTGGTGATGGCATGGTCGTTATACAGGTTCTTATACCGGTCATAATCCTCGTTGGCCTTCCAGACCGCAACCTTGGCCTGCTCGACATTGGCCTGGGCTGTCGCGATGCTGGACCTTGCTTCATTCGACCTGCGACCTGCGAGACATCCACGGTCTGCTTCTGCGGACGTGAGCGCGGCCAGCGCCTGGTGCAGCCTGATCTTATAGTCCCGGTCATCCAGCACGACCAGGGTGTCGCCGGCATGCACATATTGGTTGTCCACGAAGCGGATCTCCTTGACATATCCGCCTACCCGGGCAACAACCGGGCTGATATCCGCATCCACCTGGGCGTCATCGGTCGTCTTCGTGCGCGCTGTAAAAGATATACTCCTTTATCGTGAAGACCGCTGCGCCGACGAGCACCAGACCCAGGATGATGGGAAATACGATTTTTCTACGCGGCTTTTTTTGAGTGGTATTCTGTTCCATATATATAATTCGGTTTGTAAAGCTGTTTTTAGTTGATGGTTTTATAGATGGATCTTTCCGGTTGATTTCAAGACATTGTAATAAGCGATGGTGGCATCGGACTTGGCCAGCTCGAGGTTGACCCGCGATTGGTATAACAAGGTCTGCGCATCGATCCGGTCCGTCGTGTTGACCAGGTTGTTCCGGAATTTCGATTCCGTGATCCGCTCGTTCTCCTGCGCCTGGTTGACCGCCACCTGCAGCACCTTGATCTGCTCCAGCGCCTGCTGATAAGCGATGAACTGCTGTGTGGACATCCTTGTGGATCTCATCCATGTTCTGGTCCCGGGCGGTATTCAGCTCCGCCGCGGTTCAGGCTCGCCTCATGCTCCTTGTTCTTGTTGGTATACAGCGTTCCGATATCCCAGGAGACGCCGACGCCCAGCGTGATCGGCGCGATCAGGTTATTGTGCGTCGGGATGACCTCGCCGGTCGGGTTGATATAGTACATCCCGGCCGATGCTGCCACCGTCGGCAGTCGCTGGTCGTGGATCTTCTTGATATTGACTCGGCCATCTTGCTGTCTGATACGACAGATCCTGCAGCTCGCGCCGGTTGGTCTCCGCCTGCTGGATCAGATCGGGAAGCGCCAGGTTCTCGTCCATCTTATAATTCGACCGGCATCCAGGATGATCGTCGTGGTATCCGGCAACCCGAGCATGATATCCATGTCGTAGTTGGCGACTTTCCGGTTGTTCTCCAGTTGGATCTGCGTCAGCTGCATCTGGGATTTCTGGAGCTGATAGCGCAGTACGTCGTTTTGCGTGGCGAGACCCTGGCTTTCATATTTGGTGATCTCGTCCAGCTTGCTTTGCACGTCCTGCATGTTTTGCGCGACGATCAGCTGGTTCTGCAGGATCTTATCATAATTGAGATAGGCGTTGATCACGAGATAGGTGATATCGTCCTTATCCTTATCGGCATCGAGCCGGCTCATCTGGACCATCAGGTCCGCGGACTGTTTGGCATATTTCAACTGGTTGCCCGCAAAGATCGGCTCGCTCACCGAAAGCGTACCCAGATAGGCCGGGAAATCAAAAGGCAGCTTGATCGGCGCCTTTGTCACCCCGGGAATGCTGATCACCCGGGACAGCATCAGGGCATGCAGATATTGAAAGCTGACCTTTAGCGAAGGCAGCTGCGCATCTTTCGCCTGGGCCAGCCTGGACAGCGCCTCATCGATCTTGTACTGCTGCCGTTTCAAATCCTTACTGTTCTGTAGACCGAGCTGTACCGCTTCCTCCAGGCTGAGTTTCCTGGGCTGTGCACTGAGCCATAAAACCCATCAAAAAGTAAGAAGCACTGACAACTCCTAATAACCTTTTTTTCATGTTATTCATGTATTTATAACTTCATTTTTTGTAAAGATCTCATAGACCCTTATGGTCTTCTTTCATCGGGCCGCTATCGTTCCTGATGTCCAGATGCGCTCTCAGCAGATGCTTGAGGTGGGCTTTCAGCCGCGTGGAAAGCCGCTGGCGGTATTGTTCGTCATTCATGTCTTCCCTTAGGGCAAGCGTCACACAGGAATAGGTCTTGGACTGGGTGTAGTAGGAGATCGTCCCCATGATCGTCCCTACCGTCATCGGGATATCCACCTGCCGGAACAGCTTCTTCTGCTGTCCGTCGGTAATGATCTTCGTGATCTGCTCCAGGTTACGAAGCTTGATCGCGATTGTTCGGTTCTTGATCTCCTCCGATCCGCGCGCTGCTTTCCTGCTACATGATCTTATGGAAATCGCATGTTGTTCAGGATCCGGTCCACATAAAAATCGACCAGCCGGTCTATCTTATCCCAGGGACTGAGGGTCTGATCCTTGTTCAACTCTTCCAGGATGCCATAGGCGTAGTCCGACCTGATTTCGATCAGCGATTCCAACAATTTCTCCTTGGACCCAAAATAATAAGAGATCATCGCCAGGTTCACCCCGGCCCGTTGCGCGATATCCCGGACGGAAGTCCCGTCAAAACCTTTTTCAGCGAAAAGCTCCTCCGCCACGATTAGAATATGCTCTCTTTTATCACTCATTTTTTGAATCTGCTCCTTTGTGGGCACAAAATTAAACAAACGTTTGAATTAAACAAACGTTTAATTGACTTCTTTTTAAACCTGCGGGTGGATTTTTTGTCAACTAAATGATTGACAAATACTTATGTGATAGAAAAATTTACTTGGGAAACGCGTTCCCGGCGGTGTAGATGGTCCCGATCATGTGCTTGATCGTATACCAGCGGAAATTCTGGTCGGCCTCCATCCCTGTTCCATAAAGAATCTTGTCCTTCTGGTGGATGTGGACCGTGTCATCGGTGGAGAACCGCTGGGTATGCTGGTCCCACCAGAAGATATTTACATCGGAGCGTATCGCCTTTCAGGATATTCTTTACCACTACCGAATCCCGCAGAAATACCTTGTCCTGGTTTGGCAGATATTTTCCGTATCGCGCGTCAAGCTGGCTTTCAATGACCGGTTTCTGATTCACAAAAATAGAATCTTTGAAAAAATCGACGTGCAACGTTCTGGGAAATTCAAAATACGGCGAATCCGTCCGCTGATAGTGGAGCATATACGGCGCCCGGAGCTTGCCCTTTACCCGGGCTTCCAACTGCCCCATTGTCCAGGCCGGCCTCGCTCAGATAGGCCTGGATATTTGTCCCTTCTTCGGGGACCTCCACATGCGGGCCTTTACTCGCCACCGGCTGATTGGTCTTTTCGTTGCAGGCAATCGCCGCCGTCAACAAGACGACAGAACATCCAGACTTACGAATTGAGCTCACTGATGGCATACAGACCTTTATAAATTAAATACGGGTCCACAAATATCTTCTTTTTCAGGTGACGGGTGAAATATCCCGTGTCCCCACCGCTCATCAGCACGTTAAAATTGTCATATTTCTCTTCATATGCGCCGATGATCCCGTCTATCTCTTTGGCCATGCCCAGGATCACTCCGCTCAGGATATTGGTCCGCGTATCATATCCGACCAACGGAAAATTCCAGTCCGCCTTCACCAGCGGCAATTTCGCCGTCAAGGTATGCAGGGATTTGAAGCGCATTTCCATCCCCGGCGAGATGCCCCCGCCGATAAATTCCCGGTATTTGTTGACATAGTTATACGTGATGGCCGAGCCCAGCCCGATCACGAGGTTGTTCTTCCCGGGGAACAAGGTCACCGCCGCCGCCGTCAGCGCCAGCCGGTCGGCGCCGATCGTATCCGGTTTTCCGACAGGTGTCGTGATCGGGAACTTTGAGTGATGATCCAGTTTATGAAATTGGGTTTCGTTGCCGCAGCACCTCTTCCAGTCCCGGGTTGTGATGGATCACGGAAGAAAGGATCGACCGGGCCGGGTGGTACCGCGTCGAGGATGCGCCCGGATCGTTTCTTCGCGGTCGTTCTCCAGCACCAGCTCCTCCATGAATTGCCCATCGGTAAAGACGCCGCATTTCATCCGGGTATTGCCAAAATCAAAACAAAGGGTGTCATGTGAATGTCGGACATGGTCTTTAGTCCTCAAATTTGAATGAGGATAGGTTTTTGAAATGTCCGTTCAATTTTACCTTCTCCTTCAAGGTTTCCATCTCCGCGATCACCGGCAACACCTTGCCCAGGTGCCGTTTGAGGTATTCCTGTCGCTGCTCTTCCTGCAACAGACCCGAGCAGTTCGTATTCCTGCTCCAGGGAAAGCCCGGCATGATGCGCGATATCATAGCTTACCAGCTCTTCATCCGGCTTGGGAAAATCCTTGGTGATATTCAGCAGTCGATGCAGCTCGCCGCATGGCATTGATCACTTTTGTCATCAGCGCCGGTTTGCCCGGTCCTTCGATATTGTCGGGATAATTGACGATCGCGCCGCTGAACAATTTATCCGGGACGGTCTTGATCAGCTCCAGCACCCGGAATACACGCAGCCCCTGCGTCCGGATATCCATTTCCCCATTCTCGTATTGCTTCACCATTTCCGTGATCCGCACCAGCGTACCCATTTCATTTAACTTGTTGTCGATGACGGTCGGGATGCCAAATGGCTTCCCTTCTGCATGGCATTCATTGACGAGCTGCTTGTATCGCGGCTCGAAGATATGCAGGTTCACGATCTCACCCGGGATATACGACGATACCCAGGGGAAACACAGGAATGAAATTGGTCATAGTCTGCAAAAATAAGTTATTTTCCAGGTCCCGTCATCGGATTCGCGGTCAGGTCGCCAGCTCAGCAAGTACAACTCGTCGCGTCCGGCTTGATCTCGCGGATGCAACGGCAGTCCCCCGATCGCCGGCAGGCTTCACAATCTTCTGCGCTTACAAATACCCGCGCCTTCGGGCCCACCGGCGCCCAGCGGCCCGGGTGCATCGGCCGGATCGGCGGATAAATGCCCAGCGCATGGATACCCAGCGCCGCCGCCAGGTGAAGCGGACCGGTGCTTGCAGCGACCAGACCATCGGCTTTGGAGATAAAGGTCATCAATTGTCCGAGGGTCAGCCGCCCCGTCAGGTCGGTCACAAACGGATACTCCGCCAGCAAAGGCGCCAGCAGCGCTCCCTCCGCCGCCGTCCCGCTGACAAAAATTTTGAACCGCTGTCGCGGCAGCCGGCCGATCAGCCGCCGGTAAATTTTCCAGCCCCCACTCGCGGGCGCTACCGCGGGATTTTGGATGTAGGATCAGGTTGAACCGCTGTGGGTCCAGCAACCCTTCTACTTCCGGCGGCAGCCGGGCCAGCCGGGTCAGCCCATAGTCACGCGCCGATCTCTTCCAGCGAATAGTCCGGTCGGGCGCCAAGCGGCACCAGCAGCCGAAGATTGAGTTGCGCCTCATGCAGGGTCGAATTTCGCCGGGACAACCGGACCAATTTATTGCAATACAGCCAGTGATAGATCCGGTTGGTCGTCCCGATCCGTTCGGCAATCCGCGCCTTTCTGCGCAATCCGCGCGATTGCTTTATCCGGAAAAACGTGAATGATACAGTCGGCGCCGGTCGCCGCCATCGCGCGGGCTGCTTCGCCGAGCCGGCAATTCGCGCCATTCATCCCAGTTGAGAAAGCCGTCGATATTCTCGCAGGCGGCGATGATGTCTCGCGTATAGGATCGGCCCAGGAAAAGGATCCGCGCATGATGGATAAAGGGACCGCAAGTACCCCGGCCATCGGCAAGGTCAGCACCACATCGCCAATCGCATCGGTTCGGCTGATGATAAAAACCGCCCGGCTCATGCGCCCGGCGCTTTTCGTCCGCGAAAGGCCCGCTCCGCTTTCTTCCTGGCGCGGCGGAGTTTTACATATGCATCCATCAGGATCAACCCCAGTTTCTCCGCAGCGCTGATCGGAAAGGCGCCGTTCCTTCTAATATACGGTATCCGTCTTGTTAAGCCACCATCGTTCATAGCCATTTGCCGCCATCCAGCCGCTGATCTCTCCATAGTAAGGATTGAGATAACTCTTTCCATGCGTCTCCACCGAAATGACCGCGGGGCGGCTGACCAGGTTCTGAACCACATACCATTCACTGCCTTCCGTGTCAACGCTCAACAGGTCGATCGTTCCGTCATCCAACTCGTCAAAGGTCCGGCACTCCACGGTAAACGTATCTTCTTTCCTGATTTGATAGTCATCATTGATCTGGGCCGGGCTATAAGGAAGCGTAGAGACGAAGGTGGAGGCATTGCGTTGCACGAGTTCCAATACGCCGTGATGGTCGTACACCGCAAAAGGCAGAAGACTCACATTACTGATAATCGTGGAAGTACTGGCGGATGGCGGCGATACTTCGGGGATCCGGCTCGACCAGGGTGGTCCGCAGCCGGTCCTTGACGATAAAATCGAGAATATTCGACATCTCAGGCATGAACACGCCTACTTCGCAGATATGACGGAGGGTAATCTTTTTGGCGGAGCATTTTTTGTACAGCTCCTTTTCCATTCCGGCTCTCATGGCGGCAAATATAGGCCGATTACTTGATCTTGACCAGCATCTTGAAACAGAAAAGACATTTCCGAAGGGCCGAGTATTTCTTCACCGCCAGCAGCAGCCGATAGTTCGCCAGGAACAACCCAACCCGGCGGAGATCGTTCCAGGGAGCGAAATTCCGGTAGCTGGCCACCAGTGCACGCAGCAGGCGTTTCTGCGGGACGAGCGATTCGGGACAGGCCGCGTAATAGGCATCCATCCGGATCCGGATCCGCGTCCAGTTCTTTTTTCTTTTCTTTCCGCTGCCGCCGTCTTTTTTCTTCTTCCCGCCCACTACCCCGAATACGTTCCCCGCATGTTGCCGGTATTTAACCAGCACTTCCGGCAGATAGACGCACCCCGCCATACAAGGTAGCATGATACGCCAGCCAGCCATCGTGCGGCACCTCTTCCAGGAACGGACTGGCTCTTTCAAACAGATCACGCGTGATCAGCGTCGCATGACCATACATCCGCGAAAACACGCAAAGCTGCCGGCAATCGTCAAAAGATTGGTAATGGACAAGATCGGAGATGCGTCGCCCCAGCGGCTGTAAGATGCGTCGCAGAGATCGGAATCACAATAGACCATCGGATAGGGGCCGATGGCGTTCGACCATTTTTTCTACTTTCTCCGGGAACCAATAATCATCCTGATCGCAGAGCGCGATCAATTTTCCGGCCGCCAGCCGGCAGCCCTTTTCGAAGTTGCGGATAAATCCGAGGTTGCGTTCGTTGACGACTACCCGGATCCGCGGATCGCGGGCGGCATACTCCCGCAGGATGTCGACCGTCCGGTCGCTGCTGCCATCGTCGATCGCAATGATCTCGAGCGCGGGATAGGTCTGTGCCAGTACCGAACGAAGCTGCTCTTGCAGATAGACTTCGCCGTTATAGGTGCCCAGGACCACCGATACTAAAGGAAATTCATTCATGGTGTTGCTCGCTCTTCCACCAGCGATAACCAATTATACCAAATAAGACCAATGGGGTCAAGGCGAGATAAAGAATGCCTCTGTTCAGTGCCATGGCCGGCCGCTCGCCCAGCTGCTGCGCCGTCCGGGTGCAGATGGAGCACTGTGCCCTGGCGCCGGTCATGTCGACAATCAGTAAGGACAACAGGAACGCCACGATTAAAGTGAACTTTTTCATAATCCCCGATTCGATGGCAAAGATATCAAACTTCACGCAACGTCTACCTGGTCTCTTCCGCCTTCATGGCCCGCGCCGACCTTTTCCGCTCCTCTTCATCCAGGATCACCTTCCGAAGGCGGACTTTCTTGGGCGTCACCTCGATACATTCATCCTGCTGGATATATTCCATACATTCCTCCAGCGTCATCTGCTTTTTCGGAATGATCCGGACCGAGTCGTCGCTGCCGCTTGCGCGCATATTGGTCAGCTTCTTTCCTTCTGTTGCGTTGACGATCAGGTCGCCCGGTTTGATGTGCTCGGCAATGATCTGACCTACATAGACATCCTCACCCGGATCGACAAAGAACGTGCCGCGATCCTGCAATTTATCGATGGAATAGGCCGTCGTCTTTTCCTGGTTCTTGGACAATAAAACGCCATTATTTCGGCCGGGGATGGGGCCTTTCCAGGGCTTGTATTCCAGGAACCGGTGCGCCATGACCGCTTCACCGGCCGTATTGGTCAGCATATTGCTTCGCAGCCCGATCAATCCCCGTGAAGGGATCTCGAATTCCAGGTGCTGCATTTCACCCTTGCTTTCCATGACATGCATTTCACCTTTCCGCTGCGTGACCATGTCGATCACCTTCCCGCTGAACTCGGCCGGCACGTCGACGACCAGGATCTCATACGGCTCGTACTTCTTTCCGTTGATCTCCTTTACCAGGACCGTCGGCTGTCCAACCGTCAGCTCGAATCCTTCGCGACGCATGGTCTCGATCAGGATACCCAGATGAAGAATTCCGCGTCCAAATACCAGGAAGCTGTCGGCACTTTCCGTATCCTCTACCCGCAACGCCAGGTTCTTTTCCGTCTCCTTCATCAGGCGGTCACGAAGATGACGGGAAGTGACGAATTTGCCATCCTTGCCGTAAAATGGGGAGTTATTGATCCCAAAAAGCATACTCATCGTCGGCTCATCCACACTGATCACCGGCAGCGCTTCGGGATTTTCCGCATCGGCAATGGTATCCCCGATATTGAAGTCTTCCAGGCCCACCACCGCACAAATATCGCCCGCTTCCACTTCGGCCGCTTTTTTCTTCCCCATACCCATAAACGTGTACAGTTCCTTGACCTTCGAGCGCCGGATCACCCCGCCGGGCTGCATCAGGGCAACCGACTGGCCTTCCTTGATGACACCGCGCGCAATCTTGCCTACCGCGATCCGCCCGAGGAAGGACGAATAGTCCAGGGAAGTGATCTGCATCTGTAAAGGACCCTGAGCCACCTTTGGCGCGGGCACATATTGCAGAATACCGTCAAGTAACGGCGTGATATCGCTGCTTTGCTCGTTCTTGTTGTTGAACCAGCCATTTTTTCCGCTGCCGTAGAATGTAGGGAAGTCCAATTGTTCCTCTGTCGCATCGAGATTGAAGAAGAGTTCGAACACCGCGTCATGCACTTCATCGGGCCGGCAATTGGGTTTGTCGACCTTATTGATCACGACGATCGGTTTCAGGTTCAGTTGCAGCGCTTTCTGCAGCACAAAACGGGTCTGCGGCATCGGTCCCTCAAACGCGTCCACCAGCAGAAGCACCCCATCCGCCATTTTCAACACCCTTTCCACCTCTCCCCCAAAGTCCGAGTGACCCGGAGTATCGATCACATTGATCTTAACCCCTTTATATTCAACGGCTGCGTTCTTGCTAAAGATCGTGATACCCCGTTCTTTTTCCAGGTCATTATTATCCATGATCAGCTCCCCGGTTTCCTGGTTTTCACGAAAAACATGTGTCGCGTGCAGGATCTTGTCCACCAGGGTCGTCTTACCATGGTCAACGTGGGCAATAATTGCTATATTTCTAATTTCCATTTGTCCGGCGCTTACGCCAATTTTAGAGAATTTAGGCTCCAGCGCCGGACGGTCAAACGTCTGGCCTTCGGCCAATCGGGCACCGCCCGATTTCAGGCGGCAAAAGTACGCTAATTCACCCGGATTTCCTACTTGTTGAGGTCCGCCTGCGCTCCGTTTGCAGAAATTTAATATATTCAACAAAATTTATCGCAATGCGCAAGAAATGGTGGCTTTTTATTCCGCTGCTCCTGGTCCTCATCTACTTCCTCGGCCCCCGGCCAAAGGATCCCGTCTATTCCCCCGACCATGCCATCCGTTCCCGCAACCTTCACCGCCCTGGAGAGTTATATCCACGACGAAGAAGCTACCCACCGGTTGAAACCCGACAACGAAGCCCGCATCGTCTGGGCAGATTCTTCGCGGAAAAAAACGGTTATGCCATCGTATACCTGCATGGCTTTTCCGCGTCCCAGGGGGAAGGAGATCCGACGGACCTCGACATCGCCCGCAAATTCGGCTGTAACCTTTTTCTCTCCCGGCTGGCCGAGCATGGTATCGATACCCCCGACGCCATGATCAACCTCACCGCGGACGAATACTGGGAGTCTGCCAAGGAAGCATTGGCGATCGGCGAACAACTGGGCACGAAGGTCATCCTCATGGGGACCAGCACGGGCGGCACCCTGGCCCTCCAACTCGCCGCCGCCTATCCCGACAAGATCGCCGCATTGGTGCTGCTCTCCCCGAATATTGCGATCAACGATCCGAACGCGTGGCTGCTCAACGATCACTGGGGTCTTCAGATCGCCCGCCTGGTGTCCGGCGGCAAATACATCGACGTAAAGGAGGATTATGGCCCGCTGTATCGCCAGTACTGGTATCCCAAATACCGGCTGGAAGCTGCTGTTGCGCTGGAAGAGCTGCTCGAGACAACGATGAATGAGCAAACTTTTGGGGCGGTGAAGCAGCCCGTGGGTCTTTTCTACTACTACAAGGATAAGGTTCACCAGGACAGTACGGTCAAGGTCTCGGCGGAACTTTCTATGTTTGATGAGCTTGGGACGCCGGCGAACCTGAAATATAAGGAAGCCATCCCGGAAGCCGGCACGCATGTGATCGGGTCTTCTGTCCGCTCCCATGATGTTCCGGGTGTGGAGAAGGGGGTCTCGCATTTTCTCTCGGATATCGTTCGCCTTCCGATCGCCACCGGTACGCCCACCGGTGCCCCCGGCGGTACGCCCGCCGGCACCCGCCCGTTTTCGCCTCCGCCAACACACGCCGGCCCATAAAGAATTTTGCCGGATATTTGCACCCGCATGAACACCAGGAAAATCATCTACCTGATCAACCCCATTTCCGGCACGCGCGGCAAACGCTCACTACCCGATCTGATCGCCAGGCGGACAACCGAAGCGGGGATCGATTTCAAAATCCTCCCTACAGACGCGGCAGGTGACTATTCCTTCCTGATCCCCATGATCGAAACCGAAGAAATAACCGATATCGTTATTTGCGGCGGGGACGGAACGGTGAGCGCCGTCGCAGGGGCATTGAAGGGAAGAGATACCCGGATCGGGATCATCCCTATGGGTTCCGGGAACGGTCTCGCTTTCGCCGCCGGTATCCCCGGGGACGCGGCTAAGGCCCTCGACATCGTCCTGGCCGGGAACGCCTCCCTGATCGACGGCTTTCTCATCAATGACCGCTTTTCCTGCATGCTATGCGGGATCGGTTTCGACGGCGGCGTCGCCCACCAGTTCGCACGCGAACATCGCCGTGGTCTCAACACCTATATCCGGATCACACTTTCCCACCTCCTCCGCGCCCGCTCATATCCCTTTACGATTGCCCTTTCCACCCCGATGGCCGAAGCCGCGACGAAGGCGGCCACAGCAACCTCCTTTCCGGTCGAAGCCTTCTTTATCGATATCGCCAATGGCAACCAGTTTGGCAATAACGTCACGATTGCGCCGCGCGCCGATCTCCACGACGGGCTCCTGGATATTGTTATCGTGAAAAAAACCAGCCGGCTCCGGATGCTGTTGTCGGCCACCCGCCAGGTCCTTGGGGGATACCGGATAACCGCGGCGCCTGTCGACGCCGGCAAAGAAAAGGTGCTCTATTTTCAAACTTCCGGGCTGTACGATCACAAATCCCGATGGCGCACCGCTCCATATCGACGGTGAGCCCGCTCCATCCGCTGCCCGGTTCCGGATCGAGATCGCCCCACGGGCGATCCGGCTAATCCAACCTTGACAGGGGCGCGGGGTGCGCCGGCGGTCGATTTTTTTAATTGCGGCGAATTCGCCCCAATTAGACCGAACCCCGTCCAGAGGCATGTCTACCCCCCGCGGCTGGTCCAAGCGGGCGAATTCAAAACGATGGATGAGACCGGCAGATCCCTAAGGACGCGTCAGCCTGACAAATTCCTGAAAGGTTCGCTGATTGTCGCTGTTATCCAGCGCGCCGATGATATTTATTTTTTCCTGCGTGGTGAGATGGAAGTTCAGCGCCGCCCCCGCATCTTCCGTCTTGGGAATATACTGAAACACCAGCTTGCGAAATGGAAAACCCATGGCATTCTGCGTCAGGCTAAGCAGGTCATTCTGGTTATATTCCTGCAAGTTATACCAGTTGTCCTCCAACAGCACAAGCGGCTTTGTAATGATATCCGTGATATCGTCCGATTCGAATGGGTTGTCCCAGCCGCCTGCCTTGCGATCCCGGATCTGCAACAGGACAACACCGCTTGTATTCTCCCGCAGCCATCCGCGAAACGCATTCATAAAGCGGATGGTGGTCAGCTCGCCGAAATTATCCCGGAATCCCGCGTCCATGACATCGACGACCGGCTCGGTCGGCAGCCAGACATTCGGCAGCACATACGGAAAGGTCGCATTCATCCGCAGCGCCGTCAGGAAGCGCAGGTTCATCGGGCCCTGGGCGGCGAAGAGCGCTCCGAAATCCACCGCATCCGGATCCATCTCCGCGATCCGCGTACTGTCATACTCCGGCCGCATCATAAAGCTAACGGGTTGCGTACTGATCACGAGGGCCCTGCTGTCCCGGGTGATATTGGGGTTGAGCAGCAACATCGGCGTCCGCGCCGCGGCTTCATCGGCGGCAAGATCTTTGAGCTGCATATCCAGCATCCCCCGCGTGTTGCGGTTCAATTGCTGCTCGAATGCATAGCCCCGGTCTTTGACGTATTCATTGGGGCCGACCCGGAACTTCTGGGCCGGAGAAGCGAGGTCGCGCGCGACAAAGGAGGAGAATAGCGTATTCAGGAGGTCCTTCGAAATGTCATTGACATATTTGCGATCCGGAAGATGGATGCTGGTGTCTCCCGCATCCCTGCGTCGCGCGAGCTCGCGGAAATAGGCTGCTCCAAGCATCCCGCCGGATGCGCCGGTCATCAGAAATGTCCTGCGCATCAGCTTGTCCGCCGCACAGGCTGTCCAGATACTGAAGAACACTCATCGTAAAACAGGCGCTCCGGTTTCCACCCCCGCTGATATTGATCAGGTACAGAACCGGCTTCGATTCCGATTGGCGGGCTTTCCATCGATCCAGAATGCGGATCATATTCGCCTTATCCCGCCCCACGCTGCTGTCGGAACATAACTGCAGCAACGTTTGCCGGTCATAGAGCGGCCGTTCCTTGGCGCCGGAGTAATTCAGGCCATAGGCTTTATTGGTCGGGTCGATAACCCGGTAGTGATATAGCAGGTTCAGCACGAGGAAGACGACCAGGAAAAATGGAATCGCCCAGGAGCCGAGGAAATAGGAAAATGCCCCGGACAACGAGATCAGGATGGCAAAGAAGACCAGGATGCTGGCGGCCGCCGGCAGCTGAAAATACCGGCTGTCCATAAAAAATCCGATCACGATCAGGAAGATAAATGCCCCGAAGATCGAAAGCACTGCCGAAATATGATGCCGGTTGAAGATGCTTTCGATAAACGCCTTGCTGTAGTGCGCCACATCCCGGGTCTTCCGGATCGTCCGTGGTGAGTTGAGATACCATTTCACATGCATCAGCCGCGTCTCATTCAGCTTCACCTCCTCTTTTCC
Organism: uncultured Chitinophagaceae bacterium; assembly: GCA_963846405.1. Lineage (GTDB taxonomy): Bacteria > Bacteroidota > Bacteroidia > Chitinophagales > Chitinophagaceae > Puia. The sequence goes on along the minus strand of CAWJVU010000010.1, from coordinate 762,182 downwards.
AAACTGGGATTTGAACAGCTTGGGATTGCTGATCACCGGCGCCATCCGGCGAACGATCGTCTTGTCCGCCCGGAAGAAATACAGGAAGGAGATCGTAAAAATAAAACAGAATCCCGACAGGAATCCCAGACCAAGCAGGACGATCGAAGAAGCCGGCAGCAACTCTTTGTTTACGCTGAACTGGATCGCTTTGACGAGGTAGAAGATCAGAAAGATCGAGCGGCAACAAAACATTGTTGATGCAATACTTCAGGAAGGGATTGGTCGTAGTCGCCAGGAAGCGGAAATGGCGGCTGAACAGGATAAAGGTGGTGATATTCCAGCTCATCATAAAGATCCCCGTGGCCATCCCCACAAAGGCCGTGCTGATCGGACTGACATTCCCCAGGTATTCGGGCGAAAGGAACAGCGCAGCGGCGCCATAGCTCCGCATAAAGCCGCCATCCAGCGTACTGAACAGAATAGCCCAAAAGATCAGCAACACCTGATGCCTTCTGAGTTGCAGCAACAGCAATTGAACCGGGAAAAAGTAGTAAATGGCTTTTAGGATTCGCATCATACCATTACAGAACGTCTAACCGACATCACAAGGTATAACATTCCAACCATTGTCAGTAAGAATAGGAGGCCTGTGATCTGATGGAACTGCGGCCAGCCAGTCGAACGCTACCCAGTGCTGCGGCCGGATCCAGGGACTGGTCAGCAGGCTGCCGATCCCCAGGACGATCTGCGTCCCGATCACCAGCAGCGGCAGCCATCGGAGCGGCCGGAAACTGACCGGCGCCGCCGGCAGCCGGATCGCCTTTACGGTCCAGACAAGCATCAACACGAAGAGGATATAGGCCAGGGTCCGGTGGATGAATTGCACCGTGATCCGGTTACCCACCAGCGCTTCCAGCCACGACCCGCGGAACATCCCGGGCGGCACAAAATCTCCGTTGATATCGGGCCAGGTCGGCGCTACATTTGCCGCTTTATGACCGGCCATCAGCGCCCCATAAACCAATTGAACGAACAACACAACCAGGATCGCGATCGTCCAACGCCGAAGCCCCGGCGCCGCAAACCTCGCCGTCCTCCGGCACCGAAAGCTGCAAACCCAGCCAGAAAGTATAGACGACCAGCCCCAGCGCAAAAATGAAATGCATCGCCAGTTTGGTCGGCGCGACATAGATGGCATCTCCCGCCAACCCGCTGGCCACCATGATCCAGCCGACCGCGCCTTGCAGCGCGCCGAGCAGGAAAAGAATGATCAACGGCCGGACCAGGCCCGCCTGGATCTTGCCTTTCATCAGGAGCCAGGCAAACCCCACCAGGAAAACGACCCCAACCATCCGCGCCCACAGGCGATGAAACCACTCCCAGAAGAAAATAAATTTGAAGTCCGACAGGCTGAACCCGGAATTGATCAGCCGGAACTGCGGAGTTTGCTGGTATTTATCAAAGGCTTCCTGCCACTGCGAAGCGTTCAAGGGCGGAAGGGCCCCTGTCGCTACGTCCCATTCGGTGATCGAAAGACCCGAGCCGGTCAAGCGCGTGATGCCCCCCAGGATCACCTGGACCAACAGCATGACAACGCCGAGATAGATCCAGATTGCGACCGGGCGGGAAAAAGAGCCTCCCCGGCGGTAAGACGATGTGGAAATCATGGCCGCAAATTTAATCACATAATATCTTATTTTTGGTGCATGGAGAACCCGCTGAGAAGCCATTATCAGGAAAAACTCACGGAAGCCGGCTGCGACGAGGCGGGGAGAGGTTGTTATGCGGGGCCCGTCTTTGCGGCAGCCGTTATTCTACCGCCAGACTTTTTCCATCCCCTGCTCAACGACTCCAAACAGGTGACCGAAGAAAACCGCAACCTGCTCCGGCCCTTTATCGAATCGAACGCCCTCGCCTGGGCAGTTGCCCGCGTGGACCACGACGAGATCGACCAGATCAATATCCTGAGAGCGTCCTTTAAGGCCATGCACCTGGCCCTTGACCAGCTGAAATTGAGACCGCGTCTGCTGCTGATCGACGGGAACCGCTTCATCCGGTACCGGCGTACGCCGCACCGTTGCATCATTCAGGGGGATGCCCTATTCGCGTCGATTGCCGCGGCCAGCATTTTGGCCAAGACCTGGCGCGATGAATACATGCGCCGGCTCCACTCCGAATTCCCGCATTATGGCTGGGAGAACAATAAAGGTTATGGGACGAGGGAACACCGGGATGCCATCGAAAAATACGGCCTTTGTAAATACCACCGGAAAAGCTTTAACATCAATCCTGCGGAATCTCTTCCCACGGCCCAAGACCTTTTCGGATAAGCACGGGCTCGTCGCCGGTACAATCGATGACTGTAGACGGGAGGATTCCACCGATACCACCATCCACGACGATATCCACCAGGCGGTTGAACTTTTCTTCGATCATCTCCGGATCGGTATATTCTTCGACCCGAAGCGGCTCGGGTTGTGAGTGGGCGCCGACAACGGGCGGTGTTCCGCCGACACCCCCGGGGAGGGACGAACTTAGGATCGGATGACCCAGTTCTTTTATCAAAGACCGCGCGATCACGTTGTCGGGGATCCGTAACCCGATCGTATCTTTCCGGCTTTTTAATATCTTCGGAACTTGTTTGCTGGCCGGCAGAATGAATGTATAAGGGCCGGGCAGATAGGTTTTCAACAACCGGTACAGCGGCGTGGAAATGCTCTTGGTATAATTGCTGAGATCGCTGAGATCGTGACAGATAAAAGAAAGCTGGGCTTTGGCGGGATCGACCTGCTTGATCCGGCAGATCCGTTCGATTGCCTTGTTTGAAAAATATCACAGCCTAACCCGTAAATCGTATCGGTAGGATAGACGATAACACCTCCGTCGAGCAGACATTCAACGATCATCCGGATATTTCTGGGTTGGGGATTTGACGGGATGAAGATGCAACAACATTAGCGAAAGATAAGCATTTGGAGGTAGCGAAAATCGGGGGAATTGGGATAAATTTGGTATTAAATTTGCGAAACCTGAATTCGGTTCAGGTCAACGACTATGGACTTACAACCAGTAGACCGGGTGGAGAGTATCGGCGCCGAAGAGTTTAACGAGCGGTACTACGCGCCAATGAAGCCATTGGTCATCCGGGGCCTGTCAAAAACGTGGCCGGCATCCGAAAAATGGAACTGGGATTTTTTCAAAACGATTGTCGGCGACGTAAAAGTTGGGGTCTACAATAACGTGAAAAGCGATGCCTATACGCCGATCAATATGGCCGATGACTATATGAAATTCGGCGACTATATCGAAATGGTCCGGAAAGGGCCTGCGCCATGGCGGATCTTCCTCTTCAATATCTTCGAACATGCACCGCAGATCACCGCGGATTTCGAGTGGCCGGAACAACTGATGAAAGGTTTCGTCAAACGATATCCCATGCTTTTCGTCGGGGGGAAAGGCTCCGTGACCCACATGCATTTTGACATCGACCTGTCCCATATTATCCATACCCAGTTCGCCGGCCGGAAGCGGGTGTTGCTCTTCCCCTTCGAGGAACAGCACAAGCTTTACCGCAAACCCTGGGAGGTACTGAGTATGGTCAATTTTGAAAAATACTTTGACCAGGCGGAGAATAAACTGGATCTGGAAAAATATCCCGCGCTAAAACTGGCCAAAGGCTATGAAGTCATTCTTGAACATGGCGATACGCTGTTTATGCCTGCGGGTTACTGGCATCATATGGAATACCTGGACAGCGGCTTTGCGATGAGCCTCCGGGCGCTGCAATCCTCTTTCAGCGGTAAATTGAAAGGGATCTGGTATCTGGTGGGGATGCGGAATATCGATACCCTGATGAAAAAGACGGCACCCGAATGGTGGTTCAACAGAAAAAAAGAAAAGACCTTCAAAGCTGCAGTAAGGGAACTTGAAACCCTTGTCCAGTAGAGTTTTACGAATCGACCTACCGGGAAGCCGCGGCTGCCATGTTTAAAATAAAGATTTAAAAAAAATATTGCTTATTACCGAAACAGTCTTTATTTTTACCCCGCTTACTATCTCTGAATCTTGTATCACCCGATACAGAAATACCACCAAAGAGCTTTCCCAATCCAATCTCCATCTGCATCCAGACAGTCCAATTTCCAAGTCGAAGACTCCAATTTCCAATAAATTTCCTGTTTTCCATTGATATCTTATGAAGTCAAACTTCATAGTCTGATTATCTATCCCCTGTCCTGATATTAATCCCATCGTTACCCTTTTGAAGCCGTCCATCCCGGATGCTCGTGCAGCTTGCATCCTCCCGAAAGGTAAAACCCGATAACTTATGGTCCTCCTATATTTTATTTAACGAACATGAAAAATATTCGAACTTTTTCTTTTTGTGGTTTCAGAGGTAAGCACAGGCCGGCGATTTCTATCGCTGGCTCTTTTTAAACCTGGGGTTCGCCCCGTCTTTTTTCGGGGTCAAATCCGTCGCACTTACCCGTGGTGAATCGTTGAAAAATACTTCACTGTGAAAAAACCAAAAAAAAGAGGCAGCATGTCGGGCTAGCCTCTTTTTTCATTTAAGCGAAGGCCCGAAAATGAATAAACAAAATTTTGTATATTTACAAAATGAGTACGCTTACGCTCCAGCTGCCTGATTCATTGGAATTGAGTCCCAAAGACACGGTAAGGTTTCTTGCCGCCAAGCTCTACGAATCAGGCCGTTTATCTTTGGGACAAGCCGCTGAATTGGCCGGCCTCTCCAAACCCACATTTGCAGAAATATTGGCGGATTATGGCGTTTCCATCATCAATTACTCCATAGAAGACGTGATCAACGATGCCGCGAAATCATAACGATTTATTTCAGTTTCTGCAGCGCATACATTTGGTGTCCCAATGTATCTAAAACGCAATCGCCGTCAGCGCGCTTCAAGCAGTCGATTGAATAGATCTTCATCGTATCACCAACAAAGCGAAGCCCATAGTCATGCAGATGCGCTTTGTTTCTTCCCAATCTGACGTGGTCGACGTTGGTGAGAAAATCGGCATAATCAATCACCGGATCATACCAGGCAAAACTATCAAGCCCTTCAATCTGTTCATTTTTTTCAAAAACCACTGTTTCCGAAGAATCCAATCTTTCGTAGCGTCCTGCAAATAGCAACTGTTCCAGGATCCCCAAATCCGAGGACGTACTATATCCACCTGGTCACTTGCAAGGTGCGGCCAGGAATCACGATGCACCTGGCTTGAGTGTCTGCCGACTTGTGGAGTGGCTTTCCCTGCCGGATCTCATGAATATAATGCTCATTGACCCAAACACCTTCGAAGGGAACAGCTACGTCTGCAAACCTCGTTTTCAACTTACTTAAGGCTATTGAATCATCGTCATCATGTGGAGGTTTCGATAGAACTGCCGTCGAGTCTGACTGATTTCTGCCGGAATCAATCTTCAATAAGGTGGAATCCTCCTGTTTTTTGTCAGAATGACTGGGCGACCGGCACGCCCCGAGGCATAAAATAATAGAAATCAACACGAGGAATCGGAGTCTCATCCATTCAAAATACAAAAGAATTTGAATTTGGATAGGTCAAACTATGTGATCGTCCAGGTCTCGTTTCCGCGGAGCAGCTTATCCAGGTCACCATCTCCTTTCGACCGGATAACTTCCTCGATTTGGTCGTTCAGCACATCCTCATAACAGGGTCGCTCGGTCTGGTAGAACACGCCGAAAGGTCTGGGCAAATGTCCATCTACCCGCGGATCGTCGAACATCCGCACGAGGATCTGGGCCTTGTAAAAGTCGTGCTCGTCATGGATCCAGAGATCGTTTTCGCCAAACTTGCCGCCTAACTCCACGACCGTCGGGCGTAAATCCTTCCAGCCGGATCCCTTTCTCCCGCTGTGCGCCGAATACCAATGGCTTGCCCTGCTCCAGGAACAAGGTCTCCAACGGCTTGCTGCCCTTCTCGGTAAAAATCTCAAAGGCCCCGTCATTGAAGATATTGCAGTTCTGATAGATCTCCAGGAAAGACGCCCCCTTATGCGCATGGCTGCGCAGCAGCATCTGCTGCAAATGCTTCGGATCGCGGTCCATGCTCCGGGCGATGAAGCTCGCGTCCGCGCCCCTTGCGAGCGCCAGCGGATTGAAAGGGTGATCCACGCTTCCGTACGGGGTTGATTTCGTTACTTTTCGCTCCTCGGAAGTTGGCGAATATTGACCTTTGGTTAGCCCGTAGATCTGATTATTGAACAAAAGCACGTTCAGATCGAAGTTGCGGCGCAACAGATGGATCGTGTGGTTGCCGCCGATACTCAGGCTGTCACCGTCCCCCGTGACCACCCATACGCTCAGCTCCGGTCGCGTAGCTTTCAGCCCGGAAGCGATCGCGGTGGCGCGGCCGTGGATCGAATGCATCCCGTAGGTGTTCATGTAATACGGAAACCGGCTGCTGCAGCCGATACCCGAAATAATAACGATGTTCTCCCTGGGTATCCCCAGCGTAGGCATGATCTTCTGGACCTGGGCAAGGATCGAATAGTCACCGCAACCCGGGCACCAGCGCACTTCCTGATCGGTCGCAAAATCTTTTGGGGTCAGGACAGGCGGGTTAGTAGTTGTATCGCTCATACTCTCCAAATTTACTGGTTATTTGGGGAATTACAGCCACAAGAAATCGCCTCCGGCGCCGGAATGATGCCTTGCGATCGGGTAATTCGGCGATACTTTAAACGTAAGATTTATGAAAAAATCATTATTTATCATTGCCATAGCGGCCTTGATCTGGCGCTATGGGGTGCGCAGGCGGATATGTCGATGAACAACCCGCGGACGTGACTTATGAACAGGGCGTAGCACCGGGTCCCGACTATGTTTGGATCGACGGCGACTGGGTCTATGGTGGCGGAAGATACTCCTATCAAAAGGGACACTGGGATCATCGCCGGGAAGGCCATACCTATGCCAAAGGCAGCTGGGCGCATACTTCTCACGGCTACCACTGGAACAGAGGTCACTGGAACTGATTTTTCGGACCGGGGTTGACCCTTTAAATTACCTGTCGCCCGAACGGCATCAACGAGAGCTCCACCAACTTGAGATGCTGTCGGGCGAATGGTATTCCAATGATCGTAATACAAAGCAAGAAGGCAAACACCAGGTGCACGACCGCGGTGTACAGCCCGCCGCAGAGCAACCAAATGATATTACAAAAAAGATAGATACATCCCATCCCGTGCGACGCGGGGACTACCCGCTTGCCAAAGGGCCAAAGCACCAGCCCTGCGATCTTAAAACACTGCATCCCGAAGGGAATGCCGATCACGGTCAGACAAAGCACCAGACCGCCGATTATATACCCCATCGCGGCAAAGAATCCGCCACAGATCAGCCATATAAGGTTTCCTATAAAATTCATTGGTTGAAAATACCGATTTTTCAAAATAATTCGCAGTCAGCCATATAATTTGATTTTCTACTGCGTTACCTTTAAGCAGTTAAAAGCAACCCTTACTAAAATCCTGTATCAATGGCTACTGATTTGTGTACCCCTATACTATTGCATCGTTTTGTGGACGAATTGATGGCTGGCCTTCTCCCCCGCGCCGTGAGCCGAAAAACAATCATCATCAACCAAATTGACCGGGACCTCGAGCTGGGCGCCGACGAAAATCTCCTGGCTTTTGTGCTCTGGAATCTTCTCGACCGCGCCGTAAGCAGCACTCAGAACGAATGTATTCACATCGAATCGGCCCGCAATGCCGGAAACACCATGATCCGTGTCCGCAATGCCGGGGTCTATTTCTACCGCACCCTCTCCAATAATTTCCGCCAGGTCCAACACGCCGCTGAAAAGCTGGGCGGGACGATCAGTGTCGATTATACCGAAGAAACCTGTTGTACGACGGTGGCGCTGACGCTGCGGGAGGCGTAAAAAAAGGACCCGAATGGGTCCTTTAAGATTTCGACACTTCCCGTCCGGAGGTCCGGAAAGTGTGAACTGGGCTCCGCCCAGTTTAAGCAGCGAATGATATAAAATTATTTTAATATCTGCTGTTGGAGTAATTGCTGTTCCGACGCTGGAGACTGCCGCTGCCGCCTCTGGTGCCGCCGGCGCGGTCTTCCCTGGGCTTGGCAACGGATACGCCAATGGTCCTTCCATCAACGGTTGCTCCGTCCAATTCCTCGATCGCTTTTTTTGCAGCCTCGTCATCCGACATTTCAACAAATGCAAATCCGCGGGACTTGCCCGTAAACTTGTCCATAATGACTTTGGCGGAACTGACTTCGCCGTATTCTGCAAAATAATCGCGAAGTCATCGTCCGTGACGTTAAAACTTAAATTTGAAATGTAAATGTTCATGCTAAAAATAACTGGTTAATAATTTGACGCGGCAAAGCTACTGCATTTCGCCCAAAAGACAATGGCTGGAGCGGTTCTTTTGCCCGTATTCGCAATTTGTTAACTGTGGAGGGGCGGATCCCGGGGCGCGTGTTCACGGGAGTGCGGGACCCGGTCCGGCAGCCGGGCGGTCCCTTCGGTATGTCGCGCCATAGACGGTGAACGCCGCCAGCGTCAGCAGGGCGCCCGTCAGGCAAACACCCGTCCACGCACCCCTATCCCACGCGAACAGCCCGATCGCCGATCCCAGCGAAGTGCCGGTAAAACTAACGGTCATGTATACGGTATTAAGCCGGTTTCTCGCCGCGGGAATCAGCGCATATACCCTGCTCTGATTGGATACATGGATACATTGCATCGCCAGGTCCAGCAAAACGATCCCGGCAATCATCCCCGGGACGGTATCGGCCCACCTATACAGCACCAGAAATGACAACAGCAACAGCCCCAGGCCGTACCCGATCGTGATCCGCGGATTCCGTTTGTCCGCGGAACCGCCTACCAGCGGCGCCGCCAGCGCACCCGCCGCGGCAGCCAGCCCAAAAAGTCCGATCACGTCGCTCTTATAGTGGAATGGCGCGCCCGAAAGATGAAGCACCATCGTCGTCCAGAACATCCCGAACGTCGCAAAACCAAGCGCGTTGATCGCTGCCGCTTCCCGAAGTACCGGCTGGTCCCGGATCAGGGCCAGCAGCGATCGCATCAGCGTTGCATAGGACCCCTTGAATTCCGGTCTGCTCACCGGAAAAAAGAACCGGATAATGATCAGGAGCGATCCGGTGATACCTGCCGCAACCCAGAACATCCCGCGCCAGCCCAGCCGCGCGCCGACAAAACCGCTCAGCGTCCTGGATAACAGGATGCCGATCAGCAGCCCGCTCATGATCGAACCGATCACCTTGCCCGTCCTTGACGGAGCCGCCAGATGCGCTGCCATCGGCAGGATCAGCTGGGGGATAACCGAAGTAGCGCCGATCAGCACGCTCGCGACCTCGAGGACGGCCAGATTGGGGGCGCTCGCCGCCAAGGCGAGCGCCCCAACTGCGGCAGCCGCCAGCCCGATGATCTGGCCCCGCCGCTCTACCTTGTCCCCCAACGGCACGAAAAAAAGCAGGCCCAGCGCATAGCCCAGCTGCGTCAGAAAGGCGATCCGCCCACCTTTGCTTGCCGGGATGGCAAAACTCTTACTGATCAGGACGAGCAATGGCTGACAATAATAAATATTGGCGACGATCAATCCGGTGCAAATGGCCATGATCACAATATGTCCCCTGCTCAATCCGTCTGATTCCTGTTTATGTCCCCTGCTCAGTCCGTCCGCGTCCTGTTTTTTCATGGGGGCAAAGATAGAGCGGATCGTCATGTCAAAATTCCCTAACTTAGGGTACCAAATTTTCGCTTATGTTGCATTCCAAGAAATTTGCAGTTGTCGCCGTTATCGCTGTCCTGACGGCAATCGGCATCTCCGCGATGCGCCCCGCCGATGACAAGCCGCCCAAACGAAATCTCAAAGTACTTCCGAAAGACATCAGCCATGATGACCTGAGCAAGACGATGGATGCATTTAAGGAAGCCCTTGGCGTCAAATGCAACTTCTGCCATGCGCCTTCGGCCGACAGTTCCAACCATCACCTGGACTTCGCCAGCGATGCGAAACCGGAAAAGAATATTGCCCGCCATATGTACAAGATGGCTGGCAGGATCAACAAGAAATTTTTCGGAATGAATAAGGATGACAAACGGCAACCTGGTACAGACGGTCACCTGCGTGACCTGCCACCACGGCAGCCCCCATCCGGATGCAGCCAAATGACCACCAGCTTCACTATAATATAATAAGGGCCAATTATAAATTTCCTAAATTTGGCCCATGGCAAACACTACCTTTAAATTTGGAATGATCGGCCTCGGCGTAATGGGGCGCAATCTGCTGCTGAACATGGCGGACCATGGCTTTGCAGTAGCCGGATTTGACCTGGATGCGACAAAGACGGCAGCGCTTGAATCCTCGGCCACACCGGGAACAACCGTAAAAGGCTTCAACACCCTGGCGGAAATGGTCGGGGCGCTCGAGAAGCCCCGCCGGATGATGATGCTGGTGCCCGCCGGCAAGCCTGTTGACGATGTGATCAATAGTCTCCTCCCGCTGCTCGACAAAGGCGATATCGTCATCGACGGCGGCAATTCACATTATACCGACACCTTACGCCGCTTAAAGTTTATGGAAGGAAAAGGGTTCCATTTTATGGGCGTCGGCATTTCCGGCGGCGAACAGGGCGCCCGCACCGGCCCGAGCATTATGCCCGGCGGCGACCCCGAAGCCTACGTCCATGTCCGGCCCATGCTGGAAGCCGTGGCCGCCAAAGTCGACGGCGAGCCCTGCGTCGCCCACCTTGGGAAAGGCGCGGCCGGCCACTACGTCAAAATGGTGCACAACGGGATCGAATACGCGATGATGCAATTGATCAGCGAGATCGTACGATCTGCTGCACCGCGGTCTCGGATTGGATGACGACGAACTGTCCAGGATTTACAAGAACTGGAATGAAGGGGAGCTCCAGTCCTTCCTCATAGAAATCACCCGCGATATTTTCCTGAAGAAGGATGACAAGACCGGCAACCGTCTTGTCGATATGATCCTCGATAAAGCCGGGGCAAAGGGTACGGGTAAATGGACTTCGCAGGATGCGATGGATCTCGGCGTTCCCATTCCGGTCATCGACATATCCGTCTGCATGCGTGAATTGTCCGCATATAAGGAAGAAAGGGCCCAGGCGGCCGCGTTATACAAAATGCCCGCCGCCGATATCGCCGTACCAAAGGAAGTCTTTATTCAACAGGTGGAGGATGCCCTGTATTTTTCGTTTATCATCAGCTATGCCCAGGGTCTCGCCCAGCTGCATGTCGCCTCCAAGGAACTGGATATGGACATCCCGATGCAGGATGTGGTCAAGGTATGGCGCGGCGGCTGTATCATCCGGTCCTCCCTGCTCCCGATATTCTTCAAAGCCTATCAAAAGAACAGCCAGCTCCCCAATTTGTTACTGGAACCGGAAGTTGTGCAATTGTTGCATGGCAAAAGTCAAAACCTGCGAAATGTCATCATCCACGCCGTCCACCTGGGTTATCCCGTCGCGGGTTTGATGTCGGCTCTGAGCTATTTCGACGCCTACCGCAGCGAACGCATGCCGACCAACCTGATCCAGGCGCAGCGGGATTATTTCGGCGCCCACACCTATCAGCGCATCGATGAGCCCGGCACTTTTCATACCGAATGGAACAAATAGAATGGTATAAATAGATTCGAATATGGCAAACCATAAAAAACCACCTGCCTCCCTGATCTTCATTTTTGGCGGAAGCGGTGACCTGAACTACAGAAAACTTTCACCCGCCCTATATAATTTATTCATCGACGATTGGATGCCCGAGAAATTCGGCATCGTCGGGATCGGCCGCAGCCCTTATAACGACGAAGACTATCGCACCCGCCTCCTCAACGGCATCAAGCAATTCAGCCGCCGCAAGGGGGAGGCCGACGGCCACTGGGAAGAATTCTCCAAACATGTCAGCTATCTGCAGATGGACGCCGAAAAAGACGGCGATTACAGCAAGATTGCGGATCTGATCAAGGCCAAAGAGGCCGAGATCGGCGAACACCCCAACGTGATCTTCTACCTCTCCGTCGCGCCGCAGCTGATGCCGGATATCGCCAAGAAACTCGGCCCGCTGAATATCTCCTCCGAAACAGCAACCACCCGCCTGGTCTTCGAAAAACCTTTCGGGCATGATCTGCAGAGCGCCCATGAGCTGAACCAGCTGCTGATGGGCATGTTCAAGGAAGAACAGATCTATCGCATCGACCACTACCTGGGTAAGGAATCGGTACAGAATATCCTTTCGCTTCGTTTTGCCAACGCCCTGTTCGAACCGATCTGGAACCGCAATTATATCGAGCATGTCCAGATCACCGCCGCCGAAACCGTTGGCGTGGAGGGCCGCGGCGGGTATTATGAGCAATCCGGAGCGCTGCGGGACATGGTTCAAAACCACATTCTCCAGCTGATGTGTATGATCGCGATGGAAGCGCCCGTCAACTTCGACGCCAACGAGATCCGCAACAAGAAAGTCGATGTGCTCAACGCGATCCGCAAGATCAACAAGGAGGACGTCAACCATATCGCCGTTCGCGGCCAATATGGCGAAGGCTGGATGAAGGGCGAAAAAGTTCCGGGCTACAAACAGGAGAAAAGCGTCAACCCTACTTCTACCGTTGAAACCTTTGCCGCAGTCAAATTCTATATCGATAACTGGCGCTGGCAGGACGTTCCCTTCTATGTCCGCACCGGGAAACGCCTGAACCAGAAGGCCTCCAACATCACCGTCCAGTTCAAAAAAGCGCCCAGCTATGCCTTCCCGCCGGAAGCGGCAGAGACCTGGCGAGCCAACCGGCTGACGATCAGCATCCAGCCCGAGATGGAAGTCCGGCTTCGGTTCCAGGCCAAAAGCGCCGGTCAGTCGATGACCCTTGCCCGGTCGAGATGATCTATAATCCAAAGGATAACGAGCACGAGCCGGAGGCCTACGAAACGCTGCTGCTGGATGTCATGGAAGGCAACCCGACCTTGTTCATGCGCGCCGACCAGGTGGAAGCCGCCTGGAAGATCGTCATGCCGATCCTGGAAGCCTGGGAAAGCAGAGCGCCCGGTCAACTTTCCGAATTATTCTCCGGATTCCTGGGGACCGGAAGATGCGGACGCGCTTATCGCAAAGGATGGGCTCAACTGGATCACGATCCAGCCTGCGCCATAGAGGGCGCCCGATCCGGATCGATCACTAAAACAACCGAAGATGGAACTACACGTCTATAAGAACCCGGACGAGCTCAGCCACGCCGTCGCAAAATGGATCGCCGGCATGCATCGCCGCCACCCTTCGAACATCAGGACCGGTTTACGATCGCGCTTTCCGGCGGCAGCACGCCCAAAGCGCTGCACAAGATCCTTGCCGCCCCGCCCTATAAGGAACAGATCGACTGGTCAAAGATGCATATCTTCTGGGGAGATGAACGCGCGTTCCCGTTCACGGACGACCGCAACAATGCCAAAATGGCCTATCGATACCCTGCTCAATTTCGTTCCCATCCCCCCTACCATATCCACGTCATGCGCACGGATATCCGCCCGAAGAGTCGGCCGCCGAATACGAAAAGATCCTGCATCTCTATTTCGATCAACACGCTCATCCAGCTTCGACCTTGTGCTGCTTGGCATGGGCGACGACGGTCATACCCTTTCCCTTTTCCCCGGAACCGCAGCCGTTCATGAAGAAAAGGCCTGGACCATGGCCTACTTTCTGACAAGCGCAGGATATGTACCGGATTACCCTGACCAAAACAATCGTCAACCGGGCCGCCCGAGTCGCTTTTCTTACGACCGGGACGGCCAAGGCGCATGCGTTGAAAGAGGTGCTGGAGGGCGCCTATAATCCCGATCTGTATCCTTCACAGGAGATCAAACCCATAAAAGGAGAACTGCATTGGTTTGTGGATGAAGCCGCGGCGGTCGGAGTCTAAAATAACCGTTTTACGATTTCGTCCGTGTAGCTTTCGATCTCCCTGGCTCCAGATCTCATTGGGTGGAGGGAATTCATTGATATTATATCCGCCATGCGCTTCGAAATCAAAGACCGCATGACATGTCCTTCCATAACCAACGCACATTTTAGCCAGTCGGCGGACCAAACGATCTGTAACTTCGATCCGGCGCCTTCACGCCCGGCCCCGCTCCTCTTGTCGCTGCTCATGATATGCAGCGCATCCAGTATCTCGCGATACCCGGGCCCTCCTCATCCTTTCCACCGCGTAAAAATATAGCGCCTCGCCATCGTCCTCAAACACCACCCCAAACTCGTTTTCCGGAGAAAAGCTTTCCAAAAAAAGATCTTCCCCCGGAACCCATTCTTGTTCCTGCATCAAATATCCTTTCATTGTCGGGACGCCTCCCGTCTTTATCTGATTCAACCAATCCATGATCCCCAGATAGATCTTCTGCGCCACCGCTTTTCGGAAAGCCGGTTTCAAGATCTTCTTCTCATCCTCCGGATTGCTCAGAAAAGCCACCTCCACCAGCGCATTCGGATAGTCCGTCGGACCGCTGAGCGAAAAATTGAAGTTGCCGACATTCCCAAATTCCTTCAACCCCAGCGTCAACATCCGGTTGAGGATCGCCACGCTCAGCGGCCGGAAACCGATATACCGGTAATAGGTACTTGTCCCTTGTACCGTATCGGAATTGGCGGAATTCAGATGAATGCTCACCAGCAGATGCGGATCGATACGCCCTCAGCATCGCGATCCGTTCCGGCATGCTCAGCGAAGTATCCTGTCGTCCGGGTCATAAATACATTCTTCACACCCGCCGCCTTCAGCGTCTTCCGGAGCTGTTCGGCGATCAGCAGCGGTATAGTCTTTTTCCAGGATATTGCTGGTGACGCCGCTGGCGCCGGCATTGTCACCGCCATGCCCCGCATCGATTGCGATCCGGAGCTTTCGGATATCCAGCACCGGCGGCTGCCGCCGGACGCGCATGACCAGCTTTCTGCCCGCGCTGTCATAAGACAGGCTGTATCCCCAGTGCTGCGCATGCTTCAGTTGGATGTAAACCCGCAACACGTCGTCCTCCACCTGTTCGTACCAGGTATTCCGTGACCTCCTTTGCCGACCGTAGCTGGATGATCCAGTTGGTATTGCTGGTGATTCCAAAGACATCGACCGCTACCCGGGATGGGTCCAGCAGCTGAAAGCTGCGATAAGGATAGCGGTCATCCAGGCTGATCGCCACATAATCCGAAGCGGTATCGCCATAGACCTTGATATTTCCGCTCAGATGGGGATTGTGCGGAACCGGCCGGTTGACCTCCTTGCCGATCAGGACGAGGCTGACCCTTGGCGATATAGGCGGAATGATAAGTCGAAAGCCGCACTTTATAGTCCGTGCTGAAACTATCTACGATCCGCACCACGATATTTGAATCCAGGTAGCCGATCTTGGCGCCGCCCAGCCGGTCGTCCCCGATGCCATATTCCATAAAAGGCAGCAGCCCCGTCGTCCGAGCCAACAAAACGCTGTCCTGCGCGTACGTCGCGTCACCAATCAGGAACACTCCCAAAACCAGCACCCATCTTTTCATCAAAGCGGATATTTATTGTCGGCGATCAGCTTGTCCGCAATCCTTCTTCTGGCGTCCTTGCTGTTGAACGGATCGACCTTTGTAAACCGTTTCAGGCCCAAAAGCATCATTCGCTGCTCATCGCCGGCAGCAAACGCATTGATGGCATCTTTGCCCGATTTGTTGATCCGGTCGGCCGCGTCATACAGGTTGGTCCGCATGATATCCAGTTCGAATGCCGCGGCCGCCTCCCCGCGCTGGTCCGACAAGTTTCCATGCCCGAAGCAACGCACTTTCGGCGACGAATGTATCGATCGCCATATCCGCAATATGCATCAGCAGTTCCTGCTCGTTCTCAAGCCGGGTCATCAGCTTCTGCACCGCGGCGCCCGGCGATCAAAAGGATCGCCTTTTTGAAGTTGAGCGATCGTTCTTCGCTCCTTTGCAAAAGAACCGTCCGTCCCCGTTACCGAAATCCGGGATGCTCATCAGCTCCCTGGAAACCGCCAGGGCCGGCGCCATGATATCCAATCTTCCTTTCATCGCGCGTTTCAACACCATATCAACGGTCAACAGCCGGTTGATCTCATTGGTGCCCTCATAGATGCGATTGATCCGGCTGTCGCGGTAAGCTTTTGAAATGATATATTCGTCGCTGTACCCGTTCCCGCCATGGATCTGAACCCCCTCGTCTACCACAAAGTCCAGCACTTCGCTGCCGGCGACTTTCAGGATCGCACATTCGATCGCATATTCTTCTGCCGCGCCCAGCACCGCTTCATTGAAGGGTTTGCCGGCAGCCGGCGAGGCTGACCTCCTTATCGTCGATCCATTTGGATGTCCGGTATAACGCGCTTTCGATCGACCACATCCGGATCGCCATCTCCGCCAGCTTGTGCTTGATCGCACCGAAATTCGCGATCGGTGTCTTGAACTGCTCCCGGGTCTTCGCATACTGGATGCGAGGTGGTGGTTGCGCGCTTGGCGCCGCCCAGCGCGGCCGCGCATAGCTTCAGCCGGCCGATATTCAAAATATTGAATGCGATGATATGCCCTTTGCCGATCTCTCCCAGCAGGTTCTCCGACCGGCACTTTACAGTCCTGGAAATACAGCTGCACGGTGGATGATCCTTTGATCCCCATCTTGTGCTCTTCCGGTCCCTGGGTAAAGCCTTCAAATCCGCGTTCGACGATAAATGCCGAGAACTTATCCCCGTCGATCTTGGCGAACACGGTATAGATATCCGCAAATCCTCCGTTCGTGATCCAGCATTTCTGGCCGTTGAGCAGATAGTACTTGCCGTCGGCGGATAGCTTGGCGGATGTCCGGGCGCCGAGGGCGTCACTGCCGCTATTCGGTTCGGTCAGGCCATAGGAGCCTTTCCATTCGCCGGTCGCCAGTCTTGGGGATATATTTCTGCTTTTGTTCCGGCGTCCCGAAGTACAGGATCGGCAAGGTCCCGATACCGGTATGCGCTGAAACGCCAACGGAAAATGAAAAGCCGCCTCCAAGCCCTTCATTGACCAGGGTAGCGGTTATAAAATCTTTCCCCAGGCCGCCATATTCCTCCGGCACCGCCGCGCCCAGCAAGCCCTGTTCACCGGCTTTTTCGATGAGCGATGGCATCAGACCCGGTTCCAGTTTGTCGATCCGCTCGATAACCGGCAATACTTCCGCATCGAGGAAGGCAGCGCACATATCCTTGACCATTTGCTGCTCTTCGTTATAATCTTCCGGAATAAAAGTCTCGAACGGCGAGCTTTCCTTTACCAGCCATTCGGCGCCTTTGAGGGCCTGCGCTTTTTCGGTTGATGCAGCTCATAGAAAATAGTTGTATGTTAAGAGAATCGTTTCGTTACCTAAGATTGTCATAGACCACCTGGAATACTTCCTTGCAGATGTCGATCCTTTCCGGCGGCACGCCCTCCAATGCTTCATTCAGGGTCGCTTCGGCCAGCGCCATCGTTTCCTCCTGTAATTTCAGTGCCTGCTTTGTCAAATAGATCAGGTTGATCCGCCGATCATTTTCTGCAGGGACCCGTTTGACCAGCTGCTGTTTCTCCAGGTTGTCCACCAGCCGGGTAATGCTTGGCTTATCGCGGAAAGTGGCGACACATAGCTCCTGCTGGCTTTTGCCATCTTCTTTCCACAGATGATACAGCACGCTCCATTGCTCGATGGTGATCTTTAACCCTGCCGCGCCAAATTTCTTCTGTAAGTTACGGGCAATCGCAGTACTCGCCTTACCGGTTATAAAGCTGTACAGTTCGCCTTTTTTGAATTGGTTGTTTGGCATACGGTTAGTTAAACAACTAAATAAATCTACGACATTTTTTCCGTATTTTCCAAGAAAATCTACATAAAAGAGCCATTTCATTTTATTTCCTATCGGTCCTCGCGGCTCCATTATTATATCTGGGGAACGGGACCCGGATTCTGTTTGCCTTTCATGGTTACGGGGAAACGGCCGCCAGCTTCGCGTTCATCGGCGAAGCCCTCGACGCGGGCCACACGCTGATCGCCATTGATTTGCCCTTTCATGGGGAGACCGAATGGAGAGAAGGATTGTCGTTCACACCCGCGCAGCTTTATGAGATCATGAAAGACATTGTCGCCGGGCTCGGTTCCGCCGCTCATCGGTGGGGTCTTATCGGTTACAGCATGGGTGGACGGATTGTTTTGCAGCTTGCGGAAAACCATCCCGGATCGATCGACAAACTCATCCTTCTCGCTCCGGACGGGCTGAAAGTAAACATCTGGTATTGGGTGGCTACGCGCACCCGCGTTGGCAACCTGCTTTTCCGTTGGACCATGCGGCGGCCGGGCTGGCTTTTTCTTTTGTTGCGTTTCAGTCATGCGCTGCGCCTGGTCAATCCAAGCATCTACAAATTCGCGGTCCACTATATCGACGATCAAAAAGTCCGGCATGAGCTGTATACCCGCTGGACGGTGACGCGAAAATTCAGACCCGAGCCTGGCGCCTTCGCGGACCTCATTCGGAAAAACCGGATACCGGTCAGCCTGATCTACGGAAGATATGACCGGATCATTCGCTGGGAGCGGGGCGAGAAATTTCGCCGACGTGGAATCGAGGCGTGCTGCCGGCTGGACCTTCTCGATACCGGTCACCAGTTGCTGCGGCCCCAATTTCTCCCCCTATATTTACAGATCATCCTCGTCTCGCCATGGTGCTGACCTTTCTCTTTACGCTCATTGGTTGCTGTCTCCTTGTCGGATATGGGGTATTGATCGACTATTACCGAAGGGCCTGGGCCTCCATTCCCGAATTCCATGTTTCCGGTGAGCCGGGTTTTGCCCACTCAAACGAATCCTTCCGGCAGGATGGGCCAAACTCCGATCTCGGTGCTGATCCCCGTTCGGAATGAGGCGGCCAACATCGCCCAATGTATCAAAAGCCTCGAACAGCAATCCTATCCCAAATCATCTCTACGAAGTGATCGTCATCGATGACCATTCGACAGACCGGACGCGTGAAATCGTTACCGGCATCCACCCCCACGAAATGTGCCTCATCTTACCCGGCTCGACGAACGCTCGACGAACGCTCCGACGAACAGGTGGCCTATAAAAAACTCGCGATCCAAACCGGCATCGGCATTTCTTCCGGCGGGTTGATCGTCACGACCGACGCGGATTGCCTGTTCCACCACGACTGGCTAAGGACCCTCGCCGCTTTTTATGAAGAAAAGGGCGCCAAATTTATTGCTGCGCCGGTTCGGATGGGGGTCCCGGCACATCCCGACGGGTCCTTCGTCCACCCCGATCCCGGCATGCTGACCATCTTCCAAACCCTCGACTTTATCACCCTGCAGGGCATCACCGGCGCCTCTGTCTACAAAAGATTCCATTCCATGTGCAATGGCGCCAACCTCGCCTACGAAAAAAGCGCGTTCTTTGAAGTGGGCGGATTCAGGGGTATCGACGCCATCCCTTCCGGCGACGACATGCTGCTCATGCACAAGATCTATAACAAATACCCCGACCCGTTTTCTTCCTGAAAAGTCCCGCGGCAATCGTCTCCACGCAGCCCGAAACGACCCTGAACGCGCTTCATCCACCAACGCGTCCGCTGGGCCAGCAAAGCCGACCGCTACGACGACAAACGCATTTCCGCGTGTTGCTGCTCGTCTACATCGTGAATTTGATGTTTGTTTTCGCTGGCCGTTGCCGCCTGCTGGAATAGCTGGTGGCTGTGGCTATTGGTGATCGGGCTCGTGGCCAAAACGCGGTGGAATTCCCGTTTGTTTATCCGGTCGCCCGTTTCTTTGATCAACAGGCGCTGATGCGGTGGTTTCCCGCTTCTGCAACCCCTTCACATTCTCTATACCGTCGTTATCGGATTCATGGGTAAATTTGGCAGCTATCGGTGGAAGGACCGAAAAATAACGAAATGACATCTAACAGCCGCCATATCCGCAAACGTCTGCTGCGCAATAACGGCGCGCTTTTCGGCCTGACTGTCATCTCCCTTTCCGTCCTTATCGCGGTGTTCGCCTATTTCCTGGCGCCCGATGGATCGCCGGATGCCAACCGCATCATCGTCGAGATCGGTGGCAGGCCACCGGGCTTCCGGCAGAATTTTCCTCCTCGTAAAAAAGGAACGACAACCCCCACCCGTAGGCTTTTTCCATCGTCTGCTCGTTGGCCGCGAAGATCCGTACGACTATATTCCGATCAATCGTATGCGCCCCGAAGGCGACAGCGTGATCGTGCAGAAATTCGTGGATGAAGGACGTGGAAGAGCGAAGGGTCACTAGCGCCATTACCGATCGTCACTGGACGGATAGCGGGACCGGACCCTGACCTTCTGGCTGGGTACCGACAAATATGGTCGCGATATCTTAGCCGCCTCTGATCGGGGTTCGCGTCAGCCTGGCGGTCGGGCTTGTGACCGTCTTGCTTTCGCTGACCGTCGGGGTGCTGCTTGGCGCGCTGGCGGGGTATTTCCGCGGCCGGGTTGATGAGATCATCCTCTGGCTGATCAATGTGATCTGGAGCATCCCGACCCTGCTGCTGGTCTTTGCCATTATGCTGTTGCTGGGCAAGGGATTCTGGCAGGTCTTTATCGCGATCGGACTGACCCTCTGGGTCAATGTCGCCCGGATCGTCCGGGGGCAGGTGCTGGCCATAAGGGAACGCGAATTTGTAGAGGCGGCCAGAGCGCTTGGTTATTCCCATACCCGCATCCTGTTCCGCCATATTTTGCCGAATGTGATGGGGCCGGTGTGGGTCGTGGCAGCGTCCAATTTTGCGTCCGCGATCGTCATAGAGGCGGGGTTGAGCTTCCTAGGCGTGGGGGTGCAGCCGCCGCAGCCCAGCTGGGGTCTGATGATCAAAGAAAACTACAATTTTATTATTACGCACAATCCCATGCTGGCGCTCGCGCCCGGGCTGGCGATCATGCTGCTGGTGCTGGCCTTCAATCTGCTGGGGAATTCACTTCGGGACATCCTGAATGTGCGGGTATGATCCAGGCGATCCGCCGGCGCGCGATCGCTCACTCCTTAAAGACCTGTACGTTCCGGTTGAAGTTCTCATCCAGGCTGATAAAGGTCTCCGTGCGCTCAATCCCTTTTATCTTCTGCAGTTCATCGTGCAGAACAAAACGGAGCTGATTGATGTCCTTGCAAACGATCTCGGCAAACATGCTGTAGTTCCCGGTCGTGTAGCTGAGCCGGACGATCTCCGGCATCTTGTGCAGTTCGCGGGCAACACTGTCGTACAAAGAGCTTTTCTCCAGGTAGATGCCAATAAAAGCAATGACATCGTAACCAAGTTGTTTGAGGTCTACATGCAATCTTGTACCTTTAACGACCGACAGTTCCTGCAATTTCTTGATCCGTACGTGGATCGTGCCACCCGATACAAACAGCTTCTTTCCCAATTCGGCATAAGAAATCTCTGCGTTTTCCATCATTTCATGGATAATCTGCAGATCCAATTTGTCGAGATTCAATTTAACAGCCATCTTGAAAGGGGTTTTTAAAATATATCTACATTTATATGTAAATATTTGAATAATATTTAAAATAAAAAAATATTTGTTCAAAAATCACGAATATTTCCGCCAATTCTTTAGTTTTGCTTCAACAAGCATGATCGGTTCCGACCCGATCACGAAATTGTAAGAATGTGGAGTGATGAAATTTGGCAGACATGCCCCCTTGTCTCGGGGGTGGGGAATCGGGATAAACATAGTGTAATGCCGAATCCGACCAAAATCGGGTCCGACTGGGGTTGACCACCGCACATTGCGCTACTGCTAACTGCCCCGTGGAGGTTCGAATCCTTCCTCTACAGCGAACATGGAACGCAATCAGTTGTTAGACAATTGGTTGCGTTTTTGTTTTCCCCGTTACGATGCAATACCGGGGGAATCACTTCCCTGGCGCCCCCACAATATTCCGTTATCGGCTACCGTTGATACTTTGTCCGATACACTGGTGAAAAAAGCCATAACCATAGCATGGGTGCTTGCAATTTTCAGCGGCATCTCTTATATCTTCTGGTTCACAGACTGGAAATATAGTCTTCCCACCCCTGTTCCAAGCGAATATCACCCCGTCACGACGGGAACTCCGGTCGACCTGGCCGGGAAATTGCCTTTTGTCGCAAATAAGCCCGTCTTCCTGCATTTTTTTAATCCCGATTGCCCTTGTTCGCGCTTTAATATCCCCTTTTTCAAATCGCTGGCGAAGAAATACGGCGACAAGGTCTCCTTCGCCATCGTCGTATTGAACAATCAAGCGTATACGGCAAAACAAATACAAACCAAATTCGACCTCGATGTGCCGGTCTCGTTTGACTCCACCCTGGCTGCGGCCTGTGGTGTTTACTCCACCCCGCAGGCCGTCCTGCTGGACGCCAATCATCATTTATATTATCGCGGCAACTATAATAAAAGCCGGTACTGCACGGATTCGAGAAGCAACTACGCCCAAATGGCGATCGATTCCCTGTTCGGCAATATTCCCCGGCCGGTTTTTGCGACTTATGCCCTGAAGGCGTATGGCTGTCAGTTGCCTGCCTGCACCCAAAAATAGTCATGTGACTGCCCAACAGACATATCAAACGATAAAGATGGCCTACCAGGAGCAGGTAAAGCAAAAGTCGGATACCCTGATGAACTATTTCCTGGCCAGCTTTTTCGTCGTCGGGCTTATCCTCGCGAACTTCTATGACACCTGGCTGTTTGCTGTCGGTGTGGGCGGCCTTTCCCTGCTTGCCTACTATTCCGTTAAATTTCTCTTACCCCGTTCGGAAACTTATCAGTATATGGTAAGCATCGTGTTCGGTATTTTCATGGCCCAGTTTATTTACCAGATGCACGGGCTTTTCGAAATGCATTTCATCGCCTTTATCGGAAGCGCTATATTGATTACCTACCAGAACTGGAAATTACAGATCCCGTTGGCGGCGCTGGTCATTGTGCACCATGCCACCTTTGGTTATCTTCAGTATATTGGTTATGATAAGATTTATTTTACCCAGTTGGACTATATGACCCTCCAGACCTTTATTATTCATGGTCTTCTGGCAACGGTCGTATTTTTCATCTGTGGCTTGTGGGCCTGGCAACTAAAGCGATCGAATGAGCGGCAGATCGAATTGACCTATGAAATGGGCCGATACCAGGAAGAGCAATTACAACAGAAAGCCCTTCTTCGGTCAAATGAAGAGCTAAAGAAATCGAATAAAGAACTCGATGGTTTCGTCTACAGCGTATCGCATGACCTCCGGGCGCCGTTATCGTCCATGCTTGGCGTCATCGGTCTGTGCGAAATGGGGAATCCGGACGCTTTCATGGAGAAAAACATTTCTCTGCTGAAAAGCAGCATCCAGAAGCTGGACGGTTTCATTATGGATATCCTCGACTATTCCCGAAATTCCAGGTTGGAAATCAACAGGCAGGAGATACATTTCAATGATCTGCTCACCGATATTTCCGATAACCTCAAATTCATGGGCACCGGCGATCAAAGAAAGGTGGATATCCGGGTGACGGTGCGCAATGGAGTTGCTTTTCATTCGGACCAAAGCCGTCTGAGCATCATCCTGAACAATCTGATCTCCAATAGTATCCGGTATCAAAACCCCGAGGTATCCGATCCTTTCGTGGAAATCCGTGTAGAGGTCAGCGAAACCGCTGCGAATATCCTTGTCCGGGACAACGGGATCGGCATCGGGAAGGAGAACCAGGAGAAAGTATTCAATATGTTCTACCGCGTATCCAACAAGTCCATCGGTTCGGGGCTTGGGTTGTATATTGTCAAGGAAACGGTCGAGAAATTAAATGGGGTGATCAAACTCAGTTCCGAACCTGGAAAGGGTACGGACTTCATCATTCGGTTGCCGAATCTCGCCAATTAATGTTGCCTATGGACTACAAATATAAATTCGTGATGGTCATCGATGACAACCAAATCGATCTGTATATTGCGGAAATGGTGATGGCAACCACGCGTTTTGCGGAAAAGGTAATCTGTGTCAGCTCCGCCAGGGAGGCCCTCGCCTATCTTAAACCCCTGGATTCGACCCCCGAAGAACTCCCCAACCTGATCTTTCTCGATATCAATATGCCGGAGATGACCGGCTTCGATTTTCTGAATGAGTACCAGCTTCTGCCGGAAAGCATCCGAAAGAAATGCATCATCATGATGCTGACCACCTCCCTGGATGAGAACGACCGGAAGCAGGCCGAAGAGAATCAATTTGTCAAACGGTTCCTCAACAAACCGCTGGACAGGGATAAGATCGCCTTGTTGATGTGAGTGGCGGGAACACCAGCTGCACCTTTTTTCCTAATTTTGCGCCTTATGGGCCAAAAAGAAACTCATCCGCTTCGAAGCCATCAAATCCTTTCCCAACGTCCTCCAATATCCAGAAGGAATGTCCGGTCAGTGGCCGGCCTTTTTTTCAAACTCTCATCCCATCACCCTCGAGCTGGCCTGCGGCAAGGGCGAATACACCGTCGGGCTCGCTAAAATGCACCCCGAACGCAATTTCATCGGCGTCGACGTCAAAGGCAACCGGATCTATATCGGCGCCAAAACATGCCTCGAACAGGGCATCCGCAACACCGCTTTCCTGCGTACCCAAATCGACAAACTGCCCGACTATTTTTCCAAAAATGAAGTTGCCGAGATCTGGCTGACCTTCCCGGATCCCCAACTGAGAAAATCGCGTGCCACCCGCCGCCTCACACACCCCAAATTCATCCGGCTCTATCAGCAAATCCTGACACCCGGCGGACGCATCCATCTAAAGACCGACTCGCCGGTTCTTTATCAGTTCACCAAATGGGTGATCGAATTGTATGGCCTGACCATCGTGGAGGACCTACCTGATATTCACGCGGTAATTGGCGGCGAAGCGGTGAACGAGATCTCGGGGTTGATCGGGAAGGAGCTCGGAATCCGAACCCACTATGAAAGTCTCGATATCGCCCAAAGCAGCCGCATCCACTACATTTGCTTCACATTGACCGAAAAACAGCTGCCGGACCGGGACAATCTGTTAATGGAGAGAATAAAGAATGAAGAACCAATTCCGCCCGCCAGACCCCTCCGACCCCCGCGGATAAAAGGAAAAACCACTCCCACCTCATGAAAGACCTGATCGAAGGGATCGACTTCTACTATAACGACGACGGTTTCATGGTTCTGACCGAAAAATATCTTCTTGACCGGGGCTATTGCTGCGGCAACGGCTGCCGGCATTGTCCTTACCAGTACGAGCGGGTCCCCGAACCTCGGCGGTCCGAATTATTAAGCAAACGCGAAGATCATGGCAAACCGTGAAAAGAAACAAACCCGCCTGCCAACCGTCCAACCTTCCGGAAAACGGGAAGATGGGTTCTTCGAGCTTGTCCATGTCATTACCCGGCAAATTCCCAAAGGTCGCGTCACCACCTATGGCGCCATTGCCGCCTGCCTGGGCACCCGTCTTTCGGCCCGAATGGTCGGCTGGGCCATGATCAGCGCTCATCACGCCAAACCGGCTGTTCCCGCGCACCGGGTCGTCAACCGCAAAGGCTTGCTCACGGGAAGCCACCATTATAACCCGCCAGAGAAAATGCAGCAATTGCTCGAAAAAGAAGGGGTGAGGGTCCGGAACAACCAGGTCGTGAATTTCGCCGAAAAATTCTGGGACCCGGCGCGCGGATTTTGACCCGCCAGGTGGGCCTTGACCCGGCACGGACTTCAATAATACGGAGAGATCATGATATACACCACCACCCCGGTTACCGCCACATACAGCCACATCGGCCAGGTGATCCTCGCCAGCCGGCGATGCTGCGGAAACCGCTGCTGGTACGCCCGCTGCAACGTAAACAGCACAAACGGAATGATGACCCCCGAGAAAAGGATATGAGAAGAAAGGATGAAATAATAAACATACCGCAAGAACCCCGCCTGCTGCTTCTCGGTATCGCTCAGCACCCCATCGTGATTCAGATCGCCAAAACGCGTCGAGGGATTTGACGCATGATAGATCACATAAGAAACAAGAAAGATCGTACTCAGGACAATCGCCGTCCAGTTCGCCCGGCGATGCGCGCGCACCTGCCCATGCCGGATAAAATACAAGCTTGCCATCAGCAGGATCGCCGTACTGGAATTCAGGATCGCATGGAACAACGGCAGCGACCGGGTATTGAAACCGACATCGATCTTCGCCTGCGGCACCAGGATCAGAAAAGCTACCGCCGCCGGGATCGCGATCGACACAATGATGATCGCTTTGTTATAATTCCGCTGTCGTGCGAGTCAGGGATAGGCGCTCATATCGATGGGTTTGACCTGGGAGGACTTCGTGCGACTGAAATACACTACACCCGCGGCCGTCCCCAGCAGGATCACGACGATCGGTATCATCAGCGGCCCAGCTCGTCGAAAGCGGTGGACCTGCCGGTTCTTGTCCTTCTCCAGCATGATAAAGACCATATCGTCTGCTCAGCCGCTTCAGCGCACTGGTATCGGTGCCATGATAATAGCCGCGGATCACGCGGTCCTTGTCCAGCAGCGCAATATAATCGGTATGGACGAAATTGGAGTCGACGCTGACGCTATCCTGCAACCCCAGCTTCAGCTCCTTCAGGGCAAAATCGTAAATCGTTTTTTTGGGCCCGGTCAGCATCCACCACAGATCCGAATTCACGCCATACCGGTCGGCATATCGTTTCAGGACCGGCGCGGAATCATGTGCCGGATCAACCGTCAACGACAGGAACTGCACAAAATTCGTATCGGTGCCACTCGCCTGCTTCGTCTTATCGGAGGACTTTAGCGCATCCTGCATATGACGCATATTGCGGGTGAGAATCGGACAGATGCTGGCGCAGTGGGTAAAAAAAAAATCGATCAGGATCACTTTGCCGCGGAGCGAATCCAGGGAGACCGTATCGCCCAACTGGTTGACGCAGCCGGACATTGGCCACCTTATGCCAGACCGTATCGGTGATCTCCTTGCCATCCTTGATCCGGGTGACCACCGAATCGGGGAAATACCGCGGCGGCATCGCCACTCCATAGGTCTTTGCGATCCCGTAAAATACCAGCGGCACCACCACCGCAATACATATCGCCAACCACGCTTTCTTGCTCACGACATAATTCTTTTAATGGATGGACTCGAACCGATCTTTTAATCGTTGGACCGAACCGGTGCGGGCCCCGCCTATTCCGGCTTGCCGGGTTTTTCGGCCGGTGCTTCCTTCGGCGCCATTATCTTGCTCCGCATAATGCCGGTCATAACGGTTGCGCAGGTTATTATACGAAGCGCCATCCCAAAGGAATGCGATAATGAACCAGATGAAGAGACAGGCCGGCACCGCGATCGTCATGATCATATTTTTGATCTCATGACGCAGGTGCATGAATTCGGCAATAATATAAAACGCCTTGGCGCAGGTCAGGATCAGGTAGATGCCGTTGAGCACATACTTGGGCGGAAATTCCGTCTTCATGTGAATGGTCGCCAGGGTGATCTCGACCAGGGTGATCCCCAGCAGGATCCAGAAGGTACGCCAGATCGGCTTGGTGTCGAATGAAGCGTGTGCGTTGTCGTGTGTCGTTGCTTGCTCGGACATACATATTTTATTTTGGTCGGCCGGCCCGCGGCCGGCAAAAATGTTTAGAGTAAATAAAAACAGGTAAACACAAATACCCATACCAGATCCACAAAGTGCCAGTATAGCCCGGCCTTCTCGATCATCAGGTAATGTCCCTTTCCGGGCAAAGTCACCCCGGAGGTTCTTGATCAGCATGATCACATTGATGACAACGCCCGAGAAGACGTGAAAGCCATGGAAACCGGTTATCGTAAAAAAGAAATTGGTAAAATTGGTCGTCGCCTTCGAACCGTCGGCATTGGGGAACGGGTTCCTGCCCCACCATGCGCCTTCACCATGCAAATGCGTCCATTCCCAGGCCTGGCAGCTCAGGAAGGCCAGTCCGCCGATGATCGTCAGGATCATATAGAAAGTCACTTTCTTCTGGTCGCCGCTGTGTCCGGCGGCAACCGCCAGGACCATCGTCACCGAACTCATGATGAGGATAAACGTCATCAGGCTCACGAACACCAGCGGCAGATTGACGTCCCGCCAATGAACGGGAAGGCCCGAAACACTTCATTCGGGTTCGGCCAGCCATTGCTGGCAAAACGGATCGAACCGTAGGAGATCAGAAAAGCGCCAAACGTAAAGGCATCGCTCATCAGGAAATACCACATCATCAACTTCCCATACTCCACATTGAAGGGGCTTTTTCCGCCACTCCACCATTTCTGTCCTGCTGGTACCGCTTGTGCCATATTCTTATTTAATTAATTTGCAAATTTATTTACAATTATTTCACCAAAATAAAGAAAATCAACAAGTAAATCCACAACAGATCGACAAAATGCCAATAGGTAGCCATCAGCTCCACCGGAACGGCTATTATAGCTCCGGACCTTCGACACGAACACCCGGCCAGCATCGCCACAGCGCGACCACCCCACCCAGTACGTGCGCCAGCATGCAAGCCGGCGATCACATACAGGAACTGGCCGCCGCCGGAACCATGGAGCGTGATCCCCGTGTGCCAGATTTCCCGGAACCCGGTCCACTGCAACAACATGAACACGATACCCAGTATCGTCGTCACCGTCAGCAAGTTCCGGTACCGCAGCATCTCCCGCTCTTTGAAAGATCTTAATGCGATCTGCATCGTCAGGCTGCTCAGCAGGATCGTCGCCGTCGAATACCAGAAAGCCTTCGGTATCGCAAACGTCGTCCAACCCGCCGCATCCCGTCTTCACCACATACGCACTCGTCAACCCGGCAAACATCATCACAATGCTTGCCAACGCCACCCATAACGTGAATTTATGCGGATGTATTTTCTTTCGTTGTTCGTTCACTGCTTCCATCGTTTCAAACTTTTGTCGCCAGCAGCGCGAGCAACACCACCGGCAAATAGATATAGCTGCTGAACATCACCCGTCCTGGCCGCCTTTACCGTCATCTCCCGGTATAACCGCACACACTGACCAACCATCAAAAGATTGGCGACGAGCACGATGATCGCCCCGATCGGTCCGCACATCCCGGTCAGCCAGGGCAATACACCAACCGGCAGCAACAGCAGCGAGTAGATGATCGCCTGGATCGCGGAATACTTTGTCGGCCCCTCCGTAGACGGCATCAGCTTGAAGCCCGCCGCCGAGTAGTCCTTGTGCGCAATCCAGGCGATCGCCCAGAAATGCGGGAACTGCCAGAAGAACTGCATCGCGAACAGGATCCAGCCGCCGGCACTCAGATCGTCATTTCCCGCTGCCCAGCCGATCAGACAGGGCAGGCTGCCCGGGACCGCTCCCACCAGCACGGAGATCGAACTGACCTTTTTTAGCGGCGTATAGATAAAGGCATACAGGAACAGGCTGAAAGCCGCCAGTCCCGCCGCAAGCCAGTTGAAATGCGACAGGATCAGCACCCCGCCCACACCCGCCAGGACCGCAAACGTCCAGGCTTCTTCCGTGCTCATCCGTCCCGCCGCGACCGGCCGGTTGGCCGTCCGCTTCATCAGCGCATCGGTATCCTTCTCCACGATCTGGTTGATCGCATTCGCACTCCCCGTTACCAGCATACCGCCGATAAAGAAGAGCCCGATCGCCGCCCAGTCATATTCCTTTACTTTCGGCGCCAGCAAATAGCTGATCAAGGCGGAAAAGACAACCATGAAGCTAAGGTTGAACTTGATCAGCAGTTTATAATCCTGCAGTTTGCCGGCAAATTTTAAAGAACTCGATTGCTTCACGATCAGTTGCTTCACTATATCCATTTATCGATGCGATCTCCTAATGCGCGCTTTCATTGCTGCCCAATGGCTCCGTCTGCGGGATGAAATCCCTTCCATCCTTGGCATAGTCATAAGGCCAGCGATGAACTTCCGGAATCTCACCGGGCCAGTTGCCATGTCCGGGCCGGATCGGCGCCGTCCATTCCAGCGTCGTCGAACCCCAGGGGTTCCTGGTCATCACCCGGCGTCCCTTGAAAATGGAGTAGATAAAATTAAAGACGAACAGCAGCTGGACGGCGAAGGTGATCATCGCCACGGTCGAAATGAACCGGTTCAGATCGCCGAACTGATTAAAAGAAATCCAGCTGCGGTAATCCAAATACCGGCGCGGCATCCCGCCAACCCTTCGTAGTGCATCGGCCAGAAGATCAGATAGGCCCCCGCAAAGGTGATCCAGAAGTGGATATACGCCAGGGTATTGTTCATATACCGCCCATACATTTTCGGGAACCAGTGATAGATCCCCGCAAACATCCCCAGGATCCCCGATACGCCCATCACGATATGGAAGTGCGCGACCACGAACATCGTATCGTGCAGCTGGATGTCCAGCGTGGAGTTACCGAGGAAGATCCCGGTCAAACCGCCGGAAATAAAGGTGCTGACAAACCCGATCGCAAACAGCATCGCGGGCGTGAACCGGATATTGCCCCGCCATAAGCGTCGTCAGCCAGTTGAAGACCTTGATGGCGGACGGCACCGCGATCAGCAGCGTCAGCAATACGAATACCGAACCAAGAAGCGGGTTCAACCCGGTCACGAACATATGGTGCGCCCAGACCAGGAAGGCCAGGACCGTGATCGCAAACAGCGAACCGACCATCGCCATATAGCCAAAGATGGGTTTGCGGGAATTGACGGCCATTACCTCCGACACCAGCCCCATCGCCGGCAGAATGATAATATATACTTCGGGGTGACCCAGGAACCAGAACAAGTGCTGATACAGGATCGCGCTGCCGCCTTCATTCGGCAGGGCCTTGCCGGTCTCCGTCAGGAAAATATCGGAAAGATAGAAGCTCGTGCCGCCGTGACGGTCGAACAGCAGCAGGATTAGCCCGGACAACAATACCGGGAAGGAAAGAACTCCCAGGATAGCCGTGAATAAAATAGCCCAGATCGTCAACGGCAGCCGCGTCATGCTCATCCCCTTCGTCCGCAAATTCAGGATCGTCGAAATATAGTTCAGGCCGCCCAGCAGCGAGGAGACTACGAACAACGCCATCGAGATGCATCCATAGGTCCATCCCCGTCTTCGACCCCTCCGATGCATCCCCCAGCGCACTCAACGGCGGATAAGAGGTCCAACCGCCGCTGGCAGGACCGGTCTCAATGAAAAGTGACGACAGCATCACGATGCTCGCCGCCAGGAAGAACCAGTACGACAACATATTCAGGAACGGCGAAGCCATATCCCGGGCGCCGATCTGCAGCGGGATCAGGAAGTTGGCAAAGGTTCCGCTCAAACCGCCCGTCAATACGAAGAAGACCAGGATGGTTCCGTGCATCGTCACCAGCGCATAGTAGAATTCAGGCTGGATCTGGCCGCCTTTCGCCCATTTGCTGCCCAGGATGTCCTCCAGGATCTGAAAATGCGCGTCCGGATAACCCAGCTGCAGCCGGAACAAGCACCGACATCAGCCCGCCGATGATCGCCCAGATCATCCCCGTGATCAGGAACTGCTTGCAGATCATCTTATGGTCCTGGCTGAATACATATTTGGTAATAAACGTTTCATGATGATGGTGCATCCCATGCTCATCCAGATGCACGTCATGGCTGGTTTCGGTTACCGGATGTAATGCTGCTTCGTTGCTCATGAGAAAATTTTTGTGGATACCGTATGGTTGTTCATATTATCGGATCATTGTCTTATCGATCATTCGTCGCCTTTGTCGAATCGGTCGCCGCGCCGGCAGCGGGCGTCTTATCCGCCATCACCTGGGCATAGTTGGATTTTTGCCTCGCCAGCCAGAGCACATATTCTTCATGCGTCACTACCTTGATGACGCCGCGCATCGTATAGTGGCCCCTGCCGCACATCTGGTCGCAGGAAACTTCATATTCGAAATGCAGGATTGCCCAGCTTCTTCCTCATTTCCTCCGTCGTAAACTTCGGGATGAACCACATCGTCGTCGGCGTCCCCGGCACCGCATCCATTTTCTGCCGGAAATAGACCAGGCCGACGTCATGGATCACATCCCGGGAATTGATGATCAGCTTGACCGGTTTGTTGACCTCGATATACATATCCGCCCGTGACGATATCGTCATGCGAATACGGATCATCCCAGATCAGCCCCAGCTGGTTATTGGCCCCGTCGTTGATATTCTGATAGTATTTTTTCCCGAATATTGGTCCTTCCCCGGATAACGGAAGATCCAGCCGAATTGCTTGCCCGTTACCTCGATCTGATTGGCATCCGCCGGCGCTTCGCCGGTGATCCGGAACCAATAGAACAGCCCAAAACCGACCAGCACCGTCAGGAAGATCGCGGGCACCACCGTCCAGATCGACCTCCAGCTTGTTGTTATGGGGGAAATAATGCGCTTTCCGCTTTTCGGAATACTGGTATTTGTAGGCGAACCAGAACAGCAGGACCTGCGTGATCACAAAGACGACACCGGTGATCGCGATCGTGATATACAGCATTGTCGATCTGCTCCCCATGTACGGAAGCGGATTCGCCAAGGATCTTTCCGCGGTATATCTCGTTACACCAATAGACCCCGATGAGCCCAAGCACCAGGAAGACGATCATCAGGAAGCCGTTGACCTTGTTGTTCTGTTCGAAGTTTTTCTTTTCGCCCTTCAATACACCCACATACTCGCTGGCTTTGGCGATCTGAAAGGTGATCAGGAAGCCAAATAACAGGATCAGTATCAGAAAAAACGTTGACATGGTATTCAAAGAGTTTTAAGTATGATGGATAATACTTTCTTTCAAAAAAGGATGGTTTTTTGCCAGCAAGGGGAATTTGCTCAAAACCCTCTGCCGTCTGCCACATGATCAGCCCGACAAAGCCCAGCGCGATCCCGAAATCGAAGAGGTTCATCGGTACATGGTCCGGGTCGACCCTGGGGAATACCATCTGGTAAAAATCCAGCCAGTGTCCAAAGATCAAAAGTACGGACATAAAAGTTACCGTGCCCCAGTTCCGTTTGGATCCCCGTTTCATATAGATCAGCAGCGGCGCTACGAAGTTGATGACGAAGTTCAAATAAAAAATGCCCGCATACGCTCCGTCAAACCGAGGTTTGAAATAGACCGTTTCCTCCGAAATATTCGCATACCAGATCAGCATGAACTGGTCGAACCAGAGATAACACCAGAAGATCGAAAACGCAAACTGATACTTCGCCATATCATGCAGGTGCTCTTCATTTGTATATTCCAGGTATCCCTGATTTTTCAGGTAGATGATAAAGATCGTCATCAGCGCGATACCCGATACCCAGGTGCTGCCAAACGTGTACCAGCTGTACATCGTGGAGAACCAGTGCGCATTGAGGCTCATCAGCCAAAGCCAGGGGACGACGGACATGACCGTCAGCGCAAACCAAACAATATAGATCGCCGCCCAAACCGTGTTCGTGAAGATATATCGCTTTCCTTCTTCGACGGTCAGCCTGGTATCGTCGATCGACCGGGACAGCTTCCGCATTTTGATGCCCAGCAGGATCCATAACCCGATGGTCAGGATGGTATAGACCGTAAAGAACGAAGGACTCAGGAAACCGGACTTTGCCTTTGAGGACGGCGTCTTTTGCAACGACATCCTTGTCCACCCATTCATAAAGCGCCGAATGACCGCCGCAGACCAGACACATCAGGATCACAAAACAGATGATTCCCAGCGGGATCACACAGGCCGAGATGGCTTCGGTCAGGCGGCGGAACGACATCACCCAGCCGCATGCGCCAAGGTATGCGCGGCAAAAAAGAACAAAGCGGCATTCACGATCAGCAGGAAATATACGCTGTTCTGCAGGAGCGCGGCCCAGAAGCGGGTGCCGCTTGGATTGTTGCCACCGCCATATATGATAAATCCGATGATCAGCGAAAGCACGCCCACGGTCATCAGCCCGAGGGACCACTGCTTGTACCGGATGGGCGTTTGAAAATGTTCCTTAATGTGAGATATGGATGACATTCGGAATGTATTTGTGTTTTCTTATAATCCTTTATTTTTTTGCAGCCGTTGAATCCGAACCCCCGCCGGCCGGTTGGGAGGCAGCGGTCGCCGGTCGGGGTGCAGCCGCCGGCTTGGCCGTCGCCGGCGCCTGTTTCGATTTGATATAGGCGATCACCATCCAGCGCTGTTCCGTATTCAGCTGGGAAGCATAGCTCCCCATCTTGTTCTTTCCCATAAGTAGCCGAGTAGAACATCTGCCCTTCGGGCATGCCAACATACTGCGGCAGGCTGAAATTGGCCGGCGCAGCCGGAAATGGTCCGTCTCCGCCTTTATACAGCGGACCGTTGCCATCCAGCTTCGGTCCGTGACAGATCGCGCAATTGACCAGGTATAACCGTTCGGCCTCCACCGTATCCATGGAAGTCAGCGGATTCTTAACCGCGCGGGATGCGTGATAATTACTGCTATCCCCCGCCGCCGAATCCTTCGCGATCAGGAAGGGGAGCAGTTCTCCACGTTTGATCGTGCCCGGCACGGGCGTATTGCTGAAATGAATGCCTCTCTTCAGCAGGTCCGCTTTCATGCTCTTCCGTAGTGGCATACGTCTCGTAAGCCCGGCTATAGGCCATATCCGGCATATAGACCCTCCCGGGAGTCCGCTGAATGTCGCTGCAGCTCACGGCCAGCATGACCGCAACAATGATCAACGTGGGAATAACTATTTTCTTCATACTAATGCAGTGTCCTTTTTGTTCGTATGGGGTTTTGTCTTTATCGTAACGGCCCAGCCACCAGCCGGTCTCAGCCTGTCTGGGTGTTGATCCCGGTCGCACCGACGCTCTTCAGAAAATCGATCACCGCCGCTTCGTTTGTCTTATCCGTCAATTCGATCACCATCGTGAACTGATCATCGTAGGACCGCGGGTTGAAATGTGTTTCCGCACAAACGGCGCCATCTGGCAGAGATAGCAGAAGGTCAGCGTCATCCCGACGGCGGAGAACAATACCGTCAGCTCGAACGTGATGGGTATCCAGGCCGGCAGATCGAAATGCGATTTACCGCCAAAATTGATCGGCCAGTCGCTGTTGAAGATCCACGCCGATCCCGCCGACGGCTGTCGTCGTCCCGGTAATCCCATAAATAAAGCCGGCCGTATGCAGGCTCGTCTCCCGCAACCCCATGGCCTGATCCAGGCCATGTATCGGCATGGGCGTAAAGACATCATAGATCTTATACCCGGCTGAACGCACTTTCTTTATGGCCGGGAAAAGGACCTGCTCATCTGTAAAAATGCCGACAACAAATTTTTTAACTGACATACTTATACTCTTTTAACGACCCTAGTGTCCGGAATGAGCATATTCTGCCGCAAATTCTTCCGCCGTCTCCTGTCTCTTCCTGACCCATCTTCTCCTTATAATCATCGCCCGATCTCTTCAGGATATGCTTGATCTCGGAAATCGCTATCACCGGGAAGAATTTCGAGAACAGGAAATAGAGGGTGAAGAACAGCCCGAACGTCCCGATATAGAACCCGACCTCCCAGATCGAAGGGCGGTAGTAGGTTGCCCAGCTGCTGGGGACGTAGTCGCGGTAAATCGAGAGGACGATGATCACGAACCGTTCGAACCACATCCCGATATTCACGATGATCGACATAAAGAACGTAACCGTGATATTCCGGCGCATCTTCCGGAACCAGAAGATCTGCGGCGACAGCACATTGCAACTCATCATCATGTAATAGGCCCATCCATAGGGACTAAAGACATTGACCCGGTTCTGCATAAAGGCCCAGTTCTCGAATTTATTCATGCTGTACCAGGCGACAAAAAGTTCCGTGAGATAGGCAATCCCCACGATCGACCCCGTGAGCAAGATGACCTTGTTCATGACTTCGATATGCTCGAGCGTGATATACTCTTTCAGATTCAGCACCTTCCTGCTAACCAGCAACAGGGTCTGCACCATCGCAAAGCCCGAGAAGATGGCCCCCGCCACGAAATAGGGCGGGAAGATCGTCGTATGCCAGCCGGGGATTACCGAGGTGGCGAAGTCAAAGGACACGATCGTGTGAACCGAAAGCACCAGCGGGGTGCTCAACCCGGCCAATACGAGCAGCAGGGCCTCATGACGCTGCCAGTGCTTGGCCGAACCCGACCAGCCGAATGACAGCGAAGCCATAGAAGAACTTCCGCCACTTCAGTTTGGCCCGGTCCCGGACCGTCGCCAAATCGGGTAATAGCCCGCAATACCAGAACAAAAGAGAGACGGTGAAGTACGTCGAGACGGCAAATACGTCCCACAGCAGGGGAGAGTTGAAGTTCGGCCAGACCGGACCCCGCGTATTGGGATAGGGCATGATGAAGAAGGCCAACCAGACCCGGCCCATATGCCAGACCGGGAACTGTCCGGCGCACATCACCGCAAATATGGTCATCGCTTCCGCCGCCCGGTTAACCCCGGTACGCCAGCCCTGACGGAACAGCAAAAGGATCGCGGAGATCAGCGTTCCGGCGTGACCGATACCGATCCACCAGACGAAGTTGGTGATATCCCAGCCCCAGCCGACGGTTCTGTGCAGGTTCCATTGGCCAACCCCATAGATCACCTGCATGGTCACCGAGTAAATGCCGAAAAGAAGACAGGCCACAGACACCAGGAACCCGATCCACCACGCCCGGGTGGGCGCGGCCTCAATCGGACGGACAAGATCCTCCGTCACCTGGTGGTAATCTTTCTGCCCTTCTACCAGCGCGGGTCTAACCTGTGATTCGTACATTAATAATGCCATAGTATATTGCGCTTTTAGCTATTATTTTTATTCGTTGACTGTGCGTTTCGGGTTTTATTTCCTCCGAATCCGTATTGTTCGGGCCCCAAACGGCATCCGTAGTGACGGACCTTCGCCAGATAGTTCAGGTTCGGCAGCACGTGCAGCTCTTCGAGGGCATAGAAGACGCGCTGCGCATGATCCACGCGCAGTCTTGCTGATCGCGCTGTCCTTGGCGCCGGCATTCCCGAACACGATCGCATTCGTCGGGCAGGCCTGCGGCGCAGGCGGTCTGTTGCATCCGAATCTGCGGAGTACGCGGTCCTCGCGCTTGGCCTTTAGCTTGCCTTCCTGCAGCCGCTGAACGCAGAACGAACATTTCTCCATCACCCCGCGGCTGCGGACGACCACATCCGGGTTGAGCACCATCCGGGTCAGGTCGTCGTTCATCTGGAATACGGCCGGATCCAGCTTGCCCACCGTCGTCTGGTCCTGGTTGTTCGGGAAGCTGTCCGCGCCCGGTATAATCGGCCCAGTTGAACCGGCGGACCTTGAACGGACAGTTGTTGGCGCAATAGCGGGTCCCGATACAACGGTTATAGGCCATCTGGTTCATTCCTTCCGTGCTGTGGTTGGTGGCGTTGACCGGACAAACGTTCTCGCAGGGCGCATTGTCGCAATGCTGGCACAGCATCGGCTGGAAGATCACCTGGACATCGTCCGGGATTGTCCAGGTTGCGCGGATTGGCCGCCGAATAATACCGGTCGATCCGGATCCAGTGCATATCGTGATAACGCAGCACCTCATCCTTGCCGACTACCGGTACGTTGTTCTCCGCATGACAGGCGACCACGCAGGCGGCGCAGCCGATACAGGAATTCAGATCGATCGACATGCCCCATTTGATCCCCGGCTTGTCATACGTGCGGATACAGGGTACCCTCGCTTCGGAAATTCTCGATGCCGCCATACGGCTTCAGCTCCTTCTCCCGGTCTTCGAGTATGCCGTTCGGTTCTTTTTTAAACTCGTCGAGCGTCAGTTCCTTCACGACTTCCGTACGGCCTTCATAGGTCGTATGGGTCTGCATCTGCGCTACCTTATATGTTTTCTTCGTATCCGCTGAAATTGGCGCCCGTCGCAAACCAGTCCACCGTCGCGCCATTATAGGTCATCAGCGGGAAAGCATTTTTCCCGGCCCCGACCGCGGCCTGGCCGATATAATTGGCCGGTATTTTCGGGCGTTGGCGCTTTGATGGCCATAGCCGACCGCGATCCCGATGACTTCGTTATGCGTACCGGGGAGGATCAGCGCGGGCAGCTCCATTTCTTTATCCGCCGATCGTGACATTGATCACATTCCGGTCGGGGAATACTTCGAATGCGTCCGCCTGCCGGCGATCGCCGAGATCGATATGGAAAATATCCTTGGCTGCTTTTGGCGAAATAACGGCATAGTTGTCCCAGTCGGCCTTGGAGATGGGGTCGGGCAGTTCCAGCAGCCAGGGGTTGTTGCCCTGGTTGCCGACACCCATACATACGCTCTGATACAGCACGACTTCGAACGGACCGGCGGTACTCTTGATAGCGGCCAGCGCCATGGCGGCCTCGGCGACTTTGGACGCGTTGAACGCTGCACCCGCGGCGGCGGTTCCCGCGCTGGCGGTTCCTGCGCTGGCGGCCGGTTCGATCACCCCGTCCTGCAGGGCTTTCTCATAGGCCTCGATGCCACCCAGC
Source organism: uncultured Chitinophagaceae bacterium (assembly GCA_963846405.1). Taxonomy (GTDB): domain Bacteria; phylum Bacteroidota; class Bacteroidia; order Chitinophagales; family Chitinophagaceae; genus Puia. The sequence goes on along the minus strand of CAWJVU010000010.1, from coordinate 723,622 downwards.
TTGCCGTCCAGTATTGTTGAAAAGTAAGCTTCGTAAGTCGTCGTGCTTCCGCTCCATTTCAGCAGGGAATCCTCAAAGGCCCGCGTCTTGAACAAGCGGGGCGATGGTCGGCTGCAGGAAGGTGAAATAACCGGGCCGGGGTTCCGCGTCACCCCAGCTTTCCAGGAAATGCGGCGCGGGCAGGACGAACTTGCACAGCTCGGTCGTCTCATCCAGCCGGTCATTAAACGAGATCGCGGTCTTTACTTTCCCCAGACCGCTCTTGAACTTCTCCGCATCATAATAGGTATACATCGGGTTAACGCCATAGATCAGCAGGGAACCGACCTTTCCATCATTCATATCCGCCACCAGCCCGGTAATATCGCTGTCGATACCCTGACGAACCTGAACGGGAGAAGCCCAGTCGACCGTCGCTCCATTGGCGCCGATCGCTTCGTTGATCGCATTGACGATGACCTGGACGTGCATATTGTTGCTGCCGCTGACGACCAAGGCCTTGCCCTTGTTGTCCATCAGATCTTTCGCCGCTTTTTTTATCCCGGCCTTTACCGAATCGGGAAGCGCGGGAGCGGTGACAGAGCCACCCAGTTCGGCCAGCAGGGCCAGCGCAACAGCGCCGGTCTCGGAAGGTTTGTGCGTATACCGGTAGTCGGCATTGCCGCCCGTCAGCGACACGATGCTTTCGAACTGATAATGTTTGCTCAGCCGGGGATTCTTCTCGTCGATCTTCCGGTTCTGGACATATTGATGCGCAAATTCGACCGGCGTCAGCCAGGTGCCGAGGAAATCCGCGCCCAGGCTCACGATCACATCGGCCTTGTCGAAATGATAGGCCGGAATCGCCCGTTTGCCGTAGGACGCTTCGGCGCCCAGCAGGATCCCGCTGTAGGAATCGGCGTCATACTGGATGTGTTTGCTTCCGGGAAATTTGGCGAGGAATTCGGCGATGATCTGTTTGGTCGTTGGGGAAGTCAGCGTTCCGGTCAGCAGGACAAGCGGACCCGTCCCCGCGGACAACGCATCGGACACCATTTTGTCAAAGGCCTCGAACGTCGTCACTTCCTGGGGTTTGCCATCTGCGATCTGTACCGGGTAACGAAGCCGGCCCGTATCATACAGATCGAGCACCGCAGCCTGTACGCGGGCGGAGGTTCCGCCGCCGGTCAGGGAAGAAAGGGCGTTGCCTTCCAGTTTGATCGGGCGGCCGTCCCGGACCTTGGCGACCAGGGAGACGACATCCCCGCCATTCGTATAGGTAGTGGCATAGTAATCGGCTACGCCGGGGATCATATTCTCGGGCTTGTTGAGATAGGGAACGACGTGCCGGACGGGCATTTCGCAGCTGGCGGCCAGCGTGGCGGCAGCGGTGCTGAAGCCCAGGTATTTCAGAAAATCCCTGCGGGGATGTTTGGCGTCGAACAATCCTTTCCCATCCAGCCCTTCCAGCGGTAAACTTTCACGAAACTCGTTATCCGCTTCTTTCTTGAACCCTTCACTGTTACTACGCTCTCCGAAACTCTGCCAGTGTTTTTTGTCGCTCATATCTGAGATGTTAAAACTTTTTGTTTACGCCACGCGGCGTCTCCGCCGCGCGGAAGGAGGGGATTAATAGTGGCATTTCTGGCATTCCGTGCCGCCAATGTCCTTGACGGTGATGCTGTCCTTATCACCGATTCTTCAGGTCCTGCTGGAAGTGCTCATAGATGCTGTAGAATTTGTTGCCGTTCGATCCGGTCGAATCCGGGAAGTCGACCTTGGTAGTACGGTGGCAATTGATACACCAGCCCATGCTCAGCGGTGCAAACTGATGTACCTCATCCATTGTCTGGATCGGGACCATGACAGGTCTGACACTGAACTTTGCCGGCTGCGGTGTGTTGGGCATGGCTAAAAAAGACGTGGTCGGGAAGGTTGTGGATCTTTATCCATTCGACCGGCCTGGCATTTTCGGTATGGTAGGTGCTGGTTTTGGGGTCATAGCCAGCATAACTGTACAATTTCTGGATCTCCGCGGTTCCGTCGACTTCGCTGCCGTCTTCGCGGAAAAGTTTTGGGCCCTTTGTATATTCATTGATGGCCGCATGACAGTTCATACAGACGTTTAGCGGGGGCACCGTTGCGTGCCTGCTGAGCAGCGCGTTGCTATGACAGTACAGACAGCTGATCTGGTTGATGCCCGCATGTACCCGGTGGGAGTAGAAGATAGGTTGTACGGGCTGATAACCCTGCTGACGGCCAAGGCCGATCGCGCCTTCCGACAAATAATAACCGCCGATCAGGAAGACGACGAGGATCGGCGAGGGCGATATAGACTTTATTGCGGTAGAAGGGGACTGGCTCGGCTGCGGGAATACCTTCCTTGTCATCGGAGAGTTTTCTCAGACTGGCTGTTGACCTGCAACAGAACGAACATGATGATCGCGAGGATCAGGGTCAGGATACCATAGAGGAGGGTATTGTCGCTTTCGGCCGCCGGCGCCGGGCCCGCCAGTCCACCACCGTGCTAGGCGCCTTATACGTCTCCACATAGTTCAGGATCGCATCGATGTCCTTGTCCTGCAGGGTCGGGAACAAGTTCATCGCCGTCTTGTTGTACTGATTGAACAAGTTGTTGAAATACTTGTTACCCGACGCCAGGACAGTCTGGTTGTTCTTGATCCAGGCGTGCAACAAATTCGTATCCGGCACCCGGGAAGTTACCCCTTGCAAAGCGGGACCTGTTACGACCCTGAATCGGATTATGGCATTGTGCGCAGTTCGCCTGGAACAACGCCTTACCATCCTGACGCGAATACCTTATTATTACCGAAAAGAACCAGAGCGGGGAGAAGAAGACTGGATATTAGCTTTTTGACTGTTCGCAACGATTTGACTGTTGGTCTTTGGTTAATCATATATACAATATGTTGTATAGATGTGGAAAATTCTCACTCTCTGTACATTAATGGTTGCAAAAATAAGTCAGGATTTTAACAATCTATCAACATGGAAAAAAATTTTTTCTCCTTATTGGGCGTGGGTTTCAGCGAATTACGACAAATCGCGCTGACCTTCTGTCATAGTATTGTCATCGCCCGAAAGCGGAAAATTGGGCCCTGAATTTTACGAGATATGGAATTTTCGCCGGGTGGCGTAGTTTTGGTTTCATGAATAATCTCGCGATCTTTTCCTCCGGAACGGGTTCCAACGCTGCCCGAATCATCGAACATTTCCGCGGCCACCCGACGATCCGGGTCGGATTGATCGTTTGTAACAACCCGGGCGCCGGCGTGTTGAACATTGCTTCGGCGGCCGGCATTCCGGTCCTGCTGATCGAAAAAGACCAATTCTTCCGTGGCTCCGCCTATGTCCCCGAATTGCAGGCCCGGGGTATCGACTTTATCGTGCTGGCGGGTTTTTTGTGGAAGATCCCGGGCAAACTCGTAGCGGCTTTTTCCCATCGGATCGTCAATATCCATCCGGCGCTGCTTCCAAAATACGGCGGAAAGGGGATGTATGGACATTTTGTCCATGAGGCCGTCATCGCGGCCGGGGACAAAGAGAGCGGGATCACGATCCATTTTGTTGACGAGTTGTATGACCATGGTCAGGTTATTTTTCAGGCAAACGTGGAGGTCGGGACGGGCGATACGGCGGAGACGCTCGCGCGGAAGATCCAGGCCCTGGAGCACCGTCATTTTCCACGGGTGATCGAAGAGGTGGTGGAAGGTCTAAATCCTCGTTAAAAATGCTCAGTACCAGTCAATAATGTCCGGTTTTGGTAGTAATATCACACAAAACAACGTCTTTGTCTTTCTTTACCCGCGGGCTTTCGGTGCTTATCGTCGTGTGCATGTCCGTCGCTGCGGGAGGTCGGGCGTGGGGTCAGGTCACGGTGCGCGGTACGGTATATAATATGTATCGGACCCATCCCCTGGACCGGGTCAGCGTCATCAGCAGTTCCGGCCGGGGTACGATGACCGATTCGACCGGCGGCTATACCATCAATGTCCCGGTCGACGACTCCATCTACTTCTCGTATCTGGGCCGGGCCACCGTAAAATATCCCGTCAAGGACATCAACACCCTAAATAACTTTGACATCGCGCTCCACGTCGATCCGACCGAACTAAAGGAGGTGCGGGTCATGCCACGCGACTATCGCGAGGACTCGATCCAAAACCGGAGGGATTATGACAAGTATTTTAATTTTAAAAAACCAAATCCCTTCACGCTGAGCAGCGGCAGTTCGGGTCTGGGAATGGGCGCCGGCTTTGACATCGACCAGATCATCCGCTATTTCCAGTTTGACCGGACCCGGCGATTGCAGGCCTTCCAGCGCCGGCTGGTCGATGACGAGCAGGATAAATACATCGACCACCGGTTCAACCGATCCATGGTGCTGAGAGTAACGCATCTGCAGGGGGATGAACTGGACACGTTTATGGCAAAGTACCGGCCGTCCTATACCTTCTGTGTGCGGGCGACCGACTACGACCTGATGGAATACACCAAACTGGCCTTTACGGAGTATCAGAAGGACAGAAAGGAGAATCCCTAATAATTAATTTAGTATGGACCAACTGACACTAGGTATCGGGACCCGTCTCCAGCACACGCAGTACGGCCCCGGAGTGATTGTCGGCATAAGATATGCCGTCTATCAAGTCTCTTTTATTCACCACGGGATCAAAGAGATCGACAAGAACGATACGCACCTGGATGAGATCATCCCGGAAAATGTCACGGAAGAAATCGAAACCCATTCCGAAACTGAAAAGGCGCTCCTCAAAATCCTGCGCTTATGGAACGGGATCTCCGAGATCGTTCCCATCGGTGACAAATGGAGAGGTGGAACGCTCCTCCTGCAAGCCGGCGACAAAACGATCAAGCCAAAGGAGGTCCCGATCGATGTCTTCTTTCACAAGATCGTGATGGCCCGGGACCGGCTGCGCGTGCTGGAGCAGCAGATCAATGGTCATAAAAGCTTAAGCGAGGAAGAAAAGATCAATCTTCAACAATACATCACCCGCATCTACGGTTCGTTTACCACGTTCAATGTATTATTTAAGAACAAGGAACAGTGGTTTGTCGGCGAGAAGGGGGCCTCAGACTAAAAATTGACCGGTTTTTCTCACCGAATTCAACGCCAACCTAATCCCGGTGCAACATGCTTCAAAATAGAAGACAGCACATGGATATTGTAGTCGACGCCTAACGTATTGGGTATTGTCAAAAGGAGCGTATCCGCCTCCTGGATGCCCTCATCCTGAGCCAACTCTTTGATGAGTTGATCCGGTTCGCCGGCGTAGGATCTTCCGAAGATGGCGCGTTTATCCTGTTCAATAAACCCGATGGTATCGCCGTCCCTGGCGTCCTGCCCAAATAAATATCTATCCTCCTCCGTTATCAATGCGAAAATAGACCGGCTAACCGAAATCCTTGGCTCGCGCTCGTGTCCTGCTTTTTTCCATGCTTCTTTGAACAACCTGATCTGCTCTGCTTGTTGTACATGGAAAGGCTTTCCGCTTTCGTCGAATTTCAGGGTGGAACTTTGGAGGTTCATGCCGTGCTCTGCCGCCCAAATAGCGGTCGCATTGGAGGCTGCACCCCACCAAATGCGTTCGCGCAGCCCCTCGGAGTGGGGTTCCAATCGCAATAAGCCCGGCGGATTTGGAAACATGGGATGCGGGTTCGGCCGGGCAAATCCAACACCTTTGAGTTTATCCAAAAATTCCAAGCCTTTCCTGCGTCCCATCTCTTCGGCTGTTTCTCCTGCGGCTGGTTCATACCCAAAATATCGCCATCCATCGATCACTTGTTCCGGTGAACCTCTGCTGATCCCCAATTGCAATCGCCCGCCCGAGATCAGATCAGCGGCTCCGGCGTCTTCCACCATATAGAGTGGATTTTCATAACGCATGTCAATAACGCCTGTTCCGATCTCTATTTTGCTTGTTTTGGCGCCGATAGCCGAAAGCAAAGGAAATGGAGATGCTAACTGGGCCGCAAAATGATGTACCCGAAAATACGCGCCATCTAAACCGATTTCTTCCGCGGCAACGGCCAAATCAATGGACTGAAGCAACGTGTCACTCGCCGTTCGGGTTTTATAGGCTGGATGATTGGACCAATGTCCGAACGATAAAAATCCTATTTTCTTCATACAACCCTTTTCGATTTTTGAGATAGAAAAAAGCCCCCCGGCTGGGAGGCATTTGCTCTAATCAGGTTCCATAACCATTAAACCTTATCCTATTAGAATTCTAAGTTAAGTGTTGTCCAATAGAAAGTCAAGAATTGTGCACGAATAGTGTATAAATCGGTGCGAACGCCAGCGGATAATTCATTAAACTTCTTCAATATTTCATCAACCGCTTCACGATCTCATCCAACCTCGATCTGGCGAGGAAATTATTTTCCAGTTGGACATTGAACGGTACCGGGGTATCAAGGGACGCGCACCGGGAGACGGGCGCATCCAGGAAATGGAAACAATGTTCAGCGATCCATGCCGCGATTTCGCCGCCGATCCCGCCCGTCAGCGTATCCTCATGCAAAACCAACGCCTTTCCTGTCCGGCCGACAGAATCGCGGATCGCGGTATAGTCCAGCGGCAGCAGGGTTCGGAGATCAAGGATATCCAGCGATAGTTCCCGATGGACTTCAGCATATTCCAGCGCCCAATGGACGCCCGCGCCATACGTAATAATGGAAAGGTCCTCGCCTTCCCGGACCAGCCTGGCTTTACCGATGGGCAACTCATAATATTCCTCCGGCACCGGGCCGCTGATGCTGCGGTACAAGGCCTTGTGTTCGAAATACATCACCGGGTTGGGATCGTGGATCGCCGCGATCAACAATCCCTTGGCGTCAAAGGGAGTGGACGGGATATACCACTTTCAACCCGGGTGTATGGACGAACCACGCTTCATTGCTTTGGGAATGGAACGGCCCGGCGCCGACCCCGGCTCCTGTCGGCATCCGGATGACGACGTCCGCCGCTTGCCCCCACCGGTAGTGGATCTTTGCCAGGTTATTGACGATCTGGTTGAAACCCGCCGTTACGAAATCGGCAAATTGCATTTCCACCACGCTCTTGTAGCCTTCGAGGCTCAAGCCCAGCGCGCAGCCCACGATTGCGCTTTCGCACAAGGGGGTGTTGCGGACCCGGTGTTTCCCATATTTATCCATCAACCCCTCGGTTATCTTGAATGCACCGCCATAGTCGGCGATGTCCTGACCCATCAGGATGAGGTTGTCATGATGCTCCATGGATTGGTCCAGACCTTCTTTGATCGCATCGATCAGTCTTTTGTCCGCGGACACCAGGCTGGGGTTCGGCCGGCTCGGAATGTACAAAAGGGGCGGCGGCGCATAGACGTCCGCCAGCTCCTCATCGGTATCCGGGAGGATCGTTACCGGCATCCAGTTTCCCACTCAACTCCGATTCGATATAGCGGGCGGTCTCCTGCCGGATCGCCTCGATCTCGCCGGGTCCAAGCACCTGCTGTCCCGCAGCCAGTCTTCATAATTGACCACCGGGTCCTTTTTTCCCCAGTCCTCCATCAATTCCTTTGGAACATATTTGACGCCGCTGGCCTCCTCATGGCCCCGCATCCGAAAGGTCATGCATTCGACCAGGTAGGGCCGCTGATATCTTCGTACAGTAATTTCTGAGTCCGCGGATCGTATCGTATACCGTCAGGATATTATTGCCGTCGATCCGAACCCCCTCCATCCCATATGCGGCAGCCCTATAGACCAGGCTCTCGCCGCGGTATTGTTCGCTGACCGGCGTGCTCAGCGCATACCCGTTGTTCTCGATCAGGAAGATCACCGGCAGGTCCCACACCGAAGCCACATTCAACGCTTCGTGAAAATCCCCTTCGCTGGTACCGCCTTCTCCGGTAAATACCAGTGTGGCCTTGCCGCTTTCCCGAAGTCTTGGCCGCCAGCCCGATCCCGTCCGCAATGCCCAGCTGCGGGCCCAGATGCGAGATCATCCCGCAGATCGCATACTCCCGGCTTCCGAAATGAAAGCTGCGTTCCCGACCCTTACTATAGCCGTCCGGGCTACCCTGCCATTGCTGGAACAACTTTGCGAGCGGCATCCCGCGGCCGGTGAAGACACCCAGGTTACGATGCAGCGGCAATATCCATTCGTCCGTGCTCATCGCAAGGGTTGCGCCGACCGCAATGGCTTCCTGGCCGATCCCGCTAAACCATTTGCTGATTTTCCCCTGTCGCAACAGAACCAACATCTTCTCCTCGATCATCCGGGGCAATACAATGCTTTTGTATAAGCGAACAAGCTCTTCGTTGTGAAGTCTTTTCTATCGAAGTTCATACGATCTTTCTTATCTCCTTTGGTCATCGTGCGGAGCGGTCGTCCTGTCGGGCGGTCATCGTGCGGAGCGGTCGTCATCCCGCCGGGTGTCCTTGTACAGGATAGAGGTCAGCAACGACAACAGCAAACTAAACAGTAACGCCCAGCCGAACCCATCCACACTAAATCCGTTCACGAATTTGCCCGCCACGAGTACGATAATCGCATTGATAACAAAAAGGAAGAGACCAAAGGTAAGAATTGTGATCGGGAGTGTAAGGATAATGAGTATCGGCTTTAATAGATGAAATTAAGGACCGCCAGGACCAGCGCAAGAACGATTGCCGTCCAGAAACTTTGGAAATGAATACCCGGGAGGACCGCCGAAAGCGCAAAAGCTACGACCGCCGTGAGCAAAATACGAACCACGAAATTCATACAATTTTCAAGTTAAGCGAAATTCACAGCACCACCAACTCGAAGAAATCCGCCGGATCCAGCCATTTGACCGCCAGTTCCCGCAGCTCCTCCGGCGTGATCGTCTTTATGATCCGGATCCCTTCCTGGAAATAATTTTCGATCCAATCCGTTCAGCAGGATACTCTTCCAGCGGCCTGCCACATGAAAAGGTCCGTCGAGATCGCCCAGCACCGTACCCGATCGCAAAATTGCGCGCCATCTGCAGCTCTTCATCATCGATCAACTCCTCCCGCAGCAGGTTCATCTCCTTATAGACCTCCTCGATCGCGGGCTCGCAAACTTCTTTGCCGGCCTCCGTGCTGATCATCAGTGCGCTTTCCTGCCGGTTGTTGACCAGGTAACTGTATATCCCATAGGTATACCCCTTATCTTCCCGGATATTGGTCATCAGCCGCGACCCGAAAAAGCCGCCAAACACATTGTTCAGCACCTGCACCCGCTGAAAGTCGGGATGATGCCGGTTTGGAAAATTCCGGGCGATCCGGATCGAACCCTGAACCCCGAGCGGGATCATTCGTCATGCGGTATTGTCTTTTCATCCGCCGGCCGGATCGGGAATTGCGGGATCGCGGCGCCTACCGCCGGCTTGCGCAAGGGCAGCGCGCCGCAATAACGTTTCCAGCAGCGGGATCAGGTCGGCCGGCAGCTTGCCTGCGGCGATGATCCGGCACGCCCCTTGCTGATAATGGCTGCTGGTAAAAATCTACCAGGTCTTCCCGTCTCAACGCCTGATAATCCTCCGCGACTGTTGTACCTGCCGTATGGATGTGCCGCGCCATAGAGATAAGAGTCGATCAGCCGGCCGGCTACGAAATCGCTTTTTTTCAGGCTCACCTGCAACCGCTGCTGCATATTCTTCTTATAGATCGCCAGCTCTTCCTCGGGATATATCGATTCCGACAACAATTCCGCCACCACCGGAACCAGTTCCGCGAAAATGCTCGTTCAGACAGTGCAGCGTCAGCTCCGCCGTCTCATGATGACAGGCCCGGTTGAGATAGGCGCCGTAATAATCGAAATGTTCGCTGATATCGAAGGCCTTTCGCGCTCAGTCCCGTTCTTCAGCAGCGCATTCGCCGCAGCCGCCACTCCGTTGCCGTCTCGTACGAATTCCCGGCGTCGAAGATCCAGCTTACCATCATCGCATCGACCTTGCCCAGATCGATCGCATATACTTCCACGCCGTTCGACAGCGTATGCCGGATATAGGGCGGCAGCTCCAGCTCGAATTCCCTGGCGTCCTTTACCGGTGGCGCTATCGCCCTGTTCAGTTTATTGATTGTTTGCACGCCCATGTATATCATCTTGTTTATTCACTATAGTAATATAACGTATTGCTGTTCCGCGCATCGAAGATCTCCCGGCTCGTCTCCAGCATCTCCTCGCAGTGACCGACCGGTATTTATCCAGCTCGGTATTCATCATATTCGGCATCGCCCAGCAGCTCATAGATGGCCAGGCTATTGGCGCGGTTCATGACGCTCATATCCTCAAAGACGATCGCCGACTCGGTCTTGTTCTTCACCTTCGTCAGCTCCTTCTCCGTAACCGGCGCCGTCCGCATCTTCTCCAGCTCTTCCTCCACCGCCCGGTCGGCATCTTCCATCCGGACCCCTTTGATCAGCTTGCCTTCCACGACCACCAGACCCGGATCGACCGAACCGGTATGATAACATTCGATCTGGCTGAATAATTTTTTCTCCTTCACCAGCGCCTGGTGTAGCCGGGAAGAGGTCCCGCCGCCCAATACTTCCGTGATCAGCTCGGCCACATAATAACCCTTCTCCGTCCGGGCTGCCATCGGATAACATTTGTACAGCGCATCGAGCGGGACATCCGCCCGAATCTCCAGCCGCCGGGCCGCTTCCTGCCGCGGCTCACGCGGAAGATGACCGCACATATTTCTCACCCGCAGGGATATCCCCAAACCATTTCTCCGCCAGCTCCCGCACCTGCGCCGTCGTTACCTTCCCGGCTACGACCAGGATCGCATTAACCGGACGATAATATTTAAAAAAGAAATTCCGGACATCCTCCAGCTTCGCCTCCTCGATATGGCTTAGCTCGCTGCCGATCGTCATCCAGCGATACGGATGCTGCTGGTAGACCAGCTCCCGCAGCTTGAACCAGGCATCCCCGTAGGGTTTGTTGATATAGTGCTCCTTGAACTCTTCGATCACCACCTTGCGCTGCACCTCCAGGCTCTTCTCACTAAAGGCCAGGGATAGCATCCGGTCACTTTCCAGCCAGAAAGCCGTCTCGATATTCTCCGCCGGCAGCTGGATATAATAATTGGTGAAATCGTTGGTGGTATAGGCATTGTTCTCGCCGCCGGCCAATTGCAGCGGCGTTTCGAAGTCTTCGATGTTGACCGAACCGCCGAACATCAGATGCTCGAATAAATGCGCAAAACCCGTCCTTTTCGGGTCCTCATCCCGCGCACCTACATCATAGAGGACATTGACAATCGCCATTGGGGTCGAAGGATCTTCATGCACCAGGACCCGGAGACCGTTCGCCAGTTCGAACTTTTCAAATTTTATGGTCATAACGATAAACGGGAAACACGCTCCGGACAATGCCGGGGGTCCTGAAGGAGGGCAAAGTTACGGAATCTTAGTCAATACTCTTTACCTTCATATCCGATCGTCACCAGCTCACCATGCCGACGGACGATCAGCCGAACCCTCTCGCCGGCATTTTGCAGCATGCTCTTATACGCCTGGATATTGTTGCTGAAATTGGTATTGACGGCGATCAGGATGTCATCCACCTGCAGACCCGCCTTTTCTGCCGGCGAGCCCGGCATGATATCCCCGACCCGGATCGTCCCGTCGTCTTCCCAGTAAATACTCAGCCCCGAATAGGAATAGTCGAACAAATCGTGGTAATGCGAATTGGGCGTCAGACAGAAATACCGGCGATCATAGTTCAGGATGACATTGAAGCGGCGAAGGATATCATTGCCGATCAGGCCGCAGAGATTGGGATAGGACGTCACGTTGTAGGTATCATCAAAGATATAGGTCGGCACATTGTGAAAACGGAAGGGCCCAGCTTCAGCTCGCGGATCGTCGTCAGCCGCATGGTGGCCTTTCCGCCCAAGCCCTGCGCCTGGGTCATATACATTCTTTTTGCGCGGGTCCAGCAGACCGCTGTCCGAAGCGAAATCGCTGGACAACAATGCACATAGCCCGGCGCCTGTATCGAAATAGAACCGCGCATCGACCTTGCGGCTATCATCCGTCTCCGCACTGACGATCGGCAGATTGGGGATCAGCGGCCGGATCACATAGGCCCCTCTGGGATAACGGAATGAGCCGAGCGAATAAACGGATACTTTCAGACTGTCATAATTGATCGATACGATATAGCGGGAAAAAAAGCTGTATCCGATGATCCCGTCGATCTTTTCGCCATAAACGCTGGTCAGGATATCGTAGTCATTGACATGGAAGTTCAGGCTGTCGACCGTAAGCCCCGGCAGATGCAAGAATCCGGTTATAAAGAAACCTCACCTGCCGGGATCCGGCAATCCCGAGTATCGTCTTGTCCGAAAGGATCGGGATCAGGTGCAAGCCGCTGACAGGTGGTCGAGTTCGAGCGAAATACCGCCGCTGCCCGTGTCCAGGATGAAATTCAGGCTGTCCGGGAAACTATCCAGCCTGGCCCGCAGGATCATGACACCGCCGGTGAAAAGTCTGAACGGAAACGTAGTGAGCAATCGTGCCGGTGGTTGTACAAAGGTTTCCTGGGCGAATGCCGGGGCACGATGAATGTGAGGATAAGCGAATACAGCAGTATCCGATAGTTTTGGTTGGCGCATTGTGTGACGTTGCGTTCCATTAAATATATTATCTATTTGTTGAGTAAGCAAGCCGGCCGGCCAAAAATGTCGCAAATCGCCCCCGGTAATGTCGCAAACTCCGTCCCAAAGACAGGCTGCGCCATATAGACGCTTTTTATGAAACGAACGGTATGATCCGTACCTTTGCCTCCAACAGACCGGCATGAATTTATCCGAGCTATACCAAAAGGCCATCCGCAAAGAATTTCTGGACGGGGAAGAAGGGGTATTTCTCTTCGAACACGCACCGCTTGCCGAGCTGATGCAGGATCGCCGACGAACTGCGCAAATCACAGGTCCCGCATGGTAAGGTCACCTGGCAGATCGACCGCAACGTCAATACCACCAATGTGTGTATCGCCAACTGCAAATTCTGCAACTTCTATCGCATCCCCGGCCACGCCGATGCCTATATCACGGACATCGATACCTACAAACGAAAGATCGAAGAGACTTTCCGCTGGGGCGGCGACCAGCTCCTGCTGCAGGGCGGTCACCATCCGGAACTGGGACTCAGCTTTTATACCGGGCTGTTTCCGCCAGCTGAAAGCGTTATATCCCACGCTAAAGCTCCATACGCTTGGGCCGCCCGAAGTGGCGCATATCTGCAAGCTGGAGAAGATGAGCCATCATGACGTGCTGGTCGAGCTGAAAGCGGCGGGTATGGATTCCCTGCCGGGCGCGGGCGCGGAGATCCTCGTCGACCGGGTTCGCCGCCTGATCAGCAAGGGGAAATGCGGCGCGCAGGAATGGCTGGATATCATGGCGCGAAGCGCATCAGCTCCATATCACCACCTCTGCCACGATGATGTTCGGCCACGTCGAAACCCTGGCCGAACGCATGGAGCACCTGATCCGACTCCGGGAAGTGCAATCCCGGAAACCCGCGGCGGCAAAAGGTTTTCTCGCGTTCATCCCCTGGACCTTCCAGGATGTCGACACCCTGCTGACCCGCATCCGCGGCGTGCATAACCTGACCACCCCGGAGGAATATATCCGGATGATCGCCATCAGCCGGATCATGCTGCCCAATGTAAAGAATATCCAGGCCAGCTGGCTGACCGTCGGCAAACAGACGGCCCAGCTCTGCCTGCATGCCGGGGCCAATGATTTTGGCAGCATTATGCTCGAAGAGAATGTCGTCAGCGCCGCCGGCGCTCCGCATCGGTTCACGGCCCGGGGAATCCAGGCTGCCATCCGCGAAGCCGGCTTTGAACCCCAGCTGCGCAACCAGCAATATGAATGGCGCGAATTACCGGCCCAAATGGAAGAACAAACTATAACTTATTAACCGTCAATTGGTAAGTAGTTACCCTGGTTTTTTTGTAGTTCCGGAAACTTAAAAAACCGATTTTACGTTCCTATAGGAAGATCCTTTACAAGCCATTCAATGAAAAGCCCTTTTCGGAAATTAATTCGTATATCGGTCGTACTTTTCGTCCTGGTGCTTCTCTTCAACTTCTTCGGATATTATATTAATCACATAAGATCCCTGGAAAGCAAGGAGTTTATCGAAGCGATCAACCAGTCCGGCCACCAACAGGCGCTTAGTCAACGAATTGTAAACCAGGCGGTTCTGATGCTGGACGTCAGGGGCAGCCCAGGGAGGGTATCGCTGCCGACCACCCCGGCCAGACCAAAGACGGTATAACCGCGGACAGCCTGATCCGGCTGACCGACCGGTTTGAGGCCAATCAGAGCTTTCTCGTGGATAGGGTCAATGCGACCCCTACCCCGGTTCCGCAGAAGATTTTCGAGATCAAGCTTGCCCTGTCCAACCGCCCAGCCATCGTTTGAAACGATTACCGCGATTTCGCGCGAGATCGCCCAATCCGACTCCGCCAGACTGGTCATCCACCGAAACCAGTATCTCCGCGACCTGCTGACTGCGGAGAACAAGTACAACGCGCAGATGAGTGACGTCAACAGCCACTATTCCGCATATGTGATGGACAAGAGCGGGGATATGGCCAAGATCGATACCAGCAAGCTCGTTTTCCTGATCCTCGCGATCATCGGCCTGATCATCCTCGTGCTCGAACCGGCGTTCAAAAAAGGCGAGCGAAACTATAAAGAGCTGCAAAAGGCCAAAAACGAGCTGCTCAACGAAAAGAAATTTCTGGCCTCCATCCTGCAATCGCAGACCAACTATGTCATCCGGATAAACCGGAACGGCCATTTTACCTATGCCAACCCGGCTTTTCTGGATACGTTCGGATATACCGAACAGGAGATCCAGCATATCCTTTTTTATACCACCATCTTCCCAAAAGACCTGGCCCGCTGCCAACAGGTCGCGGAAGACTGCTGGAACAACCCCGGAAAAGTATCGCGGCTGGTCATCCGCAAGCCGATCGGCCATACCCGCGACTTTGTCTGGACGGAATGGGAATTCCTGGCGCTGCAGGGGGAGAACGGCCGGGTGGAAGAGATCCAGGGTATCGGGTCGGACATTTCCGAAAAGCTCCAGATGGAACAGGTAAAGGAAGAGGCGATCCGCACCCTGTCCTACGCCATGACCTACGCCAAAATGGGTTCCTGGAAACTGGATTTTATCAACAGCGAGCTGGCCCTCAGTAAGGAATTCAAAGCCTTGCTGGCCATGGACGACGAAGACCCCGACAAGATCCTCATGGAGGAATTTCCTACACCTGTATATCGTTCCGGAAGACTTCAATCTCGTGGCGGAGGAATTTGCCAAATCCATCCAACAAAAGGAGAATACCGGCTACGAGACCTCCTTCTCCTGCCGGATCATCACCAAGCAAGGCTGGATGCGCTATCTGTCCGTAAAGGGAAAAGTGGTGGCGGATCAGATGGAATTCGGGATCGCGCAGGACATTACGTTCCAGAAAGAAGCGGAAAACGCCCTGCTCAACAGCGAACAGAAGTTCCGGCTGCTCGCCGAGAACTCCGAGGATATCATCAGCGTCCATGCGATCGACGGCACCATCTGGTACCTCTCGCCTTCGGTCAGCACCGTCCTTGGGTATGAAGTCGATGATGTCGTCGGCAGGTCGATCGAACATTATGTCCACCCGGATGACCGGCATAAATTTGTGCGTGCCGATCGCCTGACCTTCCTGACCGACAAGGCGCCGGAAGAAAGCATTATCGTCCGCTACCGCATCCTGCATAAGGCGGGTCACTATGTCTGGCTGGAGACGATCATCAAGCCCATTATCGATGAGGAACAGCTGGTCAAGCTGATCTGCACCTCCCGGAATATCACCGATCAGAAGATCGCCCAGGAAAAACTGAAGAAAAAAGACCATCTCCTGCATGGCGGTCGCGCAGGCCACGCATTCACTGCTCATCAACACCGATCTCAGCCAGGCGATCACCGAATCCATCCAGGTGCTGGGCAGCACGGCGCTCGTCAGCCGCGTTTTTGTTTTCCAGAATCATTTCAACAAGGAAGCAGGCCGCTGGATGACCACCGAGATCCACGAATGGACGGAAAAACCTTCGGACAACCGGGTTGCCAATCCCGTCATCCGGAATATTCCTTTTGATAATATAAAAAAGATCATTGAGCCGCTTGCAGCAGCGGCAGCCTTTTGTAAGCTATAAGAGCACGGAGGAAGACCCGCAGATCCTCGGGATCTATGAACGGTCGGCGATCCAATCCTCCGTCGCGCTCCCGATCTTTCTGAATGACGACTCCTTCTGGGGTTTTGTCGGGTTCGACGAGATGAAGGAGGAAAGACGGTGGTCTGAAGCGGAATTCTCCATTCTCCGCAGCTATGCTTCCTCACTGGCCGCGGCCATCGAACGGAAGCAGATCGAAGTGCAGCTGGTGCAGGCGAAAGAGCTGGCCGAATCCGCCAGCCATGCCAAAAGTGAATTCATGGCCAACATGAGCCACGAGCTCCGCACGCCGATGAACGGCATTATCGGATTTACCGACCTCGTCCTCACCACCGAGCTGCAGAAGGCCCAGCGCGACTATCTGCAGAACGTCAAGAAGTCGGCCTACGGCCTGCTGGAGATCATCAACGATATCCTCGACTTCTCCAAGATCGAGGCCGGTAAGCTGCTTATCGACAATACCCTGTTCAAGCTCGACGAGCTGATCGAGGAGACGATCGACATGCTGACCATCAAGGCCTTTGAGAAAAAGCTGGAAATGCTTTATCACCTCGATCCGTCCATCCCCTCCCAATTCCTGGGCGACCCGGTCCGGATCCGGCAGATCGTCGTCAACCTCCTGGGGAATGCCATCAAATTCACCAGCGACGGCGAGATCCTCGTCTCCATCCGCAAAAGCGATACGACCTACCAGCAGGCCGGCAAGACCTTTATCAAGCTGGCCATCGAAGTAAAGGATACCGGCATCGGCATCCGAAAGGAAAAGATGCAAAAGATATTCGAAAGCTTTACACAGGCCGACACGTCCACCACGCGAAAATACGGCGGCACCGGTCTGGGTCTGACGATCTCCAAGAGCCTCGCCGAGCTGATGGGCGGCTATCTTACCGTGGAAAGCGAACCCGCGAAAGGCAGCACCTTTACGCTCCACCTGGTCCTGCAAGTGGCCAACGAGCAAGCGGAAGTCCAGCTGCCCCGGAAAGCCCTGCTGCAGAAGGTCTTGATCGTGGACGACAACGCCAGCAATCTCCGGCTGTGCAGGAGATCCTGAGCCACTTCCATATCGCCGTCCGAAATCGCCTCGTCGGGCCCGCTCGCCTTACAGAAGCTGAAGGAAGCAAAGCAAAAGAAGGAACCGTTCAACCTCGTCCTGACCGATCACCATATGCCCGGCATGGATGGCATCGCGCTCGTCCGGGAGGTGAACCGGATCTTCCCGGAACAGCATATGCCCTGTATCCTGATGCTGCCGGCGCTTGAAAAAAACATCTATCAGCATGAAGCGGTCAAGGTCGGGATCAACGAAATTCCTTTCCAAGCCGGTCAAGATCCACGAGCTGCATGCCATTCTGCTGTCCATGTTCGACGGCAGCGTCCAATTGGAAACCAACCACCTTTCCATGCCGGCCAGTACGGTCGAGAAGATCTCTGAACCGACCAGCATCATGGTCGCCGATGACGACCCGATCAATATGTTGCTGATCACGGAGGTGTTGCAGCGAATGGGTTTTGAGGTGATCCAGGTCAGTAACGGCAAGGAGGCCCTCGAACGCCTGCCGCATTGTGAGCCGTCCATCATCTTTATGGACGTCAACATGCCGGAGATGGATGGATATACGACCACCCGGCATATCCGGCAGATGCCCGAGCCGTGGTGTAACCTGCCGATCATCGCGCTTACGGCCGATGCCATGAAAGGGGACCGCGAGAAATGTCTGGAAGCGGGGATGAATAAGTACATCTCCAAACCCTTCCGTCTGGAAGAGATCGATGGGGTGCTCCGGGATTTTACCCTGATGGTTTAGTTGCATGGGGGAACCGGGAACGTGAGGGGGGCGGACCGCGAGTTTGCGTTCGGGTTTAGTTCGATGTCAGCGCGCCCTGGGCTTCGTCCTTATCTTCAACGCTCAGTTCGATCTTCCACTCGTTTTGTTCCTGACGAAGCGTCAATTGCACTTTCAACTTTTTCATTTCCCCTACACCCGGGAGCAAGGAGAAGACGATCGCGGTGGATTTCCGGTCTTCGGTCGGTGTTTCGTACTGACCGGAGAGGATAAAGGTCTTTTGACCGCTGGCGGTAATAATGCTGTTGCTCAGCTGACCATAGATCGCAGCAAACCGGTCCCTGGCTTCGGTGAAATTCTTTGTCTGGAGGACGGTGCAGGACCAGTCCGAGCCCTGGGCACCGGTGGAGACCGTGACCACGGTCGACTGTGCGCCCGGCAATTGCAGCGTGGACTTGTACCGGGATGTCTGCAAGGCCTGGCTGATCAGCTCGCCTTTGATATTGTAGAAATGGTTGGGATAATCCTGGATAACCTTTTCCAACACGGACTGGGTCTTATTGGAAAAAACCCCCTGCGCGGACAGTGTGGCAGACAGCGCACAGAGCGTCGCGGAGAGCGCACACGTTCTGGCGGTCAGCAGCACAGGAGTAAGCGTGAGAATCGTACTTCTCATAGAAAGGATTTGTACCAAGGTACGACCCTTTCCGACCTTCTGCAATAGGTAAAATACGAGGGCTTTTAACAGCCCGGAACACAATAAAACGCGAGCCGGTACGTTACCTCCTTGTCAAAATCCAATAACCATGCGTAATCATAATATACGGGAAGATCTGCTTCGGACACGCATCTACAGCCGTTTTTATCGTCCTTCTTCCAACTTCTCCCGTTTCCTGGGTACCATCGTATCCATCCTCCTATACGGTCACTCGCAGTTGGACAACAGCCGCTCCAGATCGCGCCACTAATCGACCGGATACGGCGATCCGCTAATCAATCGGGTTCGGTGATCCACTAATCAATCGGATACGACGGTCCGCCGCGGAATCCGCCGCCATCCGGGCGTCCCCCACCCGGAGGTCGTCCCATAAAGCCCGGGAAGGGCCCGCGCCGGTTTTGCGACGCCGGGAAATTATTCAGGTTGTAGGTAAAGGTCAGCATCGCATACCGGGAAAGCACATTATTCCGGGTGAAGGAAGTGTTCGTTCCCACCGATTTCGTGACGAGCGTATTCTGATTGAGCAGGTCGAAGATGGTCAGCCGGAGCTCGGCGTTCTTCTTTTTGAAGAATTGCTTCGCGATACTGGGGGTCAGGATCGGCGCGCTGACGTTGTAGCTGCTGGAATGCGTATACGTATACGTATAATCAAAGCTGGCCGCAATCAGCCATCCACTGTTCGTATACGCGGTGAACTCGGTGGACACGACTTCGCTGAAATAGTTCAGGTTCGAGCTGCTTTGATTCTTGGAATTGCCCGTTTGGAACCCGCTATGCGTGGGGATCGTATAAGAAGACTTCGCGCTCAGGTTCATGTCGAAATTCTTCCGGATATTGGTTGTCCAGGAAATCGTTTCCCCCAGTGTGGTGTTCCGGGTATACAGGTGAGTGAACGGCCCGACTGTCGAATCCGAAGAAAGCTCCGTCTGGCTCTGGGTGTAATTGACGTTCGTGATGAAATTCATATTGGACTTGGGCCGGTTCAAGGGAAACCCGTAGTTCATATAGCCCGATAGATTGTAGGTCCCGTTGAGATTCGTGTACGTGTTGACCGTACCGCCATTCGAGCGGGTATACTGAAGCGACTGGATGTCGTTGTGGATCATGCTGGCATTCACCGTTACAAAAAATACCTTTCTGGTGGACGGATCGAAGGAGGCGTATAACATCCGGATGGATTGGGTGAACTGCGGCTTCAGGTTCGGATTGCCCAGCTGGTAGTTGATACTATCCGAAGTCGTCATGATCGGCTGCAGCTGCGCTGCCGAGGGCGTACCGGTCCGCCCGGAATAGTTGAGCCGGAAATGCTGGGTCGTAGAGAAATTGTACATGAAGTTGACCGTCGGCGTGAAATTCGTATATGGGCGGGACACCGTTATATCTTTGGTCGTATTGTCGCTGGTAAACGTCATCCACTGAATGCCCGAGCCTAGCGACAGGTTATATTTCTCTTCCTGGAGCCGCCAGTACAGCGATGCATTGTCGGCATTCGACGTGAAGGTGTACGAGTTGCTGAATAAGCTGTCGAATTTTGAGTATTTCTTGAGCGAATCATCAAAATCATAGGTGTTGTTGATCGTGCGGCTGTGCGAATAATTGTGGCTGTAATTCAGCTGCAGGATGGAATGTTTGGATAAGGGCTCGGTATAGGATACCGTCGGGACGATATTGATAGAATGCAGGGAATCATTATAGTATTGATTCAGGTTGATGCTGGATGGCCCGGTCGGCGGCTGATAGAAGCTGTCCGCAGACTGAAGATATCCGTATCCGTTGTTGACAGTTCCCGATCCGCTGATATCCAGCGAGATGGTCCGGAACTGCTTGGCGAACCGGTGACGGAACTGCAGGTCTGCATTGGGGATCGAGAAACCGGTATTGCTGCTGGACGTATGCGCATTCTCCGTATAGACCTGCCCGCTTTCGTTGAGGAGGGTCGAAAAGGAGGAACCGCTTGGATAGCTATGCTGGAAGATAATATTGGGCCGGAAGATCAATGAGTTATTGCTGTCGATCCGGTCTTCGAGGTTGAAGTAGATCCGGTGCTTTGGATCCTGCTGACATTGTACGAATTTCCACTTGAATTGGTCGTGCTGTCACTCAGACCATCACTGGTGAGAATGTTGTTGCTCGAGCTGTCATTGACTTTATTGACGGTGTGCTCGAAATTATAGAAATAGCTGCCGTAGATGTCGATCTTGCCGCTGTCAACCGTGTTCCTGTAATTAAGCCCTCCGCCCCAGACCGTGGTCACACCCGCGGATTGGAAGCTGGTCGCCGCACCCGATGCCCCGGCAGAATTGGTTCCGCCGCCGCCGCCACCCACGCCGCCACCGCCACCACCGCCGCGGCGTCCACCGCCACCCCCGCCAAAAATATCCTGCGCGGTAAAGTTCTGTTTGTTGACGTCATTCCCCTGGCCCAGAACGGAAACCTGGTTGTCCCCCCAGAACCGGTGCACGTTCACACTCTCGTCATAGTCCTGATCGGTCCCGTCTCCGCCCACAAACTTCCCGAAATAACCCTTTCGCATATTCTTTTTGGTGACGATATTGATCGTCTTCACCCGGTTACCGTCGTCAAACCCGGTGAACTTGCTTTGGTCGCTGAGATCATCGAAAACCTGGATCTTGTCGATCACATCGGGCGGCAGATTGCGCGTCGCCATTTTGGGGTCATCACTGAAAAACCGCTTGCCGTTAACGAGGACGCGCTGGACCTGTCTCGCCCTGCGCCGTCACGTTCCCGCTATTGTCGACCTGTAACCCCCGGCATCTTTTTCAGCAGGTCTTCCGCCGTTGCATTTGGCTTGGTCGCAAAAAGGCTGGCGTTGTATTCTACCGTGTCCTTCCGGATCCCCATCGGAGGCCGCTGGACGATGGCGGCCTCCAGCACTTCGTCCGACCGCTGCAGGTAGGATCGTTCCGAGATCCGCATTGGCGCCGCTGTCCGTGATCCGGATATTCCTACCGGCATGGGCATATCCTTCATAGGTGATCAGGATAAAATATTGGCCAACCGGCAGTCCGCGGAATAGAAAGGCGCCTTGCTTATTGGAGACCGCATATTCCGCCTGCGTGGAATCCGCACCCAGTGGCCGGACCGAAACGGTGGCATTCTGCAGAGGCTGCTTGTTGGCGTTACTGTCCACGATCACCCCCTTCACGGAACCACGGAGTCTGTGAGAATGAAGGAGTTGCGTAAACCAATCCAATAAAGATCAACAAGAAGACATACTTGCTCATAGCCAATCGGTTAATATGAGTGCTGCCAATCTTGTCTGTGAAATTAATATGCCATTTTCGCGCCAGACCGCCTATAAATTACCAGTGGCAAAATAACCGGCCGGTAGGGTCAGGAAGGCCCGCCCCAGGCTGCAATAAATCGGTAAACGGGTGGCAGGGTCAGCCCCACTAGGAGAAAAGATATTCCACATCGGCCCGGGTAAGGCTCTTCACAAACCCGTCGTCATCCGCGATCAGGTCCCTGGCCAGGATCCGCTTCTTTTCCTGCAATTGCAGGATCTTATCCTCGATCGTGTCCTTACAGATCATCCGGTAGGCAAAGATATTCTTCGTCTGACCGATCCGATGGGTGCGGTCGATGGCCTGCTGCTCCACCGCAGGGTTCCACCAGGGGTCCACGATATAGACATAATCCGCGGCGGTAAGGTTCAGACCCACGCCGCCGGCTTTTAGCGAGATCAGGAATACCCGGCAGCTGTCGTCATTCTGGAAGCTTTGGATCGCCCGCTCCCGTTCCATAGCCGAAGTGCTGCCATCAAAATATTCGTACTTGACATCCAGCTCCTTCAATCTTTCCCGGATCAGCGCCAACATCCCCAGGAACTGCGAGAAGACAAGCGCCTTGTGATCCCCGATATTTTCGGCGATTTCCCGGGCCAGTTCATCGAGCTTGATGGAATGGTTGGGATATTTGTCCGTTTCATTCAGGATGGCGGGCGAATCGCAGATCTGCCGCAGCTTCATCAACCCCTGCAGGATGGTCAGCTGCGACCGCTGGATACCCTGCGTCTCGATCGTGCCCAGGATCTTATCCCGGTAGTCGTTGCGGTAAGCCTCGTAGACCTTGCGCTGCTCATCTTCCATTTCACAGAAGAGGATCGTCTCGGTCTTTTCCGGGAGATCCTTGGCGACCTGCTCCTTGGTCCGCCGGAGAATGAAGGGATATAGCAGCTTGCGCAAGTGCTCCTTCCGGTCCTGCTCCCCGAATTTATCGATCGGCACGGCAAATTCCTGCCGGAAGAATTCGAGGCTTCCCAGCATCCCGGGGTTCAGGAAATTCATCTGGGCAAAGATGTCGAAGGTATTGTTCTGCAGCGGCGTACCGCTCATGCAAAGCCGGTGCTTCGCCTGCAGCAGACAGGCCGCCTTGGTGACCTTGCTGCGAAGGGTTTTTGATCGCCTGGGATTCATCGAGCACGGCATAGTCGAAGGCCATTCCAGCAACAGTTTGATGTCGCTGCGCAGGGTGCCGTATGTGGTAATGATCACATTGTACTCCGCCAGTGTCTCCTTGTTGCGCGTCCGGTCCCCGCCGTGGTGGATATGATAGGTCAGTGAAGGCGTGAACTTCCTGATCTCATTCTCCCAGTTGAACATCAGCGTCGTCGGGCAAACGACCAGCGCGCTCAGCCGGCCGTTGGTGTCCCGGAAATGCTGCAGGAAGGAAAGGGCCTGGACTGTTTTACCAAGACCCATATCGTCCGCCAGGATCCCGCCCCAGTTGACCTCCTGCAGATAGTTCAGCCAATGGAACCCATGCACCTGGTAGGGCCGCAGGATCGGCAGCAGATGTTCCGGCGGCGGCACCTCGCGGATCCGGTTGAATTCCCGGAGCTGTTCGTATTTCTCCTCCAGCCGGATGATCAGCTCCTCTTCATTGCGGTTGTCATAGAGCTCGTCGATCACGCTCATATGATATTTGGAAAGCCGGAGCTGATTGCTCTTCCCTTCGCCGACCCGGAAAAGGAGCGAATATTTCTTGATCCATTCCTCCGGCAGCACGCCCAGGGTCCCGTCGTGCAACGGCACGAACTGCTGCCTGTTTCCCAGCGCTTTCTTCACATCCGCGATGGTTACTTTCTGATCCCCGAACACGATATCCACCCGGGCGTCGAACCAGTCGGTATTGCTGCTGATATGGATCTTCGTCTGCGGCTTGGCCGTATTGAACCGGAAATTCTTCAGCGCTTCGAAACCATAGACCGGGATCTTCATTTCCTCCATCGCATCCACAAAAAGAAAAAACCAGTTGTTTTTGAGCACATCCGTCCCCTTCAGGGCCAGGCTCTGCGATCCCTCCGGCCGGATGAACTGCGAATGCAGTGATTCCAGCTTGCGGAAGAACTGGACTTCCGCTTCCTTGTTGCGGTGGACGATCAGCACCTGCTGACCGTCCGGTACCACGATCTCGTCTTTGCCGCCCGGCCGGGTCTCGAAACCTTTATACGAAAACAGGGGCTGGAAGACGAGGTAATCTCCCTTTTCCTGCAACAACAATTTTCTTTCCGGATCCCCATCCCGGACTTCGCGAACCAGCTCCGGATCGAATTCTACGGATATTCCCGGGTGAGCGGCAGGACGAAGTCCCGCATCCGCGCCGGCCAGTCCTCGCGGGAGATGATCCAGCTCTCCTTTCCGGCAAATTTTTCCACCAGTGCGATATCGTCCGGGCTGTTCCACAGATAGCCGTTGTTGTTATAGAAGAAGATGACCGGGCTGTCGCACTCGTTGCGGGCGATATCGACTGCCTGCCCATTGATCTTTACATAGCAGCGAGACTTCGAAGCCGTCCGGGGTGGAGCTGACGCTGAACTGTGGGACGATGGGATCGGCGGAGATCCCCATGGGCTGGAGGTTGGCGGTCTTGAAGGCTTTGTGCCCGTTGAGATAAAAGACAAACGGAGCTGGAATTCACCTCCGCGAACAATTTCTTTAGCTTCGGGTGGAGGTATTCCACCATCAGCTTCTTGGTCTCTTCCGGGAGATCGTCTTCTTCATGATGAATGATATTTTCCCAGATCCCGCTGAACGGCGAATTCCGGTTCAGGTATTTATTGATCTCCTGACCCTGCATTTTCCGCAGAGAAGGGGATCAGTTGCCGGTCTAATTCCGAAAAAGGCTCGGTATTGACGAATTTGGTCAGGTCCATCTTCTCGGCCTTTCCGGTATAGGCGGTCTGCTCTTCGTTGCTTTCGCCAGCCACGGCATCCAGGGCAAAACCCGGGAATCCTTCGTGGTTGAAAGGAAGACGACCCCCACCCGCTGGAGCATTGCCGATCGCCTTATCCTCTTCCTGGACCACCACCGCCGGTACTTCGGCTTCTACCTGCCTTGGGCGGCTGCTTGCCACGGGCGCAACCCGCTTGATCGACGTATCCAGTACCCGCAAAAACGGTTTGCCGTCTTTATAGGAGAACTCGAATTTTCCTTTCAGGTCATCCGTCAGGGAATAGCCATACGCCTCCAGCAGCTTGTTCTTTTCCTTATCCCAGTTGCGGATGCTCTCGAAATAGTAGGCTCCATGCGTCTGCAGCAGCTGCAACAAAACGATTACTTTCGGCAGGCACAAGGGATGCGCCGTATCCTCATAGTCGCTGCTTGTATCGAAATTGCGTTCCTCGTTCTTCCGGAGGACCACCTTGTAAACCTGGCCGTCGATCTCAACCGCGGCCTTTACAACCTCGTCCCTGGCATATTCGATCTGCGCCCGCTGGGTGCGCAGGTATTTTTCCGCCTCCGCCAGGGTCTGAGGCGAGCACAGCACCCGGATGGTCTTCAGGTCGATGAACTTCATTTTCACGACCGTATGTCGCTGATCATAGCGCACTTCTTCCGCCTTTAGCATGTTCCGGTCCAGCAGCTCCTGCAATTGGATCAGCGCCCCCGCCTCATGACGGCAGATATCCCCCAGGTTATAGGGGCAGCTGCAACGGATGGAAAGGGTCTTGGCGTCCTTGAATTTCTGAACATAAACTTTGTAATAGGTCGTATAGCTGTCATCCTTCACCCGGAAGGTAACGGATTCAAACAGCTCATCATATTCGATCAATTCTACGTAACCAATGGCGTGGATTTTCTTTCCCCGGCGAATCACTTCATCGGTCCCATTGGTGTACACATACTTGATAAGGTGCGGTAACGCCATATATTTTTTTAACAGGTCCCTCACTGGCTGGAAGCCAGTAAAATCATTAACCGCTTCCGGTCAGGACACCCGGTCATTAGCGGAAAGGCCAATCTGCAAAACTAAAGGAAAAAAGGTGAGTGTAGAAAATAAATCATCGTAACTTTAGACGCGATGAAGCATCGTATCCATATTTACCTTTTCACCCTACTCCTTGTTTGTCTAACCGCTGATTCCCAAAAAATTAGCAAAAGCGACAACCTTATACTCACCAACCTTCAGCTGCATATCCGAACGCTGTCCGCCGATACGGCCGGCGGTTGTACAATGGGTTCGCCGGGAGAGAAAGCAGTGGGCGATTATGTCATTTCGGAACTGAGTAATGCCGGCGCCCGGTCAAGGGGCGATAACAATGGCTGGCTCCAAACATTTACGGTGGACGAGGGCAGACAGATCGGCGGGGACGCGCTGCTGACGGTCGACGATCATCCGCTGGCGGTCGGCAAGGAATGGTTCCCCCTCTCGATCAGTCCTGTCGGCGAAGTCAACGGATCTCCGGCCATCGCGCTTCCCGAAAGCGGCGTGCCCTGGTTCCAGGATCTTAAGGAATGGCTCGAGACAGAAGCCGCCGGCCCGCATTTCGATCTCCTTGGTATGATCCGGTCCAAGGCCGCCGCCTGCGCCAAAAAGGGCGCTACCGCGCTGATCCTGTACAATTCTGCAACAAAATTCGATAAAGAGAAGCTGGGGTTCGACCCGAAAGACAAGTCCGAAGCGGCCATCATCCCCGTGGTTTTTATTACCCGCGAAGCCAAACAAAAGTATCTTAAAGACGAGTTCGGCTTCGGCGGACATCCGCATTCGGATCAGCTATACCGGTCAACACCGGACCGGGCATAATGTGGTGGGCTTCCTGGATAATGGCGCATCGACGACGGTCGTGATCGGCTCCCGGTTCAGCAACAGCAGCGGGCTTGCCGGGATGATCGAACTCGCCCGGCTCCTGGGCGCGTCGAAGCTGCACGGCAATAACTATCTTTTTGTCGTGTTTACCGGCAGCGAACCCGCATGGCTCGGCTCCGACTACTACGGTGCGCATCCTGTCATCGACCCCAAAAAGGTGAACTTATTTTTTGGAACTGGACCGGCTGGGTACGCTCAACGATACCACCCATGCGCTGATGATCGGCGGCGACAATACCTCCCCTGCCTGGACCGCGATCGGCAATTCGATCAACGACAAAAAGACCTTTACTTTCCACTATCACAACATAGCCAGGCAGCGAGGCGATCATACCAATTTCTATCGCGAACAGATCCCGGTGCTGCTGTTCTCGACCGATCCGGGGTCGGCCGGGTCCGCGTCGGGGTCCGCGTCGGGGTCCGCTGGGTCCGGGTCGGGATCTGGATCCGCCGACGATCCGAACGGCTCCGTCAATTACCGCGGAGAAATGCAAATCGTCAAATATATCTATTCCCTGATTGAAGGCGCGAATCCGCGGGGCCGTCTCCCGTTCAGCCAATGAAATTAAAGCTCAACATAGCCGATATGACGGACGGGTTTTTCGAAAATGCCCGCCTCATCGGTATTGTCGCGCCCGTCAAAGATTATCAGCTGGTCTGGCAGCTCAACAACCGGCTCCGCTTCGACTTCCGCAGCAACCATGAGCTCGAGATCCAGCTCACGAAGAAGCAGCGGCAATACTTTTTCGGCATTTATGCCTACCAGGAACCCGGGAATGCCCTGGAGCATTTCCTGTACAACAACCAATTCGATGGAGAATATCTCCTGCCGGAATTCAAGCATCTCGATTTTCTCTGGCTGCAGAAAGGCGATGCGGTATCGGATGAGAAAATGAGCGACCTGATGAACTCTGATCCGTTCGGTGCCTGGCATACAGTTAGCAATGGAACTTAGTCAGGACAAAATAAAAAATAAGGGTCATCTGATCTTTTAAACTTCAATCATATGTGGGAGGAAAAAAACAACACGCTTTACCGCAAATTCGAGTTCAAGAATTTTTCGGAAGCATTTGCCTTTATGACGCGCGTGGCGCTGGAGGCCGAGAAGATGGACCACCATCCGGATTGGTCAAATGTCTATAATACCGTGGAGATCAGCCTGTCGACGCACAGTGCAGGCGATGTCGTTACCGAAAAGGATCAGGAAGCTGGCGAAGAAGATCGACGGACTGCTCTGATTTGGAAAAATTCTAATTGCGGCGAATTCGCCGCAATTAAAAAAAGTTCGGAAAAGGCAGGCTGGGGGCCGGGCCGAAACGGAGCCGGGCCGAGCGCGCCGCTCGATTACTTATGAGTTCATGCTCGCCAGGAACTCTTCATTGCTTTTCGTACCCCGCATCCGCTTGAGGAGTTCGTTCATGGCCTCCTCCGGATTCATGTCATTCAGATAAAGCCGCAGCAGGTTCATTCGCTGCAGGACCTCTCGTTCCAGCAACAGGTCATCCCGGCGGGTAGAGGAAGATACCAGGTCGATGGCGGGATAGATCCGGCGGTTGGACAGCCGGCGTTCCAGCTGCAATTCCATATTGCCGGTCCCCTTGAACTCTTCGAAGATCACTTCATCCATTTTGGACCCGGTGTCGATCAGCGCCGTAGCAAGGATGGTCAGTGACCCTCCGTTCTCGATCTTCCGCGCCGCGCCAAAGAATTGCTTTGGCTTCTGCATCGCGTTGGCTTCCACGCCACCCGAAAGTACCTTACCGGAAGCAGGCGCAACCGTATTGTGGGCCCGGGCGAGCCGGGTAATGGAATCCAGCAGGATCACCACATCATGACCGCATTCGACCAGCCGTTTGGCCTTTTGAAGGGCGATGGTGGAGACTTTTACGTGTTTCTCGGCCGGCTCGTCGAAGGTGGAAGCAATGACTTCCGCCTTTACGCTCCGTTCCATATCGGTGACTTCCTCCGGCCGTTCGTCCACCAGCACGATCATCAGGTAGCATTCGGGATGGTTTGCCGCAATGGCATTGGCCACTGCCTTCAGCAGCATCGTCTTGCCCGTCTTCGGCTGGGCCACGATCAATCCGCGCTGTCCTTTGCCGATCGGCGTGAACAGGTCGATGATCCGGGTGGAATAATCGCTCGGCGTCGTGAAGAGATTCATTTTCTCGAAGGGGAACAACGGGGTCAGGTAATCGAACGGCACGCGGTCGCGGACTTCTTCCGGACCTTTGTTATTGATCGTTTCCACCTTCAGCAGTGCAAAATATTTTTCCCCTTCCTTTGGCGGCCGGACATGGCCCAGCACCGTATCCCCCGTCTTCAGGCCAAATAGCTTGATCTGCGAAGGGCTGACATAGACATCATCGGGAGAAGAAAGATAATTGTAATCGCTGCTGCGCAGGAAGCCGTAACCGTCGGGCATCATTTCCAGAACGCCTTCGGCCTGGATCACGCCATCGAATTCGATATTGAAGACCTCGTTCCGGCGCTGCGGATACAGCCGGCCGGCCTGTGAATCACCGGCACGGCCTTCCGCAAATTGCTCGCCGCCGTCCTGCTCGTCCGAATTGATTCATCGCCTTCTTCCTGGCCGCCCTGGATCTGCTCATCGCGACTCCTCGTTTTCGGGTCTCGGCTGTTCGTTGCCGCTGTTCGTACGTGGCTCCGTTCTCGCGTTGCTGATTCCTGGCTGTCCGCTGTTCGGGCCGTCGCTGTCCTGCCGCTGCGGGCCGCTCATGCGCGGCCGATCGGACTGCGCCGGCGCGATCGTGCGCGGGACGTTCGTGTGCAGGCTGTACCCGCGGCGCGGCCTTGGCGGCCGGAGCAGGCGCCGGTTCCTGCTCTTCTTCTTTCTTCTTCCGGCGACTTTTTTCAGCACTACGGGCTTTTCTTCCTTCTTGACGCGGTTGTCCTTTTTTACTTCCGCCTTTTTTGGCTTATCATCCCCGCTTTCCACAATGGCCTCCTCGGTGCTGTTCGAAGTGGTTGTCTTGATGATGCGTTTGCGCTTTTGGGCTTGTCGTCGTCGCTATCGGATTTGGCATCCTTTGACGTAATCGCCTGTTTATCGAGAATTTTGTAAACGAGTTCCTGCTTTTCCAGCTTCTTGGCACCGGCGATCTTTAACTGTTCTGCAATATCGAGGAGTTCTGGAACGAGCATGTCGTTCAATTGGAGAATATCGTACATAAAATAACTTGAGAGTTGAACACCATTCTCAAACAGTGAGGCCTGTTTAATTGAAAATGTGAAAAATGAATTTTGATTATTGTGAACCGAAAGAGTTAAAACTGATGAGCTGTGAGCATTGGAAAAGGAAACTAATCAGCTTAATTCCACTGCAATTTTAGCACAAAATTTGAAAAA
Organism: uncultured Chitinophagaceae bacterium; assembly: GCA_963846405.1. Taxonomy (GTDB): domain Bacteria; phylum Bacteroidota; class Bacteroidia; order Chitinophagales; family Chitinophagaceae; genus Puia. The sequence continues at coordinate 693,409 of CAWJVU010000010.1, read as the reverse complement.
TTCAAAAAAAAATTTTGAAACCCCCTGGCTTTCAGGGGTTTTATGGCTCAATTCTCGCACTGCCATGCAGTTCGGGAGATTTGTTCTTATCTTTGCGCACCGCTTTATATTTGATACAGCTATGTTCAACACAAGATGAAAGTGCAGCGCTGCTGGCCACCGCGCCGGATAGACCAGGAAGTGACTGTCATGGGATGGGTTCGCTGCTTTCCGGAACAATCAATTCATCGCCCTCAACGACGGCTCTACCAATAACAACCTGCAGGTCGTCGTGGAATTGGGCGCCTATGACGAGGAGATCTGCTGAAGAAGATCACCCCCGGCGCCTCCCTGAAAGTGAGCGGCCCGCTTGTCGCCTCGCTGGGCAAGGGCCAGGCGGTAGAGGTAAAAGCCGCGCTCCATCGAGATCCTCGGCGAATGCAACCCCGAAAAATACCCGCTTCAGCTAAAGAACAGACCCAGCCTCGAATACCTGCGGGAGATCGCCCATCTGCGTTTCCGCACCCAGACCTTTGGCGCCATCTTCCGCGTCCGCCATGCACTGGCCTTTGCCATCCATCAGTTCTTTAATGAAAATGGCTTCGTTTATCTCCATACCCCCATTATCACCGCTTCGGATGCCGAAGGCGCCGGAGAGATGTTCCGCGTGAGCTACCCTCCCTTTTGACAACCCGCCCCGCGCGAAGACGGCATCGATCGATTTCAGCGAAGATTTTTTCGGCCGCGCCACCAATCTGACCGTCAGCGGCCAGCTGGAAGGAGAACTGGGCGCCATGGCGTTTAGCGATATCTATACTTTCGGCCCCACCTTCCGGGCGGAGAACTCCAATACGGCCCGGCACCTGGCGGAATTCTGGATGATCGAGCCCGAAATGGCCTTCTACGATCTCGAAGACAACATGAACCTGGCCGAGGCCTTTATCCGCTATCTGATCCGTTACGTCATGGACAACAACCGCGAAGACCTCGAATTCCTCGCCGCCCGGCTGGCCGAAGAAGAAAAGCAAAAGCCGCAGGCCGAGCGGAGCGAGCTGGGGCTGATCGAGAAGCTGGAATTTGTCCTGAACAACCAGTTCGAACGCATTACCTATACCGAGGCCATCGATATCCTGCTGCAATCCCCGGCGTATAAGAAAGAAGAAATTCCAATACGAGATCAAATGGGGCATCGATCTGCAAAGCGAACATGAACGCTACCTCGTGGAAAAGCATTTTAAAAAACCCGTCATCGTCACCGGCTATCCGAAAGACGATCAAGGCCTTCTATATGCGCCAGAACGACGACGGAAAGACCGTCGCCGCCATGGATATCCTTGTCCCCGGGATTGGGGAGACTCGTCGGCGGCTCGCAACGGGAAGAAAGACTGGACCGGCTGGAGGCCCGGATGAAGGAAATGCATATCCCCGTGGAGGAAATGTGGTGGTACCTCGATACCCGTCGCTTTGGGACGGTACCGCATGCCGGATTCGGGCTGGGATTTGAGCGGATGATGCTGTTCGTTACCGGCATGACCAATATCCGCGACGTCATCGCCTTTCCCGCGCACGCCGAAGAGCGCGGAATTTTAAGTAAGTTGCGTCCAAATTCTTATCTATGGCCATTCCTGTTGTCGACCTCGCCGAATTTTCCGGCGACGGCGGCGCAAAAAAGCCGCTTTTGTGTCCGCACTCGGAAAAGCCTACGAAGAAGTCGGTTTCGTCGCCGTGAAGAATCACGGCATCCCCGATGCCACGATCGAAGGCCTCTACAAGAACACCACCGACTTCTTTTCCCTGCCCCAGGCAATCAAAGCGCCAATACGAGATCCCGGGTCTTGCGGGCCAGCGGGGATATACCTCTTTCGGAAAGGAACATGCGAAAGGCAGCACCGCGCCCGATCTGAAAGAATTCTTTCAGTTCGGCCAGATCGTCAGACGATGGCGACCCCATCAAGGCCGAATACCCCGATAATGTTATCGTCAGGGACCTTCCCGGATTCAATCCCATATTCACAAAGGCCTACCGGTCCTTTGAGCATTCGGGCGGGCTGCTGCTGAGGGCGATCGCGCTGTATCTGGGGTTGGGCGAGAACTATTTCGATGCCCTTTATCCATAACGGCAATTCCATTTTGCGGGCGATCCACTATCCGCCGATCACCGCCGAGCCCAAGTCGGCGATCCGGGCGGAACAGCATGAAGACATCAACCTGATTACGCTGCTGATCGGCGCTTCCGCGGATGGACTGGAGATCCTCTCCAAACAGAACGAGTGGGTGCCGGTCACCTCCCTGCCCGAGCAGATCGTCGTCAATGTGGGCGATATGCTGCAGCGGCTGACCAATGACAAGCTAAAATCCACTACCCACCGCGTCGTGAATCCCCCGCGGGAAAAATGGGGCAGCTCCCGGTATTCCATTCCGTTCTTCCTGCATCCGGTCAGCAGCATGAGCCTGGCGTGCCTGCCCGGCTGTATTGACGCGAACCACCCGAAAGCGTATCCGGATGCCACGGCCGGGGAATACCTGGACGAACGGCTGCGGGAGATCGGGCTGAAGAAATAAGGAATGCACCCTATACGTGAAGGATATAGAGCAGAATAAGGGCGGTAGCCGCACCTATTAAAAAACAGAGGATCAGTTTCATCTGCAAATCGGCATTAGGGGTCACCCTCAAAAATACAGCCATAAAACCGGCCTGGTCCACCGTTTGGGGCGGTATTTTTTTAATCCTATTTTAATCGTCTGGGGATTAGGCGCCGATATTTACCGCTCATCCTGGCTATTGACCGTTCAGGTTTCAATTACTAGCCTATAAAAATTACCTTCTTAAAACAGTACTTTGTGTTGCATAGTACTAAAATACACCTTATCTTTATGTTGTTATAAAACCGTAAGCATATGAATATCGAGAATACTCAAAGCCAGATGCGAAAGGGCATTCTGGAGTTTTGCATCCTCTCGGTGATCAGACGCGGCGAAGCATATCCCTCCGACATTGTCGAAGAAATGAAAGCCGCCAATCTGAACATCCTGGAAGGTACCCTCTACCCCTTGCTCACCCGTCTCAAAAATGCGGAAATGCTCACCTACCGCTGGGTAGAAAGCAACTCCGGACCGCCCCGCAAATATTTTTCCCTGACGCCGAAGGGTGAGGCGTTCTACGGGGAACTACAGGCGACCTGGAACGAACTGGCAAACGCCGTTCACGCGCTAACCGAGAAGATCTGAAAACCCGTTGAAACCCAGCACTTCTAAATTTCAACCGTCAAACTACCATTTGTATGAAAAAGATTATTAACATAAACTTCCATAGCCGGGTGATCCCGATCGAAGAGACCGCCTATGAGATCCTGCAGCAGTACGTTGAGAGTCTGCGCCGGTACTTCGCCAATGAAGAAGGGCGGGAAGAGATCATCAGTGATATCGAGAACCGGTTCTCGGAGCTCTTCGCCGATACGCTGAAGAAGGGCGCCGTCTGCATCACGGACGCAGATGTCAACGCCATCATCGCCAGCATGGGCCGGCCGGAAGAATTTGCCGGTGAAGAAGAACAGCCCACCGCCCGTACCGGTTCCGCAAGCGGAAGCACCGGCAGTGGCGCCGGCGCCGGAAGCGTGGGAGCGGAAGCGCCGGGAGCGGAGCCACGGGAAGCGCCGGCGGAAGCAGCGCCGGAAGCGGCGCGCAGCAAGGCTATGGCCCATACACCGACGAACCCCGCCGCCTTTACCGCGCGGCAAACGACAAGGTCCTGGGCGGGGTCTGCGCCGGTCTGGCCAACTACCTCAAGCTCGACCCGGCCATCGTCCGGCCTCATCTTCGTGCTGATCTCCTTTACCTGGGGCTTTGGCTTTCTGCTCTATATCATCCTTTGGATCGTCCTGCCGACCAAGGCGCTGACGACCAGCGCCCGGAAAAGGCTCTACCGCAACCCCGATGACCGGTCATCGCCGGCGTCGCCAGCGGCCTTGCCGCCTATTTCCATATCGATGTCTGGATCCCCCGGCTGATCTTTGCCCTGCCGCTGATCCTCGGGATCGTTACCTCCATCTTCCAGAATATCTGGTGGCATGCATTCCTCCGATTGGGGCGGCGGTCATATCTTATTCGACGGCTTTGGCGGCACCCTCTTTGTTGCCTATATCGTCCTGTGGATCGTCCTGCCGGAAGCCATCGACCGCCTCCGAAAAGCTGGAGATGCGCGGGGAGAAGATCGACCTGGAGTCCATCAAGAATACCGTAAAGAGCGACCTGGAAACCTTTAAGGGTCGCGCCCGCGAAATGGGCGCCGAAATGCAGGAAAGCTTTAAGAACATGGGCCAGAAGATGGGTACCCAGATCCGGCAGAACGTCGCAGAATTTCAGCACGGAAGCCGGCGGCGCAGTCCGCAGGACCAGCAATGGCATCGGCCACGCGATCGGCGTCCTTTTCAAAGTCTTTTTCCTTTTCATCGCCGGCTGTCATCGCCTTTGGCCTGATCATGGCCCTGATCGCCCTCGCCTTTAGCGGCGGCGGTTTGCTGGACCTGAAAGGCTATTTCCTCAGCGGCGTTCTGGGAAAATCTGCTTGCCTGGGCCAGCTTTATCCTCGTCTTTATCGTCCCCGTCATTGCGCTTCTGACCTGGCTGATCCGGCGGATCACGGGCATGCGGTCACGGCGGCACTACCTGGGCTATATGTTCGCCACCCTGTGGGTGATCGGGCTGATCAGCTTTCGTCGTGCTGGCCGGAATGCTCGTCAACAACTTCCGGGCCCGCGCGCATTCGGAAGAAGACTTCGCCCTGACCCAGCCTTCCCATGGAAGCCTGATCATCCGAGCGCACCAAAACATTCGCCGCGACTACTATGACGACGACTGGTGGTTTGACAACGGCTGGCGAAACGGCTGGAGGCACAATGGCGTCTTTTACAGCATCAGCGACGACAGTATCCTGCTTAACACCGTCCAAATCAAGATTCTGACGGAGCGAAGATTCCAGCTACCATGTCCGCATCCTGCGGGGCAGCCTGGGCAGCAGCGCCAACGCCGCCCTCGACCATGCCCGCGCAGATCAGCTTCCCGGTAAGCCAGTCCGACAGCGTTCTCCAGCTGCCCGGTGGATTTCCTATCACCCGGGACCAAAATTCCGTAACCAACAGGTCATTGTTGCCGTCTATATCCCTGTGGGAAAAAAGATCATGATGGATAATTCCGTCAAACGCTATGACTGGGTCAACCTGCACGTCGGCCGGGGCCATATCAATTTCGACGACGACAACCGGTACGACATAGCAATAATTATGATGACGAAGGGTTCAGCCTGGAGAATAATTACTACTGGAACAGCGGGATGCAGTATATCATGACGGCCGATGGTCTCCAACGGGTAAGCGCGATGGGAAAATATGAAGACCGTCCCGAACAGCCCGAGAGACGCGAACGTCCGGAGAAGAAAGAAAAACCGGAGCCGTCCGAAAAAACCGAGCCGTCCCAAAAGCCGGCAGCCCCCGCCACTGGAGGCTACCGGTACAAGACGCCCGGCGAAAAACAAAAGGCCGACACCCCCGTCCCCAAGAGCACGACGATGGCCTCCAGACAGCGTCCATCCGTTTATCTGCTACTATCGAGCTTTTTTAGCTGATCATATTTGACAAGTTTACTCTCGTTGGTTGAAGTTGGAACACAGCCCCCCGGCCTCTGCCGGGGGACTATATTTTTGTGTGCGGTCTTTGCCCTACATTTGCGGCTCAACTCCATGTCATGAAGAGCACGCCATTCACCCCTTTCCATCTGGCCCTTGGCGCAAAAATGGCCGAATTCGCCGGTTACAATATGCCGATCAGCTACAGCGGCATCAACGACGAACACCAGGCCGTCCGCACAAACGCCGGGGTCTTCGATGTCAGCCATATGGGCGAGTTCATCGTGAAAGGCGAACATGCCCTGGACCTGATCCAGCGCGTCACCACCAACGATGCCTCGAAACTGACGGCCGGTAAGGCGCAATACAGCGCCCTTACCAACGAGACCGGCGGGATCGTGGACGACCTGATCGTGTATTGCCTCGAAGAGAACAAGGCCTATATGCTGGTCGTCAATGCCGCCAACATCGAAAAGGACTGGAACTGGATCTCCCGCACACAATACCCGGGGCGCCGAGCTGCACAATATCTCCGCCAAAACGGCGCTGCTCGCCATCCAGGGCCCCAACGCCAACCAGATCATGCAGGCGCTTACCGATATCGATATCCTCAACCTCAAATATTATACATTCGCCAAAGGCCGGTTCGCCGGCATCGACAACGTCCTGATCAGTGCCACCGGCTATACCGGCGCCGGCGGCATCGAGATCTATTTCGAAGACAAGGGCGATGCGGCCGCGACGATCTGGAACCGGATCTTCGAGAGCGGGCAGTCCCCAGGGACTGAAACCCATCGGTCTGGGCGCGCGCGATACGCTCCGGCTCGAAATGGGGTATTGTCTCTACGGTAACGATATCGACGATCAGACCTCGCCGCTGGAAGCGGGCCTGGGCTGGATCACCAAATTCACCAAGGACTTTACCGCCCGGCCCATCCTCGAGCGGCAAAAGCCGGCGGCCCCGCCCAAAAGCTGGTTGGCTTCGAAATGGTCGAAAAGGGCATCCCCCGGCATGACTATGAGATCAAGGATTTCTCCGGCGCGCCGATCGGCCGGGTGACCTCCGGGACCCAAAGTCCCAGCCTCGGGAAAGCGATCGGCATGGGGTATGTCCAGTCCGCCGTTTGCCGCCATCGACAGCAAGATCTATGTCAAGGTCCGGGACAAGCTCCTCCAGGCTAAAGTGGTCAAATTCCCCTTTAGTTGACCGACCGTAAATCGGGTTTTGGAATGATTTTTTCTGTGATGAAGGACGCGATCCAACGTATCCAACACCTATTTATAAGAAAATGCCCACCATCCACCTGACGACTTTTGTCGCAGCCCCGACCCAACGGGTCTTTGACCTTGCCAGAAGCATCGACCTCCACCGGAAGTCGATGGCCCACACCGAGGAAGAAGCCATCGCCGGTACCACCAGCGGTCTGATCGGCCTGAATGAAACGGTCACCTGGAAAGCCAAACACCTGCGAAGAATCCGCGTCCTGAAATCGAAGATCACGGCCATGGATCCGCCGCTGTCCTTCACCGACGAAATGGTCGAGTGGGGATTTCAAAAGCCTGCGGCATGAACATCATTTCAAACGGATCGACAACGGAACGCTGCTGATCGATATTTTTACCTACGAAGCGCCATACGGCGGTCTGGGCAGGCTCGCCGACCGGTTATTCCTGACCCGCTATATGAAAGCTTTACTGGAAACGCGTAACAAGACGATCAAGGAGTACGCAGAATCGGAAAAATGGAAATTCATATTGGATAAATAGACAGTGACCACCCCTACATTTGCGTTTACGCGCAAAGCCGCCGGATGATGCACATATTCGACAAACCCAGACCCTTACACACGGCCCTGTCCCCTGCCTTGTTGCATCTTATATGATGTGAACCACGCCATTGTGGTGATCATCGACGTCCTTCGCGCCACTTCCACCATCGCCACCGCCCTGCATAACGGAGCCAAATGCGTGATCCCTGTCGACAGCGTCGCCAAATGTATCGAGCTTGGCCGCCAGATAGACGGGATCACCGCCGGCGAACGGGACGGCATGATCGCAGAAGGACTGGAACATGGCAACTCTCCCTTTGAATATTCCCGGTCGTTTATCGCCGGCAAAACCCTCGTCCTGACCACCACCAACGGCACCAAACTTCTCCATATGGCCCTCGACCGCGGCGCCGGCCAGATCATCACCGGCTCCTTCCCCAACCTCCGGTCCGTTTGCAACTACCTGACCGATCAGAATCAGCCGGTCGTCCTGGCCTGCGCGGCCTGGAAAGACAAGATCAATATCGAAGACCTGCTTTTTGCCGGCGCCGTCATCCACCAGGTAAAAGACCATTTCTCCATCAACTGCGACTCCTCCCAGATCGCCGAAACGCTTTACCTGGACGCCAATGCGACGAACGATATGTTCGAGTTCATGAAAAGCAAGGATGCGTCCCACTATCACCGGCTGATGGGCCATGGGCTTGAAAAAGATATCCGGTACTGTCTGACACCCGACACCGCTCCGGTTCTTCCACTTTACGAAAACGGGAAGTTGATCGTTCTGTAATGTTGCCCGCCGGTCGCTTTCCAAGTTCCTCATTTCGTAAACAGCGGCGCCGCTGACAGCCCTTACCTTTGCCCTCCTCGACCGGGCGCTGTCCGGGCGTGCATGGCAAAACAAAATAATATCCATATTGCCCTGGTCGGCAATCCCAACAGCGGGAAAAGCTCCCTCTTCAACGCCCTTACCGGCCTGAACCAAAAAGTAGGCAATTTCCCCGGCGTCACCGTCGACAAAAAAAGCGGCTCCACCACCCTCGCCCCGGATATCCAGGCCACCATCATCGATCTGCCCGGGACCTATAGCCTCTATCCCAAACGGGCCGACGAATGGGTGACCTACAAGGTCCTCCTCAACCAGGACCCCTCCGTACGTGCCGACATGGTCGTCCTGCTGGTAGATGCCAGCAACCTCAAACGAAACCTCCTTTTCTGCTCCCAGATCATCGACCTCAAAATCCCCGTCGTCGTGGCGCTGACGATGATGGACCTCGCGGCAAAAAAAGGCATCGAGATCGATGTGGAAGGACTGGAACGGGAACTGGGCATCCCGGTCGTGACCGTCAACCCCCGGAAGAACAAGGGAATCCCCCAGCTCAAAAAGATCGTGGAATGGCGCGCCCGCCAGCTGCACCACGCCCCTCCCCGGGACTTTATCGCGCAACCTAGACCTGGCGTCGGGCGCCATTCAGGATGTCCGTCGCCTGTTCCCGGAGATCAGCGATTATACCGCTATCCATTACCTGATCAACCATGAACATTTTCGTCTTACCCCCGCGCTCCAGCATCGGTGTGGAGCAGATCGAATCCACCCATCAATTTCAACCATACCCGCATCCAGGCTGAAGAGATCCTGCAACGCTACTCGCGGCATCCGGACGATCATGAAGCACACCGTCTCCGAACCCGACCCCCTGGAAAAGACCCTCTTTACCGAACGCCTCGACAAACTCTTCCTGGACCGGACCTGGGGCTATATCATCCTGCTGGTCGTGCTTTTCCTGTTGTTCCAGAGTGTATTCTGGCTCGCCCAGTTCCCGATGGATGCCATCGACTGGACGTTTTCCCAAGTCGGCGGCTGGCTGGGTCAGCACCTGCCCGTAGCCTGGTGGAGCAACCTGCTGGTCAACGGCCTGCTGGCGGGGTTGAGCGGAATCCTCGTTTTTGTGCCGCAGATCATGATCCTCTTCGGGCTGATCACCGTCCTGGAAGACACCGGCTATATGGCGCGCATCAGCTTTTTAACGGACAAGCTCATGCGAAAAGTCGGGTTGAACGGGAAAAGTGTCATGCCGATGATCAGCGGTTTCGCCTGTGCGGTGCCGGCCATCATGAGCGCCCGCAACATCGAGAACCGGAAGGAACGGCTCCTGACCATCCTGATCACCCCGCTCATGAGCTGCAGCGCCCGGCTTCCTGTCTATACCATGCTGATCGCCCTGTCGATCCCGCGGAAGGACGTGCTTGGCATTTTCAGTCTCCAGGGTCTGGTCATGATGGGGCTGTATATGCTGGGGCTGGTGATGGCCATGATCGTCAGTTATGTCGCGAAATGGTTTATCCGGCTGAAGGAAAAAAGCTTTTTTATCCTCGAATTGCCGATGTACCGCGCGCCCCGCTGGAATAATGTCGTCGTGACGATGGTGAACAAGGCGCGGATCTTTGTGACGGATGCGGGAAAGGTGATCATGGTGATCAGCCTGATCCTGTGGGGGCTTAGTTCTTTTGGGCCGCGGCAGGGCCGGGAATGCGGGCCCGGGGCGGGCGGACCAGGCGGGACAGGGACGGGTGGCTCAAACGGAACAGGAGAAGGCGTCGGCGAAGCTCGAACACTCCTACGCCGGCCACCTCGGCCATATCATCGAACCCGTCATCCGTCCCCTGGGTTATGACTGGAAGATCGGGATCGCGCTGATTACTTCCTTTGCGGCCCGGGAAGTCTTTGTGGGGACGATGGCCACGCTCTACAGCGTCGAAGGCGGCAAGGACGCCGACCGGCAGACCCTGCGTCAACGGATGCAATCCGCCCGGCGGGAGGATGGAACGCCCGTCTATACGCTGGCCACCGGTGTTTCCCTGATGATCTTTTATGTTTTGGCGATGCAGTGTATGAGCACGCTGGCGGTTGTGCGGCGCGAGACAAGAAGCTGGAAATGGCCCGCTATCCAACTGGTCTATATGACGGGGTTGGCGTATGTCGCGAGTTTTATTGCGTATCAGTTGTTAAAGTAAGCCCAACCCCTTCAACTCTTCCCTGAACAAGTCCGGCGTGCGAAAATGGATCCCGATAAACCCGAGCTCCCGCGCGGGTAGGACATTTCGGATATTGTCATCGACATAGATCGCCTTATGCGGGTCGATCCCGAATCGGTCGATCAACAGCTGGTAGATCTCCGGGGACGGCTTGCGTATCTTCTCCGCCCCGGATACCAGGCGGCCATCGAACCAATGCAGGAATTCATACATTTCGAGCGCCACCGGAAAGGTCTCCGCGCTCCAGTTGGTCAGCGCATACAATTTTAACTGACCGCGGGCTTTGAGTTCCCGGAAGATCTCGACCGTCTCATGGATCGGACCGCCCAGCATCTCCGTCCAGCGATCATAATAGGCGCGGATGGCAGCCTCATGCGCCGGGTATTTTGCAACCAGGTGTTCCGTCGCCTCCGCCAGGGAGCGGCCCGCGTCCTGCTCTTCATTCCAGTCCGGCGTACAGACCGTCGACAGGAACCATTTTCGTTCCTGCTCATCGGGAATGAGCTTGGTATACAGATAGTCGGGGTTCCAGTCGATCAGCACCCCGCCAAGATCGAAGACCAGTGTATTGATTGTCATCATCCAATTTTTATTAGCCGCTCCACCGCCGACTCCAGCGTGGATTCTTTTTTCGCAAAACAGAACCGGAGCACCCGGTCATCTTTCCCGGACGTATAGAAAACCGACACCGGGATGGTGGCGACGCCGAATTCTTTGGTGATCCGGATGGCAAATTCCGCATCGGGTTCATCGCTGATCCGACTATAGCTGTACAGCTGAAAATAACTCCCGTGAGAGGGCAGGGGTGTAAATCGCGTTTGGGTCATGAGCCGCGCAAAAAAATCCCGCTTTTGCTGCATAAACGCACTCAGTGAAAGATAAGAGTCCTTTTTGGTCAGGAACCGGGCCAGCCCAAACTGAGACGGAGAATTACAGCTAAAACAGTTGAACTGGTGGACCTTCCGGAACTCCTTTGTCAGAGCCGGCGACGAAACGCTATACCCCAGCTTCCACCCCGTACAATGATAGACCTTCCCGAACGAAAAGGACACAAACGCCCGCTCCAGCAGCTCCGGATAGCGCAGGATCGATTGATGGGGAATGTCGTCGAAAATCAGATGTTCGTACACTTCGTCCGAGTGGATGAGGATATTGGTCCCCGCCACGAAGCTACGCAGTTGCTCCATATCGTCCGGCCCCAGCACCGCGCCGGTGGGATTATGCGGCGAATTCAGCAGGATCATCCGCGTGCGGGGCGTAACGCGCCGCCGAACTTCTTCCCAGTCGATCCGGTAATCCGGGAATTGAAGGTTGATCCGCACCGGGACTGCACCGTTGATCTCGATATTGGGAATATAGCTGTCGTAGGCGGGCTCGAAAACAATCACCTCATCCCGCGGCCTCAGGACGGTCGTCAGCGCCGTATAGATCGCATAGGTCCCGCCCGGTGTTATTGTTATCTGGGTCTCCGGGTCCACCGTCGTTCCGTAGAGCCACGGCAATCTTTTCCGCCAGGACTTCACGCAGGCTTGCGAGCCCGTTCACATGCACATATTGGTTATGCCCGTCCCGCATGGCTTGCGCCACCAGCGCGACCAGTTCCTCACTCATCGGATAGTCGGGAAAACCCTGACCCAGGTTGACCGCCCCGAGTTGGGCCGCCAGCGAGCTCATCACGGTAAATATGGTTGTCCCGACATCGGGTAGTTTGCTTTGGATCATCGGGTCTTTTTGTTCGATCATCTTAACTCAATATTTTCCGGGCGGACAAGCTGCTCGCCGTGAAACCGAAGAAATACCTGCGCGACGGTGACCACATCCTTTTGACAATAAGTTACGATCCGGGCCAGGTCCCCCTGTCCCCAATAGACGTCTCCCACCTGGCTGCCGTCAATATCATCTTTTGGCGTGGCGATCCCGAGTGTGTGGGCCAGCAGATTCAACGAAATAAAATTCTTGAACTCGCCGAACTTCCAAAGCTCCATCGTATCGAGATGCGGGATCTCCCAGGGTTTTTTCCCGGCAAGATTCAGCACCGACGGGAGCCGCATCCCGTGAACGACCATCCGGCGGCAGAGATATGGAAAGTCAAAGTCTTTTCCGTTATGGGCGCAAAGGAATTTCTGGCCCTCGGAGCCCCATTTGTGCAGCAGGTCCCAGAAACGCAGCAGCAGGTCTTTTTCGTCGTCGCCGTAAAAGGATTTGAGCCCAAGTTTACGATCCGCGGGCGGACCGGAGAGGACACCGCAGCTAATACAGATGATCTTGCCAAATTCGGCGTAGATCGCGGCGCGTCCATACAACTCTTCCGGGGTCACGGGCGTTTTGTCGCGATTGAGGCTGTCGGCTTTATGCCGCCACAATTCCTGCCAGTCGGCGGGAAGATCGGAGAAAGCGGAATACTGCGACACCGTTTCGATGTCGAGGAAAAGAATCGTATTTAATGGATATGGAGACACTCCCTAAAGATACTGATCTCCCTTGTTCCGTCTCACTTCGGCTACATATTCTTTGATCTCCTGTTCCTTTTCCCGTTTGCAGATCATCAGCACATCGGGCGTGTCGACGACGATAAAATTATTGAGCCCCTGAAGAAGAAGCAGTTTGTCATTTGGCGCGTGGACCATACAGTGGGCCGCATCGATCACGATCACGTTGTCGCCGGCGACGGCATTGTCGAGGTCATCCTTCTCGAGGTTCTCGTAGGCGCTGTTCCAGGTACCCAGATCGCTCCAGCCGAATGAAGAAGGGATCACATACACGTTGTCCGCCTTTTCCATGATCCCGAAGTCGATGGAGATCGTGGTGCACAGCGGATAGATGTGCTCAAGCGCCTTCTTTTCCGCCGGCGTGTTGAATTTGTCCTTTTCGGAGCTGAACACGTCGAACATCTCGGGCAGGTATTTTTCAAACGCCGCGATGATCGTCTTTACCTGCCAGACGAAAATCCCCGCATTCCAGAGAAAATCCCCGCTCGCTAGGAAGGTTCTGGCCAGCTCCAGGTTGGGTTTTTCGGTGAAGGTCTTTACCTTATACACGTTAGCCGACACCGAATGCTGATCGTGCTGGATATACCCATAGCCCGTATTGGGATAGGTGGGCTTGATCCCCAGCGTGATAAACGCGCTGTGCTCGTTTACAAAATCGAGCGACTCCAGGCAGACCTTTGTAAAGGCCGTCTTATCGAGGATCAGATGGTCGGCCGGCGCCACGATCAGCGATGCTTTCGGGTCCAGCTGCTGGAGTTTGAACGACATATAGGCGATACAGGGGGCGGTATTCTTTCGCGAAGGTTCTCCCAGGATATTCTCGACCGGGAGATGAGGCAATTGTTGGCGAACGATATCTACATATTCATTCGACGTGACCACGTAGATATTTTTCCCGGGGATAAAGGAGGCGAACCGCTCGTAGGTCCACTGGATCAGGGTCTTTCCGGTATTCAGGATATCCAGGAACTGTTTTGGGAAATCCTGGCGGCTCATGGGCCAGAAGCGGCTGCCGATACCGCCCGCCATGATCACCACATAATTATGTTTATTCATATAATTCCTTCTCGAATTAAATTGTTCAGATCGATAAAACCCAGGTATTGGGTGCCATCGGTCACTACGAGGCGCGTGATGTCGTGGGTACGCATGAGGTCGAGGGCTTCGACGGCGAGGGCGCCGGAATCGATTGTCACGGGGCTGTGGGTCATGATATCGCCGGCGGTCGTCGTTTCGTTCATCCCCTTCTTCTCCAGCATCCGGCGGAGATCGCCATCCGTGATGACGCCGAGAAGCCGGCCCGATCCGTCGGTCACCGCTGTCGCTCCCAACCGCTTGGAAGTAATTTCCATGATCACCTCGCGGAGCGGGGTGGTCGTGCTGACGCTCGGCTTCTCATTATGTATATACAGCTCCTGAACGCGCATGTACAGCTTTTTTCCCAGCGTTCCGCCGGGATGGAAGCGGGCGAAATCGTCGCTGCCAAAACCGCGCATTTCCATGAGGGCTATGGCCAGCGCATCCCCCAGGACCATTTGTACCGTGGTGCTGCTGGTTGGGGCGAGGTTGTTCAGACAGGCCTCCTGCGCCACGAAGGCATTCAAAACAATATCGGATTGCCGCGCCAGCCCGGACTTCGGATTCCCGGTCATCCCGATCAGCGGGTTGCCGAAACCGCGGATAAACGAAAGCAGCATTTTGATTTCGGGGCTTTCACCGCTTTTGCTGAGCAGCAGGACGATATCGTGTTCCTGGATCATCCCCAGGTCACCGTGGATGGCGTCCGCGGCGTGGAGGAAGGCGGCGGGGGTGCCAGTGGAGTTGAGGGTGGCGACAATCTTTTGGGCCACGATGGCGCTTTTTCCGATCCCGCTGACGACGACGCGGCCTTTTGCCGCCAAAATCAGTTCCACCGCTTTCTCGAACTGGTCGTCGAGCAGTTCTTCCAGCGCGGCGACGGATGCGGCTTCCTTTCTGATGGTACTCCTGGCTATCGCGATAATATTTTTAGCCCCGCTCATAAATTTTTAAAAATTCGACGTCGCAAAACTACAGCACTCCACCACCTTTTGCAGCGGTATTTATATCTTTTATAGAACTTTCTCGCCCATGATCTTGCAAGATGCTGACCGATAACAACATATAGTTCGATTAGTTCGAAAAAACACATTAATTTTTTCTGTATATTTATCCCACGGCCGCCAATTTTAACACAAACCGCTAGGAGCATGGGGTGATTTTTTGTACTTTCGCAGACCCCTTTTTCGACCAGGCAGCCCGTGAGAAAGAAAATAAACAGAGCATGGCAACAACCGAAACAAAAAAAATAGCCACCAGAAAAACCAAGGCCGTAAGTAGTAAATCACTTCTATCGCATCTGCAGGAACAATTTGGATTCGATTCCTTTAAGGACAACCAGGATGCGATCATCCAACGTGTACTGTCCGGTAAAGATACGTTTGTCATCATGCCGACCGGCGGCGGGAAAAGCCTGTGCTACCAACTGCCCGCCATCATCAGCGAAGGGGTGGCCATCATCGTCAGTCCCCTGATCGCCCTGATGAAAAACCAGGTCGATCTTGTCCGTAGCTATAGCAGCAAGGACAGCGTCGCGCATTTCCTGAATTCCACCTTGAATAAGAAGCAGATCCGTGAAGTACACGAAGACCTGCTGAACGGGCATACGAAAATGCTGTATGTCGCCCCGGAAACGCTGACGAAGCAGGAGAACATGGATTTCTTCAGCGATCTGAAGATCTCCTTTTTTGCGGTGGATGAAGCGCATTGTATCTCGGAGTGGGGACACGACTTCCGCCCGGAATACCGCCGGCTTCGGGAGATGATGGACCAGATCAACCCGACCATTCCGGTGATCGCCCTGACCGCCACGGCGACGCCGAAGGTAAAAAGCGATATCATCAAGAACCTTGGCCTCCGGGACCCGGATATCTTTATATCTTCCTTTAACCGGCCGAATCTCTATTACGAGATCCAGCCCAAGATCAAAAAAGACCAGACGATCAAGAGCATCGTCCGGTATATTGTGCAACAAAAGGGGAAGAGCGGCATCATTTACACCCTCAATCGCAAGACCACGGAAGAGCTGGCGGATATGCTCGTCGCCAACGGCATCAAGGCCGTGGCGTACCATGCGGGGCTGGACAGCAAGCTGCGGGCCGAGCGGCAGGATCTTTTCCTGAATGAAGATGTGCAGGTGATCGTGGCGACGATTGCTTTTGGGATGGGGATCGATAAGCCGGACATCCGGTTCGTTATCCATTATAATATCCCCAAGTCGATCGAAAACTACTACCAGGAGACCGGCCGCGCGGGCCGCGATGGCCTCGAAGGCAATTGCATTTTATATTATTCCCATAAAGATGTCGCCAAGCTGGAGCACCTGATGAAGGACAAACCGCTTAGCGAACGGGAGGTGAGCGCCCAGCTGATCAACGAAATGGTGGGCTATGCCGAGACCGGCGTCTGCCGCCGGAAGGTGCTGATGAGTTATTTCGGCGAGGACTACCAGGCGGAGAATTGCGGGGAATGCGACAATTGCCGCCACCCCAAGGAATGGATGGAGGCAAAAGAAATGGCCGTCAAAGTGTTGAAGACGATCCGCGCGCTGGACGAACGGTTTGCGACGGGCTATGTGATCAATATACTTTTGGGCCGGCTTACGCCGCAGATCCAGATGTTCCGTCATGAAGGGATCGCCGAATTCGGGATCGGGAAAGAGGACGCCGAGCATCTCTGGAATTCGCTGATGCGTCAGCTGCTGCTCGAAGACCTGCTGACAAAAGATATCGAAGAATATGGCGTGCTGAAGATTACGAAGAAAGGAGAGGACTATTTGAAAAAACCCCGGTCTTTCAAGATCGTGCTCAATAACCTGTTTGAAGAAGCGAATGCGGATGATGAAGAAGAAGGTGGCGAAGCCGCGGGCGTCGGCACGACCGATGAGCGGCTTTTCGAATTGCTCAAGGAGCTGCGTCAGAAAGAGGCGAAGAAGAAAAGCCTGCCTCCTTTTGTGATCTTTCTTGAGACTTCGCTCCAGGATATGGCCACCCTTTACCCGACTTCGACCGCCGACCTCGAAAAATGTTCGGGGGTTAGTAAGGGCAAGGCGCTTCGCTATGGCAAACCCTTTATTGAGGTGATCGCGAAGTATGTCGAGGAGAACGATATCGAGAAGCCCGATGATTTTGTGATGAAGAGCGTGGTGAACAAGAGTGTCAATAAAGTCTATATCATCCAGCAGGTCGATAAAAAGATCCCGCTGGAGATGATTGCCAAGAATAAGGACCTGCGGCTGGATGCGTTGCTGGAGGACATGGAGACGATTGCGGCGAGCGGGACCAAGCTTAATCTCAACTATGCGGTCGATGAGATGCTGGATGAGTATGAGCAGGATGAGATCATCGATTACTTTAAGAGTTGCGAGACGAGCAGCTTGCAGGTGGCGCAGCAGGAGCTGGCGGAGGGTAATTTTACCTGGGAGCAGCTGAAGATGATGCGGATCAAGTTTTTGAGTGAATATGGGATGTAGGGGCGCGGGCCGCTTCGGCCCGGCGGCGGCGGCGAAAAGTTGTACCTTTATTTAAATTTTTGCGGTCATGAACTACGCAATATTTGCTATCGTTTTGTGGATCATTGCTACAGTCACCATAGCAATCGTTGGGAAGAAATCTATTTTAGAGCAATTTGGAAAACCTCAGAAAAAGCTCCGTTGGGTTACTTGGAGAGCGTATCTGTTCATCGCCATGATGTTAGGGGCAGCCGTCTCAATCGGAATAACCTACCTCATCAAGTCATTTGCTTAGGCAAATCACCCGACCTACCGATGAAAAAAGGGGGGTTCGGAAGCAACAAAATCGTTGATTAGCAAGTTATAAGAGGGTCAAAAAAGATTTCCAATTTACCGGGGGATGTTTTATTTTTGCCTCCCCAAATAGGGATGGTGCGGTAGCTCAGTCGGTAGAGCAAAGGACTGAAAATCCTTGTGTCGGCGGTTCGATCCCGCCCCACACCACGAAGTTACAAGTCAGTCGCCTGTAAATTAAAAATTTACGGGCGATTTTATTTTCTTCATTCCGGAATTTTTCCCTCCGTTGAATTTGTCACCGTATTGATAGTCCTCAGTTGAACTTGGGCGACAGTGTTCTCAGGATATTGTCTTAGTACTTCTTCGTACACCTTCTTCGCAGCCTTGACTTGTCCAGTTTGCAGGAGGCAAAACCCCAAATTGCAAATCGACGACTCCCGGATACCCCTCTTTGAAGAGCTAACCATCAACAGGAACCGGTATTTATCTATCCACGAGTGTTTGTCATAAAATTCTATCGACCTTTCAATATATGGAATTGCCTCGCCAAACTTCTCCTCCTTTATAAGCCTAATGCTTTTGTGTACATCCTTCGGAAAAGCCATAGTTCTCAGTCCATACCAAATTATCAAGTAGGTAATGAACCCGAATACGAAATAATTCTTCCTGTCCCATTGATAATAAACCATGCACAGTATCCCGATGAATAAAATATGCGGAACTACCGCAAGCCAAACAGTTTCTTGCTTAACAAATGGTACTTTGGATGACATAATATTACAAGATTTGTGAATCTACAAAACAAAGGGTAGCATCTATACTTAAAATTTGAAGTCCGGCTAGGCCGCCGGTCTGTCAAAGAAATATATCAACAAGGCCGTCAAATAAAATATCAGAACAATAACTATAGTTGACCATCCCAGCTGTCGCGCGCCTTTTAGTACCAAGTAGATCCCGGCAATAGTCATTAAGATCCCATTGAACAATGTAAACAGAAATGGAATTGCCATGAGACCACCCAAAAAATGACCGTCCCCTGCTTTGAAATGGATACTACTTAGTAAATAAAAAATACTTGCATGGACGCAAAGTTCGCCAGCTATCACGTCCGAAATTCGCGCGTAAATTTTGATGGCCTTTTTCATACTATATCGGATTACAAATCGAAGACAGTCTATCTTGCGACCTATGGTGTCGGTCCGCAATCCTGATGGTCACGTCACGTCACTGCCACGCAATTTTCCTGACCCTGTTGTTGTCTGTAATATACAGTGTCCCTTTGTCATTGAAGGTCATCCCACTGATCTCCCTATAAGTGGCCACAGAAGCAGGCCCATCCAGCTCGCCGACACCACCAACGGCATACCGGATAATTTGACCATTAGGTGTCATTTCCAGAATGCCGGCAAAAGCCGTAAAATAGATGTTCCCGTATTTGTCTGAAGCTATGGCGCCAATTGCTAAAAGATAGTCCGGATTTGTCGGATCGTGAAAAGCGGGACCGAGTACTGTCGATACCGTCCCGTCGGGCGTGACTTTTCGGATGCTTTGCGCGGTTGCATCAACGACAAAGAGGTTTTCGTGAGGATCGATCGTAAGGGCACTCGGACCCGAGAACTGTGCCGCCGACCCCTGACCGTCCGCGAAGCCGCCATGGTAATAGTCTCCTCCGGCAAATGAGCTTACGATACCTGACGCTGTTACCTTTCTGATCTTATTGTTGTATATATCCGCCACAAAGATGTTACCTGCGCTGTCGCATACCACGCCCCAAGGCGTATCAAAGGTAGCAGCCGACGCATCGCCATCAGTTGACCCGTCCTTCGGGATGCCGTCCCACGTCGTCCCGGCAAAGGTAGTTACTACACCGACCGGTGAAACTTTGCGTACTCTGAAATTATTCTGATCAGCGACGTACAAAGATCCCTGCTGGTCGATACAAAGACCAAGCGGCAAAGCGAACCTGGCCGTCGCCCCCGTCCCGTCGACGTAGGCTTCTTCATATGTTTGCGGGCCGGCGAGCGTCGTCACATTGGCGGCCGTATCGATCTTCCGGATGCAACTGCCCCCCATGTCTGCGACATAGATATTCCCGGCATGATCGAGGGCAATACCCCAGGGCCGGTAGAAGCGGGCGTCAAGACCTTTCCCATCCACTTCGCCAAAGTCCGTACTGCTTCCGGCAACCGTAGTTACCATCAGAACGCTGTCATACGTAAAGACAGGGCCTTCATACTCAGTTCCTTTTGACCAGATATCGATATGACCAGTTCCCGCGAGGGAAGGGATTTGGAAGATGATTTGCTGATCGTTATGGCCAATGATGGTCACCCTCTGCCCGTTCAGGTCCACGCTGTCCAGCGATAATAGTTGGTCAAAACCCTTACCAGTAAGAGTGTCGATCGTGTTGTACGGGCCATTGGTTGGCGTCAGGGACGTGATGGTTATGTTGGAAATTGTTGGAGTTGCAGGGCTACCGGCCTTTTGGCAGGAATAGACGAACGAAAGGAATGCGATGGCAGCCAGGTATAATGGTTTGTTGCGCATTCTATAAAGGTAGTTCCTTTGCGCGATATTTCGAGGGATGGAAGTCAGGCAAAATAACCAGGATCAGGTCAATTTTCAAATATAGAATCCCATCCTTAAACGGACATTATCCTTTTATGGTAGGTGTCGAACCAAATCCAATATAATAAATTCCTGAGGCAATTTTGAGGTCTTGCATCTAAGAGCTTCGTCGATTTTTCACTCTTTATACATTTCAAGCTCAGCCAATTCGGTCGTAATCTTGTTATTCCACTTGAGCTGCATTTCTTTTATGCGGCCGTGATCGGTCTCCTGGTCATATAACATATCCATTTCGTGCCACGACGTGCTCAGCCTTGCGTAGATATTGGCAAAATCTGCTTTAGCGGTTTGTGGATTATATTGGTATCCCTGAAATGCCTTCCGAAGTTTGCGGGCGTGCAGTTCCGCTATATCAAAATGATCTTGTTCATGAGCCAGTAAAAGGGAGTCAGTAGTAATTGTCCAAGACTTTTGTCGATCAAATGTACAAACGACTTCTGAAGAGAAGGAGTCTTTGGTAGGGCGCCAGGAATAGCCAATGAAGTCGGCAGTGTAAGCTTTATGAATGGAAGAGGAATCTCTTTGTCCTTGAAAGTCTGCCCATCTCAGGGAATATTTGGGCCTCCATCGAATGGTATCCTGGGCCGAACACCTGCAATAGGCAGCGAGAGTTAAAGTTAATAGAAGTCCTACTCGAGAGAATCTCATAATACGAAGATAGGGGATGGGTCTTATTTGCAGCAGCTAGCGTAGCTAAAGGGGCGGGGGCAATTTTACTTATTTTCAGCTATTTTGAATGATCCTCGTTTATCAGCCCAGACGTAATGGGGATTTGCTTATCAGCCATATAGATAAAGGGAAATAAAGATATATTAAGGCGCGAAAGGCGAGTGCCCCTTCGCCCCACACGACGGAAAAGTCAAGCTTTTGTAAATCAAATATTTACAAAGGTTTTTTTGTTTAGGCCATCGTAATTGTAAATTACAATTGCATGCAAATCATTCTCGAGTCAGAAAGACTGCTCTTCCGACCACATTTGACTACCGATCTGGACGACTATTGCAGCATGGAGATGGATACTGACGTTCGGCGCTATGTTGGGGGATATCCTCGCACTCGTGAAAATGCCGAACAGCGGTTTCCGAAGAATCAACTCCAAAAGATGTCCACGGATCGTTTGGCGCTCTGGGCGACGATCCTGAAGGCAGAAAATGTTTACATCGGCCGCTGTGGGTTGGCTCCACATTTCAAGGCAGACGGAGGACCAATAGCCGAAGAAGCTGCATTAGGATACTACATTGCATCTCAATATTGGCATCACGGATTTGCAACGGAAGCTGGAAAAGCATTTATTCATTTTGGCTTTAATGAATTGGCCCTCAAACGTATTGTAGCTACTGTCGAGAAAGGCAATGACGCCTCTGTCCGCGTTCTTGAAAAATTGGGCTTCTCATTAGAAAATACAGAAGAATGGCGGTTGAAATAGAGAATATCAACAATCAGGACAGTGCGACCGATCCACCGGATTACTGCACCGCCGCCTTTGGCAATTCGCAGACGCAGTCTACATAAGCGTCCGGATTACGAAATTGCCTACCGAAATAGTTAGCGACGAAAAATTCAATCCAGTCCTCCCGAGCGACCGCGATCGGTTGACCTGACTTTACCGGTTGTCCTTCTTGAACCAGAGCCCGATCGATGTCCGCATAAGTGTAAATAGTAGTATCAACCCGAATGCTCACATATTTTATGCCCTGAATATCGATCACATCCTTGACGCGTCCATCAGTAGCGGACAAGATCGACGCTATCCTTGCCCCAAATATCAACGGTGGATTCTTCTGACCCTACGAATACACCATGATGTTCTGTTAACTTCTTAATGACCCCATCTTTAAAAGGACATTTCGCTTTTTGGGAGGATTGGACGAATTCTTGATTAGTCCGACTAGGCAAATGATTGCGGTGGTTATACCCAAAATTGATTTCACGGAAAGGGATTTGGTGTGTTAAGGTAAAACGATTTTTGCTTGAATACGTATCATGAGCGGCCCGAATATTATCGTATATTGTTCGTCCAATTCAATGAATATGGACAAGTTTGAAGAATTCAAACATAAAGAAAAGTTTCAAGAAGACAATCAGATCTTTTACCCCGGCCTGGCAGATCCGGGGCTGCGTAAAATCCTGACAGAAAGAATCAACCGGGCTGCGGATGACTTTAATGCAGTGTCGCCTAGACCCGGTGCAACCGCGGACGATTACCGGGAAGTGATCAAAAAGGGCCTGGAGCGGTTCGACGAAATTTACCTCGACACAGAAGACCGGGAGCGCATCTGCCATTATTTTGAGGAGTTAATGCATATGGTGGGGCTTGAGAGCTCCGGCGGCATTTTGAATAATTTCATGTATGGCTTCAACCCGGATGATTTTGCACCAAAGAAATGAAATTAGTAGGATTACACGGAAAGACGATTAGCCCCATCAATCTCCCGGTTTCAATACCCGTATTTTTTAAATGACTTGTTATGGAACTAATATCGACCTTGGCCTATAAAGGGTATACAATCAAAACTTTTGCAACCTCGGGAAATAATCTCATCAAAATATATCTGGGGGATGACCCCATCGACTACAATAGCGACCTCGATGAGCAATATGAAGGCTCCGTTTATGAGAAGGACGGGGTAGAGGCAGCCAAGCAACACATCGACGAACGGGAAGAAAAGGAAAATAGCCTTTAATGGACAAAAAGACGATCCTCCTGGACGGCAATAAATTTTCTAATCTTTCATCGTTTTATGATGCCGTAAAAAGTGGTTTGACAAAAGACTTGGGCTGGGCTATGGGTCGGAATTTAGACTCCTGCCACGATACCCTCCGGGGCGGCTTCGGAGTATATGAGTACGCAGAGCCTGTCCGGCTCATCTGGCTGCACAGTGATAAGAGCCGGAACGATCTCGGCTGGGACGAAACCGTGAAATACCTTTCAGCAAAGGTAACAAGCTGTCATCCCGCCAATGTGGATTCTGTAAAAAGGGACTTGGCTCTGGCCGAAAGCCACGAAGGCAAAACACTTTTTGAGCTGATCGTGGACATCATTAAAGGGCATGACCACATTGAATTGAACTTGCAGTAAATAACCTGTGGACCGATTATTTGAGAGAGATCAATACCATTCATTCATTAGGGCTTAAACATAAAAGCCGAAACTTACATTCCGGCTTTTTCAATTCGAATATGATCGAGAAAGATCTATTTCTTTTTTTCAAACGACTTCGGCACCCCGTGCTTCTTTAAGAAGGCCACGGCTTTCCTGGCCCTCTCTTGAACACCTGGGTCATTACCATGATCCTGGATGCTCTTGTCTACGACAACATCTATCGTCAACTTCTTATTGGTACTTACGTTGCCCATATCAATGTGGTTTTTAGTCTAAGGTTGCATCGCGCCTCCAGGCCCGGACGCCCGGGACAGGGTAAAATCAATGGCAAATCGAACGAATTCGTTCAACGACATATTCTTGGCAGCCGAATAAAGAGTTGCCTGGCGATGCAACTCCGAAGGGATGCGAACATTGAAGCTTCCTTTATACATTTTCTCCGGTTCCTTGCCCAGTTGCTTGCAGGTCTCCAGGTAGTCATCCACCGCTTCGTGGAATGCCTTCTTTAGCTCTTTGACCGTGCCGCCTTCAAACGTCACTGAATCGTTGATGCCGATGATTTTGCCAAAAAACACCTCGTCTTCGGCGCTGAAATGGACGCTGGCAAAATACCCTTCGTATTGTAAGATGTCAGTCATCTTTAATGACTCCTTTCTCTTTAAGTGAAGTCACCACCTCTTTTAGTTGGTAGTGCTTTAAAATATTTCCCGGATGCGGCTTGTGGAGGCTGATGAGATGATTCCCCGCATCGGCAAATTTTCTTCTCGAACCTCCTGTCTTTCCACTCTTGATTTCTTTGTATCCAAAGTGATCCAAAATTTTAATTAATTCATCCCAGGTAAAATCCTTGGGCAAGGCCAATAGCCGCTCGATAAGCTTTTCTGTCTTCGACATCGCGAATAGAGATTAAATTGTTTCGAATTTGTCCTGATCCATACGTTCTTAGATTTTGATTTTAACACAATTTTTAATAGCTTTCGAAGGGTGTAACTAAATTTCAGTTGCAAGTTACTCAAAAACTCCGATCCTCCAAAATCCTAAGAACTCCTATCTGCCAATTGCCTTCCCTTTTCATCAACCATTTGTTTATCAATAGTTTAATAGCGCGAATCCTATGCCCCTTTAACTTCCATTGAGGCTGCCGCAGCCAGCTTCCTTCTCTCCCAATGAGCCTTCATCAACCTGGCGTGATCCGAAGGCACCAGCTTGATATACCTGAGAAAGGCCTTTTCGGTCTTATGCCCGGTAATGGCCATAATGGTGAGCGTCGGAGTGCCGGCGAGGTACTCATTGGTTGCAAAGCTTCTCCTGGCCGTATGGGTCGTCAGAAGCTCCCATTTCTCATGTCGTTGTCTGCTGCCGTTTGCCCTCTTTGGTAAAGGACCTGATTACTTCCTTAGACAGACACAGGATCATTTCACCCAGGTCCTTCAGGTAGTCATTGGTCTTTTGATTGCTGAGAGATCGCGGAAGCAGACCGCCATATTTAGCCATGATCCTTGCAACGACGTCATGTACCGGAATAACCACCGGGTCATTGGTCTTTACCTGCGTAATTTCGATCAAGCCGTCCCGGATATTCTCCGGTTTGAGGATGGAGTAATCGGAATAACGCAGGCCGGTATAACAACCCACCAGAAACAAATCTCGCACACGCTCCAGCTTCGGATAACGGGAAAGATCAAACTGTTCTATTTCCAAAAGGTCATTTTTGTTCAGGTAAATGCTGTCTGACTTTTCTCTTAAGACTGCGAATCTTTTGCTTTTGTGGGAGATATTGCTATTCAAGCCCAATTCCATGGCCTCATTCATGACCAGTTTGAGGATCTGGATATGCTTTCCGATCGTGTTGGTGGATAATTTGACCGTCTTCATCAGATACTCCGTGTATTCGCTGTAGAAGCTGAGATTGATGTCATTGAAATCAATTTGCCTCTTCCTGGCTACGGCAAACTCCCGCAAATGACGAAATGTTGTGAAATAAGTTTTAATCGTATTACCGGTGATCGGTTTGCCGGTTTTCAGATTTAACCGGACGCCGCTTTGAGACTGGGCTATCAGCTTCTCATAGAAGTTGAAGAGAGTGACTTTTGTTTCCGTTACTCGATTTAACCTGCGATCAATGCCTCCTTAATACTTGGCAGAGAAGGTTGTTCCCCATCCTGGGCATGTTGAATTTCTCTATAAGCCGATACGGCATAATTATAGAGGGTTTCGAGATAGACGTTCAACTCCAGGCCATGGGTGTGGACTTTGGACGTCCTTGCCCGTTGCCGGTCCGAATCCCAGTAAGCGGGATGAATTTTTTCCGCAGTGGCGTATTTCAACTTTTTACCATCGAGGATCAACCTCATGACAATTGGAGTTTCCCTGTCCGCCAGCGGCTCCCTAAGATAAAAATTGATGCTTAGCATAAAAGCATATTTTTGAAGATCCAAATCGGATCGTTATAAAAATGTGGATGGGAACAGCGGGAGGTGGAACTGCTAAATTATTGAAAACTTCGAAATTCCCCGGGAGCATTTTGGGGGACATTTTTTCCTACTTAATCCGATTTTCGTTTATCTCGCCTTATCCGCTTCTACACCCGAAATGACCCAGTTAAACTGCCGTGCACAAGACAAAATAAAGAAAGAAAATGCGAGCAAAGGTGGTGTGATCCGCCCCACACCACTAGAAATACAAGTAATCGCTCGTAGGTCAAATGCCTATGGGCGATTTATTTTTAGAAGGGCGCTAATGGAACGCAAAGACTCCACTTACAACGAATACCAAGCTCCGCGCCCTGCACCATATTGTTGCAAATGTTTCGCTTCAACGAGACTTTCCAGGTGCTTTTTTACAGTGTTCCGATTGGCGGTAGTCAACGTTACAATTTCGCCAATCTTGATTCGTCCCCGTGATTTCGCCAGCTCCAGTATTTGCAGTGACAATTCTGGCAATTGACCAAGTAGCAATTTTTCCCGATCGATCTTTATTTGCAGACGATTTTTTTGTTGTTGCATCGCTTTCAGGAAAAAAAGAACCCACGGCATCCAATCGGGCATATCATTTTTCAATGTTCCTTGTGTGCGTCTCAATGCTAAATAATAAGCGTCCTTGCTTTGTTCGATGACCGCTTCCATGGAACTATAGGGAACATAGAGGTACCCGGCCTGTAACAATAACAAGGTCGTGAGAACACGGCTTAGTCTGCCGTTGCCATCTTGAAATGGGTGGACTGCCAGAAAAACCACGATGAAAACGGACGTCACCAACAACGGGTGAAGTGTTTTTTTCTCATATGCCTCTCTTGCCCAATTCACCAATTCTTCCATTTGCATAGGTGTATCGAACGGGCTGGTCGTTTCGAACACGACCCCCATGCTCTTGCCGTCCTGATCAAAAGCCTCGACGTGGTTTGTAAATTTCTTATAGTCGCCACGATGCCTATTGTCTTTTCCGCTGTATTTCAATAGATCCCGATGTAGTTGTTTTACATGGCTTTCCGTCAACGGGATATGCGCATAGCTTTCAAAGATCACATTCATCACCTCCGCATATCCTGCGACTTCCTCCTCGTCCCGTGAACCAAATTGCTTAATCGCCAGGTTACCAAGAAGTTTCTCAACTTCCCGGTCGCTCAATTTTGCCCCTTCGATTCGCGTAGACGAGCCGATACTTTCAATCGTAGCCACACGCTTTAAACTGGATAGCTTTTCCGGTGCCAATTGTCCCAAAGCACGCCAAGCACCTTTAAACTCGTCAATTTCTGAGATCAAAAACAAGATTTCTGGGGTAATCTGTATGGAGGCCGTTCTAATCATAATACCCACAAATTTACCCAATTATACCCAATTACCAAGGTCATACCCATATAATTACCCAATTACACCCAATTTAATTTCAGTACAATTTGGCCGATCCAACGGATTACTGCGGGGTCACCTTGGGCAATTCGCAGACGCAGTCTACATAAGTGT
This sequence comes from uncultured Chitinophagaceae bacterium, assembly GCA_963846405.1. Lineage (GTDB taxonomy): Bacteria > Bacteroidota > Bacteroidia > Chitinophagales > Chitinophagaceae > Puia. The sequence continues at coordinate 665,998 of CAWJVU010000010.1, read as the reverse complement.
GTACGCTGAGCATATAAGCCAGTGTAAGCCGAAGCAAATTGACCACCGTCCGCATCGAGTCAAAGGTAACGCGAATTGTAGTTAACTTGTTTACGGTGATGCCTTCCGAGGAATGTCTTTGCAGCCGTCGGAAGGTGTATGATAAAATCAGCGAGAGGTGGTTAAGTCTGTCGGCGTTTGCAGTCAGAGCAAGATTTGGCAGATGACGACTATAGGATAGTTTCACTAGGGGAAATATTAGAACACGATGAATCAGTTAACAGAGTTGGTAATATGCCCCGGGGTTCACAAGCCATGCGGCTAAACCCTGAATCACCCTGGAGAATTGTTGTCAAAAATTGATAAGTAGGCTCAGATGTGTACAAATAGGTAATTTACTCATGCTTTCAATAGTCAATCCTAATATCATAGTAAAAGTACTTTGAAAAACCGGTGAATAAGAAAATGATCGACAATTCCCCAAGGCAAGAGCGGACTTGATAATTCAGGGACCCACGGCTGATCCTGCTGCCCTGGAACCGCCCTTCTTCCGCGGAGGATCGGAGAGCAAATGTTCGGCTATACAATTGTTCAGCACTCTTTCAATGTCTGGATATAGGAGGAAGAACAGCGGTGGAAGGGCTTAGCAGGACAGCTCCTGAACTAAAGAAAGTTCACTCGATCTTCTCCCCTTGAATGGAGCGTCGCCACTGAAGCTGAAGAGCGATCAGCTGCTGGTAACAAAAAATAACTCATTCTCAACCTGCCGCAGCTGATCCACTTCCAGGGAAAAGGCAACATTAGCTATATCTTCGATGCCTCCGGAGCTAAGCTGGTCAAGATCACGGCCGACAGTATGGCCCACCATTCCACCCGCACGCTCTATCTGGATGGCATTGTCTACCAGCAAACGGACACCCTTTCCAACCCCGGCGGTTCGATCGACACTCTGCAGTTTATTAGCCAGGAAGAAGGCCGGGTGCGGTGGGCCTATCATAAATATACGACCGGCACGGCGGGCTACGGGTATGCATATGATTTCTTCGAAAGGGATCAACTCGGCAATACCCGAATGGTTCTGACCCAGGAGCGAGATACCACCAACTATATCGCGACGATGGAGGCGGCTTACCGGACGACGGAGTCTCAGATCTTTGGCAACATAGCAAGCACGTCTGCCGCCTTCACCTCGATGCCCAACTACCAGAACATCCCCAGCGGGACGCGGTATCAATTTACCAACCCCAACGATAGTGTGTCCAAAGTGGATTACAATGGAACTTCCGGTCAGACGACGGGCCCGAGTTTGCTTCTGAAAGTAATGAGTGGGGACACCGTGAGTATCGGCGTGCAGTGCTATTACGCCACAAATACACTGACCACTACCAACAGTTCCCTCAATTCCGTTCTTAATTCTTTGGCGTCAGGTATTGTGGGCACGCCGACGGGCGCCGCCGAAGGAAGCTTCTCCGGGTATACTTCTACCTCTGGGCCTGTCTATGCGGCGCTGAGTAGCTTCCTGACGCACCAAAGATCAGGCCCCGCCGTCTGGTTACCCCAAAGCCTATTTGAACTGGATCCTGCTCGATGACCAGTTCAATTACGTCAGCAGCTCCAGCGGCTCTGTCGCGGCGGCCAGTACCACATATCCGGCAAATCAAATGAATACAGTAGCGCCAGGTGGGCCCATTGTTATGGGAAGAAATGGTTATCTTTATGTATGGGTGTCGAACGAGACACAGGGTTGGGATGTGTTCTTTGACAACTTTTCGTTGCAATACAAGCAAGGGCCGGTGCTGGAGGAAAATCATTATTATCCATTCGGCCTCTCCATGGCTGGATATCCGATAAAGCTATCAAGACGCAATATGCCCAAAATAAGTTCAGATACAATGATGGGTCAGAATTGCAAAATAAAGAGTTCAGCGACGGCAGTGGTTTTGAAATGTATGAGACGCCCTTTCGGGGTTATGACCCACAACTTGGGGTTTTTCATCAAATTGATCCGGTAGGCGAAGCGACTCCCGAATGGAGCCCATATGTTTATGCTTTTGACAATCCCATCTATTATAACGATGCTTCAGGTTTAGTTCCTGAAGATAGTGTGCATGATTCGGGAGTTAAGCCAATGCAAGAGGTTACTGTTACTCCGGGCAGAATGAACTTCCTAAAATTGCAAGGCTAACCCCTCCCGGTTCACCTACTATCGATGTGCCTCCACCACCGAGTGAAGCTCCCGACGACCGAGCCAGAATCAAACCCAGCGCCAGAGCTAAAGCCAGAACCTTTTCCTTTACCAGCCCCAGGGGTTGTTGGAACAGCGGCATTGACAATCGGGCTTACGTTATTGCCTCTTTCGATGGGACAGGAGGGACGGTACGAGCCGAATCCGTTTTTCAGTCATAAACCCGAAAGTAAGCCTGATGAGAACGACAATATTACTTTATACCGTGGTGTTGATCCAAGTAACCCCTATTTCCAGCAAGCTAAGGATGGATGGGCAATTCCGCTTGGGTGGCATGGAGATGGGCATACTGATCCGGCATCGCATAATGCTAATAACACCAACAGCATTTATACGTCGTGGACAAGAACCCCGATGGTTGCGGTAAGATTTGCGGGCGAATATGGGGTGGTGCTAGTCCAGACTTTTAAACTGGGAAGACTGGTTCCTTCTCCCGACGTATTTAACGAGCAAGAAATTTTGGTGCCCGGAATAGTTCGTGCTGCCGCAGTCTTCCCGGCGTGGACCTTTAGAAAAATATAATTTGTCAAAAATGGGAAATGAAATAATTTTAGAAAAAATCACCGAGAGTAATTTGATTCCGGAAAAAGTCCGAGAAGCGATTCTCAATGGTGACTGTAAGATCACTTCGTCTTTAATTGCAAAAGCGAAAATTATCCCGATTTACAGAATTCATCGTGATGGCAATAGGTCTGACGAAAGATATCGAAAGATCAACTTGCAAATTGATAAAATGCTAAGCGATCTCGTTGCCTATTCGAAGGATTTTATTCTAATCATTAATATTCTTTGCCCGAACCACTATCTAATCGCTTTTGCAAGTGAAAGTGTTGATCATATTTTCGAGATTTTGGATTTTACAGGGTTGGGAAATACAAACGATTACTTAAAGTCGCTTTTTCAATAAAACTCAAGATATTACTCAGGAAACGCAACAGTTGACTGTGCGTGGTCAATTTTCCAATTGAATTCTGATTCGAACTGCGAATTTTAAATACCAAAAAATGCCAGTCAATGAGGCTCAAGCAGGAATTTGTAGATAAAAGACCATATGCTTAGGATCAATTCTGTAATAACCAGTGGATTTGGGAAGGAAGTCGGTTTGATATCCTTCCTATACAGCTACTTTCTTATTAAGTACGACATGGACTTTTACCCTTTAATTATCGTCAATCACATCGGATTTGACCTGAAAGAAAGAATATTTTACAGCAAGGAAAAAACTCATATCAATATAAGGCTTGACATCGGGGAGGACATCCGCCCGAAAAGCCATAGAGAAAAAAATGAAATTTTCCTGGAAATAATTCATCAGGCGCTTATGCGGCTTGCGCGAGAAGACCCTAGAATGATCTCCTCCAAACTGGAGGAAATTCGAGACCTAATTTTGAAAAACGATTTTACATTTGACGTTGACTATATAACAACCCCTAATGACGAAGACAAATATCTTGTTGGGAAAATTATATTGAGGCCCCGTATGGAACAATTTGATTTTATTGCGCAAATTGTTTACCAGGATAAAATCAAATGGCAAGCATTGGTTTACGAAGGGGGGCCATCCAGTTACTATTTCAACGACATACTAAGTTATGGGAAATGGAACGGTGTCAAAGAATTTATATTTGGGGGAAATCGCTCGGAGATTGAATTTCATTTTGATGCAAACAATGGCAAAATCACTCTAATAAATAACAATGAGAATAAGGCAGTGGCCCCAATATTTAGCCTTTTTAGATTAAATGCCGGTTCAAGGGAGCTTCAGGACTATATAGATTCGTTGCCTCCCGCGATTGGCGGTATTATAAGTTTTAAGCCTAATTAGTGCAGGGCATCTTTTGATTGAAGTTACCGAACAAACGCTTAGTAAGTATAAATTCGTGGACTTTGATAAGGCAGCTTTTTTATCGGATTTTCGGGAAATAGTGAATACGGTTGCCTGGTAGGCGATTGGTTTTTTAGCCTTTGAGGTGATGTATCAAATTCGATATAACGGTAAAGAGTTGAAAATGGCGTTCTTCAAAGTGAAGGGAATTATAAAGTTGAGCGACTATCTGAGAGAACGCTACTTTTTTACAAATCGACTTCGCCTCCAATACCGCCATAAGCCAAAACTGCCCAACAGTAGGACCAACAGCACCATCGCCGTGATCCAACCCCTGTCCCGGCCGCTGGACGTTTTCACCGGTTCCGCATTGCCGATCAGGATCATATCCGCCCAATAACAAGGTAAGAGGCTGCCCTGGCGGTCCGTGTACATATAGAAAAGCTTTGCCTTTTGCAATGCCTCATCCTTATTCATTCCGTCGGAAATATATTCATTGAATTTTTCTGAAATCGTATAGATCGCCGATTCGTCGGCCATCCATTGCGTGGCGGCAACAGCAGGGATGCCCGCGGCTGAAAAGCCCCTGGCAAGGCTGAAGATTCCTTCCCCGTTCCAATTCTTCCCGAGATTGGTTTGGCACGCACTCAGGACAACAAGCCTCGTGGCCGGCTTGCCAAGGAGCTGCAGATCCGAGAGATGGATAATGCTGTCATTCATGAAAAGCGCCGGTTCGCCGTCGCCGCTGTCGGCGCGGGCATGCGTCAGAACGGTCGTAACGGTGTAGTTGCAAACCTGCCGGATAAAATTTTGTCGGTTCGCATCGGCATATAGCAAAAGCTTTGACCGGTTATAGGGCGCCGAGCACTTCCTTAACGCCGTTTCGGAAAGCCGGAGATCGGGCAAGCCGCCGTAGGCCGCAAAACTTATCGGCGCGATACCAAGGAAATCGCCCTTCCCCGCCGTCTGCTCAAACTGCGTCATCAAATAGCGCGCCGAGTATACATAGCTGAAGGAATAGCGCTTCACAAGAAACTCCGGCCGCACAGAGTCTGCACTAAGGGCCTCAAAAGGAACGAGCCCGTTATCCGCGCAGATAATTACCCGGCCGGGAGGCAGTCCAAATGGCTGAAATAGCAGCCGAAAAAGCCGGTTGCCGGAACGGATGAATTCCGCGTATCGCTTATTAAGCGCATTTTCGTCGGCGCAAAACCGGACGAACCCGGCAAGCTGGTCTTCGATATCGCTTTTGTCGCCGATCATCCGGACAAAACGTGTCCTGCCCGGTTCAACACACAATGCATAGCAGACCGTGTCCGCGGTGAAATACTCGATGAAACGCTGCCGGTGTCCGAGAGGAAACCCTGCAGGACGGCGAGCGATGTTGTCTCGCCCGCGTATTTGTATTGATAATAGGCCGGATGATCCGCCTCCAACGAATGAATGTATTGCTCCATCGAATCTTTGGCGGTCAGGAGTTCCTTTAATGCACTCCTGGCTTCTGCCGAATTCCCAGGTGCCGAATTTAGCTTCTGCTGCCGTTCGAAAATGGCTACCTGCAGCCGCTCCTCTTTTGCAGCCTCCCCGGCCGGCAGATACGCATTCGCACCCAACTCGTTTAGTTTATCCTGGAGTAATACCGCCCGGCTCTCTTCCATAAAATGGAAGGCCAAACGATCGTCGTGGGCAAAATAGCAGGCTTCCAGCGCATCTGCATAGAAGTCCCGGGTCCGATTCCGCCAATAGAGCTTGCTCTGCTCCCCCAATTGTTCATGCCGGATATCCCGGATCAACGAGTCATTTAGCAAAGCCGTCGCCAGACAGGCGTTTAGCCACTTGATCGCCCCGGTTTGCCGGTAAATTCGAAGCAAAAGGGCGGTCTTTGAATCAAAAAGCGTCTGGATCAGCGCCTTATTTCCGATCGTAGCTAATTCCAAGGAAGTCGGGTTCCGGGTAAAATCATCGCCCGCACCGATTTTCAGATAAGCATTCGCCCGAACATAGCAGGAAATGGACTCGGTATAGTCCCGCTGAGAAACATAGTTTCTTCCTAGATTGAGATAGGCTGTTGCTAACACAATCGAATCGGCCTCATTTTTGGCATATTCGATTGCCAATCGATAACATTTCGCGGCTTTTTTGTAGGATTTTAGCGAATCGCTGTAGAAGTTGCCAAAATCATTGTAGTCGCCGGAAATTTGCGGTGCGTTTTTCGTTCTTAGCCTGGCGGTGATTCCTTCAGCGTAAGAAGCCTCCGCTTTGGCAAAGCTGCGCATTCTGCCCAGGATGAGACCTTGCTCCATGTATGCGTTGGCAAGTTGAAAATCATTGTGCTGTGCCAGCGCAAGCCGGATCGCCACCCGAACGTCCCCAAATGCCGCATCCGCGCTGCCTTCATTAAATAATGCCTGGGCGCGTTGGTTCAAGGAGGATAAATAAGTCATGGAGTCGCTTCGTTCGAGCGCGCGGTTCATCGCCTTGCTGCTTTCGGTAACCGCCTTTTCAAAATCTCCCATCCGGAAATAGACGTACGCCTCATTTACCCAGGAATCGGCGATCACGTTTTGGGGGTCGGATCCCCGGCCGGCAAACAAGATGGCGCTATCATAATAGAGAAGCGATCGCTTCAGCGCAGAAAGGTTATCATAAAAGAAGGCGATATTGTAGTAGTCCGTCACAGCGGCGGCCCGGGAGGCGCCGGGTTTGCTGGCGGTATTAATGCGTAACGCCTGAAAGGTTAGCGTCAGCGCCAGACTATAATTTCTATTGGCATACCATTCATCGACCGCCATCTTGTGTAACAAGCGGGCGTACATAGAATCCCGCGGCAGCCCGGCAGCTTCCGACATCTGCTTCCAGTCGTACATCAATTTCAATTTCGCCGCAATGCTCAGTGATCGGTTTGTGTCCAGATCAGCGACATTTCGCCGCAACCGCTCGCTGGAAAAGCCTTGCCCAAAAGAGGAGAGCCATACGACGATAGAAGTCAACAGAAGCAGGAGGCGCTCAAGTTTCTGCATGGCCGATGGAGTTTATCGGATCATTTTGTCTGGATAGCGCCGGCCTTTAAACCAGCCGAATCGCTTACAATCCTGAACTCCAGCCTGAAAGTCGAATTGGCCGGAATAGCTTGTAACGCTTTGACTTCAACCGCGTAAACGCTTCCGGACGAGGGGCCTTCTGAGGTCACCGGACTCGCTCCCAGGAGTCCGCATGCGTCCGCAATGCACGTTAAAATTGCCTTAGGTGTGCCCCCGGTCCCGCCGCCGACATTCTTACCACTGTCAAGCGGACTAAAATGACGGAACGCTCGTGAAATGTCAATGCCTTTACGCGGGTGCTATCGCTCGCGGGAGCGTTTTTGCAGGAACTAACGTGAACAGCCGAACAAGTAATAATGGCCAGGATGGACGCCACGCCCAGGCCGGCAGGGATAAATTGTTTCATAATAATAATGATTCAGGTGATATAGAGGATTACATTTTGTTTAGCAATTCTCGCGCATCTTCCTTCTTGTTCAGATTTTCCCGCACAATCCGCCTCAATTGTTGTTTCGCAGCATCTTTGTCTCCGGGGTGGTTGCGTCTCAACAGGGTAAGGGAGGTGTAAAAGAGGGCTGGATTCACTTCGGGGTCGGTATGATCCTGCGCCGTCATGAAATATTTCAGCGCTTTGTCGTAGTTCTCCATTCGAAGGGAAACAATCCCGGCATCCAACAATGCAGTCGCATTTAATGAATCCGACTGGAGGAGGGATTCAAATTCCCTGAGGGCATCGGAGAATTTCGCGGAATCGTACAAGGCAATCCCTGTCTGGATAGGATCCGTCTCGCCCATCTTAAGCGGCAATACGGCCAGGTTCTGACGGATGTACCGATCTGCAAGGGCCGAAGCATCGGGGGTACGAATGAAAAACACCCAGGACAAGACAATCAAGGCGAGAACGGCGGCTGCTACGCCTACCTTCAGCCAGCCGCGGGAGATTACTTTCGCCGTTGTCGGCGGCACTCCCTCCCGCCGATATAACTCCCGGAATCTTGTCTTTCGCTCTTCGCTATTCGCCTCCTGTAAAGCGGCGTGGGCGGCAAGATACCACGAGACTTCTTCCGCAAATGCCGGGTCTTCCCGGATCCTTTTGTCAAACTGACCTGTTTCTTCGGGCGGCATTCCTCCACCGAAGTAAGTATCGATATATTCAAGGTTGTCCATCTCTCTGCTTATGTGGCATACAATTGCCTCAATTTCGCCAGGCACCGGAGACGGCTCGTCTTTACGACATTCGCAGTCTTATATTCCATCATCTCCGCGATTTCCTTGTCGCTATAACTGTCGGCCCAAAAAAGCAACATTTTTCTGCAATCCTCCCCCAATCGTGCAATCCGCTCTTTCAGAACGGTCCAGTCCGCTTTCTCTATCAATGTTTGAAGGATCGACCGGGACATATCAGATAGCCGAAATAACTCTTCGTCGATCGAATGAGCCCTCCCGATAATATTCTTATTGGTCGTGCTCTTCCGGAAAAGGTCAACGCATTTGTTGCAAAAGATTTTGTAGAGATAGGATTTAAGGGAGGATTCGCCCTTGAATATTCCGTTGTTGATATTGTCGATAACTGCCAGGATGCTGTCGGAATACGCATCAAATGCTTGATCTTCCGTCATTCGATGTTTTCGAACACCTTCCCGGATAAAATATGAATAGCGGCTGAATAAGCTTTCTTCCCCCTTCCTTTTGTCCAAGCCATTTTGCCGGATTTGTCCGATTATCTGCCAGTCGTGCGAAAGATCGTGGCCAACCTTTGCCAATCGGGAAGTTTTTTTAAATATAAAGAAAAAATGAATTAAATCCAACAATTTCTGTTTCCCTGTGGGAACTGCAATGCGACCTATTTCCCAACAAACAATTTTATTAACCACCAACAAGTACAAAAATGAAACAGAAACTATTTCTTGCGGCCGCGTTTCTATCGGCAGCTCTTTTTTCCAGTCATCTCTATGCACAGGATGGCCCAGCCCGGACCGACCTGGCTTCTGGTCAGCCCGCTAAGTCCAGGGGTTCGGTTGATGGCGCATCCGCTGTGTCCCCCACGCCTGAAGCCGCAACGAGTACGATCAGCCTGCGTGCCATCAAAGACTTCAAGTACCGGTTCACCAAAGTAACGGACGAACATTGGTCACGCATGGACAAGGGATTCGTGGTCTGCCTGAACAGTGACGGCTTCAAAGCGCGGGCTTACTATGATCCCAAAGGGCATTGGCAGGCATCCCTGAAATACTGTGACGAGACACAACTGCCCGCCGTTATCAGAGACGTGGTGAGAAGGACCTACTATGATTTTCCCATCACCAGCGTGGTCATCGTCGAAGTCCCCGAACACACGGGATATTATATCAACATCGAGGACAAAAAAACCCTGAAGATCCTGCGCGTAAGTGAAGAAGCCGAAATTGAAGAATTGCATAGCTATGTCAAGTGATTCCGATCACGGTACATTATGAACCCCGCAGCCCGAAAGCGCAAAAGCGCCCGTCTTGACGGGCGTTTTGCTATCTTGCGTCTGAATGACAACGGAACAAGGCACACCAACTGAAACGCTCAAAACATCTCTACCAGCTAACATCTGGGCAGAAAGGTTTTTTATCATAAACCTTATAGTGGCGACTGCTATTGGTATTTATGCTCATCTAACCTTGTTTCAGTATTTTGAATTAGTGCTTGGCTTTTTTTTATTCGCAGGCATCTTTTTTCTGGGCTTTGTGGCTATTGCCGCGCATCTTAGATACTATTTTCATTTTGAGAAGGGTAGAAAAGTAGAACTGCTTTGGGACAGGATGGTGATAACCTCGCATGATCAGGTAGTGGAACAGATATTTATAAAAGATATCATCAAGATTACTTTATATGATCAACGGCGTGATGGTGGCACTGCGTTTCCAACACTTTTGGATTGTTTCTATTATTTGGTTGTAACGGGCAAAAATCGGGAAAGAATTGTTCTTACTTGTCTGTTGGACATCCGGTTGAAAAAGAAGATCGCTGCCTGGTACGGCCAGGAGCCCGAACATACCTATCAATTTTTCCCTTTTCCGAATAATTAAATGTAACTCAAGCGCATGTTCAAAAACTATCTCCAGATCGCCCTCCGCAATATCCGCCGAAACCGGCTGTTTACCGGTATCAATATTTTTGGCCTCACGACCGGTCTGACGAGCAGCATCCTTATCTTTCTTTGGGTTCAGGACGAGCTCAGCTTTGACCGGTTCGTTCCTGGCGCGGATCATATCGTGCGCATCACTGCCACGGTCAAGGACATCGGCACCGCCAATGTCCCGCCGGCTTTCGCCACCGCTACCAAAAGCGAAATGCCGTTGGTAAAGAACGCCACCCGCATCACCAGTCTTCAAAAGATCGTCACCGTCGGCGCGCGCAAATTCGATGAAAAGCGGATGTATTATGCGGATTCCAATTTCCTACGCATCTTTGGCTATCCGCTCCTCCGGGGTGACCGGACTACCGTCCTAAGCGCACCAAACACCGTCACCCTGACGGAGGCGACGGCAATAAGATATTTCGGAGGTGTCGACCAGGCGATGGGCAAGTCCATCTATATCGACAATGATATCAAAGGCAGCAGCCTGCAGGTAACAGGCATCCTAAAGGACATTCCCGAAAATTCGCACCTTCAGTTTGATCTCTTGTTGTCCATGGACAATTGGGACCGGCAGATCGGCGATCCACAACCCTGGCGATATTTCGACAGCTATGTCTACTTTCAACTTGCCGATCGGGCGATACCCGATGCCGCAACCCTCCGGACGATGGAAAGACAGCTCAATACCATTCGGAACAAGGCCATTGTCAATACTCCCGCCGTCCCCGCAACGATCGCCGTTCAACGCCTTACCGACATCCATCTCTATTCTCACTATAGTCAGGACGTCCCTGGTCAGGGGAATATCCGCTATGTCCGCATTTTCTTGATTGTGGCGATCTTTATCATCTTTATCGCCTGTGTCAATTTTATGAACCTGGCCACGGCCCTCTCTGGTACGAGGGCTAAAGAAGTTGGCTTGCGCAAGACGATCGGCGCTTTGCGTAGCCAGCTGATCCTTCAATTCATCGGCGAGTCGATGCTTCTTGCCTTTGTCTCATTGGTACTTGCCCTGGTACTCGTCCGCATTGCCTTGCCCTATTTTAATACGCTTGCCGGCAAGTCCATAGCTTTCGACCTGCTTGACTTCAGGTTGACTGGAAAAACCCTGATTATCACGATAGTGGTCGGATTGCTTGCTGGTAGTTACCCCGCCTTTTACATGTCCTCGTTCAATGCCACAAAGGTCCTCAAAGGCGAACGGTTGCTAAAGAACAAGGGTTCCTTCCTGCGCAATGGATTGTTCGTTCTCCAATTCGCCATCTCTGTCATTCTGATGATCAGTGCCATTATCATCTATAAACAATTAAGCTTTCTCCATTATCGCGACATCGGGTTCAACCGGGAAAACCTCCTGTATATCCCCATGCCCGAGGTTGGAGACCTGAAAGACAATGCCGATGCATTGCGGTCATCACTTGACGGATCTTCCCGGATCGGGGATTATTCCATTATCAGCGATTTGCCGACAAACCTGGTATCGCCCTCGCCACTGATCTGGCGGGGTATGGACAGCAAGACCCTGATCCTTTGCAATCGGATGAATGTGGATGAGAACTTCCTCCGGACCTTTGGAATGAAGATGGCCGCAGGTCGCTTTTATTCCCGGGATTTCAAGGGCAATGACAGCGCGTTCGTCCTAAATGAAGCCGCTGTGAGAGCTATGCAGCTGGACCCCGACCACGCCCTCGGCAAGATCATCACCTTCCGGGGACAGGAGGGTAAGATCATTGGGGTGATCAGGGATTTTAATTTTGCACCACTTTACCAACCCATCGAACCTCTCGTCATCCGCCGACGCAATTCCGGCGACTACCTAGTCATTAGAACTGCGGCCGGCTCCATGCAACAGACCCTGACGGCCGCGCAGGATTGCTTTCAAAAAGTGTATGGCAATATCCCTTTCTCCTATGGTTTCATCGACCAGGACCTGGATCATCTCTATGCGTCCGAAAACAGGATGGGTCTGCTCTTCAATATCTTCTCCGTCCTTTCTATCATCATCTCCTGCCTCGGCTTGTTTGGTTTGGCGACTTTCGCCACTCAACGCCGTACAAAAGAGATCGGCATTCGCAGGGTCCTCGGCGCCGGTGAAGCGGGCATCGTCATACTGCTTGCAAAAGAATTCCTCCGCCTTGTGTCCATTTCCCTGCTGATCGCATTCCCCATCGCCTGGTATGTCCTGCATCAATGGCTCCAGGGGTTTGCCGAAAAAATAGATATTAGTGGCTGGCCCTTTGCCATGGCCGGCGGCGCAGCCCTTCTTGTGGCAATCCTGACCGTCAGCTATCAAACCATCCGGGCAGCCCTTATGAATCCCGTCAAAAGTCTCCGCAACGAATGATTTTGGCGGTGTCCTGGATTTCCAATGACACTTTGCTGATTGAATATGACAAGAAATTGAGAGCGTTTATCAAAGAAGCTAAAGTTGGCGGGGTTTCAATCTTGTATCGCCCAACGGATCCGAAATAGGACAGCCGTTGTATCGAAAACGGACAATTCCGTGGCCAGGATCGATGCACGCCGCTGATGAACAGCTTTTTGGCAGATTGGCATTTTATTCGCTGCGGAAATGGCCGGAGGGTATACCTTTTATGTTCCAAAACTATTTCAAAACGGCCTGGCGCCACCTGCTGCACAGCAAATTCTATAGCCTGATCAATATCACCGGCCTCACCGTCGGCCTGGCCGTTGGCATTATGATCCTCCTGTGGGTCCAGGATGAACTGAGCTTTGACCGGTCCTATCCGCAAAGCAACCAGCTCTACCAGGTCTGCGCCCATATCGGCACCGGCAGTTCGGCACAGGTATGGGGAACTACCCCGGCTCCGCTGGCAGTTTACGCCCGTCACTCCATGCCAGGCGTCATTGGCGTAGTCAGGGTGCAAGCCCGCGGCTCATTATCTTTCAGCCTTGGCGATAAAAAGATCGCCGGAAACAACTCGGCCTTCACCGATCCATCTTTTTTCTCCGTTTTCGGCATCCCGCTGCTCGAAGGAGACAAGAATCGCCCTTTTAATGGCGCCAATTCCATGGTGATCACCTCATCGACCGCCCGGAAATTTTTTGGCGACAAAGACCCCCTTGGAAAAACCCTGTCGGTGGACAAAGAGGATTTCGTCGTCACCGGCCTGATCGCCGATCTCCCGGAGAACTCCAGCGTCCACTATGACGCGATCTTTCCCATGGATTATGCCGCAAAACAATTTACCGCCAGGGGCGGCAATGGCGCCTGGAAGACCATCGACGAGGACATGGGAAATTATTTTTACTTTATCTATCTGCGGCTAAAGGATAACGCGTCCCCAGCCACTGTTACCAAAGGGTTGACCGATACCTATTGGCAGCATCGCCCCGGCGACAACCCGAATGGCGGGTATTTTGCACTGCAGTCCCTCCCCTCCCTGCATTTGGTAGCCATGGATGGCGACAGCAGCGCATTGCAGCTTGTTCGGATTTTCCTCCTGATCGCCGTTTTAATCCTTGCCATAGCCTGTATCAATTATGTTAACCTCACCACCGCCCGGGCAATGCTGCGGTCCCGGGAAGTCAGCATGCGCAAGATCATCGGGGCCACCCGGCTCCAACTCTTTGTCCAGCTCGTGCTGGAGTCCATCGTCCTGTTCACGGTGGCCACGCTGCTTGCCTTCTGCCTGATCTGGCAACTGCTCCCGCTCTATAATTCTCTTTCAGGTAAGCATCTCCTCTTTAGCCTGGCTAACGGGAACGTGTGGCTGGTCATCGGCGGCGCCGTCGTCAGCACCCTGCTGATGGCCAGCGTGTACCCCGCCCTGTTGTTGTCTTCCTTTCGGCCCATTCAGACTTTATCCGGTAAACTGTCACTCGGGGTGGCCAACATCTCCTTTAGAAAAGGCCTCGTCGTCCTTCAATTTGTATTTTCTACCGGGCTGATCGTCGGGACGCTCATCATTGGCCTGCAGCTGAAATTTATCCGGGACAAGGACCTGGGCATGGACAAGGCGCACGTTTTTTCCTTTCCCCAGAACCGCGGGCTCCATGATCACTATGACGCCGTCCGGCAGGAGTTGCTGCGTCAACCCGGGGTCCTGGGGGTTGCGGGGTTTAACAGCGGAGTGGCCGGTGCCGATAACACAACCGGCGACACGTGGTGGGAAGGCAAGCCGGCCAATACCCTTTTCCTGATTCATCCCAACGGCGTCGATCAGAACCTGATCCCTCTGCTCAAAATTCAGCTGGTGGCAGGCAGCAATTTTACCGGCTCCAAAGCCGATTCAGCCCATTTGATCCTGAATGAAACCGCTGTCCTCAAGGCGGGGATCAAGGACCCGATCGGCAAACGGTTCGATCTCTGGGAAACACATGGCACCATCATCGGGGTGGTGAAAGACTTTAACTATGCCTCGCTGCATAAGGCGATCGAGCCAGCCGCTTTTTATTTTGAGCCCGCCGGCTGGTCCTTTTACGTAAAAGCCGACGGCAGGGATATCCCCGCGGCGCTTGCCGCGGCGGAACGGATCTATAAATCCTATCCCTCCGACTACCCGTTCAGCTATACCTTCCTGGACGAGGAATTTAGCCGGATGTACAAATCCGATCAACAACTCGGCATCCTCTTTTCCATTTTCGCCATTGTGGCCGTCCTGATTTCCTGCCTGGGATTGCTGGGGCTGGCGACCTACACCACACAGGTAAAGACAAGGGAGATCGGTATCCGGAAAGTGCTGGGTGCCACCACGATGGGAATCAGCAGTCTGCTGGCGCGCGAGTTCTTGTGGCTGGTCCTGATGGCTTTTGCGATCGCCACGCCCGTCATCTGGTGGGCGATGCAGCGCTGGCTGCAGGACTATGTTTATCGTATAAAGATCCCCTGGTGGCCTTTCCTGCTGACGGGCGGCATGGTCATACTGATCGCCCTGCTGACGGTGGGCTTCCAAGCCGTGCGCGCGGCCATGGCCAACCCGGTGAAAAATTTGCGATCGGAATGAACCTGACTTCGGGTTTGTTTAAATTCATCGCAACAATTATCGGACCCGCCATCATTTCGTCCCAAACAAAAACGACTGCAGGCGTTTGTAAAGAACCTCCTCCGGGATCACCACGGTATTGGCTTCAACCAGCACTACATAAAACCTTTCATACGGCGTCGCATGCCCGTTCAGCGTAAGACGCCCCGGTCTCGACAAACGATCCAACATGGTGAGTAGTTCTTTTTGGAAAGCTTCGTTTTCCTGGTATAATTGGACAGACCTGGCGGCTAGATGGCCCGCGTCGTCGTATTGAACATCCAACAGGATCCAGCCGCTGTAACCGCGGTATTTGTCGGATTTCAAAATTTTCCTGACCCCGTCGCCGATCTCCGTATACGTTTTCGGCGTCGTTCCGCCCAGGTTCTGATACTTCCCTGCGGTCAGGCAAACATCGTCATACCCATAATAATCGAGCGCCTCAAGCGGATGTACGCTTTCGACAGCACTAAAAAATCTCTTATCGTATTTATCCGTACCGCTTAATGAGGTGGAGGTACCCCGCAGAAACCTGCCCGATGAAAACTGCTCCACAAATAATGGTTTGGAGAAGAACTGACCATAGATATCCCATTCCCCATCGGGCTTGCCGTCTTTTACCGGTCCGTTCATTCTTAAACCCATCGGGCGCCTGGGCGTACCGACCCATACCGTGCCGTCAAACCGGCCGTTTCCGTCGTGCGCGAGCAGTCCACCACTCTCCGTAAAACAATCGATCAAGTACGCTCCCGTGTCACTAATCCGAAGGGTTTTCGCTTTCTGCCCATTCTCATAATAATACACCCATATACCGGTCCGTTTATTCTGCGTATAAATGCCTTTTTCGCGGACCTGTCCATTCTCATAATAGAAAACGCAAGGTCCGTCCAATATACCGTCCTTATACGACAAGCGCGCAGCGACCGAGTCGTTCTCCAGATAATAGTCCGTTACCAGACCATACGCCTGGTAATACTTGTTCAAGGGAGCCACCCGGTAATAGGTTGCACAGGAGATCTCCCGAAGTCTTGAAGGCCCGTCGTCGAGGAAGAACAACGCCGTATCCCGGTTGATAAAGGAAAGCTGATTGTTATAAAATACCGAATCCGTCCGGATCCTGCCGCTGTAGACCCCATTTTGAGACAGGGCCGCATTGGACCAGAAGACGCAAAACGGAAAAAAAATCCCCAGAAGAAAACCCGGTTGGATTGATCGATTCATAAAGGTCCATTGAAAAATCTTCCATATTCATTCGTTTACGGGAAATTGCACCGCGTCCACCTGTTTAGCCCGAACAAGCGCGTTGTATTTCGTGATGGTCTCTTTGATCGGCAAAAGCTTTGCCCGCGGATCGGCCGCCGATTTCGTTTAACGCAAAAAGGAATGCACGCATGGGGGTTACTTTAGGGAATTATTCAGGGAGTTTTTCAACAATTTATTTTGCAGCAAGGTATTTAATGCGGTCAATTGCTGGTCCAGTTCGGCGGAAAGCTCCTTAAATACCTGGTAAGACCCGGCGGTCGGCCGGGCATCCCCCGTCTCCACGCTACGCCCCAGGGCTGCCAGCCGGTTGTTCAGCCGGATCGGAAAGTTCAGCGGGTCCTGGCCACTTTGATTCTTTACCTGGTAGAGATTTTCTTCAATCTTGCTGAGCTCGTCCAACAATTCCTTGTGGGCATTCGTGATGTGTCCGCCGGTCGTGATCATGGTCTTTAATTTTCGGATCGTGATCACCGCCTGATTCGCGCGGTTGGTCGCATCGCGGATTTGCATGGCTAGCTCGAATTGTTGACTCACATCGGCGGCTGTCACGCCTTTCAGCCGGGGATCCAATTTTATCTCAAACGATTTTGTCACGGCCTCCCCGCCCGCGGTAAAGCGCACCTGGTAATTCCCGGGAGGCGCCATTGGACCATTGACCGGGCTGGCGCCCCATAAGATCATCCCCTTAAAAAGGGCAGGCGCGGGGTACCGCAGGTCCCAGCTGAATGTATTGAGGCCTTTTTTGATGGAGGGCGCGACCGGCCGCAGGTGGTACCCATATTCTTCGTCTTCCTGCGCGTCGGCGAGCGAATCGGCGCTTGGTAAATGGGTCATGCCGGTAAAACTTTTCACCAGCTTTCCGCTTCCGTCCAGGATCTCTACTTTCAGCTCGGTGCTGCTGTCCTTCAAATAATATTGAAAAACCGCGTCCTGCCCATGCCGGACCGCATAAAACGGTTGATAGACGTGGAGCGCCGAATCGGCGAGTGAAGCCCGGTATTCCCGCAAGGGCGCCACGTCGCCCAGGACATAGATGGAACGCCCATGGGTGCCCAAAACGATATCTTTTTCCGTAACGGCGATATCCGAAACCTGAACGTCCGGCAGATTCAGCTGCAAGGGCTGCCAGCTGCCGCCGTCATTAAACGAGACATAAAACCCGTGTTCGGTGCCCGCGTACAGGAGACCCGGCCTTTTGATATCCTCCCGGAGTACATGAACGTAGTCGTCCGCCCGGATGCCGGCGATGATTTTTTTCCAGCTCTTGCCATAGTCGTCGGTCTTCCAGAGGTAGGGGGCGCGATCGTCCATCTGGTAACGTTTTGCCGCCACATAGGCGACCGCCGGGTTGAAATGCGATGCTTCAATAATGCTGACGCGGGTATTCTTTGGCATATCCGGCGGGGTGATGTTCTGCCAGGATTTCCCATTATCCCTCGTCACATGAACAAGCCCGTCGTCCGAACCGGCCCATATCGTGTTGACGTCCTGCCAGGAGGGCGCGAGGGCGAACACGGTGCCATAGATCTCCGGCCCGTTCATATCCCGCGTAATCACCCCGCCGCTGACACCCAAGGTCGTCGTGTCGTTGTAGGTCAGGTCCGGGCTTATCCGATCCCAGCTTTGTCCTTCATTGGTCGTTACCCAGACGTGTTGCGAGCAGGTATAAAGACGCTTATGATCCACCGGCGAGAAAACGATCGGGTACGTCCATTGCCATCTTTCCGGCAATACCTTCGCCTCCTCCCCCGAAAAGAATCGCGGGTAGACCTGCACATCTCTTATCTGGCCGGTGGAGCGGTCAAACCGGGTCAGCAGCGCGCCCTGACTGCCGGCATAGAAAATATCCGGATGATCGGGATCCTGGGCGATATACCCGCTCTCGCCGCCGCCCACATCGTATGCGTAACCCAGCCCGGGTTTTATGGAGTTACCCGACGCAAGCATAAACCGGTAGTCCGCACTTGGGACGGCAATGGTTGAATTGTCCTGTTGGGCGCCGGCCACCTGGTAAGGAAAGTCGTTTGTTGCGATGATGTGATAAAGCTGGGCGGTAGGGAAATCTTCGTCCGTCCACGTCGTGCCGCCATCCGTCGAAACGGTTCCGCCGCCGTCATCCGCTTCCGCCAGTCGCATGGGGTCGGTCGGGTCGATCCAAAGGTCGTGGTTGTCGCCGTGTGGGAGGCGGATTGCTTTGGGAAATGTATGGCCGCCGTCGGTGGATTTATAGAAATTGACGTTTAGCCCGTAGATCCCGTTGCTGTCTTTTGGATCCGCCACGATCCGGGAGTAATAAAAGGCGCGCTGGCGGAGCTTCCGTTCGTTGTTGATCAATTTCCAGCTGGCGCCGCCGTCGTCCGAGCGAAAAAGTCCTCCCTCATTTGCCTCGACAATCGCCCAGACCCGGTTCGGGTTGACCGGAGAAACGGTCACGCCTATTTTCCCAACCGGACCCTTTGGCATGCCGGGCTTGGTCGTCAGTTCGGTCCAGGTATTTCCGCCGTTTGTCGATTTATAAAGCCCGCAGGCGCCGCCGCCGCCCCACATTTTGTAGGGTGTCCGGTAGACTTGCCAGATGGTTGCATAGATGACGTCCGGGTTGGTCGGGTCGAGGGTAAGGTCTTCGGCGCCCGCGCTGTCGCTTTTGTAGAGTACCTTTTTCCAGGTGGCGCCGCCGTCTGTTGTTTTGAAGACACCCCGTTCTTCATTTGGACCGTAGGGATGTCCGAGGGCGGAAACATAGACGATGTCGGGATTGTTGGGATGGATGCGGATACGGGAGATGGCCTGGGTGTTTTTCAGGCCGATGTTTTTCCAGGTGGCGCCGCCGTCGATCGATTTATATACGCCATCGCCCTGCATGATATTCCCGCGAAGCTCCGTCTCTCCCATGCCGATATATACGATGTCGGGTTTCGATTCCGAGACGGCGACCGCGCCTACGGAAGAGCTGGTAATTTGCCCGTCGGTAACCGGTTTCCAGGTGAACCCGCCGTCGATGGTCTTCCACAACCCACCGCCTACCGCGCCGAAATAATACTCCATTTTACGCTTGGAGCTGCCCGCGATCGATAGCGACCGCCCGCCGCGATTCGGTCCGATGTTGCGCCAGGTCATCCCTTTCAGGAGGGTCGACGCAGCGGAGGTATCCTGGGCTTCCAGGGGGCTATTGGAGGCAAAGAGGATGACGACAAGGCATGCCCATTTACATAGACTCTGTTTTCTCATGTGCGTAGTATCGTGTTTGGTTCAGAAGCGCATTAAATTACTGGATTTTTTTTACTTTGGCTGTATAAAAGCAAAACTCCTTGTCTCCATGCAGAAAAACCTGACTTTAATATTTTATGTCCTATTCCTTGCCGCTACAGGAGCCAGCGCCCAGACGGCCGCGCAGGCGCCTGCCCAGTCAGTTGACACGAATTGCGCCACCTACATGCGCAAAATCTTTTATTACGCCGAAAAAGGCGCACGGTTTACCGGATCGTTAGACGAATACTTCAAAAAAGCCCTGCCGGAGAAGGCCGGTGGACCAGACGGTTCATTTAAGATAAAGCTCATTATCGACAGCGTTGGGAGGCTTGACTGTATGACCATTGAAAACAATAATACCAATTATACGCCGCAAGAGATCAGGGGCTGTATCAACGGCATGCCGGGATGGTTGCCCGCAAGGCAGAATGGCTACGCGGTTACGTTTTGTGCGATCATCATCGTCACGTTCGACGAAGGCAAACAGACGGTCTTATACAAGAATGAATACCCATATAGGCCGCGTTGATGCGGGGGGACTCACCGCTCTATGTCTTCCCGCGGCTGCAGGGCGCAAAGATTCTGGACCACATGTTTCAGCTCGGGTGTTACGGCTGCGGGCTGGCCGGCTGCTTCGGCCGGAATATAGTGGGGATTTAAGCGGGTAAGGGTCTGATTGATGTAGATGGCCGGATGAACCAACAGACCATTGCACGTCAACTCGCGCGGCATGGTATCCGCATGATATTGGCAAATCCCGGATAGGGCCGGGTATCTTTGAAATAATTTCTCCAGCCCCCTTTCATAATCAAGCAGGGTTTGCAGGTTCTTATTCGGGCCCAGCTCCCAGGTCATATCGCCCGTAGCCCACAGCCCCGTGAACCCATCGATCAAGGCCTGATTCACCGCGTCTTCCAGCATTCCCAACATTTTTTCCATCTCGAAGCGTCCGTTTTTCAGTTGGCTTTGGTCCGATGTTAAGATCAGGCTGGTCCTGGCCACCTCAAAGGGAACGTCAACGCCGGCGGCGAACAGGTAAGATCGCAATCCGGCCACCATGGCCGGGCTGTTTAGATAAAAGCAGCGTTGGTTTTCGCTCAGCTTTTGTTTGATCATGGCCGCGATGGCGGGCAACATCTTGGCCGGTGATCCGTCGTAAATAAGGCACTGATGCGGTGGCGTTTGTTCCATCGATGTAATCTAATTGAAAATCCCGAATTTTGTTACGGAATACCCTAAATCCAAACCAGATGAATAAATATGAACGCCTAAAGAGTGAGCTGGCAACGGCCGGAACCGGCAAAATGAAAGCTTTCGGAAATTCCATGCTTCCGATATTGAAAAATGGAAGCCTTTTAACCTTTGCCCAGGCCACGAATTATGATGTGGGCGACATTGTCTTTTGCAAGGTAAAGGGAAGGTACATCGATGCACACAAGGTCATTAAGGTCGAAGCGGGAAAAGGTTTTCTGATCGCCAATAATCACGGTTTTGAAAATGGCTGGACCAAGACGATCTATGGCAAGGTAATCTCCGCGGAATACCAAGGGGTGGCCATTTATCAGAAGTAATACCTCAGGGAGTGTACACCAGGTCGCGTTTAAATGATCCGTGTTCATGATGATGTACGTAACCCAGCTGATTTGTAAGCATCATCGTCTTTCCGATCCGGAAAGCTGGCGTATTGACATGATGATGTCCATAAATCCAACAATAGGGACCGGAGCCCTCGATAAGGTCAAATAGCTCAACCGCAAATGCTTCTGTCAATGGACTATTCTTGTATGCCACCGGATAGTTCATGAGAGTTGGAACGTGATGGGTAACAACAATAGTTTGAGCTTCTCCCGCCTTCTTGAGAGCGTTCTTTAAGAACCTCATGTTTTGTTTATGGAGTAAGGTAAACCTATGCGGGGTAAATTTTTCACCAGCATAGGAAATGGCTGAAAAGTCGGCAATCCGCCATTCAATATCCCTTTCATGCAAAGGGCTTATCCGGCTCCATAGTGTGGAGAAAATAAACCGGAGTTCGCCATAATTTACGACCTGATTATTTACCAAATGGACATTGTGCCGAACGTCTTCCCATAAGGGAGTAGGTTTTTCGGTGAGATCCACGCCGTAGTATTCGTGGTTGCCGGGGACCCAAAAGACCTTGGAATAGTGATAACTTACAAAGTCGAAAAACGCTCTGGCTTTCTCCACCTCGCCAAAACTCACAATATCGCCTGCCAATACAAGAATTTCTGCCTCAGGTTGCAATGGGTTAGTGGTCAGAAATTTTCGATTCTCCGGAAATTCAAGATGAAAATCCGAACCGTACTGAACTTTCATTGTCAATGGATTTAAGGAACAATCTTTCCTCAATCCGCGGGCCTAAAAGTACTAATTTCTATTCCGGTGGAATAAAAAATTTCGACGAATCTCTTACGGCCAGGGTCGCCCAAAAAATAAAATATAACCATCCGCATCCGCCACTTCAAATCCCCGCAGGTTGTCCCCGTCGGTGCGTAACGGCTGGTGGAACGTTATCCCGCACTTCTCAAACTCGGTATACAAACCGTCCGGCTCATCTACATAAATCCAGGCGTCCAGGCGCGCCCATTCATGACGGGTATGGTTGGGAACCGGTGTAATATCCGGCGCAATGGCCTTGAGGAAAATAGAAACCGGGCCGCGGCCGACTATCGCAAAAAAGGGGGAGTCTTCGGGTGCGATATACCGGACTTCAAATCCGAGCTTATCGACATAGAACTCAACGGAAGGCTTTACGTCTGCCACGATAAAACAAGGCGAAACATATCCGAGGTTCGGCATATCAGGTTATTTTTGGCGCTTGAAAGTGTTCCTTTGTTGGCAAAAATACTTAGAATTGTAAGGTAAAGGGGTTCCTTCATGTCAAAATTATCCCGGTTCATTTCCATTACCGCCTCCATTGCGCTGGCGTCTATGATCGCGGTTCGGGCGAGCGGTCAGGGTTCCGTCCGAACGACTGACCCGAAGCTGGCTCCGCTCCCCAACATCCAGCCGGAGTGGGTCCGGGATTACCCGCCCTTTCGCATCGCGGGCAATCTATACTATGTTGGAACGTATGACCTCGCGAGCTATCTGATCACAACGCCCGCAGGCAATGTTCTGATCAATACCGGCTTGCCAGGGTCGGATACGATCATCCGGAAACATGTCGAGGCGCTGGGCTTCCGGTTCAAGGACATCAAGATCCTGCTGGCCACCCATGCCCATTTCGATCATGTCGGCGCCATGGCGGCGATCCGGCGGCAGACAAAAGCGAAAATGATGATCGAGACGGGGGACGCCGCGGTCCTGGCCGATGGCGGCAATTCAGATTTTATTTTTGGGGGAAAAGGACCGCTGTTTGTTCCGGTCAAAGCGGACCGGTTGCTCCACGATCACGATACCGTTCGATTGGGCGGTATGGAGATCATCGTACTTCATCATCCCGGGCATACCAAAGGGGCGTGCAGTTTTCTTTTTACTGTGCGGGATGAGCGGCGCTCCTACCGCGTGCTGATCGCGAATATCCCCACCATCCTCGACTCGACCCGGTTTCCGGGCATGCCGGCCTACCCAACTGTCATGAAGGACTATTCGTATACGCTCGACGCGATGCCCAAATTGAAATTCGATCTCTGGTTGGCTTCGCACGCGAGCCAGTTCGAGCTGCAAAAAAAACATCATCCCGGCGATCCCTACAACCCGATGGCGTTTGCCGACCGGGCGGGTTATGACGCGGCGATCAGCGAGCAGCAAAAAGCGTTTTCTACCCGGGTTAGTGCATCATCGCAATAGCGTAGCTTGTACTTCTGCCCCCGGCCGGCTTCTTTTTCAATATGCCCCGGCCGACGAGGTCATTGATGTCTCTTCCCGCGGTATCCTGAGATGTATTTGTCAGTGCAGCCCATTTTGATGAGGTCAATTTGGATTCCTCGCCGTCGAGTATCTTTTTCAACGCTAACCGTTGACGGGCGTTGAGGTTCATTCCGGCGCAATGCTGCCAGAATTGGTCTTTTTGCAGGATCAGGGCGAGGGCGTCATTTGCGTGTTGTATGGCCCGGCTCAAACAGCCGAGAAACCACTCGATCCAGGGGGTAATTTCAAGGGGGTTGGAGGAATTGATGTAGTTGGCGGGACCGGTGGAACTCGATCGCATCTGGCCGGTGACGCTGTAGAAGCGTTCTCCGCTTTGGTCTGCCTGCGCGAGCAAACCCTCCATAACGAGCTCGCCTAGCCGCTCGTTTCCCGCTTCAAAGGGCCGGATGGTGAGTAGCCAAAGCTGAGCGACTGCGGATTTAATGACCGGATCGGTGTCTGTCGCGGAATTGACCCAATGGATCAGCTTGGTTAATTTACTTTCTGAGCCCTCGCCGGTAGAGGATTGAAAATGAACCTTCGTTTTTGTGACTGTTTTTTCGACGGATGGGTGCAATTCCGAATGCCATCGGAAAAGGCGATCTATTGTAAGCGGAGTGCCATATTGCCTGGCCGCGTCGCGGATCATCGCGGCGAATCGCTCACTTCCGGTACCGGCAAATGATAGCGTGTCATCGGAATAGACTTGTCTACAGGCCTCTTCCCTCAAATCCGGCCCTATGGCCTCCAATCGACCGCATAATCGCCCCTGATTGTACCGGATCTGAGCTAGTAAACTGGCAATCTTCGCCAGGTCCCATACAAATTCCGGCCCTTTTTTGCTATGATGGACGTAAACGGGCATTTATCTCCGCATTTTTTGCGGTAAATATAAGGTAAAAATCTCCGCAGTTGGTGCGGAGATTAAAAATAATCGATCTTCGTTTGATCTTCAGCAAATCAAATACAAAAATGCCCTGGCAGGGACTCTTCCCGATAGTCTTGACACGGCAGGGCATCTCATGGAAGAAACTCGTCAGAAATTCGTTCAACAATTTCCACTACTAAGCCCCCTTTCAGATACCATTTTCAACGAAATCCATTTTGAGGCCTGGGCAGAAACTACATTCGGCAAAGACCCACTGATAACGCTTCTCGCGCTAAACAAATTGAAGATTGACATTGCGCTTTCCGCAAAAATGATCGCACGCTATTGTGACTATCGGACTCAGGATGAAACAGATCACTTTACTGTTTTCGGGTCGCTGATCAATATCAACAGTTCAATCGTTAAACCCGAAGAAGTCATCAAAATCACGGCCGGCATCGGTTCATTTAGCGTGCTCGCAAAACCCGGCATTACCATCGCGGGTAATCCTGTACCCCTGACCGCATCCGGCATTGCTTTTTACGAATTCAAAGCACCAAGGCGACCCGGAAAATACTTCATTCCAATAAAATTGGAATATTACAAATTTGACGGATCGAAAGCGTTGAATGAACAGGTCGTCACGTATGAGGTCAGCGTGCTCCATTGATTTTTTTTTGCTGCCTGTTTAACTAACTTCTGGCCCGATTGCGACGGCACGTTTAGCGGATTCAGGTATACATGTGTTTCTAAACAAAAAAAAGTTCTCAAATTGAGAACTTCAGCCCTAAATTGGTCCCTCGCTATTGTCATCGCCAACTGCACCGCATAAAATAAGTAACACACATTCAGCCACTTACGGTTTTGCGAACCCATTGTTTAAACTCCGGTTCCTCCATCCTCACCGCGAGAAGTTCTCGTTTTGAGAACTCGGTCCACGCCCACCAGCCAGTACCCCGCGCGTGGGATGCCCACCGGTTGCGCCCGCGTCTGGGCGGTCATACCGTTTACTCCGTCCGGAGGCTCCGCACCGGATTCGCCAGCGCCGCCCTGATCGCGTGAAAGCTTACCGTCGCCAGTGCAACCAATAGCGCAAGCGCCCCGGCGAGTCCAAACATCCACCAGTGTAATGAAATCCGGAAGGCGAATGTCTCCAGCCACCGGTACATGACCCACCAGGCGACCGGTGTTGCGATCACAAAGGCCACCGCCACGAGCTTCAGGAAATCCCTCGACAACAAGCGCGTGACCCCCGCCACACTTGCGCCGAGTACTTTCCGGATGCCGACCTCCTTGCTGCGCTGCTCGGCGCTGAACGCCGCCAGCCCGAACAAACCCAGACAGGAAATAAGGACCGCGATCAGCGTGAAACTATTGATGATATTGGCCGTGACGATCTCCGTCTCATACTGATGCTGCACTTCTTCGTCCAGGAACGAATATTCGAACGGGACACCCGGGGCATTCCGGCGCCAGATCTTTTCCATCTTCGCCAGCAAAGACCGGTAATTGGTGCTGTTGCAGCTCGCCATGATCGTACAAAGCGACGGGTTCGTTGGATTCCAGATGAGCAGGAAGGGATTCTGCGCCTCATGCAAAGACGCGGTATTGAAATCCCGGAACACCCCGATGATATCGAAAATATCCCAGGGGTCCTTCCCCTCCCCGGAAAACAACCTCACGCCCGGCGCCTTTGCGGGGTCCAGGCCGAGCCGCCTGGCCAGCGTTTCATTGATGAGCACCCGTCCCGAATCGTTATCTCCGAAGTTCCGACCACTAATCAACTGCAATCCGGCGGTGGGAACAAAATATTTATCTGTCATCATGTCCTGGGCATCCGGCCCCGTAGCCATACTGCCGCCGGCCAGGTAGACATTAAAGTCGCGCGTGATCCGCTTCCCGAGCTGACTATTGGCTGCCGTCACCCCTTTTACTTCCGGTAACAATCTAAGCTCGTCTGCAAATTCTCCCGCATTCACCCCGGACGTATAGATATTGAAGATCACCTTCTGCGCCTGATCAAACCCCAGATCTTTACTTTTTATGTACTCCATCTGACGATAGATGATCACGATACCCGAGATCAGGATGATGGATATGGTAAATTGAAAGACGACCAGGATGCGGCGCAAGCCCACGGCTGACACCCGGTTGGAGAAATTTCCCTTGATCACCTTCACCGCCTGGAACGCGGATAGATAAAAAGCCGGATAGCTGCCGGACAACAACCCTGTCCCCACGACCAACCCCAACAAAACGAGCCAGAAGCGATAGTCCCGCACCAATTGAAATGAAATGACCGCTCTGGTAAGTTGATTGAAGTACGGAAGCAGCAGCCATAAGATCGGCATCGCCAGCAGGATCGCCGCCAGCGACAACAACAGCGATTCCCCGAGGAACTGCCGCATCAGGTTCCCCCTGCCCGCGCCGATCACCTTTCGCACGCCTACTTCCTTGGCCCGCCTGAACGCGCGCGCCGTCGTCAGATTCATAAAGTTGATACAGGCAATCAGCTGGATCAGGATCGCGATCAGCATCAGGATCGACAAAAAGGAGGAGCTAACGGACCGGCTCCATTCATGTTCGAACGCCGAGGTGGTATGGACGGAAGAGATGGGCATCAGATGAAGCGCTTTCTCCATCCCCAAAGCCTTCAGCCGCTGCTCTCCGTGCGAAACCAGAAATGGCCCCAGCTTCGCTGACAGTGCATGGGGATCCGCGCCCGGTCGAAGCTGTACATAGGAATACATCATGTTCTCTCCCCCCAATCGCCGATGCGGCCGATGATCTGACCGATCAGTCCGCTGTTCATCGTTATAAAAACATTCGCCTGCAAATGCGATCGGCCCAGGGGTTCGACAACCCCCGTCACCCGCAGATGTTCCTCTCCGGCTTTGTTATTGATGACGATCGTCTTGCCAAGCGGATCTTCGCCGGCAAAAAGTTTTGAGGCCGTCGACTTGAGCAATACGACGGAGTATGGCTCCATCAACGCGCGTTCCGGATCGCCCTCAAGGAAACGATAGGTGAAAAGTTGAAAAAAGGTTGAATCGACAAAAAGGGCCTTTTTCTCATAGAACGACCGGTCCTTGTATTTCAACAGGTGCTGATCCGCGCCGAAAATTGAGGGATCGAAGGCGCGTGCATATTGAACGACTTCCGGAAAGTCATGTTTCATGGCCCCGGCGATCGGCGGCGAAGAGGTTTGCATCTGATGATGATCGCCGGTTATTTTCATCACGGTCACGATTTGGTAAATGTCCGCTGCATGCGTTTCATGGCGGTCATAGCTGTACTGCTCATGGACATACAACAGAATGTACAGGCAGCAGACCGTGCCGATGGCCAGCCCGATGACGTTGATAAAGCTGAAGGTCTTGTTCTTCAGCAGGAATCGGATAGCCGTCTTCCAATAGCTTTTTAGCATATGATCGGTTTATTCGGTTCGTAAGCCAAGAGCCGCGGAGCGGCTCATTCGCTACGCAGAGATCTTGCGGGATTCGCCAGCGCCGCCCGGATCGCGTGAAAACTCACCGTCGCGAGCGCCAGGGCCAGCGCCAGCACACCCGCCAACCCGAACATCCACCACTCCAGCGAGATCCGGAAAGCAAAGGTCTGCAGCCATCGATGGGCGGCCCACCAGGAGACCGGCGCGGCGATCCCGAAAGCGATTCCCACCAGCCACACAAATTCCTTTGAAAGCAACCGCGCCAGACCGGTTACGCTCGCCCCAAGCACCTTCCGGATGCTGACTTCCTTGCTTCGCTGCTCGGCGCTAAACGCCGCCAGCCCGAAAAGCCCCAGACACGAGATGACCACCGCCATCAGCGTAAAGGAATTGATGATCCGCGAAACGGTGATATCCGCGGCATAGATGTGGCCGACATATTCGTCCATAAACGCATACTCGAACGGCACGCCGGGCACGTCCTTCTCGCCAGACCTGCTCCATGCGCGCCAGTAGCTGCTGATAGTTGTTCGTATTCGTATGCACGATCACCGTCGGCCAAAGGCCATATCGCGGATTGTTGATCCAGACCAGAAATCCGTCCAAATCTTCGGTGAAGGGACCAGAAGTTGAAGTCCTTCATCACCCCGACAACCTCCACCACCCGGTCCTGGCTGTCATGGAGCCTTGTTCCCGGCGCCGTGGCCGGCGGTCAGCCCCAGCTCGACGGGCAAACGTCTCGTTGATCAACACCCGGTCCGAATCGCCCTCCCGGAAATCGCGGCCGCTGACCATTTTGATGCCGTTTGCCTTGACGAAATACCGGTCCGCTAATACATATTCCGCATTTTTCGAATGCTCGATGTCATTCCCCCGGCAATGACCAGCTGTTGTTGAAGACGTAAAATGTCCCAAGCGGTTTGCTGGAATTGCTGACCTCTTTTACCCCCGCGAGCGACCGGAGATCGTCCATAAAGGGGTCAAGCCCATCGAACGAATCGCTGGAATTGAAGGTGAACAGCAGCCGCTGGTCCTTGTCAAAACCCAGATCCTTGTTCCGGATATAATTCAGTTGACGGTAGATAACGATGATCCCCGTGATCAGCACGATGGACAACACGAACTGGATCACGACCAACACCCGGCGGATGCCGCCGATGGAGATCTGGTTGGTCAATTGACCTTTCAACACCCGGATAACATTAAACGCAGAAAGATAGAAGGCCGGATAGCTTCCCGCAATCAGCCCGGTGAAGACCACGATACCCGCCAGCATTAGCCAGGTATGATAATCCTTCAAAAAAGCCAGCGTAACGGTCGCCTGCGTAATCCCGTTTAGCGCGGGGAGCGCCACCATCAATAACGGCAACGCGATCAAAACGCTCACCAGCGCCAGCAGAAACGACTCCGCCAGGAATTGCCGGACCAGATCGCCCCGCCCCGCTCCGATCACTTTCCGGACCCCCACCTCCCGGGCCCGTTTGGAAGCCCGCGCCGTCGCCAGGTTCATAAAGTTGATACAGGCGATCACCTGGATCAGCACCGCGATCAGTACAAGGATCGACAGAAAGGTTGACTCGACCGGCGTCCCGATGCCCGGATTGTCAAAGCCGCCGGTTGTATGAACGGAAGCGATCGGCTGCAGATAAAGCCGCTCGTGAACATCCCACTTCTTAAACTCCTGGCTCGCATACTTCTGTTCCAGCGCAGGCGAGCTTCTTTTCCAGCGCCGCCATATTGGTCCCGGGCCGCAGTTTGACATAGTTCGACATGAACGTCTCACTTACCCAGGAATCCCAATCCTTAAACCGCTTCCCCATCCCTTCACTGTTCATGGTAATAAAAAGCTCGCTATACAAATGAGACTTGCCGACGGCTTCAACCACCCCCGTAATCGTATAGTTCACCTTATCCTGGTCCGTATTATCCAGCGTGACGGTCTTGCCGATCGGGTCTTCGTTGCCGAAAAGCTTCTCCGCCAGCGGCTTGAGCAATACCGCCGTATTGGGTTTGTCCAGCGCTGTTTGCAGGTCGCCGCGAACTGCGCGATACGTGAAGATGTCGAAAAAGGTGGAATCGACGATAAAGGCATCCTTGATCCAAAGATGCTTCTCCCCATAGCTGATCAGGCTTTTGTCCACGCCGATAAACGGGATCACCCGCGTGAACTGTGCGACCTCCGGGAGGTCGCGCTTCATCGACGGCCCCACCTGCATCGCCGTAATGGCCAACATTGTATTCCCCATCCTTCCCGCGGTCTACCCGGTTGACCCGATAGATATCATCCACATCCTTGTGATGCCGGTCATAACTGTACTGATCCCGGACATAGAGCAGGATATAGAGGCAACAAAACGTTCCCGCGGCCAGCCCGATGATATTGATAAAGCCATAGCGTCTTGTTTCTGCAGCAGCAACCGCACCGCGGTCTTCCAATAGCTTTTCAGCATATTATTTTGCTTTTCGGATATAGATCGATCCGAACTGCGACTGCATATTCATCTCCGAGCCGCCGCCATTGATCTTCCCCGATACCCAGTCGTCGATCTTGATCTGGTGAAAATGGTCTTCGTTCTTTGTTTCCACTTTTGGCTGTGTCTTGTCCACGGCAATATCGAAATCGGTAAACATCTCGCCGCGATCCGATTTTAGTTTCAGGTTGGCCTTTGTGTCCGCCGGGAGCGTGACGTCGATCTTTCCGTTCAGATTGGAGAAACGCCATCGCCGCGCTTGGCATCCACCGACTTGAACTTGACGATGACGTCACCATTGACCGTATTGGCCACCACCGAACCCGAAATCCCGTCGCGGTGATCCCTCCGTTGACATTGCTGATCTCGATCTTACCGCTGACATTGCTGACGGTTATTTCTCCGCCGTTGATCGTACCCACTTCGATCCGCGTCGGTATTTTGCGGGACCTTTATCGTCAGCCCGACCAATTTCCTGTTCGTCATCCCCGCGTTGATGCGGACCGTATTGTCGTCTCTCTTCGGCCCGGACATCCAATCCCGCCCGTGCTTCCGATCCGCTTCATCCCCTTCGAATCGTCGTCCCGATCCTCTTCCTCTTCCTTTGACGAATCCATATGTACCTGCACGATAACATCCTTCCCTTCATAGCCGATCACTTTGATCGAGCCTCTCATCAGGTGGGCTTCCAAGGTAACCGGTTTTCCGGGTTCGCTCAGCGGCACCACCATTTCTTCCGTACCCTTCGTCTGCGCCGCCAGCCGGCCAACACATGGTCATCAGACAAATAAATAAAACCGCTTTTTTTAGTGTTTTCATGTTTCCTTTATTTTATGCTTGTCGTTTAATATAAATGTTTCCGTTCATGGTTTCGAATTTGAACAGCCTGCCGCCTTCCCCGATCCGGATCTGCTTGTCGATGATCAGCTGGTATTCCGTTCCGCCGCCCCTTCTTCTTTACATTCTTTGTCACTTTTACCGGCAATACCTCCCATTTCGGAAAATCGGTATAGAAGGAGCCATTCCAGCTTTTGAATTGAAGGTCCGCCGAAAGGCTTTGCGGGAAGGTGACCGACAACTTACCGTTCAAGGTATAGAACTCCGAATTGCCCGTCGGGACGCATCGAGATAATTGACGGTCAGGTCGCCATTGATCGTATGCGCCCAGGTCTCCCCTTTGGCATCCCTGATCGTGATCTTGCCGTTGACATTGTTGACGCGCATCGACGCCGGATACGCTTTCGACCGTGATATCCCCCTTATTGACCGTCGAGATATCCAGGTTCATATGGATAGGGGACCTTGACCGTAAAGACCAGGTTGAAATCATAATCGATCTCCCGCCGGTCGCCGTAGCACCCTCCGTCAGCGATCACAGTTGCGACAGGGCCGGGTATCAAACGGCTCCGCAATATAGACGATGATGCTGTCGGCGATCGTGGTCGAATCCGAGCTTGAATTCCTTTTTACCGATCTCCAGCGTTTCGCTGTCGTCGGCCGTAAGCCGCTCGTCCACCTCGATCAGCACCTTATCGCCGGAATAACCCTCGACATTCAACGACCCGTTGAGATTGTACAGGGCCAGCACGCCGCCGCTCGCCTTTCTGAAGCGATAAACTCTTTGCTGATGTGTTGTTTGAATTCCTGTTGTTGTGCGCTGGACATCCATCCGGGAACAGCAGATGATCCCCAGCTCCCGCCAGCAGCGGGAAAAATAATTTTTTCATATCAATTTGTTTTTACGTTAACCGGGTGATGGTTTGCTCGATCTTGACCCTCACCATCGCCATTGAGGTCTTTTTGTTGCAATAATTTTTTAAAAGGTTGGATCGCCCGTTTTTCCTGAAGCTTCAGCATCACGTCCGCCAGCGCCGCCTGCACCAGCGGCGATTCCTGCTGCAGGATGGACTGTATCAGCCCTTCCCTTACGACCGGGTCCCGGGCAAAATGGGTCAATGCTTCCAGCGTCGTCAGCCGAACGTTGACATTCGGGATCATTGTTCAGTGTCGCCAGCAGCGCCGCGGCAATATTCGGGTTGACATGCCGGATCTCACTGGTATAGCTGACCGCCCGGAGCCGTTCGGATGCCGACGGATTCTGCAACAACGACAGCATCATCATCTCCCGCATCTCATGTACCTGCGCCGTCAACGCCTCCAGCTGTTTGGTTTCCGTCGCAGGTTTCTCTTCCGCTCACCGGCCTGCTGCCGACATCCGGCGTATCGCGTCCCCGGCAAACCGCGGCGCCGTTCCTGTACCTCGCCGTCGCCACCGCAGCCGCCGCTCGCCTGAACAATAACCGTTTTCGGCCGGTTGATCAGCAATCCCAGACCCAAACCCCCGAGCAACAGCACCACACTAAACGCCGCCGCCAGCCCCGGCCGGATCGTGAACAATTGCCAGAAAGCCGCCATCCCCGAAACCCCTTCTTCTTCCCTCCTTCCGTCGCCTTATAGCCCTCCAGCATCGCATTGAACTGCGCCTGCATCTCCCCGGATGGCTCCGGGAACCGGCATATAAGCCCATCAGCTCCCACAATTCACGGCTGCCCTCCAGCTCCCGCCGGCAGTCTTCGCATTCGCGTCAGCTGCGCTTCCAGCTCGGCCCGCTCGGCCTCCGTGAGCCGGTCATTCCACCAGCGCTCCAGCAAGTCCTTATGTTTTTGACATGGCATACTATTCGATTTCTGTTTGCTGTTCCAGATATAATGTCTTTAATTGACTGATCGCCCGGAATATCCGGACCTTCACCGCCCCGACACTGATATCCAATATCCCCGCGATCTCCGCCCCCTTCAACTCCTGAAACCGGCTCAGCACCAGGATCTCCCGGCTTTCGGGACTCAATGCCGCCATCGCTTTTTGCAGCGCCTGCACCGCCAGCCGCTTCTCCACCCGCTCGAAGAGCCCTGTATCCCCGCTCAGCTTTTCCTCCAGATCCGCGATATCGACATGACCGCCCGATCGCCGGCTGCCTTTGAAATGATCGCTCAACACATTCCTCGCCACATGATACATCCAGGTCTTGAACTCGCCTTCGCCGGTAAACGTGTGCCTCGACTTCAGCAGCCGGTAAAAGACCGTCTGCACCATATCCTCGCTCGACTCCCGCTGCCCGGTCATATGAAAAAGGAATCCATATAAGGGCCGGTGATAGCGCTGAAACAGCAACGCCATCTTATCCAGATCCCCGGATTTCACTTTTAGCATGAGGGCATTATCCGATAGTATATTCAAGTAGCTTGGTTGATGTTCGTAATAGCCGATTGCCGTGCAAATGGAAACTTCGCCGGCGAGAAAAAGGTTACTCAAAATGTAAGATTTATTTTTTCTCCTGCAAAAATTCTACCTTCCGTGCGCTCAAATCGCGCATCAACATCATAATACGTCTAACGCCATGAGAAATCTCATTCTCTCCTTGCTGACCGTCATCGATCTGTCTTCCGGCCTTTTCCCAGGAATCCTCCGGCCCGCTTTCGCTGATCCCCGAACCGGTCAGCCAGCAGCTGAAGCCGGGCCTTTTTACCCTACCCGCCTCCATGCTTGATCGAAGCCCCGGGACA
This sequence comes from uncultured Chitinophagaceae bacterium, assembly GCA_963846405.1. Lineage (GTDB taxonomy): Bacteria > Bacteroidota > Bacteroidia > Chitinophagales > Chitinophagaceae > Puia. The sequence goes on along the minus strand of CAWJVU010000010.1, from coordinate 632,082 downwards.
ATCAGAACTTGCCCACACCCTGGAAGACCTGAAGACCCGGCTGAGCACCCCTACCGGCTATACCGTAACGATCACCCACGAGACCAACCCTGCCGCGTACCATCCGGCTCGATCCTCAACAAAACCGCCGATCCGGCCCTCGGCGCCGAAGGGTATACGCTGACCATCAACCCCACCGCCGTAACCATCCACGCCAACCAGCCCGCCGGTATCTTCTATGGCATCCAGACCCTCTACCAGCTGCTGCCAAAAGAGATCGAAAGCAACAGGCCGGTCAAAAACGTCGCCTGGTCGACGCCCTGCGTCACGATCACCGATTATCCCCGGTTTGGCTGGCGGGGGCTGATGTTTGACGTTGCCCGCCATTTCTTTACCAAGCAGGAAGTAAAAGCCTTTATCGACGAAATGGTCAAGTATAAATTCAACCTGCTGCATCTTCACCTGACCGATGACGAAGGCTGGCGCATCGAGATCAAAAGCCTGCCAAAGCTGACGCAGGTGGGCGCCTGGAACGTGCAGCGGGTAGGAACTTTTGGGACCTTCGACCCGACCCGGCGCCCGGATGAACCAAAGAGACTACGGCGGCTTTTATACCGCAGGACGATATCCGGGAACTGGTGCAATATGCCAAAGACCGTTTTGTCAATATCCTGCCGGAGGTCGACGTCCCCGGTCATAGCCTGGCCGCCATCGCCTCCTATCCCGAACTTTCCTGTACCGCGGGCGCCGATACCTACCGGGTCCGCTCCGGCGAGAAGATCATGAACTGGTACAAAGGCGGCTTCTCCGCGCTCGTACGACAATACGCTCTGCCCTGCCAACGAAAAAGTATATCCCTTCCTCGATAAAGTCTTTACCGAGATCGCCGCCCTCTTTCCCTTTGGCTATATCCATGTCGGCGGCGACGAATGCGCCAAGAATTTCTGGGAGCAAAGCGACGCCGTCAAACAACTGATGCAAAAGGAAGGACTGAAGACGATGGAGGAAGTCCAAAGCTATTTTGAAAAACGGGTGGAGAAGATCGTGGAATCGAAAGGAAAGAAGGTCATCGGCTGGGATGAGATCCTCGAAGGCGGTCTGGCCCCCAACGCGGCCGTCATGAGCTGGCGCGGGCGTGGCCGGCGGCATCGCAGCGGCGAAACTGAAGCATTCCGTCGTCATGAGCCCGACGACCTTTGTCTATCTCGACTATATGCAGGGCGATGCCGCCATCGAACCGCCCGGTATACGCCACGCTTGCGGCTGAATACGGTCTATTCCTATGAGCCGGTTCCCGACAGCGTCGACCCCAAATATATCATCGGCGGCCAGGCCAATCTCTGGACGGAGCAGGTCTATAATGTCCGTCACCGGCAATATATGGTCTGGCCCCGCAGCCTGGCCGTCGCGGAGGACTTCTGGTCGCCGAAAGAAAAGAAGGACTGGAATTGCTTTGCACGTAACGCGTGGAAGGCCAATTCGGCCGGCTGGATGTCGAACAGGTCAAATATTCCCGTTCGATGTTCGACGCCATCATTACGCCGAAGAAAGACGTCAACGCGTATGACTCGATCACCGTCGACCTGGGCACCGAAGTGGCGGGGCTGGATATCTATTACAGCTTCGACAATTCCAACCCGGATAATTTCTATCCAAAATACAGTTCGACCCTGACCATCCCCAAAGAGGCCGCCTGGCTAAAGGTCATCACCTACCGCGATGGCAAGCCGATCGGCCGGCAGATCAATGTGACGATTGGAGATCTGCAACGGCGGGTCGGTCTGGTTGGGATGAAGGAAAAGATCGCGGATTAATGTTTTTGAAGCAATTCCAGCATCTGCCGGTCGAGCTTGTGCCCATGCCAATCCTCATACGCCACATCGGTTCGGCCGGAATCCAGAACGCCGAAATCGCCGATAAAATTCCAGGGTGCGAAGCCGATGCCTGCGGCCTTTAGAATATCGAGCACGTCCGTAAACCACGCGATGAAGACATCGTGCGGCGTCATCTTCCAGCAACCGCACTCCCCGCAATGCACCCCCACGCCCTGGTTGACGAGGTCGATCCAGGGTTTGTAAAAAGTTTCCAGCATCGCGCGGCTCAAGTATTGGTTGCCGACCTGTCCCGGCCAGGCGGGTAACGGCTCGTGTTCCGGGTCTTTGTTCGCCCAGGGCGCCTTATAGTGAGATATTTGATGCGGATAATATCCCCGGCAGCTTTGCGCGACACCAAGGTCTTTCAGCTCCGGGGTGACGAGGCTTCCGCCCCAGTTGCCGTCCGCGATGATCAGCCGGTCCGGATTTTCCTTCCGGATCGCTGCCGCGGCGGCCGCCACGACCTTACGATACAGATCACCCGGAAGCGCGGTGGACGGCGAGTGCTGATCGTTCATATCCTCCCGCATCGCCGGCTCGTTCAACAGATCGAAACTGATCTTGTCCTTTGGCATCTCCTTGTATCGATGTGCCCACATATTCCAGTGGAAACAGAAGGCATCCAGGGCCGCGCTGTCCTTCCACAGATTGAACGGTTCGTGAAAACCCGCATTGATGCAATAACCCGGCGCGCGGTGCAGATTGAGGCTGACGTGCATCCCGGATTGCTGCGCCAGGTTGACCAGCCGGTCGATCTCCTCCAGCTTCTGCGGATCGGTCTGGTAAACGGCTTCCGGGGTAATATCTTTTGTGCGGTCAAATTTCAGATAATAGGGATAAGCAATGGGAATGCGGACAAAATCAAACCCCCAGTCCCGCATCCAGTTGAACGGTTCCGCGGTGGTTGGCTTATAATTCGGCCGTTCGTTTGGCGAATAAAAGTCGAGTAAATTGAATCCCTTCCACCGGGGTAAGGGGTTTCCGGGAAGCGCTCCCGAAAGGGTATGGCCTGGCGTGGATCCGGCCGCCAAAGCCGCTTTCTCCGCCATCGAGAGACCCAGCGTGATCACGCCCGCCGTCCGAATAAATTTTCTGCGTTGCATACTGAAAGGTAATCATTTTCAATCCGGCAACACCTCAAGCAAACTATGAATGACCCGTGCCGCCGACCCGGGCGGACGCGATCCTTCCGAAACCTGCCCGAACGATCGCAGCGGGATGCCGATAGGCGTAATAGCCGTTCAGGTTGAACACGTTCCCGTAGAAGAAGTCCCAGGGCCGGAGACCGGAATACCAGAGATAATAGTCGGGTGGAAGTTGGGTCTCCGCCAGCGGGCAGGAGTTGGTGCTGTCCTGTTCGGGAGTGTCGGCTTGAGGGGTACCGGTTTGAGAGATGCCGGTTTGAGGGATGGTGGAACCGTAGGCGGCAGGAGGGTAATATGGTCGTGGAGCGTAAGGGCCGGATGAACCGGGGAATGGGGGTCCCGGGAGGTACAGGGGCCGATCACAACCGGCCAGGGCTGCCGTGATCAGGACAAGCTGGATACAAGTGGTCTTTTTCATTTGGTGTAGCGGGGTTGGCGTTACTAAAATACTCATCGTTTCCTGCTTTTTCCGTTATGGCTTCGTTATACCCTCGTTATTCGCTCGTTATCGGGAAATGCGTGCAGTGGCCACCGGCGGGCTCACGGAGCTGCGCAATTTATTTGTTAATGGAATAGGCATGGCCTTTCTTTTTGTCTACATTTAATACATGATGAAAGGATGGGGATATTTCCTGATGCTGTTGCTCCCGGCCGGATCTGCTTATGCGCAACGTGGTTCCGACTCGACCTTTTCTCTTTTCTTTAACAGCAGCCTCTACTTCAATCACGCCAACGATCCGCATATTAATCACTGGTTAAAAGAATATGGTTATCCCGCCGAGCCGCATGTCCCGACCAGTCTGAGTTTCGAGGCAGCGGCCATGCCCGCCAATTCCCGGCTTCTCTATAGCGTACATCTGTCCACCATCACCAACGCCAATGATCTGACGGCCTTCAACCTCGGCGGCGGTGTGTTCTACGCGCTTGTGAAGACTCAAAATTTTATGTTGTTCTTCGGCGCATCGGCCGGTTATCACGCCGATATCATTACGCTGAACGGGAACTTGCCGCCAACCTATGAAGATCTGTCGGTAAAATACAATACTCCGCTGGCGCTCCGGCGCTGGGGGCTTTCGATCGACCCCCTGATGCGTCTCTTCTGGTCTCCCATCCACTTTGGCAGCGTCCTGCAGATCGGCATCACCGGCGGCGCAGGCTATGCCGTCGATCTGAACACCGTATGGCGGCTCGGCTACTACAGCAACGAACACGGCAGGTATGACCATTTCAAAAAGCTCGTCAACAAACCCAGCGATCAGCAAAAAGTCTCCGAGCACGGGTTCGTCTTGAGCACGGGGCTTAGTCTGCGATTCAATCTGCGGTAAAACAATCCTCTCCGGCTAACGCGGGAACGCGAACCGGTCTCCATGCAAGAACCCCCATTGAAATGGGGGCTCGTTTCACTATTGAAAACACCTTCTGTTATTATGAAAACGATTATGATTTGTTGATCAGCACCGGGCTGCTTTCCCGCGTCCCGTCGGCATTAACGACGGTCAGGATATACATCCCCGAGGCAATATTTTGGAGCGGGAAAGTAACGACCACCCCAGTTCCCGTTGCCGCTGCCTTCTCCTGCACAACCGGCCGCTGATACTCGACAGCAGGATCGTTACCTGGCTGCCGGTCGTCCCGCCAAGCGAAACATTCACATAGTCATGAGCGGGGTTCGGGAAAAAGCTGACTTCTGCGATCGTGGCGGACTGCATCACCTGACGATCCTGGGAATACATATAACTGTCATCCATATTGACCAGCGTCAGCCGGTAGTAGTTCGTACCGGCCAAGGGCTGTTCATCCGTATAATTATAGTCGGTCTGAACCGCGCTGTTTCCCTTCGCCTGAACCGTCCCGATCTGCTCCCAGTTTGCCCCGTCCGCGCTGCGTTCGATCGTAAAGTGACTGAAATTCTCTTCCATCTGCGTATTCCAATTCAAGCATCATCGTATGATCGTTGTTCAGCGCCGCAGTAAACCCGTCCAGGATGACTGGCAGGGTGACACCCGAAACTACACCTGAAGCTCACCGACGCAGGACCATATAGCGAAGGATTGGAACAGCTGTGCGCATACCCGGCGCCGCAATTCATGCTCAAACCCGAGCTGGCATAAGACTTGGCGGAACTGGGGCTGGCTGTGGAGTTGTGCTGGTAGTTATAGTACGACCAGTTGTAGTATACATTATTCTGATTCGCGACCGCAACCGTAGAATTATCATACATATTCAGTGTCGGCCCGCTTACCGTAAAGATCGCCGTGCTGCTCTATCGAACCGTCGCCGATCACGATCCGGCTGTTGCTGATCAGATTGACCGTCGTGGTCGCCCCGCCATTCGACGTCATCGAAGCACTATTGTACAGGTCGATCGTGCTGGTTGTCAACGTGACATTGTAGCTGGTCGTCATGGACGACGTATTGCTGAACGTAAAAACGGCGTTGCTAAGGGAAAGCGGTGCGTTTACGATGACCTGGGCCGTTCCGCTGGCCACCAGATTCGTACCGTTAAAATTTGTTGTCGCTACGGTGCTGCCGGCATATTGGATATTGAGGGTCTGACTGGCGATGGAAACCGTCCCGCCGGAGAACGTACAGTTCTGACAGGTTTCGGATTTATCTACCGTCAGCGTAACGCCGGAAGCGATATCGATGGTACAGGCATAACAGGTAGCGGGTAATGTTGTCAGACCAATTCGAATTGGTGTTGATCGCATACGTGGTCTGCGCATTTACCGAGTGATTCAGGGTTTGGATCAGGGTGAAGATCATCAAGGCGCGTGTCATGTAGGAAGTGCAGATGTGTTTCATGAACACAAAGGATGCTAACGGCCTGCCAAAATTCAAACTGATTATAAATCAATCATTTGCGGATCGAACAATCCGTACCGCTCTCCCTTTCTCAGGACGGGATTCCCATTTTGGGCGAAATTCCCTTCCGTATTGTCTCCTTATGATTCGATAGTTCCGAGATCAGCTCCGCCACCAGCGAAGTCCAGCCGGTCTGATGGCTGGCGCCCAGCCCATGACTGGTATCGCCATGAAAATATTCATAGAACAGCAGAAGGTCCTGGTTCCCCGGTTTTTGATAGAACCAGTTGTACTTTCCATGCAACGGGCCGCGCGCCGGTCTGCATCTTTTTTGAACAGACTGATCACCCGCTCGGTCAGATGGTCCGCCACCTGCTCCAGCGTTTGCTTCTTCCCCGATCCCGCCGGATATTCCACCATCAGCCCATCGCCATAAAACTTTCCGTACTGCCGGATCGACTGGATGATCAGGTAATTGATCGGTATCCACACCGGCCCCCGCCAGTTGGAATTGCCGCCGAAAAAGTCGGAGGTCGAATCTCCCGGATCGTATTTGATATGATAGTCGATCCCGCCGATATTGATGGTATACGGATTTTTTTCGTGATATTTCGACAGCGCCCGGATCCCGCCGGGCGAAAGGAACTCCGCCTCATTGAGCAGCCGCTCCAGCAGAAAGATCAACCGCTTCTGCGGCACCAGCGACAACAGGATCTGCTCCCCGTCGCTATGCTCTTCATTTGGCCAGTACCGGTTGTTCTTCAGCCGGTAGTTCTCGAACCACGTGATCCGCTTTTTGAAGTCCGTCAAGCTTTATGCAGCGTGTTCTTCTCGATGATCGAAACGGCAAAAAGGGTCGTCAGCCCCACGATGGACTGGATCCGCAGCTGAACCGGCGATCCCGCCGATGGACAAGCGTATCATAAAAGAATTTGTCCTCCTCGTTCCACATCCCCTGTTCATTCAGGGCTTCGGCGATCAGCACGAAATGCTCGAAGAACTTGGTCGCGGTATCCTCGAACGCATCATCCTTCATCGCGATCTCCAGCGCCATATCCATCATGTTGAGCGCATACATCCCCATCCAGCTCGTGCCGTCGGCCTGCTCCAGCTGCATATCCCCGCCCAGCGCATGGCTGCGGTTGAATACCCCGATATTGTCCAGCCCGAGAAAGCCGCCTTCGAACATATTGTTCCCGTTGGCGTCCTTTCGGTTGATCCACCAGGTGAAATTGATCAGCAGCTTTTGAAAGATCCGTTTCAGAAAGCCGATATCCCCCTTCCCCGTCCGCTCCTTCTCGATCCGGTAGACCATCAGCGCCGCCCAGGCCTGCACCGGCGGGTTCACATCGCTGAAATTCCATTCATAGGCCGGGATCTGCCCGTCGGGCTTCATATACCATTCCCGCATGATCAGCAACAGCTGATGCTTGGCGAACACCGGGATCCACCAGCGCCATCGAGATGCTCTGGAACGCCAGGTCCCAGGCCGCATACCAGGGATATTCCCATTTGTCGGGCATGGCGATGATGTCCTGGTTCTTGAGGTGCTTCCAGTCATGATTGCGGCCGTTCAGCTTGCCCGCATTCACCGGCGTGATCCCGTCGCTCGTCGTCAGCCAGCGTTCCACGTCGAAATGATAATATTGTTTGCTCCAGAGCAGCCCGGCCAGCGCCTGGCGCTGGACGGCCGCCATCTCCGGCGGGATCCCCGCCGGCAGGACGGTCTGGTAAAAAGCATCGGCTTCTTCCTTGCGGCTGGCGAAAAAGCCGCGCCGGATCACCCGCCGAAAGGGTTCTCCATGATCTTGTTGCTAAGCCGCAGATAGATGGACTTCGTTTCTTTCGGGCGCCAGCGTATACTGATAAACGGGAGCGAACTTGGTGCCGGACTTTTTCTGCTTGCAGCAGTTCGAGATTCTTCTTGTGGATGACCGCGTCGTGGAACGCATCTTTTACAAACGGGCGTCTTATTGGGCGTTCCGGTGACTTTTTCCGTGTTGGTCTCGTTCTCCGTGAAAAGACAATACTGCGGAGGCTGATAATAAAAGTAATAAGACCCAAGCCGGCTATGCGTTGCCCGCACGGAATTGCGGTCCCGGCTGTGATCACCGGCTTTTTCTCCAGCCCGTCGTACCTCCACCGGTTGTAGAACCAGAGTGTGGGAAGGACGGTGATCTCCGCCTGTCTTGTCGTTGCGGTTGTGGATATCGATCCGGATAAAGATATCCCGTGGCATTTTGTTTTGCATACCGGATCGTCACGTCGAAATAATCTTCGTTGTCAAATACGCCGGTATCCAGGATCTCGTATTCCGGCTCTTCCCTCGACCGGCGGCGGTTCTCTTCGATCAGTTTTTTGTAGGGGAACTCCTGTTGCGGGTATTTATACAGGTATTCCATATAATAGTGGGTCGGCAGGTTGTCCAGGTAGTAATACAGCTCCTTTACGTCTTCGCCGTGATTCCCTTCGGTATTGCCCAGCCCGAAAAGCCTTTCTTTGAGGATCGGGTCCTTCCCGTTCCACAACGCCACGGCAAAACACAGGTTCTGGAAGAAGTCGGAGATCCCGCCCAGTCCGTCCTCGCCCCAGAAATAGGTCCGGCAATGTGCCTGGTCATAAGGAAAATATTGCCAGGCGCTCGCCATACTCGCTATAATCTTCCCTTACCGTTCCCCATTGCCTCTCGCTCAAATACGGTCCCCACTGTTCTAAAGGTATTTTTTTGGTCGCATTTACTGCGAGTCGTTGATGTTCTGCGGTCATGATGATAAGTCGTTTTTCTCCCGATCCCTGCACGTTTTTCCTCCGATCCCTTCACATTCAGCGCCCGAAATTACTAAAAACCCGCTCCACTCACCAAATTCGGCCAAAAAGTCCGACCTTTGAGACGAAAAAGCAGAATTTTGACATTTAAAGAATTCGGATTAGAAGAGAGCCTTCTGGAAGGGATAGACGCATCTGGATATGAAAACGCCACTCCGGTACAGGAACAGGTCATCCCCCTGATCTTAAAGGGACAGGATATTATCGCCTCCGCCCAGACCGGGACCGGCAAAACCGCCGCTTTCCTTTTGCCCATTGTCAACAAACTCATTCAATCCAGCAATCCCGAAACGGTTAACGCCCTTGTCATCGTCCCCACCCGGGAGCTGGCCATCCAGATCGCCCAGAATATGGAAGGGCTTTCCTACTTTACCAACGTCAGTTCCATCGCCGTCTATGGCGGCGGCGACGGCAGCAACTTCTCCACGGAAAAACAAGCGCTTTCGCGCGGCGCCGAGGTGGTCATCTGCACCCCGGGTCGGATGATCTCGCACCTCAACATGGGATATGTAAAACTAGCCGGTTTGCAATACCTGGTGCTGGATGAAGCCGACCGGATGCTCGACATGGGCTTTTTTGACGATATCATGAAGATCATCTCCTTTCTGCCACCGGTACGTCAAAACCTCCTTTTCTCCGCAACCATGCCGGCGAAGATCAGGGACCTTGCCCGCAAGATCCTGCACGACCCCGCGGAGATCAATATCGCCATCTCCAAACCGCCCGCCAAGATCGTCCAGCAAGCCTATGTTGTACTATGAAACCCAGAAGATCCCGCTTGTAAAATGGCTGCTGAAGTCCAGCAACAATAAGAGCACGCTGATCTTCTGCTCGAAAAAGCATAACGTCAAACAGCTCACGATGGAGCTTAAACGCTCCAAATTCAACGTCAACGAGATCCACTCCGATCTCGACCAGTCGGCCCGCGAAGAGGTGATGATCCAATTCAAAAGCCAACGGCTGCCCATCCTCGTCGCCACCGATATCCTCTCCCGCGGGATCGATGTCGACAACATCGAAATGGTGATCAACTATGACGTACCGAACGACGGCGAGGACTATGTACACCGCATCGGCCGCACCGCGCGCGCGGAGACCGACGGCATCGCGTTCACTTTTATCAGCGAAAAAGAACAAAATAAATTCAAGACCATCGAAGACCTGCTTGGCCATCCCGTTAATAAAGACGACGGTACCGGAACAGTTTGGTCCTGCACCCGAATATCACCCCGGCAGCCGGGGCGGAAAAAGCGGGCAGGGGTAGAGCGGAACCCCGGTCAAGACGCATGTCCCGGCGGTCAGGGCGGTCAGAACAATCGACAGCGGTCAGGCCAACCGGCAGCGGTCAACAAAGCGCGCGGATCAAAGCACCATCATCCCCCAGCCAACCGCCAGCCAGATCAGCACAATCACCGGCGACGGCAGCCGGGAGAAGCTTAAGAAGGCCCAGGTCGCCCCGATCACCCCTAGGTTGATCCCGATATCTGACCAGCCGTCCTGCCAAAGATCCTTCATCATGTACAGCGCGGAAGCGACGATGATCCCGACGACCACCGCATTGATCCCTTCCAGTGCGCGGTAGACCGTCGCATATTTTTTCAGGTTATTCCAGATCGGATAAAAGAAAAGCACCAGCAAAGCGCTTGGAAGAAAAATCCCCGTCGCGGCAATAAAACATCCCAGGATCTGCAGGGCCGTTCCCCTGTCCTTCATCGCTATCCCGCCCATATACGTGGCGACCGAAAACACCGGCCCGGGGATCGCGCGGACCATGCCGGCGCCCGAATAGAAATCCGCCTTGTCGATGCGGATAATATTGGGATTTCGCTGGATCAGTTTCTGCGACTGCGGGCGCGCCACAAACTGTTCGTACATCATCGGGATCAGCACGTTCCCGCCGCCAAAAACCAGGCTGCCGAAGCGGTAGGTATTCTCGAAAAGGTTAAGCGGCCGCCGGTTTGGCCAGTTGTTCTTACGCGCCAGCTCGCTGCTCGCACCCGCCAGCAGGAAAATGATCGCGAACAGCCAGATATTTCCCCATTTGATTTTCCTCGGCAGGACTCTCTTTCTGCGGGATACGCCGGTCGCTCAGGTTGGTCACAAATCCGCCCAGTACCAAGCAGGATCGGGAAGATCCACGGCCACTTGAACAGCAGAAATGTCGCGATGGCACTGACGATCAGGATCACACGCGTGATCGTGTTGTGGATGGAGAACCGATAGGCTTTTTGCGCGGCAAAAACGAGAAAGCCGATCGTCATTGGAGCAATGAAACGGAACACCGCAATATTCGCTGTCGGAAAGAAAGAGAACAAGCCCATCAGCACGCAGGCCGGCAATGTCCAGATCAATAAAGTCATCATGGCCAACACGACACCGCCGCGCTTATAACCGATCAGCGTCAACGTTTGCGTCGACGAAGCTCCCGGCAGCAGCTGGCAAAATGCGTTGTAGTCCATCAGCTCCTCTTCCGTAACGTCCCTTCGCTTCTGGACAAATGTTTTCAGCATCATCGCGAAATGCCCCTGTGGTCCGCCGAAAGCAGTGAGACTGTACCACAGTACGGCTTTGAGGAAAGCGATATGACGGAATAGCACTGTCAATCCGCGAATTTAACGTATATTCACTACCATGAGAAAAATTTGCCTGCTGCCCTTTCTTCTGCTTTTATTTACGACAAACATCAGCATCGCACAAGTCAACGTCTCCGCGGCGATCGACGCCGCAGCGGACAAGATCGAACCAAAAACCATCGCGTGGCGCCGCGATTTTCATGAACATCCCGAATTGGGTAACCGCGAATTCCGGACCTCCAGGATCGTCGCCGATCATTTGCGCGCACTCGGCATCGAAGTGCATGAAGGCGTTGGCAAAACCGGCGTGGTCGGCATCCTCAAAGGCGCGTATCCGGGACCCGTCATCGGATTGCGCGCGGACATGGACGCGCTTCCGATTGTTGAACGGACACCTGTTCCCTTTGCCTCCAAAGTACGGACCACGTACAACGGCCAGGAGGTCGGCGTGATGCATGCCTGCGGTCATGATTCGCATGTCGCGATCATGATGAGCGTCGCGGAGGTTCTGTCGGGTCTGCGAAAATATCTGCACGGCACGGTAAAATTTATCTTCCAACCGGCGGAAGAAGGGCCGCCCAATGGAGAAGACGGCGGCGCAGCGCTCATGATCAAAGAAGGGGTGCTGGACAGTCCGAAGGTGGACGTGATGTTTGGTTTGCACATCAACGCCCAGACGGAGGTCGGAACGATCCGATACCGGAGCGAAGGAGAAATGGCCGCATCGGATTGGTTCACCATCACCGTCCACGGGAAGGGTTCACATGGTTCGCAACCCTGGGGCGGCGTAGATCCCATCGTCGTCTCCGCACAGATCATCGAAGGTCTCCAGACGATCGTCAGCCGGCAAACGGAACTGACCAAGGATCCGGCCGTTATTTCAGTCTGCGTCATCAACGGCGGCGTCCGCTCCAACATCATTCCGGAAACGGTCGAGATGACCGGCACCATCCGGACGCTTGACACCGGTATGCAGCGCGATATCCATGAGCGCATGGTCCGCACCGTTACCCGGATTGCCGAAAGCGCCGGCGCCACGGCCGATATCAAGATCGAGAACAAAACCCTCATCACCTATAACGATCCTGCGCTTGTTCAAAAGACGCTGGCCAGTATCCAACGGACCGCCGGGGCAAACAATGTCAGGCAAATGGACGCGATAACGGGGTCGGAAGACTTTTCCTTTTTCGCCACCCGGGTACCGTCCTTCTTTTTCTTTCTGGGCGGGATGCCAAAGGGAAAGGATCCAAAAACTGCGGCTCCTCACCACACCGCGGACTTTTACATCGATGAGAGTGGCTTCAAATTGGGGGTACGGACATTCTGCCACCTGGTGTTTGATTATTCCGGCTCCCCCAGCGGGGTTGCCGTGGTCAACAAATGATTTTGTGCTGCTTACATATACCAGTTATCGGTAATATCCGCTTTTTTCAATCTCTTCCAGGACGGAATCCGGCAGGAGATACCGGACGGATTGCCCCTTTTTTATTTTATTCCGGATATCTGTCGAAGAGATGGGTAACAATGGCGCATCCACGATCTCCACGTGCCGGGCGTCGGGATAATTTGGCGGATTCTCATGTTCCGGCCGTCGATACACATAGATGGGATAGTTTTGTAGCAACCACCGATAATTCTTCCATTTGGCCAGGTTCTGAAAGCTGTCGCTTCCCATGATGACCGAGAATGCTTCGTTTGGATATTTTTCGTGCAAATACGCCAGCGTATCCACCGTGTAGGAGGGTTTCGGGAGCTTAAATTCGATATCGGATGCCTTGAGCCGGGATTCGTTTTCGACGGCGAGCCGAACGAGGTGTAGCCGGTGATATTCATTGAGGAGTGTGGCGGAGCGCTTTAGCGGGTTTTGCGGCGACACCACAAACCACACCTGGTCCAGGTGGGCGTGCTCGAGGATAAAATTGGCGATTACAAGATGGCCGTGGTGTATGGGGTTAAAGGAGCCAAAGTATAACCCGACCTTCATTGGATCTTATCCTCCATAAAGATGTTTTCGGCTTCATCGAGACGAAGGCTGAGATTATACCCGGCCACGGTAATCGAAATCGGGTCGCCCAGTGGGGCAATCTGTTCTACCTTGACCAATTCTCCCGGAACACAGCCCATTTCCATGAGTTTCAGGAAAAGATCGTTGTTCTCAAACGAGTGGATTCGCGCAACGGTTCCGGGTCCTAATTCTGATAGTCGCTTCATTTTCTTCAATTGGTTAAAGTGCAAACTGCGCTTCGCCCAGTTTTTGCCAAATTCGCTTAATTTCTTTGAGGGCGAATTTCCTGTCTTTACCTTGGGGCAGTAAAATTATGACAATCCCGCCTACTATCCGGTTTCATTTTTTGAAGAAAGTTACCCTGCGGGATCGTGCTGGGATCAGGGCAACCGTCGTCACCCTTTTTAAGAAAGAAGGGAAGAAACTGGCCGAACTTCAATATATTTTTGTGTCCGACGACCGATTGCTGGAAATCAACCGCGAATTCCTTCAGCACGATTTTTATACCGATATTATTACATTTCCCCTTTCCCAACCCCGTCATCCCATGGTCGGGGAGATCTATATCAGCGTCGACCGGGTAAGGGAAAATGCCCGAATATTTGGGACCACGATCAAAAAAGAGCTCCTTCGGGTCATTTTTCACGGCGCACTCCATTTGTGCGGGTATGGGGACAAAACACCTTCCGAAGAGAGGAAAATGCGTCAATTGGAGGAAAAATATCTGGATTTTTATAAAAAGTGTTCCACGTGAAAAATATAAATGTTGAAGAAACCCATCCCCGGTAAACGCGTCAAAATGTTCCCCGTGGAACATCCAGGTAACAATTCGACGTTTTAAACGTTCCTGCGCGCGTGTCGCGAATTCCGCAAAAGGTCCCGAATTCCCGAAAGGTCGATTACCTTTGCCGAATGTTTCCGGAATATGATGTTATTGTAGTGGGCGCCGGTCATGCCGGCTGTGAGGCTGCCGCCGCTGCCGCCAACCTGGGGTCAACGGTTCTGCTCATTACCATGAACATGCAGACCATCGCCCAGATGAGCTGCAATCCGGCCATGGGCGGGATTGCAAAAGGTCAAATCGTTCGGGAAATCGATGCGATGGGGGGATACTCGGGGATCGTGAGCGATCAGAGTATGATCCAGTTCCGAATGCTCAATCGCTCAAAGGGTCCGGCCATGTGGAGCCCGCGGACGCAAAACGACCGGATGCTCTTCGCCACCACCTGGCGGGAGATGCTCGAACAAACCCAACAAGTCGATTTTTACCAGGACATGGTTAGCTCCCTGATCGTGAAGGGCAACCGGGTCTGCGGTGTCGTTACCGGTCTCGGCCATTCCATTTCCGCCAAAGCGGTCGTGGTCACCACCGGAACCTTTCTCAACGGCGTCATCCATATCGGCGAAAAAAGATTCGGCGGCGGCCGTGTCGCTGAAAAGGCAGCCACCGGCATCACCGAACAGCTCGTCAACCTTGGCTTCGAAAGCGACCGTCTAAAAACAGGGACCCCACCCCGCATCGACGGCAGAAGTCTTGACTACACAAAAATGGAAGAACAAAAAGGCGACGAAGACATTGTTGGTTTTTCCTATCTGGATACCCCAAAACCCCGGCAACAGAAAAGCTGCTGGATCACCTACACCAACGCCACTGTCCACGAAACCCTTCGAACGGGATTCGACCGCAGTCCGATGTACACCGGCCGGATCGAAGGGGTAGGCCCCCGATACTGTCCGAGCATCGAAGACAAGATCAACCGTTTTGCCGAAAGAGACAGACATCAACTCTTTATCGAACCCGAAGGTTGGAACACGATCGAGATCTATGTCAACGGCTTCTCCACCTCCCTCCCGGAAGAAGTGCAATATGCCGCGCTAAGCCGGGTCCCCGGATTTGAACGCGTTCGGATCTTCCGCCCCGGATACGCCATCGAATATGACTTTTTCCCGCCAACGCAACTCGGTCACTCGCTCGAGACGAAAAACCTGAGCCATCTATTTTTCGCCGGCCAGATCAACGGCACCACCGGGTACGAAGAAGCCGCCTGCCAGGGTCTTATGGCGGGCATCAACGCGCATCAAAAAATCAACGAGCTCCCGCCCCTCATCCTCAAACGAAGCGAAGCCTATATCGGCGTGCTCATCGACGACCTCATCAGCAAAGGCACGGAAGAACCATACCGGATGTTCACCTCCCGGGCCGAATATCGAACCCTCCTTCGCCAGGACAACGCCGACCTCCGCCTTACCGAGCTCAGCTACCGGCTGGGGCTCGCATCGCAGGAAAGAATGCAGCGAACAATGGACAAAAACAACGGCGTCGCCGCCATCCGTTCCCTGCTTCAACAGTTTTCGCTGGAACCCGATGAGACGGCAAATTATTTCCTTGAAAAAGAAACCGCACCGCTCACGCAAAAACAACGCGCCGCTCAGGTACTCCTCCGGCCGAATATCGATCTTCGCTCCATGACCAACGCCCTTCCGCGTCTTGGTCACGCGCTTCAACCCTATACTTCCGAAATGCTTGAACAGGCGGAGATCCAGATCAAATACGATGTCTATATCGGAAAGGAAAAGGAACTGGTGGACAAAATGGCTCAACTCGAAGACCTCCTGATCCCCGATAATTTCAATTACGATAAGCTTTCTTCCCTATCGAATGAAGCGCTTCAAAAATTCAAGAAGATAAAACCCCGAACGCTCGGCCAGGCCAGCCGGATCAGCGGTGTCAACCCAAGCGACGTTCAGATCCTCATGGTTTATATGGGTAGGTGATTGGTTATCAATTGTTTATCTATAAGCCATAGCGTGCGCTAATTTCCAGCATTCGCTCGATGGGTTTTCGCGCCGCTTCCATCAACTCTTTATCCATCAACAACTCCGGCTGCTCATACTCCATGCACAAATACAATTTCTCCAGCGTATTCAGTTTCATGTGCGGGCAATCGTTGCACGCGCAGTTGTTTGTCGGCGGCGCCGGAATAAATAGCTTGCCCGGCGACGCCAGCTGCATCTGGTGCAATATCCCGGCCTCTGTTGCCACGATATACTCCTGCCCTGCATCCTTCTTCGTATAATTCAACAAGCCCGTGGTGGACCCGATATAGTCCGCCTGACGCAATATCGGTTCCTCACACTCCGGGTGAGCAATCAACTTCGCATTCGGGTGTCGCACCTTAAGCCGCGTGATCTTTTCCAGGCTAAAGATCTCATGGACCATGCAAGCCCCATTCCACAGCACCATGTCCCGACCGGTCTTTTTGATCAAATAAGCTCCGAGGTTGCGGTCGGGGGCAAAAATGATCTTTTGATCCTGCGGTAAACTCTCCACAATCTTCTCGGCGTTCGATGAGGTGCAGATAATATCGCTGAGCGCCTTGACCTCTGCAGAACAATTTATATAGGAGATCACGAGGTGATCGGGATGCTTCTCGCGAAAGGCCCTGAACAAATACCCCGGTGCAGAATCCGCCAGCGAACAACCCGCCTTCAGGTCGGGCAGTACTACCTTCTTCCCCGGATTCAGTATCTTCGCCGTCTCGGCCATGAAGTGCACGCCGGCAAACACGATCAGGTCCGCGGTTGTTTTCTCCGCCTGCCGGGCAAGCCCAAGGCTGTCCCCGATATAGTCCGCCACGTCCTGGATGTCGGCATCCTGGTAATAATGTGCAAGCACGATCGCATTTTTTTCCCGCTTTAAGCGTTCTATCTCCAGGAAGAGATCGAGCTCCGCCGAAACCGGAATATCCAGGAAACCTTTCTCCGCGATGTTCGTGTTCATAACTGCCATAGTATTTAATAATAACTATTTATTTATATAAAGAACTATTACTACTAGGGACGTGCATTCGTGGATAAGAATTTTCAAGACCTCCTTGAATTGCCGGAAACCAACACTTATGCACGCTCATCCACAATCAACTAACAACTCACGACCCGCTTTTGATTGGGGTTTTCCCTGCTTTTCCACCGCGGTGCCAGCAACTGGGGTCCGGATAACTTGTTTTGACCCCCGTTGTCAGCGGCTGTGGAATAACTGCCGGCTTGTGCACGCCTCCGGGTCGCTCCACCTGTCTCCGAAAAGTTATAACCCGACTGTACCCAGGATCAAAGGCATCTGGACCCCCCCTTTTCCCCGCATAAACACCGTTTTGCACAATTTGTTCATGAGCAATTTTTGGCCTATTTTCGCCGTCCCAAATCTGAACGGAGTTGAGCTTTGGGAGACTAGAGGAATTTAATCCGAAAATACAACGGACAAGCAATATTATGTCAATTATTCAGTCAATTCGGGAAAGAGCAGCCTGGTTAGTTTTTGGTTTGATCGCCATCAGTTTGATCGGCTTTCTTTTGATGGATGCCAGACGGAGCAATTTTTTTGGCGGCGACCGGACCACGGTGATCGGGGTCGTCGATGGGCAAAAATTCCAGGCGGATGATTTCAACCAGCAGGTGAGCAGCATCGAAGACAGATATAAGAAACAACAGCAGCAGGCTGCCCTCTCCGATGAGATGCAGCAACAGATCCGGGAGAGCGTCTGGACGCGCTTTGTCCAGGAAAGTCTGCTGAGTAAAGATTATGCCGCGCTGGGCATGGACATTAGTGACAAGGAGCAGAACGATATGCTCGCGGGCCAGGATGTCGTCCCGGAGATCCGGCAGGCGTTTACCGATCGCAAGACCGGGATGTTCGATGCCCAGGCCGCCGCCAACCAGATCAACCAGATCAGGCAGATCTATAAATCCGGCCCCCGGAAGGGCGCCAATGCCGATAACAGTCAGTACGAAGTGGCGAAATCGTTTTGGGAAGAGGAAGTCCCTCAATTTATCGAGCAGCGGCTACAGCAGAAATTCGTGGCCCTGCTCGCCAATAGCGCTTATGTGCCGAAGTGGATGGCGGAGAAGGAAAATGCGGACAACAGCCAGATCGCATCCATCTCGTACGTCAGCACACCTTATTATACTGTACCGGACAGCGCGGCAAAAGTATCCGACGCCGAGATCACGGACTATGTCAATCAGCACCCGGAAGAATTCAAACAGGAACAAAGCCGGAGCATCGCCTATGTCACGTTTGACGCCAGTCCTACCAAGGAAGACAGTGCGGAAGTCCGGAAACAGCTGATCGATCTCTCCAAGGACTTTGCCACCACCAAAGATCCGGCCGGTTTTCTGAACCGCGTCGGAAGCGCCGTCGAGTACCCCGACACGACGGTTGCCAAATCAATGACACATGTGCCCTTTAGGGATTCGATCTTCGCCTTGCCGAAGGGAGGACTTTACGGGCCATATCTCGACGCCGGCAATTATACGGTCGCGAAGCTGATCGATGAACGTCAAGTTCCGGATAGCGTAGAAGCCCGTCACATCCTGGTGGCAACTACGGATCCCGAAACCCGCCAGGCAACCATGGATGACAGCACCGGGAAGAAGAAGATCGACAGCATCCGCAACCTGATCGAGAAAGGCGGTCAGCGCTTCGATAGCGTCGCCTATCATCTGTCGGACGATAAAACCAGCGCAATCAAGGGAGGCAAGCTGCCCTGGTTTGGTCCCAACCAAATGGTCAAGGACTTCCAGGACTTTGCCTTTGGCCATAAGGTTGGCGACAAAGGGGTCGTCAAAAGTCAGTTTGGCTGGCACTATATCGAGATCCTCAACCAGAAAAATTTTGAGCCCGGCTATAAGGTGGCCTATTTGAGCCGGAAGATCGAACCCAGCCAGAATACCGATCTGGCCGCATCCGGCCTGGCCAGCCAGTTTGCCGGAACGAGCCGGGACGCCCGGTCCTTTGAGGACAATGTGCAGAATAAACATCTGCAGCGGCTGGTCGCTCCCGATATCGGCCCTTCGGCCATCACCATCCCGGGACTTGGCTCCAACCGCCAGCTCGTCCGCTGGATGTACGATGCCGAATTGGGCAATGTTTCCGACCCTTTCCCGGTCGGAGACAAATACGTGGTTGCTCTCCTGACGGAGATCAACAAGCCCGGCGTTCTATCGGCCGCTAAAGCCCGCCCCCTCGTGGAACCGATCCTGCGCAACCGCAAAAAAGCCGAAATTATTTCGAAGAAGCTGGGAAGCCCGGCTACGCTCGATGCGGCGGCCGGTGGTCAACCGGTTTTGCATGCGGACAGCGTGAATTTTTCTTCGGGTATCATCGCCAACGCGGGCCGCGAACCAAAGGTCGTGGGTGCTGCCTTTGATAAAGGATTGACCGGGAAGCCCGTTTCGCCGCCCATCGCCGGGAACAGCGGGGTGTTTGTCATCCGGGTCGAGAAAATCAGTGCGCTTTCCAACCCCAACGGAGATATCCAGCAAGAACGCTTTACATTGGAACAGCAGCAGAAGCAGGTCGCCTCCTACTCGGTGCTCCAGCAAATGCAACGACTGGCGGCCATCACCGATAACCGCGGTAAATTTTTCTAGTTGGAAAGGGCCGGGAGGCCCTTTCTTTTTGTCGTACCTTTGCTCCCGGTATGAGCGAAGAAATTATCAATCGGGTAGCACAGAGCGGCCTCCTTACGCTTGACCTGGAAGACTACTATCCCCGGGAAGAGATCGCCGTCTTTGATCTGAAACCGCTGCTGTTCCGGGAAATGATCCTGAAGGAAAAGGAATTTCGTGCGGGCCTTGGGGACATCGATTGGAGCCAGTATACCGCGAAGATCCTCGCCATCACCTGCACCGCGGATGCGATTATTCCTGCCTGGGCCTATATGCTGGTGGCGGTCCATGCGCGTCCATATACCCGCAGTATCGTTTTGGGCGACCGACAGGCCGCGCTGCAACAGACATTCCTGGCCAATTTACAGGCCATCGACCTCGAAACGTTTACAGACAAAAGAGTGGTGGTGAAAGGCTGCGGTGACGTTGCGGTAGGACCTTTTGCCTACCTTGAAATAACCCGGCTTCTGCAGCCGGTCGTAAGGAGCATGATGTATGGAGAAGCCTGCAGCAACGTCCCCGTCTTTAAAAAGAAATGATCAGACGCCGTGTCCCGCCATGATGACGGACCCCACCGAGAAATAAATAATCAACCCGGTGACGTCTACGAGTGTCGCTACAAACGGGGCGGAGGAGGCCGCGGGATCGGCGCCCAGTTTCTTTAAAAACAGCGGAAGCATAGCGCCCGCAAATGTCCCCCACATCACCACTCCGATCAGCGCAAAGAAGACAACGAATCCGACTTTTATCCAGTGCTCGCCATAGCTGAAGATATGAAGCTCCTGCCAGATCGAGATCCGGAGGAAACCGACTATGCCGAGAATGAGCCCCAGTGTAAGCCCGGAAAGGATCTCGCGCCGCATCACGCGCCAGACATCCCTAAAGCCGATTTCACCCACCGCCATCGCCCGGATGATGATCGAAGATGCCTGGCTACCGGAATTGCCGCCGCTCGAGATAATGAGCGGGATGAACAGGGAGAGGACCAGCCATTTATCGAGCTCGCCCTGAACATGCTGCATGACCGTAGCGGTCAGCATCTCTCCCAGGAAAAGGATGATCAGCCAGCCCGCGCGCTTGCGGATCAGCATACGAAAAGAGATCGTCGTATACGGCTCATCCAATGCTTCGGAACCGCCGATCCGTTGGATCTCCCGCGTTCCCTCTTCTTCCGCCAACCGCAGGACGTCATCCAATGTCACGATCCCCAGCAACACCCCGGTTTCATCCGTGACGGGCAGCGCGTACCGGCTGTTGTTCCGGAAGATATTGATCACCGCCTTTTGCGAATCGTTCACATTCAGTGCGAGAAACTGATAGTCCATGATCTGCGCCACCGGCGTCGACGGATCCACGACCAGGAAATCCTTGATGTTGATGTCGTCGATCAGGACACCGTTCTCATCCACCACAAAAAGCCAGTTCAGCGTCTCGGTCGCCTGCCCCCGCTGGCGGATCACGGCCAGCACGTCCTGACAGCTTTGCTCTTTCCTGATCTCGAGGAAATCCGGCGTCATCAGCCGCCCGACCGAACCCTCCTTATAATCCCAGCAGCTCCAGTGTCTCGATCCGGCGCTCGGGCGTCAGTACTTTCAGCAGCTCCTTGACATGGCTCCCCGGCAGCTCTTCCAGAAACGCCGTCCGGTCATCGGGCTGCAACGCATTGAGAAGTTCCGCCGCTTTCTCCTCCGGCAACGCCTTGATGACCTCTTCCTGTTGTTCGTTCTGCAAAAGCTTGAAGGCCTTCGCCGCATGATTGGAATCAAGCGCCTGGAACAGCTTCCCGGCCCATTTGGCATTGCGGTTGGCAAATTCCGCGATGTCCCTGCGGCGTTACCTTGTTCAGCTTGACAAACTCCGTGATCTTGTTGTGCTGAAGCAAGTTTTTGATGTCATTCATTTTGAGCATGGCCCAAAAGTAAGTAACCGGCTCCTTTCGGCGAGAAAGTCCGGAAGTTATTTTAATGTTATATGTATAATGGAGGATCCCCTCCAGACCGGGCCGGGCGGCCCTCAGGGCGCGCGATTCCTAGGGCGAGAGAAAACCATCCGTCCGGTGTACGACGATATTGGCGCCCGAGACAAGATTGCCGCTCAGCCAATTCACGGGAACGGGATTTCCGCTGGCCGAAAATTGCAAGCAACCCGTTGTTCAGGGCAACGGTCACCGGATTTCCCAGCACATCGAAGACGGGGCCGGGAATGGGGAAGGAATTGGTTAGATAGAACCCCTTGATGATCTGACCCTGCATGAGTGCGATCAGCGTATCCACGTTCGCCGAATCGATCGCGGGGAGACTGTCATACCCGGCGTTGATAAACGCGGAATTGATCGGGGCGAGGATCGTATAGCTGCCGGTTAACAGCGTTGAGTTGTAGAGGTTGGTGATCGCCATGGCCGCAGCAAAAAAGGTCAGCGTACTGTCCGATTGCAACAACGCGGGGAGTGAATCCGCCGCTGCGGGAACCAGCGAATTCAGGTAGTAGACCGAGGCTTTTCCAACGGGGATTGGCGTGCTGACCGCGGTCGCGGAGGCGTTCAGCAGCAGTAACCCCGACGTGGAATCCTTCTCGATATACAAGGGCGTGCCCAGATCGGTCGCATAAGCGATATAGCCGCTGTCGGGGTTGATCGTCGGCGACAAAACATAGTCGTACCGCAGCATCTGGTCCAGGATATAGCCACTGGTGGAATCGATCACGGCTGGGTTATAATCCTGCCTGCTCGAGAACCGCATTGGTGGGGATCAGCAAGCTGGCGGTTGTATCCTTTAGCAGACCGACATCGTTGGCGTCGATGAGCATTTCGTGGAATAATGTCAGGCTGGTATCCGAGTTAACCAGCGTTTGGAGGGGCGTGATGGGGATCGGTTTGGCGGGCGGCGCCTTTTTGCACGAAAGGAATCCCAAAATGAAAAGAGTCGTAATGATCCAAACGCGTTTTTGCATAACTACAATTTCTCGTAAAGCGCCCTAAGCCGGTCACGGGTCATCTTCTTCTCCCAGTCCTTTCCAAGCGCATTTTCCCACAACGGCTTCATGACTAAAGAAACGTCAATCATCGCATTGAATTGTTCATCCGTCAGCCCTTTTGTGATGTGTTGCGGGATATCGATCTTGTTCTTTTCCACCATCTCTTTGAATTCGGTCACCCCCTCCGGATAGAACTCCTCCAGCTTGTCGAAGACGATACAGTTGCCGACCCCGTGTTTTGTCCCCAACAGATAGGAGAGCCCGTAGCTGACCGCATGCGCCACCCCGACCTGGGAATAGGCGATGCTCATCCCTCCGGCGTAGGAAGCCATCATCAGCTTGTCGTCGCTGTCGGCATCCCAGCCCGGCTTTTTTGACAAAGACCTCCTGGCAAAGCTGCAACGCCTTTTCGCCATAGGATTTGCTAAATTCATTCAGATAGGTTCCCTGCAGACTTTCGATACAATGGATATAGCAGTCCATTCCGGTATAGAACCGCTGATTGACGGGCGCACCGGCCGTTAGTTCGGGGTCCAGCACGATCTGATCGAACGGCGTATAGTCGGAGTTCATCCCCAGCTTTTTGGTGGGTCCGGTCAGAACCGTGGTTCGGGAGACCTCTGCGCCCGTTCCGCTTAAGCGTGGGGATTCCGACCTTGTAAACGCCGGGCTGTTTTACCAGGTCCCAGCCCTGATAGTCTGCCGAGGAGCCCGGGTTGGTCATCATCAGCGAAACCGCCTTGGCCAGATCCATCGCCGATCCGCCTCCGATGCCGATGATCCCGCTGACGCGTGCCAAATTCCTTTTTCAGATCGGACGCCAACCGGTCCACATAGACGGTTTTGGGCTCATAGGTAATATCCGCAAAAAAGATCTTATCCTTTCCCCGGAGCGGGATGCGCTGCGCCAGGGGTTTATTTTCAAAAAATTGATCCAGGAGAAAGACCATGGGGGCATCCCCTTGCCGCCGGGGGGCTAGGATCTCATCCAGCTGATTAAAACTGCCGCGGCCATAGACGACATAACCGACCATCTTGAAGTTCCGGAACGCCATTTCGAATTGATTTGAGCGGCAAATTTAGGATTTTTTCGCCCGATCGCCCGCCCGCCGATCGGCCGCCTAAACCTCCGCCACCAACGCCGCGGCGCCGAACACACCCGCACTGTCTCCCAGACTCGGCTTTAGCAGCGGTACCTCCACCCGGTTATTGAAAATAAACCTCCTCAGTTCCTCCAGGCCCAACGAATAAAGCGCGTCGATATTCCCGACGCCGCCTCCGACCACGATGACATCGGGGTCGAGCAGATTCGTGATGACCGAGATCCCCTTTCCGAAGAAATGGCAAAGCCGGTCGATCGTCGCCGTCGCCGCCGGCATCCGATCCCGCTGCGTCCCGTGCGACGATCTCCTTTAACGGAAGCGGATGCCCGGTAAGCTCGCGATAATATCGCTCGGTGGCAGGTCCGGAAATGACCGTCTCCACGCAGCCGGTCTTTCCGCAATAACAGGCTCCGCCGCTTTCATCCAGGAAATTATGTCCCCATTCGCCGCCGATCCCATGACGCCCACCCCAGATCTTGCCGTCGATGACGATGCCGCCGCCGACACCCGTCCCCATGATGATGCCAAAAACCATCCGCGCCCCGGGCATTTCCCGGCTGACGACCCCCCAATGTGTTTCCGCCAGCGCAAAGCAATTGGCATCATTGGCCAGCACGACCGGGATGCGGAGCCGGGCGGCCAGGTCATCCTCAAGGGGCTTTCCATTCAGAATAACCGTATTGCAATTTTTCATCGCCCGGAGAGTCGGGTCCAGAACACCCGGCGTTCCAAATCCGATCGCCGCGGGGCTTCAGCCCCGATCGATGTTCCATTTCTGCGACGAGGCGGTCGATCTGGTCGAGAATATGGTCATATCCTTTGGAGGCTTCGGTATCGATACGGGTTCGAACGATGGGGTGGGGATGATGGATGGACTCCAGGATCGCGCCTTCGATCTTAGTGCCGCCAAGATCAATTCCCCATAATGGTTGGTTCATGGGTAAAAATAGTCATTACCTATTTTAGCAAATTCACGGCGCGGGGGATTTTTGTGGCGGGGTCCGGCGGGGTCCGGCGGGGCGATTATTTATAGCAGCCGCGCCGCCCGTTCCAGGTCTTCCGGCGTATCGATCTCGACCCCCATATAATTCGTGATCGCCATCCGGATCGGCACGCCGTTCTCGAGATACCGCAGACATTCGATCTTCTCTACGGCCTCCAACGGGCTGACCGGCCAGCCGGTGAACTGCAACAACGCCTGTTTTCGGAACGCATACACCCCGATATGTTCATAATAAACCGGCGCCGCCGCCGGGTCCCGCGGATAGGGGATGACGCTGCGGCTGAAGAAAAGCGCATTGTTGTTTTTGTCCAGCGCCACCTTCACATAATTCGGATTGTCGATGAACCGCTGCTCTTTCAACACCTGCACCAGCGAACCAACACTGGACCTGCCCGCCATCCGCACCCCGGAACAGCGCCAGCAGCATTTCCAGCGGCTCCCGCCGGACAAACGGCTCGTCGCCCTGTACATTGACCACGATGTCCACTTCCATCTCCGCAGCCGCTTCGGCGATCCGGTCCTGCCGCTCTCATGCGGCCGCTTGCTCATGACCGCGGCCCCGCCATTATCCACGATCTCCCGGTAGATCAGCTCGCTGTCCGTCACGACGACCACCTGGTCGAACAGCCCGGTGGCGACCGTATTGTCATAGGTATGCCGGATCACGGTCTTTTTTCCCAGTACCTGCATCAGCTTGGCGGGGAAGCGGGTGGCCGCATACCGGGCGGGGATCATGGCGACGGTTTTCATCTTTTGCTTGATGTCTGATTTTGCCCGAAAATAAGTATATTTAATTTGCTAACGTCCTGCCTGCCTTCACACTTTGCCCAAACTGCAAATGCAAACCAGCGAACTATTGAACAACTACGATGTAGATCCCCGCACGTGGGATGAAATGTACTCCCTGAGCGCTGTCCGCCAACAGTACGCAGGGCGTGGTCGGCTTTCTCCAGCAGATGAGCATCGACGAGCTCAACAAAAAGGAAGAGCTGGCCAAACGGCTGTTTATGAGCCAGGGGATCACCTTTACCGTCTACAGCAGCGGCGAAGGGATCGAAAAGATCTTCCCATTCGATATCATCCCCCGGATCATTACGGCCGCCGAATGGACCTATATCGAAGAAGGCATCCGGCAGCGCCTGAAAGCGCTCAATCTTTTTCTGAAGGATGTCTACAACAGCCAATTTATCCTAAAGGATGGCATCGTCCCCTTCGAGATGGTCTACAGCTGCCCGCATTTCCTCCGGGAAATGCACGGCTTTCCCGTCCCCCATGATATCTATGTCCATATCGCCGGGATCGACCTGATCCGGGATTCAGGACGGAACCTTTTATATCCTTGAAGATAACCTGCGGACACCAAGCGGCGTCAGCTATATGCTGGAGAACCGCGAGATCACCAAGCGGATCTTCCCGGACCTGATCCCGAAAAATAACGTCCGGACCGTCACCGAATACCCCGATATCCTGCACCGCAATCTCGTCAGCCTGTCGCCGCGTCAGACCTCCCATCCGACCATTGTCCTGCTGACACCCGGGCATCTATAACTCCGCCTATTTCGAGCATACGACCCTGGCCCGGCTGATGGGCGTGGAGCTGGTCGAAGGCCGCGACCTCGTCATCGACAACCACCGGGTCTATATGAAGACAACCGCCGGTCTCCAACAGGTCGACGTCATCTACCGGCGCGTGGACGATCATTTCCTGGACCCGCTCGTCTTTCAGCCCGATAGCCTGCTGGGCGTGGCCGGCATCATGAGCGCCTACCGGAAAGGCAATGTCGCCATCGTCAACGCCGTAGGCAATGGCGTCGCCGATGATAAAGCCATCTATACCTATGTGCCGGCGATGATCCGCTATTATCTCAACGAAGAGCCGATCCTGAAGAATGTGCCGACCTATCAGCTGGGCAACCCCGAAGAACGGGAATATGTTTTCTCCAATATGAATCGGATGGTCGTGAAAAAGACCAATGAGAGCGGCGGCTATGGCATGCTGATGGGTAATACCGCCGGCGACGAAGAGATCCATCGCTACCAGGAGGAGATACTAAAAGACCCCCGCCAGTTTATCGCCCAGCCGATCATCAGCCTGTCCTCCGCCCCCTGCTATCTGAATGGCCGGCTGACGCCCCGGCGGGTCGATCTTCGGCCCTACGCGCTTTGCGGCCCCGAAGGCATCCAGATCGTTCCCGGCGGCCTGACCCGCGTGGCCCTGCGGGAAGGATCGCTGGTCGTCAACTCCTCCCAGGGCGGAGGAAGCAAGGATACCTGGGTGCTTGCCAACTAACCAAAAACCTTTATAAAACACATGCTGAGCAGAGTAGCCGACAGTTTATATTGGATGAGCCGTTATATGGAACGAACCGATGGGATCCTGCGGATGTTGCGGATCAACTATGCCTCCTCCCAGGATGACCTCCAGAATTTCTCCTGGAAACCCGTCTCTCCATCTTCACCTACCTGGACGAAGACCGGGCCACCGCCATCGCCCATCAATCCCGGGCCGTCCTGCAATACATGGTCACCGATAAGAGATAACAGCAACTCGGTTCTGAATATCGTAACGCTTGCCCGGGAAAATGCCCGCAGCGTTCAGGACCATATCACCAAGGAGCTCTGGCAATGCCTGAACGATTTTTATCATACCATCCGCGACGAACAGGTGGTCCGCGGGCTCTATGCCGACGACCCCATCAGCATCCTCGATGTCCTCATTCGCCAGGGCCTGCTGTACTATGGCATCACGGATATCACGATGGCCAGAGGGGAAGGCTATGCCTTTTTGAATATCGGAAAGTTCATCGAACGGGGCGTTCAATCCGCGGATATCCTTGACGTCAGGTTCAGTGATCTGCAATTCGATCTCGCCCGGACCGATCCGTCCTACTGGAAATATCTGCTGCTTTCCATTTCGGGATTCGAATACTATCTCAAAACATACCGCAGCGGCTTTGACGCCCGCAATGTGGTGGAACAGATCGTTCTGAACCGCGAATTTCCCCCGCTCCATCCTCTATTCGGTCAACCGGCTTCAACTCCATTTCCAACGGCTGAAGGGCGACGGGAACAGGAAGCCTTTCAGACAGATCGACTTCATGATCGGGAAGATCCATAGCAAGGTGAGCTACAGCACCGTCGACTCGATCCTGCAGCAGGGTCTTCACGCCTATCTGATCGGCATAAAAGAAGATCTCTACGAGGTAGGAATTGCCCTCAATCAACATTATTTTGCGTATTCATAACTAACATAAATAACATATGCCCCGTTTCAGCATCCATCATATCACGAAGTACACTTATGAAGGCCCCGTCAGGGACAGCGCCAACCAGATCATCCTTTATCCGATCAAGGATGAATACCAGGACGTATTGCGGCAGGATCTGACCATCACCGGCGACCCGACCGTAGAAATATATAAGGACTATTATGGCAATGAAGTGGGTTCCTTTACCCATGCCGAACCGCACCAGTCGCTCGTCATCGACTCCCGGATCGAAGTGATCACCAGCCCCGGCCGCCGCTAAGCGATACAGCGGACCGGGAAGAGCAATGGAACTGGCTCGAACAGGCTCCGATGGAAAGTGCCCTATATCGACTTCCTGCAGCAGGAACCCTTTGCCTACTTGCCGGAAGTGCTCAATACCGTCTGGGCAATATCCACTCGCTGACGCCGCTGGAAGCCGCCCGGCAGCTGCGGACCTATGTCTACGATCAATTCAAATATATAAAAGGGATCACCACGGTCGAAACGACGCTCGACGAGGTCTGGGAACTGAAGGCCGGGGTCTGCCAGGACTTTGCCCATATCCTGCTGGTCTTTTTACGCCAGATCCGCATCCCCGCCCGCTATGTCAGCGGATATATCTGCCCCAACAAGAACGGGATGCGCGGTGAAGGCGCCACCCATGCCTGGATCGAAGCCTTTATCCCAAATAACGGCTGGGTGGGTCTGGACCCGACCAACAATTGCGAAGCGGACGATCTGCATGTACGCCTCGCCGTCGGCCGTAATTTCTCGGACTGCTCGCCGGTCAAAGGGACCTATAAGGGAGCCGCCGGCCAACAGCTGGAAGTAGGCGTCTCCGTTTCTTATGAAGATGGCCGGCGGAACGATGTCCCGGATATGACCCTTGCCCCGCAGCCCTCCGCGAACGGAATGGAACAGAACTCATACCGGCGGTATCTGGAGATGATGCAGCAGCAGCAGCAGCAATAAGACGGGTCGCGCGCCCGCCGGTCGGCTCATTCACCCTTCCGGCTCCGCCAACAATTCCAGCGCCCGGTCCACCTGGGCCGTCGCGACCATCAGCTTAATGCCGCCAAGCGCCGGACTTAGCAGCGGATCGATCGTAATCGTATATTCATCCTTTAAATGGCAATTGATACCGGCGTCCTGCAGCTTGGCCAGGACGATATGCGCGTAGATGTAGTTGTCGAACGACCGTATTTCGATAAACTCCGGATCTCTTTTTGATTCCATCTCCTAGCTGTTCAGCATCAGCGGCATCACCAGCATCAGCACTTCCTCGTTCTCGTCTTCCTCGGTCGGTTTGATGATCCCGGCTTTGGTGGGAGTGGACAGTTCCATCCGGACCTCATCGGAATCCGCGGACGCCAGCATCTCGATCAGGAACCGCGCATTGAAGGCAATGGCCAGATCCTCGCCGTCATACTGGCATTTCATCCGCTCATTCCCCTCAAAAGAGAAATCAACATCCTGCGCCGTCAGCTGCAATTCGCTGCCATGAATATTCAGCACCACCTGGTTGGTGCTCTTATTGCTGAAAATGCTTACCCGGCGTAACGCACTCTGGAAATCATTCCGGCCGACCGTCAGCTTATAAGGATTGTCGACGGGGATCACCACCTTATAATCGGGAAACCGCGCGTCGATCAGGCGGCAGCTCATCTGCGTCGTTCCATGTGTGACAAACAGGTGATTGCTGTTATAGCTGATGGTGATCTCGTCCTCATTGGCCGGCAGCGCCGATTTCAGGAGATTCAGGGGTTTCTTCGGGACGATCAGGGAATCGCTCTTCGGGCAGGTCACATCCTTTCGCTTATACCGGACCAGCCGGTGGGCATCCGTAGCGACGAACTGCAGGCCCTTTTTGTCCATCTCGAAGTAGACGCCCGTCATGGCGGGCCGCAGATCGTCATTGCTGACGGCAAACAAGGTCTTGTTGATGGCCGTTACCAAAGCCAGGAAGCTGGTCGTAAAAGACGTCGTCTCATCCGCAGCCGGTTCTTTGGGGAAATTGTCCGGATTTTCACCCATCACCTTATACTTGCCGTTGTCACTGGTCAACTCTACCGCAAAATGTTTGTCGATATTGAAGGTCAAGGGCTGGTCCGGAATATTTTTTAAGGAATCCATCAGGATCTTGGCCGGGATACAAACCTTGCCCGTATCCTTGGCCTCTACTTCCAGGTGTACCTTCATGACCGTTTCCAGATCGGTAGCGACAACGGTAAGCTTATTTTTTTCCACCTCGAATAAGAAAGTCTTCCAGGATTGGCAGAACGGTATTCGCATTGATCACACCACTAATCTGTTGCAGTTGTTTCAATAATGCCGAGGAGGAAACGATAAACTTCATGGAGTATGTCTTTGGTGGCGAAACTACTGATTTTTGCGTAATAGCCAAGCTTTTACGAAAGGGAGCCGTAAATTTACGTTTATCAATACATTATGTTTAAACAACGATCGATATCCCCCGAACAGGCCTTGCAAAAATTGCGGCATTATTGCGGCTACCAGGAGCGATGCCACCAGGAAGTAAAAGAAAAGCTCTACGGATTTGGATTGCGCAAAACCGATGTTGAAAACGCCGTTGCCACGCTCATCGAGGAGGACAGGCTGAACGAAGAACGTTTTGCCATCCAGTTTGCCGGCGGCCATTTCCGGCTGAAGAACTGGGGCAAGATCAAGATCCGTTACGAGCTCAGGCAGAAAAGGGTAAGCGAGTATTGTATCGACCGCGCCCTGGCGGCCATCGACGAAGACGACTACGCGCAGACCCTGAACGGCGAAGCCGCCCGCAAATGGGAAACACTGGAGGAAGTGAGCGATCTCTTCTCGCGCCGCAAAAAGCTGCACGATTATCTTTTACAGAAGGGATTCGAATCGGATAAGATCCGGGCGGCGATCGCGACCATTGAGGACGCCGGCACCCCTCGCGGCACCGCATAAAAAAACGTATTTTGCATGCATGTCCACGCTCACCGTCACCACCATCCAGGCCAACCTCCAATGGGAAGACAAACCCGCCAACCTTCGGCGGCTGGAAGAGCAGATCGACGGCATCGGAACGCCAACCGAACTGGTCATCCTGCCCGGAAATGTTCAGCACCGGCTTCAGTATGCGGCCCGAAGCTTTTGCCGAACCAATGGACGGCCCGACCCTTGGCTGGATGCAGGTCCGTCGCTGCCCGCAAAAAATCATTCTCACGGGAAGCGCGATTATCGAAGAAGAGGGAAACTACTATAACCGGCTTATCTGGATGCTGCCCAACGGCCAGTTCGGCTGCTACGACAAACGCCATCGCTTCGCGTATGCGGGCGAAGATGCGCACTATACCGCGGGACAAAACGCCTGGTCGCGTCCGTCAACGGGCTGGAGGGTGCTGTTGCTTGTTTGTTATGATCTTCGTTTTCCCGTCTGGAGCAGGCAGCAACCGGTAGATGCCGAGCACCAAACCCCCCTTGAATACGATCTCATCATCTATGTCGCCAACTGGCCCGAACGCCGGGCACACGCCTGGAAAACATTATTGCAGGCCCGGGCCATCGAAAACCAATCCTATGTCGTCGGCGTCAATCGGGTGGGAGATGATGGAAACGGGATCGCGCACTCCGGGGACAGTATGATGATCGATCCGCTCGGGGAAACCCTTTATCACGCCGCGCCGACCGAAGAAGTTTTTACGCTTACGTTGACAAAAGACCGCCTCGATACCGTCCGGGAGCGCTTCCCGTTTTGGCGCGACGCCGACCATTTTTATATAGAACCTTAAAACTATCTTTCGACCCATGTCGAACGCTTTCATCGCCCGCGAGATCTTCACCGGCCAGGACATTCAAACCGGCAAAGCCGTCCTTACGCGGGACGGAAAGATCGTTGACGTCGTTCCGGTTGACGATATTCCGTCTGACTATCGAGTCCGGGAACTCCCCGGGTTATTTGCTGGCGCCTGCCTTTATCGATCTCCAGATCTACGGAGGCAACGGGCTGCTGTTTTCCGGGGAGCTCTCCACCGCCGCACTCGAAGCCACCTATGAATATTGTCTGGAAGGCGGCTGCACCCAGTTCATGATCACCCTGGCCACCAACTCGATCGACAAATTCCTCCGCGGCTTCGAAGTCGCCCGCGAGTACCGGATGGCTGGCGGCAAAGGCTTACTGGGCGTGCACCTCGAAGGACCCTATATCAACCCGGTCAAACGCGGCGCCCACCTCGAGAAATTCATCAAGACCCCAACCCTGGAAGAGATCGGCCTTCTTCTTCAGAAGGGGAAAGACATTTTCCGCATGATGACCCTCGCGCCCGAACGTTGTGATCGTGCTTGTATCGACCTGCTGATCAGCAGCGGGATCATCGTCTCCGCCGGTCATAGCAATGCGACCTACGACGAGGCCTCGGCAGGATTCTATCAGGGGATCCCCGCGGCAACCCACCTCTTCAACGCCATGTCGCCGCTCCAGGGCCGGCAGCCCGGGATGCTCGGCGCCATCTATGACAACAACGACGTTCGCAGCAGTATCGTCTGTGACGGCGTCCATGTCGATTTTGCCTCCGTTCGCATCAGTAAGAAGATCATGGCGGACCGCCTATTTTTTATAACGGATGCGGTTACGGAAGTCCAATATGGCGAATACTGCCATGTCTTTAAGGGGGATCGGTATACCCTGCCCGACGGCACCCTTTCCGGCTCTTCGCTGACCATGCTCCGGGCGGTCCGAAATGGCGTGGAAAATGCCGGCATCCCCCTCCCGGAGGCGCTTCGAATGGCATCGACTCTATCCCGCTGCCGTCCTCGGGGAGCCGGACAAGCGGGGCTGTATCCGGCCCGGGCGCCTATGCCGACCTCGTCCTGCTGGACGAACAGCTCAATCTCATCCAGGTAATTGTCGACGGCGAGGACTAGACCAGGCGATCCTTCCCGACGAGGAATAGTAGTTTCCATTTAAGCAATCCTGCGCATTGTCTTATTCGGCGTAAAAACCCTGCCCGGCATTCCATTATTCGGCTTTTCCGGCGTTAATTTCACATTACGTACTATGGAAAACTCAATCGGATTCTCAACCGCTTACCCCCTGAATATCCTGATCGCGGAACCCTATCCCGATCCCCGTTCCTCCGCTCATGATGTGCTTATCCAGTTGGGATACCAGCCGGAATTTGCGACATCCAGCCGCGAAATGCTGAATATGACCAGCCGGAAGTTTTATGATGTCGTATTGATGGACATCCGCATGCCCGAAGCGGAAGATATTCTTGCCTCCTGTATGGGCGATTCGGACAGTCGGCGGCCGATCTTTATCGCGATGACGATGAGTGGTCGGAATAACCTTAGAGAAATTCACCTCCAGGAAGGAATGGATCACTCGATCAACAAACCTGTGGATCTGGACGAACTGAGCCTGCAGCTTATGGCCTGTTCGGTGCTCACGGGAAACTGCCGCATTCGGGCGGCCAGCTAACGCGGCGATCCGTTATCCACCGACTTCAGCCGGATCAGCTCCTTTACTTTGGCGGTTTTGAAGTCAAGACCCTTGCTAAGCGCCTCCACGCTGGGCAATGCCGGCACGTCCGGCAAAATACCCCGGCCATCCTTTACCCGACTGCGGTCCATCACCAGCCGATACCGCGGGAGCCGGAAACGTACGCCCGTCACCGGCAGAGTGACGTCGGGGATCATCCAGGCGGTATTGCCATAATAGCCGCCGCCCGTCTCTTCCCCCACCAGCGTGATATTGGACTGCCCCTTCAGCGCGCCGGCAAACAAACAGGTGGCGGAAAAGGAATAGCCACCCGTCAGGATATAGACCGAACCATCGAAATGGTCGTTCTCGATGGGTGAATAATAGCGGTCCTCGAAATGGCCGATAATGATAAAATCCGTCGGAATGTCGCTCTGCTGGTAAAAAAGGTCAGCAGGTCATAGATCAAGCCATGCTGGATATACCGGTCGTATCGGCTGTGCCACCGGACCGTATAGAGTGAATCCGCAAACTTAAATTTCCGGTTGATGAGATATCGGGTAAGCAACGTCGAGATCTCCGCATCCCCGCCGCCATTCGTCCGGACATCGATGACCAGGTTTTTTACCTGCTTTTCCCGGATCGTACGGAACGCCGTCCGGAAGAATCGCTTGAGATGATAACCACGTTCGAAGGTATTGAGGGTCAGAAAGGCCGAATGAGACGCACTGTCCAACTGCAAATTGCGGGTGAATAACAGCTCCCTTGCCTTTCGGGTGGGATGATCGGGCGGTCGTCGTCCGCCGCCGCTGACCGGGCCTGGGTTGCGATGTTCCGGGCATCAGCGCCCTTCCCAGACTTCCCCGCAGCGTATCGGCGCGGGGATCATAGACCGGGATATATGTCTCCTGCATCAATACCCGCCGTATCCCGGTACCGGATATCAAACCCGGAATCATAATCCGAAAATATCCTTATACCAGGAGGAGAAATGGAACCCCGAGCTGAGATACTGGTATTTCCCGGTCAGGTTGTAGCCGTCGGTGACGATATAGGGAAAGATCGTGTCCGTGAGCTCCCGGGCCGTCCTGCCATTGATGCTGTAGATCAAGGTGCCCCGCTTCAGGATGGAATCGCTGCCGGTTCAGGTTGTTGGCCACGACCATCGTGTCGTCCCAGCATTTCAGGATCAGCGGGAATTGCCGGAGCTTGGCTGTATCCAGGTAATGCGACCTAGGGCTTTGATGCGGCTAATCGACGTATGGCCGCAGCGGATCTGCGCGATAACAAAACTAAAGCACCTTTCTGAACTGGGGCTCCGTCATGGAATCCTTCAGCGCCGCATAACCCGCATTGAAAAAGTAATTCATGCTGTCGGGCGTAGTGTACCAGTACAGACTGGGATGCCAGGCCTCCAGCGTGCCGCGGAACACCCGGTAATCCTTTTGCAGCTCCTCCGGCGAATATTTGCGGTCGGGGCGAAACCCCTTGTTTGAAGCCCCGCAGGAGAAAAGGATAACGGAAAAAGCAATAATATGAGAAGATGAAGCGGATTTATTCATGCATCGTTATTTGGAAGCAAAGGCATTCCACCCCTGCGCAGTGATATCAAACGTATTGCCTCCCCTGGTAATTATCTTTTTTCCATTTTCGGGTTCGGTCATATAGCCGATCACGCTTATCTGTTCGTTGAGCACCAGCTTATCGTAGTCCTCCGGGGCGATCGTGAACAGGAGCTCATAGTCCTCCCCGCCGCTGAGTGCGCAGGCGGTAGGGTCCAGCTCAAACTTGAAGGCCGCGGTGCGGGTGTCTTCCGCTATCGGGATCTTTTCTTCATACAACACGCATCCCAGATTGCTTTGCCGGGAGATATGCAGGATCTCCGAGCTGAGCCCGTCACTGATATCCATCATGGCGGTTGGCATAAGACCCGCCTGCTGGAAGAATTCGATGATATCTTTTCGGGCCTCCGGTTTCAGCAGCCGGCCGATCACGTATTTTTCCCCTTCCAGGTCGGCCTTCACATCGGGGCTTTCCAGGAAGATCTTTTTTTCCCGCTCAAGCAGGACCAGCCCCAGATAAGCCGCGCCAAGATCGCCCGTACAGCAGAGCAGATCGCCTTTCCGGGCCGTGCTGCGGCGGACGTAACGGTCCGGGGCAACTTCCCCGATCGCCGTGACAGAAATGATAAATCCTTTTCTCGATGATGCGGTATCGCCACCGACGAGGTCGACCCCATAGGTTTCGCAGGCGGCATATACGCCTTCATAGAATTCATCCAGCGCCTCCACGCTGAACCGGTTGCTGATGCCCAGCGCGATGGTGATCTGCGTGGGGATGGCATTCATCGCATAGATATCGCTGAGATTTACGATCACCGACTTATACCCCAGGTGGCTGGAGGGGGGTATACATCAGGTCGAAATGAACTCCTTCGAGCAGGAGATCGGTACTGACCACGGTTTGGCGGCCGAAATGATCGATGATCGCGGCGTCATCGCCCACCCCCAGGAGCGTCGACGCATTTTTTATTTCGATATTCGCCGTCAGCCGGTCGATCAATCCGAATTCCCCAAGTGATGATATTTCGGTTCTGGATTCACTCATAGTATCGGGTTATTTATCCGTACGATTCAATGGGGTACGCGTCGGGTCATTTTACGGTACGATTCGAACGCAGTTCCGGATGCCGGTCATTCACCACCAGCACCAGCTCATCATGGATCATGGCCGTTGGTGGCGATGATGTGCGGCTGGTAAGGCGAATACGAACCGCCGGTGAAATCGGATACCCTTCCGCCGGCTTCCTCGACGATCAGAAAACCCGCCGCGCTGTCCCACGCATTCAGCTTGTGTTCATAAAACCCGTCAAAACGTCCCGCCGCCACCCAGCAAAGGTCCATCGCCGCCGATCCCAAACGCCGGACCGGCACCCCCGCCCGGATCAGCCGCGAGAAAACCTCCAGCGGGCCGTTTGGCTGGTCCAGGTAGGTGTACGGGAAACCCGTGACCAGACAGGATGTCAACACGGAACGTTCGGTGCTGACCGCGATCTTCTTATCGTTCAGTGTGGCGCCAAATCCGCGCTGGGCGAAATAAAATTCGTTTATAAACGGGTTATAAACGGCGCCCATAATCATCTCCCCCTCCTGCTCGATCCCGATCGAAACACAGCAGATCGGCAGCCCATGGGCAAAATTGACCGTTCCGTCGATTGGATCGATGATCCATTTAAAGTTGGAATCCATGACCACCTCCCCCGATTCCTCGCTCAGGAGAAAATGATCGGGAAAATCGTGCCGAATGACCTCGAAAATGGCTTTTTCTGAGGCGTGATCTGCTTCCGTGACCAGGTTATTTATTCCTTCCTTGTTGGAGATCGTGAACTCTCCCTGAAAATACCGTTGCATAACCGCAGCGCCTGCCTCTGCCGCTCGAATAAGTGTTGATTTTAGCATGGCGCAAAAGTACGCAGCTTCGCCAATTCCTCTAGATATTCATTGAGCACCGCGGAATTCAATCGTGTACGAAAAATTCCGGCCTTCCTTTTCTCCCTGGATCAGCCCCGATTCCAGGAGGATCTTGACATGATGGGAAATCGATGGCTGTGCCAGATCGATGACGCCCTGCAATGCCGAGCATTCGCCGCAACCGCCTTTGCCCGCGAGATAATAGAGAATTTTGAGCCGGTTGATGTCACCGAGCGCTTTTGATACTTTTTCAATCTGTTTGAAGGAAAGAGACATGGTAATTTTTTCGGTCGGTCAGATGGCCAGGGGGTTAGATTGACAAATGCAAATGTATCAATTTTTCCCCATGTCCCAAAAAAGTTGTAATTCGCGGATCAATTTTTTCCATGGATCCTCTCCGTCATTATCGTCAACTACCGGGTGCCCTACTTCCTGGAGATTTGCCTTCGTTCAGTGCGGAAGGCGCTGGAAGGCCTGGACGCCGAGGTCATCGTCGTGGATAACCATTCGGGCGACGGGGGCGTCGATTGGCTCCGACCCTTGTTCCCGGAGGTAAATTGGATCGTCAATACCGGAAAATGACGGGATTTTCCCGTGCCAACAACCGGGCGCTGGGCCAAGCGACCGGCGATTATATCCTTTTTCTCAACCCCGACACCATTGTTCCGGAGGATTTGGTCCGGAAATGTCTTGGGTTTATTTCGGGGGCCGGGGGTGTCGGTGGTCCTGGGGTCCGGGATATCGGTGGCCTGGGCGTCCGGATGATTGACGGAAGGGGTAGGTTCCTTCAAAGAATCGCGCCGCGGCTTTCCCGCTCCCTGGGTGGCTTTCTGCAAATTGTCCGGCTTGACCGCCCTTTTCCCCCGTTCCCGGCGGTTCGCGCGATACTATCTCGGCCATCTTCCGTCGGATAAAACGGCGCCTGTCCCGGTCCTTTCGGGCGCGTGTTTTTTTGTGACCCGCAGCGCGCTGGGCAGCGTCGGCCCGTTTGACGAGACGTTTTTTATGTATGCCGAGGACATCGATCTCAGCTATCGACTGGAAACCGCCGGCTACATCAATTATTATTTCGCGGATGTAACGATCATCCATTTCAAAGGGGAGAGTACACCGAAGGATTCCGGTATATCCGGCAATTTTATACCGCGATGATCCAGTTCCGGCGCAAACATTTCACGGCATGTCGGTGTTGTCGCAGGCGGCGATCGAGGCGGGTATCTGGGTGCGGGCGGCGATTGGGGCGGTGGCGGTTCGGGCGCCGCGCTCGGCACGAGCGCGGCGCGTGCTGGCTCACGGGCGATCCCGAAGGGATCGCCCGATTGAGCGTCCGCCATGGCGGTGGCGGATGAACGCGATGCCGATGAGATCGTCTTTTGTATCGGGGATGAATTTAGCTTCCGATCGGCGATCGAAGCGCTGGAAAAAAAGAACGCGGCGCAAAGCGCCGCGTTCTTTGCCGCCGGCTGTCATGCCGTCGTCAGCAGCACGAGCCGCGATGGGAAAGGAGAAGTGCGGATATTATAAGGAAAGCTCCCGGATCAGGCCTTTCAATTGTCGCCGCGTCAGGAAAAACCCGACCGCTGCCACGAATGACCACGCGCCCACATAGGCATATGCGTCCACTGACCCGTTTCGGGCCCGATAAACCAGCGGTTCAGCAGTCCGTACCATAACTGCACTAACCAGCCGGGCAGCAGGAGCAACAGCGGGAATGCGATCAGCTTCCCCTTGTAGCCCGGCAGCCGCAGAAAGGCCCGCACCAATCGCGGGTAAAATGATCAGCAACTGGACAATAAGCCCTATCCCTGTCGCCAGGGTATGATTGGACTTTGGTCCGTGGCGCTGGATCCATCGGACGAACGTGGTAATATCACCCCCTCCAGTAAACGCTGCGACCAGGTTGGGCCAGGGCATGGCGGCAAAAAACAACGCCACCCCCACGGAATGCTCTTCAACCGAATTCTCGACATTCAGCAGCGACCAGCCGGTCAGGAACAACGCAACATTGATCAGCGGTCCAGCCACGGTGATCAGCGCTTGCTGTCCCGCGGAAGGGCTGCCGCAAAGTACCCAGTTGCCGAACGTTCGGACCGGCCAGCAATGACAGGTCACGCGCACTGCCAGCACATGCGCCCAGTCGTGGAGATCTCATGTACAAGGAATACCAGAAGAAGAAAAGAAAGGATATACAAGGGGGGGGCTTTCAGGTTCATATGATTCGCGCGTCGTTCATTAAATAAATTAAATGTAACAAAAATATCATCCAAAACACTAATTTCGCCGCATATAAAAGCCCGGGTTCCTCCATGGCATTGATTGAAATTCAATTACCTAAATCCCTAGCAAAAACGCTGCGGTTGCCCCAGAAGTCTCCGAGGCGGCAACAGCTCAAAGTATTGCGGAAATTGCTGAGGAAAGCCAGGTTCACCGAATTCGGGCAGAAATTTCGTTTTGATGAGATCCTCCTGGACCGCAATCCCGGCAAGAAATTCCAGGAGATTGTCCCGACCTATGACTATGGCTCCATCTATGCCGATTGGTGGAATCAGACGCTCGAAGGAAAGGCCGACGTCTGCTGGCCGGGGAAGATCAAATACTACGCCCTCTCTTCCGGCACGTCCGAAGCCGGCAGCAAATATATCCCGATCACCAACGATATGCTCCGGGGTAACCGGATCGTGATGATCAAACAGCTGCTAACGCTCCGGACCTACCGGGACATCCCGGTCAAAAGCCTGAGCAAGGGCTGGCTGATGATCGGCGGTACCACCAGCCTTCAGAAAGGCTCCGGCTACTATTCAGGCGACCTTAGCGGCATCACTGCCCGCAAAGTTCCTTTCTGGTTCCAGCCCTTTTACAAACCCGGAAAGAAGATCGCCCGGACCACCGACTGGACCAAAAAGTTGGAAGAAGTCGTGCGGCTGGCCCCGCAGTGGGATATCGGGTTTGTCGTCGGCGTACCGGGATGGATCCAGCTTTGCATGGAGAAGATCATTGAACGGTACAAGCTGAACAATATCCACGAGATCTGGCCGAACCTGGCCTTTTTCGTGCATGGCGGGGTATCGTTCGAGCCATACCGGATCGGTTTTGAGAAGCTGCTGGGAAAACCCCTGACCTATATCGAAACCTATCTTGCTTCGGAGGGGTTTATCGCCTACCAGGACACGCAGAACAGCCGGGGCATGCGCCTGGTCACCAACCAACATATCTTTCTTGAATTTGTCCCTTTCGACGACAAGAATTTCGACGCCGACGGCAATCTGGTCAAGGACCCCCAGGCGTATATGATCCATGAGGTGGAAGAAGGCCGCGACTACGCCGTCCTGCTGAGCACCGCCGCCGGCGCCTGGCGCTACCTGATCGGGGATACCATCCGGTTCCTCGACAAGGAACGCGGCGAGATCATCATTACCGGAAGGACCAAACATTTCCTCAGCCTCGTCGGCGAACACCTGAGTGTCGATAACATGAATCAAGGCGATCAAGGTCGTCAGCGAGGAGTTGAATATCTCCATACCCGAATTTACCGTGGCGGGAGTGCCCCATGGCCTTTTTTTTGCACACCAGTGGTGGTTATCCTGTAACGATCCTACGGATGAGCGTTATCTGCGTCAGCGGATCGACGAAACGCTGAAGGAATTGAATGACGACTATGCCGTGGAACGGAATAGTGCGTTGAAAGACATTTATGTCC
This sequence comes from uncultured Chitinophagaceae bacterium, assembly GCA_963846405.1. Lineage (GTDB taxonomy): Bacteria > Bacteroidota > Bacteroidia > Chitinophagales > Chitinophagaceae > Puia. Next base: position 591,473 of record CAWJVU010000010.1, on the reverse strand, counting down.
AAGTGCTGCCGGAAGAGAAATTTATGGAATTTATGCGGCTTAAAGGGAAGATCGGAGGTCAGCATAAATTTCCCCGGGTGCTGAAAGGAAAAATGCTGCAGGACTGGCAGGCGTTTCTGGAGAACGGAACAATCTAGGACTTTGTCACCATTGACATCTAAGACACCATTATGATGGAGAGCGTATTGAAAGGATTGGCGCTTGGACTTGTTCTGGCCTTGTCGGTAGGCCCGGTCATTTTCACCATCATCAAGCAAAGTCTGAACAACGGCCATACGGGTGGGTTTAGTTTTGTCGCCGGCGTTTGGGTCAGCGATATCCTCCTGGTAACGCTCAGTAACACCCTGACTGCCCTGGTCAGTGCCGTTCAGGAACACTCCACTTCGATCGCCTATGGCGGCGGCGCCTTCCTGATCGCCATGGGCATTTATTTTGTATTCTTTAAAAAAGCGGTAATCGCCGGCGATACCGTGGGGGGCGAGCAGCGGTTCCGGAAACGGGATATGGCCCGCATCTTTGCCTCTGGCTTTATCATCAATACCCTGAACCCCGGCGTTATCCTTTTTTGGCTGGGAAACGCGACCGCCCTTTCGGCCAGCCATACGTTGCGGGAGCGGATCGTCATCTTCTCGGTCTGTTTGCTGATCAATATGGCGGCCGATGTTGCCAAGGTCATGGCGGCGGGGACACTGCGGCGCAAGCTGACTGCGCGCACCTTGTCGGTGATCAATAAGATCGCCGGCACGATCCTGATCGGCTTCGGCGTTGCGCTCATCTGGGACGTGATCGTCTTTCATCAACTACCCAAGTAAAACCTTATTTTTACTTCTGGAAACTCTATGCTTATGATTCGGAAGACCCTTATCATCCTTATTTGCGTGATCCCATTTTTTGCCGAGGCCCAGCATGACGTACTCGTCCTTCAACGTAGCGGCATGCATGAACAGGCGTACACGATCGGCGATCCCATGTCCTTCGAGACGATCTACGGGCAATGGTTTAGCGGGACAATCCAAGACCTGCATCATGACACGGTGTATATCGCCGGCCAGGCATTTAACTACAATGAAATTGCAGTCATCCGGCGCGCGAACAAGGCGGACTGGAATAGGGCTGGAACATATATGATGATTGTCGGCGGCGGATTTGCTGCCATCAGCGCCTTTAACGGTGCCCTCCGCCAGGACCACCCCAACGAGTGGTTCACCACCAGTGGCTATATCATCGCCGGCGCTTTGTTGGTCGGCGGATTTTTGGTCGGCGAGATCACCCCAAAAAATTATAAGCTCGGCGGACGATTCAAGCTTACCTATCTGCAGATTACAAAGTGACCACCTCGAATAAAAAAACCCAAGGCCTTTTCGCGCGCGTCTGGCGAGTGACCAAACGCGTTTTTCTTTTCCTTTTCATCCTCCAGTTTGTCTATATCTTCCTGCTGAAATGGATCAATCCCCCGATCACCCTGACCGAGATCGGCAGTCTGCTGGCGGGCGACGGGCTCAAGCGTACCTATGTCCCGATGAAAGAGATCTCCCCGAACGCGAAACTGGCCGTCATCAGCACCGAAGACCAATTGTTTCCCGATCACGACGGGTTCGATTTTAAAAACATCGAAAAGGCCATGAAGCATAACCAGAAAAGCAAGTCTCTTCACGGCGCCAGCACGATCAGCCAGCAGGTGGCAAAAAACGTTTTTTTGTGGCAGGGCCGCAGTTGGTTCCGGAAAGGCCTGGAAGTCGTATTTCACCTTTATGATCGAGCTGGTCTGGGGAAAAAAGCGAATTCTGGAAATGTATCTGAACGTCGCGGAAATGGGAAAAGGGATCTATGGGATTGAAGCCGCGTCCCGAACCTATTATCATATACCCGCCAAAGATCTGACCCGCCCGAAGCCGCCCGGATCGCCGCCTGTCTGCCCAACCCGAAAGTATTATACCGTCAAACCGCTGTCTGCCCATGTCGCCAACCGGTCAGCCTGGGCGCTTGATCAGATGAGCATCTGGCGAATGACCCCGATATCCAGAAATTATTGCAATAACCGGCCTTTGATCGCGGAAATCGCGCACTCAACGCGTTCAGCGCTCCCACCCCGCTGACTTCCGCCCAGGGCACTGGTCTGATTGATCAGGAGATCCTTGTAGATATGGAACAGCCGTTCCCGGATCCCCGGGATCGGGATATTCCCGCAGCGGATCGTCCGCCCACGGCAGGTCGGTGTTGGCAAAGAGATAACCGTCGTATTTACGCCGGACGATCTCGTCCAGGATCCAGGCCTCGCAGCGACCAAACACATACTCGCTCCAAACTTTTATCACGTACAGATCGGTATCGATAAAGAGCAGCCCATTCGCACTCCCCGGCTCCGTTTCGCGCTGCTTCGCCTCTTTGTCCGCAGTCCGCTTATCCTCCAGCGCCAGCTGCCCCCGCGCGATCATCGTCAAGGTTTCATATCCATACTTCATCCCGTGCTCCTCCAAATACTCCCGCGCATACTCGCGCACCCACTCTGTATCGAAAATGCGCCGCCAACGCTTCGCACAGCGTGGACTTGCCGGTCGACTCCGGTCCGATGATGACGATCTTTCTAAGCGGCATATTTTATCGGTTTTGACCCGCCTGCGCCATTCAACCAAGCCCGAAAGCGCCATGACCAGCAGGATCAGATAATATACACTGGTGAATACGTAATGCTTGACAAAATATAAGGGGATCGAGGCGATATTGGTCGCGATCCACCAATACCAGCTCTCCACCTTCTTTCTTGCCATCAACCACATCCCCGTGTACGCCGTCGCCGATGCAAACGCATCCGCCCAGGGAATGGCCATCGGCGCAAACCCTTGCTTCAGAAAAGTAAGGGCGAAAAACACCACGATATAGAAGAACCCGAAGAAGGCCATCTCCTGAACCCATTCCTTCCGCGACGACCAGGTGATCGTGCAGCACATGCTGCTGCTGAGTCATTCTTTCGTGCCCACAACACCCAGCCATAAATGCTGACGACCGTATAGTAGAAATTGACGCTGGCCTCGCCGATGAGCGAAGATTTAAAGGAAAGATAGATATAAATGATGGTATTGACGAGACCGGTGGGGTAGACCCAGATATTCTCGATCCGGCTGAGCCAGACGCTTGCAATGCCGCTGATCACCGCAACGAATTCAAGCCAGCGATGTCTGTTTGAGATCTGCGACGAACTGAGACCAAAATTCGGGTATTGTCACGATGCGCGGGGATTCGATGATGCCCTACTCCGCCTCGGCCACCACTTCCTTTACCTCGGGGATCATCCGCTTCATCATCCCTTCGATCCCTGCCTTCAGGGTGATCATGGAAGAAGGACAGCCGGAACAGGAACCCTGCAGCATCAGGTTGACGGTCCCTTCATTGTAGCTTTTGAATTGGATCGCGCCGCCATCCATTTCAACGGCAGGCTTGACATAATTCTCCAGCAGCTCTTTGATCCGCTTGACCACATCGTCATCATCCGCATCGATTTGATTGCCTTCCGTCTTGACGAGAACGATCTCTTCTTCATTGACCACCGGCTTGTTCTCTTCCAGGTATTCTTTCAGGAACTGACGGATCGACGGGATGACATCATCCCAATCCGTATCGGGGGTCTTGGTCAGCGTAACGAAATTGCTGGCGATAAATACGCTTTTGATAAACGGGAAACCCAAACAGCTCGATCGCCAGGGGAGAGGGTCTTGCGGCTTCCGGATCGGGGAAATCAATGCTTTTTCCGGGATACAACAACTTGTTGGCCACGAATTTCATCGTCTCCGGATTGGGGGTCATTTCCGTATAAATGCTGATGACTGGATTTCCTGTTCTGATCATAATGATGACATTTAAAGTCCTGCCACAAAGATAAAGAATCCTCCTGAGGCCTACCCCGAATTCGGGAAAATCGTAGGGCGGGAGCGAGAACGGGGAGGGGGAGGGGGAGGGGGTAGGGTTGGCGGGGATAAGGACCGCAAAGTTAACAAAACGCAACAATGTTGCAAAATAATAGTTTCCCTGGTTCCGTCCTACCTTTACAACAGCTATGAACAAGAAAAGAATCGGCTTTTTTGGTCGGGTTTTTTATCCTGCTCTTTCTCGGCTTCTATTTTGCGCTGACCAAAATCGATCCCGGGATTTGGGAAACCGCGAGCTGCCGGTGTTGAGCCATGTCCCGCGCTTTGCCTTTGATAACCAGGAAGGAAAGATCATCACGGACAAGGATTTGGTCGGAAAAGTCTATGTCGCCGAATATTTCTTTACCACCTGTAAGGGCATTTGTCCGAAGTTGAATAACAATATGAAGAAAGTGGCGGAAGACTATGCCGGTGAACCCGATTTTCGCATTTTATCCTATACCGTCGACCCCGAGACGGACAGTGTAGCGCGGATGAAACATTACGCGGATTCGCTCGGCGCCGATCCGCAGCGCTGGTGGTTTCTTACCGGCCGGAAAGACAGTCTCTATCATCTCGCCAGGAGTGGATATCTGCTGGATGACCCAAAGAATAACGCGCTGAATATTAACGAGCAATTCCTGCACACGCAGTTTTGTGCGCTGGTCGATAAGGGCGGGCGCGTACGGAAAATCTATGACGGGCTGAAGCAGGATGAACTGGAGGAGCTGGAAAAGGACATTACCGTGCTGCTAAAGGAAAACCCTTCAGCGCCACGATTCGTAAACAATTTATTTAATAATAATCCGTTGATGATCATGGAAAAGAAAAGTAGATGAGCTCCTGCGCCGAAATCAGTTGAGTGTCACCGGGAGCCGCCGGAAAATTCTCGAATTGTTCCTGCAACAGGACGGCGCGCTATCGCACAGCGATATTGAAAAAAAAGCAAGCGAGAAATTCGATCGCGTAACCGTTTACCGCACGCTGCAGGCGTTTGTCGAGAAAGGGCTGATCCACAGTATACCCACTTCGGATAATTCGATCCGGTATGCGTTGTGCAAAGACGACTGTTCCAGCGGACAACATCGCGATGATCATGTACACTTTATTTGCAACAGCTGCGGCAATACCGTCTGTCTGGAAGACGTGGTCGTTCCCGGTATCAAGCTACCGCGTGGATATGTCGTGCAGCAGGTAGAAATGCTCGTGAGTGGGATATGTAAAAGCTGCGCGTCGCGCTGAAAAGGAAAGCCCCGATGTAGAAACACCGGGACTTTTGGTTAAGGCTCTGATTAGTAGCTTCTTTATATGAAGGCGGCGTACCGCCTGATCTTTTTCAAGTCCTTACAAATATAGCCGTTAAAAAGCATACGAACAAGCGGAATAATACTTACTTTTTCCATTTCTTCTCCGACAAAATCCATCAATTGTTTTATTTGGTCTTTGGCAAAATTAAATTTTAGCCCGGCTGCAGCGTATAATTCCGGCAGCGTCCGTGTTCCGCCGAGACTGAGGGCCTGAATATAATTCTGTAAAGCCTTCTCTTTATTGCGCTTATACTGCATCCAAAGGCCGAGTGCGCCTAACTGCGCGATCCCGTATTCGATGTAGTAAAACGGCACTTCGAAAAGATGCAGCTGTTTCTGCCATCCAAATTCTCTGAAGTGCTCCAACCCGGTCCAGTCAACGGATTGCGAAGAGAACTCCTCCAGGATATCCATCCATTTTTGTTTTCTTTCTTCCAGGGTGTGCCGGGGGTTTTCGTATATCCAATGTTGAAATTTGTCAATAGTTGCGATCCAGGGGAAGATCGTGATCACGCGTTCCAACTGATGTTCAACGCGCACGTGCTAAATCGTTTTTATCTTCAAAGAACAAGTCCCAGTGGTCCATCGTAAATAATTCCATGGACATGCTGGCCACCTCTGCGATTTCCATCGGGTACTCCTTGAATGCGCTGAGCTTCAGCGGATGTGCCAGGAAAGAGTGGATTGCGTGGCCGCCCTCATGCACCATCGTCGTCAGGTCGCCCATTTGCCCGGATGCATTCATGAAAATAAAGGGCGCGCCCGTTTCAGCTAACGGGCAGTTATATCCGCCGGGCGCTTTTCCCTTGCGGCTTTCAAGATCGAACCGCCCCATTTTCAACATGGTGCGAAGACAGTCTGCGAAGAAAGGATTTAACTGGTTGAAGCAGGAGATCGTTTTGGTCAGCAGATCATCGCCGTTGGTAAAGGGCCGGAGCGGCTTTATCCCTTCCGGCTCGGCCTCGACGTCCCAGGGACGGAGCGTATCCAGTCCCAGCTTCATCTTCTTTTTTTCGTTGATTTTGTTGACAAGCGGAACGACACATTCCCGCACCGCTTCATGAAACCGGAAACAATCCTCTTTTGTATAATCGAAACGCCCCAACTCCTCGAACTTGAAATCCCGGTAATTGGCGAATCCCGCATTGACCGCCTGCTGGTGCCGGATCGCAATCAGTTTCGAATACAGATCGTTCAATGGCTCCTTGTCCTGTAAGCGCCGCTCCTGCACTTTCCGGTAGACCCCTTCTCGCAATACCCGGTCGGGACTTTCCAGGAACTTGCTGGCTTGCTGCAGCGTATACTCTCTTCCATCCACCTCCACCGTCATCTTGCCCGAGAGGACGCCAAACTGCTGTGCGAGCACACTGGCCTCCGCATACAGCGGGATATTTGCCTCGCGGAACAGCTCGATCCGTTTCCGGACTGAACGCAGGTAGGTGAAATATTCTTTTGGGTCCAATTCCTTCGTATGCGGATTTTCCACCAATCTTTTGTTCAGCCGGTCCGCATATGGCTGGATCCTGGGCTGGATCTCCATAAAAAAATAATTGAACGACTCTTCCAGGCTCTTGTTCTCCGTATCGCAGGTCATTTTGATCTGGCGCCAGCAGGCGTCCTCGCTGACCACGGCTTCCAGCTCGCTCATGTCAAGCAACCATTTCTCCAGCGCCTCCCGCGTCTCCAGCGGACGCGCTTCCAGATCCCGAAACCAGGGCTCGAGCGTGTCCCAGTCCGTCAACACATATTCGGCCGGCAAAAAATGCCGGACCGGCTTTTTCAAGTCTGCCGTCGCTGTCATCATAAAAATTTCTTTTTGGGACCTTTATTTCTTTTTAGCGGCCTTCTTCGGTTTATCGCTTTTTGCCGCTGCCGCCTTCTTTGCAGGTTCCTTTTTTTCGGTCCTGGCTTTCGATTCGCTCTTGGTACCGCTGCCCGCCTTCGCTTTCTTTGTTGCTGCCGGCTTCTCCTTCTCTTCTTTCTTTTCCGTTTTCGTCGCGGGGGTCTTTGCAGCCGCGGCCTTTGCCGGCGGGGCCTTTGCCGCGGGCGCTTTTGCCGCGGGCGCTTTTGTTCGCCGGGGCTTTCGTTTCGACGACCGGTTTGTCTTCAATCGTTTCCGCAGTTTCTTCCGCTTCGTCCGGCTCGGTCAATTTGATTTCGATATCGTTTGCTTTTAAAACCTGAAACCATTTCACCATTTTTTTCAGGTCGCTGCTATATACCCGGCCAAAATCCAGGTCCGGATAAACTTTCGTAAAATAATTCTTTAGCGCGCCGCCATCCTTTTCATCCGGCAGCTTGGTCGTGCTTGCTTCCATCGCTTTCAAAATATCCACCAGGTTGACATTGTCCCGGACCGTATATACCTCGATGCTTTCGAGATGCGAAAAATTATGAATGCGGCTGGAGACAAACCTTGTCGTCTTATCGTCCAGCGAACGAACGATCGCTCCGTCTGTTTTACTGCTCAGCAATTCGTACAGATCCCGGCAACCCGGTTACGGCAATGATCTTGTTGTATTCCATATCTCTTTTTTGACTTCGCCCCCCCGCGCATATGCGCCGGTTTTTCGTGCCCCCAGGGCGCCGGGGGACATGCAAGTTAACGCTAATCGTGCATTTCGGCCAATACCTTGTCCAGATTATTTTTCAATGTCGAATAGTCGGTGTAGCCTCGGCTCAGCAGGTAGAATTTCGTATCGCTCACCTGTAGAAATACGGTTGGAAAACCGGTCACGCCGAGTTGCTGCACCAGGGCAAATTCTTCATACGCTTTGGCCCGATAAGCCGGATCCCGAAGCTTTTGATAGAACTCGGTCTCGGGGATTCGGTACTTTTCGAGCAGGTGCCGGTACGCCTCATCGTCAGTGAGATCACGCCCCTCATAGTGCAGCGCATATTGCAGCTCCGCGCTGAACGTTACACAGAGCTCGGGATGATATTCCCGGAAAACGCACATCGCGATCGCGGGCTTTTCTGAGCTGGGATACCAGTCGCTTTCATCCGGATGAAGGATATGCCAGAGCCAGTCTTCGCCAAAACGGATTCCCGTGCGATCTTCTACCGTTTTGTATGCCGTTCGGATATATCCGGCCATCACCCCGATGGGCTGTGGCGCTGCCGGCAGGATCATCCCGCCGGACAACACTTCGAAGGCGATCGTGGACCGGTATTCAGCAAAAAGACGGGTGATGACAGGGCTGAACCCGTAACACCACCCGCAATAAGCATCGTAACAATAATATATCGCCCGAGTCATTTCAATTCTTCGCCATTCGATCAATGCCTTCCGCCCCGGCTTCCACCCCCACCCGAAGGTCTGCTGCCTCCGCCTGACGGTCTGGGGGCCCCGCCGCCAGATGGGCGGCTTACGCCCCGGGCCTGGTTGAAATTCTGGGCCCTCACCTGACCACGGTCGCGCATCTGCTGCTGCCGGTTGAGGTTTTGTTGGGTCTGGGTGTTGCCCTGGACCGGCGTCCACGAATGGGTTGTCGTCCGCTGCTGCCATTGGTTCGTCGTCGCATTATGCTGATAGACATTCCCGGCCCGGTCGCTAAAAACATTGTTTGTCGTTCCGGGGCGCCCGCCGCCGACCGGTCCGCCCGGCCGTCCGCCGGTAACTCCTACCCCTCCGGGTCTGGAAAAATTCCGCTGTGCGAAAGCATGATTATCGCGCGTGACCACGCCGGGCCGGCTCGCATAGATGTTCGTATGATAGTTGTTGACAAACACATTCCGGTTGCGGGAAAATCCGGGGCCATAGAAACCGGTTGTCCGGTACCTGTTCCAGGCATATGCCGGATGATAGGCCGCGGGTCCCCACCAGCCACCGCGCCAGCCGCCCCAGCCGCCGCGGTATCCCATCCCCCAGCCGCCGTGGAACCAGCCAAAGCCATACCCAAAACCGATCGACCAGCCTACATAGGGATTGTAGCCGAATCCAAAACCCCAGGACCAGGGCCGCGGATAATAGAACCCGTTGAACCAGGGATTGTAATAGAAACCGGTCCCGTAAACAACCGTCGGACCATAGATATACGCATTCAGATAGCCCGGCGTATAACCCATGTACACATAGTCGGGGGTCACATCATAGACATAAACATATTTCAAATTGTAGTCCGGGGACGTCGGTGGGATCTGATCGACCTGGGCAGGCCGCTCGGTTGCAACGGTCCACGGTCCGTTCGGACCGGGGGCCTGGAACCAAACCCCGTTGTCCACGCTGTAATAAACCCCATTCTCCTGGATAACCGAAGCGCCGGTGTTGGTTGCATATTGCATATCCGTTCCCTGCAGCGGGGCGAATTGCGGATCACCATCATAGTTCACGGATGTCGTCGCTGTACTCCGGTCGACCTTTGCGGTCTGGGGGATCTGCGCATCCATGATCGCTTCACGCGCCGCATCGGTCCCGGCCACACTCGCCAGGACATTATCTTTCGGCGAACCCTTCGGGGATCTTCGCAAAATCTGGCGGCAGCGCATTAGCCGCAACATAGTGCCAGCCACCGCTAAGCGAACTGGACGTGTACCAGCGGCCGGAGATCAGTACAATAGTATTTACCGCTCTGGTCCTGGAAAATATCGTTGGATGAATTGCCGGCATAGGAAAGACTTGTCCCCTGGATCGGCGTCAATGCCGGTTGACCGCTCGTCTGGATCAACTCCGCCGGGCCGGTAGACACGACGATATCCGATACGACGTTGTCCTGGGCGGCAGCTGCGGAATCGCGTATAACCCGGATTGGAGCTGTTGCGCGTTGTCAACCGCGGTCTGAACCTGCTGCAGCTCGGATGGGACATTGCCCGCTTGCGAATAGGGGCCGGTCGCTTCCTGTGCCGTGTACCAATGCTTGCCGCCATACAGATAGAACCGGTTGTCGTGCCCCTTGACGATCGTAAACGGCGTGTTTACCACCGCGTCCAGACCCCAATCCTTATTCGTCTGGAGTTTGGGCTGCCCATCGATCACGACCAGCAGCGATGGATGATCGGCATAAATGATCCGCGGAGCGTTGGTATTGAGATTTTTTGACTGCTTTTGTTGCTCGAGGTCCTGATCGAGTGAAGCAAGCAGCTCGTCCAGGGAAAGATCGCCTGCCGTTGCCGGCAGGTTGGTCTCCAGCGCGGTCTTCATGCTGTTGATGAAATTGTCATCCGGCTGACCGGGGAACTTCACGTTCGGCACCTTTGCCGATTGGATCACTACCCGGCGGCCATCCCTGTCGGTCTCGACGTTTGCCACCGACCAGAACGTCCCGAAGACCGGGTCCGTCTTGCCGGGCTGGAGAACCGAGATCGCCCAGCGGGATTTCAAAATATTGTTGGAAAAAGACTCGGGCTGGGGTTGATAGATCTTTACGACCGTGCCGTCATCCATGGTAAAACTCCTGGGCCAATCCTGCTGCTGTCCGGCCTGCGGCGGCGGTCCCGGGGGCGGGGCCTGCTGTGCAAAAACCGGTGCAGATAAAACACTGACAGCCAAAAGCATAGAGATTATCATCTTCGTGCTTCTCATATGTTGTTTTTTATACGTTTAAAAGGTTTTTTGAATGGAGGCCGGGCCCCACGCAGATTAGGACAATTTTGAGGCCCGAAACCGTGCGGGCCCAAGAACTGCATATTTGACTGTTTCCGGGTACCAAAGTTTGCCCGCATTTCCAAAGAAGTTGTTAATAAAAGACTAATGCGCTTCCAGCCAATTGATCCCCGACCCGATCTCCGCTGTTGCGGGCACGTCCTGCGGCAGGGGCAGGGCGGTCTGCATACAACGCAATATCATAGGTTTAATTATATCCAGCTCGTCCTTATGGGCGTCAAAGACCAGTTCGTCATGAACCTGCAGGAGCATTCTCGAGCGCAATTTTTGCTGACGGAACTCCTCATGGACTTTGATCATCGCCAGCTTGATCATATCGGCTGCCGATCCCTGGATCGGTGAATTGATGGCATTCCGCTCGGCAAAGCCCCGGATCGTGAAATTCGCGGAATTGATATCCTTCAGCCAGCGTTTGCGGCCCATCAGGGTCTCTACATAACCGTGCTCCCGGGCAAAATTCATGGTCGCATCCATATAACGCTGGATACCCACAAACTGTTTTTTATAATTATCGATGATCTCTTTTGCCTCCGCCCGGCTGATCCCCAGATTGTCCGCCAGCCCGAACGCGCCCTGGCCATAGATGATCCCGAAATTGACGCTTTTCGCTTTGTACCGCATTTCCTTTGTCACGTCCTTTTCCTCCACGCCGAAAACCTTCGCGGCCGTCGCGGTGTGGATATCCTTCCCCTCCCGGAAGGCGGCGCACATATTGGGATCGCCGCTGATCGACGCAACGATCCGCAGCTCGATCTGCGAATAGTCGGCCGAGACAAGCAGGAAATCCTCGTTCCGCGGAATGAACGCCTTTCGGATCTCACGGCCCCGCTCCGTCCGGATCGGGATATTTTGCAGATTGGGATTGTTGGAGCTGAGTCGCCCGGTCACCGCGACCGACTGCGCATAGCTGGTATGTACGCGACCTGTCTTTCGATTGACCATCAGGGGCAGCGCATCCACATAGGTGGAGCGAAGTTTTGTCAGCTCCCGGAAGGCCAGGATATCATCGACGATCTGATGTCTTGCCGCCAGCTTTAACAGGACATCCTCTCCCGTCGCATATTGACCGGTCTTTGTCTTTTTGGCCTTCGGGTCGAGACTCCATGCTTCTCGAAAAGGATCTCCCCCAGCTGTTTTGGCGAGGACAGGTTGAACCGCTCCCCTGCCTGCTGATAAACCCGTTCTTCCGCCTGTCGCGCATCCCTGTCCAGTTCCTTTGAATATTCGCGCAGAAAATCCATATCCACCCGGATCCCCTCGAATTCCATATCCGTCAAAACCCGGACCAGCGGATTCTCGACTTCATAGAAAACCTTTTCCACCGCTTTCTTCTGCAGCTGCGGAAAAAAGGCCTGTTTGAGCTGGAGGGTGATGTCCGCATCCTCCGCCGCATAGTCCTTAATCTTCTCCAGCTCCACATCGCGCATATTGCCCTGCCCTTTCCCTTTTTTGCCGATCAGCTCTTCGATATGTACCGGCTCATAACCCAGGAACTGTGCGCTAAGCAAATCCATATTTCGCTTGCCCTCCGGTTCGATCACGTAATGCGCCAGCATGGTATCGAAGATGGGGCCTTGAGGCTCCACGTCATACCATTTCAGCATCAGCCAGTCGAATTTCAGGTTCTGCCCGATCCAGGTGATCGATCCGATCCTCCCACAAGGGCCGGAATGCATCCAGTATCTTTTTTGTCGCCTCCTGGTCTGCGGGGCAGGGGACATACCAGGCTTCCCCGGGCTGATACGAAAAGCTCAGACCGACCAGTTGGGCGTCATTGGGGTCGATGCCCGTTGTTTCCGTGTCGAAACAGATCTCCTTCTGTTGCTTCAACAATCCGACCAGTTCGGCGATCGCTTTCTCGCCGACAATTGCGGTATACGAATGTGGAGTGTTTTGAATGTTTCGCCCGCCATGCGGGATCGGCGCCGGCTCGGTTGCGCCTGCTCCATCGCCGGGCTCGGCGCCTTCCTGATTTTCTTCCCCGCGTTCCACTGCTGCTTCCAGGCGCGTGCTGGCCTCTTCCAGCAGTTCCAGCTTTTCCGGGGCTCCGTTCCTTTCCTGGGCTCCGCCATTTCCTCCGGGGCCGCCCGATTTTTTCTTCGGTGCTCCGGCGGGCTTGACTGCATTGCCGAACAGATCGGTTTGTACGCCTTCAGGTGCCGTATAACCGCCGGCTCCGCCATAATCCTCACCCAAAATCCGTTTCCCCAGCGTCCGGAACTCCAGCAGATTGAAGATCTCGTTCAATGCATCCCGGTTCCACTCTTTCAACCGGAAATTTTCCTCATGGAATTCGACCGGAACGGAGGTGATGATGGTCGCCAGCTTCTTGCTCATCAATGCCAGCTCTTTACCCGCGCGGACCTTTTCCCCGAGCGCCCCCTTGATATTCTCCGCATTGGCCACCACATTTTCCAGCGTACCCCACTCGGTCAGCAGTTTGGCCGCCGTCTTTTCCCCGACCCCTTTGATGCCCGGGATGTTATCGACCGCATCCCCCATCAATCCCAGGATATCGATGACCTGCGCGACGTCTTTGATATTCCATTTCTCGCATACTTCTTTCGGCCCGAGGACTTCGGCCAATCCTCCCTGGTAGCCCGGTTTGTAAATGCGAACTTTTTCGGTCACCAGCTGCCCATAGTCTTTGTCCGGCGTAACCATAAAGACTTCATACCCGGCGGCCTCCGCCTGTTTGCTTAGCGTCCCGATCACGTCGTCCGCTTCAAACCCGTCGAGTTCGACGCATGGAATATTAAAACCCGTGACGAGCGCCTTGATATCCGGCAGCGCGCTGATCAGGTCTTCTGGCGCCTCCTGGCGGTTCGCCTTGTACGCCGCGAAATCGGTGTGCCGTTCCGTCGGCGCTTCGGTATCGAAGCACACCGCCATATGGGAAGGTTTTTGGTTGTTGATCAGCTCGATCAGCGCGTTCGTGAAACCGAACTGCGCATTTGTATTGCGGCCCTTCGACGTGATTCGCGGACTGCTGATCAAGGCGTAATATGCGCGGAAGATCAGGGCCATCGCATCGAGAAGGAATACCCGTTTGTCCATGTTTTCCATGCGACGAAATTAGGCAATTCCGAAAAACCCCGTATATTCACATACCTGGACATTCGTTAATTACCTGCCACCTGTCTTTGATTCCCCCTTGAAATCATTTAAATCCCCGGAAAAAAGCCTGCCTCCATTTTTCCGCCAACCCTCGTATTGCGGATCCTTGTATTCAACAACCGATTTATAAATCGATTATGGAACCGACAACCGTCACGTGGCAACCTGCCGGGAAATTTTTCTTCCGTTTTTTCTTTCTTTTTTTAGGCGCCTCAACGATCATCTGCTGGGACAATATCGGTGACATGATCCACCGGACATTCAGTACGGCTCAGTTTAATTTCGACGCCTTGTATGGATTCCTGCACGGGCCGGTTCATTGGCTGGATGTTCATCTTTTTCATACCGGCTATGATCCGAAAACCCAGCAACCGTTTCCGGGCGATAACCACTTTGGCATCCTGTTCTATCTCCTGTTGCTGCTGGTCGCGGGGATTGGCGCCATTGCCTGGAGCATACTCGACAGGAAGCGGCAAGACTATAATTCCGCCTACACGCCCAGACCTTACGCGGTGGTTAACTACATGCAGGACGACCAGGACTTTTTCTTTTTTGAGATCGACAGCACCAAACGAACCTTTACCCTGAAAGACCCGGACGATAGCCTGCACCCGCATGTTTTTAGCTATTCCAATCCGGCCCCGCGGGGTGCGGGTGGGAGATCGCAAATGCTTTTGACCGGTGATTGGAGGGGGAGGAATGTACAAATCCTGATGAACGACATTCCTATTGACAGTATGCGGCTGGTAAAGGAACCGATCAGATTGATCCGGGACTAGGTATGGGGCGCGAATCGGGACCGTCTACTCTTTCATCTCCTTCAATTTTTTCTGCAACCCAAACATTTCGTCCCTCAACCTCGCGGCCTCCATAAAATCCAGATCCCTCGCCGCCTTTTCCATGTCTTTTTTTGTCCGCGTGATGGCCTTTTCGACCTGCGGGATCGTCTGGTAAACCTCCTGTTCTTCCGCCGCCACCGGGATCAGCTCTTCGTCCGGGGCAATGGCGTAGGGATCGGCAGGGTTGTACCCTTTAATATCCAGCACCGACGTTTGGGCAAATACCTGTTCCTTCGATTTCAATATCGTCCTTGGAGTAATTCCGTGCAGCTCATTAAACGCCACCTGCTTTTCCCGGCGCCGCAGGGTCTCATCCATTGTCCGCTGCATACTCTCGGTAATCTTGTCGGCATAAAAAATGACCAGCCCATCCACATTCCGCGCCGCCCGGCCGGCCGTCTGTGTCAGCGACTTCTCATTCCGCAGGAATCCTTCCTTGTCCGCATCCAGGATGGCCACCAGCGAAACCTCCGGCAAATCCAGCCCTTCCCGGAGCAGGTTCACCCCCACGAGCACGTCGATGTCGCCAAGCCGGAGCTGCCGCAGGATCTCGACGCGCTCCAGCGTGTCCACTTCGCTATGGATATATTTCGATTTGATATCGATCCGGTGAAGGTATTTGTCCATTTCTTCGGCCATCCGTTTTGTCAGGGTCGTCACCAGCACGCGGTCCCCCTTCCGGACACGCTTGTCGATCTCGTCAAGCAGATCATCGATCTGGTTCACGCTGGGACGAACCTCGATCGGCGGGTCCAGCAGCCCGGTCGGTCGTACCACCTGCTCCACGACCACCCCCTCCGTCTTTTCCAGCTCGTATTCGCCCGGTGTCGCCGAGACATAGATCGTTTGCCCCGTCATCGACTCGAACTCATGGAAGTTCAGCGGCCGGTTATCCAACGCGCTGGGCAGGCGGAACCCATAGTCCACCAGCACCAGCTTCCGGCTCCGGTCTCCGCCATACATCCCGCTGATCTGGGGAACCGTCTGATGGCTTTCATCCAGCACCAGCAGGAAGTCTTTCGGGAAATAGTCCAGCAGACAAAACGGCCTTGTCCCCGGCTGCCGCCGGTCAAAGAAGCGCGAATAATTTTCGACGCCGTTGCAATAACCGAGTTCCCGGATCATTTCCACATCATAATTCACCCGCTCGCTCAGCCGCTGGGCTTCGATGTACCGGCCAATATTTTTAAAATACGCCACTTGCGCCGCCAGCTCGTCCTGGATCTCATAGATGACCTGCTGAAGGATATCTTTTGGCGCCAGATACAAATTGGCGGGAAAGATGGCGGCATCCTCCATCTGACCGATCCGCTTTCCGCTTTTCAAATCGAAGCTTTCGATGGAGTCGATCTCATCCCCAAAGAAGCTGATCCGATAACCGATAATCCACATAGGGCAGGTTAATATCCACCGTATCCCCCTTGACGCGGAAGCTTCCGCGGTTGAACTCGATCTCGCTGCGCTTGTACAGGGAATTCACCAGCGAATGCAGAAAACCCTGCCGGGAGATCGTCTGACCGCGCTTGAGCCGGACGATGCCGTTCTCGAACTCCGCGGGGTTACCGATACCATAAATACAACTGACCGAAGCGACAACGATGATATCCCTGCGCCCCGCTCAACAACTGGGTCGTTGCCTGCAGGCGGAGCTTATCCAATTCTTCGTTGATGGAAAGGTCTTTTTCGATGTAGGTGTTGCTGACCGGCATATAGGCCTCCGGCTGGTAATAGTCGTAATAGGACACGAAATAGCCGACGGCGTTTTCGGGGAAGAACTGTCTGAACTCGCCGTAAAGCTGCGCGACCAATGTTTTGTTGTGTGTCAGCACGAGCGTGGGCCGTTGAACATTTTGGATGACGTTCGCGATCGTGAATGTTTTGCCGGAACCGGTAACACCCAGGAGGGTATGGTAACGTTCGCCGTCCTCGATCCCTTCCGTCAACTGGCGGATCGCCTGGGGCTGATCGCCGGCCGGGAGATAAGGCGTGTGAAGCTTAAATGACATGGATAAAATTTGGAACCGACAAATCTACGTCTTTTTCCCCTTTTTCAGCGCCTTCCGGAAGGGGTCCCAGCTGATCTTCAGGTTGCCGTCATCATCCGTTCGGGCGCGCAGGCGAAGACTCAGCCCGGCCTTGCTGTCATTGCCCCGGCTTTCGGGAGGAGCATCGGCCGCGCGGGTCTTCAGATTGCTCAGCGGGACCTGCAGGCTCATGTCCGCCCCCTTCCGAAGGTCGTATGTTCCTTCGGCATATAATGTAAAGGCGGTTGACTGGATCTCCATCCGATGCAGGGTTATGGTTGTGGAATCGATATCCAGCTTATTCTGCAATGGCCCAAAAAGTACCTCGCTCATATCCCGCTTCTTCAGCACCGCCTCATGGATCTTCTCCATCGGCTCCCAATCGACCAGCTGCCCGTCAGCGATCCGAAAATCGACCGTTCCCCGGAGACTGTTTGGAACCAGCCGGGCTTTGTCGGTCAGGGAGCCGGTCAGTCGTATGTCCGCATTCAGGTTGCCCTTTAGGTTGCGTGCACCGATGCCCTTTAGACCGAAGTTATCGAATGACCGGAAAAGTCCGGGAAGGTCGACATGCTCGAAATGCGATTCCAGGGTCAATGGGTTGGTATTGGACAACCGGGACCGGACGAGCGTCGCTTTCATGTCCAGCAAACCCGAGTTTTGTTCTACCGTCATCCGGGACAGCCGGATCTCCCCATCCCGGAAGGTCAGATCCGCCTTTGCATGCGCGCCCGTGAAGTCTTGGTAACTCATGTCCGCCGCGTTAAGATTAAGATGGATCATTCCCGCTTTCAGGAAATTGTCGATCCGGGCGGCGGCGGCCCCAAGTGCGGGGGAACCCGCGCGACGCCGGGAAGAAGCCGTCGACATGCGACCTGCCAATTCCGTGAAGTCTTCCAGCGCAAGGTGGGCGGTGCTGAGCGTCCAGTCCATGCTGACGCTCTCGGAATTGTGGTCGATCAGCACGATCAGGTTTTTCGCGGCGCCTTTTATCTGCAGCTGCGTATTGCCGGCGCGAGCCATCAGGTGATCGATCACCATATCCTGATCCTTGAACAGCAGCCGGCCGTTGGCATTGGTTAGCCCGAAATTGAAGGGAAGATAGACGATCGCTACGCTGTCCAGATCCACGGACCCGTTCACTGTCGCGCCCGCCGTATCGTTTTCCGAGAGGGGACCTTTATACAGCAGGTCCGTTGTGCAGATTCCGGCGCGGAATTGGAGGGTCTGACTGCCATACAGGTCGTTGAGGGCCGCGATATCGAAACGCGAATGCAGGTCACAGGATAGCTGGGGTCCGACGAGGTTGGTGATGAGCAGGGTGTCGGCACGAAGCGGGATGGCGCCCAACTGGCCGGTGAAGCCGGTAAACCGGAGGGCTGAATTTTCATCCTGGTGACCCTGGCCATGCACCCACTCGTTGGTGAAACTTCCCGAAAAAGAAACATGGGTGAAGTTGCCGGTTGGCGTCGTTACCGACCCGTCGCGGAGGGCGAGCCGGACCTGGATCTGCGGTTGGGGGTCATCGGCTGCACCCGCATCCAGCTGCGCATGGATGTCGATGGGCTTATCGATGTCGAATTCATCCAGTTTTTGCTCCAGCCGCGGCGTGAGCAGGGCGGCTGCCGCCCGGAAAGGGACCTGCTGCGCATCGATGGTGAGGAAGAAAGGGTCGGGCTTTACGGTGGGAAAAAAGCGGCCCGAAAGGATAAAAGGGTAGCCGCCGATATCCAACCGGGCCTTATCTGCCTGGAGGATATGACTGGCGAGATTATAGGTAAAACCAAAATGACCGGACAAAAGCATGTTGTGGACAAAGCTGCCCTTTTCGGTGTTGAAGGAAAAATTTCGGGCTGTCAGTCGCGTAGTCACGTCAAATTGCAGCTCCCGGTCTGTCCGGTGGATGACACCCGTGAGACGCCCGATCGCCAGGTCGAACAATTTATGTCGGTCCTGTTTTTCCATCACCCAACGGACATCGGACAAGACGACCTTCGGAAGCCCGATCTCCAAGCCGGATCTGGCGGAAGGCGCCGGAGACCCGGAAGGCGCCGGAGACCTGGAAGCCGCCGAAGACCCGGATGACCCGGAAGACCCGGATGACCCGGATGACCCGCCGCTCCCGTGTCCGCTGAGCAGGTAAGTATTGCTGTAGCCGGTACTATCGGTATAAAAATAGAGGCTTCCGTTTTCGATGAAGACGGTACCGAGCTCGACCCGGCGGTGAAACAGGCTCCGGAACGGCGAAAAGCTGATATAGACCCGTTCGGCCTGGAGCAGATCGTGCCGGTGCCGCTGCCACGCGCTGTCCCGAAGGGACACATCCGACAGCGATAGCGTAACGGCGGGGAAATGCCGGAAGAGTGAGATATCGGCATGACCGATCCGGAGGGTCCCGCCGATCCGCGAATTGATCTCCGTCCGCGCCTGTTCGAGCAGGCTGTCTTTTTTCACCTCGACATAAATGGCCAGAGTGGCCCAAAACAAGAATAGCAGGCACCCCACCGCACCTGCTATCCGTAACGCGTATCGTAGAAATTTTTTCAAATCATGGTTGGATCGGCGCTCATGGCTGAATCGCCGCCAGGTAATAGGAGAATTTTTTCAGCACCGCCGCGTCGATATCGATCTGGTCCTGTGCTTCCTTCCAATTCCGCTGCTCGATCGCCTCCCGGATTCCGGGCAGCGTCTTAACTCCATAACCGGTATAGAAGCCAGGGGCATAGATGGAATGCCGGTACCACGGGCGCCGGGGCAAGTCCATTATCCGAAAGCAATTGTTGTTCCGCCTTATAGAGGGCCTGGTTGACCGCATCCGCGCGGGCGCCTGCCGGCTTGGATTTGGCCAGCGTGTCGGCCAGCCGGTTGGTCACCTTTTCCAGCTCGTTCAGCGAATTTTGCAGACTGGAAAAGTTGAGGAAAGGGACCTCATCCCTGACCGGCGGTGGCATCAGGTGATATGCCGTATCCGTGGCGTTGGCAAACATATGCTCCCGGATGAGCTGATTGGTCAGCGCGGTGGTCTCCCGCAGCTGGTCAAGCTCCGTCATCAGGTCGGCGGCGTATCCATTGATCGTCTTATAGAGCGCGCGGAAATCGAAGGGGAGGAGTGTGGCGTCGGCCATGCGCAGTGTCGTACGGCCGGCAGTCTCTGCCAGTGCAACTCCATATTGGAAGCTGGGGTCTTTGAAACGCCGGTAGTCGTCATAGGAATCAAAGATGGAATGATATTCCCCACCCGGATCTTCGCCGCCGAAACCGAGGTTGAAGCTGGGGATACCCAAATGCTGAAGGAAGGGCGAATAGTCGGAGCCGGAGCCCAGCGCCCCGATTGTAAACGATTTCTTTTGCAGCAAATCCTTCTTCAGCTTGCCCGAAGCCGCCGCGTTGACCAGTTCCCGTTCGTGCATCCGTTCGGCAACGGAGAGATGCGTTTCGGGGTCTGTGACGTCCCGGGCCACTTCGTTCATGAATGGTTCCAGCGCATGCGATCCTTCCACTCCCAGGTAACCACGGCCGTTCCCGTCCGAATTGATATAGACGACAGCCTTTTGCTGAAGTTCGGCGGCATGCTCCTCCACCCATTCTGTCGAGCCCAACAGGCCGGGTTCTTCCCCATCCCAGGCACAAAACACGATTGTCCGTTTTGGCTTCCAGCCGGTCTTTAGTAATTCGCTGATCCCCCTGGCCTCTTCCAGCATGGCCGACTGGCCGCTGAGCGGGTCGCCGGCGCCATTGACCCAGCCATCATGGTGGTTGCCCCGGATCACCCATTCATCCGGGTACTCGCTACCCGGCAGCATCGCGATGACGTCATGCAATTCCTTCATGTCCCAATTGAAGGACAGTTTGAGGTGAACGATCGCTTTCCCCGGACCGATGTGATAGGTAATCGGCAGTGCACCGCGCCAGTCCGGCGGCGCCACCGGGCCTTCGAGCGCACGCAACAGCGGTTCCGCGTCGTGATAGGAGATGGGCTGGACGGGGATCTTGAGCAGCGTGGGGGCTTCGGATAACGCGATTCGTTTGGCATCTTTTGTAGCGCCGACACCGGGTGTCAGCGGGTCGCCGGGGTAGATCGGCATATCCATTACCGAGCCGCGCTGGACTCCGTATTCATTTTTGAACGCGCCTTTTGGATAGACATCGCCGGCATAGTACCCGTCATCCCGAGGGTCCGAGTAGATCAGACAGCCGATCGCGCCATGCTCCTGCGCAACTTTTGGTTTGATCCCGCGCCATGAACGGCCGTATTTGGCGATAACGATCTTTCCTTTCACCGAGATCCCCAGTCTATCGAGGTAATCATAGTCTTCGGGGATGCCGTAATTAACAAAGACAAGCTCTCCGGTCACATCGCCGTCGGGAGACCAGCAGTTATAGGTCGGGAGCTGTTCGGCGGTCTGGCCGGAGGTGGCATCGGCTGCAAGCGGCTTTTCTGCCAGCGTAGCTTTGAAGGTCACGGGACCCGTCATCTCGAGCAACCGCTCCTTTGGGGTCGGGAACGGAACGTAGAAGGTCTCGATCCGGGTATTGTAGCCCCAGCCCTTGAGTTTATTATAAATGTAATCGGCATTGGTTTTATCCCAGGGTGATCCGACATGATGCGGGTGGGACGACATGAACCGGATGCCGCTGTCAATGTTGGCCGCCCGCAGATACCCGTCAAAAGTTGTTTCGAGCTCCAGTTGCTGTCGAACCGCTGTCTCGGGAAAACCCGACAAGGTTTTGGTTTGCGGCCGGCCTTGAAGCCCGGCAAACAGTAGAAGGAGGATGACTAATTTTCTCATGTGAGGTTGTTTTGTGTCTGTTCCGGAGGCGGCAGCAGACGGTTATTGTAGGCAGAATAATCGGGAGGAAGGATCTCATATTCCTCCAGCATCAGCGGGGAAGTGAAAATGAAATCCGCGGTAGCCCGGTCGCAGGCAAAGGGGATGTTCCAGGTAACGGCCAGGCGGAGCAGGGCTTTGATATCGGGATCGTGGGGTTGGGCTTCCATCGGATCCCAGAAGAAGATGAGCATGTCGATCTTCCCTTCCGCAATCCGGGAGCCGATCTGCTGGTCACCGCCAAGCGGGCCGCTAAGGAACTTACTCACCGGCTGACCAAGTGCTTCTTCGACCAGCGTCCCGGTCGTGCCGGTACCGTAAAGCCAGTGTCGGGCAAGCGCGGTTTTGTTATAAACAGCCCATTCGATCAGCTCATTCTTTTTGTTGTCGTGAGCTACGAGGGCTATTCGTTTGGCGCTGCTCATTTTTCTCACGGGCGTTTGCATACGCAGTTTGTTATGTTGGCTGAAAGATACGGCGAATGTCTGGAACTGGGCTCCGCCCGGTTTGGTTTCATTTTAAGAAGATTATAACAATTCGCGACAAATCTTTTATATGTTTTCCCGTTCTATAAGGCTCTACCCATTAAAATTATTGGTCGCCCTTTTGAAAAATGAAAAAGCTGACCTGGTTGATCGTGCTCGGATTGTTTTGTGCCCGCATTGCGCGTGCCCAGCAGGCGGACCCTGTCCAGCCGGACTCGGTGGCGGATTCGGTCGCCGGGCCGGATTCGGGAAGGAGTGCAATTTTTGAGGATTTCAGCGCCACGCTAAATGGAGCGAACCGTGTTCAGTTAACGTGGGATGCCGACAGTGCGCTTGATGGAAATTATTTTATGATCGAACGCAGTTCGGATGAAACGCATTATGAGACGATCGGCGTAGTGCGGGTTGTTGCGGGAACGGAACATTATGAGATCATGGATGGAGGGGCGCCAAACGGATCGGATTCTTACCGGATCAAATATATCGCACGGACCGGCGCATCGGTATACTCGAAAACAATGCAGCTGAGCCTGTCCGGTGCGGTGGATTTTAAATTCTATCCTAACCCGGTTGACAAACTTTTTATCGTGCGTACGGATCACACGATCGACCTGGAAGTGATCGACGCTGCGGGGGTTGTACGGTTAAGCAAACGGTTGCAGGCCGGGATACAGGTTATTAACGTTTCGTTACTTGAAAAAGGGGTTTATGTTCTGCGAGTAACTGATAAAGAAAGCAATAGAGCCGTTTCCCACCAGCTTGTCAAGAATTAAAAAAGGATAAAAATGAAAATTACCGCAAAATGGTATTGCAGAATTGATTATTATCCTATACCTTTATCTCGGTTTTTCATAGGATATTGGATTTTAAAACGGGGTTGAATTTCCATTCAGACCCCTTTTTTATTTTTTAGACCTTCCATCCGCCTGCGCAGCATCAAATCCGCGCCGGATCAACAATAGCAGGTATTTATACCTCCCCGGATAAGTAGAAGTTCGCATCGTCTTCGAAGGCGCTCGCAAAAAAAAGGCCATCTAAAAATAGACGGCCGCTGCTTACTAACTCAATCTAAAACAAAAAGTTTGTCAAGTGCGAACCGGGCGGAGCGCAGGTTTATACATTTTGCATTTCCTTCACTTTTTCCCGGATCTTGTTTTCAATCTCTGTAGCCAGTTCGGGATTATCGTGCAGTAATTGTTTGACCGTATCACGACCTTGCCCCAGCTTGTCGGTTCCGTAACTGAACCAGCTGCCGCTCTTGGCAATAATACCCAGCTCCACTCCCATGTCAACGATCTCGCCCATCTTCGAAATGCCTTCGCCGAAGACAATATCGAATTCCGCCGCCCGGAAAGGAGGAGCTACCTTGTTCTTCACCACCTTCACTTTTACCCGGTTGCCGACCGCTTCTTCCCCATCCTTGATCTGCGCCATGCGCCGGATATCCAACCGGACCGAAGCATAGAATTTGAGCGCATTTCCGCCGGTCGTCGTTTCCGGGTTGCCAAACATCACCCCGATCTTTTCCCGGAGCTGATTGATAAAAATACAAATGGTATTTGTCTTGCTGATTGTGCCTGTCAGCTTTCTAAGTGCCTGTGACATCAGCCGCGCCTGAAGCCCCATTTTACTATCACCCATTTCTCCTTCGAGCTCACCCTTAGGTACAAGAGCGGCCACCGAATCGATGACCACGACATCAAGAGCGCCTGAGAGGATCAGCCGGTCCGCGATTTCCAGCGCTTGTTCACCATAGTCAGGCTGCGAGATCAACAGGTTGTCGATATCCACGCCCAGTTTCTGCGCATACGCGCTGTCAAAAGCATGCTCGGCATCGATGATCGCGCACATGCCGCCCTTTTTCTGCGCTTCCGCGATAATATGTGTAGCGAGAGTGGTCTTACCAGACGATTCGGGTCCATATATTTCAACGACCCTGCCTTTTGGCAGCCCCCCAACCCCCAACGCCACGTCCAGGCCGATCGAACCGGTGGAGATCACCTCCATAGGGTCCTGATTTCTCTCATTCATCATCATCACGCTCCCCTTGCCAAAATCTTTGTCGATCTTATCCATTGTCAGCTTTAACGCCTTCAATTTTTCTGCGTTTGACATAATCGTATTTTTTTGTTCACCCAAATTTATTGATTCACCAAAGGTAGGGGAATTTAATTATTCACACCTAATATTTTTAGTATTTCGTAGCTAATTTTTTTGGGTTAGGCGTCGGTTGCGGTTTCCCGGGCCAAAAAAAATGCTTTGGCCGGGCAACGGGATGTTCCTAAACTGCATTTAATAAAACGGATAACCTCGTAAAGAGCATGAACCGGATAACCTCGTAAAGAGCATGAACCTCGCCGAACAACTGGAAGATGCCCGGGCGGGCAATGCCGCAGCGCAGAAAGCCCTCTTTGATCACCTGGCGGACTCCATGATGGCCCTTTGTTGCCGGTATGTGAAAAACCGTTCCGACGCCGAAGAGCTCCTGCTGGATGGGTTTTATAAGTTCTTTAAACATCTCAGGGATTTCCGCTATCATGGCGAGGCGGCGCTCTATGCCTGGATCCGGACGATCATGGTCCGGGAATGTCTGATGTTCCTGCGCCGTCAGCGCGCATTTGCGATGCTTACGGCCGAACCGGCCGAACCGGCCGAAACCGCGGCGGATATCGCAACCGGCGGCGAGCCTCTGGCGGGATTGTCGGCGGCCGAGATCCTGGACCTGATCATCCAGCTGCCCGTCGGCTACCGCACCGTCTTCAACCTCCATGTCATCGAAGGCATGGAGCACAAGGAAATTGCCAAAGCGCTGGGGATCTCCGAAGGGACGTCGAAGTCTCAACTGAGCAAGGCGCGGGTACTATTACAAAAATTGCTGTTGCAAAAAGGGATACATTATGTCAAACGAAAGACCCAATGAGTTTTTGCCCTGGCGGGTGACGCTGACGAAGATCGACGCGCTCCCCGGGCATGGGCTCGACGACAAGGAACAAAGTTGGGAACGACTGGCGGAGCGGCTCCGGAACAAACCGCGCCGCCGCGGAATCGTCTGGTGGATGGCGGGGGTTGCCGCGGCCTGTCTGGTAGTCGTTTTCTTGCTGCCCGGCACCATTTTCCGGGCCCGCTCCGTTGTTCATAACCAGGTGGCGGTTCAACCGCCCGCCCAGCCGCAACCGGTCATCCGGGCTCCCTCCCGACCACAGCCTAACCCGGTCGCGGGGGGCGCCACCCTGCCGGCACATGCTGATTCTGGCGCTAATTCTAATTATGGCGATTTCGCCGCAATTAACGATAAAGTCAAATCCCGCATCCCGGCCTCGCGAACGACTGCCTCGCGAACGACCGCTTCGCGAACCACTGCCCCGCGAACCCCCGCCCCGCGCATCCCCGCCCCGCGAACCCCACCTCTGCCAATGCGCGCTATGCCGCTCTTTACGGCTGTTGGGCCAGCCATCTCCGGACCTGACATTGCGACGGCGGTCGACACAACCGTATTTCGCGCCGTGCTGTCCGCGCCAAAAAAACAGCTCAAGGTCGTTTGCTACAATGAAATAAATAACCCGGCGTCGAAGCCTCCACAATTGGCCGTCCGCGACCCCGAATCACTTAGGATCAGCTTGGGCCGAATGACTAACCTGGGCTCCGGGGACCCGATCGCCGAATCCAACGACGTCCACCTGTTAACGATCAAACTCATACCCAAAAACAACTAGAAAAATCTGTCAGATCATGCAAAAGCTAATGACCGTGCTCGGCCTCCTGCTGAGCATCACGGGGGAACTTTTTGCGCAGCAAAGGGTGCCGAAAGAAATGACAACCGCCCAGTATCAGGCCCTCTCGCCCGAGGAGCGGCTTTTCACGCGGGCCCCCCACAGTATCGGCATCGACTATACCATCACGCTCGACAGGGGCAACAAGCTCATTATGTCCCTGGCCAACGGCCATGACCTCCACACATTCGAGAACATCGACTCCCTTCTGACGGTCTTTCTGAGCGACCTGAAACCGCTGCGGGATTCATTGGCCGACCCCATGACCATCAAGCGTATCGATTACCTCATCGATACCTCCGGCCACAAAAAAATGCGCATCCTCCAGAACCGCCCGACGGGCACCAGTTTCCTGGTCGGCGGCAACGAACCCGCCCTCCTGAAGATCGCGCAGGATACCATCAATATCCTGATCGTCACAAAGGTGGCGCGGCATGGGGAAGGGAAAAATGTCGACGGCCTGCGGTATGATCGCCTCTGCTTCCTGCTCAATCGATACAGCGAACTGGATGCCTATACGGCCGGTGGTCTCAACGATACGGTCCATACCATACTCTCCGGCATCAAAGAACCCCATCACCCCTATCTTGGCCCCTTCTTCTACACCTATCGTTCGCCGACGATCAAACCATTTACGCATTACGGCAATGGCCTGCTGTTCTCTGCTACCGCCGACATCCAGAACTACAGAAATTATTTCGTCCCCTCGTTTACCCTCAATGGGGCCGTCAACCTGATGCGGGACCGCAACAATTATATCATCGGCGCATTCTGGCAACCCCTCTTTTTTTTCACAACCAACGCGCAGGGACAGGTGCAAACGTTTAGGAATGATCTCATCGGCGTCAACTTCGGAGACTATAACACCGAACACCCGGACGGGTGGCAGCCGAACGTTTCTTTGGGCTGGATCGTGTATCATCCGGGCGCTTATTTCGACAATCAGCCCGCCTTTTCACTCGGAATCGGCGCCTGGCATCACGGCCCCATTTCTATCGGCCCTTCCATGTATTTCGACCGCTTTTTCAGGCATGTCACGCCGTCGCTTCAGTTCAGTTTTACGGCATTTTAAAACCGGGGAAACAAAAGGTTTGTCTCATTTCGCGGGTTTTGGTAAAAAACACGGAAACGGCCCGCGGATCGACAGAATCATGCCGGTATCCAGCCGGGTCCAACCCGGTATCCAGCGGGCGTCCAACCCGGTACCGGACGTTTTAGTTCATAAATTCCTTAGTTAGCGCGGTTTTGGCATTAATTTCGCCTATTTTTGCGGCGAAACGATCAACAAATTTGGTTTGTTGATTTATATTTGCCACCATTCCTCCGATCGCCTATCCATTTGCGGGAGGGGGGATGAACTTCTCTAAAAAAAATATTACTATGAAGCTTAAACAATCGTTGCTCTTTGCTTTTGTCGCTGTATTCCTATTCTCCTGCGTAAGCACAAAGAAATTTAAGGCGGAACAAGCAAAGAATGATTCGCTAACCGCCGCAAATGCCAAGTTGGCCGCTGACCTTAAGAACTGTAATGACCTCACCGCTTCGGACGCTGCCGGCAAGGCCGCGATGCAGAAACAACTCGACGATCTGCAGAAACAGCTCGATCTGGCCAAGCAGAACCACGACGCCACCCTCAAACAATTGACGGATCTCTCCGTCATCTCCAGCACCCAGGCGGAAAGTATCAAGAAGTCGCTGGATAACATCGGCGCTAAAGATACCTACATCCAAAATCTGCAAGCCGAGCTCGCCCATAAAGACTCACTGAACATGGCGCTTGTCATGAACCTGAAAGGCGCGCTCGCCGATGTCAATGACCAGGACATCAACATCAAGGTCGATAAAGGGGTTGTCTATATCGACATTTCCGATAAACTCCTGTTCAATAGCGGGAAATGGGACGTAACACCGGCCGCCAAAACGGTACTGGGTAAGGTAGCCACCGTCCTCAAAGCCCAGCCTGATATCGAATTCATGGTGGAAGGTCATACGGACAACAAGCCCTATGATCACCCCGGCGCGATCAAGGATAACTGGGACCTCAGTACGAAGCGTGCTACTTCCGTCGTCCGCATCCTGCAGAAAGAATACGGCCTCGATCCGGCTCATATCACAGCGGCCGGCCGCGGGGAATATGTACCCGTCGCCCCGAATGATACCAAGGAAGGTCGTGCTGCGAACCGCCGCACCCGAATCGTGATCCTCCCGCAGCTGGATCAGTTCTTCAAGCTGCTCGAACATAAATAATCCAAAAAGATAATAAGACAGAGGCCGCTTCTCACCCGGAAGCGGCCTTCTTTTTTTGGGGAGTGCTATCATTTTATCCTCCATTATTCGTTAGGGAATGAGAATCCGGCTTCTGAAACCTAAGGGGACCATATTCGCGGGCATCGCCCTTTTTGTAGCATTCTGTGTATCCTGTCGCGCGGAGGGTCAACCTCCGCTTGCCCGTCAGGGCCTGCTTGACCTCCGGAATCAGAATTTGTTCGATAACTCCCTGTCACTTAATGGCGAATGGGGATTTTACTGGAATCGTCTGCTCCCGCCGGACAGTCTTTCCACTCCGCCTCCCGCTTTTGTCCCCTATCCCGTTCTCTGGAAAGACCTCACCGTCAATGGCCGCAAAATCCCAACTGAAGGGTATGCCACCTATACGCTGACCGTCCTTCTTCCGCATAAGCGTCCCCGCATCGGTCTCGAAATCCCGGATGTCTATTGTTCTTTCAAACTCTATGTCAACGGAGTCCTCCAGGCTCAGGATGGGGTTCCGGCGACCACCCGCGAGAAGTCCACACCGTTTTGGGCCACCCGGAACGTTGCCCTGCCGCCGGGGGAACCGGACACGCTGCGGTTTGTGGTGCAGATCGCCAATTTCTGGCACGCCCGCGGCGGCCCATATAAGGATATTCTCATCGGGGATAAGGACGTCCTCTTCCTCAAGAAGAACCGCGACATCGCGTACGATTTTTTGATGGCCGGCTGTATGTTTATGGGCGGCCTCTTCTTCCTGGGTCTTTTTGTGTTTAGCAGCCATGACAAGACGATCCTTTATTTTGCCCTGTTTTGTATCGTATTCAGTTATCGGATGGTCGGCACCCAGCACTACGCGCTCCACCTGCTGTTCCCCACCCTGGACTGGTTCCTTACGATCCGGGTCGAATACATCTCGCTTTCACTGGCCATGGCCTTTTTCTGTGCCTATACCCGCAAACTTTATCCCGATGATATCATCCCGGTGGTCACCAGGGCGCTGATCTGGCTTTGCCTGGTCTATTCCGCGCTTGTCCTTGTTCATGCCCACCCCGATCTTCACCCGCATCCTGATCGGCTTTCTCGGCATGATGTTCTTTATGATCGCCTATTCCATGTATGTATTTCCTCGCGCCGCCCGGCATCGACGGAGCGGATCGGTATTCGCCCTGCTGAGTACCGCGGTGATGCTCTTCATCGGAACGATCATGAACCTCCACTATTTCGGTTTTATTGCCGACTGGCGGGCAGTCCTGCTTTATTTCCTATATCACTTTCTTCTTTCTCCAATCCCTCGCGCTTATCCCATCGGTTCGCGCACAACTTCCGGCAGGCCACTTGGCAAGCCCAGCAAGGACTGCGGACAAAATCTGAATTCCTCTCCACGATGTCGCATGAGATCCGGACGCCGCTTGAACGCGGTCATCGGGATGACCCACCTGATGCTGCATAACGAACCCCGGTCCGATCAGAAGGAAGACCTTGGCGTGCTGCTCTTTTCCGCCAACAATCTGCTTTCGATCGTCAACAATATCCTCGATTATAACAAGATTGAAGAAGGGAAGATCGGGTTCGAAAAGATCCCGATGGACCTGGCCGCTATCGCCCGAAATATCGTCGCCGGCCTTAAGAATGCGGCCGATGAGCGTGGCATTATCCTTCGCGCCGACGTCGACCCCCGCCTGGACCGAAAAGTCATGGGCGATCCGACACGTACCAGCCAGGTCATCAATAACCTCGTTCACAACGCCGTGAAATTTACCAAGGTGGGAACGGTTCGGCTATCCATCACTGTTGATTCCGTTGAGCCGGACCGCATCACGGTGACCATTAAAGTAGAAGACACCGGTATCGGGATCCCGGTAGAAAAACAGGGCATTATTTTCGACCGGTTTACTCAAGCCGACTCTTCCACGTCCCGCAGTTACGGCGGCACCGGCCTCGGCCTGGCGATCACGAGGAAAATCCTGGAGTTGCAGGGTTCGACCCTGAAACTGGAAAGCGAGGCCGGAAAAGGCTCCACGTTTTATTTTATGCAAACGTTCACCTACCACGGAAGAGTCCGCCGGTGATAGCCGCGATACCCTGCCGGCAGCGGACTCCGAACAGCTGCTCCGCGGCATTCACATCTTGCTGGTGGAAGACAATCCCCTCAATGTACTGGTCGCTCAGACCATGCTGGAGAACAACGGCGCAACGGTGGACGTGGCCGTCAATGGCGTGGAAGCCCTCGACAAGCTGGACGCCCGGACCCACCAGCTCGTGTTCATGGATCTCCATATGCCGGTCATGGATGGCTATGAGGCCACGGTGCTGCTCCGCCGGCGCGGCGAAACGCTTCCCATCATCGCCCTGACCGCGAGCACCCCCAAAGAGGTTGAAAGCGAGGCCTTCGCCGCCGGTCTCGATGATGTCGTTGTAAAGCCATTCAGCCCGGACGAACTCTACCGCGTCATCCTGCAACACGTGCAGCCGAGTTCGATCTCATGAGGGGGACGGGACTGACGGGGCTGGTCCTTACGAGGGAGGTTGAAGCCTGATCCTTCGGATCCGGGCCTCCTCGAGGTCCAACTCAAATTCTTCACTCCGCATCAGCTCCTCCGGAAATTCATTTCTTTGCCGCATCCGCGCGAGCTCCGACCGCTGCAGCCGGATCAGGTCCAGTTGAAGATCACGGAATCGGAACATATAAGCGGGGACCGTCCCCGGAGTTCCTTCCTTTTCCAGTAAGCCGGTTGTAAGACCGACCTTCTTTTCATACCGGGCCTTCAACAGCGAAAAAGGTTCGATGGCCGCTACTTCATCCGCATACCCGGTATTGATATGATCCAGCGCCATGCTGGCCAGTCGCAGCTTCAGGTTCAATCGATTCTCCCGCTCCCCGTCTTCGGCCTCGATCTTTAACCAGCGGATGATCCAGGGCAGGGTTAGCCCTTGGAATACCAGGGTGATCAGAATAACGATAAACGTGATGCATAGGATCAGGTTGCGATGCGGAACACCCTCGCCGCCGGGCAGCGCGATCGGTATCGCCAGCGCCGCTGCCAGCGAAACCACACCCCGCATCCCGCTCCAACCGATGATAAATACCTGACCGGGTGGCGGTCTCGTCTCCCGTCGCCGGACCCGCGCGCTGAGCATCCGCGGCAAATACGCACCCGGATAGACCCATAGCAGCCGCACAACGATCGCCACGATACTGATGGCCACGCCATAACCGATGGCCGCGCGCAACGAGTATTCGCCAAGCCCGCGGATGATCGCCGGCAACTGCAGCCCGATCAGGATGAAGACAACCCCGTTCAGCAAAAAGACAACCACATTCCAGACACTTGTTGCCGTCAGCCGGCTCCCGTAGTCGAATATGTCCTGCGACCGGTAGCTCAGGAAGAGCCCGCCGCAACAACCGCCAACACCCCGGAAGCATCGAAATGCTCCGCCGTTATATACATCAGATAGGGAGAAATAAAGGTGATTGCCGTATCGATCGTCGGCGTGGTCGGGAAGCCACCGGTGAATCGCATAGACGATATGGGCAATCGGCCAGCCCGATCAGGATCCCCACGAAAATGACAAACAGAAAATCCATCCCGCCTTCCAGAATACGAACTTGCCTGTGATGAGCGCAACCAGCGCAAACCGATAGACGATCAGGCTGGACGCGTCGTTGACCAGGCTTTCTCCTTCCAATATCGTCGTGATCCGTTTTGGGATCTTCAGATGTTCCAGCACGCTGGCGGCCGCTATGGCGTCCGGCGGTGAAACAATTCCCCCCAGCAAAAAGCCCAGCGCCAGCGGGAAATCGGGGATCAGCCAATTCGACACGTAGGCTACGACCACTGCCGTCAGCAGGACCATCCCGAACGCCAGCATCCCGATCGGCCGCCGCATCCCCCAGAACTCATGCCAGGAGGTGTTCCAGGCCGATGAATATAAGAGCGGCGGCAGGAAAATAATAAAAACGATGTCCGGGATCGAGGCGGATCTGCGGGATACCGGGAATGACGCTGATTCCAAGTCCCGCCAGCACCAGCAGGATCGGATAGGAGATGCGCAGCCGGGTGCTCAACATGGCCAGCATCGAAACGACAAATAAAAGCGCGATCACCAGTAAAAGACCGTCCTTCAGCATAATCCCAATATAAACCATTCCGGGGAATTTGTTCCCCGCAACGCCGCGACAGGGGCCCTGATAGCGGTTGATTGGCACAGTTTTTCCCGTAGGGTATAAAAGACCTGGATATGCGAATCATCGGCAAGGGCCCGGACATCAGAATCATCGGCGCCGCATTTCTGCTGTTCTTGCTGGCCTGTCAGAACGCCGGCGGCGGGGCGACCAGTCCCCTCGCGGATACCGCGATCGCCGCTCCCATTGCGCCGATCGTGCCCGACACGACCACGCTCGGCGGCCGTTGGTACCTCCTGCCCGTACTTCCATCCGATACGGAGACGGGTAAGATCCCCTGGCTTGATCTGAATCCTCGACCTGTCCCGCTTTAGCGGCAACACCGGCTGCAACTCCATGCACGGCAAATTTTATTTCAGCAAAATGGACAGCAGCCTGGCATTTAACGATAAGATTGCGCTCTCCAAAATGGTTTGCCCCGGATACAATGAGGGCTCGCCTTTTTGAAAAGCCTCAAGAGCACCGCGCGCTTCAAGCTGCGCCGCGATACGCTTATTTTTGTCGGGGACGACCATGCGGAGTTGTCCGAGATGGATACGAGCAATACACAAATAATACACAAACGGCCCTGGCTACGGTAACATAACAGAATATTCACAGTTTGGTAACATTATTGAGAGAACTTTCGGTTAAATCAATGATCATGTCAACGACAATTTTAGCGGATTTGACAAGGGAGCTGCTCAACAGCGGGGTCTTCAGTCATCTTCCGGACGACGAGATCGCCCGGCTGCACTGGATGATCCTCCGCGTTCAGCAGAAGGAGGAACTGCCGCTTCAGCCCTTACTGACCTATTGGTATCGGGGGGACTATTACGTTTCAAACGCCTCTCCGCGCCTGCTGCAGCAATGCAACGAATACCTGCAGCGAGTGGGTCAGCCCCTCATTGACGTTTACGGGGAAGAGTTTTACGAAGCCTGAGGACCGCGATAATAATTCTCGGGATCTTCCAGGACTTTCTTCCACTGGCGTTGATGACTTTCCTGCCATTTCTTATCCGGGTGAACGCCCCAATTCACTCGCTTCAACGCTTCTCTCACAAATTCCCGCTGCTCCGGATGTACATATAGCGGATGCAAATAAAACCATCGAGGGTCATCGGTGAGCGCCTTCCAGAACGCTTCCCAGCTCACGTACCAGGTATCGAAAACGGCTACCTCATCCGAAAACGGATCCGATATACTGTAGTTGTACAGAAAAGCGGTCTCGCCGTTCGCATCCGGTACCCGGTAGAGACTGCCGCCGCTGTCTTCCGAGCTAATATCGAAATAGAGTTCCTTCGGCATGAAAAAAAAATAGTATTTTGTGATTCAAATTATAAGTATGGCACTCATTCCCAATAACAAGAAGAAGAAAGACGGCAAGCCGCTCGCGGGCCCAAAAAGTAATATCCCCGGCTTCCCCGCCAACAAAACCAAGGCAAATTCCAAAGCCGTCAGCAAGAACACGCGGATGCCCGGAAATGCGCAACGCGGGTCCTGAGGCGTGCCCTGAGCATGCCCTGAGCGTGCCCTGAGGCGTGCCCTGAGGCGTGCCCTGAGGAGAACCCCGAGGCAGGTCACAAGACAACCCGAAGTTAACATTTTTGGCGTCCCCCTCCCCCCAATTTGACTACCTTCGCAGCATGCAGGAATATTTAAGCGAATTGAATGATCCGCAGCGGGAGGCCGTATTGCATAAGGATGGCCCAATCATGATCGTAGCCGGCGCCGGGAGCGGAAAGACCAAGGTTTTGACTACCCGGATCGCTCATCTGCTGTCGCAAGGGGTCAGTGCATTCAATATCCTGGCGCTTACCTTCACCAATAAGGCGGCAAAGGAGATGAAGGAACGTGTGGAACGGATCCTCGGCAACAACGAAGCCCGCAACCTGTATATCGGAACGTTTCACAGCGTTTTTGCCCGTATCCTGCGCGGCGAGGCCCACCATCTTGGATACGACCGGAACTTCACGATCTATGACACGGACGATGCGAAAAGCGTGGTGAAGACCGTAATCAATGAACTAAACCTCGACGACAAACATTATAAACCCAATACCGTTTATAACCGCATCTCGTCGGCCAAGAACGCGCTTGTCGGTCCGGTGGAATATGCCGCTGACTACGCCATCCAGCAGGAAGACCTGCGCAGTAACCGGCCGGCGATCGCTCAGATCTATGACGCGTATGCCAAACGTTGCTTCAAGAACGGCGCAATGGATTTCGATGATCTGCTGATCAAGTTCTATGAGCTGCTAAAGACCTTCCCCGAAAGCCTCCACAAATTCCAGCATAAATTCAAGTACATCCTGATCGACGAGTACCAGGATACCAACCCCGCGCAATACGAGATCATCAAGCTGCTGGGCGCCGCACATGAAAATGTCTGCGTGGTTGGCGACGACGCACAAAGCATCTACAGCTTCCGCGGCGCTACCATCGAGAACATTCTTCAATTCCAGAAGGATTACGACGATGTAAAGGTGGTGAAACTCGAACAGAACTACCGGAGCACCCAGAGCATCCTCAACGTGGCCAATGAAGTGATCCGGAATAACAAGGACCAGATACCAAAGAACCTCTGGACGGACAACGCAACGGGGGAGAAGATCAAACTTGTCCGGCTGATGACCGATAACGAGGAGGGAAAATATGTGGCGGATACCATCCAGGAGCAGCGGCTGCGGAATCATTATAACAACCGGGACTTTGCGATCCTCTACCGGACGAACGCGCAGAGCCGCGCCTTTGAGGAAAGCTTGCGCCGCATGGCGATTCCCTACACCATGTATGGCGGTATCAGCTTCTATCAACGGAAGGAGATCAAGGATTTTCTGGCCTATCTCCGGGTTATCGTCAACCCGCGTGACGAAGAAGCGCTCAAACGGATCATCAACTATCCGACCCGCGGCATCGGCAAGACCTCCATCGACCGGGCAGTCCTGGCCGCCAATCAACACAACATCTCCTTGTGGGAGGTGTTGGAACGCGCGTCCGAATTCGGCTTCAAAGCCGGCACCCTCGAATCGATCGACAATTTCGTGCTGATGATCCGGAGTTTTGCCAGCATGCTCACCAACAAGAACGCCTATGATGTCGCCCAGCATGTCGGCAAACAGACAAGCATTGTAAAAGAACTCTTCAATGATAAATCCACAGAAGGCGTAGCCCACTACGAGAATATCCAGGAATTGCTCAATTCCATCAAAGAGTTTACGGAAATGCCCGATGAGGACGGCGTCCTGGAGACGGAGACCAAGAACCTTGGGAATTACCTGCAGCAGATCACCCTGCTCACCGATGCTGATGAGAAGGATCCCAACGCCGACACCGTGAAGCTCATGAGCATCCATGCGGCAAAGGGCCTTGAGTTCTCCTGCGTTTTCGCCGCCGGTCTGGAGGAAACATTGTTCCCCAATGCCATGGCGATCAATACCCGGGAAGAGCTGGAAGAAGAAAGAAGGCTGTTCTACGTCGTGATCACCCGGGCGAAACAGAAGTTATGGATCACCTATGCCAACACCCGGTATCGCTTTGGCAACCTCGTCCAGAATGAGCCAAGCCGCTTTATCGACGAAATACCCTCCGAATACCTCGACCGCAGTTTCGCGGGCGGCGGCGCCCGGAACCAGGGACAGGGCTTCTCAGGACCCTCCGGCTCGGCGTACGAGCGGATTCATCGGGGGGAGGGCGGCAAACGCCAAACCCTCTTATGTTCCTCCCAAAGCTCCGGTCCGGACCATCGAACATCAACCGAGCCCGGACTTTGCTCCCAGCGACACTTCCGGTTTGCAGGTGGGACAAAGGGTAGAGCACCTCAAATTCGGTTTCGGTGAAGTCACCTCCATGGAAGGCAACGCGCATAACCCGATCGCCACGGTTAAGTTTGAACACAACGGGGAAAAGAAGATTATGTTAAACTATGCGAAGCTTCGGATAGTCCCGGCGCAGTAATACGGACCGTCCGTGGAATTTTTCTCTTGCTGGGAATGAAAAAAAATGCCTTGTGAGGGCATTCGCGGCAGAGTCTCCAGTTATTGATTATAACAAAAGTTTGCTATCTTTTACGCATGACCGAAATCTACAAAGTACAGCCGGGGGGACTGTATTTTGTAACCCTTACCGTCGTTGGCGGGATCGATGTTTTTACCCGCTTTGAGTATTGTGATCTGTTGGTGGACAATCTGAACTACTGTATAGATAACAAACGGTTAAGAGTATACGAATATTCCATCCTCCCGAGCCAGTTGTATATGATAGCAGATATCGAGACGGGTAAGGGAAATCTACCGAAAGTACTAAGGGATCTGAAAAGCATCTCCGCCAAACAACTTCTCCGGGCTATTTCGGAACACCCCGATGAGACCAGGAAGGAATGGCTGATGCGTCAATTTCAGTTCTTTGCCAACCGCTATCAGCATGATTCGGAACATCATTTCTGGCAGTTCGGCAACCAGCCGGTTGATATCGAAAAACTTGTTAAAAAGGACAAACCCGTCCCTTCGCCCATTGAAAAGCTCCTCGAGGCCAGATGGGTCGACGACCCTGCCCATTATATTTATTGCAGCGCCTGGCCGCACCAGCGGGTAAAATTGGAAAAAATAAAGTCGTACCTTTAGAGGGATCCCCTCCCAATTTGTTCACTCAAACAAGTTGCGTATGTTGTCGAATAGCCAGCCGGGCATGCCGCTTGATGCCTGTTACTTTCTGACACTCAATATAGTAGACAAGATCGATCTGTTCGTGCGGCCTGCGTACAAACAGGTGATTTCCGATGCGCTGAACCACTTTATCCGAACACAGGGTCATTATCTTTATTCGTGGTGCCTGATGGGCAGCCATCTTCATCTTGTCCTCCGCACCAGGGACGGTGCGACGCCCGCCTGGTTCGAACGGGATTTTAAGCGGTATACCACCCCGGCCCTGCTGAAAACGATCGAAATGGAAATGGACCTGCGCCGGGACTGGATGCTTCAGCGCTTCGAAGAATACGGCAAATCGCTCCGGCGGCTGGAGAAATATAACCTTTGGCAAAATTGCAGCGGCCCCCTTCGTATCGAGAACGATCAGCCCCGACTCCTCATGGACCGGATCGCTCATGTACACGAGAACCCCGTGCGGGAAGGGATTGTCGACCAGCCGGAAGAATACCTTTTTAGCTCCGCGCGGGACTACGCCGGGATCCGTGGCCTGGTCGCCGTGCAGGTGGTTCAGCCGCAAGGCCTGTTTCCCGTTCGGCGGATCTCCGTCAACTAGCCCCGTCAATGGATCTCCGTCAACTGAACTCGCGCCGAATGTAATATTTTCGCCGCCGCAGCGACAAAAACCAATAGGCCCAAAAAAAAATTTCGCGAACACTTGCAGGACCCCGCCATACAGGAAGCCTTCGTCAGGCTGGTGAGCGAACACCGCGGCATGCTTTACAAAGTTTGCCGGTTATATTGTCGTTCCGCCGCGGACCGCCAGGATCTTTTCCAGGAAATCGTGTTCCAGCTTTGGCGGTCGTATCCCGGATTCCGCGGTGAGGCCAGGATCAGCACCTGGCTTTACCGGATCGCGCTGAACACGGCCATCTCGGGTCTCCGCAAACGACGCGGCCGGATCACTTCCATCGAACCGGATCGGCTGCCCGTCGAATTACAGGAATTTCAATATCCTGCGGAAAAGGAAGATCAGGTACAGCAACTCTACGCCGCGATCGAAAAGCTGACGGAGGTTGAAAAAGCGCTGACGATGCTTTACCTGGACGAGCAAAGCTATAACGAGATGGAACAGATCTTAGGAATATCCCAGAATAACCTCCGGGTCAAAATGAATCGGATCCGGGACAAATTGCGAAAGATCACAAAAGCAGATACCTATGGAGTTGGAAAGTCTTAAATATATCTGGCATTCACTGGAAGCCCCGACCGACGTTGGACATGATCGCCAGGCCCTGCTCGCGCTGCTGAAAAAGAAATCGCAGGCGCCGGTTGCCCGGATGCGCCGCAACATCATCGGGGAGGGCATACTTCTTTTTGTCGCCTATACCCCGGCAATCCTCATCTTTCTGCTTGGATTCAACGGCCGCCTCGTTGCGATTTCCTGGCTGTTCATTTTTGTGCTCGTGCTCTTTTTTGGGTACTACTATTGCAAATACCGGCTGCTGAATAAAATGCAATGCCCGACCTGCCAGCTCAAATCCAATCTCACCCGCCAGGTCCGGACGCTCAAACGATA
Source organism: uncultured Chitinophagaceae bacterium (assembly GCA_963846405.1). Classification (GTDB taxonomy): domain Bacteria; phylum Bacteroidota; class Bacteroidia; order Chitinophagales; family Chitinophagaceae; genus Puia. The sequence goes on along the minus strand of CAWJVU010000010.1, from coordinate 552,961 downwards.
TACCCGATTCTATCTGCTTGCCGGCACGGGCATGATCCCGCTGGCTTATGTCGTGGCTTATTTTATTATCCGCTGGAAACTCCCTTCGGTCAACCCCGACCCCTGGCTGATCCTGCTGATCCCGATCACGATCGGCACGTACTATCTCAACGCCTGGTACATCAATCGCCTCTATGGCCGGCACATCAAAAAATTACAGGAATTACTGCAGGAATTGGAATCAGAGTAAGTAATTTACCGCCAAAACTACATCCATGATCCAGGAGCCTCCTAACCGCACTCGTCCTGATAACCCTGACCAAGACTGCCTTTGCCCAGCCCAAGACTGCCGCCGCCCAGCCCTCCAAAGACGAAGGCAGCCATCCGCGGCATCATGGCCAACCAGGTAGACGCCTGGAATAAAGGTAACATCGACGCCTTTATGAAAGGCTACTGGAATAACGATTCGCTCGTTTTTATCGGTAAGTCCGGTCCAAGTTATGGCTACCACCAGGCACTGGCCAACTATAAGAAAAATTACAGCGGCCCCGACCAGATGGGCAAACTCTTCTTTGACTTGCTAAAGGTGAAAAGGCTATCGGCCGACTACTACTTCGTGATCGGGAAATGGTTCCTCAAAAGAAAAGCCGGCGATATCGGCGGTATCTATACCCTCCTGTTCCGTAAAATCAACGGCCAATGGCGGATTGTCGTCGATCATACCAGCTGACTTATTAATCACCATGCGGGAATTTTTTTCTCCAGGTCCGGCGCAGAAACCAGATGTATAAGACTGCCGCTTCCCGCAAAAAACAGATAAAACCCGATATTCCATACATCGGGCCGCCCGTAGATCGGCATCAGATCGTAATAGATCCCCAGCGTCATATTGACGAACAGCCAGGCATAACCCCAACAGGAGTGAAAACAGGACGCGTCTTAGAAAACTTTTTACTTCCGGCTCCATCGGCATAACGTAAATGGACCGGCCGGGGCCGGATAAATGGACCGACCGGAGACCGGTTTTGATCAATTTATCAGCAATTTCCTGAAATCGGTCGAATCCCCGTTAAAAACATCGAAATCGACCCGGGTAACGATCCCATTTACCCGACCCGCCTCACTATGCTGCCAGAAGGCCCAGTCGCGGGAGATATTGGGCCGCTGCTTTTGAAGATAATGCGCCACCCATAAGGGATAACCATCGAACTCATCCTTCAGGTACTGCTTGTAGAAGTCCACATTGGTATAGATCATCGGGATGACATGATAATAATCCTGTACGGTCTGCAGCCATTCCTTGGCCCGCTGCCGCAATTTGTCCGGCGGCACGCCATATGTCTGCTCGATATCCAGCACCGGCGGCAGATCTCCCGATCCCAGCTCGACGGAATTGATGAAATTCTCGCGCCTGCGCCTTTCCGCTTTTGGTCGCGAGGAAATAATGATAGGCGCCCCTGGCTATGCCCGCGTCCCGTGATTTTTTCCAGTTTCGCCGGAAGAACGCATCCTCATTTCCCAGCCCTTCTGTCGCCTTGATAAAGGCAAAACTCATCTGCACATCGCCCACCCGCATATCTTTCACCGACCCCCAATCGATAAAATCCTGGTATTTGGAGACATCGATCCCATGAATGCTGATAATTGACCGGGATCTCGATGCCAAATGCCGCATAATTCATGAAATGGGCCCTTCTTTCCATGAGCCAGATATAACCCATATATCCCATCCCGACGGCCACCGCCATTCCCAGCAATACCAACCCAATCTTCCAGCCTCTATTTTTCCTTGATTTGTACGCCATCGCGTACAAACATAATTTAGTATTTTTATATTTCCATGCCGGAGTTTAACCGTAACGATACGATCAACTTTCTATCCAAGCTTACCGCCCGGCGTCTCTGGAACGGGATGAAGGTGCTGACCAGCTACTACCTCAGCAAATGGACGAAACGCGCCATCCAATGGGGCTACCCGGTCTCCCTATCCTTCGAGCCCACCACCTCCTGCAACCTCCGCTGCCCGGAATGCCCAAGCGGCCTCCGGGCATTCACCCGCCCCACCGGCATGCTGCGCACCGATTTTTTTCGCGAGACGATCGACCAGCTTTCAAAAGAACTGCTGTACCTGTCTTTTATTTCCAGGGCGAACCCTACCTCAACCCCGCCTTCCTCGATATGGTCTCCTACGCCTCCGCGAAAGGCATCTATACCGCCACCTCCACCAATGCCCATTACCTGAACGACCACAATGCGCGACGAACGGTAGAGAGCGGCCTCGACCGCCTCATCATCTCCATCGACGGAACCACCCAGGATGTCTATGAGCAATACCGGGTCGGCGGCCGGCTCGACAAAGTGCTCGAAGGCGCACGCAATATCGTCCGATGGAAAAAAGAACTGAAAAGCAAAACCCCCTTTATCTTCTTCCAGTTCCTCGTCGTCCGGCCCAATGAACATCAACTCGACGATATCCGCAGCTTGGCCGCTGAGATCGGCGTCGACCAGGTCCGCTTCAAGACGGCACAGGTCTATGACTACCAGAACGACCCCAACGGACTGATCCCCACCCAATCCAAATATAGCCGCTACCGGCGGCTGCCCAATGGCGATTGGACGCCCAAGAATACCCTCGACAACCATTGCTGGCGCCTCTGGCATGCCACCGTCATCACCTGGGACGGACTGGTCGTGCCCTGCTGTTTCGATAAGGACGCGCAACATCCGCTCGGCGACCTTAAAGGCAAGCCATTTAAAGAGGTCTGGCAAAATGAGCAGTACGTGCAATTCCGCCGCCAGGTCCTCCAAAGCCGCAAGAATATCGATATTTGCGCCAACTGCAGTGAAGGGGCCAAAGTCTGGAGAGACTAAACCGGAGATACTCAACCGGAGGGACTAAACTGAACGACTAAATCTATGCCACTCTCTTCGTCTATAGCTGCCCGTTTGCAATACCAGCATCACTCGATCCGCGAGCTCGATCGGCGATCTGGCCGGACGAGACCCTTCGCAACGTGAAGTAAACCCCGGAAAATGGAGTGTCCATTCGAATATCGCTCACCTCGCCGCGTATCAGCCCGCTTTTCTCGACCGTCTGGACCGGATCACCCGCGAATCTTCTCCTGTATTCGGCCGCTATGTCGCGGAAGAAGACCCGCTCTTTTCCCGGCTATCTGGAGCGGTCTGCCGCCGCATTGCTCGAGCAGATCGATGCCGACCGGACCCGGATCCGCTCGTCTGTTGATGGACGCGGACGAAATCTATTTCGACCGGACAGCGTTCCATCCACGTTTTGGGCTTCTGACAGTCGTTGACTGGACCGAGTTCTTTTTGCTGCATGAAGCCCATCATCTCTATACCCTTTTCGCGCTGGTTCACCCTATCCAATAAATAATTTCCTGTAATTTTAATCATGGCACTTGAAAACGAGATAAATCAGCGAAAATTCCGTAACGAATATCAAAAGGCGAGTCTCAACATCCTCTACACAAACAACTGGCTCTCCGAAAAGATCAGTATCATTTTTGACAAATGGGACATTACCCCGCGTCAGTTCAATATCCTCCGGATCCTGCGGGGTGAGGGCAAACCCCTTTCCACCCTCCAGATCCGTCAGCGGATGCTGGATAAGATGAGCGATACCAGCAGGATCGTCGACCGGCTCGTCCGCAAGGGAATGGTCAGGAAGACCTCCAATGCCGCAGACCGGCGTCTCGTGGATGTGGTGATCACGCCCCGCGGCAGGAAACTGCTGGAAAAGATCGACCCCCTCGAAAACGAGATGGACAAAATGATGATGACCCTTTCACCGGAGGAGGCATCTACGCTAAGCCGACTGCTGGATAAATTACGCCATGTGTTGCCTGTGTTGTTACTGGTCCTCTGCATTCGCTCGGTCGCCCAGCAACCCAGACTCCTGACGATCACCGGCCCAAATACGAATTTCGCGCTGTCTGGGTCGCGTCCGTTGGAAATATCGACTGGCCTTCCACGAAAGGCTTGCCGGTGGACAGCCAGAAGGCGGAATTTACGCGTCTCCTGGACATGCACCAGCGCAATGGCCTCAATGCGGTCGTCGTCCAGATCAGACCCGCTGCCGATGCCTTCTATCCTTCGCCTTATGAACCGTGGAGCGAATGGCTGACGGGGATACAAGGTCAGCCGCCATCCCCCTACTATGATCCCCTCGCCTTTATGATTGAAGAGACGCACAAACGCGGAATGGAATTCCATGCCTGGTGTAATCCATACCGGGCTGTCCATACGATCGGAAAATCATCCGTTGCCCCTGACCACATCACCCGGCAGCACCCCGAGTGGTTCGTTCGGTTTGAAAAAACGCTTTATTTTGACCCGGGCAACAAACAGGTCCAGGACTATGTCACGGGGGTCATCCGGGATATCGTTCGCCGTTATGATATCGATGCGCTTCATTTCGACGATTATTTTTATCCCTACGACATCGTCGAAGGCGGCGGCCCCGGAAAGGACTTCCCGGACAACCCCAGCTATGCCCGTTATGGCGACGGCTTGTCAAAGGCGGACTGGCGCAGAGCCAATGTCGATTCGGTTGTCCTTCGCGTCAGCCAGGTCATCAAGGAAGAAAAGCCCCATTGCAAATTTGGGATCAGCCCTTTTGCTATCTGGCGGAATATCGACAAAGACAGTGCAGGCAGCAATACCCATGTTGGCCAGACCGACTATGATAACTTATATGCGGATATCCTGCTCTGGCTGCGGAACGGCTGGATTGACTACGTTGTGCCGCAGATCTATTTCGAATTCACCCATCCCCGGGCTCCATATGCGCTCCTCGTCGACTGGTGGGCGCGCCATACGTATGGAAGGCAGTGCTTTATCGGCCTGGCCCCCTTTCTCGCCGGGACCCGCCCTGCCTGGCAAGATCCGACTCAGTTAACCCGTCAGATCCAGATGCTCCGCGAATATCCCAGCATCCAGGGGGCGGTTTTTTTTAGCAGCAAGTCCTTTGAGGGCAATCCAAACGGCTGGTGCGACAGTCTGCAAAACAACTATTACAATTATCCGGCGCTGATCCCGCCAATGCCCTGGATCGATTCCATCAAGCCGCATGCGCCGCAGTTCCACATCGAAAACAATCAAAAGGAACATTCGATGACCGCGTGGCTATCCAAAGGAGACCCGCTGGATACACTCCGCGGATTCGCGATCTATCAGTCGGACTCGGCTACGGGTTCGGTGGCGACAAAGGCAGCGTATCGTTTCATCGCGTATGACCCCGTGGCCGAATTTACCATTGTGAACACGGATTCCGAGGCGAAGGGCGCGCCACAATATTATTTTGTGACCGCGATCAGTCGTACGAATGTCGAGAGTGATCCGGTTCCGATCCTTTTCCGGACGGGTCCGTAGGACCCGTCGGCCCCCTTTGGGGGCCGGACATGAGATGGCCCGTCATGGCCCGCCATGGCGGGAGAAATTAAGTATCTTTGGTGCTCACAATAAAATTCAAATATGCCCGGTTTTGAATTATTCGGCCCTGAAGAACGGAAAGAGGTCAACGATGTCCTGGAGACCGGTATCCTGATGCGGTATGGTTTCGACGGACCGCGAAAGGGCATCTGGAAAGCGAAAGAACTGGAAACCGAACTTTGCCGCATCCTGGACTGCAATCATGCCCAGCTCGTTTCCAGCGGAACTGCGGCGCTTACGGCCGCCTATGCGGCCCTGGGGATCGGTGCGGGCGATGAGGTCATCATGCCCGTGTTCACCTTCGTCGCCAGTTTCGAATGTATCCTGAGTGTCGGCGCCGTGCCGGTGCTTGTCGATATCGATGAGACCCTGACCCTCGACCCCGAAGCCGTTCGCCGCGCCATCACCCCCCGGACCAAATGTGTCATGCCTGTGCACATGTGCGGCGCGATGGCCGACCTTGACCCCCTGTTGCAGATTTGTAAAGAACACAACCTGATCCTGCTGGAGGATGCCTGTCAAAGTTTCGGCGGCCGGTATAAAGGCAAGTACCTTGGTACGATTGGCGATGCGGGGACCTTCTCTTTCGATTTCGTGAAGATCGTCACCTGCGCCGAAGGCGGCGCAATCGTCACCAATCGCGCGGATCTGTATACAAAACTCGACGGTTATTCCGACCATGGCCATGACCATAAAGGGGTGGACCGGGGTGCAGACCTACATCCCTTTATTGGCTACAATTTCCGGATCTCCGAGCTGCATGCCGCGGTAGGTTTGGCGCAGGTGCGGAAGTTGGATCGGTTCGTATCCATGCAGCGAAAAAGCCAGCAGCAGCTGAAGGCCATCCTGTCGACGGTACCCGAGGTCTCCTTTCGTCAACTCCCCGACCCCGAGGGCGATATCTGCACATTCCTGAGCTGGTTCCTTCCAACGGAGGAGATCACGCGCGCGGTTGTCGCCGAACTGAAGCAACAGAACGTGCTCGCCGGCAACTTCTACTGGTACGACAACAACTGGCATTATATCCGGAAATGGGATCACCTCAAGGAAGCCGCCAGCCTGTATAACCTGACGGACCCGCAACAAAAGGCATTGCACGCGCTGGCAACGGCGCGATTCGAACCCAGCGATAAGATCATGAGCCGGTGTATTTCTACGGCGATCGGGCTTTTGTGGACCGAAGAACAAACCCGCGAAAAAGGGGAGAAGATCGTCGCCGCGATCCGCAAAGTTATCAGTAAAGCGAGTATTCCGGCCTGACTTACCAGCCCGGCTTTCCTTCCAATCGGTTGACTTCCTGTAAAGACCCGAGGCGGACCCGGAGCGGAAGGTGGGTTGCCTTTTCTATTTCCAGTTCCTTCTTACAGAAATAACCGAGGTTGTCGGTGTAATGATAGGCTAAAAGGTCGTGCGGGACGCTTGAACTCCAATTCCAGCGTGGAACGGTCGGTAGGGGGTGGAGCAAGCTCACCTCCTTATCCAATGGGAATTCCCGAGCCAACCCTCTATTTATCAACAAAACAGGCACTCCCGATTGCGCCCGAAGCGCCAGGGTAAGTATTGAGAAACATACAACAAGAAAAGTTTTTTTTCGTTGCACTGGTTGTCCCTCCTTTTTTCTTAAATTTACGGCCTGATTTTTGTGGTTCCGCGGCCTTTTTCAAAATTTTCAGAAATTCTTCGGGAAGCTAGTGGGAGAGGCTCGAGAAAAACCCCTGAAGTACATGTCTTTAAGCCAATCATTACAGCAAAAATTACTCCAAAAGCTGTCCCCGCAGCAGATTCAGCTTATGAAGCTGCTGCAGGTGCCTACGGCAATCCTGGAAGAGCGGATCAAGGAGGAGCTGGAAGAGAATCCGGCGCTGGAAGTGACGGAAGATCATGAAGACGGAAGCGAAGAATTGAAAGATGAATTTGAGAGCGGGGAAGAATTTGAAGAAAAAGACGGCAGTGAGGACGAATACGACAACATCGACATCAGTGAATATGTCAACGAGTATGACGACGATGTTGCAGACTACAAACTGCGGGATGACAACTATCCCGGATGCGGATGAGGACCGGGTGATGCCGCATAAGGTGGAGACCTCATTTCATGAGGTCCTGCTCGACCAGTTGGGGATGCTGGTAATCGACGACCGGACCCGCAAGATCGCCGAACAGATTATCGGCAGTATTGACGACGATGGCTATCTCCGCCGCGAGACGGCTTCGATTGCGGATGACCTCGCCTTCCGTCAGAATATCGAGACTTCGGAAGACGAAATAGAATCGCTGATCCATAAGATCCAGCAATTCGATCCCCCTGGCGTGGCGGCCCGGGATCTCCAGGAATGTCTGTTGATCCAGCTTAACCGCAAAAAGAATTTGCACGAGGCTGTCGATTTGGCCATCGATGTCCTCTCCAACTATTTCGACGAGTTCACCAAGAAGCATTACGACAAGATCCAGCGCGGGCTGAACCTGACGGATGACCAGCTCAAGGACGTGGTCAACCAGATCGTCAAGTTGAATCCCAAACCGGGGGGAGATGTCGGTGAGGTCAATAAGGCGGAAAGCTATGTGATCCCCGACTTCTTTATTTCTAACAGTGCCGGGAAGCTCGATCTGACCCTCAACTCCAAGAACGCGCCCGATCTGCGGATCAGCGAAGGCTATAAGGAAATGCTGAAGGAATATGACCGGGGCAGTAAGAAAGACAAGCGCCAGAAGGAGGCGGTCCTGTTCATCAAGCAGAAGATCGATGCCGCGAAATGGTTTATCGATGCCATCAAACAGCGCCAGCAGACCTTGTACAATACGATGCACACGATCATGGAGTATCAGCACGATTTCTTTCTGACCGGGGATGAGACGTCGTCTGCGTCCCATGATCCTGAAAGATATCGCCGAACGGACCGCCCTGGATATCTCCACGGTCAGCCGGGTAGCGAACAGCAAATTTGTCCAGACGGAATTCGGCACCTATCGGCTTAAATTTTTCTTTAGCGAGTCCCTCAGCACCGATAGCGGCGAAGAAGTTTCCACGCGGGAGGTCAAAAAGATCCTCAGCGATCTGATCGAGGGCGAAAGCAAGAAAAAGCCGCTTAGTGACGAGAAGTTGACCGAGCTCCTCCAGGAGAAGGGATACAATATCGCGCGGCGGACCGTGGCGAAATATCGGGAGCAGCTCAACATCCCCGTGGCGCGACTGCGGAAGGAATTATAAAACCACTCCATTTATGAACGGAACGCGTTTTACCGCGAGTTTTTTTTCCTATCTTTTCCATCCCCTTTTTATCAGTTCGTATGTGATGGCCTTCCTTCTTTTTGTTCATCCGATGGCCTTTGCCGAATTCGACCACATTACCCGCGTATTCCGGCTTATTACGATCCTGTCCTGTAATATCTTTTTCCCGCTTTTTGCTGTGTTCCTGATGTGGAGGTTGAAACTTTTTGTGACGTCCATGTATCTCCGTGACCAGCGGGAGCGCATCGTGCCCTATATCATTGCGATGATCTTTTATTGGTGGACCTGGGTCCTGTATAAGAATCTTCCGGATACGCCGGAGATCGCCATTCGATTCCTCGCGGGATCCTTCTTCGCGCTGGTTGGCGCCTTTATGTGCAATATCTGGTTCAAGATCAGCATCCATACCGTCGCGCTTGGCAATGCGATGATGTTTTTCTTCCTTTTTACGTTCACCGACGACTATGCTTCCGGGCTCTATCTTTCGGTTGCCGTGGGGGTCACCGGTCTTATTGCTACTTCCCGGTTATTGGTTGGAAATCATACCCGATTTGAGGTTTGGGCGGGGATTTTTGTGGGGATGGGCGCGGGGCTACTGGGTTGGTACTGGCCCTTTTGATTGACCCCCCGCGAGGGGGCTACTATTCTCCGCGCCCTAAAGGCGCGCGTCGGAGCGGCTTCGCTTCTCCGCGCCATAAAGGCGCGATCGGAGTGATTGGCGTGACCGGGGTGATTGGCGTGATTGGGGGGGTGCGGAGGACAAGGGCAATTGGGAGGCGGGAAGGACAAAGTTGATTGGGGCCGGAAGGACAAACGTGATTGGGAGGCGGGAAGGACAAAAGTCAATGGATTGTCGCGAGGACAAAAAGAAAAGCCCAATCATAGGGTACGAACCTAAATTGAGCTTTTTCACCTTCAAACCATCTGAAGTGTGCGTCCATGCTAGTCTCTAAGTATCTTCGATCGGACAAGGTAGTTTTGTGTCGGATAATAAATGAACAGACAGGATCCCTCTTTGATCAGATCGATAATGTTCTCCGATTCATCCGCGGGAACGGCCGGACAACCATAGCTTCTACCACAGAACTTATTCATTTGCAGGAAATCGGGACCGACATATTCCGAACCGTGAACGACGATACCGCGTTCAAATGCCCTGTCATTAAAGCCTCTTTCCATCCCTCTGATCCTCAACGAGAACCCGGTGCTGCCATAATAGGTATCCTCCGTGACGTAAAATCCAAGACTGCTCTTGCGAGAGGATGGATAGTTGGAGAACGATCGCGCGAACTCGCCGCCCGACCTGCGCCCATGGGCCACATACGTGTTGACCACAACTTCCTTCGTCTCCATGTCCAGCACATACATCCGCTTGTTCTTGCTCGACTGGCTCATATCACAGATCGTCAAGATATTGGCATTGTTCAGCCAATGATGCTCCAATAAGTAATTATATCCTTTCAAGGCATAATGAAAGGCCTTTTTCGTCAACCCCAGCTCTTCCAGATTGAATTGTGTGTATAATTCAGACACTTCCTCCGCAAAGGCCGCAGCCTTTGCCGCTTTGGCAGCACTATGACTTTTAACGGGATTACCCCCACCGGCCAAAACGACGTTGACCGGGAGAATGGATGCGATCCAGACACACCAGACCAGCGGTTTCAAATTCCTGCGACGCATGTTTCAAAGGTTTTTTTGTTGGGTGCCTTTCAAGGGTTTTCATGGGTATCATACCGCCCTCCGGCTTTAGTTAAAACGGAAGGGAATGTAAAATATTATCTATTTTCTACTTGTGCAAGAATCTTTTATGAAAACTTTCAATATTTTATGAGCAATAAAACTACCCCACCGGAGTATTCCATTAGATCCTAACTTTTTTCCATTTACCCCGCCTAAATACGACAAAACTTACAATTGTAAGGGTCGATTCGGTCACCGGAATGGCGGAGAACACCCCCGCGGGGCCAAATCCGAGCTTATTGGCCAGCAGCCAGGCCAGGGGAATCTGGAAACCCCAGAAACAGAACAAGTTAATAATGGTGGGGGTCCGGGTATCCCCTGCGCCGTTGAATGCGCTTGTCAACACCATCCCCACGCCGTAGAATACATAACCCACGCTTATGATCCGCAGAGCCTGAATCGCCAACGTTTGAATATCCGGGTCCTTGTTCAGGAACGAGATGATCGGGCCTGCTGCAAAAAGAAAGATCAGCGTCACAACCGCCATGAACACCCCGTTATAGAGGGCCGCTGTCCGAACCGACTTGACCGCGCGGTCAGGAAGCCCGGCACCAAGGTTCTGTCCCACGAGCGTCGCCGCCGCATTGCTCATCCCCCAGGCAGGCAGCAGGAAGAATATAATGACCCGGATCGCGACCTGGTAACCCGAGATCGCCTCATCGTGGAATTGTGCGATCAGGCGAACCAGGAAAATCCAACTGGCTGAATTGATCAACAATTGTGCCGTCCCCGTTAATGAAACTCTTGACAATTCGCGAATGACGGCGGGGTCGATCCGAACGGTCCAACGCAGTTTCGGCAGCATCGGGCTGCCTTTGAACAGGTGATACAGCTGAAAAACCACCCCGATCCCCCGTCCGATCGTCGTTGCAAGCGCGGCGCCCGGAAGGCCATAGAAATGGATCAGGATCGGGCAAAGGCAGATATTGCAGGCGTTAGCGATCGTCAACGACCACATTGCCATGGCGGCATTTCCCGCTCCGCGGAAAATCCCGTTGATCAGGAATAACATCACGATCACGACGCTGAATCCAAATTGAATGCGGGTAAAGGGGGAACCGATGGCCACCGTGGCCGGACTTGCTCCCATCAGGCGAAGGATTTGGGGCGCCAGGAGCGATCCGGTAAGGCTCATCGCCACGGTAATACCGATCGCGAGCAGAATCGACTGCATCCCCGCGTACGCCGCGGCTTCGGGCTTTTTTTCACCCACCCGGCGTGCGACCATCGCTGTCGCGGCCATGCTAAGACCCATCGCCACGGAATACACCAGGCTCAGCACCGATTCGGTCAATCCGACGGTTGCCACCGCCTCTTTCCCAAGTCGGCCCACAAAAAAGATATCGACCAGGGCAAATACCGATTCCAAGGCCGTTTCAAGGATCATCGGGATCGCGAGTAAGATGACAGCCCTGCGGATACTGCCAGTCGTGTAGTCCCGGAACTCGCCTGAAAAGGCTTGTTTTAGTAACGACATAGATCATTTTTAAAAAACTGGAATAAAAGAATGACCGGGCGAGAACCCGCGTTCAGGAGAAGAGACAAAGACCTGCAGTGGCAGGTCGGGGATCCGCATTCCCAGGTCGGGGATCCGCGGTTATTGGCCAGGGACCCGCAGCGGAGGAGTTAGCAAAACATAATTCGTAACAATTGGTCTTAAAGGTGCGGAAGTTTTCTTATAAAATAAAATATTCTTATTAACGGTCGGAGGCGAAGGCGAAATTTCCGCTCAGTCAATAATACCGCCCAATGGCGGGATCATCCACAATGATCTTTTTCAAGGCCGCCGGATCGACCGGCCCGTCTTTCGCATAGATGATCTTTCCGCCGGGTTCGATCACCATCGTGTAGGGCAGGGCGCCCTGCCATTTGGGATCGACGGCTTCGATCAGCTTGTATTTGTCGTCGAGGTTGAAAATATAGTTGGTGTTGGACGCTTGCGATTGTTGGAGGAATTTCAGGGCCTTATCGCGTTTGGCCGGTTCATCGGCGCTGATACTGATAAATTCGAAATCCCGCCGGCGGTACATCCGGTTGATATCGACAAAATCGGGGAACTCCGCCACACAGGGGCCGCACCAGGTCGCCCAGATATCGATGACCCGGAGTTTGTCGGTGTGGTTCCGCACCAGGTCCCGGATCCCGTCGGCCGTGATCGTATCGAGCTTCACCGGTTCCCTGGCCCACTCCTGTTTTGCTTTCTCAATCCAGTCGCTCTTTTCCGCCCACTTGATCGAGCAGCCAAACACTTTTGTAGTTTGAACCGGAACGGGCTGGCCCGCCAGCAAGGCATCGATGGCGTTGCGGGCATCCCGAACATGCGGCGTCTTTGTTGGCTTCTCGACATCATCAACCCGACCGCTGTACCGCAGTTTTCGGTTTTGGTCGAAGATAAAGACATGCGGGGTCGCGATCGGGCCGTAGGCCTTGGATACCGCCTCTGTTTGGCCGTCAAATAAATATGGGAAATTGAAGTGTTTTTCCGCCGCCCGCCGCTTCATCTCCTCAAAGGTGTCCCCCATATCGGTATAGCCCAGCTCATCGAGCCGGATGGATGTCGGATCGTTTGGCATGATGGCGACCACCGCTACCCCCTTGTCCTTATAATCCGCAGCTATTTTGATCAACCTGTCTTCATAGGCCTGAGCCGTGGGGCAATGATTACAGGTAAAGACGATCACCAATAACTTCGCCCCGGCGAAAGAGGAAAGCGACCAAGTCTTGCCATCGACACCCGGCAGGGAGAAATTCGGAGCGGCCGACCCGATCGGGAGGGTTGGGTGTTCGTCGAGCGGGGGATGTTGGCTGAATGAAGGATGTTGAACCAGCGGGGGAGATTGGTTGAGCGAAGGATGTTGATCTGGCAGGGGAGTTTGGTTGAATGAAGGATGTTGGCCGAGTAACAGACCAGCAATAATCAGCAGAACGAGTTTCATACATCAGATTTTATATGGAGGAAAGTTTTTTACCATTGGTGTGCAGTTCCATGAGGAAATCGAACAGGTTGATCTCCGTCGGGATGCGGAGCTTTTTCCGCAGCCGGTAGCGGCTGATCTCGACCCCGCGGACCGAGATATTTTCGAGCTGTGCGATCTCCTTGCTGGACAGATTCATTCTCAGGTACGCGCAAAGCTTTAGTTCGTGCGAGCTAAGTTGTGAATAGACCCCTTTGAGTATCTGCAGAAAATCGCTGTGTACCTTGTCAAAATGGACGGCGAATTGTTCCCAGTCCTTGTCCATCTTATTCTCTTCACCAAGGATCCGCAGCATCTTTTTGAACTCCTCCGCGGCGCCGCCGTCCCCATTGACGCCCTTCTTCATCCGCACCAGTTCCTCGCGGATATTGCCCAGCAGTTCTCCTTTTTGCACGAGGTGCATCGCAGCGGACGCCAACTCCGTATTCTTATGTTCGATCTCGGCCTCCAGCTTTTCATTTTTCAACTTGACGATTTCCTTCTCGGACTTTTCCATTTCCAGCTGATGCAGGTATTGGAGCCGTTTTTGCTCTTCCTCATGTCTGGCCTGCTGGCGCCGGAATGTTCTCCGTATCAAAATGTAAAGCAGATAGTTGAGGCCGGCAAAAATGCAGATATATACGAGGTATGCCCAGCCCGTCAGGTACCAGGGCGGCTGGATAGTGAACGAATATTCCGTGATCGCCGACTCGTTCCCCAGGTTGCTCTTTGATTTGACCTGAAACGTGTAGGTGCCGGGCGGCAGATTTGTATATTCCTTCTCCGTTTTTTTGGACCAGTCGGACCAGTCTTTGTCAAATCCTTTTAATAAATAACTGTACTGGATGCTGTTCTGCGCGGCATATAGCGGGGAGCTAAATTCGAAATGCAGCGAACTCCACTTCTTGGAGACGCTGTACACATCGTCTGCCGGTTGATCAAGGCTGTCATTTACCTCACCGAAATAACCGCCAAACAACAAACTGTCCGTCTTTCCAAGGGCTTTCACCTCGCGGATGCGGGCCTGGATGGGATACCGGTTCTTTTTGTATTCCTCATAGTTGATCAGATAGAAGCCTTTCTCCGCACCGACGAAAACATTGTGCTTGTCATACGGATAGATATGCTCCATATCCGCCACCATTTTGCCACTCAATTCCGGAAAATAAATGATCTCCGGCTGAGTCCCGGACAAATCCACCACCCCAAGGCTCTTGTCCTGGATGAACCAGATGTTTCCTGACGCATCCTCCCGCAGATACCGAATATTCCTTTCCCCGAATAACGCCTTGAAATAAGGAGAAGCCACAAAGGAGTCTGTCGCCGTATTGTATTCATAGACCCCTTTTTCGGTCGCAATCACGATATGATTTCTGATCTTGAACAGGTGATTCTTCAGATTGGAGGGGAGCCCATTCTTTTCGGTGTATAGCTTTATCCGCGGGTGCAGCGTATCATTCAGATCGATGCGGTAGACCCCGAGATAGGAATGTGCCACCCAGACCGTACTGTTGTTGTCCATGGCCATGTACTGGGAGGAAGCGTTGTAACCGGGGATATTTTCTTCCGGTAAAAAACTCCCCTTTTCATATCGCAATAATGTCGATCCCTTTGTCATCGCCGCCCACGATCAGCGCAGAGGGCAGCACATTTGAAAAGGGCAGGAACATCCAATACGATACCCGGGTGTCGATCGGGGTGAGCCGGTCATTTTTTATCTCATAGGCGCCATCGTGATGCCCCAGCAGCAAACTGCCGTTGACCTCGCATAAGCCGAAGGTTGAACCTTTGGTGCCCGGAACGGATGTGAATTCTCCCCGCAGCATGCTCAGATCCTCCCGGTCGTCGATCGGCATTGAATAAAGACCGTTTGACGTACCGACGAAAAGCTCCTTGCCAAAGATGATCGAAGTATATCCCAGCCCTTCGTTCAGTTTTTCCGGATAGATGTGCTTGATCGCATTGTTAAAAGCAACCAGGTCGATCCCGTCGTCCAGCCCCATCCAAAGGTTGTTATCCCGGTCCAGGAACAAGTCCAGTATATTGTTGTTCTGCAGTCCCTCTTTCCTGGAAAGATTTTGAATGATCTCCCCCTTTTTGTTGATGATATAAATGCCATCCAGGTTTGTTCCGATTGCCACCCAGTCCTGGTTTACCTCGATAGCGGTCAAAACCCGCTCGTCCACGAACGGATCGGGCCCGGAGAAGTGAAAGGGAACGATCTTCTTCCCCGATAGGATGTAGAAACCTGTATTGACCGTCCCCATAAAACTGCTGTCGTTCCCGAACGGAAAAAGACAGGTGATGAGGTAGTTGGGAGGCAGCGCGCTCTCCGCCACAAAAGGGCCCCATAGTCCCGCCTGGAATTCCAACAACCCGTTCTTCCCATCCTGGGCGATCAGCCGGCCGTTGCTTTGGCCGAGAAATAACCATTTTGAAGCCGCGGGATATACCGTGATCGCTTTATTATTAAACTGGAAGATCATTTCCCGGCACATAAAAAAGACGTCATTTCCATAGGCAACCACAAACCACATATCGGAAAAAGAATAATTCTTCTCCGGGATCAGGGACTTCAGGGAAGTAAAGGCCAGCCGGCCATTGTGATCGGGCGAAAAATAGCCGAAGTCGCCCTGCCCTCCGGCATAGATGCGGTTGTCCTTTCCCATGGCGATCGACCGGACCACGGTCTTGTTGGGAAGCGGGTAGGTTTTCCAGTAGTTCCCGTCAAATGATAACAGGCCTTCATAATTGGCAAAATACATCACTCCGTTCCGGTCCTGGACAATGCCGCGGTTCTGCGTCCCGGCATTGTAGACGTCCCTGGGATAATTGATGACATCGGGAATTCCAATGGTGTTTTGGCCCTGGCAAGCCAGGGTCAGGCAAAAAAGGCAAGCAGTCCAACCAAATTTCATGCGGGCTCAGTTTAATTTGATCGCCTCTTTCTAAAGGTAAGCCAGATTGCTCCATGGTTCCTAAAAAGAAGTAGCCGAATCCGCCTAAAATGCAGTTTGATGTAGTGTTGTTGTGGAGTAATTGACTGGATTCAAGCCTTTTTTGGGCGCTGTAGTAGTGATGATGTAGTCAAAAACTCGGCCTTCGTGAAAACCCGGTCTATATTTGTTTCACACACAATAATTCCTGAGATGAGACCAATTACCGCTAACGCATTGCTCCTGCCAACCCTTTTGATCCTCCTCAGCACGCCAACCGTTTTTGCCCAACCCTCTTCGCCGGTCTCCTCCACCCATAGTCCGGAATCGGTGGGCGTCTTTGAGGATCACGGGGACATCGGCGCCCATGTCCTACCCGGATCGGCTACTTATATCCCCGGCACGGGGCAATACGTCATCAGCGGAGCCGGATACAATGTCTGGGCGGATCATGATGAATTTCAGTATGTATACAAAAAGATAAGCGGCGACTTTATCCTGTATGCCCGGGCCGAATTTCTTGGCACCTGGGTGAACTACCACCGGAAAGTGGGTTGGATGGTCCGAAAGACGCTCGATGGCAATTCTCCGCATATCAACGCGGTCGAGCATGGGGACGGTCTGACTTCGCTCCAATGGCGTCCCAGTCCCGGGGCTCAGACGGAGGAGCACAAAATGAAG
This sequence comes from uncultured Chitinophagaceae bacterium, assembly GCA_963846405.1. Lineage (GTDB taxonomy): Bacteria > Bacteroidota > Bacteroidia > Chitinophagales > Chitinophagaceae > Puia. Next base: position 535,991 of record CAWJVU010000010.1, on the reverse strand, counting down.
CTGACCAAAGCCAATATCCTTCAATTGGAGCGGCATGGCAACCAGTATATCATGCGGGCAGCCGTCTATGGCGAACCTTTTGTGACCGATACGGTTAGCCTTGATCTGGGCGATGATGTGTATGTCGGGCTTTTTGTCGGTTCCCATAACTCGGATGTGCTGGAGACCGGGGTATTTAGCAACGTTAGCATCACCGTCCCCTACAAGGGAGAATCCAACCAGACGACCCAGATGACCCTCGGCAGCAACGTCGAGATCCTCGAAGTAGCTTCCGGCCATCGGGAAACGATCTATAAAGTGCCCTATTCCATCCAGGCGCCCAATTGGACCCCGGATGGCAACAGCCTGATCTTCAACGATGCCAAAGGGACACTCTATCGCTTCGACCTCGCGACCGGAAGTCCTCAGGCGATCAAGTCCGGCAGTGTGACCAACAACAACAACGATCACGTGATTTCATTCGATGGTAAAATGATTGGACTGAGCAATTTTGTCCGTGAGCTCGGCGGCTCCATCATCTACTCCATGCCGGTCGAAGGAGGGACGCCAAAACAAATCACCCCGAAAGGTCCTTCGTATTTTCACGGCTGGTCGCCGGATGGAAAAGATATGGTTTTTTGCGGCGAACGGAACGGTGAATTTGACGTTTACAAAGTGCCCGCCGCCGGCGGACCTGAGATCCGACTGACGGATGCCAAGGGCCTTGATGACGGTCCTGAATATACGCCTGACGGCCAATATATCTATTTCAATTCGGTCCGGTCCGGGTTGATGCAGATCTGGCGGATGAAGCCCGATGGCAGCGGCCAGGAACAGGTTACCAATGATGGTTATGACAATTGGTTCGCGCACATCTCGCCAGATGGGAAGTGGTTCGTATACCTCAGCTTCCTGCCGGAAGAGACACCGGCGGGTATCCATCCGCCTTACAAACACGTCTATATCCGGCTGCTGCCCATCGATGGAAAAGGGACGCCCAGGGTGCTGGCCTATCTCTATGGCGGCCAGGGCTCGATGAATACGCCATCCTGGTCACCCGACAGTAAAAGGATCGCCTTTGTCAGCAATACCGATATGGAGGGTAAGTAAGGCCACGCAAGATGATAAGTAAGGACCTCATAAGAAGATAAGAAAGGTCCTCATAAGGAGATAAGAAACGACCTCATAAATTATTAATTTTTAATCGATTGCACATGCCCAGACCACTATTCTTTTCGCCGGGGCGCCGCCATTTCTTAAAGACCTCTGGTGTCTTCGCGGTTGGTTCTATGCTAATACCGGGACGAGCACGCACCGCACCTGCGCGTCATGTAAAAGACATCGGTATCCAGTTATATACGGTCCGGACCGAAATGCTAGCCGACCCTGCGGGGACACTGCAGAAACTGGCGAAGATCGGATTCAAAGAACTGGAATCGGCCCGCAGCGATAAGGGTAACTATTATGGGCTCAAACCAAAGGAGATCCGCCGGATCACCGAAGACCTCGGCATGAAACTTCGCAGCGGTCATGTTCACGTTGACAAGGATTGGGATAGATCCCTCGAAGAAGCGACAGAGACCGGTCAGCAGTATATCATCTCGGCCGTCCTGCCTTCTTCCGGCCAAACGGTCGACCATTACAAAGAATCGGCCGAAGCATTCAACAAGCTAGGCGAACAATGCAAAAAGGCCGGGCTCCACTTTGGTTATCACAACCACGATTCGGAATTCGAGCGGGTCGATAACTCCGTGCTTTATGACGTTTTACTAAAATATACCGACCCGGGACTGGTCACCATGGAAATGGATTTAGGGTGGGTAGTTGCGGCAGGTCACGATCCATTTGCGTACTTTCGCGACCACCCCGGCCGGTTTCACCTCTGGCATTTGAAAGATATGGCTAAGACTGAACACAGAAGTGTTGAATTCGGTCAGGGGGTGGTTGACATCAAAGGCTTACTGCAGCACGCTCGCCAGTCCGGCATGAAATATTTTTTCCTGGAACAGGAAGAATACGCGCACTCGGCCTTTGAGAGCATCCAGATCGACTACGACTACCTAGCCAATCTCAATTATTAGCTCTATGCGCCGCATGTCTGTTCTCTCCCCGATTCTCTTATTCCCCGCTCTCTTGTTTGCCCAACCTGTGCATCAGGTAAAGCTATCCCGGTTTACCCTTCAATCGTCCGCCGTCATAACCGCCGGCGGCGACAGTTTGTCTTCGGTACATTATATCCCGAAGAACTACTGGTTTCCTGTCACGGTTCCCTGTACCGTGCTCACCGGTTTGGTGGCCAACAAGGTTTATCCGGACCCTTATATCGGGATGAACAACATGCTGATCCCCGACGCGAGTGATAGTTTTAATCACCAATACCATCTCGAGAAATACAGTTACCTGCCCGGGGAACCGAATCCCTGGAAAAAACCATATTGGTACCGGACGACTTTTTCGGTCCCGGCCGCCGATCAGGGCAAGCACTTCCAATTGATCTTTAAAGGCATCAACTATCGCGCGGAAGTCTGGCTGAACGGGACCCTGCTCGCCGACTCGGCGCATATGGTGGGGATGTTTTCGGAATTCGACCTCGACGCCAGCGCATCGATCCATTCGGGTGCGGAAAACGCCCTCGCGGTGAAGATTTATCCCCTGGACGATCCGGGGCTCCCTTCAACGCCACAGCTCAAAGCGCTGGGCGATTTTTTCGACAACGGCGGTCCAACCGGTGACATCGGCAAGAACGTCACCATGCTTAGCTCTGTAGGCTGGGATTGGATCCCCGAAGTCCATGACCGGAACATCGGCATCTGGCAGCCCGTTTATCTGCGTACCACCGGAGCGGTCGTCATAAGTAAACCGCAGGTCATCACCGATCTTCCGAATCTGCCCGATACAAGCGTTGCAAAGATCACCATTAACTATTCATTGATCAATTTCGGCGCGAAGTCGAATCAAGGCACTGTGCGGGTAACGATCGTTCCCGAGAATTTCACCGGTGAGCCGATCAGCTTTACGAAGATGATGAAAACGGATGGGGCGAAGGGGGTGGGGACGGTCGATGGAAAGGAGGTTTTGACGATCAATCACCCGCATTTGTGGTGGCCTAACGGTTATGGCGCCCCGAATCTGTACCGGCTCCGCATCCAGTATGTCGACGCTTCCGGAATTTCGGACGACACTTCTGTTGTCTTTGGGATCCGCACGGTGAGCTCGCGTGCCACAGATGTGAATGGGTTTACCCGCCGGGACTTCTTTGTCAACGGGCGGCGGATCCACCTCGATGGCGGCGCGTGGGTTCCGGATATGATGCTGAACCGGGACCGTCAGCGTTACGACTATGAGCTTCGTCTTTGCCGGAATGCCAACGTCAATCTCGTCCGGATCTGGGGCGGGGGTCTTGGCGAGACGGATGATTTCTACGAGCTGGCAGACCGATATGGCCTGCTGGTCTGGCAGGACTTCTGGATCACCGGCGATACCAACGGCGGATTTAAAGGGTCGGCCGACTGGCCCGTCCAATCTTCGGTTTTTATCGATAATGTCGTAAACACGATCTATCGCATTCGCAATCACCCGAGTCTACTCGTCTGGACGGGCGGCAACGAAGGTCATGCGCGAAAGGAGCTCTATGATGCCATGCGCGATAATGTGGCTACGCTGGATGGCACGCGACCCTTTATACCCTGCTCCTCCGGTTTCTCTCATGCCCCCAAGGACTGGAAGGGCTCCTGGCCAGACGACCAGCCCGCCGGTGTTTATAGCGGTGGTCCTTATTCCTGGCAAGACGATGCGCAATATTACCGGTTGGTCGACGGCAAGAGGGACTGGGTTTTCAAGGATGAGACTGGCGTTCCTTCCCAGCCGCCGTACAACACGCTTTCGAAGATCATCCCCAATCTTGTCCCGGATCCCAGTCTTCCCTATCCGCTCAATAACACCTGGGGTTATCACGATGCCTGCACCGGGAACGGCCACTACGATACGTATTACCAGGCGATGATCGATCGCTTTGGCGCGCCGGAGAGCATGCGCGACTTCTCGGACAAAATGCAGCTGCTCAATGCGGGCGGGTACAGGGGAATTTTCGAGGCGGCGGGACATAAGTTGAACGAGACGGGCGGCGTCATGCTGTGGAAGCTGAATGCGGCTTTTCCGAGCGTCGTCTGGCAGGTCTATGACTGGTACCTGGAACCCAACAGCGGCTATTATTTTATGAAACGCGCCTGTGAAGCCGTCCATATTCAGCTCAACCTCGACGATTCCGTGGTAGCCATTGTCAACCGGACTTATATCAAACGTGCGAACCTCCAATATGAGGCGGAGGTCGTCGGAATGACCGGCACTTCACTATTCAAACAGAAGGGCAGGGTCAGCCTGGACACGACGGATGTAAAAGAAGTCCTTTCACTCCGGGATATCCTCAGCACGACTACCGGGGTCTCTTTTGTCTTGTTGTCGTTGAAAAATCGGGAGGGAGAAACAATATCCCGAAATGTATACTGGATGTCTCCGGGGCACAATTTCGCCGATCTCCGGGCCATGCCTTCCGCCGCAGTCCGGACAATCGTCACGGCCACGAAACAGCGGGACGGCTTTACCGAATGGACGCTGAAGTTTAGCAATACCGCTCCCAGGCTGGCATTTTTTCTAAATCCGCAAGTCATCGGGAGTAATGGCGAGGAAATATTACCCAGCTACTGGTCCGATAACTATTTTTCGATCCCTGCCGGACAATCGGTAACGGTGACGGTTAGCTGCCCGGCGGCAAAAGATCCCCAATTGCGATTGGAAGGCTGGAACATTAAACCAACGGTCCAGTCGCTGACCAAAAATTAAAAACGACCACCATATGACCGCAGTACTATTGAACCGCCATCGGCGGAGCAGAAGGAGCTTTGTCTTGATTAGCAGAAAGCGTTTTGTCCTGATCTTGTCGACATTCGCCCTATTTTCCGCTGCGCAGGCGCAGCATCCCGTCGGTATCTTCGATGACCACATGGACATCGGCAATCCGAAACTGGCCGGAAATGCCTCCTATGATGAGGCTACTCAGACCTATAACATCAACGGCGCAGGTGACAATATCTGGTTCAATCATGACGAATATCAGTTCGTCTACAAAAAAATGAAGGGGGACTTCATCCTCACGGCCGATTTCGCCTTTACGGGCGATACGACGGGGGCGATCGGTCACCGCAAGATCGGCTGGATGATCCGCGAATCCACGGACCCGGGAGCGGCCAGCGCCAATGCCTGTAAACATATCGACGGCCTTGTCGTCCTCCAGTGGCGGCCCTACAAGGGGATGTTCATGCGCGACCCGGAAGAAGAACGGTTCCTGTCTAAAAAAGGCGGCCAGACGATTCAGCTCGAACGGATCGGCAAGACGATCACCATGAAGATCGCCCATCCGGGTGAACCCCTCCAGCTGGTAGGTTCCTGCGAAACCGACGCCCTCGAAAAAGATGTGCTGGTGGGTATCTACATCTGCTCCCATGATTCCGCCCGGGTCGCCAGCGCCAAGGTTTGGAATGTCCGGATCGATGTGCCGGTCATCGTTCCCTACATTGGCAATCCACACCTGGTTCAGGCTACGACGAAGCAGGTGATGGGCAGTCGCCTCGAGATTCTCGACGTGGCCGACGGGATGCGTAAGGTCCTCCATGAGGCGCCTGGCCGTCTGGAAGCGCCCAACTATATGCCCGACGGAAAGAAATTATTGTTCAACCAGGACGGTTCGCTCTGGACGATTCCCATCGAAGGCGGCTCACCTGAAAAGCTGAACACCGGCGATGTCGCCAAGATCAACAACGATCATATGATCTCCTTCGACCACAAGAACCTGGGTATCAGCAGCGGCAAGCCGGATGGTACGCCCGGATCATTTGTGTACGTACTGCCGCTGTCGGGCGGCGAACCGAGACAGATCACCCAGTCCTCGCCCTCCTTCCTCCACGGGTGGGCTCCTGACGGGAAGGATCTGGCCATCGTCGCCAAACGCAACGGCTCACCGAACTATAACCTGTATAAGGTGTCTTTGAAGGACAATAAGGAGACTCTTCTTACGGAAGGCAATCATACCCACGTCGATGGCCCGGAATATTCACCGGATGGAAAATACATTTACTACAACGCGAATGTCACCGGAACGATGCAGATCTGGCGGATGAAACCCGACGGCTCGGATAAAGAACAATTGACCTTCGATCAATATCATAACTGGTTTCCGCATATTTCACCCGATGGCAAATGGATGCTTTTCATTTCCTTCCCGGAAGATATTAACCCGGACGAGCATCCTTCCTATAAAAATGTCATGCTCAGGATGATGCCGCTCACCACCCCCGGCGCTCCGAAAGTGATCGCTTACCTCTACGGCGGACAAGGTACGCTCAATGCTCCTTCCTGGTCGCCGGATAGTAAGCATATCGCGTTTGTAAGCAATTCGGTTCCACAGGAGAGGCGGCCTTGAGGACTTCGTCACGGGGCGGTCCGGAATGATGTAGGAATGTTGTGGCGAAAAGCCTGATTTTCTTGTGTTTTTGCTTCTGTGATGTAGTGATGATGTGGTGGAAAAATAGTCGTTGGAGTATTTCAAATTTAGTTTTGTTGGGTCGATCTCTCTCTATTATTTGAAACACTAAACAACGACTGCTTATGCCAAAGACAACGATTGGGCAAAGAAAGTCAGCCTGGCTGGCAATGTTCCTTCTGCTTTTTGCCGGTCCTATTTTTGCCCAGAATTCGGTTACCGGAAAGGTAATCAGCAAGACAGACAACAGCCCCGTACCCGGTGCGACCATCCAGGTTAAAGGCACCAATGTCCTCACCCAAACAGGAATTGACGGATCATTCAGCATCCAGCTCCCGAAGGCCACCGGCACGCTTGTGATCAGCGCCGTAGGGTTCGCGGGTCTGCAGGTATCCGTTACCGCCGGGACACCGGCAGGCGATATTGCCCTCACAACGACCTCCTCCAACCTGAATGAAGTGGTCGTTACGGGGTATACCGCACAACGCAAACGAGACATCACCGGATCGGTTTCCGTGGTGAACGTTGCGGACGCTAAAGCCACTCCGACCGGAAGCACGGAATCCCTTCTTCAGGGTCAAGCCTCGGGGGTCACGGTCTTCACCACCGGTCAGCCCGGTGGAAATGCTACGGTATTGATCCGAGGTATCACGTCGCCCGGGAATTCCGCGCCGCTGATCCTTGTTGACGGGGTGCCGGAGCTTATGCATGATATCAACCCGAATGACATCCAGTCGATCCAGGTGTTGAAGGATGCGGGCGCGGCAGCTATTTACGGTGTTCGCGGCGCCAATGGCGTCATCATCATCACCACCAAACGAGGAATTGGTGCGACAAAGCTCTCCTACGATGCCTATTACGGTACTCAGCGACCGTTGAGTCACGCCTGGCAGATGGCAACGCCCACGCAGACGGGGGAAGCCAAGTGGGCTATGGCGTTTGATGACGGGCTCACTCCCAGCGACCCCCAATACGGCAGCGGAACATCACCCGTTTTGCCGTATTACATCGTTCCGGCCGGCGCACCGCAGGGCGCCCCGAATACCAGCCTGGCGAATTATAGTCTTTATGCCAACCACATCACGCTCGCGGATCAGGGCGGCAATAACTGGTTCTATGACATCTTCAAACCGGCTCCCATCCAGAGTCATAATATTTCTGTCAGCGGCGGAACCGGGCGGTCATCCTATTATTTTGCGTTCAACTACCTGGACCAGGACGGTACGCTGATCGATACCAAACTTCGACGGTATGGGGTCAGGGCCAATACCAACTTTTCGCTGATCGACGACCATGTCCATGTCGGGGAGAATTTTTATGCTTATTACAAAAGCAATCCCGGCTATCTGAATGCGCTGGGGGTCAACAGCACGAACTCCATCAATGCGGCCTATCAGATCCCCAATATTATACCCGTTCACGATATCGCCGGCAATTACGCCGGCACCATTGCGATCGGCACGGGCAATTCCTCGAATCCGGTAGCCATCCAGCAGCGGCAGGCCAACAATATCAGCCAGGACTATCATGTCGTTGGAAATGTATTTGCCGATGTCGATTTCCTGCGGCATTTTACCGCCCATACGAGCATTGGCGGGGCAGTCGATTATACCTATTATAACGCCTTTGCGGCTACCCCTTATGAAAATGCGGAAAATAATACCGCGGCCAACCTGTACCAGGAGACCTGGGCGTTGAACAACAGCTTTGTCTGGACCAATACACTGAAGTACAATAACGAGTGGGGCAAGAGCAATCTAAGCGTACTCGGCGGAGAGGAATACATTTATGACATTGGGAAGGCCAACCAGACTACAAGGGGGGATTACTATATCACCGATTCGAGTAATCTGACCGTGAGCCCGAATCTTTGGACGCTTAATTTCGGGGCGCCTTCCACCCAGACCAATAACTCCAACGTACCGCAGCCGAATGGCTACGGCAATGGCTATGGCACACCCTACCAGACGGCGATCTATTCCTATTTCGGCCAGTTGGATTATACCTGGGACGGCAAATATCTTTTGAGAGGCACCCTGCGGCGGGATGGAGCCTCGGTATTCGCCCCTTCGCAGCGATATGGTAATTTCCCTTCCATAACGGGCGGCTGGAGAATCTCGCAGGAAAATTTTATGAAAAATATCGACTGGATCAGCGAACTAAAGATCCGCGGCGGCTGGGGTAAATCGGGATCGATCAGCGATATCAACCCCACCAATCCCTATACGTTATACGGCCAGGTAATCAACCAATCCTATTATGATATCAATGGGACCAGCAATAATCCCGCGGCCGGCCTTTATGTCAGCCAGTATGGCAACCCGGCAACCACCTGGGAGAAGGATATCCTTACCAATGTGGGTTTTGACGCTACCTTGTTTCAGAACAAGATTCGACTTCAGCCTTGAATGGTATAAAAAGCTGATCGACGGTTTGCTTTTTATCCCGGTCTCACCGGGCACGAACGGGGGGGCCGCGGATCCTTATAACAACTCCGGGAATGTGCAGAATACCGGGATCGACGCTTCGCTGACCTATCACGGGATCGTCAATAAGGACCTCAAATTCGATATTACCGGGACGTTTCACCTCCTACAACAACAAGGTCGTGAGTCTCCCTGCCGGAACGCTATACTTTGATGAACCACAGGGTGCGCAAACCTATACTTCGAGGATCCAACCCGGCCATCCGCTTGGCGAGTTCTATGGCTATAAGGTCATCGGGCTCTTCCAGAGCTGGCAGGATGTCAATAGCTCGCCCGCGCAACAAGATGCGGCGCCCGGCCGGTTCAAGTATGCCGATGTCAATCATGACGGACAGATCACGTCTGCCGACCAGACCTTCTTTGGCAATCCGAATCCGAAATTTACGGCGGGGATCAATATTTCGGTCAGCTACAAGAACTGGGATCTCTACTCGTTCTTCTATACGTCCATCGGCGCCAAGATCCTCAATAATGTGAAGTCGTCAACCGATTTCCCACAGACGTTTGGCAACCAGATCAGCAAGAACGTGGCGCTCAATTCAGCCCGGCTGATCGGCTCCAACGGCCAGCCGACGAATGTCAATGATTCCTCCGCCCATGTCGCCAATCCGGGTACGGGTGTCCCCATGTTGGAAGAAAGCGCCAATTTCAGCAATTCGGGTGTATTTAATTCCTACATCATGGAGAGCGGTTCATTCCTCCGGTGCAGGAACCTGACGATCGGTTACAACTTCGATGTCTTCGGGATTGAAACGGCTTCGATTCGACCGGCTGCGGGTTTATGCCCAGGCGCTGAACCTGTTCACCATCACCAAATATTCAGGATTGGATCCGGAATTGAACCCGGGTTCCAACACCTCCTTTGGTATTGATGGCGGCGTTTATCCAAACAATCAAAAGAGCTATAATGTCGGTGTAAGTGTCACGATACATTAATTATTTGAAAAACTATATTTATATGTTAAAATTCTTAAAGTGGATAGCTGCCGGCGTTTCTGATCCTGCTCGGCGTCATCATTTACGCATGTAATTCATAAATTAAATCTGCAGCCTCAGGGATCGCCTGCTCCAATCGAATGTGACCAATAATTCCGGTGTCCAGGGTCTTTTGATCGGCGCCTATGCCTTGTTGTCGGGTGAGACGGATCCCGGTGCAGAATCTGGGAAACGGCAGTGGCGCGTCCAATTATGTTTATGGCAGTGAGTGCGCCGACGATTCCTACAAAGGTTCTACCCCTTCCGACCAGCCCGATGTCATACCCGCTGATGACCTGGTCGTTGGCGCAATCCGGTACCAGCAGTTATCTCGATGAGAAATGGGTGGTCCTTTACAATGGGATCCAACGGTCCAATGACGTCATCCGCACCATGCGGCTGTCTACCACCATCAGTCCGGCGGATACGGTGGAATACGAAGCAGAAGCCAGGTTCCTGCGTGGATATTATCATTTTGAAGGGAAAAAGATCTTTAACAACTTCCCTTATGTCAACGAGTTCATTCAATATTCCGCGGGCAACCTCGATGTGCCGAATTATGCAAGCGGATCTTATATCAATATCTGGCCGGAGATCGAGGCGGACCTGACGTACGCCGCCAATAATCTGCCGGGCACCCAGCCCAATATCGGGCGGGTGAATAAATGGGCGGCCATGGCCTTTCTCGCCAAAGCCTATATGTACCAGCATCAATATGACAGCGCCCTGACCTTGTTGACAGCAGTATCATCGCCAATGGGTACGACAGCGAATGGGTACACCGTATTCACTCGAACCCAATTATGAAAGCAACTTCAATCCGGCTCAGAAGAATGGTTCGGAAAGTGTTTTTGCCTGCCAGGCATCCGTCAATGACGGGTCGTCCACCTCAACCAATGGAGGCAACGGGGATACGGGCGATGAGCTAAATTTCCCTTACAATAATGGACCCGGGCTGCTGCGGATTTAACAACCCTTCCTGGAACCTTGTCCAGGCCTACAAGACCGATGCCAACGGCCTGCCTTATCTGGATGGCAGCTATAACAACAACCCGCTGATCAACGACCCCGTCAATGCTCCCTGGGCCGGAACGATCGATCCCCGGCTCGACTGGGTGGCGGGCAGACCCGGCGAACCTTATTTTGACTGGGGCACGATCGATTCTACCTGGGTTCGCGACCTGGAAGACGACGGGCCGTTTGTTCCCAAAAAGAACGGTTATGCCAAGAGCCAGCAGGGGACGTATTCTTCCACCGAAACGGTATTCTGGGGCGCTGCCGAAGTCGATGCCAATAATGTCAACCTTTGCCGTTTTGCCGATGTCATCCTGTGGGCTGCGGAATGCGAGGCCCAGACGGGTAACCTCGACCAGGCGGAGACTTATGTCAACATGGTCCGCACGCGGGCCGCCAATCCGAATAGCTGGGTTTATCTGAATGCTACATACAACGCCAGTACCAGCACTTATTCCCCGCAAACGACCCCGGGCGGGAACTACAAGATCAAGCCTTATCCGGCCGGCGCGTTCAGCGCCCAGGGGCAGGCCTACGCGCTCAATGCAATTCAAATGGAAAGAAGGCTGGAGCTGGGCATGGAAGGACAGCGATTCTTCGACCTGGCGCGATGGGACAACGGGACCGGGCACCATGGCGACTACGTTAAATGCCTATGTCGGGGTGGAAAAGAACAGGACGGGGTTCTATCGGGTGAATAATACGGCATTGTTCACGAAAGGGGTCAATGAATGTTTTGCGATCCCGCTGAATGAAATCCAGGCTGAAAATGCGACCGGGAAGGTATATCTCGAACAAAATCCAGGGTATCAATGATCGACTGACAAAAATCGGGGGCGTCGGTATGAGGAACTGGCGGGCACCCGTAAAAACACCTGTTTTGGGCCCGGCTTTTGGAAAAGCCGGGCTTTTTCGTAAATTACCCCGGATGTCAATTTACAGTAGATGCCTGCTAAGGTCAACTGGTCAGTAGCTATCCGGCCCTTGCTTCGGAAATACAAGGGGAAAAAACATCCGCTGGAATACGGGAACCTGTACCAGCTGGTGGTGATGGTCGTGATTTCCGCTCAATCAACCGACAATGTTGTCAATCAAAAGGCGCCCGGGCTTTTCAAGGCATATCCGGATATGTCCGCGTTGGCGGCGGTAGGAAAGCGGGAAGAACTGTTCCCCTATTTGCAGGGCATTCGCAACTTTGCCCATAAGGCGGACTGGTTGCTCAAAATTGCCAAAACGGTTAGGGAGGACGCGCATATCCCCTTAACACTTGAAAAGCTTACCGCGCTGCCCGGGATCGGCCGGAAATCGGCCAATGTCATTCTTCGGGAGGCGGGTCGGCCGCCGGAGGGAATTATCGTAGACCTTCACGTTATGCGGGTCGCTCCGCGGCTGGGCATTGCAAATGGAAAGGACCCGCGGGAGATGGAAGCGCAGCTGATGGAAGAGCTGCCGAAGAAAGAATGGGATGCCGGGATGGCGATGTCCTTTCTTGGAAGAGAGATTTGCCGGCCAAAGCCCGACTGCGCCCATTGTCTGATGAACCCTGTTTGCGCGTACTATCAAAGTCATTAACTGAAATAAACCCAGGCCCTGAACCATGGTGCAACCCGAACCGGCGGCCATTGCCTCTCTATTGACCGTTCTCAACCAGCTTTATCCTTTGAGTTCCGAAGCGCAACAATACCTTCGGGATCATGTTACGTCCTGTACGGTCGCCAAACGCAAGCTCTTGCTGAAAGAGGGGATGGTTTGCGAACACATCTATTTTATCGTCAAAGGGGCGCTGCGGGGATTTACCCGGGAAGGTCAGAAAGATATTACTACCTGGATCACCGTAGAGAATGAGATGGTGTCTTCGATCCTCAGTCTGGATGAACGGGTCAAATCCATTGAAAATATCCAGGCGTTGGAAAAATGCGAGCTGCTTGCGCTTACGCTTGCGGATCTTGAGGTCATGTATGAACTGTTCCCGGAGACCAATGTTTTGGCGCGGAAGATCCTGCAGCGCTACTATGCCGATGCGGAGCAACGTGCGTTCATCGCCCGGCTGACGAAGGCGGAAAATAAATACCGGCATTTTCTGAAGCGGCATGGAGCCCTTTCGAATCGAATCCCACTGAAGTATATCGCGTCCTATCTGGGGGTTACGCTGGAAACGCTTAGTCGGATCCGAAAGAAATTTACGTCGAAGGGTTGATCGGGGGCGTCAGGCGGGCGCGGTCGGCGGCGGGCGGCTCCGAACGGCACGTCGCCGCATTTATGCGTTCAGTCCCAGGCGGCGCGAAATATTCGAATTAAAAACATTATCGGGATCGTATTTGCGCTTGATCGCCAGCCACTCGGTATGTTGCGGATACATCGCTTTGAACATATTCTCCGTCAACAAGGCATCCTTTCCGAGATAGAGGCGGCCGCCGGCTGCCAGCACCTTCTCATCCAGCCTGGGAGCAAATTTGAGCAGCCGTTTCGTGACCGGGAAATCGATGGCCAGGGTATAGCCCGCGAACGGGAAAGAAAGGATCCCCTGCGCCTCACCCATTCGCTTAAAAACATTCAGGAACGGCGTACACCCGCTCCCCGCGATCATCTGTAAGATTTCAGTCAGGTTTTGTTTGCCGTTCTGCTCCGGAATAACAAATTGATATTGGATAAAGCCACGCTTCCCATATCCTTTGTTCCAGTTGTTGATGGCGTCCAGGGGGAAGAAGAACTTCTCATAATGAACAAATTCCTTTGGTGAATTCTGAACGAAGGCGATTACCCGGTTCAGGATCCGGACGGTAAAGCCATTCAGCGTAAAGGAAGGAAAGAAAAACGGGACGGCGAGTTTGCCGGTGGAATGCAGTTTTAAGGGATCGGTTTTGAGCCTGGCCGGCAATTCTTCCAGCCGTGCGGCATTGCCCAGGGTCAGCACGCCGCTCCCGAGTTTGTTCCCATTTGCCAGTGCATCGATCCAAGCCACCGAATAGTTGTAATCGTGATCATACTTGTCAAGCGCTTCCAGCATATGATCGAGGTTTTTTATAACCATCGATTTCTGTCTGAAATAGGTCGTCTCGATCTTTCTCAGGCGGATCCTGGCTTTGAGGATCACCCCCAGCAGGCCCAGACCTGCCGAAATTGGCCCAGAAGAGGTCGCTGTTCTCTGTCCGGGAGGCTTCGACCGTGGTCCCATCCGCGAGCAGGATGGTGAAGGAAAGAACGCAGTTGACGAAGGAGCCGTCGATATGGTGGGCCTTTCCGTGAATGTCGTTGGCAATCGCCCCGCCGATCGTGACGAATTTTGTGCCCGGACAGATCATCGGCAGCCACCCTCTTGGGCCGAAGACCGTAATGATCTCTTCCAGGCTCACACCGGCCTCACATTCCAGGATCCCTTCTTTTTCATCGAAATAGAGGAAATGATTCAGGCGGGTGCAGATGGCAACATAGCGGTCGTCATTGATTGCCTGGTCGCCGTAACTTCTACCGAGCCCCCGGGCGATCAGTGGGGTCTTTTTCAGCTCTGTTCGGAGGTCCTCCTCGATTCTTGGAAATAGGGCGATGGATTCACTTACCGGATAATTGCCCCAACCTGCTAATTTCTCTTTTCGCTCGGCTGCCATGGATACAATAGGTTAGTTTTCGGGCCTCAAGGTACCGTAAAAAGCAATATCTTGCGCCCGGCTTCTTCTTTAACCTTTTATTAACCGTAAGGGAGATATTTTTGTCAACCGGAACGATGACTTCACCCACAAGTGACATTATGATGAAATATGTTTTTACTGCTTTGATCCTGTTCGCTACGACTGCTGTTTTCGCTCAAAAGCGTATTCAAAATCCTAACAATCCCCAACCCAATAACCAAGTTAAGGATACTACTTCTGCTCTCACAAAGGCGCTGAAGAATGCAACGCCGACTACCCAGCCCGAAAAGCCGGGCAAAAAAGATTGGAGTAAAGTCCGGCCAGATCCGCGGAAGGCTCAGGACCATTTCATGTTCGAGTTGGGTTATGACAACTGGGTCGGTTCCACGGACAGTATGAATATCAAGGGATTTAACCACAGCGAAAATTTTTATTTCATGTATTCATGGCCGTTCAAGTCGGATGGCCGGTTAAGCCTGGCGGCCGGTGTTGGCCTGGGGTCGAGCAATATTTATTTTGCGCATCAGGAAGTATTGGTCACCGGCTTTGCCAATAATGTAACCAGACATTGGCCTTTCCCAACGAAGAGGGCGGCCCCCATTTCAAACGATATAAGCTCACGACCAACTACTTCGAATTTCCCGTAGAGCTTCGGTTTGCAGCTGATCCGACGAATATGGACCATACCTGGAAATTCGCGTTCGGCGTCAAGATCGGCTTGATGGTTAGCGCTTATACCAAGGGTGTGGACCTGCTGAATGCGCAGGGGGCATTACGCAGGGCGACATATACCGAAAAAGAAAGTTCCACACATTTTTTCAGCACGGCCGAATTTACCCCTACGATCCGGGTCAGCAAGGGTGTTATCGGCTTTTTTGCCCAGATCCACGCGAACCCGCTGATCAAGGCCTCCGCCGGACCGTCGGTGTTCCCCGTATCCGGCGGGATGTTCTGAGTGGGTTATAGAGAGGTTTGCTTAATTTTGCCCCTCAGCAGAAAAAAACCGGCGTGTTAGAAAAGAAAAACAGCATTCAGAAAGAAGAAAAGGCGATCCTGGTCGGAGTAATAGACAAGACGCAGACGGAGGAGCAGGTCCAGGAATACCTGGATGAGCTGGCCTTTCTGGCCGAGACCGCGGGCGCGGTAACCCTGAAGCGGTTTACCCAGAAGTTGGCGCATCCCGACAGCAAAACGTATATCGGAAAAGGCAAGCTCGAGGAAATAAAGGCTTATATCATCAGCCATGACATCCGGGTCGTCATCTTTGACGACGAGCTCAGTGGATCCCAGATCTCGAATATTGAAAAGGTCCTTGACACGAAGATGATTGACCGGTCCGACCTGATCCTGGATATCTTCGCCAGCCGGGCCAAAACGGCCCAGGCCAAACTACAGGTCGAACTAGCTCAATATCAATATATTCTGCCCAGACTGCGCGGGATGTGGAAGCACCTCGAGCGGCTCGGGGGCGGGATCGGGACCAGGGGACCGGGCGAATCGGAAATCGAGACTGACCGGCGGATCGCGCGGGACAAGATCGCCCTGCTGCGCCGCCGTCTGCAGGAGATCGACAAACAGGCTTTTACGCAGCGCAAGGACCGCGGCGAATTTATCCGCGTCGCGTTGGTCGGTTATACCAATGTCGGCAAATCCACGCTCATGAACCTCCTGAGCAAATCCGATGTCTTCGCCGAGAACAAGCTGTTTGCCACCCTGGACACGACGACCCGCAAGGTCGTCTTTGAAACACCCCGTTCTTGCTAAGCGATACGGTCGGATTTATCCGCAAACTGCCCCATCACCTTGTGGAAAGCTTTAAGAGTACCCTGGATGAGGTCCGCGAAGCCGATATTCTTCTGCACGTGGTTGATGTCAGCCATCCCCGCTATGAAGAGCAGCTGGGGGTCGTCAACAAGACCCTTCAGGAGCTGAATGCTTTTGACAAACCTATTCTGTACGATCTTTAACAAGATCGATCTTTATGAGACGCGCAATTTCGACCCCTGGCTGGAGGAGGGTGTGAAACAGGACTCCTCAGCGAGTTGCATGAGCGATGGGAACGCGAGACCAATGGCAATTGCGTCTTTGTATCCGCGACGGAACGCCGGAATATCGACGATCTGCGCCGGACCATCCTCGAAAAGGTTCGGACGCTTTATAAGGTGCGATACCCCTATAAATCCGAATTCCTCTACTGATGGCCTTTTCGAAATACAAATGGTATAAGATCGCCGACAAGGACACCGACCTCCAATGGACTTCCGGGGATGTTGCCGAAGTCAGCATTGACGGGAAACCGTATTGTGTCGCGCGGTTTCAGCTGAGCAATGGTTTGCGTTTGCCCATACTTGCCCGCATGCCGGGGCGCCGCTTACCGATGGATATATCGACAAGGCCTGCCATGTCGTCTGCCCCGTCCATGAGCTCAAATTCGACCTCCGGACCGGGCGCGATGCTCAGGGGGAGGGCTATAAGCTGAAGACTTATCCGGTGGAGGTTCGGGCGGATGGCATTTTTATCGGTTTTGAGGAGGGGGGCGGGTTTTAAAAAAATGGTTTTAGGCCGGGGCGGCGGTTTTGGACGTATCGACTATTTTCGGTTTGCCAATGATTTTTCAGCTGGAAATCCCTATTTTTGCAGCCCCTTTTGGGGGGCGGTCGGGGATGATTGCGGGGCTTTGTGGCCTGGCCTGGATTATCCGGATCATAAATTCCTCCTTAGCTCAGTTGGTTAGAGCATCTGACTGTTAATCAGAGGGTCGTTGGTTCAAGTCCAACAGGGGGAGCTGATAATCAAGCACTTACAGACATATCGCGGTAAGTGCTTTTTTATTTGATACATGTTTTGATACATGTTTTTGACGGTCGCTGGTCCAAAGAATTTTTTGAAATTACGCCCCGTATTGGGCGAGCGGCTTTTTTTATTGAATTAACTGAAATGAATATGAAAGGGCATGAAGTATTTCTGTTTTTGCAACCACTTCCTCTCCTTTTTTCATTTCCGTTATACAGCAAGAGTATAAGATCATTCACTCGGAAAATTCGTCTAAATAATACCTTAGATAAGGCAAGCGATCGACAATTCTCTTTCTAATCACCTTGGCCAACGTAATACAAAACCCGGTGTTAGAAATAAGTTTGTCCATTTTCTCATGATAATATCGAGTTCTTATGAATAGATTAGAGGCTTTCTCAATATTCTCAAAAAATCCTTCACCTTGCTGCATAGGATGAAAATATGGATGGTTTGATATGTGAGCTATTTCATCTTCAGGTAATTTCTTCATGAGCTCCCCAATATCATGCCCCTTGACAGTTATATCAAAAGTATGAAGAAGCAATTTTACATGAAGCTCTATTGAAAAAGCTAAACACACAAGCGCTGGTGATGAAAGATCCATATCGTGTGCTGTAAAGGGCATTGGCACACTAAGACCTTTGAACTTCTTTTGAGGGTCCTCTATATTGTTTGATTGGATTCTGCGAAGTTCACGTGTCTTTTCTTTGCAATACTTCATAAGCGTGGTAATGGCTACAGGCATCTAGAGCCAACATGAGGGTGCTGTGATTTAATTTCATAAGCATCTACAAACTGTTTACATACTTGGTCGAGGTTTACGTTTACCAAAAATAAGACAACCCCAAAATATCGGCTTCAACGTTTTGGGATGGCAATTACCAAAACAAAGATGCTTGCGGTTCTAGCCAAAGTACCTACTTCGGATATGGTTTTTATTTCTTAAATTGCTATAAATAAACATTTTAGAATGAGAAATATGATTCAGCTTACCTACTTGAACAAGCCTATTGGAAACTATGGAAGCGTTTTTGAGGTTCGAGGAGATAAGGAACAATTAAAGTCGATTGGCCTGAACGAAAGGTTCTATTTCCAATGCCCTGATAAGTTTTCATTGGAACTTCCGACCAATAGCACAGCCCGAATATATACTACCGCTGAAAATGACGCGCAAGATGCACTCGCTATGCGCCTTACCAATGATATTAGAATGGGTAAGCAGCTTCACCTTCACCCGTTCGAATAGATAATCAATTTGCACCCGTTGAATGCGGCAAGTACGGGCTAGTATTCCCAATCTTCGTTTTCGTTAACATATGCCGGGAGACCCGGGAGATGTTCCGACGCAATTTTTAGTTTTCGCAGAACTGGGTCATAAAAGTGGTCAGGATATTTATGGAGCGCTATCCATATGGCAAATGATTGGACCATTGGTCTCCAGCCTTTTGTTTTCTTTAATGCGAGAAGCATATTTTCCCGGCAAACGCTATCTTTGTATAGGACGATCACCTGGTAAAGTACTCGGAGTTGCCAAAAATTATAACCGGCGGTTGGCCCCATTTGCGTTTTCTGAATTTTTTTGATGGATGGGAGGAACAAGGGATTCGGCCAATTTCTCACAGCGACCAGGCCCAGAGTTTGTAGCTGAGGAGTGGAATCCTTGAGGAGATTTTCGATTCGGGGAAGCGAACCGAGTCATGGTATTTTGCAAGGGAGATTATGGCTATATCGTTTTTTTCGACAAATGCTATCTCCCTTAGTCGGGGCATCCAAGATTGCTTGAATTGGAATGTCTTTATCAGGTGATGCTTTTCCTCGATCAAAACTCCTGGACGAAACAGGATTAAACTATCGAGACGATAAGTCTCGTCTGAATTTGGTTCAATGCCGCCGAATAGATTCCCCGTCATGACATTATAAAAAAAGTCCCCCACTGTCTGGTGTTCGCCTTCATCCCCAAGAAGGATGAAAACGTGCGTGGTATCCTGTAAATGGGTAAGCAGAATCGAATCGAGCAAGGCGCTTTGCCTTTCGGAAAGTGCGAAGAAGGCGTAGCATCGGGTCGCTGGATTCCAGTTGTCAGTAAGCTCAACCAAATCTTTTGTGGAAAGGGCATGACTGAATTTCTGATAATACTGCCCCAACTCCGAGCGTTTATCCTCGTAATAGAACCCGCCATAGTGCGTGATTATATCAATCGCTTTCGTTGTGTCCGCCTTTAAATTTGGGTTTTCCTGGCAACGCGCTGAAAGGACGCTGGTGATAACGAGAGCAAAAATCAGAAGGTAATGCTTCAGGGCTAGTTTCAGATCCTGGCGGAGTAGTTTCATGCAGAAGGTTATGGACTAATTTACTATGTCATTTGCTAAGAATTTACTAAAGCTGGGTACATTAGATTATAGTCGGCTTGAAAGCAAATGGTAAAATTATTAGAATCAATGAGATGACCCTTGACAACAATTCGTAAATTACCATTTCAAGAACACCTTGGCAAGACAATAATAGCCTTATCAATGTCCAAGAAGAATTCCATAGGCTTTTTTACCATTTACCTTTCGCGGCGGTATTATCTTAACGAGGTGCCTGTTGAAGGCAAAGCTAACAGCAAATTTTTTCGCCGGTTGGGCATGTATAGGGAATACATCTCACAAATTCTTCGCACCGGCAATTGCATTTCTCTCATTCTCCTTCCGGATTTGAAAAATTCGTCACCACCCTGTAAACCCGGTCACTATCGGGATAAAACCGATCGAATGAAAAATCGAAATGGACGATCAGATAAATGACAAGCGCTGCGCTTATCCCAATCGATAAGCCAATGATATTGATCAAAGTGAAACAGCTTATGTAGCCAAAAGCCCCGGAAAGCGATTTTGAAATAGTTTTTGATCATAAGCAGATTTTATCGGATTGTTATATCGCTTTAAGCGCGAAGAAAATGCCAGATTGGCAAATAATTTATAATCAATAAGATATGTTTTTACTCTTCTCCAGACTGTACTATTCTGGTACACCACATGCCCTATTCAGGACAGGTCACGGTAAGATCAAATCTTGGCTTATATGGCAACGGTGTGAGATCAAATACTAACTAATACAATTAATTTGAGGTGACCTTTTCAAGAGGCTTTTTTTTAATTGCTCTTTTTAAATATTGATCAAAGCATATACTAACGATAAACCCAACCACGGCAAATCCAAGCATTGTTATTTTTAATAGGTAAGAAGTGATTTTCTTTTCAGAAACAATTTCAGTCAATAAAAGTATTACGCATACAGTCGTAATTGTTTTTGAAATCTTCCGGTTTTGTTGGTAAATCGAATATCTATGCCATATCTTAAAGTCTTCTTTTTTGCCATCATATTGCATTAGTCGTTCAAAAATGGCTTTAGACATTTTAAATTTACCAAGCCGATAAGATGACATACCCTCAAAAAAGAGTATTCCGTAATACCAATCATTCTTTACCGTATCACTATTCAGGCGATGAATTTCATTATCTATGATTTTCAAATAGGTTGTAGATTTTGCAAAAGTCTCGGCAAACATATTTTTCACATAAAGCATGTGGAGGTGTTGCCAAGTTAGCTCAATGAATAAATTCAATTCGGTATTATCTTTTAGAGAATTTACTGTCTTAAAGTAATCAGCATATTTTTCGAAAAAGACTGAAGCGTGTTCGGGCGTGTATTCCGCCGCTGATTTGAAATCTACGTACAGATATTCGGTTGTCAATTTATTCATTCGAAATTTCTTTGGAATCTGATACATCTAAGCGGCCGGCTTCTTCTCTCTTAAATAGAGTTCTACTATGATTTGACCTTTCGTCTATTATTTGAATACCAAGCGCAATTTCCAGGTTCGATATGGTTTCGAAGTCAGGTTTTCTTGGCCTTTAACAATTTTGCTTATTTGCTGTGGCGATATGTTCATCCGTTCCGCTAATTCCTTTTGAGAGAGGTTCTGCGCCTTAAGCGCATCCAGAACACATACCGCAATGGCAGCAGATTTCCTTAACCATTCGCGATTTTCGCGGCGGTATTGTGCCTTGGCTTTCCATTCGGAAGGCTGATCAGCTGCCAGCTTGGACAATTTTTCCTTAAGGTTATTCATTTTTAAAGTCATTTAGATCTTCAGGAAAGTCTATCCCATTGGTACGGAGGAATTGCTTAGCCTGTTCCAATTTTTTCAATTCATATTCCAGATGACCCCTTTTCATATCCGGTGTCAACTTAATGGCTCCGCCGGTCACTAGGAAACAATTTTCAGCAAGCCGAATAGCATACAAGCGCAGCCATCCCTTCCTAATCCTGGCTTTACTTTTCTGATGGCGGCTAATGGCATATTCGAAATTATTCAGGGGTTTGAAAAGATGCTGTAGAGTAGTTTCGGTTCCCTGGAAACCCTGCTCCGAAAAATCATATAACGAATTTTCCATTTCTTCCGCCTCGTCCAAGGTCCTCGAAACTGCTTCACTTATCGACAGACTTCCAAAAAAACCTCCATGCAAATCAACCTTATTCTGGTCAAAGAAATCGTGGAGCCATTCAGCTTCATTCACATGATCGAAAAATTCCTCAAACTCGCTTTGAGCCGAACCCTCCAATTGAATAGACCAAAGACCGTCGTCTGAATCTTCCGCTACAAAGATAGGAACTAATTTCATAAAATCAACTTATAGGTTTAGTTTATTTACTTTACAATTGCGCAGGAAATGGATAATCAATCAATTATGTAGCGTCGAACGATCCTTTCAAATAGGTTCTTTGCCACATCCCGTGAAGAAAGACCAAGGGTTCCATTGACCTCTGAAAATATTAAGGAACTGTCGTCCTTTGGGAGAACGGTTCCCGTAAAGGACCCTATTGAGATTGCCTTATCCATATTTGAACTGGTCTGCCAGGTGTCTTCAAGTTCGACAAGGTGTTGATTAATCTGTTTTATAAGCTCTAGCAGGTAATTGCCATCAACGCCGGGGAAGAAACCTGTTATTCTATCTGCGCAATTGATAAATTCTGATGACAAGGACCTCCCCGCAGGATCATAAGCTACGACACCGAGATTTACAAACTCGCCGGTTACACTGTCCGGCAAATAGCGCAAAACCTGATACTGAATTGCATTCATATTTTTTGGTATAACAAATTTACCGATCATAAATCGCCAAATCTTTAAAACTGATTATGATAGATCATTAACCACCTCCGGTACAGCCTTTTTTTTGAAGGCCGTCAAATTACCCACCAAATCCCTTTTTACCTCCCGCTCGAAGCTATCCAGGTATTTCTCTGTAGTCCGTATATTGGTATGCCCTAATGACTCCTGAATAAATTCCGTGCTCACGCCGGAACGTTTCAGGACAGTCGAAAAAGTATGGCGGGCGACATAGGTCGTCAGCCTCTTTTCGATATTTAACTTCTTTTTGATCTTGAGTAGCCAGTCATTGATCGATTGCGTGAAGAACTCGATGAGTTCATATTGCCTTAAGGCAGTGATGTCCGGCTCCAACACGGGAAACACGTAATTATTGGGGCTTTTATCTTTAGTCGCCCACCGATCTAAAATCGCCCGCATGTCCTCAGTAATAAAAACGGTGATCGGCTTGGGGTCACTCCGGGTGGCTTTTTCGGTTTTGGCCCGTTCAAAGATGAAATAATCCCCCTCGATATTCTTATACTTCAGGCAGGCAATGTCTTTTGGATTGATCCCATTTCCGAGGTACGAAAAGAACCAGAAGTCCTTTGCCCATTGTTCCTCCTTGCGGGTCGGTTGGTAATAGTAGAACTTGGAAACGTCTTCGAGCGTCAGGGCTTTCTTAATATTCCGGGAGGTCGGAACTTGATATCTCCGACGGCCGAAGGGGTACCTGTCCCGCTTGATGATTCCGTCCTCGATGGCTTCATTGAAGATGCATCGGAGAGACCGGACATAAATGCCGATGGTGGTTTTCGAAATGTTCTTCCGAAGCATCCATCTTTCGAAGTCGTTCAGGTAATCGACGGTGACCTCCGAAAAGAGAACATTGCCGCGGAATTTTTCGAGAGCGTAATAGCTCGTCTGATAACATACCGCCGTCCCAATCCGGTCAGCCCGAAGCAGCTTATCAATATAGGACCGAAATGAAACCAGGATAGTCCCTGCCGGCATGGTCAGCTCCTTGAAGATCGGGAACCGATGGGCGTATTGCGCAACATCATATCCATAGACACCTTGGACGGTAAGATTCTGGGTAGTTTTCTGCTTGTTGAAAAGCGGATTATCCAAAATGTATTCTTTCTCGAAATCATCGAAATGAAAGACCGTCATGGATCTGATTGCGTTGTCCGCTGTCCGTTCAATGTCCCTTAGTTTGTCCCGAATAGCTTTTAGCCCGGCTCCCACATTCGGAGCGTTCAGTTTGCCAAATTCTTCTTCCGAAAGATCGTAAACGGTACAATAAAGCTTGCTTTTCCTTTGATAAGTTACCCGCAGCTTTACCGGGTATTTTTTGATTTTTTGCTTCATCCTGCGCTTGTCCAGGATGATCGATAATGACGCTGACATATCGGATGATTTTTGTTTGTTAGCATTTGTTTGCAAATCCCCTGATTTGCCGATTGTTTGCTAACAAACACCAGGTCAAACGACCTTTAGACGGGTCGCGTCGAAGTTAGCTTATAATTGTAAGTATTTGAAATTTAAACAGTTAAGTTAAATCAGCTTCACCTAAATCCACTCTGATTA
The DNA here is from genome assembly GCA_963846405.1 of uncultured Chitinophagaceae bacterium. GTDB lineage: Bacteria > Bacteroidota > Bacteroidia > Chitinophagales > Chitinophagaceae > Puia. The sequence continues at coordinate 511,856 of CAWJVU010000010.1, read as the reverse complement.
AGGATCAGAGGGTCTGTTAATCAGAGGGTCGTTGGTTCAAGTCCAACAGGGGGAGCGGCTAATAAAGGGTTTCAGCAGATTCAATGTTGGTGCCCTTTTTTTATTTTCATACAAAGGGCTTCGAAGGGCTTTGAAGCGAAAGCTACATGCTGGTCCGATACTAAAATGCTACCTTTGGATATCCATTTTGCAATAATGATAATAAGGACGATATGCTGAATTCTTCAAGGCACTAAATTTATTCAAACCGTTCAAACCACACCTCGGGCAAAACAATCCTTATTTCCTGCTCCGTTCCGGCCCGTTTCCAATAGAGTATAAAATTGACCCTGGCAGACGCCAGCCTGTAGCCATTGGCCTTCCTGGACTCGATCTGCTGCTTGAACTGCTGGGAGAATTTCAACACAGGTTGGCCCCCCATTGTCCAACACATATCATCCTGAATGGTGAGATTTTCACCGGATATTAGCTGGGCGATGACACCCTGTCTGCTAATGAAGTAATCCAACCAGATATCCTTGAAAGTCAGATGCATTGCCAATTCGTCTGGCGGCGAATAAACAGCATCATCCCTGAAATTCGCAGCCTCCTCCGTCAGGATATGATTAAAGGCAGCAGTGTTTGTATGGATCGCAAGGTACCCTTTGGCCCGCGTTATAGCCACGTATACCTGTCTTTTCTCGGGGTCCGAAGCGGCATTAAACCCATTTAGCATTAGAAAAACATTGTCGAATTCCTTGCCCTTTGCCTTGTGGATTGTAGATACGAATATCGTTTCACCATTGACATTGAAGAAGTCCTCCAATTTGGACTCGCGGATAAATACTTCCAAGTCAGAGCGGTACTTCTTGACCGGATTGGCCGTTTCGAAATTCCGGATTAGATTCACGCAGATTTCCAGTTTCGTACTACCCGCGAACCTGTTTTTCAAAGCCCTCTTTTCCTGCTCCCACACTTCTTCGCTGATGGTAAAGGCGTCCTCACTCCTTTGCAGCTGATCGTAAAAGGATCGCACCTCTAGCAAATTGAACAAATTGAAACCATCGTTGGATTGGATCAGTTTTGCTGTAAGGCCATGCCTGGCCAGCAGCCCGGCAATCTGGGAGGCCTCTTCATTTACCCGGGTCAGCACACAGGTAGTGCCAGTCAGCTCAGAATGGGAAAGGTCTTCCACCAGTGGCTTGATCATGTTGGCTCCGCTCCGGTGATTCACTAATTTTATCCTTCCGTTATCCGACTGCGCAGCGACAATCGGAGTATTTTTCAATCGGCGAGAGATGCCTTTGGCAAATTGATTGGCGAAGTCTACCAGGTTGCTCTTGCTTCTAAAGTTGATGACCAACTCGTATTGTTCAGCTTTCTGTTCTTCCACAAATTGTTCGAGATATTTGGCGCTCGCCCCTCTGAATTCATAAATATTTTGGTCGTCATCCCCTACAGCGATGACCCTCATTTCCTCATTTAGCGCCATCAAAAGGTTGATCAGGGCATATTCGTCCCCATCCATATCTTGGGCTTCATCGATCACCAACACCGTTTTTGTGATATGGCTAGTTTCCACATCCCCCCGTCGGATTGCATCGATAGTGGCCTTTATGATATCGTCCGATTTTTCCAGGCTTCCCACCCTACCTAGCAGGTCAAAGCAGTAGGAATGAAAGGTTTTTATCTCAACAAAACCAGCAGCTTTACCCACCAGTTCGTACAATCGACTCTTGAATTCAGACGCGGCAGCCCTGGAGAAGGTGACCATGAGGAGTTGTTCGTGGCGCACATCCTCCATAAGCAATAGGGATGCGAGTTTGTGTACCAGAAGTTTTGTCTTGCCGCTTCCGGGCCCTGCGGCCACTAGGATATATCTTGAGTCCTTGTCGTTGACGATCCTCAATTGCGCGGGCGAAAGCTGTCCGAACAACTGCCTGAACTTGGCCGGAGTCATCTTCAGCGTCAGGGTTTCTGCATTTTTTCCCGGAAAGTACTTCCTCAAGAACGCATCGTAGTTAAGCTGGAAATAATCGTCCGCAAACTGCAAGGCAGCCTGATGGTCGCTCATCATTTTTTTCGCGTATTCGCCGATAATGTGAATCTTTGCGACCTTATTATCGTAAAAGAGTTGCAGTTTTTGATAGTCATCCTTGGTATATCTTTTTCTATTGTCAGTTTCGATCCGCTGGATGGATAGTCGATTGTAAAGGATCAGGAAGCCGCCTTCGATCTTTATCGCCTCCGTTTTGGAAAGATAGAAAAGCGCGTCTTCCACATCGGCGATCGTTATTTTCGGGTCGAAAAGATCGGCCAGGACCTCATAGATCTTTTTTATCTCATGCACGGAAAACTCCACGAATATCTCTTCCCCTCCCGGCTGTTGGGCCGCTTCCCCAGCGCTTTTTTCGAACAGATGTTCGACGATGCGCCTCGCCAAAATATACCTTTTTTGTAAGTTTACCTCCAACGCCTTTTTCGGCTGCAGCAGGGTGATACCAAGATGGTTTTTCGAATGGGTGGAATGCCTGCGTCTGACCCAACCTCTAATTGCCCAGAAATTGAAGATGGATTTTATTCTTGCGGATGTCACGCCCGTGCAGTCATGCGATTCCGCAGCTTCGTTCAGCTTCTTGATGTGAAACTCATTATCCGGCTCTTCCAGGGTTGAAACGAGGTATCGTTCGATGGCGATAGTGGATTCCAGGATATTCAGACTTCGGTTCTTGTTTTCACCCCGCTTGACGAATGCGGTGAGATCTTTGGCGTCGGCCAATATTTTTTCCGATCGGAGAAGGTTAATGATCTCGATAACGTCTTCTTTGGTGATGCCTAAATGGTCGCTGATATAGTCAATGCGAGTCTCCGCGGCTTCATCGCCCAAGTGCTTCCGGCTCTTGCCGGAGAGGAGTTTTTTGATGATCCTGATCGCATTTACCTTTTGACGATCTTGGAAAAGCGGAGACGCATTTATTTTGTCGATCGCTTCCTGCGCATTCTTAGCCAATATGCTGTTTGCGAATACCCTCGGCATATTTTGTCCTCTCTTGACATACCCAGCCTCTTCGAGGGCGGCAACGGCGGTCGTCACTCGGGTTTCGATGTCGAGAATCGCATCGTCCCACCCTGATTTCCTGGCGATCTCCAGGGCGGAATGGGAGATGGTCAGCCTAAATCTCGTGAGATCCTTTATCGATTTCCACACCTGCCCGATCTCCTTGATGGAGAGTTTGGTTTGGTTCAACAAAACGAAATGTTTGCCCAGGTCTTCCTCGTTGAACAAAACAAAACAGTCCGCGTCGAGGTTTTCATCACGCCCGGCCCGACCCGCTTCTTGAACATAATTCTCGAGCGAATCGGAGATGTCATAATGGATGACCAGGCCGACATCCTTTTTGTCGACGCCCATGCCGAAGGCCGAAGTCGCGACCATAATGGATATCTTTCCGGCGAGAAACGCATCCTGGTTCTCCGTCTTGGCTCCCACCTCCATTTTTCCGTGATAGGGCCGGGCGAGGAAACCGTCTTCGATTAATCTGTCCGCTAGTCGGTCCGCCTCTTTCGTCCTTGATACATAAATGATGGTCGGGCAATTCTTGTCTTCGATCAGACCTCTTACTGCCTGGTATTTTTCATTGTCATCCTCTTTTCCCAAAACTTTGTATCGCAGGTTGGTTCTCGTAGCCTTTGTTGTAAAAAGCTCCAGTTCCAAGGACAGTTTGGTCCGGAAATAGTACTTTATGTCCTGGATGACCCTTTGGTTAGCCGTGGCGGTGAAACAGGATACCGGGATCCTTTCGTCAGGATGCTTTTTCAACTGCAGCTCATGGATAAAATCTCCAATGTACAGATAATCCACCCGGAAGTCCTGTCCCCAGGAGGAGAAACAGTGGGCTTCGTCGATAACGAATCGCACAATCTTCCGACCCAAAAGGAGGCGCTCGATAGTCCTCGACCGCAGTGATTCAGGTGCAATATACAAAAGAGAGACCCCACCGTCAGCGAGGCGTTCGATGGACTTAGATCGCTCGATCGGATCAAGCAGGCCATTGATGGTCACGGCCTCCGTCAGTCCTTGTCTCTCCAGGTTGTCGACCTGGTCTTTCATCAGCGACTGAAGCGGAGAGATAACGACCGTAAGTCCCTTCTCCAATTCGCCACTCATGACGGCCGGAAGCTGGAACGTGATTGACTTCCCTCCGCCGGTGGGAAATACCGCAAGGAGCGATTTGCCGTCGATAGCCGCCTGCACGGCTTTTTCCTGCAACGGCTCCCCGGCGTAGGTCCGGAACGAATTATAGCCGAAATAGTTCTTCAATGCAAGATGGATATCAAACGCAGAATTACAATAGTCGCAGTCGGCGATGCAGCGCACACTTCGCAGGCGCCTCATCACTTTTGTTACTTCCGGGAAATTCATCAACACCCACGGAGGAGTAAGGGAGCCTCGATCGTTAGCATGGATAATGGCGAGACAATAGGCCAGTTCGATCGGCCAGCCGGCAATCAGCACTTTGAGCTCGATATTTGTACAGATTATTCCATCGAATGTTTGGACGATAGTTTGTTCAATGTCTGATCCCGGGCCACGATAGTTTATAAACCGGAAGAAGGCTCCAAATTCTAGGCTGTTCCCCAACAGCTCATAAAAGATCGCCTGCATCGGCACTCCCAGCTTACGGAAAGCGTCAATCTCATCGTACAACAGGTCCCTGGCCTTGATGGCGTCATTCACTGGGTTGTTGGTTTCTTCGGTCTGCAGTTTGTCGTCTTTCAGCAGGGCATGATACGGCCTTGTAGGGAATAGCAGTGGGGATAAGAAAAGGGTATCGATGAAATTGGAAGAATTTATCCCAGCATCAGCAATGGCTCCCCCAATGTACCTGATGTCGTGGTTGAGGATATTATGTCCACAGATGAATTGTGACCCCTTTAAGAACTGGATAAATTCGGTGATCGAAGTTTTATGAAAATGACTTCCATTGTCCTTGATACTACCAATGTCAAAAATTTTGCGGCTTTTAGGATCAACTTCCGCATCAACAAAAGTAATTGAGCTCATTTCTATTACTTCCCACTTATGGAGTTGAACTACAAGATAGTCAATATTTTACAATTTTTATGCAACTCCGGAGAATTAGTTGGCCCTTCATGCTGGCACGAGAAATGAGCACCTCAAAGGTTTACGTAGCAACCTGACCCATAGATCCCGAAAATGGGGAGAGTATTATACCCGATGGATTTGGAGACTACAATATCGATTTTTAGAGAGTTGATTTGGAATGGACCGATATCTAGAAATCTTTGGTTTCAAAATAGAAGCCATTTTTTTATTATGCAACAAACAAATCTCCATCACGCAAGGGTGACGAATGAACAATAGTTTCCAATTCTTTCATTACTTGTTTGCCGGAGGCATCAAATGAAGCACTGGGAGCATGAAATGCTTCGACGAGATAGAATATGGCTCCGACGATTTGCTTTTCTTTGTCTGCAACCTCGAACTTGCCTTTATTTTTCAAGAGCAAATAAGCGACATATTCAATTTCGCTAAGCCGATAAGCAGAAAGTGCTTCGGCCAGGGTGAAATATCCATCCCGGACAGCCTTATCCACCACGGCACCTGTTTCTTCAAGCTCCGAAACGTTGACCATTAACTCATCCCCCGCGGAGCCGGAATCACCTTGATTTTTACGATCGCCAGACATAATTACTAAAATTACTAAATTGTTCAGGATTGCGCAAGTCCAACTCCCCACGCCAGTCAGATCCGCGAAGGACCTCTTTCATTCCCGGCAATCGAGCCCACAATACCATAGGAAAATCCATGCCAGTTGGATGTTCGCTATAATATTTGTCATATATGCGCCTAACAGGTGACATTTCATTGACAGTGAGCTTATTATCTGCATCCTTGAGAATGGTTTCCACCTCTTTTTGATCTGTTGCGACAAATCCATGCCTTGCCCAGGTATAACCTCCGCCGGCAAAACCCGCGTGAACCCTGACCTTTCGAACGCCCAGATTAACGTATTGTTGCAGGCTTTCCTGAAAGATCGGCTTGATCAGACCTTTGCCCTGGTACGGGAGAGAGACTATGCAATACCTGTGCTCGATAATTATCTCACCGTCTAACCAAAAAACAACGCGGTCGAAAGCCACCGTGTCATCTAGAACGTCGGTGGTGTTTTCAAATATGAAATGCAGGATTTTTTTTGGAACATTGTAGTGTATGTGACGTCGAACCGGTAGAGAAGTAGTAGGTGCAAATAATCGATCTACTAACCCCAATACGCCAGCCAGGTCAAAATTGGGAAACAACGCCGGCATAAAGGTTTCGAGCCGTTCCTCGGGTGGAATACCTTCGATATGATACCCCAAGGATTCAATGCGCCAGCGGTCAACATCAGAAAACGTATATTTGTATGCGATAATCTCCATAGCAATCGAGGCGCAAAGTTAAATAAATCGATGCCAAGAGCCGGAAAATAATGGTATTGCCGATTGTATGCCACTCTACCCCTAATTAATTAATAATCAATCGGAAACGATCCCCAACAGCGGGAGCTGAAAAATAGGCAGTTATGAAGAACTCCTTTATGACTGCTTTTTTATTACCGTCGCGGATAGGTCGTCTATCGGGAGGATATCGCCGTAGACGGGTTTATTTTCGACGATCATAAAATGCTCGCCTTTTAGCTTAGAACTGTCAAACCGTTCCTTTTCAAATTTCGTGACCGACCAGGAAGAAACGACATGCTCCACCTTTGTCTCCTTGATGTCTATCACCACCGATCCTTCGGGGATCCGGGGAAGGGGGTCATGCTTGTAGTACATCATTCCCTGATAAACGCGGTCATCATTGGCGACGGTTGTGCGTATTCCCCTGGCGGGAAGGCCTTTTTGGCGCGTCAGGAGACCTGACAAGCTTTCCCTGATGAAAAAATTCCAGCCGTTCTTGCAATCATTGTAGCATTCTTTTACCGGTGTAAGGCCGACATGCGTCATCGTGATCTGCGTCTTATCGCCCTGCACCGTGATATCCCAGACGATCTTTGTGCCCTGCCATTCTTTTTTGTCTGCCAACAGGTCCATGTTACACTCGAGCACTTCCCAGACGATCTTCCTGCCGGGTCGCCATTCGGCTATTTTTATCGTGGAAAAGGTTTTGCCGAAGCGAACAGTAAAGGTGTCGCCGGCTTTCGCAGAACATCCGATCGTGTCGATCGCCCACCAGGCTGAGATATCGTTGATGGCTTTGATGGCATCCTCCGGATTGGTTCTTACGGAAATGGTTGCTTCATAATTTTGCGGTTCGCCGCTTAACAATTTGTGCAGGCTGCCTTTTATGTAGTGGTTCCAGCCCTGTTCGCAATTGCCATAACATTCTATGGCGGGGACAAGTCCGACATGTGTCATGTCTACCCGGGTGATGTCGTCATTGGATGAGATCTCCCAGAGGACGTCGGTATTTTTCCATTCCTTTTTGTCGGCGAGCCAGGGCAAGCAGCAATCCAGGATATGCCAGGTGATGGTTTCGTTGGCGATGGCCTCGGTTATCTTGAAGGTTACCCATGTCTCACCGAAGCGAACGGTAAAGACGTCGTCCAGCTTTTGCGCGCTGCCCTCAAAATTGCTTGCCCACCAGGAATACACCCGGCTGATGCAGGCATAGGCGTCTTTTGCCGAGGTCTTTGCAGTGATACTGCAGTGGTAATCCTCGGTCATCGTTGCTGTGTTCATTTCTTGTGGTTTTTTATTTGGTTAAGTAATGATTCCAATTTTTTGAGTTTGGTCTTCCAGAAGTTATCGAAGAAGTCGATCCACGCCTGCAGTTGGTCAAAGCCCTCTTGTTTCAAGGTGCAATATCGTTCCCGGCCGATGTCTTCGATTGAGATGAACCCTGCGTATTCCAGTATTTTGATGTGCTTGGAGACGGCGGGGCGGCTCATATCGAAATTCTCTGCCAGGGAATTGATGGTCAGCGTATCCTTCGATAACAGCATAAGGATCTGTCTCCGGCTTGGGTCGGCAATCGCCTGGAAGGCGTCAAACGTTTGCGTGGCCATGTTCTGCGGTGTTTAATAGCGTTGCGATCTTTGAGATGTTTTTGAACCAGCCTGTGTCCATAGCGGCGAAGATGTCAAGGTTGGTCAGGATCTTAAAGCCGCTGTGGTCGAGCGTAAGTTCTGTACCATTCTCCTTTTCGGTCAGGGTAAAGGTGACGACGGAATCCATGGTGAGCTTGCCGTCCCCGGGGCCGCCTTTCCAGGAGTAGACGAGTTTTTTGGGCGGCGTGATCTCGAGTACTTTGCAATAGACGATGCCGTCGAATTGAACTTTCGGCATGGGGCCGGTGCGGAACTGGAATTCTTGACCGAGGATGGGCTCGAAGTCGGTGGGCATGAGCCATTGGGCGATGAGGGCGGGGACGGTCAGGAATTCCCAGACGAGTTCCGGTTTTTGCGGGTAGAAAATGGTGTGGTGGATGGATTTTGACATAATGAGTAACTTTTAGGTTACTCAAATGTATGTGTAACTTTTGAGTTACGCAAATTTATTTTTGGAGTGGAGGATTCTTTGGGGATACGGAGATTTCGTGTCACCCTTCTGATAGCTCCCTACCTGCATTTGAACTGGATCGTTTTTTCGACGATGTCACCGCCGGGGGTTACGCCTACAATTGCTGCCAGATAGGTCGCCTGCCGGGAGGACGTGAAGAAATCAACCCTGGCATTGCCGAGATTGTCTGTCAGCAGATTTGCATTCCAGTACAACGTCGACGCGTTGGCGGCCGCGGCGGCTGCGGCCGCTGAGGCGGGACCCTTCCTTTTGTCATAAACTGCCGCAAATACGTCCGGCTGATTTGAATATCCTTTGGCATAGATTGTCGTGGTACCTTTGTCGCTGACCTGAACGACATCCTGGTTATGGTTGACCGAATGGACCAGGATGACCCCGGCCGACCCTTGCATCCCATAGATTGCCGTCAACGGCCCCTTCAACACTTCGATAAATTCGATGTTCGACTCATCCAGCGTTTCAAAGAATCCTTTGAGATCGCCGCCGGTATTTACCTGAACGCCATCCATCAGGACCAGCATCGCGGTGGTGCCCGAGGATGTGCCTCCACTGAGGCTGCCGGATGCGGTCTGGTTGACGCCGCTTGTCAGTCCGGGTACATTGGACAGTGCGTTGTATACCATGTCCACTCCACCCTGGCGCAACTGGTCCGGTCCGATTACGTCGGAGAAGGGACTTTGCCGTTGAGCCTCGTCCTCCGGCGGCAGCTTCTTCCGCCCTTCGACCGTCACGGGCTTTAACATGCCGCTGTCTCTTGTTGTTGCAGGTTCCTCTGCCGCCCGGATCTCCTTGTAGCGCCGGATCATCGCCAGCTCTTCGGCGCCATAACCCCGTTTTGACGCCCGGGGCGTACTGAACTTCGGATAATCGATCTTATCCAGGATCATTTTTCCCTCCGTGCCCCTGCCTTTCAAATTTGTGAGCTTCATATTGAATCGGGTACCATCATCGTATTCGGACATCGGGAAAAGAAAACGCCCATTGTCATCCGTTGTATCCGCCAGGAATAACCCTTTGTCCGCGGCAACGAGGTTGACGATAAAATGTTGCAGGGGCGCATTGCTTTTGTCGACTACCTTACCCCGGATGTCCAGGAGATTGCTGTCGGCGAAACGGACCGCCGTCGGCCCCGAACCACCGGCGGGCGCCTTTCCAAAGTTGGTATAAAGCGGCGCTTCCGTCAGCATCCGAATATCCAGTTCCGCGGGCGAATAGTCCCGGTATTGCGCATCTTCCGGCACGGGCAATCTGTCCAAACCATCATCAGCATGGTCACCCGCCAGCCGGTCATCGGTCACCGATACAGACAATAAGGTCACGATCGGATTATCATGCCCCGTCTTTACTCCGATGCTGAGGTTTACCCGATCACCGGGCGAATAAGCCGCCTTATCCGTCGCGGCGACGATCCGGCCACTGTCGTTGCTGCGAATATATACGCTGCGCTGGCTCACGAGATTGCCCTGGTCGTCGAACAGCATAAAACAGGCGCGGCCCAGGGGGAAATTTGCCAGCGGAACATTTACCTGGTACATATCTGAACCAAGGGCGGCGAAACACAGACTGTCGCGGCTCATCCCCAGGATGCGCGTCGACTTGTGCTTTTTATAAAGCGAGTCACCCAACGAAACCTGCATTTTCAGCATGTGTTCATCCTGGCCAACTATCGTCAGTTGACTGGCAAACTGATCGATTGCAGGGAGGGGATAGAGGACTTGTCTTCCATTCCAATTGATATGCGCGGTATATTTTCGGGGATTGTAGGCATCGAAACTGAATTTCCCCATTCCCTGCGCGCTTGAAAAGCGGATGACCGTATCGTTACGGGTATCGGTGACAAACCCGGCGATATCCACGGGCTGGCCACCTGTGGACATGCTTCGGAACGCGACCGTGGCCGTCGTTCCTGAAATGATCGAACCGCCTTCCGGATAGAAAACTATTTGCGGCGCGGAAGTATCGGTGGTAACCGCGACCGATTTGTTTGCGTAGGCGCCCAGCGCCCGCGGGTTTGGTTTATTGGGATTGACGATAAAAATCGGCTTCACCAGGATCCGGTTGCTGTTTTCCTTCAATATTTTGGATGTATAGGCCCGCAGCCAATAGTTGCCTTCCATCAGTGTAGCCGGCAGCACGATCTTCCCCGCGGTCTTTCGCGCGGGAATATTGAACAGGATCTGGCTGATGACGCTGTCTTTGTCATCAACGAGGTCGACAAACAGGTTTTTACTGAGGTAGATGTTGCGATTCGAGAGCGAGTCGAGACACCAGGCCTTTAACCAAATGCTCTCGCCGGCCGAATAAAACGGCTTGTCCGTGAGAACGATCAGTTTTTCTTTCCGTTCGGCGCGGACATATCGTACGAATTTCCCGGCCAGTTCATCGAGGGAAGACTGACCATTGGCGGCGACAGAAATCGAAAGGCCGGCGGCCAGCAACAGGTTTTGGCAAGACAGTGACATATATATAATGGTACTTTTATTGGATAAACCCTATTAAGATACGACATTTCAATTATTCACCCGCGAACTCCGGATAACCGTGGCCCCGCCGCCGGTGGAATTTGCCTTAAACACCCGGATAAAGTTCCCGCCGAGGATTTTTTCGACATCCGCGGGCTTGTAACCGCGCTTTAGCAGTTCCCGGGTGATCAGCGGATACGTCGTCACGTCGTCCAACTGCTGTGGCGGAGACTCGATCCCGTCGAAATCCGACCCCAACCCGACATGATCGACCCCGATCAGCCGTACAATATAGTCAATATGATCCATGAGGAGCGATAAAGGTGCGCGCAGCGAGTCGCTTTCGACGGGGTACTTCCTGCTCATGAATTCATTGACCGCGTATTGCGGCGCCTTCGCCGCAGTCAGGCTATCCAGTTCCGGCTTGTGCCGATGCAAAAACCGGTTCACTTTTGGGCCATACGTGCTGTCAAGGAAACCGGAATAGAAATTCACCTGGATCACGCCGCCGTTGGCGCCGATTGCCTTGATCTGATCATCCTTCAGATTCCGGAAGACCGGGCAGAGCGCATATACGCTGGAGTGACTGCAGATTACCGGTTTGGTGGTGGTATGGATCGCATCCCAGAAGGTCCTTTCACCGACATGCGAAAGATCCACCATCATCCCCAGCTCATTCATTCGCCGGACGATCGCCTTCCCTTCTTCCGTCAACCCATACGGCGTTACGGTAAACGCATGAGCGGTCTCCTCCATCGCTGATGTGGCCCACGGAGTACTGTTGTTCCAGGTGAGGGTCATATACCGGACCCCAAGCCGGTAAAAGCTGTCCAGATATTCTATCCGGTCCTCGATCATATGGCCGCCTTCGACGCCCAGCATGGCCGCCAGCTTATGATGTTTCACCGCCTGCGCCAATCCTGCCGGATCGGTGACGATCTGCATTTTATCGGGGTTGCGCCGGGCGATGGCATACAGACTGTCGATCTCCCGGAGGGCGTACGCAAATGCGGTCCCGACCCCATAATGGTCATCGCAGAAGATCGAAAACACCTGCACATCGACTCCCCCTTTTTTAAACCGTGCGAGATCGGAATGGGTCTTACCTGTCAGATCCGTCCCGATATCCATCCCGTTCATCGTAGCTGTCGACAGGACGTCGTTGTGCGTGTCCGCGACGATCGCCCTGTCGTGTAGCGTTTGATAAGATTGGGCGTGTGCGGTCAAGTATCCGCCGAGCAGCATTGCGGCCAAAAATGATTTTTTGTGCATCGTTGTTTTATTTTTCCCGGTGTAAATCGAGGTCCTGGAAGTCATAGCTGAAATCGGTCAGCGGCGAAACCGGCTTCATCGTTATGCCGGTTGCAATCCCCCGCTCGTCGAGCGTGAAAACCACATACGCATCTGCATCCATGCTCCGGTCATTCCATTTCACGATAAAAGAATTGCCCTTATAAGGAAGCATCTCGCCCGTCAGCCGGGGCGATCGCTTGCTGTCGAACCACAACCGGCCGTTCTTCATGGCGATCGTGACCGCTCCCAGCCAGGCATCGCGATAGATACCCGTATAGACCGAGCCGTCGACCGGTTTTGCCGCAACCGCGCTGCGCCCGCCCGCGCCATTTGCTGCCGAGACCGCCTCCACTTCCTTCCAGATCGAATCCGTAAATTTCTTCGCGCGATCGAGCTGCATCTTGCGCCCGGCGGAATATTCCGCGACCCGGTCCGTTCCAGTTATCCCAAAATATGCGTCCTTGATTTGGTTGGTGATCGCCGTAAAAGCCGCCCCTTCCTCCGCGTTGGTCAGCACAATGATTCCCAACTGCAGCTCGGGGATCATCGTGATCTGGGTCACCATCCCCTCCAGGCCGCCGGTATGATTGACTTGTTTATACCCTTTCACGTCGCTGAGCCCAAACCCCAGGCCATACGCCGCAAAATGCGTATTGTATGGCCCCGGTCCTCCCACCGGCAGGATCGTCTGCGGCGCCCACCGCTCCCGGAGCACTGTTTCACTAAAAAGGCGGACACTGTCCGGCCCGAATTTCCCATGCGCCAAATGCAGCATCACCCACTTGCTCAGATCCGAGATACAGGAATAGATCCCGCCGGCCGCGTCGTCGATCTGACCCCGATGTCGGATGATGACCTGAACTTTCCCGTCTACCCGCGAATGGCCGTCGATCACGTCGCTCGTGTCCCGCAGCCGGTCAAACGTCGCCGCGGAATGGCGTCATCCCGACCGGCCCGAGGATCCGTCGTTGGATAAAATCCTCCCAGCTCATCCCGCTCACCCGCGCCACGACTTCCCCTGCAATAATATACAGATTGTTATCATATGCGTATTGCGACCGGAAGCTGGTCACGGGTTTCAGAAATTGCAGATTGTGAATGATATCGGGGATCGTGAAATCGCTGCCGTCGGGGAAGAACATCAGATCACCCGCGCCCAGCCCCAGCCCGCTCCGATGACAAAGCAGATCGCGGATCGTGAACTCCTCTGTCACATATGGATCGAAAAGCTTGAATTCCGGGATAAATTTCCGCACCTTGTCATCCCAGGAAAGCTTGCCTTCGTCCACCAGCATCCCCAGCGCCGCGGTTGTAAACGCCTTGCTGTTCGACGCAATCCCATAAAGCGTATTTTCATCGACCGGCTGGCCCGTCCGCAGCGACCGTACCCCATAACCCTTTGAATGAATGACTTTTCCGTCCTTGATCACACAAACCGCAATTCCCGGCACGTCGAAGGCCCGGCGCGACCGCTCGACCAGGCTGTCGATCTGCTGCGAGGTGAGACCCTGGGAATACGTGGTGATATAAATGGATAGGAAAAGCGGGAGGAAGGCGCAGGAAGGCAGGCGGGGAAGGCGGAATTTCATGACAATCAGCTTTTGGTGCGTTGAAGGTAAGGAAAGTATTAAAAAAACATTAAATCCCCCTACCATTCCCGCAATAGGAATATTTTAACACTGGGCTTAACATTGCGGGTCCTAACTTTACACTCAGAAAGCAAAGCGAAAAAAGATCATCATAAAAAGGGATTCGAAAGATACTTTTAAAGTTTCTCAAGCAGTCAATTTTCTCATAAGCAGTTAGTTTTGGTTACGGCCCCTGTTTCTACAGGGGCTTATTTTTTTCCGGCTGCGCGAAGGGGCGGGAGAACTGGGAATCGGCTCGGTTATTCCGTTCGGAGGCTCCGCACCGGATTCATCGTGGCGGCGCGTATCGCCTGAAAGCTGATCGTCGCCAGCGCAATCAACGCCGCCAGCACCCCCGCCGCTGCAAATACCCACCACTCGATATCGATCGCGATACGCAAAATCCTGCAACCACCGATGCATGACCCACCACGCTACCGGCGACGCTATCACAAACGCAACCACCACCAGCACGATGAAATCCTTTGACAACAGCGTCACGATATTCACCACCGAAGCGCCCAGCACTTTCCGCACCCCGATCTCCTTCGTCCGCTGCGCCGTGGCAAAAAGCGACAGCCCCAGCAGTCCGAGACAAGCGATGAAGATCGCAAAACCCGAGAAGATGCTAAATGCCTTCCCGAACAGCTGATCATTTGCATATTGCTGATTATAATGCTGATCCAGGAAATAATAGTCGAAAAGATTGCCGGGGAAGAATGCCGTATAGGTCTTCTTCAAGGCGGCGATCACTCGCCGGGACGTCGCTGCGTCGCGATCCGGACGGAAATATCACTTCCATTGCCATAGTAGGGCATCAGCAAGGTGGGCTCCAGCGGAAATCGCAACGACTTCTGATGATAATCGCCGATCACCCCGATGATCATCCCATTTCTGGTTCCACCGCATGATCGTCTTTCCGATCGCTTCTTCGCGGGCTGCGGAAGCCCAACAGCTTTAGTCGCGCTTTCATTGATGACGATATTATGCCGGTCCTCGAATTTCGCGGGATAGTCGGTATAGGTATAATCCTCTGCCGGCAACAATCTTTGACCTTGTAAAGACTCAAGCCAGCCGGCGCTGATCCCGTTTTGCCGCATGGTATAATGGACCGTATTGTCCTGATCCTCCCGGCGGACATTGAAGGTCCTGCCCGTCTCGCCGCCGATCGCGCTCCACGAAGCCGCCACCCCTTCGACCCCGGGGATCCGTTTCACCTCATCGAAGAATCCATTTTCTTTCCCCGCAAATGTTGAATCTTCTTTGGTAAGCCCCGGCGCGTTGATCACCAGCACCTGGTTGATATTCATCCCCAGCTCCTGCCGGTTCATAAACCGGATCTGCCGGTAGACGACAAACGACCCGATCATCAGCGCTACCGTGATCCCAAACTGCCCGATCACCAGCGCCTTGCGCAAAGCGATCCCCTTTTTCGAGGTGCTGAATCTGCCTTTCAGTACCAGGATCGGCCGGAAGGAAGACAAGACGAAAGCCGGATAATAGGCCGATACGACAATACCCAGCAGCAATAGCCCCAGCAAACCGATCGTCACCCCATATCCGCCCATGCTCCGCACAAACAGATAGGACACGGATAGCTGGTATCCCACCAGCGTCATTAAACAACCCCTGGAGCAGGAACATAAGCCCAATCGCCAGCATCAAGCGCGATGATATTGATCAGAAAGGATTCGGTCAGGAACTGCCTGATCAGCTGTATCCTTGCCGCACCGATGACCTTTCTGACCCCTACCTCCCTGGCTCGCTCCACCGACCGCGCGGTGGAAAGATTGATATAATTGACCCAGGCGATCACGATAATGAAGGACGCGATGATCAGCAGCCCCCAGACGACCGTTGCGCTTCCCGTCTTGCCGATCTCATATTCGAAGTCGGAATACAGATGCGCCCGCGCCAACGGCTGCAAATAGAATTTCTCCACGCTGCCGGAGATCTTGTTTCCCTGAAAATGCCGTTGGCTGAAGCCGTCGAACTTCGCCTCCAGCGCTTTCGGATCCGTCCCATGCTTTAACTGGATATAATGCCAGAAGTCAGAGTCGGTAAAATCATAATCCGATTCTTTCCACGGATTTTTACCCGAATACAGGTGAGGTAGGAGAGCAGCAGATCGAAATACAGATGCGAATTCTCGGGAAGACTGACGACCGCCGTAACCCGGTACGGGATGGTATCGTCGGCGACAACCAATGTCCGGCCCAGCACCGACGCCGGGATCACCGTCACCGAAATAACGCCTGCCGCATCCGTCGTCAGTACAACCGTATGCGGCTCTGCCAGCGCCGTCTTCAAATCACCCGTCAGCAGCGGATAGGTGAACATGCTCAGGAACGAATTGTCGACGAAGAAAGCATCCTGCTTGCCAAACTGTTTGACTCCCTCCGTGATCACGAGCTGCCCCAAAGGCTCGACCCGCGAATGATCGACCACTTCCGGAAAATCGTCCTGCATCGCCTTGCTGATCCCGGAATAGGTGATCGTCCCATGCTGGATCAGCTTGCCATTCTGATACCGGTCGTTATAAACCCGGTACAGGTCGCCTACATTTTTATTGAATTGGTCGTAGCTCAGCTCGAAATTGACGTATTGGAGGATGAGCAGACAGGCGGCCATCCCGATCGCCAGACCGATGATATTGATTAGGAAAAGACCTTATTCTTGCGGATATTCCGCCAGGCGGTGGTGAGATAACTCTTGAGCATGTACCCGGGATTTAGTCCATAGACTGGCATTCCCGCCGGGGGAATGATCCATGAACATCTGTCGAATATAGAGAAGTGGACCCTGCCGGGCTCGAACCAGCGACCCGCTGATTATGAGTCAGCTGCTCTAACCAACTGAGCTAAGGGTCCAACTGCCGGAAACGCTGTAAACGGCCCAAGGTCATGGGATTATTCCGGCGATGCAAAAATATAGAATTCAGGCCGATAGGCAGCATTATATCCCAAAAAAATGTCCGTTTGATAACGCGTTAAAATTCTTCTTAACTTGCCGTGGATTGATTCGGACCCTTTATTGCTTGCCAAATGATACTCGGTCAAATTAAAGACTTACAGCACAGGATGGTCCAGATGGACGATCAACAGGCCTATAAAGAACTATACAGCTTGTTGTATAGCTACCTGTTTAATTTCGCCCGGACGGTTGTGCCGTCCCGGGAAACCGCCGAAGAGATCGTCTCGGATGTCTTCGTCCGGCTCTGGGAACGTCGGAAGGAGCTGGAGAAAGTAGAAAACCTAAAGGTTTATCTCTACGTCGCCACCCGAAATACCGCGTTCAACTACCTGGACAAGCAGAAAAGGACCCCCACCAACTCCATCGATGACCTTGAAGCCGAATTCACCAGTATTTATTTCGACCCTGAACAACTGATGATCACTGCCGAAATGCTCGCCCTTATCCAAAAAGCGATCGATCAGCTACCGCCCAAATGCAAAATGATTTTCAAGCTCGCCAAGGAAGACGGGCTTAAATACCGGGAGGTGGCCGAAGTTTTGAATCTCTCCATAAAGACCGTCGAAAATCAGTTAGCCATTGCCCTCGAAAAAATCGGTACTACCGTCCGTTTCGATGTGGGGCGGAGCATTCCTTCAACAGTAAAATAGGATGACCCCGGTTTGGTAAACGCCCGGGTCTGCTCACAAAAGGCTAAAAATCAAATTCTTGCAAAAGCGCTAAAATTTTTACAATTTTTATTTGGGGGTTTTTTTGTTTTTTCTTGTCCTAAGGGGGAACCCGTAGTTGAGGGGGAATTTCCTGCACATATTGCGCACTCATGGGACAAGCAGATAAAAAAACCATCTGGAATTTAATCGCCAAAAAGCTGGCTGGCGAGGCTTCACCGGAAGAGATCCGGGAGCTCGAATGGCTATTGAAGAATAACCCGGAATTGCATTATCCCATGCAGACGATCAGTGATCTATGGAACAGTTCGGCAAAACCCGACCCAAAAGAGGCGGAGGCGGCCTTTAGCCGGCATCTCGACCGGATGAGGGATCGGCAGGTTGATTTCGGGGATCGACAGGGGGATCGACAGATAGGCTTCCCGGAAAGTCCGGCGGGGCAAAGGGGATCGCGTCGTATGCTTTTCTTTGTTTTGTCGCTTGTCGTCGGGGCCGGCATACTGACTGTCCTTCTCTGGCCTTCCGGTCGTGCCCCGCATCCGAACCCTGCTCCTGTTGCTCACCAGCCTGCCCCGACGGGGAACGATATTTACACCGCCAATGGCTCCCGGACGCACCTGACCTTGCCCGATGGTACCCTGGTGTGGTTGAATGCAGGCAGCCGCCTTAGCTATGGCAAAAACTTCAACACCACAACCCGGGAAGTCAATCTGACCGGAGAAGCCTTCTTTGATGTGGCGCATAATACCCAAAAGCCCTTTCTAATCCACACCACCCGGATTGACGTTGAGGTGCTGGGGACCCGGTTTAATGTCAAATCCTACCCGTCGGACCGGACAACGGAGGCGACCCTTATTCGAGGCAGCATTGAGATATTGATTAGGGACCGACCCAGCGAGAAGATCATCCTGCGACCCGATGAGAAGTTGGTCGTTGCGAACGACACGGGCATTCTCCATCGGCTAAACCCGGGAAGAACTGCCGCTGTGGGCGCGGGCGACCCGCTGGTCGCGATGCGCAAACCTACGTATGAGCCGAAAACGGGAGCGATCATAGAGACCTCATGGGTAGACAACAAGCTGACATTTCGGGAAGAGAGCTTTGCCGACCTGGCCAGTAGAATGGAACGCTGGTATGGGGTCACTATCCACTTTGCGGATCTTTCGCTGGAGCAGCTGCAATTTACCGGCTCCTTTAAGGAAGAGACAATCGAACAAGCCCTCGATGCGTTGAAATACACTGCCCGGTTCAGTTATCAGATCGAAGGAAACCTGATCATCATAAATAAATAAAAAATGAATTTATCAAAAAGCGATAGTTAGCGGGAAAACAAAGCGGGAAATGTTGGCGCATTCCCCGCGGAGGTTACATTTTGAAACTTAGCAATCTGGCGAGCCGCAAAGTTTCGCATTTATGCAAACCCATAACGATAAAAATATGAAAAATTATCTAACGATTGGAGCATCCTATCTCCATGCCGTTAAAAAAGCTCTTTTGATTATGAAACTAACTCTTCTGTTGCTGACGGCGGCAATGCTGCATGCATCCGCAAATGTCAGCGGGCAGGCTAAGGTTACGCTAAAATCCCAACAGACAGAAATCGCCGGAGTTCTCGCCAACATCGAAAAGCAAACCGACTATCGCTTTCTGTACAACAATGCGTTGACCGGACATCCGGCAAAAGATCGATATCGATGTGCAGGATGAGGACATCCAAGTGGTGCTGAATAAGATTTTTGCGGGCACGGACCTGACCTACAAGATGCTGGAAAACAACCTCATAGTAGTCTTATCCGCTACCCAGGTCCTAGGATATCCAGGTCACCGGAAAAGTGACCGGCGAGAATGGCGAGCCACTCTCTGGTGTTTCCGTCACGCTGAAAGGATCGACAAGAGGTACACAGACGGATTCAGGCGGAAACTTTACGATTACCGTTCCCGCTGAACGGGACACTTTATATCACTTATGTGGGGTACCTGACCCAGGAGATAAAAGTCAATAGTCAATCCCAGCTTAACATTCAATTAAAGCCCTCCGGCAGCCAATTGAACGAAGTTGTCGTTGTCGGCTATGGTACGCAGAAAAAGATAGACGTAACCGGTTCCGTAGCCCATGTAAAGGGTGAGGAATTGTCAAAACAACCTGTATTGACCGCTACCCAGGCCCTCCAGGGAAAGGTGGCCGGTGTTCAGATCACCAGCAGCGGCCAGCCCGGAAGCTTGCCCCAGGTAACCATCCGCGGCGCAGGATCGATTCTGGGCGGAGCCAATCCTTTATATGTGGTAGATGGGATCTGGACGGATGATATAACCAATATTAATACCGCGGATATCTTGTCCATTGACGTATTAAAGGATGCTTCCTCCGCTTCCATCTATGGCGTAAGAGGCGCAAATGGCGTTATCCTTATTACCACCAGGCAAGGAAGTGGCAAGATGAAGGTTTCATATAGTGGGACCGTAGGGATGCAACAAGCTGCCTATGTTGTTCCGATGGCCAATGCCACCGAATATATTAACTATCGGGAAGCTTTTTCGGGCCTCCCCACCCCAGCCACGGGATATTCTACCAATTGGTACAACCAGGTGCTTCGGAATGCATTCTATCAAAATCATAACCTGTCTATCTCGGGCGGCAACACCCAGGATAAATACGCCCTCAGCGCAAGCTATCAGACAAACGAAGGCATCATTATTTTTAATAACTATACCCGTTATACGGTCCGGTTAAATAACGAGTTCAGTCCCACCACGTTCCTGAAGATCGGCACCACCGCCTCCTTTGCCAATCAAGCAGCGCAAAATGTTCCGACCGGGACGATCACCGAAGACGCCTATCGCGCGGCGCCCCTGGTTCCGGCCATGATCAACGGTAAATTTGGCAATACGTCCCAATATCAGAATGTCGGCAATCCCGTACTCGACGCCCAGAATACCAACGACCTGAGCCATAGCAACAAGCTCCAGGGAAATGTCTTTGTGGAGATCAAACCGGTCCATTCTCTCGCCCTTCGCTCGACATTCAACGAAGAGGCGGTTTTTGGCGATGACAGGGCCTATACTTACGAGCATCCCAACGATACTACTTTCTTTACTACGAATGGGGGCTCACAAGGTGCAACCAGGAGCACACTGAATGTGTCCAGCTCGAAATACTATTATTGGGTTTGGAGCAATACCGCCACATACACCCAGGACTTTGGAGCGAGCAAGCTCAGCGTGTTGGTTGGTACCGAAGCACAGACGAACTACAATTCCAGCTGGTCCGCTTATCGGTACAGTGTACCGCCGATACCGAGCGAATGGTACCTGCAGGATGGAGACCAGAATTTTCAATTCAACAATAGCTCGATCACAAAGAACACGACCAACTCCTACCTGGGGCGTATAGTCTATAGTTATGACGGCAGGTTCCTGTTCACCGGTAACTTCCGGGCAGACGGCAGCTCGGTCTTCAACGCGCAGAACCGTTGGGGCTATTTTCCCGGAGCAAGCGTCGGATGGGTACTTACCCGCGAGAATTTCATGCAAGGCCAAAAGATATTTGATTACCTGAAGATAAGAGGCAGTTGGGGCGAACTAGGCAATTCTGCTATCCCGGCCGATGGCTCGGTTAAAACGGCACTATCCAATATCCCATATTTTTTTAATAGCGGACGTCGGTAGCACGACAGCCATAGGATCGACAGGCGCCATCTTCCCCCAGACAAAAGACGTAGGCCTCAAATGGGAAGTTACAAAGGAGGCCGACCTGGGGTTTGACTACAGCGCTCTGGCAGGAAGGTTAACCGGTGAGTTCGATGTCTACGATAAGAAGGCTACGCAAGCACTGATCTATGTATACGTCGCCGGCACCTTCGGCAGCCAGGCCAACCCCAACAGCACGATTGCGCCCGGATATGTGCTGGACAATGCTGCCACGATCGACAATAAGGGATTGGAATTTTCCGCACGCTGGCATGACAATATCAACTGGCAAGCTGTCTTATTTTATTGGCGGCAATGTATCCTTTAACCGGAATCGGGTCGTAAATCTAAACGGCGGATGACCCATCTTTGACGGAAATATCAACGGCTATTTTACGACAGAAACAAAGGCTGGTTACCCGATCGGCGCCTTCTTCGTACGACAGGCGATCGGCGTTTTCCAGAACCTGTCGCAAGTTGCTGCCTATGTCGACAAGAACGGCAACCAACTGCAGCCGGGTGCACAACCGGGCGACCTCATTTACAAGTATAATGCTGATGGATCACTGGATACGGCGTATGCGGGCTCATATCAACCCAAGCTTTATGCAGGACTGTCTGGCGGCCTCACCTATAAGAGCTTCGACTTTTCCATCGACCTCTATTCGAATATCGGCAACCAGGTGTACAATGGCAAGGAACAGGCAAGGGTTGTCATTACCGACAACGTTGAAAAGTCTGTCGCCACCAGCTTACTGGACGACGCAAAACAAGTCAAATTCGCAACCCGCGGCAAATCCAGGCAACCTGCCCGCTTCCACCTATTTCATGGCTTCGGGTACATTCGTCCGGATCAATAATGTCACGCTGGGTTATACCGTGCAACCGAATGTACTGGCACGGCAAAAGGTGATCACCAGCATGAGAGTATTCGTAGATGCGCAAAATCCGGTCACCCTTAAAAAATATGGTGGATTCTCGTCAGAACTCCCCGGTTCATCGCCTACCAATGCAGGGATAGAATTGGGCACGTATCCGACAACACGAACGTTTGCCGCCGGTATAAATCTTGGTTTTTGAACATGAAATGATAATGATATATCATTAAAATTTTCGAAAATGAAAAATAAATTGCTTGTTCTTTTTTGTTACTCGCTGGTCATCGGTGGATGTTCAAAAAAGTTTTTGAACGTGCCGATTCAAGGACAAGGCACGACATCCACAGACCCCCAGGTTGCCCTTACCCTGGTCACCGGAGCCTACAATGCATTGATCACACCAGACCCCACGCAGGGCGAGTTTGGATCCTACGATATCCACGGTATTTATTTTATCACGGTCACCAACATCATGTCCGACGATGCAGATAAGGGAAGTTATGCCGGTGATCAGCCGGCGGCCGCAGATATCGATAACTTCACGCTCACCTCCGATAACGTCTACGTGGAGGCGCTCTGGAAAGGATATTATGCCGGCATCTCCCGGACTAACAACGCTATTCTCGGGCTGCAAACAGCGGCACTGCCCGCCGCCACGGTCCAGGAACAAACTGCTGAAATGCGGTTCCTGCGGGCATATTTGTATTTTAACCTGGTGCGGATGTTTGGCGGTGTGCCGCCGGTATTGACAGTGGCAACGGGCCCCGAACATCAGGATACCTCTTTTTACATCCGGGCCTCAGCGGCTTTTGTTTATAACCAGATTATCGTCCCCGACCTGACATTCGCTATGCAGAACCTACCGCTGAAATCTGCCACCGATGTAGGCAGAGCCACAAAGGGAGCGGCAGAGACGTTGCTGGCCAAAGTCGACATGTACTTGCAGAACTGGCAGCAATGCGATAGCCTGACCACCGATGTTATTAATTCCGGTCAATACCAACTTGTTCCCGACTATTCCATTCTCTGGCGGCAGGCCGGCGACAATTCCGCCGAGTTGATATTTGAAGTTGAAACCGGACTGTATGGCAGTGCCGACTATGGCATTCCGGGTTACGTAGAATATCAGGGCCCCAGACAGGATAACGGCATGGGCACTCCTTTCACGCCCTGGAATAACCCCGGGTTTTATCAACCTTCGGGCGATGATGGCTATGGATTCGATGCTCCCAGCGCCAGCCTCCTTGCGGCTTATGAGCCTGGCGATCTGCGGGAGGCGGCTACGATCATCAACCTCCCCGCGTCTTCACCGCCCGACACGCTGTTCGACGGGTTTGTGGTTCCCACCATGGCGGGCGTCAGCGCCACGTATAATTACAAAGCCTATCATAGCGAGATCTTGCCAGGTGGTTCGCTGCCCCAAGTGGAAATGTTCGACGGCAATCGCAGCACTTGCCAAAAGAACCTGCATATCCTTCGCTATGCCGAAGTATTGTTGATAAAAGCCGAAGCCGACTATAACCTGAATAATACCGGCAGCGCCATCGCCTTATTAAACCAGGTAAGGGCGAGGGCGGGCCTGGGGCCAACCACCGCCGCCTCGGGGCCGGCCCTTCAAACAGCCATCTGGAACGAACGCCGCGTAGAACTTGCGATGGAACACGATCGCTTCTGGGACATCGTCAGGCAAGGTCGCGCGGCACAGATTATGCAAGCATCTGGTAAGAACTTTACGGCCGGCAAAAATGAGCTGTTGCCTATCCCTTCCGCGGAAATTGCGGTCACGGGCGGGCAGCTCAAGCAAAATAACGGGTACTAACGTTCAATTATTAAATACAACGATTTTAAAACTAAAAAATGATGGTTATGAAAACAGTAAACAGAAAAATGCTCTTTTTAGCCGCCGTTATAGGATTAGCCTTCTTCGGATTGCAATCTTGTAGCAAAAAAAGTAGCGGCCCTAAGCCGCCGACGCTGATCGGCGGATTCGCTTCTTCGGATTCGGTGGAGCCGCAAGCGCTCATCTCCTACTGGCCGATGGATGGGAATCTCAATGATACAAAGGGCGGTGCAAACGCAACCGGCGTTAATGTTACCTATGTCACCGGTATCAGAGGGCAGGCTTACCAGGGTGATACAACCGCCTATGCATCCTTTACGCCCACCGCAGCAATGACGGGGTTACAAAGCTTCTCATTATCGTTTTGGTATTTATCAGCCGGCTCAGCCCGATACGGCTCCATATACTCCTCAGGGAATCTTCTTCCTTGCTGACCAGGGCGGCGCCAATCCCCTGATCATCGCGGAAGAACAACCCTATACCCCTTTATCGGGAGATTCTGTGCTTTTACATGCCGGTTTGGACTTCCCCGCCGCTACGCAATGGAACGGATGGACCATGGCGACCTTCGATACGGCAGCTATCGGTAAATGGGTATTTTTTACCATGACTTACAATGGCGGTACTTCTACCTATACCGTTTATCAGAATGCTGTGGCTATGAGTAATCAATCCGCTTATGGCTGGGCCACCTCTACTGAACTTCTGCAAGGACCTACGGGGTCTACCCCCCAGGGTAATATGAACTTTACCAGCGATCCTCCCGTGGAAGGTACGATCGGGACATGGGCTCCCGGCGTCTATGGGGTTGATGCGACCCTCGGTTCGAATCATCTATCTAACTGGGCAGGCAAATTGGACGAGATGAGATTATTCAATATAGCGATAAGCCAAACGGATATTGCAGGGCTTATACCTCAACGGCCTGGCCGGACGATAACCGAATTGATTTAACTCAAAACCGGGTTAGCAAGAGGCTGTCCGAACCGACAGCCTCTTGCTGTTTTAAGCATAGATTAAATGTAGCCCTTGTGAAAAAGATTATTATAGCAGTCTGCGGAATGCTGATCTCTGTGCGCATGCAAAAAAGACAGCACGCACAAAGCCGGCGGTCAGTGCTCCTTTTGATTACGTTCAGACAACGATCAACGGCAATGTTTACACCGGCGGCAATTTGTACAATGTACCGGTTAACGCCGTCATCGCAGATTTCCTTTTCCCAACCCATCAATCAATCAACAGTAGCGGCCGGCGTTTCTTTAACGGGCGCCGGCACTGTAGCCAGCACGTTTTCTTATCCCAACGATAGCACGCTGGTCATCCAGCCATCTTCACCGCTAAACCCACTAACCAAATATCTTCTTGTCGTTTCGCCACCGCTGAAGTCTACCGCCGATTCATCACTGACCACCACCGCACAGATAACTTTTGTAACTGCGATCGACACCACGGACAAATTCCCCCGGATCTCCGACAGTGCCCTGCTCACGCTCGTCGAACAACAGACCTTCAATTATTTCTGGAGCGGATGCCGACGCCAACAGCGGCATGGCGAAAGAACGCGCCTCCCAAACCGCAGGTCACCACTGGCGGCAGCGGTTTCGGGATCATGTCCATGCTCGTAGGCGTCCAACGGGGTTTTATCACCCGCGCTCAGGCGCTCACCCGCATCACCACTATCGTCAACTTTTTAACCAATAGCGCCACCACCTATCCACGGCGCCTTCTCGCATTGGATCAATGGCGCCACCGGCGCCACCATCCCTTTCAGCACCCAGGACAACGGCGGCGATATCGTCGAGACCTCCTATATGATCCAGGGCCTGCTTTGCGCCCGGCAATATTTCAACAGTACCTCCGATCATGGGCGAGATCAACCTGCGCAGCGCGATCAACACCATTTATAACAATGTCGACTGGAACTGGTACCGCCAGAACGGACAGAACGTCCTGTACTGGAACTGGAGCCCGGACTATAATTTCGCCATCAATGTCAAGGTCCAGGGCTGGTGTGAAGCGATGATCACCTATATCCTCGCGGCCTCTTCACCGAACGATACCGCCGCCATCCCCACTATCGTCTATACACAATGGCTGGGCGCAGAACGGCGCAGAAAAGAATGGCAGTGCCTATTATGGCATCACCCTTCCGCTCGGCCCAGCATATGGCGGCCCGCTTTTCTTCGCGCACTATTCTTTCCTCGGCATCAATCCAAACGGACTGTCCGATGCCTATGCCAATTACTGGACACAGGATACCGCCCACGCCATGATCAACTATCTATACTGCGTCAACAACCCCGGCCATTTCAACGGCTATGGCAGCTCCTGCTGGGGACTTACCGCCAGCGACGAACAGAATGGCTATTCCGCACATGCTCCCCGACCAACGACGACGGCGTGATCAGCCCGACCGCGGCCATTTCCTCCCTGCCCTATACCCCCACGCAATCCATGAATGCCCTGCGCTTTTTCTATTATAAGCTGGGCAACAAGATCTGGGGTCAATATGGTTTTATCGATGCCTTCAACCTGACGAATATCTGGTTTGACAACGACTACCTGGCCATCGACCAGGGCCCGGAGATCGTGATGATCGAGAACTATCGAAGCGGACTCTTTGGAATTTGTTTATGAGCTGCCCGGAGGTCCAGACCGGAATGACGAACTTAGGCTTTCAGAGTCCAAACCTATAATTTGAAGACGTCGCATAGCAAACGCGGATATTATACTATTTTCCTGTTAGCGGCGCAGCTGCTGTCAAGGCGGTCTGCATGCTCCAACCTCTCTCGACAGCGCATTGCTCGACCTTGTGGAAAGGCAAACTTTTCAATATTTCTGGGCCGGCGCCGAACCCAACAGCGGCATGGGCGCTGGACGTATCCATCTGGACAACATTTATCCCGCTCATGATCAGGGCATCATCGCCACCGGCGGCAGCGGTTTCGGCATTATGGCCATCCTCGCGGCCATTCGATCGGCACTTCATTACCCGCGAACAGGGCTTGCGAACGTCTCGAAAAAATCGTTTCGTTTCTGGAAAAGGCCGATCGGTTTCATGGCGCGTGGCCGCATTGGCTGAATGATACGACCGGCCATGTCAAACCCTTTGGGCGCGAAGACGATGGCGGCGATCTTGTGGAGACCTGCTATTTGCTTCAGGGCTTGTTGTGCGTCCGGCAATTTTTCGAGGACGGGAATGCCCAGGAGAAAAATCTCGCCTGCCGGATCGACAAGCTCTGGCGGGGCGTGGATTACGACTGGTATCGCAACGGCGGACAGAACGTTCTGTTCTGGCACTGGAGCCCGGACTACGCCTGGAAAAAAAATTTCCCGGTACACGGGTATAACGAGTGTCTGATCCTATACATCATGGCCGCTTCATCGCCCAATCATTCGATTCCCGCAGAAGTCTATCACGAAGGCTGGGCGCAAAACGGGGCCATCGATAAGATCAGCTACTATAAGAGCGATACGCTGCATCTGCATATGCAGGGCGATCCGCCGCATGGCGGACCCCTGTTCTGGTCGCAGTATTCCTATCTTGGCCTGGACCCGCATGGACTTGAAAGACCGATATGCCGATTATTGGAAGGAGAATGTCACGCAATCCATGATCAATTATGACCTGGTGTGTCGATAACCCCAAACACTTCCAAGGCTATGGCGAGGATAATTGGGGTCTGACCGCCAGCTATTCGGTCGTCGGCTATGCGGCACACGCCCCTGATGATGAAGAACGACCTTGGCGTCATCTCCCCGACGGCGGCAATCTCCTCCACTCCCCTATACACCCCGGCAATCGATGGCCGCGATCAGACATTGGTATGATGAGACTGCGCGGGAAAGCTCTGGGGTAAATATGGATTTTATGATGCCTTCAGCGAAAAGGCCGCCTGGTATCCGCCGCGCTACCTGGCCATCGACCAGGGCCCGGAAGTCGTGATGATCGAGAACTACCGTTCCGGACTGCTCTGGCGGCTTTTTATGAGTTGTCCCGAAGTCCAGCCGGGCTGAAAAACTGGGGTTTCACCAGCCCTTGGATAAAATAAGTAACTTTCCGGTGGCGGCGGAAGCCGCTCAAAAAGTTTACAGTATGAAAGCCTTCCAATTGACGCCCCAGCAGATAGCCGATTACCATCGCGACGGCTATCTTATCGTCAAAAGCTTTCTTTCAGGTGAAGAGATCGAAAACTTATACGGGATCGCCACCGGAGGACGAAGTCCTGCACAACCATGCCTTCGATCTGAACGATCAAACCGGGAAAAAGACAAAACTGACGCTTTGGTACAACCCGGGCGATGACGCCTTCGGCCTGCTTACCCGCAGCAAAAGAATGGTCGACTCGGCGGACGAGTTGCTGGACGGCAATTCCCCTGTCTGCCATTTCCACTCGCAAACTGATGGAAAAAGAACCGCAGGTGGGTGGCGCCTGGGAATGGCACCAGGACTATGGCTATTGGTACAAGAACGAATTCCTGTTCCCCGACCAGATGATCTCCATCATGATCGCGATAACCGCCGCACCAACAGGCCAATGGCTGTCTGCAGGTGATCGGCGGCTCGCATAAATCGGCCGCATCGAACATGGCTTCGCCGGCGAACAGGTAGGCGCCTCCCAGCACTATGTCGACCTCGCCCTGAAGATCATGCCCCTTGTCTATGTGGAGCTGCAACCGGGGGATGCCCTTGTTCTTTCATCGCAATCTGCTTCACCGCTCCGCGGCCAATCTTTCCGATACGCGCGCGATGGTCGCTCATCTCCGTTTATAACCGTCAAGACAATATCGGCTATAACGAGCCGAATGGCAGTGCGACGACGCGGTCAGGGTTGTTCCGGATGAAGCCCTGCTGGAGTGGGCCGGGGCCGATATCCAGTGTAGAATGGCCGCGGATTTTTGGACGAAGGATAAGGATGAAGCATTAAAATGTAAACTACTCTTCAATATGAAACACCTTCTAACGATTGCTGTATCTGCTTTCTATCTTCTTTGGACGCCTGCTTCGGCGCTATTACGGGTGCAGAATGGCCCCGCCAATATGAATGCCTTTGTCAGTCCGACCTCATGGCCAAAATGACCCTCGACGAAAAACTCGGCCAGCTCAATCTCCCCGGCGCGGGCGATATCACCACCGGCCAGGCCCGCAGCTCCGATATCGCAAAGAAGATCGCGGCGGGAAAGGTAGGCGGTCTCTTCAATATCAAATCCGTCGCCAAAGATCAACGAGGTTCAAAAGATCGCCGTCGAACAAAGCCGGCTGAAGATCCCGCTGATCTTCGGCATGGACGTCATCCATGGCTATGAGACGGAATTTCCCATCCCGCTTGGCCTCAGCTGTAGCTGGGATATGGCCGAAATGGAAAAAAGCGCCCGCATCGCGGCAACAGAGGCCAGCGCCGACGGCATCTGCTGGACCTTCTCCCCGATGGTGGATATCTGCCGCGACCCCCGCTGGGGCCGGATCGCCGAAGGCGGACGGCGAAGACCCCTACCTCGGCTCGCAGATCGCCGCGGCCATGGTAAAGGGCTATCAGCAAGATCTTAAAAGCAACTCCGATATCCTGGCCTGCGTCAAACACTTTGCCCTCTATGGCGCCGCCGAAGCAGGCCGCGATTACAACACCACCGACATGAGCTACTACCGCATGTTCAACGAATACCTCCCGCCTTATAAGGCGGCCGTAGACGCCGGCGTCGGCAGCGTCATGGCCTCCTTCAATGACGTCAACGGCATCCCCGCCACCGCCAACAAATTTCTCCAGACCGATGTGCTGCGGAAACGCTGGGGATTCAAAGGTTTCGTCGTCTCCGACTACACCGGCATCAACGAACTGGTGGCCCATGGCCTCGGCGATCTGCAAACCGTCTCCGCCCTCGCGCTGAAAGCCGGGGTCGACATGGACATGGTCGGCGAAGGCTTCCTGACGACACTAAAGAAGTCCTTGCAGGAAGGCCGCGTCACCATGGCCGAGATCGATCAGGCCTGCCGCCGCGTGCTGGAGGCAAAATATAAACTGGGCTTTTCGCCGATCCCTATAAATATTGCAATGAACAACGGGCTGCCACGGAGATCTTTACGCCGGAGAACCGCGCCGCGGCACGGAAGATCGCCGCCGACTGTTTCGTCCTCCTGAAGAACCAGGGCAATGTCCTGCCCTTGAAAAGAAGCGGCACGATCGCGGTCGTCGGCCCCCTGGGTAACAACCGGGCAAATATGGTCGGCACCTGGGCTGTCGCCACCGACGGCTCAAAAGCCGTCTCCCTCCTGGATGGGCTCAAAGGACGTCGCCGGCAACGGAGTAAACATCGTCTACAGCCAGGGCTCCAACCTCGACTATGACAGCCTGTTCGAACAGCGCGCCACGATGTTCGGCAAACCCCTCCCTCACGACCCCCGCCCCGCCGGCCGATATCATCCAGGATGCCGCTCAACACCGCCGCGAATGCAGACGTCATCGTCGCCGCATTGGGCGAATCCGACGAGATGAGCGGCGAATCCAGCAGCCGCAGCAATATCGAGATCCCCCAGGCACAACAGGACCTGCTAAAGGCCCTGCTCAAGACCGGGCAAGCCCGTCGTCCTCGTGCTGTTCACCGGCCGGCCCCTGGCGATCAAATGGGAGAACGACCAGGTACCCGCCATCCTCAACGTCTGGTTCGGCGGCACCGAAGCAGGCCACGCCATCGCCGACGTACTGTTCGGCGACGCCAACCCCTCCGGCAAACTCAGCACCACCTGGCCGCAGAACGTCGGTCAGGTGCCCCTCTACTACAATCACATGAATACCGGCCGCCCCCTCGAAGGGCGCCTGGTTCCAGAAATTCCGCTCCAACTACCTCGACGTTTCCAATGACCCCGTCTATCCCTTTGGCTATGGCCTGAGCTATGCCCATTTTACCTATAGCGACCTGTCCCTGAGCAGCGACTCCGTGAAAGGCGACCAGCATCTGACCGCCACCGTTACCGTTACCAACGACGGCGCCGTGGAAGGCAAGGAAGTCGTACAGCTTTATATCCGCGACCTCGTCGGCAGCATCACCCGGCCCGTCAAGGAACTGAAAGGATTCCAAAAGATCGGCCTCAAGGCCGGCGAATCCCGGAAGGTCACGTTCACCATCACGCCGGAAGACCTGAAATTCTATAACAACGAGCTGAAATACGATTGGGAACCCGGCGAATTTACGATCATGATCGGCGGCAATTCCCGCGATGTCCTTTCGGCGAATGTTAACTGGACGAAATAAAAATGACGCCTCATGAAAATCCAACTCCTGGGGGTCATCGCGGTTGTTGTGCTTGGGTTGGCGCGCACGCGCAAAAAAAGACGATCGCGCAAAAGGTCGACTCTGTCCTGCGGCTCATGACGCTGGAAGAGAAAGTCGGCCAGATGAACCAGTACAATGGCGACTGGGAAGCCACCGGCCCCATCACAAAAGACGGCGACAAACAAAACCAGATCAGAAAGGGAATGCTGGGGTCCATGCTGAATGTAACCGGCGTACAACATACGCGCCAGCTACAGGAAATGGCGATGCAATCCCGGCTGAAGATCCCGCTTCTTTTTGGTCAGGACATCATCCACGGCTATCGGACCATCTTCCCCATCCCGCTTGGCGAAGCGGCCTCCTGGGATCTGGACGCCATTCAACGATCTGCCCGGGTCGCGGCAGCCGAGGCTGCGGCAGCCGGCGTCCACTGGACCTTTGCGCCGATGGTCGATATCGCCCGCGACCCGCGCTGGGGACGGGTCATGGAAGGCGCGGGCGAAGACCCCTGGCTAGGCTCGCAGATCGCCCGGGCCAGGGTCATCGGCTTTCAGGGTAATCAGCTCGGGGATACGGATGCGATTATGGCCTGCGCTAAACATTTTGCCGCCTACGGCGCGGCGATCGGCGGCAGGGACTACAACTCGGTCGACATGAGCCTGCAGACGCTGTGGGAGATCTATCTGCCTCCCTTCAAAGCCGCAGCGGAAGCGGGCGCCGCCACCTTTATGAATTCCTTTAACGACCTCAACGGGATCCCTGCTACCGGTAACGTCTACCTGCAACGCGAAGTGCTGAAAGGAAAATGGAAGTTCAAAGGGTTTATCGTCAGCGACTGGGGCTCCGTCGGCGAAATGATCCCGCATGGATTTGCCGCCGACAATTATGACGCCGCATGGAAAGCCGTGACCGCCGGCTGCGATATGGATATGGAAAGCCGGAGCTATATCGGCAACCTCGCCAGGCTGGTGCGCGACGGAAAGGTCAGCATTGCGCTCATCGACGATGCCGTTCGCCGCATCCTGACAAAAAAATTCGAGCTGGGACTTTTCGACGACCCTTCCGGTTTTGCAATGATCAGCGCGAGGCCAGCGGCAATGGGACAATGCCGATAACCTGGCCGCCGAACAGATCGATGGCGGAGAAAAGTATTGTCCTGCTCAAGAACGATAACCAGCTGTTGCCGCTATCCAAGAACGTCGGCACCATCGCCCTCATCGGGCCGCTGATCAAATCGGTAAGGGAAAACCTCGGGTTTTGGTCCTATCCATTGGCCCGATGATTCGGCACGCATCGTGTCTCCCTGGGACGGGATCGCCCGGAAGGTAAGCAGCTCGACAAAACTGCTCTACGCCAAAGGCTGTGGGATCGAAGACACGCTCCACGGGCCGGGTTTGCGGAAGCCGTCGCGGTCGCCAGCCAGGCCGATGTCGTCATCATGGATGTCGGCGAGGCGCCGCGATATGAGCGGCGAGGCCAAAAGCAGAAGCAATCTCCACCTTCCCGGCGTCCAGGAAGACCTGATCCGGGCCATTCAGGCGACGGGCAAACCGGTCGTGGTGATGATCAGCGCCGGCCGGCCGCTCATCTTCAACTGGACCGCGGACCATGTCCCCGCGATCCTTTATACCTGGTGGCTGGGGACCCGCGCGGGGAATGCCATGGCTGATGTGTTGTTTGGGGACTATAATCCTTCGGGCAAACTACCCATCAGCTTTCCCCGGACGGAAGGCCAGTATCCCGATCTACTACAACCACTTTTCGACCGGCCGCCCGGCGAAGAGCGATTCCGATCGTGAACTATGTTTCCGCGTATATCGACCTGCCGAACGGTCCCCGCTTCCCCGTTTGGCTATGGCCTCAGCTATACCAGTTTTTCCTATAGCGATATTATGCTCAGCGCATCCTGCTATCCGGCCCGGGCGATAAACTGACGGCAACCGTTACCCTGACCAATACGGGCAAATACGCCGGCCGGGAAACCGCCCAGCTCTATATCCGCGATCTCGTCGGCTCCGGTCGTGCGGCCGGTGAAAGAGTTGAAGGGGTTTCAACCGGTCGTCCTCAAACCGGGCGAATCGAAACAGATCAGTTTTACCATCAACGCGCGAAGACCTGCGCTTTTACAACGATCGGCTTGCAATATATCTATGAACCCGGGGAGTTCAGACTTTTTATCGGCGGCAGTTCGAGCGACGTTAAAGAAGCGAAATTCATTCTACTGGCCAAATAAGCGTTAATTTCGTCGCACTCCAACTATCTTGAAATATGAAGGGGATCAAAAACATCATCTTTGACCTCGGCGGCGTCATCATTAACCTCGACAACCGGCGGACCGAAGAAGCCTTCACCGCGCTTGGGCGTAAAGAATTTCCGTGACTACTTCGGTCATGGCTTCGCCGCCTCTTTTTTTAAGGACTATGAGGTCGGCAAGATCAGCGACCAGGAATTCATCGAATCGCATGCGCCAGCTCGGCGGGCTCTCCCAGGTCCCCGAACAGACGATCGTCGACGGCTGGAATGCCTTGCTCCTGGATTTTCCGCCGGAGCGGATCCGGCTGCTGAACGAGCTCCGGAAGACCTACCGGCTTTTTCTTTTCAGTAATACCAACGCCCTTCATCTCGCCGCACTCCGGCAGATCTGGAGCGACAGCTTTGGCGGGGACGGTCGCTCGATGACTACTTCGAAAAGACCTACTACTCCCATCTGATGGGAATGCGAAAACCCGACCCGGAATCGTTTGGGGCTATTCTGAAGGAAAATGATCTGAAGGGGCAGGAGACGCTTTTTGTCGATGATGCCATCGTGAATGTGGAAGGGCGCCGAACAGGCGGGATTGAAAGGGCTTTTCTTACGCCCGGGCATCAGCCTGCTCGATTTTCAGTGGTAACGGGCGGAGCCGCGATCGCGACTGGCTTATTTCTTTATCTCCTCAAAATCAATGTAATCTTCGGCCGGCGGCTTGTGGTGATCGCTTTTTCCGTTGGCCCGCTGCCCGGACTGTTCCGGCGCGCCGCGCCCGGTCCTGATCCCGGCGGCTCGTGTCCGACCCTGCATATTCCGGAACTGCTTGCCGGACGTGATGGGTCGCCCGCACGATCGGTAAAGGAAATTGAAAATGAACCTGTACGCCAGGTACACTATAATCGCCAAAAACAATATTCGGCCAAAAACATCTTGTAAAAAATTAGCCGGTAAAGATACGACAAATTCTGATAAAAGGGTGTTAAACGGCTTGCTTATCCTTGACTTTGAAAATCTTGTTGCTCAACCAGTTAAGAACATCACCCAACCAGCCTGCGCCCTTCTCCGCCAGCCGCTCGACCAATCTTTTGCAGCCGCTCGCTTTCCAGCAGCGTATCGACCAGCCTAATTCCCGTCCGCGGCAGCAATCCTTCGAAACTTCGCGGCACGAGCGACCGGACAAACATCTGCCCGAATGTTCCTGGAAATAATCCCAGCTTTCGTCCATCTGAGTTCTCCAGTCTGCCGGGCCTTCTCTTTTAGTGCATCGATCTCGTTATCCAGCTCCTGCAAGCTGCGTGCAGCTTTATTTCCATATTCCCATATTGCTCACTCTTTGGATTTTTGTATAATTGCTTGAATAACAGGATCCACGAAAAGTACCCGTCGAAATACCGCGATCAGCACGAATACCACCAGGATCAGCAACGCCACCATCCCGAACCCTTTCACATAGCTGTGGAAGATACCCGCAAACCAATACGCGAGCATCAGTCCGCCAAACAACAGAAACAGAAACCCAAGCAACAAGGAAAGAAAGATCCAGGCGATCATCCCCGCCGACTTCGCCACTACCCGCATGCTTTGCAGCCGGTAGATCTCCATCCGCGTCTCCAGATATTCTTTGAGGAGGTTCTTGTTTTCGGCAATAAAACTGCCCAAATTCTGAGGTTCGCTCATCGCGTCATTTTTTTTAAATGTACTATAAAATAATTACCCTACATTTGCAATGGAAAAGATTCAGCAGAAGGGAACGGAAGCGTTCCCTTCTTCAATTTAAGGCGGGGAAGCCGCACATTTTCAGTCCATGAACGAAACAATCAAGACGATAGAAGGGATGGTAGCAGGCGATGCTTAGCCGGCGAGCCCGGATATTTCCTGGTGGACATCCGGATCAAACCCACCAATAATGTAAAGGTATTTATTGATGGCGATCAGGGTATCTCGATCGAAAAATGTGTTCAGTTCAACCGGGCATTGTATAAGAAAATTGAAGAGTCGGGCCTTTTTCCGAATGGCGACTTCTCACTGGAGGTCTCCTCACCCGGGCTGGATGAGCCATGAAACTGCACCGGCAATACAGGAAGAATATCGGCCGCCAGGTCGAGACTCGTCCTCCAGGACGGATCGAAAATCGAAGGCCGCCTCCTCGAAGTGAGCGAAGACGGCATCATCGTCGAAGAGACCAGGGGTAAGAACAAGAAAAAAGAAGTCGATCAATCATGCTTTTTTATTCGAAAACATAAAAACAACAAAAATTCAAGTAGTTTTCTAGGAGATTTAAAATTCAGTGTTATGGCAAGTATCAATCTTATCGAAGCCTTCCAGGACTTCAAAGAAGCCGAGAATATCGACCGTCCGACCATGATGAAAGTGGTGGAAGATGTGTTCAAAACTTTGTTGCGGAAAAAATATGGAAGCGACGAAAATTTTGACGTGATCGTGAATGCAGAAAAAGGCGACCTGGAAATCATGCGCCGCCGTACGATTGTCAACGATGGCGAAGTCAACGATCCGCTGGCGGAAATTGCCTACACCGATGCAGTTAAGATCGAACCCGACTATGAAGTCGGCGAAGAACTTTATGAAGAAGTAGAGATCCTCGATTTCGGCCGCCGGGCCATCCTGGCCGCCAAACAAACACTGGCCAGCCGTATCGGCGACCTGAAAAAGAATGTCCTCGTAAAAAAATATAGCGATCGGGTAGGGGAGATCGTCAGCGCGGAAGTCTACCAGGTTTGGAAAAAGGAAATCCTCCTGCTGGACGAAGAAGGCAGCGAACTGATCCTGCCCAAATCCGAACAGATCCCCCAGGATTATTTCAAAAAAGGAGAAAGTATCCGCGCCGTGGTCAAGAAAGTGGAATTGAAAAACAATTCCCCGGTGATCATCCTGTCCCGGACCAGCCCTCTGTTCCTGTCCAAACTGCTGGAAATCGAAGTCCCTGAAATTTTTGACGGACTGATCGTGATCAAAAGGATCGTCCGCGAACCCGGCGAACGCGCCAAAGTTGCCGTGGAATCCTATGATGACCGCATCGACCCGGTTGGCGCCTGTGTGGGGATGAAAGGAAGCCGCATCCACGGCATCGTCCGCGAACTGAAGAACGAAAATATCGACGTCATCAACTGGACCGCTAATACCCAACTGCTGATCCAGCGCTCCCTTACCCCGTCCAAGATTACCAATATGGAGCTGGACAGCGAAAAGCAGCATGCAAATGTCTATCTAAAACCCGACCAGGTTTCCCTGGCCATCGGGCGTAAAGGAGTGAATATCAAATTGGCACAGGAATTGACCGGTTATACGATCGACGTATTCCGCGATAACGAAGGCGAACCGGAAGAATTCGATATCGACCTTGAAGAATTTGCAGATGAGATCGAAACCTGGGTGATCGATGAGCTCAAACGGATCGGTTGCGATACTGCCCGCAGCGTGCTGGACCTCACCGCCGAAGAGCTGGAAAGAAGGACCGACCTGGAAAGAGAAACCATCGACGAGGTGCGCCGGGTATTGAAAGAAGAATTTGAAAAAGGTTAATATGGCCGGGAAATAAATAACGGCCAAATAGTTCTATTTTTACAAGCCGGCAGAAGCCGGCTTGACGAGAAATCGCTGATGTCGGCTTGAGAGCGAATTGACTCGACAAATTCATTATGGCAGAAACAACGACATTACGTTTAATGGCTGCAGCCAAGGAATTCAACGTGGGGAAAGACACCCTGGTGGATTTTTTGGTGGGCAAGGGATTCAGTAAGGATGATCTGAAGCCTACGTCAAAACTGACGGAGGATATGTATCGTTCCTTACAGCAGGAATTTCAGGGAGATAAAGTGGCAAAGATCAAGAGCGACCAGATCGACCTGCCAAAAGGAAGCCTGGAAGCCAAAAAGAAAAAAGAAGAAGAGCCTCTTCCGGTAAAGAAAGAGATCCCGGTGGTCAAGAAAGCGCCGGTGAAAGGAAGAGACGCCCGTCGTCGCGGAAGAACCGTGTAGTCACCGCTGCCGCCTGCAGCGCCGCCCCCGCCCGCCGGTGGAAGAAACGCCCGCAGAGGCGGAGATCATAAAGATCGAAGCGCCCGAACTGGAAGGCCCGAAGGTCATCGACAAGATCGATCTGTCGGCCATCGATTCCTCCACCCGGCCGAAGAAAGGGAAAAAGCCGCAGAAAAGAAGCCGGAAGCGCCGGAAGAGCGGAAGAGCAAAGCCCTTGATCGCTCAGAGCCGAAACAACTGCAGCCGCACCGTGCGGTCCAGGAGCACGGAAGAGGAAAGTATCGGCGACCCGTCACCGTGCCAGCACCGATGAGGAACCACGGAGAGCCGAAGAGGATGACGACGCCGCCCGTTATCGAAAATATCAAGGCGGAAAAATTGGAAGGCCCGAAGATCCTCGGGAAAATCGACCTGCCGGTCAACAACGATACCCGGCCCAAACAGCCTTCCGAAGAAAAGAGGAAGCGAAAACGCATCCCGATCGAAAAAAGGGATCACAGCGGCGGCGGCCAGCAGCAACGCGCCCCGCATGATAACCGCCAGGGCGGCGGTCAGCACGGCGGCGGCCATCATGGCGGTCGAGCCAGCACGGCGGTCCCGGTAACCCAAGACCACCCGGCCAGAGCCGTATCCCCATCCAGCGGAATACCGGCGGCCGGCCCGCAGGTGCAGGAGGCCAGGCCAGTGGCGGCAACCGCCGCGGCGACAGCCGGCATGCACCCCGCGAAGCCAAGGAGATCGATAAAAAAGAGATCCAGGAAAAGATCCGCCAGACCCAGGCCAAACTGGCCGGATCGGGCGGCCGCGGCAAAAGCCTCAAAGCCAAATATCGCCGCGCCAAACGCGAAGAAATGGCCGAACAGGCCGGCAACGAAGAAATGCTCGACAGCAGGCTCCAGGTAACCGAATTCATCAGCGTCAGCGAACTGGCTAACCTGATGGACGTGAGCTATGCCGAAGTCATCGGCAAATGTATGGGCCTCGGGATGATGGTTTCCATCAACCAACGCCTGGAAGCCGACGTCATCGAGCTGGTAGCCGGCGAATTCGGCTATACGGTGGAATTCATCGGCATCGACGATGCCGCGGAAATGGAAGAAGAAGAAGACGATGACGACCCGGAAGATCTGATCGCCCCGCTCCCCCGTCGTCACGATCATGGGTCACGTCGACCATGGTAAGACCTCCCTGCTGGACTATATCCGCAGCGCCAATGTGGTGGCCGGTGAAGCCGGCGGGATCACCCAGCATATCGGCGCCTACCAGGTGACGACTGCACCGGGAAAAAGATCACCTTCCTCGATACCCCGGGTCACGAAGCATTTACGGCCATGCGTGCCCGTGGTGCCAAAGCCGCCGACGTTGCGGTTATCGTGGTTGCCGCCGACGATGCGGTGATGCCTCAGACAAAAGAAGCCATCTCCCATGCCCAGGCAGCGGGCCTGCCCATGGTCTTTGCGATCAATAAAATCGATAAGGACGGCGCCAACCCCGAAAAGATCAAGGAACAACTGGCGGGTATGAATATCCTCGTGGAAGACTGGGGTGGAAAATTCCAGTCCCAGGAAATCTCCGCCAAAAAAGGACTGAATGTCGACCTCCTGCTGGAAAAGATCCTGCTGGAAGCCGAACTGCTCGACCTGAAAGCCAATCCCGACCGCGAAGCCTCCGGCAGCGTCATCGAAGCCTCCCTCGATAAAGGCAGGGGCTATGTGGCTACCGTCCTGGTCCAGAGCGGCACGCTGAGCAACGGCGACCTGGTCGTTTCCGGTCAATATTTCGGCCGCGTAAAGGCCATGTTCAATGAACGGAACAAACGGATCGAAGACGCGCCGCCCTCCTCCCCCGTACTGCTGCTGGGACTCAACGGTGCGCCGCAGGCCGGTGAAAAATTCAAGGTATATGCGGATGAAAGCGAAGCAAAGGAAGTAGCCAACAGAAGAGGCCAGATCCTCCGCGAACAAGGCATCCGCACCAAGAAGCATATCACCCTCGATGAGATCGGCCGCCGTCTCGCGCTGGGCAACTTTAAGGAACTTAACCTGATCATCAAAGGTGACGTGGATGGATCCGTTGAAGCCCTCAGCGACTCGCTGCAGAAACTTTCCACGGAAGAAATTGCCGTCCGCGTCGTACATAAAGCCGTCGGCGCGATCACCGAAAGCGACGTACTGCTGGCTACCGCCTCCGATGCCGTCATCGTCGGCTTCAACGTCCGCCCCAGTTCCCAGGCCTCCCGACTGGCAGAAAAGGAAGGCGTCGAGATCAAGACCTATTCCATCATTTACAATGCGATCGAAGAAGTCAAGAGACGCCATGGAAGGCCTGCTCGAACCCAAGATCCGGGAAAAGGTCGTGGCCAATGTGGAAGTACGCAACGTCTTCAAATTCGACAAGGCTACCGTCGCCGGTTGTTATGTCCTGGATGGAAAGATCTATCGCAATTCCAAGATCAGGCTTGTACGCGATGGCATCGTGATCTATCCCGTCGGCGAAGGCGCCACCGCCGAACTGGCTTCCCTGAAACGATTCAAAGATGATGTCAAGGAAGTGCCGTCCAGCATGGAATGCGGACTGACGATCCAGAACTATAACGATATCCGTGTGGGCGACATCGTCGAAGCGTACGAAGAAGAGGAAGTAAGCGCACTTTAACGGGCGCTGTAAGCGAGCTGCGCACCCTGTAATTATTTGTTAAATGCCCCCGGCAGGGGGTACAACCGTCCGTATATCCGATTAATTTTGAATTCGTATGAAAAAATTGATCTTCTTACCCGCCTTCTTCTTTATCGCGACCTCCGGCTTCGCGCAGCAAAAAGTAGTTGCCGATCAGATTGCCGGCATCGTCGGCGATAAGATCATCCTCAAATCGGAGCTGGACCATCGCGATCGCCGATATGCAACGCCAATCCGGCGGCGCAGATGTGAAAGGCATCGATGAATGCAGCGTCCTGGACAATATGCTCATCCAAAAAGCACTGGTCGTCCAGGCGGAACATGACTCCCTGCCCGTGAGCGATGAAGAAGTAGAAGCAGAAGTCGACCAGCAGATCCGGTATTTCGAACAGCTTTATGGCGGGAAAGACGCCTTCGAACAGATCGCCCAGCGCACCGTCTACCAGGCGAAGCAGGACTTTATGGCAGCCCATCCGCGAACAACGCCTCGCCCAGGCCATGCGCCAGAAGGTCGTGGAAGACGTCAAGATCACCCCGACGGAAGTCAAGGAATATTTCGATAAGATCCCCGCGGACAAACGCATCTTCTACGAATCGCAGATCCAGCTCAGCCAGATCGTCCTCTATCCGAAAGCCAGCCACGATATCGAAAAGCTGGCGCATCGACGAACTCAACGAATACAAACAAGAAGTGGAATCCGGCCAGAAGAAATTCGAATTCCTCGCCCAGCTCTATTCCGACGACCCGGGCACCAAGGATAAAGGCGGCGAGATGGAATTGAACCGCAACGACAGCAAAATGTGGGACCCCGTTTTCTTCTCCACCGCCTTCCGGCTAAAAGAAGGCCAGATCTCCACTGTCATCAAAAGTAAATACGGCTATCACATCATCCAGCTGGTCAGCCGCAACGGCGACGATATCGTCATCCGCGAAATCCTGCGCATCCCGCAGATCACCCAGCCCGAAATCGACCTGGCCACCGCCCAGCTGGACTCCATCCGCACCCAGCTGGTCGCCGGCTCGATCCCCTTCGGCGTCGCCGTCGGCAAATACAGCGATGACGAGCAGGCCAAAGTCCACCGCAGGCCAGATCATGAGCCAGAACGGCTCCACCTTCCTGACGATCTCCGATCTCGATAAGGATATGGTGCTCCTGCTAAAGAACTCCAACCTCAAACCCGGCGAATATTCCAAGCCTACCGTCTTCACCGACGAAAGAGGCAAGAAAGGCGTCCGCATCGTCTATATGGTATCCAAGAGCGAACCCCATCGCGAAAACCTGCGGGACGACTATAACAATATCGCTCAACGCGCACTCGATGAGAAAAGAAGCGCCGCCCTCGAAAAATGGT
Organism: uncultured Chitinophagaceae bacterium; assembly: GCA_963846405.1. GTDB lineage: Bacteria > Bacteroidota > Bacteroidia > Chitinophagales > Chitinophagaceae > Puia. Next base: position 470,321 of record CAWJVU010000010.1, on the reverse strand, counting down.
TCCTGCAAAAGATCCCGACCATCTATGTGATGATCGCGGACGAATACCGGAATTGCAGCAGCCTGACCAAATGGGAAGGACAGCCGGCAACCGCGGGGAACTAATCCAGGCGTGCAAAACCCCCCGGCGCAACACGGCGCAGGCACGCTGATGGCCGCACGCTTCGCGGTCGGGTATAACCACTTTTTAGGTATTAACACTTATCATCCCTGAAATATCGGGGATTATCATAGCGTATACCTCCTTCTTTAGTAATTTGATTGCGCTAGCGCCTCACCGAAATAGGCCGTTCCGGGACATATATTTCAGGTGACGGAAAAATGTCGTACCTTATGGAGCGACACGGTGATCCAGTTGTCCTTTCACCGGGCTTACTTAAAACAATCCTATATGAGCAAGATCAGTATCTTAATTGCTGATGACCACAAATTGATCCGGGAGACCTGGAGTTATATCCTGAATAGTGATACCCGGTTCCAGGTGGTGGCTGAATGCGGTGACGCGCAGGAGGCGGTCGAGCTGGCAAGGACAAAACGCCCGCATGTCGTGCTGATGGATATTAATATGACCCCCTTTTCCGGTCTCGAAGCCACCCAGCGCATCCGGAAGATCTCTCCCGGCTCCAAAGTCATCGGCGTCTCCATGCACTCGCAGCCCGCCTATGCCAAAAAAATGCTTCAAATGGGCGCACGCGGTTATGTGACCAAGAATTCCTCCAAAGAAGAAATGATCAAAGCGATCCTCGAGGTCAACCATGGCAATAAATATATCTGCGATGAGATCAAGAATATCATTTCCGAACAGCTGCTCGACGAAAAAGAGGATTCTCCGAATATTAACGCATTGACAGAGAGGGAGATGCAAATTATCAATTTTATTAAAGAAGGCCTTTCTTCCAAAGAGATCGCCACCAGCCTCAGTATTTCCCTCAAAACGGTCGAAGTCCACCGGCATAATATCCTTAAAAAGTTAAAGTTGAAGAACTCCGCCTCGCTTGTCAACTTCATAAATACCAATGCGACATATATTTAAGGTCAGCCCTCCCGCTCCATTGTCATTTTCCTGACCATTGGATTGTGTGTCTTTTCGTAACTTTGCGCTTCGCTTGCAGGCGGCGGCAAAACTATGAGTGACGCAATTAAACATGAATGTGGGTTGGCATTCATCAGATTACGAAAACCGTTCTCTTATTACCTCCAGCAATACGGTACCGTGCTCTACGGCCTGAACAAGCTGTACCTGCTGATGGAAAAACAACACAACCGCGGCCAGGATGGCGCAGGGGTAGCCGCCGTCAAACTGAATATCGAACCCGGCCACCCCTTCCTGCACCGCATCCGCAGCAGCAACCACCAGCCGATCGCCGATATCTTCTCGCAAGATCATGGGCGAAGTCAAGGAGCTGGAACAATACCAGCCCGATATCACCAAACACCCCGGTCTGATGAAAGGCCATATCCCTTTTGTCGGCGAACTTCTGCTCGGTCATCTTCGCTATGGCACCCAGGGAAGAAATCTTGTCCGAATTCTGCCACCCCTTTATCAAACGAAATACCATCCCCGCCCGCAACCTGGCGCTTGCGGGTAATTTCAACCTCGTCAATACCGACGAACTGTTCGACCTGATCGGGATCGAGCCCGGCGAATTCCAGAAACAAAGCGATCTGGCCGCCATGATGGAAGTGATCCACCATTTCCTTGTCCGCGCAGATGAAGCTTCACCCGGGCAGCTTGACGTGGTCGGCCTTCTCAGAAAGGCCGTCTCGCTCTTTGACGGTGGCTTTACCGTTGGCGGGCTGATCGGCAATGGGGACAGCTTCGTTTTCCGCGATGCCCACGGTATCCGTCCTGCCTACTATTACATCAACGACGATGTAGTCGTTGCCGCTTCCGAACGCGCCGCCATCCGAACCGTATTCAATGTCGGTGAGAACGAGGTCATGGAGCTGATGCCCGGAAAAGGGCTGATCGTCCGGGCAGATGGCCACGCGTCAGTAGAGACCATCCTGGAACCAAAGGAACGCCGGGCCTGCAGCTTCGAACGCATCTACTTCTCCCGGGGCAGTGACGAAAAGATCTACCGGGAACGGATCGCCCTTGGCTATAACCTCAGCGGACAGATACTCGGCGCGATCAACCATGACCTGAAGAATACGATCTTTTCTTTTATCCCCAATACCGCCGAAGTGGCCTTCTATGGCTTGTGGAAAGGCATGGACGACTACCTGGAAAGCATCAAGATCCAGCGTATCCTGTCCTGGGGGAAGGACATCTCCGAAGACAAGCTCGTGGAAATGCTCAGCCGCAAGATCCGCGTGGAGAAGGTCGCCATCAAGGACGTCAAAATGCGCACCTTTATAACGGAAGATGTCAGCCGCAATGAAATGGTGCAACATGTCTATGACGTAACCTATGGAACGGTCCGGAAAGGCATCGACACGCTTGTCGTCATCGACGATTCCATCGTCCGGGGAACAACCCTTACAGGAAAGCATCATCCGGATGCTCGCCCGCCTGGAACCGAAGAAGATCATCATCGTGTCCTCCGCACCCCAGATCCGATACCCTGACTGCTATGGCATCGACATGAGTAAAATGGGGGACTTTATCGCCTTCCGGGCCGCCATCGAACTGATGAAGGAACGGGGCCGCGAGAATTGCCTTCAGGAGTACTACGAACATTGCAAAGAATTGCAGCGTACCGGCCATCTGCATACGGAAAACGTGGTTCGACGTATTTATAGTCCGTTTACCCCCCAGGAGATCTCCGACAAGATCGCCCAGCTTATAACCCCACCGGATATCGCCACACCCGTACAGGTCATTTATCAAACAATCGAATCCTTACACAAAGCGTGCCCCACCAATACCGGCGACTGGTACTTCACCGGCAACTATCCCACGCCGGGTGGTAACCGGGTAGTCAATAAGGCCTTCATGAACTATATGGAAGGGAAGAATGTCAGAGGGTATTGATCAATGGAAAAAAACATGTAGGGATTAGTATTTGCTTTTATTAGGGAAAATGCTTAATATTATATAGTATATAGGGCCTAAGAAAGCACCTAATCCCCTTAAAAGATCTGCCGGTTAACACGCTCTGATAGTAAGTAGCAAGACTGATTCAACGTAGCAAAAAAGGAAGCGTTATGAAGAAAGTTTCTATCATGATCGTCGATGATCATACCCTGATCAGAGAGACGTGGAGTTTTTTATTGGGAAAGAACGAGAATTTCGATGTGGTAGCTGAATGCGGAGATGGCGAACGCGCGATCGAGCTCGCACGGGATAAACGGCCGGATGTCGTTTTGCTGGACATCAATATGGCGCCCGATGAGCGGTTTTGATGTGCTGAAAATGATCCGCAAATATTCCCCCAGCTCCAAGATCATCGGTGTATCCATGCATTCCCAGCCTGCCTATGCGAAGAAGATGCTCCGGCTTGGCGCGAAAGGGTATGTGACCAAGAATTCTCCGCGGCAGGAAATGCTGGAGGCCATCGCCGAAGTCAGCAAAAACCAGGTCTATGTTTGTCAGGAAGTAAAGAATATCCTGTCCGACCAAATGTTGAATGGCGACCAGGTTAACCCGGATATCAATAATCTCTCCGACCGTGAAATGCAGATCGTCCGGGCGCTGAAGGAGGGGCTGTCTTCCAAGGAGATCGCCGCCGAGCTGAGTATCTCCCTGAAAACGGTCGAAGTGCACCGCCATAATATCCTGAAGAAATTAAAGTTGAAAAATACGGTGTCCCTGATCAATTTCATCAACTCGCAAGCCTTCGATATCTAGCAGCCGAAGTCACATGAAGACACTTCTGATTATCCGACACGCTAAAAGCAGTTGGGACAATATCAATACCCCTGATATCGATCGCCCGCTGAATGATCGCGGCAAGAAGGATGCCCCCGCCATGGCCAAACGGGTGATCAAGGCGGGCGTCCAGCTCGACCGCCTCGTCTCCAGCCCCGCCCGCCGGGCCCGCCATACCGCGGAGCTGTTCGCCCGCGAATTCAAGGTAAAAGAAACAGATATCGTTATCCGCAACGAACTCTACCATGCCCAGCCGGCCGCCTTTCAACAGGTCATCGCCGACCTGGATGATAGGAGATCAGCCGTCGCTCTTTTCTCCCATAATCCCGGCATCACCGCCTTTGTCAATACCCTGACAACCGTCCGGCTCGACAATATGCCTACCTGCTCCGTCTTTGCCATCAAAAGCGATGCGCCAACGTGGAGCGAATTCTTCGCCGGCAGCCGTGAATTCCTTTTTTTCGACTATCCTAAGTCGGCCACGGCCGATTGAACCAGAATACCGTCTCAATCTCCTTCCTCAACCGCCTCATTGCGCGTCGCCGGCTCGCGGTCCATCAAGCGCGCTTGCGCCTCTCCAGCGCCTCGGTTAGGACAAATCCCCGCTGCTGCACTGCAGATCCCCCATCCCTTCTCCTGCCAGGTAGGGCCCCAGATACTCCTGTTCGGGCTGCCCCGGCGTCGGAATATAGATCGCTTTTTTGCCCAGCCGCACGAGGTCCATCACGGTGCTATATCCCGATCTTGCCAATACCAACCGGCTCTGACCAATCACCCGCTCCAGTTCCCTCGCCGGCAGATGATCAAAAACGTCACCCGCCCCGGGGGGGTGACCGTCGGCGGGACGGTGACCGTCATCGGACTGCCGGTTGGGCAGGCCCCTGACCAGGACAATACGCCCGGCTACCTTGCCCAGCTGCGCCAGGAGCAACCTTTCCAATATCGTTCGCTGCGGTTCCGGTCCCGACAACAGGATCAGCAGATCAAAGCCTCATCTTCCGCTTCTACCCGCTCCAACCGCGAAAGCCATCCGATATAGCGTACAGGTATGGCCGGCAATTTCCGTGGATGCGACAGTATCCCGGCGAGGTTTTCGGGCCCTGCTGCATCGGGCACCCAACAGACCGAAAAGCGGCGGATACAGGCATAGTTTACGGTGTGAAGCAGCCAATCGGCCACCGCGCCCAAGCGAGCTCCGGATCGTCAGCTGATGCGTGATAAAAACCGAGAAAACACCCGGGCGGTAGAGCCCGTAACGATTGTCCGAGATGACCAAATCAAGCCCTTCATGGCTCGAAAACCGCCGTAACCACGCATTTTCCCGCTTGATGCGCGATCAAGATTTTCGGAATGCTGAAGATTATTTTTAGCAGCGTAAAGGCACGATTTTTGCCATATTTCAGGCGGAATCCGGGCGATTCCGACAAAGGACAAACCAGGAAATTCTTCCTGGAGTATTGCTTTTTGTGTACCTGTCGGCGGCGATAATGACGGTACATCCTTGGTTGGTCAACTCTTTAATTATTGGAATACATCGAGTTGCGTGTCCCAGCCCCCAGTCCAGCGGCGCGACCAGAACTTTTAGCATTTTAGCTGCCGGATTGTTAATTTTTGCTTTCGGATCGATCGGCAATACTATTTTTTGGTTAAAATAGTTAATTTGTTAGGATACGCTATCATGAAAACTACAAAAGCGGTATTGATTCTCTTGGTTTTATTTAGTACCATTGCGTACGCCGGTTGCAGTTCACAACACGAGATCGGCGGCAGCAGCAAGAAGTGCGGCTGCGGGGTGAATAAAGGTATGGCAGGTTATTAAAATCTAATAGTAATGAAAGCTTGTAACAGGGATCTGCTTGTTCTGGTGAAAGATGAACACATGAACGAAAAATCAATGGAGCACGAATTGGAGCAATTGAATGACCTATTGTTCCACTTCGAGACGATCGAATCTTTCTGCCTCGCCCACGAGATCTTCGATATCAACCGCCATAAGACTCTTTGCAAGCGGGATAATGTTCAACGCATTATCCGGGAAAAAGAATTGAGAGCGTTTTTCTTTATTTGCAATAAAAACTAGGCGCAGTTTCTTCAACGCAGCCTCTTAATTTACCGAGCATTTCAGGTATATCTTCCAGCCGGCAGGTGCCGACGCTAAGCCGGTACCAGGGTGATGTCGCCGGAGCTCCGAACGCCGAAAAAGGCACTAACGCCAAACCCGCCTCATTTAATAAGAACGACGTTACCTCCTGCTGGGTCTTTAGATCCGTCCTCGTCTTTTTCCCACCAGATCGACCTTCATCGTCAGATAAATTGCCGCCTCCGGGTTCCAGTACGTCAACGCCATACCCTTCCGCTTTCAACCCCTTGAACCCATCGTAGATCCGGTGCAACCGCTCCGCCAATCCCGCCCTGAACCCGGCCAGATAGGTATCGATCGCCTCTTTCTTTACCAGGAATGCGGCCGTTGCCTTCTGCTCCGCCATGGGCGCCCAGCTCCCGATATGGCTCATGATCGCATTCATCTTTTTCATGATCAGCGCGGGTCCCAACGCCCAGCCGACCCGCACCCCGGTCGCCGCAAACACCTTACTGATCGCGTCGATGAAGACGGTATACTCGCGCATGGCGGGACGTAAGCCAACCGGGTTATAGTGGACGATATCCCCATAGGTCAGCTGCCAGTACATCTGGTCATAAAGGACATATAGTTTCTTCTCTTCCGTCCCGCGGCGGGCGTTTTCTTCCAGCACCAGGTCACAAATGGCGGAGAGGTCGTTACGGGAGATCGTTGTACCCGTCGGATTCTGCGGCGAGCAAAGACAAAGGAGCGCCGAACCCTCGATATGCGGCCGGATCGCCTCCGCTGTCGGCATGAAGTTGTTCTCCGCTTTTGCCTCGATCACCACGTGCCGGCCTCCGTTCAGATGCGTATAGTGATTGTTATTCCAGGAAGGCACCGCGTAAATCACTTTATCCCCCGGGTCGACCAACGTCCGGAATACGGAATAGATCAGCGGCCGGCCCCCGCTTGCGACGAGGATCTCCTCCGGCGAATAGACCAACTGTTCCCGGTCTTTGATAAATGCACCGATGGACACCCGGAGGTCCAGATTGCCCTCCGCTGCGGGATAATTGGTGAAATGGTTCCGGTAGGCGTCGACGATCCCATTCTCCAATTCTTTCGGGATTGGAAAGATCGCGGGGTCGAAGTCCCCTACGGTAAAATTGTAGATTTTTTCTCCCCGGCGGATCTTCTCGCGGATCTCACCGCCAAGTTTGACGATTTCAGACCCGATCAGGGTCTCGGCAAGACGGGATAACTGCATAGCTTGGAGCCAACTATCGGAATCGAACCGACGACCCTTTCATTACGAATGAAATGCTCTACCAGCTGAGCTAAGTTGGCCGATCTCCCGCTCGGGGCTTGTTACCCGGACCGGGATTCGGGACGCGAAAATACGTCATTTCCCGTGCTCTTCGTTGTATTTTTTCTCGGCATCCTTCGCCTTCTCGAAATCGAGAACCACGCCATTTATGCAGTACCTCAACCCGGTAGGCGGCGGGCCGTCATGGAAAACGTGGCCAAGATGCGATTTGCAGCGGCCGCATTCCACCTCCGTCCGCTCCATTCCGTAGGTATGATCCGGTATGTAGATCACGCTGCTCTTGCTGATCGGCTGATAAAAGCTCGGCCAGCCGCAGCCGCTTTCGAATTTGGTATCGCTTTGGAAAAGCGGGTTGCCGCAAACCGCGCAATAGTAAGTGCCGATCTCATGATTCTCTTCCAGCGGACTGCTGTAAGGCCGCTCCGTGCCCTTCTGTCGCGCGATCGCATAGACATTTTTTGGAAGAATGTTCTTCCACTGGTCGTCGGTCAGACTCACTGGGGAAGAGTCGGTGTGCGAATAGACCGGTTGTTGGTTTTGTTGTTGGTATCCATACTGTTGATTTTATTATTGGGATCCACACTGTTGATTAAACCAAAACTGGGCGGAGCCCAGTTTGCACTTTGCGACCGAAGGGAGAAAAGTGCAGTATTTATGGTAATGAGACAAAAAATTATTTTGCGAAGCAATTTTTTGTCGAATTTCAATATACTATATTTGTTCACTACACAAGGGTAAGTAGTACATATTATGTTTAACATCATTTTGTTTGGGCCGCCCGGTAGCGGAAAAGGTACGCAGTCTGAACGACTTATCGCCAAATACGGGTTGAAACACCTAAGCACCGGCGATTTGCTGCGTGCCGAAATCGCCGGCCAGACACCGTTGGGACTTGCCGCGAAAAGCATCATCGATAAAGGCCAGCTGGTTCCCGATGAGGTTGTCATCGAGATCATCAGCGCCGCACTCGACAACAACCCCAATGCGCACGGCTTCCTTTTCGACGGCTTCCCCCGGACCACCGCCCAGGCCGAGGCGCTTGATAAACTTCTGACGCAAAAAGGCACTTCGATCTCGCTCGTCCTTGCTCTTCATCGTAAAGGAACAAGAGCTCACCAAACGACTGCTCAACCGCGGCCTGACGTCCGGCCGCTCCGACGACCGGGACGAACAAACCATCCGGTCCCGCCATGCGGAATACGAAAAAAAGACCGCGGCCGTCGCCGAATATTATAAAAAATACGGCAAAGTCGTCTACATCAATGGCGAAGGGGACGTCGACCAGATTTTCCAGTCCCTCTGCAAGGAGATCGAGCTGCGCGATCGGGCATAGGAGTTTGCGATCCGCACATGTACCTGAGTGCGACCGACGATCGAATTACCGCATCTCGCCCGGTATCACCTTTATCGTCACCTTGTGCCCGCCGCTCAGGACGTCCATCTCCATGGTCTGCCCGATCACATCCGCATTCAAAAGCTTGTGCAGCTCATCTACGGTACCCACTCCCTTTCCATTGAAAGATACGATGATATCCCCCATCCGGATCGCATTGTTGTATGCGGGCTGATCCGCCACCACCTCATAAATATATACTCCGGTCTTCCTCCCGAGGCGGTTGGCCGCCACCATCCGCCCCGTCAGCTTGACCACCTGACCCGCAATCCCGAGGTATGCCCGTTTCACCCGCCCTTCCATGATCAGCTTCCCTGCCACAAATGCAGCCAGGTTCGAGCTAACCGCGAAACAAAGACCCTGCGCCGAAGGGATCGTCGCTGTATTGACCCCGATGACCTGCCCGAGCGAATTGACCAGCGGTCCCCCGGAATTGCCCGGGTTTAGCGATGCATCCGTCTGGATGATATCGTCGATCAGTCGCCCGTTGTTGGCCCGCAGCGTCCGCCCCAGAGCGCTAACTACACCAGCCGTCACTGTATGCTGCAAGCCCAGCGGGTTGCCGATCGCTATCGCGATCTGCCCTGGCTGCAGGCTCTCCGAATCGGCAAAGACCAATGCTTTCAATCCCGTTCCGTCGATCTTCAGTACGGCGATATCGGTGGAGGGGTCGGCCCCCTTTAGCTCCGCAGTTGACCGTCCGGCCATCTGCCAGCGAGACCTTGATTTCCTCCGCCATGTTCGATGACATGATTATTTGTCACGACAAATCCATCTGTCGAGATGATAAACCCGGACCCCGACGCCGGCATTAACTCGCGTCTCTCGGGTGCGCGGATCGTTTGTCCGGTTTCTGCACCTGGATATGCACGACGGCTTCCGCTACCTGACCGACCACGGAAGTGATCGTCTGGGAATAACTATCCATACCGCTGCGAAATCGCAAAAGCCCGACCAATCTTTTGCACCTGTCAGGTTGGCACAGGTCATACCGGTTTACTCCCCGGCTAGGTGTTTTTTCTCGAAAATAGATTTGCATATGCAAATCCAAGGGGGGTTGCCGATCTGGAGACCTGCCGACGAAAATTCAGTAACTTCGCCCCTCAAACGATTGTGCTCTATGCTCAAGCTAGGAAACTATATCACCGGACGCTGGATCACGGGGGACGGTGAAGGACAACCCCTTTATAACGCCTTTAATGGCGACCTCATCGCCCGCGCCAGTACCAAAGGCCTCGATTTCGCCGCCATGCTCGACTATGCCCGAAACATCGGGCAACCCGGCCCTGCGCCGGATGACCTTCCCGGAACGCGGGCGGATGTTGAGAGCCCTGGCGCTTCACCTGCGGGAGCACCTGGAGGATTTTTACCGCATCAGTTCCCTGACCGGCGCCACCCGTGCCGACAGCTGGATCGACCTTGAAGGCGGGATCGGGAACCTCTTCGCCTATGCCTCCCTTCGCCGCAAATTTCCGGACTCCCCTTTCTGTCTGGATGGAGAAGGGATGAACCTCAGTAAAGGCAATACGTTTATGGGCCAGCATATCCTGGTCCCCAAGGAAGGCGTTGCCGTGCATATCAATGCTTTTAACTTCCCCGTCTGGGGAATGCTCGAGAAGATCGCGGTCAACCTCCTGGCGGGTGTGCCCGCCGTCGTCAAACCGGCCACGGTTACCTCCTTCCTCACGGAAGCCGTTGTCCGCGAGATCGCCGCTTCGGGTATTCTTCCGGCCGGCGCCCTTCAGTTGATCTGCGGCAGCGCGGGCGACCTGCTGGATCATGTCGGCGCGCAGGACGTGGTTACCTTTACCGGGTCCGCCACCACCGGCCATCAACTCAGATCGCATCCGCGCATTCTGCAGGAGAACGTTCCCTTCAACATGGAGGCAGATTCCCTCAACTGCCTGGTTCTGGGTGAAGACGTTGAGCCGGGCATGCCCGAATGGGACCTTTTTGTGAAGGAGCTGCGCAAGGAAATGACGGTGAAGGCCGGGCAGAAATGTACCGCGGTTAGGCGAGCGATGGTGCCTGCGGACAAGATGGATGCGGCCTGGAAGGCGATCGTCAAGTCCCTTTCGCAAACGACGATCGGCAATCCCGGAGAACGATAAAGTAAGAATGGGCTCGCTCGCCGGTCAATCCCAGCGCGAAGAGGTCCGGGCGCAGGTCAGGCGTCTGCTCGCCACTTCCCAGCTCATCTACGGCTCGCTGGACAGCGTGGAATTGATCGATGCGGATGCGGAAAAAGGCGCGTTTCTTTCCCCCATCCTGCTTTTGAACGAGGACCCTTTTCATAGCGAAGAACCTCACACGATCGAAGCTTTCGGTCCAGTGAGCACGCTCATGGCTTATCGGAATGTGGATGAAGTCATCGAGCTTAGCAAAAAAGGCAAGGGCAGTCTTTGCAGCTCCATTGTCACTGCCGACCCCGGCATTGCCCGCCGTTATGTCCTGGGCACTGCTTCCTGGCACGGCCGTATCCTTATCCTCAACAACGAATGCGCGAGGGAAAGCACCGGTCACGGCAGCCCGTTGCCGCAATTGGTCCATGGCGGCCCCGGCCGAGCCGGCGGCGGCGAGGAAATGGGCGGCATCCGGGGTGTACGTCACTATATGCAGCGGGTTGCCGTGCAGGGTTCCCCCTCCATGGTCACCGCCCTCACCAATACCTGGCAGCCTCATGCTTCTGCAGTCAACGGATGACAAGCATCCGTTCCGGAAATATTTTGAAGAATTGGAAATAGGGGATACGGTGATCACCCACAAGCGGACGATCACGGAGGCGGATATTACCAGTTTTGCCGCCGTCAGCTGGGATCATTTTTACGCCCATACCGATCATACTTCCCTGAAGGACACGTTGTTTGAGAAACCGGTCGCGCACGGTTATTTTATCCTGAGCGCGGCTGCCGGCCTGTTTGTCGATCCCGGCAAGGGTCCGGTGATGCTCAATTACGGCCTCGAAGAATGCCGGTTCCTCAAACCTGTCTACGCCGGCAGCACGATCGGCGTGAGACTGACCTGTAAAGAGAAAATCGCGCAGGAGAAAAAAGAGGCAACCGATATCCCCCGCGGCATCGTAAAATGGTATGTGGATGTTTATGATGAAACGGGAGAAAGTGTGGCGATCGCCACGATCCTGACGATGGTCCGGATGCGCCAATGAACTGGGCATGGCACAGTTCGCAACATAGATTAACCAAACCTATCATATGCTTCGAGAGATCAGCGAAGGGTACGTCCGAACGGAGACCCATGAGGGCGTTACCACCATTGAATTTTATCACCCGCAAAGCAATTCCCTGCCCAGGCAGGCTGCTCGATGCGCTTACGCACGAGATGCACGGCGCCGGCAATGACCCGCATACGCGGGTCATCGTCCTGCGTTCAGCAGGATCAAAAGCCTTTTGTGCCGGCGCCAGCTTCGATGAATTAATGGCGATCCAGAATGCCGACCAGGGCTTTTTGTTCTTCAGCGGATTCGCCCACCTCATCAATGCGATGCGTAAATGCCCGCAATTTGTCATCGCCCGCATCCATGGCAAATGCGTCGGCGGGGGTGTCGGCATCGCGGCAGCGGCGGACTATGCCATTGCGGTCGATGGCGCCGACGTAAAGCTTAGCGAACTGGCCCTCGGGATCGGGCCTTTTGTCGTAGGGCCTGCTGTGGAGCGAAAGATTGGTCTGTCGGCTTTCAGCAGTCTCGCCATCGACGCCGGCATGTGGCGCGACGCGGAATGGGCCAGGAAGCGCGGCCTATTTACCGAGCTGCACCAACAGTTGAATGAAATGGACGAATCGATCGACCGACTATCCCGCGCCCTTGCCCACTCCAGCCCCGAAGCGATGGCGCTGCTCAAGGCCAGTTTCTGGAAAGGGACCGAGCACTGGGATCAGCTGCTTGTCGAACGGGCCGTCATCAGTGGCCGGCTTATCTTAAGCCAGTTCTCCCGGACCGCCCTTCATAATTTCAGGAAAAAGTAATACTTTACCGCTATGGATAGGATGTCAGATGCGGATGTGCAGCGCTGGTCACAGTTCAGGGAAGGTGACCGGGAAGCGTTTGCCGCCATCTATCAGCAGCATATCCAGCAGCTCATCACCTATGGACTTCGGCTCTGCCCTGACCGGGATCTGCTGAAAGACCAGATCCAGGAGCTTTTTGTGGAGCTCTGGCACTCCCGGAAAAACCTTGCACCCGTCCGGTCGGTTAAATTTTATCTTTTCAAGGCGCTTCGATACAAGCTTGTCCGGTTGGAGAAGAACCGGTATCTCAGCCTGCGGTCTGCCCGGATCGCCTTTAGTCTTGGCAATCCCCTGGAGAATCCTATCGAGACCAGCATCATCGAGAACGAATCCCGCGCTTCGCAGTTCGAATCCCTGCGCCAGGCTATGAAGTCGCTCAGCTTGCGTCAGCAGGAAGCGATTCAACTTCGCTATTTCCAGGGATTCACCCACGAACAAATCGCCGAGTTGATGGACCTCAACTATCAGTCGGTCAGTAACCTCCTGCACCGGGCCCTTTACCGGCTTAAAGAGGTGTTCAAAAGCCCCGTATCGCTCCTTGCGATGACCTTATTAAAAATATTTTTTATTTCCTGAGTATAATTTGCGGGAATCTTTCACTTCTATTAATGAGCGGTAAAGCGTGCGAAAGCGCGGGGACATCGCTCACCTAAATTTTTTCCCGTTTGGAGAATCTTGACGATCAGACCAGAAAGCTTTTACAGGACCAGCAGGCATACACCGATCGACCGGAGGACGTCCGGCCATTGGCCGATGCGATCTGGTCTGGTATCACTACCCGACTGAATACGGAATCGACTGACACCGCCGAAGCTCCGGCCAGGCGACTGCGCCTGGCCGGGCCGGTAGCGGCATCGGTCCTTTGCCTTCTCGTCGTCGTCGGCGCCGTCACGTGGCTGCGCCGGCCGCACGCCACCGCGCTGACCAGTGATGTACCAAAGGTCGCAAACCTCCTGGTTCGGCAAGACCTGGACCGGGTCAACCAGACCGATCGCAGTCAGACCGTCTATCTCGTCGATGGCACGAGGGTTGTTTTGCAGCCGGGATCGGGTATCCGCTATGCCGCTTTTCTTCAAAAGGACAAGCGCGAGGTGTACCTGGAAGGCAACGCGTTTTTCGAGGTGGCGAAAGATGCCCGACGACCCTTCTATGTCTACTCGGGCGACGTCGTGGTCCGCGTACTTGGAACCAGCTTTAGAGTGGCGACCGATAAGGAGAGTGGCGATATTACCGTTCTCGTCACTACCGGAAAAGTTGCTGTCACCCGCAAAAATATTCCCCTGACTTACCCCCTGATCCTGACGACCAACCAGATCGCCTTATATAAAGGACATTCCCGTGACCTTGTCCAGCTAAATGCGGAGAAGAAGGATCTTGCTCCCGATCTAATACCCACGGCTCCGGCCATTTCTTTCAACTTCGACGAAACCCCCGTCATCGAGATTTTCCAGACCCTGGAGAATGCGTATGGCATTCCCTTTCACTACGATAAAGCGACCTTTTCCAATTGTGTGTTGACCACTTCCATGGCCGATGAATCACTGGAAGACAAGATCCGGATCATTTGTGCGGCGATCGGCGCCACGTACGAGCTGAAAGAAGATGGCGTCTTCCTGGAAGGGAAACCCTGCAAGTGAGCGGGGCGGGGTGGGCACGGCGACGGACTGCTAACTATAAAATTGTAAACCAAACGACTGAATATGACTACATCCAAAGAATCCCCATTATCATTATAAAAAAATGGCGGTGCTGGAACACCACCATTTCGTAACGCTCCCCTGTCGCAGGTCATAACTAAGATCAGGGGATGATTTTGCCGCATTTTTTCAAACAGACAAAACCCACCCAAGATATGAACAAAAACGGAAAACCAAAACAAGCTGTTTTATTCATTATGAGAGTGTCTTTACTGCAATTATTCCTGGTGTTGAGCTGTGTCAGCTACTCTTTTGCGGGTACGGCAAACGGCCAGGAAATTCTGGACAAAAAGGTATCTCTGAACCTGCCATCCAAAGAGATCAGGACAGTGCTCAAAGCGATTGCCGCCTCTACTGAGGTCGGATTCACGTATAGCAATGAAGTCCTTCAAAACCGCCAAAGGATCACGGTGATTGCCAATGACGAACGTCTGGGCGATCTCCTTCAACGAATTTTGGGCCCGCTTCATATTTCCTATGAGGTGATCGGCCACCAGATCGTGCTCAAGAAGGATCCCGGTGCGGTATCTGCCCCCGGACGTTTTGCGGCTCCAGCTTTCCGGCCCATTACCGGGACGGTTATCGGACCTGACGGAGCTCCGGTTCCGGGGGTCAGTGTGACGGTCGCCGGCACTACGCGCGGCGCAGCGACGGATCCGCAGGGGCATTTTTCCATCGATGCCAAGGACGGCGATGTGCTCGTATTTTCTTCTGTCGGCTATGATACGTACAGGGCTACTGTGAGCGGCACTTCTTCCGATCTGCGGATCACCATGCAGAAAAGCGATCACGCGATGAATGAAGTCGTGATCACTGCACTTGGCATCCGACGCGAGGCCAAATCCCTTGGTTACTCGGATCACCAGGTCTCCGGCGCCGATGTGGTAAAAGCGGACGCACCCGACATCTCCACCGGGCTGATGGGGAAGGTCGCGGGCCTGAATGTAACGGAACCCAACGGGGTCGAAGGCAGTTCGAGCCGCATCGTCATCCGGGGCAATAACAGCCTGCTCGGCAATAACCAGCCTCTCGTCGTGGTAGACGGTGTCATGATCGATAATGAGCCCATCCTCCCGCAGGGGCAGAGCCTAACGCAGCAGAACCTCCTGGGTCAGAATACCGACGTCAGCCAAAATCAGTCCGTCGATTACGGATCCTTTCTGAATACCATGAACCCCGATGATATTGAGACCTTCGACATTCTCCCGGGTCCCACCGCTGCGGCGTTGTATGGCGCGCGTGGCGCAAACGGGGTTATCCTCATCACGACAAAAAAAGGCAGCAAGCAAAAAGGTCTTGGCATCGATTATAATTTTGCCACCCGCTGGAATCAACCGTACCGCTATATCAAGACACAGGATGAATACGGCATGGGTATGGCGGATGCCCTCTATTCGGCTAACCCCGGCTTTTATACGACCTCCGGCGGTCAGTCGCGGGAAACAAACAGTAATGACTTCTATGGCGCCCGCTCCGTTATCCCCGGCGGCGGCAACTGGTGGAACTATATCGGCTTCCCCGGCGATGGCGCCTCCTGGGGCCAGAAGATGACGGGTCAGCAGATCCTGTGGTGGGATGGCACAGTCCGCCCATACGTCGGCAATCCGAATATCTTCAAGAGCTTTTATAAAACCGGCAATACGACGTCGCATAACGTATCGTTCTCCGGCGGCGGAGACGTAGGGACCGTCCGGGTTTCCTATACGCGAACCGACAACGATGCGATCACCTACAGCAGCAATTTTCACCAAAACGTATTCAACGTCGGGTCATCCATCAATGTCAGCAAGCGTGTGAAGGTGGAAGCGACCATCAGCTATCTTAATCTTGTCCGGGAGAATGTGCCGAATGTTTACGGTGAGTCCTCCTCCTCTTCCGGGGTGGGCTATATCACCGATTATATGATCCCGATGGATTACAAGCCACTGGAGAAAGGATTGGCGGTTAATAAGGACGGTTCACAAAACCAGACCGTCATCACGCAAAGCCCCTCCCAGGACAATGGGGCGCCAGGTTATTATTGGTGGAATACGCATGTCAATAACACGACGTTCACCCAGGACCAATTCCTCGGCTCCATCAAGCTAAGCGCCGATATCACTCCCTGGCTGAACTTTACCGGGCACACCGGTCTCGACCACTATACCAACCAGTTTGTGACCAAGAACCGGCCGATCGATGCGGCCGGGCTGACGGCCTATTCCGGGGAAGTGCTCTATAGCAATGATCTGTCGACCGTGGGGACGCAAAACCTCGACGCGCTGCTCATGCTTCATAAGGATAGGCTGTTCCCCGATTTTAATGCCAGCCTGACCGGTGGCGCCAGCTATTATCACAACAAGCTCTACGATATCTCCGCTTCCAATCCGGGGCCCTTCAATGCACCGTTTACATATACCCTTTCGAACTATGCGGGCACGAATCAGGCCTTGCTGAATCCGACGGAGAATTTTCAGGAAAGCGAGATCAATTCGGTGTATGGTATCCTGAATCTTTCCTATAAGGACTATCTCTTCCTGGAAGGAACGGGCCGTAATGACTGGTCTTCTACGTTGCCTTCGGACAAATGGTCCTTTTTCTATCCATCTGCGAACCTGAGCTTTGTTTTTACAAATGCGCTTAATCTGAACAGCGTCCGTAACTGGCTTAGCTATGGAAAGATCCGGATCGCGGAAGCAGCCAGCGCCAACGGGTATGTTCCCTACCAGACCGAATTCGTGTACAGCCCGGTTACCCAGGCCGGCTTTACGACGGGGCTGTCCGTTCCGACGACCCTGCCGTCGGTGGGCATCGAACCTCAACGTGCACGGTCGTTCGAGATTGGTACTGACCTCGGATTTCTGAATAACCGGATCAATCTGAATTTCAGTTATTACGATATTTATTCGGATCATCAGATCCTGCCGGTCAATGTGGCCACAACGTCGGGTTCCGACCGGCTGACCATCAATACCGGCGCCTTGCGGAACCGCGGAGAAGAGTTTGTCATAAACGCGTCCGCTGTGCGCAGCAAGAACTTCACCTGGGATATCGTCGTCAACGGCGCCCATAACAGCAACACGATCGTTTCACTCGAGCCGGGTGTAACGCAGATCCCGATCGGCAGTTGGTTCGGCGGTGACGGCATCAGCACCAACGCGCATGTCGGCGATCAGTACGGTACCATCTATGGGTTGGATTATCAGTATATGGGTAAACAGAAGGTCGTCAACCTGATCTATGCGGATGGCAACAATACCGGGAATGGTCCGGTCCTCGGCGCGCAATATGCGACCACCCCGAGTGTCGTAAAGATCGGCAACTCCACGCCCAAAATAACGGGCGGCATCGGCAATACTTTCCGGTACAAGGCCTTTAGCCTCTACGTACTGACCGACTTCCATATCGGCGGTCAGATCTGGTCGGGCGATTATGCCTCGCTGATGGGCCAGGGTGAACTGCCGGAGACTACCCGCGAGCGCGACGGTCACGGCCTGCCCTTTACCTTCCCGGATGGGTCAACGGGTAATGTCGGCGTTATCCTACCTGGGGTGACACCGAATGGCAAACCCAATACGGCGGTGGTCAATTCCTGGTGGAAATATGCGGGTAACTTCCAGTCCTGGGACAATATCCCGATCGTGCGCACCAACAGCATCTTTACCAATTCCTGGGGGAAGCTGCGAGAAGTAGCGTTCACCTATAAATTCCCCGACAAGCTCACGAGCGCCACCGGCATTTTCCAGAACCTGTCCGTTTCGCTGATCGGGAGGGACCTGTTCTATTTATTTACCAAACTCCCGGACCGCCTCAACCCCGAAGGGCTGACCGGCACCACCAACAACCAAAGCGTCCAGTTCGGTTCATTGCCCGGGACCAGATCATTCGGGTTGACCGTAAAAGCCGGATTTTAATGTGATTGAAATGAATCATCCATTAACAACAACTCATTTGTATGATAAATAGAAGAAAACATTTGTTTTTTGCAGCGCTGGTCGTCCTGCTCGGCGGAGCCAGTTCCTGCACCAAAGACTTTAAGAGTATCAATACCCCCCTGATCGGTTCTCCCATTGCTTCGGTTGCTCAGCTCTATGTCGCCTTTGTATCCAATATGACGCAGGGCGATCAGCAGGTGGGCAATAACAGTTGGGTTTACCCGATCACCCAGCTTGCCCCGGTATATACAAAAGCGGATTACTCCTATGGCAATGACGGCGACGAATACTGGAGCAATTTCTATCACAACCTGCCGAACTACGAGTTGATGATGCAGCTGATCGCTCGGCAACCGGATACGACGATCTATACGAATGTGAAGTGCATGATGAAAGTGCTGAAAGGATATATGGCGATCAAGCTGACCAACTTCTTCGGTGACATGCCGTATTCAGCCGCGGGGCAATCGCTGTATTACAGTCCTTCGAACGACACGGTGCTTACACCCGCTTATGATAAACAACAGGCTGTTTATCTATCCGTGCTCAATGACCTGCAATGGGCGGTCAATAATTTCAGCACCAATTCGAATCAATATTCGTTGGGCAACACCGACTATGTGCTGCAAAACAACATTTCCCAATGGATCGAATTTGCCAACAGCCTTCGTCTCCGGGTCGCGTTGACCATGTATGCGAAAGACCCGACGGATGCGACGCCGCAGATCGCGGACGCGCTTGGTAAACCGCTCCTTGACGCGGATAATACGAATGTTGGTCTATATCCGACGTCGAATATTCCCAATATGGACCTCTCGGCCCGCATGTACTCCTTCGGTACGGAATGCCGGCTCCGGATGGGGACGACGATGTGGAATCTGATGTCTTCCGATACGGCGGAGGACGGCAGCGGGATCTTCGACCCGCGTTGTACGGTATTCTTCGAGCCGAACAACAACAACCAATGGAATCCGTTCCCGCAGAACCCCACCAATTCCACTCCGGCCGAAGAAGGATCGCCTTATGATGAAGCGATCCGCAACAGCGATTGGGCGAATAAAGACGGAAATCCGCCAACGCCGAATCTCTATGCCAATCTCAATTATTACTGGGCGGTGGATTACAACATCCCGGAATTGTTTATGACGGCGGCCGAAGTTCATTTCCTGAAGGCGGAGGTTTATGCGGCGGGTCTTGCGGGAGTGGGCGCAAATATGACGACTGCCCAGACCGAATACAACAACGGGCATTACGGCTTCGGTGAACTTTTGGGTCCAACAGGCGATCAACTCGCAGATATGGGTTGTCAATAACCCCACCGCGTTGCCCAGCCAGACTGCGATCAATACCCTGCTGACCAACGCAGTCGTGCAGTTTAACCCCGGTACGGCGTTGCAGCAGATCTATGCCCAGGAATGGATCGATCTATTCCGGCAGCCGTGGGACGCCTGGACGCTGATGCGGAGGACTGGCGGCATGACCCCGATGGATCCCACTAACTCCAGCTTTTATACCGCTACCTATGGCAGTTATCAACGATATCAATACCCCTCTTCTGAACAGACCTACAATTATAGCAACTGGTATGCGGAAACGCAAGGAAACGACGTGACAACGACCAAAATCTGGGTGGCGCAATAGAGCGCCTGCACACATGAGAAAGCGATGGGCGGCCTTCGGGCCGCTCATTTTTGTTTGCAGCGGATCATTTTTAGAGATCGTCGTATTGATAAATCGGGTCCAGGTGGGAGCCGGGATCCATGTTGAAGACCGGATTGATCAGGCCATCCTTGAGCCCGTAAACCCAGCCATGGAGACGCGGGCGCCCCTCTTCCTTCCAGGCGCGCTGGATGATGGATGTTTTCGCGAGATGCGTCACCTGCTCTTTGACATTCAGTTCCGTCAACCGGTCGGCCCGCGCTTCCGGATCGGAGATCGCATCCAGTTCCCGGCTGTGCAGCCGGTATACGTCCTTGATATTCCGCAGCCACATATTCAATACATACTTGTAATCATGATTCGTCATGGCCGCCTTGATCCCGCCGCAGCCATAATGACCGCAGACGATCACATGCCGCACTTTCAGATGATTAACCGCGAAATCCAGTACGCTCAGCAGGTTGACATCCGTATGGACTAACCATATTGGCGATATTCCGGTGTACGAAGATCTCACCGGGCTGTGTACCCGTGATCCGGTCCGCAGGTACCCGGCTGTCACTGCAGCCGATCCAAAGGAACTCCGGCGTCTGCAAATGCGAGAGCCGCTCGAAATAGCCCGGGTCCTCGGCTTTTATCGCCGCCGCCCAGCCTTTGTTATCCGCCAACAGCTTTTCTATCGGTGTCATATGTTCAGTCCTCCGCAGACGCTGATCACCTGTCCTGTGATGTAGGCACTCATATCGCTGGCCAGGAACAATGTCGTTTCGGCGATCTCTTCCGCCTTCCCAAAGCGACCGAGGGGGATGTCCTCCAGGAATTTCTTGGCGCCATCTCCATCTTTAAGATAGTAGGTCATGTCAGTCTCGATAAAACCCGGAGCGATCGCATTGCAACGGATATTCCGGCTACCCAGTTCCTTGGCGATCGATTTGGTGAACCCGATTATGCCCGCCTTGGAGGCGGCATAGCTGCTCTGCCCCGCATTCCCGCCGATTCCTATGATCGAGCTCATATTGATGATCGACCCCGACTTAGCCTTCATCATCGGCCGGATGACCTGCTTGGTCACATTAAATACACTCTTCAGATTGATCTTGATGACATCGTCCCATTGCTCCGGGCGTAAGCCGAAGAACAGATTGTCTTTCGAGATCCCCGCATTGTTGACACAAATATCTACCGTCCCGAATTCCTTTACGACATCGTTGACGAACGCTTCACTCTCCGCAAACACCCCCGCATTGCTCCGGTAGGCCTTTGCCTTGACGCCCAACCCTTTCAGCCGATCTTCCAATGCCTTTGCCTTCTCCTCGCTGCTCAGGTACGTAAAGCGACATGCGCCCCATGCGCCGGCCAGTTTCAGCGCAATGGCCTCTCCAATGCCGCGGCTTGCGCCGGTCACGATCGCAATTTTATTTTCCAATAGTTTCATAGGCCAAATATATTCATTCATTGGGTTGTTGGAAAGAAATTATATTTAAACTGGGCGGAGCCCAGTTTGCACTTGACGACCAAAGGGAGGAAAGTGCCGACATTGACGGTATTGAAACAAAATCGAGCGAAGCGAAGATTCCGAATGAGATTCCAACGGTGTTGGAATCGAAATTCATATTTTGCGGAGCAATTTTTTGTCGAAATTCAATTTTGCATAGTATGAACGATCCGGTCAAATCAAAAGCTTTTCTGCTTGCCGCTTTTGCGGTGGAAACACTTGGCTCTACGTGGTGTCTGAAGCTCCACGGGTGGACGCCCTTTTTCTCCGTCCTCTATTTTCTTTCCGGAATCGTTATTGCCGTGGCGCTCCTCCGTCTGCCGGAGCTACGGCTTCCAGCTATTGCCGCAAAACCCTGGCGCGGGACGATGGGGCGCGGGGTGATGGGGCGTAGTTCGATTTGGCGCTGCGCCATCCTCATCGGGCTGATCGCGCTGGCCCTCTATTCCTGGTGTCTCTACTGGTTCGATGAGATACCCATCGACATCAACAACGCCGATATGCTGCCCATCATAAAGGTCATGGCCGAACGATTTCTCGCCGGGCAACATAGCCATGTCTATGATCCCATCCCTGCGATCTGGCATGGCGTCCAGCCCATCTATCTGCCGGCGATGTGGCTTCCCTACGTCCCCGCGCTCGCCATGGGCATCGACATGCGATGGATCGCAATCGCCGGCTTGCTCTTTGCCTTTGGCGCCTTTATCGTTCTCTACAAGCCATCCGGTTCGAGGTCTGGTTTCTTCCTCGGCGTGCTGGCCTTTCTTTTATTTTGGTGGGTCGTTGCCGACAATACCCCCGGTCTTGTCAGTGTATCGGAAGAAGGAGTGGTGATCGGCTATTATGCGTTGCTTGTCCTTGCGCTGGTCTCCGGCAAACCCTGGCTGACGGGAATCGCGATCTCGCTGTGTATGCTGAGCCGTTATGCGTTGGTCGGCTGGATACCCGCCTATGTCTTCTGGCTGCTCCTCCAGAACAGGATGAAGCAGCTATCGATCCTTTCCCTGACGGGTATCCTGTGCTTTTGTGTTGATATTCCTGGTGCCTGTGGGTTGGATAACCGTTCATCCGGCTGGCACATCTGCCGGGGAATTATATCTCATTTGCCGGCCGGGTCTGGAACGGACAGCCCCGATGTATTCTCGACCGCGCCGGGTCTGGCCTGGTTCTTTGGCCGCAACGGCACCGCGACCCTCATGGCCTGCTGATCTTCTTCAGCTTTAGCCTCCCGCTCGCTTTCACGGTGTATCGCGCTGCGACGCGGCCGCAATCAATGTTCCGCTTGCGGCATTGAAACTAAGCCTGGTGGTCTTTTATTGCTTTATCGATGTGCCTTACCTGTATCTGTTCTATACTTCTTCCCTGGTAAGTCTGCTCATTTTGGCGATGGCGCTCCGGGAATCGCCGGCGATACCGGATCCGGGAACCGACCGGGGAGCATAGCCTGGATCTCCTCGATGTATTTCCGATTATTCGACAGGCGCGGCACTTTATGCTGGCCCCCGAGTTTTCCTTTACTTTTCAACCACGATGTGAAGACCCCCTTTTCCAATGAATGCAGGATCGGCAGGCTGAGGGCGATATTTTTGTGGCGTTTTGCTTCATAGTCGCTGTTGACGTTTTGTAAAGCCTTATCCAGCTCGTTGGCAAAAACCGCCATATCAGCGGGTTCCCGCTCGAACTCGACCAGCCACTCGTGCGCGCCATTGCCGGTATCCCCGAAATACACCGGCGCCGCGGTATAGTCATTCACGATCGCACCCGTCTTTTCGGCCGCGACCGCAATCGCCTTATCGGTATTGTCCACGATCACCTCTTCCCCAAACGCATTGATAAAATGTTTGAGCCGCCCGCTGACCTTTATCCGGAAGGGGAAACAGGAGGTAAATTGGATGGTGTCTCCCAACAGATACCGCCACAGCCCGCCGTTGGTATTGATCACGAGCGCGTACTGTTGTCCCACCTCCACGTCGGCGAGCCCGATCGTCTCGGGATTGGCCTTTCCGTATTCTTCCACCGGCATGAATTCCATAAAGATGCCATGATCCAGGAACAGCAGCATGCCGTCATCGTGCGGGTTGCCCTGGGCCGCGAAAAGTCCTTCGCTGGCATTGTACATCTCCAGGTAGTGGATCTCTTTGCCGATCAGCTTGCGGAATTGCTCCTGGTAGGGCGTAAAGGAGACGCCGCCGTGAATATAGAGTTCGAGCGACGGCCAAACTTCCGCCAGGGTACTGCTTGCCCGTGATCTCCAGGATGCGCCGGATCAGCACCAGCGTCCAGGTAGGCACACCCGAAATGGACGTGACATTCTCCTGGATCGTACCCATGCGCCAACCGCTCGATCTTGTCTTCCCATTCATCCAGCAGCGCGATGCTTAACTCGGGTGTCCGGATCCAATGACCCCAAAACGGTGAGTTCTGCAAAAGCACCGCGCTCAGGTCACCATAGTGGACGTCCGAATTTACCTGGCTGATCGTGTGGGAGCCGCCAATGACCAATCCCTTCCCCGTCAACAGATCGGATTCGGGATTGAAGTCATAGTACATGCGTGAGCACATCCTTCGCGCCCTTATAGTGACAATCCTGCAGGCTCTCTTCGCTTACGGGGATGAATTTGCTTTTGTCGCTGGTGGTCCCGCTGCTTTTGGCAAACCAGTTGACCGGCGTATTCCAGAGGATGTTCTGTTCCCCGTTCATGATCCGCTGGATATAAGGCTTCAGGTCGTCGTATTCCTGGATCGGAACGGCTTGTTTGAAATCGCGGATCGAGAAGGTTTTGGAAAAATTGTGCTTACGCCCGAACTCGGTGTACTGAGCGGAAGTCACCAGATGTTGCAAAATCTCCCGCTGGACCGCAATCGGGTTGTTGATCCACTCCTCTATACGTCCCAGACGCAACCTGGCAAGTCTCGATATGGCCGGGCTTAATAGCTTCATCGGGAATTACCTCTTGTCATCACTGGCAAAATAGCTAATCGGCGGGACATTTCGAAGAAAATCGGGGTTTCGGTCGCGGTGGGCGGGCGGCCGGGAGGGGCGCCCGGGGCTGGGGCAGAAGCGGGGTTCCGGAACCTACATAATCTCCTGATAAGCAGTATTTTGAACGTAGAGCAACAATTTCTGCAAATTGGAGAGATTGTCGTTCAGGTCCTCTTCGAATTGTTTGCCCCTGTTGTATTTCCCCACAACCGAAAGGGCTAGTCCGACTGCGCCTCCTGCTCCAAACCTACTACCGCTCACGTATCGTTGGACATCGAGCACCTTTAGTTGCGATGCCGTCCCGACGATCTTCGGCATTTTATTTTGCTCGCCGTATGTTATCAAGGCGGCCTTTATCTCGGTAAAGAACTTTGTATAATTCTCGTAATCGATGTCTTCCCGGCTGGCGCCGAGCGCACTCTCGAAGGCGTTTTTGAGGATCTTTTCTGTATCCCCGATCAGGTTTTCCAGCGATGCCGCGAGTTTGTCGGCAGGGATGTGGCGGGATTCGGGGTCCGAACTATCCAGCCCGGCCTCCTGCCGCGCTTCTTCATGCAGATAATCCTTTCGCTTCAGCTCGAAATTCCGGCCCAGATACAAGCGCCGTACCTGCTCATCTTCCGCCAACTCCTCTGCCGTCCCATGTTTGAATATCTTCCCGTCGATCAGCAGATAGGCGCGATCACAGATGGAAAGGGTTTCGTTTACATTGTGGTCGGTGATCAGGATGCCGATATTCCTGAATTTGAGCCGGGCCACGACCGACTGGATATCTTCTACGGCGATCGGGTCGACACCGGCAAAAGGCTCGTCCAGCAGGATGAACTTCGGATCCACCGCCAGGGCCCGCGCGATCTCCGTCCGCCGCCGCTCGCCGCCGCTGAGCGAATCCCCGTTATTCTTGCGCACATGATGAAGATGGAACTCATCCAGCAGCGCTTCCAGCTTATTCTTCTGCTCGGCGCGGGTCAGCTTCGTCATTTCCAGCACCGCCTTGATATTGTCTTCCACGCTCAGTTTCCGGAAGACCGATGCTTCCTGCGGCAGATAGCCGATCCCCATCTGCGCCCGCTTATACATCGGCTGCCGGGTGATATTGATATCATTCAGAAAAACCTCGCCGCTCGTCCGGTTTGATCAGCCCCACCACCATGTAGAAAGTAGTGGTTTTGCCGGCGCCGTTCGGCCCCAGCAGCCCCACGATCTCCCCCTGCTCCAGCTTGACGGACACATGGTTGACCACCGTCCGGTTGTGGTAGGTCTTTACCAGGTCCTTGCGAATGAATAATAATGCTCAAATCTTTTCGTTATTTTGGACGCAAATTTAGGCCCTGCGGGCCAAGCGGCAAGCTCCACGGCCTAAATATTATAGGTGTTTTAAGACTTATCGTATAATTTTGCGCAAACTTATGAAGGTTATAGAGCATCTGCAGCAAGCAAAGGCAACACTGGTCTCTTTCGAAATACTTCCGCCTCTGAAAGGCAAAACGATCAGTTCGATCTACGACCACCTGGACCCCCTGATGGAATTCAAGCCGGCGTTTATCAACGTGACCTATCACCGGAGTGAGACGATGTTCAAAAAGAAGACCGACGGCACCTTCGAAAAAGTCGAAGTCCGCAAACGCCCCGGTACGGTAGGCATCTGCGCCGCCATTATGAACCATTACAAGATCGATGCCGTGCCCCATCTGATCTGCGGCGGCTTTGCCAAACGCGAAACCGAAGACGCGCTGATCGACCTTCATTTCCTTGGCATCGACAATGTCCTGGTGCTGCGCGGTGATGCGGCAAAGAACGAAAGCTCCTTTGAACCCGAGCCCGACGGCCACCGCTATGCCATCGACCTGCTCAAACAGGTCGTTTGTCTCAACCAGGGGGTCTACCTCGAAGAAGATATCAAGAATGGCGGGAAGACCAACTTCTGCATCGGTGTCGCCGGCTACCCCGAAAAGCATTTCGAAGCCCCCAACCTCGAGACCGATCTGATGTACCTCAAAGCCAAGGTCGATGCCGGGGCGGAATACATCACCACCCAGATGTTCTTCGACAACCAGAAATATTTTGACTTTGTCCGGGTCTGCCGCGAACAGGGCATCAACGTCCCGATCATCCCTGGCCTTAAACCCATCACGAATAAGAAACAGCTGTCCATGCTGCCAAAGGTCTTCCATGTGGACCTGCCCACCGATCTTTCCAATGCGATCCTGAAATGCAAGAACGACGCGGAAGTGGAGCGCGTAGGGACCGAATGGCTGATCAACCAAAGCCGCGAGCTGAAGAAGGCCGGCGTGCCGGTACTGCACTACTATACGCTCGGGAAGCCGAAGGTGATCGAAGAAGTGGTCAAAGCAGTTATTAGCTTTTTCACAACTCGCAACACTGTTCATCCACTTTGACCGGATACTCTTTCCGCAGGCTTTCCACCCATTGTTCCTCCAGGAATCCCTGATAATCGTTGATGACAAATCCACGCGCATCGTGATAGCCACGCGGTTCCCGGTTATTGTGAAGGGTCAGGATATACGCGAAACTCACCGTATTGTCCGCTTTATTGGCGGTGAATTCTGTAAAGGACGCCGCTGCAGGCGCTGAAAATGCCGTACCCGGGATCTGCGTCAGCTCATAGCGCCCGGAGTCCGCCTGGATGGCCGCGCCCATACTGTCGGAATAGGTCCTCCACGCTCCGACCGCGCCCGCCGTCAGCCGGCTCTTGAGCGTTTCCGCGGTCTCTGTGCTGTTACAGGTGAACAGCAGCGCATCAGCGCTCGCATTCCACCAATATTTGCTCTTATGTGCTTCATAGTACTTCGCCAGCCCCGCACTGTCTGTGGAGGCCTTATCCCAAATCTTTCGCTGCATGATCTCGAATAACAGATTTCCTTCCTTGAACTCGTTCAGCTGGAAGGCAAAATCCTTATTGTATTGTTCCAGGTGATTCCGGTAATATTCCAAAGCCGCCCGCTCGATATACCGCTGGAAAAGGTCCTTGTCCGACAAGCTGCTGCCTGCGCGGGTCGGTCTGGTCACCCGGAAAAAATCCAACCACTCCTTTATTGTGTAGGCTCGCTGGGAAAACGAGAATACCATCGTGGAATTGCCGAGGTTGCCGTTGGAGGAATAACCGGGGTTCCGAAAGGCGCTGTCGGTATACGCCCAAAGTTCGGTCTCCGGGATAGCGGCCCGCTGAAAACCGGTTTCCCGGAAGATGCGGTTATACAAAGCCTGTCTGCTGATCTCCACCCGCGGATCATTAAGGACCTGTTGGCGCAGAACGGCCATCGCTGCATCATCTATTTTGGAAGGGAATGGTTTTCGCGAAAGTCGTTTGATGATATGGTAGCCGAACTCCGTGGCCAGCGGCGCGCTGATCTCGCCATCACGGTCCAGCCCGAACGCGGCAGCCTCAAACGCGGAATCATATTTGCCTATCCCGAACTCCGGCAGTTCACCACCGTTCTGATACGTGGCATTGTCGCTGCTATACGCCCGCGCCAACGAGGAGAAATCGCCGCCATTTTTCAGGACCCTGTAAAGAGAATCCGCCCGGAGCCGCACCTGTTCCCGGACCGCGGCCGAGGCGCCCGGGGGAAAGGACAGCAGGATCTGTGCGACTTTTACCCGGCCAAGCGCCTTTCTTTCCCCTTCGTTCCTGAAAATATGAAAGCCGCCTTTACTCCGGTAGGGTCGGGAGAACTGACCTGGCGTCAGCGAATAGGCCAGGCTCTCCAGCTCGTACGGCAGCGTAAAGACGGTGATAAAACCTATTTCCCCTTTGTTTTTTTTTGCTGCCGGGTCATCTGAGAAGGAAGCGGCCTCATCGCCGAATTTTTTGCCTTTTTTCAGGTCCCCGTAGAGGGCCATGGCTTTTTCGTAAGCCCGGAGTGTGTCGGCAGGGGAGGCGTTGCCGGGTACCGCGATGAAAATGTGCGCCAGGCGAATATCCTTTTGACCGCGCACCGATGCTTCTCTGACCAGCCGGTCCATGCTTTCCTGGTCTTTCACATAGGTGTCCGCTACCTGTGACCGGAAGTTGAGCAGCTCGGTCCGTTGAGCCGGCAGCGTGTCCAGTTGGGCCGCATAGGCCGCTTTTACCTTCAGCTTATACCGGATATACAGTTCGAGGTAGTCCCGGTAAGATTTTTGAGACGGAACGATGCCGGTGTTATTTTTAGAAAATGCCTTCAGGAATTCCTCCCTGCTGACCGGGTCGCCATCCACTGTGAAAAGGGTCTGAGCAGAAAGACGGGAAGGCAGGAGAAGGCTGGAGGAAAAGAGCAGGATGAGCAGAATCAGCGAAAAGGCAAAAGGTGAGAAGACAGGGACCCGATTTGAAGGAAATCGGATATCATTTGGATTTTGCATGCTGCAGTTTCAGGTTTATAACTTCATCCAATTGTTCGCAAGAAAGTTTTTTTGCGATTATACGCTTGTCTTTGTCCAGTAGGTAGATTGTCGGGGTCTGGTACACGTCGTACAGCTGGCGGAATCCGGGCTCACCCGCTTTTTCCGTTGTCTGCTCGTGTTCTTTCGTCTCATAAACGTGTGTCCAGCCGCTCAAATTGTGATCCTTAATGAATTGTATCCAGGCTGGCTGGCCACCGTCCACGAGAACTCCATAGATCTTCACGCCTTCTTTCTGCCATTTTGCCTTATACATCGAGTCCAGCCTGGGTACGACCTCCTTGCAATGGCTGCATGTGGGATCCCAGAAACAGACGATCGTATAGTCGGCAATCACCCCATATAAAGGCCGGAGGGCGCCGGTCGTATCCACCATCTCCAGATTGGCCGCTGGTCGGCCGATCAGGTTGGCCATTATGCTGTAGGCCCTGTCATTCAGATACTTCCGGTATTTCTCGGTAAAGAACTCGGTTTCGCCTGCGTTTATATATTTGTCAAAAAGATGGACGAATACGGCGTCCTGCCCCATGTATTGAGGGTTCACATATTTCTGTACGAAGTAAACCATCAGGTATTGGAACATGGGTTTGCTGACCCTGGAATAAAGGAGCATCTGGTCCACCTCTTTTTCGATCGAATCGGGGTCCGGGGAAACCAGCTCCCGGAAATATTTGTCCAGCCGCGGCTCGAAGACCGGTGTGCGCGCCAGCCGCTCGTCGCTGAACGAAAGACCGTCCCAATAATGATCCTTGAAGTACCGGAAGGCATAGGCACTGTCGTATTTGCCACCCGGCTGTCTGGAACCCGGCGGAACCTCCGGCTCCCTCAGCGCCTGAAAGAGCGTAGCCAGTAAGGATGTCGGATATTTCCTGCCCAATTCTTCGCGATATTTATTGATGTCATCGTTCAACTGCCGGATCTTTTCCCGGTTGGAGCGGACGGCTGCCAGAGTCACCCACCTTCAGGGCCGAAGCCAGCGCGGCCTGATCGGCTGTAATCGCGCGGCCCTTTTCGGCTGTATATCGGGTGTATGTTTGAAAAACGAGATTGTCGGGTGAGCCGGTAAAGGAGACGCTGCCGGGCAGATTGGTGGTATCGGCCGACACCGAAAAATGCTGCTGTGAATCGATCAGCAATTCGAACAGGATCGCCCGATTCGGCGACACGATGAAATACACCCCGCCGGGCAACCGGTTATCCCCGCTGAACAACCCGTCGCCGCTCGCGTTCAGTTGTGCCGAATCCGCCAGCGCCTTTATTTTCCCGTAGTAGTAACCGAGATAAACTTTACCGCTTGTATAGGGTTTCAAGTGGAGATGGATATTGTAACCGTTTTGCGACTGCGCCTCATGTATCAACAACAGGCAGACCGCCAGGGAGAACAGGATTTTGCTCATACGCCTGTAAAATTAGACCTTTACGCCGTGCGAAAAAAAAATAAGAACATCACGCTGACCAGTGTTCTTGTTGAGGATTATGCCGCAGAAGGCAAATCCCTGGCCCGCGTGGACGGGAAGATTATCTTCATTGAGAACGCCGTACCGGGGGATGTCGTCGATATCCGGCTTTCCAAGAATAAGAAGGACTGGGCGGAAGGGCATATCACTGCTTTTCGTCAATATTCTCCCGACCGGGTGGAGCCGTTTTGCGCCCATTTTGGAGTCTGTGGCGGCTGCCGCTGGCAAATGCTGCCGTATCCCCGGCAATTGGAATACAAACAACAACAGGTAGAGGATAACCTCCGGCGGATCGGCAAAATAGCCCTTCCGGCCATCAGCCCTATCCTCGGTGCCCCGGAGACGGTCCATTACCGCAACAAAATGGAATATACCTTCTCGAACCGCCGATTCCTGTTGCCCCATGAGTTGGGCGATCCTACGGTCTCGGCCGAACAGCGGGTGGCCGGTTTCCATGCCAGAGGCCTTTTTGACAAGGTCGTGGATATCGATATCTGCCACCTTCAGGCCGAGCCTACCAATCGGCTCCGCAAGGCCGTCCGCGACTTTGGGCTCCGGGAAGACCTGAGTTTTTATGATAT
This sequence comes from uncultured Chitinophagaceae bacterium, assembly GCA_963846405.1. Taxonomy (GTDB): domain Bacteria; phylum Bacteroidota; class Bacteroidia; order Chitinophagales; family Chitinophagaceae; genus Puia. The sequence continues at coordinate 439,510 of CAWJVU010000010.1, read as the reverse complement.
CCGGCAGCATGAGGGCTGGCTCCGCAACCTCCAGGTGCGAATCTGTACCACGGGTGAGATCATGGCCAACCTCGTGCTGGGCTACGCGGATGAAGCCCTGACCGGGAAGCTGGCCGACCAGCTTGATGCAACAATTTCCGGAATTGACCACCCTTTTAGTTACGATCAATCCCAAATGGAATGATAGTATCACCGATCTGGAGCCGCGGGTCCTGTTACGGGAAAGGATACGTGATCGAGCAGCTGGAAGATTTTCGGTTCAAGATCGGCCCGAAGTCATTCTTCCAGACCAATACCCGGCAGGGAGAAAGGCTTTACCAGGTCACGCGCGAATTTGCGGAGCTGACAGGGAGAGAGACTCGTGTATGATCTGTATTGCGGGACCGGCAGCATCGGAATCTTCGTCAGCCGCCAAGCCGCCCGGATCGTCGGCGTGGAGGTCATCGCCGAAGCCGTGGAAGACGCCCGGGAGAACGCTGCCCTCAACGGTATCGACCATGCCCGGTTCTTTGCCGGCGATGTTACCGGTCTCTGTCAGGATAGCTTTTTTGATGAGCATGGACAGCCGGACGTAATCATCACCGATCCACCCCGGGCGGGCATGAGCGAACAGCTGGTTGACAAGATCCTGGAAATCGGCGCGCCAACGGTGGTCTATGTCAGCTGTAACCCGGCCACGCAGGCCCGCGATCTTCAGCGACTGGACGGACATTATGCCGTTACGCGGGTGCAGCCCGTGGATATGTTCCCGCATACCCATCACATCGAGAATATCGTGCAGCTCAAGCGAAGGGAGGATGGGGCGAAGGCGAAGTTCTCTAATTATAGTAATTTGCACCCTTAAACCGACAAATCACTAATCAAGGAAAAACAGCGTATGACAGAATTTCGTCCGGGTGGCTTTCAACTCATTCCGCCGGTTATTAAGAATCTCGTTATTATCAATGTATTGATCTTTCTCGCGCAATCCACGCTTGGCGATGCATTCAATACGAAAATGATCAACCTTTTTGCATTGCATGACATCCGATCACCCTTGTTCCGGCCCGCACCAACTGATCACTTATCTTTTTCTTCATGGTGGCTGGGACCACGTTCTCTACAATATGTTCGCCCTTTGGATGTTCGGCTCCATCCTCGAAAATTACTGGGGGCCTAAACGGTTCCTGGTCTTTTATGTGATTTGCGGGCTCGGCGCCGCGGTCGCCCACCTCGCCGTTCTCTACCCTGAAATGACCCCCCTTTTCAACGATTTACATCAATATACGAACCTCACGCAGGATCCGGAGTACTACAGTCCGAACCAGCCATTCAATAGCGCCACGCTCGGCGCCTCCGGCGCCGTCTTCGGGTGTCTTGCAGCCATGGGCTATCTTTTCCCCAATAGCCTCATCTATCTCTACTTTTTTGTGCCGATCAAGGTTAAATGGTTCGTCCTGGGCTATGCGGCCCTCGAGCTGTTCGCCGGTGTCCGCAGTACGGCTGGCGACAACGTAGCCCATTGGGCGCATCTGGGCGGCGGTTTGGTCGGTTTATTGCTGGTCATTTACTGGAATCGCAGCAACCGGCGCAATTTTTATTAAACTCTTTACACTATTATAGGGAAGGAGCGTTGTTGATTTCATTAATGTTATATGCGGGTAATGGAAGATAATTATCGGAAAAAGATGGCCCTGGGTCAGGATGGAAATCAGCTGGTGCAGCTGGTGCTGGCGAACGCTGTCCTCTTTGTCATCCTGAAATTCATCTGGGTTATCTATCTGCTGCAATTCCCTCAACCCGGCGGCCTATGAGACGAATGTGATCTGGCTGGTTCGTACTGCCCGGCACCGTCGATAAATTGTCTTCCCGGCCGTGGACGGTCGTTGACCTATATGTTCTCCGACCGTCATGTCTTCCGGTTTGTCGGGAATATGTTCTGGCTTTGGTGCTTTGGCTATATCCTGCAGGACCTGACCGGTAACCGGAAGCTGATACCCATTTACCTGTATGGTGGGTTGGCCGGGGCTCTTTTTTTCGTGCTGTCCTATGCCATTTTCCCGCAGCTTCAGGCCGGCGCGCCCTTTGCCCGGCTGATCGGAGCCAATGCCGCCATCATGGCGCTGGCCGTTGCTACGACCGCCGTTGCTCCCGACTATCGCATCTTCCCGATGATCAATGGCGGTATTCCGCTCTGGATATTGACGCTGTTGTACCTCCTGATCGATTTTTCGAGCATCGCCCATGGGGACGCGGCTTCTTATATCGCCAATCTCGCCGGCGGCGGCGCCGGTTTTTTCTTTATCTACCAATTGCGCAGAGGCCATGACGGTAGTATCTGGATCAACCAGGTCTTTGACTGGTGCCAACGATCTTTTCAACCCCAACAAGAAGAAAAAGAAGCCGCTCGCCGAAAGATGAGTTCTTCTATAAGGTATCCGGCACCCAGCCGTTCAAAAAGATCCCCAACGTAACACAACAGCGCATCGACGAGATCCTCGACAAGATCAACCAGCAAGGTTACCGGTTTCTCACCGACGAAGAAAAAGAAATTTTGAAACGGGCGGCGGACGAAGAAGATTTGTAAATTAGAAGCATGCGATTTCGCAATTTCACGCGGCACCTGTTTATACTCCTGAATGGGCTGGTGGTCCTTCTTTTCCTGCTGGCTTGCGCCAACTCCTTCCTGCACCCCGGGAAGATGGTGGCTTATTTCCTTGCTGGGATTGGTCTTCCCGTATCTTTTTGTGCTTCTCATCTGCTTTTTCCTGGCTGGGCTTTTTCTGCGCGCGTTTCGCCGCTGGTCCCTGCTCTCGCTGGCGACCCTGCTGATCGGCTGGTCCAATATCCATCATTTCCTGGCCATGCATCCGGGCAACCGCTTCCACGAAGACCGGCAGCCGGGCACCACGCTTCGCATCCTGACCTGGAACGTCCGCAGCTTTGACGATTTTGTGACGAAGAAACGGCCGCCGGTTCGGTCTCGGACCCAGATGCTCGAGTTTATCGGCAGCCAGCAGGCCGATATCCTCTGTTTACAGGAGTTCTATGAGCCGCTTACCCGTCATGGCCTGGAGTCCAATATCGCTTATATCCAGACCCAGCTACATTATCCTTATTATTTCTTTTCCCGCGATTATGTCCGGCCGGGACTGTATGCTGCGGGGGTCATTATCTTCTCCCGAGATTCCCGATCGTGGATACGTTTCTGCACGAATACGCACGCCCGAACGGCTTCCGGACGACTGAAAGCCTGATCGCTGCGGATATCCTGGCCGGTGATGACACGATCCGCGTCTTTACAACCCATCTTCAGTCCGTGTTGTTCGGCAGCAAGGAATTCCGCGATCTGCGAAATTATCAGAAATGTTGACGACAGCATCGTCGACGCCTCCCGCTCCATTGTCCGCAAACTCCGCGACGCTTTTCGGCATCGCGGCGATCAGGCGGAAGAGGTACGGGCCTGCCTGGATAGTTGCCCCCATCCGGCCCTCATCTACGGGTGACTTTAACGATGTCCCCAATTCCTATACCTACTCGACCATCCGGGGTAACTGGCAGGACGCCTGGCTGCAAAAAGGATTTCGGGATCGGCCGGACATTTAAATTTATTTCTCCGACGCTGCGGATAGATTATATCCTCTCGGCACCGGGATTCAATGTGCTCCAATGCCGGAAAATACAAACCCCGTGGTCGGATCACAACCCGGTGGAAGCCGATCTGCAATTGCCCCGAAAACCCTAATATTCTGTATCTTCGTTGGTCAAGGCGACCGGAGGTCGTTCCGACCGATAGCTCAGACATTAGCGCTTTGCGGGAAATGCGCTAGTTTTCGGTCCAAGCGCATTTCCCGTTCAATATTATGAGCGTTTTGAAAGTCCACAATTCGTATACACGACAGAAAGAGGTTTTTACGCCGCTTACACCCGGCCATGTGGGAATGTATGTCTGCGGACCGACCGTTAGCGGCGAAAGCCACCTTGGGCATGCCCGCCCTTTTATTACATTTGATTTTATCTACCGTTATCTCCTTCATCTCGGCTATAAGGTGCGCTATGTCCGCAATATCACCGATGCCGGCCATTTTGAAGAAGAAGGCCGGGAGGCGGAAGACAAGATCGCCAAAAAGGCAACGATTGAAAAGCTGGAACCCATGGAACTGGTGCAGAAATATACCAACCTTTTCCATTGGGCCATGCACCAGTTCAATAACCTCGATCCGAGCATCGAGCCGACCGCCACCGGTCATATCGTAGAACAGATCGGCATGATCGAGACGATCATCCGGGAAGGATATGCCTATGTCGTCAATGGCTCGGTTTATTTCGACGTCAAAAAATATGCAGCGCACTATCCTTACGGCAAATTGAGCGGGCGCATCCTCGATGACCTGCTTGAAACGACCCGTGACCTGGACAGTCAGGACGAGAAGCACAACCGGCAGGACTTTGCCCTCTGGAAGGCCGCGCCCCCCGAACACATCATGCGCTGGCAAAGCCCGTGGGGCGAAGGTTTTCCCGGCTGGCATATCGAATGTTCCGCCATGAGCACCAAATACCTGGGCGCGGAATTCGACATCCATGGCGGCGGGATGGACCTCCTGTTCCCCCATCATGAGAGCGAGATCGCGCAGAGCACGATCTGCAACAAGCACATACCGGCCCGGTATTGGCTGCATAATAATATGATCACCATCAACGGGAAGAAGATGGGGAAGAGCTATGGCAACGTGATCCGGCTGACGGAGATGTTCTCCGGCAACCACCCGCTTCTGCAGCAGGCGTATTCGCCGATGACGATCCGCTTCTTTATCCTGCAGACCCACTACCGGAGTACGCTGGATTTTAGTAATGAAGCGCTGCAGGCCGCGGAGAAAGGGCTTAAACGGCTGTGGGAGGCCCACGAACTGCTCAAGAAACTCCCCTGCCGACGCTCTCCGTCGCCGCGGACCCTGCGCTGGACAGCAAAGTTCGAAACCAACTTCGGAGCCTCGACGAATTCATGAACGATGATTTTAATACCGCTAAAGTACTTGCCACTCTTTTTGACCTGGTACCCGTCATCAATTCGATCAAGACCGGTCATATCGCGCCGGGCGCGCTGAGCCCCGCCACCATCGACCTGACCAGGAAATATTTTACCGACTACCTGGAGAATATCCTCGGGCTTAAAGGTGAATTCGCGGATGAAGACCACAAGCTTGCGGGTGTCGTGGAACTGCTGATCGATATCCGCCGGGATGCCCGCACCCGCAAAGATTATGCGACCTCCGACAAGATCCGCAACCAGCTCCAGCAGCTTGGCATCGTCCTCAAGGACGAGAAGGATGGGGGGGTAAGTTATTCGTTTTCGTAGCTTTCGCCGACGGCCGGAAAACTGGAAATAGCATTTATGAAATACCTCCTTCATCTCGCGAAAGACCGGCGGCTGAAACGGCTGATCGACCAGCACGCCGAACCGCTCACGATCACGCAGACAAAAAGATATGGTCTTCTACCTCTGCGTCTCCATCATGAGCCAGCAGCTTTCAACCAAAGTAGCGCATACCATTCGGCAGCGATATCTCGATCTTTTCAGTGGCAAGGCTCCGGTTCCGGAGCAAATTCTGGAAACCCCGCACGCGACCCTGCGGGCGATTGGACTGTCCAATTCGAAGGTTACCTATATTTTCAATGTGGCCCGATTTGCCGTCGAAGTAGGTCTCGATCACCGGAAACTGGATAAGATGGACAATGAGGCCGTTATTGCCTACCTCACGCAGATCAAGGGAGTGGGGCGCTGGACTGCCGAAATGCTGCTGATGTTCGGGCTGGGAAGGGAAGATGTTTTCGCCATCGACGACTGGGGGATACAGAATGCCATGATCGCCGTCTATAAACTGAACCGGGAAGACAAAAAGACCTTTCGGGAGAAAATGGTGCGGATCTCGGCGAAATGGAGCCCTTTTCGGACGTATGCTTGTATGTATCTTTGGCGATATAAGGATTGACCGGGGAAAAAGCCGGTTTGGCCGATTATTTGTAGACCTTTCCAATGGGATTTGCGTATCCGACTGTTAAAGGCGTTATTCGACAGATCTCATGCAATACCTTCACCTTTTAAAATTTCAACTGTGAAAAAAGTATCCATCTTCTTTCTGACCGCCACCATTATTGGCCTCTTTTCCCTGATCAGCTGTTCAAAGTCAAGCAACAAGACTGTCACTACTCCTGACAGCGTGTTCACTTCTCCCTGGATAACGCTGGCCCTGGATAGCAGCGCCGCAGATCAGGACTGGGAGGAAACCATTACGGCGCCGGCCGTTACCTCCGCGATTCTCGACGATGGGGTCGTTCTGGGTTATGGCGCATATCTCGACCTCAACAATGATACCGTTGTGTCGGCAGCGATCGAATTCGATATATTCCAGACCTTTTATGTGGGGAATGTTTTTCTACAGGCGGGCGCGGATGACAGTGGCCTCTGGTACCGTTATGTCACCATTCCCGGCCATGTCCTGACTACAAAAGGGTTGACGCCGATCCAGGCGAAGTCTCTGAGCTATGCTGAAATAACAAAGCTTTTCTCCCCTGCCGTCAAAAGCGCCGGTGCGCCGACGGTACAATAGTATTTGAAAGCCCGCAGGTCATGACCTGCGGGCTTTGTTTTTATCTCAACTCCTTAACGTTCACATCCTCGATCACCTGGGTGCTCGTTGAGACTTCCCAACGCCGGGAGGACTTATCATTCAGGTTGCGGATCACAAATACAAGTTTGTTATAGCTGTCCGGATCGGCCAGCTGAAAATTTCTTGTGAATTTTTTATCTGTAAATGCGCGCTGATACAATTGGTTTCCGTCCTCATCCAGGATCTGGAGCAAAAACCGGCTGCCCTCCGGGTTATCGTATACCACATTAAATACACCCCGGCCTTCTTTCGCGGGGATATACTTTACTGCTGCGTTGCCGCCGACGTGGCCGCCCAGGAGGAGGGGGAAAAGAAAAGCGAGGACTGTTTTTGTTAGCGAAACTGCGTTCATACATTTAAGTTTTAAAGTTTTTTAATTGGGTCTTCGTGAACACGATGGAAAAGCAATCTCAGACGATAATCGGAGAAGGCCGGCAATCGGCAAAACAATGGTTGGAGAAAGGCGCGCGATGGGCAAACAACATTCGGAGGGAGGCTGGCAATCAGCGGACAAGAATCGAAGGAAAAAGCCGGCAATCGGCGGCAGCAATCAGAAGCAGGCTGCGTGTAGATACAACAAGACAGCCAAAATTATACCAAAAATCGAAAAACTTCAATAAATCAATATGATTTTTTGGTTAACCCGCCGAATCTTCGTTGAGGATATTCCACAACAGGTCCTTTAACTCCGCGATACCTTGCTGGGTAATGGAAGAAATGAACAGGTGTGGAATCGACCGCGGCAATTCTTTTTCGATCGCCTCCTTTAGTTCGGTATCGAGCATGTCGCTTTTACTGATTGCGATTACGAATCGCTTGTGCAGCAACTCGGGGTTGTATTTTTCCAACTCGCCCAGCAGGATGCGGAACTCAGCCGCATGATCTTTACTATCTGCCGGTATCAGGAAGAGCAGCACCGGGTTGCGTTCAATGTGCCGCAGGAAGCGGTGACCCAGGCCTTTTCCTTCGGCCGCACCTTCAATGATCCCGGGGAGGTCGGCCATGCAAAACGATCGTCCGTCGCGATATTCAACCATACCCAGTTGTGGCGTCAGAGTAGTAAAAGCGTAGTCCGCAATCTTTGGTCTGGCTGCGGTGACGACGGAGAGCAGGGTAGATTTGCCGGCATTCGGAAAACCAACCAGGCCAACATCCGCAAGGACCTTCAACTCGAGGACCTTCCAACCTTCCACTCCCGGTAATCCCGGCTGTGCATGTTCGGGAGCCTGATTGGTAGGCGTCGCGAAGCTTGCGTTGCCGAGGCCGCCCCGGCCGCCTTTCAGCCAAACGATCTCTTGTCCGTCTTCCAGAATTTCCACTTCTTTCGTTCCGGTATCCTCATCTCTCGCAATCGTTCCCAGCGGGACTTCGATGATGATATCCTTTCCAAAACGTCCCGTGCAATTGTTTCCGCTGCCGGATTCGCCGTTCTCTGCCAGCACATTTTTATAATAGCGCAAATGGAGAAGAGTCCATAGATGTTTGCTGCCTCTGAGGATAATATGTCCGCCCCGGCCGCCATCGCCGCCATCCGGGCCGGCCAATGCGTTAAACTTGGTGCGCATGAAATGCTTGCTGCCTGCCCCACCATGTCCGGTCCGGCAAAAAACCCTGATCTGATCGACGAAATTTGATTTCTCCACGCATTCGGTTTGAACCGCAAATATACTTCATTGTGTGTCTTTCCAGGGCTGGTAGACGCCGGGATCAGTCTTTTTTGAGTCATTCGGTCCGGCTCCCTCCGCCGGCTTCTCCGCTTCGCACTCCTTCCAACTTTCCCGCATCTGCGCCGGCGAGCGCCTGATACAGCGCCGTCCCTTCTGTTTTCCATCGCAGCATTTCGTCACTGACTTCCCTGCAGGATCCTGGCCGGATTACCCGCTACGAGGCTGCGCCACGGGATCTTTTCGCCGGCCTTGATAAAACTTAACGCCCCAATGATACATTCATCCCCGATCTGGACATTGTCCATTATTACGCTGTTCATGCCGATGAGGCAATTCCGCCCGATGAGTGCGCCATGAACGATGGCGCCGTGGCCGATATGCGCGCCTTCCATTAAAAGCACCGTTACGCCGGGGAACATATGAATGGTACAGTTTTCCTGCACATTGCAGCCGTCTTCGATGACGATTCGTCCCCAGTCACCTCGAATGGCCGCGCCCGGCCCGATATAAACGTCCTTGCCGATCCAGACATTGCCGGTTACCGCCGCCTGCGGATGGATAAAAGCAGAAGGGTCCACCACCGGCCGGTGTCCATTGAATTCGTAAACATACATAGTTTTGATGAGCGACTCATTCGCCCTTTGAATGCGGCGGGCCGCTTCTCCAGGAATGCGCGAACCCCTTCCCGATAATCGTAGGTCTGCGCCGCTTTTTGCTGCAACTCATCCTCCAACAACAACTGGGCTTCCAGGCTATTGGCGGCGGAATAATTGAACGCATGTTTTGTAAAGGCCAGCGCTCTGCGTCGGCAGCTGCGCCAAAACCGCCGTCAACGCCCGTGAAGCGCCGTCAAATTCTTCATTGTCATAAACCTTATAGACCATTCCCATCCTTTCCGCTTCGGCTGCACTGATTTTGTCTCCCAGCATGCGCAATCGCCGTTGCCTTTTGCCAGCCGACCAGTCTCGGCAGGAAATACGTGCCGCCGCTATCGGGGATCAGCCCGATCTTCGAAAACGCCTGGATAAACGTGGCTGACCTGCGCCGCCACCACAATATCGCAGCACAGCGCAATATTCGCTCCCGCCCCCGCCGCCACTCCGTTGACCGCCGCTACGACCGGCTTCGGCAGATTTCGGATGCGCGTGACGATCGGATTGTATTGTTCGCGAAGAATGTTGGCCAAGCCCGGCCCTTCCGGATCGACGACTTCCGCGAGATCCTGACCCGCGGAAAAAGCCTTGCCCGCCCCCGTTATATAGACCGCCCGGACCTCGTGGAGGCTTGCGCACTCGTCCAACCTGTTCTGCAACAGCAACGCCATCTCCCGCGTAAAGCTGTTCAGTTTGTCCGGCCGGTTCAACGTTATAAAGGCGATTTGCTCCCGAATTTCAAAAGTAATGCTCGGCATACCGCAAAGGTAGGATTCGGGTTTTTAATGACATTTGAAATAATCGAAAGGTTCCCCGCAGTCCTCACATCGGTATAGCGCCTTACAGGCCGTGCTGCCGAATTCGCTGATCACGGTAGTATGATAGGAATGACAATGCGGACAGGCGATCGCCTCTTCCCGGTGGAACAAGCCCGGATGACATACCTGCTGGGAGGCAGCGGCGGGGCGATGCCGTAGGCCAGGAGCTTCTCCTTTCCCCGTTCGCTCATCCAGTCAGTCGTCCAGGCCGGTGACAGGACCGTGGTGAGCTTGAGATCCGGATATCCCTGCTCCAGTAACTTCATCCGGATATTCATCCGGATCATATCCATCGCCGGACAGCCGCTATACGTCGGCGTAATAACAATCTCGATCCCTTCCCTCTCCGTCCGGACCTCCCGGACGATCCCCAGGTCCACCACCGACAGAACGGGGACTTCCGGATCATTGACCTCTTCCAGCATGGACCATATCGTATCGGTATCTACCATTCACAGCCGGGATAAGCTCGTTGCAGAAATTGCATCTCCGCGAGCAGAAAGCCCAGATGCTCGGTATGCCGCCCTTCCTTCCCGCCGGTCTGCATCCATGCGTGTTCTCCGCGACTGGCCCCAGCCGCGCCTCCCCAAGAACTTCCGCCACCTTCTCCTCCCACAGATGCCCGGATCACACCCGGGATCGACGGCCATCCCGCCGCTGATCAGCGATTCGCTCATACGCCGCCGGGACGAAAAGCTCCCCGGTAAATTTCCATAGCTGATCGAGCGCCCGCTCCATCCGCCCATGGCTTTCCTCCGTCCCATCCCCCAGCCGGATCACCCATTCGCTGCTCCAGCGAAGATGATAGGTTACCTCTTTGAGGGATTTTTCGGCGATGGCCGCCAGTTCACGGTCCCGGCTTTGGCGCAGCTGCTCCGTAGAAATAATATTGCCAGGCGCTGAACAGAAATTGACGCAGGATCGTCTTTCCCCAGTCCCCGTTATCCTGCTCCACCAGCAGACAATTCCGGAAATCCCACGCATCCCGGCCATAGGCAAGCGTATCCTCCGTGACTTCTCCGGTGGGGATAGGGCCGCCGATAGAGGCGGGGACGGGTTCGCCCGCGACCAACCGCGCCGCATACTGGTAAAGATACCGCGCCTGCCCGATCAGGTCCAGCGCGATATTCGATAAGGCGATATCCTGCTCCAGGATGGGGCCATGCCCGTCCACTCGCTGTTGCGGTGGCCCAGGATCAGCGCATTGTCGGCCAGATGCAGCGCATATTCGATGTCGGGAGGATAGCCCTCTCGGGCCGGATAGCTGTATGTTCGGGATAACCCATATTACATATGCTTTAATTCATCCGGCAGGTCGTAGAAAGTCGGATGACGATAAATCTTATCATTCGCGGGATCATACAAAGAAGACGCCTCATCCGGGTTGGAAGCATGGATATATTTGCTCTCCACCACCCAGATACTCACCCCTTCCATCCGGCGCGTATAGACATCACGGGCATTTTCGATTGCCATCGCGGCATCGGCGGCGTGCAGGCTGCCCGCATGCTTGTGATCCAGCCCCTGCTTGCTGCGGATAAAGACCTCCCATAAGGGCCATTGTTCTCGTCATGCATAACGCCTCCTCTTTTTTTCGACGTGCGCAAGCGCCGCCTCCCGGACCCAGGCCCCATCCTCATGGGCCTGCACCCGCGCCGCCAGCCTTTCCTTATTACAGGGGCCATTGCCGTTGATGACATTGTAGAACTCCGCCCAGTCGATCGGCCCGAAATCATAGTGCTGCCGCTCCTCATTCCACTTCAGGTCGTCATCCGGCAAGCCGCATCCCCAACAATTTGACCTGCTCCGCACAGACATCTACAAAACGTTGCCGCAGCTCATCATTCGAGAACCGCTTGATCTTCCATTGCATGCTCTGCGCCGAATGCGGCGACGCCTCATCGTTCGGCCCGAACATCATCACAGAAGGCCACCACCAGCGGTCGATCGCATCCTGGCACATCCGTCGCTGCCCTCACTCCCCTTGCTCAGCATCAGCAGGATCTCAAAGCCCTGCCGCTGATGAAAACTCTCTTCCTTACAGATCCGGACCATCGCCCGGGCAGTAGGGGCCATAAGAGGCCCGGCAAAGCGGAACCTGGTTCATGATCGCCGCACCATCGACCAGCCAGCCGATCGCGCCCATATCCGCCCAGGTCAGCGTTGGATAATTAAAGATCGATGAATATTTTGCCTTCCCGGCTATGCAGCTGTCCGATCATCTCCTCCCGGCTGATCCCCAGTGTCTCGGCGGCCGAATACAGGTAAAGCCCGTGCCCCGCCTCATCCTGCACCTTGGCGATCAGGGTCGCCTTCCGCTTGAGCGAGGGTGCGCGCGTGATCCAGTTTGCCTCCGGGAGCATTCCCACGATCTCGCTATGCGCATGCTGTGAGATCTGCCGGATCAGCGTTTTCCGGTAGGCGTCCGGCATCCAATCCTTCGGTTCGATCCGGATATCCTGATCGACCTTTTCCTGAAATTGTCTTTCGCTTTCGACAAGCGGCATATGTCATTGATTTTATACATAAAGATACTTTTTTTTACCCTGCTAACAATTGTTAGTACATTTACCCGGTCAATTGCGCTTGCGAACAGTCATATGGAAAATGACCCTCCTCTAACTGCTTACTCAAAAGAACTGCTGGACAAGATCGCGGTGGGGGATGAGACTGCATTCAGGCAAGTATATTGTACTTTCTATAAGCGTCTTTTTCAGTTTGCGCTGGCCATTGTCAAGACGCGTGAGGCGGCGGAGGAGATCGTGGAGGACGTGTTTGTACGCATCTGGCAGCAAAGGGCCTCCATGCCTTCCATCCAGAACCTGCGGGTCTATCTGTACACCGCCACAAAAAATGCGTCGCTTAATTATCTATCCAAAAAGGCAAGAGAGAGCATTACCGAACCGTTCGATCATATCCACATCGAACTCGACGCGTCGGGGATCTCTCCCGAGGAGATCCTGATCACTGCGGAAATGTACCGGAAACTCCAGGAAGCGGTCGAAGCGCTTCCGCCCCGCTGTAAAATGATCTTCAAACTGGTGCGGGAAGACGGGCTCCGATACAAGGAAATCGCCGGCATTCTGAATATATCCGTCAATACGATCGACGTGCACATGGCGATCGCCGTCAAACGAATTGCCGCGGCCCTCGGGACCGAGTTCGGTTATCCGCTCCAGAAGAAAACCGCGCACCGGTAGTTGGGGGGCGGAGAGCGACGGGGCCAGAGAGCGATGGGGGGGTGATAGAAATTTTTTCCCGGCCATTAGTAGATCGCTTCGCTTTTATTGTCCTATTCAGGTAAGCGCTGCTATATGGTACCAAACAACCGCTTGTGGTTACTCTTTTCCCGTCATCTGTCCGGCGAAGCATCCCCCTCGGAAATAGAGGAATTGCAGGAACTGCTTGAACAATCTCCCGATAAGTCGCAACTGCTGGACATCCTTCAGTCTTACTTTTCAGCCGGCGATTCCCAGCCCGGCGCGGATTCCTCCGATCCGGATTTCGAGCAAAGATTCCACCGCATCATACAGCGCCCCGCGTATAAAGCCCCGAGGTTCCGCTTGCGCCTGATCACCTCCATTGCCGCTGCGGTTGGGGGTCTTATTGTTCTGGCATGGGGCATTTTTCACCAACCTCATGCTGCTCCTTTGAACGCCGTGCACAATCCCTCCAGGGGTGGTGAAGTGGCCGCCAGACCGGGTGTCCGGACAAAGGTCGTATTGCCCGACGGCACGCAGGTATGGCTGAACTCAAACAGCAAATTGAAATATGCCCCCGATTTTAATCTTCATTCCCGGGAAGTCGACCTGGAGGGAGAGGCTTATTTTGATGTCGCCAAAGACATGGAGCGCCCATTCATCGTCCATGCCTCCACTGTTGACATCCGGGTACTGGGTACGGCCTTTACGATCAAATCTTATCCGCAGGATGAAACAATCGAAGCAACACTCCTGAAAGGCGCTATAGAAATATCCGGACGGGACAATCCGGACGCTCCGCGGGTCATCCTGAAACCGGATGAAAAACTCGTTCTGAACAAGCATTGGCTGAGCTCCTCACTGACCGCTCCGGCCAAATCTGCGGGAAACGTAGGCGTTCCGCGGGTCAGACCCGCTATTTCGGTCAACCCCATCCCGGCAAATATCCCGGATAGCAATAAGGTGGAGACGGCATGGCTATACAACCGGCTTGTATTCAATGGCGATACCTTCCGGGAACTGGCGGAAAAAATGGAGCGCTGGTATAATGTGAAGATCGTTTTCAGGGATGAACGCCTATACAAATACCGGTTTGGCGGCGCGTTCGCCAATGAAACCGTGCAAGACGCGCTGAATGCTCTTCAGCTTACTGCACCATTCAATTATAAAATCAATGGCGATGATATCGAACTGTTTTATAAGAAATAAGAACGACACCGGTTAAGGCCGGTTCGTCCAAAAAAGCAAAAAACGGGAAATGTTGACGCATTCCCCGTTCAGGTAAATCGGAAAACCTGTAACCAACTTGGAGGGCGGTAAGGGTTTCCCATATTATTAATCCTTAATCATAAATGTATGAAAAATTCACAACCCCCTATCTTTTCCGATCGTCGCCCAATCGTGGAAGACGAGGTAGGGAGGGGGAGGTTTCCGTTGCTCTTTAAATTGTTTGTCATTATGAAGCTTTCCATCCTGTTAATCCTGCTTGGCGTCCTGCAGGCGAAAGCGGATGTTCACGCACAAGGGTCCATTACCCTGAACATGCAAGGAGCAGAAATTGCCAAAGTGCTGAATAAGATCGAAAAAAACGGAGATTTTCGATTCCTGTACAATTACGATCTTCCTTCTCTCCGGAAAAAAGTGGATATCCAGTTCAACCAAACCTCTCTAGCGGATGCGCTGACCAAGCTCTTTGCGAATACCGATCTGACGTATAAGATCCTGGAAAACAACCTCGTCGTTGTAATGTCGGCTACGCTGGAAAAACAGGATATCCGAATTACGGGTAAGGTCACGGGCGCGAATGGGGAAGCGCTTTCTGGTGTAAGTATCCTGGTGAAAGGAACCGCCACTGGCACCAATACGGATAATAACGGCGCGTTTTCCCTGACCGTTCCACAGAATGCCGTGCTGGTCGTATCCTCTATCGGTTATGAGAGCAAGGAGGTCACGCTAACGGGCGATCCGGTCGTGAATGTTCAGCTCCAGCCGTCCACGAGACAGCTCGACCAGGTCGTGGTGATCGGTTACGGATCGCAGCGACAAAAAGACATTACGTCCGCCGTCTCGGTCGTTAGTACGAAAGACATTTCAAGCCGGCCGATCGTCAGCCCGGTAGAAGCGATTGTGGGGAAGGCGCCGGGTGTCCAGGTCTCGATCCCCAACGGTGCAACGCCGGGCGCCGACTTATCTGTAAAGATCAGGGGTATCGGTTCCCCGAACGGCGGCGAGCCATTATACGTAGTGGATGGTGTCCTGACCAATGACATCCGTAGTATCGATGCGAATACTATTGAAACGATCAGCATCCTAAAAGACGCTTCCGCTGCCGGAATTTACGGCGCAGCGGGATCGACAAACGGGGTCGTGATGATCACGACCAAACAAGGGACCAAGGGCAAATCCAGGGTTGATATCAGCCTATATACCGGTCAGCAGCAGGTAACGAAAAAGATCGCGGTACTGAACAACACGCAATGGCTTGACCTCGAGTTTGAAATATTTGGGACGACTCCATCGGGCTTTCAGTCAACTATCCCCTCCTATTACAATCTGTCTACTACGAACAACAATTGGCAGGACATGATTTATCATACGGCCGCGCAGAGCGGCGTGAACGTCGGCCTTTCCGGGGGTTCGGAAAAGGGAACGTATTACCTGGATATGGGTTACCTGAACCAGGATGGGATTATTGCCGGTTCCAATTTTTCACGGTACTCCGTAAAATTGAGTATTGATCAGGCCGCTAACTCCTGGCTGAGGGTCGGCGCCAATCTTAACTATAACCGGACGAATCAACGGACAGTGCCCGTAAATACCTCCACGCAATTTGGCGGGGCTGTTGTTGCCGCGATCGTGACGCCAGAATATATCCCGGTCAATATGCCGGCAGGTTCCCCGAATCCGGGCGTCTATGGGTACAGTACTTTTTATTCAGGGGACAACCCGCTGTCTGACATCTACAACAACACCAACAAAACCGTCGGCAACAACCTATTGGGAAATGTATATGCGGAGATCAGCCTTCCTTTTGACCTGAAACTCCGTTCGCAGCTAAATACGGTCATCGAAAATTCAAAATATGATTATTTCCTGGATCCCTATAAGAGCTTATACGGGCTCACGCTGAACGGGCAGGGAAATGACAGCTATTCGGAAACTTATCGCTGGGCCTGGGACAATACCCTGAACTGGGCCGGGCATTTTGGCCTGCATTCGGTGAATGTGGTCGTCGGGACCTCTGCCCTCGAAGAATCCATTGCGCTTTCGGCACAATCCGGCCAGGGATTCGCCACCAGTTCGATCCAGACCCTCAACGGCGCCAGCGGTCACTACTCGGTGAGCACTCAAAATTATGAATGGGCCACCAACTCCTATTTTGGGAGGGTCAACTATTCCTACAACGATAAATATTTGCTGACGGGGACATTCAGAGCCGACGGGACCTCAAGAGTGGGCATCAACGACAAATGGGGGTCTTTCCCGGCGGTGTCCGCCGGCTGGAGAGTTTCCAATGAGGATTTTATGCGTACGGTCACTTGGATCTCCGACCTTAAAGTCCGCGCGGGCTGGGGTGAAACCGGCAACCTGCCCCCATATACCGTGCTGTATCCCTCTTATACTTTATTAAGCCCCGGCGCCCCATACGCCTTTAGCAGCAGTCCTACGGCTGCTCCCGGGGTAACCACGACCTCCCAGATCGGAAACCCGAACTTAAAATGGGAATCCGGAGCACAAACAAACATTGGATTTGACGCAACCTTTCTCGATCGTCGCCTGACGTTCTCTGCGGACTACTACTATAAGAAAGTCAAGAACATGATCTTTTCCCAGATGGGTAGTCTTGTGTTCGGCGGACCCATCACCCAGATCAACGTCCCCGGGTATGACATCAATAAAGGACTCGAATTCAACATTGACGCTTCCATCGTTAAAAAAAAGGACTTTTCCTGGGATGTCAATTTCAATGTCTCATTTAACAAGAACCTGATCACCAACCTCGATACGACGGTTACTACTTCTTACCAGACCGGAGCAATAACCGTCGGCGGCAGCCACGCCCCGATCTATACGGAAATTATCAAGAATGGATATTCGCTCGGAACCTTCTGGGGATACAGGGCCGATGGAGTCGATCCGAAATCCGGAAATGAGGTCTTTGACAGCGTCCTGTCCGATCTGGGATCTGCGCTTCCCAGATATACGTTTGGTTTCACCAATACATTCCGATATAAGGATTTCTCTCTTTCCATCCTGATCGATGGCGTTCATGGAAATAAGGTTTATGACGAGACAAGGATGGAGATCGAAGGGTTGACCGGTTATACCAACGAGAGCGCGAGAGTTCTTGGTCGGTGGGAAACGTCGGGCCAGGTAACCGGTATTCCGACCGCCATCAACAATGGAACTTCCAACGCCACCAATGCTGCGTTACTCCAGAGTCAGGTGTCCTCTCTGTATGTCGAAGACGGTTCCTTTATCCGGTTCCGGAGCGCCACCCTTTCATACCAGCTCAATCAAAAAATACTCAAGCGAGCCGGTATTGCGGGCTTACGGCTCTATATTACCGGGCAAAACCTGGCCATCATTACCAAGTACAAAGGGTACTATCCAGATCTGGATAGTTTTGGGCAGGGTACCAATAACCAGGCGGTAAATGCCGGACAGGGGCCATCTTTATATTCCATCGGTGTAGACGCCGGCGCGTATCCCGCGGCGAGAACATTTACCATTGGTGCAAATATTCAATTATGAGAACGATAAACCTTTTTTATATGCCTAAATTTATGTCATCAGGATATTTTGCGCTCGCGGCTGTTTTCTCTATCTCCCTGGCCGGGTGCAGCAAGAGTTTCCTGAACAAAACGCCGGAGTCAAGTTTGACAACCGGTAATTTTCCTCTTTCGGCCACCGATGCGGAGAGCGAGCTGACCGGCGCTTACGACTGGATGGTATACTACACGAATTTTTACCAGTATGATAATTTCATGAATACTGACGGCAAATCGGACAATTGCTATGTCAATAGCGATAACGTTTCCGCTGAGCAACCATTGGAATACTTTTCGACGGTGACCTCAACCAACGGCAATGTCCAGCGGGACTGGCAGGAGCTGTACAACGATATCCGGGCGGCGAATGCGGTGCTGGACGATGTGCCGAATATCTCCGATCCTGCGTTGACGGCCGCCCGGAAGGTTCAGATCCTCGGGGAAGCCAGGTTCCTCCGTGCGTATCATTACTATTGGCTGGTCACGGAATTTGGCGGCTGTCCTGTCATCCTTTCGGTCTCGAATGGCGGAAATCTCTATCCCGCGCGCAATACGACCGCCGAGGTATATGCGCAAATGGTCACCGACTTCAAATATGCGGATAGTGTGCTGGATGCAACTCCGTACAACGGACAACTGGGCAGAGCGACCAAGGGGACTGCTGAAGCCATGCTGGCAAAAACCTATGCTCAGATGGGGGATTACGCCGATTGTCTTTCTTATTGTAATGAAGTCGTAAGCAGTGGTACGTATTCCCTGGTTCCGAGTTTTGCCAACCTTTGGGGTGCGGCAAACAAGAACAATTCCGAATCTATTTTTGAATTGCAGGCCAATGGGACGGCGTATGGCTTTTTCGGGTTCGAGATATTTGATTATGTGGCATCCGATGGATATCCCAAACGCGATATCGGCTCCGCCAATCTGATCAACGCCTTCAAGGCAGCCGGAGATAGCGGGGTGCGTTATCAGGCGACCTTTAATTGGCAGATCCCGGGAGCGGCGTTCACCATGCCCCCTAATGCGTGGGATCCCAACTTCCCGATCCCGTTTATGAACAAATACCCGGATGCCGACGGGTACAATTCCAACGATGATATTGTGCTGATCCGGCTGGCCGATATCATTTTACTCGCAGCCGAAGCCAACAACCAGTTGGGGAATACGACTACCGCCGCGACGGAATTGAACCAGATCAGAACCCGCGCGGGACTTCCGAATACAACCGCTTCGACCCAGAGCGACCTGGCCCTGGCGATCCTGAATGAAAGGCAGATGGAGTTGGTTTTTGAATGCACCCGGTGGAATGACCTTCAACGGGCGGATGCCAACGGAACCCTCAATATCGTCACGCTCATGGCGGGTCAGTTGGACTCGCATGGCAATAACCTGAACTATGATATGGCGGCTGACAAACATCAATATATCTTTCCCATCCCGCTGGAAGATCTCCAGCTCAATAAAAACCTGAAACAGAATCCCGGCTACTAGCCGGTTTCCAGCGCGGTAATTTCAACTGCGTGCGCGACTGACGGCCCCGCTTCGGCGGGGCTTTTTATTTCGAATCGAAGTCGATCACGACCTTTTGCGATCGGGGATGCGACTGGCAGGTGAGGATATAACCGGCTTCCAGTTCATCCGCTTCGAGGGCGTAATTGTTGTCCATCTCAACTTTCCCATCCAGCAACTTTGCGCGGCAGGTGGAGCAGACGCCGCCCTTGCAGGCAAATGGAAGATCGATCCCCTTCATCAACGCGGCTTCCAGAACCGGAGAACCGTCAAAGGGAAGATCAAAAGAATGGCTCATTCCATCCAACCATAGCGTGACGTGGCTCACCCGGGGGTGCTGGGTCGAGGTGTGCGTCTCTGTCATCACCGGTCGCGGGGTGGGTGGGGTGGATGAGGTGGGTGTGGGGCCGGTTGCGGTGGATGAGGTGGATGGGTTGGATGGGCCGCCTTCCAGCGTATGGAATAGCTCGAAATGGATCTTTTTTCTTTCGACCCCCTGGCCCTCCAGCCAGTCTTTTACGGAGAAGATCATTTGTTCCGGTCCGCACAGAAAGACCTCATCGACCGTTTTCAGATCGATCAGGCGGCTGCAAAGTTCGGCGCATTTCTGCGACATCGATCCGACCCTGATATAGCGGAATATCCATCTCCTCCCGGCTGAGCACATGATATAAAGAGAACCGGGCGATGTAGCGATTCTTCAATGCTTCCAGCTCCTCGCGGAAAACGATGGACAGTCGGTCCCGGTTCCCGTAGACCAGTGTGAAATGGCTCTCCGGCTCCATGGCCAAGGTGGTTTTGATCAGGGACAGGACCGGTGTGATCCCGCTTCCGGCCGCAAACGCCAGGTAATGCTTCCGGTTCCCCGGGCGCAGCTCCGTATTGAATCTGCCGCTCGGCGGCAAGACTTCGATCTCATGACCGGGTTTTAGCTGCTCATTCGCCCATGTTGAAAAAACCCCGCCCGGCACTTTCTTGATGGCGACCCGAAGCTCGGATTCCAGTGGGCTGCTGCAGATGGAATAGGAACGGCGGATCTCCTCGCCATTCATGCTCATCCGAAGGGTAATGTTCTGGCCCTGGACGAAGCGGAATTCTTCCCGGAAGGCGGGCGGGATGGTAAATGACACGGAGACGCACTCGGCGTTTCTCGCGGCGAACGTCTTCGATCATTAATGTTCTGAAATGCGTGTGCCATTTATTTTTTCAACCCTTCGATGAGGAATTTGACCATATTCGCCTCGAGCGCCTCCGCACTTGTGCTCTTCCTGGACCGCTGCCAGGAGTCGATGCCGCTGATCGCCGAAAGGATAACTAAAACGGCGGTATACGGTTCGATCGCTTTCATTTCTCCCTTGCCGATTCCCTCTTCTATGATATCGCCCAAGCTTTTGCGGTAGCCCCGGCGCTGGTTGAGGAAATTGGAAAGATAAGGCTCCGGCAGATGCCGCCATTCATGATCGGCAATATAGACAAATTCATACTGGTCCAGCATCATCCGGATATGTAGCCGGATAATGGTTTCCATTTTCTTCAGCGTGGTCTGATGGCTTGCTTCGACCGCTTCCAGGTTCGTCATGAACTCGTTGGCGACCTTGAAACAGATGGCTTGCAGGATCTCTGATTTGGACTGAATATGGTTGTACAGACTGGCTGCTTCTACCCCGACGTGCTCCGCGAGGTCCCGCATGCTGGCGGCCCCAAAACCTTTCTCCCGGAAGAGCTTAGACGCCTTCTCGATGATCACCTCTTTTTTGGTGCTGTTCTTTTTGCTTTGAATTTTAGCCATATCGGCACTACTAACGACTGTTAGTGCGCAAGATTACATATAATTTGTGTAGGTTGCAGCCCAAAAACCAACAGCATGTCATTAATTGTCGTGGGGTCCATGGCCTATGATGCCATCGAGACGCCGTTCGGAAAGACGGATTGGATCGTCGGGGGCGCGGCGACCTATGTCGCCTATGCGGCGAGCAATTTTGTCAAACCTATCAACCAGGTCTCCATTGTGGGCTATGATTTCGAACAAAAGGAAATGGATGAGCTGAAGAAGCGCGGCGTCAATCTCGAAGGAGTGGAGTCGAAAAAAGGATAAGAAGTCCTTCTTCTGGACCGGGAAGTATCATCTCGATATGAATACGCCGCGACACGCTGGTTACCGATCTTAACGTACTGCTGGATTTCAACCCGGTGATCCCGGAGAGCTATCAGGGCAGCGAATTCCTGATGCTCGGCAATGTCGATCCCGGCCTGCAGATCAGCGTCGTCCGGCAGATGCGCCAGCGGCCGAAACTGATCGCCATGGATACCATGAACTTTCTGGATGGACCATGCGCTCGAAGACCTGAAGAATCTGCTGACCATGGTTGATGTGTTGATGGTTAACGACAGCGAAGCCCGCCAGCTCAGCGGTCAGTTTTCCCTTGTAAAGGCCGCGCGGGCCATTCTCAAAATGGGCCCCCGATATCTGATCATCAAGAAAGGAGAGCACGGCGCGCTGCTATTTCATGAAGACAAGGTTTTTGTCGCGCCTGCCCTGCCGTTGGAGGACGTTTTTGATCCCACCGGCGCGGGGGATACGTTTGCCGGTGGATTTATGGGCTATCTCGCGAAGACGAAGGATATCTCCTTCGAGAACATGAAGACCGCCATCATCGTCGGATCGGCCATGGCCTCTTTCTGCGTGGAGAAATTCGGCCCTACCCGGCTTAAGGAGATCACCCGGGCCGATATCGATAACCGGATCCGGCAGTTTGTCGACCTGGTGAATTTTGATATTAAATTGGTCTAATATTTTGCGAATCGAGCTTTCGTGATTATTTTTGGGCCGCGAATGAACAATAATGAAAAATACAAAGCAGATCAAGATGCCCCCTGTTCAGGGAAGGTTTTGATTGTTTTGTATGCACAAGATAATAAGAGCCTTCCCGCAGGGAAGGCTCTTTCTTTTTAAGCGAACAGATAACATATACAAAAATGAAAGTTGCAGTTGTCGGCGCCACCGGGCTGGTGGGCACCAAAATGTTACAAGTACTTGGCAGAAAGGAATTTTCCGGTCACCGAATTGATCCCGGTCGCATCCGAAAAGTCGGTCGGCAAAGAAGTGGAATTTAAAGGGAAGAAATACAAGGTGGTGAGCGCCACCGACGCCATCGCAGCAAAACCGGCCGTGGCCCTTTTTTCTGCCGGCGGCAGCACCTCGCCTCGAATGGGCGCCCGAAGTTTGCTGCAGCGGGGATCACCGTCATTGACAATTCTTCTGCCTGGCGGATGGACCCCAGCAAGAAACTGGTGGTTCCCGAGCTCAACGCCGACGTCCTGACCGCGGAAGACAAGATCATCGCCAATCCGAATTGTTCCACGATCCAAATGGTCGTCGCGCTCAACCCCTTACACAAGCGCTACCATGTAAAACGGATCGTCGTCTCGACCTATCAGAGCGTCACGGGTACCGGCGTCAAGGCGGTAGCGCAACTTCAGAATGAGCGGAAAGGCATTCAAGGCGAAATGGCCTATAAATATCCAATCGATCTAAACGCCATTCCGCAGATCGACGTCTTCCTGGAGAATGGCTATACGAAAGAGGAAATGAAGATGGTGAATGAAACGAGAAAGATCATGCGCGACGACGATATCCGGGTAACGGCCACCACGGTTCGGATCCCGGTCATGGGCGGGCATAGTGAAGCCGTGAATGTCGAATTCGAGAACGATTTCGATCTGGGTGAAGTCCGCGCGCTTTTGAGCGAGGCACCCGGCGTGATCGTTGTCGATGACCCTGCCGCTCAACAATATCCTATGCCCCGGAATTCACACGAGAAAGATGAAGTATTTGTAGGGAGGTTGCGCCGGGACGAATCCCAGCCCAAAACATTGAACATGTGGGTTGTGAGTGACAACCTCAGAAAAGGCGCCGCGACGAACGCCGTCCAGATCGCGGAGTATTTGCTTGAAAAAAATCTGTTGAGGTACTAGACGACGGGGACGGGGCTATTCGATCGCCCGATTGAGGAAATCGACGAATGGTTTCATGGATTTGAATGTATTCAGCATTTCCTTCAGGAGGGATCGGGATGTCATCTGCGCGTCCGTAAGCGACCGGGTAACCACGAAACTTTTGAGCTTGAGAAATTCGATGGCCGGATTCTCCGCATCATAACCCTTTGGCGGCCTTGAAAGGATTTCCTCTTTATCCAGACCGTCAGGGAAGTAATTCCTGAATTTGCGATCACCCAGGATCTTCGTCCATTCGATGAAGTTATAGTCGATCTCCTGGCGGACCTTGCCGAGCTCCGTGGGCATCGGCATCCACAGGCCGCCGCCCGCCATGCTTGACCCGGACTGTGCGTGGAAATAATAACCTGCCGTCGGCGCTTTTTTGCCGCCTTTATTCAGATAGGCGCCCATGTGGGACTTATAAGGAGTTTTGTCGCTGGAGAAGCGAATGTCGCGATAGATCCGGTAGGTGCTGTCCTTTACATGGAGCGGTGCGATGTCGGCGTCGAACTTTCCCAGACCCTGGATCAGCTGCTCAACGAAATGATCGGCGTCGTCTTTGGCATCCAGATAACCGGATTTATGCTTCTCGAACCAGGGCTTGTTGTTATTTTTTTTGAGGTCTTTGAGAAATTTGAGCGTAGAAGATTTCAACATAAGCGGTTGTTCGTGCTATCTGATCCTGCCCCAGTTTTCGCCACTCTTGATGCGATACATGGTCATTTCGCTGACATGATATTTTTCAGCCAATTTTTTTATGGTTAGTTGCCGGTTCTTGCTGGATAAGGTTTTCTTGATGGTCTTCACCTGGCCCGCGGTGAGCTTTAGTCCGACGGTGCGGTTTGCCTGAACTTTTTTATACGCGATCTTTGCGGGGCTTTTTTGCTGGTGATCGATCATCTCCTCCAGGGTTGCCCACTTCAGGTTCTTTGCAGAGTTTTCGAGCTTGTTGTGATTCAGGTGGATCACATATTTGTGTTTTAGCGACGCCTTGCTTAGGAAAAGCCGGGCAATCTCCCGATGGATGTAGAGCGTTCCATTGTTGCCTGGCCGGTGCAGATTCAGGGTCTTATAGCCGGTAGTCAGGCTGCCGTTCAGCAATTTGCCGTCGGCGAGCACATCTTCCGAGTAGCTGGCAACGCGACCCAGAGAAGAAAGTGCGTATTTTTTTCGGAGTTGTTTCCAGCCGGGAAACTGCAATGGTTTCCACACTTCGCCGGTAAATTTTCTGATCATTCCTGGCAATTTTCTTAAAGTTACGAAAAAGAATTTCGAATTACCAGTAACGTAAGAAAATATTCTTATATGTTTACACGCCTAACGCGCATCGATCATCTTGATAAACTCGTCTTCCGTGAGTATCTGTATGGAGGCGATCTTTTTGGCTTTCTCCAGCTTGCTTCCTGCATCCTCGCCGACGACCAGATAGTTGAGCTTGCTGCTGACGCCGCTCAGCAGCTTGCCGCCATTCTTTTCAACCGTCTCCTCCGCTTCCTGACGTTTAAGCCGGGTAAGGGTCCCTGTGAAGAGAAACGTTTGGCCATCCAGGTTGCCTCCGGCGGCCGATTTCGACTTTTGACTGTTCAGGGTCAACCCGAGGGTGTCCAGCTCCTTTATCAAATGCAGGTTATCCGTGTTATGGAAGAACTGGTAGACGCTGCCGGCTACTTTTGGGCCAATGTCTTCCAGATTTTGAAGTTCCTCCAGCGAATAATCCGCCAGATCGTTCAGGTGTGACACCGCTGCAGCGAGGACCTTGGCGGTCGTTTCCCCTACATAACGAATACCCAGCCCGAAAATCAGCCGGTGCAGCGGCTGCTGCCGTGACGCTTCGATTGCCGCCTGAAGATTGCCTACACTTTTCTCCCCGAATCCCTCCAACTGGCGGATCTTGTCGAACGGCAGGCGATAGATACCGGGGATATCCTTCACGAATCCGAGCTCATAGAATTTGCGGACATTTGCCTCACCCAAACTGCGGATATCCATCGCATCTTTGCTGGCCAAATGGATGATCCGCTCTACCACCTGCGCCGGGCAGTTGATATTGACGCAGCGCCAGACCGCTTCTCCTTCGGGTTTGACCAGCTTGTCCCCGCAAACCGGACAATGGGTCGGAAAGACAATCGCTTCTTCCTTTCCGGTGCGTAGTTCCGCCAGCGGTTTAACGATATATGGGATGACATCTCCCGCCCGCTCGACCAATACTTTGTCGCCGATCCTCAGATCCTTTTCCCGGACCACATCCTCATTGAATAAGGAAATCGAGCTGACCGTCACCCCGCTGAGCGGGACGGGGTCGATCTTGGCGACCGGGGTGATACTCCCGGTACGGCCCACCTGGAATTCAACTTTCCGCAAGGTGCTTGTTGCCTGCCGGGCCTTGAATTTAAACGCTATGGCCCAGCGCGGATGGTGGGTGGTCATCCCCATCTGATCCTGTAGTGCGATCGAATCCACCTTGATTACCATCCCGTCGATCTCATAGGGCAGGTCATCCCGCTTTTGCTCGAAGTCGTGGCAATAGTCGATCACTGCCCGGATACCCTTTACAATCTTTAGCTCCTTTTGCGGGCTGCGGAAACCCAGGTCCCATAGCATCTTTAAGACTGCCGCAATGTGTGGCCAGCGCCGGATGATCTGTTGCGGGCGTGTAATAAGCTCACATGGTAAAGAAAGGCCTCGAGGTTGCGGCGGCTTACTTCCCTGGGATCCTTGATCCGCAGGGATCCGGCTGCTGCATTCCGGGGATTGGCCAGCGGCGGAAGATGCTGTTCGGCCAGCTGCTCATTGTATTTGGCAAAATTGCTTTTATTCATCAGCACCTCCCCGCGGATCTCGACCAGCTGAATACCATAGCTGGAAAATGCGGCGGCCAGCGGAACGGATCGGATCTGCCGGATATTTGTCGTGATCTCATCGCCTGCAATCCCATCCCCGCGCGTAACACCGCTCTTAACAACCGGTCGTTTTCATAGGTCAGGGATATACTGGCGCCATCAAATTTCGGTTCGATGCAGTAATCCAACACCTCAAGGCCGGTTAATTCGCGGGCCTTACGGTCCCAATCCAGCAAGTCGTCCTCGTTATAGGAATTTTCCAGGGACAACATCGGCACGAGGTGCTCTACCGTCGGGAAATCCTTGGTCAGTTGATTGGCCACCCGCTGGGTAGGCGAGTCGGCGCTCACCAGTTCGGGGTTTTCCCGCTCCAGTTTTTCCAACTCCTTATATAATATGTCGTATTCGAAATCCGCGATCAGCGGGTCATTGAGAATTGCATACCGGTATTCGTGAAAACGTAACACATCCCTTAGACTCCTCCAGGCGGTCTTTGTCCAGGCTTTTCGTTTTGGTCCGGGAAAGCAATTCGCCGGTCAACTTCTGCATTCGTTGTATTTGATCGGAAGAGTACATTGGTCAATTGTTATTCTTTTAATGATCATAAATGTCGGCAATTTCGGGACGAAATTGCGAATTGGACAAAAGTCCAATTTTGTTAAGCGAATCGGATTCGAATTGACTAATTTAGTGGTTGCATGGAGCCTGAAATTCTATCGAATAAAAACGTTTTGGCAAGAGACATTGCCGGCGGCCAGAAAGACATCAAGACGATCCTCAAGGAGCTGGAGAGCGAAGGCATTATCGGGATATCCGTGGACTGTGTCATTTTTGGTTTCGATGACAACGAATTGAAAGTCCTCCTCATCAAGTCGGACTTCCAGCAATACGAGAACAAATGGAGCCTTCTCGGTGATCTCGTCAACAACCACGAAGACCTTGACCAGGCCGCCTATCGCATCCTACGGGAACGGACAGGGATGGACGACGTATATCTCGAGCAGGTAAAAGCTTTTGGTGAGACCGGCCGTCACCCTGCTGCGCGCGTGGTCACCATCGCTTATTGCTCCCTGATCAATATCGAGCACCACCAACTGAAGATCCTCGCCAACGAGCTGCACTGGCACCGGGTGACTACCCTCTCCGAAATGGCCTTCGACCACCGGAAGATCCTCGACGTCTGTTACGTCTGGCTTCAGAAGCGGATCCAGGAACACCCTCTGGGCTTCAGCCTGCTGCCCAAAAAGTTTTCGCTGCGCGAGCTACAAAACCTCTATGAGGCCATCCTGGATGTCAAGCTTGACCGGCGCAACTTCCGGAAAAAGTTCTTTTCCATGGACCTGCTGGAAGACACCGGCGAACTCGAGACCGACGTCCCCCACCGGCCGGGCAAACTTTACCGGTTCAACTACGAGAAATACCAGAAAAAGGAGCGGAAGAAATGGTTTGGGATTGATTTCTGAGCTTTCCGGGAACGTTTGCGGACTTTGCGACGAGGTTTATGGGCATTAGCCAACCGATTGCATTCCTTAACCGTATATTTGTAGGGACCCGGAGGCCTGCCCGATCGTGAACCCGTTCCAAGCTCCTGACTTCGTGCCCGGTCCGTGATCCTGCCGCCGGCCTGATCCGTTATCTTGTCACGATCCGATCCGTAGACCCGCCTTTTGATCCGCCCGAAGTGTTAACCATAATCCTTCTGCGGCCCTTAACAAAAAATTTTTTATGAATTCTGCGACGAATATTGCGGAAAACGAAAAATGTTCCTAACATTGTGTATTCTTTACACAGACTAATGTGTAAAAGTTACACATTACAACACTAAAACTAGTTTGCCAATATGAGAAAGAAGCGATTGCTTGTGCAAATGGCAATATGTTGCCTGCTGCTGCTCCATGGGATCATTGCCGCCGCTCAAACCAGAATGGTCTCAGGAAAAATCACCGATGCCACAGGCGCCCCTATCGCGGGCGCATCCGTTGTCGCGCTGGGCTCAACTGGCGGGACCACCACCGGCGCGGATGGCGTTTTTCACCTCTCAGTCCCCCTTTCAGTCAAAACGCTTGTCGTATCTTTTGTCGGGTATACATCACAGCAGTCGCGATTACCGGTCCGTCGCTTAATGTATCGCTCGCGCTGTCAAATTCGATCCAGAACGAAGTGGTCGTCATCGGTTACGGCACCCAGCTGAAAAAAGATCTGACCGGTTCCGTCG
Organism: uncultured Chitinophagaceae bacterium; assembly: GCA_963846405.1. Classification (GTDB taxonomy): domain Bacteria; phylum Bacteroidota; class Bacteroidia; order Chitinophagales; family Chitinophagaceae; genus Puia. The sequence continues at coordinate 411,196 of CAWJVU010000010.1, read as the reverse complement.
CGTCTGTCAACGCGAAAGACTTTCAGAAAGGCGCCATTACCAGCATTGACCAGCTGATCGCCGGCAAGATCGCGGGTGTCTCCGTGACCTCAAATGGCGGCCAGCCCGGAAGCTGCCAGCACGATCCGCATCCGCGGACTTTCTTCGATTAGCGGTAATAACGACCCGTTATACGTCCTCGACGGATTGGAGTTGCCGGCTGCAACAAATAACGGGATCACCACAACAGCTGGAATAAACAGCCCCCTGGATTTTCTGAACCCGGATGACGTCGCGAATGTCACCGTGCTGAAGGATGCTGCCTCCGCCGCCATCTACGGTTCGCGGGCGTCCGCCGGCGTCATCATGATCAATACTAAAAGGGGCACGGGTGGAAGCCCGATCTTCAACTTTAATACTTCGGTTACGGCGGGTACCATCGCAAAATACCTGCCCGTGCTGAGTGCGGGCCAGTTCCGTAATTATGTCACCGGCCAGGTGGCGGCCAACCCTGCCGATTCGACCTTTGCGGATCTGATGGGCGGCGCCAATACGAACTGGCAAAAGCTGGTCTACCAGACGGCCATTGCGAACAACGATAACATCAGCATATCGGGAACAGCAGGAATGATGCCTTACCGGGTCTCTTTAGGATATCATGACGAAACGGGGATCCTGAAAACGGATAACCTCCAACGGGAAGCGATCGGCATCCACCTTTCCCCACGGTTTTTAGACAATACGCTAAAGATCGACTTGAATCTGAACGGTATCTGGACCGAGTCGCGTTTTGCCAATACCAGCGCGGTCGGCTCGGCGACGGCATTCGATCCTACGCAGTCACCGTATCAGAAAGGCAGCAATTGGGGCGGCTATTTCGAATGGACCAACCGGCAGACGGGAGCGCTGAACGCACTGGCGACCAAGAACCCGCTGGCACTCCTGCAACAGGATAATAATTCCGGGCAGGCGGGCGTCGGCATGGGCAACGTGCATGTCGACTACCTGATCCCGCATGTAAGCGGACTACATGCTATTGCGGATCTGGGCTATTATGCCACTACCGGCTATGGTACGAACAAAGTGCCCGCGGATGCCGCTCAGGAGGCTGCCAATTCACCGGGACCCGGGCTTAACAGTAAATATAAGACGAACACGACTTATGTTCAGGCGATTTACCAGTTGAATTACATCAAGGATATTCCTTCCATCAAAAGCAACATCAACCTGACGGGATTGTACACGTATGCCAATACGGCGACTACACAGTACAATTATGTCTCGTATGACGCCGCCCATGATACCCTGAGCGGTTCGGCGCCCGTTTATCCCACGAACCCGGCTGATTACACGATGATCTCTTATGTAGGCCGGCTGATCTACACCTTCGATCAGAAATATATCCTGACGGCCTCCATCCGGGACGATGGTTCATCCAAGTTCAGCCCTTCCAATCGCGCGGCGATCTTCCCGGCCGTAGCCGGCAGCGTGGCGGATCAAACAGGAAAAATTCCTGAGCGGGGTCGATTGGCTGACCGACCTCAAACTCCGGGCCAGCTATGGCAGAACCGGCAATCAGGATGGTATCGGCGATTACGAATACATCCCCACCTATTCGCTGAGCTCCAATTCCTCGCAGTATAAATTCGGCAATTCCTTTTATAATACCTACGCTCCTGCCGCCTTTAACGCCAACATCAAGTGGGAACAGACTACTTCCACCAATGTGGGCCTGGATTTCAGCTTGTTCCGCGGCCGGATCATCGGTGCCGTGGATTATTACAATAAGTCGGTTTCCAACCTGTTCTTCCCCACGTCGGTTCCGGCAGGTACGAATTTTACCAATAACCTGACCGCGAATATCGGGACAATGACCGACCACGGGGTCGAGCTGGCCTTGAGTGTGAATTTGATCAAAACCAGGAGTTTTAACTGGGACGTGGATTACAACATCGCCTATAACAAAAACACGATCACCAAGATAACGGTTGGGCAGCCTGGCAGCAATTTCTATGGCATCCAGGGGGGCCCTATCTCCGGCGGGACGGGTAATCAGATCCAGATTCAAACCGTCGGCTATGATCCTTATTCCTTTTTTGTCCTTCAACAAGTATATGGAAAGAACGGGCAGCCGCTGGAAGGTATCTATGCGGACCGTAACCGGGATGGCGTGATCACTCCGCCGGCTTCCGGGGACGCTTATCACGATCATTCCCCTTATGCACCGGTGATCATGGGAATGACCAATACCTTTGGCTATAAGAAATGGAGCCTGACCATCGTAGCGCGGGCCAACGTCGGCAATTATATGTATAACAATGTCGCCGCCGACCTCGGTGTGACGGAGTATATGCTGAACCCGCTTAACTACCTGACAAATGCGTCGACCGATATCTATAAGAGCCATTTTTATGCCCCGCAATACTATTCGGACTATTATGTCGAGAATGCCTCGTTCCTGCGGGTGGATAATATCGGGATCAACTATAAGGTTGGCCGGATATCTAATTCTGCCAGCCTGAACCTGAGCGCCAATTGTCAGAATGTCTTTGTGATCACGAAGTATTCCGGTCAGGATCCGGAAGTGAGTGGCGGCATCGATAATAATCTTTATCCCCGGCCCAGAAATTATACGATCGGGGCAAGCCTTAATTTCTAAATGCTACGTATTATTATAATAAATGCTTGAATATATGAAACGTAATATTTTCACGATAGGGATAGCGACAATCCTTGCTGCGGGAACACTGGTTTCCTGCTCCAAAAAGCTGGATCGCCAACCCCCCAATACGGTGACTGCCTCCCAGGTCTTCAGTACCGATTCGGGCGCCAAACAGGCTTTGGCCCAGGTATATGCCGCTTACGCGCTTACGGGCAGCAACGGCTCGGGCAGCACCAACCTGGTTGGTATCGACCCCGGGACATCAGATTTCGTGCGACTTTTATGGGACGCTTCGGAACTCTCTACCGACGAAGCCGTTTGCGCCTGGAATGACCCCGGTGTTCCCGATTTTCATAATATGTCCTGGAACTCCAGCAACGCGATCCTGCTTGGCCTGTATTTCCGCATCATGTACCAGGTTACCGTTGCCAATGCTTTTATTCAGCAAGCCGACGCGGCAAAAGGGAAATTCTCGGGTGGTGCGCTTGCGGATCTGAACCACTATATCGCCGAATCCAGATTCCTCAGGGCCTTCGATTATTGGGAAATGCTCGATCTGTTCGGGAAAGCGCCTTTCGTGACCGAGAAAAGCCCCATTGGCGTCGGAACCTATCTCCCGTCGCAAGCTTCGGGCGATTCGCTGTTTTCCTACGTCGAATCCGAATTGTTGGACCTGGATAACACGAACGCCATGGTCCCGGCGCGGCAGAACGAATTCGCCCGGGCAGACCAGGCTGCAGTCTGGGCCCTGTTGGCCAGGTTATACCTGAATGCCCAGGTCTATACGGGAACGGCCCGCTATACCGACGCCATCACGTATTCCAGCAAGGTCATCAACAGCGGCGGCTATGCCCTGCTGCCTAAGTTCCAGGATAACTTTCTCGCGGATAACGGTGCCGCCTCCAATACCGAGCAGATCTTGTCTATCGCCTACGACGGGGTCGACATCCAGAACTACGGGGGCACAACGTTCATCATCAACGCGGAAGTTGGCGGTTCGATGAATCCGGCCGCTTATGGTGTGCCCACTGGCGGTTGGGGCGGCAACCGAACGACGGCCAACATCCCCAATCTTTTTCCGGATCTGACCGGTACGACCGACAAACGGTCCCTATTCTATACTCCGGGGCAGTCGGAATCAATCTCCAGCATCAGCACCTTTACGGATGGATACCCTTCAATCAAATTTCAGAATGTCACCTCCACCGGCCAGCTTCCCGCGGGTGCGGCTACCTTCTGTAGTACGAGCTTCCCGCTTTTCCGGCTTGCCGAGCAATACCTGATCTATGCGGAAGCCGTGCTGCAAGGCGGCACGGGCGGATCGTCGACCCAGGCGCTTGCTTATTATAATATGCTGAGGGACCGGGCATCCGGGAATAACGTCAGCTATGAGGCAACGAGTATTACACCGCAAGACGTCTTGAATGAGCGGGCGAGGGAACTGAGCTGGGAATGTTTCCGGCGCACGGACCTGATCCGTTTCGGACAATTCACGTCCTCCAGTTATCTCTGGCCCTGGAAGGGCGGGGTGGCCTCGGGTTCAGGCGTTGACGCGCATTTCAACCTTTTCCCGCTGCCGGCCTCTGACTTGAATGTCAATCCTAATTTGACCCAAAACCCCGGCTACGGCAATTAATTAACGATTTAAAGTGCAATCAAATATGAAAAGATATATCGATAAATTTATTCTTCTTGCCGCATCGGGTCTTATTGTCCTGGCGTCCTGCAACAAGAATAACTCGCCCATAACTTTCAACGGCGGCACGGCTCCGGTGCTGACCGCAACGGCCACCGACTCGATCCCATTACCACTTTCGGACACGACGGCGACCGCGGTGACATTCACGTGGACCAACCCCAGTTACCAGTTCAGCAACGGGATCAGCTCCCTCGATGTTTCTTACTATCTGGAATTGGATACGGTCGGGGGTAATTTTTCCAGCCCGGCCCTGGCTCAGATCGGCATCACCTCCCAATTGAGTGCAACCTATACAGTCGCCCATCTGAATTCCGTGCTGTCAAACCAGATGAACCTTTCGGCCAGTGTTCCGCATAATATTCAGGTCAGGATCGTCTCTTTTCTGACCCCGGAGACTTCCGGCACGACCTCCGCCGGTGTCTTATATTCCAACTCGCTGAATTTTATGGTAACTCCCTACGCGCTCCCGCCCGCTGTCCAGCCGCTCCCGAGCGCCCTTTGGATTACCGGGAGTTCGACGAACGATGGATGGATGACCGCCGGCATGCCGTCTTCTATTGCCGGCCAGGCAATGACTGAAGTAAGCCCGACCATCTGGACGATCACGATGCCCGTGATTGGCGGGCAGTCGTTCCTGCTGGTCCCTGCGAATGTCTGGACCAACAAATATGCTACGAATGATGGTAGCGAGACGGGGTCGGGAGGAACATTTGCTTACAACGCCAGTAATAATTTCACTGGCCCGACAGCCTCCGGAACCTATACCATCACGTTTAATTTCCAGACAGGCAACTTTACCATCACCCCTAATTGATTGCAGCCATGAAACAAATTATCAGAAATATCAGTATCGTCACCTGTGTGGCTGCCTTGAGCTCGATTTCCTGTCAGAAAAAGATGACTAACGAATACTTCGGCAATGGCAGCACTCCAACCCTTAACGCTTCTTCGACCACGCTGGCGCCGACTGTCGCCGATTCCTTGCAGAAGGTGGTGGCCTTTAGCTGGACCAACCCGCACTATGCGACGGATTCCGCCACAGAGCTCTACACCCTTCAGTTCGATACCGCCGACCCGAATTTTACCTATGCCGTCAGCATCCAGGTATCCGGAGCCCTGATTGACTCCATCACCGCCAAGCAGATCAACTCGATCGCGCTGGGTTTAGGCTTTAATTATAATGTCGCCGGCAACTTGAATGTCCGGCTGATCTCGTCTTATGCCAATAATAACCAGCAGCTTATTTCCAAAACGATCACGATCAACTATACGCCTTACGTCACGCCGCCCAAAGTGACACCGCCGCTTGGCGCCCTGTTCATCATTGGCAGCGCGACCGGGTTTGGATGGAACAACCCCGTCCCGACGGCAACCCAGCAATTTCATGAAATTGATTCCGTCCTTTATGGGGACACCGTATATCTGGCCGCCAACAGCGCTTACGATTTCCTGCCTGTTAACGGCAGCTGGAACGCAAAGTACAATGTCGCAAGCGCGTCTGTCTCCGGCCTTTCCGCCGGCGGTGCTTTCCAATACTCCACCGGGCCCGGTAATGATATTCCCGGTCCTTCCGTAAGTGGCTTTTACTATATTACCGTCGACTTCCAGACCGGTCTCTTTAGCGTCACTCCGATCGAGACAATTGGTGAATTGTATGTACCTGGCGACTACCAAGGTTGGGCACCTGCAACTGCCCCGACTCTCGCTTCAGACACGACGAACGGCAGCTATCAGGGCTATGTCGATATTACTACAACCAACGGCTTTAAATTCACTAACGTACCCAACTGGAATGGAACGAGCTACGGCGATGTGGCAACCAACGGAGAATCCGGGGTACTGAGCACCAGTGGCAACAATCTCCAAGTTCCAGCGGATGGTTGGTATTTCCTGCAGGCAAATACAACGGCATCTACCTGGACGGCCATGGCAATCACCAGCTGGAGCCTGATCGGTGACTTCAACAGCTGGAGTGCCGATGCTCCGATGACCTACAGCAGCACAACAGGTCTCTGGTCGGGTACGATCAACGTGGCCGCTGCGGGTGGCTTTAAAATAAGGGCCAATGATGCCTGGAATGTGAGCTACGGTACGGGTGGACCGGCGCATAGCCTTACGTCGAATAACGGAGGCAACATCCCGATCACTGCGGGTACTCATACGGTCTCGATGAGCCTGAGCGCCGCCGGCTATTACACGTATTCTATCCAGTAGGGTCGCGACAGGGAAGACAAGCCAGTAATATGAAAACTGCCTTTTTTGTAATCATAGCCGTCTTGTTTTCCTGCAAGGGCTGGGGCCAGGAATTAAGTTCGAGCCCAGCCTTCCCTCAGGATACCGGCACGGTGACCATAACGGTGAACTGCAACCTCGGCAATCAGGGATTGCTGACTGCCGGGGGCACCGGCGTATATGCCTATATGGGTTTGATCACCAGTTCGAGCACGAGTTCCTCAAACTGGTTGCATGTTCCGGCGGCCTGCGTGTGGGGAACCCCGAATGCTGCTGTCGCGGCGACGTATCTCGGGAATAATCAATATTCGTTGACGATCCCCGGTATCCGGTCTTATTTTGGCGTCCCGGCCGGGGAGGTTATCTATAAGGTGGCGATTTTGTTTTGGGCCAATAGCGGAAACATCGCCCAACGGAACGCGGATGGCAGCGATATGTTTGTCCCGGTATACGGGACTTCGCTGGCGGGCTTTTTTGCGGTTCCTCCTTTTCAACCAACCTATAGCCCGGTTCCGCAGCCGCTCAACGAAATCATCGGCAATACGCTGCCGGTGAAGTTTGTCACCAATATGGCGGCTTCCATCAGCTTGTATGTGAACGGCGTTTCGGTGGCCAGCGCTTCGTCGGTGGATTCGCTGAAATATACCGTGTCCGTTACGACGGCCGGGAACCAGCAGATCATTGCCACGGCGACCGCGGGTGCTGCCAGCGTCGCGGATACGTTTAATTTCTTCGTGGGCGGGGCGACTGTTATTGCCCCGTTGCCGGCGGGCGCTAAGGAAGGGATCAACTACCTGCCCGGAGACACGTCCGTTTTGTTGGTCCTCAACGCCCCGCTTAAGCACAAGATCGTCGTGGTCGGCGATTTTAACAACTGGACGCAGCAGTCGGCCTACCAGATGAACGAGACGGCGGACAGTAATTTCTTTTGGTTACAAATCGATGGACTTACTTCGGGCACGGAGTATGCCTATCAATATGTCATTGATGACAGCCTCCAGCTGGCGGACTACAACACGGAGAAAGTGTTGGATAAAAATGTTGATCCCGGCATCCCGGCATCTACGTATCCAAACTTGAAATCGTTCCCTTCCGGGGCAGCCGGTACCCTGGCCAGTATCATCCAGACGGGGCAAACGCCGTATAGCTGGCAGGTGACCAATTTCCAGCGGCCGGCCAAGGCCAACCTGCGGGTCTATGAGCTATGGATCGCCGACTTTATTGCAGCGGGTAACTGGCAGACGCTTGCCGATACACTCAACTATTTAAAGAACCTTGGGATAAATGCCGTGGAGATCGAGCCCTTCTGCAATTTCGAAGGGGCGAACAGCTGGGGCTATAATCCGAACTTTTATTTTGCGCCCGATAAGGTGTATGGTCCGGCCCTTGCCATCAAGCAATTCATCGATGCCGCCCATGGTCTTGGCATGGCGGTGATCATGGATCTTGTGATGAACCATTCTTTTGGCAGCTCGCCCATGGTGCAGATGTATTGGAATGGGGCCCTTGGCGTTCCCGCCGCTAACAACCCCTGGTTTAACCAATATCCGACCCATGCGGACAATGTGGGCTACCAGTTCAATCACGAAAGCCCGGAGACGATCGACTTTACGCGACGGGTCGTCAACTATTGGCTGACCAACTATCATCTGGACGGTTTTCGCTGGGACCTTGCCAAAGGGTTTACGCAGACCAATACCTGCGATGCGTTTGGGAACAATTGCAATGTCGGTGCGTGGGGCAACTATGATGCCGGCCGGGTTGCCACCTGGGATACGATCTATAACCAGATGCAGGCGGCTTCCCCGGGTAGTTATTGTATTTTGGAAATGTTCGCCGACAATAGCGAGCAGCAGGTTGAAGCCAATTACGGGATGATGCTGTGGGGCGAGGACCTGAGCGGGAACTACAGCCAGGCGGCGATGGGCTATCAACTCGGGCTGGGATCTGACCGGAAGCATTTATAGCTCCCTCGGCGGCTGGAATAACCCCGGTCTTGTCGTTTACCAGGAAAGTCATGACGATGAACGGCTGATGTACAACAACGAAACGAATGGGAACAGCAGCACGCTTTACCAATATCAGGGACACGGCAACGGCGCTGAAACGCGACGCGATGTCTACGGCTTTCTGGGCGCTGGCGCCCGGGACCCAAAATGCTGACGGAATTCGGCGAACTGGGTTTTGATTACTCGGTCAATTGGTGCTCGAATGGAACCGTGGACCCCTACCGGGAGTTGTCGCCTTACCCCGAAGCCTATCCGGTGGGACTATCTACAAGATAGTACGCGCAAGAAATTGCATGATGTCTACGCATCGCTGCTGAAGTTGCGTGCAAATTACCCGGCGCTCGCCACGGGCGCTACGAATTACTCGCTCAACGGCAGCCTGAAGTATCTCGGCGTACAGACCGACTCACTCAGTGTTATGGTTGTTGGCAATTTCGATGTGCTGGCCGGGGCCGGGGCAATTCCCTTCCCTGTGGCCGGAACCTGGTTCGATTATCTCACGCCCGGGGATAGTGTTCAGGCTGGCGCGAGCGGGGCAAACCTGACGTTTGCGCCCGGCGAATACCATGTTTTCACCAACCGGAATCTTAACGGTTCCGGTGGTCCGGATACCGGCACGACGGTCACGCCGCCGCCTCCGCCGTCGTCTTCATCGTTAAGCCTGTCGATCTATCCGAATCCTGTTATCAGCAGCGCGGCTACGATCACCTATAATCTTCCGACGGCCGCCAATGTCAGCCTGGTGGTGTATTCGATCAGCGGACGGCGATTGGGGGTGATCGATTTGGGGAGTCGGGGAGCGGGTCAGTATACGCTTTTGGCTAGCCAGTTACCGGTGGATCCGATCGGAATGCCGAATGGATATTACATCCTGGAGATGATCACGAGTAACGGGACGATGCACCTGCCGTTTTTGGTGGTCCACTAGACGTCTTTCTGGTGATCGATGATAAACTGGATGATTTCCTCCAACGGGAGGTCGATGCGGCTGAGCGCGTCGTTGATATCATCCCGGTTAACTTGCGCTGCGAATGAGGGGGTCTTGAGCTTTTTCATCACGCTTTTCACGTCCATGCCCTCGTATCTTGTCGGGCGGATCAACGCTGCCGCATGGATAAAGCCGGACAATTCGTCGAATACATAGATCATTTTGTCCATCCTGCTTTCCGGCTCGACGCCGAAATGCCGGGGGCCGTGGGAGGCGATGCAATGGATGACTTCCGGGTCGACATTCAGCGATTCGAGATGCTCGATGATGACGCGGCAATGTGACTCGGGGAATTTCTCCCAGTCGGCGTCGTGCAACAGCCCGGCCAGTTCCCATTTGAGCGCGGTCTTTTCATCTGCGCCTTCCCGTTCGAGTGCCCAGGCTTTCATGACTGCGGCGACCTGCTTCATATGCAGGCGCAGGCGTTCGTTCGGCACCCATTCGGTCAGGAGTGCGTGGGCTTGTTCGAGGGTTGGCAGGTTACCTTTGTTAGCCGGGTTTCCGAACTCGCTGCGGCCGAGCGCGAGGATGGGGGTCGTTGTGGACATGTGATTCGATTTACGGCAATTTAATAAAGGAATCGATCGCTCGATCATATTCCATTGCGCGATCACGATCGTGGGCGGGGTGGGAGGAGCGTGTGGTGGATGAAAATAAAAGTTCTCAAAACGAGAACTTTTGCACGGAAAATCAAGCGCTGTTTATTTCAAATCCCTTGATTTCCAATTGATTTCAAATTCGAATGAGCCGTGAATTGACGCAGAAGTTCTCAAAACGTGAACTTTCCCCCGCTCTTCAGCAAGGCTCGCCGGGGAGGTGATTTTAAAAACCGATCAAAATTTTTATTGTAAATCAATCAATTATGAGACCGCCTCCAAAAATAACCCTGTTTTTCTTGGAAGTGAACTCCTAAAACCTCTAATTTTGCGCTCCCTTAGGCCGGGCTTGCCCTGCGTCCCCAAAAAGGATAGGCAGTCGCCGCCGGAGGTAAACATTCAACGCCATTGGGATAGCGATGGCATCACGAAAAAAGAAAAGAAAATGAGCAAATTGCATTTCACCACCATACACGCGAACGAGGCTACCGTAAAGCGCGACTGGTACGTCGTGGACGGTACTAATCAAACCGTCGGTCGCATGTGTTCCAAAATTGCCGCCGTCCTTCGCGGCAAGAACAAAGCCTACTATACCCCACACGTGGATTGCGGCGATTTTATCGTTGTGATCAACGCGGATAAGGTTGTATTTACCGGCAACAAATTGGAAGACAAGATCTACATTAATTTCTCCGGCTACCCCGGCGGGAAGAAGGAAGAGATCGCCAAGAATCTTCTTCGCCGTCGTCCGGACGCCGTCATTGAAAGAGCCGTCAAAGGGATGCTACCAAAGAATCGTCTTGGGCGTAAGATGTTCAAGAAACTCTTTGTCTACGCCGGCGACCAGCACCCGCATGCCGCACAGCAACCCAAAACTCTAACTTTCTAATCTTAACCAATACATGGAAAAGCAAAAGAACGCCGTTGGTCGCCGGAAGGAAGCCGTAACCCGGGTCTTCCTCAGCAAGGGTGATGGTAAGATCATCATCAACGATAAGGATTACAAACAATATTTCACGCTGGTATACCTGCAGAACCAGGTCGAACTGCCGCTCAAGACGGTCGAACTTTCAGACAAGTATGACGTGAAGATCAATGCCACGGGCGGCGGGATCAAGGGTCAGGCTGAAGCCGCCAAACTTGGCATCGCCCGCGCCCTGCTCGAAGTCAACGCCGATTTCCGGCCCGCCCTCAAAGCGGCCGGTCTGCTGCGTCGCGACCCCAGGGCCGTCGAACGAAAGAAACCCGGACGCAAGAAAGCCAGAAGGAGCTTCCAGTTCAGCAAACGTTAACAACCCCCTGCGGCAGAGGGGCGGCACGTGCCGGCACCGCCGCATCAAACTTATCAAATACAGAAAATGGAAAATAACACTTCATTACAACAACAACTCCTCGAAGCCGGTGTACATTTCGGTCACCTGCGTAAGAAGTGGAACCCCAAAATGCTGCCTTATATCTTCGCCGAGAAGAAAGGTATTCATATCATCGATCTGAACAAAACGACTGAAGCACTGCAGGAAGCCGCTTCAGCGCTTAAACAGATCGCCAAGAGCGGTAAGAAGGTCATGTTTGTCGGCACCAAGAAGCAGGCGAAGGAGATCGTTACCGAATGCGCCGTCAAAGTCAATATGCCCTTCGTCACGGAACGCTGGCTGGGCGGAATGCTGACCAACTTCAATACCGTTCGCAAAAGCGTCAAGCAAATGCAGAGCATCGAAAAGATGCTGAACGACGGCACCTTCGACAGCATCACCAAAAAGGAACGTCTCACCCTTTCCCGGGAAAAGGATAAGAAGGAAAAGGTCCTTGGCGGTATCGCTCAGCTCGGCCGGGTCCCCGCTGCTCTGTTCATCGTCGATATCGGCCATGAGCATATTGCGCTGGCAGAAGCCAAACGCCTCGGAATCACGACCTTTGGCATGGTTGATACCAACTGCGACCCCAACAAGGTGGACTTCGCCATTCCCGCAAACGATGACGCCACCAAGTCGATCGCGATCATCGTCAATTATGTCACTGCCGCCATCGCCGAAGGTCTGGCCGAAAGACAAGCGGCGAAGGAAGAAGACGTAGAAGATACGGCAGCGGACGAGAACGAAAAGAAAGCCGCCCGTCTTCAGGCCGAAGCCGAGAGCGAAGCAGCCCGCAGCCGCGGTGAGAAAGTAAGAGGCACCAGCCAGCCCAAACGCCGGATCCCGAACTCGGGGCGCCGTACAGGAGGCCGCGACGGGAGATGCGCGGCCCATAAATGTTAAAACAAAACTTAAAATAAGTATATGTCAACTGCAACAATCACCGCAGCAGATATCAATAAACTGCGCCAGACAACCGGCGCAGGCATGATGGATTGCCGAAAGGCATTGGTAGAAAGCGATGGCGACTTCGAAAAAGCAATCGACTACCTGCGTAAGAAAGGACAGAAAGTCGCGGCGCTCCGCAGCGACCGCGAAGCAAAGGAAGGGGTGATTATCGCTACGACCACACCCGACCATAAGACGGGCTTTATTGTTACCGTGGCCTGTGAGACGGATTTTGTGGCCAAGAATGCCGATTTCGTCGCTTTTGCACAAAGTATCGCGGACGTCGCATTAAAGAACAACGTCAAAACCCTCGAAGAACTGCTCGCTGCACAACTCGACGGCGCTACCGTTGCCGATAAGATCAACGACCAGGTCGCCCGAATTGGTGAAAAGATCCAGTTGGCCCGGTTCGAAAGAATCGACGCGGAAGCCGTAGCCGCCTATATTCATGGCGCTTACCGGATGGGCGTGCTTGTCGGTCTTTCAAAGAATACTCCGGCGCTTCTTGAAGCCGGCAAGGACATCGCCATGCAGATTGCTGCCATGAATCCGGTGGCTGTTGATCCTGATTCTGTCCCTGCCGACGTTGTCAGCCGGGAAAAGGCGATCGTCACCGATCAGATCAAGAACGACCCCAAGATGGCCGGCAAGCCCGACGAAATGATCGACAAGATCGCCACGGGAAAGCTCAATGCCTTCTTTAAGGAGAACACGCTCACGGCTCAGCCCTTTGTAAAGGATCCCTCCAAAACGGTTGGGGACTACCTAAAAAGCGTCGATGGCTCCGCAAAAGTCACTCAGTTCAAAAGAGTTCAATTAGGATAAGATAAGCCGGGTTCGCCCGGCTTTTTTTTTAGTCCGGAGGTCGTTATCAAGCACATTATTTACCTTCGCCCCGACTGGGACGGCGGAGTTCGCCGGGAAAAACAGATTTCAGATTCATCCTCAATATATGGTGCCAAAGTATAAGCGTGTCCTGCTCAAATTATCCGGCGAAGCCCTCATGGGAGATAAAAGTTTTGGCTTTGACAACCAGGTCATCGCTCAATACGCAAAAGATATCAAAAGTATCGTCGAGCTCGGCGTTCAAGTCGCTATCGTCATTGGCGGCGGCAATATCTACCGGGGAATGAATGAGGCCGAAACAGGTATCGAACGGGCACATGGCGACTATATGGGCATGCTCGCCACCGTTATCAACGGGATGGCCCTCCAGGCCGGACTGGAAAAGATCGGTGTTTACACCCGCCTTCAGAGCGCCATTAAAATGGAACAGATCGCTGAGCCCTATATCCGCCGCCGTGCCATCCGGCATGTGGAAAAGGGCCGGGTGGTCATTTTTGGCGCCGGGACGGGTAACCCCTACTTTACAACCGACACCGCGGGATCCCTTCGCGCGATCGAGATTAATGCGGAGGTCATCCTGAAAGGCACCCGGGTCGACGGGATCTATACCGCAGACCCCGAGAAGGTGCCCGACGCAACGAAATACGAAACTATTACCTTCCAGGAGTGTATTTCGCAGAATTTGCGCGTTATGGACATGACCGCTTTCACGCTTTGTATGGAAAATCACCTTCCCATTATTGTCTTCGATATGAACAAACCGGGAAATCTTTTACGGGTGGTTCGGGGTGAAAAAGTTGGCACCTTAGTAAGGGATTGATTATTAGCGGCTTGTAAAATAACATCGGAGTTGCACGTTGAACGGATTTGCAATTATGCGATCCGTATAGTAATTTGTGCAATCGTGACACGCCGCCTATCTAATCATAGGTCTCTCTTAGCCTTCCCTCCATCAATATTCCCTTGAAAATCCTTTGTTGTTTATCGATGCATTCCCTTAAGCAAGATTGCACTCAATAAAGTATTTAGTTTTGGAAAATCTTTTTGTTCCGAACCATTATGAACAGCTTAAATAATGTGGAAATGATGATACTGGGAATTCAGCTGACCGTTGGTCTGCCGGAGATCATCATCTGCGAGCTTGGCGCCCTGATCCTTGGTTTTACGATTCATTTCTTCTGGAATTCGAAAAAGGACCTCGACCTCAAACAACCCGAACAAAACACCGGTATCAGCGACAACGACAACTGGAAGCTGAAATATTATAACGATATGGACATGCAGGAGCGTGCTCAGCAGCAGTTGCGTGAGCGGCTTAACCAGGTCCAGGATAACGAACGAGGCTTGACGCTGGAGCTTGAAGAAAAGCGCTCCGAGACAGACGAGCTGCATGAAGAGCTGGAGATCGTCCACAACCGACTCAGCGAGGCGGAAGAACAGCTTAAACCACCACCCGTCGATCCCAACGCTCAGCCCGATCATACCAATAACTATATTGTACAACTTCGCCTTGCGCAAGAGAAGCTGGCGGAGCACAATTATAATATCACCCGCCTGCTGGAACACACCCGGCTGATTGAAGAGTCTGAAAAAAAGACCCAGGATCTCCTGCACCAAAACGAAGACCTCCACGACCAACTCCGGAGTGCCGGCCAGCAGGTCGTGGAAAAGGAGGCAGAGATCAGTCATCTCCGGCATCAGCAAAAGCTTGCGCAGGAAATGGGGACCCGCCTTGACAAGGTTTATGAGGAATACAGCACCCTTCAGGACAAGCTCCTAAAGCTCCAGAATTATCTTACGCAGCCGCATAACCGCGGTACGGACTATGAGGAGCTGAAGGATTCCTATTTCAAACTGGGTAAGGAACACGATGAAATGAAGCTGAAATACCTATCCCTTCGTGAAGAAAACCAACGGCTCAACCGGATCATCGCGGATACCGAAGAGAAGCTGAAAGAAGCTAATTTCCAACGTCAGCAATACCAGAAAAGGTCCGCCTTCCTTGAAGAGCTCAACCATGATCTTCAAGAGATCTCGGAACACAATAAGAAGATCGAAAGCCAGCTTCGTCGCGTCAGCGATATGGAATCTCTCCTGACCAAGATCACCCAATCCGGGCTTCGCGACGTGTTGTAAAAACGTTTTTCCCGTGTCAAACAATATCGCCGATATCCGCAAAGAATACAAGCTCCGCACCTTGTCGGAGAAAGATGTTCATCCCGATCCATTCAAACAGTTCGACAAATGGTGGCAGGAAGCCATTCATTCCGACCTCGAAGAAGTTAACGCCATGACACTCGCCACCGCCACTGCCGACGGTATGCCGGACGCGAGGATCGTTTTACTAAAAGGATTCGATGAGAACGGGTTTGCATTCTTCACCAATTATAACAGCGCCAAAGGGCATCAGCTGCTGGAGAACCCAAGGGCCAGCCTCGTATTCTTCTGGGCCGCACTGGAGCGCCAGGTGCGCCTTAGCGGTCTGGTCAGACTTGCCGCCGCTGCAGGTCAACGATGCGTATTTTAACAGCCGGCCCGAAGGCAGCCGCATCGGCGCGTGGGCCTCACCTCAAAGTGAAGTCATTGAAAGCCGGGAATGGCTGGAAGAAAATGAAAGCAAAGCTAAAGAACGAGCTGAAAGGAGATACCCTACGTCGCCCCGCACATTGGGGAGGTTATGTTGTAAAACCCACCCGGATGGAATTCTGGCAGGGAAGGCCCAGTCGCTTGCATGACCGCATTCTGTATACCCTCCGGAATAACGGACAATGGAAAATCGAACGACTGGCGCCCTGAATTATTTACCTTTTGCGGCACAGCGAGCCTCCGCCGACGCATGAAGCTTTTGATCACCCGATTTCTTTCGCGGCTTCGCGGGACGGCTCTTGCCAAATGACCCTTGAATATCTTTCCTTTTTTGGTTTTTTTGTCTCCTCTTCCCATATATTTTTATTTATGCGCGTTTTGCGCAGTTCCCCAAAGTTACAAAAAGCTCCGATACCTGCATTCACATGCCCGGCAACGGAGCTTCGCTATACGGCGCGATCCTGATAACTATAATTTCGCAGACAGTTCCTTTCCTGCTTTGAACTTGGCTACTTTCTTGGCTTTGATCTTGATAACAGCTCCGGTTTGAGGATTGCGGCCGTTACGTGCAGCCCTCTTGGATACTGAGAAAGTACCGAAACCAACCAGGGTTACTTTGCCGCCGCCTTTCAGCGTTTTGGTAACTGCCTCTACAAAAGAATCGAGAGAGGCATTTGCCTGGGTCTTTGTAATGCCTGCATCATCGGCAACCTTTGCGATTAATTCAGCTTTGTTCATAGTGTGATTTTTTGTTTAATTAGCCCGACAAATATACCCGCTTTTTGAATCCGACAAAATTATTTTAACTTTTTCGTGACATCGGCAATGGCGCTCTAAACCGCTCCGGACAAGGATTAGCGGGAAAATACCTTAATAATTTTCCAAATGACTATTCGTTTTGGTTCGCTGAAATGCAGTGCAGGGGGGGCTTTAGTGCACGGATACCGTCTCCATTAACGTGCTGAAGGCGATGAATCCATTGCCCCATTTGTCCCATCCCGTCTGCTTCAGGCCGGGTTCAACGTCAGAAGTGAACCGCTGAAATCGCTCCAGGGAACTGGTTAGAAACTGGATGACGAAAGTCGGACCATCGTCTTCATCCTGCTCCAGCAGCCGGTATAACCGATAGTCATCAAAAAGCCCGGTGGCGAGTGTTGCCGGCACCTGCTCGTTCAGCTGCCAGCTCAGCCATCCGTCCAGGATCTCCCAGCGGACCTTACAGGTGATGTTGTAGACGATCATTCCTTTTCCGATAATTTTTTCCCGAAATCCCTTTTGTCGACAGCTTTTGCCAGTTTCACACTGACATAAAGCAACAGTAGTCCGATCACCGTTACCAGGCTCCACAACAATACCACTCCCGATCTTCCGCGAGACCGATTCCGGGATAATCTATCATAATCTTTCTCCAGTCGTTGTATCGGCCCCAATCCGACAAGTGCGGGCACTTCTTTCATGCTATCCGTAAAGAAATGAAGATCGTAATTCGGAGCACGGGCCTCTGGGTCGCCGCAGATGAGTTCATACCGGTGGTCGGGCTTTAATAGGGTCACCAGGTATATGCCCGATTGCGCTGTCGCCACCCGGCTGATATCCAGCGGCGCGTTGTCTTCATTCGCAACGTCGATCAGCAGGTACTTCGCCTTAACCGGCGGGATATTGAAAGCAGTGTCCATTGGATCGATCGTGATCGTTTGTACCTCCTGCGCGGTCGAATCATTCCCGGTAAAAATAACGGCTTGTCGTTTAAAAAGGGCGGGCTCCCTGATCACAAGCGAAAGCCGGTCGATGCGGTAGGCGGCATCATACCGCAGCCGGTAATAGGTGTGCCGGTTGCTGCTGTCCTTTCGTGAGATCTGCGGGTCGGGGATTGCCAGCATTCCGGCATTCAGGGAGTCATGGTGTGTATCCGACTTCAGGACATAGGGAGTCTCCTGGGTAAATTGGTCGCGGATGCGGATATCGGAGAGATCGAGGCAACATGCGGCGACAAATTCCGGTACGAGGACGACCCGGTAGAATCCTCCCTTGGGCACATTGTCGATCAGTGCACTCGCTGGGATAACCCGATATTGTGCGGCACATGCGACGCTCGCCAGCAGAAACGCCGGCGTTAAACGCGCCAACCGGCGGATTGCGGGTCCGATTTGGGGTCCGATTGCGGGTCCGATTGCGGGTCCGATTCGAGCTCCGATTCGGGGTCCGTCCCATCTTCTAATCCGGGATTTTGGCCTCATTGTCGATAATGATTTTTTTCAACCGTTGATACATGAAGGACACGACCAGCAACAACACGCCCAGGCAGAAGAAAGCCGCGATCTTGCCTGCGATCGGGATGTCCCGGATGTCGAACAGAAACAGCTTCAGGAGCGTAATCAGGAAAAGGGTAAGCGAAAAGATACGGAGCGGCCTGAACTTATACCGCATCCCCAGCCACATGCAAACGAACGAACAGAGCCCCCAAAGGATCGGCAGCCCCGTTTTATTGTACACCCGCTCCAGTTCGTCCAGCGGATGCTGCCTTGAATAATATAACACATTGACCAGCATCTGACCCTCCGCACTCAGGAAAACGACGGCGACTATCGCCGCCGCCCATGCAAAGACTGCCGGTTCTACCTTCCAATTCCCTGCGCGGTATAGTCCCGTTTGTCGATAGAGGATGAACAACACGACCGCCGCGCCGACCCAGTGCGCGACAAAATGTTCCTGGTACCGTCGTCCCTCCAGCATATCCTGCTGAAGCCCGAATACTTCCGGCAACGTGAACAGATAGACCAGGAGCCCCAGGCCCAACAGTACCATATTCGTCACGCTGAAGTCGATCGGGCCGAGCCGGCCGTTCACCGCGGTGAAAAGCAGGATAAAGAGCCATGCATACAGCTGCAGGTAGAAGCTCGAAATGTCGAAATGCGGATACCGGTTGTTGAACTGATAGCCGGTCTCCAATGCGCCGGAAATAAACAAGAGTGCCGTTGCCAACAGCAGCATGGTCAGAGCCCTGGTCGGATCCTGCTTTAACCGAAACAGCACAAAGCAAGCTGCGGCACAGAGCAGCCCCGTCATGCATCCCTTATTGAAGAAGATCGTCGTCCCGGGCGAACCTAACAAATAAATATTGACCCAGTCCCAGGCCAGGCTGACCAGCATCGCCGCCAGCACTAACCAGGAAGCCAGTCCGATCAGCTGCATTTTCGATTTCAGGAATAACCAGTAGAGCAAGACGGTCTCCGTGGCCCAAAACATGGTGATATAATGCCCATGCAGCTGCAATGGCGCCGTCAGCGATACGAAGGACAGGGTTATTCCGATCAGCAGGTAAAGGATGTTCTTGTCCACCGATTGCCTCCGGAATAGCAACCAGGAAAGGACGATGTGGACGACCCCCATTATCGCGCAATACAGGCCCCTGTAGTTCTCCAGGCCGAGCCGCGAAAGAAAGTACAGCGACACCCCGAAGTACAGACAGGTATTGAGCAACAAGATCAGGAAATCGGACGCAATAAACTTTTTTCTTCCCGGATGGTCCGGGCGACAGTTGCAATAAAAAACAATCCGTAAAACGCCGTTGCGAATTCTGCCCCGCCAACATATACCGAACGGGTGGTATCGTCCGGAAGCCCGATCAGCCAGGAACCAAAAACACGACGGTAAATCCGAAAGCCAGCCCATTCAGCAGTCGCCATGCTTTGTAATACGCGATGACCAATAGCCCGGTGTTCAGGATAAGCAGATAGGTGAAGAGCACCTGATAGTCGCCGTTGCCGTTGCTGACAAGGAAAGGAGTAACGAATCCTCCGACCAGCGCGATGATGGCCAGTTCTTCCCGGTTATACAGCAGCGAGAGGAGGACTGAAAAGGCGGTGATCACCAGCATGATGACGAAGGCCGTTGTCTGCCCCAGAAGATGATATTGATGATAGGCCAGGGCAATGGTGAAATAGAGAACGGCAAGGCCGCCTCCGATCAGGACAGAGCTGAATGCTTTATAATGATTGCGCAGCCGGTGTGCCACTCCAATCAGGATCCCGCCGCATAGAAGCCCGATGCCAACCCGGCCCACCGGACCGATCCAGTCGTTGTCGATCGCGTATTTGACAAAGAAGCCGATGGCCAGGACGAGGATAGCGATCCCGATCTTGCTGATCAGGTTCTCGCCGATGAATTTTTCCCAATCCGTTGGTGGTTCGGGGGATCTGGGTGGGGTGGGTCGTGGCGCGGGGCGGGGTACGGGTCGAAAGGGTTCCATTTCTTTGGGCGCCGCCGCCGCCGGAGGCGGCGGCGTGACTTGTGCTGGGGCGGGCACGGGACGAGCGGAAGCAGGAGGCGGAGGCGCGGCCTGCGGAGGAGGAGGAGCAACATGCGGAGGAGCAGGAGCGATACCGGTGATTTCTTCAAATCCGCTACCTCTTCCCGAAGTCGGGTCATTTCGTGCTCCAACCGGTCCATCTTATCAAAAAGATGATACCGCAGAAACAAAATCAGTAAAATGACAATACAGACGAGAAAGAAAATGACGAACTCCATAGGCAGCCGATTTATATTAGCCCCGGTTTCGCGTTGGGCGAGGGACGGGTACTCGGTTTGTTGGGCGGGGGATGGGTACTCGGTTCGTTTGGTGGCGAGTGGGTACTCCGAGATATACGGGGCAATGATCGCTTTGCTTGACATCCGGATAGATCGCCGCCTTGACCATATTACCTTTCAGCGGATCTGTAACGCTGATATAATCGATCCGCCAACCTTTATTCTCCTGGCGCACGGAAGGGAAACGCTGGCGCCACCAGGAATACTGGTGAGGATCGGGATTCAACTGCCGGAAGCCATCCACCCAACCGCTGCTCATCAACTTATCCATCCAGGCCCGCTCTTCCGGCAGAAAGCCGGAGTTGTTCTTATTGCCCTTCGGATCATGAATATCGATCGCATTGTGCGCTATATTATAATCCCCACATACGATCAGCCGCGGGATCTTCTTCTTTAGCCCTTCAAGATACTCAAAAAATTCGTCCAGCCATTGATATTTATAACTTTGACGCTCCTCACCCGAAGTGCCCGACGGGAAATACGCATTGATCAAGCCGGATATCCCCGAAGTCCAATTGGATGACCCGACCTTCATCGTCACTGACGGCGTGGCCGGTCCCATATTCCACATGGTCCGGTTTGATCCGCGTAAAGACCGCCACCCCGCTATATCCCTTTTTCTGCGCGGAGAACCAATAGTCATGATATCCAAGCTCCGTGAAAAGATGCATGCGCCACATTGTCCCGGTGTGCCTTGGTTTCCTGGATACAAACGATGTCCGCGGGATCGGTCTTCGAGCCATTCGATCAACCCCTTGCCCATTGCGGCACGGATACCGTTAACGTTATAGCTGACGATACGAAGTGAGGACATTACCATAATCATTTATATTCGTAGCAAATATAACATCAATATACTATGGATAAGCTAGACAGGATCATTCCCGCCCATGACACCCAATTCCTGGAAGGGCCTAAGAGCCGTACCTACGAGCTGTATTCCGCCTGGCGGATATTCCGGGAATTCATCAGGGGATTTCGTACCCTTCACTTCGTCGGCCCCTGTATCACCGTCTTCGGATCGGCGCGGTTCAAGGAAGATCATCCGGACTACCAATCCGCGCGGGAAATGGGGAGACAGATCGCCGCCATGGGATTTACCACCATGACCGGCGGCGGCCCGGGAACAATGGAAGCCGCCAACCGCGGCGCATTCGAACAGGGCGGCATGTCCGTCGGCTGCAATATCAAATTGCCGTTTGAACAGACAACCCAACCCCTATGTACAGACCTCCATCACCTTCGAACATTTCTTTGTTCGGAAAGTCATGCTGGTGAAATATTCCTATGCCTTTGTGATCATGCCGGGCGGATTCGGCACCATGGATGAATTCTTCGAGACTCTTACGCTTGTGCAGACCAAGATCCTCGTTCGCTTCCCCCTCGTGCTTTTCGGAAAAGAATACTACCAGCCTTTATTTGCATATATGCAGGAAATGGCGGAAAAAGGCACGATCTCCCCGGAGGACCTTTCCCTTGTGCTGCTGACGGACAGCATCGCCGAAGCCACTCAACATATCGACACTTTTATCAAAAAGAATTACCAACGAACGTCCACCCCGCCGGAAATGGTGGCTCTTCGAGCGCCATATGTAGTGATCGTGAAGCTAGTTGGAATCACCAGCCCCAGACTAGGATCATCTCCTCCGTCCCAAATGCCTGGTGTGCAGCGCCCATATAGATATTCAGGTTGTGATATCGCGCATAGTCCAGCTTGTCGGAGAATTCCAGGTAAACATACCGGAAGAACGTTGCCCGCAACGACCCTTCCGCGCCCGTATTCCAGCCGCCAAACTGGAAACCCTGATCATTGTTCTGGCCGAAAAGTTCGTTTTGCGTGTGCGGGATCAAGCGGCCCCACGCCAAACTTGCCGAGGAAGTCGAGTTTGATCTTCTCATCCTTCCGTGCGACGAGATGCCATTTTTTTGTGATGTTGAACAGGAGAAAGTTGGCGCCGTTGTTCAGGTAGTAATAGAAACCGTTTTGCGGCTTGAAAGCGACCGTGTGTCGACACTGCCGGTTGTTGAGCTTCCCTTTGACGACTACATTCTGATTGGCGAAAATATATTTCGTATGATCGAAATTGATCTCGAAACCCCATCCTTTCTCCTCATCCAACAGAAAGCCCAGCCGGTAATTGTACTGTGGGATCGAAAGCGCCTCGCTGAATATCCCATCATTCCAGCCCGGATGATCATGCGCCTTGACACTGACGAAATTGTAGTCGTTTCCCAACGCCGATTGCGAAATATGGATCGTGCTATGCGTATAGAATTCACCATTGTATCCCCAGGACGCATATACTTCCTTGATAAAATGTGTTTTCTTTTTCGGCGGGTCTGCTGCTGCGCGGAAACTGCAAATGGTATCATCGACATTAAAAGCTTTATACAAGCCAATTCAATACTTTCATAATCCATCTGATGCGTTTAAATAAGTCGACATTTCGCCCGGCAAAATTAGAAAATTATCTCCATCCTAAACCATCTTAACAACTAAATTGCAGGCCAATTACAAACTACGCCCATGCCCCCGGACACATATCCGCAGTTGAAGCCGCCGACCTGCTGCGCAAGCAGGTCGCAACCGCCCGCATTCTCCTGCTCATCGTCGCCGTTGCTACGCTGATCTCAGCCCTGTTGCTGTTGCCCAGTCTGCCCGGTCAGGCTGTTCTGGAAAATATCCTTCTCACCGGGATACTATCGGTTATCTATTTTCTGCTCGCCCTCTACACGAAGCAAAGCGGCCGTACACCGCAATTCTCGCTAGGGCTGCTCTTGCTCCTGCTGGTTATCCTCTTCGATATCTTCTGGAACCCTTTCGGTCCGTTCAGCCGATGGCAATCGAAGGTTTTGACCGTATCTGCTCCTGCTACTCGGTATCGGCGACAGCAAAGACGCGCAGCGAAAAATGAAGGGCGGACCTTCCCGGCCTAAGCATCATATTCCAGCACCGGTCGCAACCACCGCTCCACCTCTTCCAGCGGCATCCCCTTCCGCGCCGCATAATCCACCACCTGGTCCCTCTCGATCTTCCCCACACCGAAATATTTGCTTTCCGGATTTGCAAAATACCAGCCGCTGACCGTCGAAGCCGGATACATTGCCAGCGATTCCGTCAGCACGACCCCCGTATGGCGGTGTGCGTCAAGCAACGCAAACAGCTTTCGTTTTTCTGTATGGTCAGGACAAGCAGGATAACCGGGAGCCGGGCCGGATGCCCAGATATTCTTCATGGATCAGCTGCTCGTTGCTCAAATGCTCGTTGCTGAAGCATATCCCCACTACTCCTTCCGCACCCGCTCGTGCAGCAGCTCCGTAAACGCCTCCGCCAGCCGGTCTGCCAACGCCTGCAACATGATCTTGTTATAGTCGTCAAGAGCGGCCTCGAATCGTTTGATATGCGGCTCGATGCCCTCGATCGTCGTCACAAATGCCCCGATATGATCCGCCAGGCCGGTTTCGGCCGGCGCGATAAAGTCACTGAGCGAAATATTCGGCTGACCCGCCGCCTTCTTGATCTGCTGCCGCAGAAATTCCAGATGCACATCGCCGTCTGCTCCTTTCACGACTACCGTATCCTTTCCATTCGACTGCGCCGGCCAGAAGCCGATGACCGCCCGCGCGTTCAGCCATTTTTCCTTCACGATCCGATCCAGCAACTCCTGGGCGTCGTTGTATAACTTCGTCGCCTCTACACCCACGACGTGCATCCTTCAGGATCTGCGGGAATTTCCCATGCAGTTCCCAGGCAATAAAGAACGGCCCCCAGTCAATATATGGCACGATCTCCGCCAGGTCATAGCCGTCGAAAACCTTGGTGCCCGTAAATCGCGGCGCCACCGGCCGGAAGGCCGCCCAGTCGATCTTTACTTTGTTTTCCTGCGCCAAGCCGAAGGAGAGGTATTGCTTAACGGTCTTCTTATTGGCAAAATCTTCCTTTAGTTTCTGGTATTCCTTGCTGATCCCATTGAGGAATCCGGGCTTCTGCTCCGCACTGAGCAGGGACCCCACCACGGTGACGCTCCGCGATGCATCCAGCACATGCACTACACCCTTCTGGAATTCCGGGGCGATCTTCACGGCGGTATGCATCCTCGAAGTCGTGGCTCCGCCGATCAGCAGCGGCACCTCAAAGCCCTGTCGCTTCATTTCCCTGCGCCACATGCACCATCTCATCCAGTGAAGGCGTGATCAAACCGCTCAACCCGATCACATCCACCTTTTCCCTCCTGGCGGTATCCAGGATCTTATCGGCCGGCACCATGACGCCGAGATCGATAATGTCGTAGCCATTACAACCTAATACCACCCCGACGATATTTTTGCCGATATCATGGACATCTCCTTTTACGGTGGCGAGGAGGATCTTGGCAGCGCCGCCACCCTCGGCACCGACCGTGCCTGCGGCCTCATGCGCCAGCCGGCGCTCTTCCTTTTCCTGTTCGATATAAGGCGTCAGCACCGCTACGGATTTCTTCATTACCCGGGCACTCTTCACCACCTGTGGCAGGAACATCTTCCCGCTGCCGAACAGATCGCCGACGACATCCATCCCCGCCATCAGCGGCCCTTCGATCACGTCCAGCGGTTTAGGATATTTCAACCGCGCTTCTTCCGTGTCCGCATTCGATATAGTCGGTGATCCCGTTTACCAGCGCATGTTTCAACCGCTCTTCGACCGTTCCGTGCCGCCACGCCTGATCCTTTACTTCTTCCTTGTCCTTTGCCTTTACTGTTTCCGCAAATGCCAGCAGCTTGTCCGTCGCTTCCGGATCCCGGTTCAGGATCACGTCCTCGCAGAGCTGGCGAAGTTTCGGTTCGATCTCGTCGTAAACGACCAATTGCCCTGCATTCACGATCCCCATATCCATTCCGGCCTTGATGGCATAGTAAAGGAACACGCTGTGCATGGCTTCCCGGACCGGCTCGTTCCCCCGAAACGAGAAAGAAATATTGCTCACCCCGCCGCTGATCCTGGTCAACGGCATCTTTTGTTTGACTTCTTTGGTGGCCTCTATAAAGTCGACGGCGTAGTTATTATGCTCTTCAATACCGGTGGCGATCGCGAAGATGTTCAGATCGAAGATGATATCCTGCGGATCGTACCCTACCTGCTCCGTCAGGATTTTATAGGCCCGCCCGCTGATATCGACCTTCCGCCGGCGGGTATCGGCCTGCCCTGCTTCATCAAAGGCCATGACGATGACCGCTGCGCCGTAACTCCTGCAGATGATCGCCTGTTCGATAAATTTCGCCTCTCCTTCTTTCATGGAAATGGAATTGACGATACACTTCCCCTGGACGCATTTCAGGCCGGCCTCGATGATGGAGAACTTTGATGAGTCGATCATGATCGGGATCTTCGCGATATCCGGTTCTGCCTGCAGGAGGTTTAGGAAGGTCTGCATCGCCTTCTCGCCATCCAGCAGGGCGTCGTCCATATTTACGTCGAGGACCTGTGCACCGTTCTCGACCTGGTGGCGGGCCACGCTGAGCGCCTCCTCATAATTTCCGTCGCGGACAAGCCGGGCAAATTTCTTGGAGCCCGTCACATTGGTGCGCTCGCCGACGTTCACGAAATTGGTCATCGGCCGTATGACAAGCGGTTCTAATCCGGCTAGACGTAGGAAGGGTTTGATAACAACTTCAGTCATCTTGTTTACAGACGGGGGTTTGGTGGTTTAGACTAATTCCTTTTCGATGATTGGTAATGGCCTTGGCTTTATCTTCGCCACTTCGTTGGCGATATGCCGGATATGATCCGGGGTCGTACCGCAGCAGCCGCCGACAATATTGACAAATCCATTCTCCGCCCATTCTTCAATAAAATGTGCGGTTTGTTCCGGGAGTTCATCATATTCGCCCATGGCATTGGGAAGACCGGCGTTTGGATAGGCTGACGTGTAGCAGGCCGCAATCTGGCTCAGCTCTTCAATGTGCGGTCGCATTTCAGCAGCTCCCAGCGCACAATTGAGCCCGATACTCAGCGGGCGGGCATGCATCACCGAAACATAAAAGGCTTCCAGCGTCTGGCCGCTGAGGGTTCGGCCGCTGGCATCCGTTATCGTTCCGCTGATCATGATGGGGAGTTCGGGTAGACCGGAATCGCGGAAGTATTTTTTTATCGCAAAGACCGCCGCTTTCGCGTTCAGGGTGTCAAAGATCGTTTCGATGAGCAACAGATCGACGCCGCCTTCCACCAACCCTTTTACCTGCTCATAATAGGCGGAAGAGACTTCATCGAAAGTTACCGAGCGGAAACCCGGATTGTTGACGTCGGGTGAAAGCGAAAGGGTTTTGTTCATCGGACCGATCGCGCCGGCCACGAAACGCGGCTTGGCGGGGTTGCGTGCGGTGTAATCATCGGCGGCCTTTCTGGCCAGCTTCGCCGCCGCTACGTTGATCTCGAACGCGACGTCTTCCATATGGTAGTCCGCCATGCTGATCCGCTGGGCGTTGAACGTATTGGTCTCGATGATATCCGCTCCGGCTTCCAGGTATTCGCGGTGGATCCCTTCGATTATCTCCGGCTGGGTGAGAACGAGCAGGTCATTATTTCCCTTCAGGTCCGAAGCCCAATCTCGCAAATCGCGCGCCGCGATAGTCCTTCTCCTCCAGCTTGTGCCGCTGGATCATTGTGCCCATGGCGCCGTCAATGACCAGGATGCGATCTTTTAGCGCTTTCCGAATGGTTGTGCTGATGTCCATAGATTCCTCCTTTCTTTAGATTTGTATCCGGGAGGTCAAACGCTTTTTCCGCCGAAAAATTTTCTGAACTGTTGATAACGAGGGAAATAACAAGACAGGAAGGAAGGAGTTATTTCGGACGTTTATTAGTTCAGTGATTTCCACTTCGAAGCGCTGGCTCCGGCCACGCAGGCTGAACAATAAACAAATCCGCCTGAATGGGCCACAAATATACGAAAAAATTTGGATTTTGGGGGCGTTGGAAGCGAACTTTGGAGATGGAGGGTCGCGCGAAAACTTAACCGCCGGTGCGATAACTCTCCACCGGCTGCCGGTTGGTGATCGACCGCGCCAGCGTCATCTCATCGGCATATTCCAATTCCCCGCCAAATGCGATCCCCCGGGCAATTGTGGTGATCCTCAACGAGATATCCTGCAATTTCTTCTGGATATAGTAGATCGTCGTATCCCCCTGTATCGTCGGGTTCAGCGCAAAGATCAGTTCCAGCGGCCGCTCTTTCCGGACTCTGCTTACCAACGTCTCGATATTCAACTGGTCGGGCCCCACGCCGTCCAGCGGCGAAATGATCCCGCCCAACACATGATAGGTGCCATTGAATTGTTGTGTACTTTCGATCGCGATAACCTCCCGAATGGTCTCCACGACGCAAATCAGTTCCTGCTTCCGAAAAGAATTGGAACATATGGAGCAAATATCCCCATCGGCGACGTTGTGACAGCGCTGGCAGAACTTTATCTCCTGCTTCATCCGTATCAGCGCCTCGCTTAACCCCTGTACGCTGGCCGGGTCGGCTCGCAGCAGGTGCAGCACCAGCCGCAAGGCCGTCTTTTTCCCGATGCCGGGGAGCCGGGCGAATTCGGTGACGGCGCTCTCCAGTAATGCGGAGGAAAATTGCATTCGGTAAAGTTACGATGACACCCCGACACGGCCAAGGGGAGGGGGTCAAAACGCGAGGGTAATATCCCGGTCATTGTCCCAATTCGCCTTCACGGTGAACTTCTTCATGACGGTAATCACCTTCTCCGGCTGGCGGTGCTTTCTGAAAAATTCTCCTGTATCCCATTTCCCATTCCCATTTGTATCGTACAGGATCCGCAGTTCATAATCGCCGGGCTTGAAGAGGATCTTACGCACCTCCTTCTTATCCCCAAACGGGATTGAAGCCTTTAGCACATCACCGGCATAGAAAAGAAGTACCGGCTTCCTGCTCAGCTCGAGATTAAACACCCGAATCCGAATTTCTCCATAGTCGATATCCTTCTTTGTCCGGAATGCGACGGTATCATCCTTTAGCAGCATCCTGCCCGCCGAATCCGCCGCGAAAGCCTTTGCCAGGATGAGGTTGAACTTTGTGTCCAGGGGAAAAATATATGCCAGGTAGAAGTTTTTGGTGGTGGTATCCCGCACCCAGCGGTACCTATTCAATGGAATATCCTTGAAATTTTCGTCGGTGAACCGGATCAGCGTGGAATCGAACGTTTTTATCCCCGTCTTGAAGCTGATCCGAAACGTGTCGAGGATGTCGAAGACGCCATTTGTGGCATTCGTCTCCATCTCCAGCCGTTTATCCTTATCCTTTGACTTCCGGGTCGGTTTGGACGAATTGTTGTTCCCGCCGGTGCCGCCGGTGCCGCCGCTACCGTTCGTGTTACTCGAAGAAGACTTGGTCTCCGGCAGTTCCTGATAGGCATACAGGGTAACCGGCGCGGTACTTAGCCGGACATTCACCGGCGCATCGGCAAATGCAAAAAGCTGCGATTTGGAAAGATATTTGTGCGACCCTCCTTCGTCCTTTATCGCGTACACGGCATACCGCCCCTGCTCGATATGATCGAAGATAAACCGGCCATTCGTATCGACCTTTGTCAGATAGCGCGGCCGCTCTTTATAGACCGCCGAATCATCCAGCTTTTTTTCCAGGATGACCGCCAGGCTCGAATCCGGCTTGCCGGTCAGGGCGAGCACCACATTTCCGGCGAACTGACCCGAGTCGATATGATCGCCCGTGGAGAAGACATAGGTGAAATTGCGCAGGATATTGCCTTCATTGACGTCTTTGATCCCCTTATAAAAATTCAGCGTATAGGTGGTATTGGGTTGCAGAGTATCTTTCAGTTTGATGGTGACCGTTTGGAGATGGCCGTCCGCGATCGGCTCGATTTTCGGGACCGGGTTCACGACAAGCTCCGTGCGAATGTCTTTGACGTCGATATATTCATCAAATTTGAAAACGATCTTGTTGCCGGTGATGTGTTTGCTGAACTCCACGGGTGTAGCGGTCAATAATACGGGAGGAAGCGTGTCTTTCGGCCCACCGGTAGGAGGGATAATATTGGCGCAGCCCATTTGCATGGCGGCGCCGGCGAATAGGAGCAACAAAACAGAGAAAAGCAATAGCGCGTCGCGGAGCTTCATGCTGCAAACATACTAAATCTCCTCCTCCACCGAATCCGTCTCATGGAGCGCAACCGCCAGATTGTTATTTTTAACAAAATTACACCAGTGACAATCCGGCTTCCCGCAACCGGTATAAAATTCGCGGTTCTGGATCTTCTCCCATACCGAAACGATCTGCTGCGTAACGGTCGTAATATCCTCCGGGGTGATCAAGATCTTTACTTTTCGGTACTCCTTTTTCCGGTCCGGCTCGACAAAATCGAATTCCGTGGCGGCCACTTTCCAGTCTTTTTGCTCATAGCCATCCACCAGGATCTTATAGAAGACTGCCTGCCGCCAATAATCACCGCCATCCGGATTCCGCTCGCCGGGCGGCGCCAGCTTTTCGCGCGCTTTGTCCACATCTCCTGTCTTATAGTCCACGACAGTGACCTCTTTGCCCTGGAATTCCAGCTTGTCGAGTTTTCCTTTTAAGGGCACGCCGCGAACGACGACGTTCCGGATATTCCGCTCAACGGCTACTATCCGGTTCCAGTGCCGCCAGGTATTTGTCATAATAATTGGCCAGCACCTCCAGTCCATATTCCATCCTCCGGGCAAACGCTTCGCGCGTAAAAATCTCGCGGTGCCGCCCCATATACCATCTGAAATCATTCAACAGCTCTTCTTTTGGCGGGAATGCCTCCGCTGCGTGCTCCTTCATTTTCTCGAACAGGCGCTGCAGCGCAAAATGGACCGCGCTTCCAAATTCAGTTGCTTCGTTCTTTGGTGAAGGAATACGGATAAGATTTCGATAATAGAACTCCAGCGGACATTTGAGATAGTTGTTCAGTGCCGTCACGTTCATCACGAATTTCGAAAGCATCCGGCCAACAAAATCCTCTTCCGCTGCCTGGATCTCGGGGGCGACGATCTCGCTGAACGGCAACGCGTCGAAAGCTGCCAGCTCCTCCTCCGGGATCAGGACCTTTTCTATCGGCAGCGTATGCTGATCCAGGATCTCCGCGACGAAAACGGATGGTTCGAGCTCCTTCCCGTCATCTCTGAACCGCGACCAGGAAATAGCGAGGTGGCGTTCGACACGCGTCAGCGCGACATAGAAAAGTCGTCGCAGTTCTTCTTCGTCGACCGCTGAAGAACTTGCGGAGGCGGTTCCTCCGGCGCGGGCGAACAGTGTATCCGGATATTTATAGCCGCCGCCGGGCCGCCGTTTCTTCTCCCAGATCGCCGCATTGCAGCCTGCAAAAAACACATATTCGAATTCCAACCCTTTCGAGCCGTGCGCCGTCAACAAATTGACTGCCTTATCGCTGCCGGAGATCCGGATCAGCGGAAGCGTCAGGCCATTGTCCTTCATCAGATCGATCATCTGGATCAGCCGTTCAAGGTCAAGATCGGGATTCCGTCGCGATTCTTCCCGGATGAATTCGAAAAGGCCGGTCAACACCTGCATCTGCCAGATCTTATCCGAACCGCCCAGTATCTGACCGAGGATGCCCGTCTCCCGGATGCAGTTCTCAAACAGACCCTGGAGCGTAACATTGGGGACGTCGCCGATCAGTTTCTCCAGGATACGGCTGGCCTTTTTCATCTGTCGCGGGCAGCCCGGCGTCGAAAAGGTCCCTTGCCGGCCGGTTCGCCTTCTCATAAAGGAGCCGGCGCAGCGACGTCCGCTGATCGCTGAACTGTCTGTCCGCCACCTCTACGGACAACCGCGCTATTTCGATCGGCTGGATTCCCCAGAAATCGAAATGCAGGATCTCGAACAACATTTCGTCGCCGCCATAGGGGGCGTCATGCTCGGCACCGAGGTAACGGAGGAGGAGGAGAACCTTTTGGGCCAGGGGGATACCGAGCAGGTCTACGCTTCGCTTACTGTAGACAGGTATCTTCTTCAATTGGAGGAAACGGGCCAGTTCTTCCCCATATTTATTCTCCTTATAGATGATGGCGATCCGTCCCGGCGACACCCCTTCAGCCAGCAGCCGTTCCACCTGCAGTGAAATATGCGTCATTTCCTGCCGCGGGCTGAGGTATTCCAGGAGGCGCGGCGGGTCGGAAAACCTGCTTACCAGGGGATGGCTCGAAACAAGATTTTTGGAGAGTCCGGGCATCTGGCCTGACCAGGCGTTCCTGGTTCCGCTCGATCAGGGTCCGCGAGATATCCAGGATCGGTTGAGTAGACCGGTAATTGTCGGTCAGAACGACGGTCAGCAGGTCATTTTTGTAGCCGGTGGCGAACTCCAGCATATTTTCGACGTTGGCGCCCTGGAATCGGTAGATGCTTTGATCGTCATCCCCCACCACGAACACATTCGGCTGATCCCAGTAACCGATCAGCAGACTGACCAGCCTGTTCTGGGTACCGCTGGTATCCTGGTATTCGTCGACGAGTATATATTGATAGCGCTCCTGGTAGGTCGCCAGTAAGTCTTTGTTTTCTTCAAAGGCCCGGATCACCCAATTGATCATATCGTCAAAATCGTACCGGTTACGCCGACGCATCAGTTCCTGGAACGGCTGGAACTCCGCCGACCGCAGCCCGCAGTTTATCCATCCGCTCCGTTTCCTCCGCGATCTGATCCGTCCGCACATCCCCTTTCTTATATTCCCTGGTGGCCCGTTTGGCAATGAAATCGTCTCTCTCCGGCAGTCCCTTCAAGATACTCGTCGACCTTTCGGTTGATGAACTCCGGCGTCCAACCCTCCCGTTTCATTGTGGAAAAAAGGCTCTGCATATTGTTCATCTCGTAATAAACGTCGCCTCTATACCGTTTGAGCGGATGATTCTTTGGCCATCCGTCGATCAGGACCTTGAAGAGTTGAATGCGCTCGAGTTCGGAAATGGGGTCCAGCACGGTTTTTTCGAAAAGTGGCAGGTTTTCCTGAATAATATCGTTGCAAAAGGAATGGAAGGTGTGAATATGGACCTTATAGGCATCCGGCCCGATAAAGGAAAGGAGGCGGCGGCGCATCGCAATTGCACCCGCATCGGTATAGGTCAGACAAAGGATATTGCCCGGCGCTGTATCGGTCTCTAAAAGGATCTTGCCGATCCGCGCCGCGAGGATCTGTGTTTTGCCCGTTCCGGGACCGGCGATGACCATAACCGGTCCGTCGATGCTATCCACCGCCAGCCTTTGTTGTTCGTTCAGCTTCCGGTATTCCTCCCGGAAGCGGTGCTCTGAGCTTTTCCCGATTGATCGACATGTTTCAAAGGTACGCAGGCGACCCGGTCGGAAAAAATTGGTACCCGGGTAAGGTCGGGGGGCGTCCTGGGTTGGGGGTGGGTCGAACGGTCGGAAAAAGCCGCAAGGACTGTCCGGATTAACATGGAAAAATGCGAAAAGGAATTGGAAAATGTCTTAATATGGGAATAAATTCGCCGATTCAGCGTTATGAATCGTATCCAATGATCTACGCATATATATGAAAAACCATCACTCTTTTAAAGTCTTTATTGTTGAAGATGATGTCTGGTATGGTTCCATGCTGCAGCATTATCTGTCCCTAAACCCCGAATACGAAGTAAAACGATTCGAATCCCCCCGTGATTTTTTTGCCCAACTGCATGAGAATCCAGATGTTGTAACATTGGACTACTCCCTCCCCGATTGTGATGGCGCCGAAGTACTCAAGAAGATCAAGGAACACAACCCGGATATCCGGGTAATCGTCATTTCCGGACAGGAAGATGTGGCTACGGCGATCAACCTGCTGAAGAACGGTGCGTTCGACTATATTGTAAAGGATGACGATACCAAGGACCGCCTTTGGAACAGTATCCTCCATCTACGGGAGATCAGCAACCTCAAACAGGAGGTCGAGACGCTGAAGACCCAGGTGGGACGGAAATACGATTTCTCCCAGATGATCCTCGGGAAATCCGAACAGATCGAAAAGGTATTCTCGCTGATCGAAAAAGCTGCTAAAACCAATATCACCGTCTCCGTCACCGGCGAAACCGGTTCCGGGAAGGAAATGATCGCCAAGGCGATACACTATAACTCAGATCGGCATAAGACTGCCCTTTGTCGCCGTCAACGTGGCGGCCATTCCCAAAGACCTCATCGAAAGCGAGCTCTTCGGCCATGAGAAAGGCGCCTTCACGGGCGCCGTTACCCGCCGGATCGGCAAATTCGAAGAAGCGGATAAAGGCACCCTTTTCCTCGATGAGATCGGCGAGCTGGATATCAACCTCCAGGCAAAACTCCTCCGGGTCCTTCAGGAAAGAGAGATCACCCGGATCGGACACAACGTCGTGACCAAGATCGATGTTCGGATCATCGTCGCTACGCATAAGAACCTTCTCGAAGAAGTAAAGAACAAGACCTTCCGCGAGGACTTGTATTACCGGCTGATCGGCCTGCCGATCTCCCTGCCGCCGCTTCGCGAACGCGGCAACGATATCCTTATCCTGTCCAAGCATTTTATCGATGCCTTCTGCAAGAGAAAATAAGATCGAGAAAAAAACCCTCTCGCCCGAGGCGCAACAAAAATTATTGCAATATCCTTTTCCGGGCAATGTCCGCGAGCTGAAATCGGTAGTGGAACTGGCCGTCGTCATGGCGGATGATGAAATGATCCAGGCGGAGCACATCACGCTCAACACCTCGGCCAGCATCGCCGATCTGCTGAATAAGGAAATGACCCTGAAAGAATTTGAGATACAGATCCTGCAGCATTACCTGGACAAATATGAGAAAGATGTTCTGC
The DNA here is from genome assembly GCA_963846405.1 of uncultured Chitinophagaceae bacterium. Classification (GTDB taxonomy): domain Bacteria; phylum Bacteroidota; class Bacteroidia; order Chitinophagales; family Chitinophagaceae; genus Puia. The sequence goes on along the minus strand of CAWJVU010000010.1, from coordinate 376,887 downwards.
TCGTCGCGAAGAAGCTGGATGTCGGTAAATCCACGCTCTACCGGATGATCCAGAACGGCGAGCTCAAGATGAAATGACCTGAACCCAATCACCAATTACGCTAGGCCATGCCGTTAGAAAGCAACTTTTTTGAGGAAATTCTCGACAAGGTCCCTGCGGAGATCCTTGTTGCGGATGCGGAATACCGCTTTCTGTACGCGAACCCGATGGCCGTGCCGGACTCCGCTGTCCGGGAGTGGATGATCGGGAAGACCAATGAAGAATTTTGCACCTATACCGGCCGGCCCGACTGCGATGTCAAGGGCCCGCCGGATGGTATTCGAAAAGGCCCGCCGCACCCGTAAGGCGGTGGAATGGGCGGAATCGGCGCAGGACAGCGAAGGCGTCGTCCAGCACTTCCTCCATCGCATCTACCCCGTCTTCAATGACGGAAGGCAAATTCGATAAGGTCATCATCTATGTGGTCCGGATCACGGAGACAAAGGAATTCGAAGAAAAGGTAAGGGTTCACGAAAAGCGATATCGTGACCTGTTCAACCATAGCCAGGCGCTTATCTGCACCCACGATATGGACGGCAAGCTCCTGACCGTCAATCCGGCCACCTGCAAGGTCCTGGGCTATGAAGAGCAGGAGATGCTCGGCCGCAACCTCGCGGAATTCATCCCCGAAAAACACCGGCATCAGATTCGAAGAGGAATATATCAAACCCATCCGACTCGAGAACGCGCGATCAGCGGCGAATTCTGCGTCATTAGCAAGGCCGGCGAAGAGATCTACCTCCTGTATAAGAACTACCGGCGGGAAGAGCCGGGCGCGGAGCCCTATGTGATCGGCTTTTCGCAGGATATCACCGATCGGATCAAGATGGAAAAGGAGCTGCGGTTCACCAAACAGCTCACCGACGAAATAGCCCGGGCGAAGGAGTCCTTTCTGGCGCATATGAGCCATGAGATCCGGACCCCGATGAATGGCATCCTCGGGCATCGCCAGCCTGCTGAGCAAGACCCAGCTGGAAGCCCAGCAACGGAACTACCTGCAGCTTATCCAGGAGTCGGCCAACAACCTGCTGGTGATCGTCAACGATATCCTGGACCTGGAGAAGATCGTGGCGGGCAAATTGCAGCTCGAAACGATCCCCTTCAAGATCGTGGACAAGATCGCGACGACCATCCAATCCTTTATCTACCGGGCGGAGGAAAAAGAGCTGGGACTGATCTTTCAGAATTTCATCCCTGCCGATCTGGTCGTGAAAGGCGATCCCTACCGGCTGAGCCAGGTATTGAACAATATCCTGAGCAACGCGCTGAAATTTACCGAAACCGGGCATATTACCATCGCGACCGGGATCAGGGAACAATAACGAAGAAAGGGCCATCGTCGAGATCACCGATCAGCGACACGGGCATCGGGATCGTCAAAGAACGGCTGAGCACGATTTTTGAGCCGTTCGAACAGGCGGACGCCACGATCTCCCGGAAATACGGCGGAACCGGCCTCGGCCTGGCGATCTGCAAAAATATGATCGAAATGCAGAATGGCGAACTGCTGGTCGAGTAGTGAAGAAGGGAAGGGATCGACCTTCACCATCCGCCTCCCGTATCAGATCAGTATTGAGGAATGAAAGGACAACGAGGTCAGACAGGAGATCGACTACAAAAGCCTTGGGCCCCGGAAAGTGCTTGTGGCCGAAGATGTGGAGCTCAACCAGTTCCTTGCCCGGCATATCCTGGAATCCTGGGACTTTGAGGTGGTGATCGCCGGGAATGGCCTGGAAGCCATCGAGCAGCTTGGGAAAGATGCGTTCGATTGTATTCTGATGGATGTCCAGATGCCGGAGATGGATGGAATAGAAGCCACTCATCATATTCGCAGTTTGGCCGATCCGGTTAAAGCAAATATTCCTATTATTGCACTCACGGCGAATGCCCTGAAAGGCGACAGCGAAAAATACCTGGCCGCGGGAATGACGGATTACCTGGCTAAACCCTTTGATGAAGAGCGGCTTTTCAGAGTGATTTCGAGGAACCTGACCAGGCCCACACCCGCCCGGGGGCCGGCTGCACCATTGACCACAACCTCATCCGATGACATCAGCACAGTTAGCACGCATAAAAACAACCATCAACAACATGTCATCTGGCAATCAAAGACTTATACGACCTGACGATGGTACAATCCGTATCGGGTGGTGATGAAGGCTTTATTAAAAAAATGGTCGCGCTTTTTATCGAAACCGTACCTCAGAACATGCAGGACCTCAAGAACGCTTTACAGGCAGAGAATTGGGAACAGGTCGGCAAGACGGCGCACAAACTTAAATCGACGATCGACTCGATGGGGATCAAATCCATCCGGCAGGAGATCCGCACGGTCGAAGCAAACGCCAAACAAATGGAGTCCCTGGCCGAGGTCCCCGGATTGGTGGACCAGATCGACCGGGTGATCAAGGAATGTATCGGACAACTACAGGCTGAAGTATTGAATTGATATGGGAGGCTCCCCCGGCCATCGAATTGATTCCCAATAAATAACATATCTTTCCCAAAATGAGAGCGAATTAGACCAATAGATTTCCATTATCTATTGATTATCAGCAGAATATAGCGGTTTTTTTTCTGGCACCATTTTCCGGGTTTCTATCTTGCACCAGACCAGACAACAAATGGAACCAATCAAACCAACCCGTTATTTTCGTGGTCGAAGATAACATTATCTATCAAGGCCTTATCGCTAAGGAGCTCGAGACGCTCAGCAGCAACCTTCATTTCTATACCAACGGAGAATCCTGTATCTCGAATTTGGGCAAGCGTCCGTCCGTCATCGTCCTGGACTATAATCTCGATGGTCAGATGAATGGTCTTGATACCCTCCAACGGGTGCGGGACTTTGACCCGAATGTCTATGTCATCCTTTTTTCCAGCCAGAAAGGTTTGAATACGAAAGAGATCTTTCATGCAGTATGGCAGTTTTGATTTTCTCGAAAAGAACAATCTTTCCTTGCGGACTTTGCGGCAGATGGTTGACCTGGTGACCTCCGGCAGTGGCAAAGACGATTGAAAATTGACTGCGGACCTAATTGCGGACTCACCCCGGATGCGGACTCACCCCGGAATCCTCGAAATATATCGCTCGATCTCTTTGATCTGGCTGACGATCTGCGGGGTTGTCGGTTTCAATGCCTTCGCCCTTCGAAAGAAATCCTTCGCCGCCCTGAACTCCCTCTTGGTCATCATGATTGAACACAAGCTGCAGGAACGCTGCCGCCTGGTTCTCCTTGTCCGGAAGTCCTTTGCGGATTGCCTGCCGGATATAGCTTTCTGCCTGCCGGATATCGTTCTTTTGCATGCACAGCATCCCCATCTGCAAAAGGCTTGCGCCCTCGGCTTCTTTCATGGGCATCCCGAGATCGAGGCCTTTTTTCATGTTCTTTTCCGCTGACGTAAAATCCTGTTTCATCATCGCAATATTCCCTTTCAGCGTATAATAAACGGAGCGGATGGGTTTGTAGAGCAGACCGGGAAATTTGATCGAATTCAGGACCTTTTCCGCTGCGTCCATATCGCCGGATTCCATATGCTCCTGGATCAGCCGCAGTGGTCCAAAAAAGAAATATCCGAACAGCAGCAACAGTGCCACGAAATACGGCGGGAAAGCCGGCCAGAATCCGGCATAGTAATTGGTCACCGCGCCGAGGATCACCAGTGCGGCCGTAATCTGCAGCCGGTACTTGATTATAACATTATAGAATTTCATTGGAGTGCAAATATACGCGATCGGTTTCCGCCGGGGCCGGGCGGGCTAAAATTTATCGTCGTTGATCTCGATCCAGTAGCCGTCGGGGTCCTGGAGGTAGATCTGTTTGACCTTGTCGGGGCGTAGTTGGGGGGTCTTATCGTTTTGCGCCCAATTGCCGTATTTGACGTTCATCGCGTCGAGGTGCTTTGTAAATTCCTCCATCGACGGGACGCTGAATGCGAGGTGGATATTGATGTCGTGGGGAATGTCTTCTTTTGCGCCGGAGACGACATGGAGTTGGCCGTGCTCCGAGACCCGGAACCATACGTGTTTGCCGTCGTGGAATGGCTCGGATATCCGTTTGAGTTCCAGTACCTTTTCATAAAAGTTCGACGCGCGGTCCAGGTCGGTGACATAAATGGTCTGATGGCTGAAGTGCGGGCCCTGCGCGGATGCGAGGTTGGCGGAGGCCATTATCGTTGCGATCATTATTGCGAATGCTTTTATTGACCTCATCATCGTTCGAATCATAGCTGTTGAATTTAAGATGGTGAAGATCAGGAATTCCGGTGAATTCCCGCCTGCTAAGAAAAAATTGTGCTATTTTTGCGGGCTTTGATACATTTTGGTCCCGTAGTTCAATGGATAGAATAGAAGTTTCCTAAACTTTTGATACAGGTTCGATTCCTGTCGGGACTACACTCCTCCCCAACCTGATGAGATATTATCTGTAAAGGGACAACAAGAGAACACGGATTTTACAAATTCCCCGCATACCCTGGCCATGCCCATTCCTGCACGATTACTGTATCGAAACCGAACATCATTCTCTCTCGCAGGCCTTGACAGAGGAATGGTCTTCAAGACTTTATAAACCCGGCACTCTTTTGGCGTCATCCAATGATTTGGCCGCCTTACTCGTCATAAAACCGACCATCGCATGTTCCGCAACTATCTCAAGATCGCCTTCCGCAGCCTCAGGAAAAGTAAGGGCTTTACCGCCCTCAACGTCATCGGCCTCGCTGCCGGCCTTGGTGTCTGTCTGCTGATCGTCCTGTACGTCACCGATGAGCTCAGTTACGATCGCTACAACGTCAACGCCGACCGCATCTATCGGATCGATGAGGATGTCTACTTCAATAACACCAAGTACGAATGCTGCCACCACTTCCAAATTTTTCGGCCCCGCTCTCGTCGCTTCCTATCCGAAGATCCAGCAGATGGTCCGATTCCGCAACCCGGGCGACCTGCTGGTGAGGAAGGGCAACGACCACGTCCTCGACCATCACTTCACCTTCGCCGACTCGACGATCTTCAAGGTCTTCACCCTGCCCATGATCGCCGGCGACCCCAATACCGCCCTCAACAACCCTCATTCCATCGTGATCGATGAAAGTGCCGCCCGCCGCTATTTCAACAGCACCGACGTCATCGGCCGCACGCTGGAGGTAGGTTATGACAATACGCTCCTCAAGATCACCGGGGTCATCCGGGACATGCCGGAACAGTCCCAGTTCCATTTCAGTTTCATTCGCCCCCTCCGCGAAGTCCTACAGCTTTAATGACCCCAGCGACAACGACTGGTTAAGTAGTAATTATTATACCTATATCCTTGTGCAACCCGGCACCACGCGAGCCGAGGTCCAGAAGGATGTAGACGCAGTCGTCAACCTCAATATCGGCCCGGCCCTCCAGGGAATGTTCCACGCGTCGGTCGCCGACCTCGGAAAAGCGGGTAATCATTTCCGGTACCCCATCTTCCCCCTCACCGACGTGCACCTCTATTCCAATAAGTCTGATGAGCTGGAAGCCAACAGCAATATCCAGTTCGTATACATCTTCTCCGTCATCGCCGTGCTCATCCTCCTGATCGCCTGCGTCAATTTCATGAACCTCAGCACCGCCCGCTGCGCCAACCGCGCCAAGGAAGTGGGCATCCGCAAGGTCGCCGGCTCGACAAAAGGACATCTCATCGTCCAGTTCCTCACCGAGTCCATCCTGCTCAGCCTCTTTGCCCTCGTCCTCGCCCTTGGCATCGCTGTCCTGCTGCTACCGATGTTCAATCAGCTTGCCGGCAAATCGCTCCATCCCGACGTGCTCTTCAGCGGCCGGTTCCTGCCCATCCTCATCCTCCTGGTGCTGGTGGTCGGCTGTCTCGCAGGCAGCTACCCCGCCTTCTACCTTTCCTCCTTTCAGCCGATCCAGGTATTGAAAGGAAAGATAGCCGCAGGCTTCAGGAGCAGCTGGCTCCGCAGCAGCCTGGTGGTCTTTCAATTTTTTATTTCTATTGGGCTTATCGTAAGCACCCTCGTCATCTATCGCCAGCTGCACTATATTCGAAATAAGGAAGTCGGCTTCAATCGGGATCAGGTACTCGTCATCCATGATACCTGGTCGCTCGGCCAGGATGGCACGACCAATCTTCGCAAGAACCTGCTCACCCTTGCCGGGGTCACCGACGCCACCGTCACCCCCGACATCCCCACCGCCGGAGGCGACCAGTACCGGCAGCCAGGCTGGTTCCGGGATGCCTCGCTCGACGCCAGGAAGGCGATCCTCATGACCACACTCAATGTCGACGACCATTATGTTCCCACCCTCGGCATGCAGATGATCAAAGGCCGCAACTTCGACCTCGCGCAATTTCCTACCGACTCCACCGCCATCCTCCTCAATGAAGCCGCCGTAGCGATGCTCGGCGTGAAGGACCCGCTCAATCTGATCCTCTACAATCGGGCGGATGAGGTCAATCCCAATCGGGGGGATCACTTCAAGCCTCTCGCCTTTCATGTCGTCGGCGTTGTAAAGGATTTCAACTATAACTCCATGCATGACAAAATCGACCCCCTTGTCATGGCGGTCAACACGTTTAACTGGGGCACCATGGCCGTTCGCTTCCACACGAATGATGCCTTCCGTCTCGTCCGGCAGGTGGAAAGTAAGTTCCATGCCGAAAAGCAAGGGTTGCCCTTCAGCTACACCTTCATGGATAACGACTTTGATAAATTGTATCACGCCGAGCAGCAGACCGGCCGGATCTTCATCACCTTCGCCGTCTTCGCCATCCTCATTGCCTGCCTCGGTCTCTTCGGCCTCGTTACCTATGCTGCCGAACAACGCACCAAGGAGATCGGGATCCGCAAGGTCCTCGGCGCCCGCGTCAGTGGTATCGTCGGTCTGCTCAGCAAGGACTTCACGATCCTTGTCGGCATCGCTGCGCTCATCGCCTTCCCCGTCGCGTGGTGGGCCATGTACAAATGGCTCGAGACGTTTGCCTATCGTACGGAGATCAGCTGGTGGATCTTCCTCGTGGCCGGCGCCGTCGCCCTCGCCATTGCCCTGTTGACGGTCAGTATTCAGACCATCCGCGCGGCCCTCGCTAACCCCGTAAAATCCCTCCGCAGCGAATGATCGGGCTTCCCGGCAATTTACCCCGACAAAAATAATTGCAAATAAATTTGCGCAACTCAAAAGTTGCATATATATTTGCAACCTGTAGGTTGCGTAATTAAGTATTGAAAATGAAACAAGACATATTCCAGGCCATAGCTGACCCAACACGCCGGGCTATTTTAACTTTAATTGCGATTCAATCATTAACGCCAAATGCAATGGCGGAAAAATTTGATATGAGCCGACAAGCGGTATCAAAGCATATTAAGGTATTACAGGAATGCGAATTGATAAAACCTGAGCCGTCTGGCAGAGAGATTTATTATCACTTTAATCCAAGAAAAATGCAAGAGTTTGACGATTGGTTGGCCCAACTCAGGAAAATTTGGGAAACTCAATTTAATCAACTTGACGAGGTGTTATCAACAATCAAAAAAAAGAAAAAATGACAAACAATTTAACAATCTAAAAAAATAATAACTATGGCACTAATCAACCCTCACATTAATTTCAACGGAAATGCCGAAGAAGCATTTACGTTTTACAAATCAGTATTTGGCGGAGAGTTTACAAAGATTATTCGCTTCAAAGACCTTGCAGGTCCTGAATTCCCGGTGGCGAAAAAAGAGGAAAATAAAATTATGCATATTGTTTTGCCTATCGGTAAAAGTAGTATGTTAATGGCAAACGATGTTCCGGAAATTTTGGGAAGAACAAACGAAAATGAGAACAGAAGTAAAATTGTAATAACTGCGGAAAGTAAAGAAGAAGCAGACAAATTATTTGATGGGCTTTCAGCAGGAGGACAAATAGAAGGGCCTATTGGTGATAGTCCCTGGGGCTCATATTTTGGTTGTTTTAGAGACAAATACGGCATTGAATGGATTGTGGAATTTGACCGAAAAAAATAACGGAAAAATATAAACGAAAACAACGAACGCCTAACAAAAACAAAGCTAAAACACGTTATGCAAAATTTACTCAAAACGAATAATCCGCTTAAATCAATACTGCTAATTGTAATTATTATGGTGACGGCATCCCGATCAAGCGCGCAGCAAATCAAACCTTCCAACAGTGGTTACGCACCCGTTAATGGGGTTAAAGTTTATTACGAAGTATATGGCGAGGGTAGGCCTATCGTTTTACTACACGGAGCCTTTTACACGATCGATATGAACTGGGGCCAATTAATCCCTGACCTTTCAAAAACCAGGAAAGTAATTGCCATTGAATTTCAAGGACATGGGCATACTCCCTTTTCAGATAGAAAATTATCGATTGCTACGTTAGCAAGTGATGTGGAGGGTGTGATGGATTACCTGAAAATTGACAGTGCTGATGTGGCAGGATATAGTATGGGCGGCTCTGTAGCTTACCAGTTTGCTGTACAAAGCCCTAAACGCTTAAGAAAATTAGTGATCATTTCATCCACTTATAAAACAGATGGTTGGTTACCCATCGTAAGCGGCGCGTTTAAAAAATTTAAACCCGAATTTTTTGATAATTCGCCTTTAAAAGCCGCATACGATGCAGTGGCGCCCGATAAAACAAAATGGACGAATTTCTTAATGCAGATGTTGGACTTCGTTAAAGTTCCATTCAACGTAGGTGACTCGAATATTGCGAAAATTGCTGCGCCTGTATTAATTATATCGGGTGACAATGACGGACTGGATAAAATTGAGTTGATGAAAACATATCAATTGTTGGGTGGTGGTGTTGCCGCAGACCTGCAACCCATGCCAAAATCGCATTTGGCCATTGTTCCTTCGCAAGGACATGTGAGCCTGATGATGCAAACAAAAATAATCTTAGGTTACCTGAATGACTTTTTGAATTAAACATAATCATAGCAGTCATACCATTTATTGCCGATTGTAAACTGCTTTGGAGGTACCGTGACCACCGTTACCATCGTTTGTCACAACCCGGTCATCGGTTAGCGTCCTACCGTCGGGCGAAAGCGTCCAGGTTTCGGTCGCCTCGTATCTTCCGTTGTGCGCATCGTCATGGACGCTGGACGTTTCAAAAAGCGACCGACCAGACCATTTAATCGACTGCCTGCTCTTCGCAGTACCCCGCGTCTCCGTCATCGTTTTGCCATCAAGGGATAGTTTGTATGTAAAGGAAAGCGTATCGCCCCGAAATCTGCGGAGTGTCCTTCGAATGCTGATTGTATCTTTTGACTGTACAATTTTTAGGGCGACCGCCGTCCCTGCCGGCTCGAAGCCTCCGTAATTGGTCTTTAGCGAATCGACCTTCCAAATTCCGGAAAAATTGACGTTTTGTGATATCGCTGGATTACTAAAACCAACTAAAAATATCAGTGCAAAAGCGCTGGTGTAAGAAGATTTGATCATGTGAGCGAATTGTAGCTCTTTTACTTCAAAAATCGGGTCGAAGTATAGGTTGTTGGTTATCAATTCTAAGAATTCTAGCCAGCCCACTCAATTGTTCGGTAATGATACAACCATTGCCCGATTTTAATCTGCGGGTTTTTGTAAATTCGGCAAAAGGAACTAATGAAGATTGCCTTATTCTGGGCTGCGGTTACTGGGTGGACACTCGGACTGCTTGTACATATCCTCTCTATTTTCGACGTCGACGTGGAGAGTAAGTTCCCTTATATCTGGTTGTTGCATATCGGCATTTTTGTCGTGTGGATACCGGCGATCCTGGAATTAAAGAAAAATGAAAAGATCAAGGCTTTTCAAAGCTCGGGAATACGGAATAGAATGAGACCGATCGCGCTTTTCAAGGCTCTTTGTGAAGGAGTACCTTCCTGGATAGTCGTGATTGCTGTCGTGGGATTTTATTATGCCATCGTAAATTTTGTGATGTTTATTGGATCAGAGTCCGGTACTCCAGCCGTTAAAGATGGGCACTACTATTTGGACGCGCATGGCCAATGGATACGTGATATTACTGAACGGGAATATCATCATTATAAGGCAGCCGGGATCAGGGGGTTTTCGGGACACTGGGTGGCTTTTTATGGACTGGCGGCGGCGGTGCTTTACCCGTTTAAAAGGAACTTGAAACTTCGATCGGTGCAATCCACTTGAATGAACCCCATTCGATTACAAGTTTACCGTGCCGATTGTCGGTGGGTATGATCGATATAGTAAATTCTTCAACCGGTGTGGCGGCAACCTCGCTGTTCATTTTTGCTGCTCCCAGGTCCTTTGCGCCATTGTACTCCGTACCCCACTCGCCGGTTTGCTTGTTCACGATCAGATCGACTCCGGTTGTGTGCGGCGCGGTAAACAGCGTATATGCGCCCGCGGGGATCTGCAATCCGGCAAGTTTTATCGGGGTTGACGTCGTAAACCGCGTAGCTGCATTGGCTCCTGTTCTCCACACGCGATTGTAAGGGATCAAATCACCCAGTAGGGTTCGTCCGCGCATCAGGGGCCTGCCATAGTCAACGGTGAAGATTGTATTACCAATTTGTGCCCGGACGGTATCCCGGACGCTTAGCGACCTTTCCGCCCCGCCTTTTATCTCCTTTGCCGCCCAGCGGTCGCCGATGCCATCTAAGTCTGGAGGCGCGGCGAGCCGTTTTACCCGCACGTCGTATGTCGTTCGGGCGCCTGAATAGCTAAGCATGTCACCCGCAGAGTCCATCGTAGCCTCGCCGGTTCCAGCAAGCCAGTCGTGTGTAACCTCCATTTTGGCGTTGTCAATCGGTTTTACAGTGGCCTCGCCCAAAGGAAACCGGTCGAATTCGCGGTCGATATAAAACTGGCGAAGCGGGATAGGGGTGCCGGCTGAGCGTCGAGACGCCGCGGCTTTTATCGCCGCCGCGGCGAAGTAAAGCTCATAAAGACTATACATCTGTTGGACGTGGGCTACTACAATGGCGCCACCAGTTTGGAAGTCACGATTGACCGTTCCGGCGCTATCTGTTTTGGAGAGATGGACTTTATTTTTGTCGACATCGGCAATTACTTTTCGATCCCGATGACCAGGCAATTCACCAGGTGTGTGAATGTTCATTTCCAGATGTCGGATGCTGCCGTCGTCGCTGAGGTTAACTTCGGTATGACGTATCCGCACAATTGGAAAACGGTCAACTTCATCGCTTGTAAACGAGTTGCCCCGCCGGGTTATACTTTCCAGTGAGATCGTATCGTTGCCAAGTGTGGTAAGAAAACCGTATTGTTTTACCGGCGGGGGAGTGCAGGACTGTTGCGAAATCACCGCGCCAAGAAAAAACCAAATTAGTTGACGTTTCATTATTTGAATATCTCTGTTAATTTACCGAATCACCTCCTATTATTCATAACAACTTGAACTGCAGTGGATAGGATTATTTAAATGGCTTATTTGCGGGGCTGAAAGGTCAAATTATACGCTCCTGACATAGGGTTGTCACAGGTCACCCTCATCTTTGTCTTGTAAAAACATTTAAAAGCACATTTATGACAACACAGGAAGTTGCGGCCCGCTATTATGAGCTGGCCTGCCAGAACAAATGGAGCGAGATACATGAGACCCTCCATGACGAGAATATCATCCAACGCGAGTCGGAAAATGGCAGACCGGCCGGGATCGAAGCGGTGACCCGGGGAAAGGCGGCCGTTAAGGCAAAAAGTGATGCCCATCGGGTTACGATCGAAGCAATCCATAGCCGTCATACCAGTAAACCGCTTGTCGGGGGGAATTTTTTCAGTACTGTTTTGAAGAGGGATGTAACCTACAGGGGACGGTCGCGCGTGAATTCGGAGGAGATTGCGGTTATCGAAGTAAAGGACGGCAAGATCGTTGCGGAGAACTTTTTTTATTAATTTGCATTGCTATGCTAAATACTGTATTGGCGACGCTCTACGAGCGCGACCTTCGGAAACTAATCGAAGAGGTCAACTTGTTTCAAAGCGAAGACGATCTTTGGAAAACCGTCGGGAATGTCAAGAATTGCTGCGGGAATCTCGCGCTCCATATCATTGGCAACCTGAACCATTATGTGGGGGCCACGTTGGCTCATTCTGGCTATGTTCGTGACCGGCCGCAGGAATTTGCCAGGAAGGGCGTCGCGAGGAAGGAACTTGTTGCTCAGTTAGAGGCGCTTATTCCGATGATCAAAACGACGCTGAACAATTTTACGGATGTTCAGATGGATGCTCAATATCCAGACCTATTCGATGATGCGTATAATTCCAATTCATATGTATTGATTCGGTTGCTGACGCATCTGGACTACCATCTCGGACAGGTAAATTATCTCCGGCGGATTTTGGAGTAAGTCACGCTTCCTGGTGTGCCGCGGTCTTATTATACTCTTCATAGAGTCTCCGCTGGAGGTCGGGGGGCACTGCCGCATATTCCAGGAACTTCATCCGGAATTTCGCCCGGCCCTGCGTGATCGACCGCAGCGAAGAGGAGAAATCGTGCATTTCCGCCAGTGGTACCCGCGCAATGACCTTTGTGAAATGACCTTCGGTGTCCATTCCTTCCAGGATGGCGCGGCGGATCTGGAGATCGCTGATGATGCCGCCGGTCTGATCATCCGGGCACAACACCGTAACGGAATATATGGGTTCGAGCACCTGGGGGTCCGCCTGCCGGAACGCTTGTTTGAAGGCCATCATCCCGGCTATCTTAAAGGAAATATCGTTGGAATCGACGGGATGCATCTTGCCGTCATACACAATCACGCGGACATCCCTTACATGGGAGCCCGTCAGGGGACCCTCGTGCATTTTTTCCATGACGCCTTTCAGGATCGAAGGCAGGAAGCGCTGATCGATCGCGCCACCGACGATACAATTCAGGAAGACAAGCTTGCCGCCCCACTCCAATTGAAATTCGTCCCGACCGCGCACGGAGAGACCCCGGGGGTCCGGCATGCCTTCAAACCACGGTTCTACCTGCATATATACCTCACCGAATTGCCCGGCTCCTCCGGATTGCTTCTTGTGACGATAGTTCGTTTGCACTGGTTTCCGGATGGTTTCGCGATAGGGGATGCGCGGCCGGCTGAAGCTTGGGCGCAGATTTTTTGAAAAATGCTCCAGCTTCCATTTGATTACCGACAAATGCAGTTCACCCTGGCAATGGATGATCATCTGTTTGAGTTCCTGAGACATCTCCAGGATGATCGTGGGGTCTTCTTCGCGGACCTGGCGGACTGCCGCGGCCAGTTTCTCCTCATCGCCTTTTAGCTCGGATTCGATCGCTACGCTCATGAGCGGGGAAGGAAATTCGATCGGTGGCAGTTCCAGGTTCACCCCCCGGGCATGCAGGGTATTGTTGACATGGGTATCCTTCAGTTTGATGGTAGCCCCGATATCGCCTGCGGACAATTCATGCACGGGGATGCGCTTGCTCCCTTCCACCACGAAGAGCTGGTTGAGCTTTTCTGTCACGCCGTTGGTTTCGTTTACCAGTTCCATGCCGGATTTGATCGTACCGGAAAAGACTTTGAAAAACGACATCTCCCCGATATGGTTTTCGGAGAGGACCTTATAGATAAAGATACAAGGGGGACCAGCGGGATCGCAAGGGACGAGCCCGCCGGAAAGGGAAACCTGTGGGGCTAATTCAGCCGGACCGGGGCAGACATTGTCGATAAAACCCATGATCCGTCCGCTCCCCATATTCCTTTTGGCGGAAAGGCAGAACAACGGGAACAACTCGTGCTGGATCATGGCATTCTTCAGCCCTTGCCGCATCTCATCCTCATCCAGCTCTCCTTTTTCGAAATATTTCTCCATGAGCGTTTCGTCGTTTCCGGCGATCGCTTCGATCAGCTCCCGGTGCAGGCGGTCCGCTTTCTCTCGCTCCGAATCGGGGATGGGTAGCTTTTCCGGCCGGCCGCCTTCTGCCGGGAACCGGTATTGGATCATGTGCAGGACATCGATTATCGCATTAAATCCCGGACCCTGATTGAGTGGGTACTGCACAACGATGACATTCCTGCTAAAGTGTTCCCGGGCTTGCGTCACCGTGCTGTCGAAGTCCGACTTGTCCTGATCGAGTTTGTTGACGGCGAGCAGCATCGGTGTCCGGAAATGTTCCGTGTATTCCCAGATGATGTCCGCCCCTACCTCGACGCCGAAATTGGCGTTTAGAAGCAACACGCCGGTGTCTGCGACCCGCAGGGCCGACAAGACCTCTCCTGCAAAGTCATCATATCCGGGAGTGTCCAGGATGTTGATTTTGTAGCCGCGCCATCGGGTATGCAGCAGTTTGGAAAAAATGGTATTTCCTCGCTGCTGTTCCAGCTCGTTGAAATCACCGACCGTATTTTGTTCTTCGATAGTGCCACGCCGCGTGATAAGACCTGCTTCATAGAGCATGCATTCTGCCAGCGTTGTTTTGCCGGAACCGGAATGACCGAGCAAAACTATATTTTTGACGTGGGAGGTGTCAAAATTAGTCATGGCAAGACGTATTTTCCTTAAGGTACGAAATTTAATGAATTTCGCACGGGTTACCGGGAGGCCGGGTGTTATTTAATCACATAGCTGGACTTTGGCAAATAAAAGATGGTTGTCTTACCGCCGCCGGTAGTAAAGCTCATTTTCCCAAACGTTCCGGCCATACCCAGGTACTTGATCTTTGTTCCGGCCGGTAGTCCGTCGGTATCGAAGTAAGCCCCCATGGGCAAATTATTGTTCGCTCGCTCAACATCTTGATTAGAAGAGAAACAGATATATTTCTCCGTGGATACGTTGGCGAAACGATAGCCGAATACCGAATAATTGACTTTTTGGCCGGGGTCGATCGTGAATTCTTTTGTCTTTTTATCGACCTTACCAACGGCTTGTGCAAAGCTGGCCGAGGAGACGGCCAACAACAGAAGGACTGCAAGCATCTTGTTCATACACAATAGTTTAGGATGGAGCAATATCTCCTGCAAGTAATGTACCAAATTCAAGGCTGCGTCACTCCTCAGCGCTTCAAAGGGTTGCCATGTCAATGACAAACCGGTATCGTACGTCCCCTTTTAGCATTCGGGCGTAGGCTGTGGTGATATCTTTTATGTCAATGAGCTCGATGTCCGACACAACCTGGCGGTCGGCGCAGAAATCGAGCATTTCCTGTGTTTCCTTTAGGCCTCCGACCCCCGATGAGGTCAGGCTTCTACGGCCGTCCATGAGGCTGAATGTCTTGATCTCTAAAGGCTTCGGCGGGATGCCAACGGAGATGTGTACTCCGTCCAACCGCAATAACGAAAGATACAGATTGATATCATGTTCCGCGGAGACCGTATCGAGGATGAAATCGAAGCTATTTTTGGCTGCCTTTACCTGCGCCGGATCGGTTGTTACGAGGAAATGGTGGGCGCCGAGTTTTTTCGCATCTTTTTCTTTGGCGGGGGACGTGCTGAGAACAGTTACGTCGGCGCCAAACGCGACGCCGAACTTCACGCCCATATGGCCCAAGCCGCCAAGACCGACCACGCCCAGCTTATGGCCCTTTCCCACTTTCCAGTGTCTTAGTGGCGAATAAGTAGTAATGCCCGCGCAAAGCAGCGGTGCGGTGGCGGCCAGGTCGACTTTGTCGGAGATATGAAGGACGAAATCTTCCTTTACAACGATGGTTTTTGAGTAACCGCCGTAGGTTGGGGTCTTGTGATCCTGTTCCCGGCCATTATAGGTTTGTGAATTTCCATTTATACAATATTGTTCCAGATCCCGCTTGCAATTTTCGCAAGTCCGGCAGGAGTCGACCATAACGCCTGTTCCGGCCAGATCGCCGACCTTGAATTTCTTAACCTGGCTTCCAACCTTGACGACGCGGCCCACGATCTCATGACCGGGCACCATCGGGAAGATGCCCTCGAACCAGTCGTTCTTTATCTGGTGCAGGTCGGAATGGCAGACCCCACAAAACAGGATGTCGAACTGAACATCCTGCGGGCCGACTTCGCGGCGTTCAAAGTTCCAGGGCGCGAGATCGGTAGTCGGGCTTTGAGCGGCATATCCTTTTACAGGCATCATAAAACGTTGGTGTTTTTTTGTCCACCAAAACTGACGAAAATTTTTAAGACGGGGCTCACTAAAATTTTACTTGGCTGCGATCCGTCCCCATTTGGCTTTTAACCATGCCCTTACCGGCTCATCGTATAATTTAAGGCAGGCGTATGCGATCGAAACCGCGAGGATAAACAAGATCAACGTCCCCAATAATCCTTCTGCCGATGGTACGCCCGGCATTCCTTTTGCCGCAGGGATCTTTTTGTTGTGGACCCAGGCCCAGAAGCAGTAAATCAAGGGATAGTGGGTAATATAGAGCGGATAGGAGATGTCACCCAGCCATTTGCAGAGCCGGGCGGCCCGTTGGCCCCTGATATGCCCGCCAGCGCCGATGGATACGATCAGGGGAAAGAGGATAATGATCGCGAAGGACTCGTAGAGACCATTCATCCAAAGGTTCGTTGCGCCGCCTAGCCGTGGAATGCTGAAGATAGCCAGGATCATGAGGCTGCAAATCCCGAAAGCATATTTGATTTGGATCAGCTTACCCAGCCGGCAAAGGAGCACCCCGGCGAAGAAGGGATACAGGAGCCGGGCAAATCCGATGTGAAGTTGTCTGGCGTCCAACGCCCAGCCGCCGATCATGTCGCCCTGACCGCCCCAGACTGCAAATTGGACCAGGAGGACGGCCGACGCGAATACGAATAAGCCCAACAACACTTTGGAGAACCGGCGGACCAGCACGGCGTAGAGGATATTGCCGATATATTCGAAGAACAGTGACCATGCCGGACCGTTTAGCGGATGCATCTCGGTCCAGCCGCGGATATCCCAGGAAATGGGAATGGGGATGAGGGTTGCGCCGATCACCGTTACGAGTAGCATCTTCCAGACCGGGGTTCCCGCGATGAGGGGGAATACCTCCGAAGGTTGGAAGTAGAAAAGTGCCGCACCGATTAGTGAGCCCATGATGACCATCGGCTGCAGCCGGATCAACCGCCGTTTGTAAAAGTCCCATTGTGTCATCTTCACCCAGCGGTCATCGTAGGAATAGGCGATGACAAAGCCCGAGAGCAGGAAGAAGAAATCCACGGCCAGATAACCATGGTTCATCAACTGGACGAAGCGATTGTCGAACGTAAACACTTCAAAACAATGAAAGATAACGACGGCAAGGGCTGCTACGCCACGGAGACCATCGAGGATCTCATAGTGGGGCTTGGATTGCAGGTAGAGGGTGGGAGTGGGTTTGCTCATGTGTAGTTTTGTGCTATTCGATTCGGACTACCCCGTCCGCCACGACGGGAAACATCGTAAAGACCTTTCCGTCATGGCCGGGAATGATATATTTTGGCGAGGAGGCCAGGGTTTTCATGCGCTGCATGGCGCGAACATAACCGGCAGGGTCGAGGGTTCCGCCTTTTGATGCGGGTACCATATGATCCAGGCTGTAATAGATCCAGATGTTGTCGGAGGCGAGGACGATGGATTTCGATTTTGTTTGAACGACGACATATTGGGAGTTGAAGGTATGCCGGGAGCCGGTATAGACTCTTATTTTTGGGATGATCTCCTTATTGTCGCCATCAACGAGTGTTACTTTGTGGGCCATGTTCAGTTCGACCATCGTCCGGACATCTCCCTTATCATAAACGGAGGTGCTGTCACTGGCCCAGGATGCGCCCACGAAATAGTTGTAGTCTTCCTTCTGGATCCAGATATGGGCGTTGGGGAAAAGTCCGACGCCGTCGATATGGTCCCAATGCGGGTGGCTGAGGATGATGTCGGTGATGTCGGCGGCTTTAAGGCCTAGTCTTGCGAGTGCCGAATCGGGACGGATATAATTCGCGAGATCGAAATACTTTGCCTGCGGGCCGTTAAGAAAGCCGGCATCGACGAGGATATTTTTTCCGTTGTCGCCTTTTATGAGCCAGATGGAAAAGACCATGTTGACGCTATCGGTGCTCGGGCCTGAGTCTGCAAAGACAGAAACGGAAGCCGGGTGAGCGCTAGCGGCGAACCGGATCGCGTAGACTTTATAATCCGGGGATTGGGCCTGAATGTTGAGGGACCCCGTCAATACGAATAGCAAGAGAAATGGCAGTCTTATTTTCATATTTATTCAACAAAATGCCAGCAGACGCCGGCGATATCGATTATGTTTACTTCTTGCCCGTATGGCTGCTGCTTTACCTGGCCGATCCGGATCCCAAAACGCTCCGGGAGTTTTTTTTCGAGCACCATATTTCGGAATTCTTCGGCGCTGTTTACACGGACGGAAAGCATGAAATTTTCGGCGAATTCTTTCCGGTCGAACTTTTGTAAGATGAAACTGCAGCTGTCGGCGCTGAAACCCGCCATGCCGCCGGACTCCCAGTCGAGGGTGAAACCCAGTTCCTGGAAGAGTTGTTTGGACTCTTCGTACTTGCTGCCGGAGGGGACGAAGGGGGTCAGGGACAAGAACTTCATCGTCAGTTCGTTTGGATAAATATAGCCCATTTTATTAAATTCTATTTAATCCTTACCCTCAACAATTCATCTGACGCGGTGATGTACAACACGTCCTTTGTTTCATTGAACGCACAGTTCGACGCGGGGCGATTGTAGATCCGGATCAACCCCAGTAACTTCCCTGCCGGGCTGATGATATTCACTCCATCCGGTCCGGCTGCAAAAAGATTTCCGAAGCGGTCGATCTTGAACCCATCGGCACCTTGTTTTACCGCTGCCTTGCGCTTTCAAGGGTGCGCCGTCGAGGAGAAGGCCGCCGCTACGGATGGCGCCCTTGCTGTCCAGTTGAAATGCATCCCAATGCGTGTGGTCGTCGTCGCTGCTGCCGACATACAGGATTTTCTCATCCAGCGAAAGCGCAATGCCGTTCGGCCGGGAAATGCTGTCGATCAGCAATGAGAGCTTGCCATCGGGAGCGATCTTATACACCCCCTCGAATTTTAGTTCCCGGGTGGGATCATTCTCGTGCTTCGGTAACCCATAGATCGGATCGGTGAAATAAATATTGTCCTTGCTGTCTACAACGAGGTCGTTGGGGCTATTGAATTTTTTCCCCTGATAATTCGCGGCCAGGATGGTGAATGCCGGTTTGGGCGAATCGAGCGGCGCATCGAGACGGACCACCTGCCGGTTGCCCGACTGGCATAGCAGTAACCGACCTTCCCGGTCCAGGGTCAACCCGTTGGACCCATTCTCTCCATCCCGGAAAGCTGTATCGGTATAACCCGAAGGCGTCAGATAGGGGACAGGGGTGTCCACGCCGCTCCAGCGGTAAATCGTGTTTTCGCGCACCGCTGAAAAAAGCAGCATCTTCTTTGATGGTACCCAGATCGGACCTTCCGACCATTTATAATGATGACCGATGACCTCGATCACCGCATTGCTGTCGATAAAAGTGGCGGCGGAGGGGTCATATAACTCTACTTTTCCGACGCTGTCAGGGCCGGCTGAAGGTGACCCTTCCGGTGTGTGGCAGCTGCTAAAGACCAGGAAGCAGCTTGCGGCAATTACGACAAATAATACACGCATATTCTAATGACTAAATTTGATCTCGTAAATACCCGACCACAGTTTGCCCGTGACAAAGACCTTTTTGGAATAAGGATCAAACGCGATCCCATTCAGCACATCACAGTAAGGGTTTCGGTTCTTTTCCTGTTCGACCAGCGATGTCAAGTCCAGCTTGCCGATCACCTTCCCATCGACCGGGTCGATCTTCACCAGGTAATTCTGCGTAAAGCGATTGGCATAGATATATTTGTCAATATACTCGAGTTCGTTCAGACTATCCAGTGGCGCGCCGTTGAGTGTTACTGCCAGAACTTTGACCGGCTTAAGACTTACCGGGTCAAGATAAGTCAGATTCGAGGTGCCATCGCTCATGATCAGCGAATTACTGTCGGTTGTCAGTGCCCAGCCTTCTTTATTGGCGAAGGTAAAGCTGTCCATCCGGCGGAATGTCGCCGCATCATAGATGAATCCCGTATGGTTCTTGTAGGTCAATTGGTATAGCTTTCCTTTCAAGAATACGATGCCTTCGCCAAAATACGTTCGCCGGTCCAGTTCGACCTTTTTGTCGAGCTTTCCGGTGCCAAGGTCATCGATCCCGATCATCGATTTGGTCTGCGGTAATTCCTCCGGGGCGCCGCTGCTCTCATAAAAATGGTGATCATAAAAGACAAAACCTTCCGTATAGGAAGTTGTATCATGCGGGTAGACCTGTCCGACAGCGTAATTTATTATCGGGACGGCAAGAATGGGAGGTTGCGCACCGGGGTTTTCTCCTGACCGACCGTTGCAAGCAGCCAGGGAACATAGCGCCAAAAGGATAAATCGGGAGCGGGTCACGGCTTTTATTAACAAATTAAAGTTTTTGAAGGTCAATTCATTTATTTTTGCCGGGGTTTTTTGGACCGAGGCCGAGTTACAGGTGGTTTTAGAGGTTATGGGAATGTTAAAACGTATCCCAATTGCAGCAAAAGTTATAGTTTGCCGGTCCTAAAATAAACTCAATAGACGCGTATGAAAAAATTGATTGTCTGTGTTTTATGTTTGTCGTCCACGCATCTTTTCGCACAACTTCGTCTTGGTGTCCAGGGCTCATTCAGCTCACTCAATATGTGGCAGACGGATCAGATCGGCGGGTTACCGACGGGGGCGCAGACGCGGCAGCTCAACGGTTTTCAGGCCGGTCTGTTTGCGGAATGGGATCTTGGCTACTCCGGCCTGGTTCTTCAACCCGCGCTGATGTATGCGGAAAATGGAACCAATTTTGGCAATACGCAAGGTTTTCAGGATAATGGTAATTATGCCATCGGCTACTCCAGCACTTATCTGCGGATCAATTCGGTCCGTCTTCCGATAAATCTGGTATACAAATATGCCATAAGCAACAAATGGAAGGTGTTCATCGGGGTCGGACCCTACCTCGCCAAGAACATCGGGGGTACAGAGAAAGGGTACTATCAGATCATCTATCTCTCCACGGACGAGCCGAGCGCTTATGCCATCAACAATAAGTTGCATACCAGCAGCAACCCGTCCTATGCTCCGGGCGGGATGTCGAATGTTACGGCCTTTGACTTTGGCGCCGATGTACTGTTGGGGTTTTCGTATAAACGATTTGATTTTTCCGCCAGTTACAATCGTGGATTTACAGAGTTGTATCATACCACTTACACCGACCTTGGCAACGATTTCTGGAACTTTACCGTCGGATATACGCTCTTTGGTCACTACCGCAAACCGAAATTATAAGGGGACACGCCAGGACCGCGGAACATTGCGGCATCTTTGTTAGAAGCTTCCGTGTTGTGATAGATCCTGGATCACGGGAATCTCAGAAGAGGTCTTATCGAATACCGCAGGGACAATTACGTCCGGACGAAAGCCGCAGCCAGAATGTGGGTCCGACAACTCCTTCGAAATGGCCGCCGAACGCCAATCGAACGCAAAATAGATCGCGCAGGAAGAATCACTGGCTGGATGATAGATCGCGCGGTTTTCTTCGTAACGCAACGTGTCCACGAGTGACCCGGTCTCATAGCCGGGATATCCGTTATTGATATAAAAGCACAAGGCGACCGTGTTGCTGTCCAACAGGTGTACGCGTATTTCGCCATAATGGCTGATGATCTTGCTGTTCTTTACTTCCCCTTTTAGGATATAGGTGCCCGTTGGATCGATGAAGGCAGGGCTATCGAGGATGAGACCTCCGCTGAGGAGTGAAAACGTCAGGAAGAATATGTTCTTCATACACAGTTGTTTTGGGCGTGATTTGAAGAAGCCTTCTCATGTCGTTATTTCACCCAATTTACGAAATCTTAAAAATAGTTTTCATAAAATTTGGTATGATCGAAAAATTATTATCATCTTTGCATCGCAAAAATTTTAACAATGCGCCCGATAGGTCAAAATAGAAAAATGGAGAATTGGTTTAGGACCCTGGTGGACCAGACCAGTCGCGGGGCATGTCTTGCTATGGAATAGATTTACCGATCACATCGATAAAAGACAAGCCCCGCAAGAGATTGCGGGGTTTTTTGTTGAAAGTAAAGCGCATCATTTGCTGAGACAAAAAAAGACGAATATCGCCCTATTGCCTTCACGAGGAAATATGGTCCTTAAAGACCGATTTTATTCCTGCATGGGCAACGTATATCCATATCCCAGACCGGGCCGATCTAAACGGATGTCCTGATAAAAGACGTCCGCCAATGGATAGCCCGGTCCCGACAGACCGGGTTTTTGTGTGGTGTGATTTAATGGCTCGTAGCTCAACGGTAGAGGCACCGGACTTTTAATCCGGGGGTTCTGGGTTCAAGTCCCAGCGGGCCAACAAATGGATGATTGGTGCTTTGGCAGAGATGGTTCTTGCGCCGGTTTGAAAGACCGGTCATCGGGGTTCGATCCCCCGGGGCACCACTATGCGGGATTAGCGTAATATGATAAAAGATAAAGCTATGGAACAGTTAAGGAAATGGCGGAAAGCCGATGGCACCCTGATCAAGGGCTCTATCGAAGATGAGATCCGGTCTGTCCTCGTAAAAGAAAAAGCGCGGGGCAGCCAGCTCAAAGTGTGCATCGGTACGGACAGCCAGGTCAAGGCCAACCGGACGGAGTTTGCGACGGTAATCGTTTTCCTCCGGAAAGGGCGGGGTGGTTTTATGTATGTCCGGCCCGAAACGACTACGCGGAAGATGAGCATCAAGGAGAGAATGTTGCAGGAAGTGGGGAAAAGTATCGAAGTCGCCTTCTCCTTATCGCGCCTCTTTACCTTGTATGACGTTGACCTGGAGGTCCATGCCGACATTAACACGAATCCGAATTTCAAAAGCAATGACGCACTGAAGGAAGCGATGGGCTATATCCTCGGAATGGGCTTTGTTTTCAAAGCCAAACCCGAAGCCTTCGCGAGCTCGGCCTGCGCAAATAAAATGGTTCAATAAAAATAAATAAGAATATTCCCGAAAGGGACAACTATGTGTATACCCGAAACTCGCAACCCGGGTGAGGGCTTTACAAGGCACCGCAGTGCAGAGGTAGTAACTTTCTGTATGCTGTTGACGAACTAAGGTATATACAGTGAACGCTATAGGTCGAAGGTTCGAATCCTTCTCCCGGATACCGGGGTAGTTCAGCGGTTAGAACAATAGCACCTGTGTGGGTTCGAATCCCACTCTGCTTTTAACGCAGATTGCTTAATGGTAGAGCATTGGAATGCAAAAAGATGAGTTCGGCGTCATCGGCCGGCAAAGGAAGAGTTCCCTAATGAGGGGCGAAACCCGAGCAGCCTGTTATCCGCCCCGCGGCCAGTCCCTTGAGGATGCGGAATGTTCTTCTACGTTCTGCGAGTTCGCCTTTTGCAGGACTGGGAATTAAAGGAAGCATCAACAACGGACCAACCCCGCGAATATTGGGTGGCCGGTGCTGTCGGCTCTACTAAAACGGATTTTAAAACGAGAATAAACGCGAAGAAAATGAAATGGGTAGTCATCAACACCTACCAGATTGGTTTGGTGTTTAAGAACGGCGCATACAAGCGCATGTTAAAGGAAGGCAGCTATTGGCTTTGGGCTTCCGAAACCGCTGAGATTTATGATCTCACCAGGCCGTTTACTCCGGCTTATGAGCTGAATATCCTGTTGAAGGATACCGATCTAGCCGAGGCGTTGCATGTGGTCGAGGTGGGTGATCATGAAATCGTTCTTCAGTACGAAAACGGATTGCTGAAGCAGGTGCTCGGGCCTGGCCGTTACGCTTACTGGAAGGCCGTGATCAACTATGGGTTTGTCCGGGCGGACCTCCGCAAGATCGGGATCACCGAAGATATCGATCGTCCCACGCTTCTCAGCAAACTGGTCGCTTCTTTTGTCCGGAGCTCCAGTGTAGAGAGCTATGAAAAAGCAGTGCTCTTTGTCGATGGAAAATTCGAGCAGATCCTGGATAGCGGCGTATATTACTGGTGGAAGAACAACATCGCCATCTTTGTCGGCAAAGTAGACACTCGTCGGCAGCAGCTGGAGATAAATGGCCAGGAGATCCTGACCAGGGATAAGGCAGCCCTTCGTGTCAACGCCTGGGCACAGTACCAGGTAGTCGATATCGAAAAGGCCCTGTTGCGGAACAAGGACTACGAAAAGCAGCTTTATGTGTCCTTCCAGCTCGCGATCCGGGAATACGTCGGCGGATTGCTTTTTGACGAGATCCTGGAGAAGAAGGACCAGCTTGCGCCGGTCATTCTGGAGCGGGTTGGCGTTGCAGCCGAATCGCTGGGTATTGCCGTCGCCGGTTTCGGTATCCGGGATATCGTCCTACCGGGTGATGTCAAGGAAATCATGAACCAGGTACTGGTCGCTGAAAAGAAGGCGCAGGCGAACGTGATCATGCGCCGGGAAGAAACGGCCAGCACCCGCAGCTTGTTGAACACAGCCAAGCTGATGGAGGACAACCCGATGCTGTACAAGCTGAAGGAAATGGAGTATGTCGAGAAGATCGCCGAAAAGATCAACAGATCAGCGTTAGTGGAAATGGGATGCTGATCGATCAGTTGCGGCAGATTTTATGTCGCACCGAAATAAAGATAAACTTAAATGGCAAAATTAAAATTACGCGGTAAAGACTTACGGGCTATCGGCTATCCGGAAGGACCGGTCATTAGCATAGCCATGAACGTAATGGAAAAGAATTATAAGTTCGAAAGTGAGGACGTAGTTATGAATTTATTGAAGCAGATATTGGCGTCGCCAGTCGAATACGCGAACGACGCTGTTCTGGGCCTGATTGCACAACAACTGATGCCAAAGCCCAAGATGGAAGGGGTGGAAATTCACTGAACAAAACAGGCATCCCTTTAACGTATTCGGCAGGGACAATATCGAAGAAGGCGCTATGCACCAAATGTATCAGGCCACGAAATTACCCATAGCGGTCGCCGGCGCGCTGATGCCTGACGCCCACAGCGGGTATGGCTTGCCGATCGGCGGGGTATTGGCCACCGAAAATGCGGTCATCCCCTATGGCGTTGGTGTCGATATCGGCTGCCGGATGTGTCTGTCGGTTTTTGACATCGACCCAAAAGAACTGGCGCAGAAGGAAGCTTTTTTTACGCGGGAGCTGAAAATGGCCACCTTGTTTGGCAGCGGAAGGCAATTCGACCAGTCCACATCCCATGAGGTTATGGACCGGATGAATTCAACGAGATCCCTTTGCTGAAAGCCATTGCAGGGCCGGGCCGCCAGGCAATTGGGCTCTTCCGGCTCCGGCAACCACTTTGTGGAATTCGGCACCGTAACGATTGGTGAGAAGGACGGCCGGCTGGGTCTTGCAGCCGGGTAATTACCTGGGGCTCTTGTCCCATTCCGGTTCGCGGGGACTCGGTGCGAAGATCGCAGATCACTATACACATATCGCCAAAGCAAAAGCGACTGCTGCCCGGGTGAGGCGAAAAACCTCGCATGGCTTGACCTCACCGAACAGGAAGGCATCGAATACTGGCTTGCCATGAACCTTGCGGGAGACTATGCCTCTGCCTGTCATCATGTGATCCACGATAAGATTGCCGGTCAGCTTGGCCGGCAGCCGCTATCAAGGGTCGAGAATCATCACAACTTTGCCTGGAAGGAGATTTTCGAAGGGCGGGAAGTGATTGTTCACCGAAAGGGGGCAACACCTGCCGGTAAGGATGTTTTGGGCATTATTCCCGGGTCGATGACCGCCGCTGGATTTATCGTAAAGGGCAGGGGGGAACAGGCGTCAATTGCATCCGCTGCTCACGGCGCGGGAAGGAAGATGAGCAGGACCGCGGCGATGAAGTCTATCAGTCAGACGTTTTTGCAGGAGACCCTGCAGGCGCATGGTGTGAAGCTGATCGGTGGCGGGTTGGATGAAGCCCCGCAGGCTTATAAAGATATCGATGCCGTTATGCGGTCACAACATCAACTGGTCGATGTCGTTGGGAAATTCATACCCAGGATCGTCAGAATGGATGGGTGAGGGATCGTCAGAATGGATGGGTGAGTTCGCGACGTTGACAGGTATCGATCATGTTCACGATCGTCCGGATGATCCTGTCCTTTTCATCAAAAGCGATCAGGTGTCCCCTTCCCGGTATCATTTGGATATTGAGGGAGGGGACATTCGTTAAATGTTCCCGCGCAAAACTCGCATTGCTTGTATCCACCAACCTATCCTCTTGTCCCTGCAAATACATCACGGGCACGCGGATCCGGTTCCATAGCGGCAACATCTTCGCCAGCTCGTCCTTATGATGTACTTTCTCCCGGTTGGCCGTCTGCAGCATCCGCGGGATAACCCAGTGGATGAGCGGGTTCTCTATGGGATAGGTGAACCAGAAGTACTTTTCCCGCCCCGGGCCCAGTGGGGGTGCCATCAATATCAGGCCATCCACCAGCTCGGGATAATCCATTGCCAGCCGGGCGGCGATCGGCGATCCATAACTCACGCCGACAACGATCACCGGCCGGTTTACGTGATGCAGGCTGTCCAGGATTTTAGAAATGATCGCGGCCTGCGCCGAGATGTCGGGCAGCGGATCCGCCAGTCCGGAGTAACCATAACCGGGCCGGTCGACTGCATACATCGTCGCCCGCGACAACAGCACGCTGTCGGCCAGATATCCTTTCCAATAGCTCATGGAACTGGGAGCGCCGTGAATAAAGAGGATGGTCGCTTCGGGATTGTCACCTACGCCTATGTAGCGGACCTTTCGGCCCTGTGCTTCGTAATAGCCAATATGGGGTTGAATATTCCGCGCTTTGAACCATTCGGTCAGCTCCTTATCATCCATTCTGAATTGAACGAACCTGTCCCCGACCAACAGCGCAACAATCAGGAAGATCAACACGCCCAATATAAATCGGATAAAGATCCTGACCATTCTTGCGATCATACTTAAAATTACAGCAAATCAAGGTAGATTCGTACTTTGACACCGTTATGATCCTCACACTCCTTTCACATCAATGGAAAGCCTTCTGGCGGAGCCGGAGCGCCGGGAAAAACCTGGCCGCACAGATCGTTATGGGCTTTGTTATTCTCTATCTGCTGGCCTGCGCGATCGTTCTGGGCTTTTCCTTCCGGCATCTGCTACCCGAATTGTTCCCGGGGCAGGACGTTATAAAGGTTTTCTGCGGCCTGATCCTTTATTATTTCCTTGGGGATATCCTGATGCGTTTCCTCATCCAGGAATTACCTGTCCTGTCCGTCCAGCCGTATCTGGCCCAAAACATCCGGCGGCGCCAACTCGTACGGTTTCTCAATGTCCGATCCATATTTCATTTTCTGAACCTGCTGCCGATTTTTATCTTCATTCCGTTTGTTATAACCGTGCTTGGACCCGCATACGGCCCGCTGCCGACCGCTTGTTTTGTGATCGGTTTTCTCATCAACTATCTTACCCCGGAAGAATATTTTTACTTTGTGGGATCCCTGAACAATCGCTCCCGCGTTTATATAGACGATTTCCTTCGGAACTTCGACGCCTTTTTTGACGGCGGTGTCCTGCGGAGCGGCAAATACATTCGCGACCTGTCAAAAGGCAATCAGTTTAAAGTAGGTATCGCCGCCTGTCTCCTCCGGGAACCGCAGGTCCTGATACTCGATGAGCCCTTCGCCAATCTCGACCCTTCCTCCCAGCTTCGACTGATCAAAATGCTGAAGAAGTGGCAGGAACGGTATCCGATGACTATCTTCGTGAGTAGTCACGATATCAACCATATTACGGATGTGTGCAGCCGGATCCTCCTGATGGAAAAAGGCCGGATCATCAAGGATATCGATACAACCGCCGATACGCTGCAGGAATTGGAGACGTATTTTAAAGTATGAAATGTCGCCGGACACCGCTTGTATCGTTTCCGGACACCAACGCGCGCTATTATTTTGTAAACTTTTGACTCTTAAGCGGTTAAAATTCCGGAAACTTTTTTGTACCGGTGTACGTCTAAAGATAAAAGTATGCTGCGAAATTATCTGAAGCTGGCCTGGCGAAACCTCCTTAAGGATCGTCAATTCTCCCTCCTCAATCTACTTGGCCTTTCGGTTGGGCTCGCCTGCGCCCTCCTCATCGGCTTATGGATTGCCGACGAATACGGAATGGAGAAATACAACCCCAATGACAGCCGCCTTTACCAGGTAATGAGAAATGACAAGACCTCAAATGGGGTGGAGACCGGCATGTATACGCCGGGTATCCTCGCGAAGTCTCTCAGGGCCGAGTTTCCTGAAATCGAAGATGCCTCCGTGGTATTGCCGGCATCGTGGTTCAATGATCCCACCACCCCTTCCGGATTAGTAACCTATGGCGACAAAAAGCTTAACGCAACCCCGCAGCTCGTTGACAGCAATTTTTTCCACCTGTTTACCTGTCCCATTCTCGAAGGGGACTATCACCTTCTTTTTGCCGACAAGCAGGGGATATTCATATCGGCATCAATGGCTCAACGTCTCTTTGGCACCACGCAGAATCTTATCGGGAAAGTCATCCATTTCGACCAGAACGACTTTAGCGGCAACTATGCCATCAGGGGTATTTTCCAACCCAACCCGGCAAACGCAACCGAAAAACCCGACCTGCTCTTCAACTTTGATCTCGCGCAGGAAAGGCGACCCGGTCTTAAGGAATGGGGTAACTCTGACCCACATACATTCGTCCTGCTTAAGTCAGGCGCCGATCCCGCTGCCTTCAACCGAAAGCTCGCTCCTTACCTGGCTTCAAAACAAGGCCGCAAAGACAACTACCCCCAACTTTTTCTTAGCCGATTCTCCGACCGTTATTTATACGACCGCTTTGAGAACGGCATTCCCAGCGGAGGCCGGATCGTCTATGTCAAACTATTTACCATCATTGCCATCTTTATCCTGATTATCGCCTGCATCAATTTCATGAATCTCTCCACGGCGCGGGCAGCCCAACGGGCAAGGGAGGTCGGGATCAAAAAGGTGGTTGGCGCCGGCAGGGGTACGCTTATCCTTCAATATCTTGGCGAATCGGTCCTGCTAAGTATTGCTTCGGTGTTGGTTGCGCTTGTCATTGGAGCGATGTTATTGCCGGTTTTTAATGATATTACAGGTAAACAACTTGCACTCAGGTTTAGTCCGACGCTTCTCCTCGAATTGGCGGGGATCGCTCTTCTTACCGGGCTCTTCGCCGGCAGCTATCCGGCCTTCTACCTTTCTGCCTTCCGGCCGGCAGCCGTGCTGAAGGGAACCATCAAGACCTCCTGGGCCGAGCTGTGGGCCCGGAAAGGCCTTGTTGTGTTTCAATTTACGCTGTCGGTCCTTTTCATTGCAGGGGTATTGATCGTCTACCGGCAGGTATCCTATATCCAATCGCGCGACCTGGGTTATAACCGGGAGCATGTCATCGACTTTAATATTCCGGGCTCTATGGACTCGGCTTATATGGTGCACGCGGCAAGTTTTGTGTCCGAATTGAACAATATTCCTGGCGTTGCGAATGCCGGCAGTCACTATCATAATCTCACCGGCGATCATGGCGCGATCGGTGGCGTAAACTGGGCGGGCAAAGACCCGGCTTTGAATATTAATTTCGCTAACATTGAGATCGGCACGAATTTTTTGCAGACGATCGGGATAAAATTGATTGCCGGGCGGTATTTCTCCAAGAATATGGACCATGAGATCATTATGAACGAAACGGCGATCAAGGCAATGGGTCTTAAAGACCCTCTTGGCAAGGTTGTCCGCTTCTGGGATGAAAAGCGGGAGATCATCGGGGTAGCGGCCGATTTTAATTTCGAATCCCTTTATCAACCCGTGAAGCCTGCGTTCTTCCGGTGTTATCCCGTCGCCAATTGGGTCATCGTCCGTCTGCAACCGGGGAACGAGAAACAGACGATCGCCCGGATCGGAAAGGCCTTTACGGGCTTTATGCCCGGGATGGGGTTCGAATACAAATACCTGGATGAAAGCTATCAACGACTTTATTCTTCCGAGATCAGGATCGGTATCCTCTCGCGCTACTTTGCCGGTCTGGCTATTCTCATTTCGTGTCTCGGGCTGTTTGGGCTTGCGGCATTCAGCGCCAGTCGCAGACAAAAGGAGCTCGGTATCCGGAAGGTCATCGGGGCCAGTGTAACCCAACTGGTTTTGCTGGTATCCAAAGAATTCCTGTGGCTGATTGTTGTGGCGCTGGCGATCGCTTTCCCGCTGGCGTGGCTTGGAATGAACGCGTGGCTTAATGAATTTTTTTACCGGACCCGGGTCACCGCCGACCTTTTTTGGCTGACGGGGGCTACGGTAATTCTGATCACACTGCTGACAATAAGCTATCAATCCATCTCCGCGGCGTTAGCTAATCCTGTCAAGAGTTTGAGATCTGAATAGGGTTATTCGCGGACAATATTTCGAATGGCCACCGGCGGAGTAAACGACTGGTCCTCCTCCGGTAACCCGTAGATCGCCCGCACCACATCCATCCCTTTTACCACTTTTCCAAAGGCGGCATAGCCCTGACCATCCGGATTGTTCTTCCCACCGTAGTCGAACCCCGGCTGATCTCCCACGCATATGAAGAACTCCGTTGTCGCTGTCCCCGGCGCCTGCCTGGCCATCGATATAACGCCATCGGTGTGCAGGAGATGGGTCTGCTGGGTCGTCTCATGTGGAATTCCCGGCAACGAAGTCGCCTTTGCATGATTGGTCTTCCAGATCCCTCCCTGGATCAACGCTGAAGGATCGGCGCCCGTCGCCTGGTTTTCCTCATTGAGAATCCGGTAAAAACAGCTTTTTTTGTAGAGCCCGGAATCGACATAAGAAAGGAATGCCGCGACCGTCTTCGGCGCCTGACGGGGATACAGCTCAATTTCGATGTCTCCCGCCTGCGACTGGATGATGACATGGGGCCTGTCGGGATTTTGCGGCGTGGGATGACAGGATAATAACAAGACGAGGGTGCACAGCACGAAGGGTCTCATATTTGCCTTTAAGACCTGCAAATTAATTAATATTGTTTATGCATTTTGACTTGCCCTTTTTTCAACTTATCTTCTTTGCTTTTATCTCGCTGTTCCCGGCGGTAAACCCCATCGGGTCGGCCTTTATCGTCGAACCGCTGCTTGGAGATCTCGGCATGCCGGAGCGGAGGAGCGCGTCGAAGAAGGTGGCACTCTACTGTTTTGTCATTTGCACGGTCACCGCGCTTGTTGGCAGCTGGGTGCTCAAGATCTTCGGGATCTCCGTCCCGATCGTCCAGCTTGCCGGGGGTATCATGATCTGTCGAATGGGCTGGCAGCTACTGACGACTGACAACGAGATCAAGACCAAAAAGGAAACGGCCCACCCCGAGCAAACCGCGAATATCGACAATATCCTTTTCTATCCGGTCGCATTTCCCATGACTACGGGCCCGGGCACGATCTCCATTATCCTGACCCTCAGCGCGCACCCCAATGAAACATCGCTTAGCGAGCACTTTCTTAACCTTTCGGCGCTGGCTATTGCCATCCTGGGTATTTGTCTGCTCGTGTATATCTGTTATACCAATACACCCCGGATTACGCATCGCTTAGGTCCCCGGGGAGAACAGATCGTCAACCGGCTGAGCGCCTTCCTTGTGTTCTGTATCGGGATGCAGATCGCATTTTCCGGAATCAAGGTCCTGTTCCACCTCACAAACACGATTTGATCTCCCGCACCGTTTCTGCGAAAGCCTTCTCCTGCCGGACCTCTTTCTGCCATGCCAGTCCTCTTTCCATCAGATCGATTTCCCGAACGATGGTCGACCCCTCCAACCCCGGTTCGCGGCCCAAAACGAGCACCGTATCCGAGATCGCGACCGCGGTGTCGATATCATGCGAGACGATGATCAGTGTCTTCAAATCATCCGAAAGCGAGACCTGCAATAACAGCTCCACGACCTTATCCAGAACACAGACATCCAGGCCGGAGAAGGGCTCGTCAAGCAAAAGGAAGTCGCTCCCCTTTAGCAGCTGCTGAATAATACACACGCGCTGCTGCTGGCCGCCCGAGAGTTGTGCCGGGTAACGGCCCAGCACATCCGCGATATCAAAACGAAGCGTATATTCCCGGATCGCGGCCTCCTCTTTGCCTGCCAGGGCCTTATTCCGTCGCGCCGCCAGCAGGAGCGATTGCCGCACCGTCCGCCAGCCGAACTGGTAATAATTCTGGAAAATGACCCCCATATCGCCGGGCTGAACGTCGCGTTCCCGGTAAAATTCGATCGACCCGTTTTCTTTTTCGACCGGCATCCGCTCCCGGATTCGGATGCTTCCGGTATCCGGGCGCTGCAGTCCCGACAAAAGCCGGAACAGCTGGGTCTTGCCGATCCCGCTCCGGCCGACGAGCGAAACGACCTGCCCCTGTTGGAAACCCGGCCGGACAACATCCCGGATACTAAAATGGATATCGCGCAGGATACAGACCCGCTCATAGGACAATCCTACGTTTTCCACGTGCAATAAAACATCCTCTTTGCTATACGTTCCCATAGCTCATTTTTTTTGTGTAAGGAAATAGCCAATGCCGGAGAACTCCCAGCAAAAAATCGAAGCACAGGCCCAAGCCAAGGATAACCGCCTGCAATCCCAGCACATGGGGAAGGTCATTGTATTTGTTGTATTTGATCATCAGGGCTCCAATCCCGCCCTCACTCATATTCAACCCTTCCACCATCGTGATCATCATCCAGGCAATCGCGAAGTTAAGCCGCACGACCTCAAATACCTGGTCGGCTTTTCCGATGATGATCACTTCGTACAGACATTCCCACGGATTATATCCCAGCGTCTGGCAGAGCTCGAATTCCCCGGCTGGCGTCTGCAGGATGATCGAAAGAAAGGAGGTGGTCAGAAACGGCACGATCCCAAAGAGCAGCAGCCACAGCTTTAGCTGTCCTCCGTCTTTGGTTAGCAGCGTGAAGATGAAGATCAGTCCTGTCAGCGTCAAGTACCGGCATTTTACAATGAACTGGGCTACCGGCCGAAAAAAGGGGATGACCGATGCGTAGCCGAAGAGAAGCGTGATCACGACTGCGTAGAACAAGGCCTGACCGGTGAGCATTAAGCTTGTCAGGAGGTTATCGATGAAGAGGCGCGTTGTCAGCAGTTGACCCAGGGCTTCCAGCACTTTTGAAGGCGGGGGGATCAACCCCCCGCCCAGTACCTGCCAGCTGATTAACGTCACGGATAATTGCGTTACGACGATTATCAAAAGGGTCCGTTGATTTATTTTATCAAATGGTTTGAACATAAAAACATGTTTTATTGGCCCAGGACAATCTCCACCCGCCGGTTCCGGCTTTTGCCGACAACGGTGCTGTTATCGGCCACCGGTTTCGACGAGCCATATCCCTTTGTCTCGATCCGGTTTGCGCCAGTCCCTTACGCAGCAAATATTCCTTCACCGCGTCTGCCCGCTTCTCCGACAGGGGAACGTTTACATCATCCGAACCGCTGTTATCGGTATGGCCATAAACCCCCAGTTTGAGCCCTTCGGCCACGACTGCCGACTCGAAGATCGAATCCAGCATTTTATAGGAGCCGGTCCGGATAACGGCCGACCCCGTCTCAAACTCGATATGGTAGGATCGGGACGAGACTGCCGATGTGATCTCGCCGGCATACTGCGTTTCGATCGCCTTGCCTTCCAGCAGTTCGGGGTGATTCGAGATCACGCTCAGCAGGAACGATTTGTCAACGGCTTTTTCATAGGGCATAAAACTCGGCATGAGCGACGGATACATCCTGACCATCAGGTTGCCGAACGTATTGTATACCGCTTTGTAGCGGTCTACCTTGTCGGCGCCGAGACCAAACGTGGCCGCCATATCCGCCAGGTTGAAAACCGCGGAACCGCCGAGATGCACCGACAGACCCTGAACATCCTTTTCCTGGACGCCGTTGAAGTACTTCAGCCAGTAGTCGGCATTTTGCTCCTGGTAGACGGCGGCGCTTACCTGTGCGGCGAACTTCCGGGCTCTCGGTAAATGACCGAACCTGGTCGCCGGCCTGCGCCAGGGCAATGATCATGTTCTCGATGTCCGTCCGATGGTCGTAGGCCCACTTCTTGATGGCGATGGTCTGGACGGGCATCTGCGAAGCATATTGCCGGGTATTGGCGATCGTGACGAGACCGCCTTTCTTCGTGGCGACATTGACGTCACCCGGCGTCCAGGTCGCTACCGCATCCACTCCGACTGTCGTATCCCGGCCGGTTGTCTTCCCATCGCGGATGATCTTCCTGCTTTCCGTATAGCCGGCGATATACTTGTTCGGCGCGTCCAGGAAATCGCTGGCCGCGATGAGGTTGACGGCATCCGGATCATAGGTCGTTTCGTCCGGGTTGACCTTTATCCCATTGTCGCCCGCCCACTTCAGCAGGATATTGACGTCGCCGTCCCGCAACACGCCGGCCACGCATTTGCCGACTGCATTATGCGGATCCTGCTTCCAGGATGGCGGGCCCATGATCTGGTCCTCGCCAAAGGATTTGCCATGCGCGATCGGCAGGATGATCGGCTGGTACTCCGCGCCTAACGGTTCGAGTTCTTTGGACAAGGCCGTCATAAAGGCCGGCATCCCGTCACCCATAAAGGAGACCAGTACTGCCGGAGTACTCGGGTTCGATTTGTATTGGCCTGCGAACTTTACCAGGTCGGCCATCTGCTTGTTGCAGTCGTCCTGACGCATATAGGTGATATCCAGATGCGCCTTGTCGAACAGTGACCCCTTAGTTGTCCGGACCCCGCCGTTTGCATACATCCCGGAGAACTGTGCGTTCCATGCCATCCGTTCCCAGGTGATCGAGGTCGCCGCCATTGACGGCCTCCGTGATTCGATGGCAACGGCAGCAATACGGCATGGTCATTTAAGGATGCCTCCGGCGCGTCGGGCAATACGATCTTACCCACTTCCACCGCCTTCCCGGCTTCTTTCGGCCTTGCCTGATACCATTTTACGCTGATAATGCCGGCTGTGATGACCATCGCGATCAACAGAACTTTCCCGGCAGGTTTTACTTTGACTGACATATATTTTGTTTTTAATGGTTACTCTAATAATTTTTTATACTTCTCGACCGACACATCTTTGTAGGCGGCCGGTATTGCACATCGGGGCCTGCGCGTCCATTCCCATCGAGTCGCGCCGATCCGGAGTAATGGAAATCCTTGCCGAGATCGAACTGGTTGATCAGCTCCATCGCCTGCGCCGACTTCGCCTTGTCTTCCAGTACCTGGTCATCCATGAACCGAGAGGTTACGTCGATCGCAGATTTGATATGCCCGATCTTTTCACCGATCCGGACTTTGAGAAGGGCCAGCGCCTTTTCGGCATCCCGGTTCAGCTCGTCATCGCCCTTGAAGGCCCGCATCGCGCTTGTCACGGCAGAAAGCCCTGTCGTCACCGAATAGTAGAGGTCCTTCTTGGCTTCCAGGTCCAGTCGGCATCCTCCAGCATGACCCCGCTTTCTTCATAAGCGGCATCCGCGAAAAGGATCAGCTTGTTCAGGTCGCTGACGATCGGCGTCACGTTCTCGATATATTCCCGGCAACGCATCACGTTGTTGGTGATAAAGGTTTATCTGACGGGGGCTTCCCTTTTCGTTTTGAAGGATTTTCACTTTCTGGATGTTGAGTTGCATCTCCTTTTCCTTTTCCGCGAGTTTATCCGTCAGCTCGCTTTGTTTGCCCTTTAACCGGCCTGATTGCCGGCAGAGTGTTTCGCGGTCCTTGTAACCCTGCTCGATCTTTGCCTGCAGGATATTGAAGGGGTTTAGCTCGATCGCCAGGCCGATGGAGTAATTGGCGACGAAGGCCGAAATGTATTTCAGTGCGCGCCAGAATTTCCTGTTGGTAATTGTCATCAGCAGGAATCCGCAAACAACACCCCCGATTACCAGGTTGACCAGATTCCAGGTTACTTTGATCAGCCAGGGCAGTACATAGGTGAGGAAACCATAGCCAAGCCCTGCCAGGAGGGCGAGGCCGACGACGGCGGCGGCGACGTTTTTTGGCTCGCTCCACCAGCCAGGGGTTTTCGCGTTTTGAATTAGCTTGTTCATGATTGTTTGGTTTTAGTGTTAGTGGATGTATTGATTGATTTTGTCGATGTCACGACGGATTTCCTGCTGCCGGCGATCGCTCTCGGCGGTATAGGCGCTGCTGCTGCCGCCGAGTTTGTCCTTGCTAATGCCGATCTCCGCCTGCAAGGAGCTGATCTGCTGCTGCAACTGGACGATTTCCTGCGACAGGGCCCGGATCCGATCCGCCTTTTCCTCGGCCTCTGTTTCCGGACCATGCACCTTTTCCTGATACTTTGCGTCTACAGTAGCCTGGAATTGGGCGGCATCGGTTGTCAGCATCCGCAGGTATTCGCCGGCGGTATCGAGCAGACGCTGTTTGTCCAGCCCTTGCACCTGCAGGCCCGCAAAGGCTGCGTTATACCGCGCCGCTTCGTCGGGAATGGCTTGCATGACCGCGATCATTCGCGCGAACTCATAGTAGTCCGGACCGGGGATATTCGCGTCGCTTAATAGCTTGTCGAAATGTCCGGTAAACCGGTCGCCGGCGCGGTCCTGTGTTTGATTCTCCGGTGGCGCAGGCGGTTCCTTTTGTTCGTCCACCTCCAGAAATGCGGAGATGATCTTTTTTCCAAAACTTATCATAGTTGTATTTTTTTGCGCATAGTTTGGCTCTTTACGACCGTTGCCGGTCATATCAGTTACACATAAACGTTATGGGCTTAACGTAAGAGGAGCGCCTCAGTTAGACGATGGCCGGCCTCGGGCCGGATCCGGAAAAAAATTGTTTGCTCGTTGGGGACGTTGTCCGAGGGGAACGTTGTTCGTCGAACGGGGGCGGAATGCCTATGGAAGAAAGAGTGCCGATTTCATTTTAGAAGGAGCGAGGCTCCGTTTGATTTGATGAAGTAAAGATAATACGACGCCGGGCCCTCCACCAGATCATCCCGCATGGGCGGTTAGTTTTGTCCAATGGCGGCAAAGAACGTGTGATAAGCGGCAAAATAGGTGGTTGAATGTCATATATCGGGGCTGAGCGGTGAATTTGGACTTGGCAGCGGCTCCCCGCATGGAAGAGCGGCAAGCGTTCGGACCTAACCCCGTTAGTTCTGTTACGCCGTTGCAAAACACTGTGGGCTCGGGCATTATCGTTACCTTTTGCGGCATAAACCGTTTTGCCATGTACGTTCGACCTATTTTGTCCCTGGGCCTCCTGTTCGCGACATTTCTCCCCACAAATGCGCAGGATACGGCCCGCCAGATCCCCCTCTGGCCCAACGGTGCGCCAGGTTTTGAGAGCCGGCGGAATGAACCGGAAGAGGCCAAAGATTATTACGTAAAAAATATTCACAATCCTTCGGTGACGGTCTATCTTCCGCCAAAAGAAAAGGCGACCGGCGCTGCCGTTGTGATCTTCCCCGGCGGTGGTCACCGGCTGTTGGTCTTTAATTCCGAAGGCCGCGATCCCGCCCGTTTTCTCAACAGCATCGGCGTGGCCGCCTTTATCGTAAAGTACCGGCTATTCCGGGAAGATTCCACCATCTATAGTTTTGAGAAGGAGACGCGTGAAGATGCGTACCGCGCCATGCGGCTCGTGCGCAGCAAAGCCGCCGAGTGGAATATAGACACCGGACGCGTTGGAACGTTGGGTTTTTCCGCGGGTGGAGAGACTGCTGCGTTGGTTGCTTATTCTCCGGGCGCAGGCGACCCCAAAGCCGCTGACCCCATCGACCGGTTGAATGGTCGTCCCAATTTTCAACTGCTGGTTTATCCCGGCCCGCTTGGCATCCCTGCCGTCATCCCGGCGGACGCCCCGCCAGCCTTCCTGATCGTTGCTGACAATGACCAGGGCGCCTCCCCGGTCATTTTGGGCCTACTCGACAAGTATCGCGCTGCCAAAGCGCCGGTTGAAGCACATATCCTATCCGGGGGAAATCATGGATTCAACATGGGCTATCGGAGTAACCTAAAGGCGGTTCGGGATTGGCCTCATCTCATGGCCGACTGGATGGAAGATATGCACCTACTGGAACGCCGCCGGTAGGGACAAAAAAAAGCCCCCGGTAGGAATACCAGGGGGTACTAATCAAAGTGTTTTTTAACCATTAAACCTTATCCTATGAAAAACCAAAGCTACAACCCTGCCGGTTATAATGCCTGATTTTCGATCGTGGTTATTAATACTTTAGGAACTTACCTCAAAAAAACCTTAAGAAACCACTTAAAAACGGGGTTCCCACCTCCCGAATCTCCCTCCAAGGCGGCTGGAAATGCATTTTTTTAGTACCTTTCCGCACTATGGCCAAAAGAATTGATTTTGTGTATTCGGAAAAACAAGAGCCTCATCGTCTCCGAACCAAAAAGATCCTTCAGCAGCACCCCGAAGTCAGCGAACTTATCGGAAAGAACAAATACACCATCTTCGCCGTCGTTGGTCTCGTCTTTTTTCAGGTTGCCCTGGCCTGGCTGCTTAAGGGCAGTTCCTGGTGGCTGATCTTTGGCGCCGCCTACCTGCTTGGCGCGTTTGCCGACCACTCCCTTTTTGTGATGATCCATGAATGTGCGCACCACCTGCTGTTCAAGAGCCGTGCGGCCAACCGGTTCGCCGGCATCCTGGCCAACCTGCCCCAGCTCTTCCCCAGTTCCATCTCCTTTGAACGTTATCATATCAAACACCATTCCTTTCAGGGCATCCACGAGCTGGATGCCGACTTGCCCAACCGGTGGGAAGCCCGGCTGATCAATAATTATTTTATTGGGAAATGTGTGTGGCTGCTGTTCTATCCGCTTTTCCAGATCTTCCGCATCTACCGTCTCCGCGAGATCAAGCCCTTTGACAAATGGGTGGCGCTGAATTGGGCGCTTGAAGCCGTCTTCATCGCCGCGATCTGGTATTTCCTGGGCCCTAAGGCGATCGTTTATCTGCTTGCCAGCTTCTTCTTTTCGGTAGGTCTGCATCCCCTGGGCGCCCGCTGGATCCAGGAACATTACCTCACCGCATGATGAACACCAGGAGACCTTCAGCTACTATGGCGTGCTGAACGTGGT
This sequence comes from uncultured Chitinophagaceae bacterium, assembly GCA_963846405.1. Classification (GTDB taxonomy): domain Bacteria; phylum Bacteroidota; class Bacteroidia; order Chitinophagales; family Chitinophagaceae; genus Puia. Next base: position 337,752 of record CAWJVU010000010.1, on the reverse strand, counting down.
CGCCTTCAACGTCGGCCATCACAACGAACACCACGATTTCCCTTCCATTCCCTGGAATAAGCTTCCCCGAATCCGCAAGGCCGCCCCGGAATATTACGATACGCTCTACTATCACAATTCCTGGACTGCCCTTTTCTTCCGCTTTCTTTTCGACAAGGAGATCAGTCTGTATCATCGGATTCTCCGGAAGGAGCGGGGCAAAGTCGCGCTCACGGATGTATCGACCCCCGACCGGGATCTCGTCCTGCCGCCAAAACGACGGCAATGACACCACATTAAAAAAATCGAACGTTTATGCCCAGAACCGCCCGCCGCGCTGTTCTCGCCCTTCTGACCGTCGTGACCCTGCTTATGTCTTTTAAACCCAAGACCCAAAAAGTTATATTTTTCGGCGATTCCATTACCCAGCAGGGCGCCAAACCCGGCGGTTTATCCCGCGGATGAAGGATGCGTTGGATAAAAAGGATCTTGGCTCGAACTATGACCTCATCGGTGCCGGTATCGGCGGAAATAAGGTTTATGACCTTTATCTTCGGATGGACGATGACGTTCTGGCGCAGAAACCGGATATCGTTTTTGTCTGGGTAGGGGTTAACGACGTCTGGCACAAGACGATGTATGGCACGGGCACGGACGCCGACAAATTCGAGAAATTCTATACCGCCATCATCAACAAGTTCCTCGATCGAGATATCCACCTGTTCCTTGTTACTCCCGCGGTCATCGGCGAAAAGACCGACTACACCAATCAGCAGGATGGCGATCTGAATGCGTATTGCCAGATCATCCGCAACCTGGCACAGAAGTTCCATACCGGCCTCGTAGACCTGCGCGAGACCTTTCATACTTATGAACTGAAGAATAACCCCGGCAATAAGGAATCCGGCATCCTGACCCTTGACCGTGTCCATCTTAATGACGCCGGCAATCAGCTTGTGGCGGAGAGCATGCTCGATGCACTGACGGGAAAATAAAAGTGGCCGGTTATGCCGGCCACCTCAAGAAACGACTGTTTTAAACCGTCAACACGCTGTTCCATCCTGTTACCCCATCCGGTTCTCTTAACCGGTTCTCAATGTCCTCCATCCAAACCTTGTCATCGATGAAGAACTTGTAATAATACTTTCCCTTCGGCAACATAGGAATCGAAATCTTCCAACACCCATCCTCCGCCGGATGCATTTTCAGCTCGTCCGGGGACCAATGATTGAAAGAACCTGCCAAGACAAATGTGGGCTGCGGATGTGGAATTCAAATGATGAACGTAGAACTCGATTGTCTTTTTCCGCCGGTTGATATACGGCGACTCGTGAAATTTCATAGCAACCCCCTTTTTTAAGATTTTAAATATTGCCTTCTACAGGGCGGGATTCTGTCATTAAAATTGGATAGTCACATGCCTTTGGGCAGCAATTAACAGGATTTTTCATAGTAACAAGCATCGGATTCTGACAAGCATCGGGCTTCGATGAACCAACGGTTTGGGGCGGGTTTACAAAATTTACATTTTTTTTCGGGATATTGCAATAAAGACGGAAGTTTTTTTGCTAAATCGGTTTATGGCCAGCGGGGGGCGATAGGTTTAAGTTTGCGACGAATCTTGACGGGATTTTCGAGCACATTTAAACTCTGTTTAATTTCATTTTAATCGGACATTCCATGCCCGCTCGTTTGGAATGGATAAATTTAACGTTCATCCGCGAAAACATATTATGGCAGAAACCCGGATTTTATTGGTCGAAGACGAAAAGAAAATCGCCGAATCCCTTCGAAAAGGCTTGTCCGAACATCATTATGAAGTCGACGTTGCCTACGACGGGCCTTATCGGCCGCAAACTGTTCGAATCGAAGAAATACGATCTGGCCATCCTCGATATCAACCTCCCGCTCATGAATGGCTATGAACTGGCCCGTCATATCCGCCCCTCCAACGAAGAAATCCTCGTTATCATGCTCACCGCCATGAACACCACGGAGGATAAGATCGAAGGATTTGAGGCCGGCGCAGACGACTATATCGTAAAACCATTTGATTTTCAGGAGTTGCTGGTCCGGATCCGGGCCCTCCTGAAAAGACTGTACCACCAGCCGCCGTCGGCGCCAACATTCTAAAGGTCGGCGACCTCGTCATGAACCTGGATAGCAAAGAGGTCAGCCGCGAAGGCCGAAATATCCCCCTGACGGCAAAAGAGTTCCAGCTCCTGGAATATTTTATCCGCAATAAGAACAAGGTTGTTTCCCGGATCGATATCGCCCTCAATGTCTGGGATATTGATTTCGATACAAAGACGAATGTAATCGATGTTTATGTAAATTTCCTCCGGAAAAAGATCGAAAAGGACTTTTCTTCCAAACTCATCTATACCCAGGTAGGGATGGGCTATGTGCTGAAGGAAAACCCTTAAGCTTGACCGGATTAAATTGAAGATTCGCTACAAAATAATGCTGCTGTTCACGCTGCTGGTGACCGGGATCATCTCCCTGCTCACCGGATCGATCTACTATTCCTCCAAAGCAGAACGGGTGGCAGCCTTCGACCGCCGGCTAAAGGCCCGGGCCAACTATAATACCCAGTTGTACGCGCTGATGGGCGACAGCGCCTTTTACTTTATGCGGCGCAACGATTCCGTTCTCGGCGGCGGGCATCGTCGGCTCGCGCAGCATCGGCATCTTTACCGAAGACGGCAAGCGCGTTTACCTTTTCGAAATGCCGGGTACCAAGCCCATCGTCGTCTCCGACACCCTCTTCCGGGAAGTACGTGAAAAAGGTGAAGAAGATTTTACGATGGACAACCGCGACGCCGATCGCCGTCCACCGGATCACCCCAAAAAGAAACTTTATCGTGGTCGTCGCCGGCCACGATGACGACGGCCTCGAACGACTCGAAACCCTCAAAAGCATCCTGCTGATCGGCCTCGTCACCAGCATCTTCCTCACCGCGCTTGTCAGCTTCCTGTTCGCCCGGCAACTTCTCCGGCCCATCGCCCTGATCATCAGGGAAGTCAACGAGATTTCCTCCTTCGACCTCTCCCATCGCATCCGGCCGGCTCGGGCCAGGATGAAATGAGCCAGCTGGCCAATACCTTCAATGAACTGCTCGCCCGGCTGCAGGAATCCTTTGCCATCCAGCGCCGTTTCATTTCCAATGCCTCCCATGAACTTTCCACCCCGCTCACTTCCGTCTCCAGCCAGGTCGAAGTCGTGCTGCAAAAGGAACGGTCCGCCGAAGAATACAAACAGGTACTCTTCTCCGTCCGCGAAGACGTCCAGCAGATGCGCCAATTGACCAAAAGCCTGCTGGAGATCGCCAAGACCGGCTCCCAGGGCGGAATCGAGCTCAATGAGGTCCGGATCGACGAAGTCTTGCTCAAGGTCGTCGGCGACGTCAAGAAGCTGAGCGCCAGCTACAACTGTCGAGCTCGAGTTTGGTGAGTTCCCGGAGGATGAAAAGGATTTTGTCGTGTTTGGCAATATCGATCTCCTGTATATTGCCATTAAGAATATCGTCGAAAACGGCTGCAAATATTCCCCTGACGCGACTTCATTGGTAGACCTCAGCTTCCGCCATCACAAAATCTTTATCCAGGTGATCAACCGCGGGAATGTCATCCCCGAAAACGAGCTGCCGCAAATCTTTCAACCTTTCTACCGGGGAAGCGGTACGGGGAGTTCCCGGGGTTTTGGGCTGGGGCTTTCGCTGGCCCAGCGGATCATCGCCTTGCATAAGGGCACCATCCTTGTCCAGTCCGATCCTGACCACGGTACCTGCTTTTCGATCGAGCTCCCCGCCATCAAGATATTCAACTAATGCCGCCACATCTACCTGGACCCAAGTCACAACCCCTTCGCAATCGCTCCTCCCTGCTCGTTGCGCTGGCGCCCGTTCTGTTTATCTTTTGGGCGCTCGTCATCCGCCGGATGAAAGGCTACCTTGCCAGCTTGCTGGCCATCGTTATCGCCGTGATCATCGCCATCCTTTTCTACCGCATGCCGCTATCTCTGGCGCTCCTTTCTGCTGCGAATGGGGCGCTCTACGGCCTTTTCCCCATTTGCTGGATTGTGCTCCCGGCCGTTTTCCTCTTCAATATCACGGTCCGCAGCGGGCAGTTCGTGATCATCCGCCAATTCCTTGCATCCATTACCGCAGATCGAAGGATACAGGCCCTCCTGATCGCCTTCTCCTTTGGTTCTTTTCTCGAAGGCACGGCGGGTTTCGGCGCACCCGTTGCCATTACCGCCGCCATGCTGACCGGGCTCGGCTTCGATCCGCTTTACGCAGCCGGCATCTGCCTGATCGCCAATACCGCGCCTGTTGCTTTCGGCTCCATCGGCATCCCGATCGCCGTGATCTCCCAGGTGACGGGTCTTCCCGAACAAGCTATTTCCGAACTCGTGGGAAGGACGCTGCCTTTTTTATCCGCGATACTGCCTTTCTATATTGTCACGTTGATGGCGGGATATAAAAAGGCAAAAGAGATCATTCCGGCCGTGCTTGTATCGGGGACTCTCATTTGCCCTCATCCAGGCGCTGACCTCCAACCTGCTCGGCCCTAGTTTGCCCGATATCCTTGCCGGAATCGGTTCAATCATTTGTCTGTTGCTGCTGCTTCGGTTTTGGCGCCCTTTTGCGACCTGGCGTTTTCCGCACGAACGCGCGGAGGCGGCAGATAACGGCGGGGTGTATAATGCACGCGGCAGCTTTTATGGGCGGTATCGCCGTTTCTTGTCCTGACCGTCATCATCGTCGTCTGGGGTCTTCCCCCGGTAAAGGATTGGCTAAACGCGACCGGAACCTTGTCCTTCGAATTTCCTTGCTCCACAACGCCATCCTCGATCTCAACGGCCATCCCCTGCCGCATATCTTTCGGCTCAATTATCTCTCCGCCGCCGGGACGGCCATCGCTATCGCCGCCATCCTGTCGCTGTTGATCTCGCGATTGCGGACCCGCGGAAGGCTGGAAGGTTTTCAGATCGACCTTAGTCAACTGCGCTTTCCCATTCTCAGCATCGCTGCCGTCCTGGCGTTTGCGTACCTTGTCAACGACTCAGGAATTACGCTGACGATTGCCCAGGGCTCTTGCCGGAAGCGGCGTCCTCTTTCCCGCTCTTCGCGCCCGTTGCTGGGTTGGCTGGGTGTATTCATAACGGGCTCGGATACTTCCTCCAATGCCCTCTTCGGCAAACTCCAGGCGGCAACGGCTAAATCGATCGGCGTCGACCCCTTGGTGACGGTCGCCGCCAATGTCAGCGGAGGGGTGGTCGGCAAGATGATTTCGCCGCAATCGATCGCGGTTGCTGCCGCCGCGGGCGGTCTTGTTGGACGCGAATCCGAACTTTTCCGCTTTACGCTCAAACACAGCTTCATCCTGCTGGGAGTGATCTGTTTGCTGGTGCTGGCGCAGGCCTACTGGATCAAATGGATCATTCCCGTATATTCGCCTCTTCATCATTAATCACATGCATGTCCTGATCGCCCCGAATGCATTTAAAAACAGTCTCACCGCCGACGAGGCGGCTGCCGCGATCAAAGGCGGGCTTTCCCACAGCCGGCTTTCCGCGACGTGCGAATGCTGTCCCGTCGGTGACGGGGGAGACGGTACAGGTGATCTCCTCATCCAGTATTTGCAGGGTCGGCGTGTCCCTGCGGGCGCCCGCGACCCACTGGGGCGCGGTATTGAAAGTTATTTTGGGCTGATCGAACAATCCAACACCGCCGTCATTGAAATGGCCAGCGCGTCCGGTCTCCGACTTATCGACCCTGCCGAACGCGACCCGCTCCGTACATCTTCTGCCGGTACCGGGGATCTTATCCGTGCTGCCCTTGACCTGGGGGCGAGGCGCATTATCCTTGGAATGGGCGGTTCTGCAACTGTTGACGGCGGCTCGGGCATCCTTGAGGCGCTTGGCGCCCGGTTCATCGATGGTAATGGACAGCGGCTGGGACACCTGCCTGCGCGGCTCGCCGATCTGGCATCGATCGACCTTGCGGGGCTCGATCCGCGGCTCGCGGCGACGCAGCTGATCATTCTCTGCGATGTCAGCAATCCGCTGACGGGTCCGAAGGGGGCCGCGGCCATTTTTGGGCCACAGAAAGGCGCTGATCCTGCTGCGGTCCGCCAACTCGATTCGGGTTTGAGGAAATATGCTGAAGTCATCTACGATCGAACCGGTACCGACGTGGCTTTGGCTCCCCGCACCGGCACGGCCGGCGGCGCAGCCGCCGGCCTTTATGGCCTTCTGAACGCCACCCTTGTCAGCGGGATCGATTATTTCCTGGAGATCACCGGCTTCGACGCCGCTCTCGACCGCAGCACGCATGTTATCACGGGTGAAGGCGGAATCGATGAACAGACCCTTCAGGGCAAGGCTCCTTTTGGGGTTGCCGTTCGTGCAAAGACCAAAGGTCTTCCCGTGATTGCGATGACGGGATGGCGGCCCGCGGACACGACCGCCTTGAAACCGTATTTCGACGAGATCATTTTGATCAACAGACGACATACTCCGATGGCGGAAGCGCTGGCGAGTACTGCTGCCAATCTTGAACGTGCAGCGATGGAGTGGGGGAATCGGCTGGCATTGGAATAGGGGAATCGGTATTAATGGTCCGGCGCCGAAGGTGTAGGAACCATCTTGCGCGGTTGCAGCAGTTTCGCTACCAACCCGGTCCACCCGGTCTGGTGGTCCGCGCCAAGCCCCATTCCATTATCGCCATGGAAATATTCGAAGAAATGGATATAGTCTTTGAAATGCGGATCGGTCTGCATTTTTGCTGAAGCCCCATAAACCGGCCGCAACCCTTTATCGTTCCGTAAAAAGATACGTGCGAGCCGTTTGGACAGCTCCAGACTGATTTCATCCAGCGTATATAGTTTGCCGGAGTGCGTCGGATATTCGATCTTGAAATCATCGCCGTAATAATGATAGAAACGTTGCAGCGACTCGATCAACAGATAATTTGGCGCCATCCAGATCGGTCCCCGCCAATTGGAATTTCCGCCGAAGATGTCAACATCCGATTCCGCCGGCGTATATTTGATCGTCATCAGATGGCCATCGACCTGTAGCTCATAGGGATGCGCCTCATGATACTTGCTTACGGTCCGGATACCGTAATCGCTGAGGAATTCTGTCTCATCCAGCATCCGGTACAAAAGCCGCTTCACCCGATGCCCCCGTAACAAAGACAGCAGGTGCTTCTCTTCCGATCCCTTCTCGTGCCACCGCGAAACCAATGCCGCCAGATCCGGCCGGTTCGCCAGCAGCCAACTCAGCCGCTTGCCAAACTCCGGCAGCGACTGCAGGATCTTGTCGTCGATCACCTCCACTGCAAAAAGCGGGATCAACCCCACCATGGTCCTGACCTTTAGCCGGACGCTTCTGTCTCCCGCCAGCCGGATCGTATCATAAAAGAACTCGTCCTCATTGTCCCACAATCCGTCGTTATCGTTGACTGCGCCCATACTGGCCATCGCCGCGGCGATGTGCAGGAAGTGTTCAAAGAACTTGTTCGCCATATCCTGGTAGACCGGATTGGTCATCGACAGCTCCAGCGCGATCCGCATCAGGTTCAGGCAATACATCGCCATCCAACTTGTCCCGTCGGCCTGCTCCAGCCGGCTGCCGTTCGGCAAGTCCGTATTGCTGCGGTCGAACACCCCGATATTGTCCATCCCCAGGAATCCGCCTTCGAATATATTGTTCCCCTCCGCGTCCTTCTTGTTGACCCACCACGTAAAGTTCAGGAGCAGCTTATGGAACACCGTTTCAAGGAACGGGATGTCCCCCTTTCCGCCATTATTCCCCTTGTCGATCTCATATACCCGGTAAGCCGCCCAGGCGTGGACCGGCGGGTTTGCATCGCTAAATGACCACTCATAGGCCGGAAGCTCACCGTTCGGATGCATAAACCAGTCATGCGTCAGCAACAGCAGCTGGTGCTTGGCAAAATCGGCATCGATCATGGCAAAAACAAGACAATGGAACCCAAGGTCCCAGGAAGCATACCAGGGGTACTCCCATTTGTCCGGCATCGAAATGATATTGCTGTTCTTCAGGTGTGTCCAGTCGTGATTCCGTCCCTTCAGCCGCTCCGGCGGTGGGGGCGGTTGAGCCGGATCACCCTTCAGCCACTGCTCTACGTTGTAATAGTATAGTTGTTTGCACCAAAGCATGCCCGCGAATGCCTGGCGCTGAACCCGTCGCTCATCCTCATTTGTTATCCCCTGCTGCAGGTCTGCATAGAACTCATCCGTCTCCCGGATCCGGGCCGCGAAAATCTCATCGAAATCATTGAACGGCCCTTTTGGACATTCCGGACACAGCCGGACCCGCACGGTGACCGAACGTCCGGCGGGTACGACCCGCTCGTAATTCAGCACGGCCTTGGTCCCCTGTTCGTAATTGATGGCATCCTGCCGACCGTGGATCAGGAATTCCTGTACCCCATCCTTGCAGAATCCCTTGTTCTCGGAATTGTATAACCGTTGGTAGTTCGTTTCGTTATCACAGAAGAGGTGGACATCGGGCTCCTCGCCAAAGAGCGTCAATTCCTCCACCGCCCGGTGTGTGACGGTAATATTTTCCTGGTTGGAGGATGTGAGCTTTGGTTTGTAGTCATCATATCCCCAGGCCCAGGTATTCCGGAACCAGATCGTTGGCAAAATATGGAGCGGCGCGTCCACCTTTCCCCGGTTGTGTGCGGTGACCCGCAGCAGGATATCATTAAAGTCTCCCTTGGCGTATTCAATAAACACATCGAAATAAGCATCGTCATCGAAAATGCCGGTATCGAGCAGCTCGTATTCGGGTTCGTGGCGCGTCCGCCGCTTGTTTTCCTCGATCAGTTGTTCATATGGGAATTCAGCCTGCGGGTACTTGTATAACATTTTCATGTAGGAGTGGGTAGGAGAGGAGTCCAGGTAATAATAGAGCTCCTTTACGTCTTCGCCATGATTGCCTTCATAGCTGGTCAGTCCGAATAGCCTGTCTTTCAGGATTGGATCTTTTTTATTCCAGAAGCCGACCGAAAGGCAGATCCGCTGGCGCTCGTCGGCGAACCCGCCAATCCCTTCCTCTCCCCAGCGCCAGGCTTTGCTGGCGGCCATTTCATGCGTCGTATATGTCCATGCCTGACCGTCGGCGCTGTAGTCTTCTCTAACTGTCCCCCATGAGCGGTCCGAAAGATAGGGGCCCCAGTTTTTCCAGTCTCTATTTTGAAGCCGTTCTTTTTCTGTCATGATTTTACCCATTTGTACTGAATCCCGGATACAAGGTCATCCCACCATCCACGAAGAGGGTGGTGCCGGTGATATAATCGGAGTCGTCGCTGGCGAGCCACACCGCTGCCGCCCCGATGTCTTCGACTACACCTACCCGATCATAGGGGATGAGTTCCAGTAATTTTTTTTCTGCCGCGGGCGTGGCCCATGCGGCGTGATTGATCGGTGTCTTGATGGCGCCGGGCCCGATGCTGTTAACCCGGATTTTCGACGGCGCGAATTCCTGTGCGATGCTCTTCATCAGCATCATAATGCCTCCCTTACTGGCGGCGTAGTTGGCGTGACCTGCCCAGGGTATCACTTCGTGTACGCTGCTCATACAGATGATCTTTCCGGCGGCCCGGGAGCGTTCCGGCACGACACCCCGGCGCAGGAACTCCTTGACGGCTTCCCGTGCGCAAAGGAACTGTCCCGTCAGATTGACGGCCAGCACATAGTTCCACTGCTCCAGCGTCATCTCCTGAAAAGGCGAATCCCGCTGTAGCCCCGCATTGTTAATCAAGATATCCACCGTCCCGAACCGGGCGATGACATCGGCGAACATTTTTTTGACCTCATCTTCCTTACTGACGTCAGCCTGATAAATGATACCGTCGCCGCCGGTACTCGTGATCTCTGCGAGCACGGCTTCAGCAGCTGCCTTCGTAGCATCGACGGGATGGTTCACCACAACCTTTGCACCGGCCGTCGCAAGCGATTTGGCCACACCCGCACCGATGCCCGAGCTGGCGCCGGTGATCATGGCGACCTGGCCTTTTAATTTTTGGTCCATGACGAACTATTCATTCGTCAATTTAGCCATTTAATCGATATAGTTGTTCCACCCGTATTTGTCGGGCTTGAGGCCGTATCGGATGGCATCCAGCTCCTGCTTGAGGAACCGGGCTACGTTTCCTGTATTTGATAACGAATAATTAATCCCGTCGATCCCGATCGTCTCGATGGGAGCGACAACTGCCGCCGTTCCCGCGCCAAAAACCTCTTCCACCGTTCCCCGCTCGAGACCTTCCCGAAGTTCGTCGACCGTTATGCGTCGCTCCTCTACGGTCAACCCGGCATCCAATGCCAGGGTCAGGAGACTGTCCCGTGTAATCCCGTCCAGCAGTGTGTCACCGAGTGGCGGTGTTAGCAATTTTCCATCTATTACACAGAAGAGGTTCATCATGCCCATTTCCTCCAGATACCGATGGTGCAGGCCATCCGTCCAGATGACCTGGTCATATCCATCGGCCTTGGCTTGCTGGGTGGGGTAGAATGCGCCGCCATAGTTTCCACCGCATTTAGCAAAACCAGTGCCGCCGCGGACTGCGCGGACGTATTCGCGTTCGACTTTAACTTTCAGCGGCCGGCCGAAATAGGCGCCTGCGGGCAGGCAGAGGATTGCAAACCGGTAACTGTCGGAGACCCGGACGGTCAGCTTTGTTCCCGTCGCGAATAGCATCGGTCGGATATACAACGATGTCCCCGGCTCACCAGGCACCCAGGCCTTGTCGATTTCTACCAGTTGCCGTAACCCTTCCGTCCACAGCTCGGGTGTCGGCGTGGGCATGCACATCCGTTCAGTCGTGCGGATCAGGCGGTCATAATGCCTGTCGGGTCGAAAGAGGTGGATGCGGCCGTCTTCGGTTCGAAACGCTTTCAGGCCCTCGAAAATGGTTTGACCATAGTGCAACGCCAGCGTGGTCGGCGATAGGGTGAATGGACCGAATGGGATAATCTCCGGGGTCTGCCAGCGCCCATCGGAGTAATCACAAACCAGCATATGATCGGATGTATACGTTCCGAGCTCGATGTTATTCCAGTCGACTTCCTTCAACCGGCTTTGATGCGCTCGTTTAACGGGGATGTGAAAGACAGGTGTCGCTTGCATGGCAATTTCTTTTGTACTATAAATTTCCAAAAGAAATTTGATATAGAACAGATGCAGATTTGTTATTTTTGGGTAGATCAGATGATTATGAAAAAAAATCTCAATCGAAGTTCCGGCGAACCGCTTTATCTCCAGATCGCGTCGGGGCTCGAGAAAATGATCAGCGACGAGATCTTAAAGATCGGCGACAAACTGCCGTCGGTCAGGATGTTCAGCGACGAATACGGCGTCAGCATGGGCACGGCATTCCAGGCCTACTATCACCTGGAATCCAAAGGTCTCATCGAAGCCCGTCCCAAATCCGGTTATTATGTCCGGTTTAATATGCGGCGCATGCCGGGTCTGCCGCAGGTTGTCGACCCCGAGCCGGTCGCCAGCGAAGTCAGCGTGCAAGAGATGATCGCGACCGTGTATCGCAATATCAGTTCCGACGATCTCGTGAATTTTTCCATTTCGGCGCCGCCGCTCAGCTTGTTGCCGGCTGCGAAGCTGAAGAAGTCGATGCTTCACGCCTTGCGTAACTCGCGTCACCAGGGCGTGCTTTATGAAGATATCCAGGGCAACCCTGAATTGCGCCGCCAGCTGGCCCGGCACTCCTTTAACTGGGGCGGCAAATTCACCGCGGCCGATGTCGTCGTGACGGCCGGCTGTATGGAGGCGCTTGTCATGTGCCTAAAGGCAGTTACCCGCCCCGGCGATACGGTCGCTATCGAGAATCCCACCTTCTTCGGAATCTTCCAGGTGATCGAAAGTCTGGGGCTCAAAGCGCTGGAGATGCCCACCGATCCGGTCACCGGGATCGACCCCGCACAGCTCGAAGCGGCCATCGCCAAATTTTCTATAAAAGCCTGTGTGTTCGTACCCACTTTTAGCAATCCGCTGGGCAGCTGCATGCCGGATGCTAAAAAGGCCGAGCTGGTAAAGCTGATCACCCGTCACGAGGTCCCTTTGATCGAAGACGATATTTATGGGGAGATGTATTTTGGCGCTCACCGGCCCCGGACCTGCAAGTCATTCGACAAGGAAGGCTGGGTTTTGTATTGTAACTCCATGTCCAAATCCCTCGCGCCCGGGTATCGCGTTGGCTGGGCCATTCCCGGCCGGTTCACCCAGCAGGTGCTGCTTACCAAGCTGATGCATACCGTGACGGGTACCACGCTTACCCAGGAGGCGATCGCGCATTTCCTCGGGATCGGGCGCTATGACTATCACCTGAAGAAACTGCGGAAATCGCTGCATACCCAAAGCTTGCGCTATCTCCAGGGCATCATGACCTGGTTCCCACCGGATACGAAGGTTTCGCGGCCCCAGGGCGGTTTTGTGCTCTGGATCGAGCTGCCGAGGCAGCTGAATGCCTACCGTCTTTATCAGCAGGCCTTCAGGCGGCAGGTGGCCGTTGCGCCGGGGCAGCTCTTTTCGGCTCGGGGTCAATTCGGGAACTGTATCCGTCTCAGCTATGCCCGACCCTGGGATGATGAAGTGGAAGAAGCGATCAAGACGCTGGGGACGCTTGTTAAAGAAGGAACTCGCCGGTCCAGGTAGGCGCCCCGGGCGACGCGACAGGGTTGGCGAATCGCCTGGTGAATGGGCCGGTGAATGGGTTGGTGAAAGGGTCGGGATACTGAATTCTGTCGGAGCGAGTTCTCAAAACGAGAACTTCACAGCTGTTTTGATGGCCTTGCGGTTTTCAGACGCCTTGATTAACAAGCCTTTGCCGAGTCGCTTGAGCGCGAAAATCCGGCAGAAGTTCGCGTTTTGAGAACTTTTCACTGCATAGATACGCCTACGGGCTTACTTGACAAGGCGTCCGATTTTTCGTATATTTAGTAGAAGCTCTCCAAAGCAGGCCGGCCCGACATATTTATTTTCTCACCTAAAAATGCTGCCTATATGAACCTCGTACAACGTGTAGAACACTGGGGCGACACCCATCATCCACAATGGCTCGATGCGGTCAGGATCATTCTGGGTGCTTTTCTTTGTTATAAAGGTGTCGATTTTCTGATGAATATGGGGACCATGCTTGACCTCATCACCAATAAGATGTCCTTCAGCTCCTTCTCGTCCATGCTCATGAGCAACTACATCGCATTCGCTCATATCCTGGGCGGCATTCTGCTAATCCTTGGTGCTCTGACCCGCTTTGCCTGTCTCATCCAGATCCCCATTCTGATTGGAGCAATCTTTATCAGAACGGATATGTACCGACCATTTTCAGCGGTCTTGCTGCCGATCGTCGTACTGTTGCTCCTGATCCTTTTTCTTATCGTCGGCAACGGCAAATGGCAGATGCTGAAATTCAGCGAGAGCGAGAAATAGCGAGATCACCCCTATCCCAGCTCATTTAAGGAACGCATCCTGTTCCTCCCGGTTGCGCTTTTTCAATTTGCGCCATATCCGGTATACGCCGATCCCACAGAGGATTGTCGGGATCAATAAGAGGTTTGCCGCGAGATAATATCCAAACAAGAAACCGGGCTCCGCGCGCTCTTTCGGAGTGATAATAAGATCAGACGAAGAAAGAACCTGGTAAATGTGCACTTGAATCAATGCACAAATAATACCTATGACAAAATAGATGACCTGCCGGGTCTTCATAGGTTACGAGTAAATCTTTTCAATTAAATCGTGAAACTTCTCCGTCACGACTTTGCGGCGGAGACTTAACTTGGGGGTCATCTCACCGGTTTCAACCGTCCATTCCTGCGAAAGCAGCTCGAATTTCTTGATCTGCTCCGTATGCCCAAAATATTTATTATAGCTGTCTATGATCTCCCGATAAAAGCTGTGGACCTTCTGTTGTTTGATGATCTCTTCATTGGACCCATCGGGTATGCCTTGCTGTCTGGCCCATTCGCGGAGGTGCATGAAATTCGGCACGATTAGCGCACCTACGAATTTTCGTTCCGGTCCGACGATCATGATCTGCTCGACGTAGGGCAACTCTTTCAATTTGCTCTCGATTGCGAGGGGTGCGACGTATTTGCCGCCGCTTGTTTTGAAGAGTTCTTTTTTCCGGTCGGTGATCTTCAGGAACTTTCCTTCCATTACGCCGATATCTCCCGTGTGAAACCAGCCATCGACGATCGCTTCCGCAGTCAGGTCAGGCCGCTTGTAATAACCCGTCATTACGTTGAGACCCTTGCAAAGGATTTCCCCATCCTCCGCAAACCGGACTTGAACGCCCGGAACTATCGGGCCGACCGTGCCGAATGCCCGGTTTTCCAACTCTACGCGATTGACGCTGATGATTGCCGCAGTCTCCGTCAATCCATACCCTTCCACGATGATTATCCTGGCCGCCGTGAAAATGCGGATCAGCCGAACCTGACAGGCTGCGCCGCCGCTGACGATCGCCGCGATATTATTGCCCAGCGCCTCCCGCCATTTGCTAAAAATAAGTTTGTTGGCGAGCGATAATTGCAGGTTATACCAGGCGCCCATTGGTTTATGGATCTCATACCGCGCCGCCAGATCATGGGCCCAATAGAACAGTTTCTTTTTCACACCCGTCAATTCTGCGCCTTTATGCATGATCCGGTCGTAGACCTTCTCCAGTAGGCGTGGTACGGTGGCGAATAGCTGAGGCTTTACTTCTTTCAGGTTCTCCCCGATCGTATCCATACTCTCAGCATAATAAATCGACGTGTTGTTGGACAAATAAACATAAGTGGTAAGCCGCTCATAAATATGATTCAACGGCAGGAAACTCAATACCCGGGTTACCCCCTTCGGGAGACAGGGGACGAGGTTTTTAACGGCTTCCAGGACGTTGCGGTGCGAAAGCATTACCCCCTTTGGCACTCCCGTAGTCCCCGAGGTATAGATTATCGTTGCCAGATCCGCGGTCTGGATGGTCTTCCCGATATCCGCGAGGCGCTGCTCTTCCTCCGATGTGGGCGTCACGAGCAGTTCCTTCCAGTGTCTGGCACCGACCACATGCTCGAATGAATAAATCTCCCGCAGCGAAGGAACCCGGTCCTTAACGCTCAGAACTTTATGGAACAACTCCTCATCATTGACAAACATCGTCTTTACCTGGGCATCGTTCAGGATGAACTCCAATTCACCGACGGCAAGCGTAGGATAGACCGGTGTAAGAACGGCGCCGGTCTGCTGGACTGCCGCATCGACTATGACCCACTCCGGCCGGTTCTTCGATATGATCCCCACTTTATCCATGCCTTCTACCGTCCGGTTTTCGCCGGAAATGCCTGACCGCAGCAATCCGATACTTAACTGATGAATCGTATCGTTTACTTCCCGGGTTGACCAGGTCCTATATGTCCCATTTTCTTTTCCGGCCAGCATGTCCGGTAAGGGGTTGTTCTCCAGATGTAGCGCCGGACATTCGAACAATCGGGTGGGTTCGGTCATAATATTGATGTTTTATTTTGGCTCCTGGTAGTACTGACCTGCCGGCATCTTGAAGACGCGGCCCTTTTGAAAATCGGTGAAACGCGTGTAATCATCGCTGTGTGTCGTGGTCCAGGCCTGGAAAGCCGTCAGATTTTCCGCTGCCCCGAACAACCACTGGTTGTAGGCATCGAACATTCCATCCTTCAGAAGCTGGCGCTCGTAATCAAACAAACGAAAAGGATAATTCGTAGGATAAGTCTCGAACCAATTGATAATAAATTTTGTGCGAAGCACGGTCAGCGATTCCGTCGAAATCCCCCCGGCGACGGTGAAACTCAGCTTGCCGACAATATTCAGATAGGCGATGACAAAGGGGCTTTTGGTGTCCTGATTTTTTTGCATATTCACATCCGTGAACAATTTTTTGTAGCCTTCCAGCAGCAGGTCTTTGATCTCCGCCGTCCGTTTGCTATAACTTTCCAGGTTCAGAAAGATCTCGCCGTAGATCAGACCCCACACCTTGTCCTGCGTAAGGAAATAAAACCTCGCCGCGTTGTAATAATTGCCCGAGTAGCCGGGATCGATCTCGATGCCCTTCTCCCAGAGTTTGATCGCGGAATAATCCTGTTTTGCCCACAACATCTCCCCGTATTCATTCAGCAGCACTCCGCTCTGCGGGAAACGTTTTATGCCCGCCTTATAAAGCTTATCGCATTCCTTCACCTCTCCGGTCGCCTTATAGAGGAGTGCCAGGATCTGGTAGCTGGTTGCATCCGCGTCGGGTCGGTCAACAATCGCTTTCGCGATGACGATCCCTTTGTCAAACTCCTTTTCCAGATAGTAGTTGAACGCAATGTCCTTGCTGAACTCCAGGTTCTGCGGATCTTTTTTCAGCCCCTCATTCAACACGACCAGCGCGTTTGAATAGTCACCCTGCCGGGTGTAGGCCCGGGCGGCGTCCTGGACTGATTTTGTATCGGTCGCCGGGGTCTGGGCCTGGGCTGTCGTCCCGAGGGTGACAACACATAAGAATAGAATGAGTTTGTACATAGTCATCTTTTAAATAAGGTGTGTCAGCAGCCCATCCCGCAATTTTGGCTCGAACCACGTACTCTTTGGGGGCATGACCTCTCCACTATCCGCAATATCGAATAACTGTTGGATACTGACCGGGTAGAGGCTGAAGGCTGCTTTCATCTCCCCGCTGTCCACTCGCTTTTGCAGCTCTGCGAGGCCGCGGATCCCACCGACAAATTCGATCCGTTTATCTGTCCGTGGATCTTTGATCGACAAAAGCCGGTCAAGGACGTTGTTTTGCAGAATGGTCACATCCAGCACGCCGATCGGGTCCGTCGTATAGGCGCCTTCTTTGGCAACCAGTTTATACCAGCTCCCATCTACATACATCCCGAATTCATGAAGACTATGCGGCGAAAAAGCCTTGTCCATCTTGCCGACGAAGAAGTCGCGCTGCAGGCCGTTCACCAGCGCCGCCACGCTATGGCCATTCAAATCGTGGACCAGCCGGTTATAATCCAGGATATGCAGCTGGGAAGCGGGGAACAACGTTGTCAGAAAGTAGTCCGATGCCATTGAAGCCTCATTGCCCAAGGCCTTGCGAACCTTCGCTGCCGAAGCGGCCCGGTGATGCCCGTCGGCAATATAGGTAAACGGAACGTCCCGGGCGAATAGTTCGCTGATCGTTGCGATCGTTTTTTCATCGTCCACTCTCCAGATCGTATGGCCGATCCCATCCACGGCAACAAAATCATACAGCGGTGTATGCGCGTTTTTCCAATCCTCCACCAGCCGGTCAATGGCCGCCACGGCCTTATAGGCCAGGAAGACGTTCCCGGTTTGAGCCCGGATCGCCTTCATATGGTTAATCCGGTCATTTTCTTTCTCCGGCCGCGTGAGTTCGTGCTTGCGGATGATCCCCTTTTCATAATCATCAACCGAGCTCCCCGCCACGAGCCCCGTTTGGCTTTTCCCGTTCATCACGAGCCGGTAGACATAGTAGCAGGGCTTATCTTCTTCGACCAGGACCCCTTTTTCAATAAAGGATTGCAGATTTTCTTTGGCCTTTTCATAAACTTCGGGCGAATGGACGTCGATGTTCGGAGGCAGGTCGATCTCAGACTTGGTGATGTGCAGGAAAGAATAGGGATTGTCTGCCGCTTCCTCTCTGGCTTCATGGCTGTTGAGTACATCATATGGCGGAGACGCTACCTGGCTCGCTAATTCGGGAATGGGCCGCAAGGCCTGGAAAGGGACAACCGTCGACATGTCAGGTTATGCTTTTGTGTGTGCAAAATCGTTCATAAGCTCCGTCAGCACCTCGACCCCCTGCAGCGGCATCGCATTATAAAGCGACACGCGGAAACCACCCACGTTTCGGTGCCCCTTGATCCCGACCATTCCGTTCGCCTTACAGGTAGCAAGGAACTCTTTTTCCAGCGCCGGATCGTCCATGACGAATACGACGTTCATCCTGCTCCGGTCCTCCCTGGCGACGGTAGGCCGGAATACCGGCAGACTATCCAGCGTTTCGTATAAAAGTGCGGCCTTCCGGTCGTTGATCCGTTCGATTGCCGGGATACCGCCCTGCTGCTTTAGCCAACGGAGGGTAAGCATACAGACATAGATGGCAAAGACCGGCGGGGTATTCAACAAGGACCCGGCCGCAATATGCTCCCGGTAATCCATCATCGACGGCAGGGGGCGGGTGACCTTGCCGAGGACATCCTTGCGTACGACGACGAGGTTGACGCCTGCCGCGCCAATATTCTTTTGGGCCCCCGCGTAGATCAGCGCGAAGCGATTGAAATCCATTACGCGGCTAAGGATATCGCTGCTCATATCGGCAACCAGGGGCACATCCGTCTCCGGGATCGAATGCATTTCGGTGCCCTCGATCGTATTATTGGTCGTATAGTGGAAATAAGTTGCCGAGGCAGGGATGGCATAACCCTTGGGGATATACGTGTAATTCCGATCTTTTGAGCTTGCCACGACATCCACGTTTCCGAACAGCCTGGCTTCTTTTATCGCCTTTTTGCCCCAGACACCGCAATCCAGGTAGGCGGCTGTGGCGCCTTCATTCAGGAGGTTCATGGGGATCTGAAAGAATTGAGTGGACGCACCGCCATGCAGGAAAAGTATCTCATGATCAGCGTCGAGCTTCATCAGCGCCCGCACGGTTGAAATCGCCTCGTCTACCACGTCCTGGAAAAGGGAGGTGCGATGGCCGATCTCGAGGATGGATAATCCGGTACCGTTGAAATCCAGGATGGCGCGGCTGGCTTCTTCGAATACTTCCTTCGGGAGGATGCTGGGACCGGCATTGAAATTATGCAGCACAGAAAAGAGAATTGATTGAAGGACAAATATAAACAATTTGTCGGCCCGATCCGTTCGGGGCGATGCGGGCGTTTCTACTCTTCAATCTCCGTCACACCGCCCGAGATGGCGAACTTCATGGCATCCGTGGAGCTGATATCCGTTAATATCCTCACCCGGTCGCGCTTGACAAAGTATAAATGACCGGCAAACGCGTAGGATTGCGGAACATATACCGCGACAAATTCCTGGAGGTCGAACTGTTGCAACTCTTCCTGGGTGATAAATCCAACCTGCCACACCTCATCGGCCAGGACATTCACCAGTACGGATTTATTGAATTTGCGTTTATTGCCCGCGAATGCTTCGACAAAATCCTTGATCGTAGAATAAATGAGTTTGATGCCCGGGGTCCGCTCCAGCATGTGGTCCGCTATTTCCATCAGCCGGCTGACGATAAAGGAAGAGGAAATATAGCCGACAAATAAAGCGATGCCGATGAAAACGAAAAACCCAATGCCGGGAATTCTGACGGGCAGTCCGAACTGGTTGATGGTCACCAGTCCGGGAAACAAATCATGGAGCGTATTCGGAAGAATATTGTCGATCCAGTTAAAGACCGCGACGACGGTCCAGATCGTAAGGGAAATAGGCGCCAGGATGATGACCCCCTGTAAAAATAACTTAAGCAGCTTGCGGGGGACTTTGCGGATAGTGGACATGGGGGATTGCCGTTTAGGGTTCAAAATTACTTATTACGTACCGCTCATCCCCGATTGTTATCAAATTATAAAAAAAACCATGGAAACTTTGGTAACATAGATAGTTTCCGTAGTTTTGCTGTCCTATTCGTGGCTTGATGGATGTTAAAGAAAGCTTGATGGATGTTAAAGAAAGCTTGATGGATGTTAAAGAAAGCTTGATGGATGTAAAAAGAAGCTAGATGGAGGTTAAAAAAAGCTAGATGGATGTAAAAGAACGCATACTGATAAAGGCAGCGGATCTCTTTTGTCGCTATGGGATCCGGACGATCACGATGGACGAAATCGCGTCGCAGCTCGGTATTTCCAAGAAGACGATCTACCAGTTTTTCACCGATAAAGATGATATGGTATCGGCCGTAATCGAACAGGAAATACAACGTAATGAACTGGAATGCAGCAATTTCCGCGATACTGCCACCGATGCTGTCCACCAGATTTTCCTTGCGCTGGAGTCGCTGGAGGAAATGCTGAAATATACCAACCCCCTGATGCTCTACGACCTGGAAAAACATCACCCCGCTTCCTATGTAAAGCTCAGGGAATACAAATACCGTTTCCTCCACCAGATCATCATCGAGAACCTGCAATGGGGGATCGGCGCCGGTCTTTACCGTTCAAACATCGACAAGGATATCGTCGCCAAGGCCCGGATCGAAACGGCCTTCCTGGTATTCAACCCGGACGTATTCCCGCACAGCCGTTACCGGATATCCGAGGTCAACTTCGAGCTGGCCATGCTCTTTCTCCATGGGATCGTCACCAATAAGGGAAAGCTGCTGATCGAAAAATACACCGCTGAACGAAATCAAAAACTATCTCATGAACAAAATGCTTAGGAAAAATACCAGCGCCCGTGCCCTGTTTGTTGCAGGCCTGCTATTGATGGCAATGGGTTTGCGTGCGCAACAACCTCCCCCGATCCATGAATTTAGCCTCTCGCAGGCGATCGACTACGCGGCGAAAAACAGCGCGAAAGTCAAAAACGCGCTGCTGGACTATAAGATCCAGGAACAAAGCAATCGGGCCACGACTTCGCAAGCATTGCCCCAGGTCAGCGGCAGCGCAGGACTTACCGACTATTTCCAGATACCCCAATCCGTTGTTCCGGGCTATCTGTTCGGTCAGCCCCAATCGAAACTGGTGCCGATTGCCTTTGCCACACAATACAGCGCAAACGCAGGGATTACGCTTAAGCAGGTCCTGTTTGACGGACAGGTATTCGTGGGCCTTCAGGCCCGGCAAACCGCGCTTGACTACTACAAGACGAACCAGGAGCTGACCGAACAACAGTTGCGCCAAAACATTACCAAAGTATACTACCAGCTGCTCCTTAGCAAGGTACAGGTGCAGCTCATCGACGCGAATATCGCCCACGCGGCGGAGTTGCTCCATAACTCGAGCGAGATGTATAAGAATGGTTTCGCCGAACGCCTCGACGTGGACAAAGCTACCGTGCAGCTGACTAACCTGCAATCGAACAGGGTCCAGGTCCTCTATAATATCGACAATGGCTATCTTGGATTGAAAGTACTCATGGGGATGCCGGTCCGGGATTCCCTGGCGCTTTCGGATTCCCTTACCTACGAAATGGTTCGGGAAGGTTCACTGACAGATAGCTACAAATACAGCGACCGAAAGGAATACCAGGCCCTGGAGCTGAACCGCAAGCTGAATGAGTTCGATATCCTGCGCTATAAAAGACAATATATTCCAACGGTTTCGCTGACGGCCAACTATTCCGAGACCGGCTATGGCATCGATTTCAGCGATATCTACGGAGGAAAATACTGGTATCCCTCCTCATTTGTAGGGCTGAACGTCAACATCCCGATCTTTGACGGCTTTTATAAGGACGCCAATATCCGGCAGGCCCGGATGAAACTGGAGCAGACGAAAAATAGTGTTGAAGCGCTGCAGATCTCCATCGACAATGATGTAAAGAACGCGCAGCTGAAATTCGGCGCTGCTCTGGCCGATCTGGACTTTCAGAAAAAGAATATGGATCTCGCCACCGGAGTTTACGAGCAGACCCGCAAGAAGTTCGAACAGGGCCTCGGTTCCAATACGGAGATCACCTCCGCCCAGACTGATCTGATCCAGGCGCAAAACAATTATTTCAACGCGCTATACAATGCCATTTCTGCGAAAGTAGACTATCAATACGCCATCGGAAAACTATAAAATAAAAATCTTATGTATAAGACACTAACTGTAATCCTCAGCGTTTCCTTGCTCCTGGCCTCCTGCGGCAGCAGCACGGTTCAGAAGGAAGGCCCTGTCGGCCTGAAAGAGAAAAAGGCCCGCCTTGACAGCCTGAAGGCCCAACAAGCCAGCCTGGGAAAACAAATCTCTACGCTCCAGGCCGAGATCGACAAGGTGGACACCGCCAGCGCGACAAAGGAAAAAGCAAAGCTTGTCGCCCTGACGACATTGGCAGCAACCTCTTTTACGCACTATATCGACCTTCAGGGTAACGTGGACGCCGTTAATACTTCCTGGATCTCACCCCGCGGCACCGGCGGCGTAGTGACCCAGCTTTATGTCAAACAGGGCGATCACGTCAACCAGGGTAAGCTGCTGCTCAAACTCGACGATGCCATTCAGCGTCAGCAGCTCGCCAGCGATCAGACCCAGCTCGACTATGCCAAAGACCTTTACCAACGCCGCAAGAACCTCTGGGATGAAAAGATCGGCACCGAAGTCGATCTCGTCAATGCGAAGAACCAGGTTGACCAGGCCGAAGCGAGAATAAAGATCGACCAGCAGCAGCTCGATTTTACCAATGTTTACGCAGACATTCCGGGTACGATCAATGTGCTCAATGTCAAAGTAGGGGAGGCGTTCAGCCAGGTAAGCCAGTCCCTTCAGATCGTCAATACCGACAACCTGAAGGTCGTCGTGCTGGTCCCTGAGATCTACCAGGAACGGGTTCGGGTAGGTACGCCGGTCAAGATCGATTTCCCCGGTCTGAATAACAAGGAGGTCATCGGTACGGTCACCATTTCCGGAAAAGTGATCAATGCGGACAACCGCGCCTTCCAGGTCGAAATTCATATTCCAAACAGCAGCGACATTCGCGCCAACCAGGTTGCGATCGTCAAGCTCCAGGATTATAGCGCTACCAATGTCGTGACCATCCCCATCAACACGCTCCAGACGGACGAGACCGGCAAATACGTACTCGTCGGGGTTCAACAGCAGGACAGGCTGGTCGCGCACAAGAAGTCCATTACGATTGGTCAAACCTATGGCGATAAAGTCCAGGTCACCGGCGGCCTTGAATTCGGGGATAAGTTGATCACCGACGGTTTCCAGGGATTGTACGAGGGTCAGCTTATCACCATTCAATAACCGGATGGGGCTCGGTTAAAAACCGGTCTCGGTTCAAAAACAAACTTATGAGTGTGTTAGAAAATTATACCGGCAAATTCAAACAGTTCCGGCCGACCAGCTGGAGTGTCACCAATAAAACAGCGATCTATCTGCTGATGCTTGTCGTCAGCGGGATCGGGATCTTCCAATTCGTCACGCTCCCCAAAGAGCAATTCCCGGATATCGTCATCCCGACCATCTATGTCTCTACGATCTATACCGGCAACTCGCCGAAGGACATGGAGAACCTTGTGACCCGGCCGATCGAGAAGCAGATCAAGGCCATCACCGGCGCGAAGATCAATAAGTTCACCAGCACTTCCCAGCAGGACTATTCTGCCATCGTCGTCGAATTTGAAACGGATGTACAGACGGATGTCGCGCTACAGAAGGTGAAGGACGCCATCGATAAGGCGAAACAGGACTTGCCTACCGATCTTACCCAGGAACCGACCGCCCTGGAGGTCAGTTTTTCCGACTTTCCGATCATGTACGTAAATATCAGCGGGAATTATGACCCGCAACGACTGAAGAAGTATGCGGACGACATGAAGGACCGGCTCGAAGACCTGCCCCAGCTCAATCGCGTTGACATCGTCGGTGCGGCCGAACGCGAATTCCAGATCGATGTCGACAATTATAAAATGCGGGCCTCCAACGTCACGTTCAGTGATATCGACCAGGCCGTGAAAGGTGAAAACCTTGATATCTCCGGTGGTTTGCTCGATGTGGGCAATATGAAACGTAACCTTCAGCTTAAAGGCCAGTTCCATACAGCGCAGGATATTTCTTCCATCGTTGTCCGGAGCCCCCAGGGCGGCTTTCCTGTTTACCTGAAAGATATTGCGACGATCAAAGACACCATCAAGGACCGGGAAAGTTATGCGCGGCTCGATGGCAAGAACGTGGTGACGCTTAATATCATCAAACGCGCGGGCGAAAACCTCATCGAGACTTCCGACACCGTCCGCGGGATCGTCAAGGAAATGCAAAAAAGTCTCCCCCCCGATCTCAAAGTCGTCGTCACCGGCGATCAGAGCACGCAGACGCGCAATTCCTTTAATGACCTCGTTAACTCGATCGTGATCGGATTTATCCTCGTGCTCATCATCCTGATGTTCTTCATGGGCGTGGTGAATGCTTTTTTTGTGGCCTTATCGGTTCCCCTGAGCATGTTTGTTGCTTTTTGCTTTCTCCCGGCGGCGGAGTTTATGATCGGGGGCGCGGTCACGCTGAACTTTATCGTACTTTTTGCCCTCCTCTTCGGGTTGGGGATCATTGTCGACGATGCCATCGTGGTCATCGAGAACACTCATCGCATTTTCACGCTGGCGAAGGGTAAACTTACCTCAACCACGGCCGCGCAGATGGCGGCGGGCGAAGTTTTTGTGCCCGTCCTTGCGGGTACCCTGACTACGCTGGCGCCTTTCTTTCCGCTTCTTTTCTGGCCCGGTCTTATCGGCAAATTCATGGTCTACCTGCCGGCGATGCTGATCTTTACTCTTACGGCGTCCCTGGTGGTCGCTTTTATTATGAATCCGGTCTTTGCCGTCGATTTTATGAACCATCCGGAAGACGGAACTACTTCAACCCGGGTGGCTATCTTCAAAAAACCAGGTCTTTGGATCGCGATCGGACTCGGCATTTTGCTGGACTTCGCGCATCAAAACTTTCTTGGGAACCTGCTTATTCTTATAGTCATCCTCGTCATCCTGAACAAATTCGTTTTCGACCGGCTTATCCACGGCTTTCAAAATCGGGTCCTTCCCTGGATCATGGGCCATTATGAGAGCCTGCTGCGCTGGGCCCTAAAGGGGTGGCGGCCGGCGTGGCTGCTTGTCAGTACTTTCGTGCTGCTGATCTTTTCATTTGTCCTCATTGCTGTTCACAATGGTGGTGTCGTATTCTTTCCGAAAGGGGACCCCAACCAGGTATACGTCTACCTGAAATTGCCGGTCGGCACCAACGTCGACTATACGGATTCAGTCACCCAAATTCTCGAAAAAAGGGTATACGGAGTACTTGGCATGGGGGATGACGGCTCCAAACCCAATCCCGTCGTTGAAAGCGTGATCTCCAATGTCGCGGTTGGGGCCAACGACCCGACCGGCGGGGATCAGAGTACCCATCCTGAACTCGGCCGCATCCAGGTATCTTTTGTCGAATTCGCCAAACGCCATGGTATATCCACGGCGCGGTATCTGGATTCGATTCGTCATGCAATGATCGGGATTCCCGGCTCGGAGATCACCGTTGACCAGGAAAATAGCGGACCACCCACCGATCCCCCCGTCAATATCGAAGTCGCCAGCGACAATTTTGACGACCTGATCAAGACTGCCGTAGCACTCAAGAACTACCTTGATTCCATCCAGACCCCCGGCGTAGAAGAGTTAAAGATGGACATCGACCTCACCAATCCTGAAATAACGGTGACCGTCGACCGTCAGCGGGCGATGATCGAAGGCATCAACTCCTCTCAGATCGGGCAGGAATTGCGCACGGCGCTTTTTGGTCTTGAATCTTCCAAGATCAAAGAGGGAAAAGATGAGTATAAGATCTATATCCGCAATCTCGAATCGCAGCGAAAAAGCCTGACCGATCTGCTGAATATGAATATTACTTTCCGGGACATCGCCGCCGGCGGGGCCATTCGGAACGTCCCCATCAGCTCCCTGGTGCACATCGACTACACCAGTACCCTGGGTAGCGTAAAACGGAAGAACCAGAAGCGCACGATCACGCTGAAATCCAACGTGCTCAATGGATATACTCCGCCGGGTGTCAACGCCGATCTGGCGAAGTCGATCGCCAATTTTACAAAGAAAGCGGAAAGCGTCACGATCACCCAGACCGGCGAGGGCGCGCAACAGGCCGAGACACAGGCTTTCCTCGGCAAAGCCCTGGTCATTGCGCTCGCCATCATCCTTGTCGTGCTCGTCGTGCAGTTCGGTTCGGTAGCCAAATCCGTCATTATCCTCAACGAAATTCTTTTTAGCATTATCGGTGTCCTACTCGGCTTCTCCCTTACGGGAATGCAGATCTCGGGTATAATGACCGGTCTGGGCATCGTTGGTCTTGCCGGTATCGTCGTCAAGAATGGTATCCTGGTGATCGAATTCACCGATGAACTGCGGGCGAGAGGCATGAAGACCCGCGAAGCGGCGATCGAAGCCGGTAAGACGCGTATCATCCCGGTACTCCTGACCGCCATGGCCGCCATCCTGGCGCTGATCCCCCTGGCTGTCGGGTTCAACATCAATTTTGTGACGCTGCTCAGAGATCTCAATCCCCATATCTACTTTGGTGGGGACAACGCCGTGTTCTGGAAACCCTTGTCGTGGACGATTATATTCGGTCTGGCTTTTGCCTTCTTTATGACCCTGTTCATGGTGCCGAGTATGTATCTGATGGCGGAACGACTGAGAAGGCCGATGCGTCGGTACTGGGGTGGGAAATGGGTTTCCTTCCTCGGAATTCCGCCCTTTACCATTCTTTTCATCCTGATGGTTTTTATCAGCATGATCCGTCACGGTTCCGAGGTCGCTGCAAGGAGAAGGAGGGCGAGGCTGCGGAATCGACCGGTCGATGAGACCTGGATCAGGAGCTGGTTCTAAGACCTGGATCAGAAGCTGGTTCTAAAACCTGGATCAGAAGCTGGTTCTAACTATTGTAAACTGAAAACCTTATAACATGCGCAACAATCACGAGATAGACTATACGATTTTTGGTGAAGAACTGCAGTTTGTCGAGATCGAGCTTGATCCGGGCGAAACCGTCATGGGCGAACCCGGCGGCTTTATGATGATGGATGATGGGATCCAGATGGAAACCATCTTCGGCGATGGGTCCGCTGCTTCCCAGCAGGGCGGCCTTCTTGGGCGGCTGATGAATGCCGGCAAACGGGTCCTGGTTGGAGAGAACCTTTTCATGACCGCCTTTACGAATGTGGGCACCGGGAAGCGAAAGGTCAGTTTTGCCGCACCCTACACCGGGAAGATCGTTCCCCTCGATCTGCAGGTGCTTGGCGGTACGATTATCGCGCAGAAGGATGCCTTTCTTTGCGCCGCCAAAGGCGTCAGCATCGGGATCGCTTTCCAGCGCCGGCTTGGTACCGGTATTTTCGGGGGTGAAGGATTTATCATGGAAAAACTCGATGGCGACGGGATGGCCTTTGTACATGCGGGCGGTTATATCGTCGAGAGGGAACTGCAGCCGGGAGAGATCCTCAAGGTAGACACGGGCTGCGTGGTTGCCTTTCAGCCGAGCGTGGACTTCGATATTGAATTCATTCGCGGTATCCGTAACTGGATGTTTGGCGGCGAAGGACTATTCTTTGCGGTCATGCGTGGCCCAGGAAAGGTTTGGTTGCAGTCGCTGCCGATCAGCCGGTTGGCCAGCCGCATCATCCAGTACAGCCCGCAGTTTGGGAGCCGACGGGAAGAAGGCAGTATTCTTGGGGGGCTTGGGAATCTTCTCGATGGCGATGGATTTTAAAGTCGAACAACCTTTTGAATCGAACGCTCCTTGCCGTCGAAGATCTCGAGGATATAAATCCCCTGGGCCTGCTTCGACATGTCCACAAGCGTTGTCTGACCAGACGGAACGATTAGCTTTAGCAGCCGGCCATTAAGATCATACAGCTTTATATACGATTTGCTGTAGTCGGTCGCGGCGATGGCCACCTGTACGCTGTTGGTCACCGGGTTGGGGTATACTCCGAGCTTAGGCCCGGAACCGAATCCTGTATTCAAACCTCCGTCTGAATCCGGCGAAATACTTGTGCCACCGCCACCTCCTCCGGTTCGTTTGATGGTATACTGGTAAACCAATTTGTCGCTGATGCCGCAAGGATCTTGCACCGCGCCAGTCAAGGTCAACGTACCCGAGGTCAAATTGGCTACCAGGATCTCTACATCCCTGGTGCCTTGGCCGCTAACGACCGTACCATTTGTCGCGGTCCAATAATTGGCATTTGGACTTGTAAAATCATACACGGTGTTTGGCTGGACCGAAGTTAGTGTCTGAGGAGTTGGCAGAATCACCGTAGGAAAAGGCGCAATCCCCAGGAAAATATTGTCGGTCTCGGTATAACATCCCTCTTCATTTGCAACCAATTCGAAAATTTGACCACCTGAGGTGCCGATATTCGTAACGGTAACGCCTGCTGTCAAGCTGGGATTAAGCGACACCAGGCTGGCATTTGTACCGGCGGACCAGGTAACAGGGTAGGGAAGATTATTGGTGATCGTGTACGTGGCAGGCGACCCAACACATACGCCGGTAGGGCCCGAAATGGTGGAAGCCGGCAGGCCATTACACCTGGTAACATTGTTATTGCTGCAGGTGGCCGCGCCTAAATTCACCGAACAAATTGGGGAAAAACCGTTAGCTCCTGTAGTGTTGTTATGGTGGATCGCCCGATAATAAAGCGTCGCAGCCCCCGAACTTTGGGGATGGGCATAGTTATCCGTAAAACTGTACGAGCCGGACCCGTTTGAATTAATCGTGCCGATGATATAGTAATTGATGTCATCCGGCGAATACTGTATATAATAAATGGCGCTCACACCGCACTCCCCGTAACTGAACGAATATATGGCCCCGCAATTTCCCGTCACCGGATTTGCCGAGACGGTGCCCCAGGAGTTCACAGGGCTGACCAACCCCGTAGAAGGACAAAAAAGGAAAGAAAAGCAGAAATAAGATTGCTGTTAAGCGCAAAGGTAGTTTTGGGGACATAAAAAATGGTTTGATGGTTGGGAGAAGGAAGGTATGCCTCCTCACCGCAGTATGCTTGCAGTTAATAAAAAGGCCTCCCCGTTACGAGAAGGCCCTTATTTTTCGATCGGGTATTTTACTATCGTCTGCTGGCAAAACGGCTCAGCAGCTTGAGGATATTAATATACAACCAGATCATCGTCACCAGCAAGCCAAACGCTCCATACCATTCCATATACTTCGGTGCGCCGGCCGATTCACCGATTTCCAGCCGCTCAAAGTCAAGGATCAGCGTGAATGCCGCGATCCCAACTACCAACAGGTTGATCCCGATCCCAAGCGGGCTCGAATCCTGCCAGCTCATAAATGACAGGTTGATGCCAAACAGGAGCAGAACCCAATAAACGATGTAAAGCAAAAAGACACCGAATATTGCCGAAAGGAGGATCGACTTGAATTTCTGTGTGGGCTTGATGATTCGGTAATTGTACAACAGGAACATCGCAAACGCGACGCCGAACGTCAGCGCGACCGCTTGGAAAACAATATTCGGATATTTGGCCCCCACCTGTGCATTCACGATTGCCGACAATCCCCCAAGCACAAAACCTTCCAGGATTGCATATGCCGGCGAAAGATATCTCGCCACGCCGGGCTTGAAGGTGATGACCAGCGCGCTGACCAACCCGCCGATCAAGCCCACCCAGAACAGGGTCATCATCAAACTGGACGACCCCGAATAGGCCAACTTCCAGGTATATGCCGCGCCGGCAAAAACCAGCAGTGAAAGAAAACCGAACTTTTGAATGGAGCCGCGAACCGTCATCAGCTGCGTCTGTGAACCATCGACGCTCCGGTTAAAGATTTTCTCTGATAGGGTAGGATTACCAGATTGAAAAAGTGCCATAGTTTTAGAGTTTTAAGAGGTATAAATTTACGACTTTTTCCCCATTTTTCCAGTTTTACCGCCTTCCCCCTCTTCCGTCGTTTCGGCCACCGCCGTCTCTTCCCGGAGGCTTGCCCGGTTCATTTCTTGGAGCACTGCCGCCTCCGGGCGGCCCCCCCTTCACCGGCCCACCGCCCATCCCCTGGTTCCCATCTCTCCCTTGGTTCCCGTCTCTTCGCTGACCGCCGTCGCGACCGGGGCCACCCGGGCCGCCCGGGCCGCCGTGTTTGTGATGGCCATGTTTCTTTTTCCGGTCCGACTTCTCCAGCGTCTTTAGGCTGATCTGACCGACAAGATCCACAAAACCGGTATCCTCCGCCTCTTTTGGCTTGCCTGTGCTGACTTCGACCGGGTCGAGCGTTTCGGGAATCGTATTCTGCATATTCAGCTGCCGGATCTTTCTTACCCGTTCGATCGTCAACGGATATTGTTTATTGCTGTCCGGCAAGACATACCACATGAGGTTTTTGAAAATATCTTTTTTGACGAGGGTGGCCGTGCCCTTGGCAACCTGCAACGTCTCCGCATTGTCCGGGAAATTCTGGAGGGCATCGAGGTAGGTATCCAGCTCATAATTCAGACAGCATTTCAACCGGCCGCACTGCCCGCTGAGCTTGCTTTGGTTGATGGACAAATTTTGATACCTGGCGGCGGTTGTATTTACCGACTTGAAATCGGTCAGCCAGGTGCTGCAACATAGTTCCCGGCCGCAACTGCCGATTCCACCAACTTTTGCGGCCTCCTGGCGGGCGCCGATCTGGCGCATCTCCACCTTGAGCCGGAATTCGCCCGCATAAATCTTGATCAGTTCCCGGAAATCCACCCGATCATCGGCGATATAAAAGAATGTGGCCTTCCTCCCATCCGCCTGGATTTCCACCTCACTCATCTTCATATCCAGCTTTAACTGCCGTGCGATCGCCCGCGACCGGATCAGCGCATCCCGTTCACGGCTCTTATTCTGCCGCATGATATCCAGGTCTTTATCCGTCGCCAGGCGCAGGACCTTCCGTGTATCCGGATTTTTTTCCTCGATCCCACGCTTCTTAAGCTGCAGTCTGACCATCTCTCCTGTCAAGGTAATCTCGCCCACGTCAAAGCCGCTGACGCCCTCCACCGATACCATTTCACCCTTCTCAAAGATCCGGGTCGTCGAATTCCGATAATAATCTTTGCGGCTTCCCTGGTTAAAACTCACCTCCACAATCCGACATCCGCTTTCGGGGTCGCTAAAGGGCAGATTCGCCAACCAATCGTATACATTCAGCCGGTTACAACCGCCGGTGCTGCACCCGCCGTTGCTCTTGCAACCGGTAGGCTTGCCTCCCTTGGATGTGCCGCAATCAATGCATCCCATATCTAAAGTAGATTAGGTATTAAAGAATATGCGCGGGAAATGCGCTTCCACAGAAATTAGCGCATTTCCCGCAGGACGCTAATGACTGACCGTTCGGTCGGGTCGGACAGAGCCCGACCATAGGCATCTAAAAAAGAAGGGAAGCCGCACCATCATCCAAACCCTAAGCGGGTTACAAGCAATGATCCTTTTTACGAAATATATACGATTGGATGCGAGATAACTTCATTCGAACAGCCAGGTTCTTTCCACTTGTCGTTCGCACTTACCCAGCCCCTTCGCGTACACTTCTTTTCACTGGCCATTAAGGGCAGTGGCCAAATATACACACTTTACGTTCATTTACCCTACACGGGACTTCTTTTTTCCCGCCAGTCCCAGTATGGAGACCAGTACCCAGCATCCCTCCAACACCACAAAAGGCCAGTACCGGATTAGCACGGACGCATAACAGGAAAGACCGGCGCCTATGATATTCAATAATATATATACCCTCCCCTGGGAGAGAAACCCGAAAAGGTGTAGAAAAAAGGCCGCCAGCAAGAGCGTCACCCCGATCGTACCGACTATACTTGAATAGGACATAACCAGTCAAAAAGCCATTCGGTGCGGTGGACCGCCTTTTGTCCGGCGCATCCCGGGGCTTCAGCGTCGTGCCCCAGGATTTGGTCCGCAGGTTGCACCCAGGGAGCATCCCCGGCCGCTGACAGTTCCCAACCTTCGTGTTCGACCATACTCCGGATGATCTCACCCGTCGCCTCCGGATGGAACTGGATTCCCAAAACGTTGTCGCCCAAGCTGAAAGCCTGGTTAAGGCAAGCCACGCTCGAAGCCTGCAACCGGGCCCCCGCCGGCAGGTCGAATGTCTCCCCATGCCAGTGAAAAACAACTTCTTCCGTTCCGTTGGCCCACTTCACCGGCCACCAACCAATTTCTTTTTGTGCATTCTTGTAAACCCGCGCCCCGCAAACGGCCGCAATCAGCTGTGCACCGAGGCAAATGCCCAAAACCTTCTTCTTTTCCCTGATTGCCGCGCCGATCAATTTCTTTTCGGCAACCAACCAGGGAAATTCAACCTCATCGCAGATACTCATCGGGCCTCCCATCACGATCAATCCGTCGAATTCAGCCAGCGATGGAAGGGGGCTCTGATTATATACGGCAGTCGTCTGCAACGAATGCCCCCGCTGACGAATCTCATCGGCTAAGGCGCCCGCCGTCTCAAATGACACATGTTGTAATACGTGAAATCTCATAACAGAACGGGTACTTTCTTTTCTGCCAGGATGTGATATAATTTGATCGTCAATGCGTGAAACAGCATTTTTGCGTGTGCATTCCGCTCAATATAATAGGCTGCGTTATCGAGCTCCCCGATAATCGCCCTTTGCTGCCCGATATCCGCGATCTTGTTCAACCGCAGTGCGATATCCCGTTCTCCCTCTGGGATTGGCCAATCTGCACTATCCAGGTATCGCAACCGAACGGCCTGCTCCAGGACGTGATTGAAATAGCGCAGGAACTGTTTTTGTCGCTCCCGGCCGGATTTGCTTATCTCCTCTATCCATTTGACCTGTGCGACCGGGCCACTCTTCAATATCGCATTCAACCAGTCCCGCAATACCGCCTGCCAGTCATCGTCCGCGTGTCGGAGCAGTTGCAAGGCTTCATGATAATTCCCCGCAGAAAAGCCCGCGATCTGCTTCGCCTGTTCTGCCCCAAGCCCGGACCGTTCCATCAGCGCCCTGGCGATATCGGCTGTGTCCGGCAAGGGGATTTTTACCAGTTGGGTCCTGGACAAAATAGTCGGGAGAATCAGTGATTCGTTTTCGGCGACCAGCAGGAACAAGGTATCGGCCGGCGGCTCCTCGATCAGTTTCAACAGCTTGTTGCCCTCAGTGCCCAGATATTCCGGCATCCAGAGAAGGAGGATCTTATAGCCGCTTTCGAAACTTTTCAGGCTCAGCTTGTGGATGATCTCACTGCATTCCTGGGCGGTAATATTTCCCTGCTTGTTCTCGGCGCCGATAAATTGCAGCCAGTCATATGCATTGCCATACGGAAACTGACTGATGAATTCCCGCCATTCGGCGCTGTAATCCGAGCTTGTCGGCTTATCCCCCGATTTCTTCGGGATCACCGGGTAGGTAAAATGAATGTCCGGGTGGACCAGGCGGCCGGCTTTTACACATGCTGAACAGACCCCGCAGGCATCGGCGCCTTTGTTCTCGCATACGACATACTGTGCAAAGGCCAGCGCCATCGGTAAGGCGCCGGCGCCTTCATGACCCAGGAAGAGGAGGGCGTGGCTAAGCCGGTTCCGCCGGACCATATCGGTCAAATTATCCCTCAAGTGGTCCTGACCGATGACTTGTGCGAATTGCATGGTTGCAAATATAAAAAAGGCCGGCCATTAATGGCCGGCCTGATCATGAGGGCATGTATAATTAATTCAGATATTTCGTGATCTGATCATCCGTGGGTTTGACTTTGCTTGGGAACACCGCGATCAGCTTCCCGTTTTCATCGATCAGGAATTTTGTAAAATTCCACCCGATCACCGGATCGGCTACTCCCAGTTTATGCGCCTCATCCGTCAGGTATTTGAAAAGTGGCGCAATATTATCGCCGATCACATCCACCTTCTCCGCCATCGGGAACGTAACCCCATAATTCTTGGTGCAGAACTCTGTGATCTCCTGACTTGTACCGGGCTCCTGATGGCCGAAATTGTTAGCAGGAAAACCGATGATCACGAGCTTGCTTTGATATTGAGTATATAATTTTTGAAGATCCGCATATTGGGGGGTGAAGCCGCATTTACTGGCAGTATTCACGATGAGGATCTTCTTACCCTTGAAACTGGAAAGATCGATCGTTTTTCCATCCAGCCCGGGCACTTTGAAATCATATACACTGGAAGGAGCCGTGCCGGCTAGCAGAAAAATTGAAAGAAGAAGTGCGCGTACCATAAGAATTTGATTTTGAGTGAAAGGTAATCGAAATAGCTACATTAACTACACAGAGACAACGCTAATGTTTAAAGGAGTGACGCTTTTCCATGATGGGTGGTTGAAATTGATGTTGGGTGGTCAAGGTGGGGTGATCGCTGTGACTGGACGGTTATCGCTGGTAGCAGCCGAGATCGGGGGAATTAACCGGCCGCGCCTTCCCATCCAGGTCAATCAACACGCCTGCTGCCGCGCCCGCACCGACGGCGGGTGAATTGGCCTGCAAATGAAAATCATAATAATTCGCCGACGTATTTACGCTGTCGAACAGCGGGTCCTTATTTAGGATCATATTCGCCGTTGTAACCGGCGATGGTGTATCCTGCACCTTCCACAAACAATTGCTGAAGCCGACCACAAATGAATTGCTTGTCTGCTGCGACACCACCACTTCATCGGGCACATTGCCATAATTGCCCCAGAAGATGCAATTCACAAAGTTTGCCTGTATGGCTCCCGTATAGAGCGAAGACCCGTATAATAGCTCATCCGTCACTGCCAGCACGGGCTCGGTGTGCGAAAGATAAATATTGGAATAGGCAGCATCGGAACAGTGCACAAAACTATAGTTTCCCCCTCCGCCCAGGAGGACGTTCTGTCCGCAGTTGCTGATCAGGCAATTGACCGCCTGGAGGCTCCCGCCGATCCCCAGGATGCCTGCGTCATAACTATTGTTGACGATACATTGCTGCAGGACCACTTTGGGGGCCGCCCCGGCGGGCGGTGCCAGCACTACGACCGCTTCGTCCGCATTTTCAACGTCGGCATATTGCAGCAGATCATTCGTGCTACCCCCGCGGAAGTAGATGCCCGGCCAGCTTCCGGGATACCCGTTATAGGGAGGGTCCATTCTGTCTCCCGTGAATATGACCCGGTTACTATCGGTACCGATCACCTGAAGAGAGCCGTCGACCAGCAGCGGTGCATCTGCGTGGAAATAGATCCTGCAGCCGGCGGGGATGGTCAGCATCGCTCCTGTGTCGATCTGAAGGCTGCCCTGGATAACATATGGAAGGTTTGAATTCCAAACGGTATTGCCTGTGACTACCTGGTTTCGCAGGAAGGTCGCATTTTGTCCCCAGGCCTGCAGCTGGATATATGTCCGATTGCCGTTAAAGGCCACCTGGATACTATCCTGAACAATGAAAGGGAGGTTTGCGGAATTCGGATTGATCTGTACCGCGACGAAGATATATAAGCTATCCCCGGCATCCAGGTCGATGTCGGTTAACTCCGGCCCGGGCGATCCGTCGATATTGATCGAAAAATAGGACTGCGCCCCGCCCATCAACCGGATATCCGTCAAATGGAGCTTCTGACTATTGGGATTGATCACCTTCACCGACTGCGTCACCGAACCGGTGGCGACAAAAACCGTATCGAAGAATACGGTGTCGGCCGAAAATGCTACCGCCGCATCCTTGCTGGTGATAAAGGAATTTTTGGTGCAGGACGAAATGCACGCCGCGGTCAAAACGATAAACAACAAATTTTTCATATTCTCAGAACAAAATCCGGTACACCTCTTCGATCCGGCTGACCGGCACCACCTCGATTCCAGGTTTATTAACGGTTAACCCCTTCTGATTGTATTTGGAGACAAATATCTTTTCGAAACCCAGCTTTTCGGCTTCCGCAATCCGTTGCTCGGTCCGGTTTACCGCCCGGATCTCACCGCTCAACCCAACCTCACCCGCAAAACAAACCCTCGAAGACAAAGCAACGTCTTCATACGAACTCAGGAGGGCACATAGCACCGCCAGATCGATTGACGGATCTTCTACTTTCAGACCGCCGGCAATGTTGAGAAAGACGTCTTTTACCCCAAAATGAAACCCGCCTCTCTTTTCCAGCACGGCCAGCAGGAGCTGCAGCCTTCGCCCGTCGAAACCGCTGACCGTACGCTGAGGCGTGCCATAGACCGACTGTGTTACGAGCGCCTGGATCTCGATGAGCAGCGGCCTTAGCCCTTCGATCGACGCCGCTATTGCAATCCCGCTGAGTTGCTCTTCTTTCTGTGTGATCAAAAGTTCGCTTGGATTGATAACGCCCCGCATACCTGCGCCGGTCATTTCATAGATCCCCAGTTCGGAAGCGCTCCCGAACCGATTTTTTAGTGTGCGTAAAATGCGGTAGGCATAATGCCTGTCCCCCTCGAACTGGAGGACGGTATCCACCATATGCTCGAGGATCTTCGGGCCTGCAATGCCGCCATCCTTCGTAATGTGACCGATCAGAAAAACCGGTGTTCCCGAATCTTTTGCAAACCGCTGAAATTCGGCGGCACATTCGCGGATCTGCGAAACGCTGCCGGCTGAAGATTCGATATAAGGAGATTGCAGCGTCTGAATCGAATCGACGATAATGAGGCCGGGCTGAAGTTTTTTGATCTCCTGGAAAATGGCCTGGGTGGAAGTTTCCGTCAGCAGATAGAAGTCGTCATTGCGTGTGGTGGGGGAGAGCCGATCCGCCCGCATCTTGATTTGCTGCTCGCTTTCCTCGCCGGAGATATATAAGGTACGCACCCCTTGAAGCTGCAGACCGTTCTGAAGAAAAAGTGTGCTCTTGCCGATCCCCGGCTCACCGGCCACCAGTACGATGCTGCCCGCGACGATACCGCCGCCCAATACTCTGTTCAATTCCGCATCACTGGTGATGATCCGTTTTTCTTCCGCGCTAATCACTTCAGAAAGCGATATTGACCTTGTCTCTTTCTTTTCCGTGCCGAAATTCCTCCACTCCGCCTCCGACAGTTTGTTATCTTTAGTGACAACTTCCTCTACAAATGTGTTCCATTGGTCACAGGATGGACATCTGCCCGACCATTTCGCACTTTCATATCCGCAATTGCTGCAAAAGAAGGCTGTTTTAATCTTGCTCATCCGGTAAAGTTAACCTTGTTCCATAAATTGGAAATCAGATCGATCGATGAGCCACAGATGAATAGTAAAAGGGCCAGCTAGATCGCCGGCCCCTTACTTACTAACCCATTAAATTCTTGCACTAAATTACAAATTAGCGCCACATAACAAAATAAATTTTTGACGGTGTGAATAACTTTGAAACTGGTGCCCATTTGCTTTTGACATGCATTTTAGCGCTTACATTAAATTGATTTTCAATAATTTACAAGGAGGCCCTTGTTAACGGTCGGTTTTGCGCCCGTTCTTTAAAAGCTTGAAAATTAGCCCTCGGTAAACCGCTTCGAACGGCCAAAAAATTTTCCCGCACGACATCCTGCGGGGCGCCCGGGGGTACGTCTACCGGACCCAAAATATGCTGGCAAAATCTGTAGAAAAGGTATTACAAATTAAATAGATATATTTAAACATTTGAATTGAACGGCATGAAGTGTCACTGCGTCAATAAATAAAAACATCTAATTAAGTTTAATAAGCGGGGAAAAAGCCCCCGATCCGCTATCGCGTCTTTACTGGAGGAGAACAGCACCGACTAACCCTTTTTTAATCTATTAGCTGAAAATCTCATACTTTCAATCAGGAATTTTTGCCTATTAACAAATTATTAGCAACTGAATGCCCCAATAATTGAATTTTTTCTAAAAAAATTTTCCACGAATTAATTTAGGATTAAAAATACGTACTTTAACCATCCAAGACTGACGCTGTCAACTGAGTACCCAACTCGTCATTTCCTGGTTATCCTTGCCATTGGAATGAACTTTTGATTCACCAATAACTACTACACATGAGAAAAAATCGTCACTTTCTGGCGGGCATCTTACTGCTCGTCACCTTGGGGTTACACGCTCAGATGACACAAATTACCGGGAAGGTCACTGATGCCACCGGTACCCCGATTCCCTCAGCAACTATTCGGGTAAAGGGCGCTAAAGGAGGTACCAGTGCCGACCTCCAGGGCGTTTTCAGTTTAAAGGCCGGCCCAAGCGCCATCCTTATTATTAGCGGTGTTGGCTACGAAACCAAAGAAATCAAAGTCGGAGCATCCGGCATGATCAATGTTCAGCTGACTACCGACTCCAGATCCCTTAGTGAGGTTGTCGTGACGGGGGTCGGCGTTGCAACCAGTAAAAAGAAGCTGGGTATTGCGGTCGAATCGGTGAGCGCGGACAAATTACCCGCTGCACCTACCGCTTCCATCGACCAGGCCCTGATCGGCAAGATACCGGGCGCCCAGATTTCGTCCATCAGCGGAAACCCCGGCGACCCCGTTAACATCATGCTCCGGGGCGTTAATACGCTCAACGGGGGCACAAAACCCCTGATCATGGTGGACGGGCTGCAAGTGCCTGCCACCGATATCAACTCCCTCGACCTTAGTAATATCGAACGGGTCGAAGTTGTACAGGGCGCCGCATCCGCGTCGCTGTATGGTGCACAGGGCGCCAACGGGGTTATCCAGATCTTTACCAAGAAAGGGAAAAAGGGCGCCACCGCCATCACCTACTCCAGCAGCTACGCTTCCAATCAATATATCAATACCGGAAACATGCACAAAGCCAGGCTTAGTCCCTGGCTGACCGATGCGAGCGGCAACTTTGTTACGACTGGCGGTACACCCGTAACCTTCGATCAGTACGGGGATCTTGATGGTCTTTCCTATGAGTACGGCGGTCCGACCCGTTATGCCATCCTCAACACCTTGAATACCGACAGCCATCCCTATGGCACCAACCTGAAATATTACGATCATTTCAAACAGGTCTTTCAAACCGGCAACACCTTTAACAACGTGCTCAGCCTTTCCGGCGCAGGCGACCGGTTCGATTTCAACCTTTCCGCCGCTAATAACCACACGTTGACGCCGGTTTTGCAAGCGGGTTCTCTTGACCGAACCAACCTCTCTGCAAATTTGGGAATAGAAGTCTTTAAAGGGTTCAAGCTTCGCTCCATCACGCAGTTGATCTACACGCGTAACACCATTGTACCGGGTCTTGGCGGTCCGGGTGGATACGGCTATGGACAGGGGAATTCCCTCGGCAATAACGGAAATATCTTTTCCTTCCTTAATACCTCACCGTTCTTTGACCTGAATTACAAATTGGCGGACGGCACCCATCCCGCCTACCAGGTGGCATCTTTCGTAAGTATCAACGCCTTTAACCCGTATTATGTCAAAGAGTATGCAAGCGGCATCGACAACAAGATCGATGTGGTACAGAGTTTTGACGCCGATTATAAGGTCAGCCGGTTTTTCGAGCTCGATGCAAAATACGGACTTAACTACCGGACGGAAAATTCCCGCTGGACGTATGCCAACCAGAGCGCAAACCTAAACGCCGCCTATCAGTATGATGACGCCGGGTACTTCGCACCCGACCTCAACGGGGAAATAGACAATTGGCAGTATAGCACTACTTTCCAGAACTTTATCGGCAGCGGCTTTTTCAGAACCGATTGGGCGAACGATTTTCATAGCAAGCTTCCGATCACCACTTCCACGCAGGTCGCATTCGACTATCGTAAAAATAGGTACTCGGAATACGATACCTATGGTTTAGGTCTTCCCACCGTTCCGCCGATCAATATCTCGTCTACCTCCAGCCAGGCGGTGGCGGAAGATGAGGTGGTGCCTTTCATCACCTACGGTTATCTCGTTAACCAAACCGTCGATATCGGCGACTGGGGTGGTGTCGCCGGCGGGTTCCGCAGTGACTATTCTTCGGCATTCGGACTGGGTTCGAAAGCATTTACTTTCCCGCATGTTAACGGGTATATTCTGCCATCCGGATTTGACTTCTGGTCCAATGGCAAGATGGCCAACATTTTTTCGACCTTTAAGCTGCGCGCCGCCTACGGCGAAGCCGGTATTCAGCCTGGCCCGTTCGATCGCTATCCTACGCTGGGACAGAATGACCTCGGTACGCAACTGGTTTACAGTCTTCCTTCGGTCAACCAGAATCCCAACCTCCAGGTGGAAGTCTCCAAGGAATTCGAAGCAGGGACGGACTTTACGATCCCCGCGAATAAAGGCGGCGCCTGGTTCTCTGCAATCAATGGTTCTTTCACCTATTGGCATAAGAAGAGCAGCGACGTAATCTATACCATCAATCAGCCGCTGTCCACGGGTGCTTCCGGTCTTCTGGACAACGCTTTCGATCTTCATTCCGAGGGCTATCAGTTCCAGATCAACCTCCCCATCGTGGCAACGCGGAATTTCCGGTGGAATTTCACGACCAACTGGGGACATCAAATGTCGATGATCGACAAGGTAGAAGGTAACCAGCCGATCCCCGTCGGACCGGTCGATGGCAATAGCCTTTACATCTACCTCGTCCCTGGTTATCGTATCGGCCAGCTGTATGGATACAAAGCCATCCACAATTTCGATCAAACCTACCAGGACGGGAAAACCAAGTATTTCCCGAATGGCAATAACAACGGCCAATATACCATCGTGGAAGGTCATGTCGTAGATACCGGTACGATGGCTATGCAGTTCACGTCAGAAAAGTATCCGCTTGGCAACACCGATCCCAAATTCAACTCCGCCTTTATCAAT
This sequence comes from uncultured Chitinophagaceae bacterium, assembly GCA_963846405.1. GTDB lineage: Bacteria > Bacteroidota > Bacteroidia > Chitinophagales > Chitinophagaceae > Puia. The sequence goes on along the minus strand of CAWJVU010000010.1, from coordinate 297,251 downwards.
GAGTTTTCCTATAAGGACTTTCTGTCCTTCTCGTTCCAGTTCGACTGGATCTATGGCTCGCATATTTACAGCGAGACCAAGGAGTGGATGTACCGGGATGGTATAGACGGCGATTTCGAAAAATCGGTTAATATCGCCGGCAAGCAAGGAGCCTTTACTGCCTATCGCGCCAGTGCCTACTACGCATTGTGGGGAAGCACGCATGGTGCGGGTAACGAAGCGCCCAAGGACTATTTCCTTTATCCGGCCAGCTTCCTGCGGCTTCGCAACGCCGCCGTCGCCCTCGATTTCGCCAGGCTGTATCATATCAAGAGTGTCAAGAGGCTGCAGCTCGTCTTGTCGGGCAGGAACCTTTGGACAAAGACAAAATATCCCGGCATGGACCCGGAGATCAGCTCGCTTACTCCCAACTCCTCCTATACGCGAGGTGTGGACAACAGCTCGATCCCCAATCTCCGGTCGTATCAGGCCAGCCTGAATGTCGGTTTTTAATTTGTTGAATCATTAAAAAGAAAATTATGACTAAATATAAATTCTATTATATCGTTCTTTTTTTGGGGCATTGTGGCGACAACCGCCTGCAAAAAACAATTGCAGATCGGCAACCCTAACTTACCGACACAGGGAGGGAATGTGACTGAACGAATCCGGCCTGATATCCCTGGCCCAGGGCGGCGTTTATATCAACGGCTTTGCTAATGGCGACGGCTGGCTCGGTAATAGCTATTTCTCACTGCCATTCGGCTATATGGAGCTCATGGCAGACAATATCGGTGCGGATGCGTCCAACAACCAGATCACCACGGTAGGCTACCCGACCTATTTCATCAAGGATGACGGCACCAAAGTCGTTAACGGCTCGCCTTCGATTGCTATCCTGCGGTCATATAATATCCTCGGTGGCAGCGGAAACAACCCGCTGTACTTTCAATGGCAGAACATGTATGCGCTGAACGCAGCCTGCAATGAGATCCTCCGGATCGCTCCGACCATTCCGTTGTCGGGCGATGCCAAGTCCAGGCTGAACACGATAAATGCCTGGTGCTACTGGTGGAAAGGCTATGCTTATTCCCAGATCGGAACGATATATTATTCAGGGCTTATCCAGGATGATCCCCTCAACATTACCAATAACCATTATCTTCCGAAGGATTCCATTCTCGCCCAATCCGATTATTACCTGAACCTGTGCGCTACGACGTTGTCTTCGATCAGCAGCACATCGGATTTTTCCACGGTTCTTGGCGAGCTGATCCCGGCTTTCTGCCAGGTGGGCAACGGCGGCGTTCTGACGCAAACGATGTGGCAGCACAATATCAACACGCTGCTTGCGCGGAATATCCTCTTAAACAAGCTTGCCCCCTATGTAAACGGTGATCCGGGCGCTGCGATCGCCAAGTCCTCAACCGGCACGATGTCGTCAACGGACTGGAGTAACGTGCTGACCCTGGCGACCAACGGAATCCAAAGCGGCGACTATGTATTCACCGGCCGGTCGGTTCCCACCAACGGGTTCTTTTCGGCCAGTACCGGGGATGCCGCGGCGGAAACGACAGGTTCCAATATCTCTTCCACCTTTAAGATCAGCGTACGTTACGTTGCAAACTTTAAGGCTGGTGACGCCCGTCTTACGCAGAATTTCGCGACGTACAGCACGTATAACAATCCGTTCTACGGCACGCCGTATAATATTCTCGACAGCCTTCAGCAGAGTAATACCGGTGTCTATGCGATTGGGAACAAACAGGTCGGTGAATATGAGGTCTTCATCGGCCCCAGCCTGGAAGAAAATATGCTTATGCTTGCGGAGGCCAATATCCGGTCCGGGAATATCGATGCCGGTCTGGCCTATGTCGACCAGGAAAGAGCGCTGCAAGGTTCGGGCGTAGCAGCGGTCCACGGGACCGGGCTGACCCTGGCACAGGCGATGAAGGAGTTGACCATGGAGAGAAGGGCGGCGCTGATCTTCCGCGGTCTTTCATTCTATGACGCCCGCCGTTGGGGCTGGATCTATGATATCGCCAATGGTGGCGGTGCATACGGGCAACTGCTGTTTAATACGGACGGGACCTACGATACCAATGTAACGGTGGACTACAATTTCATGGACTACTGGGATATCCCGGCGGATGAGACACAATTGAATCCTCCCGGTACCGGTAGTTCTCCGATCCTTAATCCGAACTATTAGCCATGAAAGGGCTGCTTCTTTTTGGACTGTTGTTTTCCGGCGGGTTATCCGGTTTTGCGCAGGACGGATTCGTGGCGCAAAACGGAGGGGAGTTGTCATACAATGTTTTCGACAAGAATGGCAAGACATTTGTGAATCCCGAGCCGGACGTAGCCGGTTCGCCATTCTTTGCAGATGACTGGCGGCTGGGTTCGGTCATCCTTGTCGACAACCGCAAGTATGACCATGTGAAGCTCCGGGTTAACCTGTATTCGGGAGAAGTACATTTTATGGATAGCGTCCGAAAGGAAATGGCACTCGCGAAAGGCTATGTAAAGGAGATCCTTTTGCCGGGTAAGAACGCCACGATGATCGGCGCCGCCCGCTTTCAGTGTGGCTTTCCCGCCATCGATGGGCTGGATGGCGCCTTCCTTTATGAAGTGATCTCGGAGGGCCGGTGTTGGCTCCTGCATTCCATGAAGAAGGTCATCTCGCAGCGGAAAGACGACTTATCCGGCGAAATCAGCAAAGAATACCGGACGTACGAAGATTACTATGTCTACAATGGAACGACCATGCAGCGGGTAAAGAAGGACAAGGACTTCCTGCTCACGGTACTCGCCGACAAGAAGGATAAGGTGGAAGGCTTTATGAATGACAACCACCTCAAGTTTAAGTCGATCGACGATTTTCGGCGTGTCATCGATTATTATAACACGCTTCAATGACAAAAAATAGGAATTATCCCTATAAGAATGTGTGACTCAATGTTGACAGTGAAAGACGGCCCCGGTTTCTACCGGGGCTTCTCTTTGTCCGGCCATGGACATTAAAGTTTTATCTCGTCGTCCTGTTTATCGAAGAAATGGAATTCCGTCAGATGGTAATTGGTATTTGCCCGGATCCTGACCCGCTGCTTGTATTTCCAGCGCCATTTCCATTGTTTGGAGCCCATACCAAAAAGCCACCTTTTGTCAGGTAGGCATGCATGATGGGATGAACGGCCAGGGTCAGGTCCTTATGCTGGTGGTTAAGCAGATAGCTGAGGTTTTTTTCGATCTCGTCTTCCAGTATCAGGGCGGAAGAGATTTTTCCGGTCCCGTTACAGGTCGGGCAGATCTCCTGGGTATTGATCGTCACTTCGGGCTTCATTCGCTGCCGGGTGATCTGCATCAGCCCGAATTTGGAGATGGGCAATACGGCATGTTTTGCCCGGTCCGTTCGCATAAAGCTCTCCATGGCTTCAATGAGCTTCCGTTTGTTATCCGGAAGCTTCATGTCGATGAAATCGACCACGATAATGCCGCCCAGATCGCGGAGCCGGAGTTGACGGGCAATTTCTTCGGCAGCTTCCAGGTTGGTTTCCAGCGCATTCTGTTCCTGGTTATTGCTGACGCTCTTATATCCGCTGTTTACGTCAATGACATGCAGGGCTTCTGTATGTTCGACGATCAGATAAGCGCCGCTCGGCAGATTGACTGTTTTACCGAAGGCGGCTTTTACCTGTTTGGTCACACTGAACTGGTCGAATATGGGCGAACCGTTGTGGTAGTAGGAAACGATATCTATTTTGTCCGGGGCGATGCGCTGGATATAGCTTTTGGTATCGTTAAAGATATTGCGGTCGTTGATGACGATCTTATTGAAATCCTCATTCAACAGGTCGCGAAGCATGCTCGTGGTCTTGGTCTGTTCGCTGAGGATCTTGGCGGGAGCGACTGCACCTTTCAGGTTGTGCTGGATCATTTTCCAGGTGGCGACCAGTTCCGTCAGGTCCTCATGCAGTTCCGCGGTGTTCTTTCCTTCAGCTGCTGTCCGCACGATGACCCCGAAATTGCTTGGACTTGATGGCTTCAACGATCTTTTGGAGCCGTTTGCGCTCGTCAGAAGAATGGATCTTCCGGGAAACCGCCACGATATCGTTAAAGGGCGTAATGACCACAAAACGGCCAGGGAGCGAAATCTCGCAGCTCAATCGTGGCCCCTTTGCCGCAATCGGCTCTTTGAGGATCTGGACGAGGATATTCGGCTTGCCATTCAGTACCTCATTGATCTTGCCTGTTTTTATGATTTCGGGCTCGACCTGGAAAGTCCCGAAGTCGAATCCGTCCGCACTCGTGTCATTCATCGCCATGTTGCGTGAATTTCAGGAGCGAGCGCGCATACGGGCTGAGATCGGTATAGTGAAGAAAAGCATCCTTTTCGAAACCAACGTCGACAAAGGCCGCATTTAACCCCGGGATCAGCTTTTTTACTTTTCCAAGGTATAAGTCACCCACGGCAAAGCTGGCATCAGCCTTTTCATGGTGGAGCTCCACCAGCTTCTTATCCTCTAATAGGGCTATTTCAACACCCTGTGGGGCTGCGTTTATGATCAGTTCCTTATTCAAGCGTATCAAGCGTTTTCCAGTCAACATCAGCCAATGAACGGAGTCAGATCGCGATTGCGTCGAAATGGAATCGAACAAGCTTATTTGTTCTTCTTCTTATGGCGATTCTTTCTCAATCTTTTCTTTCTCTTATGGTCGCAATCTTATGACGCTTACTCTTTTTACCACAAGGCATACTTAATTCAATTTTTGGTTATAATAATAATTTCTGATCTTTGCCAATGACCAGTGGCCATTCCCTATAATATCTTTCTTGCTACTGTAAACTCTTTATCTGCTGGTCGATAGCTTTGATCAGTTCCGGATTTTCGATCATCTTCTTTGCTGCTCTCATACCAGCTTTTGACCGCATCCGCTTTATCTCCCTTTTGCCGGTACGCTTCGCCGAGCAAGATCAGGCTTCGACGTTTCCGGGTTCACGCCGGACAACTGTGGTCAGACGCTCAATCGCTTTGTCGTATTGTCCCGATTCGATCCCGCCCACCCCCAGCATGAACTGCGCATACATATTGGTTGAATCCCGATCGCGCCACTTCCAAAATCTGCTGGATTCCTTTCATCACTTCCGTGGGATCTCCGGCCTGTGCTTCCAAAAATATATGTAGCCCCCAATCCGATTTTTGTCGAATCATTGTCGGATTCAAGTCTAACGCCTTTTCAAACAACTCCTTAGCTTCCGTTGCCATCCAGTCTTTCAACTCCGGATTATCCTGCACCTGTAGGTTGTTCAAAAATAATTGGGCTGCAAAGGTGAGACTTTTTTCAGTATTTTCCAATTTTGCCGCTTCTCCGGTATAATATGCGTACGAAAGAAAGCCATCTTCACCGAATCTTTCCAGAAATCGAGCAAGCTGACGGTCAACATTTAATTGCTGATTCTTCACATCTCCTCGGACGACAGATTTTTGCAGCCTGTTGACATAAGACAATTGAGCTGGAGTCAAGTTGGCCTTAGCTCGGATAGAATCTCCTGTAAATCAAGGGATTTGTTACGCAGCTGCTGCCAGATGCGCCCTGAGCGGATGCATCCGGTTTCTTGAGAGGAGGAACGGTGTTTCCAAAAAAATAAAAAATGACAAGAATAAGCACTCCGGTGCCGGCTACAAAAACTTGCTGTCTCTTCATGCAGGATTTTTAGAGACGCAAATTACATCTCTTCATCCGGGTTTGGCTGATTTCCTTTACGGACTGCAATTTTTTTACTTCAGCAACGAATTCTTTGGCTGGTTTGAATGAAGGAATAAAATGTTCAGGAATGTGTACAGCCATATTTTTTTTTATATTGCGCCCGATCTTGGCAGCTCTTTTTTTTGTGATAAAGCTCCCGAACCCACGTATATAAATATTTTCTCCCTGGGCAAGGGTTTCTTTCACTTCTTTGAACATGGTTTCTAACGTCACCAGGACGTCTACTTTAGGTATTCCTGTTTTTTCCGATATTTGATTAACGAGGTCTGCCTTTCTCATGGGGATTAAGTTTTATAAGTTTCTGATTTTAAATATATAACAAAAATATTAATTCCCAACTTTTGCTGCTAAAAATCCTTTCGGGATATCAAAATAATGGATTTGATCCCTGGTTGGGCAGAAGTTGCATAATATACTGATTGTTAGATATTTTATTAAAAAAAGTGACCAAAAAAAAGTCCGATTTTACGATTGCCCTATTAAAATGGCATTCGACCCTGAATTTCAGGGAAATGCCATGGAAAGGGGAAAAAGAACCCTATCGGATCTGGCTGAGTGAGGTAATTCTTCAACAGACGACGAGTCGATCAGGGATGGGCCTACTACGAGAAATTTATCATTGCTTTTCCGACGATTCACGATCTCGCCGATGCGGCTGAGCAAGAAGTGTTTAAACTTTGGGAAGGTCTTGGTTATTATAACCGTTGTCGAAATCTCATCGCAACTGCCAAAACGATCTCGTCCAGACTATAACGGACAATTTCCATGCACTTATGAGGAGATCCTGGCGCTCAAAGGGATCGGGCCCTATACTGCGGCGGCCATCGCTTCCTTTGCATTTGGTCTTCCGTATGCGGTCGTCGATGGCAATGTCATGCGCGTGCTGGCCCGATACTTCGGCATTTCCACGCCGATCGACAGCAGCGCCGGAAAGAAAGAGTTTGCGGCCATGGCATATGAGCTGCTGGATCCCGATCAGCGCCGGGATTTACAATCAGGCGATTATGGATTTCGGCGCTACAGTATGTACGCCGCGTAACCCACACTGCACCACTTGTGTACAGCAAGCCGGATGTGCTGGCCTGGAGAAGGGAACGATCGAACAACTCCCCGTAAAAGAAAAGGCCGTTCGGAAAAAACATCGCTGTTTTTATTATTTTGTCGTGGAGACACCTGAAGACAAAGTATATATCCGTCAACGCATCGGCGAAAGATATCTGGGAAGGCCTTATGAATTTATTCTTTATGAAACCATCGATACCGTCTGGCCGGAAACGATCCTGCAATCGGATTTTGCCCGGCAACTGTTTGACGGGCAGGCACTCACAGTCAGGTATATCTCCAGCGTCTATCGGCAGGAACTCAGCCACCAGCGTTTGGAGGGACAATTTATAACGGTTGGCTCAGCAGGCCGTTGGCCAATCCGGATGGCTATCAGCTGGTGCCAAGAGCAGCGCTGGGAGCCTATGCGTTCCCGAAATTCATCAATGCTGGCTGTCCGATCCAAGCCCGGCACAAACCTTGTTTTGACTTTTCCTAAAAAAATGGGTAATTTTATTAACGCTGGGAATTAATTCCGTCAGATGAATTTTAAACATTTTAAACTTCGTGTATGAGAGGCGTAAACAGGGTGATGCTGATTGGCAATTTGGGTAAAGACCCGGATGTACAATTTCTGGATGGCAATATTGCCGTTGCCAAATTCTCCCTGGCAACAACCGAGACCTTTAAAGACAGGGCCGGCAAACTGATCTCTCAGACGGAATGGCATACGGTTGTCCTTTGGCGCGGACTGGCGGAACTGGCGCAAAAATACCTTCATAAAGGGAGTTTGGTTTATATCGAAGGCAGACTAAGAACCCGCAGTTGGGAAGATAAAGAAGGGAATAAGAAATTTGCGACGGAAGTGGTCGGCGACAACCTGATCATGCTGGACAAACGCACCGATGGGACCTCCTCTCATTCCTCCCTTCATCACCAGGAAGGAATAGAAGGACTTGGCAACTCCGATACCCCGCCTTCGATCGGCGAACCTTCCGAAGACCTGCCATTTTGACCCGGCCGGCCGGCCACGACCGAGCAAAGCAAAGGTTGGACTTTAGCGCATATTCTTCACCAAACCCGTTCAATATTGGATTGTCCTACTTCACTCTGCTGAGATCCATCATACCGACCAGCCTGCTGGTTATCAACCCTCAGGCTACTACTATCCTGGCGATTGTCATTCTTTTTCTACTCTTGCTTCCTTTGTCCTCTCCGGTTCCGAGTCGCCTTTTTCTCCCTGACCTTTAAGGATATCAATATCCTCAAGACCAAACAGGATACCTCCTGGAAGCGCATCGTATCTCTGCTGGAAGAACCAAAGACCCTGCTGGCTTCCATGCTGATCGCAAACAGCATCATCAATATCGCCATCATCATTCTCGCCAATTTCCTGATCGACGAGATGGTCTTGCTCAAACAGAATTTCTGGATTTTCGAATTCCTTATCAAAGTGATCCTCATTGGCTTCGTTATGATTCTGTTTCGGAGATCATGCCTAAGATCTGGGCAACGCAGAATAACCTTCAATTTGCCTACTATACCTCCGGCGTTATCGAGCTTATTCATCTGCTTTTCAGACGGGTGGGCGGCTGGGCCGTCCAGCGGTCGGAAGGTCTGGAACGGGTGCTCGGCGGGAGCAAATCGGCGCTCAGCCCTCAACAACTGGAACGCCAGATCGACCAGGTCACCAAGAACGACGCGTCTGACGAAGAAAGGAATATTCTCAAAGGGTTGCTCGATTTTGGCAGCATTACCGTCAAACAAGTCATGCGGACGCGGCTGGAAGTCTGCGGCGTCAGCTTACGATCTCGATTTCGCCGGGCTTAAGCACCAGGTTGATGAATTGCATTATTCACGGCTGCCGGTGTATAAGACCAGCCTGGACGATCTTGCCGGAATGATCCATACCCGGGATCTGATCGCCTGGCTTGGGCCAGCCCGATGAATTCGACTGGCATACCCTGCTCCGGCCCGCCTATTTTGTCCATGAACATAAGCTGATCGAGAACCTGATGCAGGAATTTCAGTCCAAACGAATCCATTTTGCCGTCGTCGTCGATGAATTCGGCGGAACCAGCGGGATTGTCACGCTTGAAGACATCCTCGAAGAGGTCATCGGGGATATTCGGGATGAATTTGACGAGGAAGACCTGGCCAGCCGCAGGGTGGAAGACGGCAGTTATTTTTTCGAAGGCCGGACCATGCTCAACGATGTTTGCAAGACCATGAATCTCCCTGCCGATACGTTTGATAAAGTCAAGGGCGAGAGCGATTCCCTGGCCGGGCTGATCCTTGAGCTCTCCGGGGATATCCCCAAAAAAGCGATGTCGTCCCCTGCGGCGATTTCGAATTCACGATCGTGGATGCAGACAGCAGCCGGATCAAAAAAGTAAAGGTCACCATCAAACCCTCAAAATCTTAAATTCCTTGAATACACGTGCATTCGCTTCTATGCTGTTATTGATGTTATTATTTCTTCAATCCTGTAACAGCTCCTATACCCCCAAACGACGGGGATATTTCCGGATCGATTTCCCCCGGCATGAATATCAGACATTCGACCGCCCGGGCTATCCCTATAGTTTTGAGTACCCGGTCTATGCAAATGTTATCAAGGATAGCAGCTTTTTCGATACGGTGCCGGAGAACCCGTATTGGATCAATGTCGATTTTCCCGGTTTTGCGGCGAGGATCTATATCAGCTATAAGCAGGTCGGGGCCTCGCCGGGCAACACGAAGGGGGCGGGCAACTCTTACGACAAACTAACCGACGACGCCTTCAAGATGACCTACAAACATGCTTCCAAGGCCAGCTCCATCGACCAGGCCGTTATCCATACCCCAAATGGAATTGGCGGCATCTTTTTCCATGTCGGCGGCAATGCTGCAACTGCACAGCAATTTTTCCTGACGGACACTACCCGGCATTTTTTGCGCGGCGCCCTTTATTTCGACACGACACCCAACGAGGATTCCCTGGCGATCGTCAACAACTTTTTACAGGTGGATCTCCGGCATCTGATCAATACCTTCAAATGGAAATAAGTTATATTTGTCCTCATGATAGCAATCGATCATGTTCTGGTCAGTGATAAAGTTGTCGAAGAGCAATTCGTCTGCGACCTGCTGAAATGCAAGGGTGGGTGTTGCGAGGATGGTGATGCCGGCGCTCCGCTGGAGAAGGAGGAGCTGGACCGGCTCAATGAAGTGTACGAGAAGGTAAAGCCTTATCTTACCGCTGCGGGCATCCGGGAGATCGAAACCAACGGCCGCTACCAATATGATCGCGAATTCGGCTGGGTCACGCCGACTATTGGCGGAAAGATGTGTGCTTATGGGTATAAAGACGAGAAAGGAATCATCAAATGCGGGATCGAACAGGCCTGGAACGATGGTAAGATCACTTGGAAAAAGCCGATCAGCTGTCATCTTTACCCCATCAAGATCAACCGGAATAAAGCTGGTGAGGTCATGAATTATGAGCCGCGGGAATCCCTTTGCCGCCCGGGATGTGCGCTGGGGGAAAAGCTGCGGGTTCCGGCTTATGTCTTTTTGAAGGAAGCCATCGTCCGAAAATACGGGGAGGATTTCTATAACGCCTTGGAGTATATAGCAGAAAACTATGACAGAAACCGCAGCTAATTTCATTGCCCGCAGTACGATCAAAGCGGAGGATCTCGACCACCGCAAAAAGATCAATTTCAATATCGGCCGCTATAACGCGGTTGTACCGCAGGGGAAGCAGCAGTTTGCCGATTTGAACCTTGCCCGTGAACGGGCCAAGAATATCAAATGGCGTGCGATCGAAACGCTGGACAAACAGCTGGAAGATTTCGAGTCCGTCTTTACCAAACGTGGCGGCCGGGTCATCTGGGTGGAGACGGCCGCGCAGGCGCTGGAGGAGATCCTGACGATCTGTAAAGAGAAGCACTGCCGGAGCATCGTCAAGAGCAAGAGCATGGTAACGGAAGAGATCAAGCTGAATCATTTCCTGGAAGACAACGGGATCGAAAGTGTTGAGACAGATCTTGGGGAATATATCCAGCAACTGGATGGTGAACCGCCCTATCATATTGTTACACCCGCCATGCATAAAAGCAAAGAAGACGTTGCAAAGCTGTTCTATGAAAAATTAAATACGAAGCCCGGCCTCAGCTCCTGAACAGTTGACCCTTGTTGCCACGGGAAAAACTGCGCAAAAAATATGTACAGGCGGAGATCGGTATCACCGGCGCCAATTTTATTATTTCCGATATCGGCGGCATCGCCGTGACCGGAGAATGAAGGCAATGCCCGGCTCAGCGCCTCCTTTCCAAAGACCCATATCGTGATTGCGGGGATCGAAAAGGTGATCCCTTCGCTTGACCGACCTGGCTCTCTTCTGGCCCCTGCTGGCTACCTATGGCACCGGTCAGCGGATAACCGTCCTATAATACCATCATCACGGGTCCCAGGCAGCCCGGCGAGGCCGACGGCCCCGATGAAATGATCCTTATTCTCCTTGATAATGGCCGGACAAATATCCTGGCGAACGCCAAAGCGCGCGAAAGCCTTTATTGTATCCGTTGCGGCGCCTGTCTGAATGCCTGCCCGATCTATAAAAATATCGGTGGTCATAGCTATGGAACCACCTATAGCGGCCCGATCGGGTCGGTGATCACTCCTCATCTGAAAGAGATGCAGGAATGGAAACACCTCAGCTATGCTTCCTCCCTGTGCGGCAATTGTACGGAAGTCTGTTCCGTGAAGATCAACCTGCATGAACTGCTGCTCGATAATCGGTCATGAAGCGGTGGAAAGCGGGTACGCGACCTGGCAGGAGAAGATTAGCCTGGAGGGTTTGGCGGAAGGCCAGCCTTAGCCGCAAGCTGATGAATATGGGCAACTCAGAAGCAAAAGAACTGGCTGGTGAAAAAGGCGTTTAACGCCTGGACGGCGCACCGGATCCGCGCTGGATTTTGCGCCAAAGACTTCAACGAGCGCTGGCGGGCCGAACGGAAATGATGGCGTGAAATGATGTTGTTATTCAGTACCCATATTACCCCCCGGTTGTGTTATATCGTCGAGTTTATCAGCAAAGAGCTTTTTGACGATCCTTCGGGTGTCCGTATTACCGATGACGCCGGATATTTTTCCGCAGCGACCGGGCCGCGGTTTAACTATTCCGGATGAAGAGTTTTCCGGCTGCTTCCGTCTTCGGCCGCACCGGGCTGCTTTTTGAGACGGGCATCCGGCCGGTGGAGATCGGTTGTTTGACCTTCGAAAGTCAAAAAGCGTTATTCCCTACTGAGGGCGATCTGCCGTTTGATATTTTTGCGGCCGCCTTTTATCTCTTATCGCGGTATGAAGAATACCTGCCGCATCCAACGGATGAATATGGCCGGTTTGCGCATACCGCATGCGCTGGCCTGGAAGGAAGGATTCCTGGATCAGCCGCTTGTCAATATCTGGCTGCAGGAGTTGCGAAATCGATTATCCCGGACGTTTCCCCGAACTCGTCTTCCGCTATCCGGTCTTTAAATTCATTCCCACCTATGACATCGACACCGCCTTTTCGTATCGGTATAAAGGACTGGCAACGCAATCTGGGCGGATCGTTAAAGGCACTAGCCGCGGGCCAATGGTCGAAATTACGGGAACGGGTAGCCGTGCTTTGGGGACGCGAGCACGATCCCTTCGATGTCTATGAATGGCTGGATTCGCTGCACCTGTATTGCAGGATGAGGCCGTATTATTTTTTTCTTGCTGCCGCCCGGCTGGAAGGGGTGGATCAGGAATATCCCGATCACCGCGCGGGGGTTGCAGGAGTTGATCCGGTATTACGCCGGCGGCATCACGGATCGGGATTCATCCTTCCTGGCAAAGCGGTGACCAGGAGCGCCTGTTAAAGGAAGAGATCGAATGGATGGAGTATATCAGCGGCCAGCGGATCAATCGCAGCCGACAGCACTATATCCGGTTTAGCTTGCCCGGTACTTACCGGCGGCTACTGCAGCACGGCATCGACCAGGATTTTTCGATGGGCTATGGCAGCATCAACGGTTTCCGTGCATCGGTTGCTTCTTCATTTTATTGGTATGATCTTGAGAGGAAGAGAAGACCAAACTCCGGCTCTTTCCATTTTGCTTTATGGATGCCAATTCCTACTATGAACAGCGATATGAGCCCGGCGGGGCCATGACCGAGTTGAATATGTACTATCAGCGCATCCGTAAGGTGGGTGGACTGATGATAACGATCTGGCACAATTCAATTTTGGGCCAGGATCCTGAATTCAGCGGTTGGCGGGAAGTGTATGAGACTTTTTTGAAAGAAGAGGTATTTTGGGATATGTGAACTTCGCTCTTGCCACTGGCAAGAGCTCGTTCGTTAGCTTCGTCGGACCGAAGGTCCTCCTCGCTAATGTTTGAAATGTCGCATTCCCGTGATGACCATCACCAGATTGTTCTGCACGGCGTAATCAATCGAGTCCTTATCGCGGATGGACCCGCCGGGCTGAATAAAGGCCGTAACCCCCGCGCCATGTGCGATCTGTACGCTGTCATTGAAGGGAAAGAACGCGTCGCTTGCCAGGACTGCGCCTTTCAGGTCAAAATTGAACTGGGTCGCTTTTGCAATGGCCTGTCGGACGGAGTCGATCCGGCTGGTCTGACCGCATCCTTTGCCGATCAGCTGCCGGTTCTTGACCAACGCGATGGCGTTTGACTTCAGGTGTTTGCAGACGAGGTTCGCAAAGATCAGGTCTTCTTTTTCGGCGGCGGTGGCCGGCCGGCCGCCGGCCTCTTTCCATTCAGTATAATTGCCTTTATCGGATTGCTGCTGAAGCACGCCGGTCAGGAGTGAACGGTATTGGAGTGCCGGATGATTCGCCTTTTTTTGCAGGAGCAGGATGCGGTTCTTTTTGGAGCGCAGGATCTCCAGTGCATCGGCGTCAAAAGCCGGCGCAATCAGCACTTCGAAAAAGATCTCATTGATTGCCGATGCCGTCGCCTTGTCGACGGTCCCGTTGCAAGCCAGTACACCGCCAAAAGCGCTTTCCGGGTCGCCGGCCAGCGCGCTGTCCCAGGCCTCTTTTACGGTAGGCCGGATGGCGACGCCGCAGGGATTGGTATGCTTGATAATCGCGAAGACGGGTCGCGATCATGCGCCGGGAATTCGCCGATCAGTTGCACCGCCGCATCCACATCCACGAGGTTATTGTAGGATAGTTCTTTGCCGTTCACCTGGTCGAAAAACTCCTCAAGCCGTCCGAAAAAGCTCGCGGCCTGATGCGGGTTTTCACCATAGCGCAAGGATTTGGGGCGCAGGGATCGATTCCAGAAAATAGCCTTGTTCGGATCGGATTGAAATACCGGGCGATCGCCACGTCGTAATGCGCGCAGATCTCAAATGCCTGGCCGCCAGCATGCCGCCGCTGCTCCAGTGTCGTCTCGCCGTTCTGCTCTTCCAGCAGCTTCACCAGTCAGCGGATATTCCGACTTGGCCGCGATCACCACCACGTCTTTGTGATTTTTGGCCGCTGCCCGGATCATGGAAGGACCGCCCACATCGATCTTTTCGATGATGGCCTTGTCTTCTGTCGTAGTGGCAACCGTCTCTTCAAAAGGATAAAGGTCCACGATCACCAGGTCGATCTCCGGGATATGATACTGGGCCATCTCCTCATATCGGCTGAATTGTCCCTTCTGCCAAGGATCCCGCCGAAAACCAATGGATGCAAGGTCTTGACCCTGCCGCCCAGGATGGAAGGGTAGGAGGTGAGTGTTTCCACCGGGACACAGGGGACACCCTGCTTTTCGATGAATTGCTGGGTACCGCCGGTGGAATAAATGGTCACCCCGAGCTGGTGCAGTTTTTGTGACGATGGGTTCAGGCCATCCTTATAAAATACGGAGATCAGCGCTGATTTGATGGGCTTGTTCATGAAGCTGTTTGTTTGCTGGTTTGCGCCGCAAAAGTACGAAAGGACGTAAAATTCACCGTAAGTATTTGGAAGATAGTGAGAAGAAGGGACTGGCCAAATCAGTCCCGGACCCAACCCGCCTGCGGCAAGTTGAATCCGGTCGTTTTGAATGGCAACAGCGGTAAGCACTCAGGCCTCGCGATAGTAAATGTCCGCCGTATCGATCGTTCCGGCCGTGGGTCGGTAAGGAAGCATCAGCATACATACCCATATACACGCTTAAAATCTAACAGGATAAGGTGTTAATGGTTATGTATGCTGTTGCTGACTATAGCTTAAAATATCAGAGAATTGATGAATCACACCGGAATTGGTGTTTACAGCATTGTACACTTCCTTTTGACGCACCGAATAAAGGATATTAAATTATTAAAAACGGGATTCGTTGGCGACCTCTCTATTAAATGTCCTATAAATATTCTAATTTGGGCCAAATAGCGGCCTGAAAAATGAGACGTTTTTTTTTTGCGCAAAACACGCAAAATTCAGCCTGCGTACTTCACGTGCACTTATCCGAGAATTTTCACTGTATTTTCCTTGCTTAAAAAACGTTTTTTTGGGGATATTTGCTTCGTGATTGTTTGATCCCCTTTATTTTACGGATAATATTAATTTATAATCAATTGATTATATTGCCCTTGTGCGCGGCTGTCTAATCCTCTTGAAGAATACTTTTACAAAAGCAAATTATTCTTCAACATTCTAAAACAAAACAGCCATGAACACAATTGAAAAAAAATCCGTAAATGCGGGGAAATGCGCCACCAAACAGGAAGTAGACAACCTTATCCGCTCGTACAAACAGGAAAGATGGGCAGATAATTCCGAACATCTCGGCATGGCCGACTCTCTGAGCGTCTGGTTCTCTGTGGAAGAATTGGAAAATTTCCTCGAAAAAGTTAAAGCCAATGGTGGCAATGGCGTTCGTATGCATTTTGGCGTGTTTTCCGCCGAAAATGCGCTCGCAGCCGAATCTCGAAGGCCGTCAGACCCTGGTCTTGATCGGCAAACCGCAGCAGCGATGGCACCCTAGACACCAGCAAAGAACTCTATTCCTTCAACGAACGGCAAGCCTGAGATCGTAGCGTCCTTGCCGGCCTTCCCTGCCCCCCTTTCTGCGGCAGCGGTACTCGGTTAAGAGCAATGGCAACTCTGATCGGCCGCCTGATCGACCGCGGCGAGAAAGGGATGTCTTTCATTTAACTATAACTCATCTGATGCCCCAAAGAGCCAAGCCTAAGCAGCCGCCCGGTGTCTACCAGCAGGGCGGTTTTTTTATGAAAAAAGGAAATTATCTACTATCTTGCTGGTTTATGTACGCCCAATTACTATTTTATATTATTCCTATTGCTGCCGGCATCGCTTTTCTTGCCAGCCTTACTATCTTTTATCCAGTCACCCGGACCACCGTCTGAATTATTTTTCCCTGTTTTCTTTTTGTCACTTTCTGACTTGATTCAGCAACTAATCAGCTATCAGGCCTGCAAGACCGTAATAACCTTTTGCTCAGCAATCTATCGCCATAGTTATCTAGTTCATTTCTTTATTTACCTGTTCGGGAGATCGTCCATGGCAGAAAGGCCAAGAAGGCATCCTTCGTTTTTCTCATTGGCTTTCCCTTAGTCTCCGCTGATCAATATTTTCCTGGTCCAAAGCTCACGGCGTATTCCAAACAATGACGTATTCCATTGGATGCCTGTTCATCGTTGGCTCCTGTATTTATTATTTCTGGGAACTGTTCCAGCAAAAATATTCCGTCAATCTTACGCCGCGCAACCGGCCTTCTGGATCTGCTCTGGCCTTTATTTTACTATACCTGTAATTTCCGCGTCTATGGCCTGATCAATTTACTTAACGTCGTGCCCAAGGTAATTCATTCAGAATTTGCTATCAGTATTCTCGATTCTATTGAATATCTTGCTATATTTATCGTTCACTATTGCCTTTTTATGCCGGCTCAAACCCAGGAAATCTATGTAGTCATTCTGATCGCTATTGCGCTGGCGCTTCTGTTGGTCGGCTTTATCGTCACCATCGCTCTTCCTCTACCAACGCCGGCAACATCGGCAGGAACAACAATTGACGCGCATGAAAGACGAGTACCAGCAGGAATTGCTCCGGTCCCAGCTGGAAATCCAGGAGACGACCTTTAAGACCATCGCTATGGAGCTCCATGATAATATCGGCCAGGTCCTGTCCGTGGTCAAACTTTCCCTGTCCGTGCTTCCCCTTGACAAGGAACACCCCGCCTATGAAAGCGTCCAGAACAGCCGTCAGATGCTGAATAAGGTCATCTACGACATGGGTAACCTGACCAAAAGCCTGCATACAGACCGGATCACCCAGATCGGCCTTGTGGAAGCGATGCGATTCGATCTCGACAGTCTTCGTCGGACCGGTTTGCTGGAAGTGGACTTCGCGGTGGAAGGCACCGAGTATCGTCTTGAAGATCAACGATCTATATTCCTTTATCGGATGTTCCAGGAGATGCTGAACAATATTTTGAAACATTCCAAGGCTACCCGGGTAAATATTGCGGTTAATTACTCAATTGATAATAAATTTGTTCTGCAGGTGGAGGACAACGGAGTCGGTTTTGACGTGGACAAGAAACGGCAGACCACTTCCTCCAGTGGAATTGGCCTGAAAAGTATGACTAACCGTGCCTCCCTCATCGGCGCTCAGATCAGTGTTCAAAGCCAGCCGGGTAAGGGTACTTCGATCCAGGTGGAATTCCCCTGGAGAAGGAAATTTTAGATAATTCGTTATGGCAGTAGCAACTAGGAAAATACAGGTAGGCATTGTAGATGATCACAGTCTATTGAGAAAGGCGCTGGCCAAGCTGATCGGCTCGTTTGAGAACTATGCCGTTCTCTTTGAAGGCGACAATGGAAAAGATATAAAGACCAAGATCACCCAGCACGTCATCCCCGATATCATCCTGCTGGATGTCAATATGCCCGATATGGACGGCTATGAGACTGTCCGCTGGCTGCATAAGAACTACCCCCAGGTCAAAGTTCTGGCACTTTCCATGTTCAGCGACGAAAATACCATTATCCGCATGCTTCGGCTTGGGCGCGAAAGGCTATATCCTGAAGAATATCGAACCGGAAGAGCTCAAGCTTGCGCTGGATTCGATCATGAAGAAGGATTTTTATCTGTCCGAATATATCTCCGGCAAGATCATCAGCGGTCTCCATAAAGACCTGGGCAATCCCGAAGACCCCATCATCCTCAATGATAAGGAAAAGGAATTCCTGCGCCTGGTTTGCTCCGAATTGTCCTATAAAGATATTGCCGACAAAATGTTCATCAGCCCCCGCACCGTCGATAACTACCGCAATACGCTGTTTGAAAAGCTCAAAGTACGCACCCGCGTCGGCCTGGTCATGTTCGCGATCAAGAACGGGCTTGTCGAGATTTAGTCAGTGTCAGCGAGCAGTACCGGTAAAAAGATCAGGTTTGTCATCGTGGCGATCACCAGTGTGATCGACGTCAGCCATCCCAGCGCGAGGATGCCGCCGAAATCACTGAAACAAAAGATCACAAATCCCGCGATCAGCACCATCGAGGTGTATATGATGCTGATCCCCGTTTTATTGATCGTATCGATCACTGCCTGCGGTGCGCTCTCCCGCGTCCGGCCTCCTGCTTGTAATTGACCAGAAAACGGATCGTGATATCGATCGCGATGCCCGAGCGCGATACTGAATACGATGACGGTCGACGGTTTTAGCCGCACTCCCGCCCAACCCATGATGCCCGCGGTAACGATCAGCGGAATAACATTTGGTATCAGCGAACACAAAAGTATCCGCACCGACCGGAACAGGAGCAGCATACAGGCCGCTATCAACAGGAAAGACCATTGGATGCTATCCTCTAAGCCCTTTATCACGAAAGCGCTGCCCTCCAGGTAAGTCACGCTGGTCCCCGTGAACTCCACCTTGTATTTCGATGAATCGAAGAGTGACCGGGCTTTCTTCTCCAGTTCAGCCAGTACGACCGGCAACCGTTTGCTCCCGATGTCTGCCATGGTGATGCTGATCCTCAGCCGCTGCTGATTGGTGTCGACAAAGCTATTCATCAATTGCGATAGTCAGATTTTGTTTTGACCCCGCCGCCGCTTTTCCGGCGCTGTCGCTTCCCATATACTGGGACAGGAAGGCAAAATCTGTTGAATTTGGAACCTCGTAGGCGCTGCTGTCCCCGCCGTAATAGGCCTGCCGGACAAATTTCAATCCCTCTTCCAGGGACAAGGGGCGGGCCATCTCCGGTCGGGCCGCGATGTATTGCGAGAACTGGTCCATACTGTCCAGCAGCCGCACCGTCCCTGCCCGCAACCCCTTCCGCCGCTTCGTATCAATTACGATCTCCAGCGGCATTACCCCCTTGAAATTCTTTTCGAAGAACTTCAGGTCTGTGTACAACGGATCGTTTTTTGGGAGATCGTCCAGAATAAAACCTTCCGACTGCAGCCGGAACATCCCGGCCACCGACACAAGCAGGACAAGGGCGGTTAGGATATAGATGGGGCGGCGGTGGTGCACGGTCCACTCCTCAGTCTTTTCAGGATCGCGGCGAGCCAGCGGTTCTCCAGGTAACGCATCTGCCTGGGCTCCGGCGGCGGCAGGTAACTGAGTACCGACCGGGATCAGGATGATGGAGATAAAGAACAGCAACATGATATTGATCCCCGCCACGACGCCAAATTCATTGAGGATGGCGCTTCGGGTCAGCGCAAACACCCCGAAGCCGATCGCCGCGGTAAGGTTACAGAACAACGTGACGATCCCCATTCTGCCGATCATGCCGATCAACGCCTCCTGCTTGTTACCCGTATCCCGGTATGCCGTATGGTATTTGTTCATGAAATAGATACAGTTGGGAATCCCGATCACGACCACCAGGGTTGGCGTCAGCGCATTCAGCAGGGTAATTTTATATCCGAACAGGTCCATCGTGCCCAAGGCGAAAACCACCCCGATCACCACCACGGCGAGCGACATCAACACCGTGCTGATGCTACGGAAGAAAAGAAAAAGGATAATGCGACAGGATAAGCACCGATCCCAGCAGGAACCAGGTCGTCTCGCTCGCCACCTTTACCGCCATTCGGGTACGGATCAGCGGCAGCCCGCTGTAGTGCATCGGCGAATCCATGACGCGACCCGAAACTGTCGATCTCCGTCGTGATGGCGCCTACCGTCTCGATCCGCTTTTTAGAATTCATCACGTCCTTATTGACCTTGACCATCGTCAGCCAGGTATTCGTCTCGGGGTTATACAAAAGCCCGCGATAGAACGGCAGCCCCAGCAATACCGCCTTGCCGCTGTCTATCCGCGCCTGCGTATAGGGCGGCGAGAAGATGGGCAGGGTCTTGAATTTCTGCGTGGCGCTATCCCGGATCAGATTCACCGCGGACGAGAACCCGAGCACGTCGTCTACACCCGGCACCTTTTTCAACTGCTCCGTCAACGCGATATAATCCGCGAAGACTTCCGCCTGAAAAGCTTGTCCGTCTGTACCGCCGACAAACAGCAGATTGCCGTCGTCGCCAAACCTTTTCCGGAATTCCTGGTATTCCTTGTACTTGGGATTATCCGTAGGGATCGTCCGGGTGAAATCATAGCTTAGCTGAACCCTGGAAGCATGAAAGGCCATGAAGGCGGTGACGGATAATAAGCAGAAGAAGCCAGAATAACCTGTATCTGAGGACCAGCCGCGCGATGGATTCCCACATGTGAACAAAAATATTTTTACAAATAAACGCCAATTTGACGACTTTGGATCGCAAGCCGTGCAACTCACAAAACCAAAGGGATCGTGTTGAGAACAGTTAAATATGGGGAGACCAGCCTCATCGTCACCCTCTATACGGAGCTGTTCGGCATCCAGTCCTATCTCGTCAACGGCGTCAGGACCTCATCCAAGCAATGGCGCCGGCAAAGCCAATTATTTCCAGCCAGCCGCGATCCTCGATCTGCTGGTCTATCACAACGATCTGAAAAACCTGCAGCGGATCCGGGAATTCAGCTGGGCGGTCCTCTATCAACATATCTTTTTCGATGTCCTGAACAATGCCGTGGCGCTCTTTATGGTCGAACTGTTACAGAAATGCCTCAAACAACCCGAACCCAACCCCGAGCTGTTTTACTTTATCGAAGATTCCTTTCTTCATCTCGACGCCGCTGAAGGCCGGGTGCTCGCCAATTTCCCCCTGTTCTTCATCCTTCACCTGGCGGGCTTCTTTGGTTTCCGGATCCAGGATATCTACAGCGAAAAGAATCCGATTCTCGACCTCCGGGAAGGGCAGTTCGTGTCCGAGCTGCCGGCGCATCACCATGTTCTGGAAGGTGCCGTTGAGCTATCATACCGCCCAGCTGCTTCGCGTCCAGCGGCCCGAAGAACTGCAGGAGCTGGCGCTCAACCAGGAGACCCGGCGCGCGCTGCTACAGGCATTCCAGATATTTTATGCCCTGCAGATCCCCGATTTTGGCGAGATGCGGACACTCGCGGTACTTCAGACCGTGCTCTCCTAGATTAATTTTCTCATGGTTGTTTCCGGGGTCAGGCGGCTGGCGCAGGGGCCTTCCAGCAGCAATATGCCGGGGCTGCGGCCCGGTATGAAACTCCCGACCGCGTGGTCCATTTGCAGGCCAGCTGCGCCATTGGAGGTCGCCCATTTCAGCAGGGTAGAGGTTTCGAGCCAGGCAAAAGATCGCTGCAGGGTCTTCAGCTCTTCCAGAATGCTCAGGTGATGATTGGAAGCCAGGCAATCCGTTCCGACGACGATCTGACAATCCTTGCTCACCATCAGCCGCACATCGGGAAGCTGGCCTCCGATATACAGGTTGGCGTTTGGACAAAGACAAAAAATGAGTTCGGGTGCGGCTCCGGCTGGAGGAAAGGGCGCGGCTCCCGGCTGCGGG
Source organism: uncultured Chitinophagaceae bacterium (assembly GCA_963846405.1). Taxonomy (GTDB): domain Bacteria; phylum Bacteroidota; class Bacteroidia; order Chitinophagales; family Chitinophagaceae; genus Puia. Next base: position 275,560 of record CAWJVU010000010.1, on the reverse strand, counting down.
AAATCCTCCTCCGCCGTCGCCACATCATGTACCAGGATCAGGGACTGATTGCCGTGAAAATAGGGTAGGGTGGCGGCCAGGCTTCGTCGTCCAGTGCCGCGAAAAAAGGATATATCCAGGCCAAGCTGTGAATAAAGACGCAAGAGATCTCCTTTGCCGGTCAGGAGGAATTCATTTTCGACCTCACTTTCCTGGCAATGGATCGACAGCAGCCGGTTATCGGGAAAATCCGCGACCCTGCGCATCAAAGCCGGCGAGACCGAATAGGGTGCATGGGGCACGATCGAATTGATTCCGGGGAGAATGTTCTCAAAGGCTTTGAAAATCCCCAGGCTTGCCGCAAAGCGGTCCGGCGCGGTCTGATCGATAAAGCCTACTGTTTCGACAAAATTGTGGTATAGCAGCCTTCCGGCCTTTTTGCACTCCAGTGAATCTGTTGTATTGCAAATATCACCTACTGCTACGATGCCATTACTCAGCATTTCCTGCTTACCGGCGGAAATTGCATCGAGGACGCGGTCACGGTCTGCGCCTCTCTGCCGGATCACCGTGGACAGGAAATCGACCAAACCCGCCCCCTCGGGGATTATCCCCTTCAAATGCGACAATTCCAGGTGACAATGGCAGTTGACAAAGCCAGGGCTTAAGATCCCGTGTACACTTCCACCCCCTCACCAGCCTCCGATGCGGGCACGACGTCCTGCACCGTTCCTTCCCGGTGGTAATCAGCACGGTATCGTTCGTCGCCATCTGGTCGCCAAGAAACAAATAATCGGCTTTGAATTTTCGGTAAGTCATTCCCAAACGATTTAATTTTGCCGTTCCAAAGATATGTTAGATAAACTCGAAGCCATCAAAGCCCGATTCGAAGACCTGGGAGTAGCCCTGAGCAACCCGGAAATCGTCAGCGATAACCGGAAATTCAGTGCCATGAGCAAGGAATACCGCAGCGTTGAAAAGATCGTTATCGCCTACAATCAATATAAAGACCTGCTGGATACCCTCGAATTCGACCGGGAAGCCCTCAACGGGGATGACCCGGAACTGAAAGAATTGGCCAAAGCCGAGATCCCCGGCCTCGAAGAACGGAAAGAACAACTGGAAGCCTATATCCGCCAGCTCCTGATTCCCAAAGACCCGCAGGACGAGAAAAATGCGATCCTCGAGATCCGGGCAGGTACCGGTGGCGACGAAGCCAGCCTTTTCGCCGGCGACCTCCTCCGCATGTATATCAAATACTGCGAACGAAGAGGCTGGAAGACGGCCATCCTCAGCGAGAGCGAAGGGACTGTCGGCGGCTACAAAGAAGTACAGGTCGAAGTGATCGGCGACGACGTCTATGGCACGCTCAAATTCGAGAGCGGCGTCCACCGGGTACAGCGGGTCCCGGATACTGAAACCAGCGGTCGGGTCCATACCAGCGCGGCTACTGTAGCCGTTATGCCGGAAGCCGACGAAGTCGATTTCGAACTAAAGGAAAGCGACGTCAAAATGGAGACCGCCCGGAGCGGCGGCGCCGGCGGCCAGAATGTCAATAAGGTGGAAACCAAGGTTTTTCTCACCCATATCCCTACCGGCGTCGTGGTCGTCTGTCAGACCGAACGCAGCCAGCTCGGCAACCGGGAAAAAGCCATGCAAATGCTCCGGACGAAATTGTATGAAGACCAGGTCCGCAAGCAGGAAGAGGAGATCGCCCGGCATCGCAAAAGCCTTGTCAGCACCGGTGACCGAAGCGCGAAGATCAGAACCTATAATTTCCCCCAGGGCCGGGTAACCGACCACCGGATCGGCCTCACCGTATACAACCTGGACGACGTGCTGAACGGCGAAATCCAGGAATTCCTGGATGCCCTCCAGTTTGCTGAAAATGCGGAAAAAATGGCCCGCCAGAATTGACGGTTGGGTGATTTTCACCCCGATTAGCCCGTTTTTAGGGTCATTTTAACGACTCCCGGCTTAAACTTTCCATCCCCTACTGTGTCTATTATTATGGTAGCCAGTTCTTTAAATAAATGCGCTAAAAGTTGCTATATAGCCGGAAATTGTTTAATTTAAAAGGAGTAATGCTAAATAAATGTTATTAGTCCTCCGGCAGACATGCGTAGCGGTCATTTCGAACGTAATTTTGATGTGGTGGTTGAACGAGTGGTGCGGGGCTCGAATGATAAGTGAAGAAGGGATATAATATTGGCACCTGTTTTGCGTTATTGGTATTAAATCAGTCTTTTCTATTTGACTCACATAAAGCAGTCAATTTTCTCATAAGCAGTTAGTTTTGGTTACGACCCCTGTTTCTACAGGGGTTTATTTTTTGTTTGTTCCTGCGAGGTTTCTTACCAGAAACAGGTTACTTAACCCATACGCGATACCCGCGCCGATCATGTCCGCAATGATATCTGCCTGATCATAATCCCTCCCCGGGATCCAATATTTCTGAATGTATTCCGACCCGATCCCATAGATATTTCCAAGCACATACCACAGAAAGAAAAGCCTTAGGAGTCTTGCCTGCTTGCCGTTCCGACCGGATTCATATAGGTTCCAGAGCAAGACAAATCCGCCGAAAAGGGTCACGTGCACCAACTTGTCGAACTGCGGGATCGCCAAATGTGTCTCGCTTGGGATCATCGAACCCGGAAGGAAACACTCCGATACCGACGATACAAGTCCACAGCAATGGGACATACAACAAACTAAATTGTTTTTTCAGAAAGGTGATCATACAAATGCGGCCTGCGGGCCTTCGATCAGCGAAAATATAAAAGTCCCGCGTATCGGGACCTTTTTTCTCTGAGGGGGATATTTTTTCTACTGAGAAAGCTGGGTCTTACCAATTGAGGTCAAAGATTCCAGGGTGGGTGTTGGATTGCCGCCTTTTTTCTCGATCGTGATCGCGAATGCCTGCGCTTTTTTGGTGCTGTCCATCTTTAAGATGATTTTCGTGTCGGTGGCGTCGAACACTCCGAGATTCTTTTGTTTCTTATCGATCAGCGCCCAAAGCTGGTATTGCTTGTCAGAAGGAAGCTCCGGCATATTCTTTACTACGAGGTAGACGCTGGAGTTAGTGGAATCCCAATAGACATTTGCAGAGGAGCTAGGCGAGATCTTCGTCCCGACCATATTGACGACTGTGGCACCCGGGTCGGGACGATCTCTCCCATCAGTTTATTGAGCGTGGCCTCCGATTTATCCAAGCGCTCAGCAAGCGATTTGTTGGTATTCGCCAGATCTTTGTTCTGTTGATTGGCCTGGTAGTATAAAACAACCATCCCGACCAGCAGGATAACCGCGGCGGCGGCGACAAAACGTAACAGTCCGATGCTACGCGGGCTCTTTGAATTCTCCATGGTATTTATTGCTTTTAATACCTTGGCTTTAACCTCCAGCGGAGGGCGCATCGCCTGTTCGGAGGCATATGCTTCAAGACTTTCCTCAAATTTCCTGCGCTCCGCTACCAGCTCGGGATATTGAGCGCACATTTGTTCGAATTCGGCCCTCTCCGACTCGCTGGCCAGACCCATCACATAACTTTCAATGATGCCGCTTGCTATGTATTCCTTTAAATTCACTTTAGATATTCTCTTAATTGTAATAACGCATTTCGGATCCTGGTCTTGACCGTTCCCAAGCGGGATCGTCATCATTTCGGCGATCTCCTCGTGGGTAAATCCCTTGAAATAAGCCAATTCAACCAGTACGCGATGTTCCGGCTTCAGCTTTTCCAGCACCTTTTTTAACCCGATATTGTCAATATTCTGCTGGGTCGTCTGGTTGGACGCCCCTTTATATACGTTTTCCGGCAGTTCCTGGTTTTTTTGAGAATTCTGATAACTTTTCGACCTCAGGGTATCGATGGAGGCATTTCGGGCAATATTCAACATCCAGGTAAAAAGCCGGCCTTTTGTACTGATCGTAGGATTCAATTTTCCGCCAAATATTTATAAAGACTTCCTGCAAAACATCACCCGCGAGTTCACTATTTTCTGTAATAATTTGGCGGATAATACTATAGAGTGCACCTGCGTAATTATCATATAGGAAAGCAAATGCCTGGTTGTCTCTCCCTTTGAGTGCGGCCACCAGTTCTTGTTCCGTATAAGTAATTGGGATTCCCAAATCAGTGTACTATGTTGGCATAGGCAGCCGCATCCATCAGCTCATCCAGATCCGCGGGGTTTTTAACGGTCATCCGGATCATCCATCCTTTTCCGTACGGATCGGTATTGACGAGGTCCGGCGCGGACGCCAGCTCGGGATTTACCTCCAGGATCGTGCCGGCAACCGGCAGATACAGGTCAGAGACGGTTTTTACGGCTTCGACCGTGCCGAATACCGTTTCCGCCGCCAGCGCTTTCCCTATCGTCTCGACTTCAACATAGACGATATCCCCTAGTTCCTTTTGGGCAAATTCCGTAATGCCGATAACCGCCTCGTTGTTCTTCTCCAGCCGGATCCATTCATGGTCTTTTGTATAACGCAACGTTTCAGGGAAGTTCATGATGTCTTGGTTTTTTGTGTTGCAAGATTACAAAAAGGCGTCGATATACCCTAATTTGGCGACCTGGCCATGCGGGGCGAAGGCAGGTGCAAGCCTGCCAGCGAGGCGTCGCCGGTGGTGAAGTTATCGGGCGCGGCGAATCAGCCTCATTTTGAGGATACGGACCTCGGCAACCGGACGATCCAGCGGCGGACCGCTGGTCTTCACCGCCGCAATGGAATCCACAACATCCATGCCTTTGACCACCTCCCCGAAGACCGTGTATTGCTGATCCAGATGGGGTGCGCCGCCAAGCTGCGTATATACGGAACGCTGGTCCATGCGGGATTTTTCGGCCCTTCAGGCGGAATTTCTGCACGGAGTCCAGACCGGCATCGGTGAATCGTTTTCCCTCGACGATATAGAACTGGCTACCGCTGCTTGCACGCGCAGGATTGACATCGTCTCCTGTTCTGGCCGCCCCAAGGGCGCCTCTTTTATGGAAAAGGGTCGGTCTGAATTCGGCGGGTATCGTATAACCGGGACCCCCGCTGCCGCCCTGGCTCAAGGGTTTGCCGGGATGTCCGTTCTTACTGTCCGGATCGCCGCTCTGGATCATGAAATTGCGGATCACCCGATGGAAAAGCAGGCTGTCATAATACCCGGTCTCGGCAAGCCGAAGGAAATTGTCCCGGTGCTGCGGCGTAGAATCCGACAACCGGATGACGATGATACCCTTGGTGGTGGTGATCTCGACGTCTTTTTTCAGATCATTTTTCCTAAGCCCGTTGGATAAGCGGGGATTGCACGCCAGCATCAGGATCAGGGGAGCCCATCGAGAGTCTTTTTATCATAGATTGTCTGGTTCTTCGGCGGGCTCTAAATTCTCGAAGTATAGCAGGATATGGTCCTTTAGGAAATTCTCCTGCGCGATCATTTCCATCGGCGGCAATGCCTTCAGCTGCCGGAAATGCGGCCAGCCATCGGCGTCCACCCCTTCAAGTTCATAGTATCCGCTTTGCCGGAACAGGGCGCATACGGCGATATGCATCAGATCCTGCTTTTCTTCTTTGGAGAATTTTTTTCGGACATCCCCCAGCTCCTGGACCCCGATCAGGAATAGGATGGATTCCATATCGGGCTTTTTCCCAAACCGCTCCACCAGCCGGGCTTCCAGGTTCCACCACCGGGTCTGCAGGTCGTCTTGCGCTTGTTGCATACGCGCAAAGATAGCGAATCACCTTAAACCACCCTCGCCACCTCGACCGCGGTGCCATAGGCCAGCACTTCCGTAACGCCATTCATGACTTCATTGGCGTCATAGCGCATATTGATCACGGCATTTGCGCCGCGCTCGGCTGCATGCTGCATCATGTACTGAAAAGCTTCTTCTCTCGTCTTTTCGCAGAGGTCGATATAAACCGATATCTGGCCGCCGAGGAGCGTCTGCAGTCCGCCGGCGAGATTGCCAAGCACACTGCGGGAACGAACGGTGATGCCGCGGACAACACCCAGGTTGCGGATTACGCGATAGCCTTCGAGCTGAATACTGGTGGTGATCATGGTGGGGTCAAGCATATAGAAGGTTTTAAGATGAATTTATTCTTTAAAATAAAATTAAGATTTTAATAGTTCTTTGGACAAATCAGGAAGATAAAGATTGAAGAAGGCGCTTGTATCCTGCCCGAAGATTATCTTTGCAAAAATCAGTAAAATGCTACAGTTGGCATTGATCCGACAGCAGCCGGACTTTGTAAAGGAACGATTGGCCGTTAGGAACTTTAAAGAACCCGAATTAATTGACGAAATTCTCAAGTTGGACGATACAGCGCGCGGGCTAAAGGGAGTTATTGAGGATGGTGCCGATCGCAGTTGAATAAAATTTCCAAAGAAATCGCCTGATTTATACAAAAGGGGTTTGGCGCAGGAAGCAGAAGAAAAGAAAGAGGAGGCAATACTTATCAAGGCTTTGATTGCCAAGCATAAGCCCGATCTGGAGGAGACGGAGACGAAACTGAACGCGGCGCTCCTGAGCATCCCCAATCTGCCTGCCGCCGCCTGTCGCCAAAGGCCGTACCCCCGAAGATAATGTGACGATCCGCATGGGCGGCCGGCGCACGGCGCTGCCACCCGGGCGCTATGCCGCACTGGGACCTGGCGAAAAAATACAACCTCATCGATTTCGAGCTGGGCAATAAGATCACCGGCAGCGGCTTTCCCGGTCTATATCAACAAGGGCGCGAAACTGCAGCGGGCGATGATCCAGTATTTCCTCGATTTTAATACCGCTGCCGGCTACACGGAATATCCAGCCACCCATCCTGGTCAATGAAGCATCTGCACGCGGCACCGGCCAGTTGCCCGATAAAGAAGGCCAGATGTACTATGTAAACGAAGATAATCTTTACCTGATCCCTACCGCGGAGGTACCGGTAACAAATATCTATCCGCGACGAGATCCTCAAAGAAACCCAGCTTCCGATCCGGATGACCGCATATACCCCTTGCTTCCGGCGCGAAGCCGGCAGCTATGGGAAGGACGTCCGCGGCCTTAACCGACTTCACCAGTTCGATAAGGTCGAGATCGTACAGCTGCGTACATCCCGCCGTGAGTTATGAGGTGTTGGAAGAAATGGTGCAGCACGTGGAGAAACTGCTTCAATCGCTCGATCTGCCCTATCGCATTCTTCGGCTATGCGGTGGGGATATGGGCTTTACTTCCGCAATGACCTATGATTTCGAAGTCTACAGCGCGGCACAGGAGAAATGGCTTGAGGTCAGCTCTGTCAGCAACTTCGAATCCTTCCAGACCAACCGCATGAAGATCCGGTTTAAGGATGCGGGCGGTAAGACGCAGCTTGTGCATTCCCTGAACGGCAGTTCGCTTGCGCTTCCCCGTGTCCTTGCCTGGCTGGAGAATCATCAGCAAACGGATATATTGCGCTGCCGGATGCGCTCGGGCGATATTTTGGTGCGGCGCGGATCGACGCGGATTGAGCGCGCAACAGACAATCGACACCCCACCCCCACCGAATGGCGGATTACAATCGAAGACAACGAGTAACAGTTTTGGATTCTCAACGAACCTGAGCACCGGCTTTGATGTCCAAGTTGGTTTGAGATACCTGATCGGCGGTTAATGGGATATTATAAAGAGATGGGCCCGGGGCGTTTCGATGGCCCGGAGTTTAGCATGGTCCGGGGCTTACCATCCTTGTTTGGCAACTCCCTCCTTAATGGCGGAAAGGGCTTTTTCTTCACCAAGCAGGGTTGTCAGCTTGTTCCCTTTCCCATCGTGTCCCTGCGCCATATAGGCGCCCTTGGCGGTCTTCGTGATAACAGCATCCTGGATGGGCACATTCTTCTCTTTCGTCTTAACATTGTAGGCTGTGAGTGTTACACTTGACATATTTATTGATTTAACGCCTGCGTGAGCAGGTCTGGTTAGTAAGAATTTTTGTAATATTACCGATTTTGAGCCATTTGGGCGGGAAAAAAATTTCTCATCGGGCGAAAAACAATTCAAACATCCAGCTTTGCATATTTCGCGTGGGATTCGATAAAATCCCGGCGCGGCGCGACTTCATCGCCCATCAGCATGCTGAAGATCCGGTCGGCTTCCGCGGCGCTCTCGATCGTCACTTGCTTAAGCGTGCGCGTATCCGGATTCATCGTCGTATCCCAGAGCTGATCCGAATTCATTTCCCCCAAGTCCTTTATATCGCTGCACCGTTACGCTGTCCTCCTTTCCGCCAGCCAGCCTTTCCACCCATGCCCGCCGCTGTTCTTCATTCCAGGCATAGGATTGCTCCTTGCCCTTCTTCACCAGATAGAGCGGCGGCTGGGCGATATATACATAACCCTGCTCGACCATCTCTTTCATATACCGATAGATGAAGGTCAGGATCAGCGTGGCGATATGACTGCCATCCACATCGGCATCGGTCATGATGATCAGCTTGTGATAGCGCAGCTTGGCCAGGTTCAACCCCTTCGGATCTTCGGGCGTACCAACCGTGACCCCCAGGGCCGTATACATGTTGCGGATCTCCTCGTTCTCATAGATCTTGTGCTCCATCGCTTTCTCCACATTGAGGATCTTACCCCGAAGCGGCAGAATCGCCTGGAAGCTGCGGTCCCGGCCCTGTTTGGCCGTGCCACCCGCCGAGTCCCCTTCGACCAGGAACAAGTTCGCAACGTTCCGGATTGCGGTCCGAACAGTCGGCCAGTTTGCCGGGCAGACCGCCGCCGCTTAGCACGCTCTTGCGCTGTACCAGTTCCCGCGCCTTTTTTGCCGCGGCCCGGGCCTGCGCAGCCAAGATCACCTTCTGGATGATATTCTTTGCTTCCCGCGGATTTTCTTCCAGATAAGCTTCAAGCGCCCTGCTGACGGTGGAATCCACGACCCCGCTCACCTCATTATTGCCCAGTTTCGTCTTTGTCTGACCCTCGAATTGCGGCTCCGGAACCTTTACCGAGATGATCGTGCTCAACCCTTCGCGAAAATCATCACCCTCGATCTCCACCTTGGCCCTTTCAAAAAGCCCTTCCCGGTCGCCATAGGACTTGAATACCCGGGTCAACGCCCGCCGGAAACCGGCCACATGCGTGCCCCCTTCGATGGTATTGATATTGTTGACATAGGAATAGATATGCTCGCTATAGCCGTCGTTATAAGTCAGCGCCACTTCCACCGCCACATTCGTGACCTCATCCTGACCTTCGACAAAGATGACCTTGGGGATCAACGGCAGCCGGCCGGCATTCTTGTCCAGCATTTCCACAAATTCGACGATCCCCCCCTGGCTGTAGAAAGTCTTGGTGTAGGTGCTGCCATCTTCTTCCTTTTCCCGCAGATCCTTCAGCGTAATGCGCACGCCGCGGTTCAAAAAGGACAGCTCCCTGAGCCGTCCTTCGAGGATATCCTTTTTGTACACGAGTCGTGATAAAAATCGTCGGATCGGGCCAGAAACGCACCGTCGTCCCGGTCTTGTCGCTGACACCGATCTCCCGCACCGGGTATTGCGGAACCCCGATCTTGTATTGCCTGTTCGAAGATCTTTCCTTCCCGGTAAACGGTCACATGGAGATCCGCGCTAAGCGCATTGACGCAACTGACGCCCACCCCGTGCAAACCGCCGGATACTTTGTACGTATTTTTGTCGAATTTGCCGCCCGCATGCAAAATGGTCATGACCATTTCCAGCGCGCTCTTCTTCTCTTTCGTGTTGATCCCGGTAGGAATGCCGCGGCCGTCATCCACCACCTCTACCGAATTGTCCTCGTAAATGGTCACCACGATGTTCTTGCAGTATCCGGCCAGCGCTTCGTCGATCGAGTTGTCCACCACCTCATAGACCAGGTGATGAAGACCCTTTTCCCCGATATCCCCGATATACATGGCCGGACGCTTCCGAACGGCTTCCAGACCCTCCAAAACCTGTATACTGTCTGCGCCATATCCGTTGGTTGCCGGAGCCAGAACTTCCTGGGTTGATTCACTCATTTTTTTGACTGGAATAGTGTAGTTAACAATAAATTAATGAGGTCTGCAAATATACGAAAAATAAGGGGTTTTACCGCTTTTTATCTCTCATTTCGGGGGCATTTTTGCGTATATTTTTTGATGCTCATTTTGATGCCTCATTTTGACGTCAAATTATGTCGAAAATTTTGATGCAAACATTGCCCGGAATATGGATGCGATATATTGATGCGAATTATTGAAACGTTTTCGATGTAAATTTGCGGCATGTTCCAGGCGCCAGATATACTCACGATGGCCTACCGGCAGCCGGTCTTGCAGGAAGATCTCCAGTCATCCTGCTGGAGAAAGACCGGCAGATCCCCGGTTCGGTTCAATACACCATCAAACGCTATAGCAAGAATCCCCAATGGAACCTGGACGATATGGGGATGCTGGTCTATCATGTACAGAAAGGACGAACCGGCACAGAATTACCTGGAATTGCGTTTTGCATCGCCGGGAACGACTGTTGCCGTCATAAGGACATCGAATGCGACTGCCTGCAAGCTCAACGCCGCCCCGGCTGTCCGGAACGGGTCGAGACCGTCGATGTGCTTAGCTTCCGTTTCCAGCCGTCCATCTTTCCCAGTTCGTCCGGCCCCGGAAGTCCGAAAGCACTGCCAGCGAAGACCTGCTTAATTTCAGGCATCCGAGCTCCTTTTCCAAGACCCTTTCGCTTTGCGGACGGACGCGCCTCGTGCTGGAAGCCCTGCTGAACCATACCTATACCGGCAGCCATGGAGAACATCTTCATCAATGGGCAAAGCCAGATGCTGCTGCTGTACAGCCTGGAATGCATGGTCGGAGAAAAAGAGGTGGAAGGATTTCAATGTAAGTTCCTGGCCAATGAAGCCGATCGGGAAAAGATCATCCAGGCCCGGGAAATCCTGCTGAGCCATATCGGCGAACCCCTCACTATCAAAGCTCTCAGCCGGAAGGTCGCCATCAACGAATGCTATCTGAAAAAAGGCTTTAAGGAGATGTTCGGCACCACCATTTTCGATTTCTACCAGGGCCAGCGAATGGAACATGCCCGCTATCTCCTGTATGAAAAAGGATTAGTGTGACCGAAGTCTCCGTTATGCTGGGCTACTCCTCCATTTCGCATTTTTCAACTGCTTTTAAGAAGCATACGGGGCTGAAACCCTGTGAACTTCTGTTCCACTAGACTTCTTTTAAACTTTGCGTCAGCTGCCGCGATCGTTTCATCCAGATCGGCATAGCTCAGGGCATTATTCAAAAACCAGCTTTCAAACGCGGAGGGCGGCAGATAAACGCCTCTTCTCAGCATGGCATGGAAAAAGACCTTGAACTGCTCATTTGCAGCGCCGGAGGCCGTCGCAAAATCCGTCACCGCATGATCGCTGAAATGGACGCTGATCATCGAGCCGAGTTGATTGATCCTGATATGGCTTCCCCACACTGTCAAATACCCTGTCCAATCCTTCCCGGAGGTAAACGGTTTTCTCTTCCAGCTCGCTGTAAATGGAAGGGTTTTCCTTCAACCACTTCAACACGGTATAGCCCGCAATCATCGCGATCGGGTTGCCGCTTAGCGTTCCCGCCTGGTAAACATTTCCCAGCGGGGCGATCTGCTCCATGATCTCCTTTCGTCCGCCGAATGCCCCCACCGGCATCCCCCCGCCAATCACCTTCCCATAGGTGATCAGATCCGCCCGGATACCCAGCCGTTCCTGCGCACCCCCCGGCGCCAGCCGGAATCCCGTCATCACCTCATCGAAGATCAGGACCATTCCTTCCTGGTCGCAAAGTGCCCGCAGGCCCTCGAGGAAACCCGGCTCTGGCAGGATACAACCCATATTTCCGGCTACCGGCTCCACGATTATCGCCGCAATTTCGTCCCGATGCGCCGATACCAGCCGTTGCACCCCGTCAAGGTCGTTATAGGCCGCCGTCAGTGTATCCTGCGTCACCCCCGGCGTCACCCCGGGCACGTCTGGATATTGAATGTCGCCACCCCGCTGCCGGCCTTTACCAGGAAGGGGTCAGCATGGCCATGATAATGTCCTTCGAATTTGATGATCTTGTTTCGGCCGGTATAACCCCGCGCCAGCCGGATCGCGCTCATACAGGCCTCCGTGCCGCTGCTGACCATCCGCACCAGATCGACGTTCGGCGCCATGCTCCGGATCAGCTCCGCCATCTTCACCTCCAGCTCGGTCGGCGCGCCATAGGAGGTCGAATACGCCGCGTATTCCCGGATCGCTTCCACAACCGGCTCCCAGGCGTGACCCAGGATCATCGGCCCCCAGGATGCGATATAATCGATATACCTGTTTCCGTCCACATCATACAGATAGGCACCCTCCGCGCGCTGGATGAACAACGGCGTTCCGCCCACGCTTTTGAACGCCCGGACGGGTGAATTGACACCTCCGGGAATACTGCGCTGTGCGCGCTCGAACAGTTCTTTGCTTCTGGTGTACATTTTAGTGGTTTAATATTTTTGCGGCATCCTTTGCAAAATAGGTGGCGATCAGATCCGCTCCGGCCCTTTTGATCGAAGTCAGCGTTTCGATAATGGCCTTTTCTTCATTGATCCATCCCATTTTTGCCGCGGCCTTGATCATCGCATACTCTCCGCTGATGTTATACGCGCTCACCGGCACGTCCACCGCATTCTTTACCTCCCGGATGATGTCCAGATAGGGCAGGGCCGGCTTGACCATCACGATATCCGCACCTTCTTCCACATCCATCAGGGTTTCCTTGATCGCTTCCAGCCGGTTGGCATGGATCCATCTGATACGTTTTCTTGTCCCCAAAACCCGGCGCGGAATCCAGTGCGTCGCGGAAGGGACCGTAAAAACAGGAAGCATATTTGGCGCTATATGCCATGATGCCCGTCCGGGTATATCCGTTTTCCTCGAACGCCTGCCGGATCGCACCGATCCGGCCGTCCATCATATCGCTCGGCGCTACCCAATCGGCGCCGGCGGCTGCATGGCTCAGACTCATCCGGATCAGCGCCTCTACTGTGGGATCATTGACGATCTCCCCGTTTTCCACGATACCGTCATGGCCATAGGAAGAATACGGGTCAAGGGCGACATCCGTCATAACGACGATCTCCGGTACGGCGTCCTTGATGGCTTTTATACTGCGTTGCATGAGACCGTCCGGGGTTCCAGGCTTCTTGCCCTGTATTGTCTTTCAGCTCATCCTTGCTTTTAACAAATAGCAATACGCATTTGATCCCGAGGCTCCACAACTCTTTCACTTCGGTCACCGTGCCGTCTATGCTTTGGCGGAAATAACCGGGCATGGACGCGATCTCCGTCTTTACCCCGGTACCCTCATCGATAAATAAGGGGACGATAAAGTCATTTGGTGTCAGGATCGTCTCGGCGACCATCGCCCGGATTGCCGGTGACTGGCGTAAAATTCGATTGCGTCGTTGCAGATACATATATTTTTTATTTTTCTAACCAATTGCGCGGATGCAGACAGGCATCCAGCAGCTCCGCCTCCGGACTACCCGGTGCCGGCTGATAATCATATTCCCACCTGGCCCTTGGCGGCAGGCTCATCAATATGCTTTCCGTCCGGCCGCTTGTCTTTAGGCCGAATAGTGTTCCCCGGTCATGGATCAGGTTAAACTCCACGTACCGGCCGCGACGGATCTCCTGCCATTCGATCTCGCGTTCGGTGTATGGAAGGTCTTTGGCGCCGGTTTGCGATCGGAAGCCAGGCTGGGAGGAAACTGTCGCCCACTGCGCGCTGGAACGCAAACAACCGTTCAGCGTCCGCTTCATCAACCGGCCGGAGATGATCATAAAATACACCGCCGATCCCGCGCATTTCGCTGTCGCGATGCCGGTTCACAAAATATTCATCACAGCATTGTTTGAACCGCGGATAATATTCGTTTCCAAAACGATCCATGGCATCCCGAAAGGTCCGGTGAAAATGTCGCGCGTCTTCCTCAAAAAGATAATAGGGGGTAAGATCCGATCCACCGCCGAACCAGCGGTCGGTAACCGCTCCGGCTTCATTGTATAGTTCAAAATAGCGCCAGTTCGCGTGGGTTGTCGGAACGTAGGGGTTTTTTGGATGGAGTACGAGGGACAAACCCGCGGCGAACCATTTTTGGCCGTCGACCTGTAGCTGGGCACGCATGATGTCCGTTACGTCGCCCCAGACGACGGAGGTATTGACACCGCCTTTTTCGATCAGATCACCATGTGCGATCGTCTTCGTTCGACCGCCGCCGCCGCCTTGCCGCTCCCACCCGTCGGTTGCAAAATGCGCTTTCCCGTCAGCGCTTTCAATTGCTGCGCAAATGCGGTCCTGCAGGTCGTGGATGTAGGTGGACCAGTGGTCTTTGAAGCTCATGAGTAATGTTTTACGGCTTCAACGAAAGCTTTTGCATGATCGACCGGCACTTCGGGGAGTATCCCGTGACCGAGATTTGCGATGTGGGGGTAGCCGCGGAACGCATCGAGCATGGCCTTCACTTCCTTTTGGATGACGGGTATCGGCGCCAGCAATTTTGCCGGATCGAAATTCCCCTGCAGCGCAACCCGGTCCCCCGCCAATTGGCGTGCCATCTCCGGCCGGATACACCAGTCGATGCCAAGACCGTGGGCGCCGGTTGCGGCCATTTCGGGAAGCGAATACCAGGCCCCTTTGGCAAAGATGATCGTTGGCACGATATCCTTTAGCGCGGCGACGATCCGGCGAATATAGGGAAGGGAAAGATGTCCGAAATCGTCCGGGCTCAGGAGGCCGCCCCAGCTGTCGAAAAGCTGTATCACATCGGCGCCGGCCCTGGCCTGGCCTTTTAAATAGGCGATCGTCGTTTCGGTGATCATCTCGAGCAGGCGGTGTGCGGTGCGTGGCTGGGTGTAACAGAATGCTCTGGCGCCATCGAAGGTTTTGGAGCCCTGACCCTGGACCATATAACAAAGCAGTGTCCAGGGTGCGCCGGCAAAACCGATCAGTGGTACCCTGCCGTTCAGATAGGATTTTGTCAGCCGGATCGCATCGAAAACATAGGAAAGCCGATCCTCGACATCGGGGATCAGGATGCGTTCGAGGTCATTTGGCGTTCGAATCGGTTCCGGCAGCAGCGGCCCTTTTGATTCGACGAGCTGGACTTCCATGCCCATGGCCTGTGGTACGACAAGGATATCGGAAAAGATGATCGCTGCATCCACGCCGATCTGATCTACCGGCTGGATTGTGATCTCTGCGGCCAGTTCAGGGGTCTGGCATCGTTCGAAGAAGGAATATTGTTTTCTCAGTTTGATGTAGTCCGGCAAATACCGCCCGGCCTGCCGCATCATCCAGACCGGCGTGCGTTCCGGCATTTCGCCGTTCAACGCTTGTAATAACAGGTTATTTAGGAGTTTGGCCAATTGTTTATCGTTTTATAGAAAAAAATCAATCATTTCATCGATCAACCGGCTCTTGTCGGGTTCACTGGCGGTGAACACCCGGTTGCGACATGTGGCACGGAGAACGTCGGCGGTCGTGGAGCCGATGGCGAACAGCGGTATCTCTGCGGCGACGGCATTGACGGAGAAGAAGCTTTCCACGGCGCTGGGACTGAAAAACGCGATTCCGTCGTAGGTTCGCTCCAACCGGTGTGGCGTCAGCATGGTTCGGTACACGGTTCTCGCCGTGACGCCGATGGAAGGCAACTCCTCTCTTCGCCGGTCGCCGCAGAAAAAGACGATCTTCTTTTTGTCGCCATTTTCCCGGGCAAGGATCAAATTTGCGAGATCCCCCGCCGATCCTGCCTTACCCACCACCGATTGTTCGCCAAATGTCTCCACGACTGCCTCGAGTGTAGCTCCGCCGATGCAATATACTTTCAGGTTCGGCGGCGGCTCGGATAACCAACGTTTAACCGCAATTACTGCATTCACACTGGTGAAAACAACGGTCTCGGGTAACCGGTTGTTCGCATCTGTGTATTCGATATCGATAAAAGGCACAACGTCCAGGGTTATCGCCGCTTTGGAGGCCGCTGTGATTGCCTTATCCGGCAGGGACCCTGTTGATAAAAGATATATCGGCTGTCTTGTCATGGAGCGTTTACCCGGATGCTATCGGCTATCTCTTGCCCTCCCCGTTCCAAAAGCTCTTCAGCGGCCTCCCTCCCGATACCGGCGGCAATCTCCACAGGAAGGATCTTTTCGATCGAAACCTGGCGGCGGCCATCGGGGGACATCAGCTGCCCGCTGAAATAGACATCGCCGTCTTCAATTTCCGCCAGAGCGCTGATCGGGGTGGAGCAGCCGCCAAGCAGGCTCCGCAAGAAGTCCCGCTCGATCGCGGTGCAAAGTGCCGTATCGGGATCATTGAGCGGTTGACAAATCGAATCGTGCTGGTCGTCGTTTTCCCGGCATGCCACCAAGATTGCTCCCTGTGCCGGCGCAGGCAGCATCCAGTCGAGAATGATGCTTTTGGCGGGCCGAAGGTTGATCCGTTCGAGACCTGCCTGCGCGAAGATGGCTGCGTCCCAGGGTTCGTCGGCCAGCTTTTGAAGTCTCGTGTTGACGTTACCGCGAAGATTGTGAATCTGGTGAGCAGGGTATCTGTAAAGCCATTGTGCTTTTCGGCGGATGCTGCTGGTTGCGATCTGTGCGACGGCATTTTTATCTTTTAGGAAGTCCGTGTCGGTCTTATAGACGAGCAGGTCATGGACCGGTCCTCTTTTAAGAACGGCTGCCTGGCGGATTCCTTCCGCGAGGCGGGTTGGAACGTCCTTCATGGAATGAACTGCGATATCTATCAATCCGTTGAGCAGCGCGATATCGAGGCTCCTGGTGAAGATTCCCTGGATGTTCATCTCGTAGAGCGGAGTTTTCAGATCGAGGTCGCCTTCGCTTTTGATCGGGACCAATATGGCGGGAATGCCTTCTTTTTCCAGGAGGTTTTGTACCCGGGTGGCTTGCCAGAGGGCGAGCTGACTTTCTCGTGTGCCAATTCTGACAGGGTTCTGCATAACACTATTCCGTAATCGCGATGTACTCGTTGATGGCCTCTATGAATTGACAGCCGCCCTGGTTTTGCCGGCGCATCTTGGTGGCCATGCCATTGATTACCCGCTGGATTTGTTCTTCGGAATGGATATCGTCGGAAACCGGGAACGGCTCGCCTTTCAGGCGGCTGTATACCGGGCAGGTATGTAATTCCTTTAGCTTTGTCTTTACTGCCTTTAGCACGGGTACGTGCCGGCGCATGTTGTACCAGTCCATCCATTCTGTAACATGTTCGGCGATGATCGCCATCGCCTTCGGGACTTCGGCTTCGCGTTTCTGCAGCGTCTCGTCCTTTATCTTCGACAGTTCATCGACGTTGACAAGCGAAATGCCCGGTAATTCCGCAGCCGATCTTTCCACGTTGCACGGTATCGACAGATCGATGATCAGCTTTTCGCCCGATCCCTCCACCCAGCTCTTTAACAGCGTTGGATGTTCCGCGTTCGTAGCGACCAGGATAATATCCGCTGTTCGGACGCATTCCGCGATTTCCTCAGCCGGCGCATGTGCGACGCCGATCTCGGCTGCGAGGTCCGCCGCCTTCGATACGGTGCGATTGATCAGGGTGAGATTCCGGGTATCCAGATAGTCGACCAGGTTGCGGCATGTATTGCGTCCGATCTTTCCTGTCCCGATCACCAGGATTTTTTTGTTGCCGGGTTCGGGAAATCGTTCCCTGATGTATTGGATGGCTGCAAACGCGACCGAGACTGTCCCGCCGCTAAGGCCTGTTTGATTTTTGATGGCTTTTGAAGCCTGCAGCACGCTGTTGACGAGGCGTTCCAGAAAAGGACCGATATATTGGCGGTCCCGCGCAAACTTGACGGCCTGTTTGATCTGGCCGACAATCTCGTAATCGCCAAGTATTTGCGAATCCAGCCCCGCTCCGACTTCAAAGAGGTGTGTTACTGCGGCAACCCCTTTTCGGATATACGCCATTTCGAGAAACGCGCCGAGCTCCCCGCTGGCCTGCGTACAAAGCAAACTAGCCAAATGTGCGGAGTTGTCCGCAATTCCGTAGATCTCGGTGCGGTTGCAGGTGGAAAGGACGAATAATTCGGTTACGTTAAAGGAAGGCGCAAGATCCAGGATTTTTTCGTACTGTTCATTTCCTATGGCGAATTGGCCCCTGATTGCAGCGTCTGTTTTTTTGTAATTAATCCCAACGACGAAAAATCCGGAAATGTCCATGGACGCAAAATTACTCGCAGGAGCTCCTACTCCACGCATTCGAATGTCATTAGAATGTCATTTGTGGGGCGCTCTGTTCCAAAAAACCGGTTGGGTGGCTGACCTGACCTTATTTTTGCGTGCTATTATGACACCGATCGGCAAACGCGCCATCATTTTACTCAATCTTGGTTCGCCTGACTCAACGTCAACGAAGGACGTGCATGCCTATTTGATGGAATTTCTGATGGACAAACGGGTGATTGATTATCCTTATCTTTTCCCGAATGCTGCTGGTGGGCGGCCTTATCGTTCCTTTCCGGGCTGCAAAATCTGCTGAAGCTTATAAGACGATCTGGACAAAGGAGGGCTCGCCGCTGATCGTGCTGACCCGCCAGCTGCAGCAAGCGCTGGGGGAGCAGATCGATGTCCCCGTCGAAATCGCGATGCGGTATGGCAATCCCACGATGGAAGCGGCCTATGAAGCGATCCTGCGCCGGATGCCGGCTGTTGAAGAGGTGATCGCGATACCGCTATATCCGCACTATGCGATGGCTTCTTATGAGACGGCGGTGGAGTACGCGGAGGCAGTGTATCGGAAGAGGGGATATCGTTTTGCGCTGCGGTTTATCAAGCCATTCTATAATGATCCGGGTTATCTTACAGCCTTGAGTGCCTTGATCCGGCCCTATCTTGCGACGGGGTACGATCATATTCTTTTTTCCTATCACGGCGTTCCGGCGAGGCATATTCGCAAGACTGATCCCACGCGCTCGCATTGCCTGCAATCGCCGGATTGTTGCGATACTGCTTCGGAGGCGCATGGGACGTGTTACCGACATCAATGTCGCGTGACCACCAAAGAGATTGTTCGGCTTCTTGCTATCCCGGAAGGAAAGTACAGTAACTCATTTCAATCGCGATTGGGCAAAGGCTGGCTTGAACCGTTTACCGACGTCCGGCTGGAAGAAATGCCGAAAGAAGGAATCCGTAAACTTCTGATCCTTTGTCCGGCCTTTGTCAGCGATTGTCTGGAAACATTGGAAGAGATCGCGATCCGCGGCAAAGAAAGTTTCCTGAGTGCGGGCGGTGAATCTTATACGATGATCCCTTGTCTGAATACGCACCCGCTGTGGGTAAAAACTCTAGCGGGATGGATCAGGGATTATGCAGGGGGCGATCGATCGATGATATTGGAGTGATCCGACCGAGCGACGAAGAATCTTTCATTCATGTACAACTATATAAAAGCGCTTCACATCATTTTTATCGTGACCTGGTTCAGCGGGATGTTCTATATGGTCCGGCTATTTATCTATAATACGGAAGCCGGAGACCGGCCCGAACCGGAGCGCACGATCCTCCGCGGGCAATTCTCCCTGATGATCCGGCGTCTCTGGCTGAGCATCACCTGGCCCTCCGCCATCCTGACGTTGATCTTTGGCCCCTGGATGCTTTACCTGATGGGCGCTGTCCCCATGTGGTTGTGGATCAAGATGGGTTTTGTGCTTGGCCTTTATTTTTATCATTTCTCGCTGCAGGTGATCTACCGGCAACAACTCAGGGGTGTTTTCCGATATTCTTCCGGTCAATTGCGGATCTGGAATGAGGTCGCGACGATTTTCCTGGTGGCGATTGTTATGCTGGCGGTGGTAAAACAAAATCTGAGCTGGGCGTGGGGCCTCCTCGGTTTGCTCTTCTTTGTGATCCTCCTGATGAGCGCGATCCGGATTTATAAGGTAATCCGGGCAAAAAAAAATGGATAGCGCAAGGCCATCCATCCATGGGGATAAAAAGGAAGTTTTTCCGGCAATGAATTTTTCAGGTGGTTGTTCAGGAATTGAGATCTTGCAGGCCGTGTTCTTGCGAGCGGTTTTTTGAAGGTAATATCAGAGATTAAAAACGGGTTGGCTACGGATCTCCATTGAATAAGGTGTCACGGAATAGGGAGAATTCAGTCGGAGGGAACGATCATTTGTCTTGGGCTTCGCGGTGGTCGCCCTGGGGGCGGCCAGAAATTTAAAAGGAAGGGGAGTAGGAATACCCCCCTTTTTAACCCCTAAACCCTAAACCGTAGAAAGAGTTTAATTTCTTTATTATCGAAGGGCGTGGCCCTAATAATGTCGGTCTTATACCGTATATCGTTCCATAAATTGTGCCAAAACCCGGTTAATGTGGATAAGTACGTCATATTTTGATCCTCCGGGGGTTTGTGTCCCTGGTTTTTGCAAATTGTTAACAAACAGAAGACTAATCAGTTGGATGGTCCAATTTGTCTGATTGACGGGGCATGGACGGAATTTCGTAATTTTGCCGTCCCATGGCAAAGTACAAAGAATATCAACAACTTAACCTTCCGGGGATCGGTCAGGAAATTCTGGAAAAGTGGGAGAAAGAGCACACGTTCGAAAAAAGTGTGGCGCTGAGAGATGGCTACACCCCATTTGTATTTTATGAAGGCCCCCCCAGCGCGAACGGGCTTCCGGGGATTCATCATGTTATCAGCCGGACGCTGAAGGACCTGGTTTGCCGCTATAAGACCATGCAGGGTTTCCAGGTTAAACGAAAAGGTGGGTGGGACACTCATGGCTTGCCGGTCGAGCTGGGTGTTGAGAAAATGCTGGGGATCACGAAAGAGGACATCGGCAAAACCATTTCTGTCGCCGAATACAATGAGACATGTCGTCGTGAAGTATTGAAATACAAGGATAAATGGGATGACCTTACCCGGAAGATGGGCTATTGGGTGGATCTCAAGGACCCCTATATCACCTTTGAGAATGATTATATCGAAACCCTCTGGTGGATCCTGGCGGAATTGTATAAAAAGGGGCTATTGTATGAGAGTGTCAGCATCCAGCCTTATTCGCCGGCTGCGGGAACGGGCCTGAGTTCGCACGAGTTGAACCAACCCGGCTGTTATAAGAATGTGAAGGATACGACGGTTGTGGCGATGTTTAGGGCCAGGCGGGATAAACGAAGCGAATTTTTGTTCGATTTGGCGGAGGGGGATGTTTATTTTATGGCCTGGACGACAACTCCGTGGACTCTACCTTCCAATCTGGGCTTGACGGTGGGGCCGAAGATCGACTATGTGCTGGTCAAGACCTTCAACCCGTATACGCAGGAGCCGGTCAATGTCATCCTCGCCAAAGCCCTGATAAACAAATATTTCAAACCGGAAGGCGAGAATTGGAAGATATTGGGTGAGTTCAAAGGGGTTGAATTGGAAGGGATTCGCTACGAGCAATTGCTACCGTTCGCGGCCAATGCGCCCGAGAAATCCGGCGGTGATCCTTTTCGGGTCCTCCCGGGTGACTTTGTTACTACGGAAGACGGTACCGGCATTGTCCATACCGCGCCTGCTTTTGGGGCTGATGACTATCGGGTCGGATCTAAATACGGCATCGGGATCCTTGTCATGGTCGACAAACAAGGCAAATTCATTGACGGGCTGGGTGAATTCAGCAACCGATATGTCAAGAACTATAAGGACGATCCAAATTATTCCGATGTAAACGTCGATATCTGCGTCAAGTTAAAAAAAGAAGGGCTGGCCTTCCGAATTGAAAAATACGAACACACCTATCCGCATTGCTGGCGGACCGACAAACCTGTCCTGTATTACCCGCTCGATGCCTGGTTTATCCGTACCACGGCGCTCAAAGACCGGATGGTGGAACTCAATCGGACAATCAACTGGAAACCAAAGTCAACCGGGGAAGGCCGTTTTGGGAACTGGCTGGAGAATATGGTGGACTGGAATCTTAGCCGCAGCCGGTTTTGGGGAACGCCGTTGCCGATTTGGCGGACTACGGATGGGACCGAAGAGGTTTGTATCGGCTCGATCGCCGAGCTTCGCTCGGCGATCGACAAGGCTGTTGCCGCGGGATTGATGGAGGCCGGGGAGGGCTTAACGGCCGATCTTCATAAGCCATATGTGGATGAGATCATCCTGGTAAGTCCAACCGGCCAGCCGATGAAACGCGTGCCCGACCTGATCGACGTCTGGTTCGACAGCGGCGCAATGCCTTATGCGCAATGGCATTTCCCCTTCGAGAACAAAGAGATCTTTGCGCAGAATTATCCGGCCGACTTTATCGCGGAAGGGGTCGACCAGACGCGCGGCTGGTTCTACACGCTCCATGCGATTGCCGCCCTGATGAAGGAGTCGGTGCATGAAGAATTGAGAAAGGCCGGGTTGGGGGGTGATGACCTGGAGGCGAGATACCCGGGGCTCGCCTATAAAACGGTCGTTAGCAATGGTCTTGTGCTGGACAAGAACGGCAATAAAATGTCCAAACGAATCGGTAACGTCGTCGATCCCTTTCAGACCATCACCCAGTTTGGCGCCGATGCCACACGGTGGTACCTGATCACCAACGCTTCGCCTTGGGAAAGCATGAAGTTCGATATCGAAGGTATCCGCGAAGTTCAACGGAAATTTTTTGGCACCCTCTATCATACATATCAGTTTTTTGCACTATATGCCAATGTGGATGGGTTTGTGTTTAAAGAAGCCTATATCCCGGCCGCCGACCGCCCGGAGATTGACCGATGGATTTTGTCATCACTCAATACATTGATAACCAAGGTAACGGCTAACCTGGACGATTATGAACCAACGATTGCCGGGCGTTTGATCGAAGATTTTGTTGACGAGCAACTAAGCAATTGGTATGTCCGGCTCTGCCGACGCCGGTTCTGGAAGGGGGAATATGAATTTGACAAGATCTGTGCCTACCAGACCCTGTATGAATGTCTTGAGACGATCAGCCGGATGATGGCGCCGATCTCCCCGTTTTTCTCGGAGTGGCTATTTATCAATCTCAATGAGGTCACTGGCCGGGTCAAGGTCCGATCGGTCCATCATGCCGATTTCCCCAAGGCGGATGCTGCTTTTATCGACAATCCACTGGAGGAAAGGATGCAGTTGGCCCAGGATGCCTCATCGCTCATCCTCTCTTTGCGCAAGAAGGTGAATATCAAGGTTCGGCAGCCGCTGCAAAAAGTCCTTATCCCTGTTCAGAATGCGGCAATGCAAGCGCAGCTCGAAAAGGTGGAAGACCTCATAAAGGCTGAGGTAAACGTAAAGCAGATCAATTATCTGTCTGGAAACGAAGGGTTTATCAAAAAGAAAATCAAGCCCAATTATGTTGCGCTCGGGAAGCGGTTGGGGTCCAAAATGAAAGCGGTAAGCAGCGCGCTTGGCAGCTTTTCGCAGGAGGATATCACGAAATTGGAAAAAGATGGCCATATTACTTTATTTATTGATAAAGAACCCTTAATATTGGCGATTAATGACGTGGATATCACCAGTGAAGATATCCCGGGATGGGTAGTGGCTAACAAAAATGCCCTCACGGTCGCCCTCGACGTAACCGTGACCCCCGAACTCGCCCAGGAAGGCAATGCACGGGAATTCGTCAATCGCATCCAAAAGATCCGGAAAGACAATGGCTACGATCTGACCGATCGAATTCTTGTTAAAGTAGCCGACGTACCCGCCCTGAAGATTCCTTAACAGTCTTTAATGAGTATATTTGCACGGAAATTTTGGCAGATTCCATCGAATTGGTCAAGGAACCAGCTAATGGCACTGAAATTGAAGTGAATGATATTCTTTTAAAAGTGTTTGTCACAAAAAAAGCCTAACTGTATGGCAACCAAAAAGAAAGCGGGCAAGCCCGCTGTAAGAAAGCCGTAAACGTCAAGAAAATAGCGCCGGCAAAAAAAGCAGCTGCCAAACCTGCCCACTCGTCAGGTAACGGCAAATCCGCCAAGAAAGCGCCGGCTGCTAAAAGTATTGCTAAACCCACGGCCAAAAAGGTTGCACCGTCCCCTAAGCGTTCCACCCCTGCCCCCACCAAGAAAGGTGCTGTTTCCAGCATCGCCAAGCCTGCTGTTTCGCACCCCAAAGCGTCGATCGGGTCGGGGAGGGTGCAGCCGATCGGGTCAGGAAAGGTCCAGCCGATCGGGTCAGGGAAGGTCCAGCCGATCGGGTCAGGGAAGGTGCAGCCGATCGGGTCAGGGAAAGTCCAGCTCGGCGGAAAGCCGACTTCGGCTCCTTCCATCGCCAAAGCTCAGCCCCTGGTCAAGACCCAGCCTGCAGCGAAACCGCAGCCGGTGATCAAGCCCCAGCCGGTGGCTCCCAGCACCCCGCCGCCGACTGCATTTAAACCAGAACCAAAGAAGCCGGCAACCCCACCCAAACAGGTGAAGGTGGTCATCCCGGAAATAAAGACAAAAACGGTTCGCAAATACGAACCGGAATTTACAAAATCAGTATTAGACACTCCGCACGAGGAGCAAACTGGACCTATTATGAGATACAGCGATTCAGAACTTGGAGAATTCAGGGAATTGATCAACCGCAAATTGGATGCAGCTAAGAAGGAATTGGCTTATCTGCAGGGATTGATCACCCGCAAGGATGAGATGGGCGGCGATAACGATGATGCCCGTTACATGACGATGGAAGACGGCAGTATGAGTATGGAAAGAGAACAATTGAGCCAGATGGCCAGCCGTCAGATCACTTTTATCGACCATCTCGAAAAAGCCCTGATGCGGATTGAGAACAAGACTTATGGCATTTGCCGCGTAACCGGCAAACTGATCGATAAAGCAAGGCTGAGAGCCGTACCGCATGCGACCTTGAGCATTGAAGCTAAACAGATGATGAATAAATAGGCTGGGCCAATGAGAAAAATGGGTTAAGATTGTAGTACCAAATATAACCGCTTATGACCCGGATATTTCTCGTGGGGCTGGTATTGTTCAGTTCTCAGCTTGACGCTCAGCAACAGGTACCTGCAAGCAAGGCCAATTACCAACTTGCCGCACGCTTCTCCTCCAAGAAGCTGGAAAAAATGATCTTTACCACGCAGGTGGATGCCCACTGGCTGAAGAAGAGCACCGGTTCTGGTATCCTTACGAGACCACCGAAGGAAAGAAATGGTATATCGTCGATCCGGTAAAGGCGGGAGAAAAAGGCAATGTTCGACAACGATAAACTGGCGGCGGAGATCACCCGGATCGTCAAAGACCCCTTCGATGCGAAACACCTCGGGTTGGACAGCCTCAAATTCATAAAGGACGAGAACTGGATCCAGTTCGAGGTGAAAAGCACCCAGGATGCAGAAAAGAAAGACACCGTTAAGAAAAGACCCGGCACCGGTGAAAAACCGGCGACACCGGAGAAGAAAGTCTACTATTTCGAGTACAACCTGGTCGACGGCACGCTTAATGAACTGAAGGATTTTAAAAAACCAAAACACAAACCGAACTGGGCCAGCATCTCCCCCGACAGCAATACCGTTGTGTTCGGCCGCCATTTCAACCTTTACTGGATGGACCGCGCCAACTATGAAAAAGCCCTGGTAAACGAAGACGACAGCACGATCGTCGAGCATGCCCTGACGACGGACGGCATCGAAGACTATAGCTATCACGGCAACGGCGCCTTCGGCGGCGGGGGAGAGACGAATGTCGACAAGGAAAAGAACAAGGACAAACGCAAGCCTGCCCAGATCTTCTGGAGCCCCGACTTCCAAACACTTCGCGCTATCGAGATCGGATATGCGAAAAGTCAAAGACCTCTGGGTCATCAATTCCATCGCCGATCCGCGGCCCACGCTGGAGACTTATAAGTATATGATGCCCGGAGAAAAAGAAGCGCCTATCGAAGAGCTGCAGGTTTTCGATATGACGACCCATGCCCATCAGGTCGTCAGCGCCGGCGCAATTCAAAGACCAGGACCTGGCCATCTGGGCCGCCCCCGTCCTGGAAAATCACCGCGATGACGACTACCGCACGCCGCTACTGGCTAGGCACGAACACAAAATTTTATTTCACCCGCACCAGCCGCGACCTCAAACGTATCGACGTCTGTGCCATAAATGTCGGTGATACCGTTGCCACCGCCCTGATCCATGAACGGCTGAATACCTATGTCGAAGTCCGCCGCCTCGGCCTGGTGAACGGCGGCAAGGAACTCATCGAATGGAGCGAACAAGACGGATGGGCGCATTTTTATCTCTATGACGGAACGGGAAAGCTAAAGAACCAGATCACCAGCGGACCCTTCCATTGCGAGGACATCGTCGGGATCGACGACGAGAAACGCATCCTCTATTTCACCGCGAATGGCCGCGAACCGGGAGAAGACCCCTATTACCTGCATCTTTATAAGGTAAACCTCGATGGCTCGGGGCTGACTTTGCTCGACGGCGGAAATTACGACCACCAGGTGAGCATGGCTGACAACCATTTGTATTTTGTCGACAACTATTCCCGCGTAAATACTACTCCATCGCTCCATCCTCTGCAACAACCTTGGGGAAAAAGATCATGGACCTGGAAACGGCCGACCTCAGCTCGCTGATGGCCGCCGGCTATAAATTTCCCGAGCCGTTCAAGGTCAAGGCGGATGACGGGATCACCGATCTCTATGGGGTATTGTATAAACCATTCAATTTTGATTCCACAAAGAAATACCCGGTTATGGAGTACGTCTATCCCGGCCCGCAAACCGAGTCGGTAAACAAGTCCTTCGGCCGTTCCATGGACCGGATGGACCGGCTCGCCCAATTGGGAATGATCGTCATTACGGTTGGAAACCGTGGCGGCAACCCTTCGCGCAGCAAATGGTATCACAACTATGGTTATGGTAACTTGCGGGACTATGGCCTGGCCGACAAAAAAGCCGCGGCTGAACAGCTCGCCGACCGTTTCTCCTTTATTGACATCACCCGCGTCGGGATCTATGGTCATAGTGGAGGTGGATTCATGAGTACAGCGGCCATGCTGGTCTATCCCGATTTCTTTAAGGTGGCTGTGTCCGAATCGGGCAACCATGACAATTCCATTTATAACCGGTGGTGGAGTGAAAAGCACCACGGCGTAAAGGAAATGGTCAGCGACAAGGGGGACACGAGTTTTGTTTATTCCATCGAAAAGAACCAGGATCTGGCAAAGAATCTCAAAGGCCATTTGTTGTTGTGCACCGGTGATATCGATAACAACGTCCACCCCGGCAATACGATCCGGGTGGTGAATGCCCTGATCAAGGCTGACAAGCGCTTCGATTTCGTCCTTTTACCCGGCCAGCGTCACGGGTATGGCGACATGACCGAATACTTCTGGTGGCGCACGGCGGATTATTTCTCGCGGTGGCTGATCGGGGATGAAGCGACAAGGTCCGTGGCGATCGAGGAGATGGACCGGGAGGTGGCGGCAGACCGGCGCCAAAGCTGGTTCCAGCCGCGAACCTGCAGGCGAAGGAGATGATGACGATGAAGACGTTGATTGGTAAACTAATTCATCTTTTTCCTCAATAACTTGATATAACCGTCGATCTCGGGTTTTTTCGGAAGCGCATTTATATACGTTTTAGTGCTATTACCGCTAATGTCAAGCAGCCTTTTTTTGCTCTTGAAGAGTGTATTGATCAACACTCCGTTTTCGTAATAGTACCGGCCTTCGAAGGCGAGTTCCAGCCTGGTGTTATCCAGACCGCCGTTGACTGAATCCACCGGATAGTATCGGTCAGTTTCGTAAATGAAGATGATCTGCTCCTTGTCGAAGTAATATTCCCAGCGCTTCATCGCATAGGACAGGCCGATTTCAAGGACGATCTTGCAAAGGGTGTCGCCTCTAAAATAGCCCTTCAGGTCGCCGCCGTTATCGCTGCCTTGCCTGAGGAATTCCTCCTCATCCAGCCGGACAACGCGAAGGGATTTGTTATTGTTCGTTTGCTGAAAAGTTTCCCGGATGGCGGTTAGCACCGAATCTTTGTGAGTTTGGGCGTGGGGGGAGCTCATGCTAGCGAAAACGAGAAGAAGGACAACAGCGGTAATTTTACTGATCTCCTTTAGCTTTTTCAACAAATATTGAGCACTGATGCAATTGACGTGTGACGCTGCGTTTGAAATGTCGAACCCCATTTCCATCATTCTTGTGGCTAACTTTACTTTTCCAGCTGTTTTTTTTCCAATCCCTCTGCCGCGGTGTTGCACCAGCAATGCGTTGATCCTTTCGAACGGGTCGCCTTCATTTTCCGGAAAGACAAAGTGAAAGCCTGGTTGGCCTAACAATTGTTGCATGGTCGGGCTGCAGGCAAGGAACCACGCTTCGATCTTTTTTACGGCGATAACGACGATATCCTGCTTTCTAGCGGAAATGCGAGTCTTCGTTTCGGTGATGCATATGTCATCGTCGAGGTCAGTCAGAACAATGATCACGCGAGCGCCTTCCTTTTCCAATCTGGAAATATACCCGGCAATATTGTGAGGTAGAAGATTGCCCGAACCTTCTGCGTTGATAACTGGCAGCGATTCGATCTTTAATGAAGCCAAATAACTCCTGAAAGCATCTGATTGAAGAAAAATTTGTTCTGTGAAGCCTTCACAAATAAAACCTACTTTGACCATAGCACGCCACCTCCCAGCGCATTGGAGAGCCATGCTTCATCCGTCTTTATATCTATCTCATCATCCTTGGTCAATTGTTTTGCCCTTGTAGCACCATCAATCTTGTTAATGAGAATTATTTCGTCTATCTCCATGCAGCGCACGAGTGTCTGCGAATGGGTATTGAGCCAGATATGATGGCCCCTTTCTTCGCACTTCTCCCGGAAGAAGTCAATAAGAAGCTCTATTGCCTGCGGGTGAAGGCCATTTTCCGGTTCTTCAATGCATATGAACTGTGGCTGGGCGCTTTGGTACACAGCAGCCATTAGCGAAAGAATATTGTAGGTTCCGTCCGAAATTAGGCTTCTCGAGAACGGCTTTTCAGAGCCCTTTTCATAAACAAAAAAATCATAGCTGCCGTCTATATTTGATTTTCTGACCTCTATGCTTTTAAATTCAGGGATCAGAATTCGAAGCCATTCAATAAAATCATTTCGTGTTTCTTCATTTCCAAAGGCATTACCGATTATCTGGGCAACATTGGATGCGTCAGGAGAAATTCTTCCCTCGAGTGGGGGGGTTCGATTTAATGAGGTTTTCCCGACGAAAACCCTGAAAAACCCGTCGTAAAATTGTTCAAAATCGCCCTCATATGCATTCCCAAGTTGGAGCCATGTCTCAATAAATTCCTTTCTTTTATTTAAATTTTTGATATTAAAGCAACTCCAAGTTTCTAGCCCCTTGCCTTTTAAACCATAGCTTGTAATTACGTCAATTTGATTTAGGGTTTGTTTATCAAGACGAGGATGGAAGTTGATGTTAATACCATCTTCAAACTCGTAATCAAAATGAAACGAAATATCGCGGGATTTATCTATGTTCACATTTGGTCGGCTAAAGGTGTAGATAGCCTGAACTCCGCCAAAAAACCTGGCTGCTTCATTTGAATACCGGATCAAATAATTTGTAAATTCCAACGCCTCAAAAATATTACTCTTCCCGCTAGCATTCGGCCCGACAAAAGCGCAAAAGGGCTTCAAATCAAACAATTCAAAATCTACCAAAGACTTGTAGTTCTGGATGTGAAGCTTTTTTATTCTCATATATTAAAAATACGATAAATTCTCGCCTGAATTGGAAAAATTGGCCGAATAAGACCATTTATAGGTGGACTATTACTTTACCTCCTGCATCTCCACCAGCTTGTTGTAAAAACCCCGCTGTTGCATCAGTTCGTCATGCGTCCCGCGCTCCACGATCCGGCCTTTCTGTAGCACGACGATCTCGTCGGCATGTCGGATTGTGCTCAGGCGGTGTGCGATTACGATACTGGTGCGGTGCTCCATCATTTTGTTGATGGCGTCCTGAACGAGCCGCTCGCTTTCCGTATCGAGGGAAGAAGTGGCCTCATCGAGGATGAGGATGGGCGGATTTTTCAGCACGGCCCGCGCAATCGTCAGCCGCTGGCGCTCCCCGCCGCTTAATTTGCTGCCCCGGTCCCCGATATTGGTCTGGTACCCGTCCTCTTTCTGCATGATAAAATGGTGGGCATTTGCGATCTCCGCAGCCCGGACGATCTCATCGTGCGTTGCTTCGGGCTTGCCAAGCGCGATATTGGCGGCAATCGTGTCGTTGAACAGGATCGGTTCCTGCGTAACGATGCTCATCTGATCCCGGACGGATCGCAGCGAATAATCCCGGATATTTACTCCGTCGATCAGCAGCTCGCCGCCGGTCACGTCGTGGAAACGCGGCACCAGGTCGGCCATCGTCGACTTGCCCGCGCCGGAACTGCCGACCAGCGCAACCGTTTTACCCTTTTCGATTACGAGGTTGATATCTTCGAGGATCGTGGCATCTTCATACGCGAAACAGACATTTCGGAATTCGATCCTGTTGCTGAAGGTCTCCAGTTTTTCGGCATTCGGGTTGTCCGTGATCGTGACCGGCGCCTTTAGCAGGTCCTCCACCCGGGTCATAGCAGCGGCACCGCGCTGGATGTTAAAAATGGAAGTGGAAAGGTTTTTGGCCGGATTGATCAGCAGCCCAAAAATGGCGATATACGCCATCATATCGCCGCCGGAGAACCCCTGGGCGCTGTTGCGGATCACGAGCATCCCGCCAAAATAAAGGATGATGGTCAGGATGACCGTGCCGAGCGTCTCGGTCAGCGGGCTGGCGAGGTCGCGGCGGAAATTCATTTTGTTGCGGATATGGAAGAGGCTGTCATTGATCCGCACGAATTTGAGTTTCATGATGAGCTCGGCGCCGAAACCCTTGATGATCCGGATACCGCTCAGGGTTTCATCCAATACGGAAAGGCTTTCGCCGAGGCGAACGGCGGCGTCCTGGGACTGACGCTTGAGGACCCGGCTGATTCGCCCGATCAGGAAACCCGTGAGGGGGAGCAGGATCAGAAGAAACAACGAGAGGGTCGGGACAGATAGATCATATAGGCGAGGTAGCCGATGATTGTGAGCGGGTCTTTGATCAGCCCTTCCAGCGTGGCGACGACGGAGGATTCGATCTCGTAGATATCGTTGGTCATGCGCGAAATGAGGTCGCCCTTCCTTCTTTCCGTAAAATAGCCGATCGGTAGGGCGAGTATCTTGGCGTACACATCATTTCGCAGGAATGTGATGGTGGCGCTCCGGATAGGGGAGGAGATATAAGAGGACCAGTAATAGAACACGTTTTTCAGAATGCTGGAGATGACAATCAGCTACGCAAATCACGATGAGCAAGGTGGATTTGTCGTAGCGATTGGGCGACATGCGAGAATATTTCCTTTAGGCCGCCGATGGCATTGCTCTGGAGCGTCACTGCTCCTTTAGAACCGGGTTTACCGGTATTGAACAGGATATCCAGGAACGGGCTCAGCATACCCAGCGAGATCAGCCCGAATACGATGGACAGGATATTGAAGAACATGTATAAAACCAATTTGCCCCTATACCGGGACAAATATTGAAGGATCACCGCAAATTTCTTCGCCATTGATGTAGATTTGGGGGGTAAAGTTAACAGGAATATTGTTAAGTATATAGTTAAGAACCCTGTAAGTACTATGGAAGAAAGTAAACGACAAAAACAGGTGGGCGCGCTGTTGCTGGAAGAATTGAGCGATATCTTCCAGCGGCTTGGACTAAGTATGATCGAAGGCGGCCTGGTCTCGCTGACGGCGGTTAAGTTGACGCCGGACCTGCTGGAAGCCCGGGTATACCTGAGCCTTTTCCAGGTGAAAGATGCCGCTGCAGCTATGAAAATGATCGAAGACCGGAGCTGGGAGATCAAGCGGGAACTGGCCGCACGTGTCAAGCATCAGCTGCGCCGGATCCCCATTATTCAATATATCCATGACGATACCCTCGAACACGCCGACCGGATGGAGGCGCTTGTTCCGCAAAATCACAGGAAGACCAGGCCGCCGGAGGAGGAAGGAAAAGCATGAACCTGCTCTTTGCCTGGCGATATTTCCGCGCCAAGAAGTCGACCAACGCGATCAACATCATCGCCTGGGTGAGCATGAGCGCGATTGTGGTCGGCGCCGCTTCGCTGATCCTTGTGCTAGCTGTTTTCAATGGGTTCGAAGACCTGGTGAAATCGCTTTACATCAGTTTTTATCCGGATATCAAAGTAACAGCCGGCCAGCGGCAAGACCCTTACGCTTACGCCCGGACAGATTCGGCAGCTCCGCGCGGTCAGGGGGTACAGGCGCTTTCCCTGGTGGTGGAAGAACAGGTCTTGCTGCATAACGAAAGTAATCCACCACAGCTCCCTATCTGAAGGGTGTTGACGAGCAATTTCACAAAAGTCTCGGGTGTTGCGGATAAGTCGACAGAGGGAATTTCTCCCTGGGTACGGCCGATCAACCGCTGGCCGTATTGGGTTCCGGCGTCGATTATGTGCTGGGGTAGATCCCGAAAAGAACGTTCAGCCGCTGGATGTCTATCTTTTCCGGCGGGCGGACCGGACTATACCGTCGATCCCCTGGCTTCGTATAGTCACGCCTCGCTTGGCGCAGCGGGGGAATTTCGGATCCAGGAGGACTTTGACGACCATTATGTCATTACTAACCTGGCTTTTGTGAAACAGATGATGGGCCTGGGGACGGATGAGTATGGGGGTGCGGAAGCTAGCCGTAAACGATCCCGCCCGGGTCGCGGAAGTACAGCAGTCCTTCCGGCAGCTGCTTGGGAGCGGCTATACCGTTCAGACGCGCTACGAACAGAACCAGAATCTCTACAGCGTTATGGGACAGAGAAATGGGTAATCTATATCGTCCTGACCCTGATCCTTGCGTTGCAGCGTTTAATATGGTGGGGGCGTTGACCATGCTGGTCTGGGACAAACAGAAAGATATCCATGTCCTTAAGGCGCTTGGCGCGGGCAATCATCTGATCCGCAAAATCTTCCTTACCGAAGGGGTTTTGCTCGGGCTATATGGGGGGATTGACGGGAATCGGCCTGGCCGCGCTGATTTGTGTGCTTCAGTTGAAGTATAAACTAATTCCGCTGGAGGGCGGTTCATTTCTGCTGGACTACTATCCCGTCAAAATGGTACCTACGGATTTCCTGCTTGTATTTGTAACGATCCTGATTGTTGCCCTTCTGGCTTCCTGGATCCCGGCCCGGAAAGCGGCCGACACGGCGATCGAGTTGAAAAGCTGAAACCCGATCGGGGATCGGAGGAGGAACCGGGGGCGGAGGGTCGGATGGCCGGATGGTCGGAGGGTCGGAGGCGGTTCAATAGTCCCCCAGTGTTTCCGGCAGTTGCGCCAGCGCCTTTTTCAGTTGCTCGTCATTGGGCGCAACTCCATGCCAGTGGTGGTCATTTTCCATGAAATCCACGCCCTTTCCCATGACGGTATGCATCATGATGGCAATCGGTTTGCCCTGACCGGTCAGACTCCTGGCCTTATCGAGCGTGGCCAGCACCTCATCCATATCATTGCCGTTCATTTCAAGCGTAGTCCAGCCGAAAGCATCGAATTTTGCATGGATATCACCCAGGTCCATGACCGATTTGGTTGTGCCGTCGATCTGTTGACCATTCCAGTCGACCGTGGAGATCAGATTGTCCACTTTATGGGCGGCGGCGAACATGATGGCCTCCCAGTTCTGGCCTTCATCCAGCTCTCCGTCGCCATGCAGGGAGTACACAATATTTTTATCGTTATTGAGTTTTTTACCAAGAGCAGCGCCAATAGCAACGCTCATCCCCTGACCCAGGGAGCCGCTGGCTACCCTTATACCGGGAAGGTGCTCATGAGTGGTCGGATGACCCTGGAGCCGGGAATTGATCTTGCGAAATGTTGAAAGTTCTTTGATGTCAAAATACCCTGACCTGGCAAGGGCCGAATAGAAAACGGGGGAAATATGACCGTTAGAAAGAAAGAAAATGTCTTCATTTTTTCCTTCCATGTGGAACTGGGGATCATGTGTCAGTACCTTGAAATAAAGTGCCGTGAAGAAATCGGCGCACCCGAGGGAACCTCCGGGATGACCGCTTTGAGCGCCATGGACCATTCTTACGATATCTCGCCTGATTTGTGAAGCAATTGCCTTTAAGTCAGCCATATGGATATGATTAGTTTGGTTCTGGGTTGCAAATCTAATGGTTTTATTCGGCTATCTTTATTCATACCCGAGGTCGCTGATACTATATCCCACCTTGCGATCTGAATCTGGTCTGATTGGAAGCGTATTTATCTTTTAGTAATGACGTAATTAGTGGTATTATCAAAAAAAGAATTCTAATTTTGTCCACGCCTACCGGACATGTTAGGTCCTATCATAAATGTTGTTGAGGAAAAAAATTAATTTGCCCGTGATTTTTTTCCGAAATCTTTAAAATCAGAGCTGATGTTTGATGTTCTACTTTCAATAGCTATTTCGTTTACGATCACGTTTCTGGCCATTCCGGCCGTTATCAATGTAGCGGAAATGAAAAAGCTATTTGATATGCCCGATGCCCGGAAAGTGCACAACTCCCCCATTACCCCCCTTGGCGGTCTGGGGATTTTCGCCGGTTTTATCTTCGGTTGCCTGCTGACGATACATTTTACGAATCTTGCTGAAATTCAATATTTTATCGCCGCAGCGCTAGTTATTTTCTTCCTGGGTCTCAAAGATGATATCCTTGTGATTTCACCCATCAAGAAATTTATCGGGCAGGTGCTGGCCGCATTTATCATCATTTATTATGGAAATATTCAGATCAGGAGCATGAACGGTTTCCTTGGGATCTATCAGCTTCCGGAGATGTTCAGTCTGCTGCTGACCTATTTCGCCGTGATCGTCGTCATCAACTCCTTTAACCTGATCGATGGCGTGGATGGGTTGGCGGGAAGTCTCGGCCTGTTGTCCACGACGATCTTTGGCATTTATTTCCTTCATATCGGAATGCCCTCCTACGCCGTCCTGGCCTTTTCGTTGGCCGGAAGCCTCCTGGCCTTCCTGATCTTCAATTTTCAACCGGCAAAGATCTTTATGGGCGATACCGGTTCCCTGCTGGTCGGAACGGTCAACGCTATCCTCGTTGTGAAATTCATCAACGTCGCCAATACCATCCGGATGTCAGCTTTCCCGATCAATGCTTCCCCGGCAGTAGGTTTTACGATCCTGATGATCCCCTTGCTGGATACGCTTCGGGTATTCGGCATCCGCATCCTCCATCGCCGGTCTCCATTCAGCCCCGACAGAAATCATATCCATCACCTGCTGCTGGATCGTGGCTTTTCTCACCGCTCGATTACCTTGATGCTTGTTGCGATCAATCTGATCATGATCGGGGTGGTATTCCTGGGCAGGTCCCTTAATTGCACACTCCTCATCTGTTCGGTTTTCTTTGTATTCTTTGCACTGATCGCCGGCATCTATTATCTGATGCCAGCGCCCCGGCTTTTTGTAGCCAAAACGGCTAAGAAAGAAAATGCACAGCTGACCAAAGCATCCCAACTGGTAGCCCTTAAAGGATTCGGTGCTGGAACAAAATAACTGACGTCAGGCATATATTTTCTTTAATTTGCCGTACGTTTGCAGCGGTTCAACATAAGAATTTATGTCAGACGATCTTGAGCTCATCCTGGAGGAAGCCCGGGATAGCATGAAAAAAGCACTCATCCATCTTGAAAGTGAATTGATTAAAATAAGGGCCGGCAAGGCAAGTCCACAGATGCTGGAAGGCCTGACAGTCGATTACTATGGCAGCCCCGACCGTCCTCAACCAGGTAGGCAATATCTCTGTGATGGATGCCCGCACCCTTACCGATCCAGCCCTGGGAAAAAAATATGCTTCAGCCGATCGAAAGGGCCATCATCAACGCCAATCTGGGCGTCACCCCGCAGAATGACGGCAATATCATCCGGCTCTTTATGCCACCGCTCACCGAAGAGCGAAGAAAAGAGTTTGTCCGCCGGGCATCTGGCGAAGGCGAACAATCCAGGGTCGCCATCCGCAATATCCGCCGCGAGTCATCGAACAGATCAAGAAGCTCCAGAAAGACGGCCTCAGCGAAGACGAAGCAAAAGACGCTGAAAAAGAGATCCAGGACATCACCGATAAACATATTACCCTCGTGGACAAACACCTTGCCGCAAAGGAAAAGGAGATTATGGCCGTATAGTTTCGTCATCAAAGATCCATCCCCGCGAAATCCCCTTCACCTTCAACCGATCGCGAAATCCCCTGGATTTTCGTGTGTCTTCTGTAATAACTAAAATCAACCAACATGAGTATTGTCAAGGATTTTAAAGCCTTCATTATGCGGGGCAATGTCGTCGACCTCGCGGTAGCGGTAGTTATCGGCGCCGCGTTTGCCGCCATTGTTTCTTCGCTTGTGGACAATGTCATCACTCCTCTCGCGCTAACCCCGGCCCTCAAGATCGCCAATTTGCAAGATATTGACGGGTTACACTGGGGCGCAGTTAAATACGGCCTTTTTTTAGCTGCGGTCATAAAGTTCGTGATAATCGCCTTTATCCTTTTCCTGATCATAAAGGCTATTCATTCTTTTGAGAAAAAGAAGGAAGCCGCTCCTCCGGAGCCAACCCTGACTGAAAAATTACTGACCGAGATCCGTGACGAGTTGAAAAACAGGAAGCCGTAGCCTGGCACATTTTTTAATTGATTTCGTAATCAAACTGACGACATTATGAAGGTGAACCACAAAGTCATGCTTATCGCCGGCATGCTTATCCTGGGAGGTATTTCTTTTCTGAGGGCCCAGAATCCGGCTCAATCCCTCCAAAACGCCGTAAATGGGGCAACGATCACCAAGGACCCCAAGGATACGACCAAGATGACCT
Source organism: uncultured Chitinophagaceae bacterium (assembly GCA_963846405.1). Lineage (GTDB taxonomy): Bacteria > Bacteroidota > Bacteroidia > Chitinophagales > Chitinophagaceae > Puia. Next base: position 238,650 of record CAWJVU010000010.1, on the reverse strand, counting down.
GGAAGACAGGGGGACTTTATAACCTCACCTTTAGCCAGGCTGCGCTGAGCAATTGGTCGGCAGGCGGCGATAAATCTGCTATCTCCCTCAATACCTTACTCAACGTATATGCTTTCTATGCGAATGGCAGAAATTCCTGGGATAATATGCTGGTCCTGGCATACGGTGTAACGAATACGACCAGCCTTGGCACCCGAAAAACGAATGACAACATCGACCTTACATCAAAGTATGGCTACGACGTGGGTAAAAAATGGTACCTCACCGGATTGCTTGATTTCAGGACCCAGTTTGCACCGGGATACAATTATCCGGATCAGAATACCAAAGTGCTGACCTCGACTTTCCTCGCACCCGCTTATCTCTTGCTTGCCGCTGGGATGGATTACAAACCGAACGATCACTTTTCCCTCTTCCTTTCCCCTCTGACCATTCGGGAGGTGATCGTCAGGAACGATTCCCTTGCTGCGGTGGGAGCTTTTGGGGTGGATTCCGGTAAGAATTCGCGTTTTGAGCTGGGCGCCTACGCCTCCCTCAACTTTTCTACCAACGTCAGTAAGACGACTCAGTATATCGGCAGACTGGACCTTTTCTCGAACTATCTGCATAATCCGCAGGACATTGCGATCTACAATACCAACGTCTTCAATGTCAAGGTGTCGAGCCTGATCACCATGAATTTGTCCGTGACCCTGATCTATGACGATGCCATCAAATCTGTCAAAAGCGACGGCACGGCAGGCGGTGCCGCCCTTCAGGTACAAGAGGTATTGGGCGTCGGGCTTGCGTACAAATTCGCCAAAAAGGCCAGGAAGCCGATCCCACCACCGCCGCCGCCTGTGGCACCGGCCCCATCAAACGGGTAAAATTTGGGGAAAACCAACCCGTGGCGCGGGCACCTCGGGTATTTAAAATTACTATTTTCGGGGTGGATATGATTTCGTACCAGATCAAATTACCACAATTTGAGGGCCCGTTCGATCTTCTTCTCTTCTTTATCGAAAGGGATGAATTGGATATCTACAATATTCCCATTCACCGAATCATTCAGGATTTCCTGACCTATGTCCACTCGCAGGGAAATCTCAATATCGAGCTGTCCAGTGAATTCATCCTTTTTGTGTCCACTTTGATGCGCATCAAGGCCCGGATGCTGCTACCGCGGAAAGAACTCGACGAGCAAGGAAATGAGATTGACCCTCGCCAGGAACTGATCAATAAACTCCTGGAATACAAACGATATAAGGAAGCGGCCGCCACCCTGGCCGAAATGGAAGCTATCCGGCACCTGATGGTCAGAAGAGGCAACCTCCAGAAAGAATTGACGAACGTCGGGGAGGAAGCGGGCGAAGGAACCGAGATCCAGGCCGTCACGTTGTTCAAGCTCATGAAGGCTTTTGAGCGGTTGATGTTCCGCGTCCAGCAACGCCAGAACAGACCCGTCCATACGGTAGTTCGCTATAACTATACGATGGAGGACAGTCGGGAACAGATTCTTTCGGTTGTGCGGCAGGAGCGGACCGTATCTTTTGAGAAGATTTTCGATCGTTGTGAGAGCCGGCTTCATGCGATTTTCCTTTTTCTCTCGATGCTGGAACTCGTTCAACAAAACTATATGTCGATCCTTACCGGTGGGGGTCGCAATAATTTTATTGTGGAATTCAATCCGGACCGGCCCGAGGATCCTGCGGAAGGGGGGTTGGGAGGCGATCCTGCGGAACGGGGATTGGGAGGCGGGTTGGAGGAGGGGCGTCCGGGTGATTTGGATGGAGGATCGGAGGCGGGACTTCCAGGTAGTTTGGAGGGAGGATCGGAGGCGGGGTTGGAAGGTGGTTTGGAAAACGGATTCTCGGCAAATTAATATTCTATGACCAATATCTTTCACCCGGCTCCGGAAAGGGGCCATGTCGATTTTGGGTGGCTGGACAGCCATCATTCATTTAGCTTCGGCAATTGGTATAACGGCGAGAAAGTTCATTTTGGCGCACTTCGCGTGCTCAATGACGATATCGTCAAAGGCGGGAACGGATTTGACAGCCACCCTCATGAAAATATGGAGATCATCTCCATCCCCCTTAAGGGAGCGTTGGCACATAAGGACAGTACCGGCATTGAAGGCATCCTGGGTACGGGCGACGTCCAGATCATGTCGGCCGGGAGCGGCATTCGCCATTCGGAGTACAATGCTTCGCATTTCGACCCTGTCAATTTTCTCCAGATCTGGATTTTTCCAAAACACATTAACATCAAACCCCGGCACGATCAAAAAAGCTTTGACGCGGCCGGCCGGATCAACCAATGGCAATTCGTCGTCAGCCCTCAACCCGAGGATGGCGGTCTGTATATCAACCAGGATGCCCGGCTGGCGCTGACGCGGGTAGATGCCGGCACGACCTTTCGCTATAATAACGCTTTCGCCGGCAATGGAGTCTATGTCTTTGTACTGGACGGGAACGTTTTGGTTGGGGATGCCGAATTGTCCAGCCGTGATGGGTTAGGCATTACCGGTGCGGACGGCTTTTTTATCAGCGCCATCGCCGATTCCGAACTGCTCGCGATCGAAGTGCCGATGTTTGCCTGAGGGCGCGTTCAGTTTAGTTTACGTACGGAGGTCGACGCCGGGAGGTGCGGATTCTGATTAAAAAAGTTCGCAAAATGCGAACTTGAGTTCGGTGTGGTGGAAATCTGTGGATTGGCCTTTTTGATCGACGAAAGTCAATTAACACATTATCAGATTTCTATTCATAATTAACTTCTTCCATCTATTCTTCACTGCGTGAAGAAATTCAATTTTCGGGAATTGGAGTTCGCATTTTGCGAACTTTAGATTTGCGCTCAAAAGACCCGGGCTGGGGTCAATGCGCATAAAAATCGAAGTGCCGATATTCCCGCGGCCGCTTTCGACTCGCCTGAGAGGCAGGCGCCCGTCCCCGCGCGATAGATCAAAATCGCCACCCCACCGAGATTTGAATGATATTATTCTTGAGATTAACGTTGGGGGCAAAAGAGGGCATACCCCCGCCGGCGTAAGAGGAAGAAGAGAAGTTATATAAGTTGTTGAGACTGATAATATACGTGGCGCCGATCAGGAGTCCGGAATACGGATGGATCTCGACCCCACCGCCATATCCATATTGGAATCGGTTATAATAGCTAAGCACAGAATTGGCCTGGGCATTCCCCGTATTCGTCGTCTGGCCGCTATCGGCCTTCGCGGACAACAGATATCCGGTCTGGCCGCCGAACTGGATCTGAACATACTTCGTGATATTGATGCAGATGTACTGCGCGAGCATGACATAATCGAGATCGATCGACCCAGTGGCTTTGGCCGCGCTGTCCGAATAACTATACCCGTGGCGCGAATAAAGAAGCTCCGTTCGTGAACTTAGGATGGACTTTGATTGCGGCGCGAGAAAGATGCCGATATGATAGCCGGTCCGGCTGGCTGCATTGATCTGCGATGCGTTGGTCACATTCGAGAAATTAAAACCGGCCTTGACGCCGATGCCGATGGAATGTCTCTGTTTATGATGGCTGCCCGAGTTGGGTGGCGTGGGCCATTGCTGAGCATAAAGGAATAGGGGGAGCAAAATAAAGGGGAGGAGACTGATGCGTTTCATAGGGCTAAACTACATGCTGCCGGTCTCCGAGTTCAATAGAACGAAAGTTACTTCTTATAGGTCTTGTTGATCGCCTCCGTCCTGTTCTGTACATGCAGCTTTTCATAGATGCGGTGAATATGCTGCCGGACCGTGCTGGTTGATATATGCAGCTGGTCGGAGATTTCCTTGTATAACAGACCGCGTGCCAGCAGCTGCAAAATCTCGTTTTCCCGGGGCGACAATGCTGAGTCCCAGTGGGTGGGGGCGGGTTCCTGAAGCGCCCTGACCAGCTTCCGAGCGATCGTGGAGCTCATCGGTGATCCGCCCTGATGCAGTTCCTTTAACGCTTCGATGATATGCACAAGCCCGGTGTTCTTCAGCAGATAGCCCGACGCTCCCGCCTTCAGGGCCTCGAAAACCTTTTCGTCGTTCTCATAAACCGTGAACATCATGAATTGGGATTGCCCCTCGCCCCCGCCCGCATTCCGTACAAACTCGATCCCATTCATACCCGGCAGGTTGATGTCGACAATAAAAATGTCCGGCTGGCACCGCGGCCGTGCCGCCAAGGCCTCCTCTGCAGTCTTAAAGGTGTCCAGCACCTGGAACTCGGTGCTGAGCGCGAGAAAATTTCTCAGCCCATCCCTTACTTCATCGAGGTCCTCTATGATTGCTAAACTAATGGGCATATGTTGTTTCGCTTCAGTGTTGTTTCCCTACAGGAACTAAATCTACCATTTAACGGTACCCCACGCAATAGTATAAAAGTTATAGCAGTTGGACGATTGCAGGAGTTGGACAACCGGGAGCGACTATAGGGGCGCCGACAGGGTAAGCTTCGTACCGGAACCGAGGTTGCTTTCAATCACGAGTATACCGCCCAATTCTCCGATCCTTCGTTCAATATTCTGCAAACCGTTGGCATATGGTCGGATAACGGTTCGGTCAAACCCGATGCCGTCATCCCGCAATACGATCACCAATTCGGTAGGGGTTGAGGGGGATGGGGAGATCACTTCCATCCGGATATATACTTCCTGCGCCTGCGAATGTTTCACGACATTGTGGAGCGCCTCTTTTACGGCTAAATATACATTTCGTCTGAATTCGCCGCTTACAAACCGGAAGGGAAATTCTTCCGGCGCCTCAATGTTCGACCGGATCCCGGCCTGCACCAGGTAGGCCGCCGCGTACGATCGCGTATAGGATAGCAGGTCGCTGAGGAGATCGTTCTTTTGGTTGAGCGCCCAAACAATTTCCCCCATCTTATCCATCATTTCCTTTGAATAGTCCCGGATCCCACTGACCTCTTCATCGATCGGTTGCTGCCGTTGTTGTTTGATCCCGATGGTATCACTGAGGAATTTGATCCGCGACAACCCGGCGCCCAGGTCGTCATGCATATCGGTGGCTATCCGGGTTCGCTCTTTCTCGATCGCCTGCTGGTGCTCAAGGACGACCCGCTGGGCCGCCAGCCGTCTTAACGTATAGCTGCGGATCCCCCATCCTATTCCCGCAGCCAGCATGAGCGCTATCAAGGCACTGAACCACGTCGTCTGCCACCAGGGCGGACGAATCCGGAAGGCATAGGAGCCTGTCTGGTCGGGATAGAATCCGGATAGAAACCGGGCTTTTACATGAAGGGTATAGTCGCCGGGCGGAAGGTTGACGAAATTGATGTCCGACTGGCTGGAAGGGGTACTCCACCGCGCGTCACTGCTCCCTTCCAGCAGATAACTGAAACGGGTTTGGCTTTCATCTTTGAAACTGGGGACACCTACATAAAATGAAATTGCGTTCTGATCATAGCGAAGGGACAATGGGCGCCCCGTTGCGTCGGGGACGGCCTCGTTACCGACCAGGACCTGAGAGAACAAGAGCATTGGCCGATACCCATCTGCCGGGGGCGCCGAAGGGGAGATCTTCAGATAGCCGTCGCTCTCAAGGACCCAATGGATCCCTCCAGCCGACTTAACAATTTTTTCAACAGTCATTTGATGATTCGGGGCGATATTGGTGACAGTAAAGGAGATCTTGTTGAAACCGGATTTTTGAAAGCCCCGATGGTGTTCCGGCCCAAACCGTATTGTCACTGTCGCAATACAGATACCGGATAAAATTCTCCGACAACCCGTTCTTGGTTGTCAATTGGGTATATGACCGCATATGCAGTCCGTCGAAAAACAGGCAGAAAAGCCCGTGATCACGCGTCCCCAACCAGACTCGCCCTTCGCTGTCGACCGCTATGCTTCTGGGGCTGACCGCGGGTGGCAACCGCCAGGAAGCTGTCATGCGAAGCGACAGTTTCCCCTTGTCATTCTCCTCTGTAAAAAGCAAGAGCCGGTCGGATCGTGGCGCCAACCATATCCGGTTATATTTGTCAATCGCTGCCTGGTCGGCGAGAATATCCAGTTTCTGTTGTCCGAACCTGCCGTCGCGAAATACCGTTAACCTGGATGACGGAAGGATGAGGTTGCCTTGCCGGTCGAGACAGGTCTTGCCGTCGATCGTGGCCGTGTCCCGATAGGAGACTGTGGCCCGGAAGCGGTTGCCCGGAAGGAAATGAAGCTGATAAATGATGTTTTGGGATGTCAACCAACCGGATTGATTGAACAAGAGATGTCCGGACGAAGGCATCGGTCCGGCGGCGTGAAAGATCTGCCGGCCTTCTTTGGTGAGCAAAAGCAAACTTTGCCTGATCCAGTCGTAGCACCAGACCGAATCGCTGCCGGGTCGTGCCGTAATTTCATTGACCGTGAAATCCGGCTGGTATGTGTCGTAGAACTGCACATCCTGGCTCTCCAGTCTGGCAACCCCATCCTGGGACTTAGTCAGCCAGAAATTGCCTTCCCGATCCTGGAAAAGGCAGTTGATCGCACCGACCGGCGGATCGCCCGCGGCATCGATAACCGTCAGATTTCCGCTACGGTCGGCCTTGATGAGCTGTTTGGCAGTCGTTAGCCATAGATTATTTTCCCGATCCAACAACAAAAAATTGCTCTTATACGCCGCCGCTGCTCCATATGGTGCGGGGATGGGCAGCAGGTGTACGGAATCCTTACCCAATGATGCCGGGTCGATTGCACGGAGCCCATCCGCTGTGGCGATGAAGATTTCGCCCGAAGGTGCCCGCACCATCGAGGTGAAAAAATCAGGCCCTCCCCACGTGATGACCTGATGTGTCCGCAGGTTGTAAATAATCAGCGAGCCGGAGCTCGGGTAGCTCTTTAGGTTGGGATCTGCCAACATAAATAACCAGCCTCCAGATTCGACTGCATGGTTCAGGTATGGCCCGGCTTCTATTCCTGCGGCGGTCTTTAGCGGGACCTTCCAGAATCGAGATCTGTCCCAGCGGAAAAGCCCGTCGTCCGCAATCGCGTAGAAATAACCGTCGCTGCATTTGATTAGCTGATTGGTGACGGGGTAATATTGATCGGTTGTTGGGATATTTCGGATGATCCCACGGACCATGATGTGCAGCGCCCTGCCATTCGGGACGATCAACAGTGAGTCATCGCCTAACTCGATGACGTCATTGACCAGGCTGGTCGACAATCCGTTCTCCGTCGTATAGTTTGTAAACCGGGATCCGTCATAGACGCTCAACCCCCCGTATGTTGAAACATACAACCGGCCCTTGCTGTCCTGAAAGAGGAAACGGGCGCGGCTATTGGCCAGACCATCTTTTGGTGTATAGCGGACAAACAGATACTTCTGCCCCCGGCAAACGGAGGTCAATAAAATAATTGATAGGTGTATTAATAGGTAACGCGTACTTTGTCTTTCATGATCTCCCGCACCGCCGCGACAATAGCCGGCGCATCATACCCGCATTCGCGCTGGAGTTCTTTCGGCGTGCCATGTTCGACGACACGGTCCGGAATACCAAGAATCTTTATTGTCGCCTGATATCCGTGCGCTGCCTGGAATTCCAGGATGGCCGAACCGAATCCCCCCAGGACAGTCCCGTCTTCGACCGTCACGATGCGATGAAAACGTGAAAAGACTTCGTGCAGCAACGCTTCATCCAGCGGTTTCACAAACCGCATGTCATAGTGAGCGGGGTTCAGCCCGTCGGTCCTCAGTTCGCGGATTGCCGTGGTGACGAAATTCCCCGGATGCCCCAGGCTGAGGATGGCGATCTCGGCCCCGTCTTTTAGCTTGCGGCCTTTACCGACCAGGATCTCCTGGAAGGGTGTCCGCCATTCGGGCATGACCCCTTCGCCGCGCGGATAACGAATCACAAATGGACTTTGATTGCTTTCAAGCTGAGCCGTATAAAGAAGATTGCGCAATTCACTTTCATTCATTGGCGAGCTGACGATCATATTGGGGATACAGCGCATAAACGCGATGTCATAAGCGCCATGATGCGTCGGACCGTCTTCGCCAACCAGCCCTGCCCTGTCCAGGCAAAAGATAACCGGCAATTGCTGGATCGCCACATCATGGATGACCTGGTCGTATGCCCGCTGCATAAATGAAGAATAGATATTGCAGAACACCCGCATTCCCTGCGTCGCCATGCCTGCACTCAGCGTAACCGCATGTTGTTCACAGATCCCTACGTCAAATGCCCGGTTCGGCATGGCCTCCATCATGAACTTCAGCGAGGAGCCGCTGGGCATGGCCGGGGTGATCCCAAAAATCTTCGGATTCTTCTCCGCCAGTTCGATCAAGGTATGTCCGAAGACGTCCTGGTATTTGGGCGGCTGAGGAGTGGGAAAATGTTTCTTATAGATCTCGCCCGTGATTTTGTCGAAAAGCCCCGGGGCATGCCACTTGGTCTGATCCTTCTCCGCCAGTTCATAACCCTTGCCTTTTACCGTGACGATGTGCAGCAGCTTAGGGCCAGGCATGCCTTTGAGGTCGTCGAGGGTATCGACCAGTTTGGTCATATTGTGACCGTCGATCGGGCCGAAATACCGGAGGTTTAGTGTTTCGAAGAGATTGCTGCTCCGGTTGACAAACCCCTTTATACTGTGATCGATCTTGCTGGCGATATCCCGGCTGAACTGGCTGCCCGGCAATTTGCCCAGCGCTTTCCAGATATCATCCTTCAACTTGTTATAGGTCTTAGAAGTCGTGATATCGGTAAGATATTCCTTTAAAGCGCCGACATTGGGGTCGATGCTCATACAATTGTCATTCAGGATAATCAGCAGATCGGTATCGGCTACCCCCGCGTGGTTCATTCCTTCAAAGGCCAGACCGGCGGTCATAGCCCCATCCCCGATAACGGCGACGGTCTTCCGGTCGGTTTCGCCTTTGTATTTGGCGGCCATGGCCATGCCCAGGGCGGCGCTGATAGAAGTGGATGAATGGCCCACCCCGAATGTATCGTACTGACTTTCGGTGCGTTTTGGAAAGCCGCTCAATCCGTTGTATTTCCGGTTGCTGGCGAACTGGTCACGGCGCCCGGTGAGGATCTTATGGCCATAGGCCTGATGTCCGACGTCCCACACCAACTGATCATAAGGGGTATTAAAAACGTAATGGAGGGCCACCGTCAGCTCGACCACGCCCAGGCTGGCCGCAAAATGCCCGCCATGGACACTCACCGTATCGATAATGTATTGCCGGAGCTCGTCACTCAGCTGCTGCAGCTGCTCCCGGCTCAATTGCTTGAGATCGGCTGGGGAATTGACTGTTTGGAGCAGGGGGCCCGCGGTAATTTCCATTCCTAGGTCGATTGAGTAGACAAAGTTACGTTTTTTCCCTAGATTTAGGCTGCAGGCCGGGCCGGTGGGGAAACTTGGGCCACTGGGAGGCGGAAATTGGCCACTAATACAAAATACGGACTGAGTGGAGGGGGAAAAGCCTAGTTTTGACCTTTAAGTCATTGTGCGCGCATATGTCCAAAAACGTAAGCAGATATTACTGGTTGTGCCAGATAGGCGGTTGGGGTTTTGTAGGCGCTGTCCCTCATTGTGGCGAGTATCATGGTGCTGAAATCCAATTCCATTAACCTGACCTGTATTTTTGCTGCTATTTATGTGCTGCCGGGCCTGATTGGCACCCACCTTTTCAGGGAGGTCATCCGACGGTCCGGCTGGCTCCAATTGCCGGTTGAAAAGGTCCTGCCGAAATTCCTGATCGGTATCCTGTTTACCTGTCTCGGATGCGGCCTCATCCGGATTGGCGCGATCGACATCCTGGGGTTGAATCATACCAAAAAAGCCCCGGATTTTCTACCCGAACTCATGGCGTCGACGGCTGAATTTGGATCCCCGATCATCCCCTGGACCCTGATCTATTATTTCTATCATTATATCGAAAACAGCCGGAAACAACAAGTGGACACCCTGAAACTGGAGGCGCTTGTCAAGGAGCTGGAGCTGAAGACGATCAAAGCCCATATCAACCCGCATTTTATTTTCAACGCCCTCAACAGTATCCGGGCCCTGATTGATGAGAACCCAGTCCGTGCCCGGCAGGGCGGTCACCGAGCTCAGCAATATCCTCCGCAGCAGCATGCAGGCGGAAAAACTGGAGACCGTGACCTTTGAGAAAGAGCTGAATATCGTCAAGGACTATCTCGCGCTGGAATATATCCGATTTGAAGAACGGCTGCAGGTGGAATATGTGATCGACGAAGATACCCTGGATCAGCCGATTCCCCCGATGATGCTGCAAACGCTGGTGGAAAATGCCATCAAACACGGCATCAGCCGCCAGGTCGACGGCGGTAAGGTCAAGATCGTCTCGGACTTCCGGGATGACTACCACGAACTGCTTATCGTCAATACCGGCGCCCTAAACGGCAATCGCGACGTAGATGGGTTCGGGCTGGCCAGTACGAAGAACCGGCTGCAGATCCTTTTTGGGCAAAAAGCGAATTTCGATATCCGTGAAGTGGATGGAAATAACGTCCAGGCCAGGGTCCTGATCCCGGTTGACGGAAAATAAAATTAAATGACGGCCTGCGGGCCCACAACTATGATTCAGAGCCATCATCATCGACGACGAACGCCTTGCCAGGAACGAACTGAAGAAACTATTGCTGGATTTCCCCGAGATCGAAGTGATTGCAGAAGCCGCCAATGCGGCGGAAGGAGTGGAAAAGATCGACAGCCTGAACCCGGATCTTATCTTCCTGGATATCCAGATGCCGGGCAAAACCGGCTTCGACATGCTTTCGGAACTGGAAAGGGCGCCCAATGTGATCTTTACCACCGCCTATGATGAATATGCACTGAAGGCATTCGAGGTGAATGCCCTCGACTACCTCCTGAAACCGGTCGAGCCCAAACGGCTGGCCGATGCGCTCCAAAAACTTCAACTGGAAGAGGACAAGGAACCGATCTCCGATCACCCTATTTCCGTCAACCGCAGCATTCTCAATGAGCATGACCAGGTCTTTGTCAAGGATGGGGAGCGCTGCTGGTTTGTCAAACTGTCTGATATTCGCCTGTTCGAAAGCGTCGGAAACTATGCCAAAGTGTATTTCGGCCCGAACAAACCACTGATCCTGAAATCATTGAATGCGCTGGAAGAGCGGTTGGACGAAAAGGTCTTCTTCCGCGCCAACCGGAAACATATCGTCAACCTCCGGCTGATCGAGAAGATCGAACCCTATTTCAATGGCGGATCTGCTGCTGGAAATGAAAGGCGGCGAGAAGATCGAGGTTAGCCGGCGGCAGACGGTGAAGTTCAAGGAGATGATGAGTTTGTAGACTCGTGCGTTTTATGCGTATCATTTGGATTTATGCGTATAGTTTATCTTGTTCTTTTTCTGGGGTGCGGATCGGTTGTGTGCTCAGGGTCCTGATACCCTCTTCAATGCCGGTTCGGTAGGGGCGGTCGAAAATATGCTGGCTTCGGATGCTATGCGCGGGCGGGCCACGTTCACGCCGGATATTGAGCGGGCGGCTGATTCGATCGAGTTACAGTTCAAGGCTGCGGGTCTTCAGACCTGGAATGGATCGGCGAGTTACCGGCAGCCTTTTTCGATGATCCGGGCGAAACTTCTGTCGATCAGCGGCTCGCTCGGAACTATCCCGCTCACGGCAGACAATACGGTCATTATCAGTTCCGGCGAACATGTTCAAATCGACGATACTACCAGCACCTACAAGGTGGCGCAGATAAAGGCCGGTGAGGACCTTCGGTTGCTGGCTCAGCGATTCGTCGCGGCGAAGGGCAATCATATCATCTTTGTTGACACTTCCTACGCAAAAACTTTTCCACGGCTGAACCGCCTGGCAGGACAGCAGTTTGGCTCCCCCTACACCAATGTATTTGTGCTTGGAGTAGTCAATATTGGCAGCCGGACTACCTTCCAACTGGTGGCTGAGCAGCAAATCACCAAGTCGGATCTCGCCAATGTAGTCGGCATCCTCCCCGGCAAAGGCAAGCACGCAGGTGAGTATGTCATTTTCTCCGGCCATTATGATCATCTTGGCGTTCGTAAACCCGACGCGAGGGGAGATTCCATCTACAATGGCGCCAATGACGATGCGAGTGGGACTACCGCTGTGATCCTGCTGGCGCGCTATTTTTCGCGATTACACGAGAACGGACGAACCCTTGTGTTCGCAGCATTTACAGCCGAAGAGATCGGCGAGTTCGGGTCCCAATATTTCTCCAGCCAGTTCGACCCGGATAAGGTCGTCGCCATGTTCAATATCGAGATGATCGGCTCGCCGAGCAAGTGGGGGGAGAATTCGGCTTTTATTACCGGTTACGAACGATCGGATATGGGGAAGATTCTGGAAAAAAATCTTGTCGGAAGCGGATTCACGTTCTACCCGGACCCCTATCCGGCCCAAAATTTGTTTTATCGCTCCGACAATGCTTCCCTTGCCCGGCAAGGCGTCCCCGCTCACACCATTTCAACGACCCAGATCGACATTGACAAGACCTATCATACCCCGGAAGATGAAGTAAGTACGCTGGACCTTAAAAATATGGCGGAGATCATCCGTTCGATCGCGATTAGCTCGAAGACGATCGTAGAGGGAAAGGATACTCCAACCCGGGTTGACAAAACTCAGGTTCGATAGGAGGGTCGAATGGAAGACGGGGTTCGATGGGGGGCAGGTTCGATAGGAGGGTCGGGTACGCGAGCAGGGTCAGGTTCGATAGATATGGATCTCCGCGTCTATTCCATTTTCGTTGAGGGTCTCCAGCCAGACGAAACCTAATTTGGCGAGCAAGTGGCGGGATACTTGATTTTCTTTTTCGAATACGCCGTAAACTTCCTTCAGACCGGCTTCACGGATCGCAAATTCAAGTGCCCCTTTCAACAGCTCGGATGCAAATCCCTGTCCCCAGAATTGACGTTTCAACTGACAGCCGATCTGGAGCCTCGACGTCCCGCCGATCGGATTCAAATTGACGGCGCCCGACGAAACTCCCGTCTGTCTTCAACCAGACTGCCCAGTGATATCCCGCTTTTTGCCGGATCTGCTCCAGTTTAAGATGCAGGAACCGCTGATATTCCTCCGGGGTCATTATCCGAAGCTTCCTGATAAAGCGAAACGTGTCCTGCTCCTCCGCCATGGCGGTCATGTCAGGAAGATCCTTATCCTGCAGTAAGGTCAGGGTCGTACGTTTAGTTTCCATGATTGGCGGACTGTTCTAGTCCCGATAGTTTAATGCCGGTTTGCGGTCACCCAGGAGCGCCTGATACTGGTATTCGCCTTTGTCTTTTTTGAATTCGAGCTTTGCCTGCGCCACGAGTGCCGGATTGAGATAGCAGTCGATGGCGGTCAGCGCCATGGTTTTCGCGGCCACCATCATCCCCTTGAATCCGATTTCCATTCCGCCACAGGCTGTAGCCTGCCAGCTATGGGCGGGGGTGCCCGGTACCCAGGTAGCGGCGATCAATCCTACTGTCGGTACGGTATAGCTGACATCGCCGACGTCCGTGGACGCGCGGCCGTCTTCATCGTTCACCTTGAGCGGCTTCACGACATCTGCAGTTTCCAGCGCCGGCACCTTATAGGTAAAGGAGGTCTGGATCTTTTGCGCGAATTCCGTTTCGGCTGGCGTATAACTGACTCCGCCGACCCGCTGCAAATTGGACTGCATAGCTGCCGCCAGCGTATTGTTGATCAACAGGTCGTGCGAACCGCTGATCACCTCATAGTCTACCGTCGTCTGCGTCCCCAGCGCCGCGCCTTTTGCGGCGGCAACGACCCAGTCGAAGATTCGGACTACCTCCTCCTTTTTCGGATGGCGTACATAGTAGTAGACTTCCGCAAAATCGGGGACGACATTGGGGGCCTTGCCGCCATTGGTTATAACATAGTGGATCCGGGTCTCCTGCGGAACATGTTCGCGCATCATATTGACCATATAGTCCATGGATTCCACGCCATCCAGGGCAGAGCGGCCTTTGTCCGGCGCAGCAGCTGCATGCGCAGCAAGCCCGTGAAAGCGGAACTTGGCCGTCTTTATGGCGAGCGTACTGGTTAGGGTCACCGAGTTGGCATCGCCGGGATGCCAGTGGATCACGATGTCGACATCATTAAATAACCCGGCCCGTACCATATATACTTTGCCGTCGCCTCCCTCTTCAGCGGGACATCCATATACCCGGATCGTCCCGCTCAGCTTGCCGGCGGCGATCAAATTCTTGATCTCGATCCCCGCCGCTACCGATGCAGTCCCGAACAGGTTGTGACCGCAGCCATGACCCGCCTGCTGGCCCCCGATCGGTGTTTTTTCTGGGACCGCCTGCTGAGCCAGCCCAGGCAAAGCATCGAATTCCGCAAGGATGCCGATGACGGGACTCCCCGAGCCATAGCTGGCGACAAAGGCGGTTGGGATTTCGGCAACGCCAGGTTTGACGGTAAATCCGTTGTCGGTAAGCGTCTTCTGCAAGAGGGTGGAGCTTTTGATTTCCTTGTATCCTACTTCGGCGTAATTCCAGATCTGGAGCGCAATGGCTTTGTAGTCGGCGTACTTTGACTGGATATCGTTGGTGGCGGTGGCTTTCAGGGCGGCGCCGTCGGGCTGTGCGTTCAGGAGCGCGGGAACTTCGAGCAGGATCACGAAGAAGGATCCGATGGCGAATGAGCGGGCGGAAAAGAACGAATTCATCATGTAGTAGTTTTTGGTTTGAATTTTCGGATTTTCTGATTGCTGATAAAAACCAGGATCGGGTAGGCGCAAAACGAGTATGCGACATCGTCGGTGTTTCCCGGATAAATGATCGCCGCCAGAGACATGATGATGAACGCCAGGATGGCGGCCCTGGCATTCGATTTGGCCCGGATCAGAATGAATTTCTTTTCCTCTTGCTGGCCCCGGACCGAGAGACCCGGTTTTGTCCTGAAGATGTAGCGGGCGATAAGGAAATCGATAAGTCCGACCGCCGACACATTGAACATATAAAATAGAAAAGGATAAGGGAAACCCATCCCGGGTATGCGCGAACATCCCGGAAGCGGTGAACGGAAAGATCACGATAAAGAAGAGGAAAAGCAGATTAAGATTGAGCAAGCCCTGATCGTAGGTCTTTCAGCTGACGAAAGAGCCGTAAATGTACCTTCCACGCGCGCCCCACAAAGGCGAAGCTAATCATGAAAATGATAAACTGGATGATCGTGGGATGAAGCAACTTTCTCCAATCGACGCCTTTGAGATCCACCGGGAGGTCCGGCCACTTGACATCAATGACCATCAGCGTGATTGCGATCGCGAAAATAGCGTCGCTGAAAAGGATCATTCGCTCCAGCTCGAATTCGCGCTCCAGTTCGGTTTCGGGCGAACGGTGGGGATTGTCGGGCAGTTCCGGCGCACGCGGGTGGTTGGGTTGGCTGACGTTCTCCGAGGCGGGCGGGTGGGGATGTTTTTCGGACATGCCGCAATAAGTTCCGAAGAAAGGCGGAACTACGCAAATTTCTGCAGTACTTTTTCCATTTCGGCCACTGATCCGGTCATTCGATAGATTCCCGATGCTACCCGCATGGGTATGGCGGAGCTGTTGCTGGTAGTCGAATTGGAATTCTCCCTTTTCGATCGTCATTTCCCACCTGGCGGTAGGCTTCCCGGAAGGGAATGCCCTGGTTCACCAGGTGATTGACGGCCTCCACGCTAAAGAGATACTTGTATTTCTCCTCTTCCAGGATATTGTCCCTGACCTCGATATGATCGAGCATCAGCCTGGTCATTTGCAAACAAGCCAATCCTTCCTCGATGGCGGGGAAAAGGATTTCCTTGGTCAGCTGCAGGTCCCGATGATAGCCCGATGGCAGGTTGTTCGTCAGCAGGGTCAGCTCATTCGGCGTCGACTGGATGCGGTTGCATTTTGCCCGGATCAGCTCGAAGACGTCCGGGTTTTTCTTATGCGGCATGATACTGCTGCCCGTCGTCAGCTCGGGCGGGAAGGAAATAAACCCGAAATTCTGATTGATATACAGGCAGCAGTCCATCGCCAGTTTGCCGATGGTCGCCGCAACGGAGGCCAGGCCCGCCGCCACGATCTTTTCCGTCTTTCCCCGGCTCATCTGCGCATAGACGGAATTGTAATTAAGGGTCCGGAAATGCGAGGATCCGCGTGGTCATCTCCCGGTCGAGGGGGAAGGATGAGCCATAGCCGGCGCCGCTGCCAAGCGGATTCTTGTTGCTGACCTGGTAGGCCGCGGCGAGCATTTCAAGGTCATCGATCAAGCTTTCCGCATAGGCGCCGAACCATAAGCCCGAACGAGGAGGGCATGGCGATCTGCAAATGCGTATAACCCGGCAAGAGCTTGTCCTTATATTTTTCGCTCAGTCCGATCAGTTGTTGGAAGAGCGTGTTCGATCTCGTCTTTGATGGCCAGGATCCTGTGCGCGGAGGTAGAGTTTGATGTCTACGGCTACCTGGTCATTCCGGCTTCTGCCGCTATGGATCTTTTTGCCTGCGTCACCGATCCGTTGCGTGAGCAGCCCCTCCACCTGCGAATGGATGTCTTCCGACATCCTTGTCGATTCGGAAGCTGCCTGCCCGGATCTCCGCCAGAATTTGCTCCAGCCCTTGCTGGATGATCGGCAGTTCGTCCTTGCTCAGCAGCCCGACTGCTTCCAGCATTTCCGTATGCGCCAGGCTGCCCAGCACATCGTACTCCGCCAGCAGTATATCGAATTCTTTGTCCCGGCCGACGGTGAACTCTTCGATCAGATTCGAAGTAGACGTATTTTCCTTACTCCAGAGTTTACTCATGTGGCAAATTTAATGATTGTCCTTCGGATTAGAACTTCGCTCCTGTCACTGGCAGGAGCTCGTTCGCAGGCTTGCGCCTGCCTCCGGCGGCTCCAGTACTGGTTTTAGGAAATCGATATATCCCTTTATCCCCTCTGCAATCTCGTCCACGAAAATATATTCATCGGCCGTATGGCTCCGCGCAGAATCGCCCGGCCCTGTCTTCAGAGCAGGGAAGGGCATCAGGGCTTTATCGGAAGTCGTCGGGCTGCCATAACAAGTTCGCCCGAGCCGAATGCCCGACAGTACGATGGGATGATCCACGGGAATCGACGATGACCGCATCCGCAGGCTCCGGGGCGTGACTTCGCATCCGACATTTGCCCGGATCAGCTCCAGCAGCTCTTCAAAGCTGTACAGCTCGTTCACCCGCACATCCACCACGAAATGACACTGCGAAGGCACGACATTGTGCGCTTTGTTGTCGGTGTCGATCACCGTTACGCTCATTTTCACGGGACCGAGCAGTTCGGATACTTGCGGCGCCTTGTAGGTACGGAACCATTCGATATCCTTCATGGCATTATAGATCGCATTCTCGCCCTCTTCCCGCGCGGCATGACCCGCCTTACCATGTGCAGTGCAGTCCAGCACCAGCAACCCCTTTTCGGCTACGGCCAGCTGCATTTTTGTCGGCTCGCCGACGATCCCGAATTCGATCTTTCCCAGCGAGGGCAGCAATAGCTCGATCCCATTATGCCCGCTGATCTCTTCTTCTGCGGTTGCGGCCAGCAAGAGATTGTAAGCCAGGTCGACACGGTCGTAATAAAACAGAAAGGCCCCGATCAACGAAACCAGGCAGCCGCCGGCATCATTGCTTCCCAGGCCGTAGAGCTTCCCGTCTTTTTCGATCGGGTCGAATGGATCCAGTGTATATGCCTTGTTCGGTTTGACGGTGTCGTGGTGCGAATTCAGCAGGATTGTGGGTTTGGCGGGATCGAAATGCCGGTTTGCCGCCCAAATATTGTTCAGGAGCCGCCGGGTCGGGATCGCCTTTCGACTGCAAATAGCCTTCGATCGCATCCGCCGTCTTTCCTTCTTCTTTGCTGAAGGAGGGAATCGCGATCAGGGTCTTCAACAAGTCCGATGGCTTCGATATCGTTGGTTTCCTTTACTCATTGACGATGGTTGTCCCGGCCTTTCCCGCAAGCAGGAGCGGCAGCTCCTCCGCCCGGCCGATAATGACCTTTCCCACGCCGCTGCGCAGCGCGGCAAAGGCATTGTCCAGTTTGGGGATCATTCCGGCAAAGATCAGTTGTTTGGCCTTCAGCTCCTGGTATTGCAGCGGCGCCGATCCGGCGGATCACGGAGTCTGTCATTGTTCGGCATCGAGCAGCACGCCGCTTTTTTCGAACGAATAGACCAGGCTGACGTCGAAAGACCGCGCCAAGGCCCCGGGCCAGTTCCTGGGCGATGGTATCCGCATTGGTATTCAGTAGTAGCCCTTTACCGTCATGCGTGATCGGAGCGAAAACAATGGTCTTGTCCAGCATCAACAACCCTGTCAGGAAGGCTGCATCGACCGAATCCACATCGCCCACAAAACCATAGTCGATCTCCGGGTGGACCCGCTTATGGGCCAGGATACTGTTCCCGTCGGCGCCGGTGAGACCGATTGCGTCACAGCCGCGGGCCTGCAGCCGTGCGACGATATTCTTGTTGATCGTTCCTGCATAGACCATCGTGACGACCTTCAATGTTTCCGCATCGGTGATCCGCCGCCCGTCGACCAGCTGCTGTCGGACACCCAATCCTTCCGCGACCTTCGTAGCCAGCTTTCCGCCGCCATGCACCAGAATCTTTTTTCCCGGGACCGCCGCAAAAGCATCCAGGAAATGCGGCGAGCTTCGCCTCATCGTCGATGATATTCCCGCCGATCTTTATGATGGATAGTTGCATGTTATTTTCTGCTTTCCTACCCTTTGTTCCTCAGGATTTCCGCCAGCACAGCCTGCGCCGCCCACACCCGGTTAGACGGCCTCCCGGGTCACGATGCTCGACGGCCCGTCCAGGATCTCGTCGCTCAGTTCGACATTCCGGCGCACCGGCAGACAATGCATGACCTTGGCGTTGTTTGTCAGCCGGAGTTTTTCATTGGTCAACATCCACTCGGGATCATTACAATAGATCTTACCGTAGTCGGTATAGGTGCTCCAGTTCTTGACGTAGACAAAGTCCGCATCTTTCAGCGCGGCATCCTGGTCATGCGTGATCGTGGCGCCCTTTGTGAATTGCGGTGTCCAGCTCATAGTCCTCCGGATGGGTGATCACAAAGTCAGCTTTTCCCCAGGCGTTGATCCACTGGGCAAAGCTGTTGGCGACACATTGCGGCAAGCGCCTTGACATGCGGCGCCCAGGTCAGCACGATCTTTGGGCCGGCGGGTCTGTCGCATCGCTCTCCTGGAATCGTGATAATATCCGTCAGACTCTGCAACGGATGCAGCGTCGCGCTTTCCAGGCTCACCACGGGTATTCCCGAATATTTGATGAATTGTTTGATATAAAGCTCGCTATAATCATCTTCCTTATTCTTCAGCGACGGAAAAGTCCGGATACAAAGGATATCGAAATAATTGCCCATGATCGGCGCCGCATCCTTGACATGTTCGACCGTATTGCCGCTCATGATCGCCTCTTCCTCAAATTCCAGCGCCCAGCCTTCCTTGTCCACATTGAAGACGATCGGCTCCGCACCGAGGTTCTGCGCCGCGATCTGCGTGGATAGCCGTGTCCGCATGCTCGGGATTCAGGAATAACATCCCAACCCGGCGGTTGGCGCCAAGGCTTTTGTCCTTTAGCGGATCGGCCTTGTAGGCCAGCGCCTCCGCACCAGGCTGTCGATGTCCGCGACATCGTGTGCGGAAATGAAATTTTTCATGATTCTGACATTTGGCGGTGAATCTCTTCCTGTATCGCCTCCAGGAAAGCATCGGCATCCTTTTTCCGGAGCGCCAGCGAAGGCAGCAGCCGGATCGTGTTCGGCTTGGCTTCACCGGTAAATATGCGTTGACCGAATAACAGATTCTTCCGCAGATCTTTCAGGTCGTCCGGCACATCGAACCCGATCATCAGCCCCTTGCCCCGTACCCGCTTCAACTGCGGGATCTTCCGCAATTCGCCCATCAGGTAGTTCGCCGGTCTCGGCGGCATTGGCGATCAATTGTTCCTGTTCGATCACCTCCAGCACCGCCAGCGCCGCGGCACAGGCCAGATGATTGCCGCCAAACGTCGTCCCCAGCATCCCATGTTTAGCCTGCAATTGCGGCGCGATGATGATCCCCGCCACCGGGAACCCGTTCCCCATCCCCTTGGCCATGGTATAGATATCGGCATCGACACCGGCATGGTCCTGGCGAAAAGAACTTCCCGCTCCGCCCATATCCGCATTGGACGCTATCGGCAATAAAGATGGCATCGTATTGTTTTGCACAAGCCTGCTGATCGCCTGCAGGAACCCGGCCGAGGCCTCATTGATGCCGCCTACGCCCTGGATGCCTTCCACGATCACCGAGGAGATTTCTCCGCCGTGCCTCGCGAAATATTGCTCCAAGCGCCGCCTCGTCGTTGAACGGCAGGAAGACGACATTGTCCGTTTGATTGACCGGCGCTACGATCGCGGGGTTATCCGTCGCAGCCACTGCCAGCGAGGTCCGGCCATGGAACGATTTGCTGAAGGCCACGACCTTCTTCCGGCCGTTGTGGAAGCTGGCCAGCTTCAGCGCATTCTCATTCGCCTCCGCGCCTGAGTTACAGAGGAACAGGCGGTAATCCGGCCGGCCGGATATCCTGCCCAGCTTTTCCGCCAGCTCTTCCTGCAACGGGATATGAATGGAGTTGGAATAGAACCCTACCTTATTCAGTTGATCGGTGATCCGCTGTACATAATGCGGATGGGTATGACCGATGGAAATGACGGCATGTCCGCCATACAGATCCAGGTATTGCTGTCCTTCCTGGTCCCATACATAGGAGCCCTTCGCTTTTACGATGGTGATATCATTGATCGGATAAACGTCGAATAATTTCATAATAGTTTTTTTTCGGTCGAACCGGCGTCCGGCTGGTTAAAATGCGGTTGGTTTTAGCTGCAGGCCGGTCGTCTCTTCCAGCCCGAACAGCAGGTTCATATTCTGTACCGCCTGGCCTGAAGCTCCTTTCAGGAGATTGTCGAGTGCCGAGTGGACCACCAGTTGGTCACCGACAGCTCGAGCTGGATCAGACATTTATTGGTGCCCACTACCTGTTTCAGGGAGATCGGCGACCGGCTGACATGCGTGAACGGATGATCGCGGTAGTACTCCGAGTAGGTATTAAAAAGTTGATCTGCGTTTATATTGCAGCGCAATTGGCTGCTGACAAAGATGCCGCGGGTGAAATCGCCGCGCCAGGGGACGAAATGAATGGTCGGTGGAACTGCCCTGCAACTGTTCCAGCGATTGCCCGATCTCGTGGAGATGCTGATGCGTCAGGGTCTTATACGCCTGGATATTATTTGCCCGCCAGGAGAAATGGCTTGTGGCGGAAAGCCCCTGTCCCGCGCCCGTCGATCCGGTGATACCGGTCGTGTAGACTTCATTCAGCCATCCCTCCTTGGCCAGGGGCAATAAACCCGAGTTCGATGGCGGTGGCGAAACAACCGGGATTGGCAATGGCTTTTGCCTTGCGGATCGCTTCGCGATTCAGCTCCGGCAATCCGTAGACCCAGGGATGGACACCGCTCAGGCGGAAGTCCTGGGAAAGGTCGATGATCGGTACATCCTCGAAACGGCCGCCAGCTTCGTCCACGAATTTCTTTGATTCACCATGTCCCAGGCAGAGGAACAGCACATCGATGTCGTTGTGCCATTCCGCGCTGAAGGACAGCTCCGTGTCACCGAACAGATCTTCATGCGCCGAATACACCGGTTTCCCGGCGTTGCTCCTGGATTGAACAAAGCGGAGGTCGACGGCGGGGTGCCGGATCAGCAGCCGGATCATCTCCCCGCCGGTATAGCCTGCGCCGCCAATTATACCTGCTCTTATCGGGTTCATGAATTCGTCTCGTTGATCTTGTGAAAAATGCCGGTCTGATTGCCGAAGATCTTTGCAAAGCCTTTTACATCGTCTCCGCTCCAACCCTTGTTCATCTCCCCATAACTGCCGAATTTGCTGCTCATCAGATCATGCGGGCTTTCGATCCCGGTGATCGTATAGCGGTAAGGTTGCAGGGTGACAAAGACTTTGCCGCTGACTGTATCCTGTGTGTCTTCCAGGAACTTCTCGATATTCCGCATCGTCGGGTCCAGCATCTGCCCCTCATGCAGCCAGTTGCCGTACCAGCTGCTGAGCTGGTCCTTCCAATAAAGCTGCCACTTGGTCAGCGTATGTTTCTCCAGCAGGTGATGCGCCTTGATGATGATGATCGGAGCGGCGGCCTCGAAACCGACGCGGCCCTTGATCCCAATGATGGTGTCGCCCACGTGGATATCCCTGCCAATACCATATGGCTGGGCGATGCGCTGCAGGTGTTGGATCGCTTCGACCGGGTTGGCGAACGTCTTGCCGTCTATGCCGCGCAATTCACCTTTTTCAAAGGCCAATTCCAGTTGACGTGTTCCCTTTTCGGTAACCGGTGTGGGCCAGGCGTCCTCCGGCAGATATTCTTTTGAGGTCAGGGTTTCCTTACCACCGACGGACGTTCCCCAGAGACCCTTGTTGATACTGTATTTCGCCTTTTCCGCATTCATCTCCACGCCGTTCTCTTTCAGGAAGGCAATCTCTTCTTCCCGGCTTAGCCGCAAGTCGCGGATCGGTGTGATGATCTCTACTCCGGGCAGCATGCTTTGGAAGACCATATCGAATCTCACCTGGTCGTTACCGGCACCGGTGCTGCCATGGGCAACGGCCGTGGCGCCTGTCTTTCTTTACGTGGCTGGCTACGGCGATTGCCTGGACCATTCGCTCGGCGCTGACGCTAAGGGGATAGGTGGCATTTTTCAGGACGTTGCCGAAAATGAGATATTTGATACAGCTTTCGTAATATTCTTTGGTGACATCTACGCATTCGAATGAAGCAACGCCAAGGCTCTTTGCGCGGGCGGCGATCTGTTGGATCTCGGCGGGGCTGAAACCGCCGGTATTGACGGTAAGCGCATGGATCTCGAAATTCCTGATCTTTTTGAGATAGACCGCACAATAGGTAGTATCCAATCCGCCGCTATATGCTAAAACGACTTTATTGCTCATGGCTTTCGACTGAATTTTAGAGATGAAAGAAGGTATGAAATAACGACCGCGACCGGCCGCCGCCATTACTTCCGCTGCCGCCGTTGCCTTGGTTATCACCGTGATTTTTCAGGAACGGAGCCAGCAGCTTCCACTGTTTTATGCGCATGAATCGTTCGTAAAGTCTTGGAATGTTTTTTGAATTCCTGGGTGGTCTCTTCCGGCTCATAATGGTCCTTGGGATCATAAAGCATGGCCGTGCACATGCAGTTCTTGCGCTCCTTGCTCATGAGGATCTCGTAATTGACACAGCTTTTGCAGCCGGCCCAGAAGGCATCGTCCTGCGTCAGCTCGGAATACGTCACCGGCTCATATCCCAGGTCCGAATTGATCTTCATGACGGCAAGCCCGGTTGTCAGCCCGAAAATCTTCGCTTCGGGATAGGTCGTCCGGCTGAGATCGAAGATCTTGCGTTTGATCTGTTTCGCCAGCCCGCTCTTCCGGAGAGGCGGGGATACGATCAGCCCGGAATTGGCCACATACTCGCCGTGGCTCCAGGTCTCGATATAACAGAAGCCGGCCCAGACCCCGTCTTCTGTAAATGCAATGACCGCCTTGCCCTCGCGCATTTTCTGCTGGATATAGTCCGGACTGCGTTTTGCGATGCCGGTGCCCCTTGCCGTGGCGGAGGATTCCATTTCGTCACAGATGATCCGGGCGAAATCCTGGTGGGACGCGTCCGCTATAAGTATTTTGAATTGATGCTGTTCCATGTTTTCAACGATGCCTTGATGATGAATATTCCTCTATCGTCGCATTCCGGGGTTCAATGGAGAGACAGGGATTTGTGCCGTTAAAGGGGGCTGCTATAGTGAAGAGGTATCAACGTCGTACCCAAACGGGCGTGGGACGCCCATAATTGGCCCCGGGAATGGGACGGACGGAAAAAACTGTGCACAACGGCGCAGCAAAAAACCCACGCTTGTTCAAGGCGTGCAATATCACAGCGAGGCGTGATATGGGTGAGTTTTTTTTCATTTCAATGTCAGATGAATTTTGTGATAAAATTCCGTTTTCGGCTGCCGCCAGGGGCAGCTTGTTGAAACGCAGACGCAAAGTTGCACATTTTTTTGAATCCTAGGGGATTAAAATCGTGATTTTTACATAAATTTTACCTCGTGGGCCGGCGCGCCCGAAGGGCGGGGCCGGTGGAACCGGCCCGGCGCGGAGCGCCCGCCGGCCGTTTGCGCGCCCCTGTTAAACCTTACCCAAAAAGATGGCCTTCCGGCAACCCCGGCCAAAAGTTCCCGCATTTTTGCAGGTGACAAAGCCAATTCTCCCGGGATATGCCTGCTAACTACCTGAAAATAACTGCACGCCGCCTCCTGCGGCAAAGGACGATCTCGCTGATCAATATCTTCGGACTGTCCGTCGGTCTTGCCGCCTGTCTGCTCATCTACTTGTATGTCCGGCATGAACTCAGCTATGATACCTATCATCCCAACGCGGAGCGTGTTGCGCGGCTGACTACCGTCATTCACGGCGCGGGTTCCGATGTTGACGTCGCGCTGGCCCCTTTCCCGGCAGGGACGAACCTGCTCCGGAGTTTTCCGGAAGTGGAGGCCGTCGCCCGTGTCGACGCAGAGAGCGATCTTGTCATCCGGGTTGGGACGGAGATCCTTGGTCCCAAGAACTTCATGTACTCGGAACAATCCATTTTTTCCATTTTCGGCTTTAAATTTCTTGAGGGAACCGCAGCCGGCGCCCTGACGGCGCGGAATTCAATGGTCCTGTCCCGGTCCGCGGAGAAGAAATATTTTGGCAGCCAGTCTGCGCTTGGAAAGACGCTGGAGTGTAATCGCAAGCCCTATCTTGTAACGGGCGTCTTCGCTGATCAACCGGCCAATACCGATCTTCGGATCGACGGTATTTTGTATAAAGACTTTTCAAATGACAGCTGGCTGGCGGACGATTTTGCGTATACCTATGTTCTGTTTCGCCACAAACCCGACCTCGCACAATTCGATCAGCGGCTGTCCCGGTTGACGGCGATGGCACAACCCAGCCTGGATGAAAATGCGGGGAAAGACTGGCGGCTGATCTTCCATTCGGAGGCCCTGACTGATGTCCATTTTGCCAGGGGTCATCAGGGTGACAACCCCAAGGGCGACCGGCAGTTCGACCGGGTCTTCTCGGCGTTGGCCATCATCATCCTGGTTATCGCTTTGCTGAACTACATTAATCTTGCGACCGCGCGGGCTACCGAACGGGCAAAGGAAGTGGGTGTCCGGAAAGTCATCGGAGCTACTCCGCGATCACTCATGCGTCATTTTCTGGGAGAGTCGGCGATCCTTGCCACCATTGCGTGGCTCATAGCCGTCGGGCTGGTCGCGCTGGCGCTTCCCTTTTTCAACCGGCTGCTCGACACGGAGCTTTCATGGTCGGGATGGACCACCGTTCTCCTGCCGGTTCTCGCTTTTTCCGTTGACGGTATTGTTGGCGGGCGGTTATCCGGCCCTGGTGCTTTCGCGTTTCCGGCCTGCCAGCGTGTTAAAGGGGATATTAACCACCTCTTCCAAAGGCGCCAGCCTCCGCAAAATACTGACCGGCGCTCAATTTGCAATTACCCTGGGTATGCTCACGGGGGTTGTCGTCTTCTTCCGTCAAATGCGCTTTTTGGAACATCAGGACCTCGGCCTCGATCAGCAACAGGTAATCCATATCGGGATGCCTGACGATTCTATCGCCGCTTCGGCTGCTCCGGCGTTTTATCGGGCCCTCCGCCAGGAATCCGGTATCCAGGCGGTGTCGGTGGGCAGTGGTCTTCCCGTCAACGGCGTCGCCATGAATGGCATCGAAGTCAACGTGGGGGGAAAGAAAAGACAGCTTTTGTGTCACTCCTTCTTTATCGATGCTCAATTTCTTTCGCTCCTGCACATCTCCGTTGTCGAAGGGCGCAACTATTCGGACAGCCTGGCCACTGACCGCACGGAAAACTACATCGTGAACCAGGCGTTTGTCCGCTCGATGGGCTGGAGGCGCGGGCTCGGTCAGCCCATCTCCAGCGATAACAGAAAGGGCATGATCATCGGGGTTGTTAAGGACTTTTTCTGGCATTCCCTTCACAATTCCATTGACCCGGCCATGCTGATCTATAAGACGGATCCGCCCAATGCCGTGTTGGTGAAAGCGGCGCCGTCGGAGCTACCCCGGCTCAAAACGATCTGGAAAACCTATTTCCCTTACTCGTCTTTCGATTATTGGTTTATGGATGAAGCATTCGATGCGCAATATAAAAGTGATCGGACTACTCAATTCCTATTTAATGCCTTCACTGGTCTGGCCATCCTTATTTCCTGTCTTGGACTTTATGGGCTGGTCTCCCTGATCACGCTTCAACGGACCAAGGAGATCGGAATTCGCAAGGTATTGGGCGCACCCTTGTATCGGCTGGTCGTGCTGTTGTCGGCGAACCAGCTCTGGCTGATCGGCTGGGCTGCGCTTATCGCGCTGCCGCTCGCGGCGCTGGGTGCGCGGAAATGGCTGGCGAGCTACGCGTATCACACGAGTCTCCATCCCTGGGTGTTTGTGCTGCCGGTTCTTCTTTTGTTGCTGCTGACGCTCGCGGTGACGGGCTATCGAATTTTGCGGGCCGCACTTGCGAACCCGGTGGATAGTCTGCGGGCGGAATAGCGAGTTCTCAAAACGAGAACTTCTGATTGATTTTTTACGGGTTCCCGGTCATGAATAAAAATAAAAACAATTGATAATCAATTGCATGGGATGCAGAGTGGATGCGGGAGTTTGGGGTGAAGTTCTCATTTTGAGAACTTTTTTCAACGGCGAAAGTCACGGGGGGGGGGTAGAGAGATACGGAAAGGTAGGCGGGAAATCGGGCGGAAAGGTAGCGGGAAATAGCGGGCGGAGGGGTATCGGGAAATAGCGGGCGGAGCGGTATCTGGAAATATCGGGCGGAGAGGTATCGGGAGAGGGAGTAAAGGGAAACATCAACCGATCGGCTCCAGCGGAACGGAGTGAACCGCCGCCGCCATTTCGCGGATCAAACCGGGGTCTTTCTCGATCGCATTTCCGACAACGATGATGTCAGCGCCTGCCTTGCAGTTACGGTAGGCTTTTTCCGGATCACGGATGCCGCCGCCAACCACCAGCGGGACTTCGATATTGCGGGCCACGCATGGCGATCATTTCATCCCGGATGGGATGCCGGGCGCCGCTGCCTGCGTCCATATAGATCAGCTTCATTCCCAACATTTCCCCTGCCATTGCGGTACAAAGTGCAATCTCATTCTTATCGGCGGGAATCGGGGTAGCATTGCTGATATAAGAGACGGTTGTCGGTGCGCCGCCATCAATGACCATATAGCCTGTTGAGATGATCTCCAGACCGCTTTTCCGGACCGCAGGCGCGGAGATGACATGCTGACCGATCAGCAATTCCGGATTCCGGCCGGAAATCAACGAGAGATACAGGAGCCCGTCAGCATAGCGCGATATGCCTGCGGGTGTACCGGGGAAAAGGATGACCGGGATCGAACAATTCCGCCGAATATGTTGCACAACGTCATCCAGATGATTGGAGATCACGAGGCTGCCACCCACCAGTAAATAATCCACCCCTGCTCCGACCGCGAGCGCTGTCAGTTCATCCAGTCCGGTCGCATTCACATTATCGGGATCGATGAGCACCACGAAAGAACGCTGGCCTTTTGCCTTCTTTGCCAACAAGGATTCATAGATGACTTTCTTCATTCGGTAAACCAGACTGCATCCGGTCAATGCAAAAATGCGAAAAGTTTTCGGCTTTCATGGGGGAATTCGACGAAATTGTGCCCTCCGCGTAATATTACGAAATTGGCTTAACTTGACGTAATCGGCGAAGAACGGTCGTGATTCGTATGGAGCCATTCAATATTTTTAACAACACCGAACGACAACAATTCCAGGTGCTGGCGGATGGTGAGATTGCTTTTCTTGAATATCGGCTGAGCGAGGGCAGGATCGTGCTCATGCATACCGAAGTTCCGGAGAAGCTCGCCGGCCACGGGGTCGGAACCGCACTGGCGGAATATGCGTTCAAGTATGCCCGGGCTAACCATCTACCCGTAAAAGTCTATTGCCCCTTCGTGCAGGCTTATCTTAAACGTCATCCGGAATATGACGATTTAGTCGTCAAGGCTGATTAGCAAGATGTTATTCAGAATGGATATTGTCAAGCCCCGCCGGCAAATGTGTATAAAAAAATAGGTACTAAAAATGCACATCTGTTTTGCACATGTGGGGATATCTCGAAGAAGGAAATATCAAAATCAAAAAATACTTTCGTTAACCACCGACCCGCCGCAAAGCTATTCAAAATTTTCATCAATTAAAGGGACTGACTCATGGCAACAAGAACGCAATCTGTGAAGGGCTTGCAATTTACCCGTCGCTTCACCAAAGAAGACACCAACGTATTCGATCTGTTTACCTATGATTACCGTAGCTCCGTTATCCGAAACCCCAGTGGAGAAGTTGTATTCGAAATGAATAATGTCGAAGTCCCGGCGCGGTGGAGTCAGATCGCTACCGATATCCTTGCCCAAAAATATTTCCGCAAAGCCGGCGTTCCCCAGCCGGATGGTACCTCCGGCCGCGAGACCTCCGTCAAACAGGTCGCGCACCGCATGGCTAACTGCTGGCAGGTTTGGGGCGAACGCTACGGGTATTTTGCCTCCGAAAAAGATGCGCAGGTCTTTTACGAAGAGTTGGTCTATAGTATCCTGGACCAGGCCTGTGTGCCCAATTCGCCGCAATGGTTCAATACCGGTCTGCATGAAAGCTATGGGATCACCGGCAAACCGCAGGGACATTACTTTGTCGATCCGGCGGACGACCAGTTGAAAATGTCTACCTCCGCTTACGAACGGCCTCAGCCACATGCCTGTTTCATTCTCAGCGTAGAAGACGACCTCGTCAATGAAGGCGGCATCATGGACCTCTGGGTGCGGGAAGCGCGGATCTTCAAATATGGCTCCGGCGTAGGCACAAATTTCAGCCATATCCGCGGCGAAGGGGAGAAGCTGAGCGGCGGCGGCACATCCAGCGGTCTGATGAGCTTCCTGAAGATCGGCGATCGCGCCGCAGGCGCGATCAAATCCGGCGGTACCACCCGCCGGGCCGCCAAAATGGTCTGTCTCGACCTGGACCACCCCGAAGTCATGAACTTCATCAACTGGAAAGTAGAGGAAGAAAAAAAAGTAGGCGCGCTGATCGCCGCGGGTTATGCCAGCGACTATGAAGGGGAAGCCTACAGAACCGTTTCCGGTCAGAATTCCAATAACTCCATCCGCATCCCGAACGAATTCTTCCATCGCCTGGAAAACGATGAAGACTGGGAACTGACCGCCCGCAGCGACGGGCGGGTCATGAAACGCATCCCCGCCCGCGAAGTCTGGAACCAGATCGCCTATGCCGCCTGGCGCTGCGCCGACCCCGGCACCCAATATGATACGACCATCAACGAATGGCATACCTGCCCCGCCGGCGGACGCATCCGGGCTTCCAACCCTTGCAGCGAATATATGTTCCTCGACAATACCGCCTGCAACCTCGCCTCCGTCAACCTCCGCCGATTTTATAATGAAGACACCAATGCGTTCGATGTCGAAGGCTTTGAGTACACCTGCCGGTTGTGGACCGCGGTTCTGGAAGTATCCGTGCTGATGGCCCAATTCCCCTCCAAAGAAGTCGCCCAATTGTCCTATGACTACCGGACACTCGGTCTTGGCTATGCCAACCTGGGCTCCATGCTGATGGTCATGGGGATTGCCTACGACAGCGAAGAAGCCCGCGGGATTGCCGGCGCCATCACCGCGATCATGACAGGCGTTGCCTATAAGACCTCTGCCGAAATGGCGGGAGTGCTGGGCGCCTTTCCCCGCTATGAAGAGAACAAAGAAAACATGCTTCGGGTCATGCGCAACCACCGGCTGGCCGCCTATGACGCCGATGAATACGAAGGACTGGAGATCAAACCGCAGGGCCTCAAAGCAAAATATTGCCCTGACTACCTGCTGAAAGCCGCTACCAAGGCCTGGGATGAAGCCGTACAGCTGGGCGAGAAATATGGCTACCGGAACGCACAGGCTACCGTGATCGCCCCAACGGGCACGATCGGCCTGGTCATGGATTGCGACACCACCGGGGTCGAGCCCGATTTTGCACTGGTCAAATTCAAGAAGCTTTCCGGCGGCGGATATTTCAAGATCATCAACCAGTCCGTACCTGCCGCGCTAAAAAATCTCCGTTATACCGACAAGCAGATCGACACCATCGTCAAATATGCCGTGGGGTCAGCTACTTTTGCCGGCGCTCCCTATATCAATCATCAGACGCTGAGCGAGAAAGGTTTTATCGCGGAAGAAATCAAAAAGCTGGATGCGGCCGTCGGCTCGGCCTTCGAGATCGGTTTCGTATTCAATGTCTATACACTAGGGGAAGAATGTCTTCAACGCCTTGGGTTCAAACCCGCACAGTATTACAATTTCGAATGGAGCCTTCTTGAAGCCCTCGGATTCTCCGATGCGGAAATCGAAGCTGCCAACGATTTTGTTTGCGGAACCATGACGATCGAAGGGGCGCCGCATCTGAGAGAGGAACATCTTGCCGTTTTCGATTGTGCCAATAAATGCGGCAAGAAAGGCCAGCGGTATATTCATGCTCATGGCCATATCCGAATGATGGCGGCCGCCCAGCCGTTTATCAGCGGAGCCATTTCGAAAACGATCAATCTCCCCAATGAAGCCACAGTGGAAGAGATCGCCGATGCCTATATGCTCAGCTGGCAGCTTGGGTTGAAAGCCTGCGCCCTGTATCGCGATGGGTCCAAATTGTCTCAGCCGCTCAGCACCAAATCCGACAAGAAGAAGAAAGAGGAAGACAAGGAGGCGCCGGCTTCGACCGAGGCGATACCGGAACCATTGATCGAATCGAATATCGTCGACATGGGTAAACTGACGGTGCAGGAGTTGCTCGAGGAAGTTCAGAAACGGGTGCAGTCTTCCCCGGACACCAAACTGAAAAGGGCGCTGGCCACCATTGTGGAGCGCAGGACACTCCCGGCGAAGCGCCGGGGCTTTACCCAAAAAGCTAAGATCAACGGCCAGGCCATCTTCCTGCGTACCGGTGAATATGCCGATGGAACGGTTGGCGAGATTTTTATTGACATGGCGAAAGAGGGCGCGACGATGCGGAGCATGCTCAACTGTTTTGCGATCTCCATTTCCATCGGGCTCCAATATGGGGTACCACTCGAAGAGTTCGTGGAGAAATTCGTCTTCACCCGATTCGAGCCGTCGGGGATGGTCGACCACCCGAATATCAAAAGCGCCACTTCCATTGTCGACTTTATTTTCCGGGCCCTGGCATACGAATATCTCGGACGGACGGATCTGGTGCATGTTCTTGATCGTCCCGAAGTGGCCAATACGGGCCGGGATTCCTGGGACCTGGAGGATTCCGGTGACACAGCCGCCCGATCTCCGGAGCTTAGCGATGTCCGGATCGTGGCCAAATCGGCCGCAAACCCGACCCCTCCGGCGGCACGACCCACCACCAAGGTCAGCCAGCTGGATGCGGTCAATGCCGCCGCGCGCAGTATGCAAAGCGATGCGCCTGCCTGTAATACCTGTGGTCATATTACCATCCGGAGCGGAACATGCTACAAATGCTTGAATTGTGGTAATAGTATGGGCTGCAGCTAGTTATGAAATTTTTTCCGGCCCGCTGAACGAAGTTCAGCGGGCCGATTTGTCTCTACGCCGGGGGTCCTTTAGAATTGGGGTTATTTTATTGCCCGGCATATTCGTACTTTACGACCGATTCGGACGTTATAGAGACGTCATTAGATCCCATAAACCCAAATTGAAAAACATGAAACGTATCCTCGTCGCCGCAATCGTCATCATCACCAGCACCATCTTATTTTCCTGTAATCGTAGTGTGACGCCTTTTCAGGCAGCGAACAGTCATTATTCGCGTTGCAGGGACATGCGGTAGACCGCGCTGTCTTAATCAATAAAGAGGTTTAGGGCAAATTCAATTTTGGATCCACTCGCTGGGCAGCGAGTGGTTTTTCGTTACTTTTACCGCTGGCTGGCCCAACCGAGCGGAGCGAAGGTTGCGGGCGAGGCCTTGCCGGTGGCAAGGCCAAAGCTCTCCGGCTGTGGGCACACAATATGACTGTACAATTCGGCTACAACAAGAAGGAAGTAATGGATGGCCTCCGGGGCCACTTTATAGGGCGCCTTGAAATCCGGATCCTGATCATCGTCATCAATGTGTTTGCCCTTATTTCTTTTTTCCTGCTGGTTTTCAAGAAGATCCCGTCTATACCCTTCCTTATTTTTGCCTTTCTGTGGTTTAGCCTCTGGATCGCTATCCGCTGGCTTCTTCCGCTTAGCATCTACAAACGCTCGGCTACCTTTAAAGACAATTTTGTACTGAGCCTCACCGATCAGGGAGTTCTACTGAAAACCAAGAAAGGCAATCAGTTATGGCGCTGGGAGGACTTCAGTGCGTTTAAGGAGACGATCTACTTCTTCCACGTT
This sequence comes from uncultured Chitinophagaceae bacterium, assembly GCA_963846405.1. GTDB lineage: Bacteria > Bacteroidota > Bacteroidia > Chitinophagales > Chitinophagaceae > Puia. The sequence goes on along the minus strand of CAWJVU010000010.1, from coordinate 206,041 downwards.
TATTTCAATTCCCGCTCTTTTTTCATGATCCCCAAGGACTCCTTTAAAGATATCACGGAGATCCAGGCCGCCCGCAAGCTCCTGAAAGAACGGATCAAAAAATAGGTAACTTAGAGCAAACACCCCTTATGTTATCCCCGACGCCGCGCTCATCAGCCTCTTATTCGCTTTTGTTTATTCTGTTTACTGGCAGCGTAAGGAAATAAAAAACCGGATCAACTCCGGAAAGCGGGACACAATAATCACCGCCGTTAGCCAATTCGATGGCCGGCACATGCAATGGAAGGGAGTAATTGGAAAAGACACGGTGTCGTTCCTGTTATCCAAAGTGGAGAAGAAGAAATAGGTTTGCGCCCTACCTGGGTTTATATCCGGATTGCTCAAATAAAGATTGCGCCGGGACACGCATCAAATCGACCGGCCGGATGTCCGGATGACCCTCCACGTACTTTTTTACAATCCGGTACCCTACCCAGGCCCCGATATTGCCGGGTGAAGGTTTGGGCATCCCTAATGTATAAGGGCCTTCCCCAATATAGTTTTTGACGATGTCGGGATCGATCGTGTACAAAGCGTTTTGTTGCAGAAAATACCCCCAGATCTCTCCTTCATTGCCCGCACACCACTTGAGCTGAGTTTGTGTATAGCCGGTAATGATACTATCGGGGGCATCCGGAATCAACTTTTCTTCCAGCCACCAATAGCGTCCCTTGATGACCATTTGCTCGATCAGTGGCCGGCCGTCGCTGCTGTCCGGGAAGATATCATCCGCGAGGGCGCTCATGCAGTTGGCATCCATATATTCCGGCTCGAACCGGCGCGAAATATAGCCAGGATACATATCCTGGCCCTTGCCGGTCAGATAAAAGGAAAAATTCCTGCCGGCATACGCCTGCAGCCCGATCGCCAGATCGTGGGTTGTGAGGGCGACCCCCGGCCCGTCCAACGGGCCGATAAAGGTCACGACCTTTTGTGGCAGCGGGTATAGGGGGAAATAGAATTTGACGTACCTGAATCCCTTTTGTAACTCCTTCTCCAGCCAGTCGAACTGCCGATATTTTTTCTTTAGTGAATCGCTGATCGATAAATAGCTGACCAGGAATTCGCGCGTCGCTTCGAAGGCGAGGGTGCTCGTATCGGAGAGTGGTCCGGCGCCAAGTATATTGCCGACAAAATCGCCGGTGAAATCCGGGTATGCCTGGTTCAGGCGGTAGAGCCCCTGGCGGATACGGTTCGAATCGAGATTGAAAAAGGCGGTGTCGAATCGCTCGATATGGATATCCGGGACCGCGATACCAGACAGGTCGGGATTATTGTCGTTGTGACGGCAGCCGGCGAGTAAGAGGAGGGGGAACAGGACAAACGCGGAAAAACGAACCATAAGAGACAAAGATATAGATTTGTAACTTTGTGGGATGAAAATCGCGTTAGCCCAACAGAACTACCACATTGGGAATTTCGAATCGAACACCCGGAAGATCCTTGAAGGGATCAGCAAGGCTAAAGCAGCCGGCGCCGACCTGGTCGTTTTTTCGGAACTCTGCGTCTGCGGGTATCCGCCGCGCGACTTCCTGGAGTTCGAAGACTTTATTGCCAAATGTTATGCGGCAGTGGACCGCATCCGCGAAGCCGCGGACACGATTGGAGTGATTGTCGGGAGCCCGGCGCGCAATCCCCAGAAGAAGGGAAAGGAATTGTTTAACGCCGCCTGGCTGCTTTATGGAAAGGAGGTCAAAGGTGTCGCACATAAGACTTGTCTTCCCAATTACGATGTTTTTGATGAATACCGATACTTCGAACCGGGATACGAATGGAAGGTGATCCCGTTTAAAGGAAAGCGTATTGCGCTGACCATCTGTGAGGACATCTGGAACATGGGTGACAATTTGCTATACCGTGCCTGTCCAATGGATCAGCTTATTCCCCAGCACCCGGATCTGATGATCAATATCTCTGCCAGTCCGTTTGACTACGATCACGACGACGATCGCAAGGAAGTCGTACGTCAAAATGTTTTGAAATACGGTCTTCCCCTATACTACTGTAACGCCGTTGGCTCCCAGACAGAGATCGTCTTTGATGGAGGCAGTTTGGTCTATAACGAACTCGGTGATCTGATAAAGGAGTTAGACTATTTTGAAGAGGATTTTGCGGTTGTGCCCCTTCCGGAGGTTGAGACAGAACCGCCGGTCGAAGGGCCCGTGCCGCCGCTGTTCGAAGAGTTGTTGCCGGGGCTTTCTGTGGCGATCGACACGACTTCACCCGCAACGGGACGTACCAGTTTGCATCCGCAAACCCAGGAGATCTTCGACAAGGACATGCGCGTAGCCAAACAGAATGACCCCGATAGAATCCTGCAATATCTCGTGGCAGAAAAGAATATCGGCCAGATCCGGGAAGCGCTGATCCTTGGGATCCGGGACTATTTCGCCAAGATGGGCTTTAGTAAGGCCATCCTTGGCAGCAGTGGCGGGATCGACAGCGCAGTCACGCTTACTCTTGCTTGTGAAGCGCTGGGCACGGAAAATGTCCGGGCGGTCCTCATGCCTTCGCCCTATTCGAGCGGTCACTCGGTCAGCGACGCGGAGCAGCTCTCCAGAAATCTGGGCAATCCATATGATATTGTTCCCATCAGGGAGGTGTACGGGGCGCTGTTGAGCGCCCTGAAACCGATGTTTGGCGAGCTACCTTTCGGGTTAGCCGAAGAAAACCTTCAATCCCGCACCCGCGGCAATATCCTCATGGGGCTGGCGAACAAATTCGGCTATATCCTACTCAACACCAGCAACAAGAGCGAGCTTGCTACCGGTTATGGTACCCTTTATGGAGATATGGCCGGCGGTCTGAGCGTGCTGGGAGATGTTTATAAAGGACAGGTATATGCGCTCGCTCGTTTCCTTAACCGAAACAACGAAATCATCCCCCAGACCATCCTGGTGAAAGCACCCTCTGCCGAGCTCCGCCCTGGCCAGAAGGATAGCGATAGCCTCCCGGACTACGATATCCTCGACAAGATACTCTACCAATATATCGAACGGCGTCAGGGGCCCAAGGAGATTATCGCCATGGGGATCGACGAAGCCCTGGTCGAACGCGTGCTGAAGCTGGTAAATAGCAATGAATACAAACGCAATCAATTCTGTCCCATTATTCGCGTCAGTTCTAAGGCATTTGGAATAGGGCGACGCGTTCCGATCGTTGCGAAATATCTGGGGTAATGGGCGAAATGGCTGGGGTAATGGGTGGAATATCTGGGGTAATGGGTGGAAGATTCTGGTTAATTGGGCGGAAGATTGGTCTGATGGGCGGAAGTAGCGGTCTAATGTTTTAAGATAATGATGTAGCGGGTATTTACGCCGCCCCATTTTTCATCTGCATAGATCTCGAGGCGATGCCGGTTGAGCGTCCTTACTTTGTAGTATTGATCCTGAAAATAGATAACACTATCGCCTTTTTGAAAGGACCAGCTAAAGGGAAGGCTATTTTGCGTGCCGGTGCCATCCTTGCAGAAGGTTATCGCGTTGTCTTTCTCGCTACCCGCGATACGCGGATCCAGCGCATCGAATATGCCGTCATCATTTGAGTCAAATCCTGCCTTCTCATAATTCCAGGGGGTATTTGTCAAAAGATCGACATCTTGCCTGTCGCCATGCTTATTCGTACATCCGGTCAGGGAAAGACCGGTGGCGATCACCAGGGTGAATATGGTCCACTGCGTTTGCATCCAGATCTGCTTGTACTTTTGAAGGTCCGGCGGCCTTCAAGTTTAAAACTACCGGATCAAATAAATATTTTGTGTAATTCGAATTAAAAGCAAATTAAATTGTCGGGCGCGGATGGCATGGTATTTTTACGGCTGGTTTAACATGGCGAATTCGTAATTTCGGATCCTGAAAGGGTAATACATATCATACATCTCCTATGCTTTATACCGCTGAGGATATCAGACAATTGAACAACAAGATCCAGTATCAGGCCGTATTTATCGACCGGCTGCGCGATGAAATTGGACGGGTCATTGTGGGCCAGCACCAAATGCTTGATCGCCTGCTGATTGGATTGCTGAGTAATGGTCATGTCCTGCTGGAAGGGGTTCCTGGCTTGGCTAAAACGCTAACAATCAAATCATTATCTCAGGCCATCCATGCCCGGTTCAGCCGCATCCAATTTACCCCGGACCTGTTGCCGGCGGATGTGGTCGGTACGATGATCTTCAATCAGCAGAAGCATGAATTCGTCGTTCGCAAGGGACCGATTTTTGCCAATTTCGTTTTGGCGGATGAGATCAATCGTGCTCCGGCAAAAGTGCAAAGCGCCTTGCTTGAGGCCATGCAGGAACGCCAGGTGACCCTGGGAGATACCAGCCATCAACTGGAAGACCCTTTCCTGGTGCTGGCCACGCAGAACCCACTCGAGCAGGAAGGGACCTACCCGTTGCCTGAAGCACAGCAGGATCGTTTTCTCATGAAAGTGATCGTCGACTATCCCACCAAGCAGGAGGAGCAGCTTATCATCCGACAAAACGTACAGGGGCTGGGGTCCCCGACGATAAGCCAGGTGGTTTCCACGCAGGAGATCATCCAGGCCAAGGAGCTGACGCGTCAGATCTATATGGATGAAAAGGTCGAACATTATATCCTGGATATCGTATTTGCAACCCGGACTCCGGAAAAATACAAGCTTGAAAAATTAAAACCGCTTATCGCGTATGGTGGAAGTCCAAGAGCAAGTATCAACCTCGCGCTGGCGGCAAAAGCCAATGCCTTTCTCAATAAGCGGGGGTATGTCATCCCCGAAGATGTCCGCTCCATTTCCAAGGACGTGCTGAGGCATCGGATCGGGCTCACCTATGAGGCGGAAGCGGAGAATGTCAATGTCGAGCAGGTAATCGATGATGTGCTGAAGGCTATTCCGATCCCATAAAGATAAATCCATGCTTACCACAGCAGAAATACTGCAGAAGGTCAGGGAACTGGACATCAAAAGCAAACGGCTCACGCGCCACCTTTTTACGGGCGAATACCACAGTGCTTTTAAAGGCCGGGGAATGAGTTTCCGGGAGGTACGGGAGTATGCGCCGGGGGATGATATCCGATTTATCGACTGGAATGTTTCGGCAAGGTTCAACCATCCGTTTAGCAAACTTTTTGAGGAAGAACGGGAGCTAACCGTACTGTTGCTGGTAGACGTCAGCGCCAGCTCGCTTTTTGGCACCGTCCATGCCCGCAAAAAGGACCTGATCACCGAATTATGTGCAGTGCTTGCCTTCTCCGCGATCAACAACAGCGATAAAGTCGGTGTTGTCTTTTTCAGTGACCGGATCGAAGGGTATATTCCGCCAAAGAAGGGTAGGGATCACGTTCTCTTTATTGTCCGGCGCTTGCTGACGATCGAGCCGAAACGTCGAGGCACCAACCTGAGTGAGGCGATTCGATTCTTTAATCACGCGGCGCGGCAAAAGGCTATCGTCTTTTTGCTAAGCGATTTTCTGGATGTGAATTTTGATGACGCATTGAAGGTTGCCGGCAAAAAACACGATCTCATCGGAATCAAGGTATATGATCGCATGGATATGCAGTTGCCCAAGATCGGGATGATCGAAGCGGAGGATTCCGAGACAGGTGATCGTTATTGGGTGGACACGGATGACTACCTTGTGCGCAACAATTATCAGCAATATTTCTTTAATCAAACGGAGCATTGCAAAAGCATTTTTCAGAAGGCAGGATGCGACCTGCTCCACCTGCGAACCGATGAGGATTATGTTAAAATACTCCAACGCTTCTTTGTTGGCCGACATCGGCCGGGGTGATGCATGAAAAGATCCTTATCACATATCATTGTCCTTTCCCTATTGCTTTGGCCGGCGGGTTCCACCTTGGCGCAGGTAAAGGCGACTGTCGATAAACAGCATATTCTCATTGGCGAGCCCATACAACTTATGCTTGAGGCCACGGTAAAGGGAACTGTGCCGCTTGTCTGGCCGGCGCTCGATTCGTTACCTCATTTTGATTTTGTAGAGAAGGGCGTTGCGGACTCTACTGTTTCACCGGACCAACGATACTATCGACAACATCTTACGGTGACCAGCTTTGATTCAGGAACCTGGTCAATTCCGAGGCTTCCTTTTAAAGTAGGCAACAAGACTTTTTTTACTGACTCCATCCCCATCCAAATCGGCTATACTCCGATCGATGCATCGAAAGATTATCGCGATATCAAGGATATTGTGGAGGTGCCGAACCCGTTCGCCCGCTGGTTTGGGTGGATCATTGCGGGGATCGCTCTCCTATCGGTTGGGCTGGTCGCCTGGATGGTGCGCAGGAAGAAATTGTTAAAGGTGCTGGCGCCGTGGAAGCAGGCGCCGCAATTGTCCCCTTTTGAAGAGGCTATCCGGCAACTGGATGACCTGGCAAAACAACGCCTGATCGAGGATGGGGCGTTTAAGACGTTTTATAGCCGGTTGGGCGATATTCTACGGTTGTACCTATTTCGCCGGATGGGGATCGCCAGTCTTTCGGAGACCAGCGAGGAACTGATTGTCCAGATCCGCCAGTTGTCGTTGCCACAAAAACAGTTTTTGGATGTGGCGGAGGCGCTGCGGATGGGAGATTTTGTAAAGTTTGCGAAATATCAGCCCGGATTGGCGGATAGCGAATCCCACTACGGCACCATCCGGGAGGCGATCGAAGAACTGGATCGAAGAAAAGAAGCGGATGAACGAATCCAGGCCGCGATTGCGGGGCAATCGAACCGGGATCAGCCTGCGACTGCCGCTTCAACAAAATAATAAGGTAACGCTGTGTTATACGATTGGTACCAACATATCCATTTCAGTCAGCCGGCCTGGTTCTGGTTGTTTGCGCTCGTGCCGCTGCTTATCTGGTGGGAGATCAGTCGATCCAGCCGTGCTCAGGCAACAGTGATGGTATCCACGGTACGGGCCTTCCGCGGCGCAAGGTCGTGGAAGACAACGCTGCGGCCGCTGCCCTTTATCTTCCGGCTGCTGGCATTTTGCTGTCTGATCATCACGCTGGCGCGGCCGCAATCGCATAACGACGAGCAAATGGTCAATGGGGAAGGGATCGATATCATGCTATGTCTGGATATCAGCGGAAGCATGCTGGCGCAGGACTTTACGCCCAGCAGGATGGAAGCCGCCAAGAATGTCGCCCAGGAATTTATCGATAACCGTCCTACAGACCGGATCGGGCTGGTCATTTTCTCCGGGGAAAGCTTTACCATGTGTCCGCTTACGACAGACCGGAATGTGTTGAAGTCACAGCTTGCTCAGGTCCAAAGCGGGCTGCTGGAGGACGGCACGGCGATCGGCTCGGGATTGGCCACCGCCGTCGATCGCCTGCGAAGCTCGCCATCCAAAAGCAAGGTCATCATTTTGCTCACCGATGGAGAAAACAACGGCGGACTTATCGATCCCAATACGGCAAAAGAGATTGCCAAGGAAGTGGGAGTGAAAGTCTATACTGTCGGGATGGGGACGGAAGGTTTTGCGCCTGTGCCCGTCCAAACTCCGGGCGGGGTCGTCATTCAGCGGGAGAAGGTGAATATCGATGAGAAACTGTTGACGCAGATTGCGAACGAGACCGGTGGGCACTACTATCGGGCAAAGGACAACGAAAGCCTTAAGAACATTTATGACGAAATCAACAAGTTGGAGAAATCCAGGATCGAAGTGAGCACGCTCCGGCGATATACGGAACAATTTTATCCTTTTGCTTTGGCTGCCGCGATACTGGTTCTTCTTGAATTGTTACTCAGGTGGTCATTGCTGCGCAAATTCCCATAATTGCCATGAGGGGGAAAATTTACAAATCGACAGGAAGCTGGTATGTAGTGAAAAGCACCGACGGCGAGTTCTGGGACGCGCGGCTAAAAGGCATTTTCAAGCTCGATGAAATCACATCCACTAACCCGCTTGCCGTGGGAGATGATGTCGAGATGGAACCGGAAGAAGGCGAAGGGCGCACTGCCATGATTACGCAGATCGCGGATCGAAGGAACTATATCAATCGGCAGTCACCCTCCCACCGGCACCAGCATCATATCGTAGCCGCCAATATCGATCAATCGCTCTTATTGGTCACTTTGAAAGAGCCCAGGACCTCCCAGGGGTTTATCGATCGTTGGCTCGTGACCTGCGAAGCTTATCATGTGCCCGCCATCCTGTTGTTTAACAAGGCCGATCTTTATCGCAGCAAAGAAGAAGAGAAATTCGCGGCTTACGACGATATGTATTCCGCGATCGGCTATCGTCTGTTCAGGATGAGCGTGCAGACCGGGGAAGGGCTTGACGCGGTGAAATCGCTTCTGCGGGGGAAGATCAGTCTGCTCAGTGGCCATTCCGGCGTGGGCAAGTCCTCTTTTCTGAATGCGCTGTTCCCCGCGATGAACCTGAAGACCCGGGAGGTCAGCGGGTGGAGCGGGAAGGGAATTCACACAACAACATTTGCAGAGATGTTTGATTTGCCCGGCGAAGGCTTGGTGGGTGCGGGTGCCGAAGGGGGCCGGATCATCGACACTCCGGGAATGCGTGAATTCGGTCTGTTCGATATTTCGAAGCAGGAACTATCCGGATATTTCCCGGAGATGCGCGTCCTGGCGGGCCAATGCCAGTTCAATAATTGTCTTCATATCGAAGAACCCGGCTGTGCGGTGAAGAGGGCTGTGGAGGAGGGCGGTATCTATCCCGAGCGCTACATCAGCTATTGTCACATTCTCCAAACGATCGAGCAGGCCTACTGATCGGGCTTCTCCGGTGCGTGCGTAACGTCGGCGCCTTGTTGTTCAATTTCTTTTTTGAGCGGTTCCGGCTGTTTCTCATCCCGCTCATCCCCCAGCAATAGTCCCCAGGGTTTTAGCGGCTCTACATGGTCAAAAATGATCTTGGTAATGGCGATGATCGGGATGGCGAGGAAGGTACCCGAGATTCCCCAGACCATTCCTCCGATAATGACGCCCAGGACGGTGATCAGTGCATTGATCCGGACCTTCGAGCCTACGATCACCGGAAGGAGGACATTGGAGTCGACGAGGTGGATGCCCAGGATCGTGCCGATCACCAGCAGCAGCTTCGCTGTCCCGGCCGTGGCAAAGGTGACCAGCGTGCTCAAAACGAGGGCGCTGGCAATCCCGATATACGGAACCAAATTGAAAAGACCGATCAGGAGCCCCAACAGGAACCAATAATTGATACCGAGTATCCAGAGGGCGAGACTACTTGCCGTCGCGACGATCACCATTTCCAGCAAAAGTCCGAGGATATATTGCCGGATCCGGGACTGGATCTGGGCAATGATCGAATAGACGACGTTGGAATTCTCATCGCGAAAGACGGATACCAGGAAGCGGATGATCAGGCGGCGATAATACAACAGAAAGAAGCTATCGATCAAGATAAAGACCAGGAACAGCACAAAGGAAGAGAAAGAGACAAATACATCGCCAAGGACGGATCCCCCGCTCTCCAGCAGTTTGGAGGTGGCATTGTTGACATAGGTCATCTGCTGTTTGATCCGGATATGGAATTTATGCGAAATCCAGGCTTGCAGATCATTTACGGAGCCAAGGACCTGCTGCTTGAATTGCGGCCAGTCATCCGCCAGGCTGCTGACTTGCGCGCCGACGATGTACAGCATGGCCGCGAGCACAACGATTAGTATGATCACGGAAAGCAGGGATGCCAGACTGCGGGGGAGGCGGGTCTTGTGTTCCAGGAAATTGGCCAGCGGAAGCAGGAGGACCGCAAACAGCAGCCCAAAGACCAGGGGGGCCAAAATGCTTTTGCCTAAAACGGCAATGTAGAAAAGCGCAATCAGGCTGGCCAGCACCATCGCCAGCCGGGTATAAAAGGGCGTGGCTTGTCTCATGCAGGCAATTTAATGAAAATGTGCGGCCTGCGGCGGACCTGCAAAAGAAAAAGGCCGTTCCATTTTGGAAGGCCTTCATAAGTTTTGGCAAGCGACCGTTTTCGTGCTGGGTCCAGCTAGGACATATACCGTTTGGCGGTGTTGATCAGCAACTTTCCTTCAAGGAATTTTGCTACTTCCACCACGGCGTCGTTGTCTTTACGGGGAGCCTCGCGGAATTTCCGCGGATAGATCGAAATGCCGGTGTAGATGTTGTAATGAAGGGTCAGGATATGTCCCTTGTAAAGGAAGTCCCACATCAGCGAATCGAAGTCATCCGTCTTTTGGGTAAATTTGATGTCGAGGTCATCAGAGAGAATATTAGCGACTTCATAAAAGCGTTTCAGGCCGCAATCATCGTCGATAACTGCCTCTGTGCAGCCGAAATCGGTGCGAAGGGTTAGAGGGCTCATAGTAGGGATTTTAATCGTTTATAATAGGGTATTGATTCGCTGCTTAATTGCCGCCTCTGAACTTTGGATTTGGCACTTTCTCGCCCCCCAAAAGCCGCTCCGCGCCTACGTTCCTTCCGTCACTCGGACAACCATACTTCGGTCCGAATACTTTATGCATCCATCCGCACGATGAAAATCCAATCGATAAAATAACCAGGAAGATCAGGAGGAAAACGCCGTTTGGCCGTCTGTAATTATGTTGTCTAAGGGTTGGTTTCATGGATACTTGTCTGTCTAGTAGAAACGACTTAAACCTACGAATATTATCCCTTATTTGCAAGGGGAAAATCAGATTTTAGGGCCGATAAACTGGGGTAAATGGGTAGGAGTTCGCGGGAAATGGGTTGGGGGGCGGGGTAAATCGTTGAGGGTTTGCGGGTAATGGGTAGTTTTTCTATTTGTTCGGCGCCGTATTGGCCCCTTCAAACCAGCCGGCGTACACAAGGTAGTGATTTGCAATCCGCTCGATCTGGCCGGAAATGAGCTCAGGCGGGACGTCTTTGATCTTCCTGGCCGGAATACCTCCGTAGATTGTTCCCGATTCGATGCGGGTACCCTCAAGGACCACGGCCCCTGCCGCAATGATCGAATTCCGGCCGACGACGGCATTGTCCATGACAATAGCGCCCATTCCGATTAATACCCGATCTTCGATCGTACAACCGTGGATGATCGCATTATGACCGATGGACACATCATTTCCGATCCGCACTTTTGTCTTCTGATACGTGGCATGGATCACGACACCGTCCTGGATATTTACCTTCTCCCCGATATGGATGCTGCCTACGTCGCCTCTGACCACGGCGTTGAACCAAATGCTGCAGTGATCACCGATCTCAACCTCACCGACGACGGTGGCATTGGGTGCGAGGAAACAGCTATGGCCAAAGCGCGGGGACTTGCCTTCCACGGGTAGAATAACTGCCATTGCCTTTTTTTTCAAATTTACGAACTTTGACCACACCATGAGCGGGAATTTATCTGAATCGCGGCGTCTCTTCAATCGGCATGTTGCGCAAACTTCACCGAATCCGTTGGGGCTCGAGATTGAAAGAGCAGAAGGCGTATATCTGTACGACACATCCGGCAAAGCTTACCTGGACCTGATCGGCGGTATCAGTGTCGCCAATACCGGTCATCGCCATCCGGCAGTCATCGAGGCGGTCCGTGACCAGTTGGACCGCTATATGCATGTCATGGTCTATGGCGAATTGATCCAGTCGCCGCAGGTGCAATACGCCACGCTGCTTGCGGACCAACCTCCCGCCCTCGCTGAATACCATCTATTTCACCAATAGCGGGGCGGAAGCGACCGAAGGGGCGATGAAGCTGGCCAAACGCGTGACCGGGCGAACCGGGATCGTTGCTTTTCGCAAGTCCTATCACGGCTCTACCCAGGGCGCCCTAGTCTCATCGGGGATGAATATTGGCGAAATGCTTTCCGGCCGCTGCTGCCGGGCATCCTGCACGAAGAATATAACTCCGCGGCCGCGTTGAGCGCGATCGGTACCGACACTGCTTGTGTTTTTGCCGAAACGATCCAGGCTGAAAGCGGTGTTCATGCGCCCGACCCGGAATGGCTGCGACGACTTCGCGATAAATGCCGGGAAACGGGCGCGCTCTTGGTCCTCGACGAGATCCAGGTTGGGTTCGGCCGGACCGGAACTTTATGGGGTTTCGACCGGTTTGGTGTCGTACCCGATATTTTGTTGTTGGGGAAAGCCCTGGGAGGAGGGTTGCCGATGGGCGCTTTTGTCGCCGACCGATCCATGATGACCGCGCTAACTGAACGGCCGGTTTTGGGTCATATCACGACGTTTGGTGGCCACCCTGTATGCTGTGCAGCCGGCCGCGCTTCCCTGCAGGTGCTGTTGCGGGAGGCCTGGATCCGGGAGATCGAAGAAAAGGAGCAGTTGTTCCGGCGGTTGCTTGTACACCCGGCTATTTGCGCGGTTCGGAGCTGCGGCCTGCTGATCGCGGTGGAATTCGGAAGTGCCGACGAAAACAAGCGAATCATCGATGCATGTATCCGGAAAGGGGTTTTGACGGATTGGTTCCTGTTTGCGCCGGAATGTCTGAGGATCGCTCCGCCGTTGATCGATAAGCGAACGGGAGATCCGATCTGCTTGCGAAATTGTGTTGTCCGCGATCAATGAGCGTTAAAAAGTCGGAGAATTAAAATTGGTTTCAATACCTTTGTTGCAGGGTTTTTTCTCCGTATTGACATCCTTTAAGCCGGCCGGGCTTTTTCCTTCTGTCGTCTCTCCGCGGATATGTGTAGCGTCCGTTTGACGCGAAAATATCTAACCTCAAAACGATCTTTATGTCACAGTATTTAGAACAGAAGGAGCTGTTCGACACGATCCTGCATTTGAAGGAGGACGAAAGACGGGACCCGATGCTGGCGATCGAGCGGTTCTTCGATGATTATCGGTTGCATGAATGCCGGCATCACCTCTGGACCATGGTCGAGACCTGTCTCACAACGGACAATGCCAGTTTTAGCGACGCGGAGGAACGCAGTAATCTTTTGTTGCATTACCGGGACCTTGAGCGCTTTCTGGAGGCTGGCGTCCTGTTGCTGACGAAACGCGGGCAAAAACCGGGAGGCGACTTCGAAAAAAATTTGTAACCCCGAAATCCAAATCGGCTCAATTTTCGTATGTAGCTCCGAATGTGAAGAATAATTTTGGCTAAGAATTTGATTAGTCGGTCCCCGCCGCGAGGCGGGGATTTTTTTGTGACCCCGTGGCCGGGAGGGCAGGAACTGGTGGCAAGGAGGGCAGGACCGGGTGGCAAGGAGAGCAGGACCGGGTGGCAAGGAGGAGACCATGAGCGGAGCAGGATATCCCCGGGATATCGTACATTAGGTCTATGAGACGCGCCCAGCTTGTTCTCCTTTCAATCCTTCTTTGGAATCTGGCGTTCGGCCAGGCGACTTTTTCGGGGTCTTACTATGGTTTTATCAGTAAAGCCAGGGATTACCGGCAAAAAAATCAATACCTGCTCTCCGGTCTGGCTTATGACAGCGCCTTTCAGGCCGCGGGTGGCCGCGGGCGGGCCGCCGACCTTTATGACGCCGCTTGCTCCTGGGCGCTTGGCGGCGATATGGACCGGGCTTTTTCCGACCTATATCTCGCCGTTCGGCTGGGAAAGTTGGCAAGACCGGAAGCGGCGGCAAAAGATGATGATTTGCTGTCTTTGAGGGCCGACAAACGCTGGCCGGATGTCCTGGACCGGATGAAGGTGAATCAGATGGAGCGGGGGGGTAAATTCGACCGGGCATTGGAGGATACGCTCAATCTCATCTATACAAAGGATCAGGCGGGGCGTCTGGCGATCGACAGTATCCAGAAGCAATTCGGGCAGGGCTCCAAACAGATGGATTCCTTATGGGAATCGATCAGCCGCGATGACTCGGCCGATCTTGAACGCATTCTGGAGATCCTCGGCCGCCGCAGCTGGCCATCCCCCGATGAGGTCGGGGAACGCGCTTCGATGGCCGTATTTTTGGTACTTCAGCATGCGGATTCCGGGATACATGCCACCTATGTCCCTATGATGCGAGCGGCGGTTCAGCGCGGTGCGGCGCGACCGGAAGACCTCGCCTTGATGGAGGACCGGCTGTTGACCGAACAAGGTAAACCTCAACTCTACGGCAGCCAGGTCAAAATGGATTCCACCGGTAAGGCGGCTTTTTTCCCTATCGCTGACGAGGCTGAGGTCAACAAACGAAGGGCCTCCGTCGGCCTGGAGCCGCTGGAAAGTTATGCGCGTTATTTCGGAATTGACTATCGTTTGCCCAGCAGATAATATACCAGTGCAGCGATCAGGCTGCCGAGTATCGGCCCCATCACCGGCACCCATGAATAGCTCCAGTCGCTATTGCGCTTTCCGGGGATCGGCAGTAATGCATGCATGATCCGGGGACCCAGGTCCCGGGCGGGATTGATGGCATACCCCGTCGGGCCGCCGGGCCCAAGCCCGATACCGAGTACAAGCAGCGCCACCGGCAGCGCATCCAGGGCGCCCAGGCTGCTGGAGGGACGGCAATGAACAAGACGCCCAGGATCAAGCACAAAGGTGGCAGATGATCTCCGTCACCAGGTTGTCCCCGTAACTGCGGATAGCCGGCGCCGTGCAAAATACGGCCAGCTTGGATCCGCATCCTGCGTCTGGCCCGAAATGGCCGCCGAAGCAAAACCATGCGACCGTCGAACCGATCATCGCCCCCAGGAACTGCGCGGCCAGATAGATCGGCACGAGACTCAGCGGGATCTTCCCCAGCACCGCGAAGGCAATGGTCACTGCCGGATTGAGATGCGCCTTGCTGGCCGAAGCCGAAAAGAAAACACCGATGAATACCGCCATCGCCCAGCCGAAACTGATGACGATCCAGCCGCTGTTGTGCCCTTTGGTCTTTGCCAGCACGACATTGCTGACTACCGTTTGGCCAAAGAAGACGAGGAGGCCGGTTCCGACCATTTCACCGAAAAAGGGGGTCATACTTTAGAGTTTATAGGTGTTGGAAGTTCCGGCAGATAATTGGCCGCCAGCTCCCGGAAAAAATTGATTTGTTGGGTCTTCCAGATCTCGTCCCGGCCCAGCTCCGCCGCAAGCAGTGACGCCACCAGCGGCGCGCATTCGATGGCCGCCCCCGCGTCCAGCAGCAGCGACCGCGTCCGCCGGCTGAGCGCATCTTCCACCGTCATGCACAGCTCCTCGCCGCGCCGCCCAGACGATCTCCGCCTGAATATAAGGCAGGCGGGGATGCAGCAGCTTCCCCCATTCGCGGATTGGAGGCTCGCCAGCCGGCGCACGAAGATACCCTCCGCACTTCAGACCGTCGCGTACGCATCCGGCGCCCAGGGATCGTCGCGTCGGTACACATGCCCGTTCGGGTAACCCTAGCCGTTGTATCGCCTTATTCACGGTATCCTCCGCCATCCGCCGGTACGTCGTCCATTTTCCCCCCGTGATCGTGATCAGCCCCGAATCGGCCACCAGGATGAGGTGATCGCGGGCCAGCTCGGCCGTCTTCTTGCTGTTGCTCTTCACCAGCGGCCGCAAGCCCGGCAAATATGCTGCGGATATCCTTCCGCGTTGGAACTTTTTGCAGATAACGGCCGATCTGCTGCAGTATGAAATCGATCTCCGCCGGAAGCGCCCGCGGCTCGATCGTCGGCTGGCTGACCGGCGTATCCGTCGTACCGATGATGATCTTGTCATGCCAGGGAACGGCAAACAACACCCTCCCGTCATCGGTATGCGGAACGAGGATCGCCGCCTGTCCCGGCAAAAACTCCTTGTCGAGGATCAGATGCACCCCCTGGCTCGGCGCGATCACCGGCTCAGCATTGGGATCGTCCAGCCGAAGAATGCTGTCGGTGAAGACGCCGGTAGCATTGATGACCACCTTCGCGGCAACCTCGAAAGATTGGCCGTTCAGCTGATCCGTGGCCCGCAGCCCGGTGACCCGGCCATCGGTCTTTCACCAGCTCCTCGACCCGGCAATAATTTAGCAGCACAGCCCCCTGGCGGGCTGCCGTTTGCGCCAGATTGATCGCCAGCCGGGCATCGTCGAACTGGCCGTCATGATAAAGCACCCCGCCCCGCAAGCCTTCGGCATCCAGCGTCGGGGCCAGCTCCAGCACCTCCTCGCGCGACAGCCGCCGCGACTTCCCAAGACCCAGTTCGCCGGCCATCCAGTCATAGACTTTGAGCCCGACACCATAATAGGGGCCTTCCCACCATTTGTAATTGGGGACGATAAAGGACTGGTTCTTGACCAGGTGCGGCGCATTGCGGCGAAGGATCCCGCGTTCATGCAACGCTTCGGTCACCAGTTTGATATTGCCTTGCTGCAGATACCGGACCCCGCCATGGACGAGCTTGGTCGCACGCGAAGAAGTTCCTTTGGCAAAATCATATTCTTCCACCAACAAGGTGCTGAAGCCGCGGGAAGCGGCGTCGACCGCTACCCCCAATCCGGTGGCGCCACCCCCGATAATACAAAAGTCCCAGGGCTCGATCGCCCTTTCGTCGGTCAAGGCTTCGGATCATATCGTTTCGTTCATCATTCGGTCCAGGCAATCGCCGCCTTGATGGCCCGGCGCCATCCTTTTAACAAGTCCGCGACCTGGTTGTTATCCATCGCCGGCGTGAAGCGCCGGTCGACCGCCCATTGCTGCTGCATCTCCTCTACCGACCCCCAGTAACCGGCCCCCAGCCCCGCCAGATAGGCGGCGCCCAACGCCGTGGTTTCGGTTACGGTAGGACGAATGACGGGTACCTGCAGGATGTCCGATTGGAATTGCATCAGCAGATCGTTGGCCGTCGCGCCGCCATCCACCCGCAGCTCTTTGAGGACGATGCCGCTATCGGCCTCCATCGCTTTGAGGACATCATAGGTCTGATAGGCGATGCTTTCCAGCGCCGCCCGCGCAATATGCGCCTGGCGCGTACCCCGGGTCATGCCGAATATCGTTCCCCGCGCATACTGGTTCCAGTGAGGCGCGCCCAGACCCGCAAAGGCAGGGACGACATAGACCCCTTCGGTATCGGCGACGCTGCTTGCCAGCGCTTCGACCTCCCCGGAGGAGCGGATGAAATGAAGTCCGTCCCGCAGCCATTGCACCACCGCCCCGGCGATGAAAATACTGCCCTCCAGCGCATATTCCGTCCTGCCCCCGCGCGTCCAGGCGATCGTGGTCAGGAGATTGTTCTCGTGACCGCACCGCCGTCCCGCCGGTATGCATCAGCAGAAAACAGCCGGTGCCATAGGTATTCTTCACCATCCCCGGCTGGGTGCACAGCTGCCCGAAAAGGCCGCCTGCTGATCGCCCGCGATGCCGGCGATCGGGACCCCCACCGAGCCCGGCGCCATAATACTCGCCGTTGGACCATATACTTCGCTCGATGCCCGCACCTCCGGCAGGATCGACGCAGGGATATCAAAAAGCCGCAGCAATTCGGGGTCCCATTGGCCCGTATGGATATTGAACAGCAGCGTGCGCGAAGCATTGGTGCTGTCGGTGATATGCAGCTTGCCGCCGGTCAGCTTCCAGACCAGCCAGCTGTCCACCGTGCCAAAGGCCAGTTCTCCCCGCTCCGCGCGGGCCCTTGCGCCGGGGACCTGGTCCAGCATCCATTTTAGTTTGGTAGCGGAGAAATAGGCGTCGATCACCAGCCCTGTTCGTTCGCGGATCATCTCCGAAAGCCCCTGCGCTTTCAGCTCGTCGCAATAACCGGCAGTACGGCGGTCCTGCCAAACGATCGCCGGATGGATAGGCACGGCCCGTCGACCGCTCCCAGACGATGACGGTCTCGCGCTGGTTGGTGATCCCGATGGCGGCAATATCCCGGGTCGTACAACCCGCCTTTGCAAGCACTTCCGCCAATACCCCGTATTGGGAGGACCAGATCTCCTCCGGATCGTGCTCAACCCAGCCCGGCTGAGGATAATATTGCTGGAACTCCTTTTGGGCTATCTGGCGGATCCGGCCATTGTGGTCGAATAGAATGGCCCTCGAACTGGTCGTGCCCTGATCCAGGGCTAAAATGAAGGATTCGGGCATGTGATCGTTGTTGGTCCCCTAAAATAAGCCTTATTTACGCCCCAGAAAAATTTTGAAAGCAGAAAAATATACCCCTAAATTTATGTAAGCACTTACGTAAGTAATATCTTTCTTATGGACTTCTATTCAAAAACCGGAAAAATGGCGCTTGGCAGCCGGCTCCGGCGGCTCAGCGAACAGATGACCGAGCAGGCCGCCGCCCTTTATGACCTCTACCAGGTCGACCTTCAGCCCAAATGGTTCCCTGTCTTTTATTCGCTGTCCGACCAAGCGGAGAAATGACGATCACAGATATCGCCCGCGAGATCGGCCATACCCACCCTTCCGTGAGCCAGATCGTCCGCGAGATGGCCGCAAAGGTTATGTCATCGAGAAAAAAGGAGCCGCGGACGGCCGAAGAAGAATTTTGTCCTTCTCTCGCCGGCGGGCCAACAGTTGCGGGAGAAGATGCAGCCGCAGATCGACGACGTGACCGCCGCGATCGAAAAGGCAATGAAGGAAACACATCATGACCTATGGAAAGCCATCGGCGAATGGGAATTCCTGCTGGAACAGAAAAGCCTTCTGCAACGCGTCCGGGAAGAAAAGAAGATGCGCGAAAGCCGCCGGGTGGACGATCGTGACAGTTTGATCACCGCCATCAGTCCGCCTTCCGGCAATTGAACGAAGAATGGATCACGAAATATTTCCGGATGGAAGAGAGCGACCATAAAGCCCTCGATCATCCGATCGAATATATCATCGACAGGGGCGGCTTTATCTTCATGGCCCTGTACAAGGACGAGCCGGTGGGCACCTGCGCCCTGATCCGCATGGACGATGGCGGGTACGAGCTCGCCAAGATGGCCGTCTCGCCCAGGGCACAGGGCCTTGGCATCGGATACCTGCTTGGCAAGGCCTGCATCGAACAAGGCCCGCGCCGCAGGCGCGTGGCGCGTCTATCTTGAAAGCAACACCATGCTGAAGCCGGCCATCAATCTCTATTACAAACTGGGCTTCCGCAAAACCGCCGGCCCCCCCTCACCCTACGAGCGCAGCAATATCCAGATGGAACTTATTTTTTAATGCTCCCGAAAATTCTTCCAAAAAACTTGCGGGATCCAATTCTTTCCATTTACTTTGTAATTCAAAGTACTTTTTATGGATCACACATTCCCCGGCGGATCAGTCCCTGGAAACCTTGCAGGATATCAAACGGATGATGGAACGCAGTTCGCGTTTTATCTCCCTGAGTGGATTGAGCGGCGTCAGCGCCGGCATCTGCGCGCTGATCGGCGCCTGGATCGCCCATGGCTGGATTGCCGGATATTATGGCAGAGCGGCGACGTTTTCCCGCGGCGGCTATCATGCACCATGAGGCAAACGACGACTGAAATGGAAGTTGATCGAACTGGCCGTTTCGGTGCTGATCGCCGCCCTGCTCACCTCCACCCGGTTCACCTGGCGGAAAGCCCGGAAAAGCAGCCTGCCCATCTGGGACCTCACATCAAGGAGGCTGGCGATCAATATGTGATTCCGCTGGCAGCAGGCGGTTTCTTTGTCATCGGACTGCTGTACAGGTGCGGCTGGATATATGTCGCCCCGAGCTGCCTCGTCTTCTATGGCCTTGCGCTGGTGAATGCCAGTAAATATACGTTGACGGATATTCGCTATCTTGGACTGCTGGAAATCGCGCTGGGCTGCATTTGCATGTATTACCCGCATGACGGACTGTATTTCTGGGCAGCCGGATTTGGCGTCCTGCACATCGTATACGGGCTGATCATGTGGTGGAAATATGAGAAGTCATGAAGAATCCGATCGGAAACCTTAATAAAGTATTCGACAGCCGCATCCGGATGGGGGTGATGAGCATCCTGCTGATGAATGCAGAGGTCAGCTTTAACGAACTGAAACAATTGCTGGAACTGACGGACGGGAACCTGGCTTCGCACCTGATCAACCTCGAAGAGAACGGTTTTGTGAAAGTCCACAAAGGATTCATCGGCCGGAAGACCAATACGACCTATTCGATCACCAAGGCAGGCGAGAAGGCATTCAAGGATCATCTCCAGGCGCTTGGAGAACATGATCCGCGGTGTGAATGGGACTTGACGAGTTTTTTTTGGCCCATGCACTTTGAAATACAAAGCACTTTTGAAACGATAAACGCGACAACGCTTTTGACTACGCACAACGAACACGACAAAGATAAACACAACGACGATGGACACAAAACAATGTCAGGATTGACACATTTTCGCTCCCTGAGCTCGGGTCTTCTCGGCATCACCCTACTAATTCCCGCCAGCTATTTCATGCTGACCATGACGGCGCGGATCTGTTCGGCGCAAAAAGCCCTACTATTTCTATCGCCCCCTCTTTCCTCCAATCGCCCTTTCACCTGTTCGAATTTCACAAAGCACAGGTTATCATCGGCTCGGTGATCCTGGCGATCGCATTTAACCTCTGGCCGTATCGCGCGGGCCGCCGCCACTGGCTCAACGCGGCGATCGCCTTCCAGGGATTATTGCTATTGCTCGTACTGGTCTGCTACACGCTTATCCAGCATCTCCGCTACTAGTGCGAAAATCCATTATGTATGAATACGACTATTTGGTTCAATATAGAGCGGCTAGATTCTATTTTCCAACCCACTTCATGGGAGTGCTGGTCAGCCTGCTGGCTATCGCTTTTCTGGTCCCCATCTGTATGGCAGTCGACCGCAACAGCCATTCCGTTTCCGATGACTCTACAATCTTTCTGTATATACCACCTGCACGGCATTCTGGTGGAAATGGATCGCCGAAAAAACAAGCTGATATGGAACGACAACGATTCTCTGTACGCAGCCGCCTTAGAGTTCTCCTTCGCTTCGCCGGCATCCGGCAGTTTCTGATGCGAGCACAACGCCCGTATCCACCTGGCGGCCACCGTCTGCGTGATCATCGCGGCTCTTGTCCTGCATATCCGCCACGGAAGCCGCCGTGCTCGCCATCGTCACCGGCGTTGTTTGGATAACGGAAATGCTGAATACCTGTGTCGAACGGATCATGGACTTTGTCCATCCGGAGACATCCCCATATAAAATTCATCAAAGATCTGGCCGCCGGCGCCGTGCTGGTGGCTGCTTTCACGGCGGTTGTTGCCGGCTTGTTAATCTTTATACCCAAATTGTTATGACTACCTTACCTCTTCCATCGCCGCCCCGGCGGCGATGGTTTTTTCTCCGTCGGAGACGGTCAGGTGTCCTGACCCTGTCTATGTTGTTCAGTTGCCTGCTGGTGGCGGCGCGGATTTTCCATACCGGAAATTTGACCTTCGTCTTTATGCCCTGGAATCTCTTCCTGGCTTATGTGCCCTATTTCGATCTCGACGATGCTCACCCGCATGGGCCCCGCCGGAAGTCACCCGCACCCGCCTCGGCCCGGCGGCCGCAACCTCCTGAGAATAGCCGGATCTGATCGTTTGGTTGCTCTTCATCCCCAACTCCTTCTACATCCTTACCGATCTCTATCATCTTGCGGACGGCCATCGCAACAGCCGGGTGCCGGAATGGTTCGACCTGATCCTGATCCTGTCCTTTGCCTGGAACGGGCTTATTGCTGGGCGTGATTTCCACCCGGCAGGTGGAGAAGTTGCTGGCGCCGGATGCTTCCGTCCTCGGGCGGTGGGTCTTCCTCTACCCGGTGATGTGGCTGAACGCGCTGGGCGTCTATCATAGGCCGGTATCTCCGCTACAATAGCTGGGATATCGTCACCGACCCCTGGACCTGCTCGGCGATATCATCAGGATGATCGCCCATCCGCTGCGATACCACTGATGCGTGGGGGATGATCTTTTGCTATTCCATTCTCTTAACCATTATGTATAGCCTTCTCAACAAAAACCACGAACCATGGAAAATATGATCAGTCAATTCTGGAACCGCAACCGGATCGTACTGAAGAGCTTTTGGATCGGCTTCCTTATCCTCATTTTGCTCATCCCTACCTTTCTCATCAACGGCCTCGTCACCGAACGCCAGGATCGGGAACGGGCAGGCCGTGGCCGAGATCAGCTCCAGATGGGCCGGCGCGCAGACGGTCACCGGTCCGGTGATCGGAATTCCTTATCTGGAAACCGTTTCCGGCAATTCCGGTCGGGTCCAAATCACAAAAACGCTGGGCCTATTTTCTGCCCGAAAAGCTGAATCACTACCCGGATCGTTCCGGAGACGAGGTACCGCGGTATCTACCGGGTCATCGTCTATACTACCGAACTCCAGGTCAACGGTCACTTCGATGGCCTGCGATTGCAGGAGCTGGGTCTTTCGCCCGATAAAGTTTTATGGAATGAAGCAGCTATTTTTTTTGATCTTGCCGATCTGCAGGGTCTGCAGGAGGAAGTCTACCTGCGTTTGGATTCGCAGACCGGCAGCGCCGATCTGGAGCTCGTTCCCGCGAAAGTTTCCACTGACCAATTCAAAAATGCGCTGAGCGCGGCTCGTGGCCCGGCTGTCGCTGGGCCCGCTGCGGCTTATCAGCGACCGAACCCTCTGGACTTCTCGACAACCGTGCGGATGAAGGGTACCGGGAA
The DNA here is from genome assembly GCA_963846405.1 of uncultured Chitinophagaceae bacterium. Classification (GTDB taxonomy): domain Bacteria; phylum Bacteroidota; class Bacteroidia; order Chitinophagales; family Chitinophagaceae; genus Puia. The sequence goes on along the minus strand of CAWJVU010000010.1, from coordinate 183,522 downwards.
TCTTTCCTTTATCCCGACCGGACGGGAGACAAAAGTGGAAGTCTCCTCTTCCTGGCCGGACCCCAGCTTTACCGGGAGCAACCTGCCCGATCTGCGCACCGTAAAGGACAGCGGTTTCGTCGCCGATTGGCGCGTGCTGGCGCTGAACCGCAACTTCCCGCAACAATGGAAAGGGAATACTTTCGATCTTGACCCCTCCGCGTTTGGCGTCAGCCTGATCGTTCCGGTCGATACCTATCAGCAGACGACCCGTTGCGTGAAATATGCGATCCTGATCATCCTTCTGACCTTTACTGCCTTCTTCCTGATCGAATGGGTCTATCAACGCCCTATCCATTCGTTGCAATATCTTCTGGTAGGTTTTGCGCTTTGTTTGTTCTACACGCTGCTTCTTTCCTTTTCGGAATATATCGGATTCAACGGCGCCTATGCGGTGGCTGCGGCAGCGACGATCGGGCTGATCACCTGGTATGTTGGCTCGATGCTACGGTCGGGTAAGATGTCATCCTTTATCTGTTTCTTACTGTGGTGCAATATGGCTTTGTCTTTACCTTGATCCAATTGCAGGACTATGCGCTGCTGATGGGGAGCGTGGGGCTATTTATTACGCTGGCGACGGTAATGTATTTTTCGCGAAAGATCAAATGGAGCGCGGCATGATCGAGATGTTCGTGATCGCATTGCTGTTGCTTGCCATTATTTGCTTTGCAGGCGTTGCGTTGCTTTACTTCGATTTTGTCTTTTGGATCGTGGCCGGGAAGCAGGAGTTTACGTGGGCGAGGCGGATATCCGACAAAGTTGGGATCGTCGTGGCCGTTTTTTTTCTGTTTTGCGACTATAGGGATTCTCCTCCGGCTTACTTCTATTGGCTGGCGTTAAGCTGCCTTCTTTCATATTTTTATTGCTCCATCCGGGAAAAGCTGGGGCCGGCGCTGCCGGAGATCATCGTCAACTACCTGCTAATGATCGCTGTTCCGGGGAACGCCCTCATCGGGATAAAGGAACATAATTCGATCATTTGGATCTTTTGCACAATTCCCATTGAGATGTTGCTGATCATGACAATCGCCGATAACAACCGGTTGGCCCGGCAAGGGGTGCCCGATCGGGGGGCGAGGGGGAATGAGGTTTAGAAATCCCGCCGGGGGGAAGGGATGAGGTTTAGAAATCCACTCCCATCGATACATTCAGCACCGGCTTTTCGTCGAAGAAGGTATTCATTTGCCAGCCCGCGTCAAACCGTAGGAAATAACCCAGCAGCGTGCTGCGAACCCCGAATCCGTATCCGCCGGCAAATGGACCAATACCGCCCGCCTTTATCAGGACGTTGAGATACTGCCAGGAAGGGCTGACGCTAACCACTTCCGGCCGCCTGATCGCATTGTAGTTGCCGTTCCAGGCCGTGCCGAGGTCAAAGAACTGGATGACGGAGAAGTTGCGGAGGAAGGCATTATTGATCGGCTTATTGAAGAGCGTGGTGAAGATGGGCAACCGGAGCTCGCTGTTGATCACGAGGTCATTATTCCCGTTCGTGATATTCTGGTCGAAACCCCGCAGGTTGACTGCCAGCGATTGGAACGCATACGTGGGGTCTTGTGGTTGCGGACCGGCGTAGGCCTTGGGGAAAAGCCAACCGTCGGTGCCGCCGAGATAATAGACGATCTTCTGGTTTCCCCAGGAGAAATCCCCGGCTGCACGGAGGGCCCAGATGAAATTGCGGTAGATCGGCAGATAATGCCGGGCATCAAACCCAAAATTATAGCCATATTTCCCTTCGGCCTCACCCGCCGTCGTATTCAGCTGGTTCATAACGTCGAAATAGACTTTATATCGCAGGCCGTTCCAGATATCGGTCGCTTTCATCAGGGTATTGTCGTAGACATATTCGATGTGTAAAAGGGCGTAGGTCTGTTTGTCCAGGGCTCCGGAGAGCAAGCCGGCGGAATCTGCCTGGCCCAATGGCGGGAACCCGTTGATGTCGGGCCGGATCTGAACATCGTCATGGCGTATCCCGGGCTCCAGGCGTAGACTGGCCACTTTATTGAAGGGATATTTGATCACCGCTTCCCATAGGTTTGTATAGGCTTTGGCGTCGTACTGGTATTGGTTCTGGAGCACGACCGGATCGCTATAGAGACCAACCTGCGTCTGGCGGAAATAGATCAGCGAGTAATCCAGCAGTTTTTTCAGGTAGTCGACCCGCAGATAATATTCTCCGCTGCCATCGAAAAAGGACCCGCTCCCCGGCTGAAAGGTGGCTTCGTTCGGTGTACTGACCTGCGAAGGGCTCGAGGTGCCAAAGAAGGGAAGCACGACTGCACCCGTGAACCGGATATCTTCGAAAAGATCGAAGATCGAGGCTTTCAGCATCCCGCTAAATGCGTCCTGACCGTTCAGACTGGATCGGCAGGGACCCGGTATAAGGCTGATATCGGGTAACGAGGACATCGTTATTGAACCCCGCGGTAAAATTGTCGACGGAAAATTTCAACTTATAGTCGAACAGTTTGGCCGTCTTCAGGATCGGCTGCTCACCTACGGGCCCCTGCTGGCTCAAGCGGCCGGACTGTGGCAAAAGGATTGTTGACCGGGCGGCGGATATTTGCCTTGCTCGTATCCTTGCCGAATTCGCTGTCGAAGAAGTCGGAGGTCGGCTGGCGTCGCGCGGGCAGTGTCGGGTTTGCGCGCCGAAGGCGCGCGTTGTAGCAGGTTGGCGTTGGCAACCGTAGCTTCGGCGACGGTCTTCTTCCGGTAGTCGGTCATCTTGTCGATGAGATTGCGCTTGGTCAGGGCCGCCTCATCGACTTTCAGTTTGTACAGGAATTTGAGGTTGCCTTCCTGCCGCACCTCACTGACCTGGCCCATCTTCGCCTGCGCTGACCGTCTCGGTCAACCCGCTTTGATAATTGGTGATCGGAAATACGTATGACGAGTCGTTGGTGATCGCGAACATGAAGGAGGTGTCCGGCTGCATCTTTTCCGGCAGACTTTAGTGCGGAGTCCAGCTGTGCCTGGTCCGGATTGTGCAGCAGTTCGTCTCCGACCTTATAGACGGTGTCGATGCCTGCGTTCCGGGTTGTGAAATAACCTGCATACCGATTGGCGATCCCGTTCTCATCGCTGACGAAGGTAAAGTGACGGCCGTTGTATTGCGTCGGGTAACGCGCATTGCCATAACGCATATGGGTCAGCTGGGTGATCTGCTTTCCGGCGTCATCGGCCACGGCGTTAACCAGGAAGATATTGTACTGGTAATTGGGCAGTACGGTGTCCTTATTTGGCGCCATACCGGCCGGCCGGTCAGAGGCGAAAATTATCCCTGTCTTTCCGGGGAAGGCGACAAAGGACGGATCCAGGTCGTCGTAAATATCGTTGGTGATCTGTGTAAACTTGAAGTCGGTCAGGCTGTACGTATAAATATCGGACTGGCCATTCCGGACGGCGCTGAGCAGAAGCGTATTTTCGTTGAGCATGTATTTCATGCTTTGGACCTGCTGAAAGTCGGGGAGGGTCATATTGATCGACTTGTAGCGCCTGGCAACGTCATACACGAACAGGTGGATATCTCCACGGCTCCAGTACATACAGGCCAGTCGTTCCCCCTTGGGGTCCCAGGCAAGCAGCGGATAATGAGGTGCAAGCTGGTCTTCCAGCGACCGCTCGCCTACCTTAAGGAGCACCCGATCGATAATGGCCTCATGCAGGGTGACGGTATACTTACCCCGGTTGAATCCTACGACAGCATAGGCCTGGCTGCGCGGAGCGGGGTTGGGTACGAAATGGAAGAAGTCCTTGTGGTCGTTCACGTCCTCTACCACCTGAACGGTCCCTTTTGGGAAGTTGCGGCGGCCGCGAAGTTCGCCCTCATATTTCTCTTCCTCCTGTACCATGAAATCCTTGAGTACCTCTTTAAACTTCTTTTTGCAAATCCGCATGGATGCATTGTTCAGGTTGCGATAGACGCGGGCGAGATAGAGGAAATAGGTGACGTTCTCCCGCTTGTATTTTTCGGCCAGGTATTCCCAGAACGCATGACCGGCGAGATTGGGCTGCTCGTAGGCAAACTGGTAGAAGTTGTTGTACCGGCCGGACAACATGGCAGACCGGAGTTTGTCGTCTTCGATCGTGTTCCAGTTTTCGGCTACGTATTCGATATACCCGTCGGTCAGCCATTGGGGAAGGTCAAGCAGCGCCTGGTTGGCAGCGAATTCGCCGAGGTCGTCGCCGAAAAGGATATTCTCGACCAGGATACGGGCGATCCCTTCCCTGACCTGGATGCGGAGGTGGTTGTGGTCCCCGTCGAAGTAGAGTACCATCTTGTTATTGACGAGCTTGGTGATCCCCCCCGTCGTCTGCCAGTCAAGGTTGAGCCCGATATTGGATTGCTCCATATCGTTGTAGGAATTGTAAATGACCAGGTTCGCGCGGCGCTGGAGGCCATATTCGACAAACTTCTCGATCCCCGGTAATTCCTTCTCTGCCAGTTGGGCGATGTATTTGCCCAATTCCTGCCCTCCTCCCTCGAAATATGTATTGAAATTGGTGGTTTGGTAGTACTTCCACTTGAAGTTTTTGAATTGCAGGCGGTTTTTTCCGAATTCAACGGTATTTACCTGAGCAAGGGTGCGGCTGGAGAAAAAGAAAAGTCCCGATAAGATGAAAAAAAAATAGCGTGACTTCAACCTAAACTGATGAAATTGCATACCTGCTTTCCTTTAAAGAGTTTTAAAGTTATACGAAAACGCCGGGAAATCGCACCAAAAATCTTGAGCTATGCTGACCGTTAAATCTTTTGAATTCAACCCTGTACAAGAGAACACATACGTGCTATCCAACCAAAAGGATGCTTGTGTGATCATCGATCCGGGTTGTTATTTTGGCAATGAGCGGGTCGCGCTACAAGAACATATTGAACAGCAAGGATTAAGCCCAAAAATGCTGTTGAACACGCATTGTCACCTGGATCATGTGTTCGGGAACGCGTTTGTTGCCACGACCTGGGACTTACCGCTTCATCTACACGAAAATGAGCAGGAAGTGCTCGCGGTGGCGCCGGCCATGGGTTTGCAATGGGGGATGCCGTTTGAGAATTATCGGGGTCCGTTGGAATTTCTTGTGCCGGGCCGGTCTGTCGAATTGGGGGAAGACCGCCTGGAGATCCTTTTTTTGCCGGGTCATTCACCGGGAAGCGTTGGGTTTTATTACCCGGAAGGGGCCTTCCTGATTGGCGGCGACGTGTTGTTTCGGGGCAGTATCGGTCGGACGGACCTGCCCGGCGGCGATCATGCTATCCTTTTAAAGAGCATCCGGGAGCAGCTCTGGCCCCTGCCGGATGAAACGGTCGTATATCCCGGTCATGGCGAACCCACGACAATCGGTTGGGAGAAAAAACATAATCCATTCTTAATGTAAGTTGAGCGGGAACTTTGGTCCGGCGGGGCGGGGATTTGAGTCGGGTACGGCGCGAAAAGGCGAACTAAACCGCGGGTTTCGGCCGGAGATATTTGCCGATGACCGGCAAGCGTTGGAATTCGCGGTTTTCGACACGCAGGATGAAGAGGATGTAGGCTCCCATCAGGATAGTCGCTACGGTAAGACGGTAGATGAGGGAATGCGAGAAGCGTGCAGAGGCCCAGATAGACAAAATAGACAAGCAGCACGATCACCATATATGCCAGCAGCTTGCGCCAGGCGTAAGGAACGGGATATACTTTTTGGCCCCAGATATACGATATGAACATCATGCTTCCGTAGCAGAAGAAGGTAGCCCAGGCCGAAGCGATATATCCAAAGGCCGGAATAAAGAAGTAGTTCACGGCCAGGGTTATCCCGACACCAAAGAGCGTGATAATGGCGCCGGAGCGTGTATGGCGCGTAGATAGCTTATACCAGATGGAGAGGTTATAGTAAATTCCCACAAAGATATTGGCGAAAAGGAGGATGGGCACGATATTTAAGCCTACATACATGGAGGGATCCTGGATAAAATATTTCAGGACATCGAGATAAAGCATCACGAACAGGAAAATGCCGCAGACGAAAATGACGAAGAATTTCATCACCCGGGCATAGGTTCGCTGTGCCGACTCCTCAACGCTTTGCCGGAAGAAGAAAGGTTCGGCCCCCATCCGGAATGCCTGAACGAAGACCGTGATCAGCAGCGAAAGCCGGTAACAGGCGCTGTAAATGCCGACCTGGTAAACGGCGTAGTTGTTGGCATGCGGCAGCCGCCAGTCCAGCATGATCCGGTCGAAGATCTCATTGATCATTCCGCCCAGACCCGCGACTGTAAGTGGAAGCGAATAAACCATTACCTCCCGCCAGAGCGGGATATCGAAGGTCCAGCGGAACCCTTTGAGCAGCGGGGATAGCATCACCAGCTGGTAAGTATTCTGGATCACATTGGCCAGGAGCACATAGCCCACCGGGCCGAAAGCGGGCAGATAAATAAAACCAATGATACTATTGGGGTGCGTCTTCAGCAGATGCGGGCAGACCGACAGGAAAAAGAAGACCAGGCTGACATATACAATGATACCCGAGATCCGGATAAAGGCAAATTTCCGCGGTCGGCCTTCGTGACGCAGACGCGCAAACGGCAAGGCGGAGAGAACATCCAATGCGATCATCGCGGCGCAAAGGGTAATATAGCCGGGGTGGTTGGCGACATCCAGCGCCTTTGCCATCGGTACGCGGAAGAAAATAATGGCGGCGGTGATCATCGCGGTGCTGGGATACAGCGAGATCAGTAGCGTGGAATAGAGGGTGCGCGGCGTTTCTTTCTTCACGATAAACCGGAAATAGGCGTAGTCCAGGCCGAAGAGCGCGCCCATATTGATAAAGGAGAATAGCAGCATAGACCAGGGTCATCTTGCCGAAATCGGGGGATCCCCTGAACTCCGCGGTAAGGTACGGGGTTAGCAGCTGAACGAAGAACTTGGCAAAAATGGAGCTTGCTCCATACCAGATCGTCTCGCTCGCTAATTTTTTAATACTGCTCAAATGAATGTTTTTGGCTCGGACGCTTTTGTCTGAACTGTCGGTCGAGACGGCCTTCGGCCGCCTCCGGCAAAATTAACGCTATAATATGTCCGATTCTGATATGAGATGGTGTTTTAAGGCAAAAATCACCACGCCGGCGGTATTTTTACCTCCATTTTTTCCAGGATCCGGGTTCGGTAGCCCTCCACGGTGCGCTTGCTGATGAAGAGCAGGTCCCCGATCTCCTGGGCGGTATGCTGGCGGCAGATGAGCCGGATGATCTCCTTTTCCCGGTCGGTAAATAAAGGCTCCTGTAACTTTTTGTGCGCATCGAACTTGCTTTTCACGATCAGGGAAGCCAGCTGCGCCGTCGTGTGCTTGCAATAGTAGATACTGCCCTCATAAACAGTCAGGATGGCTTCGAGGATCTCTTTTTTGTCAGCGTTCTTCAACAGGTATCCCTTCGCTCCTGCCTCCAGCATTTCCACGATCAGGGCCTCTTCGTCGAACATGGATAGCGCGATGATCTTCAGGCTGGGATATCGCTGGAGCAGGATCTTGGCGGCGGCGATCCCGCCGAGCCGCGGCATTTTGATATCCGTGAGCACGATATCGGGTCGGGTATCCGCCACCAGCCGGAGCAGTTCTTCGCCGTCGGCTGCCTGTCCGGTCAGGACGACAGTATCCTGTTTGGATAGCATGAGGGCCAAACCGTCCCGAAAGATCTCGTGGTCGTCGGCGATGACCAGCCGGATAGTCGTTTTCATTCCGAAAATTGTTCAATACTGTTGCAAATATCACGACCGGGATTTTAATAAAATAATTCGTGCCAAGCCCCGGCGCCGATTCCAAGGTAAGGATGCCATTCAGGATCTCGCACCGGCTTTCGAGACTGCGAAGACCCAGGCCCTGCGAGGCAGTCATCGCCTTTTCTTTGTCGAATCCCTTCCCGTCATCTTTGGTCAGGCAGAGCAGATGACCATTTTCTTCACTGAAGCCGATCTGCAGATTGCGGGCCTGCGCATGTTTGATGGTGTTATGCACGATCTCCTGGATCATCCGGAAGATATGGATCTCTTTTTCCTTGGGGACCGTGATCTCCTTGACGATATACAACTGGATATTGACCGTCTGTTTACCTTTTACCTGCTGGATGAATTCCCGGACGGCTTCGATCAGCCCCTTTCGTTCAAGGGTATTGGGCAGCAGGTCATGGGAAATGCGCCGCATGCTGCCGATGATCTCGTCCAGGTAGCCTGCCGTTTTGTCGAGGATCTCCCGGTCGGCGGCAGTTTCGATGTCGACACTGCTGATATTCAGTTTTACCGCGGAAAGGAGGGGACCAAGGCTGTCATGGAGGTCTCCTGCAATCCGCTTGCGTTCGTTTTCCCGGATGGTGATCTCGGCAAAGATCTTTTCGCGCTGCAATCGCATATACCGGCGGTGATACCGGATGATGGATACGAAGAAGTAGACAATTATTATGGCAATAATCAGCGATACCAGCAGCGTGATATAGAGGATCTTGTTTTCCATGACTACCCCGATGCTTTCCCGTTTTGCCGGCTCGGGGCCGGCTCGACCACTTACCAGAGCGTGAACTTCTTGGGGGAAGGTATCCGCAGGAAAGCAATAGCAAAAATAATGTTTGTCAGGGCATTAATGTAACCGAAGAGGGATATTATCCTATTCGTTATATAGGTTTCACCCGTGGAACTGGTTTGATACGCCCATTCATAGACGATATCATATATAAAATATATAATAAATCCGATGCAGATCAGGAATTCCGGGTGACCCAGCAGCCTGCGGTTGTCGTGGGTGATCATGAAATTGATCTTGTTGACACTGAATAGGACGACAAGTGCGCCGTATACGATACGGAAATAAGGAGAGAAATTGCTCATTTTGCCGAAGATCAGATTCTCGGCCACCCAGACGGCACAGGGGATCGCCAGGATCAGGTAAGCCAACTCCTTTCGTGTCCGAAAGAACCCCCAGACGTGAAACTGCCAGAAAATCAGGATCCATTCCAGGAGGGCATAGGTATTGGAGATGCCGGCGTTGCTGCTGATCTTCCAGTAATGGATCAGGTAATGACTAAGGCCGTCGGCGACCAGTCCTGCCAGGCACATCAGAAAGAGGGGCTGATAAGTTTTACCGATACGGCGGAAACGAACCAGCCCCGCAATGCAGGGTATGACCGCAACTATAAGGCTTAGACTGACTATATGCATAGATTAGTTGAGACCACTGCTATCATTGCTGCATTGTGTGGGACATCGCTCGCCGTTCTGGAGCGCCTGTCCATCGCCAACCGTCAGGGCTTCGACATGAACGCCTTGCTGCGGTTTGCCGTTGAAATCCACATAATGTCTGACGATATCGTTTCCGTTTGAGTCATAGGGCACGAGGATCTGGCGAATTTTTCCATTGGGGTCGCGGCCGTAGTATATCCGGATACCGGCGACGGGTCCTGAAGAGTCGGTTTGCCGGAGCAGCTCGCGAAAGACATCGGCGGGAAAGGCCTCCGCGTGACCGAAGTCCATCGAATCTTTAAAAAACGGAACTTTCTTCATGGTGTCGAGTGCGGCCCGGAAACTGGCCGTCATTTGATCCGCCTGGCCGATCGTGATGACGTGATTTCTGACGGTGTCTGCATTGATTGCGCCGGTCCCCTCCCGGCCGCCTCCGCCCTGGTTACAAGACATTAAATGGAGGATCGATCCCGTAATTGCCAAAAGCAGGAGTGTCTGGAAGAACCTTGTTGGTTTAAGGAGTTTGCTCATAAGAATTGTTTTAGGTAAAAAGATAGATGATTGGTTAGCAAAATACTATTTCCAGTCATACTGAGTAATACGTATATATTCCTAAATAAATAGGTACAAATACCTATAGTTTTCACGTAGGAGTTCGCTTGAATAGTTGAAGGCAGGGGCTGAACTTTGCTTATCCCCCCAAACCCCCCTCTACGGGATCAGATACCAACAACCATTAAACATTTGACAGTAGGTCCCGCCGAAAGGCTGGATCTACTGTTATTCATCCGCGCCTCTTATGGGCTTTCTCCCTTTTTTGATACCGGATTGCCGCCGTTTGACCTCGATTCTCCGTTCTTTGGAGGCTTTTGTAGGACGGGTGGCGACCCGCCGCTTCTCTTTTGTCAGTCCACGACGGATCAGGTCCGCCATTTTCCGGACCACGTCAGCCTTGTTCGCCAGTTGGGTTCGGTGAGCTTGTGATTTCACCCGGAGCATGCCGTCCGAATCGATGCGCGCAGCGAGCTTTATTTCGAGCCGCGCTTTTTCTTCCTCTGTCAGGAAAACGGATTTCCCGATGGAGAAATAACCTTCCACCATCGTCTCGACCTTATTGACGTTCTGGCCGCCCTTGCCCCCGCTGCGGGCGGTCCGGAAAATAATTTCTTTTATAATCTCGATCTTCATGGTATTTTGGCGCGAGGCGGCTCAAATCGGCCTGGCGCGGGCATTAAGCTGGTCCGGGAATTGCACAGATATCCGCGCCGGCATCGAGATGTACGCATTAACCGAATGAAACGAATAACAAAGGATCTGTTCATCCGCGTTCTCCCTCACCTCCTCGCACTCCTTGTTTTCGCAGGGATTGCCTATTTATATTGCCGACCCGCCTTTGAAGACAAAGTACTATCCCAGGAAGACGTGATGGAGTGGCAGGGGATGGCCCACAACTCCTTCCAATATAAGGAAACACACGGTCATTTTCCGCTATGGACCAATAGCATGTTCAGCGGTATGCCGGCCTACCAGATTGCCATAGATTCCCAATCCGTCGGCTTTCCGGGATACTTCTATGGTCTGCTGACCCTTTACTTTGCGAAACCGGCCAGCTTTTTCTTCATGGCCTGTGTCTGCTTTTATTTCCTTTCGAATGTTCTGCGGGTCAATCCCTATGTCGGGATCATCGGGGCGCTGGCTTATGCCTATGCGACTTATAATGCTGTGATCGTTTCTGTAGGCCATGATACGAAGATGCAATCGATCGCCATTCTTCCGGGCGTGATTGGCGCCCTGATCCTGATCTGTGAACGTCGGTATTGGCTGGGGATGGCGCTTCTGGCCATGTTGACGGCGCTGCTGGTATCCTTTAATCATGTCCAGATCATTTATTATACGATGATCATTGCCGGTGGGCCTGCTGCTGGGCTATCTTATCCCCTGGATGCGTGAAGGCCAAAAGCGCCGCAGTATCCGGGTGGTCGCGCTGACGATCGGGGCGGCTGTTGTGGGTGTTCTCTGCAATGCCGTGGTGTTATTCACCACTTACGATTCCTCCAGGGAGACCATCCGTGCGGGAAGCGAACTGGCGGCAGAAGGGGGCGGCAGGGGAAGTTCGAGCCAGAACGGGTTGAGCGATTCTGCGGCTTTCGAGTTCAGCATGTACCGGTTGGAGCCGTTGGTGATGCTTGTCCCTGACGTCTATGGCGGCAGCACGGAGCTCCAGATATCTGCCTCAACAGTCCAAAGCCGTCCGGGTACTGAATTCCATGCCTCCCGACCTGGCTTCGGAGATCGGGCCGGATGGCCCCCGCTATTACTGGGGCGGCGTTGGAAAATTCTTCGCCGGACCGCCTTACGCAGGAGCCATCATCGTCCTGCTGGCGACGATGGGTTTATTTGTGGTGGATGGCCGGCACAAATGGTGGATCACTGGCAGTTTGCGCGCTGACGATCGCGATGAGCTGGGGCGCCTACTTCTATGGCTTCAATGCTTTCCTTTTGCGGTGGCTCCCGCTGTACAACAAGTTCAGGGCGCCCAGCATGATCCTTGTCGTCCCAACCTTCCTTTTCTGCATGCTGGCTACGCTGACGCTCGACAAGATTCTCCGGATGGAAGACCGGGCCTCGCTCTGGCGCCAATATCGGAGGGGGGTAATGGTCATGGGAGGCATCTTCCTGCTCCTTATCGGGATGTATTTCCTGAGTGCCATTATTCCAGTTCGATGGGAAACAGAGCTCGTCAAAAGAGCTGGCCGACCGCGGCAGTTCGGCCGTCGGGATATATGGACGATTTTGTGCGGGCCCTGCGCGCCGACCGCAAGTCGCTTTTTGGCGAAAGCCTGATCCGGTCCCTGGGTCTGGCGGCGGCCGCGGCGTTGATTATCGGCCTCTATATCCGCAAGCGGGTCCGCCCCGCTTTTCTGTTGGGGGCTGTGGGTTTGTTGATTTTTGCCGATGTCATGGCGATCGATCTGCGGTATCTCAATGCCGATAACTATATGGAACGGGACGACTACCAGGAGAATTTCGAAGCCAACCAAAGCCGACAAACAGATCCAGGAGGATAAGGGTTATTTCCGGGTGCTCGATCTGCGGGACAGCCTGTCCAATTCCCTCACCTATGGCGCCATGACGGCCTATTTCCATTTGTCGATCGGCGGCTATCACGCCGCGAAGTTGAAGATCTACGATGACCTGATCAACCGGCAGCTCTACAATTTCCCCAATTGCGGGCCGGTGATCAATATGCTGAATACAAAATATATCATCAAGCCCGGGAGGAACGGCGGTGATTCGGTGTTGGAGAACAAGGATACGGCTGGGACCTGTCTGGTTCGTCCGCGGGGTTCGGTTCGAGCCGTCGGCAAATGATGTGATGAATGCACTGACCCATTTCGACCCGAAAGATACTGCGATCGTCTTTTCGGCCGACAGCAGCCGGGTGAAATGGGGAACGGCCGGCAATTCGCATCGGGACGATTTCGCTGGTGAAGAACGATAATGATGAGATCAGCTATCTGTCTCAGGCGCCGGGACAACGTTTTGCGGTGTTCAGCGAAGTGTATTACAACCGGGGCTGGCGCGCCTGGATCGATGATCATGAAGCCCCGATCATCCGGACCAATTATGTACTGCGGGGATTGTCCATTCCGCCGGGCCGGCACGTGATCCGGTTCTTTTTCCGGCCCCTTTCTTATTACCTCGGCCGCCAGGTCCAGTGGATGGCGAATATTGTTTTTCTCCTACTGATCGCGGGAGCGATCATCGTCGCGGTGCAGGAATATCGGCGGATTCCCCGGCCCGTGAGTGGTGACTCGCTGCTGCAGGCGGCATAGGGGGCGACGGTGTTCCGGCATAGGGGGCGAGCGGGTGCTTGCAGCCGGATTTGGAGTTCACAAAATGCGAACTTTAGGGGCTTTTTTCGTTGGTCTGAATTGACCAAATGATTGATAATCAAAATGCGAAAGTTGGTAAAAATGGTGCGAAATGTAACTGAAGTTCGCATTTTGCGAACTTCGAACTGGCGCATTCACGCACGTTGAACCCAATTGTGGACGAATGGCTACTTATATTTATCAAAAAATGCGGGTTGTTATTCAACGGGTAAGTCATGCGGGGGTTACTATTGATGGCCGGGTGCGGGCGAGCATCCGAGGCGGACTACTGGTCCTGGTCGGGATTGAAGATGCGGATACTGCCGATGACGCGGCGTGGCTGGCGGGAAAGATCGTCAACCTGCGCATTTTCAACGATGAGGAAGGCGTGATGAACCGCTCGGTGAAGGAAACCGGCGGAGATATCTTGTTCATCAGCCAGTTTACGCTGCATGCTGCAACCCGGAAGGGTAACCGGCCTTCCTATATCCGGGCAAGCAAGCCGGAGAATGCGATCCCGCTGTACCGGCAGATGATCGATCATCTCGGGACGGAATTGGGAAAGCCTATCTTTACCGGGGAATTTGGCGCGGACATGAAGGTGGAGCTATTGAACGACGGACCGGTGACGATCTGGATCGATAGTAAGAATCGGGAGTAACCGAGCGAAGCAAAGGTTACGATCGAGGCTCGAGCCGGTGGCTCGAGCAGAAGATCCGAGGGAAGCGAAGTTGCGGGCGAATTTTATTTTATCTCGAATTTGTATCCCATCCCGTAGAGCGAGCGGATATAATCACTGCATCCTGCCTGGTGCAGTTTCCGCTTCAGGTTCTTCATATGGGAGTAGATGAAGTCGAGATTGTCATAGCTCATCGCCTGTTCGCCGGAGAGGTGCTCCGCGATGGCGTTCTTTGAAATAACCCTGTTTTTATTAGAGGCGAGATACAGCAAAAGGTCGTATTCCTTCCGGGTGAGGTCGATTGGTTCGCGTCCGACGGTAACGGTCTTCCCGATCAGATCGATCACCAGCTCATTCAGTACCAAGGTCCTGTTGCCTTCGAATCGTCCTTCTCCGGATAACCGCAGCAATGCGCGCGTTCAGCTCGGGCAGATGAAACGGTTTGCTGAGATAGTCATCCGCGCCCATATTGAGGCCGTCGATCTTGTCGTCGATGGAGTTTCTGGCGGAGATAATGATGACGCCATCCGTTTTGTTATTTGCCTTCAATTCTTTGAGCACACTCAGGCCGTTGCCGTCCGACAGGGAAATATCCAGCAGGATGCAGTCGTAGTCGAACAAATCGATCTTTTCGAGGGCGGACCGGCAGTCAGGAGCCAATTCGCAAAGATAGTTTTCACCTTTCAGATAGGTTGCCATACTCTGAGCCAGGTCCGGCTCATCTTCGATGATCAGGATTTTCATTGCGGTAAAACTATGGGGTTATTCTGTAGGGATTCTGTAAAATATTACATAATATGAAAATATATCAGATCAATTTCTTTCGACATTTATCCAAAAAAACCGGCTTTCAAGATGAGTGAAAATTCAACCGGCCGTGCGTTGTCCATCCGCGAAGCGCAGGATCTCGTCGACACCTGGATTCGCGCTACCGCCGCGGGCTATTTTGACGAGCTGACGAATATGGCCATTCTGACCGAGGAGGTAGGGGAAGTGGCGCGGATCATGAGCAGGACGTACGGGCGGCAATCCTTCAAAGAATCGGACAGAGACAGGGATCTTGGGAATGAGCTGGCCGATGTTCTTTGGGTACTCCTCTGCCTCGCCAACCAGACCGGCATCGACCTCACGGCGGCACTGGAAAAGAATTTTGTAAAAAAGAATCTGCGTGATATCGACCGGCATATTTCCCCCCCGTAACATATCTTTGCCCACTATGGTCGCTGGAAGCGGCCAGTCCACGGGTGAGCGTAGCGAAGCCCGCGAATGAGACGCCCAACAGTGTTGGGGGGCGAAATTCAACAGACATTAGCGCTTAAATATTATGGCAAACGATAACAACAGGTTTCAGGCAATCATTTCGCATTGCAAAGAGTACGGATTTATTTTTCCTTCCAGCGAGATCTATGATGGGCTTAGCGCGGTCTATGACTATGGTCAGTATGGCAGCGAATTGAAAAAAAATATCAAAGACCATTGGTGGAAAAGCATGACGCAATTGCAGGAGAATATTGTCGGGATCGATGCCGCCATTTTTATGCATCCCACCACCTGGAAGGCCAGCGGCCATGTGGATAATTTCAGCGATCCGATGATCGATAACAAAGATAGCAAAAAACGCTATCGGGTCGATCACCTGCATCGAGGCGCGTATCGATGAATTGGAAAAGGAAGGCAAAAAAGCCGAAGGCGGACGCCTTGCAGGACAGACATGGACCGAGCTGCTGGCTGCCAATGATTTTCGACGGCCTTGAAACAACTGATCGAAGACCAAAAGATCAAATGCGGGGTCAGCGGCACCGCCAACTGGACCGAGATCCGGCAGTTCAATCTCATGTTCTCCACCCAGCTGGGCAGCGTGTCCGAAGAGGCCAGCGAGATCTATCTCCGCCCGGAGACGGCGCAAGGCATTTTTGTGAATTTCCTGAACGTGCAGAAGACCGGCCGGATGAAGATCCCCTTTGGGATCGCCCAGATCGGCAAAGCCTTTCGGAATGAGATCGTTGCCCGGCAGTTCATCTTCCGGATGCGGGAGTTTGAACAAATGGAAATGCAGTTCTTTATCCGCCCCGGCACGCAAAAAGAATGGTATGAGTACTGGAAGGAAGCCCGGATGCAATGGCACCTCGGACTGGGCATCCCAAAGGAGAAATACCGGTTCCACGATCACGTCAAAGCTGGCGCATTATGCAGACGCCGCCTGTGATATCGAATATGAATTTCCCGATTGGTTTCAAAGAAGTGGAAGGGATCCATTCCCGAACCGACTTCGACCTGAAGAAGCCACCAGGAATACAGCAAAAAGAAAATGCAGTATTTCGATCCGGAGATCAACCAGAGTTATATCCCTTATGTCATCGAGACCTCTATCGGTCTGGACCGGACCATCCTGATGGTGCTGAGCGAAGCGTATGCGGAAGAAGACTCTGAGCACGCCGGAAAAACCCGACAGTCGGGTGGTACTGAAGTTCCCGCCACGGCTGGCCCCGATCAAACTGGCCGTCTTTCCCGCTAACCAAAAAAGATGGATTGCCTGAGATCGCCCGGGAGATCATGGACATGTGCAAACCGAAATTCCGCTGCTTCTATGAAGAAAAAGATACGATCGGCAAACGGTATCGGCGCATGGACGCCATCGGCACGCCCTTCTGCGTAACGGTGGATCATCAAACAAAAGAAGATCAAACAGTTACGATCCGCTATCGGGACAGTATGGCCCAGGATAGGATCCCCATCCACGAGATTCCCGGGCCTGGTCGCCAGGCAGATCGGAGACTAGAAAAATGCACGAAAAATAAAAACACTTACTTATTGTTTGATCGGGGTTTTGTATCATTTTATTGTTATATTTGAATGCGGATCAAGCTATTGAGACTTCCCGGTCCACTATCCCCTGAAAGCAGTTGTTGCTACTCCCTTTTGCTTGAGAGCCCGTCTTTCGCATCAGTACCATTAATTGAATTAACAACCTTAAATTGTTAAACTAAATGTCAATCACATTTGATGTTGTCATTAATCCGGTTATCCTTTTAGGGGCTGTGATTGCAGGGGGACTGTTTGGATATCTCATTTTTAAGACCAAATTGAACAAAAGCAGAACCAGGATTCAGCAATTGGAGAAAGAATTGATGACGTGCAACGAAGAAACCCTGGAAGCCCAGCGGGCATACGTACTACTTGAAAGCAAATTCAAGGATCAGCAGGAGACCATTCCGGTTATTCCGATGAAGATAAGTGGGAAGGAAAGCTCCAAGGAAAAAGCTTCCAAATAGTCGGCCCGACAGGAGCTTGGGATCTGGCCGATTCAAGGGCTGGCCGAATCGCGCGTTTGAGCGCTTGGAAATTACCCGTATAATTCCTGGTGGATCGACTTTCGCTCATAGCCGAGCGTCGTGATGCGTTGCTTGGCTTCGTCGATCATATTCTTCCAGCCGCAAAGAAAAAAATAAGCGGGCTGTTTCCCGCTGCAAAGCTCTTCGTACATCGGATGCACATATCCCGTGCGGATGAGCGGGCCGCCTGGGCTTGCCGTCTCCCGGGAGAAGGTAGGGATATAATGAAAACGGGGGATCTTTTCTGCAAGCTCCGTCAGTTCCTTTCGGTAGAGCGCATCTTCCAGTTTCCGGCAACCAAAGATCAGGTAGATATCCTGATGCGGCGACATTGTGGTCCAGGATATGGTGGGTCATGCTCCGGAATGGCGCAACCCCGGTTCCGGTGCAGATCATGAACAAGTCCTTTTCGATCGGTTCGGGCAGGGTGAAAACACCCTGGGGGCCGCGCAGCGTGAGCTGGCTTCCCACCTTGACCTCATTGAATAAATAGATTGTTCCCGCGCCGCCCTCCAGGAACACGATCACCAGCTCGATGACATTGGTGCCATCCGGCCAGGAGGCGATGGAATAGCTGCGAATGCGTTTGGCCGGCTTTTCGTGAATCGGGAAGGTCAAGCGTTACGAATTGGCCGGGTTCAAAGTCAAAGGATTCCAGTTCCGGGATTTGTATCCAGAATCGGCGGGTCATCACCGCCTCCTGCTCGATACGGATGACCGTACCTGTTCGCCAAGGTTGTAGCATAATAATAATGATGGGCGCGGCGAAGCCGCGCCCATCAAACAATTTTCTTTAATGTTTGATCAATATCTTGTTCTCATAAGTACTGCCGCCATGGATGATCTTCAGCACATAGATGCCCGACGCCAGGTTGACGGCGTCGATCTGCTGCGAGAAATAACCCGCGTAATTGCCCAATTCCTGTTCATAAACCCGCTGGCCGATCATATCGTATATCTCCACCGCCGTATTGTCAGCCGAGTTGAATAGGCAAACTGCAGCAGGAATGACCCATTGCTCGGATTGGGCGAGACCGTGAGCCCGACTAATACCATTGTCGGTTATAGGGGAGTCGTATTGGACTTCAACATACAACCGGTTACCGGGTCGGTGACGACCGTATAGTATGTACCCGGCAGCTGTGCCGTATCCGATGACGCCCGTGGCACCGCTGATCGCCGTATCATTGAGATACCACTGGTTGCCGCTGTCGGCGGTGCTGGTAAATACATTGCCCGACAAGTGAGATCTGCGGCGCCGCTTCCGTCGTCGGCGTTACAGCCGTCCGCGGGCCCGGGACACTCATCGAGCGTGAGGCCGATATCGTACAGCGGGAAATAATATCCCTGATCGAAGGTCGTATCCGATGGGATTGTTGGGATTGTATTTATTCGAGTTGCCGGTGATCGAGAAGACTCCGGGGATAGTGATCGGATAAGGATTGGCGATAATATTCGAGTTGAGGAACAGATTGGCCCCGTCATAACATTCCGCGATCAGGATATAGCTGCCCGGATTCGGGATCGGCAGATTGAGATAGTAGATGGCGCCCGTATCGGTCATCTGCCCGGCATTTACGGTAACCCGTCCCTGTTGCGGATTGGGATTGGAAGCATATACGTTGATGCATGACGCTGTCGATCGGATAGTAGGAATACCCCTGCGCATGTGAAGCTCGCCAGCGAAGCCAGCGTGAAGACCACTTGTCCGGCATAGGCGGTATACAGCCTTGCGCTCTGGAGCGTCACCGGCACACTGGTGGTGAATTCGACGAACTGGCCGTCGAACGGATAATAGAAGCCAGGACTGGCCGACGCCGGCGCCAGGGTCAGCGCATTCGGCGCACCGCCCTTGGATGTAAGGTCGTTCAACGCCACATAATAGGTCTTGCTTGATATCGCTGGTGGTCGTATTGTTGCCGGCCGCGATCGGCGTCGTGGCGGTTTGGCTGTCATACCACAGCACGACATCGTCACCGGTGGAATTTGCCTTTAGCTGGACGCTGGTAGCATTGTTGCCGCAGACGGTGGCTGATCCCGTCGTGCTCGCCCCGGCGGAGTTGGCGGTCACGGTGGTCGCGTTGCTGTCATTGGCCGTATTGACGTCGCTGCTCAGCGAAGTATAGCTGGTGAATGTATAGCTGGCGCCCGGTGTCAGCTGGAGGCTGCCCCGCTATAGGTGAAAACCACATCGCTGTCCGCCGGGATACTGTCGCGGCAAGTGGTGCTGTATGTTGCGATGACATTCCCACTCTGCGTGACGACGGTAGTGACCGGGACCGACCTTTGGTGACGGTACCGTAGTTATGGATCCGGACCGCGACGAGCGTCGAGTCATTCGGACAAGTGGTGCAGGCTGGGATATTCCAGATCGGCGACCCCGACGTCGGTCGCGGGATTGGTAAATGCGACCCGGTAGTCCTGGGTCTCGCCGGCGGCATAGGTGCCGCAAGGCGAAATGGCCGCCGGATTGCTGGTTTCTTCCGCGATGACCCGCATCGGGCACAGCTGCCCACCACGGCAGTGGTCGGGCACGGCGATCGACGCCGGTGAATGTGCCACCCAGCCCGGCCGCACTCTGGTAGAGGCCAGTTCATTGGCCTCGAACGTTCCGTCATTGTTAAAGTCGATATATACGGAAATGATCCGGGTATTATTGGTGCCGTTGCAGCTGCTGTGTGGGATGGAGAATGGGAATCGTCTCGACCCACCGGCAGATTGGCCGGCGTCAGGGCCGTGTAGTCGATATACGTCCGGGCAGCGTATTGGTCGGCGGCGTGATTTGTAAGATTGCTCAGCGTAATCCCGTCGATGCTGGCGCCGTTTGCGGTGGATGCCGACGTACAGGCCGCTGTCCCGCCCGCGCCGCTGATCATCAGGGAATAGTTTTGGGCCGCCCGCCCTGGAGCGAACTTTTATGCGTGATCGTAATCGTATAGGTTCTGCCGGGGATCAGACTGTCGGTAAGTTCAACTTTTTCCTCGTTGTCGCGGAAATTATCGCTCTTGATGGCCGCAGCGCCGGGATTGAGCGGGGTTGAGGGTCCAGGGCATATAGACGGTACCCGTCGTATTGTCCTTGATCCGCAGGTCGAGGTCATTGATCAGCTTGAGCGTATTGTCCTTGAAATTATGTTCGTTCGATGGGATATTGGCAGGCACGGCCGGCGGATCGGTCCAGCAGATGGTAGCGCTGACCGGCATTTTCCCGCTGGCGGTGATCGACCAGCTCTCGCTGTCCTTCGTGCCCTGGGTCAGACTGCTTTCGTGGATCTGCTGCACCTGGTCGGTATTGTCGGACGTGATGACCGCCGCAGCCTTTGCGATGTCGACCAACCCCCAGCCAAATACATAGTCGGGACCCGGATAGGTACCGGCCTCGTCGGCCGTATGGATCAACAAGCCCTTCAGCGTGGCGGAACGCATAAAGGTGTTGTGCA
The DNA here is from genome assembly GCA_963846405.1 of uncultured Chitinophagaceae bacterium. Lineage (GTDB taxonomy): Bacteria > Bacteroidota > Bacteroidia > Chitinophagales > Chitinophagaceae > Puia. The sequence continues at coordinate 162,958 of CAWJVU010000010.1, read as the reverse complement.
GTTGGGAATAATATTGCTGGAGCAGCATGGAGGAGCCGGTAATGGCCGGTGTCGCCATGGAAGTGCCGCTGTAGATGTCGTAGGCATTGTCGGCCGTGGAGATACTCGAAAGCACGTTCACGCCGTCGGCGACCAAGTCGGGTTTGATCCGGCCGTCGCCGGTTGGTCCGAGACTGGAAAAGCTGGCGAGCACGACATCGGATGGTTTGGAATAACCCCCGGGGATGGGCATGGACGGCGCCGACCGTCGCAATATTCTTGGCATTGCCGTAAGTCGGGATCGTCATGTAACCGGCGTTGCTGCTGATACTGGCGGCGGTGCCAAAGGCGGGGCGCGCACCCGCATTGTACAGACTTCCCTGCGCATTATACCGGTAATAATCCGTCCCCGCGGGCGGTCCGGTGTCGCCGCGATTATTGCCGCCGGCTTTGCAGATCAGGTATAAGGGATTTGCATAAGCGATGGAATCCCATTGCTGCGTCTCCTGGTCATAAAGACCGAAACTGATGTCCACCGTATCTCCCGGATTGCCGAACCAATCCCATTGGTTGGGGTTGGTCGCATCGGGGTTCCAGCCCGCAACCGTGGCATAGGAATGGTTGGAGAGCCAGCAGGCCCTTGGGTGCGGCCGCACCCATTTCGGCGACATCATTGTTGAAATCGTAGCACTGCAGCAGCTGTTCGCCATACGACATCCCCTTGGCCACCGGGTTGACCCCTGCGGCGATCATCGTACCCGAGACGTGAGTGGAGTGGTCGCTGAGGGTGGGAGAATTGTCGACCTGGATCACGCGGCCGACGAGTTCGACATGGGTAGGCCGGACCAACCCTTCATCCCAAATAGCAATCTTACCTTTGAGATTCGTCGGCGGAGCCGTTTAGCGGTAAGGCCAAGCTTTGCCACCCGGATACAATTGGCTTGTCCCGATCGTGGCGGCGGAAATGATGTTGTCGACGGTAGCGATATAGGAGGGTTTGCCAAAGCGGTCGATGCCGTGCAGGTAGAGATTATGCCCTTTTTTGCTGGGGATCATAAGTGGCCAGCCTTTCTGAAGTGCGGTCCGGGTCAGTTGCTGTTGCTGGGCGCTGGCTTTCTTTGATCGTGCCTGGACTGCGGATTTAACAGTTTATATCGATTACGGGCACCGATATTCGTGGGATGCACCTGGGCGCGGGAGGCCGATCCGGCGAGTACGAAAAGGGATAGGGTTATGGGTAGGAGGAGTAAGGACGGGACCTTGCTTCTGTTCATAAGCGTGTTTTATATACTTTTTCTAAAATTACAGTTTTTATGGACTTTTCAGCTTTAATTATGGTTGCGGTCACTTGACCCTCTTAGTCCTTGCCGCGAATGCCTGCCCACGCCTCAAACGTCCGGGATCGAGGGCAAAGTCTATCTCGCTTTCCGGCAACCGGATGCCTTCACCCCCCCGCCGTCCGGGCGATACGGTCCGCCCTTCCGCAGAAGGACCGGGCGTCAAAGGTACGGTCTGTGTCTTCGAGCTGACCAACGACAGCCAGGTCATCCGGCAGGGGACTTCTCCCTACTGTCAGGCCGTCCATACCCGGTTGATCCGGCAAGTCGATACCGATGACAAGGGAAACTTCACTATCCCGCTCCCTCCCGGGAACTTACTCTGTTTTCACGAAGAAAGGAAACTTGTTCTATGCCACCCGAAGGGATGAACAAAACAACATCGCGCCCGTAAAAGTCTTGCCCGGGAAAATGACCCGGGTAAATTGCAGCGTAGAGTCCAATCAAAAGGTGGTTTATTAAGAATTTACGGGAATTTGAGGCTTCGGTTGCTTGGGCGGTTGCGTGGCAGAGGTGCAGGGTGGTGCTGAAGTACAAAAGCCGGCCGGAGGCCGGCTCGACGAGCTCCGCTCGTAGCCTCCGCGTCGCCCGCCACTGGCGGACGCCGCTCGGTTAGGCCAGATCTTAGCGCTTTGCGGGAAATGCGCTAATTTCTTTAGGGGCGCATTTCCCGCACATACTTCGTATCTTTGCGGCCTGAATGAACAGTGAGGCTCTTCTTGGCATCTTTTGTACACTCACCCCGCCTTTTTCAGTTGGCGGACAGGCTCTTATTGTCCGCCCCGCAGCGGATCGCCTGCGGGAATCTTCAGGGTAGCTCCCCCGCCTTTCTTATCAGCGCCATTTTTCAGCACGAGACCACCCGTCAGCTCAACCACCTGGTCGTTTGCGAGGATGCCGAGGCCGCGGCCTATTTCCACAATACCGTTGAGAACCTCACCGGCGCACTGGATCTTTTCTATTTCCCTTCTTCCTTTAAGAATAAGAAGAACTACCGGCTGCTGAACAGCAGCCATGTCATGCTCCGAACCGAAGCGCTGACCCGGCTTACCGCGGCCAGGGGAACCGGGAAAGAAGCTTATCATCACCTATCCGGAAGCCCTTTTTGAAAAAGTAGTGCTGCCCTCCACCCTGTCCGGCAATATCATCTCGATCAAGGCCGGGCGATACGCTGGATCTGAACGGGTTGTTGGGAATTCTGGTCGACAAGGGATTTGAGCGCACGGATTTTGTCTATGAACCGGGACAGTTCGCCCTCCGCGGCGGCATCCTGGATATCTATTCCTTTGGGAATGAGAAACCCTACCGGGTCGAACTGTTCGGCAACGACGTGGACTCGATCCGCATCTTTGACCCCGAGACCCAGATGAGCGAACGCAAGCTGTTACAAGTCAATATCATTCCAAACGTCGATAACCGGCCGGACAGCGGCGAGAAGACCTCTTTGCTGCAGTTCCTGCCCGAAAATACCGTGATCTGGATGCAGGACTGGGCGTTTACCCGGGAACGGCTGGTCATCCAGGAAGAAGAGCTGGTGGCTATTCCGACATGATCGGAATCCGCCAGGGATATCCCGCGCAGCCTAGCGGCTCAGCGGCCGGCGCCGCGGAATGTCCGGCATGGAGGAAGAAGATGAAGACAAAATGGAGAAAGGATCGGTCACCCGCGATGAATTTGTAACGGCGGCACAGGTCGAAGGCGAGCTTGACGCGATTTCACCTCGTTGAATTCGGCCCTTCCGCCGGATCCGGGCAACGGCGGCGGTCTTCCGGGAGGGGCCACCCCGTTTTTGATTCGAATTCCACACCCGCCCCCAACCCGCCTTTAACCGGCAGTTCGATCTGCTGATAAAAGATCTCAAATCCTGGGAGAACAAGAAATACACCCTTTGCCTTTTTGCGGAGAACCCCCGGCAGCTGGAACGGCTGCGAACCATCTTCGAGGACCTGAAGGCGGAAGTGACCTTCAATCCGATCCCGCATTCCATCCATGAGGGATTTATCGACGAGGACCTGAAGATCGTCTGCTATACCGATCACCAGATCTTTCAGCGTTATCACAAATACAAGGTCAAACAGGCCTATAACAAGAACAAGGCGATCACCCTCCGGACCCTGCGGGAATTGCAGCCCGGGGACTATGTCACACATATCGATCATGGCGTGGGGTCTACAGCGGGCTGCAAAAGATCGAGGTGAACGGCCGGCTCCAGGAAGCCGTCCGGATCATTTATAAGGATAGCGATATCCTGTATGTCAACATCAATTCGCTGCATAAGATCTCCAAGTATACGGGGAAAGAAGGCTCGGTGCCAAAGGTCAACAAGCTGGGCAGCGACGCCTGGCAGAAACTGAAGGAAAAGACCAAGACCCGGGTGAAGGAGATCGCTTTCGACCTGATCAAGCTATACGCCCAGCGAAAGACGGAAAAAGGCTTTGCCTATTCGCCGGACAATTACATGCAAACCGAGCTGGAGGCGTCCTTTATCTACGAGGATACGCCCGACCAGAGCAAAGCAACCGCCGACGTGAAGAAGGATATGGAGGCGCCGGCGCCGATGGACCGCCTGGTTTGCGGGGATGTAGGTTTCGGCAAAACGGAGATAGCCATCCGCGCGGCCTTCAAGGCTTGCTGCGACAACAAGCAGGTGGCCATACTTGTCCCGACGACTATCCTGGCCTTCCAGCATTACAAGACTTTCAGCGACCGGCTGAAGGATTTCCCTGTCCGGGTAGACTTTATCAACCGGTTCAAATCCTCCAAGGAGAAAAAGGATACCCTGAAGCAACTGGAAGAGGGGAAGATCAACATCATCATCGGGACCCACGCGCTTCTCGGGAAAGAAGTGAAGTTCAAAGACCTGGGGCTGCTGGTGATCGATGAAGAGCAAAAGTTCGGCGTTGCGCATAAGGAAAAGATCAAGACCCTGCGTACGCATGTGGATTGTCTGACGCTAACGGCGACGCCCATTCCGCGGACCCTGCATTTCAGCCTGATGGGCGCCCGGGACCTGAGTATCATCAATACCCCGCCGCCGAACCGTCAACCCATCCAGACGGAGCTGCACGGCTATGATGAGGACTTCATCCGCGACGCGATCTATTACGAGACGGAACGCGGCGGTCAGGTCTTCTTTATCTATAACCGGGTCCAGGGTCTGGCAGAAATGACGGCGATCATCCAGGGCCTTTGCCCCGATCTCAGCATCGGGTATGCGCATGGGCAGATGGAAGGGCATGAGCTGGAAGATCGTATCCTGAATTTTATCGACCGGAAATATGATGTGCTGGTTTGTACGAATATCGTCGAGAGCGGCGTGGATATCCCCAATGTCAATACGATCATCGTCAACAACGCGCACCATTTCGGACTTAGCGACCTGCACCAGCTGCGGGGCCGGGCAGGCCGAAGCAACAAGAAAGCGTTCTGTTACCTTCTTGCTCCTTCCCTGGCCACCCTGCCCGCAGATTCGCGTAAGCGGCTTCAGACCCTCGAACAGCACAGCGATCTTGGCAGCGGTTTCCAGATCGCCATGCGCGACCTCGATATCCGCGGCGCCGGCAATCTGCTTGGCGGCGAACAAAGCGGATTTATGGTCGAGATCGGCTTCGAGATGTATCAGAAGGTGCTGGACGAGGCGATCAAGGAATTGAAGCGGACGGAATTCCGGGAATTGTTCAAGGATGAGATCGCGAGACAGGATAGATTATGTCCAGGATTGTACGATCGATACCGATCTGGAGATCCTGATCCCCGACGAATATGTGGAAAGCATTACCGAGCGTCTGTCCCTCTATACCCGGCTGGATAATTGCGAGACCGAGCAGGAACTGCAGACCCTGCACACCGAAATGATCGACCGCTTCGGGCCGATCCCGCCACAGGTCGATGACCTTTTCGACACGGTACGCATCCGAAAGCTGGCGGTCAGCCTGGGTTTCGAAAAGCTGATCCTGAAGCAGGAAGACCTGCGATGCTATTTTATCAACCGGCCGGATTCTCCCTATTTTGAATCGGAGACCTTCCGGCTGATCCTCGAATATCTGCAGAAGCATACGAATAAAGCCAAGCTGAAACAGGCCGGTAAACATTTCCTGCTGGTGGTAGACGATATCCGGTCGATGGCCGACCTGCTGACGTTCCTGCAGCGGATGGCCAATTTCGTATCGGCGGATGGGGTTCCCGCGTAGAAAATCCTTATCTTCAATCTGCTTAAACTACACTGCTATGCCGGAAGAATACCCCTTATTCACGCCCACCAGCGACGACCGGGTACTGGCCATGCTTGTCCCATCTGCTGGCTTATGTTGCCTGGTTTGTTGCATCCGTTGATCATCTGGTTATCTGAAGAAAGATGACCCCAGTGCTTCTTTTGTTTCCGGAGAATGCAAAGGAATCCCTGAATTTTCAGATCACGCTGTTCATCCTGTCGGTGATCTGCTGTGATCCTGTGCGTTGTTTTTATCGGCTTTATCCTGCTGTGGGTCCTCGGAATCGTAGCGCTGGTTCTGGTCATTGTCGCAGCGGTGCGGGCCAACGAAAACAAGATATACCGGTATCCGTTCAATTTCCGGCTGATCAAATGAGGCCGTACACAACGCCTTCTCCATGACATAATGCGGGATCGTCACTTCTGTGAACTCATTCGCCGTGTATGGATAGCCCAGTTTCTGATAGAAACCGACGGCGGTCGATACGGGCATGCATACATAGCCGCTTGTAGCCCAGATCGCGCGCAATGTTCTCCGCGAAGATCATCAGGGCCCGCCCGATACCTTTTCCCTGCATATTATTGGGGACCGCCATCTGCCGGAGCCGAACGGTGGCCGTATCCATCCGGCGTCATCATACAGCAACCCAGCATCCGGTCATCCTCGAATGCTCCTATCAGGATGTCTTCCTTTTCCTTTTCCAGCTCTTCCTTGTCGAAACCAAGCCCGAGAGGCTTGCGCAGTATCTCGTTGCGCAACTGCACCATTTGCCGGTATTCCTTTGTTCCATGATCGATCATCCTAAGCGCCATGCTGTTGATGTGAGCCGGGGGCCGTTATTGAGCCTTGCCGGAGGCCGAAGTTATACAAAAATTGCTAAATCGGGCTTAATCCGGTCGAGGCCCGGTTCTAGGGCAAACACCTACGGCCGGCCGGAGGCCGGAGCCAATTTGCACCTTAAAAATTAAAAATGCCTTGTTTGTTTGGTTTAGCCCAATTTTAATACATTTGCAGCCGTATAACTAATAAAAATCAAATAAGCTATGTCGGACATCGCTACAAGAGTTAAGAAAATTATAGTGGACAAGCTCGGGGTGGAAGAAGCCGAAGTCACAAACGAAGCCTCTTTTACGAATGATCTCGGTGCAGATTCGCTGGACACCGTTGAATTGATCATGGAGTTTGAAAAGGAATTCAATATCTCCATCCCGGATGAACAGGCTGAGACCATTACCACCGTGGGTCAGGCCATCGCCTACCTGGAAGAGCACGCTAAATAAGCTGAGACTGCAATCGCAATTATTGGTTCGCTGCAATAAATTCGTTGGATCCGCCTTTTCAAGCACTGGGGCTTAGAAGGCGGATTTATTCCTTAAAACACTTGAGCCGCGGAAAGCGGTTTGCATGCCTGGGAAAAGTCCTATATGCATTTGAAAAGAGTTGTCATAACGGGGATCGGCGCCCTTACTCCAATTGGCAACAATACATCTGACTACTGGGCGGCATTGCTGAAGGGCGTATCCGGCGCAGGTCCAATCACCTTATTTGATGCCTCCAAGTTCAAGACACGTTTTGCCTGCGAATTGAAAGGATTCGACCCGCTCCAGTACCTGGACAAAAAGGAATCCCGCAAAGTAGACCGGTATACCCAGATTGCCCTTGCGGCCAGCGACGAAGCGGTAAGGGATGCGGGCATCGGCAAGCGACGACATGAACCCGGACAGGATCGGGGTTGTTTTTGCCAGCGGAATCGGCGGACTGATCACCTTCCAGGATGAAGTCATCAATTTCGCCAAGGGCGATGGGACCCCTCGGTTCAATCCTTTCTTTATCCCCAAAATGATCCTGGATATCGCCGCCGGTCATATCTCGATGCGGCACGGATACCGGGGCCCGAATTTCGCCGTGACAAGCGCCTGCGCCTCCTCCACCAATGCCATCATGGAAGCCTTCAACCTGATCCGGCTGGGTATGGCCGACATCATCGTTACCGGCGGGTCGGAAGCGGTCGTGAGCGAGTCGGGGATCGGAGGTTTCAACGCCATGAAGGCCCTTAGCGAACGGAACGACGATCCAACGACGGCCAGCCGGCCTTATGATAAGGATCGCGATGGTTTTGTCATGGGCGAGGCGGCCGGGGTGCTTATCCTGGAGGACCTGGAACATGCCCGGGCCCGGGGCGCGAAGATCTATTGCGAGATTGCGGGTTGCGGAGCGACGGCGGATGCGTATCACCTGACCGCCCCGCATCCGGAAGGTCTTGGTGCCAAGAACGTCATGGCAGCAGCGCTGCGCGACGCCCGATATGCAGCCCGGGGATATCGACTATATCAATACGCATGGAACATCGACCCCGCTCGGGGATGGTGCGGAGGTCAAGGCGATTATCGATGTCTTTGGCGAACATGCGTTCTCCGCCAATATCAGCTCTACAAAATCCATGACGGGACACTGTCTTGGGGCGGCGGGCGTCATCGAGGCGATTGCCGGGGTTATGAGCGTCGTTCATGACGAGGTCCCGCCCACCATCAATCACTTCACCGACGATCCCGAACTGGATCCACGGTTAAACTTCACGTTCTGGAAACCACAAAAAAGAAGGGTTCGGGCCGCGCTGAGCAACACATTCGGGTTTGGCGGACATAATGCCTGCATTATCGTCAAGAAGTTCGAAGCCTAAAGAAAATTCATTTTATTGGTCAAAAAAATTGTAGATTGTTGGTGTGGGAATCCTTGAACGAATTATAAAGGGCGATGCCACGGTCGCCTCTTTCAAAAGACAGCTTCGAAATGTGCTCGGTTTTGCCCCGGGCAAGGCAGTATTGTACAAGATAGCCTTACCCACCGCTCAGTCAAGGATGGGGCCGATGAAAACAACGAGCGGCTGGAGTACCTGGGCGACGCCATCCTAAGCGCCATCATCGCGGATTTTCTCTTCAAAAAATATCCCTACAAAGAAGAAGGTTTTCTGACGGAAATGCGCAGCAAGATGGTGAACCGCAACCAACTCAACGAGATTGCCATCAAGATGGGCCTGAAGAAGATCAGCAATTTCAATAAGTTCGATAGCAGCCTGAAAATGAGCCAGATCTTTGGGAATACGCTGGAGGCGATCGTGGGGGCTATCTACCTCGACAAGGGTTTTGAGAAGACCCGGCAGTGGGTGATAGAACGGGTGATCCAGCCCTATCTCTTCCTCGACGACCTCGAGAACCTCGAGATCAATCATAAGAATAAACTCTATGGCTGGGCCAATAAGAATGGCAAAAACCTCGAATTCGAAACCCTGGATGAACGGGTGGAAGGCGGGCGACGGCTTTTTACGGTCGGCGCGGTGGTCGACGGCGAATTGATTTCCCAGGGCAAGGCCTACAATAAAAAGGACGCCAGCCAGATTGCGGCCCAATTAGCCCTGGATAAGCTGGGTCTCACCAAGATAGATTCCGGGGAAGAGGCGGTTTGACCGGCTGGGGGCTTTAAAAAAGCCCGGATCGTTGGATTCCCGGGATAAATATTTCCCCCGATACTTGCAAAATTGTCTTATTCTTTCTATGTTTGTCGACACATTGCCTGGCTCAGGCCGGCATTAATATTCCCTCCTACAGAAAGACATCAGTTGTTCTCCCGACTGAACGTGCAGTACCCCAATCATCCTAACTTTTTTTTAAAACCATCTGGTCACCGCCATTGGCGATTTCCTTATCGTCAACGGGTCAGGGTAACATCGCATAACTGCATCCAAATCAAATGTAAAATCGCCGTGTCCGTATTCTTCGAAGCAATTACATTTTATTATTAATTAATGCGTTAGCGATCATGAAACAGCTTTACTCTGGGGCACTTGTTGTGTTAACCCTTTCCTTTTTCTCTCTTTCCTCCTCTGCCCAATCGGGCGGCGTATACACCGCGGTACAGCCGGGCAATTGGCATACGACTTCCGGGCCGGGCATTTGGCAGACGGTTGAACCGCCTCAAAATTGCGTTAACTGCCAGATTATTATCAATGTAAATGGTACCGTGAACCTGAACACCAATGTCACGCTCTCCATCTACCTCCCACATTGATCTTGGGCGGGACAGGCAATGCGACCACGTTGTCGATCGGCAATTCGAATGCATCGGACTTTGCCAACTCGTACAGCCTCATCCTTGTCAACGACGGAACGGACACAAAGCTGATCATGGAAAACGGCAGCGCCATTCTAAACGCGGCCAACGGCGGTGTCTATGATGGCTTTTTTACGAGCTTTACGACCGGCGGTTCCACCACCTACTTTAAACAAGTCGGAAATGCCCCATCCGGTTTCGTCAGCAATTCGGTCGAAAGCAACTCGCCTGCCCCCGATGGTAAAATCCTGGTCGGGGCGCTTAACCTGAATGCGCAGGGTACTCTGCCGATCATCCTCGGCAACTTTAGCGCGGTCGTTGACAACGGCGCTGTTGACCTGGCCTGGACAACGGACATGGAAGTCAATTCCGATCATTTCGGCGTTCAGTCCAGCAGCAATGCGGGTGCTACCTGGAATACGATCGGGACTGTCGCGGCAGCCGGCAACTCGGCATCGGTTACGGATTACTCCTTTGTCGATAGTCATCCGGCGCAGGGCACGAGCGAATACCGGCTGGTGCTGGTCGACCGCAACGGCAATACCGCATATTCCCCCGTGAAGGCGGTACGGATCGGCTCGATGAGCTCGGTCAGCGTTTATCCTAATCCTGCTTCGGACTATGTGAACGTCACGCTAAGCGGTGAGGCTTCGATCAGCGCCAATATCCGGCTGGTGAACCTGTCCGGTCAAGTGCTGTTGGAAAAGACGGTGACCAACGCCGGTGGAACGACCGTTCCGCTGACGGTGAGCTCCTATCCCTGCCGGCAATTACCTGATCGTGATCACCGGTTCGGACGGCAGCAAACAAGTAAATAAAATACTGATCGCTAAGTAGGAATATTATGAGATTTGAAATATTTTGAGACCGCCTCTAAACGGGGGCGGTCTTATTTTTGGGCATAAACCCCATTTTGAGTAGTATTTTTCCCATCTCCGGCCTCATTTTTGATGATAATCTTGAACTTCATTAACCTCTTCAGCTCGCACCTAACCCGTCGTCCATACCGGGAACTCGAAATATTTATCGTAACTGCGAAATATGTAAAATAAATAATGGGTCAAATCAGTTTTAAAAGACTGCAACCCAATATCCTTATTAAGATGAAAACTAATATCCGCCGTGGGCTGAAAAGGACCTGCCTTGCTGTGCTGGCAGGGCTTTTCCTGGCGCAAGGCGCCAAGGCGCAGAGCCCAGGCAATCAGGTAACCCGGGCACTTGATACGGCCCTCAGCAGTGATGGTTTCGGTGTCTTTCATCGTGCAAATCCCCCAATTCAATCCCGACTCCGGCACGCTGGTCTCCGTCCACATCTCCGCGCTGACCAATACGATGTACGGATTCACCCTTAAGGACGCGGGTTCGGCTTCCGCGACTTATGCGCTGAACGTCGGCATCCAGGATGAATTCAGCGGGCCGGCTTTACCCACAAACTATTCGAATGTGACCAGCCAGTCGCTGGGCAGTTATCCGTTAAATGCCGGTCAGGAAGTCACACAGTCGCCGATGAGCCTGCTTCAAAACCATCGTCTCGACCGATACGGTTAACGCGATAACCAGCTTCCTGGGAACCGGGCATATCGATCTCCAGTATCAGGCTTTTACTTTCACCAACCTGGACTCCACCAGTAACACCCCTTATTATTACAGCGCGGGGATCGCCAATACGATAACCTTCTCCGTCCAGTATGTATACAGCAAGAACGCCGCCATCCTCCCGGTCGATCTCACTGCCTGGACCGCGGTACCGCTGGGACCCCGGAATGTGCAGCTGACCTGGGCCGCGGCAGACGAAACACCCGGCCGGCAATATGTGATCCAGCGTGGCAACGACAACAACAATTTCCAGGATATCGCCACCGTTCCCGCCACGGCAGACGGCAACACCGCTGAATATCATTATCCGGATGAACTCCCCTGAACGGCAACAATCCGGCAAACAACAGCTGGTATTACCGGCTGCGCATCCAGGATGCCGCCGGGCAGCTGACCTATTCCCCGATCCGGGAGGTGAAGCTGGATGGTCCCTCTGCCACGCGCAGGTCTATCCCAATCCCGCGACCGACTTCATCAACCTCGTTCCGGATGTTGCGGATGTAACGGACTGGCAGGTTGATATTCTGTCTGCTTCCGGCGCGCTTGTGCAGCGGAATGTCTTTATGCAGTCCAAGGTCATGACGGTTAACTTCCAGAATCGACTGGCTGCGGGGACCTATTTTGTCCGCGCTGTCGATCTCCGTGGGCAGCGAAGCATTTCGTCGACCTTCCTGGTGCCTTAAGGACGCGATGACCCGAAGCGCGGCTGAGGGACGCGATGACCCGAATTGCCGGTTGTTGCAAATTACCATCTTTAGGGTATTGCGGGAGATTGCGGGGAAGGGTACTTTCGTTGGATGAAAAATAGATCTCCCTTTGCTCTCGTGGCACTCCTCTGTCTTTTTCTTTCCCCTTCGTGCAGCAAGAAAGAGCAGTCCTGCCCCGGTCTGCCAGATCATTACGGTGAGCGACCAATTGGGTGCCACGACGACGACCTATAACATCACCTATAACAATGCGGGCCAGATTTCTACCGAGCAATATTCGATCAGGGGGGATCAACTATAACCGGGTGTTCACGTATATCGGCAGTACCGAGATGATCGCGACGTCGGATGGCACGAACACGATCACGGATTCCATCACGTTGAACAGCGATGGGTTGGTTGTCAGCGATTACAACACATTTCAGATCGACGGTCTCGGTGACGACCTATACCTATTCGGGGACCGAATTGCAGAAAGAGGTCCAGGTGGTGAATGGCGGCGCACCGCCACTACGACCTTACCTGGACAAACGGAGACCTGACCAGCGGTTCGTCGAGCGGCGGCAATTCTACCTATTCTTACAATACCAAGTCAAGTGAATCGGGGGATTACTGGTCGATTATTCAGCTGATCAACTATGGCAGCAGTTTCGTGAGGACGACGCATCAGCTGACGGGTTATCAGGTTGGCTTAACGGTGGAAAACGTTAATTACACGTACGACAATGCCGGCAAAATCACAGCGGTGACGGGGACCGCGGTTCGAGTATCGAAAGTATCGGGTATCAGTATTCCTGTAACTAGTTCGTATCCGTATTCCTGTAACCAGGTTCGTATCTTTGCAGGATAAATGTCGGCCGTGCTGAAGCTCCCCGTCTATCTCGACTATAATTCCACCACTCCCTGCGATCCGCGGGTCGTGGAAGCGATGCTCCCTTATTTTACCGATCGGTTCGGGAATGCGGCAAGCCGCAATCATGCGCGAGGCTGGGAGGCGGAGGAGGCGGTTGAACTGGCGCGCGAACAGATCGCAGCCCTTATCGGCGCGGAGCCGAAGGAGATCGTCTTCACTTCAGGCGCGACGGAAGCGGATAACCTCGCGATCAAGGGGGTCGTTGAAGCGTATGCGGCGAAGGGAAGCCATATCATCACTGTGGCTACCGAACATAAGGCGGTTTTGGATACCTGCAGCATGTGGAGAAGAAGGGCGGACGAAATTACCTGGCTGCCCGTCGATGCCGAGGGGCTGATCGATTTGCAGGACCTCGAGGCGGCGATCCGGCCGACGACGATCCTGATCGCGGTGATGTTTGCCAATAATGAGATCGGGGTGATCCAGCCGATCCGCGAGATCAGCGAGATTGCGCGCCGGCATGGCGTCCTGTTTTTTTCGGATGCCACCCAGGCGGTAGGAAAGATCCCGGTGGATGTTGATGCGGACGGTATCGACCTGATGGCGATGAGCGCGCATAAGCTATATGGTCCCAAAGGGATTGGCGCGTTGTATGTCCGGCGGCGGGGACCACGGGTTCGGCTATCGGCGCAAATGGATGGGGGCGGTCATGAGCGGGGCATGCGCAGCGGGACGCTGAATGTACCGGGTATTGTCGGTTTCGGCGAGGCCGGTGCGATTTGCGGTCAGGAGATGGAGGTGGATGGGCAGCGGATCCAACCTTTGAGGGACCGGCTGGAATGCGCACTGCTGGCGTTGGATGGCGCCCGGGTGAATGGAAGCCGGGAGCACCGGCTGCCGCAGACAACCAATATCTCTTTCAAGGGTGTCGATGGGGATGCGCTGCTGGCGGGGCTGGGGAAGAATGTGGCGCTTTCATCCGGGTCGGCCTGTACGTCGGCCTCGATGGAACCGAGTTATGTGCTGAAGGCGCTGGGGTCTGGAGGATGAACTGGCGCATGCGTCGCTACGGCTGGGTCTGGGACGGTTCACGACGGCCGAAGAGGTGGATTATGCGATCGGGGAGATCGGCAAGACGGTCGGACGGTTGCGGGAGAACAGCGGCGTGCGAGGGTGAGGTTGGGAAAAGGGAAAGGTCGAAGCGCGGGGGGTCGCGGGCCGGGTAGGTCCCTAAAAACGAAAAACCCGCCATTATGGGCGGATCTTTGCATGCAGTTGGTTTCGGTTAAATATGTTTTGCCTAAACCTTAGAGGTGGGCACATTTCCCGACCATTAATATCTTTTCGAAGGAAGGTTGTTTCTGATTGAGTATGCGAATATAGGGAATCCCTTCTGTACAAAAAAGTTTTCCATTCATCTAATTTAACTCTTTTTTCCACATTTTTTTAAATATAATATATCGATCGGCGTTATATAGCCATCGTATTGAATAATTTCTAAACTCTAAACGATCATGTTGTCGCGAGCGAATGGGTGCGGAAGAGGCGTGGCCGGGTGGATAATAACTATTACTTTCGCAACTTATGTGGGCCGTTTGCAAAAAAGAACTTCGTCAATTGTTCAGCAGTCTTACCGGTTATATCGCGATTATTGTCTTCCTGTTGATGAATGGGCTTTTGCTCTTCGTTTTTCCGGACACGGATATCCTGGCCAACGGGTATGCCACGCTGGACAAATTCTTCGAACTGGCGCCCTGGATCCTGCTTCTGCTTGATCCCCGCGATCACGATGCGGAGCATGGCCGACGAGTTCCGGATGGGTACCTATGAGATCCTTCAGACTCTCCCGCTTTCGCCGCGCGCGGCTGATAGCCGGGAAATACCTGGCCTGTCTCGTCGTCGTTGTGATCGCGCTTCTTGCCGACCCTGGTTTATTTTCTTTGTATCCAGCAGCTTTCGGGACCAGGGCGGGATCGACACCGGGGGAACCATCGGAAGCTATATCGGGTTGGTTTGTCTATCGGCCGTCTTTACTGCGATCGGCATCTGGTGCAGCAGCATTACGACCAATGCGGTGGTTGCCTTTATCGCGGGTGCATTCGCCTGCTTCATGCTGTACAGCGGATTTGGAGCGATCAGCGCCCTGCCGGTTTTTGCGGGGGGTCTTGACTATTATATCGGGATGCTGGGAATCGATTTTCATTACCGCAGCATCAGCCGCGGGGTGATCGATACCCGGGATGTCCTCTTTTTCGGATCCCTGATCTTCCTTTTCCTTTACCTCACCAACAATTTCTGGCGCGAAGGGCGGGCGGGGATTGCGGTCGGGGGGACGGGGAAAGGTCGCTGGATATCGGCGCTGGTCCTGCTTGCGGCGATCAATGTGGTGGCGGCGTTCGTTCACTACCGGCTTGACCTGACGGCCGAGCGGCGCTATACGCTGAGTAAGCCGACGAAAACCATGCTTTCGAGATTGGATGATGACGTCCAGGTCGATCTTTATCTGGCAGGCAATCTGAAGGCGGGTATCCGGCAGCTGGCCAAGAGCGCGCAGGAAGAGCTGCAGGACTTTAATGAATACTGCGGCGGCCGCATCCGCCTCCATGCCTTCGATCCGCTGGCCAAACTGGACGACTCTGCAAAACAGGTTTTCCTGGATTCTATGCGACGGATGGGGATCCAACCCAAGACGCAGGTGGCGCAGGTGGAGAAAGGGGAGGAGGAGACGCAGCGGATCGTGATCCCCGGCGCTGTGGTCCGATATCGGGGACGGCATCTATCCGGTCGATCTGCTGAAAGGCGTCCAGGTGCCGCAGCAGGGACCACAGGAACAATTATATACCAATGCGGAGACCTTACTGGAATATAAGTTCGGCAGTGCAATCGATAAGATCACGAGCAAGGAACAGCCGATCATCGGGTATGTCCTTGGGAATGGCGAGCCGGCTGGACTACCGCGGGTCTATGAGTTGATCGAGGGATTGCGCAGCAACTACCGGTTCGGGATCGTTGCGCTGGACAGCATCCCGCTGATCTCGCCGAAATTCAATGCGATCATGATCGTGAAGCCGACAAGGAAGTTCACTGACCGGGAGAAACTCTCACTGGATCAATATCTGCTGCACGGCGGCCAGATCATCTGGGCGGTCAGCACGCTTTACGCCGAGCAGGACAGTTTGCAGCAGGGCAGCAGACGATCGCCTATGACCGCGGGCTCGACCTCGACGACCTTTTCTTTAAGTATGGCGTCCGGGTGAATCCGGACCTTGTGGAGGATATGCAATCGGCCAGGCTGACGGTCGTCGTGGGGAGCTGCGGGTGGGAAGCCGCAAATCGGAAGCGTTGCCGTGGCCATATTATCCGTTGCTGAATGGCAGCGTGAACACATCCGATCAGCAAAAATCTCGACCCGGTGTTCGCGGAGTATGCCAACTCGATCGACACGGTTAAGGCCGATGGGGTGAAGAAGACGGTCCTCTTGCAGAGTTCCGCGAATGCCCGTCGGGTGGGAACGCCGGCGATCATCACTTTCGAGATCCTCAAGTATAAAAATGACCTGAACTATTTCAATCAACCGAATATCCCGGTAGCCGTGTTGCTGGAAGGGAATTTCCATTCGTTATATGAGAACCGGTTGCCGAAAGTTCTGGCGGATAGTCTGGCGAATGTCTATGGATCAACCCTATGTGCCGGTATCTTCAAAGCCGGGCAAAGTAATCGTCGTAGCGGATGGGGACCTCTTTATGAGTGAGATGACGGAACGCGGGCCGTTGCCGCTTGGATACAGCCGGGATGACAGCTACCAGTTTGCCAATGCGGACTTTATAAATAACTGCGTGGAATACCTGTTGAATCCTTCGGGGATCCTCGAAACACGCGCCAAGGACTACACGTTGCGGCTGCTGGATCCGGCGAAGGTGGAAAAAGACCGGAGCTTCTGGCAGTTTATCAATATCGGGTTGCCGCTGATTCTCGTGGTGTTTGGCGGCTATTTGTATCAGCTCCTCCGCAGAAGGAAATATGCGGTATCTTTGGAAGGATAATTACCGGCATGGACCGATCGACTGTTTCGTATCTTACTTTTGGAGTTGTTCTGATCCTGGCTGTTGTTTTTGACCTCGGGCTACTGAGTAAAAAGGGCACGACAATTTCCATAAAAAGAGCGCTGTTGCTGACGCTGTTTTGGGTGTCGCTTGGGATGCTTTTCTTTATTTTCCTTTGGTTACAGGAAGGTCATAAGACGGCGCTTGAATATCTAAGCGCCTATGTGATGGAATGGAGCCTGAGCGTGGACAATATCTTCGTCTTCATCCTGATCTTTACTTTCTTTGGCGTGAAGCCCGCGCATTATGCGCGGGTGCTGCTGATCGGCATCCTCGTGGCGATCTTGCTGCGGATCATTTTTATTACCGCGGGAATCGTATTGGTCAATGAGGCGCACTGGGTGCTGTATATCGGCGGGGTTGTGCTGATCATCAGCGGCGGCCGGCTTTTCATCACCCGGCACGACCAGGAACCGGATATTGAGAAGGACCCGATCTACCGGCTGCTGCGTCGGCTGGTGCCGCTGACCAAGGATGATGGCGGAGGCAAGTTCGTGGTGGTCCGGGATGGGCGTAAACTCTATACCAGCTTGTTTGTCGTGGTGGTACTACTGGCGACGACCGATATCGTTTTCGCTGTGGATTCGATCCCGGCGGTGTTTGGGATCACCCAGAAGATGGTGGTTATTTTCACTTCGAACATATTTGCAGTGCTGGGGCTGCGCTCGTTGTTCTTTCTGTTGCGCGGGGCGGTGGATCGGTTCCGGCATTTGCAACAGGGGATCGCGGTGGTATTGATCTTTGTCGGGCTGAAGATGCTGGTGGAGTACTTCCACATCTATCTGCCGATCTATGTGTCGCTCGGGGTGATCCTGCTTTGTATTTTGATATCGATCCTTTATTCATTGTATACCGCGCCCAAAAAAACGGCATGAAATACAGTATCCGACATATTGCATCGATTGTGGATGGGACGTTCCTGCATTACAGCGGGGGCGACCCGATCGGTGGGGGCGATTCGATCGGGGGAGATGACCCGATCGGTGGGAACGAACTCGATCGAACATCTGCTGCTGGATAGCCGGCGGCTGATCTTTCCGGCGACTTCGCTTTTTTTCGCTTTGCGCGGGCCAAGACGGGATGGCCTGGGGTATATGAAGGAATTGTACCGGCGGGGGGTGCGAAATTTTGTGGTCATGGATGCGGTGGAGGCCGAGTGAGATGCCGGACGCGAATATCATTCGGGTAACCGATACGCTTTTGGCTTTACAGCGGCTTGCGGCATTTCATCGCGCGCAATTTTCGATCCCGGTGATCGCGGTCACGGGTAGCAATGGGAAGACGATCGTAAAAGAATGGTTGAATGAGCTCCTGGAAGCGGATTATTCGATCGTTCGCAGCCCAAAAAGTTACAATTCGCAGACCGGTGTTCCCTTGAGCGTCTGGCAGATGGAGCCGACGCATGAGCTGGGGATTTTTGAGGCGGGGATCTCGCGGCGAGGGGAGATGGAGAAGTTGGCGGCGATTTTGAAACCGACGATCGGCATCTTTACCAATATCGGCGAGGCGCACAGTGAGGGCTTTTCGAATTTGGCGGAGAAGGCGGCGGAGAAGCTGAGGTTGTTTGAGTGGGTGGAACGCGATCGTCTACTGCGGAGATCAGAAAGAGACAGGAGAAGCGGTTTTGAAATGGTATAACGAATCGTCCGAAATGTCCAAGAAGGTGCTCATTTCCTGGGGTCACTGGCCCGATAATTTCGTGCGGATCCGGAAAATGGAGGTTCTTGAAAGGTCCACGAGCGTGGAGATCGAGGTTTACGGAATCAACGTCGAATTGGCATTGCCTTTCACGGACCACGCGTCTGTTGAAAATGCGATGCATTGCGTGACAACCTGCCTCTGGATGTACTCCGTCGGGCTCGTCCGGACATCGCCGGCGGATCTTGCCCTGCGGGTGGCGACCCTGGCGCCGATCGCGATGCGGCTCGAACTGAAAAGCGGGATCAATCACTGCTCGATTATTAACGACAGCTATAGCGCGGATCTCAGTTCATTGGGTATCGCGCTTGACTTTTTGTCCCAGCAGCAGCAGAATGCACGGCGCACCGTGATCCTGTCCGATATCCTGGAAAGTGGGCGGCCTGAGCCGGAATTGTATGCCGAAGTGGGAAGGGCTTTGCAACAAAAGAAGGTCGACCGGCTTATCGGAATCGGAGAGCGGATCGGTGCGAATGCGAAGGTCATCGGGGAATGGTTTGGTGGCGAGCAGGTGTTTTTGGGCTCAGTGGGGGTTTTTAAGGAGGAGGTGCACCGGCTGCATTTCCGGGATGAGACAATCCTGTTAAAGGGTGCGCGGGTCTTTGAGTTTGAAGAGATTGACCGGCTGCTTACCGAGCAGATCCATCAAACGGTATTGGAGATCGATCTGGATGCCATGGCGGGTAATCTGCGTGCTTACCGGCAGCTGCTGCGGCCGTCGACGCGTGTCATGGCTATGGTGAAAGCTTTTGCCTATGGAAGCGGCAGCTATGAGATCGCCAACCTGCTGCAATTCCATGGTGTGGATTACCTGGGAGTGGCTTATGCGGATGAAGGGGTGGCTTTGCGGAAGGGAGGGATCCGCATGCCGATCATCATTATGAATACGGAGAATGCGGCGTTCGACTCGCTGTTGCAATACAACCTCGAACCGGTGATTTATTCGTTCCCGCTGTTGCGCTCCCTGGAGAGATGGCTGAAGCGGGAGGGCGTTGCGGCTTTCCCGATCCATGTTGAACTGGATACCGGGATGCGACGGCTGGGTTTTGCGCCGCAGGAGTGGGAGGAATTGTTGCGGGTATTGCCGGCGGCGCCGCTGAAGGTGCAGAGTGTCTTCAGTCATTTTGCGGCAAGTGAGGAGACGCAGCAGGATGCTTTTTCGAAGCGGCAGGCCTTGGCTTATCTGGACATGGCGGTGCGGATGAAGAAGGCGATCGGATATCGCTTTTGTGCGACACCTCTCGAATTCGGCGGCGATCGTGCGGATGCCGGAGTGGCAGTTGGATATGGTGCGGCTGGGGATCGGGCTGTATGGTTTCGATCCGCAGCGGTGGGGACGCCCTGGATTTACAGGAGGTTTCGACCTTGAAGACAACGATCGCGCAGATCAAACTATTTGCATGAGGGCGATACGATCGGGTATAACCGCCGGGGAGTTGCCGCTTCGGGGACGGTGACTGCTACCGTGCGGATCGGTTATGCGGATGGTTATTCCCGGAATCTGGGAAATGGTGTTGGGAAGATGTGGGTGAATGGGCGGCTTGCGCCGACGATCGGCAACATCAGCATGGACCTGACGATGATCGATATTACGGGCATACCGGACGTGAAGGAGGGCGATGTCGTTGTGGTCTTTGGTAAGGAGCTATCGGTCAGGAAATTAGCGGAGTGGGGTCAAACGATCCCTTATGAGGTCCTGACAGGTGTTTCACAACGGGTCAAGCGTGTATATTTTGAGTAGATTGACTATATTTGGACTTTTGAATATGAAGGCGAGAACTATTATTTTGTTGGTATTGGCGATCATTGTTGCGGATCAGTCGTTGAAGTTCTGGGTGAAGACACATATGCCGTTGAGTCGATCCGCGGGCGAATATTTTCGGGAGCAGGTCACTCCCTATGACAATGGGATAAAGCTTTTTGGGTAACAAGGGCCAGATCTATTTCGTGGAGAACGAGGGGATGGCCTGGGGCTGGAAGTTTGGGGGTAACTGGGGAAAGATGGCGCTAACGCTTTTCCGGCTTGTCGCGGTAGTGTTTGGGGTCTATTATATCCGGACGATCATCCGCAAGAAATATCATCCGGGGTTCATTATTTGCGCGGGGCTGATCTTTGCCGGGGCGTTGGGAAACCTGCTGGACAGTATGTTCTATGGCCTGATCTTCGATGAGAGCACGCGTGATCACGTTGCGCGGTTGTTCCCGCCGCATGGGTACGCGTCGTTTTTGCACGGGCGTGTGGTCGATATGTTGTATTTTCCGCTGATCGTGTCTCACTATCCATCCTGGATGCCGTTTGTCGGCGGCGACGATTTCGAATTCTTTAGTCCTGTCTTCAATCTGGCCGATGCGTCCATTTCGGTTGGCGTGATCGCGATCCTTATCTTCCAAAAGAAATTTTTTCACCGGCATTCGCATGAAGGGCATGCGCCGGATGCCGATTCGGCAAACGTGGATGGGGGGTCGAATCCGGATGGGATTCCAAAGGCGGATGCCGTTCCGGTGGAGATCAAGTAGGGGGTTTATTATTCTATCAGAACTTTTTGAGTCAGGATGGGCATCGCGGCGCCGTTCGTCAGGCGCAGGACATAGACGCCCGGCTGACAGGACTGGATATTCAGCGTCGTGTTGTCGTCCCAGGATTCCTGTGACAGAACCTGGTCGCCGCCGATACTGTAAAGTTGCAGGAGGAATGGTTTGCGTTGTCCGGGGGCACAGGTAACGTTCATTTGACCGTGTGCGGGATTGGGATAGATGAGTGCGGGCGGTTGTTGGGTTGTCGGCGGCTGGGGCGGCGCCTTGTATACGCTGTCGAGTGCCAGCGGTGTCAGATAGACCAGACGCAGGATAAATCCCTGGGCCGGCGAGGCGACGGAATTGCCGATGGTTCCGGTTGGCCCAAGCGTACAGCAGGAATTGTCCACGCTCACGAAAAGTGTATCCCCTGCGGGCGAGACGGTGATATTGCGCAAACGATAGCCCGTCAGATAGTGCAGGGTATCGTATGGGTTGACGGTGCTGTCGACGCTAAGGCCGTCCGATTTTAGCTTGAGTCGCCAGAGACCGTTCTTCAGGGATGTGATGAGCAGACTGTTATTCCAGCGCGGTTATCGCGCCGTTCCCGTAGAAAGCGATGGAGGATGGCGCGACTGTCGGCCAGTTCATATTGGCGGAGGGGTAGGTCTTGGCGACGTAGTCGTTTTGTGCCCGCGTCCAATTATAATACGAGAAAATGGGGCCGGCCAGTGTCGTCTTTGTCGTATCGCAAAAACCCGGTCTCCGAGATCACCGCTTTACCGGCGAGGTAGAGGGAATCACCCGAGACTGAAGTATAGTTGTCGTCGCAAAGACCGGAGACTTTTGGCCAGCCGTAGTTGGTACCGGGATTAAGGATATTTACCTCATCGTCTGACTTGTCGCCGTGCTCGACGCTATAAAGGATATAGGATGACCCGCCGTTTACCGACCCGAATGCCAGGCCCTGCGGGTTGCGATGCCCGAACGTATAGATCGGACTTCGGGTAGAAGCGCCCGGCGAGGAAGGAAAAGGATTGTCCGTCGGTATCCATTGCTGGGCCGGCAGGCTGTGACAGGATCGGGCTCGGTATTGAACCGCAGGGATTTACCTTCTATGACGGTTGTATCCTGCGCAAATTCGGCCCGGCAGATGTTGGCCAGCTGGCCGGCGCCCATGTCGCCGATCGTGTAGTACAGGTGGTAATTGCCATCGCTCTCGGGGATCGGGCTGATGCGGAGGCGACCGGAGTTGTGGTCATTGCTGCCGTCCAAACCCGTGACGACGGTATCCATCGGCGTTAGTGTACCGTTGTTATAGTTGTAGCGGACGATCTGGGTATTGTAGCTGCAACGGGCGCCGCTGGTACTCCCCGCGCAGGTGGAGCAGCCGATCAGGTGGTAGACATAAGCGACATAGACCCAGGGTTTACCGCTATTGAAATTGGGGATGGATGGCCAGGCCCATCAGGCCGCCCTGGGGCCAGGGATTGGCGGTCGCGGCGGTGAAATCCTTGTTGCTGTTCAGGTCGAGCAGGACCCGGGCCCCTTTATTGCCGGGGTTGATCTTCCAGATCTTATAGTCATGGGAGGCGGTGACCCACAGGGAGTCGTCGGGGCCATAGACCATTTCCCAGGCGGAGTTCATACCAGTGGTACCGGTGGCCGGGTAAAAGGTATCTATCTTAAAGGTCTGATTATAATAGGTTAATGTGGTTTGCGCGGATAGAGTCAGGGTTGCGCATAAGCACAGGCAGGCGAACAGGCCATAGGACCAGGTTTGTCTGGTTTTCATGGGGTTTGGATTATAGGACAAGACTCAAATAAGACATAATTCTAACATTTGGAATAGTACATCTACGATTGCGGATTACTAAAATTAGGGGTTACCTTTATATATTATTCCCGGTAGACCGTCCATGCCGGGGTACCGTACGCACACCCATAATAATCCGATAACCCTTGAAAAAAGGCGTATCATATGAAAACACTTCTACCCGGTAATTCTGCCGCTATTGGCAGAATTGTTGGGATTTTTATTCTGATCCTCTTCTTCCGAGGTCTGGCGCTACGCGCAGGCGACGGCCATGATCAAATGGGGGAACAGCTATGTCAACCTCAGCAAGAAGACGGTTGGCGGTCCTGTGCAGCCGGGCGATACGCTGGAGATCCGCACGAACTTCTATGTGAACGGCTCTTATAACGGAACGGGTTTTATGTACGACGTCCGCTATCTGGACAATATTCCGACCAACACGACCATTCTTCCCAATGACTCTTTGCGGCTGATGACCAATGAAGGATAGACCTTCCGGCATTATACCTATGCGACGGGTGACGACGCGGGCTGCTTATGTGGCTGCGCCCGCGCTGCCGGGTGACTTTCAGGTCCGGATCAATATCGGGTCAACCCCCATATCGCCCATCGGGGTCGACCCGATGGGAACTGACCAATATTAACGGCGCCAGTACTATTCATGGCAGTGTCAGCAAACCTCTTTTCAGTGCGGGCACGATCACGGTGACCGCCTTTCGCGTAGTAGTGACCGGTACCTATGGGGATACGATTATGCTTGGCGCCGGTCAGATCCGGTATCACAAAGCCGCGATCGGGGGCACCGATACCGCCCTGAATGCTACGCAATATAAAATATTGATCTCGGCGCCGACGACGCTTTGTTCGAGCACGACCAGTACGAACTTCGCGGCGGAATTCGGCGGCACCTTCGGCAACGGCGTCGGTCGAAACCGGAGCACCCCTCCAACCTTCCTGATCCCCGGATATACCTATCTGCCCAATTCGGGTACGACGCCTTCGATCAACGACGGCTATTATGCCATCGTCAACAATACCAGCCCGACCAGCAGTACCTATCCGAACGCCAACCGTCAGCCGACCTGCGGCGGCGGCTACGGGTGTGCAGGCCTGCGCCAACCGGGAATTCGGCGGCTTCTGGTTTATCGGCGGCGACCATACCGGCACGACAACGGCAGCGGGCAACCCTCCGCCCGATTCCACGACCGATGCGGGTTATATGCTGGTCGTTAATGCGGACCTGGCAGCGAGTGAAGCCTATCACCAGGTGATCTCGGGTCTGTGTCCGAATACCTATTATCAATTCTCTGCCTGGGTAAAGAATATCTGTCCCTAACTGCGGTATCGACTCGAACGGTGTAGCGGAATATATTCCCGGCGTACTGCCGAACCTGACCCTCGTCGTGGACAGCATTGACCGCTATCTCGACGGGTAGTCTGGATACGGTGGGCTGGCAGCAGCGCGGCTTTGTGTATCTGACGGGACCGACGGAAACTTCTATTACGATCTCGGTTCGGAACAATGCACCGGGCGGTGGTGGAAATGACTGGGCGCTGGACGATATTACGCTGGCGACCTGTCCGCCCAATCTGTTGCTGACGCCGGATAAGCCGGATACGCTGTGTTATGGCGCGGATGATACGGTCCGTTTTGCGATCTCTTCCTATGTGAATAATTATACGGAATGGCAATTAAACAAGAGTACCGATGGGGGCGCCACCTGGGTGCCGGCGGGTCTGGATACGCTGAACCGGCCCGACACGGGTACTGTAGTGCCGCAATATAACGGGGTGACGGGCCTGTATGTGGATACGGTGACCCGCTATTTCCAGGTGGCCGGCGTCGACATCCGTGACGATCTATCAGCTGGTCGTGGCGAGTACGGTAGGCAATCTGGCTTCCAGTGGATGTGCGTATACGACGACTCAGCCGAAGTATGTATATGGCGTGAACTGTTTTATCGCGCTGCCGACGACCTTGCTGTCCTTCCGGGGACAGGTGC
Organism: uncultured Chitinophagaceae bacterium; assembly: GCA_963846405.1. Lineage (GTDB taxonomy): Bacteria > Bacteroidota > Bacteroidia > Chitinophagales > Chitinophagaceae > Puia. Next base: position 138,034 of record CAWJVU010000010.1, on the reverse strand, counting down.
AAAACAATGGGTTGGCGGCGCTCCAATGGACGACAACGGGAGAAGTGCCGGGTTTGCAGTTCGCGGTAGAGCGGAGTGATGACGGAACGCACTTTACGTCGATCGGCACGCTGTCGGGTACGGCGGTTCCGGGTGAAGGCGCAACTTATTCCTATATCGATCCGACGCCGGTGACCGCTCAAACCTACTACCGGATCCAGATGACGAGCAATTCCTTTTCCCAATATAGTGCGCTCGTGTTGCTGAGCAATACCGGAATCAGCTTTAATGTCCGGTCTGTTCAGAATCCATTTATTGATCAGATCAATATGGAGTTGACGGCGCCATCGACCGGGACAGCTACGATCACCCTGATCGACCTGTTCGGGCGTTCGCTCCGGCGGGTGGTACAACCGGTAAGTCAAGGCTTCAATAGTGTGAGCCTTTATGGGTTGGGTAACCTGCCTGAAGCGACTTATGCGCTTCAGATCCAGTATGGCGATCACCTGGTGAGCCAGAAAGTCGTGAAGGTGGATAAGTAGGGGCGCGCCGTCGGCGGATTTTTGGGCAGGAATAGAAATTGCGGTACCTTTCCCAAAACCATTTTTTATGTCAACATCAACCACGACCATGTCGACGGTGGAGATTGCCAACCGTCTAGTCGAACTTTGCCGTAAAGGCGAATTCGAAACAGCACAAAAGGAATTGTTCTCCGACGAAGCGGTCAGCATCGAACCGCATGGTACCCCGGACTTCGAAAAAGAGACCCACGGATTGGATGGGATCCTGGCGAAAGGAAAAAAATGGGGAGAAATGGTGGAAGAGATGCATGGGGTGAGGTATCCGAACCGCTGCTGGCGGATTCGTCCTTTGCTGTTACCATGAGCATGGACGTTACCATGAAAGGCGGTCAGCGGATGAACATGACCGAGCTGTGCATCTATCATGTGAAAGACGGGAAGATCGTTTCGGAACAGTTCCTCATGTAACACATTAACTCCTACTACACTATGCGCAATCAACTCTGCATTATCAGGGCGGTGCTATGTGGCATCGCCTTTTTTCTTTTATTTTTTTCGGGCCCGGAGCAAGGGCCCAGAAGTTCGAACAGCTTGCGAAGACGCCGCCGATGGGATGGAACAGCTGGAATAAATTTGCCTGCGACGGGATCAACGAATCCGTTATCCGCGAAGCGGCCGATGCGATGGTGGCCACGGGGATGCGGGATGCGGGCTATCAGTATATCGTCATCGATGATTGCTGGCAGGTGGGCAGGGACAGCGCCGGGAATATCCAGGCCGACCCGGTAAAATTCCCGCATGGGATCAAGGCGCTTGCGGACTATGTGCATTCGAAGGGGCTGAAGTTCGGCATCTATACCTGCGCCGGCCGTAATACCTGTGCGGGGCGGCCGGCGAGCGAGGGGTATGAGTTCCAGGATGCGCGACAATACGCGGCCTGGGGCGTGGATTATCTGAAGGAAGATTGGTGTAATGCGGGGACGCATAATGCACCGGCCTGTTATACGCTTATGCGCGATGCCTTGTATAAGGCGGGCAGGCCGATCGTCTTTAGTCTTTGTGAATGGGGGTCAAACAAACCCTGGACCTGGGCAAAAGATGTCGGGCATTTGTGGCGGTCCTGTGGCGATATCGGGAATACCTGGAGCTTTATGGAAGCGGGAAATGGCAGTGCGTATGGCGGGAGCGTGCTTGGCAATCTCGATCTGCAGAACGGTCTGGAGAAATATGCCGGACCGGGGCATTGGAATGACCCGGATATGCTGGAAGTGGGGAATGGGGCGTTGACGTCCGAGGAGGAGCGAGTCGCATTTTACGTTGTGGTGTATGCTTGCCGCGCCGCTGATGGCGGGGAACGATCTGCGGCATATGGCGCCGGAGACGCAGCGCGTCCTGACCAATAAGGAGGTGATCGCGATCGACCAGGACCCGCTGGGGCAGCAGGGTTACCGGGCCAGCATCAATGAAGACCTGGAGATCTTTGTTAAAGCCTCTACAGGGTGGCGATACCGCGGTCTGTCTGTTTAATCGGGGCGATCAGGAGAAGAAACTGGATGTATCGCTGGACGGCATTTCGGTCGCGGCCGGGCCATCGTATAAAAGACGTCTGGAAGAATGAGCTGCAGGGGACGACGGCGACGAATTATCGGGGAACGATCGGGCGGCATGCGGTGATTTTGTTAAAACTGACCAATTGAGAAAGATTAGCATAGCGATGGTGATTTGTGTGCTCGCGGGATGTTCGGGCGAGGAGAAAAAGGCGCCGCCTTCGGCACGGCGGCGCCCGCGGTGAGTCTGTGGTCGGTGGATTGACAGGTTGGGCGTTGGTCCCGTTTACGAAAGTGGATAGTGTAAATCCTGTTTTGCGCCCGGGGTCGGGTAGTTTTCTCGATCCGATCTGGAGAGGGTTGGTGAAATGGGAGGAGAAAGACGTATTCAATCCGGCGATCGTGGTGCGTAAGGGGCAGTTGTATATGCTATACCGGGCGCAGAGCAAGATCGGTAAGCCGGCGGGGACATCGCGGATCGGGCTGGCGGTCTCCGACGATGGGTTTCATTTTATGCGGCGGTCTGCACCGGTACTCTATCCGGAGGCGGATGCGCAGAAGAAGCTTGAATGGGAAGGCGGTTGTGAGGACCCGCGGGTGGTACAGGATGAGCAGGGCGTTTATTATATGACCTATACTGCTTTCGATGGCAAGACAGCGCGGCTGATGGTGGCTACTTCGAGGGATCTGGTGCGATGGGTCAAACACGGGAGCGTTTTTGCGGATGCATATAACGGTAAGTATAGCCGAAGCTGGTCGAAGTCAGGGTCGATCGTTTCGCGTTATCTCGGAGGCAAGGTCGTGGCGACGAAGGTGAAAGGAAAATATTGGATGTACTGGGGCGACCACGATATTTGGGCGGCGACGTCGGATGACCTGATCCATTGGACGCCGGTGGAGGGGGGGCCGCTTTCGCGGGGGCTTCGGCGGCCGACGCGGGGTCGGCGTTGAAGATTGTTGTGGCGCCGCGGTCGGGACATTGGGACAGTCGACTTGTCGAGTCGGGGCCGCCGGCGATGATCACGAAAGCGGGCATTTTGCTGATCTATAACGGGATGAACCGGCGGGCGGATGGCGACAGCAGTTTGCCGGAGGGGATGTATGGCGGCGGGCAGGTTTTGCTTGACATCAACGATCCCACCAACGTGTTGAGGCGGCTGGATCACGATTTTATTCATCCGGACAAACCGTATGAGATCACGGGGCAGGTGGGGCAGGTTTGTTTCCTGGAGGGGTTGGCGGACTTTAAGGGGCGATGGCTGCTATATTATGGAACGGCGGATTCAAAGATCGCAGTAGCGGCGGGGCCGGAGAAGCCGGCAAATCGGTGATTATGGGTTGTACTGCGTTGTCGTCGGATGAAAATAACTCCACGAGTGCCAGAATTCCTGATAAGATTGGAGTGGTTGTAATTGCTGGCCTTTGAGCGGACCGCTTATGCATAGTCCTGTGGGGTCCCAGACCGAGCCGGTAGTCGTATCCTGCAGGCTGGTTCCTTGGGCATTGCGATTGAAGCCCAGAACGTGACCGCCTGCCACGCGGCCCAGTACGCGGAAGTTGTCATCTGAATGGTAGATCAGAACGGGGACATTACCAATCGTATCTTCCGTGATCCGGTGTGTGGCGACCCAATTCCAATCGTAGGCTTTGGCGTTATTCCCCGCGAGAACTCCTACCACCCATGACTTGGGTTTCCAGGACGTTGTATCGCGGTGTTCGAGGCCGCCGTCGATGGTGCCGTCATCATAGTTTTTCAGATTCGCATAATGGGCTGTATCGGCCGGATCGGGTTGCATGATCCTGGAGTTCGGGTGCATGCGGAGCCATTCCTTCATCGTATATTGACCGGAAGACAACTCGGTGAGATGCTCGCCTTTCAGCGGGCCGGCGATCGCCTCGCCCGTGGCCTGCCGCCACCAGCTTTTTGTCGTTTCGTCTTCAAACATCGCGTTGAAATGGTCCATCCCGACCAGCCGGAATTCTTCGGGTTTTCCATGAACCAGCGGCGAAAAGACGCGGCCGGTCCGGCACACGGTACAATAGGTGACCATGATGGGGGTGTTGCCCAAGGTATCTCTGACCTGGTGATGATACCCGATGACCTGAATGGGATAGGCTTTTGCCTGGTTATTTACGACAAGGCCGATTACGAGGTGGCTTTCGGTCATGGGATGCTGTGTGCTATCGGTGAAGGCCAGGGTATGCGGCTGATGGAACATCTTGTCAGCCTCGAACCGGTAGTTGAAGAAGAAGAACACCACCGCGTACAAAATGGCGACGAGGAGGAGGCCGATCGCAGGCCAGTTGCTTTGCTTCCGTGGCGCGACATAGGGGTTCCGCCGTTTGGTGGGATAGATCACCAGGGCATATCCAACGAGGAAAAAGCCGGCGATGCGAAACCACAGACGGTTTCGGTCGATGAAGTAGGCAAGATCAATGCTGTTGGAACGCTGGCTTCCTGGAAAAGGCATGATGAAATAGACACGGAAGATCTCGGTAGCGAAAAGCAGAAGGATGCCAACCATGAGCAAGAGGCGTTTCATCTAGCTAGAAGAGTTTCGGGTAAGGTACGACAAATTGCCGGGTTTGGCGGGCGCATGGATATTTTGGCGCGGTCCGGGGACCCGGTGACGGCTAGCCGAGCTTTTTGCCGTTGATCATTCCGGAGACGATGACTTTGTGGTTACTAAGGTCGGATATTGTCGAATGCGATTGTGAGGTCGGCACTTGCCTGGTCTTCCGAAAACGTTTATCCTTTTCTGTTGCTGCGGTTGTGGGACTTGAAGGATGGATCTGTTGCGACGGTCGTCGGACTTGAGGGATGGTTCTGTTGCGGCGGTTGTGGGACAAGACGGTCGGGATTGCAGGTCTTTCAGACATTAAAATAAGGAGTAATATTTAAAAATAGGCTCTACTGTAAATTATACGTGAACATTTGACCCGTGGGAGTGGAAACATTTGGAGATGTGGGAAATTTGTGTATCTTTGTAAGGTAATTTGAGTTTGCATCAGTAAAATTAATTATCTGCCTCGCATTTTAGTTAGTCTTCGCTTTGCCTTCTCAGTTTAATCATTTTAATTTTTAGTTTTTTTATGAACATTTATGTTGCAAATTTGAGCTTCGCCGTTCAGGATGAAGATCTCAGGGAATTTTTCACGCCTTATGGCGAAGTGACTTCTGCCAAGGTAATCATGGACAAAGTATCAGGCCGGTCCCGCGGATTCGGTTTTGTTGAAATGTCCGACGATGAAGCAGCCCGCAAGGCAATTGCCGAGCTGGATGGCGCTACGGTAGAAGGACGTGCTATCAAAGTGAATGAAGCTAAGCCTAAGGAAGACAAGCCCTTTGGCGGCGGCGGAAATCGCGGCGGTGGCGGCTTTGGCGGCGGCGGTGGTCGTGGCGGTTACGGCGGAGGCCGTGGCGGCGATCGCGGTGGCTACAACAACCGATATTAATCGTATTCCCGATACGAAAGTTAAAGAGACCGACGTAAGTCGGTCTTTTTTGTTTATAGTTAGGACTAACTAGGGCGAAAAATTCGTTAACCTTTTGATCAAAAAGGGGTTGGAATAAAACTTGGCCAGCTCCGGAAAAGGCGGTATTTTTCTAGCCCTTATTTGTCGGGTATGTTGCTCCTAACCAAAACCGCCGTCATTAACTTCTTCAGCAAAACGAAGATCATCTTTGCCACTGTTGCGGCGATCGTGACCTTTTTTATTACGCTTTTCAACCAGTTCAAAGGGAGCAAGGCAACCGAGATCTCCGGTGTTGTGGCGGTGAATAAGGTCCAGGCTACGCCGGTGGATGCCCTTGTGCAGATCAGCAGCCCGATCCAGGCGCAGACGGTAACCGATTCGCGCGGCCGGTTCAGGTTTAAGATCAGCAATCTGCAAACCGACACTTTTCTGCTTGTCGTCACCAACAAACGGACCGGGACAATAACCAAACAGAATGAATTTGTCAATGCTTCAAGCGGTCGAACCGACATAGTCGTCCTCTTCGACACCAGCATGCGGGCAGGTGGGGTGTATACTACCGTTGATTCGGCACATCGTGGCCGGCGGCCACCGGTGAGCATCAAGAAGCTTCTGCAAGGCTTGGTGCGTTAATGCAGCTTTCTTCGCGCCTTAATCCAGCTTTCCCACCATATCCTCCGGACGCACCCATTGGTCAAACTGTTCGGGCGTCACATAACCCAATTTAACCGCCATTTCCTTCAGCGTCGTCCCCTCCTTGTGCGCCTTCTGTGCGATCTCGGCGGCTTTGTAGTAGCCGATCTTCGTATTGAGCGCCGTCACGAGCATCAGTGAATTATCGACATGTTTTTTGATATTGGCTTTGATCGGCTCGATCCCTATCGCGCAATGCACATTGAAGCTGTTGCAGCCGTCACCGATCAGGCGGGCGCTGTGGAGGAAATTATAGATGATCACCGGCTTGAAGACATTCAGCTCGAAATGGCCCATCGCGCCGCCGACATTGATGGCCACGTCATTTCCGAGTACCTGTGCGGCGATCATCGTCAGCGCTTCACATTGCGTGGGGTTTACCTTTCCGGGCATGATCGAAGAGCCGGGCTCGTTGTCGGGGATATGGATCTCGCCGATCCCGCAGCGCGGGCCGGAGGATAGCATCCGGATATCATTGGCGATCTTCATCAGGCTGACCGCAATTGTCTTTAGGGCGCCGTGGGCCTCCACGACGGCGTCGTGCGCAGCGAGCGCTTCGAACTTGTTTGTTGCCGTTACAAAGGGGAGGCCGGTGAGTTCGGCGATATGGCGCGCCACATTTTCCGAATATCCCGGCGGGGTATTGATCCCGGTGCCGACGGCGGTCCCGCCGAGCGCCAGCTCGGAAAGATGGGGGAGGGTATTTCGGATGGCCTTCAGGCCATGGTCCAACTGGCTGACATAGCCGCTGAATTCCTGGCCGACGGTCAGCGGGGTGGCATCCATGAAGTGTGTACGGCCGATCTTCACCACCTTCATATATTCCTTGCTTTTCGCCGCCAATGTGTCGCGAAGGGCTTCGATCCCGGGTATGGTTGTCTTCACCAGCATCTGATAAGCGGCGATATGCATGGCCGTGGGAAACGTGTCGTTGGAAGACTGGGATTTATTGACGTCGTCGTTTGGGTGGAGGATCTTTTCCTTATCGGTCAGTTTGCCGCCGGCAAGGACATGACCCCGGTAGGCGATCACCTCATTGACATTCATATTGCTTTGTGTTCCGCTGCCGGTCTGCCAGACGACGAGAGGGAAATATTCATCAAGAGAGCCGCTGAGGATTTCGTCAGCAGACCCGGCCGATCAGATCGGATTTTTCCTTTGTGAGCACTCCGGCTTCCAGGTTGGTGAGGGCGGCGGCTTTTTTGAGATAGGCAAAGGCGCGAATGATCTCCTTTGGCATTTTATTTATGTCCTGGGCGATGGGGAAATTCTCGATGCTGCGTTGGGTCTGGGCGCCGTAGTAGGCGTCGATGGGCACTTTCACTTCACCCATGGTATCTTTCTCGATGCGATATTCCATTTTTACCTATATTTGCGGACGTAAAGATAAACCATTTTGGCGAGCTAAACAGATTTTTTCTATTTTTCTGCATCTATGCGTCGGGATGGTAGTCTTTGGTGTAGCGCAGGATGCTCTCCAGACCAAATATGAATGGAAGACCGATAGCGCTGCGGGCTACACCTACCGGTATGTGACGAACGATCCGTTGCAGGCGCGTGTGTATACATTGTCGAACGGGCTTACGGTCCTGCTGAGCGCCAATCATAAGGAGCCACGGGTGGCGGTCCGGATCGCGGTGCGGGCGGGCAGCAATACCGATCCGCGGGATCATACCGGGCTTGCGCATTACCTGGAGCATCTGCTGTTCAAAGGCACCGATCGGTATGGCACGCTGGACTGGGCAAAGGAAAAGCCTTATCTCGATAAGATCGACGGATTATATGAAGAATATAATTCCAGCAAAAGACCCCGCTGGCGACGTCGGATCTATCACCGGATCGACAGTATCTCCGGGCTGGCTTCGCACTTTGCGATCGCCAATGAGTACGACAAGCTGATGGCTGATATCGGGTCGCAGGGCTCAAACGCGCATACCTTGGTGGAAGAGACGGTATATGAAGAAGATATTCCTGTCCGGCGCAATGGACAAATTCCTGGCGGTGCAGGCCGAGCGATTCCGCGATCCGATCTTCCGGCTTTTTCATACGGAGCTGGAGGCGGTATATGAAGAGAAGAACCGCGGGTCTGGACAACGATGGGGTTAAAATGAACGAGGCCATGAATGCGGCACTTTTCCCAACCACGAACTATGGCCAGCAAACGACGATCGGGACGGTCGCCGACCTGCGCAACCCTTCGCTGCGGGCAATCCGCGCCTATTACTATCAATACTATGTCCCGAATAATATGGCGGTGATCATGGCGGGGGACTTTGACCCGGATGTGCTGATCCGAAAGATCGATTCGGCGTTTTGCCTATATGCAGCCCAAGCCGGTGGAAGGGATACCAGCATGCGCCCGGAACGGGACCTGACGGCGCCGATGGTCGGGATGATCTATGGCCCGAGCGCGGAGAGTGTACGGATCGGGTTTCGGACGCCCGCAGCGGACACGCGTGATGCGGTGGTGCTGGATCTCATCTCGACTATTTTCTCCAATGAAAAGGCAGGTTTGCTCGACCTCAACCTGAACAAGCAACAGAAACTTCAGGGTGCGCAGGCGGAACTCGAGCAATTCAAAGACTACGGGGTCCTGATGTTTGCCGGCTCGCCCCGACAGGGACAAACGCTGGAACAGGTGCGGGACCTGCTCCTGCAACAGATCCTCCTGCTAAAGAAAGGACAGTTTGACGACAGCCTGGTCCGGGCGATCGTGGCGAACGGCAAGTTGGGACTGCTGGAGGGCCTGCAGAAAAACGATGCGCGTGTCGGGGCGCTCATGGAAGGTTTTATCCTGCCACCGGGATACATTGTGGGACCGCGATGTCGCGCAGCTCGATGAACAGGCGGGGATCGGGAAGGAAGAAATTGTCGCAGTGGCCAACAAATATCTAAGCAGATAATTATGTGTTGCTGTACAAACGGAAGGGCGTCGACAGAAATATCAGTGAAGGTAGAGAAGCCGCCGATCACGCCGGTGGAGACGAACGCGGGAAAGCAGTCGGCCTTCGTAAAACAGATCGAGTCCATGCCGGTTACGCCGGTCGCCCCCAGTGGCTGGACTACAACACGGGCATCACGCATACGAAAGCAGGTATAGCGAATGTGCTGTACGTACCCAATAAGGAGAACGACCTGTTCCATTTGTACTACCGGCTGGATATGGGCAGCTGGAATAACCGGCTGCTGCCGATGGCGGCGCAATATCTGCAATACCTGGGGACCGCCAAACATCCGACGGCAGAGATCAGCAGGGCATTCTACTCGATCGCGTGCAATTTTAGCGTGAATGCGACTACGGAGACGACGACGATCGCGATAACGGGGCTGCAGGAAAATTTTAGGCGTGCGGTCGCGATGTTCGAGGAGGTCATGCGCCAGTGTCTCCCGGACTCGATCGCGCTGGTGGCGCTGAAGGACCGGTTGTTGAAATCGCGGGCCAACAACAAACTGAACAAACAGGCGATCATGCAGGGTCTGCTCAGCTATGCGCGCTATGGGCCGAAGAACCCGTTCAATAGCGGGCTGACCAGCGAGGAGCTCCGTGCCTTGAAGCCGGAAGACCTGACCAACGTCCTGCATACCCTGCTGGATCATCCGCATACGGTCATCTACTATGGGCCGCTGCCGCGTAGATTCGTTTCACGCGGGTCATCACTGCGGTGCATCCCCTACCCGCGAGTTGGACGCCCTATCCGGAAAAAGTTCGGTTCCCCTTTCGCGGAGCAGACGTCGAATAACGTATTGTTTACGGACTATGACATGGTGCAGGCGGAGATTTGCTGGATCCGGAATTCGGGGCCCTATGATGTGCGGAAAGAGGCGGTGGTCGATCTGTTTCGATAATTATTTCGGCGGGAATATGGGGTCGGTGGTTTTCCAGACGCTGCGGGAGTCGAAGGCGCTGGCGTATTCGACCTTTGCGTCCTATGAGACGCCGGCGAAGAAGGAAGACCCCTTCTTTATCCTGGCGTATATCGGTTGTCAGGCGGATAAGTTGAATGAGGCGATCGATGGGATGAATGCGCTGCTGAATGATCTGCCGGTTTCGGAGAAGGGATTTGAGCTGGCGAAGACAGGTGAGAAGAAGGATATCGAGACGGAACGGTATACCGGTAGACGAGATTGTTTTTCCGTATCTGGGGGATCAGGAGAAGGGATTGGACTTACGATCAACGGAAAGAGGAGTATAGCGAGCTGGATGGACTGAGATGGATGATGTGAAGCATTTTCACGAGCGGGAAATCGCGGGGAAGGCGTATACCTATTGTGTGGTAGCGTCGCAGAAGCGGATCAGGATGGAGGATCTGAAGAAACGCGGGGAGGTGAAGGTGCTTGACCCTGGAAGAGATTTTTGGTTATTGAGGTTACGTTCGCCGGCGGGCGCCAAGTTGGAAGAAACGGTTTAGGGTTTAGGGGCGGGCAGCAAGCAAGGGTCGGATGGAGCGAAGGGGTGTAGGGGGTTGCGCGGCTTTGAGGGGGCTAATTCTTTATTTTGCTGAACGTATGGCTGATGATAAGGAAGAGGCCGATGGCGCCGATGATGAGCCAGTCGCCGGGGACAACGATATAGACGGGTTCTGTACTGTTTTTGTATAAAGCGAAATCGCGGACGTTGTCGCTTTTTATTTCATAAACTCCCAGCAAAAAGATAATGAAGATGATGATATAGATAAGCGCTTTCTGAAGCTGCATGATATTGGCTTTTTAGCGGATGTAAAATAAGGATTTTTTTGATCCCCGGAGGGCGGGAAGGCGCAAGCGGACAACGGTTGTTGCGAAAGCGAACATCGGGGTGGGGTCCATGCGCGATAACCGAGTTGAAAACGAGCCGGCTGTAAAACTGGCATCCGGTTAGCCGCGCCAAGGGGAAACACAAGCCAATATGTTCCGTAATTATTTGACCGCCGCGATCCGGAATCTTCGGAAGAATAAGGGGTTCAGTATCCTCAATATCGCGGGTTGGGGGTGGGAATTGCGTGTTCCGCACTGATCCTGTTGTGGGTGGAGGATGAGGTGACGTATGACCATTGGGTTCCCGATCATGATCATATTGCCAGGGTGATGGAGACCCAGACGCGGGCCGGCGCGAATCCGGGACCCTATTCTGCGGCGCCCGGACCAGCCGGGCCGGCCATTCTGGCGGAGATCACGGGGGTCAAGAATGTGGCGCGGACGACCAACAATTCGGCGCTTATGCAGGCATTCGGGATCGGTGATAAGGTCATTACTCGAGCAGGGCAATTTCGGGGATTCGTCTCTGATATCGATGCTGGGGCTGCAGTTTGTGTGGGGCGAGCCGGCGCATGCGTTCGACCAGATCCACTCGGTGATCCTGAGCCAGCGGTTTGCGGAGGCGTTGTTTGGCGCCGGCGTGAACCCGGTTGGCCGTCAGGTGCAGGTCGAGCATAAGGATAATTTTGTAGTGACGGGCGTTTATAAGGATCTTGCCGGAGAATTCGACGATCCGGTTCAATTGGCTTTCGCCCTATGCGAATTTCGAAGCGTCGATGCCCTGGACAAAGGATTGGGGTGCGAATGGGATAGCAACTTATGTTCAGCTGGACCCGAAGGCCGATCCGGCGGCGGTTGACCGGCAATTGGCACATTTCCTGGCAAAGAAGGCAAACGCGCCGACGGCAGTACTCTGGCTCTTCCCGATGAATAGCTGGCATTTGTACTCGCATTTTACGGATGGGCGGCCCGATGGAAAGGGCGATATCCGTTTTGTGCAGCTTTTCACCCTGATCGCGTTGATCATCCTGTCGATCGCCTGCATCAATTTCATGAATCTGTCGACGGCCAAGTCAGCGGAGCGGGCCAAGGAGGTGGGGGTCAGGAAGGTGATGGGCGCGGGCAAGGGGAAACTGGTCCGGCAATTTATCGGCGAATCGCTGGTGCTATCCTTTGTGGCGATGTTGCTCGCCGTGGGGATCGGGTATGCGGCAATGCCGGCCTTTAATCAGTTAGTCGGCAAGCAGCTGACCATTGACTTGTTGAACCCCGTCCATGCCGGGGCCTTTCTGGGGATTGCGCTGGTGACGGGGGTTATCGCGGGGAGTTATCCGGCCTTCTATCTATCCTCCTTCTCGCCGATCTCCGTATTGAATACCATTCGGCTGCGCGCAGGGAGTTGGGCGGCTTTTGTGCGGACGGGGTTGGTGGTCGGGCAGTTTGCGATCAGTATATTGCTCATTATTTGCACGACCATCGTCTATCAGCAAGTGAATTATACGCGTACGCGGGACTGGGGTTTCAAATGGAATAACCTGGTCGTGACGGAGGTCAAGGGAGCGATCCGGCCGCATTTCGACGCGATCCGCGGCGATCTGCTTCGGACCGGCGTGGTGGACAATGTGGCCCTGAGCCAGAACTCCGATATTGAACTCAGGCTGGTGGTCGACGGATGACTATCAATGGCCAGGCAAGGCTGCGACCGCGGACCCGACGATCGACAACGAGCAGGTGACCGCAAGCTATTTTGCGACGGAGGGCATGACCATCAAAGCGGGTCGCGGCTTCCGGGACGATACGCATGCGGAGGATAACAATATCGTGATCAACGAGAGCATGGCAAAGCTGATCGGGCCCAATGCAAAACCGGGATATATCATTCACCAGGAGACCCGGGCGCTGACCATCATCGGGATCGTGCATGATTTTGTGTATAACAATGCTTTTGCGATGACCGCTTCGCCGATGATCATCTACGGCGAGCCGGAGGGCGCCAATTATATGACCCTGCGGTTGAAGCCACAGGCGGATCTGGGTGAGGCGATGGCAAAGGTGGGGGATGTGATGCGGAAGGATAATCCGGCGTTTCCATTCGAATACCAGTTCATGGACGAGCAGGTCGCAGAGATGTTCAAGACCGAAACGTTGACGGGGCGACTGGCGGCGATCTTCACAGCGCTGGCGATTTTTATCTCGTGTCTCGGACTTTGCGGGCTGGCGGCGTATAGCGCATCGCGGCGGGCCAAAGAGATTGGCATCCGCAAGGTACTCGGGGCGTCGACGCAAGGGTTGGCGGCCCTGCTGTCGCGGGATTTTGTCAAATGGGTGCTTTTGTCCTGCCTAGTGGCTTTCCCGGTGGGCTGGTGGTTGATGAATGGATGGTTGCGGGACTATGACTACCGGACGGCGATCCATTGGTGGGTGTTCGGCGCGGCCGGGGTTGGGGCGATCGCGATGGCGCTGTTGACGGTGTGTGTGCAGGCGATTCGCGCGGCGGTGGCGAATCCGGTAAAGAGTTTGCGGTCGGAGTGAGCGAGCGGGGTGGTCGGGGGTGGTTGGAGTTGGTCGGGGGTGGTCGGGGGTGGTCGGGGGCGGTCGGGGGTGCTTCGGGGGTGGTCCGGGGTGGTCGGGGTGGTCGATCGAAGTCGGGCTTTTGGAATTCGGGTCGCGGTCGGTGGCGAGGAGGAGGTTTTTTGGCGACTCCCGAGTTCGCATTTTGAGAACTTCTGCATGAATTTCGGTCAAGACCAAAAATTGAAGTATTTGACAGTTAAATTGTTGAGCATGGCGGATCTTGATCATGTGATCGATTTTCGTCGTTGAAGTTCTCGTTTTGAGAACTTTTTTGCGCCGATCCGGAGCGATGCGCGACCTGGATGTGATTTTCCGGACCTTCCCGCGAATAATATAACATGACAGACGCCGAGTTCCTGCGACTGATCGAGGAGAACAAAGCGATCCTCTTCAAAATCAGCAATTCATATTGTCCCAATCGGGACGACCGGGAGGATCTGATACAGGAGATCATCTTTCAGTTGTGGAAGTCGGCTCAGACATTCGACAACAAGCGTAAATTTTCAACCTGGATGTACCGGATCGCATTGAATGTCGCGATTTCCTATTACCGCCGACAGAGACGGTCGGGATTGCGCATAACCTTTGGAGGCGACCTGCATTTGATGGAATTGGCGGACAACTCCGCTGAGCCGGATATCGAGGATAGGATCGATCTGATTCAGCAGTTCGTCAGCGGGCAGAATGAGCTTGACAAAGCGCTGATGATCCTCTACCTGGAAGAGCGGCCCTATCGGGAGATCGCGGAGATCCTGGGAATCACAGAGACGAATGTGGCGACGAAACTGAGCCGGATCAAAGGCAGGTTGAAACAACATCTACTAACATTCAACAACTCTTTTTTATGAGCGGCGATGAATTTCAACAGCTTTGGAAAAGATACGATGCCCGGTTGGAGCAATCCTTGCAATTGAACCTGCGTCTGCTTCGGGAGGTACAGTCGCAAAAGGCGAGGTCGGTGTTGAGGGGGCTGACCGCGGGCCGGGTCATCGGGCTAGTACTCGGGGTGTTTTATGAAATTGTTTTGTGTGTTGCGTTTTGGTATGTTAGGAGCCAGCCGGTGATGGCCGTATCGATCGGCGTTTTTATCGTGGTGACAGGAATCGCTATGGGGGCTTACTGGTGGGAACTGGTTCTGATCGGGCGAATCGGTTATGCGGAAAATATTGTCGATACACAGGAGAAGCTGGCGGGCATTCAAAGCTCGATCATCCGGACCCTGAGGATATCCTGGGTGCAGCTGCCGTTTTGGGCCACCTTTTTTGTGAGCAACGGGCTGATTCGGAAGGGCGGTCCGGTATTCTGGGCGGTGGAGATCGGAGTGGTCCTGGCATTCACGGCAGTAGCGATCGTCTTGTACCGCAATTTGACTCAGGAAAGGATTGAGCGTAAGCCGTGGATAAGAAAGCTGGTGGAGGGGACGGGCTGGAAGTCCGTTACGCGGGCGATCAGCTTTATGCAGGATATCCGCGAGTTCAGACAGGAATAAAATATTTCTTCGGTTCGTTCGTCTTCCTTTTTGATAGCCGTTGGCGCCGCCGAAGGCGGCGCTTAGCAGGCAATATTCATTAACCGCTAAAAGGTAAGACATGAACTACCAGGAATGGGCCGCAAAAGGCCATCATCATCAACATCATGGTCGCGGGGACAGGGAACGGCACCTGTATTCCCGATCCAATCAAAGAGCCGCCGTTAACATTTACCGGACGGACAGTAGCTACGAAATGCTAGTTTTCGCGCCGGGAAGGATCCGGGAGCATTTTCACCTGGAGGTGAAGGGGAATGAACTTATCATTTCCTATGCGCCACCGGAAGGGTTCCCCCGACCGGACTGGGTTCACCGGGAATACAGCCGGGGCGGATTTGTCCGCAGTTTTACGCTGGACGAGTCGGTTGATCCGGGTCAGATCCAGGCGAAGTATGCGGATGGGGTATTGGAGGTGAGTTTACCGGTTGTGGCCGGGAAGGAACGGGCGTCGGTGGAGATACCGGTTGCCTAGTCTTGACTATCAGATGAGACCCTTTGCTATCAGGCCCCGCGAAAGCGGGGCTTTCGTTTTTCCAGAAAAGCGGCCGCTCCCTCCTTCATATCTTCGGTCCCAAAACATTCTCCAAACGCTTCCTGTTCCCGGACGAAGCCGTTGACGGCGGCTGCGTCGGCGTCGTTGTCATCTCCGCCGAAGGGATCAGGTTCCCAGGTTTCCGAATGGGCGATGCCGTCACCGGCGGCGATATTGGCGCATTCGATGATGCGGGCTATCGCGAGGGGGGCTTTTCCATTGATGATGCCGAGCAGTTTGCGGGTCTCGGCTGAGGAGTTCGTCCGGTTCGGTGACGATATAATTGACGAGGCCCATGGTGTGCGCTTCGGTCGCTTCGACCATCCGGCCGGTGAGCATGATTTCGATGGCGCGGCCTCTGCCGACCAGCTTGGTGAGCCGCTGGGTGCCCCATAGCCCGGGGATAAGACCCAGGTTGACTTCGGGCTGGCCAAATTTGGCGGTGGGGACGCAAAGACGGAAATGACAGGCCATCGCCAGCTCGCATCCGCCGCCAAGCGCAAAGCCGTTGACGGCTGCGGCGATCGGTTTGGGCGAGGAGGCTATCCGGAAGAAGATGTCGGAGCCCTTTGCGGAGAGTGCCTGGCCGGCTTCCTTGCTGAGGCCCAGGAATTCGGAGATATCGGCGCCGGCGACAAATGCTTTGGGCCCGGCGCCGGTGAGGATGGCGCTTCGGATATCCTTGTTGCTATAGATCTCTTCGACGACTTCCCCCAGCTCGCTGATCACGTCCTTGTTGAGGGCGTTGAGTTTGTCCGGCCGGTTGATGGTGACGGTGAGGATGTTGTCGGTGAGATCGGTGTGAAGTGTCTTATACATAACATGATTATTTTATAAGAAGACTTAGTACATGGCGGATGCGGCGGATCGTTTCGTTACGGCCCAGCAGCGCGGCGATATCGAAGACGTGGGGGCCGAACTTGCCGCCGACCAGCATGACGCGGAGGGGGAGGAGCAGATCGCCGGGCTTTGATCGCTTTGGCTGCTGCCATCTCCTTGAAATGCGTTTCGAGTGGGGCTGCTTCCCAGGTTGTCTCGAGTTCCAACTGGCGGATCAGCTCGACAAAAAAGATTTGTTTGGCTTCGGTCCATTTGGGACGGATCGCATCCAGGTCGATCGTCGCGGGGGCCTGGAAGAAAAAACCGGCTTGTGTGACGAAGTCGGGAAGCAGGTGACAGCGTTCCTTGACGAGGTCCAGGACCTTTTCGAACTTTTCCTTATCCGGTTCGGCGAGGTCGGCTTCCGCGGTGGTCTCGGTTGCCGGTCGTTCGTGGAAATACGTTCCACCAGCCCGCTATAGGCGCTGGCCGGCAGCCATTTGATCCATTCGTGGTTGAACCATTTTGCTTTTTCGTAGTCGAATTTTGCGCCGCCCTTGTGGACGCGGTCCATGGAAAATTCTTCGATCAGCTCCTCCATCGTGAAAAGCTCCTGACCGGTGCCGTCGTTCCAGCCCAGCATGGCCAGCAGATTGACAAAGGCCTGCGGGAGAAAGCCGGTTTCGCGGAAACCGGTGGCGGTCTCGCCGGTTTTGGGATCGGTCCAGTTCATGGCAAAGACGGGGAAACCCAGGCGGTCGCCGTCGCGTTTGCTGAGCTTGCCATGGCCGTCAGGTTTCAGGATCAGCGGGAGGTGCGCCCACTGCGGCATTTTGTCGAGCCCGAAAAGATAGGTCCACAGCAGGATGTGCACGGGAGCGCTGGGCAGCCATTCTTCGCCGCGGAAGGCGTGGCTGATCTCCATGAGGTGGTCGTCGACGACGACGGCCAGATGATAGGTGGGCATGCCGTCGGCCTTGAGGAGGACCTTATCATCCACGCCGTCGGTGGAAAAGACGACCTCGCCGCGGATCATATCGGTGAAGCGGACCTCCTGGTTGGGTTCGATCCGGATGCGGATGGTATAGGGGGTGCCGGCGGCGAGCAGGCGCTGGGTCTCATCGGCCGGGAGATGGAGGGAGTTGCGCATCTTGCGGCGCAGGTCGAAGTTGTATTGCGGCGTGGGGTTCTCCGGCGTCTTGTATTTCTCGCGCATAGCGTCGAGCTCCTCGGGGGTATCGAAGGCATAGTAGGCGTGGCCCTGGTCGACCAGCTGCCGGGCATATTTTTCATAGATGCCGAGCGCCTTCCGTTCGCTCTGGCGATAAGGGCCGTAGGCGCCGCCCTTATGGGGGCCCTCATCGGGCTCGAGGCCGCACCATTGCGAGGGAATCGAAGATATATTGTTCCGCGCCGGGTACATAGCGGCTTTGGTCGGTGTCTTCGATCCGGAGGATGAAGTCGCCGCCGTGGCGGCGGGCAAAGAGGTAGTTGTAAAGGACGGTTCGGACGCCGCCCAGGTGAAGGCCCCCGGTGGGGCTGGGCGCAAAACGGAGACGAACTTTTCTGGCCATAGGCTGCAAAGATAATAATACCACTGGTACCCATCGTTATCGGGTGCGTGAGATGCCTTTTCACCTTCTGTCTTGTCGCTATTTCTGCTGTCGGCCTCCGCGCAGCTCACTTATGAGACGGTATACGTTGATTATGACAGTGCCTGGCAGATTTAGAAATCTGAAAATTATCCCGATCCGTAGAAAGGGCGGGGGCGGGATGCCCGGTGCAACCGGCGAGGATGTAGTCCCGCTGGCGGAGGCGCTGAACAAAGGGCTTGGTGACGGTGACGGAGCGGGGGACGACCTCCTTTGAGAATGTGCATTGGCTGCGGTTCAACACGCATACGGACAAATCGGTATATATCGGCGGCGGCGAGATCATCACGGGGGGGCGGCAGGACCGGATGATCGTCCGGGATACGATCCTGAACCCTTCGGACAAAGATCAGTATGTGCCGGTGATGTGTGTGGAAGAAGGGCGGTGGAGCGATAAGGAGAAAAAATTCGGCTATGGCAATTATGCGAATAATGGTCTCCGTAAGACGCTTGAACTCGGGGCATAACCAGGTGTTGATCTGGAACGAGGTGGACCGGCAGCTGGAGGCGGGACAGTTTAAGAACTGAACAAGAGTGTTGCGTATGAGTCCCGATACCAGGATAAGAAGTATGTGCTGGCAGGGCAGGAATATTTCAATTTTTTTATGAATAAGTTCCGGCATTCGGACAGTACGATTGTCGGGTTTATTGCGCTCTCCGGGGACAAGGTGATCGGGAGTGATATTTTTGACGGGACGTATTTGTTCTATCACCAGCTGGAGCCGCTTGTTGTGGGGGTATATCGATGAGGCGATGAATTCGGGAGCGCCGGTGACGCTGCAGGATGCATGCGGTGAAACGGTATGCGGACAAGTTGTTGAAGGATGAGAAATCGCCAGGAAGATTTCGTGCAGGATAATGGGAAGATATTCCGGGTGGGCGGACATGTGGTGCATGTGAATACGTTCTTTAAAGAAACGCCGTAAGGGCTCGCGCGTGACGCTCGGCGGAAATCGGTAACTTTCCACTATGTATTTATTTTGTCAGGACGCCGTGGTGGCTGCGGAGGCTGTATCGCGGGCTGGTCTGGCGTGTCCCGACGGCGGAAAAGGTATTGTATTTGAGTTTTGATGACGGCCCGCATCCGGTGGCGACGCCGTTTGTGCTGGATGAGTTGGGGAAGTATGGGGCGAAGGGGACCTTCTTTTGTATCGGGAAGAACGTGGAGGCTTATCCGGAGATCTATCGCCGCATTTTGATGGAAGGTCATCGGGTCGGCAATCATACGCAGGATCATCTGAATGGATGGAAGGTCGATGGCAGGCGATATCTGGAGAATATCCGTGTGGCGGCGCAGCGGATCGATTCGGATCTTTTTAGGCCGCCCTATGGGCGGATCGGTGCGCTGCAGTCATCGGTGTTGCGGTCGGCGCCGTTTAATTACCATATTATCATGTGGGATGTCCTGAGTGCCGACTTCGATCGGGCGTTGACGGGAGAACGTTGTGCGCGGAATGTCATCCGTTATGGCCGGCCGGGGTCGATTGTGGTCTTTCATGACAGCGAAAAAGCGTTTGAAAGATTGCGGGAAGCGTTGCCGGCGGTGTTGAAAGAATTTGGCGGCGCGGGGATATCGATTCGAAGTCGATCCGTCCAGAAATTGGAAAAGAATTTGTGGGGAGCTGGAGGCGGGACGTAGTGGGAGTTCGATTATGCAAAAACAATTGGGCCTGGGTAGACACCCTGGCCCGTTTTTAATCCGTACCCTATGAAAACTGGATTTAAAGGTAAAACTTTTTTTGATACATGCAAAGTAAAATAGGCAGGCGACCTGACGAAACTTCTGGATTTGAGGGGTTTTGGGGAGATTCGAAGGGGTTGGCAGGGAGATTCAGCAAAAAATCACCCCTTTTGGGGATATTTGTAAAAAATGGAGCCGGTGGGCCGGATACACCTGATGAAATTGATCGACACGCATTGTCATTTGTACAACAAGGAATTTGACCGGGACAGGGAGGAGATGATACAGCGGGCTGACATAGAAGGGGTTGAGCGGTTTTATCTGCCGATGGTGGATAGCGGGTCACGGGCGGCGCTGCTGGAACTGGAGGCGCGCCATCCGGGTAAATGTATTGGGATGACGGGTCTTGCATCCCATTTCAGTGAAGGAGGATTATGCTGCGGAACTCCGGTTCGTTGAGGAGGATCTGGCGCGTCGGCCGTGGGCGGCGGTTGGGGAGATCGGGTTGGATTTCTATTGGGACAGGACGTTCGAGATGCCAGCAGTATGAGGCGTTTCATCGCCAGATCGAGTGGGCGGTGCAGTATCGGTTGCCGATCGTGATCCATTCGCGGGATTCGATGAAGGAGAGTATCGGTGTGGTGCGGGAACATCAGCAGGGAGGGCTGCGAGGGGATATTTCATTGTTTTGGCGGGGTCAGTCGGAGCTGCGCGGGCGATCGTGGATCTTGGTTTTTATCTGGGGATCGGCGGGGTGCTGACGTATAAGAATTCGGCGCTTGCCGGATGTTTTACGTGAGATCCCGTTGGAGCATCTCGTGCTGGAGACGGATGCGCCATATCTTTCTCCGGCGCCATTTCGTGGCAAGCGGAATGAGCCGGCTATCTGCGGTATGTTGTGGCGAAGCTGGCGGAAGTGAAGGGTGTTTCGGTGGAGGATGTGGCGGCGGTGACGACGGCGAATGCTCGAAAAATTATTCGGAAGCTAAGGGCGGATATTGTATTTTTGCGGCCCTCGCGACGGGCCGTAGTGCGGCTCCGCAGCGGGTCAATCAGGAGAGGTGTCCGAGTGGTTGAAGGAGCACGCCTGGAAAGTGTGTATACTCGAAAGGGTATCGCGGGTTCGAATCCCGCCCTCTCCGCAAGATCGAAAGGATGTCCCCGCCAACGGCGGGGCATTTTGTTTGTAGCATAACTGAGCGAAGCGAAAGTTACGAACGAGGGCCGAGCCGGTGGCTCGGGCGGAAGTTCTGGCTTTAGCCTCCCCTTCCGGGATCACCGGAGTGGAACGGAGGTAATTCCCGCCCTCTGCCAGGGATGAAAATAAAATAAAATCGTTAAATTTACCCGCAGTCGGCTCATGTCTAAAGTGGGGTGTGATAAGCGAAGCACGCGAGAATATTGTGTCAATGGAGCAATACGAGAAATTATATTTATATAAGCGCATAATTCTGGCAAAGCTTTTTATCGATAGCAACTTTGCCGACAATATTGATGTTGCTAGAATCGCCAATCAGGCCAATTTTTCAAAATTTCATTTTATAAGACTTTTTAAGGCTATCTGCGGCAAATCGCCGCACAATTACCTGATAACTGTCAGGGTGGAAAAAGCCAAAAAGTTCCTGGGTGACGGAATCTCCATTCTTGATGTTAGTCAGCAGGTCGGTTTTGAAAGCCCGACCACATTTGCAGCTACTTTTAAGCGAATGGCAGGTAAGACACCGTCTGAATACCGGAACCAGCTCGCAGCAAAGAGATCTGCCATCCATACCAACCCCCTTTCGGCAATACCCAATTGCTTTGCGGAAACACTCGGCTGGAAAAGATAGCAATTTTCAAGAGCAAAAACTTCCCGCGAAAAATCATCTTCGCAGGAAATATCAAAAATGATCACAAAACTGACTTATCTGTGCGTATACGTCCTGAACCAGGATAGCGCATACGATTTCTATGTAAACAAACTTGGGTTTTCGGTGCATACCGACGCTCCAATGGGTGAGGGCGCCCGATGGCTAACCGTTACGCCGCCCGGACAACCTGAACTGGAAATAACCCTCTTTCTGGTTGCCGAAGGGGGCATTTTTGATCAAGAGACAGTAACGACAATGACCAGCCTGATCAAAAGGGGTACCTTTGGAGCCGCTGTTTTTACGTGTAACGATATTGTGGCGACATATGAAGAGCTAAAAACAAAAGGCGTCGTATTTAAAAAGCCTCCTACCAAGGAGTTCTATGCCTATGAAGCGCTTTTTCTTGATGAACTCGGGCAATTGGTTTTCTCTTTCACAGCTTAATTCCTGATTGATGAAATCTATATTCAATATAACCGACCGAAACGAAATAGTGAAGCGTATCGGGGCCCTCAATAAAAAGGGTGTGCCCGGATGGGGGAAAATGTCTGTTGAACAAATGGTGAATCATTGTATACTTTGCGAAGAGTATTACTTTGGAAACGTGATCGTTAAAAGATCGTTCCTGGGCCGCGTTATCGGTAAAATGGCGCTTAAGGGCATACTTAAGTCGAAAGACAGCATGCTGCGGAAAAATTCGCAATCCCCGCCCAATCTTTTGACGACAGGGCCGGAAAACGACCTGGAAAACCGAAAGAATGCCTGGAAAGCATTAATAGAACGCTACAACGGGTATCCAAACCAATATTTTTCGCATTGGTTCTTCGGTAAAATGACAAAAGAGCAATTGGGGCAATTTGTTTACATCCATTGCAATCATCACCTAACACAATTTAATGTCTAAGTGAAGTTGGGCAAGCAAAGGGTTATCGGCGCCCGCGGCAATTGCAACTGCTGCATAATGCTACCATTCCGTTGAAGAAATCATACCAAGCGTTTAATACTTGCCATTACGCGTTTATTTTCCTGCTCATTTCCCCTTGTTCAATCTAAGTTTGCGCCAAATTGTTCGACTCAAATGAAGAGAACGCTCGTCCAATGGGGTTACCCCGCTTGCTTTTAAACCAAGCGGAAAAGAAGGATACCGGGCCGCAGCCCTTTCGATTGAAAAGGGCCCATCGATGCTGTATTGGATCTTCTTAGGCGATCCGGCACCCATATCGGTTTACGAAAATTATTTTGCCGGGCATGGGATGCTACAGGGTAGGGTCCACTCCATAAGGATGGGTGGCGGCCCAAGGAATCCACCTGAAGCCATCGCTACCGTCCGGGAAATCAACTTCGCAGGAGCAACCTTTACCGGGGTCCCAGGTGTCTTTCCAGACGAACTCGGTCACTGGCGACCATCCGGCTGAAGTGGCTGGTCATATCGGCCAGGGCATCCTCTCCCGCTGCCGGGTCATCTTGGATTATGGTGATGACCGGGTTTATGTTATCCCCGGTTCGAATGCAGTGATCAAAGCTCCTTTTGCCAAAGATTATTCGGGATTGGCTGTGAAACAAATCAATGACAGCTATATAGTGAAATACGTTTGTCCGGGTAGTCCCGCGATGAAAGCTGGGTTTCAGGTAGGGGATATCATCGCACAAGTCAATAACCAGCCATTGCCTGCCTTTATCGGAACTGCCTGGCAATTGGCCGCTTGGAACAGCGTGCAAGTGACAGACATCGGTACGACATATTCTGTAATGCTTAAAGACGGTACAGTTCGGAAATTGACGACAGCAGAGTTTTTCTAAAAGGGGAATAGCAGAGGGTGGTTAGAGTTGTTGCACTTGACGGATAGGGTTATGGGCCAGTTTTGTCTTTATCCAACGCTCCAGCCTATAATTGATGGGTTCAATCAAAGCGGCAATGACTACCAGGATAAAGGTCTCCCAAAAGAGGGCTGTCATTTGTCCAATCACTGATAAAAGGAAAGATCAGATCGGTAATGAATTCAAACGATAGCAACAATCCAATGACCGCAAGGAATGCAACCAGCCGGGCTTTAACTTTTATCCGGCTTAGGAAAAGCACGAACAGAAAGAAAATCGGAATAAAGACGGCTATGCCTGTCAGTTGTGTAGTTCTTTCGGCGTCCTTTTTTTCTGCCAGCGCTTTGGCAATGCTCGCTTTTTTATCGGCCTCATATTGCAATTCGGCCTGAATCGTCTTCTTTTTCGTTTTCTCATTGACCAGGCTATCGCGGTAGAGGATATATGTTTTATAGTGATCCAGCGCGTGCCTATAGTCCCCCGTAATGCTATCGAGCATGAAAAGGCCCTGATAACTGTTTCGTATTTCCTCTCTCAATGATATCCCTAAAGATAACTGCAAACCTTTTTGAAAGGATTCTCTCGCCGCTGATAGATCATTTAATTTAGCTTGGCTAAAACCAACTTTGTTATATATTCCGGCAAGATTATCTAATTCTCCGGTTTCTTTCCAATAGTTCAGACCTATCAGGTAATTTTTATAGGCTTCCAGATACCTTTTCGCGGCGGTCGTCTTATCACTTGCTGAGTAGGCAGCCTCACCCTTCTTTTCGTCAATATCTGCAATTGAAACGTAACACATAATCGTCCCCCAGGCGGGGCCCCGGTTTCCCAGAACTTGATAAATTTTGAGTGCTTCTGAATCATTTTTGAGGGCTTCAGCGTACTTGCCTGCATCCAAATTTAGCTCTCCCATAAATGATAACGATTGCCCCATTGCTGTACTGTCGCCGATCTCCTTAGAAAGCTTGAGACCTTCCCGGGCCATCTTGAGGGCGTCAGAATCATTTCCTTGCTGCCAATACATAACGCCTATTTCCTGCATATTTTCGGCGGCACCATTTTTATTTCCGGTTTGTTCATAGAGTTTTAAGGAGGTGTAAAAATTAGCAATTGCGTCCGGATAAATACTCTGTCTCCCGTAATTGGCACCGAGTTCATTGTAAACCCCGGCTATCCGATTCTTATCCCCGATTTCCTGATACAGCGTCATAGCGGTATTGAGGTTTTTGTTTCCCTCTGCCAAATTACCTTGCACAGCATAACAAACTCCTATCCGGAAAAACGCCAGCGCTTTTCCTGTCTTATCATTTATTTTTTCGGCTAGAGATATGGCCTCGTTTGCAAATTGAAAAGATTTCTGGAAGTCGGTATTATAGGTAAATTCATAGGCAAGCTCATTCAACGTATTCACTTTATTGGTATCTTCTTTCTCTGTTTGCAAGACTTTTTGGAGGGAATCAATGGTCTTGGTTTGCGCGTGCTCTATGAAGGCATTCAGGAAAAACAAAGCAAAAAGTAATGTTTTATTGAGATGACTTTTCATGTTAGGTGTATTGTCAATAGAAAGGTAATAATTATGCAGATAGGTCTGAGTACGATTTAGGAGAAGACTTAAATTGAAGGGAACCAATCTTTTCGGCTCTTTTGCAATTTTGGTGGCAATTGCATTCAGGACGGTTCAATCCTTCGATCCGGCCGAAAAGAAGGGGAGCAGAATGTTAACTTTACCCAATGGATGCGAAGCAGCTCTTTATAAAACGGGTTAATGAGCGTATAGCTCTGGCTAACACAGCCCTTATGGATCAGAAAAGCGATTTTATGGTCGATGATACTTTGCCTTCCACTCAGCTATAACCGCGTTGTCATGGCATCGGTCGCGGCAACCTCCATTGGAGGACTTAAAGTGCGGGAGAAAAAAAGGGTATGCGACCCAACATTTGGCCTCATCCATGCGTACAGACAACTAAATGTGTGATCATGAAAACCGGTTTAGTCATACTTTTTCCAGCACTTATCCTTTATTGCTCCTGTCATAAGACGGACGCTGCCGCTGCCATCAAACCCGGCGGCGGCTATTGGTATATCTTTGGGCAGCAGCATACCGTGACCTACACGAGCCGGAAAGACACGGCTGGGATGGTGCTGCTGACCGCGGGGGATACGCTGCCGACTGTCGGAAGACAATTCGTGAGTACGATATCCATTTTATTGGGCTCTTTGCCGGCGGACAGTGCCAAGTTCCAGATCATTGCTCCCCCATACCCGGTCTCCTTTGGAAGTTTTCCAGGTGTTAACCTGCCATTGAGTGCCAATCAGCTGTTTGTCTTTGGTACGGCCTTTGACTACACCAATTATGGCTCTTTTGATCCTGAACTCCTGTCGTGAATATATGTACCTGGCTTCCGAGCGATCATGGACGAACCCCATTACCCCTGTAGGTCCGGCAACGGTATCGGTTGTCGGCGGTAAGATCAATGTTGTTCTGCCCGCGGACGTCATAGACGCTTTTAGTGATTGCGGGGATGATTCTGTTATCCTCTACGGGAATATCCAGGAGAAATAGGGGCGCCGCGGCTGTGGGTCAACAGCCCATTTTGTCAGTCATATTTCAAGGCCTCTTTTATCGCTTCCCTTCTTTGCTTGGAGACAGGTATTTCGCTTTTGTCGGTTAGTATCAAATAGCCCCCGTCTTCTTTTACCCAGCTTTTGACATATTTTATATTGACCAGGTGTGATTGATGGCACCGGATGAATCCATATGCTTGCAGCAACTCTTCAAATTCGAAAATCGGCTTAGATAGTCAATCGCGGCAAACTTTACTGCCTGTATTCCGTACTGATCATGAGCCGTTACAAAGATGATCTCAAAATCGAAAAAAGACAACTCCTTTAATAAGTCGAAACCGCTTTTCCGAGGCATCTGTATGTCAAGAAATACCAGGTCGGGACCATATTGCAGTATAACTTCCTTGCCGCTATTCGCGTCCGAAGCGGTTGCTACAATCCTGACATCCACACAATGCAATTGTATCAGATTCTGCAGGTTCGTAACATTAATAGGTTCATCATCGATAATCACCGCATTTATCATGATAGCCAGTTTTTAAAGGTCAAAAACGCAAGCGTGCCACTAAGTGGTCATATTTCGGGGTTCAGTCGTATAAACTGTTGGTTATCGAATAAAATTCGGGGCGGGTTTTGGCCAATAGCCCAGATTGTGCTGGACGTTAAAGCTGGTTGAGTCGTGATAGATGGAGACTTCACAATTGACCGACTTGAATCCATTGGTTCCGGTGACGGGCTCGCCGGAGTTTACCTTGTTGATGAATCGAACCGGCTGTACCTTTCCTCCGTTGGCGGTGATATCGATGGCTGCCATGGCGGAACCCTGGAAGTCGGAACATTTGGTATACTTAATGTCTCCGTTTAGGGAGTGCCACCAATGCAAATCCTCTCCAAACATCGAGGTATGCGATGACCAGGATGATGCGGGTTTGCCGGCGATTCGCATGGGTACTCTTTGTTCGCCGACGAAGGTTGCGGCTCCTGTGTTCTTGTCTGTCACCCATAATCCCCACCACCTCCCGAGCGAGTCGATGCCGCTTGGCCCTTGCTTCAATTCAAAATAATATTTATGGCCTATGACCCATTGATATTTGTACATGATCTGGACACCGCCGCTTTCGTCGTTTGTTTTGTTTAGCAAACCGGCTGTCTTTCCGGCGTTGGAACCCCAAATTGAAAAGTTGATGACTTTGCCTTCGTATTTGTCCAGAAAAATCCCGTTGGTTTGAAATCCTGCATAGCCGCCTCCGATTGCGCTTGTCGCATTGACGAGATCGAAATTATAGGCATAATAATGTAAAAGGCTGTCTTTGGCCAATGATTCCGGCGGGTCAACTACCGGCACAAAAGTCCATTCGAGGCTCGAATAGGTCTGCGTCGGGGGAAAAAACCAATCCGTATACGTGCCGCCGGGACTGTAATAGGTTTGCGCGCTTAGCTTGGTGTCGACTCCGTTGAAGACGAGCGACAGGGTTAGATAGATAACTTCTTTTTTGTTCATGGATCGTTTCTTTCGGGGTGGAATATAGGTATTTTTGGCGCATGAATCCCGACACTTCGATTGTGATTCGCCCGGCAACGGCCATGGATATATCAGCCCTTCACGCCCTGATCGAGTTATCCGTTCGCGGGCTTCAGAAGGATGACTATACTCCGGCGCAAATCGAGGGTGCGCTGGGCCATACGCTTGGTTTGGATACCCAACTCATTGAAGACCGAACGTATTTTGTGGCCGAAGCTGGTGAGCAAGGTGGACCGATCGTCGGTTGCGGGGGATGGAGCAATCGAAGAACCCTTTTTGGAAGCGACCGGGGACCGAATCGCGAGAATGCATTTCTGGATCCGAAGACGGATGCTGCAAAAATCCGGGCCATCTTTGTACATCCGCAGTGGGCGAGAAATGGACTAGGGTCTTTGATTCTAAAGCACTGTGAAGAGGCAGCACAACGAGCAGGTTTCGGAACCCTGGAGATGGGATCAACTCTGACGGGCGTGCCACTCTACACGCTGAGGGGGTATGTGCCGCGTAAGTGTGTGGATGTACCCCTGCCTAACGGTGAAACGCTGCCCGTCATCCATATGGTAAAGATCCTCTAGTTCTGTGTCACTTTTACCCAGTCCACATACATCTTTGCGTGGCCCTGGCGGATTAAATCCACCGTGGTTTCGGGGAGACCGTAATAGGGTTTGGTCACGTGGTTCACGCTGCCCGGATAATTTCCGCCCAGCGCGAAGTTGAGGATGAGGTATTCCTTTTTGTCGAAGACCCAGGGTCCGTACTGGTTTGTCATCGACCGCGTTACTTTATACATCGGGATATCGTCGTAACTGAAATTGAGGCTGTCCGGCGTCCAGTCGACGGCGTAGTTGTGCCATTGGGTAATGTCGTTACCGGCGGGGAAATGATAGCGGTTGACGAAGGGGGTGTTTCCGAAATATCGAGGGCCATGGACGGCGGCGCTGGCCCAATCGTGCTCACCGACGAATTCCATGATATCCTGTTCGCCGCAGGCGGGCCATTGGCCATAGCCGAGCATCCACCAGGCCGGCCACAGTCCGGCACCGCTGTCGATGCGGATCCGCGCTTCGGCGCGACCGTAAAGGAAGTCGAATTTTTCGCTGCTGTTGATCCGCGCGGAGATGAAATCGAAATGCTGGCCGTCTTTTGTTACGAATCCCGGCGTGTATGCGGGCTGGAAGACAAGTTGGCCGTTCTGCTCGTATAGCGTTTTGGCGGAATCGACATAGGCCTGGAGTTCGTTATTGACATGGAAGCCTGTGACCACGACATTCCACTTTGTCCGGTCAAGTTGGCCGGTGTTGAAATCGTCGAAGAAAACGACCTTGGCGGTATGTTTTTCGTGTGGCGTCGGCGCGGGGATAGTTGCGGCGGTGATGGCGAGGGTAGTCGCGCCGGTTATTGCGAGTCCTGCCAGTGCGGCGAAGGGATAAATTGGCTTTTTCATGTGGTTGTGCTGTAAATTTAATCATGAATATTCAACTGGCACCGATTGGGATGGTAAAAAATACCCGGAATACGGTTGGCGATGATTTCTGGGGTGGGATTGTTTCGGAGATTGTTTTGGCGCCGGAGATTCCGGAGGAGGCGTTGGAGGGGATTGAGCTGTTTTCACACCTAGAGATCATTTACTATTTTAACCTGGTTCGAACGTCGGAGGTTGTTTATGCGCGGCGGCCGAGGGGGAATCCGGATTATCCGTTGATGGGAATCTTCGCGCAGCGGAATAAGGACCGGCCAAATTCGATCGGGCTGTCGACGGTGGAACTTATCGAACATGTCGGACGGGTGATCCGGGTAAAATACCTGGATGCAATCGATGGCACGCCGGTCCTGGATATCAAACCGGTTTTCACGGAATTCATGCCGAAGACGGCCATCCGGCAGCCGGGATGGGTGGGGGATCTGACAGCCGATTATTGGAAATGAGGGATATTGGAGTTGAGGGACTATTGGAGTTGGGGGATATTGGAGTTTGGGGGATATTGGAGTTGAGGGATATTGGAGTTGAGGGACTATTGAATGACGGAATTTCGGAATTGGGATTGCTTATTCGCTTCGCAGGCTTCTAACCGGGTTGGTCAGTGCGGCGCGAATGGTCTGGTAGAATACCGTCAACACCGCGATGATGATGGTGGCTGCGCCGGCAAGGGCAAACATCCACCACGAGATCGCAACCTGATATGCAAATCCCCGCAGCCACCGGCTCATGATGACAACCGTTATGGGTGATGCGATCAGGAGCGATAGGATTACCGGCCGGACAAAATCTTTGGACAAGAGAATCAATACGCCTTCCGTGCTGGCGCCCAAAACTTTCCGGATACCGATCTCCTTCCGGCGCGTTTCTGCGGTGTAAGCTGCCAGCCCAAAAAGTCCCAGACAGCCGATAAAGATGGCGATGCCGGTGAACACCCACAGGAGGGTCTGGAGCTTGTCTTCCGATTCGTAAAGCTGCGTGAAATTGGCATCTAAAAATTTATAGTCCAATGGATAATCGGGGGCATAGCGGCTCCAGACGCCGTTGATCTTCGACAACGTGGCGGTCATATTGTTGGTGCTGAGTTTGACGGCCACTTTCCATGCTGCCTGCGGATAGATTTGCAGGACCGCCGGTTCGACCTTGTCATAGAGGCTCTTGTAGTTGAAGTCTTTCACCACGCCGATCACCTTTCCCACCTTGAGGGAATCCGGGTTGTTGCCATCCCAGGGATGCCAGGAAAGGGTCTGGCCCAGGGCCTTCTGTGGCGTGCCGAAACCGAGTTCATGCACGGCGGTCTCATTGATAATCCAGGCGTGGTCCTTGTCGGTTCCCATGACCCTTGAAAAATCCCGGCCAGCCAGGAGCTTGAGCTGCAACGTCTTTATATAGTCATAGTCGATCGTCAGCTGAGTTACGGACTGGGTTACCCGCTGGCCGTTCCGGTTGACGATGATCTCGTCGCCGGCGATTGCATCACCCGGATAGCCATACCCGATCGAGACAGAGGAGACGCCGGGCAGCTTTTCAAGATCGGTCCTGAAGGCTTCGGCGCTGTTTGCGAACTTGTCTCCGCGCAGCGGAAAGAAGAGAATCTGCTCTTTATTAAACCCTAAATCTTTATTGTGCAGGTACTCCACCTGGCGGAATACCACGATCGCCGATAGGATCAGTAAAACCGACAAACTGAACTGGATGACGACCAACCCATGCCGGAGCCAGGGTGTGCGACCGGGCGTGCCGGATTGCATGCCGGTCTTGAGCACTTTCGCGGGGTCGAAACCCGAGAGGACCAACGCGGGATAAAAGCCGGCCGAAAGTCCGACGAGCATCAGCAAGGCGATAATCCCGCCGATGGCGGCTGGTTGCATCAGCAGCCCGGGGGAGATGGTCTTGCCGGTAAATTGGTTGAGCGCGGGAAGGAGCATTGTCGTCAGCGCCAACGCCAACAATACGCTGAATAACGTGAGCAAAAGGGTTTCGCCGATGAATTGCGTGATCAGCTGTAGCCGGACCGCGCCGATCGCCTTGCGGACACCCACTTCACGGGCACGGCGGATGGAGAGCGCGGTGGAGAGATTGATGAAATTAAAGCAGGCAATCAGGAGGATAAAGACGGCGATAACGATGAGTGCATTGACATAGGTGATGTTGCCGCGCTCCGCATTGTCGAATTTGAAATCCGCGGAATATAGATGGATGTCGCGGACGGGCTGAAAGTGGGGGAGATAGGTAAACCCGTGCGCTTTGGTATCGGGCCAGGCTCGCTGTTTGATGGTCTTCGTGAACGCTGTCTCCATGGGCCGGATGTCGGCGCCTTCGTGGACCTTCACGTATGTGAAAAATTGCTGCCAGCCCCAGCTCGCCATGCGGTCGGCGGAAATTCCCATGTAGGATAGGGGCTGAACGTAACCGAATGACAGGTGGAATTTGGGGTCTTTTTCAAAGACTGCGGTCACCTCCACCGGCTTCTTATCGATCAGGATCTTTTGACCGATCGGATCAGCATTACCGAAGTAACGGGCAGCCATCTCGCGGGACAGCACGATCGATGCGGGGTTGTTGAGGGCATTCGCGAGGGTTCCATAGACAAGGCGGAGTGGGAAGACCTTGAAAAATGTCGAGTCGACGAACATACCATGCGCTTCGTATAAATGTTTGCCTCCGGCCTCAAAAAGTTGTTTGTACTCCGCAGTCATCAACACTCTGGTAACGTCCTCTATCGCGGGATATTCCCTGCGAAGGATGCCGGCGAAGGCGGGCGGAGAAACGGCAAGCTCGGCCGTACCCTGGTTATTGGTTGTTGTGGTAGTGATCCGGTAGATGCAGTCGCTGCCGGTGATGGACCGGTCGTATTGATGCTCGTCCCAAACAAAGAGAGCAATGAGCATTGCGGCGGTCAGGCCGAGGCTCAGGCCCGCGATATTGATCATGGAGAAGCTCCGGCGACGGCTGAGACTTCTGAAAGCGGCCTTGAAATATTGATTCATACTATTCCGGCCGCGAAAGTTATTCCAGAAATTTAACTGATTGGTTGCGAATTGGATCGCGGGATGATCATCGGGGTTGTTGTAACGGAACCGGACAGTGAGCGTCCGGTGCTATCGAGGTGTCCGGCGTTTACCGGTCGGTTTTGAGCGGGGGCGTCTTGGGGGTGGGATCTTTCCGATGCGGGGATCACGATGGACGATCATTTCACAAATGCGGATGGCCAACTGTTCGAAATTGTCCGCTTCGGGCGGGATGTGAAGCCAGCCGTTGTCTTTCTTGCCGGGCCCGCTGCCGGGGTAGGGGCGGAGGCCAGGGAGTTCGGCTTTTAGGGATGCGTGCCCTTTGTTCAGGGCGATCCAGATCCCGTTCATTTCTGGCTCGTTGCTGCGGTCCCGGAGCATGAGTAGTAGTTTCTGGCCGGAATAGATCGAAAACATCCCGAAGAAGGGGCGGACCTCCGTCTCGATCCGGAGAAGATAGTCAAGTATAAAGTCGAAAGGTACTTCGCGGTTCACGGGATGAAGGTACTGAAGATCGGAAGGCCGGTGATTTGTTAAATATTTGTTAACAACAACCTATAACCTTTTTCGTACGTTGAAAATTATATCTTTGGCTCATGAAGGAGAACCGTTTTGAAGAATTGCCGGAGCCGACCCGGGCGCAGCTGGAAATTCTCCAGCTGTTGTGGAAGTATGGGCCGTCGACCGTCCGATTTGTAAACGACCAGCTTAACCAGCAGAAGGCGTCCCTGAGCTATACTTCGACCCTGAAACTGATGCAGATCATGCATGAGAAAGGTATGTTGCAGCGGGATGAGACGAGCATGACACATATTTATAGTACCCGGCTGGAAGAAGGGAAGACCAAAGGCGTTGTGCTGAAGAAGTTCGTTGACTCCATGTATAACGGGTCGGTGAAGAGCCTCATGCTGGAGCTGCTGGGTAACCAGGACGCCTCCGGCAAGCAGTGGGATAAGATCAAAGATCTGCTGAACCAACTGGACGACAAACCATAAAACTATTTGATATGAACGCAATTCCCGAAACGATCATTCGCGCGCTTTGCTGGACACTTCTGCATTCGCTTTGGCAGGGTCTCATCCTGGCTATCGTAGCCGGAGCGGTAATGCTTTTGACGAAAAAGGCCCGGTCGGCGACGCGGTATACGCTGCTCGCGACGCTGGTCATGGGATTCCTCCTGCTGAGCGGTTATACCTTCTTCCGGGAATTTCGGTTACCGGCAGGGCGGATGCCGGAGATCGTGCAGCGTGTGGGTCCGGTCACGGACATTGGAGGGATTACGGCTCTACCCGCTTCCGGTCAGCCGGTCCGGACAAATTTTGCCGACCAGTTGGTACAATATTTCAATACGCACGCGGCAGTCGTTGTGGTGCTGTGGTTTATCGTTTTCCTGGCGCGGTTCGTGAAGCTGCTCTCCGGGCTTGTCTATGCGCAGCGGGTACGGCATTATCAAACCAGCGAAGTGGCTGCGGAATGGCGGGAGCGGCTGGCGGAGCTTATGCAGCGGCTACGGATCTCGCGTCCTGTTCGATTGCTGGAATCCGCGCTGATCCAGGTGCCTGTTGCCGTGGGCTGGCTGAAGCCGGTGATCCTCGTTCCGGTTGGGATGCTGGCGCAGCTTCCGGCTGATCAGGTTGAAACGATCTTATTACACGAGCTTGCGCATATCAGTCGCCGGGATTATCTGTTCAACCTGGCACAAAACATCGTTGACACCTTATTCTTTTTCAATCCGGCCCTGCTGTGGGTCTCCTCCTTGATCCGGACGGAGCGGGAGAACTGTTGTGACGACGTAGCGATCCGGGAGTCGCGGAGCCGTCGCCGGTTGATAGAGGCGCTTGTCTCCTTTCATGAATATCAGCAGTCGGCGCGCGGTTGGTCGCTGGGTTTTGCGGGGGAAAAAAATGGCCTCGTGAAACGGGTCGAGCGGATTGTGCGTAAGCGGAACCATTCGTTGAATCCCGGCGAGCGCCTTTTGCTCATGGTTGGCGTTATTTTGCTGTGCGGGGCGTTTGTAACGGTCAACAGAGGACGGACCGGGGTGCGTGTTGCGGTCAAGACCGTTGCTGTGGATAAGTCAATCGAGGTAAAGACGACCCGGGTCGTGATGACTATCCCTGCGGTTCGGAAGAAAAGGATCGATCCGGTGCGGGCGCATGGTTCGGCCAAGGGCGACTTCAACGCGGACTTTAACACCAACTTCAGGGCTGACACCAGCAAACCCGATACTTCCAAACCAACGACCCTGACAAAAGCAGATATCGATCTGCTGATCCGGGCGCACGAGCATGGAGTAACACCCGAATATGTGGCGGAACTGAAACGGCTTGGTTATACGGTTTCGCTGGAGCAAGCGATCCGATTGGTAGATCACGGCGTCAGCGCGGACTTTATCCGGGACATCCAAAAAGAGGGGTATGCCCAGATCTCGCTTGACATGGCGGTCGAGCTAATCGATCACGGCGTATCGGCGGATTTCATCCACCAGGTCAAGGCGGAGGGTTTCCCTAACCTGTCCCTGAAGGAAGTGGTAAGGCTGGTCGATCACGGGGTAGACATCGCGTTTATCCGGGGCTGGAAGAAGAAAACGGATTCTAAATTGGAACTAAGCGATTATATTAAATTACGGGAATCCGGGATCGACCCGGACTGACGCGGGGGCTAATTTGCCTTGAAGTCGGATCGAACTGTCCCGATATCACTTTTTAAATACCACTTTTTATGAAGAGAATATTTCTTACGGGCACTGTCATGCTTGCCCTTACGACGCTGCTTTTGTCAAAAGTTGTAGCACAAGACACAAAGGATGATGATTATTCCATGGGCGGCGATTTCGCGGACAATCCGGGGTTGTGGAGTGCTCTGGTCATTGGGGACCAGGTTCACATCCAGTTTGGCGGCCATCACTGGAGCTCGGGTGCGAGCTTCGCACTAAGCGAGGTCGGGGCGCTGCCCGCGGACAAACAGGGATCGTTCACCGTTAAAAGGGACGCGGGTACGGTGACATTTAACGGCGGGTTTGAAGGCAAGCGGGGTCATGGCACGTATGCGTTTGAGGAAGATCCTACCTTCAAATCCTATCTGGCACAGGAAGGTTTTTCTTCGATTAGCGAAGCGCTGATGATCCACCTCTACTTTACCAATATCAACAAGGCATATTTTGCTTTTATGAAAGAGAACGGGTATACGGGAATCTCCATGAAGCAGTTAAAGCAACTTGCGGAGGAGAACATGAACCAGCATGTTATGACGGGTTACCTGGAGCTGTTCCGGAAAGATAACTACGGCAATGTCACGCTGGAGAAGGTCGTGGAGTTGCGGGAACATGGGGTCGGCCCTTCTTTTATCACTCAATTCCATGATATGGGATATTCCGACGTGTCTTTGGACAAAGCCGTGGAGCTGAGGGATCATGGGGTCGATCCGGATTTCGTAACGGATATGAAGAAAATCGGGCAGCGCAACATCTCATTGGATGAGGCAATACAGCTGCGTGATCATGGAGTAACCGTGGAGTTTGTTCGCAGGCTGACGGATATGGGTTATGCGAATATCTCGCTGGAGAAAGCGGTCGAGCTGGTCGATCATGGGGTAAGCGCCAATTTTGTCCAGGGCTTTCGCGACCTGGGCTTTAAGGATATCACGCTTGATGAGGCCGTCCGGCTGGTTGATCATGGGGTGAGCGTATCCTTTATGAGCCAATTCAAACAGCTTGGTTTTCCGGATCTGACGCTGAGAAAGGCGGTCGAGCTGGTCGACCACGGGGTTACGGTGCAGTTCGTCAAGCGGATGCAGGATAAGGGGATGAAGAATATGACCCTGGATGAATATATTCGGCTGCGCGACGGGGGGATGTAAGGGTTAGCGGCAGGGGGGTAGGGGTTCGCGACGGGGGGACGTAATTGATGGGCGGAGTGCGGGCCTGAGTGGAAAGGGCTATCTTACTGTCATGAATCGCTCGGAACGCGGCTTTTTCTATGGCGAGACGACAGAAAAGATCCGACTCGAAGGGGTGACCCTGACGGACACGATCTATGGGCAGCATGGCCGGGTGGACTGGCATTTTCACGAGGACGACTATTTCACGTTCCTGCTGGTGGGCGGAGTGCGGGAAGGGAACCGGAAAGAAATCTATGAATGCGTAGCTGGGGATCTTCTCTTCCATAACTGGCAGGATGCTCATTACAATATTGGGTCGGGGCGCTTTACCCGCGGGTTTCATGTAGAGTTGTCGGATCATTGGTATGAGAAACTCGGGATCTCCGCGGGGCTAACGGAGGGGAGTATGCGGCTCGCGGACCCGCTGGTGAAGAGCCTGATGTACCAGGTCTTTAAGGAGGCCAAGCTTTCCGGCGAGCGGGCGCAATTGGGAGTTGATACTGCGCTGGCGCGGCTATTCGGCATTCTCGGGAAGATGCGCGAGGCGCAGGGCGGCGTGGGCAGGCCCCCCGCGTGGGTTGGCAAGGTCCGGGAGATGCTGC
This sequence comes from uncultured Chitinophagaceae bacterium, assembly GCA_963846405.1. Taxonomy (GTDB): domain Bacteria; phylum Bacteroidota; class Bacteroidia; order Chitinophagales; family Chitinophagaceae; genus Puia. Next base: position 101,570 of record CAWJVU010000010.1, on the reverse strand, counting down.
GGGATGGCGAGGAAGACTGGACGCTTGTACAACTCGCGAATGAGGCGAACATCCACCCGGTGCATCTGTCGCGGGAATTTTCCCGGCATTTTCATACCCATCTCGGGGACTATCTGCGGCTGGTTAAAGTCCAGCGGGCAATGACCTTGCTGGGTGAGCCGGAGCGCCTGCTAACGGAGATCGCGTTCGAATGCGGGTTTGCGGATCAGAGTCATTTTATCCGGTCGTTTCGGGCCTATTATGGGATGACACCGCTGGAATATAGGAGGCTGATGCGCGGGGATGTTAAGAATATTCTATTTTTCTTGCGTGGCGCGGTATAATTTTGGGTGACAACAAATTATACTATGCGTTCGCTTCGGTTACTTCTCTTCGTACAGCTATGGATGTTCCGGGTAGTTGGCCAGCCTGCGGTTGGACAGATTAGCTTCAGTCAAAACACCCTCACCAGCAACAGCAACCTGTTTATTACGGCGAACATGGGTCGATCGCTGCTCGATGAGCTTCATCGCGTCGCGCGGGGGCTGCCGGACGATAGTCTGTTCAAGAACAATTCCGGGGGCTATCAGTTCGCCCTGTTGGTGGATCACCGGCTGATCTATAAAAGCGATATCTGGACGCCGGTGCAATTTGTTAAGGATCCGGCCACGGTCCTACACCAACCGTTGCTGGACTATCAACATGAAGGCGACAGCTGGGGCCAGTCGTTTTGGGTCCGGTTCGCACGGAATGGCGGCGACTCTGCGTTGATGGAGGGGCCGCATTCGTTGCGGCTCGAGATCCGGTCCTGGGTCAAGGTGGGAGCGGATACGCTTCATGGAGCGCTCATTGCGGCGGGGGATCTGCGGCTGCAGGTGAAACGGAATGTCGTGGTCGATGTGTCAAAAGTTCGGCTTAGTCCGATCGCGCCATACGATGGGTTCGGGTTGTCGACCGATGGATACGACAGTGTATGGATCAAACAACTGAAGGGATTGTGCGATGCCGGCTTCTTCAAGCACATCAGCAGCGTGGTGGTGATCAGAAACGGGAATATCCTGATCGAGGAATACTTCAATGGTGAAACGCGGGATACGCGGCATAATCCGCGGTCGGTGGGAAAGTCCTTTGCATCCACCATGATGGGGATGGCGATCCGGGATGGTTATCTCAAGAGTGAGGACCTGCCGTTGTCGGATTTCTATTCCGTCAAGGACTATGCAAACTATTCACCGGAGAAGGAGAAGGTAACGATCAAGGACCTGCTGACGATGTGTTCGGCCTTTGATGGGGATGATAATGACGGTAACTCGCCGGGAAATGAAGAGAATATGTATGACAAAGACAACTGGGTAAAGTGGACGCTGGACTTGCCGCTCAGCTCGACCCGGCCGCGTGACCGCTGGCATTATTTTACGGCAGGGGCGATGTTGATGGGGGATATTTTGAACGCCAATGTTCGCGGGGGGCTCGATGCCTATGCAGATCTCAAGTTGTTCAGCCCGTTGGGCATCCGGGATTATCAGTGGGCGTACACACCGCAGCACGTGGCGAATACCGCGGGCGGCATCCAACTGAAGGCGCTGGATTTTGCGAAGTATGGTCAGCTTTATAAGAATGGCGGTGTATGGCAGCGGTCGGCAGGTCTTGCCCGCCGATTGGATTGTAAAGACCTTCACAAAATATCATGAGGTGCCGGGACGGCCGGGGGAATACTACGGTTATTTTTTCTGGAACAAGAAATTCCATGTAGGTGGGGGAGATTATGAGACGTGGTATTGTTCGGGGAATGGCGGGAATAAAATTTATGTATTTACCGACCAGCCGCTTGTCATTGTTGTGACGGCCACTGCTTACGGGATGCCGTATGCGCACCCGCAGGTCGATCGGATGATGACGGATTATATTTTGCCCGCGGTACTCGGAAAATAGTCGTATCTTATTCGGCCAAACGCCGACTACGCATGAGAAAAATTGTATTTCTTTTCCTGTTGCCGCTTACGGTGACGGCTCAGCCAACCAATTTTACGAATTTTAAAAAATATCCTTATCCAACCGAACTCACGGCTGCTCCGGCGGGCGAGCGGATCGCGTGGGCGCTGGATGAAGAGGGGCGACGGAATATTTTTGTTGCCGAGGGACCCGACTTTACGCCGCGGAAGCTCACGGACTTTTCAGTCGATGATGCGCAGGAGATCACCAGTCTCAGCATTTCGGCCGACGGGAAGTGGGTAGTATTTGTTCGCGGCGGTGACCACGGGGCAAATTGGGAAGGTGGTTTGCCGGTCGACCCTACGTCCGACATCCAGCCGCCCAAAATGCAAGTCGCCAGCATTCCCTGGGGCGGCGGCGCGGTGAAATATCTCTCCGAAGGCGACGCACCGGTCATTACACCGGATGGTAAACAGGTGGCCTTTATCAAGAATGGACAGGTTTGGACGACGCCCGTGGATGGGAGTACCACCGCGACCAATCTGTTCACGACCCGGGGTACGGTCAGCGGATTGGAATGGTCGCCCGATGGCAAGCGATTATTGTTCGTCACGGCCCGGACCGATCACGCGATTATCGGGATCTATACCTACGGAAATTCCTCACTCAAATGGATGGGCGCTGCCTTTGCCTGGGATGGTTTACCGCACTGGTCGGGTGACGGCAGCAGGGTATGCTGGGTACGGCGGGCGGGAGTGGGTGGTGCGCCGGATTCGCTACTGGTCAACCGGCCGGTTCCCTGGAGCATCTATACCGCGGATACGGCGACGGGTGAGGCGAGGCTGTTGTGGAAGTCGCCCGCGACGCTGCGCGGGTCTTATCCGTCGACGGATGGTGGGACGAATTTGCACTGGGCTGCGGGTAATACCATTGTTTTTCTCTCCTACCAGGATGGATGGCCGCATCTTTATTCGGTGGATGCGGGAGGTACGGGGAAGGTGGTCCTGCTTACTCCCGGGGATTTCATGTGCGAACATATCAAATTGAGTCCGGACGGGCGATATCTTGTATGCAGCGCGAATACGGGCCCCGATCCACAGGATATCGAACGGAGACACGTCTTGATGGTGGGTGTGGGTGGAGGGGATACACGCGTGATGACGCCCGGCAGCGGTTTGGAATGGATGCCGGTGATGACCGCGAAGACGCTTGCTTTTTTTAGTGCGACGCCGCAGCGGCCACCGCTTCCGGCGGTGATGAAGTTGGAAGGGAAAGATTTTACGGTCCTGTGCGCCGACCGGATCCCGGCGGACTTCCCGATGCAAAAATTGATTACGCCAAAGCAAGTGATCTTCAAATCTTCTGATGGCTTTATCGTTCACGCCGATCTTTTCTTGCCACCGGGTGGGGCAGCGCGGAAACCGGCAATTGTCTATCTGCATGGAGGCCCGCCGCGGGAAATGTTGCTGGGCTGGCATTATTCTGCCTACTATTCAAATGCCTATGCGTCCAACCAATATCTCGCCAGCCTCGGTTTTGTCGTGCTGGCCGTGAACTACCGGCTGGGGATCGGGTATGGTTACGAGTTTAACCATCCACCGCATGCGGGGGCGGCGGGTGCTTCGGAATATCTGGATGTACGGGCGGGGGGGATGTGGTTGCGGCGGCAGCGTTTTGTAGATACAACAAAAATCGGCGTCTATGGCGGGTCGTATGGCGGCTTTCTGACGGCGCTGGCGCTGGGAAAAGACTCGAAGCTTTTTGCGGCCGGGGTTGATTTCCATGGTGTTCATGACTGGCTTAACCAGTCCTCCCTGATTACGGCGTTCAAAGACAGATATGAAAAGGCGCCGGACTATGATCTGGCGTTAAAGACCGCGTGGATGTCTTCACCGGATGCCTAGGTTGGCAGCTGGAAGTCCCCGGTACTGATCATCCAGGGGGATGACGACCGGAATGTTCGGGTGGGTCATAGTATTGACCTGGTCAACCGGCTGGAGAAAAAAGGGGTTCCGTATGAAAGCATGATGATCGTGGATGATACGCATGAGTGGATGAAGTGGTCGAACGCCGTGAAGGTATATGGGGCGGCTGCGGATTTCTTTGCCAGCGGAAATTCATGAAATGACCGGGCAAGGCCTGGTCGGAAGTTTTTTACTTAAATGAGCACCCGGCAATATGGTCGTTGACCATGCCGATCGCCTGCATATAGGCATAGCAGATCGTGGTGCCGAAGAAGGTGAACCCCCGTTTCTTCATGTCCTTGCTGATGGCGTCGGAGATGGGTGAGCTGGCGACCAGTTTTGACGTGTGATTGATGATGAGTTTGCCGTCGGGCATGAAGCTGTAGAGGTAATTGTAGAACGAGCCGAATTCCTTTTGAACTTCCAGGAACAATTTTGCAGTGTTGATGGCGCCGCGGATCTTGAGCTCTGTTGCGGATGATGCCTTCATCCTCGAGGAGGCGCTTGAACGTCTGTTTCAGTGAAGGCGGCGACCTTTTTGGCGTTAAAATTGGCAAAGGCTTTTTTGTAATTCTTGCGGCGGCGCAGGATCGTGATCCAGCTCAATCCGGCCTGGGCGGATTCGAGGATCAGGAATTCGAACAATTTCTTCTCGTCCGTTGTGGGCTTACCCCATTCTTCGTCGTGGTATTTGATGTAGAGCGGGTCATTTCCCGGCCAATGGCACCGGACGATCGGAGCGGGCATTTTACAGTCAGTTTGGTAGGGCGTAAAAATAAACGTGTTTGGCAAGCGGTAAAAATAAAAAAGAAGCCCGGATAAAAATCCAGGCCGTTGCTAAATTCCAATATCCTATTAAGAGTCGCAATCTAATAGTTCAAAATCCGAGCCTTTTATAAACAATTAACATATATTTTTTTAATAAAATATGAAATGAATTGATAATGAGAAGCAAACGTGATTGGGAGACAGAATTGCGGCAGTTTCGGGTATAACCGGGCCGGGTAAAACGTTCCACAGATTTTGGGGCGGGCGGAATAAAAAAGAGGCCGTCTTCCAACCCACAGGAGACGACCTCTTATAAAGGGACATGATTATGCGCGTTCAGATTAATAAGGTGCGATGTACGTATAGGTCTTTCCGCTGCCGTTCAGCACCCAAACTGCCTTGAAATAATAGTATCCATTTCCGGGGCAGCCGGTGGGATCGCCGTTGGAATCAAGCCCATAGGTGATCGTGAGGGTAAGGGCGGGACGGATCGTCTCGGTCTGGCCGCTGGTCAGCCGGTAGTCACAGGACTGTGCGATTACCATCGGCTGGGTGATCAGCGTTTCAAAGGAATTACCAAAGCGGTTTATCCCCCAGATGGCGACATCGTTATTCGTGCCGTCCGAATGGGTACCGGTGGTGGTGATCACGACGCCGTCGTTGTACGTGAAGACGCGTTGTTTAGCCACGCTCCACGACGCGGGTTGCGCTGTCGGCGAACTGGATCGTCACGCTGTCGGCGGCGATGGTATGGGTGATGGTTCCAAGGGTAGCCAGGTCTTTCAACAAACCGCCGGTTACATTGGTATAGGTGTAGGTACCGTTCAGGGTGATGGTCTTGTTGTCCCTGATGCGGGTGATCTTGAGGTTTTGAATGCTGACAGTGACGACGGCCCCGGAGTCACGCCAACGGACGCCGACGGGTATCGAAATAACAACGACGCCGGTGCGGGTACGGTTGCCCCAGCAATTCGTACCATTGTAGGTAATAATGATCTGACGCAGCCCATTAGCCGTGTCGGTCGTAACGGTGGCGTCACAGATGCTGTAGTCGAGGTCGATGGAACCGCCGCCGCCATCGGTGACGACGCCTCTGCCGTCTTCCGCGACACCGCTGTAGCTGGCGCCGCTGAAGGTCGTGGATGCGTTAAGGCTGTTGTTTACGTCATTGTTCAGGGCATCCATTTCGTTGGATACCTGGGTGACGTCATTGGACTCGGTCTGGACATCCGCGGCGGTTGTGCCGTTGGAGGTGTGCCGGAGCTGCCGGTGCTGTTGTTGTTTTGTACAGGCGACGATCAAGCCCGTTGCGGTGACGACCGTAGCGAGCAAAACATGTTCTAGCTTTCATAATAGAGTGTTTTAACAGTTTTATCCAGTTGATTCAGGCATGAGATACGATTTAAGGGGGGTTGGTTTAAGCGGGTTCATATATATTTTTTATTTTATAAAATAATGTGGGGAGTGGTTAAACTTATCGGATTTTTACAGGTCTTAGGCGCTTAAATTAGCGGTTGGATCACTAAATTTAGAGCATGGATCATCAGCAGCATATGAAAAACTTGTCCACCGCGGGTCTGTTGGTGGCGTTGGGCATTATCTACGGGGATATCGGAACTTCGCCGCTCTATACCTTTCAGACGATCCTGACGGAGGGCGGGGATGCCAACCGGTTGCTGGTGCTGGGCGCGATCTCCTGTGTCTTCTGGACCCTGACGCTCCAGACCACCTTTAAATATGTGCTGATCACCCTTCAGGCGGACAACCACGGGGAGGGTGGGGTATTTTCTCTTTATGCGCTGGTGCAGACGCTATAACAAAGCTTTATTCTATATCGCGATCATCGGGGCCGGCACGCTGCTAGCGGACGGCATTATTACCCCGCCCATCACAATTACCTCCGCGATGGAGGGGTTGAACATGGTCAAAGGGTTGGAGCAGCATATTATTCCGGGGAACACCCTGATTGTGGAGATCGTGATGGTGATCCTGTTGCTGCTGTTTATTTTCCAACGTTTTGGGACGAAGATCGTGGGCGGGCTCTTTCGGCCCGGTGATGTTCCTGTGGTTTTTTATGCTGGGGGCGATGGGGTTACGGCAGGTGGTCCAGAACCCGATCGTTCTGGAGGCGTCTAAGCCCCTGGTATGGGATCCGGCTGCTGACGATGCATCCGCATGGCTTTTGGCTGCTGGGTGCGATCTTCCTTTGTACGACGGGTGCGGAGGCGCTGTATTCGGATCTGGGTCACTGCGGCCGGCAAGAATATCCGGGTGAGCTGGATCTTTGTGAAGACGACGCTCGTGCTGAACTATCTCGGGCAGGGGGCGTGGGTGTTGCTCCAGCATAAGGACAACCTCGGCGGCGTCAATCCCTTTTTTGCGATCGTGCCGGAGTCTCTGCTGGTGCCGGCGATCGTGTTGGCCACCGCGGCGTCGATCATTGCCAGCCAGGCCCTGATCAGCGGGTCTTTTACCCTTATCAACGAGGCGATCAGTCTTGGATTCTGGCCGCGGATCAACGTAAAATATCCCGTCGAATATCCGGGGGCAGATCTATATCCCGAGCATCAACTGGATCCTTTTCACGGGCTGCGGGCTGGTGCTGCTGTATTTCCGGACTTCGGAGGCGATGACGGCGGCCTATGGGTTCTCGATCACGATCGCGATGTTGATGACGACGTTCCTGATGTTCTATTACCTCCGGTATGTGCGGCGGATGGCGTTCTGGATCGTGGGAGCGATCCTTACCATCTTCGTTTGCGTGGAGACAAGTTTTTTTATCGCCAATGCGGTGAAGATCGTGAAGCGGCTGTTCTTTCTCGTCTTTGAGATCGGGCTGATCTCGACCATGTATATCTGGTATAACGCGCGGCGGATCACGCAGCGGTTCCTGACGTTTGTGAACCTGGTCGGACTATATCCCCATGCTGGAGGCGCTGAGCCGGGACCCGTCGGTGCCGAAGTATAGTTCGCATCTGGTGTATTTCACGCGGTCGGCCTATTCGAAGCTGATCGAGAAGCGGATCCTGGATTCCATTTTCGACAATATCGAAAAGAAGGCGGACCTGTATTGGTTTGTGCATATCGAGCGGACGGATGACCCCTATACGATGGAATATGGCGTGGAGGAAATCCGGGATGATAAGATCATTCGGGTCGATTTCCGGCTTGGGTTCCGCGTGCAGCCGAAGATCGGGCTGATGCTCCGGAAGGTGGTGCAGGAGATGATCAATAACAAGGAGCTGGATATTGTCAGCCGGTACCCGATCTTCTCGCATATCCGGCCGAACGATTTCCGGTTTGTGATCATGAAGCGGTTCCTGTCCTATGACAATGAGTTCTCCGCGCGGGAAGGATTTATTTTGAATGCTTATTTCTCGATCTCGAAGCTGGCGCAGTCGGATAAGACGGCGTATGGGCTCGATAACAACCAGACGGTGGTGGAGTATGAGCCGCTGGTGGTGAATCCGGTGACGAATATTCAGATGAAGCGGGCTTTTTATAAGTTGTCCAGCGCGGATGAGGAGGGGGAGAAGAAGAAGGGGGCTTAAGGAAAAAAAAGACCGCCCCGGGAACGAGGCGGTTTGTAGTATTAACATGAAAAAAACAAGCTATTTCTTAAAATCGTTGATCCCGTAGTAATAGACTTCCTGACTATCGGGGTAAATTCCCTGGATCTGGAAGTTGCTTCCTTGTTTGCTCAACGCGTCCCTGAATTCATCAACTGTCCGGACCGGCTGGTCGCCGACCTTGGTGATGATAAAGCCGGGTCGCATATTGGTCTGGCTGCTGAGGACGCCGCCGTCGCGGATATTGGTGACGACTACGCCGCCGTTGATGCCGAGCTTCGCAGCGTCGTCTTTGCCGAGGTCCATGAAGTCAGCGCCAAGGGATTGGATCGCAGCGGGATTTGTTCCGGCGATGGATCCGATCTTGTCTTTTAGCGTGGCGGAGACGGTCTGCTCCGATCCGTTGCGGACGAATGTGATCTTTACCGCATCACCGGGTTTCTGCCGGGCGATGAGTTCGGCTAATTGGGCGTCTTCATCGACGTTTTCGCCGTTGACCTTTGTAATCACGTCGCCTTTCTTCAGCCCTGCTTCGGCTGCGGCGCCCTGCGGATCGACGCCCGCGACATAAATCCCGTCGACATCCGTCATGATCCCGAGTTCCTTTTTCTTTGCATCGTCGAGCCCTTCCGGCGCCATGCTGATACCGAGATAACCTCTTTCGACCTTTCCATATTTCATGAGGTCACCGATGACCTTTCGCATGAGGTTGGATGGGATGGAGTAGGCATAGCCGGCAAATGCGCCGGTGGGAGAGGCAATTGCGGAATTGATGGCGATCAGCTCGCCATTTGTATTGACGAGTGCGCCGCCGCTGCTGCCGGGGTTAACGGCCGCGTCGGTCTGGATGAAGGCTTCGACCGGGGCCGCGGCCTGGTTGTTGATCCCGATATTCCGCGACTTGGCGCTGACGATCCCCTGGGTTACGGTGACGTCGAGGTTCAGCGGATAACCGATGGCCATTACCCATTGACCGAGCTTGACTTCGTCGCTGTTGCCGATCGTCATGACGGGCAGGTCATGGCCGTCGATCTTGATCAACGCGAGGTCGGTGTTCGGGTCGGTCCCGATCACCTTTGCGGTAAAGTTTTTCCGGTTGTTTAGCGTAACCGTGATCTCGGTGGCGCCGTTTACCACGTGGTTATTGGTGACGATATAACCATCCTGGCTGATGATGACACCCGAACCGGAAGCACGCTGGTCGGGCTGTGAGAACTGACGGCCGTCCCCATCACCGAAAAAGCGCCTGAACAGATCTCCACCGGGCATATTCCCAAAAGGATCCTGTTCGGGAGCCTGCTGACTGGCGGTCGCTTTGAACTTGGTCAGGGTCTTGATATGTACGACAGTGGGTACGGCGACGCTGGCCGCATGCTCAAAGTCTACCGGCTGGACACTGGGTCCATTGGTATTCGTATATCCGGTCTTGAGGACCGGGGTAGTCGTTGTATCCAGAATCGAGTTAACCGGTTTTCTGGAATTGGCAAAAAGGGTCAGGCATCCGACGGCTACAGCGGCGCCTAATAATGCGGTCCCAAGTCTGAATTTCATTGTAAGTGTGATTGTTTTTTTGTTGTGATTATTTGTTAACACCTTTTATAACGTAGGCTTTCGTAGATCGTTTGGTGCCATCTGTTAAACAATCTATAAAGGAATGACTGTGTGCGAGTTGTGTTAACAGATGGTTAGGAAGGTCCGAAGGAATTGTTAAAGAGGGAAAATGTTTATCTTAGGGAATGGCAATCCGGGTTCTGCTGTATTGTTTAAAAGTTTGGATCAGCGCGTTGCTGATCGGCACGATCCTTTTCGTGCTATTGTCCTATGCCTTTTCGCAGACTACGCTGGATCGGGATGAACTTCGATTTGCCGGATGGTTTCTGGCGTATGGATCCGGATTTTCTATTCCCAGCTTACTGATTGCGTGGCTCGCGTCTTTTTATATCATCAAAGGTTCCAGGAGCGGGCGTGCCAAACGATTCCGGATTGCGGTGTTGGCGATTCCGCTGACTTTGCTACCCTTTTTTATTTTCGATCAGGGTGGCGCTTCTTTGGATTGGAAGTCCATTTGTCTGATCGCAGGGCTTTACTACCTGGTAACGGCGGCGGGGATCTTCTTCTTCCCACTGCCCGTGCGCGATTAACATTTCACCGTCTTTTTCTTTTTTGTGAGCGAACCGCGATCGATGGCTTTTTGAATGTATTCGGTCGCGACAGGTACTTCGCAGCTGGTGTTGCCCACGTCGACGGTGACCACTCCGATCTTCACGGCGGTTGCGATGGCGTCGGCGGAGAGGGGCTGGACATAGGCGCCAAGGCAGATCACGAAATTATTCATGGTATAGCGGGTTCGATTCGGTGCGGAGCGGATTTCTTTGGCGGCGCGGCCCAGGAGGGTCTTGAGACCGGGTAGGTCTAGTTTTTCGTTTGGCTGGAGCGCGACGAGATTGGCGAGCGTAGACCAGCCGGCGGCGGAGATGTGCTCTTTTGGCGAATCGATCCACTCGTTGGCCAGCTCGTAGCCATGAGGGCTGCCGGCGGCGACCCAGGGAACGGTGTATTCGGAGATATTTTGGGACATGGCCTGGGCGACCCAGGTTTGGAGGTCGGTCTTTGACATCTTCGCGTCGTCGGCGATCAGACCCGCGAGGTATTGGGCGTCGGCGTTGCCGGTGGAGTATAGTTCTTTGGCGAGCCGGTAATCCATCTTGATCTTCTTCTGGATCGGTTTCATATCGCCGACTTTGACACCGAAGAACGGTTCGCGGACGCCGTGGTTGAGGAGGATCTTTTTTATCGATGGCGAGCCGAGCTTTTCCAGTTCGGTCATGATCTCGTTGGCGGTCATATATTGAGTTTTTAATAGACTTTGATCTCGACGCGCATGTTGGCGTTCATTTCCTCTTTGGTGGTCGGATATGGGTTGACGGGTGTGGCGTTTCCCAGGCCTTTGTAGGTAAGTCTGGACGGGTCGAAGCCGGCGTCGACGAGATAGTCGTAAATGAATTTGGCGCGGTTCACGGATAGGATGTAAAGCGGGTCTTTGGGCCCGCGCAGCGGTACCTGCGAGTTGACAAAGCCGTCAATCTCAAGGCGACGGTCTCTGAATCGCCCGAGCTCGGTGATCAGCTGAGGTAGGATGCTGCTGGTCGAGTCGGTTGGGATGGGTGTATCGACGATAAAATTGATGTGGTGCAGGGCGAGCACGGCTTCGGGCCGGGCGCTGTCGGTGATCCCCGCGCTGTCGGCGGTGGCGCTCGCGGGCGTGTTTTTGACGACGACGATGGGGTCGTCGGAGGTGGGAGTTTTTTCTTCTGCTGTGTTGGGACGGCGGCGCGTCACGGTGTCGTAGCGCCGGACAGTCCTGCTGTAATAGACGATTTCGACACGGCGGTTGTCGCTGTCGGTTCGTTCGGGGGTGGGGGCGACGCCTCCGCCGGTGGTTTGTGTCGCCGCGGGTTGGAGAAGGCGGGCGGCGGCATTGGCGCGTTGCCAGGAGAGTCGTTTGTTGTAGGCGCGGGTTCCGATCTTATCGGTGTAGCCGGTGACCCGGATCGAATCGGCGGGTAAAGAAATGAATGACGTAAGCTGTGCGCGGTCGGCGGGTTGGATTTCGTAACTGTCGAACGGGAAGTGGAGGATAAGGGTATCCTGGCGCCGTTGCTGTGATCTGAGCAAGAAGGGGATCAGTAGCAAGGGGTACAGCAGAACGAGGTGAGGACGGTGGCACAGCATAGCTTCAAAATTACAGAAAATGGCGGGGAATGAGGGGTCTGTCAAGGGCGGACAGCGGGTGTATCGAAAAAGGACAGTGCAGGGAGGGAAGTCGTTGGGTAACCGGATGGTTGTCAGCGGGCTGCGAAAAAGGCATGGCATTCGTGGGAGGAAACTATGCTTAAAAATATCTTTAAGACCGCCTGGCGCAATCTGCTGCGTCACCGGGTGAATACCTTTATCAATATCGCGGGCCTGGCACTGGGCATCGTCGTTTGTCTGATCATCTTTCTGCTGGTTCGGTTTGAGCTGAGTTATGACCGCTTCCATCCGGCTGGGGATCGGATCTACCGGATCGTGGCGAAATCGGGTGGTCCCGATGGCGAGCGGTCGTTCGGATTTGTGACGACGGCGATGGCGGGTGCGGTGCGTTCGGAAGTGAGCGGGTTGGAAGCGGTTGCGGGTTTTGACGACCTGAGCTGCACGGTGGCCGTGCCACGGGAAGGAAAGGAAACGGTGGTTTACGATGCCCCAAAACGTGGAGAGGAAGCTTCGTCGATCATCCTTGCGCAGGCGCAGTATTTTGACATCTTTAAGTACCAATGGTTGGCGGGCAATGCGGCGACGGCGCTGAATGAACCGTTCAGGGTTGTGCTGACGGCGAAGGAGGCGGAGCGATATTTTGGGTATGCGGATCCCGACAGGTGGCTGGGGAAGACGTTGATCTATCACGATTCGTTGACGGTGACGGTGTCGGGGATTGTGGCGGACTGGAAAGAGAACAGTGATTTTGCGTTTAAGGATTTTATTTCTTTTCCGACGATCAAGGCTTCTTTTCTGAAGAATGATTTTGAGGAGAGTTGGGGGATGTGGGATTATGATGTACAGACGTTCGTCAAGCTGGCGCCGGGCGTCAGCCCGGCGCGTGTCGATCGGCAACTGGCCGCGATGATGGAACGTCATCGCGTGGGGCCAAAGGAATTCCATACCGATCTGTCGTTGCAGCCGTTGAGCGATATCCACTATAACGAGAAATATGCGGATGATTTTGCGCGCAAGACCAGTTTGCCCACGCTGTATGGCCTGGCGGGGATTGCGGCCTTTATCCTCCTGATTGCGGCGATCAACTTTATCAATCTATCGACGGCGCAGTCGGTGCGGCGGGCGAAGGAGATCGGTGTACGGAAGGTGCTGGGCGGCCGGCGAGGCGCGTTGATCGTCCAGTTCCTTTGCGAGACGCTTGTGCTGGTGCTGGGCGCGGCGGTTATGGCGCTTCTGATTGCCGGGCCGCTGGTCCTGGCTTTTCAGTCCTTGCTGCCGAGAGGGGTCGAGCTTCAGGTATTCATTTGGCCGACGCTGTGGTTCCTGGCGGCGATCGTCCTGGCGACCTGTTTGCTGGCGGGCTTTTATCCCGCGCGGGTGCTGTCGAGGTATCAACCGATGCTTAGCCTGAAAGGACAGGGTATCCGGCAACTAAACAACAAAAGTTATTTGCGGAAGGCGCTGATCGTCTTCCAGTTCACGGTGTCACTCGTCTTTATTATCGGCACGCTTATCGTGACGCGACAGATCCACTTTATGCTCAGCACCGATCTGGGTTTTGACCACGATGCGATCGTCATCATCCCTACGGATCGGGAGGGAACGGGCCATCCGCGGGCGACGTTGGCGGCGAAGATCCGGGAGATCCCGGAAGTGGAATTGGTAACAAGGAATATCGAAGCGCCCACGGCGATGGGTCATCCGGGAACCTTCCTTGCGCTGGCAAGTGCGGCAAATGCCAAAATGGGGGACCCGGGAAAAATAATGGCCTCCTTTGATATGGTGGACACCAATTATCTCCGGCTATTCGGGATGCATCTCGTCGTGGGGCGTAATCTTTTCCAGTCGGATACGATCGGGGAGTTTCTTGTAAATGAAACGGCAGCCCGGCAGTTGGGCTTCCGGCGGCCGGCGGATGCGCTGGGGCAGATCGTTACGTGCGGGATGAACAATGCGAAAGGTTCGATCGTGGGGGTCATCCGGGACTTCCATTCGAAGTCGATGCATGAGCCGATCACGCCCTTCTTTATCAGTACAGACAGGCGGAGTCCGCGAGATATCAGCGTAAAGCTGGCGACGAAGGGACGGACGGCGGAGGAGATGACGGCGGTATTGGGAAAGCTGGAGAAGGCCTGGAAGGAGGTGTATCCGGCCAAGAAATTTACCTATGATTTCTTCGATGAGGCGATCACGCGGTTGTATGACAAGGAGAAAAAATTGGCGGAGATATTGAATCTGGCGATGGGGGTGGCGATCTTTATATCGTGTCTGGGACTTTTTGGGCTGGCGGCCTGGGTGGCGGAGCAGCGGACAAGAGAGATTGGCATTCGAAAGGTGTTGGGGGCGACGGTGGGGAGTATTGTGACGATGTTGTCGAGGGATTTCCTCTGGCTTGTGGGGTTGGCGATCCTGATCGCTTCGCCGGTGGCGTGGTATTTTATGCATCAGTGGTTACAGGATTTTGTGTACCGGTTGCCGATTTCGTGGTGGGTCTATGTGGTGGCGGGTTCGGGGGCGATTGCGATCGCGCTGCTGACGGTGAGTTTCCAGGCGGTGCGGGCGGCGACGGCGAATCCGGTGGAAAGTCTTCGTGCGGAATAGGCGGGCGCAGTGCTGCTCTTCGTGACGCGATGGGGAGCGGGGTGCTTGTTTCGGAGAGATTTGGATTTGCATAGACAAATGGGAGGGGGGTACCATAGAAAAAGGAGATCGGCATGACGTCGGTCTCCTTCGTGTATATATGAAGGTTGGATATTAAGCCCAGTGTCCCGGTACCCAATGTTCGTGATAATAGCCGGGGTTTAACAATCGGCTAACGGGGCTATTTGTGGGCGATGACCAGGTTGTACAGGAGGGAATTTAGCTTGCGGGTGAGCGGGCCGGCGGTGGGGTTGTCGGGGCTTGCGGCGGGGGCGCCGATGGGGAGGTCATCGATGTGGGAGATGGGGATGAGGTGGCGGCTGGTGCTGGTAATAAAAGCCTCTTTGGCGGTGGGGATTTCGGCGAGGAGGACGTCCCTTTCTTCGACTTTTGAATTTGCATATGCAAATCCAAGAACCTTCATCCGGGTGATACCTTTCAGCATATTGCGGGCGGGGGTGACGAGGGTCCCGTCGGCGGTGATCAGGAAGAAATTGCAGCGCGGGCATTCGGTGATGACGCCGTTGTTGTGATAGAGAACATCGAATGCGTCGCGGTCGCGGACGTAAGGTTGGAGGTGGATGGCCATGAGGTAATCGATTGTTTTGACGCCGGGGAGTTGGCGCTGGTGGGGGTAGCTGACCAGGCGGACGGGCGGCGGGCATTCTTTGCCGGGTGGGGTCAGGGGATGCTCAGTCACGACGAGATTGGGTCGGCCGAGACTGATGCTGTCGGTCGACGTGCCGCCGGTGAGGGTGATGCGGATGCCGGAATCGGGCAATTGGTTGAGTTGGATCAGTTCGGCGATGATGGCTTTTAACTCTTCGCGTGTATGGGGGACGGCGAGGCGCATTTGGTTCGCGGAATGGTAGAAGCGGTCGAGGTGATTGTCGAGGAAGATGGCGTTGCCGCGGATTGTTTTGAAGTAGTCGAAGATCCCGTAGCCGCGCTGAATGGACAGGTCGCCTACGCTGAGGGCGGCGTCGGCGGCGGGGAGGAAGGAGTTGTTGAGGAAGGTGAACATGTTTTTTTTGCTGCTGAGTATATTTTGTCAGTCCGATTTATTTTTTCGAAAATATCTTTGCGTATTCTAATACCTATTTTATGAAAATAATTCAGAGTATTCAAAATCGAATTTATGAAATTCGCGGCGAAAGGGTAATGCTTGATAAAGATCTCGCTGCGTTGTACGGGACCGAGACAAAGACACTTAACCTCTCAGTGCGACGCAATATAGCGCGATTTCCCGCGGACTTTATGTTTCAAATCACAAAAGAGGAATTTGAAGGATTAAGGATCCAATACGAACAGACGGAAGCGAGCGACTTACCGTTGACGGTTCGGCATGTTGATCCCAAAGGGTGGGGCGGGTCGCGGTATCTTCCATATGCTTTTACGGAATAGGGAGTAGCAATGTTGAGCGGGATACTCAATTCAGACCGGGCAATCGCGATGAATATAGCGATTATGCGCGCATTTGTTGGAATAAGAAGGATTTTGATTAAGCAGCAGGATGTTACTGTAAAGTTGGATGAAATAAAAAGCCGACTGGAAGAACACGACGCTCAGCTTAACCAGATATATATGATGCAATGGAAAATATCTTGGACGAAAAGGCGAGTGAAAGAAAATGGGATGAGCGGGACAGGATTGGGTTTAAGTTCAGAAAATGAGAATGTGTAAATTGCTGATTGCTATCAAATTGTAACTTGAGGTTTCATTTTGAAACCTCAAGTTGTGTAAAAAGGACAGTGAGAATGGAGACTTGCGCTAGGCCATCTCCTTTTCGGCGGGTGCGCTCGCTACCTTTTCTTTCCAATCGGGATCGATGAATGCCAGGAGGTCTCTATTGATCGTCGCTGCTTCCGTGGTGGGCATTCCATGGGGAAAACCGGGATAAGAAATGAGCTTTCCGTGTTTCAAGAGCTTCACGGCCCGGGCGCCCGAGAGTTCAAACGGAACGATCTGGTCGTCTTCGCCGTGCATGACGAGCACCGGGATATCCACCGCCTTAAGATCTTCGGTATGATCGGTTTCTGAAAAGGCTTTGATACAGTCGTAGTGGGCTTTGATCGCGCCCATCATTCCCTGCCGCCACCAGTTGTCCCGGACGCCTTGCGAGATTTTGGCGCCCTCCCGGTTATAACCGTAGAACGGAAGAGTAAAATCCTGAAAATACTGTTGTCTTTGTGTTGCCGTTTTGGATCGGATCTCATCAAATATGGGTATGGGTATACCCTGGGGGTTGCTATCGGTTTTTGCCAGGAGTGGGGTGGTTGCGCTGATGAGTACGGCTTTGGCTACGCGGCCTTTGCCGTGCTTCGCCACATAACGGATCACTTCGCCGCCGCCGGTGGAATGACCGACGTGGATGGCGTTTTTCAGATCAAGGTGTTTTACGAGTTCGGCTACATCGGCTGCATAGGTGTCCATGTCATGGCCGTTGGCGGTCTGGGTTGATCTGCCATGCCCTCTTCGATCGTGGGCGATTACCCGGAAACCACGTTGGAGAAAAAACATCATCTGCGCAGTCCCAGTCATCGCTTGATAAGGGCCAGCCGTGGTGGAAGACGATGGGTTGTCCCGTTCCCCAGTCCTTGAAATAGATCTCGGTTCCGTCCTTGACTTTGATCGTGTTCATTTTCTTAAGTTTTAAAAATTATGATAAAGATGAATACTCGTCACCGGGAATCGATGAAATCATCGAAGTAGTGTAGAGTTGGGGGCTAAAAATCTATTTCCAAGAGCCGGTGGAAAAGTTGATTAGATGGGGAAATGCGGATGGAAGGGACGGTGAAGGTAGGATTTTTTCCATATATTCATTTATCTATAGCCGGCCGTAGGCCGGCTCGACCAATAGGTCAGACTTTAGCGCTTTGCGGGAAATGCGCTATTTTCTGAATAAAGCGTATTTCCCGCACATATCGAACTGCACATGAAGCATACTATTTTATCAACAAGTGTCTTTTTATTTCTGGTTGCGGTGGTACATGCCCAGCGGCCGGCGGGCGCAGAGGGCGGGGCGCGTGATGTCAAGCCTGCGGCGTCGATCGCGGCGGTCACTCAGAATCTGAAAAAATTCGATGGCTTCTATCCGTTCTATTACGATGACAAGTCGGGTAAGATCTATCTGGAGATTGACCGGTGGGGCGAGGAGTTCCTGTATTTCAACAGTTTGCCGGAAGGGATCGGAAATGGCGGGGCGGAGCGGGGGCAGGCTTCGGCAGTGATCGCGAAATTTATCCGGATGGGGCCGAAGGTTTTCCTCTTGCAGCCGGATTATGAGCATCGCGCGGTGAATGGAAGTGCGGATGAGAAGCGGGATGTGGCGGATGCGTTTTCGCAGTCGGTCCTGTATGGTTTTGCGCCGGTGGCGCTGGAGGGGGATAAGGCGTTGATCGATCTGACCCCTTTTGTGATGCGGGACGCGCTGCATATCGGCGAGAATATCGGGTCGGGGCGGGGAAACCCGGGGAGCGCCATTGCGGCGGCAGCGGCGAAGAGCCGCGGGGGCGCGGCGGCGGGCGGTTATCGGCTGGATGACAGCCGGTCGGCGGTCTATATGGACAACACAAAGAATTTTCCGAAGAATACGGAGTTTGAGGCGCTGGTGACCTTTACGGCAGCGGGGGTGGCGGTGGAGGCTGCGGTCGGCGGGCCGGTGTGGCGCCCGGATGAGAGTAGCGGTGACGGTGCGGATGCATCAGGCTTTTGTGGAGTTGCCGGATAGCGGGTACCGGCCGAGGAAATACGATCGCGAGATCGGGGTTCATCCCTTTCAGTTACTATGACTTCTCGGCGCCGATGAGTGAACCGCTGGAGAAACGGTTTATTATCCGGCACC
Organism: uncultured Chitinophagaceae bacterium; assembly: GCA_963846405.1. Lineage (GTDB taxonomy): Bacteria > Bacteroidota > Bacteroidia > Chitinophagales > Chitinophagaceae > Puia. The sequence continues at coordinate 83,121 of CAWJVU010000010.1, read as the reverse complement.
GGCTGGTCAAAAGAAGGACCCCACCGCTGCGGTGAGCGAGCCTGTGGAGCCGATCGTCTATTATATCGACCGGGGCGCGCCGCCGTTGATCCGCAAGGCGTTGATCGAGGGCGGGTCGTGGTGGAATCAGGCTTTCGAAGCGGCGGGATTCCAAGAATGCGTTTATCGTGAAGGAACTGCCGGAGGGCGCCGATCCGATGGATATCCGGTACAATATGGTGAATTGGCTGGATCGCAGCGGCAGTCCGCAGCGCGCCTTCTCTTATGGTGCGGGGTATACCGATCCGCGGACGGGCGAGATCATCAAAGGCGTAGTGACCCTGGGATCGGATCGGCATCGGGAAGACTATCTGATTGCGGAGGGGTTATTGCAACCGTATACCGACGGGAAACCGGTCGATCCGCGGATGCAGGAGATGGCGCTTGCACGTATCCGGCAGCTTGTCGGCTCACGAGATCGGACATACGCTGGGGCTGATGCATAATTTCGAGGCCAGTGTCAGGGACCGGGCGTCGGTGATGGACTATCCTTTCCCGCGTTTCTCGATGAAGGAGGATGGGTCGATCGATCTCAGTCAGGCGTATGCGACGGGGATCGGCGGCTGGGATAAACGCGCGATCATCTGGGGCTATTCGGATTTCCGGGTCGGGTGCGGATGAAGATGCCGCGCTGGATAAGATCATGAAAGAAACGCTAAAGGAGGGATTCAAATATATCCCTGATGTGGGCGGCATGGCGCACCCCTTGTCGAACCAATGGGATGACGGCGCAAACCCGATCGATCAGTTGAACAAGCTGATGTCGATCCGGCGGCGGCTGCTGGATAACTTCTCCGAGAAAGCGATCCCGGAAGGGGCGCCGATGGCGACGTTGCAGGAGGTGCTGGTGCCGATCTATCTCCTGCACCGGTACCAGGTGGAGGCCGCGGCGAAGTCGCTGGGCGGCCTTTACTTTACCCATGCGGTTAAGAATGACGGTGAGGAACCAACGAAGATGGTGGATCCGGCGGAGCAATGGCGGGCTTTCGATGCGCTGATCGCGACCATCACCCCGGCGGCGCTGGAATTGCCCGAGGCGCTGATCCGGAAGATCCCTCCGCGTCCTACGGGTTATCCGGCAACGATCGAGGTCTTCCGCGGGCATACGGGGCCGACCTTTGATCCGATCGCGGCGGCTTAGGCGGCCGCGGACAACACTTTATCTTATCTCTTGGATGGAGAGCGGGCGGCGCGGCTGATCGAGTATCAGGCAAGGGATGAGCGGCAGCCGGGGCTGCTGGCGGTGTTGGACAGTCTTATTGCGCGGACGTGGAAAGCGCCGGTCCCTGCGGGTTATCCGGGAGAATTGCATCTGCTGGTCAACAATCTGACCTTGAAACGGACTGCTTGCGCTTGCGGCCGATCCGCGGCATGCCGAAAATGTAAGGGCGGAGGGACTTGTTGCGGTGGATGCGCTCAAAGGCTGGATGGAAACGCAGGCGGGCGGCGCGACCGGGAAGTGGAAAGGTGCGTTGTTGCTCGGGTTGGAGCAGATCGGAGAGTTCCAGAAGGATGCGGGCAAGTTTGTGCTCGAGACTTCGGCTGAGATGCCGCCGGGTGCGCCGATCGGGATGCCGGATATGGATTGGTAGAAAGGAATTTTGATGAATATGCGGTTTTCCAGACTGATTGTGAATGCGGATGATTTCGGTTATAGTGAGGCGGTAAATAAGGCAATCCTTACCGGCTTCGAATGTGCTCTGCTGACGAGTACGTCGCTCATGGCGAATATGGCGGGGTTCGATGATGCGGTGGGGATTGTGGGCAGGGGGGATGTTTTGGGCCAGAAGGTCGGCGTGCATCTGAATCTTACGGAGGGATTCGCACTTTCGGGGGCGTTGGCAGCTTGTCGTCGCTTCTGTGGGTCGGATGGGCATCTTATTTATCGCCGCGACCGGTCTTTATTCCGGCTGAGCCGCCAGGAGCGGGTGGCGGTTTATGCCGAGCTGCGGATGCAGCTCGAGCGGGTATTGGCTGCGGGTATCCGGCCAACGCATCTGGACTCTCATCATCATGTACATACGGAGTGGGCGATTGCGCCGTTGGTCTGCCGGTTGGCGCGCACTTATGGCATCCGCCGCGTCCGGCTGACCCGGAACATCGGACCGGTGGGGAATCGGGCGAAGCATTGGTATAAGACGTTTTTCAATTACTGGTTCCTGGGACGCAGGAGCGGACTGGTGGACAACACCGATTACTTCGGGGATGTCGGCGACATGAATTATTTTTTAGATATAGGGGGGCGTGGCATGGGCGGAAGTCGTGGCACGGGCGGAAAGCAAATGGTCGGTGGAGGGAGAATAGCTCGTGGGGGGCCGGGGGATCCGTCATTTGAAATCATGGTCCATCCGATGTTTGACCCGTTGGGGCGGCTCGTGGACCTTGGCGGCAGGGATTTGCGGGAGGAGCTGCGCGCGGTGGAGGATTTGGGTGAGATGGATGACCTGAGGGCGATGTAGAATCCGGGTTAGTTGGCGGATCCGGGTTAGTTGGCGAGCAAAAATTCCGTAAATTACTTTCCCTATGAGAATGGCCATTGGGAAACGGTTGAATAATGGCATCGTGATCGCGGTGGCCGTGGTGCTTTTGATCGTGGCGATGTCGATCTGGCAATACTGGCGGATCAGGAGTACGGGGGCGGAGGTCAGGCATGCGGATTCGGTGTGTCTCAGGACCGGGGAGGTGCTGGTCTGGTACCTGAAAAATGAGCTGGTCGGCAGAAAATCTATCTTGACGATTGACACCAGCTACCGGCCAGATCATTCGGTCGCGGCTCTGCCGCCGATAGTAGAAGGGTTGAGGTCTCTTACAGTAAATGATTCGGACATTCGGTCACGGGTCGATTCCTTAGTAGCATTATTGGAAACGGGTTGGACGAGTTATCCGCCGCTTTCGGCGCTTGAGGACGCTTCCCCTCCGAATCAGATCCCGGCCATCCTTGCGGGGATCGCGGCGGACGAGCGGCGGCGGCTCGATCAGCGGCGGGCGGTCAATCAAATCAGGGCATCTGAATTGCAGTGGACGCTTTGGGCGCTTTCGGCTGCGGTTGTCGTGCTGGCGGTGGTGATTTTCCGGAAGATCCGGATCGAGCTGGGGGAAGCGAGGTTAGCGCGGGAGTCATCGGAGGAGCGGTATAAAATGTTGTTTTATAAAAGTCCGTTGCCGAAGTGGATCTACGATGAGGAAACCCTTCGGTTCCTGGAAGTGAACGAGGCGGCAGTCCGGATGTATGGTTATACGGAGGAGGAGTTCCGGAAACTAACGCTGGCGGATATTCGCCCGCGGGAGGACGTGGATCGGCTGATGTCCCATATCGGGGAAGTCCGCGGCAACCTTCGACACTATCAGGGTGATCAGTGGCGGCATGTACGGAAGGGGGGCGAGGTGATCGACGTGGAGGTTTCGGCGCATGCGGTAGATCTGGACGGTCGCCCGGCGAGAATGGTGACGATCGTAGATATTACGGATCGGAGACGGTATGAGCAGCAGCTGCAACAACTTAACGGCGACCTGCAGCGGCTCAATTCCGATCTGGAGAAGCGAGCGGTGGAACTGTCGGCTTCCAATGCAGAGCTCGAGCGATTCGCATATATCGCTTCGCATGACCTGCAGGAGCCGTTGCGAATGGTGACCAGTTTTCTTCAGTTGCTGCAGAAGAAGTACGGCGGCCAGTTGGATGAAAAGGCGGACCAATATATCCATTACGCGGTGGACGGAGCGGAGCGGATGAAGGCGCTGATCCTGGACCTGCTGGAGTATTCACGAGTGGGGACGGGTAAGGAGGGGTTCGACTGGGTGGATTGCAGAGAAGTCATGGCGGAGGTCGGGGAGATCTTCCGGGAGCGGATCGCGGCGGCAGGGGCGTAGCTGGAGATCGGGCCGCTGCCGCAGGTGTGGGGGGACAAGATGCAGCTGATGCAGCTGTTCCAGAACCTTGTTAGTAACGCGTTGAAGTATGCGGGTGACGAGCCGCCGGTCATCGGATCGTGGCGGTAGGAGCGGCCGGCGTGTTGGGAGTTTTCGGTGGCGGACAATGGGATCGGGATCGATCCGCAGTTCTTCGAGAAGATCTTTATTATCTTCCAGCGGCTGCATAATAAGAACGAATATTCGGGGACGGGTATCGGGCTGGCCATTTGTAAGAAGATTGTGGAGCGGCATGGCGGGAGGATATGGGTGGAGTCGGGCCGGGAGCGGAATGGGGGAAGCATCTTCTTTTTCACTATCAATAAAAAATCTTAACCTTATCATAGACATGCAACAGATTCATATTTTGCTTGTGGACGATAACGAGGGGGACATCATGCTGACGCGGGAGGCGTTGGACGACGCGCGGATCATCAACAAGATCTCGATTGCGCATGATGGCATGGAGGCGATCGATTTTCTGAAAAGCTGTTTGCGGCACGACGGACACGCCATGCCGGATCTGATCCTGCTGGATATTAATCTGCCGAAGATGGATGGGACGGAAGTGCTGAGTATTATCAAGAACGATCCCGATCTGAAGCGGATCCCGGTGATCATGCTCACTACGTCTTCGGCAGAGAAGGATATCCTGGCTTCCTATGACAATTATGCGAATTGTTATATCACGAAGCCGGTGGACCTTAACCGGTTTATGGATGTCGTCCGGACGATGGAGAATTTCTGGATCAGCATTGTTAAATTACCAAAAACCCACGCCTGATGGCCGGCGACAATCCACCTCTTCGGATCCTGGTAGTGGAAGATAATCCGGGAGACCTTTTCCTGTTGCAGGAACTCCTACGTTCGACCGATCTGAAGATTGCGGAGGTTGTTCATGCGGGCCAGCTGAAGGACGCGCAGTGCGGTGCTGAGTTAGGAGCGGATCGATCTGGTGTTCCTGGATCTGTCGCTGCCGGACAGTTACGGGCTGGATTCGTATATCGGGTCTGCAGTCGTATGCGCAGAAGGTGCCGATCATTTTGCTCACGGGGCTGACGGATACGGAAATCGCGCCGCAGGCGTTGGTGATGGGGGCGCAGGACTACCTGATCAAGGGAGATTTTGACGAGAAGTTGCTTGGCGCGGGCGATCCGATATAGCTTGGAACGTATGCGCAATCTGCGACATCTGCGGGAGAGTGAGGAGCGTTATCGGGAGCTGTTTAATAACAACCCGATGCCGATGTGGGTGTTCGATGCCGTGACGCTATCGGTTCCTGGAAGCGAATGGGGCGGCGGTGCAGCATTATGGGTATACGCTGGAAGAGTTCCTTGAGCGAAGACGGCGGGGGATATCCGGCTGGATGGAGATCAGGGAGGTGCTGAATGCGGAAGTGGAGGCGATCCGGGGCAGGCACCGAAGGCATTCAAGAAAGGTATCCAGCAGCACGTGAAGAAGTCCGGGGAGGTCATTCTTGTCGATATTGCCTGGCACAATATCAATTACAAGAACCGGCCCGCGATCCTGGCGCTGGCGAGTGATGTGACGGAGCGGATCCGGCTGGAGGAGGAGCTCAACGAGCAGCGGTTGTCGCGGCAGAAGCAGATCACGGAGGCGGTGATCCTGGCGCAGGAAAAGGAACGGACGGAGATCGGAAAGGAGCTGCATGACAATGTCAATCAGATCCTGGGCGCGAGCAACCTGTATATCAATACGGCCATGACCGATGAGGAGATGCGGCAGGAGCTGCTGGAACGGAGTACGGAGCTGGTGAGCAACGCCATCAATGAGATCCGGAAGATCTCGAAGTCGCTTATCACGCCGGGCTTGCGGGAGATCGGGCTGGTCGAGTTGGATCGAGGATATCATCGATGATCTCGGGTGGCGGGTGACAATCTGATGATCGATCTGGACCTGCAAAATATCTCGGAGGACCATATCGAGGACCGGCGGAAGCTGACGGTGTTCAGGATCGTTCAGGAGCAGCTGAACAATATCGTCAAACATGCGCGGGCGACGCGGGTGTTGATCCGGTTATCCGGGGAGCAGGATCATATTGTGCTGACGGTGGCGGATAATGGGGTAGGATTTGATGTGGGCCGGCATCGGAAGGGAGTGGGGATTACGAATATCATCAGCCGGGCGGAGCTGTTCAATGGGAAGGTGGAGATCGTTTCGAGCCCGGGGGAAGGCTGTACGCTGACCGTGAATTTGCCGATGTAACTTCGCGCTCTAAACTCAAACATATGCGTTTTCCTTCTCTGCATTCGCTCGCCGGCGAGGCGTGGCGGACTTTCCGTCGATTCCCCATTGCGATATTGTTGGCTGCAAAGGCTACGGGGCTCGGGATTTGGTGGACCCACCTTGAATATAATCATGCGCTCAAATATGTTGATGTGTATGCGAGGAAGCCCGAGTCCTTGCAATGGTACTGGAATGCGATCGTCAGCTGTTATCTCGGGGTGTTGCTGTCGGTGGCGGTGACGAAGTGGGTGGAGAAGCGGAGGATGGACAGGACGGGGAGTGCCGGGGGTGCGGGGATTGGGCGGGGGATGGCGATCGGGCTGCAGGCGGTTGTAGTCGTGCTTGTGGGTCTCTATTACTGGTCGCTGCCGGCGGAATTTAGCGCGATTATGGTAATCCGGACAGTTGTGCTGGCCTTGGGGTTACATTGGCTGATTGCGGTTGCTGGGTTCGGACGGCGGGAGGTGAATGCGTTCTGGATCTTCAACAGGCGGCTGTTTCTGCGGGGTCTCACGGCGTATCTCTATTCGATGGTTTTGTATATTGGCGTGGCGCTGGCCCTCCTGGCGATTGACAAATTGTTCAATGCCGATGTTCATTCGGAAGTCTATGAGGATTGCTGGTGGCTGTTTGGCGGACTGTTCAGCGTCTGGTTCTTCCTGGCGGGGTTTCCCAGGTCCTATGAGAACCCGGAGGTCATCAGCGATTATCCAAGGGGGTTAAAGATTTTTACCCAGTACGTTCTTCTTACGCTGGTGACCGTCTATATGCTGATCCTGTATGCCTACATGCTCAAGATCATCCTGACGCGGCACTGGCCGGTCGGGTGGGTGGCCTGGATGGTATTGGCCTTTGCCGTGGCGGGCATTCTGTCGCTGCTGCTGATCTTTCCGCTTCAGAATGACAAAAGCCATGTCTGGGTCAGAAATTATACGCGGATCTTTTATCCGGCGCTCCTGCCGCTGAACATTATGCTGTTCACTTCGATCTACAAGCGCGTGGGGCCGTACGGGATCACGGAGCAGCGGTATTTCCTGTTGGCGCTGGCGTGGTGGCTTCTTTTTATTACGGTGTATTTTCTCGTTTCGCGCAAGAAGGATATCCGGCTGGTGCCGCTTTCGCTTTGCATTCTGGCCCTCCTATCGGTTTGGGGACCCTGGGGAGCTTTTTCGGTATCGCTGAATAGTCAGCGCGATCGGTTGAAGGCGTTGCTGGAGAAGAATGGGCTGATGGTGAACGGGAAGATTGCGACGACAGTGAATGCGGCGAATGGAGCGGGGATTCGTGTCCCGGGCAAAGATAAAAAGGCCATCAGTTCGGTGACGGAATATATCGTGGATATTCATGGTGATCGGGCGCTGCAGCCTTTTTTTGCTGCCAATCTCGACAGCCTGATCCGGCAGGATAGTCTTGCGAACAACTGGCAGTCGTATCAGCGAACGCAAGAAATCGTTCACCTGATGGGTGTTGAATATGTCAGCCGCTGGCAGACTACGGACGAATCAGACACGGGAAACGATGTGAAGCTGGAGGCGGTGGAGGAGTTCAATATTTCGACCCGAGAGGAAAACGAGGCGATCGCAACCGAGGGCGCTCAGTATGTTGTGCCCTTCTCGTCGCTTTGGACGGCTGAAGGAAATTGTGACTCGGTGCTGACGGGCCAGGGTTCTGTGAAAATATGCGCGGATTCGGCGGGGACCTCACTCAGCGTGACCTGGGCGCCGGGTGGCGATGCGGCGATCATCGACCTCCGACCGCTGGCCAGTTGGGCGGTGTCGAGATCAAATCATCGTTATGATGCGTCACAGAAGGAGATGACCGTCTACTTTACCAGTGCGTCGCTCAGCGGGAAAGTAGTTTTCATGGCGCTTATGGCCGGCAGGTCGGCGGGTAAACCCCGGTTTAAGATGTTTAGGGGGTCTCTGCTGATATCGAAGAAGTAAGCGAGGTGGATGCGCCGGCTACTCGCTTCGAAGGCTCTTGACGGGATTGGCGAGGGCGGCTTTGAACGCCTGGAAGCTGACGGTGACGAGTGCGATCCCGATGGCTGCGGCGCCTGCGAGGGCAAAGAACCACCACCGGATCGGGATCTGGTAGGCATAGTCCTGTAGCCAGGCGTGCATGGCCCACCACGCGAGCGGGGAAGCGATCACGAGGGCGATCAGCACGAGCAGCAGGAATTCTCCGGATAGCAGGGTCAGCAGTGACATTGTTACCTGCGCCGAGTACTTTGCGGATCCCGATCTCTCTGTTGCGTTGTTGTGCGGTGAACATGGCGAGACCCAGCAATCCCATACACGAAATAAAGATCGCGAGGATGGCGGCGCCGTTGGAGAGATGGCCGACGATGACGTCGCTTTTATATTGCCGAGGTATCGTTCGTCGGTGAAATAATAGGTAAACGGGAATTGCGGGTTGATGCGTCGCGCAGAGTTTTTCCAGGTTGCTCAAAACTTCCTTCGTATGGTGGCCATCGATGCGGACGAGGATATTTCCGAAGTCGTCCGGATTGCGAAGGCGGATGGCCAGCGGCTGGATCGTCTGATGGAGGGAGGTCAGATGAAAATCCTTGACGACGCCGATGATCTTTCCCTGGCGGCCCCAAACCTTGAGCGGCTGACCGACCGGGTTTTTGTATTGGAAGATTTTTACCGCTGCCTCGTTGACGATATAGCCCGATGTGTCGGCCGGAAAGTCGGGGTAGAAGTCACGGCCCTGGAGGAGTTGGAGCTGCATGGTCTTTATGAAGTCGTCGCCGGCGGCGGTGACGGCGAAAAGGATCTTGCTGTTGGGGTCTTTGGCGGTCCAGTCGAGGTCATAGGTCAGATCCCGGCCGATGTGGACGGGTCGGTCCTGTAGTACGGCTATGTTCTCGATGCCGGTGATCTTCGCGGCTTCCCGGCGGAATACGGGAAACTTGCCGGTGAGGTTCCCTTCCATGGGGATAAAGATGAGGTTGTCGCGGTTGTAGCCGAGGTCCGCGGTCTGGAGATAACTGATCTGACGCGACACGACGATGGTACCGATAATGAGCACGATGGAAAGGACGAATTGGAAGACGACGAGACCTTTCCGGAACAGGATCGCGCCGCCGGTGAATTTGAGTGCGCCTTTCAGGACGCGGATCGGTTGCAATCCCGAGAGGAAGAGGGCTGGATAGCTGCCGGCGAGCAAACCGGTGACGAGGATCAGACCGGAGAGGCTTGTCCAGAAAAGTGGATTTGACCAGGGCAGGAGGATCTGTTTACCGGTCAGTTGATTGAACGGCGGCAGGACGGCGGTGACGATCAGCAGCGCGACCATGGCGGCCATGAGCGTTGTAAGGATCGCCTCTAACAGAAACTGCCGGACCAGCGGGCCCCGGATGGCGCCGGCGACTTTGCGGATGCCGATCTCCTTGGCGCGGCGGCCCGAGCGGGCCGTGGTGAGATTCATGAAATTGATACAAGCGATAAAAAGAATAAATACGGCGATCAGGCTGAAGAGCCGAACATACTGGATGCGGCCGCCGGTGGTTTTACCGTCGGTTCCGGTGGTTTTCTCGCGGAGCCAGGTGTCGCCAAAGGGTTGCATACCGAGGTCAAGCCGGAAAGACGTTGTAAAATTGTGGTTGTACAGGTCGAGAAAGTGGTTGAGTTTGGCGGAAACGTTCACCGGGTCGGCGCCGGGGCGGAGCATTATGGCGGTGTTGGGGCTGTTGTTGTCCCATTGGCGCAGCCAGGGATTGGCGTCGAGCTCGGAGGACCAGTTAATAACGTAATCGAACTTGAAAGAGCTATTTGGGAGTGGTTCAGCAAAGACGGCGGCTACGGTGAAGTCGCGGCTATTCTCCCAGCGGATGGTCTTTCCTATCGCTTCGGCCGGGCTGCCGAAGAAGCTCGCGGCCATCTTATCGGAAATGGCGATACAGGCGGGGCTATTGAGGGCGGTGGCGGGGCTTCCTTCCAGCAGCGGATAGCTGAACATCTTGAAAAAATCGGAGTCGGCATCCACCCCGTCCTCTTTGAATTTCTTATCGGCAGCTTCGAAATTGGTACCCTCATGGGTCATCATGTCGGTGGCGTATTGGATGTCGGGGATCTTTTTTTTGAGCTCCTGAGCGAGGAGACCAGGAGTCCAATAGCCGGAGAACGTTTTGCCCTCAATGTGCTCGGTCTCGTACATGATGAACAGGCGATCGCTATGTGCGTGGAACTTGTCTATGCCGAGCTCGTCGTTGACCCATAGAAAAATCAGGAGGCTGGAGGCGAGGCCGAGCGCGAGGCCGAAGACATTGATAAAGGAAAAGGCTTTATTCTGAAGGAGGGATCTCCAGGCGACGCGGAAATAGTTTTTTAGCATTTGCCGGCGGTTTGATACCTGGGAGGGGGCGAAGGGGATGCCAGATATTTAATGTCGTGGGGCTGAAGGGATTGGATTTTGATGGCAGTGGGGGTGCTGTTCGGTTATGTTACAACTGGTGTACGTATCAGAACGGCAGGGTGAATCCGTCCCATCGATATACTTTTGCGACGCTGTTGATCACTTCTTTTAGCAGGGCGTTATTTATATCGTTGTTGATCATGACGACGACCCCGTCGCCGCTTTCGAGACATCCGTAGTAGCTGCTGAGGAAACCCACATCGGAGCCGTTGTGATTAAAATAGTGGCGACCGCTTCTTTGGAAAAGAAAGACACCCAATCCGGTGCGGGTACCGGATGCATCGATGGTGTCGATATAGGGCGATAAGCGGGTCCGGGTTGTGGCCTGGTCCAGTACTTTGGAAGATTTGCCCTGGTAGGCGAGCTGGGTTTCGACAATGTATTTTGCGAGGTCGATCGGGGTGGTCCACAAACCGGCGGCGGCCTGCTCGGGGTAGATGTGGTACTTGCCGGGGACGGCGGTCCCGCTGCGCAGGTAGCCGGTGGCGCGGTCTTTGGATTCGGGTGGCGGTTGGGTATAACTGCTGTTATCCATGCCCATGGGGAGGAGGACTTCGCGGGCCATAAATGTGTCGTATGGCTGGCCGGTGATGTTGTCGACGATCAATTGGGAGATCGTGATACCGCCGCCCGAGTAGATGTATTTTGTATCCGGTTTGGCGATCGCACGTACGGCGCCGGTGTTGGCGGGTTTTTTTCCGTCGAGGATCTCTTCGATCGTGGGGATGCTGTCGCCGCGAACATAACCGGGAAAACCATGGATGCTCAGGCCCCCGGTGTGGCTCAACAAATTGCCCAGGGTAATCTTCCGACCTCCGCTGACGGAATCATAGGGAAATTTCCAACCCTTTAAATAGCTGTTGATATCCGTATTCAAATCCAGCTGATGCCGCTGTACGAGCAGCATAACACCAACCCCATTTAAAGATTTACTGATCGACCCCGCCTGAAATAATGTGTGGGTAGTCATGGGTCTGTGCTCGCCGGCATCCGCCCAACCATACCCGCGTGCCCACTGGACCTCGAAATTGTGGATCACCGCGATGCTCAGACCTTCCACCTGATAGTATTTCATCCGGTCGCTCAGGGTCCAGGCATTGCTGTCGGTGGGACTTGTGCAAAGATGCGATTCGACCTGGCTGATCTTGTCCTCAATGTCTTTTGAGTATACCTGATCGGGGGATGGGTTATGCGTACATGCGACGGCGAGCGTCCATATCGTTAATGCGACGGCGTAGTACTTTTTCATTTTGCCCGTTTGAAATAAAGATAAAAAGGGACCCCACTCAAAATTAGCAATAATCCTTTCAACGACTGGCCGGGCTGAATGAAAATGGTATTGGCCATCAACGCGGCGCAAAAAAGAATAATCACCCATGGAATGACGGGATAGCCGATCACTTTGGCCGTTAGCCGCCCATTGCGTTTCATTCGCACCAGCCCAAAAGCAGTCAGCCCGAAAAATCCATAGGAAGCGAAGACGATCAGGTTGGTGATCTCATCAAAGGTTCCGGTGCAGACCAGCACGATGCTCCAGATGGCGGAGTAGATCAGTGCGATATACGGTGTCCGGGCGGCGGGATGGATCCGGGCCGCATTCTTAAAGAATACGTTTTCGCGGGCCATTTGGAAATATACCCTGGCATAAGAAATAATGCAGCCGCTGAGTGCGCTGAACGTGCAGGCCATAATGAGCACGCTGATGGTTACTGTACCGGTCTTACCCATCAACGCGCGGGCGACCTCCGAGGCGGCGATCTGATCGGGCCCCAGCCGGGCCAGTTGGTCAAGCGGTAAAACGCGCATGTACCCATAGTTGAGGAGTACGTAGAGTGCCATGGCGATGCCGACACCGCCGATGATGGCGGAGGGAACGTTTCGAGCCGGGTTTTTGATCTCGCCGGTGATATAGGTAATATTGGCCCAGCCGTCATAGGCCCACAGGGCGCTGAGCATGGCGCCGAAAAAGCCGCTTAACCACCAGGTGTTGGACTGGCTGACGGCATGTGGAGGGGAGTTACGACCGGGGTCCGGGAATGGAGGAGGGCGGCGATGATCAAAAGAACGATGCCGGTGATCTTTGCAGAAGTCACGATGTTGTTCAAGATACCCCCTTTTCTTATACCGCGGATGTTGAACCAGGTCAGAAATGCGATGGTCAGGGCGGCGAGGATCTTTATGCCCCAGCCCGCAAAGGGGAGGGGGGTGAGGGTGTTCACCGATTGCGCGAAAACAAAGGATAGCGCGGCGAGCGCTCCGCCGCCGAAGATCATAAAAACGGACCAGCCGAAGAGGAAGGCGATAAAGTCGCCATAAATCAGTCGAAGGTATTCGTAGATGCCGCCGGATTCGGTGGTCATCGTCGATAGTCCTGCGTAGGTGAATGCGCCAAACATGGTGATGATCCCGGCGACGATCCATGCGGCGATGAGGAGCGGCTCATTTGGAAGGGACTGGGCCATGGGGACGATTTTCTTGAACACGCCCGAGCCGATCATGATGCCGGCGACGAGGAGGATGGCGGTGGGGAGGCCAAGGATCCGTTTGAGACCGTCGCTGGAGGTGGAGCCGGACCGGGCGGCGGGTTGATCATCGGCGAGGGGTTGTTCGTCCGCGGTGGGTTGTTCTTCGATCATCGGCGCTTTTGCTTTGATGAAGGAAGATAGGTCAAAAAGCCGTTCAGGCCAGAACCTCTTCCATTTTCATGCTGCGGGAACCTTTGATTAGGAGATAGGCGTCTTTCAGGTGGCCCGTCTTCATTGCGTTGCGGAGCCATTCGCCGGCCTGGCTGCTGGTATCGAATCCGATATAGGGATGGCCGATCTTTTGGAAGTCGCCGCCGACGAGGACGACGTGTTTCCAGCCGGGATATTTGGCAATCAGCTGGACGATGCCGACGTGTTCGGCGAGGCTCTCGGGGCCGAGTTCGGCCATGGCGCCGAGGATAAGAATCTTTTGGGCCAGGGATTGCTGCGGCGTAATGGGATGGTCGTAGCTGAAGACGGGCATGGCTGCGAAGTTCTCGATGGCGGCGCGCATGCTGGAAGGGTTGGCGTTGTAGGCATCGAGGATGATGTGGAGGCCGTCCTTTTCGATGAGTTGGGAGCGGCTGTTGGAGGGAATATAGGCTTCGATGGAGCGGCGGATCTTATCGTCGGGGACGCCGAAGTATTTGCCGACGGCAACGGCCGCGAGGACGTTTGGGAGGTTGTAGTCGCCGACGAGCTGGGTATGGATGGCGCCGGTAGAGGCGCCGTGGGTAATATTCACGTGGAGGAAGGAGTCGCTTGTTGGTTGCGCGACGCCGACGAAGTCGGCGTCGCGTGTGGTTCCGTATGTGATGACACGTGGGATGCCCTGGCTCATGGTCGGGAGGTCGGGGGTGTCGGTGAGGACGAAGGCGGTGCCGTCGTGGGCCCGGAGGAAGTCGTAGAGTTCGCCCTTTCCTTTTTTCACGCCTTCGGGGCCGCCGAAGCCTTCGAGGTGGGCCTTGCCGATATTGGTGATTAGGCCGTAGTTCGGGAGGGTATATTGGCAGTAGCTTTCAATCTCTTTCTGGTGGTTGGCGCCCATTTCGATGACGGCGAGCTGGGCGTCTTTCCGGACGGATAAGATGGTGAGCGGAATACCGATATGGTTGTTGAGGTTCCCTCTTGTCGTGTAGGTTGTGAATGTGGAAGACAGGACGGCGTGGATGAGTTCTTTTGTCGTGGTCTTGCCGTTGCTGCCGGTGATGGCGATGAACGGGATGTTGAATTGTTCGCGGTGATGGAGGGCGAGGTCCTGGAGGGTGGTAAGGACGTCGGGGACGAGGATGAGGCGGTCGGAGACTTCTTTTTGGGCGGAAGTTTCGTCGAGGATGACGTAAGCGGCGCCGAGCTCGAGGGCTTTTGCCGCGAATTGGTTGCCGTTGAAGTTGGGGCCTTTGAGGGCAAAGAAGAGGTCGCCCGGGCGGAGCTGGCGGGTGTCGGTTTGGATGGAAGGATGGCGGAGATAGATTTCGTAAATTGTTCGATGGTCATAAAAAAGCGTCGCCAAAGATATCAAATTAAAGATAGGCTGCCCTATGTTTAAAACAAAGCGGCTCCGCCTGGGGCCGGGGCGCGGCTCCTGGGGTCATGCAACATTTTTCTGCCGGTGGTGTCCTTTCGGATACACCAAAATCATCCCGCTATGTTCCGTAATTACTGGAAAATTGCCATCCGGCAGCTGGGGAAACAGAAGTTCTATTCCTTTATCAAGATCGGCGGGTTTGCGCTGGGGATTGCGACCTGTCTGCTGATCACGTTGTATATCCGGCATGAGTTGAGTTTTGACCGCGACTATGCGAACGGAGACCGGCTTTACCGGGTCGTCAATTGCTATCTTGAAGACAATGGGTCGGAGGGTAAAAGTGTGTGGATGCAGGCCCCTTTTGCGAAGGCCTTGAAAAAGGATTTTCCGCAGGTGGAGCAGACGGGGCGGATCATGCCGGCGGACCTCTTCTACGGCGCGGGGAGCAATGAGGTCCGGGCGCAGGGCAGCACAGAGGATATTTTTGAGGAGGGATTCAGCTATGCGGATCAGTCGATATTGGACATGTTCGGGACGCCTATGATCTATGGGGACAGGGCGCACGCGCTGACAGAGCCGGCGAGCATCGTGCTTTCGAAGCGGAAGGCGGACAAGTATTTTCCGGGCCAGGATCCGGTGGGAAAGGTGCTTTATCTCAACGGGGATATTGCTCATCCTTATAAGATCGGCGGGGTGATGGCGGACCCTCCGGTCAATTCACATTTGAATAAATATGATTTTTTTATTTCACTGATGGGTCATGAATTGTGGAACGGGGAGCAGGATTTCTGGCGGGCGAATAACTATCCTACCTATGTATTGCTAAAACCGGGAGTTGACCCGAAACAGCTACAGGGCAAGCTGGTGGCGCTTTATCAACGCTACCTCGTGCCGCAGATGGAGGCGGCGGGCACTCCCGATATCGCGTCGATCATAAAACGCAATTCCTTCGAGCTGCAACCGGTGAGAGATATACATCTGCGGTCGGGCAGCCTCTATGGTGACGGATTGCAGCATGGGGATATTCGGATGGTCTGGCTATTTGGGGCGGTAGGTGTCTTTATCCTTCTATTGGCCTGTATCAATTTTGTGAATCTGTCAACAGCGCGGAGTGCGAACCGGGCGAAGGAAGTGGGGTTGCGGAAGGTAGTGGGTTCGCCGCGCAGCGGGTTGATCGGGCAGTTCCTGACGGAGTCGCTGCTGCTCAGCGCGATCTCGATCATTCTGGCGATCGGGCTGGCGTGGCTCTTCCTGCCGCTGTTCGATCGCATGACCGATACCACCCTGCAAATGCCGTGGTCGGAGTGGTGGTGGTTGCCGTCAATCATCCTGACCGCGGTGGGGGTGGGACTGATGGCGGGTTGGTATCCGGCGGTGTATCTGTCGCGGTTCCGGCCGGTGGAGGTGCTCAGGGGGGCTGTCTCACTTGGCAATCGACGGTCGGGATTGCGGAGCGTTCTGGTGGTGTTCCAGTTTACAACGTCGGTGATCCTGATCGTGTGTACGCTGGTCGTGTACCGGCAGATGCAGTTTATCCTGAATAGTAATTTGGGCTATAACAAAGACCAGGTCATGCTGATTCAGGGTGCGGGGACGATCGATACGGCGAATTATCCGCACAAGCGGTTCAGGACCTTCAAAAACGACCTGCTCGGTTTGTCGGGAGTGAAGAAAGTGACGATCAGTGATTTTTTGCCGGTGACAGGGGGGAAGCGCAATCAGAATTCCTTCTGGAATGAGGGGAGGTCAAAGATCGATCCGAGGGTGGGGGCACAGAACTGGTATGGCGATCCGGATTATTTTGAGGTGCTTGGCATGAAACTCGTCAAGGGCCGGACCTTCTCCTGGGACATGGCGTCGGATTCGTCGGCGGTAATCGTCAATCAGACGATGGCATCGAAGTTGGGCCTGGCCAATCCGTTGGGAAAGCTGATCGACCGGGGCGGAAGCTATAAAATGCATATTATCGGGGTGGTGGCGGATTTCAATTTCGAGACGGTGAGGGACTCGATCCGACCGTTGCTCATTCACCTGGGCGACTGGTCAACGATCGTGGCGGTAAAGGCGAGTACAAATGACATGGCGGGGTTGATCAAGCGGGTAGGAGCGGTATGGAAGAGCTATATGCCGCAACAGGAGTTCCGGTACACGTTCCTCGATGAGACCTATGCGCGGACGTATGCGGATGTGCAGCGGACGCAAAGTATGTTCACCAGCCTGTCGACCCTGGCGATCGTGATTGCCTGTCTCGGGTTGTTTGCGTTGTCAGCTTATGTGGCGGAGCGGCGGAGGAAAGAGGTGGGGATACGGAAAGTTTTGGGCGCCTCGGTGGCGCAGGTGACGGGTCTTCTGACGCGGGAATTCGTTGTGCTCGTGTTGATCTCGATTCTTATCGCAACTCCGGTGGCGTACTGGGGGATGCGCCTTTGGTTGAAGGATTATATCTACCGAATCGGGCTGGGGTGGTGGGTGTTTGCGATGGCTGGGGTGATGGTGATCGGGATCGCACTCGTGACGATGGGGGTACAGGCGGTGCGGGCGGCGCGGGCGAATCCGGCGGGGAGTTTGAGGAGTGAATGACCGCGCGAAGCAAGTCGGGTGAAGTCTGAGCGCGAACCCGAGGGCATGTGTTTTGGAGAATTTTAGATTTGCATAGACAAATAAGATGGGGTTCCGTGTGGTGCGGGCGGGGCCGGAAACAAAGAGGCCCGCGCATCGCGCGGGCCTCTTCTTCAAATGTGTGGTGGCAGTAAGATCTTTGTTATTGTTTTCGCGTATTCTGGCGTCTTGTTTTGTAGTTGATACCCGTCTGGCGGCCGTTACCTGCGGGGCTGCCAACGCGGTCCATTGCGCAACGGAAGCCGATGGTGCTGTTTGCCTGGTCTTCTTCGAGGAAGCGGCGGGTGCCGGGGCTGAGCCAGTAGGCCCGGTCGTTCCAGCTGCCGCCCTTGACCACGCGGGACTTGTTGCTGATCAGGGTGGTGATGCCGTAGCCGTAGCTGATCCCGGCGATCGATGAGTCACCGTCGAGGTAGTTGATGACGTCACCTTTCTGGTAGTTGCGGCGGTTATGCGATTCGGAGTCGGTCACGTTACGCATCTTGATACGGCCGAGACTGTCGCGATCCGACTTGCCATCCTTATCCAGGGCAACGGTTTCGAATTTGTTACCGCGGAAGGGAGCTACGTCTTCAACGTCCTGTGTCGACATCGGGCGGTATACGTCGAATACCCACTCGCTGACGTTGCCGGACATATTGTAAAGACCAAATGCATTCGGGAAGAAGGAGGTTACAGGGGCAGTGTAGACGGCATTATCGTTCAGACCGCCGGCAACACCCATGTTATCACCCGAACCCCGTTTGAAGTTTGCCATGAAGGTACCCTGCCAGCTGCCATGACGCTCTTCGCGAAGTCCGTTGACATTGCTGGCCCAGGAATAGACCTGTTTGTTGGCGATCAGCTCTTCCCCATGGACCTTGTCCTTATTGCTGGGAAGCGGGTTCTGGCCGATGTAGCCCAGTGCTGCGTATTCCCATTCCGCTTCTGTGGGGAGGCGGTAGGCCGGGAGGAGAATCCCATCCTCAAAGGTGACCGTAGTACGCGGGGTACCATTGGGGTTCTTGAGGGGATTCGCCTTGGAGCGGGCCTTTTTGTCTGGAGTTGCCTGGTATTCGCCCATCAGGTAAGCCTTGGTATTGAAGTTCTCCTGGCCAAGACCCTGCAGGTTCTTGACGGAGTTGGCATTGATATAGCCGCGTTGGATCAGGGTAAGTTCATTCACCCGGTCGCTGCGCCACAGACAGAAATCGTGCGCCTGCCGCCAGGTCACCCCAACAACGGGATAGAAGTTGTAAGAAGGATGGCGAAAGTAGTATTCGACCATTGGTTCGTTGTAGGCCAACTCGCTTCTCCAGCAGAGGGTGTCCGGGAGGGCATTGTCGCGGACGGTCTTGTATTCGTCGGCGTCAAATACCTGGTCTACCCAGTAGAGGTATTCCCGGTAATGGATGTTGGCTACTTCGGTTTGGTCGATATAGAACGAGTTAACGGTCACGCGGCGGGGAACATTGTTCCAATCGCGCATGACGTCCTCCTGGGTAGCGCCCATGGTAAACGTACCGCCCTGGACAAATACCAGACCGGGTCCGGTGCGCTGTTCATGTTCTTTGGAAACCTGAAATCCCCCCATTTTGGAATCGTTGTAGTTCCAACCCGTAACAGCGGATTGATCCGGCTTTTTCTTGCAGGCGGCAGCGAAGAGGGATACGGCGGTTGCCAGGATAGCTAGGTTTTTCAGTTTCATTTGATTGACGCTTTAAATTGGACGCTCCTGAACATAGGAAGCCCGTAAAGAAGAAAAACGATGATTTCGGCCAGTTATTGTACAAAAATACGAGACATACTTATCCACAGTTGCCTTATTTTTGCTTTTCGGGACAGGTTCCCGCGGCGGGAA
Organism: uncultured Chitinophagaceae bacterium; assembly: GCA_963846405.1. GTDB lineage: Bacteria > Bacteroidota > Bacteroidia > Chitinophagales > Chitinophagaceae > Puia. The sequence goes on along the minus strand of CAWJVU010000010.1, from coordinate 63,995 downwards.
AAGGGGGTCGGGTCCGGAGTAGTCGGAATCGGCTGCCCCGGTGCGGTAATTGCAGGCAAATTCCGGGCCGGGACGCGGCGCAGGAGATGAGGACCGGCAGGCGGAAAGTTGTGCCGCGGAAAACAATAAAATATTGGCGAATCCGTTGGATGGGGAGCTGGTTCGATGTTTGCAGAAGGAGGCGGTGCGGGATAGGAGTATGAGGGAGCGAATCGATATAATGACCTATTAATTAACAACTTAGCAGCCTATATACGAAATCTACCTAAAAAATCCGGTGTGGTGATTTGCGAGAGGAAACCAAATAGTCAAAATTTGCGTGCTTGAGAAGACCAAAACCGTGATAGTTTTAAACACGAAATTTATCAAACTCATGAAACGATCTTACCAGGGATTAGCTGCTGCATTTCTCTTGTCAATTGCCGGAATTAATGGGGCGAAGGCTCAAACGACCAGTCTGAACGTCACGACGACGGCGGTACCATTCCTGCAGATCTCGCCGGATGCCCGCGCGGGCGCGATGGGGGATCTGGGTGTAGCGACTACCCCAGATGCTTCTTCTACCTGGTATAACCTCGCGAAGACACCTTTCAACACCAAGGACATCGGGATGGGGCTGACCTATACGCCCTGGTTGCAGGACCTGGGTCTGCAGGATGTCTATCTGCTGGCGGCTTCCGGGTACTACAAATTCGCGCCAGATCAGGCGTTATCGGCTTCGCTGCGTTATTTCAGCCTTGGGAATATTCAGTTCACAGACTTTAACGGGAATGCACTTGGCAGCGGGCATCCGCGGGAGATGGCGTTCGATCTCGGGTATTCGCGGAAGCTGGGGGAAAAACTCTCGCTTGGTCTGACAGGCCGGTATATCTATTCGAACCTGGCGTCGGGTTATGCAGCGGCGGGGGCGACGTATGAGCCGGGGAAAACTTTTGCGGTGGATATCTCTGCTTACTGGCACGGGGCGACGGTCGAAAAGGGTGGCTGGAATTTCGGTTTGGTGTTGAAGAACCTCGGTGGAAAGATCGGCTATACGAACAGTGCGGTCGACAAGGATTATATCCCGGCCGATCTTGGTTTGGGCGCGTCGTACACGGCCGTCTTCAATGAAGATAACAAGGTGATGTTCGGGCTGGATATGCACAAGTTGCTGGTGCCCGTGGCGCCTCAGGCGACGGGCAATTCTAACTCGGAACTCGACGGCGCTGGCGGACTATGAGAGTGAAAGCGTGCCGTCGAGCTGGGGCAAATCCTTCAGCGATGGGGAGAACCAGTTCAAGACACTGCAATTCTCTGTGGGCGCGGAGTACGCCTATCAGGATATGTTCTTCCTGCGGTTGGGCTACTACTATGAGGATCCGAGCAAGGGTGATCTGAAATATTTCAGTACGGGTGTTGGCTTCCGCTACAATGTAATGGAGCTGAACTTCTCATATCTTGTGCCGTCGGGGAGCGGCACCAACCGGAATCCGCTCTCTAATACATTGCGGTTCGGGTTGATCTTCTACCTGGATAGTAAGACGGAGAATAATACGTCGAGCTCTACGCAATAGCGGAGGGACGGGTCGGCGAATTTGAATATCTTTGAACGGTCCTGAGGAAAACCCGGGACCGTTTTTATTTAATGGACCGGAGGTCCGTTGGCCTGCAAAGCGCGAAATCAAATGGGCTACAGAATTGGATTCGGGATCGACTTTCATCAACTGGCGGAGGGGCGGGAGTTCTGGTTGGGCGGGGTGCGGATCCCGCATGACCGGGGCGCGGTGGGGCATAGTGATGCGGACGTGCTGATCCATGCGATCTGCGATGCGCTGCTGGGCGCGTTGAGCCTTGGGGATATCGGGGTACATTTTCCAAATACGGATGCGGCGTATAAGAATATCGACAGCAAGATCCTGCTCGAGCGGAGTTATGCGCTGGTAAAGGGGAAGGGCTGGCGGGTTGTGAATATCGATAGTACGGTCTGTCTGGAGGCGCCGAAGATCATGAAATTTGCGCGGGATGATGCGGGAGACGATGGCGGGGGTGCTGGGGATCGCGGCGGATGATATTTCGATTAAGGCGACGACGACGGAGAAGTTGGGGTTTGTGGGAAGGGGGGAGGGATCACGGCTTATGCTACCGTTCTGGTGGAATTAGCATGTATGATATATATTTGCGCCATGTCTAACGTCAAGGTTAAGATCATCAATCAATCGCCCCATCCGCTACCCGCCTATGCCACGGAAGGTTCCGCCGGCATGGATCTCCGGGCGAATCTCGCCGCTACGGTCGAGTTGCAGCCATTGGAAAGACAAATGATCCCGACGGGCATCTATATAGAGCTGCCGCCGGGGTATGAGGCGCAGGTCCGGCCGCGCAGCGGTCTGGCGGCCCAGCATGGGATTACCTGTCTGAATTCACCTGGAACCGTCGATTCGGATTATCGGGGTGAGCTAAAGGTTATCCTGATCAATTTGTCATCGGAGGTTCAGGTGCTCCATCCGGGTGACCGGATTGCGCAGCTGGTTGTGGCGCCGGTCGTCCGGGTTGGCTGGGAGGAGGTGGAGGCGATCGGATTAACCGAGCGAAATACCGGCGGGTTCGGACATACGGGGAAAAGTTAAAACAAAAGAAATGCGAAATTGCTGGGCGGTCGCCGTCCGAAAAGGTTGGGTGGCCGTAATCGTGGCGCTGGTGTTATTGGGTGCGGCGGGTTGTCGTTCGACGAGGTCGCTCCGGAAAGTGATTGCTACGCCGGCGCCTCATCGCGACACGACCGTGGTCCGGGTACAGGATTCCACGCTGCCGGCGAGGGACTATCATGCCGATTCGATGGCAGTCATCCAAACGGCGCTTGCGGGACTTGCGCATAATCACATTGACTTCCAGACCTTCAAGGGTACGATGCATGTCCATTACCAGGGCAGCAATGGGCAGGATTATGAGGTTAATGCGGTAGTGCATATTCAAAAAGACAGTTTCATCCTGATCGAGGTCTACGGAAGATCGGTCCCATGACAATAAAGGCCTTTGTGGCGCTGATCACACCGGACAGTGTGAAGATCCTGGACGTCATAAAGAAGGTCGTAAGGCTGCGGTCGGTCAGCTATCTGCAGGAGCAGGTACACCTGCCCGTGGACTTCGGAGCTGTGCAGGATCTCCTGATCGGCAATCCTGTATATTCCTGGATACCGCGAACATCCTCTATTACCGGACGGAGACGAAGGGCCTGTCGCTCTTCAGCGTTGGGACGTTTCTTCACCAATTTCCTGACCCTGAACCCGGACAACACGATCAACCACAGCAAGCTGGACGATGTCGATCCGTTGAGGGCGCGAACCTGTGATATCACGTATGGGGACTACGACTATGGGCAAGGGCAGGCGCCGGCGCCCTTCTCGACCTACCGGAAGATCTCGGTGGCGGAGAAGAGGAAAGGTGGATATCGAGATCGGGATCAACAAGCATTATAAGTTTAACGAACCTTTTAAGCTACCAGTTTTCGATCCCGAAAAATTATAAGCGCAGATAGGCGTTATAAAAGTGGGGTCCATGATGGGGAGGAACCTTTTGAAATTACTAAATTCAGCTCGCTATGCTCAAACGACTTCCTGGCCGTATTCCTGTCCTGCTCACCGATCGTCCTTCGGTCGGAGGCTCAGCCGCCGCCGGTGCAAACCAAGGCGGATCTGGAGAAGGAGCGGGCCGCGATCCAGAAAGAGATCGATGATGTCCGGCAGTCGCTGGATGAGACGCATAAGAACAAGCGGGAGACGCTGGGTCAGCTGGCCCTGTTGCAGCGGCGGCTGCGGCTGCGGGAGTCGGCGATCCGGAATATCAACGCCCAGATCGACGTGATCCAGGGCGATATGAATGAATCGTGGCGCGAGATCGTGTAAGCTGAAGGCGGAGCTGGATACGCTCAAGATCCAGTATGCGCAGAGTATCGTGTTCGCTTATAAGAACCGGAGCAGCTATGATTTCCTGAATTTTATCTTTTCGGCCAACACATTCAATGACGCCCTGCGGCGGATCGAATATCTGAAATCCTACCGGGCCTACCGGGAGGAGCGGGCGGAGAATATCCGGAATACGCAGCAACTGCTGCAGGCGAAGATCGATGGGCTGCAGAGCGACCCGGGCGCAGAAGGACGATGCGTTGAAGAAGCAAAGTAAGGAGACGGACGCTGCTGGAGGATGAGAAGAAGGAAAAGGATGCGGTGGTACAGCAGCTGCAGTCGCATGAGAAGGAATTGAAGAAGGAGATGGCGGACTAAGAAGAAACAGGACAAGCAGTTGGAGGCGGCTATCACGGCGGCGGTCCGGCGGGCGATCCGGGAGGCGACAAAAAAGAATGCGGACGGCGGCGGCAGCGGCTCCCGCACCAAAGACCCCGCCACCTACATGACGTCAACAATGAACCGGCTGCGCCGGCGACGCTCAAGACGGTGAAGTCCGGCGGGAAGTCGGTGTTCACGTAGCGACGAAGACCTGCATTTGTCGGGGGACTTTCTAAAGAACAGGGGTCATCTGCCCTGGCCCGTTTCGGGCACGATCTCCATGGGCTTTGGGGTTCATGAATATATCCCCGGGATCAAACATAACAATATCGGCGTGACGATCGATGCCAGCGGCGGCGCGGTTGTGAAAGCGGTCTTTGAAGGCGTGGTGGAGAGCCATCTTTATCTCGGCGATGCGCAGGTTGTCATGGTCCGGCATGGGAAATACTTCACTACTTATAACAATTTTTCGACGGTGTCCGTGACGAAGGGCGAAAAGGTACAGACGGGACAAATCGTCGGTCAGGTCGACTCAAAAGGGCAGCTGGATTTTGTTGTGTCGGATGAAAAGGGTATCAATTATGATCCGGAGCGGTGGCTGAGGAGGTAGGGTTGCGGTGGGCCTATGAGAGAAGCGGCTCGGTAGTGAGAAAATGGTTGTAGAGCGCTTCGTATTGCGGGACGATGCGGTGGATATCGAAGTTCTTCGCATGGGCGAGGGCGTTGGCCTTGAAGCGTTTGAGGGTGGCTTCATCTCTCGAGGATTTGGATCGCGTGTTCGCTCATTCCATGGATGTCGCCGACGTTATCGAGGTAGCCGGTTTCGCCCTGAATGGCGATTTCGGGGAGGCCGCCGGCGTTGGTGGAGATGACCGGGACGCCTGCGGCCATGGCTTCGAGGGCGGCGAGGCCAAAGCTCTCGTATTCCGACGTCAGCAGGAAGAGGTCGGCTACGGCGAGAATTTCTTCCATCTGTTCCTGTTTGCCGACGAACCGGACGTCATCGCAGATATCGAGTTCGCGGCAGAGGCTTTCGGCGTCGGAACGTTCGGGGCCATCACCGACGAATAGCAACTTTGCGGGCATCTTCTGTCTTACGATCTCGAATATGCGGACGATATCCTGGACGCGTTTGACCTTCCGGAAGTTTGAAGCGTGCATGAGGATGCGTTCGCCGTTGGGGGCGATGACCTTTCGGAAGGCGTCAATGGGCTTCTTGTGAAAGCGGCGGGTGTCGACAAAATTATAGATCACCTGGATCTCTTTTTCGATATTGAAGATCTGGTAGGTCTCGTCGCGGAGGTTCTCGGAGACGGCGGTGATGGCGTCGGAATGGTTGATGGAGAAGGCGACGACGGGGGCGAATGTTTTGTCGCGTCCCACCAGTGTGATATCGGTACCGTGGAGGGTGGTGATGACCGGGATATTGCGGCCGCTTTGCGCTTCCACGATCTTCTTGGCCATATAGGCGGCTGATGCGTGGGGGATGGCATAGTGGACATGAAGGAGGTCAAGGTGCTGGTTGGTGATCACATCGACCATGGCGCTGGAGAGGGCGGTCTCATAAGGAGGGTAGTCGAAGAGCGGATAGGTGGTCACCCGGACCTCATGGTAGAAGATGTTTGCATTGAATTCGTTGAGGCGGACGGGTTGCTGATATGTAATAAAATGGACCTGGTGGCCCTTATCCGCCAGTGCTTTACCTAATTCTGTAGCGAGGACTCCGCTGCCTCCAAAGGTCGGATAACAAACAATACCAATGCGCATAGAATTCAGTTAATGTAATATAACCTTTTTTTACCTTTAGCGGAAAATAACATTGATGAAGGCATAAAATGTTCGGTTAGTAGATTGGTTTTCTTTTTATTAGTGGTCGGCGGGAGTTTGTCCGGCGAGCGCGCGCTCGGGCAGGTCGATTCGGTGGGGCTGGGGATCGATCGTGCGCGGTTTGTGGAGGATTCGGGCTTGATCCGGCGGTTGGCGGATACGATCCTGACGGATGGGCGGGCCTATGATAATCTTCGGGTTCTGACGAAGAAAGTGGGGGCGCGGTTGTCGGGGAGTCCCGGTTATTATAAAGCGGAGCGTTGGGGCTGGCAGGCGCTTGAGGAGGGGCAGGCGGATAAAGTTTGGATGCAGGAATGTATGGTTCCGCATTGGGTGCGGGGCGGGAAGGATACGGCGAGGTTTTATGGGGCGGCGGTTACGGGCGGACTGGATGTGATCGCGCTTGGGAATTCGGTGGGGACGGGGGCGAAGCCGGTGGAGGCGAAAGTTATGCTGGTCCATAATTTCGACGAGTTGGAGCAGCGGAAGGATGAGGTTCGCGGCAAGATCGTCTTCTACAACTATCCGTTCAATCCGCTGTTCGTCGAAACATTCCAGGCCTATTCGGATGCGGTGCGGTATCGGGGGGCGGGGGCGAGCAGGGCGGCGAAGTATGGCGCAGTGGGGGTGCTGGTCCGGTCGATGAGTGAGTCGGTCGATAATGTGCCGCATACCGGCGCGCTGAATTATACGGACTCGTTGCCGAAGATCCCGGCGGCGGCGGTTGGGCTGCGCGATGCGGACCGGCTGGCGGCGTTGCTGGAGGGGCATGCGGATTTGACAGTATCGCTCTTCACGCATGGTTATATGTTGCCGGATACGGCGGCGCATAATGTGATTGGCGAGTTGAAAGGGTCGGTATTCCCGGACCAATATATTACGGTCGGGGGTCATCTGGATTCCTGGGATCCGGCGGAGGGCGCGATGGATGATGGGGCGGGGTGTGTGCAGTCGATCGAGGTGCTGCGGGCGCTGCGGGCGATCGGTTATAAGCCGAGGCATACGATAAGGGTGGTGCTTTTTGCGAACGAGGAGAATGGCGGCCGCGGCGGCCGCAAATATGCGGCCGCCGCGAAGGAGGCGGGTGAGCAGCATTTGCTGGGGCTGGAGAGCGATGCGGGCGGTTTTACACCGCGCGCATTCCAGTTGTCGTTGTCGGATGAGAAGCTGGCCCTTATCCGGCCGTGGCTGGATCTGCTGCGGCCATATGGGGTGTACGAATTTGGTAAGGGCGGAGGCGGTTCGGATACGAACCCCTTGGAGGGTGCGGTTGGTGCGGTAGTTGGAGAGTTGAGGCCGGATTCGCAGCGGTATTTCGATTACCATCATGCGCGGACGGATGTGCTGGAGAATGTGAATAAGCGGGAGCTGGAGTTGGGGACGGTGACGATGGCGGCGCTGATCTACCTGGTGGATAAATATGGATGGAATCCTCAATAGAGTGGCGTGCCGAATGCGCGGAGGGGGTATGTGTTTTGGAAGATATTGGATTTGCATAGACAAATGGGAACGGGGGAAGGGGGAATGTCGACACCATAAATTTTCTTTTTATGAAGCGGATTCTCGGCATTGTGGGTGTGGTGGTGCTGCTGCTAGTGGTGCTGATTGTTGTGGGGCGGTATTATTTTGTGTTTGGTTCCGGGATGAAAGCGGGAACGCTGAATTATGTTGTTTACAAGGGATATGTTTTCAAAACGTATGAGGGGGAGATGATCCTGACGGGTTTGCAGTCGAAGGGGCCGGCGGCGATGTCGTCGAATGAATTTCTTTTTTCGATCACGGATAAGGCTTTGGCGATGCGGCTGATGGTGAATGCGGGGAAGGAGATGGTGCTTCACTATAATGAATATAAGGGGGCCCTGCCGTGGCGGGGATATAGCAAGTTCGTTGTGGACAGTATTGTGTCGATTACTGCTCCGGCAGGAGGAACTCCGGCCGGAGGGCCGGTTTCGCCGGCGGGTCCAGTGAAATAGTTGAAGTAGGTTTGGCGCGCGTCAGGCGAGGAGACAAAAGATCGTCGGTTGCTTGTGAAGATCGGGGGGCGCGGTTTCGCGCCATTGAGCGATAGGGAGGGTGCGGATGTATTCGTTGGGGCTGGTGAGGTTGGCGGCGATGGTCAAGCGGGTGGAGGGGCGGCAGGTGGAGAGGATGGTGGCGAGCAATTGGTTGTTGCGGTAAGGAGTTTCGATAAACAGTTGGGTGCAGTTTTGGCGGGCGGATTCGGTTTCGAGGTTTCGGATGGCGGTGGTTCGGGCGGCGGTTTCTACGGGGAGATAGCCGTTGAACTTGAATTGCTGGCCATTGAGGCCGCTGGCCATGAGGGCGAGGAGGATGGAGCTTGGGCCGACGAGTGGGCGAACGGTGGCGCCGGTCTCATGAGCGATGGCGGTGAGGAGTTGCCCGGGGTCGGCGATGCCGGGGCAGCCGGCTTCGGAGAGAATGCCGATTGTGGCGCCTTCGTTCAGTTTCGGCACGGAAGGTCGTAAGGAGTTCAGGCTCCGTTTTGTGGATGGGATACCATTCATATTGGTCGATGACCATTTCTTTCCACAGCGTCTTGAAATATCGGCGGGCGCTGCGTTCGTTCTCGACAAAAAAAACGGTGCAGGTTTTGACAACATCCAGGATGTAGGCGGGGAGCGGGGCGAGCGTTTGATTTTCGAGCCAACAGGGGATGAGGTAGACCGTGGCGGTTGAATTTTGCACGGGCGAATTTATGTATTTGGAATGAAACGGGAGTTCTCAAAACGAGAACTTTAGCGTCGGTTGGGGTGTGCGGGACGTGTGCGGGCGTTGAAAGTGAAAATGGTAAGTAATTGAAAATGTATGATAAAGGATGCATGGTAAGGCGTTCGTCGGACGCAGAGTGTGGTTGATTTCGAGTTGGAGTTCTCAAAACGAGAACTTTTTTTCGGGGGATCGGGATGCGGTACTGGAGTTTGGGGGGAGTGATACGGCATTCGAGTTGGCTGGGTCGTGATGAGCTACTCGAGGTTCTGGTGATATAAACTTATCGTTGCGGCGATGATCGCGTAGGCGGGTGCGATGACTGGTACGAAATGCAGGCCGTAGAAAACCATTCCGTTGCCGACCGCGAATCCCTTGCGCTGATTGATAAATGCGATACTGGCGTTTGGGCTGAGGTGGCGGCGGCAGCTGTAGTCGAGCATCGAGAACCCATAGTAATAACATTCCACGAAGATGCAGACGACCGGGGCGATCCAGCCGATCAGCGGGATAAAAGCGAGGAGGAGGATACAGACGATATAAACGGTTTGCCATAGGGAGTTGCGGATGGCGAGCCGGATGCCGCGCATCATGTCCCTGCGGAACTCGCGGTTGAATCGCATTTTGTATTCCTTACCGCCCAGGAGGGCGTCGGTCTGTTCGCTGAGATAGGTGAACAGCGGTGAGCCGATGATCAGCATCAGATATTTAAAAAGGGAGAAGTAGAAAAAGACCAGCACGAGGTGAACCATAAGGCCGCCCATGACAAAAAAGAAGCTAAGGACTGCACTTCGCTGATGCAGGAGGAAGCGGTCGATGCCGAGGCGGCCGAGCCAGGATACAACGGTGCTGGCGGAATCCCAAAAGAAGTATATCCCGACGAGAAACAAGATCGAGTACAGGATACCGGGGATAATAATCCACTTCCATAGGCGGTGGGTCCTGATGAAGTGATGCGCTTTCGCATAGGACTGGAAGGCAATAATGATTTCTTTTAGCACCGTGGGTTCTTTTGGTTACTTTGGGCGGATGGACCGGATAAGGTCCGGATCGGCAACATTGGATTCAAACCTACGCATAAATGGGGAAACTTAGGAAATTGGATGCGGCTTTCTATGAGCGGCGGTCCGTGGTGGCGGTTGCCAGAGCGTTGCTGGGTAAGGTGCTGGTTACGGAGTTCGACGGTGTTAGAACTTCGGGTCGGATCGTGGAAGTGGAGGCATATAACGGGGTGGTAGACCGGGCGAGCCACGCTTTCGCAGGCCGGCGGACGGCGCGGACGGAGGTGATGTTTGGTGCAGGTGGTACTGCTTACATCTATCTGATCTATGGTATTCATCATTTGTTCAATGTTGTGACGAATCGGAAAGATATCCCGCATGCGGTGCTGGTCCGCGCACTCGAGCCACTGGAGGGTATACCGGTGATGCTAAAACGAATGGGGCGTGAACGACTGGATCACACGTTGACGCGGGGACCGGGCAACGTCTCCAGGGCGTTGGGGCTGCGTACTTATCATACCGGCCTATCCTTATCTTCAGGATCGGTATGGATTGGCGATGACGGGTTTCGGCCGGGGCGGTCGCAGATTGGGGCCTCGCCGCGGATCGGCGTGGATTATGCCGGGGAGGATGCAGCGCTGGATTATCGGTTCTTTTTAAAGGGTAACAAGTATGTGAGCGGGCCGAGAAAGTTGAACGAGCCGCGCGGATGAGGGATTGGGTTAAAGGCCGATTAAATAAGCTTTAAAGTCCGATTAAATATGTCCAGGGGTATAGTAATTGGCTTTGGGGAGTATTAACTTAGTCATGGATGATTTGAAGGCTTGTTAACCTATTATCAAAAGCATTTTTTATGAAACTCACCCCAATGGCGGTCGTCCTGGCGATGTCGGGCGCCGTCTTTTGCCAGGGCCAGGCGCAGGCTCAGGAGCAAATGCAAATCCAGCCGCAAATCCAGGCCGAATGGCCGAGGTCGATTATGACAGCGGGCGGTACCGTGATCAGTCTTTTCCAACCACAAGTTCTCTCCTATTCGAACAATCTCGTGAAATCGCGGTCTGTGATTTCGGTACAGGCTATGGGCGCGGATGATCCGGTCTTCGGCGTGGCCTGGATGACGGATTCTGTGCGCGCAAGCGTGACACCGGGAGATAACGCTGCCCGCGGGGTGGATGCATCAGGTGGTCCTGCCGGGTGGGTGGATGCGTCAGGCATTCAATTGGAGATCCAGGCGGTGCATGTCGATGAATTGCGCATACCGGATGATACGGGCCGGGCGGAGAATAGTTTTGTGTCCGCGGAACTGGAAATCTACAATCCGTGGGCTGTGAAGAGCATTCCAGAGAAAGAGGTGCAGCGTTCATTGGAGCTGGGGCGACGGGAAATGGCGCTGGCGCGCGATACGGTCGGGGTGGCTCCGATCAAAATTCTGTTTGCAACGCAACCGACGGCGCTTGTGCTGATTGACGGTGCGCCCCGATTGGAACGGAATGACCGATGGGGTTTGGATGTTGTCGTGAACACGAAGAATGTGATCGTGCGGGGTTCGGACAGCAACTACTATCTCTATGGCGGGATGCAATGGTATTTGGCTCGGGCTGCTGTGGGTCCTTATTCGCCCTTGAATTCGCGGTGGAAGCCGGGGGCGGAGCTTCGTCGGGTTCAGAACGACCTGAAGAAAGCGGCCAGGAAAGATGCCATCGAGATCGATGGTTCGTCCAGGCAGGTGCAGCAGATCGTGGTGCGTACGGAGCCGGCCGCGCTGGTCCAGAGTAATGGTGAACCAACATCGGTGGAGCTTGAACATACGTCGCTCTCTTTTGTCGGGAATTCCGATAACAATATCTTTTACGATTGGCATACGCGCTTCTTTTATATCCTGATCGGGAATCAATGGTATCAATCGGAGAAACTGGAGGACAGTCTTGGCTGGTACGCGGTCATGCGTGCGAATCTACCGGTGGACCTGCTGCTTGCCATGAATGGAACGGTCACTACGAACCTGAACGTTCCGGCCAATCGGGCGAAGGCGGAGAAAACGGTTAGGAAAACGGCTTTGTTGGATGAGGATGTACCCGCAGTTTCCAAAGTTGCCCGAGAAGAGACGACGACGATCGATTATTCCGGAGCGCCACGGTTCAAGCCGATCCTGGGGACCCTGCTGAAGTATGCGACGAATACCTGTTCGATCGTGATCGAGGATCACGGTACATATTATGCGCTGGATAATGGGGTGTGGTTTGCCGCCGCCAGCCCGATCGGGCTATGGAGGGTGAGTGACGTCCGGCCGATGGGTGTGGAGCTGATCGCGCGGCGGTATCCGGTCTACCGGGCAAAGTTCGTGTACATCTATGAGACCACGCCGGATTATGTATATGACGGGTATTTACCGGGGTATGACGCCGGGGCGGCGGATGGCTGCGCGCTCGCGGCGGCGTATGATGAGGATTGGGCGGATGAGGCGTGGGGGTATGAGTTGGACTTCGTTTTTGGGTGGGGAGGCGGGTGGCATTCGGGGTATTTCCGTTTCGACCGGCTGAATCGTTACTATGGATATATAAAATATGAGGGGAGGCGGCCGGGATGGCGCGAAAAATCATATGGTCCGGGAAGTAAACACCCGGCGGGAGGTCTGGTAAAAGGCGGGATAGTGAATGGGGGTTCGAAGAGCGGCGGCGTGGCGAGTGGCGGGATGACGCGCGCGGGCGGCGGTGCTGCTGGTGGTGGTACTGCTGGTGGCGCAAAGGGTGGTTCGTTGCGGATCGGTCATTTTGCAGGTACGGGGGCGTCCGGCGGATATGGAGTGCGGGGATATGTGAGTGGCGGTGGGTCGCGGGGATATGTGAGTGGCGGTGGTAGTGGAGGTGGCTCGCGCGGGTATTCAGGCGGAAGTGGAGGCGGTGGATCTCGCGGGTATTCGGGAGGCGGCGGGGGCGCGGTTCATGTGAGTTCGGGCGGCGGCGGTAGTTCCGGCGGTGGTGGCGGCGCCGCGCATGTGAGTTCGGGGCGGTGGGTCCGGTGGTGGCGGGAGTTCCGGTGGAGGGACGCATCATTAATCGGAGAGCTATTCCGAACGGAGGCTCTTGATGGGATTAGCGAGCGCAGCCCGGATGGACTGGAAACTTACCGTAATAAAGGCGATCAGCGCCGCCCCCCCACCGGCCAATGCAGGCAACCACCACGAGATGCCTACGCGATAGGCAAAACCTTGAAGCCAGCTGTGCATGGCCCACCAGGCCAGGGGCACCGCCAGCAGGATGGCGATCAGTACGAGGAGGATAAAATCCCGGGCCAGCAGGCCTACGAGCGCGGAGACGTTGGCCCCGAGCACCTTGCGGATGCCGATCTCTTTTGTCCGCTGTTCCGCGGCATAAGCGGCCAACCCAAAAAGACCCAGACAGGCGATGACGATCGCCAGAACGGTGAAGGTAACGGAGATGCCGCCCACGCGTTGCTCTGCGCGGTACTGTGCATCGAAGTCCTCGTCCATAAAGGAATAATCGAACTGTTCGCGAGATGCTACGGCCTCCCATTTGCTTCGGATCTGGCTCAGCAGAGAAGGGATGTCATCGGATCGCAACCGGATGCTCAATGCGCCCCTGTCCTGGTCAAGGTAAAGGGACATCGGGGTAACATTGTCCCTCAGGGATTTGAAATTAAAATTCTTTATCACACCGATGATATGTTTCTTGTTAAGACGGCTTAGCATATTGTCGGCGGGCGCATAGAGGAATTGCCCTACCGGTTTGGCCCAGCCGAGCATTTTTGCCGCGGCCTCGTTGACGATGATCGCCGTCGAATCCGTGGGCATGTCTTTGGAGAAGTTGCGTCCCTGAACCATCTGGATACCCAACGTCGTAATATAGTCCTCGTCCACCGCCCAGACCTGCGTCAGGAGGGCCCGCTTCTGGTCCAATACCGGATCCTTGAAGAGGCTGGTGCCGTTGTTATTGTCGAAAGTTGGCAGGTATCCGCTCATCGTTGCGTTCTCAACTCCCGAAAGCTGTTTGACCTCGTTTTTGAACGTCCCCGCCTCACTACTACCCATCCTCCAAAGGTTGTGCACTACCAGCACATGCTCCCGGTCATAGCCCAGGTCTTTGTGCCGGATATAGTTCAGTTGGGTATAGATAACCAGTGTCCCGATGATCAGGGAGATGGAGATAAAGAATTGCGTCACTACCAGGACGCTGCGAAGCATCCCCGCCTTCATCCCCGCGGTGATCTTTCCCTTCAGCACCTCGATGGGCTGGAAGGCTGATAAATAGAGTGCGGGGTAGGAGCCCGCGAGACAGCCGATCACAAGGATGATAAGCAGGAGGGCAGGCAACAGCCAGCCGATGACTGTGGGGGTTATCGTCAGCTCCTTCCCGGAAAGCTGGTTGAAAAGTCCCAGGAAAGCCCAGGCGGTGAAGACCGCGATTAGTGCCGCCACCGCGGTGACCAATATGGATTCGGTGAGGAACTGGGCAACGAGATATTTGCGCGGCGAGCCCAGCACCTTGCGCACGCCGACCTCCCGGGCGCGGTTGGCCGATCGGGCGGTGGAGAGGTTCATAAAATTGACGCAGGCGATGAGCAGGACGAAGAGGGCGATGGCGGAAAAAATATAGACATAAGAGATGCTGCCGTTAGGGCCGAGCTCGTCTACTCCGTTCGACTGCAGGTGAATTTTCGTCAATGGTATAAGGCTCAAATCGTAGCGATTACCGGCCTTTTCAAAGCCGTTGTAATCCTGGTGCAGGGCACTCTGGAGCTGGGGCCCTACATGCTCCCGCATAAAGGCGGGGAATTTGGCCTCAAGTTTTTTGGGGTCGGCTCCGGGTCTGAGTACGATGTATGTGTAGAAATTGTTGCCGAGCCAGGCACCTTCCCTGCTCTCGTTGAGCTCGGTCATCGGCAGAAAGAAATCGAAGGTGAAATGGGATTGCCTGGGGATATTCCTGATCACCCCGGTGATCTTATAAGGTATCGAATCATTGAACAACAGCGTTTGCCCGACGACATCCGTCCGGTCGAAGTATTTTCTGGCCATCGCTTCGGTGATCACGACCGAGTGCGGCGCCGTCAGGGCGGTAGCCGGATCGCCTTCGATCATCGGCAGCGTGAATACCTTGAAGACCGAGCTGTCGGCATAGATCATCCGGTCCTCCTGGATATTCTGGTTGCCCTTCCGCACCTGGTTGCCACCCTGGTTGCGAAACCGGGTCACGGCCTCTATCTCGGGGAAGTCCGCTTTCAGGGCGGCGGCGGCCGGCGACGGTGCAATGGCATAAGAGCCCTCCGTCCCCCCGAACTTGATGTCATTGTTCACCCGGTAGATGCGGTCGGCTTTGACATTGTACCGGTCATAGCTGAGCTCGTCAAAAACATAAAAGACGATCAGCAGACAGGTAGCAAGCCCCATGGCTAGTCCGAACACATTGATAAGGGTAAACCCCTTATTCTTTCTCAGGTTGCGGAGGGCGACGGTGAAATAGTTTCTGAACATGAGATATGATTTATTCCGATCTAAGGCTTTTAACGGGGTTAGCAACGGCGGCGCGGATCGTTTGGATGCTCACTGTAAGCAAGGCGATGCAAGCGCGGCGAAACCGGCGATGAGGAAGATCCACCAGGCGATGCCGGTGCGGTAAGCGAAGGTCTGGAGCCATTTGTACATCGCCCACCAGGCCAGGGGGAAGGCGATAATCGCGGCGATCCCGATCAGGAGTGCGAAGTCTTTGCTGAGCAGGCCGACGATTCCGCTGACGCTGGCGCCGAGGACTTTGCGGATACCGATCTCCTTCGTGCGTTGTTCGGCGGCATAGGTGACGAGGCCGAAGAGCCCGAGACAGGCGATCAAAATAGCGAATACGGCAAAAGAGATAAAGAGCTGACCGGTTTGTTTTTCCGATTGTAGAGCCGGTTGAAGTCATCGTCCATAAACGTATAGGCTGAACGGCACGCCGTTCGCCATTGACTTCCATTTGGATTCGATCTGGGCCTGGGTTGCGAAGATATTACCGCCGCGGAGACGGACGGCCAGGCTGCCGCGGTTATCGCCCATATTCATCACTAGTGGTCCTACCTTATCGTGCATCGAGCTGAAATTAAAATCTTTTATTACACCTACGACATGATAGGCGACGCTTTTCATGCTATCGCCCGGCCGGTAGAAGAGGTGATTGATGGGGTCTTTCCAGCCGAGCAACTGGACGGCGGATTCGTTGAGGAGGATACCCGTCGAATCGGTGGGAAAGTCGATCGAGAAATTCCTGCCCTGAACGATTTTCATCCCGAGGGTGGGGACGTAGTGCTCGTCTACAAAAAGGTCGGTCAGCACAACCGCTCCTTTGGTATCCATGTTTGCGGTGCGGAACCAGCCTTCCTGGTCGTAGCCGCTCCCCTGGGTCGGGAGGTCACCGGACAAGGTGGCATCGGCGACACCCGTCATCTGAGTCACCTCCTTGCGGAATGTTTTTACGGGGTCACCGGCGAGGTAAGCATTGTGGATGATCAAAACCTGATCGCGGTCAAAACCAACTTCGCGGTTGCGGATAAAGTTGAGCTGGTTGTAGATGACGATCGTGCTTACAATAAGCCCGATCGAGATGACGAACTGGCCGACGACGAGGACGCTGCGGAGCATGCTGCCTTTAAAGCCGGAGGCGATCTTTCCTTTGAGTACCAGTGATGGGCTGGAAGGATGAGAGATAGAAGGCGGGATAGCTGCCGGCGAGACAGCCTACAAGGAGGACGAGGATCACCAGCAGGGAGAGAAAACGAAGTGAAAAGAGACTTGCGGCATGGAGTTCCTTTCCTGCCAGCTGGTTGAACATGGGTAACAACCCAAGAGCGATTCCGAGGGCCAGCAGGAGGGAGAAGAAGCTGAGCAGCACCGACTCGGTGAGAAATTGAGTGATGAGGTGAGCTTTGGTCGAGCCGGCGACTTTGCGGATACCGACTTCCTTCGCGCGATTGGCGGAGCGGGCCGTGCTAAGGTTCATGAAGTTTACGCAGGCGATGACCAGGATCAGGATGGCGATAAAGGAAAAAATATAGATGTAACTGATATTACCGTTTGGTTCCATCTCATAGCTTTTGTTGGAATGGAGGTGGATGTCCTCCAGCGGCATCAGGTGGTAAATAAAATGCGCGCCCGCCTTGTTCATATCCTCGATAGAGGTGTGAAGCATTTGCTGCAACTGTATTCCGAGGTATTTGTCGACCGTGGCGTTTACGCGGCTTTGGAGGAAGGCGCGGTTCACATTGGGGCGGACGAGGATATAGCTGTGCCAGTTGTTGCTCAACCACTGGTCGTTATCGCCTTGATAAGAGGCACGAACGGGTCGGATAAAACTTAGATGAAAATGCGACTGCCGGGGAAAGTCCTTCATGACGCCGGTGACCTTGCAGAGAGTCTTATTTTCCATTTCGAGGATTTTACCAATCGCGTCGGTGCCATTGAAATATCTTTTCGCGGCTGATTCGTCGATAACGACGGAATTCGGTTCATCGAGCGCGGTATTGGGGTCACCCGTTACCATCGGCACGGTAAAAACTTTAAAGAAAGTGGAGTCGGCGAAGGCGATGTGGTGGTCCCGGATCCAGTCCGCGCCTTTTTTTATCAGGATGTCATTCTGGAAATTGATGCGACACATTTGCTCTACCTGCGGGCATTCTTTTGCGAGCGTGAGGGCGAGGGGTTTTGGGGAGATAGAAGCGGTGAACTGGGTACTATTGAAATAAATATCGGCGTCGAGGCGGTAGATCCGGTCGGCATTGACGTTGTACCGGTCATAGCTGAGCTCATCGGTGACATAGAGGACGATGAGGAGGCAGACGCCAATGCCGGAGGCCAGACCGATGATGTTAATGGCGGTAAAACCCTTGGATTTCCATAGGTTGCGGAGAGCGACTTTGAGGTAGTTGCGGAACATGCAGGGAGATTTTGCCTCCTTTGACGACCGAACCGGGAGAAATGTTACTCGCTCCGCAGAGATTTCACCGGATTGGCGATAGCCGCGCGGAGGGTTTGGAAGCTCACCGTTATGAGCGCAATCCCGATCGCGGCAGCGGCCGCCACCATAAAGATCCACCAACTGATGCCGACCCTATAGGCAAAGCTTTGGAGCCACAGTTTCATCCCCCACCACGCGATGGGGAAAGAAAGAAGGGATGCGATCAGCACGAGCCGCGCAAAATCCATGCTGAGCAGCCTCATGATGCCGCCGATCCCGGCGCCGAGCACCTTCCGGATTCCGATTTCCTTCATCCGCTGCTCGGCAGCATAGGTGACGAGCCCGAAGAGGCCCAGGCAGGCGATGAGGATGGCGAAGACCGAGAAGGTGACCGTGAGCTATCCGATTTGTTGGTCTGTATGGTATAACCGGTCGAAGTTGTTGTCAAGAAAGGTATACCCCATTGGCACACCGGGAGCCATCTTTTTCCAGCGGGATTCGATCTCGCGGACAAGCGGGTATACATTGCCGGGCTTCAGGCGGACGGCCAGCATGCCCCGGTTATCGCCGAATTGCAGGGCGACCGGCCCTACTTTTTCGTGTAGCGGATTGGTAATGTTTTGTTGATACAATCCGTGCTGTTGAAATAGCGTCTGGCTGTGGTTTCGTCGATGACGATGCTGTGCGGGGCATTAAGTGCGGTGGCGGGGTCGCCGGCGATAAAGGGAAAGGTGAAGACGCGGAAGAAAGTGGAATCGGCCAGGACGCGGTGGTGTTCCTGGATCCAGTCAGCGCCATGCTTGATCATGATGTCGCCGTTAAAGCTCTGTAGACGGGTCATTTGCTCTATCTCAGGATAGCTATTGACCATCGTGGCGCCGAGGGCTTTGGGGGAGAGGGCGGCAATCAGTCGGGTATTGTTGAAAGAGATGTCGGCATCGATGCGATAGATCCGGTCGGCATTGACATTGAACCGGTCGTAGGAGAGTTCGTCGGCGACATACAAGACGATGAGGAGGCAGACTGCGAGGCCGGCGGAGAGGCCGATGATATTGATGGCAGTGAATCCTTTGGACTTCCAAAGGTTACGGAGGGCGACCTGGAGATAGTTGCGGAACATGCGGCGCGGTTTTGTCCCCTCAGACGGATGGGATCGGGGAAAAGTTACAACCAGGGTTTTGGGATTGTGCGGGCGAGGGATGCGGGGGGTGCGGGGGCGTCTGTTCGATACAGAAATTGTGCGCGAGCGGCCGGGTATGTGTGCCGGCGGTTTTGGTTAATTGCGGCGAAATCGCCATAATTAGAATTGGAACCATGGGCAGGAATGTGTTAGAAGCGCGGGCAGGGGATGCCGTGTTTGCCGGTGGATGACTTTTTGATATAAATCAGCGAGATCTCGATGCCGCCGCGGCTTTCGGAAGCGGATGCGAGGGGGGAGATGTTCACGTCATAGGTGACGCCGAGGCTGAAATCGTTGTAGTCCAGTCCGACATAAGGAATGAGCGCATCGGTGGTGTTGTTGGTGAAGCGGGCCCAGACGCCGGCGTAGAAGTTGACCGGGGAGGTCTCATCGGTAGTGGCGGAGGCGGACCATGCGCCGCCGAGTACGTATTGGCGGGCACCGGCCTGGTTGCTGACCAGGCCGCTGACATAGATGGTGCTGGCGGTCCCGGCGATCGGGAAGAAGCCCCCGCCGTGGATTGTCTCGCGGATCGGGATGTTGATGGTATCTACGCCCAGGAAGGAAGCCTTCGGGCGGTTGAGGTGGTAGGCAGATGCGCCGATATAGAAGTTGTTGTTGCCGTTGGTAGAGGCGTTGTACAGGACACCGAGGTCGGCGTCAAAGTAGTGGACGGAAACAAATTCGGAGTTGATGGCTTCGGTCGGAGAGCGAAGGAAGGTGCCGTCGAGCTGGAGGCCGTCTTCAAAAGTGAGGCGGGTGCCGTCGAGGCTCTGGTTGGCGTAGGTGCCCTGGAACCCGACACCGATGGAATGATAGCCGTCTTCATCCAGGGCTTTGTGATAGGCGGTGGAGAAGGAGAAATAGTTACTCGATGAGGATACCGCTGGCGGTCTTGTCGTTCATCGCGAGGAATCCGATCCCCCAGGTGTCGTTGACCGGGAGTTTGTTTACCAGGATGGGGGCATCGAGAGAGACGGTTGATGTTATAAATGCATTATTGATGGCGGGCCATTGGTTGCGGTAGTTGCCGGCGACACGGAGGACGCCATTGAATTTACCGGTGAGGGCGGGGTTGAGGGTAAGCGGCGAGGCAAAGAATTGGGAAAATCCGGGGTCCTGGGCGGTGGCGGGAAGGGTTGACAACAGGCTGAGGGTGGCCACCAGGAGCAGGCCGGAGAACGGGCGGATGGATTTGGTCTTCAGAAAAGCTTTCAGCTTCATAAACAGTTGGGTCTCTCGTTATGAATTACATTCCCAGGCTTTTAAAGGATGCAGGGGAGGGCTTTTTCGGATCGTACGTCCTATGATTAGACGGATAAACCGGGTCAAACGTTGGCTACGCGCCGGAATTAGTCCCGAAAAATAGTAAAAAAAAGGGGAATTGCGGAAGATAAAGTTTTGTCGCGTGCCTATTGGCGGGATTGGATGGCTGTTTGGGGGTGATTCGGGTTACATCTGCACTTTGTTGCCGAAGGCGAGGTCGCCGGCGTCACCGAGGCCGGGGACGATATAGCCTTTAGCGGTGAGTTCATCATCGATGGCGCCGCACCAGATGCGGCACTGGGGTTCTTCGCGGAGGACGTATTCGATCCCGACGGTACAGGCGATAGCGACGACGACGTGGATTTCGGCGGGGTGGCCTTCTTCGCGGAGGTATTGGATGGTCTTGACGAGCGAGGCGCCGGTGGCGAGCATGGGATCGGAGACGATGACGACCCGGCCTTCGAGTTCGGGGCAGGAGATGTAGTCGAGGCTGATCTCGAAGCTGCCGTCGCGCTGGTGTTTGCGGTAGGCGGATATAAAGCCGTTGTCGGCCTTGTCGAAGAAATTGAGCAGGCCCTGGTGGAGGGGCAGGCCGGCGCGGAGGATGGTGGTGATAACGGGCTGGTTGGTGAGCACTTTGGCGTTTGCGATGCCGAGGGGGGTCTGGACCTCTTTCTCGGTGAATGGCAGGCGTTTACTGATCTCGTAGGCGGCGATTTCTCCGATGCGTTCGAGGTTGCGTCGGAAGCGCATGCGGTCCAGCTGGATCTCCTGATCGCGGATCTCGCTGATCCAGTCGCAGAGGAGGGAATATTGTTCTGAGAGGTTGACAACCATACGGGCCTGATTTCGGCAAACCTACAGAAAAATTTCAATACTGACCGGCGGGTACCCGAGGAACGAAGGGTACGAGCGAGGAAAGGCGAGGAACGAAGCCTTGACGAAGCTCTCGCGCCGCGAAGCGGCGCAGACATTAGCCCTGTGGAGAGCGCCGAAGGCGGCCGAGGCGGAGATGGAAAGTTGGAATGGGACGACGTCGGGGTGGGTAGTTCAATAGACTTGTTGACGTATACGGGAGCGTCGCAAGAGAAGTTCAATCAAGGTTCAACTTCCGGTCCCATAATATTTCTATTTTTGGGCCCTATGGTCTACAAAGTCATCGGGTTGATGAGCGGGAGTTCGCTGGATGGGTTGGATATCGCTTATGTGCATTTGCAGGAGCAGGCGGGCTCTTCGCAGGAAGCGCCGCGGGTTTGGGATTTCCAATTGGTTCATACGGATTGTCATGCCTATTCGCCGGAGTGGCGGGAGCGGCTCGCGGGGGCGACGGGGCTTTCGGCGCTTGAGTACCAGTTCCTGCATGCGGACTATGGGCATTATCTGGGCCGGGAGGTCTTGCGGTTTATTGCGGCGCATGGGTTGGACTATCAGGTTCAGTTGATTGCGTCTCATGGGCATACGACTTTTCATTTTCCGGCGGGGGCGATGAAGGCGGGGCGGGGGGATGGGGAGGGGCGGATGACAGGCGACGGGGCGCGGGGGATGACGGCGCAGTTGGGTGATGGGGCGGCGATTGCGGCGGAGACACGGATCAATATCGTGTCCGATCTGCGGGCGATGGATGTGGCGTTGGGCGGTCAGGGCGCGCCGATCGTGCCGATTGGGGAGAAATTGCTTTTTCCGGAGTACAGGGCGTTTATGAATCTCGGTGGGATAGCGAATGTTTCGCTGGGGGCGTCGGCCTTTGATGTGGCGCCGGCGAACCGGGTGTTGAATGCGCTTGCGGCGAAAGTGGGGCTGGACTATGATCGGGATGGACTGATGGCGGCGGCGGGGAGCGTGGATGCGGAGGTGCTTGGACGGTTGGATGGTCTGGCGTATTACGGGATGGGGTATCCGAAGTCACTGGCGAATGAGTTTGGATTGGTGGAGGTGCTGCCGATTGTAGCGGGCGCGGGGTTGCGCGTGGAGGACGGGCTGCGGACCTATGTCGAGCACCTCGTGGGGCAGATCGGGCGGGCGGTGGAAAGGTTGGGGTTGGCGGGTGGTGGGGGCAACGGGGATGCGGGTTCGCCGGTGAAGATGCTGGTGACGGGGGGTGGCGCGCACAATGGTTTCCTGGTGGGGAGGCTGCGGGCGAGGCTGGCGGAGCTTGGGGTGGAGGTTGTGGTGCCGGAGGATGCGATTGTCGATTATAAGGAGGCGCTTGTGATGGCGTTGATCGGGGTTTTGCGGTGGCGGGAGGAGAACAACGTCCTTGCGTCGGTGACGGGGGCGAGCCGGGACAGTATTGGCGGTGCGGTGTGGATCGGTCAAGAGGTTTGAGCGGGGGCGTTGGCGGAGCGGGGCGATGTGGCGCGGGCGGGAGGCCTACGCGAGAAACTCCATATCCTGCGGGGTAAGGGTGATATCGATCGATCTCCTGTTCTCTTCGAAATGCTTCAGGCGCGAAGTTCCGGGGATCGGGAGGAGGAGATCATTGTAATGCAGGAGCCAGGCCAAGTTAATTTGGGCGGGTGTGGCAGCGTATTTTCGCGCGATTGCGGCAATTTTCTCATCGTGTTTGGGCAAGGAGTTTAGCAAGGAGAAGAAGGGTATCATGGGGATCCCGTTTTTTATGCAGCTGTCCATGACTTCCTGCATCCCTCTTGTCTCGTTGTTGTGCTGACGGAACGTGGTGCGTACGCTGTATCCAAACGCATTTTCGACGCTGGCAATTTTTCCGATGCCGAGCGCTTTTTCCAGTTCACCGGGATTTACATTGCTGATTCCTATGTGCAGAATCTTCCCTTCTTCTTGCATTTTGAACATGGCTTCCAGGGATTCCTCCAATGGGGTGTCCGCGTGTGGCATTATCCTGAAATGCACCAACTGAATCCGGTCTGTCTTTAATGTTGCCAAATTCTTTTCAATGCTTTTCCTTAGTTCGTCCGGCTTGTTGTATGGATACCAGCCTTTATCGGGTCTGCGTGTAGCGCCCACTTTGGTACAGATCACCAAATCATTGGGATAGGGGTATAGGGCTTCGGCAATGAGCCGATTGGTCACGTCTTCGCCGTAATAATCGGCGGTGTCGAGGAAGTTGATCCCGCTTGTGATGGTTTCTTTCAGAATTTGAATGGCTTCCCGTCTGTTCGGCGGCTCGCCGTAAATAAACTCGCCCGTCAGTCGCATTGTTCCGTACCCCAGCCGGTGGACGGTCAGGGGATGTTGGGTGGAGGTTCCTATTGTAATGGTTTTCGGGATGCTCATCCGTGATATCATCTTTAGGCGGCAAAAATAAGGAAGGGCCCGGAGAACCGGAGGATTGGAATTTTTTTCCTCTTTTGGGACGGCGGAGCGATTAGGCCATGGTATGTTTAATTGATAACCAATTGTTTACATATTGGCCTATTGATTGCAATAATTCTACTATCTCTCATCCATTTTCCTCCCTGAAATACCGCCGAAACCGACAATCTCATTCGACCCTATAAAAGTAACTGAATTATGAAACGTCTCGACGCTGCCATACTGCTTGCAATCGGACTTTCGCCCGTTTTCGCTTTCGGGAGGGGTATCGCTTTTTCCAATCAAAATTTCTTCCAGCAAAATACGCTTAGCCTTGCGGGTCAGCCTGTGGCTGCCACCCGGCGCGTCTCGGCAGCTGAGACTACCGCCGTCCATGTTGAATGGTCGAAGACGGAGGATCAGGTCAACGGGTCGATCAGCAAGGACAAGCTGGCGAGGATGAAAGACGTGACGGGCAATATGGTGAGCTTCCTCCAGGATTCTTGTTTTGTCGACGGCGGGTACAGTCCCTCCTGGCATGGTGAATATAATTCCGATAAGAACAGTCCCGGTGCACAACTGAAGTTTGGTGTCACCTGTCATTTTGCCGCACAGAACGCCGATCTGAGCATTACGGCAAACGATCTTCAGCCGCTGCTGGATCAGCTGGTGGTAAATGGTCGGCATTACCTGACGATGCGGATTGCCAGTGCGGCTGAAAAACATACTTCTTATTTTGCGGATGATCATACAAAGATGTGGCTGGTTACCGCCAGGAACGGGATGCTGCCTTATGCTCCGGTTTCGAGAAAAGAATACCTGGTGCAGGCAAAGGCCGAGCTGTCCGCGATGGTACAGAGTATCGAGGCCGGTTGGAAACTAAAAGTACCGGTCCGGTCGGCTGCCGTGCAGGAAGCGGAGCGCAAGGCCGTGGTCGAACAGTTGAAGTCGATGTATTCCGGCACGGATCTCGATATCCGGGTTCGGGTCTATATGCATAGTTATAAGTCGGATGAAGAATTTCAGAGAGCGAATATCGCTTCGGAGACGGCCGGTTTCCGGGCTACGATGCGGCTGATGGACAGCCTCACGGTGCGCCTCGGGGCTGCGGAGCTTGCCAAGCCGGCGGTTGTGTCCGTCGGGGCAGCGGACTTCCGAGGTTTTGAAGATGGGCAGTCGGAATATATGCTCATCCGAATAAATGAGGCGTACTTTGACAAAAAATTAAGCGATGAGATGCCGCAGGTATTCCTGGTGACCTGGCATTACGAAGGCGCGGATACTTCTGCGCTTGAGCTGGACCGGCGGTTAACCGAGAAGCTGGATGGTCGGGTCTTGCAGGCGATGCTTGATAGATAAAAAAAAGCGCCGATTCTGCCGAAATGGTCGGAATCAGCGCAAGAATATCATCAAAAGATCAGCTAAATAAACCGCCTTTCTTCAGTTCGCGGGTCCCCTCTCCGATCTTAAAACCATTCTGATATATCTGAATCGTATAGCTACCCTGTTGAAATTTGCCAGCTGGCGTGAATGCAAATTCTACATTCTTCTTCTGCGACGATTCAAAATCGACGGGTACCTTAGCCGTAAAGGATTTATCACCATCCTCCCGTGTAGTAAACGTCTCTGATCCCGAAGCCGGTGCAAGCATAGGCTTTCCATCAGGCCCAGTTATACACACATAAACATCTGTCATTCCCGACTGTGCAATACGATTCGTCACTTTGAAGGAAATCAACAGTTTATTGACATGCTTTGCCGTGCTGGTAATTTTCTCTTTTCCGTTGCTCCTTACATCAACCGGCGTAATAGCGATATCTGTCGCATTCAGCGTGGAAGCAATATCCACTTTTTTCTCAAGATCCTGTTTCGCAACGGTTTCCGTCTGTAGATCCGAAGTCAGGCTGGAATTATCCTGCGTCAGTTGTACCTTATCCTGCGTTAGCGATTGGTTGTCCGATGTCAGGCGGGCAACATCCTGCTCCATATTGCCGATCTTGTCGTTCAACTGAGCGATCAGGTCTTTTGCCTTTGCCAATTCGGCGGTGGTCGCATTCCGGTTATTCAGGATCCTGCGGATCTCCATCTTCTTTTGGGTGATCTGAGCGTTTTCTTCCTTTAATTTGCTCCTCATCCCGACGGAGATGCCCGTCATGGAATCCAGGCGGACCAATGATTCGTCAAAGCTTTTCTGGACCTGGCTTTTCGCATCGCTGATTTTGGCAATCTGCATATGCGTTTGCTCAATCGCCTGACTTGAATCACTCTGATTGATGACCAAATAAACAAGGCTTGCCACAAGGCCGACGGCCATCAGCCCGATAATCAAATTCCTTGAATCTTTTTTCTTTGGACTATTATCTATTTCTGTTGTTGGATAATTTGAATTACTCATACTGTAAAGTTTTTGTTATACAGAATAAGCAGAGATTACCGTGCCACAATCGGGTATTCGAAGAAACCGTGATCCATACGTGGCCGGAGGGAATCGTATTGCGTTGATTTATACGTACGTTACTGAGGCGAAATGAAGTAAGTTAAATTTACATCACGAAGACTGGTCTTACAATCCCAACACTGATCTTAACTTAACATACCCGGCTTTGGAGACGGGAACCTGGGCGCCCGAGGAGAGGACACAGAGGTGGCTGTCCTTTTCGTAGGGGTCGATGCGGGTCACCTGCTGGATGTTGATGATATAGGACCGGTGTGTCCGGACGAAGCGTGTGGGATCGAGGACTTTTTCGAAATAACCCATCGTGCGGTTTTTTAGAAAGGCGCCGTTGTGGGTGTGTATTTTGACGTAGTCGTCGGCGGCTTCGAGATAGTGGATGTCTTCGATGGGGATGATTTTGATCTTCCCGGCAGTTTTAACGACGACGCGCTGTTGTTGGGCGGGGGATTCGGCTGCGGTGTCGAGGAGGGATTGGGTGGACGCGGCGGGGGACCCGGGGAGTGGAACGGAGTTGTCGAAATTGGCGGCGGAATGGATGTCGGCAGGTGCGGAGGCGGCGCGCTGGTCGAACCATTTGCGGAGCGCTTTGTCGAAGCGTTCTTTGGAGAAGGGCTTCAGCAGGTAGTCGACGGCGTGAGTTTCGAAGGCGCGGATGGCGTATTCATCGAAGGCGGTGGTAAAAATGACGGCTGGCGGGTTTTCGACGAGTTCGAGCATTTCGAAACCATTGATCTTTGGCATCTGGATGTCAAGGAAGATGAGGTCGGGGTGGAGCTGCTGGATTGTTTTGAGTCCTTCGAATCCGTCGTTGCATTCCTGGACGATGGTGATGTTCGAATAGGTTTGGAGGTATTCGCGGACGATGAGGCGAGCGAGGGGTTCGTCGTCGATGAGGACAGCGGTGATGGGATTGGATGACGGCAGTGGCGCGCGCTGGGTTGAGTTCGTTTCGGTCATGGTTGTGCTGTTTGTGACGGGTTAGCGGCCGGCCAGTTGGCCGGGATCCTTACGGTGGTGATAAAAAAATTCTCTTCTACGCGGGTCTCGAGGAGGTCGGGTCGGGCGAACAATAAATACAAACGGCGCTGGATGGAAGTCAGGCCGAAGCCGGTTCCTTTCTTTGGCCGTGAGGTCTCGGGGTCGAAGGGGTTTGCGACCTCTATACGAATATAATTATTCTCGAGTCGGGCGCGGATCGAAATGGTGACGGATTCCGTGGTATCGTAAAGTCCAAATTTAATGGCATTTTCGACGATGGGTTGGAGGAGCATGGAGGGGAGGCGGTACTCGAGGCATTCAGGGTCGTAGTCGAGCTCGGTACTGAGGCGGTGGCCGAACCGGACTTTTTCGATCTCCAGGTAAAGTTCAAGGTATTGCAGCTCTTCGGTGAGCGGTACCCATTGCTGGTCCTCTTTCCGGAGGTTACCGCGAAGAAAGTCGGAGAGTTGCTGGATCATCTTGCGGGCCTGTTCGGGCTGGCTGACGATGAGGGCGCTGATGGAGTTGAGGCTGTTGAAGAGAAAGTGGGGTGCGAGTTGTTGGCGGAGCTTGAAGAGCTCGGCTTCTTTGGCGAGGCGTTCGGCATCGTTGCGGCGCTGGCGGTTCTCCTGCTCTTCTTCGGAGGAATACCAAAGGACGCTGAGGATGCACATACAGCCGATCTGGAGAAAAGCGAAGTCGAGGCGAACGGTCCAGGACCGGGCGAAAAGCAGGGCATAGTCGACAGGATCGCCGGAGGAATGAAGTAAGGGAACCAGGACGGCCTTGCATAGCGCGGTACAACCGGCCGCGAGGACTAGGCTTATAAATAAAATATACCAGTACCGGTCTTTCTTTGGCAAGTAGTATTGCATGCCGTTGCTGATGAGGACGCAGACAAGGGCGATAACCGTATTGGAGAACGCGCCGTCGGAGAGGGCGGTGACCGCGCTGAGACCAAAGCCGATGAGCAGGTGCGTCTGCAGGAGGGCCCAGATCGCAAACCAGGAGGTGAAGATCAGCACGACCCGGCCGGAGGAAAGGGGGGATTTGGCCATGCTATAGCAGCTGGAGTGTTTTGTGTGTATCGGAAACGCGGATATGGTCGGCGCGGCGGTTGGCGAATTCGATGTATCCTTCGGGGTCGTCGGTTTCCTGAATGCGGGAGTACATCTCTGCGCCGTCGAGGAGGTCGCTGAGGCGGTAGAGCTCCGCGACGTTGATAAACTTCCACTGTACGAGCTGCTGGTGCTGGTTGTAGAACTGGTCTTGCTCCTTCTCCCCAAGTGCGAATGCTTTTTGGAAGGCTTCGACTTCGTTGTGGGCGGCGATCAGGCGGAGCTGTTCGTCGAATTGCGGGGTATGTTGGCCTTCGCCGCAGATGATCCGGAAGATGATTTTGGAGAGATACCAATTCATTGGAATAAGTTTTTGAAATTTTAGTTTTGGTTTCCGGGGACGGTTGGGCGTTTCGAGGTTTCGGGGTTTTGGGGTTTCAGGGGTTCGGGGGTTCGGGTTTTCCGGGTTTTAGGGTTTCAGGGTTTCGGAGTTTCAGGGTTTCGGGGTTTCAGGGTTTCGGGGTTTCAGGGTTTCGGGGTTTCAGAAATTCTTCAGTTCGATGCCGCCGAACAGGGATGTGCCGTCGATGAGCAGAACCTTATCGGGATTGTTGACGGTCGGCTGCTGCCGTTTATCTTCAAATCCGGCGAAGATGGCGGTGACGTCGGTGCGGACTTCCCAGTGTGCGGGGACGATGATCTTGGTGGCGCCCATGATCTGGACCACGTCGAGTCTGACAGTTCCCGTGAAGTCGGCCTGGCTTAGGTCGAGCTCGGTTCCGCCCATGATGGTGACGACATCGCCGCCTTTGAAATTCTTTGAAACGATCTTTTTGTGGACGCCGCCGAAGAAGGCGGTGGAGTCGATGAAATCTTCAGAGGAGTAGCCAGTATAGGCGGAGCCGCTGGCGGTGGTGCCGCCGGCGTTCGGAGCGGCGTTCGGGTCGGCGGTGGCAGGATTGGGGCCGGGGTTGCTGGTTCCGGGGCCGAAGGCGCCGGGGCCGGGAGTAGGGCCGGATTGGTTGGGATTTGGTCCGACGTGATAGCCCCATTTGCGCGCACGCCAATCGTTCTTCCACTGGGCTTTCCATTGCGCTTTCCAGGCCTTGTCATTCCAGCGGTTATAGTGATGATTTCGACCCGGGCTCAAAACAAACATGATGCCGACCAGGATGAGGACGCCGGGTAGGATAAATCGGTGCAGTTCCATCCGGGGGTAATAGTCCTGGAACTCGAAAGCGGCGCCGATGAGGATGAGGATGATCCACATGCCGCCGCGGAAATTGTGGCGGAAACCTATAAACAGACCGATCGCGATCAAAAGAAAATGCCAGCTGAAAAGCCAGTCGGGTAGAGGAAAGCCCATCTGATCCAGGACGAGTACCGCGCCGACGCAGACCAGGAATAGTCCTGCCCAGATGCGGCCTGTTCGTCTTGGGGATGTCGAGTCATCGTTCATTAAATTACAATTTTTCTCAAATCTAGTTCGAATCGCGGGTCCGGGCAAGGGGGTGTCGCCGGTTGGGGGCCGCGGGGGCGGTAAAAGGGGGGGTTTTGTCGGTAAAACCCGGACGGGAAGGTGTAACATTCTTAAATTCGCGGCGTCTTTCTAATCAGACAAAATCTGGCATATGTTTAAGAACTATCTGCTAACGGCCCTGCGGGGGTTCCGAAAGAACCGGCTGGCGGCGGTCATTAACGTTTTTGGCTTGACGGTGGGGTTGTCGAGCTGTCTGCTGATTGCGCTTTTTATCCGGCATGAGCTGAGTTATGACAACTTCGAGGCGAAGGGGCCGCGGATCGTGCGGCTGATCATGGAGTATAAATTTAATGGCGGCGGGAACATTGAGCGGGGGAACTTTACTTCAACCAAGGCAGCGCCGACTTTCCAGCGGGTTTTTCCCGAGGTGGTGTCCGGGGTCCGGATGTTCAGTGATGAGCAGATCGTGTCTTGCCGGGAGCAGCTGTTTAATGAGCGGCGGTTTATGTATGCGGATTCGAGTTTTTTCACGGTTTTCAGTATGCCGTTGCTGCGGGGGGATGAGCGGTCCGCACTTTCGGGACCGAAGAAAGTGGTGTTAACGGAGCGTACAGCGCGGAGATATTTTGGATCCGACGATCCCGTAGGGAAGGTGATCCGGGTCGGTACGGACAGCACGGATTACGCTGTGACGGGCGTGATCGCGGACCCGCCGTCCAATTCGCAAATCAAGTTCGATCTGATGGCCTCTTTTTCCTCCCTTTACGCCAATGACAACAATACCTACTGGGATGCGAATTATACAACCTTTCTGTTGTTGCGGAGCCCGAGTGATATTGCGCCGCTTCAGGCAAAGGTGCATACGTTTATGAAAAAGGAGATGGAGGGCTCGGGTGGGACGGTTGACTACCTGCTGGAGCCATTTATGCGCATCCATCTGTATTCTCCGTATGATGGTTTCGAGCCGGGGACGAGTATTACCTATATCTATATTCTGGCGGGGGTGGCGCTGCTTATATTGGTGATTGCGGGGTCGACCTATATCAATTTGAGCACCGCGCGGTCGGTAGACCGCGCGCGTGAGGTCGGGGTTCGGAAGGTGATCGGAGCGGGAACACGTCAACTCTTCTGGCAATTTATCGGGGAATCGCTCGTGTTATGCCTGGTTGCTGTAGTGCTGGCCCTTGTTGCTGTTGCGTTGGTGCTTCCGGCTTTTGACCGGTTGGCCGACCGGGAGCTGTCGTGGAGGTTAGTTTTGTCGCCGGTATTCATCGGGATCGCAATCGGGCTGGCGGTGCTGGTGGGTGTTCTTGCGGGGAGCTATCCGGCGCTTGTTCTTTCGCGCTTCCATCCGGTGTCTGTTCTGAAAGGGGCTTTCAAAAATACAGCCGGCGGACAGGGGTTGCGGCAATCGCTTATTGTATTTCAGTTTATTATTTCGGTCTTTCTTATTGTGGCCACCTTTATCATGGGGCAGCAGTTGAACTATATCCGGCATCGCGACCTTGGTTATGACCGGGAGCATGTGGTGCAGCTGCCTATGGATCCGTCGCTGCGGGGTCGGATCGATTATATCAAGACGGAGTTGATGCGGAATCCGGATGTGGTGCGGGTGAGCATTTGCGGGTGGTCCCCGGTGAATATCGGGAGCGGCTATAGTATACGGAGCAGTGTGATGCCGGCCGATCAACAATTGGTCGTCAACGGCAACCAGGTAGATCAGGATTTCATCGCGACTACGGGGCTGAAAATCGTTGCGGGGGAGCCTATCACGCGGCAGGATATGCTGAACGCCGATCCGGAGGGGACAAGCGAAGGAAAGGATACCGTTACAAAACCGAACTATGCCTTCGTGCTGAATGAGACGGCGGCGCGGGAACTGGGTTGGTCGCCGCAGGAAGCGATTGGGAAGCGGATGTATATGGACGAATCGCGGCCGGGATTTGTCCGTGCCGTTGTGAAGGACTTCAATTACCGGTCATTGCATACCCCGATCGGAGGGCTGATCCTTTTCCCGCGGATAAGTACGAGACATATGTTGGTGCGGATCACCGGAGATCGGCTGCCCAAGACGCTGGCGTACCTGGAGACGACGTGGAAGCAAGTCGCGCCGGGGGTCCCATACGAGGCACATTTTCTGGATGAGAACTACAACAAACTTTATGCGGCGGAGGAACGTCTCGGCGTAGTTATGAATCTTTTCTCCGGGATTGCAATCGTCCTGGCCTGTCTGGGGTTATTCGGGTTGTCATCCTATTCTGCGAAGCAGCGGGTGAAGGAGATCGGGATCCGGAAAGTGCTGGGGGCGCCGGTGGTGGGGCTGGTGCTATTGCTGGCGGGGACGACGGTGCGATTGGCCGTGGTGGCGATGGTGATTGCGATGCCGCTGGCGGGTTGGGCGATGCACCGGTGGCTGCTGGATTTTGTTTACCGGACGGAGATGGCGTGGTGGGTTTTTGTCGTGGCGGGGTTGATGGTGTTGGGGATTACGCTGGCGACGGTGAGTATACAGGCGGTGAGGACCGCGTTGATCAATCCGGTTAAAAGTCTTCGATCGGAATAACCGAGTGTGGTAAAGGTTATTTTAAATATGGACGGAGTGACGGATAGATCGTTTTTGCCTGTTCGATCTGTTGGGGTGCGATGATCTTGTGGACCTGGGCCTGGCGGATCAGCATGGCGGCTGAATCGGGGTGGCCGCTGTTGACCTCGTTGTCGACCAGTTCCGCGATAACTTCAAAATTGTCCGGTTGCCAGGCGTGGAGGCGTTCGAGCGCGAGTTGGGACTGGAACGGGTCGTTCATCGCCTTGTATACCATGGCGCGGTAGAGGTCGAGAAAAGGATCGGCCGGAAGGAATTTTTCGAACTTGTTGAGGGCGTCGAGCCCGGCCTGGAAGTCCTTGGCGTGAACGTCGCCGATGAACATCGTGAGGTAGATGAAGGGGTCCTGCGGGTAATTTGCCCGATATTCTTCCAGCGCCGCTTTGAGGGCGCTGTCGCCCAATTTGACAGCGATGCGGATATGCAGGTGCTGGTTTGGTTTCTTTTTTCTGACTGAATCGGGGAGTTGAACAAAAAACGACCAGGCTTCTTCGGGGTTGCCGCCGGTGAGAAAGTTTTGCGCCTCCTGGATAAGGTGGTTATTGTCGCGCTCCGCTTCCGTCAGCGTGGCGGTTTTGTCCATTTCGAGCAGGTTTTCAGTAACGGTCTTGCTTAGCTGTTCGCCGGTGCCGTAATTGTAGAAGTCGACGGCTCTTACGGTCTTGTCACCGTGGACGAGTTCGAAGTCATGGTAGTTGAGGCCGCCGTCCTCACCGACGAGACGGAACAGGAGGTGTTGATGGCCATCTCTTACATAGTGGCGCAGAAGAACGTAAGTCCCGGACTTGCCTACGACTGTGATTACTGTCGAGCCCAGGCGGTAATTCGCGACTTTGACCCTTGCCTGGGCGGCGAGGGTATAGTTGAACCGCTGGTTGGCTTGCCGGAGGATGAGGCCGGCAAAATATTTCAGGTCAAGGACGTTGTCAAGGACTGTTTCATTGCGCTCGGCGACGGAGGTCTCGATCTTGTTTGCGAATTCGATGGCTTCGGCTTCGGTAACGGGTTTCTCGGGGCGCTGGCAGCCGGCGAGAAGGGTGAGGAGGAGGAGGAATACGCTCAGCGGGTTTTCGCGAAAGGTCATGGTTAGTGTTTGGATAAAGATAATCCAAATCGACCAGTTTGGTGATGCTTGGAGAATCGGGGGCGGCATTGTAGATTTGCCGGTTGGCGTGGGTTACCGCCAGGCTCCCAGGATTGCGCCCATGAGGCCGAGGGCGATAAAACAATATCCGCCGTTGATCAATATATATCGTCCCGTCTTTAGTTCGAACAGGCCGACGATGGCGATGCCGCAGAAGATCCATACGCCGGCAAGGAGGCCGTAAAAAAGACCGAGCTGGAAGTTGATATTGGGCGTGTTGAGGTACATCGCGAGGTTGGCGGACATGATGAGGGTGAGGATGAGGGCCCAGCCAAAAATCTTTCCTTTATTGCCGGCTTTCACCTGCTCTTCCGTGAGGTTGTTCTCTTTCATCCAGGCTTTTCCGAAAAGGGCGGGGGAATACCATACTCCGCCGAGGACAAATGCGGAGATTCCGGCCACGGCGACTGCGATCCAATTTGGTGTCATATAAACGGGGGTGTTTGGGTTTTCGTGGTTCGAATATATTGGCTATTTTTCCAATGGGCCCCGCAAAGGGGACGAAACGGGAAAAAATGGCGACGGAACGGTTAAACGATATTGGGTTCAGGCTGATCCTGATCCCCTTCTTTGGTATCGCGATTCCGGTGGTGACGCGGATGATCGATCCGCATTCCCTGGGTCATTGGATGCTGAAGCTGGCTTACGCTTATACGATCGGGATCGCCTTTGTGATCTGGCAGGGCAATCGTTACCTTTTATTCTCGTTGCGGAGCTATTTCGATTGGTTCAACCGCCCGGTTCGGAAGATTGTCGCCCTGCTTCTGGCGGTTTCGTTTTTTACAATACCGGTTTGTATCGTGCTGCTGCTGGGCTGGTATCATTTGTTTAACAACGGGCATGTCAACTGGGAGGCGATCCGGACCGCCACATTGATCATCCTAATCTGTGTTATCTTTATCACGCATGTTTATGAGACGGTCTTTCTTGTGAAGGATTCGGAGAGCGAGATGGTACGGAATGCTCAGTTGGAGCGGTTGAAGGCTCAGGCGGAACTGGAGGCGCTAAAGGCGCAGATCGATCCGCATTTTATGTTCAATTCCCTCAATACGTTGACTTGGCTGATTGAGGAGGCGCCGGCAAAGGCAAAGGTCTTTAATGAACATCTGGCGGATGTTTACCGGTATATCCTCCGGAACCGGTCGAGGGAACTGGTGCTCTTGCGAGATGAAGTAGGTTTCCTCCATGATTATTTCGCATTGATGAGTATCCGGTATGGGGAGGCGGTGCGGCTGCTGGTCGAAATCCCGGAGGATTTGCTTGACCGGTATCTGGTGTTGCCCATCTCGTTACAGGTATTGGCCGAGAATGCGCATAAGCATAACGAATTTAGTATGCGGGAGCCTCTGGAGATTCGGGTCTCGGTGGAGGGGGACCGGATCGTGACGCACAATCGGGTGGCACCGAAGGAGGCTGTTCGGCCCGCGACGGGTATGGGGTTGTCGAACCTGAATGAGCGGTGCAGGCTGGCGATGGGTGCTCCGGCGGAGGTCAGGGACAGCGGAGGAGTTTTTGCTGTGTATTTACCAATTTTACCCATCGGATAGCATGAAAATGATCAATATAGCATGAGAGTGGTCATTATAGAGGATGAAGCGCCGGCGGCGGACCGGTTGAAGAAGATGTTGGCGGCCACCGATCGGGGGATCGAGGTGGCGGCGGTGCTGGATACGCTGGCTGGGGCGAGGGCGTGGTTTGGGGTGAATGGGACGCCGGATCTTATTTTCATGGACATTGAATTAAGTGATGGGTTGAGCCTGGATCTGGTACGGGGGGCGGGAATCGGATGCCCGGTAATTTTCGTGACGGCGTATGACGATTACTGGCAGGAGGCGTTTGAGTACAATGGAATTGATTATTTGTTAAAGCCGGTTAAGCGTGAGCGGTTGGAGGGGGCGTTGGGAAAGTTTGTTGAGCTGAGGGAATTCTTCGCGCGACGGTATGAGGATCTGCTGGATTATAGAGAGAGCGAATTCAGGAACAAATTCCTCGTCCGGCGCGGTTCTGAATTTGTGTCGATCCCCGTGGAGGAAATTGCGTTCTTCTATGCTTCGCATAAACTGGTGTGTCTGGTGAGAAAAGATGGGGCGAAGTTCCTTCTGGATCAATCCCTGGCGGAGATCGAAAAGCAGGTGGATGGGTCGGTGTGGTTCAGGGTGAATCGAAAATATCTGGTAAATTCGGCGGCGATCCGGAAGGTGAGTATCCTTGCGAAAAGTAAACTCAAGGTGTATGTGGCGCCTGCGGTTTCGGAGGAACTGATCGTGAGCTCGGAGAATTCGGCTTTATTTAAAAAATGGTTTGGAAAATAAGCGACATGACAATAGGTTCAATTGAACAGGCACGTAGGATTGGCGGTAGGAAGGCAGCCGCCGGCTTTCTTTGGGTATTTCTGTTGATGGAGGCGTTTGCGCTTTTCGTGGAGACGCGTGGAGATTTTGCAAACGGGATTTGGTTCTTTTTGCGGCGGCAGAGGGACTGGGTGCTGGTCGGGCTTGTGGCGGTGATGCTGTGTACGGTCTTCGTTTTGGGACGAGCGGCAGGGAAACAGATCCTGGTGGATGAGCGGAACCACATCCTGGTCGCACTGACCAACACCCTTTTTACGCTGCTGGTAAGTGCGGGGTATGTTTGGGGCGTGTCCTATTTTATGCGCCTGTATATCGAGGCTTGGTGGCCGATGATAGTGCTGCTTGCGCTTATTTCCGGGTGTATCTGGATGATTGCGGTTAGGGGGATTAAGCGGGCGGGGAGCGCTCAATAGGTTAATTTTGCGGCATGGCAACGAATAAGAAATCAAAAGAGACCGCGGCTACGGCGGAGCGACGGCTTCCGAAGCGATATACGGGGCGGGTGCTGGTGCGGTTGGATCCTGACGCGGGGGTGGAGCGATTATTACGGCAGGCGAAGGCTGGAGGTCTGAATCTGGGATTGGGGGTCGATGGGTGGGGGAAGGATGTAGATGGCGTGTTGCTTGAGAAGTTGAGAGTGGCGGTGGTGAATGAAGCGGCGCGGGATCGGGTGTCCGGGTTGTTGAAGGAGAAAAATGGTCCATTTCTGTCGGTGGAACCGGAGCGTTACTTGCGGCTTTTGCAGGCTGGCTCGAAGGGGAGAGGGAAAAAATCGATCTTGAAGGATGGGACGGCGGCGACCTGGGGTATTCAGGCGATCAATGCTGCCGGAGGTCAAAATACCGGAAAGGGGGTAAAAGTCGCGGTGCTGGATACGGGATTTGATTTTACGCATCCGGATTTTAGCGGAAGGACGATTCACCGGAAATCTTTTGTGGGGACGCGGCAGGCGATCGATAAGGAGGGGCATGGGACGCATACGGCGGCGGTGGTTGGCGGCGGGAGGAAGTCGAAGGGTGTCCGGGGTAATGTGGAGGAGAGCGGGACGGGTAAAGTGGTTCGGAGCGGTGAGGGGCAGGGTACGCGGTATGGGGTGGCTCCGGGTGCACGACTTTATATCGGCAAGATCATGGATGATAATGGGGAAGGTTCGGATGGGCAGGCGCTGGCGGGGATCGAGTGGGCGCTGGAGAAGGGTTGTCAGGTGATCTCGATGTCGCTGGGTGCGTCGGCTGATGAGGAGAGTGGTTATTCGGTAATTTTTGAGCAGGTAGGACAGATTGCGGCGGCGCGGAATTGTCTGCTGATTGCTGCGGCGGGAAATGAGAGTGAGCGGGGGCTGGGGATTGTGGCTGCGGTAAATCATCCGGCGAATTGTCCATCGATCATGGCGGTGGGTGGGTTGACGGCGGCCTTGGAGGTGGCGGAATATTCGTGTGCGGGTTCGGGTGAGAGTACGGGTGCGAGCGCGGGACAGGTCGATATTGCGGCGCCGGGTGATGATATTCTGAGTGCGAAACCGGGCGGCGGGTATCGTCGTCAGTCCGGTACGTCGATGGCGACGGCGTTTGTCTCGGGTCTTGCGGCGCTGGCCTGGGAGCAGTATCCGAAGGCGAGTGCGGGCGAGATCTGGGCGAAACTGGTGCAGCAGGCGCGGAGGCTGGCGCTGCCGGCGTCGGATGTTGGGGCGGGGCTCGGGTATGCGCGGTAAGGGGATGCGCGGTAAGGGGATGGGCGATGAGGGGATCCGCGAGGAGGGATTTTTCAACATTACTACTATGGATTTTATTGCAAAAGTGGAGGAGGACCGACGGTCGGGTATTCAGGAGATTGCCGGAGCGCTGGCGAAATTGGGGGTCCGGGTGAAGGATGTGCAGCCGCTCCTGGGGATGATTGTGGGCTCTAGTGATGTATTGTCGCTGGAGCAGTTGAAGATTGCGGGGATCGCTTCGGTAGAATTGGATCGGAATTGGGGCGCGGGGATGCCGGAGCGTAAAGGGAAGGCGGCGAATCCGGAGGGAAACCGGAAGGACACGAAGGCTGAGGGAAACGGGAAATCGCCGAAGCCCAAGAACGGAGGGAAGCGGTAGGGATGGTCTGTTGATGCGGCGTGGCTATTTGAGATTCGACCAGTTGTCGACGTCCTTTTCCCATTTACGACTTTGAGATCCTTTGACGGTGTAAAGTTCCCAGCCTTTGTCTTTGTTGCGGAGATATTCCCGATATAAAAGATATCGGAATTCCTGTGTGGTGAAGACGTTGTACCAGATCATGTCGCTCTTTGGCAGGATGCCGGCGGTTTGGAGTACGTCATAAGTGGACGAGGCGCAGCGCATTCCAAAGAAGGCGTAGTCGTACGGAGTTTGGTCTGTATAGCGGTCGACGAGACTGTCGAGCAGTAGGCGCTGGGCGGGGGTGATGGGGATGACGAAGACGGCACGGCGGAGGCTGTCGATATTGTTATAATGATTTCCGAGGCAGTTCCACATGCGGCTTACTGTGACGGTCCGGAAGCAGGAGTTAAAGTTGCGTTTCCGGAAGTTAGGCAGGAAGTGGCCGCTGGCGGCGAGGCCGCCATAGGTCTCGGGCTGGAAGCTCAAAACTTTATCCGGTGCATATTCGATGCCGACGTGGCCGCCATGAAGTTTTGCGACCCAGTTGATCATGTTGTGCGGGCCGTGGAAGGGTTCGACCTTCCAATAGCCTTTGGCGGGAACGGAACCGTAGAGGCAGAGGATCCGGATGGTGTAGGGCGTCTCGGGCGGCGGCCCGGCTGGTGGGGACGGGGTCGGGCGGCTGGTCAGGCCATGGAGCGTGAGAAGGGTAAGGGATGATATCAGGATCAGTGACCTCATTTTTGATCGGGGTATAGTGCTTTCCAGTTTTTCTCATAGGGATCGCCCGGTGTCCAGCGGGGCTGATCGATTTGGTTGGCGATGGTCCGGGATGCAAGAATATAGGCGCGGATCCATTTGACGATATAGTTCATGTCCATGTTGCCGGTCTCGTCGCTCAGCCGGTGGTAGCGGTTAAATATGGTGCTATCCATCGCGCGCATACCCATGCTGTATGTAGGAGCCGGGACGCCGTGAAGGGCCAGGGGTGCGTTATCGCTTTCGAAAAAGAGGCTGCCGCCGGTGGGATCGTTGTTAACCCGGAGGCCGTAGGCGGCGCAGGCGTCGGTGATGGCGGAGTCTTCAGAGGTCCGATGCAAGCCGACCAGGGTAACCAGCGCGGTGTCATCATAGCTGGCATTGTCTATGTTGAGTTGATAGACGGTCCTGTTGAATGGGACGAGCGGATGCTGTGCGTACCACTCGCTGCCGATCAGCCCTTCTTCTTCGGCGGTAAAACAGATAAACATCACCGAACGTCTCGCGGGGTGTTTCCCAAAATATCTGGCCGCGTCGATAACGGCCGTTGTGCCGGAGGCGTTGTCCCGCGCGCCATTGTATATGCTGTCGAGCTTTCCTTCCTCCATGGCGGGGTGTTTGGTGACACCAAGATGATCGTAATGGGAACTGAGAATGATGTACTGATCGCGGAGTTTTGGATCGGTTCCGGGAATAACCGCCATCACGTTGCGGAGTCTGATATCCTGCGCGACGGAACTGCTGTCCCGCCGGTTGGCGTTGAAGTGGTGGGTAAAAAATTGGAAATAGCCGGTGGCGCCGGGGAGGGGTTGGGCACCGGCATCACGGAATTGGTCGGCGATGTATTGTGCGGCGGTGTCGATCTCGGGCCGGCCGATATAGCGGCCCTTCAGACGGTCGGACGCCAGGTAGATGAGCGGGGCGACGGCCGCATCGGGCGGGGTCGAGGCGACGATTTCGGCTATTGCGGCGGCGGACGGCTGTTGCCTGGGGGGCATCGGGGCGGACGGCTGCTGGGCGGCTGTGGCGCAGGCGGCTGCCAGGAAAAAGGTTGTAAGGAGGGTATTTTTCATGTGTCGAATTTATTGCTTTTTATCCTGCCGGAGCTGTTACATTTACGGGCATCGCGCGTCGTAGGGAGATAACTTAAATTATATGCTGCGTAACTACCTAAAGACGGCCCTTCGGAATCTCTGGCGGAACAAAGGGTTCTCTGCCATAAATATCCTGGGTCTCACGATCGGGATTGCGTCGAGCCTGCTTATCCTGTTGTGGGTCCGGAACGAATTGAGTTATGACCGATTCCATGCCCATGCGGACCGGATCTACCGCATCACCGTGGACGCCAGCGGGTTCAAGGCGGCTGTTAACCCGGCGGGCATGCCGGCGGGGTTGCAGGCGGCGATGCCCGAGATTCGCAGCGTGCTGCGGGTGGCGCGCGAGCGTTCGGTCCTTTTCGCTGTCGGGACGCGGGAATTTGAAGAGCCGGGGGTATTTTTCGCGGACAGCAATTTCCTGCAGTTCTTTAGCTACCGGCTGGTGGCGGGCGATCCAGCAACTGCGCTTCGGCGACCCGACGCGGTACTGCTGACGGAGGCGATGGCGCGGAAATATTTTGGGACCGAGGCGGCGATGGGCAAGACCATCAAAATGAACAACAACTTGCCGCTTACCGTGACGGGTATCCTGGCGGAGACCCCGGGAAACTCCCATTTGCAGTTCGATTTTATCCTGCCCATGGCGGTCGAGGCACGGGACAACGACGACCTGAAGAATAGTGTCTGGAGCAACTTCAATTTCTACGGGTATGTTCGGCTGGACGATCATCTGGTGGCCTCCCCGGCGAACATGGCGC
Source organism: uncultured Chitinophagaceae bacterium (assembly GCA_963846405.1). Lineage (GTDB taxonomy): Bacteria > Bacteroidota > Bacteroidia > Chitinophagales > Chitinophagaceae > Puia. The sequence goes on along the minus strand of CAWJVU010000010.1, from coordinate 23,723 downwards.
GTCTGGAGAAGCGGATGGATGCTATTTATCAGGAGCATGTCCCCCCGGCGCTGCTCAAAGCTACCTTCCAGCTTGGGACGGGAAAGACCCGCGTTCGCAGATCATCATTCCGGCCATCGACGTTACGGAAGCGTTTATCGACGTGTTCCAAATGACCATCCTGGCAGGCCGGGGTTTTTCGACAGCCTATGGGAATGACTCCAGTCACCTGGTGATTAACGAAAAAATGATGCATACGATGGGACAGACGCTGGCGACGGCGGTTGGCAAGCGGTTGCAATATGAAGATATAAAGGGCACGGTGATCGGAGTGGTGAAGGACTTTAATTTCAAGCCGATCCAGCAGCCGATCGAGCCGTTGGTGCTGTACATGGGGGGCTGGAAAAGCAATGTGGTGGTCCGGGTGAAAGCCGGGCAGACGGCGGCGGCGGTCAATGTTTTGGCGCAGATCTGCCGGGAGCTCAACCCCGGATTTCCCTTCAGTTATAATTTCCTCGACGAGGACCTGGCCAATCTGTACAGAGGAGAGGAACAGATGAGCGGCATCTTCAATCTGTTTGCGATCCTTGCGCTGGTCATTTCGGGACTGGGCCTTTATGGGCTCTCGGCCTATTTAGCGCAGCGGCGGACAAAGGAGATCGGCGTTCGAAAAGTGTTGGGCGCCTCTGTCTTCTCGATCCTGTATCTGTTGTCGACAGGGTTCACCCGACTGGTACTCATTGCGGTGTTGATTTCGGTTCCGTTGTCGTTGTGGGCCATCAATCGGTGGCTGGAAGGTTTTGCGTACCACGTAACGGTGAGCTGGCTGATTTTTCCCCTGGCGGCGCTTGTGGCGCTGCTTTTTGCCTGGGTGACGGTCAGTTTTGAGTCGCTGCGGGCGGCTGTGATGAATCCGGCGAAGAGTTTGAAAGTTGAGTGAGTGGGGTTGCAGTCCATTAAATCAGGGCGAAGCGGTCGCCGTCGAAGAGGCCGAGGTCGCTGAGTTTGAGATGAGGGATGACGAGGAGGGCCATGAAGGAAAGGGTCATGAAGGGGGCGGCGAGGGGGGAACCGAGACTTTTGGCGAGGTGGTCGATGGCCGTGTAGTTCTTCGGCGACCGAGGGGCCGGGGTCGAGGGACATGAGGCCCGCGACGGGGAGGGGGAGGATGAGTTCGGCGGGGACGGGGGCGGGTCGGGATGGATCGGGGACGGGTCGGGATGGATCCGGGAAGGGTTGGGGGTCGCCGGTGTGCGTGGATGGGGCGGGTCCGGGGTTGACGCAGGTGAGACCGCCGTGGTGGGCGATCACGAGGTTGACGGCGCGGCAGATGCTGTCGTCGTCGACGCCGACGGCGACGATATTATGACTGTCATGGGCAACCGAAGAGGCGATGGCGCCGCTCGTGAGGCCGAAATTCCTGATAAAGGATTTTGCGACCGGGCGGTTGGGATGGTAGCGGTTGACGACGACGATCTTCAGGATGTCATTTTCGGGGTTGGCGTGGAGGCGGCCGTCCGCGGGCAGACAGTCGGCAACGGGTACGATCAGGCGGTTGGTGATGAGCTGGCCGTCGAGGGCTTCGATGACATAGACCTGTTCGACATTTTCTTCTTCGCCCCATTTATTGAGGAAATAGGCGAAATCTTCGGGGGTATGCGGATTGCTGTGAAAGTGATTGATCGGCTCGTGAACTGTCGGCGCGGGTGGGATATGGGTAACTCCGTTGTCGGCGACGATCTGGCCGCGGATGATGGTTTGGAGTACCTTGAAATTCACCAGGTCTTCGACGAGAATGAGGTCGGCGTTGTGGCCGGGGCGGAGTAGGCCGCTGTCGAGGCGGTAGTGAATGACGGGGTTGATGCAGGCCGCACGCAAGACCTTGAATACATCGATGCCTTTGGCGACGGCGCGGGCGCAGAGGCGGTCGATATGGCCGGCGATGAGGTAGTCGGGATGTCAGTCGTCGGTACAGAACATCATCTGGTTTGGATAGTCGTTCAACAAGTCGATGAGCGCATCGAAATTCCGGGCGGCGCTGCCTTCGCGGATCAGGATCTGCATCCCGGACTGGAGCTTGTCGAGCGCTTCTTCGGCAGTGATACATTCATGATCCGTGCTGATTCCCGCGCTGATGTATTGCCGGGCCTCTTCGCCGCGGAGGCCGGGCGCGTGGCCGTCGATGGGTTTGCCGACGCGTTGGGCGGCGTGGATCTTGGCCATGACTTCGGGGTCTTTGTGGAGGACGCCGGGGAAGTTCATCATTTCGCTGAGATATTTGATATCGTCGCGGGCGAGGAGCTGGGCTACTTTGGCGGCTTCGAGGGTGGCGCCGGCGGTTTCGAAACGGGTAGCGGGGACGCAGCTGGGCGCGCCGAAATTGAAGTAAAACGGCACGGAATTGCCGTTGCGGATCATAAATTCGATACCTGGGAAGCCGCAGACGTTGGCGATCTCGTGGGGGTCGCTGACGGTGGCGACGGTCCCGTGGATGACGGCCAGGCGCGCGAATTCGGAGGGGATGAGGAGGGAGGATTCGATATGGACATGGGCGTCGATAAAGCCGGGGAGGATATATGGGGTATTGTCCGGGAGCAGGATGGGCGCCGGTTCGGCGGCATCGGCGGTAGTCGTGGTGGACAAGGGAGTGATCGATTGGATGCGGCCGGCTTCGATGGTCACGACGGCGGGGTATATATTTCGCTGGAGGATGTCTACTAATTGGCCGATGATCTGCATATGCGAATTGATTAAACGAATTTATGCGTATCTTTGCGACAGCAAACCCTTTCATGATGCACCTTTCGCGTATCCTTTTGTTGATCGTCTTTTCTGTTGGGACAGCAGTCGCGGGCCGCGCACGGCGCACTCGGCGCAGGATATCGTCAATAAATACCTGCAGGCGATGGGCGGCAAGGAGAAGCTCCAGTCCATCAATTCGCTCTATCAGGAAGGGATAGCCGTCTCGAGAATGGCGCGCAGCTAGTTCACGGTCCTGGCGGGTCTATGATCGGGTCTACCGGCAGGAGGTCGTCATGCCGGCGGGTAAGGTCGTTATCGTCGTGACGCCCGAGCAGGGTTGGAGTCGCGGGGCCGGGGACGGGTGGGGTGTTCAAACCGCTGACCGATATCCAGTTCAAGTCCATGCGGCCGGAGATCGATCCGGGCGGCCCGCTGGTGGACTATGAGGCGAAGGGCAATAAGATCGAGCTGGCGGGGAAGGATACGGTAGGCGGACAGCCTGTTATGTGATCAAAGTCTATTTTCCGCCGGGCGGATCGACGACCTATTCGATCGATGCGCGGACGGGATATATCCTGCGGGCCAGTCATTGCGGGAGGGAATATTTTGGGCACGATCCTGCCGGGATGAGCGGCGGATCATCCGGAGGGTGAGGTCGTCACGGAATACAGTGATTATAAGGTCATTCCGGGGGGTTATGTGTTTCCGCATACGATCGTCCTTAGCCCGTATGGGGCAAAGGTTCAGATCGGGAAGATCGAGGTAAATGGGGATGGTGGATGCGGATGCGTTGAGCAAACCGAAGTAGCGTGGCGGCGGCCGAGTGGCGCGGCGATTACATATAATAAATAGCCATAATTTTACGTTTCATGATCGGGAGAACCTGTGTTCCCCATCCTATACAAAAACCAATGCCCGTCGCGTATGAAACAAAAGAGCGTCGTATTCCTCTTTGGAATGCTTCTGTGCATGACTGCCTACTCCCAATCTTTTATCGGGTACGGTTATGACAATTATTCCGGCGTCAACGGGGTGCTGCTGAATCCCGGCACGCTGGCGGACAGCAAGTATAAGGTCAACGTCAATATCTTAGCGGTCAGTGCGTTCGCGGGCAATAATGCCTATGAGATCGACCGCGACAAACTTTTCTGGCTTTCATCTTGGGTGGCTTGAAAGAAGGTAACGGCTACGACAAAGTGGCGAATACCGATTTCAAATACGTCTATTTCAACACGGATATCCTTGGACCTTCGGGGACGATCAACCTGACGAAGAATGATGCGCTCGGGCTGATCACGCGGATGCGGACGATGGGGAATGAATATAACCTGGGGAATCCGCTTTTCCAGCTGATGGGGAACGCCAATCCTGCTGTTCTATAACACCAATATCATTAACCGAAGCCTGCAGGCGAAGATGAATGCCTTTGCGGAAGCGGGTGTTTCGTATGGCCGGGTGCTGATGAAGGATGACCATTCGGAATTGAAAGTTGGCATCACGGGGAAATATATCGCCGGGTATCGCGTATGGCAGCTTTTCTTCCGGACCGCTGCAAATGGAGATCGATCCGACCAATACCATCATTGCATATGACGGGTACGGTGACGGCGCAGTATTCTTCCAACCTCGACAATCTGGGATCCGGAGCGAATATTCAGAACGCGTTGAATGGCGCAGGCGGGACATGGCTGGGGCGCGGATATCGGGTTGGTGTATGAGGTAAAGCGGCATGACAATCCTGAAGAGGAGAAATTACGGCTAGGTTTTAGCATCACCGATATCGGACAGATGTCTTATCATAATTCGCCTAACGGGGCGGTCTATACGCTGAATGTCGACGGGCATAATACGAGCGAGCTGGAAAAGCAGGGCAACGAGTCGATGAACGCGTATTTCAACCGGCTGAAGACGCAGGGTTTGATCAACATGACAAGTCCGCCCAATAGTGCGACGGTAAAGCTGCCGACGGCTGTCCATGTCAACTTCGACTACAATATCTTCAAACGCCTTTATATCAATGCGGATGTCCTGTTGAATATGCTGGCGGCAGACCAACCCGGTTAGTCCGAACTATATCACTACTGCGACGGTAACGCCGCGGCTGGAGAAGAAATGGATCAGCATCTATTCACCGGTGTCCTATAACGTTGAGGGTCAACTGAATTGGGGCGCCGGCGTCCGGATCGGGCCGGTTTTCGTTGGCAGCGGGTCGGTCGTTTCCAGCATGCTGAAAAGCAAGATCACGTCCGCGGATGCGCATGTCGGGCATGACGATCCCCATCTTCCAGCACCGCAGGTCCGAGGACAAAAAAGAAAGTAAAAAACAGAAAACCGATACGGTCTATAAGGCCGGGGTTAACGATCGCGATGGAGATGGTGTTGTCGATTCCAAGGATGAATGCCCGGATTCGGCTGGTCCCGTGGCACTGCTCGGCTGTCCGGACCGGGATGGCGACGGAGTACCGGATATTCACGACAAATGTCCGAATGTCCCCGGCTCGAAGAACTTCCAAGGCTGCCCTGCGCCCGATACCGATGGGGATGGGGTGAATGATGATGACGACAAGTGTCCGCTGGTTAAGGGGGTAAAAGAAAATTTTGGGTGTCCGCCGATCAAGCCGGAGCTGGTGACGAAGATGAAGCAGTGCGTCCGACCGTGTCTTCTTTGTGCGGGCGAAGGCGACGATCGAGGCGGTATCTTTCGGTGAGCTGGATCATGTGGCGGACATCCTGCAGGGGGACCCGACGCTGCGGATGCGGATTGAAGGGTATACGGACAGTGAAGGTCCGGATGCGCGCGAGATCAAGCTGTCACTCCGTCGGGCGCAGGCTGTGGCCCGGTATCTCGTGATGCAGGGCATTGCTGCGTCGCGGTTGGATGTGGTGGGCTTGGGAAGACCAAGCCGATCGCGCCGAATGATTCGCCGGAGGGTATGGCGCGGAACCGGCGGGTGGAGATGGTGCTGATGAATTATCCGAAGGATAAGGCGCAGCCGGGCGAAAAAGTAGTTTTTTAGGTGAATAGGTATATTTAGAAAAAAACGACCCTTAGGGGTCGTTTTTTATTTTGCTTCGGGGGGTGGAGGGTTTCGGCGAGCTCGTCGAGGAAGGCGATCTGGGCGGGGTTGATGATTGCGCGGGCGGCGTCGAGGGTATACCAGGCGCCTTTGTCGACTTCGGGGAACGACTTCATCCGGCCGGATTTGGGGGGCCATTCGAGGTCGAACGTGTTGCTGACGAGTTTTGCCGGCGTCGAGGTCGCCGGCGATCGCCCAGGCATAGACGTGCTTGCCGCCTTTCTGGCGGATGGGGCTGAGGGGTTTGAAATATCCTTTAGTTGGACGCCGGTCTCTTCGCGGAATTCGCGGATGGCGGCGTCGAGGGCGGGTTCGTCGTTCGGTGAATTCACCTTTTGGGATGGTCCAGGTGCCGGCGTCTTTGTTCTTCCAGAAGGGGCCTCCGGGGTGAACGAGAAAGACTTCGGGGGGGCTTGGGGGGGCGGGTTCGTCCGGCGCGCTGGCCGGGGCGGGGTTGTGGCGGTAGAGGAGGATGCCGGCGGATTGTCTAGTTACCATGGGGTTAACGCTATCAAAGAGTTAGCCAAAAATGATTATTTTGTTGTGCTGATGTTTAAGTTGCTAGCCACTATCCTCGTTCTAAGCTGCTGTCAGCCCGCTCCTCGGTCAGCTGACGGCAAGGTTCACGGCCGACCAGACCGGGGGTTGTGGCCCGCTGGTCGTGCACTTTTCCAATCAAACCACCGGGGCTGGGGTTGCGGCCAGTTATCAATGGGATCTGGGGAATGGGAATAGTGCGGTCGTGGCCGATCCTGTGGCGACGTATACCCAACCGGGTTCTTATATCGTGGTGCTGACGGTTCAGGACCGGTCGCAATCTTCAACTTTCAGTCAGGTGATTACGGTCTATCAGCCGCCGACGGCGACGTTTGCGGTCGCTGATCCGAAAGTCTGTAACGCCTACGCCGGTTGATCTTAATGCCACGGCTATCGGGGGTTCGGGGGCGATCGCCAATTATCTGTGGGATTTTGGGGATGGCAGCACCGGACGGTCCGTCACGGTCGGACTCGCATGCCACGTTTATAGCGCGGGGATCTATAGCGTGAACCTCACGGTGACCGATATCTACGGTTGCGTGGCGACGGCCGCCGCAGGCTAACGCGGTCACGGTGCTGCCGGCGCTTCGCCTTCCTTTACCACCAATCCGCAGGTGCTTTGTACGGTCAACAGCCCGGCGACTTTTACCAATAATACGACCGGGCCGGGCACGTTGAGCTATCAATGGAATTTTGGCGACGGGAGTAGCAGCACCGCAGTCAACCCAAGCTATACTTATTCCGCGAAGGGAACCTATACGGTGATCCTGACGGCGACGAGCTCGGCGGGTTGTGTGGCGGCGGATACGCAAACGAATGTCCTGAATGTGGCGAATTTTCAAACGGATTTCACGATCCCGGCATGGTTTGCCAGGGGGCGAGGCGGTCTTCACGGACAGCAGCAGTCCGGCGCCTTCGGCGGAGAGCTGGGTGGTGGATGGGGTGGCGGCGGGGACGGGGATGCGTTGGCGGAGACTAGGTGCGCCGCGGGAAACCATACGATCACGCTTGACAAATACCTATGGCGCCTGTACGCAATCGGTGACGCGGACTATTCACGGTGAATGCGGCGCCGGTGATGCCGCCTTTCGATGCGGTCCAGCAGTCGTGCCTGCGGGGCGCCGGATGACGGTGAATTTCCTGGATCATACGCCGGGGGCGGTGCAATTGGGCCTGGGCCTTCGACTATAACCCATACAGCTACGACAACTACCAGAATCTGACTTATGGCGGCCCGGCGATCTCCAACGTCTATGGGGGAACAGAATTACCTGGTGCAACTGACGGTCACGAATGCGCGGGTTGTCAGGCTTCGGAAACCCAGACGGTGGATGTGACGTCACCCTATGTAGATATCGTCATGACGGCCGGTACGCCATCGGTTTGCGGGATGCCGATGACCGAGACGTTTGGCAGCGCAAATATCGCCAACCTGGCGTCCTGGGAGTGGATATTTGGCGATGGGGACAGCTCGAATGCGCCGTCTCCCACGCACACCTTTCAGCAACTCGGGGAATTACCAGACCTATCTCAAATGGACGGATAACAATGGATGTTCGGGCACCAGCAATATTCTCTATACCACTATCACCCCGCCGATCAACGCGAATTTTACGGTGAATTCGACGACGGTATGCGCCGGTCAGGAAGTGAGTTTCTGCCGGAACCGGGATCCCTGCCGACGCGATATATGCGAACTGGGATTTTGGGGATGGGTCTCCTTATGGGATTTTGCATATACCGGGGCAGGTCATGTCTATAATACGCCGGGGTTTATAGCGTGACGTTGTATGTGGAGACGGCGGGCGATTGTACGGAGGTGGTCCTAAAAACTAATTATATCACTGTGCTGCCTTCGCCCTCGGTCAGTTTCACGGCGGCGAATACCTGTGACAGTCCGAGGGCCGATGTGGCCATTAATATGACATCGGGAATGGGGCGACGGGAATTCAATGGCAGTTTGGGGATGGCGCGACGCTGGACACGGCAGCGGGTACTTACACGCTGATGCATAGCTATGTGGAGAACGAGCTTTTATGACATTTATGCGACCGCCACCAATGGCACTTGTTCGATCGACCGCCGAAGAAGCGGTGATCATCGAGCTCAAGCCGCTGGCCTTTCGTCTGAACGTGAATGCGACCGGTATCTGTCCGGCCACGTTCATGACCGATCAACTGCAGATGACTTTCCGCCGGAGCAGTTATGACGATTGTTATGATTACTACTTTATGCAGTGGTATTATGCCGATGGGACGCCATTTCAGGGCCCGCGAGACGGGTATCAGTCATACCGATTTCGAATGGCTATTATACCAGCGAGCTGTAGTGCTTCCAGGCCGGGGAGAGCGGGCTGTATGCGGTTACGACGAATGCAGCTGGGCTGCAGGATACGAGTAATATCGTGCCGCTGCATATCGGCGGGTCACGGCGGCTTACCAGATCCTCCAGGACGACCAGTGTTATCAGCAGCCGGTGGTCCTGCAGGATATGTCGCAGGCGGTGCCGGGCGACCCGATCGTCAGCTGGCTCTGGGATTTCGGGGACGGCACCACGTCGACCGCTTCGGGTACGGTCCAGCATATTATGCCAACCCGGGGACGTATACGGTGATGTTAACGGTGACGGATCAGGGAGGATGCTCGTCGAGCTCACTTCGTCGACGGTAACCAGGTGACGGTGAACGGGCCGAAGGCGATCTTTCAGCGCAAGCGCGAGGATCGGCTCCCGGCAGATCGCTGTCTTCCCGCAAGGTTCTACATGCAATTCATCAACACCACAAATACGGCCAACACCACTAACGTGTCCTACCTGGAATTTCGGGGATGGGACCACGTCTACACCTGGTGAATCCCACGCATCTTTATGCGACCGGCGGGGTCTATACGGTGACGCTGACGGCACAGGATGGCGCCGGATGGCTGTGTGTCCGCGATGACGTTGTGATCACGATCCAGCCGGTGAACAATGCGTTCTCCAAGACGGCTTCGTATGTGGCTTCCGGGAGTTGTCCACCGGTGTTTGTGCAGTTTACGAATACGTCTCGTGAATTATCATTTCTTTTACCTGGGACTTTGGCGATGGGGAGACGGTCTCGAATGTTCCGGACCCCAGCCATGTCTATCAAAACCCGGGTTCGTATATCGTCACGCTGACGGTGCTGGAGGCTAACGGGCAGACCACGACGACGATCGAACTCGGTGGTCGTGCTGGCAGCCGGCGGCGGTCTTGGCGGCTGCTGTACCGGCGATCTGTCGGTCAGTCGGTCACGCTGCAGTCGACGGGCAATCAGCGGGTGAAGAACTTTACCTGGGATTTTGGCGACGGCACGGTGGTCAGCGATACCGACTCGACCGTCAGTCATGTGTATGCGACGGCGGGCACTTACCAGGCCAGGCTGGTCGTGGCGGACAGCGTGGGCTGTTCGGTCTGCCGCGGCGGCGACGGATGCGATCGATGTGCATGCGCCGCCGATCGTGGGGTTGACGCCGCCGGATGCCTGGTCTGTCTGGGTAAGGGTGTGACCATCAAGGCCATCGGCGGGGTATCGTATAGCTGGTCGCCGGGCATCAGTCTTAGCGACAGCACCGATCTCCGCGCCGGTGGCGACGCCTTCTGTCAATACCGTATATACGGTGACGGTAGCGGATAATATCGGGTGTACGAACAGCGATTCGATCGGGGTGCGGGTGGTCCAGCCGGACACGGTGCAGGTCGAGCCCGGATTCGACGGCGATCTGTCCGGGGAAGGACGTGCAGATGACGGCGACGGGCGCGTACAGTTATCAGTGGATCGGGGCGGTGGATGGGTTGAGCGCGACGAATATCGCGAACCCGGTGGCGAAGCCGGCGATTACGACGGTCTACCGGGTGGCGGGGACTGATTCGGCGGGTTGTTTCCGCGATACGGTGTCGGTGATCGTGACGTTGCTTGTGGCGCCGACGGTGAATGCGGGTCCCGATCTCGAGGTGCTGGTCGGAGACGCCGGTGACGCTCCCGGCGGTGGGTAGTTCGGATGTGGTGTCGTGGCAGTGGACGCCGGCGACCGATCTGAGTTGTACGACCTGTGCGCAGCCGGTTTGCACGCCGAGGCGCAAACGCAGCAATATATCGTCACGGTGACGGCGGCGGATGGGTGTATGGCGAGCGATACGGTGGTGGTGAAGCTGCTTTGCGATGAGGCGAAAGTGCGGATACCGGATGCGTTTACGCCGAATGGGGATGGGCATAATGACCGCTTCACGATCCTTGGGGCGATCCCGGTGGTCAACCAGCTGGCGATCTTTGACCGGTGGGGGGTCGAAGGTCTTTGAGGCGGATCATTTCTGATCCCGCGGACCCGAATGCGGGGTGGGATGGGACGATGGGCGGGCAGCCGGCGCCGCCGGGGGTGTATGTCTACTTACGCTGAGATGCAGTGTCCGACGGGCGGGGTGTTTATGCGGAAGGGGACGGTGGTGTTGGTTAGGTAGGGGTTGGGTAGGTTTGGTGTTGGGTAGGGGGTGGGTGGCTTGGAGATCTATCAAAGTTTACCTATATTTATTGGCCGGTGTCGCTATGAGAAACATCCATTCCAGGATGAAGGGCCACCTAAACTCATGCGACGCCAATTTACTTCGATACTTATTTCCTTTTCCCTCCTTTTTGCGGTGGTGAATGATTGCTACGGCCAGTGCTCCGCGAGTGGCGCGCCGACGATTCGAAGCAGTTCGGGTTACTGGGCGATCTGCGGTAACAATGGGCTTTTGCTGACGTCCAGCAGTCCGACGGGGAATACGTGGTTTCTCGACGGGCAGATGATCAATTCTTCTTCGGCGTCCATCGGGGTGACGCAGCCGGGGAATTACACGGTGGTGGTCACGGATGCGGGGGGCTGCAGCGATACCAGCGCGGTGCAGGCGGTATTTTTTGACGCCGGGCCGCCGCCGCCGGTGGTGACCACAGCGGGTGGTTCGACATTGATCTGTAAAGGGATCGGTTTGGGCTTGTCGTCCTCCGCGGGTGCGGGTAATCAATGGTTCCTTGGGGTAACGGCGATACCGGGGCAGAACGGCAGCAGTTATGTGGCCACGTCGGCGGGGAATTATTGGGTGGAGGTAACGGATCAGAACGGGTGCTGGTCGGTCTCGGCGCAAACGGCGCTTACGGTTGACTCCATCGGCGGCGATACGACGGTCATTCCGGCGATCACACCGGCGGGGCCGTTGCTCTTTTGTACGGATACCGGCTTTTTGCTTCGTTCATCCTGGGGCGTGAATTATCAATGGTATCTGAACGGCTCGGCGCTTTCGGGCTCCAACAGCGATTCGCTTTTTGTGTCGTTGCCGGGCAACTATAGTGTCGCGACGACCTCCGGCGGTTGCGGGTCGGGTGGCGGCATATCTCCTGCGATGCAGCTGGTCTATGTCGGGCGGGTCACGCCGGTGATCACGCTTGTGAATGGATCGCTGGTGTCCAATTATACAGAGGGTAATCAATGGTATCTGAATGACAGCGTCATCGAAGGCGCGACCCATCAGCATTATACGCCGATGAGCACGGGGTCGTATACGGTGCGGCTTGGCGTGGGGATTCGGGCGATCGACACGACTACGTTCCAGATCGGGGTGGGTGGGTGTTGGAGCAATTTCTCCGCACCCTGGGTGATTGTAGATTCGAATTTGACGGTGCCGCAGTTGAGCATCTATCCCAATCCGGTCGGGGATGTCCTGACGATGAACAGCAAGCAGCCGCGACCGCTGACGGTGCGCGTATTCAATATGATGGGTCAGCAGGTTTGGGAGATGATTGGGATGATCGGGACGATCCAGGTGGATGTGAGCCGGTGGAGCAAAGGGGTATATTTCGTTCAGGTGATCGATCAGGGGACGCAGCAGGTGGGGAAGACGGTGGTGGTAAGGATGTAGAGGGGCGGGGCTTATGGAAAAACGGGTGATGTGCGTCTAAACAGGTTAACGAAATCCTGATCGACATGAAAAAATTGTTCTTGCTTTTTGTTGCCGGAGTTTTGGGCCGGGCCGAGGCGCAGACCGGGGATACGCAGGGGGTATCGATGCAGTTGACGGCCAACCCTTCCTTTTATGACCGGGTGGCGGTCCTTAATTATCTGCAAAACCAGGAGTACGATGAGGCGGTCGCTTATCTCGCGCCGATCCTGAAGGCCGATTCGGGGAATGCGGGGCTGCTGGGCTATGCGGGCTACGCGTATTATGAGACGGAAAACTACCAGGCGGCGGGCGCCTGCTACCGGCGGCTGCTGGGAATCGATTCGAACAATATACCGGCGTTGCATTATTTGCTGCTGATCTCGATGAATGATCATCCGGCGGAATCGATGGATTATGCGAAACGGCTGGTTCAGCTGCAGAAGGACAGGGCGCCGTGGTGGCGGATGGAGGCGGAACTGTTTGCCCGCATTAACCAGCGGGATTCGGCACTCCAGTATTATGACCGGGCGTATGTCCTGGCGCCAAACGATGTCCGGACGATCGCGGGGCTGGCGGATTTGTTGATGACAGGCAAGAATTTTGGCCGGGTGGATAGCCTGCTCGATCCTGCCCTTGACCGCGATACACTGAATATCACGCTTAATCGATTGGCGGTTCGGGCGGCGTATTTGTCGGAACGTTACGAGCGGGCGATCGTTCCGGGTGAACGGCTGGTACGGGCCAATGATCCGGGGGTGCAGACACTAACATCGCTTGCGCTTTCGTACTATAGCCTGAAGGCTTACCCCGATTGTATCCGGGTCTGCGAGCATATGATGGACCTGGGTTTGAACGAGCAGGCGGTATATTATTATGAATCACGGGCGTGGACGAAGATCGGGGAGTATCGGACGAGCGACAGTCTTTTGCAGATTGCGCTGAAGATGGCGATCGAACCTACGGCGGAATGGTACTATTTCGATCTGGCGGCCAATCATGAGGCGCTTCGCGAGTATAGGGAGGCGGTGGCGAATTATGATACAGCGTATTATTTGTTCAGGGATCCGACGGTGCTGTATGCGTGCGGGAGGATCTTTGAGACGGAGATTCATGAAATGGGGAGGGCGCGGCGGTATTACCTGCGGTATTTGGCGGTGGCGAAGCCGAAGACGGCTGCGGAGCGGGAGGCGTTGGCGTATGTGCGGAGGAGGTGGGGGAAGAAGTAGGGAGTGGGGTGTGCGCGCAAGGGGGACGCAGCGGGGGGGGATCCGGATGGGTTGGTGTGAAAGGGATCGTTTTCTTCAGGAATCAAAAGTCAAATTTGAAATTGGGGTAATATTGCAGGATCACCCGTTTGAGGTCTGCGACCGTGGTGGCGATGGCCGTCGGATCGGTGCTGGTATTGGTCGGTTTGTTGAGTCCCAGCCAGGCTTCCTGCGTGGGAGTCCCATTCTTCTTGTAGGCGATTACTTTCCAATAATAATCGGGTATGAATAATATTCCTGCCATCCGCTTATGTGCCGTACTGACTAAAACGCCCGTCCAGACCTGGACGTCCCCATACTGCACCGCAACGGTCTTCAGGACGTATTGCTCAACTCTTTCCCATTGATGCTCGTTGAAATAGGAGATCTGCGGGCAGACATTGGAATAATACATACTTTCTGCGGCGGCCGTTTCATCGAATTCCATGGCGGAATATGGGTTGACATGCCCTTTGTCAAGCCGGTTCTGTAAATCTCCTTTTTGGAATTGCGCGTTATACGTGCTATAAATTGACGCATATTTGAATTTGCATGCGTCGGGCTGCTGCGGATCGTTGGTAAAAGCCGTTCGTTTGATCTTATTGGTGGACGCGGTATGCGCAGTCGTCTGGACGTAGTACCCCTGGATTTCGGAACACTGCACCGTATCGAATGTATTTGTGTAATAGGTATGTTGGATCGTCACGGTGTGCTGGGCATAACCCGCTGCCGGTAGCATGGCCAGCAGACATAAAAGGATGATTGTTGAATAGATGTTGTTGGTGCTGTTCATTTGACCGGGTTTTTATTGAACAAGATAGGGTGAATTGAGGGAGGCAAAAAGGCGGATCAAAAAAATGGGTGTTTTAACGGTGGTGGAAAGCCGGAATTGATGGTATTTTAGGCCAAAGTCTAACCTAATGACCGGCAATAGAAATATCCTACTTCGGCGGGTAGCGGCGCTGCTCCTGTTTGCACTTCTGCTGTCGGCGTTCGCGGCATTGTTCTTTTACAAGATCGAGCCGGATAACCGGTCGGAGCTGAACCAGCGGGGGCATAAGGTGCTGACACAGCAGGTCCAGAATTTCCTGCGCAAGGACCAGGACCTGCACAATATCATCGAAAGCGCCGACAGCGTGCATATCCTTCGCCTTGAAGACAAGCGGCCACCTTATAACCGCCTCAATGACAATCTCCATTACGATACTACCACCAGGGTGCCGGCCGGTTTTCGGGGCCATCTGATCCGGACGGATACCGGGGTGTGGCTGATCGCCCATCACCGGGATGAGGAGGCAAAGGAGCCGGATAAACCAGTCTACCTGACCGTAAAAATGAAGGACTTCGCCGATCCGCTGTTTGCGGGGCGGGATGATGTCTTCAGGGACTATCTCATCCTGCTGGATTCCAATGACGCGAGCGGCACCGGTGAAGGAAGTCCTGCGGGTTTGTCGTTGCTGTACGAGCAAATGTCGCTGAGTGCATCATCGCGATTCAATACCGACACGACCCGGCGACTGGTCCCGAATTCGGATGAGTTGGGGACTTTCCAGCTGTCGATGGCGGGCCAGAATTATGTGGCCTTTTTCTCCCGGTTCGAATTTCACCAGCACCATCTTATCCTGGTGGGGCTTATTGGAAGAGACGATTACGAGGCAAAGGTCAATTCGACACCGCAACTGTTCCTGCCGCTGGTCATCATATTCATCTGTCTTGCGTTGATCACCCTCCCCTTTCTGAAAGTATTTCTTCTCAGTCCGCATGAGACGATTAACAGTCTTGACGTGTTAAAAATGGCTTTATCTTTTTATGCGGGTGGAGTGGCCATCACCTTTATCATTTTCTATTTTTTTCTGAGTTATGTGACCGGCAATGCGCTGGCGGCCAGGTTGCGGGATTTTACGGTGCGGGTACACGACGATATCCAATATGAGATCGGGTCGGTCGACTACCAATTGGGGAAGTATGATTCCAGTTTTGTCGCCCTGCCCGTTACCGACCCGCGCAAAGTCCGGGCGGCGCACAATCAGGATTCCGTCCTGGTAGATGATGTCGAACTTAGCCTGAATAAACTTTGCAATCCCGATACCGACATTCTCGTCACCCGGCTGTTCTGGCTGGATACCAATGGAATGACTATTGCCAAATGGAGCCCGTATCGGTATCCGACGCCATTTACCAAGATGAGCAACTATGTCTTTTACAAGCTGCTGGTCAACAAACCCCCCAACTATGATGGGGTTGCCGGGGTTGATGCGCCGGTATTCTATCCGGGGAAGTCCAACCTCACCGATGAATTTCAGACCTTTATTGCCCGCCGGTCCGATCTTGTTTGGCCGCCGGCGAAAGACAAGGGGAAGAAAGACAGCTCCTCTTTTATCGTGATCGCAGATATGCTACGTGCCACGATTCAACCGGTGATCCCGCCGGGATTTGGTTTTTCGCTCATCGACGACAATGGGAATGTACTGGTGGATGGCGACCCGCGCAAAAGTCTTGCCGGCAACCTGTTTGAAGAATCGGAAGGAGACCGGAATCTGATCGAAGCGGTGCATTTCGACAATCGCGGATGGCAATTTCCGCTTGAGATCCGGGGCGTGCTCTATTCTGCGCGGGTGATGCCGATTACCGGGCAGCCCCTTCATCTTGTGTGTTATTATTCGGTGGATATTGTACGCAGTCATGTCGACCGGATGATGCATTTCTCTATCGAGACGCTGGTGCTGCTGTGGTGCCTGCTGGGTATCTGTCTGCTCCTTTCGACCTTCAACCAATGGAAACCGGCGATCCTGAAATTCAGCCTTCAAAAGATCGAATGGATAAGACCTGCTTCCAATAACAAGAAAGACATCGCCGATATCTTTACCTGGCTGCTTTGGCTGACCGGGATTTCGATCGGTTGGCTGGTGTGTGCCGGACTGATGGACGCCGGTCTTTGGCCGCTTTTTTATCTGTCGCTGCTGCTTCCGTTTAATGTCATATTGGTGGTGCAGATCATTCACAAGTGGAGCGGGCTATACACCGGCATCGCCATCTTTGTATTGAGCGCGGTGATCATTTATATGAACAATGTCCTGGATAACGGTTGGAAGTCGGTGGGGCATGTTGTTGGATTCCAGGTTTTGGCGTGGGCGGGATGGGGGGCTACCCGTCTCTGGCGACGGCGGCAGGATCGGCAGAAGGAAGTGAAAAGACTGGCCGAAGGTGCAGAGAAGCGGCAGCGGAAGGAATATTTTGCGGTGCTTTGTCTCAGCATTTTGTTGATCAGCATCCTGCCGACTTTGGGAATCCTGAATTACGCGTTTTTCGCGGAAAAGGTACAATTTAAAAAACTGAAGCTGGATGCCGTGGCGGCCGCTTTTGCAAAACGAAGTAATTACCTGGAGACGAGTTTCTTCCCTTCCTATCAGGCGAATTTGCGGCCGGACGAGAAGAAGCGAAACAGGTTACTGTTCCAGACCAGTATCTATCTCACGGACCGCGATACCATCTTACCGGTTGACCGGGCGCTTTTGCCCGGGGAGGTAACCGGCGGGGGAAAGCGGGCGACGAAAATGCCGGATGCACTATACAGCCTCCTGCTGGATAAGGTATATCTGGCGCCATTCCTTTGGGGAGATGCAGCGACCATCCCCGACGGCGGCCAGGCCGGCCACGGTGAATATAGTATCCTGCCGGGCGACACGGTGGTGCAGTATGCGCCCGGCCGGCTATTGGGTGACCCGCAGGCGAAGGCAATGTCGGTCGTCTTGCGCAGTCATTTACAAAAACCGCATTCCGACTTGTGGGCCATTCTTTGGCCGGTGGGGATATCTGCCCTTCTGCTGCTGGCGGCCCTGGTCGGTCTGGCCGTCAAGCTGGTGAAGAGTGCGATCCATCATCTTTTCCTGATCGAGATCGTGGGAAATGCGGAACGATTTGTTCGACCCAAAACGGGTGAGCAGAAGACGGAGGTCGGAAAGTCCTTCGAAGAGGTGCCGACGG
Organism: uncultured Chitinophagaceae bacterium; assembly: GCA_963846405.1. Lineage (GTDB taxonomy): Bacteria > Bacteroidota > Bacteroidia > Chitinophagales > Chitinophagaceae > Puia. The sequence goes on along the minus strand of CAWJVU010000010.1, from coordinate 6,232 downwards.
AAAAGGAATCGTGGATGCCCCTGGTAAATGACCGGATGGAAGAATTGCGCAAAACGAAAAACCCCGGATCCGATATCCTTAAGCTGGAATGTGACTGCCCGGAGACAGACGTTGTCCTCGCACTGACGGATTATCTGAAGCCGGTGTACGCGGACATCTTTTGGAAAAAACTGTCTAATGATGAAGAGCGGTACGTCCTGTACGACTTTGCCAAGGACCGTTATACAAACTACAAGAACAGCGCCATACTCTACCGGCTCATCAGTAAGGGCATGCTGGTCACCAAGGAAGGTTATCTGGATGTCTTCAGCCTGAGTTTCCGGCAGTATCTGTTGTGTCTGCCGGAAGGGGATGATGCGGAGCGGATGATCGAGCTGCAAACAAAATACAGCGTACCCGGCACGTGGCAAAGTGTACGGGTGCCGGCCATTGCGATCCTGCTTGTTTTGGGCGTTTTTCTTTTTGCGACAAAGCCGCAGGTGAGCACCTTCATAGCCGGGCTGGCGGTGCTGGCGACATCGCTGACGACGGTGATCACGTTTGTGCGAGCCAGTCTTCCTGACACGTCAAAAAAAACCAACAATGAAAAGGAGGGTAAATCATGAATCTATACAATGATGTAGCGATTTCGCTTGTTCTCGTTTTCCTGGTCTTTAGTATCATCGTCTATGTTGTCCAGGAGCTTGTGGCGGTCAACTTTCAGTACCGCGGTAAAATGCTGTGGAGGGCGATTGCTCAATTGCTGGATGATGCGGTTTTTATGGCTGGCAGAGCGACCCGCTAAATATCGGCAAGAAAGAGGGACTGGATTGGTTGGGGGCGGTTTTGCTGGCTATCCTGGGCTGGGGCGTTACGGCCGGTTGTCTTTCGATGGGAGCGCCCTTCTGGTTCAACCTGCTGGTCCAGCTGGTCAATGTACGGCGTACGGGGGTAAAACCGGATGATAACAAAAAAGAAAAAATAGACCTAAATCCTGCGAAGATGACTTACGATACGCTGCCTTTACTTTAGCCAGCGCCAGAGGAGGAGGGTAATCGTGGACACTCCGTTGAAGACGAGGAGGCAGGTTTTGAAGGTCGTAAACCAGGAAGTCAGCACGGCCAGGCCGTGGGCGTGGGTGGTGAGATACCCGGCAAACGAAAAATCTTCCCCATAGTCGAGCCCCATTCCGATCCAGATCGTCGTAATCAGAACTGCCCTGATCCACAAGAATTTATTTACCCAGATAGTTTCTGAAAAGCTGACCATGCTCAGCATCAAAAATGTATAAACTAGGGGGAATACCATGTCCAGCGGAAAAAACGAATGGAAGTAGCCGGGGACGTTATAACAATCCTTTGCTTCGTTGACGACATACGCGGTGTCAAAGAATCCGCCTTTTTTGGCGGCCCGCATGTCGATGGGATAATTTCGGGCGGGATCGCAAAGGCAATCTGCCTTTATATAGATGGGTTCGATCTTTCCAAAGAGAATATAAAAGATATAGAACAAGAGGAGATAGGGGACAATCAGGCCGCCCGAGAATATTTTGTGCATATCCTTTTTATTTGAAGCTTTTGATGATTTGGTTGACCACCGGCTGGGTTTTCAGTCGATCATCTATGCGGTTTCGTGTCCATTCCGACATAAACCAATTCATTGAATAAGGCTGCTCGTTTGTGCACGGCGTGTAGGCCGAGTCATTTTTCCACTCTTTACTACTTTTATACAGGGAGATTTCCTGGTGGTCCGTCGAAACGCCAGAATTCAGCCTGAGGTCGTCGATGTAATTGTAAAGGCGATTGTCGTTGACGGTCGTTTGCATACTGTAGGCGCCTACGATGGTCTCCAATGGCGCGAAAAGATCGTTGTTGATCGGTTTTACCGGTTGTAAGATTGCCGAATCGCCGAGCGGGCTGTTAACGATATGCAGCACTTTAAAATGGAGACGCTGGATTTGCAGGTAGAGTTTTCCGCCAACCCTCCTGTCTTTTTCCACGATATCAAAGATGCCCTGGATCAGTTCCTGCACAACCCCCGCACCGGAGTTGTCGAAGTAGCCGCCATCAACGAAATATTCATTCCGGATTCTGCCGGCAGGGCTAAGATAAGGGAACCGGGCTCCGAGGATCGCCGCGGAGGCCATGCTGATATCCGTTGAGGAGTCCCCTGTCGCGGTGTCCGCCAGGAGACTTGGGACGTCGATGCGTCTGTTAAACTGCCCGGGATCGGCCGCCAAATTTGTTACTAAACCGGGATTGCCATCCTGCATTCGGGTCGTGTTGACAAAGAGGAGCGGCAGAAGCATATTGCTATCCGGTCCCAAAGCGCTAAAGGTGGAAAAGGGCTTGTTGAAGTATGGTTTGTAGAAGGACGGATTTAGTGTATCGCCGTACTGTTCGAAACTTTCTTCCAGCGCCGCTCCCCTGTCCTTATCGCTGACAAAATGGAAAATATAATTGAAGTAATCGGGGCCGAGCATTCTGGCGAGCGTGTAGGTGAAATAGTCTTGCTTCAGGAATTGTCGAGCGCTTTTTTCATAGGTGGCGTCCGGTATTTTGTGGCGGTCGTGCAAGAGCGAAAAGAAAGTCGCCACGCCGACGCCGCCTCCCGAAGTACCCGAAAGGCAAAAAATGTGATTGGAGAACCGGTCGCTCCCGCGATACTGAATGGAGGAGTCTTCCAGTTTGCCCAATATTGTGGCGGTCCAATACCCTGATCGCGATGCTCCGCCGTTGGCCAAAACGAAATAGGTATCATATGGTTTACTGCCAGAATCGACTCGTTGGTTTAGCCAATGGCGCAGGAAAGACTCTAAGTCAGGCCGCTTGCCATAGTTGTTGGCGGAATTTTCCAAATGTATCCGGCGAACATAGTGTGTCTCCTTTAGCCCGGAGAAAAAAGCGATCAGGAAAAGCAGGAAATGGAAATTTATCCGGTATCGGGCGGAGAAGGCGCTTACTACATTTCCAAATGCGAGGAGTACGCTAAAGCCAAGGATCACCATCGGGAAAGGGCCGATATCCCTGGATACTCCCAGCCACCAGATGGCCATTGTATCGATGAGAATGGCGAGAATGCTGATCCCGATGAACCAGTTGAAGTATCCCCCTTCGCTAAAGGGGATACTGAAGTACTTCATGATGTGTTCGGAGAAACCCCTGGGGCCCTGGTTGGAACGTTGCGAAATTCTGACCGTGATATGGTGCAGGTTTGTATAAAAAAGGTAGACCACATGGAGCGAGACGATCGATGCGAGCAGATACCAAAGATTGCCCGTACCAGGGACAAAAATCGTGATCAGCATTAGCAGCAAAAAGAGGGTCAGCGCTGCGCGAAACCGCCTTTTCAGCCAGGTGGAAGGCTGAGCTTCGCTGGCGGGCTGGTCGCCTTTGGCGGGCTCTTCCGCTTTGGTGGCGATCCATTGACTGATGCGGTAGAGTAGGATAAGGATGAGCAAGCAGATTATGAACGCATCACCCGGAGCCAGCGGTGATGGAAGGATGGGCGATTGCAAAACGGCCAGTTCAAGCACCAGGAAGCAGGCGTTACCCGCCAAAACGGGATAGTTATCCAGAAATTTCTGGGTGATCGGTGAGTATTCCTGTTTTATATACGCGATTACCCTCGACGAATACCAGGTCGTATAGACCCAGAATCCGATGGCCAGGAAAAAAATGATGCGGGGATTAAAGATTCCCGGGTGTGACTTTTCGGTAAACGCGATCATCAGGTCCTGGCCGGCGTTGTTCAGCCAAAAGCAGTATATGACCAGGAAAATGAACAGGATAGATGGGAAAAAGGTCCAGATCATCTTCAAGAAACCGGAAATGTTGGCAACTGCCGTGGGTACTTTGGCCGCGAGCCAACTGCGGGGAATGAGGGATATCAACAACAAAACAACACCGGCTGACAAAGAGGTCCACTTTATCTTCGTCAATAGTTCAAGGCTGCCGATCCGATCGGTCGAAAAAGCGGTCCAATAGAGGATAACGGTATCCTGGATGGCATCGAGGACTGCACCCGCCAGGATGCACAACATAGCGGCATGGAGGCCCGCTATTATCCAGTAGCGCCGCTCCTCGCGGGGCGGTTTCGTTTCGAGATTTCGTCTATAGACAACGAACCTGATCAGCGTGGTTGTGTAGAGAACGATCAACAGATAATCGAAGAGAACGATCTTTTCTATGGCATTTTTTCGAGCGTCATCGTTTCGCCAGCAAGCCATTATCTGTTGTGCCTCCCAGGTTTCGCTCCTGTTGAACGTTGTGTAACTCATCGCTTGTTTTGTCGCCTTCCACTATTTTGTTCTCGTGCCAAAGAATGAACCCAAGGAGGATGGCAGCTGCCACGACCACGACATAGAACGACGGTTTGATCTCTCTCATTCTTAAAGGTTGTTAAAACGCGCGCTTGACGGACTTGTCGGGATGCGGCGGCGCCTGGCGGGACCTGCACCGGCTCGGCGGCGATCTTCTTTTTCAGGTAGTCGATGGCGGCGTCCAGCTGTGCGTCCTTGCCTTGGTAGGTGGCGTAGGGGAGGTTGTCGACGACGATATCGGGATCCACGCCATGGCCTTCGATCAGCCATTTCCCTTCGGGTCCATAGACGCCCAGCTCGGCGGCGCTGGCGATGCCGTTGTCGACGAGCATGTTGTCCGATGACAGCCAGATCTCGCCGCCCCAGGTACGCATCCCGATCACCTTGCCCATCCCGAGCCGGCGGAAGCCTTCCGTGATGGCTTCGCCGTCGGAGGCGGTGGTCTGGTCACACAGGATGACCATATGGCCGCGGAAAGCTTCCTGCATATTCCAGGTGGGGCCGCCCGCGCGCGCCTGCCAGTACATCCAGGCCTTGCGCAGCAGCTTCTCCAGCACCCAGCTGTCGATATTCCCGCCGTTATTGTGCCGGACGTCGAGGATCAACCCCTTGCGGTTGAAGACCGGGTAAAACTGTTTGACGAAATCATCCATATCGCCGGAGCCCATGGCGCGCAGATGGATATACCCGATGTCGCCATTGCCTGCCGCCTTCGGTCATTTCCCTGCGTGTCAGCTCCCACTCGCTATAGCGCAGGTTCCGGTCGGCTGCCGGCACTGATCGGGCCGACGACCTCTTCATATGGTCGCCCTGCCCGGTCGACGAGGCTTAGCTTTACCGGCACGTTGACCTTGTTGGCCAGCAGCATCGAGATATCCGGGCGTTCCGTCCATCGGCGCATTGTTGACAGCGGTGATGATGTCTCCTTCACGGATGCGCAATTCGGGTTTGTCGAGCGGCGAGGTCCTGTCCGGGGTAGTCCGGGTCGCTTTGGTAGATGTGTTCGATCAGCGACCCCACGTGGCGGTCTTCTTCAGGCGCGCGCCGAGGAAGCCGACGGGTATCTGGTCCGGGCGAGACCCTTTTGTCGCCACCATCGACGAACGTATGCAGGGCCGACAGCTCGCCGACCATCTGCGCCAGCAGGTCGTCCAGCTCATACCGGTCGGTCATCCGCGGTACGAGGGGCTCGTATTGTTTACGCACGGCTACCCAATCTCACCTTATGCAGGTCGCGGTCATAGAAATAATCGCGCATCATCCGCCAGGCATCGGCAAACTCTTCTTTCCATTCTTCGACCGGGTCGACGACGAAGTTCCAGCTGGCCAGCTCGACCTTGCTCTTTTCCGCGTCGATCTTCTGGCCGTTGGCATCATCGACGGCGATGGTTGCCGTTGCGGAAGTTGACCATGATCTTTTTCTTGTTGGCCGAAACGGTGAATCCGGCTACGCCGGCGGCGACTTCCACGGGTTCATATTTCTTGCTTTCTTTTATTTTCAGCGCGTATAGTTTTGCGCCGTCGCGGTTGCCGGCGGGTCCGTTGTCCAGCCAGTAGAGCCAGCCGTCCGCGGTTTGGAGATCGCCGAGGTTGCCGCTTTTCATGCGGGAGTTCGTATAGCTTTTTTTGGATCTTTTCCCAGTCGTAGGAGTGCGATGTCGCGGGTTTGTGGGCGGCCGTTGTGGCTTGTGGCGGCTTCGGGCGTGAACAAGCTATCGGTCAACCACGAATCCGTCGTCAGAAAGGGAAAACGCGCCGTGCTGTCCAGCGGCATCGCATAGAAGTTCCGCGTTTCCGTATAATATGGCTCCGGTTGTCTTGGCCCCCAGGGCGATGTCACGAGGGTATGCAGGTTCCGCTCGGAAACAAAATACAACCACTTCCTGTCCGAAGACCAGGCGGGGGGAAAGCTGTTTAAGCGGTCTGTGGAGA
>CAWJVU010000009.1:230000-555774 GCA_963846405.1 uncultured Chitinophagaceae bacterium | reverse complement strand
AATAACTACTCGGATACCCGATCGGATTGTCACAGAAATCACCCGAGAAATAATAGAAACCATAATCCGTACCAAGATGCCGTACTATAGCCGGACAGCGCACCGGAATACCATTCTCCGCCAGCAGCCTCGCACCATCCGCGTTGACACCGATGTCAAACACCGCCAGCGTCTCCTTGGGACCCGCCGCCGTATCTGGTTCCAGCACATCAAACCAGAACGGATATCCGCCGTCGAATCCGGCAGCCCAAGACCCGCAGCCGCCGGGGTCGTCTCGATGCAGGGGACAGCCCTCCGCAACATCCTACCGGTCTCCAGCATCACCACGCGACCGTCGTTATTTACCCAGGCCATCCCATCTCGGCGAAAAGGCCATGTACCCGAATGCGCGGCGCGATAATTGTCCACCAGCCAACGTGGGAGATCGGGATTCCGCGTCGTATCCAGCAATGGAGAATCGCGGGCCGTCCAGCCCAAAAAATCGATCCCATACAGCGTCTCGAACTCCTGCCTGATGGGCGCCGGAGTAGGCGAGCCGATGGAATTGAACTCCGCGATGGCCGTCTTGTGCCGTGCTTTCAACGCCCGCAGAAACGCAATGTCCTGCTCGCTCATCCCGCCATACAACAGGGTTGACCGGCTGCCCGGCGGCATCTGCCCATACCACTCCGCCGTATAAACACCATAGGTATCCGTAAAATAGGCCAGATCGGCATCGCCAGCCAACCGTTCAATATCCTCGGGCCTGCAACGTTCCAAACCCTTCAGTCTATAGTGACGATCGCTGCCCGGGAAAAAGCCAAAGTAGTCGGCGCGCGGCCCGTAGCCCCGCGTTGCCGTCTTTGAAAACCGCTCCTGGTTCAACACCCAATCAAGGGAAAGATGTTCCTGGGGAGTGGTGCCTGAGACCGTTTTGTCGATGATGGCCACGGTGAGTTTGCGCTTCGGTTGCAGCCACCACGCCACCAAAGCCAGCCCCGGCAGAAGCAGAAAGGCCGCAAGAAAGGAAAGGAGAATTATCTTTTTCATGGCGGATGGCTTTCAAACCTGAACAGATAGCCGCACCCGAGATCCCATTGATGACCATGCGTGTCGGGGAGGTATTCCTGGTAGAGCCATTCGAGGCTTGCGAAAACAATATGCCGGCGATAAGCATGCCGCCACCCGCCTTGGAGTTTCTGCGTGCTCAACCGGTAAGAGCCGTCCAGCTGGACATTGTTCGTAATGTCATCTGGCGAAAGCCCCGTCCCCGCGGCAGCAAAAATGTAATCATCCCCACCGCCATTGTAGTAACGCGCGGTCACCGTAACCGACTGCGACGCGCCCCCCTGGCCCGGAACGACCCAGCACCGGGCGTTGAACCACCAGCTACGGTAGTATTTCCCAAGGGAGAACGTGTAAAGGACCGTAGGACCGCTAAAATACAGGTAACGAAACCCGATATCCGCTTCCGTCGCGTGGGGCAGATTAGCATAGAGCGACGCTCCACCCCGCCAGCCGGGGAAGACACCCATATTTGGCGAATAGCCCAGATCGAGATAGCCATAGAAGGTATGCGAGATATGCGGATAAGCCTCCGCTTCAAACTGCACGCCATTCTCCTGAAAGCGGTTGGCGTAATTGACCCAACCGATCACCGAGCCAAGCGGCGTCGCGCGGGAATATTCCAGGCTCGCGAGTGCCAGGGATCTTTATACTGCCGGTCGAAATAAATGAAATCGTAGGAAATCCCAATCTTGTCACGCGCCGAATCCGCGCGTTGGCGATGCAGCCCCGCCAGCAGTTTGTCCCGCTGCTGACGTAAAGCCGAAGATTCAGGATGAGCCTGCAAGCCCTCATCACAAAGTGCAATGGCCCGCCGGTCCTGACCATTCCAGGATTCCAGGTTCGACCACGCGATATAAGCATCCTCATAACCGGGATGGTCCCGAAGCGCCTGCGCAAAATGTTCCCGTGCGCTGTCTGGTCGGTGCGTCCACGAAAAGAGGCGGCCCAGAAAAACCCGGTAATCAGGATCGGTGGGCGACCCTTCCACCGCCAGTCTGCACGAAGCGATCGCCGCCGTGTAATCCTTTTGGGCGAACGCCTCTCCTCGGGCCCGCCGGAACAGGGAATCCGCGGAAATCCCCGACTGCGCGTCCGCCAACAGTACGGAAAGCAAACAGCTCAGCAGGATAAGAAAGGTTGGGGTGGTCTTCATTCTGAACGGGTCATCCAGATAGAACGCCAAACCGTTGCTTATCAAGGGTGTCGAGACCCGCTATTTTACGGTTTTAGGTGCAAATACTTAGCCTTCACTCGCCCATCGTAAAAGCCCGCACTACCCTTCGGAAAGCCCTCAACCCTAAGTAAAGCCCCCTAACCGCCCGTGAGTAAATCAATAAGACCTCCAAAGCTCCGGCCAAAAAACATTGTTCCCGCCCGAACTCTTCGCATCTTTGACTTGTCAGCGCAACACACCGAACCAGATCCAATATCCAAAACCAACCGTACCCAGTATCCGTAGAAAATCCCAACCAAAGCCCTGGTATCCGTATCCATCCAATATCCAAACCACCAACCCCTGCTTACAGCCCTAGCCCAGACCCGTTTACTCCAACCCAACCGTGAAAAACTCCGACCGCTGAAACCCAGGCAACCAACGCATCGAGCCCGCCACCCGGCGGGCTTTTTTTCCTGTGTCTCGTCCTGAAAAAAGTTGACTACAAAGTCAACAAACATGGGCCAGGTAAGGGTTTTATTAAATAAGCGCCCCCCGCAACCGAGGTATAGCGAAGATTTCAAGAAGCGGGTAGTCAAGGAAGTTGAACGGGGCAAGCTGAACAAGGATCAGGTGTATTAATGCTCTTTACAGAGCGATCTACCATATTTATACTGTTAACTTGGTCTTATTTAACTGCAAAAACTTTATAGCTTACTCCAGTTTCCGTCAAAGCTCCGACGCCAATAGCGACGGTATTATTAAGCCAGTCATATTTTGGGGACGTTGTTTCATAAACTGGAGTCAAACGAAAATAATATCTGTCTGGGCTTACCTCTTTAGCTTTGCCGGCGCTAAGTAGTTTAAATGTTTCTGCATTTGCGTAAATGTAACCACCGATAGTAACATAAATTGTCGCGCCGTCAGCTGTTTGTATGACCTCTCTGACGTCAAGCTTATAAGTTGTCGGCGAAATTAAAGATCCAAAATCTGCACCGATGGGTAAAAACTTACCTGTTATCTTACCAGTTATTGTCCCACCCTTAATAGGGTAAATTGTTTTTGTTCCTGCTGAAAAAGGTGGGTCTAAAGGAATATTCACTTCAGCAATCTCTTCTGTCTTCAATTCTTGTCCGTAAGATCGTATACTAAGAACGGAACACAGTGTTACGGTCAAAATGATAGTAAAATGCATTTTCATGACAAGTTGGTTCTAGGTTTATGAAAGCTATTTTTATAACTAAAGAATGCGCACCATGCCAATCGCAGGCCCTTTGATCAGCGAGTCATCGCCAAACATCGTGACAATTTTCAACACCCGCAATAGAACAAAAGTTATCGTGGCTCTCGCAGTTGTTCCAGATAGCACCTCAGTGGAATACTTATGAAATACGTACAAGTTTGTCGAAAATATCCGGAAACCGCTTCGGCTGGTTGTGAGGATAGTCTTTGAATACAGGGCGACCCAGATAAAATGGTTTGCGACCCACGCGGATTATAATCAAACGAATATCCTACCGGGGACCTGGACTGGACAATTGCAGACATCCACACGAAGATCGATGCGCGGCAAGGCACCGTGCATGCGCTGCTAAGGGATCCGGCACTTGTACAATATCCGGCAAGCAAGAAATATAAATGGACGTGGTTTCGATTCGGAAGCGAACACGCCTACAAACCTGCAAATTCCGCTAATCAGGAAAAGGCCCGATAATGAAAGTTCAATTGTTTCTTATGATCCATTTTTCCAATGTTCCTGAAGATCAACCCATTTCAAGCCACAAAGAGGTCGTAAACGGCCAAGAAGTGTCCGATAGAATTCTCACTTTGTGCGCACAAATGCCCCGACTATCGTCGGGGTTTTTCATTCTGGAAGTGCTGAAAGCAAAGCTTCTACCTAACAGTTTGTCTTTTACCTGTCGGTTTCCTGGTGGTGCTCTTTTTCATCAAGCCCTTTTTTGCTGATTTGACCACTATTTTATTTGAAAAAGACTGCAATTGATATTCTTGGGGGAGGGTATCGTCAAAATATATGACGATTTCTGTCTTTTTAATGATCATATGATTTTTTAGAAATACGTTATATTAATAAAAAACCAGTAGGGGTTAAACCCATTTCATCTACTCTGTATGGGCTCTGGCGAAGGCCCTGTGGATATAGATAAAGATGAGCTCAACCCTCACTGGTCGCAAGGTATTGAGCTCTATCCTATCCACAAAATGAAATCGCCAGATTTCTACAGAGGATAGTATTTCGAATAAAGGTACATAAAAGATCAATTGCGGCCTAATAAGACCCCATTTTTATTTGATAAACTTTTCCACATAAACGGACGCCTGGCGACCGGGAACTGGCGTTGGAGAGATGGGTAAAGAAAAATTTCCAAAAATTTGGTAAATCCGATAAACTTCCCTCTTTTTGGGAAGAAGTAACGACTTGTAATTTGAGAGCACTTTTCAGGCAAAGGAGGAACGAATGAAGAACTACAAAGTAGTTAATTCACGGGGAAAGGAGATTCAAACTGATATTGTTCTCCATCCGGGTGAAGTTTTAGCAGACGAACTAGAAGCCAGGTCCATTAAAAAGACCGCGTTTGCAGCGGAGCTGGGCATAAAGCTGAGCCATTTCAGCGAACTGTTGCATGGCAAGCGGCATGTCAGCGCCGCCATGGCGTTAAAGCTGGAAAAGCTACTGGACATTCCCGCTGAATACTGGATGCGGGTGCAGGTCTACCATGACTTATTTGTCGAAAGACATAAGCAAATGGAAGCTGCCTGACATCGAGTTCAATCGTCTTACGGCCCGTAAATCCGGGCCTTTTTTTCGTTTTGGAGCAAAGTTTGCTATCATTTGCTCACGGCTTCGCCGGCTCTGGCAGCAGATAAGTCAAAAAAATTTACTTATAATTGGCAATTTTGATCAGCTTCTTTACATCAAGCACGATAATTCTCCTGCCTCTGGTCTCCACAATACCTTCTTCCTTGAACTCTGACAACATTCGAACAACATTTTCCCGTGCAGTGCCAACCAGGTTGGCCAAATCGTCGCGGCTCATATTTATTTCAACAGGCAAACCAGGCCTAAACTCAACCTTGTATTTTTCGCGGACCACGATTAGCTGAAGTGCCAATCTTTCCCTGACGGATTTCTGCGCAAACATGGTGAGCCCGTTTGCGAGTACTGCGAATTCATGGCTCAACGTCTTGAGCAGCCTTCGGTTCAATACGTCCGACTGATTGATGGCCGCTAAAAAGTCTTCTTTTGGTATAAATGTAATCGTGCTGTCTTCCAACACAGCAGCAGAATCAGGATAGCTGTCCCCGGAAAGAATAGCATGATAGCCAAGTAACTCACCCGTATTGGCCACATAAATGATCTGCTCCCTTCCCTCCCCATCCACTTTATATTTCTTCGCCATTCCGTTTACAATATGAAAAATACCCGTGGGATAACCCCCCTCCCGGAATATGATTTCCCCCTTCTTATATGCTTGCTCCGATTTTCGAGCCATCAGTACGTCGAAATCCCCCGGTGGCAAGTCCGCAAATATCGATTCGCTTTCAAAATCCCATTTGTCGATTGGAAAAATACCGTGTATACTCATATATACTCCAAATTTATCGTATAAAAAATGATATAACTCACTTTTTGCGGTGATAAGTATTACCGGGCAGCGGAAGATCTTTAAGTAGTTTTGCCGTTGGATCATGGGAAATTGGAAATCCAATACGAGGTTGACGAAGCAAAGCCTGCAGCAGTTAAAAGATCGCGGGTTTCGTTTTGTTCTTATTAAGGGCTATACGCTGGATGGGCGGGTAGACTATATTGAACTCAGTTATTTTTCGTTAACCCCTGTCATCAATCTTCCCGATGACCCTACCAAAAAAGGGATCTATGAGCCCATCGATAGTACAATTTTAATGGAATGGGCCACTTTTCCGGACGAAGGGCTTAAGGTCATCATCGAGGCTGAGCCACCTGCCCAGTAGTGCGAACGATCTTATTTAAGTTAATATCCTGAATTTATTCCATGCCCGTAATCAATAAGTTATCTACAGAGAAAAGGTTTTATTCCGATCTGGAATTCGATACGCTCTACCCTCCATCCATTCAAGCACTCGCAAATTATCATTGGACACCTGTGTCTGTTGCGATAAAAGCCGCTCGCTTCCTTGCCCGCGACGAAAGGTTGAAAATCCTGGACATCGGCAGCGGAGTCGGTAAATTCTGTTTAGCCGCCGCCAAACATTTCCCCAACACATTTTATTATGGGGTGGAGCAAAGACAAAACCTTATCCGATATGCGGAAGCTGCAAAACATGATCTGCGTGTTGAGAATGTCCATTTTATACATGGAAATTTCACTCAGCTGGATTTTAGGAAATACGACCATTTTTACTTCTATAACGCCTTTTTTGAAAACCTCGCCAGCACGGACAAGATTGACGATAGCATCGATTACTCCGGAGAACTTTACAATTATTACAGCCGGTATTTATACCTGCAACTACAAAAAAAACCGAAAGGGACCAGGCTTTGCACGTTTTGCAGCCTGGAAAATGAGATCCCCCCCGATTTCCGTGTTATGCATTCCGATATTGGCGATCAATTAAAATTCTGGATGAAAGTATAATTTATCAGGCCTGCATTAGCAGTTCATAAAAAAAAACCGAAATGGATCGTCTGTCAAAAAGAAAGCGGCCCAATTATTTGGAGACATTGTTTCTTCAAAAATGCCCCCGCTGCAGGGAAGGAAATCTCTTTGAGGATAAAAACCCCTATCACCTGAAAACCTTATTCAAAATGCATAGCCATTGCCCGGTTTGTGGCCAGCAAACGGAGTTGGAACCAGGCTTTTATTATGGAACGGCGTACGTAAGCTATTCATTAACGGTTGCCTTCTCTGCTTCTACGCTTGTCGCATGGTGGATTTTGATCGGATTGTCCACCCGGGACAACAGGTTTTTTTGGTGGCTCAGCCTCAATGGAGTAATCATGATTCTGTTACAGCCTTATTTCATGCGGTTGTCAAGAGTGTTGTGGTTATCCTTTTTTGTTAAATACAATAAAAATTGGCGACCGGACAGTAAAGATGTTTAAGCCCAAATTATTCGACACGTTAAAAAGCTACAGCCGGCTGCAGTTTTCCAAAGATCTCATGGCCGGACTGATCGTCGGACTGGTTGCCCTGCCGCTGGCCATTGCTTTTGCCATTGCTTCCGGAGTTTCTCCGGAAAAGGGCCTCTATACGGCTATCGTTGCCGGATTTATTATCTCCGCGCTGGGCGGCAGCAGGGTTCAGATCGGTGGCCCTACCGGGGCGTTTATCGTCATCGTTTACGGGATCGTACAGGTCCATGGGGTAAACGGGTTGGTCATCGCGACGTTTATGGCAGGCATCATTCTCATTATTATGGGTTTTGCCCGACTGGGCACAGTGATCAAATTTATACCGCACCCTTTGATCATCGGCTTTACCAGTGGGATCGCGCTGATCATCTTTTCTTCTCAGGTGAAGGATTTTATGGGCTTACGAATGGGCGCCATCCCGGCGGATTTTATAGATAAGTGGAAAATTTTTTTTCAATATTTTCAGACGATAAATATCTATACGGTCCTGATCGGTGTTGCCACCGCAACAATTATCATACTTTGGCCAAAAGTCACGCATAAAGTTCCTGGTTCGCTGATCGCGATTCTCGTCACGACCGCAGGGATGCATTTATTACATCTGCCCGTCGAGACAATTGGCAGTAAGTTCGGCAATATCCCATCCTCGCTGCCAAAACCGGTTATCCCCCGGCTGGATTATAATACGATCCGGAACCTGATCCGGCCGGCTTTCACCATTGCGCTGCTCGGAGGAATTGAATCCTTATTATCAGCGGTGGTTGCGGATGGGATGATCGGAGGCAACCACAAATCGAATATGGAACTTGTCGCGCAAGGGACTGCCAATATATTTTCTTCGATCTTCGGCGGCATCCCGGCCACGGGAGCGATAGCCCGTACCGCAACCAATGTAAAAAACGGTGGCCGTACACCTGTCGCCGGAATGACCCATGCCATCACCCTGTTCTTAATCCTGCTCTTTTTCGGAAAATGGGCCGCAATGATCCCCTTGGCAACACTGGCAGGCATTTTAGTGGTCGTTGCCTATAACATGAGTGAGTGGAAACACTTTCTCACCATATTAAAAGGGCCGCGAAGCGATATGGCAATCCTGCTGACAACATTCCTGTTGACCGTATTGGTCGATCTAACCGTCGCCATTGAGATCGGGATGATCCTGGCCGCCTTTCTATTTATGCGCAATATGATTAAGTTCAGCAATGTCAGTGCAATGATGGGAGATACGGAAAGCAACAACGATGAAAACGATAAAGAATCGTTGGATAACTTCACTATTCCCAAGCAGGTGGAGGTTTATGAAATTACCGGCCCGCTGTTCTTTGGCGCTGCCTATAAGTTCAAAGACGCGATGAGGCTTATAGAAAAGCCCCCAAAAGTATTGATCATCCGCATGAGAAAAGTACCCATCATCGATGCGACAGGGATCAAAATAATTGAAGAGGTCTACCGCGAATCAAAACAAAAGGGCACCAAATTGATCTTGTCGGAAGTCGATCGTATTCAAATCATGGAGGAATTTAAAAAGTCGAGATTGTTGTTTACGATTGGCAAAGCCAATGTTACCGAAACTTTTCAAGCGGCAATCGATCGCAGCGTCGCAATATTGAATGATTTCTGAGTACCATTCGATCATCACTTGTCCGACCAGGACAACAATTGCAACGCTTCTTTGCTGTCCAGGCTCCAAAAATGGTCCAGCGGAGAAGAAATCGGGGGCGGCATACTGCCGTTAGGCGGTGCTGTTGTCAAACCGAACAGTTTTTAGATTTGACAAGGGCTCATCTTTCCCATTCTGAAAATTATACAAGGATCTGATCTGCCGGTCCATTTCTGAAAAATCTCTTACGGGATCCTTAGGAGCAAACAGACCGTCTTTATTCCAAAGCTCGACCGAAAGACTGACTGCATAGGGATTGATCCAAAAGGGAGTCGCTATCTTTTCCAACTCCCCGGGCATACAATCTTCGAGAATGAGTTTAAACAAGACCTGGACAAACTCTTCGATCTTTCGAATGGAATAGGTATGATCTTCGACGATCTGTTCAATCGTTTTCCCCTTTTGAAGGCATCGGTCATACAGCTCCTTGATAAACGGTATTTTCAAATAATCGATATATTGAAAGGAGAACGTTCCTCTCGATACCGAGGCCCAACTTGAAAAAAGCTTTCTGACTTTAAATGCCAAATTGTAAAAAGGGAATAATATATGTTGAATTTCCGCTGTCTTTTGTTCATCCAGGTAAATGGAATTGAACATCTGCGGAGCGGCCATCGCCCAACCGACGAAAATGTCCCAAATATAACGCAAGGATTCCACCTGTGAATTACCGAAATAGGGATAGGCGGATTGAATATCGCCGACGAGCCAGTCATTTTGAAAAATGATAAACTGATTGTAAAAGTCTATTCTGTCTTTGTCAACATCTCCGCTGGATAAATATTTTCCTACCAATTGCGTAATAATGGAATTGGCGTAGCCAATGAGGTTTGACCCCGGCGAATAAAACGGATCCGGAAACAACCCAGCCTCCCCCGTACATGCCCATCGGTTTTCGGAAAATACCTGATTAGAGGAGTAACTGTAGTTTCGCAGTCCCAGGAAATCCATTACTTCAAAGCCGTCCAGCTTTTTAGCTAAATATGGGGCTTCCACTCCGATCCAATGCAGCGCTTTTTCCAACGTATTGAATTCAGTATAGTCATGCAGGGCTTCATCGACCACAATTCCAACGCTGGTATTGCCATTTATAAGCGGGATAAGCCAAATCCAATACCCGTTACCCATTAAATGAATCGTTGAATAATACCGAATTTTGTGCGGGACCCGTTGGTGCCATTTGACATTTTCGTCCGGAACAAAATCACTCACGTCCAGCCGCCCCTTTACCCTGAACCATGCGGAGCTGCATTGGCTCTTCACCTTCCTTCTAAGCCCGAGTTTTTTTTGCAAAATCGACCGTCGCCCGGACGCATCGATCACCCATTTGCAGGAGACCGATTGTTCAGCCATCCCGTCGCCGCCTTCAACAAAAACGACTTCGTGGTTGACATCCCCATCATTCAGAATGATATCACTAACCGAAACACCATCCATTATACAAACACCGAGTTGTTTGTTCAGAAAGTAAAGATCGTTCTCCAGTTTTCCTCTGTCAATTTGGTAAGAATCAACCGACGCATATTCGGAAAGCCCTATTTCCCGATAGTCGGCAAAATCGTCAGCCCCCTCTTTAAAAAAATACCGCAGTCCACATTTTATATACTGTTCATTCTTAAAATATTGTTTCAATTGCAGCGTTTCCCTGAAATAGAACCCGGCAATTTCAACAGAAGATTCACCCACCTTGTGCGCTGCCTCCCTAACCGGAAACCGATTTTTCTCGAGTACTAAAACCCGAATGCCGCTGTTTTCCAATTTCAATTGTCTTGCAGCACACATGCCGGCAAGGCCTCCACCACAAATAACGACATCGTACGATTGCGATTCCATGGAATGTATTTAGATTTATGTTTTGGAGACTCCATTGAAGATACGAACAAACGAAAAATGTCGGACCTAAGTCTAAAAAGATTTCTCCAGATACCCCACATATTTTTTTAAGCTGGCGCTATGTCCGATGATAAACTTCGAAACAAAGCGGAAAACCGGATTATAAACTTCCCCATTCTCGGTGATGGTTAGCGTCGTCGATCCGCCATTATTGACGAGTTCAAATTCCCAACCGCCGCCATAAGGCAAGTCATGTCCCTGGATTTGCGTTACCAGTCTCCGTCCCGGTTCCTGGGCGACGATTTTTAAGGGTAGGCTGTCGCCACGTTCGTTCACTTCGACCCAATCTAGCGGTGACCGGACATCCACGGATTTAACGTCTTTTCGCCAGGCGGGATAGTCTTTAAAATCAGCCAACCTTGCCCAAATTTCGGCCGATGAAGCCCTCAAGGAAACTTGTAGAGATGAGTGGTGCTTTACCGGTAGCAGATACCCGATGATCACAATGATCAGCACCAGGCAAACAAGGATGCCCACAATGATAAGTAGCCATTTCATATCCATCTATTTATTTTTCCGGTTATTCCAGGATTTCTGGAGGCTCCTACTCTTCATCTCCATTTCAGCAGCATAGGCCAGGAGACCCAGGCCGTCAAGGGCAAGTTTTCGCTCGGTTGGACTCAACCGGTTAAGTAAAGCCTCCACAGCGGCGAGATCAAGAACCGAGTTGGCCTTTTTTATTTTATCGCCCTGGCTGGTGAGCGTAAGATGAGTTTTGCGGCCATCGATCCTATCCCTTTCCCTCCTTACATAACCCATCCCGGACAGTCGGTCTATTGACAGGGACATCGTCGATGGGGTGACCCCCATGTGCATGGCCAGATCGAAAAGCGTCACCGGCTCCTTGATATCCAAATGATCCAGAACGCTCGCTTGCTTGGCCGTGAGCTTGGTCCCGGTATCGGGGTCGGAAACATGCTTCGTATGACAGGCTAAATAGATTTTCGGATAAAAACCCATAAGCCTTACCGCCTCGTTCTTCGGCATGAAATCAAATATATTAAATTGATTTGACAAATCAAAGTATTTTAATTCGGACCCTTTTCAGGAAGTAAACCCCCGGGACCGCCGCCAACCGCGTATACCCGAGATCAAACGCGATACATCGTGAGTTCGAATTCCAGGAAATTACTACCCCGCTGATCTTCAATTCGTTCCGCAATGGCATTCGGTTTGTCCCAAAACCCTCAAAAATGTCAGATAATGAAAACACTCATCACTATCCTCCTCGTCTTCGTCAGCGGCCACCCCTTTGCCCAGTCAGCCGGGGTAAAAAACATCCTCCTCATCCATGGCACATTTGCCGATGGATCCGGCTGGGAGGGTGTATTCAAAATTCTAACATCCAAGGGCTATCATGTTACCATCGTTCAGAACCCATGCAGTTCCCTGGAAGATGACGTCGCTACTGTCCGGCGCGCAATGGACCGGGAGACAGGTCCTTGCATTTTGGTGGGGCACTCGTATGGCGGATCGGTCATTACCGAGGCAGGCTCGGATGCCAGAGTCGTGGGTTTGGTCTATGTCGATGGCTTCGTACCGGACTCCGGCGAGAACGCTGCCATAAACGACCCCTCCATCCCGGACCTGACCAATGGCGCCATCCTGCCGCCGGATGCATCGGGCCTTCTCTATATGGATAGAGCAAAATTCCACACCTGTTTCTGCGCCGATCTCCCGGCGAGCCATTCGGACTTCATGTCCGCTGCGCAGATCCCGGGATCGGTCAAAGCATTCTCTGCGGTGATTACACACACCCCCTGGAAAACAAAGCCTGTTTGGGCAGTCCTGGGGACGGAAGACAAGGCGATCAACCCGGTTTTGCTCCGCCGTCTCTATAAGCGCGCAAATGCAAAGGTGACCGAGATCAACGGAGCAAGCCATGTCAGCTTCATTTCCCATCCGGATGTAGTGGCGGAAGTCATTCAGGAGGCGGCGACCGCTTCGCACTAAAGAACGGCTATCCCTTCACGATTACAAAACACAATATGACAACGATCACGCTCGCGGAAAACGCGCAAACGACAGAAATTGGCCTCGAGATCCTACAAGGGCTCAAAACAATGCCAAAATATCTGCCGTCCAAATATTTCTATGATGACACTGGCGATCGCATCTTCCAGGAGATCATGCATTGCGAGGAATATTATCCGTTCGCCTGCGAGATGGAGATCTTTCGGCGGCGGACGACAGCAATAGCCACGGCTATAACCAGACCCTGTGACGCCTTCGACCTCATCGAGCTGGGGCCCGGCGACTGCAAAAAGTCGGCCTATCTGCTTCGATACCTCATGAAGACCGGTACCCGCTTTACGTATATTCCCATCGATATTTCGTCCAATGTCATCAACCTGCTGCAAACAAGGCTTCCCGAGCAAATACCCGGATTAAAGGTCTGCGGATTTAATGGGGAGTATCTTCCAATGATCAAGGCGGCGACAAAAGCTTCCGGCAGGCGGAAGGTGGTCTTGTTTCTCGGCTCCAACCTGGGCAATATGACCCCGGCGGAGGCACGCATCTTCTGCCGGAAACTGCGTTGTCATCTAAGTCCGGGCGATCTTGTTCTTATTGGCCTGGACCTGAAGAAGTATCCGAGTCTTGTTCTCGCCGCCTACAATGACAAAGCCGGGATCACAAAAAGATTTAATCTGAACTTGCTGGAGCGGATCAACCGCGAGTTGAGCGCAAATTTCGACATCGACCAGTTTGAACACTTTCCGGTGTATGATGAGGCATCTGGCGCGTGTAAAAGCTATTTGGTCAGCCAGACCGATCAGGAAATCACGCTTTGGTGCAACGGCGAGAAGCAACGCATCCGGTTTGCCCGCAATGAGGAAATATTCATGGAGATTTCGCAAAAATACCGGGTCGACCAGGTGGATCATCTCGCCTGCCAGGCGTTTTTCAAACCGGTACAGCATTTTTTCGACGAGCTCGAATGGTTTGTCGACGCGCTTTGGTGTGCCGTTTAGGCTTGAAAGGCCGCCCTTGCGGCCGCTGTTGAGAATTCCGCTTCATAATCAAATCCGATGGTGATCTGAGTTCCGGGATGCGATGTAATGGAAATGCTGGCGCCGATTTCCCGGCAGAGCCCGTGCATCAGGTTCATGCCCAGGGAACCAGCTTTCGAACCGTCAAATCCGGCGGGTAATCCCGCTCCATTGTCTTTGATAACCAGTTCCAGGTATTTCGGCGCAGTAGTGCCAAAGGAAATGGAGATTATCCCTTCCTGCGCGTGTAGAAAAGCATATTTGAAAGAATTCGTGATCGCTTCATTAAGAATAAGACCGAGTGGAATGGAGTGCTCCAGATCAAGGGCAATCGGCTCAATTTGCAGCTTGAAACGAACGAAACGGCCGACAGGGAAGCTTTCGCGGAGGAAATCAACCAATTCATGAATATATTCCGACATGCTTATCGCGGAAAGCGTTTCAGTCTGATAAAGTCGTTGATGGATCAGGGACATGGCCTGAATGCGCTGCTGGCTATCGCGGATGGCATTGATCGCCGTATCACTATTAAGATATCCGCATTGCGTGCCGAGCAACCCGATCACCGTCTGGAAGTTGTTCTTAACCCGGTGATGGATCTCCTTGACAAGCCAGTCCTTTTCTTTAACCACGTGGCGTAATGCTACGTTTTGGTCATTGATCGCCTGCTGCTGGGCCTCCAATCGTTTATTTGTACGCTGTTTCAACCGATACCTGCTGAACAAGAGTCCGATAACGACAAGGAAGAGGCCTGCCACTGCGATCAGGATGTTCCGGAACAGTTTATTCTGTCGGGATTCGACCTCTTGGGTCAGCTGTTGTTGCCGAAGGTATTTTATGTCCTGATCCTTCTTCTGAGCGTCGAATTTTACTGCAAGCTCCTGCACTTTATTGCGCTGATCGATATTCGTATTGGAATCAAATAAATTCTTAAACCGGATATGGGCCTCCAGCGCTGCCCGATAATCCCCTTCCACGGAGTCGAGCCGATACAGTAGTTTGGCTTCGTCCATGAGCGTTACTATGTTTCGCTCTCCCCCAGCGACACCTTTGTCCAGGAAAACCCGAGCCATTTTCGGATTTCCCCTTGATACATAAAAAGAGGCCATACTAAAGTAATTTCGTGCAAACTGCCCGTCCAGAGTGGGATACCGGTTGCTCAAATCAAGAATGACCCGATAATACCTTTCGGCAGAGTCTGGTTTGTTAAGCTGTTCAAAACTTTCCCCTATTATATCATTGATCTCCATCTTTTCCCATGGAGTCAAGGGTGGGTATTCCGAAATAATAGCCTGGGTCCGGGATATGGCCTCGCCGGCGCGCCCCAAGTAATCAAGGCGCCCGCCCAGGAACAGCAAACTCTTATACCAGAAGAAATGTGTTTCCTTTGTGCGGAGGTCAAGGGCTCTTTGAAACCAGCTCAGCGCTTCTTCATTTTTATCTAATGAGATATAAGAGGCGCCCATCCGCGTATAAAAAGTTGGCTTAAGAAAAGAGATACCGGACCATTGTAAATTCTCTAAGGCGGCCCGGCAATAATTCGCCTCGTCAAGATACTCGGTTTTCATTGTGGCGGTAAACGCCAGCATATATTGGGCATACAAGGTATGTTTGAACCCGGTGGCCTGCTCCAGTAGAAGGATACGCTCAAGATCCGTTTGAAACAACGGGATTTGCGATGTAGAGTGGAGGTTGGCCACATCCCACAACAATTCCATTTCTTTTTCCCGTGATGGTAATTCTTTGTAGACCGATAGGGAATTATTCAGGAAGACCAAGTTGAGCGAATCGCCGTTCTCCTTCATCCTACCCAAACGCTCCCATGCCCTCGCCACGATTTCCTGGTTACCTTCCCGCTGACCGGATAATACCAACTGGAGAAAAACGTCCTGGCTTTCTTTAAGCCGTCCACTTTTATCGTAGTAGTCCCCCAGCAGCAATTGACACTCGTTGCGCCAACGGCTGTCTTTATCGCCGCTGATTAACTTCATCGCTTCCCCAATATACCGGTTGGCGCTGGCCAGCTCGGCTGGCGGATGGGTCGGCCAATGGAGAAAGGCAATTGCCTGCCGTAACAGCATCGGTATCCTGCCTGTTACACTATCGAGCCCTTCGGTATAAGGAAGAAGCCAGGGTAAACCCGTTATCCGGCAGGCCATTGACCTTAGACTGTCTTCTTCCAAATTATGTACGGTAATCAGATCAAGAAACCGGGTGGTCGACAAGGCGAGAAGTCGTTGCTGCGCAATACTATACCGACGCACTGTCTCGGGTCCGGACAAGGACTGCCCATAACCGGTACCTAACGAACAAGTCAGGGCGCAGGCCCACGAAAAGAAGAATATCTGTCTCATTCGGACGCATTGATTCGGTCGCGCGATGTCGGGCAGTCAGATCCACTCGCTTTTCTCTCTCCGAATGCCTAACTTTTTCATCTTGGACTTTAACGTACTTGGCGGAACATTCAATAGCTCCGCTGCTCCGCCGGATCCCCAGATCTTTCCGTTGCATTGTTTCAGGACGGTCATGATATGATCCCGTTCATTTTCGTCAATTGTTTTCATCCGGCGATCGGGTGTGATGCGGGGAAAATCATTTTTGTGATGGGTGGGAAGTGAAATCTCTTCAATGATGGTGCCGTTTGTAAGTAAAATGCACCTTTCCATACAATTCTCCAATTCACGGATATTTCCCGGCCAGTGGTAGGCTTCCATAGATCTCAATACTTTTTCCGACAAGCCGCTAACCTGTTTTCCTGTTTTGCGATTGTATAGCGCAACAAAATGGTTGGCCAGGGCTGGTATATCTTCCCGCCGATCGCGCAAGGGTGGCAATTCAACCGGAAATACGTTAAGGCGATAATACAGATCAAGCCGAAACCGACCTTCCGCCACTTCTTTCTCCAGGTTGCGATTGGTTGCCGCTATAACCCTGACATCAACCTTTGTTATATCCGAGGCGCCAATCCGCTCGATGTACTTCTCCTGCAATACCCGGAGCAACTTAACCTGCAGCTCAAGCGGCATTTCGCCGACTTCATCGAGAAAGATGGTTCCTTTATCGGCTTTTTCGAATTTCCCAAGCCGTTTATCCATTGCTCCAGTAAACGAACCTTTTTCGTGCCCAAACAATTCAGATTCAATCAGTGTCGGGGGTAGTGCAGCGCAATTTATCTTTACAAAAGGTTTGTTTTTCCTCGGCGACAGCTGGTGTATCGCATCAGCAATTCTCTCCTTGCCGGTTCCGCTTTCGCCCAGGATGAGAACCGAAGTATCGACCGGCGCCACCTGGGTGATTTGGTCAAACACCTTCAGCAGCAGGTGACTCTTCCCGATGATGCCCTCAAATCCCTGCATCCCGGCACCGTGCAATCCCCTCCCATCTTTCCCCGCTCTCATTCCGGCCCCTTGCAAAACGGCTTCAAAACTACTCGTCAGCGTAGGTTGCAAGTGGCTCAGGAGTTCCAGGTGATCCGGCCCATAACAATCCGGCTTCCGGCTGTAGAACGATACGATAAAACGCTCTCCTCCCGCAAAATATAGCGGCCACGTCAGACAAGCCTCCAGCTCCCAGGTCTCCGCAAACAGCTTGACAAGTGACGGTCTCTCCATGAGCCGCTCGAATGCATCGTCCTTATAGATCTTGGCCGCGGAATCGGTTGGATCACCGGCAGCCAGCGCGTCCAGCTGCTCCTTCGTCTTATTGGTGATCTTTTTCAGCTCAGCAGTTCCGATCCGTTGATATTCCTCGAAACCGACGCGCAGAAAAGCGATCCTTCCCCGATCGCTTTCCCCCGACCGATAGAAAGCCGTGAGAAGATCAAACGTCACATACGGTTGAAGAGCCTTCCCTGTCGTTAGCAGCTTGTCCTCCCAACCCGCGGCGTTGGATGCAATGTCCTCCAATTGCTTTCGCAGTTCCAGCTCCTGCCGGTACTTATTTTCCAGGCTGTGTTCATGTCGGTACCGGGCGATCTCCAGCGTGACGAGCAGATCATATTCGCGAAAAGGCTTTACAAGGAAACCATAAGGTTTTGTTGCTTTTGCCTCGTTCAGCACTTCCTCCTCGGAATTTGCAGACAAGTAGATAAAAGCGATGTTTTCTTCACCCAGTTCTCCGGCCAGATCGATCCCCGTCAAATTTCCTTTCAAAAAAATGTCCAGGATTACAAGGTCTGGGCGGTCCAGTTTGATCAGATGTCGTGCCTGCGGCACGGTATGGGCAATACCGATGACCCGGTACCCGGCCCTCACCAGCATCAGGCGGAGATATTCCGCCTCTATAAATCCATCTTCCACAATCAGGATCTTCTCTTTCATCGATTCCAATGTACCATTTTATTTTGTCGGAATTTCGCGGCGCCGCGCTATTTAGCGGTAAACACCAAATATCCAAAATTTCAACATATTGATTGTTAGTCTTTTAAGACACCGGCATCCCGTTTGATATCCTCAGTCAAGTTCGGGACCAAGTAAAACCTTTAAATTTTATCGTCATGCAAATCCAGGACGAATCACTACTTCTCAGCGAACCGACACAAACATGTCAGAATTTCTCGGAGATCATTGGCAAAAGCTCCGAACTCCAGCAAACGCTAAACTGATCTCCAGGGTGGCCCCCACCAACAGCACGGTGCTGATCCTGGGCGAGACAGGGACAGGAAAGGAATTAGTTGCCCGGGCGATCCACGACAATTCACCGCGAAAAAACAAAACGATGGTCAAGGTGAATTGCGCAACCCTGCCGGCCAATCTCATTGAGTCGGAATTGTTCGGACACGAGCGGGCAGCTTTACCGGCGCAACAGACCGGAGGTTGGGCAAATTTGAGCAGGCACATTACAGTACCCTCTTCCTCGATGAGATCGGCGAAATGCCCCTGGAATTACAGGTCAAACTACTTCGCGCTTTGCAGGAAAAAGAGATTGAGCGTATCGGCGGACACAATCCGATACAGGTCAATGTCGCGGATTATCGCCGCTACCAACCGCGACCTGGCGAAAGAAGTGGAGGCCGGCAGGTTCAGGGCCGACCTCTATTACCGGTTGAATATTTTTCCGATTCCTCTGCCATCACTTCGCACCAGACGGGAAGATATTCCGTCGCTTACGATTACTTTATCCAACAAGCTTTCTAAAAAAGTGGGCAAAAAGATATACAAGAATCAGCAAGTATGTTCTCGAACAGATCATCAATTATGACTGGCCGGGGAATATCCGCGAACTGGAACATGCCATCGAGCGTAGTATCCTCATGGCTGATGATGATATACTGGATCAGATCTGTCTTCCCTTGTAATATACAACGGGAGAGTCGTGTCCGCAGTTGACAGATACCCGGGGCGTTAAGACCATCGAAGAAAACGAGCGGGATCATATCATTTATGTGCTCCGAAATTGCAAAGGAAAAATTGCCGGTTTACAACGGCGCGGCGACGTTCCTCGGTGTCCCTCCGAGTACCCTGGCGTCCAAGCTGAAGCGGCTCGGAATTCAAAAAATGCATTACTGAGGATCGTGCCACACAACAAAGTACCATGAAAGCAATACGATTACATCGAACGGGGCGGCGCGGATAAATTGGTTTGGGAAGAGGCCCCGATGCCCCAGACTCCGGCCAGGAGATGCGATGGTCAAAGTCATTGCCTCCAGCCATGACTCGAAATGAATTGAATTGGGGACCGACCTATACGGATGAGAATGGAAGGAGTCGGTTACCAACTATTCCGGGTCACGAATTTTGCGGCATGGTGACGGCCATAACGTCAGAGTGTGACCGAAGTCGCGCCGGACGATGTCGTCTATGGACTTACCAGCTTTTACAGGGATGGTACGGCGGCCGAATTTGTCGCACGTAAAGGCATCCGATCTCGCACCCAAACCCCGGACCCTGGAGCCATATCAGGCGGCGGCGGTTCCGCTCTCCGCCCTGACCGCCTGGCAAGCCTTGTTCGATCAGGGTGGGCTTGCCGCGGGGACAAAGGGTGCTGATCCACGGCGCGGCGGGTGGCTGTAGGAAGTTTTGCGATTCAACTTGCAGCCTGGCGCGGAGCGGAAGTGATCGCCGCGACATCCGCGGATAATATTAAGTTGGTTCGCGATCTGGGTGCGCATGAGACGGTCGACTATCGGTCTCAGCCCGTTCGAGGATCAGCTAAAAGGCATAGACTTCGTGCTTGACACAATCGGCAACGAGATATCCAGGATCGTTCATGGGGCGTATTAAAGCCAGGAGGTATCCTGGTGACTACTGCGGGGGGTATCAAGATTCCCACGGGTGTGAAGGATAAAAGAGGCGTATTTTTTATCGTAAAACCCGACAAACAGGAATTAATCGATATCGGCCAGCTGATCGATCAGCAAATCGTCCGACCGGTGATCGCGGAGGTCATCCCAATCGATCGGGCGCGTAAAGGCATTTGAAAAGGTAGATGGGCACGGCAATAAAGGGAAAATCGTACTTAAGGTTTAATCGGGTCCAGGAAGGACAACATCTCTGCCGCGATCTGGTCCGTCGCTTCGTCGAGTGCAAAATGCCCCGCCTCGAGGATCACTACTTGACAGTCCGGCACGTACAACTTATAGGCCAAAGCCCCTTCAATCGTAAAAGACGAATCGTATTTTCCCCAAAGCACCAGCAGTCGCGGCTGCCGGTCGCGCAACCACTGCTGCCAACGTGGATAGGCCGCGATATTGGTCTGGTAGTCATAAAAGAGATCGAGCTGGATCTGCGTCTCTCCCGGCCGGCTGAGGAAGGCGTATTCATTTGTCCACGTATCGGGGTTGATCCGTTCAGGATGAGGCGAA
The DNA here is from genome assembly GCA_963846405.1 of uncultured Chitinophagaceae bacterium. Lineage (GTDB taxonomy): Bacteria > Bacteroidota > Bacteroidia > Chitinophagales > Chitinophagaceae > Puia. The sequence continues at coordinate 535,098 of CAWJVU010000009.1, read as the reverse complement.
TGGCCGATATGGCGCTGCCTCGTAGCCTCCAGGGAAGTAAAGTTGGCCCGGAGTTCGTCCTCATGCGCTAAGCGGTCCTGCCAATACGCTTTCCGGACATCCCACAACGGCGAAAGCCCTTCAATTTGCGCCAACGCGTTTTGTATGATCTCATGCCCTGCACCTTCTCCGGATGCGCGAGCGCCAGCCGAAACCCGATCGGTCCGCCATAGTCCTGCATGTAGAGTGTATAGCGATGCAAGCCTATTTCGTCTGTAAAGTTGTCAATTACATCCGCCAGGCGATCAAACGAATAGGCAAACCACGTAGGGTCCGGTGCATCGCTATAGCCAAACCCCGGATAGTCCGGGGCCACAAGATGATAACGGTCCGACAACAGCGGAAAGAGCGTCTCGAACATCGTGGAAGAGGAAGGGAAGCCGTGCAGGAACAGGATGGCAGGCGCATCCGCCGGACCGGCTTCCCGATAAAAGATATTGCATACCCCCACCTTTATACTCCGGTACGTTGTATTGTGTTTTGTTTCCATCAAAGTCGATCTACGTCAAGGATAGCGTTCGCGAATGCCGCGGGAGCTTCCTGCGGCAGGTTATGACCAATACCGCCCGTAACCACCCGGTTCGCATACTTGCCCGTGAATTTATTGCGATAAGGGGTATCGTTCGGGTAATGCGGTGCGCCATTGGCGTCTCCTTCAAGGGTGATGCTCGGGACAGCGATAACCGGCAGTTCTTCGATGCGGGCCTGTAGTGCCGCATACTTCGGCTCTCCCCCAGCCAGCGCAAGTCTAAACCGGTAATTGTGAATCACGATGGCCGGGTAGTCGGGATTGTCAAAGGAGGCAGCTGTGCGATCAAACGTCGCTGCATCAAACGCCCATTTCGGCGACGCGGTCTGCCAGATCAGCTTTCCGAATTCATGCCGGTACTTCTCATACCCAAGCGCGCCGCGTTCCGTAGCAAAGTAATATTGGTACCACCATTGATATTCGGCCGGCGGCGGTAAGGGAAGCTTGTTGGCCGCAACGGTGGAGATCAGGTATCCGCTCACCGAGACCATCGCCTTGCACCGCTCGGGGAAAAGCGCTGCGATAATATTGGCTGTACGACCGCCCCAGTCGAAACCGCCGATCACCGCCTTTTCGATCTTCAGCACATCCATGTGATCGATAACATCTTGGGCGAGCGCCGCCGGCTGACCGTTACGAACGGCTTGGTCCGACAGGAATTTTGAGCTTCCGCAACCCCGATGATAGGGTATGATCACCCGGTAACCCTTCGCGGTCAATAAAGGCGTGACATCGGCGTAACTCTGGATATCGTAAGGCCAGCCGTGAAGTAAAAGGACCACCGGGCCGTCAGCCGGACCCGCATCCACATAGCCAACATTCAGGGGTCCCGCGTTGATCTGCTTGATCGGCTCCAATATTCGGCTGCTTCCCCGACCACCCCGGGTTCCCGAACTTCCTTCGGCACCCGAACCTCCCTGGTTCCCGGCCCCGGCCAACCCAAACGGGGCGACAGCCAACGTCAACGCCGAATTCCTAAGAAACCTTCGACGATTATAGTTACTCATGTTTATAGGATTTTTTATTTGCGCAAAGATCTGAATGACTCGCGAATCTCTTCGGAAAACACCTGCGGCTGTTCCCAGGCGGCGAAATGACCACCCTTGGGAAGTTTCTTATAGTGGATCAGCCGGGGGAACGCCTTTTCCGCCCAGGTCTGCGGAACCTGATAGATCTCATCCGGGAAAGCGCTTACCGCTACCGGGATCGTAATATGTTTTATATCGAAGAAGGCAAGCTTGTTTTCCCAGTAGAGACGCGCCGAAGATACCGCCGTCCCTGTCAACCAGTAAAGTGTTATGTTGTCCACAACGTCCTCTTTGGTCAGACCCTCGGTCTGCCCGGCAAAGACACGCGTGATCAGCTCCGTACTCTTGATGTCGTGGTCAAGCATCCAGGCCGCCAGACCGATCGGAGAATCCTGCAACCCATAAAGGGTTTGCGGCCGGTTTGCCATCTCTGTTGCGTAGCCCAGCCCTGATTTCCAGAAAGAGCTTAATTGTTCCCAGGCGTGCTGCTCGTCGGGTGTCGACAATCCATCCGGGGTCGGGCCGCTGGTTGCAAGCGCCTTCGATACTTCAGGCGGTAACGTTGCCGCCATATTGGTGTGGATGCCCAACAATTCAGGAGGTGCGATCACGGCCATCTGTTCCGTCACTGCATCACCCCAGTCTCCACCCTGAGCCACGTACCGCGTGTATCCCAGGCGTTTCATCAGTTCGATCCAGGCGTGTGCGATCCGGACCGGGTCCCAGCCGGTCACCGTCGGTTTTCCCGAAAAACCGTGTCCCGGAAGCGAAGGGATGATCACGTCAAAAGCGTCTTGCGCCTTCCCGCCATAGGCAGTAGGGTCGGTCAGCGGTCCGATAACCTTCAGTTGCTCAATGATCGAACCGGGCCAGCCGTGGGTGATGATGATCGGCAGTGCATTCGGGTGTTTCGATTTGACTTGGATAAAGTGGATATCAACCCCGTCGATATTCGTGATAAATTGAGGCAGCGCGTTGAGTCTCGCTTCAATTTTCCTCCAGTCGTATTCCGTTGTCCAGTAATGTGCAAGCGCTTTCATTGTCTCCAATTTGAGACCCTGACTCAGGTCACTTACGGTTTCTCTATCCGGCCAGTTTGTCGCCAGGACCCGCCGCCGCAGATCGGCGAGGGCCCCATCACTAAAATGAACATGGAACGGCCGGATCCCGGCGTCCGGGTTAGTGACCGGTTCATTGGCTGCTGGCCCTTGCTGTGCGCTGGTCGTCGTACCGAAAAGGACGACTGCGCTTGTTAGAATGGTTTGCATAAATTTATTTTTTTGCATTTTGGTAGGTTTTTAGAATTTTAGCGTCCCGGGCAAACGATTACGCATGGATAAAGGAGATTGTTGTCCGGATGTAATTAAGCCACCATTTTCAAGTAAGGATCGTGCCATTAGTCAATCCCGTGTAGATCAATTGATTCTCGAACTTCGCCAAAGGAGGTAAGACGATCAGTCGTTTTACAGTCGCTATTTTACGAATCATCGTTTTTCAAAAATTCACTCATCCCGTTAATTGAGGGAGTATCATTGCTTTGTGAAATGGCACACCTGTTGCCCGCCAAGACAGAAACAAAAATGCAGGACCCGACAGACGAAGTCTCGATGATAAACGGCCAGCTGGAGCTCTATTTCCGGGGGATCTATGAGGGATCCATCGGGATGTTGCATGGAGTTTATCATCCCGGAGCTATGTTGTTCGGGGATGTAAAAGGTCAGCCTTATGCGAAGACCCTCGTGTTGCATCTGAATGGCCTCGCGCGCCGCCAGAGCCCCAGGGATTCCGGAAAACCCTTTCAGGGAGAGATTTTATCGGTCTGTGTAGTGAATTCGATCGCGGTGGCAAGAGTACGCTTGCGAATGTTTGACTTCAACTACCATGAATTCCTGTCGTTTCATAAAATGGACGACCGCTGGCTTATTGTCAACAAAATGATCACAGATGTTTCAGAATAAATCAACAAATATGAATACGAAAGAACAAATTCAAATCGAAGAGAACCGTTATGAGATGCCTCCCCAGGTCGGTTTCACCGTCGCACATTTCCTCACGGTCGCTAACATTGACCGATCAGCCCGCTGGTATGCAAAAGTCTTCGACGGCCGCGTTCTCAGCGGCGGCGACAGCAGCGGCGCGCCCGCATACATCCAGATCGCCAACACCTGGCTCCTGGTCAACGTCGGCGGAGGTCCGACTCCGGACAAGCCTACGGTCACGCTCAGCGTCCCAAACCCGGACCATATTAATAGCTTTATGAACATCCGCGTTGCCGATATTCAGGCCTGTTATGAGTTGTGGAAGAGCCGCGGGGCCGAATTCATTACGAAACCGATTCCCAAATATGGCGAAATACGCTGCTACATCCGTGACCCGGACGGTTACATCATTGAAGTGGGACAGAGCACCGATCTAAAATACGGTTAGGTTATTCCTGAACATCGTGGATCATTTTGTTGACGATTAGCCATTTTCCGTCTAATTCATGGAAGGACAATAGCTCCAGGTAGTTGAAATCGTACATCTTTACGCTCACCTTGGCCACAGCAATGGAGCCGGTAACTTCAATCGAGAGGATAGTTCCCTTGAACGGCTTGCCGGATTCCTTCGGGCTTTGCCGGTTGGCGACCCCGTCCAGGTACTGGGCCAGCGTCTTAAAATATGGCTTGCCCGCCGCATCGCCGAACAACAGGGTGTTCTCGTAGTAAGCAGTGCGCAGGAGTTTTACGTCCCCTTCATAAATGCCTTTAAAATAGACATCGGTTAGAATAGCCGCGATCGCCGCGGAATCGGAGCTGAAATTGTTCATGTGCATTGTCTTTGTCGGCAGAGAAGGCTGCACGCTGCCGCCCAGGGAGGTGATGAACGCGAAAAGTGCGAAATATTGTTTCATGTTAGTTGGTTGCCTGGCCGACCTCTATAATATACCCATCGGGATCGCGAATGTAGCAGCGAATTTCCCCGTACTTCGGTGATCGGCTCGGTGATAAATTCGGCTCCCCGGCTTTTCCATAATTTGTAACACGCTTGAATATCGGCGACACGGATATTCATAAAGCTATTGACTTCATCCGGATCGGCAGGCACGCTCAGCGTTATTGTTGGCTTGTCGGGCGTCGGGCCACCTCCGACATTTACAATGAGCCAGGTATTCGCGATCTGTATGTGCCCCGACGCTCCCTTACTGTCGCCCCTGCTCAGAATACGGCCGCCGAAGACCTTTTCATAGAAATTAGCCGATCGATCGATATCGGCGACGGTGATAAAAAGGGTGATGGTGAACCCGTCCCGGGGAGGCATCTCATAATCATTCGTATTCATACTTGCTGGTGATTAGTGAACAAATACACGACGACCTATATTGAAGCGCCAGTCAACTCGGTGCGTTAACCGGGTCGCCGTCTCAATAGCGCGCTTTCTCGATCCCCAGGCGTTTCAATTTCGAAGCCAACGTACTCGCCGGAACTCCCAGGGACTTCGCTGCACCGGTGTATCCCGCGATACGCCCATTGCATAGTCTCAGCACATGGATGATATGATCCCGTTCGTTTTCTTCGATTGTTTTCACCCGTGACCCGATTGCCGGTTGTTCGGCTATGTCCTTAAGCCTTCTGCAAGGCAGGTAAATTTGCCTTAAGATATCGTCATCAGACAACAATATACTCCGTTCAATGGCATGTTCCAGTTCCCGGACGTTGCCCGGCCAGTCGTAATTTATGATCTGCTCGAGAACATGCTGGCTGACGGCAGAGATCTTTGTTCCGGTTTTGCCCGCAAGTTTATGAATAAAATGGGTTACCAGCAGCGGAATATCGTCACGTCTGGCTCTGAGTAAGGGTACAGGAATGGGAAAAATATTCAACCGGTAGTACAGCTCGGCTCTGAACCTGCCTTCCTCCATCTCCTTTTCCAGGTCGCGGTTGGTGGCGGCGATTATCCGGACGTCGACACTGATCGGGCCTCGCCCTCCTATTCGTTCGATCTCCTTTTCCTGAAGTGCTCGCAATAGTTTAACCTGCAATTCCAAAGGCAGCTCACCGATTTCATCCAGGAAAAGCGTACTCCGGTCCGCCAGCTCAAATTTCCCTATCCTGCGATCGGACGCGCCCGTGAAACTTCCCCGTTCATGACCGAATAACTCCGACTCGATTAGGTTGGCCGGCAGCGACGCACAATCTACCTTGATCATCGGCCTTCCTTTACGCGAAGAATGATGATGGATGGCCCGGGCGACGAGCTCCTTTCCCGTTCCGGTCTCCCCCGGATCAGCACGGTGCAGTTTGTTGCCGCCACTCTCGAGATAAGCCGCAACGTTTGCTGTATTTCCGCACTTTGACCGATAATTTCCGGATATTGGCAATGAATCCCGACACCGCCTTTTTGGAGTGTTTGTTCTTCGCGGAGTTGCATGAGTTAAAATATTTAAAGGTTTAATTATCCTTTAATTCAACTAAATGTAGACATGGGATACTCATTGAAAACCAGCTTGCAGGCAAAACCACGGCAGAATGTGTAGCCTGCAATTCAAGTTCAGGGGAGTGATGACGACAAAAGAAACCAATTCGTCGTAGTGCCGACGAATGTACACAAAATAGACGCACCGCCAAAATTGCTGCAGAATCGTTGATTAAACGGCGCACCTCGGCGCATCGACGAACCATTCCGGCTGTCGTGAAATCGCTGTACCGGCTTCAAAACGGCCTGGGTTGCCAGGTGATCTCCCTGGTCAGCCCCAGCCTCTCGGCGCACCAAAGCGATGGGTATAACATTGTTACGGGACGAGCACGATCTTCCCATGCGTATGATGTTCCTCCAGCTCGGCAAAGGCATCGCGGACCTGATCCAGTTTGTAGACGTGGGCGATCGGGATCTCGAGGAGGCCTTTCTCGATCAGCGCGGCAAGCTCGGCCAGCACTTCGGCTGTAGCGGCATCCATACTCCCCTCGTTCTTAACACCATACTTTTTGACGGCCTCGTGCTGGAAGTCGACGATCGTATCGATCCGGTCGGGTTTTACACCCAGCTGGATGGCCAGGTCAACATAACCGTGACCGTAAGTATCAATAAAGGCATCGATCGGACCTCCGGCGGTTGCCTTTATCTTTTCAACCATGTTTCCGTCAAAATCGAGCGGAATTACCCCCTTTTCTTTTAACCAGGCGTGGTTCTCCTCGGCTGCCAGACCGATGACCCGGGCCCCTGCGGCAACGGCCAGCTGTATGACAAGCGACCCCACGCCACCCGCGGCGCTTGAGACAACGACCGTATCGCCTTTTTTCAATGAAACGGCCCTTACTGTGGCGTAAGCTGTCGACCCGGAGGTAAAGAGCGCACCTGCCTGCTCCCAGGGCACGTGCGGGGGCCGGAGGGTGAGCTGATCCATGGGGACAACTACATACTCGGCATGACTGGCGCGATTGTTCGTAAAGCCGATGACTTCTTCGCCGGCCGCAATGGTCCTGACCTGTGCGCCAACACGTTCGACCACACCTGCGAAATCGCTGCCTTCGCCGGAAGGGAAGGTCGCCGGCCAGGTGACCGCCAGGAAACCCTCGCGGATCTTTGTCTCGATCGGGTTGATCCCCGCCGCCTTTACCCGCACGAGTACTTCGCCGACGCCCGGTTCGGGTAAGGGTAGCTCATCGATATGTAGCACATCGAGGCCGCCATAATGATCGAATTTTACCGCCTTGTATTCTTTTTCTTGTGTCATTGCTTGCTGTTCGCGCAAATTATATGCCATTGCCGAAGAGTTTGAAGGCCAATGTAAGCCGGAAGTCCACCGCATACGAATTGTCGATCGGCCGCGATCGCCGTCGAGTATTTACGATGGGCCGTCGCCCCCGCTTTCAAACTAAGCCAGCCGCCATTTGATGTACTTTTATCGCTCAAAGTCAATCCAAGGCCATGATAAAATATGCCCACACGAACATCATTACAGACGACTGGAAAAAGCTTTCCGATTTTTATATTGCCGTATTCGGCTGCCGGCCCATTCCGCCGAAGCGAGATCTAAGGGGTGCCTGGCTTGACAAGGCCACCGGAATAAAGGACGCTCATTTACAGGGGATCCATCTGGTTTACCGGGCTACGAAGAAAACCTGCCTACCCTGGAAATCTTTCAATATGACGTGAATGAGCCCTCCGAGCACGTCCCGAACAGAAAGGGATTTGGCCACATCGCGTTCCGGACGGACGATGTTCCCGGCTTACTGGCCACGCTCATCCGACACGGAGGATCCCGGGTGGGAGAAATGGTTGAAACGCATATCCCCGGAGCCGGAAATCTCACGTTTGTCTACGCGCGGGATCCCGATGGCAATATCATCGAGCTTCAGAACTGGAAATAAGCCTTTTGTTTGTTCCAACAGGACATTCGTACGCTCCCAGAGCCGTTTGGGAGAAAATTTGCCATTCGACCATGATCCGAATCATCTAACCATTACCTTTAGTGCGCTTTAGCATAAGCAAAGCTTTTTTGATTTCTCAGTAAGTTTTCTCATGTGACGAACGGAGGCCTGTGTCAACAGTTGCCTCCTCTTTTTTGTCGTCAAACCTTCCTGCCCCGCATCCGGCTAAGCGTCTCCGGCTCCATATTCAGCCAAGTTGCCAGCGGACCTACAGGGACCCGCGCGACAAGCTCCGGGTTCTTTGAGAGCAGCAGCCTGTATCGATCGGCAGCTTGATATTTCCGCAGCAAACGACTATGCCCGTGGAAGACTTTCAGGTATTTCTCCAGGAGAACGCGGGCCACAAAATTGAATTCGAGAAACGTTCGGCAGACATAATCGTATTGATCCTTCGTGATAAAAAAAATCTCGCAATCTTCCAGGGCGACAATGCAATCTTCGCTCGGTAGCTGGTCATAGAAGCTGCCTATGGAAACCACCGTTTCTTTCTCCCAGAAGAACCAATCCGAAATGGGCTTGTTGTTGACGAAGTAGTAACAATGCAGCAGGCCGGTTTTGATGAAGTAAAGTTTGTGGTTCACCTCGCCAACCGCCAGGATCGTCTCATTCCTGGACACCCGGCGGAACCGCACAACGGTTGATAAATATTCAATACACTTGGGCGAAAGGGGAAAAATGCCAGAAAGGAACGCAAGGATTTCTTCCATGAGAATAAGGTTTTTGTTATATGGGAAATTACGTCCTGTTCGGCTGATTTCCAGCGATTAGCCAAAATTTTCTTACCGACGAGATCTTGATAATCGTCAAACCTTCCGATCAAACCGCCCCCATTTGACCCTTCTGTTCAGATTTTCCGATCAAACCGCCCCATCCCCATTCTGACCCTTCCGTTCAAACTATCCCCATCAAACGACCCCTTTTCGCACTTTCTGATTTATGTCATTTTTTTCTGTACAACTATATCCTAATTTCATTTTGGCTGAAAAAGCATATAAACCTTTCCACCATGACACCCCGATTAAACCATTTCCTGCTGACTGCCCTTTTCCTCTTTTTGCTGAGCACGGGCTGCAAAAAGCATTTGAACAACGCACTTGTCGACCGAAACGAACTGATCCGCGAGGCGCAACACGTTCTGGATTCCATTTCGAGAACCGGCTACCCGGTGAATCAGCGGGCAGCTCAGCCAAAAACAGTCCGCTGGGATCTCACCCAACTCGTCCCAATCGGGCATACCGTCGGGATCACCGCCCCAATCATCTTCGACAATACCATATTGATGAAGGCCAATTTCGCAGGCGATAACCTGTTTCATTTGAACTACTTGACTCAATTGCTCTTTTATAAGGATAGCACCGGAAAACCTGCCGTCCGGGTCGTGACCGCCTTCCCTGACACAAATTATTTCAAGGATCCTACCCGTTCTTTTACGGGTATAAAGTTCGTCGAAGATTGGCTGGGGCATCCCATCGAGAAATTCCTATATACGCCCGGCGGCCACATCAGCCGCTATGTTCCCACGAACAAGCAGCCTGCCGTAGTTGAAGTCATCGAAACCTGCTATGAAATCACGGGGTATAATTACTCGCCCGATCTCCCGGACGAACCCTACGCCTGGTCCGAACCCGCCGGCTGCAGCGTTGATTACATTGATGACGGCTCCGGCACTGGCGTCATCGGCTCAAATGGAAGCTCGGGCGGTGGCGCAGGCGCTGGCTCTTCATTGGTCAGCGTCCTCCCCGGCAACTCGGTCATCAAGAATATCCAGCAGTATCTACAATGCTTCACCAATGTCGGCGGCAGCGACCACGTCTACACCGTAACCGTCTGCGTCGACCAACCCGACCCCGGCACGCGCACGCCGTGGACATCCTCCGATGGAGGATCTTCTGGTTCATCGGCTGGCAATCCTATAAATGCGGGTCACACATTTCTGACACTAAGTGAATCGTATGGCGGTACGACAATAACTCGAAATGTCGGCTTCTATCCAGCTACCGATGTCAATCCAATCGACTACACAAGCCAAGGTACACTCAATGACGACGAGACTCATCGTATAACATAAGCGGCCCTTTACCGTAACTAATGCACAATTTTTTAATATTCTAAATTTCGTTAGCCAGGGAAATAGCCCGGGGTACCTTTATAACCTGAATACAAATAATTGTACGACATTCGCAATTAATGCCGTTGCTCAAGCCGGAATTAACTTACCAAAGACCACCGGAACATGGCTTGATGGAGCAGGAAATGATCCTGGCGATCTGGGCGAAGACTTAAGAACAGATAACATTCCCGGTATGACCCTAAATTTATCAGGTGGTACAATTTACTCGCATCTCTAACGTCGGTCAGTGCAATTAAATAACTTCTATAATATGAAAATAATTATCAGCGCTTGCCTGCTTTTATCAAGTATATTTTCATCCTGCCAAGTTCAAGTGGGCAAAAGCGACCGAGTGGACATTATATGCATTTAAGGGAACAATCAATTCAAGGTTCCGATCGACAGCCTCCATAATCTTGATACCCTCGATGCTCGATCAAGATTCAATGGCATCTTACTCTGACGTCTTCGGAATCAAACATCCTAACGCTCCTCCAATATGGATGGGGGGATTTATCGCCACCTGTAAATTGAATGGCGTTGTTAAAAAAGTCGACTTCAGCGCATATGGCGGGTTTCTATTTGATGAAAAAACAAAGGCCTACTACCAGGTTGCTCCGGCAAAACAGAGTCCTGGAACGCCTAATCCAGCAGTCATTTCTAATCCTTGCCAAAAAAGGAAGGTTATATCATTAATTAAGGTCAGTAATTAAAACATTCAGTATGATACACCCCAACGTAAAAGACCCGCCACCCCAAAATAAGCCAATCCCTATACCGATTTCGTCCCCTAAGCACAGTTATACCTAATCCCGAGACTTTGGAGCTGAATGGGGCAAATACGGATTATAAATTCAGATAAATCCCCTACTCCGCCTTCAAATTCTTTGCCGGGTCTGCCAGCGCCGCCCGCAGCGAATGATAACACACCGTGCACATCGCCACGACAACAATCATCCCCACTGGCGCCAGAAAGAACCAGACCCCGATAGATATATGATAAGCATAGTCCTGAAGCCAGTTGCGGAGCCGCTCCGGTGCTGCCCCGCCTTGCATTCCCTCCGTCACTTCCATTGGAACCCGGAAAATCCGGTCCTTCCGGACATTGTAATCGTCAAAGCTATATTCGAAACGGAGATAGCTGACGATCAGTAAAAAAGCGGCGATCCCGATGGCCAGTCCCGAAACATTGATCGCGGAAAAAGTCTTGGTTTTCAACAGGTTTCGCCAGGCGGTCTTGAAGTAATTGCGCAGCATACCGGTATTTTTGAGCAGTTAATGATCCTTACCAAAGTCGCCACGCCGGAAGATTTGTTGCTTGGGCTCGCACCCCCACCTCCTTCACTACCATCCCCTCCCATTTGTCTCCCGCCACATCATCCAGAACAACCGCCGCACGATAATCTTTCGCCGCGCAATCTAACCGCAGGTTCTTAACCTGTAACCCCCGCACATGCCTTACATACAACCCCCATGCAGGCAATTCCCGAAACATCGAAAACTCCGGATAATTTGCAGGCAATTCCGGCACGCTATCCGCCGGACTACGCGACGCAACGAACGAACTCCCGCCACCCGGATACCGCACCGTCACATCCTCCAGTCGGATATCCTGCAGGAACGCCCCCGGAAGACCCGTCAGGACGATGGGAGAAATATTTCTCGGCTGGTCTTCGATCGGCCCCTCATAGGGATAGCCCGAATCCGCCTTTCCGGCAGCGATCTCCACGGAAAAATGCCGGATGGTAACCCCCGAAATCCTGCTTTGCCGCGAACCGCTCCTCGCACCGACCCGGATAAAAAGCGCATTGCCCGTATTCATCGCCGTTAGGCTATCCGCAACCACATCCTCGACCACCGCCCCATCGACTGCCTCCAGCGCAAGCGCCGAACGATACGTGTTGTACACGCGGTTGTGCAAAATCCGGATATTCCGGAACCCACCCCGCGAAACGGTCCCGAATTTTATCGCATTGGCGCTGGATCGGATGGTACAGTCCCGGATCACCACATCCGTACAAGCGGCGCCGGGGTTGTGTGATTTAAGACAGATGCCGTCATCGGCCGCATCAACCAGACATCCCGTAACCCATACGTGGCTGCAATCCACGATATCCATCCCGTCATTGTTCCAATAGGCCTTGCTGTCCACCCGGATGCTGTCGATCGCGAAGACCATTACACTGATCATACGTTTCCACCCAGGAAGCGGAATTGGCCAGCGTGAATCCCTTTCACGGTCACCATACTACAGTGCCTGAAATAGATGAGCATCGGCCGGTTTCCCTCATTCGGCCGGTCATGCAGCAGCGGGTCCCGGATAATACCACCGTGCACCAACGCTACAATAGCCAACGCGACTTCCCGGCCCCGACCGTCGATCACCCCACGACCGCTGATCGAAATGTCATGAACGCTATCCGCCAACAGCAGGGCCATAAATTGATCCTTATCATAGTCGAACGGGTTCAGCGAGCCAACCAGTACCGCTCCCTCCTTTAGTTCCAGTCCCACATCCGATCTGAGATGAATTGACCCCGTGACATATCGGCCCACGTCAAAAACCAACCGCCCCCCGCCATGATCATGGATAAACTCGACCGCATACTGGATCGACCGGGTATTCAATGTCACCCCGTCCGAGCGGACCCCAAACATCGAAGCCGGATAATCGCCCGCGAGCGCCGCCATGGGCCATAGCAGAACAAAAAAATATTTTATCATATAAACGGTTAGTAAATGATAACAGGACCGACCATACCCATGGATTGTATGGGCTGATCCTTTCTCCCCGCATTGGTCCAATACTGCGCAACCGGATTTTGGGTAAGGGTTTTCAAATAATTTCCCATCGCGGCGGTGATCTTTATTTCCAGGCTGTTTTCCCCTTTCTCCAGCCGGAAAACCCGTCTCCCATACCACTGCACACCCTCCACAACCCCATTTACGCTAAGTTCCGACACCCCAAAGACTTTACCAAGATCGAGAAATTTATCCGACTCGAGGGTAATCGTTTTCCGGTAAATGATAATGCCACTGAACGACACATGGGCAGGAGTATCCTTCAAATCTTTCAGTTCATCCATCTCGGACCGCATATTCGACCCGTCAATATGCCGCCATTCCACCGACCACCCCGTAAGCCGCTGTCCTTCTCCAGCAGGCTGGGCGGCATACAACGGCCCCTTTTTCTTTTTATCAAAAACAATCAGCTTCGAATCCGCCGGACCCAAAACGAGTTTCAGCTCCGCTCCCCCCGACAACTCCAGCCGGTAACGTTCCCCCGTGACCACATCCCAGAGCCACGGCCACTTGCCCGCAGAGATTTCCGGCGAAAACGCAAGCTCCAGGGCATACCCCTGCTCCATATTTGAATTGATAAAGAAGATCGCCTCCGCGTGTTTCGACCGGTAGCGAACCTGGTTGACGAATGGATTGGGCCGGTCGATTGTGACATAGGGCTTGAGCGAATAGTCCTGCTGGATTTGCCGATACCAGCCGATAAAATCCCTGGCCGGTTTTTTCAACACAACCCATCGATTGGCATACCCCTTCATCTTTTCCACCCACCCCTGCACTCCGGCATCCGGTTTCATCAGGCTCTCCGCCCTCGTAGGAATCGTCTCAATGCAGAAGATCCGACCCCCGCCCGCCACAAAATCAAACAACTTTTCCGCCGTCCCCGGGTTCAGGCTCTCCACTTCGATCAGGAACAGCGTGTGATATTTTTTCAGCAAACCCGCCTGGATCGTCTTCTCCGAGACGTAGTCGCAACCATCCCCATTTTTGTGGATCGCTTCCCAAATAAGCGGTTGCCAGGTGGGATGGACGAGCGTGGGAAAGGGAGTATTCTGTGCACCGTACTTATTCCAGGTGTCCGCGGTGGGCGGCAAAAGCGCAATACCCGCATCCATGGTCATCTCCCGGAAGATGGTCGTCAGCCTCGCCCGGTAAGTAGTAAAATGCGACAACCAGGGCCACCAGGGGTTTTGCTCGTTAAAGTAGGTACCGTATCTGACCCAGCCCGGGAATGCAGCTTCCCGCGGCGAATAATTGAACCCGTGAAAAACCGCATGGGTAATACCTGAAATGACACTTTGATCCGATCCCACCTTAAGCAATTCCAACGTCTCGTTAAAAACCCGGTCGGTATTGGTCAATTCTTCGCACGAGACGATCTTTTTCCCTTGCAAATGGGCCGCCGATGAAATGTATTTGTTGATCATGGTATACGCCCTGCCGATCCGGTAGTCGTCCTCGCTCATCTTTGTTCCCAACCCGGCCTTGATCCAAGTCTCCCCCTCCGGGATATCCACTCCCCAACTACCGTCCAGCGGATCATACCCCCGCCCATACGCCTGCATACGCGAAAGCACCTTGTTTTCGGTACACCAGGCCAGGAATGGCGCGACAAAACGTTCCCTCAGCAACTCTGTCTTCGTCAAATCAAAATCGAACCGCACCCTGCCCGTCAATTGTCGAAAGACCTCGCCGTGTTGCGCCCCATACTCCGGGTCGATATTGTTCCCCATGCTGCCGATTTTGTAAAGGATAAACGGCAAGTAGGGTCCCAGTTCATATCCTCTCCGGTTGAGAAACTCAATTTCCATGTCGGCACACCAATTGGCCCCTTCCAGTTCGAGGCTGTCCGTGAAAAAACAACGGAGATGTTTGGTCAGCGGCCCGAGCGATTCCGACATGCGATGCAGATATTTTTCGACGGCATCTTTGTTATAGTGGTTTAACACCGGCCCATTCGCGCCCGGCGCGCCGTTGATGACCTCGCTAAACCCGTCGAACTCCACCAACCCGTATAAAAGATGGCTGCCGGAAGGGACGGCTATCCGGTACGATTGTTTCCCTACCTCGACAGGAATATGTTTGACATCATCCAGGCTGTTGAAGGGATTGGGGACAAGCGACAGCGAAATCAGTTTGGATACCCGGCCCGCAAAAGGCGCCGAAATGGCGGGATACGCTTCTTTGATCAGATCCGCTACTACGACTGAATACTCAATCGGACCTTCCAACTTGATCGCTGAAATAACGCGCACGCGGCTTCTTTGATCTCCCGCCAGCCAGGGCGCGCCAAAGGGCCACCCCGAGCCGACGATCAGATCGCAGGTCATGCCCAGGGAACCGGCTTCCCCAAGCGTAAACCGCAGCAGTTCCAGCCACTCCGGGCTCAACCAATTGATGGAGGGAATACCCATGTCCGCCGTTCGATCGGGAAAGGCGATCGGATTGATCTCCACGCCGCCAAACCCGGCCTCTTTGAGGAGGCGAAGCTCGCGCGCCAGTTCCGGCTTGGTTATTTTATCCCCGTTCCACCACCAGCGGGTGAACGGCCGGGCGTCCATCGACGGTGTCCTGAAGCGCGTATAAAACCTTTCTTCCGCCGACCCCAACGGCAGCGGACTCCGAAAAGCATAACCCGATACCAACAGTGAACTACTTTTAATAAAAAATCGTCTTCGCAATGGATATCATTTAGCAACGATGGTATATCGAAAAACCGCAGCCCGCGTAGGGACTTTTAACGCCAACCGAATCCGGACAATCGTTCGGTGATGCCAACTCTCCTTCAGCCCTTCCTCTTCCGGGGTGGTCAGGGGGAGATCTTCCTTTTGGGCCCTCCAGACCCGTGCATCATACCGCAGTTCAACTTTTCGTCCGCCTTCTGTCCTAAAAAGGATCACTCCGGGCACCGTAACGTCCGCCGAATCAACCGTCATGAACGTCTGCGTCAGGGAACTAAAAACGGCGTCCGCCACGCAACTGTCCGCGATTGTTATCCGGCCCGATTTTTCTGCCAGCATACCGCGCTCCCAAACTTTTACCCCCGCACCGGCGGGATACGCTTTTGCAAGATCCATGGTCAAGGTAGGCCCGCTCCGCTCCAATCGATAAGATACCCGATCCGCCGCATACGCAACCCCTTCCTGTTCCCCATACCCGTTGATCGTCGGCAAATTATGATAAGCAGACGTATTAAACCACAATTGGTACCGATCTTTTGAAAACGTCCGCGCCGTATACGTGCCGGATCCCACATCGACGATCACCGGCTGACCATCCGCATAGACGACAACGTCACCGGCATCATTGTGGTTGTGACTCTTGCCATTGTTCCCGGCGTGCGCCGCAACGAAAAGTCCGCCCGCCAACCGCGAGACCATCAACTGCACATCCGGAAGCCACGCATCGCCAACATCCTTGAAATTCGCGTGGACAGCGGAAATCTCCCGAAAATCCAAAAAGTCAAAAAGCTCCCTCGTGCGGTGAAACATTTGCTGACCCATTCGGCTTCCATAGGCATCCAACGCATACAGCCAGGCGCCAAACTCAGCCATTACCGTGTCCCCCGTTTCAATGCCAAACCGCCGGATCATGACCGGCTCGGGTGTCACTTCCGGATGCGCATCCCCGATGTTGACAAAGTAGTTACCGCCAATATGAACTTTATACATGTACGCGCCCATGTTGCGGACAATACCGGAACGAAAAATATCGATTCGGCCCAGGCTGGCGCTCTTCAACAGTTCCAACACGTCCAGTACGCAACCCGGGCCGGCCCCCCAGTAAGTCGGACCTTCCTCACAGGCGCCGTCTTCACCAAGACCATTGATATATTGGTCCGTGAGCTGCAGGACCTGATAGACATTTTGGGTCCTTTTTTCTTCATCCTTTTCGAGAAGCAAATCCGCCGTAAGATAGTTGGACATAATCCAGGGATCCCAATTATTCAGTTTTGCATCCTTGTTCCCCGCGCCCATCCAGTCATACTTCGCCGTTTGCATGGGGAGAAAAATGCGCCGGTTCACCTCGTAATAAATCCGGCGGCGGATCAGCGGCGAAATGCTATCCAGCTCCGGGCCGATGAAATAATCCGCCCAGGCGAGGTCGGCCGCGGTCTCGGCTGCGAAAAGATCGACCACGGGGTTCTCCGCGTCCGGCAACCCATTCCCCCCTTTTTGTAAAAAGAGATGCGCGGAAGCGCCCCAAAAAGTTTCTTCCGAGATCGACCAGATCCCATCTACGATCGCATCCAGGAACCGGCCCTTTCCCTCTGCGGACTCCGCCAGGACCAGCGCCCACAACCGGTTCCGTTTGTCAAACGAAAGATTCTCATACCTGGTCCGGTTGCCGTTGCGAAAAAAGTCGAGCGTCACGGAAGCAGGTATGTCGGTGAAAGGCCGGCCGAGACAAGCCTCACCATGCCGGATGAGTGTCTTGATCAAACTATCCGGCAATAACGCCGCCCACTCCGCCGGGGTCTGCGGGAAAGGCCTCCATGCTGCCCGCGAAACAAGCACCCCATGAAGCCCCGCAAGATCCATTTCCTTCTCCAGCAAGTTGCGCGGGGTCACCTGCGCGCCCACGCGCGAACCGATAACCAGACAGGCGAAAACCAATATCGGCAAACTCCTCATTTTCTGAAATCCTCCCGCACCGGGTTAAAAATATCCAGCAGCTTGCAATCCGTGATCGCGAGACCGGAATGTCTCACATTCGACGGGATCACCAGCACCGCGCCAGGTTTCAGGATGACCGGCTCACCCGCCACCGTCAGCTGGAAAACTCCCTCCAACACCTGCGATACCTGCTCATGCACATGCGCATGCTCGGGCGATGCGCTTCCGGCCTTGATCTCGAAATAGGCGAGCGTCATCCCGGCCGTGTGAATAAACCGGCCCGAATACCCCGGCGCGGTTTCCCGGGGGGAGATAGCAGAAAGCTCAATGGGTTGCATAAATCAATGGATTCTGTTCATTGTTATTGAGCAGGTCCCCGACCTTCAGGCGACCCAAATAGAATTCGGGGAGGATATTCGGTTCGCCGTTGAACACATTGCCATCCGGCATATAGGCACAGGTCATCGCCCGCCGCCAGGCATTGGTCATATTGGCGCCCGCTCCATGAATGGTCAGCCCATTGTGAAACGAACAACTGCCCGCCTTCATCGGCGCGGCAACCGTCGGCGCTTTTACATATTGGGGGTAGACATCAAATATGCCGTCCATATTTCGGCCGATACTTATTTTGTCAAATTTCGTCCCCAGATGTGAACCGGGAATAAAATACAGACAGCCGTTTTGCAAGGTCGCATCGTCCAGCGCTACCCAGATGGAGATCGCCTTCCGGTCGGAGAAGGACCAGAACGGAGTATCCAGATGCCATGCGGTCGGGTTCGCCCACGGTCGCTTGAACAACGCCTGGTCATGCCAGATCCGGATCGCTTCAGCCCCTGATAGCAGGGCAGCCATCTTCCCGATCCGTTCGTCCAGCATCAACTCCTTTACCGCCTCATTGGTCTGCCAAAGGTTCAACAACTGATCAAAAACCTTCCCGTAATAATCCCCGTCTTCATTGATCCCGTCATCTTCGCCGACCCGAATTTCCTTCCCCGGGATCTTTCTTCCTCCTCTTTCCGCAACGGCCTGCATGACCGCCTGACGCCAATGGTCCAGTTCGTCCGGCGCGAGGAAATCCTCGATAACGACAAACCCGTTGTCCCGATAAAACGCAATTTGGTCCTTGCCTGGTAACTGCTTCATATAGCAAGCGGTTGAATACTCCTAAATATACGATTTTGCGGATTTCGCAATTCGATGTAACTTAAAAGGTAAATTAACCAGCTTTTGACAATGAGACCGACGATCTGCTTGCTGATATCCTGCCTGCCTTTACTATTTTCCTGCAATAAACAATCGGCCACTCCTGCCGGGCAAGGATCGAACCCATACGGTCCCGGCGCAACAAGCGGTACCACCCCACAAGGAACCGCCGAAACAGCATCTTCCGTTTCTTTTGTCATCAACGGAAACCCGCTCCCGGTCACAAGCATCACATACGACCGGACGGGAACCACCACCGGGACATTTAATTTTTCGGTATGGAACGCGTTGCAGCGCGTCGACGTCTATTGTTTTTCTTTTAATGCGCAAACCAGTTTTAACTATCAGTTCAGCGATTCGGTCAATTATTCAACCCGGCCCGATTCCCTTTCGGAGTGGAGCACCGTCCGGGCGGTCAACTCGGGTTCCGTCACATTCGACTGCTGCGCGGCGCCATTGACAGATTCGATAATCGCCGGTGGATATTCCGGCAATTTTGCGAGCGCCAATGCGGTCCCGGCCGCCAACACGAACAATGTCCAGACTCTGACCGTCAGCGGAAGCTTCAATCTGCTGTTCAGTGCGAGTCATTCCTGCCATTAAGCGGTCGCATTGACCCGGAAGGCCTGTACTTTACGCCCCACTCCACCATCCCCCCCTTCCTTGAAATCAATGTAAACTTCCGCACAGCGCCCGTCTTTTCAACCCCAACCAGATTCGCGCCTTTTACGACAACCTTATCAAACGTATAACCCGCTCCCTCATACACGTAAATAATATATGGATCGTTCGCTACCAACTCGCTGACGCCGCGCAACGTCTGATCTCCCCAGGTCAAATTCGAAATCTCGAGGCCGCCACAGGAAATGTGCCGGTTGGTCGCCAATAGCTGCGGATGGTCCAGCTTTTCGCGAATACAAAATGTTTGGCAATGATAGACGGTATCCATCCCGCCGGGTATCAATTGCGACTTCATTACACCCCTGAATTTCTTTGTCCAAAATTCAAAAACGAGGTATTCTTTCCGCTCGTCCAGACCAAGTTCCCTAAAGGGTATAACCCTGTCCCGGTCATCCAACCGACCAACCACGATCCAATTTTCGAACGGTCGATTTATCTCCAGTTCAAATAGCCCGGTAATCGTATAACCACTGGCGTCAAAACGTCTTGGTCCGCTACCGCTCATCTCCACATCGGCCCCCGCGATCCCGGATGAACGCGACGGATCGACATCATACACCTGACCAGGCTGCGTAAACAGGACAGGGATCGTGCGCCGCGCCGCCTCAACCAGCGGCGAAGTCCGATAGATTTCCGCCTGATCGGTCAGCATAAACAACGACCCCGTGAGCGAAGTGGCCGAGCAGCTCCGGTAGGCTTCCTTGCCGCTAAGTACGATATGATCGGGGTCATTTCGCCAGATGATGTTGTTGTAAGAGTTGAACTGGGCCAGCCCCGCATAACTGAAACCGTCATTCCCGATCCGGCAGCCATCCACCATCCCCACCAGCTCTGGCCGGATGCCCCAGCAAGCGAGCAGGAATTTTTCGCGACCCGCCTGATCGCGCACTTCTTTCACTACATTCCGGTAGGCCGCATTCCGGTCAACTTTATTTCGCCGGTAATATTCCGAGAACGCATTATACCCTTCATATTTCAAGTGCCTTAGCGCGTCCAGTTTGAAATACCCAAAACCATCGGCATTCAACCCTTTATATACCGGAGTGACCAATTGCCGTATCGTTTCCGGGTTGCTGCCATCCATGACATAACCGATCCAGTTGCCTAGTGCCGGCCGCCCCTCCTCATCGGCAACAAAAAGCCCCCTGTTCGCATCCGCCGCCGCCGAATCGGCAAAAGTCACATTCGTCCAAATCCCCGGCGTAAGCCCCTTTCCGCGGATATAGGATGCCAGCGCCTGCAACCCGGAAGGGAATTTATCGTTCGCATGCAACCACGTGTCCGGCAAGCCGATGGGCTGTTGTTCATAACCATCATCCAGTTGCAGATACTGTAGTCCATAAGGCGCCAGCTTTTCGCTCAGTACATCCGCCGTCTCTTTAATTTCGGTTTCATTCACCCGGTCGAGATAAGCAAACCAGCTGCACCAGCCAACCACCGGTTTTTTCCATACTTCAAACGCCGAAGGATCAAAATAACCAAGACCACGGTGTTCCTTGTAATACCGTGGCCGGAAGCGGATAACGATTTCCCAACCGGTCACGTCGATATCAAAGTCATGATCGGTTGCCGGGACAACATTCACCCTCGAATTGTAATTGTCTACAGAAAACAGCCAATCGCCCCGGCGCTCATATACCGCATTGTTCAGCAAGCTATGGCTCCGGCCGACAACCTGGCGGACAAGTTTTATCCGGCCCTCCGCCGGGTCGCTTTCACACCCAATCGCCTCATCGTCCCCCGTTACCCGGCCATCCAGTTTAAACGGCTTCCCATCCTCGGCCCTGATCGTCACGATTTGCCACGTACAATGGTCGACGATCTGTTTTTGCTGACGAAATACGTATGGAATTCCACCGGTTTTGATTTCGCCCGCGAAGACTATTGTACTCCCATAAATTAGGCGCAACGAATCGTGTTCGTGTACAACAACTGCCGTATCCTGTGCACGGCAAAAGCTGGCCAAAAGCAGCCCCGGGATGATCAAAAAATTTCTCATTTATTTCAACTCAATATTGGGCCAGGACGTGATCGACCGCTCGATTTGCCACATCAATCGATCCAGGTCTCCGTTAAAGTCGCCCTCGCTCCGCGTATTCACCATCGCCGCCCAGCAAAAACCGATATGGACCCGAGCCATGATGGACCCCTGACCCGGCAGACTTCCGGAATGCCAGTAATTGTCGTTTTTATTTACCGCCCATCCTTTGGCATATCCCGGGTTAACCGCAGGCGCAGCGAACATCGTATCCAGCGACGCCGGCGGCAAAATATCCGGCTTTTGCGGAAATCGATCCACCCGCATCACGAAATTTACCAGGTCGGTCGGCGTGGCGATCCACCCCCCGTGCGAATCCATCCTCCGTACATTCATGCCGTAGGGATCCTCATTTTTATCGGAATAATAAACTTCGCCCGGTAACCGCTCCGCCAGCGTATTCCCGCCGATCTGCATATCCGATATGCCGCAGGGCTGCAGAACGTTTTGGCGCACATAATCCTCGTATTTCATCCCGGTTACCTTTTCGATCACTCTCCCCAGGATGCAAAAGCCAAAATTGGAATATTGGTAGTGCGTACCCGGTTCATTTTTGAGCGGTTGATTATCCAATGTCCAGCTAATCAGCTGCGCGTGGTCCATTTCAGGATGAAGGAACATCGGATCCTGGTCATCGTTGTTCCCCCATCCGCCGCCAAGGTGTTCCAGCAAAATTTCAAGGGTAAGATCCTCCACCCATTTCTTATACGGATAAGTCCCATATTCAGTTCCCAGCAATCCCCCGGGCCCAAAAATTCGATCCTGCAAATGCAGCTTTCCCTGCTCCACCAATTGCAGGATGGCCGTAGCCGTTATCGGCTTGCTGATGCTGGCGATCCGGAATCGATTCTCCGGTGTCATCAGCTGGTTTTTGTCCTTATCGGCAAAGCCATAGCAACGTTCGAGTTTGATGCTGTCATGTTGCGCCATGGTAAAAGACAATCCCGGAACATGATATTTCTGCATAAAAACCCCGACCACACTGTCAACCCTCGCTATATTTTCGGGCAGAAACCCCGCCGGCGCGGGCTCGTTCGCGGCTGACGGCTGTGAACAGGAATTCATCGCCACGCCGATCCCGCAAATCATGCCGACAACATACAATCCAAAAACCTTCATAACAATTATTTTAAATTGATCTCGTACACCCCGCCATTCACCGTCGGAAACTCCACCGCTCCGCCCTCGATTTTGCGCGCGCGTACCCGGACGCCACCACGCCTGACCACCACTTCCCCATGCGCCTGCAACCGGCACGGCAACCCCTGTTTTGACCGAACCGTCGCATGTGTAATACGGCCCCCCGTCCATCGCATCCCCCATTCAAAAGCGCCTCGCGTACAAACGCCATCGAAGGACCCGGAACTCCATTCATCGGGCAGCGCGGGCAGCAACTCCACCACGCCATCGTTCGATTGCACCAGCATTTCACTTATCCCGGCCGCACTCCCCAGCGTTCCGTCTACCTGAACGGGAAATCCATGGTTCCCGAAGAATTGCGCATTGGACTCATCCCTGAAATATCCTTTGAGGATCGCATCTGCATGATTGCCTTCCCGCAGCCTCGCCCATAAAGCAACTTTCCAGGCCCGCGCCCATTCCGCCGACGAATCCCCGCGCTGCTCCAGCAATCGCCGGCAGGATTCCATGAGTTGTGGCGTCTTGGCAAATGAAAAGACATTCCCGGGATAAAGCCCGTAGAGCGGTGAAAGATGTCGGTGTGGATGCTCGGTCTGTCCCCAGTCCTCCGCCCACTCCTGCAGCGCGCCGTCTTTGCCGATCCGGGGCGGTAGAAGCCGCGTCAACGCTACCCGAACAGAATCGACCATCCCGGCATCCGCCTGCAGAATACCGGCAGCCTTGCTATATTCCCGGAACAAGTCCGTAAGAACCTGCATATCGATCGAAGACCCGGCGCAGATATTGGTGCCGGGCAGAAAGGCGCCGATCACCTCATCGAAATACCGACCGTTACCGGGCCGGTCCGGAAAATTCTCGGGAGAAGAGGACGGATTGGTGACGAGCCATCGACCGTCCGGTGTAGAAACCAGGAAATCCAGGAAGAACTGGACCGAACCCTTTAGAATGGGATATACCCTTCGCAGGAAACCCGTGTCGGCCGTATACGCAAAATGCTCCCACAAATGGGTGCACAGCCAGGCGCCACCTACCGTGAATGTTCCCCAGGTGGGGCCGTCCATCGGCGCCGCGACCCGCCAGAGATCGGTATTCTGATGGAAGACCCACCCCCGGCATCCGTAATGTTGGGCGGCAACCTGCGACCCCTGGTCGGTCAGCTCCGCGATCATTTGAAAAAGCGGGTCGGCACATTCAGAGAGATTACCCGACTCTGCCGGCCAATAATTCATTTGCGTATTGATATTGGTCGTATACTTGGAATCCCACATCGGATTCGGGTTGTCGTTCCAGACACCCTGAAGGTTCGCGGGCTGCGACCCGGGTCGCGATGAAGCGATCAGCACATAACGCCCAAATTGGTAGGCCAGCGCAGCCAGGTCAGGGTCGGAAACCTTCGCCTTCCGCTGATCGGTGGGTTCGTAGGAGACATCCGTCACCGGCAGATGAAGAGACACCCGGGCAAAAAGACTTCGGTAGTCCCGGATATGTGCGTCCCGTAAAACCGGATACGTCTTACCCGAAAGTTCGCTCAGATACCGCTCCACCCGCCCGTGCGCGTCGGCGCTGACATCCCGGTAATTCACAAAATTGGTAGCGGCAACGACGTACAGCGTAACCGCGTTGGCGCCCGATATGGTCAGGAGATCACCCTCCACTTTTATCGTACCCCCTTCGGGAACAGCCTTCAGCCTCGCCTCATAGCGCAGCTTGCCCGCCACCCCCATATAATCCGCGGACTTCCCCGGTAAGCACCAGCCCATCGGCTACCCCGTCCATCCGAAAATAGTCTGTCGCATAATTGGAATGCGTCTGGTTACGGACGCCACGAAGCTGGGCGGAAAAGGAAATGCTGCCCGGCTTATCCGCCGTCAGCCGGATGACAACGACTTGATCCGGAAAGGACGCAAAAATCTCCCGCCGGAACCGGACATCCCCTGCCCGATACTGCACACCCGAAATACCGGTCTCCAGGTCAAGCCATCGTTTGTATTCGGAAATAGTCGATTGATCAGCGAAGAACAGGTGTAGGTTCCCGAGACATTGATACTTTTGCTGCTCGACCGGGTAGCCCATCAGATATCGTCCGAAAACCGTCTGCGCATCCAGGTACTTCCCCGCAAAAACCAGGCTTCGGACTTCCGGCAGCATTTGATATCCGCCCTTCACAACCGTAGAGTAAGGACCGCCGGTCCAATAGGTATCCTCGTTAAGCTGTATGCGCTCTTCCCCCGCCCGACCAAATACCATTGCGCCGAGCCGCCCATTTCCAACCGGCAAAGCGGCTTCCCAGGTCGAAGCCGGAGCCGAATACCAAAGCAACGTGGAAGGGTCGAACTGCCGGTGATCGATCCGTGCCGGCAAATCCGCGGTGTCTGCAAACTGAGCAGAGCAG
The DNA here is from genome assembly GCA_963846405.1 of uncultured Chitinophagaceae bacterium. Taxonomy (GTDB): domain Bacteria; phylum Bacteroidota; class Bacteroidia; order Chitinophagales; family Chitinophagaceae; genus Puia. Next base: position 510,113 of record CAWJVU010000009.1, on the reverse strand, counting down.
GCCAAACAAATGAAAAGTCCGCCGAACAACAAATAAAAACGCATCCCCTAAGATAACTAATTCGAAGCCACATTATCCTTTGCGAGTTTGCACTTCTGCAAATATTTTTGGCCCTCCTTCTCATCCACCGGTTTCAGCCCGGTTTCCGCAATCGCAAAACCCATCTTTACTTCCTGTTTGATGTAATAAACCTTGCCCGCCTCGACGGTAATTTCCAGCTTCGCGTGGTTTTCGGATGTGGAAACCAGCGTGTGCGTTCCGGGCTCCAGCATCGCATAGACAAAATTGTGCGCCATCGTAGACCCGATATGTACGCTGTCGCAATTCAGGAACATCCGGACCGCCAACCCCATCGTGGCCGGCCGCAGAATATAGACCAAGGCCTTCCCCGCCGGCGGTTGAAGTTCTTTTGGGTTTGTCGAATTCTGTGCAAGGGCGGTTAGCGCCACAGCGAAGCAAACGCTGGTTAACAGACATTTTCGTTTCATCATGATGGTATTTCGAGGGTAAATAAATGGTTTTATTGCACAGCCACCGCATAAGCAAAGCTAAACGGACCAAGATCGTTGGCCACGCCATTTTTCCAGATAACCCCGTGAGGGCTTGCACCGACATCCTGCTGCGTCCCCGCCAGGTAAATATCGGCGTCGTCGACAGCAATCCCATAAACCGTGGTGCCCGCTTTCAGTTGGGTCACAACGCCGTTCTTCCAGTACGCGCCGGCATAATTGGTTGTATCGACAAGTTGTGTACCGGAGATATAAAGATTCCCGACGGAGATACACATCCCACTGACTTCCCAGGTCGGGCCTAGTATCGTGAGTACCCCGTTCTTCCAATAGGCGGCAAAACCCTGATTATTGACCCAGATCATTCCGGCTATATATACGTCACTTCCCGAGAAGGTGATCGCGTCGGCATAAGAGGAACTGTCAGTGAGTTGGATAGGAATCCCATTTTTCCAGCAGGTAGCGTAGGCAACTCCGTTGATCGTTTGAGCACCTACTATATAGACGTCACTCCCGGATACCGCGATTTGGTCCACGCTCGAAGTATCCTGGGACAACGCACTATACGTGCCATTCTTCCAATAAACCGCGGATGAGTTGGAAAGCAGATACGTAAAAACGTCACCCGTCACATAAACATCACTCCCCGAAACGGCTATATCGGTGGCTTCGCTTTGCACGGCCATCGGCAAATTGTTTAATACCCCATTCTTCCAATACACGCCTACCAAAACATTATTTGTGCTAAGCTCCTCCGAGCCTGACAAGTATAAATCACTTCCCGAAATGGCGATCCTGCTCGCATAGGACCACTGCTGTACAGAGGTATCCGTCAGATAGTGCGCGACCCCGTTGTTCCAATAGACCGCCAGGCTGTTGATCGAGCCGGCGACATAGACATTCGGCCCCAGCCCTTTTAGTGAATGTTTCTTGCAGGAAACCATAAACAGTGTTATGAATCCCGCAACCGTGGTAATCCTTACCAGCGTCCTGGTCTCCGCCAGCATAATGGCCAATCTGAGCAATGACAAAGGCATCTGGTTTTTTGCGAAATTTACGCAAAATCTGAACAAAACGTTGCTTGGCTATTCCGTTCGCAAGGATTTCACCGGATTCGCCAGCCCCGCCTGAATACACTTGAAGATCACGGTCACCAAGGCAACGAATAGCGTTATCGCCCCCGCGACCCCGAATACCCACCAGCTCAGATCGGTCCGGTAGGCATAACCCTGCAAAAAATTATCCAACCCATACCACGCCACCGGAAAGGCGATTAGCGCCGCAACCAGCACCAGGCCCAGGAAATCTCTGGACAAGAGGGCAACGATCTGGAGCACGCCCGCACCCAATACTTTCCGGACGCCGATTTCCTTGACCTTGCTTTCAGCCGTAAACGTGACCAGACCAAACAACCCAAGACAGGATATCAATATGGTTACCATCGCAAAACAATTGAACAACTGGCCCAAATGCGTATCGGTTTTGTAAAGATCATCAAACTGGCTGTCTAAAAAGGTATAATCAAAACTATAATCAGCGTTGTATTTCTTCCACAGCTTTTCTGCGGCGGCGATTGCGCGCGGGGCGTCCTTTCCAGTCGTTCTTATATACATTTTCCCCCTCCAGTATTTGTCGTATTGCATCAGGACCGGCGATATTTTCTGATGCATGTCCTGGAAATGAAAATCCTTCACGACACCGGCAATGATCCCCTTAATGCCATGAAACGTCAATCGCTTGCCGACGACAGGTTCTTGTATACCCGCCTCTCTGATCGCCGTTTCATTTAAGATAAAGTTTCCGCTGTCTGCAGGCGACCCGGTAAAGCCCTTCCCTTCCACCAACTGCATACCCATGACTTGCAGAAAATTTCGCTCGATCGGCATCTGCGTAATGGCAAAGGATCGCTGGTTGGCGCGCTTACCATCCCAATCCACATCGGTGCTGCCCGAACTGTTATTGATGATGTCGGCGCCGGACTCTGTAACCCCGGATATCCCGGGCTCTTTCAGCAATTCCGCAACCGCTGCATCATAATGGTTGTTGATATTCCGCATCCAAAAGGTAAAGACATTCTCTTTGTCGTACCCAAGGTTCGTCTCCCGGATAAATCTTAATTGTTTACCGATGATGATCGTGCTCGTAATAAGCAGGATCGAAAAACTGAACTGCACAACCACCAATACTTTTCGAAAATTACCTTTGCTCCCGATGCCGCTTAGCCTGCCCTTCATCGCCTCCAGCGGTTTAAAGGACGAAAGCGTTATCGCCGGGTAAATACCCGCCAGCAATAGCGTTGCCAAAAGGGCCATGCCGTATACCGCAAGCACATCGGGCGACCAGGGTCTGAAGACAACATTTTTACCCGCGATAGTATTGTATAACGGCATGACAAGGTAGATAAGACCCGTTGCCAATACCAGTGCGATCAGAAACGTGAGCAACGATTCACTGATGAACTGCATAAACAACTCCGCTTTACCGGCGCCGACAATTTTTCGCAGGCTGATTTCCTTACTCCGCTTCATCGCGCGGGCAGTAACAAGGTTTACATAATTTATGCAGGCGATCAGGAGCACAATTACCGCTACGATAAGAAACACCCGAACAACCATATGGCCCTGCGCCTTCCCGTCTATCCAGTACAGGTGTAATTTGGTAAGCGGTGCAAGCACATAACTCAGGTGTTTATTGGCGGGGATATCATAGTTCCGGCGATGAATGATCCCCATTTTGAGAGCCGCCGACGCGGGCTTCGCATTCGGTTTCAGCAATACATACGTATCGTAATTATACTGGTCCCAATTCGAGTTAAGCGTCTTAAAGTAGCCGGACGTGTCATATTCCTGCTCCAGCTGCTGAAAATTAAAAATAATATTGTATCTGATGGACGAATTGGCGGGCATATCCTTCATCACCCCGGTTACCTGGTAGATCTTTTTATCGTCCCCTTTTAACACCTTGCCCATCGGGTCTTCATTACCAAAAAATCTTTTTGCCGTCGTTTCGGACAGTACAATTGAATGCGCATCGATGAATGGATGCTGCGGGTCGCCCTCGACAAGCGGGTAAGTAAACATGCTGAAGAAAGACGCGTCAGCCAGGCCGTTATGCCATTCCGTTATTTTTTTCCCGTTGTATTCAAATATGGAAACACGCCAGTTATCGGCAACGCGGCAGGCGTCTTCCACCTCCGGTACTTCCTTCCTGGCATACACGGCAATCGGCGCGGGTGTATTGTTCCAGATATTCTGATCATCAAATTTTGGCGCCAGCTTATACAGGTTGGCCGCATGTATATTAAATCGGTCATAGCTCAACTCGTCGTTTACCCAAAGTAACAGCAGTATACTAACCGCCAGGCTTACAGCCAGACCGGCAATGTTGATAAACGAATAGATTTTATTGTTGCGCAAGCCGCGAAGGGCGGCGGTGAGATAATTTCTAAACATCGGATTGATTTTGGAATACGGCCAAAGAGCCTCCAATAAAGTGCCGATTTGTTCACTCTTTGATAATCAGTAAATTAAAGATCGTCAATGCGCATGAACTGTTCGATTCCGGGCACCTCCTGTTCATCTATAGCCTGCCGCTTGCAATTCGAACAATTCGGAATAGCGGCCACCGGCCTCCAACAGCGCTTCGTGACTGCCCAGTTCAGCCACACGGCCATCAACGATCACGGCCAACCCATCAGTATATTTTCTCTGACCAATAGCTCATAGGTTGCAAAATCCTGAAACAATATGCCGATTCTGCCGCGCAATTGTTCCGGGTCCATCTCCACTGCGATTGCCCCATTTCAAGAATGCCTATTTTGCCTTTTTTATTTGTTCCCCAAATTCCGCATTCCAGCCCTCTAACTTAAACTGCGCCTTGGCTCCTACCCCGCTCCAGGCATCGTCCGCGTATGTACAATAGATGACCCTGGTTTCTCCCGGCGCCAACTCGATATAATTGTCACTAAAGATCACCGGCAAAATATCATCCCCGCCCGGACCCATCAACGCCCGTAAATGAACCTGGAAAGCCACCACCTTGCCCGTGTTGGTGATCCTCACGGCATGAACCGTACTGTCCCCACGTTTCTCCGCTGCACCTACGTCCATTTTCACCGCCGTCTTCCCCAATGTCTCCAAACCCGAATAATCCGCATACCCCGTCTCCGGCGTCACGAACCATTTTGATTTACTAAAATCAAGCACATCCCCTTTCGCCGAAAGCCAGTACCAGTTGATATCCCTGACCAAGCCGTTTCCGTCCGTCAGCTGCAGGCGCAGGAAATAAGTCGAAGACAATCCGGTGATCTCCGGAACCTTGAGGCCACGCCAAACGCTATCCGCCCCCACCTCCACCGCCATCTTCCAGGACCACCTGCGACGTCCATCCAGATCATACACCGCGGCATCGACCATCAACCCGGTAAATCTCTCCTGCAAAGAATTTGTCACATCCACTTCCTTCCCCGCATAGGAATACATAATATGCAGCGGCTCCATCGCTTTCTTCATCCCGAAATACGTGCCCGCCGGATAGAGGTAATAATCATAGGTATGCCAGATCAGCCCCGGCCACGGATTACTCCCCATCCATTGCACCACGCCCGTCGCCGTATGATATTTATGCAGCCCATACGCTTCCATCATGGCGCGGTGCGCCTCATAGTTTTGCGCCTGCGCTTTGGCGAGATAATCGTTGATGTCCGTTGCCTTGCCATACCGCCCCTCCAGCGCATCATTGAAAACATTCGTATTGCCGAAGTTCATCGTCCCGCAATGATATTTCCAGGTGGCGGTCGTAAACCACAGCGAATCCTTCGGGATAAATTTGATCAGGCTTTCATACGGCGGGATCGACGGCCCGGGCGAGATCTCCGTCGCAAAACTCCACATGCCCGCCGATTTATTTGCCGAATCGGTCTCCCAATAAATCGGCGGCACCCACTCATACGGCCCGGCCATCTTCACCCCGCTATATCCCGATACCCGCGATTTACTCGCATCGGCCGTCGAGATGATCGGATTCGGCCATTTCAGCGCCGCCTCAATATCAAGATAACCGCGCTCCACGGTCGTGTCGCGCGGCGGCATATCGCTCCCGTTCAACCAGACCATCACGCTCGGTTTGTCCCGCAGCCAGAAGCATCACGCTGCTGTCCGACGCCATCGCCGACGCCCGTTTGGCCGCATCCCAGTTCTCCGGATACTGCCACGCGCCGCAACACATCCAGCCGGTCATCACCAGCATCCCGTATTTATCACACAACGCATAAAAATGATCGTCTTCCATCTTGCCCTCCGACCGCACGATATTCATATTCATGTCCCGGTACAGCCGGATCTCCTGCTCCTGGCGCCGGGCCGACCGGCGCTGAAAAATATCCGGCGACCAGGCCGCACCCCGCAGGACGATTCGTTTGCCGTTGACCACAAACACCCGCGAAGCGGTATCGATCAACGATTCGTCTTGATCTCGCGGATGCCAAAATTCTCGGTTAATCGTATTGCCCACCGCATCACCATTGATCACCGACATCTCGAGCCGGTTGAGCTCAGGCTTCCCATACTGCCAGGGCCACCAGATTCGCGGATTCTCCACATTCAATTGCGGAAAATCAGCCGGCGGTAAACACCACATCCTGAATCGCCTTACCCTCAAGATGCACTTTCTTTGCAAAGCGGATGTCACCATTGATCTTCCCTTCCACCACCACGTCCTGCGGGTCATCCGAATAATTCGTCACCACCGCATCCACCGTCAGATGCGCCAACTCCAGGGATGGATAATCGAAATGCGTGGTCACCAGCGGATACCGATTCCCACCCGATCATAAGTCTTGATCTCGATATCATTGACGATTCCGCCATTGTAGTCGGGCGGATAATGTATCCAGTCGGCATAGTCGATCGCCAGATCGCCGCCCCGCTTTTGTGGATTGATCGGGCGCCTGATCTCCAGTGCCAGCACATTTGACGCCCCGGCCGAACATCCGAAGTCACATTCAGCTCGATGATCCGGAACGGATTCATGACCCGGTTCGAATCGGCGATCAACACCCCGTTCAGCCAGACATTTGCCTTATAGTTGACGCCATGCAGCCTGAGCACCACATCCTTACCTTTTGATCGAAGCAGGCAAGGTAAACTCTTTCCGGAACCACCACGGCGCATCCAGCTTCGGGTCCTTCAGCTTCTCGAAATTCATCCCATAGAACGGATCGAAATCATACACCTTGTTCGCCAGCAGCCCCGCGATGATGGTCGTCGGCACGCTGACCTTATACCAGCCCGCCGGCGATACCCGGCCACGCGAAATGGCAGTCGCCCGCATCCGGAACTTACCGTAGCCGATTGCATCTGCCAGCCATCCTCTCAGGACCATGCGCTCTCTTGCCGCGACGACCCGTGACCAGCCCAGCCAGATCAAGCCAGCCGCCAGCAACCAAATCTCATCTCGATATAACAATTTGATTATTGTGCATCATAATAAAGCGCGGCAGCGCCCAGTATACCGCTGTTTTTTAGCTCGGACACCTCAATCCGGATCCGTTCCAGCGTTTTCGCATAGGCCAGTGTCCTGATCTCCTTCCACATCGCTTCACTGAACAAGTCATAAGCCTGGCTCACCGACCCGCCCAAGACGATCAGTTCCGGATCATAGGTATAAATCACCGCCTTGATCGCCTGACCCACATGCGTCCCCAACTCGGCATAAATCTCCAGCGCACGCGCATCCCCGCGCAATGCCGCCTCAAAAACTTCAACCCCGTCCAGGCCATACACATTCCGGAAGAACGACCCGCTGCAATAATACTCCAGCATATTATCCTTGTAAGGCAGCAGCCCGATCTCCCCCGCCCCGCAGTTATAACCGGCAAACAATTTGTTGTTGATGATGACGCCCCCGCCCAGCCCGGTGCCGATCGTCAGCCCGATCATCGAAGCCACGCCCTTTCCCCTTCCCGAAATAATACTCCCCCAGCGCAAAACAATTCGCATCGTTGTTCACAAACACCGGCTTCCGATATCGCGTCTTCAAGCATCCGCTTCAGCGGAACTTCCACCCAGGAAGGGATATACTGCACATCATACACGATCCCTTCCTCCACATCCACCACGCTCGGCACCCCGATCCCGATGCCCGCAACTCCCGGTCCATCAGCGCGTCGATCACGCTATAAATATCTTCCAGCACTTCTTCCACGCTCCCATCAGCTATGGATCCGCACCGAGACGATCTCGGACAACGATGCTCCCCGCGCGCCCCCCCGTCACCACCGCACCGCGGATATTCGTCGCCCCCAGATCGATCCCGATCACTTTCGCCTCCATCATGCCTTCTCTTTTTTATTAAAGACCGTTTGATTCGTGATCAGCGGCTTCGCCCAGAATCCGATCCTCAAGATATAACCCAGCGTAACATACAGGAAGAACATCCCCGTCCGCAGCCCCAGCGCATCCCCCAGGCCGCCGATGATCAGCGGAACGATCGCCCCGCCGATAATGCCCGGTCACCATGATGCCCGCGAACGATCCATGATGCTCGTCAACCGAATTGAGCGCCAGCGAGAAGATGATCGGGTACATCACCGAAGCAAAGAAGCCCACCGCCGGAAAAGCGATCAGCGCCACCGGGCCGCTGCCAAACAACGCCGCGGTCAGGCAAACGAGCGCCGCAACGGTAAACCCAATCAGCACTTTTCGGCTATCCATGATCTTCAACAAGACCAGCCCCACTACCCCGCCAGCCGTCATCAGCCCCCAGAAATACGCGACCGTATCGGCGCCCTTCGTTTGCGGGTCATAGTGATGATAGGTCTCCAGGAATTTGGAGATCCAATTGGCAATGCCCTGCTCGGTCCCGACATAACAGATCATCGCGATAAAAAACAAGCACAACCACCCGCTTTCTGAATAGCATCAGATATGCGTTTGCAGCGGCCCCACCTCCTCATCCGCTTTCAATTCGACCACCGGAAACCGCGAACACCGGATGATGACGATCATCAGCAGCGAGATCACCGCGAAGATCCAGTATAGCGAAATCCACGGCAGCTCAGGCGGCACGATGCTACTGAACATACCCGGGTTTGCCTGACGAGATACTCGAGTAAACCATCGGGCTTATAAAAGACGCCGCCCCAAAGATCAGCTGCGCCAGAACGGAGTTGAACGCATAGTGCTCCTCCCCGCCCGAGGTCCGCAACAACGGGTTGATCACCACCTGCAACATCGCCATCCCACTGCCGATCAGGAACAGCGAGACGATCGCACTCAGATAATTGTGGACCACCGCCAGCAGCAGCGACCCGATGAAGCCACCACAAAACCCGCGATCATGATCTTCTTTTCCTTGTATTTTTCAAGCAGCATCCCGGTCGGGATCGATACCACCCCATAAGCAATGAAAAAAGCAAAGGGCAAAATCGCCGCCAGCGTCAGACTGAGGTGAAACCCATTGATAAAATCCGGATTCAACGCACCGATCACATTCGTCAGGAACGAGATCACAAAGAAGGTCAGCATGATCAATGCAACAATGTAGTAGTTGCGTTTCATGGTTGGAGTATTGCCGGTTCAGTGTTGGGTTTTACCTGGTAAAGAATATATGCGCCGTCTTCATCCCGCCGGGTATCCACGTGCTGCTTGCCTCGATCCCTGTCTTACCGTGACGGTCTTCCATTCATCAGGAACATAGGTTTTGAGCGTCAGCGGCAGATCATACATGGTTTTGTCCAGCGAATGCATCAGCTTCACGCGGATCGTCCTCGTCCCAAACTCCGTGTTGGTCTACGGCATGCCTCCCGCTCCCGCATATATTTCGTAGCATCGCCGAACGTCGCGATCCAAAGCTTACCCTCCCTCGCGACAATATAATTGAAATATTCCTCCAACTTCGGGATCGGGGTCCATTCCCAACCCAGACTGTCGATCCCATGGAACACCAGCACCAGCCACATGTCTTTGTTGGCACAGGTCGTATCCACCCAGGATTCCATCAGCGGCAGCGGCGTCGCATGCAGTGGGCCACGCTGCCATTGCACATAATCTTTATCGGTCGGATGCGGCAGCATCCGGCTCGCCCGGTCGATCTCTTTCAAAAAGGTTCCGGCATCCGGTTGCGGAGCGCCGGGTAAATCGTATAAGCAATCTGCATCACCCGGTCATCCTCATAGCCATAAGGCACTTCCGTCGAGAACGTGTATTTTTCACCCAGTTGGTTCCTGATCTCCTCCTTGCTTTTCTCCAGCTCATACCGAATATTGGCGGCATCCAGACCGGGCATCGTCGCATGCGTGATGGAATGACTGGCAATCTCATAACCTGCAGCGGCATCCTTCCGGAAATCATCCCAACCCGACCCGATCGCCTCCTTATATTCGGGACAGGGTTCATATCCCGGTTTGAAATCGCCATGACGTACTTTGGCATACAGCGCTGTCCATCAGCACATAAGCCTGCCGCTTTTTGCCGGACGAATACAGGCCGCCCGCACGGGTGTGGTACGAGATCGTCCCCTCATAACCAAGATATCCTGCCGCTGAACATCGCTCGAGGAAATTGGTGGAGTCGGTTGGCACCGACGCTGACTCTTTAATGATATCCGCCACCGGCCGGCCGACAAACTTTCCATGATACTGGGACCCTGTGATCGGCCCGGTGATCACAAAAAAAGTAGCGGGCAGTTTCAGCCTTTCCATAAGCGGAAGCGCCCGCGTAAACTGATGGCGCGAAGCATCATCATACGTAATGGATAGCGCGCCATTTTTGCCATATTGCCATTCGGTGATCGTGGTGCCGTGCGTGTGGATGACCGTTCCGCCGGTTTGCCCCATACACACCCCGGTAGAAAAAAATAACGCGAAGAGAATGGTCAGGCGCCGCGGCAAGCTTCGTGCATGGAAGATCATAGCCAAATATAACCTATTCCAATTTCCTGATCAAACGCCGGACAAACGCGATCTCATCCGGTGCATTCGTCAACCGGAGCGTGTTCCTGAAATATTCCAGGGCCAGTTCCTTATCCCCCTCCGACGCATAGATCCTCCCCAGACTGGCATGCAGCAAATAGTATTGACCCAGGAATGCCTGTTTTTCCAGCTCGTGCAGAACCCCAAGCGCTTCTGCCTTGTAACCGCCATAATATAACGCAATGGCATAGTTCAGTTCGACGAACGGATTGGACTGGATCTTAAGAAGCTGCTTATAAATCCGGATGATCGCTTCCCAATCGGTGGCCCCAAAACTCTCCGCCACACAATGCAGCCCCGCAATCGCCGCCTCACAATAATAGGAACTCACGGCCCCAAAGGCGGACTTAAGATTGACCATGGCCAGCCGGATCAGGTCCTGGTCCCATAGACTTCTGTCCTGCTCTTCAAGGTCCAGCAATTCGCCATCTTTGCCGAACCGCGCCTTAAGCCTGGCGGCATTGAACAACATCAGCGCATACAAGGCATGCGTTTCAGGATCGCCTGCCACACTCCGGCAAAGCGCGCGGGTCATGATCAGTGCCTCTTCACACAATTCCTCCCGGATCAATTCCTTTCCCCACGAAGATTTGTACCCTTCATTGAAGATCAGGTAAAGAACTTTATGGACGCTGTGGACCCGGGGTTTCAAGGCAGCGGCCGATGGCTGGTGAAACAATATGCGTTCATCCCGGATCTTTTGCCTGGCGCGCAAGCAGCATTTTATCGATGCCGTCGATCGTTAAGCCGAGTATCCGCGCAATGGCCTCGACTTTTAAATTGACGACATATTTAAGGGTGATCACCACCTGTACCTTTGGCGCCAGATCGGGATGCGCACAGGCAAACAGCAGGATCAACTGCTGATCATCCAGCGGCATGGCTTGGATGACCAGTTCCTCCGGCCCGACATTCCCCTCCGCCAGCTTGTTGCTGAATCGTTTGGCCTCTTTGATTTTATTCAGCGCCCGGTTTCGGCTGACCTTAACAGCCACGCTGCCGGATTGTCCGGCATCCCACTCTTTTCCCACGCAACCAGCGCGGCAGAAAAAGTATCCTGCACGATGTCCTCCGCCGACTCCAGGTCGAGATCATCCGAGAATCGCAGCAGGGAAGAAAGCATTTTCCCAAAATGACCCCTGTAGAGCCTGTCCACCTCGATCTGAAGGATCTCCGTCTCAGCACCCATTGTTGTGATCCCCCGTGGAATAATCGGGCTTACTTCGATGGTCAACAGCTCTTGCTGGACCAACGGGCATCCTTGCGCGATAGCAGCAGCCTGCTCGATGTTCTCCGCATTGATCATGATGTACCCGCTGATCCCTTCCTTCGCTTCGATAAACGGCCCGTCTGACATGACCTGGTCCCGGGTGACCAACCTTCTGGTGACCTCCAGCGGCTCGCCGCCGAGGAAATTCACCGATTCCTGCAGCGACTCCATCCATGCCGTCATGATCCGCATCCGCCTGAACCGCTCCGTCTCACCCGTGCGCTTTAACTCGGCCAGATCCTCCCGGATAATAAACATGAATTTTTGCATACGCTTGATTTTAAAGGTAGTAAATTATCAAGACATCCGGGATCGCCGAATCCGTACACCCGCAGCAAAAAGAATTTTTTCTTACTTTGCCCATATGGACACGTTCACGCTCCCGCAAGCCCGGCGGATCATCCTCCACGCGGCAGGCCTATCCCGGCCGGCCCCATTCGGTAAAGGCCGCGAAGCCGTCTACAAACTCATCGAACATCTTGGCTATATCCAGGTCGATACCAACTATACCGTCGAACGCGCCCATCACCACGCCATTTTCTCGCGGGTGCCCGACTATAAACCGGAATGGCTGGAAGAGCTGCAGGCGGATGGCCGGATCTTCGAGTTTTTCACCTCCGACTCGGGCTACCAGCCGATGCGCGAGTTCCGGTTTTCACTACCCGTCAAGCAGAGCTTCGCAGCCAGCAGAAAACCCCTTACCCAGGCCGAGACAACTCTCATGACAAGGTACTGGACCGGGTCGCCCGTGAAGGGCCGCTGATGGTAAAGGATTTTGAGAACGACCGCCAGGAGGCCAGCTCCGGCTGGTGGGACTGGCGGCCGTCAAAGGTCGCGCTCGAAAGGCTGTTCCTCGACGGAAGCCTGATGACGACGCGAACAAGAGATTTCCAAAAGCTGTACGACGTCCCCAAAAATCTGATCCCCGGACGACATCGATATGGCGATGCCGACGCCCGAAGAATTTGCCAGACACACGATCCTTCGCGTATTGCGATCCCTGGGTATCGCCTATGTAAAAGAAATGGCTGGCGCGCCCGCTTTGTAAAAGGCCACGTCATCCGGGAAGAGATCCGGAAGCTCGTGGATGAAGGTGAAGTGTGTACGGTGAAGATCGAAGGCCTCCCGACAACCGCCCCGCTCTACATGCTGCCCGCCTATAGCCGCAGGAAGATCGAGCGCTCCGATGACGCGTATATTCTGTCGCCATTCGACACCCTGAACGTCTTCCGCCATCGCCTAAGGGATTTTTTTGATTTCGACTACCAGATCGAATGTTTTGTGCCGGAACCCAAACGCAAGTACGGCTACTTCTCCTTACCCATCCTGATCGGTGATACATTCGTCGCCCGCATGGATTCAAAGGCGGACCGAAAACAAAAGACCCTGATCATCCATAACCTTCACTTCGAACCCGTAAAACGCACAAAACCCGATTTTCCCAAATTCATCACTGCGCTTCACCGCTTCGCCCGATTCAACAATTGCACCGATATCGTCTTCAAAAAGTCGAACAACAAGCCCTATCTTAAGGCCATCAAAGACGCTCTTTGAACCGATCGACGGCACTCCGCGTCGGGGCAGAAGTCTGCGCCCCCATCCCCGTCACCGACAACGCGGCAGCCGCACAGGCGAAACTAACCGCCTCTTTTACCGGCCTCCCCTCCACCATCGCCACCGCCAGCGCCCCGCAAAAGACATCCCCCGCCGCAGTCGTATCCACCGCCTTCACCACAGGCGCTGCCACCCGCTCGAACTTCCCGCTGATCCAACAACAACGCCCCTTCGGCGCCCATCGTGATGATGACCGTCTTCACGCCTTTCCCCGCCAGCGCCGCGGCAGCCCGCTCGGCACTGCCCCAATCGTCGATCCGCACGCCCGCTCAGCATCTCGGCCTCCTGCTGATTTGGCGTCAGGATGGCCACCTGCTTCAGAAGATGATCCGGAAGCACACGGGCGGGAGCCGGATTCAGGATTACCGGAACGCTGTGCGCCGCAGCCTCCGCCACCACATATTCCACGGTCCCGAGCGGAATTTCCAACTGCATCACGACCAAGCGCCGCATGTTTAATCTTTTCCACCGCCACATCCCCCGGCAACAGATTCCCATTCGCGCCCGACGCTACCACGATACAATTTTCACCCTGCGCATCAACCGTGATCAACGCTACCCCCGATGGATGCTCGCTGTCTATCCGGTACATCACCCGCATCGATCCGTTCATTTCTCAATAAATCCATCGTCTTTTGCCCAAACATATCCTGCTCCTACTTTCGCCAATAAATACGACCTCACGCGCCAAGCCGCGCAGCCGCGACAGCCTGGTTGGCCCCTTTTCCGCCCGCCGCCATCAGAAATGCCCCGCCCAGCATCGTCTCCCCCGGCACAGGCAGCCGCTCCGACTTCACCACCATATCCGTATTCGAACTCCCGACAACAAGTATATACGATTTCATAAATGTACTGCCAGTTCTACGCCCCGGCATAAACCAGCAGCCCCAACCCAACCAGATAAAAGATCAGCATCCCGCCCAGTACCGCCGGCTGTGCCCTTCGGCGCGCCGCTAAATTCCTTCCAGATGAAAATTCCCCACAGCGCCGCGATGATCGTCGCCCCCTGCCCCAGCCCATACGAAATCGCCGGACCCGCCTTTCCCGATGCGATAATACTTAACGACATCCCCAGACACCAGATCGATCCGCCCAATATCCCGGTGATATGGTTCCGGAACCCGCCCTTGAAATATGCCGCATAAGAAACCGGCGCACCCGCAAACGGCCTCCGCATCAGCAGCGTATTGAATACAAGTTGCTCAACAGAATCCCGGCGCTGAAGATCACCACGGCAGTATACGGCGTCAACTTTCCCGGCTCCGGCGCCTCAAAATCAGCGAACATACTCGCCGCAACATATTTGTAAAAAAAGCCCATCAGCATACCGGCAGCCACCGCCAATGCCAGGCCGCTGGTTCGATCGTTTGCCTTCCCCGGCCGCCGCGCATCCGCCTGTAGGCAAACGCATTTAATAGGATCGCCGACAACGATCAGCCCCACGCCGCCCGCAAGCAAACCCACATCCCCCATCGGATGCGCGATATAGTTCACCACCACCCCAATCACCAGCGCCAGCCCGATCCCCACCGGGAACGCCACCGCCATCCCCGCAATCGCAATCGCCGCCCCCAGCAAGATATTGGCCGCATTAAATATAATGCCGCCCAGAATCGCCGACCCGATGCTGCTCCCACCTGCCTGCGACAGATCGGCCACAAAACCTCTTCCCTCGCTGCCCATACTTCCCAGCGTAAATGCCAGCACGAGGGAGAACAATAAAATCCCCACCACATAATCCCAGTAAAAAAGCTCAAATCGCCAGTGTCCGGCCGCGAGTTTTTGCGTATTCGCCCACGACCCCCAGCAGAGCATCGTAACAATGCAGCAGATCACTGCCGCGGAATAATTATGAAGAATAAACATAGTCTCAATTTCGCCGCGCGATCCAGACTTCGACGGCGCCCGATCTTTTGTCCCGCTTCGGCAAAGGGCACGAGTACGATTCTTTTGGGCCCGCCATCCACGTTCGCCTCCAGGTAGAAGGCCTCCTTCCAATCCCAGTCCGATGGCAAAGCCGCTTCCGCACTTGTCAACCGTTCCGCTCTCCCACCGGTCAACCGCAAATTCCCGCCATACGTTACCTGTCCAAGCGAATCGATCCCGGTATTTAATGCCTTATCGATCGCCAGCACCTGCGGCCCACGCTTTATTGCAACCGCATTCGGGTACGAAATTCCACCGGGCAGGACCTCAACGGCCATATCGAACGTCACCCTTACCCGATCCCCCGCAGCCCAGGTTCGTCTGATCGCCAGCATCTCTCCTTTTCGTCCGGGATATACCTCCCCGCCAACCGAACCGCAAACCGAACCGTCAGCAGAGTCGGCAACAGCTGTGCCTGCCTTCACCGTCGCCTTGAAATTTTCCGCCCACTCCGGCACCCGGAAATTGATCGTGAATACCGCCTTCCTCGCGGGCTCGATCTCGAAATCCACTGCCCCAACTGCCGGAAACCGCGTCTGCGATTTGACTACCAGCCCCACATCTCCCCCGTTAACGACGCGTACCCTCGTCGACGCCACCCCATTTTCATAAAGCAATACCGAAAACGTACCGCCGATCTTTCCGCCGATCATTTCCGGGATCAACGATATCCCGCGCGGCACGCTCGATAAACAACAGGAATAGCCCTGATCGCACCGATAGGGTTTAACACCTTGCAACGCCGTATAATAGCTCACACAGCCGGTCTGTGGATTCTCCGCTGCCAGCAGGTGATTGTAAACCGACCGCTCGATCTCCTCCGCATATCTGAGCTTTCCCGTGATCTGCAGGAGCGACAGATTGAATTGAATCCAGGTCACCGTCACACATCCTTCACCTATCTTGTCGTCATTTGTCGCCCTCAATACGCCCGTCTGCACGAAGACCTCATGATCGCTCGCGGTACCGGTGATATACAAGCCGGTGGCTCGTTATGTCCGACCATGCAGCCTCCAACTCCCGCAAATATTCTCTTTCACCAGTAAGCTTGTAATATTTTAATATCCCGAGGAAGCAGGACAACATCTCATACGCCTTCGCGTCGCCTACTTTGGTCACGTCACCGTATTTCTCCAACTGGCTGATGATCCTTGGCCCGTCTGGCTGCTCGTAGGCCCGCAGAATATAGCGGCAGAATGCCAGATATTTCGGGTTACCCGTGTATCGGTACAGATCGACCATCGGCTCCAGAATGCTCCCCGGCGCAAGCCCGTCATGCGCTCCGGCCGGCATCAGATCGCGCTTACCGTCCTCGTCACCGAAGGTCCTGCAGATGAGGTCAGCCGCCCGCTCTGCCGTCTTAAGCGCCGGTTGATAACCCGTAATGGAATAATAATTAACCAGCCCGATGATCGCGTATTTGTGTGCCCAAACATCCCACTCGGTCCATCTATCCTTTTCCAGGTATGTTCCGAGATACCCATCCGGAAGCTGACATGCGATATAAGTCCGCACCATCGCATCCATCAGTTGTCGCAGCTTCGGATCATGACTGTATGCATACATCTTCGAAGCGGAGAAAAGGAATTTCCCGACATGCTCCCCGATCCAGGTCTGCGCACCCGGTCTTCGCTCAAATCCCGCGAGGATCGTCGCCGAATCGATCTGCAGCAGTCTTTTATGGAGATTCGCATCCAACCGGTAGCCCAGATAACCGCCGATCTCCTGATACCTCGCCGCAACATACTTCTCGGCAATCTTGTTTGGGACCAGCGGTCCATAAAATTTTGGGGTGCCCTGCCCGTTGACCTTTGCCACCGTCAGCATAATCGTTACCCATACAGCAATCAACCGTTTCATAAAACCAATTGGGTCCAAAATCAACCGTCTTATAATTTCGACATCGTCCCACATTCCGCTCGGTCCGACATTCCGTTCGGTCCGACATCTCGCCTGGTCCGACATCCCTCCGGAAACATCAATTCTAATTATGGCGAATTCGCCGCAATTAAACCAAACCCGAAAAACACCAAGGTCCCCCCTAACCCAACCTCCGATCAGTCCAACCCACCCCGCCGGATCGCCTTCACCTGCGCCGGCCACTTCGTTTGCTCACCTGTCCTCGGGTTGATCGGGAGCACCGCCTTTTCCGTCGACGCCCGGTTCGGATCCTCGCTCGCCATATACGCCAGGATCGCGACCAGCACCGCATTATTGCTCAGGTCATCGAACACGAGCTTGTCATAGGTATCGCGGTTCGTATGCCAGGTATAATTAAAGTAGGACCAGTTCAGCGCGCCCAGCGAAAAACCCGGAGCCCCTACCGCATCGAAGGACGCAAAATCGGAACCGCCACCCCCCGGCGAACCCGGGAAAGTCGTCTTGATGGAGTCCCGGATATACGAAGGCGTCTTGCTCAGCCAACGCGTCAAATATTCATATGAATGCAGGTAACCCGCACCCGACATATTCTCCACCCGGCCCGTACCGTTGTCCTGGTTAAACAGCGCCTGCAATTTGCTCACGGTATCCGGATGATCCTCCACGAACGCCCTCGAACCATTCAGCCCCTCCTCCTCACTCCCCCAATGACCAACGAGTATCGTCCGCTTGGGATTTGGATAGACCTTTTGGAGGATCCGCATCGCCTCCATCATCATCAGCGTACCCGTACCGTTATCCGTCGCCCCGGTACCCCCATCCCACGAATCGAAATGGCACGAGAGCATGACATATTCATCTGGTTTTTCACTGCCCTTTATTCCCGCGACCACGTTGAAAGTCGGCACCGGTCCCCGTTCCTTGGATTCCACGTGCACACTGATCTTCGGATCAGCTCCTGATTCGACCAGCCGATACAAGCATCCCATAGTCCTCCTGCATCACGTCGATAGTCGGGATCTTTTTCGTATACGCGCCAAAAATTTTATCCACCCCGTACCCCGCGGACCAATAGCTCCCAACGATCCCCGCAGCCCCGGCCTTTTCCAGCTCAACCGGCAGCGTGCGCGTCGTAAACCCTGTCTTTTTGATCCGGTTGTTCCAATTATCCGTCATCTCCTTTCGCTCGTCCTTGATCTTCTGGAACGACGCCGCCGTCCCGAAATGCTCCCAGTGCTCATCCGGCCGCCCCGTCGGCTGCAGCATCGACACCATCACAAATTTCCCCTTCACCGGAGGCATCCAGGCCGCGTACGCCGCCGAGTCCGGCCAGGTTCGGCAAGATCACCAGCCCTGCCGTTACGGTCTTGTTCCCCATACCCGGACACCAGGCCAATTGTGTCGCCTCCAATGTCCGGACCCGCGGCGATGACCATATCGATATGCGAAATGCCCCGCTCCCACCCCCGCCAGATCCCCCAGTTTTGTGCTTCGGCATGAATACCCCAACCCTTGTATTTCGCCAGCGCCCAATCCCTGGCCTGCTCCATCTGCGGCGTCCCCACCAGCCTCGGCCCGATGCTGTCGAACAACTCATGCGCAAGCAGCTTCAGCATGGAATTGTCATGCTCTTCTTTGATAATGGCTTCTACGACCGGGTTCTTTGGCGCCCGGTCGGGTCCCGCTTCCGGGCGGCCCTGTGCATAAGCGCCCGCACAGGCAAGCGCCAGCAAAATGGAGGTTGCAATTGGTTTTCTCATGGCCTAATATACTGATTTCGGTCGAACGATCGCCGTATCTGTAGCCAAAAACGGTATCTCATATCCGCCCGAGTCCAGCACCACATGCGGAAAATCCCGTTTCAGCCCAACCCAATCCCCCCGCCCCACCTTCGTTTGATACAAATACAATTCCGACAATTTCGGCATTCCTTTTAGTCGCTCCACATCCTCCGCACGCACTGCCGTACCCGTCAGATTCAAATATTTCAGGTTCGCCAGCGCCCGCAATTCCCCCAGGTTCGCCCCCGTGATCCCGGTATGATCCAGCCATAACCGCACCAGCCTCGGACAAGCCGCCGCCGCCGGCACCAACCCATCGCCGCCGCCGCGAACCCAACTGCACTTCAGCGAAACCAGCTGCTCTTTCAACATCCGGATCGCGTTCAACGCTTCCGGCCCCAGGGTATCGGAAACACAATCCAATTCCAGATAATTACTCCCCTGGGCGATCGGCAATACCAACTCCCCATTCGCCCGCAGCAGCCGCACCGCTTCCGCCGGAGCAGGAACGACCGGTCCCACCGGCAGATCACTATCCGCCACATTCATCACCGCCAGGCCAGCCACCGGCCCCGCGGTCCCCATGTGGAATGCCTGCCATGCCGCCGACATCCCCGTGTCGGCCGGCAGCCCCCCAACCGTCTTATCAAAGGATGCGC
Source organism: uncultured Chitinophagaceae bacterium (assembly GCA_963846405.1). Classification (GTDB taxonomy): domain Bacteria; phylum Bacteroidota; class Bacteroidia; order Chitinophagales; family Chitinophagaceae; genus Puia. Next base: position 490,503 of record CAWJVU010000009.1, on the reverse strand, counting down.
CATGGTCAATCCACCACCGCAACAGCCGGATCTCCGCCGGCGTAAGCTGCCCTTTCTCTTTGGGTGCCATATGATGCTCGTCGTCCAGCGGCAACCCGATCCGTTTCACCAACAGACTGGCTGCGGACTCACCCGCGACGATCACCGGGCCGTCCTTCCCACCGCGTAATATCCGGTCCGGGCCATCCAGCCGCAACCCGCCCTTCACCCGCACCGCCGAATGACACCCGTAACAATTATCGTGAAGCACCGGCTCCACCATGGAAGAATATACAACCGCTGACCGGATATCGGCTACCGGTCGCAACGTCGGCTCCGTATTCGCCGGTGTCAGCCCCGCCGTCAAATAACCCGGCCCATGCGTAAGCGATCCGCCCCAGTGCCCGGTCAGGATCAGCAGTACAACGACAAAACACATTAACACCGACTCCCATCGCCCCGGTGCCCGCCCCCGCACAACAAAATACAGACCCGCCGAAATCAACGTGAGTGAAATCGCCAACCATTGATGCACCACCACCAGTCCCGGATCATAATCTCCCGTCTGCGACAGTAGCCACCCCGTGCAACACGACAACGCCGCACTGCAGCAGCCGATCAGCAAACTCAGATCCGCGGCCGGTTTGAGCCCGGTATAACCCACCCGCATACTCAGGGCCTCCAGCAGGATCGCCAGCAGAAGAATACCAATGGGAAGATGTACCAGCAGCGGATGCAGCCGCCCGATAAACGTAAGCGCGCCTCCCATCAGGAATACCTTTTCCTCAACGTTCTTAACATATATTCGTTGATCGCCCACTGATCCGAAACCGGCTTATGATCGTAGGGCGTCGTAGGCATATAATCCGGAGGACCGAATTCAGTCAGGATGGTCATCACCTCGCCTGCCTGCTTCTTCCGCCGCAGGACAATATCCCACCAACCCATATGCGCCTCCAACGCGCTCTCCCACTCCGGCGCCCGCGGATCACTCACCTGCGGCCCCTCCGGATGGCCGATCCGCGCGTGGATATGCTCCGTCCGCGCCAGCGCCAGCGCCATCGTCTCCGGCTGATCCGCCAACAGGCTCTCGCTTACGTTGCACCAGTGCGAAACGTCGAAAGTTATCCGAAGCTCAGGCACGGCCTCCATAAAATGCCGCGCCACCGGCGCGGCAAACAACATCCGCGACCGGTGCGTTTCATGCAGGATCTTGATCCCCGTCTCTTTGGTCAGCGCCGTCGTCAGATCGATAAACCTCTTATTCTCCTCAAAGGAAAAGAAATCCCGCCCCGAATGACAATTGATATAAAGCGGCCGTTGCCGCGTGTTGCGGGCCGCTCCCTCAACCATTTTTTTAAAGTGCTCCAGATGCTCCTTCGGATCACTCTCTGACCCGCCCGTAAGGAAGCCGACCTCCAGACCGTATTTCTTTAGCATCGCAAACACCTCCTCCTGTCTCGCCGGATCTAGCGACCACCAGATTTCGATACCATCATATCCTGCCGCCTTCACCTTCGCCCCATATTCATCCAGCGTCCCGGGGAAACCCCAGTCCGTAGCGAGTACCTTTAGCTGAAACCCCTCCCGCACCGTCGCCATCAGCGGCTGCGCGTACGCGTCCAGCAGAACGCCGGTCGCCGCCAAAGTCGTCTGAGCAATAAATTGTTTCCGATTGATCATGTGATTATCTCTTTGATGACATTCCCTTTCACATCCGTCAGCCGGTAAGGCCGGCCCTGGAAATCATAGGTAAAGCGGGTATGGTCAAACCCTAGCTGGTTCAGGATCGTCGCCTGTACGTCGAATGGATCGACCTTCCCCGACAACGCGCTATAGCCGATCTCATCCGTCTCGCCGTGTACATATCCCTTTTTGATCCCGCCGCCCGCCATCCAGATCGTGAACGCATCCGTATGATGATCCCGCCCCTTGAACGGATTGGGCTTGCCTTCGCGGTTCTCCATCATCGGCGTCCGTCCGAACTCGCCACCCCAGACGACCAGCGTTTCATCGAGAAGCCCCCGCTGCTTCAGGTCCAGGATCAGCGCCGTCATCGCCCGGTCCACCTGGCGGCATTTGTTGATAAAACCAACATCGATGGCCGTACCGGCATCCGTTCCGTGACTGTCCCAGCCCCAGTCGAAGATCTGAACGAACCGAACTCCCTTCTCCACCAACTTGCGGGCCAGCAGGATATTGTTCGCCAGGCTCGTCTGACCCGGTTTCGTCCCATAAAGCTCATGGATATACGCCGGCTCATCCTGGATGGTCATCACCTCCGGCACAGATGTCTGCATCCGGAAGGCCATTTCATATTGCGATATCCGGCTGAGGATCTCCGGATCGTGATATTCTTCGAACTCCTGCTGATTGACGGCATTGATGGCATCGATGGAAGCCTTTCGCAGCCCGCGGTCCATCCCCGCCGGGTCATCGAGAAACAAGTACCGGGTCCCCTTCGCTGCGACACTGGACACCTTGGTATACACTGGGCAGGAAACCGCTCCCCCATACGCTCTTCCCCGCATCCGGTAATTTGCCGCCGCTCGACAGCACGACAAAGCCGGGCAGGTCCTGGTTTTCCGTCCCCAGTCCATACGTGACCCAACTCCCGAGGCTGGGCCGCCCAAGCCGCGGGAAACCCGTATGCACCAGCAACTGCGCCGGCGCATGGTTGAACTGATCGGTCGTCACGGCCTTGAGAAAACTCACCTCATCCACGATCGTCCGGAAATGCGGCAGGTTTTCGCTTACCCACGCCCTGCTCTCGCCCCACTGCTCAAAACGTGCCTGCGGCCCCAGCATCTTCGGCACCCCCCTGATAAACGCAAACCGCTTCCCCGCCAGCAGTGAAGGCGGACAATCCTGCCCATCCATCTTCATCAGCTCCGGTTTGTAATCAAACAGCTCCAACTGCGAAGGCGCCCCCGCCATATGCAGGTAGATCACGCTCTTCGCCTTCCCCGCAAAAGGCGGCAACTTCGGCTCGAGCGGATGCGCGGGATCGAACACGATGTTCGTCGCATCCCGCCTTCCCATGACAACCCAGCAACGCACCAAGCGCCAGCCCCCCCAACCCCATCGCGCTCTCCTTCAGAAAGTGCCGCCGGGTATAGAAGTGAAGCCGCGCCAGCCGCTCCGCCTCCGTCATAATTAACTCGCCTCATAACTAATTTTTTGTGATCACCTCATCCAGGTTCAATAAGCGCATTGCACTACGACCACCATCGCCGCCTCCGCCGCAGTCGCCCGCTGGCCCCGCCAACAATTTCTTCGCCTCCCCTGGTTGCAGCCGCAAACCGCTCCATCGCCACTCGTTATACAACCCCATCAGGATCGCCAACTTCCCCGGCGCGATCTCTCCGATACATCATCCATCGATACCCCGCCGCGATCTTCCGCTCCGGCCCGCCCGGCACCACGCTATTCAGCCGACGCGCAAAATGTCTCGCCATATCCAAATATACCGTATCATTCAACGTGACCAGCGCCTGCAATGGCGTATTGGTCCGGATTCGCCGCGCCGTACAGACCTCCCTCGACGTCGCATCGAATGAGATCATCGATGGATACGATGCCGAACGCTTCCAATACGTATACACTCGCCCGCCGGTATTGCTCACTGCCTTTGCTGGCCACCCACTCCGCGCCATTCTAGGGCGACATCCAGATCCCCTTGGGCTGATACGGGAACACGCTCGGCCCATACAATCTCCGGCGACAGCTGCCCGCAGATACAGAGATCCTGGTCTCGCAGTTCCTCCGCACTCAACCGCACCCGCGCCCCGCGCGAATACAGCCGGTCGAATGGATCAGCCTTTAAGCGAAGCCCCCGTCACCCGCGAATCCTCCCGATAAGTGGCGCTCATGACGATCTCCTTCAGCAGACGTTTCAGGCTCCATTGATCCGTGTTCATATATTGCCAGGCCAGATAGTCCAGCAGCGCCCGATGCGTCGGCGGACTGCCCTGCGATCCCCAGGTCTTCCACGTTTCGACGATACCGGTGCCGAACAGCTGCTCCCAGACCCGGTTGACCATCGTCCTCGATACGAGCGGATTTTGCTTGCTCGTCATCCACATCGCCAGCCCAAGCCGGTTGGCCGGAGCACCCGCCGGCATACACCCGCCAAACACCGCCGGGACACCCGGCGTGACAACCGCCCCCTTGAGCAGCCAATTCCCGCGCTCAAAAACATTCGATACCCGATGCATATCCCGCGGATTATCCATCATGACCGGCGTCGTCGGTACCTTTTCCGACAACAACCGCCAGAACTCCGCCTTCTCCGTCTCATAACCGGGACGCCCCTCACCCGGGAACTTCCTCGTGAAACAGAACCAGTCGATACACCATGCCCTTCTCATCCGGCTTGTGAAGCCTGGGATTCGACATAAGTGATATAGAGATCATGAACACCTTGTTGAGTTTTCACCGGCGCCGCCGCGATCTTCCAATCTCCGCTCGTCACCACATTCGCCTTCGCGATGACCGGCCCACGAACGCTGTCCAGATGGATCGCCCACTCCCCGCCCGGCGCCTCAACGTCCGCCATCGGAAGATCAACCAATCGTCATCCCCCTTCAGATCGACCGCCCGCAGGCGCGCCGACCCGTTATTCCGGAAAGCTAGCCATTTTGTATCCTCCAGCTCGCCATTCACAAAACGGTCGGCATTAAGCGAGATTGATCGCCGGTCTGCCAGGTCGCGCAGCAGCTTCTGCTCTGCCACCGCCGCCCGCGCACTCCGCCCCCACCGGATCTCCGCTCCCTTCCCGCTTCACCCACTCCACGACCTCATTCAGCTTCACCCGATCCGAATCCGAATAACTCCGCAGCAGCGGATAATCCGCATACGAATCCTCATCGCGTGTGTCGTTGAAATACGCCATGAAACGGTAGTAATCCTCATGGCGGAACGGGTCATAAGGATGGCTGTGACATTGGGTGCACGCGAACGTCGTCCCCAGCATCGCCTCCCATGTCGTATTGACCCGGTCGAGGACCGCGGCCGTTCGGAATTCTTCATTATCCGTGCCGCCTTCATCATTGGTCATCGTGTTCCGGTGAAAGGCCGTGGCGATATATTGGTCGTCGGTCGGATGCGGCAGCAAGATCACCCGCCAGTTGCTCGGTCAGGAACCGGTCATACGGCATATCCCTGTTGAACGCCCGGATCAGCCAGTCCCGGTACCGCCAGATATTGCGCGAATCATCCCGCTCATATCCTTTTGTGTCCGCATACCGCGCGAGGTCGAGCCACATGGCCGCCCACTTCTCGCCGAAATGCGGCGATTCCAGCAGCGTATCGACCAGTGCCTCATACGCATCGCGGATCCTTGCTCTCCAGATACGACATTTGCCACCGCGTCGGACGGATAAAGCCCGATGAGATCGAGACTAACCCTTCGCAGCAAAACCGCCCGCGACGCCTCCGCCGCAGGCCGCAACCCTTCCTTCTGAACCGCCCAAAACATATTCATCAATTGGCCCCCGCACCCACGGATCGCTCACCGCGGGGACCGCCGGCGCCTCAACCGGCTTATACGCCCAATGCTCCCCCCATGGCGCTCCCTCTTTCACCCACGCTCGAAGGACATCGATCTCTTCCTTCGCTCAACGATTCATGTTTATACGGCATCCTTACTTCCGGATCGCTGCTGCTGATCCGGCGGATCATCTCGCTATGATCGGGATCCCCGGGACAATCGCCGGCCGGCCCGATTCCGTTTTCGCAAACGCATCCTCCCGGAATAACAGGCTAAAGCCTCCTTTAGCCCGTACCCCGCCATGACAAGTAATACATTTTGCGTTGATTATTGGCTTGACTTCCGTATTGAAATCCACCCGGTGCTCCGGCGCAAAGACCCGCCAACAAACCACCCCGACGCCAAGCAACAAGAGCGCCGCCACCAGCAATCGTTTCGTCGAAAAAGAACCATCCTGTAATTTACTCAAATCCAGGGAACCGGACAAGAAACCGGCCGCGCCGCACCCATCTTCACCGATCCCCCGGCAACCATCTCCACCGAATCCGCGATATAGTCGATCTCCTCATCCGTCATCGTCGGATGAAGCGATAACCGAACCCAGCCCGGTTTGCTCTCCATTTCACCGCTCAACAACGATTCCCGTATAGCGTCTCGACCTCTACCCGGTCAATGCAGAGCAAATAATGCCCGTACGTTCCCGCACAACTGCAACCGCCCCTGGCCTGTATCCCAAACTGGTCACTCAGCATTCGAACCACCAAATCATAATGCATCCCTTTCACAATGAATGACACAATCCCCAGCCGCTCCCGTCGATCCGCCGCCAGTACCTCCACACCCCGCACTGCCATCAACCGCTCCATCAACCGCCCGACCATCTCCGCCTCCCGCTCCCGCATCGGCCCCACCCCCATCTCTTCCTTTAACCGGATACACAGCCCCGCTTTTATCCCTTGCAGGACCGGCGGCGTGCCGCCATCCTCCCGCGCTTCGATGTCGTCCACATACTCCCGGCCCCCCCATGGATTGCTGTACAACAAAGTGCCTCCGCCCGGCTGATCAGGGACGCGCGCTGGCAGATAACTTCCGATTGAAGACCAACACCCCTGGCGTTCCCGGACCACCCAGAAACTTATGCCCCGAGAAATAGATCGCATCGAGGTCAGCCTCAACTTCCCCATCCCCAGCGCCGCGCGGATGCATATCGATCTCCACATACGGCGCCGAACAAGCAAAATCCACAAAACACAATCCCCCAAACTCGTGCATCACCCGCGCGATCTCCCGATAAGGCGTTTCGATCCCCGTTACATTGGAGCAGGCCGTCACCGCCGCAATCTTCACCGGCCGCGCCCGGCACCGCTCCAACATCTCCCGAAAACGCCCGACATCGACACCCCCATCCGCACCGGGCGGTACCACCTCAACCGTAGCATTCGTCTCCAGCCAGCTGATCTGATTGCTGTGATGCTCCATATGCGTCACCAGCACCACGGGCCGTGAATCCGCCGGATGACCCGCACATCGGGCATCCGCCGGACCCCGCATCCCCATCATCCGCTGCAACTTATTCACCGCCGACGTCATCCCGCTCCCGCAGAAAAGCACCACATCCTGCTCCGACGCCCGCACATGCTCCCGGATGATCCGTTTCGCCCCTTCATACGCCGCCGACATCCGCGTCCCCACCACCGACGCCTCCGAATGGGTATTCCCGAAAAACGGCAGCACGCGCTCCATCAACTCCATCTCGATCGGGCGATATGCCCGGCCACTCGCCGTCCAATCCGCATACAGCAACCGCTTCCGGCCAAACGGCGTCTCGTAATAGACCTGCTGTCCGATAATATTCTCCCGGAAGGGCCCAAAATATGTTTCAAGCGCGCCGCTCATTTTGCTTGTGCAATTGCGCGGTCGAACAAATAATGCGGCGCCCGGCTCAAATATCCTTTGTCCGACACCGCCAACACCACCACAAGGGCCGCGAACAACATCACCACAAGTAGCTGCCGCCCCGACGTCTTCTGGATCGGCTGTCTCGACCGCCGCTCACAAATCTCCCCCGGACAATATTGCACCTTGTCTTTAAAGAATAGCGGATAAACCTTGCACCCAAGGCAAATTCCAAATGCCGATTCGAAGAAGAGGAAGATCAGACAGGTCAGACAAATAAGTCCCGTCATTATCCAATACGCATTCATCAGCACGAGAAAAACGAACATGACGCGGAAAGGATCAGACCGACCACCCAGGCAAACTTTTTCTGCCGCGCCCCCACATATTCGGGCGTTTGGCGGCCGACGATCAGGCGGCCGAGGACGAGCGTAGGCGCGAACCGCGGGTTGACAAAAACCCGGATGATAAAATCCGCAAGAAATACGATGAGGACATACCGGATGGCAGTGAAATCACCTTTGAAAGCAATAAACATCAGCCCAAGAAAGGTCCCCAGAAAAAGGATTCCCGCCGCCGCCCGAATCTCCCGTTCATTCAGGACCCGGATCGTATACCCCGGAACATCCTCGCCGAATTGAAAGGTCGTATGCATGGTTCAATTTTTTATAATACTACCTAATTAATTCAACGCCTGCAAGTTACATCAACATACAGCCGTTCTTCGTCTACCAGTTCAGGTTTGGGGTCAACAATTGGCCCCTTTCGGTGAGGTTGAAAAGTTTTGCCGATATTTAATTCAGCAATCAAAATGAAAGCCCTGTTCGACATACAACGTTTTAAGCTCTACGCCTGGGTCGGCGTCGTTATCGTCTGTATGTGCACCATAAAGGAGGTTCACGAACACACACGATTCTTCACGGCGCTCCTGGATTGTATATGGCTGACCATCTGGCTTACCGTCGTGAACTATGTACTGTTCGAGTATACCGTTCCACGCCTGCGATGGAAAAGATTCTACTTCGGCATTCTATGGTTAGTGTTGTACCTCTATTTATTCTCTGAGGGTTTTCATCACTGGGCGCAACTTGGGTATGCATTGCACGTGAACACCGATTACATCGACCCTCCCGGCAAAAAGCATGACCTGAGCGAAGAAGCGAACTTCAGCATCCCAGCCGCCTTTCTGTTTGGGATCGTCAGTATCATTTATCACAACGTCCGGCTTCGGCAGGCCGCCCAGCAAATGCGCATCGAGAAGCAAGCTGCCGAGCTCAACTACCTCAAGTCCCAAACCAACCCGCACTTCCTGTTCAACACCCTTAATAATATCTATTCTCTCGCCAGGGATAAATCCGACCTGGCACCCGAGTCGATCATGCGCTTGTCCAAGATCTTGCGGTATATGCTATACGAAGCCGGCGGCCCGTTTATCGCCGTCGAACAGGAACTCAAGATCATCGACGACTATATTTCCCTCGAACGGCTCCGCTATGATGACACGCTCCGGATCAATTTCAATTATGATGTTGAAGACATGCGCCAGGCTCTGCCGCCGCTGCTGCTGATCCCCCTCGTGGAAAATGCCTTTAAGCATGGCGCCGCCGAGACGCGCTCCCAGCCATTCGTAGACATTCATCTTTCCATCAATAACCGGCAACTGGTCTTTCTGGTCAGAAATTCGACGGAAGATCATTCGGGAAATGGCCACGTCAAAGAAAATATCGGCCTGTCCAACCTTCGCCGCCAACTGGAATTGCTCTATATCGATTATGACATCTCACTGGAACAATTACGTTCGGAATTTTCCGCCAACCTGACCATAAACCTCGCCAGCCATGTCTAAGCTCAACTGCATCGTCATCGAAGATGAGCCGCTGGCGATCAAAGTATTGACTGACTATATCTCGCAGATCCCCTTCCTCGAGTTGTCCGCGACGTTTAAAGACGCCATTCTTGCCACCGATTACCTCCGGAACAATGTGACCGACCTGATCTTTTTGGATATCCACCTCCCCCGGCTAAAGGGGATGGCATTCTTAAAAACCCTCGCGTCTCCCCCCGCCGTCATCATTACCACCGCCTACCACCAATATGCCGTGGAAGGATTCAACCTCAACGTGACCGACTATCTGCTGAAACCGATTGAATTCGAACGATTTTTGACCGCCGTCACCCGGGTGCGGACCAGTCGCAGAGGAAGCACTGTATCCGCCGATCCGCCCGATACGCGAGACTTCATTTTTGTTACCGTCCAGAAACGAAAAGTGAAAATCCTGTTTGCAGACATCGCCTACATCGAAAGCCAGCGGGAATACATCAAGATTGTCACCACCCGTGGCGAATACATTTCCAAAATGGGTACCCATGAGATCGAAGCCCTTCTCCCCGCCCAGCTCTTCAAACGCGTCCATCGTTCCTTTATCGTCGCCATCCGCCGGATCGAATCCTATACTGCGGAAATGATCGAGATAAATGGCGCCTCCATCCCCATCGGAAAAGGCTACCGAGACAGCATGGAAAATCTCTAGTAAATTCCCGGTTATCCTTCCCGTTCCGCCCACGGTAAAACTCCGATCCCCCTTTTCTAAAAACTCCTATTCCCCATTTGAAATTTTTGGTATAGATTATGCATTGTTAAACCTGGACGGTTCTATAAAGTCCTATTGGGTGCTATGCAGTCTCCTATTAAAATAGTCGTGTGCGACGACAACTGGGCGGAGTCTCCCCTTTTTGAATTTACCCTTCATAATATCGGTATCGGGTATGAATTGGATTGGGTTGAAAGCGGCCTTGAGCTACTCATCTATCTGACCACCGCAGAGGTCCTCCCCGACATCCTTTTCCTCGACGTCAATATGCCGGGAAAATCCGGGATCCAGTGCCTTGAAGAGATCCGGTCAAACCGGAAATGGAACCATATCCCCATCATCATCCAGTCGTTCGCCGGCCCAACCCGCGACATCGAAGCCGCTTTCTATGCTGGCGCCGACCTGTTTATTTTGAAATCGGACTTTTCCAAAGATTTCCAACAGACGCTCAAAACAATTCTCTTACGCGACTGGACAACCCGCACCCGGCCACGGAAATCAGCCTTCTTCCTCAGTCCCGGCGCCTAACCTAAACTCGTATTCCCCAGACAAACGGAGAACCCCACCGCCAGTACGATGGCAGTTGTTCCGAGCCAGACCCTCCCGGTTTCTTTGTCGCGTGAACCAAAGGAGGCGAGCGAAATCACCAGGCAAATGAACGTGTGAAGGCCTACCGCAATGGCGGAAGCGCCCATAATATCCCACCCGCTGCCACCTCCGCCTGCATGACCAGACAAAAGCCGGATCAACGCTGAATAAACCAGCACCACCACCAAATTGATCCCGATAACTTTTCCAAAATTCTTCATATCGTTTCTTTTCTCAAATTCTCCAGGTGAGGCCTCAACTCCTCCCGATAAAACAAGTTCATCGTCTCAAACGGAATGACCTTCCCGCTCGGATCTACAATATGTACACAGGATTTCTTGATCGCCCGGACATCGAAGTCATACGCATCCATGAAATTCATAATAATGACGCGAAACAGGTTGTTGTACGACAACCCTTCCGCCAACACATTCGGCAGACAACACAGCAATTGATTAAACGTCTGCGTCGCCGACAACGGTGAATTGCCCGTACTGAACATCTTCATAACATAGCTGTGCAACGCCGCATCCTGCTCATATACGATCGTATTTTTTGATGAATTCAAAAGCACCTCCGGATCGATCAACCGAGTCAGCGGCTGCACCTGGCCCGCCAGTTTCAACGCATACGCCATCGTCAGCGCATCCGGATTGCAAGGCACCGGAACGAGATCATTCGCCTGGAATACATCCGTCTGTTCCAGGATCTTCTGTCGCACTTCTGTCGGCGTCAGCTTCCCTGCCGCGACATCATATCCCTCCAATCGGCCGCTGATCTGCGTCGGCTGAAAGGTTACCCCCCGCACACACGGCTGCTTCAACGCATACTCGATAATCCCTCCGATCTCATCATCATTGACCCCCCGCTGCAAGGTCACAACCAGCGTGGTGGAAAGATTAAGCGCATTCAGCCGCTCGATCGCCAGCCGCCGAACCTCCGTTAGATCCTTACCCCGGAGCCGAACGAGCGCTTCCGGTTTAAATGAATCGAACTGCAAATACACCTCAAAATCCGGCATATACCCAGCCAGCCGCTCCGCAAATTCCGGATCGTTCGCAATCCGCACCCCATTGGTGTTTACCATCAGGTGCTTGATCGGCTTGGTCTTCGCGATATCCAGGATCTGGAAAAACTCGGGATGGATTGTTGGCTCCCCGCCGCTCAGTTGCACCACGTCCGGTTCTCCCTCACTCGCGACAATCACATCCAGCATCCGCTCGATCTCCTCCAGCGTCCGATGGCGCCCATGGGTAGGCGAAGAGCTCGCATAACAGGTTGGACAGGTCAGATTACACCGATCCGTCACCTCAATCAGCGTAAGACAGCTGTGCTGCTCGTGATCAGGGCAGATCCCGCAATCATACGGACAACCAAATTCCGTCTCGGTATGCGGCTTTCGCGGATATTCGCTGGCCTTGTTATAGTTTCGGATCTGTTTGTAGTACTCGATATCGGTGGCGATCAGCACCTTTTGAAAACCGTGTTCGGCACAGGTCTTGGTGAGATAGACCTTCCCCTGCTGCAGGATGATCTTTGCGCTCAGCCGCCGGTGACAGACTATACAAAGGCTAATGGTATGATCGTAATAAATATAATTGCGCTTATTGTCCATGATACTCCAAGTCGGATCGTCCATGATCCTCCAATTCGGAAAAGTTACAGAATATTTTATAGATGGTCCGCGAATAATACAGCAGCCCGATCAGACAACAAAGCTGTATGGTCCCCAGCCCGGCAAAAAGCACAAAGCGCGGCTTGATAAAATCCAAAAGAAAACGAAAGGTCAGATACGCAATCATAAAAAACTGGAACCGATATCCGTTTATCAGCTTCACCCGGCGCCCGATCGCCACAAGTCCCGCCCACAACAGACCAAGAAAAACGATCTCATACAACACCACCGGATGTCGCGGCACCCCGTCGCCCAGATCCATTCCGAGGAAACATTTCGTCGGCAGCCCATATGTTTCCTCCGCCAACCCGCTCGTGAAGCACCCGATCCGGCCAATCATCATGGCGAGGATCAGCGGATAGGTGAACAAATCGCCCGACGAACTCCGCTCATGGATGATTTTTTTCGTGACCTCCACCATCAGCAGTCCGCCCAACAGGCCGCCCACAATCGTTTTATTGGCATATAGATAAAGCAGCGGATGTTTGGTATGGAAGAGATTAAGGGGATTTTCCAACGCCCCGATCAGCCTCGAGAAAACCAACGCCCCGAACGCAGCACCGATAAGGATCCAAACCCGGTTCCCCTCATCGATCCGATCCGGCTGCCGGCCTCGCAGCCAGACGAAATACCGGTATCCCACCGCCATCCCAAGCGTTTCGAACAAGACGTGTAGACTGACCATACTCGCTAAAATTAATTAATCTCTCGCTCACCACCTTTCTATTCCAACCATTTGCTTGCGCAAACCCGCCGATTGTTTGTTGGCCGTGAGTCATTCGGAGTACACCGGATAACTTTACTTCACTAACACGACAAGATATGAACCAGTTACCAGCTTTCCGCCTTCATCATCACACCGCCGCAATCCTTTTGATCCTCCTGATCACTGCATCCACCGGCTGCCAAAAGTCCAGCAACAGCACCAGCAGCAGCAACACCAGCGACACCAGCAACAACGGCAAAAGCGGGAACGGTTCCCTCCTGAAACAAGAGATCCTCGTGGCCGCCAATTCCTCCGGAGTCACGGTCGACAGCATCGTGACCAGCTTTCAATATAATTCGAATAATCTGGTAACCGGGTACCAGGAAAACAGCACCCTCACGGATTCGGGCGCTACCGTAATCACCAACCTTAGCTATTCGGTAACCTATTCCGGCAACCTGCCATCAGAGTCTTACAGGAACTTTTAGCGAGACGGCACAGGACGGCCCTCTAAACGAATCCGCTGCTATCGCGATCAACACGACTTTCCAGTCGAGCGGCGGCAAGATCGTTTCCTATGTTCAGCATACCAACACTACCTCCGGAACCGTATTTATTCCGCCCACCCAAACAACGGGAAACGACAGCGCCCTGCTGACCTATGACGCGAGCGGCAATCTGTCCGCCTATGATATTTATAATATCCCGAATGGCTCCTCAACCTATGAGCCGTTCTCCGAGACAACCTATACCTTTAGCGGCGGCAATCTCACCCAGGCCGTCGAAAATGTCTATGTGGTGGGAATCCAGACCGCTACCTATACCACCGTGTACCAATACAATAGCAAACTAGCCGCTTCACCACTCTTTCTCTACCCCGGAGTATTCGCTATCATCACCAATGACCTGTCTCAGACGACGGAAACCGAAACAGGCCTAATTCCACAGACCATCGTTACCGCTTACAGCACGACTTATAATTCCGCCAACCAGCCAGCTTCCACCATGGCGACCCTGACGATCACTCCGAGCAACGCTGGTGGTATTGCCAGCGAAAAAATCACCTATACGTATCAGTGATCGTTTGCCTTCATCCACACGACCTTCTGCTCCGCCACATGCGGTTGCCCGATAATGTCCCGATAAAGATCCGGCCGCCGCGCGCTCCGATAACGATATCCACCCGCCAGCCGCAGCTTCTCCGGCGTCAGCGTAGCTACCACCAGGTCTTCGCCCAGTTCCCGGCACTCGTTCAAAACGTCCCCGAAGGGGTCGAGGATCATCGAACAGCCATTCTTCAACTGGTCGTCATCCATCCCGATCGCGTTGGAAAAGACCACATAGATCGCATTGTCATACGCCCTTGCCGGAAGCCACTTCATCAGCCACTCCCGCCCTTTGAGGCCATCAAACTCGATCCGTAGCGACGTCGGATCCGTCTCCCGTGCCGCCCATAGCCCGGTGTCGACAAACCCTGCTCCCGGCCGCGTCGAAGGCGTACACATCGTGACATGCGGCATAAAAATCACATCCGCACCCAGCAGTGCCGTCGCCCGGACATTCTCGATAATATTGTTGTCATAACAGATCAGGATCCCGCATTTCCAGCCCTGTAGCTCAAATACCACATACCGGTCACCGGGTAGGATACAAGGGTTGATAAACGGATGCAGCTTCCGGAATTTGGCCAGCAAGCCCCCTTTATCCACCGCGACATACGCCTTATAGATTTGATCGGTTTTGTCTTTCTCGAAAAGTCCGGCCAGGATCGTGATATCATATTGCCTCGCCAGCTCCGTCAACGCCCGGATACTCGGCCCTTCGGGGATCTGCTCCGCGACAACCAGCAGCTCTTCCTTCGAAAGCTTTCGCGCAAACGAATAGCCCGTTATACTGCACTCGTGAAAGGCAACCGCCTGCGCACCCGCCGCTGCCGCCCTGGCCGTCAGCCGCCGGATCGCCTCCAGGTTTCGTGCCTTATCCCCACTCGCGTGCTCAAACTGCGCCGTAGCAATTCGGATATTCTCCATATTATGAGTTATTGTACACCTTCCACACCGGCGACCGAAGCACCGCCCCCGCATCCGAACAAATAAAGTCGAAGATCTCCGCCAACTGCTCCGGTTTGACCCAGCTGTCGAAATCGGCATTGGACATCCACTTCCGGTTATTCGGCGTGTCGATCGTCGAAGGGACTACCACGTGGGTCACCACGTCCTTCCCCTTCGCGTCCGCATTCAGAATGTCTGCCAGTTGGAACAACAACGATTTGCTCAACGCATAAGCCACGGAAGTCTTGCCCGCTCCCGGCTCAAGCGCAGGCCTTGCCCCCATCAGCACGATCCGCCCCTTCCCGCGCGCCAGCATCTGGTTATATACCGGCCGCGCCGCATAATAGGCGGTTTCGAAATTGATCGCAAACATCGTCTTCACCTCATTCCCCGTCGCATCCGCGACCCCGCCGGCGACAAAACCTCCCGCCAGCAAAAGCGCCGCATCTATCCCACCATAGGTCTCGATCAGCCAGGAAATCAGCGTCCCGACGGCCCGCTCATCCGTCAGGTCCACCACCTGTACATCAAGTAACGGATTACTCTTGGGTTTATTCTTGGCATTTTCTTCCGAGACCACCGCGATAACCCGAAAACCCTTGGCAAGAAAATAAGGCACCACATAACTGCCGAGCCCCCCACTGGCGCCCGTAATAAGGACCGTTCGATTTGACATATTTAAAGTTTAATTTTTTCGCCGACCATACGTTCTCCCTCAGTTTTTCCCAACGACCGGGAAAGGAGGTCGCACCGGCTCCGTCACCGGATGCTCCGCCAACTGCTGCATCGCCACCTGGATCGCCTTCTCCAACTGCGGATCATGCCCCTTGATCACGTCAGCCGGGTTCTGCTCCACCTCGATATCCGGCGACACCCCCACATTCTCGACCACAAATCCATCCTTCGTCCAGATGCCGACATTGGGCGCCGTCACCAGCCCCCCATCTAACAGTACCGGATATCCCAGGATCCCGACCAGCCCGCCCCAGGTCCGCTTACCCGACCAGCGTGCCTACACCAAACTTATGGAACATCCAGGGAAGCATATCCCCACCCGAACCCGCCGTCTCATCGATCAGCATGACCTTTGGCCCCGCAATGGACGCAAGCGGCGATTTAAAATCCCGGCCATAACGGGTATGCCAGTTCGCCTGATAAGGCCTCGTCAGCAATTCGATATAGTAGTCGGCCAGATCCCCGCCGCCATTAAAACGTTCGTCGACGATGATCGCCTGCCTGTTCACCTGCGGAAAAAAATAACGCTTGAAATAATCATGCCCCGTCCTGCGCCGTATTCGGCACATAGACATACGCCACCTTGCCATTCGGTGGCCTCCGTCACCTTCCTCAGATTGCCTTCCACCCAATCCCGGTTGCGCAAGCGCATACTCGTTACCCACCGGCACGACTTTCACCACCCTCGACCCCGTCATGACCGGATTGGGCCCGATCGTCAACTCCACGATCTTCCCCGCAGTATTCTCAAAGAACTGATAGATATTGTCCTCCGCCTTGACCTCCTGTCCCGTTCACCGCCAGGATATAGTCCCCCACCTGCGCATTGACACCCGGCTCCGTCAACGGCGACCGCAGATTTGGATTCCAGTTCAAACCGCCATAGATCTTTTTCAATCGGTAACGCCCGTTCGCCGTCTCATAATCCGCACCCAAGCAAACCGCCGTTGACCGTCTTCGACCATGAACGGATGATCGCCGCCGCTCAGGATAAAATTATGCCCGATGGACAATTCACTTCCCATCCATTGGAGCAGTTGGTTCAGATCATCACGACAGGAGAGGTCGGGAAGAAAAGCGGCATATTTCTTTTTTACCGCCATCCAGTCGACACCATGCATATTCGGGTCATAGAAATAATCCCTGCTGACCCGCCAGGCTTCATCGAAGATATCAGCCCATTCGGCTGCCGGATCGACCTTTACCTGGATATCCCCAATCGGGACCGGCCCCTTGCCCGGTTCCGGCTTCCCACCTGCATCGACGACCCACCAGGCGCCGTCCCTTTAAATACAGCATCTTCTTCTTGTCGGCGGACAACAAATACCACGTCAAGATCGGTTATCTCCTGGTCCTTTCGTTTCTTCAGATCGTATTTATGAAGCGCCCCGCCCTCCCCGTTGTTGTTGTCGATATAATATATGGCATCGTCCTTCCCGACACTCAGGTCAATAAAATCTCCCGCCGTGATCGGCAAATCAACGATCCGGTTTTGTATCCCGTCCCAATCGATGGTCAACCCCCCTTTTTCACCTGCCGTCTTACCGGCGCCTTTGTCCGCTCCGCCCTTATCGCCCGCAACCTTACCGGTATCAACGCCACTTTTTCTTCATCGTTTTCTTTGGCAAACGGCGAGATCGTCTCTTTCTGCAACGTCACCAGGTAAATGGATTCCGTTTGTCGCATATCGATGCTCGACTGGTCAAACCAGTTGAGCACCGGCCCCGCATCCGTCGAGGCAAAAAAATACAGGTATTTCCCCTGGGGGTCGAATTTCGGTTCATCCACTTCGCTCAAGCCCGTCCGTCAAGGGATAGGATTTTTGTTCAGCAAGCGAATACAGGAATACCCGCTTGAACTGGGTTCCCATCACCTTTGTATACGCCAGCCACCGCGAGTCCGAAGACCAGTCACTGGCGATGTCCCGGAACGCACCCGGAATATATACTTCATCCGCGTCGATCTTTTTGATATCCCCGCTCGGTACATCCAGGATATACAAGTTCCTCGCGTTGTCGGCAAAAGCGATCTTCTTGCTGTCCGGCGACCACTTCAAATTGGCATAGAAGCCCGCCCCGGTCAACTTGATGACACGCGCAGTCCCTTTTCCATCCTCGGGCTGGATATAAAGCGCATTCTCACCCGATGCATCCGAAATATATGCGATCGATTTGCCGTCGGACGACCAGCTTGACCAACCCTCATGCGCTCCGACCGTATTGGTCAGGTTCCGGTAGTCTCCCTTCTCGGCTGGCGCGGTAACAATGTCGCCCCGATAATCCAACACCACCCGGGCGCCCGTGGGCGAAATATCCCCGCGCTCAATATATTGGGGCCCCGATGCAAACCTCGGCCGCAGCTCCAGCAGATCAGCCGCGATCCCGATCGTCAGCTTCTTCTCCGCGCCGGCGCCCAGATCATACGTATGGAGATAACCGCTCTGCTCGAAAATCAGTTTCCCCTCGCGACCCGACATATTCAGAACCGGAAAATCCGTAAAATGCGTCAACGCTTTTACTTGTTTCGACGCAACATCATACGCGTAAACATTAAACTCTCCATCCCGGTCGCTTCGGAAATATACCGTATTGCCCACCCAGACCGGACCCGTATCATTACATCCTGTGGCCGGCTGCGGGATCGCCTCCGCCGCCATGTCCTTGAACGAAAACAACCAGATCTTTGAGATCGACCCGCCCCGATAATGCTTCCACTGCCGGAACGCATCCGGGATAGGGGTGTAGGCCAGCCGGCTCCCATCGGGTGAATACGACGCGAAAAAGGCGTTGGGGATCTCCAGTTCCTTCGCAGGCCCGCCCGTCACCGGAACCGTATACAATTTGAAATATCGGTTCGAGAAACATTCCCGCTGCGAAATGAACAGCACGGACTTGCCGTCGGGAGTGAACCCGCGGACGCCATCCGCACCGGGATGCCAGGTCAGCCGTTTCGGAATACCACCGTCTACCGGGATGATATATACGTCCGTATTGCCATCATACTGCGCACTGAACGCAATCCATTTTCCATCCGGCGAAAAGAACGGGCTGGAACTCGATACCCTCGCTCACCGTCAACCGCCGCGGGCTGGACCCATCCAGATTCGCGACCCAAAGGTCCTCCGCATAGATAAAAGCGATATGATCGGCGCTCACCGCCGGCTGAGACAGCATCCGCGTATCATGCGTATCGATGGCGCCGGCGAACATCGGAAAAGCCAGCATTACAAAGACCGAAAGAAGCGATCGAATAAGCTTATGCATATAATAATTTGTGCCAAAAAGGTAACCCTAATTTTCCGAACAACCAGCGGCGGAATTTCAGTATTTTTGTGCCATGCATCTTCCTATTTCACCTTCACCCTTTCTCCTCGATCCAACTATCACCTATCTCAACTTCGGCGCTTTCGGCGCATGCCCCCGACCCATCTTCGAAGACTATCAGCGATGGCAGCGCGAGCTGGAATTCGAACCGGCGCAGTTCATAAATGTAACCGGCCCCCGCTATCTGGAAGCGTCCCGGCAGGCGCTGGCTGCCTACATCCACTGTGACGCGGACGACGTCGTCTATACCACGAACCCTTCCTACGGAATGAATATTGTCGCCCGAAGTTTTCCGTTAAGCCCGGGTGACGAAATCCTCAGTACCAACCTTGAATACGGCGCATGCGACCGAACCTGGAAATATTATTGTCAAAAAAGCGGAGCGAATTATATTCGCCGGACGGTTCGCCTGCCCATCACGTCCACAGATGAACTGATCGCCGACTTCCTCGCGGGTATCACCTCCCGGACAAAAGCGATCTTCCTCAGTCAGATCACCAGCAGCACCGCGCTCATCCTGCCCGTACGGGAAATTTGCGCAGCCGCCCGGCAACGCGGTCTGATCACCATCGTAGACGGAGCCCATATTCCCGGCCATCTTCCGCTCGACCTCCGGGACCTGCCCGCAGATATCTATGCCGGCGCCTGCCACAAATGGATGATGACCCCCAAAGGCTCCAGTTTTCTGTATGTCAGAAGAGAATTACAACGACTGTTTGACCCCCTGATCATCAGTTGGGGTTTTGAAAGCGACGACCCGTCGCATTCTCAATTTCTGGACTATCATCAACGACAGGGGACCCGCGATTTCTCCGCGTTTCTGACCATCCCGCGGTCGATCGAATTTATGCAGGAAAACAAGTGGTCCGATGTGGCTGCCGCCTGCCGCCGCCTCGTCCGCGACAACGCCCTTCGATTTTGCGAGCTCCTCGGCTCCGAGCCGATCTGCCCCATCAAGGAGGAATTTCTGGGTCAGATGTTCGCTATCCCGATCCAAACGCCCGATCCCGATCGGCTAAAACGCTACCTTTTCCAAACACACCGCGTCGAGATCGCCATCAACCTCCAGGACAACCTTCCCCTGATGCGCTATTCAATCAATGCCTTCAATAGTCAGGATGATCTCGACCGGCTCTATACCGCACTGCAGGAAACCGCCGACAAGACTGCCCTGCTGTCTCTCGTCCACGCGCAGTAACGCGCCCCGTTACCTTCCCTGGTACTCGCCCCGGCACAACAGGACCTCCCTAATGTGTATCGTAAGTCCGCACCTTTGGAATTTGAACCGGTCCCCTTCATCGGGAACAAGCTGATAAAGGATGACGCGCGTGCCGCCTGACGGACTATCCTTATCATCGCCGGATTTATAGATGGGAAATTTTTCCAGCAAATATCCTTCCATCAGCGAAAAGGTATCGTGCCCCTTGTAACCTGCATTGATCTTTCCATCCATCACGGGATCGGGCAGAAAACATCCGACCACCGACTTATTTGCCTTGGATACAAACGCATACACTGTCCCGAAGACCGCCGATGAATCCGTATACACATACAGAACCAGGTCCGGATAGCCATCGCTGTTCAGATCGTCGATCTCCGCCTTCGCTACCCGCCCCCGTATCATGAATTCCATCGGCTTCACCTCGCTGCTAAACCCCATCGGCCGGATTTGGAGGTCGTTCTCCTCCACTTTCTTGTTCCTGCAATCCACGTGATATCCCACCTTTCCGACCTTTACCGTGGTATCGATCTTCGGCAAAATGACCTGGGAATTGGCCGAAACCGCCAGGAACAATGCCCCCATAAGGATACTCCATTGCCTTTTCATCTTATAAAGATAAAGAGATACACATAATAAAGGGACATTTTTACGTTATAGGGGCTACCCGAAGAAAGAACCTATGCGATTGATTTCCAAATCCAGAATCGTCATTCATCGTAAGATCGCCTGGCTGTTGGTATTTTTGATCGTCACCTTCTTTATCGTTGGCTTTCTGATCTACGCCCTGAATCGGAATCTCGGTAATACGAGTTCGCAGATCAGCCGCACCTGTGAGGTGATCAGTACCCTTCAGGGCATGGATCTCCTGACGACCGAATCGGGCGCTTCCTCCTATCGCTTGGGGAAAACCGGCGACTCTTCTACCGCACGCCAGATCCGGACGTTTCACCGCCGGTTGCAACAATCCCTCGACACGCTGCGCCGCCTGACGACCGGGGAGCACGACCAGGGCGGGAATATCGACCGGCTCGCCAACCTGATCACGGCCAAAATCCAATCCGAAGATAGCCTTGCCGCCAACCCCGCCGACGCCCTCGCGCGAGCGAATCCTCCCGCGACCCTCACCGCCGCGACCCTCGAATCCCGCCTCGCCACAACCGACAGCGCGCTTGAGGCCCTACTCGAGGAAAGGACGGCCGCCGAAAAGACCGTCCTCTTTAACGACCTCCAGGTCAACGAAGCCAACAGTCACCGGATAGCGTGGCTCGCGCTGGCAGGCCGGATTATCGGTTCCCTTTTCTTTGTCTTTGTCCTCATAAAGATCAACAGCGATTTCAGCCGCCGCAAGAAAGTGCAGGAACAACTGGAGACCGCCATCCGCGAAGCCCGCGAAGCCAAACAGATGCAGGAACAATTCCTCGCCAACATGAGCCATGAGATTCGTACGCCCATGAATGGCATCAAGGGCATGACCGACCTCCTCCTGAGTACCCCGCTCAGCAACAAACAACATGAACTCGCGGAGGTCATCAAACGCTCCGTCAACAACCTTCTCGTGATCGTCGGCGATATCCTCGACTTTTCCAAGATAAAGGCCGGCAAGCTCAACATCGAACGGATTACGTTCAGCGTCGCCGACGTCCTGAAAAACGCCGGGGCCATCTTCGAACACCGGCTGAAGAAGAAGCGGCTCGAACTCTTCACCAGCGTAGACCCGGCCATCCCTCAATGGCTGACCGGCGACCCGCATCGCCTGAACCAGGTTTTGATCAACCTGCTCGGTAATGCCATCAAATTCACCGATCAGGGCCATATACAGGTAGACGTTACCCTCCGGGAAGAAACCGCAGCCGGAGTGATCCTCACCTTCGACGTCAAGGATACCGGGATCGGCATCCCCGAAGCCAGCCTGCCGCATATTTTTGACAGCTTCGCCCAGGGCAGCCGCGACACATCCCGGCTGTATGGCGGAACGGGTCTTGGCCTTACCATTTGCAAACAGCTCCTGCATCTCCAGGGGGGCGACATCAGCGTCAGCAGCGCGATCGGAAAAGGCGCAAGCTTCCAGTTCCACCTGCCTTTCGGCGTCAGCGAAAACGCCGCTACCGAGCGCAATACCGCCGAGACCACCCAGGACTACAGCAGACTGCTGGTCGGCAAACGGTTCCTCGTAGCCGAAGACAACGAGATCAACCAGAAATTGATCGACTATGTACTCAGAAAAGCAGGCGCAACGGTAGAAATGTTCAGCAACGGCGCCGACGCCATCCGGTACCTCAAACAGGACCAGGTGTTTGACCTGATCATCATGGATATTCAAATGCCGGAAATGGATGGATACGAGACCACCCGCTATATTCGGAATGACCTCAAATTGCAAACCCCGATTATCGCCATGACCGCAACCGCCATGAAAGGAGAGCAGCGCCAATGCATCGAATCCGGAATGAACGAATACATGACCAAACCCTTCGAGTTCACCGAGCTCTACAAACGCATCGGCACCCTCCTGGCAAGCTAAGCCGCGCCACCGCGCTGCCGCCGCCCACAGCTCCGGCGCTTCCACCCACCCACCCCCAGCGCAGTCCGTTATAATATACTCTTCACCTTTAATGACAGTACCGCCAACTCGCCCCCTTCCCCTCGCCGCACCACCACCTGAACCCGCGGCCCGATCGTCCTCAAAAGCCCCTGAAACACCTGGACATCCTGCCGCGCATCCCCATTCACCATCAGCACCTCATCCCCTTCCCGGAAACCCGCCTTTTCCCCCGGCGAATCTTTTATCACATCCGTCACCACGATCTTCTCATCGACGAGCCCGATCGTCAACCCGCTGTAGCTATAATCGAACGGCTGGTTGAATGCTCCGTTCGGCATCAGGTAAATCTCCGATCTGTCATAATTCAGGATCAGGTTGAACCGCCGCAACAGATCATTCCCGATCAACCCGCCTAACTGCGGATAATTCGTAACGTCATACGAATCGTCAAAAACATAGGTCGGGATATGACGGAACCGGAATGGCCCGATCGAAAAATTCCTCAGCGTCGTCAACTGCATCTCCTTCTTTCCCCCAAGACCCGCCCCTTCGGCGCGGACCGGCCGCTTCTTCTTGGGACCAAATACCGCGCTGTCAGCCGTGAATTCCGAGGAGAAAAGCAAACACAATCCCGCCCCGGTATCGAAATAAAACCTCGAATTGATATCCCGGGCGTCATTCAGCCGCCCCTCCGTCATCGGCAACCCCACCAGTTGCGGACGCAACAGATAACCCTCCCTTCGGATAGCTCACCGGTCCCTTCGAATAAATATCGATGCGGCAGCTGTCATAGTCGACCCGCACCAGGTAACGCGAAAAAAAGGTATACCCCAGTATCCCATCGATCTGCTCCCCATATACGCTGGTCAGGATATCATAATTGTTCACCTGCATCGTAATGCTGTCCAGTGCGACCTCCCCGAAACGCAGACGCATCCCGTTCAATAGCTGCTCCCGTCGCATCCCCGCAATCCCCCGGATATAGAAGTCGCTCGGATGCGGCATCAGCTTTAACCGCAGCGCCGTCAGCGAATCGAGGGATAGTCCCCCGCAACCGGTATCGAAAATAAAATTCAGCGAATCCGGAAAATCGCCCAGCAGCCCCTTTCCGATGATGATACCGCCATATAGCTCGCGGAACCGGATGGTTCCGAGGAACCGGCCTGCCGGTAAATTCAGAGCTCGTCTATCATATCCGTTTTCGGTGCCGGCAAACCTATCCTGGGCAACGGCCGGACAATATTCCAAAGCAGAAGGAACACTGATCCCGCTAAATAAAAGACGCATAGAGTTGATCAGATTAGAGTAAATTGTTATAAAATTGAGCGAAAGCCGCCGCAACCCGCAACCCAACCCTTGTACACGTTGGTACAAGTTGGTACACAACCGGGCAGGCAGACGAATCGGGTTAATTTTGCAACCGAACCGTAGTCCGACTTTAAATTCATTCAATTGGCCATGCAGACTGATGAAAGCCTGATCCGGCAGGTTAAGAAAATGTTCGAAGAAAAGACCGGCTGGGGTAACAGCGACACCTGGACCAATCAGGACTTTCTCCAGCTCAGCGAACTGATCCGCGACGAGACCGGGATAACCATTAGCCATGTCACCCTGAAACGGGTTTGGGGAAAAGTCAAATACGACAGCCTCCCCAATACCCATACCCTCAATACCCTCGCCCAATTCCTCGGCTATGACAACTGGCGGGATCTGGCCGCCCGACATCCGCCGGCCGCAACCCCCGATCCCCCAACCTCCATCCGCTCAACCTTCAACCCCTCAACCCCCATCCACTCAACCTCATCCCGAATCTACCCAAAATCCTCCCCAAGGTCAAGGGCATTCCACCGAAAGCACAGTGTACCCTCCCGAAGCAGGCCAAAACGGCACCAACGGTAAATCCGCGACCATGGAAGGTTCCGGCGAATCTGGCTCGGCGCACCCATCCTCATCCTCATTCTGGCGATCCTTTTCTTCCTCCATGGCCAGCAACCACCCCCGCAACCGCAGGACTATGCCTTCAGCAGCAAGAAAGTCGTCACCGCCGGCCTCCCCAACTCGGTCATTTTCGACTACGACGCCAGCCGCAGCCCGGACGACTTCGTCGTCATCCAGCAGTCCTGGGACACCACCCGCCGGGTAAAAGTGCCAAAGACCGGCCATCAGTATACCTCCATCTATTATTACCCCGACTACTACCACGCCACCCTTCAGGTCCACGACCAGGTCGTCAAAACCCATACCCTGCTCATCCAATCCAACGGCTGGCTGCCCCTGATCGAACAGGACCCCGTACCCGTCTATTTCAAAAAAGAAGAAGCCATCCATGACGGTAAGATCAGCCTGTCCCTTGACCAGATCCGCGACAAAAATATCCCCATGCAGCCCTCCGCGCCTACCGTCATGTTCACCAATGTGCGCGACTTCGGCGAGATCTACTCCGATCATTTTACCTTTGAGACGGCCGTTCGCAATGACTACTCCGAAGGCTCCGCCGCCTGCCAGATGACCCGCATCTACCTCCTCTGCGAAGGCACGGCGATCTGGGTCCCCCTCTGTGCAAAAGGCTGCGTCTCCAATATGGACCTGTACTTCACTTATTTCTATACGTCTGGAAAAAGGGAAGACCTTTCCAATTTTGGCGTCAACTTCAACCAGTTCGTCAAGCTTCGCATCGAAGTCCGACAGCGGCCGCGCCAAGATTTTTGTCGACAACCAGCTTGCCTATACCGTCCCCCGGCATATCCGCCACTCCAAGATCATCGGCATCGACTTCCGGTTCCAGGGAACCGGCTCTGTCGACTACGTCTATCTCACCAACGGAAAGCTCACGTACCGCGACGACTTCAACCAACCCGACGACCCGCTGACCTCCTTCGAACCTCAGCATTCCACCGCCTTTTCACGCCCTTCCACCAACACCTCCTCCTCGCGGCCGCTTGCCGCCGCTTCGCCCCGCCCGGATAAATAGCCCGGGCGGGTCTCGGTAACATTTATCCAACCTCTTGCAAATGCCGACTTTATCTATTAACTTGGGTATCTCACCAATATCTTGATCGCCATGATACCATTATATCGCCTTTCTCTAACCGGCATCAGCGTCATCGGCATCGCGCTGGTCAGCTGCAGCAAACACGTTACGCCTGCCCCTACCTTTGCCGTGACATCCATGATTCCTTCCAGCGGACCCGACTCCACGCTGGTGACCATCACGGGTTCGAAATTTAGCCCAACACCGGCGGACGACCTCGTTTTATTCAACGGCAAGCCCGCTACCGTCCTCAGCGCGACATCCGATTCACTGGTCGTTCGAACACCAACACTGGCCGGCTGGGGTCCGGTCACCGTAACCGTGGCCGGGAAGACGATAAACGCCGGCCCCTTCTACTATGACACGTCCTGGATGGGAACCACCATTACCGATACGATCACTACGCCGGAATTCCTGAGCATGGACGGCAGCGGCAACATCTATATCTCTTCGCTCCTCAATTCCATCGTGTACAAGATCACGGCGGCCGGCTCGATCAGCCCGTTTGCCTCCATTCCCTTTCCGACGGGAAGTACCTTCGACGCCAGCGGGAATCTGTATGTAGTTTCAAATGGCCAATCGATTCTGAAGGTGAGCCCTTCCGGTACAGTGACCCCTTTCGCCACCGATAACGGCCTCCTCCTGGGCCTTGCGATGGATACTAAAGGAAATCTTTATGCCGCGAACCAGCGTAACAACTCGGTCGATTTGATCACCCCGCAGGGGATCGTCTCGGTGTACGATAGCAATAGTAATACTTCATTGTGCAGCGGAATAGCTGTAAATAACGGAAGTGTTTATCTGATGGCAAGCAGGCAGCCTGGCGTCACCGGATCATACGCCGGGGCAATATACAGTATGAACATCTCTCCAAAATATTCCATGACAATTGCCTCCGGTCTCGGCTACAACGGCGAAGCGCAGCTGGCGTTTGATAAAGACAACAACATTTACGCCCCGGAGATCAACGTGGGAGATTCCCTCGGAGTGGTGTTTTATTTTACACCAGGCGGCATTACATCGAATCTCTTCTTGATGCCCGAGATCCCTTACCCTGTTGGGGTCGTTGCCGATAACACCGGTCATTTGTATGTAACAGCATTTCAGAACAGTTCAACCAGTTCTAAAGGGAGCCTGATCAAACTGAGCCCGCATTGACCCTGGTCCTACCCGTGACACAAGCACCCTTCTGCCCCTACAACGATACCCCCCGCTTCCACGGGATAAAATCATCCTGCACATGCCGGACCGCCGCAATCTCGATCTCCCCGCTGGCCACCCCGATCACATAATCCAATATCCGCGCCCCCGCCTGCGCGGATCGTCTCCTTTCCCTCGATCACCGTCCCCGTATTGATATCGATGATATCCCGCATCCGCTCGAACAACGCCGTATTGCGACGCGATCTTCACCACCGGCGCCACGGGGTTTCCCGTCGGCGTCCCAAGCCCCGTCGTGAACAACACGATATTCGCCCCCGCCGCCACCTCCGCCGTAGTCGACTCCACATCATTACCCGGCGTACACAACAGGTTCAACCCCGGCTTCGTCACCTTCTCCGGATAATCCAGCACCGCCGTCACCGGCGATGTCCCGCCCTTCTTGGCCGCCCCCGCCGACTTGATCGCATCGGTGATCAGCCCATCCCGGATATTCCCCGGCGAAGGATTCATATCGAACCCCGAACCCACCGCCTTCGCCCGGTCATTGTAGGTCCGCATCAGCGTAGAAAACCGCTCCGCCGTCGCCACATCCGCACACCGGTCACTCAGGTTCTGCTCCACGCCGCACAGCTCCGGGAACTCCGACAGGATCACCGACCCGCCCAACGCCACCAGCAGATCGGACGTATACCCGATCGCCGGATTCGCCGAAATACCCGAGAACCCATCCGATCCGCCGCATTCCAGCCCGATACACAGCTTGCTCAACGGCGCCGGCTTTCGTTCCTGCTGGTTGGCCAGTGATCAGCCCCGCAAAAGTTTGTTTGATTGCCAGCGACAGGAACTCCGATTCCTTCCCCACCTTCTGCTGTTCCAGGATATACATCGGTTTCGCTGAACTCCGGCGACCGCTTCCGGATCTCCTCTTCCAGGATACTCACCTGCGCATTCTGACAACCCAGGCTCAAGCACCGTCGCCCCGGCCACGTTTGGATGCGTGATATACCCCGCCAGCAACCCGCACAACGCCTGCGCATCCTGCCGCGTTCCCCCGCAGCCGCCGTCATGCGTCAGGAACTTGATGCCGTCCACATTCGGGAATAGCCGCTGATTCGCATTCCGCCCATAATCGGCACTGCAGATCGGTATCCAGGATCTCCTCCACGCTCTTTCCCGTTTTATACAATTCGATCAGTTGCTGCGACTGCAATTGATAGGACCGGTTACGCCCATATCCCAGGTCGGTCACCAGCGCCTGCTGCAAGACATCCAGGTTGCGGTTCTCACAGAAGACCATCGGGATGACCACCCAGTAATTCGCCGTTCCCACACTCCCGTCAGCCCGGTGATACCCGGAAAAGGTCCGGTTCTTAAATACAGTCACATCCGGCACCACCCATTCCGTATGCCGCTCCCCGACGGTAAATTCATTGGTCGCATGTTTCACATTCGTCGTGCTGATCAGCCCGCCCTTTGCGATCGGCTCCTGCGCCTTTCCTACCAGCACCCCATACATCGTGATCGGATCGCCCGGCGCCAGATCGACCGTCGCAAACTTATGCTTGGCCTTTATGTTCTCTGCGATCGTATACTCCTCACCTTCAAACGTCACCACCGTCCCTTTCTCCAAGTTAGTCAATGCCACCAGCACATTATCGGCCGGATGCACTTTTAATACATTGGATATACTGCTCATACAATATTTTTTTTCATATATAGAAGCGTCAGCGCCGTCAGCGCCCCTTTATTCATCAGGACATCCAGCTGCTCCAGCACCGCCTCCGGAAATCCCCTTAACAACAGCAGGTCCACCCCCCACAATGACTGGTCCCCCAATGCCTTCATCACCACATCCTCCGCCGGATACCGCGCCCACAAATCCGCAAAATACCCCGCCTTGTCATCCCACCCCTCTTTCTTCTCCGCCCGCATAAACAGCAGGAAGGCCGCCAAACCAAGCGCGATATGCGCCGGCGCCTCCTGATGATGTTTATAATGCTCCAGCAGTACCGGGACGACCCGGCTCTTCATCTTCGAAGAATACTGCATCGTGATGCTCATCCACTGATGCTGAAGATGCGGATTCCGGAACCGGTCGAGCACCTTCAACCCAAATTCCCGCGCAACTCCGTTCTCCCGCGCAGGCGCATAAGGAATGGCCGGGGCAATCTCCTTCATCATAAGATCGGAAACAAAAGCCGAAAACGCCGGATCATCCATCCCCTTCTTCACCGTCGTAAACCCCGCCAGCACCGCCAATCCGCAGCTCAATGTATGCGTGCCATTCAACATCCGCAGCTTCAGCTCCCGATAGATCTCGATATCCGGCTCGATGATCACTCCCTCATCCGCACTCGCCGAAAGACAACACCCTCCTCACCTCCTCATCCCCTTCGATCGCCCACAGCCGGTACACTTCACAAACCGCCAACAGCCCATCCGTATAACCCAGATCATGCTCCAATTGTTGCAAAGTGGCCGCGTCCGGCCTGCCCGGAACGATCCTGTCCACCAACGAGCTGCAGAAGCGACAATGCCGATCCAGCCAGTGCCCAAAAGTTTCCTCCACCCGACACCTCTCCGCCAATTCCTTCACGATCCCCGCCAGTTTCTTCCCATTGTCCACGATCAGCTCCGTCGGAACGATGACCATCCCGCTCTCCGGGCTGCCGCCAAATGCCTTGAACCGCTCGTATAGAAAAGCCAGCAGCTTGCCGGGGAAAGACAACCGGCGGCTCCCGCCGGATATCATCCTCCACCAGTTGGATGCCGACCTCCGTCGTGTTGCTGATCACGATCTGCATCTCCGGCCGGTGCGCCAGCGCCAGGATCTCCTTCCAATGGTCCTTCGCCGACAAGACCCGGCTGATCGCCGAACAAATAATATTCTCCTCCACCTTTCTCCCATCCTCGATCCCGCGGACACACAACGTATACAACCCGTCCTGCCGGTCGAATCCGCCCGCGTCTCCTGAATCGGTCGACTTAACCACGACAATCCGGCCATTAAAAAGCCCCTGCCGGTTCGCCTTGTCGATAAAATAATCCGGAAAGGCCCCGCAACAAAACCCCCGTCCCGAACTGCAGCACCTTCTCCGGCAGCTCGAACAACGCCGGCCCCGGCTTGATCAAACCCGTCTCCCGGATCGCGGATAAGTTCTCTTTTGATAAGTTCATGACTTTCGGTGAATTTCTTTTTTGACTTTCTGGACTAATCGCCAACGTCTGCAACGTTTTCTCCTCCAGCAGATCATAATTCCCATGGATCATCACGTCTTCGGAGATCAGCTTACCACCCATCCCCACCGCCACTACACCCGACTGAAACCAGTCCCGGATATTCTTTTCATCGATCTCCACGCCACCGGTCGGAATAAATCGCTGCCCGATGAAAAGCGTAAAGATCGACCGCAGGAATTCCGGCTTCAGGATATTGGCCGGGAATAGCTTGATGACCGACGCCTCCAGCTGTTGCGCCTGATAGATCTCGGTCGGCGTCATACACCCCGGAATCCACGGCAGCCCCGCCTCCTTCGCCACCGCCGCCACGGCCGGATTGACGATCGGCGACACGATAAATTCAGCGCCCGCCTTCACGAAGGCTTCCGCCTCCTCCTTCGATTTGACCGTGCCGATCCCCAGATGGAGCAACGGCAGCTCCGCCGCCAACGTTGTTCGCATCGCGGTGAAATTCTCCAGCGCCGCCGAACCGCGGTTGGTATATTCGATGGCCCGGATCCCGGCCTTATACAAAACCCGCGCGATGTCGAGGCTCACGGTCAGGCTGTGACAATAGTACAACGGCAGCATGCCCGTCGTCGAAGATTTTCATCAATGCAGTTCTATGGCTTACTCATGGATCATCATAATTTTTTCGATGTCTTCCGCAGGTTGGTCGGTCGCATCGCTTGGAATAAATAATTTGTAAAAAGCCGCCGCCGTTGCGAATTCCACCATCTCCGCCACCGATTGCCCCAGGTAAAGACCCCGGATCAACCCGGCCATATAGCAGTCGCCGCTACCCACCTTGTCCACGATCGCATCCGAAGAATATTCCCGCGACGAATACAGCTTACCCGCCGCAATAAAACGTCGTATAATAATTGCATCCCCTTCTCCCCGCGGTCAAACCGGAACGTCTTCGCAACCTTCTTCACCCGTGGAAACCGCCCGATGATCTTCTCGCTCGAGCGACGCGCATGCTCAAGAAAATCCTCTTTCCGTCCCCCCTTCCACCAGCCCCGCATCCACCGGAATACCCAGCATCTTTTCCGCCGCCCACAAGTTGCCCATCACCAGGTCGCAATATTCCACCAGCCCCGGCATCACCGCCGTCGGCGCTACTCCATACTGCCAAAGCTTCGCCCGATAGTTCAGGTCGACCGAAATGGTTATCCCCTTCTCCCGTGCCGCCTTCAGCCCTTCCTCACAGACCTCCGCCACAAGCTGACTCAGCGCCGGCGAGATCGCGCTGAAATGCAGCCATCCCACTCCATCCAACACGGAATCCCAATCGATCGTCCCCGGCCGCAACGCCGAGAACGAAGAATGTTGCCCGGTCATAAATCACACCCGCATTTTTCACATCCTTTACCTTTTGGAAGGTAGTAAAGCCCAAGCCGCTCCCCCCGGTAAAACTACCCGCGATGTGTCGACACCCTCGCTCTTCCAGATATCCTGCCAGTTGATGGGCCAGCAGGTTGTCCGGCAGCGCCGTCAGATAAGCCGATGGTATCCCCCATAACGCCAGCGCCGTCGCCACATTTGCCTCCGCCCCGCCAACATAAAAAGGCAAGCTGTTCTCCTCCAACCAGTTCCCTTCTACATCCGGACAGATCCGCAACAACAATTCCCCGAAAGACAACACTTTTTTGCTCACTGATCTTACTCGTTTATCCCACCATCGCCTTGATCACCCCCTTCGCCGGGTCAAGCCACCCCGCAAACTCCGCCTTTACCTCCTCAAACGCCACCCGATGGGTAATATAAACCGTCGGGTCAATCAACTTCTTCCGCATCGTTCTCCATGACCTGGTCAAAATCCCGTCGCGTCGCATTTCGACTACTCATCAAGCGTTCCCTCCCGCTTGTGGAACTCCGGCTGGCTGAACGGATCTCCCCCTTCTGCAGCCCAACCAACACATACCGTCCTCCATGAGCCATATACTGGAACCCCTGGTCAATCGCCCGCCGATTCCCCGTCGCATCAACGACTACCGTCGGCATCTCGCCGCGCGTAATATGTTTTATTCGCATCCATCGCACTCCTCCGCCGGCCGATCACCGTATGCAACACCTGCAATCTCTCCGCGACAAAACCGCAGCCTCCCCTCATTGATATCCATCGCAATCACCTCCCCACCCGCAATCCGCGCCGCCTCCATGTCCCCGAGCCCGATCGGCCCCGCGCCCACCACCAGCACAAACTCTCCCGCCTCCACCCCCGCACGCCGGATCCGCATGCGCCCCGATCGCCAAGCGGCTCCACAAGCGCAAGCTGATCATAGCTCAACCCATTCCCATGTACCAGCGAAGCCGAAGGCACCGATAAATAATCCACCATCCCCCCGTCGATATGTACCCCGCAAACCTTAGAGCGTAACACAACAATTCGGCTTTCCCTTCCGGCAGGCAATACAGGTCCCGCAATTGAAATAAGGGATCACCGTGACCGCCTCCCCCGGCGAAAAACCCGGCGCCCGGTCCAGATCGACCAGGTCCCCCGCCAGTTCATGACCCAGGATCCGCGGATATTCGAAATAAGGCTGCGTTCCCTCAAAAGCATGCAGATCGGTTCCGCAGATCCCTATTCGCCGGATCTTGATGATCGCCTGTCCCGGCCGCGCGATCGGCGCATCTATCTCCCGATATTCAAATTCTCCGGGTTTTATACAAACTAACGCCTTCATAATATTTCACGCATTCGCCAGCGCCCGGTCCAGGTGAACATATCCCCCATCCACATGGATCAACTGCCCCGTCGTATGGCTCGACCGCTCCGACAACAGGAACGCCGCCATATTCGCGATCTCCTCCGCCGTCGTCATCCGGTTCCCCAGCGGGATCTTCTTCACGATCTCCGCCAACTTCGCCGCCGGATCAGGCAGCGTCTGTATCCACTTCTCATACAGCGGCGTCCAGCACTCCGCCACGATGATCGCATTCACCCGGATCCCATATTTCAATAACTCCACCGCCCACTCCCGCGTAAGCGCATTCCGCCCGCCATTCGCCGCCGCATACGCCGACGTCCCGCCCTGCCCCGTCTCTGCCGTCTTCGAACCGATATTCACAATCGCGCCCCGCGAAGCCTTCAACGCCGGCAACGCATGATGCGCCAACAAATAATAATGGACGACGTTCTGATGCAGCGACGCCATGAACGCCTCATAGCTACCCTTCTCCAACCCCACCCCATCATTTACTCCAGCATTATTCACCAGCCCGTCGATCCGCCCGCAGATATTCAGCACCGCCTGCACCGCCGCCGCGCAAGCCTCCGGCACGGTCAGCTCCGCTACCACCTGGAAAGCCTTGCCCCCGGCCGCCTCCACCGCAGCCACCGCCGCCTGATTATCCGCGACATTCCGCCCGACAATAAAAGGGATCGCCCCCTCCTTCGCCAGCACCCGCACAATCCCTTCGCCAATCCCCTTGGCCCCGCCCGATACGATGATCACCTTATCCTGTAATTTCAAATCCATACACATGAATTAATTTTATACAACCCCGCCCCCGCATCCCTACAACCCATAGAACCGCTCCGCATTCCCGCCAAAAAACGCTGCCCGCTCCTCCGCCGAGAACGCAGCGAAATAATCCTCCACGATCCCAACGCACCTGCGCATACTCCGCCGCCACGAGGCAAACCGGCCAGTCCGACCCATACACAATCCGTCCGGGCCCAAAAGCCTCCACCACCGTCTCCAGATACGGCCTGAAATGCTCCGGCTTCCAATGTCTTCCAATCCGCCTCCGTCACCATCCCCGAGATCTTGCACGATACATTCGGAAAAGCCGCCACCGCCCGGATCGCATCCTTCCACTCCTCCGTGATAAACCGGTCCTTGATATACGGCTTGGCAATATGATCGATGATGAACGGCTGATCCGGAAACGCCGCGACAAACTCCCGCGTATACCCCAGTTGATCCGGAAAGATCAGGATGTCGAACGTATATCCGAATTTCTTCAGCAACCCGATCCCCCGCTTAAAGGCTGGCTTCAACATCAATGCCCGGTCCCGCTCACCCTGCAGGATATGCCGGAATCCTTTCATCTTCGGATAAGCGCTCCTTATACCACTCCAGCCGGAATTCCACGTCCGGGATGCTGCAGATCGACCCATCCGACGACTCCCGCGATAAATTCGTGTTGATCCGCCGAAAGCCAGCATTTCCTTGTTTTCGTCCTCCGTCTGATTCGACCTGCACCGTCACACAGCCATCGATCCCCGCCTTCTGCAACAACGGCAGCAGATCGGCCGGGGAATAATCCCGCCGGATCGACCCACATCGCATCATCGATCCAGCTATGCGTCAACCGGATCATACTTCCAGAAATGCTGGTGCGCATCGATCCTAAGATGTTGCCATACGCTTTTACATTTTGCCGCGCCGACTCCCAGATGGTCAATCCCCAGTTCAACCACATCCCCCGGCTTCAGATAGACATTGGGCTTCATCCCCAACCCCACCCCCGCCGGCGTACCGGTGGAAATCACATCCCCCGGCAACAAGGTCATGAACTGACTGGTATAGGCGATCAGAAACGGTATATTGAAGATCAGGTTTGCCGTCGTCCCATCCTGCATCAATCTGCCATTCACGGTCAGCCATAACCGCAATTGATGAACGTCCCCCATCTCATCCGGCGTAGCCAGCCACGGACCCAGCGGCGCAAACGTGTCGCAGCCCTTGCCCTTATCCCAGGTCCCGCTTCGCTCGATCTGGAACTCCCGCTCCGAGACATCATTGTGCAGGCAATACCCCGCTACATAGTCCAACGCCTCCGCTTCCGCCACATAACTCGCCCGCTTCCCCATCACCACCGCCAGTTCCACCTCCCAATCCGTCTTTACCGAATCCCGCGGGATAACGATATCATCATTGGGGCCACATAACGCAGTCGTCGACTTCAAAAAGATCACCGGTTCGGGCGGTGGCGTCGCGCCCGTCTCCCGCGCATGATCCACGTAATTAAGGCCGATACATACGATCTTCGAAGGCCGCGCGATCGGCGAACCCAGCCGAACTCCCCCCGGCAACAGCCTTCAACGCGGCCCGATTCGCCACCGACAAACGCCGCCAGCCGCTCCATGCCCCCCGTCTCGAAAAAATCCTCATTGTAATCTTCACCGAATCCCGTTACATCATAAATACCCGCCTTCCAGTACGACCCCTGGCTTTTCCCTGTTCAGCACGCCATGTCTGATCAGTTTCATATTTATCGACAAATTAATTGTTCAATTTCGTAAATCCGCCGTCGATCGGGTAATCACAACCGGTGATGAACGACGCCTCATCGCTCACCAGGTACAACACCAGCCCCGCAATCTCCTCCGGTCTTCGCCATCCGCCCGATCGGCTGCGTCTTCGACAGTTTCTCGAACATCTCCTGCTCCCTCCCCGGATAGTTCTTTTGCAGGAACCCATCAACAAACGGAGTATGCACCCGCGCCGGCGAGATACAATTGCACCGGATCTTATCCTTCAGATAATCCTTCGCCACCGACAACGTCATCGAATAGACCGCGCCCTTCGTCATCGAATACGCAAAACGGTCCGGTATCCCCATCGTCGCCGCGATCGAACACATATTCAGGATGACACCCCCGCCCGCCTTCTTCATCAACGGGACCGCCGCATGGAGACAATTGTAAACCCCCTTCACATTCACCTTGTACAATCGGTCCATATCCGCCTCCGTCGTCGACTCCACTGTGCCGATATGCGAGACCCCCGCGCTGTTCACCAGGATATCCAACCGCGACAGCTGCCGCAAACAACGCTGTCACCTCCTTCTGATTCGACACATCCGCCGCCCCGCCGCCGCCTTTCCCCCCGCCGCCTTCGATCTCCTCTACGACCGCATGCGCCTGGTCGCTCATTGATATCCACGATCGTGACCTGCGCGCCCTGCCGCGCCAGCAACAGCGCCACCGCCTTCCCGATCCCGCTCCCCGCCCCGGTCACCACCGCTTCTTTACCTGCCAATCCGAACATATTCATACTTTATTTCAATCATTGAAAAGATCCTCTCCATCAACCGCCATTTCTCTCCCGGCTTTCCGCCCGGTATCGCCACCTGGTATTTCCACATCAGCTCCTCCCATCGCTGCACCGCCGGATTGGCCGCATCCATCGCCGCCTTTTCGTCAAAGCTGAATTCCGGCGAGACCTCCATGATCATGAACAACCGGTCCTCCAACCGGTAGATCTCCATACCGTTCGATCCCGCTCGTCCAGGATGCTCTGCCTGATCTCCGGCCACACCTCCCGATGCCAGGCCGTCATACTCCGCGATCAACCCCGCATCCGCTGCAAATCCAACGCCAGACAATATCTCATGCGACAGCCGGTTGTAGCGTTCTTATGATCCTATGCCCCCGAAGCCCGAACCACAGGATGAACAGCATACACACCACCGGCATAATATACGCCACCTGGATACTTCCCCCGTATGATCCGAAATAAGCCCCATCATCACCGGCGTAAATGCCCCGCCAATGATCGACATCACCAGGAACGAAGAAGCCAGTTTTGTCTCCTCGCCGAGATCCTTGATCCCCAGCGCAAATATCGTTGGGAACATGATCGAAAGAAAGAACGGGATCGCCATCAGCGCATACACCGCCGTCACCCCATGCGCAGATAACACCACCATCAACAGCCCGATATTGATCGCCGCATAAAGCGAAAGCAATCGCGCCGGCCGGATATATCGCATAAAAAATGTCCCGAGGAACCGCCCCGCCATAAAACCCACCATCGCCCACCCCAGCATATCCCCGGCCTGTTTTTCACCGATATTCGCTGTATACCGCGAAAATCGCACCAAGAAGCTGGTCACCCCGACCTGCGCCCCCACATAAAAGAACTCCGCCATAACCGCCCACCGAACATGCGGCAGCCGCAGCACGCGCAAGGAGAACTCTGTTCCGTGAAGCCCTCCCGACTCTTTGATCTCCGGCAGCTTGGTAAAAATGAACACGATGGCCACAAGGATCAACACGACCGCCATCACCAAATACACCGGCTTGATCGTGTTGGCCTCCTGCTGAAGATAAGCCGCCAGTTCGCCTCGCGCCTGCATGGCATCCAACTCCGCCTTCGAATGCTCGATGCCCGAAAGGATAAATGTAGACCCGATAAACGGCACAACCGCCGCCCCCAGTCCGTTAAAGGACTGCGCAAAATTCAGTTGCTGCTCCGGATTCTCGGGCGACCCCATATTCGCGGCATATGGATTGGCAACCGTCTCCAGGAAAGTCGCACCGCTCGCCGCTACAAACAACGCCAGGAGAAACATCCCATAATTCCGCGCATCCGCCGCCGGAAGCACCAGCAATGCCCCCAACGCAAAAAGGAAAAGCCCGCAAAGTATTCCCTTCTTATAGCCAAACCGATGCAGAAAAAGCCCCGCCGGCAACGCGAAAACAAAATACCCCAGATACACCGCAAAGTCGATAAACGACGACTGCGTATCACTCAGTTGACAGGCCTTTTTCAAATGCGGGATCAATATCCCATTGATATTGTGCAAAAAGGCCCACAGAAAAAACAGCGTGCAGACCAGAATGAAGGGGAATCCTAGTTTGTTCTTTGGCATGTGCAAAATTCGTTGGTTCTACCATAAAGAAAGGACATTTCCGCCGCCGAAAATTGTCAAATGTTATCCGACTATTAAGCTATTTTAACATCAATTCGGGCAATTTAGCCCAAAATGAGGATAATTATCGTGATTTCCCCCCGCCAATCCCCCGCTCCACCGGCTTGCCCAACCTCCGATCCGCAAAATCCATATAGCGCTCCCAATCATACAAGGTCAGGTCATGCTTCCCGCTGCGGATATGATACCGGATAAAGTCTCCAACCGGCTGCTCCAGCCCCGGCATCGCGTCCACCCCAACCCCCTTTTCTCCATACAACGCATATACCCGTCCCGCTAAATTCGCACTCAGGAACTCTCCCTTCGGATCCGACCACTGATCACCCATCGCACTCGCGACATATAAAGGCCGCGGCGCAATAAGCCCCAGCAACATAAATTGATCGAACGGCATTTCCGCGGTATGAAAACCCCATTGTTTATAAGCCGGCGCAAACCACCACGGAAAATAATTATTGATGATCGCAATCGTCTCCCCGTAATCCCGCTTCCCCATCGCCGCGCCGCCTTCTCCCGATTCATTGCTGATCGCCATCGCAAACCGCCGGTCATTCGCCGCGGTCCACAACGCCGTCTTCCCAAGCCGGCTATGCCCGATCACCACCATCCGCGCCGTATCGACCCCGTCCTCCGTCTCCAGTTCATCCGCCATCCGCTCCAACCCCCAGGCCCAGGCCCCGATCGCACCCCATTCATAAGGTTCGATATGCAGCGGCCCCGCCAGTTTTGTCCGGATTCCCGTCTGCCACCCATCCAGCCGATCGGGTTCAATATCCCAATACCAAGCGACCGACACCGCATAGCCGCGAGCGACAATCTCCTTCAACGGCCATTGCGTGGAATGCTCCGTGAATTTATTGGGATCAAAACTATACCCCACAAACACCGGCGCCCTCCGCACCTTCTTCGGCAGATACAATACGATATGCAGCTGCGCCGCCGTATCCCCCGGCAGAAATTCAAGCGTGATCTTTTTCCTGATCGCCAACCCGTCCAGCGCCGACGTGTCGACATCGTCGGAATGTTGAACGACCGGGATCGCTACCTGCGGCATCCGCCCATAAACATTCTTCGCCATCAACCCATACACCTCCGCCCGACCCGACCGCTCCCATGCCACTGCCGTCGTCAGCCCCAGCTCAGGCTCGGTATAAGCCGGTACCTTCGACTCATCCAGATTCGCAGTCGGTGGCGTCGCAATCTGGTATACCTCACTCCCTGCCAAAAGAAAACACCCCAACCCGAAATCCTCCACATTGGGCGCTTTGTCATAGCCCAGCGGCTGCCCGTCCTCCGGTTTCTCCGCCGTTCCCTGCACAAACCCCAGCATCCCGTTAGAATGAAGTGACTCGCCGACAACCGCATTCCAGCCTCGCGCGACAACCGGCAAATACACATGCTTGTCCAGCCACCCTTCCCGGATGCCCCAGGCTATCCCATACGTAAAAAGCGCCGTCCCCGTCAGCTCCTTTCCGCCAAAATGCGTCGAATCGTGCAGACTCACATTCCAATAGCCATCCGCTCGCTGCAGCGGCACCAGCGCCTTAACCATGTCCATATAATCCCGTAAATATTCATCCCGATGCGGATCATTCACCGGCAGCATCGACAACACCCGCACAAGCGCCGCCAGCACCCAGCCGTTCCCGCGGCTCCAAAAACAATCCTGACCATTTGGCTCCTTGTACGGCGGCAAATAGTTCTTATCCCGCCACCAAAGATGCTCCCTCACCGAGTATAGTCCATGACCACCTTCCATTGTCTTTGTATGGTGATAGAGGTCATACATCTTCCGGAAATAGAACGTATCTTTTTCCAACACCCCCAACCGCACAAACACCGGCATGGCCATTTGCAGCGCATCGATCCAGTACCAATTATCGAACTGATCACCTTGGACCATCCGATGAACATTCTCCCTTATATTTCGAATGCGCTCCGGTTGCCCATCGATCCCATACAAGTCGATCCAGGTCTGGCCGGCACATTGATTGTCTGCAAGCCCGGTCCCCAACCCATCCACAGGCATCCATTGATGTTTTGCGCCCCACTCCACCGCATAGTCAGCATATTTTTTGTCCGGATCGATCGAGTACAACGCCATCAGCCCCTCATAATAGACCGCACGATTCCATTCGATCGTCCCAACCGCCGGATCCGGCCACTTTGCCACAAAATATCCATTGGCCAGCCGCATCGCGCGCAACACGTCCGACTGCTTCGGCATCTCCTGCGCCGCAGCAACTTCCGCCGTCGCCCCCAAGCCTGCAAACACCACCAAAAAAGTCCAAGTCATTCTCATTCCGCCAAAGGTCATTTATTTTTCGTAACTTTCTATTCTCCTATCGACCGCGAACACAAACATTTATGCCCCGGTCACCACAGTATTTTCTTGCTCCCATTTGCGTGCTCCTCTTGATCCGCTGCGCCAGCCCGGCGCGGCCATCCGACCCTGCAACCGCGTCTTCGCCCCATTTCACCCCCACCATCCTCACCGTCGGCAAATCCCCAAACAGCGTCGAGACCGCCGACTTCAACCACGACGGCAGCCCCGACCTCGCCATCGCCAACGACGAAGACAGCTCGGTCATCATCCTTCTGAACAACGGCAAAGGACAATTCTCGCCGGCACCCGGATCACCTTTTTCCACCAACCGACACCCCAATGACCTCGCCATCGCCGACTTCAATGGCGACGGTAACCCCGATATCGCCATCGCCAATACCGAGATCGCTGAACTGACCCTCCTGCTCGGTAATGGAAAAGGCCAGTTCACCCAGGCCCCGCACTCACCTTATGTCGTTTACGCAAGGCCCCATACCCACGGGATCGCGGTCGCGGACTTTAACGGCGATGGCCGGCTCGATATGGCCACCGACGACTGGGGTGAGAACAAAATATCGATCATCTTCGGCGACACCAACCTGAGTTTCGATCGCCAGACTTTTTATCCAGTCGGCAAACGGCCGTACCAGCGACTAAGGACCGCGGATGTCAACCAGGACGGCAAACCCGATCTCGTCACCACGAACCTGGAAGGCAACAACAGCACTGTCCTGCTCGGTCAGGGCAACGGCAAATTTCTCGAAGCCCCCGGCTCACCCTTCCCATGCGGCGACGCCCCCTTCGCCGTCGCGATCGGCGATCTCAACGGTGATGGTCACGCGGATCTTGCCATCACCGACGCCCCGACCATAACATCGGAAAGCAAGGGCCACGACGGCCTTTTTATCCTCCTGGGTGACGGCGCCGGCCACTTCGATCCGTTGCAAGGCTCGCCCTTCGCCACCGGCAAAAGCCCGAGCCGTCTAGCCATCGGCGACCTCAATGGCGACGGCATCAACGACATCGCCGTCACCAACTACAACGAAAAAACCCTGACGATTTTCCTGATGAATAAAACCGGCGTCGCCAGCACGATGACCATCCAGGCCGGCAATCACCCCGATGGCATCTGCATCTCCGACCTGAATAAAGATGGGAAAAACGATATCGCCGTCACCAACCAGACAGACGGCACTGTCCTGATCTTATTGAATAAATAAGTTAATCCGTTCTCAAGGTATTGGCCGGATTAACCGTGGCCGTTCGAATGGCCTGGTAGCCCACCGTCAGCAACGCAATCGCAACGGCAGCAACACCACAGCACGCAAAGATCCACCAGGGCATCGTAGTCCGATAGACAAAACTTTGAAGCCACTGATTCATAAAATACCAGGCGAGGGGAACGGCAATGGCAAAGGCGAGTGCCACCGGCCAAAGGAAGCTTCCCGTAAGCAGGGCAACGATCCGTCCTGCGCTTGCACCCAGTACCTTTCGGATGCTCATTTCCTTGCTTCGCTGCTGTGCCGCGAAGCTGGCAAGACCCAACAGACCCATACAGGAAATCAGGATCGCGATGACCATGGCCAGCCTCAGCAAATTCGAAATATGCCGTTCATTGGAATAGAGTGCGGCAATCGTCTCATCGAAGAAAGTGTATTTGAATGTTTCGTTGGGAAAGACCTCATGCCAGGCCTTTTCTGCTTTTCCCAGCAGGGCATGGATGGCTTCGGGATTGCGGGTCGCCGGCATGAGCCGGACACTGACAACAGTCCACCAATCCCGGCTTGTGCTGATAAAGAAGGGAGCGATCGCCGAATGCAGATCCTGGGAATGGAAGTCCTTGATGACACCGACGATCGGCCCGCCCCCGTGGTTGATACCGGTTGTGATGACCGTACCCAGCGCATCCTGGGGACGGCTAAAGCCCATTTGCCTTGTGGCCGTCTCATTGACGAGCATTTCGCGGATCGTATCGGAAGCGAAGAA
Source organism: uncultured Chitinophagaceae bacterium (assembly GCA_963846405.1). Taxonomy (GTDB): domain Bacteria; phylum Bacteroidota; class Bacteroidia; order Chitinophagales; family Chitinophagaceae; genus Puia. Next base: position 448,307 of record CAWJVU010000009.1, on the reverse strand, counting down.
ATTCCTGCCCGCAACGAGCTTTAGACCGAAGAGCCGCAGATAGTTAGTGTCGGCCAGGTCGAAGGCGGCGTCGACGCTTTTTTTGCCCGCCGGGCTTCTAAAGTCGAACCCGGTACCGGAATGGGCTTCTGCTATCGGCGTCTCCACGTGCCGGGTGACCACGCCTACTTCGGGCATCTCTCCGAGTTTGTTGGCAAAGGCTTCCAGACTGGTCGTTGGATCAGTATCCGCCGGGCGGAAGGTCAGAATCGCATCGGAAGAAAAGCCAAGATCTGTATTCAACACGTAATGCAGCTGACGCGCGACGATAACTGTACATAGGATAAACGCCACCGCGATCGTGAACTGGAACACGATGAGTGTTCGATGAAGATACCGGTTCGGGGTGCCCGATTGAGAGGTTTGTCCTTTGAGACTAAGCGCTGGCCGTAGCCGGGAGATCACCCGGGCCGGGTACCAGCCGGCAAGGAGAGCAGTACAGACCGTGATCAGGGCCAGGAAGGTTAGGGTAGGTAAGGATGCATCGAGACGCACACCGGGGGGAAAATAATCGTGCAATAACGAGATAGCGACTGGGGTAATGAGGACGCTGAACACAACAGCAAGGATCGTGATCAGCAGCGTCTCGCCGAGGAACTGAACCACGATGTCTTTCCGGCGGCTGCCGAGTACTTTACGGATCCCGATCTCTTTAGTGCGATGAAGCGATTGCGCGGTCGAAAGATTGATGAAGTTGATCGCGGCCAGCAGCAGGATAAAGCCGGCGATACCCATTAGGCCGTATAGCGTCGGGAGATGGGCCTTTCGGATATAGGGGTCCCTATAGTCCGCATTGAAATGCAAATCCCGAAGCGGCTGAAGCGAGAGCGAAGCGGTCTCGCCCTTGTCGTGGTGCCAGTATTTGTTGAGGATCGCGGGGAACTGCCGTTCTACGCGTTGGACCGTGGCACCGGGGCCGAGCTCGACGAAAGCCTGTGCTCTGCCCCACCATCCTCCCCACTGCGTCAGATCGATGGTTTTTTTAAGAAAGCTTCCGGGGATGGTGGAAAGGGAAAGAAAATCTTTGAAATTCAGATCGCTGTTACCGGTCCAATCCCTGACAATGCCCGTGACCGTCATATCAAGCGAGTCTGCATAGATCACCATCCGCCCCATCGCCCGATCCGGGGTGATGTTGCCGAAATATTTTCTCATCTCGTTTTCCGTCAGCACGACGGAGTGGGGGTTGATCAGGCTGGTGGCGGCATTGCCAGCGAGCCATTGGTACCGGAACATCCCGAAATATTGTGAATCGGTCACGATCAGCGGGCTGGGTGTTCCGTCGGGCGGCACGTCGAATAATTTACCGAGCTGGGTATTTGCCGCTTTGCCGCCGCTTTCCGGAATATTGACCTTCGCTTTGTAGAGATAAAAGGCGGCCACGTGTTTGGCCCCCGTGAGCTCGTCGCGCAGCGTAACCGGCAGCGGTGCGAGCAGAAATCCAAATTTTGCGGAATTTCCATTGTTGCTTAGATCCGCGACGACCCGGTAAATGCGGTCCTTGTTGGGATAAAAAGTATCATAGCTAAGCTCCAGACGGGTCAGCAGGAAAATGATCAGGCAGGTGGTGATCCCAATCGTCAAGCCGAGAATATTGATGATGCTTTGGATCTTGTACCGAAGCATCTTGCGGACAGCAATCAGCCAGTAGGTTTTGAGCATTTCCCCATGAATTTCCCAAGGTCCGACAAAGCAGATGCCAGACCGATAATGTATTGACGGACAATCAAGCGGACCGGCAACCGGCAGAGGTATTGTACGCTTTCGATACATCGATTTGTACCAATTGCGTACGGTCCCAGCGCGAACGACTTGAGCCAATCAATTAGTTGTCAATTCATAAAGACTATGGCACTGTCTTCGCTAAAAAATCCGGAACACAAATCCGCCGTCCATGCTCCGCAATTATTTCAAAGTAGCGCTTCGCAGCCTGTTGAAAAACCGGGCGTTTTCCATCATCAACATCGTAGGGCTCGCCCTGGGCATGACCTGCAGCCTGCTGATCCTGCTTTGGGTACAGCATGAGGAGAGTTTTGACAATTTTCACCGGAATGGGCCCCATATTTATCGCCTCGTGGCGAGCCCCCTGGGCGGGACCTACCCGCTTGCGGGGGCGCCGCTGGCCGCCGATGTCAAAGCAAAAATCACGGGTATAAAAAATGTGGCCAGGATCAAGACGAATTATGGGACGCCACTCGTTTTCCGCGTCGGCGACAAAAATTTCGAAACGTCAAAAGCCTGGTATGCCGACCCCAGCCTGCTGCAGATGTTCACTTTTCCCTTCGTCAGCGGAGATCCCGCCACCGCACTTATCCAACCCAATGGACTGCTGCTCACTCAATCTACCGCCCGCCGTTTCTTCGGTACGGAAGACGTAGTCGGTAAGACCATCCGGATGAGCGATACCGCAGTTTTTTTGGTAACCGGTGTTTTAAAAGACATCCCCGCCAACTCCCATCTGCAATTCGATGTTTTGTTGCCGATGTCTTTCGACGCCCGTACGGACATGAACATCCTCCAGCACCACTACGATAACCTGGATTTCTATACCTATCTTCAACTAGAAGACAAGACCAATGCTTCACCGGAGGCGCTGGCCACCATGGGCCGGGAGATCAGCGCGATCAGTGATAAAGGAGATCCGACCTTTTCCGCCGTGTTTACGGTACAACCTTTATCCAGGATCCACCTCTACTCCAAATATCTGCTTTACGATATCGGCCAGCAAGGTGATATCAGTTATGTCCGTCTCTTTTCGATCATCGCCTTTTTCATCCTGTTCGTGGCCTGCATCAATTTTATGAACCTGGCAACGGCCCGGTCCGCACGACGCGCCCGGGAAGTAGGAATCCGCAAAACGATCGGCGCGAGACGCTGGCAACTGGTTGGACAATTCCTCGGTGAATCCCTGCTCCTCACCTTTTTTGCCCTTCTCCTGGGAATATTGCTGGTGACGATCACTCTCCCCTGGTTTAACCGGCTATTGGGCATTTCACTCATACTGCCGTGGGATAGCGCCCGTTTTATTGCCAGTCTTGCGGGGATGTTTTTATTAACAAGCATCCTGGCCGGTTGCTATCCGGCATTTTTCCTCTCCGCCTTCCGCCCGGTAAAAGTGCTGAAAGCCGCGCTTACCGGCGGCGCCCGCAACGGCCTGTTCCGAAACGGACTGGTCGTTCTACAGTTCACGATCTCGGTTGTACTGATGATCGCCACCGCGGTAATCTATAACCAGATGCGTTTTATTCGCAACAGAGATCTGGGATACAACAAAGAGAATCTTTTGTACATCCCCCTCAAAGGCGATCTCGGCAAACATCTCGACGCCCTTTCTGCCTTTCTTCAGGACAATCCCCGACTCAGCCATTATTCCGTGGTTTCCGAAATCCCGGTCGATGTTGGCATGGGAACCGCCGGCGTGCATTGGCAGGGAAAGCAGAAGAACAGCTTCCCGATGTTTACACTAATGGGTGTCGACGAGCATTTCCTGGATCTGTTTAAGATGAAGCTGGCAGCGGGCCGTGGATTTTCATCGGCATTTGGTGCCGATACGCTGAACTATGTGGTGAACGAGAAAGCCCTGATTACGATGGGTTGGGATCCGGCTACGGCCGTCGGAAAACCGCTCGAGGCACTGGGAACGGAGGGCAGAGTCATCGGCGTGATAAAAGACTTCAATTTCAAACCAGTGCATTCGGCCATCGATCCGTTGATCCTTTGCTATAACCCTGGTGTGGGGAAAGAATGGTTGCGCCGGCAAGTCGTGATCAATACGCCACCGGGGACCATCGGACAATCAATCGCTGACTTACATACCATCTGGAACAAACTCAACCCGGCCTACACATTCGAATATGGTTTTATCGATCAGCAATTGTCCCGTTCATATCTGACCGAACTCCGGATGAGCAGCCTGTTCGACGCGTTTGCACTGCTGGCCATTTTGATCTCCTGTCTGGGGCTTACCGGCCTGGCCGCCTTTACGGCCGAACAGCGCACCAAAGAGATCGGCATCCGGCGGGTCCTTGGTGCCAGGGTAACGGGGATCGTCGCCTTGCTTTCCTCCGGATTTGTTCGACTGGTGTTGATGGCTACGATCATCGCAGCGCCCGTCGCCTGGTATTTTATGCACCGTTGGTTGGAAAGTTTTGCCTACCGGATATCGATCAGCGCGTGGTATTTCATCGGCGCCGCCGGCCTGGCACTTGGAATAGCACTCGTTACGGTAAGCGGACAGGCCGTCAAAGCAGCAATAGCCAACCCGGTGAAGAGCCTGCGGGCGGAGTGACCGCGCACCTGCGCACCCTCGCGGGAACCAGCCCCCCTGTACCCTCACATAAACCCCAGCTCCAGCTTCGCCTCCTCCGTCATCATCTCCTTGCTCCAGGGTGGATCGAACGTCAGTTGCACGTGACAATCCATTACCCCTCCGATCTCCTCCACCTTCATCTGCACATCGTGGAGGATCTCCCCCGCCGCCGGACAGGCCGGAGCAGTCAGCGTCATCGTGATCTTGACATTCCCGTTATCCTCTACCTTGATCTCATAAACGAGCCCGAGATCATAGATGTTCACCGGGATCTCCGGATCGAATACCGTCCGCAGCGCCGCCTCGATCTTGTCCCGCATCGCCGGTTCGGCGCCCCCACTAATATTTTCCGCCATCATTGAAGAGATTTAGCCTGGTACGCCAACGCATACACCTTAATTTGCTTCAGCATCGACAACAACCCGTTCGACCGCGTTGAAGAAAGATGATTGCGAAGCCCGATCGCATCGATAAAAAAGATTTCCGCCCCCGCAATCTCCGCCGGGGTATGCCCCGACAACACCCGGATCACCATGCTCACCAACCCCTTTGTGATCGACGCATCGCTATCCGCCGTGAACGTCAACACCCCATCCCGATATTCCGCCTGCAACCAAACCCTCGATTGGCACCCCCTGATCAGGTTGTCATCCGTCTTATACCGATCCTCGATCATCGGCAGCTCCTTCCCCAGCTGGATAATATATTCGTACTTGTCCATCCAGTCGCCAAACATCCCGAAGTCGGCCACGATCTCGTCCTGTGCTTCCTTGATCGTCATAGTATCGTCATCGCTTTGCGTATTCCCGCCGCCAGCCGATCCATTTCCGCCCGGGTATTATAGACCGCCAACGAAGCCCGGACCGTCCCCGGAATACAATACCGGTCCATGATGGGCTGGGCACAGTGATGCCCTGTCCGTACCGCAATCCCCTGCTGATCCAGTATCTCCCCAAGATCGAAAGGATGGATACTTCCTACCAGGAACGAGATGACACCCGCCCGATGATGCGCATCTGACCCACCAACCAGCCGGAACCCTTCGATCTCCCGTAAGACTTCCAATGCATGTTCCATCACCTCCCGCTCCGCCGCCTCGATATTTCCCAGCCCCAATCCCTGCACATACCGGATCGCCGCGCCAAGCCCGATCATCCCCGCCATATCGGGCGTACCCGCTTCGAACTTGAACGGAAGATCGTTATACGTCGTTTTTTCAAAAGTCACCGTCTTGATCATCTCCCCTCCGCCCTGGTACGGCGGCAGCTTGTTCAGCCATTCTTCCTTCCCATAAAGGACTCCGATACCCGTAGGTCCGTAGATCTTGTGGCTGGAGAACGCCAGGAAATCTACATCCAGCTCCTGTACATCGACCTCGATATGCTGCACCGCCTGCGCGGCATCCAGCAACACCGGAACTCCATGCCGATGCGCCCCCTCAATGATCTCCCGCACCGGGTTAATCGTGCCCAGCGCATTCGAAACATAATTTACCGCCACCAGCTTCACCCCATCCGCCAGCATCCGCTCCAACCCCTCCAATACCAGCTCCCCATTTTCATCGATCGGGATCACCTGCAGCCGCGCCCCCTTCTCCTCGCAGACCATCTGCCACGGAACGATATTGGAATGATGCTCCAGACCCGAGACGAGAATACTGTCACCCCTGTGAACAAACCGCTTTCCGAATGAAGCGGCCACCAGGTTTATGCTTTCCGTCGTCCCGCGGGTGAAAATGATCTCATGCACCTGCTTCGCCTTCAAAAATTCCGCAACCAGCGCCCGCGCCGCCTCACAGGCCTCCGTTGCCTGCTGGCTCAAATAATGGACCCCGCGATGGACATTGGCATTGATCGTCCTGTAGTACGCGTCCATCGCATCCAGGACTGCCCTCGGCTTCTGCGTAGTCGCCGCGTTATCCAGGTAGACAAGCGGGTACCCGTAGACCGTCCGTTCCAGGATGGGAAAATCCTTCCGGATAGCAGCAACGTCCAGGGGCCGCCCAACCACATGCATAACCGCATTACTCATGGCGCGAAGGAATATGTTGATTGATTAACTGATTGATATACTTTTCTACCGCCTCTATTCTGATCTTCTCCGTCACATCGAACGCGAACGCGGCAATCAGCAGCGCTTTCGCCTTCTCCGCCCCGATCCCCCGCGCGCGCAGGTAGAACAGCGCATCCTCGCTGAATTGTCCGACCGTCGACCCATGACTGCACTTCACATCGTCGGCGTAGATCTCCAGCTCCGGCTTCGAGTTCGATCGTCGCATGCTTGCTGATCACGAGGTTGTTGTTCTGCTGGAAGGCATTTGTCTTCTGAGCGTCGGGATGCACATATACTTTACCATTGAAAACCCCGGTCGACCGCTCCAGCAATACGCCCTTATAAAGCTCGTTGCTGAAACAAGAAGGTTTTTGATGATCTACCAGCGTATGATTGTCCACCAGTTGCTGACCGGCCGTCAGATATAGCCCGTACAGATGTGTCTCGGTATGGTCTTCCTCCAGCCGCAGCTGCAAATCGTTGCGAACAAGTTCGGCCCCCGGGAAAGTAAACGTATAGTTGTTGTAAAGACTCTGCTTCTTTTGGCGGACGGTCGTATGATTCACCAACTTCAGTCCCGTTTCCGCTTCCTGGATAACCAGGTGATGCACGCGCGCGTCCCGGCCCACAATCACCTCCGTCAGACTATTCACCAACACGCTCGCCACACCCGGGTCCGAGTGGACCGTTTCCACCATCGTCGCCTCCGCATTCGCCCCGACAATCACCAGGTGCCGCGGCTGTACAAGTACGTTCCGCTCCGCCGTATAAAAATGAACGACATGGATCGGTTTTCCAACCACCCCATCTACCCGTATTAGCAGCCCATCCGTAAACAAGGCCGTATTCAGGTTCGGGAACGCATGATTCCCCCATTTGCCGTTCTCGAAATAACCGGCATAAGCCGGGTCCCGCAGCGCCTCCGCCACCCGTATGGCCGTCACACCGGACGGCAGCGCACCCCCGGAGATTTTACCATCCCAAATTCCGTTCACCAGCACCACCCGGTGCGCATCAAGCCCCGGGATCACTGCCGCCGCCGGCAGCTTCACCGCCACCGTCCCACTCGCGCCTGTTTCCACCTCATATTCTTCTTTTAAAAAACGACTGAGATTCGTATACCTCCAATCTTCCTGTTTGATCGTGGGAAAACCGAGCAGCCTGAACTTCTCAAATGCCGATTGCCGGGCCCGGCGCAGATCGGCGCTTTCCCGATCCGCTACACCGGAAGCCATCCGTTGATTATATCCATCGATGACCTCTCCGAAAAGAGGCACCGTGGGTTGTTCTTGAATCGTACTCATTTTCGCTAAAGTTTGTCGTTCGTAACCCTTCGGTTACCTCCGGCGTCTTAGACCGTAGTTACATTTTCCCGGCTCTCTTCCTTCAGCCAGTCATATCCCTTCTCCTCCAGTTCGAGCGCCAGTTCCTTTGTACCGGACTTGACGATCCGGCCATCATACAGGACATGCACAAAGTCCGGAACGATATATTCCAGCAAACGCTGATAGTGCGTGATGATGATAAATGCATTCTTGGGCGACCGGAGCTTATTGACCCCCTTCGACACGATCCGCAGCGCATCGATATCCAACCCCGAGTCCGTCTCGTCCAGGATCGAAAGCAAAGGCTCCAGCATCGCCAACTGGAAGATCTCGTTCCGCTTCTTCTCCCCGCCGGAGAAGCCCTCATTCAGCGACCGGTTGACCAGCTTCGCATCAAATTCCACCAGCCGCTGCTTTTCCCGCGACAACTGCAGGAACTCCTTCGCATCCAGCGGCGCCAACCCTTTATAGGTCCGAATCTCCGCCAAAGCCGTCTTCAAAAAATTGATATTCGACACCCCGGGGATCTCGATCGGATACTGGAACGCCAGGAAAACACCTTCCCGTGCCCGTACCTCCGGCGCCATCTCCAACAAGTTCTTTCCTTCGTAATACACTTCCCCTTCGGTGACATGGTAACCCTCCCTTCCTGCCAGTACCGCGGCCAGCGAACTTTTACCGGAGCCATTCGGCCCCATGATCGCATGCACCTCGCCTGCATTCACCGTCAAATCGATCCCTTTGAGAATTTGCTTGTCTTCGACCTCAGCATGTAGATTTTTAATGATCAGCATAGATTTAACCCACACTTCCTTCAAGTGTAATAGATAATAATTTTTGAGCCTCCACCGCGAATTCCATGGGAAGCTGATTCAGCACCTCCCGCACATACCCGTTGATGATCAGCGCGACCGCCTTCTCCGAATCGATCCCCCGCTGATTCAGATAAAAGATCTGGTCCTCCCCGATCTTCGAAGTCGTCGCCTCATGTTCAACTGTCGCCGTATTGTTCTTCGACTCGATATAAGGAAAAGTATGCGCGCCGCACCGGTCACCGATCAGCAGCGAATCGCATTGCGTAAAATTGCGCGCCTCATCCGCCTTCGGCCCGATCTGTACCAGCCCCCGGTAACTGTTCTGACCCTGCCCGGCCGAGATCCCCTTGGAGATAATCCTGCTCTTCGTATTTCTGCCGATGTGATGCATCTTGGTGCCCGTATCCGCAATCTGCTTATTACGGGTAACCGCAACCGAATAGAATTCACCGGTGGAGTTATCCCCCTGCAGGATCACGCTCGGATACTTCCAGGTGATCGCCGACCCGGTCTCCACCTGCGTCCACGAGATCTTCGCATTCGCACCCTTGCAAATCCCCCGCTTGGTTACAAAATTGTAAATTCCCCCTTTGCCATCCTTATCCCCCGGATACCAGTTCTGGACCGTGGAATATTTTATTTCAGCATTTTCAAGTGCAACCAGCTCCACCACGGCAGCATGCAGTTGGTTCTCATCCCGCATCGGCGCCGTACAACCCTCCAGATAGCTCACATAGCTGCCTTCATCCGCAATGATCAGCGTCCGCTCAAACTGCCCGGTGTTCTCGGTATTGATCCGGAAATAGGTGGAGAGCTCCATGGGGCATCGTACCCCTTTCGGGATATAGACAAACGACCCATCCGAAAAGGCCGCCGCGTTCAGCGCCGCAAAAATATTATCCGAATACGGCACCACCGAACCAACATATTTCTTCACTAAGTCCGGATGTTCCTGCACCGCCTCCCCAAACGAACAGAAGATGATCCCCAGCTCCTTGAGTTTCTCTTTGTAGGTCGTTTTGACCGAAACGCTGTCGAACACCACATCGACCGCCACACCCGCCAGCGCTTTCTGCTCCGACAAGGGTATCCCCAGCTTTTCAAAGGTTGCCAGCAGCTCCGGATCAACCTGGTCCAGACTATCATACTTCTTCTTGCTCTTCGGAGCAGCGTAATAAGAGATTTTTTGAAAATCGATTCGCGGAAGCTCGAAATTCTGCCAATCCGGCAGTTTTAACCGGCCAAATGCCTGCAGCCCCTTTAGCCGCCATTCCAGCAGCCACTCCGGTTCCTTCTTCTTCTCCGAAATATAGCGTATCGTATCCTCGCTTAGCCCGGCCGGTGCGATATCCATTTCGATATCGGTCACGAAGCCGAACTCATACTCCTTGTTCGCTATATTGTCGATTATTTCGTTCTCGTTGGCCATAATGCGCGAAGATAATTCAGTAAATTCAAAAGGGCTTCCGCTATACGGAAAAGCTTTCCCCGCAACTGCACGTTCTGGCCGCATTGGGATTATTGAAAGTCAATCCTTTACCATTTAACCCGCCGGAATAATCGAGCTCCGTTCCATACAGATAGAGCAGGCTTTTCATATCCACCACCACCTTAATCCCCTTGTCTTCAAAGACCTGGTCGCCTTCCCTTTCCAAGGTATCGAAATCCAGTTTGTATTCCAGCCCCGAACAGCCCCCGCTTTTAACCCCCACCCGCACAAACGAAGCAGGATCAGCCTGTTTGTCGGTCATCAGCCTACTGATGTACTCCTTTGCATTGGAAGAAACAGTAATCATCGACTTTATTTTTTATTAATACTTATTAAACAAAAGGTAACCCATACAAGTTGCCCCCACCCCTTTCGAATTCCGAAAATACTCACCCGACCCGCTTCCTCACGCCCGACCCCGCCGGCGCCAACTGCAAATTTCCACAAAAATGACCGTAATTCCTACTTTTTCGCCGGAACACGCTACCCTAATGCCGGGCAAACACCGCCTCAATCGGCTTTCCTACACACCCGTTAGGCATCTGAATGCGCAACAACGCTGCCAGCGTAGGCGCAATATCCGTCATATAGACTGGCTGATTGGTACGCCCCGGCCGGATTCCCCAACCCATAAAAATAAGCGGTATGTGGGTGTCATAGGGGTTCCAGGTCCCGTGCGACGTGCCCGTCTTCCCATGCGTCTCGAACCACCCTGCGTTGAGTACCAGTTGAATAGCTCCACTTCTTTTGGTGTTATACCCATTCATTACCATACTCCGCACTGGCTCGGCCAACGGCAACTCCCCGGCCTTCTCCATATCGATCGCATACGTTATCCCCGGCTGCTGCCGGAGCCACTCGACGGCCACCTTTTTGATGGCATTGAAATCCAATTTCTTATCCCGGATCGTCTTCATCGAGAAGGTCACCTGGTAATTGGAGATCGTATCGACCAGCCGTTGGGTCTGGAAACTGCGGGCCAGCAGCCCATTCAGGCTATCCGCCAATACACCCGGATTCCAATAGTCGCCCGGAATATTGTGATTCTGCATATATCCTATCGCATGCGCCGCACCATGGTCCGCCGTCAGGAAGACCGTATACTCCCCACGCCCGATCTTTTCATCAAGATACCCCAGGAAAGCAGCAAGATCCCGGTCAAACCGCAGGTAAACATCCTCGATCTCGATCGAATTGATCCCAAACTGGTGCCCGACATAATCGGTCGACGCACAGTTGATCGTCAGGAAATCGGTGAAATCCCGCTGCCCCAACTGATAACCCTCAATACAGGTCCGCGCGAAGTCCAATGTCAACGTATTGCCATAGGGCGTATACCGAAAGCTGCTTCGATTCAGCTTATACGACGAATCGAGGTTGTGCGGAAAGGCCGATGTGCTGTCTCCTTTGAACTTGCCTTCATACGGTTCGTCATCCACATCACTTTGGACATAACTGCTGATTGGATAAAGCGTATTCCAGGGCTTACGCATGAATTTCCGCACCGGCTCCTGCTTGTTAAAAGAATCCACCCAATCCGGCAGCCTGGACATATAATAGTTACTGGTAATAAAATGTCCGGAAGAATCGGCAAGCCAATACGCGGCTGTTGGCGTATGCCCTGCCGGCAGGATCGCCGCCCGGTCTTTTAGGGAGACCCCCACTACCCGCGACTGGAAGTTCTGGGCCAACATCAGCTCATCCGTGATCGTCGAGACCAATAAATTTCTTGGCGACATCTTCCCCTCTTTTGATTCAGCGGATTCTGCCCCCACGGCCGACACCGTGCTGTCATCCGTACAATACATCCGCTGACCCGTGCCCTGTTCGACCCAATCGTTCCCCGCGATCCCGCTGAACGCCGGCACCGACCCCGTGAAAATACAAGTATGTCCCACCGCCGTGAACGCGGGCAGATAGTTGATAAGCGTATTGTCGCAGGTGAAACCCTGTTGCAGCAGCCGCCTGAAGCCACCTTCCCCATATCGGTCTGCATATCGGTACAGATAATCCCACCGCATCTGATCTACCACAATCCCGACAACCAGCTTGGGCCGCGGAACGACCGAATGCTGCCTGGACCGACAACTGGCGATGAGCAACACAATAAACATGATAAAGCAAAGGGGACGATTCCGTAGCATGGTTTTCGCGTTTTGGCGCAAAACTATAGGGTTGCCCGCATCCACAAATGCGTTATTTTTGCACCTGTCTTAATTATAATAATTTCGTAACAATGGCAGATATCTTTGAAAAATTAGTCAAACACAACGGCCCGATCGGACAACATCGGGAAAGAGCACACGGGTATTTCGCATTTCCAAAACTCGAAGGAGAGATCGGCAGCAGAATGATTTTCAGAGGAAAGGAAAAGATAGTATGGAGCCTCAATAATTACCTCGGCCTCGCCAATCACCCGGAGGTCCGCAAAGTCGATGCCGAAGCCGCCGCCCGGTTTGGGATGGCAGCCCCCATGGGCGCCCGGATGATGAGCGGGAACACCAGCTACCACGAACAGCTCGAACAGGAGCTCGCCGCCTTCGAAGGAAAAGAGGACGCTACCCTGTTTAACTATGGATATCAGGGGATTATGAGCGCGATCGACGCCATTTGCGGTCGCCACGATGTCATTGTTTATGACGCGGAAAGCCACGCCTGCATCATCGACGGCCTTCGCCTCCACCCCGGACATCGGTATGTCTTCAAGCACAACGATATCGAAGACTGCGAAAAACAGCTGCAGCGCGCCTCCGTGCTCATCGAAAAGCAAGGCACCGGCGGCATCCTCGTCATCAGCGAAGGAGTGTTCGGCATGGCCGGCGACCAGGGCAAACTAAAGGAGATCGTCGCCCTGAAGAGCAACTACCAGTTCCGCTTCCTGGTCGATGATGCCCACGGATTCGGGACCCTGGGCAAGACCGGCGCCGGCGCCGGGGAGGAGCAAGGCGTCCAGGACGAGATCGACCTCTACTTCTCCACCTTCGCCAAATCCATGGCCTCCATCGGCGCCTTCATGGCCGGAGACCGCGCCATCGTCGACTATATTCGCTACAACACGCGTTCCCAGATTTTCGCCAAAAGCCTTCCCATGCCGGTCACCATCGGCAACTTGAAGCGGCTCGAGCTCCTCCGCACCCAGCCCGAGCTCCGCAGAAAACTCTGGAATGTCGTTCGCAAGCTTCAAAAAGGACTACTCGATAGCGGCTTCGATATCGGCAAAACCAATTCACCGGTCACCCCCGTCTATATGAAAGGGGACGTACCCGAAGCAACGGCCATGGTCATGGACTTACGCGAGAATCACCATATCTTTTGTTCCATCGTCGTCTATCCCGTCATCCCCAAAGGACATATCATCTATCGGCTTGTCCCAACCGCCGTACATACGGATGAAGATATTGAAAGGACCCTTCAAGCCTTTCGCGCCACGAAAAAGAAACTGGACGCGGGAGAGTACAAGGTGCATGCGATCCCCGACATGGCAGAAGCGTAAATTCCCGATTTAAGACATGTAAATCCGTGTCGAAGAAGTGTAAAAATGACACAAAAAGAGCCCCGCAAAGCGGGGCTGCACTAATCAAATACCATTAACCATTAAACCTTATCCTATGAAAAAACAAAGATAAGTCTCCGGCTTGAAACAGAGCAACAAAGGCCTTGTTTTTTTACCCACTTACCATAATTTTGATTCGGATCAAGCCCCGCTTATACAGGTAATCCTTTAGAGGCATCCACCGTGCCTTCTAAAGCTAAATCGTTATAGTGCCTAATTACCGATCTTGTCCTTACCAGGTCTTTTTAAAGTTCTTCATATACTCATCGAATCCCTGCGTCTTATACGCACCCTCCCCAAAATATTTGAGGACCGGCTCCAGGTCTCCCGGTTCCATAAACCCCGGTATCGCCTGCGGCGCCTCACCCGGAACTATGATAATCGTCGTCGGGAACTCCAGCCGCCCGTGCGTCAGATAAAGCGCAAACTCATTCGACCGGTACTGCGGACTATACCCATACGACCGCCCCTGCCAGGAGATAACCGCCCGCGTCTCCGCATCTACTCTAACCGCATAGAACTTCTCCCCCAGGTACTCCCCAACCTTCTTATTGGTATAGGTTTTCCTGTCCATCTCCTTGCACCAGCCACACCACGAGGTATACAGATCGATCAGCACCGGCCGCTTCTCCTGCTGCAACTTGTCCGCAGCCTGCTCCACTGTCATCCATATCGACCGCGCTGCCCGCAACCGCCGCCTCCCCGCGCGCGCCCGCACCCCCCGCCGGTCTCCGCGAAGCGCCACTCAACAAAAGGACAACCCCCAACGATCCCCGCGCCCCAAACCATTGTTTTCAAGTATTTTCGCATTTGCATATACAAACTTAAACGAATAGGGAATGCACAAAATTGTCATCGCCATCACCGGCGCCAGCGGCTCCATCTACGCCCGGCTCCTCCTCGATAAGCTCGTTGCTATCGGGGAGCAATGGGAATCCGTCGCCATCGTGATGACCGCCAATGCAAAAGAGGTCTGGAAGACCGAACTGGGCAACGATGCCTACAACCAGTACGCCATTCGCATCTCTACGCCCAACAGGACTTTACCGCACCCTTCGCCTCCGGCTCCGGGCGCTATAACACCATGATCATCATCCCGTGCTCCATGGGAACCCTCGGCCGCATCGCGCATGGCATCTCCTCCGACCTGATCACCCGGGCCGCAGATGTCGTTCTTAAAAGAAAGAAGGAAATTGATTTGTGTAGTCCGTGATACCCCTTATAACCTGATCCATATCCGTAACATGGAAACCATCACCCTTGCCGGCGGCATCATCTGCCCCGCTACCCCCTCATTCTATAGCCGCCCCACTACGATCGAAGCCGTGGCCGCCACCGTCGTCGACCGCGTACTCGACCTCGCCGGATTGTCCGTACCGACCTTTCGCTGGGGCAACGAACCCGACTAGCCCGCCGAAGCACCGCGCACCCACGCAGCCTAATTCCTCAGATCCACTTCCTCCGCCCCCGGAAATTTCGCTTTATTATATGCCAGCTGCGCATCCGTAATCGCCGCAGCCCCATTGATCTTGCTCGTATCCAGGATATATCGGTTCCCACCCTTGTCAAACAGCGTCATACTCACCGGCGTATGCGTCACCTT
Source organism: uncultured Chitinophagaceae bacterium (assembly GCA_963846405.1). Lineage (GTDB taxonomy): Bacteria > Bacteroidota > Bacteroidia > Chitinophagales > Chitinophagaceae > Puia. The sequence goes on along the minus strand of CAWJVU010000009.1, from coordinate 433,122 downwards.
ATCGACATACAAGACGACCTTAAAGAAACTCTTCGTCTTATCCACCGGTGTCAACTCCACTTCCTCTACGGTCCTTGTCCCAATCTTGTTCTCCCCATTTAACTTATAAAGAAAATCCTTGTCATAGAAATTTGTAAAGACCTTATCCGGTGAAAGCATCTGCGTCGACGGATCATTCTTCGTGATCGTCACCTCATTGGAAGATTTATCATATGTGTAAACGTCCTTCCCGTCACAATAGATCTCCTGGCCGCCTACCACGCTCACATGATATTTATTCCCCTTCAAATAGATGATTCCGCTGCGGCTCCCTTGCAATTTTCCTTTCTGATCCTCCACCTTCAATGTAAAGTTGGCCTGAACCGCCTTATAGGAATTCAGCTTTGCGCTCAGCGCGTCGAGGACCTTCTTGGCATCCGGATCATTCTTCCCGATATAATTCGAATTCTGTGCCTCCACCGCCAGACAAGTCCCCAGCATCAGCGCAAAACATACAGATATCTTGTTCATTTTCATGCCACAAAATTAATGTAAAACCGCTTCATTATCCCTTAGTGGTTCAAATAATGGTTCAACTCCATCTCTGACTTGATCAGCACATCCCGCGGCTTGCTGCCCGCCCCCGGTCCGACAACCCCAGCCGCTTCCAATTGATCCATCAGCCGCCCCGCCCGGTTATACCCGAGCTTCATCTTCCGCTGAATCAGCGACGTACTGCCGAGCTGATTCATCACGATCAATCTTGCCGCCTCTTCGAAAAGCGGATCCCGGTCCGTCAGATCGAACTCCTTCCCCTCCATCTCCTTCTCATCGACATACTCCGGCAATTTGTATGCCTCCGGATATCCCCGTTGTTTCCCGATAAACTCCGTGACCCGTTCCACCTCCGGCGTATCCACAAACGCGCATTGCAGCCGCGTGATCTCCCCATTGTGTGAAATAAGCATATCTCCCTTTCCGATCAACTGGTCGGCTCCGCCCGCATCCAGGATCGTCCTCGAGTCGATCTTGCTCGAAACCTTGAAGGCGACCCGCGAAGGAAAATTGGCTTTGATCGTACCCGTAATGATATTGACCGACGGCCGCTGTGTAGCAATGATCAGATGGATCCCCACCGCCCGCGCCAACTGTGCCAGCCGCGCAATCGGCATCTCGATCTCTTTCCCGGCCGTCATGATCAGATCGGCAAATTCATCGATCACCAGTACGATGAAAGGGAGATATTGATGCCCCTTCTGCGGGTTTAGCCGCCGCTTGACGAACTTCTCATTGTATTCCTTGATATTCCGGGCATTGGCCTCCTTCAGCAGATCATACCGGTTGTCCATCTCGATACAAAGCGCATTCAGCGAGTGGACCACCTTTTTAGTGTCCGTAATAATCGGCTCCTCCTCCCCCGGCAGCTTCGCCAGAAAATGTTTCTCGATTATCCGGTAAAGGCTCAGTTCCACTTTCTTCGGATCCACCAGCACCAGCTTCAGCTGTGAAGGATGCTTCTTGTACAAAAGCGACACCAGGATCGCATTCAACTCCAACGGACTTCCCCTGACCCGTGGCCCCCGCCATCAGCAAATGCGGCATGGATGCCAGGTCGACGATAAAATTCTCATTGTCGATCTTCTTCCCGATCGCGATCGGCAGATTGAAATTGCTGTGCTGGAACTTCTCCGACGCCAGCAGGGTCCGCATGCTCACGACCGTCTTCTTCACATTCGGTACCTCGATCCCGATCGTCCCCTTGCCCGGGATCGGCGCAATGATCCGGATCCCCAAGCGCAGCAAGACTAAGCGCAATATCATCTTCCAGATTCTTGATCCGTGATATCCGGACACCCGCCGCCGGCACGATCTCATACAAAGTAACCGTAGGCCCTACCGTCGCGCTGATCTTCGAAATCGAAATATCGTAATTCTTCAGCGTGTTGATGATCTGGTTTTTGTTTGCTTCCAGCTCCGCCGCATCCTGCACGATCTTTTCGCTCCCGTGCGCCTCCAGCAGATCAAGCGTCGGATATTTATAATCCCGCAGGTCAAGCGTCGGCTCATAATCCGGCAGGTTCTCCGGCAATAGATCATCGGCTCCGCACCAACCGGTGTCGCCTCCGGCCTGATCTCCAGCTCCAATTCCTTTTTCTCCGGCGCCTTTTCCGCGACCTTCCCCCGCGGGCGGCGCAGGCGCCTCTGCCGGCTCCTCTGCCGGTCTCCTCCTCTCCAATCACCCTCCTCATCGACCTCCGGCAAAACGGGCTCGTCCATCGCCACCGCAACAACCGGCTCCCGCTCCGTAACCGTAAACTCGATCTGCGGCTCCTGCTCCAACGGCGCTATCGCCACCACACCACCCTCCTCCTTCAGAATATTCGGTTTATCCTGCATGAACGTCTTATCGACAAATAACCTCGCACCCTCCTTATCTTTCGCTCCTGCCCCAGCCGCCGTCCCCGCATCCGCCGGCTCCGGCATCTCCCCCTTATCCTTCACCGGCAGCTTCGGGACCTTAAAGACCGGATTGAACCGCCAGATGAAATAAGCAAGCCCAGCGACGAACAACACCGCAGCCGTCCCCAGCCAGCCCAGGAACCGAATCAGCCAGTCGTCGATCATATCCCCTACCGCCCCACCCCAGGGGAAACCACTCCCCCGCGTAACAAACGCCAGCAGGACCGAGATATACAACAACCCGGTCACCACATACCGCAGATTCCGCGAAATCGAAAAGACCTTCCGCGTCAACATCAAATTTACTCCCACGATGAAGAAAAAGGAGCAGAATAAGATAGCTCGCCAGCCCAAAACCATCAAAAAAGAAAAAATTCGAAACCAGCGCGCCCAGATTCCCCAACAGATTCGACGCCTTCACAGCCGCTGATGGCATGAGGATATGCCACCCGCGAGAGACGATGTTCTGATCTTCCTTCCAGGTGTATAAGATAAGAAGTAAAGGCAAGAAGCAAGAAGATCGCCAACAGAAGAAAGACAGCCCCGGTGATCTTATGGGTACGTTCATCTTTTGCGATCTGCCTGGCGGTCACCCGGGTCTCCTTTTCGGGCTTAAGCTTTGCCGAGCCGGACACCTGGCCTTTTTTTGACTTCAGTCGGTTTGCCATGGCTACAAATATAATTATTTACTCTACCTTTAAAAAAACTGCTGCTACAAGGTATGTACGAGCGTTTTACCCTCCAACCTTTCCTCTTCAGGATCAGCATCCTCTGGCTGCTTCTGCTGATCATCCGAACCCCGGTTCCCGGCCAATCAAGCCCACCCGCCGACAGTTCCCGCCTCGCCCTCCAACGTCCGATCGCCGACCTCGCCCGCACCAACCTCCTAACGGATCTGATGGACACGGGTATCTGGATCTATCACGCCCCCTCGCGCAATGTCCCCTTCGACCAGCTCGCCTCCCTACCTTACCAAAAAGCCGCCCGGCGTCCCGACCACTATGTCTCGCCGGCCGCCATCAACAAGAAAACCATCATCCGCTTCACCATCACCAACAGCAGCGACCAACCCGCAAGCGCCTTCATCTGCCCGGGCTTCCTCCCCGATAGCATCCAGCTCTACCGGCTGACAGTCAACCCGTGGCAACGCTTCACCGACGCAGCGGGCATGCCTTCCCTCCTAATAAGAAACTCCGTAGCCCCGGTCCCCTCCATCCTTCCCGACGACCCCGACAGCCTCGGCTACCGCCAGATCACCCTCGGCGCCCACGACACGGCCACATTCTTTGCCGTCCTGACCTTTATCAAAGCCGCCACCAACACCATCGACCCCACCTTGACCAGCAGCCCACTGATCCACGAAGCCATCCTGATCAACCACCACAACAAAACGAACATCGACATCATCACCAACCTCTTTGCCGGTATCATGCTCATGATGATCTTCTATGCCGCCAGCGAATATCTCCAGAGCACAAAACCCGAATTTCTCTATTACATCGGCTACTCGATTTGCATCAGCCTGCTGCTTTTCTTCAAATCGACCCTCCACCAAGTCACCACGGCATTTAACTATTTTTTTGAAAGCTTCCTCGACAATATTCTCTTTTCCGTCGCCTATATCTTCTATATCTACTTCCACCGCAAATTCCTGGACACAAGAAGAAATTTCAAAACGCTCGACCGTTTCCTCCGCTGGGGCACGATCGCCATCACCGCCCTGACGATCGCCTATGTCGCCTTTTATTTTCTTTCCACTGACTTCCGCATCGCCAACACCCTTGAAGACAGTACCAAGATCGCCCTTCTGCTGATCTCCGTCGGATTCGTCATCAAAGGGATTACCTATCGCGACCGTCTCATGAACTATATCGTCATGGGCAATATCTCCCTTTGCCTCCTGTCCATCATTTCCCAGGTGCTCATCACCACCAATTTCAAAGTCGCCGGCGGCGCCTCCGTCCTCAATCTCGCTCTCTTCTACTATGAAGCCGGCATCACCATCGAACTGCTCTTCTTCCTCTTCGCCCTAACCTATAAGAATAAACGCGAGATCATCTTCAGTACGCAGAAGGAAGCGAAGCTTAAACTCGAGACCGAACGGAAAGAGATGGAAAAACAAGTGGCTGTACTGGCTGCACAACAGGACGAACGCAACCGCATCTCGGTCGACATGCACGACGAACTGGGCTCCGGTGTGACCGCCATCCGGCTCATGTCCGAAATCGTCAAAAGTAAAATGCGGGACACCACCTTCCCCGAGATCGAAAAGATCTCCAACTCCGCCAACGAGCTCCTCACCAAGATGAACACCATCATCTGGACCATGACCAGCTCCAACGATACCATCGAAAACCTGATCGCCTATATCCGCTCCTATGCCGTCGAATTCTTTGAAAACACCGGCATCGACTGTATCTTCAGCATGCCCGCCTCCATCCCCTCCCGCGAGATCAGCGGCGAGAAACGCCGCAACATCTTCCTTTCCGTCAAAGAGGCGCTCAACAACGTCGTCAAGCACTCGCAGAGCTCCGTCGTCCGCATAAATGTCACCGTCCTCGACCGCATGATCATCGAGATCCAGGACGACGGCATCGGCATCGACCTCGAAAAACTCCGCAAATTCGGCAATGGATTGAACAACATGAAAAAACGCATGGCCTCCATCAACGGCGAATTCAACATCGAGAACGCCCTGGGCACGCGCACTACCTTTTATCTGACGTTATAACCGCGGGATATTAGGAATTCCGCTGCCTCGTCCGGCTTGCTAGTACCGATCAAAATATGTTTACGTGAAGTCAAGCTTATATATATACCCTTATCCCCCTTGACAGAATCAGCCCATCCGTTTATTCCATACTTTATTCCCCAGCCTCCATAATCCCTCAAAGGGTCATAGGATTTGACTTCCAATTTTTCGATGTCCGATTTTTTGATCTCCCTGAACCTACGTTCGAGCGGGAAGAATCGGTAATAAACGCCTTCAGCAGTAATTCTCGTTTGAAGTTTGAACTCTTGAATAATAGCATGATTAAAGACATGATCACGAAAGGTAGAATGGCCGTAAACAAACCGGCCTTTTTTTCCAGGAGTATGAACGGAGAGATCAGCAAGGACAATACCCATAAGGAAAATACAGGAAATAATATCCATTTCTGAGTAAACTTTTGCTCTTCATTAAAATTATTGATCTCCATGGAAAATAAATTCGAGCTCACTCATTTCCTCCTTACGCCCAACCAAAGGAACAGCCAACCCGCAATAAAAAATACCCCGCCTACCGGCGTAGCAATCCCGACGATCTTCATCGGCGAAATGTCTGCCGCCCGGAGCGCCGTCAGCGTATAGAGCGAACCGCAGAAAAAAATAATTCCCACAATAAAACAATTCCCCGCCCAGATCACCCATCGGTTTGACACCCGATCAGACACCAGCCCCACAAACAGCAGCGCGAAAACATGATAAAATTGATACCTCACCCCGGTTTCAAAAATCGCCACCGCATCCGCCGGGACCCGGTCCCGAAGGCCATGCGCTGCAAACGCCCCAAGCGCAACCGACAACGCCCCCAACACGGCCGCGATCGAAAGAAAGCTCTTATGCATATTGGAACTCTTTAAAATCTCCGCCCGCGCCCTCAACCCTTCACAATTCCTCTTTCATCCGGTCCGGTTTCTCATTCTGAAACAATAACCGGATCAGTTCATCCAGCGTGATACTTTCCTCGTTCACCGTCACATCGGCCTGCTGATAATACATCCGCCGCTCACTCAGCTTGCGCACGATATACCGCCCGAGGTCGCTTTCATCTACCTCCCGGATGAGCGGTCGGCTCTTTCGCTCCCGCAACAACCGCTGTGTCAGGACATCGATCGACGTATTCAGCCAGATCACCTTCCCGCTCTTCTTCATGAATTCGATATTGTTAAAAAAACACGGCGTCCCGCCCCCGCATGAAAGGATAAACCCATTCTCCTCCCCCGCAATCCGATCCAGCGCCTCCGTCTCCTTATATCGAAAATATTCCTCCCCTTTCTCAGCGAAGATATCCGACACCGACTTCTTCTCCTGATCCACGATCACCGTATCCAGGTCATAGAAGGCCAGCCCCAGCTTCTTCGACAGCAGCCGGCCCCAATGCGTCTTCCCGGAACCCATAAAACCGATCAGAAATATTTTCATTTGAATGCATTATACCCCGTAATATCCATCCCCGTGATCAGCAAATGGATATCGTGCGTCCCTTCATACGTCAACACACTCTCGATATTCATCATATGCCGCATGATCGGATACTCCCCCGTGATCCCCATCCCACCCAATACCTGCCGGGCATCCCGCGCGATCTGCGCCGCAATCTCGCAGCCGTTCCGCTTCGCCATCGACACCTGCGCCGGTGTCGCCCGCCCTTCGGTCATCAACACCCCCAGCCGCCAGTTCAGCAGCTGCGCCTTCGTGATTTCCGTGAGCATCTCCGCCAGTTTTTTTTGCTGCAGCTGGAAACCCCCGATCGGCCGGCCAAACTGGATCCTTTCTTTACTATACCGCAGCGCCGTATCATAACAATCCATCGCCGCCCCAACGACTCCCCATGCAATCCCGTACCGCGCCTTGGTCAGACAACCCAGCGGACCCTTCAACCCGCTTACATTGGGCAGGATATTCGCCTTGGGCACCTTGACGTGATCGAAGACGAGCTCTCCGGTTGCGGAGGCCCGCAGGCTCCATTTCCCATGTGTCGTCGGCGTCGAAAACCCCTCCATCCCCCGCTCCAGGATCAAGCCCCGCACGACCCCTTCCTCATCTTTGGCCCAGACGACCGCCACCTGCGAGAAGGGAGCATTACTGATCCACATCTTACTGCCATTCAGGATCACATGATCCCCCGCATCTTTGATATTGCTCAACATTCCCGATGGATCGCTTCCATGGTCCGGCTCCGTCAGCCCAAAACATCCCAACCACTCCCCGCTCGCCAGCTTCGGCAAGTATTTCCGTCGCTGCTCCTCACTGCCATATTGATAAATCGGGAACATCACCAGCGACCCCTGGACCGACGCCGTGGACCTTACGCCGCTGTCACCACGCTCCAATTCCTGCATCATCAGGCCATAACTGATATAATCCAGGCCACCTCCGCCATACTCCTCCGGAATGGTGGGCCCAAAACATCCCAACCCCCCCAGTTGACCCACAATCTGTTGCGGAAACTCGGCTTTTTGTGCGAAATCTTCGATGATGGGAGAAATCTGCTTTTTTACATAGTTTCGTACCGAATCGCGCACCAGCTTGTGCTCATCTGTCAATAACTCATCAAGTTGGAAATAGTCCGGACTTTGGAATAGATCGGTCATACCGCTAAAGTAAGAAAAAGCCACCTTTTTTCACGGTTCATGCAACATGCAGGCAAAAGAAGTGTACTTTATTAATAGATGCCGCTTCCGGTGGCGCTGGTAAAAATGAACGCAAAAACAGTTGAATTGGAATTAACGGAACCAATACTGCTCGACGAATTGGTGGAACGCTGCAAACAGGGGGACAACCGAAGTTTCGCAGAGCTGTACAGCAAGTACGCGAAGGCCATGTACAACACCAGCCTCCGGATCGTGAACCATACCGGTGACGCCGAAGACGTCCTGCAGGAAGCCTTCACCGATGCATTCCGATCGCTGGAAGACTTTCACTACAAGTCGACCTTCGGTGCGTGGCTGAAACGGATCGTCATCAATAAGTCGATCAACCTGCTCCGCAAACGCCGGATGGACCTGATCGACATCGAAAAGACGAATATCGGCCACCTGCCCGACGAGGAAGAGCCGGACGAAGAAGAACGGGCATTGAAAGTAGAGGAGATCAAAAAGGCCGTGGCCCTCCTGCCAAACGGCTACCGCACCGTGCTGACCCTCTACCTGTTTGAAGGTTACGATCAGGAGGAAATAGCCGAGATCCTGCAGGTCTCGCATGCGACGGTCCGAACGCAATATATGCGGGCAAAACAAAAATTATTGCAATTGATCAAACAAGCAGCATAGTATGACGAACAGATTAGAAAATTTCGTCCGCGATCACCGCGAAGCCTTCGACGGTGACGAACCGGATAACAAAATATGGGACGCAATCCGCAAGGATATGGGGCTTGGAGAAGATCCCAACAAAAAAAAACCGGCCCCGGTGGTACGGCTTTTCCGGGCCGCCTGGGCCGTGGCCGCCGCCGTCGTCCTCCTGATCGCTGGAACGGTCTGGTTCTTTAGCACCCGGCAGAGCCAGTCTACGGTCAACCCCACCTTAGCCTCAGGTAGTAAGAAGACGATCGAGCAAAAAACCCAGGCCGCCAGACCGGCAGTACAGGCGCCCGTCCTCACGCCTGATTCCAGCCAATCAATGGCCAAATCCACCCCGGACGTCAAAGGAACGACCCCCGGCGACAACGCCGACCTCGACGCCGCGCAGAACGAAGAAATGTATCACTATGCTAAACTGGTGGAAATCAAGCAGAAAGAGTTAAAGACCATCGAAAAGGACGAACCCCTGCTCTATAAGCAGTTCTCGATGGATGTGAACAAGCTCGACAGCGTTTACCACGGTTTGCAACAACAGTTGACAAAGAACCCCAACCGGGAACAAATACTCGAAGCCATGCTACAGAATCTACAGCTGCAGATGGGATTACTGAATCATCAGCTCGACATTATCAAACAAATCAATCATTCTAAACAATCAGCATATGAAAAAGCATATAAGACTACTTAGTGTGCTCCTCTTATCGCTTGTCTTATCTGCTCCGTTATTGAGCCAGGCCCAGCCTGTCCGAAAGACAAAGGTCATCAACCGCTCCTATACCGTTACAGCAGAAGATAAGTTACAGATCGATAACTCATTTGGGGACGTCACCGTCAATACCTGGGATAAGCCGCAGATCACCGTCGATATCGAGATCGGCGCCCGCGCCTCCAGCGACGAGAAGGTCCAGAACATTTTCGACGAGATCGAAGTAAAAGAAGACAAATCGGACCACGTGATCTCTTTCCGTACGCATGTCGGCGAGATCCATACCCACGGCAACTCCAGACATGATGACGGCGGCGACAACCGGACATTTTATATCGACTACGTCGTTCACATGCCCGCAGCGAATCCCATGGATATTCATAACGATTTCGGCCGGACAGTGGTCCCCGATTTCAAGGGACCCGTCAACCTGACGAGCAAATACGGCAGCCTGACCGCCGGCAACCTTGCCAACGTCGGCAACATCGACGTCGAATTCGGCAAGGCTACCCTCGGCGACATCACAAACGGCAAAATCGTCCTTCAATACGACAACAATACCCGGATCGGCACCCTCTGCGGCAACGTCAAGATCGTTAGCGAATTCTCCAACCGCATCCAGATCAACGTCGGCAATTGCGTCACCGATCTCTCCGTATCAGAATCCTATTCGGGCATCCGGATGGTCGTCGATAAGAACCTTTCTGCGCAGATCACGATCCACACCAACTTCGGGGAATTCCACAATGAAAGCGAATTCACCATCAAGGAGAGACACGAAGGGGACGATGACGGTCCCCACTTCGATCGGGACTACAGCGGTACGTTTGGCGACGGTAAGGCCCAGATAAAGGTGAAGAGCGAATTCGGCAGCCTGCGGTTATCGACCGTCGGCGACGACAACGGCGATGACGAACAGGATCGGAAGAACAAGCACAAGGAAAAAGACAAGGATAAGAACAAGGATAAGGACAAAGACAAAGATTCGGACGTTTCGGTATCTTAGCTAAATGGACCGAAACTGGCTTTCCCGCCATCTGACCCTGCTCGTATTTATTGCCCTGGTAGCCGCCGTGCTGCTGGGGCAATTTGCTCCCGCCACCGCTGTCCGGATGAAATTCCTCGGCGACCGATTCGTTGACGCCATCAAGATCTTCATCCCGTTTATCATCTTCCTGACGATCGTCTCCGGGATCAGTGGAATGAGCGACCTCCGAAAAGTCGGCCGTATCGGCGTCAAGGCGCTGGTTTATTTTGAAGTGGTCACTACCGTCTCCCTGGCGATCGGCATCCTCCTCGCTTACCTCGTTCAGCCCGGCCGGGTCGACAAGAATTCCCTGCCGGCCGGTAAAGCGCCTCCGGTCGCCAAATTCAGCTGGGGTGACTTCTTTATACATAACCTTACCCTTCAGGTACTCCTTCTTGCCATCGTAGTCGGCATCATCCTGAGCCTCCACCCCAGACGTCTTAAAGTTCTTCCCTATATCCATCTCGCCACGGGCTGGGTCTTTACGGCGCTCAAATACTTCATGTTCCTCGCGCCCGTCGGCGCCTTCGGCGGGATGGCCTTCACGATCGGCAAATACGGCATCCACTCCCTCAAACCGCTGGCCATGCTGATGGGCACCGTCTACGGCACCATGATCATCTTCATTTTTGTGGTGCTGGGCGCGATCATGCGCTATTTCAAATTCAGCATCTGGAAATATCTCAAAGACATACGCGAAGAGATCCTCATTGTCCTCGGCACCTCCTCCTCCGAAGCGGCCCAGCCTTCCCTCATGCTAAAACTCGAACGCATGGGCTGCAGCCAGCCCGTCGTCGGCCTCGTCGTCCCGACCGGCTATTCCTTCAACCTCGACGGCACCTCCATCTATTTGTCCATGTCCGTTATCTTCCTCGCCCAACTCTACAACGTACACCTCAGCCCCGGCGAACTTCTCAGCATCATCGGCATCCTGATGATCACGTCCAAAGGGGCCGCCGGCGTTACCGGCAGCGGATTCACCGTCCTCGCCTCCACCCTCACCGCACTGCAGAAGATACCCGTCGAAGGCCTCGCATTCCTGCTGGCCGTCGATAAATTCATGAGCGAAGCCCGCGCCATTACCAATATCATCGGGAACGGCGTAGCCACCCTCGTAATCGCCAAAAGTGAAAATGAATTTAACCCGCCCGGGGAATTTACTGAAGAAATTGCTGCATGTCCCGATGATATCCCGCCGCCGCAAGCCCTGCCGCCACCGCGAAATCTTCGCCGTCCGACGCGTAGATCACACCCCGGCTAACGTTGACCAACAGCCCCACATCCCTGTTCATCGCTCTCTTAGAGATTTCCTCCAGACTTCCCCCCTGCGCTCCAACACCCGGGACCAGGTAGAAATGATCCGGCGCCAGCAGCCGCACCCGCTCAAAAGCCTCCACCTGCGTCGCCCCGATCACAAACATTAAATTATCCGGCGTACCCCACTTCATCGCCGTCGTCAGTACCCGCTCATACAGATATTCCTCCCTCGACCACATCGTCACCGCCGAAGCAAATGCGTTTCCGGTCATCGCCACCCCCTCTCCGGCCTCGACGCGCCGCAGTTCGAAGTCTTCCGCCCCGGGATTCGAAGTCAGCCCCAGCACGATCGTCCACTTATCTTTGTATTCCAGAAAGGGTCGAACGCTGTCCCAACCCATATACGGCGCCACCGTCACCGCATCGAAATTCAGCGCCTCGAAAAACGCCCGCGCATACCGCGAAGAAGTGTTCCCGATATCCCCCCTTTTCGCATCCGCAATTTTGAAATGAGAAGCCGGGATATAGTTGACCGTCCGCTCCATCGCTTCCCAACCCTTCACCCCGAACGCCTCATAAAAAGCGGTGTTGATCTTATAGGCCACACAATGCTCCTTCGTTGCATCGACGATCTCCCGGTTGAATTCAAAGATCGCGTCAGCGACCCCCCGGTCCCCGCTCCCCCGATCGTCGCGCCCCCGGCTAAATTTTTCCCGAAGATGCCGCGGAATCTTCTCCGGATCGGGATCCAGCCCGACACACAGGTAGGAACCCATCGAACGAATGGCGGAAATGAGTTGCTGACGTGTCATCTATATGTTTGTATACTTATAAGATTTGATCCTATCAATACTGCCATCCCGGATCATATTGGTAAGCCCTTGCCTAAGGAACGGATCAACCCAACCCGCAAACCCGAGTGCGATGTCGCGATGCCCGTAAGTGCCGCCATGCCGCCCCCGAGAGGCAATTAAGCCCTTCGCATCGGTTCTTTCTATCCATTCTTTCACCCCAAGCTTGAAGTACTTCGATCCTGGTTTTTTAACCCTTTCCATAATTGCGGCGAATTCGCCATAATTAAAATTTTCGTTGTTCCTACACTCCCACGCGAACAGCGTCCGAAGCGTCTGCTTCGTCCGAAGCCAGTCCGCCACCCGAAGTTTACCCAGTCTGGCCTTTATCATATCCGTTAAAGAGAAATAATCTCCCGCAGCCCTCTCAAGCACGTTAATTTCAGTATCATACACCTCGATCATCATAACCCCCGCCGGTTTTTCCCGCACAAATATCTCATTTTTCCGGCCGACGCCCTCCGATTTCCTGCTCAGCCCCATCCCCCCACCTTTCACACCCCTATTTCCCTTACACCCCCCTCGCTCCCTCCCGACCAAAAAGCCCGTCCTTCCTCCTCTCCATCTCTTCCGCCACCCCCCTCGCTACCTCATCTCCCGCCCCCAGTTGCCGGACCACCTCCTGATAACTCCGCTCATCCCGGTTCTGCGAAAGCTTATACGCCGCCTGAATCTCCTCGACCAAAATCCGGAACCCCACAATCCCCCGCATTTCCGCCGTCACCTGCTTCTCTCCGATCTCTTCTATCTCCACCGGTTGTGGTAAATGCTGCTCATAATTATGGACCAGCCGCGATAAGGCCGCCCGCAACTCTTCCCCATCGATCACCGTAAGCGTCCCGTATACATGTACCGCCATATAATTCCAGGTAGGAACATTCATTTGCGTATACCACCGCGGAGAGACATAGGCATGCGGCCCGGGGAAGATCGCCAGGACTTTCGCCCCCGACGCCATCGCACCACCCGCGTTCGTTGCATCACCTGCCTCCATCGCCCCAGCGCCGTCCCTCGCCGAGAACGTCCGCTTCTGCGCATTCCCCCGCGCAATATGCCCAACCAGCACATCCCGGCCCTGCTCATCTTTTTCCAGCAGGAGTGGGATATGCGTCCCCACCGGCACCCCATCCAGCACACTCACCAGGATCGCAAACGAATTCTCCCGGATAAAGGCATGGACCTTCTCTCTGTCCTTTTCTTCATATCGTTTTGGAATATACATCAACCTTCCGCCATCGCCGTTGGTGAAGCCGTCACCCCACGACCTCAACCACCCGCTCCGCCTTCATATTCGCATTGACCATCGCAATGCTCCGGGCCGCATTCCCCGCGAAATCGCTAAACGCCTTCTTCGTCACCGCATCATCACTTACCATGATCGGCACACCCGAATCGCCGCCCTCCCGGATACTCTGGACAAGCGGGATCTGCCCGAGGAACGGGATCTCATATTCCTCCGCCAACCGCTTCCCGCCCTCCTTCCCAAAAATATAATATCGTCGCTCCGGCATCTCCGCCGGCGTGAAATAACTCATGTTTTCCACCAATCCGATCACCGGCACCTTCAACTGCGCCTGACCGAACATCGCAATCCCCTTCTTCGCATCCGCCAGCGCCACATCCTGCGGCGTCGTCACCACGATAACACCCGTCACCGGGACCGTCTGCAAAAGCGTCAAATGAATGTCACCCGTGCCCGGCGGCATGTCGATCACCAGATAATCCAGCTCATCCCACAATACATCCGTAACAAACTGCCGGATCGCGCTGCTCGCCATCGGTCCCCGCCAGACAACCGCATTCTTCTCATCCACCAGCAACCCGATACTCATCAATTTTATCCCAAACTTCTCAAGAGGTACAATCATCCCTTTCCCATCGGGACCCGTCTTCATCAGCGGTCGCTCCCCGCGGACCCCAAACATAATCGGCACACTCGGCCCATAAATATCCGCGTCCATCAGCCCCACACTCGCCCCACCCCGCGCCAGCGCCAGCGCGAAATTCGCCGCAACCGTGCTCTTCCCAACTCCGCCCTTGCCACTCATAACCGCAATAATATTCTTCACCTTCGGCAACACATCCCTCGTGTCCTTCCGATGCGTCGTCGTATTGGCAGTGAAGCGGACATTCACTGTCGCATCCTTATTCACCAGTAACCGGATCGCATTGATACAGGCGTTTTTTATATGATCCTTCATCGGACAGGCAGGCGTCGTCAACACGACCGTGAACGCAACAAAGTTGCCATCGATCTCGATATCCTTCACCATATTTAAGGTCACGATATCCTTCCCCAGATCGGGTTCCTGAACATTTCCAAGGGCCTCCAACACTTTTTCGCGGGTCATTTCCAAGATTTTGTTAAAAACTTTAATTTGAGGCAAAATTAACCATTCGCCCCCTTACTTTGTTAATCATATAGAGTTAAAAGTTTAATTTTGAGCGGAATGAAAAGACTTATACTATACTTACTGCTTCTCGCTGGTCCCTATGCCGTTCATGCTCAGTTCGATAAACTAAAAGATTCTGTTGTAGAGATTTATGGTGTCGTTATGACAGCCGATAGCCTCAAGGCCATCCCCGCCGTCAGCGTGGTCGTCAAGGGGCGCAATCAGGGCACCTATACGACCGATCAGGGTGTCTTTTCCCTCGTTGTTCTCAAAGGTGATGTGGTCGAATTTTCCAGCGTCGGCTATCGGACCATCGATTACAAGATCCCAATGGATAGCGGCAATCAAATAAGTATGATCCAATTGATGGTCATCGATGCCCAATACCTCCCGGCGACCATCATCAAGTCCCGCCCTACCCGCGAACAGTTTGAGCGCGATTTTGTCAATACGAACGTGCCAAACGATCAGATCGAAGTAGCGCGGGAGAATAACAGCGCCGCTAAGCGGGCCGTCCTCGCCAGAGGTCTCCCGGCAAACGCCGCTGAAGCAGCAAGCACCTATTTAAGACAAGGCGCTCAGAAATACTATTATCAAGGACAAACGCCACCACAGAACATCCTGAACCCGCTCGCCTGGGCCGAATTTATCCAGGCCTGGAAGCGCGGTGACTTCCGAAACGATAATACTTCCACCTCCCAGTAACCATGCAGAATATCTCCGTCATTGGCGCCGGTACGATGGGCAATGGCATTGCCCATGTTTTTGCGCACAAGGGATTCCGCGTCAGTCTCGTCGACAGCCAGCCACAACAACTGGAGAAGGCCCTGAATACCATTGCCGCCAACCTGGACCGCCAGATCGCCAAAGGCGCTTTGGCCGAATCCGGCAAGCACGAAACGCTCGCCGCGATCCGAACCTTCCTCTTCATCCCCGAAGGAATAGCCCAGGCCGACCTCGTCGTCGAAGCAGCCACCGAGAATAGCGCAATCAAGCTCGACATCTTCCGCCAGCTCGACGAGCATGCACCCACGGCCTGCATCCTGGCCTCTAATACCTCTTCTATTTCGATTACAAAAATCGCCTCCGTCACGAGACGGCCGGGATCGGTCATCGGTCTCCACTTTATGAACCCCGTTCCGGTCATGAAGCTGATCGAGATCATCAACGGATATGCGACTACGACCGACACCACGGAGAAAATGATCGCCATCGCGGGCCAACTGGACAAAATACCCTGCGTTGTTAACGATTATCCGGGATTCATTGCCAACCGCATCCTGATGCCTATGATCAACGAAGCCATCTACAGCCTGTATGAAGGCGTAGCAGGCGTCCGCGAAATAGACACGGTCATGAAGCTCGGTATGGCCCATCCCATGGGACCCCTACAACTGGCTGATTTTATTGGATTGGATGTCTGCCACTCGATCCTGGGTGTGCTGCATACAGGATTTGGCAACCCCAAATACGCACCCTGCCCTCTGTTGACCAACATGGTGACCGCCGGATACTTCGGCGTCAAGAGCGGCGAAGGCTTTTATCGCTATACTCCCGGCAGTAAAGACCTTGTCGTGAGTAGCCGGTTCAGTTCCCGATAACCGCCGCCCTCCACTTAGGAATTTATCCCTGCACGGACAAAATCTCTATATTCCTCATTTCCTGCAACTTATACTGTACTTCCGCTACCCGGTTCCTGGGTATCGCGAGCACCATATCACAAAATAATTGAATATCCTGCGTTATAATCCTGCAATTGTACTGCCGGACCACCATCATCACCTCATTCATTTGCGTATAGTCGAAATGGATCCTGAATTCCTGCTCGACCTGTTTCTCCATCCGCGGCGTCAGTTGCAGCGCCAGCGCCGCCGCCGACCGGTACGCGTGGATCAACCCGGGCACCCCCAGCAACGTGCCGCCGAAATATCGTACCACAACTACCAGCACGTTCACCAGCGCCTTGCTGTCGATCTGCCCCAGGATCGGGCGGCCTGCCGACCCCGACGGCTCCCCGTCGTCACCGACCCGAAACTGATTCCCATCCAAACCGATGCGGTACGCAAAGCAATAATGGGTCGCCTTCGGGTGGTCTTTTTTTATCTCGTTCAACGTCGCCTTGAAGTCATCCGACGTTTTCACCGGGCACGCATAGGCGATGAAACGACTTCCCCTGTCCTTAAACTCCGCAGTCGCCATCCGCTCGACCGTATAATAAACTTCATTCGTCATCAAAACAATTTTCACCCCTCATTCGGAATTCCTATAATACCGGATCGTATCATTCAGCAAATTCTCCTCCCCCGTGAGCCGCCCATCCTTCAATTCGGGGGCCGGCAATCCCCCCGGTATTATCAGCTCATTGTTCGTGATCACCCGCGCCTCATCCCAATAACCGGCATCAATAAATGACTGCAGCAGCTTCGCCCCGCCTTCCACCAACACGCTTTGTATCCTCAACTGCGTCAACGCCACGCTCAATTGATGAACGAGGCTGCTGTCCGGCGAGAGCTGATAATATTCAATGACGCCCCCTTCCTCGTGTCTGAACAAATTGAACACGACCGTTCTTACCGCCCCGTCAAACAATTGCAATGACGAAGGCAGCCGCAACTCCTTATCGACCACAAGCCGGATCGGATCTGGCCCATTCCACAACCTGACCGTCAGCGCCGGGTCATCCAGCAGCGCCGTCCTCGTTCCCACCAGGATCGCCGGCTCTCCCGCCCGCCACTTATGCACCAGCCGGTTACTATATTCATTGGAGATCAATGTCCGACCGCCACCGCCGACCCCAGCCCCCGCAATCTTTCCATCCGCACTTTGCGCCCATTTCAACACAATATAGGGCCGATGCAGCTGATGGAAAGTAAAGAATCTCCGGTTCAACTCGACGCACTGCGCCTCCAGTACGCCTACAAGGACCTCCGCACCCGCAGCCCGCAGTTTCCCGATTCCCTTCCCGTCTACTTCCGGGAAGGGGTCCCTGCAGCCCGCCACCACCCGGGGAATTTGCCAATCGATGATAAGATCCGCACACGGCGGCTGCTTTCCGTAATGCGCACAAGGCTCCAGCGAAACATAGATCGTCGATCGGGAGATCAGTGCCCGGTCCCCTTCTTTCACTGATGAAATACAATTGGCCTCTGCGTGCCTCTCACCATATCGCTCGTGGTACCCCTCTCCGATTATCCGCTCTTCGCCGGTATCCGGGTCCAAATACACCAGTACCGACCCCACCATGGGGTTAGGCGCGACATGACCCGACCCAAGCAGGGCCAGCTCGAGACACCGACGCATGTATGATTCAGGAGAACGCAAGGCGTAAAATTAATCAAACTGATTTACTTTTACAGATGGACCTCCGCCAGGCACAACGACAATTGACAACCGACCTGACACCCCAATACGGCAGCCGTGAAGCGGCGCTGATTGCCGATTGGGTAATGGAGCACCTCACGGGTCACCGGAAGATAGACCGGCTGACCAAATTGGCGGAGCCGCTCCGCGATCCCATTCTCCGGAAATACGACATCTACCGCAGCGAGTTGCTCGCGCACCGCCCGGTACAATACGTTCTACACGAAAGCTGGTTCGCCGGGCTGCGGTTCTATGTCGACGAGAACGTCCTCATCCCCCGGCCCGAGACCGAAGAACTCGTCCAATGGGCCGTCGAAACCATCGGCGCCCACCGGCGCCCTCCTCGACGTCGGCACCGGAAGCGGCTGTATCCCCATTGCCATAGCCCGCCAATTCCCAACCCTCTCTATCCATGCCTGCGACATCAGCACCGGCGCCCTTCACATCGCCAGCCGGAACGCCGACCATCTCGGCGCCCATATCACCTTCCATCAGCTCGATTTCCTCGACCGCCAGACCTGGGTCAGCCTGCCGGGGATTCGATGGCTCATCAGCAATCCACCCTATATTCCGCTGGGCGAACGCTCCGACCATGGCCCCCCATGTGACGGGCGCCGAACCCGCCCTGGCCCTTTTCGTACCCGACACCGACCCCCTGATCTTCTATCAGGCCATCGCCGAATTTGCCAAGCGCCACCTTGAACCGGGAGGCGCCGTATTCGTCGAAATCCACGAAGGAATGGCTGGTCCAGTCGCCGAACTGTTCCGCACGCACGGCGCAGCTGACGTAAGTATCCGGAAAGACTTTCCGGGAAAGACCGTATGATAAAAGCAACATGGTGAAACCATGCCATCGGCCGGCCACCCGCGCGCCCTTATTTCACCCCATTCTTATCAACCGCTAACACCGTCCGCGCGCCCAGATCCCGCGCCACCCGCATCACCGCCACGACGTCATCGACCGGCACCGACTTTGTCCGCATTGATCACGATCGAAGGCTGATCCGTCTCCTTCGCCAGGAAGGGCTGCAGCTGCGCCTTTAGCTGATCGATCGTGACTTTGGTCGTTCCCACATAGAACTGCCTGTTGGCATCGATCGATACCACGACCGTCTGCTTGGACTTGGTATCGCTCTTGGATTTCGGCTGGGTCAGCTTCACCACATTGGGATTGGCCAGCGTACTCACGATCAGGAAGAACAGCAGCAGAATGAACAGGATATCGTTCAACGGGCCCGTGTGGACCTCCGTCTCATCCCTATGTCGGCTTCTTAGATTCATATTATCTCGGCCTCCTCCTGCAGGATATCGATGAAATCCGCGCTGGCCGCCTCCATCTTATGTGTCGCTTTGTCGATCTGCGAATTCAGAATAGCGATAGCCGATATAGGCGATGATCCCGATGATCAGCCCGCTCGCCGAAGAGATCATCTTCACATATATCCCCCCGGCAATATTGGAAATACTGTATTCGCCCGTGGTGGCAAGCTGTAGAACAGCTGGAACATCCCGAAGATCGTACCCAGGAACCCGAACAACGGCCCCAGATACGCGATCGCCGAAAGAATAGCCAGGTTCTTCTCCATCTTATACAACTCCAGCTTTCCGACATTTTCCATGCTGCGTTCGATCGCGGCAATCTCTTTGCCCACCCGCTGGATACCCTTGTCGATGATCCGCGCGACCGCCGTCGGGGTGTTCTTGGCCAGGTTGCGGGCGACAGAGACATTCCCGCTGATAATATTGTCCCGGATGATGTTCATGAAATTGTCTTCCATCTTCGCCGCCTTTCTGATGGCCAGATATCGCTCGAAAAATACAAAGATGGCGATCACCAGCAGGATCGCCAGCGGGATCATCAACGGCCCGCCCTTCATGAGAATATCGAAAAGAGTTTCTTTTTGCTGAGCCGCCAACTGTGCAGCCCTTGCCAGGCTGTCTTTGATCTGTGCGGAGTCTGATAATGACCTGCAGGAGAAATAGATTCATGAGTAAAATAAAGATTTACGAGCTATAACGGTTCCCGCCCATTCTATTTTTTAACAAAATGCTAAAGTTTGCCATGCAGCACAAAATCGCCTCCACAGTCCACGCCACCTCACGCCCACTCGCATCAACACCGTTCCCGCATCACGCCCACTCCGCATCCAACCCAATCTCTAACTCGTGCCCGACGGCTTCACCATCAGCGACTGGATCTGCCGCATCGTATTCTCCATCCCCTGGCTGCTGCCATCCAGGAAAATGATATTCCCCTTCCCAACTTCCGCAAAATTCTTGATCGCTTCCGTCCACATGCTGAACAGGATCACATTGGTATCCAGGTTGGCCTTCTTCATTTCCTCGGCGGCTTCGCTCATCCCATGGGCCACTTCCTGACGGAAAAGCGCTACCCCCTGACCCCGGAGCCGCGCGGCCTCCCTTTCGGCCCCGGCAGAGATCTTGATCGCATTGCCTTCCGCCTCCGCCGCCTTGGTCTTGGTGATCAGCAGCGCCTGCCCTTCATTCTCCGCCGCAGCCTTCAGGTTATTGCTCGCCACTACCTTGCTCATCGATTCGAGGATGGCCTTGTCAAACGTAATATCGTTGATCTGGAGATCCATCAGGTGATAACCCCATTCTTCCAGCGATTGATCGATCTGGTCTTTCACGAATTCGACGATATCTTTCCGCAAACCCAGGATCTCCGCCTGCTTCTTCGTCGCAACGAACGACCGGATACTGCCCTCGATCGTCCGCGTCAGCGCCTGCATCAGATCCCGGTCACTGATAAACTTGAAGGCCACCCGCTTGATCGTTTCCTCTTCCGCATTCTGCACCGCATACAGCAACATGCTCTTGAAATACACATTGGCCTGATCGGCAGTGACCGCCTGGAATTCCAGTTCCACCGACCGGTTCTGGATCGAGATCTTCTTATACACCTGCTCCAGGAAAGGCACCTTGAAATTCAAGCCCCGGCCGAAGGATACGCCGGTATTTGCCAAACATGCGTCACCACATAGATATAGCCCTGATTGACGCTAACCCAACAACTTAATATGACCGCAAGAAGAAAAACAGATCACAACGATATAAAAGACATTGATCGTTTCCATATAATGATTTTGCGCCGTGAATGTACGTAACTTTGCGCCTGCAAAATCGAAGCATGACCACGAATTACGACATCATCATCATCGGCGGCGGCCCGATCGGTATCGCCTGCGCCCTGGAAGCCCGTAAAGCGGGCCTGAGCTACCTGGTCCTCGAGAAAGGCTGTCTGGTCAATTCCCTCTATAACTACCCCGCGAACATGACCTTTTTTTCCACCTCGGAAAGGATCGAGATCGGCGGCGTCCCCTTCGTCAGCAATAATGTCAAACCCAACCGCAGCGAAGCGCTGGAATACTACCGCCGCGTAGCCGTCTCCAACCAGCTGAACATCCACCTCCAGGAAGCGGTCGTGGATATCCGTCACGCTCAGCCACGCACGGTTTCGAGGTCGTCAGCGCCATCCGCACCTATCACGCCGCCAATGTCATCCTCGCCACCGGCTTTTATGATATCCCCGTCCTGATGGATATCCCCGGGCGAAAACCTGCCAAAAGTCACACACTACTATAAGGAGCCGCATTTCTATGCCATGCAGAAAGTGGTTGTCGTCGGCGCCAGCAATTCCGCGGTGGACGCCGCCCTCGAGACCTGGCGAAAAGGCGCCGAAGTGACCATGGTCATCCGCGGCGAAGGCATCGGTCCGCGGGTCAAATACTGGGTGAAACCCGATATCGAAAACCGGATCAAGGAAGGAAGTATCAAGGCCTATACCCACTCCACGCTGGCCGCCATCCGGCATCGCGAAGTTGACATCCTCACCCCGGAAGGAATAGTGACCATCCCCAACGATTATGTCATCGCCCTCACCGGCTACCAGCCGAATTTCGATTTCTTGCGCAAAGTCGGCATCACCCTGTCGGACGACGACCGCTTGCAACCCTTTTACGACCCCGCGACCATGGAGACCAATATCCCCGGCCTGTACCTCGCAGGCGTCGTCTGCGGTGGGATGAATACCCATATCTGGTTTATCGAAAATTCCCGGGTCCATGCCGGAATGATCGTTCGGAACATCATCAAAAAGTCCCTTCTCGCCCGGTGACTGAACCTCGCTCACGAAGACAATTCTCGCCCGCGGACTGAGCCTCCCTCACGACCGCTCTTCCCACACCCCGATCAGGTGGACGCAGGTCTCCACCGACTTTTGCATATCCTGGACGCTGACATATTCATGCTTGCCATGAAAAGCCATCTCCCCGGTAAAAAGATTTGGACAAGGCAACCCCATGAACGACAGCCGGGACCCATCCGTTCCACCCCGCGCACTGCTCTCCCGCACCGTCAACCCCGCCCTCCGGATCGCTTCACGGGCAAATTCCGATACCTGCGGATACTGATCCAGCATCTCCTTCATATTCCGGTACTGTTCCGTCACCACGACCTCCGCCGTAGCGCCGGGCCACGCCGCCACCGCATCATCCACCTTGTCGCGAAGATGCGCTTCATACGCCGCCAGTTTTGCGGTAAAGAAATCGCGAATGATGAACTCCACCACCGTCTTTTCGACTGTCCCCGACACCCGGACCGGATGCACAAAACCATACCGCTCATCCGTCGTCTCCGGCGACCACTCCTCTTTCGGCAGCGACTCGATAAAGGCCGAAGCCACCTTCAGCGCATTCACCAGCTTATCCTTTCCATAGCCGGGATGGGCGCTGACCCCATGAAAGGTGATCGTCATCGCATCCGCGGAGAACGTCTCATCCTCCAGTGTTCCTCTTTCACCGGCATCCAGCGTATAGCCAAAATCGGCTCCCAGCCGGGCCATATCAAGCTTATTCACTCCCCGGCCAATCTCCTCATCCGGGGTAAAGAGAATCCTTACGTCGCCGCGCCGCACCTCCGGATGCTGCTCAGGATAATTCACCGTGTCCATAATCACGGCCACCCCGGCCTTGTCATCCGCGCCGAGTAACGTCAGTTCCAGAGGCAGTGATGATATCATCCCCTTTCCTGGACAGCCAGATACGGATGCTCGCGGGGACTGATCACCTGCGCCGGATCATCCGGCAGCACCAGATCGCCGCCGTCATATTGGGCATGAACGATCGGCTTTACCCCCTGACCTGTACAATCGGGGGCCGTGTCCATATGGGCACAGAAACATATTACCGGAACGGTTTTGTCCGAATTGGCCGGCAATGTGGCATATACATACCCATATTCATCCAGTACGGCATCTGGCAGCCCGATCGCCTGTAATTCTTTGACCAGCAGCCGGCCCAGATCCTTTTGTTTTTCGGTGGAAGGATGAGCCGCCGACTGCGGGATCACTTTGCGTATCGATCTGAACATAACGGAGGAATCTTTCCGCCACAGTAAAAGCATAGTTTTCAAACATGTTCGTAAGTTCGTAAATTACCGCGCGAATATAACGACTATGCCCGATCCGACTTCAAAATCTCCGGTAATCCGCCAGGCCTGGCTTCGCCTTCTGTTGTTCGGCATCACGTTTATCGCGATTGCCCTTCTACTAGGTATACCAGCGATCATAGCCATCACCGGTACGAATCTGGATGCGCTGAAGAAAGGAGACTGCTCAGATTATTGTCGGGACTGATGGCCGGCGATTATCTGTGGCTCATTCTACTCCTGGAGTTCTTCACCTGCGTGATCAGTGTGAGCATCTTCCGGCTGCTGATCGAACGTCGTAACTTCAAGGGCCTCGGCTGGGAGCTGGATGGTTTTGTCGGTGAAGCGCTGACAGGGTTCTTCCTCGCACCGGCCCTGCTTGGCCTCGCAGCCATCACCATCTTGCTGAGCGGTCACGTCCAATGGACCGACATCATCTGGGATCCGACCACCTTATTTATCTCCTTTGGGTGGATGATACTAATTGCCTTTGGTGAAGAACTGGTCTTCCGGGGATATATTCTCGGGAACCTCATGGAGTGGGTCCCGAACAGATGGATCGCGCTCGGCATCTCATCCGTTCTCTTCGCAGCCTATCATGCCATCACGCCCGGGATCCATACATTGGCCTTCGTCAATCTGCTGCTCGCCGGGATGCTGCTCGGGCTGAATTACATCTTCACGCGGAATCTGTGGTTCTCCTTTTTCCTCCACCTCGGCTGGAATTTTTTTGAAGGCCCGATACTTGGCTTCAAGGTCAGCGGAACGACCTTTCCTTCGTTATTTCAGGCGGAACCTAACGGCGACCTTTTTATTACCGGCGGCGACTATGGGTTGGGGGGATCGATGCCGATGACTCTGTTCCTCCTGGTCGCCATTCTTGTCCTGGCCTGGGCCTTTGAACGGAAATACCAGCGCGTCACCATTACGACCGAACCGGGAGCAATCCTCTAGGAATCCGCCGCGGGGTCTTCACGCCCTAAATCCACCCCGACGCCCCGACTACGGCATAATGATCCGCGACGCACCCTTGATCTCTACCAATTCCAGATCGAAGATCAGATCCTGCCCGGCCAACTGATGATTGGCATCCAGCGTGACGACCTCCGGTTTCACATCCACGACCACCACGGGGATCTGATGCCCCGAATTATCTGTCATCATGAGTTGCATCCCGACTTCAGGTTTCATTTGCGGCGGGAACTGGTCGATGGGAAATTCGATGATCGCCTCGGGGTCTCTCGGCCCATACGCAAATTCCGCAGGGATCTCGATCGTCTTCTTTTGCCCGACTGCCATTCCCATAACCCCGTCGTCGAACCCCTTGATCACCGTTCCGCCGCCTACTTCAAACTCCAGCGGTGGCCTTCCTTCGGAAGAGTCGAATGTGGTGCCGTCAGTCAGCCTGCCCCGATAATGGATTTTGATGGTATCGCCTGCTTTGACTTCCTGTGCCATGTCTACTTATATTTATAGTTGCTCCCAATAGCGGGGTGCGCTGCAAGGTATGAATTTCGGCAAAAAATGCCTCGCAAAATAATTTTTCGCCTCAATACCTTTTATGCGGGCTTCGCCCAGTCAGGATTAAATAATTAAATTGTGTCGGTTTCCAACGATCTGACGCAAAACATAAACCATGCGAGCTGCTAATCTTTTTCTGATCTTCCTCCTCCTGTCCGGCATGCCCCGGGCTCATTCCGGACCGTCTGCACAACCCGTACAACCACCCGCAGCGGTTACCCGCATCCTCACCGGCGCTGATCAGCTCGACCAATATCTGCCGCTGCTGCAAGGCCAATCCGTTGCTGTATTCGCCAACGCAACCTCCGTCATCGGACATACGCACCTTGTCGACACGCTGCTCAAACTAGGCATCCATATCCAAAAAATATTTTCACCCGAACATGGCTTTCGCGGCGACGCCGACGCCGGCGCCAAAGTCGGCAACGGGACCGATCCCGCCACCGGAATTCCCGTCGTCTCCCTTTACGGCAGTAAGACCAAACCAACGACGGACGACCTCGCCGGTGTGGACGTTTTGCTGTACGACATCCAGGACGTCGGCGTCCGCTTTTACACCTATATCGCGTCCATGCAACGATTCCTCGAAGCAGCCATCGCGAACAATCGCCCGCTGATCATTCTGGACCGCCCCGATCCCAATGGCTTCTATGTCGACGGGCCGGTACTGGACACGAAATTCCGTTCCTTTGTCGGAATGCAGCCCATACCCGTCGTCTATGGGATGACCATTGGCGAATATGCCCGCATGCTCATCGGTGAACAATGGCTCGACCCCGCCGTGACCAGTCAACTCAACACAATCCATGCCATCAATCAATCTGCCGACCGCATCGACTCGCTGATGCGCGCCATTCGGGGACGCCCGGTCAATATCCGGCTGAACGATTTCCGGCTGATCGTTATCCCCTGCAAGAATTACACCCACAAGAGCAGGTACGCCTTGCCGATACGACCTTCCCCGAACCTCCCCAACATGCAATCCGTGTACCTCTACCCATCCCTCTGCCTCTTTGAAGGCACTGCGGTCAGCCTCGGCCGCGGGACCGACAAACCATTCCAGCAATTCGGCAATCCTTCCTTCCCCATGTCATCTTATTCGTTCACCCCCGAGAGTGTATCCGGCGCCCGCAATCCCCCGCTACTGGGTCAACGCTGCAATGGATTTGACCTCAGCGGGATCAATGTCGCAAAAGAGACCGGCAGCCGCTGGAGCCTCAAGTGGATACTAAAAGCCTGGGCCCTTTATCCGGATAAAGCCCATTTCTTCATCGGCAACGGCAGTGCCTTTGACCGGCTCGCGGGTAACGCTATCCTCGAAGAACAGATCACGCAGGGACTAACGGAAGAGGAGATCCGAAAAAGCTGGGAGCCCGCACTGAACAATTTTAAACGAATCCGCAAAAAATATTTGATGTATGCCGACTGACCCCCGCATCATCTTCATGGGGACACCCGAATTCGCCGTCGCATCGCTCGACAAAATCCTCCATGCCGGCTTCAACGTCGTATCCGTCATCACCGCCCCTGACAAACCCGCAGGCCGCGGCATGCAGCTAACCGAAAGCGCCATTAAAAAATATGCCCGCGAAAAAGGTCTTCCCATCCTTCAACCGGAGAAGTTAAAGAATCCGGCCTTCATCGACCAACTCGGGTCCTTCGCCGCCGACCTTCAGATTGTCGTCGCCTTCCGAATGTTGCCGGAGATCGTGTGGAACATGCCGCCGATGGGAACCGTCAACCTCCACGGCTCCCTCCTGCCCCAATACCGTGGCGCCGCCCCCATCAACTGGGCCATCATCAACGGCGAATCCGAGACCGGCGTCACCACATTCAAACTGCAGCACGACATCGACACGGGCAACATCCTGGAGCAGGAGACCATATCAATCGGCCCCGACGAAACCGCCGGCGAACTCCATGACCGAATGAAAGAAATTGGCGCCCGACTACTCGTCCACAGCATCGCGGGCCTCGCCGCGGGCACCCTCAGGGAGAAACCCCAGGTTGATATCTTGCTCCAACCCGCCATCCCCGGCTCCCCCGTTATCCAAACGCCCCCCGTGTTGAAACACGCCCCAAAAATCTCAACCGAAACCTGCCGCATCGACTGGACCAAACCGACCGGCGAAATCTATAATTTGATCCGCGGCCTCTCCCCCTACCCCGCCGCCTTCACCGAACTCGACGACAAACTCTTAAAGATCTACCGCGCCATCAAAGATTCGACGCCGCCAACTCTTGCACCCGGGGAGCCGGACACGGATAACCAAACCTATCTGCGGTTTGCCGCCCCCGACGGCTATATTCGCCTCCTCGAACTCCAGCTCGAAGGCAAAAGGAGAATGAAAACAGAGGACTTTTTGCGAGGCTATAAACCCAGTCACAAATGAAACAGTTGTTTGTCCTTATGGTCTTTTCATCTCTCGGCGACACTGCAATCGCTCAGGGTCCGCCACACCCGGACACCACTCGATACCCTTATCTGCGTAACCGGATCAGGGAGGAGGCCCAGCTGCTGAAGTTTGACTCCAACAATGTCAAACATTACCTGGCATTGGGCAATTACCGGATGCAGATGCAAGATTACGCGGCGAGCATCGAGGATAATACCCTCGCGATCAAGCTGGATTCGACAAATACCGACGCCTATAGCAATAGGGGTATGGCCAGGTGTTTTATGAAAAAGTACAAGGAGGCGATGCCAGATCTGACAAAAGCCATTCAGCTGGACCCGAAGGACCCAATGGGGTATCTAAACCGGGCGTATGCGGAAACAGAATCCGGCAATGACCGAAAAGGGATCGCCGACCTTGACACCGCGGTCATGCTAAAACCCGATTACGCAAAAGCCTATTGCAATAGGGGAATGGCCAAAAGACGGCTCCGGCTGTCCCAGGCAGCTATACAAGATTTCAGCCAGGCCGCCCGGTACAATCCTGCTTACACCGAAGCCTACTATAACCGCGCGAGAACTTACGCCGACCTTAACGATTGGAATGCAGCAATGAAAGACTATAACAAGGCCATCGAACTAAACCCCGATTTCCCCTTTTCCTACACAGGGCGGGCACTTGTCAAAGAGGCCTTCAAGGATTTTTCAGGCGCTTTGGAGGATCTGGATAAGTCGCTGGGGATCGATCCCAACAATGCCGAAGTTTCCGGTATTCGGGCAAGGATAGCTCAGAAATTGCAACAGGAAACGAAAAATCATCAATAACTCACCTCCACATTGAACCGCCCTTCCCCCTCCCCCATCTCCGCCGCCGCCGCATTGCTCAGCCGCACCGTCAGCCCCGCGCTTTCCCTCATATCCGGCAGCTGCCCCAGTACCTTTGCATAAACGCTTTTCCCCGTCGCCTGATCCGTGATCTTCACGATCGTTCCGACCGACACATTATTGATTAACGCATAATATTTTCCATCCTGCCAGCCGCTCATACTCTTGAAAATACCGGCCTGTCCTGTCACCGACTTTCCGCCCTCTGTAAAATCAGCCCTAAACTTTCCCCCATTGAAATGCGGAGCCGGTAACGACACCGAAGAAACCGTGGTCGCCGGTGAAGGACTCGACACACGCGGCGGCTTCGCCGCCGCCGCCCCGACCACTGCCGGAGCCGAAACGTCTGCCGTATCCTTCCTTTCCTCATCAGCCCGTTTTGCCCGGCTTTCCGCCGGAAGCATCACCGCCTTCGCCACTCGGCTAACCGCCGGGGTCTTCATCGCACTATCCCCCGCCACCATCCCCGTACCACCCGACGCCGGGACAGGGGTCCTCCCTGCCTCCGGAACCCCTACCCCCCTCTTCGCCAACGCCGACAATGCGGTCTTCACCTTTAAATATCCCACGATCATATGCAACCCCACATGCACCTCGTCGCCCGTCACATGATTCCACTTTTCCAGCACCGGGATCGGAACCTTATTATGATTCACGCTGATCCGGTATAACCACTCCTTCTCCTGCACGATATGGAATACCGGTACCAGACTCTCCTTTACCAGCTTCTTCCCATCCTGAGAAAAATTCGCAGCCGTCAGCGGGACCTTTATCTCCTCTCCGATCACCAAAGCGTGCGCAAACGTTAAATGATTATACACCGCAAGTCCTTTCGGATCGACATTGTACATCCTTCCCACACTATACCACGTTTCCTTGGCCGCGACTGCATGCTCCACGTACAGCCCACCCGTTTGCCCATGAACAATCAATTCATCGGACTGGGCATACACCCAATAGGCAGAAAGCGTAAAAAATAGGGTCACCATCGATCGCATTGCAAATGTTTTGTTCAAACGGCACAAAGATACTGCCTCTTCATGGTTCCCGCCGGAGTATCCGCCACTCTTTGGGATAATAATTATTGATCCGCCCGGGCAATGTCTTTATCCATCCCAGATTCATTCCACCAAATTGAACCAGCATCCACCCGCGATGATCCGTTTCCACCGCCAGCTCGTCCTTCCGCAGATAGGACAAGGCCTGCTCCCTGGACAACGACACGAACGGCAGACCCGGATGAATCAGCGTACTCATCGCCAGATCGTGCCCGGGAATAAATTCCTTCACCGACCATTTTCCAAGCGGTATACCCGCCCTCTTCAGATAGCAGGCAGACTGCAAAACCGAAATCTCCGGCAATAACCCTTCCGGAATTGCATGGACGAACCCGGAGTGATAGAAATACGCCAGCCCCAGATCGTCCCGCACCCAGCTCTTAAGTCTTTCCTCGTCTTTTCTGGGCAGACGATCGGGCGCCCCCTTCCGGCGCTCTACTCCCCCTTTCTTACGGGAAGCCGCAAACGCCGCGCCCCCCGACTTGCGCAAACAAGCCATGTAAAGCCCTTCCCCCTGCAGCTTGTCCGGGTAAAACCGATACCCATACGCGCCCGTCCGACCCTCCGTCTCTACGATCTTCCACCCCGGAGCCCCCTCTAACCGGCAACCCATCGCTCCAAGTTCCTCCACGATCCAATCTGCGATATCTTCATTT
Source organism: uncultured Chitinophagaceae bacterium (assembly GCA_963846405.1). Lineage (GTDB taxonomy): Bacteria > Bacteroidota > Bacteroidia > Chitinophagales > Chitinophagaceae > Puia. The sequence continues at coordinate 403,061 of CAWJVU010000009.1, read as the reverse complement.
TCCTCCCGCGAATAAGAGCAGGTTGAATAGATCAATAACCCATCCTGTCTTAGCGCCGGCCAACTGTCCGCCAGGATCCGCCGCTGGCGCTGCGCGCACAACCGAACATTATCCATGCTCCACTCCTTCACCGCCTCCGGTTCCCGCCGGAACAATCCGCTCCCGCTGCACGGCGCATCCACGAGGATGACGTCGAAATAGTTTTCCAGCCGGCCAAGATCGTGCGGATCATTGCTCGTCACCACGACACCTGCCCCGCCCCATTTGATGATATTTTCTTCGAGGATATTCGCCCGGTTCCGGATCACCTCATTGCTGACCAATAGACTCCCCGCGGATAAGAACGACTGCAAAAGCGTCGACTTTCCTCCCGGCGCGGCACACAGATCCAGGACGCGTAACGGACGCAACAGATCGGTCGTCTGCCGCAGCGCCTGCTCCAGGAACATGCTCGAGGCCTCCTGCACATAGTAAGCCCCCGCATGGAATACCGGATCGAATGTAAACGAAGGCCGCTCCGGCAGATAATACCCATAGGAAGACCAGGGTACCCGTTCACAACCCGCATGCCGATCCCCGGGCTTCGCCGGATTGACGCGGATAGATGTCACCTGACCACCTGCCGCATGAACCGATTCAAATGTCGTTCGGTCAAATCCCGGCAACCCATCAAGCGAAGAAAGCAATTCAGCGGGTAAATTCGTCATAAGATCACATCGTCTAAAATATTCCCGGCTCCGCCCCCCTCGCTCTTCACCGGCTCCGACTTTCTGTAAGCCAGGATCAACACCTGCACAAAAGCCGCATGCGCCAAAAGGACCAGCGCCCAGAAGACCGCCACCCGGGCAATCCTACCCCCTCTGGTATACATCACCGAAACCATAGGTGAATGCAGAGTTTCCAATAAATAGATAAAGCCGTTCAACAAAAACGCAAAACAGAAAATCACCCCATGCGTCCAGGACAAAACCTGCGCCCTGTTCCGCCGCCGGATCATCCAATAGACAAACGCTTCCACCCCTAAGATCACCGGCCACATCAGCGCAATGGCGACAAAACCCGCTTGTCCGAGAGACAATACAATCGTCGTGGAGTAACGGTCCCTCAATGCCTGAAAGACCTGCCAAACCATCAACGTTTCAAACAACCCGAAGATCAGCAATAGCCACGCCGGACCGGTAAAACTCCTTTTCATACACTGAAAATAATTACCACAATAATTTACACCCAATATCTCTAAAACCGGATCGTAAAGCCCTGCTTCACCTTGAATTCGTCCCGCCGGACGACCAACCCGAAAAAGAAAAGGTCGATCGTCAGCATCACCCGGGGATCCGCTTTGATCTCCGCCCAGGCTCGCTCCATCTCCGCGCTCCAGTGAATGTCATCAAAAATCAGCATCGACGACCGCGCCGAGTGCCGAAACAGGATGTCGAAATAGCGCAGCGTCGGCTCATAACGGTGATTGCCATCCACAAACGCCAGATCCACCGGCCCCGAACGTTCCACCAGCGGCTCCAGTACCACGTCAAAATTTCCCGTGACAACCTCAACCCGCGGCCCTTCAACCCGTACCGGCCCCTCAATCCGCGCCAACCCCAGTTCCGCCAAATTCCGCGCCGCCCGCTCCGCAACCGCCGCCGACCCTTCGATCGTCCAAACCTTCGCATCCACCGCACCGGTCGCCAGATACGCAGTCGATAACCCCAGCGAAGTCCCCAGCTCAACCACCACCGACGGCCGATAATACCTCGCCAGCCGGAATAACAGCTGCCCCAGCCGCGCCGGCTTGGCCGCATGCCGCGCAATCTCCGCTACCCGCCGCTTCCGCAAATCCCCCGCCACACCATACCCCACAACGTTGCCCGTCCCATCCGTCACCGACCCTGCCCCCATATCCTCCATTTCCAGCACGCCCCGATCCTTCAGCAAGCTTCGCCGCAACCCCTCGATCATCCCGAACGCAGGATCCACCGGTCGGACATTAAGGACATTCCTCACCAAGTCAAACACAAAAGGGGAATGGATCCCATGCCCCTTGCCGTTAGCAGCCTTGAAATAATACCGGAGATATTTGTAAGCCAGTCGAAGCCGTGAATACATGAAATTATTTTTTCCGCTGCCAAACCTGAAAACTATAGGAATAGGCATGTCTTTCATCCGCCGGATGATCCATATTGCTAATCAGCTCCCATTGAGATTCATCGAAGACCGGAAAATACGCATCCCCCTCCACGATCGCATGCACCCGCGTCAGATAGATCTTATCCGCCAAGCGGCATTGCCTCCGCATAAATCTGACCGCCACCCGCTACGAACGCTTCTTTGCTATCCGTCTCCCGCCGCCTCCCGATCGCGTCCTCCAAACTACCCAACCACCCGTACCTTCGGATTATTCGGATTCCAGTCGGGGTGACGCGTGATCACAAAATTGAACCGCCCCGGCAATGGCTCGCTCGACATCGACTCGTACGTCTTCCGACCCATGATGACCGGCATCCCCCAGGTAGTATTCTTGAAATATTTGCTGTCATTCGGCAAATTCCACACCATACCGTTTGCTTTACCGATCACATTATTCGTGCTGGCGGCGACAATAAGACTAATGATCATAGAAAAACGATTTAAACCGCGACCGACGCTTTGATCGCCGGGATGGGATTGGTAACCCTCCAGCGTAAAATCCTCAAAACGAAAAGAAAAAATATCCTTAACCGCAGGATTTAGCTTCATCACCGGCAACGGATACGGCCGTGCGACTCAGCTGCAATTTCGCCTGCTCCACATGATTGTTGTACAAATGCACATCCCCAAAGCTGTGAACGAACTCCCCCGGCGCCAGATCACAAACCTGCGCCACCATCATCGTCAGCAACGCATAACTGGCGATATTGAACGGAACCCCGAGGAACACATCCGCGCTCCGCTGATACAACTGACAGCTCAACCTCCATCCGCGACATAGAACTGGAACAAGGCATGACAAGGCATAAGCGCCATCTGCGGGAGATCGGCCACATTCCATGCGCTGACGATCAGCCTGCGGCTGTCCGGTGTCCTCCTGATCTGCTCCACCACCTGCGCGATCTGATCGATGGTCGATCCATCCGCCCCTTCCCAACTGCGCCATTGCTTGCCATACACCGGTCCCAATTCCCCATTCGCATCCGCCCATTCATCCCAGATCCTTACCCCATGCTCTTTCAGATACCGGATATTCGTATCCCCCCGCAAAAACCACAACAGCTCATAGATGATGCTTTTCACATGTAATTTCTTCGTCGTCACCAACGGAAATCCTTTCCCAAGATCGAATCGCATCTGGTAACCGAAACAACTGGTGGTACCCGTACCCGTCCGGTCCGTTTTGGCGGCCCCGGTATCCAATATATACTGTAACAGATCGAGGTATTGCTGCATGGCTGCAATTTACTGAAAATGCCGTACTTTAGGTCTACCCGCAAATTCTAAAACCGTCCGATTGAAGCCCATTTTTGTGACGCCCCTGCTTTCTTGTTTCTATACCCGCAACCCTTCCCGGTCAGGCGGCCGACTGCTGTTCGCCTCCCGCCTCCGAACACCTCAACGGTTTCGCCTTGTATGCTTCCGGCCGCCTCCATCCGACCGCGGCCCCGCATGGCTCATCCAACGCCTCTGCGGCTTGCCGGGCGACATGCTCGAGATCAGGAAGGGAATCCTGATTGTCAACGGCGTCAATGCGGACAAAGACCTCGATCCCGCGCATATCTTCAAAGTGAATCGTAGCGACAGCGGAGCCATCCGGCACAACCCGCGGCTTGCATATTCGATACCCGCTTATCCCGAGATCGTTTATCTCACGCTCGCAGACAAATATGTGAAGGAACATCATCTCCCCTGCGAGCAGCGCCTCCTGCCGCCCGGCCTGCGCACCGACCGCATCTTCAGCGTGTATAAAAAGAATTGGAATGAAGACAATTTCGGCCCGGTGAAAGTTCCGCCCCGGCAGTGGTTCCTACTCGGCGACGATCGCGGCCATTCCATTGATTCGCGCCACTTCGGTTTTGTCGATCAGGCGAAATGCGCCGGCACGGTTTTATAACCGCTCCCCGACCCGCGATCGCCCGATCCCTATTTCTCCGCCAACATATTGTTGACCTCGTCGTAAATCTCTTTTTTCTGCTCGGCATAGTGCTCCCCCGTACCCGGCCCGCTGAATCCTGTATGGATCTTTTCGATCTGTCCTTTTTTATTCACAAAGATCGTCGTCGGAAAATTGACGATATCATCCAGCTGCGGCAACGTCTTCGCCGCCTTCTGCGGATCGGAAACCGTGACCCCTGTGATCAGCATCGGGTATTTTACATCGAATCCGGTCTGGAACAAACGGACCGCGTGCGCCGACCGGTCAAAATCCGTACTCCGCTCATATGCCAGCGAAACGATCTCCACACCTTTGTTATGATATTCGTCATAGAACTTGCTTAGGAATCGAGTCTCATCCATGCAATTCGGACACCAGGACCCCATGATCTGCACCAGCACCACCTTCCCCTTGAACCGGTCGTCGCTGAATGATACGGTATGTCCATCCAGATCCTTGAAGCTAAACCCGAACGGCACGTCCTTTTTCCATTTCGTGATCGCATACTGATCCTCCAGGTGCGCCGTCGAATCCTTCACCGCGCTCCAGGTCGAATGATTCACCGGACCGGCATAATACTTTCCATCCAACAAGTGAATCCCCACGCCTGAGCGCAGTGAAATAATACGCATGCGTGCTGCCGTCCCATGTCGACAGCTTCAACGTCTCGCCATCCATGATTCCTTCCAGATACCGGAGATCACCGCCCGCATCCAGGAAAGTACCCGTCACGCCCATACCCGTCTGCCTGAATTCTCCCACCCTAAAGACCGTGTCCTTGCCATTCGACGAACGGAACACCGCCGCCCATCGCCCTTGAGCGGATCCAAAGGCCTTAGCCAAAGAATCCCCCTTGAACCGGTAGTCCTCGCCATAGAAAGCTTTGAAAGGCATCGGCACGAAATGAATCCGCAGATGAATAACCCAAACCCCCTCCAGATTCCCATCCGCCGTCAGCGCCCCACGCAGCTGCGACTTCGAAAAACGGCAACCGGATAAACACCGAATCCCCATCCATCGTAACACTATCCACCATCTACCCGCTCCCCCGCATTCCGCATATAAAGTACCTTTCGCCCCGCGCTATCCTTCACTTCAAAATTGAATACGATATTGTTCCCATCCTTTCGCTCGAGATATGCCCGCCACTTGCCCATCCCGGAATTCCCGCTTGCTCGAACAACCCGCCAGGACCACCAGCAACACCACTCCATTGAAGATATGTCTCATCCTAGTCATCGAATATGTTATTTTTTAAGCCCGCAATCTAACGAAAATTCCAATAAGTCCACCAACTCGATAGAGTACCTCGATCATTCCAGATTCTCCAGCATTTCCGCCGTCATCCGCCCCAGGTCATACTCCGGCTTCCAACCCCAATCCGCCCGCGCCACCGAGTCGTCGATGCTTTGCGGCCAGCTGTCCGCAATCCTCTGCCGGTAGTCCGGCTTGTATTCGGATCGTGAAATCCGGGATATGCCGCCGGATCTCCGCCGCGATCTCCTTCGGCGAAAAACTCAACGCCGCCACATTATAGGATGTCCGCACACTGATCTTGGCCACCGGCGCCTCCATCAGCTCGATCGTCGCCCGGATCGCATCCGGCATATACATCATCGGCAAATACGTATCCTCCTTTAGAAAACAGTTGATAGCTCCTGCTTTCCAACGCCTCATGAAAGATCTCCACCGCATAATCGGTGGTCCCGCCGCCCGGCGCCGACTTATAACTGATCAAACCCGGATACCGGATACTCCGGACGTCCACCCCATATCGGCTGTGGAAATAATTGCACCAGAACTCCCCCGCATACTTGCTGATCCCATAAACCGTCGACGGCTCGATGATCGTCCGCTGCGGACAGTTCTGTCGGGGCGAAGTCGGCCCGAATACCGCAATGCTGCTCGGCCAGTACACCTTCTGCAATTTCTCCTCCCGCGCAATATCCAGCACATTCAGCAATCCCTGCATATTCAGATGCCAGGCAAGGTTGGGGTTCTTTTCCCCGGTAGCCGAAAGGATCGCCGCCAGCAGATAGATCTGCGTAATGTTCTGCCGGATCACCTGCACATGCAGCATCTCCTTGTTCATCACATCCAGCGATACATACGGACCGGTTCCCTTCAGCAACTCATTCTCCTCCCGGAGGTCGGAAGCCACCACGTTGGCATTTCCATAAATGCGCCGGAGGGCAAGCGTCAACTCCACACCGATCTGGCCGCTGGCGCCGATAACCAATACTTTCTCTTTGGTCATATGCTGGGGGTTTTGGGGAGCAAATATAAATCCCGTAGTTTCGCACCATGCAATTTCTGATCCGACTTATTTCGTCATCAATCCTACGATAAGAACAACTTCTTCCTCATTGCCGGCCCCTGTGTCGTCGAAAGCGAAGAACTCATCATGGAAGTCGCCGACAAGGTATCCCACATCTGCCGCAACCTCGGCATCCCCTATGTCTTCAAGGCCTCCTACCGAAAGGCCAACCGCACCAGCGCGGGCTCCTTCACCGGCATCGGCGACGAGAGCGGTCTGGACCTCATCAGAAAAGTAGGTGAAACCTACAAAATCCCCACCACCTCCGACATCCACGCCCATGACGAAGCCGCACCCGCCGCCCGCTACGTGGATATCCTCCAGATCCCCGCCTTCCTCTGCCGCCAGACCGACCTGCTCATCGCCGCCGCGGAGACAGGCAAGATCGTCAACGTAAAAAAAGGACAGTTCCTCAGCGGACCCTCGATGAAGTTCGCAGTGGACAAAATAAAAAAAGCGGGAAACAATAAAGTGATGCTGACGGAAAGAGGAACAACCTTCGGTTACCAGGACCTGGTAGTCGACTATCGCAACATTCCCTGGATGAAGGAACATGGGACACCCGTCGTCATGGACTGCACACACTCGCTCCAGCAGCCCAATCAAACAAGCGGGGTCACCGGCGGCAATCCACAACTCATCAGCACGATCGCGAAAGCTGCTATTGCCACCGGTTCTGACGGCCTCTTCATAGAAACACACCCCAATCCGTCCATCGCTAAAAGCGACGGGGCCAATATGCTACGGTTGGATCTTCTACAGGAATTACTGGAACAGTTGGTGATGATCAGGAAAGTAGTAGTCAATTTTTAAGGGACGAACTCAGGACCGGGCGCCGCCCAGTTTGGTCTTTCTGGAAAATGAGAATTAAAAACGGGAAAAATGGTAGAACCCTTACAACTTTCTGCCGCAAAGATACGAAGGGTTTGCCGGATTTACTACCTGCAAAAGATTTTTCTCCCCTTTAATTGGTTGTTAACAATTTACTGGGCAACAGCCCAAACTCCTTTTTAAATGCAATCGTGAAATTGCTCAGATTCGAATAGCCCAGTTCCATCGCCACCTCCTTCACCGAATGATCCCCTGACAGCAACTTATCCTTCGCCGCCTGCATCCGCACTTTCTGAAAATACTCATAGACCGGCACTCCATAAATCAGCTTAAAGTCCTTTTTCAGCTTCGACTCACTGATCGACACCATTCTCGCCAACTGATTGATCGTCGGCGCGGGCTCAAGAATATCCCTTGTCAGCACCGCCTCCACCTGCATCACCCGGTCGATATCGGCCTTCGACAAGGGAACATTGAAATGCGAATTTCGTTTCCGCTCATACAACCGCACGAAAGAACCGCTCCACCAGCAGCATGATCCGGTTCTGGATGACCGCCAGCCGCATCGGGTTGTCCTCCTCTACCTCCACCACCTCCTGCATCAACCGCCTGTATTCACTATCCAACGGCTCCCGATGTACATTCTCCACCTGCAGGGACAAGATAGGCCGCCAGCACGTCATCGATGCTCGTTACCCCCAGATAGTGCCCGAGCCATTTCGCGCTGAAAAGAATATCGATCCCCTTATAGACCGTTCCTTCTTCCATCAGATACGCCCAGTCCACCAGCGCATTCGTCAGGTAGGCCGTCGACCGTGTCGTGTGCGACTCCCGCAGCCGCTCCTCCCCAATCCGGATTTCCAGCATATCCGGGATCGTCAGCTCATGAAAACGGAGCGTATAATAGGGCTCCTTTATCTTCTGGCGGCATAACAGCCAGCTCGGTATTCACCTTGCAGTTGACGATGTTCACATGTGCGCCGTTGGGAAGCAGGACAAAATTCAGGCTGCCGGACGCTACCGCCTCCGGGAAGACCAATCGATTGTTGATCACCGGCACATTCAGCCGCTGCGCCAGGTCATTCATCAATTGTTCATAATCCGTCGTGGAATAGTCATAATGGAACAAGGAACAAACATTTAACGCTGGGCTCGGCCCACTCGCAGTAAGATACGAAAAAACCACAGCACCAGTCCCCTGACTCCTGCGCAAACTCCTCCCGCCCCGCCGGTTTCGCCGCAAGCTCTACCAGTCCCGCCGGTTTCGCAGGGCGTCTACAAATATTTTAACGGATTTCTCCGGGCCGAAAGGATATACCGCTTGATGTTCATCCAAAAAGCGAGAATGAAATAGATGATTAGCGGCGAGCCCATTGTCAGGAAAGAAATATAGATAAACCAGGTACGGATTCGGGAAGTGGCGATACCCATTCGCTCACCGATTGCCGTACATACCCCAAATACCTGCCACTCGATGAAGTGTTTGAGTTTGTTCATACGTCTAAGTTAGAAATTTTCCCCAAAACCCACTAATTTTACACCTCCATTACCCGGACTGCTTGCGTGCAGTCGCCTAGTCCCGGCTCTCTATCAGGAGCTTACAAAGAACACATAAAACAAATTCGTTATGGTCTTCGATCTGGATCTAATTAAAAAGCTTTACGGCCAGCTCCCTTCCAAAGTAGACGCCGCCCGTAAGCTGGTAGGCAAACCCCTGACCCTCGCCGAAAAGATTTTGTACGCCCATCTTTTTGAAACCCCAACCCGCGCCTACGAGCGGGGCAAAGACTATGTTGATTTCGCACCCGACCGGGTCGCCATGCAGGATGCCACGGCTCAAATGGCCCTTCTGCAATTTATGACTTGCGGCCGCGACAAAGTTGCAGTGCCATCCACTGTTCACTGCGATCACCTGATCCAGGCCAAGACCGGCGCGGCCGCCGACCTGGCCTCCGCACTCGACGTCAATAAAGAGGTCTATGATTTTCTCGCCTCTATTTCAAATAAATACGGAATCGGCTTCTGGAAACCCGGCGCCGGGATCATCCATCAGGTCGTGCTGGAAAACTACGCCTTCCCCGGCGGAATGATGATTGGGACCGACTCCCATACACCCAACGCGGGCGGCCTCGGGATGGTAGCCATCGGTGTCGGTGGTGCTGACGCAGTAGACGTAATGGCCGGCCTTCCGTGGGAGCTAAAGATGCCCAAGCTCATCGGCGTCAAACTGACCGGCAAGATGAGCGGCTGGACATCCGCCAAAGACATCATCCTCAAAGTAGCCGGCATCCTCACCGTCAAAGGCGGCACCGGTGCGATTGTGGAGTACTTCGGCGAAGGCGCAGACAGCCTCAGCGCCACCGGTAAAGGCACGATCTGCAATATGGGTGCGGAGATCGGAGCCACCTGCTCAATTTTTGGATACGATACAAAAATGTCCGCCTACCTCAAGGCGACTGGCCGCGAGGAAGTCGCCGCCCTGGCAGACGGGATTAGGGACTATCTCCGCCCCGACAAGGAAGTCTACACCGACCCCGCAAAATACTACGACCAGGTCATCGAGATCAACCTTAGCGAGCTCGAACCCTATGTCAACGGTCCCTTCACCCCCGACCTCGCCTGGCCCATCAGCAAATTCGCAGAGGCCGTAAAGGCCAACAACTGGCCGGAACGCCTGGAAGTCGCTCTTATCGGCTCCTGCACCAATTCCTCCTACGAAGATATCAGCCGCTCTGCTTCCCTCGCACAGCAAGCCATCGATAAAAAGCTCAACACAAAGGCCGAATTTACCATCACCCCCGGATCCGAACAAGTCCGTTACACCATCGAAAAGGATGGATTCCTGAAAACCTTCGATCAGATCGGCGGTGTCGTCCTCGCCAACGCCTGCGGCCCCTGTATCGGCCAGTGGGCTCGCCATATCGACGACCCCAATCGCAAAAACTCGATCATCACCTCCTTCAACCGGAATTTTGCAAAACGCAACGACGGCCTGGCAAGTACCCACGCCTTCGTCGCAAGCCCCGAGATCGTAACCGCATTTGCCATCGCAGGAAACCTAACCTTCAACCCCCTGAAGGATAAGCTGAAGAACGACAAAGGTGAAGACGTCATGCTCGACGAGCCCACCGGCGTCGAACTGCCTCCCAAAGGGTTCTCCGTGGACGACGCCGGCTACCAGGCGCCCGCAAAAGATGGCAAAGGCATTCAGGTTGTCGTGAAGCCCGATTCCCAGCGCCTGCAACTGCTCGAGCCCTTCGCTGCCTGGGAAGGCACCGACCTCAAAGGACTGAAGGCTCCTTATCAAGGCCAAGGGTAAGTGTACGACGGACCATATCTCGATGGCCGGTCCCTGGCTGAAATTTCGCGGACACCTCGATAACATTTCCAACAATATGCTCATCGGAGCCGTCAACTTCTTTAATGAAAAGACCGACACCGTCAAGAACGAACTCACCGGCCAATATGGCCCCGTGCCCGCTACCGCCCGCGCATACAAAGCCGCGGGGATCGGTTCGGTCGTCGTCGGTGACGAGAATTACGGCGAAGGCTCCTCCCGCGAACATGCTGCCATGGAGCCGCGCCACCTCGGCGTCCGCGCCATTGTCGTCCGCAGTTTCGCCCGGATTCACGAGACCAACCTCAAGAAGCAGGGAATGCTCGCGCTTACGTTTGCGAATAAAGAAGACTACGATAAGGTACAGGAGGACGATAGCGTCGACATCACCGGTCTCACTTCCTTCGCCCCCGGTAAGGCGCTGACAATGGTCCTGCACCATAAGGATGGCAGTACCGACCAGGTCACGCTCAACCACACCTACAACCAGGCGCAGATCGGCTGGTTCAAGGCTGGCGGCGCCCTCAACGTGATCCGCAGCGAATTCGCGAAAAAATAAGGAACTCTCCCTATAATGAAAGCCTCCCCGCGGAGGCTTTTTTTATTTGGTGGGCATTTGTACGCTGATTTTAAATCCTCGAACTTCGTCAATGCGTTTCGCTCCCCGCCTTTTCCCGGTCGGATGAGTTTTGTCCGGGCTTCGTCCCCCACCCCTCCTCACTCGTAATCTTCGCTACGCTCGGTTCCGTTCCTCGAGTACGCATTCGCTCGGGCCCCAACCGGTAATCGACAACAATGCTATTGGTCTTTCCCGGCGAAAAAAGTTCGCAAAATGCGAACTTGAGTCCGAACTGCGCAGCGTCCATCTCCTCTCATCGCGTTGTCAATTTTCCTTATCCACACATATTCAGTTACTTACCGAAATCACTTTCCACCCGATAGTTCCTGGTACCCGTCTCACATCACCTCAAGTTCGCATTTTGCGAACTTTGGTTTCAACCCCGACATAGCCCCAACCGCCTCCGCTCACGCCCACGAGAACGCATCCCCACTCACCACATGCGTTACCGGAATACCCGGCGCCTTTTCTTTCAACACCGCCACCAACCATTCCATCCCCGGCTCCTCGCTCACTGAATGACCCAACACGACAAGCCCGATCTTTCCTCCAAGAAATCGCGCATCCCGGACATACTCGCTCGTCTCCCACTCATTCAATTCGCCGCAGATCAAAAGGTCCGGATTGTACTTCTGAATCAACCCGATCTGCTTCTGCCCTCCCGCCGCTCCCGGCGATATGACCATCCTCGAACACACCTGCCCCAAATCCCCGATATACTTCAGATGCGCAGCCCCCAGGTTCCTCTTCGCCAGCGCCAGGATTTCCGAAAGCGGGGTGGGCGGCGCCACCACCAGCTGCGGGTCACCCGCATTATATAACTTCTCCCAACCCAACGCCTGCATCACTCCCATCCGGATCCCATCCGGATTGTGCCGGTGGATCCCATCGTGGAATCGCCAAACGACGATCCCGTGGCGCTTCAATACCTCCTCCTTTGCCTTGAACACAGGATCATCTCCCAGCCACGTCGTCGCATCCTCATGATTGTAAAAGGTCGGCTCGTGCGCAACAATAAAATTCGCGCCCAGCCGGATCGTCCTGGCGATCACGTCATTTGTGGCAAACATCGTGGTCACGATCCCCGTGACCGGCTGATCGATATCCCCGACCTTGATCGTGTCGACCGTATTCGGAAAAGGGGCTCCCGGAATGTCCGCGAGAAGCGCTGCGATCACCTGTCGGACCGTCATGCCTGAACGCCGCACCTCACCAACGACCATGCCACCGCCAATCAATGACGACCCCGCCACCAGCGCCATCCGCAGCATGAATTCCCTTCGACTGCTGGTTGAAATTTGTTCAGTCATAGCTCGGAATTATGAGAATAAAACTAATTTATTATTTCGACCTCCTCATTACAAACCACCCATTTTAGGTACTTTTCCGACACAAACGGATGATTATGAACACCCGCCTGCTCCTTTTGCTCCTCGCGACCAATGTATCCATATTCGCCGCCCAAGCACAAACCCCCCAAAAGCCCCTCGCCGTCATCGGCTACTTCGCCGGAAGAAGCACCGCCGTCGACAGTTTCCCCACCCGCGAACTCACCCATATCATTTTTAGCTTCTGCCACCTCAGCGGCAACCGGCTTCACGTCGATAACGCCAGAGATACCGCCACGATCCAAAAGCTCGTCTCCCTCAAACAAACTCACCCGGACCTCAAAGTCATTCTCTCGCTCGGCGGCTGGGGCGGCTGCAAAACGTGCCCCGATGTCTTTGCCGCCGAAAAAGGCCGTATCGAATTCGTCAGGTCGGTGAAGGATCTCACCAATTATTTCCATACCGACGGCATCGACCTCGACTGGGAATATCCCGCTCTTGTTAACGTCCCCGGCTATCCCTTCTACCCGGAAGACAAGGACCACTTCACTGCCCTTATCCGTCTGCTCCGCAAAGAAATGGGGAAAGAACAAGAGATCAGCTTTGCAGCCGGCGGTTATACCGACTATTTGAAGACCTCCATTGATTGGAAGAATGTCGCGCCGCTGGTGAATTATATCAATCTGATGACCTATGACCTCGTCAACGGCTACGCCACCACCAGCGGTCATCACACACCCCTATACTCCACCCCGGAGCAACTTGAATCGACCGACCACGCCGTGCGCTTTCTGGATTCCATCGGCGTTCCCCCCGGCAAGATTGCCATCGGGCTCGCGTTCTATGGGCGGGTGTTCAGGGACGTCGACAGCACAAACGACGGTCTGTACCGGCCTTGCCATTTCTACCGCGGCATTTCCTTCCGCGACCAGGCCGCCTGGCTTTCCGCCGATAGCGGATGGACCTACCACTGGGACCCCGTCGCCCAAGCCCCCTGGTCATACAATGCCCGCAAAGGACTTATGGCCTCATATGACGATACCACCTCCGTACGATTCAAAACGCTCTACGCGCTCCGCAAACGGCTCGGCGGCGTCATGTTCTGGCAGCTAACCGATGACCGGTTCTTTTCCGGCGGTTTATTGGACGTGATCGACCGGACGAAAAATGCTGTGAATCAATGAAGTGGAGCGCTCCCAATAATAAATAGGCGAATCCGCCCTTTTCTACGGCGAAAAAGGCAACCATTAACATTTCATTATCGTATTGTTCACGTTGGTAAAAGTAGTTTGCGCGTTCATACTATTACTACATCTACCACTAACATCGTTCACCCGATTTTGATCTCAGGAAACACGCAAATACACGCCTTGATAGAAGGCTGCCGTTCCAATGATCGCGCAAGCCAAAAAGAGCTATACAATATGCTCAAGGACTATGCTGTGAAAATATGTTACCGGTACCAGAACAACCTTGAACAGGTGGAAGAGATCCTGAACGAAGGTTTTATCAAGCTTTTCAAAAGCATCCACCAGTTCGAGGAGTCCAGGCATGCAGATGTATTGGCCTCCCTCAAAGGTTGGTTCAAGCGAATCCTCGTCAATACCTGCATCGACCATTATCGCAAAAATGCGTCCTATGTAAAAAGCCAGATGCTCTCCGAGGATACCGAGAACATCGCTGACAAGCAGGAGACCGGGATCGACGTCCTCTCCTATAAGGAGATCATAGAGGCGATCCGTCAATTGTCCCCTGCCTACCGTACTGTATTCAATTTATTCGTGATTGAAGGACTGACCCACGAAGAGATCGCCAAACATCTTGGAATTTCCGTCGGATCCTCAAAATCCAACCTGTCGAAAGCGCGCGAAAACCTACGAAAAATACTAACAAAAAAAACTGACCAGAAAGAGTATGTTGAACCTGTCCGATAAAGATTTGGATCGTCTCAGCCAGGAGGCGGCCCAGCAACACGAGCCGGGAGATATCGTCGGCCCGCGGTTCTGGGAGAAGTTGGAAACACGGCTGGATAGGGATTTGGGCAAAGTCAATCCAAATCCAGCACGAGGCATCCGACGCCTGCCTTACTACTATGCACCGGCTTTGTTGCTGATCCTGGGCGTATCTTATTACGTCGTCCGGACCAATAGCAAATCCCACAAAGGAGTGTCCTCCTCAAGCCCGCCGCTTTCCTTGACGCAACCGACCACTGCTGATCCCGGGAAACCGGTCCCTTTATCATCAAACCCTGTACCATCTGATAAGACAAATTCTACACCGACCGCAGCTTCAAATACCGTCCAATATCCCGGCACTGCCGACGCTTCACGTAAGGCGCCTGCCGCTGCCGTACGCTCGGATCTCTCCAAACTTCCCACCGCCCAGCCGAACATATCAACCCAGCACCGGGACGCATCCACGGTGAACGCCGACGCATCCGCCACCCGCCCCAGCGATAACTCCTCGCTGACGACAACGAATTCTGCGAATTTAAATAATTCGTCTCGCAACCGCCATCGTCACGACAAACCAGCCGGTTCCAACAGTACGACCGGACCAGTCACCGGTAAACCCAGCATCACCAACGCCAAATCCGGAACCACCGCTGCTGCCACCGGAACCTCCATAGGAGCCTCCACAGGAACCACCATCGGAACCCCCACCGTCCCCGGATCCCGCGAGCTAACGTACTCGTCTGTTCGCCGAACCGCCCGCCTCGCCCACGGCGGCCACATCTCCGACTCGGCCCTCCGCGCCATCAACCTTAGCACCATCCGGCAGCCGATCCGCGATCGCGTCCTCCATATCAACCGCTCTCTTGTTTTCGGCATAGTGGGCGGTCCAGATTACGCATCCGTTAGCTCCGTTTCCGGACAACGCCCCGGTATCACGATCGGCGCCACGATCGACTATCAATTCGTAAATCACTTGTACATCGGAACCGGACTTCTCTTCACCAGGAAGATCTTTACCGCATTTCCGCAAGACTATCACGTTCCGGCTAACTATTATTGGGACAATGGCATGGCGATGGGCGGTGGCGTCAACGTGATCAAAGGCGGGTTCAACATGCTCGAAGTCCCGGTGAACCTCCGCTGGGATTTCAACACCTCCGATAACTCCCTCTTTTTTATCGGCGTCGGCACGTCCTCTTACCTTTTCACCCGGCAGAACTGCACCTATTATTACAATTCGTATAACCCCCGGACGCTTTCTTCCAGAGAAATCCCTTACTATAACCAGCCCAGTGACCTATTCGCATCCCTCAACTTCTCCGCCGGAGCCGAGTTCGGCCTCAGCAACAGCCTCTCCCTCTTGTTTGGCGGCTATGTTAAAATGCCCACTCGCGGGATCGGATTCGGCCAGGTTGACCTGACCAGCGTCGGGCTCACGTTCGGCATCCACTACGCTCCCGTCATCAGCCGCAAACGATAATCGCCGGTGGTTTTCGCCGGGCCGGTGCGGCATTCGCCGGCGAACTTCGTCAGTGAATTTCGTCGGGGCGTCGTTTCTCGGTCATCGATCGAACCAAACGCGCGTCGCGTCGTTCCAATTTCCATTGTAATTGATAAAGATCTCCTCCCCCGGAGAGATCCGTCGCACCGATCGCACCGTAATCAACCCCCCGGTATAGTCCATCTCATACTCGCAATTCGATTTATACGAATGATTGTAGAGCGGAATATACCCGAGCGCCATACAACAGGATTTCCGATCGCCTCCCCACTCAAAAATATAATCATGCAGCAACGTCTGATCCAACAATTTCCGCTCCGCACCCGTCATCACGATCACGGGCGACACCTCGATCACCGTCCCCTTTGCAATCTCTTCGGACGTATACACTCCACGCCCCATATCGGCAGTAGGCGCGACATACAAGCATGGTAATATCATGTTACAACATTAGTATAATTATTTATCTTCGCCGCGCCGCTTATGCCACTCGATCCCGAACATATTGACCAATTCAATGAGATCATCCAGTCAGAAGACCTGCTGAAAATCAGGGATTGGCTAAATAATCAGAACATTAGCGACGTGGCCGAACTGATCTACGAATTTCCGGAATATGAGACCCAGATCATCGGCAACCTCAACATCCGCCGCGCCTCCAGCACCTTTAAAATCCTCGACGTTCCGACACAGAAGCGGATCATCCAGGAGCTACCCGCTTTCACGAGCGCCGAACTCCTGAACGACCTTTCGGCGGACGACCGGACCTCCTTCCTCGAAGAACTGCCCAGCGAAGTCGTCAAGGAACTCATCAAGACCCTGGACCCCGAAGAACGCAAGATCACACTCTCCCTCCTCGGTTACCCCGAAGGCAGCGTCGGCCGGCTTATGACCCCCGACTACATCGCCGTACATAAAGATTGGACCGTCCGGGAGGTCATCGACCATATCCGCGAAGTCGGGAAAGACAGCGAGACCATCGACGTGATCTACGTGGTCGACGACAAAGGCATTTTTATCGACGACGTCCGCATCCGCGAGATCATTCTTGCCAACCCGGACAAAAAAATTGAAGACGTCATCGACAACCGCTATATCGCCCTTCATGTCAACGACGACCAGGAGACCGCCAGCGAAGCATTCAAGATGAATAACCGCGTCGCCCTTCCCGTCCTCGACGACCGAAAAGTCCTGCTGGGCATCGTAACAATCGATGACGTCCTGTGGATCACCCAGGAAGAATTTTCCGAAGACATCCAAAAGATCGGCGGTACCGAAGCACTCGACGAACCCTACCTGGAAATGCCGCTGCTCCGGCTCTTCCGGAAACGCATCGTCTGGCTTGTCATCCTTTTCATCAGTGAAATGCTGACCACCACCGCCATGACATATTTCCAGGACGAGATTGCCAAAGCCGTTGTCCTCGCCATTTTCGTTCCGCTCATCATTTCCAGCGGCGGCAATAGCGGTTCTCAGGCATCTACACTGATCATCCAGGCCATGGCGCTCGGCGAACTAACGATCGCCGACTGGTGGCGTGTCATCCGGCGGGAAGTCCTGTCCGGCCTCCTCCTCGGGACCGTCCTCGGCGTTGTCGGCTTTACCCGCGTGATGCTCTGGAGCGGGCTCTTCCACTCCTACGGCGGACACGGTCTGATCGTTGCGCTAACTGTCGGCGTCGCCCTCATCGGGGTCGTGCTCTGGGGCACCGTTGCCGGCAGCATGCTCCCCATCGTGCTCAAGAAGTTCGGGGCGGACCCGGCCACCTCCTCCGCCCCCTTCATCGCCACTCTCGTTGACGTCACCGGCCTTGTGATCTACTTCTCGGTCGCCCTCGTCATCATGCACGGTGTCTTGCTCTGAGCCCCACAAGCCCCCCATCCGCCTCTGCACCCACCAATTGCCGTGTCCGGTTACCGCCTCGACGTCCCTCCAATTGCCCAAAAAAATATTTCTGCGCGCATTAAACCTTTTGCAACCGATCGTCCCGCACATTTTTACTAATAATCGAAAAATATGATATGTTAAAAGCTTGCAATTCGCTTATTTTCAAACAGTTTTCTTCGTAAATTACTATGCGTAAGCAAAACGTACAGCAATGAAACAGAAGATACTGATTACCCTATCAACCCTCCTACTTATCGGAATGTCTTCCTTCGCCCAGCACGGCGGAGGTCATGGAGGAGGAGGCCACAGCGGCGGCGGCGGCGGCCGCGTCGGCGGTGCCGGATTTAGCGGAGGCGCCCGCGGCGGAAGTTTCGGCGGCGTCAGAGGTTCCGGTTTCGCCGGCGGCATAAGAGCCGGCGCCGGGTACGCCCCTGGTCGCGGCTATGCAGGCAGAGGCGTTAGAGGCTATACCGGAGCAGGATATTACGGTCATGGCTATGGCGGCTACGGAGGCGGCTTCAGAGGCGGTTATTACGGCGGCTACAGAGGCTGGGGCTGGGGTGGCTGGGGATTCGGCCTGGGCTGGGGATGGCCGTATTACGGCTATGGCTATGGTTATCCTTATGGCTACGGTTACGGATATCCCTACGGTTACCCTTACGGCAACGGATATGCATATCCACCCGGCTATTATTACGATCCCAACGATGACCCGGTAGATCCCTATGGCGATGGCTCGGGCTCGGCACAACCGCCCCAGAATAATTATAATCCGAATTATGGGACGCCTCCACCACCACCCGCACGGCCGGATACTGTTCTTTCCAACCGGCCGGGAACCAATTCGCCTTCCGCTTACTATTACGGCAACACCGCCTCCAATAATAGCGAGAAAGTATGGGTTAAACCGCACTGGAAAAATACCAACGACGGCTGGGTTTGGATAGAAGGTTACTGGAGACCGCGCAGCTAATATGACTAGCCCGCTCATAACGCTCACAATACTAACGCGGCCCGCCTTCGGCGGGCCGCGGCATTTCAGATCACATCTAGATCACATCCCGTTTTGAAAATAAAAAGGTAATATTGCCCGTTCATTGGCATAATTGAAATTCCTATGTGTGGCATTGTCGCTTATATCGGACCCCGAGAAGCTTATCCAATCATCCTGAAAGGCCTCAAACGCCTGGAATACCGCGGTTACGACAGCGCCGGCGTCGCCCTGCTCAACAACGACCTCCGTGTATACAAAAAGAAAGGAATGGTCGCCGACCTCGAAGACAGCCTCGTCGGCAAAGACCTCCACGCCCACGCCGGCATGGGCCACACCCGCTGGGCCACCCACGGCGAACCCAACGACCGCAACGCCCACCCCCATAGCTCCGCCAGCGGCCGCCTCGCCATGATCCACAACGGCATCATCGAGAACTTCACCCAGCTAAAGAGTGAGCTGATCAAGAAAGGCTACCACTTTAAAAGCGACACCGACACCGAAGTCCTGCTCAACTTTATCGAAGATATCCAGCAAAACAACAACTGCGGCCTCGAAGAAGCCGTCCGCATCGCGCTGCGACGCGTCGTCGGCGCCTACGTCATCGTCCTCCTCGACCGCGATAACCCCGATACCATCATCGCCGCCCGTAAAGGGTTCCCCGCTCGTCATCGGCATCGGCAAGGGCGAACATTTCCTGGCCGCGACGCCTCCCCCATCATCGAATACACCAAGGAAGTCGTCTATGTCAACGACTATGAACTGGCGATCCTCAAAGCCGATGAACTCATCCTCAAAAACCTCGGCAACGAAAAGATCACCCCCTTCATCCAGAAGCTCGACCTCGAACTCGCCGCCATCGAAAAAGGCGGCTACGACCATTTCATGCTCAAGGAGATCTTCGAACAACCCGATACCATCTTCGACTGCCTCCGCGGCCGACTCGACGCCGCCAAAGGCACCATCACCATGTCCGGGATCCAACACAACATCGACAAGCTCACAAAAGCCCAACGGATCATCATAGTCGCCTGCGGCACGAGCTGGCACGCCGGCCTTGTCGCCGAATATATCATTGAAGAGCTTTGCCGCATCGCCCGTCGAAGTCGAATACGCCTCTGAATTCCGTTATCGTAACCCCGTCATCCACCCCGGTGACGTGATCATCGCCATCTCCCAGAGCGGCGAGACCGCCGATACCATCGTCGCCATCGAAAAAGCAAAGCAGCACGGCGCCTTCATCCTCGGCGTCGTCAACGTCGTCGGCTCCTCCATCGCCCGCATCTCCCACGCCGGCGCCTACACGCATGCCGGACCCGAGATCGGCGTAGCGAGCACCAAGTCATTCACCGCCCAACTGGCGGTGCTCACCATGATCGCCCTCAAGGTCGCCCACGAAAAAGGCTCCATCGATAACACCCGCTACCTCCAGCTCCTGAATGAGCTCCACGCAGTGCCCGAGAAAATTAAGGAAGTCCTTGACACTCGCCCCGGACATCCAAAAGCTGGCCGGCAAATACAAAAATTCTAAAGACGCGCTGTACCTGGGCCGGGGATACAATTTCCCCATCGCCCTTGAAGGCGCGCTGAAATTGAAAGAGATCTCCTACATCCACGCCGAAGGTTACCCCGCCGCGGAGATGAAACATGGCCCGATCGCCCTCGTCGACGACCAACTTCCCGTCGTTTTTGTCGCCACCCGCGACTCCTGGCACGAGAAGATCGTCAGCAATATCCAGGAGATCAAAGCCCGGAAAGGAAAAGTGCTCGCCGTCATCAGCCAGGGCGACGACCTCATCGCCAACATGGCCGACGACTGTATGATCATTCCCGATGCCGATGAACTGATCGCTCCCATGCTCAGCGTCATCCCCATGCAGCTGCTCGCCTATTACATGGGCGTCGCCAAAGGATACGACGTCGACAAACCCCGCAACCTCGCCAAAAGCGTCACGGTGGAATAAACTATATGAACGAGATAAAGAAAAGCCCGATCGACACTCTCGGCTATCAATTCATCGACAGCCGCTATCTCCCGGAAGGGAAAGACGAATATTATCTCCGCAACCTTCAGAACCGCAGCGGCATCGGCTACCGGCAGCTCACCGCCTACGAGATCGAAGTGCTCGTCCGCAACCGCAATACCTCCGCCAACTGGAACGATGTCCTCGTCTCCGACGCTTTCACCCCCGAACTGGTGCAGAACTGCAAATTCTTCGGCCTGGTCCGCATCGGCAAGCTGACCCCCTACTATCTCGAATTCCATAACCTGCGCCGGCCGGTAGGGCTATACAACAGTACGATCATCAGCTGCGACTTCGGCGACAACGTTTGCATCGACAACACCAACTACCTGTCCCATTACATCATCGGCAACGACGTCATGATCGTCAATACCAACGAGCTCACAACAACCGACCACGCCAAATTCGGCAACGGCATCCTCAAGGAAGGCGAAGAAGAATCCATCCGTATCTGGCTGGAAGTATGCAACGAGAATGGCGGCCGCAGCATCATCCCTTTCAACGGCATGCTACCCGGTGACGCCTGGCTCTGGAGCCGCTTCCGGGACGACGCCAAATTACAGGAGAAGTTCAAAGAATTCACCGCCTCCGCCTTTGATAACCGTCGCGGCTACTACGGAAAGATCGGCGACCGGACTGTTATAAAAAATTGCAAGATCATCAAGGACGTCTGGATCGGCACCGATGCCTACCTCAAGGGCGCCAACAAGCTAAAGAACCTCACGATCTGTTCCTCCGCCGAGGCGGCGTCCCAGATCGGCGAAGGCTGCGAACTGGTCAACGGAATCGTCGGCTACGGATGCCGGATCTTCTATGGCGTAAAAGCCGTCCGTTTCGTGATGGCCTCCCATTCCCAGCTCAAATACGGCGCACGGCTGATCAACTCCTACCTGGGCAACAACGCGACCATCTCCTGCTGTGAGGTGCTAAATTCGCTGATCTTCCCCGCCCACGAGCAACACCATAACAACTCCTTCCTCTGCGCCGCCCTCGTGATGGGACAGAGCAATATGGCCGCGGGCGCCACCATCGGCTCCAATCACAACTCCCGAAGCGCCGATGGCGAGATCATTGCCGGGCGCGGCTTCTGGCCCGGCCTTTGTGTCAGCCTGAAGCACAACTCCCGCTTCGCCTCCTATGCTATCCTGGCCAAAGGCGATTACCCGGCCGAGCTCGACATCCCCATCCCGTTCGCCCTCATCAGCAATGATGTATCAAATGACGAGCTGATCATCATGCCCGCCTACTGGTTCCTCCACAATATGTATGCCCTGGCCCGAAACGCCTGGAAATATACCGACCGCGACAAACGCACCGATAAAACTCAGCTGCTGGAATTCGACTATCTCGCCCCCGATACCATCAGCGAAATGGTCGCCGCTCTTCGAATCATGGAAGCGCTCGCAGGGCCCGACCCGAATTCCGAGACCGAAGTCTCCGCCACTGGATGGGAGAACAGCGACCGCAAAGTGCGCCTCGTTAAAGTCTCCCAGGCCACCGCCATCTTCAAACAACTCATCGCCTACCACGCCGCAACCCAATTGCTCGCCCATATCCGGAAAGAAAAAATCGCGTCGTTCGACGATCTCCTGAAATCGCTCCCACCCAATCCATCCTTTACCCCCTGGACCAACGTCGGCGGGCAACTCATCCGAAAGTCAGCGCTTGACAAATTGATCGCACAGATCCATAGTGGTAAAGTCCGCACCTGGGGCCAAATCCACGAGTTTTACCGCCGCCAGGCCGAAGGATATCCCGCCGATAAGCTCCACCATGCCCTGGCCGCGCTCCGCGAGATCACCGGCGCCACGCTCCGCAAGGCCGGTCCTGCAGGGTTCGCCGCCCTCCTTCGCCGGGCTATCGCCACCCGCGACTGGATGACCGCGGAAATTTATGCAACCCGCGAAAAGGACTACAGCAACCCATTTCGCAAAATGGTCTACGAATCCACCGAAGAAATGGATGCCGTCATCGGCCGCCTCGAAGACAACAGCTTTATAAAGCAGGAAAAAGAAGCCGCGGGGAAATACCGCCGCGAAGCAAACAAGATCTTAAAGAAATTCGGCCTTTGATTAGCGTTTCACCGAATCCACAGAAATCGCTTTGATCGTATCCGGCGCCGCCGCAACGACCGAATCGATCCGCTTTGTCGAAGGAGCCGCAGTGGCAGCCCCATCGTTGCAAGCCGCCAGCCCAGTCAAAGCGAGCGCGATCAAAAAAAAAATTCTCATAATCGAATCTATTTCTTCCGGAAGTACAATCGCAGCGGAACCCCTTTGAAATTAAAGGCCTCGCGCATTTTATTTTCCAGATAATTCTTATATGGCGTCTTTACATCATCCGGAAAATTGCAGAAGAAGGCGAATGACGGCACCACCGTGGGTAGCTGGGTAATGTATTTTATCTTAAGCTGATTCCCCCGCACCACCGGCGCATGATAGGCCTCCACCGCTTTTAACATCACCTCATTCAGCACCGCCGTCGGCACCTTCCGCCGCCGGTTCTCATAAACCTCCAGTGCCATCTCAACCGCCTTGAAGATCCGCGTCTTGTCGATCACCGAAATAAAGAGGATCGGCACATCCGTAAAAGGCGCGAGCCGGTCCTTCAGTTCCTTCTCATATTCTTTCGCCGTATTGGTCTCTTTCTCCATGAGATCCCATTTATTGACCAGCAACACGATCCCTTTCCCTTTCTTCACGGCCAGACTAAAGATATTCAGGTCTTGCGCCGTAATCCCTTTGGGCGCATCCAGCATCAGCAGACACACGTCCGCTTCGTCCATCGCCTTGATGGCCCGGATGACTGAATAGAATTCCAGGTCCTCATGAACCTTTGTCTTCCGCCTGATCCCCGCTGTATCGATCAGAATAAAATCCTTGTGAAAAAGATTATACCGCGTATGGATCGTATCCCGCGTCGTACCCGCAATTTCACTCACGATCGTCCGCTCCTGGCCAATCAACGCATTCAGCAGGGACGACTTGCCGACATTCGGCTGACCGATGATCGCAAATTTCGGCAATCCCTCCTCCTCACCCGCCGGCTGGTCCTCCGGGATCAATGCGCACAAGGCATCCAGCAGCTCGCCTGTCCCGCTCCCCGTCATCGAAGACAGAAAGAACATTTCCTCAAATCCCAGACTATAGAACTCCGTCGCCTCCAACAGCCGGTCGCTGTTATCTACCTTATTCACCGCCAGGAAGACCGGCTTCGTCGTCCGCCGCAGCACATCCGCCATTTCCTCATCCAGCGTCGTGATCCCCGTTGCACAATCAACCATAAAGATCAGCGCATTGGCTTCCTCCAGCGCGATCAGGACCTGCTTGCGGATCTCCCGCTCAAACACGTCCTCGCTGCCCGCCACGAATCCGCCCGTATCGATCAGATTGAACGTCTTGCCCGCCCATTCGGCAACGCCATATTGCCTGTCCCTCGTCACCCCGCTCTCGTCATCCACAATGGCTCTGCGCTGTTCAAGCATCCGGTTAAAAAAAGTACTCTTGCCAACATTCGGCCGGCCAACAATGGCCACAGTAAATCCACTCATAGCTCAAACATATATTCGATTAAATCCCTATTCCACCCGCATCCCCTCAATTGTATCCGTATTCCTTCAGAAAAATATCCGTATCCCTCCATTTCGGCCGCACCTTAACGAACAGCTCCAGGAAAACCTTATTCCCGATAAACGCCTCGATATCCGTCCGCGCCGCCGACCCCAACTCCCGGATCATCTTGCCCCTTTCGCCAAGGATAATTCCCTTCTGCGATTCCCGCTGTACGATAATGTCGGCCCTGATCTTGATCAACGTGCTTTTTTCCGAATACTCCTGCACCAGCACCGCCGTCTGATAAGGGATCTCGTCCGCATAAAGCAAAAAGATCTTTTCCCGGATCAATTCGCCAACGAAGAACCGGGTCGGCAGATCGGTCAGATCATCCCCTTCGAAAAAAGGCTGCCCCTCCGGCAACATCCGCAGCACCGCCGCCAAAAGCTCAGGCACATTCGTTTTCTTCAGCGCGGAGATGGCCAATACCTCCGCGGACATACGGCTTGTTCCCAAAATATTCTTTCGCCGCAACGATTCGCTCCGTCGCCATTCCGTCGATCTTATTCAACACGACGAGCGCCGGAACCCGGAGCAGCAGGGCCTGAAACAATGCGTCATTTTCTGCCCAGTCATCCCGGACGTCCAGCAGCAACAGCGCCAGGTCAGCATCCTCCAACGAATTCCTCACCGCCTGCATCATCTTTTCATGGAGCTTATATCGCGGCTCGATAATGCCCGGCGTATCCGAAAAGATAACCTGGTAATCATCCGCCGACAGGATCCCCTTGATCCGGTGTCGCGTGGTCTGCACCTTCGGTGAGACAATAGCCAGCTTCTCCCCCATCAGGGCGTTGAGCAACGTACTCTTTCCGGCATTCGGCTTCCCAAATATGCTGACGAATCCAACTTTCATTCCCCTCAAATATAAAAAAAGGGCCCGTAAGGCCCTGATTACTTGGCCTCTTCAAGAGGCCCGCTTGTTGCGAAGGGTGGGATCGAACCACCGACCTTCGGGTTATGAGCCCGACGAGCTACCGCTGCTCTACTTCGCGATGTGGACGGCAAAAGTACGCCCATTTCGCTTCTCAACCAAAAAATGTGTACTGAAAACGCGCTTCGATTGAAAATAGCGCGTTTTCAGCAAAGCTCTAATGTCTGGCCTAACCGAGCGCGTCCGCCGGTGGCGGGCGACGCGAAGGTTACGAGCGACAGCTCTGTTGGGCCGGCCTCCGGCCAGCCAATGGTGTAATCTTTATAGATCAACCCCGATGAGACACGCTGCTCGCCCCGCTGGAATGGGATTCCCGGAGCACTCCCGACCCCTTATAATAGACACTGCTTGCACCCGAACAATCGGCTTCCAGCTCCTTATTGACCGTGATCCGAACGTCCGACGCCCCAGACGCATGCGCGCTGCAAGTCTCCACCGCAAGATCGTAGGCCTTCACCTCGCTCGCCCCGGACAACCGGATAGTCGCCATCCCTCCGACCTGGCCCGTAATATGCGAATCCGACGCGCCGGTTTGGTCAACCGAAAGCTGACTTACCTTGATCGCGCCCTTGAAATCGCTTGCGCCCGAGAGGTTCAGCGCCAGTTTGTCCCCCGAAATCACTCCATCGACAAAGATGTTGCTTGCCCCCGACGCCGTGATCTCATCCAGGCTGGTGAACGAAACGTAGGCTTTTAATTTGGCGTTTCCCATATGCCACCACTTCCATGACCCCTCCACCCGGATGACCAGCATACCATCGACGATCTCCGTCTTGATCCGATCACGCGTCTTTACATCATTGGCGCTCACCACCACTTTCTCCTCCGGCCCGTGCGTTAGATAGAGACTGATCGCGCTCGAAACCCGGATGCCATGGAAGCCCTTCACCGGCCTCAACTCGGCATTCGGATCCTGAATAACCGTCTCCTGGGCCCGGACAGTCACGACCAGCAGACACCCTACCAAAAAAGCAAGGACTTTACGCATGCCCACAAATTTAAGTAATTACTTCATTAATCTTTTCTCGATACACTCCCCGATCCGCTCGCATGGGATTCCCGGACCGAACCACTTCCCTTATAATGAATATCGCTGCCGCCGCTGGCCGAAGCGTCCAACTCTTTATTGACAGTCACATACACATCGCTACCCCCGCTGGCAGTAGCATGGCAATCGTCGACCGCCAGGTCATAGCCATGGAAATCACTGCCGCCGCTCGCATGCACATTCAATTGCGCTGCCGACCCGCTGATAAATACGTCAGCTCCGCCCGACTGACCGACCGTCAGCTCCCCGATTTCCAGCTTCCCGTGCAGATCGCTGCCCCCCGACAAATGCAGCTCCAACTTCTGCGATTTGATTGCCTCGTCGATAAACACATCCGAACCGCCCGAAGCCCTCAGGTCATCCAGCATTTTACAGGACACATACGCCTTCAGCTTCCGGTTGGCCCAACCCCAGTTCCAATGCCACTTATCATCGATGTAAATATGCAGAATGCCATCCTCTACCTCCGTCACGATCCGGTCCCTGTACTCCGCGTCACTGGCGCTCACCGCAACGGCCTCATCGCCACTCTGGTTAAGATAAAGATCGATCCCGCTGCTGATCTGAACACCGTGAAAGCCGCTCACCGTACGCTTCTGCGCATTGGGATCATTGATAACCTTTGGATTCTGGGCAATGGCCGTGACCCCGGCCAGGACAAAGACAGCTAGTAACGTAAAATTTTTCATGATCAGTATTTTTTTTAAAGACACGACTTTTCATCCGATTGTTGCATAAAATCCCCCCTCACGTCATCCTTTCGAAATATTGCCGCCGCCAGCTGTATGGGATTCCTGGACCGAGCCATTGCCCTTGTACCGGATATCGCC
The DNA here is from genome assembly GCA_963846405.1 of uncultured Chitinophagaceae bacterium. Taxonomy (GTDB): domain Bacteria; phylum Bacteroidota; class Bacteroidia; order Chitinophagales; family Chitinophagaceae; genus Puia. The sequence continues at coordinate 375,725 of CAWJVU010000009.1, read as the reverse complement.
GCCGCCATGGACAGTCGCATCAAGCGTCTTATTGACCGTAACAAAGACATCCCCGCCGCCGCTTACATGCGCCTCGACAACTGTCGACTGCCAGATCATAGCCGTGGAAATCGCCGCCGCCACTCACATGGACATCAAGCGATCCCGCGGTACCGCCGATATACAAATCACCGCCACCCGAAATCCCGACCGTCATTTCGTCCCGCTTCAAATTCCCATGGATGCGACCACCACCGGACAGATGGACGTCCAGCCGCTCTGATTTGATGGTCCGGTCGATATTGACATTGCGTGCCCCCAGACGCCCTCAGCTGATCCAATACCTTGCACGAGACATACGCCTTCAGTTTCAGTCGCCCCGGTTCCAGTTCCAATGCCACCATTTGTCATCCAGATGGATGTGCAAGATCGCCATCCTTTACCTCCGTCACGATCCGGTCCCGGAATTCCAATTCACTGGCGCTGACCGCTACCGCTTCCTCATCGCCCTGGGTAAGATAAAGCTCGATGCCGCCGCCGATCCTTGATCGCGTGAAAATCGCCAACCGAACGCTTCTGCGCATTGGGATCGTTGATAACTTTCGGGTTTGAGCAAAGGCCAGCAGCCCGGCCAGGATCGATACAGTTAGTAAGGCGAGACTTTTCATGATCGGCAATTTTTTTTAGACATCATTTTCGCCAATGTTGCACCCTCCCGCCAATCCCTTTCGGGACGGCCCCCAAAAAGTTACATCCCCGGTTGAAGAAATAGCTCGTATCTTCCCGGGACCCACCCGCCCCGGCAGCTGATAACTACTGTCTTATGCTAAAATTCACGCTCATTTCCTGCTCCCTGCTTTGCAGCGTCCTGACTGCCCCGCCCAACAAGCCCCCTCCGCCACCCGGCCCCGCCCCCGCACCTCCTCCCCACGCCCCATCCGCCCCGGCGACCTCTACCGCCTTCCCGCCATCAGCGACCCCCAACCCTCCCCCGATGGGAAATGGATCTCCTATACCCTTACCACCATCGACTCGCTCAAAGACAGCCGCAATTCCGATGTTTGGATGATCAGTTGGGACGGGACCCAGGACATCCAGCTCACCAACAGCCCCGACGGCGAATCCCGCGCCCGCTGGAGCCCCGACGGCCGCTATCTCTCGTTTCTCTCCTCCCGCCAGGCAACCGAAGTCGTTAAAGGCAGCCAGGTCTGGCTCATGGACCGCCGCGGCGGCGAGGCAAAACGCCTCACCGAGATCAAAGGCGGCGTCGACGACTACGCCTGGAGCCCCGACTCCAAACAGATCCTCCTCACGCTCACCGACCCCGACCCCGAAGACAGCAGCAAGATCAAGACCACCAAGCCTTACGTCATCGATCGCTATCAATACAAACAGGACGTCCAGGGGTACCGGTACAAGAAGGTCCATACCCATCTCTATCTGTTCGATATCGCCGCCAAAAAGCTGGACACGCTCACAAAGGGCAACTACGATGAAGAATCGGCGGTCTGGAGCCCCGACGGATCGGCCATCGCCTTTGTCAGCAACCGCACCGAAGACCCGGACAAGAACGAGAATACGGATATCTATATCATCGACGCCAAACCCGGCGCCGCCGATGCGCCAGCTTACCGACTGGAAAGGGACCGACAACAATCCCCGCTGGAGCCCCGATGGCCAAACCATCGCTTATACCCGCAGTATTTCGGATGAGGATTACCACATGTATGACGAGCCCGTGCTCTGCACGATCCCCGCTGCGGGCGGCACACCCAAATTACTCAGCCGATCCCTCGACCGGCCGGTCTTCAACCCGCGCTGGACAAAGGACGGCAAAACAATCGTCGCGCTCGTGGAAGACGATCGCCGGCAATACGTCGGCGTTTTACGACCGATAACGGCACCCTGACCACGGATGACCACGGGAGACCGCATTTTTACCACATTCGAACCGGTTGGCGATCAATTCCTTGCCGTTGGGCAGCGACGTCCGCACGCCCGCCGAAATTTTCGCCCTCGACAGCGGTACGGACGGCCGCCGCCTCTCCCATCACACCGACGATTTTTTGGCGCCGCTGGTCCTGGCAAAAGTGGTCCCGTTCACCTCCCGGAAGCGCCGACGGGACGACGGTTTCCGGCATCTATTACCGCCCCGCTGATGCGCCGGAAGGAAAGAAGCTGCCCCTCATCCTCTTTATTCACGGCGGCCCGGTCGGCCAGGACGCACTCAATTTCGATTTGTCCAGGCAAATCCTCGCCGGAGCCGGCTACCTGGTAGCCGCCGTGAATTATCGCGGCAGTAGCGGCCGCGGGATCAATTTCTGTAAAGCGATATCCGCCGATTGGGGAAATAAGGAAGTAATCGACTTGCATGGCGCGGTAGACTACCTCGTTAAGGAAGGACTGGCCGACCCCGACCACCTGGGCGTCGCCGGCTGGAGCTATGGCGGCATCCTCACCGACTACCTCATTGCCTCCGATACCCGCTTCAAAGCGGCCAGCAGCGGCGCCGGTACCGGATTTACCCTGTCGCTCTACGGTGTCGACCAATATATCAATCAATACAACAATGAGATCGGAACTCCCTGGACCAGCATCGACCGCTATCTCAAGATCAGTTATCCCCTCCTGAAAGCCGACCGCATCAAGACACCCACGCTGTTCATGAGCGGCGACAAAGACTTCAACGTTCCAACCGCCGGCAGCGAACAGATGTACCAGGCGCTCCGCACCCTCGGCGTGCCAACCGAACTGATCATCTATCCCGGCCAGTTCCACGGCATCAGCCTACCCTCCTACCAACGGGACCGATTCGATCGCTGGCTTGCCTGGTTCAACAAATACGTCGGTCCGCCTAACTCCCCCACACCCTAAAAATCCCCTATCCCCCGAACCGATCCTGCCAGGCGTTCATGCCACCCGCCAAATTCTTCACATTCGTAAACCCGGCCGTCTCGAGGATCAGACAGGCCTGCCCGCTCCGGTTCCCGCTCCGACAGTAACAGATTACCTCCTCATCCTTCCAATATCCACCGCATCCGTGTCCATCTGCTGGATCTTCCCCAGTGGCAGCAATACCCCGCCGATATTGAAATTCTCGTGCTCAAACGGTTCCCGGACATCCAACAGGTTTATGGAATCGCCGGCATTGAGCCGCGCCTTTAATTGATCAACAGAAATTGTCTGCATATATTAATATCCATTGTTCGGATTCGAAACCGGTGTCGCTGCGCCCGGGACCGGTCTCTGGGCATCCAGCCATATACTCATACTTTGTCCCTGGGAATATGATTGGGCCCTTCCTCCCCGAATTGCGGGGGGTCCTGTTTTAAATATAGGCCTCTGACGAGTCCCGAACATCCGGGGCCCGCATGACACCTCCAATCGAAAGCCCCATCGAATCCAGTCTTGCCCTGGCCTGCACATACGTAAGCCCGATCAGATCAGGCACCCCGAATTCCTGCCCTCCGATACCGCTCCCCAACACCAAAGCTAATCGAGCTTCCCTGCTGAATATTCGTCCCCGGCTTGATCGTCTCGCCGTTGAATTGCTGGTCCAGAACCGAATTCCGCGCAAAGTCGGGCTTAAAAATCGTATCCCCCATTTTCAACCCGTATTGCCGGAGAACATTTACCGCAGTGCGGAAACTCATGCTCACCAGGTTGGGCATCTGGATAAACGGCGCCTGCGACCGATTGATCGTCAGATAGATCGTCCGGTTGATCTTGACCAGGTTATCCGCTTCCGGGAACTGCTTCACCACCTGCATTGGCTTCATGGTATCGATATAGGCGGAAGAATCCTGTATCTGCACTTCGAAACCCTGGGCCTGCAACGCCTTTTTTGCGTCCGCAAACGCCATCCCCGTGACCGAAGGGATCTTCATCGTCTTACCATGCTGGGTAAGCAGCGCCAGCGAGCCCAGGAAAAGCAACAACAGCAATAACAAAAGTACGATACCTGCTAAAATATTGACCCAGAGAGGTTTGCTTGTGAGAAATTTAAACACGCGTTGATGAGAATGGGCCCCGCCCAGTTTAAGTTTAAAGATAAAGATTATTTTCTGCCCCCGGTACCCCGACCCGCCAACGCCTCCTCGATCAACGCGGAATAGAACTCTTTCAACGTCCATCCCGCCACCATCAACTGCTGGGGCACGATGCTCGCCTCACTCTGGCCCGGAACTGTGTTGATCTCCAGCATAAACGGCTCAGCCCGCTGCTTCATTGTATATGAAGTCGATCCGGATGATCCCCCGGCAGTTAAAAACTTCATAAATTTTCTTCGCCGTCGCCCGGACTTTCTGCGCGAGCGACTTCCTCCACCTGCGCCGGCGTGATTTCCTCATTCAATCCCTGCCGTATACTTTGCCTCGAAGTCGAAGAACTCCCGCTTGCTTTTTACCTCCGTAAACGGCAGCGTGACAATCTCCCCCTTCGACCGAAATACCCCGATCGTGAATTCCCGACCCGGCAATATACTCTTCCACCAGCACCTCATTATCTTCCCGAAACGCTTTTTCGATCGCCGCACCCAAGCTCCTCCGAAGGCGATTTGACCTTTGACATTCCGATGCTGGAGCCCCCATTATTTGGCTTTACAAAAACCGGGAATCGCAAATGCCGCGTCATTTCATCCGGGCTATCCTTGCGACCTTTCAGGAACAGCACCGACCGCGCCACATGGATCCCGTTGAAAGAAGCCACCGCCACCGCAAAACGTTTGTTAAAGGTGATTGCCGACACGACCGCATCACAGCTGGTATATGGCAGATTCAGCAAATCGAAATATCCCTGCAGCTTTCCGTCCTCACCCGGTGTCCCGTGGATCCCCGTCAATACGGCATCGAACGTAACCGTACGCCCGTCGATCAGCAACGAAAAATCATTTTTATCCACCGCTGACCTTCCGGCCATCCGCGGGCTGGTACCACCATCCCTCCGGCGTGATATCGATCTTATATACCGAATAGCGGTCATAATCCAGGTTGTTCTCGATCGTAACCGCACTTTTATAAGAGATGACCGACTCGCCGGAATACCCGCCGGTAATAAATGCAATGGTTGGTTTCATGAATGGAAATAATTTTCGGCAAAATAAAGAAACTTCAAGGATACCCTGGCCAAAACGCAGCCCCGGATAAAAACAAGAAAGGTGAAGGAAATATCCCCTTCACCCTTTTATGACGGGAAATATCACCCGCCTATTAATCAGTAGCACTAAGGCTACATCTGCAACAAATTACTATACGAAAGTTACCAAATTCTCCGACAAATCCAAATAATATATTTCACATTTCGCACATCTTTTGCACATTCCGATTCATTCGCATTGTTCTATAAATAGCTCTGGCCCACTCACCCGCACTAGATATGCAGCCTCTCCTTCTTTGCCATCAGCTCATCTACCGTCTCGCGATATATATCATCCGGTACGCAACAATCGACCGGACAAACCGCCGCACACTGTGGCTCCTCATGAAAACCCTGGCACTCCGTACATTTATTCGGAACGATATAATAGGTGTCCACACTGACCGGCGCATGACGCGCGCCGGCGTCCGTCACCGAACCATCCAGTAACGTAAACGATCCCTTCACAGTGGTGCCATCGGAAATCGCCCACTCAACCCCGCCTTCATAGATTGCATTATTCGGACATTCGGGCTCGCAGGCGCCGCAATTAATACATTCTTCTGTTATTTTTATCGCCATTTTTAAGATTATTTAGGTATTAAGATGCCATAAATTTGCGTTTTGTTTGACGGCCCTCGGACCCTATCCGTTTTGCCGTTCAGGCAAATATAATGTGGATTTTATGAACTTGGAACAACGGATAAATTTATTGACTGAACTCGGCAATTATTGCGCATCATCGGATCCGGCCTGGATAAATGCCCAGGAACGGGCCCACGCAGCCAATGGCTGGTTCATCCCCGAATTCGTCAACCTTGCCATCCGCGGGATCGCCACCCAATACCTGCGATAAAGACGAAGCTCCAATGCCTGGGCCGCCAAATACCAGCTGCCCGACCAACCCAAAACTCCCCGCACGATCGGCCTGACCATGGCCGGTAATATCCCCCTGGTCGGATTTCACGATTTCCTCTCCATCTTTATCTCGGGACATCACCAGCTGATCCGGCCTTCCAGTCGCGACGAGATCCTCATCCGCCACCTCCTTCAGCACCTCCAGACGATCGAGCCCGCCGTCAACCGACTATTTCGGGCTGGCCGACCGGCTTGCCGGCTGCGACGCTTATATCGCGACCGGCAGCAACAATTCCGCCCGCTATTTCGAATATTACTTTGCAAAATACCCCCATATCATCCGGCGAAACCGTACCTCCGTCGCCATATTGACGGGCGAAGAGACCATCCGGGACCTGGAAGCCCTCGCCGACGATGTCTATCAATATTTTGGCCTGGGCTGCCGCAACGTTACCCAGCTCTACGTTCCCGAAAACTACGATTTCCTCCCCCTGCTGCAGGCCTTCCGGAAATACAACCACCTCTCGCCGCTTACCAAATACAAGCACAACTATGACTACCAACTGACCCTCCTGATTCTCAACAAAAAGACCTATATGTCCAATGAATCCATCCTGCTGGCCGAGAACGAATCCCCCTTCAGCCCCATCAGCGTCCTCCATTACGCCGTTTACCGCCCCGGCGACGCGCTCCCTGCAGCCCTTTCCGGCAGCCACCCGGATATCCAAACCATCGTAGGTCGTTCCGGTCCCTACATGACCGCTTTCGGCCAGGCCCAGTGTCCCGGCCTCGAAGACTATGCCGACGGCATCGATACCCTTAAATTCCTCCGTGACCTTAACTGATCTCCGGACAGACTATCCCCCCGATTTCCCCGCATTCCTCCTCAATCTCCCGCCCATTTCCCACAGCCTCCGCCGCAATCATTCCCCCTCCGTCTCCCGCCCATTTCCCCCACCCCACGTATTCCCCTCCCACCCCCCGACTTGGATATTTTTCGTACATTTATAAACGGAAACACGCCCACCTGAAATTCAGCGTGTTACCAACCCATCTACGAAAGCCTTAGTAAATTATTTGTTAAACTGAACCGGCGGTAGATTCAGATTGGCGGCCTTGACGTTAATTTGAGTGCCCGGCGCCTATAGAGGTTTCACACAAAAGTTAAACTAACGAAATAAAATTTATCACAATGAGAGCAAAACAAGCTATAGCCGTTATCCTGCTCAGTGCCTCGACCGCTATCGCCACCATGTGGGGCTACAATCACTTTCAATCAGACTAAGACCTATCTTTATTCCTCCCAGGATTCCTCGGGCAAAATTCCTTCTAACTACGCCAAATTCTTTGAGAGACGGCAAAGCCGTACGGCGGGCCGGCCGACTTTGTCGACGCTGCCAGTGCCGCCATCCCAGCTACCGTTCATATCAAGACAAAGACGGTCCATACCGCCAGCAATAACCTGCCCGCGCCATAATCCCTTCTCCGATCTCTTCGGCATCGACCCCGATGACCTGTTCGGGAACGGCAACGGGCTGCGGTCCATGCCCGAAATGGCATCCGGTTCCGGCGTCATCATCAGCAACGATGGCTATATCGTTACCAATAACCACGTCGTAGACGGCGCCGATGAAATTACCGTTACCCTCAGCAATCACAAATCCTTCAAAGCAAAAGTCGTCGGCACCGACCCCGCCAGCGACCTGGCCGTCGTCAAGATCGACGCCCAGGGCCTGCCCTTCCTGCTCTATGGCAATTCCGACGACGTCAAGATCGGCCAGTGGGTGCTCGCCGTCGGCTACCCGCTGACGCTGGAGACCACCGTAACCGCGGGTATCGTCAGCGCCAAAGGCCGGACACTTGATATCAACCGCCGCCAAAGCCAGTCTCCCAGTCGAATCCTTTATCCAGACCGATGCAGCCGTTAACCCGGGCAACAGCGGCGGACCGCTCATCAACACCGACGGCCAACTGGTCGGCATCAACTCCGCGATCGCCTCCCCTACGGGATCCTACGCCGGTTACTCCTTTACCATCCCCGTCAATATCGTCAAGAAGGTCGTCAACGATCTCATGAAATTCGGAACGCCGCAACGTGCCTTCCTGGGGATCTCCTACCCGCGGGATGATATGAGCGACGATCAGAAGAAAGAGAACGGCATCAAAGACGGCGAAGGCGTATATGTCTCGACGTTACCCCCGACGGCGCCGCCGCACATTCCGGGATCCAGAAAGGCGACGTCATCACCAAGCTCAATGGCGTTCCCGTCACCACCGGCGCCGAAATGGTTGGCCAGATCGCTACCTTCAGCCCCGGCGACAAGATCAACGTGACCTACAAACGGGACGGCAAGGAATCGACCATCCCGATCGTCTTACGCAATAACGCCGGCACCACCGCGGTCATCAGGACCTCCGTCCTCGATAAACTGGGCGCCGATCTGCAAACGCTCAGCAAAAAGGACGCAACCTCCCTCGACCTGAAAGGCGGGGTCGTTGTCAAATCCGTTACGGAAGGCGGTCTCATGGACAAATCCCGGATCCAGGAAGGATTCATCATCCTCAAAGCAAATGGTGAAGAAGTGAAAACCGTCGAAGACTTTCAGAAGATCGTCGAGAAAGCGAGTCGGCGGGACCGTAAAGCTGGAAGGCGTGTTCCCCGGCTACGAAGGCGTCTATACCTATCCGCTGCGCCTCAGTACCGGCGGATAGCAAAAGCACGACAAGTTTGAGGGGGCCGATCAGACGATCAGCCCCTTTTTTTTTCAATCACCGCATACCCCCATGGACTCACATCGATCGACGCCGGAATTGCCATTCGCGCAACGTAAAAATATCTTTATACACGCCTGTCATCCCCCACCACACCGTATCCAGCTTCGCCCATTCGTCCGAAAAATTCAACAGCCACCGCCACCTCGTCGGCACCCGGCAGACCGGGCAAAAGCGAAACATCGGTCATCCATCCCCGTGTAGATCCGCCTCGTCATCCCCGCGGACGATCCCGCCCGCAACGCCGCATTCCGCTTCCGCAGCGTCAGCAGCGCCTTATAGAAATCATTGCAGCTCATACCGGCCTGTCCACTCGATCGGATCCTTGTCGAAAAATTTCAGCCGCTTATAATTCGGCATCTCCTGCCCGCTGTAGATCAGCGGCAGCCCGTTCCAGGTCGCACACAACACCGCGAAAACCTTCGCCGCATCACCCAGCCGCTCATACTCGCTCCCGCTATGCGAATTTTCATCATGGTTCGTTGTAAAATAAACCCGGAGCGCATCCGCAGGGAACTGCGAAGCATAATTCGCCAAACACCTCATCCAGCCCGCTCAACCCGCTCTCCTTCCGCCACACCGCCTCCATCTGATGCAGGAGCTTCCAGGTATACGTCGCGTCGAATACTTCGTGATACGCGACCTCCTCACATTCCGCCAGCCAGAACAGCGGCTTCAACGGATCAAGCGCCACTCCTCGCCTCCCGCCAGAAATCCAGCGGCACCAGCATCGCCATATCACAACGGAACCCATCCACATCACACCGCTCGATCCAGAACCGCATCACCCCGATCATCGCCTGCCGCAAGCGCGCGATTATCGTAATTCAGATCGATCACATCCTCCCAGCCATGCGGATCGAAAAATTTTCCCTCCTGGTTTCGCCGGTAATACTCCGGATGCTCCCGCGTCCAACGATGATCCCAGCCCGTATGATTGGCGACGATATCGATGATGACCTTCAACCCAAGCGCATGCGCATCCTTGACCAGCTGCGCAAAATCATCCAGCGTACCGAATTCCGGGTTGATCGACGTATAATCCGAACAGGCATAATAGCTGCCCAGGCTGCCCAGCCGCTTCTCCAGGCTGATCGGCGTGATCGGCATGAACCAGAGGATATCGATCCCCATCTCCCTCAACCGCGGCATCTGCCGGGAAAAAGCCGGAATCGTTCCTTCCGGGGTATACTGTCGAAGATTGACTTCATAGATATTGGATGCATAGCTCCACTCTACCGGATGAAATGCTGCACTCATATGTCACCCGTCAATATAACGTACCTTTACGATTCGTTATGAAAAATTTTGATATCCCTGTCATCTACCGCAGCCCCCTGATCTCCGCCATCAAGAACCGGCGCAAGCAGCAGGACAAAATGAAAAAGGATTTCACCCCTACCCTGCTCGACCTCGGAGCCTCCACATCTACCTCGCCCGCCACTTCGGATTTTGTTATGGGGTGGAGAACGCCATCGAGATCTCCTTCCGCACCGCCCGACGAAAACCCCGGCCGCCGCATCTTCCTCCTGAGCGAAATGATCCATAACCCCCAGGTCAATGCCGACCTGCAATCCTTGGGGATCCGGTTCCTGCAGGACACCTATGGCAAACAACTCATCCCTTTTGAAACACTGCGACCCGACGATATCGTCATCATCCCCGCCTTCGGCACGACCCTCGAGATAGAAGCGAAGTTGCATAAGATCGGCATCCGAACCGAACAATACAACACGACCTGCCCATTTGTCGAAAAGGTCTGGAACCGCAGCGCCCAGATCGCCGAAAAGACTATACCATCGTCATTCATGGCAAACCCGGCCACGAAGAGACCCGGGCCACCTTTTCCCACGCCGCAGCAGTAACGCCTACCGTCGTGGTCAGGGATATGGCGGAAGCTCAGCAACTCGCCGATATATCAAAGGGACCCGCCCCGCCGAGACCTTCTACACCGCATTCGAGGGCAGGTACAGCCAGGGCTTCGACGTCCGCAAAGATCTCATCCGCATCGGCGTCGTCAACCAGACGACCATGCTGGCCAGCGATACCCAGGCCATCGCCGATTTTCTGAAACAGACCATGATCGAAACCTATGGCGACAACACTCGACCCGCCGCGCCAGACAACCGCCGCGAACGAAACATTTCGCCGACACCCGCGACACCCTCTGCTATGCCACCCTCGACAACCAATCGGCCGTAATCGGCATGCTCGACGCCGCCGCCGACCTCGCCATCGTCGTCGGCGGCTATAACTCTTCCAATACCTCTCACCTCGTCGAGCTCTGCGAAGAGAAAATGCCCACCTACTTCATCCGTTCGGAAGAGAAAATCCTATCGCGCAGGGAGATCACTCATTATAATTTTCATGACAAAGAAGAAGAAAAACACCAGCGGCTGGCTCCCGCAGACGCCGCCCGGTAAAGATCCTCATCAGCAGCGGCGCTTCCTGCCCCGACACCCTGGTGGAAGCCGTCATCCGCAAACTGGCCGGTTATTTCAATGCGGAGGATGCGCTGGAAGCCACGATGAATCTCTTTTTAGAAACCGAATAGCCGAATAACTACTTATCCAACTCCGCGCCGATCTCAGCCGTCAATTGATTGATCTTATCGATCACTTCACTTTTTTGCTTGACTTTATTGCAAAAAACTTCATAATTTATCCAGATTTCATATTTGATCACCGGATCCTTCAGTAGTGGAGAAACTTTTATGCCACCCGATGAATCATTTATCCCCGGGCGCATTTCGATGAAGTATTTTTCGAAATCGTCCAATCGTTTCGCGAAAAATTCCATCGACACGAACTCACCGCCGAATTCGCCGACATGAGGCCGCGGACCGGGTGTCGACAGACCTCGGCCTGGCTACACCATCTTAAAACCTTCCAGGAATTTTGTGTTGAAGTCCCCGCTGCGGAACCGCTCGTCCTTCATCAGTTGCAGATGGAAGGGGATCGTGGTCTTGATCCCTTCGATCACATATTCGCTCAGCGCGCGGTGCATCGTATTGATCGCCTCCTCCCTCGTCCGGGCGACCGCGATGATCTTCGCGATCATGAATCATAATAAGGCGGTATCGTATACCCCGCATAGGCATGACTGTCCACCCGGATGCCATGGCCACCCGGCTGATGCAGCACCGTGATCCGGCCCGGAGAAGGCCGGAAATCGTTATAGGGATCCTCGGCATTGATCCGGCATTCGATGGCATGGCCCTGCGGCTCATAATTCAGCCCGCTGATCGCCTCGCCATCCGCGATCTTTATCTGTTCCTTGATCAGATCGAAATTCGTAACTTCCTCCGTCACGCAATGCTCCACCTGGATCCGCGTGTTCATTTCCATGAAATAGAAATTGCGATGCTTGTCCACCAGGAACTCGATCGTCCCCACGCTCTCATAATTGATGGCCGAAGCAGCCTTGATCGCCGCCTCACCCATCCGGCGCCGCAATTCCTCCGTCATGAATGGCGAAGGCGACTCCTCCACCAGCTTCTGATGACGGCGCTGGATGCTGCAATCCCGCTCGCTCAAATGACAAACCCGCCCATATTGATCGCCGGCAACCTGGATCTCGATATGCCGGGGCTCCTCCACGAACTTCTCCATATAGACGCCATCGTTCTTGAACGACGCGCCCGCTTCCGCCTTGGCCGTATTGTAGGCCCGCTCCATCTCCGACTCTTCCCAGACCACCCGCATCCCCTTTCCGCCGCCGCCGGCGGTAGCCTTCAGAATGATCGGATACCCGATCTCCTTCGCCAGCCCCTTCGCCTCATCCAGGCTTTCCAGCAACCCCTCGCCGCCCGGCACCACCGGCACCCCGGCCTTGATCATCGTTTCCTTCGCCGTGATCTTATCCCCCATGGCATTGATCATCGCCGGCGTCGGGCCCGATGAATTTGATCTCATGCTCCCCGCAGATCTCCGCGAAACGGGCATTCTCCGCCAGAAAACCATAACCCGGATGGATCGCATCCGCATTCGTGATCTCCGCGGCAGCCATGATATGTGGAATATTCAGGTAAGAATCGAAGCTTGCCGGCTTCCCGATACAGACCGCCTCATCCGCAAATCGCACATGCAGGCTTTCCTTATCCGCCGTTGAGTAGACCGCAACTGTCTTGATACCCATTTCCCGACAGGTGCGGATCACCCGGAGGGCGATCTCTCCTCTATTGGCAATCAGTACTTTTTTAAACATTTCTGAAATTTGAGTTTTCGAACCCGGTTCCGCACTGCCGACCGGCCCGCCGAATCCGATCATGCAGGTTCTACCAGGAACAAGGGCTGGTCATATTCTACCGGGGACGCATCCTCTGCCAGCACTTTTATGATTTTGCCCTTTACCTCACTCTCGATCTCATTGAAAAGCTTCATTGCCTCGATGATACAAACCACTTTGCCCGGTTCGACCTCGTCGCCGACATTGATAAAAGATGGCTTATCCGGTGAAGGACTGCGATAGAACGTCCCGATCATCGGGCTTTTGATCGTAATCGTATTGCCGGCGGGAGGTTCAGCCGGTCGGGCCGGCTTTTCAGGCGCGGCAGCCGCTGCTGGCGCAGACGCCGCCGCCACAGGCGCAGCCATCGCAGCAACCGGCTGGGCAGGGACGGGGGCGGTGATTATTTGTTGAACAGGTTCTTCCTTCTGCTTGATCGTCAATTTGAATCCTTTCTCCTCGATGCTCACTTCTCCAATGTTAGACTTGTTGATCATTTTGATCAACTCCTGAATCTGTTTAAAATCCATATTGGATGAATTTACTTATTTGGGCGGCTAAAATAGGGATAATAGCTAAATATACCCAACCTTATTTCACCCTCTCCACATACTCCCCGGTCTTGGTATTGATCCGGATCAACTCCCCTTCATTCACAAAAAGCGGCACATTCACTGTCGCGCCCGTCTCCACCTTGGCAGGTTTGAGGGTGCGCGTAGCCGTATCCCCCTTGACGCCGGGCTCGGAATAGGTGACCTGCACGACGATCTTATCCGGCAATTCCACACTCATCGGCTGTTCCGTATCGGTATTGATAAGAACCGATACTTCCTGCGCTTCCTTCAAAAACTGCGGCGCATCGATCAGGTGTTCCTGCAGTGCGATCTGCTCGAAGGTCTCGTTATCCATGAAATTATATCCCGTGTCGTCCTTGTAAAGGAACTGGTAGGCCTTCCTTTCCACGCGCACCGGATAGATCGTATCCCCGCTGTTCCAGGTCTTTTCGATCGAACGGGTATTGTCGACCCCCTTGAGCTTGGCCCATACCTTGGCCGCAGCCCGGGCCGTCTTGTTCTCTCCAAATTCCACCACGGTATACAAACTACCATCCAATTTAATGATCATGCCACGACTGATGTCCGCAGTATTTGCCATAAAAGCTGTAAAGATTTTTTTAGTCGACGATAACAGGTAATAGAAATCCCCCTTCCCGGCGTCCGCTAAAAATTGTAGCAGAACCCGCTCCCGGGAAGGAGGGGCAAATTTACATTAAAATAACGAAATCCGAGCAAAGCGAGGTTCAGGGGACCACCTGATCCGGTAAGCGGCGTCCGTAATCCCCCTAACTCCTACCTGACCACGCGGTATCGCGCCCACACCACCCGGATGCTTCAGCATGATCAGGATCACCCCATTTCTGGCCTTGTCTCCATATTTCTCAATATTCGAAGAGTCTTTCAGGATCATAACCAACTCGATATCCTTGTAATTCAGTTGGCTCACCGAATCCCGATCCATTTCCCGCCCATCGACAATATAGAGCGGACCAACGGGAAGCAACCCGACCTTTCCCATCCGCAGCGGCCCTTTCATATGAATCAATATTACCCCATTCCTGCCCTCTTCTCCATATTTCTCGATTGCCGAGGAGTCCTTCAGAACCGTGATCGACTCGATCCGGTTAGGATTCAGCGTCTTCAGCGTGTCGGAATGCGCCTCCTTACCATCGACAATAAACAACGGCCCCCCCCCCACAAAATTTCCAACAAGCCCCATCGAATCCCGATGCACCGTGATGCTCCCGCCATCCCACTTCATTACTTCCGTCAGCCTTTTCGCGTTTACCGTATCCTTCTGCTGACCAGGAACCGTATCCCTGACCCCGGCAGCCGCCCGGCGCGGCGGCCATCCCGCCTTCCGACCTTCTCCATCTGTGTTGTTCCCCGCCTTTGGCACACAATCCGGCAACTTCCCATACCGCCGCTCAAATTCCGCCCGCTCCACCTCCGCGTCATTGTCCATGTCGAAAACCCTGGGCTTACCTTTTGCCGGCGCCACGATCACCCGGCTGTCTCCGGGGAATATGATTGAACGCACATTTGGATTCGTCGTATGGAACTCCCGCTGCGCCTGTTCCCCAATCGCCGCCCACCGGGCCAGATAACCGGGGTTGGTTGCGACATGCTCCGGGTGATCCGAAGCCATAAAATCATCGATCTCTCCATACTTCTTATACAACTCCTGAACACCCGGCGTTCCCGGATATCCATAGCGCTCTATCGTTCCATCCAGGTAGATCACGATTTCTTTTCGACAATCCTCTGTACAGTAGAAAAGTCCAATTTCCGGATGATCCTTCTGCAGCTTCAAAAACTGATTCAGATCATCGCTCTGCTTCAACACCTTAAACATTTCCTGCTTCGCATCCGAATAATCGGGGTCGGACGGGACACCTAAATATACCGGCGCGATAAAAAGATTGCCGCCCGATTTATTTGGCAAGTGCAGAACTGCTACATCCAGAATTCCGATCGTCTTGACGATATCCGGAAAATTCCATTCCCCAAAAGTAGTGTCAAAGCCTGGTTTCGTAAACTCAAGATGCACCATCACCGACTTGTGCACAACCGGAATTTGCAGCTTGTAGAATCCATCCGCGTCCGTCCTGGTCTCCAAACTCGTTGATTGATCCCGAACCAACACCCCCTCCAGCGGCTTCCTGTCCGGCGAAGTGATCACAATCCCCGCCGCATTTACATAAACCGGACCGTTAGGCCCAAACAACTTCGCGCCCCGATCCCGGAAAGCCACCAGCACCACCGTCACCAGCGGAAGCACAAACAGCAGCTTCAGCAAATGCAGCTTCGCACTCCGCATTTGATTCATCATGACAATCCGCTTCTTCAGCGAAGAGAAATTGAAGTTATTCGCCAGCCGGTACCGTGGCTCACCCATCACCTTCAACAGATGGTACTGATACCCCTTCCGGTCCACCCCTTTATCCAACACCTGCTGATCCGCAATGAATTCCAGGTTCTGCCGGATCGAATACCGGATCAGCCACGCAAAAGGGTTATACCAGTTCACGATACAGACAAGCTCCGCGATCAGGATATCTACCGTATGCCGCTGCCGGATATGCACGTATTCATGGAGGATGATATCCTCCCATTCTTTCTCCGTATGCAAATGCTGATTGATATAAATCGCATTGCCAAACGAAAAGGGGATGACCGGTCCATCCACCTGGTAGATCTTCACTCCGTCCCCCCCGATCAGCGTGGCCTTCCGCCGCAGCCGAACCAGCGACAACCACCGCATAATCATCCGCGCCGTCAAAACGACGGAACCCGCCGCCAGCACCCACAACAATACTGTCCATCGTTGACACCCCAGCCGGGCGCGACAGCGCGCCCAACCGCCGCCAAATCCACCCGCCCGCCCCCGATCGCCGGGATGAACTCAAGTACGACCGGCTCGCCCGCCGGCCCGTCCGGCAGCATCGGCCCGATATTGATCAATGGAAATACAAAAGGAAATCAACGTATAGCCCAGCAGATACCAACGGTTGAGCGTATAGAAGGTCAGCCTCCGCAACACGACTGGTAAAAACACCACACGACCGCCAGGCTGAGCGAAAGTTTAAAAAGGAACAAAGGTATAATGGGCATCGAATCGATATTTAGATGCATGGACAAATGGTTTATGCATAATTATCCGACCCCGATTTCTCGATCAGGTCGATGATCTCCTCTAAGCTCCTCTCGCGCCGAAAGCTTCTTCTCCTCCACAAAGAAGTTCACCAGCTCCTTATACGAATTGGCGAAATAGTCACGGACAAAACCATTCATGAACTTCTTTTTATACTCGTCCTCCGCGATCAACGGCTTATACAAATAAGCATTCCCGACCATCCGGCTCGTCAGATAGCCCTTCTTTTCAAGATTCTTGATGGTGGAAGCCAACGTCGTGTATGGCGTTCCCGGCGAAGGCATATTTTCCAGAAATAACTTGATGCTTCCCTCCCCCACCTTCCAAACCGCCTGCATCGCTTCCTCCTCCTGATGACTTAATTTTTCAATCATGGATTACGAAGTTTTCGTAAATCTACGATATTTTCGTAATAAACAAATAAAAAATGCCCCTTTTTCGTTTATGAATTATTTTTACAGCATGATTCGCTCGCATCAAACTCTTTAAGATGAAACAAATATTCCTGGCAATCACCGCCTTAGCCTGTTTCCAATTCGTATCCGCCCAACAGCTTCCCAACCAACCCGCCACCGATACGGCCAATGCCAGCGCACCTTTCATGCGCTTTCCGACCATCCCCCCATTTCGTCTCCTCAAACTCGATAGCGCCACCTACCTGACCAAAGACGACCTCCACAAGAACCGCAAAACCATAGTCATGTATTTCAGCCCGGATTGCGAACACTGTAAACACCAGACAGAAGCCATTCTGGCCGACTTCAAAGACTTCAGGGATATCGAGATCGTCATGGCCACCTACCAGCCATTCTCCGAAATGAAACAATTCAACGAACATTATAAGATCTACGAACACCCCAATATCTTGATCGGCCGTGACGAACACTTCATCCTGCCTCCCTTCTACAAGATCCGCAACCTGCCTTATCTCGCCCTCTATGACAAAAAAGGTAACCTGATCACCACCTTCGAAGGCACCCAAAAGACAGACGCCCTGATCAGAGCGTTCACCACCGTCGCACGTTAGTAGGCAGTACCTTTGACCGCGTAAATCCGCATTTTATCACTCTTAATAAATATTTTATAGATGAAAGTTACGGTTGTAGGCGCAGGCGCCGTAGGCGCCACCTGTGCCGATAATATCGCCCGTGCGGCACTTTGTGAAGAACTGGTGCTGCTGGACATCAAGGAAGGATTGGCCGAAGGGAAAGCCCAGGATATGATGCAGACCGCCGCCCTGCTGGGTTTTGATACCCGGATCACCGGCACGACCAACGACTACGCCAAAACGAACGGAAGCGACGTCGTCGTGATCACCTCCGGCCTCCCCCGCAAACCGGGCATGACCCGCGAAGAACTCATCGGCACCAACGCCGGCATCGTTAAAGGAGTCGCCGGGAATATCCTGAAACACTCCCCAGACGCCATCCTGATCATCATCAGCAACCCGATGGACACGATGACCTACCTGACGCTGACGACCTCCGGCCTGCCTAAAAACCGGATCATCGGCATGGGCGGCACACTCGACAGCGCCCGGTTCAAATATCAGCTTAGCCAGCATCTGCATTGCAGCCCGGGCGACCTCAACGCCGTTGTGATCGGCGGCCACGGCGACACCACCATGATCCCCCTGATCCGCTATGCCACCTGGAACAGCGCTCCCGTGACAAAATTCCTGAGCGAAGAAAAACAGAAACAGATCGTCGCCGATACCATGGTTGGCGGCGCGACCCTGACCAAACTCATCGGGACCTCCGCCTGGTACGCCCCCGGCGCCGCCGGTGCCGCCCTGGTCAAAAGCATCGTCCGCGACGAGAAAAAACTCTTCACCTGCTGCGTCTCCCTCAATGGTGAATACGGGCAAAAAGATATCTGCCTCGGCGTACCGGTGACCATCGGCCGCAACGGCTGGGAAAAGATCATCGACTTCGACCTGAACGCCGAAGAAAAAAGCCTCTTTTCCAAGAGCGCCGACGCCGTCCGAAGTATGAATGACGTCCTAAAGACATTATAATAAGCTATTGCACCGCTCCTATCACTGGCCGCCTCCCCACCCGATGAGGCGGCCTTTTTTTAAAGCGTCATAAGCGCAAATACCATCAACGTTACACTCGCTACCGACAGCGTTATCGCATACAATACCGAAATCGCCACCGCCTTCAACAGCGACATCCCAAATATTTGCCCGTACATCCCCCGCAACGCCGCCACCAGGTAGATAAAGATGGGCAGCGGCGAAATCGCTGCCAGGATGATCCCCGCCCAGTGCCACGGAATGACAATGCTCAATAGTAAAAGGAAAAGGAAGAAGAGAAAGACAAAAGAATGGAAATGGACCGAGAAGATCGCGTGATTGACATAATAATATTTTTTTCTGGGATAGAACCAGCCCACATACAACGCAAAAAGCGGCAGCAAGACGAACATGATCTTCGGGATATCGTGCTGCAAATTGACTTCAAGATGCAGCTTGCTCCGGCCCCCGTTTTTTTCCTTCTGCCGGACATTGTTGCGCAGGATCCATGCCATTATCCCTTTATCCCGCGAAGTGTCCGGCAGCGATCGCTGGACAGAATCGTACTCTCGGACCGTTTTATATTTGTATTCTTCGATATCGATCAGCGCTTTGCCGCTCGAACTCCATTTCAGGGATAGTGATTGAGACATACCATTTCCTTTGCGCGTACTGTCCAGCCTCGCAGCCAGCGCTGCATTAAATATTCGGCGCAGACTGTCCGCCCCCGCTCCATTGCCCCGCAAATCCGATGTTTTCACGCCGCGGAGACTGTCCGCCAGTTGTTGCCGGAACGCATTCACCGCCGGCGTCTCGCCTTCAGAATGATCGCCGGACTCCCCGTTTTCCGCAAACAGCGCCACAAAAAAAATCGCAGAAATAAAAATATACATCCGGATCGGGTTCAGATAGGCCATCCTCCGCCCTGCGACATACTCCCGCGTCAGGAAACCCGGCCGGATGATCAGGTCCTTTAACGTAATAAATAGTTTGGAATCGAAATGCGTAATATCCGCAAAGAAGTGCCCGATCAAATGACCGACGCTCTCCTTTGGTTCCAAATTCTCCTGTCCGCACCGCGTACAATACCGCTCCTCTACGGTAGCGCCGCAGTTGAGACAATTTTTCTCATCGCGCAGATGATGACGACTCACAGGCTTTTTTTCTAAAAATATCGAAAAATCTTCAACCCGCCTATGCACGCGCGCCAATCCATCACCGCCGCTCAATCTCTCCCACCACCACCTCCATCGGCTGAAGTTCCATACATTTAAAATGCCCCTTCGGACATCGCTTATATCCGATCTTCGAACAAGGCCGGCAACTCAACCCTTTCACCTCCATCATCGCAAACGGCAACTTCCCAAAAAGCTCCCGGCCGGAACCCGGGAAATGATTTAAAAAATTCTCCCCGTAATACGGATACATCCCAAACTCCGGGACCGTATTCCCCCAGATCGACAACACGGGCCGCTTAAACGCAGCCGCAATGTGCATCAGCCCCGTATCGTAGGTCACGATCAGCTTAGCCTGCCGTACCAGCCCCGCCGACTCATTAATATTGAACTTCCCGCATGCATTGTAAATTTTGATCGGATCGATCGCCGCCAGCCGATCCCCTTCCGCCGCATCCTCCGGCCCCCCCAGCAGGATCAACGGATGTCGCGCCCGCTCACAAACCTCCGCCAGTTTATGGAATGGCAGCTTCTTCGTCGCCAACGCCGCTCCGATCACTATCCCGACATAACCGGCCTGATGCGCCGTCGGAATGTCCCCCGGCTTCAGCTCATCCGCCGCCGGAATAAAGTAATCCAGCCCGGCCCCGTCATTCCGAACCCCAAATGCCGCCAAAGTCCCCATATACCGGTCGACGATGTGCACCGCCGGCAACCGGTTCCGTTTGAGGTTCGTATACAACCACTTCTCGATATTTAGCTTTGGAAATGAAAATGACTTTTTACCAAGCGCCCGTTTCACTTTCAGGGACCGTAAATTATGATGGAGATCGATGACATAATCATAATCCTCCCGGCGAAGATCGGCAATCACTCCATCCAAATCGTCTCCCAAACAATGGATCTTGTCGATATATGGATTCGCCTCCAGAATCGGCCGGAAAGACGCTTTCGTGAGATAATGTACCTCCGCCGTCACCAATTGTTTTTTCAAACATCGCACGACCGGAGTAGTCAGCACGATGTCGCCAATTGAACTAAATCGTATAACAAGAAACTTCATTTGTCGATACGCTCCCCGTTTAGCGCGGCTCAATATAATTCAGGTCTTTACCAAATGTCTCCGGCGTAATTGCCAGCGCGACGAAAGCGATCGCCAACACAATCACCCCTGTAACCCAACCCGCCTCAAAATGCCCCAGCGACGGCACCAACCCTTTAAAAATCGGCGAGACGACGACCGCCAGTGAACCCCTCGCCATGTTCGGCACCGTCGTCGCCACCGTCGCGCGAATATTCGTCCCGAACTGCTCCGCCGCCATGGTCACGAACATCGCCCAGAAGCCCGTCCCCAATCCCAACACGACACAGACCCAATAAAGCGCCGTCGATGTCGCTCCCTGAAGATTGAAATAGGCAATCACACCGATCAGGGTGATAATATTGAATAACCACAACGCCTTCTTCCGGCTTCTGAAACCCTGACTGATAAACCCGATCGCCACATCCCCCACCGAAATCGCCGCATACGCTACCATGATGCCCATCGCGGGGTCGATTACGCCCCTCACCTTCATGTCCTTGCCAAAATCATTGCAAAACGAAATCAACACCCCGATCACATACCAGTTCGGCAACGCGATCAGGATGGCCGTGATATATTTTTTAAATCGCACCCAACTCGTAAACAACATAAAGAAATTGCCCCGGCTCACCTTCGTGCCCTCCATTCCCTTGTACATCCCCGACTCAAGCACGCCGACGCGAAGCAACAACAAAAGAAAGCCAAGCCCGCCGCCGATATAGAAGCAGATCTCTCCAGCCATCCACTCCTCCCCCAAACCATTGCTTGACATAATAGGCAAAGACTGCCCCGCTCAGCCCGATCCCCGCCACCCACGACGTCGCAATTCCGCGACGCTCCTTCGGCATCAGCTCGCTCACCAGCGTGATCCCGGCGCCCAATTCACCCGCAAGCCCAAGCCCGGTCACGAACCGCGCCAGTTCATACTGTCCCAGCGTATGCACCATTCCGTTCGCGATACTGCCCAACGAATACAGGATAATGGACGCGAACAACACTCTCAACCTTCCCAGCTTGTCCCCCATGACCCCCCAGATAATACCCCCGATCAAAAGCCCGATCATCTGGATGTTCAGGATATCCCCGCCCTTGACCTTGATCTCATCCGCACTCAACCCCAGCCCCTTTAACGACGGGATCCGGATAATGGAAAAAAGCAACAGATCATAGATGTCCACGAAGTATCCCAGCGCCCCAACGATCACAGCGAGATTGAAAAGCGGATGATTTTTTTTCTCCATGCGTACTAGGATTTTTTAAAGGGGTCTTCTTTCGCCGCTGCCGGCAACGAAGTCCTGCGGCCAAAGAACAACTTATACAATACCGGCGCCGTAGTTACAACGACGATCCCGATCACGATCACCTCCAGGTGCTCTTTCAGGTCGAAGTGAAGTTTTGCCAGACAAAATTGCTGAAGATAATGACCACCGAACAACATAAGAAAGACCCAGGCGATACAGCCGACAAAATTATAAAGGACGAATTTTTTCTTGTCCATGACCACAATTCCCGCAATGATCGGAGTAAAAGTCCGGATGATGGGCAGGAACCGCGCAAACACGATCGCCTCTCCCCCATGCTTCTCAAAGAATTCTTTTGCCCGGAAAAGGTATTTTTTCTTAAAAAGAAAATTGTCCTTTCGATGATACAAAAACGGCCCGCTTTTTATCCCGAACCAATACCCCACCCAGTTCCCGGCGATCCCGCAAGCCGACACCAATATCCAAAGCACCAGCAGATCCGGCAGATCACCGCCGACCCCGCCTTTGACCAGACTGTCGATCAACTCCGTGCTATAAATTCCCGCCACAAATAGCAAACTGTCGCCCGGCAAAAAGAAGCCCACCATCAGCCCCGTCTCCGCGAAAACTATAAACAACAAAAGCCACAAGCCGCCGAGCCTGATGTAAAATTCCGGGTGTATCAGGTCGCGCAAACTGATATTTAAAAGTTCAAGCATACAGTGTTTCTCATTTTATAAAAACCCCATCAACCCTTTCTTACCCTCCCCGGCCCCCTACCACCGCCGGCTCCAGCTCCCCTTCCCACTTGCTCACAACAGCCGCGGCAATACTATTGCCAAGCACATTCGTCGCGCTCCGGCCCATATCCAGGATCTGATCGATCCCCAATAAAAGTAACAACCCCTGCTGCGGTATATTGTATAGTAGAAGCGTACTCGCCATTACTGCCAGGGCCGCCCTTGGAACCCCGGCCACCCCCTTGCTCGTCAGCATCAGCACCAGCAACATCGACACCTCCTGCCCGAATGTCAGATGAACATTATAGGCCTGCGCAATAAACAGCGACGCAAACGTCATATAAAGCATACTCCCATCCAGGTTGAAGGAATATCCGAGCGGCAAGATGAAGCTGACGATCTTCGGCGGACACCCGAAATTCTCGAGTTCCACGATCAGCCTCGGAAACGCTGCTTCCGAACTCGCGGTACTGAACGCCAGCAGGATCATGTCCTTAACATGCAGCACCAGTTCGATTACACGTCGCCCGATAAATACCGAAGCCACCAGCAGCAGGAGAAGCCATAACGCCAGGATACCGAAATAAAAGCCCAGGATCAACTTTCCATAGGTCAGGAGTAATTCCGGACCTTTGACGGCAATCACGCCGGAAACCGCCGCCAACGCCGCCACCGGCGCCAGATACATCACATAACCCGTTACCCGCAGCACGATCAGCGCAACCGTATCCAGGGCCTTGATCACGATCTTCCCCTGCTCCCCGATCGACGCCGTGGCAATCCCGAAGAACACTGCAAAGACTACGATCTGCAGGATCCTGTTTTGCGCCAGCGCGTCGAAAATGCTTACCGGAACAATATTGGTGATAAAGGTCCGGAACGGAACCGGTCCCCCTTCGATACCCGTACTCGCCCCGGCAGGCGGCAAAGGCAGATTGAGTTCACTTCCCAGCGACAGCCCGTGCATGAAAATCATCCCGAGAATAAGGGAAAGAAAAGAAGCACAAAGGAACCACAGCAATGCCTTGCCGCCGATCCGGCCCACCGCCTTGATGTCCCCGAGTTTCGCGATCCCGACCACCAACGTACTAAAGACCAGCGGAGCGATGATCATTTTTATCAGCCGCAGAAAGACATCCGTCACCACATTGATCACCGCCGAATACCCCTGGACCAAACCCGGATTGCCGTTATAATAAACCCAGAGCCCCAGAAGGACCCCCGCCACCATGGCGATCATAATCCAACCCGTTAGACTGATCTTTGGCATGGACACCCGGGAATATCCTGCAAACAATCGAATTTTATTGGTTTGACAAAACTTTAATCCTAAAATTCCCTATTTTCGACCAATGTCTAATACACACGCAACTATCAAAACGAGCTAAATATGAGTTTATTCCGAAAAAAATCCCTTGATGTTCTCATGGCACAGGCTGCTGATTCCGAGAAGGGCCTCAAGCGCACACTGGGGGTTTGGAGCCTGATAGCCCTTGGAATCGGAGCTATTATCGGCGCCGGATTATTCGTCCGGACGGCGGCAGCCGCCGGGGAGCATGCCGGCTCGGCGGTAACCATCTCCTTTATCGTTGCCGCGCTCGGTTGTTGTTTTGCCGGCCTTTGCTACGCGGAATTCGCTTCTATGATCCCGATCGCGGGCAGCGCATATACTTACGCCTATACAACGATGGGAGAACTGGTCGCCTGGATCATCGGATGGGCCCTGGTGCTGGAATACGCACTTGGCGCCGCGACGGTTTCAATCTCGTGGAGCGAATACCTCAACAAACTCATGGGGGGAAGCATCCCCTTTGAATGGTGTCATTCGCCCTTTGAACGGGTGCTCGACGCGTCAGGCGTAATGCACCATGGCATTATCAATATCCCTGCGCTGATCATTCTCTTGTTGATTTCTCTCCTGCTGATCAAGGGCACGGCAGAATCCGCAACGGTGAATGGGATTATTGTCTTTGTAAAAGTAGCCATCGTTTTGGTATTCATAGCTATCGGCTGGCATTTTGTAAATCCGGCCAATCACACGCCCTATGTTATCCCGGCCGACGCCCCGCCTGCGTTGATGCGGGACGGCACATTATATTCCTATACGGATTTCTTCCGGCATGGCTGGGGAGGTATCCTTGCGGGAGCCGGTGTTGTCTTCTTTGCGTTTATCGGCTTCGACGCGGTGTCCACCGCCGCACAGGAAGCTAAGAATCCAACCAGGGATATGCCGAAAGGTATTCTGGGCTCACTGCTGATCTGTACGATCCTCTATATACTGTTCTCCTGGGTGCTCACCGGTGTCGCACCGTACACCGACTTCATCAAGTCGGGTAAGGAAGCTTCCGTTGCTTATGCCATTGAGACTTATATGCATGGCTACCACTGGTTGTCGACGCTGGTGACGATTGCTATCCTGGCGGGGTTTTCGTCCGTGATCCTCGTGATGTTGCTGGGTCAAAGCCGGGTATTCTATACGATGGCGACGGATGGCCTGTTGCCCAAGGTTTTTTGTGACCTGCATCCGAAATTCCGTACCCCCTACAAATCAAATATGTTGCTGTTTGTCTTCGTTGGTCTCTTCGCGGGATTTATTCCGGAAAGCGTCGCCGGCAACCTGACAAGCATCGGTACCCTCTTTGCCTTTATTCTGGTGAGCATTGGGGTGGTCATCCTTCGATATTCCGACCCGAAACGTCCGCGTCCGTTCCGGACGCCGCTGGTCCCGATTGTTCCCGCTCTCGGCGTGATCGTCTGCTCAGCCATGATCGTTGGCCTGGATAGTAAGACACAGCTGACCGCCCTTGTTTGGATGCTCATTGGCCTGGTCGTATATTTTGGCTACAGCAAAAACCATAGCAAGCTGAAAACGTAACTTTCACCTTACTGCGTAACTTTCGCCCAAGGAATCGTACCTTTGCACCCGCACCAAAAATTGAAGATTTTTCTATGGGTCGCATATTCGAAGTCAGGAAGTCCACCATGTTTGCGCGCTGGGATCGGATGGCCAAACAATTTTCGCGTATCGGAAAGGAAATCGCCATCGCCGTCAAAACCGGCGGCCCCGACCCCGCCACCAACCCCGCCCTCCGCCGGTGCATGCAGAACGCCAAAAGCGTCAACATGCCGAAGGACCGCGTCGAAGCGGCCATCAAGCGTGCCCAGGGTAAGGAAATGACCAATTACGACGAGATCCTCTACGAAGGCTACGCCCCCCACGGTGTTGCCGTCCTCGTGGAAACCGCCACCGATAACCACGTCCGCACCGTCGCCAATCTAAAATCCCTTTTTACCAAAGGCCACGGCAACCTCGGCAATAGCGGCAGCGTCAGCTTCCAGTTCAGAAAGATGGGAGTATTCAAGCTCAAACCCGAAGGGATCAACATGGACGATATGGAACTCGAGCTCATCGACCACGGTCTCGAAGAAATGGGCGAAGGCACCGGCGAACACGGCGAAACCGTGATCGTCCTGCATGTCATTTTCAACGATTTTGGGAAACTGCAAAAAGCCCTCGAAGAAAAAAGCATCACCCCGATCAGCGCCGAGATCGAATGGATTCCGACAACTACCGTCGAACTGGCCGAAGATCAGGTCCAGGACGTCCTCAAACTTGTCGACCGCCTCGAACAGGACGAAGACGTCCAAAAGGTCTTCTACAATCTCAAGTAAGGTCCGCCCACGCACGCCACGCCGAACTTCGTCGAAACTTCGTCCCTCGGTTATTCCGCCATCATCTGCCGGACTACCTCCATGATCTGCTCGACATTCGGCTTGCTGAAATAATCACCATCCGTCGAATACGCCGGCCGGTGGGCCTTCCCCGTAATCGTCCGGGGCGTAGCGTCCAGCCATTTATATCCCCCCTGCTCCTCCATTACCTGGTTAAAAATATAGCTCGCCGCCCCGCCCGGCACATCCTCATCCACGATCAGGAGCCGGCTGGTTTTCTTCAGAGAGCTCAGGATGTCCTGATGAATATCAAAAGGCAGCAGCGTCTGGATATCCACGATTTCACAGCTGATCCCGGAGCCTTCCAGCACCTGCGCCGCCTCCTGCACGATCCGCAACGTCGATCCATAAGAAACGATCGTGATATCCTGTCCTTCCCTCACCACCTCCGGAACCCCAAGCAGAACTTTGAAATCCAGTAGGTTTTCCGGCAGCCGCTCCTTTAGCCGATAACCATTCAGGCACTCGATCATAATCGCCGGATCAGCTCCTTCCAGCAGCGTATTGTACATCCCGATCGCCTGAACCATATTTCTCGGCACACAGACATGCAGTCCGCGGAGAGAGGACAGGATCAACCCCATGGGCGATCCGCTATGCCAGATCCCTTCCAGCCGGTGACCCCGCGTCCGGACGATCAACGGAGCCGTCTGCCGGCCGGCCGTCCGGTATTGCAGCGTAGCCAGGTCGTCGCTAAGCGGCTGGAGACCATATAAGAGGTAATCGATATACTGAATTTCAGCGATCGGCCGCAGCCCCCGGAAAGCCATTCCGATCCCCTGGCCCATGATCGTTAACTCCCGGATCCCGGTGTCGAAGATCCGGTTCGCGCCATGTTTGATCTGCAAGCCGGCAAACCCCTGATTGACATCTCCGATCTGACCCAGGTCTTCGCCAAACGCAAAAACGAGCGGATTCTCCGAAAAAAGCCGGTCGAAATACCGGTTCAGCACTTCATATCCGTTTAGCACCGGCGAGTCTTCGGCAAATTCTGCACTCACCGCCGGCACCCGTAAAATATTGCGTTCACCCTCGTGATACAGGTGTGTATTATAAAGCGCTTCGTTCTCTTTCAATAATTCCCGGTAGTACGCCGCCGCATCCTTACTCGCATCGCTGCCACTCGCTCCTGTCAGCCCTCGCCCGCCCGCTCCGATAGCCTGATACAAGGTCTCCAGAACTTCCTTCCGCCCCGGCTCCCGGTTCGCCGCCAGCGCGCCCGCAAGCGGCTCCAGTACCTCCGCCGAATCGGGCATCCGCACCGCCATCTCCCGGATCAACGTGACCGTCCGGTCCACCTGGACACGGATCGGTTCCTGGTATTTCTGCCAGGCGAGGTTCCGGCTGTCACGGACAAAATCCTTGGCCGCCGTCTCGATATCATTCAACTCATCTTCGTCAGCCAACGCATTTTCGATGAGCCACTCTTTCATTTTCCGGATGCCGTCCCACTCCCGCTCCCATTCCAGCCGTTCCGGAGACTTGTAACGCTCATGACTACCGGAAGTCGAGTGGCCCTGCGGTTGTGTCACTTCCTCAACATGAAAAACGGCCGGCGTATGCGTCTGCCGGACCGCACGGATCCCCGCTTCAAAGACTTCGCACATCCCCGCATAATCCCAGGCCTTCACCCGGTAAATATCCAACCCGTTCGTTCCTTCTTTCTTCTGAAAACCTTCCAGAAGCCCCGAGATAGACCCCTTCGTCGTCTGGAGTTTCCGCGGCACCGAGATCCCGTATCCGTCATCCCAGATGAAAATAGCCAGCGGCACCTGCAAAACTCCCGCGGCATTCACGGTCTCCCAGAAATGCCCTTCGCTCGTGGAGGCATCCCCGATCGTGCAAAAACATACCTCATTGCCATTATTCGATAACTCGGTAAAAGGTTCCAGCACCGCAACCTCCCGGAACGCTTTCGACGCATAAGCCAATCCGAGTGCCTTTGGCAGCTGGGCCGCAGTCGGCGCCAATCCCGCCGTAAGATTCTTGCGGTTCACCAAGTCCAGCGTTCGCCCGTCCGAATCTATAAAGGGAGTGGCAAAATGCGAATTCATCTGCCGCCCTGCACTATGCGGATCATGACTGGGATCCGGATCTGCATAGAGCTGCGAGAAGAACTCCTCGATTGTCGCAGCGCCCGTCGCAAACGCAAAGGTCTGATCCCTATAGTAGCCGGCATAGAAGTCTCCCGGCCGGAAGAATTTCGCCATCGCCACCTGCGGCACCTCCTTCCCATCCCCGAAAATGCCGAACTTCGCCTTGCCCGTCAACACCTCCTTCCGCCCCAGCAGGCTGGCCTCCCGGCTCTCACAGGCAGCACGATAGTCTTTCAGGACCTCCTCCCGGAACTTGTCGAAAGATAATTTTTCCGGATCGAGGACTTCGCCAGGAGCAAGATTTTCCATTAGATTAATTTATAGGCGTTACAGACCATCAAAAACTGCCGGACAAAATTAGCACTCTCCCGCCAACTTCCCCGCTTCCACCCGAAATCACCTCTTGCCGTGCCCCCTCCCTTACCCGTAATCACCTCTTGCCGAGCCCCGCTCCATTACCCGAAATTACCCCCTTCCCAAACTCCCCCAAACCTCCAAAAATCGAGCCTCATTCCCCGCTTTTGCGCCCCCCTCCCCCTCAAAAAACCTCCCAAAAAAGATTAGAAAAGTTGGCCGTAAGTGACTAATTTTATAGACTTAATAGCAAAGCCAAACTATGAAAAAGTTAGCAATTCTAACCGGACTTTTTATCACCGCCATCACAATCGGCGCAGTCACATCCGCCTCCGCGCAGTCGGCTGCCAACCCTGCCCAGGCCCCTGCCAGCGCGGCCGCCCTTCCTGCTAACGGCACTTCCCTCCCGAGAGCTGCCGACGTGCTGGAGTTGAAAGAGAATATCCACAATTTCGGAAAGATCCCACAGGGCCGCCCCGCAACCTACAACTTCGAAATCGTAAATACGGGGAGCACGCCCCTCCGGCTCGATAATGTCCATGCGTCCTGTGGCTGCACGACCCCGGAATGGAGCCGGGACGCGATCCAGCCCGGCGCCATCGCCCAGATCAAGGTCGGTTACAACGCCATGGGAGAAGGCGCCTTCACCAAGACAGTCACGATCATCTACAATACCAATCAGACAAAGATCTTAACCATAACCGGAGAAGTGTATAAGGTACCGCAGACTTCTGCGCCCGAGAACGCTTCTGTTCAATTCTTAAAACAAGTAAATTAATTCAGACATGAAAAAGCTATTCTTTTTTGCCAGCGCCTCGCTGTTGTCCGTAAGCGTTTTCGCGCAGACCCCCCCGGCGCCGACGCCTTCCGTCCCAACTCCTGCGGCACAAACTCCGCCGGCAAAAAAGGCCGAGGACTTTATCAAATTCAAGGAACTGGCCTTTGATTTCGGAAAAGTCAAACAAGGCACACCGGTAACCCACGATTTTGCCTTTTCCAATATCGGTACTTCACCGGTGATCATCGAGTCTGCTACGGCCTCTTGCGGCTGTACCACTCCCCATAAGCCGGAAGGCGCCGTTTCGGCCGGTAAGGGCGATATCATCTCTGCACAATACGATGCCGCCCACCCTGGCCCGTTCAATAAGTCCATATATATCAAGCTGGCCGGCATCGAGCAGCCCGTGACACTGAAGATCACTGGCGAAGTGCTCAACGCCGATGCTTACGCCAAATACGAGTCTTCAAAGACTACTACGCCCGGCCGCTAAAATTTGCCAGACCTTCGCCAAGTCATATTTGGAGCCCTCCGAACAGGGGGGCTTTTTTTGCCCCGCCGCGTCCGGGTCCCGCCCGTTTCCCTAATTTTGCGCCATGTTATCGATCAGTCACCGCGGACAGCAAATGCCGGCCTCGCCGATCCGGAAACTCGTGCCCTACGCCGAGGCGGCTAAAAAGAAAGGCGTCAAAGTCTACCATCTCAACATCGGCCAACCCGACATCGAGACGCCCGCCATGGCCCTCGACGCCGTCCGCCACTTCGATTTCAAAGTCCTCGAATACAGCCATAGCGCCGGGAACGAAAGCTACCGCCGAAAACTCGCCGCTTATTATAAACGAGTAGGGATCGATGTCGATTACAACCAGATCATCATCACTACCGGCGGCTCCGAAGCCATCCTTTTCGGATTCATGAGTTGTCTCGACGCCGGTGACGAAGTGATCATCCCCGAGCCGTTCTACGCCAATTACAATGGATTTGCAGTCGCTGCCGGCGTAGTCGTTAAACCCGTCACGTCGTATATAAAGAGCGGATTCGCCCTCCCGCCCATCTCCGAGTTTGAAACAACCATTACCCCCCGAACAAAGGGAATTGTGATTTGCAATCCCAATAACCCCACCGGCTATCTCTATAGCCGCGAAGAAATGGAAAGCCTCAGGGAACTTGTCATCCGCCGCGGCCTTTATCTTTTTTCCGACGAAGCCTACCGCGACTTCTGCTACAGCGGGACCCATACCAGCGCCATGAACCTTCGCGGAGCCGAAGGCAACGTCCTGATGATGGACACCATCTCCAAACGTTACAGCGCCTGCGGCGGCCGCATCGGCGCCCTCGTCACCCGCAATCAGGCCGTGCTCGACACCGCGATGAAGTTTGCTCAGGCAAGACTCAGTCCCCCGTCCTTCGCCCAGATTCTAGGCGAAGCCGCAACCGATCTCCCGGCCGACTATTTCGACGCAACCCGGGCTGAATACCTGAAGCGGAGAGATACCCTCGTCGCCCGCCTCAACCGCATGCCCGGCGTCTACTGCCCCAACCCGGGCGGCGCCTTCTATGCCATGGCCAGTCTGCCGGTAGACGACACCGATACCTTTTGCCAATGGCTGCTCGAATCCTTCGCCTATAAGAATTCGACGGTCATGCTCGCGCCCGCAGGCGGCTTCTATGGTACCCCCGGTCTCGGCACCAAAGAAGTTCGCCTTGCCTACGTCCTTAATTCCGACGACCTCAACAAAGCAATGGATTGCCTCGAACACGCACTCGCCGAATATCCCGGGAAATCCTGATTCCGCATATACGAAACCCCGATACAAATTAATACAAATTGTAATTTATTTATCATTGTATTCAAATACGTGAATACAAGGCGCTAATGAGACAAAAATAGCCTTAAAAGACCTCGAAAATCATATATAGAAACGATCATATATGAATTTTCCCAGCGGATGTGAATAAAAAATCCAAAAACTCCCTAAAATACTTTGCTTTTTCCACAGGAAAACCCGATCTTGCATTCAAGAATTCAGGAAGCACATAACCCTTTTTTAACCATTTGGTATTATTCCGATGCTTCTTCAGTTTTTATCTTTGTCCGGCCGACGAACGAGCGGATAGCCGGCAAACAAGACAACATCGATCTTTCGAAGATTTTTCATATGGCAAGCAATCGTTAGACGGCCTTCTGTTTCCACAGAGGGCCTTTTTGTTTTCCCGGACAGCACGCCCAGCCTGCACAACCTGACCCACTTGCCCACCCGGCCTTCACCCCTCCTCCTCCAGTGTTCATTTTCATTTGCATAGACAAATAAAAAAAAAGAAAAACACATACCCGTCACGCCGCCGACCCGCCTTCTTTCACCTGAAATTCCGGTTTTTTCCCCCGAATTTTCTCTACATTTGCAACCCGTTTCCGGCAACGCGACCCAGTCGCCCGCGAAGCACCTGGCGCGATAGCTCAGTTGGTTAGAGCACAGGATTCATAACCCTGAGGTCTCGGGTTCAAATCCCGATCGCGCTACAAACATTGTTTTTTAAGTTTTTAGGAGATAGGTTATTCGAAAGGGTAACCTATTTTGTTTAAAATCAAGATCTTATAACTCGAAAAGGTTCAACTCCCGTCCTGGTGCATAGCTTTAGCCACATTGGTGGGAGATTCTTCTTAAGAGCTAATTTCAAGCTTATATCCTTTGCCGCGTATAACAACGATGTTGATATTGGGATCAAATTCCAATTTTTTTCTAAGTTTTGATATGAACATATCCAGACTGCGCCCCACAATAACACCTTTGTCCTCCCATATCTCTTTTTGTAGGCGACTTCTCTCTACGGTCTCGTTAGGAGACAACGCGAAAATGAGCAGCAGGCGCGTTTCCGTTCCCGTCAGGTCTATGGTCTTTTTATTTATTACCAGTTGTCGTTCCTGTGCATTAAACAAGACCGGGCCGAAAGTAAATATCTTGGTGCACTGATCGTTAGGCAAGGCTTTCCGGGGCTTAACCTCTCTCAAAAAAACAAAACCAATAAATGCTAAAAATAGCAAGCTGCCCAGAAGATAT
Organism: uncultured Chitinophagaceae bacterium; assembly: GCA_963846405.1. Lineage (GTDB taxonomy): Bacteria > Bacteroidota > Bacteroidia > Chitinophagales > Chitinophagaceae > Puia. The sequence goes on along the minus strand of CAWJVU010000009.1, from coordinate 342,769 downwards.
CCATTTTTTGCAGTATTTAAGCCCGTCGGTTTGAATTTAACGTTGATCATGTAACATGCTTTGGGTTGCTTTCTTCCTATACATGCAACAATATCATCTTTTTTATTTTTGGATATAGCGTATCCATAGGCTACGCTGGAGTTGCCACAGTTCAGAACGTTGACAACATAATCACCTGCAAGCGGGTCTTTGGCCAACAAACGCCGGGTAGTATTCACCAGGGAGTCCGATTGAAAAGTAAGCTCATTCTCAAAGCTGATCTGGTATTCATTTTCTGCGATCTTTTTTACCGGGAGCACTCTTGATGTACTGTCTCCCGACTGTAAGAGCAGTTCATGCCCGATCCTGCGAAGCAAAACTTCCCTTCTGGCGATATCAAAGTCGTCACTGCCGGTCATACTGAAAGCCGCGCAGATCACAGAGATAAACGAGAGTAATATCAATCCGCACAGGTACTTGCGTTTCCCGGAGAGGAGATTTCGGCTATAGATGCATAGTGTCAAGTTTTTATTTACAAAGTTTACATTTTTATTTACAATCCAAATTCCCAGCGCTGAAAGATATCAAAGTAATTTCGCGGGATCAAGAATACTGCTCTTTTGACCGCTATAGGAACCGTAAAGCTATTACCAGTATTAAATAAGTAAATTATGAAATACATATACGTATACGCTTTGTTCTTAATGTTTGTTTTTCACACCTCCTGTGGACAAAACCAAACTGAACCACCAAAAGATATTGTCAACAAGTCCGAAACCAAAGACTCAGTCAGTTCCTACGGGCCAAACAGTATGGTCCGGCATGTAAAGCAAGCCAGCAACGGAGATATTTTGATTGCTTCCTACACAGGCGTGTGGCGATACGATGGAAAATTATTTACCAATATAACAAGTATAATAAAGTCCGCCCAGCTTCTGGGATGTGCTGGAAGATCGAAAAGGAAATCTTTGGTTCGCTTCCAAAGATTCAGGTGTCTATTATTACAATGGCAAATCCCTGCCTACCAGCCAGGCAGGCTTTCAACATTTTACAACCAGGGATGGGCTTGCCAATAATCGGGTTGGAAATATTTATGAAGATAAGTCCGGTAATATTTGGTTCGCCACCGGAGGTGGAGCAAGCAGATACGATGGGAAATCGTTTCGAAATTTTACAACGAAAGACGGACTGTCCAATAATGATATTACTACTATCATGGAAGACAAAACCGGGAAATTCTGGTTTGGCACAAGGGGTTATTTAAGCGTTTATGATGGAAAAACATTTACCGTTTTCAAAAATAAAGACGGCAAAGCCTTTTACAACGTTTGGGGTATAACCGAAGATAAAAAAGGCAATATTTGGTTCGGTGCAACGATAATCGAAGATAGAAAAGGTAGTACTCTCTTCGTTACAGCTGGCCTTTGGCGCTATGACGGCAGCACCTTTACAAAGGTATCGCAGAGGGGTGCTTATGCTATTATCGAAGATAAAAAAGGAAACATCTGGACTACTGGTAGCGTAGATCCTCCTGGGGGGCGGGTCTGGGCACTTTCCCGTTATGATCAAAAGTCCTTGTACAATAAAAAGCCCACAGTAACCGAAATAATGTCAATAAATGGAACAGGAATGCTTTGTGGGATTTTGGAAGCTAACGATGGAAGTATTTGGTTTGGAGCTTTGGGACCTGAGAGTGGAGTGTATCGTTATGATGGAAAGACCATCACGGACTTTGAAAGTGCAGCCGGTCAGCAATAATGTGCATTGCTGATTTTGAAATCATTTGTCAATTATTATTAATTAACATTATTTCTGTAGTATGAACAACAAGCTATCAACCACTTACTTTATTTTAATGATTGCTCCTTTATTCTTTGGCTGTGGTGGACCTGTAACAGGGGAAAATAAAAACAAGGCACCGGCAAGCTCCTTATCCTTACATGTTGGGGATGAAAAATATTTTATACTCGATATGAAGGAAAGTGTTGTAGCATGGACAGGTTCAAGTGTTCATGGGAAGCATGAAGGGTACGCCTATATATCAAAAGGAGAATTGATGATTGAAAATGGTCAATTGATGGGTGGTACAGTTGAAGTCGCCATGAATACAATTGAAGATGGAAGCCATCGGAGTGATAATAACCTTATTAATCACTTAAAAGGTCCTGATTTTTTTGATGTTGAGAAATTCCCCTTTTCTACAATTGCCATTACCAGGGTCGCACCAATAAATGTTGAGGATAAGGAAATAACAGGAAACCTGACCATTAAAGGTATCACTCACCCGGTTACTTTTCCGGCCAGAATAGAAGTAAAGGGCGGAATTGTCAAAGCCAGTGGTAAGCTGGTCATTGATCGAACACTATGGGATGTCCGATATAAATCAGGAAAGTTCTTTGATATTTTAAAGGATCAAGCTATTGCGGATTCCATTGAATTCAATATAAAGATTGTAGCAAAAAAATAGACATCTGAATGTAGGTTTTTTAAATTCTTAAGTAATTAAAAGAAAATGATCAAAAATATAGACAAATATATTTTGTTCCTGATGCTTATTTTTTGTACTTCCTGTGGGCAAAACCAAACAGAAGGAAAAAAGATTGTTATCAACTCCGAAAACAAAGGAGTAATTACCTCCCACGGACCTAAATGGATAACTCGAAATATCATACAAGATAGAAATGGCAACATTTGGATTGCTGCATTTGATGGTATTTTTCGATACGATGGAAAGTCTTTTACCAATATTACAAGTAAAGTGAGTTCGGCCCGCTTCTTTTCTGTTTTAGAAGATAGAAAAGGTAATTTTTGGTTCGGCTCTATTGGATCAGGTGTTTATTATTACGATGGGAAATCCTTTACAAATTTCACAACCAGGGATGGACTTGCCGGAAATAGCGTTACTTGCATTTATGAAGATAAAACCGGCAATGTTTGGTTCGGAGCAAGTCGTTACGATGGTAAATCATTTCGAAATTTTACAACAAAAGACGGGCTTTCCAATAACGATGTTAATTCTGTTATTGAAGATAAAACCGGCAAGTTTTGGTTTGCTACACGCGGCGATACCTTCGTTTATGATGGAAAAACATTTACCGTTTTCACCCATAACGGTAACCCTTTTACAAATGTTCGTTCAATGATCGAAGACAAAAAAGGCAATATCTGGCTTGGTGGAGCTGATGGCCTTTGGCGTTATGACGGCAGTACATTTACAAATTTTACGCAGAAATTTGTTGGCCATATAATTGAGGATAAAAAAGGCAATATTTGGACCAGTTCAGAAAGCGCTGATAGCCCGGCCTTGGTTGGTTCAGAAACGGGTAATATCCAAGCTTGGGCACTTACCCGGTATGACGGAAAGTCTTTGTCTAATAAAAAGCCAACAGTAAGCGAAATAAAAAATAAAGGAATGATTTTCGGGCTTCTAATAGCTTTTGATGGAAGTATTTGGTTTGGCGCTTTTGATGGGGTGCATCGTTATGATGGAAAGACCATAACGGACTTTAAAAGTGCAGCCGGTCAGCGATAACGTGTGTTGCTGATTTTGAAATCATTCAGCCAGGACCTGGTGTGCTCTACAGGATTATTGTCTGGATCCGCTCACAATCAGCGTAACGGTCCTAACGAAGTCCGAAATTAAACATCACCTTCACCAAAACGATTCGCCCCGGCAGCGCGTATTCGCTGCCCGTAAACGTATTCGCCGAAAGATAAAACGCCCGATAGGTCTTTACATTCAGGAAATTAACCGCGCTGAGTTCGAAGTTGGTTTTCCATTTATTTGACCCTGAATTTCGCGGACGCATCCGCAAAAAAATACTTCAGGTCGGGATTGCCCTCCTGCCGGGTAAAGTAATGCTCGCCGGACAATTTGAATTGCAAATTGGTTATGGGATTGTATTCCACGGAAGCCTGCTGCTGTAATTGGTCGAGATGATTGGCTGATGCATCTACCGCCGAATGACTGGCCGTTTGGACAAGCGTGGCTTTATAGTCAATGGCCACATTATCTCCCGCTTTGGTGTCAGCGCCGAACGAACCGGTTTCCGCGATCGTATTAAAAGGCAACAATTGACCGTTCTGCAGCTGCACCGACCGGGTGCTTTGCCACTTGCAAACCGGCGCTAAAAGTGGTTTTAAACGGAAAGGAATATTTGCTCACCGTGCTGCTAACCGTCCATGATCCGGTAGCATTTGGATAAGGCAGCATGACCTGCTGCTGCAGGTTATTGGTAATGATGCTCGGAAGCAATCTTATTCGCAGCAAGATGGTCATAGCTGATACCCAGGCTGGCGAACAGCATGATCAGCGATTTGCGGTAACTAAACCCCGCCGCGGCCATGTTGGTCCTGCTTTTCACCAGGTCCGCGCTGTTGGCATAAAGCGTCAAATAGTCTTTCAAAATATAGCCCTGGTAAATGTCCTCTATGGTACCCGTCTCATTGCGATAATTGTAGGAGATGGAATAGATAATCTTCGGATCCAACCTGGTATTTTATTTTCAACAGCGGATTAAAATATATACGACTGAATTGTTTGTCCAGCGAATAGAGGTTATCGGATAATTGATCCGCTGCAGGCTGACCGGCAAGGTAAGGTTTGCCGTAAGGATCGTTGAGGGCAAGTCATAGTCCGCTTCCGCATATATTTTCGTCCGTGTCCAGTTCAACTGATTCTTGAGCTGTCGGATTCCGGAATTATCTTATCTTTACCTGCGCCACGTCAAGACCGGAAGTCAATAGTTGCGATTGAACGCTAAAACCCGTCTTGAAACTTTGCGTGATGAGGTTATGACGGTATTTTGAGCGATACGTAATTAGTGGTGTACCAGGTTGGCACATTTACGGCTGGATCAATTGTGCATATTGGGCGTTCGGCATTAAAAATTTCTGGTTCGTAATCCGGGCCGATGGTCCTGTTTTCCGGTTCTGCCGAATGGCTAATATAGGAATACGCTCTGGATAACATCATTGGACTTTGAGGATTTCATGAGGTTGAATTCGTTGGAAAAATTCAGCGGGTTATCATGCAGGACCTGTTGCACCACGGCGTCGTTCGTGGTCAGAGCCGAATAATACGCATTGCAGTTATCATCCAGCACCAAGGCGTCATTAAGATAATACTTGTCCCTGTTAATGGTCAACGTAAATTGGGTATGAAGAGATCTGGCTGGAAACGGTTGTGTTGTGTCTCATTATACCGGACAGTATCGCCGGGCAAATATGATGGTGCTCTGCTGGCTGAAATCCTGCCGCTGGTTATCATGGAAATACCAGGCGTTTATCCTGATCTGGATATCGTGCCGAAATTTGAACAGGTTATTGAGATTGAGAAGCCCGGATTGGTCGAACAAATACCTGCTTCGCGGTAAAGCCGGATTGTTTACGGCACCGAGGGAAAGCAGCGCAGCCGGCATAGAATTATCGATGAGCTGCTCGTTGTTGGTTAAATTATGGGCAACCAGTTCCTGCTGCAGGTCGTATCCGGTATTGTTACCTTTCAGGTAATTGATGGCCTTGTAATTGTCCTTGAACATCATTGCGTTCAAATCAACATCATAATTGCCCGGCAATCCCGCACCTACGCCCTCCTGTCCGACCATCTGCATTTTTGCGCCTTTTTTTATCGTCAGGTTCAGGGCCACGTCATCGCTCATCACCTTGTTTTGCAGCACTTTGACCGGCTGATCGTTTTGGATGACCTGCACCTGTTCCACCACGCTGTGCGGAATAGTTGTAGTAGCGATATTGTATTTGTCATCCAGCAGGTTATCGCCGTTGATATACAGGCTGGAGATCGCTTTATTATTGTAATATATCGTTCCGTCAGAACCGACCGTTATTCCTGGCAGTTTCTTGAGTACGTCACCGATCACCATATCCTGTGCACTTGCGAAATCGGATACCGTATACCCAAGCGTATCACCATGCGTTCGTAAAACAGGTCGGCTGCTTTTGATCTGGACGGACCGCAATTGGTTCGCTGAAATGGTTAACGTAAAATCATAGGCAAGCTGTGGATTCGTTATCGAACGGCTCCGGGTCGCGTAACCGATACTCGTTACTTCTATCAGCAGTCCGCCTACAGGCGTATTGGCGGGGATCTGTAATGTGTAAGCGCCAGCAGCCATCCGTAACGGCAAAACCGACAATTCGATTGGTAACGGAATTTCTCAGGTTGACGCTGGCATAGGGAACAGCCTTCCCGGCACTATCCGTTACGGCGTCCTTTATCGTTTGGGCAAAGCCTGCAAGCGAAAACAACAGGGCAATAAGCAGCAGGACCGGGAGCTCTATCAAACCTGCTCATCTTTTTTCGGGCAATTCTATGGGGTTGTTGAGGACAGAGCGAGCAGGAGGCCGGCTGCCCTTTGGAGCAACCATGACATGATCCATTTTAGGGCCGCTGCCCTGATCGCTCGCCGCGTTCAAGGCTTGTGCAAATGCGGCGGGGTCCTTCTCCATGGCCGCCCGCAGCTTGTCGAATTCCTTTTGCGTGGTTTTGGTCAGCCGGGCGGGTGGTTGGATCAAATTCGGATCATCATTCAAACCCCGCAATATTGGCGGGAGATCCTTTTCATCCGTGCTGCCTTCTGTCGACTGGACCTTGGCCGCCGGCGGTACCGTCTTCTCCACCCCGTCAAAGGTAAAGACCACTTCGTTTTTTGCATCATGGGCGTCTACAATGACGCCGGGCAGGCCGTTTAATTTCCAGGGACCGCTATGCACCGGCAGATCGGGGCAAAACCATACGATGTAATCCCGGCCCTTAAAATGGCCAGTGGCTTTCTGGCAATGCAGTCCGCCAAAGGTTGCCGTGTCATCGCCGACCTTCCAGTCTATGACGGGCATAGGGTTTTCGATTAGGTACTCGTTAACCATGATGCCATCTTTTGTGAGCAATTTCTGCTCCGCCGGATACTGGTAATATTGGGTGCGCGAACCTACTACCCATCGGTTTATCCTCGGCTGCCCGTCCGGACTGCTGGCTGCCGCCTCAGCCCACGCCTTTTTAAACTGTTGATCTGCTACCAGCCCATCGTAACTCCTATAGGCGCTTGCGTTTTTGCCAACAAATAACACCATGTTTTCCGTGTAAGGATGCGCCGGATTGGTAGTGTCCATTACATGGGTAAATTTGTAATGCACCATCATCCACGCGGTATCGGGCTTTTGGGCTTGAGCGCCAATAAATGCCGCCAGTAAACCGACCAGCCAATAGGATTTGCTTTTTCATGGCTTCTGCTATTTTTTAAGCAATACTATCCCCGGGACACCACTCCCCGAAAACTTTGGTATGAATGAGCGTTGGTATGGTTGTAGACCGGTTATTTGTTATCCTGGATTTCAAAAACGCTTCGTTTGGGGGTCAATCAGCTGGCTAAACACCTAATTTTTTTATGGTAAGGTGGTTATTTTACCTTTGTTGATATGCTTTCCGCAAAAAAAAGACTTTGGGTGGAAATATTGCTCCACGTGGTGTTTTGGGCAGGTGTTTTTTATGTGCTTACTTCGTTGAACAGTTCGCATATTCGCGTATGGGGCAAGGCCGGGGCTTATGCGCGATATATGAGAGACGGGTATGAAGATAAACCCATTTCAGCCTATGTATACGTTATCCTGGTTTTCCTGGCGGCGCTTTTTTATGGCAATATATTTGGGGTATTCCCGAAAGTTATCCGCAATAAAAAGGGCATAGTCCGGCTGGCCATATGCGCCGGATGGTTCACGATCGTTTTTGGTGCGAACTACTTTATCGTTGGCCCCTTGTTCGAGTCAGGCGAACCCCACGCCGCCGAATGCCCGCCTTGCTATTGTGCCTTTTGCAAACGGAGACACTCAATACAGGACCGGTATTCACCGGCCGATCCAATCCCGGAATCCTCTTCCCATCCTAGTTTCGATGCCATAAACTTCATGATCAGTGACTGGCGGCAAATACAGCCTGTCATCCTCCTCGCTTTTCTTGTCATGGAGGGCATAGCTATCGCTTATTTCTTTCTGAACGCATGGGCAAAGAGCGAACTCGTCCAAATCCAGCTGCAGGCGAACCAGTTGAGTACCGAGATCAAGTTCCTTAAATCGCAGATCAACCCGCATTTCCTGTTCAATACGCTCAACAACCTGTTCTCGATGGCGCAAGACAAGGGAAACGATGAGCTCGCCGACGGCATTTCAAAACTTTCCGGCATGATGCGCTATATGCTGTATGACAGCAATGAGGAAAGTGTTCCCCTGAGCAAGGAAATCATCTACCTGGAAGAATGTATCACCCTCAACAAACTCCGTTATGCCGATGAGGAGGTAAAAATAACATTTGATCACCCCGAGCAGATTGCCGATATCCGATCGCACCGATGCTGTTTATCCCCTTTGTGGAAAATGCCTTTAAGCACGGCGTTGCCATAGGGCAAAAAGCGGCAATACATAATCGCCATAGTCGTTTCCGGTCAAAACTGATCTTTACCTGTGTCAACACGGATTACAGCTCTATCAAAAAAATGGAAATGGAAATAAGCGGCATCGGGCTGGAAAATGTACAACGAAGGCTGGAACTGGTTTACCCGGGTAAACACCAGCTGATGATTAACAAAGGAAGACGGCAAATTTATGGTTAACCTCGAAATCGATCTGTCATGATGACCTGCATAGCCATTGACGACGAACCGAAGGCCCTGGAGGTGATCGAACGGTATTGCCAAAAGATCAGTTTGGCCAGTCTCAAGGCTACCTTTCGTGAACCGCTCAAGGCGATCGAGTTTCTGAACCGCGAAAAGGTCGACCTGATCTTCCTCGACATCAATATGCCGGATATCAGCGGAATGCAGCTCCTGCAAACCCTGTCACCCCGGCCCCTGATCATTTTCACGACCGCCTACAGCCAATACGCCGTGGAAAGTTATGAGCTGAACGCACTGGATTACTTGCTGAAGCCCGTAACGTTTGAGCGCTTCCTGATGGCCATCAATAAAGCCGCGGCGGCATTTTCGTCAAGAAATACCTCCGGTCCGGATGAAGACGCTGCCGTGCTGATCAAAAGCGGGCCGCAGACCCACCGGGTTAAAGTCAGCGAGATACTCTATCTGGAAAAGAACGGCAATTATATTACCGTTCACCTGAAAGACGGAAATATCCTGATCCGTGAAAATATGGGCGACATTTTTGACCTTGTACCGGCAGCGGATTTTATCCGGGTACATAAATCATACGTGGTGGGAATCAGGCACATCAGCCTGATCGAAGTTCACCAGCTTATTGTTAATGGTGAAAAGATCCCGATTGGCAGCACCTACCGTGATTCGCTCCGCGCCCGGCTCGGGATCGTGTGATGGAAACCCGATTTTATTTCCCGTAGCTCTATTCTTTTATAAAACGGCCAATCTCCCTGGTCTTGCCCTGGTAAAGTATCACGGTATATACACCCGGCTTCAGCAGACTAATATTGAGCGGCCAACCGGCGCCGGTATTGTTGTATAGACCCGACTGCGCCAATTGGCCCATCCCGTCATATATGTTGATCTGCATCTCGCCCGGGGACACATTCGAGGGCGCCACGATATTCAATATCTCCGAAGCGGGATTCGGATAGAGGGTCAGGAAATTTCTGCCTCCCGTGCCGCCCAAAACGACGATCGGCGAATAAGTAGAATTCCCATTCCTGTCCACCTGCTGCAGTCGGTAGAAATTGTCTCCGGCAAACGGCATACTGTCGAGGAACTGATAGTCATTGACAATAGAAGACGTTCCGTTCCCGGCGACAAGGCCGAGGGCTGTGAAGGATGATCCTGTCGCCGAGCGCTGCACGACAAAATGGTCGTTGTTGATCTCGGAACTGGTCTGCCATTGGAGGAGATTGCCGGCCGGCACCGTCTGACCCGTAAAATCCAATAAGGTAACCGGTAACGGAAGTCCACCGCTGAAGATCCCAAAAGGAGAAAAGGAGGTGAGACCGCTTCGTGTGAGAACATAGGGGTCGCTGCCGGTAGCCAGCAAATTCGGTCCGGCGTTCCAGGCGCCTCCGGTATAATGCGCCAGCTGCAAATTTCCGCCCCGCACAAATCCGGTGGCCTCATCCGCCGGGTTCCATTGAAGGCTGACCGTAGCCAACGGTGAGCCGGTCCCCGTTGTCCGGAAAGGGTGGAGCAGCCAGGTCCGTTCCACCGCATCCGACGCAATGCCCGCGCCAACCGGCAGATCGGAGCCGTTATAAGCCGAATAAACACTATCGTATAGGCTGGCCCCCAGCGTATAATTTGGCGACCCCGGCGCCAGGCTTACCGTCGCCGGCAAATAGCTGCCCGCCGTACCGATCGGGAAAATGACATTGCTCCCGGTATTGGCCACTTCCTGTTGCAGGAACCCGCCGCCATCCGCAACGACATAGCTCGTCGATGATCCGCCCTGCAAGCTGGCCTGCCCCGGCACCAGGGAATCCGATACCACCAGGTTGAAGGCATGCAGGGAAAGGTTGCCAAGCGTCAGCAAAAGGCTTTTCTCGATGGTCTGGTTACCACCCAGTCCCACCCCCTGCGCGTTGTTGATTTGCAGGCTGTCAATCGAGCCGTTGCCGCCGACCGTCTGCGAAACAGCACCCGCCAGCTGCATATTGTTACCGGTGATAGATCCGTTATTGGTATACGCGGCATTCGTAAAGACCAATCCGGGTACTCCAACCTGATAGACCGCACCCGCCGCAACCGAATCGACGCCGTTCTCGAAACCCGGAATATTGCGGTCAAACACCCCCGCCGACACCACGACCCGCCCGCCCGCATTATTATTAAACTGCGTGGCCGCATTAAATTGCTTATTGAATTGCAGTTGGCCGCCGCCCGCCGCCGATACAAAGATCCGACCATTGTTCTGGATCTGCTGATCGGTCATGACCAGGTTACTGCCGTCCGCGGGCAGAATGGCGTTGATCGTCCCATTGTTGATGATCCTTCCGCCGGGCAGCGCGGAATCGGCAATACCCGAAATGCTGCCATAGGTCCAGTTGATCGTCCCGAGATTCAGGATGGTCGTCTGGCTAAAGCCCTGCGCTGAATTAAAGTTGGCGTTTGCTGTGGATGCAATGATCAAGCTATCACTGCCCGCCAGGGATTCCCCATTGGGACCCCAGGAAAAATAGTTGTTCACCGTAAACCCGCCGACGGTCTTCAACGTGCTGCCGGGGTCAAGCACCAGCGTGTCCATGCTAATCCCGCAACCCGGCGCAAGGACCGTGATATCGGATTGGTTGGAGATATTCATGTTGGCGGTATTGAATTCATACATACAACCCTGGATGGTAATCGTATCCTGACCCGGAAAATTGATCGTCCCGTAAGGGTTGTAATTGGCGCCGATGAGCAGGCTGCCCTTACCCAGGATGTTAGCCGCGAACTGGTTACTGTTGAAAGGGAAATTCGGATAAAAGACACCGTTACTTTCCAGATCGATATTGCCCGTAATATTGCTAAAGGCGGCTATCTGAAGCGTGTCGGCAATGATCGCCGTTGCAGCGGTGTCCCGATTGTAGTAAGCGGCCCCGCCGTTACGGGTGGCGATGATCACCGAAGTCCGGGCCTTTCCCGCGGCTGTATCGATGACAAGCGTCTTCCGGTTGTCCAGCATCTGGTCATACATATGCATCGGCACCCCTGCTGTCGTGACGATGGCAAAAGAATCATTGTTGATAAACCCCGAATTGGAAGTGGTAAAAGATCCGCTGATATCCCCGGTATACCAATGGATGGTACCCGAGTTCATTTGAAGATTGGCCGCGTTCGTAAAGCTGTTATTGATATTGATCTGGCTTTTGACGCCGTTGCTGTCTGCATTACCATAGATATTGTAATTAAACGATGGGGCAAAGGTGGACCCGATCGTGGCCCCGCTATCGATATTCAGTGTACCCCCGTACAGGTTGACCGTAGGGGCCAGGAAGCCAAAGTTTGGGGGCAGGATGTCGCCATGGTTGTCGATCTCGAGAATACCATTCGCATTCACCGTCACGATCGGCGTCGAGTCGATCGGGTTTATAGTAAACGTATTGCTGATACTCAGGATGCCTCCGCTCCCCACGGCAACCTTTCCCACGGAAATGACCGTGTCGGCGGTCACATGGGTCAGGACAGTTGCCAGCGGCGTTTGCAGATCGGGGGCAGTCGGCGAAGGCACCCAGGCAAAGCCGGAGAACACTTGCCAGGTCGACGAATCCACCCAGCGACCGTCGACAAAAGAACGAAGCGTACCCAGCGAATCCGAAACCGGCGGCGTATCCTGCTCGAAGCCCAGGGTCAGAATATCGGTGCTTGCCGTATACGTGGTTATCATGCTTTCCCCGACGGTAAAGCTGACCGAACCGCTGCCGCCCGTCAGAAATCCCCCGGTGGTGCTGACCACCTTTGGCTGCGGCTTTGCAGTCGGAGCCACTACCTGGGCGAACAGGCCCGCAGCCGACAGCAGGCCCGCACCAAACACCAGGAGAAAACCGATCCCGCTAATGCGTTTCATGCTTTTATTTTTTAGTGACAGCCAGGATCATTTTACGAAGCTCCTCCACCTGTTTGGTCAAATCATCGATCCGTTGCTCCTGTTCCCGGATCACCCCCTCCTGCTCCTGCACCGCCTTGACCAGCGGCACGACAAAGCTGGAATAGCTCAGGCTATAATATTCCCGTTCCGTGCGCGGCACTTTCAACCCGTCAAAATCATAACCCGTCATCTTAGCGGCCTTCTCCACCTCCTGCGCGATAAAACCCGTCCGCCGCACCATCATCGCCTCGTCGTACACAACCGGCGTCCCTTCACTCACCATCCCCCGCATAAAATTTTCCTGTTTCTTGGTATTGAACTGATACGTCACCGGCCGCAGCTTCAATATAAAATCCAATCCTTTCACATCTTCGCGGATATTAAATTTAAACCGCCCGTCGCTTGGCGTCGTAAAAGGCACCTGTCCCTGGATAGATGTTACGGAAGTATTGCCGATCTGAACCATATTGCTGGCGTTCACGACAGCGTTGTACCCAATAGCTGTGGCATTGTTCAATCCATCCACTGCCACATCCGCCGTGTATCCCAAAGCCGTATTGAAGCTACCATTTATATTAGTCATAAGGGCGTTCCCACCCATGCCCGTATTGTAAAACCCGTCTACATTTTGCGACAGGGCCGCAACTCCTACAGCAGTGTTGGATAGGCCGCCGTTGTTTTTAGGCAGCGCATCATAGCCTATCGCCGTATTACCCGTCCCACTCTGATCGGAATAAAGCGTCCTGCCACCAATCCCGGTATTCTCAGCGGTCGCATCGAGAGGTCCCATGATAGCTTTGTCGCCGGACTCCAGCCCCAAATAAACATTGTAATGCGTAATCTGGAGTTCTCCCGCCACCGAATCTCCTATCTTAAAGTACAGCGGATGAAGATCCGTCGTCCCGACAAAATTTGAATCGGTCGTACCGGCATTTCCTTTCAAACCCCAGCCGCTGCCCGACAACGCTGTCTGCGCATACAACGCATACGGAACGCTTAGCAGCTGCGTAGTTCCCGACAACGTATAGCTCGTCCCCCCGCTGAGATCGATCGAAGTCTGCAGATATTTATTGCCGGTAGCCCAGTTGATTCCCGCAAAGCTTCCGCTGACGACCGTCCCGCCGCCCACTTGCATCGAGAACAATCCGAACGCGTTCGTAGTGTCGGTAAACGTTTCGGTATAGACTACTGTTCCGGTTGGCCCCCCGTCCAGCACACTCAGCTCGACGCCGATCTTTCGCGCAGGCAGCACATTTCCGCCGGCATCCCGCGCAATGCCCTGGTAGTTGAATGTTTGCGGTACCTGCGCGGAAAGGGTTTGCTGCATCAGCAGCCCGGCCGCCAGCAGCGTGAAAAGGCGCAGCGCCTTTTTAAAGCGTAACATTTTTTTCATGGTCTGTTCGTTTGGTTTGTCCCGATCGATCTGGCCGCTTCGACCAATTGACGGAGTTCTTTCATCTGCCGGACCAATTCCGCAATCGTCTGATCCTGTTCTTCTATCTTCTGATCCTGTTTCCGGATCATCTCCTGCTGCTCCTGCACCGCCTTCACCAGCGGGACGACAAAACTGGAATAGCTGAGGCTGTAATATTCTTTTTCCGTTTTGGGCACTTTCAACCCGTCAAAATCATAACCCGTCATCCTCGCCGCCTTCTCCACCTCCTGCGCAATAAAACCCGTTCGCCGGATCGTCATTGCCTCGCTATAGGCCACCGGCTGTGCGCCGCCTGAGGAGCCGCCGCCGGCATCAGCACCGCCGCCGTGCACTCCCCGGATAAAATCCTCCTCCTTTTTTGTATTGAATTGATAAGTAACCGGTCGCAGCTTCAAGATAAAATCCAAACCCTTCACATCCTCCCGGATATTAAACTTAAACCGCCCATCGCTCGGCGTCGTAAACGGCACCTGCCCCTGGATCGTCGTGACGGAAGTATTCCCGATTTGCACCATGTTGCTGCGGGTCAGGAGCGCGCCGGCGCCAATGACCGTACCATTGGTTAATCCATCCACAGATACATCCGACAACGCTCCAATTGCTGTAAGCGTACTTCCTGAAAGGTTCGAAATCAACGCATCGTATCCAACTGACACATTATTATTCCCGGTGCCATTATTAACAAGGCTCCCGGCACCGACACCTACATTGTCAATACCCTGAATATTGCCTGACAACGCAAAAGCTCCCACACCCACATTAGAGGTTCCGGTAGTCATTGCAAGTGCCTGATACCCAATACCGGTATTGATGCCCGCGTTGGGTAAGCTATTGGAATTAGCCATTTCACCCGCCTCGTATCCCCAAAAAGTATTGGCGTGGCCGGGATCGATTACTCCTGACAAAATGCTATCGAGCCGGAATACGAGTGGGTTACGGCTACCCCCTGTTGTTCCGAAGAAACTCGCAGCCGGCGGACTCGGATTCCCGGTCAGACTCCAGTTGCCGCTGCTGTTTCCCACCACCGCCGTCTGCGCATAAAGCGCATACGGCACGCTCAGCAGCTGCGTCGTTCCCGACAAGGCATAGCTCGTCCCCCCGCTTAGATCGATCGATGTTTGAAGTATTTATTGCCGGTAGCCCAGTTGATCCCCGCAAAGCTTCCGCTGACGACCGTCCCGCCGCCCACTTGCATCGAGAACAGCCCAAAGGCATTGGTCGTATCGGTAAACGTTTCGGTATAGACTACTGTTCCGGTTGGCCCCCCGTCCAGCACACTCAGCTCGACGCCGATCTTTCGCGCAGGCAGCACATTTCCGCCGGCATCCCGCGCAATGCCCTGGAAATTGAATGTCTGAGGAACCTGGGCGAGCAACGTCGTTGGCAGGACAAGCAGGGCAAAAGCAAGCAGGATAAAAAAGCGTAAACCTTTTTTCATGAAACTGACGTTAAAAATTAGAGATTGAAAAAGGGAACGATGACAGGGATGTTCCAAGGAGATTGGAAAGACAATAACGGTCAGGGGCTAAAAGTAATCCATTAGGCGGTCCTGATAAATACCGAATAATGGGGATGGTGGGTATGCTCAGGTCAGGTTCTCCATGATGGCTTTAGCCACCGCTTCTGTATTGCTGGCCACGTGCAACTTCTCGTAGATCTTCTTGATATGCGTTTTAACGGTCTCGTAGGCAATGTCGCATTGTGCGGCGACCATTTTGTAGCTGGCGCCCTCCACCAGGCATTTGAGGATCTCTCTCTCCCGCTTGCTAAGATTATAGTTTTCCTTGGAATTTGCCTTTGGGAAATGATTGCGGAAAAGAGCCAGGATTTTCCGGGCGATCAGGGGTGACATCGGTGCACCCCCCTTCATAAGTTCCTCCACAGCGGGAAGCAACGCATTCGGCAATTCCGATTTAAGCAGGTATCCACATGCTCCTGCACAAATCGCCGCAAAAACTTTATCGTCCTCTGCAAAAACGGTCTCGATCAGAATTTTGATCCCCGGGAATCGCTCCAGGATCAAACGGGTGGAGTCGATGCCGTCCCGGGGCGTAATCGCGATGTCCATCAGCACCAGGTCGGGCCTGTCTGCGTCGATCCGCGTCAGAAGATCCCTGGTATCTGGATAGGCGCCCGTTAGCTCAAGCCCTGGCAAGCCTTCTATAAGAATGGACAAAGCGTCCATGAACCGGACATTGTCCTCGAAGATGGCGATTTTGACCGTGCTCATTCTGCATAAAATTAGACAAAATATTGAAAACCGCGATGGCGAGATCGGGGGATGGCGACTTCCAGTCGCAGCTCGGTGCCCTCCCCGGCAGAATGGAAAATAAGACGTCCCTTTATTTCTTTCGCCCTCGCTTCCATGTTGTCGATTCCGTTGGCGCGTTTTACCATCGAAGCATCGAAACCCGATCCATTATCTGCAACGATAAGGATCAGATTATCCTGCCGCTTTTGAACGGTTACCGCAATCCTGGTACAACCCGAATGCTTCAAGGCATTGTTGATCGCTTCCTTACCAATCAGATACATATTTTTCCGCAATAACATCGGCAAAGAAAGCCTGTCCAGTTCCTTGTCGGCTTTGAACTGGAGCTGGATACCCCGGGACAGACACGCCAGGGCGGCAAAATCATTCAGCCGTTGCCGGAGATTTTCCAGATTCTCCTTCCGGGGGCTGATGGTCCACACAATATCGCTCATCCTTTCCACCATGTCACGGGATTGATCGCTGATCTTGCTCAGCAAGGGGTAAGATTTGTCTTGCCAGCCCTTTTCGAGATTGGATTTGGCGACTTCGCTCAGGACGCGAATGCTGCTGAGTGTCGCGCCGATATCGTCGTGAAGGTCACGCGAGATCCCGTTGCGGACCGATTGCAGCTTAATGATCGAATTGATGCGATAGCGGTACAAGGCATAACCAAGGAGGAGGATCGAAAATATTACCGCCGTGCGAAACCACCAGGTCTGCCAGAAAGGAGGGCGGATAATCAGTGAGAGTTGGGTGACCTCCGCGCAAGACACGCCATCCTCATTCTCGCACTTCACCAAAAATATATATTTTCCAGGCGGAAGGTATGTATAGGTGGCTGTTTGTCGCTGGTCGGCCCTTACCCAATCTTTTTCCAGGTTCTGCAAAAGGTAGTAATAGTCGATGCGACCAGAAGTTTTGAAGCTTAGGCAGCTGAAGTGGATCGTAAGTAGGTTCTGGTCATGGGGAAGCGATACGACACCGGCCGCCACCCGCCGGATCGAATCAAGATCCAGTGCGCGCCCATTGACCTCGCATTCTGCAATCGTCACGTCGGGAGGAGGTTTCCGATCCTGTATACTGTCGGGATCAAAGCAGACAAAACCGCCCTGGTATCCGGCAGCAAACCTCCCATCCTTCAACCGGAAAAATTGCGTACAATTCCAAAATTCGGTGCTGGTTATGCCATCTTGAGGACCATAACTGCTGACATGCCCGGTTTGGATATTCACCTTGCAAATGCCTTTGTTGGTGACAGCCCAGAGATTGGACGGAGGCGAGAAGCGCATGGCAACCACCGAATTGTCGGGCAGCCCATTAGCAGCAGTAATATAGTCGAATCGCCCCGTCCGTTTGTTAAACAGATTGATCCCGGCCATCGTACCAACGGCAAGCAGGCTGTCGTTAATCCTTGCCAGGCTCAGGATGATATGGCTGGAAATGCTATGCGGGTCACCGCTGACCGGAACATACATGCGAGTGAATTTTTCCGTTTCGGGATCGAAAAGCTGAAGACCATTGGTCAGGCTGGCCACCCAGCATCGATCATCATCGTCGAACAGAATATCATTCACCTGTGACATATAGATATTGTGGTAGGGGAGCAGCTGGGTATAATGCATGAATCGTCCGCTCAGCGAATCCCATCTTGCGATACCGGAGTGCAGTGCGAACCAGACGCGCTGCCGGCGATCGGTCGTCATCTTGATAATGGTTCGCTTGTCCAACTCCGAGGGCTGGCTGCTGGAAAATCCGCCGCTCACCGGATCATAGATTGAAAGCCAACCGTGCTGGCATCCTACCCATACGCTGCCATCGGGCCGACTTAAAAAGGACCAGATGCGATTGCCCGGCTCTTTCAGGGCATGCACATCCCGCGCATTAAATTCAAAACGTTTGGATGGCGACAGGTCACGGTTGAATACCTGGATCCCACCCGGATTCGTCGCTGCCCAGAGGTGACCATCTGCGGTTTCGGTAAAGCTGAGAATGGATTTTTTATCCGGGGGGAATGACGGGTCGGGCGGGTTGGGAATGCAGGTGAATTTTCCGCCAAAGCCCTCCAGGATATTTACCCCCTTGTCCGTTGCAACCCAGATTGTGCCCTCTTTATCTTCAAAAAGGGAATGGATATCGGAATTATAATCCAGCCCTTCCAGGTCACCTTGTCTCCGGGGGATGGCGCTGAAACGATCTGTCGCCGCATCGTATTGGAGCAATCCATTGGCGGTAGCAATCCACACGATGCCCCTTTGGTCCTGCAAATAGTCGCTGACAAAAACAGGAATGGAGTCGGCACGAAAACAACTTTTGAGCCGGCGAGACCTAAGGTCATAGCGATACAGCCGTCCTTTGTAGGTATTGATCCATAACACATGCCCCCGGTCGAGAAAGAGTTTTCCCGGCGGTTCGGCGATCGAAAAGACAGGAAGCCGCTGTGGGTTATTTCCCCGGTAGTAAAATGTCTTTCTATCCGCATCCAGCATACAGACCCCGAGCGAGTAACTGTTGAGCCAAATCTGGTTGGTTTCAGGATCTACGGTAGCCATGCTCATGCCGATCTCCGGTCCCGGCGGCACTACTTTTTCCCAACTTATGAGTCGATGCTGCCGTGAATCGTATTTGCCAAAGGTATGAACCCCCGTAAACCAGATGTCGCCGTCGGCATCCATACAGGCTTCATTGGCGTCGTCCAGCTTTTTCTGGGTACTGTCGCTAAAATTATTGACCCGTATGTTCCTGCCTGTAGCCGGGTTGAACTTATTCCAGCCAAAAAAGGGTGTGAAAATCCAGATATTGTTCTCCTTGTCCCGGAGAAGACTTCCACAGAGGTCCGAAGGGATGCTCGCGGTATCTGTCGGGTCATGGTGCCATATCCGAAACCGTGCGCCGTCGTATCGTTGCAATCCATTGTCGGTGGCAAACCACATGAAACCAGCCTTGTCCTGTTGGATGCTCATGACATTGTTGCTGGCCAGGCCATCATGTTCAGTCAAATGCCGGTAGATATACGCAGGCTGCTGTGCGGCGGTGGAAATATACCCGCACAGGATAACCAGGAGTAAAGGCTTCGGCATATCCGAATATAGAAAAAATATGAATGACCTGACTATTCCGTCACCCCGGCTTCGACCTCCATACCAACAAAGTTGTAAAAACAACCATTTTCATGCTCGCCGGAAACGATTTGATCGCAACCGCCAAATTCATATCTTGAGTAATCCTATCTATGTACACGAAAGGAAAAACGCTCATTCGATACGCGGTCTGGCCGACCGTGCTCATTCTCCTCATCGCTCGCCACGCCCGGGGCCAAAACCTCGTGCCAAACCCTTCCTTCGAAGACGTCAATATCTGCTCCGAATTCGACCAGCCTTGCAGCCCGTCCGCCTGGTTCTATTTGAGCCGGAGATTGACCACGGGCTATTTCCCGCGATATCCCTCCGCCACCGGCAGCCGCCACCTGCAGATGGTCGCCGCAACCCGCGAAAGCCCCAACCGCCAGTATTGGGAAACCATGGTCCTGTGCCCGCTCCGGGCCGGGGAACGGTACGTCGTCAGCCTCAAGATCGCCTCCCCCGCCAACCGGACCGAACTCGGCAAGACCTGTCCGAATCTGCGGGACATCGGGTTTTGGTTCACCAATCACTTTGTCTTTGTTCAGGGCGATTCGATTTTGCAACCCCGCAGCTATCTCTCCTTCACCAACGCCACCGTCACGAATCTGAAAAACGGTTGGTTTGAGATCGAAAAAGAATACGTCCCCACCTCCAATGCCACCATCCTGATCATCGGCAACTTCAACCGGCTGGCCAACGCGGACATCATGGATCAACGCAACGCAACCAACCCGTCCATCGACATCCTGGTAGACGATATCGCCGTCGTCCCGATGAACGGAGCAGCCTGTCCGAACGCCAACTCAATAAAAGATTCGCTATACGCCATCCATCAGCGGCACTCCCAAAACCTTCTTTCCGAGCTCAATCCCGATATGCCTGTAGCGGGCCTCACCGGTACGCCCCGCACCGGGGCACCTCCCATCGATACCTCCACCCACCCGGCCGACACCGTGGCCCATCCGACCGATAGTCTGCAATCGCCCCCTCCCGCCGGCCTCGCGCCCGCGACCGACACGATCGTCATTCACAATATTCAATTTGATTTCGATAAATACCTGATGCAAAACCCGGACACCCTCCAACGTTACCGAACCCTCCTGACCAGGCCGGGAATAAGGAAGATACAGGTAGTGGGATACACCGACGATGCCGGCTCGGATGCCTATAACCTGGATCTCTCACTGAAACGAGCCCGGGAAGTTGCCCGCCAGATTGCCTCGAAATTTAACATCCCCACCGCATCAATCGAGACGGAAGGAAGAGGCATCTCTAAAAAATATCCAGCCAAATCCCTCAACAGAAGAGTAGAAATTTATATTTTTCACTAACGACCCAAAAACGAACAAAATGCCTAACCAGACCAACTTCAACACCCCAAAAGCCCCCCGAATGAGCCAGGCCTTCCCCCAGGCCGTCATCGCCGAGAAGTTCATCTTCATCTCCGGCACCCCCGGTTATGACCTGAACACCGGAAAAGTCATCAGTGAAAATTTCGAAGACCAAACCAGGCAGGCGTTTCACAACATAAAAGTTATCCTGGAAGAAGCCGGCAGCAGCCTCAGTAAAATAGTAAAGACCACCATCTTCATGGTTGCCGGAAATGACTTTAGCGTCATCAACAAAGTGTATGGCGAATTCTTCCCCGAAAACCCACCCGCCCGCAGCACCCCGCAGGTTATGCCATTTCCCGCCGGGATATTAATTTCCGTAGAATGTATCGCGCTTCAATGAGCCGCATACGTTCGATCCAGCCACGCCACCACCTCCTCCCAGTTTTCCAACGAGATCTTCGCATGCGTGGCATTCTTCATGATCAAAAACTCTTTTTTATCGCCGGGCACCAAGTTGTAAAAATCCCTCACCTTATCCACTTCAAATAATTCATCCCTATCCCCAACGCCTACCAATACCGGGATATTCATATCCGGCGGAAGCCGGAGCTTCTTCACATCCAGCATCATCAGGAATCGGGGCGTGTACCGGTAATTCCACAACGTATCGTCCGACACCGTCATTCCCTCCCGGTAATATTCAGCCGCCCGGTAAGAAGGACGCAAGACCGCGCACGCCACGAGCCTTGCCTGTTGAAAAAAACTAAGCGGCTTCGAGACACCCTTCCGCCCCTCATAAGCCCCCGACAATAAAACTAACCCCGCAATTTCATCCGGAACCGTATCCGCCGCACAGATCGCCGCTGCGACCCCCAAACTATGGCCGAGAACAACGACCCGCGGAAACCCCAGCCGTTTTACATATTTAACGGCATCCGCCAGATCCCCGATCCATCTGTCTTTCCCCGGACTGTCGCCCCGGTTGCCGCCCGATAAACCATGCCCCCGGTAATCCAGGCCAAACACCGTATAGCCCCCCTTGGATATCGGCACGCCGGCCATATTATAGGGACCGCTATAGGCCGTAAAACCATGAAAGATCAGCACCGCAATCCCCTTTTTCGCGGCTACGATACTATCGGGGTTCCATCTTCGCAGAAAAAGCGTTTCCCCGTCAGAAGCCGTGAAGACTTCATGCGGGCCGGTGAAATTCTGCCGCAATACCGCCGCCTCTTCGGGCGTAATCCCTTTATTTTTTATCTTCCATTCCACGGGCCAAAACGCAAGCGCCACCGCGCAAACGAGTACCACCCCCACCAATATCCCCAGCCCGTACAGAATTCTTTTGACTGTTTTATTCATACCAACGCCTATTTACTTTTTCGCGATCCGATAAATATCCCCATCATCCGTGATCACAAAAAGCATATTATCCATGTACGCCACATCGCGCATCCGCTGATGCTTGTCCTCGAGTAGCCGTTCCTCACCAACCACCTTATTGTTTTTAAGGATGATCCGGTCCAGATGTTGGCTGCTGAGCCCGGCGAGAAATAAATTATCCTTCCACTCCGGAATTGCGCTGCCCCGGTAAAAGCAGATCCCGCTCGGCGATAGCACCGGGTCCCAATAATAAACGGGCTGCTCCATCCCCGCTTTCTGCTGGATCCCGTCCCCTACCTTCCCGCCCGTATACTCAATTCCATATGTAATGACCGGCCAGCCATAATTTTTCCCCGGCCGGATGATATTGATCTCATCGCCGCCCCGCGGCCCGAATTCCGATTCCCACAATTCCCCGGTGACCGGATCGATCTCAAGCCCTTCCGGATTGCGATGCCCGTAGGAATAGACCTCTGGTTTTGCACCCGGCTGGTTCAGGAACGGATTGCCCGGAGCCGGCTTCCCATCTGTGGTTATCCGCACAATCTTTCCAAGATAAGAATTCACATCCTGCGCCTCAACCCGGCTTTGCGGCATAAATTTCTCCCCGATACTCACGAAAAGATACCCGTCTTTATCAAACACCAGCCGCGAGCCATATTGCAGCGTACTGCCCGTACCCGGCGCGGCACGGAAAATCACCGCCACCTCCTCCACCTTCCCATCGGCCTCGTTCAACTTCCCTTTGGCCACCGCCGTCAGGTTCTGGCCCGAATATTCCTCCGCATAACACCAATAGATGATCTTGTTGCTGCTGAATTTCGGATCGAACGCCACATCCAGCAACCCGCCCTGCCCCGAATAGACCACCGCCGGGAATCCGGTGATCTTCTTCACCAACGCCCCGTTCCGGTCGTGGATCTCCATATACCCCGATTTGATCGTTACCATCAGCCGCCCGTCCGGCATCGCCACGATCGCAAACGGATGACCCAGCTTGTCCGCGATTTTATCCACCGTGTAGGGCGTATTTGTCTTTGCCCCCGCAATCCTGGTTTGCCCCGCAAACGCCGGTTTGTAATCGCTGTTGGGTCGTGCTGTCTCAACCGGTGGCAACGTATCGGATGCGTTCCGGATCGTTCCGTTATTTGCGCAGCTTGTAAAATAAGCAAGCACCAGCGCAATCATCAGATTACCTTTCCTCGAAATATGGTTTTTCATTGTCCAACTGATTTTCTTTTTGTTGCCAATAAGCCAGTGTCACGACATGCCCGCCCGGCGCCTTTAACAACCGCCCGTATAGCGCATTCACCGGGTTGAACGTCACATCCGTCACGCCAACCGTAAACGTCTCCGGCGCCGGCGGAGCCGGCGCCGCGGCATCCGCACCAGCCCCATCACCCGCCCCCGCACCGGCCCCCGGAACAGCACCCGCCGCCGCCTTCGGCGGCGGCGTACCCACCACCATCACCTCATACCCATTGTACTCCAACACCCCCCGCAAAAACTCCGCCCGCCCCGGTGCGACGTTCTTCTCAACGATCGCACATTTCACTCCATTCAGCTCTTCGAACAAATGATTTTGGTTTATCGCCATAGACTAAAGATAGTTATATTAGTGTATACAATCACCCGCTCATGCCAACCCCAACCGAGCAGCTTGCACCCTGGTCGAAGCCTGAAAAAGTTGTCTTCCGCTTCTGCTTCCTCTATTTCGCCACGTACATTCTCTTTACCCCCAACAATGACTTGCCCCTTATCAATACCCTCTATGAAGGACCGAATAACCTCCTCCACCGACTCGTCCCCTGGTTTGCCAACCATATTTTTGGCTACAAAAAGCCGATCACGATTTTCACCAATGGCAGCGGCGATACCACCTACGATTATATGTTGTGGTTCATTGGGATCGCCCTGACCCTCACCGGAACGATCGCCTGGACCTTACTGGATAGAAAAAGAAAGGATTACCAGACGCTTTATTACTGGATTCGGGTGCTTGTCCGGTTTTACCTTTTTTACACCATGATGGATTACGGGCTCGCTAAGGTGATTAAAGTACAATTCCACTACCCGAGCCTCTACCGCCTTGTCCAACCCTTCGGAACTTTCTCGCCCATGGGGTTGGAGTGGAGCTATATGGGTTATTCCACCACCTACAATTTCTTTGCCGGCTTCGCGGAATTGTTGGGAGGCTTCCTCATGCTTTCCCGGAAGACGACCGCGATCGGCGCACTGGTCTGTCTTGGAGCCATGACCAACGTATTTATGGTCAATATAGGCTACGACGTTCCGGTAAAACTGCTGTCGTTCAACACCATTTTGATGTGCCTGTTCTTACTGGGGAAAGATACCCGAACGACTGACCAACTTTTTCATCCTCAACAAAGTCGCTCCGCCATCAGACCTTTCATTTCCCCATTTCAACCAGAAAATTGGCGCTATAGCCTGCTTGGCGGTCAAACTTCTTTTCGATCGTTTCCCTTGTCTGGCTATTTGCAAGCGACGATTGGTTTTATTTTACCCGATACGGTGATAACACCCCCAACCCCCCCTTATATGGCATCTATTACGCAGAGACCTTTATCCGAAATAGGGCGGTGGTCCCGCCGCTTCAATCCGACACCAGCCGATGGAACCGGCTGCTCATCGCTGTAAATGACTACGCCGAAATCCAGGTCATGAACGATTCCACGCGAAACTACCACTTCAAGATCGATACGTTCGCCAAAATGGCCCTGTTATATCCATACTCGGACACCCTCAATAAAACCCGTTTCAATTACGTAGTCGATTCCCCTTACTTGACACTCACCGGCAAAATGGGAGCCGATTCTGTTTCGATCAGGCTGAAAAGGTTTGATGAAAACAGGTTCCGCCTGATCAGGAGGGGCTTCCGCTGGGTAAGCGAGTATCCATACAACCGGTAGATCCTCAAAATCCCGCACTCAATGAATAAATATAGTCATAAACCCACCCCAGGAGACCCGTCACCAGGATCCCCGCCACACATATTCCCATGGCAATAGCCGGCAGCAGCGGGATCGCCAGCTTCCCGATGGCCTCTCGGGCTTGTCCATAAAGATCGCCTTGACCACCCGCAGATAATAATAGAGCGATATCACCATGTTCAACGCCGCAAATCCGATAAAATAATAATTTCCCTTTCCCCGCGGCCGCCAGCAACAAAAAGAATTTCCCGAAGAAACCCGCCGTGGGCGGGATACCCGCCAGCGAGAACAAGGAGATCGCCATCACCCACGACAATCCCTTATTGTTCGCATATAGCCCTCTATAATCATCGATGGTCTCCCGGCCCGTCTGCGCGCTGATCAAGGCCACCACCCCGAAAGCGCCCAAATTGGAAAAAATGTAGATCAGGATAAAATAGATCACCGACGCCTCACCCGCCCGCGAACTTGCGAGGATACCCGCCAGGATAAACCCCGACTGCGCGATCGACGAAAAGGCCAAGCAGCCGCTTGAGCCGGATCCTGCCGCAGCGCAAAAAGATTGCCGACCAGCATACTCAGCACCGACAGCAGGACCAAAATCCTATACCAATTGATCGCCAACGGCCGGAAGACGGTATACAGTACCTGGATGAAAATAAAAAACACCGCCCCCTTCGAAATGACGGACAAATAAGCGGTTACCGTAACCGGGCTTCCTTCATAAACGTCGGCCGTCCATAAATGAAACGGAACCGCCGAGATCTTGAATGCAAAACCCGACAGGATAAGAATAAACGCAAAGAGTTGGAACGGGCTTCCATCAAGCCGCTGGGTAAGCTCCCCGAAATCAAGCGTCCCGGTCGCGCCGTACAACAGTGAGATGCCAAAAAGCAACAACGCCGAAGAAAATGCGGCAGACAGGATAAACTTCATGGCGCCCTCCGAAGCCTGCCTTTTTTCGAGGTCGAAGCTCGCAAGCGCCGCCAGCGGGATGGTGGACAACTCGAGACCAAGATAGAACAGCAGCAAATTGCCCGCGGAGATCATAAAGAAAAACCCAACCAGCGTCGCCAGCAGCAACATATAAAATTCCGCCACATGCCGGTGCCCCTTCAGCCAATCATAAGCCTGCAGCGAGATGATCAGCGTCCCCAGGTTGAGCATGTTCTTCTCCAGTACGACCAGCCGGTTGGTATGGAACATGCCGCTGAACAAGACCGTGTCAACATCCGGCGAACCCACAAATCCCACGATCAAAGTTCACCAGCAACATAATGTTAACCACGCCCAGGAGAACACCGGTACTTGTACTCCGTAGCCCCTACCTTCATCACCAGCAGCACGACAAGAATAAGCGTAACCACCAGTTCCTGCCGCAATGAATAGAATAATGCCTCCCCACATAATTGAATTCATTTTATAATCATGACCCATGATCGCGCTGACACCCGGCGCCAGCAGTTCGTTTAACCAATAAGGCGCAATGCCGATGGCAAGGATACCCGAAACCAGCAAGATCCCCGCCAGCCGCTCGTTCCAGCCCGCATCGGTCAGGCCGTTGTATTGCGGCTCCCGGAGCGGCCCCATGATCGTCTGCCCCGTCGCCCGCAGGATGTAGACCGCCGTAACAACAATCGACGAACAGGCCAGCACGTCGCAAGCCGGTACATTCCGCCGGGATGCTGCCAGGAACCCACAAAGACAGTCATTTCTGCGACAAAACCGCTCAGACCCGGAAGCCCCAGCGAACAAAGACCCGCAATAACAAAAACCGTAGAAATAAACGGCATGACTTTCAAAAGACCTCCCAACCGGTCCACCAGTCGCGTATGTGTGCGGTCATAGATCATCCCGATGGCGGCGAAGAAAAGGGCGGTCATCAGTCCGTGCGAGATCATCTGCATCACCGCGCCCATCACCGCCGTCCGGGTCAGCATCCCGATTCCCAGCAGGATAAAACCGCAATGGCTCACCGACGAATACGCATTGATATATTTGAGGTCCTTCTGCATCATCGTCGCAAAGGCCCCATACACGATAGCGATCGTCGCCAGCACGATGATCACCGGCGAATATTCCCGCGCCGCCTCGGGCATCAGAAAAACCGCAACCCGCAGACAACCATAACCACCCAGCTTCATCGAGATCCCCGCCAGAAACATCGAAGCCGCTGTCGGCGCCGACGAATGACCGTCCGGTACCCAGGTATGAAAGGGAAATAACGCCGTAAAAACGCCAAATCCAACGAATAAGGAACGGGAAGAAAGTCCGCTGCACCTCCAACGGGAGATGCATCTGCGAGATCGCCTGCCAATCAAAGCTCCCCACGCCTCCCGCAGCACCCGATGATAGTACAAACCCACCAACCCGACAAACACCATGGCCGACCCCGCCATCAGCATCAACGCCAGTTTCATGGCACTATATTCCTTCTTCCCACTCCCCCATATCCCGATCAACAGAAACTTCGGGATCACCGACACCTCCAGGAAAAAGAAAAGCGTAAAAAGGTCCAGCGAAAGGAAAAACCCATACGCGCCGGCACTCAAGCAGCAGCAACAGGACAAAGAATTCCTTACCCATCCGTCCATCTTCCACGATACCAGTACCGCCCCAAGCATTACAAACGCAGTCAGCAGGATCATCGCGACCGAAATCCCATCCACGCCCACATCATACCAGATATTTAACGCCGGGAACCACGCATGCCGGCCCTCGAAGAGCATCGCCGCGCCGTTACCGGAAGCCCGCGCCTTCCAATAAAAACCGAACAGGACGAAAGCCAGCACCAGCTGCACCACAACCCCCGTCAGTGAAATCCAGCGGATGGCGTTCAGACCCCTGCAGAACAGCACGGCGACAACCGTGATCAATGGCAAAATGATCAGCAATGAGAGATTCATGTGTATATATAAATAAATAATACCGCCAACCCGCCAACCCCCACAAAAAAGTACAAGGCATAATCCTGCACCTTACCCGATTGAATGCCCTTTATCTTCGCCGACACCCATGCGGTGCCCGTCGCCATTCCGTTCATCAACCCATCCACCATGTTTCGGTCGATCCATGCCGCCGGCCTGCCGATCCCATTAAAAATGATCTTCTTCGTAACAAAATAATACAACTCGTCGATATAGAATTTGCGCAAAACAAGCCTGTACACGCCACCCGCCGCCGCCGCTGCCCTCACCGGCCGGTCACTTTCCTTTTTGTATAAGAACCCCGCCAGGATGATCCCCAGCAGCGCAATCCCCACGGGTGCGATCGCCTGCACGCCAAAGGCATGCTCATTCAATGGACCCGCCAAGCTGACCAGGTCCGAAACGGGTACGAACCCGGCAAATACCGATCCCGCCGCAAGGATCAGCAACGGAAGTTTCATGGAAAAAGGCACCCCGTGATGGTTGGCGCGCGCCTCTCCATCTCCCGTCTTCCACCAAAAGATCGAAAAATACAGCCGGAACATATAAAATGCGGTCAGCCCCGAAGTAAAAAGCGCCAGCGCATACACAAACTTATTCGCATTCAGCGTCGCCGCCAGGATCTCCTCCTTGCTGAAAAATCCGGCAAACGGCGGTATCCCCGATATCGCCAGACACGCGATCAAAAAACAGGCATGCATCAAGCGGCATCCGTTTTCGCAATCCCCCCATATCTTTCATCTCGTTGCTGTGTACCCGGTGTATGATCACTCCGGCGCACAGAAAAAGCAGCGCCTTGAAAAAAGCATGCGTGAACAAATGGAACATCGACCCGGAAAACCCAAGCGCGTTAATTTCGTCACCCGCGCCGTTGTGCAAATTGACCGCTCCCAGCGAAAAAATCATAAACCCGATCTGCGACATGGTCGAATACGCCAATACCCGTTTGATATCCGTTTGGGTACACGCGATGATCGCCGCCAGCAGGGCAGAAATAACCCCCACATATAAGATCATTTCCATCACCGACGGGTACCCAATATAGAGCACGTACAATCTTGCCACCAGGTAAACGCCCGCCACCACCATCGTCGCCGCATGGATCAGCGCCGACACCGGCGTAGGTCCCTCCATCGCATCGGGCAGCCAGATGTGCAGCGGGAAAAGCGCCGATTTCCCCGCCCCCCCGATAAAGATCAGGATCAAACTCAGGCTTACTACGGGATCCGGTTTAGAGAACAAATCAACCAGGCTTACCACTATTCCCCGGATATCAAACGTGTTGGCCTCCAGACCCAGCATCAGGATGCCGATCAGGAAACCCAGATCCGCAAAACGTGTTACGATAAAGGCCTTCTTCGCCGCGGTAACCGCCGATGGCCGGTCATAATAATATCCGATCAGCAGAAAAGACGACACCCCAACCAGCTCCCAAAAGATAAAAAGCGCAAAGATGTTCTCCGACAACACAAGACCCAGCATCGAGAAAGTAAAAAGCCCCAGGAAGGCATAATAGGTCCCGAATCGTTCCTCCCCCTTCATATACCCCAGGCTAAAAATATGTACCATCAACGAAACAAACGTCACGATCACGATCATCATCACCGAGATCGGATCCAGGATAATGCTCAGATCGATCGAAAGCGTCCTGGAAAATACCAGCCACGGTACATGCAGCGGATAGACCGGTTGATACACTCCATGCTCTTTAACAGCGGTCGTGAAATATTCGAACGCCGTCCACAGCGCGAGTATCGTCGACCCCAGTAAAAGCACCGTCCCGATAACTCCGGAAGCCTTTCGGAAATACCTCCTGCCGAACAAGCCCAGCAGCACAAAACCTGCCAGCGGCAACAGGACAATCCCTACGATATAAGCAGTGTTTGGCATAACGCAGTTTTCAGAATTTCATCTCATCCGCCGCCTCCACATCGATCGACTTGAAATTCCGGTATAAATTGATGATGATCGCAATCGCCACCGCCGCCTCCGCAGCCGCAATCGCCACAATAAACAAACTAAAGAAAACCCCGTCCAGTCTTTCCGGGTACAGATACCTGTTAAACGCGACGAAATTGATGTTCGCACTGTTCAGGATCAGCTCCACCGACATCAGCATCGTGATCAGGTTACGACGCGTAAACAAACCATACATCCCGATAAAGAAAAGGGCCGTACTGAGGACCAGAATATGGGTTAAGGGTACCTGGCTCATGGATTATCCGGTTTTGTTTTCATCGCAATAACTATACAACCGATCATCGCCGCCAGCAACAAGACACTGATCACTTCAAAGGGCAACACATACCCATGTTCAGACGTGCTGAGCAGCTGCGCCCCAATATTTCCCACGGTCGCCACGGCGTCCACCCCTGGGTTACCCCCCTTCGGAAACGAATATCGCGTGATCATCAAACAGGTCAACACAAACCCGGCACAAACCGCCCCTATCGAAAAGATGTTCCTCCATTGCACCGGCGGCGGCAAATCCTTCCCCGATTGTTGCGTAAGGAAGATCGAAAAGATGATCAGCACGACAATCCCGCCGACGTATACCACGATCTGGACCGCCGCGACAAACTCCATCTGCAGCCAGAAATACAAACCCGCAATACCCGTTAGGGAAAACAAAAGCCAGATAGCCGATCGGAATATTTTCCTGGAGGTCACCGCCAGCAGGGCGGCGCCAAGGATAACGACAGACAGGATATAGAAAACGACAGCAGACGCGCTCATTATTCAACGCCCTCTCTGATTTTAGAACCCGGTTTATTTAATTTTTTTGTCAGCTGGCTGCGGTCATACACGCTATGCTCGAAATTTTGGGCCATCTTAATGGCATCCGTAGGACATGCCTGGATACACAAATTACACATCGTACAGAGCTCCAGGTGGTAAACGAAGGTATCCAGCGCCTTTTTCTTTTTCCCCTCCGGCGTCACATCGAATTTGGTGATGATCTTGATCGTTCCATTGGGACAGGCCAGCTCACAGGCGGTACAGCCCGTACAGGCATGCTCATTGTGCTCGTCATGCAGCATGACCACCTCTCCGCGAAACCGCTCCGGCAGCTTCAGCTCCGCCCGGTTGTCCGGGTATTGCTGCGTGATGATCTCCTTACGATGCGTGAAATAATAGCCGGTCAGCCGCATCCCTTTCAACAGGGACCGCACCCCGCCAAACACATCCGATATATATTTCTTTAAAAATGCCATCCTTCAATTGCTATTAATGTCATCAACAATAAATTAACTAAACTGATCGGTAATAGATATTTCCATTCCAGGTTCAATAACTGGTCAATCCTCAGCCGCGGAAAGGTCCAGCGAAACCACATGATCACGAAGATCAGGAAAAATGTTTTGCCGATAAACCACAGCGACGAAGGAATATAATCCATCACCCGGTTGAAGCCAGCCCAATGCCCGATATGCAGCGGCATCCATCCACCCAGGAACAACGTGGCCGCTATCCCGCATACAATAAAGATATTCACATACTCCGCCAGGAAGAAAAGCGCAAACTTCATTCCCGAATACTCCGTGTGGAAACCCGCCGTGAGCTCCGATTCCGCCTCCGCCAGATCGAATGGCGCCCGGTTGGTCTCCGCCGTTACCGCAATAATAAAGATAACAAAGGAAATGATTGCGGGAATATGTCCTTTAAAGAGCCACCAGCCATCCTGCTGGGAGGCAATGATATCCGAGATCCGCAGACTGCCCGTCAGCACCACGATGGAAATGACCGAGATCCCCGCGGACAATTCATAGCTGACGATCTGCGCGCCGCTGCGCATGGCGCCCAAGCAACGAATACTTATTATTGCTGGCCCAGCCCGCCATCAGAATCCCGATCACCGAAAGGGAAGAAATGGCCGTGATATACAACACCCCAATGTTCAGGTCCCAGATCTGCGTTCCCTTCGCAAAAGCAATTGGCGCCAGGATCAGCATGGCGACCACGATCACCACATATGGCGCAAGATTGAACAGGAATTTGTCCGCACCGTCGGGCGTCAGCCCTTCTTTCATCGCCAGCTTAAGCGTATCGGCCACCGTTTGCAGACTCCCACCCGGCCCGACCCGATTGGGCCCCAACCGGACCTGCATATAGGCAGAGACCTTTCGCTCCATCAATACCAGGATCAACCCCAGCAACGCAAACAGCGCGATCGCGCACAGGCCGATGATCAGCGACTCCACAAGCACCACGACCGTCGGACTGAACGACCGGCTCAGCCACGCATCGATGGATTGAGTAATATTTTCTATGCTCAGCATATTATTCTAATCGCGATCCTCATCGGTCAATATCCGGGATCACCAGATCCAACGTCCCCATGATCGCCACCAGATCCCCGATCTTATGTCCCCTCGCCATATGATCCAGCGCCGAAAGATTCGAGAACCCCGGGCTCCGAAACTTGATCCGGTAAGGCGTCGTCCCCCCCTCACTGATGACATAAACCCCGAATTCCCCCCGCGCCGTCTCCACCCGGGAATAGAACTCGCCCTTCGGCAATTTCAGCACCGCCTTTGTCTTCGCCTGGAATTCCCCCTCCGGAATATTATCGATCAACTGTTCTATAATGGAAACCGACTGCCGCATCTCCCGCATCCGAACCAGGTAGCGCGCATAACAATCTCCCCCCGTCTCCTTTACCTCATCGAATTGAACGTCCCCATACACTTCATAAGGATAAAGTTTCCGAATATCACAGCTCACCCCGCTTCCCCTCGCCGTAGGACCCGAACAGCCATACGAAACCGCGTCCTCCGGTGAAAGACACCCGACCCCCTTCATCCGGCTTTTGAAGATAACGTTTCCCGTTACGAGCTCGTCGTATTCATCGATCTTGGTGGCAAAGAAGCGGAGGAAATCCATCACCTTTTGTTGGAAATTGGGATGAAGATCAAAAGCAACGCCGCCGGGCACCATATAATTCATCGTCAACCTCGCCCCGCAGGTCTCCTCCATGATATCATTGATGGCCTCCCGCTCCCGGAAGGCATGGAAGAAAGGCGTCAGCGCACCCACATCCATCGCCATCGCGCCCCACCACAGCTGATGAGACGCCAGCCTCGTCAACTCATCCATCAGGACCCGGATCACCTTCGCCCGCGCCGGCACTTCGATCTGCAAGCCCTTTTCAACACACAAGGCACATCCATGATTGTTGATATGCGAAGACAGATAGTCCATCCGGCTGGTCACATAAATGAATTGCCGGTACGACAGGCTCTCACACATCTTTTCGATGCTCCGGTGAATATACCCCAGGTGCGGTTCGACCTTCCGGATCGTCTCCCCGTTAAGGGTGATCACGAGATGCAACACGCCATGCGTGGACGGATGTTGCGGACCTATATTGATCACCAGGTCCCCTTGTTCCGTCGTGCCTATTTCTTCGATCATAATTTCCCCATCATAATTTAATCATATTGACAGGATCCTCGTAGTCCTTTCTCAACGGCCACCCCACCCACTCGTCCGTCATGAAAAGCCGCCGCAGATCGGGATGACCCGTAAATTCCACGCCCATCAGGTCAAACGCCTCCCGTTCATGAAATTCCGCTGTGCGCCAGATATCGGCCACCGTCCGGATGACCGGCCGATCATGATCCAGTTTCGCTTTGACCACCAGCGTGTGCCGGTGAACGGTCGACGTCACGTGGTACACCATTATAAAATGTGTCTTCCAATCGACGGCCGTCACACAGAACAGATAATCAAAATCAAGCCCCCCCTCGGACCGCAGATCCCTCGCGAGACTTCCCCAATCCGCCGGATCGATCACGACAGTCGTCCATTCACCCCCATCGTCAAACACCGCCGAAGGCACCATCTCCGCCAATCTGAGTTTCAATTCCTCTTTATTCATGATGCTCCCTCCTGATTTTCTCCTGCAGCGCGATGAGCGCATGCAGCAACGCCTCCGGACGCGGCGGACATCCCGCCACATACACATCCACCGGGATCACATGATCCGCACCCTTAACAACCGAATACGTATTGTAAAAAAAAGGGCCGCCACTCGTCGCACAGGCGCCCATCGCAATCACATACTTGGGATCGGCCATCTGGTCATACAACCGCTTGAGCACCGGGGCCATCTTATTGACAATCGTCCCCGCAATGATGATCACGTCCGCCTGCCGCGGCGTAGCCCTCGCCACCTCAAACCCAAATCGGGACCAGTCGTATTTCGCCCCTGCCGTAGACATCATCTCGATCGCACAGCAGGACGTACCGAAAACCAATGGCCAAAGGGAGTTGGAACGGGCCCAATTAATGACTTCATCCAGTTTCGTCACCAGGACCCCCCCGCCAGCCGTCGGATGCACTTCCCCTGGAAAAGGTTTACTCTACATCCATTTGAGCGCCCCCTTTTTATGTGCATACAGGAATCCCATGAACAGGATGAACAGGAAAACCACAATCTCGACGAGACCGGCCATCCCGATCTTTCGGACCGCGACAGCCCAGGGATACATAAAGACGAGCTCTACATCGAAGATGAGGAAGATCAGCGCATACAAATAGTAGCCGACATTGAACTGATTCCAGGGAGTACCCACGGTCGGAACGCCGCACTCATATGCCTGGCCTTTCTGTGCGTTTTTTGTGCCTTTGACAAAGATCCGGGCGACCGCAATTCCCCCTGCCGCAAAACTCACCCCGGCAACAACAAGAACGATTAACGAAGCGCTTCCCATGGGTATGTGGTATTTTGACCCCCACTAATATACCGATATTTCGCATTCCATGTCCTGCCTTTTATGCAATTTCCCGCAAACGAGCATCCAACGGTAAATATGTCTTATGTCATTACGACCGATTGCCGCCGACCCCCGCTGGTTCCAACTGATCTTCCAGGCCTTCTTTTTGACTTACGGGATTCTTTTCCTGCAGTGGGTCCCCGATTGGCTGCATTATATCACCAGTGCCGCCGGATGCCTCGTTTTTAGCTATGCCGCAGAAGCCATCCGCCACAAAAGGTTCCCAACCGCCACGGGCATCGGCGGCTATCGATCCTGGGCGCTGAGCGCAGGGATCACCGCGCTGAGCCTTTGCCTTCTGCTTAAGACGGGGCATGCCTGGACCAGTCTGCTGGCCGCCTTCCTGGCCATCTCCTCCAAATATCTTTTCCGCATCCGGCAAAAACATCTTTTTAATCCTTCGGCATTCGGAATCGTCGCAACCATCGCGATCACCGGCGACGCGTGGCTCTCATCCGGGCAATGGGGCAATGGAACGCTCTTGTTTTTCCTGGCGCTGACCCTAGGAACCATCATGGTCACACAAGTCCAGAAACTCGACAGCAGCCTCCCCTTCCTGCTTACATTTGCCGGCCTCCTCTATTGGCGCCAGGTGCTTTCACTCGGCTGGCCCGGTGATTATTTCTGGCATTCCATCAGCAGTGGCAGCCTGCTGCTTTTCAGCTTCTTCATGATCAGCGACCCCAGGACCTCTCCGAACCATCCCGTCGCAAGGGTGTTTTGGGCAATGACCATCGCCATATTTTCCTTCTATCTGGCGGCCTTCCGCTGGATGTACAATACGCCGGTCTGGATGCTGATAGTCCTGGCTCCCCTGGTGCCCGTTCTTGATGTCATTTTTCCAGCCCGGAGATTTCAATGGAAACCCATATTCAACACCCGGAGAAAGTTTGCCGCCATTGTCGTCGCAATGACCATGATCAGCAGCCAGGCGATGGCGTTCTGTGGGTTTTATGTCAGCAAAGCCGATGGAACGTTGAAAAACAAAACATCCCAGGTCATCCTGGTTCGCGATGGCGAGCGGAGTACCATCACGATGTACAACGATTTCCACGGCGATTTGAAGGATTTTGCCATGGTGGTTCCCGTACCCGTCGTGCTCCAAAAAAGCGATATCAAAGTAGTCGACCAGACCATCTTCAACACCCTCAATGAATACAGCAAACCCAGGCTGGTAGAATACTACGATGAGAACCCCTGTGAATGGGCCAAGGACAAGCCATTGATGGGCGCGGTACGGGGCGTCTCCCTGAACGACATCGTCGTCATCGGGTACGGAACCGCAAAGAAGAACGGTGTCCGCATCGAAGCCAAATACATCGTCGGCGAATACGATATCCTCATCCTGAGCGCAAAGGAATCCTCCGGCCTGCAAACCTGGCTCACAGAGAACGGATACAAGATCCCCGCAGGCGCAACAGAGGTCCTGGAGCCCTATATCCGCAGCAACATGAAATTCTTTGTGGTCAAAGTAGATGAAAAAGAAAAGAAAAAGGTGCCCGGCGATTTCCTGCGGCCCATCCAGATATCCTTCGAATCTCCCAAATTCATGCTGCCGATCCGTCTCGGCATGGCCAATGCCGATGGTGACCAGGACATGATCGTCTACGCGTTTAGTAAGACCGGAAGGATCGAATGCGCCAATTATCCCACCGTATCCCTGCCCACCGGCAAAAACGTTCCATTGTTCGTGGAAAACAATTTCGCGAGTTTTTATACCAACCTTTTCCAATACCAATGGTTCGGCGCCGGCAAGTCCGCGGCGATGCTCGAATACGCCTGGGATGTAAGCCCATCCAATGCGGTCAAATGCGACCCATGTGTAGCCACAGCGCCTTCCACGGGGGATTTAGTCCAGGCAGGGGTTTGGTGGGCAAACCCCGGCAAATATCCTGTGGATCCGAACGATCAGGATACGGATCATCCCGCCAAAGTCTATTTTACGCGTCTCCATGTGCGTTATAATCGCCGGGCCTTCCCCCAGGACCTGCTTTTCCAGGAGACCGCCAATACAACCAACTTCCAGGCCCGCTACATCATCACCCATCCCGCGACGGGCGACCTGACTTGCGAAGCCGGCCAGAATTATCTGAAGCAATTAATGGAAAAACGAAAAGACGAGTTAAAGATGCTGACCTTTCTGACCGGAAAAGGCTATGACGATTGGGACGTCGTCATGCGCGCGGAAGACGAGAAGTCTATTCCAACGTCGGATTCCTACGCCGCCGCAGCCTTCGCGCTGCGAACCGACCCGCCGGCAGGCAGAAGCCTGCTGGTAGCCGGCATCGGCCTCACGGGATTGCTCGCCGCCTTCGGGCTCGGCTTGCTGCGGAAGCGGCAGCCTTAATCCGCCATAGCGCTCCTTAATCCGCGACCGCGATCCCCTATCGCGCTCGTCCGATCCCTTACCGCGCCGCCTTTATATAACCCCAACCCTCCCGTTGTTTGGTGATGATCTCGTAAATCCCATCCGGGACAACATGGACCCCCGGTAAAAGCTGATCCGCGGTGATATGATTGTTTTTCATCGCTACTGCACAAACCGAAAAACTGATATTCTTGTTGGCGGCCAGGTGCGTCACATCATCCGCCACAAGCGATTTGTCCTTCACCGCCAATTCCAGCCCCTTCGCATACATGACCACTTCCATTTTCGCGTCCGGATTTGATTCGCTGATCTCTTTCAGCCACCGGATCATATTTTTTTGATCCACCGTATCCCAACTCGTAAGATCGAAGACGACCTTATAGTCGGCCCGCTGAGCCGCCACAACAAGCGAGCAGCACAACAGCCCAAATAAAAATTGAATCTTTTTCATTTTGAAGATTTTTTTTGTTCTCGCACGATCGGAAGAAAAGGCCCGAATTTATGCTGCCCGGCGCCAAAACTATCCGGGAATGGCCCAAAAGGATGATCCACCGGCTTCAGCCGGATATCCGGCCAGTCCTGCGCGAACGCCTTGACCGGCCGCGGCTGCGAATCGATATAGGCCGCCAGATCCCAGGCCTGCTCCGGCGTTAACTGGGGTTTACGGAAATCCGTACCGGAAGGCATATTGTTGTATATGAACCCCGCCAGCCTCGACAACCGGTAAAAGCTTGCACCCGAATTATAGCTATGATCCCCCCATACCGGTGGATAGACATAGACCCGCCCATCCTTATCCAACACGCCGGCCCCTTCCGTACCATGACAGAGTTGGCACTTCACCCCGTAAAGTTGTTTGCCCTTCGCCGGATCGGCCGCCCGATCGAGATAGACAATCGCTTCAATACCGGATCCCGCAGGCTTCTTCCCCTTGGGCACGCCCGCCCCCAACCACTCCATATAAGCGGCCATCGCAAGCGCCTCGCGGGAGGTACTATCCGGAGCAACCCCGTTCAGACTTCGCTCGAAGCAGTCGGTTATGCGCTGGGCAATATCCTCGACCGCGCCCCGCCGTTCCTTGAATTTGGGATAGGAAGACTTCACCCCGCCGAAATTGTTACCCCAGGGCAGACGCCCTGCACCCAAATGGCAGTTCTGGCAGTTCATCCCATTTGAACGATGGCTCAACACACCCGAAGGGCCGTAATAATACCCCGTCCTTTCAATAAGATCCTGCCCATACCGGATCAGATCACCCGCACTCCCAACCGGAATCGCGGCCGAATCCGGCCCGCGCCAGAGTGAATCGGCCGCAGCGGCGACAGGTCTCACCCGCTGTATTCGCCTAAGCAGGATTTCCCCACCTACCAACACCAGTAGAATAAGGAAAATCACCCCCAGCATCGTTTTGCTTTTCATCAGCCCGCGAAGCAATAAGAACAGCCATATTCCTGCGCCCGGCCTACCGCCCAAACGCCCGACGGCATCGGCGGAATAGCGGGGATCAACCCGGCCACCCACTCTTTCAAGACCGCCGCGCCATCCTGGTTCGTTTTCATCCCAACCGCTGCACTAAAGACCGTGAGCGCCATGTTGCACACGCAGAATAGTACGCCGCTGGCCTGCAGGTCCTTGATGCCGATCGGCACCGGGCCGATCCCCGGCATCTTGAAATCATCCGGTTTGGTATCCCAGAAGGGGTTCCGCGTGGCAGGCGCCATGGTCCTCGGATCGTTGATCTTGAACATTTCTCCAAACTTGTACTTCGCCCATAGGGGATCACCAAGCGCATATGGGATGGCGTTATGCCGCAACACGACAACAACGCTGCAGTCCTTTTCGTCCGTACCCGTACCCTTATTCGTCAGCAGGAATACCAACGGCCATGCGAAAGTCATCAACTCTTTGGGTTCCGGCGAATCGAAGACAATCTTATGCTTGCCCTTGATATTCGTTTTGAACCACTCATCGGGGTCCGCCAGACCCCCGCCCGGATGATCGTCCGCGGGGCCTGTTTCGGCGTTAGCAATCAAGGGCAAATTACTCATCCCGATAAGCGCAGCGGTTCCCGCCAGTTTGCCCAGGAAATCACGCCTGCTTGCCGGCCGGTTTTGATGGATCATACTCATGTTAGTGCTTTTTAAATGATGGAAATGAAAACCAGGGGGCGGATTCCGGTACGCCGGAATTGTGGCTTAAGAGAAAAGCACTGAAGAGCTATTAAAGTACGATTATTATCTATGAAAAAAATAAATATCTATTAACACGGTATCACATAAGCGGTTCATTCCTTCGCCACGCAGTCCCGGTTTCCGAAACTCCATTTTCCGCGCTCCGGCTAACCACCCCCAAGGTGAAGGTCACATTCCCAGAGACCGAAGTCACATTCCCCGAGACCAAAGTCACATTCCCCGGGACCGAGCTCATATTCACCGGGACCGGACCAATACCGCTCGAAGTCAATAGCACACTTCCCGAGACCGGGCCCCCGTCCCCCGAAACTCCATCCGACAACCCCGCCACCGCCAAACCGGGCACTCCTACCCCCGGCCCAATCGGGTCCATCACCGGTCCTGCCGGATCTACTCACCGGCCCGCAGACCGTAAAGTAATACGCCGTGGCGATAAAACGTCTGATGTGCCTTCTCGTCTCCCCTGGCAAATACCTCTCCAGGGCCCAGAAGTTCCTCGACCCCGCCAGTTTTATCGCCCGGTTCACCGGCACCGGGCCCGCATTATAGGCCGCAAGCACAAGCAACCAATCCTTGAACTCCCGGTGAAGATCCCGAAGATACAAGGCCGCCGCACCGTACTCTTATAATAATTGGTGCGCTCGTCCGACCGCCGTCCCACTTTTAACCCCAACTCCCGGGCTGTCCCGGCCATCAATTGCCAGGGCCCTTCGCCCCCACCCGCGACACCGCCCACGACTTCAGCTCCGATTCGATCACAGCGAGATACCGCAGCTCCTCCGGCAGGTCATAGTGGTCCATGACCGAATCGATGATCAGGAAAGGTTGAGAACTCCGCTCCCGGATCTCGGCGAGCTCCTCATTATTCTCCTTGATGTAACTCATCGACAAATTTTCGCATCGGCAGGCTCGGCTTAACCGTGTAGGACGATCGAGGCCGGACATTCCTCCAAACCCGGAGGCGTATACGACCCATAGAAATGCGCACTAGCAGGTAAGTAATTGATTAACAATAACCACATAGGGCAACGAAACTTGGTACTTCAACATCGTTTTAATTTTTTGCGGTAAAACAATGCCGGTCCCAGGAATGGATTAATTTGAGTGAGGGTTGAACATAGACTAGAGGAGAAGCACAATAGCCAGGCCGTGGGTACGGAAATTAGGCTTTTCATTCACGGCGGCCGTAACTTGCAACTCTAAAGATACTCATCGTTCCCGCATCTCATAGAGTAAAAATACGATGTACAAATAACTAATTGAAAATCATAGAATTACAAAATGAATAATTTCAGCAAGTTACAGGAAATAGTTATCGAACAGACGAAGCAGAAACCAACGGCCTTCAATGGCCAAAACATCGACGACCACCAAATCCGTCAATTGCTCGAACTCGCCAACTGGGCCCCATCCCATGGCCTCACCGAACCCTGGCGCTTTATCGTTTATAGCGGCCACGCCGTCCGGGAATTCTGCCATCAGCACGCCGAACAATATCGGCAGATCACCCCGCCCGATAAATTCGCCACCGCCAAATACGAAAAACAAGCCCACAACGGCGACCTCGCCTCCCACCTTATCCTCGTTTATATGCAAAGAGGCACGAACCCCGGTATCCCCGCCCTTGAAGAGATCTGCGCCACTGCCGCCGCCGCCAATAATATCCTTCTGGGAGCGGAAGCCCTCGGAATCGCCGTCCTCTGGAGCACCGGAGGCACTGTTTTACAACCCGTTATGAAGGAATACCTGGGTCTGCGTCCCGAAGACGCCATTCTTGGCCTCCTCTACCTGGGCTTTACGAACGAACCCCGGCGACCCGGCAAACGCACCCCCATTTCCGAAAAGACCAAATGGATCACCGCCTTATAACGATATCGACCGTCCTGATCCGCTGAGCCACTCGCCGAAAGATGAGGTATCCCCCCGCCCAATATAGGGAGCCCTCCCTATATCCCACAGGCAAAAAATGGATTCTTTTGTTGCATCAATTGCATCAATTCATTTTTTCACGCTTAAAACATTCTTGATATGAAACAAATTACTCCCTTCGGAATGACTACCATCCTCCTGACCATCCTTTCTTTCCGTCTCGTCGCCCAGCCGAGCCAGCCGTCTCACCTCGCCGCCCTGGACACCGCCCACCTCTACATCGATGTCCACCACCTGGGCGCCGGCAAAGTCACCGCCGCCGCCGTCGCCGCCGCCCACCAGAAAGACCTTGCCGTCGAAAAGAAATACAACGTCAGCTTTATCAAATATTGGGTCGACGTGAAACAAAGGCGATGTCTACTGCCTCTCCTCCGCCCCCGACCCCGGCGCCATCCGTTCAACCCACGCCGAAGCCCACGGCCTCTTGCCCGACGATATCTACAAGGTAAGCGACGGCCAGGAAGCCATGATCAAAGGGAATAACAACCTCTACCTCGACATCCATGAACTCGGACCCGGCAATGTCACCGCGGCCGCCGTCGCCGCCGCCCATCAGAAAGACCTCGCCGTTGAGCAGAAATACGGAGTAAATTTTATCAACTATTGGGTGGATGAAAAGAACGGCACCGTGCTCTGCCTCTCCCAGGCGCCCGACTCCGCCGCCATCGTCAACACCCACCGCGAAGCCCACGGACTGATCCCCGTCTCCGTCGTCAAGGTCGAGCAGGGACAATAATTAACTCGACACGGAACAGACAACGGCTTACCCGCAATCGACCGGGTGGGCCGTTTTACCATATAGAATACAACGCGAACACAGGCATAAAATCACCCCTAACCCCAACCCCAGCACCCAGCGCACGTTTTTTGACGACCGGCCCAACCCCAAAAAACTCCGCCATAGGCCGCCGCCACAGGAAGCCGACATCGCCAAATGAAAAAAGGCCCAATATAAGTTCCGCGCCGCGTTGACGTGGACAAACTTAAATCGCAGAGATCTCGACAAATAAGAATCAGATTGATGAAGATCATATAGCATATGTTCAACCACCAGCAATATCCAACCCCATCTGTCGCCTCTTAATGATCAACACAAAGAAGAAGGTATCGAACCCAAAGGTCCCCACAACAAAGACATAAATCCTCCAGATTCAGTCCGATGCTGCGCGCCTCTGATAAAAAACCGGACAACGTGATAAAGGTCTACGTCATACCAGAACCCATATAACCACCAGAAACAACCGGTACCATTTATATGGCTGCAATTCCGCCGACGGCCTCGCCAGCGGCTCCACCCAATCCGCCACCGCGGCCTTATAAGAATCAACCCGCGCAGTCGCCGCCACCCTCTTCGCTTCCTTTTCGCGGAAATATTGATCAGCCTCCTGCTCATCGACAGCAAAAACCTCTCTTTCCGCCAACAGCTTCTCCGCCGCCAACACCGCCGCAGTCTGATAATTATCCTTCTCCCGGACGATATTGATCAGGTCCGCCGTGGAATACTGCCTGTACTGCTCGTAGAATTCGAGTTGGTCCATGCGATAAATTACAACAATATCCGCTATTCTCACTCCCT
Organism: uncultured Chitinophagaceae bacterium; assembly: GCA_963846405.1. Taxonomy (GTDB): domain Bacteria; phylum Bacteroidota; class Bacteroidia; order Chitinophagales; family Chitinophagaceae; genus Puia. The sequence goes on along the minus strand of CAWJVU010000009.1, from coordinate 300,021 downwards.
CCCCAACCCGCACTACCCCGCACCACCCCATACCGGAACCCCACCCTATTCGCAAACTTCCTTTTCCCGCAACTCCAACCGCACCCGCTCCTTCAACCCCCTAAAGTACGGCCGCCCTTCTCCCAAGATCACCGGCTGAACCGTCATCACCACCTCATCCACCAACCCCGCCGGCACAAGTCGCCAACAGTTGCGCACTCGCCAGCAACAGCAGATCCCCCTTCACCTCCTGTTTTATCCGCCCGATCTCCTCGACAACATTGCTCCCGATTACCTCGTTTCTTCCATGCGATCGACCTCAGCGTCGTGGTCACCACCACCTTCACCGCTCTCATCCACCCACTTCGCATACTCCACGATCCATCCCGGCCACTTTCGCCGGATACTTCAACACATCCGGCCAGAATGGGTCCATCAACTCATACGTTTTCCGCCCATAGATCAGTTCCCGCCGCACCCCGGTATAGCCCGTGGACAAAGTCGCGATCTCCCCATCCATCCGGATCCAGTTGATTTGCCCCTCCGGATCCGCCATATACCCGTCCAGGGAAATATGACCCAACGCAATGATCTTTCCCATATTGTTATTTTTTTATGCCAAAACTACATCCTCCCCCGCCTCCCGACAACTCCGAAAAACGACATTTTCAGTTCTTTTTGCGACAAGCTCTTTTCTCTAAATTTATAGGATGAAACACATCTCCATCCTGGTCCCGGCCGGCGACTGCAGCCTCACCAATATTGAAGGCACCCACCAGATCCTCACCCGCGTCAATGACTACCTCGCCGACGCAGGCCGCGACCCCCTCTTTATCGTCCAACTCGTCGGCAGCTCATCCGGAGATCAAAATGAAAAACGGGCGCTTCACCGTTTCACCCGACGTGCTCGTTCGCGATCTTCCACGGACCGATCTGATCCTCATCCCATCCGTTCATGGCGACCAACCAAAGATCCTCGCCGACAACCAGGAACTGCTATCCTGGATCATCCGGCAATATGATCATGGCGCCGCCGTCGCCTCCATGTGTATCGGCGCCTTCCTGCTGGCCGGCACCGGGCTGCTCGATGGCAAAACCTGCACCACCCACTGGCAATTCGCGGAGGAATTCGGCCGCCTCTTCCCCGCCGTCAACCTGGTCGTCGACAAGATCATCACCGAAGAGAACAATATTTACACCAGCGGCGGCGCCTATTCCTGGCTCAACCTCATCCTCTACCTCATCGAGAAATACGCAGGCCGCCAAATTGCCGTCCAATGCGCCAAGGGATTCCAGATCGATATGCAACGCACCAGCCAGTCCCCATTCATCATTTTCAACGGTCAGAAGGATCATGAAGACACCGCCATTCGCCAGGCCCAGGACTATATCGAAAAGAATATCCAATCCCGCATAACCGTCGGCCACCTCGCTTCCCTGTTCTCGCTGGGCCGCCGGAATCTCGAACGCCGGTTCAAAAAAGCGACCGGCAATACGGTCATGGAATATATCCACCGCGCCAAAATGGAAGTCGTGAAAAAAAGCCTTGAAAATAGCCGCCTCGGCGTAAACGAAGCTATGGATCGAGTCGGCTACTCCGACCCCAAGACCTTCCGGATTGTCTTCAAAAAAGTCACCGGCCTGTCTCCCCTCCAATACCGAAATCGCTATAACCGCGAGTTTGTCTGACCAACCCGCTCCGCCGCACCTACCAGTATCCGTCCGGAACGGCGCCATCGGCAGCCCCTCCTTGCTAAATACATTCCCGATCCCCGCATTGCTGAACTGATACCGGACCGCCACCGGCTTCTTCACCTCCTTCGACCATACTTCCATTTTGCTCCCCTCAATCTTTCCCTCCGCCGGATAAAAAACCCTGTCTCCCCCGCAACATCAACGTCATCACCTACTTCCCTTTCACCATCAAACCATTCGGCGCATCCGCAAAACTCAGGATAACCCTGTCCCCCTTCGTCTCCATGCTTTAATACCGCGGATTCTTATAGTATAGCCCCGGTCGATGATACGTCTCCGCCAACGCCCAGTTCGCCAGCCGGAATCCCGACATCATGTTTATCCTTCGGATGAATATTCGTCGTATCGTCACCGATGTCGCTGATCACCACCATCCCGGTACCCCCGAGATCCTGCACCGCCGCCTCCTGCTCCCGCAACCACGCGCCCTGCTCCTTCGCCCCATAGGTAAACGGCGCAATCTGCACATAATAAAACGGAAAGTTCTGCCCCCCACGCCTTCCGCCAGGCCCCGATCATCGTCGTCAACAGCTTCGCATACGTCTCGGATGTCCCCACATTGCTTTCCCCCTGATACCACAACGCGCCCGCAATGCGATAAGATGTCAGCGGCGCGATCATCCCATTATAACAATAACCGGGAAGATAAGGCCACCCGGACGCCGGAACCAGCTTGCCATTCGCAGCCTTTAGCGCCGGGTCATCGTTTATCAACGCCTCCGGCGTCCACACCTCCGCCGGCGTACCGCCCCACGCTGCTTCGATCAACCCCACCGGAACATCCAGCTCCTTATTCAGTGACTTCCCAAAATAATACCCCACCGCACTGAACGTCTTCAGCGCACCGGAATCGCAAACCTCCCACCGCCCCGGACAGTCATCCTGCGGCGCGGTCGACGTCGTCCTCGGAACATGGAAAAACCGGATCTGATCGTTCGCGCAGGTCGGCAAATCCGCCTGCACATCCGGCAGCCCCCAGGTCTCGCACATCTCCATATTCGACTGCCCCGAACAAACCCACACCTCCCCGATCAGCACATTCTTCAGCGGTGATCATCGTTCCGGCCCCTGATCACCATGGTATACGGGCCGCCCGCCGCAGGGGTAGACACCGGCAATATCCACCGACCGTCGCGCGTTCCCACTACCGAATCGGTGACCTGACTCCACGAAGGCGTAATAAAGATCTTCTCCCCCGGGTCACACCAACCCCATAGTTTGACGGTAGATTGTTGCTCCAGCACCATATTATCCGCAAGGACCGCCGGAAGCCGGACATTGGCAAAAGATGCCCCACCGCAGAGCAGCAGCGCAGGCAGCAACCAGTTTCGTTTCATCGAAGGAAGTTAACAAATATTTCCAATCATTCGATAAATTGCAAACTCCTATGGGATCGGATTCATACAATGCAGCTTTTGAACTCGCGGTACAATTTGTCAATCAGACCTCCCGATCCGTCTTCCTTACCGGGAAAGCAGGGACCGGCAAAACAACCTTTCTCAAATTTATCCGCGAGAACACATGTAAAAAACTGGCCGTCACCGCGCCAACAGGCGTCGCAGCGATCAACGCGGGCGGTACGACCCTTCATTCTTTTTTTCAGCTTCCCTTCGGACCTTACCTCCCCATTCCTCAACCTTACTTCTCCGCACCGTCTTCAACCATCGCCGCCTCCGACCCGCAAAGCCTCTTCCGGAATATCCGGTTGGCAAGCGCCAGTCGCGAACTGCTGCAGGAGCTCGAACTGCTGATCATCGACGAGATCAGCATGGTCCGCGCAGATACGCTCGACGCCATCGACACCATCCTCCGCCACTTCCGCGGCCAGCCACTGCTCCCGTTCGGTGGGCTGCAGGTGCTCTATATCGGTGACCTCTTTCAATTGCCTCCCGTCGTGTCGGGGGACGAATGGGAACTGCTGCAGCAACACTATGCCAGCCCATTCTTTTTTGATGCCCAGGTGATCGCGGCAGGCGCCACCGGCCTGCCTCGAGCTGAAGAAGATTTACCGGCAAACGAGGCACGCTTCATCCACCTGCTCAACGGCATCCGGACCAATCGAATTTCCGAAGCAGACGCTGCCACCCTGGCCGACTACTATCAACCCGAATTCGTCGCGCCGAAGTCAGCCAATTATATTACCCTCACGTCCCACAATGCCAAGGCCGATCAAATAAACCAGGCGGGAACTCGAACTACTCGCCGGCAAAGTTCACCTCTACAACGCCGTCGTCACCGGCGAATTCAGCGACAAGTCCTACCCCGCCGAACAAACCTTATCGCTCAAGGAAGGCGCCCAGGTGATGATGATCAGGAACGATAAAGGCGAGACCAGGCGTTACTACAACGGAAAGATCGGCCGATCCGCGACCTCTCCGCCGAGCGGATCATCATTGAATTTCCCGACGAGCCCGATGAACTGATCCTCGAAAAAGAGATCTGGAAGAATATCCGCTACAGTTACGACAAGGACAAAGACCGTGTCGACGAAGAAGAGCTGGGCACCTTCTCCCAATATCCGATCCGGCTGGCCTGGGCCATCACCATCCATAAAAGCCAGGGCCTCACGTTCAAAAAAGCCGTGATCGACGCCGGTGATTCCTTTGCACCCGGCCAGGTCTATGTAGCCCTCAGTCGCCTGACGGCACTGGATGGCCTTGTACTCCGGTCCCGGATCACCCCCTGGTCCATCCGCACCGACCCGCGCGTTGCCGGCTTTATGGAAAACAATCCGCCAAACCAGATCGTCGAAGAACAGCTGGAACAGGACCAGCGGACCTTTATCAGCAGGACCCTCCTGGCCGCCTTTGACTGGTCCCGCCTGATCGAACAGCTACAGGATTACGATGATGCCTGGTCGAAGCCTGCGCTCGCTCTTCATGACACGGCACAACGATTCACCCGGCAGTTGGAACAGCTCATCCCCGGCGCGGAAGCCGACGGATACAACCATTTACATGAACGCACCCAGGCCGCGACCCGCTATTTTATCCGGCAGCTTGAGGATCAACTGCTGTTACCGTTAACAAAGCATATCGAACAAATAACATCCCGGAAAAGAAAAAAGAAACAAAGCAAAGAGCTGGCTACGCTAAAAATGACCATAACCCGGAAACGACAACAACTGGAAGATGCCTTACAACTGATCGCCGGGCTCCGCAATGGGATCAGCACCACACGCCTGCTCAACAGTCTCGAAAACGACCGCCGCTCCCGGTCATCCGCGGAGCCGGAGCCGGCCACAATCCTACCGCCCGGACCCGCCACGGCCGGTGACCCCGTCCCCGCACGCGAAAAAGGCAGTACCCGCCTCATCAGCCTCAAACTCTATAAAGAAGGCATCCTCATCCCCGAGATCGCCGCCCGACGCAGCCTCACCATCAACACCATCGAAGGCCACCTGGCCTCCTTTATCCCGACCGGAGAGATCGATATAAAAGAATTGGTTCCCGAACACAAACTCGCTCCCATCCTGACTGTCATCCGCGAGATCGGCGGCACCGCGCTTGGCCCCATAAAAAGCCGCCTCGGAAATGACTACTCCTTTGGCGAGATCAAAGCCGCCCTCCATTATTTCAATCAGATCCCAACCCAACAACATTCGCCCCCCAAATCCCCAACCCCTACCTCCCCATGAAGATCCTGAACCTGACCTATATGTCCACCCACTACTATCTGCTTATCACAGATAAAGCATCCCTATTGGTGGACGCCGGCTGGCCGGGCACCCTCGGAAAATTTCTCCACCTCCTTCGTACGACCGGCATCCGGTCCGATACCATCACCCACTTCTTTGTCACCCACTATCACCCCGACCATGCAGGCCTCACGCAGGAACTCCAGGACGTCGGACTCCGGCTCATTGTCCCCGAAGAGCAATTGGCCGCCATCCCCCTACTTAAGCAGTGGATCAAACCCGAAACCGGCTGGAAAGAGATCCGCATAACAAAGGAAACGATCGTTATCCCGATCGTCGAGAGCAGAGCGCTTCTCCATCGGCTTGGTCTCAACGGTCAATTCGTCCACACCCCCGGTCATAGCGACGACAGCGTCAGCCTCGTGCTCGATGGCGGCGAAGCATTCATCGGCGACCTCCCGGTCCCCGGCTATCCCACAGCTGAAAATGACGACATCCCCCGAAGCTACACTGTCCTGAAGACCCTTGGCGTCCGCACGCTATATCCCGCGCACGGCCCGAGCCCCATTCCGTTTAACCTATAGCCTCGCACCAAGCCTACTCCGTTCTCAGGCTTTTGACCGGATTGGCGAGCGCCACCTTGATTGCCTGAAAACTTACCGTCGCCAGCGCGATCAGCAGCGCCAACGCCCCCGCCATCCCGAACACCCACCACTGCAGATCGATCCGATACGCAAAATCCTGCAACCACTTATGCATCGCCCATCCCGCCAGTGGCGACGCGAGCACAAACGCCACCAACACCAGGATAAGAAAGTCTCTTGACAACAACGTGAACAAGGTCCCAACTTTTGCACCCAACACCTTCCGGATCCCAAACTCTTTCGTCCGCTGCTCCGCGGTGAACATGGCGAGCCCGAGCAAACCGAGACAGGAAATAAAGATCGCCAGCGCCGCCCCACAATTCGCAAGCCCATGCACGACCTGCTCGCTCTTATACAAATTCCGGTATTGCTCGTCCGCAAATTCATACGTAAAGGGGAACCGCGGATTGAGTTGCCGGCATAATGTCTCCAACCCGGCTAAAGCTTCTTTGGTTTGTCCCGCTTTCGTCCGCACCAGGACATTTCCCCATTGATCTTCTTCGCCATAATGGATGATCAACGGCTTGATCGCCTCATGAAGTGAGTTAAAATGAAAGTTTCGGACAACTCCGATGATCGTTCCCTGCTTGCCCCAGAAGGTCAATCGCTTGCCGACCGGGTCTTTATAGGCGATGCGTTTGGCAGCTTCCTCATTCAAAATATACCCAACCGTATCCGTTCCGTACGCAGGCGAAAAGTCGCGACCCAACTGAAGATGAAGTCCCATCGTGCCGATAAAGCCATATCCGGTGGCAATGTTGGTGAACATGATCCGGTTATTGGGGTCTTGCCCATCCCAATGCACTCCCAGCGTACCGTTTTCGATATTGGTCGGCGATTGGGATGACCGGCTGACCATCGCTACACCAGGCAATTGCAAAGCCTGCTCTTTGAATAACTTATAACTCTTCGTCAAGTCCCCCTCCAGCGGAATAGTGACCAGGTTCCCCCGGTCATATCCCAGGTTGGCCGATTGAACATAGTCTACCTGTTCTGAAACGACGATCGTTCCAATGATCAACACGATCGAAAGGACGAACTGGAACACCACAAGCCCCCGCCGGAACCACGCGGTCGCCGGGCTGAACCGCAGTGTTCCCTTCAGGACGCGGATCGGCTGAAAGCCAGATAGGAAGAAAGCCGGATAGCTGCCCGATATCAGACCCGTTATGATCGCAAGCGCCAGCAGACTTAGCCAAAAGGAGCCCGACGCATATGGGAAAACGATGGATTTCCCGGTCAGCTGATTAAAGCCCGGAAGGGCGAGGAGCACGATGCCCAGCGCAAAAACAATCGAAATAAAAGCCAGCAATATCGCCTCGCTCATGAATTGGCCGATCAACCCCGGCCGAACCGCGCCGACAACTTTCCGGATACCGATCTCTTTCGCCCGCTTTACCGACCGCGCCGTCGTAAGATTCATGAAGTTGATACACGCAATACAAAGGATAAAGATGGCCACGATACTGAATAGCCGCACATAATCGATCCTTCCTCCCGTGATCTTCGCGTTTTTGATCTCATTGTGTAAATAGATATCCCCATAGCGCTGGACCGCCAGGTCAATATAAAAGCTCTTGTTTTGATATTTATCGTATTTGGTAAGGAGTTTTTTGATCTGGCGTCCGAACTTCGCCGGATCGGCATCCTTTCTTAAGAGAACCAATGTCTCCGGGCCATTATTGTCCCAATCTTTTGTCCAACCGTTATCTTCCTGGTACGCAAACCAGTTCAACACATAATCGAACTTCCGGGAAACCGTCGAAGGCAGATCCTGAAAGACCGCGGTTACCTTCAGGTCCCGTCGGTTCTCGTTACGGATGGATTTCCCGATGGCCGCCTCGGGGCTGCCAAAAAAGGCGACCGCCATCTTCCTGCTGATCGCAAGATCCGCCGGCCCTTTAAGCGCCGATTCCGCCGTACCCTCCAGCAGCGGATAGCTGAACATCCGGAAGAAATCCGCCCCCGCATCCGCGCCGTCTTGTTTTAATATTTTGTCGCCAACCTGGAAGGTCATCCGGTCTTCCCCGTTGAACCCGCTGGCCAGTTCAACTTCCGGAAATACTTTTTTCAGCTCGTCCGGTAATACCCCGGGCGTGAAATGCCCCGATTCAACTTTCCCGTCATAGTATTGATCCTCATAGACACTGTAAAGCCTGTCCCCTTTCGCATGGAAATTATCCACTGCCTCTTCATCTCTGATCCACAGCAAGATCAGGAGGCTGGCCGCCATCCCGATCGCCAGCCCAAAAATATTTAAAAAGCTATACCCCTTTTGCTTCCAGAGACCCCGGAAAGCGACTTTGAAGATGTTTTTTAACATGCGCGTGGTTTTGTCCTAGTAGTGGACGCACGAGCGAAAGAAATGTTGCACCCACGCGCCGGCCCGTTTCGCGCCCGCCGACCTCACCCCTTCGCGCCGCCCCCCGCCCCACCCGTTTTAACATTTGTATAACACTTTATCTAACACCCCGATATAACTATTGCGTTTACAGCTAGTCAAAACCGCTACTAAAATAATTATATGAGACGAATTCCCTCCGTAATCCTTTGTATTCTAGGCTCCGCCCTCCTGTTCAGCTGCAGCAGCTCCCGTAAGAACTTCGTTCCCTTTACCCGGGACCTGCGAGCCAAATTGGATAAAGAGAACATCGACCTCCGGAACGTCCAATTTTATATCGATCAGAAATTAGTCCTTTCCCGCAACCTGGGTGATACGAAAGTCGAAGTAAAATCGGGTGTAATAAAGCTCGAGAACGGACATTATACAAACGACGTCATCATTCCCGCCTTTACCCCCGGGATCTGTGACGCCACCGAAAACGACCGGCTCATGATTAGCTTTGAGAAAGGGAACAACAGTATTGCATTCGGGCCCGGTAGCGGCTATACCTTTAATGAGTTTGTACTTTACGGCACGGAGTGGAAAAACGGCACCGCCGCGATAAGCTATGATTCCAATCAATTCCGCGCACGCTGCGGCACCTGCTCGGACGTCGCCTCCGCGACCCTCGTCATTCGCAAAAGTGAATTGGATAAAATAGAAAAGAAAAGCAGAACCTTGAAAGGCAGAACGGTCTCCGACGCAAAATAACCCTTCGGAACCCCGCCGAGCCCTCACCGGACCGCTTCCGCAGGACCGATATTGGCGCCCCCGTTATGCAGCTCATTTACGACTTCGATCCGCCCGTCAACAAACGTCAGCACCTTGATCTTATCCGGATTGACGATTTGGAGCAAATAGAATGTCTTCAGCCCGTCATTGACCTCCGTCACGACATCGATTTTGTAATCCGGAAACCGCCGATTTACAACGGTCTCTATATCCCGGGGAAGGTCCTTGCCGTCAAAATATTTCAGGGAGTACAGGAAAATCCCGCTGGGAGCAAAATAGGCAAACTGATGATGCCGGTCCAGAGTAAAAGAAACCTGGTAACCCGCAGCGTATTTAAACCAGAATTCTCCCGTCGGGACTTCCGGGAACCGCCGATGGAACCGCCGGTAGGCCTTCGGACTAAGCTCATTAAACGGCACATTACTGGTAAAGTTGTTGCCGGGATCGCTGTATCGAACCGCCTCTTCCGTCCCCGCGGCCGGTATACCCGCCGGCCCCTGCCGGCCTTCACTCCCCTGTTGTGCAGCCACGAAGAGCGGAAACACAAAAACCCCCATAATCAGGGGGCGGATTAAATGAGCATTCATAGCGAACATTCGTTTACATAGTAACCCCGTCGAAGATTGGCGGTCTACTAAAGTTAACAATTACTTAATATACGGGCAAATAAATCTTGTCCTACCTTGAACGGTTTTTCATGTTTAGTTAGTATCACGGGCTAAAAATTACCGACCTTCGTCCGTTCTCACGGTAAAGACCTATGGCTACAAGACGAACGCCCCGACTGCTCGCTGGATATACCAATCACAATAAAGTCCGACTCATCCACGGCGGCGCCGACTACTTCAATACCCTCGTACAACTGATCGATAAAGCAACCAACACCATCCATCTCCAGACGTACATCTTTGACGGCGACGAGACCGGGCAGATCGTCTCCGCCGCCTTGCTCCGCGCCGCCGCGCGCCAAGTCCGGATCTTTATTCTCCTCGACGGTTATGCGTCACAGCACCTTTCGCATGAGATCATCGACAAATGGAAGGCCGCAGGCATCCGGTTCCGATGGTTCTGGCCCTTGTTCAAAAGCCGCCACTTCTACCTGGGGCGCCGCATGCACCATAAAGTGGCCGTTGTAGACGCCTCCTTCGGCTTGGCCGGCGGGATCAATATCAGCGACCGCTACAACGACATCGACGGCCAGCCGGCGTGGCTTGACCGCGCACTGCTCGTAGAAGGTCAGGCTGCACTCAAGCTGCACATTATTTGTAGCGATATGTGGACCAAGGCCTATTGGAACCTCAACCGGCCCGCCAAAGGTGACAGATTCCCCCGCCTCCCCGGGATCATACCCGAGCAGGAATGCCTCGTCCGTGTTCGCCGCAACGACTGGGTCCTGGGTCTTAACCAAATCTCCCGCAGCTATGTCGAAATGTTCCGAAAGGCCCGTTCCCATGTCGTCGTACTATCCGCCTACTTTATGCCCGGCCCGATCCTCCGCAAACAAATGGCCCGGGCCGCTCGCCGGCGCGTAAACATCCGGATCATCGTCGGCGCCGTCTCAGACATAAAGATTGCACGTCTTGCCGAACAGTATATGTACCGCTGGCTTTTCCGCAACGGAATAGAAGTCTATGAATATCAGGGAACCGTCCTGCACGGCAAAATGGCCGCCTACGACGGAATTTGGATGACCAACGGGTCCTACAATGTCAACCGGATCAGCGCGTACGCCAGTGTAGAACTCAACATGGACGTACGCAATAATGAGTTCGCCGCCTCCGTCGAATCAGATCTGGAAGCGATCATCCGCGACCATTGTATCCGGATCGATCCCGCGAGCTACTTTCACCACCACCACTGGCGCCAGCGTCTCCGCCAATGGGCCGCTTACGAGACCATCCGTATCCTCTTTTTTCTCTTCACCTTTTATTTCAAACAGGAAAAAGAATCCAAACCCCGTTAGCGGCTCGCTTCACCGCCGGGCCGCCGTGCCGCTTCACTCGGTTCCCCGCTCCAGGGTCCGCGTATCCCCACTCGCCAGCCCCGCAATCACGATATCCGCCATGTCGATGAAGAATCCATCCTCCATTACTCCCGTGATTCCGCTTACTGCTTCATGCAACCGCGCCGGATCGGAAATCAACCCAAAAGATGTATCCAAAATATAATGCTGATTGTCCGTCAGAAAAGGCGCATCCCCCGCCATCCTCATCCGGGGCGCCCCACCCAACTCCACGAGCCGCCGAAACGTAAGCTCCCAGCCGAATGGCGCAACCTCAACCGGCAGCGGGAACTTCCCAAGCCGACGGACCAGCTTGCTCTCATCCACAATAATAATATAGAACCGCGTCGCCGACGCCACGATCTTCTCCCGCAACATAGCGCCTCCGCCACCCTTGATCAGATTCAACTGCTCATCCACCTCATCCGCCCCATCGATCGTGATGTCCAAATGGTCGATTTCCGAGAAAGGCACGATGGGAATATTCAATTCCCGCGCCAGGCTCTCCGACTGGATCGATGTGGCGATAGCCCTCACCGAAAGCCCCTTCTTCACCTCCTCCCCAATACCCTGGATGGCCCAGATACGCCGTTGACCCCGTCCCGAGCCCAATCGTCATCCCACTCCGGATATAGCTGACCGCCTTCGCCGCCGCCAACTTTTTTCCTTGCACAGCCGAATTCTCCATAACTGATTATTAAGTATTTAGTCCACCAAGTTAGTGTTTTTGTTAAATTCCATATAACCCCGGTAGGAAATATACAGCGATTGCCTTAACTTTATGCCGTCAATCATTGTTGAAGTCTTCATGAACCCGGTAATTGTCCATAAGATTTGTTGTTGTTGCTGTTGTAGCCGATCCATGGTTATTGGGTGGAGGATGACCTCTTATAAGCTGACACACAACTGCGACAAAGCAAGCTGATATAGTTGAAGCTCCACCGACAAGTGGGGCTTTATTATTTTGTTTTATTAACACGTATGACAACGACATTTCTCTTATGACAACAACGACCTTTTTTCCCGCCGACCCCGCACTCCTCTCCGGCGTGCGAGCCCTCGAGACCGAGATCGGTCATACACCACTATACCACTTCACCCGCCTCTTCCGGCGACCAGGGGTAGAACTCTACGCCAAACAGGAGTGGATACAGTTATCCGGGAGCGTCAAGGCCCGCGCCGCCTATAATATCATCCGCCATGCGATCGAGAAAGGATACCTGAATGGTAATCGGACGCTCCTCGACGCCACCAGCGGTAACACCGGCATCGCCTATGCCCATATCGCCAAACGTCTGCATATCCCCGTCGCGCTTTGTCTGCCGGAGAACGCCTCGCAAGAACGCAAGGATATCCTCCGGTCGCTCGGTGCCAACCTGATCTTCACTTCCCGCTTCGAAGGCACCGACGGCGCGCAGCAGGTCGCCAGGGCCCTGGCCGCCGAAGATCCCGATCGATATTATTACGCCGACCAATATAAGAACGACTACAACTGGCTCGCCCACTATCATACGGCACCGCCCCCGAGATCTTCGCCGAATTGCCCGGTATCACCCATTTCGTCGCGGGTCTAGGCACTACCGGAACTTTTGTCGGCACAGGCCGGAGGCTGCGGGAACTCCAACCCTCCATCCGCCTCATCTCCCTGCAACCCGATCATGCCCTGCATGGCCTGGAAGGCTGGAAACACCTCGAGACTGCCGTCGTTCCGGAGATCTATGACCCGATTCTGTAGCCGATGCGAGCGAAGAGGTCAGCACGGACGAAGCCTATGCGTTGATCCGGGAAGCGTTAAACACGGAGGGCTTTTGCTCAGCCCATCCGCCGCCGCCAACCTCGCCGGCGCTATCCGCATCGCAAACCGCCTCGACCACGGCATCGTCGTAACCGTCCTGCCGGACAACGCCGATAAATACAGCGAAATCATCAAAAAAATATCCTACCATATGATCATCATCGAACCCCGGGTCAGACAACTGCTTATTGACGACGCCCTCAATACCTTCCCCGACGAATGCTGCGGATTCCTGTTCGGCCGGGAAGAACACGACGGAACCCGCATCGTGATCGATATCCTTGTCGTCGACAACTCCAAAGCCGGGGACAAAACCCGCCGCTTCGAGATCTCCCCCCTCGACTATATGACCGCCGAGCAGCATGCCCTTGACCATGACTGGACCCTGCTGGGCATCTATCATAGCCATCCCAAACATCCGGCCATCCCTTCCGAACATGACCGGGTTGCCGCACAGCCTTATTTCTCCTATGTCATCATCTCCGTCCCCGATCAAACGGACCGGGCTTCGATCCATTTTCGGTCCTGGTTGTTAAATGACAACCGGCAATTTGAAGAAGAAAAAATATCCGATTTTCAATACTCGTATAACTAAACAAATCACACCGCTCATGGCAACTGTCATCATTCCCACTCCATTACGCAAATTCACCAACAATACCGCCCGGCTCCAGGTTGGCGCCGGCACGATTCACAGCACCGTCGAAGAGCTGACCCGCAATTTTCCCGATCTGAAAAAACACCTGCTCGACGAAAGCGGCAATATCCGGTCGTACGTCAACATCTTTATCGGCAACGACGATATCCGCGACCTCCAGCAGGAAAAGACAGCCGTGAAAGAAGACACCGTCATCAGTATCGTCCCGGCCATCGCCGGCGGCGCTCGGAAAGACGCCGCCACCGCCAATCCGCTTCACCAAAGAAGAACTGGCCCGCTATAACCGCCACATCATCATCCCCGGCTTCGGCATCGAAGCCCAACAGAAGCTAAAAGCCGCCAAAGTCCTCGTCATCGGCTCCGGTGGCCTCGGCAGCCCCGTCCTCCTCTATCTCGCCGCCGCCGGCGTCGGCACCATCGGCATCGTCGACTTCGACGTCGTCGACGACAGCAACCTCCAGCGCCAGGTCCTCTTCGGCGTGAACGAGATCGGCAAACCCAAAGTGGAAGCCGCCACGCCGCCGGCTGGAAACCCTCAACCCCTATATAAAACTGAACATCTACAATACCCATCTCAACTCGCAGAACGCACTCGATATCCTAAAAGACTATGACGTGATCGCCGACGGCACTGACAATTTCCCAACCCGCTATCTGGTCAACGACGCCGCCGTCCTCCTCGGCAAACCCAACGTCTACGCCTCCATCTTCCAGTTCGAAGGCCAGGTCTCCGTATTCAACTACCGCAACACCGCCGGCGAGCTCGGCCCCAACTACCGCGACCTCTACCCCACCCCCCCCCCCCCGGTCTCGTACCCTCCTGCGCCGAAGGCGGCGTGCTCGGCGTCCTGCCCGGCATCATCGGCAGCCTTCAGGCCCTCGAAGTGATCAAGGTCATCACCGGCGTTGGCGAAACCCTCTCCGGCAGATTTTATATTTTCGATGCCCTTGACTTTGAAAGCCGAACCTTCACCATCCGCCGCCGCGAAGACAACCCGATCAACGGCAAGAACCCGACAATTACCGCACTCATCGACTACGAACAATTCTGCGGCATGCGCGCCGTGGAAGAAGCGCCGCTGAAAGAAATCACGGCAAAGGAGCTCTATGACTGGCAGGTAAGAGGAGAAAAATTCCAACTCATCGACGTCCGCGAACCGCATGAATTCGAGATCGTCAACATCGGCGGCGAACTCATCCCGCTCGCCACCGTCAGCGACAACAGCGACCGCATCGCCCGCGATCAGCAATGTCGTCATCCATTGCAAAATGGGCGGCCGCAGCGCAAAGGCCATCCGCGAACTGCAGGAGAAATTTGGGTTTACCAACCTCTACAACCTCAAAGGCGGTATCCTTAGCTATATCGACGAAGTACAACCGGAGCTTACCCGGTACTAATAAAATAACAACTTCCCCAACGCCTCCTCCACCTTGGAGGCGTTGGGCAACATCGCCTCCTCCAACCCCACATTCATCGGCACCGCCGGCAGATCCAGCGCCCCCAGCACCTCCACCGGAGCATCCAGCGAAACCCAGCAATTCCGGCTGATCCGCCCCGCCAGCGCCTCCGCAAACGAATTGTTCGCTTGCTCCTCCGTCAACACCAGACATTTCCCATGCCGGCGGACGGTCGAAAAAACAAGCTCCTCATCCAGCGGATACAAACGTCCGCAGATCGACAATCTCCACCCGGCCATCGGAAACGTCTGCCGCTGCCGCTAACGCCCAGTAAACCCCCATCCCATACGTGATAACGCATACCGTCTCGCCAGATGAAACCCGATCCTCATCCGCCACCAGGCACACCCTTCCCTTCCCCAGCGGTAGGACATAATCCCGCGCCGGCTCTACCGTCTTCGCCCCTTCCGTCCCGGGCACCTTGCTCCAATAAAGTCCTTTGTGTTCCAGCATGACGACTGGATTCGGGTCCAGGAAAGCCGCCTTCATCAGCCCCTTCATATCCGCCGCATTCGACGGATACACCACCTTGATCCCTTTGATCGAAAGAAGCGTCGTCTCGATACTGCCGGAATGATAAGGCCCGCCGCCGCCATACGCCCCGATCGGGATCCGGATGACCGTCTGCACCGGGAATTTTCCCTGCGACAAAGATAACAGGACTTCGAGATCTCCGTCACCAGCTGATTGAAACCCGGATAAATATAATCGGCAAACTGAATTTCAACGATCGGCTTGGCCCCTACCGCACTCATCCCAACGGTCGAGCCGATGATATACGCTTCCTGTATAGCAGTATTGAATACTCGGGTGATCACCGAACTGCTCCGCCAGCGTAGCCGCCTCGCGGAAAACGCCGCCCAGCCGCCGACCCACATCCTGCCCATACAGCAGCGCCTCCGGATATTCCTCCATCAGTTCCCGGATCGCAAAAAGCGCCGCATCCACCATGATGACTTTCTCCCCGCCCGACGGCGCCCGGTCGCCCGATTCCGCCACCACCGGCGTCGGTGCGAATACATGCTCCGCGACGGTTTCCGCCTCCGGTTCCGCCGCGTCCGCCGCCTGCCGGAACGCACGCTCCACAAAGCCCGGCATCTCCCGCTCGATCGCCTCCAGTTCCTCTTCAGCCACTCCCCAATACAACAGTTGCGCCCGCAGCCTGACGCACCGGGTCCCTGGCCGCATGCGCCGCCAGATCGGCCGCATCCCGGTAGAACTCGCGACGAACCCCGCTGGTATGGTGACCCAGCAGCGGCACCTGCGCCTGCACCAGAAAGGGGCCGCCGCCCATACGCACCTCCCCGATCACCCGACCCATCGTCTCATAGCTTCCGGGGAAATCGCTACCGTCAATCCGTAAACGCCCCATCCCCTGGAATCCTCCCGCATATTCATACGCATCCATCGCCCGGGCTTCCTCCGCCCGCACGCTGATGCCCCAGCTGTTATCCTGAACCAGGTAAGATGATCGGTAATTTTTTGAGCACGGCAAACTGGAAGGCTTCGCTGACCTCCCCTTCCGTCACGCTCGCATCCCCCAGCGAACAGACAACCACCGGCGATTCACCGGCGGGGCCCCGGACCAGCAAGGGTGATCCGATAGCCGACAGGATACCCCAGCCCCTGGGCAAGTCCCGTCGCAGGGATCGCCTGCATCCCCGTAGCGCTGCTTTGATGAAGCATGTTGGGACGATCCGCCCCCCGATAATTCGGATGAGCATAATATTCGCGGCCGCCGGTGAAGATATCCCCGCCCTTCGCCAACAGTTGCAGCATCAAGTCATACGGCTCGAAGCCCAGACCGAGCAAAACGCTTTCATCCCGGTAATACGGACTGATCCAATCAAAAGCTTGTAATTGGAAAGCGGTCGCCAGTTGTATCGCTTCGTGACCGCGGGAAGTAGAGTGAACGTATTTGCAGATAGCCCGGTTCTTCTCGTAGATCGCTGCCATCTCAACAGCAGTCCGCATTAGCCGGTAGGCTTTTAGCAGGATCTCGACGGTGACCATGAGCGAAGGGAAAAAGGTTACTTAATCTCGATCGTGAACAAACTGTCATCCTCGATAAAACCTTCCAGCTCATCCCCAACCACACACTCGCCCACGCCGGCCGGTGTCCCGGTAAAGACCAGGTCGCCGATATTGACGGAGAAATAGTTGGAAATATAAGCGACGATCTTGTCGAATCCATTGATCATCATGCTGGAATTTCCCTGCTGAACCAACTCCTTGTTTTTGTACATGCAGAAATTGATGTCCTTTTTGTTCTTGATATTCTGCAACGGGATCCATTTGCCGATAGCGGCGGAATTATCCCAGGCTTTGGCCTTTTCCCAGGGGAGCCCCTTTTCCTTGAGTTCGTTCTGGATATCCCGCGCAGTGAAGTCAACGCCGGCCGTCACTGCATCGTAATACTTGCTCGCAAACCGATCCTGAATGTATTTGCCATTCTTGGAAATACGCAGGACCAGCTCACATTCATAATGCAGCTCGTTCGTAAACTCCGGATAATAGAAAGGAGTATGGGCTTGCAGCAATGCGCTCTTTGGCTTCATAAATATGATGGGCTCATCCGGAACTTCATTATTTAACTCCTTGGCATGAGCCACATAGTTACGGCCAACACAGAATATTTTCATATTCAATCAGGGTTTTTAAATGCGGGAGATACAGCATCAGAAAAATAGCACATCTCCTGCAAAAAATTAATATCCGTCCTTTGACAAGCCACCGAAAGTGGCAAATGAAAATTAAACCAAGTTTTCATTTTTCGGCCTGAAAAGACCCGGGTACGACATAGGCATATTGAATATCAAAATACTTACTTATTAAGGATGAATGCAATATTTATGCGAAAATAAAGATTCCCGCTAATAAATCATAGTTCAAACTCCAATTTATTGTACAGGTTCATCGTCCGGTCAATCCCAATGCTGACAAAGCTTTCGATCAATTCGACCGACTTTTCGATCTTCAATTCGGACCAGCGGCAACTCGTCGGTCCGTCCACTTCCCCAAGCACAAATCCAACCTGCCTTCCCTTGGGGAAATCATTGCCGATGCCAAACCTCAGCCTCGGATAGGCACCGTACCAAGCGATTCCTCAATGCTCTTCAGGCCATTGTGCCCAGCGTCACTCCCGCCCGGCCTCAGCCTCAATCTGGTGAGCGGCAACGCCAGATCATCCAGTACGACCAGGATATGTTCCACTGCGATCCGTTCTCTTATCCATCCAGTATTTCACCGCCTGGCCGCTCAGATTCATAAAGGTGCGTGGGCTTGATACATACAAGTATCTTGCCCTTCCATTTCAGTTCCACTTTCGCGGCTAACCGCTCGACCTCGAACCGGCCTCCCAATTTAACTGCCAACGCATCCACGACATCAAATCCAATATTGTGCCGGGTGCCCGCATACTCGTCACCAATATTACCCAGACCGGCTATCAGGAACTTTGTTGCCAAGGGACTTCCAATCTCTATTATAGCAAAAACCCGGTTAACTGCTAACCGGGCTTCCACTAAGAATAAATTTATTTTTTGCCCGCCGGCTTGGCAGCAGCAGCAGGAGCCGCAGCAGCACCCGCAGCAGGCTTGGCAGCGCCGGCAGCAGCGGCCGCCGGAGCAGCAGCACCCGCAACTGGAGCGACGGCAGCCTCTTCCTGTTTCAGCAGACGCGTCAGCACGACTGAAGCGATCGGGATCCGCGGCGAATTCAGGATCTCATAATTCTCGGCCTTTACATCCTCCACACGCACATTGCCATTCAATTCCAGCTCCGTCAGATCAACCTCGATATTCTCCTTCAGGAATTTCGGAAAAGTCTTTACCTTCAACGACTTCATTTTCGTGATCAGCTTACCGCCATCCTTTACGCCCTTTGCGGCGCCGGTGAATTTGATGGGGATCGTAGCGATCACCTTTTTGTCCTCCACCAGTTCCATGAAATCTACATGGATCAGGTCATCGGTCACCTTGTCGAACTGCAGATCCTTCAGGATACACCTGTACGAATTGCCCCCAACCTTGATCTCAGCCAACTGAAAATCAGGTGTATAAACCAGTGTTTTGAACGCAGTCGCCGGAGCTGAAAAATTCACCTCCTTTGCACCCCCGTAAATTACACCGGGCACTTTTTCCTCAGAGCGAAGTTGGCGGGTGGCTTGTTTGCCAATTTCGGTCCTGAGTTGTCCTTCGATTGTAATTGTCTTCATGTTATGTTTTGTTTAAAAATTACGCTCAATTTCGAATCGCCCGCGTTCACCGCATCCCCTCACTTCCCCCCAGCTGCGAGTGAATGAACAGCCCCGTGATACTCCTGTTCTCATGTGCATTCCGGATCGCCACCGCAAAAAGTTCCGCCACACTCAACACCTTGATCTTCGTGCTTGGCTGCTTCAACGGGATCGTATCACAAACCACCAATTCCTCCAGCACACTGTTCTCGATATTTGCATATGCATTCCCGCTCAACACCGGATGCGTACACAACGCCCGCACACTTCTCGCCCCCTTCTCCTTCAACAGACCCGCCGACTTCGCCAGCGTCCCGCCCGTATCGACAGAGATCATCGATCAGCACGATATCCTTATCCGTCACATCCCCGATCACCACCATGCTCGCGATCTCGTTTGCCCGTTTCCGGTGCTTGTCGCAAATCACCATCTCCGCGTTGAAATAGCTCGCGATCTCCCGAACCCTGTTCGCACTCCCCACGTCGGGGGCCGCAAAGGTAAGATTTTCCATCTTAAGTTGCTCAATATAGGGGATAAAAATCGCCGAACTGTCCAGGTGATCCACCGGAATATCGAAATAGCCCTGGATCTGCGGCGCATGCAGGTCCATGGTAATGACCCTGTCCGCTCCCGCCGAAACTAACATATTGGCTATCAGCTTACTACCAATAGCCACCCGGGGCTTGTCCTTCCGGTCCTGCCGTGCATATCCATAATAGGGAATTACCGCCACGACCTTATAAGCCGAAGCCCGCCGCGCAGCATCGATCATCAGCAGCAGCTCCAGCAGGTTCTCCGCCGGGGAAAACGTGCTCTGCACCAGGAATACCATATCCCCGCGAATACTTTCATTAAAAATGGGCTGGATTTCGCCGTCGCTGAAACGCTGGATCGTGATCTTTCCCGCAGGATGACCAAATTGACGGGCAATCTTCTCGGCCAGATACTGGGACCCCGTACCGGAAAAGATCTTGGCTATATGCTGCATAGTTGCATATTGATAAAAGTGATGGCGCGAAGATAAGGAATCCACACAACTACACCCGACAAAAAGACGGCCTGATCACGCTCCTGTCAGGAAAGGCCTGCCCGCTCAATTCGGTTTGATGCACGGTGGTTCTGCCCAGCCAAGGCCACCTGGCCCGGTCCTAATTAACCGACGCCAGCTGCTGCGTCTTGGCAGTAGCTGGCTACAGCAGTCTTCTCAACCGCCTTGGAAGCCGGTCTCGAATTAACAGCATAAAAGATGGAGGAACAAACGAAGATGGAGAAGAAAAGGGCGACTACATACATGCCTACACAAAAAAACAAAGGCTGCCAGCCACCGATTGCATTGAAGGTTGAGCGTTTCATTGGATCTTAGATTAAAAGTTTTCAAAGGCTGAGCTCTCAGCTCAGTATTACACTCAGATGTACGGATAAACGGGAAAACGCCTTCGGTATTTCACTTTCCCGTTTCAAATCACAAAATAATAGTTAATATTGGATTATGCAAGCCCCGGAGCCGATATATCGAGCCGGAACATCGGACCATAAAAACTGGGCAAAAGACGACCGCCCTCGTGAAAAGCTGATAATCAAGGGTCCCGAATGCCCTCAGCGATACCGAATTGCTATGCCTCCTCCTTGGCAAAGGCTACCCCGCAGCATGGGCGCCATGGACCTCGCCCGCCAGATCCTCAAGAAAAACGGCTATGACCTTCACACCCTTGCCAAATCGCTCCGTCCAGGATCTCCTGGAACTAAAACTCGAAGGCTTCGGCAACGCAAAAGCCGCCGCCATTGTCGCCGCCTTCGAACTCGGCCGCCGCCGGCATGCCGGTCTCCCCACCGAAAACCCGTCTTCAAAGACACCAAGGCAGCCGCCCTGTACGTCCAACCCCTTCTTGCCGACTATCCACAGGAGGTCTTCGCCGTTCTCTATCTCGACCAGGCCAACGGCCTCAAACACTTATGAACTCATCAGCAAGGGCGGGATCACCGCCACCTTGTCGACCCCCGCCTCATCTTCAAAACAGCCCTCCGGGAAGAAGCAGTCAGTCTCATCGTCTGCCACAACCATCCCTCCGGCAACCTCCGCCCCAGCCGCGCAGACGAAATCCTCACCACCCGGATCAAAGAAGGAGCCAATTATTTGGATATCAAATTATTAGATCATATGATCGTCGGCCCCAACGGCTATTTCAGCTTCGCAGGCGAAGGCTTGCTTTAACCCCCGAAATCTACGCCTGCGCCGTCGGCCCCCCAAAATTCATCGGCAGCTGCACCTCCTCCAGATCCTGGATCTTCCCATTCGCCGCCTCGAACCGCCCCACGTTCTCCGTCAACGCCTTCATAAACCGCTTCGCATGCTGCGGCGTCAGGATGATCCTCGACCGCACTTTGCTCTTCGGCGTCCCCGGCATCACATTCACAAAGTCGATCACAAACTCCGCATGCGAATGGGTAATGATCGCCAGGTTGGCGTACTGCCCTTCGGCCACTTCCTCACTGATCTCTATATTCAACTGGTTGTTCGGTAACTGTTGATCCGCCATAGTATATTCTAATTTTCAACAAATATATAATTAATGTCTGTCGGCCCGGCAATGTGTCTGTCGAGCCGGACTTCGTCCGGCTCGACGCAAAAGAAAGGCCGTCCCGGTCAAAGCCCGGGACGGCCCCTGTTGGTTGCGATGGGAAAGTTTTCTCGTGTGTAGTAATTCTCGAAGTCCAATTAAAATTATAGGATCCAATTTTGCCAACCAAATAAATGTTAAGGCCTTTTAACAAACCCTAACCCTAACTTTGCCGCATGGAATTACTTGACGGCAAGCTCGCCTCGCGGGCCATCCTGGATTCGCTTCAACTACAAGTCGCTCAATTACAGACAGAAGGAAAAAAGATACCGCACCTTACCGCCGTACTGGTCGGCAACAACGGTGCCAGCGAAACCTACGTCGCCGCCAAGGTCAAAGCCTGCTCGGAGATCGGCTACAAATCCACCCTCCTCCGGCTCGACGCCGCCATAAGCGAGAACAAACTTCTTAACCTGATCGACGAGCTAAACAACGACGCCGACATAGATGGCATCCTCGTCCAACTGCCGCTGCCCCGCCATATCTCCGATGAGAAGGTGATCAACGCCATTCATCCCTCCAAAGATGTTGACGGCTTTCACCCCATTAACGTCGGCAAAATGGTCCAGGGTCTGCCGACGTTCATTTCAGCCACCCCCCACGGCATCCTCCTTCTGCTCGAACATTATAAGATCAATACCCGCGGAATGCACGCCGTCGTGATCGGGCGCAGCAATATCGTCGGCAGACCCATGAGCATCCTCCTGAGCGCCAACACCCAGCCCGGAAACTGCACCGTCACCACCTGCCACTCCCAAACCCGCAACCTTCAGGAGATCTGCCTGCAGGGAGATATCATCGTAGCCGCTCTTGGCAAACCCGAATTCGTCAATGGATCCATGGTCAAACCCGGCGCGATCGTGATCGATGTCGGCATCACCCGTATCCCCGACACCAGTAAAAAAAGCGGCTTCGCCCTGAAAGGCGATGTCAACTTTGCAGAGGTCGCCCCGGCTTGCAGCTATATTACACCGGTGCCCGGCGGCGTTGGTCCGATGACCATTGCAGCCCTCATGAAGAATACACTAACCGCTTCCGAACAACGAAATGGCAACTGATCCATCCATAGAGCCCCGCTCCGCGCACGGGTCACCCTCCGCCTCGACACCCTCGCCGATGCCTCCCGACACGGCCCCCGCCGACCCAACCCTCCCGGTCATGGAACAATTCTACACCCTACAGGGCGAGGGCTTCCACCAGGGAAAAGCCGCTTACTTTATCCGGCTCGGGGGCTGCGACGTCGGTTGCGTTTGGTGCGACGTCAAAGACAGCTGGGACGCTGCCCGCCACCCCCGTTACCGAATACCCGAACTCGTCCGATCCGCCTCCACACACCCCGGTCGTCTCGCCGTCATCACCGGCGGTGAACCGCTCATGCATGACTGCACCGCGCTCACCCGCCAACTCCGGCAAGCAGGATTCGCCACGCATATCGAGACCTCCGGCGCATGGCCCCTCAGCGGCGAGTGGGACTGGATCTGCCTCTCACCCAAAAAGTTCAAAGACCCTCTACCCTCCATCGCACCGCTGGCCAACGAACTCAAAGTAGTCATCTACAATAAATCCGACTTCGATTGGGCCGAACAGTGGGCAGCCTTGACCGACCCCGGCTGTCTCCTTTTCCTCCAACCCGAGTGGAGCAGATCTGCCACCGTAACCCCCTTGATCATCGACTATATCGAAAAGCACCCCCAATGGCGCTTCTCCCTACAGCTTCACAAATACATTCACGTTCCGTGATTGCCGGGCTCCGCGAAAATTTGTACCTTAATTCCATGAAAAACCAATTTCTCTTCCTCCTTGCCTGCCTGATATTCGCGGCTGCCCCGCCCGCCCGCGCCCAATACAAATACAACCCCGATAGCCTTAACAAAAAAGCCGCCGCCCTCAACGACAGGGCGATGCAAATTTCCGACGACGATATCCCCGGCGCCATCCATCTCCTCCAGCAGGCCGTACAGATCGACCCCAACTACGAAGACGCATGGCTCTCCATCGCCGGCATGTATGGCAACCTAAAGGATTACCCGCGCGCTATCGGCAATTATGAGAAAGCCCGCAGCATCGATAGCAATTACTTCACCCATTACAACCTTCCCTACTCCATCGATCTCGCCGGAACAGGAGACTTTGCACGAGCCTTGCAGGCCATCAACATCTTCCTCACCGACAGCAACCTGAATGAGACCAGCCGGAAAGCCGGCGAATACCGCCGCCGCTGCTACCGGTTCGCCCTCGACTACGCCGCCACCCACCCGGTCACCAACTACAAATTCGAGCCACGCAACCTGGGCGACAGCATCAACACGGACGTCTCAGAATACTTCCCGACCGTCACCATCGATGGGAATACCCTCATCTTCACCCGACGGGTCAACCATATCAATGAAGACTTCTACGAGTTCAGGAAAACGGGTGGAACCTGGAGCAAAGCCATCAGTCTTCCCGGCAATATCAACACAAATAACAATGAGGGGGCCCAGAACGTCTCCCAGGACGGCCAATGGCTCATCTTCACCGGCTGCAACTTCCCCGACGGCCACGGCAGCTGCGATCTCTACATCTCCTATCTTACCCCCGACGGCTGGAGTACGCCCGAGAATCTCGGCGACAGCGTCAATTCCGAATTCTGGGAATCATCCCCCTCCCTCTCCCCCGATAAAAAAGACCTTTACTTCGCCAGCCGCCAGCCCGACGGTTATGGCGGCAGCGATCTCTACGTCAGCCATCGCCAGTCCAACGGCCAGTGGAGCCTACCCGAAAGCCTCGGCCCTACGATCAATACGATCGGTGACGAAGCCGCCCCCTTTATCCACGCGGACAACCAAACCCTCTATTTCACCTCCAATGGCCATCCCGGCTATGGCGGCGACGACCTTTTCGTTACCCGCAAACAACCCGATGGAACCTGGAGCAAACCTGAAAACCTCGGCTACCCCATCAATACGATCGAAAACGAGGGCAGCCTTATCATCGCCGCCGATGGGAAGACCGCCTACTACGCCAGCGACCGTTCCGACACCCGGGGCGGCCTCGACCTCTATACTTTTGAGCTGCGCGAGGACGTCCGTCCCGCCAAAACGCTCTGGGTAAGGGGCACAGTCTTCGACTCTGCCACACGCAAAGGCCTGCCTTCCAATGTAGTGCTGACTGACCTCGCCACCCGCCAGGTTATCAGCAACCTCCAGACCGACGGAACGGGTAATTACCTCATTACCCTGCCACAAGGACGAGACTATGCCTTCGAAGTCAAAAGAAGAGGATATCTTTTCTTCTCCGAAAATTTTTCGCTGAGCCAAACGATTTCCGACACCGCCTACCATATCGATATTCCGCTGCAGCCGCTCGCCGCGAACGCCGTCATCGTCCTGAAGAACATCTTCTTCGATCCGAACAAGTTCGATCTGAAGTCCGAGTCAGACGCCGAGCTCGGCGAGATCGTCCTCTTGCTGAAGGACAATCCCACGTTGAAAATTCAGATCAGTGGCCACACCGACAACTCAGGTAAACCCGCCGACAATATCCGTCTGTCGGAGGACCGAGCAAGATCTGTCACTACCTATCTCATCACCAAAGGGATCGCACCTGCCCGGCTTTCGTCCAAAGGCTGGGGCGACACCCAACCCGTAGCTGACAACAATACACCCGAAGGCAAAGCAAAAAACAGACGCACCGAGTTGAAGGTTCTCAGCCGGTAACTCCTTAACCGGAAATCCTGCCGCTGGTTATTCATTTTTTTCCCGCGCCCAATTTGATAAGCAGTAAATTGCCGGACGAATTAAACCGGCCATGGAAGATCAAGCCCTTTATCAACTCGCCCTCGCCCGCACCGGTGGTATCGGTCCCGTATACACGAAAAAGCTGATCCGACGTTTTGGAGATGCCGAATCTGTCTTCCGCGCCGATCGGGCCGCGCTTGCCGGCGCCGGCTTACCGGGCAACGCCGTCACCGCCATCCTTGAATTCTCCGCATTTCCAGCCCTCCTTCAGGAGCTGCGCCATTTGTCCGGGATTGGCGCACGTATGCTTTTTTTTACCGACCCCGACTATCCCAGCCGCCTTCTTCCCATTCCTGAAGCCCCGGCCCTCCTCTTCTATCAGGGCTCCGCTGCCCTCAACGCGGACAAAGTGATCGCCATCGCCGGCACCCGCAGCCCAACCGAATACGGTAAAGAGATGACTGCACGTCTGGTCCGTGAGCTCGCCGGACCCGACCTGCTGATATTGAGCGGCCTCGCATTTGGTATCGACGCCGCCGCACACCGCGCCGCATTAAAATATCACCTGCCTACCGTCGGTGTCCTTGGTCACGGATTGGATCATCTCTATCCCGCGCAACACCGCGGCCTCTCTCAATCCATGCGACAGCATGGCGGACTCCTCACCTCCTTTCTGCCCGGGACCCGACCGGATTTGCACACCTTCCCGCTCCGTAACGCGTTGGTCGCCGGTCTTTGCGACGCGCTCATCGTTATTGAATCAGGCGCCGAAGGCGGCAGCCTTTCCGCTGCCAACGCAGCGCACTCTTTCAACAAGAAAGTCTTCGCGCTGCCCGGCCGGATCACCGACGATAAAAGCCGGGGCTGCCTTCACCTTATCCACCGGGGCGAAGCCCTCCCGCTCCTGTCCGCAGAAAGTTTGAAAGCCGCCATGGGCTGGGCTCACTCCGCCGGCCAGACCACCCACCAACCGGCCCTTCCCTTTTCGCCCGCCGAATCCGCCGGATTGGCCGGATTGCAACACCACCCGCCCACCCTCGAACAAGCCGCCCCGAGCTCCGGCGAAGAAACCGAGCCCCGTACGATCAACGCCACCGAAGCCCGATTGCTCAACCTCCTTGCCGAAAAACAACCGCTGACATTCGAAGACTTCATCACGCTCACCCGCCTTCCCATCCCCAGGATTTCCCTTACGCTCCTCAACCTGGAAATAAAAGGAATCATCCGATCCCTTCCCGGAAGACGTTATCTCCTCGCATCCTGATAATCAGCCGCATCATCCGCCACGCGGGCAATCAAACCGATCGACAAAAATTTGGACCATACCTTCCGCCTGCCCTATCTTTGCACATGGCAAGAATAAATTCCCCCGCTGGCAAATCATCCTCCCTCTCAAAATTTTTCGGTGAAGGCCTGACATTCGACGATGTATTGTTATTACCCGCCTTCTCCCAGGTATTTCCCCGCGAAGCAGACATCCGCAGCAAATTGACCCGGGAACTTACCATCAATATCCCCATGCTCTCCTCCGCAATGGATACGGTAACGGAAGCCACACTCGCCATCGCCCTTGCCCGCGAAGGCGGCATCGGCATCCTGCATAAGAATATGAGCATCGAAAAGCCAGGTGGAACAGGTTCGGAAAGTCAAACGCAGCGAAAGCGGCCTTATCATCGACCCCATTACGCTGCACGAAGAATCCACGATCGGCGACGCGCTTCGGCTGATGAAAGAAAACAAGATCGGCGGCATCCCTATAGTGAATCACAACAAAGTGCTCGTCGGCATCCTGACCAACCGCGACCTCCGCTTTGAAGACAACAAACGCCGCAAAGTCAGCGAAGTCATGACCACAAAAGACAAGCTGATCACCGCTCCCGAAGGTACCGACCTCAAAAAAGCGGAAAAGATCCTTCAGAAATATAAGATCGAGAAACTCCCCGTTGTCAACCGCCAGGGCCGGCTCATCGGACTGATCACCTACCGCGATATCCTGCAGCTCTCCAGTTATCCCAACGCGGTCAAAGATCCGTACGGCCGGCTTCTCGTCGGCGCCGCACTGGGAATCACCAAAGACCTGCTCGAACGGGCCGCCGCCCTCCAGCAGATCGGCGTCGACGTCGTAACCCTCGACAGCGCCCATGGCCATCATATCGGCGTCATCAACGCCCTGAAAAATCTCAAAAAGAATTTCAAAACACTCCAGGTCATCGCTGGCAATATCGGCACCGCCGCCGGCGCAAAGGCCCTGGCAGACGCAGGCGCAGACGCAGTCAAAGTCGGGATCGGTCCCGGCTCCATCTGTACTACCCGCATCGTAGCCGGTGCCGGCGTACCGCAGATCACAGCCGTCATGGAAGCGGCATCGGTCCTCAACAATCGCGACATCCCCGTCATTGCCGACGGCGGTATCCGCTATACGGGCGATATGGTAAAAGCCCTCGCCGCAGGCGCAAGCACGGTCATGATGGGCAGCGTATTTGCAGGCGTTGAAGAAAGCCCGGGAGAAACAATCATCTACGAAGGACGCAAATTCAAAGAATACCGCGGCATGGGCTCCATCGGCGCCATGACCCAGGGAAGCAGCGACCGCTATTTCCAGGACGTGGAAGATGACATCAAGAAACTCGTTCCCGAAGGCATCGAAGGCCGCGTCGCCTTTAAAGGAAGCTTGGCGGAAGTCGTTCAGCAATACGTCGGCGGACTTCGGGCAGGTATGGGTTACTGTGGGGCCAAAGATATTCCGACCCTCCGCAAACAAGCCCAATTTATCCGGATCACAAATGCCGGCATGAAAGAGAGCCACGCCCACGACGTCGAGATTACGAAGGAGGCGCCCAACTATAGCCGATAAAACACGATGAAAAAGCTCCATCCCGCCCCCCTCTCCGCCCTCACCGGGCTGCTGCTCTACGCCGCATGGCCGGAATCCCCCCTCACCCTCCTGATCTTTATCGCGTTCATCCCCTTGCTATGGATCGAACGGCAAGGTGTCCGACGCGCCCGGTTCTTCGGTTGGACCTACCTCTCCATGCTCATTTGGAACATCGGCACGACCTGGTGGATCTGGAACGCCTCGATCCCCGGCGCACTAGCGGCCATCCTCACCAACAGTCTGCTCATGTGCATCCCCTGGCTCGGTTTCCATTTCATCCGCTCCCGTATGGGGAACATTTTCGGTTATTCTTCCCTGATCCTTTTCTGGCTGACCTTCGAATACTTCCATCTTCAGAACTGGGGCCTCAGCTGGCCGTGGCTCACCCTCGGCAATGTCTTCGCTACGCATCCGGATTGGATCTCCTGGTACCAGGTCACCGGCGCCAGCGGCGGCAGCCTCTGGATACTCCTCGTCAATGTGCTCCTCTTTCAATGGCTTTGGCAGCTTACCAAACATCATCGATTCAGGAGGGGCCCCTTCGCAGTAACCATCGCCATGATCATCTTACCCATTTTCTTGTCCTGGATCGCAACATCGGTTTCATTCAACCTCCTCAAAGTCCGAAAATATCAAATCGTTATCGTCCAACCCAACATCGATCCCTACGAGAAGGTGGAGACCGGCAGTTTCGAATCCCAGCTGCAGAAGCTCATCCGCCTCAGCGAATCCGCCATCGATACCAATACCGCGCTTGTCGTTTGGCCCGAGACCGCCCTTGTCGGGGAGAACCTCGGCATCGAAGAGGATTATATAAAAGTCGATCATTCATTGCGGCCGCTCTGGGACTTTCTGCGCCGCCACCCGCAACTCAATCTTTTCACCGGATTGGAAAGTTTCCGGGTTTTTGATGTTCAACATTCCCCCACCGCCATTCGTTTCGCGGATGCCAACAAATATTACGAAAGCTATAACGCCGCCGCCATCCTTGACACCAGCGGCCTGGTACAATCCTATCACAAGTCCAAACTGGTGCCGGGCGTCGAGACACTTCCATTCTTCCTCCGCTTCCTCGCCCCCCTGTTCGATAAATTCGGCGGCACCACCGCCGGCTATACCGGCCAGGCCGACTGTACTGCCCTCAACACGACAAACTCCACGTTTAAGATAACCCCCGCCGTTTGCTTCGAGAGCATCTATGGAGAATACCTATCCGAATTCAGCAGGGACGGCGCCGACCTCATCGCCGTTATCACCAATGACGGCTGGTGGGGGAACACTCCCGGCCATCTCCAACATCGGGACCTAGCCCGTCTCCGTGCGGTCGAGACCGGACATTGGGTCGTGCGAAGCGCTAACACCGGGATCTCCTGCGTCATCGACCCGCATGGCCGCATCACCCAGTCGCTCCCCTGGGACGAAGCAGGCGTAATCAAGACCAGCGTCCCACCAACCCGCGAACTTACCTTCTATGCCCGTTTCGGCGATTGCCTATCCAAACTGGCCGCCGCCCTGACCATCCTCCTCCTCGTGTGGCACCTTTCCACGCTGATCAAAAGGAGGACCAGCCGTGTCTGATCAACTCTTTTTCCGCGATCTCGGGAAAGGTCGACCAGCCCTGCTCCTCCACGGCTTCGCCGAAGACAGTACCGTGTGGGACAACCAGATCGGCGCACTCTCCGACACGTGCCGCCTGATCCTGCCCGACCTCCGCCCCGCTACGAGCATCGAAGCCATGGCCGCAACAATAAAAGCCCTGCTCGACCAACTGAAAATCGACAAATGTACCCTGATCGGTCACAGCATGGGCGGCTATATCGCCCTCGCATTCGCCGCCCTCTACCCCGAACGCCTGAACGCATTTGGTCTCTTCCACTCCACCGCCTACCCCGATACCGAAGAGAAGCGGGCCACCCGGCGCAAGGCGATCGACTTCATCCGGACAAACGGCTCCGCAGCCTTTATCCGCTCGTCCACACCAAATCTTTTTTCAGACTACACCTGCCAGTACCAGCCCAATCTGATCGAATCAACCATCACTAAATACTCGACGTTCGAACCCGGATCCCTGATTGCCTGGTACGAAGCCATGATCGTCCGGCCGGACCGTACCGATGTGCTGCGGCAATTCCCCCGCCCCGTTCTGTTCATCATCGGCCAGGACGACAACGTCATCCCGTTACAGCAGTCGCTCGAACAATGCAATTTGCCATCCATATCCCAACTACACATCGTGAAGAATGCCGGCCATCAGGCCATGCTCGAGAACCCGGAAAAGTGTAACCAACTATTGCTGGAATTCATCAACTTTGTAACCCGAATATGAACCGAACCATTCTGATCACCGGCGCCACCTCCGGCTTTGGTGAAGCCTGCGCCCGCCGGTTCGCCGCTGCCGGCGACCGCCTCATCCTCACCGGCCGCCGCGCCGACCGCCTTCAGGCGCTCGGCGGCGAGCTCGCCCCCGCCCCCATCCTAACCCTCAATTTTGACGTCCGCGACCGCGCCGCAACGGATACCGCCATCGCCTCGATCCCGCCCAACTGGCGAAGTATTGACATCCTGATCAACAACGCGGGCCTCGCGCTCGGCCGCGACTATTTCGACGAAGCCAACCTGGACGACTGGGAAACCATGATCGACACCAATATTAAGGGGCTGCTCTATGTCTCCAGAGCCGTCCTCCCCCTCCTGATCCCAACCGGCAACGGTCATGTCATCAACCTCGGCAGCGTCGCCGGCAAAGAAGTATATGAAAAGGGGAATGTCTATTGCGGAACGAAGTTCGCCGTCGACGCGATCTCCCGCTCCATGCGCATCGATCTGCTCCGCCATGGGATCAAAGTAACCGCCATCCACCCCGGCGCCGCCGACACCGAATTCTCCATCGTCCGCTTCAAAGGCGACCAAACCCAGGCGACCCGAATCTATGAAGGCTATACGCCACTTCACGCAGAAGACGTCGCCGACGCCATCTTCTACTGCGCTTCCCTACCGCCCCATGTTTGCATCAACGA
The DNA here is from genome assembly GCA_963846405.1 of uncultured Chitinophagaceae bacterium. Taxonomy (GTDB): domain Bacteria; phylum Bacteroidota; class Bacteroidia; order Chitinophagales; family Chitinophagaceae; genus Puia. Next base: position 268,511 of record CAWJVU010000009.1, on the reverse strand, counting down.
CCTCGTGATCACCTGCAAAGCCCAGGCCGACGCAATCTATTTTTATAAAACGTGAAAGGTCGGCCCTCTAAGGCGCAAGCGCAATCCGGATCTGTATCCCACCCTTCGTCGTCACGATCGGCGGCGTCGTCGAGATCGCCGGCGTTGTCCGCTGCTGATCATAAAAGAATTTCAGATTGATCCGGTTATTCAACACATAATTGATCGACGGGTCGATCCGGATAACCTTCTGCCCACCCGTTGGCAGCGACGTATTCTGATCCAGATAACTGCTCGACATCGCGTCGTTGCGGAAACTGATATCCAGCTGCAGCGTTAGATCGTTTGAACCTTTTTTCGAATTAATACTCCCCGCCGGCCCGTTCGGCGGAGTCTTCCCATTCCCCGGGACCTTCCAGCCAAACGGCAACCCGACATTCGAATACTTGATCCCCCAGCCCAGATCGAGCTCCGTCGACTCACTTTCACTCAACTGGTAATCCACCAGGCTCAGGCTTAGCTGGCGCGACCGGCTGTAGCTGACCTTCGCCTTCATCTGGTTCACAAACGTCATATCGATACCCAGCAGCGGCGCGAACTGCTCCTGGATGGTTATATTCGGCACCTGGAAATAGGGCACGAAGTTTCCCGTCAATGTATCCACGAAGCCCGGCATCCGATACCCCAGCGGGTCGTAATAGTTCAAATTTGAGTTAAAGGTTCCCATGCTGAGCGAACTCGTATAGGAATTGGAAAGATTGAAGCTAGTGAAGATCTTGCTGAAGAACGGCACCTTGGCCAACCCCGTATACGTGATATGCCAGTTTGGTCTCGGCAAATAACCCGCGAACGGATTCGACGTAACACCTCCGCCACTTTCATTCATCAGTGGGATCTTTTGCGGGTCCGTTTTCGTATAGGCTGCCAGAAAAGCCGGGATCAAAACGTCCTGTGAATACAACCCATATCCTTTGATATACCCATCTGATCCGACCAGGCCGCCCGTATAGGGATTGATCGCCCCGACGCGGTGTGAAATCACCACCCGGTTATTTTCAAACTCCAGGAACGTCTTTGTAACCTGGTCCGGTTGATACTTCTCGAACAACGTCTTGTATGACAAAAAGCTGATCGTGAACGTACCGTTCTCATAAGGATTCAGCCTGGAGTAAAACGATCCCCCGGTGGTATCTTTGTACAGCTCGGAATAGTTCATCCCGAACGTCTTGTCCACGTTGATATTGATATGGAAATCCCGCACCGGCTCCAGCATTGCCGTGATCGAGATCTTCTGCGCAAAGGTGATCGTGTTTTGCTCATTGAAATTCGTATCCGTTGAGATCAGACCCTTTCGACCCAGTGCATTGATGAAGTTGGTATCCGGCCGCATTCCCAGGGTGTACCTCCACCCCGGCTCTGAAGTCCTGAGATCATTGCCCAACAGCTGCGTACTGTCCAGGAACCCATAAATAGCCGACGAAGAGTTATCCGAATAATTCACCGTGACCCGCTTGAGCGAAGTCAGGATCATCGCCAGCGCCTTCGGGAAACCCGTCAGCTTCGGACCGGTCGGAGGCGGCAGAGTCGCCGGCTTCCGGCCGCGAGTCGTATCCGGCCGCCCGTTCGGAGTCTTCCTGGCTGGCGCGGCATCCAGACTCTTCAGCAACTTCCATTTATCATACAACCGCGTGAAATCCAGATCGGCCATCACCAACCGGCTTTGTGTATTCTGAATGCTGTTCCCGAACGTTGGCGCCAGCAGCGAAGCCGTCGTCCAGGTATAAGTAGCCGAATAGGTCGCCTGCACTTTCGTCCAGTCAAGCGCGGGGATCTTGCTCGTAGGCAGCACATAAGACAGATTGGCGTTCTGATTATACATGACATTGCGACCGCCGCGGAAGAAACGGCCCCACATCTCCCGCGTTTCCTTTGCATTGTCGCGCGACAGCGTATCGTCGATCCACGCATTATTTGTGGCATTGAAGCTCAAAGACAACGACCGCGTAAAGTCCCATTTCAATGTATACAGTCGGTTAAATGTAAAGGATTTATTAATGCTCTCCGGGATGAGATCCTCCGGTCCACCGACGTTCCGCGCCCGGGTAGCCCCGAATGTTTTGTTGACATTGAACTGGACCCCAATTACTGTAGGCATCAGGTTATAGTTGAAATCCCGGATCAACCCCAACCAGGGCGTCTTTGCCTTGATCTTCTTCTTGAATGGTTCCTTGAACCTCGGCTGCCGGCTGAAATTATAAGCCAGGATCGCCTTATTGGTCGTCAGGTCATCTTCCACATCCAGCGGGCTGTGATGGGTGCTGTTCGTGTACGAATAGCTGACATTGAAATTCTCGATGCTCCATAGTTGAAGCCGCTTATTGGTCGGATTATTCTTATGCAGGTTCGTCAGGTTGAACGTCTCAGTCGTAGTCGCATCGACCGCCTGCTTCTTGATGGAATCCCGTTCCCTCGCCGGCGCCAGGGCGATCTTATCCTTCAGCAGAATGTCCAGGTCGAACGGATCGTATTCCGGCGTTGCAACTATACGCGTCACGCCCGCATAGACCGGGATCGAGATCGCTGCCTTCTTCGGCAACAGCTTGCCCATCTCCAGATTGGTCGCTGCATCCAGCTCCAAATCGTCCTCATAGGATCGCTGGCTGGTATTCTGATCGAGCGTACCCCAGCCTGCCGACCGGTTGCTGCCCGCCAGCGACAACGTACCGATATCGGCCAGTTTGGTATCCACCTTGCCTACCACGGCCCAGCCCCCCTTCTCGCTGATATCGGTCAGACGAAGCTCGTCGAACCAGACTTCCGTACAAACGGGGACCGGATTATTGGCATTTTGTACACCAAGGAAAAATGCCTGAACGGCTCCCAGGTTAGGGTTACCCAGGATGGCATAGGTCCGCCCGGTACTCGCATCCACTTCCTTGTAATAGACATTCGAAACCCCTGAATTATTCCGGTCCTCTTTGAGCTTGATCAGCCGGTCCAGCTGCATGTCCAGGTTGTTTGCCGCCGGCCAGACGTCAGTGGCCAATACGGCTCCATACGACGTTTTCGTCAACGGGATACGGATCTCATAATAGTTGCTGGTAAAATCGCTTCCCATCCGGATGATGGCATCGAGGTCGTTGTTATTTAAGCTTCCATCGTTGTTATCCCCTGCCTCGGCATGGATAAACATATCGATCGTTCCATACCGGCGGAGGTCCAGGTTGGTTGTTTTGTAAACGCCTCTTGCATCCCCGTATGCCAGGTGGCAGATCTGAAGGCTCATCGACTGCTCGTTCAACAGCAGATTTACATTATTGCTGCTCAGCTCCTGTTGCCGGGCAACTCCCGGCGGGATGACATATGCGATCGGCGAACGCGTGCTGTTCTGCTCGATATTGACCGCAGTAACATTGAAGCTCGTCATGCTGTTGACCGGCAGCGGTGTCAAATTACCCGTCGTATCGATTACATAGCTGAAGTTTCTCCACGTGTTGCGCACCAGCTGCATCTGCGCAAATCGCAGTACCACTGAATCCTGCCAGCCGTTCAGATAGATACGCATGAATTGCATGGATCGCATGTCCGGCATGTTGCCGACGTTCTGATAATACTCCGACAAGGGGATGGAGAACTGGTACCACATCGAAGACGCACCGGTACCCGTAGTCGGCGTGACACGGATGGAGTCCGTGATGAAATAATTGCTCCCCGTATATCCGAAGCTGTCCCGGGTCAGATTCACCTTATACTCGAAATACTGCTCCAGGGTGTTCATCGTGTTGTCGTTGTTGATATCCTCCTGGTCCGGATACAACGTGAAGGCCGTGATCGTCGTGGCCCCCGTTGCCGCGATCGGCGAGTTGTTCTGCGGGTTGTTGACGAACTTATAACGGCCAAGGATACCTGTCTGCTTGGTGGCGTAGCTCGGATCGAGATAATTCACGAAGTCGTCACTCGACGGGTCGCTGGCAAATTGCTGGTACACACCCGTGTTCGTGATGATCGCTCCCAGCTGATTGAGATAGTTCGCAAAATGGGTAATCTCCGAAGCATCGCTCATCCCGTCCAACCCGACGTCCTGATAGGGCCGGTCAGCGGGATTGTTGCTGAATGCCGTCGTCACCTCGATGGGGTTAGCCGGCACCCGTCCCCACACCGACGTACTGTCGACCGCAGCGACAATATTGGGTGTATTCAACCCGTTCTCGAACTCCTTCTTGCCATCCTTCAGAATATCCTCACTTACGCTTCCCAGGTCGATATACATATATCCCCCCGAAACACTATTCACCACTGGCGTCGCATTGATAGACGTATCGAACGGACTCAGCATCCAGAACTGCAGCACCTCGATATTTGCCGTCTCGAAGTCGGTCTGCTGAAGCGCCCGCATGATCCCGCCCCAGCGCGTGGTCGGATTGTTCAGGTTGCCCGTCGCCGGATCGATGCTGCCGGGCCGGGAATCGAAATTGTACGGCCCCCGGTCTGTCGGATAGTAAGCCATATCGAACGTCACCAGCTGCGACTGTCCCGTCTGGACCGACTGTTGCGGGAAGATCTGCTGCACCAGGACCGGCTCGATCCGCGGGTCCAGCAGCGTATTCTCATAGGAATCCGGATCGGTGGATCCGCCCGTATTCTGCAGCGAAGGATCGATATTGTACCACGCCAGCCGCGCCCGGTTATACCCATAAGCAAGACTGTCACTTAGCACCGCTTCCGGGAAAAGCGGCGGATACTGACCGCCGACACCCGCCGGCGCGGAAGCGAGCGCCCAACTCGTGAGCGGGAATCGCAGATCGATCGCGCTGGTCGAACCTTCAAAATCGTCAATATAGACCGCGCCCGAAGTACCCTTTCCGATCTGCGGCGGATGCCCCGGACGCAGGATAGCCCCTTCCCCATACGCATTGATCGTGCTCATCTCCTTGGTAGGGTAGAGATGGTTCAACGCCCGCGTAAGCTGCGGCAACTGGCCCCTGATAATTGGCATCCACCCCGAACATCGTATTCCGGACGGGGTCTTCCCCATAATCGGTCTTTGCAAAAAATGGCCGCTCGTTCAACCGCTCGATCGTTCCGCCCAGCGTCAGCGTCTCCGTCGCCGTATTCTTCGCCAGGTAATCCAGCCGCAACCCGATAAAACTCTTCTGTTGCAGCCCGAAATTGGCATTGTTCTCAAACGATACGTTTACCGGTACCCCCGAATTGATGATCGCCTGATTGATGATCGTCACCTGGCCCGATGCATAATCCACCGTATAATCCTGGTTCTCCTTTAGGGTCTGCCCGCCTGCCGTCACGACCACCGAACCCTGCGGAACATTAAAGGCGCCAAGGGAAAGGGTATTGGACGTCTGCCCTTTCGCCGTACCTGTAATCACATACCGGTCCACGTTCGCATACGTCTGCGCCACCGCCTTGATGGTATCATAGAGTTGGGAGAAGATATAATCCTGCTGAATGGAATCCACGGTGCTGTTGTTGAATGCCACCGAATCGATATAATGGCCGAACGGCTGCAGCACAGGAAAGATGATCGTCCCCAGCGACGAGATGACCGTCACCCCTTCGATGTAGTCGAATTGCCCATCGGGGCCGGGGTCGTTATTGGCATTGAGCCTGTCCAGGCCCAATAACGAAATCAGCGGAATGCCCGTCTTGGGCCCCGCTGGCAGGTAATTCTTTGTTCCCTTGCTCGGCTGGTCGTAGTTGACTTGAAGCTGGAAACCGGTCTTGGTGATATTCGACAAGGAACTGCCGCCGGCCATCTGTCAGCGAATAGACATTCTTCATCATCAGGTTCCAGATCGGCAGGTTGGTCCGCTGTGCCGTGGCCTTCAACAATTTGAGATACAAGTACCTTCGTCGCCCCGCCGCTCACCCCCGTCAACGGGTTGGCCGCCGCCGTATCCGGCGGGACATCCGAGGCGAACTCCCCGACCTGGTAGATCTGACCGTTATAGCTGTACTGATAGGCGACCGCCAGCACATCGTTGGGCTGAAGGGCCTGATTCAACGAGATAAAACCAATCTGCGGGTTGTAATAGTACTCGCTGGGACCCAGTTTCCGGGCATAAACCGTTTCAAAATCCTGTACCTGCACCAGTCCCAGCGAATTGAGTTTGTTAATCGCCGTCGTCGGATCACGGCTGGTCGGGTCGTTGACGATGCTGGTATACTCCGTGTTCGCCGTGTTGAAGGGATAAGGCAATGCTGGTCAGCGAATGGATCTTGGAGTTATAGGGCTGCTGTTCCCCAAGATCCATCAACCCGACGATCTGCCGCGAACTTGTATCATAACCCTGCCGGTTCGTCACCCATACCTCGATCCGCAGGATCTGCACCTGCGACTTTACGATCGGCAGGGTCGACATCGCGTGGTTGTAATTGTTCATGAAATACTGCGCCGAGCAGAAAGTGCCGGTTTTCATCGTAATTGTCCGCCTTGAAGGAAAATGTGGATACCGCAGCCCCGCCGGCCGAGTTGATCGATTGCTTCTGAGAGGTTTCATTGGCCAGAACCCCCGTAATCGTCAACTTCCCGAATTGCAGTTGCGGTCTTTACCCCAAAAAGGGATTGCGCCCCCGTCATCAGCGTGCTCTTGGTCGTGAAAAGACACATTCCCCGCTTCGATCTTCTTGATGATCTCGTCCGTCCTGCCCGTATAATCCAGCTTTAGCTGATTCTCGAAGTTAAAGTTAGCCAGTGTATTATAGCTGATCGGAAGCTTGAGTTTACTCCCGATCGTCCCCACCACGTTCAAATTGGCCGATTCGTCGAACATCAGGCCGCCCTGCCGCCTCGCGCTCTGCGGAAGGGTCGGATTCTGAATATTCTGCCCCTGGTAACCCGCCGTAATATCCACATTACCCTGCGGCCGGATATCCGGCTTGCCCGTCCCGAAAATCCGGTTGAACAGGTTATCGCTCACCGACAGTTTTGGCCGCATATTTCGTCGGTTCAGTTCATCCACCGCATCCGCCCGGCTTCGGAAATAGGCGTCCTCATCGATCTTGCCCTGGATCTGCAGCATCTCGTCCTGGGTATAGGCAGGTCGGTTCTCTATAATATTGACTGCCAATCTTTTCGTAGATATAGTACTGCTGGGTCTCCGGATCGTAGGCGATCGAATCGTGGATATTGACCGGATCCATGAGATCGAAGGGATTGTGATTGGAATCGGTGAAGAAATCACCGCGGCGGTCATGGATAGGCCAATGCAGGGTGTCTTTGTAGACCGAATCAAGCCCGGCAATCAGTGCGCGGAGGGTATCCTTCGCCCGGTACGCGCTATCCGCCCGTCTGCCAGGTATCGTGTCGCGGATCGGCCCATCCCGACTGACCCGGCAGCGTGTCCAGCATCGCGGACACGCTCTTGCCCCATTCGCCAAAGCTCACCAGCCGCCCCCCGGTACCCAACCCGTGCTAAAGCCGGATGCGCTGCCAGCGGTGGTAGAACAAACCACCAAAGCAGCGCCCAGGAGCAGCGTAGCCAGCATTACAGAAACAGAATAGCGGGTCAAACTTTCCGCAAGAATTAGTTAGGTAGACATCCAACAATAGGCTACAAGATTTTTAGTGCTTTCTTAATGAGATCCTCGACTTTGTCGGTCCCCGATACCTCGCTGATCACTTTCTTTAGGGCATTTTCCGCCGCGGGTCTGGCGATGCCCAGTGTGATCAGAGCATTTAACGCATCCTGCTCAAGGCTATTGCTCGCCGGAGATGAAATATTTGCCCGGTCATCCCTCGCTTTTGCCCACTTTGTCGCGCAACTCCAGGATGATCCTTTCAGCCGATTTTTTGCCGATTCCCTTGATGCTTTCCAGTTGCCGGGCATTCCCCTGCAAAATGGCCCGGGTGATCTCCTCCGGCCGCATGGAAGACAGCATCATCCGGGCCGTGCTGGCGCCGACACCGGATACACTGATCAGTTGGATGAACAGCTCCTTCTCCGCCCGGTCAAAAAAGCCATATAAGACATGCGCATCTTCACGTATATGCAAAAAGGTCAGCAGCATCCCGCTGTTCAAATTTTCGATCCTGGAATAGGTGTGCAGGCTGATCTGCAGCTCATAACCCACGCCAGCCACGTCCATATGTACCAGCGCAGGGCTTTTATAGGCGAATTCACCACGTAAGAAGGCGATCATGGCCGCGAAAATCAATATTTTTCCCCACCTTTGCAAAAAACTTTTCTTAACCTGATTGGAAGTACGATGAGCAAAAAAATGACCGCCGCTATCACTGCGATCGGAGGATATGTACCCGAAGACCGACTGACCAATGCCGACCTCGAGAAAATAGTAGACACCAACGACGAATGGATCCGCACCCGCACGGGCATCGAAGAGAGAAGGATACTGAAAGGCGAGGGAAAGGCCACATCCGACCTCTGCGCCCCCGTCTTGCTGGAGATCTGCGAAAAACGGGGCATCCACCCCGAAGAGATCGACTGCGTGATCGTCGCCACCGTCACCCCCGATATGTTCTTCCCCGCTACCGCAAATATCGTCTGCGACAAGACCGGCGCCAGGAATGCCTGGGGATTCGACATGTCCGCCGCCTGCTCCGGCTTCCTCTATGCCCTGACCAGCGGGCGCGATGTATATCGAAAGCGGCCGGTATAAGAAGGTAGTCGTTATCGGCGGCGACAAAATGAGCAGCATCGTCGATTACAGCGACCGAACCACCTGCATCATCTTTGGCGACGGCGCCGGCGGCGTGCTCCTGGAACCCAATTACGAAGGCTTCGGCGTACTCGACAGCATCCTCAAAAGCGACGGCAGCGGCCGCACCCACCTCCACATGAAAGGCGGCGGCTCGCTGGCACCCCGCCTCTTACGAAACGGTTGCCGCCAAGGAACACTATATCTACCAGGAAGGCCAGGCCGTTTTTAAATTCGCCGTCAAAGGAATGGCCGACATCAGTGCCGAACTCATGGAACGCAACCACCTGACCTCCGACGATATCGCCTGGCTTGTCCCCCATCAGGCCAACAAACGGATCATTGACGCCACGGCCCACCGCATGGGCCTCTCCGATGAAAAGGTCATGATCAATATCCAGCGGTATGGCAATACCACGGCCGGAACCATCCCCCTCTGCCTCTGGGACTGGGAAAAGAAGCTGAACAAAGGCGATAACCTCGTCCTCGCCGCCTTCGGCGGCGGCTTTACCTGGGGCGCTACCTGGGTCAAATGGGGACACTAACCGCAATCTAACTCACCGCATGGAAAATATCGCCATCCCGGCCGCATCACCCGATATCGCATCCGCCGAGCCACCAGCGAAGACTGCCCCCGCCTGCTGGAACTGATCCGCGAACTGGCCATCTACGAAAAGGCCCCCCAGAAGTAACCGTCACCGCGGAACATTTCGCCGAAAGCGGCTTTGGCCCCCAGCCCGTCTGGTGGGCATTTGTCGTCACCGTCGACGGCCGGGTCGAAGGTTTTGCGCTGTACTATATCCGTTACAGCACCTGGAAAGGACAACGGCTGTACCTGGAAGACCTCATCGTCACCGAGCAAATGCGCGGCCGCGGCCTGGGCAAACTCCTCTTCGACCGCGTTCTGGAAGAAATGAAAGAAAAGAATTTTAAAGGAATGGTCTGGCAGGTGCTGGACTGGAATGAGCCCGCCATCAACTTCTACAAAAAATATCAGGCCCACTTCGACAGCCGGCTGGATCACCTGCTCGGTCGAAAACCCCGGGCAAGCTCCACCCACGCCCTAACCCGCCGATCTCAACTCACCCCGTCTACCTGCACCGTTTTATCGATCTTCTGGATCAATCCCTGAAGTACCTTACCCGGGCCTATCTCCGTAAAATGAGAAGCCCCGTCTTCCACCATGGCCCGGACCGATTGCGTCCATCGCACCGGCCCTGTCAACTGATCGATCAGATTTTTCTTGATCTCATCCTTTTCCACTACCGCCTTGGCCACCACATTCTGATAGACGGCACAACCCGGCATATAGAACGTCGTCTTCTCGATCGCCATCTTCAGCTCATCCTGCGCCGCCGCCATGAAGGGGGAATGGAAAGCCCCCCCCACCGGCAGCATCAACGCCCGCTTCGCCCCGGCCGCCTTCATCTGCTCGCAAGCGATCTCGACCCCCTTGACAGAGCCGCTGATCACCAACTGACCCGGACAGTTATAGTTGGCCGGCACGACCATCTCACCCGTCTTCTCCTGAACCTCCCGCACAGATCGCCTCCACTTGTTCATCTTCCAGACCCAGTATCGCCGCCATCGCCGAAGGACCCGCCTCACAAGCCTTCTGCATCGCCTGCGCCCGCGCCGACACCAGCAGCAGCCCGTCCTCAAAGCTCAACACCCCACAGGCCGCCAGCGCGGAGAACTCCCCCAGGGAATGACCCGCCACCATGTCGGGCCTGTTATTCTCCACTCCCTTAAAAGCGATGACCGAATGCAGGAAAATGGCAGGCTGCGTAACTTTCGTTTGTCTCAATTCCTCCTCCGTTCCGGTGAACATAGTGTCGGAAATGCGAAAACCAAGAATTTCATTGGCCTGTTCGAACAACTTCTTGGCAAAAGCGCTGTTCTCATAAAGACTTTTACCCATTCCGGGAAACTGCGATCCCTGTCCCGGGAACACGTATGCATGCTTCATTCTGCTGGGGGTTTAGTTCAGTCTACGACGGCAAATATAAGGTCTTTTTCTGAAGTTCCACCCCGCGTCCGAGGTCCGCCCGGTTAATGAAGGTTGGAAGAGATCAGCTTGGTAAATTCGCTCCGGGTCTCATTCTTCTCAAACTCACCCCAGAAGGCCGAAGTGGTCGTCACCGAATTCTGCTTCTGGACACCCCGCATCATCATACAAAGATGCGACGCCTCGATGACGACCGCAACACCAAGCGGCTGCAAGGTATCCTTGATCGCATGGAGGATCTCCGTCGTCAACCGCTCCTGCACCTGCAGCCGGCGGGAATAAACATCCACTACCCGCGCAATCTTGCTCAACCCCGTGATCCAGCCATTAGGGATGTAGGCGACATGCGCCTTGCCAAAGAAGGGCAGCATATGATGCTCACAGAGACTGTACAGCTCGATATCCTTGACCAGGATCATCTCGCTCACCTCTTCGTGAAATTTTGCCGAATTCAGAATAGCCCGCGCATCCATTCCATATCCCTGCGTCATGAACTGCATCGCCTTGGCCACCCGCTCCGGCGTCTTCAGCAGACCTTCCCGGTCAGGGTCCTCCCCCAACAGATCCAGTGAATGGCGGTAATTCCCCATCAACGCGTCCGTAACCTGCTCATCGTACTGTTCGATTTTTCTATACGACATAATTCCGATTATTTTATTTTTGTCGCGCCCCTCAGCCTTCACGCGTCCCCTCACGCCGGATACTCCACGAAGTTCCGGTCTGTCTCATAAAGCCGGATCTGCAGCTCCAACGCCGGATCGATCCTCACCCGCAACAGTTCATAAATGACCATCGCAATATGCTCCGCGGTCGGATTCAACTCCCTGAAAAAAACGGTGTCCAGGTTGAGGTTCCGATGATCGAAACGTTCCAGCACTTCTTCCTTCGTGATCCGCGACAGGACCTTCATGTCGATCACATAACCTGTCTCCGGATCGGGCACCCCCGTAACCTTCACGATCAGCTCATAATTGTGCCCGTGATAATTCGGATTACTGCATTTCCCAAATACCTCCGCATTCTTTTGATCATCCCACGCCGGATTGAAAATCCGATGCGCCGCATTGAAATGTTCCCGGCGAAAGACCGCCACTTTTTTACCCCCTTCCTTCATAAACGATACGTATTTATATTATTCCCCAAGGTATTCCACAAAGATCCTCGGCGTCTCATACAGCTTGATCGCGTGCAGCCGGACCCGCGATGGAATGTGCGGCGCAAGCTCCCGCCAGATGCCAACCGCCAGGTTCTCCGTCGAACACATCTTCCCGTGCAAAAAGTCGACTTCGATGTTCAAATTCTTGTGGTCCAGCTTTTCAATGACATGCTCCCGGATGATCCCGCTCAACCGCTTCGCGTCAAACAGGAAACCCGTGTCCGGGTCCGGCTCGCCCTTTATCGTCACATACAGCTCATAGTTGTGGCCATGCCAGTTTTCATTGGCGCATTTGCCAAACACCTCCTCATTCCTCTCCCTGCTCCACGACGGATTATAAAGCTTGTGCGCCGCATTGAAATGCTCCACCCGCGTCAAATAAACCATAATACGTAATTAGTCCGTTCAGGTTTTCCTGAGCCTGGCCCGACCGGACCGCAAAGGTAATGTATACCAGAAAAAAGTCAAGGATTCCGATATTTGCGTATGCATATCCTACTGGCCGCCGCCACGATATTTGAAATTCAGCCCACCATCGACTTCCTGCTGAAAGGTCCCGCTGACCCGATCGTCGCGCCCCGCGCCAATCCCCCCGCCCCACATCCCTCTGCCTCTCATCCCACTACCTCCCATCTCACCTCCACCCTGATCACCGGGGTCGGCGCCCTTCCCACCACCTGGTCGATCATGAGACAAATTGACAGGGAATGCCCCGATCTTATTATCCAGGCCGGCATCGCCGGCAGCTTCACCGGTCGGCCGCCCGGCGAAGTTTTCGCCATCCGCGACGAGACCCTCGCCGACCTCGGCCTCTGGGAAGATCACCAATACAAAAGCCTTTTTGATCTGGGCCTGGCCGAACCCAACCAGAACCCCTTCACCGCGGGCCGGCTCGTTAACCCCTACCCGAAGCTGCTGTCTCTCACCGGTCTCGAGACCGTGAGCGCCATCACTGTGAACGAGATCAGCACGAACCACCACCGGATCGACTGGTACCGGACCCGGACCGCTGCCACCATAGAATCCATGGAAGGCGGCGCGCTCCACTACGTTGGCCTGAGAGAAGGGGTCCCATTCCTCCAACTCAGATCGGTATCGAACGATATCGGCGTCCGCGACAAATCCAAGTGGAACATCCCCCTGGCCATCCAGCGACTGAACGAACAGCTGATCCGATTGTTAGAGAACCTGGACCGCAACGACACAACAATTCTTAATGCCTTCAATAACGCCTCATGACCCTAACCCTCGGCTTTAGCCCCTGTCCGAATGATACCTTTATTTTTGATGCGCTGGTCAATGGCAAGATCGATACCGAGGGACTTGAGTTCGATGTCCGGCTAGAAGACGTCGAGACCCTGAACCAATGGGCGCTGCAGGAAAAACTTGACATCTCCAAAATCAGCTATAGCGCGCTACCGCTCGTCATGGACCAATATCAGCTTTTGGACGCCGGCGGAGCCCTGGGAAAAGGCGTCGGCCCACTGCTCATCTCCAGGAAACAGCTATCCCTGACCGAAATCGAGACCGCCGCGATCGCTGTCCCCGGCGAACGAACAACGGCGCACTTACTTTTCTCCCTTGCCTTCCCCGGTGCCCGGAACAAACAATTCTTGATCTTTTCGGCGATCGAAGACGCCGTACTTTCCGGAAAAGTCGACTGCGGCGTGATCATCCACGAGAACCGGTTCACCTACCGGCAGAAAGGACTGACCAAACTCCTCGACCTGGGCGAATTCTGGGAAAAAGAGACCGGCGCACCCATCCCGCTGGGTGGAATCATTTTCCGCCGCAACCTGCCCGCCTTCACCCACACGACACCCGCACTCTCCCGCAAGGTCGCCCCTTCGCCGGAAAACCTCGCCGCCAAAGTCAACCGGCTCATCCGCCAAAGCCTCCAATACGCTTTCTCGCACCACCCCGACCTCCCCGACTATGTAAAAATCCACGCCCAGGAAATGGACGAGACCGTCATGCGCCAGCATATCGACCTCTATGTCAATAATTATAGCCTCAGCCTCGGATCCGACGGAGAAAATGCCATCCGTACGCTCCTTGACACCTACGCCCGCCTTCACGCCCGCGAAGAACAGACCGAAACGCTTTCGATCATTCACTAATACCGCCTCAACCCGCGGTTTCATGTTTTACGCCTATATTTTGGGGATAATTTCGCGATATATCGTCGCCGACAATCGACAGTCAAAGCGCTGACCGCTCAGATTGCGCACCCATTGCACTCCACGTATTGCGTTGGAAATAAAGCATTCATCCGCTTGCGCCAATTCCTCCGGCGAGACGGACGCTTCCCGCACGGCATAACCCGCCGCCGGCAGCGCACCCAGCAGCCAGCGCCGCATAACTCCCGCCACACATCCCTCCGAAAGCGGTGTCGTGTAAAACCGGTCCGACCTGACCCACCAGATATTCGCCATGGTCGTTTCCGCCACCCGGCCATAATTATTTAAAAGCAAAGAATCTTCAAAACCCCGCTGAGCCGCAAACATCCCCGCAAGGGTCGACAACTGATAGTTATTTGACTTGATCCCCGAAAAGGCATCGCAAACCTTTCTTCCATCCGCAAAAATACCCAACGCAAAACCCTCTTCCTTCCAACCCCCACCCAACAACCCGCTTACCTCAACCAGGTACCCTGCCTCCTTATCCGGAGAATTGTACAACCCGGCACCAAGCCGAAATACCATCAATCGAACGCGGGCAGGGATAGCTGAATCAAGCCCGTTAAGATGGACCAATTCCCCGACCTGTTGTTCCAGGGTTGCCAGATCAAACGGCTGTCGAAATTCCAGCCCCAAAAGCCGCATTCCCTCGACCAAACGCTCAAAATGATATTGCCCGAGGCGCACCTTGCCGTTGCGAAACAGCATCGTCTCGAAAAGGCCGTCGCCATACCGGAAACCCCGGTTGTCGGCCCGCAGGAGCGGAGCGCCCTCTTCCCGGACTTCTCCGTTAAAATTCAGGAACATAGAAATAAGACAATTACCGCTGCTGGATGATCCCGTTCTTCACGGCATACATGACCAAACCTGCCATTGATTTGGCGCCGGTCTTCGTTTTGAGCTTGTCTCGGATCGCCTCTACCGTCCTTGGTGAAATATCCACAATATCTGCGATCTCCTTTGTCGTTTTCTCCTCGCACATCAGCTTCAGGACGGTCAATTCCTTCTCGGTCAGATTCACATCCGCGACCGCCCCGATCTCCGGCCGCTTCGTGCGCAATCCGGTTAATAACGCTTTATTTGTCAGTTCGTTGAAGAAGAATTCCTGCTCGTAGCAGGTCTTGATGGCCTGATAGATCGTCTCGGAATCGGAATTTTTCGTCAGGTAGGAATTCGCCCCAATTTCCATCAGCTTCGAGATCATGGAATGGTCGTTATGCATAGACAAGATGATCACCTTCACATTCGGATGATCCTTCCGGATCTCCGGTAAGGTCTGAATACCATCCATAATGGGCATCTGAATGTCCAATAGGATTACATCGGGCTCCATATGTTTGAGGAGATTCAAAAGCTGCATGCCATTATCCGCTTCGGCGATCAGTTCCACATCCTTTTTTACGGAAAGAGCTGTTTTCACACCGGCCCTGAATAGGGCATGATCATCGGCAATGGCTACTTTGATCGGCTGGCCGGGTTCTGGTCTTTTCATACGATTTTAGTGTTTACGTGGGCAGCTGGATCGACTGCCGAACATCCTACAAAAAGACGCAAAATTTGCTAGACTTACTATAGGAAATTTACGAAATAATCGAAATTCGGAAACTACGTTCACCCCACGTTTCTACGAAGATAAGTGGTTTTTTCCCGATATAAAAGAGGAATTTATACGTGTATGGAAATGGGTATTCTACGAGTATGGCGGTAAAAACTGAACGACGAAAATCGGGCAGTTCTGCGCTTGTCCACATACTTATTCACAATTAACTTTGTTTTTACAAGTTGATTGACAGGATTAGCACCTCAGATCGTCCAATGTCCTAGAACCGTCCAAAACGATTTTCAATATCTTATGAAACCAAGCAAAATCCAATAGTCAATCAACTTTTTTCGCCGTTTTTAGATTCAATATCCTATAGATCCTGCCTTAGTACAGCGTTAAGACCTTATCCCATGAACCGGCCAGCCATCCTGTGAAAAACCCGGTTGATCCAATATCCAGGCGACTGATGCACCCAATGGTTTGCATCAAATCCCTACTCTTCTCTGGTTTAGAAGTTTTTTGCCTGTTTCTCTGCGTGGACGGTGTACCCACAGCGCAGCGAAATGGGCTTTTTTAATTCCGCCCCCACAAAATCAACTGGAATATTGATAATCAATCGATGATTTTATTGCGCATCGCATACATGATCAATCCCGCAATCGTCTTCGCACCGATCTTTGTCTTCATATTCTGCCGGATTGTCTCGATTGTCCGCGTGCTCAGGAATACCTCCTTCGATATCTCCTCCGTCGTCTTATCCTCCGCAAGCAGCTTCAGGATCCGGATTTCTTTCTCGGAAAACTTGATGGGACTTGGATAAAATTGACGAACCTGCCGCTTTGTCTGCAACTTCGAAAGCACAGCCTTGTTAACCAGGTCATTGAAATAGAAATCGTCATTCATACAGGTAAGGATGGCCTGATAGATCTCATCCGGATCGGTCGTCTTGGTCAGGTAGGCATTCGCCCCCATTTCCATCATTTTCGAGATCATCTCCTGATCGTCGTACATCGTAAGCACGATAATTTTCACATCCTCATACTCCTTCCTGAGCAACCCGATCGCATTGATCCCATCCACCTCCGGCATCCGGATATCCATCAGTAGTACGTCCGGACGCTTGATCTGCATTTTGTGTACCAGGTCCTTACCGTCTTCAGCCTCCCAAAGAATTCGCAGGTATTCCTTATTCTTCAACGCCATTTTTATACCGTCACGGAAGATCTTATGATCGTCAGCAATCGATACCTTGATTACGAGTTCAGCAGTCATCGGCTCAGGTTTGTAAAATTAGTAGGGATCAGTCTTTGAATTTTGGTTATATAAAATGTCAGCTATTGACTTCGCACGAACATTTACCAAATACACCGTAATTTCCGCAATCGGATAATCGGGCAATTCTGCGCTTGTCCGGCATCCGCCGCCTTCTTAACTTTATGCCGGAAGTTGATTGATATGGATCTCACTCAAACCATCCATGTCCCCGTTTACCGTCCAGTAAAAGATTTCAATATCCAGAAAACCGAATATTAAAATCCAATATCAGTCAACTTCCCTTCTCCCCACTTTCCACAATTTATTAGAGAAAACACTGAGGCGAAACCTACAACGAAAATTCAGGGATTAAATTTCACGTCTACTCCCCCTCCCTGTCAACCGCAAACGAGTTATTCACCCGAACCTCCCATTATCCACCGGAATTCCCCAGACTTATCCACAAAGCTTGGCACGATTGTGGAGTTCCTTTTTTGGTAATTTCCCGGCTAAAACTACGATACTACCCATAGTAAAAATACTATTTTATGTGCGTGAAATTACTCGATTTTCACTCGTAAACCTACTCGCAAAAATCGTTGAAATACAATACAGGCTTGAATTACAGGCAATTTAACGCATTTTACCATCATTTTTGGCCCTTGGCCAGTTTTTTTTTTAGGGGTTACTTCACCTTACAAACTAACACTTTTCAACCTCTAAAAATTCCTTTATGCAACAAAAAGAGCAACTTACCCAACTGGAGGTCGCGTCTGTGGGCGAGGCAATTGACCATCAATTAGCGAAAGAACTTATCCAATCATATCAAGCAACATATCCCGAATCCTTTAAGGCGGTTCTTATCGGGCGGAATGTTATCGATCAGATCCTGGCTCAGCCCGGCTGTGTAGGTATCCGTTTTATTGACGCCATCAACGAGGAAGGACAAAAAACCCTGGTTTATGTCGGAGTTGACGCAGCGAACAAAGCCATCCTGCAAAGTGTCGTGGTAGAAAGGAACGGCGCCATCGTCACCGTCCCCGCCATCGTAGCGGACAGAGGGCAGGCTGGGGGTTCGTTGATTGACGACCTGATTACCTGGTTGACCGGCGGTTCTAAATAATTGAATTTGCTTGGATTATAGCGCGATGCCTATTATATTTGGAGAAAAAAGGCATTGTTCTTATTCTTGTTCTATATTTTTGAGTTGCTACCTGTAGTCCTCTATGTTTTGTTCCGGCGTCGGAATAAGCATGAAGGCCTACAGGTAATTTTTATTTATTGCCTGATCTCATTGGGGACGGAGATACTGACCCCTCTGTTGAAGAGGGATTTTGGCATCAATGTTTTTTATTCTTTGGCAACTTTCACCGTCATCGAATATTCCCTTCTGGCCATATTTCTTTACCAATCGATCCAGGATCGCCGGCTCAGATATGTACCCGTCATCGGCTCGCTGATCTTCTTTCCAATTGCGATCATCAATTTTTTGCAAGGCAGGATTACCAGTTTCGATTCCAGAGCTGCTTCCGTCGAATCCATCCTGATTATCATTTATAGCCTGCTGTTCCTCTATAGCCAGATCAAGGATCCAGCCATACTTTTTGTGTACAACACGAAGAAATTCTGGGTGGTCAGCGCTTGTTTTATTTACTTCTCCTCCACCCTTTTTCTATTCCTTTATGACCCTTACTTCACCAAACAACAACGTGCAAATTATTGGTACATTAACAATCTTTTTGACATCATAAAAAATATTCTATTTTGTATTGCATTTACTATGAAGGCAAGTATCAAAAGCGAAAATCCGATCGAAAATAATTATGAAGATAGTTATGAAGACAGATCGCTGACATAAAACCAATCCGGGTAGAACCTTGATCCAATGAGAAACCCAAACCCTAAAACAACCGTTCGTCCATGGAGACGATGACCCGTTAAATGATACTTTTAGAAGTCACTAGCCCCGGCAATATTTCGATTGTGCTGTTCTTTGGCACGATCGGGATGCTGGCCCTTACCATCGGACTGATCGTCTTCATCATCTTCCACCAGCGGAAAGTTATCCGCTACCAGCAAAGCTGCAGCGCATGGAACAGGACCAGCAAAAGACTCCTGCTCAACGCCAGCATCCGGCTCCAGGAAGAAGAACGCCAGCGCATTGCCGCCGACCTGCACGACGATGCCGGCCCCCTGCTCGCCACGGCCCGCCTATACCTCAACGAGAATCTCGTCAACCTCGACAAGACCACCCAGCTGCAAAGCATCTACAACGCCAAACAGATCATCGACGATACCATCCAGCTGATCCGCAACATCTCGCATACCCTGATGCCGCCGACCCTGAAGAACTTCGGTCTCGAGTCCGCCGTAAACGACCTGTTCCAGAAGATCAGCGGATCGGGCAGTATGAACGCCAGCTCCCGATTCCACGATTACCGCGAACGTCTTCAGGCCGAAAACGAACTCATCATTTTCCGGGTCATCCAGGAATTGGTCAACAATATTCTCAAACACAGCAACGCCAGCTTTATCCACCTGACCCAGAACACCAGCGGACAGCAAATTCTTTATCCGCCTCCACCACGACGGAAGCGGGATCACACAGAACGATTTTGATAAACTGAACAAGAGTAATGTAGGCCTCGGTCTGAAAAATATCCAAAGCCGGCTCAAAGTCCTGCACGGTCAAATATTCTTCGAGAAGGACATGTCGCAGACCTATTACAAGGTCACAATCGAACTGATAAAAGAAGAAATGTAAACCCGAACTCCGACCTCTAAAAATCTTGGAGATCAGGATGAATTGTGTGTATCTTTATCCAGCAATTTCAACCCCTGGCCAAAGGCTTAATAATATATTGAAAGCGCAAGCGTTACGTATGATGTGCGGGCAATCCGCAAAGGACGCACCGACCAAATAGATAGCTATGGGATTTATTAAAGTTGCCATTGCCGATGACCACAAGATATTCCGGAAAGGAGTGATCCTTTCCCTTGCGTCCCTATAGCGCTATCAAGTTTGTACAGGAAGCAGAGAACGGCCAGGAACTGCTCGACGGCCTCGCCGCATCCGAACCCGATGTCGTCCTGATGGACCTCCGGATGCCCCAGAAAGACGGGATCGAGACCACCAAAATCATCGCCAAACTATATCCCTTCCGATCCATATCATCGCCCTGACGATGTATGAAGACGAACGCTTCGTCAGCCATATGATGGAGATCGGCGCCAATGGCTATCTACTGAAAAGCGCCGATCCCGTCCGAAATCAAAAGTGCCATCATCGAAGTAGCCACCAAAGGATATTATCTCAACAACTTTGTCAACCGCATCCTGCTGAAGAAATCACACGTCCGCACCAAAATGATCCCCAGCCTGAATACCGAGTTACCCTCAACGAACGCGAAAGGGAAGTCGTGCGATATATCTGCATGGAATTTACCGCCCAGGAGATCGCGCAGAAAATCGACGTCAGCCCCCGCACCGTGGAAGCGATCAAAGACCGGCTCATGGAACGTTTTGGCGCCAAGAACACCGCCGGACTGGTCTTCTTCGCCGTAAAGAACAACCTGATCGATTAAATCTCCATCTCCGGGATTTCCCCCCTTATGACCAACCGCCCCGCCGTCTTCGCCCGGATCTCCTCCACCGAAACGCCCGGCGCCCGCTCCAACAGCCGAAACCCCTCCGGCGTGACATCCAATACCGCCAAATCCGTCACAACCTTCTTTACACATTTTACGCCGGTCAGGGGCAAGGTGCAAGCAGCAAGCAGTTTCGGCTCCCCCTTGGGGTTCGTATGCTGCATCGCAACGATGATATTCCGCGCGCTTGCCACCAGATCCATGGCTCCGCCCATCCCCTTCACCATCTTCCCCGGGATCTTCCAGTTCGCAATATCCCCGGAATCAGAAACCTCCATCGCGCCCAATACGGTGAGATCCACCCTTCCCGCCCGGATCATCCCGAAACTTTCTGCACTGTCAAAGAAAGCTCCTCCCGGCAACACCGTCACCGTTTCCTTCCCCGCATTGATCAGATCGGCATCCACTTCCTCGTCCGTCGGATACGGACCGATCCCCAGCAGCCCATTCTCCGACTGCAACATCACTGTGATCCCCACCGGAATATAATTGGCCACCAGCGTCGGGATACCGATCCCCAGATTGATATACATCCCGTCCCGCAATTCCCGGGAAATCCGCCGTGCAATCCCGAATTTATCCAGTGCCATAAGTCAATGGTTTTCTTTTAACCTTATCGTTCGCCTTTCGATCCGCTTCTCATAATTTTTACCTTCAAAAATGCGATGAACATAGATACCCGCCACATGCACCTGGTCAGGGTCCAATTCCCCCGGCTGTACCAACTGCTCCACCTCCGCGATCGTAATATTTCCCGCCTTCGCCATCGCCATCGAGAAATTACGGGTAGTTTTTCGAAACACCAGGTTCCCCTGGGTATCCCCCTTCCAGGCTTTCACGATCGCAAATTCCGCGTGTAACGCATATTCCATCAGATACGGCTTCCCCCCAAACTCCCGCACCTCCTTCCCCACCGCCACCTCCGTCCCATAACCCGCGGGCGTGTAGAAGGCCGGGATACCCATTGCCGCCATCTGAATTCGCGTAGCCAGCGTACCCTGCGGAACAAGGTCCACCTCCAGCTCGCCATGCAAAAGCTGCCGCTCGAACTCTTCATTCTCACCCACGTATGAGCTGATCATTTTTTTAATTTGCCTGGTTTTGAGGAGAAGCCCAAGACCAAAGTCATCCACGCCGGCATTGTTGGAGATACAAGTCAAATGGCGGATACCTTTCCTCGTTAGCGCGGCGATACAATTCTCCGGGATACCACATAGCCCAAATCCGCCAAGCATGATGACGGCCGAATCGGGAATATCCCGGATCGCCTCATCCGGTCCCGCAACAACTTTTTGCATATGGAAGAAAGTTAAAATGTCCGTTAAGGTCGTCCTTTCTTTCTGTCCGCCGTATCCCGCTTCACACGCGTCGCCCGCATGATCGAATCGTGCTTTCTCGCCGCCGCCTCCCGCATCCGTTGCATCATCTCTGCGGGCGCGCCACCACCTGGTCTCACCACAGCAGGAACCATCCCCGGTCTCGCAGGACCCGGAACAATCCCCGGTCTCGCAACATTCGCCGGAGGCACCGGCGTATGATATTGAAAACCCGGTCTGTCGTATAGCTCCGTCCGCGCCCGAACACCCCGCGCAATCACGCTATCGAACAACAACTGATTCAGCTCCGGGTGATCCAGGTAATACCGGTAACTCTTCCGAAATTCCTCGGCCGTCACTTTGTGAAGCCGAAACACTTCCGCATACAACCGCATTGTTTCCGCCTTCCGGTCAATATGGGCCGAATCCTTCGCCAGGTACAACGCCGCATACTGATCAGCCTGAGCCATATCCCACATGACCTGTTCCATCTTGTCTTTTGAAAGAATGCCTCCGGGCACGTGGCTCTTATCCGAACAGCCAATCCCCGCAGCCCACGACAGAAGCAGGATCAACAACATCGTTCGTCCGCTCATTGCAGATCCGCTTTATAATTATTCACATTCGAGATATCCAAATGCGTCAGCAGATCAAGGGCGCGCGCCTTCTGATCCGCATCCGACTGAATAAAAACCTTCGAGACTTCATTCCCTTTTCCTCCCTGGAAAAAGAACTGCATGATCATCAGGTCGGGGATTCTCCTGGTTAACGTTATTCAGCATGTTCAACGCATTCAGGACACCGGCCCGTCCTTCCGCCGGTTTGTCATACAGCTGATCCATCCCCGTCCGGTAATACGCGTAATAGGCGTCATGGACAAGCGTATACTTACTGTTCGTCATATTCTCAATCAAGCCAATACCGGTTACAGATCCCATCAAAAGGTTTCCAACCGGTAATTTCCCTGCTGTCCGGCGCATTGTTTACGATATTGAGCGCTTTTTGAAAATACGGATCGCCCCCCCTGTATGAATAGGAATCAAACTCCAACCCCAGGATCATATAAATATAATAAGCGATCTGCGCCGTAAGATTCGCTGCTAACGGCTCTGTTCCCTGCACCCGGTTATCGCTGAAATCCAGCGGCTGATACTCCGCATACCGAAATGCGAACGACTGATCCTGGAAATTGATGATCGGGCTCGTGTACCCCGAATTAAAGATCGGCCGCCCCGCCTGCACCGTCAGCGTCGCCGAGTAGGAATTGTTATCCCCGGCCGAAGCGATATTGATCAGGAAATTACATCGGATCTTTTCACTGGCCTGGAACGTCTCATTGGACCACTGGCGCCCGTTGATAAAATCATGGAGTGCATTTTGCAGGGTCGTAAATATCTTGTGGTCCACCGTCGAAGGGACCCGCGTGGCAATTACCGTCACATTTGCATTGATATCCTGCGCCCATATCCGGGTTACCAGACCCGGCCAGGAAAATAGCGGATAATACAATTTCTTTACGCATACAACAATTTTACTACCTGATCAACGATATCTTTTGCTACTTGTTGTTTTGGTTTCCGCTCATAGCCCAGTTCCAGCCCGTTCCGCCCGAAAATCGTGATCTTATTGGTGTCAGAGCCCGAAAGTAGCCCCCGCGTCATTCAACGAATTCATTACGATCAGATCGGCATTTTTCGCCTGTCAGCTTATTCAAGCGCATACGCCCGCTCATCGGTGCTTTCCAGTGCAAACCCGGCCAGGACCTGACCCTTCCTCTTGCTTCGTCCAAGCGCTTTCAGGATATCGGCTGTCCTCGTCAGCTCAAGGGTCAGTTTCTCGCCGGTTTTCTTGATCTTCTCCTTTGACGCGTTTACGCGGGCGGTAATCCGCCACCGCGGCCGAAAGGATCGCCAATATCCGCACCCGTCCACCGGTCCACACTGATGGTATACATTTCCTCGGCCGAGACAACCCGGTGCACCCTCACGCCGGGGTGGACAACCTCGATCGGGGAAGGACCAAGGACCAGATCGACCTGCGCCCCCCGGGCCGCCAGTTCCTCCGCAAGCGCGACACCCATTTTACCCGAAGAATGGTTCCCGATAAACCGGACCGGATCGATCGCCTCATACGTAGGCCCCGCCGTCACCAGCGCCCGCTTCCCCGTCAAGTCCGGTATTCCCGCCAGGTCCCGCTTCCCCTCCTCCAATAGCCCCGCGATGTACACCATGATCTCTTCCGGCTCCGCCATCCGCCCTTCCCCGAACAACCCGCTCGCCAGTTCGCCGTTGCCCACCGGTATGATATGGTTGCCAAATGACCGAACCCGGTCCAGGTTTGCCTGCGTAGCCGGATGCTTCCACATGTCTTCATCCATCGCGGGAGCCGCCACCACCGGACATACTGCCGACAGATAGGTGGCCAGGAGTAAATTATCACAAATTCCATGCGCCATTTTTGCCAGGGTATTACAGCTCAGCGGCGCAAGGATAAAGCACGTCCGCCCACCGCCCCAGTTCCACATGATTGGCCCAGGTCCCGCCATCCGCGAGATCCGACAAAACCGGGTTTTTCGACAAAGTCGACAGCGATAACGCAGTAACGAAATCCTTCGATAGCAGGCGTCTGGATGACCCGCACCGCAGCGCCTTCCCGAACAGAAGCCTGATCAGCAAAAGTGACTTATAGGCTGCGATGCTGCCGGTAACTCCTAAAAGGACCTTTTTTCCCTGGAATAATGACATATGGTCAATGTTATACCCCTTTTAAAACCCGAACGGCAGGGTGCCCATCAGCCGCCCTGCCGTACAATGAAGTATTGTTCTGTTTACCCGTTCTCATTTGAACAGATCGTCTTCGTTCCTGCCGGTAATAAATCTTGTCGTCCATGAATTCCTGGGTGGCCAGCAAGCGCCGGATTCGGCATCCGCTCATAAGCCTTCGAAATCTCGATCTGCTCCTTATTCTCATGGATCTCCTCCAGGCTATCGGTATGGCTGGCAAACTCCTCCAGCTTGTTGTGCAGTTCCTCCTTTAGGGAGATATTGATCTGATTCGCCCTCTTGGCGATAATCGCGATAGACTCATACAGATTGCCCGTCTTGGCCTTTATATCGGTCAAATTTTTCGTCTCCACCACATTCGCGGTATTCGCATTAACTTGCCTTCTTAGTCTGCTCATTTTTTAGATTTTTTAAATTGTTCTGCGCAGAAGTGAGGTACTCCTGCACACTGGACTTTAATTTACTGTCAGGAAAACGATCCATGAACTCATTACATTGTGTCACCACTGCTTCGAACCGGTCCTCCTGCTTTTCGTAGATGCTCAACTCCGCGTATCGAAAATCAGACTTGATTATCAATAACTTGTATTGATCGCCTTTATCCGAGTCCGGATAGCTGGTCATCAAACTATTGCAGGCCACCCCACACGCCTTGAAGTAACCAAGGTCGAAATACAGCTGTGCACTTAAGAAATCCTTTATTTCCAGCTTCGCCCGGCACTTGTCGATAATGTCCTGCGCCTCTTTATTTTTGTCGGAGCCCGGATGGGTGTTGATAAACGCCTGCATGAAACCGATCGTTTTGGTCGTATTCGTTTGATCCAGCTCAACCTTCGGCGACTGCATGTAGAAGGTATATGCCCGCATGTAGTCCATCTCCTCTGCCTTGTTGCTGTTCGGGAATACTTCAACAAACCCCTTGAAGAGGTTCTCCGCGTTGGGGTAATCCTTTAGATAATACGCGCAATACGCGAATTTGTAATAGATGTCCTCGAAATGCTCGCTGCCCTTGAAGACGCGAAACAATTCTTCGAACAGCTGCTGCGCATGATTATAGTCCTTTTCCTCATAATATTTATCCGCCGCCCTCAGCTTATAGTCATAATCATTGCTTTTCATCACCTTTGAAAAGCGCGAACAGGACGTAAACAGCAAAATTCCTAAAAATGCAATGGTAAACAGACGCATAAAAGCAGGCAAAGTTAAAGTATTTTAAGCAAACCAGTTATCTGATCCGCAAAAATGCAGGTTATTCCAAGCCAACCCAAAAACCACTCGTTAAAATCCCCACAAAAAACACCACCTCCTCCACAAAAGATAGCGCGGGCCTTTCGGCCCGCGCTATCTCATTCATTCAGAGCAATCTATCTTATCTTCTCCGCAGGTTCGGATGCGGTGCCGGAACCGTATTCGGCCCTTCCTCACCCGTAGCATCCCGCAGATCGACCGTAGCCTCATCGCCGCCGGATTGACCATAGCGGAAGATAAAGCGATCCGAGCTAATTCCTTCTTTCTCAACCAGATAATTGATTACCGCGTTGACCCGGTCCCAGCTCAGCTGTTGCGCGGCCTTGCTGGATTCACCATAACCGATAACGGCGACCTTACAGCTCACGTTGGCGCGGATCTGGACGGCAGCGGTAGCCAGCAACGCCATATTGTCCTTGCTCAACGTAACTCCGTGGCCCTTGAACGTGATGCTGGGCAGATTGCCGATGTTGCACTTCTTAGACCCACCATAATTGGCCAGGGAATCCCTCAGGTCCTTACAGCATTGCGGATCCGGACACTTCCCTACCCCATCTGCATCCACCGGCTGGCAGATCGTCGGTGTAATCTTTTCCTTATCCCGGCAATCCGGAACACCATCACCGTCCGTATCCAGGCTCACGCCGTGCGTATCCACCGGGCAGCCTTTCGGGGTGTTCGGTTCCAGATCGAATTGGTCGGTGACCCCGTCTCCATCGGCATCATCCAACACCGGCTTCGGCATCTTCATATGCCGGGGGGCATTGATCTCGTTGTAAGCGTAATCCAGCGGGTTCAGCCACCACAGCGGCTCAACCGCATGCTTGGCAAAAATATTGTAGTTGATCCCGACCGAAGCATAATTGTAACGGCCGGCAGATCCAACCTGCGCAATGCTGTTCGATGCCCCAAACGTATAATTGTTCTGCCACTGTTGACCCGCAAGCAGTCTGGTCGTTGTTAACGTTACCTTATCCTCCACCTGGATATTCCACCGGTCATTCAGTTTAAATTGCGCGCCAATCCCCGTGACCCCAACGATGTCGAGCGGCGCTCCACCCAAGGACTTGCTGGTACTGGGCCGTTCGGCAATCGTATTCCAGTTCCCCGTCATCACACTTTTCAACGCGCTGCGGATCTGCTTCTTGTTGCTATAACTCTCCGTCGGAAATTGATCGATCACCGACTCAAATCCGGTAATGTAAGTGGGAGAAGCCTTGTATAACGTACTGTACGTCATGGCGGCGATACCACCGAAAATATACCAGTTGAACCCGGTCTTGGCTCTGTGGAAGTTGATATTGTTAAAGGTGAATACTCCTTGAAGCGATAATTCATGCACGGTGGAACGATAGTTGTAGAAAATCGAATCCCACTGTCCGCTCGCCTGCTGCGCGTAGACCGATGTAAGTTGGCCATTCCTTCCGTATGACTGTGCATATTGGTAGTTCAATCCCCGAAGCCGGATCCAGTCGTATTCCGCACGCAACGAGAACACATAACCCAGCGCCTTCCGGGCATGAAAACCAAAACCGCCGGTAGGCCCCCAGTTCGTAACAGAAGTCCATCCGTATGTATAACCGCCATTGACGCCGATTTCCCATTCATTCCTTGGCTTGGCCGGAAAAGGATATGCATTGTTCAGGAATTCATTGTGCTGAGCAAGCCGCCTGGTAGGGATAAGGGAGGAGTCCCGGATATCATAACTGCTGCCCACCGTTTGGGCATCAGCATATGACAGGAACAGGCAGATTAACCCAAGCAAAAGAGTCAATTTCTTACTGGCCATAACTGATATTTACGTGAATGAATGAATTAAACCTGAGAAGAATATGCTGCAAAAATAGAGATTGGGGAGCAATAACCAAATTTTTTTAACAATACGTATAAAATAAAAGTTGTATGGCAACCACCGTTAGACAGGGTAAATTTAATTTTAGTTGCCTACAACCCGGAAAATTTTTTGAAGCCGTGAAATATTTTGAAAGTGCTAATATTGTCCTTCCAACATTTTTCGCAATTACCGTCCCGCCGTGGTTTCATCACCCGCTTGAACAACCGATTATAGCATGAAAATTGCACAATCCATACTGCGCGAAGAGCTGGCCAGCTTTGAAAAGCGGTTCAAAGAGGCGGTAAAAAGCCAGACCCCCCTGCTGGACAGGATCATGCAGTTCATTGTCAAACGGAAAGGCAAACAGCTGCGCCCCATGTTCGTGCTGCTTTCTGCCAAACTGTGCGGTCCGGTAAATGAAGCTGCCTACCGGGCAGCATCCCTGGTGGAATTATTGCACACCGCAACGCTCGTTCATGATGACGTCGTAGACGAATCCCTGGAACGACGGGGCTTTTTTTCCACATATGCGCTGTGGAAAACCAAAATCTCCGTCCTTGTCGGCGACTATCTGCTTTCCAAAGGCCTCTCGCTATCCCTGGATCACAGCGATTTCAGGATCCTCCAGATCCTCAACAGCTCTATCCAGAACATGGTCGAAGGCGAGCTGCTCCAACTGGAAAAATCCAGATCCCTCAACCTCAGCGAAGCGGTCTATTTCGAGATCATCCGCAACAAAACGGCCTCCTTCCTGGCCTCCTCCTGCGCAGCGGGCGCTTACGCCACCAGCCAGGATGAGGTAAAAGCGGAACAGCTGAGACAATTCGGGGAAAAGGTCGGGATTGCTTTCCAGATCAAAGACGACCTGTTCGACTACGGAAACGAAGCCGTCGGCAAGCCTACCGGAAACGATATAAAGGAAAAGAAGCTGACCCTCCCGCTGATATACACGCTCAACAACCTTGACCGCGCCACACGCCGTGAAATGATCTACCTGATCAAGAACCATAACAAGGATCGCGGGAAGGTACAGCGGGTGATCCGGAAAGTGACGGATACCGGTGGCATCGACTACGCCATCCGGCAAATGAACATTTATCGGGATGAAGCCCTCGCCATCCTCTACCAGTTTGAGGATAGTGATGCCCGTAAGGGCCTCGAAGAGCTCGTCCGGTACACAACCGACAGGAAATATTAATGGAGAAGCGCTGGACGATATTACCCGCGGATCCCGCTGCCGCCCGGTCCCTGCAATCTGACCTCCGGATCAATGAGGTACTCTGCCGCCTGCTCGTGCAGCGGGGCATCCGGACGTTCGACCAGGCCAAAGACTTCTTCCGGCCCCAGTTGAGCGCACTTCATGACCCCTGGCTGATGAAAGACATGCACGCGGCCGTTGATCGGATTCTTCGCGCGGTGGAGACGGGAGAGAAGATCCTGATCTATGGTGACTACGACGTAGACGGCACCACTGCAGTCGCCTGCCTCTACCAGTTCCTCCGAAAATTCTGCTCTACCGGACAACTCGACTTCTATATTCCGAACCGGTATCGGGAAGGATACGGCATCTCGAGGCTGGGGGTCGACTTTGCCGATGACAATCACTACAGCCTCGTCATTTCCCTGGACTGCGGCATCAAGTCGGTCGACCTCATCGCCTATGCCGCCACACTGGGAATCGACTTCATTGTCTGTGACCACCACCTGCCTGACGACCAACTCCCTCCCGCCGTCGCCATCCTGAACCCTAAGCAACCCGGCTGCCCCTATCCATACAAAGAACTTTGCGGTTGCGGCGTCGGCTACAAGCTGATCACCGCGCTCTCGGCTCGGCTTGGTCTCCCGCCGGAAGAAGCCTTCCAGTATCTTGACCTGGTCGCAACCGCTATTGCGGCCGATATCGTCCCCGTGGACGGCGAGAACCGGATCCTCGCCTGGTACGGCCTGAAAAAAGTGAATGAAAACCCCAACAATGGCATCCGCGCCCTCATCCAATTGAGCGGGCTGATGCGAGCGCTCAAGATGATCAACCTCGTATTCATGATCGCCCCGCGTGTCAACGCCGCAGGGAGAATGGACGACGCCCGCAAGGTCGTCTACCTTTTTATAGAATCCGATTCCGAACTTGCGCTGTCCTATGCCAGTCAGTTGCATGCCGATAACACGGACCGCAAGGAAGCGGACAGCATCATGACCGAAGAAGCCCTCGCCATCCTCGAAAAGGAAATGGTCAACCCGGACCGCAGATCTACCGTCCTCTACCAGCCGCATTGGCACAAAGGCGTGGTCGGCATCGTCGCTTCCCGGATCATCGAGCGATACTACCGGCCCACGGTCATTCTGACCCGCAGCGGCGAAGTCATTTCCGGCAGCGCCAGGAGCGTAAACGGATTCAATGTATATGAGGCGATCCACGCCTGCCGTGAACATTTACTAGGCTACGGGGGGCACTTCGCCGCCGCCGGCATTACGTTGCTACCCGAGCAGGTTGAAGCCTTCACACAGAAATTCGAAGCAACAGTCGCCTCCACTATCGAGCCCCGCTCTCTCTTCCCGGAACTGAACGTCGACGCGGAGCTAACTTTCGACGCCATCCGACCCGCTTTCTATAATATTTTGGAACAGATGCAGCCATATGGCCCCGGCAATGCACAGCCCGTATTCATCAGCCGCAACCTCACCGACAACGGATCCCGCATCGTCAAGGAGCAGCATATCCGCTTTGGCCTCCGCCAGGGATTCACTTACATGGACGGGATCGGGTTCAACCTGGCTGCCAAATTTCCTCTCCTCCAAGGCGGCGGTCCCGTCGACGTTGTCTATACCATTGAGGAAAATGAATGGAACAACCAGAAATCCCTCCAACTCAAAGTCATCGACTTCACTCCTTCCTAATCCGCAAACGCAGGCCGACAGTGATTCCACGCTCAGCACCCTCGCCCGCCGAAGCTTCGGCAAAGGCAGGCCCTCCGACCTATTACGCTTCCAGTATGATCTTCCCTTTCGGATCCCCACCCATCAGCTCTACGCTGCGCTGAATAAAATCCGTGAGGTTATTCCCCTTTAGCAAGCCCTGCGATAACAGCGCCAGATCGGACAAATTATGCACCAGTTTCTCCTGTCTTGGCCTGTCTCCTTCCTTAAGGATCCGCTGAAAGATCGGATGATTGCCGTTCACCGTAAGATTTACTTCGTCCGGCATATTCGCATAGAAACCGCCCATTCCTCCACCTACCGCCGCCATATCTTTCATCCGACGCATGAACTCGGGCCGCGTGGCAATCACCGGCGGCGCATCCGGGCTCATTCCCTTCACGTCTACGGTCACGTGCAGTTCCGGGATCGGACGGCCAAACAGCTCTTTCAGCAAATTCTCCTCCTCCGCGCTCAAGCACCGACCCTGCTGTCTCGGCCTTATCGATCAGGTTGTCGACGATATCCGAATCCACCCGCGTAAAATGTACATCCGGCCACTTCATCTCCATTTGGTTGATAAAGGCCGCATCCACGATTGTCTCCAGCTTCACTACCACATACCCTTTCGACTGTGCCTGACGGATATAACTGTCCTGCTGCACCGGATTGCTGGTATACAAGATGACGAGTTTTCCATCCTTGTTCTTTTGCTGGGCTTCCGTAGCCGCCCGGTATTCCTCCAAGGTATAGAACTTACCTTCGTTTACATCCTCCATGATATGGAACTTTACCGCTTTCTCCAGGAACTTATCGTCCGTCATCATCCCGTATTTCACAAAAAGCCCGAGGCTTTCCCATTTCTCCTCGAATTCTTTCCGCTCTTTATTAAAGATTTCTTCCAGTTTATCGGCAACCTTCTTTGTGATATGATTATTGATCTTTTTTACATTCGGATCGCCCTGCAGATAGCTCCGGCTTACATTCAATGGGATATCCGGACTGTCGATCACCCCGTGAAGCAACATGAGGAATTCCGGAACGATATCCTTCACTTCATCTGTCACAAAGACCTGGTTGCTGTATAGCTGGATCTTATCTTTCTGGATCTCATAGCTCTGCTTGATCTTTGGAAAATAGAGGATACCCGTGAGGTGGAAAGGATAATCCACATTCAAATGGATCCAGAAGAGCGGCGCCTCGCTGTAAGGATATAGCTCCTTATAGAAATCCTGGTAATCCTGTGATGTCAGTTCGCTCGGCCGCTTCGTCCAGGCCGGGGTCGGATTGTTGATCTGCTGCCCCTCAAACCGGATCGGAATCGGCAAAAAGCGACAAAACTTCTTCAGAATAGCCCCGATCCGCTCCGGCATCCAGGAACTCCAGGCTTTCCTCATTGATATGCAGCACCACATCGGTCCCTCGTTGCGCCAGCTCCGAACTTTTCCGGAATTCTTCCGCTCCGAGCTCTTCAAGTGTGAATTCAGGGCTCCCGTCGCATTCCCAGCGAACCGCCGTCGTGCCCTCCCGGAAGCTTTTCGTGAACACTTCCACCTTCTCGCTGACCATGAAGGCGGAATAGAAACCCAGCCCGAAATGTCCAATAATATTGGCCTCATTCTGCCCCTTGTACTTGTTAAGGAACTCTTCTGCACTGCTAAATGCGACCTGGTTGAGGTATTTATCCACCTCCTCCCCCGTCATGCCGACCCCCTGATCCGAAATGGTAATGGTCTTCGTTTCCTTATCTAATTGAATCTCAATGGATAAGTCCCCGATTTCTCCTTTGACCTCCCCCAGTGAAGACAAGGTTTTCAGTTTCTGCGAGGCATCTACCGCATTGCTGACCAGTTCCCGGATAAAAATATCATGATCGCTGTAAAGAAATTTCTTGATGATGGGAAAGATGTTTTCCGTCTGTACGCGATGTTTCCTTTTTGCATGGCAATGATTTTAGTAGTGCTCAGCCGGTATCAAAGAAAATGCCATTGTCTTCGACCTGACACACTGGCGGGCGGGCGGATTTTTGCCGAAAAAGCCCGATTTCCCCGAAAATTACCTACCTTTGCAGCCCATTATTTAATTTTCAAAACAATTACAAGGGATCATGAACAATTATGAATTGATGGTGATTTTTACCCCTGTGCTCTCTGAGGAGGACTATAAAGCCGCCCAGAAAAAATACGCTGCCCTCGTCAAAGAAAATGGCGGCGCGATCGTGCACGACAATCCCTGGGGACTAAAATCACTGGCGTATCCGATCCAGAAAAAGACCACAGGCTTGTACTGGGTCCTGGAATTCACTGCGCCATCCGACTTCAATGAGAAGCTCAACATCCAGATCCGTCCGCGACGAATCGGTGTTACGCTTTATGGCTACGCGAACTCGATAAATACGCCGTCGAGTACAATGCCAGAAAGAAAAGTGGCGTACCAACAGGAACCGAAAAAGCAGAGGTATAACTCATGGCAAAAGCAAACGAAATCAAATATCTCACCGCTATCAAGCCGGAGAAACGCGCCAAGAAATTCTGCCGCTTCAAGAAATACGGGATCAAGTACATTGACTATAAAGATGCCGAGTTCCTGAAGAAATTCCTGAACGAGCAAGGTAAACTACTGCCACGCCGCATCACCGGTAACTCGCTGAAATACCAGCGGAAAGTTTCCGATGCGGTGAAAAAAGCCCGTCAGATGGCATTGTTGCCGTACGTAACAGACTTATTAAAGTAACCTCACCCTAACCCTTTTCTGCCGGCCGGAGTAACGCTTGTGGAAAGGGGGGACAGTCCGCGCGGCGGGGCTAAAAGCCAACGGCCGACGGATTGGGAAAACGGTGAACAAAAGCAAATAAAATGGAAGTCATCTTAATCCAGGACGTAGACAACCTGGGATCCGCCCATGAAAAGGTGAGTGTCAAGAACGGATATGCCCGGAACTACCTCATTCCCCGCAAACTGGCAGTTGAAGCAAGTCCCTCCAATCTAAAACAGTTGGAGGAGAGAAGGAAACAGCAGCTGAAGAAGGAAGCAAAACTCCTGGCGGAAGTCAACAAGGTCATCGAAGTGCTCAGGTCCTCGCCGTTAAAGATCGGAGCGAAGACAGGCACCAGCGGTAAGATATTCGGCAGCGTTACCTCCGTCCAGCTGGCCCGCGCCATCCGTGACCAGAAAGGCTATGAGATCGATCGCCGCCGGATCCACATCCTGGACGAAGTAAAGGAACTCGGCACCTATAAAGCTAAAGTCGACTTCGGCAACCACAACGAAACCGAAGTGGAATTCGAAGTGACCGCCGAGTAAACCCTGTTGTAATTCCGGGGACCGGTAATCACCCGGTTCTCAGGCCGTTCGCTAAAATTTATCAAATTATCGTCGCTCTTAAAAGCCCGTAAATAAAATACGGGCTTTTTTGCTTTTACCAGCATTTTTCTTGGTAAATATTGGAAAAAATCAAAATACGTCGGTAATTTTACTTCGTAATAAAAATTGTTATCTTTACAATAGCTCTATTATTTTTAGGGTTATCGTAGGCTGTCGTAACTTTCTTTTCCAGTCAGATTCCTCAGTCATCGTATCCTCCAACAGTAGGTAGAGTAGTTTTTTTCATTTTTAATTTTTTGTACAATGAACATTTATGTAGGCAACCTCTCCTGGCAGATGACCGATGAGGATCTTAGGAACCTTTTTGAACAACACGGCACAGTTGCTTCGGCCAAGATTGTGAAGGACAAAGTCTCCGGCCGCAGCAAAGGTTTCGGTTTTGTCGAAATGGAAGACGACGGCGAAGCTCAGCAGGCGATCACCAACCTGTATGACAGTGAAGTGATGGGTCGTAAGATCATCGTCAACGAATCGCAGCCAAAACAACAAGGCGGCGGTGGCGGAGGCTTCAAAAAAAGAAGCTTCGGCGGCGGCGGCAGTGGCGGCGGCGGCGGTTACAAGAAAGGTGGCTACAACCGCGGCGGCGGCGGTGGTGGTTACAACAGAGATTATTAGTCTTAGTCAATCGATACATCGTTGTTAAAATCCTTTCGAATCGAAAGGATTTTTTTTGCTCCGCGGGAAAGGATTTTTTGTTTCCGGCGATCTGCTAAACCATTTAACTGCTACCTTTAAGCAGATCAAATTGTTTGCCTATGTCCCGCAAGATCATTCGTCGCCGAGAATTCATCCGCAATTCGACCCTCGCCGCCGTCGCTCCCACCATCCTCAATTTCCCGATCTTCGGCAAAGCCGCACCCAGCAACAAGGTCATCGTCGCCGTCATGGGGGTCAACAGCCGCGGAGCCTACCTGGCCAAATGTTATTCCCAGCTGCCCAACGTGGAAGTCGCGTATATCTGCGACGTGGAAGACAAAGCCATTCAGAATGGTCTCAATGCGCTGAAGGATGCCCCGCGCAAGCCCGGTATCGTAAGCGATATCCGAAAGCTCGTACAACAGAAGGATTTCGACGCGTTGATCATCGCCGCACCCGACCACTGGCACGCGCCCGCCGCCATCCTGGGAGTATCCAACGGCAAACATGTCTACGTTGAAAAACCGTGCGGCCAGAATCCCTATGAAGGGGAACTTCTCGCTGCCGCTTTACATAAATATAACCGGCATATCCAAATGGGGAATCAGCGCCGGTCGATGCCAACCCTGATCGAGGCGGCCCGCCAGGTTAAAGAAGGCGCCATCGGCAATCCGTATATGGCAAAGGCCTGGTATGCCAACAACCGAAAGTCGATCGGCAATGGCAAAAAAATCCCGGTTCCTCCAACGCTCAACTTCGAACTCTGGCAGGGACCCGCTCCGCGGCGCGACTACCAGGATAATCTTGTTCACTACAACTGGCATTGGTTTTGGCATTGGGGGACCGGCGAAGCCTGCAACAACGGAACGCACGAGATCGATTGCTGCCGCTGGTTCCTCGGAGTGAATTTCCCCCAGAAGGTAGTTTCCGCCGGTGGACGTTATGCATTCAAAGACGACTGGCAGACGCCGGACACGCAGATCGCCAGCTACGAATTTGCAGAAGGTAAAGCGATCACCTGGGAAGGGCGCAGCTGCAATGACTATCCCGTCGAAGACGCCAGTCGCGGTTTTATCATCTATGGGGATGGCGGAATCCTGGTGAACCTGGGTCTTGGCGACTATAAAATCTTCGACAGTAAGAAAAAGTTGGTCAAAGAGGTAAAGACCGACGTGGCGGTCGATCCGACAAACCCCGTGGCCGGCAGCGGAAATCTGGACCTTTATCATTTCAACAACTTCGTCGCGACTGTCCGGGGTGAATCCACGTTAAATTCCCCGGTAGACGAAGCCTATAAGAGTGTGCTGCTATGCCATCTGGCCAATATCGCCCAACGGACCTCCGGAACGCTGCACTGCGATCCGACAAACGGTCACGTACTGGACAATCCCGCGGCAACGGCCTTGTGGCGCCGCGAATATGAGAAAGGATGGGAGCCGGTGGTTTGATTGCCAGCCCGATGGCTCCGGAGTCGGATAGGTTAAAGTTCACGGATTTTTATACTGCGGAAGTTGACTTCGTTCCCGTGATCCTGTAGAAGGATGTGCCCCTCGGCGGCTTCGCCGAAATTCGGATAGATCTTGTACTTGCTGATCGCGACCAGCGACCGGAATTCTGCGGATCCCCGTTCGTATTCCAGTACTTTCACTCCATTTAGATAGTGTTCGACATGATTGTCAGGATAAACTATGATCCTTCCCGTATTCCATTCCCCGATCGGCCGCAGAAACCTTCGTTGCTTATTTGCCGGGATCAGATCGTACAGCGAAGACAAGGTCCGGTCGCCATTCCGGCCCAATTTTGCATCGGGATGGAGCGAGTCGTCGAGTAGCTGATATTCGAGCCCGATCCCGGCGTTACCGGTGTGCTCTTCTTTGAGCGTAACAAAATATTTCACCCCGCTATTGGCGCCAGCCGTCAGCCGAAATTCAAAGGAAAGGTCGAAGGCCTTATACAGACCCGCGGTAACAATATCACCGCCATTGGTACTCATTTCGCCTTTGCCTGCGAGCACGGTCAGCACGCCGGTATCGATCTGCCACCCATGATCGGGAAAAGATTTCTGATAGGCTCCCATCCATCCCTTGGGCGTGGTACCATCGAAGAG
Organism: uncultured Chitinophagaceae bacterium; assembly: GCA_963846405.1. Classification (GTDB taxonomy): domain Bacteria; phylum Bacteroidota; class Bacteroidia; order Chitinophagales; family Chitinophagaceae; genus Puia. The sequence goes on along the minus strand of CAWJVU010000009.1, from coordinate 231,848 downwards.
CAGCCGCCAGCCGCTCTTTCTTTCGTAATCGGTTAATGAATTGGGGATGTCGCTAACGACAAAGACGCCCGGAGGGAAAAATCCGGGTTGGAAATCGGTTGTCCGAATGCGGATATTCTTAAAATATACTTTTTTCCCCGCCTGTTCGGGGCCGCTGATCGCATGAACCTGCAAACCGATAAAGCCCTGTTTGTCCAACGTATCTACGACAAATGCAGTAGCCAGCCCATCTACCCAGGTCCGGATAACGGATCCGATACATTCGACGCGGATACGGTTCCATTGCCGAACTTTAAAAGCGCTTTGAACGGAATGATTGAGCGAGACGGGATACAGCCAGCCTCGGCGGCCTTCGTCGTAGATACCCCCCGTCCAGCGCCGGGAGGAGGGATCGATCTCATATTGGTCGCCGAATACAAGACCCTTTCCCTCATGCCCACCGGGGTCGAAGTGGCTGCGTAGTTGGATACCGGAATTGCTGCTGGTATCATCGATCTTGACATCCATTTCAAGGACAAAGTCGCTGTATTCTTTTTCGGTGACCAAAAAGCTATTGCCGGAGCCGGCAACGCCCGTGCCGACGATGGCTCCATTCTCGACGGTATATTGAGCCGTGCCGGCCAGTTCTTTCCACCCGTTTAGCGTTTTGCCGTCGAAGAGGGAAGTCCAACCTTCTTTTTGAGCAAAGAGACCGCTGGAAACCAGGAAAAGGGCAATCGTTAGATCAAATTTTTTCATGCTGGGATTGTTGGAAGACTAAAGGTACATTCCTATCCATTACACCCATTCGATCCCGGGCAAAAAAAAGCCCTGTCTTTGCAGACAGGGCTCTGAATGAATATGGCAGCTACCTACTCTCCCGCATTGTGGTGCAGTACCATCGGCCATGAGGGGCTTAACTTCTCTGTTCGGTATGGGAAGAGGTGAACACCCTCGGCAAAACCACCATAAGTCGATCTGACAGTCCCACAAAACATTGTGGGGCCAATATCATGACATATTGGGAAGTTGTAATACCTTATAACTCTTTAAAAAAAAATTAAAGCTTACGGGCAATTAGTACTACTCGGCTTTACTGTTACCAGTTTTACACCTATAGCCTATCAACGTCATAGTCTCTGACGACCCTTAAAAGAAAACTCATCTCGTGGAAGGTTTCACGCTTAGATGCTTTCAGCGTTTATCCTGTCCGTACATAGCTACTCAGCACTGCACCTGGCGGCACAACTGATACACCAGCGGTACGTACGACCCGGTCCTCTCGTACTAAGGTCATGTCCACTCAATTTTCTAACGCCCATCACAGATAGGGACCGAACTGTCTTGCGACGTTCTGAACCCAGTTCACGTGCCACTTTAATCGGCGAACAGCCGAACCCTTGGGACCTTCTCCAGCCCCAGGATGTGACGAACCGACATCGAGGTGCCAAACCTCCCCGTCGATATGAGCTCTTGGGGGAGATCAGCCTGTTATCCCCGGAGTACCTTTTATCCTTTGAGCGACGGCCCTTCCATACAGAACCGCCGGATCACTTTAGCCAGCTTTCGCTCCTGCTCGGCATGTATGCCTCACAGTCAAGCACCCTTCTACTAATGCGCTCTGCGTACGATTACCAACCGTACTGAGGGTACCTTTGCAAGCCTCCGTTACTCTTTAGGAGGCGACCACCCCAGTCAAACTACCCACCATGCACTGTTCCCCGTCAGGGGTTAGACTCTAAATCAAAGAAGGTTGGTATTTCAACGACCTCTCCACGATAGCTAGCGCCACCGCTTCAAAGAGTCCCAACTATTCTACACATCCGTAATTCAAAATCAATGCAAAGTTGTAGTGAAGGTTCACGGGGT
>CAWJVU010000009.1:0-225000 GCA_963846405.1 uncultured Chitinophagaceae bacterium | reverse complement strand
TGCTTTCCGTAATGCGTGCAATCAAACGTTTTCGCCTGCGAATTCCGCTTGGCGAAGGATGCAAATTCCCTGAATTGGGGGACCAGGGCAGCCGCGGCATTCAGTTTTTCACGGTCGAGGGTATAGGGGAAAAAATAGGCCCGGTCGGCCAAAAAGGGGTTCTTTGTCCGGTAAACATAATACCGGTATTCCCGGCTGAGGGCATCGAACCGGCAATGGGCATCGGGAGCGACCGGATAGGCGCCCGTAATACCGATGTCGGGCGGTAGGATGGAGTTGAGGTTATAAATGACGCGCTTTTCTATAACTCCTTCGTAATCAAAATGAAAATAGTTTTGTAATGCATGAACGCCGCCGTCTGTCCGCGAACTTCCGGTTAACACCAGCCGTTCCCGGAAGAAGATCCCAAGGGCCTTTTCGACCTCCTGCTGGATCGAATTGGCATTTGCCTGGATCTGAAATCCGCTGTAATCATTCCCTTTATAAGCCAATTCGAGAAAGTATCGGGGCATGGAATGAAGTTACGCGTATTTAAGGTCGGCCGGTCAGGGCCCGGAATTTCCCTGCATACACGGGATCCGACAACAGGTTGACCAATTCGGGAAAATGGTCATCAGACACGAAGGGATATGCTGCCTCCAGGAATTTGAATTTGGCGGCATCCGTTGCGAAAACGGCACAAAGCGCGCTGACCTGATTGGTGCTAAAACACTTGATTTTGAATATCTTACTTGCGACCTGGATTCGGTCGTCATCCTTATTGGCATTGAGCATCCGAATCCGCAGTTTGTCAACATCGTAGTCGGTGGCAAAGACGTGGCAATCGGAATTAATGAATGGCAGATTTGACTTGTGCGAGGCAGCAGAAGTATCGGACCTTGCGAGTTTACCCGGGGAAGAAGGCCTGGGTGGAAGCGGGCCGGGAGAGGGGGGTCCGGAACGGAGCGTATCAGATTTTAGGGAGTGGACGGACGCGATCGCACCCGAGCGAGCGGTGTCGGAAATCGGCTTGGGCATTCGTACTGCGGTGATGTAGTCGTCGGTACTTATGGTATAATGATTGGAATCGAGGTGAGTGATGTAGATGACAGCATTCGAGACACGGCTGGTATCGGTGTACGGATAGTGGTGGGTGGCATTCGGGCGGGTAAGATCTGGAGATTTGGGGTGCGTGATCAACTGTGCGGAATCGAATGGAGAATCGGGAGATCGAATGACAACCGCTTGCGTGTCGATCGGGATGACTACATCGATCGTATCAATCTTTTTGTCAATCGGATGATCCGTGTAGACCAGGCTCAGGGACTGTGTCGATTTATGCTCACTCAGTTTGACAACGCCGGTTGGAGCGGAAGGAACAGCGGTAGAAGCGGAAAGAAATGATGAGTCGACCAAGGTCGCTTTCATACTTACTGCCGGCGTGTCTGTGACGACAGGCGCGGGTGCACTATCCGAAGCCGCGGCATATGTATTGTACATAACAGCCGTGTCCCTGACGATCGCCGCCATCATTTGAGAAAACGCGTCATCTTTTTTGGAGCCCGCCAGCAGCGGCATTTCAGCCGCGGCCGGGTCTGCGACAACCGGCATCGCCTGTCCCTGGTCGTCAATCAGTCCCCAGCGATTGTCCTGGCGGCGAAGGTGAAAGGCCCGGTCTTTATGACCGATATTGATCAGATATCGCTGCTCGGGGTATACCTGGCCCGGAAATCCAACGGTGATCGTATATGCGCTGTCCATTAACCGCGCGAGAATGAGGTGACCTTGCGATGATGAAGACTGGAGCTGACTGTCCAGCCGAATATAAAAGGCTTGCTCATCGTCAGCCTGTATCAATACGAAATAGGTCGGGGGATCGCTCGTGGGAGCCGGGTAATTCTGCGCATTGATCCGGCCGGCCATCAACAGCATCACAATTACCAAACCGAGTTTTGACATGGATCCGAGTTATTCTACTGCAAGGTATGGAAAAACGATAGCAATCAGATTGAGCGGATGATACATTTATCGATTATTTACAATACTTACGCATGGAAACAAATCCTTTGAAGGGCAAACCGGTATCCCATTAAAATGGCGGACGGTAGTTGGTTTAATCAGGTCAACAATTATCTTTGCCGCCTGAAATAATTAATATGATTATTAAGAACAACAGACTTCTTTTCCTTTTGTCCGCCTCGTTTATCATTACTACTGTTCGGGCACAGGATACCCAGCAGAAAGGGGATGACTCCTGGAAGAAAGTCTATCGTGCCGTCGCCACCAAATATGACGATCTGGTCCACACCCGGCTGGAAGTAAAATTCGATTTTGACAAGTGTTATATGTATGGAAAGGAATGGGTGACCTTGAAACCTCATTTCTATCCAACGGATTCGCTTGAGCTGGATGCAAAGGGCATGGACATCCATAAGATAGACATGGTAAAAGCAGGACACGACGGTCCGCTGAAATTTGATTATGATGGAATGTTCCTGAAGATCCACCTTGACCGTTCTTACCGCCGTACGGAAGATTATACTTTATATATCGAATACACTTCAAAACCCAATGAATTGAAGGTCCACCAGGGGAGCGCCGCCATCACCGATGCGAAGGGACTTTATTTTATCAATCCGAAGGGTGAGGAGAAGGACAAGCCAACCCAGATCTGGACCCAGGGTGAAACCGAGTCCAACTCGGTCTGGTTCCCGACGATCGACAAACCGGACCAGAAATGTACGGAGGAGATCACGATGACGGTCCCCTCGAAATATGTGACGCTTTCAAATGGCCTTTTGGTCGAGCAAAAGAACAATGGTGACGGCACCCGGACGGATCACTGGAAATTGGACCTGCCAAATGCGCCTTACCTGTTCTTCATGGGCGTCGGCGAATATTCCATCATCAAGGATTCCTACAAAGGCAAAGAGGTGGCTTATTATGTAGAGAAAGAATATGCGCCGGTGGCGCGGCGAATCTTCGGGCACACGCCGGAGATGATCGCCTTCTATAGCCGCATGACCGGCATCGACTACGCCTGGCCGAAATATGACCAGATCGTCGGCCGCGATTATGTGAGCGGAGCCATGGAAAATACGACCTGCACCCTGCACGGGGAAGTCGGCGCAGCAGGATGCGCGCGAACTGACAGATGGCAACCAATGGGAGGACATAATCGCGCATGAGCTGTTCCATCACTGGTTCGGAGACCTCGTGACCTGTGAAAGCTGGAGCAATATCACCGTAAATGAATCGTTCGCCGATTTCAGTGAGACACTTTGGAATGAATATAAATACGGGAAAGATGCGGGCGATGCGGTCAATTATGCCGGTATTGAGAGCTATCTGCAACAGCCGGAAAATGCGGAAAAGGACCTCGTACGCTTCTATTATGCCGATAAAGAAGACGTATTCGACCAGGTTAGCTACCCGAAGGGCGGCCGTATCCTGAATATGCTTCGGAATTATGTCGGGGACAGCGCCTTCTGGAAGTCGCTTAACCTGTATCTGAATACCTATAAGTTCAAGTCCGCTGGGGCACAGGAGCTGCGGCTGGCATTTGAAGAAGTCACGGGTCAGGACCTTAACTGGTTCTGGAACCAATGGTATTACGGCGCCGGGCATCCGAAACTTACCGTCGATTATGTCTATAACGATGCAGCCGGAAAAGTGCAGGTGATCGTGAACCAAACCCAGGAAAGCGGGAACGTCTTCCGGCTGCCGATTGCTATAGATGTTTATAACGGGGCGTCGAAAACGCGACACCAGGTATGGATCGAGGATAAGACGGATACGTTCACCTTCTCTTACCGTACCCATCCCGACCTGGTAAATGTCGACGGCGACAAGATCCTGCTGTGCGAAAAGACGGACAACAAGACGCTGGACAATTTCATCCATCAATTCAAATACGCGCGCCTTTATGTCGACCGGCGCGAAGCGATCGATTTCTGCTCCAAACATGAGGATGATCCGAAGGCGGTGGAACTGGTCAAGGCGGGATTGAAAGACCCCTTCTACCGCATCCGGAACTTTACATTGTCAAAATTGGATTTTGGCAATGATGCGGTGAAGACGACGTTTGAGCCGCTGATCGCGGAGATGGCGGTTCATGATCCCAGTCGGATCGTCAAAGCGACAGCCATCAGTCTGCTGGGCAATCTCAAAAAGCCGGAATATGAGGCCCTTTTCACGAAGGCAACGAACGACTCTTCATATACAGTGGCGGGCAACGCGCTGGAAGCATTGATGGGCGTCGACAGCGTGGCGGCGCTGAAGATCACGAGGTTGTTGCAAAAGTCGCCGGCAAAGGGGGAACTGTCGACCGCGATCTCCCTTGTTCTGATCAAAGAGGGTAGTGAGGGCGACTTCGACGCCATCAGCGGTACGTTTGATAAGATGCCGGTTACGGAGACGAAGCTGAACTTCCTGATGCCATACATCACCTTGCTAAGCAATGTGAAGAGCACCGATCACCTAAAACACGGAGTGGATGTATTGATCAGGTTCAAGGAAGCGATCCCGTCGGCCTACCGCGGTCAGACCGATCCGTACTTCGATGCAGCATTGAATGTTCTCGCCAAAAAGAAAACAATGGCCGGGATGCAGGATCAGGCAGATTACATTAAACAGGCATTGGCGATGGAGAAAAAATAGCGTCTACCAGCTTCCGCCGGCGCCACCGCCGTCACTGCTGCCGCCGCCGAAGCCACCTCCGCCACCGAAGCCGCCACCTCCGCCGCCGGACCAGCCACCGCCACCACCTCCTCCGAGGCCGCGACCAATCATGGTGCCTAACAGGAAGGGCAGGAAGCCGCCGCCGCCAAAATAGCCTCCTCCACCCCCGCCACCGCCGCGGCGGATGAATAGGACGAAGAGAATAATAATGAAGATGATAAAGAATCCGATTCCGCTTCCGGATGAACGACCTCTATGACGGCCCTGGGCAAAGCCTTCCGGCGCCGTGTATTCCCCGGCAGCTGCTTTGATTAGGGCGTCGGAAGCCTGGTCGAAGCCGCGATAATAGTTGTCCGTACCGCCGCCCTTAAAATTTGGTACGATCTCGTTGTCTATGATCTCCTTTGCGGTCACGTCCGTAATGGCACCCTGGAGGCCGGTGCCGACGGCGATAAAAACCTCGCGATCTTTTATATCGGCCAAAATAACGATCCCGTTATCTTTTTTCTTCTCCCCTACCCCCCACTGTTGAGCAATTTCAGTGGCATATTCCTGAACGGAGGAACTGCCGATATCCTGGCGCGTGACGACGACGATATCGGAGCTCGTGCTGTCGTTATACGCTACGAGCTTTCGCTCAAGGGCATCGATCTGATCGGCGGTCATTACATGCGCAAAGTCATTGACGCGGGTAGGCGGGTCTGGTCTGGGCGGCACATCCTGGGCGCGAACCTGCCGGGTGCCGACCAAAAAGGATAAGCTTAGGAGTATAGCGAGGGGCTTGTACATGCTGATAATTATTTACCGGCCAAAAACAATGTCGTCTGGCAATTCGTTCTTATCCGTTCCTTTATCATATGGAAAATGAGTCTGCAGCGCAGCTCCAATCTCGTTGACTACCCTGGCGATCCCGCCGGCGTAGTCGGCTTTGTTGAAATGGCCGAGGATATTTCTAACCTGCTGATTCCAGAAGGCGGAGCCGACCTTGCGGTCAATTCCTTCATCGCCAAAGATCGCAACCTGCCGGTCCTTCAGGGCGACATAGACGAGCACGCCGTTGCGGCTAGCCGTCTTCTCCATATTCAGGCCGGCGAAAATCTCCGCAGCCCGGTGGACGGGATTGACATAACGGCAGCGGCTCTCGACATACACCCGAATCTCGCCGCTGGTACGATGTTCGGCAGCCTGGATAGCCGCTACGATCTGCTGCTGCTGGGCATCGTCGAACAACGGTTTTCGTGTAAGAAAGGCCATCGGGTTTATTTAGTATTGAATTGAATATCGGGGGCGTTTTCGCTACCGGGATTTGCCTGATAGGATGGCTTTTCGTGGAAGTTGAATATTCCCGCAAAGATATTATTGGGGAAGGTCCGCACCTTAAGGTTGTAGTCGTTTACGGCGGCATTGTATTCCATTCGGGAATGGTTGATCCGGTTTTCCGTGCCGGCAATATTGGTCTGAAATTCCTCGAACTGCTGGGTAGTCTTGAGATCCGGATAGGATTCCGCCACAGCCAATAAGCGGCCGAAGGAACTGGACAGTTGGGCCTGGGCGCGCTGGAACTGGCCCAGAGACGCCGAGTCGTTGACATTCACATGAACGGCCGTGGCATTGGCGCGGGCTTGAATGACAGCTGTCAGCGTGGACTTCTCGAAATTAGCCGAGCCTTCGACTACTTTAACAACGCTATTGTAGAGATCGGTCCGACGTTGATATTGAGCTTCGACGTCACCCCAGGCAGTTCGAACGGTTTGGTCTGCCGTGACCATGCCATTGTAACGGCCGCAGGCGCATCCGCCAAACAGGAGAATAACGGCCAATATGATAATGAGGGTTAGGTTTCTTGTGTTCATTTCAATAGATTTTTAGTCGTTAAGGAGTTCAAATTTAGCATTTTTGGGTATGCGCGGGATCAATAAATAGGTAAGCCGGAGGTTTGGATCATTTCAACCCGGCAAAATCACCGGCGAGCTGCCGGATTCTGCCGGTGGACAGTGGACGGCGACCCGCAGCCAGTACGATACGGTACCGGAAAGTGACGGACTGGCCTTTACTCAACTGGAAGTTGAGGTTCTCGCTTCCCTGGCTGAAGATCTTCTGGCCCAGTGGATTCGCGGCAAACAGCCCATAGCCGCGGGCATGCCAGTAGGTTGGATAGCCGGGGTTGGCCGGGTGGTCGATGATGACGATGCTGATGGTGTCTGCCCCTTTCTTGCCGTACATCATGCACCAATCACCGCGGGTGCCCCAGGCGCTGTCGCCCGTTTTGCCGGCCGAAGTCAGGTAGTTGCCATTGATGTCAGAGGTATTGCCCTCCGGCAACGGTCGTCTTATTCCCGTTGTCGTCGTAGTATTCGCCGGGGGTGCTGGATGGAATTTGCAACTCTTTCGTAACGCGCAGGCCGAGCATGCCGTCTTTGGCGTCTGGGAAATGGAGATCGGTCTGGGCAGTGAGGGTGGTGAAGCGGTCGATGATCCGCTCAGCTGCGGTGGCGGTGAACCGGTAGGTTGTATGTTCCACGAGAAGCGTGGAATTTTGCTGATCGGTCCAACGGGCGGCGAAGGTTAAAATGGCTTCATTGGGGTTGTCGGATCGGGTGCTTACCGAGTCAGTGCGAATCCAACCATATTTGCTTTTCTTGTCCGCCGGGATCGCGTAAGAGTTGTTCCAGAAGTCGAGACCATTCACGTTTTCATAATTAAACCAAAGTCCGATATGATGGGGGTGGTCGGTGGGATCGCCGGGCCGGGGCTGGAGCGGAAAGCCGCGGGTGATGACCTGGCCATCCGGCGCATAGATGGGATACAGGACAGGCTTTTCCAGGGTATCCGGGTAGAGGAAACTGGCGAAGGGGATCGCGCCTGCGGTAACGATAACGGTATGATGAATTGAGTCGGAAACGATTTGAATGGGGACGGGCTGGGCGGAAGCGTAACGGGCGGTGAGCGAGGAGAACGGAGATATAGCGTAATCCATTCATATGACTGACATTTGTGTGGATGGTGTAAATTAGTACAATTATTCTACCAAAAATTTGCTTCATATGACAACGACGAGAAGAGAATTTATTCGTCAGGGTACGATGGCCGGCGCGGTCACGTATATGGGTACATTGGGCCTTAAGGCCAGCAGCTATCGGCGCATCATCGGCGCCAATGACCGGGTGAGCGTGGGCGTAGTAGGCTTTTCAGACCGGCATCGCAACGATCATATCCCGGCATTCTTAAAATCCTATCAGGAGATGAATTTCGATATCATCGCCGTTTCAGATATCTGGAAGAAACGCAGAGAGGAGGGTAAAGCCTTTCTGGCGGGGAAATTCGGACACGATGTCCAGGCTTGCGTCAACAACGAGGAACTGTACAATATTAAGGCGGTGGATGCGGTGATGATCAGCACGGCTGACTTTCAGCATGCCTTACACACCATTGAGGCCGTGAAGGCGGGCCGGGATACTTATACGGAGAAGCCGCTGGCGGAGACAATGACGGATAACCGCGCCGTGCTGAAGGCGGTGAGAGATTCCGGTAAGATCGTTCAAATCGGATCGCAGCGGCGGAGCGGGGCAAATTATATGGCAGCGGCGGATTTCATTCATTCGGGGAAATTTGGCCCCATCGTTATGGTGGATCTGACCTGGAATGTGAATCAGCCGGGACGTTGGCGTCGGCCCGCGCTGGTGCCGCAATTGAAGGAGGAGGACACCGACTGGAAACGGTATCTGTTAAACCGGCCGTATGAAGCGTTTGATCCCCGAAAATATCTGGAGTTCCGGCTATTCTGGCCCTATTCCTCAGGTCTTCCGGGGCAGTGGATGAGCCATCAGATCGATACAGTGCATTGGTTCTCGGATCTGCCCCATCCCCGATCCGCTTCCGCCAACGGCGGGATCTATGTGTGGAAGGACGGCCGCAAGAATGCAGATACGCTTACGGTCGTCTTTGATTACGGCCCCCTCGACGATCACGCTTCAGGTTTCCAGGTGGTCTTCACGTCGCGGCAGACCAATTCCGAAGGGGATACAAAAGAGATCTATTACTCCAATGGGGGAACGATGAACCTGGATACGAATATGATCACCTCCGCCGGCGGGTTGACGGAGGGGTATGCGAAAGCAATGGGAATGCCGGCCAACCTCTTACCGGAAATGTCATTGAAGGCGGCCGAAGGGAAGGTTTCGACCGGTGCGAGTACGGGCAGCGATCCCCTAACTACCGCGCATATCCGCAACTGGATGGAGTGCGTCCGAAGCCGGAAGCAGCCAAACGCGCCGATCGAGGCGGGGTACCGTCATGCGATCGCTGTGATCATGGCGAATGCGGCATATCGTACCGGAGAACGAGTGACCTTCGATGAAAATACACAGGAAGTGATGGCCGGCGGTAAGGTATTTCAATATTAGGAGGCGCGCTTCGCGCGGGATTTTTTTAGGACTCCGCCCTTCGGGGCGGAGTCCGTATTTTATTCGGAGCGGAGGGTGTTAACAGGGTTGGCAAGAGCGGCCTTGAGGGCCTGGGCGATAACGGTGCAGAGAGCGATCAGGAGCGCGCCGGCGCCCGCTGCGGCGAAGATCCACCAATGGATCGGGGTATGATAGGGATAGTTGGAGAGCCAATCGCTCATGACCCACCATGAGAGGGGAAAGGCGATAAGGCAGGAGAGGCCGACCAATTGTAGGAATTCGCCGGAAAGAAGACCGGCCAGGCCGGAAACGGAAGCGCCCAAAACCTTGCGGATGCCAAGTTCCCTGGTGCGTTGTTCGGCTGTATACGCAGCAAGACCGAAAAGACCAAGGCAGGAGATAAATATCGCGAGAACACCGAAGAGGCCGGCCAATTCGCCAATCCGGGTTTCGCTTTCAAAGCGATGTTGAAATTCCGCGTCAACGAATTTGACTTCGACCGGGTAGCCAGGGTTTTCTGCTTTAATTACGGCGGAGATCTTATCGACGGCTGCGGGGATGTTGACACTGGGTTTCAGCCGAAGGTCAAGGCTGTAGTAATAGGGATAGACGGCCGGGTTGCAATAGAAGGCGGCCGGCCCGGGTGCGGCATACATATCTGAAAAGACGAAGTCCCTGACAATCCCTATGACGGTCATTGGGCGCGTGCTTATGTCGGAGGTGATCTGACTACCCACCCTGCCTGCTTTTCCCATGATGCGCGCAAGACTTTCATTGATGAGGATCGATGACGTATCGACAATGGCATTCGGATAAAAGTCCCGGCCTTCTTTAATTTTCATCCCCAACGTAGCGAAATAGCCCGGCGAGATGGGCTCCATATTTAGAAATTGCTTGGTGCTGATATCGTCACCCTCCCATTTGAAGTTGGTGTTAGAGGTACCTTGCCACATGTTCAGCGGCGGACTGAAACTGAGGGCAACATTGTCCAGCACACCCGTCCTTAACAGCAGGTCGCGGATGGACTCATAACGCTCACCCATCTTTCCCTGGACATTGATATAGGCGAGATTTTGTTTGTCAATACCCAGGTCGCGGTTCTTTATATGCTGGATCTGCTGATAGATAACTGCCGTGCAGATGATCAGGATGACGGAGGCGACAAACTGTGTGGTGACGAGCGCTTTGCGGATAAAACCTGCACCCCCTCTTCGGTTGCTCTTTAAGCCTTTCAATACCATAACAGGGTTGAAGGCCGAAAGATAGAAGGCCGGATAGCTGCCGGAAAGCAAGCCGCAAAGCAAACCGATGCCAAGGAGACCGGCCAGGTGATCGGGCTGGAGTAGGTTAAAGCTGAGTTGTTTGTTCACCAGGTTGTTAAATGCCGGCAGTGTGCCGTATACCAGCAGAACGGCAAACGCGACCGAGACAAAGGAAAGCAACAGCGCTTCTGCGATAAACCGGCTGACGAGCGACCCACGCAGCGCGCCAAGGGTTTTGCGTACACCGACTTCGCGTGCCCGTTTCCCCGCTCGTGCGGTGGCCAGGTTCATGAAATTGATGCAGGCGATCAGCAGGATGATGGATGCGATAAGGGAGAATAATCGTACATATTTGATCTGGCCGCCATCCGGCTTGCCGTTGGTGAAGTTGCTATACAGGTGCCAATCTTTTATCGGCCAGAGCAACATGTCGGTGTGCGCATACTGCTTGTCCTTGGGGCGCAACAAAGCGGTAAGTCTGGTTGCCACGGTGTTGGGATCCGCGCCGGGTTCCAGTTGGATGACGAGTGGGCGTCCGAAGTTAGCCCATCCGGAAAGCCAGGGTTGTTCGACGAGATAATCGTCGAAGGAAGTCAGCCAATGAAAACCGAGTGAGTAATTATTGGGAAAGTCGGGGACGACACCGGTGACGGTGTAATTTGTTTTGTTGTTCATCCGCATGGCCTTACCCATCGGATCGTCATCGCCGAAATACTTTTTAGCCGTCGATGCAGTAATGACGATGGAATGGGGCGCACGCAGGCAGCCTTGCGGCGAGCCTTTGATAAAGGGTACTCTGTGATGTCGAAAAAGCCCGAGTCGGCGTAGGTGCCGTCTTCATAGAGTGTTTTGTTGCCGACGGTAAATAGTCTGCTGTCGGTGTCATAGCGGAACGTGTGGTGGATACCCGGGATGCCTTTCTCCGCTGCCGGCCCGAGCACGCCGGTTACGAAGGGATAGCTGTTGATCGTACCCTGGACAGGGCATATTCATCCGGACCATAAAGATCCGGTTGCTTTCCGGGACCTGGTTATCCCAATTAGTTCGTCTTCGACCCACAGAAGGATGAGGGCGGCGCAGGCGATGCCCAGCGCGAGGCCCGTGATATTGAGGATGCTGTGGGCAGGGCTCTTGCGCCAGCTCCGGATAGTCGTGGTGAGGTGGTTCCTTAACATGCTGATCCCGATTGTGACAAGCTCACCGCGAGGGTCGTGCCAGAAATTTAATACCATGGCGGCCAGCGCGTTGAGGAGCTGACGTTTGTTAGGAATGTTCGGTTTCGATACTTTTGGTGTACGGAGGGATAACGGTATGAAAGCATTGATATTAAAAGAAAAGCACGGCGTTTTGGAACTGGTGGATGTTCCGAAGCCGATTCCTGGTCCGGAAGAAGCGCTGGTGCGGGTTGATGCGGCGGCATTAAATCATCGCGATGTCTGGATCCAGAAGGGGCAATATGCAGGGTTGAAATATCCGATCGTTCCGGGTTCAGATGGGGCGGGAGTAGTGGTCTCGGCCCTGGAAGCAGCCGATTGGGTGGGAAAACGGGTCATCGTTAATCCGGCGTTGAATTGGGGATCCTCAGCGGCGTATCAGGACCCGGATTCCTTTCGCATCCTGGGCTTGCCCGACGACGGAACATTGGCGGAATTCGTAAAAGTACCGGTACGTAATCTGGTGGAGATAGCCTATACACCTCTCAACGAAGAGGCAGCAGCATTGCCCTTGGCCGGGGTAACGGCATATCGGGCGTGATGACAAGAGCGCGGGTCATGTCCGGGGAAAAGGTTCTGATCACGGGTGTCGGCGGCGGCGTAGCCTTGTTTGCGCTGCAGTTCGCCGTGGCGGCGGGCGCGGAAGTGCGTGGTGACTTCGGGTAGTGTAGAGAAATTAGATAAGGCGATGGCGATGGGGGCGATCGGTGGTGCGAATTATCGGGACGTCGGATTCGTAGAGCGGCTGAAATCGCTTGCTGGTGCGTTCGATGTGATTGTGGATGGGACAGCGGGCGATGGTTTAAATGACCTTTTCGATCTGGCGGCACCGGGTGGGAGGGTTGTGTTGTATGGGGCGACGCGGGGTAATCCGTCACAGGTGGTGGCGCGAAGGATCTTTTGGAAGCAATTGAATGTCCTGGGCTCAACGATGGGGAGCCCGGAAGATTTCGATGCGATGATGGAGTTCGTTGACACAGCACCGATTGGCCGGTAGTGGATCGGGTGTTTCGGTCTGAACGCAGGGAGAGGCGGCGTTCCGGTGGATGGATGAAGGAAAGCAATTCGGGAAGATTGTTATTAAGGATTTCTTCTTTAGCGGTAAATTTTCCGTTTGGCTGGATGGACGTGAGGCTTACGACCTTTCCGGTGCCATCGGTGTCGAAAGCGTGATCGTGAAGCCTGTTAGTCCTTTTATCGAAAAGCTATTGGAACCGATGTAGACCAGCTCGTATTCGGGCTGGCCGGTGACGAGCAACATCAACTTGTCCCCTTTTACAGAAAATTTTGCGGTCACGGCGTCGCTAAAGGCATATTCCCCTACGTATTGCTGCAACTGGGCAGTAGTGATGCTTGCCGTCTTTGGCGTGCGGGTGAAAACGATCGGTTTGGCGAGGGCGGCTTCGAGGTTGACGGCTACGCCCGAGATCGCGCCGGCCGCGTCCATATTAAACTGGAGTCGGAGGCTCTCGCCCTCCGCATCGCTGGTGTCGATGCCTTCTTTGGGGTCCTTGTCAAAGGGCTCAAAAATGTCATAATGATAATGCCTTAACCACCAGGTATGGAGGGGGAAAATGGCGAAGAGCGAGTCGGGCTGTCGCGGTGATCTCAAAGCTGCCATATCCGGGATTGGTATAGATACCGGCATAGTCGTTGAGGTTGTGGGTAGCCGGAGCGTTGGCGATACGGCTGGATTGTCTTGTGGCCAGGGCTTTTTTCGCGTCGGCCTTTGCTTTATCGGTTATGCCTTTCAGATAGGTATCCCAGTCTTTATAAGGCAGATGCAGGAGCCGGTCGGAGAGGAGGTTGCGGATGATGCAAGGGACGGCGGAGCCATTTTGGTTGGATAGAACGATGATACCGATGCTGTCGCTTGGGAAAAAGCAGGTGCTGGCGGAGAAGCCGTCGATATTTCCGCCATGCTCGACGCGGTAGTGGCCGCGATAGGAGGAAAGCATCCAGCCAAAGCCATAGCTGGAGAAGTAGACGTCCGGGGCTTCTTTAGTTGGCAGGCCGCCGCCCATAGCCATTTGCGCGGTGATGGCCTCGGTTGACATAGTTTGAGGGGATGATCTCCTTGCCATGGAATTTGCCGCCATGGATCCAGGTCTCGACCCATTTCGACATGTCGAGGACGTTGCTATTGATGGCGCCGGCGGGGCCAAGGGCGCCGATGAGGTAGTAGTCCAGTTTTTTGATCATGCTGTCGTTCTTGAGGCCGTAGCCGAGGGCGGCGTCGGGTGCTTTTGCCAGGTCGGTGACGGAGAAATCGGATTCGGTCATGCCGAGGGGTCGAAAGATGCGGTCGGTAACGTTGTTGTTCCCAGGATTTACCGGTCAGGTGTTCCGTCATGACACCCTGGGCGGCGAACATGAAATTGTTGTATTGCCATTTTTCGCGGATGCCGGCGGTAGGCTCCATATATTGGATTTTGAGGATCATGGAGTCGCGGGTGCTGTTGCCAAAAAGATACCAGGACAGGTCATGGCGGGGCAGCCCGGTGCGATGGCACATCATGTCACGGAGGGTGATCATGTCGTTCATCTCAGGCGTATAGAATTTGAGTTCGGGCAGGTAGTCGCGGACGGGTTTATCGATATCGAGTTTGCCGTCGTGCTCGAGCATGCCGATGAGGGACGCGGTAAAGGCCTTTGTGCAGGAGCCGATGGCGAAGAGGGTGTGAGGGGTGACCGGGACCTTGTTCTCCCAATCTTTGTAGCCGAAGCCTTTGGCATAGATGACGGAATCCCTGTCTACGACGGCGACGGCGAATCCGGCCGCGTGCCAGTCTTTCAGGACGCGGGCGAAGGCGGTGTCGAGGCCGGAGAAGGGGTTGGCTTCGGGGTGGTGTTTCTGTGCCACCAAGAGCCGTATGTAGGAAGCAGGACGCTGCTAAGGCTGAGGAAGGAGTGGCAATCGTTCTCATGATCAGTGATGGTTTAATGACTAGGCGTTGATCGCGGCGATGCCGGGCAAGTTCCTTCCCTTCGAAATATTCAAGCAAGGCGCCGCCGCCGGTGGAAACATAGCTGACCTTGTCGGCATAGCCGAACTGGTTGACCGCCGCGACGGAGTCGCCGCCGCCGACGAGGGAGAAGGCGCCGTTTTGGGTCGCTTCGGCGACGGCCTTTGCGATGCCTCTTGTGCCGTGCTGGAACTTCGCCATTTCAAAAACGCCCATCGGCCCGTTCCAGAGGATGGTCTTTGAATGATGAATCACATTGGTGAACTGTTCGCAGGCATTGATGCCGATATCGAGGCCCATCCAGCCATCGGGGATATTGTTGCTGGGCGCGGTCGAGTCGTTGGCATTGGCGTCGAACTTGTCGGCGATGATGCGAGTCGGAGGGAAGGTGGATCCGGACGCCTTTGGCTTCGGCCTTTGCGAGCAGTTCTTTTGCCGTCTCCAGGCGATCGTCTTCGCAGAGGGAGTTGCCGATCTTGCCGCCGGTTGCTTTGAAAAAGGTATAGGCCATCCCGCCGCCGATGATGATATCGGTCGCGCGTTCGAGGAGGTTTTCGATGATGAGGATCTTGTCGGAGACTTTGGCGCCGCCGATGATGGCGGTGAAAGGCTTTTGCGCCTGATGCAGGACCTTTTCGGCGCTGGCGACCTCGCTTTCCATGAGCAGGCCGAACATCCGTTTGTCTTTTGGGAAGAATTGGGCGATGACGGCGGTGGAGGCGTGGGCGCGGTGGGCGGTGCCGAAGGCGTCATTGACATAGACGTCGCCGAGTTTTGCCAGCTTTTCGGCGAAATCCTTGTCGCCTTTTTCCTCCTCTTTGTAAAACCGGAGGTTTTCCAGCAGCACGACCTGGCCGGGCTGCGCCTTTGCGATGGCCTTTTCCGCCGGTGAGCCGATGCAGTCTTTGGCAAAGATGATTGGGGTTCTGAGCAGCTTCCGGAGATGAGGGACCAGATGTTTGAGCGAATATTTGTCGGTGGGACCGTCCTTCGGCCGGCCGAGATGGCTCATCAGGATCGACGCTTGCCGCCGTCGGTGAGGATCTTTTTGATGGTGGGGATGGCGGCGCGGATACGGGTATCGTCGGTGATCTTGTATTTGTCATTGAGCGGGACGTTGAAGTCGACCCGGATGAGGGCTTTTTCATTGGCAAAGGAATGCTCGGCTAAATTGGCTCATCTTATTTGGAGATCAGTTTGGCGAAGTAGTGCAGGCTGCGGACCAGCTGGCTGACATAGCTCATTTCGTTGTCGTACCAGCTGACGGTCTTGACGAGCTGGGTGTCGCCATTGGTGATGACGCGGGTTTGGGTGGCGTCGTAGAGGGAGCCGTACCGGATGCCGATGACGTCGGTGCTGACAATTTCGTCTTCGGTATAGCCAAAGCTTTCGTTAGCGGCGGCTTTCATGGCGGCGTTGACCTCTTCGATGGAGGTCTTTTTATTGAGTACGGTAACGAGCTCGGTGAGGGAGCCGGTGATGACGGGGACGCGTTGAGCGCCGCCGTCCAGTTTGCCTTTTAGCTTGGGGAGGACGAGGCCGATCGCCTTTGCGGCGCCGGTGCTGTTGGGCACGATGTTGGCGGCTGCGGCGCGGGCGCGGCGGAGGTCGCCTTTGGGATGCGGGGCGTCCTGGGTATTCTGGTCGTTGGTATAGGCGTGGATGGTCGTCATCAGGCCGGTGACGATGCCGAATTTATCATCGAGGACCTGGGCCATGGGCGCGAGGCAGTTGGTGGTACAGGATGCGCAGCTGATGATGGTCTCGCTGCCGTCGAGGATATGGTGGTTGACGTTGAAAACGATGGTCTTGAGTTCGCCGGTGGCGGGAGCGGAGATGACGACGCGTTTGGCGCCGGCTTTCAGGTGGGCTTCGGCCTTTTCCTTATCGGTGAAGAAGCCGGTGCATTCGAGGACGACGTCGACATTGATGTTCTTTCCAGGGAATTTCGGCGGGGTTCTTTTGAGCGTATATTTTTATTTCGTCGCCGTTGACGACGATGGAGTTCTCGGTGGATTTTACTTCTTCTTCAAAGCGGCCCTGTGCGCTGTCATATTTCAGCAGGTGAGCCAATACTTTAGGACTGGTCAAGTCATTAATTGCCACTACGTCTATTCCGTCCATTCCGTGGATTTGGCGGAAAGCCAAACGTCCGATCCGGCCGAAACCATTGATAGCAACTTTAACTGTGCTCATAACGATGTTAAGTTTGAATTTTAAAAATTGGCCTCGAAGTTACAATTTTGGAGCTATAACGTGGATTGTAAATTTTTGGCTATCAATTGAAAAGAGCGGCTAATTTTTTTATAACCAAGGGTTTGACCCGACGCCAATTGGGTTGGAGATAATCGAATTTTGGCGTCCGTACGCGAGGGGTGTGGCGCCCGGACGCAGGGAGATTATGGCACCCGGACCGCGGGTGCGGTTTCGTCGGATGGGCGAGGTATGTGTTCGGGAAAATTCTGAGTTTGCATAGACAAATTCAAAAGTGGCGGGGAGCATCCCTTGCCGCTGGCGAGCCAGTTGGGGCCAACGGAACAATTTGAAAAATTTGGCTGGTTTTCTGAGACCTTATATCTTTGCACTCCTTTCGCGAAAACCGGTAAAACGGTTCAGTTTGAACGCCGCGTTGGTCAATCGGTTAAGACGCCTCCCTTTCACGGAGGAATGAGGGGTTCGACTCCCCTACGCGGTACAAAGTAATGGCCTGAAACACAGGCCGTTTTCTTTTCTAAAAAACTACAGTGACCAAAACAGTGACCAAATTTTGGGCAAGTTTATCAACTGGAAGCCGCCAAAGCTCTACAAAGGAAAGCGCTGGTGGATAGAATATCAGTTCCGCATTCCCGAGGAGCTGCGGCACCGTTATAAAGGTGCTAAATGGAAAGGTTTTCCCGTCTTTGAAGACATCAATCGCTATAAGACCGACGAATATGCCCAGCTGCTTTTGGAAGCGGTTCGATTCGGTCTGGAACATGGATTTAATCCTTTCGAGAAGCCCAAAAAGCATTTTTAGAATTCCAACGAGTAAGCCACCAAAAACCCGGACAAAATTTGGACCTGTACCGAAGCATTCAATTACTTCGTCCAGGAATGGGAGCAACGTGGGCTCGAAAAAGCTACGTTAACCAAACTCAAACGCGCCATCGAAGTCTTGACGGACTATCTCAAGAAAAACGGACTGCAGCATGCACCCGTCAAGACGATCACGCGAGACCAGATTAAATTCGCATTGCGTGAAGCCGCCAACGAATATGAATGGAGCAACCGCACATTCAACAATAACAAGACGGCTCTTTCCACGATGTTCATCTTTTTAGAAACCGAAAAGATCATCACGGATATCCCGACGGAACGAATTGAGACGAAGAAAACCAAGTCCAAGAAGCACCGGTATTACGACCCGGAACAGTTCGAGCGTGTCCGAAAAGTCATGAAAGCAGATGACCCACTTGTTTATTTTGCCACCCGGCTAATCTATTATCTCTGCATCCGCGCTGAGAAAGAACTAAAGCATTTTCGCGTTGGCAACATTTTCCTTGACCGCAAGCAAGTCTTAATACAGGCTGAAGAATCCAAAACCGATTCCGACCGCTTTATCCCCATACCCGACGAGCTGATGAAGGAATTGACCTACATCCGCAACCACTACCCTCCTGAATACTATGTCATCGGTAAAGGAACCCGCGTCAAGTTTGTCAAGGAAAACACTCCTTCCGCCAAACCTTTCGCCAACAACATGATCTCGGCGCGTTTCGCCAAAATCAGGAAGAAGGCTAAGTTATCATCCGATCATACGCCCTACTCCTTTAAGCATACCCGAGTCATTCACCTCAAACAAGACGGCGCCCGCGATGCCGATATTATGCAAGTAACAGGACACATCTCATTCCAGGCCTATTCCCAATACCTCCGGGATCTAGGCGTCGACGGAAACCCTGAAGCGATCAACCGAATCAGCCGAAAATTTTAGTCTCATGAGTGAAACCTCCCTGTTCTGAAAAAGTAAGGTTATAGTGAGTTTTGCGCATTTTCTGTGGGGAAAAAAATGGAAGGTTAGCAGTAATTTTACCTGCCAATCATTTTTGGAAAATCGGGACTAATAATCAAGAGTAGTGATCAATTTACGAATATTGTTCCGCCGTTTGCTAGGTTATATGAAATGTTACCGTGGGTTCGTTCAAAATTTAAATTGCACTCAGTGCCAGTGCAAATGTAGTAATATAGGATGTTACCTTGTGGAACATCAAGTCGCAGCACTTGGCCGCTTGCAAATCTTATCGGAGATTTGCTACGTTTAACACAGGGATCAATGATCCCAGTGACTTGCTGTGGCGTATAAAAATAGTAATACAATAAATCGCTTGACGTACTGTTTTTCAAATATACATATCCTGGATGAGGGGGAGGGGACTGTGGTTGGGCTAACCGAAATACTTTATAACTCGAGATTTGATCGTTCCAGTGCGGCCCAACGTCCGGACAGTCTTCTGTAAAAGTTCTTTGTTCTCCTCCATATTCGCAATCCCACCAAACTGTAATAGCATAACCGTTTTGTACTTTTACTGACGAAACTTCATCATTTCTTACTGCTTCGCCAGGGCAATCAAACAAATGATCTATACCTCCACCTCTCTCCCTTGTGCACATGCAATGGTTTTGAGCGCCAGCTGACAACCCTTGGTTGTCGCCGCCGTAATTTATGTCACGATATAGCGTTACTTGAGCATTTAAACTGATGTAACTGATGGAAAGAGTCATAGCCAAAAAGGCTGTTTTGATCTTTATCATGAGTGTAGCATTTGTTATTGGATAGGACAATTTAACAATCCTAGCTGAATCAAACAACCGTTAAAACACCCATTTTTGGCGTTCGTTTCTTGGGAATTAGGATGAGTACCGGTTAAATTACTATCCCCTATTGCCAGAAGTGTCGGAGTTCGTAACCCACTATCTGGATATGTCGGATGAACCTAGTCGGCAACGGTTAGGGGTCACTTGAGCGGGATGATACTTACACCACCTAATACGGATCACTTTCATGTCGGTCGACGAAATGAAGTGAAAGAGGGCGTAGTTGGAACTTGAACCTTAAATTTGTGAGGTGAGGCAACCAGCGAACCAGAAACAGCATAGAGTTCCCCAGGTATACTTAAAGCAATGGGGATATAAGGCTGCCGACGACCGTTGGTATATCTTCACCTTTGGCCGGGAATCACAAAAGCTTAAGGACGAGAGGGTCGACGGCTTCAGTGCATCGATCAATATCTTTGACTACCCGTCCGATGACCCCATAGAGAGGAGGCATTATGAAACCACTGCAGGGCTTATTGAGAGACGTTACAGGTCGGTGCTAAACTCGATTACTCACCAGAAAGGGCTTAACAAACTCCACGAAGATATTCTACGTCATTTCACATCGTCGCTCATCTGTCGTGCAGAACACCACAGGAAGTTCTTTCAGGATATGCTGGGTGATGAAAAGGTTGTAGATAAGATATTAGGTGAAATCACTATGGTTGATGACCAGGATACACCCGAGATGATCAAACTTGCCTTTACCGTTTTGGAGGTTGAGCAGCGCTTATCACTTGTCCAGGGGATTGTAACCAATCATATCTCAAAACTATTGAGGAGTTTTCGGGCGGTCATCCTAAAGCCATTTGATATTTTTAAATGGTTCACATCTGACAACCCTGTCTATCTCAACTACCGGGATGACTATGACATGATCATCTCTGTCACGACCGAAATCTATCTTCCTCTGTCCCCAGAATACTGTCTGTTCCTGTTTCACGATAAGTCCGAAAAGCGCGACAACCCATCCCGTCTGCTGGCGCCCAACAAAATTCATGATATCGACGGGGAAACCTTTGACTGGATCAGCAAGCAACTAATCCTTAACTGCCGGAAGCTTATCATTCCCCTAGATATGAGAGAGTACATGGAAGATGCTAGCCAACAGGTGTCATAGGAGACACCATAACAATATAATATACCTACTCTCTACCCTATTTAATTGTTATTTGCAGGGGTGTCATTGGCGACACCTATTTATGGGAAGTATGTATCTTTAAAAGAAAAACTCATGGATGCCGGATTAGTATGGACGATAGTTGGGACGATAACCGGGACGATATTGGGTGCCGCAGGACTAGCCTTTGGAATCTTCGAATCCTTCCGAGCGCGTAGATTAAAGGACGCGATCAAGATCCTTTCCAAGACCTATCCCGGGGATGTCGCAAAGATTTATCAAAGCGCCTACTGGGCTTGGTCTAACGCCAATAAGGCCGTCGATTTATTGGGCAAGCTACCGGAAAGCGAGTTCAAGCAGGAGATACTAACGATAGTTAGTAACGCCAAGGCGGACTCGGCTGCCGCTGAGAGAATGTGTACAATCGTCTTTAACCAGTTACTTAGCTTACAGGAAGTGCAGTTCGGCACTCGGAAAATGACTCACCCAGACATGAAGGAACTCGTTCTATGTAAGAATGAATATGAAAGCGCGAAGGATCCGAACCACTTTACTTGCTGATTTGGAGATATCTCCGGGGAGTTCTAAGGGAAAAGTCAACCTCGAATTTTCGTGTGCGGGTATTCCAGTGATGAAGGGTGTGACCCTTTCAGCTCGGCCAGGAGTTTTGCCGCTCGTTCGCGAGCCTGTTCCTCCCATTTGGGCTTTAAAACATTCTCCCACATAGCTTTCGCCTCTGCTTGCTTGCGAAGCTTTATCGTATTAATATGGACAACCTTCAACCCCACCGTTCGCTTTCCAATCCCCTCCAAATTAATTCACCTAAGAATCTATTTCATGTTTCTGCCAACTTCCATAGCATTGAATACCATTTCCGGCTTGCAATTGTCTCGCCGTTATCCGCCTGCATAAGCGGGAAAATAAGCACTGCCATCTTAAATGAAGCTACCCACTGCAGCCTCGCCAGGAAAATAGGTCTCTCTCCGGCACCCCTCGGCAAGCCCTACGCCAGGCCTGCGCGTGACAGGCAAGGGGCATATTTGTCTGTTAAGGTAGCCTTGCCTGACACTGCTCGCCCTTCGCTCGCAGAGCTCCTTCGTCGCACCTGCTCGCTCGGTAAGCCTGTCATAGTTCTTGCAGCTCGGGGCGCCTCCGTTCGGGCGGCTTCCGTGTCCGGTCGATACTGCGCTGCTCCTCTCATTCGCTCCGCTCATTTCGAGCAGCAGTCCGCTTCGCCGCAGCACCTCCCGTCCACCCGCCGCCCCATATTTGTCCGCCACCTGCCGGTGGCCGCCCGCGTCATCTAATGATTTAGCCTCCGCTCCGCTCCGGCTGAACACTAAGGTCGAACGCGGTTAGCCGCGCCCCGGCCTCCAAGGTCGGCCTCCCGGCGCGGCACGGGCGGCCACATGGCGACGGTGGCGACGCCCAGTCCGTCCGTCCCTCTCCCGGCCTGGGCTGCCACCAACAGCCCGCCCTCCGCTTCTCTTCCCGCGGCTCACGCCCTGCAGCCATCCGTCCAAAGGCTTTCATCCAGACAACCTCTCGCCAACTGCCTTCCTACCAACTGCCGGATCTACATGCAGCGGGTAGCCTGCTTCACCTATGCTGCCGCCGGCGAGCAGCCTCATCCCATATCCCATCTCCCGTCCGCCGTTGCCGCCCCGCGAGCCGCATTGAAAGCAGCAAGAGTATATGCTTCCGAGTTGCTAATTGCTTTCAATACGCCTCTCGGGGATTGTTCATTCTTTCGTGCCAGCAGCCACTTTCCAATTCTTCCGAAGCGGCGGTCCAGATCAAAGAGCTATAATAGACATCAATCCAAAAGTAAAAGGAATTCGCATACTTCACTTATATCGTATACGGCTAAGTGTTGGAACACCTCCGGCCCTATCATACCTTGATCCCGCAATAAAAAGTCATCAAGAATGGGCAATTTATCCCTCGATCAGATCAATCAGACCAACCAAATAATCAAGCCTTGCGACCGGGCGATCACCAAGCCCAGGACCCACCCCAAGACACTCCTGTCCGTGTCACACCACAGGCCGGAAACTGAAATCAATGATCGCCATTACTTCATTATTATGGGAATAAATCTTGATTCGGCCCATTGTTTCAGCCATTGTCGATGGCAACTATCAACAGCACCCGATGTGACACATTTTTACTGCCTTCCGGCCCGGTACACGCACCAAAAAACGCTCTGCCTTAAACCCATTTTCCGTAGCTATTCTTATTTGGCAGTTGCCGATTTCCCGTTGGAGCGTGATCGCAGCTATGTCAATTACCCCGGCAATCTTATCCATAACGACGAAAATTGGCGAATAGCCGCCACTTCGACGACCTCCTCAACTCTACGACCGTTGGGGAGGCAAAAGCTGCCACAACCGCTCCAAAAGCCCTAAAAAGTACCATACCCCAGAAGGACGGCAAGATGTCTCAAAGTGACACGCGAATGTGACACACCCGATCAGCAGCGACTAACCCAAAGCCGGATTTCAGGGCAAATCAGCCTCAGACAATGATCCAACAAGAATAGAAAAGAGAATGATGGGAGGTGCTCCACAAGTCGGATGGCGTATCTGAATCCTGCGCAACCGAAATGAATTTCTAACAAATAATAATCCACTTATCAATTATAGTCGCTCGAATAACACCTACCACATGCCTTGCCAAACTCTTTGGATACAACGAGGAAAAGGTGACACAAAGCAGGACAAAATTCACCGGCGACTGGAATTTTTTGTACAATAAAAACAGCATCACCCGCGAAGAAAGGCTCCATCGTTTTCCAACGGATAAACGAATTCAACAGCCGCTTTCAGGTCAATATGTTGCACACCAACCAAAGTTTTTCAGCCATTGTTGTCATCGAAATCCTTCTATTTTGTCACCAATTTTTGAATATTTGTGACAATTTTATTCGGCTGATGTACGAAATATCTCGGTCAATTGTCGCAACTCGTTGATGATCGTATCAAAATCCGGGGATTCTCCATAGATCATTTGAGCTCGCATTATGTCATAATCATTGCGAAACTGCTGCCTGGTCGCCGGCGGGGGAACGAACTGTAGGGAGTGAAGCGCCACCTTCCCATAGTCCACTCCTTTTAGGCGGATATAATGTTGCCGATGTTTAATGATTGCTTGAAATAGACTGGGATTGTCGAGTATCCGGTGATGTATTTCCCCGCGTTTCAACCGGACAATATCGGCAAGATGGCGTGATTGGCGTTCGGCAATAACCAACTCTTCCAGCCCCCGACGGCTGAATTTTTCATGCAGCAGCAAAAGTTTTTCAATCATCGTCTTCTCCGGCAATACGGCCCGAACCGCGAACGGTTCCTCATTATAGGAAGCCACCTTTATATGCGTTCCGATCGTAGAAAGGATACTCACTTCATCAAACGGCTCCTTCAAAGATCGCACGCCAAACTCTACCTTGACCTCATCCGCTACATAGGTATTCGGCTCGTAGAGGGAAGCATAACGCACTAGGATGGTTTGAGGGTCCTTGTCCGGCATGGTCGGTTGAATCATATCTACCGAGATTGAAAAAAGTTCTTCCGGCACAACCATCCCCCGAAGTTGCGCATATAGGTCATTCGCGATGACCGAACTTGTGAAGGACGCCCCTTCTTTTTTTAATTGTTTCACATAACTGTGGCTGGGCTCTCCCTTATAGGTCTTGCCGAATGCCTCCGGGGCAAGGGCTATGTCGATGTCCTCTGATAACCGCTCAACCAGTTTCCAGCCTTTGCTTAGTGAAGTCCCGCCTTTGAACACAAAATGCTGGGACATTGGCAATGTAAATACGGCCTTCAGAACCAGAGTTACCCACCAATCCTTTTCTACCGCCTTTTCACTCATGCCGGTTTCAATATTCACCTGTCTGATAAATTGCCGCCTCCTTTCTTCCGGAAGGCTTAAAAATTCAATCATGATTCTAGTTTTCAATGTTATCGGCTATCCGGTACAGGACTTGGGCCACCCGTTGGGGAGACAGCTTAGCTGCCTCACGGATATCAGTAAGTTTTTCCCGGGCCAGAACGTCCGTCAATCGACGGATCACCGCCGGATCTTCCCCCTGGTCTTTCAATGCGATCAATGCCTGGATCGCCAAAAAGATATTCTCTTGCTCCACCGCCAGTTGTTTGGGAGTTGTCTTCTGGAAAACCAAAGTGGATTTCCCCACTTTAATGTTTTTTGGATTTCCATTGGTAAGGAAAACGACCCGTGTAGGTACCTGTGTCGACAAGCCTAGTCGATTTAATGCATACGCTCCGGTAGGTCGGATAACCACCTTGTCCCGTTCGGAAATCGTTTTGGCCAGTTCCTCCAGGGAAGGTTTGAGGGGACCAAGTTCGGAATCTATTTCGGGTTTCAGGTAGATACCTTTTGCCAGACGGATCAACTGTTTGGCTCCGACCAGCCGGGAAAAGGTAGTATGGATCGCCTCCGGGCTGCCCAATTCCAAGAGGTCACCGGGAAAGAAAATCGCGCCTGGTCTTGCCGCTTTTACCCGGCTGGCTATAGACTGTGATATGTTATTTGCGATCAATTTGTAAGGTTTTTTGCTATTTTCCTTACAAATATACGATATTGTAAGGTTTTCTACAAATTTCCTTACACTCGAATATCTCTTGCGAAACGCTGTAAAAACCGCAGAAACCATCGACGTATCAATTAAATACCGGAGTTTTTCCCGACAACTTCCAGGTTCCCCAAAGAAAAGCAAAAGGACATATCGGTAAATCCTGTACTCTATCCCAAGGTGCCTCGTCGCACTTTTCGCTAACAACTATGCCACGAGTGCCTTTTTTGCAAAAGCTCTTTAAGTCGCAGCCCTTCTTCCCATCCATCAAAAGCTGATATATCTCGAGAATGGCAGCAAGGACATCCGGATGAATATCAATGTCTTGTAACTCAACCGGCTTACTATACCAACATTCACCATCCAGATTTTGCATCAGAGGCGTCCCCAACACATGTACAAGGTGCAAAAACTGCACTGAAATAAGCTCCGGCTGTTTTAGCAAGCCGAGTATGAGCATCGGATTAGCGGATCGCCAGCGCCTGGCCTCAGCTAAAATATGTGACACCCACTTCTTTTCATTGTTAAAGGCTTCCGTGGTAAAATAGCCACTAAGTTCCTCGATAGCCAAGTCGACCTGATGATCATAGACGTCTCTTATCGTTCTCCCCGTCTTCGCTTCTCGTATATTAGCCGTGACAAAATCATATATCTCAATCTCCAATTTCGGTACAAAACCCTCCTTCTTCATCGTAATAAGCATTTCATAGAATGTGTCAGCAGGTTGGTGGACCATAAGACATACTTCACAGAGAGCAAAGACAAAGTAGAGGTTCTGACCAATCGCAGGGTAAATAAACTTTGCCACAAGTTCGGCAGTGCGGTAAGGCACGTCGTCGTGGGTTACTGCCGGGTTAAATACCTTTTGCCCGATTTGGCACATCGTCTCCATGATATGCAGACTTCCGAAATCAAATGATCTCGGCTTACCTGCCCCGTCCTCAAAATAGACCCTGATTGCAGGCAGATGTTTGTTTACAGGTTCCGGCAAATAAACCTGGGAAGATTCCTTTCTTACATCTTTTATTTGCAGTACCCTTATAGAAATATCGTCAGAACCGAGGTAGGCCTCCTGCAGTTTGTAATTTAATTCTGTAGTTGGATCCGATGAAAACTCGATGGGGACTTTGAACTCGTTACCCGGTAACTTGAGGATATAATTATTGGCAAACTTCATCTTAGTGACCACAATGCAGGCATTAATTAAGCCATACGTGGTCGTGATGTCTTGTAAGAAATGAATGTATTCGTGGAAGAAGGTCGACAAAGCGGCTTCAGGAAGCAAATCAAGTCTGTCCAGCGGATAAAAAACCTCTATGCCCATTTTAAAAAAAGACGGGCAATAGTATCCTCGGCGAATTGAACCGTATCTATTTATCAAATTGACTGCATGCTTTTAACGCTTGCCATATCCCAACAACCTCTGAAACCTGGCTAGTATAATACAATTTACTCTATTTCCGATCTCCCATCGGCACCACCTTCAAACACTCCCCTATCCCATACCCTCTCAAATGCTCCTTAGGGTCCACAAACCAATGCCAAGGCGCAAAAACATACTCCTCCCGACCATCCACTACCTCCTTCACCGTCCCGCCCTTCACCAGCTCCTTCGGCGGCAGCATCTTCTTATTCTCCTCGATCAGGAACACTTGCAAACCTCTCCCCTGCCGCTCCGCTGTGACCGTCCGTGCCACCAGTAACCCCTTCTTAATCCACTGCCGCAGCATCGCTCCCTTTAGACTGAAGTACATCTCCAACTCAGTTGCACTATACCACTCCTCCTTCCTTTGCCCCAGCCATGCCGGCATCTCCTGCCGGTTAATTCCTCCCTGACAAAATCCGCATTTCAAGCCGTATTCATCAAACCAGGAATTCTCCCCTGACGCGGGACTGCCACAGATCGAGCACGAGTACCCCGGCACGTCCAGGTGGAAGCCACCCGGAGAATCCTTTAGCTTTGCCTGGCGCCGCTGGTCTTCCTCAAAAACGTCCAGAGCCAACCTCGCATACATCTCCAAAAATCCTTCTATTTTGTCCATTTCTCCATCCGAAAGCTCGCGTCCGTGCTTCTCTTGTAAAGAACTTTTTAAATCTTTCCGAGCCTTATCCTTCTTATTCATGATTTTGATATAACCTCGATACCGCCAATTCTTCATTTAATACGGCCACCGGCCCAAAACAACCAGCCAAAGTGTACGAATTACACAATAGTGTCCCTGCCACAAGCTGAATATGAGAGATTTCGCGAAAAAACTAATTGACAAACCGCTCATCTCGGCTTCCCCGCTACAGCATCTTCGTACCTTACAGTTCCATGACCACTGCCCGCGATAAGACCTTGGCATTACCCGATTCCTTTTTCATCAGAGTGGGAACGCAGAAGGGCCGCGAAAAAGTCGTTTTCGGCTTCTCCAGCCTGGAAGGTCATCTTACCATCACCAACAACGGCGACAGGCGTGCAATAAACGCCCACTTGACTTATGATGATGGGAGGGCAGAGCGTCTTTGTGAATTGTCTTATTTCACCTGGGGCAGGTTCCTTGTCAGAATGAGGCAAGTGCTTTTACCCTGTACATTATGGTATTTCTATTCTCGAAAAATCAACCTCGGTCGCCTAAAACGCCGCGGCTTCTTCCTTTTAACCGGACACCCCGGTCCTGACGCCGAAAAGGAACTTGTTGAAATAACCAAGAAGGGAAAACGCCTCCAATCCAAAAGAGAAATCAAGCACGGCACATTTCAAGATCTGATAAAGTACCCTGACGACATCGTAAGGGAAAAATCTCCACTCTACTTCCTCTTTTCTCCCGATCGAAGGTCAATTCAAGGCATCATAATCCGCAACCCAGCCTCTCCCGAAAGCAAAAGCTATTACTTCGTCACGTTGAAAATGTTCAGGCAATTCGTCAAGAAGCAGAACTACCTTCTCTATTGCATCCTCACCGAGCTCAACTTTAAGAATAAAGATCAACTCCTCCGACTGTTTGAGGAAAAGGTACTTCGGTCGAAGCAGGCTAACCATCCACATTGAAATTGCCTTGGGAGATTTATTTACAACAATGCTTATATTTCTTTCCGGAACCGCAAGGGCACTTTTCATTTCGACCTACTTTTACTTTTTGACCATTGTTATTTTTCGTCGGAAAGTCACTCGCCCGATGTATCCGTTTTGTTAGTGATGCCGTCTCAAAAAACCGAAAGGGTATATTTAGTTCAGCATACTCGTTTCGCTCTTCCTCCGACCACTCCTCACAATTTAACAAAATAAAATCTTCTGAATTCCGTGCATGAAACTTCGGAGCGTCGATGGCGATCCCTACGACTTTGTTCAAATGCGGGAACTTGTTTTTCGTTACCCCGCAAGCAATCTCCAGCATTGCTCTCCTCCTTGGCCTGTACACTTCATCATAATCTTCAATATCAGGAACCCTTAACTGCAAAAAAACGAAGGCCTTTCCCTCATAAAATGAAGGCATGTAGGAGAGGTTACGATATATACCGTCTTGATCGGGAAAATTATTGATTGCATTTGTCATGCCCTCTGAAAGGGCGCGTCTTGAAAAACGCGGTTCCATCGCCATCTCATAAATGGCACTCTGACCAGCAAATAAATTCGAGTTACCACCCAGAACCTGATCCAGCGCATTTTGACACGTTATCTGAAGCAGTCGATCCCATAAATACGAAACCTCATTTGCTTCCCTCCGCCTCTTATAAGTATCGGATTCGATAAAGCTCCACCAAATGCCTTCTTCAACGACGGCGCCATTTGTTTTTTTATCTTTCGGGCCGATATAGTGCCTATTCCGTTTTTCGTCAAATTGATGGAAGTAATGACAAAGCAAATCTTCCTCACCACAGTACATGAGGGTATCAAACCGAGTAATGGCCTCCTCCTTTGCCACGATGTACGCCGTAAAATCAAAGAACGTATCGAGCTCACTCAGGACAATTTCCAAGGTATTCCCATCAAAAACGTGAACAGGGTCAGATTTATCAAGTATAACAAAAAAGGGCGCGCCAGTCTCTAACTTTGCCTCCTTTACATACATAATGCCAAGACTTCCGCTAATATTGCTCTCAGAAGCATTTTTGCAAGCCTGAGATGCGCCATTCGCCACAACTATCTTATGAATGATGATATTGCCGGACGGGATGGGAACTGGGAGATGAATACTCGACTTCTCGTCCAAATAAACTTTATCAGGATGCTTTAAAATGTATTTTTTCGCGCCAACCAATGACCTCAACTGCTTTTGTATAGCTTCCTTTTCCCACCTCGCCCACTGCGTATCCAGATCGCTATCTGGATTGTCGAACTTTCTGCTTTCTCTATCAAAGAATAAAAAAACATGATTTTCGAAAATCGCAATAACATCGCATAGTTCCTTCCTATCATGTTGGCGCGGGTTCGGGTAGGCCCAAGTTTTCAGGAACGTACGATCGCACAACTCCGAAAGCCTCTTCTCAGTCGGAGTAAATCCAACAGGTTTTTTAATAGCCATATCCGGACGGTTAAACTGAAGGTGAATTCGTCAATCTCCTGGGCGAAATTCTCGCAATTTACAACCAATCCAGGCCAATTCTGCCGAATAGTTGTACCTTCCCCTCATAATTCCGGTAGTCAAAAGTGTGACCAAAACCGTGACCAAAAACAGCCAGTTCTTTCAATTTTGCCGCACCTAAATAGTTGACAAACAATGTCTACAAAAACCGAAAACCCGCAAGGCGGAATTCGACTCCCCTACGCGGTACCTAGATTTCTTAGCGGCCCCAATTTTTACGATTGGGGCTTTTTCGTACTGTAGATCAATTAGTTCTGAGTTCAAGTCAAACAACAGCTATCAACGACTTGCGAAATCATTTAGGCTCGCCTATTTTTTAAATCGAATTCCAATTTATTGCCGCTTAAATAGTTGTGTGATTCTTAAAGGGGTTCGAATTCCCCTACAGGGGCCATGCTCAAATTCCAAATCACACATCAAGCAAATACTAACGGTCTAGCCTGTTCTTTTCCAGCACGGTTTGTACAATTCGAGTCCAGCCACCGCATTCGATCCGGACATGAATAAAAGGTTGACCTAGGATTTTACCCTATTCCGAGTAACGGTCGTCCTTATCGGTTAAGTCGTAATTACGCTTAACGAAGATATTGGACGAAAAAAAAAGCGCCGATGGTGAAGGTCACTAAACCTGCAGTAATACTGTGCTAAGTTTCATACTATCCCGTTTTGATTTTTCCTGGCATAAACCCCCACTTCAGCGAGATCGATCTTCAGCAGGTGCAAGTTCTTCAGGAACGCCGGAAGTTCATATTTCATGAACTGCGCCGTGCGCAACGCCAGAGCTTTTTCTACTGCGTCAGATTCGACGAAATGCCCGATCCCCCTTTTATTGGTAATAATTCCAAGTTGCAGCAAATACATATGCCCTTTGGACCGTGATGCCATTCACTTGCAGGGTGGCGCCGAAATTTCCGAACGCCGGATCGCTGACTGCCTCCGACCAGGTGGATAGTAGTTCGAATATGCTAGAATTCCTTAGTATATTCTGCCTCATAACCCATTTTATAGGTTTGAAGCTGACTTGGGTTACACGCATAATTCAGCCATCCAAAATAGTCATACCCCGGAGCCATCTCGTAACTGAAGTCTGCCAATGTCAGCCCAGATATGTCCATTCCGGCAAGCATCCGGCTATGAAGTGCAGCTAGGAGGGGCAAGGCCTTCAAAGACGAAGAATCCGGATTTTCCCAAACATAATAACTAATATTTCCGCTGTACCAGGCCGTTGAGCTTCGACAGGTGTTCGAACCAATTCCCCTTCCCGGTACTTTAAAAGGCATGATAATCATGCCTTTTTGCTTTATAAAAAAACTACAGTGACCAAAACCGTAACCAAATTTTGTGAAAGTACAACCGGCACATAAAGGGCCTTATTGTTTGTTCATCCGGAATTCACCTTGCAACCCTTTCAACTCTTGAATGATCTCATCGAAATCCGGAGCTTCCCGGTAAATCATGTGTTCGCGCATGGTGAAATAATCCGCCCGGTAGAGATCGATCACCTCGTCAGGCGGCATAAATGAAAGCCGTTCCCGGCTAAGTGATGAGTAATCGATCCAATGCAAACGGCTGTACCATTCCCGGTGACGAACCAACTGCTTGTGAAGCTCATGATCCGCCAATGCCTCTCGGCTCACGCCGTTTCTCATGCATGCTAAATCATAGAAATGCCTGGACATCCGCTCATGCCGAATCCGGCCTTTGTCCGTCCTTGCAAACTCCTCGTGGAGTAAAAAGGTCTTTTCCAGGAACGTTTTCCGAGGCTCCACAACAGGTATTTCAAATGGCTTTTCGGCATATGCCTCATTGGGAGCGTATTCCGTCAAGAGGGAAAGAATTGGCCGTTGGGCAAAAGGCAAGATCAGCGATCGGGCGCTTACCTCTATCTTTACGTCGTCCGCAATATAAGGATGCGGGGCGAATAATGACCTATATCGAACATATAGTGTCTGCGGGTCAGTATCCGGGCGATCCGCACGCACCAACGCGGCCTCCACTGTAAACTGGTCATCCGGTACGCCCAAGCCTTTTATCTGGATGCGTAGCACCGTCAATAGCTCGTTGCTGGTAAACACACAGCCTCTTCGTTTTAGCTTCTCAACAAAACTTTTGGAAGGATGCTCCTGGTAGGTCATGCCAAACGCCGCAGGATCGAGCGCGATGTCGACGTCTTCCGAAAACCGGTTGATCAATTTCCAGCCCTTGCTCAGAGAGGTTCCCCCTTTAAACACCAACCATTTGGTGTATTCCGATTGGAATAGCGCTTTGAGTGTAAGTGTCACCCACTAATCCTTTTCAAGGGCCTTGACACCAATGCCTGACCCCAACTGAGCCTGAGCGAGCGTTTCCTGCCGTTGTTCATCCGTTAGTTTCAACCATCCTGTCGTCATAGGTGGGACGCTTTAGTAGTTTTACAATATAGTCGTGTATTCTGCCGGGAGCCAGTGCTAAGTCATGTTTGAGCTTGCGCGGGTCTTCCTTCAGCAGGAGTTCGCGAATCCGTGTTTCATGCTCTGGGTTCATGTTGCCCGTTTCCAACTCATCCAGGGCCAGTATGACCAGCCGGCTGATCGGTCCTTTCAACGCGAGCTTCTTCGGTGTTGTAGCTTTGAACCGTACTTTCATCTTACCAATTGTAAGCAGCCGGGGAACTCCGTCTGTCAAATAAACCAGCTTCGTCGGCACCTGAGTACTCAGCCCCAGTTGATTAAGCGCATCGACCCCGGTCGGGTAAATGTGCACTTTTTCTTTCTCCGCAATCTTCTGCGCTACCTGCTCCGCGGAAGGGCGAAGTTCCCCTAGGACCGGATCCATCTTAGGTATATAATAAACCCCGTGCGCAATACGCCGCAGCTTTCCGGCTTTTACCATTCTTGACAGACTTTTTCGAATCGCTACTCCGGTTGCTTTTCCTTTAAAGTCCGATACGAATAGTATATTTCCCGGATCACGCATTGATAATGAATGTTCTATATGTGCATTCAATGATTTCATATGTCACAAATCTACGAATATTTGTGACAAAACAAAGATACTATGTCACCTATTTTCAAATATATGTGACATCTTGGCCATCACCCCACCTCAACTGTCAGGCATTTCCCAAGAGGATTATCATACTAAAAATAGGTCGGAATAAATTTGGCACGTGACACGTTTCGCGTTACATTTGCAAATGATTGCGAGCTTTCAGCACAAAGGATTGAAGCTGTTTTATGAGAAAGGCAATGCGTCAAAACTGCAACCACAGCACGTGGCAAAAATCCGGCTGATTCTCACTCGTCTGGACGCGGCTGTCTCACCGACTGATCTGAATGTTCCGGGGTATGGCTTGCATCAATTGACCGGGGATTTTGCTAGATTTTGGGCAGTGAAAGTGGACAAGAATTACCGGATTGTCTTCCGGTTTGACGGCGTTAACGTGCAGGACGTCGATTATTTGGATTATCATTAAAATGGAGGATAACAATTATGACTATGCTTGACCCAGCCCATCCGGGCGAACTGATCCGCGAGACGATTGAGGGCTTGCGGGAAGAAACTGGTAAGAGCCTGACCATCGAAGAGGTCGCAAAGGGCTTGACTACCACCCGTAAAACCTTGTCCGCTATTATCAATGGCAAGCAGAGCATCACGCCTGAAATGGCCTTGAAGCTGGCGAAAGCGTTCAATACGTCACCGGAGTTCTGGCTTCATGCTCAGGAAAATTACAATCTTTCCCTTGCTCGCAAGAAGACCGATATCAAATCTGTACGTGTTTTTTGGAAGCACAAATTAGTTCACGCTTAATAGGTAAGCTGAACGACCTCAATATTGCCTGAGTGCCTGCCGGGGAGGGTCGAACACTTGGCAATAGCCAATGTGGCACGTGTTTCCTTCAACGACCACTAAAATCAATCTCCTCCCGTTATAAACCCGATAACTTAAAGTTGTTTACATATAACAAACTTTCTACAAACTTAGAAAGGTGTTCGAACCTGCTCCCCCACGCGGTACCTAAATTCCTTAGTAGCCCCAATTTTTGAGATTGGGGCTTTTTCGCGCTGTAGATCAATTAGTTCTGAGTTCAGGTCAAAAACAGTTATCAATGACTTGCATTGGTTCATCGCTCGTGGTAAACTTTATTCCACCTGGCCGTACGAAAATGGTGTCGATGGTTCCGAAGATATGGACCAATTCACCTGTCTCAGTGGTAAAGGGCACCAGTGCAAGGGGAGCAGTCGTGTTCGTGAACCGAGGCTTCACGGTCTGGTAATAGGCGAGCAGGCGAAGGATGTATTCCCAATTTCCCCAAACCACCGGATACAAGTAAAATTTGTTGCTTCTGAGGATTCCGGTATCCAGTAATTTGCCAACGATTTTTTCCTCCAGGACGGCCGTGATGGCGTCAGCGCTAGCCGTGTTGTCGTTATCCAGCCGGAAATTGACAATTTCGACTAGGTATTCCTTTTTTGTCTTCTCCTGGCGGAGGTGGAAATCAATCTTGATTCCTTTGGGTTCGCTTGGTATCAGCGGGCGTTCCGTTTTCAGTAGGGTATAGGCTTGTCTCTTTAGGAGACTGAGCACCGATAGCTCGCCGAGGAAGTTTCGAAAGGCCATATTTACATTGGTCAGCATTCCGTAAAGTGCGGGTACGATTTCTTTCCGTTCGTAGGCACTGAGGGAGCCCTGTAGCTCGGTGAACAATTGTTTGATATAATCAAAATTCCGCCCTGCCTCGGCATCCCCCTGCAGAGTCAGCATAATGATGTTGTACAAGGAGGCCTCAATGGGAAAGGTACTTCCGGTTCGCTCCAAACGCTCGCCGTAAACAGCCGCCTGGTTGGCGTATACCTTATTGACTTTGCGCCAGGGGATTGGGTTATTGCTCAGCAAATGAAAGAACTCGGGAAAGCGAATGCGTAGATGGCGCTCTATATCAAAATCGGTTGACTGGTACATTGCCATATGTTTTACAGCAGAGCATGTAAGTAATTGGCGGTATCGGTCAAATCAGAGTTTCTGAGCCGGTCCAACACTTCATATTCATCTAGTGGGGGCCTTTTTTTATTCAGGACCATTTCCTTAAACGCAGCAACTGCTTTATCCGGATTTAGATCGATGATGTCGGTCAAAAAGTCATCTGCGTTTTTTGCCGTGAGACCGAACGACTGCAAATACTCCTCCGGGAAGTGCTTTAAATTGTTGGTTACGATCAGATTCGCGTTTACTTTAATGGCGGCGGCCAACACATGGCAGTCTTTTGGATCTGGCAGTTGCAAGGTGTTTATCAGGCCACCGTAGTGCTGCACGAGGGCATCAGGAAATGCTGCATTGGCTTTCTCGATCCGCCTATTGGCATCTCCTTCGGAAACGCCCTTTCGCTGCATGACGTCTTTCCATTCATCGAATATGTTCTGGCTCCATTTTGGCGTGTACAAGTCGTAATGTGCAAACCAGAACAACAAATCTCGACTAATAACCGGATAGATTACATTGGTATCCAATACAACGGTAAATCGAACACTATGAATCATACAAGCCAATTTCTTCATCTCCGTTCATAATGTCGATAATGCTTTTCTTCTGCTGCGCCTTCATGCTTTGCCTATAGTTCATCACATCCTCGAATTTTATCCTCCGGTGTTTCCCTACCTTGGTATACTCGATTTTTCCGTCTTCCAGCAATTTCACTAAAAATGGTCTGGAGCAACCCAGGATCTCGGCTGCTTTTTGTGTCGTGACTTCGGTCGCAACGGGAACGATTGAAATAAGTTTGCCTTCGCCCATCGCTTTCAATATATCGCCCAACAGTTTTAGCGCCCTTAATGGAATCTTTATCTTCTCCTTCGTTTCTTCTATTTCAATTTCTGTCTCCTCTGTATCAATTTGTCCTATGATAGCCGCTAAAGCGCCATAAGACGCAATAGCCACTTTCTGCTCCATTTTTGAAGGTTTCCTTATTTGCTCCAGTGTTTCAGACATGATCATGATTTTACCGACACAAATGTAAACGAAATAAATGAAATAAACAAAATAAACGAAATCATTCTCTGATGTAAATCAATTTGTGCTAAGATAGCTATTGATTAACAATAAGTTAGCTACTGGCGTGGCAAAATAACTTACCATCAGCATCCAAAATATATTGCCTCTTCCCATTGCTGAGATCGGATAATATTTGCTCCCGCTCGAGAATGTCGGGGAGCAATTCGCCGACATAGGTGCGCATTAGAGAAAATAAAGAAGTCCGCTCTTCAGCTCCCTCAAATAGCTCAATACGCCATGGTCTTATCGCTTGTAGCATGAATTGATGCCTTCTGTTCACAAACGCCCGGAGGCCTGGTCTTGTCTTCAAATTGTAGTTGAGATAGCGCAAATTCGTCGCACAAACCGCTCAAATGGTTCGAACAGTTCCCCGACCGGGTACACAACCGGGCATTAGCCCGGTTTTTTCATTAAATGTTTTCCGGGGGAGTCGATACGCTTTGCCCGTATGGCTTGTCCCGTTGCCTTCAATTCAGCTTCCACGTACATCTTAGTGGATAAATTCGCCTGAACGTTTGAGCTTACAATTACAAAAAAGTCAAATACCCCAGTAGGAATATCGTACTTACATAAGCCCAAAACAAGCAGAGCAGAATATGAACCATTGTCTCAAATGCCCTACCTTTCCACAGTGTCGGGGAATATACAAAGAGCTGCACATAAAGTCTCGCCGCCCAAAATATACCAAGCCCGAGAGAAATCCGTTTCCCGAACGCGGTGTCTAATAGCGCTTCGGACGATGTTAGGCAAAGTAACCCTAACAGAAAGACCCCAAAGCCAATAAAGAACATGTGGACATACATCATTTGACGGTTTATCAAACTCAATGAACCCAACTCCTGCTTCCAGTTAAAATATTTTGGAAAGAAAACATGAAGAAAGGCCAAAAGTATAAATAAGCCACCGATGATCTTAATTTGCAATTCCATCTTTAAGTAGGGTCAATATAAATAAGCTTAGGGTCTGCATTCGAAGATAGACATAAAAGGCGTGAATTTTGTCTCCTGAAAAGAGGCGAATCCTGCACGTTCAAACGCAATCTTCCAAACAGACCGAGAGAAGAAGTGAGTAAATCCGACCGAGAATGCCAGAAAATTCGGAAAATCCCGCAGTAAATCTTTTGTAAATCAGGTCAGTGGAGGTTATTGGGTGATTTTCCGGATCAGGTTATTACCCGCGTCCGCCACATAAACATTCCCCGCGGCATCTACAGCTACTCCGGTAGGATGGTTAAAAGTTGCAAGCGCGCCGATGCCATTGGCTGCACCTGGTTGACCGCTTCCCGCCAGGGCGGAAACTGCTCCGGAGGGATCGATCTTTCGAATCATATTATTACCGGCATCTGCGACATATACGTTACCTGCCTTATCTACCGCTACTCCCGTAGGATTATTAAAAGAAGCGAGCGTGCTATCCCCATTGTCTGAACCATGAGCACCGCTGCCGGCCAGCGTAGTCACTACCCCATCCTCATAGTTCAACGGTGCCAAAGAGAAGGTTATCTTTCGGATCAGATTATTGCCCGCATCTGCCACATATATATTCTCCGAGGCATCCACCGCTACCCCGGCAGGATTATTAAAAGAAGCATTATAACCAGTACCATTAGCAGAACCTGTAACAGAACAACAGGTTATGCTGCCAGCCGCAGGGAAAACCACAGGGTAATCCCAATTATTTGGGGATAAATATGAGATGTTTTCTTCAATCCAATCTGTCCAATATACATTCCCCGAGACATCCACAGCTATTCCGGAGGCGCCTTTAAAATAATCATCAGGGTTAGAAGGA
This sequence comes from uncultured Chitinophagaceae bacterium, assembly GCA_963846405.1. Taxonomy (GTDB): domain Bacteria; phylum Bacteroidota; class Bacteroidia; order Chitinophagales; family Chitinophagaceae; genus Puia. Next base: position 187,539 of record CAWJVU010000009.1, on the reverse strand, counting down.
TGGATTGAAGAAGGGTATTCGCCTACCATCGTTCCATCGACCAGGGTAATCACCATTCCCGATGGGCTGATCATACGGACCAGATTGTTACCCCGATCCGCCACGTACACATTTCCGGCGGCGTCTACCGCTACTCCGGTGGGACCATTAAAAGAAACAATCGAACTGTCCAACCTGCCAAGCAATGTTTCTACAATACCGCTATTGGGCAATGTAGTCACTACCCCTGCCGGGCTGATCTTTCGGATCACATTATTACCTGAATCCGCCACATATACATTTCCAGAGGAATCTACTGCTACGCCAACGGGATTATTAAAGGAAGAAGCAAGGCCAGCCCCAGCGCTTGATCCTCCAATACCGGGACCGGCCAGGGTGGTCACCATTGTGTTCGTTGGGTTTATCGGAGGCTTATTCTGCTTTTTGCACGATGGCATTATCATGCCAATGGCTATAGTGGCTGCCATAACTAGAAATATAGACGGTTTCATATTTCGTAAATCTACCTCGAAACAAAATCAGAAACAATCACCCAAACGGGGGGGGTTCGATGAACATTTATTGAGGAAATACCCTCTGATACACGATGCTATCCCCATCATTCCTGTCGGATATGACATTCCCCTAGTTTGTTACCGGCAAAGCTCAAACAGGCAAAACTCCCCCGAAATCGCGATTGCCGATCCCAGTCTAAATGACAAATTTTGTGAAACATGAATTGCCCGGGATACAACGCCCGGCAGCTAAATCCATCTTCCGTGAAGGAGCAGAGCAATTCTTCCTGAGCTCATTTCCACAGAAAAAAGTCAAAAACTAAAATAATGAAGCATTTTTTATTCAGTGCCGGTTTTCTGCTGTCCGCCCTTTTGGGGATGGCACAAGCCGTGACCATCAGTGGTGCTGGTGAAAGCCCTGCGATTCCTAACCCGAACGCCATTTTATCAATCCAGTCAGCGTCCCAGGGACTGCAGTTACCCTCGCTGACATCGACGGCCAGAATGTCCATGGGATCTTCAACGGGATCTGCGCCTGCGCCGGGTGCTTTAGCCGGAATAGTCGTATTTGATAATACGACCAATACACTGTGGTACAATAGCGGCACCAATTGGATCAACCTGGCATCCGGAACCACCACAAATTGGTTAACAACAGGTAATGCCGGAACGGTGGATGGCACAAACTTCCTCGGGACCACCGACAATATCCCACTGACCTTCAAGGTCAATAACCTGCAATCCGGGAGAATAGATCAAAATAAGGGGACTACCTTTTTTGGCTACGAGGCAGGGGTGAATAATGCAGCATTCGGCAATAGTGCCTATGGTTATCAGGCGCTTTTCAGCAATACTTCGGGGATCAATAATCTTGCCTTGGGGTGGGGTGCTCTCTTTTTCAACACAACCGGTTCCGACAATGTAGCCATTGGTATTAGCGCTTTAAATAGTAACACCACTTCCAGTAATCTGGTGGCCATCGGAGATTCGGCCTTATTCAACAATACCCAAATCCGAAATACTGCAGTCGGCTCCCAGGCTTTGTTCGCAAATACATCAGGAGGAGATAATACGGCAGTCGGATATGGGGCCCTTGAAAATAACAATACAGGGGGCGAAAATTCGGCATTCGGATCGATGGCAAGAACCGGATCGTCCGGGTCTTTTAATACCGTCATTGGTTTTAGCGCCCAATCAGCCGACGGGATAACGGATGCCGCTGCCATCGGATCCAATGCCAATGTAGCAACTTCCAATACCATTCAGCTGGGCGACCGCAATGTAACTGCCGTCAATTCATTTGGAACCTTCAATACCATTTCCGACGGCCGGTTCAAATTCAATATCCGGGAGGATGTCAGCGGGCTCGATTTCATCATGAAACTTCGCCCCGTCACCTATCAACTGGACACCCGGAAAATACAGGCAAGCGCGGCTTCCGGCAATCGGCTCGCCTCCTATTCAAACACGACTGAGAGTGATTTCCCATCTATGCACATTCGCCGCACGGGCTTTATCGCCCAGGAAGTGGAAAAAGCCGCGGATGAAACCGGCTTCAATTTCGACGCCGTCAAAAGACCGCAAAACGATAAAGACCATTATAGCCTGAGCTACGAAGAATTTGTCGTGCCCCTGGTAAAGGCCGTGCAGGAACAACAAAGGATGATTGATTCCCTGGGACAAAAGATCATGGAAGAGGAAAAGATCCATGCGGAGCAGAAAAAGGTCAACGACGACCGGGAGAAGAAATTGGCCCGGTTGCAACAAGAGATCGACGAAATCAATAAACAAAAAATAAAATAATGAAGCATTTTTTACTCTTCGCGGGTTCTCTGCTATCCGCCTTTTTGGGGATGGCACAATCACCGGCAGTGATTATCACTGCTGCCGGTACTCCTCCTACGACTCCAAACCCAAACGTCATTTTTTCCATTCAGTCAGGCACCCAGGGTATCCAGATCCCCATGATGAGCACGATAGCCAGAGTATCCATGGGTTCTTCTTCATTGGGTTCACCTGCGCCGGGTGTTTTACTTGGAGTAGTTGTATTTGATACGACTACCAAGTCGATATGGTACAATAACGGAGCGACCTGGATAAACCTCGATGCAGCAACAACCCCCGGAGGTTGGTTGACAACGGGTAATGCCGGCACGGTGGGTGGCATAAACTTTATCGGCACCACCGATAATGTCCCCCTGACATTCAGGGTGAATAACCTGCAATCCGGGTTTATAGATCAAATCAATGGAAATGCCTTTTTTGGCTACCAGGCTGGCATTGAAAATACCGGGACGAGTAACACTGCGCTTGGATTTGAGGCACTTGCAGTCAATACAACCGGAAGTAGTAATACAGCCATTGGAGAAATCGCACTTAAATTAAACACTACCGGGTTGGATAATACTGCGCTTGGAACGGAGGCACTTTTTAACAACACAACCGGAAGTGGCAACACAAGCAGTGGGTCTGCAACACTTCTGAACAACACAACCGGAAACAACAACACAGCCGATGGGGATGTTGCACTTTCAAGCAACACAACTGGAAGCAGTAACACAGCCGTTGGGACTGGTGCGCTTTTTAATAATAATACCGGCTTTAGTAACGTGGCCGTCGGTTACGACGCGTTACCACGGAATATCGTGGGGAATTTAAATGTGGCAATCGGCGATAGTGCGCTCTTTTCTAATAATGGAAATAATAATTCGGCATTTGGAGCCGGTGCGCTCCATAGTAATACTACCGGGCAAAACCTCACAGCAATCGGAGCTGGAGCTGACGTCAGTGCAGATGGGTTAAATGATGCCACCGCTATTGGTTCAGGAGCCGCGGTCGGCGCCAGTTTTACCATCCAGCTTGGCGATAACAATGTAACCGCCGTCAATTCCTTTGGCACCTTCAATACGATTTCCGACGGCCGGTTCAAATTCAATATCCGGGAGGACGTCAGCGGGCTGGACTTCATCATGAAACTAAGACCGGTCACCTATCAGTTGGATACCCGGAAAATACAAGCAAGCCTGGCTTCCGGCAATCGGCTCGCTTCTTACACAAACCCGAATGATAATGATCTACCATCTATGAACATTCGCCGCACGGGCTTTATCGCCCAGGAAGTTGAAAAAGCCGCGGATTCGACTGGGTTCGACTTCGACGGAATCAAGAAGCCGCAGAACGATAAGGACCATTACAGCCTTAGCTATGAGGAATTTGTGGTTCCGCTGGTAAAAGCTGTGCAGGAGCAGCAAAAGGAAATCAAAGACCAGCAAAAAGAAATCGAAGAGCAGAGAAAGGAAATCGAGGACCTGAAAAAGTTAGTGGTAGAAGTTTCAAAAAAATAAACCGGGGATTATGAGAAAGAAGATAATTTTTGTACTCGGACTCTGCGCGATCAGTGCCCGTTGCCTGCCTCAGGCTACCCTGCATATCGGATCCGGCGCTTCTATAAAATTAAGCAGCGGCGTTGTGGTGAACTTAAATAATACCAGCCTCATTGTCGACGGAACCCTTCAGCAGGCCGCCGGTGATGGAACTTTTACCTTTAGCGGCAGCACGGGGATCTCGATCTCCGGCAGCTCCCTCCCTGTCTTTGACAAACTGGTGATTGCTACGGGTACAGGCAATGCCCTCAGTTTACAAAATGATCTCAATGTGATTTCACAGGTAACCTTTACTTCAGGTCTGCTGGACCTCAACAATCACAACCTTAACCTCGGCAGCACGGGCCTGCTCATGAACGAAAGCGATAGCAGCCGCGTCATCGGCCCCCTGGGTGGGCAGGTCATCTCAACGGCCACGCTCAATGCGCCAACTGCGGTGAACCCGGGCAACCTGGGCGCCCTCATTACCTCCGCCCAGAACCTGGGTAACACGACCATCAGCAGGGGTCACGCGCCCCAGGTCATCGGAGGGACCGGCACAAGCATCCTTCGCTATTTCGATATCGTGCCCGCCAATGACGTAAACCTGAATGCCGGTTTGCGGCTGCAATATTTTGATCCCGAGCTCAATGGTCTCCATGCAGATTCTCTGCAGGTGTGGAGCAGTTCGGATAATATTACCTGGACCAACCTTGGGTCTAGCGACCGGGACACCTCTTTGCACTATGTGGATGTTACCGGCATCAACTCCTTTTCCAGATGGACGCTGTCGGGCAGTCCCAGCAATCCGCTTCCGCTGACCTATCTATTCTTCAATGCCAGCTGCTCATCCGGCCAGATCAATATCACCTGGGAAACAGCCCAGCAGGAAAATACAAGGGTGTTCGAGGTGGAAAGAAGCGGAGATGGAAGCCAATGGCAGGTGATCGGCTCTGTTCCTGCAGCCGGCAACAGTGCTGTTGAAAACGAATATTCCTTTGCCGACCAGGATCCCTTACCGGGGGGCAACGAATACAGGATCGCGGAATACGACCTTACCAACCAGGTGAACTATACACGGGTGATCCGTTCAACCTGCGGGGTGGGTGAGACCTGTTCCGTTTGGCCCAACCCGGTTGCCAATACAGCCTGGGTGAATATTTCAAGCTCCGATAAATCGAAAGCGGCATTGAAATTATATGATAGCAAGGGGGCATTGACGCTCGCAAAAGAGGTCGACCTGCCCGCCGGAAATACGCAATACAATCTGGATCTTTCCGGACTGCCAAAGGGAACCTACGAATTAAGGGTAGACTGGGGAACCGATCATCATTCATCCTTAATCCTTGTAAAGCTGTAGGTTCTGTCCTCCTTCAGGCGAGGTTCTCACGGATAGCCTTTGCAACCGCACCCGACATACTGGTCACGTGCAGCTTCTCGTAGATCTTACTAACATGCGATTTGACCGTCTCATGGGCAATACCGCATTTCTGCGCTGTTACTTTATAACTGCTGCCTTCTACCAGGCACTTCAAGATCTCCTTTTCACGCTTGCTCAGGTTGTAATTTTCAACCAGCTTAGTGTTATGGAAATGTTCCCTGAAGAGATTGAGCGTCTTCCTGGCGATGGTAGGCGACATAGGCGACCCGCCGGAAATTAGCTCGTTAATCGAAGACAGGAGGGCAAGCGGGAGGTGACTTTTCAGCACGTATCCGGAAGCGCCAGCACAGATAGCCGCAAACACTTTATCATCATCTTCAAAGACAGTCTGAATAAGAATTTTGATGCCGGAAAAATTTTCTATTATCAATTTGGTTGCTTCGATCCCGTCAATGGGGGATATCGCGATATCCATCAGTACCACCTCGGGGGTATTTATCTCCAACCGGGTGATCAGGTCGTTGGTGTTCCGATAAGCCCCTGTAAGTTCCAGTCCAGGCAATCCATCAACCAGGATGTTCAAAGCTTCCAGATATTTTGCATTGTCTTCGAATATGGCCACTTTAACATTCATGTTAAGCTAAAGATAAGGTCCGGTAATCAATAAAAAAATAGCGAATTCAGGTGATGGGGATCCGGAAAACTACTGCGGTATGCTGGTTTTCCGACAGGATATTGACGTTGCCTTTCATTTCTTGCACCCTGGATTCCATATTAAACAGCCCATTTCCCGTCCGCACGGATCGCGGGTCAAAGCCTTTTCCATCGTCAATGACGGATATCTCAAGAGATCCGGCCTGAGATTTTACCGTCACCTTCAATATATGGCAATCGGCATGTCGAATAGCATTGTTCATGGCTTCCTTGACAATAAGATAGATATTTTTCATCGACCCCATGGGCAATTTGTGTTTCAGCGCGGATTCCTCCGTCAGAAACTCCAGCTGGATATCTTTGGAAGTACAGGTGCTCTGCGCAAAATCGGTAAGTCGCTGAGCGACTTTCTCCACATTTTCATTTTTGGGATTGATAGCCCAGACTATATCATTCATATTTTCCACCATTTCCAGCGAATGGCTGCTAATCTTTGATAATAAGGAATAGGCCTTTTCCTGCTCGCCCGCTTCCATTTTTGTCTTGACCACTTCACTGAGGATACGAATACTGCCTAAAGTAGCCCCCACATCGTCATGCAAGTCCCTTGAAATGTCATTTCGCATGCCCTGCAGCTTTAGCAATTGTTGGATCCTGTACTTATACAAACCGGCTAAGATAAGCCCAATCACGATAACGAGCACGGCTTTAAACCACCCGGTTTGCCAGAAAGGCGGATGGATCACAATGATCAGGGTAGTCGGCTGCTGACTGGGGATACCATCCCTGTTTTCACTTTTTACCTTAAAGCTGTAGGTGCCTGCGCCAAGGTTCGTATAGGTCGCAAACCGTTGTTTGCCCGCATTCACCCAACCTTTATCCACGCCCTCCAATTGGTAATAATAGTTGATCCGATGCGGCTCCAGGAAACTAAGGGAGGCAAATTCGACGGTTATAAAATTCTGTTTGTATGAAAGAGAGATCGTATCCGATCGTGCTAACAGGGAATCGACGAGCAATGACTGATCATAAACTTTAAATGCGGTTATGGTCACATTGGCGGGCGCCTCTCTACTGCCGATGCTGTCCGGCCGGAAACTCACAAAACCCCCATGATACCCCGCCAATAAACTGCCGTCTTTTGTCTTGTAAAATCGAAGCAAATCAGAAAAATTGTCGTTGAAGATCCCATCTTCCAATCCATAATGAAAGACCCTTTTGTTCTCCAGGTTGACCTTGCATAGCCCCAGGCCGCTTGCCACCCATAGATCATGCGGCGGCTGAAAATAAAGCGCCGAGATATTATTGCCCGGCAACCCATCCCGTGTGGTTATATACCTGAATTTTTCCGTATGCGGGTTGAATAAATTGATGCCTCCGGAGGCCGTGCCTAAGGCAATCAGGCTATCATTTATCCTGGCAATGCATTGAATGGAATTATCAGAAATGCTGGTCGGATTGCCTTTTTCCGGAACAAAGATTTTCGTGAACCGGCCGGATGCCGGATCGAATTTCTGAAGACCTCTTGTTTGAGTGGCTACCCAAATATTTTGCTGATTGTCTACGAGCAAATCGAAGACCTGCCTTTCTGTATTGTCATGAAAAGAAAGCGGATCGGGGTATACGGTAAAGCTGTTTTTTTTGAGATCCCATTTTGCCAAACCCGCATATAGGGCCAGCCAGGTGTTATTGGCGCTATCCAGGGCCATGTTAAGGATCGTATGCTGCCCCAGGGCCATGGGTTGCGAATTGATGAGATTTCCATATCGCGGGTCGTAGACGGCGAGCCAGCCGTGCTGGCAACCGATGAAAATTTTCCCATCCGGTTGGGTAAGAAAGGACCAGACCCGGTTGCCCGGATCCCGGAGCGCCCTCGGATTATTCGCGTTATAGGAATAGTTTGTTTTATACTTTAAGTGATCATCGAAAACCTGGATACCCTGCCCATAGGTGGCCACCCAGATATCATTCCCTTTTGTTTGCAGGAAATTAGCGATCGCGGTTGTGTTAAGCGCTTCATTTTTTGCGACAGGGAGATTCACCGAATGAAATTGTTGCCGGTAGGGGTTGAAAATCGAGATGCCTTTATCCGACCCGATCCATATATTTCCTTCCCTGTCTTCGTAAAGGCAATTGATGACCTGATCAAAGTCCAGACCTCCGGGGGCAGTCCTGTTCCGCGGAATGACTGCAATGGAGTCAGTCCGGGGATAATATTCCAGCAACCCGTCCTTTCTCGCGCCCATCCAGATGGTCCCCTTTCTATCCTGCAGGATACAATCGATAATGATCCTTTTCCCTTTTCCCGGTTGTTCCTCAGCCCCTCCGGAAAAATACTTCTTCACCTGATGAGTGATCAAATTGTACCGGTATAGCTCCCCGGAAAAACTGTTTATCCAAAGATTATTTTCCCTGTCCAGGTAAATTGTGCCCGGGTTACTGACTAAATTAAATATGGGAAGATTTTCCGGGTTATTCCTGTTATGATAAAAGGTATTCTTATCGGGGTCCAGCATGCAAAGTCCATAGGGGTAGCTTATCATCCATAAATTGCCGTTGCGCGGATCACAGAGAATCGATTTTGGCATGCCAATAGGTTTGTCCTTTGGCAACAAATGATCGTAGGAGATCAACCGATGATGTTCGGCATCATATTTGGCAAGCGTATTTAGTGAAATAAGCCAGGTATTTCCCCGGGCATCCAGGCACGCATTAATGTTGCTCTTCAGATCCCTGAAAGAAGGATCCTTAAAATCCGAGACCCTGGTATTCTTTCCGGTGGACGGGTCGAACATATTGAATCCTATAAAGGGACTAACTATCCAGATATTATCTTCGCGATCTTTTAGCAGGAATCCGGCATTGTCCGAGCTGATGCTATGGGAATCGTAAGGATCGTAATGATAGCTGGTAAACGAACTCCCATCGAACTTCTGCAATCCATTCCCGGTTGAAATCCATATGAATCCCTTATTGTCCTGGATGATGCTGGTAACGAAGTCACTGGCTAAACCGGCGGAAGTATTGATGTTCCGGAAGATAAAAAAATCCCTTTGTCCATACCCTGAAAGCTGCAAGGTCAGAAGACCCGACAATATTGGAAGCATGGTTTTGAAAGAGAATGACACGATTGGTTGATTTTAAATGCCCATGCTAAATTTAGCCATAATTGCATGGATGGGGTTGGTGATTTTTAATGCCGACCCTGATCCCCTCCTCGAGGCCTTGCTGCAGCTTGTGAACTTGATTGAACTTAACTATCTGAACGTATTTTTATCAGTCACCAGAACAGTGGCTAAAACAGTCTCCAAAATACCGACTAAATCACACAAACATGAAACATAACAAATTGAAAATCAACATCAACAATTCTGCCGAAGCCGGGGGTGGAATTCAACTCCCCCTACGCGATACATTAAAAGGCATGATTAGCATGCCTTTTTGCTTTGTAAAAAAACTAAAGTGACCACAAAGGATACCTTGTCACCTATTTTCAAATATATGTGACGCCGGGACTATCACCCCACGTCTTTGGGCAAAGTTGTTTATTCTAAATGACCAAAAGCGTGGTCGTCTTTTTATGCGTGCCGTCGGTCCAGACAAGCTGGTAAACGCCTTTGGGAATACCCGATAGCGATATGGTTGTCTCCATGGAGCCGGGTGGTAAAAAGATGGTTTTAATGATATTGCCATTCGCCGAAACCAAAAGCAAGTCGGCGGAAGCCGTGGAGGAGGCATAGACGATGGTGACCTCTCCGGCGGCGGGATTGGGATAAGCCATAATCGAATCCTGCGTACTCCCGCCATTAATAAAAGTGAACCCCGGCAGGGAAGCGAAATCGTCATTCAGGCAGGTGGCTGATCATTTCTGCAACACTTGGGCGGATCTTGAAATCCGGTTCGAAGAAGCGGTATACAATAATCCCTTTCCGGTCAATAATATAAATCGCGGGAACAGGAAGGTTATTACCATTCGAACCATTATTCCTTGCGACGTCGACGCCGAATTTCAGATACCGGGCCGTCCATGTCGAATCTACCGTATAAGCGACATCATAACTCTTCATGATCTTCAACCCCTCATCGTGAAGGATCGGATAAGTTGCTCCTGTCTTCGCAATTGTCTTGCTTACATTCTCCTGCAGCTCCGGGCTTACCGCCACCAACGTCGCTCCTTTGCGGACGATGAGGGTCAGGGAATCCTCGAGGGCCTTCAGTTCCTTGTTGCAATACGGGCACCACTGGCCCCGGTAAAAGACAAGTAAAACCGGACCCTTTATCAGGCTGCTTTTCAGGTGGAAGACTGCTCCATGCTGATCCTTTGCGATAAAATCCGGAGCTGCGGTATTCTGCTTCAATCCCTGCGGCCCGACCTGGGCTCCGGCAGAAACCCAGGTCACGAGCAGCAAAACGGGGAGAAGGGCTTTCTTAATTAGTGACATGCCATGATGATTTTGTCAAATGTAACCGCATCATGGTAAACGATGTGTCCGCTACCCGACAGTCATCATTTGACTGCAAGTAGGTCGACCTTTTCGATTACGGGAGGCTGAGAAAGCAACTCCGGCGCCTTGGCCATCAAGGCGGCCGCAATGGGACCATTGAGATGGGCCGTCCGGCCTTCTTCCTGTTCGAACGTATCGAAGATGCCAAAGGTGGAAGGGCCGATGCGGAGTGCGAACCACTGAACCGTGGCGGGTTCGGAGCGTGCCAGCGCAACAGCGCCCGCGAGGAGATCGGCTAATTCCTGTTCTTTGCCCGGCTTGGATTCCAGCCTGGCCAGCAATGCTAATTTGACCATAATATTATAGATTTTAAGAGAAAACGTCTTCCCGGCAGTTTCGGTTGCCCACACCTTCGCCCGGCCGGCCCGCTGATCTTCCGCTCCCTTGACCCATACCAAAACATCGGATAAATAGAATTTGTTGCACAAACCGCTCAAAAGGTTCGAACCAATTTGCCTACAAGGTACGAATGAGCCAACTGTGGCATGAGAGCCCTGATCTTGAGATCGGGTTTTTTTTATTTCACTTCAAATCTGCACTGACACCTTCCGGAGCGGGATTTGAAAAAAGACAGCCCATTACCCAGCAAGTCTTCGCTTAAGGGAAGTCGCAAGCGTCCGACCGGTTATTTGGTCACTTCTTAAACTCAATCCGGAATATATCGATGGTCACATTGCTCAGGTTTTTAATTGCGTGCGGTCCTTCAGGCCCTCTCAGGGAACTGGTGCCGGACCTGGCCGGCCGGTTGCCGCCTCCATGTTGTACGGTGCTATCTGTTATAACATATAGACGACGGCTAGAATCATAACGATACCGATAATATACTATAGCAAAAGAAGAAGTGTCTTTACCACGGGACCCGATCATAACACTTGGAAGCTTGTGCGTGTGCATGTATTCGAATTCATAGGGCCGAAGCAGTACCTCCAGGATGCGCACCCTGTCATCCTCATAGACAACCTTGTGGTTATCCGGCGCAGCCTTCACCGCGTCAAGACTGTCCGGCCACGCCCACGCCGAATCGGCTAATTTTTTCCCCTTGTCCTCCATTGCGCGTCCTTGGCCACTGCTGTGCAAAAACAAAACCGTGCCGCCCCATCCAAGCAGCAATCTAACAGCTATTCCTATGACAAAAGTGAAATTTTTCATACTGTGCTATAAATGTCCTTAATAAAGATAAACAATTAGCCTCATTATTGGCCGTCGGGACGGTCGGTAGAAACGTGAAAACAAATAGGGCACTGTGATTCCGGCAATAGATATATTAATCCATCTTTATGGTTAACTCTAAATATTGATAATCTTTTTGCTGTTGTGGATTCGCTAATATATCTGCGGTCTCAGGTTCATTGATATTTGCGTCTTTTGACCATTTACCATCTAACGTAGAGCCAACTTCTCTCATCTTTTTTTGAAATGGGCTATCGGTCCCAAATTCCGGATTATCCACTAAGTGAATCGTCAAATAATGCGCTTTCCCATCCGGGTATAACCGAATATGAATATGTGGTGCGGGTATAACTCCAAGTATTGTGAAGGGATAATTTCCGGGACGAAAAGGGATCCCCGCTAATCCTTCCCAATTCATAATAACACTATCTTTTTCGGAAAATTTTTGTATTAACTCATGGAATGGGAGGAATTCGTGAAGAGGCAAGAACCTGGTTCTAATCAAAACCTCATTACCTGTTTGCGTTTTTAATTTCAATACTTGGTCTGCTTCATTAAAAAGTTTCGTTGTATCCATTTTTTGCGAATAAGCAGGCATAATTATTAAAATTATAGCTACAAAAAAGAGCAATGCTTTCATTTGTTTTGACTATTCATTCAAGTAAAAAATTACTGTCAAAGTTGAGCGTCTGGCGGTCAGGCATGACACTAAAACGCCTTTTTATTGTCAATCAGGTAACTCTCAAACCACTCAAGGTTGCTTTGAGACACTTTGAACACCATTTTCGGTTCTGTGGGACCGTGTGGCTGACGCGGCAAGGCCAATAATCTCACCGGCACCCCTCTTCTTTGCAAGGCGTGGTAGAACATCAGCGAATTGCTGATCGGCACCCTCGCATCCGCCTCGCCATGCTGCAGCATGACCGGCGTCTTGACATTCTCTACATAACGAAGCGGGGAATGCGCGTCATATACTGCCCAATCGGCCCAGGGATCGGCCTTCATATAGGAGGGAAGAAATCCGTTTATGTCATCGGTGAGGTTCTGAAAGGAAAGATCAACGACCGGCGCACCGATAGAAGCCGCCTTGAATCTGTCCGTATGGCCTACGATCCAACTGCTCATAAAACCTCCGTAACTCCACCCCATCACACCCAATCTATCCGGATCCGCCAGGCCCATTTTGATCACATAGTCAACGCCCGCCATCAGGTCTTTAAAATCGGCGCCGCCCCAGTCGCGCTGGTTTGCTTCACGGAAAGCTACCCCATAACCGGTGGATCCACGGGGATTGGGACGTAGAACAAACATGCCTTTCTCGGCCAATGAAGCGATGGGATATAGATTTTGGTTTGAAGCCACAAAACTCTGCGTATAACCACCGGCAGGCCCGCCATGTGGGTTTAAAATCAATGGATATTTTTTCCCGGGAGTGTAATTCAACGGGTAGGTAAGCAAAGCTTCAATCTCCATACCGTCCACGCTTTTCCACTTGATCAGTTCCGTCTTTGGAACGGGAGTACGGGCAATGTCCGCGTTGATACCTGAAATCTTAACCGGCGTAAAGCTGGACGCACCGCTGATATAGGCCTCTCCCGGCGTCGAAGTATTCTGTAGCACGAATCCCAGGAAGGTGCGTGTTTCGTTCATCGCCCATATACCGGCCAGATCCTTGCATCCTTTTGTCCATTCCGTGATGGCACTGCCATCGAGCCCGAGCTGATATAGGGTCGTTAATGTTTTGTTGCTTTCGGCCACAAAAATATGCGTGCCGTCCCGGCTCCACGCCAATAGAGCGGGCTGATCGTTGGGAGTGGACGATAACTTTTTTACAGTGCCTCCTTCAGCAGGCACCACATCGATAAATGTCTTGCCAGGCCATACTACGGGGTTTTCAGAACATACATAGGCAATGTATTTCCCGTCTGGGCTGAATAAAGGGTCTGATTCGCCGGCGGGAGTGTTGGCGATTATCTTTGTCTCCTTCGTTGCGATATTGATCTCCGAAATATCCGCATACTGACCATCATTTGCCATCGGCGTTTTTCCATGCGAATAAACAATCCATTTGCTGTCCGGGCTCCAGTCGAACGAAATCACGTTTCGGTTCTCCATGGTAACCTGTTTTGGCGTCTTTTTTCCGGCGGTGTCGGTCTCGCCGGGCCAAACCAGATACAAACGGTTTTGCAGGATCACATCATCATAATAATACCAGTCGTCTTTCGCTTTCTTTTTGGTTTCGTCATTGGCCGCCGGAGCGTCGGTCATAATAAAGGCAATCATTTTTCCATCCGGGCTCCAGCTGAAATTGCCGACCCCCGTTTTTACATCCGTGACCTTATCGGCCTCGCCACCCCCGGGAAAAATGATATACAGATTATTCTTTCCGTCGCGGTTGCTGACGAACGCCACCCGTCTGCCGTCAGGGCTCCACTTCGGATTCGAATTGTTCTTATCCCCTTGCGTCAAAGGAATGGTATTGCTTCCATCGATATTGCAAAGGAAGATCTGATTCGCATATTCGCTCCGGTCCTCCGTCATCACCGCCTGGCGAACGGCGTACAAAACTTTGGAGCCATCCGGTGAAACACGAACGCTGGTGATATTTTTCAATTTCATGCATTGTTCAGGGCTCCAGTAGGTGATGTTCTGTGCATGAAGTACCACGTGAGAAATTAGTAAAACGGCAGTCAGTAGTCGTCCGCGCATGGGATGGATGTTTTAAGAATGAAGAGGAACCGAAGGTACTAAATTTATTTTCCGAGATCGTACACCGAGATCGTATAGTTCAGGAGATCCACCGCTTTTTTCTTCACCGATATATCGTCCCTGACTATTTCGTCGCTCACCACGCGGATCAGCACGATATCGGCTGCCAATTGCGTCAGTCCAGCCTGGGTCAAATCCCGCATGTGCGCATCCGGCAACGGTTTGTGATCGAATGCTGCAAGCAGATTACCGGGCGTAAAATGCTCCCGCAGGAAAGCGTCCAGCATATTGTGCTGGTATTCCAGGTAAACGTTCTGCGCGGTATGCAAAAGGTCAATACCGCTTTCGTAATCTGCAATATAGCTGATCAATTGCGAGTGCCCGAATTGCTTCAGGTGCAACTCGTTTTTGATTGCCCCAATGGCGCCCCCCGCCGGGTGGAACGTCCAAAGGTTGTGCGAGTTGATGATCAGCCGTTGAATCTGGTTAAGGTCGGCTGTGGCTAATGGTTGTTGCAGAAGCGTGAACAGGCTGTCATTGGCCTGTCGTATTTTCGTCTGTTCATCGATCACCTTGGCAAGATGGGCGGTGTCCGCTTTCAGGTCTGCCACTAACTGAGCGGTCAATTCGTGCGCGTGTCTGTTGTTGGTAATGTCTTCCCGGATGTTCTCGGCAATAAACCCCATCATTACGGCAATAAAGATCATTAATCCCTCCAGCAGGTATTCCTTCCAGGGCTTTTTTTGGTGATGCAGATCGGGATGATGATGTACTTCCATAGCTATTTCGGGGAGTGGTTGTTCGGGGAGTGGTTCGGGTTGAGGATCCGGCTCTCGATGCGGGTCCGGCTCTGAGTGTACCTGCGGTCCCGGGTCCGCGTCCGGCTTCGACACCGGTTTGAGTTCTGCATTTGGAATGGGATCGCCCTCGACCGTGCCGGTTGATCTGGGAGGGTCCGGTATATCCGAATTTTTTTGCTCGCTATTTTCCATATTTTACCGGGTAAAGATACATAACAAAAGACTTGGCTACACTCGGCCATAACCGGCCACCACATGTCCATATCCGAACAGTTTCATCATTTGTCACCCAATCAATCAATTGATTATAAATCGCTTACGACCTTGGCATCTTGTTCGCGACTACAAAATATGCTCAAGAGCTACCTCGTGGTCACCTGGCGGACTCTCACCGGGAATAAGCTGTATTCAGCGATCAATATCGTCGGGCTTTCGACTGCCATCGCTGCCAGTATTGTGATCTTCCTGTTCGTGTTTTACGAAAACAGTTTCGATACAATGCACCACCGGAACCTCTACCGGCTAAATGGCGTGCAAAAAAACAACGATACGAAATCTTCCGAGAGGTTCGGAAGCACTGAGTTCTCGGTGGCGCTAACGTTGAAGGAGGAATTTCCTGAAGTCCTAAACTATACGCGCTTGGACGACCGGAACCAATACGAGATGACGTACGGAGAAAAACGGCTTTTCTTGCCCAAGATCATTTTCGCCGACACCTCCTTTCTCCAGCTATTCGACTTCCCGCTGCTAAACGGAGACCGGCGTACAGCCCTGCAAAAACCAAACAGTATCGTGTTAACGCAGTTGGCTGCCCGGGAATTATTTGGCAATAGCGATCCAATGGGTAAGACCCTTTTGCACTTCGGAAAAGATACCCTTTTATTCACCGTAACGGGCATTTTGAAAGATGTGCCCGGCAATTCTCAATTGCAATTCGACGCACTGCAATCTATCAGTACCATCTACAGACCCGACTGGGTGACGCAGGGCCATAGCGTAACCACCTTCGTGGAGCTCGCGCCGCATTCGAATGTGCTCGCACTGGAAAAAAAGTTCCCCGGCTACCTAAGAAAGTATCGGATGTCCGGCAACCAACAGTTAAGCTACGGACTGTTCCTCCTCCCGTTAAAGGACATCCACGCCAGTGCCGCCGATATAGAAGATGAGACCGTCAATTTCCAGAAATTCGATAAGCGCTATACCTATATATTGATCGTTATTGGTCTCCTGGTGCTACTCACCGCTTCCATCAATTTTATGAACCTGTCCACCGCCCGGTCTGCGGAAAGAGGCAAAGAGGTGGGCATCCGCAAATCAATCGGCGCCTCTCGCAGGCAATTAGGTATTCAGTTCTTGGGCGAATCGACCCTGCTGGCCTTGGTTGCGCTGTTCATTGCACTGGGGGTCGTGAACCTCGTGCTGCCTTATGTCGATAAGCTGAGCGGGCGGCATTTGAGTCCCTTATTGTTATCGCGTCCCGGGCTACTGTTGGCGGTGTTTCTCGGGACGATCTTGCTTGGCCTCTTGTCGGGGTTGTATCCGGCCATTTACCTTTCCTCTTTTCATCCGGTAAAGGTTCTCAAGGGAGGAGGTGACACCGGGAAAAGCAAAGGGACCTTCAGGAATATCCTGGTAGTCGGGCAGTTTTCCAGTGCTATCTTCCTGGTGATCGCAACTATATTCGTCTTCCGTCAACTAAATTATATGGAGACGCAGGACCCCGGATTTGACCGGGACCAGATCGTCACCGTAAACCTTCGTGACAACAATTCCCGGAAATTTGGCTTGCTCAAACAAGAATTATCAACCAGTCCGCTAGTGTCGGGGGTGTCGGGAGCATGGGCCCAGATGGGTGGTCCCTTAGACCTACTCGGCGTCGGTTATTGGTCAGGCGACGCCCCGTTGCGGGTTCTGTACACGCCTTGTGTGTGGGTGGACCCAAGCTATTTGACCGTCTACAAAATCCCGTTGTTGGCGGGCCGAAATTTTTCCAATCAAAAATCCGCCGATAACAACGAATTCGTCATCAATGAAATGCTGGCGAGGGAATTATTGAAAGACCGGCCTGAAAAGCCATTGTCATCATTGATTGGCAAACATTTCGGAGGTGACACCCTGGGCAGCATCATCGGGATTTGCAAAGACTTCAATTTTAATTCCCTCCACTACAAGATCCAACCCATGTTCATGATGGTTCAAACCGGGGGGATGTGGGGGACTATGTCGGTGAAGATCAGCGGCCGTCAGGCCAAACAGGCCCTTAGCTTTGTTGAGTCGGCCTGGAAAAATGTCTTCCCGGAATACCCATTCGACTACCAGTTCCTCGACGATCATTATAAAGAATTATACAGGACCGATGCTCAGGTCTCCCAAATTGTAGCGATCATGGCAGGACTGGCGGTCCTTATTTCCTGCCTGGGGCTATTTGGTTTGGCCTCTTTTTCCACGGAGAAGCGAACAAAGGAGATCGGGATCCGGAAGATCCTGGGCGCCTCCGTTAAAGACGTTGTCTATCTTCTGTCCAAAAACTTTGTCAGGCTGGTGCTGATCTCGAATTTGATCGCCTGGCCGATTGCATGGTTGGTGCTCCATCGGTGGATTCAGGATTACGCGTACCGGGTTGCTATCAGCTGGTGGGTATTTGTGCTGGCTGGCTTGGCCGCGCTGCTCATTGCGCTGGGGACGGTTAGCTCCCTGACGATCAAGGCAGCGAGGAGTAACCCGGTCAAAAGTTTGAGAACCGAATGAATTAATGGCCCATCGCGTGACCATCTTCAACTCCCGGGCCTGACTTTTCTGTACGGCTACAATACAGCGGCTGTCCGGAATCGATACATGCACGTTGTCGCCAAATCCTTAATCACTAACTTCGAAGGAGATATCAAAACGGCATGATCTTTCATGCCGGAAGACAACCGGGGTTCCATGTTTAGAAATTACCTGAAGACTTCACTGCGGTTCTTCGCCATGAACAGAGGGTTCAGCCTGCTCAATATTGCGGGGCTTTCCATCGGTACCCTGTGTTGTATCTATATTCTCGTGTACGCCCGGGAGCAGTATAGTTATGACAGGTCATTCGCCGACGCCGGGCGCCTATACCGGGTGACGAGCCGGTTGAAAGCGGGCGGGAATTCCTTCCGCCTGCAGGCCACCACCCCTCCCGCCCTGGCAAACGCGTTGGAGGCCGACTTTTCGGACAAACTCGTTTTCACCCAGATCGCCCCGACAATCGGAGCTGAAGAGCACTTGATCTGGTATAACAATAAAGTTGTCTACGAAAAGGAGGCCTATGTTATAGACAGCCATTTCTTTGATGTGTTTAACTTCCGGGTGGTAGCGGGCAGCCCGGACAGCGGCTTTGCCAGGCCCGGCGGGGTCATATTGTCGAAACTTTTGGCCGAGAAGCTGTTTGGAAAATCAAACCCGATCGGCAAAGACATCCTCGTGCAGAATAGTTATGGCGAATCCGGACACGTCGTATGCGGTGTCGTTGAAAGCCCGGGGAAATCAAGTATTCATGCGAACATTTTCTTTACCGAGAGCCCGCGGGGTTTCGGCGAGATTTTTTTAAATGACGGTCATTGGCTGGAGCGATATTTTGCCTATACCTTCGTCAAGTTGAACCCGGGAACGTCAACCAATGACCTGGAGCAAGCGTTGACTGTATCACTGCGCAAACAGCTGGCCGGCCAGACCGGCGTTACGGCAAACGCGGAACTGCAACTGCAGCCGATAACCAAGATTCACACGAGCGGCAGTTATGAATCGGAAATGGATAAAACCGTAAGCGGTTTTTTCCTGGCGCTTCTGATCGGCATAGGAGCGCTGATCCAATTGATCGCGTGCATTAATTTCATGAACCTCGCCACTGCCCGGGCTTCCAAACGGGCCAAAGAAGTAGGCATCCGGAAGGTCATTGGCGCCGACAATAAAGGTCTTCTTCTCCAATTTCTTATGGAGTCCTCCATCCTCTCCGTAGCCGCCGTGTTCATCGCGCTGCCACTCCTGGTCATTGTTCTGCCGTGGATCAACCAGGCTACGGGGGCGGATATCCCGAGAACTACCTTTAGCGAGCCGGCCGTATGGGGTCTTCTTGTTGGTGTGGCACTCGTCACCGGGCTGCTTGCGGGCAGCTATCCTGCATTCTATCTCTCCGATTTCCAGGCCGCCAGGGTGATCAAAGGAGACTATTCCAGTCATATCTCTGTTGCCGGTCTGCGCCGGTCGCTGGTGGTGTTTCAGTTTGTTCTCTCTATCGTACTGATCGTAGGCATGATCGTCATTCGCAGACAACTTGATTTCATCAAGAACAAGGATCTCGGCTTTAATAAGGATAAGCAATTGGTCTTTACCTTCCATACCGGGGCAAGCATGAAATGCGCGAATTATTTTGCACTGTCCATGCGGCAATTCCCGGGCGTGAAAAATGCTTGCCTGACGGACAACTATCCCGGCGCACAGACCTACAAAACTGACCGCGTCTACCGGATCGGTAACGACCCATCGACAGCCACCGGTATCAAAACCCTGTCCTCCGATGAATACTTCTTGAAGACGATGGAGATCCCCTTGATCAGCGGTCGCGATTTGCGTTTCGCGGATACCGGATCGGTGCTGATCAATCAATCGCTGGCTCGTGGACTGGGCCTGGACGAGGCAACCGCGGCGGGCAGAAGTATCGCCAGTTGGGATGGCGAACGATATACAATCGCGGGGGTGATGAAAGATTTCAATTATCAAAGCCTGCATGACACAGTGGCCCCCTTCATGGTCGTCTATAAGTCCGGAGCAACCAACTTCAATCACCTGATCGTAAAGGCGAATTCCACCCAATATTCATCTTTGCTCAGCCAAATGGAAGCGATGTGGAAGCAGCGGGTATTTGTCGGTGATTTTGACTGCAGGTTTCTGAGCGACGAGATTGATTTACTCTACAAGACGGAGATCATCATGTCCCGAATTATCAATTCCTTTACGATCATGGCAGTTGTTATTTCCTGCCTCGGGCTTTTTGGGCTCGCTGCTTTCAATGCGGAGCAACGCACAAAAGAGATCGGGATCAGGAAAGTCATGGGGGCATCTGTCGCCGGCATCGTTCAACTATTGTCAGTGGATTTCCTGAAATTGATTGGTATCTCTTTTCTCATCGGGATACCAATTGCCTGGTTGGTAATGAATCGGTGGTTGACCATTTTTGTCTACCATATCCAGATCCCCTGGTGGATTTTTGGTATCGCTGGTGGGTCAGCCGTTGTCGCCGGGATGGCGGTCGTTAGTTTCCAGGCTGCCAGGGCGGCGGTCGTCAACCCGGTGGAAAGCCTGAGAGCCGTGTAGACTTACTTGTGCTGTCTGAATAACCACTCGATCATCAACGGATCGCTATACGCACCCAGCCAGGAAAAATGCCCGACTTCGGGGTATTGGGTGAATCCCGGATGAGCGCCGGCGTTCGTCAGCGCTTCAAACATCGCCAGCCCAAACAACGGATTGACGGCAGGATCCTCCGCCCCCAGGTAAATCCACATCGGGACGTGAGCGATCGACGCAGCCCGCGCAGTGTCGCCGGCTCCGCACACCGGTACTGCCGCCGCAAATAGGTTGGGATACCGTTCGAGTGCATCATAGGTCCCATAACCTCCCATTGACAGCCCGGTGATGTATATCCGGTTCGTATCCACTGGCATCGTCGTTTCCAATTGGCGGACAAGCCCGATGAGTAAACGCATGGGTTTACTCGCCTCGGCGTTCAGCGTCATCCCTTTCCTATCCTTGTCAGGCGTCACGCTGCTCCAGGTTTGGTGCTCGGGGCATTGCGGCGCAATAACGATCGCGGGGTGCGCCATCATATTCTGGTCGGTCGCAAAATTCATCACTCCCCACTTCAACTGCGCATCGTTGTCACTTCCCCGTTCGCCCGATCCGTGCAGAAATATTACCAGCGGGTATTTCCGTTGCCGGTTGGCATCGGGAAACAATAGACGATAAGACAAAGTATCGCCATTTGCGATGTACCGCTCGCGGCTGAATCGGGAGGGCTGAGCCTGCCCCGGAGCCGCAGCCGTAAGGCAAACGAGAAAAATGAGCATTACTTTCATACACCTAATTTAGGCCATTTTCACTAAATCTCCGGACTGGCGGGACAGTCATCACACAGCTGCGAATAAAATCGAGCGCCATATCCAAAAATTTGCGTACATTTGCGTTGTTATTTGAGTCCGCATACGGTAAATATTAATTATCCAGCCAGTCCCCTCTGCTAGTTAGTTTCTGCTTTTTGCCTTCTCATCAATCTTTATTTCTTAATTATTTTTTATGAACATTTACATTGCCAATCTGAGCTTCGACTTGCGGGAAGAAGATCTTAAAAAATACTTCTCTCCATACGGCGAAGTAGCTTCCGTCAAAATCATTATGGATAAGATGACCGAAAAATCACGTGGTTTTGGGTTCGTGGAAATGACGGACGATACGGCGGCCGGGAAGGCTATTGCCGAATTGAATGGCTCCATGGTAGACGGCCGGCCGATCAAGGTTAGCGAGGCAAAAGCCAAACCGGGGAAGGACTCCAGTGGTCCCAGCGAAAGAAACTATAACAATTCCAACAGTTATAACCAGACGCGGTATTAGTCCTTCCATTTAATAAAGGTAAAGCCCCCATCATTATGACCACTGAACAAATCGAATATTTCCTCGACAACAACCGAGCGAATTCAAGTCGGTCTTCCCGGATCATTTTCAAAAAAAGGAACCCATTCGAGGGAACATTTATCCAGGCGCCGGATTATGCGGAACTGAAGAAAAAAAATTTCTGGAGACTCGTGTCTTCCAGCAGAATGGAGGAATATCGGCAGTCCAAAGATATAAACCTTTCCAGGATCTTCAATGGCGATGAGTTCGCCAAACTTGCGGCAACCACTTGAAAAAAGCATCGTAAACGCCGCAACACGCTGACATGAATATCCGGATCTCGAATATCGGCCTGAACGCCACGGACCACCAACTTAGAAAATTATTCATTCCCTTTGGAACTGTTGAATATGCGATGGTGTACAGGAATACCCTTAACGGCAGATCTTTAAAGAGTGGAGAGGTTCGGATGCCGATAGCCGCACAAGCAAAACAAGCTATAACAACACTTGACAAAACGGTCTTCGATGGAAACATCATTACCGTAAGCGAACTTCCTTCTGAGCTTTACTGATGCAAGCGCAATTTTTACAGTTTCGCCGGAGGTAGACAAAATGGGATTCAAATGAGCAAAAAACTTACAGGTATTGAGCTTCTGCAACAGAATTTCGCCAACGTTGAAGCGAAATTTATGACGTTCTTCGAGAAAGGCCAGCCTAGATGGCCGTCGGAAAAACGCGATTACCTTCGCAATCATCATCAAAGCTTCGGACGATTTCTACCCCAAACGATCTCCTGGGAGCAACTGCAGGTGAACGATCTTCCGGTCGATATTTTGCAGGAAACGCGCGCCGCCTTCGATGCATTCAGGCGGGATGAAGAGTATCCGGATAGCGCCCGGTAAGGCATTGTCGAGGGCATTGCGAGGGACTAAGCCTTTTTTGTAACATCTACGGCATTCCAACCTTTCGGTCCCCTTTCGACCAGGAAGGTCACCAAATCTCCTTCTTTGACCGGATAAGTAGTCTGATTAATATGAAAAAAGACCTTTGTGCCGTCCGATTGAATGATGAAGCCAAAGCCTTTGGACCCGTTAAAATAGTCAACTTTTCCCTCCTTTAGCGGATCTTCGGAATCGTTGCGCTTTGGTACACCGATCTCGATATCTTCGGCGTTGATCACCTTCCTCATTTTCGCAGGATCCGGCGGTGTGGACGTAATATTCCCATCTTCATCGATATAAGCCAACATGTCATCCAAAGACCTTCCTTTTGGCTGGTTGGCGCGCCGTTCTTCCATTTTCTCCCGTTTCTCGCGTTTTTCCTTCTGACGCTGCTTTTCCTTTTCCCGCTTATTAAAGGTCTCTTTTGATTTCGCCATAATTTATTTGTTTAATTGAGCAATATTTACCAACGATCCCGCTTAAATCCGCCACCGCCGTTGCCGCGGAAAGGTCTGTCCTCTCTTGGCCTGGCCTCCACTACTTTGAGATTGCGACCGTCCACAGCCGAGTTGTTGAGTTCCGACATCGCCTTCCTTGCCGCCTTTTCATCGCTCATCTCAACAAAACCAAATCCCCTGGATTGCCCGGTCATCCTGTCATTGATGATCTTGGCAGATTTAACTTCGCCATAAGGGCTGAAAAAGCTCTCAGATCCTCATCCTTGACGTCGAAACTGAGATTGGAAACATGCAGATTCATACCTTAACAATTATGAAATGATAAATAAATTTGAGGAAGCAAAAAGCAAAAACGACTATAGTGCTAAGCAGGATAATTGCCATTACTGGATGCGAGGCTCAAAATAGCAAGGTGAAGATAGCCATTTATTTACATATAGCCGTCAATATTTTGATAAAAGAGGTATCGGTCCCGCCATTCAGATTAGGATAGTACCCTAAAATTTGCTACCTTACCCGCCCTCCATTACTCAAACATTCTGTATGCAAATACGTGTCGGCAATTTGAACACGATGACCACGACAACGCAGTTGGCCGAACTTTTCCTTCCATATGGTAAGGTGTTTTCCGCAAGGATAGTGAATCATGGCCCAAAAGGGCGTTCCCGGACCATGGGATTGGTACAAATGGAAAGCTATAGCGGAAGGGCGGCTATCCGAAAATTGCATTCGCTGCTCTTTATGAATTCCTACATCGAAGTGGATGAAGTATGGTGCTGAAGCCATAGCCGTTCGGCAAACTCGCGCGCGATCGACAACAGCGTGCTTATTCTCGAATATCAGCCCTTATTCACTGCGTAACGACCGGACAGGGTTGACCGCAGCAGCCCGGAACGTTCGTAGACACAGCACAATCAGGGCGATTACCAGCAGGACTCCGCCGCCAAGCGCAAATACCCACCAGCTTAGCGCCGTCTTATATTCAAAATCCTCGAGCCATTTATTGGTACCCCACCAGGCGATGGGAATGGCGATAAGGATGGCAAGACCGATTAGCCGGAGAAAGTCCTTGGAAAGCAAAAGAATAATCTGCGAAATAGAAGCACCGATGACCTTTCGGATACCGATCTCCCTGGTCCGCTGGTTGGTTATATAAATAACGAGACCAAGCAGGCCGAGACAGCTGATAAAAATAGTCAGGCCGGCCGACCAAAAGAGGAGATTGGCTGTGTTCTTTTCCGTGGTATAAAATTTGGCGATCGTGTCGTCGATGAACTGGTAGTCGAAATCGTCGTTTGGATAGACGCTCTTAAAGGCCTTTTCTATTCTTGCCATCGTGGCCGGCCAGGCGGCGACGTTGCCGTTGCTTGGCTGTAGAGCGATATTGATGCATCCGTGATTTGTCCTGGTGCCATTGGCGATGAGCAGGGGTTTTACTTTTTCGCGCAGACTACGTTGGTTAAAATCGGCCATTACTCCCACGATACGCGGTTTTCCATTGCCGCCTGACAGCACGATATTGAGCGCCTTTCGGGGATCCTGAAAACCCAGAATATGGAGATAGGTAGTGTTGATCACCACCGAATTGGTCGTATCGGACTGAGCGATTGTATTGCCGGCCAGCAAGTGCAGCCCAAACATCCGGAAATAGTTGCTGTCGGCCACCTTCCATTCAACATTTTGGATAATATCCTTTTTGCCGTCATTATACGTCATCGTGCTGGTCCAGGTGCCGTTGCTGGTGGGCGGGTTGCTGGCTACGCTGATCAAGGCGATTCCGGGTAACTGGCGCAACTTTTGGACCAGGAATTCCTCCTTTTGTACAGGTTCATGATAGTTGGTATGGAAATAGACAATGGCCTCCCGTCGGAAACCTAGATCTTTGCTGAGCGCGAAGCTGATCTGTTTGGTGACCAACAACGTGCCGATCAGAAACACCTGGGCGATAACAAACTGCGACACGGTCAGGATCTTTCGAAGCCACGCGCCGCGCGTCTTCCCGCTACCTGTGAAGGCCTGGTTCTTTAGTACAAGGGCCGGCCGAAATGCCGACATAACCAGAGCGGGATAGAATCCGGCCAACAAACTCACCACAACAATAAGCGCCAGGAGGAAGAGGGGTATCAATGGCTGCCGCAAGAGACTAAAATGAAAATCTTCGGGGATAAAATCGGCAAATACCTTTAGCAGGAGAGGCGTCAGGGCAATGGATAGCAGCGTAGCCGCCGTGGTGAGCAGAAAGGTCTCACTCAGGAACTGAAACGTCAATTGCCGCCGGTGACTGCCCATTGTCTTACGAATGCCGATTTCTTTTGCACGCTGAGAGGCCTGCGCTGTGGAGAGATTGATAAAATTGATACAGGCCAAAAGCAGGAGAAATCCGGCCACCGCGAGCAAACCATATAGAGTTGGCTTGTGTGCCTGTCGGCTTTCGTCAAAAACGCCATAGTCCGTGTCGAAATGGAGGTCGGAGAGCGGTTGAAGCAGGAGGGACATCGTAGCGCCATGATCATCGGGATTGGGCGGATTGTATTTTTTCCACAGGCGGTTTAGTTGCGGATCAATGCGCGCAGCGCTGGTGCCCGGTGTTAGCCGCACGAACAGTTGGTCGGCGGAATTGGTCCAATCCCATCTGCCAAAACCTCCGGGTTTCAGCCGGCTGGTATAGAGCGTGCGCCGCGAGACAAAACTATTGAAGTAGAAATCGGTGTTTTGGGCAATATCCTTTACAATGCCGGTGACCTTGGTTAGTATGGTGTCGTTAAAAAGGATGGTTTTACCGAGGATTTCTGCATAGTTCAATCTGGGGAAATACAACCGGGCATCCTTTTCCGTCAACACGACCTGGTAAGGCTCTTGCAGGGAGGTTGTGGGCGAGCCGGCCAACCAGGTATACCGGATAAGATCGAAATACCGATTGTCGACAAAGACGACGTCTTTTTGTTTCTTGAACACAGTGGACTGGCTGCCATCGGAGTGGGGAATGGTCACGCGCAGCTCATCGGCTGTGGTAAAGGGCGCAACGACCTCCATGCCCGACAGATCCTTTTCTACCGCCGGTCCCATAGGCTCCGGCAAACAGTTGTTGTGCCACGTATTTCCTTGAAAAATGCCCGTGCCCACAATGCGGTAGATGCGGTCCCCGTCCTTCTCAAATTTGTCGAAAGTAAAGTCATAATAGACCAGCAGGTAAATAATAAGACTGGCGCTGATCCCGATGGCAAGACCGAGAATGTTGATAGCGGAGAAAGCCCGATTGCGCCAGAAGTTGCGCAGGGCAACGCGGAAATAGTTTTTTAGCATGCCGGTTGGGGATTGTTAAGTTTAGATGTGACACAAAGAATGCCATTTAGTTGCAGTCTACTAATGGATTAGTTGATGAGCGGTCGTCGGGGCTGGTGTACGGTTGCAAGATTTGAACAAATGACTTCGGTTATGATACAAGGACTTATATTTGTTGATGTAAGGCTCACCCTACTCACACATAACAACGATTGAACATGTCTACCCGACGCACCTTCCTCCAGCAAGCCGGTCTTGTCTCTGCCGGATTAATGCTCAGACCAAAAAATCTATTTGCCGCCGGCCCGCTGATCGGGCTGCAATTGTGGACCGTTCGAAACCAACTCGCGAAAGATCCTGAAGGGACCCTTGCCAAGGTAGCGGCGATCGGGTATAATTCGGTGGAATTGATGGGGTATAGGGGAGGGAAGTTTTGGGGGTTGACGCCGGCGCAGTTGGCTGACGCGCTCAAGAAAAATAATCTCCGGACCCCCAGTGGTCACTATGGGATGGATAATTTCCTCCTGAAGGGTGACATGAAGGATTTGCACGACAATATATCCGTCGCCGCAAGCATGGGACACCGTTACATTGTCATCCCCTTCCTGACGGACAATATGCGGACCAGTCTCGACGACTATAAAAAGCTGGCGGCAAAATTCAATACCGCAGCGACAGAAGCCAAAAAAAGTGGCCTGAAACTCGCCTACCACAACCATGACTTCGAGTTTAAGGACTGGGGCGGCGGCCAGACCGGGTTCGATGTTTTGCTAAAAGAAACTGATCCATCGCTGGTCTTCCTCGAACTGGATATCTACTGGGCGGTAAGAGCCGGTCAGGATCCGATCCAGCTCATCAATAACAATCCCGGCCGCATCAGAATGTGGCATTTAAAAGACATGACGCAGAAAGAGCCGCCCAGCTATGACGTTACGGGGCAGCAATATTTTGCGGAAGTCGGGACCGGGATCATCGACTTCAAAGCCATCTTCCGGAACAAGGCAAAATCCGGGATGAAATACTTCTATGTCGAACAGGACGAAACGAGCGAGCCGGTATTCGACGCCATCGCAAAAAGTTACAATTACGTAAAGGCCAATCTTGTTTAATCCAAAATTATGGCTGACAATCAATATGACGCGATCGTCGTTGGTTCCGGTATCAGTGGCGGCTGGGCGGCAAAAGAATTGACCGAAAAGGGACTGACCGTGCTGTTGTTGGAGCGCGGACGAAACATCGAACATATAAAAGATTATGTCAACGCGACGAAAGCGCCCTGGCAATTTCCGCACCGGGGCAGCAAGACCCAGGAGATGATAAAGAATTACCCGGTGCTCAACCGGGACTATCCCCTCAACGAGACAAATCTCGATTATTGGACGAACGAGAAAGAATCGCCGTATACGGAGATCCAGCGGTTCGACTGGTTCCGCGGCTACCACGTAGGAGGCCGTTCGCTGATGTGGGGCCGTCAAAGCTATCGCTGGAGCGATTTCGACTTTGAAGCGAACGGAAAGGAAGGGATTGGCGTTGATTGGCCGGTACGTTATAAAGAGATCGCTTCCTGGTACGACCACGTCGAAAGATTTGCCGGAGTAAGCGGGTCCCTGGAGGGTCTGTCCCAACTCCCCGACGGTCAGTTCATGCCCCCGATGGCGATGAACATCGTGGAGAAGGACCTGGCTGCCAGACTGAAAGACCATTATAAAAGCAGCCGGCATATGATCATCGGGCGCACCGCCAACATCACCGAGCCATTGCCGGGTCGTACCAATTGTCAATACCGGGATAAATGCTGGCTGGGCTGTCCATTCGGCGCCTACTTCAGTACGCAATCCTCTACATTGCCCGCCGCGCAGGCCACGGGTAAACTGACTCTACGCCCCTGGTCGATCGTAACCCAGGTACTCTATGACAAGGACAAGAAACGTGCAACCGGCGTAGAGATCATCGACGCGGAAACCAATAAGACGTACCAATACAAGTCGAAGATCGTCTTCCTGAATGCTTCAACCATCAACAGCGCCTGGCTGCTGATGAATTCCGCGACGGATGTATGGCCGGATGGCCTTGGTTCGAGCAGCGGAGAGCTTGGACATAACCTCATGGACCACCACCTCGATGCGGGCGCCTATGGGGTTGTCGAAGGATATGAAGACAAATATGTTTATGGCCGTCGCGCGAACGGCATTTATATCCCCAGATTCCGGAACCTGTTTGGTGACAAGCGCGATTATCTCCGCGGTTTTGGCTACCAGGGCGGCGCAGGCCGGGAAGGCTGGGACCGGGAAATAGCGGAGCTGAGCATCGGCGCCGAGTTGAGGTCGGCCCTGTCTGAGCCGGGCGCCTGGACGATGGGCGTGGGCGGTTTCGGCGAAACACTTCCATATCACGAGAACAAGGTGACGCTCGACAAGACCCGGAAGGACAAGTGGGGCCTGAATATTCCCGCGATCGATGCCGTGATCCGGGACAACGAAAAAAAGATGCGGAAAGACATGCAGGGCGATGCCATCGAAATGATGACGGCGATCGGCCTCAAAAATGTTCAGGGCTTCGATAACAATCCGGTCCTTGGCCGCGGCATTCATGAAATGGGCACCTGCCGGATGGGTAAGGACCCGAAGACTTCCGTCCTCAATAAATGGAACCAGGTGTGGGACGCGCCGAATGTCTTTGTTACCGACGGTTCGTTTATGACATCGACCAACTGCGTCAACCCGTCACTCACGTATATGGCGTTTACCGCGCGGGCGGCAAATCATGCGGTAGATGAACTCAAAAAAATGAATATCTAATGCAACGAAGAGAAGCTTTACAAATGGTCGCTGTCCTGATGGGCGGAACCGTGATCGGTGCAGATGCTTTTTTGTCGGGCTGTAAGACGCCTCCCAGGAAGGAAGGTCTTTTCTTTGACAGCGATGTTGCCCTGATGGATGAGGTCGGTGAGACGATCCTGCCCGCGGGCGCGGGTGTTCCCGGCGCTAAAGAAGCAGGGATCGGGAATTTTATGAAGATAATCGTTACAGACTGTTATACTCCCGAAGATCAGGATGTCTTCACCAAGGGACTGCAGGCATTGCGGGACAAGAAGTTCATGGACCTCACGCCCGAACAGCGCCACGATTTGCTGGTGCACCTGGACAAGGAAGCCCGCGATCCAAAAAACAACGACAAGCACCAACACTATTTCAAAATGTTGAAGCAACTGACGATCTGGGGCTATTTTACCTCCGAGGCGGGGGCAACGAAGGCGTTACGCTATATCGAGACACCCGGGCGGTTTGACGGGGACGTGCCTTACAAAAAGGGGGATAAGGCTTGGGCGACGTAGAAATGGATCGAAATCACCAATCATTTTTACCATGTTCAAAAACCTTTTTAAAACTGCCTGGAGGAGTATCTTTCGCCATAAGACCGCCACGCTTATAAATCTTTTTGGGCTTTCCGTTTCACTTGTCGCCTTTATCTTTATTGCGCTGTGGGTTCAGAACGAGTTGACCTTCGACGGCTATCACAAAGGCGCAAAAGATATTTATCTCGTTCGAATGAAGTTTGGTGCGGGCAGCGAATTCAGTCCGATCACTTCCCTGCCTGTCGCGGACGCGATTAAGGGCGTAAACGGTGCGGCCTATACGGCAAGATTGGCATATTGGTCCGGAACATTGGAAGTGAATGGGCAATTATTCGATGAGGAAAAAGGTGTTGCTGTCGACAGCGAATGGTTTAAAATCTTTAATTATGATTTGCTCAGCGGAGATCTACAGTCGTTCAACAACAATCCCTTCTCGCTTATTTTCACTCAATCGAAGGCAAGACAATTGTTCGGCAATAAAAACCCCATTGGCCAAATTGTCAAACTGGATACCACTTTATACCAGGTGCGTGCAGTTGTAAAAGACAACCCGATCAATTCGAGCTTTCAATTTGACATGTTGGCGCCGATGGCTGCGCGAATTCCCTTCAGGAAAGGAGATCTGACTAACTGGGGCAACATGAGCTATCGAACGTTTGTGAAAGTCTATCCGGCAACCGACGTTGCCTCATTTTCGCAGCAAGCGTCTGCTATTTCTAAGCAGTTATCGAAAAGGAACGAGTTCTTCATACAACTCCAACCCCTTAAGGACTTGCATTTTGATACAAAGGCGAATGACCAGATCTTCCGTCGTGGCAGTCATACGGCGGTGTTTGTCTTTGGCGTTTTGGCCGCCTTGCTTTTGCTCACTGCAAGTATCAACTATGTCAATCTGACGATTGCCAAGGCAAATGCCCGTACCAAAGAGATCAGTATCCGGAAGATCATGGGGGGCGGCCGGGTTCAACTTTTTGGGCAATTCCTCACGGAATCGTTCCTGTTGTGCGTACTTGCCTTAGCCATTTCCCTGGTCATAATCGGGGTGACGCTGCCTTTATTCAACCGGCTGACGGAGACGGGGTTTCAGCTGTCTTTCTCGTCGCCACTCTTGTGGAGCATTCTGATCGGGGCCTTATTCTCGGCCACCTTGTTGATCGGTGTTTTCCCGTCGCTAACGTTGTCGCTGTTCAAGCCCCTGAATTTCTTACACGGCTATACGATTCTGAAATTCAAAAATGCCGCGCTACGAAAAAGCCTGGTCGTTTTTCAATTTGTCATCGGTATTGTTTTCATTATCGGAACCATCGTTATCTTTCTGCAAATGCGATTGGCGCAATCCTCAGCCGCGCAATACAACCGGTCGCAGGTCGTATCACTCACGTTGCCTTTCAATTTATTATCAAAACTGGGATATGATGGGGACAAAATCGATCTTTTTTCGCAGACCTTTAAAAACGAACTGCAGAAGATCGGCCCCGTTCAAAGCGTTGTTGTCACCAGCACGTCAATCGAAGGGAATATGAATTCAAGCGGTGCTCTTGCCTGGTATTGGAAAGACCAGGACACGACTTATCGAGATCAGGTCGTCCGACTTTCGGTTGGACCGGAGGGAAAGGATATTTTCAATTTCCAGTTGAAGGAAGGCCGATGGTTCGAGGCCGGTAACAGAGACAGGAAAAACTTCGTGCTGAACGAAACCGCCGTAAAAGACCTGGGAATACGTGAACCGGTCATTGGACAGGTTTTTGCCAAAAAAGGAGGTGATACGGGGCAAATCATCGGCGTGATAAAGGATTACAATTTCAGTTCGCTGTACAACAAGCTCGGGCCGATGGTCATCGCCTGCAACGGCCATGAGGACTTCCAGATGACCCTCTTTGCAAAAATCACTCCCGGAAAGATCCCGCAGGCCATGGGCGCGATTGCGGCGACATGGAAACAACTTATCCCGGAGGCGCCGTTTGAATACCAGTTCATGGATCAGGCGTTTGACAATCTGTATAAAAACGATTTGAAAATATCGGAGCTGGTACTCCTGTTCAGCTGTATTTCCATCATCATTTCAGCCTTGGGGTTGTTCGGTCTTGCGACTTTTGTCGCCGAACAGAAAACAAAAGAAATTGGCATAAGAAAAGTGCTGGGCGCCTCTGTCACGCAAATAACGATCATGCTTTCCAGGGACTTCGTAACACTTGTGCTGATTGCCCTTGTGATTGCTTCGCCAATTGCCTATTGGGCGATGAGCCGTTGGCTTCAGAATTTCGCCTACAAAATCGACCTCAGCTGGTGGATCTTCGTCTCAGCGGGTATTGTCGCGGTATTGATCGCCGTGATCACGATAAGCGGACAGGCGATCCGGGCGGCGTTGGCGAATCCGGTTAAAAGTCTTAGAACGGAATAGTCTCATAGCCGGTCCAGTAAATCCTCAGAAGCCTTGATAAGGTTCGTTGCGCCGACATTATAATTACGCAGCAGGATCATTGCATATTTGCCCTTTGGGTACATCACCAGCGCGGAGGTATAGCCGGGGTCGGAGCCATTGTGGCCGATGTAAAATGACGTGAGGAGCGCCAATCCCAACCCATAGTTCTTGCCGCCGCGAGGCACCGTCGCCATTTGCTTCAGGCTTTCGGGACGGAGCAAGACCCCGGTGGTGAGGCCGATCACAAACCTCCCCAGATCCGCGGGTGTCGACCAGATGCCACCGTTTGGTACGCGGTAACCCATGCCTTCTACTTCCCGGAGCGGAAGTTGGGTGTTGAGGATGCCCCTTCGGTTATTGTCCATTCCCTGGGCCAGCAGGCCCCGACGGCCTTCCGGCACGGAGAAAAAGCTGTGGTCCATATGGAGTGGAGTAAATATCCGCTCTTGCACCATTTGAATATACGGTTCGCCGGCAGCCCGCTCGAGGGCGAGGCCCAGTAGCGCGAAGCCGATATTGGAATACAGGAACTCTGTCCCCGGACGATGGTCGAACGAGGTAGCCGGAATGCAAGCCAATAGCTTGTTTTCCCATTGGTCTACCGGTCCTTCATCACGGTCAGACAGGTCGGGCTCTCGCTTCAGCCCTGACGTATGTGAAGCAAGCTCGCGGAGGGTGATCGGCGATTGATCCGCATAGCCCTGGATTGACTTTACCTCCGGCAAAAATTTCTCTACAGGGTCGTCTAGCTGGACCTTCCCCTCTTCGGTCAGCTGAAGGAGCAGGGTAGCCGTAAACATCTTGGTGATGGAACATACGCGGTAGACCGTGGTGGTATCGGCAGCAATCGGACCGGCAGGCCCGTTTCCCGCATCGCCCTGGGCCTCCGCCCAGATAACGCGGCCATCTTTTACCAGGGCCGCGGAGATGCTGCCGTGGAGGTTGTCGCTTTTCAAATCGCCCGCAAGGTCTTTGTGAAGGGACTCGACGGCTTTGGACTCCCGTGCTGTCAACTGGGCAAGACCGTTGGAGCGGGGAATAAGGAGGATCGCAATGATCAGGTATTTCATGCTGTAATTCTTTACCAGTGGAAATATCGCAATTTTAATGAATAATCGTACACCCGATGTGCTGAAACCGAACAGTCCCTTTGGAAGCAAACATTCGATCTCGACTGAAGATCAAATAGTTATCGGTTTGGCATTTTGATGGTAGCTTTACAACCGCTATGCTGAAAAATTATCTCAAGACGGCTATCCGGAATCTGCTACGAAACAAGTTCTACAGCTTTATTAATATATGCGGGTTGGCCGTAGGGCTAGCCACCTGTCTGCTGATCTGGCTATACGTCTCCGACGAGCTCAGCTATGACCGGTACAATCTGCACGCCGACCGGATCTACCGGGTGAACACGGAGATCAAGTTTGGGAATAATTTTATCGATCTCTCCGTTGCCGTGCCAGCGACCGGTGATGCGATGGTGCATGAGGTACCGGGAGTGGTTCAATATACGCGGCTTAATTGGTGGGGAAGCATTCACGTCCGTAAAGGAAATGTGAACCTGCAGGAGGACCGGGTGGCGATTGCGGATTCGACGCTTTTCTCAGTATTTAGTCTGCCGATGATCGCCGGTAACCCGGCCACAGCCCTCGTAGCGCCGCACTCCATCGTGCTGACGGAGACGACGGCGAAGCGGTATTTTGGCCGGACGGATATTGTAGGCCAATCATTGCTTGTCGATGATTCGACTCTTTATAATATCACGGGCGTGATCCGGGATATCCCGTCGCAATCCCATTTCAATTTTGACTTTTTCGTCCCGATGTCGGGCGACCCGCAAAGCAGGAATCAAGACTGGCTAAGTAGTCAGAATTTCCATACCTATGTCCTGTTAGACGAACATGCCGATCCCAAGAAGATCCAGGCGGAGCTAAACAAGTTGATGGACCGGCATGTCGGACCTCAACTCGGCGCGTTTTTGCATCAAAGTCTGGCGGATTTCGAAAAAACCGGTGGCTTTCTTCATGCCGATCTGACTGCGCTGACGGACATCCACCTGAAGTCCAATAAGGCCGGCGAACTGGAAACGGGCGGTAATATCCAGTATATCTATATCTTTTCTGGTATTGCGGTTTTCATTCTGCTGATCGCATGCGTGAATTTTATGAATCTCTCCACCGCCCGGTCGGCGAACCGATCGCGAGAGGTTGGTATCCGGAAGGTGCTGGGTTCGTTGAAGGGAAATCTCATCCGGCAGTTCCTGGCCGAATCCATCCTGGTCACCCTGGTCGCCCTGGGGCTTGCGCTGCTGCTCGCCGTGGCTGCCCTACCCTATTTTTCCCAGTTGTCCGGCAAGGCGATCCGGCCGGAGGCCTTATTCGCGCCATCCATGCTGGGCTTGCTCTTCATACTTGTCATCGTCGTGGGTGTTCTCGCGGGAAGCTACCCGGCATTCTTCCTGGCGGCCTTTCGGCCGGTTGACGTACTGAAAGGCAAATTAGCCGGCGGCTTTTCGCGATCCTGGTTGAGGAATGGGCTGGTGGTCTTCCAATTCGCCATCTCGATTACGCTGATCATCGGCACCGCCGTCATCTATAGCCAGCTTAACTTTATTCGAAGCAGGGACGCAGGCTTTGACCGCAGCCAGGTGATGGTGATCCAACATACCGAAGCCCTTGGCAACCAGGCGACCTCCTTTCGGAACGAATTGTCGCAAATGAGCGGAGTTCGCGGAGCGACAATGACCCCTTTTATCCCGACAGGCACGGACCGCGACTGGACCAACATCTGTACTTCCGCGGCATTGGATCTCCGGACATCCATGCACACTCAATTTTGGACGGTGGATGAAAACTATATCCCAACATTAGGCATGCATTTGCTGGCCGGCCGCAATTTCTCGCACGAGTTTCCCACAGACAGCACGGGATTGATTGTCAATGAAGCCGCCCTCCGGTTCCTGGGTGCCGGGAGCCTGATGGATAAGAAATTCTATGCGTTGAACGTGCAATTGAAATTGACGGTGTACCATATTATCGGCGTCATCCGGGATTTCAACTTCAATTCCATGCGGGAGGCCGTGACGCCGCTCTGTCTGACCCTGGGCTATTCCAACGAAAACATCTCTGTCCGGATCGACAAAGGCGATATCCCCCGGGTTACGGACCAGATCAGGCAGATGTGGCGTAAAATGGCGCCGAGTCAACCGTTCGGGTATTCCTTTATGGACGATTCGTTCCGGCACTTGTATACCGCGGAGGCCGAGACGGGGCATATTGCGGTCACGTTTTCGGTGCTGGCGATCGTAATTGCGTGTCTGGGACTTTTTGGGCTCATCACCTTTGCGGCCGAGCAGCGGACCAGGGAGATCGGCATCCGCAAAGTATTGGGAGCACGGGTATCGACCATTGTCGCGCTGATCGCCAGGGATTTTTTGGGTCTTGTCGTTCTCGCGTCGATCATTGCCTTTCCGATCGCAGGCTGGGCAATGAACCACTGGCTTCTGGGCTTTGCTTACCGGATCGGTATCAGTTGGTGGATCTTTGCAGGCGCGGGTCTCACTGCGATCCTCATCGCGGCTGCCACCGTCAGCTACCGGGCGGTCCGGGCGGCATTGGCCAATCCGGTTGAAAGTTTGAGAACGGAATGAGTTCTTGCAAATTTCGTGCTCGCTAGTTGGCCGGGGACGGACCGGTGATTGGCGAAGAGGTTGTAATTGGTGCCTGCCATTTGTCATAGATCGCGCTTACGTCGACGCCGGTAGCGGACTTTAAGAGGTCCGGGAACTCCTGCAGGGTAAAGGCGCGGCGATTCCGGCGCGACCATTCGTAGAGATATCGGTAGATGGTTCGCATGGAGGCTTTGCCGCCCGTCTGCGACTTGACGTACTTATTGATCTCGGCTGCCATCAGCGCGCCGCGAGAGAAAACGGCCATTCCGAGGTGAAAATCTTCCGCATATTGAGTGGAAGCGATCCCGGATAATTGCAGCAGGGTCATTTGGCGGATCGCAAGAGGACCGTTGTACACGGAATTCTCAAAGGATTCGAGCATGCTTTTTGTCTTCAGCGTATCTACTATGATGTACCACATGAATCCTTCATTAAACCAGATGTTACCAATCACCGGCGGGACTTCCAGCGCGTATGGGCGGTAGGTGTCGCCATAGCAGCGGAGGGGAATGAAGGCGTGCGCCATATGATGAAGATAGGTCGGCATACGCTTCCAGAGCTGGTCTTCTGTTAATTTGACGGTGATGATCCTGGCGGTATCGCCGAAGAAGGTCGAGCTTTGCAGATGTTCCATGGCAAAATTGCCCGGGTCGTCGTCGGGCAAGGGGATCGTCTTGCGGAACAGCGCGGTGTAGTGCGGGAAGGGAAGTTCGCCAAAATAATCCTTCAGGATCTCCATGCTGCGGGTCTCCATCCAGGCGTAATTATCGAGGTCAGCTTCTCCGGCCTCGCTAAAGTCGGCAATGTATAGTGGGACGAGCGCCTTGTATTCCCGCACGCGGAACCTCGGACCGATAAAGGTTTGCGCATCGGCAAGTGCATAGTAGTCGGTTGTTTCGAATTCCAGATCAGCTTTTGCCGGTGATGCGCTGGGAGCGACGGTGGAAAAGACCGGCCAGGATGAGTAGGTATGGATTATGCATCGGAGCGGCCTCCGGTCGTACCCTTCGATCCAGCCGAAGACAGAATAATTCAGGAGCCCGGCAAAACCGGGTCGGAGGACAGATTTGTCGGAAGCGGCGTGAAGCTGCGCTTCCATTTTCTTTATGTCAACTTCATAGGTGAGACGTTTGACGACAAAGTCAGAATCGTTGAGTGCCCATCGGGGCGCGCCTTCCTCATCTTTGACAAGCCGCCGGATAGTTCCGTCGGGGCTTTCGGCAAGGATATTTTTGATGAAGCCGTCATATTTTGTGACGCCGTAGTTACCCGGCACCGAACGGGGCATGATAAAAACGACCGATTTTGTCGGCTGCTTGTCCGGTTGGATGCTAACTTGCACCCTCCCGCCCGTGCTGTCGAGATAGGAAAGGGTATACCGCACCTGGGCGTGCGAGACCACGGCAGTCAGCAGCGTGATGGTTAATATCAGAACGCGAACCGGCATGCTGTAAGATATTAAAAAAATCAATATGCGGAAGCTGGGGGTAACTGTTCGGCGTGGGCGAAGGCGGCTTTAGCCCGCGCGCGGTAATCGGTTGCGGCTTTGTTGTTGTGTTGTGCGGCGAGGGATTGGGCGAGACCGATGAGGGCCCAACCGTTGCCAGGATTTTGGATCAGGTCTTTACGATAGACTCGTTCTGCTTCGGAGGCCTTGCCGAGCTTGAGGAAGCAGGCGCCCGCAAAATGTCGGGCGGGAAGGGCCCAGTCTTTCGGCTCCCGATACGATAGCTCGTCTTCGCTGTCGATCGCATGTTGGAATGCCGTTATCGCGGCCGCCGGCTTGTTCTCTGCAAATAAAATTTCTCCTTCGAGAATTCCTTCGGCAGTCCTGGCCGGTTTGATTGGTTCATTGAACGGGCGAAAACGTTGTTGGAGAATAGGGTCTTGTAAGTCCTGGCGCAGGCTATCGAGGCAGGCCCGGGCCGCTGTTGGGTTGCTCATCCGGACATAAGCCATGCCACGGGCGAAATGGCTGATCAGGCTCGCATATACCCAGCGGCTGTCCGGCAGGGGTTGGTCGAGGATAGCGGGCCATTTACCCATGCGCACCAGCACGAATTCGGGCATCATGGAAAGATACTGAAGATTGGTGGAGGCAATGCCGCCTCTGGCGGTCGCAATGGTCCGGCATTTCAGGGCGGTCACCATGGCCTTGTCGTATATCCCGGCGCCCATGGCGCAAAAGGTTTCGACGGCGTCGTAGTGAATGACGTCGGGCGGCAGATGCAGCTGCGGTGCAAGGCTGTCGTAATTATGCGCCGCCGCGTTCGCCGAGTCATTGACTGCAACCCCTTTATCGTAGTGACCCGTGCGTTGGTAGGAGTGGCTTGCCATGTGGACCATGTGAGCGACGCCGGGCATGAGGTCTTTGAGGCGGTCGGCGCTGGCGAGGGTGGCCTCCGGATGCAAAGATGCCTCCAGCAAATGGATATGATAATGAAGAGCGGCAGGGTGATCGGGATCATTTTTCAGGATCGTTTCACAGTCCGTGACAAGCTCAGGTGTCCAGGATCGGGGATTGCCCTGGTTGTCCCACAGGTCCCAGGCGTGCTCGGTCATAACGCCATCGATATAAAGGGCTTTGATATCGTTGTCGGCGGGATACTTTGCGATCAGGGCTTTGACGGCAAGGGACCAGGCGTTGTTAAGTTGGGCACGTTGGCTATCGGTCGTGTCTTTTGAATATCGCCGGTTAAGGGCGGAAATCAGGTCTTGTTCCCTGGCGTTCGCCGCGGAGGCGAGACCATTCATTTTGTCCAGCACCGGCACGACCGCGGGTGGCATTTTGTAAGTATACGTGTTGTTGTAATAGGGTCCCATCGCCAGCGCTTCACCCCAGTATGCCATCGCGCAGCGGCTGTCCTTGACCTCCGCTTCTTTGAAGGATGCGGCAGACTCGGTAAGGTGATAGCTGTAATAGAGGCTGAGGCCCTGATCGAAATAGAATTGGGCACTGT
The DNA here is from genome assembly GCA_963846405.1 of uncultured Chitinophagaceae bacterium. Lineage (GTDB taxonomy): Bacteria > Bacteroidota > Bacteroidia > Chitinophagales > Chitinophagaceae > Puia. The sequence continues at coordinate 148,747 of CAWJVU010000009.1, read as the reverse complement.
CGTCGGAAGTTGACACCCGGTAATGATAATGGCCCCAGCCGGGGAATACGGGTGCATAGCGGCCGGCGGCGTCCGGAAGGATTGTAGTTGGGGAAGGCGGGGCGCAGGTGACAGCGGGGTCGCCTTGCGGGCGAAGGTCGGGTCGCGCCCGTGGGTCTGCGACAGGAGCCCACGACGGCGACGACACAGGGAAAAACAGCAGCAGTATCGCCAGGTATTTCAGCATCCTGGTAAAAGTTACGGTATTTTTTGGGATACGTGCAACCGCGTTGCTAACTTATTGTTTGCTGACGCGGATGGTGAAAGTCTGGTTTATTCGTAATTTCCGCCGCTGGCCTTAAATTTCAGTACTGGGTATGTCCAAATATATCGTCAGTTTCGGTGTTATCTTTTTGTTAGCTTTTCATGTGTGGGGGCAAACGTTGGATTCGGTAGACCGGGTCGGCGTGCAACTCGGGGATTCGACGGTTGGCAAGATATGGTCGTCTCATTTTCAGCTGACAATCATCAACCAGGCCCATCTGAAGTTCCACGCCAGGTACAGTGGGATGAACAGCCTGGATACGTCGGGGCCAAGCGCGACGAGCATTACCACTACCCTCTTTCTGGGCCGGCGGTTGTGGAAGCATGCGACTTTCTTTTTCAACCCCGAGCTATCGGGCGGGGCGGGGCTAAGTTATGCGGTGGGAGTAGCAGGCGCTTTGAATGGTGAAACTTACCGGATCGGCGACCCGGCTCCTTCGGTCTCGGTGGCGAGGGCCTATCTGCAGCAAGTAATACCATTGGGAGGACACGATCTTGTCGATGTGCCTGACGGTCCCAACCAGATTGAAGGTAAGCTGCCAGCACGGCGGCTCACGATCACCGCCGGAAAGTTCTCGATGTCGGATTTCTATGATGTAAACAGCTACAGCCATGATCCCCGCTCACAGTTCCTGAACTGGTCGTTGATGAGTAACGGCGCCTGGGACTATCCCGCGAATACGAAGGGGTATACGGAAGGGCTTCATCTCGAGTTGGCCGTGCCGGGTTGGGCGGTGCGGGCGTCGAGTGTTACGGAGCCCAAGATCGCAAACCATCCCTCGATGGAATATGTGTTTAACAAGTCGGCCTCGGAGACGGTGGAGTTTGAACATGACTATTCAATCGGCAAACAAACGGGGATATTGCGCCTATTGTTTTCGTATACGCAATCCCGGGCGCCATCTTATAAAGCGGGCCTTGCCGCGGTCGCGGATGACGATACAACCCTGCTAAAGGTGATATCCGGAAATGCGGAAAGTCCTGTCTTTGGCGGCCATAAGGGTGCGATCTGCTTCAATGCGGAGCAAAACATCTCCGACGATATCGGCGCTTTTGTGCGGGCAGGCTGGAACGACGGGCAGTTTGCAACCTGGGCCTTTACCGAGATCGATCAGACGCTAAGCGGTGGGTTTTCCTGTAAAGGTGAACGGTGGGGGAGGACGGGCGATATCGCCGGAGTAGCGGGTGTCTTAAATGGAATCTCCGCCGTGCATCAGGCTTTTCTGAAGGCAGGAGGTTATGGCTTCATCATCGGCGACGGATATCTCAACTACGGATATGAGGAAATCCTGGAGACCTACTATAAGGCAGCGCTATTCACGAATGTTTATCTCAGCGCCGATTATCAATTTGTCAATCATCCGGCGTATAATAAAGACCGCGGGCCGGTCCATGTGTTTGCGATCCGGGCGCATTTCGAGTTTTAATTCGCTTAAATAAATCTATAACCGGCGATGAGCGAGCGTTCAGATTTTCCAGAATATGACGATCTGGATGTCCTCGTCAACAGGTTAATTGGTGGCAGCGAGATGCCCGTGCCGACCATCGGGCTGACTGCGGAAATGGTGGAATTCTATAAGACCCCGGTACGGGTGATCCTGGAACTCGTGGAGCGGGTAAGTTTTGGGCCGGAGGACGTATTCTTTGACCTGGGATCAGGACTGGGGCAGACGGTAATGCTGGTGAATATCCTGGCAGGAGTGATGGCGAAAGGAATAGAGATCGAGCCGGCTTATTGCGAATATGCGCGGGCTTGCGCGGCGGCCCATGGGTTACCGGATGTTGAATTCATTGAAGGAGATGTTCGGAATTTGGATCTGTCAACCGGGACAGTCTTTTTCTTATTCACACCCTTCAAAGGGTCGCTGCTTGCCGAGGTCATGGAACGGCTGCGGGCATTGGCTTCCACGCGGGTGATTCAGGTGATCAGCTACGGGCCGTGCTCGGCCGAGATCTCGCGGCTAGCATGGTTGACCCGCGAGGGGGGCGGGAGTGGCGGGGAGTACACGTTACAAATTTTCAATAGTTTTATCTAAATATTTTCCCCGCCTTTATGACCAGGTAGACGGAGTTAATGTTGTCAATATCCTCCAACGGATTTCGATCGAGCACCACGAGGTCGGCGGCTTTACCCGCTTCGATGGTCCCGGTCGTTGATTCGATTCCAAGTGCGCGGGCGCCGTTGCGGGTCGCGGCGATCAGCACATCGGCATTGGACATGCCGGCATCCTTCACCAGCGCCTTTAATTCTCCCTGAACAAACACCTCCTGATCATCGTCGGTTCCGGTACAGATGGAAACGCCAGCTTTGTAAGCTTGGGCGGTGAGGCGGCGAACGATCGGAAGAATATAACGATGGCCGCTGTCCTCGGAACCCAGGCGCTCGTAAGTCAGGAGGGTGGCATCGAGAATGGTATGATGCGCCTTCATTGCGGCGAGCATCGCGGGATCGGCTTGGACATGGTCGTCCCAGAATTTCTCATCGTGCCGGCCATGTTTCCAGGCAGCGGGGATACTGTCCATCGTTTCATAAAGCAGCAGAGGGGCGTGGCTGATAGAGCTGACCCCGGCATTGATCAGATCGGAGGGCTTCGACTGCTGAAGCCAGGCGTGACCCCAGACAAGAAGACCTTGTCGTTTCGCCTCACTGACGATCTTTCCGACGGTCACGGGTTCGATGTCGGCATAGAGCTTGATGCCCGTGGCGCCAGTGCCTTTTGCTTCCGCAACGGCAAGCGTGAAATCGGTTGTCGGAGTGACCGCTCGCATATAGGGCATTTCGCCCGCAACACCTCCTGCGGTAGAGCTATGTGTACGGGGATCAGCGAAGAATTCCGGACCAGCCATCAGGGCTGAGTAATAGATATCGGGGCTGAGGATGTCGCCAGTCCGGGCATCCCGCGAAAGTCCGGCGAGAACCCGGGCGTCACCAGCCATATCGCGTACGGTTGTTATGCCGGAGCGCAGCATGCGTTCAAGTACCCGGAGCGTGTTTGCTCGATTGTCGGTGCCGCTCGGGTCGGTGGCCATATGGACATGCGTATCGATAAGGCCGGGAATCAGGTATTTGCCGGTGACACGAAGGATACTGACGGTGTCGGGGAGGGTGTGGGCGCCGTCCGGGAAGATATCTTCGATCCTGCCTTTTCGAATGACGACGGTCTGGTGGGCGAGACCGGCGATATGATTGGCGTCGATCAGGGTTATTCCGGTAAGGGCGTATGTGTCAAGGGTCGTTTGGGCTTGCGTGGTTGTAAACGCCACGATAAGGAAAACGATGGCAATCAGGCGGTTTGGGTTCATGCCTGAAGTTAGTAATTTTATTGACCCAATCTATTGTTATGGACACCCATCAACTCACCGATGAGATAATTCGCTGCTGGAAGATCAATCATGCCGTCGATATCATTTTGCTGAGCGATTTGCCTGCGGCCATCTGGCCGATGAAGATCCCGGGCTATCGGCACAAAACGGTGCAGATGATGGCCGCACATTTACACAATGCCCGGTGCGGCTGGATTAATACGTTAGGTCGGAAATGGAAGATCATGGCACCTCCAATGGTTGACAACAAGGAGGTGGCGCTCAAAGCGTTGATCGCCGCCTTGAATGGAAGCGCCCGGGCAATGATCGAGCTGCTCGCGACTGGGCTGGATAACAACAATAAGCTGCCCGGTTTTGCGCCGGGCGCCGTTCAGTTTATGCACTATATGGTCGCGCATGAGGCGCATCACCGCGGGCAGCTGATCATGGCATCGAGACAGTTGGGTCATCCATTCCCGGCGCCCGTGATGGGAAAACTTTGGCAGTGGTCAACGTTGTAATGGCCTAATTCTTCAAGATCGAGTAAGCCGGAAGACCGTCGATCCCTTGTATTTTGATGATATACATCCCTTTTGCTCTGCCGGTCAAATCGATTTCGAACTGGTTTTCGCCGTTTATCAGCCGGATTGGCTGACTGCTGATGACCTGGCCACGAAGGTCGAAGATCAGGATCGTCGCCTGTGCCGCTGAAATAACACCGATCCGGATATTAACCCGATCCGCCACAGGGTTGGGATAGACCATACAGCTCAGGCCTTCGCTAACCCGTACAGAGACGATCGGCGAATACGTAGCCTGGCCGTTCTGGTCTACCTCCGTCAGCCGGTAATAATCAGTACCGGGGAGGGGCAGGCTGTCGGTAGCCTGGTAGGAATTATTTGAACCGGGCTGGGTCGGGCCAAGGGCGGGGATGGTAGCGATCGGGTTAAAGGTTGCCCCGTCCGTTGAACGCTCGACAAGAAATTCCTTCGTATTGATTTCGTCGGTTGTTGTCCACTCGAGCAAAGTCTGGTTATTCACCAGTCTTGCGGTGAAAGACAGGAAGTCGAGCGGCAACGGATTGGAGACGCCAAGGGTGGGCTGGAAGCCTTGTGTCAGATTGCCACCGGAGCCGCTGTAACTGCCAACGGCGATTTCCCCGATCGTAAAGCTGAGAGAGCCATTGGTGCCGGTGATGTAGGTACCGGTTGAGGTGACGACCTGTGGGGTGGTGGATTGGGCGGTCGCGGAGAAGGTAAAAAAAAGTATGGGGAGGAGATAAAGCTTTGACATGGGAAATGTTTTATTTGCCGAGGGGAGAAGGTTCGAGGGCAGCGGGTTTGTGGTCCTTGATCCGGGCCTTAAGTTCGCGGACCTGCGCTTTGAGGAGGGCGATCGCTTCGGCTTGTTGTTTAACGAGCGTGCTTAGCTCCTGGGTGGCGGAGATGTTGAGAGTTGTAAGACCTTCGTAATCCACCGAGCGGAAATCATCGACCTCCTCGCCGTACACAAAGACGCGGGTGGCGTTGAGAGCCGGCGATTGAATGACGACTTCGTGATCGGAGGGAATGCTCAGGATGTCGTATGGTTTTATGACCCCGGCGGCATGTACTCTGATCCTGGTGGCCGTAGTCGACAAATGATGGGGATGATCGAACGTAAGCAAATAACCGCTGTCGGTACGTTGTATTTTTGTTGTTTGCTGATAGACGTTTGGAATAAAACCTTTTTGTTTGCGGATCACCTGGGGATAAACACGTTCGACTTGTTGGGCAATGACTTTTTTAAATTGCCGATTTCCAAAGGTCAGCGTGTCCTTCATGGAGTAGTCGGAGACCTGGATCCGATCCAACTTTTCGAGATCGGAAACGGCATCACTGCGGCCGATGATATTCTTGACGCGGCCGTCGGAAGTGGCGTAGAAGGCATAAGCCCATATGTCGCCTGCGCTGGCATCGATCGCAAGGGCGGCCTGTCCTGTGAATCCGGGCTGTGTCAGGCTTGCTTTTGCTCCGGTCAACTGATCAAAACCGGCGGAACCGGTAACAGTCAACGAACCTATGATGCTCGCATTGCCGGTAATGTTCGCGTTACCGTTGTCGATATCGAGATCGCCACTCGCGGCTTCAAAGGCAATGCGGGCGCCGTTCTGGACCAGGATGCCATTCCCGTTTGTGTTTGCCGCGATGGTCATTTTGGATGTGGATGTAATGCTGGGAACAACGCCAATTCCGACGTTGCCGGAGCCGCCGGCGGGCATCAGGGCGAAGGGAACGTTACTAAACCAGGTGACAGCGGTGGAAGAAAGGGCAAAGGAGGTGCCCTGCGTGCCATTGCCGATCGCAAGTTGGTTTCCGCTAAAGCCGGGTGGGTTGCCGATCTGCAGCGTATTGACAGGGCTGAGCGTTCCGATCCCAACGTTGCCCGTACCGCTAAAGACAGGCATCAGGGCGAAGTTGTTGTTGGTATACCAGGTGGTGGTTCCATTCTCAAAAGCGAAGGACGTGGCCTGGGTACCGTTACCCATGGCAAGATAGTTACCGGAGAAGGAGGGGGCATTGCCGATCTGGAGATCGTTGGCTACCGTGCTGCTGCCGGTCCCAATCCCTACTCCGCCTGTGTTGGAGTTTGAAATATTGTTACCGCTGGTCGCCCAGGGGCTCGAGCCGCCGGTACTTCCGGGGGTTGATGCCGCGAACAAGGCGTAGGGGACGCTGAGCAGTTCAGAAGTACCGGTGACGGTATAGCTCTTCCCACCGGTGGGGTCGAGTTCGGTCTTCAGGTATTTGTTGCCAGAAGCCCAATTGACAGCGGAAAAACTGCCGGTGACGACGGTACCGGCTCCAACCGCGACGGTGAAAAGCCCCTGACCATTCGTGACGGGGCTGAACGTTTCGGTATAGACTACAGTCCCCGTAGCACTGCCATCGAGAATGCTCAGCTGCAGGCCGACGGTCTTTGAAGCCAGTGCATTGCCCGCGGCGTCGTGCGCGACGGCCTGATAGCTAAAAGACTGGGGAGTTTGGCCCATAACCGACCCGGTGAATGCCAGGAAGCCGAGGATCAGTATAATACAGCACAGGTGTGTAGACATCTCTTTCATAAAGCTCGTTTTTGGATAAAGACAAACTTAGGACGACCGGAAGGGAGGCAGAAGCGGCAATGGGTGAACGACAAAAAAAGTTGGCGAACGACAAGGGGTCTTGATGGAAAAAGGTATATTCGTAAGGAAGCTAACCGCGATACCGGCCATGATAGACAAAATCTCCTGTATGGTTGTAGACGATGACCGGGTGGATCTGCTCACAACCGAAGCTTTCCTGGAGAACTATCCGTTCATCGAGATCGTGGGATGTTATACAGCGCCGCAGGAAGCACTTTGGGCGGCAAATGCGAAGATGCCGGATGCCTTTTTTCTGGATATCGATATGCCGGGACTGACGGGGCTGGACCTGCGCCGGCTTCTGGCTATCCCGGCCTGCATTTTCGTCACTTCTTATCCCGATTATGCGGTCGAGAGCTTTGAGCTGGCAGCATTGGACTTTTTGGTGAAACCTTTACAGCATGAACGTCTGGCGGCATCGATCAGCCGTCTCCAGGAATATGTTACCATCCGGCGTAAAGCCGACATGCTGAGCCATGCGCTCGGCGCGGATACGGTCTTTATCAAAGATGGGACACAGCAAATCAAACTGGCCCTCCACGATATCATCTATCTTGAGGCATTGAACAATTATACCCGCATAGTAACCGCGGGTCGAAAGTATACCGTGCTCTCGACGTTGAGCAATCTCATGCAGGAGGCGGCCTTTAAGAGCTTTGTCCGAATCCATCGCAGCTATGCGGTGCAGCGGCATCTGATCCGGAAGATCGGCGGCGCAGAAGTGCTGGTAGGAGATGTCCCGCTTCCCGTGGGCCGAACCTATAAACCGGCGCTCGACCAGCTAAAACGAAATCCCGGCTAATGCGCATCTTCTTTCTTATGATGATCGTATTCAGCAGTTGGACGCTGCGAGCCCAGCGGCAGGGTCAGGCGCTGATCGATTCGCTGGGAAATGCACTCGCCGGTCATCCGGACGATACGGCGAAGATTCGCATCTATGTTCAGCTTACGCGGGCCTGGGATGGCATCGATCCGCGAAAGGGCCTGCCGATTGCCGAAATGGGAATGGAGTTGGCAAATCGACTGTCATTCAGACAAGGCATTGCCAATCTCAACAATAGCCTGGGGCTGCTGATTGGAGATACGGGTGATAACACAAAAGCAAGGGTATATTTCGGGAAAAGTCTGGCCATCAACCGGGAGCTGGATAACAAGCCTACGATCATTGCCAACCTGAACAATATCGGGCGAAGCTATGATCGGGAATCGGATTTCACAAAAGCCTCGGAGTATTATTTCCAGGGGTTGGGGCTGGCACAGGAGATCGGGAATAACGAGCTGGCGGCGCTCGTCGGGACAAATATCCTGTCGATGTATATTGAGGAAGAGGACTATCCAAAAGCGACGGCCTATGTGGACAGTACCATCAAGTGGGGAACGGCGGCTCACGCCCTTATTCATGTCGCGAAGGCGTACGAGATGATGGGCGTCGTCCAGCTGAGTAATAAAGATACGCCGGCGGCGAGAAAGAATTATGACACCGCGATGGCCATCTATCAGCGTTTGGGGAATCAGATGGCGGTGGTTTCCGCCCTTTCCAATCTGGCCACGCTGGAAGCCGATCCGTTGAAGGCAATTGATCTCACGCGGAAAGCGCAGGACATCCTGGCTAAGGTGGCGCCGTTGTCCCAAAATTCCATCATGAATCTGGTCAACCTGGGAGGGGACTATCTGACGCTTGGAGAAATCCAAAAAAGTGTTGGGCAAGAGAGGGATTGGGCTTTGTCCGGTGAGTACCTGCTGCGCGCCGACTCCCTGGCGCAGGTGACAAGGATCATCACGTTCGAGCCAGACATTCAGTCGTTGCTCGCTCAGCTTGCAGAAGATAGAGGAGACTACAAGACCGCACTCGCCCATTACAAGCGACAGGCAGCCTTGAACGACTCCATCTTTTCGCAGGACAGCAAGAACAAGATCGCCAAACTGGAAAGTCAACGGTCGATCGACTTGAAAAATGTAGAGATAAGGAACGAGGGGCTTCAGATCGGCAATCAGCGCAAAACAATGTGGATGTTGGTTGGTAGTGTTGCGCTGCTGGGTTTGATCGGGGTGATCCTTTGGAGGCAAGGGGTGACAAGGAAGCGAACCAATCTCGAACTGGTCCGGCTGAATACGGAGCTCGATGAGGCGAACAAAGTGAAAGCGAAATTCCTGGGCATCCTAAGTCATGACCTTCGCAGCCCGATCGCAAGGTTATTTAATTTCCTGCAGTTGCAAAAAAGGAAACCGGATAGCCTGAGTGTAGCGGAGAAGGAAGAATATTGGTCGCGACTCAGCGGTTCGGCTACCGCGTTACTGGAGACGATGGAGGCGATGCTTCTTTGGAGCAAAGGGCAGATGGAAGTATTCCAGCCGCGGGTGGGGCCCGTTAAGGTTGGAGCGTTGTATAATCGGCTTGAACGCTTTTTTGGGGATGTGCCTGACGTGGCATTCGAATTTAAGAGTGCGGATGCGTTGATCGTGGAGACAGATGAGGATTATTTATGGACGATCATGCAGAACTTGACAGCCAATGCGATTCGGGCGTTGGAGGGGGTAAGCGAGCCAAGGATTGTCTGGACGGCTGAGCGGAGAGGTGAAACCGTCAGTTGTTCCATCCGGGACAATGGGCCAGGGGTATCCGAAGACCATCTTCGGGCCTTATATGATGAGACGGTTGGCGCGGGGGCCCGTCAGGGGCTTGGGCTGCATATTATCAGGGACCTGGCGAAGGCAATCCATTGCCAGATCAAGATGCGATCGGGCAAGGGCGAAGGAACCGAGTTTATCCTACATTTCGACGGCGGGGTCCCAGAAAAGTTTGGCGAAATCAACGATCCTGTCGCCCTTTAGTTGAATGCCTTCCTTTATCAGCAGCTGGCGGCGGATGCCCGTGCTGTCGTGGGACAAGCGGCCGGACGCGGTCACGACCCGTTGCGCGGGGATGCGCTGGCGGGCGATGTCGACGAAACGCATCGCGTGACCTACCATCCGGGCGTTGGGAAGATTAAGGATTTTGGCGATCGCGCCATAAGATGTCACCCGGCCGCGCGGGATCTGGCGAACGACATCATAAATCATATCGGCGGCGGAGGTCTCGCGCTTTCCGGAGGGACTTACGGCGATGAGGCGTTCTTTTTTTGGCGGCATGGCGACTGATCTTTTCAGATGTGAAGATAAAAATTTCCTACTTTAGGAGAGGAGGTAAGATGTGTACACACCCGTATTGATCATCGGCGCCAGTCTTTCGGGATTGGCAATTGCGGCCTGTCTAAGGCGCGGAAAGGTGGAATTTTCCATCATCGAGAAGGAAACCTCGATCGCCGCGCCCTGGCGCCATCACTATGACCGGCTGCATCTGCACACCAACAAACGGCTATCCGCCTTACCTTTTCGGAAGTGGGGGCGGCCTGCGCCCCGTTATCCCAGCCGGCAGGAAGTGATCGATTACCTGGAAGATTATCAACGGTCGTTCGGGATCCAACCTCGTTTTCATACCGAAGCGCGATCGATCCGGAAATTGGATGATGGCTGGGTCACGGAGACCACCGACGGAATATTCGAATCGAATTTTGTAGTTATGGCAACCGGGGCATATGGGAGCCCGAAAGCAGTGGGGTTTGCGGGCCAGGGGACTTTTCCGGGCGCGGTGCTGCACAGCTATGACTACAAATCAGGGGCTGAATTTGCGGGCCAGGCGGTGCTGGTAGTCGGATTTGGCAATTCGGCGTGCGAGATAGCGATCGATCTGGTTGAACAAGGGGCCGCGGTGTCGATGGCGGTCCGGTCGCCGGTAAATGTCATTCCAAGGGATATTATTGGTGTCCCGGTGCTGGAACTTAGTCTGTTGCTGCGTTGTCTTCCGCCGCGGTTGGCGGACCGGATCAGCGCGCCGCTGGTGCGCGGGACTATCGGAGATATTGGTCGGCTGGGGCTGGCGCGAATGCCGTATGGGCCGATCGAGCAGATTGTGAAAGACGGGAAGGCGCCGGTGCTCGATATTGGGATCCTGCGGTTGATCCGGGAAGGAAGGGTGCGGGTCTTTGGTGGAGTGGATCGGATCGAAGGCGCGGCAGTGCATTTTGCCGACGGGCGGAGTGAGGTCTTCGATGCCATCGTCGCGGGGATCGGGTATGAGCGGAATTGTTCGCAGATTTTAGAAGCAGGGCAGCATCGCTTTAGTGACCTTCGGGTTTGCATAGACAAACAACGGTATTTTGGGGAGGACGGATTGTATTTCTGTGGCTATTGGGTGAGCCCGACGGGACAGATCAGGGAGATCACCCGGGATGCGAAGAAGATCGCAGCGGATATTTGCAAGAGAAAATGATTGGTTATGAGAAAAATAGTTATCGGTGGCCTTGTCTTAATAATCCTGTTGTGGGCACCCGTTACCGTGGTCGCACAATTAAATAAACACCGGGTGGTCGTGCTCACGGATATCGAAGCCGATCCGGATGATACCCAGTCGCTGATCCGGTTCCTGACGTATTGCAATCAATGGGACGTGGAGGGACTGATTGCAACCACGTCGATCCATCAGAAGACCCGCGTGGCCCCGGAGAGTATCATTCGCGTGCTCGATGCTTACGGCAAGGTTCAACCGAATTTACTATTGCATGAAAAGGGCTATCCAACGGCCGCAGCGCTCAAAGACAAAGTCCGGCACGGATTGCCGATTTATGGAATGGCCGCAGTCGGAGAAGGACATGATTCCCCGGGTTCGGAGTTAATCGTTCAAGTGTTGAAGAAAAAAGACAACCGGCCGGTATGGTTTGTCGTCTGGGGAGGCCCGAACACACTGGCGCAGGCGCTTTGGAAAATACAAAAGATGAGCCCAGCAGCCGAAGCGGAATCGATCTACAAAAAAGTCCGCATCTACACGATCTCGGACCAGGATGACAGCGGACCATGGATTCGAAAGACATTTCCATCCATCTTTTTCCTAGTATCCCCCGGATATAACTATGCCCATGCGACCTGGCTGGGGATGTCCTTCCCGATGCCGGGGTCGGACACTTCGGTCATTTCAAGCGACTGGCTGGCCCGCAATATTCAGCAGGGCCACGGCCCATTAGGCGCCGCTTACCCGGATGTAGCCTACGGAATGGAGGGCGACACCCCGAGCTTCCTCGATCTGATCGATAACGGGCTCAACGATCCGGAGCATCCGGATTATGGCGGCTGGGGTGGCCGATATGAACTCTATCTGCCGCCTTTCGAGAATTCAAATACGGGGATGTTCAAGCGGGAGAACTGGCCGCAGGATGAGCCGGAGACTCGGACAATCTGGACGAACGCCACGGATTCAGTCCTCTCCCCACTCGACAGAAAGGTCTATGCCGGCGATTCGGCGACGATCTGGCGATGGCGCCGGGAGCTACAAAACGATTTTGCAGCGCGCATCGCGTGGACGACAAAGCCCTATCGTGAATGCAACCATCCGCCGGTCCCGAGACTGGCGCACAGCGATCATCTAACGGTGAAGTCGGGTGAACAATTTCACTTGAGCGCAGCAGGCACCACCGATCCGGATGGCGATTCGATGAGCTATCTTTGGATGGTCTATCCGGAAGCCGGGAGCTATAAGGGAAAGGCCAGTCTGGCGCCCTACTCGCCCAACATTTACGATCTGCCGGTGACGGCGCCGGTGGTGGATAGTGCGGTGACGATCCATTTCATTTTAAAAGTCACGGAAAAGGAACTCCGCCGCTGACGCGATATAAACGTGTGATCGTGACAGTGGTGCCGAAATAATCGGGACGGACTACTCTGTCTTGAGGGTTTTGGCCGGATTTTCCATCCCGGCGCGGATGGCTTTATAGCCTACGGTCACGAACGCGATCAGGATGGCGATACGCCGGAGGCGGCGAACATCCACCATTCAAGGCTGGTGCGATAGGCGAAGTCCTGCATCCATCGGCCAATGCCATACCAGGCGAGTGGCACGGCGATGATGGTAGGCGATAATCACCAGCCGGATCAAATCTTCCGACAGCAACAAGAACGATGTCCGCCAAGCCGGCCCCCAGTACTTTGCGGATCCCTATTTCTTTCACGCGTTGTTCCGCGGTAAAGGTAACCAGCCCAAAAAGGCCAAGGCAGGCAATGGTTATCGCCAGCAAGGGTAAAGCTAAATAAAAGAGTACCCTGTTTCTGTTCCGTCTGGTATTGGCGGGCAAAGTTCTGATCCAGGAAATGATAGTCCACTTTGTTTTCGGGGTCGAAATGGGCATACACCTGTTGCAGGTAATTGAGGGCGGCGGGAATATTGCCTTTTCCCAGCCGTACATACAGGTTATCCTTGTCGTTGTCGGTTTCGGGCAGGGTCAGTACCATCGGCGAAATCTTATGTTGCAAGGAATACGTAGTTGAAATCACTTGACTACACCGATGATCGTCGCGTAGCTGATCACGCCATTGTTGACGCCCATGCGCACCCGGCGGCCGACCGCATCTTTCCAGCCCATTTCATTCACGAGCGTTTGATTGACGATGATGGAGCCGGTGGCGCTATCGGCTCTTTCGGGGCTAAAATTCCGGCCCGCGGCCAGTTGGATCTGCATGGCAGGGATAAAGTTCTCGATCAATGATCAGGGCTTCGACCATTCGGGTATCGGGAGCCGCCTTACCGTCGGGTCCGATATTGAAATTCTGATAGCCGATATCATTGTTGCCGATGGGGTTTCCTGCGGCAGCGGCGCTTTCGATCAGCGGGCTTTGGAGCAACTGTTGTCTGAGGGCTTCGATCTGCTTCCGCACGGGTTTGCTATGAAGATGAAAAGTGAGCATCTGCGATTTGTTGAAGCCCGAGGTCCTTGTTGGTTACGTAGTTGATCTGGCGGTAGATCGCCCAGGAACCCATGATCATGACGATCGTGATGGTGAACTGGAACACGACAAGGGATTTGCGGAATAAGATCGTCGAGGACTGGCTGCCTAGCTGACCTTTCATTGCAGGGATGGTGCGGAATCCGGCCAGGACCAGGGCCGGATAGATACCGCTTAAGAAAGCCGGTGACGACGGCGAAGGTCGGTAAAAAGCAGGAGTGATACCGGCGTCCCGAATGCCAGACCGAGAGCGTTTTCCCGGATAAGTTATTAAAATATGGAAGAAGCATATTTACCAGCAGCAGGCCGGCTACCGTAGCAAGCGAAGCCTAGCAGGAGCGATTCGGAAAAGAAAAGCGCCATCAGCTGCTTTTTACCCGACCCGATCACTTTCCGGATGCCGATCTCCTTTATTCTAACGGATGGCGCGGGCGGTCGTGAGGTTCACGTAATTGATCATGGCGATAAACAGAACCAGCAGGGCGATGACGCAAAACACATAGAATATAGACGATATTACCGTTGCTCCCCATTTCAAAATCCAGGTGGGAATGGAGGTGAATATCGGTCAGCCGCTGCAGCTCCATGCGGTATCGGTCATCTGTCGGGCCGTTTTTCAGGTGCCTCTTGAAAAAGTCGGCCGAATGCGACTCGATCTTTCTGAAGTCTTCCGGATGTCGGAGCAATACAAAAGTGTAGATGCGATCGTCGTACCAGGGTCCGTCAAAATTGCTGTCAAAGGATCGAAGCGCACTGAACCGGAATGTGGAATTCTCGGGGACGTCTTCGATCACGGCGGTGATGTTGTCGATCTCGCCGCCGTCGAACTGGATCGTCTGTCCCTGAGCTGCCGCCGGGGAGCCGAATACCTTTGTGGCGAGACTTCGCGTCAGAACGATGGACTTCGGCTGTCCCAGGGCCGTCGTGGGGTCACCGGATATGAAACGATAGGTAAAAAGATTGAAGATTGCATTGTCTGTGTAGGAAATATCGCCGACATCCAATTTCTTGCCATCATTGATGATCTTGCCGCCACCTTCCTGGTCGATCCGGGCAAAATCCTCCACTTCCGGGTAATCGGCCTTAAGTGCAGCGCCGAAAGGGACAGCGGTGACCGCGAGGTTGTAGTTGGTATTCCCGAATTTGCCATGTTGGGCGATCCTGAAAACGCGGTCAGCGTTTATATTTGATCGATCATAGCTCCATTCGTCGATGACGTAGAGCGCGATCATCCAAAATGTGGCGATGCCGATCGCGAGGCCGCCTATATTGATAAAAGAATACAGCCGGTGTTTGTTGATATTGCGCCAGGCTATCCTAAAGTAGTTGTGTAGCATATAGACAAGGTTGTAAAAGCTATGCCACAAATTAAGTATATAATAACCAACCCATTAAATAAAAGCGACGTCGCGGGGTGTTCGGTTTCGAACAGTAGGTGTGCGATAAAGGGTTATTCCTGCCGCAGGCTGTCCACTGGATTGGCCAGCGCGGACCGGACGGTCTGAACGCCAATGGTTACGAGGGCGGCGACGATGATGATGACGGCCGCCAGCAGGAGGACGAAGACATTGATGGATGTCCTGTAGGCGAATTGCTGCAGCCATTGGTGCATGAGCAGGGCGGCAAGCGGGACAGCAATACAAAAGGCAAGGGAGATCGGACGCAGGAAATCTCCGGTAAGCAGGGTAAGAATTTGCCGGAGGCCCGCCCCTAAAACCTTTCGGATCGCAATCTCTTTTGCTCGCTGACGGGTGACGAAGAGCGCCAGGCCGAAAAGCCCCATGCAGCTGATAAATATGGCGGTCAGCGTAGCCACTTGCACCAGATGCGCCATCTTTTGCTCACTTTCATATATCCCGGCAATCTCTTCATCCAGGAACCAGTGTTCGAAATCGACATTCGGGTAGACGCTTTTCCAGGTTGTCCTGAGCTGATTTATTGTGGCGGAGGTGTTGCCGGGCTTCATCTGAATGGCAAGGGTTTTCTCCCAGTTCGGAATATGGCCCAGAAAAATCGGCAAGATGGCCTTGCGATAGGATTGCTGGTGAAAGTCAGCGACGACGCCCGCGATCGGATAGGCTTTCCCGCGCCAGTAAACCATTTTGCCGGGCGCCTGATCGGGGCGGCCTAAACCAAGTTCGGAGCAAGCGGTCTCGTTGATCAGGAATTCGTTCAGGCTGTCGCTGTGAAGGAGGTTCCTGCCGGCTACCAACCGGATATCATAGAAAGGCAGAAATTCCTCATTTGCGGCTTCCGGCAGGATCGGTAGGCGAATGATCGTCTTGCCCTTATACACCAACGTATCCATGTAAGTGCGCGAAAACGCAATGGGGTCTGCGCCCTGGGCAATTACGGCATCCACCCCCCGGATGCGCTTCATTTCTTCTTTCACGAGATTGACTTTGCTTACGCTGTCCCGCCAGGGGGTCCATGCTATCAGGATGGCTTTTGACTGAAATCCCGGATCGGAATTCAACATGTACCTGATCTGTTTACCGATGACGAGCGTGGCCATGATGAACAGCAAGGCAATACTGAACTGGAGGACGATCAATCCTCGTCGCCAGCGGCTGCTCCGATGATCTTTTGCCGTGCTGGCGCCTTTGAGGATGTTGACGGGCAGGTAGGAAGAGAGGACAATTGCCGGATAGAAACCCGCAAAGAAGGAAATAATGAAGATGAGCAGCAGGCTAAATCCCAGGACATGAAGGCTAAGCGGCCGGTAAGGCATCCCTTCGGGAAAATAATCCCCGAACCAATGAAGGGCGGGGCGCACCAGCAGGAGACCGATCGTTACCGCAACGAGCGCGAGCAGAGTAGTCTCAGTCAGGAATTGTAAAATGATGGCCATCTTTCCGCTGCCCAAAACTTTGCGGACACCGATCTCTTTGGCGCGGCGGAAGGATTGGGCGGTGGAGAGGTTGATGAAGTTAATCGCGGCAATCAGCAGAATAAAAACCGCGATGCCCATCATTCCATATAAGGCGGGGCGGCTGCCTTTTCTGAAAATATTGTCGCCGGGTGCGTAAGAGGTATTGAAATGAATGTCGGTCAGCGGCTCAAGACGTAGGTCCATCTTTCGCCAGCGGTCGGGATCGCTTGCCGCCAATTGGCGGAATTGAGTATCGATCCGGGAAGGGTTCGTGCGGTTGGACAGCAGGAGGAAACACCAGACATTCGGAACCCGCCGGGCGCCCCATTCATCGGGGCGAAAACGCCTTTTCAGCGAGCTGCTGTAGATCGTGCTAAAGGAAATGAATTCGGTGTAGGGGAAATCGGTGTTGCCCTTCCAGTCCCGGATGATGCCTGACACGGAAACGTTGATCGAATCGTCGTAGGTCACTGTTCTGCCGATCCATTGTTCGGGAGCAGCCGGTCCGAAGTATTGCCGGGCACGACTTTCGGTCAGGACGACCTGAAAGGGCGCGGTCATCGAGCCGACGGGGCCTCCCGCGAGCCAGTCGCGCTGAAAAATGGTAAAATAGGCCGGATCGGTAATGACGATATACCCGTCATCGAATTCCTTTGCCGGTTTGTTGGAAGAACGGATGGCGGACTTGACCTCATAAGGTGTGATATCGGTTATCGCATCCACTCCCGTCAACACGTTGCGGAACGCCGCCGGCGCCGGAGGAGCGATGTTAGGCGAGCGCACGTCGTTCTCCGCCCGGTAAGAACGGCTGGTCACCCGGAAGATGCGCTCGCCGTTGGGGTGGGTGTCGTCAAAGCTGAATTCGTAGCGGCAGATCAGCCAGACGAGCAGGCAGGCAGTACTGCCCAGCGCCAGACCGCCGATGCTGATGAGGGCAAAGAGCTTGTTGCGGCGGATATTCCGCCAGGCGATGTGTAGATAGTTGCGCAGCATTCCAGGGGGTTATGGAAGCTAGAGTGCAAAAAGTAAAAATTCCATAAATCGGGCGATGGAATAAGATGAAGTTAAAGTTTATATAATATGCACAGTTGTTCATAACTATAGCTTGGCCGGGCGCATTAAAACGACTACTTTACTTTCATGAAATTTTCTCCCGGTCAAGAAGTCATCGTACTAGATACCACTCACAAGCCAGCGGGCTCCGCGATTGTGCAAAGTTATCAGCCGGAGGCGCATCGCTGCATCGTGCTTTTTCAATATCCGGGATCTCCTTTTCCGGAAAGTATTCCGATTCCGGAGTACCGGCTGGTATCGCAGCCGCTGGTAACTGCGACAGCCTGATTTTCCATTTTTATTTTACAGCTTGTCGATCCACGTCTTGATCTCTTCTTTCGTATGACCGGTCTTCTTTTGCAGGCGTCCGAACAATTCGTCTTCTTTCCCTTCTTCATAAAGGAGATCGTCATCGGTCAGATTGGCGTATTGTTGTTTGATCTTGCCTTTTAATTCATTCCAGTTGCCTTTTATTTTCAGACCGCCGCTGCTGTTTGATGTTGTTTGCATAATTTGGTTTTATAGGTGGAATTGCAAAAGCCGGTCCAGGGGTAGGTTTACGACGCCCGTTCAAGTGATGAGCTGTACGCGAACAGCACAGGTGCCAGATGGTTCGATGACCGGCGCTGTTTAGGATGAATTTAACGGGGCTTAAAAGGCTGCTTTGGCATGGTAGTAGATTTAAGCTCTTGTATGGCAGAAAAGAAATCCTATACGATCTATTTTACGTATGACGTAAACGATCACTCCCTGAGGTTTCCGTTATGTGCTGACGTGGAGAGCGCCGATTCCGGCGTGTATACCATTACGAACATTCGCCAGGATGGTCAGCGCGACGGGGCGCTGTTTCCCCCCATCAAGGTCCAAAAAGACGATGGTATCTGGAAGATGATGGACACGGACCTGACCAGCCGATTAAGCGCCGCAATCGGGGCCGCAATCGATGCGCTGGAACGGTCGGCGTAGAAAAATCTCCTCAGTACACATGCCGAATGCCGGGAATGATCATTCCGATGAAGAAAACTTGATTCGTCCGGGTGGAATGCGCCCCTATTTATTACCTTTAAACGATGCAGCCTTGCAGATCCGCGAAACGGCAAGAAACTTGTACAGGCTTAAAAAAACCCTGTTATTCGATGAAAATACTCCTGATCGAGGATGAAGTTAAGCTGGGACAGATCCTTTGCGACGGTCTCGCGGAAGCGGGCCATATCTGCGAACATTTTACCGATGGCTCCAAAGGCCTTGAGGCTGCGCTGACGGCGGATCACGATCTGATCATCCTGGATCTGATGCTGCCGAATATGAATGGCTTCGAAATCCTTACGAATTTGCGAAAAGCACGCAATATGACGCCGGTGCTGGTACTCAGTGCGCTAAGTGATACTGAAAAGGTGATCCAGGCCCTGGATCTCGGCGCCATCGATTATATGCGAAACCCTTTTGACTTCGATGAGATGCTGGCCCGGATCCGGACGATCCAACGCCGTAGTCTCCAACCGGCAGGGGACCATATCAGCGTGGGTGATCTGAATATCAATCTGCGCAGCAGGGAGGTGCAGCGGAGCGGCCAGCGGATCAACCTGAGCAACCGGGAGTTCGCACTGCTGGAGTACCTGATCAGCCATCCGAACCAGGTGGTGACAAAGACACAGATCCTCGATAAAATATGGGATATCAATTTCGATCCGGGTAGCAATATCGTTGAGGTGCATATGTATCAACTGCGTAAAAAGATCGACAGCGGCCCGGATGAGCCATTGATCCAAACCGTTATCGGCCGCGGTTATATGCTGAAAGGCCCGGTCATAAAAAATTAATTCATGCGGCAACCTTATCGGATGGGTGTCCAATTTAAGATCACGCTGGCATTTAGCTTGGTCTTTATCGTGCTGTGCACTCTGTTTGGTCTGATCGGTTATCACCAGGTACATGGCATGATGATCCGGGTGGCCGTTAACCAGGAGACGCTGGAGGCGAATCTTCATTCGCTTCGCAACATGATCGTCGGAATCTGTGTTGTGAGTGTCCTGATCTCGGCGCTAACGTCCTATGTCGTTGCAAGTCTTCTTTTGGTGCCGCTGCAACGGATCATTCACGCGGCCCGGAATTTTGCTACAAACAAGATGGCTGACCCCATTCCGGTCAACGAGACGAAGGATGAGCTTCATGAGCTCAGCGTCACGATTAATGAAATGATCTCGCGGATCGATGAGTCGGTGCACCAGCAACAAAACTTCTTTGCCTCCGCATCCCACGAGCTAAAGACGCCGCTGGCCATCCTTCGGACGGAGCTGGAGGTTGGGCTGAGGAAGCCCGGGCTGGAGGAGGGGGTGCGCCAGCTGCTCAGCAATCAGCTGGAGGAAATCAGCCGTCTCCAGGCGATTGTAAGCGAATTCCTGGTGGTCAGCCAGCTGCGGGTCGGTTCCCCGTCCATTTATAAAAAGCCGTTCGATCTGTCGGTACTGATCGTCAAGGTATTCAACCAGCTGCTTCCGCTGCTGCGCCAAAAGAACCTGGAGCCGGTGATCCACTTCGATGAGGAAGCTGCCGATTTCATCGTGCAGGCAGATGAGGATAAGATCAGGATTGTCCTGTTGAACTTGCTGGAGAATGCCGCCAAATACGGAGTGAAGGACACGGCGATTATCTGCAGGGTGGATAAACCCATTGAGGTGGAGGAGTTGACGGTACAGTTTGTCAATTCGACGAAGGAAGAAAAGGTGGCGACGGAAAACCTCCAGGTAGCCTTCTATCGCTCCGACCTGGTACAAAAGGGGGCGGGCCTCGGGCTATGGCTTTGTAATGAAATCATCCGGCTGCACGATGGCCGGATCGAAGTCTCAAGCGGCCAATTTCAGTTCGAAGTGACAATGAATCTTCCGGTGCTGGCTACCCTTCCTGCAGTCGCTCTTCAATGACCCGCATCATCTGGTCGATTTTGAAAGGTTTGGCGAGGTATCCGTTTGCCCCGGCCTTTTTGGCCAATTCTTCTCCCTTTTCCATCCCCGTAAAATAGATCACCGGAATATGCTGGGTCTCGGGGTTCGATTTGATAATCCCGGTGGCCTGGATACCGTCCATATCGGGCATCCGATGGTCCATGAAAATGAGGTCCGGCATGAAATCCTTGATGACCTCTATCAACACATTCGTACTCCATAATACCAGCACATTATACCCCCGGTTGGTTAGGACCAGTTTACAAATGGATAAATGATCCACGTCATCGTCTACCAATAATATTTTCCTGGGTCCAGGCATGCGGTATTTTTTCGTGGTAAAATTATGGCCTCACTTCCCTTCCCCGTCGCCTTCACCTGCGGTATGAAGAAAAATTAATTTCGGGAACAGATTCAATAGAGGTTTGCACGTAATGAACTGATAGTCATTGCCGCCACTTGTAGAGGGAATTCCCCAAAG
Organism: uncultured Chitinophagaceae bacterium; assembly: GCA_963846405.1. GTDB lineage: Bacteria > Bacteroidota > Bacteroidia > Chitinophagales > Chitinophagaceae > Puia. Next base: position 127,820 of record CAWJVU010000009.1, on the reverse strand, counting down.
CTGGCTCTATCACGGACTTGCATGCCAGCAGGTGACGGTGTACGATATCGTTATGGTCTTGAAAGAAGTGATGGATTTCTATAGGGACGGTTTCAGTTGTCTCCCCGCCAAAATTGTCCGCAATCCTTGTGCCGACGGTAATCGGGTGGGTTTTGCTGAAATGAGTAACTTAGGCTAATGACTGCAAAAAATAGGATAGAATCCATTGACCTGGTGCGCGGCGTGGTGATGCTGATCATGGCTATCGACCATTCCAGGGATCATCTGCTGAGCGGTCATCCCGATCCGACCAATCTGGCGTCAACCACTCCCCTACTCTTCTTTACCCGGTGGATCACGCATTTCTGTGCACCGGTTTTTGTCTTTCTGAGCGGGATCTCGGCCTGGCTGGCGGGGACGCGGCGGACGCGGGAGCAACTGGGTGATTTGCTGGTGAAGCGGGGATTGTGGCTGGTTGCAGTGGAAATTTTGCTCATTTCACCCGGTCTGAGCCTGGATCCGCGCTTGCATATGATCGTCTTGCAGGTAATCTGGGCGATCGGCGGGAGTATGGTGCTCCTCGGGCTTTTGATCCTGCTGGGTGTTTCGCGTTTGGCGATCGGTGTGATCGGGGCGGTAATCGTCTTGGGCCACAATATTTTCGATTACACCGGGGCGGGGGCGTTGGGCAAGACTTTTGTGTGGCAGTTGCTGGTGTCAGCGGGAGGTTTTGTGGGGTCAAGTATTGTGCCTTTTGGACATGATCATATTGTGATCGTTGCATATGCATTGCTGCCCTGGACGGGTGTGCTCTTGATGGGGTATGCCGTCGGGCGGGTCTATGGTCCGGGATTCGATGCGATTCGCCGGCGGCGGTTGTTGCTGCGGGCCGGGGTTTTGCTGCTGGCGGCTTTCGCGATTCTGCGAGGTTTCAATTGGTATGGCGACCCGGCGCCATGGTCGGTGCAGAAATCGACCATGTTAACGGTGCTCTCTTTCCTGAATGTGACGAAGTATCCATGTTCCCTCATCTATCTCTGTATGACACTGGGGATAGCGTTAGGTGTCCTGGCAGTGACGGAGGGGGTGAAGAATACGTTTACTGCGGCGGTGATCTATTACGGTAATGTACCGTTCTTTTATTACGTGATCCATTGGTATCTGCTCGGACTAATTACGATTGTCGTCTTCTTTTTGCAGGGTTATGGCACGGCGCAGATTGTGACGCCGGGAAATCCATTCCTGTTCGATCCGCCGGGATTTGGGTTATCGCTCGCGGGGGTATATGGAGTATGGCTGCTGGTGGTTGTTGCGTTGTACCGGCCGTGTAAATGGTTTAGCGGCTACAAGCGACGGAATAGCGGCAAGTGGTGGTTGAGTTATGTGTAAATATCAATTAAACGATTGCCGGAATTCGAGCGGCGAAACTTTGGTCTTCGTCTTGAACAATTTACTGAATGATTGAGGGTGTTCGAATCCCAAATCGTAGGCGATCTCGCTGATCGTGGCATTCGTAGTGGAAAGTTTTTCCTTTGCCTTTTCGATCAGCTTTCCATGAATGTGCTGCTGCGTGCTTTGGCCGGTTAATACCTTGAGTAAGCTGCTCAGGTAGTTCGGGGAGATATTGAGCCGGGCGGCGATGTCGTGCACGGCGGGCAATCCCTTTCGGATAAGGTCGCCCGCGGTGAAATATTCTTCCAGAAGCTTTTCCAGCCGGTCGAGGATCTGGTGGTTCGCTATTTTCCGGGTGATGAACTGACGGTGGTAGAACCGTTCGGCATAGTTGAGCAGGGTATCTATCTGGGAGATGATGATGTCCTGGCTGAATTTGTCGATATTGTTTTGGTATTCCTGGTGGATCGTCCGGATAATACCGGTGATGATATCTTCTTCTTTGGAGGAGAGAAACAGGGCTTCATTTACTGCATAGTCAAAATATTCCCGTTGCCGGATCGATTTGGCCAACGGGGTATTCCAGAGAAAATCCGGATGGATCAGCAGCATCCATCCGGACTGCCGGACCAGTTGGCGGGTGTCGTGCTCGACCCTAAACACCTGGCCCGGAGCGATAAAGAACATAACCCCTTCGTCAAAGTCATAATCCTGTTGACCGTAATGGAATTTGCCGCTGAAATTTCGTTTCAGGGAGATGTTGTAATAGTCAAGCACCAAACTCATGGATTCTTCACCGGGACGGTGCTGAATGTCTTCGACATTGACAACGCTGATCAGCGGATGCTGAGGTTTTGGCAATTGCCGGAACTCATGGAATTCGGTTATGCTTCTGATGCGGTGGATCTTGTTCATGTTCTACTGTTTTACCATTCGATGACAACGTTCTTACCAGTCGACGGCACCATCTTTCAAAAATTTTCCGGTTGGTCCGTCCGGGCCGATGACCGCATATTTCACGATATATCCGGCGCCCTGCTCCACAGTCTGGAGACCCCGGTGCTGGTTAAGGTCGGTCGCGGTGTAGCCCGGCGTGACACTGTTGATCCTGAATTTGGTCCCTCGGAATTGATTGGCAAGCGCCAGGGTAAAGGCATTGAGAGCCGTCTTGGAGCAACTGTAGGCGTCAAAATTATCCCAGTTAGCATTCCGTTCAGCGCCACTATGTCGGGCCAGTGACCCCAGCTCACTCGAAACGTTCACGATAACAGGTGTGTCAGACTTCCTTAACAACGGCAGAAAGTGATGCGTTGTTTGCACAGCGCCGAAAAAATTGGTCTCGAAGACCGTGCGCAGCACTTTGATGTCGGTAATGGCGATATGCTGCGGCTGCTCCCCGGCAATACCCGCATTGTTGATCAGGATGTCTAATGCCTCGATCTTCGCTCCTAATTCTTCTCTGGCCTTTTGGACGGACCGGGTGTCGGTAACATCGATTCGGATGAATGCTACATTGGTGACCCCAGAGCCATGGAGTTTTTCGACCGCTTCCGCCCCGCGGGCTGCGTCCCGGCTGCCCAGGTATACATAATATCCCAGCTGCGCCAACTGTTTCGCCGTCTCAAATCCGATTCCTTTGTTGGCCCCGGTAATCAATACTGTTCTCATCGTTGATATGCTTTTGCGAATTCTTTTGCAAATTCAGTCATTTTTGTCTTTCCCAATAGCGGCCGGTGACGAACATAATCTTCATAAAGGCCGCCGCCGCGTCGACCTGCGTTCATCTCTACCAGTCCCCGGGCGGTGATCGGATTCATCCCCGCAGCAAGCATCCCGTTGAGCAACTGTTCATCAGGGATGGCAATCCATTTCAGATCCGGCCGGCCAATGGCCTTTCCAAGAATGGCGGCTACTTCGTTGGGCGACAACTCCTCGCTGGCCACATAATGGATGGTCCGACCCTCAAATGGTTCTGTAATGACCTTTTTAATCGCGGTGGCAATATCGACCGGCGCAACCCAGGGCTCTTTATCGTCCCCGCCGTAATTGGTAACAATCGCGCCCTGGCTTTTGATCACCGGTACAAAGGATAAAAGGTTATAGTAGAACCCGACGGGTCGCATAAACGCGATAGCGACATCAGCGGGCAGCTGGTTCAGAATCTTTTCGACATTATAATGGAATGCAAGGAGGCCATTGCCTTTGTCAGTATGGGCGCCAATGCTGCTAAGGTGGACGACGCGTTTTAACCCTGATTTCCCGACCGCCTGAACAAAATTGCGGGCAAGACGGGCAACGTGCTCATGAACGTCGAAATTCGGATCGAAGAAACTGCCCGGGGGCTCCATCAGGTATACCGCGTCTGCACCGCGGAAAGCGGCTGCCAGGAAGGCGGAATCCTCCAGAGAACCGATGGCCGGGATGGCGCCAAGCGCTTTGATGGCCTGCATCTTATCGGGATTGCTGCTGATAACAGTAACGGTGTGGCCCTCCTGAACGAGCTGTTCGGCAAGGGGCTTGCTGATATGTCCTAAGGAACCGGTGATGACGAGTTTCATTGTTTGACATTTTTGATGATGTAAAATTCGGCGGTTCCCGCGACATGGATGTAGCCAAATCTATGGTTGTTGTAGCCAAAAATGAGCAGGTCAATGATCCCCGCGGAGCTTTTTTAACATTTGCTTGCCGTTCTCGTTGTTGGGGTTCAACTGGATCGACTTCTCGTAATTCCGGATCGCGAGTTCCTTCTCCCCTTTTTTCATATAGGCTTCGCCCATGCTGTCGTAGGCGTTATAGGAGTTGGGGTGTGCTTGGATGTTTTGCTTAAAGAAATCGATGGCGCCGTCGAGGTTGTGGAGATTCATTTGGGTGTAGCCGCAGTTGTTGAGAAACTCCTCCGTAGGATGCATCGGATAGCCGAATTCCTTCGATAGGTTGTCGAATCGCTTTTCAATGTCAAGATAGGACAGCCGCATCGTATCGCGAAAATCCATAAACCAGTCGGCATAGATGAATTTGAGCGCGTCGAACATCGTCACATAGGGAACGGAAAAATGATTCTCGGTCGGATATTGGCGATAGCTCCATCGAAAGGACGGTCCGGCGTGGTCTTTCAGTTGCTGAACAAGCATATCGACCTTCCGGGGGTTTTCGCGGCCAAGAGAGATGTACATTTTGCCGCCGGCCTGACGGGTTTGCAACCATGACCCAAAATTGTAAATCAGGGAATCGTTTGGATCAAAGACCGCGGGACTGACCAGGATCGTTGATTGGAATAGCTCCGGGTATTTGTCTTTTACAAATAAAGCGAATTGTCCGGCAAGGGAATGACCCATAAGAATACGATAGGGTGCGGTCCGGTAATGACTATCGATATAGGGAATGACTTCCTGGCGGATATATTCCACGAACTTCGCCGCGCCCTGGGTCATGGACGGCGGGTTCGAAAGAGCCAAATCCTTCCCGCGGTCGATATTTACAATTCCAACGACAATGAGCTCGGGGATGCGGTTGACGTCATAGCTGGATAGAAAATCGGCCAGCTGGCCCGTATATTTGAAATGGCTGTCGCCGTCTAGGAGATAGAGTACTGGGTAGGTTTGATTGGTTGACGTATAACTTTGCGGAACATGGACCCAGATGCTTCGGGGCTCGTTCAGAACCGCCGACCGAATTGGGATGGCGGTTTCGTTGCTGGGAGGAACGGAGTCCAATTGGGCGCGCAGAGCGCCCACCAGAACACTCTGAATGACAACCAGCGTGAGAAAATATTTCATTCTGACCTCAAACTTTTTATCGGGTTAGCAAGCGCGGCACGAATGGATTGATAGCCTACAGTCAGGAGCGCGATACCGATTGCGAGCAGCCCGGCCAGTAGAAATACGCCACCGGTGATTTGGATTCGATAAGTAAATCCTTTTAGCCAGTTGTCCATGCTAAGCCAGGCAACGGGCGTGGCGATGACCAGGGCAACCAGCACGAGCTTGATGAAGTCGCCCGAAATAAGGATCGTGATGCCGGTGACGGAGGCGCCGAGAACTTTGCGGATGCCAATCTCGCGGGTGCGGCTTTCGGCCATATAGGCGGCAAGACCAAAAAGGCCGAGACAGGAGATAAAGATGGTCAGGATCGCGAAAAGGATACCCAACGTTCCTTCCTGTTGCTCCGCGCGGAACTTGAAATTATGCGCGTCATCGACAAAAACGTAGTCAAATGGATAGTTTGGGTTATAGGTTCGAAAAATCTTCTCAGCCGTCGAGAGATCGGCGGCAAGGGGCCGATCGGGATTGAGCCGGAAATGGATCACGGGGTAATTCGTGTTGAGGCCGCGAATCAACATCGGGTTGATTGACCCATAAGGGCTGGCAATCAGAAAATCCTTGATGATGCCGACAACATGGAATGCGATCCCGTTGGCATCGGTAATGATACTGCCAAGCGGATTCTGAAGCCGCATCATCCGTACAGACGCTTCGTTGAGCAGCAGCGCCGTAGTATCCGTGGGGTAATTGTTCAGATCGATATCGCGACCGGAGATGAGATGGGTGCCGGTTGTCTTTACAAAGTCGGCATCCGCAGCGTACTCGACAAAATAGATATGTTTGTCTGCCGGGGTGCTGCCCCGCCAGGAGTACCCCGTCACTTCGCCCCAGACGCGCGTCATCGGGGAGAATGTTTTGGTGACGCCTACCGCGGCGCCACTGGACAAGAGATCACGTTTGATGGCATCGTAGTGAGCCAATACATCGCCCTGCGCAAAAGTAAAGGCCAGCCGGTTCCGGTCATACCCGGTGTCGCGGCTACGGGCATAACGCAATTGATTCTCCACAATAAGCGTGGCAGTAATAAGGATAATGGCAAACGTAAATTGGAGGATGACCAGGATCTTCCGCGGACGAATGAGCGTACCCGTCTTCTGTATGGCGCCTTTTAGAACCTTGACCGGACGGACAGACGAAAGGAAGAACGCTGGATAGCTCCCCGCAAGGATACCAGTCAAAAGAATGAATCCGCCGGAAAACATCCAAAAACCCGGACTGCCAAGATCAAGCGTTAGGGGGGTACCGATCACCTCGTCAAAACCGTTGAGGCTCAATCGCACGATCCCGAGGGCCAGGATAAAAGCGACCGTGGCAATGAGTATGCTTTCGCCGATAAATTGCGTAATAAGCGAAGACCGGAGCGCCCCTACAACCTTCCGAATCCCGACCTCCCGGGCGCGGCGTTCGCTACGAGCCGTGCTGAGGTTCATAAAGTTGATGCAAGCGATCAACAGGATAAAGACAGCAATGAGAATAAACAACCGGACAGTCCGGATTTGGCCCCCGACGAGAACCCCATTCTCCGACCTGGAATAAAGATGTTCCCGGGTGATGGGGTTGGCGAAAATCTCGCGGTCGGACCCCTCCCCTTTCGCAACATGAAGGCGGTTGATATAACGCACCTTCTTATTGAATTCATCTTCCGATGCACCCGGGCGCAGCAAAACGTAACAGCCGGAATTCGTGTATTCCCAGGTTCCACCTACGGCATCCCAGCCAAGCTGATCAACATACGACCAGGGAACCAGGTATTGAAACGTGAAATCCGTATTTGTCGGCAGGTCTTTGAGGACACCCGTCACTTTGAAGGGGTCGGATGTCTCAATGCGGACCATTTTTCCCATCGGATCTTCGGCGCCAAAAAGGCTCCTGGCGAGGTGTTCGGTAAGCACGATGCTGTGCGGGCTATTGAGGGCGGTCCTTGCATTGCCCTGGAGAAGCGGGAAGTCGAGGATGGAAAGGATCCCCGAATCGGCGAAAGCACCTTCGAGGTTAAAATGTTTTTCTCCTTCGGTCAGCAGAAAGAAGACGCCCCGGAACCGAGAGGCATCTTCCACCTCAGGATAGTTCTTCTTTAGCTCGGCGGCAACGGGTGAAGGCGTCCGGCCGCCGGCATCCATCATGCCGTTGATCATCTCCCGGGCATACATATGGTAAATCCGGTCCTTATGCATATAGAAGCGGTCAACGCTGAGTTCGTTGTTGATCCAGAGACCGATTAAAAACGCCGATGCCATTCCGATAGCCAGACCCAGGATATTGATGGCGGAAAACGACTTGTTCCGCCAAAGGTTGCGGACGGTGACCTTGAAGAAGTTGCGCAGCATGGGTGAGTTGTTGGTGATAAAACCGGACAAGGAAGATACCAATTTTATAAGAATTTCCTTTTCAGATTCTTAGGGGCGGGACGGCGCGATGGTTGTCCGAATGTGATACAGCGGGGTGTTCGCCTTCAGCGGGCCGGGAGCTGCCTGGATCGAGCAGGTCGTTGAGCCCCTCCTGTTCAAAGATGATTTGGCCGATTCGGAGATCCGACCAGCCTTCGCGGAGGTGGTAGGTGAAGAGCGGTTTGTTTTTCACCAGTTGGCAATCGATGTAGTGTGTGTGGACGGCCGGATCGCGGAGCGTGGATTCCTTTAGCTGATGGAGATGGGTTGAAATAAAAAAACAGGATTGTTTGAATTGGGTGAGCCCATGGATGGTTCGGCGGGAGATCGCCAGGGCGTCCTCCGGATTCGTGCCGCGAAAAAGTTCGTCAAAGATGGCGAAGCATCTCCGGGGCTCACGGGCCTGGAGCAGGACACCCTTGAGATTCATCACCTCCGTCATGAAATGGCTATAGCCGTTGACGATATCGTCGTTGAGGTTGATCGCAATGGAGATCACGTCAAACCACGCCAGTTCGCATTTCTCCGCTGGTACGGCCAGGCCGAGATGGGCGAGCGTCACACAAAGGCCGATTGTCTTCAGCAGGGTGGATTTGCCGGACATGTTGGGGCCGGTAATGAGCGTAACCGTGTCCGTAACCCGGATGTCATTGAGGACGGGATTGTGGATCAGCGGGTGATAGAACCCTTTGATCGAAAGCCCTTCTTCGATGAAGTCGGGAAATTTGAATTGATGTTTCACAATGCCTTTCGTCAGCGAAAGGCAGGCTTCAAAAAAGAAGAAGTCGGTCCAGAAAACATCGATTTCGCCGTTACCGACTTTTTCCCTGATCAGTCGGGTCAGCTGCGGGAGCGCCGTTGCGGGTAAGCCATGGTTTCGGATCAGGTCGTTATACCGCCCGACTTCAAGTTCGTTGAAAAGCCGTCGGATGCGGGTGATCGTCGGCCGGAAATTTTCGGGCAATTCGCTGATCCTCAGGCTGCGGAACCAGGCCTCATCGATCTTGTGGAAAAAGATAAACAGATTGCTTAGTTGGCCGATCTCGCGGCTGCGCCTGGACCGGGAGAAGAAGAAGAGGGTCTTTTCGCGTGCGGCGATCTCCTTCAGATAACTATACGTTTCATGGAATTCGGTTCGTGCGTAGGCAAAGGGCCGATAGAGGTGATCATGGGCAATAAGGGACTTAAGAATCCCCTGACGGGCATAAATCTCTTCTACCGACGAAGGTCGGTCAGTCATCCACTGCAGCAGTACGTCCCGCGCGAACTCGTTGTAAACGTGATCGAACAGCGGGACGATCTCATTATTAAAATGAAGGTCGTGAATGGTTAGCATGATCACTAAAGTAACGCGGGGGGGTAAAAATGTTGCTTTATCGCCCCGGTTTTGGGAAAATTTTGGGAAAAGTTGGCGAGGTTTTAAAGGGGGCGTTAAGGGCGTCCCCGATCTCATGGGGGACGGTTCGGGGGTTGGAATGGCTTTTGTAACCGAATAACCAATAAAACTAAGAAATATGGACAAGATGATTTGGGGTAGTATTGTAGCAGTTCTTGGAATTATAAGCCTTATCGCGGCGTTTGTGGTCGTGAATACGGGAGATGCGGCGAAGCATCTTCAGGCGACGCTTGCCGGCGGGATATTGGGTACCATTGCGTTCTTCACCGGGATTTGGATGATCCCCAATAAAAGCAGGCTATGAAATATATTCTCTACATCATCGGAGCGATCGAGCTGCTTTTCTGGGCGGCGTGTTTCTGGCTGGCCGTGCCGTCGTAACTTTTTCTCCTTTTCAAGGCCTTTTCTACTCGGTCCTTAGTGTTTTCACGGGGTTGGTCAGCGCAGCTTTGATGGCCTGGTAACTGACGGTGCCCAGGGCAATCACCAGTGCGCCCGCGCCCGCCAGTGCGAAGATATCCCAGGTGATCGGGATGCGATAGTCGTAAGCGCTAAGCCAGTTGTTCATTAAAAGCCAGGCCACTGGGACGGCGACGAGGATCGACAGGGCGATCAGCCGTACAAAGTCGCGCGAAAGCAGCAGGCTGATGTCTGGGACAGTGGCGCCTAACACTTTACGGATGCCGATCTCCTTCATGCGGGCGTGGGCGGTATAGGCGGCAAGCCCGAAGAGGCCGAGGCAAGAGATGAAGATCACCAGGCCGGCAAAAAGCGCGGACAGCCGCCCGATGAATTGCTCAAACTGAAATTTAGCGGCGTAATCTTCTTCGACAAAAGAATATTCGAAGGGGTATAGCGGATTGTATTTGCGAAAGATCTTTTCGGCCGTCGCGAGATCCTCTTGCAGAGGCCGCCGGCCGTTCAATCGGATCAACATGACACCCATAAAATGTCCCGCTCCTTCGATGATCATGGGCCGGATGGAGTGGTATGGCGACTCCTGGATGTAGTTTTTGATCACCCCGACGACGTGGTAAGTGATCTGGTCTTCGGTGATGAGCTGGCCAATGGGGTCTTTGAAATTCATGGCGGCCACGGCTGATTCGTTGATCAGACAGGCGGTGGAGTCGGTGGGATAATTCGCAGGATCGATATCGCGACCCCGGACGAGCTGCATTCCGGCCGTCTTTACCAAACCACCGTCTTCAGCGTAGCGGTTGACCTGTATTTTGACTGACGGGTCTTTACCGGCATATTTGAGGTCCATAGAAGAGCCCCAGTTGTCGGTCAGCGGGCCGTAGGCTTTGGTAACGGAGGTGGCGGCGCCGGAGGAAAGCAATTCATTCCGGAACAGGTCCGATTGTTTTCTTTCGCTATCGCTGAAGTACATTATGTTGATGAGATGGTCGCGGTTGTAGCCGGTCTGTCTGGTCCGGGCGTATTCGATCTGTCGGGTAACGATGATCGTGGAAATAATGAGGGCGATGGCAGTGCTGAACTGGAAGACAACGAGTGTTTTGCGTGCTATGGCGGTGGAGAGCAGGTTATCGATGCGGCCTTTGAGTACCGAGACAGGTTTGAACGACGAGAGGACGAAGGCGGGATAGCTGCCGGCGAGGATACCGGTGATCGCGATAAAACCGATGCCTGCCAGCCAGAAACGCGGATTGTGATAGTCGAGCCGCAGTGGCGATTGGGTAAAGCGATCAAAGGCAGGAAGGGTCAACTGGACCAGGAGCCCTGCGATTATTCCGGCGAAAACAGCCATCAGCAAGGATTCGCTCAAAAATTGGAGGATGAGCCATGGCCGTAACGCGCCTGTGACCTTGCGGATCCCGACCTCTTTGGCCCGGCGCTGGCTATGGGCGGTGGAGAGGTTCATGAAGTTGATACAAGCGATGAGGAGGATAAAGACCGCGATCAGGCTGAAGGCACGGATGAAGACGATCAGCCCGCCGGTCTCGCGGCCGTTGACGAACTGTCCGTGAAGTGCAAGACGACTGACGGGATAAAGAAACTCGGCGGTCTTTGCGCGGCCGCCGGAACGCATCGGGATAAGCGCAGCGAGCTTGTTGTTCAGGGCTTCGACGTTCGTGTTTGGCCGCAGCAGGACAAAGGTGGGAAGGCCGATGTCCGTCCAATCGCTGTCGATCATCTCCTGTCCCAAGGAGCAATAGTACTCGCAGTCCCTGAACATGGTATTGGCCGGAGCGTCTTTCAGAATACCTGTGACCTTGAACAGGCCGTGCGCACCCATGTGGACTGTCCGGCCTAAAACGTCTTTGGTATGGAATAGTCGCCTTGCCAACTGCTCCGTAACGACCATTCCCTGGGGGTCGTTGAATGCGGTCTTTGGATCGCCGGCAACGAAGGGCAAATCGAACATGTTGAGAAAGTCAGGGTCGACGACGTTGCCGGTGGATAGAAAGGATATTCTGTTTGGGCCTTCGAGGGTATTGGAGAGCAGGTTGCGGCTCCCCCAATTGATCCGCGATGCACCTTCGATCTCGGGGAAGTCATTTTTCAGCTCGGGGGCCATGATTGCGGGAGTGGAGTTGAGCGTCCGGATCGTGCCGTCCACCTTGTCGTTGGAAAATACTTCATAAAGGCGGTCGAGCTTGCTATGAAACTGGTCGATGCTTGCGACGTATTGGACCCAAAGCAGAATGAGCGTGGCGCTGGCCATACCGACGGTGAGGCCAAGGATGTTGATGATCGAGAAAGTCCGGTTGCGGATGAGGGTCCGCCAGGCGATGGTGAAGTAGTTTTTGAACATGTTGAGGCGGGATATACAGGCAATATACGATGGCGATAAAAATTTTATTTGCGGGATTGGAAATTTGCGTCTATGTTTGTGGTGTACTAGCTTACTAATACACTAATATGGTGACAATCGAGCGCCTCCATTTCCGCTACAAGAAGAGCAGGCCGGTCTTTCGGGACTTAAGCCTGCGGCTGGATGCGGGGCATGTATACGGGCTGCTTGGAAAGAATGGGGCAGGCAAGTCAACGCTGCTGAAGATCATTGCGGGGCTGGCGTTTCCGGCCAGCGGAACCTGCATGGTCAAAGGGATGGATACGGCGAGGCGTTCGGTCGCGCTGCTGGAGGAGCTGTTCATCCTGCCGGAGGAGGTCTATGTGCCGCAGTTGACACCGGGTCAATTCCTCCGGAATACGGCGGCTTTTTATCCGCGGTTCAGCATAACAGATTTCTACGCCAATCTGAAGACCCTGGATGTCGATCCGGAGGCCGTGATGAGCCGGATGTCATATGGTCAGCAAAAAAAATTCATGATCGCGTTCGGGCTTGCCACCAATAGTTCGCTGTTGCTCCTGGACGAACCCACCAATGGATTGGATATCCCTTCAAAAGTGCGGTTCCGGAAGCTGATCGCCTCCGGCCTCAATGAAGACCGCTGTGTCATCATTTCCACCCACCAGGTGCGCGATCTCGATAGCCTGATCGACACGATATTGGTGTTGGACGATCACCGGATCGTCGTCAACCATTCGGTGGATGAGCTGATGGAGAAATTACTGTTTGGGGTGTATGATGATACCAGGGAGATGAAGGTATTGTATTCGGAGGAAACCATGAGGGGCCAGCACGTGATCCTGGAGAATGTCGCCGGCAAGTATAGTAAGATGGATCTGGAGCTGTTCTTCAATGGAGTTACGACAGGGGGCGGCGATCTTGTTCGAGTTTTACAAAAAGGAGGTAGTCATGAATGAGCTTTTCAGCTTCAGGCGGTTCGCCCGGCTATTTGTCAAGCATTCGGCGGAACATTACCGGATCTACCTCATGTCCGTGGGTGTCCTGGCCGGTGTCCTCATCCTAAGCGGAGTTTTCGTGTTTATCGTGGCGCCGGATGCAAATGATGTGGGCTTTCAGACGGGGAGCTATGCGATCCTGATGTTCGTTGCCGGTGGCATTTTTGCCAGTACGATATTCACCGATTATGGAGAAAAGGATAAGGCGATCCCGGCGCTGACCCTCCCCGCCACGACATTTGAGAAATTCCTGGTTGGCTGGCTGTATTCCTATCCTATTTTCCTGATAGTCTACACCGCGGTATTTTACCTCGCGGTACTGGGGTTGGTCAGCATGCGGCATTGGACCGCCGGACAGCAATATTCCTTCTTCAGCGTCGGCCAGGTAGAGCTGCGTATCTTCTGGGTCTTGTTCACTGAAATCCATTCGATCGCGCTTTTCGGCGCTATTTTTTTCCGGAAATTGCAGTTCATCAAGACGGGATTCACCTTCTTCGTCAGTCTTATCGTCGTGCTGCTTGGCAACAGCCTCTTCCTGAAGATCATCACGGGGGCCCAGGCGGAAAAGCTGTCCTTTCCGTTCACCCATTTCAATTTCTATAAGGGCGAGAGGTACTATTCGATCGGCATCGGTCATGACGTCTCGGTGTACATCTTATGGCTGATGATTGCGGTCGCGGTGCTGGGCTGGATTGCGACGTATTACCGGTTAAAGGAAAAGCAGGTTTGACCATGGAATTCAAGGATAACGAAGCTATATATCTGCAGATCGCGGGTCTGGTTTGCGAAAATATTCTCACCGGCAAATGGACGGCGGGGGAGAAGATCCTGTCCGTCCGTGATCTCGCGGTGGAACTGGAAGTGAACCCGAATACGGTGATGCGATCGTATGAGCTTCTCCAGGAATTGAAGATCGTTTATAACAAACGCGGCCAGGGGCTTTTTGTATCGGAAGACGGGTTACCGCGGGTCATTGCATTCCGGAAGGAGGTCGTACTGCGGGAGTATCTGCCTGAATTCTTCAAAAATATCTATTTGCTCGGCATCCCGATGACGGAGGTCCAGAAACAATATGAGGCGTATATCGCACGTCAGCCCCGCTTAAAACAACACGATCATGAAGACAAGCATTAAAATATTTTTGGGCTCGATGGCGCTTCTGGGCGCGGCGGTGGTGATCTATGATCTCCAGCTGGACGCCGCTTACCGGAAAGGGGACTATACGAAGCCATTTTACGATTATGTAAAAATGAATTTTAAGGGGTTTGACCGCATCGAGATGAATGCATCGACTGCATTCAATATTCTGTTGGTGCCGGGTGAGTATAAAGTACTGGTCAATCCAACTGTTCTTGACTACCTCGATATTCACCAGGAAGGGACCACGCTGGTCGTCAATGCCCATTTCCTGGATCATTTCCGCGATGCATTTGGCGGTTACTCTTTATATGTCTCCTGTCCTACGTTAAAGATATTCAAGGCAGACGCCCGGTACAGCGTCGGAAAGGCGCTGATAACGGATAGCACTGTCCGGTTTCCATGGTACGAACCCATGGTCATCTCGGGCTTTAACCTGGACAGTCTTGACATTGCTGCCCAAAATGGAACGAAACTGGCGCTGAAAAATGATACGATAAGAAAACTGACGGCAAACCTGGCCCGGGGTGCGGACCTCACGCTCGATAAGGGCAACCAGTTCAGCGGTGGTGATTTGGAGATCATGAACGGAGCCAGGCTTTCGATCAGGACGCGGGGGATGCAAAATCTCAACTATCACCTGGCAGACAGCGCGGACCTCGATATCAATGGCGCCGCGGCAAAACAACTATTGAAAATTAATCAGCCATGAAACTTGTTATCGACTCGCTCTCCAAAACCTATGCCAACGGCGTTCATGCGTTGAAAGACGTGACGTTGACATTGAACAACGGGATGTTCGGTCTGCTTGGTCCAAACGGGGCGGGCAAGTCCTCCCTGATGCGCACGATTGCCACGCTCCAGGAGGCGGATAAGGGCACGGTTTTCCTGGACGAACTTAACGTCCTCCGCAACAAAACACGTGTCCGGCAACTGCTTGGTTACCTTCCCCAGGAATTCGGCGTCTATCCCAAGGTCTCCGCCGAGCGCATGCTTGACCACATCGCCAAACTCAAGGGAGTTGAGCTTGCCGGGGAGCGACATGATGCAGTGCAGGCGTTGTTGGAGAAGGTCAATCTCTTTAAGGACAGAAGGAAGCATCTCGGCACCTATTCTGGTGGGATGAAACAACGATTTGGGATTGCGCAGGCCTTGATCGGCGATCCGAAGCTGATCATCGTGGATGAGCCGACGGCGGGTCTCGATCCGGCAGAACGGAACCGGTTCTACAATCTCCTGAGCCAATTGGGAGAGAACACGATCGTCATCCTGTCAACACATATCGTAGAGGATGTGAGCACGCTCTGTTCGAGTTTCGCGATCATCTGCAAGGGGGAAGTGCTGTATGCGGGTGATCCGGAGGTTGCGGTCCGGGAACTGGACGGGGCAATCTGGTCCAAGTCGATCGATCAATCGACCATCCGCTATTATCGGGATATCTATAACGTGATCTCGACGCAATTGAAGGGGGGCAAGCTACAGATCCGGGTACTGTCCCGGGACGCGGAGCCTCAGGATGGTTTGGCGCCTGCGGTTCCGAATTTGGAAGACGTCTATTTCAGTACTATTTCCAGTCGGGTCGATGTAAATACCTTATAGCCATGTTTACCGAAATCTTTCTCTTCGAAATCCGCAACCGGGTCCGGAGGCCGGCCGTCTATCTTTATTTCCTGGGTATCCTGGCATTTACATTGCTTGCCTTCAGCACCGGTTCTCTGCCGGTGGGCGATAGAGACCATATAAACTCACCCTACCTCATCAGCTTCTGGTGCTGCGTCATGACGTTTATGATGACGCTTGTCAGTTCGTCGGTCATGGGGACGGCCATGTTCCGGGATATCGAGTATCAGACCAAGGATTATTACCTCACCTACCCCATTACCAAGCCGGGATATTTTTGGGGCCGGTTCTGCGGGTCGTTTGTGTTTATGATCGGGATCGCGCTGGCCATCCCGCTTGGGATCTGGCTGGGGACACATATGGGGCCCGGAATCGGGAATAAACTCCCGGTACAGTATGGGCCAAACAAGCCCATGTACTATTTATTTCCCTTCCTTACGCTGGCGTTGCCAAATATCTTATTTACATCGGCGCTGTTCTATGGGCTCGTGGCGGTAATCCGGGATGTGAAAATTATCTATTTTGGGGGGCTTTTGTTGTTCCTCTGTTATTTCATTGCCCTATTCTTCCTGAACCACACGAATAACGAGACGGTGATCGGGGTCGCCGATCCGTTTGCGATCAATTGGGTCCGAATGCAGATGAATAATTCGAATTATATACAACACAACAACAGCCTCATCCCGATCTCGGGGCCGCTGCTGATCAACCGGCTGTTGTGGCCGGGGATCGGGTTGGCGGTTGTGATCGTCACGTATCTCCGATTCAATTTCGAAACCTTTTTTGCCGGTCGCCGGGATAAGGCTGAGGCGGATGAGGTGAGCGCCCGGTCGGATGTCGTGCTAAAGACGCCCGCGTTAAACTTCGCGGGCCGGTATAACCGTCAAACGCTCGCCGGGCTGATCCGTCTTGAGCTGTTGAACATCCTCCGGGACAATTATTTCTGGGTGATCATCGGGCTGGGGGGCGGATTCCTGGGGTTTGTGTTCTGGATGGGTAACGCAGATTATGGCGTCTCCGATTACCCACGGACGGTGACGCTTCTGTCGATTTTTGACGATGTTTTCCCCTTCTTTATCTTTTTTGTTATCCTTTTCTATACTGGCGAGACGTTGAGTCGTGACAAGCTGACGCGGTATGCCTTTATCAATGACTCGCTGCCGCCGCCGAATTGGGTGTTGAACGGGTCCAAGTTGATCTCGCTGTTGGTGATCAGTGTCGGCCTGGCCTTCCTCCCACTGGTGGTCGGTATTATCGTCCAGTTGTCGAAGGGTTATACGCATTTGAACTGGAGTGCGTGGCTTACCGTTCTCATAGCGATCCTCTTGCCGAAATTCCTTGCCGGGGCCGTCTTTTGTTATGTTATCCAGGTCATCTGCAATAATAAGTTTGCGGGGTATGCCATCGTGGCGCCGTTGTGGGTGGGGATGTTCATACTGGATTCTACGGGAATCTTTGATTACCATCTGCTGCTGTATTCCTATACGCCGAACACCGGGATCTCGGATATGGACGGGATAGGTCATA
This sequence comes from uncultured Chitinophagaceae bacterium, assembly GCA_963846405.1. Taxonomy (GTDB): domain Bacteria; phylum Bacteroidota; class Bacteroidia; order Chitinophagales; family Chitinophagaceae; genus Puia. Next base: position 110,790 of record CAWJVU010000009.1, on the reverse strand, counting down.
TGATCGGTCCGATCATCTGGTTCAACCTCTACTGGCTGTTGGGTGCGGGACTGCTGATCATTCTGTCGGCGTTGTGGTATCACCGGGGGGTCAGCAGTTCGCTGAAAGAGCGATGGCAATTGATCCCGGAGCGGTTCAACCGGATGACAAAGGGGTTTACGATCTTGATTGGGCTGCTGTTTCTTGGGGTTGGAGGTTTTATCTATTATCATGTCAGCTATCAGAATGAATGGCTGACAAAGGGTGAGCAAGCGGACCGGGCGATCACGTATGAGAAAGCCCTGAAGAAATATCAGCGGTTACCCTTGCCGAAAGTCCTGAGCATTCAGGAATCGATCGACCTTTACCCGGAAGAAAAGCGGGAGGTGACGAATGCGATGGTGACGATCCAGAACCAGGCCGATCAACCGATCGCGGAGATGCTGCTGGATGCGGACGGACTGACCGATTATTCGATCCAGTCACAGGGCCGGCCGGTATTGTATACGATCCCGTTGTTCTACCCGCGGGGGATGTTCAGCTGGTTTCGGCCGGCGAGGGATACGTCGGATTTCCGGCTTTACCGGTTTGATCATCCGCTCGCGTCAGGGGATTCGATGGTGCTGGAGGTTCGGTCCGAGGTCGTGCATAAGGGGTTCGAGAACGGGTTTTATGCGGGTAATTTGCTAAACAACGGCACCATTTTTAATACGGGGTTGCCGGGGCTCGGGTATGATGACGATGACGAAGAGGGACGTCCTTATATCCGGAAGAAAGCAGGACTGCCGCCCAAGGTTGATGAGGATCTCGCGCAGAACGATCCGGTGGGAGAATACGCCTTAAAGGGGGCGCCGGCCGTCGGTCTGTACCGGATGGATGTCACCGTAAGCGTGCCGGGTGATGAGACGGCGGTTTGTCATGGCGACCTGCTGGCTGAATGGACGGCAGCCAACGGGCGGAAATACTTTCGCTACCGGTTGGATAACCCGGGCATGTATCCGCCGTTCGCGGTGATGGCGGCGCGGTACTCCGATAGACACGATAGTGTACAACTCGACCACCCGGTGGGAATCGATATTTATTATAATCCGGAACAGGGCGCGAATCTCGACCGATATCTGAGCGCATATAAGGATGGGCTTCGTGAGTTTTCAAAGGCATATGGAAACTATCCATTCAACCATATCAGCCAGGTCCAGCTTTCGAATTACGGACCGCGGGAGGCGGCGCTGACGACGATAAATGCTTATTCCGAGCGGACCGGGTGGAATGCACATTTCACCGATCCAAACCAGTTTGACTACCTGTATAAGAATACAGCAGTACATGTGGCGCAGCAATGGTGGCGGTTCCAGGTAACGCCTAATAATACGGTAGGTTCAATGGTGATTTCGGAGGGGCTGGCCGGATATGATGCGTTGGTCATGCAAGAAAAGAAATATGGAAAGGTCAATATGCTCCCTTACCTGCAGGACCAGATCTGGGTTTACAATGTTGTTCATCAACGGTTGGATGTGCCGGAGCACCCGGTACTGACCGCGAACTTCTGGTTCGAGTGGGCGAACAAGGCCGGGCTTGTCATCTATGGGCTGCACGACCTGATCGGAGAAGAGCGGATGAACGCAGCATTACGCGAGTTCAGGGACTCCTTTGCGTTCAGGAGTCACGGCCCCTATGCGGGGGCGAATGACCTTTATGCGATATTGAAAAAGCATATTCCGGATTCGATGCAGTATTATTTAACCGACACGTGGGAAAAGCTGACGTTCTATGACAATAAAGTTATCGGCGTTTCTGCGGCTAAAACGGGGCGGCCGAATGAATATAAGGTGACGGTCCGGGTGGATGTGGAGAAGAATTATAAGGATGCTCAGCGGAATGAAGTTCCTGCCACGGGCATGAACGATTTTATCGATATCGGGGTGTTGGGGGCGGATACGGTGGGTGCGGATGGCAGGAGCGGAAAGCGGTATTTATATTTGCAGAAGTATAGGCTGACGAGGGGGGTGCACGAAATCACGGTGTTGGTCAAAGCTGAGCCGAAGGCGGTGGGGATCGATCCGCTGGGGCTGCTGATCGATCCGAAAAGGAACGATAATTTCAAAATGATCAAGTGAGTTTACTGCCATCCCCCGCCCAGCGCCCGGTACAAATTGACAACAGCTTGAAGCTGCTGCAAGCGGTCCGCGATATTATTGAGCTGCGCTGACAAAAGCGATTGCTCGGAGGTCAGCACGTCGGTATAATTGGTGGCGGAGCTATAGCGCAATAGCTCTTTTGTAAAATCGACCGCTTTTTGGAGGTTTTTTATCTGGTCCTGGCGGATGGTCTGTTTTTCGAGTGCTGTCTGATAGCTATACAAACTGTTGGAAGTTTCCATACCGGCATTCAGCAAGGCCTTCTGATAGGCAAAGAACGCCTCCTTCTGCTGTGCCTGCGCTACCCGCAGCCGGGTCTTGTTGAGCCGTTTGTTGAAGATCGGTTGCGTTAGACCGGCGACGACATTGTAAAAGATCGAATTCAAAAAGAAGTCCTTTATCGTCAGGTTGGAATACCCGCCTTGCGCCGTGATCGTGAGCTGGGGATAAAAATAGGTTTTGGCTACATTGATATTCTCAAATGCAGCCCTAAACGCAAATTCGGCTTCCTGTATATCCGGCCGGTTCTTCATCAACCCCGACGGCACGCCGGTTTGAAGATTGGGAAAGGGCGTCTGTTCGGCCAGCGTCGCCCTTCGGATCTCACCCGGTGTCCGCCCCAAAAGAAGACAAAGCGAATTCTCCGTTTCGCGGATATTCTGCTTTAGATCCGGGACGAGCAATTCCGCCGAAGCGCGGTTTGCTTCGCTTTGGACCACTTCCGCGCCGTTTGCCAGCCCGCTTTCTTTCAATGCCTTCAAGGTTGTTACATCATCCTGCCGATTGCTGATCGTTTGGAGCGCGATCCTGAGTTGTTCGTCATAGGAAAGAAGCAGGTAATAATAATTGGCGACATCGGCGATCAGCTGGGTCTGGATCGCCCTTCTGGCGGCATCGGTTTGGAGGTAGGTGGCCAGCGCGCTCCGTTTTGCGCTTTTTAGCTTCCCCCAGATATCCGCCTCCCAGGTTGACGTGAGGCTAATCTGATAGAGCGTTGTCGTCAAGGGATAGGCGCCGATATAGGCTGGAGGAATGTCCTGTGCCGCCGCCGACAGCCTGGATGGGCTGACATTCGCATTCGCACTCAGATCCGGCAATAGCGCTGCCCGGCTTTGCTGAAAGTTTTCCCGCGATTCGTTCATCCGCTCTATAGCCACCTTGAGGTCAGGGTTTTCCCGCAGTGCTTCTTCGATCAATCCCTGCAGGATCGTATCGGCAAACAAGGACGTATAGGGAAGGGTTGCGATCGTGGCGGTGTCGCCGGATGCGATTGCGCCGGAGGTGTCGCCGCCGGATGTCGAATCTCTAAAAAGCTGCCCACGCACCGCCAGGCCCGGCGATGGATATTTCTGCGTCACGCAGGAAACGATGAGCAAAGTCATTATTGCCGCCAGAAATAGTCTCATCAGCTTATTTGGGATTGAGGGACCGCTTGGGGGCCGGGTTGAGGGCTGATGCGTTCCTGGATCGACTGGAAAAGAATAAAAAGGGCGGGGATAACAAATACTCCGAAAACCGTTCCGATCAGCATCCCGCCAACCGCGCCGGTCCCGATCGACCGGTTCCCTTCCGCACCGGCCCCGCTCGATACCATCAAGGGCATGATCCCGAAAATAAACGCAAATGACGTCATCAGGATCGGCCGCAGCCGGGCCACCGCCCCGTCAATGGCTGCCTGAACGATGCTTTCACCGGCTCGCCTCCGGGCCACCGCAAATTCCACGATCAGGATGGCGTTCTTGGCCAACAATCCGATCAGCATGATCAGGGTGATTTGCAGGTAGATATTGTTTTGTACCCCAAAGATATTTGCGAAAATAAAAGCTCCGGCCAATCCGATTGACAAGCGATAAGATGACCGCAAACGGCAAAATATAACTTTCATATTGCGCGCTCAATAAGAAGTAGACGAAGATGAGGCACAATACAAAGATCAGCATCGTCTGACTGCCGCTAGATAATTCTTCCCGGGTCAACCCCGAGAATTCGTACCCATAGCCGACCGGGAGGGTCTTTGCCGCCGACCTCCTGGATGGCCTTGATGGCGTCGCCGGAGCTATACCCGGGCTTTGGTGCGCCGGAAACGGCAATCGAAGTGAACAAATTGAACCGGTTGATAAACTCCGGCCCGTAGACCCGCTTCAGGCTGACAAATTCGGTGATCGGGGCCATGGCGCCCGTACCCATACCACCCGTGCCCGTTCGGACCATAATCTTATCCAGGCTCTGAACATCGCTCCGGTAAGCGGCATCGGCCTGGATCATCACCCGGTATTGCTTTCCAAATTCGTTAAAATTGGAGGCATAGATGCTGCCATAATATCCCTGAAGCGTATTTAGTACCTCAGCCGGTGAAATGTTCGATTCCTTGCATTTCGGCACGTTGACCTCTACTTCGAACTGGGGGAAATTGGTATTGAAAAAGCTGGTGGCGTATTGGATTTCCGGGCGCTGGTTGAGCGCCGCCAGGAATTTATTGGCTACGTCGGAGAAATGGACGATATCGCCGCCGGTTCGGTCCTGCACCTGGAATTCGAATCCGCTCGTAAACCCAAAGCCTTCCAAAGTCGGCGGCGCCATAAAAAAGACGCGAGCCCCTTTTATCCCGGCCGTGGCGCCAAAAAGGTTATTGATCACCGTACCCACGGTGTGCTGATTGCCCTTGCGCTCGTCCCATGGTTTCAAGTTCATAAAGAGCGATCCATACGAGCCGCCGTTTCCCCCGCTCATGATACCCGATCCGGCGATCCGCACGACCGAATTCATTTCCGGCTGCTGTCTGCGCAATGTCCACGACCTGATTCGGTGATCGTGGTCGTGCGTTCGAGTGAGGAAGCGGGCGGCAGGCTTACATCGGCCATAATAAAGCTCTGATCCTCATTCGGGACAAAACCCGCCGGGGTTATCTTTAGAAGGTACGCAAACAGGCCGATAAAGATCAACACGATGGTCGCCGCAATCCATCGTCTGCGGGACAGGAACTGAATGGCCCGTTTGTATTTCTTCGTCGTAGCGTCATAGGCGGCGTTGAAAGCCGAATAGAACCGCTGCACAAAACTCTTCCGCAGCTTATTCTCTCCATGCGCCTTAACAACAACGCGCATAACGCCGGGCTAAGCGTGAGCGCGTTAAGCGCCGAGATGAGGATAGCCACCGCCAGCGTAAGACCAAATTGCTTATAGAACACCCCTACCGACCCCGTGATAAAGGTCACCGGGATAAACACGGCAGCCATCACCAGGGTGATGGAAACGACCGCCCCGCTGATCTCGCTCATCGCTTCTATCGTCGCTTGCCGGGCAGTGGGAACGTGCTGATCCAACTTGGCATGGACGGCCTCCACCACGACGATGGCGTCATCCACCACGATGCCGATCGCCAGCACCAGGGCGAATAAGGTGAGCAGATTGATCGTGAACCCGAACAGCTTAAGGAAGAAGAAAGTCCCACGATAGCCACCGGCACCGCAATAGCCGGGATCAGCGTCGACCGTAGATCCTGCAGGAAAATAAAGACGACGATCGACACGAGGATAAAGGCTTCGATCAGCGTCTCGACCACCTTTTGAATGGAAATATCGAGGAACTGGTTGGCGGTAAAGATCATGTTCATGCGAAATGCCCGGCGGAAAACTCTTGGCGGCCGTCGCGATCGTCCTTTCGCATTCCTTGATCATCGCATGCGCATTCGAGCCCGACGCCTGAAAAACGGCACATAACGATCGAGGGGTGATTGTCCGTTGTCATTGTGACGGAATAATCCAGCGACCCCAGCTCGACCCGCGCGACGTCCTTTCAACCTCAAAAGCTGGCCGGTGGAGGTGGCTTTGATGATGATATTCTCATACTCCTCCGGCTTGACCAGCCGGCCTTTGTATTTCAGGACGTACTGGAAGGACTGGTTGCTGTTCTCGCCGATCTTCCCGGGCGCCGCCTCAATGTTCTGTTCGGCAAGCGCCGTATTGATGTCGTCGGGGATCAATCCATAGGCAGCCATGGCGTCCGGCTTCAGCCAGATGCGCATGGAATAGTCCTGGGTGCCAAAGGCCTGCACGTTACCGACGCCATTCACCCGCTTTAGCATCGGGAGAACATTGATATTGGCATAGTTCTGAAGAAAGGTGCCGTCAAACGATTTGTTGGTGCTGTTGATGGAGAACACCATGACCATGCTGCTTTGCTGCTTGCTGGTCGTCACCCCCGACCTGGTCACCTCCGCCGGGAGTAACGGCGTGGCGCGGGAGACGCGGTTCTGAACGTTGACCGCATCGAGGTCCGGATTGGTGCCCTGTTTAAAAAACACGGTGATCGAGGCGGAGCCATCATTCCCGGCCGATGAGGTCATATAGGTCATGTTCTCCACCCCGTTGATCTGCTCTTCCAGCGGAACGATGACGCTGTTCAGAACGACATCGGCATTCGCGCCGGGGTAGGAGGCCTGATACCTGCACCGTCGGCGGTGCGATCTCCGGATACTGCGTGATCGGCAAGGCGACAAGGCCGAGAATCCCCAGGATCACGAGGATGACGGAAATAACCGTGGAGAGTACAGGCCGCTCTATAAATATTTTTAGTGTCATGGGATCGCCGGTTATTTCAATTCTTTATAGATCTGACGCTTCGGGTTGTAGCTCGAGGTTTGATCGTCGTTCCATCGGGAATGGGCGTTGCCGCCTCGCAAACGATCGTATCACCCCGCTTCAGCCCATCTGTCACCACAAAATACTGACCCGCCGCGGTCCGGCAGGGTGCGTGATTTCGGCGCTGGTCACTTTGTCCCCGTCCACCCGGTAGACAAATCGCTTTCCCTGCAGCTCGTAGGTCGACCGTTGTGGGATGAGCAACGCATTATTCAGGGACACGGGAATAGCGACCACGGCGCTGCCGCCGCTGTGGATCAATCCGACAGGATTTGGAAAGGTAGCCCGGAATGTCGCCGCGCCGGTTTCGGAACTGATCAAACCGCTCGATGGCTTCGATCCGCCCTTTTTCCGGGTATTCGGTCTTGTCGGACAGGATGAGCGCAACGGGCGGAAGTTGTTTAAGCTTTGCTTCCACCGTGCTCCCTTTGTATTGGCGGGAAAATTGAAGCAGTTGTTTCTCATTCATGGAAAAATACGCATACACGTTCGAGATATTGGAGATCATCGTGAGCGGTTGTGCCGTGGTGCTGGTCACCAGGCTGCCCAGTTTGTACGGGATCATGCCCGCGACGCCGTTCACCGGACTGGTGATAGTCGTGTAGGACAGATTTGTCCGGGCGTTGGCGAGCGTGGTTTGCGCCTGCAGCAAGACAGCCTCTTTTACTTTCAGGGTTCTTCGGCCGACTTCAATTCGTATTCGCTGATAATATCCTTATCAACCAGCGGCTTGGTCTTTTCCACCTGCAATTTTGCCGTATTGACATCGGCCTCCGCGCTGTTGATCGCGGCGAGGGCGTTCTTGACATCCTGCTCGTATTGCGGAGCGTTGATCCTGAATAGTAACTGGCCTTTTTTTACCGTTGGCTCCTTCATCGATATAGATGTGTTCGATGTAGCCGTCGATCTTGGGGCGGATCTCGATGTTTTGCTGCCCTTGCAAGGTGGCGGGATACTCGGATCGGAGGGTGGTCGTATAGGTCTTCATGCTGAAAACCGGGTAAGACTGCGCCGCCGGTACTCCCGCGGCCATCGGCTGACCGTCTCCGGTATTCCGGCAACCGGGAGCAGCAAGGAGCAGTATGCCGGGAATGGCCCAAAAAATGATAAAATAGGGTCTGATAGCGATTCGTGTTTTCCGTGGGCAACAAAAATAGGATTCCGTGTGCATCTGTATCACTGAGATACGATGAGCGGCAAAACTGTCCTTTATTCGGAGCGGAGGCTGGTAACGGGGTTGGCAAGAGCGGCTTTAACGGCCTGGAAACTAATGGTCAGCAAGGCGATACCCATGGCGCCGCTTCCGGCCACCACGAATATCCACCAGGCGATATTGGTCCGGTAGGCATATTCCCGGAGCCAGTTGTCCATAAGGAGCCACGCGACCGGCGAGGCGACCAGCAGCGCGATTCCTACCAGCTGGAGGAAGTCCTTTGATAACATACTGAAGATTGTCAGCTCGCTTGCGCCAAGGACTTTGCGAATGCCGATCTCTTTGGTACGTTGTTCGGCGGTAAACATCGCGAGGCCCAGGAGGCCCAGACAGGAGATAAAAACGGCGAGAATGGCGAAACTGTCGGAGAGGCGGCCGATCATTTCTTCGTTGTTATAGAGGCGTTGATATTCTTCATCGCTGAATTGGTACTGGAAGGGGAATTCGGGCTCGAAGTCGCGGTGGACTTTCTCCATGCTGGCGACGGCTTCCCTCGTCTGGCCGGGCCGGGCTTTCACCATGAAAAATCCCCAGTGGATCCGTTCGTTCAGGTTGATCAGCAGTGGCTCGATGGGATCGTGGAGGGATTTGAAATGAAAATCTTTCACGACGCCGATGATCTTGTAATGTTGGTCGAAGATGCTGAGGGGGCGGCCGATGGGGTCTTTATAGCCGATCATTCTGAGCGCGGTCTCGTTGATGATATAGGCGTTGGTATCGGTGGGAAAGTCGGGAGAGAAATCGCGGCCCTGCAGGAGCGTCAGATTGAGCATTTTCAGCCAGGGTATGGGGAGTGCGATAGATCCATTCTTTCAGCCAGTCGACGGCGTTTAGGTGAAAGGGCCAGTTTATGACATAGTCAAACCGATCCGAGCTGTTGGTCCGCGGGTCTTCGAAGACAGCGGCGATGCGGAATACGCTGGCGTTATCGTAGCGGATGGCCTTGTTGATCGCCGCGGCGGGGCTGCCGAAGAAATTCACGGCCATTTTCCGGGAGATGGCGATCTTATCGGGGCCGTTGAGCGCATCCGTTGCCGTTCCTTCGAGAATCGGATAGGAGAACATCTTGAAGAAATCGGAGTCGGCTGCCGCGCCGTCCATCGCGATGATCTTATCGCCCACCTGGAATGTCGCTGACTGGTTGGGCTCGAAGGCGCTGGAATATTTGATCTCCGGAAGCCGGCGCTTCAGTTCGGCGGCGAGCGGACCCGGGGTCGAGTAGGCTCCTTCCACTTTGTTCTCGGAAAAGACGCGCTCATATACGTCGTACAGATCGGTCTTGTTGGAGTGGAAGGCGTTCATGCCTCTTTCGTCCCGGACCCACAGGATGATGAGGAGACTACACGCAAGACCGAGGACGAGGCCCAGGATATTGATGAGGGAGAAGGTGGCGTTGCGGGCGAGGCTGCGCCAGGCCGTTTTGAGTAAGTTGGTGAGCATGTCGGGGGTGATTGCGGGGTCTTTGTTCAAAATGGGTGCCAATAGAGTAAAAGTGTGTGGTTCAGTTTGTTGGATTTCGGTTGCCAGAGGTTAGTGTTCGGAACTGCGACGATAAGTGTACGGGTTGGGGGATGAAACGGGGTTCGGGAAAGAGCCAGCGATTAAAGGAATTTTTTCAAAGACTCAGTCGGTGCCGGTGCCGCGGTCGCAATTCCTGCTCCTGCGCCAACCGTTTGGCGACCATTTGGTCATGCTGCGGGGACAATTCGAGGAGCAGCTGAATTTTCTGACGGGGATCGGCATCGGTCCGTTCCAACAGGGCGCGTTGCTTTGGTTGGAGGTCCAACTGCCGGTTGAGCGCAAGATGTTCCAGTTGCTTATCGAGACCGGTTCGTCCTAGAATTGATTCCGCCGTGTATTTGGCGCCCAGGTCGGTGTCGCGGAAGACGGCACGGCAGCTGAAGTCGACATAATAGAAGCCATGGCCATCGAATGCAGACTGGATCGCGGGTTTCTCAGCGTGCTTCTCCCGTTCCGGCGCACGCTTACGTTTGAGCGGTACCCGGGGGATCACGACTTCTACGCTCTCCCGGGTCAGCGTTTTTCTCCAGGCCCCGAGGCTGGACGTATTGCCCATCACCAGCGAAATGGCAATCTTATTCTGGATCCGCTCAATATATTCGCTCCGCGTTTGCCGGTTGACCAGAAATCGACTGTCCAGGTAATCGAGGGTTGGGTTATTCTCAAGCGAGCTGGCCTTGATTGGCGCACCGACCTTTACTCCCTTTTCGTCAATCAGGCGGTAGTACAATCCCCTGCTCTGATACATTTGACCGTGTTCGCTGCCCCGATCGGCCTGGACGTGGTAAAGTCTGAGTACCGCATTGAGTTCTTCAAGGGAGGTATAGTTAAATTTGCGAAGTACATGCGCAAGTACGGTCTCGATACCGGTTTTTGTAGGTGTTTTACCGTACTCCAGCCGAAGTGCGTATTCCTGTTCTTCCCGTTTGTGATTCATAGCGCTGTGAATTCCGGCCGGCATTAAACCGTGGCGTTGTTCCAACTCCGAACAAACCTTTTGAAGGCTGCGGGGCGCGCGCTTGTCGTTTTTGATGCGGCTTCCGTCCGAGCGAATATTGACCGTCACGATGTGCGCGTGGGGATGACCGGCGTCAATATGGCGATAGACCAGGGCGGGTTGGTCGCCAAATTCTACCTTTTGAAGGAAATCACGCGCGATTTGGCGCATCTTTCGGTCGTCGAGCTGTTCGGCGGGATGGAAATTCAAGGAGAAATGAATGGTTTTGGCCTGGCTCCGCTCGTTTAACGCGGTTAGGTCGCGCAGTCGTTGCAGCTTTTCGTCAAAAGTCAACTGGCTGTCCTCCTGCCAATAGTTGAAGGCGCCCAGAAAGATCGCCTTATTTTGTTCCAACTTTTCCTCATTGTAGAGGAGGGTGCTGCGGGTGTCGCGGGAGCTTTCAACAATGGAGACCATAGGGTAGGTTTAATCCTATAAAGTTAAGGGAAGAAGGGGTGATGCGTAGATAAAAAATTGCTAAAATGTTCGGGCCTGCGTGGCAATGGGATCACCCTTCGACCTGGGCCTTGATCGCTTCGAGGATTGGGGCCCAGCCGCCGCCGTCTACGGTAGTGTTTGTAGCGGTCAGCGCCTTCGGCGACGGTGTTGTAGTCGCCCTGGGTGGCGGTGAGCGTGGTGGTTCCGTTCTCTTCGGTCAGTTCGCAGGTAACGGTAAGGTAATTTTCGGGGAGATCGGGGATCTTGGGGTTATTGGGATCGATCACGGTGTATTCGAGATATTTCCCCGGTTGGATCTTTTTAACCATGCCTTTGACAGCGATGAGCTCAACGCCGTTGAAATTCCCTTTCCAGATCAGGGGGCTTCCTTCTTTCCAGTCGGAAAGGGCTTCGCAACCGAACATATACTTCTTTGTCTCTTCGGGGTTAGTGAGGGCGTTCCAAACCTTCGATGCAGGGGCCTGGATGTCGATGCTGTTTTTGATTGTCAATGGCTGGCTCATGGGAAGTGATTTTTGCTCAAGGTACACGATCGATGTTGGTGCCGATTGCGTTTTACGGATTCTTTCTAACCTTATCGGGAGTGAGGCCAAAGTGCTTTTTGAAGGCGTTGTTAAAATGCTGCGGTGTGGAGTAGCCGAGTTCGTAGGCGATTTCGGCGGCCGTCTTTTGGGTGTCGAGGAGAGAGCGCCGGGCGAGATGAAGGCGTTGCGCGGTGAGGTAGCCGAAGACGGTGGTGTTAAAGGTCTCTTTGAATCCGCGTTTGAGCTTGTATTCGTTAAGGCCGATGGAACGGGCAATCTCGGACAGGCTTGGCGGGGAGTTGATACGGGCATTGACGAGGTCACGGGCGGCGAGGATCTTTTCCCTGTCGGCGTTGGACTTGAGAAATTGGGGTTGAGACTGTGCTTTGCTTGCTTGTTCGCAGGATTCGGCGCAGCAGACGAGAAGTTCGATACTCTTGGAGAGGAGGAAGAGGCGTTGGAGGTCGCCGGTATAGCGGTGGTGGATGATCTGGTCGATGACCTGGTGGATGGCGGGGTCGACGGCGCCCCAGTCGTCGGTGAGAATGACGGGCTCGCCGTTCATGATCCGCTCGGAGAAGCGTTTGAGCAGGTCGGTGGCGTTATGCGTGAACCGGAGGAAGGTCTCTCTGGGGAACTGGACCCCGAAGGTCTCAAGTCCGAGGGTGCGGTTGTATACGGTCATCTCGAAATCCTTTGAATAAAGCAAATTGTGATGGCCGCCAATCAGGTCGAAGGTCGTGTCAAGCTGGCGATGGCGAAAGGAATAATTGCCGCTCAGGCCAAGATGAAGACGAACAACGTCGGTCGCGGTACTGGCGGCGGTGAATTCGGTGAGCGTTCGGAATTTGGAGATCGCGTGGCCCATGCGGATTCCGTCAAATTCCCAGGTAATTGAGTCGCGGGTGCCGGTGTCGGTCTCGATATGATGGTACGCGGGCGCTTCCATGGTTGCGAAATTACAGGTATTTCCCGACCAGGGGTATCTTTCGGATGCAGGGAGGTGATGATCCAACTGAGTGTGAGGGCGCCGATGAAGGTCATGGCGAATTTCAGTACCGCGGGGAGAGAGACGGGGAGGAGGAGGTATTGGATCCAAAGCACAAAAACATAATGGATGAGGTAGATGCCATAGGCGTTGGCGGTGAGGGATTCCCAGACCAGGCCGCGATTGCGGTTTTTCGGAAAATTCGGTGGAATCGTGAAAGGAAGGCCATGCAGCTGAGTGTACAGGACAGGCACCAGAAGGGGCGGTAGAGAAGGATGGCCTGGGTCTCGTTGAGGTGGTTATGGTGTTCGAGGTCCCGGATATGCATTCCGGCGATACCCAGAGCGGAGTATGCGAGGATACAGCCGATGAGCCAGATGGAGGAATTTCGCATCAACGCAGAGTCGCCGGCCAGAAGACCTTTCCCGGTTCCGGCCGCGCCGAGGAGCATCCCGACAACAAAATATCCGGCGTACAGCAGGATGCGGGAGAGCTGGAAAGCGAAGGGGCCGAATCCGATCCAGGCGGACGCGCCAAAGATCAGGACGAAGGGCAAGTATAGGATCAGGGTCAGGATATAGGCCCGGACGAAAAGACCCAGGGGACGGGACGAATGATTCGCAAGGGAACCTGGCCCAACGGTCGAGGGTCGCGCGCCAGCGGAGATAAAAGCCGCCGATGATGCCGTTGAAGATAAACAGGATACCGATAAACCAGGCGGGACCGGCAGGCCAATGTTCGACCGCAATGTAATCAACGAGAAAAGCATGCAGGTCCCAGTTGTGATGCGCCAGGTTCCAGGAGGCCAGGTAGCCGAACGGCATGATGAAGGCAACGGTGATCATGAGGGGGATGAACAACCGGCGAAACCGGTCGCGGAGGAAGATGCGGGAACCTTTTCGGGCCAGGGAAGGAAGGACGAAGATGCCGCTGATCAGGAACATCAGTGACATAAAGTAGACGTCGTTGAAATCTTCGAACACGTCGAGGCCAAAGGCGCGGGAATCATCGACGATCGGGTGAGTGGAAGCGACATAGGCTTGCGGGTTAAAATGGGCGAAGGTGGTATAGGCGAGCGTGGAATGGTGGGCGACGACGAGGACCGTAATGAATGCCCGCAGATAGTCGAGCCAATAGGTGCGTCCTGTGCGGGAAGACGCGATCCCGGGAGTTCGGGTCGATGGGGGGACGATGGCTGGATGCGTCCTGGCTTTTGCGCATGCCTGAAGGTATTAAATGTTACCCTTACGATGCAACAAACAGGCAAGAGTAAGTACTTTAGTTGAAAGCGCTTTTGGTGAAGAAACTCATCTATGTCCTTGCGGCGGTGAAATTCGTACTGCCTTTTCTTCTGCAAAATGCTGTGTATGAACCTCATCGGGATGAATTTCTCTACCTGGCAGAAGCCCGGCACATGGCCTGGGGCTACCTGGAACTGCCGCCGGTGCTTAGTGCGCTGTCTTTTATTTCGAATTTATTTGGGGGCAGCCTCTTCTGGATAAAGTTCTGGCCCTCGCTGGGCGGGGCGCTGACCTATGTACTGGTCGGCAGGATGATCCTTTTGCTCGGTGGCGGGCGGTTTGCGCTTTTGCTGGGTTGGCTGCCTTTTGTCTTCGGTTACTTTTTGCATGTGCATTTCATGCTGCAACCCAATTTTCTTGAGATGCTGGCCTGTACCGCGATGGCCTATGGGCTGATGCTCCATGTCCGGACCGGTAGGCAGGCCGGGCTTTATATTGCGGGCTTGGGATTCGGATTGGGGATGCTGAGTAAATACTCCGTAGCTTTTTTTGCTGCTGCGCTGCTGGTGGGGCTATTGCTTACACCGGAGCGGCGAGTCTTGCGAAATCGTCATTTTTACTTTTCTTTTATTGTGGGTCTCCTGATCTTTCTACCTAATTTGATCTGGCAGGCCGTGTATGGCTGGCCCGTCATTCACCATATGGCAGAGCTGAAACAAGAGCAGCTGGATCAGGTGAGCCGGGGGAATTTTCTGCTCGACCAGTTATCTTATAACCTACCTGGTTTGCTGATCTGGGCAGCTGGTCTGTATTGGCTTTTTTTCACAAAGGCGGGGAAGCCGTACCGGTTTGCCGGCTGGGCGGTATTGCTGGTGCTGGCCTTCCTGACCGTTGCGCGGGGCAAAAGTTATTATGCGATGTGTGTGTATCCGGTACTGTTTGGTTGCGGGGCTGTATACCTGGAGGGGCTGACTGGCTTGCATCGGGGGAGGTTGTGGTGGCGGTTGGGGTTATGGTTTTTTCGGTTATTGCCGGATGTTACCTGGATATGATTGCGCTGCCGATGCTGCCTCCAGCACGGCTGGTAGAATTCTATAAAAGAAACCCTGTCTTCCGCCAGCTTGGTTTCCTGCGGTGGGAAGACCAGCGGAACCATCCGCTGCCACAGGATTTTGCCGATATGTTGGGATGGAAGGAGATGACGGTGAAGACGGCGAAAATCTATCACTCCATGGACAGTCCGGCCGGCGACAAAACGGTCATTGACGGCGGCAACTATGGCGAAGGGTCGGCGATAGACTATTATGGGGTCGATTTTGGGTTGCCACCGGCGATGGGTCATGGCGCCAATTATCTGCTGTGGACCCCCAAGGACTTTTATATTCATAATAGCTTTATCCTTATTACAGATAATCGGGACGAGCTTCACGGGGACTTCATGAAACAGTTTGGCTATGCGGTGGCGGAGGATAGTGTCACCACCCCTTTTGCCAGGGAGTACGGCAGCTATATCATTTTGATGAAACAGCCAACCGCGGAAGGAAGAAAAATATGGAAAGAATATTATGAGGGGCTTAGGGCGAACGTCTCGGTATTCGGGCGATGAAAATGAGTTAATTTGGACTTCCTGCCTTCCTCCTGATATAGGGTTGTCACTATCCTCTGTCATCCTTGTCATACCAAATCAATTAAAAAAACGATCATGACAACTCAGGAAGCAGCCACCCGTTATCGCGAACTAATGTCCGTGCGGAAATTTATCGAGATCCAGGACACCCTCTATCATGAAGACGTCGTTTGTCAGGAGCCGGATAAAGCGACATCAATGGGTATGTCCGTCTTAAAAAATGGTCGGGAAGCAATTAAAGCGAAAGGTATTGCCCGTCGTGCCACGATCGAAACTATTCATAGTTATGACGTCAGCGAACCGATCGTCGCGGGAGAGTTTTTCAGCGTCGTCTTGAAACAGGAGGTGACGTTCAAAAGCAAACCGCATATGGCGCTCGAAGAAATTGGAGTTTTCCAGGTAAAAGACGGCAAAATCGTCAAAGAGCAGTTCTTTTATTGAATGGGGGGATGGGTCGGAAAATTTCATATCTTTCTATATCCTTTACCTGACAACTGAAAATATGAGAAATGTTATTTTAGTTTTCTTGTTGGCGTGCCCGATGTTCTCTGTCGGGCAGGTCGATCCCGGGTGTTTTGTACGAAAGTATTTTTTGCTTATTCAGTCGAGTGCTTACTATGGGGCAGCATTGCAGACGGCCAAGAATGCGGCAAAAGAGCTTAATATTAAACTTGATTTGCGCGGACTGATACCGGACAAAAATCCAGATATCGGTTTAAGTCTGCCAGCCGATACCTGTATTAAATATTCCAAACAAGAAGGTGATGATGATGGTGACAGTTCCTGTTATATGGCCCGCGGGCGATGGGACGACGGGGTATATATCAGCATTGAATACTCCAACGCCTACGATGGGTTTAGTAAAGGTTACTATATAGTAGTGGCTGGAAGCAGTACTGAAAAAGACCAGGCGCTGATGGCAGCCCTGCAAAAAGTTAAGACGAAATATTCAGATGCGTACATCAAGGCAAGCAAAGTATACATGTGTTGTATGCATTGAGGGTGGAGTTTCAGCGGGACGCTTTATCGCCGGCATGTGAAGGGAATTGTATGTATTTTGGGTGAATGCGGATTCAACTAAACCCTGATGACCGATTTTGGCGCAGGGCATTCTGCGGTAACCGAAGAAGACCCCATTTCAGTTATTTTCGTCCATGGTTCTTTCCCAAATTTTTCAAGATCGATATAGTTGCCTAAGACGGTAAACTGCTCGAATACAAACGGGATGCCCTCTGCTTGGTGGAAAGTAGGTTTATTTTCCGGGAACGGCGTAGATCGGTTGGGGGTCAAAGGATGAGATTGGGGTTGCGCCAGCGGACGACCCGCCAGGCCAGGGCGGCGGAAAGAAGCATAGCCAACGCGAGCCGCAACCGGTCCCCACATTTTCTCGGATGAGTAAAGGACACCGGTCAGCGCGATAAGATAAATGGCGGTGGGCAGGAGAATCATAACGATCAGTCCGGCGATATTAGGGGTATCCTGAACGGCCGCGGCCGGTTGGGGCTCGCGAACGCGGAGGATAAGAAGCGCGATGAACTCCAGGAAAAGACCAGCGCCGTATAGGATGATATCCATGACGACGAGGTCGGAAAAGGTGAAGAGGACCAGAATGCTGACAATCGACAGAAGACACGAGTATGGAGACGTAGGGTGTCCTGAAACGGGGGTGAACGCACAGAACCAGCCTGGCAGCAGTTGATCGTCTGCCATGACCTGGGGCACGCGGGAAACGGACAGAAGAACAGCGGAGTAGAGGCCCAACTGGCTGGCCATGCCGCCGACCGCGACGAGAATGCCGAGCCAGCGGCCGCCGACAAGGTTACCGAGCACGGGGAAGCCGTGGTCTTCCGAGTCGAGGGTCGCCGGGTCGATGCCGGACCAGTGGACGGAGAGGGCGGTCAGGAAATAGATGCCGAGGATGAGAAGAAAGGCGATGCCGATAGAAAGGACATAAGAGCGTACGGGTCGTTGGACTTCTCCCGCATAGGTAGTGGCATTATCCCAACCCAAAAAATTCCACATGACGATAGTAAAGGCCCATGGAAACAGCAGGCAGTTGTACGCCCTTGAGTGAGGGCGTAGGCATCGAATGTGCGTGACCGGTATAAAGCAGCCAGCCGAACAAAATCAGGAAGGGCGTCAAGACGATGACGCCCAGCAGCATGGAGACCCTGCCTACCGGCACGATGCCCAGGATATTGAGGAGGGCAGAGGACCAGATGATCGCGAGACAGATGATCAACCGGTAGTGGATGATCTCGGGGTAAAAGAAAGAAGTGTAGGTGACAAAAAGGACGGGATAGATGGCGAGATCGAGAAAGGTATAGAGCCAGGTCCACCACCCTTCGAAAAAGGCCCAGCGAAGGCCGAGGGCGTGCTTGACCCACTGATAATATCCACCGGTCACGGGCATAAGGCTGTTGAGCTCGAGGACGGTGAGGATGGTCGGGATGTCCCATAAGAAGGGCGTAATGAGCAGCAGGAGGAGCGCGCCGTGGGTGCCGCGCCGGCGAAAAGCTGCTCCAGTCCATAGGGGCCGCCGGAGACGGTCAGGAAGATGACAGCAGCCAGCTGGAGCGCTTGTCGGAGCTTGTCCGGTGTGTACGTTCGCTCACGGCGCTCACCAGGACCTTTTGAGTTCGGAGGGATCGAAAATCCTGTCTTCCAGGGTGATGTTGGTCTTGCATATCGTGATAGATCTCGGTCTGGATCAATTTGCCATTGATGTAGAATTCACATTTGGTCTCGCAGAATCCGCCGCCGAACGGCTGCCAGTCTTCAAAGCGGGCGTCCATCTGGTTGTCCGTTTTGATCATGCGGACGAGGCAGAGATTTTGCTGATCGATCCAGAGTTGGTTGGCACCCTCCTTGCCGATGACATAGACGGGGCGGCCCTTCCAGTTGTCTTCGCGGGTCTGGGTGAGGTCGAAGTGCAGCGAATCGCTGAGGATATCGACAGGTCTGATCGAGCGGATAGAAGTACATGCCGCCGAGCAGGAAGATGAGGCCTTCGTTGTTATTGATGGTGGTGGATCGCAGCTGGCCGTTGCGGAATCGATAGGCGGAATCGCCGCGGAAGATGACGGCGTTGCCGCTGTCGGCGGGGCCGAAGTCCATGCGAAAGCGGTCGGGGAAGCGGATGAATTCGTGCCAGGTTTGGGTTGCGCGGAGGCTGTCGTTGCGGTACATTTCTGGGTGGTCTGGGTGAAGGTGAGGGTGTGGTACCACTTACCGGCGTAGCGGTCGTGCATCTTTTTGACGATGTCGCGGCCCGAGGGGGGTTGTTTAGTCCGGCGGCCAGATCGGCACGAAAGAGCGCCGACAGGAGAAGTATGAGGAATATTCTACTCATTTTGGGTAAATACGGCTGGTTTTTATTTCGGCCGGCCGTGCAGATCGTAAGATAGTAAAAATCCGGCACGGAGCCAGCATATAGAGTGGTATGCCTACATCCCATAAATATCCCTTCTACATCCGGGCGACGGTCATCCTCTTCGGGCTGGTCCTTTGCTCGTTTGCGCTGGCGAATCTGCGGGGGATATTGATCCCCTTTTCCTTTGCGCTGTTCCTGGCCGTCCTGCTGAACCCGCTGATGGAGCGGCTGCTGCGGTGGCGGGTTCCGCGGGTTGCGGCGATCGCGGTTTCCCTGTTCGTGGCCATCCTGGTCATCGGCGGGATCTGGTATTTCCTCGCCAATCAGATCATGCAGTTCACGGATCAGCTGCCGTTGTTGGAGAAAAAAGGTTCGGAGCTGATCGCGCGGACGCAGCAATACCTGATGCAGCACTGGAACATCCCGCTGGCGAAGACCAATTCAGTATCTCGCGGAGGCCCGAAGGCGGGATCAAGCCCTTGCTGGGGCAGCTGCTGGGGTCGGTGGCGGGGACGATGGGTACGGTCTTCCTGTTGCCGGTGTATACTTTCCTGTTACTCTACTATAAGACCCTTATCCTGAATTTTCTTTATGAGGTCTTTGCGGAGGAGAATGCGGAGGAGGTGAGCACGGTCCTGCGGCAGGTGCGGGGCGCGATCCAGTCCTATATGTACGGGTTGCTGATCGAGGCGGCGATCGTGGCGACGCTGAATACGATCGCGCTGCTTATTTTGGGGGTTCAGTATGCGGTGTTGATGGGGGTGCTTGGGGGCGCTGTTGAATGTGCTGCCGTTTATTGGGGGGATATTGGCGGCGGCGTTGCCGATGATGGTGGCGACGATCACGAAGGACGGATATAATACGCAGATCGGGATTGCGATCAGCTATATCATCATCCAGTTCACGGACAATCATTTCCTGATCCCGTATATCGTTTCGGCAAAGGTGCGGATCAATGCGTTGTTGTCGGTGGTGGCGGTTTTGTTGGGTGGGGCGGTGTGGGGGCTGGCGGGGATGTTCGTGTCGATCCCTTTTATCGGGGTGCTGAAAATTATTTTCGACCGGATTCCGGAGATGCAGCCGTGGGGGCGGTTGTTGGGGGATAAGGTGGAGGCGCGGAAGGTTGTAAGAAAGAGCCAGATGAAATCTGGTCAAAGTGAAGGGCGCGCCGCGCGACGGGCGGTCTTGAGGCGAGGGGGCGGCGCGCGTTTAGGTGATCAGGTGCGGGATGAAGCGGCTGAGGTTGTCGGTGACGAGGTTGTCGGATTCGCGGATGCCCATGCCGGCGGGTTCCTGGCCGATGATCCAGCTGCCGAGGACGGGGTGGTTGCCGTCGAAATCGGGGAGGGTGAAGAGTTGCTGATAGATATGTCCTTCGGCGCCATATTCGCCGCCGGTCTGCTGAGACGAGGTCGCCGGACCTCTGATCTCGATATTGGCGCCTTCGCGGGAGAGGATGGGTTTGCGGACAAAATCGGTGAGGCGGTCCGGTTCGAAGTAGGCGGGCAGGAGCCAGGGGCTGTCGGGGTAGAGTTCCCACAAGTATCGGGAGGATGGCCTTGTTGGACAGGATCATTTTCCAGGCGGGCTCGATCCAGATAAGAGACGTTGCGATCGGTCAGGATGTTGGGCCCGAATTCTTCGCCCATCATCCATTCCCAGGGATATAATTTGAATATATTCTGTATCGGCTGGTCCTGACGGTCGACGAAGATCTTGGTGTCTGGTCCCAGCCGATGTCGTCGATAAACAAGAGTTGGGTCCCGAGCCCGCTCTGGATGGCGCAGTCCCGGAGGTATTCGGTATTGGTGAGGTCTTCGAGCGATTCGCGGACGCAGGCGAAATGGAGGTGGGTTGGGTGGCGGCGGGGAGCGGCTGGTCGGGTGGCGGGGTTGCAGGATGAAGATAGATTGCAGGTAGCTCCAATAGGCGATCAGCTTTTCGTGGATGCTGTTGAACTGGTCTTTGTCCTTATCGAAGTCGCGGAGCCAGAACCATTGGATGATGCCGGCTTCGTAGAGGCTGGTGGGGGTGTCGGCGTTGAATTCGAGCAGCTTGACCTGGCCATCCTTGTAACAGAGATCGAAACGGCCATAGATGGAGGGATGGTCTTCCTCCCAGGTCTTTTCGATATAGGGGATGAATTCCTGCGGGATAGCGAATCTGGCGTAGAGTTGGTTGTCGATCACGTGCTGGACGGCGCCGAGACATAACTCCCAGAGTTCGGCGGTGGCCTTTTCGATGAGATCGATCTCGTCCATGCGGAAGGCATAGTAGGCGCTCTCGTCCCAATAAGGGCCGGCCGCGGTGTGGAAGCCAAAGCCGAGCTGCTCGACGGCGCTTTGCCAGTTATTTCGTGGATGGATGGGGAACGCGTTGCATGACGGAGTTGGCTTAGGATTCCACGGAAAGGGCGCTTTCGCCAAATCCGCCGCGGACGATCCCGCTTTTGACGGGGTCCATGGCCGATATTGACTTCTTCGCTTAGGGCGTTGGAATAGTAGCCGAGGCGCCGGTAGCCAAATGGGATTATAGAGACCATATGGACGAAAATGCATAGAAACAAAAAAGGAACGCCCGGATGCGGGTGGGCCATAAGGGTATATGGTGCGGTGCTGTCGCTTCGGATATAGGTCCGGCCGCCCGCGCGCCATTGGGGTTCGGGACGATGACAGGAGGCGAACAAAGCCGTAATGAGGACCAGCTGGATCTTTTTGTCTTTCTCATGGCTACTTCATTGTAATGAAGATCTGATAATCTTTTGGCACGACGACGGTCGTCGTATCGCCGCTGCTGTCCTCCCCTTGCGTGCTGATCAGCCCGAGACCGGGAACGGTGTCACGGTGAACGATGGTAGAATATACCTCGCCGTTGGCCCAGACTTTGTGGGTGGTCAGCACGATGTCATGTGTGCTGTCGGCGTGTTGGACGGCAATCGAGGTTTCGATGGAACCGGAATGATCGACGGTGCTGGTGAGATCTTCTTTTTGCACCGCAGGCACGTAAAGGCGAAGAAGGATAACGAAAACAAAAGGTTTTGGTGTCATATTCGGTTTGATAGGATCCGTAAAGATAATCAGGATTTTGTAGGTTTGGGGCTATGTTATCATCCGTGCTCCGGGCATATTTACCCCGGATTTGAACAGCATTCTCTTGTGCCGATCGGGTCGGGTCTGATCCATCGCACCTGGAAGGTAGAGGTCCCGGGTGGGAAGGCCTATGTTCTGCCAGGAGGTGAATACGGGGGTCTTTAGCGATCCGGTGGCGATTGCGGAGAATCTGGATAAGATCGGGCGGTATCTGGCGGAACAGGAGCCGGACTATCTTTTTGCCGCTGCCGTTCGGACGGCGGAAGGCGCGGTGTTCTACCGGGATGACCAGCGGCGAGTATTTTCGGATGTTCCCGTTTGTCAGCGGGTCGCGGACCTATGATGTCGTCAGCAGCTCCGGAGCAGGCCTATGAGGCATCGCGGCAGTTTGGGTTGTTCACGCGAAATCTGCGGGATTTCGATGTGGGGCAACTGCGGGAGACGTTGCCGCATTTCCATGACCTGGCGCTGCGATATGAGCAGTTCGACCGGGCGGTGACGGATTGCGCGGATTCTTCGCGGCTTAGCGGAGTTCCGCCGGACTGATCGCGTTTTTGATGGGCAGCGGGGGTTGGTGGATGCATATATCGCGTTTAAAGGTGATCCGGGTTTTCAACTCCGGGTGACGCATCATGATACAAAGATCAGCAATGTGCTTGTTCGACGATCGGGACAAAGGGCTTTGTGTGATCGACCTGGATACGGTGATGCCGGGTTATTTTATCAGTGACGTGGGGGATATGGTCCGGACTTATGTTTCGCCGGCGAGTGAGGAGGTAGATTGATCTGTCAGCCGTCGTGGTGCGGCGGGAGTTCTATCAGGCGATCTAGGAGGGATATCTGGGGGTAGATGGGGGATGTGCTGAGTGAGACGGAGCGGGAGCGGTTCTTCTATAGCGGGCTTATTTATGGTGTATATGCAGGCGCTTCGGTTCCTGACAGATCATTTGAATGGGGATGTGTATTATGGGGCGCGATATGAGGGGCATAATTATAATCGCGCGGCGAATCAGGTGGCGTTACTTCAAAAGTTGATGGAGTTTGGGGTAGGGGAGCATGGGTGGCTAACTAGGCCTCGTTCGGAGTGGAGCTCGGGGATCTCGACGTCGGTAAAGCCCTTCTTGATCAGGCGGTCGCGGAAGGCCTGCTGGACATCGTATTCGCCGTGGACGATGAAGACTGCTTTGACTTGTTTGGGTCCTGGCAGGAGAGGAATTGGGTGAGGTCTTCGTAGTCGCCGTGGGCGCTCATGCTGCGGATGCTGCCGATCTCGGCGTGGACTTCGTGGAGGACGCCGAAGATATGTACCTCTTTGGCGCCGGCCATGAGGCGGCCGCCGAGGGAATGGGGTTCGCAGTAGCCGACGAGGAGGATGGTATTGCGGGAGTTCTCGATGTTGTTGCTGATGTGGTGCACGACGCGGCCGCCGTCGGCCATGCCGCTGGCGGAGATGATGACGAATGGGTCGTTGCGGTAGTTGAGCAGCTTTGGATTCGTCTACCGTCTTGATGTATTTGAGGCCCTGGAAGGAGAAGGGGTCTTTGTCGGTCTCGAGGACTTTCTGGATGGTCTTATTAAAATACTGCGGGTAGTGCTTGACGATCTCGGTGGCGGCGACGCTGAGGGGGCTGTCGACATAGTAGTCGAGCGGCGGGAGGCGCTTCTGTTCTTCGAGCTGGTTGAGCGCGAAGAGCAGTTCCTGGGTGCGGCCGACGCTGAAGGCGGGGATGATGAGCTTCCCTTTCTTTTGCAGGCAGGTCTTTACGATCCAGTCGAGGAGCATATCGGGCGTGGTGGCGACGGGGTCGTGGAGGCTATTGCCGTAGGTGGATTCGATCAGGATATAATCTGCCTGGGGGAAGACTTCGGGCGAGCGGAGGATATCGTCCTTGTAGCGGCCGACGTCGCCGCTGAAGGTGATATGATACTCTTTTCCGTCTTCCTTTATTTTGAGGTGAACGGCGGCGCTGCCGATGATATGACCGGCGTCGGTATAGAGGACCTGGACGTCTTCGTCGATGGGGTGCCAGGTGTCGTATTCCACGCTGACGAAGTGGTCCATGGCGCGCTTGGCGTCATCGGTGTCGTATAGGGGTTGGAGGTAGGGCTGGCCTTCGGCCTTGCGGCGTTTGTTGGCGTATTTGATATCGTCCTCCTGGATCCCGGCGGAGTCTTCGAGGAGGACGCCGGTGAGTTCGTGGGTGGCGGGGGTGCAGAAGATCTTGCCGGTGAAGCCGTCCTTGACCAGTTTGGGGATCAGACCGCTGTGGTCGATATGGGCGTGGGAGAGGATGAGGGTGAGTGACCTGGGCGGGGGTGAAGCCCCAGTTGCGGTTGAGGACATCGGTCTGGGCGCCCATTCCCTGGAACATACCGCAGTCGAGCAGGTATTTCTTTCCGTTATTGAGAGTGAGGAGGTGTTTGGAGCCGGTTACGACGCGGGCGGCGCCATGGAATGCAATCTTCATTTTGATTTGACCTTGAAGGACCAAGTTATGTAAAATTCTGCTACCAAATCGCCATTGAGCGTTAGTGCCGGCTGGAGCGGGCGCGGATAGTCTGTCCTTCGCCGGTGGCGATGGCGGTTTCGATGGCCGATCGCGGATGGCGGGGCCGTCGGAGCAGGTAAAGCGGGTGCGGCCGGTGGCCTTTTTAGTATAGTTGGCTTCGAGGTGGACGACGAGCATGGAGACGGGTGGGTTGCGTTTATAAACCAGGTCCATGACGAGGGCGCCGGTGCTCATTTCGGCGGCCATGGCGAGGCAAGCGAAATAAACAGAGCGGAATGGGTTCCGGGTAAACCATTTGTAGGGGACGGTGACCGTACAGGTGTCGGCTTCGAGGTCGGATATCTTAAGTCCGGCAAAGAAGGCGCTGGGCAGTTGTGTGAGGAGATAGAGGCGGAAGAGGAAAGGGTTTTTTATCGTTTTTTGAAACGTTGCCATAAACACGCTAGATTTCGATCTGGTTGCGGAGGAGGTCGGAGAACTCATCGCGGCGGCGGATTAGATGGGCATGGCCGTCTTTGACAAGAACTTCGGCGGGCTTGTACCGGGAGTTGAAGTTGGACGACATCTCGAAACCATAGGCGCCGGCATTGCAAAAGACGAGGTAGTCCCCTTCGCGGACTTCGTTGATGCTGCGGTCCCAGGCGAAGGTGTCGGTCTCGCAGATATTGCCGACGACGGAATAGCGGCGAGGTTCGCCGTTGGGGTTGCTGATGTTGACGATGCGGTGATAGGCGTCATAGAACATGGGGCGGATGAGGTGGTTGAACCCGCTGTCGACGCTGACGAAGGTGGCGGCGTCGGTTTGCTTGATGACGTTGACCTTGGTGATGAAGTAGCCGCATTCGCTGACGAGAAATTTCCCGGGTTCGAACCAGACCTGGAGGGGCCGCCCTCCCGGGTTTGGATGAGACGGCGAAGGCTTTGCTTACTGCCTGAGCGAGGGCAGCGATATCCGTCTCCGTGTCGCCATCCTTGTAGGGAACCTTGAATCCGCCGCCAAGATCGATGAACCGGAGGTCATGGAAATGAGGGATGAGGTCGAAAAGGATCCCGATGCCTTTGACGAATACCTCGACGTCCTCGATCTCGCTGCCGGTATGGATATGGAGGTCGTAAACTTTGAGGTCATATTTCCGGACGAGATCAAGGATAAGTTCGATCTGGTCGACGGGGATTCCGAATTTGGATTTGTCATGACCGGTAGAGATCTTGAGGTTGCCGCCGGCCATAATGTTGGGGCGGAGCCGTACCCCAACGGGGTAGGCAGAGCCAAATCGCTTGGCCGAATTTTTCCAAATTCGACAGGCTGTCGATATTGATGATCACGCCAAGGGATTGGGCCTCTTCGATCTCGTCAAAGCCGATGCCGTTGGAGGTATATAGGATGCGGTCGGTTAGGGAAGCCGGCGTGAAGGGCCAGGCGGACCTCATTGATGGAGCTGCAGTCGACATTGGCGCCGAGGTCACGGATATACCTTAAAATATTGATATTGGTAAGGGCCTTGCAGGCGTAGAAGAATACGGTGTTGCTGTCGCGGAAGGCGGTGGTGAGCTTGTGGTATTGCGCTTGATCTTCTCGGCGTGATAGACATAAACGGGTGTGCCGAATTGTTGGGCGAGACTGGATGAGATGGTCGGGGGAGAGAGATTCGGCCATGGAGGGAACGGTTTAAGATTGGTCGGGGGTTTCCGGAGCGTCGTCGCCTTCCTCAGCAGTTTCGCGTATGATGAACGATCGTGGGTTCGATAAGGGTTTCGGCAAAGACCTCTTTTAGTTTGGGCAGATCGGTAGGTGAGTTGATGCCGAAATAGTCCATGAAGGTCTTTGAGGTCGCATAGACAAGGGGCTTCCCGGGCATGTCTTCATTGCGGCCGGAGATGACGATGAGTTCCTTTTCGAGCAGCTTCTGGATGCTGTAGTCGCTGTTGACGCCGCGGATGGCTTCGATCTCGCCCTTGGTGACGGGTTGCTTGTAGGCGACGATGGCGAGGGTTTCGAGTGCAGCGGAGGAAAGCCGTTTGAGGTATTTCTCGCCGTTAAGCTGGGCGATGGTCTTATGATAGTCTCTTTTGGTGAGGAATTGCCAGCCGCCGCCGCTTTCCCTGACTTCGAAGGGATAAAATTCGATGGCATATTTTTCGATGATACCGTCGATGCGAGGTCTGGATCTGTTCGAGCGTAAGCTTTTCTTCCATGAAGCCAAAAGCGTTATTGATCAGCTCGGTGATCTCCATGGAGGTCAACGGCTTGTCGCTGGCAAAGATCAGCGCTTCGATATGTGGGATAATAGTTCCGATTTCCATTCCGTCTGTTTACCCTTGTAGCGCGGCAGCCCCGCTTACGATTTCTGTCAATTCAGTGGTGATTGCGGCCTGGCGAGCGCGGTTGTAGGACAGGCGGAGCGATTTAAGCAGTTCGTTGGCGTTTTCGCTGGCCTTGTCCATCGCGGTCATGCGGGCGCCGTGTTCCGACGCATTGGCATCGAGCACGGCCTTATACAGTTGGGTGTTGAGGATCTTGGGCATGAGCTCGGCGATCAATTCTTCCTTGCCGGGCTCGAAAATAAAGTCGGCTTTGGCGTGGCCGGCCTTTTTCTCCACTTTGGGGATGGGCAGGAATCTCTCGGCAATAAAAGTTTGGGTGGCAGCATTCCTGAACTGGCTGTAGACGATTTCGACGGCGTCGAATTCCCTGTTCGCGAATGCTTTCACGGCAGCCTGCGCGGCGGTTTGAACGTGTTCGAAGCTGAGCTGGAGAAAGATATCCTTATAGGTATCGGTGACCTTATAGTTGTTCTTCGCGAAATGTTCGTATCCCTTTTTGCCGATGGACCAGATGGTGACGTTGCCTTTGGCGGACTGAGCGGAATATTTCTCCCGGATGGTCGCTTTGGCGAGTTTGATCACATTGGCGTTGTAGGCGCCGGCGAGACCGCGGTCGCTGGTGATGACGATAAGCAGGACTTTTTCGACGGGGCGATCAGCGGCGAGGCTTATGCCGAGGTCGCCTTCGGAACTGCTGACGATATTGCTGAGGATTTCCTGAAGCTTCTGAGCATAGGGGCGCATCTGGATGATCGCATCCTGGGCGCGGCGAAGTTTGGCTGCGCTGACCATTTTCATGGCCTTGGTGATCTGCTGGGTGTTTTGGATGGATTTGATCCGGTTGCGTACCTCTTTCAGTTGTCCTGCCATACCTGGCTTTAAAATGGCTGCAAAAATAGTAAACGGTGAAAATTCCGGTGGGAAAGGAGGGAAGTCCGAAATATTGCGGACTTTTGTAACTCTAATTATGGAAAAGAAGTCAAACGATCGAAGAGGGACGCGGAAGCCGGGGAAAACGGGAGCGACGGGGGTCATCAAAAAGACGGATACTGCTGAGCGGCCGGTGAGGACCGGGAAAGACCGGAGCGACGGGGATCATCCGGGAAACAGGGACCAATGGGATGTCGCTCTGGTGAGGCAGGTTCAGATAATAAATTGACAACAAACAAGTTAAGCAACAACGGCAAGCAGCCGAAAAGCGCGAACAAGTCTTCGAAGAGCGTGCGGAAACACGTGCCGGTTATCCTGGTAACGAATGATGACGGGATCAATGCGCCGGGGATCCGCAATCTGGTGGAAGCCGTAAAGGGTTTGGGAAAAGTCGTTGTAGTAGCGCCGGACAAGCCGCAATCGGGGATGGGGCATGCCATTACGATCGGCAATCCCTTGCGGTTGAGCCCGATGCACCATCTCTTCGACGGGGTTGAAGCCTGGCAGTGTTCGGGTACACCGGTGGATTGTGTGAAACTGGCAGTGGACAAGGTATTACGGCGAAAGCCGGACCTTTGTCTGAGCGGGATCAATCACGGAGCGAACCATTCGATCAATGTCATTTATTCGGGCACGATGTCAGCGGCCGTTGAGGCTTCGATCGAAAGTATTCCTTCGGTAGGTTTCTCGCTGCTGGATTATAGTGTGGAGGCCGATTTCACGGCGGCGCGGAAGTACGTGCGGATCATCGTAGAGCAGGTGCTGGCACATCCTATCGATAAACATCTGATCCTCAACGTGAATTTTCCGGCCGTTCCTGAGAACCTGATAAAGGGGATTAAAGTAGCCCGGCAGGCATATGCAAAGTATGAGGAGGATTTCATCGAACGGAATGATCCGAATAAGAAGAAATATTACTGGTTGACGGGTAAATTTGTGAATTTTGATAAGGGTCGGGATACGGATGTCTGGGCATTGGAACACAACTATGTCAGTGTGGTGCCTGTACAATTTGACATGACGAATTACGTTCTAAAGGGCAAACTCGAAAAAACGTGGAAATCGTGATACTCAAAAAAGACAATCTCCGGCTAGGTTTAGTGCTGGGACTGGTTGCGCCGATCATAAGCCTGGCGATTTATTATTTTGTTCGATTTTATCCAACCTACCCCATCCGAGAGTTCTTCTTTTTTTTGCGGACGAATAAGCAGCAGGTGACGGCGATCTCCGTGCCCTGTCTGGTGGCGAATATTGCGTTGTTCACTTATTATATAAATTCACATAAGGACAGTACGGCAAAGGGGATTTTCGTGGCAACGATCCTTTACGCGATCGCGGCATTGTTGTTCAAGTTTGTATGATAGCACCTTGATCGGGAATAATCAGCGAATTCTTTTGGAGCGAGCGAATTGAACGCTTATTTTTGCACTCCTTTTTGAAGGCGGTCCCGGTGGGCCAGGTTGTCTTCGGCGGAGAAAAGTAGGAATTGGCCTATAGTATAATGGTAGTACGACAGATTTTGGTTCTGTTTGTCTTGGTTCGAATCCAGGTAGGCCAACAAGTGACCCCTCGTCTTGCGAGGGGTCTTTTTTTGCACGGGAGTGAAGCGAGTTTACTCGCGTGAACGGACGGGCGAAAAAAGACGATCCGGCGGCAGCCGGATGAGGTCACTTGGGTAATGAAAAGACAGGTGGATCAGCGGAGGCTGACGATAGGAGGCCGGAGCTAATCCAGGTAGGCCAACAAGTGACCCCTCGTCTTGCGAGGGGTCTTTTTTTGCACGGGAGTGTAAAGGAGCGAAGCGAAATTTACGAACGAGGTAAAGCGAGGGACGAAGCTTTGCCGAAGTTCTAGTTTACTCGCGTGAACGGACGGGCGAAAAAAGACGATCCGGCGGCAGCCGGATGAGGTCACTTGGGTAATGAAAAGACAGGTGGATCAGCGGAGGCCGACGATAGGAGGCCGGAGCTAATCCAGGTAGGCCAACTTCTAACCCGCCAGAGCACTGCGCGGGTTTTTTCATTCATTTATCAACGGAATGACTTTCGTTCCGATCAATTCGATGCTCTTCATCATTTGTGCATGCGTAAGCCCGGCATTGTCCATTTGGAACGTGAAACGGTCTATCCCGCCGAGGGCTTCGCTGTGGCGCTGAATTTTTTCTGCAACCATTTCCGGATCACCGATTACGATCGCTCCATCAAATCCCGCCACTTCGTCGAAATGCCGGCGTGTCACCGGCGGCCAGCCCCGTTCCCGGCCAATCCTCGTAAACATTTCCGCGTAACCGGGATAGTATTGATCTACAGCGGACGCAGTATCAACTTCAACATAGCCCAAAGAATGCAGTGCCACTTTCATATTGGCCAGGGGATGGCCGGCCGCACTGTAGGTCTGGCGGTATAGATTAACAAGCGGCGCAAAACGTCGGGTTTGCCCCCCGATCACTGCCACAGCTAACGGAAGGCCCAGGAGACCTGCCCGCTGAAAGGATTCCGGAGTCCCGCCGACACCAATCCATATTGGAAGCTCGGGCTGAAACGGTCGGGGATAGATACCCTGATCTTTGAGCGACGGGCGGAATCGCCCGCGCCAGGTTACCCGCTCGTTGCGGTTGATTTGAAGCAACAAACCGAGTTTTTCTTCATAAAGCGCCTCATAATCGTCCAGGTCATAGCCGAAAAGTGGAAAAGCTTCGATGAACGATCCTCTCCCGGCGACAATCTCGGCCCTTCCCCGGGAAATGAGATCAAGGGTCGCAAACTCTTCAAATACCCGTACGGGATCGGCGGCGCTGAGCACCGTCACCGCGCTGGTCAGCCGGATCGCCTTTGTCATCGCGGCCGCAGCCGCCAGAACAACCGGAGTGGCTGAATCCAGGAACTCCCGCCGATGGTGCTCGCCAATGCCGAAAATATTAAGGCCGACGGCATCCGCCAATCTTATCCGTTCCAGCAGTTCCGAGATTGCCTGGGCATCGCTGATGCCTTCCGACGCTGTTGCGCCGATACGCTTCGCTATAAAACTGTCTATTCCGATTTCCATGGTCCGCTTTATATCGCAAAGATTGGTGAATTTCCAGCTCGGGAAGCAACATTCCTTCCAATTTCTTGTCGCTTCTTAGAAAAATAGTTGGAGGTTACGATTTATATCGTACCTTCATCCTACGATAACTATCGTATCTTAAGCATGGCAAAGAAACCAAAACAAAACAAGCCGGGGCGTTCCATCCCCGCGAAGGCTGACCAGGTGGTTCCTACCAAAGGCGAACTGGAAGTGCTCAAAATTTTGTGGAAAACCGGTCCGTCCAGCGTCAGAATGGTGCACGACACATTGAGCGCTGGAGTAAAGAACGTCGGCTATACATCTACACTTAAGACGATGCAGGTGATGACCGAGCGGGGGATGCTCAAAAGAGATGAGACCAATATGACCCATGTCTATTATCCGTTGCTGGAAGAAGAAAGGACGATGGGGTCCATCCTGGACCGTTTTATAGATTCGGTATATGACGGCTCAATCAGCAACCTGCTGGTAACCTTTATGAATAACGACAAATCATCGGCGGAGGACTTAAAAAAGGTAAAGGAGCTATTGAAAAAACTGAATAAAGACAAATAAATCTCCAAATTCTTCATTATGTATCTCCTGTCAATAAATGAGCTGTTTGCCAATCGCGTCGTCACGGCGATCTGCTGGACCTTGTTCCATTCCCTCTGGCAGGGGCTGATCGCGGCGCTGCTGGCGGCGCTTATCTTAATCTGCACAAAACAATCCCGCCCGACCCTCCGTTATCAACTTCTGACGACGCTTTTTTTCGTGTCAGCTTTTCTATTCGCCGCTACGCTCCTGTACGAGCTGCAACATTCCGGCATGCCCGCGAGCGGCCTGGCAACAAACAGCGGGAAAATCATGATGCCGAATCTCAAAATTGATCACCCGGTGATCGTTCGCGTCGGTGGTCAGCCACTACTTTACCAAACAATCAACGGGTTCCTTACCCGAAATTCCGCAGTGATCGTCACGATTTGGCTCATCATTCTAAGCGTGAGAACGGCTCGAATGTTCTTTGTATTGGGGTACACGCGACACATCGTCCGACACAAAAGCCATGAGCCGTCCCATTTCTGGAGACTGCGGGTAACGCTGCTTTGTCACGAGTTGCGGATTACACGACCCGTTACCCTGCTGGAGTCGAAGATCGCAAAACTGCCCATCGTCTTCGGGCAATTGAAGCCTGTCATCCTGGTACCCGTCGGACTTTTAACCCAGCTTGCCCCTGAACAAATCGAAGCAATCCTGCTCCACGAGTTGGCGCATATTCGCAGAGGCGATTACCTGGTCAACCTTCTACAGAATATCATAGAGATCCTGCTCTTCTTCAACCCCGCACTGCTTTGGCTATCCTCCCTGATCAGGGACGAACGAGAGAACTGTTGCGATGACGTGGCCATCGGGCAGTTACGAAGCAAGAAACAATATGTTGAGTCCCTCATCAGTTTCAAAGAGCGTTCCTTGTACGGCCGTTCCTTATCGGCCGTTGGCTTTGCCGGAAGAAGGAGCAGCTTTCTCAACCGAATCAGCCGAATAGTGGAAAATAGGAACTATACGCTTAGTCCGGTTGAAAAAGGTTCTTTGGTTTGCTCGACGGTTGTCGCAGCTTCGCTGGCGCTGATGGCTGCTGTCCCAAATCGAACGACCCTCACACTACTCTCGCCCCAATCCCCCAAGCCAGAAACAATTTCCCGCGGATCCATGGTCATCCTTCGGAAGTACGCCGATACCCTTAACAGCGCAGAACGACTGACAAGTACCGTACGGAGGAAGACCAGGATCGGGGCGGGACCGCAAGTTGAAAAAACAGATACATTCAAGTTCAGCTACTCATTAAAGCCTCGTGATACCGTTCCACCGCCTCCGCCTCCTCCGCAACCGGACTTTACGGTTATTTTCGGACGAATGAACCAGGTGATCGGTGACCTGGTCAGGGAAAAGCTTGTCCCGGATTCGGCCTCCGTACAATCTTTTGCGCTCGACAAAAATATCTTTGTCGTCAATGATCAAGTGCAATCAGATGCTTTCCATCAAAAATTCATTACCAAATACAACATAAAAGAAATGGGCCTATACTATGGCCCGGAAAAAGTGCAGGGTCACGGCTATTTCTTTAACAAAAAACCGGCGTCGCCCGGAATGGGATCCCCCCGAATGGAAAGACCGATGCGGCCCATGCATTATGTAAATTTAAACTCAATCTTCACCGATGTTGTCGACGACCTGGTCACTGAAGGAATTGTAACGGATAAATCCGCTCCCGTTTCCTACTTACTGACAAACCGGAAACTCACTGTAAACGGTCAACTGCAACCCGAAAACATTCACCAAAAATTAAAAGAAAAGTACGTTACCCCTAGTCAGTATACGCTGAATTCCCCGGGGATGGTCGAAGACCCGGATTTTGGATTGCATTACAACTCCCAAACCGGGGCAAGCGGCATCGGGATTCACCATTGGTCAGAAAACCAGTTGCCATAAAAAAGTCGTATGAAAAGATTGTCATCCCTGTTACCTGCCGTTCTATTCGCCGTGTTCGGGTTTGCCCAAACCGTCACCCCGACCATCTCCATCAAAGGTATCGCCGTCGATTCCGCAACCGCCCAGCCGATCGGTTTTGTGACCGTGACACTCCAGAACCCCAAATCAGGCAATGCCATAAAAAAGGTTGTAACAAAGGGCGACGGTAGCTTTGTGTTAAAGGCGCCTGCAGGGAATGCCTATAACCTCGTATTAACTTACGTTGGCTATGTAGAGAAACCAATTCCAATCGGTAGCGGTTCCACCGATGTCGATGCCGGCAGGATCGTCCTGGTTCGGTCCGCGACCAGGCTTAAGGAAGCCTCTGTCACCGCAGCCAAGCCGATCGTGTCACGGGAAGTAGACCGGCTCAGCTATGACGTTCAGGCGGACCCCGAAGCCGTTTCATTGTCTCTCCTCGATTTGATGCGCAAGGTCCCGCTGCTGAGCCTCGACGCGAACGATAATGTTTTGTTGAATGGGGGCGGCAATTACAAGATCCTGATCAACGGCCGGGAATCGGCCATGTTTGCAAGAAATCCGACCGATATATTAAGGGCAATGCCGGCATCCAACATCGTAAGGATCGAAGTGATCACCACGCCGCCGGCAAAATACGACGCGGAAGGGTTGTCGGGCATCATCAATATCATCACCAAAAGACGCGGCGACGAAGGTTACAATATCGGGCTGAATGGAGCGTATAATACCGTCTATGGTGCACAAGGGAGTGTCAACGGGACCTATAAGCAGGGCAAATTCGGGTTGGCCGTTTTTGGCGTCTATGGTTTTCAGCCTAACCTGGTGACGAATTCGTCTACCACGGAAAATATCCCGGTTATTAACAGTACTATCGCTCAAAATTCAATCAATTCAACGCATGCGCCGGTGGAGGACGGATCCATTGACCTGAGTTACGAATTCGATTCCCTGAACCTGCTGACTGCTTCGGCGAATCTTTACCAGAATACAACGTATCGGCAGGCCATTCAGTCATCCGCCACCGACAACGCTGGTACCCTTCAACAGGGTTACGGTCTCCTAAACAGCTACCAGGAAGAATACCTGGGCATCAATGCGGGGTTGAATTACCAACTAGGATTCAAACGATCCAAAAAAGAATTATTGACTATCTCCTATCAATTCACCGCCGGACCGGATGAAAAGGTGATCACCGATTCCTTTTTCAACCGAATGAACTATGACCCGGTGTTTTTCCCGAATTTTCATCAATACAACAACGAGAACATCGCGTACAATACCGTTCAGATCGATTATGCCGGACCGATTAGTAAGCGGCTAAGCACCGAAGCGGGCGCAAAAGCCATCTTCCGGAGCGATTACAGCCATTTCCATGAAAATGACCTGGACAGCGCCAGCCACTCCTATCTGCCAAATGTAGCCGAAACCAATGATTTTAACTACTTCCAGGATGTATACAGTCTTTATAATTCTTATCAGCTCAACCTAAATAAGTGGACTGCCAAGGGCGGCCTGCGGCTGGAACACACCGTAGTCGATGCCAACTTCACGTCCGAAGGCGTCGCCATCTCGCCCAACTACAGCAACCTGATCCCCTCGATTTCACTGCAACGCGACTTTAAAGCATACAGCCTTAATTTTGGGTATACACAGCGGATCCAACGACCCGGCATATCGCAGCTTAGTCCCTATGTCAATCTCTCCAACCCTTTGTTTATCGTCACGGGCAATCCGAGCCTCCGGCCGGAGTTGGACAATACGTTTGAATTTACTTATAATCGCTTCGGTAAAAATTCCTTTATTGCCGGGGTCAGCTATGCCTTTTCGACGAATTCCATCCAGCGGGTAACCACGCTGCAATCAGACAGCGTCAATGGAATAAAAGACACGGTGAACTACACCAGCTATGGGAACATTGGCGCAAAACGCAACCTGGGGCTCAACCTCAACATCCGGTTGAATCCCAGTGCGGCTTTTTCGCTGGGGCTCAACGGGCGGCTCAGTTATCTCTGGTTCAAAGGCTCGTATAACGGCGAGCAGTATAGCAACCAGGGTTATACCGGTTATGCTAATGTCAATGCGCGGTATAAGTTGAACAAGGGGTATGCGGTCGGGCTGAACGGCGGCTATTCCAGCGGCAGTATCACGCTGCAGGGGCATTCCGAAGGCCAGGTGAATTCCAATTGCTATGTCTCGAAAGATGTGCTAAAAAAGAAAGGCACCGTTACGGTTGTGGCCGCCAATGTTTATGCCAAATATCTAACGATCCGGAGCGTGTCCAGCGGTCCCGATTTTTCGCAGGTATCCAATAACCAGTCTTACTATCGCTTCATTATGATCCGGTTCAATTACCGGTTCGGGAAGCTGAATAGTGAGATCAAAAAAAATCAGCACGGCATCAATAATGATGATATAAAATCGGGGGATTAATAGATTTTGTCTATTACCTATCGAAACAATCTATCTTTCCGGTGCAAAAAACTTCGATACATTTGACATCGTCGAAGGACTTAAATGCACGCAAATCATGGAAAATAACACGCTTCATTATGCATCAACGCACCATCCAGGTGCAGCGAGCAAATGCCCCTTTATCGGGGGTCAGTTGAAACAAGTCGCTGGCGGAGGGACGAGCAACCGCGATTGGTGGCCAAACCAGCTGAACCTCGGGATTCTTCGGCTACATTCTTCGTTGTCGGACCCGATGGACAAAGGATTTAACTACGCGGAAGAATTCAAAAAACTCGACCTGGGGTCGGTCAAAAAGGATATCATTGGGGTGCTGACTACATCTCAGGATTGGTGGCCCGCGGACTTCGGGCATTATGGACCCTTGATGATCCGGATGGCCTGGCATAGCGCGGGCACTTATCGAATCTCAGACGGGCGCGGCGGCGGAAGCAGGGGAATGCAGCGATTCGCGCCGCTAAACAGCTGGCCGGACAATGTCAACCTCGACAAGGCCAGACGGCTCCTTTGGCCAGTCAAACAGAAATATGGCAAAAAGCTTTCCTGGGCCGACCTCATGATCCTCACGGGGAATTGCGCCCTCGAATCGATGGGTTTCAAGACCTTCGGTTTCGGCGGAGGGCGTGCCGACGTCTGGGAGGCCGCGGAAGACACCTATTGGGGTTCGGAAAAGGAATGGCTGGGCAATAAACGATATGAAGGCGTCCGCGACCTGGAGAATCCGCTTGGCGCCGTCCAGATGGGTCTGATCTATGTTAACCCGGAGGGTCCGGATGGGAAACCGGATCCGCTGGCTTCGGCAAAGGACATCCGCGAAACATTTGGCCGGATGGCGATGAACGATGAAGAGACCGTGGCGCTGATCGCGGGTGGTCATACATTTGGTAAAACGCATGGCGCGGCGGATGCCGGGAATTATGTCAGCAAGGAACCTGCGGCGGCCCTGATCGAAGAGCAGGGTCTTGGCTGGAACAATAGCTGGGGTAAAGGGAATGCGGGGCATACCATCACCAGCGGCCTGGAAGGGATATGGACCCGGACGCCCACAACATGGAGCAATAATTTCTTTGAGAACCTCTTCGGTTACGAGTGGGAGCTGAGCAAAAGCCCGGCGGGTGCATTCCAGTGGGTGCCCGCGGGCGGCGCCGGCGCAAATACGGTCCCCGATGCGCATGACCCCAACCAACGTCATACGCCGACGATGCTGACGACGGATCTGGCGTTAAAAGTGGACCCGGCATACGAAGTCATTTCCCGGCGCTTCTATGAGAACCCCGCGGAGTTCGCCGATGCTTTTGCGCGGGCCTGGTTCAAATTGACACATCGCGATATGGGTCCGAAGGTCCGGTATCTGGGTCCGGAAGTTCCTGGAGAAGAACTGATCTGGCAAGACCCGGTCCCGGCTGCGGCGGAGCCGCTGATCAACGATGCGGATATCGCTTCGCTAAAGGAACGCTTGTTGAAATCAGGGCTTTCCATTTCACAGTTGGTCAGCACTGCATGGGCTTCGGCGTCTACCTTCCGTAGTTCTGACCGGCGCGGCGGCGCGAATGGCGCGCGGATCCGGCTGGCGCCGCAGAAAGACTGGGTGGTAAATGATCCGGCGCAGTTGGCTGGCGTGTTGACAATCATCGAAAAAGTGCAAAAAGATTTTGGCAAACCGGTTTCACTGGCTGATGTGATCGTGCTTGGCGGGTGTGCTGGGGTGGAGCAGGCGGCGAAAAACGCCGGCTTTACGATGACCGTCCCCTTCGCCCCCGGGCGGGGCGATGCCCGACAGGATCAGACCGATGTTCAATCGTTCGATGCGCTCGAGCCCGTCGCAGATGGGTTCCGGAATTATGTGCAACCGCATTATGCCGCGAAGGCGGAAGAATTCCTGGTAGATAAAGCCCAGCTGCTTACGCTTACCGCGCCTGAAATGACTGTTCTGGTGGGGGGCATGCGTGTGCTGGACACCAATTTCGACCACTCCCGGAGTGGGGTGTTTACCCATATTACCGGTTCGCTCACCAACGACTTTTTTGTCAATCTTCTTGATCTCGATACGAAATGGCACGCCACATCGGGGGCTGCTGATCTATTCGAGGGCCGCGATCGTGTCACCGGTTCGCTCAAATGGACCGGCACGCGGGTCGACCTGATCTTCGGCTCCAATTCGGAGCTGAGGGCGCTGGCGGAAGTCTATGCCTGCGACGACGCGAAGGAGAAGTTTGTTCACGACTTTGTAGCGGCCTGGGTCAAGGTGATGAACCTGGACCGGTTCGACCTGCATTGATTTGTGGAAATACGGCGGCAGCGCATCTCCGGAAGTAAAAAAATGGGGAATATCAGGAAACTGTCCATTTGCTTACTTATCGGGGGGGTTGCCGCTTTTGTTTTGCAGCGGATCATCTATCGGATCATCTGGGAATTCGGGAACAAGCATATCCCGCCGCCGGCGTATGCGATCGCGGGTTTGGTCCTGGTGGTTGTAGCGGCGCTGCTCTTCAGGCGGCGGGTGGCGGTGGTCTGGCAAGGCATTTTGGCGGGTTGGATCGCGCTCGATCTGGCGATGATCGGGTGGCAGAAATTGTTCCACTTACAAGGTCAAGTGCCGCTGGGCCGGCTGGATGAGCCATTCAGTAGTTTCTCGGGTGAAGATTTGACCTGGGCCTTCTTCGGTCATTCGTTTCCGTTCTTTTGCCTGATCGGCGTCTTGCAGATCGTTGGGGCTTTCCTGTTGATGTTCGGGCGCACGAGGTTGTTTGGGACTATCTTTCTGTTGCCGGTCGTACTGAATATTGTGCTGCTAAATATCTTCTATGGTTTTGAGGCCGGAGATACGGTGCATGCGGTTGTTTTACTTATAGGGCTGATGTGTCTGATCGTGGTGCATTGGCGACGGCTTGTAGCGGTATTCTTTCGCGAGAACGGCGCGGGGGCGGGGGGTATCGTGCTGCCGATGGTAGTTATCGTCGCGCCGCTGGTGCTGGTATTATCGTTCGGATCTCCGGACCGGAATCCGCAGCTGACAGGGAAGTATCGCGTAGAGGATTTGTCGGTAAACGGAGTTAAGCGGGCTGCGACCTCCAGCCAGGATAGCGTCCTGTCCACGGTGTATTTTGATCAGGGGAATGATGTGGTGTTCGAGTTCAATAGTCTGGAACGAAGATGGATCGGCAGCTATCGGCTGGACCGGGTTTCCGGAGCACTGACGGCTTCGTGGCGGTATCCGATACCGGTAAAAGATCCGCTCGTTGGGAGACTGGATCGGGTTCAGGAAGGCGAATGGCGGTTCATGGGGATTGTGGGAAAGGATAGTTTGCGGGCGAAGCTGGTGAAAGAGTGAGGACGAGACAAACAAATTGATCATCCGCAAACAAACTTTTTGGGTCAAGCTTTTCCATCGGTAGAGAACGCCGGCGCCATCTGGCTGATGTCCGCTTGGGCGATACCGAATTTTTCGGCCTGTTTCTTCCAGTTGGTCACACTTTTTTGGACTTTGTTAAGTGTCGCCTTAGCGTCTTTCTGATCAAGCCTGAATTTTTCGGCCACCGAAAGGGCCAGATCAACACTCATCCGCCCATCATCTTCGGAAATATTCAGTTTGAGATACTCGCCACTGGGTACCGGGTTGATGTCGTAAGCCGGCGACAGGACCCATCCCGAGGAGGTGAGCAGGAAACCGTGGTTTCTGAGGTGATCGTCGCTGTTGCTGACGCAGATACTCAGGACGATTCTCCTCCATAGTTCGGTCATGTCTTCCCTGGGCTGGGCACCATAGCGTTGAATGACTTCGGCCAGATGGAGGTAGGAAACGCCGGAGGATCCATCCTCTCCGTCCGTGAGACCGAGAAGCGTCATGGCGGAGGCAAAATGAATGCGCTGCTCCAGCGAACGCCGGTCAAAGCGTTTGGTCAGGTAGGTATGATGCCTGGCTGTCAATCGCTCGGCGCTACCCTCGGCTACGTTCACACCGGCGTCTTTAGCGAGTTGGTTAACGACCGCCTCCCAGGCGCCGGTGTCATTCTTGTCATCCTTACTGGGAAACTTTGCTATCCAGAGAGTGCCGGTCGGATCGATCACACTGGCTTTTGGCCGCGCACCGCCCAGCGAGGACCCGGGAGCAAATAAAAGATTGATCCAATGGGCATAGTCACTGCTTGAGGGAGCGTCCTGCTCTTCTAAATGCAAACTCGCCGCTTCGAGTTCGCGTAACTGAGCGATAGGCGGCGCCGGGAGATGATCGGTAGGGTCATCGAGAAAAGGACCTTCTGCACTTCGTTTAAAGCGCAAGGCACCCATCCGGGTCAGATCGGGCACTCCGAGCCAAAAATCACTTTCCCGAAACTTTCGGACGGCCCGATCTTCCTGTTGCGCCTGATAGCTTTCCTTTCGTTGCATCAGCATCCTGCCCCAGCGGTCCGGCGTGGAATCCGAGAAGATCCCGAAATTGGGTTTTCCGGCGCTTCATGACCGGTATCCACGCCGACATCGATCACGGCCACGACCACGGTCGTCGCCTGCTTACCCCCAGGCAGCTCCCGGTATGCCCGCTCTGTACTGATGCCGAAAACGCTGTCCTGCTGTAAGTCAAGGTTCTGCCAGTTGGGCAGCGGCCGCGCTTGTTCATGTGAAGGCAGTGCCATCAGCCATGCGGCCATATATGGTATGAATAACTTCGGCAGTAATCTCCCCATGTAATGATTAAATATAATTTATTTTCTTCATTTCCAATAGTTCCCGGGCGCGGGGGAATGTCTCGTGATTAATGGTTATATTTCAGGGGACTTTAATCAAGAGTTCATGGGCGCAGGAATCCTGGTATTCATCATTATTGTCGTCACCGCATTTGTTTCTTATAAGGGGTTCACCAACAACCGGTTCCTGGAGGATTACGAATTCGAGGTCGACCGGATCCTGGTGGACCGGCAGTACTACCGGCTGGTGACGAACGGGTTTCTTCACACGGGTTGGCTGCATCTGGGATTCAATCTCTTTAGCCTGTATATCTTTAGCGGGGTGGTTGAAATGGGGCTGGGCAGCTTGAATTTCCTTTTGATCTATTTCGCAAGCCTGATTGGCGGAGGATTGCTCTCGCTGCTGATCCATCGGAATCATGGCAACTATAGTTCAGTGGGTGCGTCGGGCGCCGTCTGCGGGGTGATGTTCGCTTCTGTCGCGTTGTTCCCACAAATGAGGATCAGCATTTTCCCTTTACCGATCTCGATCCCGAGCTGGTTGTACGCATTGTTGTTCGTGGGATTTAGCATTTACGGAGTCCGATCCCGGAAAGACAATATCGGGCATGACGCGCATCTGGGCGGTGCGCTGGTGGGGATGGTTCTTGCATTGGTCCTCCATCCGGCGGCTTTCGCGGAGAACTACGGCACGATCCTATTGATCCTGGTGCCGGCGGTTATCTTCGTATACCTGATCATAACTCGGCCGGAAGTTCTGTTCGTCGACAATCTATTTCATAGGACACAAAAAGACTCCTACAGCGTCGATCATGAATGGAACGCCCGCCAGTCCGATCAGCAGCAGGAGGTCGACCGCATCCTGGACAAGATCAGCCGGTCGGGGATGGGGAGCTTGAACCGGAAAGAGAAGCAGGCGTTAAAGGAGTATTCAAAAAAAGTTTGATGGCAGGCCTCATTTGGATGACGAATAGGTATATGACCGCTGGACCATTGTCGTATTCGCGTAGGTGGCGGGGCTTGGGATCACGTCAGCGGGATAACCGTGAAAGCCGGCCGCGGCGGGCAGGCCGACGGACCGGCCGGTCAGGTCGATCGTAAAGGGGGCGCGGGGCGGGCAGGTGATGATGAAGTTGAAGCCGCTATCGGGCGGGGCCTCATATTCGAACCAACCCAGGGGGCCGATATAGCTCGTGCCGGCGATGTAGAGGCTGTCAGCCGGGTGGTCGGCGCTGAAACTGACGTGGATCGTGGCGGTGCCCGTCGCGGGCTGGCAATGCAGATACAAGCGGCGGTGGCCCTCCATTGTGGTGTCCTTGGTGAGGAAAAGGGAGGGCGCGGGCAGCTCAAGATAAGGCGCGGGGTTGACCAGTTCGCTCGCGGGTTGTGCGGCGGCTATCGGAAACCAGTACGTGCTGGGTTTTACGGAGGCCTGGGTGAAAATTGACTTATTCCAACGGTCCGGCCGGGTACTGCGGGATGCCCACCAGGCCTGATGGTCGTCCGGCCGTACGACATATCGGAGGTCGGTTTTAAATGGCTTCAGCGGGCTATAACCTCCATGCAGGACCCCAAAACCCGCGGCCACTACCATCACGATCAATCCGGTTCCCGGGATCAGCCAGCGAGTATCCCGGATCGTCAGGGAAAAGAGCGGCAACAGCAATCCCAGCAAGAGCGCGGTCATTGGGCCAAGCATCGCGGCCTGGGGTTGTACGTCGAAGAGTTCTGCAAGGG
Organism: uncultured Chitinophagaceae bacterium; assembly: GCA_963846405.1. Lineage (GTDB taxonomy): Bacteria > Bacteroidota > Bacteroidia > Chitinophagales > Chitinophagaceae > Puia. Next base: position 68,793 of record CAWJVU010000009.1, on the reverse strand, counting down.
AATAGATGAGTGGCGCGAGGAAAAGGATCGCGGGAAGGGCGCCGGCCAGCAATATATAGGGTGATCGTTTTGAGAAATGGGAATACCGCGGCGGCAGCCGATCAGGGGAAAATATAAAAAGTAGCATCCCGGCAGGGATGTACCGGAAGGCGTAAGTCCAGCAAGATGACTTGCAGGATCAGGATGGCGATGAACAGGGAGGGCATCGACCGGCGACGGAGCAGCCACCCATAGACGATAGTGAATACAATTACTGCCTCCGCGGTAAGCACCAAATAGAAATAATACGAATTGTAGGCGTTGGGGTAGTACCCGAGATACAAAGGCCATGCCGCGCGGATAGCATCCAACGTCCATGCCGAGAGGAAATAAAGAAGGACCAGGGAAATCGGATAGATAAGCAGCCCGAGAGCCGCGTGGGTGAGGCGGATCTGCTTCTTATAGATACCTGAAACCAGCGCGAAGAGGACAAGGACATTGGTAAGCAAAAGCAGGATCAAATTCACCGTCGGAGAGTAATGGATAAGGACATCCCCAAGCGGATTGAACCAGGTGGCGCTGGTCTCGTTACTGGAATGCGGGCTGTTGGGGTAGGAGTACGGATTATCCAGGTCGACGCGGGCGAAATGGCGGATCGATCCGAGCATATTGTCGCCCTGGTCCTGCATCGTGTTCGGGTCGATGTTGTCGGCATTGTCGGTCCGGTTGTGATAGGCTGTAAAACCTTCCGCAAAGGCATAGTCGAGCCCCGGGATATGGGTCTTCAGGAAGGGTGAGAAATCCGTATTGTTCGGGATAATGTTGAAGAGTTCGGCAAAAAGTGAGCCGCTGCCGTGGTGGATCCCTGCGGCGCGGGCATATTCACCGATGATCCATTGGTTGTCGCCGCCCGTTCGGAACATCAGGCATTTGCCTTTGTCGCCCCGGCGTCGAAATTCAAGATCAGCCCGATATCCTGGAGCCGGGCACTGTCTCTGGAGAAGGCCTCGGCGCCGAGTAGGCCGTCTCTCTTCGCCGTTCGTGAAAAGGAAGAGGACGTCAACCGGCAGCGGGCTCCCGCACGGAGGGCCCGTGCGGTATTCCAGCATGGCGGCGCAAGCGCTGCCGTCATCCCCCGCGCCAAGTGAATTGGGTTCGGAATCGTAATGGCCCATGACGAGGATCTTTTTTCGATGCCCGGTGCCGCGTAGGGTGGCGGCGATATTGATCCCGCGGGCAGCCACTATCGCCCTTGAATTCCGGGATGGAGATTTGAAAGGGTAACGGGGTGACGTCGAGTCCGAGCGCCCGACAAGCAGAAAGAATATAGTCCCGGACGCTATCGTTGGCGACTGTCCCAAGGGAGTGGGGTTCGCGAGTGATGCTTTGCAGATGGGGAAGGCATTGCTGACTTGAAATGCGGTATCGGCAGGATGGTCGTTGGCGGCCGTGGGTGTGACATCCAGGCGGATAACCAGCCAGCAGACCAGCAGGATGAGTAGAAAAAGCCACGTGGATCGGCGTTGAAAAGCAGCCATGCCTCGAATATAACAAAAAAATAGGGCCGGACTTGTCTGTAAACAGCCTACTTATATCGGTGACCGGGCGGCCAGCGTTGGCACCGGTCGCGGCTGGCTTGGCCGCGCCGGAGGCCTTGGCTGTGTCGGGTTTAGTTCTTTCTGGGGAGTTGATACAGCAAATAGACGATAAAAGTTGACGGCAAGACAATCGGATGAACATCTGATTTTTGGGGGGGGGAGGGGTTTGGGGGGCACGCGGGGGTTGGCGCAACCTTCTTGGGCTGAGGACGCGGGCGACGGCTTCCGCCTTGGAGTTGACGTGGAGCTTGTTGTAGATATTGCAGATATGGGTGCGGATGGTGCTGATGCTGACACAGTATTTGTCGGCGATCTTCTTGTAGCTGAGGCCGTCGACGAGGGAATAGAGGATCTCGTTCTCCCTGTTGGTCAGACGATAATCTTCAATCAGGGTGGAGGGAGCGGCCTGGAAGGACTGGATGACGCGGCGGGCGATACTGGCGGTCATGGGTGCGCCGCCATGGTACAGGTCGAAGATGGCCTGGACGATCTCGGCAGGGGGTGTCTTCTTTAACAAGTAGCCGCTGGCCCCGGCACGGATAGCGTCGAATATATTCTCGTCGTCGTCGAAGACGGTGAACATGAGTACCTGGATGGCGGGGTAGTGGGTTTTGACCGTGCGGACGCCTTCGATGCCGGATATATTGGGCAAACCGATGTCCATGAGGATAATGTCGGGCCTCGAGGCACCCACTTCGCTGACGACGTTTAGCAGGTTATTGAGGGAGGCAACACAACGCATACCCTCTGTGTGGTTAAACAAACTCTCGAGACTGCCGCGCAAGGTCGGGTTGTCTTCTACAATGGCGATCCTGATCATTTCCTCAAATATCCGACAGATGCCGGAGGTTTCCAATCGGATGTTTATCCGATATTTTTCGGACAGTTTACGTTCGATTTCGATACAGATACGCTATGAAATGGCCAATCGTCACGTGATTATCAATCAATTACTCGTCTGGCATCGTTTTAGCGAAAGGAGGGTCATGATCAAGAATTATCTCAAAACAGCATGGCGGAATATCCTCGCCAATAGAGCCACGTCCTTCATTAATTTCACCGGCCTGGCGATCGGGATGGCTGTGGCCCTGCTCATCGGCCTTTGGATCGACAATGAGCTTTCCTTTAATCAATACAATTCCAATTACAAACACGTAGCCAAAGTTCTGCAGAGTAGATTGATCAATGACGTCGTCTATACCAACGACGTCATCCCCCTACCGTTGGGCGCCGAACTGCGTACGACATACGGCGCTAACTTCAAGCATGTGGTGCTGGCTTCCGGCACCTGGACACATATCCTGAATAGCGGCGATAAACAATTGCTCAAAACAGGAGTTTTCATGCAGCCGGAAGCGGCAGAACTGTTAGACCTGCGAATGACCTCGGGCGTTCGGAGCGGATTGAACGACCCCTCGGCTGTCTTTTTGAGCGCGGCGACGGCAAAAGCATTATACGGCAATATCGATCCCATCGGCAGGGCGTTAAAACTGGACAATAAAATGGTCGTCAGGATCACCGGCGTTTATACCGACCTGCCTCAAAACTCAAGTTTCAGCGACCTCGCCTTTATCGCCACGTGGCAACTATACTATGCCGCCGACGAGAACTTGCGAAAGGCCGATGGAGACTGGGGCAATAACTCCTTTTTTCTGTACGTGCAGCTAAACGAAAATGCCGACGTACGTGTCGTGTCCGCGAAGATCAAAGATTCCAAATTGAATCATGTCGATCAGGCCAGCGCAAAGTACAAACCGGAGATGCTTCTACAACCCATGAGCCGCTGGCATCTGTATGCGGAATACAAAAACGGCGTCAATACCGGCGGCGACATTACGTATGTGTGGCTATTCGGCGTGATCGGGGTCTTTGTGGTGTTGCTGGCCTGTATCAATTTCATGAACCTCAGTACGGCACGGAGTGAAAAACGGGCACGGGAGGTCGGCGTCCGAAAAGCGATCGGTTCGCTTCGAAGTCAACTGATCGCCCAATTTTTCACAGAATCCATCGCGATCGCCGTATTGTCCCTGGTATTCGCCGTTCTGCTGGCCAATTTGGCATTGCCGCTTTTTAATCAGGTGGCCGGCAAAGAGATTCATATGCCTTGGAAAAATGTCCTGTTTTGGCTGGCTGGATTGGGGTTCAGTCTTTTTGTCGGTCTTCTGGCAGGCGTGTACCCGGCTTTGTATCTGTCTTCCTTTAAACCGGTCAGCGTCCTCAAAGACTCCTACAAATCCGGCCGCTTTTCAACACTTCCACGGCGGGTTCTGGTAACCGTGCAGTTTTCCGTTTCAATCATCCTGATCTTTGGCACCATTATCACCTTCAAACAAATCCTCTTCTCTCAAAACCGGTCGGTTGGATATGAAAGGGCGGGCCTCATCACGTCGGAAATCAACTCGGGAACCATTCCCGCGCAATTTGCGGCCTTTCGCAATGACTTGATCAACAGCGGCGCAGTCGTTGATGCGACAGAATCAGGTAGCTCAACCACCGGCATATATGTCCGCGTCGGTGGCCTGAAATGGCCCGGCAAAGACCCACAAATGAGCGACGAGTTTGCGATGGTTGGTGTCACCACATCCTATGGCAATACGGTCGGCTGGCAGCTGACGCAGGGCCGGGATTTTTCACTGGTATCCAGTAAGGATTCCTCATCGGTCATCTTGAACGAAGCCGCTGTAAGCTATATGGCTTTGCTGCATCCCGTCGGCAAAATAATCGACTGGTGGGGGCGGAAATTGGAGGTGATCGGCGTAGTCAAAAATATGATCATGGGATCCCCTTACGAGCCTGCCAGACAAACGATCTTCTTTCCGGACAAATCGACAAATTTCCTGATCATCCGGCTGAACCGGCAGTTGAGTACCCACGCCGCCATCGCTAAAATCGAATCTGTCTGGAAGCAATATTCACCGGAGGAACCCTTTGATTTCCGGTTCGTGGAGGAGGAATATCAAAAGAAGTTTGCCGATGAGCAAAAGGTTGGAAGACTCTGCGGGCATTTTCGCGGCGCTCGCGGTCTTTATCAGTTGCATGGGTATTTTCGGCATGGCAATGTTTGTTGCAGAGCAGCGGGTCCGGGAAATTGGAATCCGGAAAATACTTGGGGCGTCTGTTTTCCATTTATGGCGAATGTTGTCTGCTGATTTTGTGGTTCTGGTATGTATTTCGCTCGCGATCGCATCACCGGTAGGCTGGTATCTTATGCACAACTGGCTTTCACATTATGCTTATCATACGGAACTATCGTGGTGGATCTTTGCGATAACAGGCATTGGCACGATCCTGATCACCGTCCTGACGGTTAGCTACCAAACAGTGAAGGCGGCCAGGAACAATCCGGTTCAGAGTTTGAAAGCGGAATAATCGTTCAGGTGACCCCGACTTGCAGGCCGACAGAGGTGCCTTCGCCGGGGGCAGACCGGACGAAGAGGCGGGCATTCATCATCGCGGCGCGGCGTTGCATGCCGGAAAGGCCATTGCCCGTGGATGGCGTGGCCAGGTCAAACCCCCGGCCATTGTCGCGGACGCAAAGGGTCAGGTAATCGCGGTCGAAACTGACTTCAAAAAAGGCCTGGGATGCGAGCGCATATTTGACCAGATTGTTGATCGCTTCCTTGAGGATAAGATAGATGTGCTGGCGGTAGTCCTCCGGCAGCCGGACCTCGCCGATATTTTTTTGGATGTCGATGCTGTACTCGATGCCTTTGGCTTCAAAAAGGGTGGTGGCAAAGTGGCGGACGCGAATGAGCAGATTCTCCAGCGAGTCATTGCGCGGGCTGATACTCCAGACGATATCGTCCATCCGTTCCATGAGCATCATCGAGCTGTCTTTTATTTCGTTCATGGTCTCCATTGTATGGGCGCCGCTGTTCTCGCGCAGCGCAAGGTCGCTCAGGATCGAGATGGAGCTAAGCGTGGAGCCAATGTCATCATGAAGGTCCTGGGCGATTTTGTTTCGGATATGCTGCATGCGGTTCTGCAGGAGCTCGTTTGCCTTGAGCTGTTCGATAAGCTTCTGCTGGCTGCTGATCTTTTCCTTCTCGGTCATCCGGCTCTTATAGCTAAGACCTGCGCTAAAACAAAGTATTTCGAGGACGATACCGGTCTGCGGAAAGACGAAAATGTCCGGGACCCCAAGGTTGATCCCCCGGTTGATTTCAAGGTAGCTGAACGTGAGGCCGAGAATATGACCCGTTGCCACAAAAAAGCTCCCGGAAATAACATAGTAGATCAGCGGGCCGCCCCTTCGGTAGATATAAACGATAAAGCCGATGGTGAGCAGGAAGACCAGTGCGAAGACGATGGTATAGATCTCCGTTTGAACGGGGCGGTTGAAGGTAAAGAGGATAAAGAGGAAGTCAAAGCCGGCGTAAACCAACAAAAAATATTCCATCCGGATGATCCAGCTATTCAGACGCGGATAGTCTCGCGGCATTTCCAGGAAGCTTCGGATAAAGCGGAAGTAAATATAATAAGGAAGGATCAGCAGAGTCTTTCCGAGATAGACTTTGAGAAGCGGCCAGCGGGTGAAAAAGATGTCCACGCCAAACATGGATTCTTGTTTGCTGAGGAAGTAGACCGCGATGAGCGTCATGTAAAGAAGATAGTAAAGATATTCCTTGCGCCGGACCATCAACCACTGAAACAGCATGTAAAGCAACTGGCAAAGAAGGAATCCCATGAACAGCATACGGACAATGATCGTCGAATTGCTGGCGGAGAGATCGTTTGCCAGGGCGGCGTTGAGGGAAGCCGTGTCATAAAGCGTAAGGCGGTCGAAGGTTAATTCATCTGTTCGCTGGCGGATCGTCACCGTTAACGGCAAGGTACTGTTTGCCGGCATAGTCAGCGGAATAACGCCGCCTTGTCGCTGAAGATAGCTTGACCCCGGCGGTGTCGACCGCATCCGTCCACCCGGGATTTGCAGCGAACCAAGGGATACGTCGACGAAATCGACTTCACCAAAACCGAGCGAAAGCGGGAGCGTTTGACCGGTGCTGTTGCGCAGGGTCAATGTGATGGTGAAGACATGATTCCGGGGGCGGTGGTTTAATTCAGCCACGAACTGGGCCCAGGAGACCGCTCGCGTATCCACGGTACAGACCGGAGACCCTACCATCGAGAGCCCATGGGAGCCAGCCAGATTGGTGAGGGGTTCCTGTGCCCGGGTGAGGGTTACCGACAGCAAGCCAATCAGGAATAGGGGCAGATGCTTCAAGAAGACGGTTTTGGTCCGGCTTTAAATATAAGCAAAAAACAACCGGCTCCGGCATGCAACGGTCGATTGACTTGCATTGTCAGGAAGAAAAAACCCTACTATGAGAAAAAAGACAGGCCTGCTGTTGGCGGGCGTTTGCTTGGTGTCGGTGACCCTCCTCCTCCCGGGTTGTCTGAAAGACCGGGTCATCGAGTCCTATAAATTATATTCGCCGGTTTATGCGTTGAAATCGACGGTTCTGGCGAACATCAACGGTGATCCAACCACTCCGATCAGCCAGACGGGCCAGATCTACATCAAAGGCTCCTATATCTTTCTCAATGAGATCGACAAAGGCATCCATGTCATCGATAACAGCAACCCCGCCAACCCCGTCCAGACGGCCTTTCTGTCGATACCTGGGAACCTGAACATTGGCGTCCGGAACAATATCCTGTATGCCGATATGTACAGCGATCTTTTGTCGATCGACATTTCGAATATTCATCAGGTAAAAGTTCTTGGGTCGCTGCAATGGTTTTTCTCAGGCCGGAGTTCCGCGCCGGGCAATGAGGTAATCGCAAGCTGGACAGTGAAAGACACGAGTTTCGCGGTGATCCCGAGTGGAATGACGCTCTTATCGCAAGGTGGCCCCGTTAATTATCTCACTTATCCCGGCGCAGCCAGCGCCCTGGCAGAGTTTGCAGCCGCAAATTCGACCGCACAGAGCAGCACAGGGACAGCAGGTTCCGAGGCGGCCATGACGCTGATCGGTGACTATCTGTACGCGATTCCGGAAGAGCATAGTTTGGGGGTAGTACAAGTCAGCGACTCGACGAACCCGACACTGATCACTTCATTTTTTGCCGGGTATGACCTGGAAACGATTTTCCCCATCCAGAATAGTCTGCTGCTCGGGTCAAAGGAAGGCGTCTTTGTGTATTCGATCAGCAATCCTGCACAGCCGACTCAGGTGGGTGAATTCAAGCACGGGACTGCCTGCGATCCGGTGATCGCGAACTCAAGCTATGCATACGTTACGTTGCGCTCCGGCACGTACTGCGGAGGGTCGTCCAACGAGCTGGATGTCCTGAACGCTCAGGATTTTACCAACGCAACGCTCATCCAGTCCTATCCGATGACGGCGCCAACGGGCCTTTGCCTGGATGGATCCTTGTTGTTTGTGTGCGACGCCGCGGTTGTCAAAGTGTTCGACGCGAGTGACCCGGACAATTTGAAGTTGCTTTCGTCGGTGCCCGTGAACAGTCCCAATGATGTGATCGCGGCCAACCATGTCTTGCTGGTGGTTGCCGGAGGCGGTTTGTACCAGTTCGATTACACCGACCCGAATAATGTCAAAGCCATCAGCTTTCTTCCAATAAAAAATTCAAATTCGTGAGGAAGGCAATTGGTCTGGTTGGCATGCTCGCGATGTGGGCAGGGATAGCGCTCGGGCAAAATCCGATCAGATTCCGGTCTACGGAGATGGTTGGACTTTCCAGCGGGTCCGTGGGCAATTATTTTCAACTGCAGGCTGTGAATGGGATCTCCAAAGGTCCCTGGTTCGCGGGGCTTGGAGCGGGCCTGGATTACTATCGCTTCCGGAGCGTTCCGTTATTCCTGTCGGTGACGCGGGATCTGGCGGTCGGTAAACGGGATTGGTTGTTCCTCTATCTCGACGGAGGCACGAACATGCCCTGGTATAGGCGGCCGGCGGGGTCATTGATCACTCCCGAGGGCGCTGCCGCCAGCGTCTTCCATTCCGGCGAATATTGGAGCGGGGGGTTGGGTTATCTGTGGAAGTTGGGTGAGCATTCAAAGAAAGCAGTTCTGCTATCCGTGGGATATACGGTGAAGAAGCTCAGCGAAGATCAGACGGCGCTGGGTTCGGGATGTCCGCTCGCAGGTGTCTGTCCAGTCACGCCCGCTTCGACGGTCGTATACGAATATTTGTGCCGGGCCTATCAGCTCATGATCGGCTTTCGGTTTTGACGGTAATGAGTACAGCGTCATCGGCGTCTCGCGGCTCCAGTCGGCCGAAAGGCCGGCAACACTTCGGCGCGAGGCGCTGAGCGTGGAGGAGTGCTTCTACTTCGCCGGCAGCGTCCGGCGCAACAGCGATCAGCAGTCCGCCACTTGTCTGCGGATCTGCGAGTACGAATCGCTGGTTGTCGTCCGACAACCTGATCCTGTTTCCGTAACTGGCCCAGTTTCGGATCGTGCCGCCGGGGATGCAGTCTTGGTTGAGATAAGTCGCCAAACCGGAGATCACCGGCACTTCTTCAAAATCAATCCATGCGGTGACACCGCTTCCTTCGCACATTTCGGCAAGGTGTCCGAGAAGCCCAAAACCTGTTACATCCGTCATCGCAGTCACCCCGCTTATCCCACCCAGCAGGTCGCCAAGTTTATTCAAGGTAACCATACTGGTCAGCGCCCGGGCCGCGTCTTCCGGTGCGAGGAGGCCCCTTTTCTGCGCGGTGGACAGGATGCCGACGCCGAGGGGCTTGGTGAGATAGAGCAGGCTGCCTGCTGTGGCAGTGGAATTCCTGCGAATATGGTTGACCGGTACGATGCCGTTGACGGCAAGACCAAAGACGGGTTCCGGGCAGTCGATGCTGTGCCCGCCGGCTAGGGTGATTCCGGCTTCGGCGCAGATGGCCCTCGCGCCTTCGAGAACTTCGCGGGCCGTCTCCGGCGGCAGCTTTTCAACAGGCCAGCCCAGGATCGCAATGGCCAATATGGGACGACCGCCCATCGCATATACGTCGCTGATCGCATTGGCGGCCGCAATGCGGCCGAAGTCGAAGGCGTCGTCGACGATGGGCATAAAAAAATCCGTGGTCGAAATGAGGGCCTGCCCGTTACCGAGATCGTAAACGGCGGCGTCGTCGCGCGTATCGTTACCCACGAGCAGTCGACGATCGGCCGGAAAGGCAGTATTACTATGGAGGATCTTCTCGAGGATCGCCGGAGAGATTTTGCAGCCGCAGCCGGCGCCGTGAGAATACTTTGTTAGCTGGATGTGCATACGGGAATTGTGTTTCGGGCGATGGACAGCAGTTGTGCAGCGTTCTGCAGGGTATCGCCGGTGGTGGCGACGATTGGAATAATGTTGCTGGCAGCCCGGGAGTTCAGGCCTTTCATATACGTTTTGTCGTAATAGATCAATACCTGCCGGATGAAGTCGGCCATCCGGCCTTCCCGGATCGCAGTGATGGCGGCTTTAGTTTGTTCGGGGCCGAGGCGTCTGCCGATGCGTTCAGTCGACTCGATTAGAAAATCCTTGTCCAGGTCACCATATTCTGCCACCAGGGCGGAGACCCGCTCTTCGTCCGGCACTTGAAGATCAAAGAGCGTTGCAGTGCGCAGTAGGGTCCAGAGGGACTTGGGGATCAGACATTTTCCTATATTCTGGCTTTCGTCTTCGAGCCAGACGGGCCGGTTGAGGTCCAATCGGGCGAGTTGGATGGCGAGATTGTTCTCGAATTGTTCCTGCGTGGGTTGGATGAGGCGGTTGAGCGAGCCATAAGTCGAGCCCTGGTGTTGGGCAAGGGCTTCAAGATCGATCGTTTGTTCGCCGGAGGCGCGAAGACGCGTGAGCACGCGGGTCTTGCCCGAGCCGGTCATCCCGCCAATGACGGATAAAGGGTAAGGGCGCTCCCATTGACGGAGAACCCAGTGGCGGAAAGACTTGTATCCGCCGCGGATCGTCTGGACCTCGAAACCATACAAATCAAGGGCCCAGGCCATGGCCGCGCTTCGCATCCCGCCTCGCCAGCAATGGAGGGCGATTTTTTTTTGCGGGGCGATCTGCAATGCCTGTTGGATGAATCCGGACCACTTAGGGCCTGTCAAGTCGAATCCCAGGAGAATGGCGGCTTCGCGGCCCTCCCGTTTGTACATCGTCCCGACTTTAACGCGTTCCTCATTGGTGAAAAGGGGGAGATTGAAGGCGCCGGGGATATGAGCGTGCGTGAATTCCGCCGGAGTACGGACGTCGGCGACAGGAATCGACCCGCGCAGCGCAAGAAATTCCTCGATGGTGACAGGACGAGACATGGCTGTAAATATACGTTTTCCTACCTTTGTCCCTATGAGACGATTCTTTGGCCGGCTCTTTGGCCCGCTTGCCTTCTTCGGGTTGATCGCGCCCGGCGCAGGGCTGGAGGCGCAGTCGGTTTCAGGTACTCAGCCTGCTCCCGTTGGTCAGACGGTTCTTCATACAAAATGGAGGACGTATTATTTGCCGATCACGGATACGATAACGGTAACGTTTGGGGCCGATAGTATGTCGGTTTCTACGAGCACGGGGGCGGCGCTTTTGCAGTCGACCTTTAAGCTCACGAATAATATTCTTACGTTACACGATTATGCAGGTGAAAACATGTGCGCCGACCTGGCGGGGACCTATCATGTCCGGATTAGGGATGACACGCTGATCCTGGTCATGGATGAGGACCCTTGCGACGCGCGGGGCGGGACCCTGATGGCGAAGCGGTGGATCAGGGTGGCAGCGCCAGCAGCGGCCGCGCCTGCAGCGAAGAAAAGAAAACGAGGTTAAGTTTCATCGCCTACTTCAAGCCGAGCTTAAGCTTTGCGTATGGCATGAGATCGTCCGTCAGTGGATAGACGGCAATTGTCTCTTTTAATAATACATAGGTATAACCATGTTCTTTGGCCAGTTGCCAGATCAAGTCATTTGCTCTTTTCCGGATTGGCGCGAGCAGCTCTTCTTGTTTTTTCTGAAGCAGCGGGCTAATCTGTTGATAAAAAGCCTGCGTTTGGCTATATAATTCTCCAGCCGCTCTTCTGCTGACATCCAATTGTTCCCTGGTCATTCGAACGGTATCCGATCCGGAGAGGATACTGTCTTTTTCGTTGACCTCTTTGGCCATGTCCTGGTAGTGCTCGTTGAGCGCGTTTTGATAGTTGGCCATCGCGCTGTCGGCTTTCCGGTATTCGGGCATCGCCTCAATCAGTTCAGACATGCTGATATAGCCGATGTGAGGCTGGGCATGTATGACATGGGGGGTGAAAGCAAGCATAAAGGCGGTGAAGATGACCTTAACGATTGCAGGTTGAAAAGATTGACTTATAAATTTGTAGTTTAGATTTACGAAGACAATCGTAATCTGGATTGTGGCTCGTGGCCAGGCGATTTTAACATTATTTTTGTAGATTCAGGTGCTTCACCAAATACTTCGCAACGGTATCATTTGTCCGAGCGTCGGGATGCCCGTCTATTGGGATGTAATACTTCGGATCTTTGGTATTCAGAATATCCGAAACGTTGATGATGTCAACTCCGTCATTTACAAGTCGTTGCAGTTTGTCTGCCAAAATTTGGCGGTAATAGCGATTGGGGTCCCCGTCTTCAGAGATATTGTCCCAAAACAATACGACGAAGCGGCCACCGCTCATTCTCGAGTATTGATCCATTTTCCGGATCATCACAGCGGCCTTTTCATATTCCTGCGGTGACACACGCTTTGCCCGCTCCCGATTTTGAATATTGACGACCATGTCTTTTATAAAGCTAAAAGCGCCAAACAGCGACGCATACCACGCGAATTGATATCTGTCAACCGGTAAAGATCCGTCATATACCAGCGAGTTGCCGGCCAATCTGAAGGAAGGTCCGGGGCTCCATCCGTATAAGCCGCTTGCCCGTAAGACGTGATCCGGGATCAGGGTGTAAATAAATAGTCTTCCCGCATTGTTTGCCGTCGCGTATTTGTCGAGAAATATTTTGTATACGTGATGGATACCGTAGCCGATACCACCAAGATTGAGGGTCGATATATGTTGTGATGCCCCTACCCGATAAGGAAGTGTTTCAGTATCGCCTACTCCTTGCCCGAAAGTGAAACTGCAGCCCAGAAAGACTATTTCGGCCCCCGTGTCACCGGAATTTAGAAATCCGACGCGATGGGTGAATCGATAAGATCCGATAGAATCGGCGACAATGGTATATTGGGCGTGATAGATCTCGCTTCCGGAATGCGTGAGTTCGGTATCGCCCAGAACCCCCGTCGTGTCAATCTGAACTCCCAATACCGGGTGTGGCCCAAAGAATGATGTCTTGCCGGTTTTTTGGATATTGGAGTTTCTGCCCTTATACAAATTCCGATAGGCGATTTCGACGATCGATAGGATGAGAAAGACGGTGGTGCCGAATAAAAGTGCATTGTTGATCCTTCGCCTTCTCCTGGTTACATAGGTCAACCCGATGAGAATTAGATTTGCGGTAATGAAAAATGCGACGTGCTTATTCATTGCAGCGCAAAGGTAGGGGTTCGCCTAACTTTGTCCGCTGACCCAAAATCTCCGGGACGCGGTTTTGTTCGGCTGAAGACATTAATAAAATTCTATATTTAATTAAGTGTAAACACTTAGACCCCATCAAATAGATTGAATAGTAGATATTTCGTATGGGTCCGGGCGCGTTTTGGATTGACCCCAATCGTCAATAATGAGGCTTGTCCAATATCCACTTCTTGTCTTCTTGCAGTTTGCCGGGCTCCTGAGTTTTGCTCAGTCCGGGAATCTTAAATTTTCCCATATCGCTACGGAGGCTGGGTTATCCCAGAACAATGTGACCTGCATCTTGCGGGACAATCAGGGCTTTATGTGGTTTGGGACGCGGGACGGGCTTAACCGGTATGACGGATATGATTTCGATGTCTACAAAAATGTGCCGGAGGACTCCCTAAGCCTGAGCAACAATTTTGTCACTTCGATCATCCAGGACCAAAGGGGGGATATCTGGGTCGGGACCTGGGGTGGAGGTCTGGACCGGTTTGATATGGAAAAACATCGTTTTATTCGTTACGCGTCTGTGATCCACTCCGATTTTATCAATGCATTGCTGGAAGATAGCAAAGGACGTATCTGGGTCGGCTCGAATGATCATGGGGTATGGGTATACGATCCGAAGACCGGCAAGGTTGCGCTGTTGACTTCCACCGCTACCGAACCGGCCAGTCTGAGCGACAATGACGTACAGGCCATTCTGGAAGATCACGATCACCGCATCTGGGTCGGCACCTCGCATGGCGGTGTCAATCTCTTTAACCCAAGCACCCATACCTTTCAGATCTTCGAGCATCGCGATGGCGATACCACGTCTCTGGCATGCAACACGATCGCACGGTTGTTTGAGGACGGGCAACGCCGGTTATGGATTGGCACACGGGAGGGCGGTCTGGACCTTTACGATCCCCAGCACCACTTGTTTCGACATTTCCGAAACGATCCCCGCAATCCGAAGAGCCTGGCGAAAAATGTCGTTCTATCCCTGGAGGATGACGACAAAGGAAATTTGTGGGTCGGCACGGAGAACGGGGGGATCAGTATCCTGAACCCGGATCTGAAGACCTTTCGGACCTATGCCCATGACGACATCGACAATACCAGCCTGGCCAATAACTCCATCTACTCATTATACCGCGATCCCCAGGGCAATATGTGGATCGGAACCTATGACGGGGGCGTCAATCTTTTTAACAAGAGTGCGAACAGCTTTGCACATTACAAACACAGTACTTCCGCCGAAAGTCTTTCCAACAATATCGTGCTCGATCTACTGGAGGATAAGGACCATCTGTGGGTAGGAACGGACGGCGGCGGTCTCGATGAAATGGACCGGCGGTCGGGGAAGTTTTCGCATTTTTTCCAGGGGGCCCCGGATGGGAGGAGTATAGCAGGAAATAATGTTTTGAGCCTCTATGAAGATCCCGTGGGCAACCTGTGGGCCGGGACGTGGGGGAATGGTATTTCGGTGATCGGGAAGGACGGAAAAGTCACCCGTCAATACAAACACAATGACGCAGACAGCAATAGCCTGGGCGGGAACAATGTATATGCGATAAAGGATGACGGCGAAGGCACCATTTGGGTTGCTACATACGGAGAAGGTCTGAGCCAGTTCAATACAAAGACAGGCGGGTTTCACCATTACAAACACCTGGCAACCGATCCCAACAGCCCGGGAAGCGACCGCTTGCACACGCTGCTGTCGGATAGCAACGGCATTCTCTGGATCGGAACCTTTGACGGCGGTTTGGACAGGCTGGACGCCTATACCGGAATTTTTTCACATTATGTCCATGAGCCGGGCAAGAATAGTCTGAGCAATAATACCATCAATTATATCTATACCGACAGCCGGCACAACTTCTGGATCTGCACCGCGGATGGATTGAATTTGCTGGACCGAAAGACGGGACATTTTACGCTGTATGGCGCCAAGGACGGATTGCCAAGCGACGTGGTCTTCGGTATCCTGGAGGACGCTCATGGCAAGCTTTGGATAACTACCAACAATGGGCTTTCACGGTTCGATCCGGTGACCCGGCAGTTCAAGAATTTCTCCGTGGCGGATGGGTTGCAGTCCAATCAGTTCAAAGCCCATTCCTGCTATAAAAGCGCATCGGGCGCCTTGTATTTTGGCGGCGTGAATGGTTTCAATACGTTCTATCCTGATAGTGTCCGCGACAACCCATTCGATCCACCGCTGCTGATCACGGGCCTTTCTATCTTTAATAAGCAGGTGCCGATCGGAGATTCCGCACATCCATCGCCGCTGATGAAGGATATCACGATGACCAATCGGATCAGGATACCGTATAGCAGCTCGGTGATCTCGTTCGAGTTCGGATCTTTGAATTACACCGTGCCGGAGAAAAAGCACTATGCCTACCGGTTGGACGGGTTCGATGACGCCTGGAACGATGTCGGCACCAAGCGGACGGCCACCTACACGAACCTTGACCCGGGCACGTATACCTTCCAGGTGAAGGGATTGGATAACGACGGCAACTGGTCGCCTACCATCGCCAGCCTGACGCTGACGATCACACCGCCATTCTGGCAAACCTGGTGGTTCCGGTTGTTCGCGACGGCCATTATCCTCGGCGCGGTGGTCGCCCTTCACCGGCTAAGGCTCCATTCCGTACGGACCCAAAAGAAGAAACTGGAGCTGGAAGTGGCGCAACGGACCAGCCAACTGGCGACTTCCCGGGACGAGGAGCGGCGGGCGAGGGAACAGGCAGAGAAGGCAAGTCGTGCCAAAAGTGAGTTCATGGCCAACATCAGCCACGAACTCCGAACGCCCATGAACGCTATAATCGGATTCACGGACCTCGTGCTGACAACCGAAATGCAGCGGACACAGCGCGAATACCTGGAGAATGTGCATCGGTCCGGATATAACCTGCTTGGCATCATCAATGATATCCTGGATTATTCCAAGATGGAGGCCGGCAAGCTGTCCATTGAGAATGCCGCCTTTAAACTGTGCCAGTTGGTAGAGCAAACGGTGGACACACTGGCGATAAAGGCATTCGAAAAAAAGCTGGAACTGATCTGCGAGACCGATCCATCGCTGCCGATACAGGTGATGGGTGACCCGGGCAGGATACAACAGATCCTGGTGAACCTGCTTGGAAATGCCATCAAGTTCACGGAGAAGGGTGAGGTCGTGGTTGCGCTGGAAAGAGGTTTGGTCATCCAGGATAGTGAAGGCCGGAGGTTCCAGCCGGTCACGTTGTCGGTGAAGGATACCGGGATCGGCATCCCGAAAGAGAAGATGGATCATATCTTCGAGAGTTTTACGCAGGCGGATTCAACGACGACGCGTAAGTTCGGAGGTACAGGGCTGGGTCTGACGATCGCCCGAAATCTGGCAGAAATGATGGACGGTTCATTGGAGGTGCAAAGCGAATTGGGGAAAGGGAGTGTTTTTTCGCTAAGTCTGTCACTGGAAATCGTGGATGAAATGTCGACCGTTCCGGCGACGTATCGGCCAGTCCTGAAGCGGGCACTGATTGTCGACGACAATGTCACCAATTGCCATTTGCTCGAAAATATCTTCCATTATATGGGCGTGGAGTGCCGGACCTGCACGAGCGGGCTGGCGGCGCTCGAAATCCTGGCGGCCGTCCGGGAAAACGAGGCCTTTGACCTGATCGTAACAGATCACCAGATGCCCGTCATGGACGGGGTCACCCTCGTCGGAAAGATCAAGGACCTGCTAAAGGGCCAGCGGCATCCGTTTATCCTGATGTTGTCGTCGCTGGATAAAGAGATGTGCGTGGAGGACGCCGAAAAGCTCGGGATCGATATGTTCCTGTCCAAACCGGTGAAACTGCAGGAGCTGAATGCGATACTTCAGGCTGTATTCGGGTCAGGGGAGGGTAGCCAAAGGAATCCCCAGGTCAAACCGGAGATCCACAAACTTACAAGCAATGCGAGTATACTGGTGGCGGAAGACGAACCGGTTAATATGCTGCTGATTTCGGAAGTGCTGGGCAAAATGGGCTTCCGCGTAATCAAGGCGTCGAACGGCAAAGAGGTGCTGGAACTGCTCGCCGAGCATCATCCGGCGGTCATCCTCATGGACGTGAACATGCCGGAGATGGACGGATTGGAGGCGACGCAGATCATCCGCAGACTGCCGCAGCCGCAGCGGAATATTCCGATTGTGGCATTGACGGCCGGGGCAATGAGCGAGGATCGGGAAAAGTGCCTGGGGGCCGGCATGAATAGTTTCATCTCCAAACCGTTCCGGTTGGAGGAGATCGAAGGGGTGCTGAAGAAATACGTCAACGTTGCATGATTACCTTATAGAGCGATCCTTTCTGGGTGGGCATCCTTTCGATATATCCGCGTTCATCAAGCTTCTGAAGCAATCGGCGGGCGTCCTCGGTCATTAGGTCGCTGAGCAACGCAAATTCTTCCTCCAGCATGGTCGGGAAATGCCTGAACAAGTTAACCGGTCGCGGATCGATCAGACTGCGCTTCGCATATGGATTGAGCTCCAGGATCGCCCTTTCCAGGTCTTCATAATACAGATGCCCTTTCAATCGCACCGTTTGACCGTTAGCGTTTGAGAATATCAGATAGGGGAAGCTGCGAACGCCCAGCTCTCGGGCAAGCTGAAGGTCCTGCTGAAACGCGAGACGGGCACGACCTTCGTACGCTTTGGCGAAGGCCATGAGATTTAATCCTACTTCCGATGCGGCGGCTTCGAGATGCTTCCAACGCATGATGTTCTTTTTCTCGAGAAAGAGTTTTTCCCGGATCCGTCTTAGGAAAAGGAACGCGACGTCTTCATCCTGAAGCTGCGCAGCCTTGACCGCAATTGACGGAGGGAAGGAGGAGGACAATGGGTCTTCCAGCCAGATATCGCCGTCGATCGGGATGTGATAAATCTCGTTCACATCTTTCCACAAGCGGGCTGCGTCGGCCGGGCTTTTGATCTTTCCTTCACAGGTATCCCAGGAGGGAAGCAGACCACCCATGTAATATTTGATATCGAGATGAGGGCCGTATTCAAGGCTCATTTTTTTCAGCGCGGGCTGGATAATCCAGCAAGTGGAGCAAATGGGGTCGGTGAAGTACTGGACGGTTATTTTCTTGTGCGATATCCCGTTCCGCCTCGCTTGGGTCGGGGGAGTATGGAGTGCAAGCGGGGTCTTCGACAGGTGACGCTGCGGCTGAAGAAAGGCGGTCCTGAGCTCCCGCCCCATCCGGACATGTTCCTTGATCACCGGTGCGCGCCGGTCATAGTATTGGCGGAATGCGGCCTCCAGGCTGAGCGAGTTGCCCAGGGCTTCGGACAATGTTTTGGCGCCTACGATGGCGTTGGTCGTGCCGGTGCTGGAGAAAGGCAGCGCTTGACCGGCGGCATCGCCCAGCAGAACGACATTTTCTTTATGAAATGTGGGCAGAAGATCGGAATCACGTGTGTTCCAGACATACGTCCTGGTAAAGTCATTGTCCGAGAGAATGTCGGCGACCTCGGCCGGAAAGTCTTTGAGACTTTGCATACAGAACCGTTCAATGCTGCCCGCGTTCCCGTCACGTACGTCGCCCCGGCATGGGTCGTATTGCATAAACCAAACAAACTCATTGGCGCCGGTCGGGATCATCCCGAAGGCCAGGCCATATTGGTCATGCTGGAATTTTACAAACGTATGGCCATACCGCTCCCAGTGTTTACCGTTTCGGGTGACCCCTACGATCTCTTTATAGCGGACCGCCGTTGGAGACGGGCTGCCAAACAGGTCTTCCCGCACCCTGGAATTTCCGCCGTCGCAACCGATGAAGAGGTCGCCGTACTCGGTCTCGCCGTTGGTGAATTCGGCGGCTACCACCCTACCCTGTTGGCGGATAAAATGGGAAAATGATCGCCCGCGGCGCAGGTCGGCCGGCCGGAGGAGGCCTTCCATATATTCAAGGAGGTCCGAACGCTTCATACAGGTCCAATTCCTGAGCTCTTCGCATTTAATTTCACTTCCGTCCGGACGTCTAAGTGAGAACAAGCTGATCCGTTCGCCAGGCATCTTACGGTTATGATCCAGGTTGAGCTGACGCAGGATAGAGACCGCGTCATCATGCAAAAGAAAGGCGTGGCCATGAGCGGAGGCGTGGGGTTGCTTCTCGCTGACGATGACGTCTTTTCCGTTTCGTTGCAGAAAAGCGCCGATGGCGAGACCGGCGATCCCTCCGCCGATGATGACATATTTCATAGGTTCGGGGGTTGGGGGTTTAGGTTGCGGATGGTACCGGTTATCCGATCAAGTGCCTCATCCAATATGGCTTTCGAGGTGGCGAAGCTCAGCCGGATATAGCCGGCAGCGCCGGGTCCAAACCATTCGGGAAGCCCGGGGACAACGGCTACTTTAGCCTGGTCGAATAGCAAATCGCGAATTTCGGCCGAGCTGCGGCGGGTCCCGGTAATATCGGCAAATGCGACATAGCAGCCCTCGGGGGGGATGCAGGCAAAACCTGGGATTGCGTTGAGCCGACCGACGCAATGGTCCCGCATGGCCTGCAAATGGAGGACGAATTCGTCGAGCCACTGCCCGCAATGTTCCAGCGCGGCGACGGCGGCTACCTGCGACAGGAGATTTGCGCCATGAACGGTTGACTGGTGAAGGGAGGCTTCGTAAAGCCGCTTATAGAGGTTCCGGTTTGAGGCCATAACCGCGCCGATGCGCAATCCGGCCAGACCATATGATTTGCTGAATCCGGTGATCGTGACCGTTCGGTCGCTGATCGCGCCGTCAAGCGAAGCGATACTGGTAAATTGATGCGGGTGATAAACAATATCGCTCCAGATCTCGTCGGATAGAATAATAAGATTGTGCCGGCAGGCGATTTGGCCAAGCGCAAGCAGTTCCTCTTTTGTAAATACTTTCCCTGTGGGGTTAAGTGGATTACAAAGACAGATCAACTTCGTTTTCGGAGTGATGAGTTGTTCGAGTCTCGCAAAATCCGCGATTGAGCCCTGGGGAATGGGTAGCGTGATCGCTTTGCCATTCGCTTCTTCGACCGCATAGCGGAACAAAAAATCAACCGGGTCGAAGAGGACGGCCTCGTCGCCGGGTTGGAGAAAGGCTTTGCAGGTGATGTAGATCCCAAATGCGGCGCTGTCAACCGGAAGAACGGACGTGGCAGTAGTGGGAATGCCGCGTTTCTCCTGAAAGAAGCGCGCCATGCTTTCCCTGAATTCAGCCAATCCTTCGGGCGGGCCATAGGAAAAATATCGTTTGTTCAGAAAAGCGGCGATCGCTTCGGTCACCGGTGCGGGGCAGGGAAAATCGGGGTCGGCCGCGGTGAGCGGGATGACACCCGGGGGCACTGTAGCCCAGCGTAGGTTGTGGGCTCGTTTTCGTAGGGTAGGCAGATCAACATAGCTGGGGTCAAACATGGGAAAGGATCTCGGCGATCTTTCCCTTCGCCACGGGTTTGATCAGGAAATCCAAAACCGCCGGATAGGTCTTCGATCGCTCGACTTCCTGCGGGGAAATGGAGGAGGAAACGATAAAGAGGTCGATCGGTTTGCTGATTTTTGGTTGCAATTGCGTGTATTCGTCCAGGAATTCCCAGCCATCCATAACGGGCATGCTGAGATCGACAAAAATGATATCCGGCAGGGAGCTATCGTCGTTGCAAATATTCCTGAGCCGGTCGATCGCCAGCTCGCCGTCGGCAAATTCCCGGATCTCGCACCCGCCATTGATCGAACAGATGATCTTCTTCGTCAGGTAGACAAATACGGGGTCATCGTCTATGAGAAAGATAGTCTTCATGAGGTTTTCTGTTTGCGGGTGGCAAATTCTATAAAGAACGTGCTGCCTTCATTTGGAGTGCTTTCCGCCCAGATTCTGCCGCCCATGGCCTCCACCTGCGTCTTGGTCATAAATAATCCAAAGCCTTTGGCATTGGGATGCCGGTGAAATACCTTGCCGATCTTAAAGAAGTTGTTGCGGTGCTTGACCAGATCGATCCCGAGACCGTTGTCTTTTATAGCCAAAATGATCTTGTCGTTCTCCCGGCTAGTCCTCAAGTGTATTTCCGGTTTCCGGTTCGGGTGATGGTATTTCAGGGAGTTGCTAACGAGGTTATGGAATATGCTGTTGAGATACTGGGGGGCATAGTTGATCACCGACGCGTCTTCAAAGTCGGTGGTGATCTTCGCATCGAGGCGACTGATCTCGGTCTGAAGTCCGGCCATGGTCCGGCGCACGCACTCTTTTAAACAAACGTCCTCTGTTTTAATCTCCAGATCCTGCCGGATCTGGATCGATTCGACGAGCTCGTTAAAGGTAAGCTGAAGGTTTTCAATCACGGGTCTCAATTTGGAGATCAGGAGCGAGTGCTCTTCGGGATCCTTTGTCTCTTCCAGGCAGTCGACGAGCATCGAGATATTGACCAGCGGAGCACGGAGGTTGTGGGATACGATGGCACAAAAGTCCATCAACTGCGTATTCTGCGCCGAGAGCTGTTTGACGAGCGCTGCCTGTTTCTCTTCCATGAGTTTTCGGTCGGTGATATCGATCCCAAATCCGATAACCAGGGACAATTCGCCTCGCTCATCATATACCGGGAACATCCGGCGGAGATGGGTGATGATATTCCCTTTCGCGTCGGGGAGACTGTCTTCCCAACGGATCTCTTTCCCGGTGTTCCTGGCCTCCAGGAATTTTGCCCGGCGTTCATGCGCCACCGAGATATCCCGGTTACGGTAAGCGGCGTATTCGTAGTCATCCTTTCCAATAATGAATTTCCGGTATTCCGCTTTGCTGATGGCGCCGGGGTTGACGAACAAGTAGCGGTGCTCGGAATCGAAGACGGCGATATCAGTCGGGAGCTTGTTTAGAATATTCTCGTAAAATGCTTTTTGTTTGTCGAGTTGCTCGGTCACCAGTTTGTCCGGAGTAAGCATCAGAAGCTGCGTAAGACTTTCGGCAATAAGCCGGAGGTTATCCGCCTGACATTCGGTGAGCGGATGGCCGGGATTGAGGCAAAGGTGACCGAGATGCTTGCCGTTGCGGGCGATCAATGGGATATTAACGGCGAATTGGAATAATTCACTCCCGGGATGGTCGGAAGGGAGGACAAGCGCCCGCGAAGCGGATGCGAGGCGGGCAGCAAGTTGGAGCAGGCTGTCGAACCCCGGGTGGCCCGGTTGGCCGGAAGGAGTGCCGGCATGAGCGGGCTGCGCCGGGTCGGCAGGGGTTGGCTCAGCATAGGTGGCGCCGCGAATGACAGAGGTTGGCCTCGATCTCATTTCAAGGGGATAGGGATTTTAATGTTAAAAACCTAACTGTCTAAAAACGAATAATTTAATTACCTATTGTGAAATATGGGCCAGTTAACAAAAAATCGACCCTCCACCGGGGTCAACCCGCGTCCTCTCTCATAACAAATTGCTGGTCAGCGGGTCAATGACGGTCTTGACCTCAGAGATCATATTGATGGGAAATTTGCCCAAGCGCGCATGTTCCCGCACAAGCTCTTCACTCTCAGCGATATGTATACAATAAAGCTTATCCTGGGTGACAAAAGTCTGGATCCAGTGATAGGGGCGTCCAAGCTGGCAGACGACTTCACACGATTGACGGGCGATCTCTTCCAATTCCTGGGCGGAAAGATTCCCGGCGCCGGGTAGGTTGCGTTCGATCAGAAACTTTTTCATGCTGTCTATTTTTATAGGTCAAAGTTGCGGGTTTTTCGGTCGTCGGTAGTCAGAGAAATTCCCTATTTATTGGCGAGCCGTTCCCTATTTTACGATCCCGCGACGTATTGCTTCGCGGACCGCCTTGCTCCTGGAATCCACGTCCAGTTTGGACAGAATAGCAGAAATATGATGATCGACGGTTTTAGCGGAAATGTAAAGACGCGAGCCGATCTCTTTGTTGGGCAAGCCTTCTTTCAGAAGTTCAAGCACGCCTAGCTCGCGTTCGGTAAGCAGGGCAGGGTTCTCCCGGGTGGTCTTCCGGCTGCCGCGCGGGATGCTGCGAATGCCTTCGGACCGCATGCCAAGCTTCATTTTTTCATAAATGGCGGTGGCGCCAAGACGGTGAACGATGGCGATTGCCTCTCTCTTGCCTTCCTCGTCCACTTCGAAAAGGAAGAGGGCCTGCTCATACGGGCAGCCCAATCGCTCCCATGCGGCGGCGGTTTCTTTTGCCATGGCGGGATCGTCGGCGCGATAACGGTCATGGACTTCATGCCAGGGAATCTGAGCCTTTCTGGCCTTCCACATCCAGTAGTCAAATTCGCTACTTTCTCTCATCGTTCCGCCCTGGCTGATCCGGCCAATCACATATTCGATGGCCACTTTTTCAAGAATGGGCTGCCCGGTAATCCATTCGTATTCGAGCAGGGCGGTGAGCGCGGCAAGAACTCGCTGCAACTCCATGGCTTCAAAAGCTTTGGTCCGCGCTTCCAGCAGCAGGGGCAACGCATCGGCTTCGCCCCTTCGCATCCGGATCGTCCCGATAACGACATGGGCCAGGATCTTGACGATAGAAGCCTGGGTTTCGCTGCGGACCAACTGTTCAGCGATGGCGGACGCTTCGGCCCAGCGGCCGGTATCGAGAAGCAGACGGGCTTTCCACGACAGCATATAGGTCCGCCAGGAGTCCAGTTCCAGCTCCTCACAATATTGGATCCCATCGCCAAGGACGGTGGCGGCGAGGGCGTAGTCCTTTAGCTGGATGGCGTTGCTCGCCATATTGGTATAAGCGCGGGCTGCATGCTCGTGGAAGTGGAGTCTCAGCGCGATGTCGAGGCTGCGTCTCAGGAGGTCGATGCCTTTTTGCCGGTAGGCCGGGACCCGCATCTGAACGCTGCCGACATTGTTGTACGCATGGGAGAGGATCTCTTCGTCGCCGAGCTCTCCCGCCATGCGAATGGCTTTCTCACCCCAGTGAATACATTCGACGGTTTGATCGGAGAGCATTTTCAGCTGAGACATGTTGCTAAAGGCCATAGCCTTTGGCCGGGACGATGGTCGATCGGCCAGCGTGTCGATGGCTTCCTGGGCAAAGCGCTCGGCCTGCCGCCGGTTGCCGTCGAACCACCACAGACGGGACAGAAACCAAAGAGAATCGCCGAGCCGCTCCGGATCAGCTTTTTCCTGCCAGATGGCCGCCACTTTCTGCTGATAGATGATGGCCTCCTTCATTCGGTTGGTGAGATAGCATTCATAGGCGTAGGGCTCGTACAAGGTGACCAGGGTATCGGGGTCTTTGCCGGGATAGTATTCGATAGCGGAAAAATAGAGTTTTGCGGCCTCCGTATGGGCGCCCACCGTCGCGGCTTGCCGCGCCGCTCTGGGGGCGTACCGCACAACGGTCTCGTGATCGTTCGCATTCTTGGCGTGGTGGATGATGCGTTCGATCTCGTCGCTACTTTCGAAGCGCTCGCGGAATGTGGTCAGGATTCTCCTGTTGAGTTTGATCCGTATAAACGGAGAAAGCGCCGATTCGATGGTCCGGCGGTATAGTTCATGCTTGAAGAGAAGCCGGTTCTCTTTCAGCAGGATGATCTTTGTCTCGAGACAAGCGGCAAGCGCAGTAGCATATTGCGGTTCAAGTTCTTCGAGATAATCCGTCTCGAGACCGGTAGGAAGAATGGACAAGAGCTCGCAGACTTCGCGGGTGGCGGCGTCGAGACGGTTAAAGACAGACAGGATAGTGTCTTTAATATTATCCGGGATACCCGGGCTGTAACTGGCAAGGATTTCGTTCACATAGAAGGGGTTGCCCCCGGAAATGCCGTATACGTCTTCGCCGCGATAGCCGCGGGTTCTGGCGAGGCTCTCGACAGCGTTCCGCGAGAGCGGCGGCAACTGGATGCGGGTAAACGAATGGGACGGCAATTGCCCCAGCAGCTGTTTCAAGGGATGGCCTGCGTGGACTTCCTCATCGCGCCAGGTAACGATAAACAGGCAGCGAAGGCGGGTGATGCGGCGGGCCAGGAACTTGATGAAGTCGATCGTAGCTTCGTCGGCCCAATGAATATCCTCGAATACCAGCAGAGACGGGCCTGCCTGCTGGTCAAATCGCTGGAGGAAATCGGTGAAGAGGGTTGAGCGGTCATGCGAGAAATCCTCCCATATCTGCCAGATGATGTCGTAAACAGGCGCCAGCGGGCGGGGAGTGAAAAGGGCATCGCAAGTGCCGATGTAAACCTTGGCGTGATGGCGGTGCTCCTGGCAGAATGCCCGCACGAGGGCGGTTTTGCCGATGCCGGCTTCGCCGGAAAGCATGATACAATGGCCTTCTCCGGCCGCCATATCTTTGTATTTGTCATCCAGCGCAGCCAGGTGTTCGGCCCTTTCGATCAGTTCGATATTCACAGGTTGCAGTATTCGTGCTGTTAATTTAGTGGTATTTTTGGTGAATATGAAGAAGCTTGCCATCATTCTGGGCTGTCTGACCGGGTGGTCGGCACAGATTTGTGCCCAGCCGCAGCAGATGCAGTGGCCCCATCACAAAAAGTCGACCATCGTCCTCACCTATGACGATGCGCTGCTGTCCCAGCTGGATACTGCCGTACCGCAATTGAAAAAGGCGGGATTCAAGGCGACCTTTTTTTTGACAAGTGATCTGGATTACATCACCATGCCGCGATGGCGGAAGCTGGCAAGGGAGGGTTACGAGCTTGGCAATCATACGGTATTTCATCCGTGTTCGCCGTCGCCGGATAATCCCGTGTCTTCGGCCACGTATACCCAGACGCAGATGATCAATGAGATTGATCTGATGAACAGGTTTCTTTGGACCCTCGACGGGAACACGCTCCGGACTTTCGCCTATCCTTGCGCCGAGACGCTGGCAGGCGGAAAGGACTATGTGGATTCGCTGCGACGGACCGGGACGGTGATCTATGCGCGGATCGGGGGGGATGTGACGTCGGTGATCACCGACTTCGTACATCTCGATTCGTTACGGGTCCCGGCATTGGGGTTGGAGGATCATACGGATGCAGCAACGATCATCGGTTTTATAAAAAAGGTGCAGCAATCGGGAGGGATGGGCGTGATCATGTTTCACGGGGTCGGCGGGGACTATATCACAACGGCATCGGACGTACATCAACAAGTACTGGATTACCTGAAAGCCAATAAGAAGGAGATCTGGGTGACTACTTTTATGGAAGCGATGGGGTGGGCAATGAAGCATTCGGGCAGATAACCCTTTACTGCATAGTCAGCGCATAAACCGCGAAGGAAGCCAACCAGTGTTCGCCCATATAGTCGCCGCTCGCAACATGGGGCAGGGCCTCGGTCAGGTGGCGGTTGGCGAGCTTATACAGCCGGTCGCGGTTTTCGGGGAGGTGCCGGGCGATTCCATAGAGGTCCCAGGCGCGGCTGAGGTTGAGGCCGTCGAGGTGAACGAGCTTCCCGTCCGAACGGTCTTGCACTTGTCCGGGCTGAAGGTTAAAATCAGGGTGGGTCAGCGCAGGCAGGAATTTGACCAGCCAGGTATGATATGCCGGGGCCGGCAGGATGCGCCACATCAGATCGGCCTCTTCCAGCGCGGGGCTGAGGAAGTCGTTGCCGCTGGGTTCCCAGGAGATCGGGTAGTTGGTATCCTTCTTGTAAAACCGGATAGCCGTCCGAAAGATGGCCTTCTTCAACGTGTCGTCCTTGACGCGGGCGGCATAATCCCAGGCAAGCCGGAGCGCGAATGCGAGATTGGTATGTTCGCCTACCCGCACGGGATAGTGCATTTTGGGGAGATAGGCGATAAAAAGCCCGGAGATCCGGCGGGCAAGCGGCGCGACATTCCTGCTAAGTTCGACTCCAAGGGGATCGTTCCAGGTTAGGAGTTCATTCTCGAGCTGAAGAAGCCAGGCCCAGCCATACGTGCGCTCGAAGCTTTCATTGTCTTTTGTGCTAAAGATGCGCACTTCACCGCGGATGTTTGCGGCGGAAAGGTTCTCTTTCAATTTCCCTCTTATTTCCCCCGCCCGGGCCATGTTGGGGAAGAGCTTTAGAAGCCTTACCAGCATCCAGTGGCCATGGACGCTGGAGTGCCAGTCGTAACAGCCATAAAAAGCCGGGTGGTAAAGCCGGGGTTTCACCGCGAGCGTACTGTCCGTGAAGGAGATGCCCGTCTTGTAGGGGAATTCGCGCTGCATGCATCGGAGCGGGAGATCGGCGAAGTGCGCCGCGCCCGCAGCGGTGAGATAGGCCTGACCGTCCCGGATTTCATATTGAGGTCCCTGCGCAGTTGCGGCCAACGTCATCGTCCATGCAAACAGGAAAAAGCAAGCGGGCTTCATATTTTCACAATCTATGTGTTTTTGTTTAAAAAGTTCGGGCATCCATTGAAATGGGAGGTCGAAGTTTTCGGATTCGATGCACCTTCGGCCGATCAACATTATTCGCTGCCATGATTTATTTATTGGGTTTGTTTATTCTTGGAGGAGGAAGATCACGGGGCCAATCTCGGGTATCGGTATAAATATAAGTTGGGAATATCCGGGGGAACGCCGAAGTAGATCGCGGGCCCAACATTCCCGATATCGGAGATTTTCGGTAAATTCCGGGATGTTATATGGAAAATTAAGCTTGTTAGCGCTCGCTACAACATTGGGATATTCCGCTTATGCGCAAAACCATTTCATCAAACATATCATCACTTCCGACTTTATTTCCGAAGGAGTGGCGATTGCAGACGTAAACAACGACGGGAAGCCGGATATTCTCGCGGGCGCGTATTGGTTTGAAGCGCCGAACTGGGTCAGGCATGCTATCGACACGCCACGGCACTATGACCCGATCACCCAATTCAGCAATTCTTTTCTTGATTTCGTCTTGGATGTCAACCAGGATGGCTGGGTAGATCTGATCCGGGTCAGTCTGCCCGGAGAGGAAATCGTCTGGTATGAAAATCCGGGCCGGCAACCGGGGTACTGGCGCATGCATCCGATCCTGGCGCATGCGGGCAACGAGTTGCCGATGCTGGTGGATGTCGATGGTGATGGCCGGCCGGATATCGTTTGTAACGACTGGGTCGCGAAAGAAATGATCTGGATGAAATCGCCTTCTTCAACCGGGGATACAACCTGGACCCGGCATGTGATCGCGCGTGGCGATATCGCGACGGGGCGATACACACATGGACTTGGTTTCTTTGACATGAATGGAGATGGCCGGGCCGACGTGGTGATTACCAAAGGTTGGTGGGAACGGCCCGCGGATGCAACGCAGGAGAACTGGATATTCCACCCGGCCGATCTCGGAGAGGATTGCGCACAAATGTATCAGCTGGATGTTCGCGGGAATGGGGTGAAGGATATTATTACCGCTTCGGCACATCGCTACGGAATTTGGTGGCATGAGCCGACGGCTGATCCCAGGGTCTGGATCCATCATCTGATCGACAGCAGCGTCTCCGAAACACATTCGCTGGCATTGGCGGATCTTAATGCGGACGGCCATCCTGACCTGGTGACGGGAAAGCGTTGGTATGCACATAACGGAGAGGATCCCGGTGGCCATGATCCGGCGATCCTGAACTGGTACGAGTTTAAGCCAGGCGCGCAGCCGATGTGGGTGCGACATCTGATCGATGCGAATTCGGGTGTCGGTGAGCAGGTACTGGTTAAAGATATGAATGGGGATGGGAAAGCGATATCGTCGTAGCGAATAAGAAGGGTGTGTTTTGGTTTGAGCAGAAATGAGCGGTTAATTCCGGATAATGCGCCGGCCAAGCTAGTCGGCAGGCCCGATGATCTCGTCCATCTTCTTCTCAAAAGCGGCACGGGTGATCGCCTTACCGGATGGGTTTTTCATATTTTTCGAATCGAAGGTCGGGCTGAGCCGGGTGGCGGTAAAAACCGTGCTGCCCTTGTCCACGTCAAGTTTAAGGATGGCCCCGGGGAGGCCGCCGAATTGGTCCGGCCCAACAGGAACTGGGATGTCTTCGCAGTACCACGCGACGATGGGGGTCTTGTTCCGAAGTGAGACAGCAGTGGCCTTTTTACAGAGATGACCCAAAACGCTTAGCGTGTCAGTAGTTAATTTCCAGGGCATGGACCGGATGCTATCCTTGATCACATATTGTACGTCGGCGAGTGTGGTTTGCTCGAGGACCTGGCCGCCTGAATAGTTACGAACCAGTACACCCCCATCACCGGGTCCGGCAAATCGCATAACGATATGGTTTCCGCCGGGGCCCGGATTGTCGAATGGGTCCGGGGCTTCATCCTTTGGTGCGGCACTGTAGAAGCAGACGCTGTCGCGATACGACAATTCATACTGACCTGTCTGAAATTGAGGGACCATCGCCTTCATCTGGTCGTCCTCTATGTGACGCCACGCATCGACCTTCCGTTCGTAGTAGATCGTGCCCTGCAGATGTTGGGCGGTAAGGGGTAGTGAGGCAACAAGACACGACAAGATAGGAAGGATTCGGCGCGGCAAGAGCGGGAGGATTCGAGTGGTCATAGATGAATGTTTTGGGCAAATCTAGCGGGGCTCGATGTTAATCAACGCTGGCTTAAGGTTAATTAAGGTTAATGGGTGATTTCCAGTTGTCCGGCCGCGTATATTTGCTGCATGCCTGCCAGGATTCGGATAGAAATCTCGCTTGCCGCGCCGCTGATGTTCCTTGCGATCGTCGGTATAACCGGCTTCCAGGTCTACTGGATGCGGAATCTCTATGGGATCGAATGGGCCGACCTGCGGAAAGAGACGGATTTCGCATTCAGGGATGTCGTCTATAAGCTGCAGATGCAGCAATTGAAAAACGATCCGCTTTTTATCAAACATGACCTGCCGCCAAATCTCTTTCTGTTCAATTTGCTGGATAGCTTGCGGACCCGATTCATCGATTCGTCCGGTCCTGGCCCTCGCCCTGGTGAATCGCAGAAGCTCACCATTTCCGTTCAGGAATTTAATATGCACGATAGCGTATGGGGCAGCAGACACGAAGCCCGGATCATTTCGAATCGGCGCGGAGGCTCCCCTCTCGGTTGCCCAGATCGATTCCGCCTATAGGATCGAGCTTGCGAAAAGTCATATCACGGTGCCGTTCCGGGTCGAACGGATGCAGGGATCAGCTGCAGAATTTGACCGGCCAACGCCGACGGACAAGCTTGCAAACCAACTTCATGTACGTGGGATTGTCGAAGGGTATGCTGTATCAGGCCACGTTTGGCAGTCCCGTCCGATATATCCTGGGCCGGATGGTTTGGCCGTTGCGGCCGGTTTGCTGCTGGTGGGGTTTACCGCAATGACTTTTGTTGTTTTGTACCGCAACCTGCGACAGCAGCGTCGGCTGGCACAATACAAAAACGACTTTATCAGCAATATGACCCATGAGCTGAAGACACCCATCTCGACGATCAAGGTGGCGGTGGAGGCGCTGAGACATTTCGATGCGTTGGACGATCCAAAGCGGACGCGGGAGTATCTTGATATTTCGGCGGCGGAACTCCAGCGGCTGTCCTTGCTGGTAGATAAAGTTTGAAGCTGTCAGCAATTTGAAAACAGGATGATCGAATTTCATTTGACGGTCTTCGATCTGCGGGAGCTCGCTGCAGAGGTGATCGCGGAGATGCGGCTTTCGTTTGAAAAGGCGGGGGCGGTGCTCCAGCTTACGGCGCGGATGGCGTATTCAACATCCGGGGTGACCGGATCGCATTGGAGCAGCGTGATCTCGAATTTGTTGGACAATGCATTAAAATATGGTAAGGATAGCTCCGGTCATCGCGGATAAGTCTCTGGCGGGAGGACGGGATGGTGCATGCTATCCGTAACCGATAACGGGATCGGGATCCCGGCGATGTATCAGGGCCGGATTTTTGATAAATTTTTCCGGGTGCCATCCGACGATCATCACAATATCAAAGGATATGGTTTGGGGTTGAATTATGTTCAGGAGGTCATTCACATTCATCGCGGAAGTATCGGCGTGGTAAGCAAGGAAGGCAGAGGCAGTACTTTCACCATCAAACTGCCGGGATATGAGCAGAATTAAGGTTCTGTATGCGGAAGATGAGATCTTTCTGGGGAAGATCGTCAAAGAGACGCTGGACAGCCGGGGGTTCGAAGTCATTATGGTGACCAATGGCGCGGCGGTGCTGCCGGCTTATCAGGCGGAAAAGCCGGATATCTGCGTGCTGGATATCATGATGCCGGACCGGAATGGTTTCGAGGTGGCAGAAGATATTCGGCTGTGGATAACGATATCCCGATCATTTTTCTGACGGCGAAGACGCAAACGGAGGATCTTGTGCGGGGATTCAGGATGGGTGCGAACGATTATATCCGAAAACCTTTTAGCATGGAGGAGCTCATCGTGAGGATTGAAAATACGTTGAGGGTGCGGCGGGTTTCCGCAGCCGGGCCCGGAGAGACCGTCGGCAGGTAAATTGTCGGTGGAGAGCGATTTCGATCGGCAACTATGTTTTCCATCCCTATCGGCAAGTATTGGCGGGGGATGGAGAGGAAAGAAAATTATCCTATCGGGAAAACGAGCTGCTGCGGCAGCTTTGGATCGGCCGGGAGCAGATCATCCAGCGGGAAGATATTTTGCAGGCGATCTGGGGGAATGATTCCTTTCTGAACAGCCGGAACCTGGATGTATATGTCACGAAACTGCGTGGATATCTGCGTGGCGATGAGCGGGTGGAGATCTTGACGATCAAAGGGATTGGGTATCGTTTTGTGCTGCCATGACATCGCCCGATCCGCGGGTGAGATTGATTTTAACCTCTATTAACCTTAGAGATGCGTTGATTAACCCGGGCGTCGCCGACGGGCAGGTATTTTTGGCGAAACAGATGATATGCCAAAAATTCTACTGCTTGGGGCGCTGTTGATGATGGCTGACCGCCGCAACCGGTCAGCGGCTTATTCTCAAAGGAAAGGTAGTGGATTCTGTGTCCCGGAAAGGGTTGGCTTCAGCGACGATCTCGCTGTGAAAGCCGCGGATTCGGCGTTACTGACCTTCGGGATCGCAGATTCGGCAGGGCCGTTCCGGCTTGCGGCAGTTGGCAGCGGGTCCATTTCTTGCTTTCGGTATCCTATACGGGTTATCAACCGGTTTGGAAGGGCGCCGGCGGCTGGGATGGAATGAGTTGGGGGAGATCGTCCTGGTGCCATATGGATTGCTGCAAGCGGCGCAGGTCAATGCGAAGGCGGCCACCAGTGGAGATCAACGACGATACGATCGAATTCAATGCGGAAAATTTCAAAACCCAGCCGAATGCGGTCGTGGAGGATATGCTGCGGAAGATCCCGGGGGTGACGGTGGAGAGTGATGGTACGGTGAAGGTCAATGGTCAAACGGTCCGGCGGATATTGGTCAACGGAAAGGAATTCTTTACCGGGGATA
The DNA here is from genome assembly GCA_963846405.1 of uncultured Chitinophagaceae bacterium. GTDB lineage: Bacteria > Bacteroidota > Bacteroidia > Chitinophagales > Chitinophagaceae > Puia. The sequence goes on along the minus strand of CAWJVU010000009.1, from coordinate 36,358 downwards.
TCAAAATGGCGACGAAGAATCTGAATGCCGATGCGGTAGATAAGCTGCAGGTCTTTGACCGGAAGAGCGATCAGGCGGCTTTACCGGGGTGGATGACGGGAATAGTGAGAAGACGATCAATATTCAGCTGAAAAAAGATCGAAATTTTGCCACGTTCGGAAAGTTGGGGGCCGGCGCGGGTGTGGATGGAAGCCCGGCAAATAATGATGGGACGATATGACGGCCAGGTCAATATCAATCGTTTCCGCGGGGACGAACAGTTCTCGCTGCTGGGAATGGGGAACAACACGAACCGGCAGGGTTTCACATTGATGGATGTCCTGAATTTTACCGGTGAGCTTTCGCGTGGGATGCGGAATGGCGGCGGCGGGATCAGCATTCAGACAAGCAATGCCGGCGACAACAATGGGCTGCCGGTAACGGGTCTGGGCCAGAGCCAGCAGGGTATCGCGCAGACGCTCGCCGGTGGCGTAAACTACAATAATACCTGGAATAAGGGGCGCACTTCACTGAATGCGAACTATACCGCCAGCGATATCCGGCTTGTTGCGGACCGGCAGTCCCTCCTTGACAACGTGGGAGACAGCTCCTATATTACATTCGATACCACACATACCGTGACCCATATTACCCAGCAGCGGGCAGGGATGATCCTCGATCAGACTTTCGACCCGACGTTCTCGCTGCGGTTTTCCCCTACCCTAACCTGGCAGCATACGAACAAATCCCAGGCAGAAGGTTATAGCAACGTCACCGGGGGCGCCGTAGCCGGGGGTTTCGTCATCGGGGATTCCCTGTTAAATGCCGGGGGCAATCAAATCGCCACAAACCCGGGCGCGGTCAACGTTGTCACCGATCTGCTGCTGAAAAAACGGCTCGCGAAGAAAGGACGGACCCTGTCCCTGGATGTGAATATAAATTATAACCACAGCACGGACCAGGGAAGCCAAATTTCCGACAATACATTCTCCCTCATCAATCAACAATATTCCCGGGACGCAGCTACCCGCAGCGCCGGCGGCAACCTGACCTATACGGAGCCGCTGGGAACGCGATCGCTGGTGGCGTTGAGCAGTTTTTACAACATCAATACGGGTAGCACGGATAAGTCGACAACGGATTTCGATGCGGGATCGGGGAAATATGATTTGGCAGATTCCGGGCTGAGCAATCATTTTAGCAGCGATTACCGGTATGGCGGCGGCGGGTTGAGCTTCCGGAGTAATATGAAGAAAATCAACCTGACGGCGGGGGCGACGGTGCAGGCGGCGACATTGAATGCAATGAACTTGACGGACGGAACCGGGGTAAAGCAACATACTACAGATGTATTACCAAATGCCCTTTTTCAATATAGTTTCTCGCAAACAAAATATTTAAGGCTCGACTATTCGACTTACACGACGCAGCCTTCCGTCGTTCAACTGCAGCCGGTTCCGGACCTGAGCAATCCGCTGGATATTTCAACGGGCAACCCGCGATTGAAAAGAACCTACAATCAAAATTTGACGGTTAGCTATATCGTCGCGCAATTTGCACAGCGCCGGCATCTGTTGCTGATGCTTAGCGCCTCCGACGCGGCCGGTGCAATTGTCCAAAGCGATTCGGTCACGACGTTTGGCACCCGGACGACCATTCCGGTCAATACAAACGGTGTCGGCAACCTCCTCGGCAATATCGACTATGGGTTTCCTATCCGGAAAGGCACGGCGATCTCGAAGTGGGGGTGTCGTTTGTCTACAGCAGAAATGCGGCATATATTAACAGCGCACGCAACAATATCAGCAGTATGACTTTCCGCCCCAACGTCGCGTATGTATACAATGCAAATGACAAACTGGACCTGGAACTGACAGCGGCAGTCTCTTTGAACTCGGGCAGGTATTCGCTCGAGCCGGACCTGAATACAAACTATGTGCGCCAAAACTATGGGGTCAACATCACGAACTATCTCCCGGCCGGGGTGTCCATCCACAACGAGTTCAATTATATTTTCAATACCGGCCGGCCACCGGGTTATAATACGGCCACCCCATTGTGGAATCTCTCCATGGCGAAGTCGCTGCTCAAACATGATCGGGGAGAGATCAAGGTCAGCCTGATGGATGTGTTGGATCAGAATACAGGGATCACGCGAAACATCCTGCAGGGCAGCGTGCAGGATGAGCGCTACAACGTGCTTCAACGGTATTTCCTGCTGAGCTTTACGTATAGTCTGAATAAATCGGGGCTGAAGGCCAGAGGCGGCCCACAGATCAGGATTCGGACGAACGCACAGTGACGGCGACAGTTCGCAGTGTCCGTTAAACCACGTGCCTCGGCAGAAAGGCGGCTAAACCCATCAATACCAGATAGGGCAGCACGAGGACGCCGATGGAAGCGATCAGGTGCCAGCTCCGTGGCGGGTTCTCACTGAATCGTTGTTCGAATTTGTCGAGGATCTTCTGGTCCCGGTCCTTTACAATAAAGACATAGTGAAAGAGCATCGCCGTCAGGCCATAGATGACCAGGGCGAAGAGCATCGACTGGGGCCGGGAATTGAAACGGTTATGTTTGACCAAATGGAGATAGAGCGATTCAAGTAAGAGAATCCATCCGCCGGAGCCGAGAGAAAACAGGTACATCGCCTGGATCCGGGTGTTGAAACTTTGCCTATACTGACTTAATCGATAGCAATAGCTATAGATATTAAAGTAGAGGTAGTCTATGTGTTTCATAGAGTCTTCGCTTTAGGGTACTGGGTTGCCGGCAGTGTACGGTAAGCCGGTTATATCCTATTATAAACGCCTGTGAGGGGAAAATCGTGCCCCGGGGCGAATTAAATAGTTAAAATTTTTATTTTAAATCATTTATAAATTACAGATAAATTAAATGTTATGAATTTCCAGCGTGGTGGTTTGAAAATTGAAAACCCTGGGATGGTTTTTACTTAGTTTTATCCAAAAATGGCGATTTCACTCTCTCCGGGGCTTGCCACCAGAATTGAGCTTTTCACTTATGCATAGAAGATTCCTATTGTTCCTACTGGGGTCATTGATGGCCGGTTTTGTCAATGCCCAGGCCTTTCGGGTGCTGGTGGTGGCGTCCCGGGCGAAGGACCATCTCAAGATGATCGCCGCGGCAAAGCCTTTCTTTGAACGGATGGCCGATGAAAATCATTTTGCGCTCGACTTTACCGATGACACCAGTCTCATCAACCCGGCCAATCTTCAGCGTTATAAGGTATTCGTGATGCTGCACCTGGCGCCGTTCGATATGTCTCGCGCGCAGCAGGCGGCACTGCAGCAGTTCGTGGAGCAAGGAAAGGGTTGGGTGGGCATCCATGCGGCGGGTTTAACGGGCCGGGAGTTCCTGGCGCCGGGTACAGAGTACTGGGAGTGGTTTGAAGAATTCATGGGTGGCGTTCTGTACAGCCCGCATCCGGCTTTCCAAACGGCGACCTTGCATGTAGACGACCCCTATCATCCGTTGATGGCGCATATGCCAAACCGCGTAAACTGGCCGGATGAGTGGTATGAGTGGACTCCAAATCCGCGGGGACGCGTCCATGTACTGGCTTCGGTCGATGAATCTACCTATCATCCGAACAGGCCGATGGGCGATCATCCGATCATTTGGACCAATGAACGATATCGCCGGATGGTCTATATCGGTCCCGGCCATGACCCGGCGCTGTTGGCGGATTCAGCCTATGCGATACTGCTGCGGGATGCAATTCTCTGGGCGGCAAGCGGCGATCCCCTCCCACCGATCACCATGAAAGGCGGAATGGTAGACTACTCGGAGTCCTTTGACTTGCCGGGCTCGCCGACGGTTGGGGAGGGGTTCGAACGGGTACGGATGGCGATTGGGAGATTGTCGGATGAGCGGATGATCGGGAAGGCGGAGCGGTTTGAGCGGGATACGATCGGCGGTTCAACGGAATTCAAGGTTATGACCGGAAAACCGATCCCCTATTTCTGGATGCGATTTGATTGGACCGTGACCGTAATGGCCGGACGATACGTCTTTCATGCGCAACATTACTACGAAAAGCCAGTGGGTCCGGGTGTCAGTAATGAATATTCCAAGATCGAATATCGCTGGGGAGACTACCGGGCGGGCCATCCCTGGTCGACGGCAGACCGACCGTTATTCAGGGCTATTGACAGTGTGAGCCGGGGGATCATGGAAAAACTTCGGCGGGATTTGGGGGCCAAGGTCTCACCGCGGTTTAGGGTGCTGGCCCTTTATGAGAACGGTGGGCATCATGTGGAATATTCGGCGCGCGCGCGGATCTGGCTCGCAAAGCTGGCGGCAGACAGCAATATCGCGATCGACTACCTGACCCATACCGATAGCATTTCCGATGACCTCCTGGCGAAATATCAGCTGATCCTCCAGCTGGACTATGTACCCTATGGCTGGAAGCCTGCCGCGATGGCCGCCTTTCAGCGTTACATGGAGGAGGGAAGAGGCGGCTGGGTGGGGATGCATCACGCGTCGCTTCTGGGGGAATTCGACAATTATCCGATATGGCCGTGGTTCCATGAATTCATGGGAGATATCCGTTGGAAGGATTATATCGCGCGGTTTGCCCGGGGAACCGTGCATGCGGAGGATGGTTCGCATCCGGTGATGAAGGGCATTCCGGATTCGTTCGTCGTGCAGAAAGAAGAATGGTATACCTATGACAAAAGCCCCCGCCCGTATGTTCATGTCCTCGCGCATGTCGATGAATCTTCCTACCTGCCCGACACGTCGATCAAAATGGGCGATCATCCTGTTATATGGACGAATGAGCGGATAAAGGCCCGCAACGTCTACATCTTCATGGGACATTCGCCGGTATTATTTGATGATTGGGTCTATAGGAAGATGCTGACGAATGCAATCTTCTGGGCGGCGGCTACGCCGCCGCCGCCGGCCTTCAAGGCTCTGGCATTCTATAGTACGACAGTCGAAGGCGATCATGTTGCTTTTGCGAACGACGCGATCCGGTTTTATTCCGGGCTGGCCAACCGGCAACATTTCCAGTTCGATACGACCTCGGACTGGGCGGGGATGAGCAGACACCTGGGAGAATACCAGGTAATCGTGTGGTTGAATGACTTTCCGCATACACCCGAAGAGCGGTCCGCTTTCGAACAGTATATGGACGGCGGCGGTGCCTGGCTGGGCTGTCATGTCTCGGCCTACAACGATAAGGATACACGCTGGCCCTGGTTTGTGCAACTGTCCTGGGTGGAGGGGTATTCCTTAACAATAGCTGGCCGCCGCTCCCCGCGAAGCTGATCGTTGAGGATCGGGCGCACCCGGCGACCGTACGGCTCCCCGGTAGTTATGTTGCGCCGATCAATGAATGGTATGGGTGGAAGCCGAATCCGCGGGCGAACCCGGCCGTGCGGGTCCTGCTGTCACTGGATACCGCGAATTATCCGCTTGGGAAAAAGGATATCCTGCGGAGTGGGGACGTGCCGGTGGTTTGGACGAATACGAAATATCGGATGCTTTATATGAATATGGGACACGGGGATCGGATCCTGAGCTCTCCGGTACAGAATAATTTATTTGAGGATGGACTACTGTGGCTGGGTCGTGGTGGAAAGTGAGTATTCCCGGAATTCGAAATCACCCCAATCGCGCGGCCAATCGGGGATCGTATCCGTCAACTCCTTCGGTTTGATGTTGGGGACCCGAACGTCATATATATACGTGTACTGGCGAATACCCTGTTGCTTCAGTTGAGGAAGAAGTCGATTCAGGCTGCTGTCATCCGGTGCGAGAAAAAAATATTTGTCGTCAAACGTATATCCCAGCTCCATGGCGATATACGGCAATGAAACGATAACAACTTTGCCCGGTGTTTGGTTGAGATAATGCAAGTCAGGTGAGATGCGATGCTGATTTTCCCATACCAGGGTCTTTATACCTCCTTTATAGGTGTTGTGTTGGAAAGTGTACGCCGCCATCAATAAGATCGATTGCGGTTGCCCAGAACGGGTATTTCGGTCTCCATTCCTTATCCACCATCAATAATGCGACGACCATCACCGGGATAAGCGGAAGGAAATAGCGCGCGCCCCATTGGCGGCCGCCGTCGTTCGGGACCATAAAGGGGGTAAAAATACAATAGGCGAGAACGATGGCGATGATCGCCAGGATACGAACATTGAGGCGTTTCCGAAAGCGGACCCAGACATAGATGACCGGGAGAAGAAGTAAAATGAATAGAAAATGACGCGTATTGATCAAGTTATTTGCAATGAGGTTGCGAAATGAATTGACTTCGACGCCGCCTTCGACGCTGTCTTTGAGAACCTGGCGGCTATGAATGCCAAAGAAGGAGTCGAATTCGATCTTGTTGAAGAGCAGAAAGCTGCCGATACCGACGGCCGTACCGATGAGAAAGAAGATCGTATTGCGGTTTCGTGCTTTGATAAACAGAGCCACCAACGCCAGTCCATAGAGAACATTCATCATCATGGCTTCGGGACGGAACCAGGCCGCCAGGCCGCTCAGCAATCCCATCCCAATCGCCGCGATCGGGCCGGCTGGTGGTTTAACCAAAAACATCAGGCCGAAGAATAGAAGCAGGATGGCGGTCATGTGTTCCCAATACGTCGCCCCATAGATGGTAAGGGGGCTACAGAACACGAGGACAAGCAGTCCGATGGCGATGCGGGACGGGAAATGTCGCAGCGCCGACATAGAAGGATAAAGCCAGCCAGAACAACAAAGTGGACAAGATCGGGATCACCAATAATCCCGGATCGCCGAAGTGAGCGTAGAAAATAGAGCTGATGATCTGAAATGCCGGTGGAAATACAAAAAGATAGCCGTCGGAAGAAGGATAAAGAAAAGGAGGCCTGAAAGGGAAAAAGCCATTCGCCCAGATCTGTTGGACCCATTGGGGTTGAGGAAGATATATATATTTAAATCCGTGACCTTCGGTCAGCTGTTTCACCACGAGATACTTGACGCCGCCATCGCTGGAAAAAAAGACGCCGGGCTGAGCGGAAGAAGCGAGAAAGGCCAGATATACAGCAGAAAAGAGCGCAACAAGGTAAACATACCGATAGCTGTTCGATGCGCCCCTCGTCATGGGACGAAATTATGCGGTTTTGCCGAGAGTTTTGCGCCGTTTACCGTGTTTTTTGCTCCGTTTGCAGCATTCATCTGGTTACGGACTGAATGGATACGGGTAGCTTTGTGTATCTAAATTTAACATTGTGAGACACATTTTGACTTCGCTGACCTGCCTTCTCCTGATGAATTTCGCTGTTCAAGCACAACCGCCTGCTGGAGGTCAACCGCCTAAGGGCGGCGCCGGCGGCCAACGCCAGGGCCCTCCGCCTTCTATCGGCCGCGCATACGGTAAAGTGACCGATTCGACGGGACAGCCGTTGACGGATATTTCGGCGCTGGTGCTAAAATCAACCGTCGATCCCACTACGAAAAAGAAAAAGCTGGTGCTCTAAAAAGGTATGGAAACCAAAACAAGCGGCGAATTCAATTTCGAGGACCTTCCGGTTTTTGCGCCGCTGGTGATCCGGCTTTCCGGTACTGGTTATAAGACCCAGGACTTCCGGTAACGATCACGATGTCGGGTGCTCCCGGCGGGAGGTGCGCTCCTGCACCCGGTGGACAAAGTTCCGGAAACCCGATGGGCGCGATGCCTTCTTTTGATAAAGATCTGGGGGTGATCAAACTGGCAGAGGATGTAAAGACCCTCAGCGCCGCGACCGTCGTCGCAGCTCCGCCGACGATGAAGCTGGAGCTGGATAAAAAGGTGTTCAACGTAGAAAAAAATATTGTCAGCGCGGGCGGGACGGGTCTCGATGTGATGCGTAATGTGCCTTCCGTGAATGTGGATATCGACGGAAATGTCACGTTGCGGGGCCAGTCGCCCACGATCTTTGTCGATGGACGGCCGACGACGCTTACGCTGGATGAGATCCCGGCGGATGCCATCGAGAGTGTGGAAGTCATCACCAATCCTTCCGCCAAATACGATGCATCGGGCGGAGGCGCCGGGTATCCTTAACATCATTTTGAAGAAGAACCGGAAGCAGGGCTATAACGGCAACCTCTCGGCGGGTATCGATTCGCACGGGGCGGCCGAATGCGCTGGCGGGCTTCAATATCCGGCAGGGCAAGATCAACGTTACGGCCAACGGATTGTACAATGGCATGAATGGGAAGACGATCGGTAACACGGATCGGTATACGTATCCTTTTTCAGGATACGACGCGGCTGTTGCAACAGGACCTGCAGCGAAACAAGGGTCATTTCCTTTTTGGCCAGATCGGCCTGGACTGGTTCGTCAGCAATAAGACGACCCTTTCGGTGGCGTATATCAAGGTTCATGGTTCCTTCAACCCGACGGATTTCTCGCAGATCGAGACGGACAGCCTGACCGCTCCGGACAAGCCGGACACCTTTTCCACGCGTACCTCCCCATCTGTCCGGGCCTTCGATGTGAATGGCGCTCAGCTGGGGATGAAGCATTTGTTTGCGAAAGAAGGAGAGTGATGGACGGCAGATGGATCGCTGTTCAACGTGAATTCAACCAGCACGGCGACGTATACGACGAATTATTTCACCGGCGCACCCGGGTCGCCTGTTGCCTTTTCCACGGAGCAGCAGACGCTTAGCTCGGCGACGCCGCTCTTCTATACCATCCAGACGGACTATACCGATCCGCTGGGTAAGCAGTCGAAACTGGAAGCGGGGTTGCGGGCGGCTATCCAGCACCTGGACAATGACGCGAATACCTATAACAATGATGGCAACGGGCATTATATCCTCGATACGCTTGGGGTGAGCGATTATAAAAGCACAAGCGCCGTTTATGCGGCCTATGCCAATTATACGAGCGGGTTCGGGAAATTCAGCTATGCGCTGGGGTTGCGGGCAGAAAGCTCCAATTATACCGGTACGCTGATCAACCTCGATTCAACCTTTAAGAACTCCTATCCGCTGAGCCTGTTCCCGTCGATCTTCTTCAGCCAGAAGTTCGCGCACGACCAGGAGCTGCAGCTGAGTGCAACGCGGAAGATCTCAGCGGCCCGGCTTCTTCCAGCTGATCCCCTATACCAACTATTCGGATACGCTGAATATCACGCGGGGTAATCCCGGCTTTGTTGCCGCAATTCACGGAATCGTTCGAATTGACCTATATGAAGACGCTGGCGCACAGCAACACGTTGTTGTTCTCGGTCTACTATAAGTATACGTCGAACCTGATCACGCCGTACCAGGACAGTGGATTGAACCCGGTCGGGCAGCCGGTGCTGATCAATACGTATGAAAATGCGACCAATTCGTATAATGTAGGCGCGGAAGCGACGGCGACCTATAATATCGCGCACTGGTGGGATGCTTCGCTGAACATCAACGTGTATAACGGTCATATCAATACGAGCAATCTGAATCAGCCTTCGCAGGCCGGCGATGTGGAGCTCCTTTGGGAAGTTCAACAGCAATTTCAAGCTGCCGGCGGGCTTCACGATCCAGCTGACGGCGACGTATCAATCGAAGACGCAGCTGCCGATCAATCAGAACCAGAATATGTTCGGGCCGCCCAATTCGCAGACGCAGTCTTCGTCACAGGGCTATATCAAGGCCTTCTATGGCATCGATCTGGCGGTGAAGAAGACATTCCTGAAGAACAATGCGGCTTCGGTGACGGTGACGATGACGGATATCTTCCGGACGCGGTGGTCGGATCAGTTTAGTCAAAGCGCCTATTTTCAGCAGGAATATAACCGGTTGAAGGACCCGCAGCTTGTTCAGGGTGGTATTCGCTTACCGTTTTGGTAAGATGGACTTGAATTTGTTCAAGAGAAAGGATATGAATTCGCAAGGCATGGGCGATGCGGGACAATCTTTATAAGCCGGTAGTTTTGAATGGTAAGCCCCACTTTCCAGTGGGGCTTTTTTTAGTATTCGTTCGTTAGTGCGAAGTCGTTCTTCCGGTACATCCAGTTGCCATGGGTGAAGTCGGGGAAGGGGATGGGTTGGAATCCGGCTTCGATGGACGCTTCGCTGAGGGGGGAGATGGCGCTCCATGTGGCGGCATCATAGACGTCCTGGGGGTGGGGACGCCTCGTTTGATGGATTCGACGAAGGCGTTGAGCACGAAGAAGTCCATGCCGCCGTGGCCGGCGCCTTCGGCGTCCTTGCTGTAGCGCTGCCAGAGCGGGTGGTCGTATTTGGTGAACCAGGTGTCGCTGGGATCCCATTCGTCGTTTGCCTTGCTCTGTCCTTCGATGTAGACGCTTTTGGCGACATCCATCCACAGTCCGCCCGTGCCCTGGACGCGGAAGCCGAGGGAGTAGGGGCGGGGGTTGTTGGTATCGTGCTGGAGGAAGATGGTTTCGCCGTTGGCGCAGTGGATCTGGGTGGTGACGATGTCGCCAAGCCGGAACCGGACGGCGGCATTGGGGTGGTTCTCGCCGCCGTTTTTTACGATATAATTATGAAGGCCACGCGTCTTGGTGGCGAAAGAGGAGAGCGAGAGGAAGCGATTGCCGCGGTTGATATCGGCCATCATGGCGAGGGGGCCGACGCCATGGGTCGGATACAGGTCGCCGTTACGATGAACGGAATGGTTCGGTGCGCCAGCGGGCTTCGGAGAAAGCTTTTTCGCCGAATTCGACGCCATGGTCGTAGTGGTGGCTTGCCATCGTTGAACTTGACGCCCCGGAGGTCATGCTGATAGCCGCCCTGGAGATGGAGGATCTCGCCAAAGAGCCCCTGGCGGACCATGTTGAGCGCCGCCATGACATCACGGCGGTAACAGACGTTCTCCAGCATCATGACGTTGGCCTTGTGTTGTTCGGCTGCGTTGACCACATCCCAATGGTCCTGCAGGGTGATGCCGAGGATGACTTCGGTGGCGACGTATTTGAGGCCGGCATTCGAGCGAATCAAGGATCATGGGGGTATGCCATTCCCAGGGGGTGGCTATGATGACGGCGTCGATATCCGCCGGCGGCCAGGAGGTCGCGGTAAGCGTGGGGGTTGCCGGTATAGACCTTTGGCATAGGTTTGCCGGATTTCTTTATGATGTCGTTGGTGCGTTGGAGCATGACCTCATCTACGTCGCAGACCGCGACAATATCGACGTCCGGGCGCCGGAGGGCGAGGGAGAGGTGGCTTTCGCCACGGAAGCCGGTGCCGATGATGGCGAGGCGGACGCGATCGACGGACTCTGTGGATTTCGCGCGCGTTGTTAGAATGGAAGGATGGATGGCGAGGCCGGCGGAGGCGAGGGAGACGTTGCGGACGAATTCGCGGCGGGAGCTGGTCATTGTAGTCATGTTTTATCGATTAAATATCGGAACTTAACGGCAAATAAAATAGCACCGGTCATGGTAACAGAGGCGCGCAAGGAAGGGGCGACCGATCGGGAAATCCATGACACCGTCCTGATCACGGCGTTGTTCAGCCTGTATAACCGGTATGTGGACGGGTTAAATACGGTGACGCCGGAAGATCCCGCCTTTTATGACCGGTTGGGGCATATCCTGCAGGATAAAGGGTATTTGCCGTCGCGGGATAGGTATGCGACGTTGTAGAAACCATGCCATGGCGGGGCGGGCTTGAGTTTTGTATAGTGTTATGAAACCAAATCACTGTGATATGAGAAAAGAAATCTGTTTTTTACGGCCAATTTTTCTGACAGGATTGCTGTTTTTGGGTGTGAGGGCGGCCGCCCAGGTGGACAGTGTAAGGAGCGACAGTATGCGGATTAGTCCCGACAAACGGCTTGTGAAGCTGCTGGCTCAGGTCAGCGAGGACAGCACAAAGCTGGTCAAGTTCAGGGGAATGGTCTCCCCGTTCGAGAAGGACAAGAAGGATGCTGCGAATCAGGCGCAGGAGTCGGCGGATGACAACAAGCGGGCGGCGGACAAGCTTGCAGACAATCCGCAGGATAAAAAGCTGGCCAGCAGAGCGCATTCCGCGGCCAAGCAGGCGAAGAGCAACTCGCAAAAGGCGCGCGTGGCGGCTGTTAAGCTCGATGACCTGAATAAGGACATCAAAAAACTCACCAGGCAGCTCGGAAAGGAGCAGGCCAAATTAGATAAATACCAGGCCGCGCGTGAGCCGGCCAGTTCTGCGCACTAGACGGTGCGGCTACTTCATTTGAGCGGCAGCGGGCGACGCGGCGGCCCTGATCCATTTTAGTTTGTTGATCGCATTGGCGCGGCCGTCGCAGGGGTCCTCGATCAACGTGAGAATCATACTGTTGGCATCGTCGGAGAGGCTGATCTTATATTTCCCCGTTTGGTTCGGGCATGCATATTGACCATCGTAGTCGGTAAAACAGAGGGTGTCGGCCGAGACCTTACAGACAGACCGGACGACGGGGTCACCGGCGGTGGTGGTCACATACGAGGAGTCGGTCTTGATGTGAAGTGTTATAGAATCATTGAGGTCGGGGACGAATAGTTTCCAGTTTGTGTTCTTTAAGGAAGGCAACTGAGATTGGGCATGTACGGATAACAATGCTCCGGTGAGGAGTGCGACAAGAACCAGGGCTTTTTTCATAATTGCTATTTTGGTGTGTATTTGTGCTAACATAGAATGGGGGGCAGATCGGCGTAGGGGTAAGGAGAATTTTTGGGCAGTCCGTCGGGCCGGGGTGTCCGGCTGCGGATGCTGAACACCGGGTCGAAGACGATCTGGTCCGGCGGCATTTCAAAAGCAAGAAGACTCGCCAGTTGGTCGTCGGTCAGGTCCGGTTTCAACCATTCCATTTCGAGGTCTTTTGTCAGGAACAGCGGCATGCGATGGGCGTTGTCACCGCTGTTGTGGATCTGCCGCATGACCGGGTTGGCGGCGCGGGTGATCAGGGTAAACGTGCCGCGTACTTCGCCGGTCTCGGGGTCGGAAGGCATCAGGCTGTTGTAATGATACAGGCCGGGGATGCAAAACATCGGCCGGTCTTTCAGGCGGACGTGGTAGGGGACCTTATTCTTCCAGCCGTTGATCTCGCGGTGCTCATAGATCCCGGTCACCGGGATGAGACACCGTTTTTTTCGGATCCGGTTCCAGAAGGATCGCCGGTCTTCCAGGATCTTTTCGCTGCGGGCATTGACCATCGACTTGCGCATGGCCTTGATTTTTTCCGGAGTATCCATGTATTCCGCGATAATACCCCATTCAAAGTATTTCCGATGATAGTAATGGCCGTTCTCCAGGACAATGACGGGGTAACGGCTATGGCCCAATGCCATGAAATGAACGGCTGTGTCCAGGTCGAATGTGATTTCTCCGTCATGGGTCAGATTAGGAAAATATTCGTCGATCAGTTGCAGTGCGGAATAAAACGAGATGTCCAGGCACATATCAATAGGTTTCGATCAGATCAAATGGGATGGTGTCATGTTCGGCTTCGCAGCTAAATTTAAGGAAAAGTTCACCAAATTCCTCATAGAGGCCAATCTCGACCGGTTGTCTTCCTGGTGTGCCGCGCCAGGCGGGATGGTTTCGGTTGATATAGTGCCGCATCTTTTCGCGATAAGTCTCGGGAGGCTTCCAGTCGACGCCCTTTTTCGCGGCGTAGAAGATCTTGTACCCAAACGGTTGGGTGGCGGCCGTCTTGAGACGGACGAGATGATCCTGGATGGTAACATCATATAAAAATGCGTAGGGATCGGGCGCCCCGCCTTCGCTGACGCTTCGATGGGCGAGGGCGGCGAGGTGTTGTTCGGCGGTGACCTGGTCGATGGCTTCATATGCGCGGAGAAGGAATGCAGCTTTGAGCGGGCGGGTGTAGCCGCGCGGAAAGTTTTGGCGCACAAAATATCGTTTGCCTTTGGCGACCTGGTCCCGGAGGAGGCCCGGGGTTAGTAAGGGGAATGGATTGTACATGAGCCGGTAGGTTACCGGCATGTAAGTTACGAAAAAGCCGCCTCCGGACGCGGGGCCCGATGGGGCCGGTGGAGGCGGCTGCGCCAATAGGAAAGGTAATGGACGCGAATAATCAGTTGATCAGTCCTAGCATTTCGTGCAGCGTAAGACCGCATAATTCGGCCAGTGAGCGAATATCCCGGAACAAAAAACGATCGACATTTTCCATCAGCCGATTGAGGGTATCGCGCTTTTTCCGGAGGTCCCCGGCGACGGTTGATCGGGTGACATAATCGAAGATATCTTCGAGGCGTTTCAGTTTCCGTTCTTCAAACATCATTCGGACATCCTTGTATCGAAATTCCTTTGGTTTGTCATTGGGATGCTCTCGTTCGATCAGCGTGCAAAATTCGACGATGTTCATTTCGCAGTTGCTACTAAACTTTTTTAGCTCCAGCCAGGTGAATTCATTGGGGTTGTCAACCAGCTCATTGAAGCGACGCTTTTCCTTGCCCAGGTCTTTAGCCACAAGGGATTTAGGCAGGGTGAGGAATATGTCGGAAAACAGCCTGATCTCGTTTCTTTTATACTTTGGCCGAATAAGGTTGTACCTAGGGTCTTTCGCCATGTTCAAAATACGCGTTAATTGGTTATTTAAACTATCATCCTTCCCCACTTTGACTTTCAGGGTCCCGACATTTGACCCGCAATGACCTTTTCACTATCCTTGGTTGTCCCGCCGCGGGAAGCGGGGCTGCGCGAATCACCGGGTATCCGGCCTTTGTCCCTACGGCGCGAAAGATCGCTTTCTCGCCGTATTGGCGTTTGATCGAATCGATCGACTGGTAGAGGCGGATGGTTTCCTGCGTGTCCTCATAGAGTTTGATCTGGTAGTTGCCGGGAATAAGGCAGGTTAGGCGAACGCCGAGCAAACGGATAAGGAGGCGCCGGTCGTAGAGTTTCTCGAAGAGGGACTGGGCGACAGACAGGAGGAGGTGGTCGGCGTTTGTAAAGTCGATGGTTTTCTGACGGGAGACGGTGTCGAAATTGGAGTAGCGGAGCTTCACCGTTATACAGGCCGTCAGGCGGTCCTGGCGGCGAAGCTCGAAGCCGACGGATTCAGTCATGCGGACCAGCTCGGCGTGAAGCGAGCGGAGGTTGGTCGTGTCCGTTTCGAATGTCCGTTCGGTACTGATCGACTTCTGTTCGCGGTAGGGGATCACCGGAGTATCGTCGAGGCCGTTGGCTTTGCGCCAGAGGTCGATGCCGGTGGCGCCCAGCATGGTCTCCAACATTTCAATGGGAATTTCGCTCAGGGTCCGGACCGTCTCGACGCCCCGACGAACCAGCTTGTAAGCCGTCTCTTTCCCGATGCCGGGGAGTTTGCCGATGGAAAGCGGCGCGAGGAACGCCTTCTCCTTACCAATCGCTACCTCCAGCTGGCCGTTGGGTTTGATCTCATTGGTAGCGACCTTGCTGATGAGTTTGTTACCGGCCAGACCGTAGGAAACGATGAGGCCGCTTTCTTTCAACACTTTCTTTTTCAATTCACGGGCGAAGAGGCTGCAGCCAAGGAACTTATCCATTCCAGACAGATCGATATAGAATTCGTCGATGGATGCTTTTTCGAACAGGGGTACGGTATCCTGCATGATCTCGGTGACGAGCTGCGAGTGCCGCCCATAGGATTCCATGTCGCCGCGGATGACGATCGCTTCGGGGCAGAGCCGGCGGGCGAAAGCGATGGGCATGGCGCTGTGGATGCCGAAGCGGCGGGCCTCATAGTAGCACGCGACGACAACACCGCGGTCGCCGGACCCGCCGACAAGGATAGGCTTGCCTTTTAGTTGCGGGTTTTTTAGCCGTTCCACGGATACAAAAAATGCGTCGAGGTCAAAATGGGCGATCTGTCTCATGATTTTGTTCGAAGGCCGACTTGTTCAATATGCGTTACTCCGATGCTGTGGACACCAAATTCTTCCAGGACCGTTCCGGTGATTCGGTAAAACCCGGCGCGGGGCGGGTATCGGGCATGGATAGCCGGAAAGTGGACGGTGTCGATCCAGTCTTTGGCGGAATCGAGAAAAGTGCCGAAGCTCATCATCTCGTCTTTTACGGTTCGGACGGGTTTATGGGTGACGTGATAGCCCAGAACGGTAACCGGATTGCCCACGTGTTTGCCGATGTCCTTAGCCGCGTACATACCGGGACGGATCGTCATCGACAAGCGTAAAGGGATCGTCCACCGGGAAACCGAGGAGCTCGATGTCGTCAAAGCTGTTGTCGAGCGGGTGATCGGGCAGCAGCGGGAGGGTCAGCGTGAGGGGCGCTTCGCGAAAGAGGGGTTCACAGACGGCTCCGTAACGAGCGCTGTGGGTCCGCATCTTCTTTTGCAGAAAGTCGCCCTCCCACAGCAGCCGTTTTTTGCTCCCGCCGGTAAACCGGAGGGCGCCTGCCCGGATGAGCAGCTCCAGCTGTTCGGAGCCGATGGCCGTACGCTGGATGAAGTCGGCGAGGGAACGGTAGGGGCCGCGACGCTCGCGGTCGGCGAGCAGCCCTTCGATGGCGGCCAGCTCAAGGCCCTTCACATGAATAAAGCCGACCCAGGCATCCTTTCCCCGGAGGTTGGTGTAATGGTCGCTCTGGTTGACGCAAGGCCGATGGACGCGGGCGCCGGCCCGCATCAACTCGTAGAAGTAGAGCTCGCGGCTGTAGAAGCCGCCGAAGTTGTTGATGACGGCAACCGCAAATTCGATGGGAAAGTAAGTCTTGAGGTGCAGGCTTTGGTAGCTTTCAACGGCGTAGCTCGCGGAATGGGCCTTGCAGAAGCTGAAGTCGGCAAAGCTTTCGATCTGACGCCATACTTCGGCGGTGACATCGGCGGGATAGTCCCGGGCGGCGCAGTTGGCGACGAATTTCTCCTTCAGTCTGGGGAGATGGCCGCTGCCGCGGTATTTGGCGCTGGTCGCGCGGCGCAGCATATCGGCATCCGCCATATCGAGACCGGCCCACTCGTGGGCAACCTGGATGACCTGTTCCTGGTAGATCATGACGCCATAGGTCGAGCCGAGGAGCTCTTTGAGTTTGGGGTGCGGATATTCGAAGGAGCCAGGATGATGGTGCCGGTAGATATACTGATGCATCATTCCGCTGCGGCCGACGCCGGGACGGATGATCGAGCTGGCCGCGACCAGCGTAGCGTAGTTATCGCAATGCAGCTTTCGGATCAGCTGGCGCATGGCAGGCGATTCGATATAAAAGCAACCAATGGTGTGACCTTGCATGAGCTGCTGCCGGATCAAAGGGTCCTGCTTGAATTTCCCGATGTCGTGGATGTCGATATCGATCTGCCGGTTGACTTTAACCAGCTGGATACATTCGCGGATATGACCCAGACCCCGCTGACTGAGTACGTCGAGCTTGTGAAGACCGATATTCTCGGCCACGAACATATCCATCATGGTGGTGGGGAACCCCTTGGGCGGCAGATGGACGGCGCACCAGGACGACAGCGGCTCGTCGGAGATGAGGATGCCGCCGGGATGGATGCTGAGGCCCGCGGGAAAATCTTTCAGCAGTTTACCATATTGAAGAATGGCGCGCGCGATCCGGTCGCCGTTATGGACGCCGCGCTCAGCCAGCTGATCGATCTCCGCTTTCGGCAGACCGAAGACCTTACCCAGTTCGCGGACAATCGCGTTGTGCTGAAAGGTGGGGTACATGCCGAGGAGGGCCGCATGATGTCGGCCATAGCGTTTCATTATGTAGTCGATGATCTCGTCGCGGTCACGGTGGGAGAAGTCGATGTCGAAGTCCGGCGGGCTGCTCCGATGGGGGTTCAGGAAGCGTTCAAAATACAGGTCCAGTTCGATGGGATCGACATCCGTAATGCGCAGACAATAGGCGACGATGGAGTTGGCGCCGCTTCCGCGGCCGACATGGTAAAACCCGCGGCTCTGGGCGTAGCGGATCATGTCCCAGGTAATGAGATAGTAGGCCGTGAACCCCATCTGGTCGATGATGTTCAGCTCTTTTTGGAGGCGTTCACGGGCGTTCCTGTTGTTGCCGTAGCGAAGGCGGAGCCCTTCCCGGGCAAGTTTTTCGAGCAATACCCGGTCGTCTTCGCGGCTGGCGCTGTAAAGCTTTTTGTTCTTATCCTCACCAAAGGTCATGTCGATGGAACAGGCTTCGATGAGGCGACAGGTGTTGGTGATGACCGACGGGTATCCGCGAAAAGCGGTGAAAATGTCCGCCTGCGGAGCAAAATATTCATCCGCCCCGGCAATGTCCTCCGGGGTCAGTTTGGAAAGCAGGGTGTTCCGATCGACCGCCCGCAGGAGACGGTGAAGGTTATAATAAATTTTGTTCTGGAAAGTAACCGGATGACGGATAATCCATTTCCCGGCCGTCTGGCGGATAGTCGTACGAAGGAGGCGGCCCGCCTCCCCGGGCAGCACCCCAATTCGTTCATTGTCCCCAAGGGCCTCCCCGGACCTGGACCCAAAAGGGTAGATAATGAAGCCATCCTGCGGTCGTTGGTAGAGCCCGGCTGGGGTATCGGGGAAGTCCCTGTCGGCGAGCCGGTGTTCGGATAGAAAGGCATTAATACATTGAAAGCCGTCATTATTCGCCGCTAATAATATATATAACAGCTTGTTACCGTTACGGATCTCCGCGCCCACGATCGGCCGGATTCCGGCTTCACGGCAGTATTGAACGAAATCCCAGGTGTCGCAGGTAGAGTTGATATTTGTCAAGGCAAGGGAGGTAGCGCCAGCCTCAATGCCGCCGCTGACAAGCTCTTTGGTAGAATACGTGCCGTACTTGAAACTGAAGTATGTCTTGCAGAGGTACATGAAGGAGGGTTGACAAGGAACAAAAAACTAATTTTATTAGTAACTGGATACTAAATTAATTAGTAAGTTTGTAAGTGATTTCGCAAGGGGGGCTATCTGGGAGCGGGAAAGCCCGAAGCCGGGATTTGGATGTTCCGAATGAAGGATAAAAAAATCTTAGCCCCCACGCATAAGGTGAAAATAGGGGCGCTAAAAAGAAAAATTAGCGGATCAAAAAAGTAACTTTTCTAACGTTGATGTATATGTTAACTAAAGCGGAGTTTTTTGGAAACAACCTTTCCCTAACCGGATATTCAATAAAAATAAAATCTTTCCTTTGATGCATGATTAAACATAAGCGGGATCATCGTTATGATCTGATCAAGCCTATGGTCGAAACCGGCAAGATCATGTTCTTCAACGATATCTTCAAGTACATCCCCAAAACGGTGGTGGCCAAAGATCTCGGAAAGAAAGTCGACCGGTTCAACACCCTAATGAGTAGGGTCGAAGAATTCATGCTGGATGATCTTTTTATCATGGCCGGCTTTTTTGAAATCGACGAAGATGTCATCTGTGAGGCTGGTGATGAATGACTATAAACGGAACAAAAGTGAGATTGCAACGTCCGTGAGGTTGGCCTGATCCGGTGGCTTTTTTTTGTTAAATTTGGAGATGTTCCGCAACTTTTTAAAGGTCGCCCTAAGAAACCTGACCAGGCGGAAAGGATATGCGCTGCTGAATGTCCTTGGTCTGGCCCTGGGCATTACCTGCTGTCTGGTCATCTTCGAATACGTGGCGTATGAACGGAGCTATGACCGGTTCGAGCCGAATGCCGACCGCCTTTATAGGGTCCAAGATGAAGATTATCAAGGTGGTAGAATGGTGCTGCCTTGTGCGGCCGCCAGCCCGGGCGTCGCCGCCGGGATGTTGCGGGAGTTTCCCGAAGTGGAGAATGCATGCCGGCTTTACCGGGGAAACGTCATCCTCGCCGATGACACCCGATATGTCAAAATCAGAGAATCAACGATTTACTACGCTGACCCGGCCGTATTGCCAATGTTCGGGATAAAAATGCTGTACGGCGACGCCCGGACCGCCCTTAAAGGACCCGGGAAGGTGGTGCTTTCGGCGACCGAGGCCCGGAAGTTCTTTGGCGGACAGGATCCGGTCGGGAGAGTGCTGACGATCCACTCCGGTATTCGACCCAAACCGATGGCACTCGCGGTAACCGGCGTCTACCAGGATGGTCCGCTCAATTCACATCTCAAGCTGCCGGTGCTGGTGTCCTTTCCGACGATGAGTGTGCTGCACGGGACATACGGCAAACCCGATAATTACGTCGAGAACAGCTATGACTGGACGGACTTTTACACCTATGTTCTGTTGCGGCCGGGGGTAAGTGCGGCAGGGCTTTCTGCCAAGCTGCCAGCCTTTATGGGGCGGCACTACAACGACCTGCCACGCGCAAAAAGTACCGGGGACAGTCTTAGCCTTTCGTTGATGCCCGTCGCAGACATCCACCTGCGCTCGCACTACACCGAAGAAGCGGAGCCCGGCGGAGACAACGAGTCCGTTTCCTTTCTGTTCCTCATCGCCTTCTTTATCATTGGAATCGCGTGGATTAACTATATCAACCTCGCGACCGCCCGTTCCCTGGAGCGGGCGAAGAGAGGTGGGGGTCCGTAAAGTGCTGGGCGCCCTACGGGGTGAACTGGTCGGTCAGTTTATGATGGAAAGTCTGCTCATGAATACGCTGGCCTTGCTGGCGGCCCTGGGGCTGACGCTGGCGGTCAACCCGTTCTTCGTGCGGCTGGCGGACCGGCCGATGTCGTCCGTGTTCTCGATGCCAGGCATTTACTGGGAGATCTTCTTTGCACTTTTCCTCGCCGGTATCCTGCTGTCGGGCATTTACCCGGCCCTTGTGCTTTCCCGTTACCAGGCAGTTGCCGTTCTTAAAGGTCTTTTTTCAAACTCCGGCAGCGGCAGGTGGCTGCGACGCGGGTTGATCGTCGGCCAGTTTGCCGCTTCAATCATTCTGATCGCCGGGACGATGGTGGTATACCGGCAAGTACATTATATGCGTAGTCAGTCGCTGGGGGTGAACATCGATAAGACCCTGGTGCTACGGGCGGCGGGCAGCAGTCTTCCCGATTCTTCGTATCAGGATGTCTACCAGGCATTCAAAGGAAAATTGTTGCGGCTGTCGGGGGTCAGGAGCGTGACGGCATCCTCCGAAGTGATGGGCAACGAGATCCTTTGGTCAACCGATTGGCGCAGGCTGCAACAGCCAGAGCAATCAGGTCTCGAATATCTTCCATGTAGGTGTCGATATCGATTTTGTCCGGAGCTATGGGCTTCACCTCATCGCAGGCCGGGATTTCTCGCGGGATTTCGGTACCGACAAAAAGGCCATCATCCTGAACGAAACGGCGGCAAAAACGCTGGGCCTTACCCCACAACAGGCGATTGGCGAGCTGATGTCCGGAGCGCAGGCCAATATGGATTCGATGCAAGTGGTGGGCGTAATCACCGACTACCACAATGAAGGTCTGCAAAAAGAAATCCAACCGATTATATTATTTCTTAACCGGAATACGCGGCATTTTTATTCCATCAAAATGCAGGCGACTGATCCGCCGTCAACCATTGTTTCGATCAAAAAGGTCTGGGACCGGTTTTACCCGGGTGACCCGTTCGAGTATTTCTTTCTGGATGAGAATTTCGAGCAGCAATATGCCGAAAACCAGCGGTTCGGGGTGGTGTTCGGGTTGTTTGCATTGTCCGCGATCGCCATTGCATGCTTTGGCCTGCTCGGGCTGTCGGCCTATAACGTCCTCCAACGTACGAAGGAGATTGGCATCCGCAAGGTGCTGGGGGCTTCGACCGAGAATCTGTTGCTGATCCTGTCGCGGGATTTTCTTTTGCTGGTTGGGGTGGCGTTTGTCATCGCGGTACCGGTGACATGGCTCGCGATGCACAGCTGGCTGGACAGTTTTGCATACCGCATCGGGATCAGCTGGTGGATTTTTGCCGTTGCAGGGTTGATGGCGGCGGCGATCGCGTTCATCACAGTCGGCGGCCAGGCGATGAAGGCAGCGATGCAGAATCCGGTGCGCAGCCTGCGGACGGAATAGTCTAGTTATGAAAAATATCGGGTTGACGTTCGGGCTAATGCTTGCGGTAGTCACCGGGTTTGCCCAGCAGAAGGAATATCATGAGAAATGGCGCCCCCAATTCCACTTTTCGCCAAAGGCGCATTGGATGAACGACCCGAACGGGATGGTTTATTACGGGGGAACTTTTCACCTGTTCTTTCAATATTATCCGGACAGTATGGTCTGGGGTCCGATGCACTGGGGGCATGCGGTCAGCAAGGATATGGTGTTCTGGCAGGAACAGCCGATCGCGTTGTTTCCCGACAAACTGGGCTATATCTTCTCAGGCAGCGCGGTGGTCGATAAAAACAATCGGTCCGGGTTTGGGGCAGGGTGCGGAGGCGCCCCTCGTCGCGATTTACACGCAGCACGACCCGAGTTGGCGCCAGCCAGAACCGGAATGATTTTCAGACCCAGAGTATCGCATATAGTCTTGATAGTGGTGAGACCTGGGTAAAATACGCCGGTAACCCTGTCCTTCGAAATCCGGGGCTTACCGACTTCCGTGACCCGAAAGTCTTTTGGGACGTGAATAGCCAGAAGTGGATCATGGCGCTGGCGGTCAAGGATCACGTCGAATTCTATGCTTCGGGTGATTTAAAGGGCTGGTCAAAGGTCGGCGAATTCGGAAGGAACGCAGGTGCGCACGGCGGGGTCTGGGAGTGTCCGGACCTCTTTCCGATCACCGACAATCAGGGGCACGCGACCTGGGTGCTGATCGTCAATATCAACCCCGGCGGACCGAATGGCGGGTCGGCGACACAGTATTTCCTGGGCAATTTTGACGGCAGGAATTTTACGCAGAAGACACCCGGAACCCGCTGGCTCGACTATGGCCCGGATGAATATGCCGGGGTGACCTGGTCAAATACCGGTGCGCGGCGGATCTTCCTGGGGTGGATGAGCAACTGGCTATATGGACAACGGGTTCCAACCGATCCGTGGCGGAGCGCCAATACGCTGCCACGCGATCTCCAGCTCACCAAGGTCGGGGATTCCTTATATGTGACGTCAACGCCGGTTTGGTCGCTGGGCAAGCTCGAAGGACGCCGGGAGGAGGAGTTGGCCGGGGCGGTGCATGTGTCGGAACGAACCGGCCTGATCGCGCCATTGCCGAATTTGGCAAAGATCCATCTACAGACGAACAAGGTGATTGCTTTTGACCTCGTGTTTTCAAATGATCACGGCGACAGCACCATTATCGGCTTTGACGGCGCCGGACAGTATCTAATCGACCGGCAGCACGCGGGGGTTTCCGTGGGTCCGGACTTCGACCGGGTCTATACCGCGCCGCGGATTTCGCGGGATCCAACGATCGGGCTGACGATATACATGGACGCGTCTTCATTTGAGCTGTTTGCGGACGGCGGGCTGACGGTAATGACCGCCCTGGTATTCCCATCCAAACCCTATACGCGGGTGCTGTTGCGGGCCGCAGTTGACGGGGCGATGACGGACTTTTCGGTGACGCCGCTGACGGGAATTCATAATTGAACACTCCGTGTACGTTAACGGACAATTGAGCGGCGTTCGTTCGAGGCCGGCCATTGATTGCTAAATAGTTGGCAAGTTGGCATTGTGCGTGCTCCGAAAGGATTAGTTAATACGCCCACTATGTTGAAAAGCTATTTCAAGATCGCTCTCCGCAGCCTGCTGCGGCATAAGGGTTTTGCGCTTCTGAATATTATCGGTCTTGCCGTCGGCATGGCGGCCTTTTTCCTGATCTTCCAGTATGTGCGGTTCGAGTATAGCTATGACGATTTCGTCACGAAGCGGGATCGGGTCTATCGGCTGGCTACCGATATCAAATCAGCATCCGGCATCCAGGCTAATTGGACATCGTCTATGCCAATGGCGATTAATTTGAAAAGGGAGTATCCCCAGATCGAGGATGTCGTGCGATTGAGCGCGCGGTCCACCTTATTAAAGCGAGCCGATGTCTTTTTCCAGGAGCGCAGGACGATATTTGCTGACTCCGGGTTGTTCAACATTTTCAACTTTCCGCTCCTGGAGGGTGATCCGACGACGGCATTGAAGGAGCCTTTTAGTGTTGTGTTGTCGGAGTCGACGGCAAAAAAATATTTTGGGTCCGCTGATCCGATCGGTCAGACCCTATTTTTCTCCGATAGCGGGTTCAATGCCAAAGTCACCGGAGTTATGAGGGATCTACCGGAAAATTCGACAGTCAAGGCGGATCTTTTCGTCTCGATGGCGACGATGAAGCGGCTCCAGGGCAGGATAGACTTCCCTCTGGGGTAGACAAAATGCGACTTCTTTTCTCCTGCTAAAGCCCGGAGCCAGCACCGCGGTGCTGGAGTCACAATTCAAATCCTTTATAGACCGCCACATGGGAACCGCATTGAAGTTGTCGCAACAGCAAGAATCGTTATCCCTGGAAAAGCTGAAGGACACTTACTGGTCGTCCCGTGGCGGTTGGGTTTCCGGGAGTAAAACCAATGTGTATGTATTCTCCCTGATCGGCTTATTTATATTGTTGATCGCAGGGTATCAATTTTGTGAACCTAACGACGGCGCGGTCAGCTGAGCGGGCAAAAGAGGTGGGCATCCGTAAAGTCATCGGAGCCGTACGGTTCCAGCTGACGCGGCAATTCCTCAGTGAGTTGGTGCTGCTGTGCCTGATCTCGTTCGTGTTCGCCAGTGCACTTTGTGAGGCGCTGCTACCGTCGTTCAATCTGCTGGCGGGAAAAACGGTAAGTACCGGTGTATTTAGCCGGCCGGGTGAACTGCTGTATCTAATGGGTATTGCGTTGGCAATCGGGTTGCTCGCCGGGATCTATCCGGCGCTTGTCCTGTCGGGTTTCCGGCCGATTGAGTCGCTGAAGGGCCGGTTCACGTCGGGTTCACGTGGGCTTTTGCTGCGACGTGGCCTGGTCGTATTCCAATTCACGATCTCGATTTTTCTGATCATTGGTACCGCGGTGGTCTATTTGCAGATTGACTATATGCGCGGTCGGGATTTGGGGTTCGATAAACAACAGGAACTGGTGATCGACGAGCACAATGATGTTCACAAGTTGGCTTTCCGGCGGGAGGTGGCCAAACTGCCGAATGTACAGTCAACCGCGTTGTCGGGCAGCGTGCCTGGTGAAGGGTATTATACGGCGAACACTTCTTTGGAAAATAGCCGCGGCGAGATGCAGCCGACCATTGTAGATCTGACTTACGTAGACTTTGGCTATCTGGAACAATACAAAATGAGATTGTTGGCGGGGCGCTTCTTTGATCCGCAAATGGTAACGGATACGATGGAGGCGATGATCGTCAACGAAAAGGCGGTAGAGTTCCTGGGGTACTCGAGACCCGAGCAAGCACTGGGACGTCGATTCGAGCAATGGGGAAAAAGGGGTTGATCATCGGGGTGATCCGAAACTATAATTTTGAGGGTTTGCAAAATGAGATCCAGCCACTGACCATTTGTATCAACCTGGATGATTGCAACTATCTATCGGCAAAAGTCTCGACACGGGATCTGCCGGCAACGATGGCCGCGATCAGAAAAACCTGGGAAGGGATGGCGCCGAACAAGGAGTTTGATTACTTTTTCATGAATGAGCAGTTTGACAGGCAATATCGGACCGAAGTTAAGTTCGGCAGGCTATTCATCAATTTTGCGGTGCTGGCCATCTTTATCTCCTGTCTGGGGTTACTCGGCCTGGCCGCTTATAGTACCGTCCAGCGTAGGAAGGAGGTCGGCGTGAGAAGGGTGCTGGGGGCCTCCATCGTAGGGATCGTCAGGCTGTTGTCTGTCGAGTTCCTGGCACTGGTCGGGGTTGCGTTCCTCGTAGCTACGCCGATGGCGTGGTATTTCATGCACCGGTGGCTGGAGAATTTTGCCTATAAAGCGGGTTTGGGGTGGTGGATCTTTGTTGGCGCGGGGTTCCTTGCGATCCTGATCGCGTTTGCGACGATCAGCTATCAGGCGATTCGTGCGGCCAGGGCAAATCCCATCAAAAGCCTCCGCACAGAATAAGCACTACTTATAAATTCGCCCCATATACGGATCGTCGAAGATAATCTTCCGGAGTTCTTCCGCGTCAATGGCACCCTGGTGCGCATAGACGATCTTGCCGCCGGGTTCGATCAGAAGACTGTAGGGTAAAGCGCCCTGCCATTTCGGATCGATGGCTTCCATCAATTTGTATTTGTCGTCGCCGGTATAGATATAGTTGGGGGAGGAGGATTGTTGTTTCTCGAGGAATTTCAGTGCTTTGCTTTTTGCCGAGTTGTCGTCGGTACTGATGCTGACGAGCTCGAATCCACGGTCGCGATACATCCGGTTGAGCGTGACCAGTTCGGGAAATTCTTCGACGCACGGGACGCACCAGGTAGCCCAAAGGTTGATGAGAAGGAGCTTGGTACCCTGATTCTTCACCAATGCCCGGATACCCGCAATCCCCACCGTGTCGATGCCGACGGGTTCTTTAGCCCACTTGAGGGCCGCTTTTTCGCTCCAATTTCTTTTTTCCAGCCATTTTATAGAGCAACCAAACGTCTTTGTAACGGCAACAGGTACAGCCCGGTTATCCAGCACCGCGTCTATAGCGTTGCGTGCGTCCTGGCTTGCAGGTGTCTTGAGCGGGTTCTCTGTATCGTCGATTCGGCCATTGTAGCGGAGTTTGCGGTCCTCGTCGAAGATAAAGACATGCGGCGTGGCGACAGGACCATATTGTTTGGAAGCCGCCTCGGTCTCGCCGTCGTATAGATAGGGAAAATTATACCCGGCATCGCGCGCGCGCTTCTTCATGTCATCAAATGAATCGCCGACATCGCTGTAGCCGAGTTCGTCGATCCGCAGCGCTTGCGGGGCGTTTGGGCTGATGGCGACGACCCGAACGCCTTTTGCAGCGTAGTCACCGGTCAGTTGGATTACCCGCTTTTCATACGCCTGGGAAGTCGGACAATGATTACACATAAAGACGACGACGAGGACTTTAGCGTTTTTGAAGGTGCCAAGCGTATAGGTTTGGCCATCGACACCTTTCAACTTGAAATCGGGAGCGGGTGAACCGATAGCCAGCGTAGGATGATCGTATATATGTTCAGGGTCGATTTTGGCGGTTGGGCGTTGCTTTTGGTCGGGCGATTGAGTTTGGGCTCGGGACCGGATGGTCAGCGATAAAATAAGAAAACAAACCGTCAGCAGGAAGGAGAATGACCTGGTCATGCTGGCAAATTTAATCGCTCAGCGGATAGCAGGCATATTTTTTAAAACAAGAGCCAGTGGATTAACATGCAACAGAGCGCCCCGCTGAGGAATGCCGCCAGAAGACTGGTCAGAGAAGGGGTGGATTCTGCATCTTCGAGGGTTTCACCGGTGAGCTTGGTATAGAGGCGTTTCATTTTTCTTAATCCGTTTGCCCTGAAAAGGCAAGCGCTGTGCCGTCCGTATTCTATTGATTTTCAATGGCTTGAAAACGAGAAGGTTTCCCAGAACGGGAAGGATCGATCATTTCGGGAGCGACCTCGGTCTGTCGGCAGGCGCAGGGCGTCAGCCAAGTAAGCGTTTTTTGTCGGGTCCTGAGTTGGAAATTGAGGTTAGTTTGCAGTCCTTTAAAACATTTTTTATGGATAATGCGAGGTGGCTGGGTGTGTGTCGATGGGTGCATATCCTGCTCGTAGTCGGGTACGTATTGGTGACAATCATGATGGTGATTGTTTTGTTGGTGTTGTTTGGCGTGAGGTTGTCGAATTGGGTGCGATGGATGATGGTAGTGGCGTGGTTTGGGACATGTTTTGGGGGTGTCGTTCTACTCGAGTGGTTGGGTTTATCCCTCGGGCAAGGATGCAGAAGACCTATAGAGTCCGAAGAGGATCGATTATCGGGATTGATGCAGGAGGTTTGGAAGTGCTTAAAATCCGGCGGAAAGGATGAAGACCCGATCCAAAAAATATCCCGGAAGGCAAAGATTCGGTTTTTCATTTGGGCTACAGTGAACAAACCGGACCAGTCGTTTGGATTTCGAACAATCATCATCACCAGCGGAACCTTGGTTTTAGCGTCGGACGAGGAGCTGCGCGGTATTCTGGCCCACGAATTCGGTCACCTCCGCGACGGAGACCGGATATTGGAGGCGGCGTCACAATGTTCGGGGCTGTTGGCGTCGGGCTTCCGTTTATGTTGCCGTTTCATTCGGCGCGGTCTCCGGATAAGTGGGACAGGAGGCTTTTTGTTGATGGCGCTCCTGTCGCCGATCTTGTTATCCTTGCTGCTCTTCTTTTGTCTTGATTCAATATTTCGGGGGTTGAACTGGGGCCTGGTAAAGTTGGACGATGTGCGGCAGGATTCGTTTGCGTTCCAGGTCAGGATGCGGAGATGGATTGCGGGCGTGGCTGATCCGGTCGGGACTGGCGGCAAATGTCTGCGCGTATCCGGCGGCTGGAGAAAATGGCGTAGCTTACGGACTCAAAATTTTACCACCGTCATGCTAAAAAGTTCATTGTTCATTAGTGGTTAATCCTCGCCGCGGGCCGTGACACGGGCGCAATGGGTCGACAAAGTCAGCCGATCCCGTGGATTATGTCAATCCGCTCATGGGCACGCAGTCGACACCGGATCTTTCGAACGGCAATACCTATCCGTCCATCGCGTTACC
The DNA here is from genome assembly GCA_963846405.1 of uncultured Chitinophagaceae bacterium. Classification (GTDB taxonomy): domain Bacteria; phylum Bacteroidota; class Bacteroidia; order Chitinophagales; family Chitinophagaceae; genus Puia. The sequence continues at coordinate 7,908 of CAWJVU010000009.1, read as the reverse complement.
CTGGGGAATGAATTTCTGGACGCCGCAAACCGGGAAGATGGGTGACGGCTGGCAATATACGTATACGGCCGATAAGATCAGGGGGTTCAAACAAACCCATCAACCTTCGCCCTGGATGAATGACTATGGCGAGTTTAGTATTATGCCGGAGACAGGGCTGCATCTTAAGTGAGGATAGCCGGGCGTCCTGGTTCTCGCATAAGGCGGAGGTCGTCAAGCCTTATTATTATAGTGTCTATCTGGCCGATTACGATCTGACTACGGAGATCGTGCCCACGGATGAGGGCCGCGCGGTTCCGCTTCACCTTTCCGCAGACGGACAGCGCGTTTGTAGTGGTAGACGCCTATAACCACGGGTCCTATATCAAGGTGATCCCTTCCGAAAATAAGATCGTCGGTTATTCCACCCGCAATAGCGGCGGGGTACCGAAGAATTTCAAAAATTATTTTGTGATTGTTTTCGACCGGCCATTCAGCAGTATACATACCTGGAAGGATGACGGGCTGTCGGATTCCACCGAGTTGTCGAATAAGCATGTCGGGGCGGTGGCGGGTTTCAGCGGGCTGCAACGGGGCGATGTGGTGAATGCGCGGGTGGCCTCATCTTTTATCAGTATCGAGCAGGCGGAGCAGAATCTGAAGGAGATCGGGGCCGATGACTTCGAGACCCTGGTGCGAAAGGATCGCGCCGTCTGGAATGCAGACGCTTAGCCGGGTGGCGGTGGAGGGTGGGACGATCGACCAGGTGCGGACCTTCTATTCCTGTCTTTACCGGATGTTGTTCTTTCCGTTGGCGCTTGTATGAGCAGGATTCCACGGGCCGGATCGTCCACTACAGTCCGTATAACGGGCAGGTGGAGCCGGGGTATATGTTTGGCGGCACGGGGTTCTGGGATACGTTCCGGGCACTGTATCCTTTCCTGAACCTCGTATATCCCGATGTGAATCAAGAAAATGCAGGAAGGGCTTGGTGAATGACTATAAGGAAGGCGGCTGGCTGCCGGAGTGGTCCAGTCCCGGGTTATCGGAGTGTGATGGTGGGGAATAATTCTGCTTCCGTGGTGGCGGATGCCTGGTTGAAAGGGCTTCGCGGCTATGATATAACCACTTTGGATTCGGCGCTGCTAAAGGATGCCAATCATGAGGGCCCGATCCCGGTAGTGGGCCGGGATGGCGTCGAATATTACAACAAACTGGGGTATGTGCCGTATGATGTGAAGCTCAATGAGAATGCCGCGCGGACGCTGGAATATGCGTATGATGATTTCTGTATCTACCAGTTGGGCAAGGCGCTCGGCCGACCCGCGGAGGAGTTGAAGCTCTATGCTTCGCGGGCGATGAATTATAAAAACCTGTTTGATCCATCACATAAGCTGATGCGGGGGAAGAACCAGGACGGGAGCTGGCAGTCACCCTTCAATCCCTTTAAATGGGGTGATGCGTTTACGGAAGGAAATAGCTGGCATTATACCTGGGGAGTGTTCCATGACATTCAGGGTCTGATCGATCTGATGGGTGGTAAGAAGGAGTTTGTGGAAATGCTGGATTCCATTTTCGTGATGCCGCCAACCTTTGACGACAGTTATTATGGCGAAGTGATCCATGAGATCCGGGAGATGCAGATCGCGGGGATGGGGCAATATGCGCATGGCAATCAGCCGATACAGCATATGCTGTACCTGTATGACTATGCGGGTGAGCCCTGGAAGACGCAATATTGGGTGCGGGAGACGATGAACAAGCTTTATAAAGCGACGCCGGATGGGTATTGCGGGGATGAGGACAATGGACAGACCTCTGCCTGGTATGTCTTTTCGGCGCTGGGGTTTTATTCGGTTTGTCCCGGCAACGGATCAGTATGCGCTCGGCGCACCGTTGTTCCGAACGGTCACATTAAGCTTGGTTAACGGGAAAACATTCGTCATCAGCGCGCCGGAGAATAGCGCGAAGAATTTGTATGTTCGGTCCGCTACACTGAATGGGCAGCCCTGGACCAGGAATTGGATCATGCACTCGACGATTCTGCGCGGCGGCGAGTTGACGCTGACGATGGGGCCGGCGCCGAATAAAACGAAGGGTACCGATTCTTCAGACTTCCCGTATTCATTTTCCACAGACAAAAGCAATCCGCTGAATAACCATGAACATTAAGCCGAAATGGATCCTGGCAGCGGGAGTGGCGATGACCACATCGCAGGCAGCCATAGCCGGTCCAATAACCGATGACCCGATTACAACCACCATCACGAAAGGCAAGTATACGCTGGTGATCATCAATCAGGACCCCTCATTCGACACGGGTACCCTGCGACGGATGACCGAGACCTTTTTTACCGTTTATCCTGCGGAAGCGCGCCGCTTTAATCCGCATACCTTGACCAGGGTGACATTTATCATCGATCCGGGCTACCCCGGTGTAGCAGAAACCGACAGCGGGCGATGTCGATACAGCCCGCGATGGCTGACCGATCATCCGGAGGACATCGATGTCGTAACGCATGAGGTGATGCATATCGTTCAGGACTATCATCATGACGACGATCCGGGATGGCTGACGGAAGGCATTGCGGATTATGCACGATATGTATATGGAGTCAATAATCTCAAAGCAAAATGGGCTCTCCCGAACTATACACCCCGGCAAAGCTATGAGAATGCTTACCGGGTGACGGCGAAGTTCCTGCTATGGATACAGGACAACAAGGCCTCTAAGATCGTAGACCAGTTGGATGCGGCGATGCGTGACGGCAGCTATACCCCGAAGCTATGGGTGAAGCTGACGGGCAAGACGGTGGATGAGCTGTGGGGTGAATATGGGCGGGCAAGTGTTGTCAACCTCCATGATCTGCAGCAGCAATTTGTTGATCTGCGCTTCGGGATGTTTATCCATTTCAATATCCCGACGTTTATGAACCAGGACTGGGCCGATCCGGATGCGTCGCCTTCGCTCTTCAATCCCACCCGCCTGGATTGCAGTCAATGGGCACAAGCGGCCAAGTCGGCTCATATGAGCTATGGCTGTCTGACGACAAAGCATCACAGCGGGTTCTGTATCTGGAATACGAAGACAACCGATTACAATGTGATGAACAGCCCGCTAAAGCGCGATGTGGTCAAAGAGTTTGCCGATGCGTTCCGGGCGCAGGGTCTGAAGGTCTGCCTGTACTACAGCATCCTGGATACGCATCACAAGCTGCGGCCGGGCTTTATCACCCGGCAGCATGTCGAGATGATCAAGGCGCAGCTGACGGAGCTCCTGACCCATTATGGGGAGATCACGGCGTTGATCATCGACGGATGGGACGCCCCGTGGTCCCGTATTTCATATGATGACGTCCCTTTCGAGGAGATCTATTCGCTGGTCAAGTCGCTTCAACCCAACTGCCTCCTGATGGACCTCAATTCGGCGAAATATCCACCGGAGGCGCTGATGTATACCGATATCAAGTCCTACGAGCAGGGGGCCGGCCAGCATATATCAACGGTCTACTAACCAGTTGCCGGCATTGTCCTGTCTGCCCTTGAATTCGGCTTGGTTCTGGAAAACTGATTTTCCGACTCGACGGCGGTGAAGGACCCCGCGACGCTGGTGAATGAGGATATCATTCCGTATAACAAGATCTACGATAATTTTATCTTGAATGTGGCGCCAAACCGGGATGGGTTGATCGATGAAAATGCCTTGGCAGCGCTCGCGCAAATTGGCCGGCTCTGGACGAACGACGGCCGGGTGGCTACTCTTCCGCCGACGGACGCGCCGATCATTTCGCATAATTTGGCCAGACGGATGCCGGCCGAGTCCAGTTGGAGTGACGATATGAACATTATGGACTTCGGAAATGATGACAATTTCCATACCTCGTGGCAGTCCAATCCGACGGTGACATCGCCGTGGTACCAGGTCGACCTTGGCGGCGAAAAAGCGTTCAATGCGGTGGTAGTGACGGAGGATAAGGCCAATGTCAGCCATTACCGGTTGGAGTATCGGAGTAATGGGGTATGGAAGATACTGTTTGAGGGAAACAATCCCGCGCGCGTAAAAATCCATCGGTTCGAACGGGTGTGGGGGGATGCGGTGAGGATCTCGATGGACCGGTTCGATACGCCGCCTGCGATTGCGGAGTTCGGGGTATATGACGAGCGGAGGTGAATGGGGAGGTGGACCATCAAAAAATGTGATTTATCCTGAAAAAAGAGGTAAAAAATCCCTACTTTTGCTGTCCAATTGCCCAATAGTATAAGGGTAGTACGAAAGATTCTGGATCTTTATGTCTTGGTTCGAATCCAGGTTGGGCAACTAGGAGAAATAGGACCAAATTCTGTTTCTCCAGCGTTTCGTTCTCAGGGAGTTAGCGCGAAATATTTGATTTGGTTCTGTTCGACTAAAACCTTGACACTCTCAGGTTTATCGCAACTGCCTACGCGGATCATATACTTGATTTGTAGGCTATTCTGCAAGTTACATTTCTAAATTTCCTTGTTATATTATTTTGGAGATGGCAGTATACGACGAAGCAAATGCTTTACCATTTGTTTTACCATATGTTTTACCATTTTTTCGGTTCGAGTATGTCTTATCCCCTTAGAAAACCGCGAATAATCATAAGCAGTCGAAGTGCAGCCAGGGAAGACAGAGATAATGGCCGGAAACAGGCACGCGGATGAACTACTACATTAATTTTTGACTGACGAAAACATCAATTGAATACGAAAAACTCGAAATTCATTTACTGCGTATCATTTCCAGCGAACTAAGTTTATTAGCACAATTTACCTTTTCCGGAATTGCCATAAAATGAAATGGTATCGCGGTATCTTTTCCTATCTGAGAGGTGAGAAATCAGTTCAAGAGATGTAATTTGTAATAGTCACTATTTGATCTGACAACGAGGGATTTTTTGTTTTATAGGGTTAGGATATAGTTAAGCTGCTGGGGGAAGATGGTCCAGCATTTTGTGTCTCGCTAAGGTAATGGATTCGTTAAAAGTTTCCATGGGCGTTTTGCCAAAACAATACTTTCCGCTGTGTGACCGCTGGTTATTGTAGTACTCCATCCATTGATCGAGATCGTATTGCAATGACGCCAGGCTGTCGTAAAGTTTCTTTCTGAAGGCGATGGCATAGAACTCCTCTTGCATGGTTCGGTGTAATCGTTCACAGATTCCATTGGTTTGGGGATGGCGCACCTGCGTCTTGGAATGCTCGATACCTTCAATGGCCAGATACAGTTCGTATTCGTGATGTTCAGGCTTTCCCTTGTACTCGCTCCCCCGGTCGGTCAGTATCCGGAGTAGCGGTATTTGATGCTCATCAAAGAACGGAAGCACCCGGTCGTTGAGGGTATCGGCGGCAGTAATGGCATGTTTAGTCTCATAGAGCTTGGCAAAGGCCACCCGGCTATAGGTGTCGATAAAGGTCTGCTGATAAATCCGGCCAACGCCTTTGATATTTCCGACATAGTAAGTGTCCTGAGATCCCAGGTATCCGGGATGCTCGGTCTCGATCTCTCCAAAGGATTCCCGCCGCTCTTTCTTGCGCTCCATGGCGATCAGCTGTGCTTCGGTAAGGATGAGCCCTTCCTCGGCTATACGGGCTTCTAAACGCTTCAGCCGTTTGTCGAACACCTCCAGGTCGTGACGTTGCCAGACACTGCGGACGCCGCCGGCGGAAATGAAAATTCCCTGCTTGCGCAGTTCGTTGCAGGCACGGGATTGACCATAGGCAGGGAAATCCAAGGCCATCTTGACGACAGCCTCTTCGATGGCCGGTTCAACTCTATTCTTTAGGATGGGCTTCCTCCTGCTAACTTCCTGAAGGGCAGATTCTCCGCCAGTGTCGTAGAGTTCTTTGATTCTGTAAAAGCTGTCTCGGCTATAACCGATTACTTTGCATGCCTGGGAAACATTGCCTAAATGTTCTGCCAAATTGAGTAGTCCTAACTTGCTTTTGATTAACTTAGATTCTTGATTCATGATCTGACATTTTTGGGGGTTGACTGATGGTGTGGTAACTTAAAGTTAACCCCTATTGTCAGATCAAATCTTAACTTCTACATGTAATTGGGAATGAAAATGTGTAATTTTGGTAGTCAAACTGCCGGTATTCCCTATAATAAATACAATTGAAGATGTACAAAAGCTTCCTACTCTTATTGGCGAGCTTATTTTTACACCTGGCAGTCGTTTCTCAAAAAGCCGGGCCGTCCATTGAGGAAATCGCAGCCCGGTTCTACAACACCTATGAATGTGGTTCCCCCAACTTATTTTTTAATTTCGAGAATAGAGCAGGGCAATGGAGAGTTGGCTTAAAAATACCCGTAGAAAACAGCATCAAATATCCAACTGGGAGCTATCTTTTTTTTGATGCCGACTCTGGCGGATTTAAAAAACTACCGTACCCGTTAAAGTGGGACACGATACAGGTAGATTTTCGGAAATACCTGGACAGTCATTTACTATCCAATTTTCATATACACAAATACTATGGATACAATGGATGGTACAAAGATGTCATATCAGCCCTTTCCGGAAAAGAGCGTCTCTCTGATTCCGCGTTATATAGCTTGGCTGACGCATATTGCAGATATGCCAGTTGTATGCTGATTGATCAATCCGACGACGGTTTAAAAAACGATCTTTTCACTATGCCCATGACGAGGAACTGCATGTCTGCAGCGCAACGGGAAAAATACCATCAAATTGAGTTGAAGGCCATTTTCACTTTTTCCAGGCTCAGTCAGCAAAACCCAAACTTCGAAACGAATGTCGGGAAAATACCTATCAAATACGCCAACGAGGTGATGCAGGAGTTTCACAGCTATCTTACCTATCTCGATAATTTCGCCGCAACCTACTCCTTACCGGATCATCTTTACCCCGATACCGTGATCGCTAAAGTGCGGCGTGTCCTCGAAAAATGTCCGGATAATGCGATCCTGCTCTCATTGGGAGACAATGACTTTTATCCAGTGCTTTATATTCAGCAAAAATTGGGAGTACGAAAAGATGTGCATTTGATCCAAAGGGATCTGATAATGGTTGACAGATTCATCTATATGGCCAATCAGCCGCAATTCCAAAGCAAGCCAGTCCAACTATCCGTTAAGTATGAACAATATAAGGGCACTACCACCGATGTTATTTTACTGGGACACCGCCCTTCTGCAATGCCCTTCACCGAAGTGATCGATACCATTTTAAAGGGGCATCCTAACGAATATAATGAATTGACGCTGCCGAGTAACGAGTTCATTATCAAGCGCGCGCCGGAAAACTCCTGCAACAGGAATGAAACTACAATCCTTTTTCTGGAGACCACCTCTTACATACTTAAGGAAGATTGGATTCTATTGGATATCTTGAATAACCTAAATGGAAGAAGATTGGCCTGTGCAACCCTATTGGCCGGTTCGTTAGCGCCATTGAACCAATATTTTGTTCAAAAGAATGATGATCTATTTGTGTATTGAATATGCAAATAATCTCCCAATGTCTTAACATTGGCCCAATGGACTCGTTTTCGTTTTTAACAATACGCTGAAGGAGTTGGCCCAATTTATGATGTCTTCAAATTTGTTTAACATCAAAATCGCTAACTGATTTAAGTCTACCGATTTTCTTCAATCAGTCTATTCTGGATTGCCATTAATTCTTTTGTAAGATCAGGCAGATCATTTTTTATTGTGTTCCAAACCAATGGCAGATCAGTTCCGAAATATTCATGGATCAATCTATTTCGCATTCCCTTAATAAGTGCCCAAGGAATTTGTGGGTTTTTTGTTTTGACGTCATCAGGCAGATGATTCACAGCTTCTCCAATTATTTGGATGTTATACAGGCAGGCCTCAATCGCCATGAAATTATTGGAAAAGTCGTCAAAAGATAGGTTTGCTGTATACGATTCAACATG
>CAWJVU010000008.1:0-367801 GCA_963846405.1 uncultured Chitinophagaceae bacterium | reverse complement strand
GGAGGGTCAACCCAGCCACAAGATCCGGATAATCGCGGATAAATTCGAAGAGAAGAAGTAGCTCAATGTGCCCTATGCGCATCACACACTTGCTGCAGTGACCCGTTTGTCCGCAATCCCGTACTTTTACCCAGGAGGATTCGCTCATGAATCTATTCCAATGGACTAAGGGTCTTCGGGTTTGGAAAGAAGAAGATCGAGCCGCCAAGTTGGCGCAGGCAAACCAGTTCCCTTCTAAAGTGGCAAGGTTGAAGAGCGATTTTTTTTATATTTTCACTTCATGAGAATGCCATTCACCTTTGTTGTGATCCTCGCTGCCCTCCTCTCTAGCTGCTCCAAACACAACGTGGGAACTCCCTATTATTTCACTTTCCAGAGCGGGAACATCACCTATTCCACTGCTGTTGCCGACAGCTTGCTGCAGTGCCGGGACACGACCACTACCTTTTACGGTTTGATTACCATGGCCGGCTATAGAACGGCGGCCGAGACCGACAGCGCGGCAGCGGGGTTGACCAAGCTGGCAACCTGGAGCTTTTACTGCTGGAACCGGGGCGCGCCGTTCAACGACTTCGCAGGCACCTACAGCGCGGACACCAGCGCGACAAACTCGAGGCGGCTTGACACAATGAGTGACTTCAGGTTCTATACGAGTTATGATCTGCACCGCGGAAGCTACTTCCCGAAAGTAGGGTTGCCGTTTACGGTAACAATCACTGCGTATAACTCGGGCTGGTTCGAAGGAACGTTTAGCGGACAGGTGGCGGGATGGAATATTACGACCCAGGCGGCCGATACGGCGACGATTACCAATGGAAAATTCAAGCTGCCCTTTGCGTACTAACGGCACAACGGAATGACCTCTTAACCTGGAAAATCCATGGCCCAAACGATCATAGCGTCCAATACCGGTTTCAGCGCCCGACCAGAAGGAGTGAGACGATAAGTTACATAGGGAGGTACTACAGGCTTGGCTTCCCGCTGCAGCAAGCCATCGCTTTCCAGGTGTTTCAGGTGCTGGATCAATACTTTTTCGGTGATGGCCGGAATCGCTTTCCTGATCTCGCTGTAGCGCTTGCTGCCGGCAAGGAGATGATACAAAATGATGGGTTTCCAATAGCCGCCAATCTTCTCCATCACAAACGTAACAGGGCACTCCTGAAAGGCGAACTGCTTATTCTCCTGAATGGCGGAGGTTGGCTTGATCTTTGTCATGGTACATACTTTAGGGTAAGTACTTGTTTAAAAGTTAGTACAAATATACCTTTGTTCCCGACAAATACAAAAGTCAACATCATGAAAATAACAGTAACAGGATCGTTAGGAAACATCAGCAGGCCGCTGGTGCAAATCTTAGTCAAAGCCGGTCATCAGGTAACGGTAGTGAGTAGTAAAAAAGAAAAGACAGCCGAAATCCAGGCTTTGGGCGCAAACGCTGCCATCGGCTCGGTAGAGGACGTCGCCTTTCTTACCAGCGCATTCACCGGTGCCGACGCAGTATACACCATGGTGCCACCCAATTTCGCGGCAGCAGACTGGCGTGGGTACATCAGCGGTGTCGGTAATAACTACGCAAAGGCAATCAGGGCGTCAGGCGTCAAAAAGATCGTAAACCTTAGCAGCATCGGCGCGCATTTACCAGAAGGTACCGGGCCGATCAAAGGATTATATGATGTGGAACACACCCTGAACGCACTGGATGGCGTAGCGGTAAAGCACGTGCGTGCAGGCTTTTTCTACAATAATTTTTATGCCAACGTGGGTATGATCAAACACATGGGCATCCTGGGGAGCAACTATGCAGGCAGCAACCACCTTCCCTTGGTAAGTCCGGCGGATATCGCCGACGCCGCTGCTGAAGAGCTTCAACAACCTTTTACCGGCAAAGGCATTCGTTATGTCGTAAGCGACGAGCGGACCGCCGGCGAAGCGGCTTCTATCCTGGGCGCAGCGATCGGCAAACCCGACCTGAAATGGGTCGAATTCAGCGATGCCGATGCGCTCGGCGGAATGAAGCAGGCCGGATTGCCGGAAGAAATAGCCAAAAATTACACGGAAATGGGTACGGCCGTACGCGAGAATAAGCTGTGGGATGACTATATAAAGCATAAACCCGCTGTCCTGGGAAAAACAAAATTCGCCGAATTCGCCGGGGAATTTGCTGCAGCATACAATAGCTGATCAAATATCAACCGCAGATCGCTTTAACTCGTCAACACCTGCCGTTTGGTGATCTTGGCCTCATCGAACTCGATGCCGAAGCCGGGCTTTTGGGGAAGCTGGAGGACGCCGCTTGATGTCAGCAGGGGATCTTTCTGAAAATGCAATTTATACGGCATGTGGTAGACCAGGTATTCAACGAGGGGACAGACTTCAGGCGACTGGCTGGCCACGACGTGTAATGCCGCATGTATATTGTGGCCGTGGGGAAAGACCTTGACTTCATAAGCAGACGCGAGACTGCAGATCTTCACCAGCTCGCTGACACCTCCGCACCATTCGGGATCCGCCTGCACGATCCCGATGGCCCCGGCCTCGAGGAATTCCAGCACTTCCCAGCGGTTGTAAAAATGCTCGCCGGTAGCGAGAGTAATCGTTGTATTTCGCCGGAGCTGAATGAAACTCTCCAGCCTGTTCACTGGGAACGCCTCTTCGATCCAGTAGGGATTGTATTTTTCAGCGGCTTTGCACCACTGCGTGGCGAAGGGGATGTCCCAACTCTGGTAAGCGTCGAACATGATTTGGGCGTCTTCCCCCAGGGCATCCCGCAGCTCTTCGACGATCTCCACATTCCTCCGGACTCCAGCATAGCCGTCTCCCGGGCCATAGGCCATAAACCATTTTTGGTGGATAAATCCTTGTTGGAAGAGCTCTTTGGCCTTTGGGGCGATTCTACCTTTCTCTACAGAAAAGTTGAGGCAGCTACCATAGGCGCCGACTTCCTTACGGGTCGCGCCGCCGAGCAATTCGTATACGGGGGTTTTGAAATATTTACCGCGGATATCCCAAAGTACGTTGTCGACCGCTGACAGCGCCATCATGTAAGCCCCTGCCCGCGAATGTCGGTTGTTCCGGTATAGTTGATCCCAAAGCGCCGATACCATCATGGCATCTTTCCCGAGAAGGAAGGGTCGGAGCTGTTCCAGGATCGGGGTGACTGTTTCGGGTTCCAGCATGCCGTATAGTCCTTCGATGCCGCCTTTTGTCCGGATCCGGATATAGGCCTGCGTGATATCCGAAGTAGTTTCTCCGGAGGCGGGGTTGTCCTTATAGGGAGCCGGCCGCAGGTCATCATAGATATGGATAGGTTGCGCCTGGAACTGGTGGTCTACCCCAGGGCGGGTGGTAAAAGGGCCGGTGACCCGGATGATCTCCACTGTATCGATGATCGTGTCCTTCGTTATTGGGGCAGCGGCAAACAATTGTCTGGTGGGCAGGGGCAAGAAAGCAAAGGCGGATGCTTTTGCCATATCGGAAAGGAAGGCTCGGCGATTGTGCATAGATAACGAGATATACCGAATATAAGGATAATTTCTATCCGGCGTACACGGGAACACGGAGCCGTTTCATGCGGGGAACAGCCTCGGGACGCAGAAACAGCCGCTGGAGCCGGCGGTGCTGGAAAGGAAATATAAGACGAGTTATCCTCTCCACCTGATCCCGGAGAATTCAGACGACTATCACACATTCCTCTAGAAAAGAGCCGGCGACTCCGCTCTTTGACATATTGGTAATTAACAATGGGCAATTTTATCTGAGCTGATGCAGACATGCTGTTTTTCCAACCGCAGCGCGGTTTTTAAGAAATCCCCGCCCCCGGCGTCAATATATCAACTCGGAATCTCGGTTGATCAGTTCTATGGCGATGCTGAATGAGTTTGCGACAAAAACAAGAGGATGGTTCCCGCCATAACTTTTGAAGATACCGGATTGGTCTTTAAGAAAACCAATACAGTGGCTATTGATTAGAAAGTCGCAAAACCCGACAAAATGTCGATCTGCACCTATAACGTATTCTTCCCGAATCCGTTCAAGTGGCCATATCGATATCATTCCAGGCGTCCAATCGAAATTCCTAAATCCATTGACACGCTGGTACAGCTCGCGCATGTCAGCAGGGAAAGCGAAACCCACCGCGGATTCGGTTCTGGCAATTTCTTCCAAATGAGCACCGGCCTGAAGGCTGATGCCCAGGGACGACCAATAATCCATGGCTGTACTGGTCCAATGGATAGGATTAGTAGAGTCGCCATTCATATATGCTAAAATAGGCTTTATTCAAAAAACGGCTGGTGTCTGGTTGCCGGAAAAGAGGGTCGGAATGGATAATTGAAAGCCTGCAGAAAGACAAGTACCGGTTTGTGGCGCGATGGTCTCCCGAGGACGCCTTTCGGGATGCCGGCGTTTACCTGATCAAACTGAGTGGCTTAAAGGTGGAGATTTATTGAGTGATGTGGACGTCAAACCGCAGGATCCGCTCGCGGTCGAAAAGAATATCCAGATAGTACAGTGCACTATCCGGGACGACGTATTCAAATTCATAAATATTTCCATTTTTCCGGTACCGGATGTACTGCTGCCGGCTGACTGCTGCCGTATCCAGATGGCGGACAGATTTTCGCCAGGAGATTTTCTCGGTCGTCCAGATATCCGGATTTCGGAAAATGTTGGAATTGATCTGTAAGTCATGAAAACGACCCAGATAGTCTAGCTTGAATCGAAGAGTATCTCCCTTTTTGGCGGTAATGACCCCGGTCGTGGGCGCCAGTAGGCGGATGTTCGCGATTTCGGAGGGCAGGTAATAAGGGTTGTCGGTAAATGCCTGTTTGGTATAGCGCGGGATCAGGGTCCAGGTCGAATCCTGAGGATAATGGTTTCGGACAAAATCGGCCGGCGGAGTAAGCCAATAGTAATCGTTGAATTTCTTTTGAAAAAAAAGCAGTTTCCCGTCATCGTTGGCCATACAGCCGCCGGCCGCCCAGGTCGGATCCAGTAGAAAGTAGCTGCTGTCGATCCAGACGGCATTCCAGGCGTGATCGAGTGTACCGGGAGTACGTACCTGGTAATATTTTGACCTGGAGTAGCCGGGGATTATTTCTGCCCTGATTCCCGCGACCCGACACATTTTTTGAAAAAGCAGGGCATAGCCTTCACAAACAGCTTTTTTCCTTCGGAGTACCCGGTCGACGTATTTGGTTTCCCAGGCGATTTGTCGCGCGGCACAGTCATTCTCATCGGAACAGGTAAAACTTACTTCATCCTCGCCTCTCGAGTTAAGGCGGTTATAGTGTTTGAAATCATAGGCGATATTGTCCGTTATCCAGATGAAAATAGATCTCGTTTTAAGAAGCGGCTGGGAGTAGGGCGCCGTGAGTTGTCTGGTCAGGGAATCCAGATTGCCTTTGTACCGGATGGTTTTGGCAAAACTGTCAACGGAAGTGAAGTCCGCGGTCGTTTGTTGGGAGAAAGTGGTCAGGGAAAGCAGTACACAAAAAATGGCTAGTGTCACGTCAATCTAATATTGTCGGATAGAGTTTTTTCAATTTGATTCGGGCATCCTTAGTGGTAAAGCGCCAGTCAATAACTGCCTTCTTGCCATTCCGGCAGGATTGCCAAGCCTGTACTTCCGCTGCAATTGTTTCCATACTGTCTATCCTCCGGTTGAGGCATTGCTTTGTCAAGACATTCAGCTCGATTTCTGCCATATTGAGCCAACTGCCATGTTTGGGCGTGTAGACAAAATCAAACCGGTCCCATATCCTTTTCGCCTCTGATGGTGAGAACGCTTCATACAGTGCGCCTGGTTTATGTGTAGCCAGGTTGTCCATTACCAGGGTTATTTTAGCTGCCCTGGGATACAGACCATCAGCTATCTCTCTGATGAATTCGGCCCAATCCAATTTCGTTTTTCTCTCCGTTATTTTCACATGCCTTTTGCCCAGCAACGGCTCATTGACCATGAATATATTACAAACCCCACATCGCTCGTATTCAAAGTCGCAACGAGCCGCCCGGCCACTCCGCATCTTAATCGGTACCCTCGTTTCCCGGATAAGCTGTTTGGGCGACTCGTCCATACAAACGACCGGGTACTTTCTGGCATAAGGCCGCTTATAGACATCCAACACCTGTTCCATAGCTGCTACAAACTGGCCATTGGCGGTAGGAGGAATTACCCACCCTTTTACTCTCCAGGGTTTTAATTCGTTTTTTTTAAGACTTCTCCGCACCGTCTCGTGGGAGATACTGTCCACATAATCCAATTCCACCAACTTATCGGCCAATAAGCGCAACGTCCACTTTCCATATCCTTTGGGCGGTTTACTGCAACTCAGCGCTATGAGCCGGGCTTCCAATTCCCCGTCGGCTTTTCGCTCCCGCGTACGGCTGGGAGGTTTCCGCTCAATGCACGCCTCAAAGCCTTCTTCCACAAACCGCTTCTTAACCCGGTCTATCATCCGCATACTCACTTTTAACACCCGGCAAATCTCCTTACCCGTGATCTTTTCCCCAAACTTGCCCTCATCGCAGTTCAGCAACATATAGGCGTTCCGGTATACCTGGGAGCTATGCTTTCCTTTGCTAATAATCCCTTCCAGGTCCTCCCGCTCTTCCTGGGTAAGGGTGACTTTGTATTTTACCATAACCTTTTTGGAAGCAAAAGTTACGGAATTTATACGACATTATCAACGTGACGTGACACTAGTGGGAATGGTCGGGGAGGGCGGTTAATGGTGTTGACTGGCATCATGTTGGCAGGCTATTGGGGCGAATTCCGTAGATAAGCTACGATCTGATCGATATCGCTCCGTGACCAGTTGGTAAAGACCGGACAGTGAAAGGAACTACTGTCCGGAAGCAGGTATCGATGGGTTAAAAACCGGTAGATGGAGTCCTCCCCGAGCCGTTTGACGAGTTCAGGCGTCAGCATAGGTGCGCCTTGAAACCGGGTCCGGGAATGGCAATCATTGCAAACCATTTGGAACATTGAATGTCCGGTCTTTGGAAAGCTGGCCGTAAATTGATCGGTGGTGACCCGAGTGTTTCGGGTTGTATCGCCTTGTTTGAAGCGGAGGGATTGGAAAATGGCGAGCGCGACCCGAGGGTCATGTACAAGGCCTCCGAATGAAAGCTTTATGTGGTCCGGTAAATCCATGGAAAGTTCAACCGGAGCGATGCTGTCCCGCTTGGGGATCGTGAGGACAGCTTCAAAGCCATCGATACTGTCGCTGGCATAGAGATGAGTGGAATCCACATCCCTGGGAGACAGCTCATGGCTGTACCATCCATAGTCAAATTCCAGGCTATCTTTTCCGTCCGTCAAGCCGCCGATATAGCTGTCAACGCCCCGCTCGGTAAATTTTTTCCATTCCGGCGGCGCTTGCAAGGTGAATACTCCATAGTCAAGCCGCTTCCGGCGGCCCTGATCGACGGTCGGGGAATGCTGACAGGCGAGCAGGACGAGGGGGATGGAAAGCAGCGATGCCCATTTTGCTAAGTCCGGGTCAGGTAGAAAGGTCATATCGGTCGGTTTTGGTGCGGCTGAGCAAATTTATCACTTGAGAGAACGTCTTTGTTGTGATTTGGATAAAATCGACCCCGATAAATCTGGCTGATATGTGACAGAGAACCACTTGTTACTCCCAGGATATATTCGCCTTATACGCTTCAAATCGCCTTTGGATCATTTCTCTCAAATCTGGATAATTAATTTTCAGGCTATTGGTCAAAATCCCGATCCCACCGGCGATAATCGTCTAGTAAATCAGTTATTTCCGTCAATGCCTTAAATTAATTCATTTTCAACATAAAAAGGAGAAAGAATCAACGGTGAAAAAATCCTGATTTTCAGCCGAAAGCGAGCTGCCGAAGAATATGGTACCTTCGGTTGCTATGCTTCTTTTGACCATGGAACAGACATTTTTGACAAGGCGCGGCATTGTCGTACTGCCGACTGTGCAGAGTTGTATTAGATACAGGTCTGTGGAGATCGCATTCGCCCGCCAGTGATTGTAGTACAGCGTTATCGCACCAGTTTCCTTTATAATGTAATTGGCTCGTTGTCCCATGGAGACTGGTAAGTCTGCGAAAATTCGAACGGAAGATACGATGATCAGCGAACACCAGCAATGGAGCGCGCAGGTTCATTTTCAGGTGTTGCCAGCGGCATCCGGGTTCAATAATTTCAAAGCATTTATCGACAACCTCAGAACGGTAACGCGTGATCGCCCCTGTCAATGATTTCATCCTGTTTTTTCAGCGCGTCCTTGTCCCAAAGCGATCGTTCGGATCGACGGGGCACCCTACTATCGCCTGCTTAAGTGTACATGTTTTGCCTGAACGCCGAGTCCAATTGCCATGGCGTAATTTTTGCATCAGCAACCGCGTCGAACTCGCCTTCCATTACCTCGAATGACTGCACCATGAGACGCCTTTACACTGCTGGATTGCTCCTCCTTTCGGTTTTTTGTTATTCCCAAACGCCCACGATCACCACCCGCCAATTCCTTACCGGAACCGTGAACGCGTTCGCCTACGGCAATGGTGTGTATCTCGCCACCACCGGTCAAACATACAGATCCACCGATGCGAAGACCTGGACAGCACTGAATGATTCGCTTCCGGTGTTCGCTTTCCTAGCCTTTGGCAACGGGGTCTTTGTAGGTGTTTCGACGAATAACCCTCTCAATTCCTACGTCTATAGCAGCACCGACGGGATCCATTGGACCCAGCAGACTAGCGTGGGGGGCAGCGCCAATGAGCTGAATTTCATGGGCGGGGCGTTCTGGGTGGTCAGCAACTGGTACCCAGCCGAGGGTCCCTCGACGACTGTCACCTCGAGTGACGGGATTAATTGGAACGGTCTGGACATGGGGACGATCAATTGGGGGGCTGAATACCCACAGCAATTTAATACGTACAGTGTGGCGTATAATGGAAGTACCTATGTGATGAGTATTCTCACAATGGCCAGCCGGGGCGCTCCCGGTGGCGAGGCGGATTTGCTAATTTCCACGACCGGTGCGCCCGGCACGTGGTCCTCTCTTGGCAGCTTCGCTCCTTCCGGCCTATATACCATCGCGTGGGAGCGATACGCGTTCTACATATTCACCGGTGGTGGCATCCTCACGTCGACGGATGGCTCCAATTGGGGGCCCTTTACCGGGACGCTGAACGGCGTTCCTGGCGCGGTGACGGGAGGGTCATTTTTTACGGTGAGCGACAGCGTCTATTGGATCAACGGTTCTTTATTGGCTGTCTCTACCGACGGCACGAATTTCACCCGCTTGTCTGCGCCGAACATGGTGGCGTCGGATGGGCTGGCCTCAAACGGACTTACCCTTATTGGTGGGCTGGGCGGCCTGGCTTCGGCTACCGGCACCGTCAATTTCACGCTGACCGCCAGCGCGCCCTTCACCGCGATAGGGAGCAATGGGTCGGCCTTTGTGGCGGCGGCGTGGGATCCCACGGCGGGAGGCAGCATCTTTACCTCATCCGACTTTGTCAACTGGAACTACCAGATACCGGTGTCTTACACGTCTACCGTTTTGTATACCGGCTCCAATTATGTGGCAGCGGGAACCGACTATTCCTATATTTCGCCAAACGGAACAACCTGGTCGACCGACACCGCCCCTTCCCGGCTAACCTCGATGGGTTACGGCGCCGGCCGATACGTCGCCGGCCAACGCGATCCCGCCATAAGTTACCTGTTCGATCTCCTTTCTTCCACCGATGCCATCAACTGGAGCGTGGTCGACTCAAGTAATATCCTTTACTTCAAGGTGCGGTATCTCAACAACACTTTTTATGCATTAGGGCAGGATCAGCTGAGCGGAACCGGCGCGATACATCAGTCGGCCGATGGCATCCACTGGCAAGATATCACGCCCCAACTGGATTCCGGGACCTCCTGGTATACGGATGTCTTTTACGACGGGACAAAATACTATTTCACCGGCGCCAGGAACTATTCCACCTTCTTTTCGATATCGACGACCGATCCTACAAATACGTCTTCTTATGGCGCGATGGGTGGGGTCACTTCTTCGGGCTCGGGCACCCCGGCCGGGGATTACACTCCACAGTCCGATGATTTTAATTATCATAACGGTAAAATGGTGGGTACGGCGGTTAGCACCGCCAACGGCCATACCTACCTGGTTTATTCCACGGACGGGATGAACTGGACGGCGGACTCCCTGATCGGTATGGCAAACGCCCGCTCGATCGTCTCGGCATCGGATACCTTTTATATCGTGGGGGGAGACGGAAGCTATTATACTGTCGGCTTTGCCTCGCCCAGGGCGCCGACCTTACTTAGGTTCGAAGCCGAGGCGGTTCGATCCTTCGGCGGTGAAGACAGCCGGCTTCGCTGGGAGACAAAAAGCGATTCCGGTATCGCCTACTTTTTGGTTCAGCATAGCCTGGATTCGACACATTGGGACAGCATCGGAAGCGTAAATGCGCAGAGAAGAAAAGACAGCAACGACCTGCACGAGGACAAAGAACGGGCGACCGAACGGTATCAGTTTACGCAGGAAGACCCACCGGCCGGCGCTAACTATTACCGGCTGGGGATCACGAGTGACAACGGCCAGCGCTTGTGGAGCGTTGTCCGGAAGGTCGAGATCAAAAAAGATCTTTGGATCTATCCCAATCCCGCCCGCGACGTCCTGCATGTGCAACTGCCCGAGGCCGGCAGGTCACGGCTGGTCATTTTTAATCGCGGTTGGATACCGGTGCGGGAACGAGAGGCCACCGGCCTTGACGTCACTCTCGATCTGCGGTCGCTGTCGCCAGGGAACTATTATTTACTGGTACTACAGGACGGGAAGCGTTACAGTGCGGCATTTATGATTCAGTAGCGGATTTGCATGTCATGATGACTGCATGAAATGCCGTCCGGAGACACGAACTGCCTCCATCGACGGGTAGGGCCGTTATTGATCGCAGCCCCGATTATCGGGCCGGGGGGAGATCTGGTCATCTGCGAACGTGATCCAGGGTGGTATCAATTTGCCAATCGTTTGAATATCGCGTTGCCTATGGCTAAGGATTGGGAAAACGAGGTGCCTATCCAGCTTTTGAAAGGAATGAGACGCTCGTGTATCAAAAATAGAATGCTGTTATTGACCTAGCCAAACCTCAGTCCCTATCGGCACATCTTCCTTGGTTAATTCTTCCCCTACCGATATATCTCGCCGTCCACTGAAGACGATACCACAGATTTTTGCGTGCAGGATCGACCCGTCGGGCCGAACGAGGCGAATCGCCGTACCGGCGCGAACTGGGTGTTTTCCCACGCCGGGTGTTAGTATAAGCCCGACACTCGTAGCGAAAGACTTCTTCAACAACGAACAGCAGCATAAAAGGAAAGATACGAATTCTCAAAGATCATCGTGCGCCGGTTTTACTGTTGCTGGTGCCGGCCATTTTATTTTTTATATCTATAGTATGTTTAGCCTCTTCGCCAAAAAGGTAAAAGTAACCTTCATCAACAATACCAATGGTGAGTTGATCGGCATTAGCAAAATGAAGCCGGAGCAACTTCCAGAAGTCATTTGATAGGCCGACTACCATGCATTTACAAGAGGAGGAGTGGACGGTGGCCAAAGCAGATCCAGTCAGCAGAAAGGAATTTGCTATTTGCGGGAAACCTCACATTGCATCTTAATCCAATTGAAAGAATAGACCCGGAAAAAGTTTTGTTCACAATAGCCACCATACCGGATTTGTTAAGAACGGGTTTGCGGTCCGCTCAGCCAACAATATTTATTATGGCACTTTGGAAGATGACATCATCAAGGAACTTTGCTTGCAAGAATTTGATAGCGTAGGTGATGAGTTTTCAAAATTGGTCAACCAATTTGAACTAGTGCTCGTCTTGTGGTGTAGAGGCCAAATTACCACAGTGTGACTTGAACGACGAAATGTGCAAAACTTTATCTGCTAAATAAGTTAGTATTACATTCCTTTGACTTTTAGTTTCCCATAATATTGAAAAAGGCCCTGTCTCCCGGGGCAGGATACTGTTATCGGTCTCTGAAATGTATGGATCGTTGTAGAAACGCCAGGGCAAAAAAAAGGCCCGGATAGAAATCCAGCCCGTTTTTAAATCCAATATCCTATGAAAAACCGAATATAAATGTTCAAGCGCCGTGCCAATTGTCAAGGCTGATGATTCGCATATAGTAACCAGTGAGTTGACCGGTATTGTATATTCAGGGAATAATATTTCTGTCCCGGATGCGGAACAAAATTCTTTGATCAGGAAGAAAGGTTAAGGATTCGGCAGACATTGGCTTTTCTCGCATGTCAAATTAAAGATGTATGTTAGGTGTGCTAGGATTATTTTTTTATTTTTTTTGGTAAGACTGTGTCGGCTGTTTCTCCATGATCATCTTGAGAATTTGCGAGAGGGCCAGGCCGAAGACAACGAACGTCACGAAGATGATATACCCGGGTTGGAGGGAAGTCTGGTTGGTGGCGATGCTGGTGAAAGATTCGGAATGGGTATTGAGGTATCCCATCTGGGATCGGAGGATTCCGTTGAAACCGATGTAGGCCATGAAGATGGCGACGACGGTGACGTCGGCCATGCTCCATTTGCCGGACTGGAAGGCGAAGTAGTGGATGACCTTGTTCTTGGCCCATTTCCGCTGGCTGAGAAGGCTGATGCCGGTGGACAGCAGTTTGGCGATCGGGAAGAGAATGCTAAAGGCGAGGATGAGAATGCCGACGAAGATCGAATCGTATTTTCCGGTTGCCATCAGGATACGGACGACGTCGAGGATGCTTTTACTTTGGAAGAAGATCACCTGGTTCTTAAATGAGACGGTTTCGCCCAGCAGCTCGAAACTCAGGGAATTGATGCGGGCATCGATATCGATCATGGCGGTGGTGAGGCCGACGAGCAGAAAGTATGAGCGCCATGACATATCGACATGATATAGAACGCGACATAAAGGTGACGCTGTTTGCGCAACAGATACCACAAGCCAACGACCAATAGTACGACTGCAAACATAACATAGGTATAGGTATAGGTGGTATGCTGGAGGACGGGAAGGGTGGTATCGGTATATTTCTGGAAAGCGCTGTCGGAATCGAGATGATATCGCTGATAGATGGAGTTGAGGGTTTTCTGATCCGCGTCCCTTGTGCTGTCATAGATATCCTGGCTCATGTCTTCGAGTTTGTTTTTGGCCAGGTATTTCAGGCGGCGTTTGCTGCTTGGCGCCAACATATCGTTCGTGAGTTTGCTGGAAATGCCGGGGACCATTTCGTGGAGCTTCTTCTTTTTGACAAACGCATTGTAGGCCAATTTTTGGAGTTTTCCGCCGATCGACTTTTTGGGGGCGTTGATTGCGCTGTCCCCTTTGTTGATTATTCCGTTGAGGAGTTGGGTAACCTCTTTTTCGAGGGAATCCTTTTCTGCAGGAGTAAGGGTGAAGTTCTGGATTTCGTTGGTGACGGATGCGACGACAAGGTCTCGCCATTTGTTGACGGAGAGGATTCCATAGCCGATATTATTGGTCGTGCTGTAATCCCGACGGATGGATTCGGCTTGATCGGAAAGGGTATGGACTTTATAGCCACAATAGGCCACGATCGCCAATAATGCGGTCATGACGAGGATAAGCAATCCCCGTTGGAGCTGTGGTGCTTTCATCGTACAGATGGTTTATAAATAATCGGGCCAGGGAGGCCGGATTGGGTTATAATGTTGAAAGTGAAAGTTTTAGGGGATTTCCAATAGGATGCTGCGGCCGACTTTGATCTCGATCGGGGTCTTTGGGGGAAAAATAATGGTTAGCCGCCGGCAATGGAGATTACCAGGCGTGCACAGGAGGCGGGTGCCGAGGTGTAGGGGGTCGGTTATATTCAGGGAATAGGCTTTTACCGGTGGCTGCTGCCACTGCAGGGTGATTCCGGGTTGCGACAAAACGGGGCAGGAATCGCTCGTGGGGGTATGCTTCTTCAGTTCCACCACGTAGAAGTGAAAAAGGTTCGAAGTTTGGTTCCAGACCATATGGTTGACGGGTTTGTCCCCATAGGCGGCGTATTTGAGGTCGCCCGGGTTTACCGTAGTGATGACGGGTTTGTCGCCAATCGACCTGGATACCGAAGGTGGAATGGGAGAGAAAGATCACAACCGAGTTGGCGGCATGGATATGTGCAGGGGTCGTGTCGTTCACCGGGACCTTCCCTTCCAGTAGCCGATAGTAATGGTTTTCCTGGATGACCTTATGATGGGGCTCCCGGCTCGACAGGAAGTTGGGCGTGCAGGCGTTGGAAAGAAGAACGGCGGTTAAAATGAGATAAAGCTTCTTGCATGGGCTTTGAAGTTAGGGTATGGCCGGAAGAAATACTACAATCCTGGTTTAACTATGGCAGTAATCGCGATGTTATCTGTATATTTATAAAAAGGGGATTCATTTATGAGCACAGAAAAAGCCATTTTAGCCGGAGGATGCTTCTGGGGTGTGGAGGAATCTGATCCGCCAGTTATCCGGGTGTCATCTCCACGACCGTCGGGTATACGGGCGGGGATGTGCCCAACGCCACGTATCGCAATCATGGGACGCATGCGGAAGGGATCGAGATCCATCTTCGATCCTGAGAAGCTATCGTACCGGAAGCTGCTGGAATTCTTCTTCCAGATCCATGATCCGACCACGCGAAACCGCCAGGGGAATGACGTGGGAACCTCTTACCGGTCGGCTATTTTTATGTGGATGAGCAGCAGAAGGAAACGGCGCAGCGGCTGATCGCGGAGCTGAATGCGGCAAAGGTCTATAAGGCGCCGATCGTAACGGAGGTGGTTCCGGCGGGACCCTTCTGGATGGCGGAAGAATATCACCAGGATTATTTGCAGAAATACCCGAATGGGTATACTTGTCATTATATCCGGCCGGAATGGAAGTTGGAGGGGCAGCCGCAGGGACAGGGTTGAGGCAGGCGAGCCCTTGCATGGGGTTGAGCCACCCGAGGATGGTCGTTCAGGTTGCTTTCCTTTGGGAAACGATAGGGCGGCTCAGAAATTTGGCGAATACCAGCGCCACCACAATGGCGATCACTCCCTGCCCCAGCACCGTAGCCGGCGCTCCGACGTATTGTGACACGGCGCCGACGAGAAGGCTGCCCAGCGGCATCATTCCAAGAATGGCCATTAAAAGGATCCCGATCGCGCGGCCGCGCATGTGCGGTTCCGATTCGGACTGGACGAGGATGTTGCAAGCAGTGTACTGCGTCATACCGCCAAACCCCGTCATGACTATAAATAATATCGCTATCGATAAATTTTTTATTAACCCCAGGCAGATCAGCCCAATTCCCATGGCGATGATGCTGATAAAAAGAATTCGTTTCAACTGCGCGCCCGGCTTACGCGAAGCAAGGAAGATCGTGCCCAACAGCGCCCCTATGCCGACACTGCCGGTGAGGTAGCCAAAAGTTGATGCGCCGCCGTGAAAAACCTTGTTCGCAAATACCGGCAAGACTGTGTTATAAGGCTGCACCAGCAAGCTGACAATGGACAGCATCCCGATAACGCCGCGCAGTTCCGGGTCTTTTCCGCACATAATTGAAACCTTCTGAAAACTCCATCCCGACATTCTTTCCCGACTTCTTTTGCTGATAAGGCGGCAGTTTCATCAGGAGCAAGGAGACGATCACCCCGCCAAAGCTGGCGGCGTTGATGAGAAAGCAGATGGAGGCGCCCCAGGTACTTAGGATGAGACCCGCCATCGCCGGGCCCAGGAGCAGTGCGAGGCTGGCGGTCGCCGTGGTCAGCGAAACGGCGTTTGGCAAATCCGACTGATCGGTCACCACCAGATGGACCAGGGATTGTCTCGCGGGAACGTCAAAGGCGTTGATGATGCCCAGGATTACGCTCAATGTCAGGATCTCCCAGACTTTTCCATGCCCGGTATAGACTAACAGGGCCAGCGATACTGCCTGGATCATCGAAGCAACCTGGGTGATCTTGATGACGCGGATCCGGTCGTAGCGGTCCGCGATTACACCACCGGCAAAAGAGAACAGGAAAGCGGGAAACTGTTCGGCAAAATAGGTGACCCCGCTCATAAAGGCCGAATGCGTGATCGAGTAGATGACCCAAACCACCGCCGCCCGCTGCATCCAGGTCCCAAACTGGGTGACCGCCCGACCCGAAAAATAAAGTAAATAATTGCGGCTCCGGAAAGCCCTGAATACACTCAAATTGCTGATTGATTTCATAACTCTAACTATTTGACAAAAAGTCACAAAATGTCAAAAATCGATCAAAAAAATTTTATTTTTTCAACCACTTCACCACCATGTCGGTCAACAGGCGCAGCGCCGTCTTCATATCGTGTGGATCATCGAGTTCGTAGATTTCCCGCCGCAGCCCGCGGATACCACTGGAAATGAGAAAGACCAACATGTCCTGGTCGACGGGACTGATTGCCCGAATATCTTTACGCCGGGCTGCATCCGCCAATGTTTCGTTCAGGATCATGCTTTCGTGATAGATAAGCCTCGTATGGAGGCTGGCCATCAGCCGGCCATGTCTGGATTGCTCTTCTGCGCTCATGGCGGTCCACATAGCGGCGAGGACCTTCTTCCAGTTGCCCGACGCTTTTATCTTCGAGAAGCAAAATGCATAGATCTTGTCCGGGAGCGATTCGGCAGCTGCCACCTCCTGACGGATCTCGACGGCCATCTCGTCGGCAATCTTTTCCACCACCGCCTGGTAGATCTCATCCCGGTTCTTATAATAATAATAAAGGGAGGTCCGGCTTCTGCCGGATTCGGTAGCGACGTCATCCATGGTCACCTTGGTCGGCCCGAATTTCTGATAGAGACGAAGTGCGGCCCGGAGGATCTCCTGCTGGGTGATATCGTCGGCGTTTATCTGGGCGGCGGTGGTCATCGGTAGCAAAAGTAATAAAAGATTTGACAAAATTTAATTTATTGTCAAAAAAATTACCGACGAGTTTGAACGCAGATTTGGAATCAGGGAGCGAGGCCGGTTATTCCGTCCTCAGGCTTTTGACCGGGTTCGCAACTGCCGAGCGGATCGCCTGGAAGCTGACAGTTGCGAGTGCAATCCCGACCGAAAGTCCGCCGGCCAGTGCAAAAATCCACCATTCGACTCCAATATTATACGCGAAATGGGACAGCCACTGGCTCATGGCATACCAGGATATGGGGATCGCAACCAGGAAGGCGATGATGACGAGCTTCAGGAAATCTTTGGACAGCAGTGCCGTTATACTTGTCACGCTGGCCCCGAGAACTTTGCGCACGCCGATTTCGCGCATCCGGGTTGCGGCCATGAACATCGCGAGCCCAAAGAGACCCAGACAGGAGATAAAAACGGTCAGGCCGGCAAAGAGCGCCGCCAGCGTACCCGTCTGCTTGCTCTCTTCGAATTTCTTTTCATATTCTTCATCCGCAAAATGATATTCGAATGGATATTGCGGGTTATAGGCCTTAAAGACCTGTTCGGCCTTTTTAAGGTCTTCCGGCACGGGTCTGGCGGGGTTGAGTTTATAGTGAAGAACATTAAACCAACTGGAAGGACCGCTGATGATCATCGGATTTATCGGTTCATATGGGGATTCGATTATAAAGTCCTTTACGACGCCTACGACCACCCATTTCCGTTCGTCATCGCGGATAATGGTGCCCAACGGGTTTTTCAGGCGCATTTTCTTTACCGCCGTCTCGTTTAGAAGTACGGCGGTGCTGTCGGATGGAAAATTCCGGATATCGATATCCCTGCCCTGGAGAACGGCGATACCCATCGCCTTTGTGAAATCCGCATCGGTACTCATTCTGACAAAATCGAGCTTTCGGTCCTCCTCAGAGCTTCCCGGCCAGGTGTATCCCCAGCTATCGCTATTGCGTTGCGTGATGGGGCTCATCGACTTGGTGACAGCGATAGCGGCGCCGCTGTTCAGCAGCCCTTGTTTGATGACATCATAATTCTTATAGACATCGCCCGTCAGGTAGGAATAGACCAGCCGGTCCCGGTCATAGCCAGTATTTCTGCTCTCCGCGTAGTTGATCTGGCGAACGATGATCATCGTGCAAATAATGAGGATGATCGCGAAAGTGAATTGAAGCACCACCAAAACCTTGCGCGGGTTGATTGCGGCGTGGGTGGCCTTGAACGACCCTTTGAGGACTTTTGCCGGCTTGAAAGACGAGAGGAAAAAGGCGGGATAACTTCCGGCGAGGATACCGGTCAACAGGATAAAGCCGAGGCTATAGAGCCAAAAGTGGTAATCGCCATAATCCAGGAACAGTTGTTTATGGACAAGCGTATCAAAGCTGCCCAGGCTCAACTGCACGATGCCCCAGGCGATAAATCCGGCAAACAGAGAAAGCAGAATGCTTTCGCCGATGAATTGCGAGATGAGCGACGCCTTGCCTGCCCCGGCTACTTTCCGGATGCCGACTTCCCTGGCGCGTTTCTCGCTTCTTGCCGTGCTGAGGTTCATGAAATTGATACAGGCGATCAGGAGGATGAAGGAAGCGATCACGGCGAAGAGTCTTACCGTGACCATCCTGCCGGCCACGAGGTGTCCGTTCTCATTCCTCGAATAGAGCCAAAGCTTGCCGAGGGGCCAGCTGAAGACCCGGGTGGTCGACGGATCGGTGGTACCCTTTGTGTGGTTGATGGTGATGTCTCTTACATCGGCGTCAAAAGTTGATTGAGCAGCGCCTTTCCTCAATAATACATATGTCTGAAGGGAATTATTGCCCCAACCATCGTCGTCCCATTTTAACCTGGTCATATAGCTCCAGGGCAAGAGGAATTCGAAATTGAAAAGGGTGTTATTTGGCAAATCCTTTAATACGCCGGTCACTGTGAAAATATCCGTCGAATCGAGGCGGATCGTTTTACCGACGGCATCGTCGCTACCAAACATTTTTTTTGCAAAGGCCTGCGTGACCACCACGGAAAATGGCTTGCTTAACGCCGTTGACTTATCGCCCTGGGTCAGGGGGAAACTTAACATTTTCAGAAAACCGGAGTCAACGATGTTGGATTTGCCTTTCAGTTTCCGCTCGCCAACCGTGCATAAGAAGGTCGCGTCCGTTACGCGGGTCACGTCTTCGACTTCCGAATAATCCTTTTTTAGAACGGTCGCCATGATCTTGGGCGTCGAATTCCAGGCCCACTGCTGGCCACTGAACTGATCCTGGTTGTACATGACATACAGCCGGTCCAGGTTTTCGTGAAAGCGGTCATGGCTGATCTCGTTCTGGATCCAAAGGACGATAAGTGCGGCACTGGCCATGCCGATGGCCAGACCGGAGATGTTGATTGTGGCGAAAACCTTGTTCCGCCCAAGGTTGCGAAAGGCGACTTTGAGAAAATTTCTTAGCATAAATATCGGGCGTGGCGCTTGGTCCCCGCTGTCCTAAGGACGGCGGCGGAGCCGGAATGTTGCATCCGCTCCACCGCCCTATATGTTGCTATTTGACGTTCTTGGAGACAATTTTTGCGAGGTCGAACATCGACACCTGGCCTTTGCCGTCGAATAATGTTTTGAGCTTCACGTCCGCGTTAATCATCCGCCTGTTGACTTTGTCCTGCAGGCCATTCTTGCGGATATATTCCCAAATCTTTTTGATGATTTCGGTGCGGGCCATCGGTTGCTCACCGATGACGGCTGCCAATGCGGGGCTTGCGGTCAATGGTGCGTTAAAGCCGGTGTTCGACGCGGGCTTTTTGGCTGCCTTTTTTTTCGGAGCGGCTTTCTTTTTTGGAGCGGCTTTTTTCTTTGGCGCGGCTTTCTTTTTCGGAGCAGCTTTTTTCTTTGGAGCGGCTTTCTTTTTCGGAGCGGCTTTTTTCGCAGATTTTTTGGGTGTTGGCATAGCTTGTGTTTATGGATGTAGAAATTAAATAATCGGCTGTTCGTTGGGGGTACTTTTGTTATCGGATACGGCACAAGATAAGGTTTGGACGGGAATGGGCCCAAAAACAAATCCGCCTAGGGGAATTACTTGTGGATATCGTTGGAAAGACCCCCGGAGCGGGAAGAAAACGACGGCTTTGGCGGGTCCGGGGATAGTCCTTAAGGAATTGGGTCTCAATCTAAAACTGGCATTTTTTTCAGCACCTCCAGTAATTTATTCATTTTTTCGGGGACTATGTCCCTCTGCCGCCTGTCAGGATGCAAAGGGCTGATCGATGGATGGACTAGGTTGTGAGAACCAGCGGGGTCCGTCAGCCGTCATATACGCGCAATCTTCCAGCCGCATCCCGAACTCGCCGTAAATTGCGATCATCGGCTCAACGCTGAAGCACATGCCGGCCTGTAAAGGGGTTTTGTTACCCATGACCATATTCCCCCATTCATGGATGTCCATCCCGATGCCATGTCCCGTCCGGTGCGGCAGACCGGGTATCTTGTACCCTGGCCCAAAACCCGCGTTGGCGATGACTTTCCGGGCAGAAGCATCCACGTTCTCACAAGGGTCGCCGATCTGCGCCGCGGCGAACCCGGCAGCCTGGGCCTTCTTCTCCAATTCCCATATCTCTCTTTGTCTTTTGGTTGGTTCCGCGCCAAATACGATGCATCGGCTGATATCAGAGCAATAGCCTTCTACCTTACAGCCGTCATCCATCAGGACAACATCGCCATTTCTCAAATGCTGGGTCTGGATACTGCCATGCGGGAAAGCCGAGGCCTGCCCGAAATTTGCGCTCAGGCCGCCGCGGACGCCGAGGCGTGAGAAGGCGTTCTCGGCCGTTGATGAGAATTCTGCCGGCGTCATGCCTTCGTGAAGAAGCGCGATACAGGCTTTATAGGCTGCAACGGTAATGTCATTGGCTTTTTGCATCAGGGCGATCTCCGCCGGCGATTTGATCATCCTGCAAGCGGCGGTGACCGGGTCGGCGCTGACATAGGTGAGCTGCGGCGCCTCCTTCCTGATTCCATCAAAAATGAAGAATCGGACCCGCTCTTCGATACCAATATTGCCTGTTCGGATGTCAAAGTCTTTTAATATTCCCGAGACGACCTTGTAAGGGCTTTCATGCTCCTCCCATACCCGGACCTCTTTCCCGATCGTGATTAATTCCCGCAACCTTTCGGCCTCAAAGGCGGGACAAACATATTTTACGTCACCCTGCGCCGGGATAACGGCAACCATTGGTCGCTCACTGGCACCCCAACTCATGCCCGTGAAATAGACCATAGACGTACCGGAATCCAGGATGATCGCGGCGATCTTGTTGACGGCCATTAATCGCTGAGCCTTCGCGATCCTGGATTGCCACTCCTCCAAAGTAATCGGCGTAACATCCATCATCATAGGGCTTAGCTCGTCTGCGCCGTGGGAGCGGGCTTTAAGGCCGGGAGTAAAAGCGGATAACCCAAGGGGTATACCGGATAAGAGGACGCCCCCGATGGAGGTACTCCCGGCGGAGAAGCGGAGAAATTCGCGGCGTTTCATTGACATGCATGAAGGCTTTGCGCTGAAAGGTAAAGCTTTATTGGTTTAAAGCCGCTTGCAAACATTATATACCTTTAAGCAAAACCACGAATACATGAAGAGGCTATTGATGGTAGCACTTATCATTACCATTTGCATTACCGGCTTCGGCCAAACCCCAAATCTCAGGAAACTCGACAGCCTGTTCAATATCCTAGCGGCCCAAAACCTCGCCATTGGTAGCATCGCCATTACTCAAAACGGGAAACTCATTTACCAGCGCACATTCGGACAGGGCCAAACCCACGCCACTCTTTATCGAGTGGGCTCCATTACCAAAGTATTCACTGCGGTAATGATATATGAGCTAATTGACGAGAAGAAGATCTCCCTGGAGGATACGCTGGCCGAGTTTTTCCCAGGTCTTCCGAATGCCGGGCAGATCACTATCGCCGATATGCTCGGGCACAGAAGCGGGTTGGCGAATTTTACCGCTTTGGGCACCAACTTCGACACCTGGAAATACCAGCCGCAGACGCATGAGCAATTGCTGGCTCTGATCAGGGACCAACGGCCCGATTTCGATCCGGGTGCGAAGGCGGATTATAATAATTCTAATTTTCTGGTGCTTGGCTATATCCTGGAAAAAATTTACCGTAAGCCCTATAAGGACATTGTAAAGGAAAGAATTATCAATAAGGTGGGTCTTCCGAATACCTATTATGGTGACCATGCGGGGTTCCAGGGTGACGAGACGGCTTCTTATAAATATGCCGATAACCAATGGCAACAGGAGAAAGCGGTATATCTGGACAATTTTTCGGGTGCGGGCGCTATTGTCTCCACGCCCAAGGATTTGTGCAGTTTTGTCAAAGCCATTTTTGACGGGGAATTGATCAGCAGGACCAGCCTCGCGCGGATGACGCGGATCGAAAAAGACGGATATGGATGGGGTTTGTTTCCCTACGGCGACGACCCGCATCCGGGATTTGGCCACAACGGCAAAACAGAAGGATTTGCTTCTTCCATGCAATATTATCCGGAGAACAAATTGGCGATTGGGTACTGTACGAGCGGGGAGGTCTATCCCAAAGATCTTATCCTGAACGCGGTATTCAAGATCTGCTTCGGGGAGCCTATGGTGATACCTGGTTTTGTGACGACGAAGCTTACGGATCAGCAGTTAGCGCCGTTTGTCGGCACCTATCAGGGTGACAACGGCCTTCAGGTCAGTTCATCTGCTGACGGTGGCCGGTTGGAGCTCAAGCTAAAAGGACAGCAGTTTATCCTGGAGCCGTTTTCTGACCATGAATTCAGGAATGTACGCTTCGGATTCTTCTTTGATTTTGACAAAAATGGCAAGCAACTCGTCATCCACGATGCGGCTTCAACCTACACGCTTCATAAAGTAGGCCAGTAACGAAACCCGGTTAAGCATTCGTTATCTTCCTTCGCTTAACAAATCCTAAACACGTGCGCAAAAAGCAAATGGGGAATTTGGATTTCAAAAGCTACCTATGCGCACAAAACACCTGCGGATGCTACTGCTTTGCCAAGCATTTACGTTATACCTTCCCGCTCAAACAAACACAGACAGCGCCCGGCAAAAAAAGGACCGGCATGTCATCCTTTCCTGGTCCACCGGCCTACTCTTCATCCATAAAAACCCAGGCGAGCTCGACATAAGCATCGATAGAGACTTATGGCGAAAAACCAATTCCGTCTGTTTATTTAATTAATAAGGAAGGAGTAATCCTTTATAGCAGTCGGGAAGAGGATCTAAATGCTTTAAATGATTTGCTATCCAAGATACACTTCAGCCCCCATTAAATCCAGGCGGCCAACCTTGATATCATTACTATAACCACAAGAACGGTACCTGAATTGCGGCTTTTCGTTCGATCGCGACGGTTGCAGCTTCTTTCAAGCGGTTTTATTTTTGTCGTTCAATCTATTTTGTGTCGCTCAATTCGTTATTTTGTCGGTCAAATTAAAATTTTGTCGGTGAAAGGCTATTTTTGTCGCTAAAACCGTATTTTTGTCGCTCAAAAGGGGCCTAATGGCGAAACAACAAACAATAGAGAAGGACCTGGCGGATTTACAGGCATTCCTGGCCGGTCATCCCGGAGGCATTTCAGTCGACCAGCTGCGGTCGCATTACGATAAACTCCTCAGTGAGCGAACGTTGCAACGGCGACTGGCCGCCCTATTACAGCAGGGAATCATCCGCACCACCGGACGGGGGCTGTCCCTCGTTTACCATCTTGTCTCGTTCGGCGAAAAACCCGCCGAGGGGCAGCTGAGCGCGTCTGTCCCGCTATCAGCCGAAGGCCTGGCCGTTCAACGGCTCGTCCAAAAACACGAAGGCAACCGCATCCCAGTAGGCTATTACCCGGACTTCCTTCTTGATTACGCGCCCAATACAAGTGCCTACCTCACGAAGGCCGAGCGCGAAAAATTGCTGACCCTCGGTAAAACCAACCAACTCGATCAGCCCGCCGGCACCTATGCCCGTAAGATTATTGAACGTCTTCTCATCGACCTTGCCTGGAACTCCAGCCGCCTGGAAGGCAACACCTACAGCCTGCTCGACACCAAACGCCTGTTATCGGAGGATGAACCGGCTAACGACAAAACTGTCGCTGAAACGCAAATGATCCTGAACCACAAAGAAGCCATCGAATTCATCGTTGAATCTGCGGCGGAGATAGGATTCAACCGCTATACGATCACGAACCTGCATGCCCTGCTTTCGAACAACCTGCTGGCCGACCCAGGGGCGCCTGGCCGTCTCCGCACATTTGCCGTCGGCATACAAAGATCCATCTACACGCCCCTCGCTATCCCACAACAGATCGAGGAGTTCTTCGATACCCTGTTACAAAAAGCCGCCGCCATAGAAGACCCCTTTGAACAAGCCTTCTTTGTCATGGTTCAGCTGCCCTACCTCCAGCCCTTTGACGATGTCAACAAGCGCGTGTCCCGTCTGGCTGCCAATATCCCCCTAAATAAACACAATCTTGCACCGCTCTCGTTCGTCGACGTTCCCCAGGACCTCTATATCCGGGCCTTACTGGGTGTTTATAAACTACGCCGGGTGGACCTGCTGAAGGACGTCTTCCTTTGGGCCTACGAGCGGTCCAGCCTCCGCTATGCCGCTATGCGGCAATCGATCGGCGACCCGGACCCGTTTCGGGTCCGGTACCGGAGCGACATTCGCGATCTGGTATCAGCGGTTGTGACCCAGACCTTAACACAGCTTCGGGCACGCAAGGTCATCGCCGATCGTGCCAGCCGCCTTCCGGAAGCCGATCGCGCGAAATTTGAGGAAGTAGTGGAAGGCGAGCTGCTAAGTTTGCACGAAGGAAATATTGCCCGCTACCGCATCCGGCCTTCGGAATTTGCGGCCTGGAAGGCGGTCTGGGATAACATCAGAGTGGAATAGTTAAGTGTATCCGTCACCACTTGATTCAACAAATAGGAAATAAAAATCAAAGGTTAATCTCACAAATCTGAATCAAAATCATTCCGCCTTCAAACTATTTACGGGGTTAGCTCTGGCCGCCCGAATAGCCTGGAAACTGACCGTTAGCAACGCGATGACTAACCCAGCAAATCCACCCAGCACATAGATCCACCAGGGCATCGTCGTCCGATAGGCGAAGTCCTGCAGCCAGCGATGTACACCCCAACCGGCAACGGGTGCGGCAATAAACGTCGCCAGCAGTACCAGTACGATGAATTCCCGTGAGAGGAGGGATACGAGATGGGGGACACTTGCACCCAGCACCTTCCGGATGCCAATCTCCCGGGTGCGTTGGTTGGCCGTAAAAGCCGCGAGACCAAAGAGGCCCATACAGGAAATGAAGATAGCGATGCCCATCCCGATGTTCACCATCCGCGCCGTCTGGTTCTCCCGTTCATATAGCCTTGCAATCGATTCGTCGTAGAAGCGGGAATTGAATTGCTCTTTAGGATAGCTTCTTGCAAAGAGCGCTTCCATCTTGCTGAAGATCCCTTGCATTGTACCCCTGGATAGATTGGCGCTGGCGAGTTTGACGCTAAGCAGTCCGCCCCCGTCACTCTGATAAGTGAAGAAGAAGGGGCCGATTTTGTCACGCAGGCTGGTTGAATGAAAATCCTTTACGACGCC
Organism: uncultured Chitinophagaceae bacterium; assembly: GCA_963846405.1. Classification (GTDB taxonomy): domain Bacteria; phylum Bacteroidota; class Bacteroidia; order Chitinophagales; family Chitinophagaceae; genus Puia. The sequence goes on along the minus strand of CAWJVU010000008.1, from coordinate 342,204 downwards.
GAGTACAGGTCCGATAATCCCGCCGAGCGCGCTGCTCACCCGATGCCCAACCGCGTCGGCCGGCCGGCTAAACCCGAGCGCTTTTGCGGCCGCTTCATTGATGATAAACGCCCGGTAGCCCTTGGCGGGGACGCTGCCCAACCTGAGGGAGTCAGCCGGGAAGAAATTCCTGCCCGCGATCAGGGTCAGTCCATATAGGGACATAAAACCGGTGTCGATGAAATCATAACCCGCGTCGATCCGCACATAGGTGGCTCCCCTGTTCTCGAGTACGGTTCCGTTATGGCCGCGGGCTCCGGGACTGTTGCTGCTGATGGATACCTGACTGACGCCGGTAATCCTGCTGATCTCCGTGGCCAGCGCGGCGTGCTGATTCACCGTCCCCCCCGGCAGAACGATCGTGACGATGGCATCTTTTTTAAAGCCCAGATCGGTGTTGATCATGTAGTGGATCTGTCGCCCCATCATCATCGTTCCGATAATAAAAATCAAGCTGATGGCAAACTGGAAAACGATGAGGCCCTTACGCAGATAACTCCTGGAGTTTAGCTGTTGACTTCCCTGGCCCCGCAGGGTGATTACCGGCAGGAAAGACGAAAGTACCCGGGCGGGATACCATCCTGCCAGCAGGCAGGTGATCATTGTCGTCAGGCCGATGAAGACCCAGGTATTGGGATCGGCCATCCGCAACCGGATGCCTTCCGGGAGGCCCACAGGGCCCGACCGCAGGTCTCCATGTAGGGCAGTGATGACGGGATTCGCCAGTAGAAGAGCGAGTACCATGGAGGCAAGGACGATGACGCCCGTTTCGCTGAGAAAATGCCAGACGAGGCCGGCGCGGCTGCTGCCCAGCACTTTTCGGACTCCTACTTCCCTTGCCCGAAGTATGGCCTGCGCCGTGGAAAGATTTACAAAGTTGATGGCCGCAATCAAGAGGATAAATAGGGCGATGCCGGCCAAGGCATAAAGCGTTGGCTTATGTGCCCGGCGACCATAGTCGTCCCCAAAGGCGCTGTTGAAGTGGATATCCGAAAGGGGTTGGAGCTTTAGGCCGCCTTTGGTATTACCGATGAATGTTTCGTGCAGCTTAAAGAAGGCCGGAAATTGCTTTTCCACTTGTGCGACGGTTGTGCCGGGGGACAGTTTGACGAAGGCGTTGGCGCTGCTCTCGAACGCGTTCCAACCGCTGATGTCGTTTCGCACCCAGCTGTGCTCGATCGTGGGATACGAAATAAGGTCGGTGAAGGCGAAGTCGCTGTTTTGCTGCCAGTCTTCGACGATGCCGGAAACGGAGACCGTGAGCGAATCGTAATAGACCACGGAACGCCCCATCCAATCGGCAGGACTGCCATGGCCAAAATAGCGCTTCGCCTCTGACTTGGTGAGTACCACGGAAAAGGGCTCCTTCAGGGCCGTTGCGGGGTTGCCCGCCAGCCATTTATACCGGAATATCTCGAGATACTGAGGGTCGGCAAAGGTGATGTGCTGCCGCTTGCCTTCCTGGATGCCAGGAAAGACCCGGTTGGGCAAGCCCTTCTCCGGGATGATCACTTTGCAGTCATCCGAGTAGATACCGGCGACGGTACTGAAACCGGTGGCCTCACGGCGCAAATCGGTAGCCAGCGGTGGTGGTAAGGAAGCCCCTTCATTAATTTTTCCGTCGGGACCGGTCATCCACACCCCCACGCGGTAGATCCGGTCGCGATCGGCGTGGAAGGTGTCATAGCTGAATTCAAAGCGCACGTATAGGTAGATCACGAGGCACGAGAGTATCCCCAGGGTGAGACCAAGGATATTGATCATCGTGGTCAGCTTATGCCGGCCGAGACGGCGCAAGGCGAAGGGCAGTAGTTTCTTTAGCATGATGTAGTAGGATGTGTCATTTTAGCCGCCAACTTAGGGCCATTTTAAAAGGGGTTGGGAACCATGGGTTTATCATTTGCAAAGGTTCGCCGCCTGTCCTTTTTTGATACAGTCGGTGTCCGAAGTCTGAAAGGCCGTCAGGCGATATAGCGATAGAAATCTTTCTCGCGCTTATGGCCGCTTATTTTCATAATTAAGTACACAGCGAAAACGGACAAATCCTGTATCATTACTGAACATCCCTTTTTTTTAATAAATTCATGGGTTTGATTGCTAGCTGATTATATCATTGGCACAGCAATGGCGCTGTGTTAAAAAAACATTCGTGAGAAAAATTACCACATTAACGGTTTCAGCGCTGCTGATCAGCCTGGTTACTTCGATCACTGCATCCGCTCAAAGTCAGGATACCTATGTTTATAAACCCCAATCGCAGGAGTTGTATAATACCATTGTTCAAATGGACAGTGTCTATTTTAACGCCTATAACTCCTGCGACATGGATAAACAAGCGGCTATTTATGCCGATAGTATAGAGTTTTACCATGACGGCAGCGGCCTGGAAACTTCAAAAAAAGCTCTTTTAGCCGCGATTAAAGAAAATATCTGCGGCAAAGTGACCCGCGTGCTGGTAAAGGGAAGCATAGAGGTTTATCAGATACCAAATTTCGGCGCCGTGGAGATCGGTCTTCACAGGTTCATTAATCATGCAGAAAACAATTCCCTGTCAAGGCCCGATAAGTTCATTGATCATTTGGCGGTACCAAAACGACCAATGGCAGATAACCCGTGTAATCAGCCTGCATACCGGAAATAAATAAAGCCGGGCGATTCACGGATTTTAATAACGCCCCACCGTACCACTCAATGATTCGAACAGTTTTTTTGAATCAAAGCCCACGCCATTTTTAAAAACAATTTCGGTATTGCGGACCGCTGAGATATGAGTTTCCGGGTCGCCTCCGATCAAAACCAGATCCGCTTTTTTACCAACTGCAACAGTCCCTGTTTCTTTCGAAATCCCCAGAAATACCGCCGCATTCAGGGAGCAAATCTTCACGGCTTCCGGAAAACTAAAACCTGCTTCCGTTAATAGCTCCAGGGTATGCCGGTCTGCATAACCGGGAATTACTCTTCCATCATCGGTCGGATCTGTTCCTGCCATCAAATGTCCGCCCATCATCACAAACTTCTTCTCCCATGCCATTTCTTTTTTAAAAAGGCTGACTTGCCGGTATCATGGTTCAAAGCATCCCGGTACCCTTTTTCAACCACCTCTCTTAATTGCGGGCGCCAGTGCATCAGCTCCGCCGCCGGGTATTACTTCCCGGCCGGTAAAGGGTTCAAATACAGCCAGTGTTGAGGTCAACGCTACTTTTTTATCAATTAAAAGCCGCATTAACTGTTCCATTGCCTTACTATTGACATCCAGCGCCTTCAAAGAATTGAATAAATTCTCCGAACAAATGTTTTCTTTCTTGCTGGTATCAAAATCGCTGCATTCCATAAAGCCATGTTCCAGGTTGTCGATCCCGGCTTCGGCGGCTTCTTTATAGGTAACCGAGCAAAGATGACCGGTAACTTTGAGCCCTCTTTGATGGGCAGCCTGAATCACCGCCTCAAGGTCGGCCAACAGTAATGTCCCTGTAAACTTTAAAAGAAGTACATCCGAACGCTGCCCAATAATTAACGATGCCTGCTGCCTCCTCCGGGCTGCGGATGTGTAACATTTCAGGAACAGGAAACCCCGCCCTTTCAATGTAGGGGCCGGTAACATCCATATCAGGCCCGGCAATTTCTCCCCGCTTTATCCACTGCTTCAAATTCAGGTCTGTTTGGGGTTCAAGGCTGCCGGCGGTTCGCATCGTGGTTACCCCACCGGCCAGGTACAATTGCGGAAAAGATATCGGCATTTCCTGCCCGAGATAATAATCCCCGGCTGCCTCTGCATAAAATAGGTGCTCATGCATCATGATCATTCCCGGAATAATCGTTTTACCGGTGCAGTCAATGATCTTCGCATTTACGGGAACTTTAGTATTTGCTGAATTGCCCATTGCTGTAATGATGCCCTTCATAATGACCAATGTCTGGTCCGGCCTGGACGGGCTGCCGCTGCCATCCGTTATTTTTGCATGGATCAATGCAAGCGTATCTGCCTGAATGCAGATGAAATTCTTTACTGCCGCACTAAATTGTGCAAATGACGGCAAAGCCGGCAGCAACAATAGAAATAGTGAAGCTGTTAGATAAAACTTTGTTTTTATCGAGGACATATATGCTATTTAAATTCACTATTGTCCCACTAAAATATGAGAAAATGCGGTAAAGAAAAGGGCATTTCCAGGGAATCGCCCAAACAGGGTATGTTTGAGTTGCAAAAATCCATTAGATCAAATTGAACTGGAAAATTGAAAAAGGGCCCGAAAAACCAACGTCTTACGAGCCCTTCATACGATGTGATAAATCACTTTGCGGACTAGACGGGTCCGGGAGCGAGGGCAATTCCTATTGATTTTCAGACAACTAATTTTGGGAGTTGCGGCGCGGAGTCGCGGTCAATCCTGAACACGACCAAACACTACAAAAACAGACAGTATCGAACATAAAAAGACAAAAATAAGATGGTCAGCGGACTTTGGCGAGAAAGTCCTTTGATGTTCGAGCGGTGCCAGCGGGAAGCGATAAAATTCGGGAGAGCACAATTTTTCGGATAAAAGTGATGAATGTCATATTTTGAGAGATTACAGGGAGTACATAAAATGGATATTTTCGATGAACTGATTGCCGGCTGGGCCAAAGCAATTGATGAAATTGACGTGTTGAATCAATATCAAAAGGACGTGGTTGCGGTAAAGTTCGCGACTGAGCCATGTTTTGAGCTCGAAGATTTCATGCCCGGGTCATTTTTTCCGCGAAACGAATTTTTGGATAATATACCTTCTCCTGTGCCTTATACGTATGAGGAATATGGGTTCGGAGCCAACGGAGTGCCTTGCTATAGCAAAACAATGAGGAGGGATGGTGCACCAATTTTTGCCGGATTTTACCGATACACTCATGAGAAGGCGGAATTTGTCCAGTATAACTTGTCTATTGGCGTTCCTTGTTTGTTCCAACGAATCGTATTTGAGGATGGTCGAAAGCTACGATTCATGCATGCGGTGGCTAATGGCGGCGGGGCCGCGTTTTCCGGCAAGTCGCGCGAGCAGGCGGTTATCGTAGCAAAAAGCGACGAGCGGAGTATTTTTCTTTATGTTCGACATTTCGAATATCAAAATGGCGTCATCATCCGTGACATATCCAACAACCGGGCCGCCTCGGTGGACGCATCCCTACCGACCCGGATTTTTTTGCCTATGCCATCGACCATTCAGTCGAAGAACATGATGCAGAAGACTTTAAAGCAATCCTGTTGAACTGCGGGATGCCGGAAGAGCAATATGAAAGGTGGCGTGGGTGTGGATGGGTGCGCGAATGAAAAACTGACCGACGCACTGGAGGAATTATATGGCTTAATGCTGGCTTTTCATAGCATCGAACTCGTTTTTCGAGCGTACACGTGTTTAGATAGATATACACAGGTATACACGAGTACCATTCGGTTGCTGCCTAAATGCTTTCCAGATTTCTTTCTTTAGGAGTAACTTCGCGAGAAACAACCCAAGTGAAAATCCACCACCCCCAACTCATTCAATTATTGCAAAAAGCGTATTCGGCGGAAAAAGCAGCCGCTTTTGCCTATCAGGGGCATGCCGGTTCGGTCAAAAGCACGGAAGAAAAAGCAGCGATTCGCCAGATAGAGCTCGACGAGTGGAATCACCGCAGAGAAGTGCTGGAGATCATGCGGCAATATGAAATCCAGGTATCCAGGTACTACGAAGTAAGGTTTCATATCGTCGGGAAAATAATTTCATCGAGTTGTTATGTGATCGGCTGGTTCATGCCCTTCTATTTTGCCGGCCGGCTGGAAAGCGGGAATGTCTGTGAATACTTTCGGATGAAACACTTTTTTAATGAGATAGGCAATACGCAGCACGATCAAATCCTGTATGAAATGGGCATAAAGGAAAAAGAACACGAGGTTTATTTTTTAGAGCAAATAAAGACGAACAAACTGTTGCCTTTCTTTGAGCGCCTATTTTCCTGGGGTAACACACGGGGTTTTAATAATGTAGACTTGGACAAAAAGTATCCGGTGGAAAAATCGGATGTTTATTGTAAGAAATAACCCTGGGTCGCCCGGGCCAACGCTTGGCTGCATATCAAATTTCTTCTACATTTGAATCAGCCAATAACCCCGATCGATAACCTTTGTTTCATGAAGCCCCCCTCCCACAACCCCTCCGAACAGCACCCTTATTTTCCCAGCGGCGACTGGGAAGGCTTTTACAACGACCCCCGCGGCGGCGGCAAGAAGGGCGAAATGACCATGACACTCGACTTTTCCGATGGCCGCATTACCGGCAGCGGATCCGATCTGGTCGGGGCGTATACCTGGACCGGCACCTACGACATAGAAGCGGGGACCTGTTCACTCAAAAAGAGGTACCCGGGAAGGCATTCGGTGGAGTATAAAGGCTATGCCGATGAAAACGGCATCTGGGGGAAATGGAGCATCTGGATAATATTGGCGAAGGGCGATTTTCATATCTGGCCGAAGAAGAAGGCCGCGGGGAGCGGTAACGAAGAGGAAAAAGAAACGGCGGCCGTGACCGGGGGGAAATGGTCTTTGTTTGAACGGAATTCAGGCCCGAACTCCAGTGGCTGCCGCGGACCTTTTGTGGAATGCGCCGTCCCAAGCATCATACTAAAATGCAAAGGATCTTGCAATATATTTTGCCCCTTACCCTTACCTTATTCATGTGCGTGACCGTGGAAAGGACAGTTGTCACCGACGGTGGCTATGACCGGTTGTTTGGATTGCCGCTACCCTATATATCGAACAATGCGGGTTGCACCGGTTGCTTTGAGGTGTATGTACTTCCGATGATAGTCAACCTGCTGTTCTTTTTTGCCGTGGTAGTCGGGGCGGTCAGACTGGTCGAAAGAAAAAGAATAAAATTGAGGACGCGCACCTGGGCGGTAGCTTTAGGAGTAACCATCTGCCTGTTTTGGATTTGGTGCTTTGTGCTCATGACCCGTGATAGCAGCTTTATGCTGACAAATCATACCGCCTATAGTACGACCAGCACAAATTTTTTTGTGGAGCAATGGTAGAAATTTCAAGTACCGGCGACCTTCGATTTTATAAATTTCAATTGATTGCTTGTCAGCTTTGTCTTATCGATAAAGCTTCCCGATCGTTCATCATGCCACAGAATCAGGAATTTGCTGACTTCTTTTCGCCCCCAATAATCTGCCCACTTATGCACTCCTCTGCCTTCAGGGTCTTGAATTTCGACACCTTCTTCCCCAAAAGTATAGGTGATGTTATGTTGAAAGGTTGGGTTTGATTTGACCCGATTAAAGGCCGGAATTGCTTTTAGCGCCGGGAGCAGTAGTAAAAGCAAACCAACAAAAATCTCGAAGTATGGCCTACCAGGATAAAATGATATTATTCCTGATCGGTCAAGGACGACCGTCACAATAAAATAGGCTCCAAAGATGCCGCAAGCAATATTTACAGGCTTTCTGTATACCTCTAATAAAAGGAATTTGGCATATCCCTTTGTTGTCAATCGTGTGGTTATCGAAAAGTTTTCCATTTCGAATGGGAAAATAGTTTTTTTCCGTGAGGGGCGGGCTTACGATTGTTGGATTGCCCTCCCGACCTTCAATAACTGAGCCCGATCGTCGTGTCGCCCGCTTCCAGCACTCCGGCGCTGTCCCACCGCTGCCATTTGCCCGTTGACCAGCCATCTTCGGCAGTTGCTTGGATCTTCAGACGGCCGCTGGCATACCAGGCCTGGTAATCCCCCTCAATGGATAAAGCACCGCCGGAGTCCGAAGTGAGAGAACATTCGGTGCTTTTCTGACCGCTCTCATAGTAGTCTATCCCATGCCAGTGCCGACGCGTGGTATCTATCTCAAGTAAAAACCTTCGAAGTTTTCCGGACGGATACCAGCAGTAAGCGGTATCTCTGGGTATCCCGTTCCAATAGTAGCATTTTGCCTGCCGGATGCCGGAGGAATAGAAATACTGCCAGAGACCGCAGGTTTGGCCGTTGACGTATTGACCCTTGCAATACAAGGTCCCGCCAGGGTAATATCGCTCGATGTCGAAGGAGAGCGGTTTACTGGCGTGGCTGATTCCATTTTTTACGATCGCAACAGGGTGTTGCAGGGCATCTTCCTCACTATGGAAATAAAAGACGACTTTGGGCTGGCCTGATTCGTACTTTTCTGATACGACTTTTATGCTACCAGGATGGCAAGCAGCGAGCAACCCGACTACCGGTAACACGGAAGCAATCCTCAGATTAAAAATGCGCGCAAAGCAAAACATAGTGTGTCAAGATACAAAAATTGCTGGGTTACGCTGCATAGGATCGGGCAGGAAACGGACACGGGGGTTCGGAAGGAGGGGCGTACCGGTGGAGTGGGGGCGTGGGGGCGGCTTCCGGCGGGGGCAGCCCTGAGAATTTCGGAGGTTCTCCCAAACGCTTCAAAAAACAACCGGAAGGATCTCGATCGCTATAGGGCCTTCATCCAGGCTCGTCCTACCCGTCCGCTGCAGTGACTCGTTTGTCCGCAATCCCGCACTTTTACTCGGCAACTGGCGCTCATGATTCTATTCCAATGGACAAAATCGGTCTTCCGCTTCGGGCCGAAAAAAACCGACCCGGCAATTTGGGCGCAAGCGGATCCGGGAACGGAGGCACAGACCCAGGCCGGGAACTCGCCGATGCGGCTTTACCTAAACGTTAACAAAGTCGGATTAAATATACCGCTTTGTTCCCCTTCTTATATACAACTTAAAATCGCTAACAATATGAAAAAGATCCTTACACTCACCGCCCTGGCAGCCGCAAGCCTGCTGATCGCCACTAAGAGCGATGCGCAGGTATATGTTCGCGCCCATTTTGGGTTTCCTTTCCGTGGACCCCGCGTGTACGTTGCGCCGCCTCCGCCGGTCTACTCCGCACCGGCTCCGGTTTACCAGGAACCCTATGACGATCAGGGCGCGTATGTCGACCCTAATGGCTATCCCAGCAGCGATGGCGTGGTCTATGAAGACGAGTTCCCCGGATATGCCTATTACGACTTCCCGGCCTGGAACGGCCACTATCGGGATTATTGGTACTACGCCCATTACCGCCCGTTTTTCGAACAGAGATATGCCGGCTATTTCAACGGCGGACGCTTTGACCGTGCCCGTTTCTTAGGCGCGCGCTATGGCCGTGGATATGGGGGTGGTGCATTGGTAAATCGTGGATATGCCGGAGGCGGATATGTGAATCATGGATATGCGAACCGTGGCTACGGCGGCGGGTATGGGAACCATGGATATGTAAACCGCAGTTACGGAGGCGGGTATGCCAACCATGGTGGTGCCGGCGGCTATGCTAACCGCGGCGGCGGCGGATACCACGGAGGTGCAGCACGCGGTGGTTTTAGCGGACATGGTGGCGGATATGGCCACGGTCGCAGATAAAATTTATGTACTTTATCTATATTGAATGGCGCGGCGTAGCAGCTGCGCCATTCTCCATTTTTCAATTTTTTAGATTGATCAAATTGACGACCACTCTCGTCATCATCTCTTTCTCGTCGGGTTTACTCTCCGCGATCATCAGCGTTAGCGCCACCAGTGCATTGTCCGCCAGTTTGCGCGACACGTCGAGCGAATATTGTTCTACTGTCCGCTGAATCGTTCTTTTGCCCTCTACTTGCAGCACGGATGTTTCCCGAACGGTAGTGCCCCGATCAAGCTCGCCTTCTTCAAAGATGTGTTTAAGGTGAAGGCCGATGTTCTGGCGACTGTTATTGAAGAGCTCCGATAGCTGTACGGCGGTCAACCACACCGTGTCTTGTACGACTGTGACGTCAATCGAGGTTTCGCCGTCGGGCGTTTGATAGATGACGATTTCGGCCGATTCGGCGGTCTTGCTCATAACTTGTGGATTTGTAATTAGTTTGAACCATAAAGGATTACTTTATAGTTGCCTTTTTTCATCCAGATCTGAATGGCTATTCCGTTTCGACACGCCATCTTCTCAAGAACAACAAAAGTAGAATATCATCCTAACTCATTCAAAATTAATTGAATGTAGCTACATTGGAATCACGGCATTCTGCGAACAGCCGAGATCAAATGCCATATTTTTGACAAATACGTTTGGAAAGTTTCAAGACTCTCCAACCGTATCGGGCCGCCGATCTAGTCCGGCCGCATTAATTCATTTTCATTAGCCATCCGCCAAAGACTGCGCATAAGGATGGCGAGCGATCGACAGCACAAAGATGAGGTAGGAAATTGGAAAGAGGCGTGGCGCACACGGGTAGAGGTATATATACGCGCGTATACACGGCAACGTCACTTATTTCAGGAACCTCCAATAAAAGGCAGCGAAAACCAGAACGATGCCAATGTTCACCATCAACCGTGCCCAGAATCTGTCCTTAAAAAATAATAGATCAACGCCGACAATGACAATGATCATCAGGAGGACGTAAAGCAAAAGCCATGTCGGTTTTGTCATAAAATGACAATCTTGGATGTGTTCATTTTAACCCGTTGTCGAGGAGGGCCTCATTAAAGGTAACAAAAATGGCTGAAAGAGATGGGTGGGGATAGCGCCGGGCGAGCCTGCGCGCGGCCGCCTCGGTAATCAACAGTTTCAGAAATTGAAAGCGATAATGTGTTGGCGGTAATATGGGCTCGATTTGAGGAATGGACCGAGGGGGAACCAGGGGACGTTACCGAACACTACCTGTCCCCAAACCGGACACCTGCCGAAATGACCTCCGCTCGCACTTGACTAATGATCAACCAATTGAGTGTTTGGTACTTTATTCGCATGCTATCTCAAAAACAAGGACCATGAAAAAAATCGTATCGTGGATTGTAGCCCTAATGATTAGCCTCGTCGCTTCGGTTTCCGTATCAGCTCAGAGCGGGGACGTTTATGTTTATAAACCGAAGTCGCAGGAATTATATAAGGAGATCGCGCACATGGACAGCGTGTATTTCAATGCGTACAACAGCTGCGACATGGCGACCCAGGCCGCGATATATGCCGACAGCCTCGAATTTTATCACGATGGCGGCGGACTGGAGACGTCAAAAAAAGCCCTGCTTGCCGCAATCAAGGCCAATATTTGCGGGAAAGTGACGCGGGTACTCGTCAAAGGGAGCCTCGAGGTCTACGCCATACCGAATTTCGGCGCCGTCGAGATCGGCCTGCATCGGTTTATCAATCACCAGGAAAGCGACCATATGTCCCCGCCGGAACGATTTATCATCGTTTGGCGCAGCAGGAACGGCAAGTGGCAGATCAGCCGGGTGATCAGCTTGCACGGGGGAAGCTAAGACAGGCTGCCGACCAAGCGGAGGGGGGATATCCGTTGCCAATACTTCCCACCCGTTTTTTTACGCAAATCACCTCTTGTTCTGTCGTGATTACACCCACCATATCACAGACCGGCTGCGGATATTTGTGATAGAAAGAAACACAATTACTTCTTAAAAACGATTTGCATGCGAAAATTAATATTACAGATACAAATGACGATTGATGGTTTTGTAGCGGGGCCGGACGGCCAGTTGGACTGGATGTGGATGACCGGCAAACCGGATGAATCCCTTGACCGGCGCGTCATTGAGCTGGCGGACAGCTGCGATACCATTTTGCTCGGACGCAAAATGACCCGGGAATTCACCCGTCACTGGGAAAATGTGGTCGACAATCAGCCCGGCAGCCCGGAACTATCTTTGGCGGAGCGAATGGTAAGTATGCGCAAGATTGTTTTCAGCCACACACAAACAGCCATCACCGGCAGGAACTTGAGTGTGGAAAATGGGGACCTGGTTGCTGCAATACAGGCGCTGAAAAAAGAACCGGGCAAGGATATTATTGTTTATGGCGGCGCGAACTTTGTAAGTTCGCTGATCAGCCAGAACCTTATTGATGAATATTTTATTTTCAGCAACCCGGTCGCAATCGGGAATGGACTTTCAATTTTTAAGGAGGAAAAACTTCTGAAATTGGATAGTTCGACCTCTTATAAAAATGGAAAAATACTCAATAAATACCTGCCGGTATAGGGTGGCTCTTGACACGGCTGTCAACTGTAACGGAGGTTCGGTTGGCTTGGGCCACGGATATTTAAAGCCCACTCCGCTGACAATTGAGCTTGGAAAATTTCGGTTGCTTTTCTCATCGAAGTGAACCCGGCACCCAACCATTTGTGATTGGTATCAGCAAAGTAAACGTTGTATCCTCCTCCCCGGCTGATGCATCCGCGTACCCCGTCGTGTCGATAGGAGGGTCGAGATCAGAAAAAACAGAAGGGATTCGGTCAGGAACTGATTCGCGGAGTCGCGGTACATCAAAACTGGACAAACCTTTACCGTATCGCACAAATTCGAACGTCACTGGACAAAGATAGCGATTATGCAGAAAGTGAAAGCCGGGAATACCGTTCGTCGAGTACCTCTTTATACTTATGCTGATATTCAGGAGATAGAAAGCTATGATCGATCCATTCTTCAGCGAGTGGCCTTGCCTCCTGCATGCGATGAAAGGCATGGTCGATCTGGCGGCTGTTTAGGTCGAGGCTGCGGCCCAGGTCTTCAAAATGAACCCGGTTCAATTTTTTCTTCTTCCCATCGAGCGTTAGGGCAAGATCTTCGTCGTCGGCAGGGTTGGCAATACGAACGTTTAGGAGGTCGTAGGCAGGAGAGAGCACCCACTCTGTTTCGTCGCGGATCAACGAGAAATTTTTTAGATGCATATCATTGTTGCCGGTCAAAAAACAAAACAGAGTGAGTTCGAAGAAAAATACCCTATCTAGTCCAGGTCGCGAGGAATACTGGCCGATCGCTTTACCCACGCGTTCCATCGAGCTGCGGTATTTATCCGAAGCTTCCGTGATTTGGAACATATCGAGCATGTGGATCTTTTGGCTTTTGGCCGTGCGATCGATGCGTTTCGTTATGTACGATAGCTCGCCGGACGCCAGGCGGATGAGTGTAGAGGGTACAACACGGATGTCGAACGCTTCGGCGATACGCATTGTTAGGTGTTCGTTGGCGGGCATTTCGGGGTAGATGGCCGATGGGGGCTTGAAGATATAATTGCCACCCATGGCATCTACGATCGTAAGCCTGCCTTTTTTGCCGTCGGTTAGGGTTCCCCGAATAAGTTTTAAAGAGATTTTTGGCTGCACACCGGGTACGGCGACATGGCTTTCCACCACCTTTTTGGCCAATTCCTCCATTTCATCCAGTCGGTATGGCATGACTGGTGATTGGATATCGCCAAAGATTGATCGACTACATGCGGGATGAAAGTCGCCGGATTCGTCATCGGGAAGTGGTTTATAACAATATAGGCAATTACGCTTCATTCTGTTGCTTTGCGGGTTGTACGCTTACCGCCCCAATACAATTACTGCAGCAGGCGAGGAGCAGGCCCATTCGGTCATTCGGGTTGATCTTCCAACTAGTGGCAGCGATGTCTAACAGCCATCCTTCGGGAATAAGTCCTTCGAAAAAGGCAAAGAGACGCCGGTCATTGTAGGGTTCACGCCGGACCGGCATCGTGAAAGTGATAAATTGGTCCGGGCGATGTTCAATGTAGGTGTGCTCATAAGTGAAGACATATTCGCCTTCATCGGTCTCGATAAGACGTCCAGCCAGCTCGTCGTCGTAAAATATATTGGCTTGCCGCATGGGATGTTTATTTTTCTGTTTTCAATTCTTTCAGACTGACTGGTGCGAGCACGTGCCCAAATAGCGCGAGGACCTGGTTGACCTTGTCCAAGTTCAGGTTTCCCTTTCCTTGTTCGATCTTTCGGATCACGGTCAGGGCTACACCGGCACGTTCTGCTAGGCTGGTTTGTGTCAGTTTTGCTTGTTTTCGCTTTTCCTTTATGAATCCCGCGGTTGATGAAATTATATGCATTTGGATATAATTACAGCAAAAATAATGAAATTATATGTGATTGCATATAATCTTAAAGAATCAAGGCATTTTATATGTAAATGCATATAATCATAATAAAAGCAATGACGGTTAAGCTATAGACAGGGGGGAAGATAAATTCTGGTGAGGAAGATAACCAGTGCCGATAATCCGGTTATTTAGTGGCCTTCTGTATGAATTGTCGGTATTTATGGCTGATTCTTGCAAATTTAAAGTGACACTTTAAAATTTCTAAGAACGCGGCTTAAATCTGCAAAAGCTTAGAGTCATCGCGCTGTCAATCAAACGCTTGGATTCGAAAAGATTTTTCCTTTCTAATTGCCTCATTTTTAAGGTGTTTGCACGGAAACCTAGTAATAGCCCGCACGGAATCCTAAAAATAGTCCGGCAGGGATAAATTCTCAGTTATCGCAAATCCCGTGACCAGTTGGCTCAGACGTTAAAGGAATTACCCCGACTGTTTTAAATTAGCTCTTTCGAGTTCAATTCCAACACGTCCTAATGTCTGAGAAAGCTACAAAAGCGAAAAGGCTTCAGGGGTGTGATGTGCTCTCAATGAGCGCCGGAACTGAATAAATGTCACTACAAGGCTTACCATAAAAGGCAAAGTCGCGGATAACAGCAACAGAACATCGGCGAGTTCACCTTCCTGAGGCACACATCTATATAATAGCCACCCGAGATAAAGCATAGGACACAGAAACCAGCTTAAAAAGCTCCAGAGACGATTCCCTTTAACCCCTGATCTTTTGTTTGTAAAAATCGGCAAACAAAGGCAGCAAACGATAGCGCAGTGGGAGATGACCAATGCGAATTCGATTGGCAAGAATGCCTCTGCAGTGAGCCACTCACTTTTGTAAGTATAATTTTCATAGATCGAGTAGGCTAAGAATGCACCCAGCAAGAAAAGGATAGGAATAGTGAGGATCCTTTTATAAAAGCGCTTTAGGGGCATTGGTATAGGTTTAGATGCAAGTTCCGGCATTTAATCGAATCCCGATAATTGGACAATGTTCGGCTGGGAACGGCGTGGGATTGTAGGTACAGCAGCTATCGCTGTTCCGGGGATTAGAAGAGCAGGAGTTTTGGGATAAGCTGCGGGTCGTTGTCCGTGAAGAGGTAAAAGGAAGGAAGCAGGTGCTACAGCGCAAGGAAAGTTGCAGGTCGAAGGGCTCGCGCAAATAGCGTTATACAATATGGATGACATAAGAAAACTATTTCGCGGCGTGAGCCGATCGACGGTCTATGAGTGGATCGACCGCGGGTTATTAAAACCGGTCAAATTGCGTCGGCGGGTTTATTTTTTATGGAAGGACATAGAAGCTTTGTTCAAAAGTTAACTCGCCAGGTTATTTATTTTTTCTGAGCGTGGCTGGGCAGTCCGGGCAGAATTAGACACCATTCTGGAGCAGATTGGACCGCAATCCATGGTTTCGTTTTGCTTATAGAAGGTGAATGGCATGATCGATCATAGTTTTTAGTTCTGGGTCGATGGGTTGCGGGGCGTCGTAACTGATAATTCGTCCGGTCCTATCAATGAGAATATACTTGGGAACCCACAGAACCTTGCAATATAATGCCGCAATGCTAGTGAATCCTGCTGAATCCGAAAGTTGTAAGCCTTCGAACTTGTGCATTATAATGGAATGCTTCCATTTCAGGAGATCATTGTCGAGCGATATGGAGATAAATTGCACAGAATCGGGGTTATAGTGCTGAGCCAATTGATTCAAGGCCGGAATATTTTCTATGCAGGGGCTGCACCAGCTTGCCCAAAAATCAATTAATAAACATTTCCCTTTAAATTCGCTTAGATTGACCAGATTACCTGATGTGTCCCTTAAGCTTATGTCATAGATTACCTTGATCTCGCTTAGTTTTCGGTCGGACGCGGGACTTACTAAGGGGTTTGCTTTTCTGAAGGAATTATCATCAGTTAAAGGATAAATGTACATCAGGACATCGTGACCAATTCTGCTCCTCTTTACATTTGGTGCGAGGCCGCCAAAGTATATTTCCAGAGAATCAACCGGCAATTTCCTGGTGTGTCGGGAAAGTAGATAAGCGCTCAGATAGGAATTTGGATGCTTGGAGACATATCGCAAGTCACGTGTTTGTATTTGTTTATTTACGGAATCAAATTGCTTTTGTAAATGAGCTATTAGATCCTGATGGCTCAATTGCCCTTCATTTTTTGAGAGCTTGTATAATGAATCAAGCCGGATTGCGTATTTGGATTTCGCTGCCAGCAGGCCGGATTTGTGTCTGTCCCAATCCTGTTTTTCAATTTCTGATTTAGATCCGGCTATTATAAATTTCGTTGGGTTGCTTACGTTGTATACAATATGTATGCTATTCGGTTCAAGCAAAAATCTTATCACGCTGGGATCATCGAAGTCGCGATTATTTGGATTTGTCCATATTAGGGCCTCACACGCCCGGTTGACTGTTCCCGAGAAATTGAATTTTCCAGCTTTGAGTTTGACCGTGTCAGCAAATCCTTTGTTATCCTTGTCAAAATACCACAAAATGACTGATCCGGTGTCTCTGCCAATAACTTTTCCGGTAATATAAAAGTGGCCTTTACCAATATTAGATTGGGAGTAGGCTTCCGATTTTGTAACTATCACGAAAAGGACAACAATTATACGGAATTGGTGCATTTACGGTATATTAAAGGGAGAATTAGGCGAAATGTTTGGATCGTAAAATTATATGAAATTTTTGAGACAGTTGATTCAGTAATCACCAAACGACCTTGCATTTTGCAAAGGCCATTTGCGTCCTCAACTTCCAGTCGCATTGGATCAATTTGTCAAAACGAAGTTTAAATCGGCGCGAGATGGTCAATTTCATCGGCGTTTGCAATCTAGTGCCAAAAGAAGCCTATAAAAAGTATTTTTTCGTAAACGCCTTTCTATTTCAGCGGAAAAAATAGATTGATTGATTTACAGTAAGACCCTTTGCCTCATCTAATTCGCTTTTACTGGGAAGTTGAAAATTTGATAATTCTTGGCAAGGCCCACATTGCCCGCAAACATCTTATTATACTTGTCGTTGAATGTTAGCAAATATTTGCCTTTGATATAAGCCATCGTAGTGGGGTCTGTCGGCGCAACGGTGGCTTTGCCGAATCCGTCAGCTCGCCCGGCTGAAATTATACTATGGAGTAGATTCAAATCCTTTGCCCAAACGATGCAAATTATCCCGTTATCTCTATAGACGAGTTCAATTGTATTGGAAAAATCGGGACTCCTATAGGATTCGTATTCAGTTCCGGAGAATTGCGCCGGAATTTGGGCGCCTTTGTAATATTTCCGGGCGTTTATTATCGAATCCTTGTACGCTCTTGAGGCAATCATTTTCTTAAGCATGTTGAATGTAATCGTTTGCCCATGAGCGCCGACTTTTACGCCAAACGCTAGCATGAACAGGCATATTATCTTGGTTTTGAAACGCATAAAAAAAGGTTTAATTTTTGTCAATTCGGAAATGAATCCCAATCGGTTAAAGTTAACAAATGGCTAGACTAAAATACGACTCTCGCCCCAGTTTTCGTAAAAGCTTTTATTATTTGAGGTCATGCAGTCATCCCAACTGCGAGCTGACGGAAATCAAAATTGATGGACACCAAATCATTTGCACTTTCCGACATTCCGAGACAAAGGAAATTTTTGAACATACGACAGACGCACTTATTTTATCCACCGGATACAAAGAAAAGCCGCCTTTGTTTTTATCGTCTGTCAAAGAGCGTATCGACTACCTTTCAAACGGAAAATATGACGTGTCTCCAAATTATAGCGTGGCTGTCGATCAAACCATCTTTGTTCAAGACGCCGATCTCCACACCCATGGCTTCGCGAGCGCCGATCTCTCCTTTGGCCCTTATCGAAACGCCGTCATCCTCAATACCATCCTCGGCTATTCGGATTTCCCGCTCGAGGAAGGGACGTCCTTCCAGTGGTTCGCAGGTCCGGCAGGACGTTAAACCGTTTAAGCAAAAAAGGGGAGGAGCCCGACTCCTGCTCCTCCCTTAACCGTAAATCTAACTGCTCAAAGAGAATAATCTATTGTGGAGACAACGGATTGCTACTTTAAAACAAACGATCGTGACTAAAACAAGGAGCGCGCGATTTCATCCAAAAATTTTCAGCAAATTTTGCCTCGTGGAATTCCGTCATTTTTCCGAAGTTTGTGCTGGGCCGTTACAGCTCTGTTTGACATGATTGATCAATTCTATATCGAGTTACAGGGAAGTGATCCGCTCGTCTGGAGACGGATCGTTGTTCCGGCTGATTATACCTTTTACGAGTTGCATAAGGCGATCCAAGGGGCATTTGGGTGGGAGAATAGTCACCTTTTTCAGTTTTCCGAGTTAGGTTTTTCCGATCAAACTTCCTATGGGCTCCCCGGCGATGATATCGACCCGGATCGGATAACCATGGACGCCAGAAAGACAAAGGTGAGCAAGGTCCTCAAAAAAGAAGGCCAGACCTATTGCTATATTTATGATTTTGGCGACAACTGGAACCACCGGCTGACGCTGGAGAAAATAGAACCAGGAGAAATAGTGGCCCCTTGTTGTCTCGATGGCGCCGGCGCCTGTCCGCCGGAAGACGTCGGCGGGCTGCATGGCTATCAGGAAATGCTAGAGGCATTCAAAACGCCCCGCCATCCGGAAAGGGCAAGGTATATTCAGTGGCTGGGCCTCGTCCGGGGGGAAAAGTGGTATCCGGAATTTTGCAGCATCCGGGAGGTGAACAAAAGACTGGCCATGCTGTCCAAATGAAAACACGCGACCGAGCGAAACGCCTGAAAATGGCATTTGATCAGCTGCACCGGACAAAATACCAATTCCTGTTTACTTCTTTCCTTGTCACCGACACATGCTTCAGCAGCGCAAGCCTTCCCGCCGCGTCGAGCTGCCTGAGCAGCGACCGGATCGGCAGTCCCGCCCGGTTGTCCTTCTCGAATATTCCTTTTTGAATGAACAGCGGCATTAAGCTTTTGGCGGAGACCTCTTTTTCGGTTGGACGGGCTGTAAAATAATCCAGGACGATCTGATCGATCCGTCCGATTTTATGCAATTTTTTCTCCGAGAAAATGAGCATGGGGCAAGGCTATTTACCTTTTAAAGATAGACAAAACAAACGCCACTTTGTTATCCCTCCTCAAACTTCCCCGTCACGGTGTCCTTCCTTACCTTGTCCGCCTGAAAATACCGTCCGTTCATGACGACATAGACTCCCGCCGGCAGTGCCTGCACAAAAGCCAGCGCACAGCCGAGGTTGAAGAACCCGTCCGAACTGCCGAAGGTATAAGGGATCATCGCGCCGGTCAGGACGATTGTTTTGCCGGGAACCTGGTCCTCCAGCGCTTTCGCGGTCACCGCCATCGTGTCCGTGCCATGCGTAATCACGATCCGGTCCTCTTTCGCCTTCCGGCATTCCTGCGCGATCCCGGCCCGGTCTTCATTGGTCATGAGCAAACTATCGAGCATCATGAGCGTTTCGACAGCCACATCCAGCGTTTGACGGCTTCTCGATAACATCTCGGGGAGGTGTGTGTCTCGGAAAAATAACTGGCCGGTGAGTTCATTGTACTCTTTGTCAAATGTTCCCCCTGTTACGAAAATGCGTATCGACATATGCCTTCATTTAGACTGCGAAAATAAAGGACAAAATCAAATTGACCTTATTCAGCCAGTGACGGCGCAAGTGGCAGGGCGGGGGCTTCTATTTTTTTTGCAAATACGCCGCATACCGGCTATACCCAATATACAGCGTCACCATCCAATCTGCCGCCGTGAGAAACTCTGGGTCCATGTCATACACCCGGACATAGGGCGGCGGTTCGGCGGGCCGGTGGCGGCGGAGAAAATAAGCGGCGTCCTGATCTGTCGAGTCTGCTTCGTAATAGGCAATAAAGCCGGCGTGCGCCTTCCGGAACCGCTCGATCTTCAAGCGCTCGTTCCGTTCGAAATCAAAAATGTCGCCCGGGCCGCCTGCTGGACAAAACAACTGATGAAAATAGACGAGGTGGTAAAATTCCAGCAGCCCGGTGAACAGCGGCTTGACCTCCTTGAAAAAATGAATTTCGGCGGTCTCGTCCGAAAAATCCTGCAGCCGTGCCAGCTCCTTCACGAGCGTCCACTGACGAAGACAGGACTTGAAGCACGCTTCGGCTTGCTCCGGGCCGAGTTCCATTTCGCGCTGGATACCGTCGAGCTCCAGGCAAAGGTGGGTGAAAAGCGGCGGCCAAAAGTCTTCCATAAGGGGCTATATCAATGAGGCATGGGCCTAGGTAAAAAAGGGGAGCCTTACTACAAGCTCCCCCGACCAAAACTAACTGCTAACTTCTTTTTCGTACAAAAAACAAGCCCGTGGTAGACACCACCCGCCTGATTAACAGATGAGAAAATGATTCTTACGACTAAATATTACCAATTGCCGATTCTAAAACAAGCGCAGGAGACATTCATCCAAATCCGGGTATCCTTTTTTGTGGTGCGGCATAACCGCAGCGAAGACCCAAGGGCACAACATTTGCGGCAGCAATTTCCGGCAATCTTCGCCGAGTAAAATCTAACTGTATATGCGAACGTTATCCCCCGTCTTTGTCCTGGTCCTGCTCCTGGGTTCCGGGAACCGCGCGCACGCCCAATACAAGCTCTATGGTACGACCAATGCCGGCGGTGATAGCAGCGCGGGCGTGCTCTTTAGTATCTATTCAGACGGCAGTCATTACCAGCGCCTTTACTCCTTCAAGGGCGGCACGGACGGCAACGGGCCGGACGGTCCCCTGGCCATGGGCACAGGCTCGAAAATATATGGCCTGACGGCAGCGGGTGGTGCGAGCGGCGGGGGGATCGTCTTTGCCTACGATACTCTTACCCATGTGTATCATAAAGTGGCTGACCTGAGTACGAGCACCGGCTTTGACGGAGTAGGGGGCCTGGTCTGGTTCCACGGTAAGTTCTACGGTCTGGGCGTCTTTGGCGGTGCGGGCGGGAACGGCACGATTTTCACCTACGTCCCGGGTGCCGACTCGGTCACGGACGTGTATGACCTCGCGACCGCGAACGGGGCTTACCCGTTTGGCAGTATGACGGTGCTGGGCAACCTGCTCTATTTTACGACGAATTCCGGTGGCCCGAATAACGGCGGCGTCCTGAACGTCTATGATCCCGCAAGCGGAACGGCGACGGCGCTCTACAATTTTCCGAGCGGATCCGGGCCCTGGTCCAGCCTCACGGTCATGAACAGCGTCCTGTATGGCGTGGCTTCGTTTGGCGGACCCAATCATCTCGGCGAGATTTATGCTTATCATCTTGGCGACAGCGCCTTCACCGATATTTTCGATTACGAGATTTTTGATGATGGCGTGTATCCTTATGGTGTCGTACCCTTTCACGGCCTGCTCTATGGGTCGACGGCGAACGGCGGCACCCACCAGACCGGCGGAACCTTGAACTATACGAATACCAAGGGCGGCAACAGCCAGTTCTATTCCTTCGATTACAATAACGATCCCACGGACGGCGGTTTCCCGTATGGCGTGCCAATCATTACCCCCGACAGCCTCCTGCTCGGCATGACGGAAAGGGGCGGGTCGGCCGACTCCGGGATTATCTACCGCTATGATTTGCGGACGTCGACGTTCACTAAGCTGCTCGATTTTACCGGACCCAACGGGTCGGAACCCATCATGAACGCTCTGTTCTTGCCCCGCGTGCCGGTGGCGGTAACCGGCAGCGCCCTGGAGAAGCAGGACGGCGACAGCCTCCGGCTGATCAATACGGTCGTGACCGGGACGGCTTATCTGCAATATACCACTCCGGGATCTGCCTCGACCCTGAACCTGCGGGTCGTCAGCATGGGTGGGCAAATCCTGATCCAGCAGCAGCTGCCGGTGTCGGTGGGGGTGAATAGTTATTCCATCGATGCCTCCGCGCTTCCGAAAGGAATGTATGTACTCCAGGCCGCGGGCCGAAGCATTCAGTTCATCAAGTTGTAGCCACGCGCGATACACTATAGTCGAGAGGGCATGTCACTTGGACGGGGGACCCTAATTGGCCGTATTCACCACGGCGCGAATCTCCACACTGCCCCCCAGTTCATAGATCGGGCACTGCCTGGCGATCTCCGTAACTTCGTTTAGATCCGCCGCCTTCACGAGGAAAAAGGCGCTCACGGTTTCCCTATTTGCGTCGTAGGGGTGCTCCTGCACCGCCTTGTCCTTTCCCGCAATCGTCCGGCCTCCTTCTTCCGGCCGAAGACCTGAGACCAGCTTACCGCTTCGTTCCAGCCTTCCGATAAATTCACCCCAGTGCTGCCCGTTCGTCCTTCTTGTCGTTGAGTCCGGCATCGGCAGGTCTCGCTTATAGCGGACGATCAGCATAAACTGTTTGGCGTCGCCGTTCGCCTTTTGCTGGGCAAACAGGCTGCAGGAGGCCATGGCCATCACCGCCATCAAAAGAACGCTTTTCATTGTATTATTTGTTTTTAAGTAAGTGGTCCGATTGCTTTTTCGTCCTGGTAAACAGGCCCAGGATGAGTGAAGCGATACTGCCCGCGACTGCCTGTCCGATCAGCGCCTCGGTCACCTGCATTCCCGTTGAAAATTCCTTTCGGACACCCTCCAGCCGCTCGCTGATCTCCTGCGGGGTCTTTCCGGCGGCCGCCAGGACGCGAGCGGCGTCCCTGGCCATAAAGTCCGCATAGCCCGGATTGAGCACCGCGCAATACAGCCAGCTGAAAAAGGCCACGGGGAGCGCCGCAACACAGGCGACCAGCATCCCCGTCTTTACCGCCTGCCCGTAGGTGAGGGTGTGCCCGTATTTTACCTTTGTCTGCTTCATCGCGAGGTAAATTCCCAGGGCCAGAATGACCAGATTGAATAGTCCGGAGTAAGACCGGATGTTCGCGGCAGGGATGCGCTGATGAAAAAAGGCTTTATTTAACCAGCCGACAACCGTAAAACAAACGAGCCCCCAAAGGCCACTGATCATGCCGGTCCAAAGACCATACCTGACAAAAAGTTTCATGGGAACGAATATCCCAAACCGGCCGGCAACAACCAAAAAACGGGGGGTGGAAAAAGGATGGAGTTTTTAAGAAAAAGTAGAGCTCCGCGCCAGTTCGGCATATTTCGACCGGGCTTCCTTCCGGTTGGTGATGGAAAGTTTGTTGTAGATATGATTGACGTGTGTCTTTACCGTGCTTACTTCCACGAACAATTCTGCCGCAATCTCCTTATTGGTCTTACTCTCCGCCAGCAGGCGTAGCACCAGCACTTCCTTCGAGGTCAGCACGGCCAGCAGATCCTCGCACGGGCGCTCCGGCGGCGGCAAAACCGGCGTCAGATGCCGTTTGTTCATCATCCAGCCTGCCACCCCGAAGCAAACCGCCACCAAGCACAAATAATAATCCAGCTTCAGATACCGGTAGATCACCAGCAAGCTGATCGACTGGAACAAAATGATGGCTCCGGCCGTCAGCAGTCCGGTCCAGATGATCCAGGAATGGTCCTTTATGAACGTCCTAACGCGTGACATGCCGAGGTCCGGTTTTTAGAGTTTTCTCTAATATAGGCAAAATATCATTATTCTCACCACTCATAGCTCCTGCAATGGCAACGGCAAAAAATACCGTGGTGAGCAGGCGCGAAAGAAAACAGGGCGCATAATGGAATAACGGAGGTGGCCCGGGTGGAGGTAAATTTAACGCTGATTCCTTGCAATAAGGGCATAAAATATGTCTGCATTCGGGGTGATACTATTACAATCTTTGCAGTCAACGATTACTTCCGAGAATTTTGTAAACTAAAATGATAAAATGTTCGTTGTCCTTCTTCCGTATGTTCTAATGAGAAGCCCAATTTTTGAAGAACGCGGACAGACGCGTCATTGCCTTTCTCTACAGTAGCTACGATCCGGTTGAGGGCTAATTCATCAAAGCCAAAATGAATAAATGCTTTTCCAGCTTCCGTTGCAAACCCATGATGCCAATATTGAGGTGCTAGGTAATATCCTAATGCAGCTTCTCCGGGTATTGGTCCCCCGTCTGGCTTGAAATGCGGAACCAACCCGCAGCGGCCGATGTAAACATTTTCTGCTTTCAGGATCGTCGCCCAAAGCGCCAAACGATCTGTAGACATCTTTTGCAGTTGATTTTTCGGAAACCGCTGTTCGGCAATTTCACGCGTGCGCGGATAGCCTCCTGCATACCGTCGGACGTTGATGTCCATCTCCATGCTGCAATAGTCATCCAGATCGGTAAACAAATGCGGTCGGAAGAGGAGTTTTTTTGATTCGAGAATGATTTGCATGTAAATGTAATATACACCTGCGATGACCTAAACAAAAAAGCCTTTGTAAATATTTGGTATACAAAAGCTTGATTTCCTAGGGGGCGTGGGGCAGAATCGAACGAATCCAAAATTCTGGGAAAAACAACTAACAGTCAATTTAAACTACAAACAGTCATGAGCCGACACAGGCGCCGGCTACCATGCCCACTCCGTTCCAACGGGAAATTATAACAAGCGCAAATTATTGTAGCTACAATAGAATCCCCTATCGCTCGCGCAACAACCCTGTAACAAACAGACCAAAATTTCATCCAAATGGTTTGCGAAATTTCGCAAATGGGTGTAGCTTCGTAGGAGAACATGGATGACAATGCACTATTAGAAGCGTTTCAGCAGGCCGAGCCGTCGGCGGACAAAGCCGTCTTTGACCGCTTCTTCGAGCCGCTCGTCCTTTACGCCAACCGGATCACGGGCGACCTCGCGGCGGCTGAAGATATGGCGGTCGACGCGCTGGTCAAAGCGATCGATCGGCGGGATCATTTTCCGTCCTGCCGAAACTGAAGAGCTTTCTCTATCAAGTCGTCCACAACGCGAGCATCAACCACGTGACCAGCGACCAGCGACCGCGCCACCGGCGCATCCATACGAATATCGCCTACCAGCAACAATACGAACCGGCCTCCGAGGCGGTGATCGAGACCGAGGTCCTTCGCGCGGAGGTCCTGCATGAAATCTACGCAGAGATCGAGCACCTCCCGGGCCGCTGCGGCCAGATCTTCAAGCTCCTCTTTATCGAAGGGCTTCCGACCGACCAGATCGCGGAACGCTTCGGGATCAACGTCCAGACGGTCCGCACGCAAAAGGCCCGCGCGATCAGCCTGATCCTCACGGCGCTGCTTAAAAAAGGACGGCTGGCGACCCTGGCTATCTTCCTCGCATAGCTGCGGATGAATTCCTTCTAGTCGTACGCATATCCAATGGGATTTTTCAGCTCAACTAAGAAAGTGATCGTTCCCGATGCCGTTTGCTGACAACTGCTATACGTGGACTCAAAAGACCCGGCCAACGGGTATTTTCCCGGTAACTTTTTTTTCCGCCGGCCAGCAGTGACATCGACCTCCTGATCCAGGCGGAGCCGTCCGAATGGGGCTCTTGTGCGTGGCACAGGTTTTTATTTAGACGTTTAAAAAACGGTGATGGCAACTTGGCGAAAGGTGCGCGAGAGTAACCAACTGATCTATGTCGTATTGTTTCTTTCCGGGGTCTACCTGATTTTCCTTGCTTTTTCCATTCATGAGGGAATTTTTTATGCCGGTGATCAAGGCATCAAATCCCTGGTCGTAAAGCAGATCGCCCAGGGTTACGGGTTCAAGTATCTTCATTTGCCACAGCCGGCCTGGGTTCAATCTGTATGGAACGCTGGCTTTACGCCACTGAGGCCCCCTTTTTTCTATCATTCCCCGAAGGGCTATCTCATCGTATTTCCGCCTGCATTTCAAATCGTCAGTGCTTGGTTGTATGCCAAATGGGGAACGGTGGGATTATATATTATTCCCTTGCTAACCACGTTACTTTTGTTGCTGTGGTTTGCCCTGTTGCTAAAACAGTGTGGAGTTAAGCCGATTTTGATCGCACTGGCAGTTTTCTTACTCGTATTTTGCTCTCCGCTGGCCGTCTACGGGGTCATGTTCTGGGAGCATATGCCCGCCGTACTCTTGCTCTTCGCCGGAGTAGCCTTTATCGCAAACCCTCCTCAAAAAGCGTGGTCGGTCGTCACCTTGGGCGTGGTCAGCGGTCTTGCTGTATTCCTTAGACCGGAGGCGCTCATGATGAATTTTTTGTACGTCCTGGCCGTCATTTTTCTTGGGCTCCGCGATCGGCGGCTTCCGGGAGACCGGCGTATTTTCGGGGCCTGTCCGTCTATACCAGTCGCTTTTCTGGCTGGCTTGACGCTGTCGGTCCTGGCCTTCTTTGTATTTAACGCGGTAGAATATGGCTCTCTACTGGGAGTCCACGGCCGACAGGTATTTATGGACAAAAACCCCAACACCCGGTTGAGCCTTCATCACGGCCTCGAGAATCTTTGGCAGAATAATTACATCAGCACCTACCATTTTCTTTTTGTTCTTTTGTTGATCCCGCTCGTCGTTCGGGCGATCGCCAAAAGGCAGCCGGTCGACCCAAGGCCAGGACTTTTAGCAGCCGTAGTGCTCGCCTTCTCGTTGGTGACCCCATGGCTACTGCCCAATAATGGGGTAGTTCAATGGGGCGCCCGTTATTTCCTGGCGATCATACCGGTCACGCTGGTGGCCTTGTTCCTCGCGGAGCGGCAATGGAATCTTTTAGCAGGCAACAAGATCCCACGGTGGGCATTGTGCCTGACCCTGTTTAGTATTGGTTATTGTTTTTATGACAACACCCACGGCGGTGGGTACAAGGACGTCCGATGGCGGTACAATCAGCGCCTGACAAAGACTTACCGACTGATCGACAGTCAACCCGGGCGTGTAGTCATCGTGTCACATTATTGGATGGTCAATGATTTTGCCTACCTATTCGATAAAGAAAGTTTCTTTGCCGCATCCGGCAATGACAGCCTAAGCCGGCTCTTACCGCTGCTGAAGAAGAATGGGGTGCACCAATATATCTATGTTTTCGATCCACGTGAGCCGACCCTGCCCACGATGCTGAAAGATTCAACGACGAGTCACTGGTGGGATGACCGGGCGCATCATGTTTGGGTAAAAGACAATTATGCGGCAAAGGTGTATACCATTCGGTAGTGGCGAATGGCCTAGTAGCTTACCAGCCGGGGTTTTTACGCAAATCACCTCTTGTTATGTCGTGATTACACCCACCATATCACAGAGAGTCTACGGATATTTGTGAGAGAAAGAAACAGGATTACTTCTTAAAAACGATTTGCATGCGAAAATTAAAATTGCAGATACAAATGACGATTGATGGTTTTGTAGCCGGGCCGGATGGCCAGTTGGACTGGATGTGGATGATTGGCAAACCGGATGAATCCCTTGACCGGCGCGTCATTGAGCTGGCCGACAGCTGCGATACCATTTTGCTCGGACGCAAGATAACCCGGGAATTCATCCATCACTGGGAATATGTAGTCGACAACCAGCCTGGCAGCCCGGAACAATCTTTGGCGGAGCGAATGGTCAACATGCGCAAGATTGTATTCAGCCACACAAGCAGTCATTAGCGGCAGGAACTTGAGTGTGGAAAACGGGGACCTGGCTGCTGCGGTACAGGCGCTGAAAAAAGAACCGGGCAAGGATATTATTGTTTATGGCGGCGCGAGCTTTGTAAGTTCGCTGATCAGCCAGAATCTTATTGATGAATATTTTATTTTCAGCAACCCGGTTGCGATCGGGAGTGGACTTTCAATTTTTAAGGAGGAAAAACTTCTGAAATTGGGAAGTTCAACTTCTTATGAAAATGGAAAAATACTCAATAAATACCTGCCGGTATAGGGGCACACCCCTGAGTACCAACTTCCGTGAGTGAATGACTAGCCGGATCGGGAGATCATACAGGTGGCGGCTCCCGGATACAAGAATACGAATATCAAATGGGCTTATTCTGCTCGAATAGGAAGGTAATCGTTCCCGATCCCGCCTTCGGCCCGTCGGAGTTTCCGGATCGGCTGTTCAGTGACCGGTGTTGCTAGAGGATATATTTGGGAATTCCAATGTACGCATAGACATGGCCGTTCAGTGCCCCGTATCTTTTGCGATTGGTCAGGATGGCTTGAAATCTGGTTGTTTGCCAGATGTAAATGAACTGGCCTCGTTTGCTCCTGGATGTTTTCGGCCGTCCGAACAACTGTTCAAGGATCGCTTTCATCCGAGCCGTTTTGTCCGGTTCAAAGTATTGGAAAATACTGTGAAATCCATCCCACTTCCTCGTCTGTGCTGTACGGGCCGTCACATAATGCAAAAAAACGCTGTCCATTGGCAGGCCGAAAATCCGAACAGAATTCCACTGGACAACGATCAAAACTTTCAATCTGGCCCTGATTTTCAAATGGTAGGCCGTGTCGCTCGGTATTGGGGCTCCCCATGATAGCAGCAAGCTGGGACTATCGACCTTTATACCACTGGTAATCGCTGCATCGTTCCCATGAAGGGCAGGCTCTTGTGCACCAGCATTGAGAATAGCAATGGCCATAAAGATGCAGAGCAAAGGCATAACCGCCTTTTTATTGAAATACCGTCTGATGCATATCCGGGGCAGCGATCCGTACCAGCAGGAGAACGAGGACCGCACCCGGAAGGCCGCCGACACGGAGCGGGCAGTCGTGGCGGATATGGCGATCGCCGATGGCCGGCAGGCGCTTACCTATGTACGCGCCCATGCGGCGGACTACGGTATCGACCCCAAACGGATCGGCATCATCGGCTTTTCGGCCGGCGGGGTGATCTCGGTGGCTACCGCCTATGACGCCACTCCCGAAAATCGCCCCGATTTTATCGGGTTCGTGTACGGCGGGATGACGCCGGCCACGTTTCAGGCCCCGGTACCTGCCGATGCGCCACCGCTGTTTATCGCCGCAGCGAGCGATGATCAGTACGATCTGCAGTTGGTCGCGCTCAAGGTCTATACCAAGTGGGTGACCGCCAAACGCGTGGCCGAAATGCATATTTACGCGAGGGGTGGCCATGGGTTTGGGTTGAGGAAACAGCAGCTGCCCTCCGATGGCTGGACGGACCGGTTTTTGGAATTTTTGACGCAGCAAGAGTTTTTGAAGAATTGACCGCGAGCAAACGGGCATCTGCAAGCCGATATTTTGAAACTGAGCAAGGTTTATTCCAAGCGCTGATGCGAATACAAATCTAATTTATCATGTAGCGGGCTAATCTTAGGGAAGGAAATGATGTAAAAGCTTGGGTAGCTGTTCAAGGACGTAATTCACTCCTTTTTCAGCAAATATTTTTCCGATTGTTTTAGGCAATTCCTCGTTGAAAGCAGTTGCAAAATCGTAACCCTTGAGCTTTATTTTGGCGAAAATTCTTGCCACGCCCCGGACAACTTGATTTTTCGTCAGAGAAGGAGTTCTATTTTTAAGTGCCCTGGCGTCTTTCAATATTTCCTGCTTGCATTCCGCTGGAACGTAAATCATTTCGATGGCGTCGTCATGCTGCAGGAGGTCCGCAATGGCAAAGCGGGCAGCCGCCGTATCGACGCAGCTAATGGTCAGGTTGGCCGACAGAAAGGATTGCAGCACCACTCTGTTTTCCCTTGCTCCACCTTGTTCCGACCGCCTGCCAGTTGGTTCCATAAAACCGGTTTGTCCGGGACAGAATTGCCACCGCTTTGGGCAGCCCGATCTCTGCCGCCGAAAACCCCTGCCGCCCGATGTTAAACGGCGTGACAACGTCATCGTCAAAGACAGTCACTTGCAGGCCGGGATGGTCCATGGCCAGCAGGTCCGCGTGGATGCCACCAAGGGCAGGTAGTAGGTGACTTCCCGTCCCGCCCGCGCCGATCAGATTGACCGTAACCGGATTGGTCGGTTGCCTCAAATAGGAATGAACAAAGTGAACAGGGGTTTTCATGCGATCAGTTGTTTGAGCGTGATGGAACAGGGTTTTAATTTATCGAGCGGAAAAGGCTGGCCGGTCCCGACGAGGCCCTTCCAAAGCTCCACGACATTGCCCTCCACCGGAGAGTGGTCGATCAACAGGTGGGCAAAGTAACTCCCGAAAAAATAGCCTTCCCAAAGGGACTGAATTTTTCCAGCGAACAGTCGGATGGGATGGCGACCTGTACGGTTCCCATGCAGACCTGGCCGTTCTCGTACAGGTTGAAAAACGGGGCGGGGTAAAGCCTCGTGGTAACATTGGGGCGGTCTGCGTCCTTACAGGCATATACCGAAAGCGATTTAGCCGTGGCCTTCCAGACGAGCGGGGGAATGGCGGCGGGACCTGACGGGATGTTGAGTGATTTTTGGAAAAGCAATGGAACTACCATTGCCGGTGTAAACCAGACGGCGGAGGGCTCGCCGCCATGGCAAACGTATAGCACCTTCGATGGAAGGATTCCCTCTGCTTGCAGAAAATGCCCCTTTGTTCGCCCTCCGTCTGCTTGTTGCAATAGTTTGGCGAGGTTCCGCGCTTCGAACTCAGAAAGTGGATGAGGAGCCAGCGGGTAACCTCCCGGATCAAGCTGAAACGCTTCGACATAATACCGGCTATTCTCCTTGTTGTCATTCTTATAGAAGACAAGCAGGTGCTCGGGCCGGAAAAGATCGTTGAAAACCGGGCTAATATTCTTCATGATCGATATTATTTAATAGATAGGCAAATTCGTTTAACAGGCGTAGGCAGGTTTCTTCGTAGGTCAGCGTCGTGGCATTCCTTGGCCTGCGGCTCGATGGAAATATTGAACCGTAACCGGGGCGTCAACGACGGGGATTCCTGTAGCGAGGTTTCGACATAGTCGTTCACTTCCTCCCCGAGCCAGCTGTAATTGTCATACACAAACGAAAAATATTGCTCCTTGCTGACGCGGTCTTCTTCCCGGGGTTCATCCTGCAAGAAACCGGCCGGGATTTCGTTAAATAGGCAGCGGTCCGGAAAGGCGAGGTCGAGTTGAAGAAAAAATACCGCTAATTGCTGCAATCGTGTTTCCCAAATACTTAGCGGGTACGAATGCTTTGAAGTGAGCGGCCAACTTGGTGATCCGCACCGGCTGTCGCAATTTTCGCTGCATGTAGTACCCTGATCCTTTCCGCCCGGCGGAATTCCCGGTAGTATTCCGCCGATTCCTTCTCGTCCCGCTCTCCGTCCATGTCGTCGACCCATTGTTCCAGAATGCCATGGACATTGGCCATGTAGCTGCCCCAGTCGCTATAACAAGGCATACCCATCTTTTGCCGAATGTAGGCGGCGATACCGAGCACAATAGGGGTGATTTGCCGGGCCTTTTTCCGACGCAGCAATCTGAAAATCGGCAGGAGTGGGATATGATCGAGACAGCCCTGCAAGTCCACTTCTTTCGCCGTCGCGAGTGTGGTTACCCCTCCGTCCGTCTGAAGGTGGCTAAGGATAGGGCCGGTTGGACCCTTTCCATTGCTCTTTTAATTGAACGAACGCGGCATGGATGTTTAACGGATAAGGTAAGTCCGTCACTTCCGGGACCACAAGCCGGTATAACCGCGTCAAATTGTCTATGGACCGGAAAAACTCGCTTTGTACCCGTCTGTTTTGGGATATAACCGGATGGTCAGTTGCCAACGGCAAAAAGCGATGCCTCAAAAAAGCAGAGGCAACTGGTTGAGCGGGCAGGGCCGGGGCCGGTTTTGGAGGGCGGACGCGGCGTCCGCGAGTTGGTGCATGCTTTGAAGGCAGCGACCCAGGTTGTGATAAAGTGTCCATTGCTTACTCGTTATTTCCTTGCTGATGGTTCGTAGTTTGGCTGGTGCTTTTTTCATGACGCCCGTTTTAGCCTTTGGTGCCAATCGTGGAAACAAATCGGTAGACCATACGGTCATTTTCGATTTCAGGTCCTTCAATCGTCGCCGTGGTGAGGGTGGCGTAAGTGGCCGAATAAAAATTGAGTACCTCCCTCGGCAGAAAAGCGGGATTGGGGTCTGTAAGGGTTATATTCTGCTCCTTTTCTTTAAAAAGGAAAACCCGGTCAAGTGTCGTTGTCGTTAACATAGTTTTTTGATTTTAAGGTTATTCTTCGTTTTCTTCTTCATCGGGCTCCTCGTCAAAATCGCTTTCCTCCTCCCGCTCGTCCGGCGAATCCGGTTCCTCCGGCTCGTCCGTGGCAGGTGGCTGCGGCTCACCCGATTCGAAAAGGGAAAATCCGCCGTGCTTTTGCTTTAAGGCTTCCATCTTTGCTTTGATCGCGGCACTTTGCGTGGGAAAATCCGATTCCTTTGGCATCGCGCCGATGGCCTCACCGACTTTGCCCGCTTTTTCCAACGCCTCCACTTTTTTCATCCTGTCTTGAAACTTTCGGTCAGAAGGGTCTGCTGGTTTGGTTGCCTTGGCTGCCGTGGCGGGTTGATTCATTTTTGCAGCCTTCTCTGCTTCCGATACGCGGGTTTCAAATTGGCTCACATTGGTAAAAAGGGTGGATGCTTTCTGTATCGGCGCCCTCAGCGCGTCAAAAAAGCCCTCCCCTAATTCCTCGGATGTGCCGACAAAACTTAGAGGCGGCAATGTTTTGACGGCCGGGTCTTTGAGTTCGGGATCAATGACGAGGATGGACCCCGTCCATACCCGGTCAGCCGACAATCTCAAAACGATCTTAATCGTCCCTCTTATTTGCAGGGCTTCTAGGCCCTGAAAGAAATTTGTTTTTGGCATATGAATATGTTTAATAGGTGAGATGAATACAATCCTCTTTGGATGCAGCCAGCAACCGCTGGATCAACCGGGGAAATTCTCCGGTCTTAATAAAACCGGAAAAGGTTATGCTTTCAAAGTCATAGTCATCTTTGATGGTCAGCCATTCGTCGCCGCCATCCACTTGGTTAATAAAGCAAAGGTTTTGATGGTAGAATCCCTGCCCTAAACACCAGCCCGTATGGGATAGTTTTTCCTGCAAGGCTTCCACGGTTTCGCATTTTTCCAACATGGTCTTTGTAAAAGGCGGGTCATAGGCTTCTCTGATCCATAGATTGCGTTTTCCAATCATCTCCCAGGTGTCCAGCCACGGCTCATTTGTTAATTGATTACTCATAAAAAGTGCGCCCCTTGTTCACCCGGCGGCGCTCCCGGGGATTGGTGAACTAATTCAGGTGAAGGACTTCGCCCCCGTTCTTGCTATAGGCGACGCAAAGATTAAAGGCCGCCTGTGACCGCAATTGGGCAGTCCCGCCGAAGAACAAGGATTTCAGTTTGGATTCCTCATCTTTGTAGGTCCGGACATTCTGAAAGTACCCGGTGACCGCATTGTAAGCCCCGAAAACCGTTCCGGCGGTTGTTTCCTGCAATTGGGTCGGGTTTGTCATCGCATATTGATAGACATTATCGACCATATTTTTAAAACAGGTTGAAAGCTCGTCATCGTTGCCCGCGTTTAGGTTCTGCAATACTTCCTTATTGGGGACCATTGCCAGTTGAATGAGTTTCCGGATATCTGGGTCCGTGATCCGGACTTTCGCCCAATGGTTAAAAATCGTTTCCAGTTCTGCGGAAAGTCGGTAAGAAATGCCCATCAGCCGGTTAGCCTGTTCCAGTCTTTCCTTTGCGCGCTCGGTATGCCGGACCTTGATCGAGTTGCTTTTTGACTGAAGGGCTGCATTCAGTGTATTGTTGCAAACGATGCGGATCGGGGTAAAGGCGGCCGTGATGCTGCCGAACCCGTCGTGTGAGGTGGTCAGGAAAAGGTATTGTTCTATCAAGTCTTTATTGCCTACCTCGATGTAATCCGGCAATTTGGCTGTGATAAAAATGCGCTCTCCGTTGCCGAGTGCGCCGGCGGTCTCGTACTGGATGCCGTCCCCGCCAACAATGCTGTCAAAAAAAGAAAAGGCATCCCGGTTTTGAACCACTTGGTAATCCTTGCCTACCACGCCCAGGACGGTATTGTTATCGGTCCGAACGGTGGCGAAATAGTTCGGGACTTCGACCTCGGGGATGATGATATCGGAATCCGGGTCGCCGTTTTGATTTTCCGTATCATAGGTGAAAAGGGCTCTTTTTTCCACCGTGTAGTCCAGCCCGGCGTGCTGGATGGCCTCCGCGCTGGTCGGGTAATCCTCGACAATTTTCCCAAGCCCGTGCCACGCCTTCTCCTTAACGCTAAAAAAACTGTGCTGTCATGTCTGTTCGCTGTAATTCAGATTATGCGCCATAAAATTGATTTGAATAGTGAATCAGGGGAGCTGTTTAAAAAGGTAAATCGTCTGTTACCGCCGTGCTTGCGGGAGCTGCTGTGGGCTTATTCTCCGCACCCGGCCGAGGGGACCCGCCGTGCAATTTGAGGGTGGATACATGAAAACGGAGGGCGGCCCTTGCTTCTCCATCCATGTTGACCCACGCGTCCGCGCTCATCCGGCCGGACAATTCTACCAGCGTACCTTTGGTTAAATAGGGGGCAATGGATGGGCTAACCAAATACGCGCACTGCACATAGGTGGTTAACTGTGTGCGTTCGCCCGAGCCTTTGGCCCGGTAGCTGTCGTTGATGGCGATACTGAAATTGACCACTTTTCTTTCGTCTTTGAGCGTGGTGACTTTTGCGTCTGCCGTTACTCTGCCGATGATTTCCATAACTGTGTTTTTTTTGTTGAATAATCCGCAGCCGTGGCCGCGTTCTTTCTTTTTGGACAGCTACACCATTGGCCACGCAGAGGGAAAGACAAGCGCTGAAGGAGGAAAAATACTACCCCGACAAAATGCCGCCGCGAGGCGCCCTACTTCGTTGGGTGGAGATTTTTCCGACTACTCATGCCTTGTTTTTCCTGGCGCGGGACAATACCTTCGATGCCCGTTTGAAGGTGACCAATCGCCGGATGGATTATTACCTGCCATGACGAGTCAAAGATGAGGTGGGAAATTAAAAAGAGGTATGGCGGCCACGTGTATAGGTAGATGTAAACGGGTATACACGTTTATGTAATTAACGCTTTTGACGATCTTGAATACGAAATTGTAAGGAATGGTGCAGTCTGTTTTTTCACCCTCATCTATCAGACCCGCTTAAGTTGTATCTTGCCTCGATGATATTGCCACTGACCCTGACACTCACCTTGATCTTTCAACAGCCGATCGACGGGACGGCCCTGATCTTTCGGATGGATAAAGACTCTATAACGGTCCAGGTGGGCCGGTGGAAGCTGCGGTCGCGCGACACGACCCAATTGAGCCGGTTTGTGGACGTTCATTTAAGGGAAATTGACCCGGCCAAGGTCTTGGTCTATGGCCCCGGAAGCGCGGAATACAAGAGTTTCGCCCCTATCATTACCGTACTCAAAAAGCACGACTGGTTGAAATTCAAATTGGTAGACACGGAGGCAAAACCTAAAGTTGATTCCCCGAAAATCCAATCCAGGCGAACATAAGATGATCATCCCTGCTTATCCAGCTGCGCAATGATCTTGTTCACTTCGGCTTCGGTAGAACGCAGCTTCGTCTGACAATAGTTGATGAGTTCGGATGCGCGTTTTACTTTTTGGGCCAGAACATCCACGGAAACGGTTTCCGATTCAATTTCCTTGGCAATGGCGGCGAGTTCCTTGTATGCCGCCTCATAGGTTAAAGTCGTTTCCATGATAATCCGTTTTTGATTTGACAGAAGCGGTGATGTCTTTGTCGCGAAGAAGAACTTGAATGTCCTTTCCAATAACCAGGTCCTCGGGGTCGCTGCTTACGCGACCGCCAGCCTTGACGATCGCAAACCCTCTCTTCAATGTATTTTCAGGTGAGACAAGCTTGATGACGGTAATCAAATGCCCCAAATAGCCAAGCTGGTTTTTGAGGTAAATGCTTTTAAAGGTTCGGATATTCGAGACAATCTGCCCGAGATCGTTGAGCTTATTATAGACGACCATCCTCGGCTTTGAGGAAACGGTGGAGGCCATTGACAGCAATTCACGGTTACGATGGAAAAGGATGGACTTCGTTTGGTTGACGACGACTTGATGGGCCCGATAAAGGGATTCCTTGTGATCAGCCAGTAGGCTGCGCGTTTTGTTAACAATGAGGCTATTCAATTGCCCAATCGTTTGGAAACCATTGGAAAATCGCTGCTGCGAATGAATGATTATATTCTTTTGAAAAGTGGCAACGGCCTCTTCAAAGCCGTGGTTATGGTTAATGATGTACTCCGCCGCTTTGGTTGGCGTTTTGGTAGCCAGGTGCGCCATGAGGTCGGCAATGGTCTCGTTCTTCTGGTGCCCGATGCCGGTAATAACCGGGATTGGGAATCTCGCGATGGCTTTTCCGATGAGGTAATGGTCGAAGAGGAGAAAATCGGTCTGCGAACCACCTCCTCTGATGATGATCACCGCGTCATAAGGCTTGTCGCTATGAAACACATCCAGGAGGCGATCGACCAGCTGCTGGACATTCGTTTCCCCCTGCACGACGGTAAAGTATTCGTCGATGAAGAAGTGATATCTATATGGATTGTTATCGAGGGTATGCTTAAAGTCCTGCCAGCCAGCGGAGGTCTTGGAAGCAATCACGGCCAATCGCTGTATAACACGAGGCAGCGGTAGCTCCTTGTTGTAGGTGACATAGATTTCGCCCACCTTTCGAATAAATTCAGGATTTTCCTGAAGAAGGCGCTGAAGTGTCGCCTGCCGTTGTTGTTCCAATAGCCCTAACGTGAAATTCGGATCAATGTCGTTGAGGTTCAATTGCAGGCCATACACCGCATGATATTGCACGGACACATTGACCAGGACGTTGATGTTATTGGTGAAACGTTGTCCTGTAATTTGTTGGAACCGTCCGATACTAAGCGCACCTGAGCCCCAGGCCTTGGCTGAAAGCTTCGCGATCAGGCCGTGCGTATGGGGATCTTTCTCCACGAGTTCAAAGTAGTGGTAGTTGCTTTCCGCCTTAAAGGTATGATTCGTGACATCGGCGACGACCCAGAATTGTTGTCTGCTAAATGCTTTTGTAAGGGCAGCCGAGACGGCAGCGGCCAACTCCGAGAGTCGCAAAGATGGGGTGGCGGGCGTCGCTTCCATAGTCTACTAAGGTAACGAAAT
This sequence comes from uncultured Chitinophagaceae bacterium, assembly GCA_963846405.1. GTDB lineage: Bacteria > Bacteroidota > Bacteroidia > Chitinophagales > Chitinophagaceae > Puia. The sequence goes on along the minus strand of CAWJVU010000008.1, from coordinate 305,238 downwards.
TAACCTTTGAGGAAATGGCGGAGGTTCGCCACTGGTTTCCATCATTGCCAATTCAAATTAGCGTAAGTTGCAGCCAAACCGATTTACCCATGGTAAGGAGATCGTTTTTCTCAGCGGCGCCGGTTGGATGCCGATTTGCATGGATGTTGGCCCTTAGCATACTGGCTTCCTGCAGCCATCGGCATCACCCCTTTACGCCAAGCGACCGGGAGGGGGTACAAAGATAGTGTGGTCCGCTTGCTGAATGACGCCGCCCGGGACGTTTCGGCGAGAGGCCCTTTGGCGTGGCTGAACTATTTTGACGATGCACCTGGATTTTTTATGGCTACCGATGGCCACTTGGCTTTCGGGGACTATGCGACGGCAAGAAAATTTATTCAAGATACGCTTGTCAAAATCATGCCTGGCATTGCGCTGCACTGGACAAACCTTCAGGTTGATCCGCTGTCAAGGCGGATCGCCGCTGCCCGTGCAGATTATCAGGAGACCCAGACCATGGCGGACAGAAAAACCATCGCTAACGATGGCTATTTTACTGCGATTGCCTGCCTGACTCTACGGGGCTGGAAACTACACAACCTCCATTGGTCTTCAAAGTTGCCGGTTAAATAAATACTAATAAAATTAGTATTTTGGCAATGATTCGTATCTTTGCCGAATGCAACTGTTCGAAGACACCGCCCTGTTCGATGAAGGGAAGAAGCGTTTCCAGGACTTTCAGCTGCCGGAGGCCCACCTGCAGTTGTGGGAGCAATTTTTTACGAAGATGGAAGCTGACCGGTATTTTAAATCGCTGCGGGATCACACACCTTGGCAGCAGCGGCTCCGGAAGATGTATGATAAGACAGTACTTGACCCGCGACTAACGGCGTACTACGGCGGTGCAAATGGCCACGAATGGACGGCAGATCTGATCGCGATCAAAGCGAAAGTAGAAGCTGAATGTGGCATTACCTTCGATCGGGTGTTATTGAATTATTACCGGGACGGCAACGATTCCGTTGCGTGGCACAGCGATACGCTGCCGGCAGATGGCAAACACCACCCGATTGCCTCTGTTACCTTCGGCGAAACACGGCTCTTCAAGGTCCGCCATAAATTAATAAAGGATATTCCTCAGTTGAGCATCCTTTTGACCCATGGCAGTTTGCTGCTCATGGGCGACAGCATGCAGGACCACTACGAGCATCATGTACCAAAGACAACCAGAAGCGTGGGAGGCCGTATCAACCTGACTTTCCGCATCTCGGAATTTACCAAGCCAGTTTATTTTGCAGGCCGCTAGGGACTGATTGTTTTTCTCACCTCCCCCTCCTCATTCGTCCCGGCGTCTCCCCAAAATGTGCCTTGTAAGCCGTTGTAAAGCTTTGCTGCGAGTTATAGCCCAAGAGCATGGCGATTTCGTCAAGGGTGTTGTCGGTTTCAAGCAGGAGTTGTCGCGCATGCTCCATGAAGACGGCCTTCTTGTATTTTCCGATCGGGACGCCGTGCACTTGCTTAAACACCGTCTTCAGCGTGTAGGGGTTCGTCCCGAGCTTCCGGCAGAGCTGCGGGATGGTTAGTGAAGCCTGGTAGTCCACGGTCAGGAGTTGCTTCGCCTCTTCCGCAATCGTGAGGGCGCCGCGCGGCAGGACCGGCGCGGCCATGGCCACCCCCGCGATCCGTTCCAGAAAGAGAATGAGCAGGATATTGACCTGGGCCTCATAATAGCGGGGGGCAAGCTCGTCGAGAAAACTGTATCGCAATATGGACGTGAGCACCGCATTGATTTTAGGACAAGCGACCTGCGGCACGTCGAAGAGTTTCGCGGGTTCACCCCGATTTACTTTCTCGAGAAATCGGCCAAGCAACGGGAAGTCCGCAGCATAAGGTTCCAGCAGTGCGGAGTCGAAATGCACGTCCAGCGTGAGGTACTGCCGCACGGCGTCAAAGCTCGCGAGATTCTCGACATAGGGCGCATAAAAGAGTTCGATCTGTTTCACGGGCAGCCGGTTTCGCACAACGTCCCGCCAGTCGATCAGGAAGGGGTTCTCATAAATACAGGAGAGCTCGAGGATCGCCTGACTGGTGCGGCCGATCACTTTCGCCGGCCGATCGATCGCATACCGACTAAACCAGATCGAAAAGCCTTGGCCGGCATAACAGGAGAACTGCATGTGCCCGAAACTGCAGTCCGCCTGCAGGACAAAGGAAGGCGCCGGTAGAAAAAGACCCGCTCCGGTGCCGGGGCGGGCGGTTGGGGGAGGGGTGCGGGTATATAAGTTAATGTCTTCTCCGTCCGGAGAGACGAGTTCAAAGGGACTCATTCTGACAAGTTATTTCTTTTGCTTCTTCCGGCCGGATGGAAAGTGCTCATTTGTCGCGTCTGCAGGAATAAAGTCCCGCGGTGAACACTGCATCTCATAGGCCAGCCGGTTGAGCTGATTCAGGTTGTACTTGGTACGCGCTTGCGGGGACTTCGACCTGCCCGATGTAGCCACGGGTCACATCGAGATATTCGGCGAGTGCATCCTGCGAGAGATTTTTGGTCTCCCGCTTGGCTTTCACCAGGTCGATCACTGCCTGATCAAATTTGGATTTACCCGCTTTTCGCATGCGGGTGCAAGAAAGGTAAACGGGCTGCGGGAGGCGCTTAGGAAATACTAAGCAATCTGCGGGGAGCGGTCAATTTTCGGGCAACAAATTTGGAGGGAAAACATCCAATCATTTCCGTTGTTTTTTTCGACCGGTCGTGACCTTTTCCTCGAAGCTTTTGTCGGGAACGAACGTGCGCGGGGAACAGTTCATTTCGAAGGCGAGCCGGTTGAGCTGATTGAGGTTGTACTTGGCGCGGGTGTGCGGACTTTCGATCTGCCCAATGTAGCCGCGAGTGACGTCGAGGAAGTCGGCAAGATCGTCCTGCGTGTAATTGTTGGCCTCCCGGTAGTCTGTTACGAGCCGGATGACCGCGAGGTCGAACTTCGATTTTCCTGCCTTTCTCATCGCGCGTGCAAGAAAATGAAACGAAAGGGGTACCTTGCTTATAAAATTATAAGCAAAAATGCCGGGCTCGCCGACGGGCTCCTTTTACCAACCTCCGCTTCTGTGAAAGATGATCGAAGACCTGCTATACCGGATCCAGTCGAACGTGGACGTCGTTACTGCCGAAGCTGCTATCGGGCGCCTTCCAGCTGAATACAGCGTGGTGCTCGAACTTCACTATGAATGGGGCCTCTCCCGCCGCGAGATCGCCGCGCTCCTGGAATGGTCGCCGGGCAAAGTGAGCCAACGGCTCACCCGGGCCATTAGCCTGCTGAAATACGAGCTGCATCCCGAAGCATTTCAGAAAGCCCAGGAGCTTCGCAATCGCGCTATGTAAGTTACTAAAAAAATTAGTAATCCCAAAATTACTTTTCTTGGAATAGTTCTACAGTTATTGACAATTCTTTACTTGTTGGCTATACACCAGCTAATTACAACGCCGCTTTCGACATCGTAGATATCCGACGTGAGTTTTCGGTTACTACTCACCGCTAAGTACTCCCTACTAACCTATCATGTGATTACTGATCAAACTTTCAATCCCGACCATTAAAAACTTTGTTCCCGCCGATCTTCGCCGCATCTTTGTCATGTCAATCGCAAACAAGTATCCATATCCGAAGAACCCAACCCTTTAAGATTCCTATCCTGACCCGTTTTTGGCAGTACCCTTTGAAAAACACGCCAATCTCTTTGAAGACCTGTCCATACCTCTGAAACCAACCTAAACTCACACCCGGTAACCAACGCATCCAGCCCGCCACCCGGCGGGCTTTTTGGTGAAAGGGGATTCCGGGTTCGGCGTCAAACCGGCCGATCGCTCGCGATAAGGCGGACCGTCACCTCATCCATCGTTCCGCCAAAGAATTTCCTCAACATCGACGCGAAGACGGGATCGGTGTTGGGCAATAGGGAAAACAAGGTCATGCTCGATTTGAGCTTTAGATCATCGGGACTGCCAAAGATCGCCCGCGCATCGCTGGAATCCAACTGTAGCAACTCGGTGGAAATTCGGACAAGCCGCGGGCCTAAAAGTGGGTGCCGAAAGTAAGCTTCGGCCTCCGCCATCCCCTGGGCCGGGTGGCGTCGCCCTGCTTTATTACATCCAATCCGGCAACGACTTTGCCCTGGATTTAAACAATTCTTTGGGGTCCAAAATCGCCTGCCTGGGGAGCGATCCCTTGAAATCAGAAGCCTTGGCGCCCATCCTCTCGCTTTTCTGCGATCGGCTAAATAAGATCGTCAACCAGAAAGGAAAAGCCAAATGCAGCAAATTGAGACTCCAATTCATCAAAAAGCAAATTTCGGCTGTTGGCGATAGCCTCCAGGAATAATCCACTGATCTGATAAAGTACTACGCTGACCGGGGAGATATTCTCGTCTGCAATTAAATGTTCGGATTCTAGTCGTGAATAAAATAACTGTCAGTTTCTCCACCGTCATCTATCATGAAAACTCGGACATTCATTAATTCCGCAACAATTATCATAAAACTTTCGTAATTATTTTCGTCTGTCTTTTTGAATATTTCTGTCAGAGGTACTGTCAATTTATCCATAGCAATAAAATGGTTGTCTTTTATAACGTTTATAAGGTTTACAACATTCTTGGAGGGCGTATTTTCCTCCGTCATATGCCAGCAGAAGTCCTGTTGCTCCGAAGGATCATTTTTGTCATAAATAACAGTCCCATAAACCCTGTCGATTTCGAATCTCTTCCATGTAATACTTTCCGCCCCAAGTAATTTCAGAAAACTATCCAAAAAGAATTTTCTCTTAGCAATCTCCATTATCAAATATATCTAAAAAGCAGATAGACCCACTGAAGAGGAAGGCTGTTCTCTAAAAAGGGGGAAAGACAGGATTCGATTAGTGCTCACCACTAAGTACTCAATACTAACCCCAAAATGCATCCTCGATTCGGCCTCAAACTGGCTTATCTCTGTCGATGAGGCGGACTGTCAGGTCATCCATCGTTCCGCCAAAGAACTTCTTCAGCACCGACCTCAAGACGGAATCGGTGTCGGGCAATAGGGCAAACAAGGTCATGCTCGACTTGAGCTTTAGATCATCTGGGCTGCCAAAAATCGCCCGCGCATCACTGGAATCGAGCTGTAGCAACTCGGTGGAAATTCGGATGAGCCGGGGCCCTAACAGCGGGTGTCGAAAGTAAGCTGCGGCCTCGCTAATTCCCTTCAGCGCATAATGCCTGGAGGTCTCGCTAGATCCGAGCCCTTCGATCTGCGGGAAAATATACCACATCCAGTGTGTCCGCTTCCTGCCGGCCCTGATCTCTGAAAGAGCCCGGTCGAAATCTGTTTCCTGCGCATTCACGAAGCGCTCCAGGCTGCTATTTTCCATGGGACTAAAGTTACGATAACCCCGAGGGCACATCAGCATAAAAAAAGGTGCACTTCCTAAGAAACGCACCCTTTGTTCCGAGTAACCAGTCCTGCGATCCCATGTAAAATCGGATGCTATTCCGGCGAATCGGTCCATCGATAGTATTTAAAAAATCATGCCAGGGATGGGTGGCCGCAATAGTTTCAAGGAGGCATAAAGATTGATGGATATCTGTAAAACCCATTGAATTATGGCTACGTATTCTAAAGGCGCCGGGGACAAGGTCGAACGCGCCATGAAAGAAAAAAAATCGGGCACGCTCAAAAGCGGCCGCAGCGGGAAAAAGGTGAAAAGCCGAAAACAAGCGATCGCCATCGGCCTTTCTGAAGCTCGTAAGGAAGGGGCTAAAGTTCCCAAAAAGAAGAGCGCTTCCAAAAAGTCGTCCCGGAAGAAAGCTACCAAAAAATAGCCCGGCTCGAGTAAGTTTGCTTCGCAGCACCGGGGGAAATCGTCAACAATAAGAATTATACCGTGGTATAACGGGAAGCCGGCTGTTCGGAAATTTTCCGGTACTCTGGGGATCATGTACGCATGGCTGTAAGGGAAGCATAATCGCTGAATTCGCGAAGGAACTACTATTTAAGTGCCAGTGATTTAAGACCCTTAATCGTACTGTAAACCGACGTTTTATATTGTGGCCAACCGACAAAACAATCCCGGGAATGCCGGGCATTTGTTATTTTAAAAAAAACTTTTATTTTCGCTTTCGGTGGCTTTTATCAGCCGTTGTTTATATTCCAATGTGATGGACGAGACCTCACCTTATATTCTGATCGCGGACGATGATCCGGATGACCTGCTCATCTTCGTTTCAGCGTTCCAGGAAAAAAATTCCGGAATTGATGCAAAGACGTTTGGTGACGGGGATGAAATCCTGGATTTCCTGTCCGCCCGGCAGGGCACTCTTCCGGAGCTGATCATCCTTGACTACAAAATGCCGCGCATGTCCGGGGCCGAAGTGCTTCGCCATCTTTCCACAGACGATCAGTACAAGCGTATTCCCATAGTTATTTGGTCGACATCGAACCGGAAAGTGGAAGCAAAGGAATGCCGCCAGTTGGGGGCAGCCGGGGTTTTCGTAAAGCCGGATGATCACAAGAGTTTACAGATAATAGTTGACGAAATCACGGACATCATCGAAACCGCGCATGCAAATGTAAGCCGGCATTGAGGGAGTAGACAACCTTCACGCTCCTCCAGAAAGCATCTCTCATTGCAGAATTGGGCATCATTACATAAAGCATCTTGATTCTTGCGCCCCAGGTTGTTTAATAAGCATACATTAGACGATGGAACAAACGGTTGAAGTTCCGGTGGAAATCCGCGGTGAAGAGCGGGTCTTTTCTGCGAGGGTGCAGGCCTGGCAATACGGCCACCGGTTCCTGGTCGATTTGGACGACGTGGAGGTGAAACTGGAGCGAGATGACGCCGGGGAATTCCGCGCGGTTCTTCCAGAAGGTTTTTATGGCCGGGCGCCGGACAAGGAAATCGTTGCCGCAATTATCGACGTCCTGCAAACACTATAGTATAAGTCCTCAGGCGCGCTCGTGTACCCGAAAATATGCAGGTCTTTGCATACAACCGCTTTAAAATTGCCAACACCTATTTGCAGATCTTTGATGTAGATCGAGCGGCCGGCAAGGAGCCTGGATCGGCATCGGGTGCAGCGGGGATTTTGGCATGCATTTTGGCAACCTCGCGTGGAAACGCGAGCCGTATGCTTGGGCAAAACTTTCCCCAAACTAGCCGGTGACGACTAATCTTCGAATCCAAGCGGAAATGCTCAACCGAAGTGTTATAGTCTTAGAGAAAATGAGTACTTTCATCAAAGATTTATCTGCATGTTAACTAATAATCCTTCCGACTGGAAGCATACGAAGACGAATATTTTTTGGGGAGAGGTCGCTCCGTGTGAACATGTATTACAGATTTACGAAACGGACGAAGTCTTTATAGATGTGCTGGCTGGCTTTGTTGGCGACGGCATCAACTCGAATGATGCCTGCATCGTTATTGCGACGCCCGAGCATCTCAGAGACCTGGAGACAAGGCTGAAAAGCTGTGGTATTTCTATTTCGGGCCTGCTGGGTGACAACCGGTACATTCCGCTCGACGCCGAAGTATTATTGTCTAGTTTCATGGTCAATGGTTGGCCTGATGAGGGGAAGTTCAATAAAGCTGTAACGTCTTTGTTGGAAAAGGCAAGAGGGCTGGGTAACCGGAAGATCCGGGCTTTCGGAGAAATGGTAGCCATTCTCTGGGCACAGGGATATATAGGCGCTACCGTTAACCTGGAACATCTTTGGAATAAATTTGCTGCGAAGGAATCCTTCTCTTTGTTTTGTGCATACCCCAGGACCGGATTTACCAACAATCCTGCAGATTCAATACAGCACATTTGTTCCGCCCATTCCAAGATGATCGACGGAGCAGTGAAACAGGTCACGGAAATATTATACAAGGAAACGGTTTATCAGAACGCCTCTTAAAAAGTTTTTAAGTCCGCGCGTTCACTTTCCCAATGAACGTTACCACTCTGCTTCGATATGCGGTTTTTCGGGCATGTCAATTTTTCGTGTTGATCAAATTGACGACCACCCGGGTCATCATCTCCTTTTCTTCCGGTTTACTTTCGGCGATCATAAGCGTGAGGGCGACTAATGCGTTGTCCGCGAGCTTCCGGGTGCCATCCGGCCGGTACAGCAGGGCGTTCTTTTCCAGGAACCAGACGAACAGGAAGGCGGCGATCCGCTTATTGCCGTCGGAGAAGGAATGGTTCTTGATGACGAAGTAGAGGAGGTTCGCCGCCTTCTCTTCCACGCTGGGGTAGAGGTCGGTGCCGCCAAAGGTCTGGTAAATGGCGGCCAGCGAGCCCTGGAAGGAATCGTCTTTTTCATTCCCAAACAGCGTGCTTCCACCGAACTTGTTTTTTAATCCATGGATCGCGGCCATGGCGGCAGGGTAGGTGAGCTGAAACAGCTCGCGCGGTGAAGTCGCTTCAATTTCCAGCACCTGGTGATCGTACCGGTCCAGGACATCGAGTGCATAGGTGTAGTCTGTAAGGACCTTGAGCAGCCCCGCTGCCTCATCGCCACTGATGGCTTGCGCGGCCGTCACATTCGTAATGAGCGCCACCGCCTTTTTCAACCCTTCGTATTGCTCGGTCTTTTCCCGGAGTTTCTTTTCGTTGAGCGAATAGCCTTTAATCAAATAATCTTTCAATACCAGGTTGGCCCAAATGCGAAAGGCAGTACCTCGTTTGGAACTGACCCGGTAGCCAACGGATAAGATCACGTCGAGGTTATAAAATTTGACGTCCCGCTTGACCTTGCGATTGCCTTCTTGTTGAACTACCGAGAAAACCTCGGTAGTTGCCTTTTCGTGCAGTTCTTCTTCCTCATAGATCTTTAAGATATGCGCACCGATCGTGTTGGCATCTTTGTCAAATAGATCACCCATCAATTTTTGGGATAGCCATAAGCTGCCATCTTCCAAGGTTACTTCAATTTGAGGATGGCCATCCTTTTTATCATATATGATGATTTCTCCTTTGCTTTCAGGCATTCTATAACTATTTAATAATCAATAAACGGGAACTGCCTCGTTTTTTGAGGTAGTTCGAAACAATTGGTAATCAGCGCATTGTGCAACGTGACGACAGCCAATTTGATCTTGTCGATCTGCTTGATGATCAATAGATTCGAACTACACGGTTTTTCCGGGTAGTTGGGGCTGTCCGACAAGTTCGCAATTCCCGCCAATGAACCGCTAAAAACAACACCCGAAGTGTCTAGGCCAATCGGCAGATTTTCTTTACGAAATCGATGTTGAACGTCCCCGTCGCCTTTTGAAGTAGAATCAAGTCCAGGCGTTAACCTTATTGCACCCATACCGACACGCCCTCACCTTCGCATATCCTTCACGTGTAGTCAAAGGTACAACGCGAATACTCCCACTTCCAAATAAATCGGAATGCAGCTACGATGGATTTGGATTGGCAAAAGGCTATCAGCTACCCGTCCAAATCAATCGTCACCATTACCGGAACGTGATCGCTATGCGTTATCCAAGTATCAAAGTCTCCAATATCTACAGCCCGAACTCGTCCAAGGATGTCTGCAGATGCAAAGCAATAGTCAATGTGGTACCCCTTTTCTCTATGCTTGTACAGATAAAAAGTAGCATGCGCCTCAGTTCCTTGAGATTGTTGGTGATGAGTGTGGTACAAGCTGTAAACGCCCTTTGATTCCAGCAGCTTGACAACGTTTGAGTGATTGCTTTCCCGATGCTGCTTATCCCAGATGGTGTTGCTGTTAAAGTCGCCCACGAGCAGGGTGCTTTTGGCATTTAGATGTCCATCGTAGTGTTGTAAAGCTTTCCAAACCTGTTCAATGTAGTGCCCGTCTTTATCAAGAGGGTTATTGGCCCAAACGGCAAATAGGTTGAAATCGATTTCACCGCCTGTCACCGAAATCGGGATGATCAGCTTGAAATTTTCGTTATAACCATTAAGTATCGTAAATCGGAAATTACTGAAGGAAAATATCCCTATCCCTTTATTACGGTTTGTTCCATACCATAAGGAATCGGTTGGTTTTGGAATGCCCGTGTCAAATATTAATTTGTCCGGATGTTCGCATTCTGGAACGATTAGAATGTCCGGCCTTTCCGCAAGAATGACCTGCGCTTTTCTCCGGAAGGCCATATTGCAGTTCCATGTGATAATTCTCATCCTCAGTGTAATAAATTGTGTCGATCAAGACGCAGCCAAATCTAAATAGTCTTAATCGCTGGCTGACCCATGACCTCAAATTGGAAGACATCCGGCCGCGAATAATGGCCAACGCAATCGAAGTCAAGTTTACTCTTAGCAAGCACCGAAAAATCCAATTCGGCCGTCAACAAGCCCTCCTCGTTCCATAGTGGGCCGGCAAGGATTTCCCCCATGGGCGAGATGATTACGCTTCCTCCGGGGCACATGATCTCGGGTTCATGAGCTAAATCGGCCTGATACCTTTCCGGATAGTCGGACTTTCGGACAAATTGATTGCAGGAAAGTACAAAACATCTTCCTTCCAGGGCGATATGTTGCATAGTTGCCTGCCAGGACGGGCGTGAATCGGCGGTCGGCGCGAGGTAGATCTCTACCCCATTGCGATACATCGCCATCCTCGGGAACGGCATATAGTTCTCCCAGCAGATCAGGCCGCCAATTTTGCCTAAATCCGTGTCTAGGGTCATCAGTCCGGCGCCGTCTCCCTCACCCCAGATATATCTTTCGAGCGCCGTTGGCTTCAATTTTCGGTGGCTGCCCAGGAATGTTCCGTCCCTGGCGAAATACAACAACGAGCAATACAGGCTTCCGCCGACATTCTCCCTTTCGGTCACCCCTAAGGCGACCATGACACCACTCTTCCGGATGATCTGGCTGATAGCTTGCAGGTGACCCGAAGTCAGGTCAAGGCTATTAGTCCAATAATCCAGCCACACCTCTCGACCCTTGTCCGTACGCCTGCCGATGATGGCATCGAAGCTCAACCCCCGAGGGTAGCAAGGTATAAAGGACTCTGGAAAAAGCAGGAGCTCGCAACCGGCTCGGGCACCTTCCTCGACCCAACGATCGATTAGGTCAATTGTTCCGCTTATGTTGAAAAGGGAAGGCGTTGCCTGAACAACCCCTACTTTTATTTTTTTCATTTCCACTGTACTAAGTAATTGAATTGCAAATTAATGTTGTTTTTATAGCGGGTGCCGGTTCCTTCGTTGCTGAACGCGGCAGCACGATCATTTATAAATTCTGAAACTGGCCAATAACCTTTTCAATATTGCCTCGTCAAAGGCTCTTCCATCTGTGTCGATACATACGGTCATACTACCATTCGAAAAGTAAAGGAATTCACAGTGCCCCCCGAGGGCATGAACACCGATACTTTCACAGTTAATTTCGCAGACATTGTTGTGATAAATTCCTCTCCATGTGGTGCCGCTTATATTTTTTGCCCGCACGCTGTCGCCCGTCCTATCCCGGGTAATATAGGTATCGCCGTCTTTGGTGTAGATTCCTTCTGCATCTAAGGCAGAATCCAGGCCTGTCCTGAAAATCTCCATTCTAAAAACTATTCCTTCAAAACAGTCTTTGTATTCCTCTTTTTCTGATGCGGTCTGCGGTACGCAGACTACGCCTCCTTCATCTTTGCTGGTAATGATTTTCCAGTAGCTCGGGATGTCGAAGGAGAACCGATGATCCGGGTCGCGGTATTTTTTGAACGGAATTGACTGAGCGGTGCTTCCATGGCTGGATAAGAGAATCGTCAGCAAGACTAGTAGTAATCGGTTTTTCCGGGTCGTCATTGGTCAAAGGTAAATGTGATTTGGCCTTACGGCGTTTGGAAAACGATATCAGGATTGTCAAGAATAAACTGTTGCCCCAATAGAAAGTCGCTTTTTACATTTGGTGTTAAGCAATGGATCCATTTCGGCGATTGCTCTGCACGAACATGCGCGAAGAGTGCCAAAGCGTAACCCCACTCCATTTGCGAAAGATAACCATGTGACTCCCAACTATAGGATTCGAAAGTCTTAGTGGTTTGAAAAGCAGCATTGGCGTTAAAGACTCCCAAGCCAAAGATCACCGTTGTTAGATCAGTCAACGGTTCGTCGTTCTCCTTGATCCGCTTTTCACCGAGCAATTTGATATGAGCAATTTCATGCGCGAGGGTGGCAACCAGACGTTCCGGATCGGACAAGTTTTTCCGATTCAGCCAAACCTCATATTTGCCATCTTCTGTCCTGCCCCAATAGACACCTGCCGCAATTTGGTCTCCCTTATGCAATTCCAGATAGATTTTGCCGCCGAAAGGACTGCCGGTCGATACTTCCCGCACCCGGTCATCATAGAAGAAGAGTTGAATACTGTGAGCGGGCACTTCCATTTGTGTGGCTACAATCTGCATCGTATCGCAGGCGGATTGCTCAGTTCCATCATACAAAATGGGAAAGACCGAATGGGAAGGCGTCAGGACGCTTCTTTGTTGCATATTTTCTTTGCCAAAGTAATGTAGGAGTAAAACAAAGGCATTCTCCAACCAAAGCCGACTACGTTCTGCAACAGGACAATAGGGAAGTTTGGGGTTATTGATAACCGCGTCTCTTACAGATGATGAAAGATTGGTGGTCAAATGTCTGGAGTTTACAGGAACCCTTTCGGGCAGATATCTATCTGCAGTACCTAAACCGTTACAATAAGCGCAAGTGCCTGGTTTCCATTGACCTTGGCGATTTAACCGGATGATATCAGCTTCATCAACATGGCCCTTACCCAGGCATCTGGGGCAGGTCACTGAAGTCGACGTATGTGTTCGTTTAAATAAGCGGGCCCACCACATGCCGGTTAAATTAGGCAAAATTTTGAAAAGGACCGGCTCATTTTCCACGTTTCCTCATCCACCCCGGCGTGCATCCAAAATGATTCCGAAAGGCCGTCGTAAAATTTTGTTGGGAGCCATAGCCGAGCAACATCGCGATCTCATCGATCGTGTTGTCGGTGTCGAGCAACAACTGCCGCGCATACTCCATAAAAGCGTTCTTCTTGTACTTCCCGATCGACACGCCGAACAGGTGCTTAAAAGTGGTCTTCAACTTATACGGGTTTGTCGCCAGTCGCCTACTCAGCCGCGCGATCGTGTAATTCTCGTGATATTCCGCCGTGAGCAGCCGGCGGGCCTCGTGTGCCTTCTCGATGTCTGTCGCCGAGAAAAGGGCGGGAGAGCCAGGCATGGATAACTGTTCCAGGACGAGCAGCAACAAAATGTGGACATAACTATCGTAATACCGTGCAGCGAGACTGTCTTTAAACTGATATTCCATCATCGCTTTCAGTACCGCGTTCAGGCGCGGCGTGGCAAGTTGCCCATCTCCAAAGAGCTTCGCCGGCTGACCCTTGGCCACTTGACCGAGAAACTGGTCAAGTACGGGGAACTCTGCAGCATAGGGCTCGAGTAGGGGAGTGGTGAGATGCACGTCGAGCGTCAGGTATTGCCGGCCGCCCCGAAACTCGGCGACATTGTCGATCCAGGGTGCGTGGTACAGCTCGATCTGCTTCAGCGGCAACTTGCCGGCGGTCACGCCCGTCCAATCAATGTCAAAACTGCCCTCGAACATGGACGTCAGCTCAATCACCGACTGGTCCGCACGTCCGATCACCCGCGCCGGCCGCCGAATGTCATACACGGACTTCCAGATCGAGAACCCTTCCCCGGCATAGTGATAGAAGTAGAAATCGCCGAATGAAGTCTTCGCGCCAAAGGCGTCGGCCCCCAGCAGTGCATACCCGCCTGGCGCGGTGTTCGTACCCACAAATTCAATATCCTCCCCATCCGGGCTAATGAGTTCAAACTCGGGCATAGTATAAGGTTTACTTTTTTCATAAAACGCAATCCCGAATTCATAAACGACCCGCCTGCCTCGGCCTCTACCTTCGATTCGCAAAACAAAATCATGTATAGCGACCAATACTTTCTGCGGCCGATTGCGGTCAAGCCCCTGGTTTATCCCGGCAACATCCTGTTCAAAAAATTTTTCGACGATCTCGGCACACTGGCCTTCCGGAGCTTCGACCTGGAGCGCGACGAAGGGATGATCCACGACTGGGTCAACCGAGACTACGCGCTACGCTATTGGCAGCTGGATGGCGACCGCCGCCGCGTGCACGACACGTACTATGCGATCCAGCGCTCGGGTGAGGGCCATTCGTTCATCGGCCTTCTCAACGGCGTTCCGGTCTGCCAGTTCGACGTGTACCGCGTGCTGGCGGACGAGATCCAGGAGTTCATCACTGCTCCCGGGCCGCAGGACTGCGGCTTTCACCTACTCATGGCCCCAAACGAGAAACCGATGCCGGGCCTATCAGTTGCGATCACCCGGGCGATGCTTGAGTATTATTTCAGCTTTCCCGAAGCGGAGCGGATGTACGCTGAACCGGATATCACCAACCCGCGTTCCAACCGCATCTTGCAGCAAGTCGGCTTCCAATTCATCGAATCCATCAAAATGTCCTACAAAACCGCCAACCTGTACGTCCTGACCCGCGACCGGTTCAAATCACTCAAATCACTCTAATCACTAACTCCATTATGAGAATAAAATCCCTTGATCTTGCCCGCGGCTTCACCGTCCTCTGCATACCTGCTGTCCACTCGATTCTGCTGTATAGCCAACCTTCCGTCCGCGACACGCTGCCCGGGCAATTGCTTCGCTTCGTTGCCGAAGGTCCGGGCGCTCAGCTCTTCATGGCCTATATGGGCGTGTCCATTACGCTTTCCGAAAAGCTATCCTGGCGCGCCGTGTTAAAAAGAAGCGGCCTCTTCCTACTCGCCGGCTATGGCCTCAACCTGCTCAAGTTTGTGCTGCCGCTGAAGCTGGGTCTGTTGCCTGCCGCCTTCCAAACCGACCTCGGCGTTACGGACACGTGCGCCGCCGGCGAAACGGTCTTTCTGATTGGCGATATCCTCCACTTTGCTGCGCTAGCGCTTCCACTAACCTATGGCATCTACCGGCTCCGGCGCTACTGGATCTATGCACTCGCTACTGCAGCCTTCGTCGCCATTTTCGCGCCCTATTTTTGGGATCACGCTTCCTGTTCGCCCGTATCGAACTATATCGCGGCCCTGATTGGCGGCCAACCGCCGGCTGTCTATTTTCCGCTGATCCCCTTGCTCGTCTATCCGCTGGCAGGTCTTGCCATCGGTTACTGGCTGAACCGCAATCTGCCGGACCGGTTCCTGTTCATCGGCCTGGTCGGCATTGCCCTCGTCCTGCTCGGATCAATCGGCCATTATTTCGATAACCCCTCGATCACTTTCTATCGAACGCGGCCCGGAGATACGGCGATCCACGTCGGCGTCGTTCTTGTCTGGCTTTGGATCTGGGAGTGGCTGTCCGGCTACGTGAAATCAAATGCGTTTTTTAGGCTGCTCCAATTTGCCAGCCGGAATATCACGTTCATTTATCTCATCCAGTGGCCGCTGATCTGTTGGCTCCTGCCGCTCTTTGGCTACCAAGAGCTCGGCTACTTATCTTCCATGTCTGTGGCCGCCCTTCTCACGGTTCTTACTTTTTTACTAACTCTTCTGGTCCACGCCGCCCGAAAATAAAGCATCGTCACCCAGACTAACCTATTTTCATGACATATGATCTCTTAGGCATCGGCCTCGGGCCGTTCAATCTGGGCCTGGCCGCCCTTTGTCACGACATTCCGAATCTTTCGACCGCCTTCATCGAACAAAAGGAGGGCTTCGACTGGCATCCGGGGCTTCTGCTGCCTGGAGCGCGGCTGCAGGTGCCGTTCTACGCCGACCTGGTAACGCTCGTGCGACCGCAGAGCCAATTTTCCTGGTTCAGTTTTTTGCACGCCAACGGGCGAATGTTCCGCTTCGGGGTCCAGGACAACCCCTTCCCGCTGCGCCGCGAATACAACGAATACGGAAAATGGGTGGCCGGCCAATTAAAAGGTCTTTGGTTCGGCCACCGCTGTGAATCGGTCCAATATTCAGAAGAAATGGCCAGGTATGACGTTGTGGTTTCAGAGTGTAAGTCCGGACAGCGTAAAACGTTTCATGCGAAACATTTAGTGATCGGCATTGGATCGGAACCCTATTGGCCCGAATGCGCAAGACCCTTCAAAGGCACCGCACTCATTTTTCATGCCAGCGATTACCTATTTAACAAAACGACGTTGGATACGACGAAACGCATTACAATCATCGGCTCGGGACAAAGCGCGGCGGAGATTTTCCAGGACACCCTTAGTCGCTCTGCCAGCGATGCTTTATCCTGGTTCACCCGCTCGCCACGCTTTTTCCCGATGGAGACCTCGCCGGCCGCCTTTGAACTCAGCTCACCCGATTACCGAAATCATTTTTTCCGGCTGCCCGCCGCGATAAAAGAATATATCCTTGCCGGCCAGGACGCGCTCTATAAAGGGATCAACGCGGGCCTGCTTTCGGCGATCTACGACCGCCTGTACGAACGACTGCTCGACAACCCCGCCGATGCCACGGCGCTTTATCCCAATTGCGCCCTGATGGAAATCAAAATCGATGGACAGCAGATCATTTGCACTTTCCAGCACTGCGAGACAAGGGAAATTTTTGACCATACCACGGACGGACTCATTTTATCCACCGGATACAAGGAAAAGCCGCCTACCTTCCTAACGGATGTCAAAGAGCGGATCGACTATTTGCCCTCCGGCCAGCTGAATATTTCGAATAACTACGCGATCACGGAAGACAATACCATCTTTATCCAAAACGCCGACCTCCATACTCACGGCTTTGCCTCTGCCGATCTTTCCTTCGGCCCGTACCGCAACGCTGTTATCCTCAATGCCATTCTCGGCTACCCGCATTTCCAGCTCGAAGATGGAACGTCCTTTCAACGATTCGGAGGGCCGAATTGCCTCTGAACCGTTAGAGCAAAAAAACGGGAGGAGCCGATTGCTACTCCTCCCTTAACCATAAATCTAACTGCTCAAAGAGAATAATCTATTGTGGAGACAACGGATTGAAACTTTGAAACAAACGATATTCCCTAAAACAAGGAGGGCGAGCTTTCATCCAAATTCTCGGACGAGTTATTGAACTTTTCTACGGATGGGTGCACGTCTGGGAAGCAAAGGGGCTTTTGGCTCTATTTAGGAGCTTTCAGCCGAGTACGAAAATTAAGGGACAAAAAAAACCGTTTTTTCACCTATTTATTAAGTTGAATTTCTATTTATTTTTTCATGGCTAATTTCTGACTCGTTTTGACCACCCCACGCTGACTATGAAATGAGGATACGGGAAGACGTTCCCAGGTAAATTGTTTCATGCGGATTTCTCCATCCGAATGAACCGAATCAATTGTAACAAATGCCAGATAATAACGAATATAAAGTGGGCGAAGTTGGACCTACGGGTTCAATGATCAAAGAAATCATTATTCAGAGTGTTGATTACATCGTTTACATGGATGAAGGTGACAATATTCAGTGGTCGACTGAAGATAACTATACAGAATTTCACCCTCAGTTCGGCAGCA
Source organism: uncultured Chitinophagaceae bacterium (assembly GCA_963846405.1). Lineage (GTDB taxonomy): Bacteria > Bacteroidota > Bacteroidia > Chitinophagales > Chitinophagaceae > Puia. The sequence continues at coordinate 287,737 of CAWJVU010000008.1, read as the reverse complement.
TTCAAAATCGGGTTTCGTATTGGGAATCCGTCTCGAATAAGCTGTTTTCAAAATTCGATGCCTACGATTATAAATGCTTGTTGGCCGAAGCCTATGCCAGGATAATCGATGACAAGAACATCGATCTTTCGAATGATATCATCGCGCTCACGGTGAATAGGATTGAGAAAAGCGGAAAAGAAGTCCTGAAGCAGGACTATATATTGTCTTCCTTTGCCTGCACGTGTTTAGTCATTGGTTTAATTGTCGCGGCTATTATTGGCAAGCAGTATTTGGTCCTTAAATTAAGCCAGGATGCCTTTCAAGTTATTTTAACTGCTCTCTTTGGTGGGGTAGGGGCCTTTGTATTTGCTACCCTGAGACTTCGGACGTATTCTCCAGAGCTCGCGATCAGCAAACATATCCACCGCGTGGACGGAGCGCTCCGTGTCTTCTACGGGATTATTTCCGGACTGATCATCGCTGTCGGGATTAAGTCGGATGTGATTTTAGGATTCATCAGTAAAGTTCCTTCAACCATCTATCTGGAAGTTTTTTTAGGAATTATTGCTGGCGCAAGCGAAGTGGTCATTCCGAATTTGATAAAGCAGGTCGAGGGCAAGGTCAATGTCAGAACAGTGACCGAAGAAGTGAAACCGGCAAGGTGAGGGAATAATTGCAACTACCACATCATGAATAGAATGCATTTTTTACAACTCGGGCTGCTTGCGCCGGTTGCATCTTTGATGCGCTTACCTGCGGCGCGGGCGACACCCGGTTCAACTGGCGGGGCGGCATACCACATTGGTGATGCGGCATTCCCGATTGTAGACCTACATTGTCACCCCTCACTCAAGATGTACCTCTGGCAAGAGCATCTCTGGGCGAGGCATTTCCCCAGCCCAGGAGATAATCCGATAGCGATGCAAATCGATACGCGAGAACTGGAGCATGGGTACGTAAAAGGCATGCTGGGAGCGCATTACCTCCTGGAGGCCGCCTCAGTTCAGCAATGGGACCTCCTGCGCGGACTTTTTCCTTGGATCAAGCACTTATGGCATCCACTCGCCAACAAAATCGAACATGAAGATGCCTCCAATTTCACCCAAATTAATATTATGATCGACACCCTGGAAAACCAGGTCTATCTATGTAACCACCGGCAGGATTTGATCCAGTTTGTCATTGCCCGCAATTTTGCGGATTTCAAACGGATTGCGGATACGCCAGGGCAGATCGCCATCGCCCATGCCATTGAAGGCGGCCATGCGTTGGGTCGGAAATTTCCGATCTCGGACAAACGAAAGCAGTTGTTTCAGGACCATCCGTCAAGGAAACACGCGTTTGGAGAGGCGCCAGCCGATCTGAGTGCTGACGATGGCGAGGCATTCCCGTACCTCCGTAATCTGGAAGCCCTTCACGACCGGGGTGTTTGCCTAATGACCATTGTGCATTTTTTCGAAAACGATCTCGCGCATCCCACGGAGGGTATTTCGGCAGACGAAAAGAAAAGTATTGGTTTTCCCTGGAATTATGACCCAGACAGGGATAATCTGGGATTGAAACCGGTCGGAATCGCCATCATCAAGCACATGTTGAAGATCGGGATGATCGTCGATTTGACGCATTCAACGCCGAAGTGCAGAAGGGAGGCCATTGCCATTGTCGGGGAAGTCAACAGAGACCGGAAGTCGAAAGGGCTGAAAAAGCGGCCACTTGCATTTACACACGTCGGGTTACAGTCAATTTTTACGAAATACGACAAACGGCCGGATCTTCAGAATTATAGATTTTACGATATCGATCAGGAGGAGATCGAAGGCATCAGCGAGTGTGATGGGATTATCGGTATCGTGCCCGAGAATTTCTGGCTGGTTGGGGCCGACCGGAAAGAACAAGGCAATGGGATCGAGCCCGGAAACTATCGCGATGGCATCGAGTATATCGTCGAGACAATGATCGCCATCAACGACCTGACCATTAACAAGGATTTTTCCAATATCGGGATTGGAACCGATTTCGATGGGCTGGCCGATGCGCCCAGGGATCTATTCGTGCCGCGGCAACTTGGAGCGCTGATCGAAGCCATTCGAAAAAAGGTCGGCACGCTACCGGGGGTGACGGAACAGCGTGCGAATGAAATCGTCCTGGCCATCACGTCGGGGAATGCATACCGGGTACTAGAGAGAGGATGGGAACAGAACGGGCATAGTCATGCATGAAAGGGGATGGTTGTCAATGTTTTTTTGTTCACGTTAATTCTAATTTATGGACCTTTTCTCAATTCCTATACTCTCCATTCTCATTTCGGTCGTAATCGCCTGGGCTCTATTCGGAATCGCCTGCAGCATGATCCATGAAACGGTGATCAGGGTTAAGGCCGAACGCGGGCGCTTTATGAAGAAATATCTCTTGCAGCAACTGGCGGATGACGTAAATGATATCAACTGGGGACTGGAGCTTTACCGTCAGGCGCCCGTGGCGCTCCTCAGCCGGGATATCCGAAAGCCTCCCGATGAGATAGATCCTGGAACTTTTGCTACCGCGCTCATATCGGCGGTGGCCAATAGCACGCTCGTTCTTACTAAACTTCAGGCGGTCGAAAAGAAGGCCGAAGCCGGCGGAGACGATTCCAAAAACGTGATGGCGCAACTGAAGGGTGTAAGCGATCCGATGCTCCGGCAATTCAAGGCCGCAACGGTCCTCTTGCGTCCCAGTGATCAGATCAGTCTTTTTTCCACGCTGCTTGCGGAGGCCCAGGTGAAGGCGGGACAGGTCTTAGTTACCGATAAAATCAAGATGGTTCAAACGACAGATGCAAATATCTATGATCACCTGCTGGAGGGACTCAAAGAGTGGAATTTGGCATTAATGCAACGTTTGTCACTCTGGTATACGAAGATTACCCACAAACGGCTTTTCTGGCTGGGTCTTATTCTTGCCGCCTTGATTAATGTGGACAGTATCCAGTTTTTTATCTTTTTCAACCAGAATCCAAAAGCTCGAACTATTCTGATTGACTATTATCAACACGATTCTGCCTACCTAAGTTCGCTGACGAAACAATTGGATTCGTTGCCACCGGCTAAGGCAGATAGGGTGCAATCGAAATTTATGCAGAAGATGAATAATCTCGCGGATGCAACCGGTTAACCGTTGGGTTTTCCCACTCTATCTTTCAATCTGAGCGTCCTAAAAAATGGCAGGACTGGCTACTTAAAATACTGGGTTTACTTATAAGCGCGTTCGCAGCCAGCAAAGGTGGACCCTTTTGGTTCAATCTGCTTAGGAAAACATTATCCTTCAAACCGAAAACCTGATTATGCAGTACTACAACCTTCATAGCCATGTCTTCACCATGCGAAACGCACCGGTAAGATTCCTAAGTCTTTTTCTACCGGGTGTTGCTGCCGACCTGATCGACACGCTTACCAATACAAAGGTTGGCTCCAAGGCATTTGCGGCGGCACTATCGCGGCTAGGCGGCAACCTGGGCAAGCGGTATGCGAGTTTTCTCAGCATAGGGAAAAGTAGTGACGAGATTGATGTGTACAGGATCCTTTCTGCCCAATATGAAGCCGGCTTCAAGTTCGCGGCGCTCACTATGTATATGGAGAGTCTGGGAATTCAGGGATCGGAATCAAAATTCGAGGGACAACTGGAGGGTGCCATGGATATCAAGCAAAAATATCCAGATGATGCTCTCGTTTTTTTGGGTGTCGATCCAAGGTGGATTACCGACGCTACCGAGCTGCGTCAAACCATTGAGGACAAATTCACCGTTGGCATACTTTAGAAAGTCAACATACGCATCAGGTAGCGCGATAGACAGACCGGCGCGACCTACATCCAATTCCGAAATTCCGCTATTTTTAAAGGACGTTGACGGAAATCCTTCCCCCGTTGTAGTGACGGCACTAAAAATGTCATCCAGTTTAGCCTTCAAGCGCTCATTCACTGCTAGTGATTGCTTTAGTCTTTTTTCTGTGAGGACTGAAAATAGCCATTTTGATTCAATACAGCATCGAGTCTACGAGGAACGCAGATCCGCTAATGCTGAGGTGTTCGCGGGCCGGATGCTGACCACTGCAGAATCCGTACTCTTACCCGGAATTTTGCGCTCATAAATCTACTCCAGTGGACATAGGGGTCTTTCTTCGGTGAACTCATGCTATTTCCCTTTCCGCGAAGCCTTGGCCAGCTGGTTGAAGGCAAGCGCCAGGTCGATCCAGTAGTCGAACTGCTCGCTCGTCTGCATCGCCGATTCCTCGACCAGGATAAATCCGCTCATCGGCCGTTTGGTGAAATCCATCGTCCTGCAGCCGGGCTTGCTCGTCTCCCTATCGTGGAGGGCTGGGTCGATCCGGCACATCAGTTCGTCCTTGAGGACACCGACACACATTTTCCCGTTGCACATAAAGGTGAGGCCGCCCATCATCTTGACTTCCTGGACTTTGGGAATGTCCGCAAGCCGCTGGCGGATGCGGCCGGCAAGTTTTTCGCTATAGGCCATAAGGGAGAGGCTTTGGGGCTAAAAAGATGTTTGGAAGGTAAAGCGAATGATCGGAATAAAAAAAATAAGGTATCCAAGGGCGCGCGTGTACGGCAATGTTTTTTCTTGACTAATTGAAACAATGCTGGTAAATGCTGTCAAATATAGCTACTCAACAACAATCTGTTATGAAACAACTCCTGCTGGCCGCCGGATTACTGACGGCTGCCACAGTGGGGTACGGGCAATGCGAAAAAAAGACCGTCCTCACCGCTTCGAAAACCGATCACCTTGCCGCTGACAGTAGTGTGGAGCGAAGTGAGGATGGGGTCATTACCATAGAGTTCGACAAGAATACCTTCCTCGTCAACCAACCAATGAGGGCCTGATCCCTGGCCATGCCGATCTGATACGGCGAATTCACAAAAGCTCTAAGGATATTCTACACTCAACTGGACCCTCATCTTTTTGAGGAGGGTTAAACGGGGACATAAGAGGTAGTTGAGGAATCTATTGTATCCCCAATAAAAGCCCCCATCGCTCGCGCAACAATACTGTAACAGACAGACCAAAATTTCATCCAAATTGATTGCGAAATTTCGCAAATGGGTGTAGCTTCGTAATCGAAGATGGATGACAATGCTCTATTAGAAGGCTTTCAGCGGGGGGAATCCTGGGCGGACAAAGCTGTCTTTGACCGCTTCTTCGAGCCCCTCGTCCTATATGCGAACCGGATCACGGGCGACCTCGCGGCGGCAGAAGATATTGCGGTCGACGCGCTCGTCAAAGTCATCGACCGCCGCGAACACTTTGCCGCCCTGCCGAAACTCAAGAGCTTTTGCTACCAGGTCGTCCACAACGCGAGCATCAACCAGGTCACCAGTCAGGCCCGGCACCGTGGGATCCACGAGAAGATCCGCTACCTTGACCAATACGAGATGGCGTCCCAGGAAGTGCTGGAAACGGAGATCCTGCGGGCGGAAGTGGTGCAGGAGATCTACCGCGAGATCGAGGAACTGCCGGGCAAGTGCGGCCAGATATTCAAGATGATCTTCCTCGAGAATCTGCCGACCGACCAGATCGCCGAGCGGATGGGGATCAACGTACAGACCGTCCGGACCCAAAAGGCCCGCGCCATCAGCCTGATCCGAACGGCGCTGCTCAAAAAAGGGCGGTTGGCAACCCTCGCTTTCTTCCTTGCCTGGCTCCGCATGAATTCCTTTTAGTTACCCCGACAGAGTTTCAGCTGAACTATTCTTTTGTTTTCAATATGTCGAAGAGCAGGCGGTAGTACTACCATCGATCGACAGCGCAAAGATGGGCTGGAAAATAGAAAAGTGGTGTGGTAGACACGATTATAGGTAGATATAAACGGGTATACACGTGTACCGATGAGTAGCAGCAGCAAGCAAAAAGGGCCTCTTGTCCCGCTGCCAGGCCTACCGGGGCGGCGCTGGGGGCGTATCGACGGATTTGGCCATGCCAATGCAAACATCCGGTCCCGGCTGGACCCGCAAGTTTGGAAGATACCTGACGATGCAACTCAACCGGACTATTCAGCCTTTTATTTGGGCTTCGATTTTATATAATTTTCAAAAACCAATTTGTCTATATTTTCGGTTTTATATACGGTGCAGCTTTTGCGCTTGCTATCATAAATGAAAAAATAATTTTTTGTCATTCCAATGAAGTAGTTGATTTCGGAGGTCTCCAAGGTAGCGCCTTCTTTGAGTGTAATGCTTACATTAGATAGAAAGCGATGTTTCTTAACCTTGTAAGTTTCTGCAATGGCCGCGGCTATTGAAAAGCAGGTCAGCATCGTGCACAGAAAAATGAGATATAGTAATTTGGCATCTATGGTTTTGCCGAAATCATGATGACAGGTGCGCAATACATAGATAAATAACGGCGGGACGCCTACTATACATATCGTTATAAACGCCAACAAGAATACTAAGTCTAATTTCTTTACTCCCTTACCATACCTGTGATAAAGGAAGGCATATGCAAACATTATGGCGAACAGTATCGAGACAAGCATCCAATGGTCTTTGAGGGAATCGAAAACGGAGTAGGTAGATGAGTATATTTTTGGTTCATCGCTTTTATAAATGTAAGCCAGACTAAAACTTGTCGGTAAGATTATGGCCATGTAACCCAGCAAGTTGTCCATAAATAACGTTATCGTCTCGCCTATTTCAATAAAGCGCAGAATAGAAATATTGAATTGCTTGTAGTAAATATAAAATTTTAGCAAGCCACAAAGCAAAACAAAAGTGCCAACCAGGCCAGCATATGGTATTAAATCGGACAAGTTACAAGGTACCGATTTGTGAAAAATTAGCGGGTCGAATTCTCCTGCTGTTGAATGTTATCCTTTTTAGATTCAGAACATCTTCTCTCTTCCGGAGCAACGGTTCCTTACCAGCGATGAAGGCGAGTAGGTCCTTAAAAGACACACTGGGCGGATAAGGGGTTTTCTTCCAGCGTAGACGAGAATGGTTCATAAACGCGGCTCAGTAAGGACGAAACTACGATCTTGCCGCGGTCCCGTCAACAGTGAAAACACGGTATTTGCGTAGACCCTCCTCTCCGGTCTCCAGCGAGAGCGGTTTTTTTACCAGTTTCCCGACAGGTTCGATTGGGGTTCCAACGGCGCACTCCGGGGGAGATGGGGGTGGGATGACGGCCACAGACAGAGATGGTGGCAGCGCGGCGTCACTGGATCGGAACGCCATTTATTTCAGGAACCTCCAATAAAAGGCAGCGAAAACCAGGACGATGCCAATATTCACGATCAACCGCGCCCAGAACCTGTCCTTAAAGAATAATAGATCAACGCCGACAATGACAATGATCATGAGGAGGACGTGAAGTAAAAGCCATGTCGTTTTTGTCATTAAATGGCAATCTTTGATGTGTTCATTTTAAGCCGTTGTTGGGGTAGGGCCTCATTAAAGGTAACAAAAATGACTAAAGGTGAGGGTGTAAGATAACGCGGGGCCGTTGATCTCTCCTATTGCGGCGCCGGAGCCGGCAGCTTGAATTTCCCATTCGTGATCGTGAGCGTATCGACCTGCTGAGTGTTGGCATTGGTCCCCACGACCTGCCCTTCGAAGGTACCCGAGTACCAGCCCGAAGTCCATTGGCCCACCGTGACGGTAAAGGGAACGTTATAGACCACCACATAGTGCCCCAGGTTGGGATCGCCTTTCGTATAAAAGCTAAACCGCGTATCCCCGGGCCACACGATCTTGTTGCTATTACTCGTTGTGTCCGGCTGATAGCTACCCGAAAAATTTGATGCCGGATTTGTCCCGCTAATCAGCAAGAATTGCCAAGTGTCAAGGGACAACACACCGGCCGAAGCGCTATCGGTCATAGCGGGGGTGCGGTTCCCCGAAAACATCAGCTCGTGATAGGCCGTATCCATCTGGATATCCACCAGGCTGTCGATCGTCGTTGTATAGGTAGTACCGCCACACTCGAAGGAAAAATAGTAGCTGGTTCCGGAGTTACGTTTCGAACAGGCGCACAGGAGCACGGCCAGGGCTGCGGCAAAGAAGGTTAGCTTTCTCATGTTGCCCTTAATATACAAAATTGCGCTCAATAATTTCATTATCTTCCCACGATGAAAAAACACCTTAAAGGGTTAGCCTTATCGGCCTGTCTGCTCACCACCGTATATGCCTCCGCTCAAAGCCAGGAGCAATACAAGTACAAACCAAAAGACCAGGCCCTATATGACACGATCGTCCATATGGACAGCGTCTACTTCACCGCCTACAATACCTGTGACATGGCGACCCAGGCCGACATATACGCCGACGACCTCGAATTCTATCACGATGCAAACGGTTTGCTCACCGACAAAAAAGCCCTGTTAAAAGCCCTCAAAGAAAACATTTGCGGTAAAGTCTCGCGGGTATTGGTAAAGGGTAGCATCGAAGTTTATCCGCTACCGGGTTTCGGCGCCGTCGAGATGGCCCTGCATAAATTCATCAACCACGCCGAAAACGATCACGTGTCCCCGCCCGAACGGTTTATCGTCATCTGGCGTCACAAAGACGGTAAATGGCAGATCACGCGGGTCATCAGCTTGCATGGGGGAAGTTAGTACTCCGGCGGCGGAAAGGATACTGCGCGTTGCACGAATTGTCAGCCGAAGGTGACAGAGGGGGGGTGTTAATATACCGCTACGCTTGTTATCTTTAACCTTGCTAATAGGATAGTATGAAAGTATTCGGCTATTGCCTGAAAATTTGGCTGGGTAGTGTGGTGACGGGGACTTTACTTTATTATTTAGTCGGCAATCCTACCGACGACAGCAGCATGACCTTTTGGGGATATATGGGGGTCGTCTGCCTGGGCGCGACCGTCTATTCCCTGGTTAGTTTCTTGCTGTTCTGGGTAGGTGTGTACTATTTGGCCGGTAGACCGTACTCCGTCAGACAGCAAAAGGGCCTTGGTACAGCCTGGGCGGCGATCCTGGTCATCGTCCCTTTTCCCATTCTGTTTGGACGGAATCATCCCAATTGGGCCCTTCTGGCGGAGCTTTGCGGATGTTATCTCGTCCCTTTGTTGGTGGGAATCTGGGTGTTCCGATTCCCGAAGGTTACAACGGCGATTCTACATGCAAACCGGTAAGCTGCGATTAGGGGTCTCGATCAATTTGAGCGAGACGAGTATACGATTGTAGACAACGGCTTCTCCCTGCAAATAGCTGGGCAAGCCTCCTATTTTTCGCGGTCAAAAAAACTCCTCGTTTATAAAACACTTAAATTGTAGATCGATAAACTCCCGATGTATGCATAAGCTTCTCCCAACCTTGGTCTTTCTCCTGGTGACGCTCGCCGTGCGGGCGCAACAAAAAGTGATCCCCCTATACCCCGGCGCCGCACCGGGTTCCGAAAACTGGACCTGGAGCGAAACCGAAAGCGACAAGAACATCTACCATTCCAACGCGATCTTTAATATCAGCAAACCTACCCTGACGGTCTATCTCCCCGACAGCTCCCGCGCTAGGACGGGCATGGCCGTCATCGTTTGCCCAGGCGGCGGCTTTCATTCCCTTTCGATCATGCAAGAAGGATATGGAGTGGTCAAATGGCTGCAGAGCAAAGGCATTACCGCCTTTTTATTGAAGTACCGGCTGATGCATATCCAGGGCAGCGATCCCTACCAGCAGGAAAACGAGGACCGCACGCGGAAGGGCGCAGACACGGAGCGGGCACAAGTGGCGGATATGGCGATCGCCGATGGCCGGCAGGCGCTTGCTTATGTACGCACCCATGCCGCGGACTACGGCATCGACCCCAAACGGATCGGCATCATCGGCTTTTCGGCCGGTGGGGTGATATCGCTGGCTTCCGCCTATGACGCCACTCCCGAAAATCGCCCCGATTTTATTGGGTTTATTTACGGAGGGGTGACGCCGGCCACGTTTCAGGCCCCCGTACCCGCTGATGCGCCGCCGCTGTTTATCGCCGCAGCGAGTGACGACCAGTATGATCTTCAGCTCGTCGCGGTCAAGGTTTATGCCAAATGGGTGACCGCCAAACGCGTGGCCGAAATGCACATTTACGCGAAAGGTGGCCATGGGTTTGGCCTGAGGAAGCAGAACTTACCCGCCGATGGCTGGACTGACCGGTTTTTAGAATTCCTGACCCAGCAAGGATTGTTGAAGAATTGACCGCGAACAAACGAACCCCTTTTCCTTGAATGCAAACCGGATAAAATCACCCTTTTTCTTATTTTGCGTTGGAATGGCACAATAACCCGATGCATATGGGAAATTGTATCGCGCTTACTGCTATTTTGTTTCGCTTTGAATTGTCGAATAAAATCGCTTTGTTAGTTCTATCACGCTGTAGGGGCTGATGCCGGTGTCATCTTTGTTGAAAAGGAACCGGAGAATACCTTCTTCGTTCATCTCCTGCAGCTCCTGCACCACATCTGCAGTTCTTTCACCCGTCTGATCTTCAGTGTCATCCAGGACATAGCGTACTTCAATGGGTTGATCAGGATATTCTTCCGTTATTTTTATGATCGCCTGGTATATGGCAGCTCGCCGGCGTTTTTTGGTGGTCAGGTATTGCGCCTTTGCCTTTTCCAGGTCGGGATAACCGTCAACATTTATGCTGGTATTGCCTTTTTGGTCGACGGTTCTGTTTGCTGTCTCCTTGTTCTGGGCAGTTTGATGAAGTTCCACGCGCTCCGCGCTAATATTGTTGACTACAGAATCCTGAAATGTTGAGTTTTTAATCGACTGATGATTGGTGGTCGAACCTTTTGAACGATCCCGTTTTTTGTTCCATATGGACAGCAGGACAGTCAGGATGAAAACGCCTATCCCTGAAAAAATCCATTCCTTGTTATTGAGTAGATAATTTACCATTTGCATCTTTAAGATAGGAAGAATATGTGTTCAATCAAGTATAGTTACATTAGATTCTACGGGCCCTCCTTATCCCCCAACCTCTTTCGGGTGTGTGATTGAAAACTCGCCAGTGCATCACTTTGGTGAATCACTTGTAGAGGCTTGCCTTTTTGCACCAGCAAGGCATCAGCAAACGGATCCGGGCGACCTAGCATTTCACCTTGCTTATAAGTCAAGGTGATGCGACTATATATTTGAAAGCTGTAACTATCCAAATCGAGGGAAGAAAGCCCGTCTTTTGCTGCCGGGTAATTGTCATAAAAGACCTTGTTGTAGCCCGGCTTCATGGCCTGGATCAAGGCCTTTTCCGCGTTAAGGGAGATCGTCCGCTGCGAAGGCTGGTTTGCGCCGCTGATTATGTGTGCGATATCACTGGGTATCTCGTCAGTAGGACCGATCGTTAACAGCCCTATGGAATCCTGGACCTTCAGAAATAAAACGGCAATCTCATGCGTTGGCAACGTGCCATACTGAAGGGGGTACTGCACGGACAGGATTTCTTGCAACGTCGAGTGACCCGTCAAGCGCCTCCATACTTCTTGTTCGGTCGCTTTGCCGACGTAATGGACATGGTAGGATAGAAACTTTTCGATCGGCCCTTCCACTAATGCATAAATATGGCCATTTAGATAGTTCTGCAGTAAACTTTCGGGAGACAACCAGCCAATGAAGGTGCCGTCGTGATAGTACAGCAGTAGGTTTCTTATCCCATTTTGAGGAAAGGTCTTTGTCATTGGGTTGGGTAGCGGCAATGCGTACATAAAGTGGAAGCTGATCTCCTTCGCCATGTCTTGGGCGATGGCCTCCTGGTAAAGCGGCATCGCCCATGTCAGAACTTCAGCATTACCCTTTTGGCGGATCTCAAAATTCAGGATCGTCTGGCCGTCGTCTTCAAAATAGGGTCGAAGCTGCTCAAACGTCAATTCCGGCCGCTGGGCGATGATATACAGCATACTGTCGCGCACGTGGTGCTGAAACCCCTCGTCGTCTTTCAGCAAAGCGAAATCATAATTGCAAATGGGTGCGAAGGCGAGTACTAGCTGGTTGAAAAGAGCTCTGGTGGTCATCGCAGAAATAGATTGATGTTCATTAATGGACGAAATTCGGATCGGAAAAGGTTGCCGCTCATACTAGATGTTCAGGATCTCGATTAAGCTAATCCGGTCGAATTGGAAGGGAGGAAAAAAGCCAAATAACGTCTCGTTTTCCACTCGGTAACTAGCTTGCCGGCTACCTACAAGATCTTTTGCAGAATTTCCTTCGCGCTAATAAAACAAAGTTCTGCCTTGGAACTAATCTTCCCATCCCCCTTGAGCTCCAATCCCGGATGGATGAGGTTGCGGTATACACGGGCTAAATTGCCGAGATGGCTGAAGTCATGGCCAAACCAGCGTTGATCCTGTACATAGCCAATGAGCTCATTGAGCACACAGTCATAAAGTTTCCGGCTCATCACCTGGCCGTTGCTGCCCTTAATGGGAATCGTTTTTACTTTCTTCTTTTCACAGTAATAGATTAGGAGCAGCTCAACAAAGGAACCGGATAAAATGAAGGTTGATTTATAATTCTGCACCCGGTAATTGAAGACCAGTTCTTCCCAATCCCGTTGCAACAGCGGACGGAATTTGCTGTTGACACGCTGGATTCGGTCAAGTAGATCAAAATAATCCGCCTCCTCCAGTTTTTCCACGGTGAGCAGGGAGGGGGTGCTTGCCCAGTGCGCTGGAATTTTCTTCGCCTTTTCGTTCCGGCGTTTTTTCTCCTGCAATTCGATCGTCTTTTGTAAATTGTTTTATACAGATCCTTGGAAGGATCAAGGTTGATCGCTTCGTTGAACAAGGCAATGGCAGGATCAAACTGTTCTTTGTCCCGAAGGATGATGGCAAGGTTATTGCGCGCAGCGCTCGAGGTCGGGTTTGCTTTCAGATAATACTCATATTGAGTTTTTGCCGCTGCCTTATCGCCCGTTTCGCTCAGCGCGTAGGCATATTCGAATTCCTTTCGAGATTTTTTGAGATAGTCTTGGTCTAAGGGGCTACATAGTTGTACAGTCTCGGCATATTTTGTTTCGGCGAATAGTTTTTCCACCAACGTGGATACAATCGCACTCGCTCGATCTTCGGTCAAGCAGGTCTCCAGATCTTCGTGCAGTTGCTCAACTAATTTGGTCGACGACGTACGAGATGCGGCTAGTTCCTGGTAGGTGTCCGAGAGACTAGCCTGGAGATAGGAAACCTCCTCTGAATGCTTAAGGGCATAGCGCACATACGTAAACCGGTCTTCGTGCCTGTCAAAATATTCACACAGCGCCGACAGCACGATGGCAGTTTTTGTCTTGAAGAGGGTATCGTTCGATTCTTCATGTAGCTGCTTCAGAAAGGGAACAATGTCTGATTCAGCCTGCAGGAGTCCAGTTTCACCGAGTATCTCACCTTCCAGATTCGAGAGCAAGCCGTACCGGAAATCGACGTGCTCGAAAATGGACCGGTCGAGGATGATCGCGTCAATGTACTTCCGGACTTCGGGTAGCTGTCGCTTTTTCTGGTAGGCAGCGACTAGCCCGCATATGCCGTACCAAATGCCGTTCGAGTTGGCGCACGCCAGGATTGAAAACTCGAAATGCAAAATTGCCTTATCCCAGTTCCCTTTGATGAGCTGAATTGACCCAGCAAAGTAATGCAGACTGTCCAGGGAGTAATTCCCGCCATTTTTGTCGATGGCTAATTGGATGGCGGCCAGGCTGTCGTCAAAGCGCTGGTGGGTATGATGATACTGAGCGATCTGGAATAGAAGGCTCGTTGACCCCGGGTTTTTACCCAATCCCTCCTGCAAGACTTCTAGCTGTCGGAGCGGCTGGTTTTCTTTCCGGTAAATCCAGGAGCTGTAAATGTAAAACGGAAACTCCTGCGGAAATTGCGCAATACCAACTAGGTACCATTTCAACCTTGGATATCCGAATGGGTGCAAAAGAGCGAGCCGTCGGATAACCTCCACAGGGTAGGAACTGCATTCGGTTGCTTTCTCATAGGCCTCCCGCGCCTTATCTCGCTTGTCTTGATACTCGCGTGGATTTTGCCCGCTGGCGCTATCCTCATAAGATCGACCGATCCAGTAATAGGTTATGCCCGTCCTTTCCTGCTGCCGGTCGAGCAAAAGCGCTTGTTCGAAATAGGCGATCGCGGCAGGGTAATCTGTCTGGTCATGCTTGATCAGCCCGAGCGCGTAGGCAGCAGTGGGAGCAGAAGTCTTTTGTTTCAACAGCGCCAAAGCGATCTTTTCTGCTTTCTTGTCGTCACCAGCTGTGTAGGCGGATCTTAATTGATCCATTTTTGTCAATGCCGTGGATGACATTTTGGTTTGCTTTGATTGTTTAAATATATTTCCCTTGTTCTGTTTCGTATGACGCATGGTCAAACGGCGCAGAAATAGAGCGGTCGAATGTCAGTAACCGGTGGATGGAAAGGTTAGGGTGCGAATAGGATAGTATCGGTGCCGATGGCTCGGAAGGGGTAGAACTAATATAATAAACTATTAATTTTAGCAAGAAATAGTTTTCCTGAATTTACACACCAGCATCTCCTTCCTAAGGAAGGGGGTTGGGTGGGTCAAACGTTCCAATTGGAAAATCCCGTCGCAGGCGGCCATTCAAATAGCTGCCACGAAACGGAAAAAGTGGTTGATATTTGAATGTAAGTATTTGATTGAATGCAAAATATATAACCTGACAGGTCCTGACCAAAAGGAGGAGTGTGTATACGAAGTATACACACAATATCCTTTTAATGAGCATTTTATCAGTCAAGTGTGACGCAAGGTGTACCGTGCCCTCTATATACTTCGCATATAGAGGGGTCAGTGCTTCAGGTTCGTCCGGCCCCGACGGCTTTATCCATGCCCCTTTCTCCTTACCTTAGGCCGTCCTTTCCCTCCCCTGCCGCGCCGTTCCCGCTCGGAAACGGCGATCTTCATCGCTGCAGGCTTCCCATTAGTTTATTCTTATTAGTTAATTTATTGTTAATCATGTCATTAAATGATAATTGTGCATGAAATTTAAATAAATAATTTAATAAATATAACTATTATTTTATAATTTTGCACATGTGAAAACGCTACAGGGCTTGCAACAGCATTTAAAAGAGGGCGGTCTTTACCGGCGCGCGGATGTCGCCGAATGGTCGAGATCGCCGGACCGGCATCTCGCTACGCTCGTCCAGGACGGGACGCTCGAGAAGCTGTCGCAGGGACTTTACTATTACCCCAAGCTCTCTACATTTGGCAAGACCCCGCCGAAGGAATCCGAGCTCGTACGGAGCTTTCTAAAGGATGACCGCTTTCTGATCACGTCCCCAAATGCGTACAATAGCCTTGGCGTCGGTACCACCCAGCTCTATAACAAACGGGTCGTCTATAATCACAAACGGCATGGCGACTTCACGCTTGGAAAGCAGCGGTTTTCTTTCCGGGTCAAGCCGCACTTCCCGGGTCAGCTGACCGAGGAATTTTTGCTGGTGGATCTGGTGAGCAATGTGGACGCGATAGCCGAGGATAAAGAAAGGGTACTCGAACGCGTCAAAAGCAAGGTGGCGACAATGGATGCCAAAAAGCTTGCGCGGGCCGTGAAGGAGTATGGCGGTCTAAAGGCAAAAAAATTCTTTCGTCCCTTATTAAAGACGTCTTGATCCATGGCGGCGAGATTCCTGCACCAGCACAAGGACTTTCCTGACTTGCTCCGTATTGTGGGCGAGGAAAAAGAAATCGATCCGTTCCTCGTGGAAAAGGACTATTGGATCATGCAGGTGCTATATGGGTTGCAACAGATGGGAATGTCCTTTGAACTCAAAGGGGGGACCTCACTTTCCAAGGCCTTCGGTATCATTGACCGGTTTTCGGAGGATATCGATATCCTGATCCACCCGCCAGCCGACCTGAAGGTAAACGAGAACCCGAAGAATACGAAGACAGCCGCCGTGACAAGCCGAAGGGATTTCTATGACTGGCTGGCAGGCCATTTGACAATCGACGGGATCGTTAAGATAGAGCGAGACCATGAATTTGATGACAAGGACTACTATCGAAGCGGCGGTATCCGGCTCTTTTATGAAAGCTTTACCACTCCGCTGGAAGGGGTGAAGGAAGGCATCCTCCTGGAAGTAGGGTTTGACGACACCAGCCCTAACCAGCCGGTCACGATCAGTTCCTGGGCTTACGACAAAGCCGCGGCGACGGTTGGACCAGAGCTAATTGATAACCGGGCAAAAGAGGTCGTCTGCTATAACTTCGAATATACCTTCGTCGAGAAACTGCAGACCATCGCGACGAAATTTCGCCGGGAACAGGAGGGTGCGGAAAAACATCCCAATTTTATGCGGCAGTATTATGACGTGTATTGCCTCCTGGCTAGGGGCGAGGTACAGGAGTTCATTGGGACCGAAGCCTACCAACTGCATAAAGCAAAGCGATTCCCGGCTGTCGATCGCGCCATTCCCATCCCAGAGAACCAGGCATTTCTGCTGGATGATCCTGCGACCCGGGACGAATACCGGAAGCGCTACGAACGGACAGCCGCTATCTATTATCTCGGGCAGCCTCCCTTCGATGAATTGATCAGCCGGATACGAGAGAACCTGGAAAAACTATAGCTAAGTAGTCATTTCCGCTTATTGCCCGGTTTCGATACGACCGGCGTTCGCTTATAAAGGCAGGTCAAGCGCGTTAAACCGGGGTTCAAACCCTTTGGAAGGAGAATGCCCCAGGATTTGCTTTGTATCCCTCCGAGCAAGTACATCTTTCTGCGGCCGCTCAGTTAGCCTAGATTAGTAGGTAAAATTTCCCATGGTAGAAGGCAAAGCCAGAAAGGCTCGTACGTTTCGCAGCAAAGCAGATATCTTAAATATTCTTCAGGAGCAGATCCAGAGTGGTCAAAACATAAAATCATATTGTGCTGCCCATGGCATTTCCGGCGGCGCCTTTCACCGGTGGAAGCAGAAGTACGGGACACAAGAAGATCTTCGGCGATCTGGGTTTGCGTCTCTTCACGTCACGCCGGAACCCGGTCTGTTTGCGATGGTCGGCAACTTAAAGATCTACCAGCCGGTAAGCGCGGCCTATCTCAAAGAATTGATGTCATGAGCAGCTTGATCACACTGGGCGATCACCGGGCCTATCATCTTTACCGGAAGGAGACCGATATGCGCAAAGGGTTCAATCTGCTTTGCGGTATCATCCTCAATGAGCTGGGCCGGCAGGTCACCCAGGGAGACGCTTTCATCTTCATCAACAAGCCCCGTACGCATGCCGCCGTATCGGTCACGAGCGCCCAAAAGATCAGCTATGTCCGGCAAAATATTACGGTAGAACCCAAACCTCTGGAGCATCCTGGCCGGAGCAAGCTGCCGGAAAGCCTGCGTCGCGAAGAAATCATTATTGAACCTGCTGAGGATACAAGGGGGTGCAGGAAGATGAACGAAGAAATCACCGAAGTCCTGGAATACGAGCCCGGAGAGCTGTATGTAAAGCAATACAAGCGGATCAAATATGCCAGGCCGGAAGATGGCCGCATCCTCATTGGGGAACTGCCCTCCCGGCCGCTGCCCAAGGCGATAGCAGGCGAAGGACTGCTAGCACAAATCGTTATCGATAAATATATCGATCATCTTCCGCTGCACCGCCAGATGCAACGCTTTGAAAGGGCTGGTGTCAAACTACCTTACTCTACGCTGACCGATTGGGTAAGTGCAACCTGCGGGCTGATCACACCGCTGTTCAATGCACTTAAAAAAGAGGTACTGCAAAGCAACTATCTGCATGCGGATGAAACGCCCATCAAAGTGATCGATAAGGAGAAAAAGGGTGAAACGCACAGGGGATATTACTGGGTATATC
The DNA here is from genome assembly GCA_963846405.1 of uncultured Chitinophagaceae bacterium. Lineage (GTDB taxonomy): Bacteria > Bacteroidota > Bacteroidia > Chitinophagales > Chitinophagaceae > Puia. Next base: position 269,945 of record CAWJVU010000008.1, on the reverse strand, counting down.
AAAACAGTATCGACAGGCTGGTATTCTTTGACTACCGGGAAGGCCGTGGTCGGGAAGGCCCGATGGAAATGCTGGAAAACTTCGAAGGATATTTACAGACGGATGGCTACGTAGCCTACGATGTTTTTGACCAGCGGCCAGGCATTACGCTGATCCACTGTATGGCGCACGCCCGGCGTATGTTCAATGAGGCATTGGATAATAATTTTGAAAGAGCTTCTTATGCCCTTAATGAGATACAAAAGCTCTATACGATCGAGCGGATCAGCAAGGAGGGGGGTCTGAACTTCGATGAGCTCAAAATTGTCCGTAGACCAAAGCCGCTCCGATTCTGGAAGGGATGTGGTTATGGATGCAGCAGCAATATTTACACGTACTGCCGAAAACTTCTATCGGCAAAGCACTTGCCTACAGTATCGAACGTTGGCATAAGCTTTCCCTGTATACTGCCGATAGCCGGCTAAATATCGACAATAATCCTGTGGAGAACAGCATCCGGCCGGTCGCCCTGGGAAGAAAAAATTACCTGTTTGCCGGCTCGCACGACGCAGCCAGAAGAAGCGGCATGCTGTACAGTTTACTCGGCACCTGCAAAATGCACGGCATCGAACCATATGGCTGGCTGAAAGACGTCCTTCACCGAATCGCGGATCATCCCATTAACAGAATCCACGAGCTGCTCCCTCATCGATACAAGGCTTAATTTTGGGCAGTGTCTCAGTATGAAAAATTTTCCCTCATTTGATAATGCTTTCAATCAATGAAAATCTATTCATTATCTTTATAGTATGCGGAGATTAAGAGACTGGACAAGACATATCTCATGGAATGGGGCACATGTTAATTTTTCAAAGTATTTGAATAAGAAGCACATACAAACAAGCGGTCCGAATAAATTTGTCGTTGCTGTTTGTTGGTTTGTAGTAATAATCGCTTTGATAATTGCTTTTCTAAAAATAGTATTTAGGGTCTTTTGATCGTGCTTCTTTTAAACTGAGACATTATCTAATTTTATCCGACGCTTACAATAATTTTTGAAAAGCTGCATATGTACTTGTTCGGCTGGATACACGTAATCGCGTATTTTGTAAATCGGTTGGGCGACGCGATTTCGGCAAAAAAGGCTTGGCGGGGAGGCCCCGTCCAGTACCTTTACTTGCCTGCGTTGGAGAACCCCGAGGCGCGGGAGAAACCCGGACGGACAGTAAATATTCCGACGGAATTGCAAATCAATTTTAGATATGAAATCACTAGCGTCTCGTTTAAACTACCAGATTTTCAATTGATTATATAAAAGCTCTTTGACATCTTGATCGCTTGGTTTCTTAAGCAACTGATTTATTGGGGTTTTATCCAATAATGAACTACCTAAAATCTGTAAGACCTCGTAGGTTGTATATGTTGATTTAAGCCGTTGCCGGATGATGGCAACTAACGTATAGGTAATAACGGCGATATACACCTGGGTCTTGACGGCATTTTCTGTTGTTCCCCAGAAGGATTTTATTTTAAGGTGTTGTTTTATCCATTTGAACAACAATTCCACTTTCCATCGATGCTTGTAAAGAGCTGCAATTTCCTCTGGTGCCAGATTCAGATTATTAGTTAAAAAGATGAACGTTCTGTTTTGTTCTTCATCATGGAATTTTATACGTCTGATTTGTTCAGGATAATCTTTGGCAGAATAAAACCCCTTAAGTTCACCTGTTTGGTCGCATCGCACTCCCGTTGTTTTATCCACCGTAGCGGAATACTTCCTCTTAAATTGAAGGTTGGTTTTCGCCCGGATGACAAAAAATGACTTTGATTCATGAATAGTGAAAAGTCGCTCAAAATCGAGGTAGGCCTTGTCAAAGACATAAAAGCTACCTGGTTCGTATGCTATTTGATCCATCGCCTGGACATCGTGGACCGATCCAGCGGTTAGATGCATAAATACAGGAATCGACGTTCGGACGTCGTACTGGGTATGCAATTTAACTGCTCCTTTTGCCCTTCGAAAAGTGGCCCAGCAGAATACATTCAGGCATAAATCGATGGTCGTAGAATCAAATGCGTAGACGGAATTGGAAAATGAAAACTGAGTTGTATCGTCTGTCATGCAGACCTTTCGTGCTTCTGCAATAAGATGATAGGCGAAATCCTGGAAAATCTGCCAATCGCGATTTGCATTCGATTTTCCAAGGTTGGCTTTAGAAACTCCTTTTCCAAATCCGAGGTGATATGCCTTTGGCGAGTGCGCATTGACAGTAAGAACCGGATCGCTTAGGCTATCCCTATTGCTCAATTGACCATACATCATGCACAGCAACTGGTTCCAACAAGTAAAATGCCTGATGCGATAGTCACCATTGTAGTGGCTGACTATGGTATCAAACGTTCGCTGAGGAAGAAATGAAGCTATCTGTGCAAAGACGTATTTACCCTGATTCATAAACCTCCTGATTTTCAGAAAGTTATGAATTTGGCGATTTCAAATCGTCACGGACCAAAAATCGGCTGAAATACAAGCGCATCAAGACTTTCAAAGAACTACTTATGATCTTAACGAGACACTAATGATATGAAATATACAGTCATCTTGGCCCTATTTGCCATTGGTTCAAATTTTATCCGAGGAGATCAACCTAGGGACTTTATAGACATTCCGCGCCCGTACCATGCATTTTTATTTGCAGATTCGTTCTTCTAAGGCGCCGCTTTGAGGTGTGGAATCGCGGTCTAAAGCTCATCGCGATCTCATCGATCATGTTGTCCATATCCAGCAGCAGCTGCCGCGCCAGCGACATAAACTCTGCTTTCGTGTACTTTCCGATGGACACCGAAGAGACCCAGGAACGTAGTCTTCAGCTTGTGCGGATTCGTCGCGAGTTTCCGGCCCAAATACAATACAAGTTGGGACTACTAAGGGATTATTTGATCGTTCCGCAAAATCACACGCTCATCTGGGCCTATTTATTCTAGGTAAAAACACTTAATCATCAACATTTCTCTTTGCATTTTGATTAAATATATTTTACATTCGATTGCAATTCGATCATATTTATTGCGAACTTCTTTCGCTCCCTGCGTGAACCGCTCCCTTCCTACGCCGCTCCGTACTTAATCCGCGCCCAGCCGATCTCCGCGCCCTATAGACGTCGCACCCTTTCCATTAATACCATTAATCTAAATCAGACCTTGCTTATGAGGTACTTGTCTTCCGGCCTGGCATTGTTGTTCTGCCTACGCCTATGTATTGCCTTCACCTACGGCAATCCCTCCTTCCGCGGAGTGACCATACCACCAACCGATTCAGTAACCGAAAACGGGCTTTCGCTCAACATGCTGAGCAATCACGCCTTGCACGTGCTGAATGACCGCTATTCCCTGATGAACAAATTAGTCGAGCGTCAGACGGAAAAGATGCTCCGGCGAATGGAGAAGAAAGAGCTGTCTTTGCGCCAACAGCTACAGACAAAAGACAGTGTGAAGGCAAAGGCTCTGTTCGCACAGACCGAGGCAACCTATCAGCAACTGCTGGCCAAGCTCCAGTCGGAAACAACCTCCGGAGCAGTGGGTGGGGCAACCCCCGGAGCAACTATTACCGCCGCGGCCAACCCATTGAAGCAATACATCCCCGGCGTCGACAGCATGCAGACCGCCTTTCGCTTCCTTGGTCAGCTGAATGTCTCCGGTCAGTCCGCGATCCCGGGACTTACGACGGGCCAACTCCAAAGCATCCAGACCGCCAGTCAGCAACTCCAACAGTTGCAGGGCACACTGCAAATCGCCAACGAGATCCAGACCTTTGTCCGGCAACGCGAACAGGAGCTCAAGAATCAGCTCATGAATTCGGGCGTCGCAAAACAATTACTGGGGATCAATCAGGAAGCATATTATTATCAAGCACAGCTTTCCCAATACAAGGACATGCTAAACAGTCCGGAAAAGATTGGCCAGGCGGTATTGGCTGTAGTGCGACAAGCCCCCGCCTTTCAACAGTTCTGGCAGAAGAACAGCTATTTCGCCCAGCTGTTCCCTACACCTCCACCCGACGTGGCCGGAACGCCGCAGGAGCTCGTCGGACTGCAAACGCGGGAACAGGTGCAGAAGGAGGTACAACGTCGCCTGGGGATCGACGCGAATTCAACCGTAACGCAGGCAGAAGACAAGGCGGGTAACGGCGGCGGTGCCAGTGGTGGCGGCCTGGCCTACCTGCAGCAGCAAATCGAGAAGATGGCGCCTCAATTGCAGCAGATCAAAGACAACCTGGCCCAATACGGCACGGGCAGTACGACGGGCCTTGGCAACAGCCAAATCACGGTACCGGACTTTCGGCCCAATAGCCAACATACCAAAACATTTCTAAAACGAATCCACTACAGCCTCGTCGTCCAGAATAATCCCAGCACGCTGGTATTACCGGCGATTTCCAACCTGGGGTTGAATCTGGGTTACAAGATTAGCGATAAGGCAACGGTAGGCGTCGGTGGGAGCTACCTTCTTGGGTTGGGGTATGGGCTCGAGCATATCCGGCTGAGTAATCAGGGCGTGGGTATCCGATCGTTCGTTGATATAAAGGCAAAGGCCAGCATTTGGGTAACCGGCGGATTCGAATACAACTATATGCAACAATTTGCAAGCCTTAAGAATATCCCCCACCTTGATGTCTGGCAGCGCAGCGCCCTTATAGGCCTGACCAAAAAATACCGGATCGGGAAGCGGGAAAACAATCTTCAGCTGCTATACGATTTCCTGGCCCGGAGTGAAGTGCCGCAGGGGCAGTCGTTTCAGTTCCGGATGGGATTTGGATTCTAAACATTCATTCCTTTTACCAATCTACTTACCAACTAATCAATCAGGTTATGAGAAACGGTCTTCCAGTCTTTGTCAGGATAGTATGGGCGTGCGCCGTTATATTGTTTTCACTTACCGGCATGGCGCAGAGTGTGCCCAATCCAACTATTGAGACCCCGAATGTAGCTACCCTGGACAAATTTGGATCGATCCCGGTTGACCAGGTCACCGGCACCCCAAACATCTCCATCCCGATCCACCAGTTACATTTTGGCAAGATCACCGTCCCTATCGCCTTACGGTACCATCCGGGCGCATTGCGGGTCTCAGCACATGAGAGCTGGGTAGGGATGGGCTGGGACCTACAGAGCGGTGGCTCGATCACCAGAGTTGTCAGAGGTGCACCGGATGAATACAATGCGGCGGTTCCCGTAAATACTTCCTCCGATGGGTACTATCCGGTTAGCTCGACCGATGGGGCACTCCTCGTCAATGGCTCTTCCAACTGGTATACCCCGCAGAAGCTGGATACTTTCTTCTCGGGCCTCACCCAGAATGAAAGCATGATCGATGTCAGCGCGGATGAATTTACCTTCAATTTTATGGGTCATACCGGCAAGTTTTACTACGAAGGCCCGACACTCGGCTGGCAGGTGGCCAGCGACGAGAAAATCCAGGTGCAGCTGAATTCCACGCCCTTCCTTAATGGTGGCAGCAGCGGTGGCGTTGTCGGTACCCTCATCAGCGAATACCCGGCAAACCAGCTGCTGGTGAATGCGACCAATGTCAACGAGGAGTTTCAATCCCAGGTGCTCAGTGGCTTCGTCCTGACCGTACCAGATGGCACCAAATTTTATTTCGGGGGGATCAATTCAGCCGGCAATGGCATCGGGATCGAGTTCTATACGTTCTATAACATGAATGGGCCAACCTTCGATGCTAATTCCTGGCTCCTGACAAAGATCGTAGATGTAGATGGCAACGAGGTGGATTTCAATTATAGCGCCAGTTATGCCGTCGCTGACCTTGGGATTGGGTTTTATGCGTTCACCAATGCCTGCCAGGTGACGACCGGCGGGTGGTTGGGCCAGGCCGGTTCTGCCGTGACTACTTTCACGAATATGACTATGAATTTAAATCAATACCAGGGCATGCTTAGCCTGCCGCTGTACCTCGATAACATCACCTGTAATAACGAGACGATCACTTTCATCCGGCAGCAAGCGAATTCCCTGCGGCTGGCAGCCAACATCTATACCTTTAATCCGTCCAATACGACGGGCTATAGCAATGAGTTTGGGATCTTCAAGGGGTTGCTTGGAGATGGGCAGACCATTAATGGTCAACCCATCCAGGGCATTAACAACCTCCAATGGATGGAGCTGAAAAGCATCAACATCACGGACGGGAATGGTGCGCCAGGGCCCAATGGTGCAAAGGGCATCGGCCAGGGATACCGGCAGTATACTTTTGCGTATAACCCCAGCACTAGTCAACGATTAACGCTCACGAATTTGCAGGAGCTGGATAATGCAGGCAATTCCATCGAGAAGTATACTTTCGGCTATACCAACACGTATAATGGCACTAACGGACTGATGAGCACGGGCTATAGCGGTGACCAGTCGGATCACTGGGGCTACTTCAACGCCACAACAGTCTCGGCTGCCATTCCGGGAACGCCGGATGGGACCAACAACGGGAGTATATTCGCCGCGAAGGTGACAAACCCACAAGCTATTTTAACGGGGTTATTGACCTCGATAACTTATCCTACCGGTGGACATGTCACCTTAACGTGGGAGGCGCATTACTATTCTCAGGTAGTTGACAACACGCAGAGCCGGCAGGCGCTGGCGAGTCAAACAGGTTATGCGGGTGGCTGCCGGATTAAGGAGATTCAAAGCTACCTGGCGAATAACACCCTCGTGCATGACAAGAAATATCTCTATATCCGCGGGTATAGCCCCGGGAACCCCGGAGGTACTGGCTCGAGCGGCGTTCTAAACGGAAATCCGACCTACTTCATGACGCTTTCCAGCCGGTGGGGGATTGCGCATGAGATCCAGGAAAGCATCCAGGTGGTTTCACTGAATTCCCTGGGTGTCTATGGCTATAATGCCGAGGGATCCTATCTCGCTTATGATCAGGTCGTGGAATTGAATGAGGACAATTCCTATATCATCAGCTATTTCACAAATTATGGGCCTGACCTCAACAACGTCAACCACTATGATGTGCCCCCTATCGGTTCAGTGGGTTGGCTTCCGACAGACTGCTACTTCCCCTATTCTGAGCTCGATCTGGAGCGGGGGAAGCCGATCGGGACCTTCAAATATAACGCCAGTGGCGTGCTGGTTGAAAAGACAGGGTACACGTATCGAAGCGATGCCGGCCGGTTCAACAATCCGCTCCGCCTGATCAGTTTGAATAACAGTTACAGCGGCTGTACGGTGACCGATGCGCTTCTCCTGGCGTCTGCCTTTTACCGGTATACCTACTGCTATTATCCGGTGTCCCAGACCGTTACTACCTATGATCAGCATGGGAAAAACCCGCAGACTCTTACCACCGGCTTTCAATACAATGCCAACAACCTTGTGAGTGTCAGGACAGAGACAGATAGTAAGGGGGAGACCATCGTAACCACTTACAAATACCCACCGGATATGACGGATGCCACCAGCTTGGCCATGACCGCGGCGCATATCCTTACGCCGGTTATGCAGACGTCAGTCACCAACAATGGGGTGGCCGTCAGCACCACGACAACCAATTACGCAACCTTCACTCCGGCGGCTGGAGTGACACTCTACAAGCCACAGACGACGCAGGTACAGATCGGGAGCAACCCCGTCGAGACCCGGACATCTTTTTACTCTTATGACGCTTATGGTAACATTGCCGAGTTGTCGAAGACCAACGATATCCACGAGGTCTATCTATGGGGTTATTTTGGCCAGTATCCCGTGGCGAAGCTTTCCGGCAGCAACGCCACGATTAGCCAGGTGATCTCAACCTTAGGATCGGGGTACCAGGGTGCCATCAATGCGATCACGAATTCGCCCTCCGCTCCCAGCGACGGAAACCTCCAACATTTGCTGGGGCCGCTACGCTCGATCAGCGGCACATTGGTAACGGTCTACACGTACCTTCCGTTGTCGGGTGTAACCAGCTATACCGACCCGCGCGGGATGATCACCAGCTATCAATACGATAATTTCCAGCGATTGCAGCTGATCACCGATAACGACGGAAATGTACTAAAGACGTTTAACTATAACTACGAGATCCCCCAATAGGGCGTAAAATCCCCCACTTATCGTATGACACCATTAACCATTAAGAAATTAATTTGTGCCGGGCTGCTGGTCCTTGCAGGGTTAACCCGGGGACTTTCCCAATACCAGATCTCCGGTGGCATCAATGTGATGACCGGCGTGAATGTCGCTCCCTATACGATCAGCGGCGGGCCATGGAGCACGGCCGACAAGTGGTGTGCGAGCACTGGGACGATCAACGGCACATCCAACAGTTGTGTAAACAATAACGGTACGCCAAATGTCAGCGTTACCTGGAGTTCCAGCGGGACCTTGTCCTATTACCTGAATGGGACCGGGTCACCGGTTGCCACGCTGGCAGTTTCGGCTTATTCCATAACGAATAATATCACGGGGAATGCGAATGCGGAATTTGCCCCTGATTTTTACCCATTCGTATGGTATAACCAACTTTATACCTTGAACCTTCAGGGTACGGCAGAATCCGTTCCGCCGGGTACGCTCACCTATTCCTGGCAGGAGAGTTCTGATGGCACGCATTACACCGTGCTCCCGGGTGGCAGTACACAGAACTACACTTTAACTCAGGCATTTACGCAGGCCAATACATGGATCGAGCGGGTGGTGATCGTGGTCCTCAACGGCACCACCTATACTTATACGTCCACGCCGATCACGGTCCAGGCGGTCACCCCGATCATTTTGGCAACTATAAGCCCCGTGAGCTTGACGCCCAATCCCGGTACCGATCCCGGCCCCTTTACCGCGTCGGCCGCCACGGGCGGCAACCTCGTCTCCAGCAACTCGAGCATGTGCGGGGGGAACTATACCTATATCTGGCAGACCTCGCCCGACAACCTGAATTGGACCAATACCTCGTCAACCGGGCTGACCTATGACCCGGGCGTCACTTCCGCCACCACCTATGTCCGGCTGCAGGCTACTTGCGGCCCGACGGTAGGGTATACCGGCACCGCGGTGGTCAATGCTTATCCCACGCTGCAAGGAGGCCTGATCAGCCCGATGAATATTACAATCGCCTCGGGGACTGGTCCGGGCAATCTGACGGGCAGCCCGGCCACCTTCGGGAATGTCGCGGCGCCGGGCAGCGCATATACCTGGTATTCGTCACCCGATGGGAATACCTGGTCGTTGATCACCGGCCCGATAACGAGCCAGAACTATAATCCGGGCGACCTGACGGTAACGACCTGGTTCATGCGAAAAGTGTCCAGCGAAGGCCAGACCGCGCAAAGCAATGCCGTGGAGATCCAGGTGGGTACGCCCGCCGCACCCGGCAATTCGATCACCACCCGGGTGGTCACGGCCGCGGGGATAACGTCGTATTCGGCCGTGCAAGCATTGACCGCGCTGGGTGACGTCAAGCAAACCAATCAGTACTTCGATGAGACGGGCCGCCTGTATCAGACGGTGCAGAAGCAGGGGTCGCTAGTGACGACGACCAATGCCAATGTCGATCTGATAACTCCTTTCGCCTATGATCCCAATGGGCGGCAAGTCTTCAACTATTTATCCTATCCATCGGCTGCGGCCACGGGCGCCGCCGACGTCAATCCGCTCCCGAACCAGAACGCTTTCAATGCCAGCCTGTTCCAATCACAGGGCGATAACTTCTACTATGGTCAGATCAATTATGAGCCGTCACCGTTGGCACGGGTGAATGGCGTGACCGCTCCCGGTGACAACTGGACCGGCGGTGATCGAGGTAACCAGGCGCTCAAGACGACCAATACGGCAGATGATCAGGTCCTTGCATGGGTGGTCAGCGTGAGCGGGACACCCGGAGTGTTCAGCTCCTACAGCTATACCTCCTACTATGCAGCAGGCATGCTGGAGAAATCGATCGCGTTGGATGAGGACGGCCACCAGGTGATCACGTTCAAGGACCTGGGCGGTAACGTGATTCTGAAGAAGGTACAGTTGATCGGCTAATCCGGATGATGGTTCGGGATCGGGATATTCTGGCTGGCTTTGTACGTATTACATGTATGATAACTGGAATAACGTTCGGTGCGTTATCCAACCGCAGGGCGTCCAGTTGCTCAGCGCAAACGGCTGGAACATTGCGGCATTGAGTAATGCTATCCTCAATCAACAGTGTTTCCGTTACGAGTACGATGCCAACCGGGTTATTATGACGCAGGTACCCGGTAAGCAACCGGAATATTTCGTCTATGATAACCTGGACCGGGTCGTGATGTCGCAGGATGGAAATCTTCGCCAGAATCTCAATGGCTGGTGACCTTGTATGAATCTGTTCTTGACAGACCGGTTGCTACCGGAATATGGACCAATGACATCGACTTGACTTTTGCCGACCGCTTGTCGGCCGCTTATCCCTCCACGAGCTATCCGTTCACCTTACCTCAACCCCCACCTCGGGATGGGAACTCCTCACGCAAACCCGTTATGACAACTATACCGGACTCCCTTCCGGACTGGGCATCATCAACACGGCGACGACCAATACAAGCAATTTCTATTCCTCCGATAACAGCTCGTCCAATTATGCGCAGCCATTGACAGCAGTCTACGCCATCTACTACCGTCACCACTCATGGGGTTGGTGACCTGGACGGAGGTCAGAGGTGCTGGAACGGAACACCCGGATCACAATTTATTTAGGTGGCTAAGATCTATGATACAAGTGCCCGGGTTATCCAGCAGCAAACGCTATAATTACACGGGCGGCATTGACTTTACCACCACCCAGTATAGTTTTGTGGTCTCCCGTTGATCCATGATGGCTTCATTACATGAAGGAACTACTCAGACGTTATGAGGTAGCCACCCGTAATCTGTATGATGCGCTGGAACGATTACTGAGGTCGATAAGATGACCGTCCAGCCCGCAGCCCTGGCTCCGTCGACCTGGGAGACGATATCAAGGATCGTATGATGCACTCGGGAGGCTGCACGACAAAAACGATCGGCAATAACATCCCGTCGGACCGGGACACCGCTGGAGACGCAAACCTATGAATACAATGTCCGGGGCTGGCCGTTGGGGTGAATCGCAGCGCTATCAACAGTACGGCGGTTACGCCGTTTTTCGGGTTTGAGCTGGGCTATGATAAGGCAGGTACCATCGTCGACGGGTACGACTCATACCGAACAGCAATACAATGGAAATATCGGCGGCACCGTTTGGAAGAATGCCGCCGACCAGCAGATTAAAAAATATGACTTTAAGTATGATGCGGCCGACCGGCTCACGGAGGCCGATTTCAATGAGTATACCGGGGGAACATTTAATACGAGCGCCGGGACTTAATTACACCGTCACCGGAACCGCCGGTGGGATCGGTCGTATGACGCCAATGGTAACTTGACCCAAATGACCCAATACGGCTGGAAGAATGGGACTAGCTCTCAAATCGATGTACTGACGTACAACTATTCGCCGTGATACCGAGTTCCAATCAGCTGCAGAACGTGATAAATGCAAACAGCGATCAGAATACTACCCTCGGCGACTTCCACTATTCACCTACCTATACGGCGACATTCAGCGGCGGAGTTAAGCCATCCAACGCCGCGGATTATCCTATGACCCTAATGGTAACTTGACGTCGGATAAGAATAAGGATATCACTAACATTGTCTACAACTATCTGAATTTGGCAAGGATCATTACAATTGCAGGGAATACAAGCAACGGAACTATCACTTATATCTATGATGCGACGGGAATAAACTGGCCAAGCAGGTAATGGAGACCGGTGCGATTGTAAATACGGTATCGACGACCATCACAACAACGACGACCTACATCGACGAGTTTGTATATCAATCGCTGAATTACAGCAATTCGGCATTGTCCGCGCTCAACTATACGTATAACCTGCAATTCTTCGGTCATGAGGAGGGCAGGGTTCGGGCACAATACAATAATGCGTCCAATCCAAATACGATCTCCGGGTTGGTGTTCTGATTATTTCCTCAAAGATCATCTGAGCAATACGCGGATGGTGATCACGGAGGAAGTGGAGACGGACAACTACCCAACTTTGACATTCGAAGGCAATACTTCATCGGACGTGGCCAACCAGAATGCGATTTGGGATAATGCCGGCGGCACAAGCATAAACGTCTTGAGTGCGCGCAGCGCTCCCAATGGGATGCCCACCGGATTTTCCGGGTCGCAATTTGGTTCATATTGCCGGTTCATCGGGAAGACCGCGTCTGGGGGGCTGTCGGTGCCGCCAAGCTGCTTCGCGTCATGGCCGGCGATGTCATCAATTCATCTGTCTACGTCACCTACAGCAGCGCATCGATTGACAATTCAAGTGCCAACGGACTTACGACGTTGCAATACAGCCTTCTCAATATGTTAGTTAATGCTGGCTCGGCGCTCCCGGTCGTGGAGGGGTCTGCCGCGGCTAACGCGTTGTCCAGTGCGCAAGCAGGCTCAAGCGCGGTGCAGAATTTCTTCAATACCACCTGGCAGGAAACCCCGACATCCAACACCGTTCCCAAGGCCTACCTGCATGTATTGCTGTTCAATGACCAGTTTGTTTTTGACAACGTGAATAGCCAGGTTATCCCGCTTACCTCAACCGCGATGAATGCCGCGCAATTGCTTCCTATTACCAACCTGACGGTCCCTAAGAATGGCTATGCCTATATCTATTTCGCCAATGAAAGTAATACGACGGTATATTTTGATAATTTCACGCTAGCTGTTAAGCGCGGCCCGGTCTGGAAGCAAATGATTATTATCCATTTGGGCTGACGATGGCGGCAATATCGGGGACGGCTTTAAAATCGGTGTATCCTTCGAACAGGTACAGGTATAACGGAAAAGAACTGCAGAACCAGGAATTTAGCAATGGATCGGGACTGGAAGAGTATGATTATGGAGCAAGGATGTATGATCCTCAACTCGGAGTGTGGCATAATCCCGACCCACTAAGTGACCAATACGTAGATTTATCCCCCTATTCAACCTCTGCAGACAATCCGATCAGGTATGAAGATAAGGATGGGCGATTCCTTTTTACCGCCATCGGTGCATTGGTGGGAGGGGTTGTTGGCGGCGTAAATGCGGCGATACACCATCGGAACGTTTGGAAAGGGATTGGCAAAGGTGCGGTGTCGGGAGCAATTGCCGGAGCGGTTGTCGATGTGACCGTTGCGACAGCGGGAACGGGAACTATCGCCTTGGTGGCTGCTGGTGCGCTGTCCGGGGCCGCCGGAAATGCGGCCGAGCAAGGCCTTAATAACCTGGATCATACCCAGAAGGGGTTTAGTTTTACAAAATTGGGGATTGCTGCCGGTGCAGGTGCTGTAGGCGGTTTTGCCGGATCAAAAATAGGCGGAGTAGTTTCAAGGCTGATATCCGGTGCGACCACGGGTGTGGGCACGGGGGTGAGCTCGGGGGGCGTGATGGCTGAGGTTATTCCCGGCGAATTGGAAAATATCGGAGCTGGGGTCGAAGGTGCGGCCAATGCGGCGCCCAGCCAGCCAATAGATCCCAATCGGTTAATTCATATATTTGATAAGGCGGAGCACGCGCTGGGTGATCTGGTGGCGAAGTTTGGCAGCGAGCAGGCGGCATACCAAGCGGTCGAGGAGGCCGCGCAGGAGGCTTATGAAGCGGGTCAGCTTGCCGTTGGGGCAAATGGCGTACTCCCCTCCGGTAATGCCGGCAACATCATAAACGTCGACGGAGTGTTGGTCAGGCTTATCGGCGGACGAATTGTAAACGGGAGAGTTGTTATTTCTTCCTTTAGCAGAAAAGGACTACCATGATGAATCTCACGAGCTTCGAAGAAACGTTGGTTAATGTCGTCCTGGAGGCAAATCGCTCTCAACATAGTTGGCTGGAGCGGCAACTGCCTCATTTGAAGGTGAAATCCAGGGAATTGTCACCGGTTGGCGGATATATCAATTTCCAGATCGACACCCAGGACGCTAGCGTGTTGGATTCGGCCAACGCGGGCATGAACCTGGCTTTGGGAGCGCAAAAAATTCTAAAGGCGAAGGGCACCGATGATTTTATGTCCTTTGAACTAGACATTAAGAATGGCAGGATCAATTTTATTGAATTGGTCGTGGACGGCCATTGGCGGTGGGACGGCTCGTTCGGGAACTTGGAATTGGTTGATTGGATCATGCCTTGACCACGACCAGTGACGACCAGGTCGTTGAGAAGTACTGACATTCAGTTTTAACTATCGGATGAGGATGATCGAGCCATTGCGCTCGATTGACCGGCCTTTAACGTCGATTGCGGCCGCCATCCAAATGTAGGCTCCACCGGGCTGCGGCTGGCCGTTGACTGTTCCGTCCCAGCCCTTCCCGGCGTCAGTCGTATAGAAGATCCGCTGACCCCAGCGGTTGAAGACGGCAAAGTATTGCAGTTGCCGGATGCCCAACGGAATTACTTTCAATAGATCATTGCGGCCATCGCCATTTGGAGTGAATGCACTGGGGACGATCAGGCCGATCGTCATATAGACCTTGACGGTGAGGCTGGCCGTGCCTTCACACCCGGCGGGGGTAGTGGCGGTGATGCTATAGGTCGTGCTCGCATCGAGAGTGGCGACGGGGTTGGCGATGTCGGGATTGCTGAGGCCTGTCGCAGGTGTCCAGGCATAGCTGGTAAAGTCGCTGTTGTTGACGTCGATGGCGTTGAGCTGGATTGGTTCGCCTGTCAGCGCCGTCGTGTCGTCACCGGCGGAGAGCTTCGCGGGCGGCGTGACGTTAATTGTGACTATCGCACGGTCGAGCGATGTACAGCCATTTAGATCAGTCACGGATAGTGTATACGTCACGGTGTGGTCGGGGCTTTCGACGACGGGGCCGGCAATAGTCGAGTTGTTGAGGTCAGTCGTGGGCGACCAGCTATAGGTGAAAGTTCCGGAGCCGCCGTTGGCGGAAGTACCACCGTTGGCCGACGCGCTGCCATTGAGCTGAACGGATTGCCCATAACAGATCGTCGTATCCTGGCCGGCGCTTGCAATTGGTGTCGGATTGACGGTTAAGGTCCAGGAAGCCTGGGTTTGACAGGCGCCCCGGGTCGCGGTGACTGTGTATGCAGTGGTTTGCGCAGGTGAAGCGGTTGGTAACAGGATGTTGGGGTTGTTAAGGCCCGTTGTGGGCGACCAGGAGAATTCAGTAGCGTTCGAGCTGCCGCTCCAGGTCATGGAGCTGCCCTGGCAGATCGAGAGCTGGCCCTCGAGGTTGAGGGTGAGATCGTTTGTCAGCGGGATCGTGGCGGGCAGCGTGGCCGTGCAGCCAATGGCGTCTTGCACCCAGGTCGTGTACGACCCCTGGATTAGGGCGAAGTTGTTGCCGAATTGATAATTGGTGCCGTCGATACTGTATTGATATGGTGGTGTTCCGCCTGTGGCCTGGATGCTGAGCCCGCCACCGGAAGAATCGCAATTCGCCGGTTGCGTGCTGACGGTCATGGAGGGGCCGGGAAGATTGGCGATCGTAATGAGCGCGCTAACCATACCGCCGGTGGCGTCCTGTACAGTCAGGGTGTAATTGCCTGCGAGCAGTCCGGTGAATAGATTGGCGGATTGGAAGTTGATGCCGTCTATGGAGTACGTGTAGGGGGTAAGACCGCCCGCGCCAGTAGCGGTTATCGTTCCATTGGCGTTGCCGCATTCCGCATTGGCGGGGATACCCGTCACCGTCAGGCACCAGTTGGCGATGATCACGGCGGTGGTACTTGTGAATCCCAGGGCATCTTTGATGGTGACGGTGTAGTTGCCGGCAGTGAGGCCGCTAAAGAAATTGGCGGACTGGAATGTCGTCCCATCAATCGAGAACTGATACGGCAGTGTTCCCTTATGGCCGGTTGCGGTGATCGTACCGTTGTGCTGACCGCAGATATCGTAGGTGGCCGTGGCCGTGACGGTCGGGCATTTATTGTACACCACGGCCGTTGCCGTAGAAGTGCCTCCCTGGAGATCTTCTACGATGACGTTATAATTACCGCTGGCCAGGCCTGTAAAAGTATTGCTTGCTTGCCAGTTGATGCCATCGATCGAATAACTGTCAGGGGGATAACCGTTATTGGCGATCACTTGAAGGCCGCCGTCACTCCCGCCGCATGAGGCGTCGATGCTGATAAAATTAATGAGCACATAGCAATATTGTTCACAGACGCCGGCATAGACGCCGACGACCATATTGTCCTCTTTCAGATAAAAATGATATAGTCCAGGAGCCAGCCCGGTGCTGTCATAGTGGTAAACATTGTTTTGGCTCCCGGCAGAGGCTTGCCGGTAATGGATGCCGTCGAAAGAGAAACTATCTACCGCGGAATACGAGTAAAGGGTACCTTCCACAAAACCACTGTTGACGCAGGATCCCCCAATAAGCGGTGTAATAAAGTCGCAACCCGGAAGGGATAAATTGACATAGGGGCCGTCATTCCCTGGATCCGTCGAATTCGTCCCAATTTGCGCAATTTGCCCGTTGGCGTCCTTAATCAACACCTCATATTGCCCCCCGGTAAGATTGGTAAAAGTATTATTTGCAGTAAAGGTGGTGCCTCGGTCAATACTGTACAGGTAAGGCGGGGTGCCCCCGGCCCCGGTCAGCGTAAAGGCACCATCGGCGGAACTGCAACCGGAAGGTTGGACGACATTCGAGACAGAAACTGAGGGCTGCGGGTAGAGAAAGACGATCGTCACGGTGACGCTGGCTTGCTGGCCGGTGGCGTCGGTCGCGACCACGGTGTAGATTCCAGGTCCCAGTTCAGGGAAAAAGCCGTTGTTGAATGCGACGGGGGGATATATACTGTAGGTGTAAGGGGCCGTACCGCCGGTAGCCGTGGCGTTTATGCTGCCATCGTAGACGATGCCGGAAGTGTAGCGGACGGGGCCGGAGACATTCTTTACGGATGTGGTAAGTGTAATGTTTGCAGATGCCTCGTTGGCCCCGGTGATTGCAAGTAGGAAGAAGGTCCAGCGAACAAGGTTTAGTATGGTATCTCGCTTTTTCAAAAGCAATCGCAGCCGTCAACAAGATACTAATTCCTGTAATCGGTTGCAAGAAAATTAACGAAAACTCCGCGGCCTCTTTCCAATAAGGGTTTCCATACTGCATCAGCGGTTCCCCCTCCTCCTCATCCACCCGGGCGTACAGCCAAAATGGTTGCGGAATGCCGTCGTAAAATTCTGCTGGCTGTTGTAGCCGAGTAGCATCGCGATCTCATCGATCGTGTTATCCGTGTCCAGCAGGAGCCGGGCATACTCCATAAAGTCGGCCTTTTGTATTTCTCGATCGACACGCCAAACAAATGCTCGAAAGTGGTCTTCAACTTATAGGGATTCCTCGCCAGTTTCCGGCTCAACCGCGCAATCGTATAATTTTCGTGGTATTCTGCGGTCAGGAGCTGGCGGGCTTCGTGCGCTTTTTCGATATCGGTCGGTGACAAAAGGGTAGGGAGCGGCCGACGGCACGAGGCCGGCCAGTTTTGTACCCTTCCGCACGCCATTGAGCTCCTTCAGCTCCCCTTCGACAATCTTTTTACGGTCCTCAATACCGAGCCCGAGATCGCGGCTCTCGTGAGTCCGTTCCTGGATGCTTATCGGGATGATGTGAGGGAGACACGTGTCGGTCAACTCGCGTCAGCCAAGATCCCCTCGGCAGGCTTTCCTCGCCTCAATTATATTATGTATTATCCGGAAATGAATTCACCCTGGATATTAACGACGGCAGAACCGCCAGGGACGCCGCGAATCGGAGCTCAAGGGTTTCAAAAAACTTCTCCACTCGGCCACCCGCTGGCAACAGGCGGAGTGGATTCGGTACTATCTCACTGCCATGGAGATCCGCGAAGCCGACGCCAGCCCGGAGGGTCTCTCCCCCGACCGCGCCGCCTGGTTACCCGGGTGAAAGCCGACTGGTATGACCCTCTGGCCGAAACCCCCGACGAGTGGCTCAGCCAAATTAATCGCGACACTTGGCTTAGTCACTTTAATGGACATATACGCCAAGCTAATTGAGCGACTTAAACTTATGGGAATTCATGACGTTCTGTAAAAGGCTGTATGCTGCGGACGGGCTATTTCTCGAGGAAGGATGGTAAAAGTCAATGATTTTTATTTTTCCGAGTTTGCCGACTTCAATGGAATAATTGCACTGCTCCAATGCTTTATTTATTCCGGGAAGGATTAATTCTTTAGTCTTGGCTTCGGCTGAACCCCAGGATAGCCCTAAAATAATAATTTCCGGGTCAATAATCTCTATTTCGTCCTGTACAAATTGCAAATGGCCCTCTGTTTTAATATGAGCAAGAAGTTGCTTTCCATCACATACACCTCCGCCACCGAGCTTCTTGAGGTTCATAAACGATATCTTCTGGAGGTAAGATTGATATAAACTGTTCGGTTTATGCCTTTTGTACTCAATTTCACCAAATTCTTTGAAATCATTCAGTATCCCAAAAGTCCATTCTGCAATTCGATATGCAAACGGATAGATGGTTCCGTTATTCCAGTCTTGCCGAAAATCGCCAGCGACAGGGTTTTCGAAATGATTGGGCTCCTTGGCGATAAAGAGAATTTTAGGGAACGTTTCATCCCAGACATCCTCTTTGATTATACCATCCTTTACGAACCGACCTTTGTACTCGGGTATGCTATCTTCCCACCGGTTAAACAGTAAATCTAGCTGTGCCGTCTTGGTCATGCTGGCTTTCATAAAATATTGATTACTTAATCTTACAGGTTTGGACGAAGCGGTAGCCAAAAGGCGTGAAAACAAAGTAAGTGCCGTTGTCGAAGTCAACATTGACATCTATATCCTTGTCATCAGGGTCAGTTTGTGACTTTTCTGCGGTGATGTCAATGTCAACGTCCCAAACAAGAATGCCCAAGGCGACCATATTTGATATTCTGTATTCCGCCAATTCGATGGAAATATTCTGATTTTCGGCCACCCACTTTTTATGGAAATAGAATGACCTTAATGAGAATGACGCCTCGTCCCTCGGTGGTGTAGTGCTGCCAAATATATCTTTCTGAACGGCATATCGCTGCAGGGCTTGGCTGCGTGCAGATTCTTTCCTT
Organism: uncultured Chitinophagaceae bacterium; assembly: GCA_963846405.1. Classification (GTDB taxonomy): domain Bacteria; phylum Bacteroidota; class Bacteroidia; order Chitinophagales; family Chitinophagaceae; genus Puia. The sequence goes on along the minus strand of CAWJVU010000008.1, from coordinate 250,828 downwards.
TTTGATACTTCTGCATCTAAGTCATCCAGAACTATGGCCTCAGCAGATGAGAGTTTGTTCAGGACGGAAATGCAATTTTGATGGAAAAGGACATCTTCAGTATTACTAACTACATTTACAATTAGGTTTGACCATTTATCTTGCAATGTTGGTTCCTCTTCGTAGGAACTAAACTCGATTAATGGCGCAAGAACTTTCAAGGATACATTTTTTGGGTCGATACCCTTATCCTTCAGCAACTTTTTCGCCCCTTCAAATATCTTCAACTGGTTTTTCCACCGTCTGGCACGAACCTCATCGGCAATTGAATTTCCGAGTTCGGCAAAGGAAGGACCGAAAAGGGCTTTTGCCAATGCCTCTGTCTTGTCGAGGATCTGTTTGGGTATATTAAGATTTTCTACCATCTTATTTAGATCGATCATGTGCGATAATTGTCTATAAAATTAATGTTTAAAGGTTAAAATTCACGTTCAGCTATTCAGTCTCGGTGAAATACCGTTAAAGAACGGTTTCGATTATCCCGCCAAATCGCTAGTTTCCCGCTATCATCTGGTTGTTCCAGGTTTGGGGTTCGAAGCTCGGGCCGTGGAGTTCGGGTTTCTTCATAAAATAATTTCAAAAATTTAGGTAAGTATCCAACAACTTGACTTGTCGAGACAGGCGGAGCGATGTTTTCACAAAATGTGATAAATACCAATCGCAAAAACAAAGACCGCGATTCCGAAGGCAAGCTCAGTGAGGATAAGAAAAAGTGAACTTCGACGTAACATCTTATGTAATCCTTCGCTTTCATGGGCTGCTTGTTCTGCATTGCCATTCGCTTTGGCCCGCAAATGGGAGATATACCATGACATGCTATCAGAAGCAAAAAAACGATGAAAGAGAGAAAACCCGCAACATAGGGCGAAAAAGCAAATGGCAATGAACAGGTACAGAAGGTCATTTAGCGACCCGATAACGTGTTCGGATTTAAGCTTTACCAAGAGAATTGCACCGAAACCACCAATGGCGAGTAAGGATATCCTGGAAAGCTCTGAGGAGAAGTCGAGATATCGGTCCAATATTTCAAAATCCGGTTTATAGTCGCAGTCATCAAGTGAAGGCATATTTAAGCTTTCGTAGTAAGATAGACAGTGACGGCCGAAGAAGAAAGGGTTTTATCAATGATGTGGTTGAAATATGCAAAAAAAGATTCTGTGTAGTGGACCAAATCTTATTTGATTTTATTTTTTTTAAATTTGCTTTTTTAGGCGGCTATAAGCCAGCCTGTTTAGGGAGTTGCTAAAGCCGCTCCTTATTTATTTCCACTGATTGCACAATAGTCTCTTTTTGATCTCACAAGTCATTACGTATTCACTTGTATTAGCCACAACTTGACCTGACAAATAACAAAAGATTACAAAGAATTACTTCGGCACATTGTTGGATCAGGACTATTCCACTCAAAAAATCACGAGAGCGGCCCAACCAGGAACCACCGGCGCGAGGGCCTATTCTGACCTTAAGCTTTTAATAGGGTTGGCCATAGCGGCTTTGATGGCTTGGAAACTGACAGTAGCCAGTGCGATCAGAATGGATATCGATCCTGCGAGGCCGAAGATCCACCACTCCATGTCTATGCGGTAAGCAAACTTCAACAACCAGGCATTCATTGAGAGCCAGGCAATCGGGATCGCTATCCCGAGGGCGAGCAGCACGAGGAGGGTGAATTCCCCTGATAACAGGGTAAACAGGGTGGCAGCGCTGGCGCCCAGCACTTTGCGGATGCTCATTTCTTTGGCGCGTCGCTCGGCAGTGAACATCGCCAGACCCAGGAGGCCGATGCAGGATATAAAAATAGCCAGGGCGGCAAAAACGTTGGAAAGTCGGTTTACGACCTGTTCGCTTTTGTACAAACGCTGATATTCTTCATCGGAAAAGGAATACGTAAATGAAAATTCGGGATTCAGGGTTTTGACGATCTTCTCAAGGCCAGCCAATGCCTGGGTGGTTTTACCCGGCTCGGTGCGCACGAGTGCCGATCCATGGTTGCCTGTTCCTGCCATCCGGATGATAAGGGGTTTAATAGGGTCATACAGGGACGTATAGTGAAAATCTTTCAATATGCCGATGATCATGCCTTTTTTACCCCATTGGGTCAAGGGCATGCCGATCGGATTTTTATAACCGATAACGTTAAGGGCTGCTTCATTGATGAGGTAGCCTAATGAATCGGAGGCGATGTCTCTGGAGAAGTCACGGCCCTCCGCCAGTTGAAGATGCATGGTCTTCACAAAATCATAACCGATAGCAGCTTGCGTAAACGTAGGAGTTGAATTCGGGTCTTTGCCTGGCCAGAAAACGCCTCCGATCTGATTTTCTATATCTGAGGGGGATTGGGTGGAGATACGGGATACGCTTTGAATGCCCTGCTTCTTGATCGCCAGATCACTGAACAGGTTGAATTTGCCTGCCAGTTCTCCATCCAGAGGAATATAAAGCAGGTTTTGCCGGTCATAGCCCAGGTTGATTTGCTGAACGTAATTGACCTGTTTGGAAATGATCAGTGTACCAACGATTAAAACGATCGAGAGAACGAACTGGAAGACGACCAATCCCTTTCTCAGCATACCGGCGGTCTGGCTGAAGGGAAGGCTGCCCTTTAAAACGCGGATGGGTTTAAAGGAGGAAAGTAACAGCGCAGGATAGGATCCCGCTATCAGGCCTGTCAGCAGGGTCAGGGCCATCAACCCGGTCCAGAAATAGGTATTGGTAACCGGTAGCTCGATTTGCTTTCCTGTCCAATGGTTGAAGATCGGAAGCAGCAGGTTGACTGCCGCCAGCGATAAGAGCACGGAGAGAGAAGTGACAAACAACGCTTCACCCAGGAATTGTCGCACCAAGGAGAACCGGAGTGCGCCGGCTGCTTTCCTGACGCCAATCTCTTTGGCTCTTTTGGCAGAAAGGGCTGTTGTCAGGTTCATGAAGTTGATACAGGCGATCAGCAATATGAAAATAGCTACCAGGCTGAAGATCCTCACGTATTCGATTCGCCCGCCTTCTATCTGGCCACTTTTAATATTGGAATACAGGTACCCGTCCCCGAATAGTTGTATATCGAGGTCAATCCGGTAATTGGCATCCAGTTCTTTGTTATAGGCATCGAGCATTTTCTTGATCTTCATTCGCACTGCCACCGGGTTCCCGCCGGGTTTCAGCATGAAATTTGTCGTAATGCCATTCAGGCTCCAGTTTTTTACGAGTGGATTGTATTCCTGGAAGGTAGGCCAGTTAACCAGGAAATCGAATTTTTGGGAGGAATTACCGGGACAATCGGCGAATACCGCGGTCACGCTCAGCTCTTTCTTGTTGTCAAGCCGGATCGTTTTTCCAAAGGCTTCGGCGGCGCTGCCGAAAAACTGTTTTGCCATTTTATCCGAGATGGCCACGCTAACGGGCGAGTTTAATGCGGTGAGCGGGCTGCCTTGTAACAAGGGATAGCTGAACAGTTTAAAATAATCGGAGTCGGCGAAGCCGCCCTCCGATTTGATTATTTTTTCCCCGACTTCAAAGGTCAACTTGTAGGGCATGGCCGACGGGCTGGAATATTCGATTTCCGGGAACAACCTTTTTAATTCTGCCGCCAGCGGTCCCGGGGTACGATACCCCCCATTGGTGCTCCCGTTTGTATATACCCTTTCAAATACCGTGTACAGGCGATCCCCACCCGCATGAAAACGGTCCATGCTCCGTTCGTCCTGTACCCATAAAAATATCAGGAGGCTGCAAGTCAGGCCGAGGGCCAGGCCAAGGATATTGATCGAAGAAAAAGCTCTATTGTTCTTAATGGCTCTCCAGCTTGTCCTGAAATAGTTTTTAAGCATAAGGGCGAGTTTAATTCCGCAATCAATCCTAAGATAATGCCAATTGTTCAAGTGCTTGTAAATAAATCAATTGCACCCTCGATTTTGGAGGATACCGTCCGCTTTTAATACACAAGCTGTACGTTTAAGTAATTCATAAAAAGCAATGACCAATTGTAAGACGAATGCTCACCACATTAAGTAGTGCTTTGCGATCAAATATTGTCTAGTGGTATTCACTGGATATTTGAATATTTTTGAATCAAAGCTTTCATGTCCTGACTGACCTTAGTGTCTACCACTTCCGCATAAATCTGGGTTGTCTTTAATTTTTTATGCCCGAGCATCTTTGATACCGTCTCTATGGGAATACCATTGCTGAGGGTCACGGTTGTGGCAAATGTGTGGCGAGCTACATGGAAGGTAATCTCCTTCGTAATTCCGGATACATCGGCAATCTCTTTGAGGTAAGAATTTACTTTCTGGTTCGACATAATTGGCAGGAGTTTTCCAGAATTGAGTGTTTTAGGGTGGTCCTTATATTTTTCGAGAATGGATAGAGCAGGGGCCAATAAAGGGATTTTGGAGAGCACGTCTGTCTTTTCCCTGTTCTTCACAATCCATTTCTTGCCATCAATGCCGACGATGATATCTTCAGATGATAAGTGGGCTACATCGATATACGCCAGCCCGGTGAAACAGCTGAAAATAAAAAGATCCCTTACCAGGCTGAGCCTTCCCGCCGGCAGCGGCTTGTTCTGTATCCGTAATAATTCCTCGTCCGATAGATAAGGTACTTGGGAATCGATATGCTTCACTTTATAAAGCATGAAGGGATCTTTATCCAGCCAATTTTTCGCGACACATTCATGGATGATCTTTTTTAGATTTTTAATAATTTTCCCGTAAGAGTTGACGGCTAAGTTTTTTTCAGATTTAAGGTAAAATTCAAGGTCCACGACAAATTCAAATTTGACGGCTCGTAAAGCGATATCGGCAAGTTGATATTTCCACCGAATGAATTCCTCGATATGCTTTTCGGTCGTTTTGTATTTTACCCAAGTGGCTTTGACATAGCCTTTTCCGATTAGTTTCTCCAGGTTGCTGTTGTGATTTCGAATTACTTCCATTAAAGTCCGCTTGCTTTCCCCCAGGCCCAACCATTTATGTTTGAAGGTGTCAATGGCAAAAGGTTGACCCCCCAAGATGATTTCCTGCCGGTAGTCATAGGCCTTCCGTTTCAATATATCCAGATGCATGTTTACGGTCCTGGCATCTTCAGAGTTTCCCCTTACTTTTCCCGCATCCGACGACCACCTCGAGGCTTCTACATAGTTGCTAGTTGATACTTCCCACCGATGGCCGTCGATGGTAAACCGCATATAGATGGGCACCTTGCCATCCGTTGTAGTTTTTGCGGTCTTTCCATAAAAAAGAATGCTCATTTTCGTTTCCATGTCATCCCCCTTTTTTAATTAAAATAAAATTAATTTAAAGCCTGCCAAGGGGGGTGTTCATATATTGAACAGGCCCGCCCAGCAAGGGTTTGCCGAGAATTCGGTTACCCGAAAAGCCTTAGTAAGCTTGGGTAACCGAATTTATCACCTCGACGTTGGGAAGAATTGAAAATTTTAGGTAGGTGATAGAAACGAAAAAGCCCGAAAACAGTGCATTTCCGGGCTTTTTGATTGATTTTGATTTCTATTCTAGCGGACTGGACGGGACTCGAACCCGCGACCTCCGCCGTGACAGGGCGGCATTCTAACCAACTGAACTACCAATCCAACCTCCGAAGGGGCGCTGAATCCGGGAGTAAATCGCCGGAAAGAGCGATATTTTTCGGGATGGCAAAGATAGGTGAAATTTGATTTTCTCCAACAAACCCTGCCAAATCTTTTTATAGGACTTCGTTAACCCTTAATTTTACAAAATCCGGGCGGAGTCCGGAGACCACTTTACGACTATTGGGGAACCGAGCGAAGCAAAGGTTCCGAATGAGTAGGACCATATCCGAGTGGAACGAAGGATACGACCGAGGCCGCACCGGTGGTGCGGGTGAAGGTCTAAGCAGGTCCGACGATGGTCTGTGAAGATTCAATCAATCGAGAGAAATATCTATGCCTCAAGCCAAAAATCGTCAATTCCTGGATTTCGAAAAGCCGATCAAAGAGTTGTTTGACGAGATTGAAAAGCTGAAACAGACTGCCGAAAAGACGAAGGTCGATCTGAGTGATTCCATTCGCAAGCTGGAGGATCAGGTGCTTGAGAAGCGCCGGGAGATCACCCGGAATTGTCCCCGTGGCAGAAGGTGCAGTTGAGCCGGCATCCGGACCGGCCTTATACGCTGAAGTATATCGAGAAGATGTGTACCAATTTTGTGGAGCTGTTCGGCGACCGGAATGTCCGGGATGACAAGGCAATGATTGGAGGTTTTGCACAGCTGGACGGTCGGACCGTCATGATGATCGGACAGCAGAAGGGCACCAATACGAAGATGCGGCAGCTCAGGAATTTTGGAATGGCCAATCCCGAGGGTTACCGGAAGGCGTTGCGGTTGATGAAGCTGGCGGAAAAGTTCGATAAGCCGATTATCACCATGATCGATACGCCGGGCGCCTATCCAGGGATGGAAGCGGAGGAGCGGGGTCAGGGTGAAGCGATCGCGCGGAATATCTATGAGATGATGCGGCTGAGAGTGCCGGTTATCTGCGTCATCATCGGCGAGGGTGCTTCGGGCGGAGCATTGGGGATCGGCGTTGGCGACAAGGTGTATATGCTGGAGAATTCGTGGTATACCGTCATTTCGCCGGAAAACTGCAGTTCGATCCTGTGGCGCAGCTGGGACCAGAAGGAAAAGGCGGCAGAAGAATTACGGCTTACGCCCGACAATATGTATAAGTTCGGGTTGATCGACAGTATCATCCCGGAGCCCATCGGGGGAGCGCATTGGGATTACATTGAAGCGGCAGGACTGCTAAAGCCCAAGTTGGTGGAAACATTAAAGGAACTCGGTCAGCTTTACCCCGGAGCAGCGGATTGAGAAGCGGATCGAGAAGTTCGGCAAGATGGGCTTCTGGAACGAGGTGCCGGCCTGACGTCTGACGACGAAATTGCACCGATGAAATTGTTCCCGAAGCAGGACAGGCCCGCCATTTTTCTCACCTATTAATTTCAAATACATGTCACTTAGGGACCAGCTCCGGGGAACCGGAGTAGCGTTAATTACACCTTTTGAATCAGATACCAGCGTGGATTACGGCAGCGCTGGCAAAAGTCATCGATCATGTTATTTCGGGCGGCGTCGAATATGTCGTCACGCTCGGGACCACCGGCGAAACGCCGACCCTGTCCAAAGAAGAAAAGAAACAGATCGCGCTCTTCACCTATGAGAAAGTAGCCGGCCGGGTGCCGGTTGTCGTGGGTATCGGCGGCAACAATACGGCAGAACTGGTTCATGAACTCGGTAGCTTTCCGCTGGATAAGGCCGTCGCAGTGCTCAGCACCAGCCCGTATTATAGCAAGCCTTCTCAGGAAGGCCTCTTTCAACATTATAAAGCGCTGGGGGCAGCTTCACCCAAACCGCTGATCCTTTATAACGTACCGGGAAGGACAGGGCGGAACCTGAATGCCGCCACTACGATCCGGCTGGCAAAAGAAGCGAAGAACATCGCGGGGATCAAGGAAGCCAGCGGCGATATGGCCCAATGTATGGAGATCCTGCGCGACAAACCGGAGGATTTCCTGGTGGTCAGCGGCGACGACGCGCTCGCGCTGCCGCAGATCGCCTGCGGAATGGAAGGGGTCATCAGCGTGGCCGCGAACGCCTTTCCAAAAGAATTCAGTCAGATGGTCCGCGCTGTCGCTAAAAGGAGACTTCAAGGCGGCCAAGGTGATCAATGACCGGCTCATCGCCGCGTATGAGATCATGTTTGGCGAGAATAATCCCGCCGGTGTTAAGGGCGCCATGGCAGAGATGGGGCTGATCGGCAATTATCTCCGGCTGCCGGTAGTCCCGCTGAGCGCGGGTCTCCAGGCCAGATGGGCAACCTACCTGGGGAAAAAATAGGGCATCGGCCCCTGTGACCGGGACGCGGCAGGCGACGTCGAATAATACCGCGGGAGGCAACGGTGTATTCGGGCAGGCCGTTTGTTGCAATAAAGCCTGTGAAAAAGACGATCATACCCTCCGGACACAGATGGATTAAGGGGCTACTTTTTGTAGCCGGCATTCTGCTATTGTTGGTGACCGCGGGTTATTTTATTGCCAATTCGGTTATCCGCCATCAAGTCGATCAGGCGCTCGGGACACTGCCGCCTTCTTTACAAGTTAAATACCGGACGCTGACAGCCGATGTGCTCGCGGGGTCGCTGGAATTTCAAGGGCTGGAGGCGCGATATCAGCCTGTTGCCGCGCACCGTCATTCGTTCTTCGCCGAAAAGATCTCCATCCGGGGAATTTCCTTTCTCAAGTGGGTGAGCGCCCATCGGCTGCGCGTCCGGGACATCCGGATGGAGGGAGTTATGGTCAATCTGGACGAGGACCTGCTGGAAAAGGACAGTTCAATGAAGGACATGCATCCCCCCGCAGCGGACGCGTTAATCGGTAAGTTGGAGGTGGACCACCTTATGATAGTGGAGAAGAAAAAGGACATACAGCGATTTCTGTTACATGGGGATCTCCGTCTCGATTCTGTGACATCCGGGACTGTCGGAGCGATTCATTTCGTTGCAGCGGATGCAACGTATATCGTTCCGGGCATGGATGAAACGGTTTGTCTGAGCCGCCTCGAACTGGACAGCAAGAAACGGCTGCTTCACCTGGACACCCTGAAAATCAGTCCTGATCGGGATAAGGAGGAAATTGGCCGCTCAAAGGGCCATCAGGTGGATGTCGTGCGGGCAACCGTGATGGGGATCGATGCAGAAGACCTGGATGTAATGGGGCTGGCGCGTCACCGGCTGGAAGCAGGTCAGATTGGTTTTAAGGGGAGCCGGATCCATGTTTTTCGGGACCGGCGGCTGCCGCTGGATACCGGCGATAAACCGACGCCCATTGCATCTCTGGAAGCCCTGCCGATCGAGATGCGGGTTGGGAAGGTCAGCATGGGAATGACCAGGTTTGAATACGAGGAATTTCCAAAAGAAGGTCAAAAAACTGGGGCGCTGATCATCGAGCGGTTACATGGCACCATGGAGCCGCTGCTCAACAAGCCCCGCAAAGGCGATCCCGCCTTTATTATTGTGCGGACAGAGGGCTCGCTTATGGGTTCGGGATCGGTCACGGCCACAACCCGGATGCCGCTCCGTGCTAACGCGTTTTATGAAGTAGAGGGCGCCTTTCATCAGCTTGATGTAACAACATTAAACAACCCGGCGGAGAACCTGGGCCAATTGCATCTTGAGTCAGGGATGCTGAATAGCTTAATCTTTCAGTTTGAAATGGGCGAGGATCGGGCCACGGGCAAGATTGTGGGGGAATACCATGATCTCGTGGTCGACAAGCTCAAGGCAAAAAATGGCGGCCTGAAGACGGACAAATTAAAGTCGTTTGCATTGAAAAAGCTGATTATCCCGAGGGATAAGGACAAGTCGCTTCCGGTGTCGAAACGGACCGGGAAAGTGGATTATAAGCGGGATAAAGGACGATATTTCTCCTATTACCTCTTGCATTCGCTGCTGGTGGGGGTCAAATCCAGCTTTTCGCTCGGGTTTCTGCTCCCGGGGTGAGGAGGAAGGGCCGGGGATAGAGGGAAGATCTGCGTGAACCCAGCGGGTCGCGGTCGGGGAGGGATCGGTGTGCGCCTAAATTTTGTACGTCACGCCTTCGAGCGCGAGGTCGGTGTTGGGAAAGACCTCGCGGGCCTCCTGTTCGAAGGCCTGCAATTTTTCATATTTGGAGCTGAAATGGCCGATGAGCAGGCGTTGCACGCCGGCCTGGAGGGCGATTGTCGCCGCCTGGGAGGTCGTGCTGTGAAAACGCCGGCCGGCCTGGATTTCGAGGTCTTTAAGATAGGTCGTCTCGTGATAGAGGAGGTCGACGCCGCGGACATAGTCCGCGATGCGTTCGTCGAACATCGTGTCGGCCGTATACGCATAGGACCGGGCCTTGCTGGCAGGTTCGGTTACCCATTGGTTCTCGACAACTGTGCCGTCTTTTTTCTGGTAGCTTTCGCCCCATTTCAACCGATCGAAAAAGGAGGCTGGGACATCGTGCTGGTGGGCCTTTTCGGGATTGACCCGGCGAAAAGGGCGGACTTCGCGGAAGATGAATCCCCAGCATTCGATGCGATGGATGACGGGGAAACAGCTGACCTCGTAACGCGCTTCGCGGAGGAGGACGGCGGGCTGGTCCGCAACATTTGGTTCGCCCGGTTGCCTATTTAGCGGATGGAAATGCAGCCGGTAGGGAAGATGGATGTCGGCAACCTTGAGCTGCAGACCGATGATCTCCTGGAGCGCGCCCGGGGCGTGGACGTGCAGGTCCTGCGTTCGGCCAAGGAGGCCCATACTGGTCAGAAGGCCGATCAGCCCAAAATAGTGGTCGCCGTGCAAATGGGAAATGAAGATATGGTTGATCTTGCTGCGGCGGATCTTGTATTTGGCCATCTGCATCTGGGTCCCTTCGCCGCAGTCGACCAGAAAGATCTGATCTTCCATGGTGATGATCTGTGCGGTCGGATGACGATCAAAAGCTGGTAGAGCCGAGTTATTGCCTAGAATGGTGACGGCCAGCATTACGCGATTTTAAGTTGATAAGTTCCGAGTATAGACGACGGGTGCAAAATATCTGCTGCTTTTGGCGGGAAAATTAGGAATTACCTGCCGCGTGGGTAAATAAATTCCCGGACGGCTGCGGCTGCGGACGAAGGGAGGGCGGTTTTGAGGGCGGGGAGGATTGAGGAAGCGGCGGCGCGGCGCAAACGCGCCGCGCCGGCAAAAGTTCGATGTAATTGCCTGACTTTCTGTCTTGTCGGCGCGGTCCGACGAGACAACCCTGCAGGGGCATTGCTGGCCGCCAAGGGTGGTGGGGAGCGGTAAGGAGCGGGAACCGGGAGGGTCGTTATACGTTGCAGGGGCAGGCATCGTTAGAGGTCGGGGTCGTTGAGCAGTCTCGCGTTCGACCTCTTCCAACTGGACGATGTCCCAGGCCTCGCTCTCCGTGGGGGTTACGTTCATCAGTTCGAGGATATCCTTTGTCTTCCAGGTATTGCTCGACAGCCGGCGTGAGCTCGCAGATGACGAAGGATGCGCTGTTGTCGTAGAAGACCTGTTGGATCTTTACCAGGCCTGCTGCCGCAGCATCCTCGAGCTCCGGGATGTCTTTTAAGATGAGAACCACGTTTTTAACGTCTTTTTCCAGAATCGGCAAGTAAGCTTTTTTCGAGGTCTTCTGTCATATTAGCAGCGAGAAGGGGTTCAAGGATAGTAATGGCATGAAATTTCTCTCTTGGTATCAATTTTGACTTGCATATTACACTTAAAGATACTTAAAGATATTAACGGCCGTTAATAAAGTAGCAGAAACAGAACTCAAAAATATTCGTTATTATTGTATAAAGCTCAATTACTTAAAAATGGATAATAATTTTTCAGCCCAGGTAAAGGAGATCATATCATTCAGCAGGGAGGAGGCTTTGCGACTGGGGAACGATTTTATCGGTACGGAGCACTTATTGCTGGGGTTGATTCGGGAGGGTGACAATACAGCTGTCCGCATTTTAAAGAGTTTCAATGTGGACCTGTACGAATTGACGGAAGGAGGTGGAAATGGCAGTTAAGGATAAGACCGGTAAAAACATCGCCAATATCAATAGTCTGCCGCTGACCAAACAGGCGGAAAAGGTGATACGAGTGACCGTTCTGGAGGCAAAAGCGCTAAAAAGCCCGACCGTAGAGACTGAGCATCTGATGCTCTCCATCCTGAAAAACAAAGAAAATATCGCGACCCAGATCCTAAACCAGTTCGACGTTGATTATGACCTGTTCAGAAACGAATTGGGCGTTGTGAAGAGCAACGATGTCCGGAGCGAATACGCGGAGGAGAATGACGACGATTTTGACGAAGAAAAGAAGTATTCGCAGCAGAAGGCGCGTTCCGCGGGCAGTGCCAAAAGCAAGACCCCCGTACTGGATAATTTCGGCCGGGATATCACCCGGCTGGCCGAGATGGGGGCCCTGGACCCGATCGTCGGCAGGGAAGAGGAGATCGAAAGGGTCTCCCAGATCCTTTCCCGGCGCAAAAAGAACAACCCGATCCTGATCGGCGAGCCCGGTGTGGGTAAGACGGCCATTGTGGAAGGGTTAGCGCTCCGGATTGTGCAGCGCAAGGTTTCCAGGGTGCTGTTCGACAAGCGGGTCATTTCGCTCGATCTGGCAGCCCTGGTTGCCGGTACCAAGTACCGCGGACAGTTCGAAGAACGCATGAAAGCGATCATGAACGAACTGGAGAAGAACCGGGATGTGATCCTTTTTATCGATGAGATCCATACGATCGTCGGCGCCGGCGGGGCCAGCGGTTCGCTGGATGCGTCCAATATTTTCAAACCGGCGCTTGCCCGCGGCGAGCTCCAATGTATCGGAGCATCCACGCTGGATGAGTACCGGATGTATATCGAGAAGGACGGCGCGCTGGATCGCCGTTTCCAGAAGGTAATGGTCGATCCGCCAAGTGTGGAGGAAACCATTCAGATCCTGAACAACATCAAATCAAAATACGAAGACTATCATAACGTCACTTATTCGGACGACGCCATTGATGCCTGCGTAAAGCTGAGCGACCGGTATATGACAGACCGGCTTGTTGCCGGACAAGGCGATTGACGTTCTGGATGAAGTTGGGGCCCGGGTGCATCTGAAGAATATCAATGTTCCGCAGAATATCGTCGATCTGGAAAAGAAGATCGAAGATGTGAAGAATGAAAAGAACAAGGTCGTCAAAGAGCCAGAAATTCGAGGAAGCCGCCAGCCTCCGGGACACCGAGAAACGCTTGCAGGAAGAGCTGGAAAAGGCGAAGGCGGAATGGGAAGAAGAAAGCAAGCATAAACGCTATCCGATCGACGAAGAAAATATTGCAGAAGTTGTAAGCATGATGACCGGTATCCCGGTCAAGCGGATGGTCCAGGCAGAAACGGAAAAGCTGCGGAATATGGCGGTCGACATGGGAGGCATGGTTGTCGGCCAGGATGAGGCGATCCAGAAAGTGGTGAAGGCCATCCAGCGCAACCGGGTCGGATTGAAAGACCCCAAAAAGCCGATCGGCACCTTTATCTTCCTTGGCCCTACGGGTGTCGGGAAGACCGAACTGGCCCGTGCGCTGGCCCGTTATATGTTCGATTCGGAAGATTCGCTGATCCGGATCGACATGAGCGAATACATGGAGAAATTCACGGTGAGCCGGCTGATCGGTGCGCCTCCGGGATATGTCGGTTATGAAGAAGGCGGCCAACTGACGGAACGGGTACGCCGCAAACCGTACTCCGTGATCCTGCTGGATGAGATCGAGAAGGCGCATCCGGATATTTACAATATCCTGCTGCAGGTGCTGGATGATGGGCAGCTGACGGATGGACTTGGCCGGAAGGTCGATTTCAAGAATACGCTGATCATCATGACTTCCAATATCGGGGTGCGCCAACTGAAGGATTTTGGAGACGGGGTCGGTTTTGCCACGGCAGCGCGGACCCAGAATGCAGATGAGAACAACAAGCAGGTTATCGAAAAGGCGTTGAAACGGACCTTCAGCCCCGAGTTCCTGAACCGGATAGATGATGTCGTTATCTTCAATGCGCTGAACAAGGATCACATCTTCGAGATCATCGATATCCTGATGAAGGGAGTCCTGAAGCGGCTCAGCAACCTCGGCTTTACGCTGGAGCTGACTGATGACGCCAAGAATTTCATTGCCGACAAGGGCTATGATCAGCAGTTTGGCGCCCGGCCGCTACACAGGGCGATCCAGAAATACCTTGAAGATCCGCTGGCGGAGGAGATTCTGAATATGAATATCAAGAATGGGGATATCCTGGTCGCCGATCTGGATAAGGAGTTGTCAAAGATCAAGTTCTCACTGAAAGAGCGGGCGAAGGAAAAATCAGAAGCTTAAATAGATTTTATATCGTGAAAAGCCATCTGTTAGGGTGGCCCGGCCACGCGGAGCCTGGCGAAAAATAATAAGACGAAAAAGGGGCGACTACTTTTGCTTAAAAGGCGCCCCTTTTTTTATTTTTGAGGTGATGAAGAACATCATTATCACGATCGATGGTTGGAGCTCCACCGGAAAGAGCACCCTTGCCAAGCAATTGGCTAAAGAGCTGAACTATATATACGTCGACAGTGGGGCGATGTACCGGGCCATCACACTCTATTTCATCCGGCATCATGTCGATTGGACGATCCCGGGGGCGGTGGAAGAGGCGCTAATGCATATCCGGCTGGAGTTTTTAGCCAATCATAAGACCGGAGAGACGGAGATGTGGCTGAACGGAGAGAATGTGGAATATGTGATCCGTGACCTGGTGGTGGCGGAGAAGGTGAGTGAGGTGGCGTCCGTCAGGGCCGTGAGAGCGTTTGCGGTTGCCCGGCAACAGGAGTTGGGAAAGGAGAAAGGGATCGTGATGGATGGGCGGGATATCGGTACGGTCGTTTTCCCAAACGCGGAACTGAAGATCTTCATGACTGCGGATGAGGCAATACGGGTGCAGCGCCGCTTCAAGGAGTTGTATGACAAAAACCCCAATATTACGCTGGCAGAGGTGAAGCAAAACCTGTCACACCGCGATTATATTGATTCGCATCGCGAGATCAGCCCCCTCCGGCAGGCAGAGGATGCGGTCGTTCTGGACAATTCACATCTCACCATGAAGCAGCAATTGCATCTTGCCGAGGGCTGGGTGAAGGAAGCCATAAAAAAACCCACCTGACGGTGGGTTTCTCTATTATCGCAAAAAGAGCAGTTCGCGGTATTTGGAAAGAACCCATTCCTTGTCGTCGATCAGCAGTTCGAGCTTATCGACGTGATAGCGAATCTCGTCAAAAAAAGGTTCCTTTACCTGGCTGTTGTATTCGATTGCCTTGGTGCGGGTATTGACCACGTTGTTGGCAATCTTCCGGGCGTCGATCATTTTGCCAACCAGCTCGCTGATCTTCGAGATATGCTGGGAGATCTTTTCCAGGATCTGTTGCTGATTGGTATAAGCGCTGACGGGAAGACCGATCGCTTTCAATCCCTGGATATTCTGGATCAGGGTATTCTGGTACCTGATCGCCGGGGGCAGCACATGGCTGGTGGCCAATTCGCCCATGATCCGGGCTTCGATCTGGACGCGTTTTACATACTTCTCCAGTTCGATCTCGTGGCGGGCTTCCAGCTCGATATGCGTGTAGACTCCGTTGCTTTCAAAGAGGTGTTTTGCTTTATCGGTCACCATGGCATCGAGGGCCAGCGGAGTTGTCCGGACGTTCGGCAGACCGCGTCTTTCGGCCTCGTGATGCCATTCGTCGCTATAACCGTCGCCTTCAAACAACACTTTTTCGCTGCTCACGACGTATTCGCGGATGACGTGCATAATGGCGATCTCTTTCTTATCCCCCTTTTCGATCAGCGAATCGACGTCCTTTTTGAACTTCTTGAGCGTTTCCGCGAGGATGGAGTTCAATGCGATCATGGCGTTGGCACAATTGGCGCTTGAGCCGACGGCGCGGAACTCGAACTTATTGCCGGTGAAGGCGAACGGCGAAGTGCGGTTGCGGTCGGTATTGTCGAGCAGCAACTCCGGGATGCTCCGATGAAGGTCCAGCTTGAGGATGGCCTCATCCTGCTCGTCGAATTTCTCGCCAACACGTTCCTTTACGTCACCCAAAACTTTGGTGAGGTACTCGCCGATAAAGACGGAGATGATGGCCGGAGGCGCTTCGTTCGCACCGAGGCGGAAGTCGTTGCCTGCGGAAGCGATGGCTGCACGCAGAACATCGGCGTAATCGTGTACCGCCTTGATGGTATTGACGAAGAAAGTCAGGAACATCAGGTTGGTCTTTGGCGTTTTGCCGGGAGCCAGGAGGTTGACGCCGGTGTCGGTGGCCATGCTCCAGTTGTTGTGTTTGCCGCTGCCGTTGATGCCTGCGAATGGCTTCTCATGAAGAAGAACACGCAGCTTGTGACGGCGGGCGACGCGGTCCATGATATCCATGAGCAGCAGATTGTGGTCTACGGCGACGCTGACCTCCTCGAAAATGGGCGCGCACTCGAACTGTGCGGGTGCGACTTCATTATGGCGCGTGCGCAGGGGAATACCTAATTTATACGCTTCATTCTCATAGTCGCGCATGAAGGCATAGACCCGTTCGGGGATGCTGCCGAAATAGTGGTCTTCCAACTGCTGGCCTTTGGCAGGAGCATGCCCAAACACGGTCCTTCCACTCATAACCAGGTCGGGACGCGCATTGAACAGGCCTTCGTCGACGACGAAATATTCCTGTTCCCAGCCGAGGGTGGCCGTTACTTTGGTGACGTTCTTATCGAAATAATGACAAACCTCCACGGCGGCCTTGTCAAGCGCGGCCAGGGCCTTCAGGAGCGGCGCTTTATAGTCGAGCGATTCGCCGGTATAGCTAACGAAAATGGTGGGGATGCAGAGGGTTTTGCCCGCTCCGATCTCCATGACAAATGCGGGGGAGGAAGGGTCCCAGGCGGTATAGCCGCGGGCTTCGAAGGTTGCTCTCAGGCCGCCGCTCGGGAAGGAAGAGGCGTCGGGTTCCTGCTGGATCAGCGCGGCCCCGTCGAATTCTTCGATGGCGGTACCATCGCTTTTAATCGTGAAAAAGGTATCGTGCTTTTCTGCTGTCGTTCCGGTCAGTGGCTGGAACCAGTGGGTAAAGTGAGTGACGCCTTTGCTTTCGGCCCACTGACGCATACCGGAAGCGATCTGGTTGGCGACGGCACGGTCGATCTTTTTGCCGCTTTTGATGGAGGCCAGCAGGCTTTTGTAGGCTTCGTCGCTTAAAAATTCGCGGGCAGTCTTCAATGTGAAAACGTTCTCGCCGAAGATCGCGGTGATTTTCGCGGCGCCCGGCATCATCCCGTCGGATGTGGTAGTCAAGTTATCAATAGCTTTAAATCTTAATGATGACATCCTCGTAAAATTTAGCGCGAAGCTAAAGGATTGCGGGTGATTAAACAATTTTTTGGGATTCTGGGAGGTGAAAATGAAGACTTGGCAATAAAAAGATGTTTTACTGCGGAATTTTTAGCGATTTGACTATGACCATGATAAGATATTTAGTTATATTAAAAATCGTAATTTATTCAAAAACAAGACGTAGTCCTGTTACATACCTCGATGGTATTAAGAAATAAAATTATTTTACCTAAAGATCCTTTTCCGAGATTCTAACCAGCGGTTTAGCGATTTGATTCCGGGCAGGTGACGAAGGGTATGGAGGGCGGGGGCGAGGAGGAAGGGAAGGTAGATACTGCGATAACGGACGATCGTTCCGGCAAAGGGCACGAAGAAGCCGATGGTAAGCATGCCGGCCAGAGCGAAGAGGAGGCAGGCGGCGGGGAAGGCGGTTGCCGGCCGGGTTCCGGGGGCGGTTGCCGGGCGGGATTCCGGGACGGGCGCCGGGCGGGATTCCGGGGTAAAGGAATTCCCGCCGTCGGGGAGACGCGGTATGTGGGACCGGATGACATATATCGCGGCGAACAGGACGGTCAGCCAGACTGCAAGTAATTCAACGGAGAAAGCCAGGTAGATCGGTTGACCTCCCGATCCGGGGAGGGGTTCGAAGTAGCCGTTGCGTATGGCGGCAGGAAAGGCTCGCCAAATGCTATTTAGCGTTCCGTCCAGAGCGGGCAGCGGTAACCTCGAACGGCCTTCAAGGACCTGGAAGGAGGCTTGTTCGGTCGTAACCAATCGGATGAGGGGCTCACGGAGAGGGGGGGCGGAGATGGTGAGCAGGAGGACGATCAGGGAGGCGGCGAGGGTATAGCGCCCCGGGCGGTGGAACGGGTGGTCGATCCAATACCAGACCAAAATGGCGGGAACAAGAATGATCGCTACGGCCATGCGGAAATAGGCGACCAGGAGAAAAAGGGCCACGCAGTATATGAGTGGACGACGGAGGCGTCCCAATATATGTGGACGGCGGGGGCGTCCCGCGGAGTTGGTGAACAGGCGGTCCAGGTGATAAAAGAGAAATCCGAGCAGCATGAACAGCATCCCTTCCCGGTAAATGCAAGCGGTCCAGAATAGAACGGAAGGCAGCCAAAAAACGGTCGTCGCGGCCAGCGTGTCCTCCGCGAACCGGCGGCGGAAAACGCGGAACAGCGCAACGTTGCCCAGAAAGACAGGGAAGGCAAAAAGCAGGGTATTAATGTTCATGTCGTCGCCTGAAAGCAGGTCGAGGAACATTTGGATAAAGACGATTCCGTTGTGCGTGATATATGTCCAGGTTGAATTATCGGAAAGGAAAAGGTTAAACTCCGAGAGTAGCCGGTGACGATAAAGGAAACTTAGCCTGAAATAATTCCAGATATCGCCGTGATCGGGGAAATAATGGTATGCGATCCAGTTGTGCAGCCAGCCGGTGAGGACGTGTGCAACGTAGAGTATCCACAGCCATCCCGGGCGGATTCCGCTCTTCTGCAGGAAGGGCATCTTCCGGATGGCGACAGTGGCCAGCGTCCCATAAACGATCAGCAGCAGTATATGCATATCTTTTGCAGATAGATCCCGAGGATGTGTTCCCGGGTAAAGTCACGGAGGACTTTTTCCCGGCCTGCGAGGCCCATTTGACGTTTGTCGGCCGCGGGCAGATAATAGTAGTCGGTCATTTTTCGGGCAAGGTCGTCGGCATCTTTCGCGCGGCAGAGGTAACCGTTGATCCCGTCATCGATCAGGGCGCGGCATCCGGGGGTATCGGCGGCGATCAACGCTTTTGCCATACTGGCGCCTTCGAGGAGACTAAGCGGCAATCCTTCCCGGTATGAAGGGAGGACGACGCAATCCGCCTGGTCGATGATGGGCAGAACGTCGTCGGTCTGGCCAAGATAGGTCAGGATATGTCCCTGCACCCAATTGTCAAGAGTTGGCCGGGGGATGGCCTGTGGGTTATTGTCATCAGAAACACCCAGCAGCTGACATCGGATGGCCAGGCCTTGCGAATGAAGCAGCCCGGCAGCCTGCGCGAATTCATGGATCCCTTTATGCCGGATGAGGCGGGCGATCAGCAGGAAAGTCACGTCCTTTTTATCTGGTGGATAGGGCGCGGGGCAGAATGCCGTGGTATCGACTCCTTCACCCGGGAGGACGAAGGTTTTTTCCACGGGGACAATTCCCAGGCTTATAAAAACCCGCCGGTCGTCTTCGTTGAGAAACCAGACCTCCCTGGTTTTCCGCA
Source organism: uncultured Chitinophagaceae bacterium (assembly GCA_963846405.1). Lineage (GTDB taxonomy): Bacteria > Bacteroidota > Bacteroidia > Chitinophagales > Chitinophagaceae > Puia. Next base: position 231,592 of record CAWJVU010000008.1, on the reverse strand, counting down.
ATGCAGAGCGATACAATATTCTGGCGATGAATTTCAGCCAGCCGTTGCCGGAGAATGCAAATCCAAGACCCGTAATGACGGGGATGGCGGGGATGCCGGCCGATGCCGCGGCAAGCGAACCGAAAATATTTGCTTTGATCGTGTAGTGAAAGATAAGGTTGGGGCGGAGCGTCCGGTAATGGGTTAACAATTCTTTGTACAGGCGGAGATCTTCGATGGGAGAGATCGACCCGGCGTTGAAATGCCGGAGTTGGATATAGGTCAGACCCGGCAGGTTTTCGAATTGTTCGGTATACCGATCGCGGGGCGCCAGCACATATACCTCAAATCCTTTTTCCACCAATTTCCCGATCACGTAAAGCCTGAACTTGTAGATACTCCAGCTTGTGTTCGCTACCAAAGCAATCCTGTGGGCCATAGCCAGCAAACCTAGCAATTCGGGTCGACTTTGGCAAAATCCGGCGGGGAGGGAGGGAAATTGGGCGCGGGTTCGTAATTTTGCGCCCATGGAGATTACCGCAAAAACGGCTGAGCAGCTTCGGCTTACCGCTGAAGAATTCGAGCTGATCCGGCAAAAGCTCGGCAGAACCCCCAATTTCACAGAACTGTGTGCTTTCAGTGCGATGTGGAGCGAACATTGTAGCTACAAGAATTCGATCAAATGGTTGAAAACCCTTCCGCGGGAAGGTAAAAAGATGCTGGTTAAAGCCGGAGAGGAGAATGCAGGGCTTATGGATATCGGCGGCGGCTATGGTGTCGTATTCAAGATCGAGTCGCATAATCATCCATCGGCCATCGAGCCCTTCCAGGGGGCGGCGACGGGGGTGGGGGGAATCCATCGGGACATCTTTACGATGGGGGCCAGACCGATCGCTTCGCTAAATTCCCTGCGCTTTGGTAAACTGCACGAAGGAAAAACCCGGCACTTGCTGTCGGGCGTCGTGCATGGCATCGGGCACTACGGTAATTGTTTTGGCGTGCCGACCGTCGGCGGCGAGATCTATTTCGAGGAATGCTATCATACAAATCCGTTGGTGAATGCGATGAGCGTGGGTATTCTGAAGAACGGAGAGACCATTTCGGCTACGGCGAAGGGGGTCGGCAACCCGGTTATTTTCGTCGGCAGCGCAACGGGTAAGGATGGGATCGGTGGGGCGTCGTTCGCGTCCGCCAACATTACCGGCGAGAGTACGAAGGAGCTGCCTGCCGTCCAGGTGGGTGATCCGTTCCAGGAGAAAAAGCTGCTGGAAGCTTGTCTGGAGGTCATCAAGACTGGAGCGGTGGTCGGTATGCAGGATATGGGCGCGGCGGGGATCATCTGCTCTACTTCCGAGATGAGCGCCAAAGGGGAAGCGGGCATGCGGATCGACCTGGACAAGGTGCCCGCCCGCCAGGACAATATGAAGGCCTGGGAGTTGTTGCTTAGTGAAAGCCAGGAGCGGATGCTGATGGTGGTGGACAAGGGGAGAGAGCGGGAGGTGGTTGGAATTTTTGAGAAGTGGGACCTCCCTGCCGCGGTCATCGGGGAAGTGACCGGCGATGGGCTATTGAAATTTTATATGCACGGGAAGCTGGAAGCGGAGATTCCCGCGTACGAATTGGTATTGGGGGGCGGCGCGCCGCAATATGAGCGGCCGTATAGCGAGCCCGGCTATTTGAAGAAGATAAAGGCTTTCGATCCGGCCGCCATAAAGGTTCCGCGTGATCTGCGGAAGGTGGGAGAGACGTTGATCGCGCTGCCAAACATCGCGTCGAAGAAATGGGTCGCCGTTCAATATGACAGTACGGTCGGTGCAGCAAACGCATCCACCAACGAGCCGAGTGATGCGGCGATCGTATTAGCAAAGGGGACGGGGGGAAAGGCGTTGGCGATGACGACCGATTGCAATAGTCGATTTGTTTTTGCCGATCCGTATAAGGGGGCGATGATCGCTGTAGCGGAAGCGGCTCGCAATATCGTTTGCAGCGGAGGTCAGCCGCTGGGGGTGACGAACTGCCTGAACTTCGGCAACCCGTACGACCCGGAAGTTTATTATCAATTTGTTCATGCCATCAAAGGGATGGGTGACGCCTGCCGGCGGTTTGATACACCGGTGACCGGCGGAAATGTCAGCTTTTATAACCAGAATCCTGACGGAGCGGTATATCCGACGCCGACGATCGGGATGGTAGGTTTGCTGAAAAGCGTGAAGGATAAGATGACGCTGGACTTCAAGGAAGAGGGGGATGCGATATTCCTGTTGGGCCATTCGAAAGACGACATCAATTCTTCTGAATATCTGCATAGCGTCGTCGGTGTGTCCTTCAGCCCGGCGCCCTATTTTGATATGGAGGAGGAGGTCAGCCTGCAGCAGAAGGTGGCGGAACTGATCGGTCGCAAGCTGATCCGGTCGGCGCATGATGTCAGTGAAGGCGGGTTGTTTGTGACGTTGGCAGAATCGGCATTTCCGGGGGAGCTGGGTTTTGACGTAGCTGCGGGTGATGGGGCGATCCGCAAGGATGCGTATTGGTTTGGTGAGGCGCAGAGCAGAGTGGTCGTGAGTGTTGCGCCTTCCAAGTCGGCGGAGTTCCGGGCGGCGATCGGTGGATTCCCGGCTGTGCGGCTGGGGGCTGTTACCGGTGGACCCCTGCGGGTGGAGGGAGAGGAATGGGGCAACGTGGCTGACTGGAAGGAAAGTTATGATACGGCGATCGGAAAGGTCATGGCTTCGCAGATCGAGGCGGAGTAGACCGGAGCAAATTCAGTAGGGGCTTTTCCACCCATTTATAGAAGAGCAGGGAGGCGGCTACGGCGATCGCGGCGTGGACGGGTATCATGACATCCGCGTTGAGGAAAAAACCCAACCGCAAGTAGAGTGCGGCAATCCATCCAAATACAATCAGGTGAAAGAGGTAAATGGAATAGGAGGCATCTCCCAGAAGGAGAAGAACCCGGTTACGGAAGAATCGCGTAGACGCACCGCTCTTCTCGAGGAAAACACAGCCGGCGACGACCAACGCGGCGGCGCTTCCCCAGCAAATGGCGTGGAAGTATCGAACGGTTGCCGGCGGACCGGGGATGGCCAGATAATCGGCGTAACCGGTGACGATAAATACCCCGCCGAGGAGGACGCCTGGTATAAGCAGGCAAAGGGAGGTCGCCCTGCGCAGGGTCAATCGCTTCCAGGCAACGCCGACAATTACTCCCATCCCAAATTCGAGGAGCATCGGATCGGTGTAGAAGAGCAGTACGCCTTTTAACCGATCACGCAGCAGCCAGCCAACCAGTGCGAGACCGCCCAGGGATAGGCAGAGGAAAAGGGCTTTGCGCCTGGTACCGAAGAAGATAAGAAGGAAGAAGAGAAGGTAAAACAACCATTCGAACCAAAGGCTCCAGGCCTGATAGAGCGCGCGTGCAGGGTCACCGGGAAAGGGAAGGAGAATGGACCAGGACAAAACCTGCCAGCCGGTGATGGGTGGCCGCTGGTGCCTGACCAGGGAAGGGATCCAGGTGATGACGGTCAGGAGGACAGCTGCATAATAGGCGGGGTTGATCCGGCGGAACCGATGCCAGAGGAAAGACCGGGATGCGTTTCGGCCGCTTAGTTGACCGGCGGAGAGATAAATGATAAAACCGGAGATGACGAAGAAGATGTCGACGCCGAATGTGCCCAGGGAAATGCGCGCCGGCGTTCGCTGCTGCCAGCCGATCGTAAAGATACCCATCTGACTTATGCTGTGTGTATACACGACGAGGAGGGCGGCAACCGCCCGCAGCATTTGTATGGAATTCAATTTCATGGGCTTTCCTATATTTGTAAATATATGAACCAATTTATCGTGGTAACGGGAGCGGCGGGATTTATCGGAAGCGATCTGGTAAGTTATCTGAATGAAAACGGGTATACGGATCTCATTTTGGTGGATGCCTTCGGCGATGCGGAGAAGGAGCCGAACCTGGCGGGGAAGAAATTTGCGGCGAAGGTAGAGCGGGATGTTTTTTTCGATTGGTTAAAGGAAAACAGGCCTTCGCTGTCATTCGTATTTCATATCGGAGCGCGGACCGACACGACTGAATTCGATTATGCCATTCATGAACGGCTCAACGTCGAGTATTCCAAAAAGATATGGACCTGGTGTACAGGATATGGCGTGCCGTTAGTATATGCGTCTTCGGCGGCGACGTATGGGGCGGGGGATCTGGGGTATGACGACCGGCATGACCTTCCCTTTGAGTTGAAGCCGCTGAATGCATACGGGGTATCGAAGAATGAGTTTGATAAGTGGGCCTTGCAGCAGAAGGCAACGCCCCCCTTCTGGGCGGGGTTGAAGTTCTTCAACGTGTATGGCCCCAATGAATATCACAAAGGCCGGATGGCCAGCGTGATCTTTCATTCCTTTCACCAGATCCGCAGGGATGGCGAGGTGCGGTTATTCAAGTCCCACCGGCCGGACTTTAAGGATGGGCAGCAGCTGCGGGATTTTGTGTATGTCAAGGATGTCGTCAAGGTCTGTTACTGGTTAATGAAACATCGGCCGGCATCGGGCATTTATAATCTGGGGACAGGGCAGGCCCGCTCTTTTGAAGACCTGGTGAAGGCGACCTATGGCGGCCTCGATCTCCAGGCGAATATCCGGTACATCGATATGCCCGAAGATATCCGCGATAAATATCAATATTTTACCGAGGCGAATATGAATAAATTGAGGTCGGTAGGGTATTCTGATCCATTCTATACCCTGGAGGAGGGCGTGGATGAGTATGTAAGAAATTATCTGGCTAAAGGAGCATTTCTATGAACAAGAAGATCGCGATTATCGGTGGCGGCAATTTGGGAACGGCGATTGCGGAAGGACTGATCCAGAGCGGATTTGTCCAGCCGAAACATATTCTGATCACCAAGCGGAATATCCGGACGCTGAATGAGCTGGAGCGGGCGGGGGCGCTCGTGAGCGATAAGAATGAGGAGGCAGTCCGGTACGCAGACCTGGTGATCCTGGCGGTGAAGCCCTACCAGGTGAATGATATCCTGCGGTCGCTGAAAGATGAGTTCAGGCCGGAAACGCATGTGCTGGTGTCGGTGGTGACGGGTATTTCGATCGACCAGATCGCGGCGCAGTTGGGTACGAAGATCCCGATCGTCCGGGCGATGCCGAATACGGCGATTGCGATCCAGGAGAGTATGACCTGTGTGGCAGCCAGGAATGTGAGCGAGGAGAAGTTGCAGTATGTGTTTGATATTTTTGGGCAATTGGGAAAGACGGTGCGGATCGATGAGAAGTTGATGGATGCTGCTACGGTGCTGGGGGCATGCGGGACTGCGTTTGCCATGCGTTATATCCGGGCAAACATCCAGGGCGGGATCGAGATCGGCTTCGATGCCGCCACGGCTAACCTAATTGCCGCGCAGACGGTGAAGGGGGCGGCAGAGCTGCTGTTGACGCGAGGCACCCATCCCGAGCAGGAGATCGACAAGGTAACCACGCCCAAGGGCTGTACGATCGCCGGCTTGAATGAAATGGAGCATAAGGGGTTCAGTTCGTCGTTGATCAAGGGGTTGGTGACGAGCTACGAAAAGATAGCGAAAGATTGAGACCGAAGCTCGGGGATCAATAGAGTTCTCCGGTGTCCATGTCGACGGTATAAATGCATTTTACTTCCCCGTTAGTGTTGGAATAAGATGGGGAGACGCCACCCGGAGATCCTGCTGAGCCGGGAGCGTAAGTTCCGCCGCCCTGGGCCAGTTCTATTTTATACGCAAGTCCATAGAAATAGATCGCTCTGCCTTCTTTCCACGCGGGCCATAGAATGCCACCATTCATAATGTAGAGCGATTTCCCGTCGGAGTAGCCCCAGGCGTCATGGGAGTAATAGGAAGTCCCTGTTGCTCCTTTAATATAAAGCAGGATATCTTTCCCCTCCGTTTTTATTTCAAAGTTCTGGATGGAAGGCGTATTGTTTCTGAATTCTTCAAAACTGGCGTAGACGCCAGGGGCATAGACCGTTTCGCTATCCATTGGAATGCTAAAACGGGACCGGTTGAGTTCCCGGATTTGTTCCCGGCTGACCTCGCGGTTATTGCCTGCCTTATGTCCTGCTACCAGGGAAGCACTGTCTGCCAGATCGTTGAAAAGGTTTGACAGGTCGTATTCCATTTCGAGATCGGAAAATTCCGAGAAACCATTGTTGCGTCCCTTCCTGGTCGCGAGGGTATCATACCGGAAGACCGGCAGATACAGGCCGTCTTTGCCGGCGTATATTTCGGCCTTCAGGCGGATCTGGAATTTTTGTGACTTTTTGTCCGGATTTCGTAAAACATCATCTGCTGTGTAATTGCCATCCGACAGCCATAAGGTGCGCAAGACCAGCAGGGCAGTGAAAGGAGCTCCCTGCCGGCTGAAATGTGCGTTGAGATATCCGGCGATCTCGGTTGCGGCCGGTCTTCCGAAGACCAACTGCCGGTCATGGTTATGGCTGAACATAACCGTCCTGGCACGGATGCCGATCCTGGCCGTATCGACCCGTTCGTCGATCACTTCAAAGTGATTGAACATTCCGGGATAAGAGGTATAACGAGAAGGAGGATGGAACAATATGGTTGTGCGCGGGAGGCCGGACACGGAGATCTTCAACCCTGCTTTGTCCGGTATGAAAGAGTTTTCAGTTGACTGCGCAAGGATGCGATTGCAAAAGAAATGAAAACAAAGAAGGGATAGGAGGTATTTCATCGACAATGGTTAATCATCCTAAGATAACAAAAATTCAGTAAATATCGCCGGTATCCATATCGATGATATAGAGGCAGTGACGTTCGGTATGGCCGCCAAAAGCGCCTGGCAAACGGGCATGATCATCCGGTTCCGTCCCATAAAAACAGAAAGAGTTGCCCGCCTTCAGCAGCGGTTGCAGTAATCCGCCCCGCATGAGGAAGACCTGTTTGCCGTCGCAATAGCCCCAGGCATTGTGGGTGTAATAAGAGTTTCCATCGCCGCTTTTCAGATAAAGGGCAGGACCGTTTTCTGTTTTTATTTCAAAATCATGGATGGAGGGTGCGTTGTTCCTGAATTCTTCAAAACTGGCATAAACTCCGCGGGTAAGTTCAAGGCTATTAAGAATGGGAATATCGAAACGGGACTGGTTGAAACGGTAAATGTCGTCCCGGGTGATCCAATTGCCAGAGCGCTCTTTTCGGGCGACGGCCAGGGCGGCGTTCTCTGTCAGCTCTCCAAATACAGCTACCAGGTCTTTTTCCCAGCCATTGTACGTGCATTTAACGGTGCTATAGGTGACGTTGCCGGTAGCTTGCAGGGTATCGACTCGCAGCAGGGGAAGATATCGGTTGTCTCTGCGGGCGTACACTTCGGCTTTTAGGCGGATATGCGTTTTCTCTGCCTGTTGCCCCTGGCCGGTCGGCTGAAAGGGATCGGCGCTGGGGAAATAGGGATCGGTATCGGAGAGCCACAATTGGCGTAGGACGACCACGACCGTATCGGGGGCGTCCGGGTGGACAAAATATCGGTTGAGATAGCGGGTAAGTTCCTGAGCTGCCGGGCCGGGGAAGATGAGTTGGCGGTCGAACGCATGGCTATTCATGGGAAGGTTGCCATGGACGCCAATCCTGGTCGTGTCGGGACGATCATCGATCACCTCGAAGTGACTGAAGGGTCTGAACGCATCAGGTGAGGGTGGCGGGATAGGGTCATGGGGATCGTTTAGCCGGATAGTCAGCCTGCGAAGGGCCGACAGCCCCGCATCCGGGGAAGCCGGTTTTGTGAACTGTGCGCCTGCCGACAGGACAACGGTGCAACAGCTTATTGTCAGAAGGGTGGGTAAAACGGCGGGTAGAAGGGTGGGTTTCATGTCGGTTGGTGCGGAAGGTTCAATAAATGTCTCCGGTGTCCATATCGATGAAATAGATACTTCGCTGCTTGTAATCGCGATCGCCGCTTTCGGTCAGGGAATTTGTGGTTGCTCTGGCTGCCGGCACATAGAAGGCTTTTCCTTCCTTCCAGGCCAGGCAGAGGATACCGTCGCGCATCACATAGATGTCTTTACCATCGCAGTAGCCCCAAACCTCATGTGAATAATAGGTGTTACCGGACTCGCGGATATAGACCACCCGTTCGTGATTCTCCAGCCTTATCTCAAAGTTCTGGATCGAAGGAGTATTGTTGCGAAATTCCTCAAATGTCGCGTAAACTCCCCGGGCGGGCCGGTCATCGTCGATTGGGGCATTGAAGCGGGTGGCGTTGAACCGCCGGATGTCTTCGAAGCCGACCCAGCTGTTTCCTTCTTCTTTGGCGCGGGTCAGCCGGGAAGCGCTGTCGGCCAGATCGTTCAAAAGGAGCGCCAGGTTCAGGCCCCATTCGTAATAGGGGGAGCGTTCCGCCAAAATGCGTTTTTTCATTGCCGTTTGAAGGGTATCATACCGGAGTACGGGAATATAGCGGCCGTCGCGGATGGCATAGATCTCTGCCTTCAGGCGGATATGTGTCCGTTCGTGCTGGTGTTCGGGGTCGCGGAGGAATTCGGCGGGATTATAATTGGCATCGGAGAGCCAGAGGGTCCGAAGAATGATGAGGGCGGATACGGCGCTTTGGGTCGGGTAGCGTGGCGATTAAGAAAGTCCGCGATCTGGCTGCTGGCGGACCGGTCAAAAATGAGCTGGCGGTCATGATTTCGTCCAAAGTCAGGGATGCAGGTATGGATACCGATGCGATCGGTGTCTGCTCGTTCGTCGATGACTTCAAAATGACTGAAACCATTGGAGGAAGCGGGGTCTAAGGAACCATTGGAAATAGTTCCGAAGCGGATGGTCACCGCATGGAGGGTGGACAATGGGGGAGGGGATTGCGCAGCAGCAGGCAATGCCAGGAAGAGCAGGGGGGTCAGTAGAGTACGGTGGTCCATAGATTAAAAAGTCCTTAACAAAATAGTAAAAAAAAACCTTTTCTTAAATTATTTTTTATTGTATATATAAATGATTGTTAGATGCTTAAGATATGCGCGGAAGGACGGAGATTGGGGGAAGTATCGTAAAAACCACATTCCAAACATGCAATTTCCACTATTGGCCGCAAAATAATCCGATGCTATATTGCGTTCTAGAAATCCTATCATGTAATTTTGCCGGCTATGGCATTAACCTTATCGAAGATAAATTTAATCCAATTAACCATGAAGAAAGGAAAGACCCTTACCGCGCTCGTACTCGTACTTGAAATCGCCAGTATTACCATCTTACACGCAGTAAAAATCAGCCAATCAGAAAAGACAGTCGTCAAAGAGATCTCGAGGAACACGCCTCAGGAGCCTGTTGATGCTAAAGCAAGGCCATCCTATTCGCTCGCAGCGTTCCGCTAGTTTGAAGGCAAAAGGATAGAAAATGAATGAATGAAAGCCCCGGCCTGCTGGCTGGGCTTTTTGTTGGGGGACAGCACCGTTAAGGTTGGATATTAGCTATTTATCCACATCAGGAAATACCTATTTTTCCGTCTATATAAATTGACGTAGTTTTGTACGACCTTCTGGAATTTCCTTTTTTCTAATTATTTTGGCAGGTCAAAACAGATAGCTGGATTCGCGCGCCAGCAAGCCGATCGTATTTGTCGATCGGGTTTGTCTTTTGGCCGTGGGCTCCCGGAGAGAGAATGGGTTGCTAAGATATTGTTTTCCGCCTATCGCCCGTAAAACCAACAACGCATTTAATAATAAGTTAATTGACCATTACATGGCAAAATATGTTTTTGTTACCGGTGGCGTAACGTCTTCTCTGGGTAAAGGAATAATTGCCGCTTCACTGGCAAAGCTCTTGCAAGCAAGGGGTCTGCGGGTTACCATTCAGAAATTCGATCCCTATATCAATGTCGACCCGGGGACGCTGAATCCGTATGAGCATGGGGAATGTTATGTAACGGAGGACGGGGCGGAGACCGATCTGGATCTCGGGCATTACGAGCGATTCCTGAACATCTACACTTCGCAAGCGAATAATGTAACGACGGGGAGGATCTATCAAACGGTTATCAACAAGGAACGGGAAGGGGCCTATCTGGGGAAGACGGTGCAGGTGATCCCCCACATTACGGACGAGATCAAGCGGCGGATGTTATTATTGGGGCAGGGGAATGAATACGATATCATTATCACCGAGTTGGGTGGAACGGTCGGCGACATCGAATCTTTGCCTTTTATTGAGGCGGTGCGTCAGTTACAATGGGAGATGCCGGAAGAAGATTGTGTTGTGCTGCACCTGACCCTGATCCCGTATCTGAAGGCGGCGAAGGAATTAAAGACAAAACCGACCCAGCACAGTGTAAAATTATTAAGCCAGGAGGGGGTTCATCCGGATGTAATCGTTTGCCGGACGGAGGAGCCCCTATCGCAGGATATCCGGAAGAAAATCGCGCTTTTCTGCAATGTCAAACCTGAAGCGGTGATCGAGGCGGCGGATGCGCCGACCATTTATGAGGTCCCACTGGCGATGATGCGGGAGAAACTGGACCTGATCGTACTGAAGAAGCTGAATATCGGGTATTATCACGAGCCGGATCTGACGCGATGGAAGGAATTCCTTGACAAGCTGAAATATCCCGAAAAGTAAGGTGACGATCGGGCTTATCGGAAAATATATCGAATTACAGGATGCGTACAAATCTATTCTGGAATCGTTTGTGCATGCGGGCGCCATGAATGAATGCAAAGTCCAGGTGGTGAATGTACATAGTGAGTTTATTACAGCGGATAATGTGGCGGAGAAACTGGGCAATCTGGATGGGTTGGTGGTGGCTCCGGGTTTTGGGCATCGGGGCGTCGAGGGAAAGATCATTGCGGTGAAATATGCCCGGGAGAACAGGCTGCCTTTTTTTGGCATTTGTCTGGGCATGCAGATGGCGGTCATTGAGTATGCGCGGAATGTCCTGGGCTGGAAGGATGCGCATTCTACGGAGATGGATGTGCATACTTCGCATCCTGTAATCGACCTGATGGAAGAACAGAAAAAGGTGACGACAAAGGGGGGGACGATGCGGCTGGGGTCTTATCCATGTGTTTTGAAGGAAGGCAGTCTGGCCTGGCAGATATATGATGGTCAATCGCTGATCAGCGAACGGCATCGGCATCGTTGGGAGTTTAACAATGCTTATCTGGGGCAATTTCAGGAGGCGGGAATGGTGCCCAGCGGGACCAATCCGGAGAGCGGTCTGGTCGAAATTGTCGAGTTACCTTCACATCCTTTCTTTATCGGGGTACAATATCATCCGGAGCTAAAGAGCACGGTTGAGAAGCCGCAGCCTATTTTTGTGCATTTTATCCGGGCGGCCCGGGAATTTGCGGAGGTCAAGAATGCGGTGAAAAACCCCTTACTCCAGAGTGAGATGATTTAGCCGACGTCGGTGAGGCGGTGTGCGGTTGCCCGCCTGGAGGCGAAACCATTCGCCGATCGGACAGGTGATCCGCGGGCTAAATCACCGGTTTGGCCGGGTAGGACTGTAGTCTGTGGGTGCAATGCCCTATATTTGCACTTCTTTAAAAGATTATTTCATGGGAATGGATCGCAATACGGTAATTGGATTTGTGTTGCTGGGGCTTTTGTTATTTATCTATCTCTTTATTAATACCAAGAGTTCGCATGAGCTGGAGGCCCAGCGGAAGAGGGCCGAGGACAGCATCGCACTTGTCAAGGCAAAGCAGGACGCTGCGGCCCATTCACGGGATACGGTAAAGACGGTGGTTATGGCGGGACCGGATACGGCATCTGGTTTCAATAAGGCTTCCCGGGGTGCGGAACAACTGACGACCGTCGAAAATGAGGTCATCAAGGTGGTCTTCAGCAATAAAGGGGGGCAGCCGGTGGAAGTATCCCTGAAGAAATTCAACGCTTATGACAGTACCCCGGTAAAGGTGATTGCACCAGGAACGGAAAACCGGTTGATGTACAGTATTAATACGGGACCGAATATGACGGCCAATATCGCCGACCTTTATTTCGATTCGGCGCAGGTGATAAAAAATCCGGATGGGAGTCAAACGATCAGTTATCATCTGCCTACGCCGGCCGGGGAGTCACTGGTTCATCAGTTCACGATCCGGCCGAACGACTATATGGTCGATTGGAATGTGGCGATCGGAAATCCGGCGGGCGTTGTTTTATCAGAATAGTTTTATTCTTTCCTGGCGGACGCAGTTGAACAAGACACAAAGGAATGGTAGCTATGAACGGCGACTGGGTAGCGTTGGCTACTATGAGGAAGATGGCGGGATTTGATTATATGGTTGCCAAGACCGAGCGGGTGCTGGAGAAGCCGGTGCAATGGGTAGCGGTATCGCAGCAGTTTTTCAATACGACGCTGGTCGCCAGGAACGGGTTCAGCTCCGGGATGATCCACCTGGTCAAAGAGACGGTAGACAGCTCCAATGTGGTCGAACGGGCTCAGGTCGATCTGCAGGCAAAGATCCCGGCCCTGGCGTCTACGGAATTGCCGATGCAGCTCTATTACGGGCCCAATGATTTCCATATCCTGGAAAAGCAGGCGACGGGTATGACGCGGATCATCGATCTGGGCAGAGGTATTTATTCCTTTGTCCGGCCGATCAATGTATATATTATTATGCCGGTCTTTGGCTTTTTCAAGTCGAATATTGCAAGCTATGGTCTGGCGATCCTTTTGTTGACCCTATTCATCCGGCTGATCACATCACCGCTGGTATATAGCAGTTATCTGAGTGGAGCGAAGATGAAGGCGCTGCGGCCGGAGATCGAGGCGATGAAAAAACGGGTTGGCGATGATAAGCAGCAGCAAGGCATGGAGCAAATGAAGTTATTCCGGGAGGCGGGCGTAAATCCCCTGGGCGGTTGTATTCCGGCTTTGCTGCAGATCCCGATCTTCTTTGCGTTATACAGTTTCTTCAATTCGAATATCGGGTTGCGGGGGGAAAGCTTTTTGTGGTCGCATGACCTTTCGGCCTATGACAGCATATTGAGATTTCGGGTCCGCTCCTTGGCTTTGATCACGTCAGTCTTTTTGCCCTGACGGCCGTTGCGACGAGCTTCCTGATTTCGCTCTATGGGATGAGCATGACGCCGGACCAGAGTAATCCGGCCATGAAATACATGCCGTATATCATGCCGGTCTTTCTGCTGTTCTTCTTCAACGGGCTGCCTTCCGCGCTGACCTGGTATTATACGGTCTCCAACCTGATCACGCTTTGTCTGCAGTTTGTGATCCAGACACTATATCATCGATCACGAGCAAGATCCTGGCGAAGCTCAAGGAGAACCGTACTAAGCCAAAAACGAAATCCAAATGGCAGGAGCGGCTGGAGCAGATGCAGGAGGCCCAGAAAGATGCGCAGAAAAGGACGCAAGGCGCGCCGAATAAAAGAAAATAGCATGACGATACCCCGTCGATATCGCCGGTACTATCCTGCTCTGTTGCGGGCTATTGGCTGCGGGCAGTGCCACGGCACAGAAGAGTGTCTCGGAGCTAACGCTGGTATACGATTACTCCACAGTCCGGGCAGTCGCGGTGAGACAGGACAGCACAAAACGCCATCCACACTGTATATATCAAAGGGAACAAGAGCCGGTCCGAGATGACCAGCTCTTTTTTTCTTCAACGACCATATTTGATGGGAACACGGGGTTCGGGGTGATCATGCGGGAAGTGAATGGGCAAAAACTGCTGATCCGGATGAATCCGGACAACTGGACGGAGCGGAATCGGATGTATGACGGGATCATCTATAAGAATACGGGCGAGACCAGGGAAATTGCGGGATATAAATGTATCAAGGCGGTCGGGCAGACGAGGTTCGGGGGCACAATCACGGTCTTTTACACCCGGGACATCATCCCGGAAAACCGGCAATATGATCCGATCTTTCGGAATTTGGATGGGTTGCCGCTGGAATTTGAATTGACGAATGGGAATGTCCGGATCCGGTACCGGATTGCGCGGATCAACCTGAATCCGGTGCCGGTGTCAAAGTTCGATGTGCCCAGTTCGGGGTACCGGGAAATGAACTATGAGGAAAGCAAAAAACTCAACCTCAATTAAGGGAGTGCAAACTTATTTCAGGGGGAGTGGCAGCGAAGGGAAACGGCGGGATTTAATGCATATTGATCCGAAGATCGAGCAGGCTGAGGTTGCTGCCGGAGTTGTTGTGCATGAATACGCTGCTATTCGACCTTGTAGGTGCGGGGCATTATAAAGGTCGATGTTGCCGCGCTGATACGTGATCAGGGTTTGGAACGAAACGTACTCCGGAGTCTTTTCGGTGCTTACAATCGAGCTGCCCGTAAAACTGGGTCCTGCCTTCAGGGTAAATCCGGCTGTCGTCCGGATCGGAACAAAATTCGTCTTGAGCGGAGTGTTCGCCTTTCCTTTATCACCGCCACCGCCTTTGCTGGCGACGGCCAAACTGACAATGGCTATCAGGGAAGTGCTGATGAGAAGCTTCCGAATCAATTTCCGCAGTTCTATGGTACTCAGATCTAACATTCTATAGCAAAGATAGTGAAATAATTTGGGTAATTTTTAACCGCTCGTCACTAATTTTAATATAGCCTTAACTATTTGATACCTAAAATGTTACATTTTAGACATTTTTTAGGCATCGTTAATTAACCCTTTCTTATCGGTCAATACGCAAAAATAACGCCACAGGTTGCCGGGCGTGAACAAACTTAATCGTCCGGGGGCAGAGGGGTCAAAATGGGGCAAAGCAGGGCGGGGTGAAGTTGGGGCGGCTGGGGGCCCCAATTCCGGAGGCTGTTGATTCGTGATTTGCAGAAATGGCGTAACTTACGATAACCTTTAACACATGCAAGAAAATCCATACCATCAAGACCGGGAAGAAATGAAAGAATTGTTGAAGCAGTATCAGGATCTGAAGAACGGAAGACAGCATACCTTTTTGGAAGAGGAGGCTTTTGAACGGATCATAGACTACTTTGATGACACGGAGGATCTCCCGCAGGCCGTTGAAGCGGTGGAATTGGGAATAGAGCAGTATCCGTATTCTTCCGCTTTGATGGTGAAGAAGGCGGATCTGATGATCGCGACGCGGCGCTATCACGAAGCATTATCTATTCTGGAGCAGGTCGAATTGCTGGACAGCTCCGATATCAACCTATACATACTAAAAACAGACGCCTACCTGGCGTTGGATCAGCCGCAGAAAGCCGCGTCCCTGCTGGAGAGCGCACTGCTGCACTTTGAAGGGGAGGAGCGGCTGGAGTTGCTGTTCGAGTTGGCGGATGTATATGACGATTACGAGGAGTTCGATAAGATCTTCGATTGTCTGAAGCTGATCCTGGAGCAGGAGCCGGACAATGAGGAAGCGTTGTATAAGATCTGTTTCTGGACCGACTTTACCGGCCGGAACGAGGAGAGCATTCGGCTGCATCAGCAGATCATCGATGAAAAGCCCTACAGTGAACTGGCGTGGTTCAATCTGGCGGCTGCCTTCCAGGGGCTGAAGCTCTATGAGAAGGCGGTGGATGCGTATAAATATGCGCTGGCCATCGATGAGAAGTTCGATTATGCTTATCGGAATATGGGAGATGCGTATATCCGGCTGCGTAAGTACAAGGAGGCGATCGAGTCGCTGGAGAAGGTGCTGGAGCTTTCGCGGCCGGAGGATGTGATCTTTGAGGCTATCGGTCACTGTTATGACAAGCAGGATAATTATGCGCAGGCGCGGTTCTATTACCGAAAGGCGTCGCATCTGAGTCCCGGACGACAGCAAGCTGTATTATAAGCTGGCCTGCACCTATATCAATGAAGGGCAGTGGAACCAGGCCGTTCGGCAGCTTGAAACGGCCATGCGCATCCACTCCATGCAGCCGGAGTACAACCTGGCGATGGGCGAATGCAAGATGCAGCTGGGTGAGTTCAAAGAAGCGATCCAGTATTTCTCGAATGTAGTGCGGATCCGGCCGCGGAATATTTCCAGCTGGGAGGCGCTGATCCGTTGTCTGTATACTGCCGAATTCTTTGACGAGGCGCTGGAGCAGGTCGAGTGCGGCGATCCGGATTACGGGCGGGAAGCCGATCTTCCTGTTCTATCTGGCGGCGATACATTTTGCGCTCGGCCGGACGAGGGAAGGGCTGATCCAGCTGGAGAATGCGATGTCGAAGGCACCCCGGCTACTGAAGAAATTATTGGAGCTGAACCCAGCTATTCTGCAATATCAACCGGTAGTGGATATCGTGGCCCGGTACAAAAAGAACAAATCCATCTGACGGACGCCGGTCTTTTTCCTACATTTGCGGCATGAATTTCAAACTTTCGCAGATGCCTGACAGGCTGGCAAAGCCCCGTCAGCATGGAATTACGATGGTCATGGACAAGGGGCTGAGTATCGAAGAGGCAAAGAATTTCTTAAGTGTGGCGCATCCCCATGTAGATATTGTCAAATTAGGTTTTGGGACTTCTTTCGTGACCCCGAACCTGCGGGAAAAGATCGAAGTCTACCAGTCATATGGGCTGCCGGTCTATTTTGGCGGTACGCTGTTCGAAGCATTCCTGATCCGCAATCAATTCGATGACTATATCGCGATCCTCCGGGACTACGGCATTCAATATATTGAGGTCAGCGATGGCTCCATCACCATCCCGCATGCCGAAAAATGCGGGTATATCGAAAAGCTTACACGGCACGCAGTCGTGTTGAGCGAAGTCGGCAGCAAGGATGCCGCGCATATCATCCCGCCTTACAAATGGATCGAGCTGATGTCGGCAGAGTTAAGTGCGGGCGCCTCCTATGTGATCGCGGAGGCGCAGGGAAGCGGGAAATGTGGGCATTTACCGGGGCAGCGGGGAGGTGCGGGAAGGCCTGGTGCAGGAGATCCTGACGCAGATCCCGGCGGAGAAGATCCTCTGGGAGGCGCCGCAGAAGGCGCAGCAGTTGTATTTTATCGAATTGATTGGCTGCAATGTCAACCTGGGGAATATCGCCCCTACGGAGGTGATCGCGATGGAAGCGATGCGGGTCGGGTTGCGCGGCGATACCTTCCATCTGTTCCTGGACAAGTAAAACCGGGCGGAGCCATTCAATTATGAAACGATATGGGCTTATAGGATATCCGCTGTCACATTCTTTTTCCCAGTCGTTATTTTACGGATAAATTCGAGCGGGAAGGGATAGGGGATTGTGTTTATTCTAATTTTCCGCTTCGGGAAATCGGAGAACTGACCGCCGTTTTGGAAGATCCAGAGCTTTGCGGGCTCAATGTTACCATCCCCTATAAACAACAGGTCATTCCTTTTCTATCTGAGTTAACTCCGGTCGTTGAGGCGATCGGGGCTTGTAATTGTATCCGCGTTCTCGACGGCGCGGCTGATCGGGTATAATACCGATGTGGTGGGATTCGAGCGATCGTTGGTTCCGACATCTGGAGCCGCATCATCGCGAGGCGCTGGTGCTGGGTACGGGCGGGGCTGCCAAGGCGGTGGAGTATGTGCTTGCGGAAGCTGGGGATCGGATACCGGATGGTATCACGCCGGCCGAGGCCGGATACTGGAGATCTGGGTTATGATCAAGATGTTGATGCGGAGCGTGGTGGCCGAGGCGTATGCTGATCATCAATACCACACCGGTCGGAATGTATCCGCACGTGGACGAATGTCCGCCGCTGCCGTATGTCGCATTGACATCCGCGGCATTATTTGTATGATCTTATCTATAATCCCGGGCAGACCTTGTTTCTGCAACGGGGTGCGGAACGGGGCGCGGCCGTGGAAAACGGGTATGAGATGCTGATCATGCAGGCGGAGGAAAGCTGGCGGATCTGGAATCGATAGGGGTCAATTCAGCAACTTCGTACAAACTTCCTTTGGGACGGAGACGATCTTTTTTGCCGAATAGTCATAGCAGATCATGGCGGTCCGGGCAAAGGCGACGGCACTGCATTTTTTCTTCGGACTTTTTTCTCCAGCTTATAGTATAGTTCGAATCCCACGCGGGAAAACTCCGCGGCGGCAACGGAGGCCCAGATGGTATCGCCATAAAAAAGCTCGCTTTTGAACTCGATGGCCACTTCGGTCATGATCAGGCCGACCCCGGCGATGTCGAGTTCGCTGTAACCGTGATATCGGAGGAACTGGACGCGGATCTCATGGATGAGCGACAGGATGGAGTCGTTGCCAACGTGTCCGGCATAGTTGAGGTCGGTGATTCGAACGGGGATATCCAACAGTGAAGGTGAAGTGTTCGGGCAACAGCAGTCGGGTCTTTGGCATATGAGCTGGTTATTTAGGTTTGCCGGAGGAAGGCCACCAGTTGATCGGCAGCTTTGCGGCGGTGGCTGTAGCGATTCTTCTCCTGCATGGACAGTTGTGCGAAGCTACGGGTTTCTCCATCGGGAACGAAGACAGGGTCATAGCCGAAGCCGTGGTCACCGATGGGGGAAGTAAGGATACGGCCTTCGCAGATCCCCTCAAAAAGGTTTCCGCGGCCATCCCAGATGAGGGAGATGACGGTCCGGAACCGGGCGCGGCGGTCGGTGGTGTTGCCCAGCCGGCGGAGGAGCTTGTGAATATTGTCTTCGGCGTTGCGCTGATCACCCGCGTAGTGAGCGCTGTTGACCCCGGGTTCGCCGTTAAGGGCTTGGACCTCTAATCCGCTGTCTTCACTAAAGCAGTTTTTGCCGGTCAGCCGATGGATGGTGGTGGATTTTTCTGTCGCGTTTGCTTCGAGGGTGTCGTGAGGCTCGGGGATATCGACCCAATCCCTGCTTCGCGGAGGGTGATGATTTGCAGGCTCTGACCGATGGCAGCCTGGATCTCTTCGATCTTGTGGGCGTTATTGGTCGCAAAGATGAGAATGGGGGTCATGGGTGCGATGTCGGGGTCATACGCCAAAAATTGTCTGGAGGCAGACCCAGAGTTTGCTTTTCAGCAGCTTGCTTTCTTCGGTGCCCGCGACGAGTTGGTCAAGGCCGGGTGCGGAGAGAAAGGTGCATCCATCATAGTCGAGGGGTTTGAACGGCGGAAAATTGATCGGCAGGCGGAGGGCTGAAGGTTCGAGGCCAAATAGAAGGAGGGTCTTTGGGTCCAATTGGGGACGAATTTCGGGTATGGTGACGGGAGTCGGCGGCGTTGTTGACGATGGCGACATCGGCGAGGGTCAGGCGGCAGGCTTCGAGGATTTTAGTCAGAAAGGCGAGCTGGTTGTCGGGTAGAAAAGGGGAGCCTGGTGCGTGGACAAGGATCGTGATGTGTCGACGGTTGTCGCCCAGGGACTTGAAGGGCGCCGGGGACCGGGTTCCTTTGGCGGGTAAGGTTGAGGTGGCCGCTGGCGAAACAATCAGCTTGTCGCTGTACCATTCTTCAATGAGAAAACCGGGCAGTTGAATGTTGTTAAGGCTCATGTCGGATTTGGAAACTAACAATTGTTAGTTTTGATTTTGCTGACACAAAGATTGTTTGTTTCTTTGTGCCTACAAAAATTATAGTTGTTATGATTGCCGCCCTTGATATACAAGTTACAAGAACGTCAAAGAGCAGGTTAAGCGAGATCGATCTCAACAATCTTCCATTTGGGAAATATTTTACAGATCACATGCTGGAGGTGGACTATGCGGATGGGGAATGGAAGAGCGTGGTGATCCGTCCCTTTCAGGACCTCCCCCTGTCGCCGGCACTGGCGGCGATTCATTATGGGCAGGCGATATTCGAGGGGATCAAGGCTTATAAGGACAGGGAGGGGCATCCGTTTATTTTCCGGCCTTTCGACAATTTCCGGCGGTTTAATATTTCGGCAGAGCGGATGAATATGCCTGTCGTGCCGGAAGAGATTTTCGTAGAGGGAATGCGGCGGCTGGTGGAACTGGACAGGGACTGGATCCCGATGAAGCATGATTATTCCCTGTACATCCGTCCGTTTATGTTTGCCAGTGATGCCGTGATCGGGGTCAAATCATCCGATACGTATAAGTTCATGATCCTTCTGAGTCCAACCGGCCCTTATTATTCAGCGCCGATGCGGATTTACGTTGAAGAGAAATACACCCGGGCGGCGCGGGGGGGCGTAGGGTTTGCCAAGGCGGCCGGGAATTATGGGGCCAGCATGCTGGCTACGGCCGAAGCCAAGCGGAAGGGATATGACCAGGTATTGTGGACGGATGCTTTTGAGCACAAATATGTCCAGGAGATCGGGACGATGAACGTTTTTTTTGTGATTGGCAAAAAGGTGCTGACACCGGATCTGGAATCGGGGACGATCCTGGAGGGGGTTACCCGGGACAGTGCGATCGAGGTGCTGCGGCAGGAAGGTTATACGGTGGAAGAAGGACCGATCCACATCGACGAGGTAGTCCGGGCTTACCAGGCGGGCGAGTTGAAGGAGGTATTCGGGACGGGGACGGCCGCCACCATTTCCATGATCAAAGAACTTAAGTATGAGGATTTTAATATGAAGTTCGATACGGACACCTGGAAGGTAGCCCCGACGGTCAAGCGGGTGCTTACGGATATCCGGGAGGGGAGAAGGGAGGATACGAGGGGTTGGATGTATCGGGTGTAACAATTATTTGGATTTCTACCCGAACCGTGGTACTTTTGCCGTCCAAATTAAAATAGGTTTAGGAATGCCTACCATACAGCAATTAGTCAGAAAAGGAAGAGAGATCATACGTGCCAAGAGCAAATCGAGGGCTTTGGATGCCTGTCCGCAGCGCCGGGGGGTATGTACCCGTGTCTATACGACCACCCCGAAGAAGCCCAATTCTGCCTTGCGCAAGGTAGCGAAGGTCCGGCTGACAAACAAGGTGGAGGTGATCGCCTATATTCCCGGTGAAGGGCATAATCTTCAGGAGCACTCGATCGTGCTGATCCGCGGCGGTCGTGTAAAGGATTTGCCGGGCGTTCGGTACCATATCGTTCGCGGAAGCCTGGATACCGCCGGTGTGAAGGATCGTAAAAAGAGCCGCTCGAAGTATGGTACGAAGAAAGAGAAGGCCGGTGCAAAGGGCGGCGCAGCCAAACCTGCCGGTAAAAAATAATTAATTGTAAACAGAATAGAATGAGGAAGACCCAAGCCAAAAAGTTGCCGCTCGCTCCGGATGCGAAGTACAATGATACACTGGTAACGCGTTTTGTGAACAACCTGATGTGGGAGGGTAAGAAGAATACCGCTTACGTTATTTTCTATGATGCGCTGGAGAAGGTTGCCAAGCAGACCAATGAGAATGGCTATGATATCTGGAAAAGGGCGTTGTCCAATGTGACGCCGGCCGTAGAAGTGCGCAGCCGTCGTATCGGGGGGGCTACCTTTCAAATCCCTTCCGAAGTTCGTCCGGACAGGAAGATATCCCTGAGCATGAAATGGCTGATCCGTTACAGCCGTGAGCGCAACGGTCGCAGCATGGCAGAAAAGCTGGCTGGAGAGATTGTAGCGGCGAGTAAAGGTGAAGGCGGCGCTTTCAAGAAGAAGGAAGACACCCATCGGATGGCCGAAGCAAACAAGGCTTTTGCGCACTTCAAAGTATAATTTAGTACTTTTTTATATATGAAAACCCTGCATTCTGTGCGGGGTTTTCGCGTTTTTGGGGATTTTGGGCGAACAATTGCGCACGTTTCCTCGCGATTTTTCGTTACCTTTGCGCAACTTTTCAACAAATACAAATGGCAGACTTAAAACTTCAAAGAAATTTTGGCATTGCGGCCCATATAGATGCCGGTAAAACCACCACCACAGAGCGGATTTTGCGGTATACGGGGATGATTCACAAGATCGGGGAAGTGCATGACGGTGCCACAACCACAGACTGGATGGAGCAGGAAAAGGAAAGGGGGATTACGATCACTTCTGCTGCTGTTAGCTGCAATTGGAATTTTCCGACGGTGAAGGGCCAGGTTACGCCGGAAACAAAAAAGTATTATTTCAATATCATCGATACTCCGGGCCACGTGGACTTTACCATCGAAGTGGAGCGTTCCATGCGGGTGCTGGATGGGCTGATCGCGCTGTTCTCGGCTGTCGATGGCGTTGAGCCCCAGTCCGAGACGGTATGGCGTCAGGCCAACCGGTACAAAGTACCGCGGATCGGTTTCGTCAATAAGATGGACCGTTCGGGTGCGGACTTCCTGATGGTCGTCAACCAGGTCCGGGAGATGCTGGGCGCCAAGGCGGTGCCATTGCAATTGCCGATCGGTGCGGAAGATAATTTCGTGGGTGTGGTGGACCTGATCAAGATGAAGGGAATCATCTGGCATATGGAAACGGAAGGAATGACCTTTGACGAGGTCCCGGTGCCCGATGATATGATGACAGATGTGCTCGAATGGCGCGCCAAGCTGGTTGAAGCCGTTGCGGAATATGACGATCATCTGATGGAGAAATTCTTCGACAATCCCGACAGCAATCACCGAAGACGAGATGCATGAGGCGATCCGCAAGGCGACGATCGATCTCAGCATCGTGCCGATGATGTGCGGTTCTTCCTTTAAGAACAAGGGTGTGCAGACTGCACTGGATGCGGTTTGCCGCTACCTGCCTTCACCGGTGGATCTTGAGGATATGCAGGGGACAGATCCCGACACGGGCGAGACGATCACCCGGAAACCCAGCCCCAAAGAACCTTTTGCAGCGCTTGCCTTTAAGATCATGACGGACCCGTTTGTCGGCCGGCTGGCCTTTTTCCGTTGTTACAGCGGGCATCTGGACGCTGGTTCCTACGTGCTGAATGTGCGGAGCGGTAAGAAGGAGCGGATCAGCCGGATCTTAAAAATGTTTGCCAACAAGCAGAACCCGATGGACTTTATCGAAGCGGGTGATATCGCGGCTGCCGTAGGCTTCAAGGAGATCAAGACCGGGGATACGCTATGTGACGAAGATCATCCGATCACACTGGAGAATATGTTCATTCCCGAGCCGGTTATCGCAATCGCGGTAGAGCCCAAGACACAGGCGGACGTCGACAAAATGGGTATCGCGATCTCCAAGCTGGTGGAAGAAGATCCTACCTTGCGTGTCAATACCGATGAAGATACGGGTCAGACGATCCTGCGCGGGATGGGTGAACTGCACCTGGAAATCATCATCGACCGGATGCGCCGGGAATTTAAGGTTGAAGTTAACCAGGGTGCGCCCCAGGTTGCGTATAAAGAGGCGTTCAACAAGTCAATCGAACTTCGTGAGGTTCTGAAGAAGCAAACGGGTGGCCGCGGTAAGTTTGCCGATATCTATTTCGAGATCGGGCCTGCCGATGAGGAATGGCTCAAGGAGAACGAAGGAAAGGCTTTCCAGTTTGTGAATGATATTTTCGGCGGTTCCATCCCGAAGGAGTTCATTCCGGCGATCAGCAAGGGTTTCGAGTCTTGCATGCCCAACGGGGTTCTGGCGGGTTACCCCTTGACGAATATGAAGGTCAGGATCTTTGACGGCAGCTACCACGACGTGGATTCCGATGCGATGAGCTTTGAGCTTTGCGCAAAGGGTGGATTCCGGGAAGCAGGTCCCAAGGCCAAGCCGATCCTGCTGGAGCCCATCATGAAGGTGGAGGTGCTGACTCCCGATCAGTATATGGGTGATGTAACCGGTGACCTCAACCGTCGCCGAGGCATCCTCGAAGGAATGGACAGCAGGAATAACCTGCAGGTTATCAAGGCGAAGGTTCCGCTGAGAGAGATGTTTGGGTATGTGACCGAGCTTCGGTCCATGAGCTCCGGCCGTGCGACTTCGACGATGGAGTTTTCGCATTATGCTCCCGGCACCGAATAATATCGCCGAAGAGGTGATTGCGAAGGTGAAGGGCAGGAAGGTGAACGCGTAGTCGGTTAGAATCCGGTCTCCTGAAAGAGGATTAAAGGATTAAAATAAGATTAAAATACGACCCCGTCACGTTTTTCGTGGCGGGGTCATCGTTTTTTGGATAGAAGGTTGCTATTTAACCTTTAGTGTTTTAACCTTTGAAGGCGTTTTACGTCCAATCCGAGAACTTAAAAACCAACATATGAAGAGTAAAGTTGTAAAACTGGCATTTCTGGCAATGTTGATGGTCGGTGCAGGTTCCATCTCGAACACTGCTTCCGCGCAGGTCTATGTATCGGTACGTCCCGTTTGGCGTCCGGTCGTACGACCGGTTGCTCCGAGCCCGCGTCACGTCTGGATCGACGAGGACTGGGCCTGGCAGAACGGCGCCTATGTGTCCGTCGGCGGCCATTGGGCGGAGCCGCCGCATCCGGGCTGGATCTGGTATCCCGGTCACTGGTATCATGGTGGCAGGGGTCATCGGTGGTATCCCGGTCATTGGGGAAGGTAGTGGTAGTGCAGCGCAAGAAATTTGTTGAATGGAGCCCGGCAAGGATGCCGGGTTTTTTTTTGGGTAAAATTTTCCTTACTTTCGCGCCACTAAAAAATCAGCTATGGCGTTGTCACGAAGGATCCAGGTAGTATTTATCGTAATCGGTTTAGTGATTGCGGACGTTGGCGGGCTGGAGGCGCAGCCCGGTTCGACGTTGCTTAAATGGTCAAGGGAAGGGAACTCTTATTATGAGGCCAAGGGGGGGAATATCGTGCAGGTGGAGTCTTCCGGATGACCGGGAGACGATGGTGGTGGCGCAGGAGCGGCTTAAGCCGGCGGGAAGGACGCAGGCACTGGCAGTCCGCAATTTTGCCTTCTCGGGATGGGAAGAAAGTGTTGATCTATACGAATGCCCAGCGGGTCTGGCGTTATGATACGCGGGGGGATTACTGGGTCCTGGACCTGACGACCTCGGCAATTGACCCAGGTCGGAAAGGACAGGCCGGCTGCTTCGCTGCAATTTGCCAAGTTTTCGCCGGACGGGACGCAGGTGGCCTATGTCAGCGAACATAATATTTACTTGGAGGACCTGGCGACGGGGCAGGCGAAGTGCCTCACCAGCACGAACGGGACCCGGAAGCTGATCAATGGGACATTTGACTGGGTCTATGAAGAGGAACTGGAAGACCGGGACGGGTTCCGCTGGAGCCCCGACGGCCAGCATATCGCGTACTGGCAGATCGATGCCAACCAGGTGAAGGATTACCTGATGCTAAATACGACGGATTCGACCTATCCTTTTGTGGTCCCGGTGGAATATCCTGTGGCGGGCGAGCCTCCCTCGCCGTATAAGATCGGGGTGATCGATCGTGCCGTCGGGAACCAATCGCTGGATGAATATTCCCGGTGATCCGCGGGAGACCTATCTGCCCCGGATGGAATGGGCCGCCGAATTCAAGTCAGCTGATCCTGCAGCAATTGAACCGCAAACAAAATGAAAGCAAGCTGCTGGTGAGTGATATCGCGTCGGGCGTGACCACGCCGATCTATGATGAGACGGACAGTGCGTATATCGAATGCAAGGGGGCCTGGCAGGATGGGGTGATCGCCGGTTGGGATTGGCTGAAGGGGGGAGCATGCGTTCCTGTGGGTTACGGAAAAAGATGGCTGGCGTCATATCTATGCGGTGAGCCAGGGACGGGAAGCAGGAAACGCTGATCACGAAGGGCAACTATGATATCGCGCGGATCAAGCTGGTGGATGAGAAGAACGGATATGTTTACTTCATGGCATCACCGGAAAATGCGACCCAACTTTATCTTTATCGGGTCAGGCTGGATGGGAAGGGCAAACTGGAGAAGATGACGCCGGCGACCGAAACGGGCACGCATGAATTATGATATTTGCTCCAACCGGGCGATATGCGCTACATACGTACAGCAATGCCAATACTCCGGAGAAGCAGGACTGGGTCAATCTGCCGGAGCACAGGACACTGGCGCAGGCGACGGGCGGGAACCGGGGTATGGGTGGACCGGGACTTCCAGCCAGGAAGGTGGAGTTTTTCAAAGTGCGGACTCAGGATGGGGTGGAGATGGATGGCTGGATGGTCAAGCCAGTGCCCTTTGACAGCACGAAGAAATATCCGGTTGTTTTCTATGTATATGGCGAGCCGGCGGCCCAAACGGTTACGGATGAATACTAGCACCGGGTTTAATTTCCTGTATAATGGGGATATGGCCAAAGATGGGTATATCTATATGAGCCTCGACAACCGGGGCACACCGGCGCTGAAGGGGCGGAGCTGGCGGAAATCGATCTACCGGCATATCGGAAGGATCAATATCCGGGACCAGGCGATGGGGGCGAAGGAGATCCTGAAATGGCCATTTGTCGATAGTAG
Organism: uncultured Chitinophagaceae bacterium; assembly: GCA_963846405.1. Lineage (GTDB taxonomy): Bacteria > Bacteroidota > Bacteroidia > Chitinophagales > Chitinophagaceae > Puia. The sequence continues at coordinate 205,458 of CAWJVU010000008.1, read as the reverse complement.
CCGGATTGCGGTATGGGGTTGGAGCGGGGGCGGATCCAGTACCTTGAATCTATTGTTCCAGTATCCGGAAATTTACAAGACGGGGATTGCCATTGCGGCGGTGGGCAATCAGCTCAGCTATGACAATCTGTATCAGGAGCGTTATATGGGTCTGCCGCAGGAGAACCGGGAGGATTTTGACGCGGGCAGTCCGATCACGTATGCGAAGAACCTCCGCGGCAATCTCCTGTATATTCATGGGACGGGGGATGATAACGTGCATTATCAAAATGCGGAGCGGCTGGTGAATGCGCTCGTCAAATACGGAAAGCTGTTTCAGTTTATGAGCTACCCCAACCGGTCGCATGGTATTTTCGAGGGTGACGGAACGCGGGCTGCATCTGTCACTACTCTATACGGATTATCTGCGGACGCATTGCCCGGGTGGGGGGCGATAAACTTCGTTTACTCATTTCCATTATAGATGTCCAGGGCCTTGACCAGGTGTTTTCTGGTGTTGAATATCGGAATGAAACCGCTCAGGGCCATGGCAGAGCCGACAAAGAACAGCGGTGAAAGTCCGTAGTGCGGCAGGGTCGGCATGGGGGTATTCGGGTTGGTCAGGCTGCTGTTGTACCAGGCGGCGGACTGCGCCTTATAGTTGTTATAAGCGTCCGTGTTCCGTTGGTGGGTTTGGATGATTCCGGCGACGGCCGTTCCGGCGCCTGCGGCGAGCAAGCCGATGCCAATATCCAGATTGGTCCCCGCGATCTTCAACTGGGCGAGGCTGGCGGGGTCGTCGGTCATTGCGGCCCGGAGGTTATGGATCGTGACCCGCTCGATATCCCCGTCCAGACCTTTGCGGAAGAACCAGGCCGTTTCCCGGGTGGTAATCGTGGATGGGGTCTGCTGCACTCCGGGCGCCGGCGAATACCAGGTGGTTTCCGTTTCGTAATAGCACTTCGAGTAGAGAGAAATGCGGCGTCCTTCGTTCTGGAGTCTGAAGGCATCATAATTTCCGTCGACTGAGCTGACTGCAAAGGTGCCGTCCCAGCCTTTAAAATCTCTGGCCGAGTTGAGGGGGATCCGCCGATTGTCATCGAGGAGCAGGTATTTGCCCCGGGTAAAGGAATTGACGAGCTTGACATGGGTGCTATGGATGGTGTCGCCGCCAACGAGATGGACATAATACAGCGTGTCCGATTGGCTGCGGCCGGGTTTCGATTGACCAAGGCCCGGTAGTGCAAAAAGGATGGATAGGCTGAAGGGAATAAGGAGTGCTTTCATGGCGTTTAATTTGATTTTAATCTGTTGACATTCAAATATTTATATACAGATTAAACTCTTGAGCGAAAGTTAAAAAGAAGGAATTTAAAGCGGGATTAAAGCGGGTTTGGTGGTCATTAAGGAGGATCGCTGGCGGCTTGGGCGGGTCGGCGGGGAATGGGTAAGTGGACGGCGGGGGGATATGTGAAAAAAAAGCCCTGATTCTTTGGGAGATAACTGACATAATCCATACCTTTGCATCCCCATCGAAAAATGGGAATTGGCTTATGTCTCAACGAATCAGAATCAAATTGCAGTCGTACGATCACAATCTGGTGGATAAATCCGCCGAAAAGATCGTTAAAACCGTCCGTAGTACCGGCGCGGTAGTCACGGGTCCTATTCCGCTGCCTACGCGCAAGAAGATTTTCACGGTACTTCGTTCGCCGCACGTCAATAAGAAGGCTCGTGAGCAGTTCCAGCTGCACACGCACAAGCGGCTGCTGGACATCTATACGTCTTCTTCGAGGACGGTAGATGCGTTGTCCAAGCTCGATCTGCCGTCGGGTGTGGATGTTGAGATCAAGGCGTAACCGAGGACTTGAAGGTTACGAACGAGGAGGACCGTGGCGAAGCAGGTCCGACGACGTTCTGTGGGGTCCGGGACCCGTAGCTCTTTCAAATCCATCTATAAACTTCCGGTTCGTAAATGGCCGGGACAAAATAGCGCTGGGTTGGCCCCGCGGCGAACGCGGGCAAAATTGTAAATCTGCCCGGGATCTGTGATGACCCGGGTGATAAATATGAACAAGCCATTCAGGGTTTGTTTACTGCCGGTACTTCTGGCTTCCGTGGTTCGCCATAGGGCGAGACGAAGGAGGACGAAAAAGAAAAGGTCGGCTGCAAACGAGGGATTGAAGTAACAGATCGATGCTGTTGTACCAAAACAGTATGTCTGGGCTCCGTCTCATACCCGATGGTACAAACTTTTAAAGAAATGAAAGGCATTATTGGTAAAAAAATCGGGATGACCAGCGTCTTCAGTCCGGATGGCAAACAAACAGCCGTCACGATCATCGAGGCCGGTCCCTGTGTGATCACGCAGGTAAAGACAAAAGAGACGGATGGCTACACTTCCCTTCAATTAGCGTTCGGCGACAAGAAAGACAAGCACACTACCGCAGCAGAAAAGAATCACTTCGCCAAGTCCGGCGCTTCTCCCAAACGGTTTGTAAAAGAATTTCGCGATTTCTCCATAGAAAAGAATTTAGGTGAATCCATTACCGTCGACATCTTCGCAGAAGGCGATAAGGTCGAGGTTGTTGGTACTTCGAAAGGCAAAGGATTTCAGGGTGTTGTAAAACGTCATGGGTTCCATGGTGTTGGCGGGCAATCGCATGGTCAGCATGACCGGTCGCGTGCGCCTGGTTCGCTGGGTAACTCGTCTGATGCATCGCGGGTTATGAAGGGGGTAAGAATGGCCGGCCGGATGGGTGGCGACCGGGTGAAGATGAAGAGCCTGAAGGTGGTGAAGATCTTCCCGGAAAAGAATTATATCCTGGTCAGCGGGTCTGTTCCCGGTCATATTGGTTCCATAGTCTATATTCAGAAGTAAGAAGTAAACCGGCGGGTATCCAATAATGGGGGTCCGCGTAAAATCGAATTATCATGCAAGCAGACGTATTAAATATAGAAGGAAAGAAGACGGGCCGGACGGTGGAATTGCCGGAAGAGATCTTTGGGATCGAGCCGAATGATCATGTGATCTATCTGGCCGTCAAGCAATATCTGGCTGCCCAGCCGTCAGGGTACGCATAAGGTAAAGACCCGTTTGGAAGTGCAAGGTTCAAGCAAGAAGCTGCATCGCCAGAAGGGCACGGGCGGTAGCCGTAAGGGCAACCTGCGTAACCCGTTATACAAGGGTGGTGGTACGATCTTCGGGCCCAAGCCGCGGGATTATGGACTTCAAGCTGAACCGGAAGGTGAAGGACCTGGCAAAAATGTCTGCTCTTTCGTACAAGGCGAAGGAAAACAAGATCGTGGTCGTAGAGGACATCAAGCTGGAGGCACCGAAGACCCGCAATTCGCTGATGCGCTGAAGGGCTGGAATCTGCAGGACAAGAAAGTGCTGTTTGTAATGCCGGAGGATAGCGACAACCTGTATCTGAGCATGCGCAATCTGCCTTCGGTGGAAGGTACGCTGCTGGCGGACATCAACACATACGATATTGTCCATGCGGAGGTACTGGTGCTGTCGGAAACGGCAGCAAAGGTGTTTGCGGATGAAGTGGCGGAAGAAGTAAAAGCATAATTAAACCAATAAAATCATTAAGAGATGAAACTCGCTGAAGTTCTGATAAAACCGATACTGACCGAAAAGGCGAATTCCCAGCAGGATAAGCTGCGGCGGTATGCGTTCCGGGTGAACCGTAAGGCCAATAAGCTGGAGATCAAGAAGGCGGTGGAAGATTTCTATGGTGTGACGGTAGTTGGATGTGAACACGGTTGTAGTACCGGGAAAGAATAAAACCCGTTTCACAAAGGCGGGTTATGTTCAGGGCCGGAAGCCTGCTTATAAGAAGGCGTTGGTGACGGTGGCAGAGGGAGAGACGATCGACCTGTACGCAAGCATCTAAGAGATATAAATTTATTAAACGTATAAGACAAGATCAATGGCACTGAAAAAATACAAACCGATCACTGCCGGAACGCGCTGGAGGATTGGGAATGCATATGCCGAGGTGACGACCGATACACCGGAAAAGTCGCTGCTGGAGAAAGTAAAGTCTACGGCGGGCCGCAATGTCCAGGGCCGCAGGGCGATGCGTTATATGGGTGGTGGTCACAAGAAGATGTACCGGGTCATCGACTTCAAGCGGAATAAGAAGAATATCGCCGCGAAGGTGGCTTCCATTGAATATGATCCGTATCGTACGGCCTTTATTGCCCTGTTGAATTATGTGGATGGAGAAAAGCGTTATATTCTTGCTCCGCAGGGTTTGCAGGTAGGCGCCAGCGTGTCGTCCGGTGATGATGTCGCTCCTGAATTGGGGAATGCGCTTGCAGCTGAAGAATATGCCACTCGGTACGAATGTGCACAATATCGAGATGCAGCCGGGGCAGGGTGGCAAGCTGGTACGCAGCGCCGGCACGTCTGCTCAGTTGACGAATAAGGAAGATAAATATGCGGTCCTGAAAATGCCTTCGGGCGAATTGCGGAAGGTGTTGATCAACTGTTATGCTACGGTTGGGGTGGTTTCGAACAGCGACCATTCGCTGCAGAGTATGGGTAAGGCAGGCCGCAACCGGTGGAGGGGTATCCGCCCGCGGAATCGGGGCGTCGCGATGAACCCGGTCGATCACCCGATGGGTGGTGGTGAAGGTAAGGCATCCGGCGGTCAGCCGCGCAGCAGGAATGGTCAGTATAGCCGCGGGCTGAAGACCCGTCAGAAAGGTAAGGGCAGCGACAAGATGATCATCCAGCGGAAAAACGGTAAAAAATTGTCGAAATAATTTAATTAATAATAATTATGGGTCGTTCAATTAAAAAAGGTCCTTACGTAGACGCAACCTCGAAGAGAAGATCCTGGCGATCAATGAGGGGTCGGCAAAGAAAGGGGTGATCAAAACCTGGAGCCGTCGGAGCACGATCACTCCGGATTTTGTGGGGCATACCCTGGCGGTGCATAACGGCAACAAGTTTATCCCGGTGTATGTAACGGAGTTTATGGTCGGACACAAGCTGGGTGAATTTGCGCCTACCCGCAACTTCAAAGGACATTCAAGTAAAAAGATAGCTCTGTTGAAGCAAAAAACGATATAAATGGAAGCAGTAGCTAAATTGAGAAATTATCCCACGTCACCGCGCAAGATGCGTCTTCTGGCTGATGAGATCCGCGGCATGCAGGTCGAGAAGGCCTGGCCTTACTGGAGCATCATCCGCAGCATTCTTCCACGCCGCTGTAGAAGCTGCTGTGGTCGGCGGTAAAGAACTGGGAGCAGAAGAATGAAGGACAGAGTGCAGCCGATGCGGGTCTGGTGGTAAAGACGGTGTTTGTGGATGGCGGAAGGACGTTGAAGCGGATGCGTCCTGCGCCGCAGGGCAGAGGTTACCGGGTTCGGAAGCGGAGCAATCACGTTACCATTATTGTTGATACGACGCTGGTCGTCACGGAGCAAGAAACTAATTGATAAAACTTATTTAATAATAATATGGGTCAGAAAACGAATCCTATTGGGGCCAGGTTAGGGATCATTCGCGGTTGGGAATCCAACTGGTATGGCAGCAAAAAAGATTATGCTAGCAAGTTGATCGAAGACAACAAGATCAGGACCTACCTGAACGCCCGTATCAATAAAGGAGGGATTGCCAAGATCGTTATCGAGCGGACGCTGAACAAGCTGATCGTGACGATCCATACTTCCAAACCGGGGATCATCATCGGTAAAGGCGGTGGTGAAGTGGACCGGATCAAGGAAGAGTTGAAGAAACTGACAGGGAAAGATGACGTACAGATCAATATCCTGGAGATCCGCCGGCCGGAGCTCGATGCCAATATCGTAGGTGATACGATCGCCCGCCAGATCGAGAACCGTATCAATTACAAGCGGGCGATCAAGATGGCCATCGCTTCGGCGCTGCGGATGGGTGCCGAGGGGATCAAGATCAAGGTTTCCGGCCGGCTGGGCGGCGCAGAAATCGCCCGTACGGAAGAGATCAAGCAAGGCCGGACGCCGCTGCATACGCTGCGGATGGATATCGACTATGCGAATGTCTATGCGCTGACGGTATATGGGAAGATCGGGATCAAGGTATGGATCTGTAAGGGTGAAGTGTTGACCAAGCGGGACCTCAACCCCAACTTCGTCGGCGGCAAGAGCGATGTCAGCGACAGAAGGGACCGGAGAGAGGGAGACCATGGCCATCGGGATCATCGCGATCATCGGGACGATCGTCGTGGCGGTGGGGACCGGGGAGGAGACCGTGGTCGTAGCGGCGGCGGTGATCGCCGGAGCAGCGGCGGTGGCGGTGCAGATCGCAGGCCGGGTGGCGGAGATCGCAGGCCCGGAGGAGCAGGTGCTGGCGGCGACCGGAGGCCCGGGGGAACTGGCGGAGGCCGGAGGTAGAAGCGCATGAATGAATTCAGGAGCGACTGAATGAACAAAAGTAAAGAGATAACCAGAAAATAATTGTAAGATGTTACAACCCAAAAGAAGCAAGCATAGGAAAGCGCAGAAAGGCCGGATCCGTGAGGTAGCGAAGAGGGGAACCACGATTGCGTTTGGTTCGTATGCTTTGAAGACCCTGGAGGCGATCTGGCTTACCAATCGTCAGCTGGAAGCCGCCCGTCAGGCGTTGACCCGGGGGATGAAGCGGGAGGGAATGTATGGATCCGTGTTTTCCCTGACAAGCCGATCACCAAGAAGCCGTTGGAAGTGCGTATGGGTAAAGGTAAAGGTAATCCGGAGTATTGGGCGGCGGTAATTGAGCCGGGTAGGATTCTTTTTGAGGCCGACGGAGTACCGCTGGCGGTGGCGAAAGAGGCGTTGGAACTGGCGGCGCAGAAGTTACCGGTGAAGACGAAGTTTATTGTCAGAAGGGACGTCCCTGCGGAAGTGGCTGTGAAAAAATAATTAGAACGAAAAAAAGGTATACGATGTCAAAGAAAATCGATTTTGTCAACAGCCTGAGGGATCTGAATGAAGTCGGATCTGAAAGCCCGGATCCAGGAAGATGAACTGAGGCTGAAGAAGCTCGAGTTCGCGCATGCGATTTCGCCACTGGAGAATCCGATGAGCATTCGTTCGCTGCGGAAGGATATCGCGCGGTTGAAGACGAAGCTGAACCAAGTTAATCATGCAAAAAGCTAATAAAATGGTTGAAAGAAATTTGCGCAAGACAAGGATTGGGGTGGTAAAGGCAACAAGATGGATAAGACCATCACCGTCACTGTCGAAAGGAAGGTGAAGCACCCGATCTACGGGAAGTTCGTGAAAAAGACGACCAGCTTCCATGCTCACGATGAGAAAAATGAGTGCGGGGTAGGGGATGTGGTGAGGATCATGGAGAGCCGTCCGTTGAGCAAGACCAAGCGCTGGCGTTTGGTTGAGGTGGTCGAGAAGGCCAAGTAATTTATTTGATTGAGAATTATTAAAGAATACTAAAATGATTCAGCAAGAAAGCAGGCTAAATGTGGCTGATAACAGCGGCGCCAAGGAAGTGTTGGTTATCCGTGTCTTGGGGAACAGCGGGCAGGATTATGCGGGGATAGGGGATAAGATCGTCGTTACTGTAAAGGACGCGTTACCATCCGGTGGGATCAAGAAGGGGACCGTTGCCAAGGCGGTGATCGTTCGGACCAAGAAAAAATTACGGCGGAAGGATGGCAGCTATATCAGATTTGACGATAATGCCGTGGTATTGCTGAGTGCGTCGGATGAGCCGAGGGGGACAAGAATTTTTGGGCCGGTGGCCCGGGAACTGCGGGACAAAGGCTATATGAAGATTATTTCACTTGCGCCTGAAGTATTGTAATTGGAGGATCAACTCCGCCTGACGCGGGGAGAAAATATAAAACAATGAGCAACAGATTTAAACCCAAGTTTAATATCAAAAAAGGTGACAACGTGGTCGTGATCACCGGAGACGACAAGGACCCCAAAAAGGCCCGGAAGGTCCTGGAAGTATATCCTGACGCGGCGAAAGTACTCGTTGAAGGGGTAAACATCGTGACCAGGCACACCAAGCCTTCCGCTCAGAACACCAAGGGTGGGATCGTGAAGAAGGAAGCTCCGATCCATATCTCCAATGTGCTGTTGTGGGATGCCAAGAGCGGCGGCGCTTCGAAGGTATCGCGCTCACGGGAGGACGGGAAATTAGTTCGGATCGCTAAAAAATCAGGGGAGGTTATCAAATGAGCACTGTAAAATACACTCCGCGTTTGGCAGAAAAGTACAAAAAGGAAGTTGTACCTGCCCTCATGAAGAAGTTTGGCTATAGCACCGTGATGCAGGCGCCCAAACTGGAGAAAATTTGTATCAACCGCGGCGTCAATGGCGCCGTCACCGATAAGAAGCTGGTGGATGTGGCGGTGGATGAGCTTGGCGCAGATCACCGGTCAGAAGGCGGTCACGACACAGTCGAAGAAGGATATCTCCAACTTCAAGCTGCGGAAGAATATGCCGATCGGTGCGCGGGTAACGCTGCGTGGCGAGAAAATGTTCGAGTTCCTGGACCGGCTGGTGTCTACCGCGTTGCCACGGGTACGGGATTTCAAGGGGATCAACGAGAAGTCATTCGATGGCCGGGGTAACTACACGCTGGGGATCACCGAGCAGATCATTTTCCCCGAGATCGATATCGACAAGGTGAATAAGATCACTGGCATGGACATTACGTTCGTGACGACAGCCGGGACCAACGAAGAGGCTTTCGAGCTGCTGAAGGAACTGGGGATGCCTTTCCGCGGCGCTAAAAAAGATTAAAACTTAAATAAGATAAAACATGGCTAAAGAGTCTGTAAAGGCGAGACAAAGGAAAAGGGAAGCGTTATCGGCGAAATATGCCGAAAAGCGTGCCGCTTTGAAAGCCGCCGGTGATTACAAGGCGCTGGACCTATTGCCCAGAAACGCATCGCCGGTTCGGCTGCACAATCGTTGCCAGTTGACGGGACGGCCCAGGGGATATATCCGATATTTCGGCATCTCCAGGGTGATCTTCCGGGATATGGCGCTGCAGGGCAAGATCCCGGGTGTCCGGAAGGCGAGCTGGTAAATTAAATTGATAAAACGGCGGGGGGTACCCGCACAAACTAGATAAACAATGGTTACTGATCCTATAGCAGATTTTCTGACAAGAATCCGGAATGCACAGATGGCCAACCACCGGATCGTGGAGATCCCTGCTTCCAATCTGAAGAAGCGGATGACGGAGATCCTGTACGACAAGGGGTATATCCTGAAGTACAAGTTTGAGGATGACAATAAGCAAGGCGTGATCAAGATCGCGCTGAAGTATGACCCGGCCACGAAGGAGCCCGCGATCAAGTCGCTGGAGCGGATCAGCCGTCCCGGTCTGCGTCAGTATGCCAGTCCTTCCGAGTTCATGCGGGTGAAGAATGGTCTTGGGGTGGCGATCCTGTCTACTTCAAAAGGGGTGATGACCGACAAAGAGGCGAAGGTGCAGAATGTCGGCGGCGAAGTGCTGTGTTACGTATATTAAATTTTAAAAAATTAGTGAATTATGTCTCGTATAGGTAAACAGCCGGTGACTCTGCCCAAAGGGGTAACGGTAACGGTCGGACAACATAACCAATTGACTGTAAAAGGTCCTAAAGGGGAACTGAAGCAGGGGATCGACCGGGACATCACGGTAGAAGTAAAAGACGATCATGTGTATTTCACGCGTCCCACCGACCAGATCCGGCATCGTGCGTTGCACGGGCTCTACCGGTCGCTGGTGTCAAATATGGTTAAGGGGGTTACGGAAGGATATAAAAAGCAGCTCGAACTGATCGGGGTGGGTTTCAAGGCTTCCAACCAGGGGAATATCCTGGATCTGGCGCTGGGATATTCGCACAACATTGTTTTCGAAGTGCCGAAGGAATTGAAGCTGGCGACTGCGCAGGAGAAAGGAGAGAACCCGAAGATCACGCTGGAAGGGGTTGACAAACAATTGATCGGCCAGGTGGCGGCCAAGATCCGGAGCCTGCGGAAGCCGGAGCCGTATAAGGGCAAAGGGGTTCGGTATGTGGGCGAGGTTGTGCGGAAGAAGGCTGGTAAAGCGGCTGGTAAATAAATTTAGAATGGCGCCTTGGTTGGAATCAAGGTGACAAAATTGAATGATATGGTTACGAAAGAACTCAGAAGAGAAAAGATCAAGTTCAGGGTCCGCAGGAAGATCAGCGGAACGACTGCACGGCCCAGGCTCTCGGTTTTCCGGAGCAATACCGAAATCTATGTGCAGCTGATCGATGACAGCTCCGGTAAAACGCTGGCTTCGGCATCTTCGCGGGATAAGGATATTGCAGCGCAGAAAGGGACGAAGGTTGAGAAGAGCAAGTTGGTGGGCGCAGCGATTGCGCGGAAGGCCAGCGATCTGGGGCTGCTGGATGTTGTATTCGATCGATCCGGTTATTTATATCACGGCCGTGTGAAGGCGGTAGCAGATGGCGCCCGGGAAGGCGGCTTGAAATTTTAAATCAAAAAATTAAGATGGCACAAGTAATTTTAAACAGAGTTAAAGCCGGAGACCTGGAATTGAAGGAAAAGGTTGTTGCGATCAATCGAGTGGTCAAAACGACCAAGGGTGGCCGGGCATTCAGCTTCTCTGCCCTGGTAGTAATCGGTAATGAGAATGGTGTGGTTGGTCACGGACTCGGGAAGGCCAAAGAGGTACAGGAAGCAATCACCAAGGGGATCGAGGATGCCAAAAAGAATCTGATCAAAGTTCCGGTCCATCATGGCACGATCCCGCATGATCAGTTGGCCAAAGAAGGCGCCGCTAAGGTCCTGATCAAACCGGCCGCCCATGGTACGGGAGTGATTGCCGGGGGCTCGATGCGAGCGGTACTGGAGAGCGCGGGTGTGACGGACGTGCTGGCAAAGTCCCTGGGGTCTGCCAATCCGCACAACGTGGTGAAGGCGACCTTCAAGGCGCTGGCGATGCTGCGCGAGCCGATCGCTGTCAGCAGGACGCGTCATATTTCATTAAAGAAAGTTTTCAACGGTTAATCAGATAACAAGACCTGTTATGGCAAAGATCAAGATCACACAAATTCAGAGTGGCATCGACCGGTCTGAGCGTCAGAAGAAGACGTTAAAGGCATTGGGGCTGAAAAAGCTGCACTATTCAAAAGAGGTGGAGGCCACCCCGCAGATCCTGGGTATGGTCCGGGCCGTAGAGCACCTGGTGAAAGTGGAGGAAGTTAAATAATTCGATAAGCGAGGGGAGATACCCCGAAAGTAAAAATCAAACAAAATGCAATTACACACGATCCGGCCTGCAAAAGGCGCAACGCATAAAGAAAAACGACTCGGCCGCGGGGAAGCCTCCGGAAAGGGCGGCACTTCCACCAAAGGTAACAAGGGCGGTCAAAGCCGGGCGGGCTATCAGCGTAAGATGGCCCATGAAGGCGGTCAGATGCCGATTCAGCGTCGTCTCCCCAAGCGCGGATTCAACAACATCCATCGCGTCGAATACAAGGTCTTCAACCTGGGACAGATCGATCAACTGGTCGAGAAATACAGCATGACGGAATTTACGCCCGAAAATCTGTATATCAACGGATTGATTGGTCAGACCGATCTGGTGAAGGTATTGGGTACGGGGGAACTGAAGTCAAAGATCCCATTTAAGGTCAATGCGGTGAGCGGGAAGGCGAAGACAGCGATCGAGGGGTTGGGGGCGACGATAGAAATTCTAAAGTAATTTGTTGTAACTTGCACGGACGCATCGGGTTGATGCGTCTTTGTCTTATTAAAACGATGTGTTCCCGTGAAGAAATTCTTTCAAACACTTAGAAATATATGGAGCATCGATGATTTGAAAAGCAAGATCATCGTAACGCTTTCGTTGATTTTTGTCTACCGGCTGGGCACTTTTGTGGTGTTGCCGGGGATCGACCCGAACAAGCTTTCGGCGCTCAGCGGCGCCAAGAGCGGTGCGTTGGGGCTGATCGATGCCTTCTCTGGGGGAGCGTTCTCCCAGGCGTCCATTCTTGCGCTGGGGATCATGCCTTATATCTCCGCATCCATTTTCATGCAGCTGATGACGATCCTGATCCCGCAAATGCAGAAGGTTCAGAAGGAAGGCGCGAGCGGTCAGAAGAAGATCAATCAGTGGACGCGTTATTTGACGGTTATCGTCACTTTTGTGCAGGCATATGCCTATGTCACGTATCTGAAAAGCCTGGGGCACGGTGCAATCCTGGCATCGTTCAGCGCGTATTTCTGGCTGACGACGCCGATCGTGCTGACGGCGGGAACCCTGTTTGTCATGTGGCTGGGTGAGAAGATCACGGATAAGGGTCTGGGTAACGGGACCTCGCTGATCATCATGATCGGGATCCTGGCGCGGCTGCCGCGGTCCTGGTGGAACGAATGGAATTCGAAGCTGGCGATCGGCAGCGGCGGAATCCTGATTTTCGTACTGGAGAATGCGATCATGGTGGCTGTCATCATGGGTCTTATTATCCTGACTGTCGGGGTTCGGAAAGTGCCCGTGAATTATGCGAAACAAATCGTGGGCAACCGACAGTTCGGCGGCGCGCGTCAGTTCCTGCCGTTGAAGGTAAACAGTGCGGGTGTAATGCCGATCATCTTTGCGCAGGCGATCATGTTCCTGCCCACAATTTTCTCCAGCTTTGAAACGACCAAGGGCATTGCCCGGCTTTTCTCCGATCCAAGAGATTGGATTCATATGCTTATTTATGGTACGATCGTCATCGGTTTTACCTTTCTTTATACGGCGCTTATCTTTAATCCCAAGCAGATCGCAGAAGATCTGAAACGAAATAACGGATTTATCCCGGGCGTAAAGCCGGGCCAGCCGACAGCAGATTATATTGGTTCGGTCATGGATAAGATCACGCTACCGGGGGCTTTTCTGCTGGCGATTGTTGGGATCCTGCCTGGATTTGCTCAGCGGCTGGGCGTTAGCCAGGGTTTTGCCTCCTTCTTCGGTGGTACTTCGCTGCTGATCATGGTAGGGGTTATCCTGGATACACTGCAACAGATCGAGACCCAGCTGCTCATGCGGCAGTATGACGGGTTGATGAAGAGCGGTCGGATCCAGGGGCGTCAGTCTTCTGTATCCAGTGCCGTGATATAGAATGCGTTCGTATGATCCATTATAAGACACCGGCGGAAATCGAGTTGATGCGGGAAAGCGCCCGGCTGGTCAGCAAGACGCTGGCGGAGGCGGCTAAAGTGTTGAAGCCGGGAGTGACGACACTGGACAGCTGGACAAGCTGATCGGTGAATTTATCCGGGACAACGGAGCGATACCGTCCTTTCTCAATTATCGCGGTTATCCATTTGCTTCCTGTATTTCCGTTAATGACGTCGTGGTGCATGGTTTTCCCAATGACCGAGCCGTTGCAGGCAGGAGATATCATTTCCATCGACATCGGGGTGATTCAGCAAAGGCTATCATGGCGATCACGCCTATACGTTTGCGATCGGGGATCCGGGACCGGAGATCATGCAGCTGATCCGTGTGACGAAGGAATCGCTCTATAAGGGGATTGAGAAGGCGGTGGCCGGCGGCCGGGTCGGGGATATTTCCTATGCGATCCAGGAACATACCGAAAAGAAATATGGCTATGGCGTGGTGCGGGAACTGGTAGGGCATGGGTTGGGGCGGCATCTGCATGAAGATCCGCAGGTGCCAAATTATGGCCGGCGCGGGACGGGGGCAAAGCTGAAGGAGGGTCTTGTGCTGGCGATTGAGCCGATGATCAACCTGGGGAAAAAAGAGATTTATACGGAGCGGGATGGCTGGACGGTCCGGACGACGGATCACCAGCCGTCCGTACATTTCGAGCATGATGTCGCCGTGCGTAAAAACAAGGCCGATATCCTGTCGGACTATAGCATTATCGAGGCGGCGGAGCGGGCGAATCCGCATTTGATGACGGGGGAACCTGTTATGTATTCATAAGCACGGTATGTGCGATCTTTCCAAACATCTTATTGTAATTGGCGGCGGGGCCGCGGGTATCTTTCTGTGCGGTCAATGCGGCGCGGCTGTGTCCGGGTCTCGCGGGTCACCGTGCTGGAGAAGACCGGCAAGTTGCTGAGCAAGGTCAAGGTCAGCGGCGGAGGACGTTGTAATGTTACCCATGCATGTTTTGATATTACGGAAATGGCCAAGCAGTATCCGCGGGGCGGGCATTTTGTGCGGAGGGCTTTTTATCCGGTGGTTGATGACTGATACGATGAGTGGTTTGCGGAACGGGGAGTAGACCTGAAGACGGAGGCGGACGGGCGGATGTTCCCGGTTACGGATTCGTCTCAGACGTCATCGATTGTCTGCATGCGGGAGGTGAACCGCTATGGGGTGGAGATAAGGATTCATGCGGAAGTGAAGGAGGTGACGGGGTCCGCCCCGGCGGGGGTGATGAGGTCCGCCCCGGCGGGGGCTTCGGCAGACAGTGGAAGTTACCTGGTGCGTTTGGCGGATGGGCGGACGTTGCATGCGGATTATGTGTGTGTCGCGTGCGGGGGGTATCCCAAGTCCGGGATGTTCGACTGGATCCGACGGTTGGGGCATTCGATCGAGGAGCCGGTGCCGTCGCTGTTTACGTTCAATATGCCGGGCGATCCGATTACCCGGCTGATGGGGGTTGCGGTGCTCGGCGTCAGGTGAAGATAGTGGGCAGCCGAATCTGGTGGAAAGGGGGCCGTTGCTGGTTACGCATTGGGGATTGAGCGGGCCGGTGGTCCTACGGCTTTCTGCCTGGGGTGCGCGGGAGCTGGCGGCGGGGGGGTATCGATTTGGTATCCGGGTGAACTGGCTGCCGGGATGTCCGAACAGCAGGTGCGGGAGCAGTTGCAGCAGTTGCGTTATGAGTGGGCGGCACGGTGGTGGGGAGCGGGAATCCCTTTGGTTTGCCGCAGCGGTTTTGGGAGTATTGGCTGGCGCCGCGGCGGGGATCGCCGGAGGGTCTTCGGTGGGCCGATCTGCCGGCAAAGGATCAGAACAGGCTGGTCGAGCTTTTTATGTGCGGGCAGCGTATGCTGTGGCCGGAAAGACTACCTTTAAGGAAGAATTTGTGACGGCGGGCGGGGTTAGGTTGGCGGAGGTGGACCCGGTGAGTTGTCAAAGCCGGAAGGCAGCCGGACTTTATTTTGCGGGCGAGATCCTGGATGTGGATGGGATCACGGGTGGCTTTAATTTTCAGCATGCCTGGACCAGTGGGTGGATCGTGGCGGATAGCGTGGTGCAAGATGCGTCGAAACAATAAATTTTATTCATATGGGAAAATTCGGAACGGCGTTTGCGCCCATGTTTGTCGTTGAAAGTTGTGGCCCCTGCGGTGGAGTTCTATAAAAAGGCTTTTGGGGTGGAGGAGGTGCTGATTGTCAAAAATGAGGATGGAAGGTACATGTGGCCGAGCTGGCTTTTGAGGGGATCACCTTTCATTTGCATCAGGAGATGCCCGGGGCGCTGAAAGAAGAGGGCGCCGCAGACGGTCGGAGGGACGACGGTGGAAATGGGGGTGTTTTTGGACGATCCTGACCCATTGATGGACAATGCTTTAGCTGCCGGGGCACGGCTGATCAGCCCGATGAAGGATTATGAATACGGGTATCGGCAGGGGTCTTTTGAGGATCCGTTCGGGCATCATTGGACGTTGCAGAAGAAGCTGGCCAATGCGTGGGAGGGGGTGATCGGGCCGGATGGGACTCCGGAGGAGTGAGCTCGTAGGTCGGGATGGGGTGAGTTGGAGCGCATGACTTCTGGCGAGGCGATGACTTTCAGAATGTGCCGTTTTCCGTGAATTTTTTTGTAACTTTGCTACCCCGAATTAAAAACCTCGGGGTTTATTATTTATGTCCGAAAACAATATTGTTAACTCAAACGCTGAAGCACAGGAGACACCGGTTGCGAGCTGCCGCGGCGGAGTCTACAGCGACAACAAAAGCACCTGTGCATGTGCAGACTGCGCATGATGATTTTGACTGGAGCATTGACAAACGGAATGTAGCCGCTTACACCAAGGATGAAAAAGACAAGTACGACAAAGTGTATGAAAACACTTTCGTGGCAATCACCGATGGAGAGCTGGTCAAGGGTCTGGTGGTAGGTGTGACCAAGACCGATGTGGTCGTTAATATCGGGTTTAAAAGTGATGGCCTGGTATCTCTCAATGAATTCCGCGATCTGCCGAATCTGAAGACGGGCGATGAAGTGGAAGTGATGGTGATGGAAAAGGAAGACCGGGAAGGTCATCTGCATCTGAGCCGCAAACAGGCCCGCATCACGCGTGCCTGGGAAAAGATCGTGGAAGTTCACAAGACCGGCGAAGTGGTTACGGGTACGGTTACCAGCAAAACGAAAGGTGGCCTGATCGTCGATGTATTCGGAATGGAAACTTTCCTGCCCGGATCGCAGATCGATGTGAAGCCTGTTACGGATTACGACCAGTTCGTCGGCAAGACGATGGAATTCAAGGTGGTGAAGATCAACGAAGCCATCAAGAATGCGGTCGTATCCCACAAGGCACTTATCGAAAGCGATATCGAAGCACAACGTGCCGAGATCATCAGCAAGCTTGAGAAAGGACAGGTACTGGAAGGTACGATCAAGAATATCACCGATTTTGGCGCCTTTATGGACCTCGGTGGACTGGATGGCCTGTTGTATATCACCGATATCAGCTGGGGACGTATCAGTCATCCGAGCGAAGTGCTGAAACTGGATCAGAAGCTGCAGGTGGTGGTACTGGATTTCGACGATGGCAAGAAGCGTATCAGCCTTGGTCTGAAACAACTTACTCCGCATCCATGGGATGTGTTGCCGAAACTATCAAGGAAGGCGAGATCGTCAAAGGCAAAGTGGTCAATATTGAAGACTATGGCGCATTCCTGGAAATCATGCCGGGCGTAGAAGGCCTGGTGCACGTCAGTGAAATCACCTGGGCGAATACGCCGATCAATGCGAAGGAATTCTTCAAGCTGGGTGACGAGCACAAGCACGAAATTGTTACGCTGGATAAGGATGCGCGGAAGATGAGCCTTTCGATCAAGCAACTGAGCGAAGATCCGTGGAACACGATTGAAACCAAATTCCCGCAGGGCAGCCGTCACAATGGCCTGGTGAAGAATATCACGCCATATGGTGTATTTGTGGAACTTGCCCCCGGCATCGGCGGGATGATCCATATCAGCGATCTGAGCTGGCTGAAACGTTTCAATCACCCATCCGAGTATACGAAGGTCGGACAGCATATCGATGTGATGATCCTGGGTATCGATAAGGACAACCGCAAACTCCAACTTGGACATAAGCAACTGGAAGAAGATCCCTGGAATGCGCTGGAGGAAACGTTTGCCGTTGGGTCCATTCATGAAGGACTGGTATCCGCAGGGATGATAAAGGCGCTATCGTGCAACTGCCTTATGGGCTGGAAGGTTTTGCGCCTAACCGTCACCTTAACAAGGAGGACGGCAAGCAGATCGTGGCTGATGAGACGGCTCAGTTCATGGTGATCGAATTCGATCGCAATGAAAAGCGCATCGTGCTTTCTCATACGCGCATCTGGGAACAGGTGAAGACGGAAGAGAGAGAAGCGATGCGTAAGGAGCAAAGGGCTGATGCTGACAAGACGCGGAAGGCTGGTGAAGACTATCCAGCAGAAGGTTGAAAAACCGACTCTGGGTGATCTTGGGGCGTTGGCGTCGATCAAGGAAAAGCTGAAGCAGGAAGAGAAGGATCAGCATCAAGGAGCGCTGCCCAAGGTGGTGCTCCCGGTGCGTCTACCACTCCCGATGCGGAGGAAAAGAAGTAAATTCGATCGATCAGACCATACAAGGCCCCACGACGTTGGGGGCCTTTTTTATTGCAGTTGGTTGAGATGTTCGGTGTGAAATCGCTAGCAGTGAGGCGAGTTTGAGGTCGGCGGCGCCCCATTTGGGGAGGGTGTATTGGTCGGCAACGGGAATGACGACGCATTTCATTCGTGCGGCTTTGGCGGCGATCAGGCCGTTGAATGAATCTTCAAATGCGAAGCATTCGAGCGGGTCTGCTGATAACGCGGCAGCGCAATCCATGTATACTTGTGGATGGGGCTTGCCGAAGGGAGCTCGCCCGCGGAGGTGACGGCGTCGAAATAATCGCCGATATAGCAGCTTGTCGGTGACGATTTTTGCCAGAGTAAGCGGAGAAGAGGTGGCGAGACCGATCCGGAATTGTCGTGACCTGGAAGAAGTCGAGTGCGTGCCGGACTCCGGGCATCGCGTTAGCCTCGGCGCGGATCTTTTCGAATACATTGGCGTGCAGTGCAGCTGCGGCGTCAGGGATGAGCGATTTATCGATGCCAAACACTCCAAACCAATAGTCGAGCCATTCAGGTGTGCGGAGCCCGGTGGTGTGATGATATTGGATCGGAGAAAGCGTTACATTGAACTGTCGCAACGTTTCCATACCGGCCAGCTGCCAGTGGGTTCGGAATCGATAAGAAGACCATCCATGTCGAAGATGACGGTATTAAGCTGCATAGGCGTCAAAGGTAATGAGATGGGCCGGGACTTTCGGGGAAGTGCAGAAATTATATCGTACATTCGATAAGAGGAGCTACTCCGCTCCGACATTCACATGAGCTTCAGCCAACGTCTCAAAGATTTTCGTTTCATCCGGAAGTTGGTGTATGCGATCGTAGGGTTGGTGTCCTATCCCGGCCTGACGATCGTCAACCGGCTCAGGATTACAGGTACGGAACATTTGCGGCGGTTGCCGAAAGGGAATGTTCTTTTCGTCAGCAATCACCAGACGTATTTCGCGGATGTCATTACCTTTCTACATATCTTCTGTGCCGTAAAATGGGGGAAGCGGGACCGGCTGGGACTGCCTTATTATCTGTTGAATCCGTTCACTAATGTGTACTATGTAGCCGCAGAAGAAACGATGCGGGCAACATGGGTCAGCCGGCTTTTCACGATGGCGGGAGCGCTGACGGTCCGACGGACCTGGAATCAGGAGAGCAAGGAAGTCAGAAAGGGCCTCGATCCTTCCGATACGCGAAAGATCACGCGGGCGTTGGAGCGTAGTTGGGTGATCACCTTTCCACAGGGGACGACTAAAGCATTTGCTCCGGGCCGAAAAGGTACGGCGCTTATCATCAAGCAAAACCGGCCGATCGTCGTTCCGGTGGTGATTGGCGGATTCTGGCGTGCCTTTAATAAGAAGGGGTTAAAATTCAAAAAGCGGGGAGTGCAGCTGAGCGTGACATTCAAGGAGCCGATGGAGATCGATTATGATGCACCCGCGGAGAAGATCATGGAGCAGGTGATGGATTCGATCGAACAGAGCAAAAAGTTTATGATGCTCGGCGCGCATCATTGGCCCACGGAAAAAGTTACCATTGAATAGCCGGCCAGACCGTCTTTGGTGATCCCCTGGACAACGAGCGCAAATTTCCCATTCTCGTCGGAGGTATATAGCGGAAGTGTTGCTTTGCCCGTCGCGCCGATTCGGATATTGGGAGCCCAAAGTAATTCATTTCGGAAGTCGGGAATGCTTGGCATCCCCTTATCGCCGCCGTCATAAACGGGAGTGTAGAACTCCCGATGGCGGTCCAGGCCATTATATTGGATTGCAACGGCGTTCGGATCGAGCTCGTATCCGGCAAATTCCCCATCATAAGACCGGAAGCTCACCACCCCATCGGTGATGGAGGGGCCGAGCACGTAACGATGGGAGACCACTTCGATCTTTTCAATTTTTGCGGGGTCTGTCGCGATTAATTTGTCTGCGTAGAATACCGGGATGCCGTCAATCAGCAGCAAGGGATCATCATCAAAGAACAGATTGAACAAGGCGTTCTTTACGCGGAAATAGGAGTGCCCCGATTTGAGGCGGATTTTGACATTGTCCACAAATTCCCGGATCACTTCATCCATGGTGACGAACCGAACGAAATCATCCAGATTGTAGTTCAGATCGGCGGTCCCATAAAAGGGGACGGTATCTGTCGAGACGCCTGCGTATCGATGTTTGCTGGCGCTCAGGTAGGCGTTCTCGACCTGCGCGTCAATCGTCCGCCGGAGCAGTTGGTCCGACCAGGCGGCAGCATATTGCACAGGCGGCAGCGGCAAGGGGGCGAATCGATCTGACCAGGGGTTTATGAGGTCAATCCGGCAATTGCCGTCGCGTTGAGGATTGGTGACCGCGATCAGTGTTCTGCTGCCATATAGGTTGTCGAGATGAAAATAAATGTTGCCATTCGGCTGGCTGAACGCAGCGGCAAGCTTGAAATGCTCGCCGGGCGCGGAGAGGTAGGCGATCAGCGGAGCGGGCGCCTGACCTGTCCTTCGGTCGATGACTTTTGCGAGGATAACAGGACCGTTGATCTCGGGCAGAAATTCGAAAGCCGGTTTCCGGTCATTCAGGATGTCTTCCCAGCGGAAACGCGACCAGCCTTTTGTTAGCATCAGGTCATCCAATGTGGTGTCGGAAGCGGTAGCGGGCAGCCAGGAGGGGGCGGCCGGTAGGTCGGAGGTTAGCAGCAACCATTCCGGGAAATTGGCGGCGGGAACGGATTGAAAGGAATCCAGGCGGAAAACCGACATCGACAGGTTGGCCGGCAGGGGGTTGCCGGCGTCGTCGGCGGCGGACAATCCAATGGAAACCGGGCTGCGGGTGGAGTAGTCGGAAGCAAGGCTCGCAATGCCGATATGCAGATGTTGTTTTGGGTGTTTAAAATAGAGCCTTTCGCAGACGGGTAACCGATCGCCGTTGAAAAGCGTGAGGTGCGAAACCCCGTCGCCGAGGCTGTCTTTATCCAGGTAAAAGCCGGTCCGGCCGTCGATGAGCTTGTTCACCTGTACCGCTGAGATCCCGCCCCGGGTGTGGGCGAAGAAATACAGGACGGGGCTTTGTACCGCGCCTGCGACACTAACAGTAATGTGTATGCGTTTACCGCCATCGTCTTCCAGGTGCATGACGTATCCCCGGTCATATCCGGCGGGCAGCGGCCGGGTAACGGCCCTATGATCGATACTTGCGATTGCAACATAAGAGTTGCCGGCAGCGGGGGTGAAGGTGAACCGGCCGATCCCCGCCGGTCCGCTGTGAAACCGCGCAATGGTGTCCTGGCGCTGATCGAAGATGACGCCGTCGCAGGCTACGCCTTTACCCTGCCGGTCGACCGTCTCGATTGCGATCAGGGAAGAAAGGCCGTTGACGAGGTTGCCGCCTTCCGGGAAAAAACGGATGCCGGCGCGGCCGGTATCCGCGGGAAGGGAAATTGGGCCGGGAGAGGACGATAGGCTAAGCGGGGACGATTGGACGGGCGGGGGAGATGGGGCAGTATCGGCGGGGAAGTCATTGAGGGTATTGAGAATTGTCAGGGGTTGCATGTAGTAGAAGTCGGGGCCGAAGTTCTTCATCCAGTTCGTATAGGCCCGGAAAACAAATTTTCCGGATGGGACCGAGAGGGGAATGCTGAAAGAGCCATCGCCCCGGCCACCTTTCATTCCGACTTTTGTCTGGAGAACTGCGCTGTCGTCGGGGTCCAGCACTTCGATATAGGCGATGTTTGAAAATGAATCGGGCCGGTTGGTGCGGGCATCCAGGTCATACAGGCTGAACCAGATTGTCTCACCGGCCAGATAGAAAGACCGGTCGATGTGCACAAAAAGTTTTTCCTGCGGCGTTTGGATCTGATAGCGGCTGAAGCGCGCCTGAAGGCTGTCCACGCCTGCTTCCTGCGCCGTTGCGGGAAGGCAGGCGGCGAGCGCGATCAGAAGGGACATCTGGCGGGGCGTCAGAAAGGGCGTTCGGCGGGGCGTCAGGCGGAGAATCGGGCGAATATAGCTTTGCAGGATCATCGTTGGCTAATTTGGCATGAATGGAGGACGAATGCTGGTGCCGCCAACCAGGGTACAATTCAGACAGACGGCGGAAACCAACACCAATACATAATCCGATTCAAAATAATAAGGCGCCCAATTTGGATTTGGATAGTTATAGGCAAAGGGGTTGGCAAAGGTCGTCGGTATAGTCATCGTATCGCAGTTGAAGCCCGGCTGGTTGTGCTTCCAGTCATGGAGGGAAGATTCGAAAATATAAATTCGCTGTGCCTGAACATTCGTCGCGCTGATAAAGCCGATTACGGGTTCGGCGGAATTGGTCGTGCAATGGATATTCCCCGTCAGTTGGGTCGGTTGTACGTCGAAGAGGGTGCCTACGTCCTGGGTCGTCTTCTGGATGAGTTGCCAATAGTTGTAGGCGTCTGCTGTCAGCGCATATTGCCGGACGAGGATACTGTAGTCGATGTCTACTCTCGGATCGCTGTTCGGAATGGTCATGAGCCTGAAACCGGCGATGGTGTCGGTCGTATTGGCGGCGGATGTCGCCAGCAGGATATTGGTGGACGTGTCGGTGGTCCAGCAGCGCCATGTCTGATTGGAGGAGTCCGTGGCAACGAGATATCCATTTACGACCGTATAGACTGACATGAGTTGGGAATCGTGCTCCCAGGTCTCGTTGTAATCATACCGGTAATAGTGAGTTTTATCGGTGGGGTCATGCGTGCTGGCATAGATGCTGAGGTCGAGCGGCTGTTGCCAGGAGATACTGTCGATCGGCGGGTTAGCCAGACAGGGGACGGGGTCGGAGACGAATTGCTCTCCCGCGGTGGTGGTGACGGTAATATGGTATTGTTGCGTGACATCGAGGGTCAACGGGGCGGTGCTGTATGAACCGGTCCTGTCGGGGTCGATCAGCGGATAGGTGTTTCCGTTCGTACCGATGAGGGACATCTGTGCACCGAGTTCGGGAATTCCGATGACGGTCGTGTCACCCAGGTTGCGGGTCCGGTTGAGGTTGAAGGTGGTGACCGTGTTCGCGCCGGTATTGATAAACCCGTCCACGACGAGGTAGCGGTTGGGTTGGGTGATGGCGGGTGGGGCATAGGGCTCCCGGCAGGCTGTCAGACCTGCTATAAACAGAACCAGGAAAAGGGCCATATCGTATCGTTTCAGCAGCATGTCAGTTTATTGTGGCCAGAAAGGCGGACGGACATTGGTACCGCCGGAAAGGGTGCAATCGAGGCAGACCTTGGAGGCGAGCACCAGGGGACCGTTGGTAATGAAATACCAGGGTGTGTAATTGGGGTTCGGATAGTTATACGTAAACGGATTGTAAAAGTCGTAGGAGATCTCGACCGTATCGCAGCCGAAGCCGGCCTGGTTCTTTGTCCAGTCGGAAACCTGTTCGTATAAAATGAAGATCCGCTGCTGTTGAACGCTGGTCGCGCTGAGAAAGCCGATGACGGGCTCGGCGGGATTGGAGATACAATGGATATTCCCGGTCAGCTGGGTAGGCTGCACATCGAAGAGGGTTCCGACGTTCTGTGTCGTCTTTTGGATCTGCTGCCAGTAATTATAAGCGCCCTCGGTTAGGGCATATTGCCGGACGAGGATGCTGTAGATGAATGTACGCGGGGATCGCTGTTCGGGATGGTGAGCAAGGGGAAGCCGACGATGGTGTCTTTCGTCTCCACCGCGGAACTGGCGAGGAGGATATTGGTGGAGGTATCGGTGGTCCAGCAGCTGTCTTTTTGCGTGGATGGGTCCACCGCATAAATCATTCCGTTTGCAGCGCCCCAGTCTGTCTGGAGTTGGGCGTTGTGTTGCCAGGTTTCGTTGTAATCGTAACGATAGTAGTGTATGGCGTCGCTGGGGTCATGGGTGCTGGCAAAGACGGTTAGGTCGCCCGGTTGTCGCCAGAAAATGCTGTCGATCGGCGGGGTGGTCAGACAGGGTACGGGATCGGATGAAAACGTCTCGCCGGTCGTGGTCGAGATGGAAAGGTGGTATTGTTGGGTAATGTCCAGAGCAACGGGGCGCTGCTATAGATGCCCGCTCCGACGGTCTCGGTCAGGGGATACGTGGCGCCGCCGGAGCTGACGATGGAGATCTGCGCATCCAATTCGGGGATGCCGGTAACGGTGGTGTCGCCCAGGTTGCGGGTCCGGTTGAGGTTGAACGTGGTGACGGTATTCGAGCCGGTATTGATAAAGCCGTCTACGACGAGAAACCGGTTGGGGTTGGTTATGGCCGGAGGGGCGAAGGTTCGCGACAGGTCGTTAATCCCGTTGTCAAGAGCGCGATCAGGAAGGGAATGGCCCGGGAGGGGATAAAACGGAAGCGAATATAATGGCGAGGGTACCGCATGGTTAGAACTTGATGGTATAGGTTATGAATGGGATCTGGGTGCCGAAGATGGAAAGCTGTAGCCCTTTTATCGTCCCGTTCTTTCCTGGGTAAAATACACGGAATAGGGATTCTTCCGGCCGGTCAGGTTATATACGCCGAAGGTCCAGAAGTTATGGGTTTTCTGCTTGAGCCGTGTGATTGCCGTCAATGATAAAGGAGAGGTCTGCTCTGAAATAATCCGGTATCCGGTACTGGTTGCGCTGCGGAATAGTAGAGGCCTGGTGATCCATCCAGGTCGAAGACGGCAAGTGGGAGGGTAATCGGTCTTCCGGTGCTGTAAACGATATTGGTGGAAAAACTATAGCGATGGGAGAAACGATAGTTGCCAATCAAATTGAAGTTATTGGGTTTGTCGAAACTGGCCGGATACCAGTTGCCGTTATTGATCAGCTGGCCGGCCAGGGGATCATCCTGCCGAAGGAAAGTGCGGGACCAGGTATAGCTGATCCATCCGTTGAATTTGCCGGTCAACTTCCGCAGGAGGAATTCTGCCCCATACGCTTTCCCTTTTGTCTCGAGTACATCGGTCTCGAGGTGGGGATTGAGCAGCAGGCTGGCGCCGCTTTTATAATCGAGGTAATCGTCGATCCATTTGTAGTAAACTTCGATGGAGGTCTCGACCGTATTGGCCGCGAAATTCTGGTAATAGCCGAGCGAGATCTGCTTGCCGTGCTGGGGTCGGATATGCGAATCGCTCAATTTCCAGATATCCGTCGGCGACACGGATACGGTATTCGAGATCATATGAATATATTGTTCGAGCGTGTTATAGCTCACCTTGAGGGATGCGGTATTGGATAAAGTAAAGCGGGCGGAAGCCCGGATCTCCGGCGCTGACCAGGTCTTGATGACCTTACCGCTTGTATAGACGCTGGTATTCGTGATCGTGCTCAGTTCCCGGGGTAGCCCGGCCGCATAATTGTAGACGTCATGCGGGCCCAGATAATTGAAGACGGAGTAGCGGAGACCGCCACTGACGGTGAGCCGGCTGCTGACGGCGTATTGGTCGCCGAGGTAAATGGCGCTTTCCAGGCCCTGTTCGGCGGGCACGACGGAATCGACTGCGAGGGATTCTTTTCCCAAGGGACCGTAAGAGCCGGGATGCAGCTTGTAATAAATCGAGCTTAGACCGTAGCTGATCTGGTTCTTGTTGTCCGGCGCATAGGTGAATTCGGCGCGAAAGTAGGTCTGATTGATCTGGAATCCGAGCTTGAAGTCATTCACGGAATCGCGGGTATCGGAAATATTGTACAGATAGCGGTCGACCCCAGCCGTGAAAAGGGCGTTGTGTCGATTGTTGAAGATGTGTTTCCATTTGACGTTGGCGCTCGCGTTGCTGTACTTGTAGGTCGTATCGTTGTCGAGATTGAATTGATCGGAGCTGTAATAGCCCATGAGGTAGAGGGTATTCTTCCCGTCGAACTTGTGGGTGATGCGGAGGTTACCGTCGTAGAAATTCGCGGTGCTATTGCTGTAAGCGCTGCTGGCGGGGAGGCTATTCAGTATCCAGTCGGAGTAGGTGGTGCGCAAACCGGCGACGAGGGTGGTCTTGTCTTTTTGGAGGGGTCCTTCAATGGCCAGTTGGCTGGTAAGTGGGCCGATCCCCGCGACCCCGCTCCATTTCTTGTTGTTGCCATCCGGCATCGATACGTCGAGAACGGAGGAAATCCGGCCGCCATATTTCTCCGGGATGGCGCTTTTGTAAAGTTCGATGCCTTTCACCACATCGGGATTAAAGGACGAGAAGAATCCGAACAGGTGGGTCGGATTATAGATCGTGGCGCCGTCGAAGAGGATCAGGTTCTGATCGGTAGAGCCGCCGCGGACATTAATGCCGTTGGCGGCCTCGCCCACGGAAGTGACGCCTGGCAGGGTCAACAAGACTTTCAGGACGTCGGCCTCGCCGAAGACAACGGGAACCTGGCGGATCGTGCCGATGTTCAGGCGGTTGACGCCCATCTGTACGCTTTTCGTATTGGATGTCTTCTCTGCTGAAACGATTACTGCCTTTAGGGTGGTGACGGCCTCATGCATATCGATATTCAACTGACCGTCGGAGTACAGAACAACCTGCCGCCGGGTATCCTTCATACCGGCGTCGGTAAACCGGATCAGGTGCCGGCCTTTGGACAGGGTCAGGGAATAATAGCCGAATTGATCGGTGGCCACCGCAATAGATGATGTATCCGCGAATACCGATGCACCGACGATGGGTTCACCTGCCTTATCGTCCTTGATATACCCGGCGATGGTCGCTTTGCCCTGACCGGGCCGGGCGCTTCGGATACCGATGTCATAGACGCGGTTCTCTGCCAGCAGCTGTTTAAGCCGGTTCTTCTCGGATTGCTGCTGGTCGTCGGCCAGAATAAGTTTTGAATTGCCGGGCGGCGGCGACGGAGTGGCGCCACCGTACCGGGGGGACAGACTGGTTACGATGGTTACGTGGCGGGTAATGAAGATGCGTTTGGCCGAATCGATGGAATAGTGGAGATCGGTATTCTGAAACAATTCATCGAGGATCTGGCGGATCGTCGCTTTGTTCAATGTCATGTCGATGGACATGCTGTCAACGTCCGCGGGGTCGTAATAAAAATGATAGTCCGTTTCGGACTCAAGCCGGGCGGCCAGGCGGGCAAAGCTGTAACCTTCGAAATTGCCCGTGACCCGCTTCTCTACCTGTCCGCGGACCTGGAGGAAAAAGAGCAGCGTTAAAGAGCAGGACAGCAATCGGAGAGCTCGGCGGCGCATCGTCAGTTTTTAATTTGCTGGTAATAGGCGATTGTTTGGGCTAGTGATCCTTCCAGTTGATGTTTGAAGGAAAGGTGATTCTTCCGGACATATTTCTTCAGCTCGTCTTTTCTGTCGCTGAGGATATCGAGGAGTTCCTTTTCGCTGCCGATTTTGTAGGAGCCGGCGTTCAGCAGAAGGAAATAAGTATTGATCTGGACATATTGCGGCTGTTCGTCGTTTGTTGATGGGAATACCAGATTCTTGTGCCGGCGGGCAAGGAGCGTGACCCGGCTGCCGGAAAACAGCTCCTGATAAAAACCCGGGTCCAGCAAATGGTTGGTTCCCGGGCTGAAGTAGCGGAAATGAAAGGGGCCGATGGAAAAATGGCCGGTCTTTTCCGCGACGAGGCTGATCAGGATGTTATCGGCGTAGTTTCGGATGACGAGCTGGTCCTGGGCGAGGTCATATTCAAGTGGGATATCATAGGTGATACTGTCGTAGGTCAGAGATCCGGGTCTTAAACTATCCCACTGAAAGTAGGGGAAGCCATTAGCTGGAGTGCCGTTTCGGATATATTCGCGGCCGTTATAGAGGCGGCTGTCGCCGAGGACGGTGGTCACGGTTGAAGTGGTCTGAGCGAACAGGTTGAAGTTCAAAAGCAGGCAGAGGCAAAGGGTGGATGGCCTTTCAACATGCATGAATACAATTTAGAACTAAGCGGGAGTTAAAAAAAATAAAAGTTTTCGTCCGATCATGCAACGGTCGGGGTGGGGCGGTTAGTCTTTCACGAAGAAGGCGCGGAGTTCGCCGGCGTCTTCCGGTTTCATTTTCCCGCCGAGGATGAGACGCAGTTGTCTTCTGCGGAGGGCGCCATCGAACAGACGTTTCTCTTCCTCCGTTTCCGCGATCAGTTCGGGGACAGGGCGGGGTTTGCGGTTGGGGTCGAGGGCGACGAAGGTATAGTAGGCTTCGTTGCTTTTGTATTTATATTGCTGGGTATGGTCTTCGCCCCAGACTTTCATGTGAACTTCGATGGATGTATTGAAGGCGCGGCTGACTTTTGCCTCGATATGCACGACATTGCCGAGCCTGATCGGGTTCTCAAAAGAGATATTGTCGACAGAGGCGGTGACGACCGGTGCATTGCAATGTTTGCCCGCGGACAGTGCCGCCGCGATATCCATCCAGTACATCAGACGGCCGCCCATGAGGTTGCCGAACACGTTCGTGTCGTTCGGGAGGACCAGCTCGGTCATGATAATTACAGATTCTTTGGCCGTCTTTGCTTTAGGTTTCATTTGCGTGCAAAGATAATGTGCGGGCCGGGATCAGATGCGGATTGTTTCGCACTGGCGGAGGAATGTGTCGTCGGCATCGGCGCCGAGGCCCGGCGTGTCGGGTATTTCGAGGAAATAGCCATTATATTGCACTCCGCCGGTGACGGGATCGGCGGTATGGCCCAGCAGACAGGTATCCATGTCATAGAAACGGATATTATCGTGCGCCATTGCGAAATGGGCAAAGGCCGTGAGCGCTACGCGGCTTTCCAGCATACCGCCCATCATGCAGGGGATATTTGCGCGTTCGCAGACGGTGTTTATCCGGGTTGCTTCGAGGATGCCGCCCGACTTGGCGAATTTGATATTGACGTAGTCGCAGGCGTCGGCGGCGAGGAGTCTTTCGGCGTCGTGGTGATCGAAAACGCTTTCGTCCGCCATGATCTTCACGGGGGATTGGCGGCGAAGTTCCGGCAGGCGATCGTCGTTCCAGGATCGCATGGGTTGTTCGCAGAATTGGATGTCGAGCGGTCCCATGGCCTGAAGGGCCTGGCGTGCGGTCTCGAAGTCCCAGCCCTGGTTGGCGTCGATGCGCAGGATAATTCCGGGCCCAACGGCGTCGCGGATGCGGCGAACGCGTTCGACGTCCTGCGGCCCGTTCTTCCCGAGTTTGATTTTGATGATGCGGACGCCGTCCGCTTTGAATTGCGCGGCGGTCTGCGCCATTTTTTCCGGAGTGTCGATGCCGATGGTAAGGTCGGTCTCGAGTGGTTTTTTCTTTCCGCCGAGGTAACGGTATAGCGGCTGACCGGCTGCTTTGGCGGCGAGGTCGTGGAGCGCCATGTCGAAGGCGCTTTTGATCGTAGCATTGAATGCGGTCAGGTCATGCAGTTCCTGCATCCGGCCTTCGATGTCCAGGGCTGCTTTACCTTTCCAGCAATTCGCAAAGTCTTTAGCCATTTCGAAACAGGTGGCCTGGGTCTCGCCGACGATCATGGGGAAGGCAGAGCATTCGCCGACGCCGTAGTAGCCTGCGTCGGTGTGAACGCGGATCAGGGTATTCTGTGCAAAGTCCATGGTACCCGTTGCGATAGTGAACGGATGCATGGGGATACTGAATTTGTAAATGTCGGTGTGGACAATTTTCATGCACGGATCTTTAGATTCCTTTGTAGCCGGCGCCGTATACGACGCGGCCGGGTTTCGCACCGGTGTGGGCGCCTCCTTTGAGAACCTGTGTGCCGTTGACAAAAACGTCGGAGACACCGGTCGCGAGCTGGTGAGGTTTTTCGTAAGTAGAGTGCGCGCGAATGGTGGCGGGGTCGAAGACGACAATATCGGCATAGTTGCCGGTCTTCAGCTCGCCTCTTTTTTTCAAATGAAGGAGTTCGGCCGGCATACCGCTCAATTTGTGGATCGCATCTTCGAGTGTAATGAGTTTTTCGTCGCGGACATAGGTCCCGAGCAGGTTCGCAAAATTGCCGTAGGCGCGCGGGTGGCAACTGCTTTTTAGGAAAATGCCTTCCGGGGCCATGCTGGCCTCATCGGAGCCGAACGTCATGTAGGGCAGTTGGATCTCTTTCCTGACGTTGTCCTCACTCATGAGGAAATAGATGACCTCGACTCGGGAGTGATCCTGGATGACCAGATCGATAATGGTCTCTTCGGGTGTGGTATGGCGCATCCTGGCGATTTCGCTGAGGCGTTTGCCGGTGAGGTATTTTAGCGAGTCCTGTTTGAAGCCCGTGCAGATAATGTTTTCGGCTCCTGCGCCCAGGTAGAGGTTTTCCCATTTGTCGGTCGGAGTTTTCATTTCCTTGATGACCCTGGCACGGATTGCCGGGTTTTTGAGCCGTTCGATCCATTTATCAAGGCCGCCCTCCTGTACATCGGTGGGCATGGAGGCGTCGAAGCCTGTTGCCCCGGCAGTGTAGGTATACATGCAGGCCGAGATATCCAGGCCTGCCCTGCGGGCGCTGTCAATTTTGGCGATCAGGGCGTCCATTTTATACCAGTTGGGTTTTCCGGCGGCTTTAAGGTGATAGAAGATGGCCGGAATATGGGCGTCGCGGGAAATGCGGATCAGCTCGTCGGCTGCCTGCAGGAGTTGATTGCCTTCGCTGCGGACGTGCGAGATATAGCAGCCGCCGTAAGGGGCAGCGACTTTGCACAGCTCGATGAGCTCAGGTGTTTTGGCGTAGCTTCCGGGTGCGTAAATGAGCGCAGAGCCGATACCCAGGGCGCCATCTCTCATTGCCTGGCGGGTCAGGGACTTCATTTTATCCAGCTGTGCGGAATCCGGGGTGCGGTTGTCAAAGCTGACGACGTTTTCCCGGAGGGTTGCGGCGCCTACGAAGGAAGCAACGTTTGTCGACACGCCTTTCTTTTGCAAAGTTTGGAGATAGTCTTTGAGGGTTGTCCAGGTTACGTCGTATTTGATATCGCCTTCGTTGCGCTGCTCCATGGTCTTCATACTATCGGTGTAGGGGCCTTCGGAGCCCCCTTCGCCGAATATTTCGAGCGTAACACCCTGGTGGATGGCGCCCATGGACCGGCCGTCCTGCAGCAGCGAAACCATGGACTGGCTTTGCATATCGATAAAGCCGGGGCTCACGGCCATGCCTTTGGCGTCGATGTAGTTGGTGGATTCGGCGCCCGAGAGGTCACCGACGGAAGCGATGGTGTCCCCACTGATGGCGATATCCCCTTTGAATGGAGACTTGCCGGTTCCGTCGTAGATCATCCCGTTCCGGATGATGGTGTCGTAGTGGGGTTTAGTCGCGCAGGAGAAAAGAAGGAATAATCCCGCCAATGCGCAGTAGTATTTTCTCATGCGGCTAAGATAAAGAAATTATTAGCTTTGCGGGCAAATCGGAAATGGATGGTATCCTTCGAGAATACGGAAAACGCGTTTGAATACAAATCGGATAAGGGGTTGAAACGGGCTGCCATGCTTTTCCGTAGCATGGGGTATGCGCCGCTGGTCTGGCTGGGGACGCGGCTGACGCCCTGGCTGGTGCGGTCTGGGTTGCCGGTGACGGGGATAATCAGAAGGACGCTTTTCGCGCAGTTCGTCGGTGGCGAGACATTGGAGGAGACGGCGGCGGTGGCGAAGAAACTGGGAGAATATCATGTACAGGTGATCCTGGATTATGGAGTAGAAGGTGGAAACGATGGCGAAAGCGGCTTCGATCATGCGGTGGGGGAATTCAACCGGGTAATCGACTATGCGGCTACGCAGCCGAATATTCCGTTAATGAGCGTCAAGGTAACCGGGATTGCGCGGTTCTCGCTGCTGGAGAAGTTGGATGCGGCGATGCAGACCTGCTCAGGAAGTTTGATGAAGCGGTATGAACGGGTGCTGGAAGACCTTACGGAGGAGGAGCGGGCCGAATGGGAGCGGGTAGTGCAGCGGATGCGGCTGATTGCGAAGGAGGCGGCGGACCGGAAGGTGGGGGTGCTGGTCGATGCCGAGGAGACCTGGATCCAGAACCCGGTTGACGTGCTGACGATCCGGATGATGGATGAGTTTAACCGGAACCGGACGGTAGTATACAATACGATCCAACTATATCGTGCGGACCGGCTGGCGTTCCTGAAGGATTCGCATGAGGCGGCGGAGCAGCGCGGGTTTATCCTGGGCGCTAAGCTGGTGCGCGGCGCATATATGGAGAAAGAGCGGAAGCGGGCTGCGGCGTTGGGATATGCTTCACCGATCCAACCGGATAAGGAAGCCACGGACCGGGATTATGATGCGGCGGTGGAGTTCAGTATCGACCGGCTGGATCGGATCGCGCTGATCGTGGCTTCGCATAATGAGCACAGTAATTTGAATGCGGTCAACCTGCTGCAGCGGAAGGGTTTGCCGCTGGGGCATCCGCATGTTCATTTTTCGCAATTGTATGGGATGAGTGATAATATCACGTTCAACCTGGCGAAGGCGGGGTGTGCGGTGAGCAAATATCTACCTTTTGGACCCATCGGGGATGTGGTGCCGTACCTGATGCGGCGGGCGCAGGAGAATAGTTCGGTGTCGGGGCAGACGGGGAGGGAACTGGGTTTGATCAGGAAAGAAATGGAGCGGAGGGGGATATAGGAGAAGGATTAGAGGCTTTGAGGGAGAGTGAGCGTGAGGGGTTTTGAACGAGAGTGAGCTGGCTGAGGGTGAGTGAAATGATTTGGGATGTGGTTTTTGGTAAATAGAGGATTTTGATTGAGATTTGCCGACCCGGATTCAGCGTTTTTCGTAAGAATTTAGGGCGAGGGGATAAGGTTGCAGGACAAGTTTGGTAAGGGTCTTTAGCTCAGTTGGTTAGAGCGCTTCCTTGACATGGAAGAGGTCGCTGGTTCGAATCCAGTAGGACCCACGGGGCCCCTCGATGAGATCGAGGGGTTTTTTTGCGTATGAAGCAGTATATGTGGCAGGGTAAAGCGCTGCGGATCGGCGTGTTCTGTCTGTTATCGCTGAGTCTGATCAGCTGGGATAAAGTCTCCAAGCAACTCGCGAAGACGCATTTGCGGGATCAGCCGGTGCAGTCCTACCTGGATGACACAATCCGGCTGCAGTATGTCGAGAATACCGGGGCGGCGATGAGCTTCGCGGATAACCTGGATCCCCGCGTGAGCTTCTGGCTGTTGGGGATTTTGCCACTGGCGATATTGCTCGGGTTATTTGCGTATGTGGTCGTCAACGTGGGAGAAATGCGATCGGCCAGGATGGTTGGTTTCAGCCTGATTTTTGCCGGAGGTATGGGGAATATCCTGGACCGGCTTGTGTTTGACCGGCATGTGACCGATTTTATGAATCTGGGAATCCAGAATTTCCGGACGGGTATCTTCAATTTTGCAGACCTCTGGATTACGACGGGCGTTATCAGTTTGCTGGTTTGGCGGCGCGCACGGCCGGAGGGGACGGATCAAGCGATGGATTCAACCGGAGAACATGCATAAAAGGGGCTTTTCAGGAAAGGTGGCGATCGTGACGGGAGCCGGCCGGGGAATTGGTTTTGAAATTGCCCGGCAACTGGCTGCTCAGGGAGCTGCCGTGATACTGAATGACATTGAGGGCCCGCTGGCGGAGGGGGCGGCCGAGCGGATCCTCGCTGAAGGTGGCGTATGCAGGGCGATTGGGGGTGACAGCTCGGAGATGGCGACGATCGAGCAGATGGTAGGCCTTGCGGTCGGCGAGTTTGGGAGACTGGATATCGTCATTGCCAATGCGGGAATTACCTTGTTCGGCGAATTCCTGACTTATCCTTTGTCCTCCTTTGAAGCGGTCGTACGGGTCAACCTCAGGGGAACGTTTTTCCTGGCGCAGTCAGCGGCGAGGCAGATGCGGGAACAGGGATTTGGCGGGGCGTTGTTGTTTATGTCGTCGGTAACGGGGCATCAGGCGCACCAGAACCTGGCAGCATATGGGATGACGAAAGCGGCACTGGAGATGCTGGCCAAGAGCCTGGTCATTGAGCTTTCGGCTTACCGGATCAATGTAAATACGATCGCGCCGGGGGCCACGCTGACGGAACGGACGATGGATGACCCGGCCTACGAAAAGACCTGGTCGGCCATTACGCCGATGGGGCGGCCAGCCGGTACGGTCGATATTGCGGATGCGGCGCTTTTCCTCGTATCGGATCGCGCCAGGCACATTACCGGGCAAAACCTGGTGATCGACGGGGGGTGGACTTCGATCAGTCCTCCGCCCTATTGAGACCTGGAATTGTCCTAATTTCGTTAAAGGCTGGCTAAAATTGCCCCCTTCAGGCAACATTAACCGGTCTTTGCCCGTAGGAATTAGTAAATCCTTAACAAAAATAAAATAAACCATAAAACGTTATTTTATTCGAACTCACCCGAAATCACCTAGTTATGAAAGTACTCTTCACTTCTGCCGTTGTTTTCGCCTGTATCTTCGTGGTATCCTGTAGTAAGCACAGCAGCGGTCCCAATCCCGGGAGCGGCGCCAATTCCATTTTCCCATTGACCAATGGAAGCACCTGGTACTATATGGATTCCGCTTTTAGCGATTCGGTGGTAACGGCCGCGTATCTCGACACGATGACGGTTACCAAGAATACTTTCCAGGACAACATGGGAACGGTCTACCTGGAGCTGAATGATCCATATGGGTGGTTTGATGGCAGCTTTATATCCGTAGACCCGTCCAATGATGCCATTTATGAGGTCGACAGCCCGTATTACTCGCCTTATACATTTTTTGCGGTGCCCCAGTCAGATGGTCAGTTGGTCGGAACCGGAACGGATGCAACCAATCCCGCCTGTCCGTTGTACAGCAATCAGTATGGTTGGATAACGCCGGTCACCATCGGGCAATGGCAGTGCTACGAGAATCTCGAGTATACGTCCGATTGCAATAACAACCCACAGGAGCAGATCATTAGTTATGTTGCCCAGGGGGTAGGGGTTGTCCGAATCGTTTATTCCACGCCCGATTCCACTACAGGCCCTTTGGTCGAGCAATATTCGCAGACCTTGCAATCGGCCACCATCGTCAAGTAGGGGATCAGAATACTTCGCCCAAATTGGCAAAAATGCCCTGTGAGCCGTGAAGGCCCCAGCCGTAGTCCAAACATATATTGGTCCGGGGAAATTTATTCAACTTAATTCTTATCCCTGTTCCCCAGCCGGGGGCGATGGCTTCGAACCGATTGGTAACTGGTTCAGAAAAGGACTGGGCATTCAAGAACACCACTCCGCCCAAAAATCCGTTGGTCGTGATGCCAAATCGGTATTCTCCTTCCAGGTAGAGCAAATCTTTCCCCCGGAACCGCCCGCCAATATAGCCCCTTCCCATATTCTCATAGGCGTCGGATTGGGTTGACGGAAGGAGCAGGTAGGGAGTATGGTTGTTGAAGTTGAAGACGTCGTAGGTCCAAAACGCCAGGGTATTTCTGGATGTGGCCGGAAAATGTAAATAGTGACGGGCATCGATCAGCACGGATTGCCAATTGGAATCACTGCCGAGGAAAGTAAAGTTGGGGCGGAAAACGAAATTGGCATACCAGCCCGGCTCGGGATTGATCTCGTTGCGGCGGCCATCGTACAGAATATTAAAGGTTGGGCCGGAAGATACGGATCGGGAGTTGACGCCGTAAGTCTGAAAGGCGGTTGGATGGCCCGGGGTCGAAGTGGACAGATCTTTTACATTATAGAAATAATCCACATCATATCCGAAACCCAGGTAAAAGTCTTTGGCGACGGTCTTGAGAAGGGTGGAATAGAACCGGAGGTAGTCAAACGTGATCGAATCAGGATTGGCGTCGGTGGTCAAGGTGCCCAGGCCGTAGGTATTCTGCGGAAAAATTTCGAAGCGCCAATCGGTAACGATATTGTATTTATTTCCTTTTGTCCAGATATTTCCCTGGAGGGGCATGAGGATCTGCTTCTTTATCGTGAAGACGGATGCCAGATAGATATTGGAGATGTTGTCATCCGGCCGGTCTCCGGTATAGAAGGCCAGGCTGCCGGTGAGGTCAAAAGCGATACCGGTTAAAAGAGTGTATTCGGCAGAGGGGAGGAGGGCGGGGTAGAATTTGCCGGGGGTCTTTTTGTTGGCTGTGTCCTTACGAAAACCCGGATGTTTCAGGAAGATCTCCCGGGCTATATCGATCAGGTCTACCTGCTCCTTGCCCGAGAACCAGTGGAGGTGGTGTGCGGAGGTGGTGTCGACGGGTCTGCGGAGGGTATCGGCGGTCTTTTGGGACCTTGCCGGGAGGGCAATGAGAAAAAGGGAGGCCAGTAAAAATGTCCGGGGGGGGAAGGGCACTGGTTTTTTCGCTTAAAAATAAGTAGTTATGCGGTATCGTGGCGCATCGGGCAGAAAGATTAATGTGACAGATATGTTAATATGGAAATTGGCGGCCAGGGGCAGGATGGGGCATACTAATTGGGTTCTAAATTCGTTTTATCACTATGTCAAACCGATCTTTCCTTTTAGCTCTCTTCGCTTGTCTGCTTTTCTCCGTTGCCTGTAAGAAAAGTAACCATTCGAGCAGTTCCGGGCAGAATCCGCTGGTGGGTTCCTGGTCTTTCGACGGGGAAACGACCAATGCCAATATCACTGCTTCCATCTCGATCGGGCCGCTTTCGGCTCAGGTGATCGACCTGATCGATTTCCGGACGATCAACAATGTCGGCGGCCTGACCTTTACGAGCGATTCGCTGGATGGGGTCGCGGTAGGCTACTCGATCGACACGACATATACTTCGATCGAACGTGTTGCCGGGGTTTCGGATACGACGGTAGCAGCGCTGACTTCTACGGCACAGCCGACCAATACTTCGGCCAGCTATCAGCTGATCGGACAGGATTCCATTTTTTTCCCTAACGGGTCTCCTTTTAAATTCAACGTCGATAGCATCCAGCCGCCCATTCAGATCAACGGCGCGCATTTCGCGATCAGCGGCAGCACCCTGACCATTACTTCCACGATCAATCAGTCGGGAAATGAGACGCTCAACGGGATTACGGCGCCGACGACAGGTATCATTACGAGCGTGATCACGTTGTCCAAGCAGTAGAAGATTTTTTCGTACATTCAGGGCATGAGCAATCGTCGGACTTTTATTCAACAAAGCTCGATCCTTGCGGCGGGCGCGTTTTTGCAACCCCGTTCGCGTGTCGCCCCATCCAACCAGGTCAATATCGGCGCAATCGGGCTGAACGGAATGGGTTGGGCCGATCTGTCTTCCGCGTTAAAGGTACCGGGCGTCAATGTAGTCGCACTATGCGACGTCGACCAAAATGTATTGACCAAGCGGATGAGCGATCTGGCTGCGATTAAAGTGGATACGAGCAGGATAAAGCTATATAGCGATTACAGGAAGCTGTTAGAGCAAAAGGACATCGATGCTGTGCTTATCGGAACGCCGGATCACTGGCATGCATTGATCATGATTGCCGCGTGTCAGGCAGGAAAGGATGTCTATGTCGAAAAACCCTGCGGAAATTCCATCGGAGAATGCCGGGCTATGATCGCTGCGCAGCAAAAATACAACCGGATCGTACAGGTTGGGCAGTGGCAGCGCAGTCAGCAGCATTTCAAGGATGCGGTGGATTTCGTACAGTCGGGTCAGCTTGGAAATATCCGAACGGTCAAAGTGTGGTGTTACCAGGGATGGATGAAGCCCGCCCCGGTGGTGGCGGATTCGGCGCCGCCGGCGGGTGTCGACTATGCAATGTGGCTGGGCCCCGCTCCAACCCGAATCTTTAATGCCAGCCGTTTTCACTTCAATTTCCGTTGGTTCTGGGATTATGCGGGTGGTTTGATGACCGACTGGGGGGTGCATCTGGTCGACTATGGGTTGATCGGGATGAAGGCGGGCGTGCCGAAGAATGTGGCGGCGTTGGGTGGAAAATTCGCTTATCCCGATATGGCTGAGGAGACGCCGGATACGTTGACTACTTTGTATGAATTCGATGGCTTCAATATGGTGTGGGACCACGCGATGGGAATTGATAACGGATCCTATAACCGGGACCATGGGATCGCCTATATCGGAAATAATGCAACGCTTGTGCTGAACCGGGGCGGGTGGGAAGTGATGGAAGAGAAATCCGGCAAGCATAAAGTCGCCAAAGCGCTTGCGCCGTCAACGGACAATGGGGTGGATAAACATTGGGTAAACTTTATTGAAGCGGTCCGGTCGCGAAAGGCGGAGATGTTGCATTGTTCGATCCAGGATGCGACCCATGTGGCAACGGTCGCGCAGATGGGAAATATTTCATTCAGGAGCGGACAGCGACTGAGTTGGGATGCGGCGGCCGGGAAATTCACGGATGAAAAGATCAACAGCGGGTATCTGATGAAGGAGTATCATAATGGATATCAATTGCCGGCCCTGTAAGGTTCTGACCCACCTTTTTTTGGCACGCAAAATGCCGGACTGCTATTATGTGCTATACATGCAGGTTATTTGCGTTGCTGTTGTTGCTGATTCCCATATTGGCGATTCGCCAGCAAAAGGATACTTTGACCAGGAAACTGGACAGCCTGGCCAAAAACCCCGATAGCACGGGCGCGAAACAAAAGAATGTGGTCAGCCCGTCCTTTTACAATGAGAACACGAGAATAACGCCGCGGGTCTACATCACACTGATGGTAGACGATATCAAGCAGCAATGGACCTATTCGTTCAGGGCAACAGGAAAAGACTGGCTTGAAGTAGGAGGATTCGCGGCGGTGACGACGGGGGCAATCCTGTTCGCGGATAAACCAGTCAATCGGTTCACGGTGGAGCAAGTCCGAACGAACAAGTCGGTGGTGTCGGCCAGTTTGTATGTCACCAATTTCGGCGGCTTGTACGAGGCATATACGCTTGCCGCCCTTGGGAGCCTATGGTTGGATCTTCCACCAGGACAAGGAAAAAACGACCACGCTGCTTGCAACGCAGGCCTATATAACGGGAGCGGCTATCGAGACTGTGCTCAAATATCTGACCAGCCGGCAACGCCCATCTTATTATGATGCGGTAACAGGCCAGAACAGCCATGTATTTCACGGACCCTTCTATCACTTTTTGAAAAGGACAATTCATCCTTTGTCTCCTTTCCGTCGGGTCATACCACGGTGGCGTTTGCGGCGGCGACTGTCTTTGCCATGGAATACCGGGAATACCGGATCGTTCCGATCATCGCCTACTCGGCGGCTACTGCAATCGGCCTCAGCAGAATCGTGCAAAACCAGCATTGGATCTCCGATGTCATGGTGGGCGCTGCGCTTGGCTTCCTGACCGGACGGCAGGTCGTCAACAACTATCACCGCTATTCAAAAATCCAGCTCGAAAAAGCAAAAAAGAAAAATACCTTCAGCTTTAATTTGAATTACTCCAATGGGACCCTGATGCCGGGAATCATCTATACGTTCAGATAACGGGTGGATTGAGGTTTGACCTATACGGGGTTGAGGCTTGAGGCGGATGGGGTTGAGGCCTGTCGGCCAGCTACAGGTAATAGCGACCTCGTCTTTGGGGGTCTTCCCAGTTAATCATCACGAATATCCGCTGTTCCGTCTGTGTGTAGTGCAACGGCGGGAATGGGGCCTGGTAATGGTCGTTAAAATAGATAATCTGTTCCACTCCCACGCTCATTGTCCGGTATACGTGGGCGGTAATGCGGGGCCTAAGCACGCCGATATGGTTGTCGCCGAGGGAATTAACAGGCGATTCATCCTTCCCGGTATTGTTAAATGCATGAATGAAATAATAGGAATACCAAAGGCTTACCGTCCCGTATTTGCTTATATTGACTGCGGTTTCAACTTTCCACTCCCACCCGTACGCAAAACGGTAATCCCTGTAAAAGGAAGTATCTGTAACGGGGCCTACACTGCTTCCTGCAAAAGGCACAAAAGCCAGGTGAAGATTGAGATCGAGGTTGGAGGCCTTACCCAACGGTAACCTGGAAATCATGCCAGGCCCAAAAGCGATCGTCGATAATTCGAACGCCTTGGCGTCGTAATAGTCGTAATGCTGAAAGCCGCCGGCGAAGAGATTCAGCTTGCCCAACTGAAGGCTTTTACCAAGAAGGGCTCCGTATCCCGTGATATTGTCCACAACTTTTCTGCCCACGCCAAAGTTCAGCTCGGCCCTGAACTTGAAGAAATCATAAGGTTTTATCGCCCGGCTTTCGAATGGGTTGCCGTAATTAAGCTGGATATTCACCATCTCGTCGGTGCGGCCCGACAAGAGAGCGTTTGATTGGTTGTTGATGGAATGGGCGCCGATGAAAAAAGCGATGTTGACCGGCTCTTTCTGGTAGATCTCTTTATTCACCCGTCTTCTGCATTTTCCGTCAAATAGCCGGTTTACGCCCCTTACGGGGTCGACCAGACCGGCGAAGATCTCCCTAAAAACCCGTTCGGGGCCCGTCGTTCGATCGTCCAGGATATTGGAGCTGAGGCGGAACATAATCTCCCCCAGGAGTTCTCCGTCCACGGTCGTATTAATCAGATCTTCCCGCTCGGGTTTCCCGTTTTCTCCAAAGATCTTCCACATATAGCTGCCGGCAAATACGATTGGCGCCGATTGCCAGAAATTATACCCGTTTGTACGGGCTGCACTAAAGTAAAAACTGCCCATCATCGGATGGGAAAGGAAATTGTTGCCAAATCTGTCCTGGTCCCACTCCCAGCCGTTGGTCCAGGGAAATCCCGCCTTCAGGTTACGACCCCAGGAGTGGGCATCCACCTCTGCAAATTGGAGTTTCAGCAGCGATCTGTCCACGATATTCAGAATGGTATTTTCAACCACGACCTGTGCGGCAGGCCGCCAAATCTTACTCTTCCTGTTGTATTCGGGATCGTCGTTCAGTAAATCACCGTATCTGCTGTATTTTGTCGTATCCAGGCCCGGCAGTTTTCGGGGTTCTATACCCGCCGAGTCGGTATTCCAGGCAATCTTTCGTTTTCTTATTGCCTGGAGCTGACCATGGATATTGCCTTTTGCCGGCACGATGCTATCCTGAGCGGGGTTCTGTGCCACGAGGATTTTTGCAGGCAGTATCAAAAAAATAAAATAAAGAAGAATATATCGCTTTTCCATAGTAGACTGATGCGGCTGCAGACAAAGGAAAAAAGCAAATGAGAGAGGAAGTGACGAACTAACCTTTACAAAATATGGACCATTTAAGCTGTTGTGCTGCAATACGGGTATTCAAACAGGAATGGACAAACGATGCTATCCCCGCAATACAATATTTCTCCAGAATTCAATTAACCGATCGAGGAACTATGGGCAGAAGTTTCTACAGCGGCACCCGCCGGGTTATTTTTTACCCATAGCATATTGGATTCCTGCGAGCAGGTGATGCAGGAAAAGCGAATCGGACCATGTCTGGTCGGTGTGGCCGAGGGCGGTGTAGAAGGAGCGGCCGCCGTCGAAATCGTGATACCAGGACATCGGGTGGTTGTCGCCGTTAGCCCCGCCGGTATAGGAGCTCTCGTCGATCCGGATGAGGACGTGGATATCGGGGTTGAGATATTTGAAATTGTATAATTCGTCAAAATGGGTCCAGGGGTTGGGGAAGCCCTGCGTGGCGGGATTGGTCGTATCGACGATAAAGAACCTGGCCTCCTGTTGTTTGGGGTGGGATTTGAAATAGCCGCCCACCAGGTCGCCGTACCATTGCCAGTTGTACTCGCAGTCGGTAGCAGCATGGACGCCGACGAAGCCGCCGCCATGATGGATATAGTTCTTGCAGGGCATCCTGTTCCTCGCGGGCCGAAAACTTTGCCGGTTGGATTAAGGAAAATGAGGGCGGCGTATTTGCGGAGGATCTTCGGCCGGAACCAGGTCGAGTCGACGGTGGTATCTACGGCAAACCCGTTTCGTGCCCCGAGCTCCCGGATAGCGGCGATACCCGTGGTGATACTCGCATGGTGGTAGCCGTTTGTTTTACAGAAGATCAGCACTTTCGGCTGGTAAAAGATCTCGAGCGCGGGGTGGGATGCGGAATGGCCGCCGGTGGGCGGCGAGGGATCCCGCCGACAGGAGGGCAACCAGGAACAATTTCATCGTCGGGGAGTTTAGCTCTTCTTTATCGAAAGGATGTAAGTAACCATTGTGCGGATGTCGTCTTCCTTGACGGCGGGGTGGGGGGTCATTACATTGGCGCCCCAGACTCCGTTGCCGCCAGT
This sequence comes from uncultured Chitinophagaceae bacterium, assembly GCA_963846405.1. GTDB lineage: Bacteria > Bacteroidota > Bacteroidia > Chitinophagales > Chitinophagaceae > Puia. The sequence continues at coordinate 163,607 of CAWJVU010000008.1, read as the reverse complement.
CTGAATCTTTTTGATCAGGTGGTTGACGATGGTGTCGCCTGCTTGGGCATATTTGGCGGCCACGTCTTCATAAGCGGGGCCGGTGTTGGGGCCCTCGCCTTTGTGGAGGCTGTGGCAGGCGGTACAGTCGTTGGAACCGATCAGTTCGAGCCCCTTGTCGGATGCGGCGGAAGCGGGTGCGGTGGCGGCAGTCGAAGTGGTGTCTTTGGTTTCGGCGGGTTTGGTCTGACCGCCATTGTTGCCGCAGGCGGTCACAAAAAGTGCAGCAGAGAAGAGGAGCAATAAATTGTTTCGCATGGTTATTTGTTTGGGAACTGAAATTCAGGGCACCAAGTTATCGATTTAAACCCAAAATTGTACGGTTGAATTTCTCGTCATGACCGGTTCCGGCAAAATCGTCAAAGGCTTTTTCGGTGACGCGGATAATATGGTTTTTGATGAATGGGGCGCCTTCGCTGGCGCCGTCTTCCGGATGTTTGAGGCAACATTCCCATTCGAGTACAGCCCAGCCTTTATAATCATATTGCGGCCAGTTTGCTGAAAATGGATTTGAAATCGACCTGTCCGTCACCCAGGGAGCGGAAGCGGCCCGCGCGGTCGATCCAGGATTGGTAGCCGCCATAGACGCCCTGGCGACCGGTGGGATTGAATTCGGCATCCTTTACATGGAACATGCGGATGCGTTCGTGATAGATATCGATGTATTCGAGGTAGTCGAGGCATTGGAGTACGAAATGAGAAGGGTCATAGAGCAGGCAGGCGCGGGGATGGTTATTCGTATGCTGGAGGAAGGTCTCGTAGGTGATGCCATCGTGCAGGTCTTCTCCGGGATGGATCTCGTAGCAAAGGTCTACGCCGTATTGATCAAATTCGTTCAGGATGGGAAGCCAGCGTGCGGCGAGTTCTTTGAACCCGGTCTCTACCAGGCCTGCGGGGCGTTGAGGCCAGGGATACACAGTTGGCCAGAGGAGGGCGCCGCTGAAGGTGGCGTGGGCATTCAGACCGAGGTTATGGGAGGCTTTGGCGGCGTATTTCAGTTGTTGCACCGCCCATTGCTGGCGGGCGGCGGGGTTGTTGTGCACGGCGGCGGGTGCGAAGCCGTCGAAGAGGGCGTCATAGGCGGGGTGCACGGCCACCAGCTGCCCCTGGAGGTGGGTGGAGAGTTCGGTGATCTGCAGGCCGGCATCCTGAACGATGCCTTTGATCTCGTCGGCATAGGTTTTGCTTTCGGCGGCCTTTTGAAGGTCGATGACGCGGCTGTCCCAACTGGGCAGCTGAACGCCGATATAGCCGAGGCCGGCGGCCCATTTGCAGATGGCGGAGAGGGAGTTGAAGGGAGGCTGGTCGCCCATGAACTGGGCCAGGAAAATAGCCGGGCCTTTTATTGTACGCATATGGCTATCGTTATTTGGATGAAGGAATTTCGAAGGAGGTCCATTTCTGCGGCGCTCTCGTTGCTGCGGATGAGGTTATCGATAAAGGCCATGCCGCGGACGCCGTCTTCGACGCCGGGGAAATCCAGCGCTTCTTTCGGCGGTGTGGTACCCTCGATGCGGGCGATCAATGTCAGCGCGAAGTTGCGGTAGAGGTTGGCGAAGGCTTCGAGATAGCCTTCGGGGTGGCCGGCAGGGGTGCGGGTGTTGAATCGGGCTATCGGTGAAAGCCAGGGGGTGCCGGCGCGGTAGATCTGTGTGGGCTGATCGAGCCATTTTATAAGCAGGGTGTTGGGCTCCTGCTGGGCCCATTCGATGCCGCCTTTTTCGCCATAGACGCGAATCTTCAGGGCATTTTCCTCACCTGCAGCAACCTGGGAGGCGATAGAGGACGCCGGTCGCGCCGTTGTCGAATCGGAGCAGCACGTTGCCGTCGTCGTCCAGCGCGCGGCCTTCGACCATGATACTCAGGTCGGCGCAGAGTTGTTTGATGTGCAAGCCGCTGATATATTCCGCGAGGTGGGCCGCGTGGGTGCCGATGTCGCCCATGGCGCCGCTTTTGCCGGAACGGGCCGGGTCGGTCCGCCATTCGGCCTGTTTGCTGCCGTCCTTTTCGGAGAGCCGGCTCAACCAGCCCTGGGGATATTCCACATAGACCTTGCGGATCTTGCCGAACGTGCCCTCCTTTACCATCTGGCGGGCCTGTTTGACCATTGGATAGCCGGAGTAGGTATGGGTAAGGCAGAATGGGAGGCCGGTTTCCTGAACTTTTTCGTTGCAATTGTATTGCCTGATCGAGCGTAAAGGTCATGGGTTTGTCGAGGACGACGGGAAAACCTTTTTCGAGGGCGAGCATGGCGGGTGCGAAATGAAGATGATTGGGGGTGACGATGGCGACAAAATCCATTCGCACTCCTTCCGGCAGCCGGCTTTCCTGTTCGATCATGTCTTCGTATGAAAGATAGGTCCTGTCTTCGGGAAGGAAGAGCAGCCTGCCGGATTCCCGGGCATTATCGGGATGGCTGCTGAAGGCGCCGCAAACGAGTTCGATGAGACCATCCATATTGGCGGCGATGCGGTGGACGGCGCCGATGAAGGCATTTTTTCCGCCGCCGATCATGCCCATTCGAAGCTTTCTGTTCATGGATATATAGTATGTGTCGGTTAAAGTGGGTTGCAATATACCGCTAATCCTTTTTAATGCGCGCCGGCGACAAAATAATGCGCTTCCATGGTATTAATGTATCACTTTAATAAAATATTCCGTACTTTCCTTTTTCTGTATGCACCATCCATCGTCACGACGTGCTGCCATCAAAAAGATTGTTGCGGGGACCGCTGCGCTGGGGGCGGCGGGTGGATTGTCGTCCTGGTCGCCCGGTGACAACCAATCCGGGGGGCATCAAATAAACAGCCGCGAACGTAGTATGACAAATTCTGACTTAAAAGGGAATATCCATCATTCTGTATGCAGGTGGATATATGACGATATGCCGCTGGATGCGATTGTGCGAGGCGGTGAAAAAGATCGGATTCAGCGCCATCGACCTGCTTGGTCCCAAGGAATGGCCGGTGTTAAAACAGCATGGCATCTGGTGTCCCATGTGCAATGGCGCAGAGATCAGTCTGACCAAGGGCTGGAACCATACCGAATATCACTCCACGCTGATCAAGAATTATACGGAACATATCGACCTGGTAGCAGCCGCGGGTTATCAGAACCTAATCTGTTTCAGCGGTAACCGGGAAGGAATGGATGATGAGACCGGGCTTCAGAATTGTGTGAACGGGTTGAAGCAGATCATTGGGCAAGCGGAGAAGAAAAAGGTCATTATTGTCATGGAGCTTTTGAACAGCAAAATCGATCATAAGGATCAGATGTGCGACAATACGAAATGGGGGGTTGAGCTGGTCAGGCGGATGGGATCAGAGAATTTCAAATTGTTGTATGATATCTATCATATGCAAATTGATGAAGGCGATGTGATCCGGACGATCACGGACCATCATCAATATTTTGCGCATTATCATACCGGCGGAGTTCCGGGCCGACATGAGATCGATGATACGCAGGAGCTGTATTATCCGGCGATCATGCGGGCGATTTTGGCAACGGGATACACGGGGTATGTGGCGCAGGAATTTGTTCCGACGAGGGCGGATAAGCTGGCTGCGTTGGAAAAATGTGTGCAGATCTGCGATGTGTGAGCCGGAATGCGAAATTGAATTATTAACTGAAAACAAAAAATATCTAACGATTATGGCCGACAACACTTACGACGCGATCGTGATCGGTTCCGGGATCAGCGGCGGCTGGGCCGCAAAGGAACTGACCGAAAAGGGGTTAACGGTGCTGATGCTGGAGAGGGGGCGTCATATCGAACACATCAAGGATTACCCGAATGCCAACAAAGAAGCCTGGGATTTTCCGCACCGCGGGCGGGCGACCGAAGAAATGAAAAAAGACTACCCGGTCCTTAAGCGGGATTATCCGTTGAATGAATGGAATCTCGATTGGTGGGTAAAGGACAGTGAAAGTCCGTATACGGAGATCAAACGGTTCGACTGGTTCCGCGGTTATCATATGGGCGGGCGTTCCCTCATGTGGGGGCGTCAGACCTATCGCTGGAGCGATCTCGATTTCGAGGCAAATGCAAAGGACGGGATCGGCATCGACTGGCCGGTGCGGTATAAGGAGATCGAGCCCTGGTATACGTATGTGGAGAAATTTGCGGGGATCAGCGGATCAGTGGAGCATCTTCCGCTATCTCCCCGATAGTCATTTTCTGCCCGCCGTACGATATGACCTGTGTGGAGAAGGATGTGGCGGCGCGGATCAAGGATCATTATAAAGGAAAGCGGCATATGATCATCGGGCGGGTGGCCAATATCACGGTCCCGCATGAAGGCCGGATCGGGTTGTCAGTTCCGGAATAAATGCTGGCTGGGCTGTCCGTTCGGCGGGTATTTCAGCACGCAGTCGTCGACGCTGCCCGCGGCGCGGGCGACGGGCAAGCTGACGTTAAGTCCCTGGTCGATCGTTACAAAGATCCTCTATGATAAGGATAAGAAGAGGGCGACGGGAGTGGAAGTGCTGGATGCGGAGACAAATAAAACGTATGAATTCAAGTCGAAGATCGTCTTTCTGAATGCCAGCACGCTCAACAGTGCCTGGGTGCTGATGAATTCCGCCACGGATATCTGGCCGGACGGGCTGGGAAGCAGCAGCGGCGAGCTGGGCCATAATCTGATGGATCATCATCTCGGGGTAGGGGCCGGCGGAATGGTGGAAGGGTATGAGGATAAATATTATTTTGGGCGGCGGGCGAACGGGATCTATATCCCCCGATTCCGCAATATGTATGGCGAAAAGCGGGATTATATCCGGGGGTTTGGCTACCAGGGCGGAGGCAGCCGGGCAGGTTATATGCATGATGTGGCGGAATATTCGATCGGAAAGGAATATAAGGAGGCGTTGACGGAGCCGGGCCCCTGGCAGATGAGTATCGGAGGGTTCGGTGAAACCCTGCCTTATCATGAGAATAAGGTAACGCTGGACAAGACGAAAAAGGATAAATGGGGTCTGAATGTCCTGGCTATCGATTGCGAACTGAAGGATAATGAGTTAAAGATGCGGAAGGATATGGAAGCGGATGCGGTGGAAATGCTGGAGGTTGCCGGAGTTAAGAATGTAAAGAGCCGGAGTGACAATCCTTTTCTCGGCCGGGGCATCCATGAAATGGGTACGGCGAGGATGGGCAAGGATCCGAAGTCGTCGGTACTGAATAAATGGAACCAGGTGTGGGATGCGAAGAATGTGTTTGTGACCGATGGAGCTTTTATGGCTTCGGCGAATTGCTGTAATCCTTCGCTGACGTATATGGCGTTTACCGCCAGGGCGGCCGATCATGCAGTCAGCGAGCTTAAAAAACAAAATATTTAATCTTATGAACAGAAGAGATGCATTAGCCCGGGTAAGTCTGCTGCTGGGGGGAACCATTCTCGGAGCGGAAGTATTCCTATCGGGCTGTACCAATCCGCCGGAGCAAAAGCTGGGCGGGGCGGGGACCAATTTTTCCGACGCCGATATTGCTTTTCTGGATCAGGTCGGGGAGACGATCCTGCCGAAGACGGACACGCCGGGTGCGAAGGATGCGCAGGTGGGCGCGTTTATGGCCCGGATTGTGAAGGATTGTTATACTGAGGCGGATCAGAAGGTCTTCCTTGCGGGGATGAAGCTATTGGATGACGCCAGCAAAAAGAAGAACGGAAAATCATTTATGGAGGCGACGCCGGAACAGCAGCACGATCTGCTGGTGGATCTGGACAAGGAGGCGAAGGCTTATGGTGCGACCAGGAAGCGTGATGATCCACAGCATTATTTCCGGATGATGAAGGAACTGACCCTATGGGGGTACTTTACTTCCGAGCCGGGTGCGACCAAGGCGCTGCGCTATGTGGCGGTGCCGGGCAAATATCAAGGCTGTATTGATTACAAAAAGGGAGATAAGGCCTGGGCAACGTCCTGAGGTGTTGCTAAAATTCGGGCTAAAGTTTCAGATCCCGGGGGTGGCCTTCCGGGGTTAGGTTTTTCGGTGTACGATGTTGAAGTCTTTTGATACGGTGCCGGACATCATTCCCACGGTGTCGATGTTTCTCCTCGGCACCTGCATTCTCACCTTGAACCGGCAGATATAGGCGCCGGTATCTGCAAAGAAATACACATCTTTTACTTCAAACCGGACTTGGGTCGAGTCATAGTTCGGTTGATGCTTCAGGTAAGTAAGCCATGCCGATTTTAGCGATGCCTGGACGTCGGTCGGCGGAATTTTGCGCGCGCAAGAGACAAGGAATATTAAAATGCAACCGATTGCTAAATTGATCTGTCTGTTAAATGAAACGCTCATGAAGGATGAATGAGGCGTGAAATTAGCTAACGAATGGGCACTTAGTCAAAAAAAAGTTAAAAAACTTTTCAGCATTCAAAGAATTCTATATATTTTTATCCGTCAGTCGATTCTCACCATTCAAAACAAAAACTGCGCTATGCCATTCAAAACTAGCGGCTTAACAAGGGTCTATCTTGTTTTGTCCCTTCTGCTCCTATCTTCCAGCCTATTCGCTCAAACAACTTTTACAGGTAAAATCATCGGGAGTTCGGATAAACAGCCGGTGCCTTTTGCTACTGTACAGGTGAAGGGTGAAAGAGGCGCAACCCAGACTGGTACTGATGGTACTTTTTCCATTCGCATTACGAAAAGTTCAGGTACCCTGGTAATTTCTGCAGTAGGTTTCGAGACCTTGCAGGTACCGGTCAACGGTAGTACCGCCGCGCTGGGTATTCTTACGCTCAATGCTTCCACTTCCACGTTGAACGACATCGTCGTGACGGGTTACACTGCTCAGCGAAAAAAAGATATCACGGGCGCTGTTGCGGTTGTTAACGTGGCTGACATGAAAGCTGTACCCGGAACGAGTACGGAGGCCTTGCTGCAGGGACAGTCTGCAGGGGTTACGGTCATCAATTCCGGGTCGCCCGGCGGTGGAAGCCAGATCCTGGTCCGGGGTATTACTTCTATCGGAAATGTGGATCCCCTGGTCATCATCGATGGTGTACAGAGTAACATGCATGACCTGAACGTCAACGATATTGAAAGCGTACAGGTGTTGAAGGACGCGGGGGCCGTCGCCATTTACGGGATACAAGGTTCCAACGGCGTTGTTGTCATTACGACCAAGCATGGAAAAAGCGCGAAAGCCACCATCAGCTATGATGGATTCGCCGGAACGCAACGGCCGTTGAAAGACGGGTTCAAGCTTGGTGGCAGCCAGCAATATGCGGACGTGCTTTGGCTTGAATCTTATAATGATGTTCCTTCTGCAATACCCGGGAACGTCTATTTCGGACAGGGTGGCGCCACCTATGCTCCGCCGACGCTGCCGGCTTATTTGCAACCCACGGCATTTAGCAACGCCACGGGGACGCCGAATCCTGCTTATGTCGCCGATCAGAATCCGTCCACTTATGACATCGTGAACAACCAGATCACGAAAACGAATTTGACGGGTACGGACTGGTTTCATGAGATCTTCAAACCGGCGGGCTGGACGCAGCACACGATCTCTGCCAGCGCGGGCAGTGAAAAATCTTCTTATTATGTATCCCTCTCCTACCTGGACCAGGAGGGCACGCTGATCAATACCTATAATAAGCGGTATAGCGCCAGGGTTAACACCACATTTGCAGTAAAAGACCATATTCGGATCGGGGAAAACCTCTGGGTTTTCTTCAAGCAAAATCCGATACTGGTTGCCGGGAACCAAAATGAAGGGAACTCGATCTCCCTGGCTTACCGGATCCCGCCGATCATTCCGGTCTATGATGTCATGGGTAATTACGCAGGTACCCACGCTTTTTTGATTAACAACGCCGGGAACCCCGTAGCTCAGCAGCAGCGGACGGCGAATAACCTTGGAAACGATGTGCAGATGAATGGAAATGCCTACGCTGATGTAGATTTCCTGAAGCATTTTACGATCCATACCAGTATAGGAGGTGAGTTCGACAATAACTATTACGATTATTTCGTCGCTACTCCTTATGAGAATGCGGAAGGGAGCACCGCGCCGAACAGTTTCACGGAAGGCTCCGCGTGGAACTCCTACTGGGTTTGGACCAATACCCTGGCCTACAATCAGACCTTTGGGAAAATTTCGGTTAAAGCGCTTGCCGGTACGGAGGCCAAAGAATATAACGGCAGGGGCCTGCAAGGAACGGAAGGAAGCTACTTTTCGAGCAACCCCCTCTACTGGACCCTGAGTACCGGTACGCCTTCCACGGCTACCACGCAAAGCAATGCGAATAGCTATAATGGGTTGCCATATCACAGCACCCTGTATTCTCAGTTTGGCCGGGTTGATCTGGCCTATCAGGACAAATATCTGTTGAGCGGTACCGTTCGCCGGGACGAATCGTCCATTTTTGCCACGGGTCACCAGACAGGGGTTTTCCCTTCGGTGTCTGCCGCCTGGCGTATTTCCGGGGAGGACTTTATGAGCAACGTTACCTGGTTGAAAGATCTTAAATTAAGAGGCAGCTGGGGTAAATCCGGTAACCTTTCAAACGTCAACGCCACCAACGCCTATAATTTGTCCTCCAGTTCGGCCGTCAGTTCCTACTATGATATCGGCGGAAATTCGACTTCCTCCACGCTTGGCTTTTATTCCTCCCAACTTGGGAACACCTCAACTACCTGGGAGAACGATATCCTCACAGATGTCGGTGTAGACGCCAGCATCCAACACTTCGATGTGACTGCGGACTGGTTTGAGAAAAAGATCAGCGGGTTGCTCTTTCAGCCCCAGCTACCCAATACGATCGGCGGAGCTTCTTCTCCCTTTGTAAACTTTGGAGACATCCAGAATACAGGGGTTGACTTCTCGATCGGGTATCACACTCAGGTCAACCGGGATTTCCGGTTTGGCGCTACGGTAACCGGAACGCACTATGTCAGCAAGGTGACGAGCATGCCTGGTCTGCAATACTACTCAGTTGCCAATGCCGGTTCCAGCCGTCTCCCTCCGTTTAGCCGGATGCAGCCTGGATCGGCGATAGGCGAATTCTACGGGTATAAAGTGATCGGCTATTTCCAGAATGCACAGGATGTGGCCAAGTCCCCGACCCAGTCGGGCGCTGCACCCGGGGCCTTTAAATTTGCAGATCTCGATAAATCGGGTACGATCGATCCGAACGACGAAACCTTTATCGGTAACCCCAATCCGAAGCTGACATACGGTCTTAATTTAAATGCGTCATACAAGCAGTTCGATTTCTTTGCTTCGTTCTACGGGTCATATGGGAACGACATCTTCAACTACGTCAAGTACTGGACTGCTTTTCCTGAAGTGTTCCAGGGCAACGTAAATGCGGACCTGGTGGCCAATTCATGGTCGCCCACCAATCTCAATCCGAAATATCCGCAGATCACGGGTACCGCGACGTTCAGCAATGCCAACGAAGTGAATTCCTGGTATGTCGAAAAGGGTTCTTATTTCAGGCTGAAATCGCTGAATATCGGGTATACGCTTGATCCGGCTCTGATTCATCGGGTCGGGATCGACAAGGTGAGGGTCTATGTCCAGGGTGCCAACTTGTTTACGATCACGAAGTACTCGGGTATGGATCCTGAATTGCAGGCTTCCAACCTGAGTGATCAGACCAACTTCGGTATCGATCTAGGGAACTATCCTGCCAATCAGAAGACCTTTATCGTGGGATTAAATGTAACCTTCTAAACAACTACAATCAAAAAATGAACGTTTGTTTATAGGGATAACTTCAAATTTCAAACTATTGATATATGAAAAGGATAAAGTATAGATTTCTCATTCCTGGTTCCGTGATTCTTCTCTTCGTGCTGTATGCATGTGGTAAGAACTTCCTGAATAAGCCGCCTATCGGGGCGTTAAGCCCGCAACTGCTTGCCAACCAGGCAGGGGTGCAGGGATTGCTCATCGGCGCCTATCATGACATTACCGGTGAGGGTACCGGCAGCCAAGGCGAAAACTGGGGCTCGGCGCCGGATAACTGGGTATATGCCAGTGTAGTTGCGGATGACGCGTATAAAGGGTCCGTGGCCAGTGACCAGCCCGATATCATTCAGTACCAGCAATGGCAGGCCTTGTCAACGGGGGCATATATTGGCAATAAATGGGGCGCTATGTACGATGGGGTCCAGCGCGCCAATGATGTCATCCGGACGATGCGGCTCGCCACGGATATAAGCGCGGCCGATACGACGGAATTCAAAGCGGAAGCGTTGTTCCTGCGTGCGTTCTTCCATTTCGAACTGCGGAAAATGTTCTGGTATCCGCCCTATGTCGATGAAACCGTTACGTACAACAACAATAATTATGATGTGCCCAATAACACCGGGGGTACGTACATTGAAATCTACCCGAAGATAGAAGCCGATCTGCAATATGCGATAGCAAATTTGCCCACTACCCAGCCCAATAAAGGACAGGCTAACAAGTATGCCGCCGAAGCCTTCCTGGCCAAGGTGTACATGTACGAAGGCAAATACAGCGCTGCGTTGACAGCGCTGGACGATCTGATCGCCAATGGTGTTACCGCACAGGGAACTAAATATGCCTTACAGGCAAATTATGCGCAGAATTTCAATCCCAATCCGGCGGCCAAGAATAGTTCGGAATCCATTTTTGCCGTTCAGGAATCGGTAAATGATGGTTCGGGTCCCGGTGGCGGGATCTCTTACGGGGACAACCTGAATTTCCCTTATGGTGCTGGTCCGGGGGCCTGCTGCGGATTTGATGTCCCAACGCAGGATCTGGCCGATGCGTTTAAGACGGATGTGAACGGGCTGCCTTCGCCGCTTACCGGAGCAGGTGCTTTCAACGGCGCTCCCCACGTGAGCGATCAGTCCGCCAGTCCATATGCGGGTAACCTGGATCCGCGGATCGATATTACGATGGGCAGGTTTGGTATTCCTTATCTGGACTGGGGTCTTGAACCGGGAGACGTGTGGGTACGGAGTCCGGGAGATGACGGGCATTTCTCGGTCAAAAAGAATGTCTATGCCAAATCCGTTCAGGGCACGTATTCCGATGCCTCCAACAACTGGGCGAATGTCGAGTTGGATGCGGTCAATGTAAACCTGATCCGCTACTCGGAAGTCTTGTTATGGGCCGCTGAGTGTGAGGTGATCGTAAACAGCAATCTGACGCAGGCGCAAACATATGTGAATATGGTTCGCGCAAGGGCGGCCGACTCGGTCTATTGGCCGCTGTATACACACGCGCATACAGGCACTGCTGATACCGCGGCTGCCTTTAATGCGGCCTCTTATACTTATGCTGCTACGGCGACATCGGTGTACGCAGATAAATACAAGGTGGGCCTATATCCAGCGTTCGCTTCTGGAACTGCTGCCATGCAGGCCATCATCATGGAAAACAGGATAGAACTGGCTGAAGAAGGTCAGCGCTTCTTTGACCTGGCCAGGTGGCAACTGGTGGGTAATCCCGTCTTCCCCGCCCCAGGCTCTAATTTCATGACCAATACCCTCAATACTTATGCTGCGATCGAGAGCCAATGGCATCCTGCACAGTATCCAGCGGGTTTGACGTTTACGACCAACAAATGCGAATACTACCCCATTCCGTTGAATCAGATCAATTCGGAGAACGGGGCGGGCAAGATCAATCTCAAACAAATTCCCGGGTACCAATAAGCATTGACTTGATTTTAATGTAAAGACGAAAATAGTGAAAGGCAGGGCTGAAAGCCCTGCCTTTTTTTCTGATATTTGTTCCATGATTGCATGTAAAAAGTGGGTAATGCGCTGTCTTGCCGGATGCAGCATTTTTTACCTGGGGGCTTGCACGAACCGCTCTACGCTGTTCCAGAAGATCAGCTCCGACCAATCCGGGATTCACTTTAACAACCTGATCGTCGAGAACGACTCCATCAACCCGATGGATCTGACGAATATTTACAATGGCGGAGGCGTGGGCATCGGAGACTTTAACCGGGATGGGCGGCCGGATATCTACTTTGCGGGCAACCTGGTATCGAACAAACTGTATCTGAACCGCGGCGATTTTAAATTTGAGGATATCACGGACAAGGCCGGTGTGGGTGGGGAAGGCGAGTGGTGCCGCGGTGTGGCGGTGGTGGATATCAACAATGACGGCTGGCCGGATATCTATGTCTGCGCTACGATCCTGAATGATCCGAACCGGCGGCGGAACCTTTTGTACATCAATCAGGGTTTGGATAAGGACGGGATACCGCACTTTAAGGAAATGGCCAGGGAATATGGTCTCGGGGACACGTTGTATTCCACGATGGCCGAATTCTTCGATTATGATAAGGATGGCGACCTGGATATGTATCTTGTGGTGAACGATATTCCACCGCACACCAATGCGGCCTATTTTCGGCCGATCGTTACGGATGGGAGCTTTCGCAGTACCGGTCATCTTTACCGCAATGACTGGAATGATTCGTTGAAACATCCGGTATTCCATGATGTATCGAAGGAGGCGGGGATTACGATTGAAGGCTATGGGCACGACGCGACGATTGCGGATGTCAACGGGGATGGCTGGCCCGATATCTATGTAAGCAATGATTTTGTGGGAAACGATATCCTGTATATCAACAATCATGACGGGACGTTTACGGATAAGGTGCGATCGTATTTCAAACATACGTCTGCCAATTCCATGGGTCAGGATATCGAGGACATCAATAATGACGGGCTTCCGGATTTTGTCGTGATGGATATGGACCCGCCGGATAATTACCGGAAGAAGATGTTCATGGCGCCGAACAATTACCGGTATTATCAGCAAACGGACTATTTTGGGTATGAATATCAATATCCCCGGAATACGCTACAGCTTAACCAGGGGGTGCGGGTGGGCGCGGGGGATTCGACGGGTGACCCGGTTTTCAGCGATATCGGCTATTATGCGGGAATTGAAGCGACGGACTGGAGTTGGACGCCGATGGTCGCCGATTTTGACAATGACGGATACCGGGATATCATCGTCGACCAACGGGTATCCCCGCGATGTGAATGACCATGACTTTATCAATTTCCGCAACGAGGCTTCGCAACTGGCGAGCAAGCAGCGGATATTGGATCAGATCCCGCGGGTGAAGATCCATAGTTTTGCTTTCCGGAACAATCATGACCTTACGTTTTCCGATGTGTCGGAGGATTGGGGTCTGATGACGCCGGGGTATTCGAACGGCGCCGCGTATGCGGATCTGGATGGCGATGGAGATCTTGATCTTGTCGTGAACAATATCGATGACGAGGCGCATATTTACCGGAATATGTCCATGGAGCATGATCCGGCAGGTCAACACTGTCTGAATGTAAGTTTCGTGGGCGATACGTTGAACAAAGGCGGCTTCGGTGCCCGGGTTGAGCTGCATTATGGGGCCGGCCAACAGCAGGTCTATGAAAATACGCCTTATCGGGGTTATTTGTCGACGATCCAGGATATTGCCCATTTCGGGCTGGGGACGGTTGCGGTGGTCGATACGGTGCTGGTCAAGTGGCCGGACGGGAAGATGCAGCAATGGCTCCGGGTCCCGGCCAATCACGTATTGACGGCGGATCATCGGGATGCGAAGACACCCTATACCGTGGTAAGACCGGCGATCGCGGCCGGTGCGGTGTTCCGTGATATTACGGATTCGATCGGGCTGCATTTCAAACAGGAGCAACGTGACTACATCGACTTCAACATACAGAAGATGCTACCCCATAAATTCTCTCAATATGGGCCGTCGATCGCGGTAGGAGATGTGGATGGGAATGGGTTGGACGATATGGTGGTCGGCGGGGCAGAGGGGCACAGCGCCCGGCTGCTATTGCAGCAGCCGGATGGACGATTCGTGCAGAAGGTGTTGCGGACCGATACGACGAACAAGCCGACGGATGATCTGCAGGTGTTATTGTTCGATGCGGATGGGGATGGGGATCTCGATTTGTATATTGCGGCAGGTGGTTATGCCGAGCATAGCAATAGCCCGGCTTACCGGGACAGGTTATATATCAATGATGGAAAAGGAAATTTTACCTGGGATTCGCTGGCATTGCCGGAAAATTTCACGAGTAAATTTTGTGTCCGGGCTGCAGACTACAATCACGACGGGAAGCTGGATTTGTTTATATCGGGTCGCGTGGATCCGGAGCATTATCCACGGGCGGTCAGCAGTTTTATCTATCGCAATGACAGTCATGACGGGAAGGTAAAGTTCACGGATGTAACAGCGACGGCAGCGCCGGATCTGCAACATATCGGGATGGTCTGCGATGCGATCTGGACAGATTTCGACAATGATGGCTGGCCTGACCTCATACTGGCGGGGGAATGGATGCCCGTGACTTTTCTGAAAAATGAAAAAGGAGTTTTTAAGAACGTTACGGCGTCTACGGGGATCGGCGATCATAAAGGATGGTGGAATAGCATCGTATCCGGTGATTTCGATCAGGATGGCCGGATGGACTATATTGTCGGTAACCTGGGGATGAATTCATTCTATCGCGCGGATGCGGATCATCCGGTCAGGGTTTATGGCGGCGATTTCGATAACAACGGCATTTATGATATGATCCCTTCTCTCTATTTGCCGGATCAGAAAGGCAAACTGGAGGAGTTCCCGGCGGAGTCGAGGGATGATTTGCTCAAACAGATCACCGCCATGCGAAAGAAATTTCCGGATTATAAAAGTTATGCCGTAGCGACGATGGATAAGGTGCTGACACCGGAAGAGCGGAAGAAGGCGCTGGTGGTGGAGGCCAATGATTTCCGAAGTGTGTTGCTCAGGAATGAGGGGAACGGCCAATTCAGTATACATCCGCTGCCGATGGCGGCACAACTGTCGGTGATCAATGGGATGGTAGTGGATGATTTTGACGGGGACGGTCAGCTGGATGTATTGCTAAGCGGGAATGACTATGGGGTGGAGCCGGTGGTAGGCCGGTCGGATGCGTTAAACGGGCTCCTGCTCAAGGGTGATGGGAAAGGAGGATTCCAGCCGCTGGCGATCGATCAAAGCGGGATCTATCTGCCGGGGGATCAAAAGGCGCTGGTCAAGCTGCGGGGGAAAGGGGACCGGTATTGGGTGGCCGCGGGGCAGAACAGGGGGCCGTTGCGGATATTCGAGCGGAGAACGCCTGTCCGGTGTATCCCGTTGCGGCCGGATGATGTGTGTGCATTTGTTACCTACGCGAATGGGTCGGTGCGGAAGGAGGAATGCGGTTGGGGGTCGTCGTTTCTGTCGCAGTCGGGACGTTTTGTCGCGGTGGGCGGACCGGTGGTCGGGGTGGAGGTCGTGGACGCGGCGGGGCGGAAGAGGAAGGTGTTATGAGGAGGCGTGCGGATGCGGATTATTTTGCGGTGACCAGGGAAAAATCCTTGGAGATCTTACTGCTGATGATGCCGGTGGTATCGCTACCGTCCGGGCGGTGCAGCCTGATGGTGAACTGGCATTGATAGTTGCTGTCGGTTTCATGGTAGGTGACGTCGACCATATCGAAGCGGAGTGGCGGCATATTCGGCCGCATTTGTTCATGCAGATAGATGCCCATTGCCTTTTCGAGGTTGGTTTTTATTTCCGTTGCCGAGAGTTTTCGTTGACAGCCGGTATTGAGCAGGACAAATACGGACGGCAGGAGCCAGGTCAATCTCATGGGTGTTGATGGTTAGGCGATGGATCGTTTCAAGATACTAATAAGCGAACAAACCGGGATTGGAAAATAGGTAATGAAACGTTAAAGCCCGGCGGAATTTTGGTAGTTTTATGGCTTATGGTCAACGAATTCTTCAAGGCCGCCCGGCGATTTCGGGGTTGGCGGTTCAACATCGGTCTGCGATTCCCGGGATTGGTGCTGAGCCTCTGCTTTCTCGTTGTTGCGTGCGGGCATGATCCGCGAAACCGGACGCATGCGCAGGTATCGATGTCATCCATCCGGGAGGGAATGCGGCTATCCCAGACTTACTGTGGCTCGTGTCACCTGGTGCCAGATCCTTCCCTGCTGGATAGCCGAAGTTGGGAGAAAGGTGTCCTCCCGGCTATGGGTCCGAGGCTTGGAATTTTTGCTTTCGGGTTCCAGCTTTATCCGAACAGCAGGCGCGATACGAATATCGGTAAGGGTTATTATCCCTCGCAACCGTTGTTAAGCGCGAATGACTGGCAGCATATCCTGGATTATTATACGGCTACGTCTCCCGATTCCCTTCCCGGGCAGACGAGGTCCATGCCGATCGCGATGTCGGGTCTGACGCTTTTTGACGCGCAGGTGCCGGATTTGCGGCACCCGGTACCAGCTACTACATACATTAAGGTTGATACGAATGCGGGCGAAAGAGGGGTAATATGTTATGATTATGATTACCGGAAGTTGTATCGGTTCTCACCGGAATTGCGGGTGATCGATTCGACTTCGGATGGCGGGGGAATCGTCGATATGGTGCGTGAAGGCCCGGAATGGGTCAGTTGTGATATCGGGATGTTGAACCCAAATAACGGGAAGTCGGGGAAGATGGAGCGGATCAGGCCGGGTGAGACCGGTGGTCGATCGGCAAGTGGAAAGACACAGGGTTCATGGGTTGTCGATACGGCAGCCTTGTTTGCGCCGCTGGCCCGGCCGGTTCAGATAGCGGCGGCTGATCTAAACGGGGATGGGCGGGAGGATTGGGTGGTGTGTGAGTTTGGGAATCTGATCGGGACCTTATCCTGGCTGGAAAACAAAGGTGGAGGCCGGTTCGAGCGGCACATTATCCGGGCGGTGCCTGGTGCGATCCGGGTAGTATGTGAATGACTATAATCATGACGGGCGGCCCGATCTCTGGGTCTTGTTTGCGCAGGGGGATGAGGGGATCTTTCTTTTCACCAATGAGGGGAATGGCCGGTTCACCCAGCAGACGCTGCTACGGTTCCCGCCGTGCTATGGCTCGTCCTATTTCGAGCTGGCGGATTTCAATAAAGACGGCTATCCGGATATTTTGTATACCTGCGGGGACAATGCGGATTTTTCGCCGGTATTGAAGCCGTATCATGGGGTCTATATTTTTCTGAATGACGGGCACAATCAATTCACCCAGCGGTATTTCTTTCCGATGAATGGATGTTATAAGGCAGTGGCGCGAGATTTTGACGGGGATGGGGACCTGGATATTGCGGCTATTTCGTTTTTTGCCGATTTCAATCATCAGCCGGAGGAAGGTTTTGTTTACCTGGAGAACAGGGGGAATTATGATTTCCGGCCGTATAGTCTGCCAGAGGCGGAGCGGGGAAAATGGCTGACGATGGATGTCGGGGATGTGGATGGAGATGGGAGGCCGGATATTGTTTTGGGCAATTTTTCTTTGCATTCGCCTGTAACGCGGGCGGGCGTCGATTTTAAAAAGGGTCCGCCTTTGCTTGTATTGAGGAATCGATCAAAATAAAAATATATGTCAGGTTTTCCTTATTGGCTGATATATGCCTTGTTATCGGCGGTTTTCGCAGCGCTGACCGCTATTTTCGCGAAAGTGGGGTTAAAGGATGTCAATTCGGATCTGGCGACGGCGATCCGGACGGCGGTGGTGTTGTTGATTACCTGGGGGATTGTGTTGTTCCGGGGGAATGCGCGGGGGATACCGGGGCTGACGCGGAGCAACTGGCTGTTCCTGGTCCTGTCTGCGGTGGCGACGGGGCTGTCGTGGTTGTTTTATTACCGCGCGTTGCAGTTGGGGAAGGTGTCGGAGGTGAGTGTAATCGACAAGGGAAGTATACTATTTACGATCCTGTTATCCGTTCTCTTTTTGCGGGAGCCATTGACCGGTCGGGTGATCATTGCCGGGCTACTGATCACGGGTGGGATGATGGTATTGATTTGGAGGTAGGGGAATATTGCTTATTTTTAGATTGTGCCCTTTGAAGGCCTCCATAACGAAAAAGAACTGCTGCAGCAGGTGTCCCATGGGGACCGGGAAGCTTTTAAGATCCTGTATACGGCCTGTTACCCGATGTACAGCGGTATATTTCGCTTTTCGAGACGTCCGGGCAGGTGCTGGATGAGCTGACGCAGGATGTGTTTGTGCGGATCTGGGAAAAGCGGGCGAGACTGATGGAGGTGGAGTCGTTCAAGGGGTATTTGTTCATGGTGACGCGAAATGTGGTTTTCAATTTCATTCGGGCGATTAGGGTGCGGCGAAAGGTAAAGGAGTTGGATGAGACGGTGGGGGTCAATGACGATGATCTGGAAAATGAGCTGTTGTTTAAGCAATATTACGCGATGGCGATAGAAGCCGTGGAAAAACTGCCGCCCGGCAGGCGTAAAGTATTGAAAATGAGCATTTATGAGGGGCTCACGCTGGATGAGATCGCGGGCCGGCTGGGGATAACGCGGTCGGGGGTGAAAAAGCAGCTTTATGCGGCGACGGCTTTTGTCCGGCAGTACTTACAGGAGCATGGAGAGATTGGGCTGGCGCTTGTTGTTTTTCTTTCACTTTGGGAGGGTTAATTTTTCGGCGCGTGGTCTGGGTAAAAATCTTTTCTTTAGAGGTGTCCTTTTATGTTTTGCGGGTGTCTTTAAGATAACGCCTAGCCTTATTTATACCTTCAAGTTTACAGGAAGCCCAAAAGTTTGTTACTCAATTCATCATAGGGGAGTATACTCCTGAAGAGCATGCGGCATTCCTGCAGTGGCTGAAAGGGGCGATCGATGGGGGAGTTGGCGATCATTGCGGAGCGGCATGAATCGATGGAGGGAGAGTGGATATTGCCGGAAGGGCCTTCTGCGGCGTGGGTGATGCAATTGGAACAAAAATTGAATGAATCTGCAGATGCGATCGCGAGGAGAACGGCGAGCGATGATGGGGTATTAGCGCCAGTGATTTTGATGCATCCCCTGAAGAAGTTGAGATGGAATTTCTGGACGGCGGCGGCGTCGGTTATCATTTTGTCGGTAACGGGTATGTATATATACGTGGTGAAGACAGGGTCTAAGTTGGGGAAGATAGCGGATCGGGAGAAGTTGCTATCGATGACCTTGGTCAATCCGCGGGGTGGAGCGCAGAAGGAGATGGTATTGGCGGATGGCAGCAAAGTGTGGCTGAATGCGGGTTCCGAGCTAAAGTATCCACCGCGGTTTAGTGGTTCGGAGCGGTTGGTGGAGTTGTCGGGAGAAGCATTTTTCGAAGTAGCGGGGAGCGCAGATAGACCTTTCCGGGTGCGGATTAAGGATGCAGAAGTGGAAGTTTTGGGCACTTTGTTTACCATCATGGCGTATGATGATGAGCCGGAGAATCGAACCGCGGTGGTGGATGGGACGGTGAAGGTTACGACGGATGGGGGAAGTAAGGAGGTAAAAGCGGGTGAAGAGGTGGAAGTAATTTATGCGTTGCATGCGGGCATTCCTGTTGTCCGGCCGATTGAATGATCCGCAGGACATTTTAGCCAACAAAAATGGCATATATCGTTTCAGAGGCAAGGAGTTAGGCGTGGTCATGCGGGAAGTGGCGAGGACCTATGACGTTAAAGTGGAGGTCCAACCAAGTGTAGCCAACCAGCAGATCGACGGAAGTTTGGACCTGAATAAGAGCCTGGAGGTGACATTGAGACAACTGGAGGACGCCATCCAGTCATACCATATACATCTTAACCGCAACGGAAAAACAATAATTATTGCATCCACTATCTGAACCATAATATTGTCCATAGCCATTGAACCGAGTCCAACAAGAAGTTACAGCCGCGGTCATGGGTAGATAAAGTAGATCAATAAGTATTTATTTTATGCTTACTCATGATTTGTAGGCTGTAACTTTATCGTACCAAACCTCGCTTAATGGGTCTCTTTAAACCGGCTGTATCCATCCTATTAATATGCTTGATGCAAAGCCGGTTTGCATTTTGTCAGACGCCCATACGGATTACACTAACCGAAGAAAATGCTGCTTTTTCCAAAGTCATGGATGACCTGCAGTTCCAGGCAGGTATTACGTATCTGGGGATGACCAGCCTGACGCAATTGGCCCATCCGGTATCCTTCTCCGTCAAAGATGCTACGCTAAAGGAGGTGCTGGACCTTTGCTTCAAAGGTCAACCGTTTACCTATAAGTTGGTGGAAGGCGCCATCACGATCCTGCCGTTGGAAACAAGCGGGGGGACAATTCTCCATGGCAGGGTTGTCGATGCGAACAACGAGCCCTTATCGCGGGTAACGGTGCAGGTTAGAGGGGATGCCGGGGCTGCAGTAGCGACCGATGATTATGGCGAATTCCGGATCAATACGCATCTGGCCGAGCCGAATCTGATCGTCAGCAGCGTCAACTATGAAACGCAGGAGGTCCGCGCGAGGCAAGGGAAGGAGGTGGTTGTTCAATTGAAGGATAAGGTCGGCGAACTACATGAGTTTGTCGAGTTGCACACGGGATTTCAGGACGTCCACCGAAGGACGACGACCGGTTCGTTTGACGATATTGGTAATGAGTTGCTCTTCCGGCGGGTCAGCCCCAATATCCTGGAACGGATCGATGGGATCAGCAGCGGCGTGTTGTTCAATACAAATATTGCACAAGGCACGAATCAATCCACGATTACGATCCGCGGGCGAAGCACGATCTTCAGCAACCCAAATCCCCTGGTGGTGGTTGACAATTTCCCGTATAGCGGGGACATCAACAATATCAATCCCGATGATGTGGAAAGTATTACGATCCTGAAGGATGCGTCGTCGGCATCTATCTGGGGCGCGTTGTCGGGGAATGGCGTGATTGTGATCACGACGAAAAAGGGGAAGCTGAATCAGCAGCCGCGGCTTGTTTTCAATACCAGTGAGACCGTGGGTGGGAAACCAAATCTATATTATTTGCCGATCCTTTCGACAAATGACTATATCAATGTGGAGCAGTATCTTTTTCATCAGGGGTATTATAATTCGATCTATACAAATGCCTTGCATGGGGCGCTGACACCGGTGGTGAATCTTCTTTTCCAGGATAGCCTGGGGCAGATCCCGGATGCGCAGGCACAGGCGGCGATTAATGCAATGCGGACGCAGAACTATCGACCGGGACTGGGCAAATACTTTTATCGGCCGAGTTTGAACAGCCAGGCGTCACTAAGTCTGAGCGGAGGAGGCGAGCACAATCAGTATTTTCTTTCGGTTGGTTATGACCGTGATCTTAGCAACCTGGACCGGAATGAATATGACCGGGTGACGATCAATGGAAACAATACTTACTTTCTGTTGAACAATAAGCTGGAGCTGAATACGGATCTGGCGTTTACGGCGAGTACGGCGGTGAATGATAATCCGGGGGGTACGCGTGTTCACTTATCCTTATGCGCAAGTGGCGGATGCGCATGGCAATCCGTTGCCGGTGGCTGTATGGACTAAATGAGCCATATATCGACACGGCGGGCGGGGGGCTGCTGCTGGACTGGCATTACCGGCCGTTGCAGGAATTACAAAATGCGGATAACCCAACGCGGCTGACGGATTACCGGATCAATTTCGGCGCCCGGTATAAGGTATGGAAGGGGTTGGATATCCGGGCCTATTACCAATATGGGCGGGGGTCTTCGGATAACCCGAATTATATGAGCGAACAGACCTATTATACGCGAAATCTGATCAATGAATTTACGCAGATCAACAACGGTGTGCCCACCTATGCGGTGCCGGTTGGGGGCATCCTCATCGAGAATACGGCTTCCTACACGGCCAATAATGTCCGGCTGCAAATCAACTATACCGATAGTTTGTCCAGTAAGAGCCTGCTCAATCTCATCGGTGGTTCGCGAGGTGCGAGATATCGAGGGGGAAAATGCAACGATGCAGTTATTTGGTTATGACCCCAGTGAGGAAGTCGGCGTGCCGGTTGACTATGCCAATTTCTATCCCCAATACTCGAACGGCACACCCGCGCAGATCCCCTATAATGACACGAAGCTAGGGACATCCGAGCGGTATCTGTCTTATTATATTTCCGGGACCTATAGTTATCTGGGGAAGTATATGCTATCGGGAACCGTTCGGCGAGATGAATCCAACTTGTTTGGGGTAAACGAGAACCAAAAGGGCGTTCCGCTCGGCGCATTGGGGATGTCCTGGCATTTCTCGAAGGAAGGATTTTACGAGCGTTCCAAGATTGCGAAGTGGTTTCCATTTATGAAGCTGCGGGTGACGGATGGCTACAATGGAAATGTGGATCGCTCGGTTTCGGCGTACACGACGGCGAATGTGAACCCGATGACAAATAATTTTGGGGCGCTCAATGCCAGTATCATCAATCCGCCAAATGCCGATCTGCGCTGGGAGAAAATTCATGTCCTGAATTTTGGGGTGGATTTTGCCACGCATAATGATCAATTTGGCGGGACAGCGGAGTATTTTATAAAGACGGGGCTTGATCTGATCGGGGAAAGCCCGGTCGATCCGACGACGGGTGTGACGAGCTTTACGGGGAATACGGCCAATATCGGGGATCATGGGGTGGACCTGACCTTGCATGCGAACAAGAGTTTGGCGCGGTTCGGTGGAACAGTGTTCTGCTGTTTAGTTATGTGCGGGACAAGGTGACCAAATATGAGCAGGTGCAGGCAGCGGTGAATAATTATTTGGGTGTGGGTACCTTGAACCCACTTGTTGGTCGCCCGCTGTATTCCAGTCTTATGCTTTGCGATGGGAGGGGCTGGATCATCACGACAGGCAACCCGAAAGGGTATCTTAACGGGATCGGCGCAAATGCCAGGAGCAGGTAACGGAAAACTACGATTCCATCCTTTTTTCGCCCGATCTTTCCAACCTGATCTATAAAGGCCCGGTGACACCACGCTATTTTGGCAGTTGGCGAAATAATCTCTATTGGCGGCAATGGGGATTGTCCTGCAATTTCGTTTATAAATTGGGGTATGTTTTCCGGCGGACTTCGATCAACTATACAGACTTTGTTTGACGGGATTTCGCCGGGACACCCGGATTATGATCGGCGCTGGCGGAATCCGGGTGATGAACTGCATACGAATGTACCGTCGCTTGCCGTTTCCGAACCTGCCATCCATCAGCCACGGGATAATTTTTATGAAAATCTCGGAGGTGCTGGTCGAAAACGGGGACCTGGTGCGGTTACAGGATGTTCAACTGACTTATGATCTTCAGCCGGGCGGACCATCCGAAACTGCCAATGGAACAGTTGCGGATCTATCTGTATGCGAATAATCTTGGTCTTATCTGGAAAGCCAATCATTCGGGGATCGACCCGGATTTTATTTCCAGCGATGCCGAATCCCAGAACGCTGGCGCTGGGGTTCAAAGCCAGTTTTTAAAAAGGATAAATATGAAACTGCTTTCTTTTATCCGAATGATTTTTTTCCTGGTGCTGATCGGGCTGGCGGCAGGTCGTTGTCGTAAGGCCTTCCTGGCCCAGAAGCCCAGCACAGATCTGCTGATCCCCAATTCGCTTGACTGTCTTCAGGAACTGCTGGACAATCGCAAGGTGATGAATGTCACACCGGCTTTGGGAGAGGTGTCAGCGGACAATTATTATCTGCCGTATACTACCTGGGACGCACTGGATATCAAGGAATCCAATGCCTATATCTGGGCGACGGATCTTTATGAGGGACAGGGGCTTGTGTCGGACTGGGATATTCCCTTATCAACAGGTCTTCTATGCCAATACGGTATTGCAAAGTTTGGGAGGGATCCAGACCGGATTCGACGGATCAGGCGGAATGGAACATGCTTAAAGGTTGGGCCTTGTTTTGCCGGGCCTTTGCCTTTTTCAATATCGCGGAGCTTTTTGCCGAGCCTATATGACAGTGCTTCGGCAGCCTCCGATCTCGGAATTCCAATCCGGCTCAGCCCGGATATCAATGGAAAGACGACGCGGGCGAGCATGCAGGCCAGCTATACGCAAATTCTCAGCGATCTGCAAGTGGCGGAAGAGTTGTTGCCTGCGGTCATCCCGGCCAAGTAATCTCAACCGGCCAAGCCGGCTGGCGGCCCAGGCCCTTTTTGCAAGAATCTATCTGAGTGTCGGAGACTATAAAGATGCGGGACTTGTATGCGGACAGTGTGCTTCAAAACTATTCGTTCCTGCTGGACTACAATTCCGTTCCTCCCGGAATCATTCCGATTGGCGATACGTATGCGCGAGATCCTTTATCAAAGTAATTTGCCGCAACCGGGAAATGGTAATTTGCTGGAAGGGATCATTTGCAATTGTATCATCGATTCAAATTTGATTGCGTTCTTATGCCGCAAATGATCTAAGGCGGTCGGTCTATTATTTTCAGGAGGGGGGCGAGCTATACGCTTAATGGCAGCTATTCAGGGTCGGTATTTCCCTTCACCGGGCTGGCGACGGATGAACTGTACCTGATCCGGGCGGAGTGTAGTGCCAGGGCGGGAGACACGGTCGAGTGCGCTGCATGATCTGAATTTCCTGCTGACGCACCGCTGGATGACGGGAACCTTTACGCCATATCCGATCCAAAGTGCGGCGGAGGCCCTGGATACGATCCTGGTAGAGCGACGAAAAGAGCTTGCCTTCCGGGCATCCGCTGGTCCGATCTGCGAAGATTGAACAGGGAGGGATGGAATATTACGCTAACCCGAAATCTCAACGGCGTGATGTATACGCTTCCGCCCAATAGCGAACTATATACGCTTCCAATCCCGCCGGATGTGATCAACTTCTCGGGTATAATACAAAACCCCCGGTAGGTCTGGAGTACCCGGGGGCTCAAAAATTATATGCCTCGATTATTTTTTTTCTGTCTTTGGCGCCGGTTGTGTGGTGGGGGTGGTTACACCGATTCGGGTGTAGTGTGGATCAGTCTGGTAAGGGGTATAGACGCCGCCGCTGTAGCGTGTAGGTACAGACATTCGGTGATGTTTCGCACACATAATTCACGCCCAATGTTCCGGCGGGCACATATCCTGAACCGTTGTAATAATACAAGGTGGAAAGGGCGCGGGGACGGGTGGCGAATGCACTGCCGATGCTGAAGAGGATAGCGAAGGTCAAGATGGTCCATTTGATCTTGATCTTGTTCATACGAAACTGTGTTTGTTTGTTATAAATATGGGTTTTAAGAGACTTACGAAGTTGAAGCTAATCCCGAGGACCGATATTGCGATATAGAAGAGGTTCAAAATCAAGTGCTGGCTCCAGGTCAGGTGGCGGATCACGCCGCCGCATGAGCAGGGGATATAGGGAAAAAAGTGGAGGAGTACGATTCCCGTATAGATGGTAAAAATTACCATCACAACCAACGATGCGTAAAGGCATAACAGTCTTGTGTATTCGAAAAGAAGACCGATTGAGATGGCGATCTCGAGTAACGGGATCGACCATACGAGGAAGGGGGTCCAGGAGTTGGGCAGAGGCTGGTTGTTCATCTGGTCGATGAAGGTTTTAAAATCCAGAAATTTGCTTATGCTTGCGTACAGGAATAGCAGTATCAGCAAGGCGCAGACACACTCCAGCGTCGCTTGTTTTTTAGACATAGCTCAGTTAAGATTCGACAATTGATGATTGTGAAGGTTAAGGTAAAATAGGATCGATACTGATAATTTGAATAGTAGAAGGCAAGGAGGACAAGATTTTGGCTCGCAGAATCGTTGGAATAAATGTAAATCAATTTGGCATATTTCCAAATAAAAAATTATCTTTTTTGACTTCGTAATACACATTGTGTATCTCTTATGCTTACTCGTAGATCGGACTTGAATTTTCGTTGGATTATTTTTTCTGTTTGCCGCAATTTTTGTTTCGAGCAGTTCGTTCCTTCTCCAAATACTGTAATCTTTACGGCGTATGCGAAACAAGACACTGATGTTATTATTCTCGTTGATCATTGGCATGACCATCCCGGGGTATTGTCAGAAAGGTCGCACGATCTATAAAGACACGGCATTTATCTCAGCGATCCTCGAACATCATAATGGATATAGGTCGTCGTTGCAGCTGCCTGCCCTGGAATGGTCGCCGGCCCTTGCTTCCGACGCGCTGGTTTGGGCCCGGCATTTGGCGGATATTGACAGAGGGCAACACGACCCGGACGCTACCGGTAAAGAGGGAGAAAATTTATGGTGGGGTACGACCAATGCGTTTTCAATTGGCTTTATGGTCGATACGTGGGGCGCGGAAAAGAAGTTCTTTCGCGAAGGATTGTTCCCCGATTGCCGAACAAACAAATCGGCGGTCATCGGTCACTATACGCAGATGGTATGGAGAAGTACCCAGGCAGTGGGGTGTGCGTTGGTTAGCAGCGACCACAATGATTATCTCGTCTGCCGCTATTCGCCTCCGGGAAATGTGATTGGTCAGAAAGTTTATTAGCCGCGGTTGCTGGCGACGGTCCTCCCGGGTTATTGCCGTTGATCTTCAGGAGGTGTTCGTTTTTTATATAACTTCCCCCAAAAACAATTGCAAATATTGCGCGAACACGCACGGGGCGATCGCGCCGCCGCCGTTTTTGGTTAAATAAAAAAGGTTATCGATCGATAACCTTTATACAAAAAATTTTGGTAGAGTGGGGTAGTCAGGAAACGGTACTAGCGGGCGCTACCGTATCCAACGAAGCCCTGGCTCATTTTGCAACCGCCGCGCTCGGAAGTGCAGGAAGCGAATGCAGCAGCGACGGCCATGGCGATATACTAAGATTACAATTGTCTTTCTCATTTTTTGTGGTATTTAAGATGAATCGATAAATTGCCTGGTTAAAAGAGGAATGGATACCAGGTAATTCAAAGGAGGGGACGGATCGAACCACGAGCTCAAAAGGATCTCAGGGCCGGAATTCTGCTGTTTGTCAGGGGGACTTTCGAAAGGATAGAGAAAGATTTGTGGAACTGCTACAAAGAAAAGACAAAAAAACGAAATCTGCAAGCCCCCGGGGCATTTGGGCGAAATTTTTGTCTAATATGTCTGATATTGAATACTTTTGAGGCGCCCGGGCGGAGTGAATATAACAAGTCTATAACATGAATGTACATTTTATTGCCATCGGCGGCAGCGTCATGCATCAACTGGCCATTGCGTTACACCGGAAAGGCTATACGGTGACGGGGAGCGACGACGAGATCTTCGAGCCGGCGCGGACCAACCTGGAGCGGGAGGGCTTGTTGCCGGCGGCGGTGGGTTGGAACCCGGAGCGAGTGAGTCCGGATCTGGATGCCGTCATTCTGGGGATGCATGCCAAGGGGGACAACCCGGAATTACAGCGGGCCGAAGAGTTGGGTCTGACCGATCTATTCTTTTCCGGAATATATTTTCCAGGAGAGCCGGGATAAGATCAGGGTGGTGATCGGCGGCAGTCATGGGAAGACGACGACGACATCGATGATCATGACGGCGTTGCGGTCGGCAGGTCAGGATTTCGACTACCTGGTCGGCGCCCGGCTGGAGGGGTTCCCGCAGTCGGTGAATATTACAGCTGCGCCGGTAATCGTCTGCGAGGGTGATGAATATCCGGCGAGCGTACTGGAAAAAAGGCCGAAATTCCACTTCCTTGTTCCCGCATATCGCCGTGCTGACGGGGATCGCCTGGGATCATATCAATGTCTTCCCAACGTTTGAGATCTACCTGGAGCAGTTCAGGATCTTCCTGGACAAGATCGAACCGGGGGGTGTGCTGATCTATAACGAGACTGACCCGGTGCTGGCGCAGCTGGTGGATGACCATCCCGAGGCTATCCGGAAAATCGGGTATGACATCCCGGCCCATCGGATAGAAAACGGCATAACCCTTGTTACGCTGGAAGGCCATGCAGGCGCATTGAAGGTTTTCGGCGAGCATAATCTGCTGAATCTGCATGCCGCCTGGTTGGTTTGCAAAGAATTGGGCATGGATGCGGCGGCTTTTCTAAAGGGGATGGCCGGTTTTACCGGGGCAGCCAAGCGGCTTGAGCTGCTGGTCAGCAAGCCCGATATAAATATTTACCGGGACTTTGCGCATGCGCCTTCCAAAGTGAAAGCGACGATACGGGCGGTAAAAGCGCAATTTCCGGAGCGGAAGCTGATCGCGGTGCTGGAACTGCATACGTATAGCAGTCTGAATGAGCAATTTCTGGGGGAATATGCCGGGAGTTTGGCGGATGCGGATGTGGCGGCCGTTTATTATTCGCCGCATGCGCTGGAGCTGAAGCGGCTGCCGCCGCTGCCGGAGGAAAAGATCATAGCCGGTTTTGGCAAGATGGGGTTGGCGGTAATCTCACAAAAAGGAAGATTTGGCAGAATTGGCTTTTGAAACAATCTTACAAAAATGTTAATTTGCTATTTATGAGTTCGGGTAATTACGATGGTCTGGATATCCAGGCGCTTACCAACAGCTATCACACAGTAGGAGTTTTTTTAATATCGGCAGCATGTTACAACTTACACGCCCCTTAGCGATCATTGACCTGGAAACGACCGGGATCAATCTTGGAACCGACCGCATTGTTGAAATCGCCATTGTAAAGATCATTCCGGATGGAAAAAAGCAGATAAAACGCAAACTGATCAATCCTGAAATCCCGATCTCGGCGGCGTCCGCGGATATCCATGGCATTACGAACGAGATGGTCAAGGATGCGCCGACTTTCCGGCAGGTAGCCAATGAGCTGAAGCAATTCCTGGATCATTGCGATCTGGCGGGATACAATTCCAACCGGTTTGACATCCCGATGCTGGCGGAGGAATTTCTTCGGATCGGGATGGAATTCGAGGGCAAGGGACGCAAGCTGTTGGATGTGCAGAAAATATTTCATATGATGGAACAGCGAACCTTAAGCGCAGCTTACCGGTTCTATTGCAATAAGGAGCTGGAGGGCGCCCATGGTGCGGAGGCAGATGCATCGGCTACCTGGGATGTGCTGGTTGCGCAGGTGGTCCGGTATCCGCAGCTGGGCAACAATATCGATACGATCCTCAAACATATCGGTGAGGAGCCGCTGGTGGATTTTGCCCGGCGTTTCGTGCTGGAGAACGGGGTGGAAGTATTTAATTTCGGAAAGTATAAGGGGCGATCGGTCGCCGATATCCTGAAGGCAGAGCCGCAGTATTATGACTGGATGATGAAAGGTGATTTTCCGCTGCATACGAAGCAAAAGCTGACCGAAATTTTTAACAGGACAATGTTAAAAAAGGGGTGAGAATGCGGGCCGCGGGTTGCTAAAAGTTGTAACTTTGTATATTACATAGTAATCACGTAATATAGCCATTTGGAAAAGATCGTCATCATACCGACGTATAACGAAAAGGAAAATATTGCCATTATCCTGGAAGCCATATTTCAGCTGGGGCAAGGGTATCATGTCCTGGTGATCGATGACAGTTCTCCCGATGGCACGGCCGGGATTGTCCGGCAGCTTCAACTGAAATATCCCGGTCAGCTTTTCCTGGAAGAGCGTCAGGGCAAACTGGGGCTTGGCACGGCGTATATTCATGGGTTCAAATGGGCGGTCCGCAATAACTACCAGTTTATTTTCGAAATGGATGCCGATTTCTCGCATAATCCCAAAGATCTGGAGCGGCTGTATGAAGCCTGTAAGCATCAGGGCGGGGATGTCGCGGTCGGTTCCCGGTATGTCAGGGGCGGAGGAAATGTCAATTGGCCCCGGAACCGTATCCTATTGTCCCGCGGCGGGTCGATCTATACGCGGCTGATCACCTGGATGCCGGTGCAGGATCCGACGGCGGGGTTTGTTTGCTATCGGAAAGAGGTGCTGGAGACGATCAATCTGGATCAGATCCGGTTTGTCGGCTATGCCTTCCAGATCGAAATGAAATTTGCGGCCTGGAAGCTGGGATTTAAGATCAAGGAAGTGCCGATCATTTTCGAAGACCGGAAGTTTGGGGTTTCCAAAATGAATAAGGGCATTGTGAAGGAGGGGATATTGGGGGTATTGAATCTGCGTTGGCAGTCCTTGTTCAAGAATTATCGCAACCGGGTTAAAAATGATATGGTGGCAATGCGCCCATTTTCCCAGGAATGCGACAGCGGCATGCTAAATGAGGAAAGCATTTATTCAACTCCATATTGCTGTACTGCTCGCGGGGCTTACCGGCATTCTCGGTAAGCTGATCTCCCTTAATGAAGGTTTGTTAGTTTGGTACCGGCTGTTTATCACCGCCATTTCGCTGTGGCTGCTGGCGCTCCTTCGCGCGACAGGATATCCGGATCGACCGCCGGGATCTGTGGCGGATCATCGGCATCGGCGGGATCGCGGCGCTGCATTGGGTGGCCTTCTATGGCAGCATTAAATATTCGAATGTGAGCGTTGGGCTGTTGTGTTTTTCGGCGATCGGATTTTTTACGGCGATCATCGAGCCGCTGGTGCTGGGGCACCGGGTGGATATGGTGGAGCTGTTGCTTGGGCTGATGGTGATCGTGGGTATCTTCTTTATTTTCCAGGTTGATCCGCATTTTAAAACGGGGATTGTAATCGGGTTGATATCGGCGTTGCTGGCCAGTCTGTTCCCGGTGCTGAATAAACGGATCCTGCGGCGGGTGCCGCCGGAAACGGTGACCTTATATGAACTGAGCGGAGGTTGGCTGGTGCTGACCGCTTCTGATGCCGTTTTATTTTTAGCTTTTCCCAGCGCCGTCGTTGTTGCCGGGGCCGGCCGATCTGGGCTGGCTGCTGGTGTTGAGCTGGGCCTGTACGGTGCTGGCCTTTAACCTGGGATGCTAGCGCTTGCAAAAGATCTCGGCGTTTACGGTGAGCCTCACGTATAACCTGGAGCCGGTGTATGGGATATTGCTGGCATTTGCTGTATTCAGGGAGGATAAGTATCTTAATCGGGGGTTTTATGTGGGGCTGGGGATCATTTTGGGGTCGATCGTGCTGCAAACTTTGCGTCTTTGGCGATGAAAATTAAAACCTGCGGATATGAGGATAAAATTGCTTTGCTGTCTTGTGTCGTCGCTTGTTCTTGTGAGCCTGGCAGCCTCGGCGCAACGGCATTATGTCTGTTATTACACGGCGAAGCAGCCGGTGATCGATGGTTCGGGGAATGATCCTGTCTGGCAGCAGGCGCCGTGGACGGAGGATTTTACCGATATAGAGGGGGACATCCGGCCGAAGCCGGCAATGCAGGACGCGGGCGAAGATGTTGTGGGATTCGACTTACCTGTATATCTATGCGGAACTGCAGGAGACGGATCTATGGGGGACGCTGCGTCAGCATGATACGATCATCTATGACGACAATGACTTTGAGGTCTTTATCAATCCGGACAATACAACGCACCGATTATTTCGAGCTGGAGATCAATGCGCTTGGTACGGTGATGGACCTTTTTATGAACAAGCCTTATCGGAATGGCGGGAAGGCGCTGCTGAGCTGGGATGCGCAGGGGTTGCTGAGTGCGGTGAACGAAGGGGACGCTCGAATCATCCCGGGGATGTCGATCAGGGCTGGTCGGTGGAGATGGCGATCCCGCTGAAGAGTCTTGAGTTTCTGGGGAGATAAGCCGCGTTCGTGATGGGGCGCAATGGCGGATCAATTTTTCGCGGGTGGAGTGGGACCGGGATGTGCGGGACGGGCAATATGTGGTGCGGACGGATGCTGCTACGGGGCGGAGGCTGCCGGAGCATAACTGGGTCTGGTCGCCGCAGGGCATCATCGATATGCATGCGCCGGAGAAGTGGGGCATATCTGCAATTCTCGACGCATGGCGGAGGGCAGGATACGGCGGCGTTCGTTGATGCCGGCGGATGAGGGGGCGAGGGAGATATTGTGGACGATTTATGAGAAGCAGCAGAAATACTTGCGGCAGCATGGGCATTATGCCGAAATGCTTCGAAAACTGGGTTTGGTTGGGGGCGGGGGAGTTAGAATTGCTGGCTACAGACCGTGCAATTTACCGCGGCGGTGAGCGGCGCAGAGGACGCGTTTATCCATCGATCAGGATGGGGAAGTGCGGCGACAGCAACGGCGCTAGGCGGCTTTGCTGCTGATATATCTTACCAGGCTTCGTTTGGCGATGGGCAGCAGGGTCTCGTCCACCGGGAAATTTCAGGTCGGTTTCGATGGAATAGACGGCGGGATTGGGCATACCCGTTTTCGTTGCGGATCAGTTCGGATTTGATATTTTCATAGGTATTGACGAGGTTACGGGTCCAGCTGTCGATGTATTCGGTGCGGATGCTGCGATATTTCTCATCGTGCTTTTCAAAGAAGCTGAGGCGGTACTGATAGACGCGGGTATCGTTATTGCCGCCTTCGCTGAGGAAGAAATAGCCTTCGTTGCTGTCCAGGGGTACGAGTCCGACGGGGAAGATAACGAGCTTGTCTTCCACGAATTCATAGATCTCGGTCCCGTTGGTAATGGTGCGTTGGATCTCGCCGGTGGCGTAGTTGATGATCTCTTCCAGCTCCTGCATCAGTTCATCGTCTTCGATCATCTGCTCAAAGAGGATCTGCAGCTTCTCCAGCTGCATGCCGGTCAGTTTTTTGGGGAATTGTTCCTGCAGATACTTTTTGTTCTCGCGGAAGGCAGCCAGGTTGTTGTAGTGGAAGATGATTTCCGCCAGCTGAGGATAGAGCTTATTCTCGTTGAAATACTTGTGGATTTCCTGGAGATAGGCGAGCAGGGTATATTTTTTCAGCTCAAAATCAATGTAGCCGTCTGCGAACCAGGTTTCGGATAGAGTCTTCATGTGGATCTTCTTTTAATGGGTTAGTAGGGGGTTTAGCCTCTAACCTAATGTACGAAAATCCTTCGGCAAATGATCGGCAAGTAGGCTAGAATTCCCGGTTTGACGGGAAATTCTCCAGTTCGCGGGCGACGGCAGAGAGGAAGGTTGCGCCGAGGCTGCCGTCCACGATGCGGTGGTCGTAAGAGAGCGACAGGTACATCATGTGGCGGATGACGATCGCATCGCCCTCTGACGGTTTCCAGCACGACCGGTCTTTTCTTGATGGCGCCGACGGCGAGGATGGCTACCTGCGGCTGGTTGATGATCGGGGTGCCCATGAGACTGCCGAAGGTTCCGACGTTGGTCAGGGTGAAGGTGCCGCCCTGGGTATCTTCCGGCCGCAGTTTGCTCTGGCGCGCATTGTCGGCAAGGGTATTGACCTGGCGGGCCAGACCGGTGAGGTTGAGCTGATCGGCGTTGCGGATGACGGGGACGATGAGGTTGCCGGTGGGAAGGGCGGTAGCCATCCCGATATTGATATCCTTTTTGAGGATGATCTTATCGCCGTCGAGGGAGCTGTTGATCAAGCGGGTATTTCTTGATGCAGCGGACCACGGCTTCGATGAAAAGCGGGGTGAAGGTGAGCTTGGTATTTTCTCTTTTTTCAAATTCTTTTTTTACCTTTTCCCGCCACTGTACGAGGTGGGTCACGTCGGCTTCGGAGAAGCTGGTGACGTGGGGGCTGGTGTGTTTGCTGCGGACCATGTGGTCGGCGATCAGTCTGCGCATCCGGTCCATTTCGATGATCTCGACGTTGCCGCGTGCTGTACGGCTGCCGGGGTGCTGTCGACTGGGCTTTCAGGATGCGGAAGCAGCGGGCTGGGACTGTCGATGGCGCTGTAAGACGCGGGGCAGCGCCCGGTTTTGCGTTCGGCGATATATTGGAGGATGTCTTTTTTGGTGACTCTGCCTTCGTTGCCGGTGCCGGGGATGGATTCCAGTTCGCTGAGCGGTACGCCTTCGCTGGCCGCGATATTGAGTACGAGCGGGGAATAGAAGCGGTTGCCGGCGCCATTGGAAGCCGGGTGGGCGGTCGGTACGTTGCAGGTGACGCGGCGGTGATCACGGCTGGGCGGGCGGATTGCAGGCTGGATGCTGTGGGAGCCTGCGGAGGATTGGGCTGGTGGAAGTGGATTGGCCGCCTGGTGGCGGATTGGCCGGTGCGGCTGCGCCATTGGTGCGGATACGGGCGATGACGGAGCCGATCGGTACGACGTCGTTTACCTGGAACAGGATCTCTTCGAGGGTGCCGGCGGCGACAGGAGGGACTTCGGAATCGACCTTGTCGGTGGCGATCTCCAGAACGCTTTCATCCTGCCTGACGGTATCGCCGGGCTGCTTGAGCCACTTGAGGATGGTGGCTTCCATAATACTTTCACCCATTTTTGGCATAACCAGGTCGACGAGCGGCATAACGAATTGTTAGAGTTTTGATGGGAAAGGTAATCGTTCAAAGGTAATTATTTAATGGAAGGATCATCAGCCGACAGGATAAATTTCCTCAATTGATTCAGGGCATTGGTTGCCGTTAATTCAATGTTTCGTGCCCGGTCAAAGCGGAAACTAAATTTTTGGGCGAGAATATTTTGACGGTTTCCAACTGCAATCCAGACGGTGCCGACGGGTTTTTCCGGGCTGCCGCCGTCGGGGCCCATGATCCCGGAGGTGGCGATGACGTAGTCGGTGTCGAGCTGCCCGAGGGCGCCCCGGACCATGGCTTCAACGGTGGCCTGGGAGACGGCGCCATCGGCGGCCAGGATCCGCGGATCGACGTGGAGGAGGCCGGTCTTGACCTCGTTGGCA
The DNA here is from genome assembly GCA_963846405.1 of uncultured Chitinophagaceae bacterium. Taxonomy (GTDB): domain Bacteria; phylum Bacteroidota; class Bacteroidia; order Chitinophagales; family Chitinophagaceae; genus Puia. Next base: position 129,136 of record CAWJVU010000008.1, on the reverse strand, counting down.
TAGCTGACGATGCTACCTTTAAAATAGTGGCTGGATCCGGGGATGGAGGTGATGAGATGGGCGATATAGCCGCCGGTACAGCTTTCGGCGGTGCCGAGGGTCTGGCCGCGTGGTTTGAGCAGGCGGCCGATGGCTTCCTGGATCGGGATGTCCTCATCGGCCACCATCCATTCGGCGACCAGCCATTTGAGGGTATCGAACTGTGATTGCAGCGCAGCTCGTCGCATTCTGCCGGGTCTTCGCCCCGGATGGTAAGCCGGAGGCGGACCATGCCATAGTTGGGCAGGTAGGCCAGCCGGATCGAGGCCGGGAGGGCTTCTTCGAATGTCTTGATATGTTCGGCGAGGAAGGATTCGCCGATGCCGGCGGTGAGAATGGTGCGGTGGGCGATGAATGGCAGCCGGAAGCGGGTGCGGATGCGGGGAATGACCTCATCGGTCATCATCCCTTTCATCTCATGCGGAACGCCCGGCATGGAGACAAAGATGCGGCCTTCTTTTTCGAACCACATACCCGGGGCGGTGCCGCGGCGATTGGGGATGACCGTGCAGGTATCCGGTACTTCGGCCTGTTGGAGGTTGCGGTCGATCATCGGGCGTTGCAGCCGGGAAAAGATCTTTTTTACGTTGTCAAGTGCGCCTTCGTCGACGACGAGCTTTGCCGCCGAAATAGTCGCACAGGACGGGCTTGGTGATGTCGTCCGCGGTTGGGCCGAGGCCTCCGGTGATGAGGATGAGCGTTGACCGCGTGAATTCTTCGTCGAGTGCTTGCCAGATGTCTTCCCGGATGTCGCCGACTGCGATGCGGTGGGCGACCCAGATCCCGTTCTTGTTGAGTTCCTGACCCATCCAGGCGCTATTGGTATCCACTACTTGTCCGATCAGTAATTCATCTCCGATGGTGATGATGCTGGCAACGATCTTTTCCATGGGATAAAGGTAGGAAATGGGGGCTAACCATAGGAAAAATGGGATGATATCGGCAGGAAATGGCGCTATTCGAAATAAGGTCGGAGGGTCCGGGCCATTTGTTCGGGCATGGTGGTCGTTTCCCTGGTATCTGCGGTCAGGAAATAAAGCAGCACGTTGCCGGTGGTGAGGAGCTTGCCGTGTTCGTTGAACACCTCCTGGTGGAATTCGATGCGGTAATCCACGGGCCATTTTTTGATGGTGGTCCGTACGGTCAGCAGGTCATCGTAATGGGCGGGTCGGATGAATTTGGCCGTCCATTCGATGACGGGCATGATGACGCCGGAGGCTTCGACATCCTTATAGCTCAGACCCAGCTGGCGGATGGATTCCACGCGGCCGACTTCGAAATATTGGGCATAGTTCCCGTGATAGACGACATTCATCTGGTCGGTCTCGGCGTAGCGGACGCGGATAGTGGTTTCACTGGTGAACATCGTAGAGTTGGAATGTCATTTGCCCATGGCGCCGTCCACGCTGAATCGGCCGGGACCGGTGAGTAGCAAGGCAAAGAAGGCAACCAGATAGGTGATCGCAGCTTGTTGCACGTCCAGGGGTTGACCTTTCATCACCAAAAAGAGCACTACAGAAAAGTTGATGACAGGACCAGAGCGGCAAATCGGGTGAATAGCCCGAGAACGACCAGCGCCGAACAGACGACTTCTGCGAAGATGCAGAGTACGAGAGACCAGCGGTGGCCGATATGCAGGAAGTTGTAAAACGTATATTCATACTTGCTGAAATGAGTGATCTTGTCCAGGCCGTGGATGATGAGGAGCAACAGGCCGAAGGCCAGGCGGAGTGCCAGGGTGGCGATGTTGAAAGCGCCTTCAGAATACTGGGTGGAGAAGAATTTTTTCATGTGCGATTTGGGATTTTCATCTAAGATAGATATTTGCGCTATTTGTAAAGAAATGTTAATCTATGCAGTTATTCCACAGGTGTTTGGAACGATCTTTGGCTTGACAGGCAAAATAATGTAGAATCTTTGCAGTTATCCACGGTTTTGGAACGATCTTTGGCTGAAGGGGTGAATAACCAGAATATTTAGCACGTTGAGATTGCGGGGTGGATAACTAACTCAAACTATTTTCCAGTGAAGTATATTGCATTTCTTCTTTTCGTCATTTCTTCTCCGCGTTTCGTCATTTGCCCAGCAGACCCATTATTATGACGATCCGCAGGCCTATTTCCGGCAAGGAAAGGAATTCTTCGAGCATGAATATTATAGTCTGGCCTATCCGATCTTCAGGGACCTGAAGTATTCCCTGCGGGAAACGGATCGAAGCAATAATTCCGTTGAATACCAGGATGTAAAATACTATTATCTGGTTTGTGCGCTGGAGCAAAACGACCAGGCGGCGGTAGTGGCGGCGGAGGATTATATCAACGCTGGAGAACAATGCGCCGCGGGTGGGGATGCTCAGCTATCACCTGGCGGAATATTATTTCCGGCAGAAGGACTATGTCGCCGCCGTCAAGCTATATGAGAATGCGGATATCGACAACCTGAGCAACCGGGAGATTGCCGATATGAAATTCCATCAGGGGTATTGCTATTTCACCCAGAAGCAATTCGACAAGGCCATTCCGCTGTTCAACGCGATCCGGCAATTGCCGAAGGATCCCAATTATATCGATGCCAACTATTATTACGGGTTTATCTGCTTTTACCGAAAAGACTATTCCGAGGCGCTGGCGGCGTTCACGGTGGTGCAGGACAATCCGACCTATGAGAAGGTCGTGCCGTATTATGTGGCGAATATCTACCTGGCGCAGGGGAAGAAAGACGAAGCCATTGCCTATGCGGAGGCACGGCTGAAAAAGGGCAATCAATATTATGACGCGGAACTGAGGCAGCTGGTCGGACATGGGTATTATGAGAAACAGGATTTTGTCCGGGCGCTGCCCTTCCTGGAACAGTATGTCGGCCAGTCGAAAAAAGTATCGCGGGAGGATCTCTATGAGCTGTCCTATTGCTATTACCAGACGAAGAACTGGAATAAGGCGATCGATGGGTTCAAGCAGCTGGGTGGAAAGGAGGATTCGCTGGCGCAGAATTCCATGTATCTGCTGGGGGATGCTTATCTGCGGACGGGGCAAAAGGGCAATGCGCGGAATGCCTTTCTGTTCTGTTCGATGAACAGCAGCAATCCCAAGCAGGCAGAGATCTCGCGGTTCAATTATGCAAAGCTGTCCTATGAGCTGGGTTACCAGGATATCGCGCTGACGGAATTGCAGAATTTCCTGCACCAATATCCCAATTCGGACTATGCGCAGGAGGGGAGGGAATTGCTGATCGGCGTGCTGGCGGGGACCAACAACTATAAGGATGCCCTGTCGCTGCTGGACAGTCTTGGTCATCCTTCGGACAATGCCCGGCGGCTGATCCCACGGATCCTGTATGGCCGGGCGACGGAACTGATCAATGACGGATTGTTGCCGGAGGCGGATGGGCTGCTGGATAAGGCGATGAAGGACCCGAATAATGGCGAGCGTGCTGCCTTATGTGGAATTCTGGAAGGCGGAGATCGCCTACCGGCTGAACAAGATCGATGATGCGATCCGGTATTACCTGGAATATCTGAAGAGCGGGGCGGTCAGTGGTGAGGTGAATCCTACCGATGCGCGGTACAATTTGGGGTATTGTTTCCTCAAAAAGGAAAACTATCGGCAGGCGCAGGGATTCTTCGAACAGGTTGTCCGGACGCCCAGGATCGGGTCTTCTCCGCTGGAGCAGGATGCCTATATCCGGGATGCGGATTGTTATTATATGGAGAAGGACTACAAGACCGCGCTTGTCGATGTATAACAAGGTGATCGATCTTTCCTGGCCGGCCGGGGATTATGCCACCTTTCAAAAGGCGATGATCGCCGGGGTCAGCAATGGCCGGCAGAAGATCGCGCTGCTGAATACGATCAGCCGGCAGTATCCGGCGTCGAGTCTTTCGGCGGATGTCAATATGGAGGTGGCTGGCGACCTATCTGGCGCGAGGAACAATACCAGGAGGCGTTGCCGTATCTGAAGAATGTGCTGCGGTCGCCTTCGGCGGATGCGTTGAAGCCAAAGGCATATTTACAATCGGGGATTGCGCTGTACAATCTGAACAAAAATGATGAGGCGCTGAATCAATATGATTCGCTGCTGCGGCAGTATCCCAATTCGCCCGAAGCGCAGGATGCGCTGGACAATGCGAAAGACGATCTATGTGGAGGAGGGGCGGAGCAGCGAATATGTCAATTTCGCCAAGGGCATGGGGGTGGAAGTCAGCGCGACGCAGGAAGATCAGCTGGCGTATGAAGAGGCGGAAGTGCAGTTCAATAATGGCAATTTCGACGCGGCGATCCAGCGGTTCGAGGCCTATCTGGCCAAATTCCCGGATGGCAAATATTCCCTGGAGGCCAACTATTATAAGAGCGAGATCTATTTCTCCCGAAAGGATTGGGCGAAGGCAGTTGTGGGCTATGCGGCGGTGGCGGACAAGGCGCCGAACAAATTCGGGGAGAAATCGCTGCTCCAGGCGGCCCGGCTGTATTTTTTCAACCTGAAAGATTATGCCAATGCGGAAAAATATTTCAGCAAGCTAAAGGACTTCACTACATCCGAGGAGAACAAGATGGAGGCGATGCGGGGCCTGCTACGCTGCCAGTATCAGCTGCAGCAATGGCCGGATGCGGTCGCCAATGCCAAGGACCTGCTGGGGCAGAAAGGGGTGAGTACGGATGACAAAGTGCTGGCCAATATGGCGATCGCAAAGTCCTACGAAGTCGGCGGGGACTGTACGACGGCGCTTGCAATATTTCCGGATTGCGGCGGAGCTGACCAAATCGGCGTATGGGGCGGAAGCCCGGTATGAGATCGCCAATTGCCTGTTCAAGGGCAATCAGTTGAAGGATGCGGAGAAGGCGGCTTTCGAGGTGGTTAATAAATCCGGTTCTTATGAAGAATGGGTGACGAGGGCCTATCTGCTGTTGGGGGATATCTATTTTGCGGAGAAGGATTATTTCAATGCCAAAGCGACGTATCAGAGCGTCGCCGAGAATGCAAAGATCGAAGAGCTGCGGCTACAGGCGCAGCAGAAGCTGGCCCAGGTGACGGCGGAGGAAAATAAGAACAGTAAGGTAGATAGTACCAATTAATTGATCTATGATCCCGGAATTCGATCCATGCATAAAAAAGCTATAGTATTGCTGTTCGTTCAGCGTGTGCTGTGCCGGCGCCGTTGGGCGGGCGCAGGATACGACGAAACGCAGGAGCATCGATATCACGTCTTCGTTCAAACCGGTATTGCGGGAGGCGGTGAAGATCAATTTCAATGCGGCGCCGCCGGCGGTTGATACTTCGCAGCCGCGGCTGACCTATACGATCCCGTCGCAATATATGTTCCTGAGTTATCAGCCGGGGGAATTGAAGCCGGTGGCGTTACAGCGGGATACGCTGACACCATGGGAGAACTACAATTATATCAAGCTTGGATTTGGGAACGTCGTACTCCCGTGTGGCCAACCTGGGGTTCAGTTTCGGGGACGGGAAGTCGACCTTCGTGAATGTTTTTGCCAATCAGCTTAGTTCGCATGGAAACATCGAATATCAGAAGAGCAGCCTGACGGATGTCAAGATCGACGGCACGTTCAAGACGGCCAATAACCTGGAGTGGAATGGCAGCAGTTGGATTCAAGAACGATGAATATTATCTGTACGGATTTCCCGGATACGGTGAAATATACGGCGGATCAGCTGCGGCAGACCTTTCAGACCTTTAGCGGCGCCTTGTCGCTCCGCAATACGGTGCCGACCGAGTTCGGATTGCTTTATCATCCCAACCTGAAATTCTCCGTCTTCTCGGACAATCATACGCCGCAGGGAATGGAGTCGAATTCGGTGCTGAACCTTCCGCTGGAAAAACTGATCGGAAAGGAATTCGCTTTCGATCTGGGATTGACGGCCGATCTGACGCACTATAATCTTCCGGTCAAATCCGCTGCTCAAAACAACAATTTATACTATGTCACGCCGGGGTTCCAGGTAAAGACGACCAATTTATTCCTGTTGGCTTCGGTCATTCCGTCCTGGGATAACCAGATCTTTCATTTGCTGCCCAATTTCGTGGCGGATATCTCGACATCGGACCAGCGGTTCACCCTGACAGTTGGGCTGTGATCGGCTATTATGATAAGGGTTCTTATCAACGGTTCGAATCAATCAATCCCTGGCTGGCGCAGCCCGATTCTTTGCAGAATACGCGGGTGCAGGAGGGATATGGCGGGCATCAAGGGGTCGCTGGACAACCATTTCTCCTATTCGGCGAAGGCTGGGGATCCTAGCATTACGATAATATGCCGCTGTTCGTCAACGATAGTGCGAATGGCGGAAAGGATTTTCAGATCCGGTATGCAAGCTCGATGGATGCGTTGCAGATACATGGCGAGCTGAGCTATTTATATGGGGAGCAGTTCCAGGCGACGGCGAGCGTCAATATCATACCAGTATACGAATATCAAAAGCCGAGCCCAATGCCTGGGGGCTGTTGCCGGCGGAATTCAAGGCCAATCTGAAATGGGAGGCGTTCAAGGAGTTCTGGGCCAAGCTGGATCTGTTACTTTCCAGGGGGCGCCGTATCGGGCGCCGGACGGGGCTGCCTTTACCGGGCCGAATGGGTTCGATATGAATGCGGGGGTGGAGTTCCGGATCCTGAAGCAGCTGAATCTGTGGTTCCAGATGAACAATATCTTCAATGACAAGTATGAGCGTTGGCACCAGTATCCCGGTCTATGGGTTCAATGTGGTGGGGGGGATCGTTTTTTCTTTTGGGGGAAAATAACGATAGTTTCGCATCATGTTGCAGGTCTTGAACGCCTATTTATTCCAGCACAGAAGTATCAGTATTCCGGGTCTTGGTACGATCTATCTGGAAACTTTTCCTGCCCATGTGGATGTGGCCGACCGGACGATCCTGCCGCCGGTTTATCGTTTCCGTTTCGACAAATATTTTGATGCGCCGGAAAAGGAATTCTTTGCCTATCTGGCGACGCAGGCGAAGATGCTCGACTTTGAAGCGATCAAGTGGTACAATGAGTTTTCGTTCGACCTGCGGAATCGCATCCGCAGTGAGGATGAGGTGTCCATGGGAAGGGGTTGGGGTGCTGAAGAAAGACGGGACAGGGAACGTCCTGCTGGAATCCGCGCCGGCGCCGGCTTTTTCCCTGCAACCCGTGCCAGCCATGAAAGTAAAACGCCAGGACGCGATACACACCTTGCTGGTCGGAGACCGGGAGCGGACGAGCGGGGAAATGAACGAGTGGCTGCAGGAAGAACCGGTTTCCCGCAAAGCGGCTTATCGTGGTGGGTTGTGGCGCTTGGGCTGGTGGTGATCGCTCTGGCCATCCTGGCCTGGCATTTCTATACGCATGGTTTTTCCACGGCCAATCAATCAACATTATATGGTCTTCGAACTTACTATGTCGCTGATACATTATACCGTCTGTCCCGCCTGTGGTTCGGACGAACTGGAACCCGTACTCAACGCCATTGATCATACGGTTTCCCAAGAGCAGTTTGCGATCTGGCAATGTCAGCGCTGCGGTCTTCGGTTTACGCAGGATGTGCCGGATGCCGGAGCGATCGGGCCATATTATCATTCGGAGGAGTACATCAGTCATTCGAATACGACGAGGGGGCTGGTCAACCGGTTGTATCACCTGGTTCGGCGGCACACGCTGGCGGACAAACGCCGGCTGATCCAATCGGCTACGCGGCGAAAGCAGGGCAGGCTGCTGGATATCGGGGCCGGCACCGGCGCTTTTGCGGGGTATATGCAGGAGCACGGCTGGGAGGTGACGGGGTTGGAGCCGGAGGCGGCAGCGCGGCAGCGGGCGCTTGCGGATCATGGAGTCCGGCTGCTTGGGATGGAAGAACTGGACGTGTTCCGGCGGAGAGCTATGATGCCATTACGTTATGGCATGTGCTGGAGCATGTGCATGATCTGCATCCTTATCTGGAGCAGCTGCAGGGCGCTTGTCAGCAAGGGTGGACGGATCTTCATTGCGGTGCCGAATTATACTTCTTATGATGCCGGGGTATATGCGGGAGCGTGGGCGGCCTATGATGTTCCGCGCCATCTGTATCATTTCTCGCCGGATTCCATGGAAGCGGCTGCTGGCCAGGCATGGGCTCCAACTTCATTATAGCCAACCGATGTGGTACGACAGTTTTTATATCAGCCTGATGAGCGAAAAGTACCGGAATGGGAAGGGCAATTTGCCCGCAGCGGTATATACGGGGTTGGTCTCGAATGTCAAGGCTTTTATCGACAAGTCGAGATGCAGTTCGCTTATCTATGTGGCCGGGAAATAGTCGAGTGTGACCAGGGATATGCTTTATTCACTGCGCAGGCTTTTAATCGGGTTCGCCAGCGCAGCACGGATCGTCTGATATCCCACGGCGAGGCCGGTTATTACCATCGCTCCTCCCACAGTGGCGGCAAAGACCCACCAACTTATCCCGGTTTGGTAGGCGAATCCCTTTAACCATTGATTCATGATGTACCATGCTACGGGCCCGGCAATCAGGAAGGCGATGACGATGAGCCGAAGGAAATCTCTTGAAAGCAGGTAAGAGATATGGGCGATGGAGGCTCCAAGGACCTTGCGGATGCCGATCTCTTTTGTCTTTTGTTCGACCATGAAGGACAGCAGGCCGACAAGGCCAAGGACATTGATCACGATCGAAATTGCGGTGAAGATATCGAACAGCTGCTGGGTATGTCGTTCCTCTCTATAAGCATTGGCGATCTCTTCATCCATGAAACCCGATGTAAACAAGTCGTTGGGATAAACGGAGTTGAAAGCGGTTTCAATGGCCGCGAGCGATCGAACGGTAAGGTGGTTTGAGAACCGGATGCCCACCGAATAGTACAGAAAGGGCATATTTACCGTCAGCACCGGAGGGACGGGGGTGTGCAGGGAGGCCACGTGATAATCTTTGACCACGCCGATGACCGGACCTGAAATATCATTAAAACCGAACGTGAGGTATTTGCCGATTACGGCCCGGGGGCTAGTGAACCCGAGGGTTCTGGCGGCGGTTTCGTTGATCACAAACGCGTATTGCTGCAGGGAGTTGGGAATGGAGCGTGCAGTCTTCCGATCGTCGGATTCGTCAAACCAGCGGCCTGCGGCCAGTTGAAGCCCATAGGTGGACAGGTAACTTTTGTCTGCCGACTTAACGGTGGCGTTGAGCTTAGCCGTGGCATATTTTTCCTTGAGATTAAAATCCGTGCCGACGGTGTTGTGCGATACGGGGGCGCCAAGCGAAAGGCTGGAGGCGGCGATTCCGGGGATGGAGGACAGCCGGCTCAGGAAGGCTTCGGAATGGTCGCGGTTGTTGTCGGGGAGATCGATATTCACGATATCCCTTTGCTCAAACCCAAGGGGCGCCGATTGCATGAAAGCAAGCTGTTTGGCCACGACGATGGCCCCGATAATCGAGGATCTGCGCGGTCAGGAATTGAAACACCACCAGCCCGCGCCGCAGCCAGAGCACGGAGGTTCCGGGAGCGGAGACTTTGCTCTTCAGTGCGGCGATCGGATTAAATCCGGACAGGACGAATGCGGGGTAAATGCCCGAAAGCAGGGAAATGCTTACCCAGAGGCCGAGTAAAAAGAGCGTGGTATTGACATTCAGCCAATCGGTCGGAATGTTCCGGCCCAAAAAATGATTCAGCGGCGGGATGAGGACGGAGATGGTTGCAGCTGCCGCGCCAATGACGAGTGCGGTCAGCAGGAAGGTCTCGGTCAGGAATTGTCCCATGAGTTGGGGGCGGGTGGCGCCCATGGTCTTGCGTACACCCACTTCCTTCGACTTCTTGAGCGCGAGGGCGGTTGACAGATTGGTATAGTTGATGCAGGCGGCCAGGACAAGGAAAAGACCGATGGCGGCGAGCAGATAGAGGTAGCTGTTATTGATGGTATAGGAAGGGTTGCTGGCTGCGGTCCGTTGATCCGTGTGAATATCCTGCACCCGTTGTAGTTGGAAGGTAGAGTGGCGGGCCAGCTTCGTCTTTGGGGAGGTTGGCTTTGGCGAGTGCGGATAGCGTTGTTTGCGTCCGGGTTACGCCGGCGCCGCCGCTGGGCAGTCCAATATAAGTATAGCCGCCGGCGCGAAGCGACCAGGTGTCCAGCGGAAAGCCGCCGATGACTTCGGGTTTGATGGAGGGATACGAGATTAGCATGGAAAAAGGGAGGTGGCTGTTGGCGGGTGGATCGGCAACAACGGCGGCGACCTCCAGGTCAAGAAGATTCTGATACCGGATGCGTTTGCCAACCGCGGGCCCGCGGCCGAAATATTTTGTAGCGAGGGCCTGGGTCAACACCACGTAGCCCGGTTCAACGAGGGCACGTTCCAGGCTGCCGGCATTGACGTTCAGGGGGAAGAGACGCGGGAACACAGAATCCGCGAAGACTACGCTGTTTTCGTTGAACTTCCGCGTGCCCACCGTGACCAGCAGGTTGGTCCTGTCGAATTGGATCTGGGAGATTGCCTTTGTATCCGGAAGGGCGACGCGCATGGCTTTGGCCAGCGGATAAGGTGTAACTGCGTTATACGGTACACCGCCGTTCGCTTTCCGTTGAAACCAATGACCCGGTAGACTGAAAGACCGGCTGCGGTCCCCCGGTCGAAACTGGCTTCATGAAAGAGGAGGAGGGCTATGAGCAGGCAGGAAATAATACTGACATAAAGACCAAGGAAGTTAAGGGCGAAAAATCCCTTTTGTTTCCGGATGCTGCGGCAGGCAGTCTTTAGATAGTTGCTGAGCATGGAGGATGGTTGTGATGGTTGTGATCGAGGGTGACATAAAATATGCCATTGCCTAAATTAATGATTTACAGGTCATTATTTGGTTGGGCAAAGATCACATGTTCGGTTTCGATACAGTGGTTGTTCGATCGTGGGGACCCGCTAAAGTGGGAATTTTATGACGTAGATGTTCGGCCAAAGTTTACCGGTGACATAGGTGAGACCTGACGCGGGGTTATAGGCGATCCCGTTGAGCACTTCGGCGCCCGGGAATTTGTTGCGGGCTTCGCTTGCGATAGACGTCAGATCGAGTCTGCCGACGACTTTGCCGGTGCTCGTATCAATCTTGAGAATATAGTCCGTCTGCCATTGATTGGCATAAAGGTAGCCGTGGATCAGCTCGAGCTCGTTGACGTTGCTGACCGGGCCGTTGTTGTCGCTCACCGGGAGGGTTTTGACGACCTGAAAAGTAGTTGGGTCGAGATAGGTGATGTTGCTGGTGCCGTCGCTCATGATGAGGTTTGCACCGTTGGTAGTCATCCCCCAGCCTTCGCGGGAAGGAAAAGTAAATTCACCCAGTTTCCGGAAGTTGGCGGCGTCGTAGACAAAACCCAGTTTTGTTTTGTAGGTCAGCTGAAAGACTTTGCCGTTGAGAAACGCAATTCCCTCACCGAAATATTTTTTCCGGTCGATCTCCACTTTGGGGCGAAGTTTGCCGGTTATGGTGTCCACAATGCCGAATTCGGACCGGCGACTTTCGGGCATGTCGATGTCGGTGCCGGTGCTTTCGTAGAGTTGGCCATCATGAAACAGCAGTCCTTCCGTGAAGGCAGTCGTGTCATGGGGGAGGATTTTCATGACGGAATAGTCGATGATGGGGGGCGTATTATCGACGGATCCGGCGGCGGACGTATTGTTGCGGTCACTGGAATTGCATGCTGCCAACAGACTGAGGATCAGCAGAAACGAGATCGTTCTGTTCATAAATAGACGTATAGTCGCGCAAATATAGGCCTCAATCGCCTGCGGCGGAAAGCAGGGGCGTTAAAATTTGTGCTAAAAGCTTGCATAATCCGGTCTTTTTTTGTTGTTTTACAGTCGGTTATGACTGAATACCGGCTCTTGACATTCCGCTGATCTTCGCTGCGGGAACAACCGAGCGAAGCGAAGGTTGCGAACGAGGGTTTGCCGGTGGCAAACCCGAAGTCCACCAGCAGGCCGATTTCCACGATCCGTTCCTATCGATTCCCATCCAATCCCTGTGGACTAATCTTTGCATATCCGTTTAGTATTCGGCCCAAACCGTTTTGCGTTCCATCCAATTCTTATCGATCTGCCAGTCCGTACCCGGTGAACTACCCCTTAAAACGAAAGTATGAAGTACGCTTTGTACGCACTGTGTATTTTGATCGATTGCTTGCCATGTCTTTCACAACCTGTTTGTCGGTCAACCGACTATCGGAAAAATGAATTACAAGCCCATCCCGAGCTTTTGCAGACCGTGGCTTCGATTGAAGCCTTTACAGCCAACACATTAAGGAACCGGCCGGTGATCGTTACCGGCGGATCAACCGGATCACCTACTACTACCGAGGTTAATAATGCCACCGTCCCGCTCATTACGATCCCTGTTGTCGTTCATATCGTTTATCAAACATCTGCCGAGAATATCAGCGACGCGCAAGTGCAATCGCAGATCGCCATCCTCAACCTGGATTACCAGAAGAAGAATCCGGATACTGCCGAGATCCCTACTTATTACCGGTCCCTGGCTGCTAATTGCGGATTTCGGTTTGGCCTGGCTCAGCTGGATACCAATGGACAGGCGACGACGGGGATTGTCCGGCGGCAAACGAATATCGCCGGGTTTACCATTAACGATGGGATCAAATTCACGGCCAGTGGAGGCGACGACGGCTGGGACCGGGACCGGTACTTGAATATCTGGGTTGGCAATCTGACCGGCGGTATCCTGGGTTATTCGAGTATCGTCGGCGGCCCGAAGGCAGCAGATGGGGTAGTCGTATTGTATACCGCATTCGGGACTAACGGCACCGCGACCACGCCTTTCAACCTCGGCCGAACGACGGTTCATGAAGTCGGGCACTGGCTAAATATGATCCATACCTGGGGGGATGACAGTTGCGGCAACGATCAGGTGGGCGATACGCCGCCGCAGGAAGGACCCGACTATGGTGATCCGGGCGGGGTCGTTATTTCCTGCGGCAATGAGCCATACGGCAACCTGTACCAGGACTATATGGATTTTACCGATGATATCGGCATGCATCTTTTCACTTATGGTCAGCGGGACCGGATGCGGACGTTGTTTGCACCGGGCGGGTTCCGGTATCCGTTGTTGTCTTCCAATGTGCCGGTGGCGCTGGCGGACAGCGTGGCAGTGAAGGAGGGCAGTTCGGCGGCAATCGGCCTTTATCCAAATCCGGCTTTCAACGCGGTTACGGTCAGCCTGATTGATAATGGATATCTTGACCAGCCATTGACTATTTACGATCAGTTGGGACGAAGGGTGCTGGAGATCGCAGGTGACATGCCTGATGATGCAGTTGGATATTTCTTCCTTGAACAAAGGGGTTTATTATATTTCGGTTAGGTGATGGAAAAGGCAGGAACGTGGTCAAGCTGGTGAAAATGTAACGCCGGACTTCTTATTTGGCCCCTGTGAGCAAATGCGGCGATCTGCTTCGCCGATGACGGGCGCCAGGGCGACGCCCATGCCGTGCATTCGAACGGCGCAAAATACTTGATCATTCACGGCGCGGACGATGGGCATTTTTTCGCCGCCCATGCCCATGATCCCGGACCAGCGGGTGTCGATGGTATAATGGCGACCGGGCAGAACGACTTCGCGCAAAAAGCGCTCCAGCTCCTGCTGGATGGTATCGGTGATGCGTCATTTCAGTTGTCGTCTCCTCTTCGAATGCGCGGTTGCGGGCGCCGCCAAGGAGCACCCGATCACCCAGGTTACGGAAATAGTAAAAGCCTTCGTCAAAATGGAACGTCCCTTTAAACGGGAGACCTTCGATGGGTGAGGTGACGAGAACCTGCCCGCGGGCCGGGATGATGTCCAATTGAGGGAGGAGCCGGCGGGCGAAGGCATTCGTGCAGACGAGCAATTGGCTTGCGACCAGCGGGAAGGGGTGCTGGGAATGCAGCAACAAATGGCCGCCTGTTTTTTCATAGCCGGTGATATCGATATTGTTAAGGATGTTGACGCCGTGGGACTGGACGAGCCGCAGCAGGGCCTGGCAAAGCAGGCCGGAGTGGAGCTGACCTTCGGTCCTGCTTTCCACGAGATATTGGATGCCGGCGAAGCCGAAGGCCGAGATTTTTTCATTCCGGAGTCTGAAGGTCTTCTGTTCGCCGGTAATTTTCAAGAGGCGGCGGTTCATCCGGTCGATAACGGAGCGGAGGCCATTGCTGTCTTTGAGCTTGCCGGCCGTGGCGAGCAGTTCGTACGAGCCAAGCCGTTCATAGCCGATCTCGGTGTCACTGAAAGTCTTGCGGATTTTCCGTAGTCCTCTGAAGCGCATGGCTACAAGTTCGAGCATTTTATCCTCTCCCATTTGATCGATGTCGGCGAGCAGTTCGGTAAGGCTCCCAAAACAGGCGAAGCCGGCGTTGCGGGTGCTGGCGCCGGCAGGAATGATACCGCGTTCGACAATTGTGATGCGAAGGGACGGGTGTTTTTTTTTCAGGTAGTATGCGACCAAAGACCCACCAGACCGCTGCCGGCGATGATGATGTCGGCTGGTGCGAAAAAGCTTTCCTTTTCCCAGATGGAGAGATTCATGAACTCAAATTAGGTATTTTTCGCGATGGTAATGGTTATCGTCCGGCCTGCGAACAGGTCGGTGGGGTTTCCCTGCGCGGTGATCTTACCATTTTCCAGTAGAATGGCTTCGTCGGCGAGACGAAGGACTTCGGGTAGATGGTGACTGACGAGGAGGGTGGTCAGCTGGTAATGGCGGTGAGCCGTCAGAATATAATCCTGTAATTTATTGCGCATTTCATCGTCGAGGGCTGAAAGGGGTTCGTCCAGGAGGAGAAGGGCTGGTCTTCTGGCGATGGCGCGGGCAAGCGCTACGCGTTGTTGCTGACCGGCGGAAAGGAACGCGGGTCTCAGGTTTTGGAGCGCCTCCAGCTCCATGAGGGACAACAATTCGGCGGCGATGGCATTATTTTGGGGGTCGGGCAGTGCGAATTCGAGCTGTTGCCGGACGGTGAAGTGGGGGAATAGGGCATAGTCCTGGAAGACGAAACCGATCGAGCGGCGCCGGGTAGGCAGGTTGATCCGGCGGGAAGTGTCTAGCCAGGTTTCGCCAGCCACATCGATAAAACCGGAGTCCGCGGCGGTCAGACCGGCGAGGATGCGGAGGAGGGTGGTTTTGCCGGCCCCGGAGGGGCCGTAGATGGCCAGCAGGCGGCCCTTCTGCCATTGAAAGTCGATATCCAGCGCCTGGGCTCCCCGGGCGGTATGGAGCATTTTGGTGGCCCGGAAGGTAGAGATGCCGGACATGGTGGCGATGGCGGAGGAGGGTGGGTGGGGCACGGTTATCGGGGTGTTGAAGAGTGATTGAAATGATGGTTGATGAAATAGACCAGCAGCAGGATCACGAAGGAGAGGGAGAGCAGGGCGATCGCGTAATGATTGGCCAGCGAATAGTTGATCGATTGTACTTCATCGTAGATGGCGATGGAAGCTACGCGGGTTTGGCCGGGGATGCTGCCGCCGATCATCATGACTACGCCGAATTCGCCGATGGTGTGGGCGAAGCTGAGTACCGCGCCGGTGATGAGCGAAGGTCGGATATTGGGGAGCAAGATGCGAATCAGGGTGGTGCGGTCGGATTTGCCGAGGGTACGGGAAGCGGCCCGAAGGTTGGGAGGGAGGTTGCGGAAACCGGCGATGATGGGCCCCGTCATAAATGGCAGTGAATAGAGCAGCGAAGCGACGACGAGACCCGGGAACGAAAAGACCAGCCGGATATCGAGGTAATGATCGAGGAAGCGGCCGAACGCATGGGAAGGGCTGAAGGCCAGGAGCAGGTAGAAACCCAGTACGGTAGGGGGCAGGACCATCGGAAGGCCGACGAGCGCTTCGACGGCAATTTTCCAACGCTGCCGGCTATGCGCCAGCCAATAGCTTAGGGGTATGGCGATCAGTAAGAGCAGCAACGTGGTGATCCCTGCGAGGCGGAGGCTAAGCCACAAGGGCTGCCAGTCAATCATGGCTGGCTGAAGCCGAAGGATTTTAATATGGTCCTGGCTTCGGGAGTAGCAATGAAATTCAAGAAGGGATACGCGCCTTTATTATCGCGGGCATGGGTCAGCAGAACAAAACCCTGTTCGAGCGGTCGATGAGAATCGGCGGGGATGAGCCAATATTTGCCTCCCGACTGCCGCATAACGGGAGAAAGGGCAAGGGACAGTGCGATGATTCCGATGTCTGCGGCCCCGCTCTGCGCATACTGGGCCGTCTGGGCAATATTCTCGCCCGTAATCAGCTTGTCTTTGATCCGATCGTAAAGCTGATAGTGGCGCAGCGCTTCTTCTGCGCGCTGGCCGTACGGGGCGTGCGCAGGGTTGGCGATGGCGATCTTCGTTATGGCGGCGTTGAGCAGCGTATTCATTTTGTCCGTGGCGGGGTCGATGGTCTTGCTCCAAAGGACGAGTTGACCAATACCGTACAGATGCGGATCCGAAAGGGTCAGATGCTTTGCAGCCAACTGTCTGGGATAGTCGATATCGGCGGAGAAGAACAGGTCAAAGGGGGCGCCGTTGCTGATCTGCTGGAAGAAGTTACCTGAAGATCCATATACCACCTTGATGGTTATTTCGGGGTTGTTCTTTGAAAAGACAGCGACAAGGGAATCCATAGCGAATTTGAGGTCGGCGGCTGCCGCGACCACGACTTCGGTCGATTGAAGCGGGGGTGTAAACGAGACGGACATAGGTGTTAAAGAGACCGATATACCAAGCAAACAAAGCTGAATAAACGCTAATCTCATGGATGGTCGAATGGAATTATAGGTAAATTTATGACCTTAATTGCATTTTATCATGAGTCAATTGTTCACTCCCCTTTGGATCAGAGACATTTCGTTTAATAACCGGATCGTGGTTTCGCCGATGTGCCAATACAGTTCGCGGGATGGGATGGCTGATGACTGGCATCTGGTGCACCTCGGGAGCCGCGCAGTCGGGGGGGCGGGGCTGATCTTTACCGAAGCGGCCGCGGTCTCGCCGGAGGGCAGGATCAGTCCGGCCGATCTGGGGGTCTGGAGGGATGAACACATTGATGGGCTCAGAAGGATTGTAAAGTTTGTTCGGTCGCAGGGAAGTGAGATCGGCATTCAGCTCGCGCATGCGGGTCGAAAGGCGAGTGTGGCCGAGCCCTGGGCTGGCGGGAAACTGGTCAGTCGGGGGGGATGGACGCCGGTAGCGCCAAGCGCGATCAAATTCGATGAAGGATATGGGGAACCGGCAGCGCTGACATTGGAAGGGATAGCCCAGATTGTCGAAGCATTCAGCGCCGCAGCAAGGCGCGCGATGAAGGCCGGGTTTAAGGTGGTGGAAATCCATGCCGCACACGGGTACCTCCTGCACGAGTTCCTTTCGCCGCTCAGCAACCGGCGCACCGACAGCTATGGAGGCGTTTTTGAAAACCGGGTGCGTCTGCTTACGGAGGTGGCAACGGCGGTGAGGTCGGCCTGGCCGGCGGGGTATCCGCTTTTTGTCCGGATTTCGGCTACCGATTGGGTAGAAGGCGGCTGGTC
The DNA here is from genome assembly GCA_963846405.1 of uncultured Chitinophagaceae bacterium. Lineage (GTDB taxonomy): Bacteria > Bacteroidota > Bacteroidia > Chitinophagales > Chitinophagaceae > Puia. The sequence continues at coordinate 111,572 of CAWJVU010000008.1, read as the reverse complement.
GATTGAGGATTCTGTCCGGCTGGCCGGGTTGCTGAGCCGGTTGGGAGTAGACGTGGTGGATTGCTCGTCGGGTGGCGTGGTGCCCGGGGTGAAAATTCCGGTGGCGCCGGGATACCAGGTGGAGTTCGCGGCACAGGTACGATCCGCGGGCGTAATGACGGCGGCGGTAGGGATGATCACGGGGTCGGCTCAGGCCGAAGCGATCCTGGCGGCGGGAAAGGCCGACCTGATCGTCATGGCGCGGGAGTTTTTGCGCGATCCGTATTTCCCGCTGCATGCGGCGGACGAGTTGGGATTTTCAGCTATTCATTGGCCATTGCAATATGAGCGGGCAAGAAAGGTGAAGTGAACCTTTTTTAGGAATAATTGTTGGTCTGCGCATGAAATTAACTTTTTACGGTCACGCCACTTTTGCCATAGAAGTCAATGGTAAAACCTTGTTATTCGATACATTTTTCACGGGAAATCCGGCGATCAAGGATGTCAATCCGGATAAGATAAAGGCCGATTATATTTTTCTAACTCATGGTCATGGCGATCATACGGGTGATGTGGTGGCGATTGCGAAAAGGACGGGGGCGGTGTGCGTGGCTGCTGCCGAAATTGCAGGCTGGCTGGGAAAGCAGGGATTGGAAAAGGTCCACCCGATCAATCATGGCGGCCCCATCACGCTGGATTTCGGCAAGGTGAGAGCGGTGAGCGCGATCCATTCCTCTTCGTTCAACGATGGCAGCTATGCCGGAAACCCGTTGGGTTTTGTATTTACGACAAGCTCGGGCAATTTCTATGTGGCGGGAGATACGGCGTTGACGATGGATATGCAGTTGATCCCACTGTGGGCCAAGCTGGACTTTTCCGTTTTGCCGATTGGCGGGAATTTTACGATGGATGTGGCTGATGCGATCCATGCCGCGGATTTTGTCAAATGTGATACGGTCGTCGGGATACACTACAATACGTGGCCGATCATTGCCATTGATACGGAGAAAGCGAAAGCGGATTTCAAAGCGGCGGGAAAGAAATTGTTGCTGCCCGCTCCGGGAGAGGCCATTGAGTTGTAGGGCAAATTAAACTTTTACTGGTCATTTGATCTTTACAGCGATCGTCGGGTAGGCCTGGAAGACATTAGCGATCGTATTTATATGATAATATAGGTTGATCTTCGATCCGATGGCCACGCTCTTGCTGAGGTTGAACCAGATTTGCGGTTCGCCAAAAAAGAAGAATCGTTTTCCGCTTTCGCCTGCTGTGGCAGCGTCGCCTTGGTTCCTGTTCTCGGTCCAGAAATTAATGTCCCCCGCCAGTTCCAGTTTGTAGTGCATCAGACCTTTCCACCAATATAACGTATAGATCGGATCGCTTGTAGGCCGGTCATAAGCGACATACTTGTAATCCAGGACGCTGGTAAAAAAGGCGTCCTTCCACCGGAAGGGGATCTCGGCGCCGGTCTGGAAGGTATTGGTGATATAGTAGCTGTATTGTTTAGGGTTGGTGATCCCCGCGCCGCCGCTATAGCTGAACTGCCAGAAGATCCCGGGTCGCCAGGCCCGGAAGGATTGGGTGACCTGGCAAAAGAATTTTCCGATGTTGTTGCCGGTCCCGAGGAGGTCGGCTTCGGTTTTTAGCAGGAAACTGCCTGGTTTGATAAAGGCGTGGCCGGAATCACGGGTCTTGAAATATTCGAAATAGAGCGTAGGGAAGTTGGATGGGTTTTCCGCCGGGTCGACGGTGTGGCGGAGGTCGTAGTGGAGTTGGAGGTTCTGGGCGTCAATTGTGGAAGAAAGGAGAAGGCAGGGAAGGAACAGGCAAGGAAGGAAAATCCGGGGAAGGACCGTGGTGCGCGAGTTGAGCGGGGTACCGCCGCCGGGCGGGAGTGTTCCGGGAGATTTTTGGATTTGCATATGCAAATGATTTGTGCGGGCAAAGTGCGGAATTGGAAACCGGCAGCGCGGAATTGACACGGAATTGTGACGGAATTCTCGATATTTGAGGCCCATGATAATGAAGGAGGTGGACTTTCATGTCTTTGATGCGTTATTTCGGGAAGCTTGCCTGAAATGTTTCGGGCATCCGATGGCAGAGCCGTTGACGGAGACGGAGAGCAGGTTGATGTATGCGCGGATCTTTGACGATACGGGTTTGGTAATCGGCTGGAAAAGTATAAAGAATTATTCCGTATTCGTTTCGTCGCCTGCCGCGGCGAAGCCGGAGAACCCTTCGGTTGCAACACTGGATACCCTATCACGATACGTGATGGGCGCCCCTTATACGACGGAGCCGGAACGGAAGAAGGAGGCGGGGCATTATCCCTATTGGTATGCGTACAAGGCAAAGTGGGCGGATCGGGGATTGAAAGCGACTATGGCCAGCCCGAAGCAGGGGCGGCAGTCGTGGGTAGGGGCGGTGGCTATAAGTGCCGTGGTACTGGCGCTTTTTATTGTCGGCGTGATGGTATTACGCCGGGTCCCGGGAGTTGGGTTTGCCAATAATTTCGGTGATGTGTCGATGGATTCGATGTCTCGACGGGGTTGGTGGGTGGAATCGCCGGATACCTTTTATTGGAAAAAGCGGGGCGAGACGCCGGGTTGTCTGACCTTGTATACGCTGCGGGGTGATTACTGGCCCGATTCGGTCAACCGGCCGAAGATCCGAAATCTGTTGCTGCACCGGCTCGGTTGTGATTGTTGGACCGTGGAAGTGCATTTGAAGGATTTTGTTCCGGCGCAGAACTGGCAGCAGGCAGGTATTCTTCTGATGGAAGACACCGGATTTAAAGGGAAAAGCATGCGGGTATCGATCGCTTATAACGATTATAATGGGGTTTATCCGCGCTCGGGCACGATTCTGGTGCAGGCGATCTCATCCCGGGGCACGAAGGGGGACAAGCCGGAAGAATTCGCCCACGTTGTCCTTTTGCAAACGGATAGCTTCCGGACCCAGCCATTATTATATCGGACTCTAACCTATTCGGCTTTGCGGATCGAAAAGCAGGGGGACCGGTTTCGGATCTTGTATGCAGATGGGATTGGCGCCTACACTTCCTTTAAGGAGATAGTCAGTCATGACTTTGCCTTCCAGCCGCGATACATCGGGTTGTTTGCGCTGCGAGGACATGTCGACAGCGGGGCGGCGATACCGGCCCGGTTTTCCTGGTTCGGACTGGATTGCTGTACGCCTTAGAACAGTCGTTCACCCGGCGGCCTTATCCCTACCAGGCGGATATAGATGGTCGTTTGCCCGAGCGTATGGGTCTGGTGTTCAAACGCCTTTTCGAAGAGTGCGAATCGGGAGACCTTGGTGCCACGGATATCGACCTCCTCGCCGAATTTGCCGGGATCAAAGTCTTTAAGGTCCTGGAGGGCGATGTCAAAGCTTTTGGTGACATAATAGACGACCGAGTCCTTGGTTTGCGCAGTCGGGCTTTTTTCAAGGCCCTGAGGAAAACCCGCAGTCACGCCGGTCGCAAAACGCATCAAACCGGCATTGCCGGAAGCCAGGTGGAGCATTTGCTGCGCGAAGCTGCGGATGCTGTCGACCGCTTTGAAGGAATATTTGTCTGCGGGCATGGCATTGAGGTACTCAAGGGTATAGGATTTCGCGCGTTCCCAATCCCTTGTAAACTGTGCCTTTATCGAGTCTCCGGTGAGGTTTTGGGCAATAGCGGAGCTGGAAAATTGAACCAGAAAGAGCGTGGCGGCAAAAACGGTAACCGTTTTAGTGATTAAATGGCTCATAAACACTGGTGTTTTAGTTGGATTGCTAAAGTAGGGAAATTTATTTAAAATAGCCTTCGGGGATCGTCCGCCAGAGGTCATGAGAAAGGTGGCCGATCAGCAACTCATAGACCAGGTAAATGGGCCAGAAAAGATAATGGATGAGCAACAGGATCCAGCTGTGGTTATAGTGCCAGCTGATCATAAGGGTATAGAGACCGAGAAGAAAATAAATGATGCCGGATGTTCTGCTGTCCATGGTTGGTAGGTTGATGGGTGAAATATATTATTTTTACGAAATGAACACGTTCAATCGGTTGATACTGCTTTCAGGGGTAGTTTGTGTGGCGGCGGGCTGTGACTCGCGGGACAGAAAAACTGGCCATGCCGAAAATACTGAATTTTTGCGACCGGATGTCTTTTCTGCTTCTCCCGACAAGGTAGAAGGCTGTGTCGGGCTTTATACGTACGATTCGTTAAATATTGCCTTCGACAGTCTCGACGTGGATAAAGGGAAGAAGATCCTGGCTACAAAAACAACCGAATTCGCCTTCCTCCGCCTTCATCATAGGGACATCTATCTCGCCTTTGATCGTGCAAAGAGCGGGCCGATTGATAAAAAGACGGCTAAAGAGGTATATCGGGGAAATGATTACACGGTGGTTCTGATCACGCGTACCGTCCGGGAGGAGGGGGAATCGGAGTGGTCGACGGGGACGCTGGAGATCATTTCAAAGGATAAACACCTTCTGATCAAAGTACGGGGATTATCGGGGTGCTAGGTTGGAGGGACCGGTCCGAAGGACCGGTCCCAAGGTTGTTAGAGTGTGGATGGGTTGTTAGAGGTGGATGGCTTCCCCGTAGGCGGCTTCGATGGCATCCTTGACGGATTCGCTGATCGTCGGGTGGGGATGAATACTGTCGAGTACCTCATGATAGGTGGTCTCGAGTTTGCGACCGAGGACGGTCTCAATAATGATCTCCGTGACGTTGTAGCCGATCATGTGGGTGCCGAGCCATTCTCCGTATTTGGCGTCGAAGACGACCTTGACAAAACCTTCCGTGTGGCCGACTCCGGTGGCTTTGCCGGACGCGGTCAGCGGGAACTTCCCGACCTTGACCTCATAGCCGGCGTCGCGGGCTTGTTTCTCGGTCAAACCGGCGGAGGCGATCTCCGGCGTGCAGTAGGTACAACCGGGGACGTTGCCATAATCGAGTGCTCCGGGCTGGTGCGCATATTTCTTTTCCGCGTAAGCGATATTCTCAACACAGATGATGCCCTCTTTGGTCGATACGTGGGCGAGGGCCTGGCCCGGCACGCAGTCACCCACCGCATAAATCCCGGGGACATTGGTCTGGTAGTATTTGTCGACGGCAATTTTTCCTTTATCGGTCTTAACGCCGAGGGTCTCCAGGCCAATGTTTTCGATGTTGGCGCTGATGCCGATGGCGCTCAGGAGGATGTCCGCTTCGAGGGTGATTTCACCGTTTGCCGTCTTCACTTTTGCTTTAACGCCGTTCCCGCTGGTATCGACGCTGGTCACTTCGCTGCCAGTGAGGACGTCGATGCCGTATTTTTTATAGATCTTTTCCAGTTCCTTTGAAATCTCTTCGTCTTCGAGCGGCACGATCCGGGGCAGGAATTCGACAATGGTGACTTTGGTGCCCATGCTGTAATAGAAATAGGCGAATTCAACGCCGATCGCGCCGCTTCCAACGATAATAATGCTGTTGGGTTTACCGGGCAGGGTCATGGCTTCGCGGTAACCGATGACTTTTTTCCCATCCTGTTTGAGGTTGGGGAGCTCACGGCTGCGGGCGCCGGTAGCTACGATGATATGTTTGCCTTCGACGACCTGGGTTTTCCCGTCGGCGCCGGTCACTTCGATAGAACCTTTCGCTTTGAGCTTACCAGTGCCCATGATCACGTCAATCTTGTTCTTCCGCATGAGGAACTGGACGCCTTTGCTCATCTTGTCGGCTATGCCGCGGGAGCGCTTGATCACGGCCGGGAAATCGGCGGTTCCGTTGGCTTCGATCCCATATTCTTTGGCGTGCAGGATATCCTGGTATACCTGGGCGCTTTTCAGGAGGGCTTTCGTCGGAATACATCCCCAGTTCAGACAGACGCCGCCCAGATTTTCCTTTTCGATGATCGCAACTTTAAAGCCCAACTGTGCCGCACGGATGGCGGAAGGGTAGCCACCGGTACCGCTCCCGAGCACGACTAGATCGTATGCCATTTTTTATCGGTTTTGAGCCGCGAAGCTACTGCACAAAGCGGATATGGCCAAATGGGTAAAAGGCGTAGATTTGCGCCGAAATCAGTATAAAATGAAGCTGGATATATTAGCCATTGCCGTGCATCCGGATGACGTAGAACTAGGCTGTTCGGGGACTTTGCTGATGGAGAAAGCCAATGGAAAGCGAACGGGTGTTGTAGACCTGACCCGGGGAGAATTGGGGACGCGGGGGACTCCGGAGCTAAGGGCGGAAGAGGCGGCAAAAGCGGCGGAGATCCTGCAAGTCGATGTCCGGGAGAATCTGGGAATGGCCGATGGGTTTTTCCGAAACGATGAGGAGCATCAGCGGCTGCTGATCCGGGCGATCCGGAAGTACCGTCCGGAGATCGTGCTGGGTAATGCGCTGGAAGACCGGCATCCGGACCATGGCCGGGCGGGTCATCTGATCCGGGACGCTTGTTTTCTGAGCGGACTTCGGAGGGTGGAAACGACGGATGAATCGGGGAGGCCGCAGGAAAACTGGCGGCCGAAGTATATCTTCCACTATATTCAGGACCGGTATATCGAGCCAAGCTTTGTGTATGATATTTCGCCGGTTTTCGAAGCGAAATTGGGGTCTATCCGGGCATATACCTCCCAGTTCCATTCAACGACTTATGCGGCGGATGAGCCACAGACCTATATCTCAAGTCCGGAATTCCTGAAATCGATCATCGGCAGGCACCAGATGTTCGGCAAGATGATCGGCGTGCCCTTTGCCGAGGGTTTTGTAACGGAAAAGATGATTGGAATTAAGAGTTTCGATGCATTTATCCAAATGGACACCTGAGGGTGCAATTTTAACATTTGGAGCGCGTTAAAAAGGGGTAACTTCGCAGGATTCTATCCTTGCCAGCCAAAGGCTGGCACGGCCGGAGGTCAGACATTAGCGGTTTGTGGGAAATGCGCTAATTTCTGCGATGCGCATTTCCCACACATATTTAACAAACGGCTTATCATGTCTTTGTCCGTGTCTTTGCCAAAGTTTTCGTCCGGCCCGCAGTCTTTTCATACCGAGTTGAAGAAAAGGATCAGCAACTATTTTGAGGAAGTTGGAAAGGCGAAGACCGGAGACTACAGCCTTTTCATAAAGGCGGTCATCCTGATGGTGAGCTTTGTCTTTATTTACATCCACCTTGTTTTCTTTACTCCGAATGCCTTTTGGTGCATTTTAGAGAGTGTTTTGCTTGGCGGGGTGGTCGCGGCGATCGGATTCAACGTGATGCATGACGGCGCACACGGCAGCTTTTCCAAATATAAATGGGTCAATGTCCTGGCGGCGTTTTCGCTGAATATCCTTGGGGGCAACAGCTTTATGTGGAATATGAAGCACAACGTCGTGCACCACTCCTATACGAACGTGGAAGGCGTGGATGACGATATCGATATCCAGCCCTGGATGCGGATGACCGAGGCGCAGAAGCGTTACCGGCTGCATCGGTACCAGCATTTGTATTTCTGGTTTTTCTATAGTATCCTTTATTTTTTCTGGATATTCCTGTTGGATTACCAGAAATATTTTAAGCACAAGGTCGGGTCGATGCCGTTGAAAAAGATGACCCTGAGTGACCATTTGGTGTTCTGGGGCTTTAAGTTGTTTCACGCATTTCTGTTTGTCTTCCTTCCGATCTACCGGCTGGGCTGGTACGACTGGATGATCAGCTTTACCATCTTTACGATGGTGGCAGGCTTTGTATTGAGCATGGTCTTTCAACTGGCGCATACGGTCCAGGATACGGCTTTCCCTACGGCGGACGTCATCACCGGCAAGATGGAGGACGAGTGGGCGATCCACCAGATTCGTACAACGGCCAATTTTGCTACCCGGAACCCCGTGGTCAGTTGGCTGGTGGGCGGGTTGAATTTCCAGATCGAGCATCATCTTTTCCCAAAAATATCTCACATCCATTATCCGGCGATCAGCAAGATCATCCGGCAGGCCTGTAAGGAATACGGGCTGGTATACATCGAATATCCACGGGTCCGGTACGCAGTGGCTTCACACGTGGCGTTTCTGCGTCAGATGGGCCGAAAATAGTAACCTTTCATTTACGGCGAAATCGGTAATTTTGCGGCTCATTTTGTAATATGAGCAAAGTCAAGATTGGTCTTGTGCAGATGAGCTGTTCGGCGGACAAGGCCGACAATCTGCAAAAGGCGATGGATAAGATCCGCGAGGCGGCAAATGAAGGAGCGCAAATCGTTTGTCTGCAGGAGTTGTTTACGTCCCTTTATTTCTGTGACGTCGAAGATTACGAAAACTTCAAGCTGGCGGAAGAAATTCCCGGTCCATCCACGGTAGCGTTGGGTACGCTGGCGGCGGAACTGAAGGTGGTAATTGTAGCGAGTTTTTTCGAAAAGCGGGCGCAGGGAATTTATCACAATACCACGGCGGTACTGGATGCCGACGGAGTTTTCCTGGGCAAATATCGGAAAATGCATATTCCGGATGATCCGGCTTATTACGAGAAATTCTATTTCACACCAGGTGATCTGGGTTACAAGGTGTTCAAGACCCGATATGCCACGATCGGGGTGCTGATCTGTTGGGATCAGTGGTATCCGGAGGCGGCCCGGATCACGGCGCTCATGGGGGCGGAGATCCTTTTTTATCCTACGGCGATCGGCTGGGCCACGAGCCAGGATGCCGCCACCAATACAGAGCAATATAATGCATGGCAGACGATTCAGCGTAGTCATGCGGTGGCGAACGGCGTGCATGTGGTGAGCGTCAACCGGGTAGGGTTGGAGCAGGAAGGGTTAATGAAGTTTTGGGGCGGCTCTTTTGTGTCCAATCCTTTCGGGTCGGTATTGTACCAGGCGTCGCATGACCGCGAGGAAGTTATCGTTGTTGAGATCGATACCGCGGCAACGGACCGTTACAGAACTCATTGGCCTTTTATGCGGGACCGGCGGATCGATTCCTATCAACCGATCACCAAGCGATATATCGATTAAGTTTAATCATCGGACATGACTCCACCTATCCCGGATACGCCCGGTCAGAAAGGCTACTTTTTTCCGGCTGAATTTGCACCTCACCGGGCTACCTGGCTGAGTTGGCCACATAAGGAGGCGTCGTGGCCAGGGAAGATCCATACGATCTATCCATCATACAGCCGGTTTGTGCGGGAGTTAACCCTTGGTGAGGAAGTTTGCATAAATGTCAAGGATGCAGCGATGCAGGCGTCGGCGGTTGGTCATCTCGAAGTGGCCGGAGCGGATATGGAGCGGGTGCGGTTTTATCATTTTCCGACGAACGATGCCTGGTGCCGGGATCACGGACCTGCCTTCCTGATCGATCCAACCGGGGTCGCGGGGCAGAGAAAGGTCATTGTAGACTGGAATTACAATGCGTGGGGTAATAAATACCCGCCATTTGACCTGGACGATGATATTCCCACGCATATCGGGAAGGTCCTCGGGCTGCCGGTTTATTATCCGGGAATCGTGATGGAGGGTGGGTCGGTAGATTTCAACGGGGCGGGAACGCTGATCACATCGACCTGTTGTCTGCTGAACCCTAATCGAAATCCGGCGTTGGACCGGGACCGGATCGAAACGTATTTGCGGGACTATTATGGGGTTGCCCAAATCCTGTGGGTCGCTGAAGGGATCGTCGGGGACGATACGGATGGGCATATTGACGACACGGTCCGCTTTGTGAATGCCGACACGGTTGTTACGGCGATCGAGGAGGACTCTGCGGACGGGAATTACCAACTTCTGAAGGATAATCGGGCGGAGTTGTCGAGGATGCGGCTGTTGAATGGGACACAGCTGAATATCGTCGAGCTGCCCATGCCGAGGCCGGTGATCTATGCGGACCAGCGGCTCCCGGCAAGTTATGCGAATTTCTATATCGCCAACGAGTTGGTAATCGTACCGACCTACCGATGTGACCGGGATGAGCGGGCGCTTGGCGTTCTACAGAGCTGCTTTCCCGGGCGACGTATCGTAGGCATCGATTCCACGGATATTATCTGGGGGCTGGGGAGCTTTCATTGTCTAAGCCAGCAGGAGCCGGATGTGTAGTGGTCTCTTTACCCGGTAATCGCTACCAGGGGCACATGGCTGTGATAGGCCAGTTTTACCGTGCTGGTTGTCTTGAAGACATTTGCCAAAAATGTATGCCGCCGCGGGAACGTGAGGATCAAGTCGATTTGATTGTCGATTACGAATTGGTTGATCGCGTCAAGGAAATCGAACAGGCGGATAAAATAGAACTCGGGATCATACTCCTTCAGCGTCCCTTCGAGTTTGCGCCGTTGGTTCTCATATTCTTCCGTCACCTGGACATAATGTTCATGATCCACATTGACGATGTGCAGCCGCGGCTTGAAGAGGTCCAGTACCGATTTCACGGTATGAATGGGTACGGTGAAGTCAAGATCTTTAAAATCGGTCAGGAGCATTACATTTTTTGCGGAGGTGGATTGTGCGTTTGGTGGAACGATGATCACGGGTACGATCCGTCTTTTGACGATGTTCAGCGTATTTCCCCCCATCAGCATTTCCCCGAGGCGGGTGGATCCTGTTGTTCCCATCACGATAAACTGGATATCATTGTTCAGAACGTAAGCCTCCAGTGCATCCAGAAAATGGTTGTTTTCTTCCGCGACGATGGAAATCCCGGCGTTGGTAAATGTGGAGATATCCCGCCGGACGCTCTCGAGACCAAGCTCGACGATCTTCTTTCTACTGCTGTCTTCATCTCCCTCCGTACTGAGGGGGCTGCTGTCCGAACCATACTCCAGGACGTCAAAAACGTTGTAGAGGATAAGGTTGGCGTCCGGCACGCCATTGGCAATGTGGGCGGCATAACGGGCTGCGTTCTTGGATGCGTCTGAAAAGTCGATGGGAACAATGAAATTATTCATATTTGATGTTTTGGTCTGCTTACGTCCTGAAAAGAGTAGTAAATATATAAAATTGTCGGGAAACTCCGCGCGCGGATAGTCGGGAAACTCAGCCGGCGGATAGACTTTTATACATTTTGTCAACAGGTTGATTTTCGGGGGGGAATGAGATTGGCAAACATTGGCTATTTTACTGTAGGTTTGAAGATTTAAATATTTGCACTGTGCGATTAAAGAGTTTGGAAATAAAGGGGTTTAAAAGTTTTGCCGATAAGACCCATATCAGCTTTGACGAGGGAATCACCGGGATCATTGGCCCGAATGGCTGCGGAAAGAGCAATATCATCGATAGCATCCGGTGGGTGATCGGAGAGCAGAAAATCAGCCACCTTCGGTCGGAGAACCTGGAGAGCCTGGTTTTCAATGGAAGCAGGACCCGTTCCGCCTCCGGTCTGGCGGAGGTAAGCCTGACATTTGAAAATACGAAGAATCTGTTGCCGACGGAGTTCAGCACGGTCACTGTCACGCGTAAATTCTACAAAAGCGGGGAAAGCGAATACCGGCTGAATGATGTCTCGTGCCGGCTGAAAGATATTCAGAACCTGTTCATGGATACGGGGATCAGCACCGACAGCTATGCCATCATCGAGCTGGGCATGGTGGATGATATCATCAAGGATAAGGAAAACAGCCGCCGGCGGATGCTGGAGCAGGCGGCGGGAGTAACGATCTATAAGACCCGGAAAAAGGAGGCCCGGCAGAAGCTGGACGCCACCGAGCAGGACCTGGCGCGGATCGAGGATCTGCTGTTCGAGATCAATAACCAGTTGAAAAGCCTGGAGAATCAGGCCAAAAAAGCGGAGAAATATTTCGAAATCAGGAAGGAGTACCGGGAGCTGAGTGTCGAACTGGCGAAGGCCGCGCTGGAAGGGTTCAATCTGACCTACCGGGAGCTCAATGAACAATCCGAAACGGAGACGGACCGGAAATTTCGGCTGGAAGCCGTGATCGCTACGGAAGAAGCCGGCCTTGAGCAGGAAAAGCTCGGGTTTATCGAGAAAGAGCGTGCCCTACAGTCGATGCAGCATGCCTTTAATGACCTGTTGCAGGACCTCCATACCAGGGAGAACGAGAAGAACCTGGCTTCCCAACGGCTCAATTTCCTGCGGGAAAAAGAGGAGAGTTTACAGGAATTTCTGGGTAAGAGTGAGGGACAGTTGAGTGGGCTGGAGGAAAGTATCGTTTTTACACAGCAGCAGATCGGTGAAGAGGAGAATAAACTGACCGGGTTACAGGAGCAATTGGAGACCTTGAAGGATACGGTCGACGAGACGAGGCGTGTTTTTGATGAAAAGCGGGTGACGGTCGATGCGTTGCGTCGGGAAAATGCGCAGGTCCAGCGGGATCAGTTCGAGGCGGAAAAGAAGGTGGCGGTGGCCGATACGTCGATCCAGAACCTGCAAAGGAGTATCCGGCAGTTGGAAGAGGAGCGGATGGTCCGGGAAAGCCAGCTCAAGCAATTGGAGGAAGAGCACGGGCTGAAGGAACAGGAGCTGGGATCCAGGCAGGCGGCGTTGAAGCAGTTGCAGGAACACCAGGAGCGGATGAAGGAAAACATCCTGCAGGCCCAGGGACAGCTGGAAGGGTTGCGGCAGCAGCTGGCGGATGAATCGCGAAAGCTGGATGCGAAGAGCAATGAGCATGACCTGCTGAAGAGCCTGGTGGACAGCATGGAAGGCTATCCCGAAAGCATCAAGTTCCTGCACAAGAACCCGGCCTGGAACCAACACGCCCCGATCCTTTCGGATATTATTTATGTAAAGGAGGAGTTCAGGGCTGCGGTAGAAAATGTGCTTGAACCTTATCTGAATTACTATGTGGTGAACGATTTGCAGCAAGGGATGCAGGCTGTACGGTTGCTTGAGACCAATAAAAAGGGGAAGGCCAACTTCTTCCTGCTGGATAAGATCGGAGATCCGGCAGATCTTGCCGGTCATGTACAGGATGGTTTGATCCCTGCGATGCAGGTGATCGAGGTGGACGATGCGTACCGGGGGCTCGCTGCACATTTGCTTGGGAATGTATATATCGCAGAGGATGAGCAGGCGTTGGAAAACAGCAACGGTGCTATCGTGCTGGAAAAGAGCGGCAAGTTTGTAAAAGGGAAATATTCGTTGACCGGGGGCAGCGTAGGGTTATTTGAGGGAAAGAAGATCGGCCGGGCTAAAAATATGGAGAAACTGCAGGAGGAGATCCGGCGGCAACAGATCGTGGTCGGGGGGCTGAAGTCAGCTATCGGGGAGAAGCATGGAGAAGTGGTCGGGTACAACGAACAATTAAAGGACCAGGCGATCCGGCAGACCCAGGAGGATTGTAACCGGCTGACGAATTTTGTCTTTTCGCTGCAAAACAAGATCGAAAACCTGCATGCGCTGCAGCACTCTTCCCAGGGTAAGCTGGAGGAGTTGCAGCTCAATCTCGAAGAGACGATCGCAGGCATAGAGGATACCCGCCAGGCCTGGACCGAACTGGTCCGGGTGGTGGGGGAATTGAAGGAGAAAATGCAGGCGGCGGAAAGTGATTATCGCGGCGCAGAGGTTGCCTATAATGGGGCTTCGGCCGGCTACAACGAGTTCAATTTGCAGCTAACGCGGCAGCATAGCCGCATTAATGGATTGAAACAGGAGCTTGAATTCAAGGAGCGACAGTTGAACGACCTGCGCAACCAGATCGAGGTGAACGCCTCGCAGCTCAAACAGACGCATGAGAGCATTGCGGAAAGTTCGGACGTGCTGAGCCAGGCGGATGGGGTGCTGGTGGGTTTGTTAAGGAGAAAGGATGAAGAGGAGCGACAGCTTGGCGAAGCGGATCAGGCGTATTATAATTTGAGGAATGCGTTAGGAGAAAAGGAAAGCGATTTAAAACATAAGGTAAAAGAAAAGGAACAGATCGAGCAGCTGCTGGGAGGGATTAAGGACCGCCTGAATGAGCTGAAGCTACAGCTGGCGGGGATGAAGGAACGACTGAATGTAGAATTCCGGATCAACCTGGATGATATCATCGACCGGCCGCGGACAGGGGATACGCCGGTGGAGGAGCTGCAGGAGAAGTCGGACCGGATGAAGAAGCGGCTGGAGAACCTTGGCGAGGTGAATCCGACGGCGATCGAAGCCTTCCAGGAGATGAAGAAGCGGTATGAGTTCATCCTGGAGCAAAAGAACGACCTGGTAACTGCCAAAGACAGCTTGTTACAGACGATCCAGGAAGTGGAGGCGACCGCGAATCAGCAGTTTCTGGATACGTTCAACCGAGTGCGGGAGAATTTTCAGCGGGTGTTCAAGGCGTTGTTTACGGAGGAAGATACGGCCGATCTGATCCTGGAGAACCCGGAGAATCTCGCGGAGACCGGGATCGATATCGTGGCCAAACCGAAGGGGAAGCGGCCGTCATCGATCAGTCAGTTAAGCGGGGGAGAGAAGACGCTGACGGCGACCGCCTTGTTGTTTTCTATTTACCTGATCAAGCCTGCGCCGTTCTGTATCCTGGATGAGGTGGATGCGCCGCTGGATGATGCGAACGTCGGGAAGTTCACAAATATGATCCGGCAGTTCAGCGAGAATTCGCAGTTTATTATCGTTACACATAATAAGATGACGATGAACAGTGTGGATGTGATCTATGGGGTGACCATGCAGGAGCCGGGGGTGAGCAAGCTGGTGCCGGTGGACTTCAGGGGGCTGAATTAGGGGTGGCGCCCGCGGGCGGGGGCTCAGGAGGAGGCTGAGGCTGGCGGGGGCTCAGAAGTCGAGGCGGGCGATGCGCCCGCGGGAGCCGGCAAGAAACACGAAATGTCCTTTTTTCGCCATCCGGCAGACGTGGAACCCATTCGCGGTGATCAGGCGCCAGTTCACTCCGTTATCATAAGAAATATCTACACCGGAAGTCCCGCAGCAGAGGACTTTGTTCCCGCCGATATATTCTACGCAGCTCCGGTAGCCATGGGGAGCAGTTGCCGGTGCAATCCAGGTCTTACCGCCGTCATTGGAGAGGAAGCAATTCTTTTCGGTTACCGTATCCCTGGCGAAGTCGCCGCCGACGACGATCAGGTGCTGGCCGGCATGGTTGCCCTCATGATCTTTGACGGCGACGGAATTGGCGCCGGTGGTTGTTTTACCCTGGACGATGGGCAGCGGAACGGTTTGGTCGCGGACGAAAAACCGGGACGTTGGGCCGCCGCTGACAAAGCAGGCTTCGGAGAGATCAAGGCTGCGGACATTGGTTCCGCTGGAGGCGAAACAGCCTTCGCCGGAATCGGCTTTTGGGAGTTCCTGGAAAGGAATATCATGCCAGGTGTCGCCACCGTCGAAGCTGCGCGTAACAAAAAATCGTCCGTTTACGGGGTCGCCGACGGCGATTCCGCTGTTGATGTTCCAGAATTCCATTGCATCGAGGAACATGCCGGGCGCGGGGTTATCGTAAACGAGTTTCCAGGTTTTTCCGCCGTCGGTTGTCTTGAGGATGTCTGCGGGGGTGTCGATCGCCATAATGATGGCGGTCTTTGCGTCGAATGCTTCGATATCGCGAAAGTCTCTTTTTGTAAAGCCGGGGACGGTCATCCAGCTCCAGGTTCTCCCGCCGTCGACCGATTTGCCAACGGTGCCGTTGCTGCCGCTGACCCAGATGATTTTGTCGCTTACGGCGCTGAGGCCGCGGAAGGAGGCGGGGAGGCCGGAGGTAAGGATAGTAACAGAAGCCCGCAAGGGTCGCCATGTGGAGCTGTCGCGGGTATCGGGGAGTTCTACTTTGTTCCCTGGCGGTTGCGCGTGCGAATTGAGTGATACTGTGGCGAAAAAGCAACAGATGGTTATGACCCGGTGGACGGAGCGACCTGAAAGACGGTCAAGTTTCATGATGGAAAAGTAGCACAATATTGGTATTCATATAGCTATGCTGAAGGTTTTCGGGGTGTTATTTTGCTGCTTATGGGCGTTCGGGGGGCTGGCCCAGAATCCATCGGGTACGCTGGTCCCCCCGGACAAGTTGGTAGAAGACACGACAGGACAGCGGGATCTCATCGGGATTGCGCTCAAATTGGTGCATATTCATATCAAAAAGCCGCCGAAAGTGGCCGGGCAGCGCGTCTATTATTCGATCGTTCCACTTGGAGGGTCTGTTCCCGGGGGTGGCGAGGCGTTTATTACGTCGACCAATGCGGCGTTTGAACTCGGCAATCCAAAGACCACCTTTCTCTCCAATGTGACCTTTTCTCCCAGCACCAATTTAAAAGGCGAGTGGAATATTCCCTTCCGGTCAAATATCTGGTCGGCAGAAAACAAGTGGAATTTCGAAGGGGATTACCGGGTGACGGTTTTTCCGCAGTATACCTGGGGGCTTGGAGGGAATACGGCACCGAGCAATAAGATATTGTTGCGGTATACTTATATCCGGTTCTATCAGAATGCGCTGAAGAGGATCGCCAAGAAGCCGTATTTGTTTGCGGGCGTTGGTTATGACCTGGATTATCATATCAACATTCGGCCGGATATTGATACGATGAATATTCAGAAATTTACGGGCTATTCCTACGGCACAGCGAATCATTCGAATTCATTGTCATCCGGTCTTACATTCAATCTTCTGTACGATTCCCGAAGCAATGCCCTGAATCCGCTACCCGGCTGGTACTACAATATTGTCGCCCGGGTTAATCCCAAAGCGCTGGGCAGTCAGCAGGGCTGGTATTCGATGTATTTCGACGCGCGGAAATATATCAGTTTTAATCCTGATTCATGGAATGTTCTCGCGCTCTGGTCTTACTTATGGACAACGCTGGGATCGAATCCGCCGTATCTCGATCTGCCGGCGATCACCTGGGACGCGAATCAGCGAAGCGGGCGTGGATTTTACCCGAGCCGGTATACGGGGCATACGCTGTGGGATTTTGAGATGGAGTATCGGCGGTCTCTGACGCCGGATCAGTTGCTCGGGTTTGTCGTGTTTGCGAGTATGAATTCGGTGACGGAGCCGATGACGAACGAGTTTGCGTATCTGCATGCCGCGGCAGGGGCGGGTTTACGGCTCAAATTCAATAAACATTCGGGGACGAATCTCGTGCGTGGATATCGGGGCGAGCAAGGGGTATTGGGCTATTTATTTGAATTTGGGCGAGGCTTTTTAGGGTGGGACGAGGATCGGCAGTCTACGCGATCGTGATCTCCTTGTCGAGATAGACGTCCTGGATGGTATGGATCATTTCCACGCCTTCGCTGAAGGGGCGTTGGAAGGCTTTGCGGCCGAGGATGAGACCCATGCCGCCGGCGCGTTTGTTGACGACCGCGGTGAAGACGGCGTCGGCGAGGTCGGAGGCGCCTTTGCTTTCGCCGCCGCTGTTGATCAGGCCCACTCGGCCGTTGTAGCAGTTGATCAACTGGTAGCGGGTGAGGTCGATCGGGTGGTTGTCGGGGTGGGTTAGTTTGGAATACACCAGGGGGAGGTCTTGCCGTGTTTGGTAGCGAGATAGCCGCCGTTATTGGTGGGCAATTTCTGTTTGATGATGTCGGCGCGAAGGGTTACGCCGAGGTGGTTGGCCTGGCCAGTGAGGTCGGCGGATGTATGGTAGTCTACGCCGTCTACCTTAAAGCCGGCATTGCGGGTGTAACACCAGAGGATAGTAGCCATGCCCAGCTCATGCGCCACCTCGAAGGCTTCGGCGACCTCTTTCAATTGGCGGTCGCTCTCGGCACTTCCCCAATATACCGTTGCGCCGATGGCTACGGCGCCCATATTCCAGGCGGTCTTGACGGTGCCGAACATGGTTTGGTCATAGCGGTTGGGCAGGCTGAGGAATTCGTTGTGGTTGATCTTGACGACGAAAGGAATGCGGTGGGCATATTTGCGGCTCATGATATCCAGGACGCCGAAGGTGGAGGCTACGGCGTTACAGCCGGCCTCGACGGCCAGCTTGATGATATTCTCGGGATCGAAATACATGGGATTGGGTGCGAAGGAGGCGCCGCCGCTGTGCTCGATGCCCTGGTCAACCGGGAAGATCGACAGATAGCCGGTGTCGGCCAGCCTTCCATGGCTGATAAGGGTTGAAGACTTCTCAATACCTGGTTGTTCCGGCCGGAGTTCACCCAGATCTCTTCTACGTGGTTCGGCGAAGGAAAGGCGCTGATGGTCGATTTGTCAATGACGGGCTTGTGGTCCAGAAGGAAGGATGTCTTTTCGCCGAGCAGATCGAGAATTTTCTTGGAAGCCATTCCTGAGATTTTTAGAATTGCAAGTTAGGCATTTCGGTTGACGCAATTCAAGTCTTCAAAAGCAACTTCCAGCCGTTTGCTGAAGTTCTCTTCCGCTTTTCGCAACCAGACCCGCGGGTCATAGTATTTTTTATTTGGCTTGGCCACACCCTCGGGATTGCCGAGCTGACCCTGCAGATACCCTTCGTTCTTTTGATAATAACCTCTTATCCCATCCCAAAACGCCCACTGCAGATCGGTGTCGATATTCATTTTGATCGCGCCATAACCGATGGCCTCCCGGATCTGGTGCTGCGGACTACCGCTGCCGCCGTGAAAGACGAAATAGACGGGTTTTGGCGCAGTCTTGAGTTTCTCGGCAATATGATCCTGGCTATTTTTCAGAATGACCGGCCGGAGCTCAACGTTGCCCGGACTATATACCCCATGGACGTTTCCGAAGGCGGCAGCGACGCTGAACAGTCGGCCGACCTTATTGAGTTCGGTGTAGGCATAAGCGACGTCTTCCGGCTGGGTATAGAGCTTATGGTTTTCCACGCCGCTGTTGTCGACGCCATCTTCTTCCCCGCCGGTCACGCCCAGTTCGATCTCAATCGCCATGCCGAGGGGCTTCATGCGTTTAAAGAATTCGACGGAGGTGTGAATGTTTTCCTCGATAGGCTCTTCGGACGAGGTCGAGCATGTGCGAGCTGAAAAGGGGCTGTTTCTTTTCTTTAAAGAATTGTTCACCCGCATCGATCAGTCCGCTGACCCAGGGTAGCCATTTTTTAGAAGCATGATCGGTATGCAAGACCACGGGAACTCCGTAGTATTTGGCTACATTATGAATGTGCAAAGCTCCTGAAACTCCTCCGGAAATATTAGCCTGCAACTTATCATTGGGCATGCCTTTTCCGGCAATGAACTGCGCGCCGCCGTTGGAGAACTGGATAATGACGGGGGAGTTGACGTAGGCTGATGTCTCCAGAACGGCGTTGATGGTATTGG
The DNA here is from genome assembly GCA_963846405.1 of uncultured Chitinophagaceae bacterium. Lineage (GTDB taxonomy): Bacteria > Bacteroidota > Bacteroidia > Chitinophagales > Chitinophagaceae > Puia. The sequence goes on along the minus strand of CAWJVU010000008.1, from coordinate 92,469 downwards.
TGCCGATCACGTTGACAGCGGGGAGTGCGAATTCGTTGTCTTTGGCGTCTTTGTAGAGTGCTTCCAACTCTTCACCGAACAGCACTCCGGATTTGTATTTATTCATTGCGCCGCGAAGATACGGTACAAGGACTTAATCTTCGAATTTGCTGAGGTTTTTTTGCAGGAGTGCGAGGTTCTTCTGGAGGGTCTGTTTCAGCTGGCGTTTGACGACCTGGCCCATCGACCGGCATTTGAGGAAAGCGGGGTTGGAAAAGGTTTCTGCGAGCTCGGTCTTTAGCTGGAGCAGTTTTTCGGGGGTCGAGATTTCGGGGTTGCGGGACATGATATTCAGCAATTCCATGAGCCGGAAGCGGGAGGAGGCGACCCGGAATGCCATCATAGTCCGTTCTTCCGTCTGGTACTGTTCGATGGAGTCCTTGTTCAGGTGTCGGAGGCAGAGTTCGACGAAGGCCCGGTTCTCCTTGAAGAATTGGGGGATATACAGATTCTTCCGGCCTTCATAGGACTGCTGGTCGAAGTCGATGGCCCTGATCCGGTATTGATAGTCTTCGATATCCGGGGTGATATCGACGACGAAATTATAGGAGCGCATGTCTCCCAGCAGCCGGACAAAGCAGCGTTCGTTGAATTTGACGAATTCCTTGGAGAGGCGGATCTTGTTGGTTTGCGTATCGTTTATAAAATTCTTGATGAACAGGTCACCGGGGATGCCGGGGATATGTTCTTCCACCAGTGTGTTGAGGATAGGTGAAATAGGTGATCCGGTTTGGGGAAAGCAGGTGTTCGAGCTCCAGGCCATAGATGCGGGAAGCGTCGGCCTGCTTGATATAATAGTGATCGTAGTTGTCGTTGAACTTGTTGACGATGCGGATGCGGAAGGGGTTGGAATTGGCGAAGATGGCAATAGTCGATCCGGGCCACATCGAGGTGTTTGGTATAGCTCAGGTCGCCTTCGGTCTTCAGGATAGCGTACATCTGCACGAGGCCGTCGCGGATAAAATCCCAGTGGCGCATGTCATAGCCGACGGATTCCCATAGCGTGTCCTGCTGGTTTTTATCCTTCAGGGGGATTGAATAAGTGATGTAGTCATGGAGGTCGCGGTAGGAAACGGGAAGCTTTACTTCACGGCCGTGGTTTTTCAGGTAATTCCGCAGGGCGTCGGTGACGGGGAAGATGGGTTTTTTCCGGGAGGGTTTGTTTGCCTCTTCGAATGCATAAGAAAGGGGATCGATGAACTGCATGTGGAATTTGTAGGTTGACCTGCTAAAGTTCGCCTTTTTAGGTCAGAGTAGGTTGGGCAGGTTAACCAGAGGTATTCTGGTTTTGTCCGCGGTGATAACCATTCGAAAATAGGCAGGGGCATGCAAAAGCCGGCTGCCGTACCAGCTGAACAGTTGCCGTCTACCAGCCGGACGATGGCATTGGGGACAAGTGTTCGGAGCTCTTGCGATCTTTCTCCCGGAAAGGATAGGGTTCCGAAGCGAGCAGGATGAGGTCGCAATCGGCCAGAGCGGCGGGGTCGATAGTTGGGTAGCGGGACCGGGCTGAGAAAGGATTGATGAAGCCGCAGCGCCGGAGCATGTCGTGGATAAAGGTATCACCGCCGACGGTCATCCAGGGGTTGCGCCAGATCAAGTACGCGGTATTCAGGGTGTGGGCGAGGGGCGGGAGTTCCCTGAAATCTTTTTCGATGGTCGTCGCGATCGAGTGGGCCTTTTGCGTTCCGGCAACCAGGTCTCCGACAGACCGGATCATGGCCAGGGCGTCGCTGAGGTTTTGGATATCGCTGACCCACACGGGGTATTGTGCCGCCAGCGCTTCGATCTGGCGCTGGTCGTTTTCTTCTTTGTTGGCGATGATCAGGTCCGGCTGGAGGGCGGCTATTTTGTCCGGATGGATATATTTGGTGCCGCCGACGCGCGGTTTTTCGCGAAACCAGGAAGAGGGGTGGATGCAGAATTTTGTGATGCCGACGACGTTGGCGCCGAGGTCGTGCAAAAGTTCGGTTTGGGAGGGTACAAGGGAAACGATCCGGTTGGGTGGGTGATCGAGTGTAATTGTTCTGCCCAGCTGATCGGTGAATGATGGCATAGTGATCGATAAATGACGGCAGGGCGCCCGATGAAGGCCTCCTGCTAAATTATTGGTGCTGGTTTACCTAGCAGGAGGGCGCAGCGAATGGATTAGGGCTCCACAGGTTAATTGGATTTTGCGAATGCGGTTTTGTTACGGAAAGCGGATAGGAGTGAATTCAAAAATAACTTGTTCCGGTAGGCTCACCAATAGAGGTTTTGCGCAATTTATCTGGTTCACTTTTTACTGTCATTATCGTAGAATTACGCGCCGAGGGCCTGGATGACATCATATTTAGTAATGATATGATAATTGCCGCTGTCGTCCTTGCCGAGGACAGCGCCGTTTTCCCGGTTGATCAAGCTGCTCAACCTTTCCAGCGGGGTATCGAAGCCGACAACCGGGTAGGGTTTCTCGATGACTTCGGCGATCTTTTTGCTTTTCAGGTCCTGAGTACCTGTCATCATCCGGGCGAAGAGGCCGCTTTCGCTGATCGCGCCGATCAATTCTCCTCCCCGGAATACGGGTAGGTTTTCAATATGGTATTTTTGCATCAGCTCGAAGGCTTCGGTGACCGTCTGGTCGGCGGTGGCGGTGATGAGACGTTTTGCGCCGCGGCGTGCGATAATATCCTTGAAAGTCTTGACGTCCATAAATCCTCTTTCCATCATCCACTGGTCGTTATAGATTTTTCCAACATATCGGCTGCCATGATCATGCAGGATCACCACGACGAGGTCGTCTTTTTTCAGCAGATCCTTAAGCTGCATCAATCCCTGCAAGGCAGTGCCGGCGCTATAGCCGCAGAACAACCCTTCTTCCCTGGCGATCCGGCGGGTCATTAGCGCGGCATCTTTATCGGTGACCTGTTCGAATACGTCGACGACGCGCATGTCATAATTGAGGGGCACAAAATCTTCGCCGATCCCTTCGGTGAAATAGGGATGAACTTCGTTCATGTCGATCTCCCCGGTGCGGAAATATTTGGTGAGCAGGGAGCCGAAGGGGTCCATTGCCCAAACCTGGACCTTTGGGTTTTTTTCCTTAAGAAACATGGCGGTGCCGGTAACGGTGCCGCCGGTACCGGTGGCAACGACGAGGTGGGTAACCTTTCCATCGGTCTGTTTCCAGATCTCGGGACCGGTTGTTTCATAATGGGCCTGCCGGTTGGCCAGGTTGTCGTATTGATTGGCGTGGAACGAATTAGGGATCTCTTTTGCCAGGCGTCGCGCAATGGAATAATAGGACCGCGGGTCCTCGGGCTCGACATTCGTCGGGCAGACGATGACTTCGGCGCCGAGGGCTTTGAGAATATCGATCTTTTCCTTGGATTGTTTGTCTGTGGTGGTGAAAATGCACTTATATCCTTTGACCACGGCGGCGAGGGCCAGACCCATGCCGGTGTTACCAGATGTGCATTCGATAATTGTGCCGCCGGGTTTCAGTTTCCCTTCTTTTTCGGCCACTTCAACCATTTTAATGGCCATACGGTCTTTGGCGGAGTTTCCCGGATTGAAATATTCGACTTTGGCGAGCACGGGGCATGGCAGGTCTTTTGTCAACTGGTTGAGGCGGATGAGGGGGGTGTTTCCGATTGTCTCCAGAATGTTATTCCTTATGTCCATAATAGATTGGGCTCCGCCCGATTTTGGTTGTTGATAATTCAAAAGTAATTCTTCCCGGCGAAATTTTACATTTGCTCCCCGAACCGGAAGGAGGTGGAAAAAATTCCGGAAGAAGACGTGTTATTATGGAACCGATTTATATCAAAAAGATCGCCGAAAAATTAAACTTTAGCTTAAAGCAGATCAACAATATTTATGATTTGCAGGCGGAGGGGGCTACGATCCCGTTCATGGCGCGATACCGAAAGGAGGCAACGGGGAATATGGATGAGGTGCAGATCAACGATGTGGTAGAGCAGATCAAATATTTCTCGGAGCTGGATAAGCGCAAAGAGACAGTGCTCAAAACGATTGAAGGATTGGGGAAGCTGACGCCTGAACTGAAAGAGCGGGTCGTCCAATGTTATGATGCGACGGAGCTCGAGGATATCTATTTGCCTTATAAACCCAAGCGAAAGACCCGGGCTACAACCGCAATCGAAAAAGGACTGGAGCCGCTGGCGCATTTCCTGCTGGGACAGGGTGGGGGTGATCCGGTGGCAGAGGCGGTGAAGTTCGTGAATGAGCAGGTGAAGGATACAAAAGAGGCTTTGCAGGGAGCACGGGATATCGTTGCCGAATGGGCAGCGGAAAACGAACAGGCGAGGAATAAAGTCCGACAGCTGTTCAATGGATCGGCGGTGCTTGCGTCCAAAGCGGTCCCTGCCAGGAAGGAGGAGGAGGAAGCGCAGAAATACCGGGATTATTTTGAATTCAGCGAACCGCTGGCAGCTTGTCCGTCCCACCGGATCCTGGCGATCCGGCGCGGGGAGAAGGAAGGATATCTTATCATGGACATCCAGATTGAAAAGCAACCGGCGGTCGATGGTCTGGAGCGGATTTTTGTGCAGGGCGGCGGCGCCTGCTCGTTGGAGGTGAAAAAAGCGGTTGAGGATTCGTTCGACCGGCTGCTGAAATCATCCATCGAAAATGAGTTTCGGCTGATCAGCAAGAATAAGGCGGATGAGGAGGCGATCCGGGTTTTTGCGGAGAACCTGCGACAATTGTTATTGGCTTCGCCGTTGGGGTCCAAGCGGGTCCTGGCGTTAGACCCGGGTTTCCGAACGGGTTGCAAGGTTGTTTGTCTTGATGCGCAGGGCAATTTCCTTCATAACAGTACGATCTATCCCCATCCGCCGCAGAATGACGTGCCAGCCAGTATGGCGACGCTCCGGCAACTGGTCGATCGCTACGCTATTGAGGCGATCGGAGTAGGGAATGGCACGGCTGGCCGGGAGACGGAGCAGTTGGTAAGGGGGATCGATTTTGGCCGAAAGATCAGCATTTTTATGGTCAACGAGAGCGGGGCTTCGATCTATTCGGCCTCTGAGGTTGCGCGGGAGGAATTTCCGGACCAGGATGTAACGGTCAGGGGAGCGGTGAGTATTGGCCGGCGGCTGCTCGATCCGTTGAGTGAGCTTGTTAAGATCGATCCAAAGTCGATCGGAGTGGGGCAGTATCAGCATGATGTCAATCGAGCTAAATTGAAAGATGAACTGGATCGTATCGTGGAAAGCTGTGTGAACCATGTGGGGGTGGATCTGAATACCGCCAGCAAACATCTGCTTGACGTATGTCTCGGGCCTTAGCGCAACGTTGGCGAAGAATATCGTGGAATACCGGCTTCAAGAACGGTCCTTTTGCTACCCGGGAAGAGTTGAAGAAAGTGAGCCTGATGGGGCCGAAGTCGTTTGAACAGTGTGCGGGGTTCCTGCGGATCCCCGAAGCAAGCAATCCGCTGGACAATAGCGCGGTGCATCCGGAGACCTATCCTGTGGTCGAACGGATGGCGTCGGACCTGCAATGTTCGGTGGGCGACCTGATCAAGCTGGGGGATTTGCGGAAAAAGGTAGAGCGGAAGAAATATATTTCGGAATCGGTGGGAGAGTTTACGATCGATGATATCCTGAAAGAGCTGGAGAAGCCGGGACGTGATCCGCGGCAGGCGATCGAGGAATTCCGTTTTGAAGAGACGATCAAGACGATGGAGGATCTGAAGCCGGGGATGACGGTCCCGGGGATCGTGACGAATATCACCAATTTCGGGGTGTTTGTGGATATCGGGGTAAAGCAGGATGGGTTGGTGCATATTTCACAGCTCAGCAATACGTTTGTCACCGATCCGAATTCGGTTGTCAAGCTGCAACAGAAGGTGATGGTGACGATTCTGGAAGTAGATATTGCGCGGAAGCGGATCTCGCTGTCGATGAAAGGGGTGTCGGCCAAGGGCCGGCATGAGAAGGCACCCGCGCAAAAAACCGTTGAATTGCAAAAGAAGGAAGCGCCATCAAGACCCGCAAAACCGAAGGCTCCGCAGGAAACAGCGGAGGACTTTCAAGCGAAGCTGATGGCGTTGAAGAAGAAGTTTAAGTAGCCGGCGGCTGTCAGGCGGCCTGGGCTTTTTTCCGCCGCAGGTACAGGTCCAGCAACACAAGCCCCATCACAACGGTGATCAGCATGAATAGGGTGATCGGCAGATTGCCTGAGAGCTTTCCATAGTCGACCTTGTCAAGGGCCTTCATATCGAACGACGGCAATTTCACCTCCGGGCTATCGCTGCGATGGCTTCCACCAAGTGAAGACCATTTCACCGTGGCGAAGAAATAAACCAATAACCCGGCGATCAGGCTGAGGAAAAAGGCGCCGATGCTGCGGATGATATTCTTGTTGATATATGTTTTAGTTGCGGGAGCGACGTGGTAACGGGCGATCTCCTCCATGACATTGCGGGTGAACCGCATGGAAGGCTCTTCCAGTTCGGAGCCGGCCATCAGTTGATGGACGTTCAGCAACTCCTTATATTTCCGCTGCCATTCGATGTTTGCGGCGATCAGCGCTTCCAGAGCGGAGCGTCTCGGCGGGACTGCTCAGTCCATCGATATAGTCCCATAACCGATCTTCCATTGACGTTTCCTGTGTTCATTCGACTGTCATTAAAGGTATACAATTCCGGCTCATTTTGCAAGTCGGGTGAAAAGCGATTAATTCTCATATAATTCCCGTACGGCATAACTAAAATGTTTTTCCATCTTTTCTTTCAGGCGATTCCTTGCCCGGTGTAATTTTACTTTTACCGTATTGGGGTCCAGGCCCATGACCCGGCCGATCTCTTCCAGGGATTGCTCGCCTTTGTAGAAAAGAGTTAGGATCTGGGTATCGTCCGGGCTCAGCATTCGGATGGCAGCATTGACCATGGCATGCTTTGATTTTTGTTCGATCACATTGGCGGTGAACCCCGATTCGCGGCTTTCGACTTGTATCGAAGTCCTTTCGTTGTCCAGTGAGGTGGTCGCCAGCCGTTTTTTCCGGAGAAAAGTGATACAGCTCGTGCGAACGATCGTATAGAGCCAGGTGCTGAATTTGGCGTCCCCCCGGAAATCGGCCAGCGAGCGATAAGCCTTTACAAATACATCCTGGCTGATCTCTTCCGCGTCTTCCCGGTTGTCGGTAAACCGTAGCACCAGGGTGAATACATATGACTGATACCGGTGGACCAATTGGGCAAACACCGCCTGCTCGCCGTGCCAGGACTCTTTTAATGATCTCTTTATCAGTGAGTTCTATATGTGTCACGCCTTATAAGACTTAGAAGGACCGGAGCAGGTTACATAGAAAGGTACAAAATAAATTTGCGCATATTCGGGACAAAGTGTGTAACCTCGCATGCACGTAAGGGGTCATAGGTAGCAAAAATCATTATTATGGAAGCAGGTATAATGGGAATAATCTGGTTGATCATCATGACAGTGACGATTTGTGCGATGATCTTCGGAATCGTATATGTGCGCAGTCGCGAGAATATGGCGATGATAGAAAAAGGCTTCGATCCGAAGATCAAGCCGTTGCGTCCACGGCCGGCGCCTTTCCGCAATCTGAAATGGGGCTTGCTTCTTGTGGGTGCAGGGCTTGGACTTTTCCTCGCATATCTCTGGACAATACCATGCTTTACAATGTTGGTCATGATCACAACAAATTCGGCAACGGAACCGACGACGATAATGGCGCGAACGTGACCATTTACTTTGCCCTGATCGCGATCGGCGGCGGAATGGGGCTGATTACCTCCTATCGGATAGAGAAAAAGCAATTGCTCGATAAAGAGGATAAGAACTGAACCCTAAAATGAAGTGGCCGGGTTACTGCGCGTGCGGTAGCCCGGCTTTCTATTTGCTGACCGCTTCCAGCGCTTTGGCAAAGGCGGGATCGAAATGGTTGGTGACCTCATAATAGCCCTTCGGTGCGCCAGATCAGGTTAGCCAGCAAACCTTTGAGCCGATGTTCCAGGGTGGTCTTTTCTATATCAGGGACCGAGCGAAGGTCGATGGAATCCTTCAGTGCGTAATGGGTCAGCGCTTCCCAGACCTTTTCCTCATCGTGGAAATTTGCGTTGAAATCCGCCGGAGTTTTAAAGGGCTGGAAGGTGGGTAAATGCTGAATATACCAGGTGTAAATGAAGCGGTTTAGTGTGCCATTGACATAGAGCAGGGTGATGCTGCGGGACAGGATGCTGGTATCGAAGCTGACGAAGATGTCCGGGGTAATGCCGCCGCCGCCGTAAACGGTCCTCTTCTCGGGTCCCAGCGTTGTATAGGACAGGCCGCTGTGATGACCGGCGGTATCGCCGTGGAGAACTTCGCCGTCATGGAAGCGCTGCATGACCTCGTCGTTGTAACTATCGTGGCCCGATTTATCATAAGGCTTCTGGATGCTGCGGCCGGTGGGGGTATAGTAGCGCTCGATCGTAAGATGAAGGGAAGCGCCGTTGGCGAGTTCGAACGCCTGTTGGACGAGGCCCTTACCAAAGGTTCTTCTTCCGATGATGGTGGCGCGTTCCCAGTCCTGAAGGGCGCCGGTCAATACCTCGCTGGCGGATGCGGTCCCCTCATCGGTGAGCACGGCCAGTTTGCCTTTTTCAAAAAGACCGTCCCGCTTACAGCGGTAATCTACTCTGGGGTAATGCGCCCCGACCGTATAGACAATCAACTTATCATCGTCCAGAAAATCGTCTGCGATGTCGATGGCTTCCTGCAGGACGCCGCCGCCGTTCTCCCGCAGGTCGAGGATCATGCGCTGCATGCCCAGTTGCTGAAGTTTCATAACGGCCTGGGCGAATTCGGCGTGGGTCGTCTCGGAAAACCGGTTGATCCGGATAAAGCCCGTCTCTTTATTGATCATATACGCGACGTCGACAGAAGGCAGGGGAATGGTACCGCGGCTGACTGAAATCTGGCGGGTGGCATGGGGCTCGCCCGATCTGATCAGGGTTATCGTCACCTGGCTGGCTCCGGGTCCGCGGAGCATCCGGCGGATCTTGTCATTGGAAATGCCGTTACCGGCTACGACCGAGTCGCCGACCTTTATGAATTTGTCTCCAAGCTTCAGGCCGGCTTTATCGGCCGGGCCATCTGCGAGGACATTCACCACATTTACGGTGTCATCAAAAATCTGGAATTCGATCCCGATCCCCTCAAAATTACCCTGCAGGTCTTCGGTCACTTCGCCAAGATCGGCCGGCGGGATGTAGGAAGAATGCGGATCAAGATGGGAAAGCATGCCATCGATGGCGTTGTCGGAAATAGTATCGGTAGAAACCGGGTCCACGTAATTGTTTCGGACCAGGTCAAGGACTTCGTCGGTAGCATATACCTTTGGGGTTTTGAAAAACCCGGTCGGGCGGATATTGCCGCGTAACCGGAAGCCGATGAGCATCCCCACAATCATCACAATCGCGAACAATAAGGGTAACCAGACCTGTATTTTTTTCATGCGAAAATCAAATTTTTTGCCGCGGCAACTGCCGGAAGGCTGCAAATTAAGCAATCATATTTAACTTGCGGTCGATATGAATGTACTTATTGCAGACAGCGGCTCCACCAAGTGCGAATGGTGCCTGCTTTATAATGGGAAGAAAAAAAGGTAGACACGCAGGGCATCAGTCCTTATTTTCTGGATGTGGCCGGGATCGGCCTGGTCATCAGCAGGGAACTTTTGCCGGCGTTGAGGAAGGCATCGGTGGATGTGGTTTATTTTTATGGTACGGGCTGCATGAGCGTCGATAACCGACGGATTGTCCAAAAAGCGCTCCGTCAGGCGTTTCAGGGAGCCAAGGTACATGTGACCCATGACCTTATGGGTGCTGCCATCTCGTTATGCGGTTCCTCAAAGGGAATCGCGTGTAACCTGGGTACGGGCAGCTTTTCCTGTTATTTTGATGGGAAAAAGATGGCGAAGAGCAGCCCCGGACTTGGCTACATCCTCGGAGATGAGGGTAGCGGCGCCTACCTGGGCAAAAAAGTGTTGCAGTACTATCTTTATAATACTTTTGACGAGGATTTGAGGTATAAGTTCGACGCCAAATACGTCACGAACAGGCAGGAGATACTGGAAAATGTGTACAAAAAACCTTTGCCCAACCGTTACCTCGCTTCGTATTGCCTCTTCCTGATGGAGAATCGCGGGCATTATATGATCGAGAACATCATCGAGGATGGGTTGAACGATTTTTTCTTTCAGCATTTGTGTAAATACCGGGAAAGCTGGAAATTGCCTATTCATTTTGTGGGGGGTGTTGCATATGGGTTCAGGGATGTGCTCCGGGAGTTGTGCAGAAGCTATGAATTTGAATTGGGAAATATGCTGAGGAAACCGATGGATGGACTGATCCGATATCATCAAAAGGCGGCGATAAAATAGAAGAAATATGGGTTTAGAAAAGGTCACCGAAGAGGAGAGCCGGTATCATAACCTCGAGAAAATGAGCATCCGGGAGATCCTGACCGATATCAACCGCGAAGATAAGACGGTTCCGGAGGCCGTGGAAAAAGCCATCCCGCAGTTGGAGAATCTGGTGGCGGCGGTTACCGATAAATTGCTGGCGGGGGGACGGTTATTCTATATCGGAGCAGGGACAAGCGGGCGGCTTGGGGTGTTGGATGCCAGCGAGATACCGCCCACCTATGGGATGCCTTTTGATCTGGTCATCGGAATTATTGCGGGAGGGGAGACGGCCATCCGGCGGCCGGTGGAAAATGCGGAGGATGATGAGAATCAAGGCTGGCGGGACCTGGGGCAATATGCCGTTTCAGACAAGGATATTGTGGTGGGTATTGCGGCCAGCGGAACGACGCCATATGTAGAGGGGGTTTTGCGGGAGTGCGGGCGGCGCGGGATACCTACCGGTTGTATCGTTTGCAATCCGGGGTCTCCGGTTGCGGCGGCCGCGGAGTATCCGGTTGAGGTGGTGGTGGGCCCGGAGTTTGTCACCGGGAGCACGCGGATGAAGAGCGGCACGGCGCAAAAGCTGGTGTTGAACATGTTGTCAACGGCGGTGATGATCCGGATCGGGCGGGTGGAAGACAACAAAATGGTCAATATGCAGTTGACCAACAGCAAACTGCTGGACCGGGGGACACGGATGGTCATGGAGAATTCGGGGCTGCAGGATTATGATCAGGCAAGAGAACTTTTGCTGCGATCGGGAAGCGTAAAGAAAGCGGTAGAGGCCTAATCGATATGCACGAAATAGAACCTTTTTACAACTGGCGCCATATGTATGTGAGCGAGGAAGACGAACGATCGCCTTTCTATGGGAGGGTCTATTCGGAATTCGAGTTTACCCAGACGATCTACAACTACTATATTCATCCGCAATGGGATGAGTTCGGGTCCAGGACCTTATATATGAAAGTGCTGATGGCGGATTACGATGAGCACTATGTGGTGATCGAGCTATTCGGAGAATGGAATGACGCGATCGAGAATGATATTATGTTCCTGAAGCGGGAAGTGACGGATAAATTTTTCGAGGAGGGGATCACGAAGTTCATCCTGATCGCAGAAAATGTGCTGAACTTTCACAGCGGGGACAAGGATTATTATGAGGAATGGTTTGAGGAAGTTACGGATGCCGGGGGCTGGATCGTCTGTCTCAACATGCCGGAGCAAACGCAGTATGATTTCAGGAAGGCGAAGCTCAACCGCTTTATCGAACTGATCGAGCTGGGGAACTGGCGGACGTATAAGCCGATTCATTTATTCAGGCTGATCGACCAGCAGATCAGCAGCAGGCTCACCTAGCGGGCGGTGGGCGGCGCACCGCTCTCGCCAAGGCTTCGGCGGACAAGTCGGCGGTCAAAGGAAAATAAATTTTGTTATTTCGGATTAGTGATTAATTTTGGAGCATTAATATGATTACTGCGAAGGCATACCGGTTTTTTTACTTTTATTTTTACTTTACCAGTAAACCGGGATTGCTTTTGTTAACCAAATAGAAAAAGAGATTAACATGAAGAAGTCCCGGTCAAAAGCCGGGACTTTTTTTTGTCGCCTTTTGGAGAGGTCGCCCTGGTGTGTATTCCGGGGGTAAACCATCAGAATTATGCGTAAAACAACACCGACAACCGGCACGACAAGAGTTTCGATCCAGGGTTATGAGGGCAGTTTCCACCAGGTGGCGGCGGAGGAGTGGTTTGGCCGCGATGTGCAGGTCATCCCCTGCGCTACCTTCAGGGAAGTGGTCCGGGTGGCGTCAAGCGCAACAGAGAGTGAGGGAGGCGTCATGGCGATCGAGAACTCCATCGCCGGCAGTATCCTGCCCAACTACAACCTGCTCCAGCAAAGCAAGCTGCATGTGGTTGGCGAGATCTATCTGCAGATCGGGCAGAATCTGTTGGTGAACCCGGGGGTGAAGCTGGAGGATATCCGTGAGGTATATTCGCACCCAATGGCGTTGTTGCAGTGTATCGATTACCTGGAACGGCAGCCCGGGTGGAAATTGGTCGAGACCGAAGACACGGCGCTAAGCGCGAAACATCTGGCTCAACATCGAAGCCGGCATGCAGCAGCGATCGCGGGCCGGAGGGCGGCCGCGCTTTTCGGGCTGGACATCCTGGCTCCGGATATTCAGACGATGAAGAACAACTATACCCGTTTCCTTATCCTTCAGCGGGAAGAAAATGCGCTGGTCGAGGCTCATCCGGACAAGGCATCGGTCAATTTCCATACCGATCATACCCGGGGCAGCCTGGCGCGGGTGCTGACCAAGATCGCGGACGGCGGGATCAACCTAAGTAAGCTGCAATCCTTTCCCATACCGGGCAGCGAGTGGGAATATTCGTTCCATGCGGATATGGAGTTCGAGGATATGGGACAGTTCGAACGGGTGATCGAAGCGATGCGTTCGGTGACGGCGGAACTAAAGATATACGGCATTTACAAAAAAGGCAGAACTGTATGAATACATCCAAGCGACTGGAAGGTATCGGCGAATATTATTTTTCGCAGAAGCTGCGGGAAATCGAAGAATTGAACCGGCAAGGGAAGAATATCATTAACCTTGGAATCGGGAGCCCGGATCAGCCGCCGCACCCGGATGTGATCCGTGTGCTCCAGGAGGAAAGCGCGAAACCGAATGTTCACGGGTATCAGTCTTATAAGGGATCAGCTGTTCTCCGAAAGGCAGTGGCGGGCTGGTATCGGCATTGGTATAGGGTGGAATTGGATCCGGATACAGAGATCCTGCCTTTGATCGGGTCGAAGGAGGGGATCATGCACATCTGCATGACCTATCTAAATGATGGGGATGCTGCGCTGGTTCCCAATCCTGGGTACCCGACCTATCGGAGTGCGGTGAAACTGGCGGGAGGCGTTTGTCTTGACTATACGTTGCGCGAAGACAGAGAATGGTTGCCTGATTTTGATGAATTGGAACGACTGGCGGAAGGGCATGGACAGGTCAAATTGATGTGGGTAAATTATCCGCATATGCCGACAGGTAAGCTCCCGGACCAGGGGCTTTTTGAGCGGCTGGTGGCGTTTGGGCGCAAGCATGGGATCCTGATCTGTCACGATAATCCGTACAGCTTTATATTGAATGAAAACCCGATGAGCCTGCTCGCGGTGGATGGCGCGAAGGAGGTGGTGATCGAACTGAACTCGTTGAGCAAATCGCAGAATATGGCCGGCTGGCGGGTCGGTACGCTGGCAGGTGCGAAACAACGGATCGATGAGGTATTGCGATTCAAAAGCAATATGGATAGCGGGATGTTCCTGCCGGTGCAGTTGGCGGCCGCAAAGGCGCTTTCGCTCGCGAAGGAGTGGTACGGAGGTGTAAATGAAGTTTATCGGGCGCGGCAGGTTAAGGTTTTGGATTTGCTGGAGCAGTTGGGATGTACTTTCAGCCGGGAGCAGGCGGGTTTGTTTGTCTGGGCCAAGGTACCCGTTACATACAAAGATGGGTATGCGTTGAGTGACCGGGTATTGTACGAGGCGGGGGTGTTTATTACGCCGGGCGGAATTTTTGGGGCCGCGGGTGAAGGTTATGTACGGGTGAGTCTTTGCAGCACGGAAGAAAAAATACAGGAAAGCATTCAGCGCGTCAGGGGGGCGGGATTATGTTCCAATCAGTAACGATAGTCGGAGTCGGCTTGATCGGCGGCAGTTTTAGTCTTGCCCTGAAGGACAGGGGGCTTGTCCGAAACGTGATCGGCGTAAGCAGAACAGACGGAACGCTGGAGAAGGCCCGGGAATTGGGGTTGATCGATGAGGCGCTGCCGCTCGCGGAAGCGGTGGCAAAGAGTGACCTGATCTATGTGGCGATCCCGGTCGATGTTACAGTGCCGGTAATGGGCCAGATCATGGATATGATCACGGACCGGCAGATTGTGGCGGATGCGGGGTCGACCAAAAAAGCGCTTTGTGCAGAGTCTGGATGGACATGCGATGCGGAAGCGTTTTGTCGCTACCCACCCCATGTGGGGGACGGAGTATAGCGGGCCGGAAGCCGCGGTCCATCAGGCTTTTGCCGGGCGCACCTGTGTCATCTGCGAGAAGGAGAAGAGTGACGCGGACGCAGTCCGGGTCATGGAGGATTTGTACCGGCAGCTGGGGATGCAGTTGGTGGATATGGATGCGGACAGTCATGATATGCATGCAGCCTATATCAGTCATATTTCGCATATCACGTCCTTTGCGCTGGCCAACACGGTTCTTGAGAAGGAGAAAGAGGAGGAGGCTATTTTCGATCTGGCCGGTGGTGGCTTCGAGAGCACGGTGCGGCTGGCAAAAAGTAATCCGTCGATGTGGCTGCCGATCTTTTCGCAGAACCGTGAACATGTGCTGGATGTGCTGAACGAGCATATCGCGCAGCTGAGGAAGTTCAAGAGCTGTCTGGAGAAGGAGAATTACGATTATTTGCGGGAATTGATGGAGAATGCGAACAAGATCAGGAGGATCATCAAATAGGGGCGGACCCTGGCGACGGGGGTTGGGCGGAGTGGATCGCGGACGGTTTGGCGGGAGGCGGAGGTTCGGTGGAGCGGGTTATTAGTCGTACCTTTGCGCAAATTTTGTACAGTATATGATGACATTCGAAGGGTTAGGTCTGGATGCAAGGCTGGTGCAGGCGACTGATGCATTGGGATTCAAGCATCCGACCCCCATTCAGGAGCAGGCCATTCCTGTCTTATTGAGCGGTACGAAGGATTTGGTCGGGCTGGCGCAGACGGGTACCGGGAAGACGGCGGCATTCGGACTGCCGTTGCTTCAGCTGGTGGATGCCGCGCAGCGATATCCGCAGGCGTTGGTAGTATGTCCTACCCGGGAATTGTGCATGCAGATCGTCAACGAAATTGAGCTGTTTAAGAAGTTTATGCCGGGGATGCATGTCGTAGCGGTATATGGCGGGGCGTCGATTGGAATGCAGATCAGGGATATCCGGAAGGGGGTGCAGATTGTTGTCGCCACGCCCGGCCGGCTGATCGACCTGATCGAGCGGAAAGCGATCAATCTGGAGCAGATCAGGTATGTGGTGCTGGATGAGGCGGATGAGATGCTGAATATGGGTTTCCAGGATGATATCGAGTTTATCCTGCAGAATACGCCACAGCGGGAAGCCACCTGGCTATTCAGCGCGACGATGCCGCCGGAGATCCGCCGGGTGAGCAAGAAGTATATGAAATCGCCGATGGAGATCACGGTTGGCAAAATGAATACGGCCAACAAGAGTATTGATCATCAGTACTATGTGACAGCGGCGCATCATCGTTATGAGACGCTAAAACGGCTGATTGATTTCAACCCGGGGATGTATGGCATCATCTTTACGCGTACAAAGGCGGATGCCCAGGAAATTGCCGAAAAACTGACGCGGGAAGGGTATGATATCGATGCATTGCATGGAGACCTGACCCAGCAGCAGCGGGACAAGGTGATGGGAGAATTCAGGGAGAAGACCTTACAGTTGCTGATCGCAACGGATGTTGCGGCACGGGGGATCGATGTGAAGGAGATTACGCATGTGATCAATTATGAGCTGCCGGACGACCTCGAAGTGTATACGCATCGCAGCGGCCGAACCGGAAGGGCGGGCAGCACGGGGATTTCGATGTCCATCGTGCATAGCCGGGAGATTGGCAAGTTGAAACAGATCGAGCGGATCGCGCAGGCGGCATTTCACAAGATGGAGATCCCGAGTGGCAAGGATGTTTGTCGCAAGCAGTTCTTTCATTTCATGGAAAAGTTATTGCAGGCGGATATCAGTCACGGGGATTATGAGACCTATGTCCCCATGCTGGCGGAGAAATTTGCCGATATCAGTAAAGAAGAAGTGTTGAAGCGGGTTGCAGCGATGGAATTCGATCGCTTCCTGAAATATTATGAGAATGCGGAGGATCTGAATGCCCGGGATCGGGTCCGGGAGTATGGCGGACGCGAGGTTCGCGGCGGAGACCGGCGGGATGAAGGTCGGGGCGAGGGTCGGGCAAGGGCCAGGACATATAGCGGGAATGGAGATTACATGAAACTTTTTGTGAACCTGGGAACAAAGGATGGGTTCTATAAGGCGAGTTTTTTACAGTTCATCCTGGATATGAGCGATTTGCGGAAGGAGGTGCTGGGCAAGGTTGATATGAAAGAGATGAACAGCTGGATCGAGGTTGACCGCGGGTCGGCGCAGCAGATGATCCGGGCGATCGACGGGAAGAAATTCAAAGGGCGGAGAATAAGGATGAATGATGCGAACAGCCGGTGATATGGGTGGGGGGCGGTTGAAGTGGAGCGGCGGTTCGTGGGGGCGTCATTTTTAAACGTCAATTTTTCATATATGGAAGCAACAGCAACAAAGAGCGCCAAAGAGATTGTTCAGGCAGCCTGGAACAAGCGCCCGCTGATTATCTCGGGTCCCTGCAGCGCAGAGACGGAAGAGCAAACGGTCCAAACGATCGAACGTCTCGCCAGGACCGGGAAGGTGGATATGGTACGGGCGGGGATCTGGAAGCCACGGACGCGTCCGGGAAGTTTTGAAGGGATCGGTACTAAGGGGCTGCCGTGGCTGCAACGGGCCAGGCAGTTGACGGGGTTGCCGGTTATGGTAGAAGTGGCCACCGCGAAGCAGGTGGAAGATGCATTGCATTTTGATATTGACGTGCTCTGGATCGGCGCCCGGACGACAGTCAATCCCTTTAGTGTACAGGAGGTAGCGGATGCGTTTGCGGGGGGTAGATGTACCGGTGCTGGTCAAGAACCCCATCAATCCCGATATCGAGTTATGGACCGGTGCGGTTGAGCGGGTGGCCAAAGCAGGCATCAGACAGATCGGGCTGATCCACCGCGGGTTCAGCTCCTATGGCAATACCGAATACCGGAATGCACCCATGTGGCATCTGGCCATCGAAATGAAGCGGCGTACGCCGGGGATGATGATGATCAATGATCCATCCCATATCAGCGGCCGCCGTGATATTCTGCTGGATGTGGCGCAGAAGGCGATCGATCTGGATATGGACGGGCTGATCATCGAAACGCATATCGATCCCGACAAGGCATGGAGCGATGCCAAGCAGCAGATCACGCCCGAGCGGCTGGCCGAATTGCTGGACAGCATCAAGTGGCGGCATGAGACGACAACGGAACAGGAATTTCATCACCGCGCTGGAGAAATTGCGCGAGCAGATCAACCATATCGATGATGAGCTGATCCAGCTACTGGGTCAGCGGATGAAGATCGCCGATCAGATCGGGGAGTACAAGAAAGCCAACAATATCACGATCCTGCAGACCAACCGGTGGAATTCCATCCTGGAGAAGGCATTTGCCAAAGGTGAGAAGCTGCATCTTAGCAAGGAATTCATCACCAAGTACTATGATGCGGTGCATATGGAGTCCATCAACCATCAGAACAAGATCATGAACTCATAGCTCGTGGTGTATCTCTTCGTTCATGTGATCTGGTGCGTTGCCCGTCGGGAAGCGCTGCTGAGCAAGCCGGTGAGGCGGGTGCTGTGGGCGCAAATGCAGAAGGAGGCCGGAGAAAAGGGGATAAAGATCGTTGTGGTCGGCGGAGTTGAAGACCATGTACATTGCCTGTTGCAACTGATGCCGGCGCAGAACCTGGCGCAGGTAGTCCGGACGGTCAGGAGTTCGTCGGCTGACTGGTTGAATGACAATAAGCTGCTGGCGGTCGCATTTGAATGGGAGGAAGGGTATGCTGCCTATTCGGTCAGTCCCAGCGGGGTACAGCAGGTGATGGATTACATTGGCAAACAGGAAGAGATGCACCAGGCGAAGACGCTGGAGAGCGAGCTGAAGATCTTCGAAAAATTCAAGGAATCCCTGGTATGAATAAAGTACAATACAAATTTTCCGGGAAAACGACCGTCTGCTATCTCGATGCCGATTTTTCCTATCTGGAGAAGCTGGTGGACAAGGATCATAGCGGTGCTGATCACGGATGAGCATGTGTTCGCCGCACATCAGAAGAAATTCGGAGGCTGGAATACGATCGTCATCGATGCGGGGGAGCAATTCAAGGTGCAGGCGACTGTCGATTCGATCATCGAGCAGTTGATCGCTTTCGGCGCGGACCGCAAGACCTGGCTGATCGGGATAGGCGGCGGAGTGGTGACGGATCTGGTGGGATATGTAGCGGCGATCTATATGCGGGGGTTGTCGTTCGGGTTTGTTCCCAGTTCCATCCTGGCGATGGTGGATGCCGTCCATCGGCGGTAAGAACGGGATCGATGTCGGCGTATATAAGAACCTGGTGGGTACGATCCGGCAACCGGAATTCCTGCTGTATGATTATAGCCTGTTGAAGTCTTTGCCGAAAGAAGGAGTGGGTGAATGGTTTTGCCGAGGTCATCAAGCATGCGGCGATCAAGGATGCGGCGTTGTTCAGGGAGCTGGAAAAAAATAATCTGACCCGTTATCAGAAGGACAAGGCGGCGCTTGCCCGGCTGATCCGGCGCAATGTGGCGATCAAGTCCGCGGTGGTGGAGAAGGATGAATTCGAGCAGCGGGACCGGCGGCTGCTGAATTTTGGACATACGCTGGGGCATGCGATCGAGAATCTGTATGAGTTGCCGCACGGGCATGCGGTTGCTATCGGGATGGTGGCGGCCTGTATGATCTCGGAGGAGTTTACCGGCTTTAAAGGTACGGACCGGGTGATCGCGGTGCTTGAAGAAATATGGATTGCCGACGCTGGCGGCGTTCGATCCGAAGGAGGTGATGAATGTACTCCGGATGGATAAGAAGCGGGTAAAGGATTCGATGAATTATATATTACTGAATAAGATTGGGCAGGCGGCGGTTCAAGGCGATCCCGATCGTGCAACTGGAGAAACTGCTGCAATCCATTATAACGGCGACGATGAGTATGCTAACGACCATTCGACCATCGGGGCTTTCGGGGGCTATCCTGGCACCGGCTTCCAAGAGCTCGATGCAGCGGGCTTGTGCGGCGTCATTGCTTCGGGTTGGGGAGACGATCATCCGTCATCCGGGGCATTCCAATGATGATAAGGCGGCGCTGGGGGTGATCCGTGATCTGGGGGCGGAAGTGAACGATTTGGAGGACGGTTCGCTCCGGGAATCCGAAGTGTAGGGTGTGAACGGCGGTCGGACGGATTGGAAGTGAATTGCGGGGAGAGCGGGCTGGGGTTGAGGATGTTTGCGCCCGATCATTGGCCTGAGCGGGGAGACGATCCGGGTAAAAGGAGAAGGCAGTCTGTTGAACCGGCCGATGGATTTTTTCGACGAAGTCTTTCCCCAGCTTGGGCATCCGGGTGGTATCCAATAAGGGCAAATTGCCGTTGGAGATCCAGGGGCCTTTGCAGCCGCGGGATATCGAAATTGACGGATCGCTTGTCTTCACAGTTCCTGACGGGCTTGTTGTTCGCTTATTCGGCGGCGCGGGCGAAGAGAGTTACGATCCGGGTCCGGCAGCTGAAGAGTAAGCCGTATATCGATCTGACGCTTACAGGTGATGAAGCATTTCGGGTGGCAGGTGGAGAATCGCGATTATGAAGAATTTTATTTTGATGGTGCAGCGGGAAGGTCGTCCGGGCAGCGCGGGATCGCGGAGGTGCGTTGGAATATACGGTGGAAGGGGATTGGAGCGGCGGAGCTTTTTTGCTGGTTGCAGGGGCGTGGCCGGGCCCATTACGGTGAAGGGGCTGGATGGCTGGTCGACGCAGGCGGATAAGGCTATTCTGCAGGCTCTATGTGATTGCGGGGCATCGGTAGAGACCGGTGAGGAGGAGATACGGATCGGGCCGGGAACGGTGAGAGCCTTTCGGTTCGATGCGACGGATTGTCCGGATCTGTTCCCGCCGCTTGTCGCGCTGGCGGCGTATTGTGAAGGCACGACAGTGATCAGCGGGGTAAGCCGGCTGGCGCATAAGGAGAGTAACCGCGGGTTGACGTTGCAGGAAGAGTTCGGGAAGATGGGTATTGCGATCGACCTGGTGGGTGATACCATGCTGGTCCGCGGCGGGGCGGTCAAGGGTGCGCGGGTACATAGCCGGCACGATCACCGGATCGCGATGGCTTGTGCGGTGGCTGCGCTGGGGGCGGATGGAGAGGTGACGATCGAAGAAGCGCAGGCGATCGATAAATCGTATCCTGATTTTTATCAGCGACCTGCAACAATTAGGTGGAGAACTAAAATCATTTGGCGTATGAACTCCTTTGGCCGGCTATTCCGCGTTACCATTTTTGGCGAATCCCACGGGGAAAGCGTGGGTATCAATATCGATGGCTGTCCGGCGGGGCTGCCGCTGGCGCTGGAGGATTTCCTGCCGGACCTGGAGCGGAGGAAGGGCGGGTTCAGAAGGGGACGACGCCGAGGAAGGAAGATGATCTGCCGATCTTCAAGAGCGGGCTTTTCAACGGGAGTGAGCACGGGCGCGCCGATCACGATCCTGTTCGAAAATAACAATACGCGGTCGGGGGATTATGAGAAGCAGCGGGCGGTGCCGAGGCCGGGGCATGCCGACTTCGTGGCGCATAAGAAATTTGGCGGATTTGAAGATTATCGGGGCGGCGGCGCCTTTTCTGCGCGATTGACGGTAGGTCTTGTCGCAGCGGCGGTGATCGCCAAGAAATTGATGGGGAAGACCATCCAGGTCAAGGCGGATATTCTGGAGATCGGGGGTGAGGCGGACCTGGAGAAGGGGCTGCAGAAGGCGATCGATGCCAAGGATTCTATCGGGGGGATCGTGGAGTGCCGGGTCAGCGGGCTGCCGGTTGGGTTGGGTGAACCTTTCTTCGATTCAGTAGAGTCGCTGTTGGCGCATGCGGCGCTGGCTATTCCGGCGGTGAGGGGGGTTGAGTTTGGGACCGGGTTTGCGCGGCCGCGAGATGTTTGGCAGCCAGCACAACGATGCCATCGAGGATATGGCGGGGCGTACACGGACCAATCATGCGGGTGGGGTCGTAGGCGGGCTGACGAACGGAAATGAGCTGGTTTACCGGATTGCGATCAAGCCGACGTCTTCTACCCCGAAAGAACAACTGACGCTGAACTGGGAGACAGAGCCAGCAAGAGCAATTTTCCGTCAAGGGCCGTCATGATCTGTGCGTCGCATTGCGGGCGCCGGTTATCCTGGAGGCTATGACCGCCATTGTGTTGACTGACCTGTTGATGTTGGAACAGCGAATCCCGCGGATATGGATGGAGGATGCACTTAAATAATATAAAAATAGCCGTTTAGTGCTCAGAAATGTTAACATGTTGTATTATATTGGGAAGGAATATGAAATATCGAAAACGCAGCGTCCTGGTCTTTTTCCCGGTTGTATTGTTGATCTTTCTGTGCTGGCTTGTCAGCGGGGGTAAAGGGAAAGAAGCGTAAGGACGATGTGAAAACACCGGCACAGATGGGTCAGCACGTGGGGGAGGATTTGAAAAGCGTTCTGCAATATGCAGCGGACAACCACGATAAGCTGAACGATTCGACCACTCTTTTGTATCGGCGCTGGAGGACAGCCTCTATAGCAGCAATGGGTATGTTGCGATATGGAGTGATAAGGAGCATTGGAGGCGTCAGGCAGATTCGCTTTTTGCATTTATCGACAGCAGTAAGGAATATGGTCTTTTTCCCACCGACTATCATTATTATTCTCTTGCACTTTATTCAGCGGATACCTGCAGGAAGATACGATGGCGAAGAAGAATGCGGCGATCTGGACCAGGGCCGATCTGCTGCTGACCGATGCCTTTTTCCACCTTGTGAAGGATATCCGGCAGGGCCGGTTGAATTTCGACAGTGTCACGCTCGCGAAAGGATTCGGTGTTGCCGGATTCCGTGTTAACGGTGGCGCTGGCTTCTGCGATGCAGACCAATAGCATTTCGGCGACGCTGCACGAACTGGAGCCCAAACATCCCGGTTATGATTCGGTCAAGGCGTATTTGCATGATTTCCTGGCGACGGCGCATTTCCGGAACCTGACCTGGCTGGAATATCCGTATACCGATACCGGGGCCTTTTATCAGGCGCTGATGCGCAGCGTCTGCAGGAATCGGGATATATCGATTCGGCCGGCACCGACGGTCGATACGGCCATTCTGCGCGCCGCGATCCGGCAATATCAAACGGTGAACAAATTGAAGGTATCCGGCAAGGTGACGAGCGATATGGTCACTATGATGGATAACTCCGACTGGGAGAAATTCAAGCGAATTGCGATTACCCTTGACCGTTATAAGCAATTGCCGGATACGTTGCCGGCAGGCCTATGTTTGGGTGAACCTGCCGGCCTTTACGATGGATGTCGTGGATTCCGGTTCGGTGGCGCTGGAATCGAAGGTAATTGTTGGTGCGCCCAAAACAAGGACGCCATTGCTCACCAGTGAAATCTCCAATTTTGTGACTTATCCGCAATGGAATGTGCCCAACAGCATCATTTTCCGGGAAATGCTACCGGCGATCAAGCGTGACGTCACCTATCTGCGAAACAGAACCTGATCGTGGTTGATGATAATGACAGTGTCCGGGATCCTACGAAGATCAATTGGCGGCGGCTTAACAAAAACAATTTCCCCTATCAGCTCAAGCAGCGGGAGGGAGATGATAACTCTTTAGGGGTCATGAAGTTCAATTTCAAGAACAAATACGATGTCTATCTGCACGATACGAATGTCCGTTGGATGTTTGATAAGTCGTTCCGGGCCTTGAGTCATGGCTGTGTCCGGGTGAAGGAATGGCGCAAACTTTCCGACTTCCTTGTCAGGAACGATACCATGAAATATCATCTGGATACGTTAAAGGCATGGATTGCGCGACAGGAAAAGCATACGATATGGGGGTTTTCGAAAGTGCCTATTTTTATCCGGTATTTCACTGTGGAGGGGAAAAAGGGCAAGCTGCAGTTCTATGATGATATTTACGGGGAGGACAGGACGTTGCGGGATAAGTATTTTGCACAAAAACCGATATCTTAAAAACGCCGGTAGAAAACAGCAGGGACGTGCGCAATGGCGACTTATTATGCCTTCGAAGATTAATAAAGGATTGTTTGCTTTTATTCTTTTATTGCCGGTGGCGGTTCTGGGGCAGCCCAAGAAGCCGATCCAGGTGCAGTATCGGGGTTGCGAGTTATTATGCGGACAAGTTTGAGGGTCGAAAGACCTTTACGGATGAGGTCTTTTGCCAGGACAGTCTTACGGCGGCCAGTAATACGCTTCCGATGCATACCTGGGTAAAAGTGACCAATCTCCGCAATCACCAGTGGTGATTGTCCAGATCAATGACAAGATGCATCCCCGAAACCGGCGACTGATCGATCTTAGCCGGGCGGCGGCCGAGAAACTGGGTTTTGCGGGGCGGGGGTTGACGCGGGTTCGGGTAGATGTGTTGGGGAAAGCGAAACCCGCGTAATTACTGGGTCTTTTTTCCGCCGAAGAGCCGCTTGAGGAAGCCTGGCTTTTTCTTGGCCGGCTGTTGCGGTGGTGCGTCGGAAACGGTGATCCTGACGGAGCCCTGCGGGCTGTTCTTTTCCGTGGTCGCTTCTTTCAGTACTTTCTGTTCTTCGGGGGTCAATTTGGAATCCACGGGTACCGTGGGAGGGCTGGTATCGAGTATTGGTTGGCCTTGCCGATTGCCTTCGTTGGCGCCTTCGGCTCCGGGCGGGGCAGTTTTTTCGATGAGGTTCGGTAATCATACATCATCGCCCTTCCGCATATCCTCCGGCTGGATGAATTTGGCCTGGCGGTCGATGCCGAGTGTTTTATCGGCGAGGACTTTGTGCGAAGAAATATTCCCAGATCGGGCGTGCTGCCTGGGCGCCGTAGCCGAGGCCGCCTTCGAGGTGGATGAACCGGTCGTCGCAGCCAATCCAGGCGCCGGCCATCAACTGGGGCGTGTAGCCCATGAACCAGGCGTCGGAGTTGTCATTGGTGGTACCTGTCTTGCCGCCCATTTCCGCGACACCGAGGCGGTTGCGGAGGCCGGCGGCGGTGCCGAAATCAACGGGGCCCTGCATCATCCGGGCCATGGTATAAGCGGTAGCCTGGCTGATGACCTCTTTGCGTTCGGTGTCGAAGCGGTCGAGGACGGCGCCGTTCTTGTCTTCGATCCGCGAGATATAATAGGGCCGCGTGCTGAAGCCGCCGGCGGGGAACATGGTATAGCCCCACATCATTTCATAGAGGGAGAGGTCGCAGGCGCCGAGGGCCATGGATGGATAGGGATCGATCTTTGTCGGGATGCCGATCTGTTGCATATATTCGGCGAAGCGTTTTGGGCCGACCTGCTTCATGATATAGGCGGCGACGCCGTTGATCGACCAGGCGAGACCGGTGGCCATGGTCATGCTGCCGCCTTCGTGTTTATCCGGGCGGGCCGGAACGATAGCCAAAACCGGGAAAATACTGCTGGCTGGTCTCGCATTCTGTCTCGGGAGTGAAATTGAAGTCTTCGATACCCAGGCTGTAAAGGAAGGGCTTGATCGCGCTGCCGACCTGACGTTTGGTATTGATATTGACGTGGTCGAATTTGTAGGTCTTGAAGTCGATGCCGCCGACCCAGGCCTTGACGGCGCCGGTGACGGGGTCCATGACCATGAAGGCGGTCTGAAGCATTGCCTGGCTGTATTTGATGGAATCCAGCGGAGACATGACGGTGTCTTTTTCCCGTTTGGAATTCCAGGCAAAGACTTTCATGGTGACGGGCTTCAGGAAGGTCTTGCGGATATCGGCGTCGCTCATGCCGGCATCCTCTTCGTTGTTCCAGCGGTCGCTGTTGTGCATGGCAGCTTCGAGGACATTGGCATGGTCCTTCCAGATCAGGCCTTTCCGGATGTTGTATTGCGCAGCTGAGGGCCTTTTGCAGGAGGGGCAGTTGTTTGGCTACCGCCTCGTCGGCATAGATCTGCATGCGGGGGTTGATGGTCGTGTAGATCTTGAGCCCGTCCTCGTAGAGATTATACGGCTCCCCGGTGGCCGGGTTCTTATGGTCCTTGCACCATTTCCGCAGGTCTTCGCGCAGCACGTCGCGGAAATAGGGCGCCAGCCCGTTGTTCTCGTCCACCTTCTTATAGTTGCTGAGGTCAATGGGGCGGGTCTTGTAGTCGGTGCCTTGCTTGTCGGTCAGGTAGTTGTATTTGATCATCTGATTGATGACCGTATTGCGGCGTTCGATCGCCATCTTGGGATTCTTCCTCGGGTTATATAGGGTATTTCCCTTGAGCATACCGATCAGGACGGCGGCTTCGTCGACGGAAAGGCGATCGGGTTCTTTCTGGAAGAAGGTCCGGGAGGCGTTGCGGATGCCGTAGACATTATCGCCGAAGGGGACTTCATTGAGATACAGGGCGAGGATCTCCTGTTTGGTGAAATTGCGTTCGAGCTTGATGGCGATGATCCATTCCTTCAGCTTTTCGATGAAGCGGCGCATAAAGTTCTTCGAGCCCTGGTCGAGCAGGTTCTTGGCCAATTGCTGGGAGATGGTGCTGCCGCCGCCGTCCCTGCCGAGCTTTATGACAGCGCGCATGACGGAGAAACCGTCGATTCCGGAATGCTCATAGAACCGGGCGTCTTCCGTCGCGACGAGGGCATTGACGACATTGGGGGAGATATCCTTGAATTCGACGTTGCTGCGGTTTCCCTTGTCCTTATAATATTTGCCCATTGGGGTGCCATCTTCGGCGAAGACTTCGGATGACTGGGTGATGGAGGGGTTCTCCAGTTCCTTCAGGGAGGGCAGGGAGCCAAAAACACCCAGGTTGATGAGGACCAGGAAAAGGAGAAAAGCACCCAGGCCGTAGAAAAAGACTTTCCAAAAGAGGGGGACCAGCTTAGCTGACATATAAGTTAATCTTATAATTATTGGTTCGTGTGAGGGTTATTGGTTGGGCCGGAATTCGGAGGTAAACGTAAAAATATGGTTAAGGTTCCTAAAAACGGTGTTAATTCAAAGATTCGTGCTGGGTTTTAGCGGGAGGGAACCGAGTGCAGGTTAGAATTTTCCGGGGTAGGCGGCGGACAGGAACTTGCGGTAGGCGTTTAAATCTTTGTTGTTCAGCAGAAGCTGCAGGTTGGCGTCAGAGATGATCAGGAAGATATATTTGTCGGCAGGTAGCCAGGGCACGATCTGCCGGGGTGCGAGGGCCTTGGCGTTATTCAGGTATTTCAGGGCGTCCTTGTCGGTCGTGAAGCCTGCGATCATGAGCATCTTCACGGAGTCGCTGAGTGAGGCATTGTCCGCGGTCAGCTGCTGGCTATAGAAGTTTTCCTGGTTATAGCCGTTGAAGGCGTTCCGGGCCTCCGAGACGTATACCGGGTCCACTTTGGTCATCACCATCACTACCGAATGGGGGGGGTCGGGGTTCAGTGTAAAGGCGGTATTGAGGTTGCGTACTTTAGCAGCGACCATGGCGCTGTCGCTCATGGCGGCTTTGCGTCAATTGCCCGAATCCAAATTGATCTTACCGGGGCCGGCGATTGGTTTGGCCGTAGCTGTATCCCGGGCCAGCGCTGCTTCGCGGGCTTTTGCTTTTGCCCAATCCGAGGTGGTATCCACTTTCAGCATATTGGAATCGTTGCGCACGAGACCTCTCGGTCGATTGTCCTGCGCTGTCTCGGCTTTTGGGAAACTGCTGACAGCGACGGTGTCTTCTGCTTTCTTGATCTGGAGTCTGGTCAGATAGTCCTCGATCTGGCGGCGGCGGCTGAGTACGTCCAGCATAGTAGTGGCCTTGTCAGACATGGGCGTATGAGGGAATTTGTTGATGATGCTTTGGAGGACCACTTTTGCCTGTGCGTCCTGGTTGCTGCGGATAAAATAGACGGATTCGATATATAGCAGCTGCGGGGTCCAGTATTTGTCACCATAAAGGCTGTCGGCGATCTTTTTCTGCGCGATGGCTTCGTCGAAGCGGCCTTCGATAAAGGCGTCATAGATCTTTTCGTATTGGTGGGTCGCGTTTACCTTCAGGCTGTTCTCCGCATTGGCGACCGAATCGGGGTTGAGCGCTTTGGCGGTGAACGCGCCTTTTGGGAATCGTTGTTTTAGCAGTTCCAGCATTCGGTCGGCGTTTGCCTGATCGCCGAGTTTAGTGTAGCAGTAATATAGATTGAGAAGGGCTGTTCCTGTTGAGCGGTCGCCGGGAATTTGGTCAGCAGGGTATCGTAGGCGTTGATGGCGTATTGGTAATCCTGGATCCCGTCCTGATAGGTCTTGCCCAGGAGGAAGAGGGCGTTTTCGATGGAGTCGTTGGATTTTTTCATTTTCTCCGGCGTCAGGGGGAGGCCGGCCAGCAGGGATTTGTAGTCGATCGCTGGTCTTTCCGGTCGTTGCGCGCCGCGCTGTCGGACCCAAAACCGGCGTTATTTCGCGAATTGGCGGCATGTTGGTTTTCATGAGGGAGGATATTGCCCAGTTGTCGACGTTGGGCCGGTTGCCCCAGCGGTTCCTGAAAGTCCGTGTATCCTTTTGCCATCAGGTTTTGGTTATTGAAATACCAGTCCGCGGCGCTTGCCGCCCGATTGCGAGCTGAACATGTCGGTGACGCCTTGTTCTGCGAATTGATTGCGACGGCCGGCCTTCGTCCTCTCCCTCGTCGCGGAGTCCTTGCAGCCGGCGGAGGTGTGCGGACCATCTTTTTAAGATAGGCATCGCGTTGGGCGGGAGGCATAGCGGCGATGCGCTGGAGGCTGTCCTGGCGGTCCATGACCTGGAGTTGGGCAACGATAATGGCTAAGAGCGGCTTTGCGGTCGTTGAGCCAGCTGATGTCGCCGTCCCTGGCGAGTTCGATCATGTTGACGCTGTCGTAGAGGCTTTTGGCGGAACGATAGTTCTTGTCTTCAAACGTGAGGTTGGCCAGCTGAAGGAAGGCCTTGTTGCGCTGGGTACCGTTGGGTGGGGAATTCCTGACGCAAAGCTGGAGGAAGGAGATGGCGCCGGGTCTGTTGTGTTCGTTCCAACTCCATCTGAGCGGCGGTATAATAGATGATATCGCGGTAGGCTTCGAAACGGTCCTTGCGCGCCATTTTTTCCAGCACCTCGATGTTTTTGTTGGATATAGTCGGCGCCGCCTTCCTTGTTCTGGCGGATGGCGTTCAGGCGGGCGTAGATATCGAGGACGGGGTCGTAGGTATGTTTGATGCACCCGTTCGTAGAAGGTTTTTGCTTCATAGGAATTGCCGGTTCGCTCATAGCAGCTGGGCGATGAGATATTCCCAGCGGGCGTGTTCTTCGCTGGTCCCGGCGGCCGGCAGGGCCTTGGTGAGGAAAAAGGCGGTGCTGTCGTATGACGCCCTGCTGGTAGAAATAGAGGGCGCGCACTTCTGCCAGGGAGGGCCGGAGGCGGGCCGGGAATTGCGGGTCGTGGTCGAGGACTTCGATCAGTGCGGCGGCCTCCGTATATTTGTCCTTGGCGAGGTAGGTGCGGACTTTCCAGATCAGGGCGTCGTTACGGCTGGGGGCGGGGAGGTCGAATGCTTTTTCGAGCGGTCTTTTGTTTTTCCGGGGTGGAGACCTTGTCGGCGTTGCCCCCCTGGTCCCTGTTATAGTTGCTGCCGATGGGGATGAAATAGCCGTCCTGTTCCTTGGGGGCGAAGGCCCAGTTGATGAACTGGAAGGTGATATAGGCGGAGTCGTAGAATTTCTTGTAGAAATAGGATTCGCCCATCAGCAGGTAGAGGTTGTCGATCCAGTCGTTGCGGGTGTCGTGGATGAGGATGCCCATCGTACATTTATACATGACGGAATCGAGCTCCTTTTTCTGTGCGGCCGTTGCGTCCAGGGTAAAATTGTAGAAGGGCAGGAGTTTGGTATAATCTTCCCTGAATTGAGCTTTTGCTCTGGCGACAATGAGTTTTATCTTTTCGTTGGCGTTATAATAGTAGTTGTAGTGGGTGATGTTGTTCTGGAGGAAATGGCGGAACTTTTTGAATTTCTTGCCGTTATTGGAGGTTTCCGAGGCGAGGATGCGGTTTTCCCATTTGGGAGGTTTGGTCAAATCATAGTCAACGCCTACCTGTCCGGAAGCAGTCCGGATCAGCAGCAGAAATACCACCGATAGCAGGATTTTACTAAACGTCACATTGTCCTTTTGAAAGCGGCAAACTTACAACCATTGAACCTACCGTTGAACGGCTGAATGTTAATAATTAGTGTCCCGGAGGCGGATTATAATTGGCGGCGGGGATTGATTTATTTTCTTATCTTTAACACGACGAGATCCCTAATAAATCCAATATGGCCAAATTCGATGCCAATTCGACCTTGAAACGTCTTCAGAACCGGTACCGGCTGGTAGTCATGAATGATGACACCTATGAAGAAGTTGTGACCTTCAAATTGTCCCGCCTCAGTGTGTACACGCTTCTCTGCACGATTTTTGTGTTATTGACCGGATTGACAGTGGCTTTGATTGTTTTTACGCCATTGAAGCTCTATATTCCGGGGTATGGGGATGTGAATAATACCCGGGATTTGCGTGAACTAAAAATACGGACTGATTCGTTAGAGCAGGAGGTGAGGTATCGGGACCAGTACCTGGAGAGTATCCGGAATGTCCTGCAGGGGAATACGACCGTGAAGTTGGATACAAATACGCTGAAGATACCTAAACCCGAAAAGATAAGTGATTGAAAAACTAAAATCTGATACTTATTATGTTCAACGGAAAAACCAAATCGGACATGCCCGGAGACGTCTCCGTCGGCACCAGTACCAGCCTGATCGGCGCGGGTACCACAATGAAGGGTGATATTACGAGCAATGGCGATCTGCGGATTGACGGGACGCTGGTCGGGCAATATCCATTGTTCAGCGAAGGTCGTGATCGGCGCGGGTGGTGTAGTGCAGGGAGATATCAATGGCCAGCAGGCGGATATCATGGGAAAGGTGACCGGCACGATCAAAGTGAAGGACCTGTTGCAGCTGAAAGGCGGCAGTCATCTGAATGGAAATATCCAGGCTGCCAAGCTGCAGATCGAGCCGCAGGCGAACTTCAATGGGGAATGCCATATGACGGCGCCGGTGGTCGAACACTCCGCCAATGGGAAGGCGACCCCGGAAATAAAGCGGGAGATCAAACATGCCGAAATCGCAGCCGGCTGATCAGAACAATCATAAACGATTTGACGATGGCGACAACGACGGGCGTCGCCAGTTGATGCGTTATGCGGGTCTCGGAGGTCAAATGGCCGTGTCGATCGGCCTTGCCGTATGGCTGGGGGTCAAGGCTGACAAGTGGCTAAAAGTTAATTTTCCCATTTTTTCATGGTTTGTACCTTTACTGGTACTTGTGATGATGCTTTTACAGATCATTAAAGCCAATTCAGGGAAAAAAGATGAAAAATAGACGGGCGTTTTTGCCGATCCTGGGCGTTTTTTTAGTGTCTTCCGGCTTGATCCTTTTCGGGGCGCCGGGGTTGCGGGAGTTGAAAACGGACAGCGGGGTACTCCAGGCGGGCAATGTGCTGCTCTTCGGGTTGACCGCGATTTCTTATTTTTTGCATATCAAATCGATACGAAGCCCTAATCCCCATGTCTTCGTGCGGGTGCTCTATAGTAGCCTGATTATCAAAATGTTAGTTTGTATGGTCGCCGCATTGTTATATGGTTTGCTGACCAAATCGGTGAACAGGAATGCGATTTTCGGATGTTTTATTTTATATGTCATTTATACTTTCCTGGAAGTCAAGTCCTTAATGAAATTTATCAAGAAGTCGCCAAATAATGCCTAAGAAAGAAGCGCCGCTCGACTATTTGCGCCGCTGGATCCCCGGGCAGGCGGCGGCATTAATTTTGGACTATCTCAATCACTACCAGGTACATCTGACGATTACCAGGGAGCGCAGAAGTGTGTTGGGGGATTACCGGCACGCGACGCGCTCGGCCAATCACCGGATCAGTGTCAATGGGAACCTGAATTCTTATTCGTTCCTGATCACGCTTATCCATGAGTTGGCGCACCTGGTGACGTTCATGGAGTTCGGGAATCGGGTACAATCGCATGGGAAAGAATGGAAGAAGATCTACCGGAAGGTCCTGGAGGAATTCATTCCGCTAAAGGTTTTCCCCGCGGATGTATTGGCGGCGCTAAAGAAAAACCTGCATAATTTACCGGCCAGCAGCTGTGCGGACGAGGATCTGATGCGGGTGCTTCGGCGATATGATGACGACAAGGAGGGGTTGAAGCTGGTGGAGCAGATCCCGGAGGGCGGTTGTTTTACCCTTGAGGATGAGCGCATCTTCCGAAAAGGGAAAAAATTGAGAAAAAGGTATCAATGTGTGGAGGTAGCCACGGGAAAGTTGTATCTTTTCAGTCCGATTTATGAGGTGAAACCTGCTTCCTAGGTCGTTCAGACAACCCTTTGCATCCTTCCGTCGTAAACTTATCCGTGACCGGTTTTCGGTGGCCGGCAAATTCCCGGTATCTGGTTTCTTCGGCTCAGCCCGTTTTTAATTCTTTCCCTACATGTTGGATCATCCCGTCAGCGGGTTGGATTTTCCCTTCCTTAGTCGGTTTTCCCATTAGCTCAGCAGGGCGATTACGCCGTACATAACGGCTATCGTGACGATAATGATTCCGATAAACGGTCGATCTGCGTTTTTCATATGGCGAATTTTTAGGAGGGTGATTGATTTCGGAGCAATGATTTATTTTGAGGATCTGATTGATTACGGACCGCGTTTTTCGGTAAACGAAGAAGGCGCGGTTCGTAGTATGTGCGGGTGCGAATGAATATATTTACAATTCCGAATAGGGCGCTGCGTGGAGGAAAACAATGTCGATATGGGAGACATTGTGCTGGTATTGCGGTGAAGATGACAAACTCTTCCAGGTCGGATCGGCGCCGAATGTCTTCCAGTGGTCCTCCCGGGCGGCCATATTTTCAAAGCTGGTCATATACATCAGGTTGGGCATGTGCGCACCGGAAAGAACGGAAGCGTAGAAGACGGCATGGAAGCCCAGCTTTTCGAACAGGGTGATCTCACCGCCTTCATTGAACATCTGCACTTTATTGGCAAAATATTGTTCGGTCGGGCCTTCGTAGCTGCGGAGCTCGTAGATCCGGTCGGCGCTGTATCCCTGCGCGGCCCAGGGGGCGGCGTGATGCGGCAAGTCGGGAAAGGCTTTTAACAGAATGGTTTCGACGCGTACGTATGGCGGGTCGTCATAACCGGCGGTGAGATAGGGCCGGCCGTCGGCAAGAAATTGGCCGTCTTTGTTCAGCTGGTCGGGGAAAGAGGCGAACTGGGCCAGGTCTTTTAGGGGGATAAATACATAGATCCGGCGGATCGCGGCGGTGTCGTTGCCGATTGGCTTAAAGACTCCGATTCCGGTAATGTGCTGGCGATGGAGAGCGGGGATGAGGGCCTGCTGGAGGAAGCTGTCGACCCGCGCTTCCTGCTGGGGGGTCTTGAGCTGATAGACGCGGATGGCAAAGTATTCTGGCTGGGAGGGGGCAGAAAAAGCGGCAATCGGGAGGATCGCACCGAGACAGGCGAACAGCAGTTTTTTCATTATTAAATTGTTGAATATGAGTAGATATGGACGGGTTGTCGGAGTAAATTTAACCCGTTAAATCGTTTTAACAAAAACTTGAAGATCGCAGGAGTATAAATCGTAGGAAATAAACCTATCTTGGCGCACTCCTGAGAGAACTATGCGAACTAATTTTTACACTAACCGGGCGGAGCCCGGTTCGCACTTTTCGGACGACAGGCCGGAAAGTGCAGACATAAGATGCGTTGAGAAAAAGAAATATTTTGCGCAGCATTTTTTTTTCGAAATCCTATTTATCCTGCTTTTATTTGGTGGGCTGACCGCGGATGCGCAGCAATTTCTAACCGGCAAAGTTTATGTGAAAGGCAGTTCTGACACATTGATCTCCGTTAGTATCCACAATATTACTCAGCAGCGTTATGACCTTTCGGATGAGGACGGCAGCTATAAAATCCAGGCGGTTCCGGGGGATCATATTGCATTTTCTTCGGTGGGACATAAGGCGGATACCATTACGGTCACCGCGTCGATCCTGACTGCTTCCTATCCGGTCTACCTGGAGATCAAGCCGCAGACCCTGATCGAGGCAAGGGTACAATACACCAATTATCAGCTGGATTCCATGGATCGCCGGAAGGAATATTCGTGGGTCTATGACCATGGGAATACGCCGCGGGTCGATCGAACACGGAGCGGGGATGGAGTGGGTGTCGATATGAACATTTTCCGGAATGCTTCGTCGTCGGCCAAAGAGCGTGAGCGGCTGGAGAAAAGGCTGCAACGGGAGGAGCAGGAGTATTATATCGAATTCCGATACAATAAGGAATACGTGGCGAAAATCACGCGGCTGCACGGGGATTCTCTAAAGACTTTCATGAAGAAATATCGTCCTTCTTACGAATATTGCCGCAAAGCGGCCACGGTCGACATTCTTGTCTATATCAATGACTGCTACAAGCAGTATATGAAGCCGGTTGAATAGCGGCATGCCGGTGCGAGGGAGGGAATCCGGATCAAGTTTCCTATTTTCGTTGAAAGAGAAAGAATCCATATGGAAGAACTCCGTAGCAGGAACTGGTTCGGGAAAAAGGACAAGATGGGTTTCATCTATCGCAGTTGGATGAAGAACCAGGGTTTTCCGGAAGATTTGTTTGATGGCCGCCCCGTGATCGGGATTTGCAATACCTGGTCGGAGCTGACGCCCTGCAATGCGCATTTGCGGGAGATCGCGGAGAAAGTAAAGCGGGGCGTATATGAGGCAGGAGGGTTCCCGCTGGAATTCCCGATCATGTCGCTGGGGGAAACGTTGTTAAAACCGACGGCAATGTTGTTCCGCAACCTGGCCAGCATGGATGCGGAAGAGTTCGATCCGGGGGAATCCCCTGGATGGAGTAGTCTTGCTGACCGGGTGTGATAAAACTACCCCCTCTACGGTGATGGGTGCGGCCAGTGTCGACCTGCCTACGCTTGTGGTGCCGGGCGGACCGATGTTGAACGGGAAATTCCAGGGCCATGATATCGGGTCGGGTACGCATGTCTGGAAGTTCGATGAAGACCGGAAGACCGGCCGGATGAGCGATGCCGATTACCTGCTCGCGGAGAGCTGCATGTCGCGGAGTCCCGGGCATTGCATGACGATGGGGACGGCGAGCACGATGGCCTGTATGGTGGAATCGCTTGGCCTGACTCTGCCAGGGGCTGCCGCCATACCGGCGGTGGATTCCCGGAAAAAGGCGCTTGCGCAGTTGTCGGGGCGGCGGATCGTGGAGATGGTAAAGGAGGATCTCCGGCTGTCGAAGATCCTGACAAGAACAGCGTTCGAGAATGCGATCAAGGTGAATGCCGCGGTTGGGGGCAGTACCAATTTTATTATCCATTTGACGGCGATCGCGGGACGGATCGGCGTGTCGCTGGAGCTGGGTGATTTTGACCGGCTGGGAAGCGGCATCCCGCTGCTGGTGAACCTGATGCCGTCGGGCAAATTCCTGATGGAGGATTTCTATTATGCGGGTGGTTTGCCTGTGGTTCTGCATGAGCTGCGGGACCGCCTGGATCTGGATGTCATTACGGTAAACGGTCAAACGCATCGGGAAAATATTGCCGGAAAGGGGACTTGCTATAACCGGGAAGTCGTCGCAGCTTTTGACCGGCCACTGCTGCCTCATGCGGGGATTGCCGTAGTCAAGGGTAACCTGGCTTTGAATGGCGCTGTCATTAAACCCTCCGCAGCCACCCCTGCGCTCATGCAGCATCGCGGCAGGGCGGTCGTATTTGAGGATATCGAAGACTATCATTTGCGGGTGGACGATCCGGAGCTCGATATTGATGAAACCTGCGTCATGGTTCTGAAGAATGCCGGGCCGGTGGGATATCCCGGGATGCCGGAAGTCGGAAATATGGCGCTTCCGAAGAAAGTGCTGGAGAAAGGTGTAACGGATATGGTGCGGATATCGGATGGAAGAATGAGCGGCACCGCTTATGGTACGGTCGTACTGCACGTCTCGCCCGAATCCGCGGTGGGCGGGACGCTGGCGTTGGTCAGGAACGGGGATTGGATCGAACTGGATGTGGAAGGCCGGCGGCTGCACCTGGATGTTCCGGAAGAAGAGCTGGAGCGCCGGCGTGCCGCCTGGAGACCGGCGGCTGCGGCTGCAGATCGGGGTTATGTCCAGCTCTACATCCGTCATGTGCAGCAGGCGGATCGCGGCGCAGACCTGGATTTCCTGGTGGGTGGATCGGGGTCCGGGGTCAGCAGGGATTCGCATTGAAGATCGGAACTATATGCACCTATTGATTGTTTTCGCCGGAATTCTTTTGCTCGTCCTGATGATCTCTTGGGGGAAGATCAACGCTTTTCTCTCGTTCCTTGTCGTGTCTGTCGTCACCGGACTTCTGCTGGGCATCCCGGTCGAGAATATTGCGGGGGCCGTATATAAGGGGCTGGGGGATACGCTTGGGGAACTGGCCATTGTCATCGTGCTGGGCGCCATGCTCGGCAAGATCGTGGCCGAAAGCGGTGCAGCCCAGCGGATCGCCACATTCATGATGAATGCCTTCGGGCAGAAGTATATTCAGTGGGCAATGATGGTGACGGGTCTTATTATTGGGATCCCTTTGTTCTACAATGTCGGATTCGTATTGATGGTGCCGTTGATCTTCTCGGTCGCCTACAAATACAAATTGCCGGTGGTTTTTATCGGGTTGCCGATGCTGGCATCGTTGTCGGTCACGCATGGGTTCCTGCCGCCACATCCGGCGCCGGCCGCGCTGGTCGGTCTTTTCCATGCCAATATGGGGAAGACCCTGATGTATGGGATGACCATTGCGATACCTGCTGTTATTCTCGCCGGGTTGGTTTATTCGCGGACGCTTCGGAATTTAAACGCTTCGCCGCTGGAAGGGCTTGTTGCTGCTGAAAAACCGGACTCGCAGCTACCGGGGATCGGGATCAGTGTGCTGTCGGCGCTGCTTCCGGTGATCCTGCTGATGGGGACGACACTCGTGGGAATGGCAGCGCATCCCGGTGTGTGGGGGCAGCATATGTTATCTTTTATTGGCAATCCTTCCATTATCCTGCTCGCGGCAGTTGGGTTTGCGACCTGGTCGCTGGGCATCCGGTGCGGAATGAACGTGAAGCGGATTATGCAGGTTTATGAGGAGGCAGTCAGAGATATCGCGATGATCCTGCTGATAGTCGGGGGGTCGGGGGCGCTGAAGGAAGTGTTCTCTGCCAGCGGCGTGAGCCATGAGATTGCGGCGCAGCTGCAAAATTGGCCGATCCATCCGCTGGTGCTCGGCTGGGTGGTGGCCGCCATTATCCGGGTATGTCTCGGATCGGCGACTGTAGCCGGGTTGACCGCGGCGGGACTGATCTTGCCGTTGATTGTCCGGATGCATGTCGATCCTAGCCTGATGGTCTTGTCGGTAGGCGCGGGCAGCCTCTTCTTTTCGCATGTGAATGACGGCGGCTTCTGGATGTTCAAAGAATACTTCAACTTGTCGATCAGGGATACGATCCGGTCCTGGTCGGTGATGGAAACGATCGTTTCGGTAACCGGGCTGGCCGGCGTGTTGGTGTTGAATGCGGTGGTGGGGTGAAAATAAATTTTGGGCATTCGGTTTTCGCGATTAATTTTGCCGCATGAAAATAAACAGGCTGCATCTTCACCATTTTTACTTGCCGAGTAGGTAGGCCGGTGATGTGCGTCTCGCTTTAAAACATTCAAAGGGCTTACCGGCAGGTAGGCCCTCTTTATTTGTTGTACTATGAACAAATTAAAGATTGCTATCCAGAAATCGGGTCGATTGTATGATGATTCCGTCAAATTGTTGAAAGATTGCGGCATCGGACTGAAGGACGGGGTTAACAAGCTGAAAGCGGAATGCGACAATTTTCCCATGGAGATCTATTTTCTCCGGGATGACGATATCCCGCAGTATGTGGAAGATTCGGTCGCCGATATCGGGATTGTCGGAGAGAATGTCGTTTACGAGAAAAATAAGAAGGTCGATCTGGTCGAGCGACTTGGTTTCGGGAAATGTCGGTTGTCGGTAGCGGTCGGCCGGGGCGAGGCTTATGGCGGCGTGGGATGGCTGGAAGGAAAGCGGATCGCCACGACCTATCCCTCGCTGGTTCGGCAATTCCTGGATAAGCACCGGATCGGCGCCGAGATCCATGAGATCAGCGGCTCGGTAGAGATTGCGCCCGGCATCGGCCTGGCAGATGCGATCGTGGACCTGGTCAGCAGCGGCAGTACGTTATTTATGAATGGATTGAAAGAGGTGGAGACGGTGCTCCAGTCGCAGGCGGTCCTCATCCGGCATGCGCAATTGAGGGCTGAGCAGCAACTGCTGCTGGAGCGATTCCTATTCCGCATCCGGGCTGTCAGCAAGGCGCGGAACAACAAATATATCCTGCTGAATGCGCCGAATGCGAATCTGCCGGAGATTATCCGGTTGTTGCCCGGGATGAAAAGCCCCACTGTGCTTCCGCTGGCGGAAGCAGGCTGGAGTAGTGTGCACAGTGTGCTGAGTGAAAACGACTTCTGGGATATCATCGAAAAACTGAGGGCGGCGGGTGCACAGGGTATCCTGGTTGTGCCGATCGAAAAAATGATCGTATGAAGATGATGGTTACAGATATCAGCCGGTTGGTCGGTCGTCCGGCCGGCGGATGGGGGTTATCGCGGCCGGAGATCGGACGTGCGGTCGCTGGAGCAGGCCGTAGCGGGAATTCTGGAGGAAGTGAGGCGGGATGGGGATGCGGCGGTAAAAAAATTCTCACTCCGGTTTGATCAGGTCGGCGCCTGTTCCGGCGGAGCTGAGTGCGGGGGAGATCGAGGCAGGCGCGGAGGGTGTCGGGGAGGTGTTGAAGGCGGCCATCGGGCAGGCGGCAGACAATATCCGGGCATTTCACTTAAGGCAACTGCGGGATGAACCGGTCGTGGAGACGTCGCCGGGAGTTCGTTGCTGGCGAAAGGCGGTGGCCATTGAAAAAGTGGGCTTGTATATTCCCGGAGGGAGCGCACCGCTTTTTTCCACCCTGTTGATGTTGGCGATCCCGGCGACGATTGCGGGTTGCCGGGAGATCGTGCTGTGTTCGCCGCCTGATTCGGGCGGCGGCCTGCATCCGGCGATTCTGTTTTCGGCGAAGCTGGTCGGGGTGACGCGGATCTTTCGGGTGGGTGGGGTGCAGGCGATCGCGGCGATGGCGTATGGAACGGAGACGATCCCGCGGGTCGATAAGATCTTCGGGCCGGGAAATCAATATGTCACCTGTGCCAAGCAACTGGTGCAACGGGAGGGGGTGGCTATCGATATGCCGGCGGGCCCTAGTGAGGTGGCGGTCTATGCGGATGAGACGGCTGACCCGGCATTTGTGGCGGCCGATCTGCTTTCGCAGGCGGAGCATGGCGGGGACAGCCAGGTGGTGCTGGTGAGCCCGTCGGCGGGTATGGTGGAGCGGGTGCTGGCTGAAGTTGAACGGCAGGTGGCGCTCTTGCCCCGGGCGGAGATTGCCCGTCAGGCGCTGGCGGGCAGCCGGGCTTTTATTGTACGGGATGAGAACGCAGGCGATGGCTCTCCTGAATGAATATGCGCCGGAGCATTTGATCCTGGCGTGCCGGGAGCCGGAGCGGCTTGCGGATGCGGTCATCAATGCCGGATCCGTATTCCTGGGGCATTATTCGCCGGAGAGTGTGGGCGACTATGCGAGCGGGACCAATCACGTGCTGCCGACCAATGGACATGCGCGGGCGTATAGCGGGGTAAGTGTGGATAGTTTTGTGAAAAAGATCACGTTTCAGCAGCTTACACGGGAAGGGTTGGCCGGGATTGGCGCTACGGTTATGCGGATGGCGGAGGCAGAGGGACTGGAGGCGCATGCGAGGGCGGTGGGGATACGCCTGGAGGACTTCCGGTAATTTATGCGTATGATCTTAAATTTATGCGCATGTTCGATCTAAATAAGCTTTTACGGGAAAATATCCGGCAGCTGGTGCCTTATTCATCGGCCCGGGACGACTTCAAGCGGTGAGGCGCAGATTTTCCTTGACGCGAATGAGAACAGCCTTGGCTCGCCATTGACCAGATGGTATAACCGATATCCCGATCCGCATCAGTGGAAAGTGAAGGAGGCACTGGCGAAGATCAAGGGGGTGGCTCCGGCGCATATTTTCCTGGGGAATGGCAGTGATGAGTGTATCGACCTGCTGTATCAGGGCCTTTTGCGTGCCGGGCAAGGACAATGTCATTATCAATCCGCCGACATACGGGATGTATGAAGTAAGCGCGCATATCAATGATGTGGAGGTGCGGCGGGCGGTCGTTGCTGGATGACTTTCAGCTGGACCTCGTCCACCTGGAGCGGCTGGTGGATGAGCAGACCAAGATCATCTGGATCTGTTCGCCGAATAACCCGACCGCCAATTCCATGAACCGGCAGGATATCGAGGTCGTCTTGAATAATTTTCCCGGGCTTGTGGTTATCGACGAGGCGTATATCAATTTCTCGCGGCACCGGAGCTTTATCCAGGAACTAACGGAATATCCAAACCTGGTGGTGTTGCAGACGATGAGCAAGGCCTGGGGACTGGCGGGGCTGCGGCTGGGGATGGCATTTGCCAGCGAGGCGATCATCGATGTCTACAATAAAGTGAAGCCGCCCTACAACATCAATCAGGCGACGCAGGAACTTGCGCTGGCCGCCCTGGAGCAGGTGGAGCAGGTGAATGAGATGATCCGTGCGCTGGTGGTGTTGCGGGAGCAGCTGGCGCGGGGATTTGCGGCGGATTGCGGTTGCGTGCAGAAGGTCTATCCGAGTGATGCGAATTTCCTGTTGGTAAAGGTGAAGGATGCGCGGAGGATGTATGAATATTTGCTTGGCGATGGGATTGTGGTGAGAGACCGGAGCAAGGTGGAATTATGCGGGGGATGTTTGCGGATAACGGTGGGAACGGAAAAGGAAAATGCGGAGCTTATGAGGGCATTGCGTCTTTATGAGGCGGATGTCTAAGGTAAAAATTAGTTTAATGCTGTGGCGGGTTTAAAGTAAATTGCAAGCCGTTTAAAATCTATTCTCATGCGATATATAATCTACCGATCAAGAAAGATCTCGTTCTCCCGTGCGCTAACTTATTTCTTGATGGGGTTGGGCCTGGCCGCTGTTGCTTCCTGTGGAGGGAGGAGGCGAGGTCGGACAGCCGCGGTCAGCTATATTGATTCCAGTATCAAGCTGCCGGATGTCAGATTTTGCTGCCGCGATTCAAGCGACACCTGGTGGAGGGGTATAGCGGCGCCCGTCACATCGCCGTGGCGCCGAACGGGGCCGTATTTGTGAAATTGGCCAGCCTGCATAACGGGAAAGGGATCTACCGGTTGATGGACACCAACGGGGACGGAAAGGCGGATACTGCCTTCGGATTTGGGGATTATACCGGAACAGGGATTGCTATCCGGAATGGCTATCTGTATACCTCTTCGGATACCTGCGTATATCGATATAAGCTGGACAAGGACTATAATGTGATCGATCCCGATCATCCGGAGAAGATCGTTACGGGTTTGCTGTCCCGGCACGAGCATGAGGCCAAGGCGATCACGCTGGACTATTCCGGCAATTTGTTTGTCAATATCGGCGCCTATTCCAACTCGTGTCAGCTTGTTGACCGAACGAAAGGATCGCCGGGTCAGAAACCTTGTCCGATCCTGGACTCGGCCGGTGGAATTTGGCAGTTTAAGGCCGATATGCCGAATCAAACTTATGGAGATGATCATCGGTATGCGACGGGGCTTCGCAACGTGGTGGGCCTGGATTGGAATCAGGAGACCAATAGTCTTTTTGTCATGCAGCACGGACGGGACCAATTGTCTTTTCTGTTTCCGCAATATTGGGATACGATCCGAAGCGCGGAGCTGCCGGCGGAGTGTCTTTACGAGCTGCATAAAGGGTCGAATTGCGGATGGCCGTATATTTTCTATGATCAGATCCAGGGAAAGAAGATCCTTGCCCCTGAATATGGCGGTGACGGTAAGAAGACCGGCGGGGACGATGCGTTGGATCCGGCATTGGCATTCCCCGGGCATCTGGCTCCGGATGGGTTATTGTTTTATACCGGCAGTCAATTCCCGGCTAAATATAAGAACGGTGCGTTTATCGCTTTCCATGGTTCCTGGAACCGGGCGCCGCTGCCACAGGCCGGTTTTTATGTCGTTTTCGCGCCATTTGTGAATGGAAAACCTACGGGCAAATGGGAAGTGTTTGCGGATAATTTTACAGGCAGCGCGGAAAATACTGCCAAAGGGAATGCCGACCATCGGCCCTGTGGGCTGGCCCAGGGCCCGGATGGTTCGATCTATGTGACGGATGATACGGAGAGAGGGTTTGTGTGGAAGATCACGTATAAGGGTTAAGGACGAATGAAGAGAATCTTATTTATAGACAGGGACGGCACATTGATCAAAGAGGCACCGCCCAGTTACCAGATCGACAGTTGGGAGAAGCTCGAGTTTTATCCGGGCATGTTCGAGTATATGGGAAGGATTGCACGGGAAATGGATTATGAGTTGTTGATGGTGACGAACCAGGATGGGTTGGGGACCGCTTCGTTCCCGGAGGATACATTCTGGCCGGTACAGAATTTTGTGATGCAGAGCCTTGCCGGGGAGGGGATCCGATTCAGCGGGATTTTTATCGATCGCAGTTTTCCGGAGGAGAAATTGTCGACGCGGAAGCCCGGGACGGGGATGTTGACGAAATATATCGGTAATGAGGAATTCGACCTGGCGAATTCGTTTGTGATCGGCGATCGGATCACGGATGTTCAGCTGGCAAAGAATCTGGGGTGCAAGGCGATCTGGTTGAACAATGACCCTGCACTTGGCGGGGCGGAAATCAGCGATTCCCGTGGGGACCTTCAGGGGGTGATCGCGCTGGAGACACCGGAGTGGCGCAACATTTATGAATTTCTGAAGTTAGGGTTGCGCCGGGTGCTGGAGGAGCGGGTCACCAGTGAAACAAGGATCAGGGTCGAGCTAAATGTTGACGGATCAGGCCGCGCGGATATCGCCACCGGGCTTGGGTTCTTTGATCACATGCTGGAACAGATCGCGCGGCATGGGAAAATGGACCTGTCGATCCGGGTAAACGGGGACCTTCATATCGACGAGCATCATACGATCGAAGATACCGGGATTGCGCTGGGCGAAGCGTTTGCAAGAGCGCTTGCGGACAAGCGGGGGATGGAAAGGTATGGTATGGCGCTCCCGATGGATGAGGCGGATGCAAAGGTGTTGATCGATTTCGGCGGCCGCGCCTGGATCGTTTGGCATGCAGAATTTCGGCGGGAGCGGATCGGGGAGATGCCGACAGAGATGTTCTTTCACTTCTTTAAATCATTCTCCGACGCGGCGAAGTGCAATTTGCATATCGAATGTCATGGCGAGAATGAGCATCACAAGATCGAGGCGATTTTCAAGGCGTTTGGGAAGGCGATACGGATGGCTGTAAAACGGGATCCCTTCAGCAACTACCTGCCGAGCACCAAGGGGGTGTTGTAAGGTTGGGGGACGGCGTTTTGCAGGTTTGGGGGGATGGCGTGGTGTGATCAAACGCGGAAAAAGATCTTCTTCCGGTAAAGGAACCAGCACAGCCCCCATTCGAGGCCAAAGACACAAAGAGAGGCAATGATGCCCTGGAGGAGGGCCGGCGGGTGCAGGGGTCGGGTAATCCCATTTGATATAGCGGAGATATACCCGGTGAACCAACGGTCGCCGACGATCTCAAAGAAAAGGTAGATAAAAATGGAGTTCATGCCGACGATGGTGAAGAACTCCAGGTGGCGCCGATGGCTGCGGAGATCGATCCACCAATAGCAAAGCGCCAGAACGAGAAGACTGTAGCCAAGCGAGACCAGGACAAAAGAGCTGGTAGCGATCCGTTTGATGATCGGGGTTATCCCGGCGAAATCCAGCGTATAGCCAAGGACGAGTGTTATGAGTCCCCAGGCCACCAGGGTTTGGGCTTTTCGTGTCGATGTACTCTGCAACAATTTTCCGGCGAGCGCGCCGGCGATCGTATGGACGGCTGTGGGGATGCAATTGATTGCGACCCAGCCGCCGGGGTTGATCTTGTTCATCAGGATCTTGTCAACATAGTTCCCAAAGTTGTGCTGGTCGGTGAACGGCTGGTCGAAGCCGGAGACATGGGCGAAGCGATACAAGCCTTCTGTGAGCAGGAGCAGACAGGCGCATACCGCTATCTGGGCCGTTGCCGGCCAACGGAAGATGAGAAAGGCCAGCAGGCAGGTAAAGGAAAGCTGGGTAAGCACATCCCAGAGTTCGAAAGACAGGCCGCCCGGCCGCACGGCATAGTCGAGCACTCCCCAGAAAAAAAGCCAGCCGGATCTCCTCAATGCTTTGCGAAAGGAATCGTTCCAGGATCGTCCTTCGAGTTGCTGCCGGAGAAGGGAAAATGCCATGGCTGTTCCGGCCATGAACATAAAGGCGGGTTGGATAAGGTCCCATGCGTGGAGCCCATGCCAGGGGTGATGTTGGAACTGGAGGAAGATGCCGTAAAGGGGTGTATTGACGGTACCATTGGTCAGATGTTCATACAGACCGGCGGATTCGAGCGCGAGCAGGACCATGATGAGGCCGCGCATGAAGTCGAGGGAAAGGAGACGGGGGGAAGGGGGTATCATGACGTTAGGTTTTGGAGCAATTGGTATCCCTGGGGCCAGTCGCCGAGGTCGGAATTTGAATTGATGTGGCCCTTGTTGCCGATATCGACGAAGGCGCTGCCCCAATTGTCAGCAAACCACGCGGCCCTGGCGAGGCTGACATATTCGTCGTCCGAGCTGGTGACGACGATGGAAGAGAAAGGTAACCGCGGTAACGGCATCGGAGCGAAGCCGCTGGTACCGGGCGGGTAGGATGGAGCTTCTACGTCGCTGGGAGCAACCAGAAAGGCTCCTTTGATGACGCGGTGATAGCGCTGGTACCAATGAGCGATCGTACAGCAGCCAAGGCTATGCGCAATGAGGATGACCTTCTCGGGCGGAAAGGACGCGATGACCTCGTTGAGCGTGTGGATCCAGTCATCCATAACCGGTGTGTCCCAATCCCGCTGATGAACGCGGGTGAAGCCGTAAAGCCGCTCCCAGCGCGTCTGCCAGTGCATTGGCCCGGAATTGAAGAGACCTGGGAGGATAAAGCAAAAGTTGGAAAGCATGCGTAAAAGTCGATATTTTATGCTGGAAGGAAAAGGGAGCGGAAAAAAATTTGGCGAAATCAATTTTCCTGACCATATTTGTCCGGTGAAGAGATAGTTCTGTTTGTGCGGCAAGAGGTACTCGCGAAAAGTTATTCAACAATGAAA
Organism: uncultured Chitinophagaceae bacterium; assembly: GCA_963846405.1. GTDB lineage: Bacteria > Bacteroidota > Bacteroidia > Chitinophagales > Chitinophagaceae > Puia. Next base: position 47,613 of record CAWJVU010000008.1, on the reverse strand, counting down.
AGATTCAATCAGCAGTGGTGGTGGCATACAAACTCCTGGAGGGGCGTGTAATGCTATTATCATAGATGTATTACCATATCAGGGCCCCGAGTGTTTCGGGGCTTTTTTATTTAGATCATATGAAGAAGATTGAAATAAGAACGCAATGCAAGAAGCTGCTTTCCGATATCTATACGCCGGTTGGTATTTATCTCCGGTTGCGGGACCGGTTCCGCGATACGGTTCTGCTGGAGAGCACAGACTATCATGCCGCCGAGAATAGTTTTTCCTTTCTCGGGATCAATGCAATTGCCGGAATCGAGATCTCCGATATGCGGAATATCGAGTTTAAGCTGCCGGGTCAGCCACCGGAGCGGACGGCGATCGGGGATCTCGCGGATACTCCACGCCTCCTGTGGGAGTTTATGCAGCGTTTCGAGGTGGCACCTGTAGTTGAACGGGCGGCGAGGTCGGCACAGGGATTGTTTGGTTATACGACATTCGATGCGGTTCAGTTTTTCGACACGATCCGGTTGAGGGACCGAACAGTACCTGATCGCGGGTACACGGAAAGCCCCGGCGGGTCAAACCTGCGAGGCAACAGTGGGGAGAGCGCCCCGATCCCGCTGATGCGGTACCGGCTATATCAATATGTGATTGCTGTCAATCACTTCCGTGACGAGCTCTATATCTGCGAGAACAGGGTCGCGGGACTGGAATCGGAACTGCCGGTGGTCGAGTCGCTGATCCGGAGTAAGGACGTGCCGATGTACCCCTTCCGGTTCCAGGGGGAAGAGACGTCCAATATGACGGATGACCAGTACAGAAATATGGTCGAATCGGGGATCAAGAGTTGTTACCGGGGGGATGTCTTCCAGATCGTGTTGAGCCGGCGGTTCCAGCAGGCGTTCCAGGGAGATGAGTTCAATGTATACCGGGCCCTCCGCAATGTCAACCCCTCTCCTTATTTGTTCTTCTTCGATTATGGAGATTACAAGCTGATGGGTTCTTCTCCGGAGTCGCAGCTGATCCTGCAAAATGGCGAAGCGATTGTGCATCCGATTGCGGGAACGTTCAAGCGCTCGGGGGATGATGCAACGGACCGGGAAATGGCAGACAAGCTGCTGAAGGATGCTAAAGAAAATGCAGAGCACGTGATGCTGGTGGATTTGGCCCGGAATGATCTGAGCCGTTGTTGCGATGAGGTGACGGTGAGTCAATACCGGCAGGTCCAATATTATTCGCATGTAATCCATCTTGTCAGTGAGGTGCGGGGAAAACTCAGAGCAGGGTACAACCCTTTCGAGCTGCTGGCGACCACCTTTCCGGCAGGAACGCTTAGTGGCGCTCCGAAGTTCAAGGCGATGGAACTCATCGATCGGTATGAACCTACGTCGCGAAGCTACTATGGGGGTTGCATCGGCAGCATCGGTTTTGACGGGAGCTGCAATCACGCGATCATGATCCGCAGCCTGCTGAGCCGGAACAATACCCTGACGTACCAGGCGGGTGCGGGGATCGTGGCGGCAAGCCGGCCGGAAAGTGAATTGCAGGAAGTAAATAACAAATTGGGTGCGTTGAAGTCAGCGATCGGCTATGCAGCGCAACTTATTGACTAAGCCGCCGGAGGCGGTGGAAATTAAACAAACATCCGTGACACGCATTCTTGTTTTTGACAACTACGACTCGTTTACCTACAACCTGGTGCATCTGCTGGAAAAGATCCAGGGGCAGAAGGTGGAGGTTTTTCGAAATGACCGGATCCCGCTGGAAAACGTAAAGGGCTATGACAAGATCGTTTTATCGCCGGGGCCTGGCATCCCGTCCGAGGCAGGATTGCTGCTGCCCCTGATCAGGGAATATGCGCCGACGAAGTCGATATTGGGGGTATGTCTCGGGCATCAGGCTATCGGCGAAGTATTTGGCGGACGACTGGTGAATCTGCAATCGGTTTACCATGGGGTGTCGACGCCGGTACATGTACTCCGTCCGGGACTAGGGTTGTATGAAGGATTGCCGGAGACGCTTGAGGTGGGGCGTTATCACAGTTGGGTGCTCGCCGCCGACGGGCTGCCGGATGTCCTGGAAGTAACGGCGCGTGACGACCAGGGTTATATCATGGGTCTCCGGCACAGAAGCCTGGATGTAGAAGGCGTTCAATTCCATCCGGAGAGCGTCCTGACGCCGCAAGGGGAGCGTCTTTTGCGAAACTGGTTGAAAAACTAATATGAAGAAAATCTTACTATACTTGTTCGAGCACAAAACGTTGCCGCGGGAACTGGCGAAGGAGGTGCTTGTCCGGATTTCGAAGGGTGACTTTAATGAAACGGAAATCGCGGCGTTTATTACTGTCTTCCTTATGCGAAGCATCACCATTGACGAACTGCAGGGGTTCCGGGATGCGCTGCTTGACTTATGCGTCCGGGTGGATATGAGCGGGATGGAGACGGTCGATATCGTGGGGACCGGCGGGGATGGGAAAAACACCTTCAATATTTCCACGCTGGCTTGTTTCATTGTCGCGGGTACGGGAAACAAAGTAGCCAAGCATGGCAACTACGGGGCGACCTCGATCAGCGGTGCATCGAATGTTATGGAGCAACTGGGATATAAATTCAAGAATGATTCGTCCAGGCTGCGGCAGGAAGTTGAGATAGCGGGGATCTGTTTCCTGCATGCGCCGCTTTTCCATCCGGCTCTGAAAACGGTTGGACCCATCCGGAAGAACCTGGGCATACGGACTTTCTTCAATATGTTGGGCCCGATGGTCAACCCCGCGTCACCGGCGACGCAGTTGGTGGGGGTCTATAACCTGGAGATGGCGCGCATTTACAATTACCTGCTCCAGCAAACCGAGAGGCGGTTTACGATCATCCATAGTTTGGACGGCTATGATGAAATCTCGCTGACGGGGGACACCAAAGTGATCACCAACCGTGGGGAACGCATTATGACCCCCGAAGAATTAGGGAGGCGAATGGTAAATGCTACCGATATTTATGGCGGTAACACGGTGGAGGAAGCGGCAAAGATCTTTACGCGGATCCTTAAGGTTGAGGGCAGCTGGGCGCAGAACGCGGTGGTACTGGCCAATGCGGCAATGGCATTGCATGCTACGGGGACGTATGCCGGATATGAAGAAGCCTATTATTCCGCGGTAGACAGCCTGGAGAGCGGCCAGGCGTATGCCGCGCTTGAAAAATTAATCTCTTTGCAATGAACATCTTAGACAATATTATCGCATACAAGCGGGGGGAAGTGGCGGGGCGGAAAGTTGCGGTTCCCGTATCTGCGCTGGAAAAGAGTTCCTTTTATTACCGCCCCTGCTTATCGTTGAAGGCTGCACTGCGCGATACGGGATCGACCGGGATCATTGCGGAGTTCAAGCGGCGTTCCCCGTCCAGGGGAGTGATCAATGACCGGGCCGCGGTGGTGGAGGTGACGCGCGGGTATACCGCTGCCGGCGCGGCATGTCTTTCGGTGCTGACGGATCAGCATTTCTTTGGCGGCAGTGATGCGGATCTGGTCACGGCGCGGGTGAACGAGATCCCTATTTTGCGAAAGGAATTCATTATCGAAGAATATCAGATTGTGGAGGCCCGGGCGATTGGTGCGGATGTGATCTTGCTGATTGCCGCCTGTCTGAAGCCGATGGAAGTGCGGAGGTTGGCGGCTTTTGCCCGGGGATTGGGGTTGGAAGTTTTGCTGGAGATCCACGGCGAAGAAGAGCTGGATCATATATGTGATGAGACAGCGCTGGTCGGGGTGAACAACCGGGATCTGAAAACATTCACGGTGGATATCGAACGGTCGATCCGGTTGAGCAGACGCATTCCGGCGGGGAAACCATTGGTCGCGGAAAGCGGGATCAGCCAGGTGGAGACGATCCTGCGGATGAAGGAGGCGGGGTTCAGCGGATTCCTGATCGGAGAAAGTTTTATGAAGGAGGCCGATCCGGCGGCGGCGTTCCGGCAGTTCGTCAAGGAATTACAGGAGTGCGGGAGGCATTCTGTGGAAAAATAAGTTATGAGAGTAAAAGTATGCGGAATGACCGAGATCGACCAGGTCAAGCAACTGGACGCGATGGGTGTGGACTTTGCGGGATTTATTTTCTATCCCAAATCTCCCCGGTATGTGGTGCGTCATCTGTCCGGTGAACAAGTGAAAAAGGCGAAGTTGCGCCTGGGTAAGGTCGGGGTGTTTGTCAACCCGGCATATGATGAAGTCATGCGGCAGGTAGATAGTTATGGGTTGGACATGGTGCAGCTGCATGGGGATGAGACGCCGCGCTTTTGCGAACAGCTGGCGAATTATATTACGGTGATCAAGGTCTTCCGGCTGGGAGAGAATGATCCGATCGACTGGATCATCCGGCCTTACCAGGACTATTGCGATATGTTCCTGTTCGATACGGAAGGAGTTGGATATGGGGGAACGGGGAAGAAATTCAACTGGGATGTGCTCAAGCCGGCGCGTATCGACAAACTGTTCTTCCTAAGCGGCGGGATCGAGCCGGGGGATGTGGATCGACTGAAGGAGTTTTCACATGAACGGTTGCGGCTAAATTATTTTCGATCGATATCAACAGCAAATTCGAGCAGAGTCCGGGGGTCAAGGACCTTAAGAAGATCAGGGCGATGCTGGATGCAATTAAAAATCCTTGATTATGGCAATCGAGTATCGAATCAAGCGGATAGAGGAGGCGAGTTATCAGTCGCCGGATGAGCAGGGGTATTATGGGAAGTTCGGGGGCGCCTATATCCCTGAGATGCTATATCCGGAATGTGGAGGAACTGCGGACCCGCTATCTGGAAATCATCCATGAGGCCGGCTTTCCAGCGGGAATATCAGTCGTTGCTGAAGGACTATGTCGGCCGTCCTTCGCCGTTGTACCTGGCGGGCAGGCTGAGCGCAAAATACAATACGCAGATCTTTCTGAAACGGGAGGACCTGAATCATACCGGAGCGCACAAGATCAACAATACGATCGGTCAGATCCTGCTGGCGCAGCGGCTGGGAAAGCGGCGGATCATTGCAGAAACGGGGGCGGGTCAGCATGGCGTCGCGACGGCTACGGTCTGCGCGTTGAAGGGTATCGAGTGTATCGTCTATATGGGGGAGAAGGATATCGAGCGGCAGGCGCCCAATGTAGCCCGGATGAAGATGCTGGGGGCGAAGGTCGTGCCGGCGATCAGCGGCAGCAAGACACTGAAAGATGCAACCAATGAAGCGATCCGGGATTGGATCAATCATCCCGTTGGATACGCATTATATCATCGGCAGTGTGGTGGGGCCGCATCCTTATCCGGATATGGTAGCCCGGTTTCAAAGTGTGATCAGTGAGGAGACGAGGGTGCAGCTGAAGGAGAAGACGGGGAGCGAGCTGCCGACGCATGTCATCGCGTGTGTGGGCGGGGGGAGCAATGCGGCGGGGGCGTTCTATCACTTTCTGGATGAAGGCAGTGTGGAGCTGATCGCGGTGGAAGCGGCCGGAGAGGGAATTCATAGCGGGAAGAGCGCCGCTACGACGCAGCTGGGCAAGCCGGGTGTGCTGCATGGCAGCCGAAGTTATGTCATGCAGACGGAGGACGGGCAGGTGGTGGAGCCGCATAGTATCTCAGCGGGTCTGGATTATCCGGGTATCGGGCCGCTTGCATGCGCATCTGTATGCGAGCGGGCGGGCGACCTTCCTCAGCGCGACCGATCAGGAAGCGTTGGCGGCGGCATTCGAGCTGACCCGGCTGGAAGGGATCATCCCGGCGCTGGAGTCGGCGCATGCGGTGGCGGCGCTGGAACAGCTGAATTGAATGAAAAAGATACGGTCGTCCTTTGTCTTTCCGGAAGGGGAGATAAGGATATGGCCACTTATATGCGGGCGATGGAGGACGGAATCGTATGAGCAGGATGAATGAACTCTTTCGGAAGGAAGCAGATCGAAGGTGCTGAATGTATATTGTACGGCAGGATTTCCGCGGCTGGACAGCACGATGGACGTGATGCGGGCATTGCAGGACAGTGGCGCGGATCTGATCGAGCTGGGGATGCCGTATAGCGATCCGCTGGCCGATGGTCCGGTGATTCAGGCGAGCGGGACCAGGGCGCTGGAGAATGGGATGTCGATCGCCCGTCTGTTCGGGCAATTGACGGAGATGCGGGCGTCGATCCAGGTCCCGGTGTTGCTGATGGGGTATCTCAATCCGGTCCTGCAATATGGGTTTGATCAATTTTGTGAGGCGGCGGCGCAGGCAGGGGTGGATGGGTTGATCCTTCCTGATCTTCCGATCTATGAATTCGAGACGGAATATGGCCCGGTGATCCGGAAACATGGGCTTGACTTTGTCTTTCTGGTGACGCCGGAAACTTCGGACGACGCGGATCCGGCAAGGTGGATGCGTTGAGCACGGGTTTCCTGTATGCGGTTTCTTCTTCTTCGACGACGGGCGGGAGCAGGGATCTGGGTGATCAGGAGGCCTATTTCCGGCGGCTGGAGGAGATGCGGCTGCGCAATCCGGTGCTGGTAGGTTTTGGGGTTCGGGACAAGGAAGAGCTTCGAAGCGGCGTGCAGGCATACGCAGGGCGCGATCATCGGAACGGCGTATATCAAGGCGATAGAGGGCGCGACGGATATCGGGAAGGCGACAAAGGAATTTCTTAGATTCGATCTTATGAAGCTGGTGATCATCAAATACAATGCGGGTAATATCCAGTCGGTGCTGTATGCGCTGGAGCGGATCGGCGCTGCCGGCGATGGTCACCGATGAGCCGGCAGATGATCGTGGCGGCGGATAAGGTGATCTTTCCCGGGGTGGGAGAAGCGAGTACGGCGATGGAGTATCTGCGGGAACGGGGGTTGGATGTGCTGATCCGCGGGCTCCGGCAGCCGGTGCTGGGTATTTGTCTGGGGATGCAGCTGATGTGCAGCTATAGTGAAGAGAATGATACGGATGTCTGGGATTTTTCGGCGAACGAGTGAAGAAATTCGCAGCCGGCGCGGAGTGGTGGGTCGCTGTAAGGTGCCGCAGATCGGGTGGAATAATATTTATGGATTGCAGACGCCGCTTTTCGAAGGCGTGGCGGAAAACAGCTATTGTTATTTTGTGCATGGCTATTATGCAGCGCTTGGGGGATCATACGATCGCACGGACGGATTATGTGCAGCCATATAGTTCCGGGTTGCATCGGGATAATTTCTACGGGGTGCAATTCCATCCGGAGAAGTCGGCCGCAGACTGGGGAAAGGATTTTGACAGAATTTTATGAAATCATTTAGAGACATTGATGGAGATCATTCCGGCGATAGATATTATTGAAGGGAAATGCGTGCGGCTCACGCAAGGCGATTATGCGCAGAAAAAGAGTCTATAACGAGCGATCCGCTGGAAGTTGCGCTGGCTTTCGAAGATGCGGGGTTGCGGCGGCTGCATCTGGTGGACCTGGATGGGGCGAAAGCGGGGGCAGTCAGCAACTGGAAGGTGCTGGAAACGATTGCGGGTAAGACGAAGCTTGTCGTCGATTTTGGCGGCGGGATCAAAGACGGCGGCGGATGTGGAGATTGTCTTCAATTCCGGGGCGGCGCTGGCCACTGTGGGGAGTATTGCCGTGAAGGATGGACCGTTGTTTGTCAGCTGGCTTGCAGCAATATGGAGCGGAGCGGTTTCTGTTGGGGGCCGATGTGAAGAATGAGAAGATTGCGGTCAGCGGATGGCAGGAGACGACGGATCGTTGGGTCTATGATTTCATTCGGCGAGTATATTGAGAAAGGGAGTTCGGCAGATCTTTTGCACGGATGTGAGTAAGGATGGGCTGTTGCAGGGGCCGGCGCTGGAGTTGTATAAAAATATCGTCGGGAAGTTCCCGGAACTGCATTTCATTGCCAGCGGGGGGGTCAGCGGGATGGATGATGTGTGGCGGCTGGAGGAGGTGGGATGCAAAGGGGTGATCATCGGCAAAGCGATCTATGAAGGGCGGATTGCGTTAAATGAACTTTCCAAAGTATGACTTTCACTACAAAAAGATAATCTCGTGCTAACGAAACGCATTATACCTTGTCTCGATATTAAGGACGGCCGGACGGTGAAGGGGGTCAATTTCGAAAATATCCGGGATGCGGGTGATCCGGTGGAACTGGGGGCGCTGTATGCTGCATCAGGGGGCGGATGAGTTGGTCTTTCTGGATATCACCGCGACGAATGAAAAGCGAAAGACGTTGCGGGAACTGGTGAACCGGATTGCGCATCATATCAATATTCCGTTCACGGTAGGCGGAGGGATCAGCAGTGTGGAAGACGTGAGCCTGCTGCTGCAAAACGGTGCGGACAAGATCTCCGTGAATACCTCGGCGTTCCGGCGGCCGGAGCTGATCGGCGAGCTGGCGAAGGAATTCGGGAGCCAGTGTGTTGTCCTGGCGATCGATACGCGGAGAGAGGAAGATGGGGAATGGTATGTCTATCTGAATGGCGGGCGGGTTCGGACGGAAATGCGTTGTATCGACTGGGCGCGGGCGGGCGTAGACAGGGGGCAGGGGAGATCCTGCTGACGTCGATGAATAATGACGGGACCAGGAAAGGGTTTGCACTGGATATTACCCGGGAACTGGCGGGATCTTTGCCGGTACCGGTGATTGCGTCGGGGGGCGGTGGGGTGCCGGAGCATTTTGCGGATGTGCTGGGGCTGGGAAGGGCTGATGCGGCACTGGCTGCCAGTATCTTTCACTTTAAAGAGATTACGATTCCGGAATTAAAGGGATATTTGCAAACGCAAGGGAGTCGCGGTGAGAATCTAAATTTTTGTAATATGAGTTTGGAAGTGGATTTTGAAAAATTTGCAGACGGGCTTGCCCCGGCAATTGTTCAGGATAGCGTGACCGAAAAGGTGTTGATGCTGGGCTTTATGAATCAGGAAGCATTGGAGCAGACGCAGGCGGAGGGTAAAGTGACCTTCTACAGCCGGTCGCGCAAAAAACTATGGACGAAGGGTGAGGAGAGCGGAAATTTTCTGTTGGTGAAGGGAATTGCGGTCGATTGTGACCAGGATACGCTGCTGATCAAGGCGTTGCCACTGGGCCCGGTTTGTCATACCGGAGCGGATACCTGCTGGAATGAAAAGAACCACCGGGAAGACTTCCTGGTGCGGCTGGAGGAGATCATTGAAAACCGGCGGCGGGAGTCGGCTCCCGAGGGATCGTATGTGGCGGGGCTTTTCAGTAAGGGGATCAATAAGATCGCCCAGAAAGTAGGGGAAGAGGCAGTGGAGTTGGTGATTGAAGCCAAGGATCATGACGATGAGCTGTTCCTGAATGAGGCGGCGGATCTTTTGTTCCATTATCTCATCCTTCTAAACGCAAAAGGTTATAATTTGCAGGATGTGGCTGACGTCCTTGAGCGGCGGCACGCCCGGACGTAGTCCGGACATTTTATGGTCAATTAAAACGAATATGAAATTATTGCTTGTGTCGATAGCCGCGGTGATGGTAATGCCATTATTTGGTGCGGCGCAGAATGGCGGCGAACCGCGGTTCGTAATCAACGGCCGGGTGGCGGGCATTCCGGATAATTCAATGGTTTGTGTCACAGATGAGAACTCCAACCAGGTAGATACGCTGTCCTATGCGGTGGTCAAGGGAGGTGCGTTCCTCCTGGCGGGACATTTGAGTGAGCCCAATTTCTACTTTGTAAATTTCCTGGCTGCCAGGAAAAAAATACCGTTGTTCATTGGCAATGATAAGATGAGCATGACCGGGGCGATAGAAGATATGAATGGGATAAAGGTGACGGGTTCTCCTTCCAATGACGATTTTATCGAGTTTCAGGCGACTTTCAATACCGTTTTCAACCGGTTGAATGCGGTGATGATGCAGCTGCGTAGCCCGGAAGGGGGGAATAAGCAGGATTCGCTATACCGGGAGAAGAGCACCCTGATCGATACGATCTTTGTGGCGATGGACAGATTTGTTCGGCAGAAGCCCAATTCCTATGTGTCCGCGTTCGGGCTGTACCTGGTGAATCAGTTGACGGAAGATGTGGCGGCGCAGGAGCGGCGGCTTGAATCCTTGTCAGTGGGGGTTCGGCAGGGGTCGTATGCGCAGTATCCTCCAAAAGCAGCTCGATGATGCGAAGATAGGAGCGATCGGAACGGATGAGATCGATTTTACGCAAAATGATACGGCCGGTCATTCGGTGACATTGTCGTCGTTTAAAGGAAAATATGTGCTGGTCGACTTTTGGGCCAGTTGGTGTGGTCCCTGCCGGATGGAAAACCCGAATGTCGTGGTGACCTATCGGAAATTCAAGGATAAGAATTTCACGGTGTTGGGTGTGAGCCTGGATAAGGCAAAGGAGCCGTGGATCAAGGCGATAAAGGATGACGGACTGGCGTGGACGCAAGTCAGTGATCTGAAATTCTGGTTTAACGAGGCGGCGGCCAAATATCATATACAGGCCATTCCCCAGAACCTGTTGGTCGATCCGAATGGGAAGATCGTCGGCCGAAACCTGCGGGGTCCGGATTTGCAGGCCAAACTGTGTGAATTACTGGGATGTAATTGAATAAAATGGGGGCGTTCCGAAGGAACGCCCCAAGGAGAATTTAATTTATATCTTTCCCCTGTTCGAGGACCGGGATCAACCTGCCGATATTTCCTTTATTCGCAGGATCGGGCGCCTGGGCCTCGGCTTTCTTCAAATAATCCAGCGCTTTCTTGTAATCACCCGTAGCGGAATAGCCCCTCGCGAGACCCATGTTGGTCATGAATTCATCCGGATGGCGGTCATAGTTGCCCTTGAATGCATCGAATGCATCCTTGACCCGTTTCGCTTTGAGGAGTTGCCGGGCGTATGCGTGAACTTCCTGCACGGTTCCCAGGGGCAATGCTTCTTTCATCAGTGCGTCCGCATCTGCGGTCTTACCCTGGAGAGATAGGATCTGTGCTTTGGTGGAAAGGGTTTGGAAATTCCTTGTACCGCCAATATTGGGGTCGATGGCTTTGTTGGCCCAAACCATACCCTGATCGAGATCGGTGTTGCGTTGGGCGCACCATTGGGCGGCCTGGGCCCAGTTTTGCCAGTTGAACGCTTTTTCCCCGACCAATTCGCGGCGGAATGAAGCCAGTTGGGTTTTATCATAGTCGACTTCCACTTTGAACGGGATGCCGAGCTTTTCCCATTGCAACGCGATCGTTGACGAGTTTTCTTTCTGATCCGTAAACTCGTATCGAAGCCACTCCACTTCATTGTCAAGCGGAACGGGTTTTACTTTTACGCGCAATGCGTCTTCCTGCGGATTGTAGAAGAAAGCGCCCCAGGCCGTGTTGGTGCGGGAGAAAATCAACGTCGATTCCGATGGATCGTAGGCGATGAAGAGGCCGTATTTACCGGCGGGCAGAGGTTGCCCTTCGATGAGTACGTCGGTACTGAATTCGATCGTGGTATTCTCATTGGCTCCGGCCCTCCAGGGAACGGCTTTGGTATCGCCGAGACCCTGTTCCGCATAGCCAACAGGGACGAGTTGGCCCCAGACCTTACCTTCGCGGCCCTTGACCCCAGGCCGGCTGTAATTTATCGTTACATCGGTGATGCCTATCCGCTCCGTGACGGACGCTTTCTTATTACCGCCGTCCGGCAGGGTGGTGAGCTGGGCGCGGGAGAAGGGGAGGAATGTCAATTGCAATATGGCCAGCCACAAGCCGGCACTAAGAACTTTTTTCATATCGGTTATTTCTTTGGTGAATGATGGGATGTTAGCGGATCAAAAGTAGTGGATCGGGCTGCGGGTTGACCTGATATTACACCGGAGGCGAATTACCGGGATGTGAAGCCTGGTGAGGGTTGCCGCCGTGGGAAACGTTGAAAAAAACAGGCGAAGCATTGAATTGGCTTCGGCCGGCGACGCCGTTTCATTTCAATTGACGTTGATAGAGCTGGATCGTATTTTCGTATCCCAGGTAAAGGGCGTCACAGATCAGGGCATGGCCGATAGAGACCTCTTGCAGGCCCGGGATATTTCGGGCGAAATACCGGAGGTTGTGAAGGTCGAGGTCATGGCCGGCATTGAGGCCGAGGCCTAGTTCGACGGCGCGGATGGCTGCGGCGCGGTATGGCGCGATCGCTTTTTGCGGATCAGCGGGATATTCACGGGCATAGCCTTCTGTATACAATTCTACACGATCGGCGCCGGTTTCCGCAGCGCCTTCGACCATGGCGATGACGGGATCAACGAAAAGGGAGACCCGGATGCCGGCATCCTGGAAGCGGCGCACGGCGCCGATGAGATAGTTTTTGTGACGGATTGTATCCCAGCCGTGATTGGAAGTGATCTGGCTGAGGGCGTCGGGGACGAGTGTTACCTGGGTCGGCCGGACATCCAGCACGAGGTCCACGAATTTCTGCTCCTGGGAATTGCCTTCGATATTGAATTCGGTAGTAATGGTCTTAGAGATCGCGTAAACATCGCTGTATCGGATATGACGTTCATCCGGTCTCGGGTGCACGGTAACGCCATCTGCTCCGAAACGCTCGGCATCGGTTGCTGCCTTGACGACATCGGGATTATTGCCACCGCGGCTATTGCGGAGGGTTCCAAATTTGTTGATGTTTACGGAAAGCCTTGTCATGCCGCAAAATTAACAAAACGGGGCGGAACCGGAAGTGCCATTGAATGGGGTGGAAACCGAAAGATCCGGGGAATGGGATCTTACTGTTTGATCAGCATTGTTTGGTAGAGTACTTCGCCCGCGACCGTCTTGATGTCCAGTTGGTAATTTCCGGCAGGCAGGGAGTAGAGATCATCGAGCGATACGCGGTTGATTCCATTGTTCAAGCTTGCACCGATCATGCGGACGATCTTGCCCGGACCGAGGTCGGCCAGGAGAATGATGCAGTCCATTGGTTCTTCGCAGGTGACTTCCAGAAAAACAAAATAATCAAAAGGGTTCGGGAAAACCGAAATCTCAGTAGTCAGGACCATTGGTAATACGATTAGGGATTATCTGTATGGGTTGGGGTGTACTTTGGTCACCACCCGTACCGGGATAAGTGCCGGCATTTTTTCCTGGGAAAAGGTCGAAGGTTCGAATACAGCTTTGATGAGGTTAATAAGGGTCTTCATAGTTGCGCGATTTTCCTATATAATGACCAATTTGCGGCCAGAAAATAAGCATTTGATAGGCAGGGTGTTGCGGACGAATCAGGGCCCAATCGGTCCCAAAATAGGAAAATGCGGGGTTTTTGGGAAATCCTTGCGGATTACTACGGGAAAAACTGCGAAAAAGCGCAAAAAACCGTACCCGATGGGTTAAAAACGACCGACCAGCTTGAGGTTGATCAGACGGGGGGTCAGGCGTTGGGGGATCGTATAGGTCGTATTGGAAAAGTCTTTGATCAGCATATAGGAGATGGTATTGGCGCGATTGATGAGGTTAAAGACTTCGAGGGTAGCCCAGATATTCTCAAAATTGCGGAATGGATTGTGGCTGCGGCGATTGCTTTTTTCGCTATCGAGCAGTAAGGCGCTAAAGCCAACATCGATCCGGATATAAGGTGGAATAGTCAATTGACCGCGGTACCGGATATCGCCGGGGATATTGAATGGCAGATTGCTTCCGTAGAGCAAGTTGAGGAAGGCCTTGAGGTTTTTGTTGGTGGGGAGGTAATCCTGGAGAAACAGACCGAAGGTAAAGAGCCGGTCGGTGGGTCTTCGTACCCAGCCGGCTTTTGTCAACGTGCTGTCGGTCGGCTGATTGAGGCTGTCGAGCGTATAGGCATAGAAATTTGTATCGATCTTCTCCATCGTCCGCATAAAACCCATGCTGATCCAGCTATCCGCATCCTTGACGAGCTGGCCGAACAGGCGAAATTCAATCGCCGGTTGCGTAGGCTTTTGCGTCATTGAGGCCAAAGTATTGAATATGGACGTTATTGATATCGTAGGGATCCACGCGGGTCATATATTTATAGTAAGCTTCTGTGGTAAATCGGAAAGGCCGGTCATCCAGGTGGAAATTGCGGTCGAATCCGAGGACAGCCTGCCAACTTCGCTGCGCTTTGAGGGCGGTGTTGAGCGTGCCGTCATAGCGGACCATTTCCCGGAAGAAGGGTGGCTGGTCATAGATTCCCAATGCTGCATGGTAGGCGATGTCCTTTGTCGAATGGCGGGGTTTCCAGGATGCGTTGAGTCTGGGCGAAAGCAGGAATTCATGGTTAAGGGTATTGTAGTTGTACCGCAGTCCGCCCTGGAGTGTAAAGGCGCCGGAGTCTGCGAAAAGGATATTATCCTGGAGAAAGCCGGTCGATCGGGTGATGCCGAGCGTGTCGGTTGATCTGGCGACGTTGTTGATCCCGGGAACGCCGGGCTCATAGGGAAGGGAATAGCCGGCTGAATCCTGGTACGTCCATTCATCGATGTGGTCGTGGACGAGCTGTCTTTCTGCGCTGACGCCCCACTGGAGATATTGATGCCGGAAGCTGAGATAACCTTTATGGGTAAGGTTCCAAACGGTAATGTTCAGTTGATCGCGGGCGAAGTTCTGGTAGGTGCCTGCTCCCAATGGATTTACGATCTGACCGAAGGTGGCGCTGGCTTGGTCAAAGTCGCGCTCTCCAAAGAGGTAATTGCCGATGATGTCATAGTTCTGTGCTTCGTTGTCTTCAAAAACGGACGCCATCCATTTCAATCGAAGCCGTTCGGTGACTGTCTGGATATAGGATAGACCGAGCATATTGGTCTCGTAGGCATCTTTTTCCTGGCCCTGGAAATTGACGTCAAGGCCAAGGTTGGCGGTAAAGTAGGGGGAGAAGATCGAGGAGGTGAGCTGCTCGGACTGTGGGACAAGGTGGAAGCGTGTTTGGGAGAGGGTTCCCAGCAATTCCAGGTGGTCGCGGCTATTTAGCTGCCAGGTCAGCAGGGCCTGGATGTCGGAGGAGGATGGGGCATAGGTACCTTTGGTCTCCTGGCTGGCGAGCAGGCTGCCGTCGGTCCGGTTGCGGGCGCCGATGAGATAGGTAAAACGCCCTTGTGCACCCACTCCTTCGAGATGAAGACCCTGTTCGAGAACGCCCAGATAGACGGATCCGGCGAAGCTGGTTGGTTTGCGGTATTGAATGTCGAGGGCGGAAGACATCTTGTCGCCGTACCTGGCCTGGAACCCGCCCGTGTAAAAGCTGACGGTGCGGGTCAACTCCGGGTTGATGAAGCTAAGACCTTCTTGTTGGGCGTTGTTGACGAGGTAAGGCCGGAAGACCTCAAAATCGTTCACATAGATCAGGTTCTCGTCGTAATTCCCGCCGCGGACGGAATATTGGGAGGTCAGTTCGTTATTGGATCCGACGAGGATCTTGATGAGACTTTCAATCCCGCCTGTCGGGGTGGGGATATTGATCGCGTCCCTGGGGTTGACTTTGATCAGGCCGGCTTCGCGTGCCGGCTGCTGGTCGGACACGGTGACCGGAGCAAGGGCTTTTGCGTCTCTTTCCAGGCGGATGACAACCTGTTCTTCCTCCTTCTCATTCAGCAGGAAATTGCGTTGTTGGGTTCGGTAGCCGGTAAAGGAAAACACAAGGGCGAATGCTTTATCGGCTTCGACCCGGATGCGAAAATTACCGGAATCGGAGGTCGTGATGCCGGATTGCCGGCCGAGGATGGTCACGGAGACGCCGGCCAGGGGATGATCGTTCTCATCCAGCACCCTGCCGGTGATGGACGCGGATTTTTTTTGCGCAAAAGCCGGCTGCATCAGTAACAGCAAGGGAAAAAGAGCGGCGATTACGACTTTCAAGAATGGTTGGTTTAGAATGACGAACCGGAGAGCGGTTTAAGAACGCTCAATCTGAATATTTAAGTGTGTGGATGGTGGCTTTGGGATTTGGGGAGCGGAATACGTGACTGCCGGCTACCAATACGTCGGCGCCGGCTCTGAGAATTTGGCTCGCGTTTTCGAGCGAAACGCCTCCATCGATCTCAATGAGCGTCCTGAGACCGCGATCGTGGATCATGCGCTTCAGGTTACGGATTTTTTGGAAGGTGTGGGGGATAAATTCCTGGCCACCGAATCCGGGATTGACGCTCATGATCAGAACAGTGTCGAGATCCTGCAGAATATCGCTTAGAAAGTCCACGGGTGTGGCGGGATTGAGCGCGACACCTGCTGCCATTCCCAGGGATTTGATCTGTTGAATGTTGCGATGGAGGTGGCGGACATGCTTCATAGTGGACCGTAAGGCGGTCAGCGCCTGCTTGTTTGAAGGCTTCGGCGTATCTCTCCGGTTCCTCTATCATCAGGTGGACGTCGCAGGTCTTGGTGGTGGCGGTCCGGATCTGCGCGATCACCGGCAGCCCGAAGCTGATATTCGGAACAAACCGGCCGTCCATAACGTCGAGGTGGAGCCAGTCGGCTTCACTTTCGTTGAGCATTTTACATTCTTCGCCAAGGCGGAGGAAATTAGAAGCCAGCAAGGAAGGGGCGACGAGTGCCATAGTTATTAAGATAGAAATATAAATATAGTTATTCCAAACGTTTGATGCGATCTGCGGCCTCCCTAAAATCCTTGTCATAAATCAGCGCCTGCCGGTAGTAGGCGATCGCCTGGTCCTTATTTCCGGTGGCTTCGAAACAGCGGCCGATCCAAAAATAGCCGTCGGCGTATGTTTCGGAGACTTTGACGGTCATTTGGAAAGATTCCATGGCGGGTTGATATTCTTTTTGTTTGAAGAGGGCGATCCCTTTTTCGAGGTAGGCGTCGGCAAATTTCCAATCGCGGCCGATGCAGGAGTCGAACTGCACGATGGCTTTCTTATACTGCTCCGTGTTTGAAAAATAGATCCCCTTTATAAAGAACGGGTCCAGCAGGTCATGGGAGGAATCTCTGCGGAGCGCGGCGTCGCAAAGGGGTAGTGACGCGGGATCGCGGTTCTCCGCATATAAATGGGCGAGTTCCAGGCCGTAAGTATTAACTGGTTCGATGGTATATGCATTTTTGAGCGCCAGAATGGCGGCCGGGGTGTCGCCTTTCTTTTCCAGCAGGAGCCCTTTCTCATACCAGGCATCATCATTGAGTGTGTCGGAGCGCAGGATATTGTCGTAGATGCCGATTGCGTCCTGCATCCGGTTGGATTGGGTATAGAGTTCGGCAAGCTTGGCGGGGAAATCCTTGTCTGATGGAAATTTTCGGCAGCAGTCTTGCAGAAGATGGACGGCCTTTCCCAATTGCCCGATGATGGTGAGGGTAGCGGCATATCTGGCTGCCGTTCCTTCATCGGGCCGGATGTCCCAGGACCGGCCGTAGTCTGTCGCTGCGAGCTCATGCTGGTTGTTGCGCGAAAGCAGCTCGGCCCTTTTGAAGTATAGACCGGCCTGATCGGCGCCCAGGTGATTTTGAATGCTATCGGTCAGCGTTGAGTAGGGGGGGTGGGTCAGGATAGCCGTCCGGTCTGCGTCTTTTCCGTCACTGGAACCGTTGCAAGCGGTCATACCAACTATTAAAAAGCAAAGCAATACCAGGGGATTTCTCAACGATCGGTCCGTCATGGGGCAAATCTAAGGAACTTTAACTGTACGGCGGAAGGTCTCCGGACACATCGAGACCATTTTGATAACCAATTGAAAGCCAGTACAAAATAGCTAAGTGCTCCTATCCGCTGCCGTTAATTATTCCCGTGGGGGCACCAAGTGGAAGAGCTGTTGTAGATTTGGGCATGTATACATTATTGCTTCTGCACAGTCTTCTTCGTTGGGTGATTCTCCTTCTGCTATTAGCCGCCATCGTTCAGAGTTATTCCGGGATCCGTTCCGGAAGGTCCTTTTCCGCCGGGGACCGCAAGATGGGCCTTTTCCTTATGATTGCTGCGCATACTACCTTGTTGCTTGGTCTGGTCTTGTGGTTCTTCGGGCAATTCGGACTGTCGTTGGCGTTAGATAACGGGATGGGTGTGGTCATGAAGAATTCAGTTATGCGTTACTGGGTGGTCGAGCATTTTGCAGGGATGTTGATCGCGGTTGCGTTGATCACGGTCGGGCGGGGGGTGGCCAAAAAGAACATCCCGGATGCGGCCAGGTTCAAGCGCGCCTTCTGGTTGTTCCTCGTCGCGCTTGATCATTATTTTGGCGACGGTGCCGTGGCCGTTCCGGACGGGGGTGGGTAGGCCCTGGATCTAAGATTATAGGTAGTTAAGATGAAAATGGGCAGGTAAGATAAAGCCGCCACGGTATTCCGTGGCGGCAATTTTTTGTCAGGGTCAACGATCTTTAAGTTTCAGGCTTTAGGGATCGATCAGAGCAGAATCATTCGGACGGATTTCACACTTTCAGGTTTGCCCCCGGCACTTCCAGGTTTTTCGGATGATGGATTACGTTTTGGCTTTCAAGGATGGTGGATCGTACTTGGTTTTCGTGGATGGTTGGATCGAGGTTCTTCAGGGTACGGATTAAAATACGGGTCTTACGGTTTGGATTCGGGTTTTCAAGGTTAGGATGTGGATCTTACGATTTGGATTTTCAGGGAAGATTGGATTGAGATACTGGATTTGGACGTTTGGTTTTTCGGATCAGGACATTGTTGTTTTGCTGATACAAAGATGTAAAAAGAGGTTGTCATGGGGAAACTTTTTCGACTAAGGGGTGGATTTGCCCGACGAAAGAAGGAAATTGCCGACGAGCGGATTAAACCTGAATCGGTTGGATGCTAAAGGATATTCAGACGGGCTTCGAGGTCTTCCTTATGACCTTTTCCAATGGGGATCTGATTCCCAAGGATATAGATCGTATTTCCGCGGATGTCGTCGATTTTACTCAGGTTGACGATATAGGACCGATGAACTTTGAGGAAGGTTTGGCCGTTGAGCTTTTCTTCCATATTCTTCAGCGTGCTATAGGTCATATAATTCCTGGAAGGTGTGACGAACTTAACGTAGTCACGCATGCTTTCGAGGAAAAGGATTTCGTCTTTCCTGATCTTTGTCAGCTTATCATCGGCTTTGATGAAAAGGAACTCGGTGTCGGTCTGCAAGGAGACCGGGATTTGCGGCGCCGGTGAAGGCTTCGGCGGGCTGCTGTTGCAGTTTGCCGATGGCTTCGATGAAACGCTTATAGGTAAAGGGTTTTTTCAGGTAATCGTTCACATGGTATTGAAAGGCGTTGAAGGCATATTCGGTTTTGGAAGTGGTCAGGATGATCATGGGAGAATAGGTGAGGCGGTCGAGCAGCTCGAATCCGTTGGCGCCGGGCATTTCAACATCCAGGAAAAGAAGATCCACCTTCTCCCGGTCAAGGTATTCGAGGGCGTCCATCACATTGAGGAAATGCCCTTTGACTTCGACGAGTTCACTTTTTTCGCAGAATTTGCGGAGGAAATCCGCGGCGATCTGGATGTCTTCTACTATGATGCACGAAAGTTTCATTCCTTTAAGTCTTCCTTGTTCTCCGTTGAAGAGCCTAAGTCTGGCGTATTCCTTTTCTATAATGTGCTGGGCCCGTTCTTTTCTTTGAATAAGCAGGATATATTCCACTCGTAATTCTTCCGGACTATTAACGGAACATTTGTTCTCGAATTGTTGACAGAGCTCCTGAAGATCCGTAAAACCCACGTAGCCGAATAAAGTTTTGCAGGTGTGAACGCTTGTTCCCAGGATGGGAAGATTCCGATTATGGTAAGCCGTTTCGACTCGTTCCCAGTATTCAGGAAGATCTTTTAGGAAATCTTCAAAGACGGCTTCTGCGTATATGGTATCACCTTCGAAGAGCTCTTCGAGGAAGGAGGAGTTAAGGTTTTCGTCAAAGACGAATGGGGGTCGGATTTTTTGCATATCTGCAATTTTTTTGTTCGCTATGCGTTAAGTACTTACGTAATATTTTCTATCGGTTGCGCTCCTGTAAAAAGGGATCTGACCTTATCCAGACGGGAAAAACTGCCAATTTATTGTTCAAAAATCCATATTGTCATGAAAAATTTTAGACCCTTAATCCTACTGATCCTTACGATCGGAGTTATCGCCGTTTCTTCTCCGCGCACATGCCAGGTAATTGCAGCCTGATGCAGGTCAACAATGCGGCGCCGCTCACGCCAGCAATATGAGCTATTGGTTTGGTGTTATGGAATTACCTTTCTTTTATTGCGGTTTTTTGCTTTTCTGACGGCCTATGCCTGAAAGGCGGCAGGTTCGGAAAGGGATGACCTTTATGGCCTGGGGTTTCCTGGTCATGGCGTCGGTCATTTGCATATGCAGATCGAGCACTATTACGGGATCAATATCTTCAATCGATCTGGGTCAGATGAGCGGGTCCATTGCCTGGTTCGTTGCGCTGGTGTTACCTGGGGATTGTCGGACTGGGTTTCTACTCCATTTATAAGGCCAGCAAAGGGGCATAGCCCGGTCAGAACCCATGCTAAAGAACTTCCTGAAAGGAATGGGAAGGCCTTCGGCTCAGCTAAGAACCGAAGATCAATCTGCGCTATATCAGTCGCTGTTTGAGTTCCTGATCAGTTGCGTTTCGGCGCCAGCCAATGCGCAGCAACTGATCCAACTGGGATACAAAGCAGCAATGAAAGACTGCGGAGGAGGTATTTCATACCTATCTGCTATTTGAAAAATATCTAACCTCTTTCGAGCTGGCGGAGAAGCTGTACGCGAAGACCATTGCGGGAGGGCATCCGGCAACGTTTTCCCGCGCTCTTGAATGAAGGCTCCATTTTCAATATTTTATTTGTCAGTGAAACGGAACAGAAGAATACGCTGGCGATTCAATTCCTGCAGTCCTTCCTGGAGGCGGTCAAAGATAAGTTCGGTCGCGCCGGGGACGGATATTTTGAAAAGAAAATGCGGGAACTGGCGGTATTGGAAGAGCAAGTCAGCGATCCGGAGATGCTTCCGGAAAGCTGCAGTTTCTGAGCTTCGACGCCTTCCAATTTGTCAGCGGCAATTATGGGGATTCGCTTGCGGGAAAGATCTTCGAGAAGACGTATGAGACGTTCTCGACCCGTTATAAGGAGCTGGAGTTGTTCCCGCACATGCTGACGCTGATTCCCAAGGAGATCGTGGACCGGGAACATCTGGGGATATTTTCACAGGCGCAGATCGAGCAAATCTTTCTGGAAAAACTGGCGGAATCCGAGCAGCTGAATATTGCGCTCGATCAGAAAATCAGGGAGAACGAAGCTACACAAAAATTGCTCCGGAAGAATGAGCTGATGCTTGGCAGCGTGATCTCTTCGGCGCTGGATGCGATCGTCATCACCAACCAGGATGGGCATATCATTCACTGGAATAAAGCGGCAACGGAGATATTCGGTTATACGGAGGAAGAGGTAAAGGGGCGGACGCTGATGGAGACGATCATCCCGCCCGCTGCCCGGCGGCCCGATGGAACGGGATTCGAGCTGTTCCTTGACCCGGACGACTTTCACATTCTCAATCAGCGGCTGGAGCTGACGGGGATCCGGAAAAGCGGCATAGAGTTCCCGATGGAACTGGCGGTCACGGCCATACATAACGAGCAGGAGTTCTATTATAACGGCTTTATCCGGGATATCTCCAGCCGCAAGCAACGGGAGCAGGAGCTGGTGCAAATGAAGGAGAAGGCGGAGCAGGCGGCCAAGGCGAAATCACAGTTCCTCAGTGTCATGAGCCATGAACTTCGGACGCCGTTGAATGCCGTTATCGGGATTACGCATCTGCTGATGATGAATCAGCCGCGGGAGGATCAGCAGGAAGACCTGCGGACCCTGCAATTCTCCGGAGAGAGTCTTCTGCATATCATCAACGATATTCTTGATTTTACAAAGCTGGATTCAGGCAAGATCGAGCTGTCGGCCATCGATTTCAATCTGCGGGAGCTGGCGCAGAGTCTTTACCAGTCGTTCAGCTATAAAGCGAAGGAGAAAGGGATCGTTTTCGACGTCGAGTTCGATCAGCGGATACCTTTCTGTGTGAAGGGAGATAATTTCCGGTTGTCTCAGGTGCTGAATAACCTGATCAGCAATGCGATCAAGTTTACGCAGGAAGGATCGGTCAAACTGAAGGTGGAGATGACGGAGGATAATGGCGCGTTGTTCTCTGCGCGGTTCTCGGTGATCGATACCGGCATCGGGATTGCCCGGGACAAGCAGGAGAAGATCTTCGAGCAGTTTACCCAGGCGGACAGCGATACGACCCGGCTGTATGGCGGAACGGGCCTGGGTTTATCCATTTCAACCAAGCTGGTCGAGCTGATGGGCAGCACAATTCTTTTAGACAGCACGCCGGGAAAGGGTTCGATCTTTCATTTCAGCGTTGTGCTGCAGCGTGGCGAGGTCGGTGAAACGGTTGTTACGGCGCAGGCTCCGAAGGCAGTTTCCAAAACGAACGAGCAGTTCAGAAACAAGCGCATCCTGTTGGCGGAGGACAATCTGTTCAATGCCAATATTGCCCGGCGGTTTATTACCGGGTGGGGTGGTGAGATCGACCTGGTGGTGGATGGCCGGCAGGCGCTGGAATTTGTTGCCCGGACGAAATACGATCTGATCCTGATGGATGTCCAGATGCCGGTGCTGGATGGGTTTGCCTGTACGCGGAAGATCCGCAAGCACTTTAAAGATATCCCCATCATCGCGGTAACAGCTTCGCCAAAAAACGAGATCATCAGTGAGATCATGTCCTGCGGGATGAATGATTTTGTCAGTAAGCCGTTTAAGCCGAACGAACTGCGTGCTAAGATCCTCGAGTACCTGTAGACAGATAGAAATGCCATAGTAACATGGTAGCGATGGTCCGATTCGGTTTCCACCGATCGACTACTGGTAACAGTGAATCGCGGAGGGTGTCTTTGGGGAGATTTTTAACCCGCTTCAGCGCGTTGATGGCGGCGAGATCGCCAAATGGGAAGATGTCGGCCCGCTGAAGTACAAAGATGAGGTACACGTCGACTGTCCAGTTTCCAATGCCTTTTATTGCAGTAAGCGTTGTCCGGATGTCGTCGTCGGGCAATCCAGCCATTGTATTCAGATCTATGTGCCTGGCGACCAGTGATTCTGCCAGGAATCTTACATAACCTGTCTTTTGACGGCTGAAATAGCAAGCCTTCAACTCCTGATCAGAAAGAAGCAGGACCTTATGTGGGGTGACTTCGCCGATATATTCACGCAGTTTATTGAGTGCGGCGAGAGCGGAGGCAAGGGAGACCTGTTGTTCAAGGATGATGTGCACGAGGGTTTCGAAAGTATTGGGCCGGTTCCACATCGGCGGGTAACCGTAGGACCGGATGATGGCTGCCAGGTCTTCGTCCGATAGGGCCAGTTCGTCGCAGCGAGACTGGAAGCTGGCAGGGGAAAATGTGTTGAGCATGGTAGTGGAAAATGGGTGGGGGATCGTTTAGCGTTTACCCAGTTCGATGACCTGGCAATCCTTCATATCGGAACCGTCAATGGTGAATCGGATGAGGGTTCGGATGCTGTGCCAGCCTTGCCTGCCGGCCGCTCCCGGATTTATGTGAAGGCACTTCAGTCTATCGTCATAGATGATCTTCAGAATATGCGAGTGGCCGCAGATGAAGAGTTGGGGCGCATCGTTAAGAAGATCCTTGCGGGTCCCGGGAGTATACCGGGGCGGGTAGCCGCCGATATGAGTTATCAAGACCCGCACCCCTTCCGATTGCCACCGGAGCTTCTCCGGATAGGCGCTGCGGATGTCTCCGGCGTCGATGTTCCCATAAACGCCGCGGAGGGGGCGAAATCCGGCGAGGCGGTTGGCAAGTCCGATGCTGCCGAAATCACCGGCGTGCCAGATCTCATCGCAGGATTCGAAATGGCCGAAGATCGCCTCGTCGAGGTAGTCGTGTGTATCAGACAGGAGGCCGATCCGAAGCATAGGAGGGAATTGGCTTTTGTTGGAAAGATTTATCGGTTAATTGAAGCGGGCGAGCGCTTCACGGAACACATTCCGGTCGTAATGGGTCAGATTTTCGCGGTTGAGGTCGAAGAAGATCAGGTTACGGATGTGATGGTTTGAATGGCGATTTATGTCGGTGATAATCCCGAACAGGTCTTCTCCATCACGGGTGTCGCCGGTGTCCCTGGTAGGGGGAAAGAGCGGCAATGCGACGTCCAGGGTCAGCGGGTAAGATCGAAGAAATGGCGTATAATGGTGAGCGGCAGCTCTTTCATAGACGGAACGTTCGTTGCCCGTATCGGTCTCTTCGAGATTAAAATAGAAAAGAACGCCGTAATCGACAGGCGGGACACCGTAATCGACGGGTGCGGCGCCGGTCTGACCCGCATATCGGAGTTGGGCCATCCGGATCGCGGAGGAGATCGATTGGACTGATTCGCGGTGGTATTCGCGGAAAAATGAGAAATAATTTTCCCTGGTACGGGGTGTCCAATCGCAGTCGAATTGGATCTCCCGGTTATGGAGGTGCCGGGTCTCGTTGATATACCTGACGCGGGTATCAATATCGGCGGCGAAGGCGGGGATCGATGCGGGGTTGAGTTTTTCAAATACGCGGTTGCGGATGCTTACGACCGGTATGATGGTATAGCCGGCGGGTGATGTCCCATAGCTGAAATGGGCCAGCGGAACAGGTGCGGAATCCGCAGGGGTCCAGTCGACGTCAAGGTACCGGATATACAGGGAACGGACATCATTGTCCTCAAGGAAGTTGCCTTCCATGCTGTCCAGCGTAAAATGGGGGTTCCAGAAATAGAAGCTCATGGTTTGGTTCGTTCCTGGCAGGAAAAAAAGCAAAAGGTAAGGCAAAGGCAAAACAATCGAACAGTTCGGGTAGGCACCGGGGAAGCAAATTTTTGCTAAAGATAAAGGTTATAAAAACATAAGCGGGAAGATTTAACTAATTTTAGATCAACGATAACTTATGCCTCACTATTATTCGCTTGGGACCGTTCCTCATAAACGTCACACTCAGTTCAGACGGAAAGACGGATCGCTCTATTCGGAACAGCTTTTCTCAACGGAGGGTTTTTCGAATGATTATTCGCTTTTGTATCATTTTCATCCGCCCACGGAGATCATCGCTACGGATGAACCTTATGATGTTCAGCCGCGGGTGGCGGAGGAGCACATGCTTAAACACCGGTGTCTGGAAGGATTCCGGATTTCGCCTGCGGATGATTATTTAAAAAGCCGCAGGCCGGTACTGATCAACAGTGATTGTCATATCGTGCTGGCTGCGCCGGAGCTCAGCATGGAAGATTATTTTTACAAAAACGCGGATGCGGATGAACTGATTTTTATGCATTCGCGGCAAGGGGGTGTTGGAGACGATGTACGGGGACTTGTCGTTCGGGTATGGCGATTATCTTGTCGTCCCGCGGGGGACGATCTATAGAATCCGGTTCGATGACCGGAACAACCGGCTGTTTATTGTCGAATCGTTCAGCCCGATCCGGTATCCCAAAAAATATCTAAGTCCATACGGACAGCTGCTGGAGCATTCGCCGTATTGTGAACGGGATATTCGGGGGCCGCAGTCGCTGACCACCCATGATGAGAAGGGGGATTTTCTGATCCGGACAAAGAAAAAGGGGATGATCTACGGGATCCATTACGGGCATCATCCTTTTGACGTGGTCGGCTGGGACGGTTGTTGTTATCCTTTTGCATTCAGCATTCATGATTTCGAACCGATCACCGGCCGGGTGCATCAGCCGCCGCCGGTCCATCAGACTTTTGAAGGGCGAAACTTCGTTGTTTGTTCTTTTTGTCCGCGGTTATTCGATTATCATCCGTTGTCTATCCCGGCTCCATACAATCACAGCAATATCGACAGTGATGAGTTGTTGTATTATGTTGACGGGGATTTCATGAGTCGAAAAAATGTGACAAAGGGGATGATCACGTTACATCCGGGCGGGATACCGCATGGGCCGCATCCGGGGGCTGTAGAGCGGAGTATCGGTGCGAAGGAAACGAAGGAACTGGCGGTGATGGTCGATACGTTTCATCCGCTGATGTTGACCGAGGCCGCGCTGGAGATCGAGAATCCGGGATATACGATGAGTTGGGCCGAGTAGGGGCCAGGCAGGAAAGGGGGCCGCGCGGGAAAGGTTATTGCCGCTGAAAGGTCTCCATGATACCGACACGATTACCATTGCGCGTGACGCCGAAATATATGGCGAATTTATTCTTTGTGCTATCAATCAATCCACAGGAGACACTGTCCACCATTACCGCGTCTCCATAATTGTTCACTTTCCATAGGCCCGAATCTTTGAACGGCTCCAGCAGCGGACAGGTGCTATCTGGCAGGATCTGGTGATAGGTTTGCGTCTGCTGATCCAGTTGCAATGCGGTATTCCTCTCGCAAAAGGTCAGGGTGTCGGTTATTGTCATAACATATGGGGTGTCGGTCTCGCGCAGGTTCGAAACGGAATAATTGCCGTTGGGCGGTATGGTCGGCGGAAAGTAATCGCAGGAGATATAGATGGTCATTACGAAAAGCAAGGGACCAATTCTCATCGACGGGTGTTTTATACCGGCTTTGACAAGCAAATGTTGAAAAGCGAAGCATGGAAATGATCAAAATGAGTATTTTTATCCAAAATGATCTGCTAATGAGGTTACCATATTTTTCGATTGTTTGCGCCCTGGCTGCTATCCTGTTTTTCTCCTGCCGCAGCAAACAAACCGCGGACCTGATCGTATATCACGCAAAAATCTATACTGTCGACTCTGGTTTTAGCCAGGTGGAGGCGATGGCTGTGAAGGACGGAAAGGTACTTGCCGTGGGCAGCGATGCCAGTATTCAGGGACAGTACACGGCTGCGGAGGCGGTGGATGCGGAAGGGAAACCGGTGTATCCGGGGTTCATCGATGCGCACGGGCATTTCGTCTCTTATGGCGGATCGTTGTTTACGGCGTCACTTTTCGGAAGCGAAAGCTTTGAAGAAGTTGTGCGGCGCGTAAAGGAATTTGCTGCTGCTCATCCGGGTCTGCCGTCAATCCTGGGCCGCGGCTGGGATCAAAACCGGTTTCCCGATAAGAAATTTCCCGACAATACTTTATTGAACCAGGCATTCCCGTCCACGCCCGTGGTATTAACGCGGGTGGATGGGCACGCGATGATTGCCAATGCGAAGGCGCTGGAGCTGGCAGGTATCCATCCCGGTGAGACACTGGTGGGTGGGGTTGTCGGGACGAAGGGTGGAAAGTTGACTGGTATCCTGATTGACAATGCCGAGCAACTGATCAGCCGGGCGATTCCTGAATTGACGGCCGCAGAGTTCAGGGAGCGGATGGATTCGGCGCAAGGACAATGTTTTGCGCAGGGGCTGACGACGGTAACGGAGCCGGGGCTCGACCGGCGGTCGATCGAAGGCCTTGATTCGCTGCAAAAAGCGGGTATATTGAAAATGCGCATTTATGTCATGGTTCGGGACAAAAAGGAAGACCTGGACTATTATTTGCCAAAGGGGCCTTATAAGACCGATCTGCTGTATGTGAAAGGCGTGAAGGCATATGCGGATGGGGCCCTGGGCAGCCGCGGAGCGTGTTTGCTGGAGCCTTATAGCGACCAGGCGGGGTGGCGGGGATTCCTGCTGAGCCCCCTGGCGCATTATGATTCGCTTGCGGCAAGGCTGATCGGGACCGACTGGCAGCTTTGCACGCATGCAATCGGGGATTCGGGGAACCGGATGATCCTGAGCGTCTATCATAAATACCTTCATGGAAGGAATGACAAGCGGTGGCGGGTGGAGCATGCGCAGGTGGTGAATGACGCTGATTTTGATGTCTTTGGGCAGAACTCGATTATCCCGTCCGTGCAGCCGACGCATGCGACGAGCGATATGTATTGGGCGGCGGAGAGGCTGGGGCCGCTCCGGGTGAAAGGGGCGTACGCCTATAAGCGGCTATTGGGAGAGAATGGCTGGTTACCGCTCGGAACAGATTTCCCGGTGGAGGATATCAGTCCGTTCAAAACGTTCCTGGCAGCAGTCTTCCGGGTGGACGCGAAGGGGTGGCCCGCGGGTGGGTGGCAGCCAGAGAACGCGCTATCACGGGAGGAAGCGATTCGGGGAATGACGATCTGGGCGGCGAAGGCCGATTGTCTCGAGCGGGAGATTGGGAGTTTGGAGCCGGGAAAGCGGGCGGATTTCGTGATCCTGGACCGGGACCTGATGACAGTGGGGGCGGGAGAGGTACTGCAGACACGGGTTGTGGCGACGTACTCGGGAGGACGACCGGTGTACGGGCGGTAGGGGTAATCAAGGCCAGCGCGGCGACCGGGGGGTTATGGTTGCGCGAAAATTTGGATTTGCATAGACAAACCCGGTAAACCTGATCGGGTATTGTGGAAGCGCAGGCGATGATTGGAATTCGAAGGAAAATCCCGTAAATTGGGAAAAACAAAAACGATTCCATATGATCCAGTTTCATGAACTAAGGATGGGGGACCTGGTGCTGGTTGAATATAACGGCCAGCGGATGGAGGGGGAGGTGATCGGGTTGAATGGGGATGAAAAGCAGGTCGATGTGCAGACGTCCGCGCAGGATTTCTGGTATAGTCCGAAGGATTTGTACGGTATTGCGGCTGGATGAGGGGCAGCTGTTGCAGTTTGGTTTTGAGCGCCAGAACCATGCCCGATGGCAAGATAAAGTATTTGAAGGGCCCTTCCGTATCCTGTTGTCCCAAAATGGGAATTTCTCCAATTTCGAGATGTGGTATCGGGAGGATCGGCGGCATATTACCCGGGAGCTGGCTGTTCATGAGCTTCAGAATTATTATCATCAGATGACGAAGGTGGATTTGGCCCGTCCGTCGGATGTTTCGGCCCACTAGAGCCGGTGGGGAAAGTGTCAAAACCGGGGTTTCGGACCGAGTTGACTTATTTTTTGATTATAATTCAATTATATTCCTATCTTTGCGCTCCCAAAAACTGTATGGCTAAACAAGCACTCATTAAACAAGATGGTATCATTCTCGAAGCCTTATCCAATGCGATGTTCAAGGTGAAGTTGGAAAATGGTCATGAAATACTGGCCACTATCTCGGGGAAAATGAGGATGAATTATATACGGATCTTGCCGGGGGATAAGGTGGGGGTGGAGATGAGTCCGTATGATTTGACAAGGGGAAGGATCATATTCAGGTATAAATAAAGTATAGTATGAAAGTTACGTGCAGTCCATTAAAAAGCGTAGTGCCGATTGCAAGATCGTGAGCAGGAAGGGTAAGCTGTATGTCATCAACAAGAAGAATCCCCGCTTTAAGCAACGGCAAGGTTAGTAATCAATGCAAGGCGAATGGGTTTAAGCAGCGTGGCGAAATTCGCGGCTTGTAAAAATTGAAAAAAGTAAAATATAGAATATGGCTCGTATTGCCGGTGTAGACTTACCAAAAAATAAAAGAGGAGAGATCGGACTGACCTATATTTTCGGAATTGGTCGTTCTACCGCCCAGTATATTCTTACCAAAGCTGGGATCGATTTCGATAAGAAAGTGAATCAGTGGAATGATGAGGAATTGAATGCCATCCGGAATATCATTACCAATGAATTCAAAGTGGAAGGCGCGTTGCGTTCCGAAGTTCAGATGAATATCAAGCGTCTGCTGGATATTGCCTGTTACCGGGGCTTGCGGCATCGGAAGGGGTTACCGGTTCGTGGTCAGCGTACCCGTACCAACAGCCGTACGCGTAAAGGAAAGCGGAAGACAGTTGCCGGCAAGAAGAAAGTAGCGAAGAAATAGTATCGATATGCATCAGAGCTGGCATGTCTGCTGGCAAGGCTGATTAGATGATTTGTGATATAGACACCGATTAACAGGATCAGTTCCGGATGCGGGGTGCAGGCGGAGGGCTGATTCGGTCCCGGTAAACGGGATGGATTTTTAACAAATTCAAATAAAAGACTACCTCATTTAAAGCGTATGGCAAAAGCACAGGCAAGCAGCGCAAAGACAGCTGCGAAAAAAAGGATCGTCAAAGTGGATGTCTATGGGGATGCCCATATTACCGCCAGTTTCAACAACATCATCATCAGTCTTACCAACAAAAATGGCCAGGTTATTTCCTGGAGCAGCGCCGGTAAGATGGGATTCAAGGGTTCCAAGAAGAATACCCCTTATGCCGCCCAGATGGCCTCTTCGGATGCTGCCAAGACGGCGCTTGATGCAGGGCTGAAAAAAGTGGATGTATATGTGAAGGGTCCGGGTTCGGGACGGGAAAGCGCCATCCGTGCGTTGGCAAATAATGGCATTGAAGTGGTCATGATCAAGGATGTGACGCCGCTGCCGCATAATGGTTGCCGTCCTCCGAAGAAACGAAGGGTATAAGTTCGAGCTCCGGTATGGGAACTGGATTATTTATAAAGCCGGGTAAGCTTCAATTTTAAGATTTTTAGATAAGCTTATTCCGGGAACTTAAAAATCTAAGAAATACGTTATGGCACGTTACACAGGTCCCAAGACCAAAATTTCCCGCATTTTTGGCGAGCCCATTCTCAGGGAATGGCAAGTATTTAACAAAGACCAGCAATCCTCCTGGTCAGCATGGCGGTACAAAGAAGCGTAAAGCCCCCGGCGAGTATGCGTTGCAGCTGAAGGAAAAGCAAAAGGCAAAATACACTTATGGTGTGTTGGAGCGTCAGTTCCGCAAGACTTTTGACGAAGCCATCCGCCGAAAGGGTGTAACGGGTGAAAACCTGATCAAGCTGCTGGAAGCCGGCTGGACAATACGGTCTACCGGCTTGGGTATTGCGCCTTCGCGTCCGGCGCCCGTCAGCTGGTCGCGCATAAGCATATTACTGTGAATGGGGAAGTGGTCAATGTGCCTTCTTTTCAGTTGCGGCCGGGAGATGTTATCAGTTTGAAAGAAGCTACGCGCGGCAATACTGGCACTGACCAGTCAGATGCGCGGGAAGAACACCAAGTTCAACTGGCTGGATTGGATCGGAGGCCGAATTCAAGGGACTTTTATCGCTTATCCGGAGCGGGAAAGCGTTCCGGAGAACATTAAGGAGCAATTGATTGTTGAGTTGTATTCTAAGTAATGACTAAATCGATCCATTCCGGAGTCAATGATTCTTTGGGGCAGGGTGATCGTAAAAAGCTAAATCGTAAATTTAAATATGGCCATTTTAAATTTCCAGAAACCAGACAAGATCATCCTTCAAAAAGCGACAGATTTTGAAGCCCAATTCGAATTCCGTCCTTTGGAGCCGGGTTATGGTGTCACCATTGGGAATGCCTTACGCAGAGTATTGCTTAGCTCGCTCGAAGGGTATGCGATCATTGGTGTGAAGATCGAAGGAGCCGATCATGAATTTGCCACGTTGAAAGGTGTTACGGAAGACGTGGTGGAAATCATCCTTAATCTGAAACAGGTTCGTTTCAAGAAGAAGGTTGAGCATGAAGTGGCTCAGGAAAAGATTAACATTGAGCCTGAAGAACAGAACCGAATTCACGGCCGGAACGCTTGGGTGAAGCTATCGCCGAGCTTCGAGGTCATGAACCCCGGCCTGCTGATCTGTACCCTGGATTCTTCTGCCAAGCTGGATATCGAGATCACGATCGGCAAGGGCCGCGGTTATGTTCCTGCGGAAGACAACAAGCCGAAAGATGCGCCATTTGGTTATATTCCGACCGATGCGATCTTTACGCCGATCAAGAATGTGAAATATTCCATCGAGAATACGCGTGTGGAACAGCGCACGGATTTTGAAAAGCTGATCATGGAAGTTTCGACGGATGGTACGATCCATCCGGAAGAAGCCGTTAAGCAGGCTTCCCGTATCCTGATCCAGCATTTGATGATCATTACGGATGAGAACATCACTTTTGATAATAAGGAAGAGAAGAAAGAAGACCTGGTTGACGAGCAAACGCTTCAGCTTCGTAAGATATTGAAGACCCCGCTGGAAGACCTGGATCTTTCGGTACGGGCCTTCAACTGTCTGAAAGCTGCCAAGATCAACAGCCTCAGCGAGCTGGTGACCTACGAACAGGAAGACCTAGAAATTCCGCAATTTTGGTCAGAAGTCACTGGCCGAAATCGAGCAGGTATTGGGTGAAAGAGGTCTGCACTTCGGGATGGATCTCGGGAAGCTCAAAGTGGATGATGAATAAGTAGTTATGACCGACTCCCATTGGGGTCAGCTTTTTTTTAATATAGCCTTACAATTCCTGACACGGTGTAAGGTTTAAATTCAACAGTCATGCGTCACGGAGACAAAATCAACAATTTAGGCAGGACCGCCTCTCACCGCAGTGCGTTGCTGAGCAATCTGGCCAGCCAGCTGATCCAGCATAAGCGGATCGTTACTACACTGGCCAAGGCCAAAGCCCTGCGGACCTATATTGAGCCGCTGATCACTAAAGCAAAGGACAATACGACCCATCAGCGCCGGGTTGTGTTCAGCTATTTGCAGGATAAGGAAGCCGTTACGGAGTTGTTCTCGACGGTGGCCGCCAAAGTAGCGGGCCGGCCCGGAGGATATACCCGGATCATCAAGCTGGGTGCACGAGTTGGTGATAATGCTGAAACTGCGCTGATCGAACTGGTAGATTTCAACGAGATCTACGGAAAAGGTAAAGGTGAAGCCAAGGAAGCGGCCGGCAAGCGGACGCGTCGGGCGGGTGGCCGGAAGAAGGCTGCCGCGGCAGACGAGGCGGAGGCTGCGCCGGTGAAGGGTGCCGCGAAGGGCGCTGCTGCCAAGGGTACGGCCGCAAAGGGTGCTGCCGCAAAGGATGAAAAGAAAGAAGAAAAAGGCGCTGAATAGCCCCAAGGGTTTCGAAATAGTCGTGAGGCCGGGCTTGATAAAAAGTCCGGCCTTTTTTTGATAATTTGTAATTTCGCAAAATTTTTCATCCTACATGTCTCCAATCACTTCCTCCCCTCCCGCGATCCTGTTGCTGGAAGATGGCACCGTTCATTATGGCAAGGCTTTTGGCAAGCGAGGCACTACATCCGGCGAGATCTGCTTTAATACCGGGATGACGGGTTACCAGGAGGTCTTTACCGATCCCAGCTATTATGGGCAGGTATTGATCATGAACAGCGTACATATCGGTAATTACGGGGTGAAGGACAGCGATGTGGAATCGGCCGGGGTAAAGATCCGGGGCCTGATCGGCCGGAACCTGGAAGAGCAATTCTCGCGGCTGATGGCGAAGGGCAGCCTGGATGAGTATATGCGGGCAAACAATATCGTCTGCATCGAAGAAGTGGATACCCGGTCGCTGGTTGCGCATGTGCGGGTCAAGGGAGCGATGAACTGTGTGATCTCGTCCGAGATCAGCGATCTGGACGAATTGAAGTCGGTGCTGGCGACTACTCCTTCCATGGATGGACTGGAACTGGCGTCCGCTCGTGAGCACCGATAAGGAATATGAGCTGGGTGATCCGGCGTCGGCGATCCGGGTTGCGGTACTGGATTATGGGGTCAAGCAGCATATCTTACAGTGCATGGTGGAAAGAGGGGCCTATGTGAAAGTATTTCCGGCGAAAACGCCCTTGTCGCAGGCTTCGGGAATTCCAGCCCAGCGGGTATTTCCTTTCCAATGGTCCCGGCGATCCGGCGCCGATGGACTATGCCATTCCCACGGTCAGGGAGATCCTGAAGGAAAAAAAGCCTTTATTCGGGATTTGTCTGGGTCATCAGTTGCTGGCGCTGGCGAATGATATTCCCACTTTCAAGATGCATCACGGGCATCGCGGTCTCAACCATCCCGGTAAAGAACCTGGTCACGGGGCGTTGCGAGATCACGACGCAGAATCATGGTTTCGGGGTGGACCCGAAGGCGGTGCGGAATGCGCCAAATGTCGAGGTCACGCATGTCAACCTGAATGACGAGTCGATCGAAGGCATCCGGCTGAAGGACCGGCCGGCTTTTTCGGTGCAATACCATCCGGAGGCGACGCCCGGACCGCATGACAGCCGGTATCTGTTCGATGATTTCATCCAATTGATCAAAAACAACTCCTGAGATCCCTATGCATATTGCCATCATCAACGGTCCGAATCTGAACCTGCTGGGTACGCGGGAGCCTGAGGTATATGGCAGTCAGACCTTCGAGCAGTATTATGAGGAACTGCAGGCAGAAATATCCGGCGATTGACGTTCAGTTATTTTCAGAGTAATGTAGAGGGGGAGCTGATCAATGAGTTGCAGCGGGTCGGATTCTCATCGGACGGGATCATCCTGAATCCGGGCGGGTATACGCATACGTCGGTTGCCATCGGGGATGCGATTGCCGCCATCAAGGCGCCGGTCATCGAGGTGCATATCAGCAATGTACATGCGCGGGAGGAATTCCGACGGATTTCTCATGTTTCCGCGAAGGCCAAAGGCACCGATTGCCGGTCTGGGGCTGAAAGGATATGAGCTGGCGGTGCAGTTCTTTCTGTAGTCGGTGTCAGAGAAAAACCTGCATCATCAGCGCGAAACCCGTGTCCTGTTTCGGGTCGTCGTCCTTCCGGATGATATTCAGCCCTGCTCTGGTCCACAGTTTGAAGACCTCTCCTTTTTTATGGGTAACGATCTCATGCTCTATGACGGGGAACATGGCGCCGCGGGCGATCCAACCCATGTCGCCGCCGGCCGTGGCGTCGCCGCCCAGCGCATAGGTCTTTGCCAGATCCTCGAAGGTGGCTGAGCCGTCCTTTAATTTCTTCAGGATAATGTTGCCGATGGAATCGGCGATGCGGTAGCGGAAGAAGGAGGTGTCGATGAATATCTGGCTGATGTGATAGAATTCGTTGGGCGCTTTGCTGAGCACCTGAACCAGGTACCGGCCGTTCCTTCGGACCGTAGGGGCCATAGACTTTCTTGTCTTTCCGTTATAGGCCAGGCTATCGGCGATGCCGCCGAAGTGGCGGGTTTGGGTGACGGTGATGGTGTCGATCTTAAAGCGCTTTTTGAGGATCTGTTTGGCGTAAAGGATCGGGTTGGGAGACTTTTCCAGTTCTTCCTTCATTTGGCGAATGGTCGGGGGTCAAGCCGATGAGGCGGAAGGTTGCGCGGAAGCGCCTGGCGGCCGCGTGATTCCCGCACAGGAACCAAAAAATGACGCCACATATATTTTCATGTCAATCAATTGAATATGCAAATATAAGCTACTCAATAAATTGGAATGATTTTCGTTACTTTATTACATGCGTCAGATCCTTTTCATCCTCCTTTTTGTGCACTGATGGCAGTCGTGAGCGGTTATTCGCAAAGTGGAAGGATTTTACCATTGGTCCTCGGGGCGATACCCTGAACGGCGTTGACAAGCAGGATCAGAAGCAGGGAAAGTGGGTGAATCATTTCGATGAAGTGCGGGGGGAGCCCGGGTATGAAGAAGAGGGCATCTATAAGGATAACCGGAAGGAAGGCGCGTGGCGGATTTTTAGTCTGCAGGGTGACCTGATCGGGCTTGAAGTATTATAAATGGGGGAATAAGAATCGGAGTTTGCCAGTATTTCGGGATTAATGGGACCTTGTTGCGGGAGGAAAGCTGGATTGCGCTCAACCCGGATAAGCCTATGATACCCTGGTGATCGAGGATATCGATCATCTGGATAAGTATAAGACCGTGATCCTTAAGAATGAAGGGGCGGCGATCAAGGATGGCGTCTGGAAATACTATGATCCGATGACCGGAACATCGCCAGGACGGAGACCTGGGAAGTAGGAAAATGAGAAATCACAGGCCGGCCAGCGGGCGTCGCCATTCTACCCAGGCTGTTGCCAAGCCCAAGGAGGTGCTGGAGTTTGAGAAAAAAGCCGGCAAACATAAGATCAAGTACCAGGATGGGAGTGTTCATTGACGCTAGGATTGGCCAATGCGCGAATCCCCCATCGATGCCCGGGAACCTTTTTGGGCTGATTTTGTTTTTATTTCTATCGCTCCCAATCGCATGCACAAAATGCAAAGCCGCCCAGACTCCGGCGCAGAGGATCACAAGGTATATATTGTCGGTCTTATTCCATCTTCGATGGGTCGGCGGGAGACGTTTACAAGTCAGCCCCACAGGATATGAAGACACCGGAGAATCAGCGGCAGCTCGACGACCTGGTGCGGCGGCTGGGATATGCGGCCCCGGATAAACTTTTTGTCGAGTGGGACGACCGACCGCCAGGGAATATGTAGATACAACCTATAATCTTTATAAGACCGAATGAGTTCGAACTGGGTAATAATGAGGTTTACCCCTCCCTCTTCCGGATTCACGGCTGGCGAAGCTGTTGAACCTACAGCGGATTTATTGTGAGCAATACGTGGCACGTTGTTGTTCTATGTTGCCTGTTTACTGGTTCGGTTCGTATTGCTGTTTCTTTACCACGGTCTCATTCTTGATGAGTGCCATAATTCGAGCCGTTGCGCTCTGTAGCTTGAGCCGGTTACGTCGCAAAGCTCTTCCCGAGTATAACCGTCGGTCGCGACTCTCAACGCTTCTAAAACGATACGCTCCTGGTCGGCGTGAACGTGTTGCGTGCTGCGATATGCACTGGCGCTTTCGGCATTAACAGCCATATTGAGTAGAATTACCCGCAATGGAACCAATCGTCATCAAGAGAGAAACTCCCGGCCAGGATGTAACCGTCATTTTTGACGAGTAGCCAAATCGCCAGTTCAATCTGGCCATTTACTACAAATCGACCCGGCCAGGATTCGAGAAATGGGATGTCCAACGAATCGGTTCCCCGGCCCAAATCTTAGAATGGCTTGAACGAGTTGTCCCAATGTCGCCGGATCCAGCTCTCATCAATGTTGCGTTGGAGGAATTGAACAGCAAACTGCCCGATGGCGTGTTGAGCCGGGTGACAATATCAACTTTTTGGGGATTAATTTTCTTCATCGGTTGCAGTATGATAGCCAGACTTATTTCTTGAAGGCGTGGTCCAGGAGAAGACATTGTCCGGACCACGTTGCCTGAGGATTTAAGCTCAGAAGAATTGCGGTGTCCTTTCCCTTCTTTCCGGGTTTATCTCCCGAATGGTTTCTTGTATTTGGATACCGCACAAACGGACCCCATTCGTTTCTTAGAGATCAATCGGTACGCGGAGGATCAAAGGGTTGATATGCCGGAGCCTCTTCTTCAGGAAATAAGCAAATTATCTCTTCAATCTAAGCAAAATCTTGGAAAGACCCAAAATGCTTTACCGCATCTAAACTGTGCCCACGGTGAATTTGAGCAGGAGATTTTGACGATTTCCTTTGTGTCAGAAAGTAGTCGCCAGTTGCTCTCACGACTATTGGACTGGGAAACCATTAAAGGAATTTTGGAAATCGATTTGAGCGAGACTTTCCCGGGTTTCTCGAAAAATGAAGTGGACTACCTGTTAGAGCTGTATCGGTTCGGTCTGAACCTGACCATCTTCATGACAGATCAACCGACCTATGTTTCCAAGACGATCCAGAATCCGACTGGGAAGCAAAAGCGTCAACAACGGGGAGGTTATTACCCTGCTGTGTTCATTGAAGAGCCTACGAGGACCAAGCACGCTTCTGCGGAAAGCGGCTCTGCCCACGAGCCTATGGGATGGCATAACGCTCCGCACTGGCGTCGGGGACATTGGAGACGCCAACGTTTCGGCCTAAAGTTTGATCGAACAAAATTGATCTGGTTGCCTCCGATTCATGCTGGAAAAGCAAATTGGGAAACGGCTGTGAGCATCGCCTGATCGACACACAATGTCGTTCATTATGTATTACGTGACCAAAGTTCCCCGCGAAGTACCCAAGGGATTGATACTGGTACATAACTTCCGTCCCAAACGTTCACAACGATTGGGGATGGATGGTTTTCGTGCGTATCTACGACCAGATGTCGGTCGCAAGGGGAAACCGTGCGACTGCGGTTGGGCACCTTCCTTGATCCATTATTCAGCTCGTTGATGGCCCACACATCATCGCCCTCCTCGGGGCAACCGGTAGTCGCGCAATTAATTCCAGTAATATTTCAACGGTACGTTGAACGCAGTCGGGAAATCAGCTGAAAATGTAGTCTTGTCAAACTCGCACACAGCGAATCTCGTTTTAATTTCTTCCCACCTCTTTTCAATCTCCGACATAATGAGCGATGTGGAGCTGGGCGTCCTGTAACCGGTCAGGTGTTTTTCCTTTCCCGGCTCTCCTGCTCCTTTAACTGCTCCGCTATCTTTCGCTCAGCCGATATCCGTGCCTGTTCCCGGGAGGTCATTTGCCAAAAGGGTTTGGGCGGCAACCGTTTGATAATTTTCTGCCAAGTCTCTGGTTCCGTCTTCAGGATTAGCAGAGAAATCAGCCGCCCTATCGGTTTTCGCTTTCCGCCGCCGACACGGTTCAACACTTCGTACAATATCTCTGCGGCCTCCCGATCAATTCGGCAGTTCAGCCGGTGCGAGTAAGTGGGTCTTCTGCCCATCCAAACAAAATAGATGACGTCATCTATTTTGGCCACCTTTATAAGTGCCTCTCCCAAAGTCACTTAGATGTTTCGAAACTGGTGAAATGTGTGGGGTTGTCGATGAAAAGACACCAAAAGAGCCCCAAAACGGGGCACGCCACGGTCGCTGCGCCTAAGCAGCATGCGGACGACATAAATCGTCAAAAAGAGGAATTCGAAATTCAACTTCTCAGTCTGCCCGAGTGGACCGAGGAGGAATTCGAACGTCAGGCATCCCGAGTCTACCACGAGTTGGAAGTCAATTTCGACGTGGAAGGTCATCGTCATGCTCACGAGAAGATCGTGATATTCCGAATCACTCCTTCGCATGGACCGGTATTACCCGAAGCCCTATTTCCATCCGATTCGCAGCTGTTTAAGTCAGGAGAGGAGGCTCAACAGCGTGCCCGTTCATCAGGCGAACACGACGCTTGGTACTCCGCCTACGGTTATCAAGCTCACGTCTTTCTTGTTGGGCCGGCAGGAATTATGGACGGATTAACAGTGAACGAAGCCGCCGTCGATCTTGGAAATTGTGCGTCTCTCTCGACGTTCTTCCGTTCTTCAACGTGACTGAACGTCTCTTGACGCTTTCCGCGCGCTAAACGGGCGGCATCGGTTCTAGGGGAGGGTGAGTGATTATCTACCAACCCTTGACCGTCCGCTGACTCTTACCGAGGCTGCGGAATATCTCCAACTCCCACCGCGCAAGGTCCGCGAACTTTGCACTGCAAAGAAGATTAACCATGCCCGGCTCGACCACCGTAGTTGGCGTTTTACCCGTGCGGACCTGGATCTGTACATTGCAAAGCGAACGGTGGTGGCTTGGTGACCACAGAAATCAACATCGACGGTCCGGTGTCCGATGGCGTATCGCTGCCATTCGAAATTGTCGTACAGCCGACTTTGACCGTCTTTAGACTGGTAGCCGCCTCGACTCCGGAGAAGCCTCCGGGATCGCTTTTATCGACCGAGGAAGCAGCCGCGTTTCTTGCGATCTCTGCTGAGACTTTGCGCCGTCTGTGTCGTCGGAAGGCAATTACCTTCGTCAAGATCATTAATTCGGAGTTTCGCTTCGATCGAAAGGACCTAGACGAGTTCATTCGGAGCCGTAAAAATCGGCGCAAAACCAGTCTGTAGCGTTACGGGGGCGTTACGAGAAGCGATCCTCCTACGCAAGTAGCGGGTTCGAATCCCGTCGGCCACCCCAGCTCTTTCCCCTCGTAAAATCGCTTTCTATAGGGGAAACGACGTACGGCGCCGCTGGAAGCGATCGGGGACGAAGCGGCGTTGGAAGAAGCCGAAGCACAAGCGGACGACAAACCCTACGCCCCACTCGGAGCGGACGAATTCGGAATGCCGATCCTTCCTACTCCAAAAGCCATCGTCGCTACGGAAGCCGAAGCGACGTCCATTACCAGTGTGCCAACTGAACCCGCGAATAGCGCTCCCGAGCTGGAACCTTCCACCGTCGCGGCAAAGAAAGTCAAAGCGGTAAAGGCCAAGAAGGAGCAGCAGCCCATTTCCGGGGAGAGAGCCTTTACCGTCCGACGGGTAGTCTCACGTCCTCACCATTTATGAATTCCGTTCGAACTCGGCCAAGGCAGTCTCCTACCGGAGCAACGCGGTAACGACGTGGTCCATAGCGTTGCTATTTACGAAGCTGGCCAGTCCTTCGATGCCGTAGCTGGTTGCACCGAGCCCGAGAGCGCCGAGTGCAGAAGCAGAATCATCTCGATCTTCGCGTTCAGCTCGGAATTAACTGGTGGTTTCCAAAGTCGGGCTTCGGTGTGCGCACTGTCCTGATCGAAATCGACTTGAGCGGGCGCCGGTTGCGAGGATTCGGAGGAACCGTATTCCCGAAATATGATTTCCAGGGATTCAACTGTGGTCGCATGCATAGGTTTTGGCGTGTGAGATTTTTTCGGGACAGGACTCTAGGCTGTGAGCCAAGAGTGGCGTCGCACGTGGAGAAGCGCGGCGAAAATGAAAACACTGGCCACCGCTATGCTGGCCCAGCCCCCTATCACGCAACTCATCGCGCTGAAGGCGAGCGAATCATCCGAGAGTGGTTGATGAATCAGCGACATGAGACCGATCGATGAAAATCCTAGCGCAAGGATGAACAGGCTGACCCCGGCCGAAATTTTCTGAAATGCCTGAGATGTTTTCATTGTAGGTATTGGATGGTTTCTTCGCTTCGGGATTTGGCCGTTCATTGGCCGATTGACCGTCCGCTACCGTGTACAAATGATTTTCGGGACCCCGGTTTCAGGGTTTGAGAAAAAAGTGAAGAAATTATTTCGAAGAAGGTGCTGGCGTTTCAGCAACATGCGGAGTTTGGAGTTGAAGAGTCTTGTGGCGGCGGCGAGACGACGTATGCCCGGTAGGTCACGCTCCCGCCTGGCCGCCGTAGCGATCGAAGGCATCAAGGCTGCCTTATCTTGCAAGCGAGACGCCTGATACGCGGGAACGCGTCCCTAAAGCCATCATCCAGTCCGCCGCCCTTTGTGCGCCTCCGGTCTGGATCCTGCTCGGTTTATGGCGTCGAAAACCTATTCCAATTCTCAGTCGTCCCGGTAGCGATGCCGAAATAGCTCAACCGCCCATGGGCCCAAATGTTGTTTTAAACGCCAATTCAATCGGATAGTGTATAGGGAGCATCGGGAGGGGGCTTCGATTTGAAACTGAAGCATAGTCCGCCAGCCGAGCAACGCTGGCTAATCTGGCGAGCGCCAATCGCGAAGGACGACTATGTCCAAGAAAATCGATGAGACGAAGACCTGTTCCGTATGTGGCACGGCGCTCTTTGAGGTCGACGAGTCCTGCCCAGTATGCATGCTTCGAGAGGGTCTTGTTGCCGGGATTGAGTCCGGTAAGTCTTCCGCTTCCGAGGACATC
Organism: uncultured Chitinophagaceae bacterium; assembly: GCA_963846405.1. Taxonomy (GTDB): domain Bacteria; phylum Bacteroidota; class Bacteroidia; order Chitinophagales; family Chitinophagaceae; genus Puia. The sequence goes on along the minus strand of CAWJVU010000008.1, from coordinate 6,411 downwards.
GTCGGGCCGACCCCGGAACCGGCGAGTCGCCGGTTTGAGAATTATGAAATCGTCAAGGGCGAAGACGGTATTCCCGTTGAGTTGGGTCGGGGTGCGATGGGGATCACGTACAAAGCCTTTGATGTCGATCTTCGGTGCTTGGTAACTCTGAAGGTCATAACCGCACGGTATCTGAATGATGAGTCAGCGCGCCTGCGGTTCCTGCGGGAAGCCCGCGCAGCAGCGAGCGTTCGTCACCCGAATGTTGCCTCAGTCTTCCACCTCGGCAGAACTGGTGAGAACTACTTCTATGCCATGGAATTCGTCGAAGGAGAAACTCTGGAGAGTCTTATTCAGCGCTCTGGCAACCTCGAGGTAAACCTGGCACTGGAAATTTCGGCCCAGGTTGCTGCGGGTCTGGCGGCGGTCCATGAACAGAAGCTGGTCCACCGAGATATCAAACCGACCAATATCATGGTGAGTGTGAAAGAGGGAAACCGGGTAAGCGCGAAGATTATCGACCTGGGTCTGTCGAAAACGGTCGCCGAATCGCCTTCTCAGCCCGCGATTTCGATGCCAGGGGCGTTTGCCGGAACACCGGAGTTTGCCAGCCCCGAGCAGTTTGCGGGAGTGGGCGTCGACATTCGCTCGGACCTGTATTCGTTTGGCGTGACTCTCTGGCAAATGCTCACTGGTAAGCTCCCATTCCACGGCACCCCAGCAGAGCTAATGTATCAGCATCAGCACGCGCCCTTGCCTCTCGAACAACTCATAAACGTGCCGCAGCCGATTGTTGTTCTACTTCAGGTGCTTCTTGAGAAAGATCCCAAGTGGCGATTTCAAAGCCCGACGGCACTCGTGAACGCGCTGCCTAAAGTCAATGACGCGATCAAGGCACGGCGGACCATTAGCGCATCAAAGCTTGCGGGAGATCCCAGATCAGCAACCCGGCGCGCCAGGAAAAGCCGTTGAGTTTCTGACAAATCTAAGAGAGGTCACTGCAGTCCGAAGAGTTCGCCTGATTCTATGGACCGCACTCGTGCTCGTGATCGGCGGCGGAGCGATATTGACGATGGCTATTCTCTTTGGACCAAAGGGAACCCTCCCGCAAACGTCTAGGAGTTCTTCACCCGCAATAACCATCCCGGAAAAGAGTATCGCTGTTCTGCCGTTTGAGAGCCTCAGCGACAATAAAAACGACACTTATTTCGCTGATGGAGTTCAGGACGAAATCCTTGCCAGCCTTGCCAAGGTGTCCCAGTTGAAAGTGATCAGTCGAACATCAGTCATGACGTATCGACCCGGCGGGAATCGGGACCTCCGCTCCATCGCCGCTGCGCTCGACGTGGCTCACGTGCTCGAAGGCACTCTGCGCAGGGACGGGAACCGGGTTCGGATTACAACCGAACTTATTGATGCCGAGACCGATAGAACCCTCTGGTCTGAAAGCTATGATCGAGATCTTACGGATATCTTTGCTATCCAGAGCGAAATAGCCCAGACGGTCGTCGCAAAATTGAAAGCCAGCTTGTCGCCGGACGAGAAGAAGAGCCTACTTTCAGCGCCCACCGACGACTTGGAAGCTTATGACCTTTACCTCAAAGGTAAGGCAGCCATCCGGAACACTTTGTTAGCGAATGGAGCTGGAGATGATCGTCAACTTTTTCTTGATGCCATTGCATTGTTGGAACAATCGACGCGGCTGGACCCGAATTTCGCACTCGCCTACTGCCAAATCACGAAGGCTGACGACTGGTTATATTTAGAACATCTTGACGACACGCCAGAAAGGCGCACGCATGGTGATGCCGCTATTAACGCAGCATTACGGATCAACCCCAATCTTGCTGAAACTCATTTGGCAGCGGCATTTCACCAATACATATGTTATCGAGATTATCAGAGAGCGCGAGTTCACATAGCGACAGCAGAGCGAGCTCTACCAAATAGTGCTGATGCCCTAGCGTTAACCGGTTACCTCGATCGGCGGCAGGGTCACTGGGAAGAATCCACGCAAGCTCTAGAAAAAGCCATAAACTTGGATCCCCGAAATTCAGAGATTCTTTTTCAGTTGCAGGCCACCTATTCGTACCTTCGACAGTACCGTGCTTGCGAAAACATCATCGACCGGTTAATCGCACTGGAGCCCGAAAATCCGGGATTAAAAGCGATCAAAGCGAGTCAAACATTTGCGAACAACGCCGATTTACCAGCCTTTCGTGCCGCTTTGAACGCGCTCCCGCCTTCACTCAAAGAGAACGAGACAATCTTTCCATATTTTGTTGAGGTTTTAATTCTATCGCGTGATTGGAAAGCAGCGAGAGAGCTCGTCAGAAACAGTTCACATGAAGAAATTCCTTATCTTCTTCGTGCAACGGTTCCGCGCGCGTACTTGGAGATCCAGATCGGGAAATTTCAAGGAGACCATCCAGAGATGAACCCCGAGTTTCAAGCGGCTCGCAACAGTTTCCTACAGAGGATAAAGCAGCATCCGGAAGATCCCTATCTACTCAGCGCCCTAGGCTTACTTGACGCTTACTTGGGTCGCAACCAGGAGGCGATTCAAGAAGCACAGCGAGCAGTGGAAATGTTGCCCGTTTCTACAGACGCTTTAGAAGGGCCGGAACTTGTTGAAAACTTGGCAGAAGTCTATGCTTTGACGAACGAACCGGACCTTGCCTTTCGGGTGTTAGATACTTCGGTCACAACACCTGGTTGCTTTACTTACGGGGACCTAAAGCTAAATCCCGCCTGGGATTCTCTCCGTACTTATACTGGCTTCGACAAGTTGTTGGAACAGCTGGCACACCACGACTAGCTGGTATCGCTTTCAAAACGTGTCGCGCTGATCTGCCTCGCAAAGGAAGAAAGGAACTAGCAGCATCGTTCCCTGAAGGGTTCCTTCGCCATGTACCGGCACTGTGGTCCGGAACGTCATCCGCTTGGAGGTCCCCTCACCCTCCATTTGTACTCCATCTGACCTGTCCCTAGTTCTTTCGCAAAAGATTTTCGCCGTCGGGTTTCAGTCAACCCAGAAAACGTCAGAAATTTTGCGACCCGGAATGTCGGGCGTTTAAGGCTGTAAGTTGCGAACTGCCCCGAACGCCGAAGGTCGTATTGATACGGGACGCCACAGAATAGCATCCATAGGATTTTGTTCCGAAACGGATCGGATCCGCTACCATGAATGGAACGCGCACTTATTTGTGGAACGGGCCAACAGACTGCCAGAAGTGCCAGCCGATTTCGCACCACTCGGTCGAACGCGGTGTTGCTTTCGGCTTCGATTGAGAGCTGAATGGTGGCCAAGACTATGAACGCGGAAGGTCAACGCACCTGCCCTAGTTGCGGTAACGAGCTTTCTGGCGTCATGGAATTCTGCCCGGTATGCATGCTTCGCAAGGGTCTTGCTGGTGGCGTTGAGTCCGGTGGGTCTTCCGCTTCCGAGGACGTGGTCCGGCGGACACCGGAACAGGCGAACCAACGCTTCGAGCATTATGAGTTGGTGACGGGCGAAGACGGTACGCCTGTCGAGCTGGGTCGCGGTGCGATGGGGGTCACCTACAAAGCGTTCGACGTCGATCTGCGATGCCCGGTGGCATTAAAAGTCATCAGCGAGCGATATCTCGGTGATGAGTCGGCGCGACTTCGTTTTTTGCGGGAAGCCCGCGCGGCGGCGAGGCTGCGCCATTCGAACGTTGCCTCGGTATTGCACCTGGGCAGAACCGGGAGCAGTTACTTCTACGCGATGGAGTTTGTAGAGGGCGAAACGCTGGAGAGCCTTATCAAACGCTCCGGACGGCTTGAGGTAAAATTGGCGCTGGAAATTGCGACGCAGGTCGCCGCCGGTTTGGCTGCGGTGCACAAGCAGAAGCTCGTTCACCGAGACATCAAACCAAGCAACATCATGGTGAATCTCGAGGAGGGGAGCACTGTAACAGTCAAAATCATCGACCTTGGGCTGGCGAAGCCCGCACCAGACGCGCCTGCTGAAACAGCGATTTCAACTCCTGAAGCTTTTGCCGGCACACCGGAGTTTGCCAGTCCCGAGCAGTTCGCCGGCGTTGCCGTGGACATCCGCTCGGACCTGTACTCGTTGGGCGTGGTGCTCTGGGAGATGGTGACCGGCCATGCGGTGTTCAGGGGATCCCCTGCTGAAGTGATGTATCAGCATCAGCACGCACCGTTACCGATCGAAAAACTCGAACATGTCCCGCAGCCGCTGCTTGTTCTCATCGAGATGCTCCTCGAAAAAGACCCCGGGCGACGCTTTCAGAATCCGGCCGATCTCCTGAACGCGCTGCCTAAAGTCACTGAGGCTGTCAAGGCACGGCACACCATTACTCATCAAAGCCTGCGGGAGATCGCAGCTCAACGACCCGGCGCGTCAGGAAAAGCAATTCAGATTCTGACGAATATACGAGAAGTAATTGCAGCCCGAAGAGTTCGGCTGATCCTATGGACCGCCCTTGTGCTCGTGAGCGTCGCTCTGAGCATCTGGCTATTGCAGAGCCAGCAACATTCCAGCGAACAGCTCTTGGCCCTCCAGCAGAAATTCGAAAAACTGGAACAGGGCGTCAATTCGTTCGCCGAAGTCCAGAACAAAGTCCGCCAGGAGCAGCCCGGCCAGAAGCCCGAGCAATTGGAGCAGACCACCTATGATGTACTCGGCAAACAGCTTGGGATTGACGCCGTCAAGCTTCGCAACGAGCTGCCGCGCTTTGCTCAGGAGCTGAAGAAAGCACCGAATGCAACGACTTATGAACGAGCTAACGCGGCTTACGTAGCCAAGGATTACAATGAGGCGGAACGACTGGCGCTGGCCGCAGCTGATGAAGCTCAGCGGGCTGCGCCTCAAAGAATGAAGAAGCGATTAAAGCCCTTGAGTTGGCCGGATGGTCCGCAGAGAAGCGCATCGAGTACGCCGAGGCGTTAGCGCGGCTGCGCGACGCCGAGAAGCTCACCGATCGTACCCGCGATCCCTTGGAGTGGGCGCGGGTGCAATTCGCCATCGCTTTTGTCCTTTACGATCAAGGTCAATACGCGGATGCCGAGCGCACTTTTCCGCGAAGTACTGAAGGAACGAGAACAGTATTCTTGGCCCGTGAGCATGCCGACACCTTGGCCACGCGCAGAACTCTGGAAAGCGCGCTTTATTACGAAGGCAAATATGCCGAGGCCGAAGCGGAAGCTCGCGCCCTGCTGGCGATCCAGGAAAAATTCTCGGTCCCGAGCACCCTGAGACGCTAAAGGCGCGCAATAATCTCGCCGGACGACCTCTATCTTTCGAAGGCAAGTATGCCGAGGCTGAGACTGAGTTTCGGCGACTTTGATAGACTCAAAGAAAAAGTGCTCGGTCCGGAAGACCCCAACACACTTACGCTCGCGCAACAATCTGGCGGGCGCGCTTGGCATGCAGGGCAAGTATGCCGAAGCGGAAGCTGAGTTTCGCGCCCTCGTCAAAGTGGAAGAGAAAGTGTTCGGTCCCGAGAATCCCTGACCTTGAGCATGCGCAGCAATCTGGCAGAGGCGCTGGACAAGGAGGGAAATATGCCGAAGCCGAGACCGAGGATCGCAATGTGCTTAAACTGGATGAGAAAGTGTTGGGCCCGGAGCATCCGGACAGCCTGGACACGCGCAGCAATCTGGCACTGGCGCTCCTTCATCAAGGCAAGTATAGCTGAGGCCGAAGAGGAGGATCGCCAAGTTGTTAAGCTCGAAGAAAAGGTGCTCGGCCCCGAGCATCCTACACATTGGACACACGTAATAATCTGGCAAATGCGCTGGAAGAGCAAGGCAAGTATACCGAAGCCGAAGCCGAATATCGGGCCGTCATCAACTCCGAGAGAAAGTGCTCGGCGTTGAACATCCGGACACGCTGCAAACTTGCTTTAATCTGGCGGGTTGTTTGCGGGCCGAAGGCAAAATGCAGGAGGCAAAGGCCTTTGCTCAGCGAGCGGCGGAGGGGGCGCAAAAGGTCTTGGGACCGGAGCACCCGGATACGAAGAAATATGAACAGCTCCTTCACGAGTTGCTGGCAAAAGAGGGTTGATTTGGATAGGGCCATGCCGATGTTTGCTACTTACTTAGCTTTGTAAGTCATTGAAAATCAGGCATCGGATTTTCTCGTTCCCAAGCATTCTCTACGCCTTTATTAGCGGAGAACTGATCGAGAATGCCATTCGCGCTGAAGGCGAAACAGATCATTTGGCTCCCGGGGTGGAGGTGGGCTTCAAGGCCGCTACACGTGCCGCCAAAGGCCTTTCGGCTAGCGAGGCTGCAATATCCGGGCCAGGAAAGCAGCAGAAGCCCGCTGGAAAAAACGCCGCAACCTAGGCGCGTGCCGTGCGGTAGAGCCGGGGAGCCAGTCGATGTCACCAACGCGGCGCTCTGGCTGGAAGAAGATTGTCACCTCGCGTACGACCGTCGCCG
>CAWJVU010000007.1:0-858148 GCA_963846405.1 uncultured Chitinophagaceae bacterium | reverse complement strand
GGACGACTGGATTCGAACCAGCGACCCCTTGCACCCCATGCAAGTGCGCTACCGGGCTGCGCTACGTCCCGTAAACCCCCTTTCGGAGGGCCGCGAAAATACGCCAAAAAGCCGAAACGCCCTAACAAACCCCTTTAACTTTTTTTTCACAATGGGTTCGCAAATTTTTGGCGCAATACTTGCGTTAACTTCGTATCTTATAAAAATCCCTTCTATCGAAAGATATCTACTCCAACTGTCCTCAGTACCACGATCTACCGACTTTCTGACCAAATCCTGCACAATCCAACACCCTGTGGCAAGCCATGTTTTATCGCTAAAACAACCAAAATCCACAGATAGGAATGAAAAGAATCTTATTAGCAGCATCGCTTTTTCCGCTTTTCGCCCATGCCCAATGGAACGTTAATCTCTTCGGCGGCTTTGCCAACTATATCGGCAATCTCCAGTCGTCTCCCTACACGACCCAGCAGGGTCACCTCGCCGGCGGCGTCGGCCTCGAATATGACCTGACCCAGCATTTTTCCGTGCTTTCCAACCTCACCTTCGGCAAAGTCGGCGCCTCCGACGCCTATAGCAACAACGCCGCTCGTCCGCGCCCGCAACCTCAGCTTCCAGACCGATATCACCGAACTCAACCTCCTCGTGGAATACAACCTGTTCTCCCTGCGCGACCATAAGGTCACCCCCTATGTCTTCGTAGGTGCCGCCGTCTATCACTTCAACCCCTACGCCTACGACACCACCGGCAAAAAGGTTTACCTCCAGCCCCTCAGTACGACCGGCGAAGGGCTTCCGCAATATCCCGGCGTCAAAGAATACAGCCTCACCCAGTTCGCCATCCCCATCGGCGGCGGCATCAAATTCCGCATCTCCGATAAAGTTGTCCTGGCCTATGAGATCGGGCTTCGCAAACTCTTTACGTACTACCTCGACGACGTCGGCGGCAGATACGTCGACCAGAATATCCTGCTGGCCGCCCGCGGTCCCGAAGCCGTCGAAATGGCCTACCGCGGCAACCAACTCGAAGGCGGTGCCGCCGTATCCGCCCGCGGGAACGTTTCGCGGCAACACAAAAGCGGACGACTGGTACTACTTCTCCGGCATCCGGGCCATCATCGCGTTCAACGCCCGCCCGATGCAGGAACACCGCCGCCATCACTATATCCTCGACTGCCCCCAAAAAGTTATTAACTGGCAATACTTCGAACCAGCCGCTGATCACGCTTGTTCTTGAGTTACTTTTGCACCCATGGCATATAAGAACCAGCTGGACTTTATCCGCGCCCTCGAAGCCGCCGGCGAATTTGTACGCATCCGCACCTTCGTCGACCCCCGCCTCGAAATGGCCGAAGTCACCGACCGCATCAGCAAAAGCGGCCACGGCGGCAAAGCCCTGCTCTTCGAGAACACCGGCACCGACTTCCCCGTCCTCATGAACGCCTATGGCAGCGAACGCCGCATGTGCATGGCCCTCGGCGTCAACCACCTCGACGACACCACCCGCGAGATCGAAGCCCTCTTCAAACTGCTCTCGGGCCCAAAAGAAACCATCCTCGACAAACTCCGTCTCCTTCCCAAACTGGGACAATTTGCCTCCTGGATGCCCGTTGTGAGAAACGGCCGCGGCCCCTGCCAGGAAGTCGTCATGCCCACCCCGGATATTTCCAAATTGCCGGTCATCACCTGCTGGCCCCGCGACGGCGGCCCCTTCGTCACCCTCCCCATCATCCACACCCGCGACCTCCATACCGGCACCCGCAACGTGGGGATGTACCGGATGCAGATTTTTGGGCCCACCCTCACCGGGATGCACTGGCACAAACACAAGGTCAGCGCCCGCCATTTCGCCGATTACAAGAAAACCGGCCAGCGAATGCCCGTCGCCGTTGCCCTCGGCGGCGATCCGGTCTATGCCTATAGCGCAACCGCCCCGCTCCCCGATAACGTCGATGAATACATGCTCGCCGGCTTCCTCCGGAAAAAGCGCGTCGAACTCGTCAAATGCCTCACCCAACCGGCAATCGAAGTGCCCGCCGACGCCGACTTTATCATCGAAGGCTATGTCGACCCGACCGAAGACCCCATCTGGGAAGGCCCGTTTGGCGACCATACCGGCTACTATTCGCTCCCCGACTGGTACCCCCGCTTTCATATCACCGCGATCACCCACCGGAAAAATCCCATCTACCCCGCCACCATCGTCGGCATCCCGCCACAAGAAGACGCCTGGCTCGGTAAAGCCACCGAACGCATCTTCCTGGCCCCGATCAAAATGACCCTCGTCCCCGAAATTGTCGATATGGAAATGCCCGTCGAAGGCGTCTTTCATAATCTCGTGATCGCAAAAATTCACAAGGAATACGCCGGTCAGGCCCTCAAGGTCATGAACGCCATGTGGGGCGCCGGCCAAATGATGTTTAACAAGATCCTCGTCGTCACCGACGAAGGCGCCGATATCCGCGACTATTCCGCGCTTGCCCGCTATGTCACGAAACACTGGAACCCCGCTACCGACGTGTATTTCTCCCAGGGCCCGATGGATGTGCTCGACCACTCCTGCAGCAAACTGGGCTTCGGCGGCAAAATGTGTATCGACGGCACCGCCCGTACCCCCGAAGAAAAAGACGATCGCTACCAGTGGCCCCAACCCACCATCGATCCCGTCAGGCTGAAAAACCGCTTTCCCGAGATCCACTCCATCAACAGCAGCCTCCTGGCCGAAGACATCCCGGTCCTGATCATCGCCGTCCGGAAAGACCACCCCAACCATATCCGCGAACTGCACGAATCCCTGAGCGCAGCGACCGAAGGCGTCAAAACGATCCTCTACGTCGAACACACCGTCGACGCCGCCGATCTCTCGGTTGCCCTCTGGCGCTTCTGTAACAACCTCGACCCCCGACGTGATCATTTCCTGTCGACCCGGACAACCGGTAACACCATGACCGCCTGCCTCGGACTCGACGGAACGCTCAAAACGGCCGCGCTGGATAATTTTGGGCGCGACTGGCCCAACATCATCGTCGCCGCCGACGAGACCATCAACGCCGTTGACACCAAATGGCCGGATCTGGGTCTCGGCCCCTTCCTGCCTTCACCATCCCTCAAATTCAAAAACCAGCTTTACGGCACAGAGGCCGTTGTCACCATATGAAAAAGTATCTTCTCCTCGCCGCGGGTCTGATGACCGCCGCGCTTGCCCAGTCGCAAACGCCGAATAATCCGCATACGCTCCTGTGGCGGATCTCCGGGAAAGGCACCGCCCGTCCTTCCTACCTGTTTGGCACCATGCACATCCTCTGCGCGGGTGACGCACAACTCAGCGACAGCCTGAAGGCCGCCATCCATTCGGTCGACGAAGTCTATTTTGAGATCAACCTCGGCGATATGTTGGGCATGCTGGGCGCGGTCCAGGCGATGCAGATGAAGGACGGTAAAACGCTTTCAGACCTGCTTAAGCCCGATGAATACAAACGCGTCAAGGACTATTTCGCCAGCCACCAGGACCTGCTGCCGCTACCTTTTGGGATGCTGGAACGCTTCAAGCCGATGCTCATCAGCGGCTTCGTAGAGGAACAGGGTATGGACTGCGGATCCGCCGGCACCGATGGGATGGAGATGCAGATCATGAAAGCGGCCAAAGCGCTGACCCACCCCAAACCCATCAACGGGCTCGAGACCGCCGCCTTCCAGGCCGGCCTCTTCGACAGCATCCCCTATACCAAACAGGCCAAAGAGCTGGTGGATTATATCGACAGCGCGGACTACAACAAGGCGCAGACCAAGCAGCTCGCGGAGCTCTATAACAAACAGGACCTCGATGGCATAGAGGCCCTCAGCGACAAGGACGACCCCGGCATGGGCGAATATATGGACCTGCTGCTCTATGGCCGAAACCGGAAATGGGCCCGGATACTAAACAACCTGCTCCCGGACAAATCCCTGCTGATCGCCGTAGGCGCCGCCCATCTGCCGGGCAAACAAGGCGTCATTGAATTATTGCGTAAGGAAGGATTCACCGTAGAACCGGTAGTGAGTAGTACCCCCAAAGCGGGCCAATCCGTGACCACGGTCCGGCCCCGGAACTAGATCCGCTCGAGCTCGCTAAAGAAAAAATCGCCTTCGATCCGGGCATTTTCGTCGCTGTCGCTGCCATGGATCGCATTTTCGCCAACGGAAGCGGCAAACAGTTTACGGATCGTACCTGCATCGGCCTTCGCCGGATCGGTCGCCCCGATGAGCTTGCGAAAATCGGCGACCGCATTGCCTTTTTCCAGGATCGCCGCGATGATCGGCCCGCTGCTCATAAAATCCACCAGCTCGCCATAAAAGGGCCGGGCCTTGTGGACCGCATAGAATGCGCCTGCTTTTTCTTTTGACAGCTGCGTCAGTTTCATCGCCACGATAGCAAATCCGCTTTTTTGGATCATATCGATGATGGCGCCGGAATGCCCTTTGGAGAACGCATCCGGCTTGATCATGGTAAAGGTTCGATTGCTCATAGTTCCTGTTTTTGAACGGGTTCGCCCGTTTTTGGCCCGCAAATGTAATAAAGTTAAGTTTTACTTGGCCATTGGGATTTAATTCCGCACCTTTGCAGCCGTTTATTATGGCGCCTATCGAAGAATTATATCCATTACTGAGCCGTCCGAAAAAAGTGGTCATCATCATGCACCAGAAGCCGGATGCCGACGCAATGGGTTCTTCACTGGGTCTATCTCATTTCCTCCGCGAGTTGGGCCACGAGGTGACCGTTATTTCCCCCACCAACTGGGCCGAATGGCTCAAATGGATGCCCGGCGCCGATCGCGTGATCGACTACGAATACACTACGGAGAAAGCGATCGCCGCGCTGGAAAAAGCCGAATGGGTGTTCTGTTTGGATTTCAATACGTTAGCCCGGACCCGTAACCTGGCCTCCCGGCTGCGAAAAACAACCGCCACCCGCATCCTGATCGATCACCATCAGCAGCCGGAGGCCGATTGGTTTGACTACGGCGCCAGCGATACCGAAAAAAGCTCGACCAGCGAAATGGTGTATGATTTTATCGTCGGTTCCGGTCACGCCGACCTGATCGATCTGGATATCGCCGCCTGCCTCTACGCCGGCGTCATGAGCGACACCGGTTCGTTCCGGTTCCCCGGCGCTTCTGCAGCCGTTCATCGCATGGTCGCTACCCTGAAAGACACCGGGCTGAACCACACGGTGATCCACGATGAACTCTTTGACAATTTCCTGGAGAACCGCCTTCGCTTCACGGGTTTTGTGCTCCAAAACCGGATGGAAATCTTCTATGAGCACAACGCCGCCCTGATCGCGATTCCCTGGAAAGACCTCGTCCGCTACGAGATAAAGACCGGCGACACCGAAGGGCTCGTCAACTTTCCCCTCAGCATCCAGGGGATCCGGATGGCCGCGCTGATCATCGACCGCGATGAAGAAGTAAAATGCTCCTTCCGGAGTAAGGGCGACTTCGACGTCAATGTCTTCGCCCGCAAATATTTTGAAGGCGGCGGCCATGTCAACGCTGCCGGCGGCCGGAGCAACGAGACCCTGGAGGCAACCGTTCAGCGTTTTGTAGAGGCCCTAAAGGAAAATTCATCACAACTTCAATAATTTCATGAGAATGAAAACCATCTCGACGTATTTACTGATAAGCCTGGCGATGCTGGGAACGGTAGCCTGCCAGAATTCAGACTTTCGAAAGACGAAAAGCGGCCTGATGTATAAGATCTTCTCGAATGGGCAGGGACCCACCGCGAAGAAAGGCGAGTACATAAAATTTAACCTCCTGGAGAAGCTCCGGGATTCCACCCTTGCCAGCACGTTTGGCAGCTTTCCCTATTATCTCCAGGTTGATAGCCCCCGGCCGATCTATAGCCCGGTGGAGATCCTCAGCTTGCTCCGCAAAGGCGACAGCGCCGTGTCCATTCTGCTTGCCGACAGTATCCAACGCAAGTCCGGCGGCCAACTGCCTCCCTTTATGAAGCGGAAGGACAAGATCATCATCTCCTTCAAAGTGATCGATATCTTCCCCGGCGAGACTGAAATGGTCGCCGATCGCAAACTGGAAGCCGACAAGGAGAAAGACCGGGAGATCCATGCCGTCGAGAAATATCTTGCGGACAGCAATATTCACGCAACCAAGACAGAAGGCGGCGTCTATGTCGTGGTAAAAGACCCGGGTAACGGCCCACAGGTCGACACGGGTAAAGAGGTGCTGGTGCATTATACCGGCAAGCTGTTCCCCTCCGGAAAAATATTCGAATCCAACATGACCGGCCCCGGCAATGAACCGCTGAAATTCGCGATCGGCCGGCATATGGTCATCCCCGGCTGGGACGATGGCTTGAAACAATTCCATCAGGGCGGTAAAGGCACGCTCTATATTCCGGCTTTCATGGCCTATGACCAGCGCCCCGGCCCCGGCCATACGCCCTACGAGAACCTGATCTTCGACATCGTCGTCGACAGCGTAAAGATCGCTCCGCCGGCTCCGGCTCCGCGCCCCGGCATGCCGACAGCGCCCAACATGCGGCCCGGTACCTATCCGATCCGGCCGGGTGCACCGCAGCCAAGACCGGTGGCGCCTCCGCCTGCTACGCCGCACAACTAGCTATGCCAGACAACTAATAACGCCGGGGGCGCTGACTTCGTCAGCGCCCTTTTTTGTATGCGTCCAGCAAAACAATGACTTCCCGCGCCGCCTTCGGATCGTGCACCCGCAGGATATCCGCGCCATTCAACAGCCCCAGCGTATGGAGCACCGTGCTGCCATTCAACGCCTCTTCGGGGGTCACTCCAAGCGTCCGATAGATCGTGGATTTGCGCGAAACCCCCAGCAACAGCGGCTTGCCGCAGATCCGCAGGACCGCAAGCTCACGCAGGATCCGGAAGTTGTGCATGGCGGTTTTTGCAAACCCAAACCCCGGATCGAGGATCACATCGTAGATGCCTGCCCGACGACAAGCTTCGATCCGCCCGACAAAATAATCCAGCACCGCTGTAACGACATTTTCATACTGCGCCTCCCGGTTCATCGTCGCCGGCGTCCCCTTCATGTGCATACAGATATACGGTACGTGAAGCGCGCCCACGGTCTCCAGCATGGCCGTATCGACCGCCCCGCCACTCACGTCATTGACCATCCCCGCGCCCGCCTCCACCGCCACCCGCGCCACCCGCGCATGCCAGGTATCGACCGACAGGACAACCTCCGGCCATTCCCGGTGAAGGAGGTCGATCGCGCCCACCACGCGGCGTAACTCTTCTTCCTCCCCCACGATCTCCGCACCCGGCCGCGTGCTCTGACCGCCGATGTCCAGCCAATCAGCCCCCTCTTCCAGCAGCCGGGAAGCCTGCCGCATCAACGCATCGTCGTCGCCCGCGCGGCTGCCGCTATAAAAGGAATCTTCCGTTCGGTTGATGATCCCCATGATCACCGGCCGGTCGATCGTCAATAATTTACCCCGGGTATTGAGTGTCCACATCCTGCTGGTGGTTTATCTTTGCGTAAAATACAGGAATTTGACAAATACTGACCGGCAATACGACCAGGCAGCAGCAGAATGCAAGGATATTTTTCTCAAAAAAACCCGCGACTACGGCACCTCCTGGCGCGTACTGCGCCCCATCTCGATCGCCGACCAGCTCTACATCAAAGCGCGCCGCGTCCGAACCCTCCAGGAAACGCAGGAGACCAGGGTAGGGGAGGACAAAAAGGGAGAATTCATCGCGATGGTCAATTATGGCGTGATCGGCCTGATCCAACTGGACCTTGGCGCCGACATTCCCGAAGATCTCGCGGCGGACGAAGCGGTGCGCCTCTACACCGGATACCTGGCGAAGGCGCGTGCTGTCATGCAGGACAAGAACCACGATTACGGAGAAGCCTGGCGCGAGATGAGCCAGGAGAGTTATGTCGACCTGATCCTCATGAAGATCCTGCGCATCCGCCAGATCGTGGCCAACGACGGCGCCACCCTGATCAGCGAAGGGATCGATTCCAATTACATCGATATCATCAACTATTCGATCTTTGCCCTCATCGGCATCGCGGAGGGGCGACATTCCGTCTGAGCCGGCGCAATCGGAAAGCTAAAATAGAACAACATGAAAATCCTGATTTCTGTCCTCCGCACCCTCGTAGGGATCCTTTTCATCTTCTCCGGGCTCGTCAAGGCCAACGACCCGCTCGGCCTCAGCTACAAAATGCAGGAATTTTTCGATGTCTGGAATTTCCACTGGTTCGATCATGTCACCCTGGCTTTCTCCATCCTGATGATCGTTTTCGAGATCGTGGCGGGGGTCGCCCTCCTGCTGGGCTGGCGCATCCGGCTTTTCAGCTGGCTTCTCCTTCTGCTTATTGTCTTCTTCACGTTCCTTACCGGCTATGCCTACCTGTCCGGAAATGTACGCGAATGCGGCTGTTTTGGTGACTGTATCCCGCTCACCGCCGGAGAGTCCTTTGCCAAAGATCTCGTCCTCCTGATCGCGATCGTCTTTCTCTTCGCTGTCCGCGACCGCATCCGACCGATCAGCACGCCCGGGATCAGCGCCGGGCTCCTGACAGCAGCAGCGGTATTTTCTTTCGTCTTTCAATGGTATGTCCTCGTCCACCTTCCGGTCGTAGACTGCCTGCCCTATAAGGCCGGGACCAATATCCCCGAAAAGATGAAGGCGCCTCCCGGCTCCGTCCCCGACAGCACCGTGATCACGATGGTCTATGAGAAAGGGGGCAAACGCCTCGAATTCGACGCCACGCACTTCCCGGCCGACTTTTCCGACAGTTATCACTTTGTCAGCCGATACGACAAACTGATCCGCAAGGGCAACGCTGAACCACCCATCAAGGACTTTGTTCTGACGACGGGCGCGAACACCGATACGACGGACGCGGTCCTGAGCAGCAAAGGGTTTAAGCTTTTTGTCTTTATGAAAGAAGTGACCGACTACCACCCGGCCTGGAATAAAGACCTGAGCGTCGTGCTGACGATGGCAAAAGCCAAACAGATCCCCGTCTTTTTTATCACCGGCGAATACGAGAGTATGACGAGCTGGGTCGGACAACAGGGTCTGACGGGACAGGTTAGCGTACTGAAATGCGACGGCACCGCAATCAAGACCGCCGCACGCGCCAACCCCACACTTTACCTGCTCAAAGGCGGAACGGTCGCGAAGAAATGGAGTTATGCCGATTTTAGCGACGCCATTCCGGCCATCAACGAACTTGGGTCCCAGCTATCATCCAATTCGGTTCCGCAATGATCCGCTATTTTTTCCGGCGTCTTAGTTACGGCCTCCTGGTCCTGTTGGGTGTGGTCTTTGCGGTCTTCTTCCTCTTCCAGGGTTTCGGCGACCCGTCGCGTCTCGTGATCGGTCAACGTGCCGACGCCGCCACGCAGGACAATATCCGCAAGGAACTATACCTCGACCAGCCCCGCTGGAAACAATTCATCTTCTATCTCGATGATATCTCGCCGATCGGGATCCACTCCCGGGAGGAGATCGCCCGCAAAGGTCTAAAAGGGATCTTCATCGGTGGCCATGGCGAACAATCGACCGTCCTCGCGATCAAATGGCCCTACCTGCGCCGCTCTTACCAATCCAAACGGGACGTCTGGGATATCCTGATGCAAGCGCTTCCCCGCACCATCGTGCTCGCTTTCGCGGCGATGCTCCTCGCCACGATCGGCGGCATCAGCCTTGGGGTGCTGGCCGCCATTCGAAAAGGCACCTGGATGGATACCACCGCGATCTTTGTCAGCGTGATCGGGATCTCCGCACCTTCCTTTTTTATGGGGATCGTCATCGCCTATCTTTTTGGGTTTGTATTCAGCAACATAACCGGCCTCCATATGACCGGCACCCTCTACGATACGGACCCCTTCACCGGCCGCCATCTCGAGCTGCGCAACCTCATCCTCCCGGCGCTCACCCTGGGCATCCGGCCGATGGCGATCATCGCCCAGCTCACCCGCGGCGCCCTCCTCGACGTGCTCGATCAGGACTATATCCGGACCGCCTATGCGAAAGGACTGCCGCGTCGGGTGGTTATCTGGAAACATGCGCTGCGCAACGCCCTCAACCCGGTGATCACCGCGATTACGGGTTGGTTCGCCGAGCTGCTTGCCGGCGCTTTTTTCGTCGAATATATTTTTGGGTGGCAGGGCATCGGAAAGGTAACCGTCGATGCCCTCGGGAACCTGGATTTTCCCGTTGTCATGGGATCGGTTCTCGTCACTTCCTTCTTTTTTATTCTTGTCGGGGTGCTTTCAGATCTGCTGTATGGTTGGATCGACCCCCGGGTGCGTCTCGCGCAATGATTTTCGCCCTATTTTATGATCACATCGGTCACCACCACCTCCCCCAATGCCTCATTCACCCGCCGGAGGATCGTCTCCTTCTGATACAACAACTCCTGCCGCAACGGCGCAACCGTCGTATCGATATACAAGGTCTTCCCATGGATCCGGATCTTATCGGTATAGCGCGCCACGGTCTTGCCCATGATCTGCTCCCAAACCTCCTCGATCTGCAAGGCTTGTATCGATCCTTTCAACTGACTTTGATTCAGGAATTTTCGTAACGCGTCGCCTAGCGAATATTCACCCATAGCCGCAAGTTAGGGAAAGCTTTCAGAGTAGCCAGCATCAACAGGGCTCCGGTTATGCACATCAGCACCAGGTACAGAACCGGCTTCTTCCCGCTCCGGGGATGGGGAGGATGGACCGGAGATAGCCCATGCCCGATGATCTGTTTCCTCGATTGATATTCGGGAAGGATTCCGGCGATCAGGTTGTAGCCGGTTTCACTGAACATCCAGTCTTTGGCGCTAAAGAAAAGCGGCTGGGGAGAGGATGTTTCCGTTTCCATTTCCAGGGATTTCTTCAAGAGGTCGGCCGCATATAGCCGAAGTCCTTCTTTGTTCGCTTTGATGACGCCGAATTCCCCGCTGTCGTCTACCGAATAGGAAAAATAAGCGTTCTCAGAATCGTTGGTCTCTTCTATCTGGCGGATAGAAGTCTCAAGGTCGGATGACATAGCAATCAATTTATTCCAGGTGTTTTGTCGATGTGTGCGTGGGTAAATTTAGATTTTTTTAGTTACGAATCCAACTAATTAGGTAAAAAAAATCCGGGGAAACTTCATATGGGTCCCCCTTCGACGCGGCAGGCGGCCTTACAACCCGATGATCTGGTAGGTTACCCCAAGTTTATCCAATTCCCCGCGGATTCTTTCGGCATGCGTATCCGTGATAAAGATCTGTCCGTCATCCTGCACACAAACCCGGTCCAGCAGGTTCCGCATCCGCCCTTCGTCAAGCTTTTCAAAGACATCATCCAGCAGCAGGAGCGGCGAAAACCCCTTGTCCTGCTTCAGGGTCTCATATTCCGCCAGCTTTAACGCAAAAAGAAGACTTTTTCGCTGGCCCTGCGACGCCATGGTCTTGAACGGCAGATCCGCAAACGCCAGCCCGATATCATCCCGGTGGATCCCCACGCTGGTTCGCTGCAGCGCCAGGTCCCGCTCCAGCCCTTGCCGCAGCAAGTCGGCAAAGCCTCCATATAGCAGCTGGCTCTCATATCCCAGCGAGATCGGCTCCTCTGTGCCTGCGATCAGCATATAATATCGGCCTGCCAGGGGCAGGAAGGCAGCAAGGAACTCTTTTCGTCGCGTATGAATCCAATCCCCGGTACGAACGAGCTGCCCGTCATACACCTCCAGGAGGCTCCGGTCCGTGAGCCGCCGCTCGGTCAGGGATTTCAGAAACCCGTTCCGCTGCTGAAGGATTTTGTTATAATCGATCAGCTTCTGCAAATAAACGGCATCCAACTGCGACAACAAGGCATCCAGGAACCGCCGTCGCTCTTCACTTGCGCCGGTGACGATCTGGATATCGTCGGGTGCGATGATCACGCAGGGAAAACGGCCGATATGGCGGGAAAACTTCTCATACGCTTCCCCATCCACCAGGAACTCTTTTTTTCCCGTTTCCCTTAAGATGCAAACCACCTCCGCGGTGCGGCCTTCCTTCTCCACCCGTCCTTCCAGCCGGAAGCCGGCCGCGCCGCGAAAGACCGCTTGCTGATCGGTTCGGGAGAAATAACTCTTGGTGAAACACAGATAATATAGCGCATCCAGCAGGTTGGTCTTACCAACACCATTGTTCCCGCAAATCCCGATAATCCGCTCATTAAACGAAAACCGGGCTTGCGAATAGTTCTTAAACTGTAAAAGGGATATATCCTTTATGCGGAGCAACGGTAAATTAGATTAAGCCGCAAAGTATTATCTTTCCGCTAAACTATGCTGCAATGAAAAAACTTTCGATCTTCCTGTTGACGTTCACTGCCTTCATTCCAGCCCGAATAAACGCCCAGGGAACGGAAAACATCGATACCGTTACCCTTAACCGCATCCGCCAGGAAGCCCTCCAACATTCGCACATCGCCTCGATTGCCCATGAACTGACCGATGTCGCGGGTCCCCGGCTTACCAACTCCCCGGGTTGGCACCAGGCCGCCGACTGGATCGTCAAAACATTGAACGGCTGGGGACTAAGCAACGCCGCCGTTGAGCCCTGGGGTGAATTCGGTTACGGCTGGAGCGCCGAAAAGACCAGTCTTTCGATGCGTACTCCTTACTATAGCCCGCTGATCGCCTATGCCATTCCCGTGGAGTGGTAGCACGCATGGTCCGATCTCGGGGCGCACATTTTTGGTCGAGCAAATGGATTCGGACTGGATTGCGGACCACCTGGCCCAGATGCGGGGGAAAGTTTTGTTGCTGCCGGTCGGGGATACAACGGAACCACCCCGCTTTAACCCGGATGCTGAACGGTATACGGACAGCGCCCTTGCCGCGATGGGAGATACCTATATGTTTGGTCAAGGGATCTGGTCAAGGCCATCATACCGATGTTCAAGCGTGCGCTGACCATTTCGAGGATGATCCGGGGCAGCGGCGCGCTTGCCTTGCTCAGCAATAACGGTGGCCGGGACGGAACCGTATTCGTCCAAAGTTTCATCGGCTACCGGAAAAAGGACGAACCGGTAGCCGCCTTGCCCAGTCTTGAGGTAGCCAAAGAAGACATGCTCCGCCTGCAGCGTCTCACCCGGGACGGGTTGCCCGTTACCGTCGAGCTGCAAAGCGACACGAAACTCTACGGCCAGGACCTCACCGGGCATGATGTCGTCGGCGAGATCCCCGGCACCGATCCCACCCTGAAAGCGGAGGTCGTCATGCTCGGCGGCCATCTCGATTCCTGGACCGGCGCGACGGGCGCCACCGATAATGGCGCCGGCTGCATCGTCGCACTCGAAGCGGTCCGCATCCTCAAGACCCTTGGCCTGCAGCCCAAACGGACCATCCGCATCGCGCTTTGGGATGGCGAGGAACAGGGACTGCTGGGGTCCTTTGGCTATGTCAGGAAACATTTCGGCGATCCCGAAACCATGAAATTGAAGCCCGAAGCGGCCAAGATATCCGCCTACTACAACCTCGACAACGGCACCGGCAAGATCCGGGGCATCTTCGCGCAGGGCAATTCTGCCAAGCCGCCGATATCTTCCGCCAATGGCTTGTCCCTTCAAAGACCTCGGGGCTTCCACCGTCACCCTGCACAATACAGGTTCGACCGATCATCTTGGCTTCGATGCGGTAGGCATCCCCGGTTTCGAGTTCATCCAGGACCCCCTGGACTATGAGACCCGGACCCATCACAGCAATGAGGACAACTACGACCATCTGGCCATGGGGACATGGAACAAGCCGCCGCGATCGAGGCCAGCTTTGTGTATCTCACCGCCATGCGGCCTGGAATGATCCCCCGCAAACCGCTGCCAAAACCCGAAAAATTCATCTTCGACGATCTTCTCCCCTAATCCCATATATCGGAATTGCCCTATATTTGCACCCCAAAAACTGTAATATCGGTGGCTACCACCAAGTTTTCAAAAGAGACCTACCTGTACTGGTATGAGCTGATGCAGCTCATCCGGCAGTTTGAGTTGACGGCAGAAGAAAAATATAAAATGGAAGGTAAGATCCGCGGGTTCTTCCACGCGTATGTCGGTCAGGAAGCCATCGCCGCGGGCTGTATGACAGCGACCAGACCGGACGATCCTTTTATCACCGCCTATCGCGACCACGGTCTGGCGCTTTCCAAAGGCGTCGCGCCAACGCCTGCATGGCCGAACTGTATGGGAAAGCCACCGGTGCAGCCAAAGGGAAGGGTGGGAGCATGCACTTTTTTGGGGTGGACGTCAAGTTCTTCGGCGGCCACGGTATCGTCGGTGCCCAGATCGGCACCGGCGCCGGGCTTGCCTTTGCCGAGAAATACAAAGGGACCGACAATGTCGTCACTGACCTTCTTTGGCGATGGCGCCGCCCGGCAGGGAATGCTGCATGAAGTGTTCAACCTGGCGATGCTCTGGAAGCTCCCGGTCGTCTTTATTTGCGAAAACAACAACTACGCCATGGGGACCTCCGTCGAACGGACCTCCAATGTCGTTGATATCTACAAGTTGGCCGACGCGTACGAGATGCCGGCCGACTCCATCGACGGGATGAGCGCGGAAGCCGTCCATGACGCCGTGACCCGGGCAATCAAACGCGCCCGCCAGGGAGACGGTCCGACCCTCCTCGAGATCAAGACCTACCGGTATAAAGGCCACTCCATCTCCGACCCGCAGAAATACCGGACCAAGGAAGAGGTCGATGAATACAAGGCAAAGGACCCCATCCAGCAGGTGCTCAAGACCATCCTCAACAAGAAATTCGCCACCCAGGACGAGATCGATGCCATCAACAAACGCGTGAGCGATACGATCGCCGAATCCGTGAAATTCGCGGAGGAATCTCCCTGGCCGGACGACTCCGAAGTGCTGAAAGATATCTATATCGATAAAAACTATCCCTTTATCGTCGACTAATGCCATTAAAAAGCTAAAAGCCAAATAAATAACCGATGTCAGAGATCAAACATCCCGCACATCTGGAAGAAGAAAAGAACCCCGTGGCCGAGCTCCGCAATATCTGGGACCGCTATGGTAAGCAGGCATCCTACGTGCTGATCGCCATCGTCGTGCTTGTCGGCGGCTACTTCGGCTACCGCAACTGGGTCGCCGAACCCAACGAGAAACAAGCGCTTTCGAGCCATGTTTCGCGCCGAACAATATTACCAACTGGACTCCGCCCGGCTGGCGCTCAACGGCGATAATATCAACTCTGGCTTTTTGAAAGTCATCGCCCGGTATGGCGGAACCAAGGCGGCCAACCTCGCGTCCTTCTACGCCGGGAGCTGTTATATGAAACTCGGGGATTTTAACAACGCCGTCAAATACCTGAAAGATTTTTCCACCTCCGTGCAGATCATCCAGGAACGCGACTACGGACTGCTGGCCGATGCCTATTCGGAGTTGAACCGGAAAGAAGAAGCGGCCGAGCAATACAAAAAAGCCGGGACCTATTTCGAGAAGGATGAGTTGTTCTCGCCCGAGTACCTGTTCCGTTCCGGTTACCTGTACGAAAGCATGGGCAAAACACAGGACGCGATCGCGTTGTACAAAATGATCAAAGACAAATATCCGCAGTCCGCAACGGGGCGTCGAGATCGACAAATACCTGGCCCGGCTCGGGTCGTTCCAGTAACCTGAACCGCATTTGACGCGGTTCGAACAACTATTCCATGGCTGATGTCGCAAAGAGTAATCTATTCAGCACCGACCGATCTCCCGAACCTGACGGGCGTCAGCATCGTCATCGTCCGGACGGAATGGAATGATGCGATCGTCAGCGCGCTGGAAAAGGGCTGCCGCGGAGGTCTTTGATCAGGCGGGTATTTCCTACCGCAGTCGTCACCGTGCCGGGCGCCTTCGAGATCCCTTTTACGGTCCGCGCCTATTGGGATGCGCACAAATACAAGGATGACCGGCCCCGGGCCTTTATTGCGCTGGGCTGCGTCCTCCGCGGCGATACCCCCCATTTCGAGTATGTTTGCCGGGCAGTGACCGACGGTGTACTGCAGCTCAATATGACCCTGCCGATTCCCACCATTTTCGGCGTGCTGACCGTGGACAACCAGCAGCAGGCCGAGGACCGGATCGGCGGCCGTCATGGCCATAAAGGGAAAGAAGCGGCCATCACGGCGCTGAAAATGATATCCCTCCAAAAGAACTTTCTAGTGACGATCCAGCTCTTCATACCATGCTTTGTGGACCAGCTCTACCCGCAGACCGCTTTCAATATGGTCAAGGTGCTGGAGAAAGCGGGAGTGGAAGTGAAATACAACACCGATCAGACCTGCTGTGGCCAGCCGGCTTTTAACGCCGGGTTCCGGGATGAAGCCCGCGACGTCTGCACGAAATTCCTGAAAGATTTTTCCGGCGCCGACTATATTGTCGCGCCCTCCGCCAGTTGTGTCGGGTTTGTGCGGAACTACTATGCAACCCTCTTCGATAACTCTTCGCTGCATAACGACGTCCGCGACATCCAGAAACGCATTTTCGAATTCTCCTCCTTTCTTGTCAACGTCCTGGGTGTCGAAGACGTCGGCGCCAGCCTGTATGGCAAAGCCACCTACCACGATTCCTGTGCCGCCCTGCGCGAATGCCGGATCCGGGAAGAGCCGCGGAAACTGCTGTCGAGGGTAAGAGGGCTGGAACTGACTGGAGATGAACGACACCGAAGTTTGCTGCGGGTTCGGCGGCAGTTTTGCCGTTAAGTTCGAATCCATTTCCGTGGCCATGGCCGACCAGAAGGTCAACAATGCCCTCCAGACCGGGGCCGACTATATCATTTCCACCGACCTTTCCTGCCTCATGCACCTGGACGGATATATCCGCCAGAAAGGATATTCCATCCGCGCGATGCACATCGCGGATGTACTCGCTGGCAGTCCAACGCTGAAAAAAATAAGACCACCCACATAACCTCCGTTATTGGATGGTCTTGACCCTTAAAACAACCTGTCGCAAGCGTTAAATAGGGTTAAAACCAGGCCTTAAAGACACCTACGTAATTGGGGAGCTTTTAGATTTTAAAAAAGCCACTTTTTTTATAAAATGGCTTTGCGTTGGTTGTCAGTGTGTTACGGCCCCTATTTCGAGATTGCGGCCTTTATTTTTGTTTTTTTCTCGAATGAATATTTACTTAATTGCGGTTGTTACCTGTAACCAACCCGAATACATACGGGAGATCGTCCGGTGTCGGATTGCATTGAACGCAAAAAAACATTTTGTATGGCACACTGGCTTGTCAAATCGGAACCTTCTGTCTACAGCTTCGACCAACTGATCAAGGACAAATCAACCGTCTGGAGCGGCGTACGCAACTATGCCGCCCGTCTCCATCTGCGGGGAATGAAAAAGGGAGATGAGGTATTTTATTATCATAGCAATGAGGGCACCGATATCGTCGGCATCGCCAACGTATCAAAAGAGGCCTATCCCGATCCTACGACAGATGACGACCGTTGGGTCGCCGTGGATATTTCCCCCGTACGGCGGTTAAAGAACCCCGTTAGCCTGGAAACGATCAAGGGGGACAAACGCCTCGCGGACATGGCCCTCGTCCGGATCGGCCGCCTTTCCGTGCAACCGGTCACCGACAAGGAATGGAAGATCGTGCTGGAAATGTCGGGGGAGCGGTGAGCGAAGTCGCTAAATCAGTTCTCGAAAGTTCTCAAATTGAGAACTTGAGACGTTAAATCAAGTTTGATTAATAAATAAAATATCTGTTTAGCGTTTATAATTAGCATTTTCTGAAACCAATTTTTTTAAATATGACCAACATCGCAGCCAGAAGTTCTCAATTTGAGAACTCTTGATTCGCTTCCCCGCATACTTGCCTTCCGAATTCCCTTTCTCGCAACTCGCCTTCCGAATTCCCTTCCTCGCAACTCACCTTCCGAATTCCCTTCTTCCCATACTTGCCTTCCGATTAACTGAACCCACATTGAACTTTTACATCCCCGGATCACGCGGTTTAACGTTTTATTGGGAACCTTTTTTGTGCTCGCGGGAATCAATGAGCATCCCATCATTGCTAAATCACTAAAAACATTTCCCATGCGCACTCCGATGCTTGCAGCATTGCTGCTCCTGCTATTCTTTTCCTGTAACCAGCCTAGTTCCAGCGACAACGCCCGCGCCCCGGTTGTCGCCAATCCTGCCGCCGCCGATTCAGCAGTAGCGTCATCTGATCATCTGGACCTCTTCAAAGCTCCCTCCGGCGAAGCTCCTCAACAGCCCCGGGTCGGAACTGCCTCCCAACCCCCCGCCAACCCCGACTGGGACCGCAAGATCGTCAAGACCGCCGACCTCACCATCGAGACAAAGTCTTTCGCCCGGTTTGCGGATCGCCTTCACCGCCTTGTCCGCGACAACGTCGGCTATATCGCGCAGGAGGAGCAAACACAGTCTGCGTTGCGGATCGACAATACCGTCTCCGTCAAAATTCCCGTCGACCGCTTCGACGAATTCGTTCAGCAGCTACCTGCCGACAGCGACCAGCTTACGGATAAAAAGGTTACCTCCCAGGACGTCAGCATGGAAGTTGTCGATACGAAGTCGCGGCTGGAGACGAAGAAAGAGGTTCGCGAACGCTACCTCGACCTCCTCCGCCAGGCCCACAACATGAAAGATATCCTGAGCATGCAACAGGAAATCGACGGCCTCCAGGAAGAGATGGACGCGGCATCCGGCCGGATCAATTTTCTCAGCCACGCCGCAGCCTTCAGCACGGTCAATCTCAAATTTTTCCAGATCCTTAACCCCAATGCGATCGAAACCCCGACAACGGAGCCCGGCTTCCTCCACAAGATCAAACTGGCCTTTCTAGCCGGTTGGGAGGCGCTCAGTAGCCTGCTCCTCGGGCTTATGACCGTCTGGCCCCTCTGGCTCGCCGCAGCACTCGGTCTCGCTGCCTGGCGCCGTTATCAGTCCCGAACCGCCCGGACATCCCGTACCGCCCGGACCACCAGGAAGCCGGCATAACCGGTCGACACCCCGTACCGTAAAACTCCCTTTGATCCGGGGAGTTTTTTTTATTTTGCATCGGTATGCAGCCCGAATCCAAAAAGAAAAAGATCGTCGTCCTCACCGGCGCCGGAATCAGCGCCGAGAGCGGCCTGCGGACCTTCCGCGACTCCGACGGCCTTTGGGAAGGGTATGAGGTCACTGAAGTCGCTACCCCCCGCGGCTGGCGAAAGAACCCTTCGCTCGTTCTCGACTTCTACAACATGCGGCGCCGGGACGTCGCCAACGCCGAACCCAACGCCGCCCATCTTGGCCTTGCCGAACTCGAGCAGCATTTCGACGTCCAGATCATCACCCAGAACATCGACGACCTGCACGAGCGCGCCGGCAGCAGCCACGTCCTCCACCTCCATGGCGAGATCTTCA
The DNA here is from genome assembly GCA_963846405.1 of uncultured Chitinophagaceae bacterium. Lineage (GTDB taxonomy): Bacteria > Bacteroidota > Bacteroidia > Chitinophagales > Chitinophagaceae > Puia. The sequence goes on along the minus strand of CAWJVU010000007.1, from coordinate 838,738 downwards.
AGATGCGCAGCGAGCACAACGAGACCCTTGTCTATGATATCCGGGAGGACATCCTTCTCGGCCAGCAGGCCGAAGACGGCGCCCAGCTGCGCCCCCATATCGTCTGGTTCGAAGAGCCGGTGCCGATGATCGGGCAAGCCGTCCCCCTCGTACGCGCCGCCGATATTTTTGTCGTGGTCGGCACCTCCCTTGTTGTCTACCCGGCCGCAGGCCTCGTCGACTTCACGCGTCACGGGACCCCTACTTTCATCGTCGACAAGAAAATTCCCTATACCGCCCGCGTAGACAACCTCACCGCGATCGAGCTGCCCGCATCGGAGGGGATTCTCCTTTTAAAAGAAAAACTGGAATCATTCAAATAACGCTTCATATCCAACTCAAACCAATACTAAAATGCAGCCTGCCAACGGTCAAAACTCCTCGATCTTCCTCAACCTGTTTGTAATCTTATTGTTTATCATCCCGGCCATTCTCTTTATTCTGACCCAACAAAACACCTTAAAGGCGATTCGGCCGCAGAACCGGCTGATGAACCCCGGACTGGTCTGGCTGCAATTCATCCCGGTATTTGGTCAGGTCTGGCAATTCATCGTTGTAAGCCGGATTACCGGTTCAGCGGTCAGAGAACGAGTGACCTTTCAGGATGACTCGATCCTCGGCTTGACGAATGCAGCAACCGCCGCGATCGGTAAACGCCCGACGCTTGTTATGGGCATTACGTTTTGTTCGCTGGAAGTCATCAATCTCTCGTTCCTTTTTACCGAATTAACCTCAACTACTCAAGCCATCCAGGGTGGGGTGGCGCTTGCTCAGACGATCTGCTGGATCATTTACTGGATCCAGTTGGGCAGGCTGAAGATACAACTGACACATCCCATGCCCTGACCCGGCGTCCGGCCGCCATTTTATACTTTTCCTAACAATCCATATCCTATTATTGCACCCGATGCGCATTTTCAAGCCAATTTGTCTTTTGGTTACGGCCAGCCTTCTGGCCGCGACCTCCGCGCACTCCCAAGAACTTTTCCCCGCCGTCCAACGGCTTGAAAATTACTGCGACCTGCAACCGCTCCCTTCGGCTATAGCCCCCGCCTCGGCATCCTCACCCTCACCCCAAAAGGGAATGTGCACTACCTTTTCCCCCTCTATCACGGGCTTCGCGACGAAAAGAAGTTCCGCCAGATCTATTCCGACAGAGGGCTACTACGACGAGATGAGCCAGTACTTCGCCTTTGCCGGCGACTATGAAGAGGCCCTTCAATACCTCGTCAAAAGTTATGATACGATCGACGATGCAACCGCGCACAAGATCTACAAGACCGCATCCAACCTGAAGAACATCGAGCATGTCAACGCCCGGCGCTATATCCACCTGGAAGCAAAGACCCGCCGCGTGATCATGATCAATGAGGCGTTTGCCAAACCCCTCCACCGGGCATTTACCCTTTCATTGCTTGCCGACCTCCACCGGCAGGGGTTCCGCTACCTCGCGATGGAAATGCTGAATAATTTTCACGATTCAAGCCTTTCGCACGTCAATATTCACACCGGCTATTACGCCTGCGAGCCCGTTGCCGCCGAACTTATCCGTAGCGCCATCTCCCTCGGCTTTACTCTCGTCCCGTACGAAGACACCGCCGCCGGCGTCCACACCGCCAGCCAACGCGATTCGATCCAGGCCGCGAATATCTACGCCATTCTGAAAAACGATACCTCTGCAAAAATCCTCGTGCACGCTTCGTTTACACATATCAGTAAGAAGCCGGGACCCGACGGCTTTATTCCCATGGCCCTGGCCTTTAAGAACATTTCCGGGATCGACCCGCTGACCATCGACCAGACCGACATGACGGAAGAAAGCAATTTCGCCTATGGCCGGATCATCTACCAGGCTTATCTGGCGAAATATCCGCTGACCGAACCTTCGATCGCCCTGGTAAACGGCAACCCGGTCAACGTGACCGACAAAGACCTCTATGACCTCTGCGTCATCCATCCTCCGACGCAATACAAAGACGGCCGGCCGACCTGGCTGAGCCTCGACGGCTTGCGCCAGCCCTTTACCGTGAACCCGCCCGTCGAAGCCGTTTTCCTGACCCAGGCCTATTATCTGAATGAAATCACCGCGAATGATAATGCCCCCTGGCAGCTTATTCCGGCAGACCAGACCTATATTACCAATGGCGCAGGCAGCTACCCGCTCTATTTGAGAAAGGGAAAGTATCGGATCTTTTTCCGGGATATCAACTACCAGGTCATTAACACCCTCAACGTAGAGGTTAACTAAACCGGATTCCTTCTTCTTCCAATTCGCGCAATACCGGTTCGTACAACTCAGGGACCACGGGAACCTGCACGCCGCGCAGCGCAACCTTTCCCTCCAGCAAAAGCTTGGCTGCAATCCCCAATGGCAGTCCCACCGTCCGCGCCATCGCCGTATGCAAGGCATCTTCGCCCTTCACCACCAGCGTGCTGGTGCGCCGCAGCCGCTTCCCCCCGCGCACAAACCCGATCTCATGCTGCATGACGATCATATCCTTATCCTCCGGCCGCATCGCCAGCCGGGTCTCCAGCAGATACTGCAGCACATCCGCGGCAGTCCGTGCATTGGCCGGCAGGGGCGATGAATCAAACAATCCAAGATAGGCGTATAATGCGCGATTATCCGCATGCACATCGGGTAGGAGCGGAGCGGCCCATTCCGCGACGGTTAGGCCCGCTGCCGGCAAAGCGGCACCGGTCGCCCCAAGCGGAGCTTCATCATCCGTCAACCCCGCCCGGACGATCGGCGACCAGGCCTGACAAAATCCCGGATATCGGAGCGTCGTTCGAACAAACGTTTCGGCCTCCTCCAACCCATACAATTGTATATACGGCAGCGAGTCCCGATTGGCATACCAGGCCAGCCTTCCCGTCCCGGCCACGTCGACAAATCCCGGCTGCTCGAATACTGACGCATAACCAAGGTTTACCTCCCGGCCCCCTTCCCGATATCGCGCCCCCGCGGCGCCGGCCCGAACCACGTTTCGCGGATTCCAGCTGATCTTATAATGCCAGGGATTGTCGTCGCTCTCCGGCGCCACCAAACCGCCGGTATGGCTGTAAAACTCGACGATCCGGTCAGCCTCCTTCCGCACTTCCTCAATAAAGTGAAGCGCGCTCATATGATCGATTCCCGGATCGAGCCCCATCTCGCAAAGGAAAAGCAAGCCCGGTCCGATACCTCCCGTGCCAGCCCCCGAATCGCATCATCCACATAGGAGGCCGTCAGCAAATGCCGCCGGTGCCGCAGACAGGAGCGGGCGACCAGGCAATGCAGCGAAGGCGGCAGCAGCGAAATAACGACATCCGCCTCCGCGACGAGCCGGTCCCTTTCCGCCTCATCCCCCACATCGGCCAGCACCGCCTCCGCACAGGAAGCTGACCCGATCTTTGACATCGCCAACGGAAGATTATTTTCCGCCACGACAACCCGCCATCCGCGCGGACCGGCAACAGCTATCAGGTACCGGATCAGGCTTGTAGCCGACTTGCCCGCACCAAACAGAAGTATTTTTGCCATAACCCGCCAAGATACGATAGGAATTAAACTTTTCCGGCACAATTCTGTCTCATGATAGAGGTATGGCTAATTCCCTTACAGTAACATCCGGTATCCGCCGCTACAAAGGGCCATGGACGGAGACGCAGGTCGCGCACCTGCTCCGGCGTACGATGTTTGGCGCCACCCGCACCGATGTGGCCTATTTTCTAAAACACTCCCCCGAAAAGCCGTCCGCGAACTCGTCCGCGCCGAATCCGCCCTCCCCACGCCCCCCATCAATAATTACAACGACGATAAATACACCGACCCCGAGATTGCTGCCGGCGCCGACTGGACCGTTTCGACCAAATATGACGGCATGAACAACTACCGCCGCCGAAACTCCTTCAAATCCTGGTGGCTGGGCCGGATGCTGAACCAGGACCGCAGCCTGCGGGAGAAGATGGTCCTCTTCTGGCACAACCACTTCGTCACCGAAACGAACAGTGTCGACAACGCATTCTTCTGCTATAGCTACAACGCCCTCCTTCGCCAGCACGCCCTCGGCAATTTCAGGGAGCTCGACGCGCGCCATTACGACCGAACCTGCCATGCTCCGCTATCTTAACGGATATGCCAACACGAAAAAAGCCCCCGACGAAAACTACGGCCGCGAGCTCCAGGAATTGTTCACCGTCGGCAAAGGCCCCGAACTCGCAGTATACCGAAGACGATGTCAAAGCCGCCGCCCGCGTGCTCACCGGCTATACCGTCAACTATAAGAATTTATAGCTCTTCGTTCGACCACAACCGGCATGATGAAACCGACAAACAGTTTTCCGCCTTCTACGGCAACACCGTCATCCACGGCATCAAAGGCGCCGGCGCCACCGCCGAACTGGACCAGCTGCTGGACATGATCTTCTCGCCGCGAAGAAGTCTCGCGGTTTATCTGCCGCAAACTCTATCGCTTCTTTGTCTATCACCAGATCGATGCACGACACGGAGCAGCATGTCATAACGCCCCTGGCCGCCCTCTTCCGGCACAAAGGACTACGAGATCAAACCCGTGCTCGAAGCGCTGCTCACCAGCCGGCATTTTTTCGATCCCGCCAATTACGGCGCATGATCAAAAGCCCCGTCGACTTTACTGTTGGCCTCTGCCGGGAATTCAATGTCCGTTTTCCCGACGCCAACGGATTACGTCGATCTTGTATGGTTTCTGGGAACAAGTGAGAAACCAGGCCGCCGGATTGCAACAAAACATCGGCGACCCACCCAACGTCGCCGGCTGGCAGGCCTACTACCAGCAGCCCGAATACGACAAACTCTGGATCAGCTCCGATACCCTCCCAAAACGCAACCAGTTCACCGACCGGATGCTCGGCGGCGGTCTGGGCCGCAAGGACAAAAAGGTCGTCATCGACCCCGTTGCTTTCGCCGAAGCCCTGCCCGGTGCGGATGACCCCGACCAACTTATCGCCGCTTCCGTCCAGGCCCTCTACAGCGGTCGACCTGCCGCCGGAAGAACATGCAATTCATCAAAACCAATATTCTGCTGTCCGGCCTGACCGGCATGGCCTCCGATCATTATTGGACCAACGCCTGGATCGCTTACCGGGATAAGCCGGACGATAAGACGACCCGCAACACCGTCACGGGTAAATTAAAGGCCTTATACCGGCATCTGATGGATCTGCCGGAATATCAGCTGATGTAAAGGATAACAACATGAAACGCAGGGATTTTTTCAGAAACACCGTTCCCGTCCTACTCCCTTCCCTCGTGCACGGGATGTCGCTTCCGCGCGTGGGCCAGTTCGCCATTTCTCCGGGCAGCCAGCACGCGGAGGGGCGGAGGGCCGCGTCGTCGTCCTGATCCAGCTGAACGGCGGCAATGACGGGCTCAATACCGTCATCCCGCTCGAACATTACGATGCCTATTATAAGGCGCGCACGAATATCGCCATCCCGCAGGACAAAGTTTTGAAGGCTCGAGGGCACCGACAAGACCGGTCTTCATCCCGCCATGCCCGAACTACAGCAGCTCTACGCATGCCGGTAAGCTCACGATCGTCCAGGGCGTCAGCTATCCCCAACCAAATTTCTCCCATTTCCGCGCGACCGATATCTGGCTCACCGGCGCGGATCGCGGGCCAGATCCTGCCCACGGGCTGGGCCGGCCGTTATCTGGACGAACAATATCCGCAATTCCCGCACAATTATCCGAATCCCGATATGCCCGACCCACTGGCGATCCAGGTCGGCTCGCTCGTTTCACCGGCGTTGCAGGGCCCGGCGCTGACCATGGGCATGGCCATCAGCAATCCCAATAGCTTCTATGATTTGCTTAACGATCGCAGCGCACCCGCGCCGCCGACCCGCGCGGGCGACCAGCTGGCCTATATCCGGGAAATAGCGGTCAAGACCGATCAATATGCGGGTGTCATCAGAAAGGCGGCGCAGAAAGATCGACCCGCCAGTCGGATTGTTATCCCGCCGCCGGGAAGAACCCGCTCGCCGACCAATTGAAGATCGTCGCCCGGCTGATCGCCGGGGGATTAAAGACCCGCTTCTATCTGGTCAGCATGGGCGGTTTCGACACCCATGCCAAACAAACCGATGCCACCGATACCACCACCGGCAGTCATGCCAAACTGCTGGCCCGGCTCTCAGAAGCCATCAATGCTTTCCAGGATGACCTTGGCGGACTTGCAGATCGAAGACCGCGTCATCGGCATGACCTTCTCGGAGTTCGGCCGCCGGATCCAGTCCAATGCCAGTGGCGGGACGGACCATGGGGCGGCTGCGCCGGTGTTTATTTTTGGCGGGAAAGTACAGGCGGGCATCATCGGCCATAACCCAACCTGGCCGGACAAACTGACCGTGAATGATAACCTCGCCATGCAATATGATTTTCGTTGTATCTACAGCACCTTGTTGGAGAAATGGTTCGGCTCAAATGAGGCCGCTGCCGAAACCGTGCTTTTCAAACCGTATGCTCCGCTGACTTTTATTGTGTAAAATTGACCCCATTTTGGGATTACTCGCGCAACAGGTGGATTTCGCCCAAATCAAGGGTTCCACCCGGACTCGACATGGCAGATCATACCGCCAATCCTTATACGGGGATGACGCCTTTACCAGTACCTGCCAGCGGCCGGGATTGATCCACCGGACAGAATAAGCGCCATTCAATCTCGTCATCTCCAGCGTATCCCGTCCCTGTATAGCCAGGACCTTATCCGCCGAAACGGATGGGTCGATCCGTAATCGAAACGAAGACGTTGCGAGAAGTCTCGCCGCATGAATGCTCGAGATACCGACGATCACTAAAACGAATTGGACGACTGCATTTCTCATACCGGTACCTTTTTGGTTTATCGTAAAGGCTAATAACTACCCACCAGAAGGTCAGTAAAAGGAGATTCATTAAACAATACGACAGGTTACAGGTAGAAGTTGACTGGTAACAGAGCGTTTTTTTTCCGGCTACCCTTCGACAAGGACCATGCCAAATGCCGTCGATTGAAGTAAATTCACTGTTAATGAATCATCTGCATGAATTATCTACCATGAATCTTTTAGGTCCCGGGCTGCGATGAGCCCAGCTCTTTTGAGTTGATGGAGGTGATCTTGTATTCGACGCTGATGCCCCGGGAAGTTTTGGGGGCTTCCAGCATCAATGCCGATCCGGGTGCGATCCCACGAAAATAAAGATTTTCAGTTTTATAGGTTTTCTTATTCGCCTGAATATAGGATACGGCAACTACGACCAGGTCCAGGGCATAGGAGGACCGATTGGTCACCGTGACTTGCAGGTTACGGATGCCGCCAAACGTACCGACACCATATTTGTTGGCGCCCACCGAGACCTGGTTGGCCAGCGTCAACCGCAGGCTTTCGCGATTATCGATCGTCGTTGATTGCAGGGCGTCTGTCCGATGCACGGCTTCCCGATGGGAATCTGCCGGCAAAGCGGCAGTCGAGTCTTTCGAGACGACCGGAATGCCGGCGGGCGTTTTGGCGAGTTCCGTTTTTTGTTTCGGCGTCGTCACCCGCGGCTTGACCGCCGGGCGGTCAGCCGGTGTCCCGTTATTATTGGCCGGCGTGATCGGCGACGTGACAGGTTCTTTAGCCGTCACATCCGCCACAGTCGTTGTGGTAGAAGCCGGCGACGGTACCGGCAATTGTTGTACAACCGTTCGAACCACCGGCTGCTCTTTCGAAGCTAATTTGAGTGACCCGGCGGAACGATCCTTCTGAATCGACACGCCGATGAAGATACCCGCGGCCAGCAATGCCAATACAGCGCCGCCGATCATCACGGCCGGAACCCAAACTTTCGCCGGTTTGCGATGGGACAGCGGAGGCAGGGTCTCCGTCGCCGGTTCCCGGTGGTACGAAACCCTTTCCCGCGGCGACGCCGGCTCGCGAAGCGGAGTGATCTCACGGACCGGACTGATCTCACGGACCGGACTGATCTCACGGGCCGGCATAACCGGTTCGCGAAGCGGAAGCGAATCTCGCGCACAATTTCCCTTACGGGCGAAGTCTCGCGCATGGCTTCCCGCGCGGCCATACCGCCGGGCATCGTCACATATATCGTCCGTCTGGTTGCAGGATTGGAAGAAGTTGCCGGCTGCGAAACCGTAACCGCCGTTTTACCTTCCGGCTGCGCCACGGTTTGCAGGGCAGAAGCCTGGGCCGCGGCCGCCGGCTTTTTGAAAAACCGATCGAACGGCTGCTCTTCGACCGCCGGCGCAAAAGAACTCAATTCATCGATTTCGGACGGATATCGCCAGGCCGCGCTCCGTCCTTCGACCCACACCAGGTCATAGGCCTTCAGACCTTTTGCCTTCAAGTCATCAACGGAATAGGGACCGCTTTGCTTATTGTCCCGTAATAGCAGGTACATCATCGGTAATAAATTATCAACACAAAAAATTCAACAGATATGGAATTATCACCGCAAAAAATTCACCGGATATTGTGAAGGGTAAGTTAGCGTTTCAAACCGGGCTCACCCGGTTTTCGAAGGCAGGATTGTCAGCCAGATTTCCACCATGCAGTGAAACAAATATAGGCTATTTCATCCACCAAAGAAAGAGGCTCCGGCAACTTTATGAGTAGATTTGTTTATTACGAGATTTGCTAATATTCCCAATCTTACCGAACTTGGCGCACTAAACATACTTCGCGCAAATGGATGCTGTGATTCAGGATAAGCTAACCATATGGTTGAACGGGAATTATGATCAGGCCACCAAGGATGAGATCAGCCGCCTGCAGCAGGACAACCCCAACGAATTGATGGAGAGTTTTTATCGTAACCTTGAATTTGGAACCGGCGGCCTTCGCGGCATCATGGGAGTGGGTACCAACCGGATAAATAAATATACCATCGGTACGGCGACCCAGGGCTTCGCCAACTACCTCAAACGATCCTTTCCGCGCATCGAGATCCGCGTTGCCATCGCCCACGACAGCCGCAATAACAGCCGCTTCTTCGCAGAAACTACCGCTAACGTATTCGCCGCCAATGGAATAAAAGTATTTCTCTTCCAGTCGCTCCGCCCGACCCCCGAACTGAGCTTCGCGATCCGCCATCTCCGCTGCCAGGGCGGTGTCGTCTGTACCGCTTCGCACAACCCCAAGGAATACAACGGCTACAAGGCCTATTGGGACGATGGCGGCCAGCTCGTCCCGCCACACGACAAAAATGTTATCGCGGAGGTTGAAAAGATCGCCGGCATCGATGCCGTCCGATGGGGCGGCGGAGAATCCAATATCACCATGATCGGCAAAGATATAGACGAAGCCTATATCGGCATGGTCCGCGGCTTGTCCGTTTATCCGGAAGCGATTGAACGCCAGCATAATCTACGAATTGTTTATACCTCCATTCATGGCAGCGGCATCAAACTGGTGCCGGAAGTGCTCCAGCGGTTCGGATTTACGAATGTCCACGTCGTCGACGAACAGGCGACCCCCGATGGCAATTTCCCGACCGTGATCTTCCCCAACCCGGAAGAAAGCGAAGCCATGAGCATCGGCTTGCGCAAAGCCCAGCTGATCGACGCTGATATCCTCCTCGGCACCGACCCGGATGCGGATCGGGTAGGCATCGGCGTGAAAGACCGGAAAGGACAGTGGATCCTGCTGAACGGCAATCAGACCGCCGTTCTTGCCTTCAATTATATGATCGAGGCGCGCAAGGCGAAAGGGATCGCTGAGGCAAACGACATGGTCGTCAAAACCATTGTCACCACCGAACTCATTGACGAGATTGCCCGTCGCAACGGCGTTACCTGCTACAATACCCTCACCGGGTTCAAATACATTGCTGAACTCATCAAGGAAAAAGAGTGGCACGAGAACTATGTCATCGGCGGCGAAGAAAGCTATGGCCTGATGATCGGCAGCCAGATCCGCGATAAGGACGCCGTTAGCGCGGTCGCTATCCTCTGCGAAATGGCCGCGTATGAAAAGGACCAGGGTAGAACATTATACGAGAAACTGCTCGATCTGTATGTCGAATACGGTTTCTATAAGGAAAACCTCATTTCCCTTACGAGAAAGGGGATCAACGGTCAAAAAGAGATCGCCGATATGATGGCCGCCTATCGCAGTCATCCCCCCGCTGCCATCAACGGCTCGCCGGTCATCCAGCTTCTCGATTACGATACGCATACCGGCAGGAACCTAAGCACCGGAGAAACCTGGGAAATCGACCTGCCCAAATCCAATGTCCTTCAGTTCATCCTCGCAAGACGGCTCCAAGATCTCCGCCCGCCCCTCCGGTACAGAACCCAAGATCAAATTTTACTTCAGCGTTCATACGCAACTCTCCTCCCTGGCAGATTATGATCGCGTCAACGCCGAACTGACCATCCGCATCGACCGCATCATCGCGGACCTGCAGTTGAAGTGACGGTAATCTTAGAGATATCCTTCTTGGACAATGTATACAAGATAGGTCGTTTGCGCTCTGGGACCGCTGATCACGTTGACCTCCGCGTTTAGCGTATTATCCAGCCGGGCGACAAAGGCATAACTAAAATAGCTCACCGAGTCTTTTTTGAACATGCCGGGCGAGAAGCGCAATTCCTCCACTCCCTTGTACGGAAAGTTTTGGCTAAAGCCGGGTGGTAAGGCAAATCGTTCGAATTCCCAGGTTGTCGGGCCCTTCAGGAATTCCGGTTTTGCGTTTTGTGCCCTCAATCCCCCTGCGACGGTCATCAGAAAGGCAAACGCGGCAGCAATATTTTTCATTGAAAACATAATTTAATTATTCGCTTCGTAAAGATTTTACCGGATTCATCCGCGCCGCCCGTACCGCCTGCCAACTCACCGTCACCACCGTAATCACCAGCGCGCCGGCCGCCGCAACGGCAAAGATCGACCAGGAGATCGCCGCGCGGTAGGCAAATTGTTGCAACCAGCCCCGCAATACCACCCACGCGATCGGGATCGCGCCGGGAATGGTGTTTCATAGGGCGATTCCATGACGACGTCTTTCACCACGCCGACCACCGTGAAATTGGTCTTCTGCCAGGTAACCGTCTTGGCGATCGGGTCTTTTATTTTCATATTCCTCACCGCCGCCTCATTCAGGATCATGTTGAAGGTGTCCGTCTCTCGAAAATCCCGCCCTTCCACAAACTGCAGCCCCACTGTCTTCGCATAGCCCGTCGTCACCCCCTTCATCGAGAAGTCCTCCTCCCCGTTCCATTGGGTATGACCGGTCCATTTCAGCCCACCATTGAACGGCCATGACTTCGTTACCGGCGCCACCGACTCCGCCACTTCCGATACTACCCCTGTTCCCTTTAACGTGTTTCGAAACGCCTCAAAATGCGCATCGATGTCCCGCGTATGCTGATGCATCATGATCAACCCGCCCTGATCGTAACCAACGGGCCTGCTCCGCGCATACTCCACCTGGCGGAAAACGATGATCGTTCCGACGATCATGGCGATGCTGACCGTAAATTGCAGCACGACCAGCACCTTCCGCGGCATCGAAGCGAGCCGCCCGGCCCGCCACAAGCCTTTCAACACGCGCACGGGCTGGAACGAAGAGAGATAAAGCGCCGGATAGCTCCCCGATATCAGGCCGGTGAATAGCGTAAACCCGAGACAGGCCGCCCACCACAACGGATTCGACCAGGGTATGCTGACATTGGCTTCCGCGAGCTGGTTAAAAAATGGGAGCGCCGATTCTACGAGACCCAGCGCAATGATCAACGCAAGCAGCGCAACCAATACCGATTCACAATAGAACTGTCCGATCAGCTGACTGCGCAGCGACCCGACGACTTTCCTTATTCCCACTTCCTTTGCCCGCTTTTCCGACCGCGCCGTGCTCAGGTTCATAAAATTGATACAGGCCAGCAAAAGTACCAGCACGCCAATCAGGCCGAACAGCCGGACATACTTGATCCTTCCCGTGGTGGCCCCGCTTCCGAAATCGGAATACAAATGCCACCGGCTCATCGGGTCGAGAAACAAGGTGGTCGGATTAATATTCTTCCCCGCGGCATCCAACATCGGATCATGCTCCGCCTTCAGGGGGCTGATCTTGGCGGAGACGGGCGCGAATTCCGAATGATCCGCCAGCTGTACAAACGTCTGCCAATTGTTGTCCCCCCAACTCTTCCCGTTATACCGCGTCTCGGGATCGTTGCGGGCATACAGATCCCACGGCGCCAGAAAATGCACGGCGCGAAATTCGCTGTTATAGGGGAAATCGGCATAAACGCCCGTCACCCGTAGCGCTACCGTATCATCCATGCTCAATACCTTCCCAACCGGATTTTCGTCACCAAAAAAAGTCTTGGCCATCGAAGCCGACAACAAGATCGAGTTCGGCGTTTTTAGCCCCCCGTGATCACCCTGTAGCATCGGCACGCTAAAAAAATCCAACCCCGCCGGCTCGATAAAATTTCCGGATTTGACTAACTTCTTATCGGCGACTGCGAAAACATGCTCCAACGTCCTCGACGACTCCACTACCCGTTTAAAGTCGCTGCCAAATTTGGTTCGTAATTCATCCGCCACCGGGGCAGGAAGCATCCACTGACCCCCCTTCCCTTGGCCCCACAACTGCCAGACCCGCGCGATCCGATCATGATTTGGGAATTGGCGGTCATAGGACCATTCATTGTAGATCCAGCAGCCGATCAGCATCGCTACGGCCATGCCCACAGCGAGGCCGCCGATATTGATAAAAGCAGACAGCCTGTTCTTTAACAGGCTGCGCCAGGCGGTTTTGAAGTAATTTCTTAGCATGCGTAACCGCCTCCAAGGGAGTGCCAAACGTCTAAAAAATTATCCGTCAATTACTTATTATCGATCCTGCCTGCTGGCTTGTCCGCTTTTACGCGCTACACGTCACACACCCGTCCTGCATGGTACAGGTCGCGCCGATCAGATCCTCCCCTTCACCCGTCCCTGCGATCTGCAACGCGGCCGGGTTAAGCAGCGGCTCGATCATATTGACCGCCCTGCTTCTCCACCGTGAACTGTACGGCCTGCGTGGCGGCCTGGGTCCGCAGATAGTACATCCCTGTTTTGAGCCCCTTCTTCCAGCCATAGAAGTGCATCGACGTCAGCTTGCTTGCGGAGGGCGTATCCACGAAAAGGTTCAGCGACTGCGACTGACAGATATACGCTCCGCGATCCGCCGCCATATCGATGATCGTCCGCTGCTTGATCTCCCAGACCGTTTTGTAGATCTCTTTGATCGGGCTGACGGGATCTCGTCGATGGCCTGGATCGACCCGTTATGGAAAATGATCTTGTTCTTCATGCCGTCATTCCACAATCCCAGTTCCACCAGGTCCTTCAGTAAATGTTTGTTGACGACCACGAATTCTCCGCTCAATACCCGCCGCACATAAATATTCGACGTATAGGGCTCAAAACATTCATTGTTGCCCAATATCTGCGAGGTCGACGCCGTCGGCATCGGCGCCACCAGCAGCGAATTGCGGACCCCGTATCGGATGACCTCATCCTTCAGCCGGTACCAGTCCCAGCGTAGCGAAGGTTCCACCCCCCAAAGGTCGAACTGGAACTCACCTTTCGACGCCGGCGACCCGGCAAAACTCGAATACGCGCCATCCCACTTCGCCTCGCCGGTGGAAGCCGCCTTTGCCAAATCCTTGGACGCCGTCATCGCCGCAAAATAGATCGTCTCGAATATCTCCTTGTTCAGCTTTCGCGCACCCGTCACTTTCAAACGGCAGTCGCAACAAGATGAACGCATCCGCCAGCCCCTGTACGCCGAGCCCGATCGGCCGGTGCCGGAGATTGGAGTTGCGCGCCTCTTCCACCGGATAAAAATTATGATCGATGATCTTGTTCAGGTTCTTTGTCACTTCATAGGTTACGTCATATAATTTCTGATGGTCGAATTGGCCGCCCTCAACAAACCGCGGCAACGCCAGCGACGCCAGGTTACAAACCGCGACCTCATCCGCCGACGTATATTCGATGATCTCCGTACAGAGATTGGAGCTTTTGATCGTACCCAGGTTCTGCTGGTTGCTTTTGCGATTGGCGGCATCCTTATACAGCAGATACGGCGTCCCGGTCTCGATCTGCGCATCCAGGATCGCAAACCACAGGTCCTGTGCTTTGACCACCCGACGCGCCCGGCCCTGGGCTTCATATTGCGTATACAGCGCCTCGAATTCCTCGCCCCAGCACTCCGGCAATCCGGGCGCCTCATGCGGACAGAACAAGCTCCAGTCGCCACCCGCCTCCACCCGTTGCATAAACAGATCGGGTATCCACAGGGCATAAAACAGATCCCGGGCGCGCATTTCATCCTTCCCATGGTTCTTGCGCAGGTCGAGGAACTCGAATACATCTGCATGCCAGGGTTCCAGGTAGATCGCGAACGCTCCTTTCCGTTTCCCGCCGCCCTGATCCACATAGCGGGCCGTATCGTTGAAAACCCGCAGCATCGGGATGATGCCATTGCTGGTGCCGTTTGTTCCGCCGATATACGATCCCGTTGCGCGGATATTGTGGATCGACAACCCGATCCCGCCGGCTGACTGGGAAATCTTGGCTGTCTGCTTCAACGTATCGTAAATGCCGTCGATGCTGTCATCCTTCATGGTCAGCAAGAAACAGCTGCTCATCTGCGGCTTTGGCGTTCCGGCATTGAAGAGGGTAGGGGTAGCATGGGTAAACCAGCGTTCGCTCATCAGGTGATAGGTCCTGATCGCGCTCTCGATGTCCTCCGCGTGAATGCCGACGGCCACGCGCATATACATATGCTGCGGGCGCTCCACGACTTTGCCGTCTGACCTTGAGGAGGTAGGATTTTTCCAATGTTTTGAAGCCGAAGTAGTCGAAGCCATAGTCCCGGTCATAGATGATCGTCGAATCCAGCAGCTCCGCATTATCCCGGATGATCGCCCAGATGTCGTCCGCCAGCATCGGGACCGGCTTGCCGGTTTTGCTGTCCCGGGCGTCATAGAGGAGTTGCATCGTGCGGGAAAAGCTTTTGATGGTGTTCTTGTGGAGGTTGCTTACCGCAATCCGGCTTGCCAGCAGCGCATAGTCCGGATGTTTTACCGTCAGCGATGCCGCGGTCTCGGCCGCGAGATTGTCCAGTTCGGTCGTGGTTACCCCATCATACAAGCCCTCGATCACCTTTTTGGCGACATCGATGGAGTTGACGAACCGCCTGTCGAGCCCATAGCAAAGCTTTTCGATCCGCGCGGTGATCTTATCGAATTTTACGGATTCGCGTTTCCTGTCCCTTTTGACAACGAACATATATATAGATTTTAAAGAGTTTCCGATCTAAAAGTCTTCTTCCAGGCTGAATGTCTGCGCCGTCGCGCTGCCGCCCATTACTCCTGATTTTTGATAGTCGCCGACCCGTTTCTCGAAGAAATTCGTCTTGCCCTGCAGCGAGATCATTTCCATGAAATCAAACGGATTGGCCGCGTTGATACAGCTTTGGGATATCCCAATTCGGTACAACCAGCGGTCCGCGACAAATTCGATGTATTGCTGCATCAGCCGGGCGTTCATCCCGATCAGATCGACCGGCAGCGCTTCGGTGATAAATTCCTTCTCGATCGTCACCGCATCCGCTGATGATCTGCCGCACCTGCTCCGCCGGCAGCTTGTTTTCCAGCATGCTGTACAGCAGGCAGGCGAACTCGCAATGCAGCCCCTCATCGCGGCTGATCAGCTCATTGCTGAAGGTCAGCCCGGGCATCAGACCCCGTTTCTTCATCCAGAAGATCGAGCAAAAGCTGCCGCTGAAGAAAATACCTTCGACGGCCGCAAAAGCCACCAGCCGTTCGGCAAAACTGCCGTTGCTGATCCATCGGAGCGCCCATTCGGCCTTTTTCCGAACGGCCGGCACCGTATCGATGGCATGGAAAAGCCGGTGCTTTTCCTGCGGGTCCTTGATATAGGTGTCGATCAGCAGCGCATAGGTCTCCGAATGGATATTCTCCATCATGATCTGGAAGCCATAAAAGCAACGGGCTTCCGGGAGCTGCACCTCGCTCATGAAATTGACCGCCAGGTTCTCGTTGACGATGCCGTCGCTGGCGGCAAAAAATGCCAGGACGTGACTAGATAAAATGCCGCTCGCCGTCGTTCAGCCTGTTCCAGTGCTGCAGGTCCCCACCCAAATCGATCTCCTCCGCCGTCCAGAAGCTGGCTTCATGCTTTTTGTACATCTCCCATACCCTGGGGATAGTTGATCGGCAGGATGACAAACCGATCCTTATTTTCTTTCAATAAAAGCTCGTTTCCGTTCATATCACAACAGATTGCAACCCGGCGACGCGTGGACTGAAGCCCACTTGCCTCCTCCGGGTCAGGTGACCATAATTTTCACTCCGATGAAATTCCGTGCGGAATTCGATTGGACCCCATTCGGGGAGGTTCCAAACAATAACTGTCGCGGTAGGTATCCTGGCTCGTAACGGAGAAATGAGTTACTTACAGTTGCCCGTCAGCCCATGATTTGCACATGGTTCCCCTCTTAGTCGAACCGGCAGCCGATGGTCGGCTACCGCCCGAGCCGCAGCAGCGTTATCAAGAACTAACTCAAAAATAACATAGGAGAATAAAAAAGGGGTTGTTCTTTATCCACCCCCTGTGCATAAGCTTTTCCGCGAATTAGAGAAGCGCTTCCGGTGCGGTTTTCGGGCCCCTTCGATCGCCAAAACCCAGCCCAATCGCGAGCAGACAGACCAGGAAACCGTATTCGCCCAACGTATTGCCCATTTTTATAAACGGCAGATGAACGATATTCAGCAGCAGCGCGGTCAGCAGCCCGATATACCACGCGTTCCGCGGCCCATGCCCGTTCTGCCGCCCGTGCCCCTCCCGCCGCCCGACCTTCCCCTCTTGCCGCCCCCGGTAAAGACTCGCCGCCAGCAGCAGCGGCATGATCCACTGTACCCCATAATAAGCATGCCGGTAGATGGGCGAAAAAAGATCGGAGATCATATACAGGCAAAAGCCCACGATGGCCAGCTGCGCGGGTTCCGGCTCCCCATACCGCCGCCGCACAACCGCCAACGACGCGATCACCAATCCGATCGACAACGCCCCCAGCACGCCCAGCAAAACCGGCGACATCGGCCGACCGAGGATCTTCCCATACAACACAAACACATTTCCGTTCTCCGAATAAATACGCACCGGGTCTCGTGCGATTCGCGCCCGTACCGAATCCATATCCAGCCCTTCCCACCGGGGATAACCCGGATCGACGACTGCCGGCCGGGTGGGCGGTGATAAGTTTTGATGGATCTTGACCTGCTCGCCAAGCATCCGCTGGTAATCCGCCCACAACCCGCGCTCCCCGGGGATTGATACTACCAAACCAAGCGCAACAACCGCCGGCGCCCACATCGTCCATCTAAAATCCCGCATCAACAAAAATGGAACCACGAACAAGATTGCGTTGGGTCTCCCCATGATCAGCGCGGCTGCCGCAAGCCCTGCCAAAACCGGCCAGCGCCGCAGCGAAAAGACCAACATGGCCAGGGCGGGGATCAATAGGTAGGTCTGCCCATACCTGGTGTGTAACTCCCAGGCATTCGTCAGCAGGAACACGAGTGCGACTCCCAACACGAACGCGCGCGCCTTAGGCGCGCGCGCAAAAACAAACGCATACGCGACCATTGCGAAATACAATCCATACAATACGACCACCCATACCCGCATCGCCGTCGCAAACGGCAGCTCCGCCAGCGGGATCAGCATCCGGTGGAGAAAAGGCGTTGACGTCGAAATGGAAGGGATGTAAACATCAAAAGCCTGGGGATCGTAATACCGCAACGGATCCCCCGGCTTCCATTTGTAAAAGTAAGGTGAGCCGCCATCCGCGATGATCCGCGCCCCGACCACCCGGTTCCGCAGATCGCCCATATATTCCCGCGAATAACGGATATCGCGCGTCAGTGCATACGACAACACCCCGATGGCAGCGAGCGCCAGGCAAATCCACAGGACCTTAACCCAGTACCTGCTCGACGATCTTTCCATCCTTCTTGTTCTTCAGGATGACTTTCTTTGCACCATAGTGCGTCACTTCCTCCTTGATCAGGTAGTGATCCGCATCGTATTCGGTCAGGTGACTATCCCTGGTCACCCCGATCTTGCCGCGCCAGATATCCAGCTGGACCGGCTCCCACAACTTGGTCTTCGCGGACCGGTAAGCCGAATCCAGTATGGCGTTGACGACATAGCCGTCATAGAAGGTTTCCTTCGGCGCCTTCCCGTTCTCAAAGGAATTGAAGACATCCGTGAACATATGATTGTAGCCGAAGTCATTGATCTCATCCCCCATCGGGAACAGCCAGCCGCTCGTACTCTCGGCCTTCTCGGCCACATAGTCGGCCCCCTTGCCGGTCGTGAACATCTCCAAGCCCGTCCGCAGAGCTATTGTTGATCCAGATCGTCCCTTCCGTACCCATCACCTCATCGCGGAGATCCATCCCGCCGCGAAAGGTCCAGCTGACCTCAAACTGCCCGATGGCTCCACTCTCATATTTGACCAGCCCGATCGCATGATCTTCTGCATCGATCGGTTTGACCTGCGTATCCGCCCAACACATCACCTCCACCGGCCGGATATCCTTGCCGATAAAGGAGCGCCCGATCTCCACGCAATGACAACCCAGGTCGAGGATGCAGCCGCCGCCGGCCTGCTCTATGTCCCAGAACCAATCGCTATGCGGGCCCGGGTGTGTCTCGCGCGACTTGGACCACAAGATCCGCCCCAGCGCTCCGGCCTGAACGCTCGCGTGCGCCTTGATGAATTTGGGGGTATACACCAGGTCCTCCAGGTAGGCGCTGAAAACCCCCGCGTCCTCCACTGCCTCCAGCATCCGCCTCGCCTCCGTTGCATTCCGGCCCAGCGGCTTGGTCGTGATCACCGCCTTCTTGTGCTTACAGGACAACAAGACCGCGATCTCATGCAGATTATTGGGAAGTGCGATACATACCATGTCGACGTCCGGCCGGGCGATTACCGCTTCCATTTCCTGCGACGCAAACGAACAACCATAGTCCTTTGCGAATTTCTCCGCACTTTCCTTGCGCCGCGAATACACGGCTACGATGGCATCCCGACGCCGCTGCCCCAGGATGGAATCGGCATAGAACCGGGCGATAAAACCCGATCCGAGCATAGCAATCTTTACCATATAAATGAATTTTTAATCTAAGCGTTCGCTACTATTTGTTTTCTTTTCCCGGAAGAAAAGCAGGAAATATACCAGCACCGCCGCGGCAATCCAGGCGGGCACCAGCCAGATACTTTTCCAGTCATGCGCAATAGCCGCTGCCGGGGTCGCGTATTTGTCCACGGTCAGCCCCGAGAACCAGGTTCCGATAAACATCCCGACGCCATACGTCGCCATGGTAAAAAGACCCTGCGCAGCATTCTTGATTCGTTCGCCGGCCTTCTTCTCCGTATACATATAGCCCGTTACAAAAAAGAAGTCATAACATACCCCGTGCAGGATAATACCCGCATACAGCATCCATTCATTCGGCCCCAGACCGCCGTAAGCAAAACAGATATACCGGAGTATCCACGCCGTCATCCCCATCAACAACATATTCTTTACGCCGATCCGGTTGAAAAGGAAGGGGATCGCGATGATGAACAGGCCCTCCGAGTATTGACCTAACGTCATTTTCCACGCGGCTTTCGCCATTCCCAATTCGTTCAGGAACTTATTGCAGAATCCGTAATAAAACGACAGCGGAACACACACCAGAATGGCAGCAATAAAAAAGATCAGATAGGGACGGCTTTTGAATAACACGAAGGCATCTGTCCCCAGCGCCGAGGAAGCCGTTGCGCCAACTTTTTTACCCTTTGGTGGTGTATTTGGCAACCCAAAGCTAAATACCCCCAGTAAAACCGAAGCGCCGGCGGCGAGGTAAAATATATTGGGCGAATTATCCCAACCCAGGTTGCCAACCAGGGTACCCGCAACGATCCAACCAGCCGTACCAAACACCCGAATCCAGGGGAACTGCTTGCCCGGATCGGACATTTGCGAAAACGCCACGCTGTTCGACAGCGCAATAGTCGGCATATAAAGAAGAGAGTATAGCAGAATGATCCAATAAAAAGCAGCGTTATTGCTAATTCGCGGCGCAATGAAAAGTAGGATTGCCCCCACCAAATGCAGAACGCCCATGATCCGCTGAGCGGAAAAATAGCGGTCAGCTACCATGCCTACAAAGAATGGGGAGATTATCGTCGCGATCGCCAGGGCGCTGTATGCACCGCCGATTTGCAGCCCGGTAGAATGAAGATTTTCACCCATATAGGTGCTCATTGTCACATACCAGGAACACCAGATAAAGTATTCGACGAACATCATGAATGCCAGCTGAACTCCTGTTCTTAATTTCATATGCAACCTTTGAAACGATTAAGGATGAATCCAAAAAACGCAACAATATAGTCTAAAATGCGTAAAACAAAATATTAGCAAAGCCTTTATCTTGCACCTCTGAATGCGAGCTTACGAAGATACTTACCGGCATAAAGGCCTCCGGCGTCAGCTGGTGGAGGTGATCCGCCGCAAAGGCATTACCGACGAGCGGGTCCTTAACGCCATCCTCCACCTGCCCCGTCATTTTTTTATGGATTCCGCGTTTGACAAGATCGCTTATGAAGACCGCGCCTTTCCGATCGGGGAAGACCAGACCATCTCCCAACCCTATACCGTCGCCTATCAAAGCCAGCTGCTCGAACTGAAGCCGTTTGACAAAGTGCTCGAGATTGGCACCGGTAGCGCCTACCAGGCCTGCATTCTCGCCGAAATGGGCGCCCAGGTTCATACTATCGAACGGCAGAAAAAGCTTTTCGAGACCAACAAACAATTCGCGTTCATAAAAAAATACAACAATATCAAGTTCTTTTTTGGGGATGGCTACGAAGGGCTGCCCACCTATGCCCCCTTCGATCAGGTAATCGTGACGGCGGCCGCCCCGTATGTCCCGCCGAGGCTCATCGAACAGCTCAAACCCGGCGGCCGTATGGTCATCCCCGTGGGCGAAGGCAGCGTCCAGCAAATGCTGCGGCTTACGCTCCGGGAAGACGGCGGCGTCATCGAAGAGGTCTTCGATAATTTTTCATTCGTTCCGTTATTGGGCGGCAAGAACAGCTAAAGAAAATCGACAATCTGATCCATTACCCCGGGGTCCCTGTATACTTTTTTATGACCGAGCCCCGTCGTGAACAGGAATCGAATATTCTGATGACCATCCCCTTCGATATTCCGGGCATCGGCGAGAGGCACCACGGCGTCTCCTTCGTCCTGGACATACAGGATGGGCATTTTCAGCGAACCGATGACCCGCCGCAGGGAATACCACGCGAGCGGATGGCCGCTGATCTCGTTTACATATTCGTCCACCTCTTTGGCCAGCGGACCCGGCAGCCGCAGGTCCCGGGACCATTCGTCAAAGGCGTGCCCGATCCCCGGCGCCGGCGCGACCAGCACCAACCGGCGCTCGCCTTCTACGGGCGCATCCTCCAAAGACATCACCAGGGCCAATCCGCCAAACGAGTGACCCAACCACGAATGGAACGGGCCATAGTTCTGTTCCACCGCCGAAAGCATCTGCACGTAGTCGGAAATGAACAGGCGTTTTCCACCCGACAACCCGTGACCCGGCGCATCGAAGGCAACAACGGCATAGCCCTTCTTCAACAGCGCCGCAATATAATTTCCGAACACCTGCGATGCCAACTCGAAACCATGTACGATCAGCACTTTCTTCAGCGCTTCCGTTTCCGCCGAAGGGCGAAGGGCATCCGAATACGGCTGCCAGCGGTGGCCACGGACCGAATGACCATTTAGTCGGAACGAAAGGGCTTCGCCCGTTTCAAAGATCGGGGGAAGTTTGCCTTTGCGGCGCCTCATCGGGGTGATGAACACTCGAAAGGCTTTCTCCGCCGATTTACGCAGGCTAACGAGCGAAAGAATATTTAGCTGTGCACGCGTATACCGCATTGCGAGTTTTTGCTTTAATTTCATGCTGTTCCGGGGCCGATTTGCCGGCCGGTACAAAAATACAGTATGAAGACCGTTATTATCGGTTCCGGTAATGTTGCTGTCGTTTTGGGCGAGAGCATAGTGGCCGCGGGTCATCCCGTCCTGCAAGTTCTTGCCCGCAACGAAGCGCGCGCGGCCGGGCTGGCCGGATCCCTTGGTTGCGGCTATTCGACCCGATTTTCGGCGGTTGAGCCGGATGCCGATCTCTACATCGTTGCGCTCAGCGACACCGTCCTGGA
Source organism: uncultured Chitinophagaceae bacterium (assembly GCA_963846405.1). GTDB lineage: Bacteria > Bacteroidota > Bacteroidia > Chitinophagales > Chitinophagaceae > Puia. The sequence continues at coordinate 816,393 of CAWJVU010000007.1, read as the reverse complement.
AAGGCTGGGGGAGAGCCTGACCCTTGCCGACAGGCTGGTCGTCCATACCGCCGGAGCCGTCCCCGCAGCTGTGCTGGCAACCGTCACCGCCCGCTACGGCGTGCTGTACCCCCTGCAGTCGCTCCGATCCGACGCGCGTCCTTTTCCCCCTTTTCCCCTGCTGGTCGACGCCGCAAACCCGGAAGACCTCCGGATCCTGGAAGCCTTTGCAAAAACGCTTTCATCCCGGGTCCAAGCGGCTGACGATGCCACGCGCCTCAAACTGCACCTTGCCGCCGCGCTTTCAAATAATTTTACCAATTATCTTTACATCCTGGCGGCCGAGTATTGCCGGGAGGAGAAAATTGATTTCAGCCTGCTGCTGCCGCTGATCCGGGAGACCGCCGAACGCCTCGACCGCTATCCGCCGGGCGCCCTTCAGACCGGGCCGGCTTTCAGAGGCGACCGCACTACGATTGCCAACCATATTAAGCTTTTGAGCAACTACAAGGAAATTAAGATGTTATACGAATTATTTACAAATTTAATAGAAGAGCATTATTACCATGAGCGTATTGGAAAAATTTAAGTCGATCCGGACATTTGTGTTCGACGTCGATGGCGTAATGACGGATGGCAGTGTACAGATTTTTGAGACCGGGGAACAGGTCCGCCGCATGAGCACGCGGGACGGTTATTCTCTCCAGCTGGCGATAAAGAAAGGTTATCGGATCGTCGTTATTTCCGGGGCCCTCTCCGAAGGGGTTCGCCAGCGTCTGCACTATCTTGGCATCCGGGATATCTTCCTGGACATCCACGATAAGGTCGCGGTCCTCCAGCAATATGCCAAAGATCATCGTCTCGAAATAAACGAGATGCTCTATATGGGTGACGACATCCCGGATTATCTCCCCATGCAATTCGTCGGGCTGGCCTGTGCCCCGGCCGATGCCGCACCGGAGATCCGCCATATCGCCGCCTATATTTCCTCATTCAACGGGGGACAAGGTTGCGTGCGGGATGTGATCGAAAAGGTTTTGAAGCTGAATGGCCATTGGGAACTCAATACAACAGTGGCTTCTAAATAACCATTGGATCTAAATTTTCGCTGAATGCCTTTACTTTCTGCTTTTTTACGCCTTATCCGCTGGCCCAACCTGGTGTTTATCGCCCTGACCCAGGTATTGTTTTATACGATCGTGATGAACCACGATCCCGTTATCCCGCTCCGGGTATTCTGCTGCATCTGCGTCGCATCCGTTCTTATCGCCGCCGCCGGTTATATCATAAATGACTATTTCGATCTGAATATCGACCGGGTCAACAAACCTGGAAAGCTGGTCATTGAAAAGGTCATCAAACGCCGGTCCGCCATCCTTTGGCACTGGCTCCTCTCCGGCCTTGGCGTCCTGCTCAGCGTCTATGTCAGTTGGAAGCTCCGCAATCCGATCATCGGCCTTGCCAATCTCGGCTGCGTGGTCCTGTTGTGGTTCTATAGCACGACGTTTAAACGGGCCCTGCTGATCGGAAACGTCGTGATCTCCCTGCTTACGGCTTGGGTTATCCTGGTTCTTTTTGTATGCGAGATCCGGACGCCGTACGGTTATAACCTGAGCCGTACCTTTAAATATGCCATCGTCTACGGGGGCTTTGCCTTTATTATTTCCCTGATCCGGGAGGTAGTCAAGGACATCGAAGATGTCGACGGCGATACCCGCCACGGCTGCCGGACAATGCCCATCGTCTGGGGCATCAACGTCGCTAAAGTCTTTACCGCCACCTGGCTGGTCGTCCTGATCAGCGCCCTTGGCGTCATCCAGTTCTATTTCATTCCACGGGCCCAGTGGATCATGATCGCCTACGGCATCTGCTTTATCGACCTTCCGCTTCTATGGGTCCTCCGAAAACTCTATACCGCTCAGTCCAAAACCGACTATCACCTGCTCAGCGGCGTCATCAAAGGCGTTATGCTTGCCGGAATCCTCTCGATGGTCCTGCTTATACTGCCATGAACACCCTTATACTGCCATGAACACGGTTCCACCCATGACCGACACCTCCGGCCGGCAGCGCATTATCCTCGCCTCCGGTTCCCCCCGCAGAAAACAGCTTTTGGAGTGGGCAGAGATCCAATTTGAGATTGTTACCCGCGACACGCCGGAAACCTGGCCCCCGGGAATGCCCACCCCGGAAGTCCCCGTCCACATTGCCCGGAAAAAAGCGCTCGCGGTTCAACAAGTCGTCGACCCGGATCGGCTGATCATCGGGGCGGATACCGTCGTCGTCTTAAACAATGACATCATCGGCAAACCCAGAGACCGCGCAGACGCGATCCATATCCTGACCCGCCTTGCCGGCAAAAAGCACGAAGTCATTACGGGCGTCGCGATACTAAAAGGCGATGCCGGGCGATTCTTCGCTGACACGACCGCGGTCTGGTTCAACGACCTGACAACCGCCGAGATCGAAGGCTATGTTGACCGCTACCAACCCTTTGACAAAGCCGGCGCGTATGCCATCCAGGAATGGATTGGCGTGGTCGGCATCCGCCGCATCGAAGGTGATTTTTATAATGTCATGGGGTTGCCCGTCAGCAGAGTGGTCCGGGCCCTGAAAGAATTTTAGATTGCTTGCACGCGTCGGCAGGCGAAAAGAACTACTACCACCGTCAGGCAAGCTGCTCCTACATTTAAACCGCCAAACCGGAGTTCGCAAAATGCGAACTCGAGTTCTCAAAACGAGAACTTTTGCTCCTCAAATCTGCTTTCACCGAGAATCCGCTTTATCTAACATTCTGGCTATCAATAGTAGTTGTAGTTCAATGAATCTCGGATCTGGCTCCGATAGCGTCTCGAGTTCGCATTTTGAGAACTTTTCTCCGGCGAAAAAGGCTGGCCTTGCCCCCCAAACCTTGGCAAGCCCCGTCATGACGAACCCGATGTATCCGATTTTCTCTCGATGTTTCCGAATATCTTTCGACGTTTCCGACGTTCTCCCCATGAATCCGACTTTCGCCAGACGTATCCGAATTTCTTCCGCCCGCGCCGGAGTTTTCTCCTAACTTGCCAGTTGAGGAGTAAGATTATGCGTGATAACCGAGCAAGCGAAGGTTACGAAGGTCTAAGCAGGCCCGACGAAGTTCTCTTGCATTTCATCTGGCAATTTCGCTATTTCAACCAACGGGAACTGACAACCGAAACCGGCGACGCGCTCTTCATCCACTATCCCGGCGATCCCAACACCGACCAGGGACCCGATTTCAGGAACGCCCGCATCACCATTGGCGATACGAGCCGGAAAGGTGACATAGAACTTCACGTCCGCGCCACCGATTGGCTGCGTCACGGCCACACCGGCGATCCGCATTACTCAAATGTCATTCTGCATGTGGTTTGGGAGAACGATACGACAGAGGCGGCCGCCGGGATCCCCATTCTTACCCTTAGGGACCGAACGTCCAAACTTCTTCTGCCCCGGTATCACCAATTCATGACCAACCAGTCCTTTGTTCCGTGTGAACGAATGCTCCCCGCCGAATCCGGCCGCGACACCCTGTGGCCCTCCTACCGCCACGCCCTTCTTCTTCAGCGTCTCCGCCACCGCACCGAATTTATCCGATCCCTGATCGACGAGAACAACCCCCATTGGGACGAGACCATTTTCCAGCTCATCGCCCGCAGCCTGGGCCAGCCTGTCAACACCGACGCTTTCCTCGCGATCGCCCGCAGCTTTCAGCTCACGTTCCTGCTTCGCCGCCGTACCGATCCGGCACGGCTGGAGACCCTCCTGAGAAATGCGGCAGCCCACCTGAACCATCCGCTCTCTTTCAGCCGAATGCGTCCTGCCCATCAACCCCCCGTGCGACTAGCCCAGCTCGCCGCCATCCTGACCCGCTATACCGGTTGGTTTACGACTCTGATCGAATCCGACAACCCCGGCCCCGTCCTCCGGACCCTCGATGTGAAGGGCCTCGGAGCGCAAACTAAATACTCCATCCTCATCAACGCGCATATTCCGTTTTTATACGCCTATTCCGCCATGAGACAGGAAACAACACACCGGGACAAGGCCCTCCGTTGGCTTCATGAACTCCCGCCGGAAAATAACCGAATCATCCGCCGCTGGCGCCGGTTGGGGTTGCCCGCTGCGACCGCCGCCGACACGCAGGCGCTGCTGGAACTAAAGAAGAATTTTTGCACACCGAAAAAATGTCTCGAATGCGCAATCGGTCAGACTTTGCTCGCCGCCCGCTCCGAAGCTACCCTCAAGCCAGCACTGGCCAATGAAAATCTACCTTCACCTCCATATCCGGATGGATACTTTGCATAACCGGGCAAGTATGCGCAGTCCGCTCGAGGATCGCCCGCGTCTTCTCATCGGCATGAAGGCCTTCCGGAAAGTCAAAGACGATATTGACGCCCGCGATCCGCCGGGGATCGGGTTTCATGATCTTCTGGACAGATAGCTTCATCCCCCGGAGGTCAACCGGCAGATCGCGGGCTTTTATCCCCATCGTCGTTGCCATACAGGCGCCCAGCGCGGTTGCCACGAGGTCCGTTGGGCGAAAATCGCTCCCCTTTCCCCTGGTTGTCCGTCGGCGCATCTGTCTCAATTTCGGTCCCGGATTGCAGGTGCTTGGCAACCGTTCGCAAATCTCCCTCGTAAATAACTGTTGAAGTAGGCATTGTGCAAATTTTACCTAAATTTACGCCAGTTATATTAAAACCTTAGCAGTGACAACCATTCGATTCCGGCATATTTTCCTTGACCCTTCTCGCCACGGTTTTCGTCGCCCAGCTATTCGCCCAGGATACAACCTATACTCCGGCTCCTCAACGACCAGACCAGACAGCAGCAGAAACGGAACCGGATGAACAACGCGCTGCGAATGGAGGAAGAAGGCGACCTTATCTTCAATCGACAAAACATCTTCGGTATCCACCTCGCCAGCGACGGCTATGGCATCTCCTTTGAAAAAGGCTATTTCAAGACCCCCTCCCGCACCTTGCTGTGGGAGTTCGAGCTGAATGAAAAACACAGTCCCAAAGAACATCATATCTCCGCCACGACCGACGGCTTCGATTTTTCCTCCGTAGTCCCTTATAAAGCGCAACAATTTATATGAGTTCAAGACTGTCGATCGGTCAGCAGATCCTCATCGGGGGAAAAGGAAATAAGAACGGCGTGGCCGTCACCGCCCTATACGCCGGCGGGCTCACCATCGGAATGCTGAAACCCTATTACCTCGATATCACAAACGCCATCACCGGGGCCAGCAACCAGCAGACCTATGCCCAATTTGCGCACCGAGACAGCACCACCGGCGACCAAATCACCGGCGCCGCCGGTTTCCTGTCGGCTGGGATAACCTGACCGTCAAACCCGGCCTCAACGCCAAGCAGGCCATGCGCTTCGACTATGGCCGGCTCAACCAGACCGTGGCCGCCGTCGAAGTGGGGCTGACGGAAGAATATCTTCAGCGGCAAAATGCCCATTATGTACAGCCCGCCGGGTGATGTTAACTCCTCTCCGCCCAGACATTCTTCTTCAACGCCTATGTCGCCATCCTCTTCGGCAGTCGGAAATAGGTCAACACGGCAACCGGAAATAATCAATCCTACCGTCCTTTCGCCCGGTCTCGCTAACCCGAAATAACCCGTAACTTGCCCCATGCAAGAAAAGATTCAGAAGCCCAATTGGTTACGTGTAAAACTACCGATCGGCGAAAATTATAAGCATGTCCGTGGCCTGGTAGATACGCATAAACTCCATACCATCTGCGAAAGCGGCAATTGCCCCAATATGGGCGAATGCTGGGGGGAAGGAACGGCCACCTTTATGATCCTTGGGAATATCTGTACCCGCAGCTGCGGTTTCTGCGCCGTCGCCACCGGCCGCCCGGACCCGTCGACTGGGATGAGCCCCAGCGCGTTGCCGAAGCCATCCACCTCATGAAGGTCAAACATGCGGTGATCACCTCCGTCGACCGCGACGAACTCAAAGACGGCGGCAGCATCATCTGGCAAAATACCATCCGCGCCGTCAAAGCCCTCAACCCCGATACGACGCTCGAGACCCTGATCCCCGATTTCAAAGCAGAAAAGGACAATATCGGCCGGGTCATCGAGGTGCGCCGGATGTGGTGTCGCACAATATTGAAACGGTCGAACGGCTTACCCGCCAGGTCCGCATCCAGGCCAAATACTGGCGCAGCATGGAGACCCTCCGTATCCTGAAGGAAGGCGGCATGCGGACAAAGTCCGGGATCATGCTCGGCCTCGGCGAAAGAAAGGAAGAAGTGCTGCAGACCATGCAAGACCTCGCGACAGCGGAGTCGACGTGATCACCCTCGGCCAGTATCTCCAGCCGACCAAAAAACATCTGCCTGTCGTCCGATTCGTCCACCCCGACGAATTCGCCGATCTAAAGGAAGCCGGTTACGAGATGGGTTTCGACTATGTGGAAAGCGGTCCGCTGGTGCGGTCCTCCTATCATAGCGAACGGCATGTCATCCCGGGTTATGGAAGATCGGAATGGCTGCGGACGAAGGAGATGACCGCCTGACCCATGTTCGCAAAGAATCCCCTTTGTACTTGCATTTCTCCTCGCGGTCGCGCTAACCGGCCGGTCCCAGCTGCGCTGGCGCAAGGTGGACTCCAGCTTCAATCCCCTCCCTCCTTCCGTCCATGTTTACCGCTCCCCCGACAGCCTCAACGGCCTTCCTTTTATCGGTTTTTATGTCTCGGCCCGCCTGAAAGACAAACGCCTCCTCTTTACCACTCAAACGGCGACAGGGTAACCGCTTTACGCCGTCGCAGTTTTATCAGCTGGAACAACAACCGCTGGTGGTCGTCAACTCCGTCTTCTTTTCTCCGACTACCGGGGAGACCTACAACCTTGTCGTCCGTAACGGCCGTCTTGTCCGCCGCAATCTTCCTTCCCTTCACGGCACCGGCCCCGATTCGGCCCTCTTCTATTACCCGACCCGCGGCGCGATCGGCATCGACCGCCGGCGCCGCGCCGACGTTGCCTGGACGTTTACCGACAGCGTCCGCATGTGGCCCTATGCCTTTGAAGAAATGCCCGTCGTGGCAAAGGGCAGATTCCCTGCCGACTATCTATAACCTCGACGACATCAGCTGGAAATGGTGGAAAATGCGCACCGCCGTCGGAGGCGGCCCTGTCCTGATCCACGACGGCAAGGTCCATATCACCAACCGCGAAGAACAGCTCTTCCCCGACGCCACGGGCGACTATCAGCCCCGCACGGCGATGGGCTATACCCGCGACGGCCTGTTCATCATCCTGGCTATCCAGGGCCGGACGCCCGGCCGGGCCGCCGGCGCCACGCTGCAGGAAGAAGCCCGTATCATGCTGGGTCTTGGATGCTACGAAGCGCTCAATCTGGATGGCGGGGGCAGTACATGTCTGCTTGTCAATGGGAAGGAAACGGTACACCCTTCCGATCCGGGTGGAGAACGTCCGCTGCCGACAGTATTCCTGATCAAACGGAAGTAGCGGGCGCGCGAAGCGCGCCCGAATAAGCTAATTCTTCATATCCCACACCAGCGCGCTCGCGCCCAATATCGCAGCATCCGATTCCTTTAAATGACTGACCAATATCTTCACCTTATTTTGAAAAACCTGGATCAGGTTCGCTTCCATGTTCTCCCGCGTCGGTTTCAGGATCAAATCCCCGGCCTTTGTCAGACCGCCGAAAAGAATGATCGCCTCCGGACTGGAGAACATCACGAAATTCGCCAGCGCCAACCCCAGGATCGACCCGGTAAAATCAAAAATCTCCTTTGCCAGCGCATCCCCCTGGATCGCCGCGTCATAAACATGTTTTGAATCCAGCTTTTCCTTTGGCACCGACCGCAGCAGGCTTGGCTCCGAATGCTGCTCCAGTTTCTCGATCGCCGTCAACTTGACCCCCGTCGCGGAAGCATAGCTCTCCAGCGACCCCTTCTTCCCGGTACCCTCATGATACCGGCCGCCCGGAATAATAATGGTATGTCCCAACTCGCCCGCAAACCCGTCATGTCCGTAGATCAGCTTCCCATTCGCCACGATCCCGCTCCCCACGCCCGTGCCCAGCGTGATCATGATAAAATCCTTCATCCCCTTGGCGGCGCCATACATCATTTCGCCGATCGCCGCCGCATTGGCGTCGTTGGTCAGGACGGCCGGCAGCTGGAATTTGTTCTGTACCATCTTGGCCAGCGGCAGGATTCCCTTCCAGGGCAGATTGGGCGCATATTCGACCGTACCGCTATAATAGTTTCCATTCGGGGCGCCAACCCCAATCCCGCGCATCCTTCCCGAACCGCCCGCCTTGTCGATCAGCACCAGCAGGTTCTTATGCAATTCATCGATAAACGCTTCCACCTGCTCGAATCCCCGTGTCGACATTTCGCCGGAAAATAACAGATTTCCGTTCCGGTCCACGATGCCGAATTTGGTACCCGTTCCGCCAATGTCAATGCCGATCGCTAACGATTCATACGATAAAGAAGTAGAGGAAGCTTTTGCCATGCGTCAAAGATATCGTTAAATGGTTAATGTCCGCCGATCTGCTGGTCGAAATCAAGGCCCTGCGTTTTGAGCACACTCCGCAGCTTCAGCGCCAACCAGGCCAGCACCACATAACAGACAACGGCGACAAGATAGCTGTTGTGCATTCCCGTTGCCTCCCCAAGCTTGTCCCCGATCGCTCCCTGGAAAGGGGGAACAATCGCACCGCCCAGGATCATCATGATCAGAAAGGAAGAGCCCTGCGACGTATATTTTCCGAGCCCGGCCACCCCAAGCGAGAAGATACAGGGCCACATGATCGAATTGCAAAGCCCCGCCGCCATGATGCAATAGACGGACAGGTAACCGGTCGTCAGCACGCCGGTCAAAATAAAAGCGCCTGCCAGCAACGCCAGGGTGAGCAGCGTTTTGACGGGTTTCTGCTGGCCGTAGAAAAATGCGACGATCGCAATGGCGACAAAAGCCGCATACGGATACAGATCGCTGACATCGCCGCTATACAGATGATTCACAAAAAGCGCGACGCCAAACGCCACAAAAGGTACCACCACCGTCGCGATCCGCTTGCCCATTTCAGAAAGATTGAACACCCCGATCGCACCCGTCCATCGGCCGATCATCAAGCTCGCCCAGTAAAGACTTACATATTTGGAGATCTTGCTCTCATCCAAACCGGCGACAGTCAGGTAATTCTTTTCGCGCAACAGCGCCCCGAAATTGTTGTCGATGGTCACTTCCACCCCCACATACAAAAAGATACCCAGCATCCCGTAGATCAGTTGAGGATATTTCATGGCGCCCCAGTGGTCCGGGCTTTTGACCGCCATCCCATTGGAGACGAATAGTATGCCCAGTACGATCACGAGCGTGGTGATCAGCAGCGGTAGTTTTTGGATGCTGGTCAGCTGTCCGACCACGATGATGGCCACGATCAGCAGCGTCATCAAGGTGAGAGACCGCGAAGCCTTGGCGCTTGTCTCGAAGTGCTCGTCATCCTTCCCCGCGGGCAGCGGGGAAAAAGTAAAGAACAAGGCCACTGCCGCAAATACACAAGCCACGATCAGAAAAAGGTTATTGATGTTGGTGACCGTTGCGGTGGAGGCATCCGCTCCGACCTTACCAAACAGAAACACGCTGAAAATGATCGGCCCGAGGGTGGTCCCCAGCGAATTGACCCCGCCGGCAAAATTCAACCGATGACTGCCCGTTGACGGATCGCCCAGAATGATCGCGAACGGCTGCGCCGCCGTTTGCTGGAGCGAAAACCCAAGCGCGATCACAAAATAAGCAGTCAGCAATCCGGCGAAAGAATGCATGTTGGCAAACGGAATAATGAGCAAAGCACCCACCACGGATATCCAAATGCCGTAAATAATCCCTTTTTTGTAGCCAATGCGGTTCAATATATCATATTTAAGTCCGCTTGATATGAGGTATAGCGCCAATGAACCGATAAAATAAGCACCATAAAAAGCGGAACCAAGAAGCTGGGACTCGAATTGGCTCAGCTAGAAATTATGCCGGCAAAAAGGAATGAATATACTCTGCGACGCAGCAATAAATCCCCAGAAAAAAAACACAAGGACCAGCGTGGCAAGTGCGCCGGTGTTGGTGGGTTGTTTTGTTTGAATGGCTAAACTCACGGTTTTGGAATTGAGGTCTGAAAATAGCGAGATTTATCGAAGCTAAAAATTTTTTCATCTTCGATACGTCGTTTAATAAAAATCCTTGCTAAATTGAACGACAATTGATTGCATGGAAATACTTCATGTGTCGGCGGAATGTTATCCCGTGGCGAAAGCCGGCGGTCTTGGTGACGTAGTGGGGGCTTTACCAAAATACCAAGTTTCGCTCGGACATATTGCGAAAGTCGTCATGCCGATGTATCGAACGAAATTCCTAAACGACAATCAATGGGAGGTCGTTCATAAAGGCTATACCCACCTCCACGACTACTGGTTCAACTATACCGTCATCAAAGAAGCCACCAATAAACTGGGGTTCGACCTCTACCTCGTCGATATTTACGGACTGCTCGACCGGGAAAAGATCTATGGGTATAGCGACGACACCGAACGGTTCTTCGCCTTCCAGATCGCCGTCACCGACTGGCTCAATGCCTGGGCACATACGCCGGACGTCGTTCATGTCCATGATCATCATACCGCGCTCATCCCGTTCATGTTCAAATATTGCTTTGCCTACCGCAAGCTCGAGCGCGTCGGCACCGTGCTGACGATCCACAACGCGCAATACCAGGGTCAAACGGGGATGGATAAAACAACCTATATTCCCGAATGGGATGTCTGGAAGCGCGGATTGCTCGAATGGGAAGGCGCCCTCAACCCCCTGGCCTGCGGAATCCGCTGCGCCTGGAAGGTCACCACGGTCAGTCCGACCTACCTGCAGGAGATGCGCTACAGCTCCATGGGTCTCGAACCGCTGCTCGAATATGAGAAGGGCAAGTGCAGCGGCATCCTCAATGGGATCGACACCATGGTCTGGGATCCGGCTACTGACCAATATCTCGAACACCATTATACGGCAGAAACCGTGGAGGAAGGCAAAAAGCGGAATAAAGAAGCCCTTTGCTTTCAATACGGCCTCGACCCCCGCAAACCCCTGATTACGTTTATCGGCCGCCTCGTCGGGGATAAAGGCGCCGACCTCCTCCCGCAGGCCATCGAAGACTCCTTTTATTATATTGGCCGCCGCATGTGCTTCCTGATCCTCGGCAGCGGACTGCCGGCTATCGAGGGCCACCTGCAATCCATCCGGGACCTGTCCCGGGGCGATTACAATACCTATATCGGTTATGATGAGGCGCTGAGCCACCTGATGTATGCGGGCGCCGACTTTATCCTGATGCCCTCCCGCGTAGAACCCTGCGGTCTGAATCAACTCTATGCCCTGCGTTATGGCACCGTCCCGATCGTCCGTAACACCGGCGGGCTCCACGATACCGTGATCGACTATGGCGATCCCGGCGGCTATGGCATCCGGTTCCTCCATGCCTCCGTACAGGACATGACCCATGCGATCTGGCGGGCGACCGAACTGTTCTCGAACCGCGAGATGCTGAGCGATGTCCGGCAACGGATGATGGCACCTGGACTTTAGCTGGGAGGCCAGCGTCAAGGCCTATCTGGATCTGTATGAACAGATGCGGCAATAATACGTTAGCTTGGAACAATAATTTAATTACTCAACAACAAACCGCTTGTATATGTCAAAAGAGATTTTGTCCGTGATCTTGGGTGGTGGCGCCGGCACCCGTCTCTATCCCCTCACCGCCAGCCGTTCAAAGCCGGCAGTTCCGATCGCCGGAAAATACCGGCTCGTGGACATCCCGATCTCCAATTGCCTCAACTCGGGAATCACCCGGATGTTTGTGCTGACCCAGTTCAACTCGGCTTCGCTGAACCGGCATATCAAGAATACCTATCATTTCAGCGCCTTCAGTTCGGCCTTTGTCGACATCCTGGCTGCGGAACAAACCCCGGATAACCCCACCTGGTACCAGGGAACGGCCGACGCCGTCCGCCAGTGCCTCCGCCACCTCGGCCCCTTCGACAGCGATTATGTCCTGATCCTTTCGGGCGACCAGCTCTACCAGATGGATTTTATGGAAATGCTGAACCATCACAAGAAACTGGGCGCCGATATCTCCATCGCCACCATCCCGGTCAACGCACGCGACGCCTCCGACTTCGGGATCATGAAGATGGACGAAAGCGGGTTCATCAACACCTTTACGGAGAAACCCAAACAGGAAGCCCTCGGCCCCTGGGTCAGCGACACCGGCCCCGCCATGCAGGCCCAGGGCAGAAACTATCTCGCGTCGATGGGGATCTATATCTTCAACCGGCAACTGTTGAGCGATCTGCTCCAAAACGAATATGTAGAAGCCACCGACTTCGGCAAGGAAATTATTCCCCAGTCGCTCGAAAAATACAAAGTCGTCAGCTATCAGTACGAAGGCTACTGGACCGATATCGGGAATATCCCCTCCTTTTTCGAAGCCAACCTCGGCCTCACCAAGGACATCCCCGACTTCAACCTTTTTGATAACGAAAAGGCGATCTATACCCGCGCCCGCATGTTACCTCCGGCGAAGATCAGCGGAACAACGCTCGAGAAGACCATCATCGCGGAGGGCTGCATCATCAACGCCTCCCGGATAGAGAATAGCGTCATCGGTATCCGGACCCGCATCGGCACCGGTACGACCATCGTCAGCAGCTATCTGATGGGCGTCGACTATTATGAGACCATCGAAGAGATCGAACAGGCGCAGTCACACGGTCTGCCCACGGTCGGGATCGGGCATCGCTGCTATATCCGCAACGCGATCGTGGACAAGAACTGCCGCATCGGCGACGACGTCCGGATCAACGGCGGCCATCACCTGGAGAATGCCGACCACTCCCTGTATACCGTAAAGGAAGGGGTCGTCGTGATCAAGAAAGGCGCCGTGCTGCCAAACGGTTTTGTAATTTAAGGAACGGCTGGCTGACTATATCGGCTCGCCCACTACAAACGATCGCTTATGGCTTTATCGAACGTTCCTTCTGCCTCCCGTCCCGGGGCCCAAAGCAAACCGCTGCTAACCACCGGACAGATCATTTCCATGAGTTTTGGTTTCCTGGGGATCCAGTGCGGTTTCGCGCTGCAGAACTCCAACACCTCGCGCATCCTCCAATCCTTCGGCGCCGATGTCGACCAGCTGCCCGCGTTCTGGCTGGTCGCGCCCATCATGGGGATGATCATCCAACCGATCATCGGCCACTATAGCGACCGTACCTGGAACCGGCTGGGTCGACGCAAACCCTATTTCCTGACCGGCGCGCTCCTCTCTGCGGTCGCGCTGTCCCTGGTTCCCAACTCCGGCGCCCTTGCGGGGGTCATCCCGGCCCTCTGGATCGGCGGCGGCTTTGTCATGATCATGGACGCCTCCTTCAACGTGGCGATGGAACCGTTTCGGGCGCTGGTCGCAGACAACCTCCCCGACAGCCAGCGCGCCAAAGGCTTTGCCATCCAGGCCTTTCTCATCGGCATCGGCGCCGTGGCCGGTTCCTATATGACCAGTATCCTCGCGCGGCTGGGCTTTAGCCAGACCTCCGGCCCGAACGGTGTTGCCGACAACATCAAATACTCCTATTATATTGGCTCAACCATTTTCATCCTCGCTATCCTGGTGACCGTATTCCGATCAAAGGAATACCCGCCGGAAGAGTACGAACGCTATAACGGCCGTCCCGATGCAAAGGAGGAAAAAGCCGGGCTTGGCCAGATCGCAACCGATTTTAAGAAGATGCCCAGGACGATGCGGCAGTTGGGCCTCGTCCAGTTCTTCAGCTGGTTTGCCATGTTCAGTATGTGGGTATTTATGAGCCCGGCGGTCGCGACACACGTGTTCGGTCTTTCCGGCGGCTACGTCCATACCAAGGCAGGTAACGATGCCGGCAATATTGTCGGCAACGCCTTTGGTGTCTACAATGGGGTGGGGGCCCTTTTCGCGCTCTGCCTCACGCCGATGGCGCGGCGGCTGGGAAGAAAGTTGACCCATTCGATTGCCCTCCTGATCGGCGGCATCAGCTTCATCTCCATCTTCTTTGTCCGGAGCGAGTGGGGACTGTATGGTTCCATGATCGGCATCGGCATCGCCTGGGCCAGTATCTTATCCATGCCTTACGTGATCCTTAGCAGCAGCATCCCCGCGGGTAAGATGGGAATCTATATGGGGATCTTTAATTTCTTTATTACCCTTCCGCAAATCGTCAACGGCATCTGCGGCGGCTGGATCGTCAAACACATTTACGGCGATCAGCCGATCTATTCCATCGTCCTCGCCGGATTTTGCCTGATCGCCGGTGCAGTCTCGGTGCTTTTCGTCTATGACGGCGGCGCCATCCGGATCGATCAGGAGAAGGCCGGATTTTACGCAGATCAACCATCATAACCCAATGACACGACTTACGCTACTCTTCGTTGCTTTCCTGTCGCTATCCGCCACCGCTCAAGAGATCGACACACCCAACGTCTATCCCACCAACTGGTGGGTCGGGATGAAATACTCGAAACCGGAGCTGATGATCCGCTTCCATGACGTTGGTAACGCCGCTTCGGTCACCGTCTCGTATCCCGGTGTCACGCTCACAGACTGGCATCGCGCAGAAAGCCCAAACTATCTTTTTCTGCATCTGAACATCGGGCCCACCGCAAAACCCGGGGAATTTAACCTCATTATCCACCCCAAATCCGGGGCCGCCATCCAAATTCCCTACCACCTCCTTCCCCGCCGCACTGGTAACGGCACCGCCTATGCGCAGGGCGTCACCTCCAAAGACTTTATCTACTTCCTCATGCCCGACCGCTGGTCCAACGGCGACCCATCCAACGACCGGATTCCGGGTCTAAAAGACCAATCCCTCAACCGCGACAGCATCTTTTTGCGACACGGCGGAGACCTCCAGGGTATCCTGAACCACCTCGATTATCTCCAAACGCTCGGCGTAACGACCTTGTGGATGACCCCGGTGATCCTAAATGATATGCCAAACCGCACCGAACACGGTTACGCCTTCACCGATCATTATACGATCGATCCCCGCCTCGGCGGCCCGGAAATGTACAAACGACTCGCCGACTCGCTCCATGCCAGAGGTATGAAACTCATCCAGGACGCCGTCTACAACCACGTCGGTCTTTATGACTGGTTTGTCCAGGACCTGCCGGAGAAATCCTGGCTTCATCAATGGCCCCAATACACCCAAACGAACTACCGTGACCAGGTTTGGTTCGATCCGCACGCCAGCCAGAGCGACAAAAAGGTCATGAGCGACGGTTGGTTCACCCGCCAGATGCCCGACCTCAACCAGGACAACCCCGATGTCGCGGAATTCCTCATCGAACATGCTATCTGGTGCGTCGAGACTTTTGGCGTCGACGGCTGGCGCATCGACACCTATATCTATTGCAGCCTGCCGTTTATGAACAAGTGTAACTCGACGCTGATCGCCGAATATCCGAAGATGACGATGTTCGGTGAAACCTGGGTTCACGGCACCGCCAATCAGGCTTATTTTGTTCGCAATAACCTCAACGTGCCCTTCAAGAGCAACCTGATGGGCGCCGTCGACTTTCAAATGCTGTTCTCCGGCATCCAGCCCGCGGTCAAAGACACCTCGGGTAGGGGAGTGAACGAGCTCTATAACACGCTGAGCAATGACTTTCTTTACCAGGACCCGACCCGCAACGTCATCTTCCTCGACAACCACGACATGACCCGCTTTTTTTCCGAAATAGGTGAAGACACCGCCGGACAGAAGATCGGCATCGAATGGCTGCTGACGGAGCGGGGCATTCCGCAATTGTACTATGGTACTGAAATCTGCATGGCGGGCATCGACCATCCGGATGGCTATGTCCGGCTTGATTTTCCCGGCGGCTGGCCCGGCGACCATAAGAACGCCTTCACAGGAGAAGGCCTGGCACACTATGAAGCGGATGTCCAGCAGCTCGTCCGCACACTCGGTAACTTTCGTCTTCATTCCAGTGCGTTGAAAACCGGGAAAATGATGCAGTATGCCACCTGGGGCGGGTTATACGTCTATTTCAGATATGACGACCATCAAACCATCCTTTGCGCGATGAACCCAAGCGAAAAACCACACAAGATCGACTTCAGCCAGTACAGCGAACGGACCACTGGTTTCAACACCGCGGTGGACATCCTCACCGGCCAGCCCCTCCCGCTCAACCAACCGACGGAGATTCCGGCGCGGACGATGTGGGTCCTCGAGCTGAAGAAATAACCCCGCATTTACAACATGATTTCCTTCATATAGAACCGACCCCAATTCCCCCAGTCCTTCATCCGACTGTTAATCGTCTCAAACAGCGCCGCATTGGTGACCTTTTTTCCTTTGGCAGGCGGGATTAGCGCGGCCTCCGACACCGGTACGGCTTCCACCTTCGTCGCAAACCACGTGATGTGTTCGTGTGGCAACGCGACTCCAAGGATCATTCCCGGCAATCCGCTAAACGACTCCGGGCCGCCCGTGGTCAAAATCTCGTCGGTATAAAAGGCCACAATATAGATCGAGTCCATCATGAGGCCATTCGCCCGGCGGCAATTGAATCCCGCGATCACCCGGGTCTCATCCGTGATCTTCCATTTGATCGTCCGCAGCGTATCCTGTACGAGGAAGGTCTGCTCAAAAATCGCCTTCTGCCCCACCATCCTGCCCCTGTCGAGATCGTCAAAGATGACATTCTCATGTGCAGGCGGATCATTAAAGAATGGACTGGGCTTGTCCGTACTCTCCCGTCCCGGTTTATACAAGGTCTTGTTCCGGGTGAAAAGCAGATCGAAATAGTCAGTTTTGAACTTACTTCCCATCACCTTCTTTTCAAAGTCCGACCAGGAATCATCATCGCCGGGTTCGCGCATTTCTTCCCGTTGCGCAAACTGGTTGATCCGCCGCTCGAACTCGATCTTGCCCTGGGAGAGGAAAATATTGTTTTGTGCCCGCAGCGAAGGCGCCACGATCGCCAGGCACCCCCATAAAAAAACTAAACGTATCATAGAATCGATTTACTAATTCCCCCGATTCGGTACCGGTATCCCCGCCTTCGTGAAATTCCAGACGATCGAGAACATAAAATACCGCTTGATCGTCGTATAGGTGTTCTGGGAGATAAAGCTGCTGCTGACGTTCCGGTTGAACCCCGTGTTCTGATCCAGCAAGTCATTCACCGCCGCCTTCAGCAGCAATTGATCGTTCTTCAGCAGCTTTTTACCGATCCATCCATTCACGATGAACACATTATTATTGGTCGGGAAGGCCGCCGACTTCGGCCGGATATTCAGATCGGCATCGCCATGGATCTGCAGATGCCAAGGCAGAAATACATCCGTACCCGGATCGATCACATAGGTAAAATAATGCGTGAATACCGCTGGATTATCACTGGACGCACTGGTCGTATAGGTCACGTTGCCATTCAGGGAAATTTCATATACTTTTTCCTTTGACTTCCATAGCCCGAACCCACCGGAATAGTTGTTCGACCGCGTGACATTGGTAAAGTCATTGACGATGGTCACATTATTGCTTTGATTGAAATTGCCGCTGACATTGACGTGCAGATCAGGGCCGTTTATCTTGAAGCTATAGTTAAGATAGCCGCGCAAGGTATGGTTGCCGGACACGTTCACGGATTGGGTCGTCTGCTTTCCGGTCGTATCGTTAAAATTCACGCTGCTCCTGATCGCATTGGAGGTGAAACTATAGCTGAAATTGGCGAACATGCCCTGTTCGGTCAGGACGTGATAGCTATTGTACCCGACACTGAAGAAATTCCCAAACGACGGTTTTAATCCCGGGTTACCGATGATGATGTTCAACGGATTCTCATTGGTGGCGATCGGCTGGAGCTGTTGCAGGCTTGGAGGTATTGTATTCCCCCGATAGTTGACAAAGAGCCGGGTCTGGGCTGCAAACTGATAGCTGAGCGAAGCATTGGGGTACCAGTTGACAAAGTTCCGGCGCACCGCCGTATCTGCCACCAGGTCTTTTTGGTAGTAACCGGCGAATGCGACGTCGTTGGCTGCGGTGAACCGGATCTTCTTGCGGATGAGCGTGTACGACAGCCCGGCCCGCTGATTCAAAACATTATACTGATAGTTGTTGCTGTACTGCGAATCCAGCGCGTCGTACTTTCCATTTCCATCCTGGTTGTAGGAATTGAGATCCGAATGGGTGTTGTTGATTCCGATACCGTAATCTACGCCAAGGAACATCTGTCTCCCGATCGGTTCCGTATAGACCAGCCGTGAATCCAGCAGAATATTTTGCGTCAGAAAGGTCTTATACTGGTTGACCAGGGAGTCCTGCGTGGGGAACCCGCCGCTATAGAAGTCCGTGTTGCTGTAAAGATACCCCGACGACGTGTTGTCGCTATAATTCTCCCGAATGTTCAGCGATAGCGTTCGTCCCGGCTTGCCCAGCTTTTTCCGCCACAGAAAATTGCTGTTGTATCCGCGGTTGTTCCCCACCGAGCTGACCGTTCGCGTACTCTGGTTGACGAGACTGCTGTCGCTCGCCAGTGCCTCCGAATAATTTGCCTCACTCTCGATCTTGTGATCGTTCCCGCCGTCCGCAAGCAGCTTGATGGAGGAAGTGGAGTCGATCTTCCATTCGTAGCTGCCGCTGAAGTTCTGACGGATGATCTCCCGGTTGAATTTTTGGGATGAATTGTTATAAAAGAGCGTATCGGGAAGGATATTCTCAGAGGTAGTCGCGCTGTTGCCGGTGATCGACAGGTCCATGTATTTATAATTGCCATTGATCGACTGCGCGTCGTCCTGCCATTTGTTGTTGTAATGCAAACCGCCGGTCTTCACGGTGGGGAAACCCTGCCCCGAATACTGCCCACCCCAGTCATCGAGGTCGAAACCGCTGCTTACGCCCGAGTAGGTGATCTGCCCGGTATTATCGTCCACGTCCAGGTTGCTGGCGAAGCTTTGCCCATAGGCATCCCGGTCCTGCCAGTTAAGACCTGTTTTACCCGTATTGGATAGGATTCCATAGGCCGCCAGCTTTTCCTTTTTCCTGAAATAATTCGCCATCAGTTCCTCATCATAATAGCCATCCGTTCCCCAGCTGGCGGTCGCGCGCCCGAAATAACCGTTCTTTTTGCTGTCCTTCAGCTTCAGGTTGATCGTTTTGTCCCGCACTCCATCGTCGATGCCCGTGAAGATCGCCTGGTCGCTCTTCTTATCATAGACCTGCACCTTATCCACCATGTCGGCGCGAAGGTTTTGAGTAACGAGGGTGGGATCATCACCAAAAAATTCCTCTCCATCCACCAGTACCTTCTTCACCGCCTGTCCCTCTGCAGTGATCTGCACCATTCCGGTCAACCTGGATACCGGGCAGCCGCTTGAGGAGGTCCTCCACCGTCGCGCCCGCGTGGACATGAAAACTGTCCGCGGTGAATTCCGCGGTGTCGCCCTTGATGTGGATGCCGCCCCTACTGCCATTGACGACAACAGCCTGGAGCAATTGGCTTTTCAGGACCATCGTGACAGGCGGCAGTTTGACCGTTGCGCCCGAATCGAGATTCAGCGTATCCACATAATCGGCATAATCAGGATACGTCACCAGGAGAAGATAATGACCGCCGGGAAGCTTCGACAGCCGGAAATCGCCGGACGCACTCGACCGGGTATGCGCAACCAGGATGGAATCAGATTTGCGTAAGAGAAGGATGGAACTGTTGGCGAGATTCTTTTTTTCGGCGGTGTCGGCTACCTTTCCGCTGACCTGCGCCGTTTGTCCAAGCGCCGCGGAAATGAAAGAGATAAGGAATAGAATACAGGCAATTAGTTTGGGCATAATGGATTGGTTATTCGAAATTATCCGCAAAAACAGGGATATGCAAAGGCGAACCCTTAAATTTACGTTAAAGACGAAGGGAGTGACAACCAGGTTGCATTGCGCAGGAAAAAGACACAAAAAAAATTGAATTCCATAAAAAATCATCCGTGGAGCAAGCGATAGGGAAAAAATACGAAGACATCCACTTTGTCGATTCGACCAAACCGGTTTGGAACTATTCTCTTTTTACGGATGAGGATGTTCGGAATTTCCAGCAGGGTACCCATTACCGCGTCTATGAATTGATGGGATCCCACCAGGCCAACGTCCTGGGCACGGACGGGCATTACTTCGCCGTGTGGGCGCCCAATGCAACCGCCTTATCCGTCATCGGCAATTTCAACAACTGGACCCCGGACGTCCATCCCTTATTTGTCCGGCTGGACCGCTCGGGAATTTGGGAAGGCTTTATTCCTCACTTCCCCAACGGCGAGGCCTATAAATACCATATCCACGGCTACCGCGGCGGCACCCTCGACAAAGGCGATCCCTACGCTTACTTTTGGGAGATGCGACCTCGAACCGCCTCCATCACCTGGGAGCTAAATTATGACTGGCGGGACGGGAACTGGATGTCGACCCGCAAGGAGCACAACTCGCTGGACGCTCCCTGGTCGGCTTATGAAGTGCATCTGGCCAGCTGGATGCGACCCGATCCCAACAACGAAGAATCGTACAACACCTACGATCAGATCCGGGAGCGGCTCGTGCCCTATGTAAAAGAGATGGGCTTTACGCATGTTGAGCTCATGCCGGTGATGGAGCACCCCTTCGACGGCAGCTGGGGCTATCAGGGCACCGGGTATTACGCGCCAACCTCGCGCTTTGGCGATCCCCAAGGTTTCATGGCCCTGGTCGATGCCTTCCACCAGGCGGGCATCGGCGTCATCCTCGACTGGGTACCTTCCCATTTTCCCTACGACTATCATGGCCTGTATCTATTCGATGGGGCGAACACATATGAATATTCCGATATGCGGAAAGGCTTTCACCCCGACTGGAACAGCTATATCTTTAATTATAAGCGGGGTGAAGTGAAGTCCTTCCTGATCAGCAATGCGCGCTATTGGCTGGACAAGTATCACATCGACGGTCTCCGCGTCGACGCCGTCAGCTCGATGCTGAAACTGAACTACTCGCGGAAGGAAGGGGAGTGGGAACCAAACGAACACGGCGGCGACGGCAACCTCGAAGCGATCGCGTTTATAAAAGACCTCAACCAGACCCTTTACCGGGATTTTCCGGATATCCAAACGATCGCCGAAGAAGCGACCGACTGGCCCGGGGTGAGCCGCCCCACGTTCGCCGACGGACTTGGCTTCGGCATGAAATGGATGATGGGCTGGATGCACGACACACTGGACTTTTTCAAACTCGACCCGCTCCTGCGCGGCGGCAGCCAGGACAAATTCACCTTTTCAATGGCCTACTATTATGATGAGAATTTTGTCCTCCCCCTGAGCCATGATGAAGTCGTACACGGCAAATCCCCCATGCTCTTCAAAATGCCGGGCGACGAATGGCAAAAGGCGGCCAACCTGCGCCTCCTGTATACGTATATGATGACGCATCCCGGCGGCAAACTCTTGTTTATGGGCGATGAGTTCGGCGTGACGACCGAATGGAATTATAAAACCGAGCTGCCCTGGGGACTGCTGAAATATGACAGCCACCGCGGGATCAAGGACTGTTTTCGGGATTTGAATCACCTGTTGACCGGTCAGCCTGCCCTGTACCAGAACCAGTTCAATAGATTCGGTTTTGAGTGGGTCGACCTCCAGCATCGCGACGAAAGCGTCGTCTGCTACCGCCGCAAGGGCCGCAACCCCGCCGACGACCTGCTCGTCATCCTGAATCTTACGCCGGTTATCCGCCGCGACTGGCGGGTCTATGCGCGCGGAAAAGACCGATGGAAGGAGGTTTTCAATAGCGACGACCGAAAATATTGGGGAACCGGGGACACCAATAACCCGCTGATCCCGGTGAAACTGATCGACGAGACCGATGATGGATACGAACTGATCGTCCATCTTCCGCCCCTGGCAGGGATCGTGCTAAAGTAGCTCGCGGCCGATTTCCTCCTCTTCGATTTTTAATGTAATCTCCGGCAAATCATTCCGAAACCAACGCGGAAGGTCTTTGGCTGAAATAGCCAGTGAAGGCTGGCCCTTGTCGAAGATCGTCAGTAAGGTATGCCTGGATTTTGAACTGTCGATGATTTTGACCGAATGCAAGAGCCCATAATGTTGGTTCAACTTTTCCAGATTGCCATAGAAATTGTCCGCGAGGGTTCTTGGATCGACATAGTGGCCGCCCGCTTATGATCGGTCGTTCACGCGAAGGCCGGACAGGGTTAAGTCTTTCAGCCCTAAAAAAGTGAGATGAATCCGATAACCCGCTGCCAAAAACTGTCGTGGAATGTCCCACGTCGCTTCATTCGTAAAATGTCCTTCATATGCAAAATCCCGACGATTCGAAAGCGCCTCTGCTGCAAACCGGTCAAAGATCTCGATGACAAACTCGTATGCCAGCTTGCTGCATTCATTGGGGGACTTGATGGTTCGCCAGAGTTCTTTTCTTTTTTCCACAAAGAGTTTATCCCCGTCAAATACAGGACCTTGACTTAATATTTTTCCCGGCAAATACTTGGGGCCGACGCTGGACTTTCCCGCTCCATTTGAGCCCGTAATTATATGGAGGTCCGGCATGGCTACGAATTGAGAAGACCTTCATTTTCCCGGAGAGACTGGGCTTCAGACATTGACAGCGTGCGAATCGTAGTAAATTCCCTCGCTCCGACCGCTAGATAGACAATTGAAATAGTCCCGTCCGGAAATTCGAGATAGCATTGATTACTCTCAAGATCATCCGAATTGATCATAAACGGCAGCCCGTTGCGCAGCTTCTCCAGACGAAGCTCCATAACGGCGTCCGTACCAATTTTTCCTATAGATTCAAGGACTGTCATAGCCAAATAAAGATACAAAAATTGGCCTTCGCAGGCAAATAAATCCGCTACATCCGCTCCGGCATCCTGATCCCCAACAGCGCCATGGCCGACCGCAACACATTCGCCGTAAGCTGCGCCAGTCGTAGCCTCAGCACCTTCTTCTCCGCCGATTCCGCCGATGCGATCGAATGCACATTATAGAATGAATTGAAGATTTGCGCTACCTGGAATGCATAGGCCGCGATCAGCGACGGATTCATCTCCTCACCCGCCTGTGCGACAACCGACGGATATTTTTCCAGCGCGACAATCAACGCCTTCTCCAACGGCAACAGCGCCGTGCCCATGGAACCGGCCAGCGTCGAATCTCCCTCCTTGCGAAAAATCGACCGGATCCGCGCATATGCATACTGGATAAAGGTTGCCGTATACCCATGCAGGTCGATCGATTCCTCCGGGTTAAAGAGCATCTTCTTTTTCGGATCGACCCGCAGCAGGAAGAACTTCAGCCCGCCCAGCCCGATCGTCTCGTATAAGCTATCCAGCTCCGGCGCAGTGAACCCTTCTGTCTTGCCCTGCTCGATTGTTTTTCGCTCCGCTTCCCGATGCATCTCATCCAGGATCTCATCGGCATCGACGACTGTGCCTTCGCGGGTCTTCATCCGCCCGGTCGGCAGTTCGACCATTCCATAGCTCAAATGAAAGATGCCATCGGCCGACGGCAAGCCCAGCTTCTGACAGATCAGCTTCAAAACTTTAAAATGATAATTCTGTTCATCGCCCACCACATATACGCTGCGATCGGCTTTGAATTCATCATACCGCTGCACCGCCAGTCCGATATCCTGCGTGATGTAAACCGCTGTCCCATCCCGGCGCTGGACGATCTTCTGATCCAGCCCGTCGGCGCACAGGTCGATCCAGACGCTGCCATCTTCCTTTTGAAAAAATACGCCTTTTTGCAAGCCCCGTCTCCACCAGCTTCTTTCCCAGCAGATAGGTATCGCTCTCATAATAGATCTTGTCGAAATCGCTGCCGATCCGCTCATACGTGGCATCAAAACCTGCATAAACCCAGCTGTTCATCCGTCTTCCACAGCTCGATCACCTCCGGTTTGCCCGCTTCCCAGTCGACCAGCATCTGCTGCGCCTCCTTCATGATCGGCGCCTCCTTTTCCGCTTCTTCTTTGGACATCCCGCCCGCCGTCAATGGTTCCACCTCCTTTTTATATTGGTCCTTGAAAAGGACGTAATAATCCCCGACGAAATGATCGCCTTTGATACCCGTGCCGGCCGGGGTCGCGCCGCCCGCAAACCACTTCCAGGCGATACCATGCTTTTGCAGATATGGATACCGCGGTCATTGGCGATACAGGTCTTGACGACATCATATCCGTTGGCCTTATAGATCTGCTGCGACGCTCCACCCAGGAAATTATTCCGCAGATGGCCGAGGTGCAAGGGTTTGTTCGTATTGGGCGAGGAATATTCGATCATCACCGGTTCGCCCATTCGCGGGCCGGCGCCCAAAGTCAGCCCGGTCATAGCTTTCCGCCAGAAAGGTCAGCCAACGGCTGTCGGCGATCGTGAGGTTCAAAAATCCCTTGATCACATTGAACCCGCTGAACAGATCGGGACAGCGCATCCACCAACGCCTGCCCGAGCTCGAGACCCAATGCCTCCGGCGAGCGCCTTAACGGCTTGACAAACGAGAACAACACGACCGTATAATCGCCCTCGAACTCGGGCTTGGTTTCGTTGATCGGGATGTCCCCGTTCTCCGGTAAAAATTGAAAGTTGGTCGATAGGGTCTGCAGCGTGGCTGCTTTGATCTGGCTGATAATATCCATGTTATCAAACTCCTATTGTGGGCGCAAAAATACAACAGGAACGCCAATTCTAGGGGATTTGTCCCTATCTTCGCGCTTTAAGGCAGCCGACTTTATGATAAAGAAGTGGATCATCGATTTCATCGATTTTTTTTACCCCCCATTCAGCAAGCTGATGCCCATTCAAACCTTCCGCTACGCGGCCTGCGGAGGCACGAATACCTTGCTGGATATCTTCCTGTATTTTGTCAGCTACCATTATATTCTCCACGAAAGATATCGTCAACTTCGGGATTGTTCACGATTTCCCCCTATATTCTTTCCTTTCTGATGTCTTTCAGCATCAGTTTTCCGATGGGATTTCTGCTGAACAGAAATATTGTCTTTACCGAATTCGATCCTGCTCGGGCGGGTACAACTCTTCCGGTATTTCCTCCTGGTGGTGATCTGCCTGGCCATGAATTATATTTTTATCAAGCTCTTCGTCGAGCAGTTCCATCTCTACGCCACCGTCGCCAAGATCCTAACCACGATCATCGTGGTGTCTTTCAGCTATCTGACACAGAAGAATTTTACCTTCAAAACGGAACAGGCTGAAGCAAAGCGGATGGGAGAGAACACCGCGGAGCGCCTCAAAGCGAATGAGCCGGTAGAGTAGGGGCCGTCAACCCCGACCGGATCATTACCTGCGACAGATCCGTCTAGTGGCTTTTTGCTGGGTCACGCTATACCAGTTCCCAACCCCGTCGGACATGATCACTTCGGTGCCATAGAACTGTTCCTTCGGCTCCCCTTTGAACTGCACGCCCTTTGCCTTCAACTCTTCATAGTACCTTGAACGCCTTCCTCGTCTCGTCGTCATATCCCATGGCGCCCGGCGTCAGGGGCGCCAGCACCGCAATCTCCAGATCCGAAATGCGCCGGAAAAGCCGATGAAAATGAAACCGCGACAAACAAGCTTCACCGGCAATCGCATCCAGGTCGATCGGCGAATCGAAATGCTCGTCGATAAAGACCTTGGCATCAACGATCTTTTTATATACGTCGGCGGGAATCGGCATGCTGGCTTGGCCCGTAATTAAAAGCGCGTAGACCAAAATTAATTCTTGTTTTTCAAACGCTTATATAAAGTTCTTGGCACAATTTTAGGGGCCGTTGTTAGGACTATAGATGATCACAGTTATAATACCTGCTTTTAATGAAGAAACGACGATCCGCCAGGTCATTCGCCAGGCCAAACGGAACGAACTCGTCAATGAGATCATCGTGGTCGACGACCTGTCTACCGATCACACCGTCGCCGAAGCCGCCGAAGAGAATGTCAAAGTGATCACCCCCACCCACTCCGGGAAAGGAGAATCGATGCGCGAAGGCATGCTCATGGCCAGGAACGAGATCCTCGTCTTTCTCGAACCCGATCTCCCGGATTATGACAAGGACATCGTCGGCCTGCTCACGGCGCCGCTGATAAAAGACGAGGCCGATTTTGTCAAATCCTATTTCGAGCGCCCCGCAGGCCGGGTCGCCGAGATCCTGGTCAAACCGATGCTGGAATTCTTTTTCCCCCATCTGCTCGAATTCCGTCAGCCGCTCAGCGGAATGATCGCTGGCAAAAAAAACGATCTTTCAAAAAGTCGAATTCGATAACGACTATGGCGTGGATATCGGGCTGCTGATCGACATGCACCAGGTCCGGGCCCGGATCAAGGAGGTCTGTATCGGCGAAGTGGAGAACGACCGGCATCCCTTGCATGTCCTGGGCCGCATGTCCAAACAGGTCGCCAACGCCATCTTCAAACGGGTGAATATCTTCGATGCGGGCAGACGCCAGGATGAGGGGAGCTCCGATGATGCGCGAACAAGTCGAATTCGCACTCAAGGAAATGGACCGGCAGCCGAAGAAGATGATCGTTTTCGATATGGACAACGTTCTTCTGCAGGGCAGCTTTATCCAGGCGGCGGCCGAACGGTTTGGATTTACCAAGGAGCTGGCAGGATATCCAGCAGCAGCCCAAAAGCCCCTTTATAAAGACCCAGAAGATCGCCCGGCTGCTTGGAAGGCCATAGCTTTGCCGAACTGATCCATGTTGTGGAATCCATTCCCCTGGTCGGCGATGCCGTCGCAGACCATTCGGGAACTCCAGGTCCGGGGGTATGTCTGCGGGATCATCAGCGATAGCTACCATGCCATCGCCAACCATGTCAAAAACCTGCTCGGCCTTGATTTTACCCTTGGCAATGAGCTCGAATTCCAGAAAAGCGTGGCGACCGGCGAGGTGCGGATCCCCTCCCAACTCCTCAAGGACCGGTTTAGCCAGTGTGAACACGACCACTGCAAATCCAATATGTTTCAATACATTCTGCACCGTTTTGGGATCAGCCTGGCAGACGCCGTGGCAGTCGGGGACGGCGAAAACGATATCTGTATGGTCAAAATGGCGGGAACCGGCATTTCCTTCAATTCCACCACCCCTGTCCTCGACCAGGTGGCAGATTATGTGTTCCGCGACACCTCCCTCCAGCCGGTTCTGGGGTCGCGCGGTAATGAACCCGACGTTGCCGCACCCGCCGGGACGGGGCCGAACGTGACAAACCTGCCATTTTTTCACTTTTCCCTGCGTGGCATAATGATTGTCAATGCTTATCCCGATAAATCTATTAATATGGGAAAAATTATCGGAATTGACCTTGGCACCACGAATAGTTGCGTAGCCGTAATGGAAGGCAATGAGCCCGTTGTCATCGCCAATGACGAAGGCCGCAGGACGACCCCTTCCATCGTCGCTTTCCTGAAGAATGGGGAAAGAAAGGTCGGGGATCCCGCCAAAAGACAGGCGATCACGAACCCCGTGAACACGATCATGTCTGTCAAACGGTTCATGGGCCGTCGTTATGACGAAGTGACCAATGAGATCACCCACTGGAGTTATAAGGTCGTCAAAGGAGATAACAATACGGTCCGGATCGACATTGACGGACGCCTATACACTCCGCAGGAAATTTCCGCGATGATCCTGCAGAAGATGAAGAAGACCGCGGAAGATTATCTCGGCCAGGAAGTATCCGAAGCCGTTATCACCGTTCCGGCCTATTTCAATGACGCACAGCGTCAGGCCACCAAGGAAGCCGGTGAGATCGCCGGACTGAATGTCCGCCGGATCGTCAACGAACCTACGGCCGCCGCCCTCGCCTATGGCCTGGACAAGGCCGGAAAGGATGAGAAGATCGCCGTATTCGACCTCGGCGGCGGTACCTTCGATATCTCCATCCTCGAACTGGGCGACGGCGTATTCGAAGTGAAATCCACCAACGGGGATACGCACCTCGGCGGTGACGACTTCGATAAGGTGGTCATGGACTGGCTGGCCGACGAATTCAAAAAGGACGAGAACGTCGACCTCCGCAAGGACCCGATGGCCCTCCAACGGCTGAAAGAAGCCGCTGAAAAGGCCAAGATCGAATTGTCGTCTTCCAGCGAGACGGAGATCAACCTGCCGTATATCACCGCAGTGGACGGCGTGCCCAAACACCTGGTGAAAAAGTTGACGCGCGCCAAATTCGAACAGCTGGCCGACACCCTGTTCGAACGCTGCCTCAAGCCCTGCGAACAGGCCCTTAAGGATTCCGGCATCAGCGCTTCTGCGATCGATGAAGTGATCCTGGTCGGCGGTTCGACCCGCATCCCTAAAGTACAGGAGCTTGTGGAGAAATTCTTCGGCAAGAAACCCAATAAGAGTGTGAACCCCGATGAAGTGGTCGCGATTGGCGCCGCGATCCAGGGCGCCGTGCTGACCGGTGAGGTCAAGGACGTGCTGCTGCTCGACGTAACCCCGCTTTCGCTGGGTATCGAGACGATGGGCGGCGTGATGACCCGGCTGATCGAATCCAATACGACCATCCCGACCAAGAAATCGGAGACCTTCTCCACGGCCAGCGATAACCAGCCGGGTGTACAGATCCATGTGCTGCAAGGGCGAACGCCCCATGGCCAACCAGAACAAGAGCCTGGGTACCTTCAACCTCGACGGTATTCCGCCGGCTCCCCGCGGCGTCCCGCAGATCGAAGTCACCTTCGATATCGACGCCAATGGTATCCTCCATGTAACGGCCAGGGATAAGGGCACCGGGAAGGAACAAAAGATCCGGATCGAAGCCGGCAGCGGCCTTAGTAAGGAAGAGGTAGAAAAGATGAAGAACGAAGCAAAGGCCAACGAAGCAACCGACAAAGCAGCCCGTGAAAAGGTCGACAAGATCAACCAGGCCGACAGCACTAATCTTCACGACGGAAAAGCAGCTGAAGGAATATGGGGACAAACTTCCGGCCGACAAAAAGGCCCCGATCGAAACGGCATTGAATAAACTGAAAGACGCACACAAGTCGCAGAACCTTTCCGGTATCGACAGCGCCATCGCGGAAATGAATAATGCCTGGACGGCCGCCAGCGAAGAACTGTATAAAGCTACCCAACAGGCAGGAGCCCAGGGTGGTCCCGGCGGCGGACAAGGCCAGCCCGGCAGCGAATCGAACGGAGGCCACCAGGCCAGTACCGGCGGCGAGAATGTCACCGACGCCGAGTTCGAAGAAGTGAAATAATTGTTTTCTGAATACTGGGAAGCCCCGCAACTGCGGGGCTTCTTTATTTAATTTAAGACCATTATTCAAACCGTTTGCCGGGCCCAGCTCGATTTTCAACCCGGGTACTATATCCGAAATGACGGCGCCAAAACTTCCTGCCTGATCAAAGACTATGGCTGGCTAAAGAATCCCACTGGCACCCTGACGACCGCCTCCTTCATAGTGTCGTATAAAATACTGTAAATCTTTGAATTACAACCTGTATTTTTTCGATCTAACCATTTGGAATATCGCCGGATTTTTGTATCTTTGCACTCGAATTGGGAGATATGCTAAAACGATTGAGCACCTGGTAAAAAAACAAGGTTTCTATCTCTGCCGATACACTTCTTCAACGATTCTAAAGTGTTCTCTCCTCCCTAGCGTTGCTCGAAATAAATACTAGATTAATTACAAACAGATAGTTATGAACAGTGATTTAATGCACTCCCGAGTGCAATTGGAAAAAGACATCCTTGATCGATTGGTAACGGAAGTACACGAAACGGTGGCTACGGATGTTCAATTCGAAAAAGCCAAAAAGACCCCGTCTTTCGGCGCCCTCAACCTCTGGAATCTCCGGCGTAACACCCGGTCTGCCCGGCAGGCGATCAAACAACCGCGCATCGTTACCGGATTCGGTTTTTAAAATAGCGTTGATGTCCTTTTGCGGCCGCGCCTTCGGCGCGGCCGCTATATTATCCCCATCTTCTTCATCAGGAACGAAGCGTTTCTGTTTCGAGCGATCCCGCGTTGTAACCGATAATCGAACCGCAAATCGCCGGCTTCGATCACGCTCTCGAAACAATAGTTCGCCACCTTCCCCGGCCATCTCGGTTTCCAGCGCTCCGAGCGCCAGATCATGCGTCGCAAAAAGCGTCAGACAGCCGATATCCCACCAGCTTCCGCGCAAACTGCTCCGACCCGTAGGTCTTATCCTCCGAATTGGTGCCCCGAAGGATCTCATCGATCAGCACCAGGGCAGGGACCCCCGTATCCAGCGATCGCCACGATCTGCTGCAGCTTCTTTAGCTCCGCCATGAAGTACGAAGTCTGGTCCTGCAGCGAATCGCTGATCCGCAGCGACGTCAACGGCTGCATCGGTGAAAAGGAGAACGCCGCCGCACAAACCGGCGATCCGCATTGTGCCAGCAGCAGGTTCACGCCGATGGTGCGCAGAAAAGTGGTCTTCCCCGACATATTGGAGCCCGTCACCAGGATCAGCTTTTCGTCCCGGCCGATCCTGAAGATCATTGGCTACACGCCGATTCGCCGGGATCAACGGATGCGCGATCTGCCGCGCTTCGATGGATAGACGGTCGCCGCTTCCTGCACGGTGGGGTAGACATAATCCGGATGATTGAAGGCAAATGTCGCCAGCGAATTCAACGCCTCGATATTGCCCACCGCTTCGATCCACGCAGGCAGCCGTGCCCGGATACCGCACCTTCCACCGCTCAAGCGCCACCAAACACTGCAGATCATAAAAGGCCAGACTGTTCAGGAAAGTAAAAACCAACAGGTTTAGCCGCTGATCGAAGAAAGACGTCAGCCGCGACAAACGCCGGATAGCCCCATGCGCCTCCCGGGCCCGCCCCCGTAGCGCTCCCAGCAGCGCCGAATCGGTTGCCTCCGCATCACTGAAAACAGATAGGATATCCGCATACTGCTCGAATACCGCCTGCTTATGGCCGATCAACTGATGCTGACGATGAATATATTTGGAAAAATAACCGATGATGATCCAGGTGATCGCGATCGAAGAAATGACCGGGCCATAGGGGCCGCCACCCAACGCATAGAGCAAAAGAAGAACATTGATCACCGTCACAACGCCCACTAAGACCCGGAGCCAAACCAACGGATAAAGTCGCGGTGGCGTGTTCAACCATTTCTTTAACGTTCGCAAATCGCCGACATTCCCCCCGCCTGCGCCCGGCAATCCCCCGCTAACAGCCGATCCCTCACTCCCCGCCAACAGCCCTTTTGCCGTCAACATCCGCCGCAGGTCGGCCTGTCCCGCGAGTGCCCGCACGGCGTCCTGCCGTTCACGGATCGCACCCGGGTCCTGCAGGGTCTCCCGCAGCCAGCCCGCCAATGCCTCCGTCCCATGCGGCGTCGTCGTCCGGTTGAGCGCATGAAAGATCGACCGGGGGCCGAAGACGTCCAGGTCATCTCCATAGATGACACCCGCCAGGAACTCTCCGCCATCCGGGAACCCGTTTTGTTGCCCCTGCAAAACCGCCCCCTCGTTGGTATTGACAAACACCAGCTTTTCCCAAAGGAGCCGCTTGTCTTTCAGGCGAAAATACCAATTCACCGCGCCGACAAATCCGGCCGCAGATCCCACCGCTCCAGCCGCCCACCACGCCGATCCGGTGCGGATCAGCTCCCAAGCCGTCCAGACCAGCGCTGCAAAACCCAGCAGGCGCAACCCGGATATCGCCCTCGTTCTCCGCCGGATCTGCTCCAGGCGCTCGTCGCAGGCGCCAATCGCCGCTGTATAAAAAGCCCCGCTATTCATATTAAGAGCCCTCGCGTTTCCTATTCACCGGAATAAAAAAGCCACCTGCGCACAAGTGGCCATTCCTATATGGATAATTAAAATATGCTTAGATGATGTCGAGTGCCTTCACAAAAAAAGTGCCGACAAAAGGTAAGATCAGGGTAAGATATTCGAAATGCGACGAGATCGCCCAAACAAACGCCGCAGAAGAAATAAAGAAGAAGATCCAAAATATGCCAGTATTTTCCCTTTTCTGTTCCATGAATGATATTTTGATGCGTTATTTTTACAAAATTAGGCCAAATCCCTCAAAAGTCACTGGTTTCCTTGATTCACAATCAAAAAATTAGTCTAAATTAGCGGCATAATGTAAAAAATACACATTATGGGCCACGGGGCCGCTTTTGATTGCCTGCTTACGAAAAAGTTGCTGACATAACATGAAGATCGATTTCTACTTACGCTTCTATACCCAACCGGGACAATCCATGTGGCTTTCAGGTAATTGGACCGTGCTGGGCGAAGATGATCCCGAGAAAAGTTTTCCCTTACAATATGTCAACAACGAATTCTGGCATGGAAGCATCGCCCTGGAGGACTTCCCCGCCGATCCCCTGATCTACCGCTATATCCTCAAAGGTCAGGACAAGACCCTCACCGAAGAAGGCGGTACCGACCGGGGGCTTGATGCGCCCGGAAACGCGATCGCGGAAATCCAGGTCATCGATACATGGAATTATGCCGGCGAGTATGAGAATGTCTTTTACACCTCTCCCTTCCGCGAAACGCTGCTTCCGCATCACAAGCCAACCCGAAAAGGCAGACCACGAACGGAAGGCAAGCGACGCACAGAAGGCCAGCGACGCACGGATTATACGCACGTATTCCAGGTCAAAGCACCCCTGCTCGCCGAAGAAGAGATGGTTTGTCTCCTTGGCAGCGGCAGCGCCCTCCACGATTGGAACCAACAGGATCCCATCCATCTTTCCCCCGATGGCAATTGGTGGACCGCTTATCTGTCCGTTCCACCGGAGAACTTTCCGATCGAATACAAATACGGCATCTGGAATAAACGCACCGGGACATTCCTCCGCTGGGAAGCAGGTCCCAACCGCACCCTGCCCGGCGATGCCCGGCCGAATAAGATCAGTATCCTGCACGACGGGTTTATCCACGACCCCAATACCAGCTGGCATGGGGCCGGCGTGGCGATCCCGGTCTTCAGCCTTCGAAGCAAAGATTCCCTGGGGGTGGGAGAGTTCACCGACCTCCGTTTGCTCATCGACTGGGCCGTCAAATGCGGTCTCCGCCTGGTTCAGATCCTCCCCGTCCAGGATACCACCGCCACCTACACCTGGCTCGATTCGTATCCCTACGCCGCCATTTCCGCCTTCGCCCTCCATCCGATTTACCTGAATCTCGGAAAATGCGCCGGGAAGAAATATGCAAGCCTGATCAAGCCGCTTCGTAAGAAGCAAAAGGAACTCAACAGCGAGCCCGATTTGGACTACGAGCAGGTGCTCCGAATTAAGCTATTGACAGTTAAAGAATTATACGAGTTACAGAAAGAAGAATTCCAGGAGGACCCCGATTTTCTCGAATTTTTTGATCGGAATAGCACCTGGCTCGTTCCCTATGCAGCCTTCTGTTATCTCCGGGACAAACACCATACCCCTGATTTTACCACCTGGACCGTCCACCGGCACTACCAGGCCGATATCATCCGGGAGTACACAGCCCCGGGCACGACCGCATTACGACGCGATCCTCCTTCAGTATTTTATCCAGTACCACCTGCATCTCCAGCTCCGGGACGCGGTCGACTATGCCCATGAGCACGGTGTGGTGATGAAAGGGGATATCCCCATCGGCATTTATCGCTATAGCTGCGACGCCTGGATGGAGCCCCGCCTTTACCACATGGACCAGCAGGCGGGCGCGCCGCCGGACAATTTCGCGGTCAAAGGCCAGAACTGGGGTTTTCCAACCTACAACTGGGACGAGATGCGCAAAGACGGGTATGGCTGGTGGAAACGGCGGTTCGAGCACATGCGAAACTACTTCGATGCTTTCCGGATTGACCATATCCTGGGCTTCTTCCGGATCTGGAGCATCCCGATGGACGTCGTCGAAGGGATCCTGGGCCATTTTGATCCCGCGATCCCCGTCCACCGCAGTCGAGTTCCAGGATCGGAATATCTGGTTCGAACCCGACCGGTATACAAAACCTTTTATAAACGATGCCGTTCTCTGGGAAATCTTCGGCAACGACTCCGAGATCGTAAAATCGAATTACCTCGAACCCCGCCCGAATGGAATGTATTCGCTTCGCAAAGAATACAGCACGCAACGCTGCATCGACACCTGCTTTTCGAAGCGGGAAAAGTCGGACTTTTCCGATCGCATCCGCTCCGGTCTCTTTGACCTCGTCTCCAACGTCATCCTGCTCGAGATCGAAGGCTCCGGACACCAGCAATTCCACTTTCGGATCGACATGGAACATACCTCCTCCTTCCGGTATCTGGAATGGCATACCCAGCAGCAACTAAAAGATCTGTACGTAAATTATTTCTATTTCCGGCAGGATGATTTCTGGGAGCAAGAGGCCATGCGCAAACTGCCGCCCCTGAAACGCGCAACCAATATGCTTGTTTTCGGGGAAGACCTTGGGATGGTGCCGCGCTGCGTGCCAGACGTTATGCGCCATCTCGGCATTCTCAGCATGGAAATCCAGCGGATGCCAAAGAACCCCGCCCGTGAATTCTTCCATCCGGCCGAAGCGCCCTATCTCTCCGTTGTCACCCCTTCCACGCACGATATGAGCACGATCCGGGGTTGGTGGGAAGAAGACCGCGCCAAGACCCAGCGGTTCTATAATTTCGAATTGGGCCAGTGGGGGGAGGCCCCGCAATTTTGCGAGCCCTGGATCAACCGCGCCATCATCCTGCAGCACCTGAATTCTCCCGCGCAATGGTGCGTGTTCCAACTCCAGGATATCATGGGGATGAGCGAAACATTTAGACGAGAGAACCCCAACGACGAACGTATCAATATCCCGGCCAACCCCCATCACTACTGGCGTTATCGCATGCATCTGACCCTGGAAGAGTTGCTGGAGGAAAAGTCGTTCAACTCCGGGTTTCGTGAAAGCATAAAGCCAGCGCGAGATAACTCGGCTGGTCTCCAATGTGCACCTATTGATTTACTAATTTTTGATCTTCGTTGATCGGGCGTCGCCCGGTTTAATTAACCTTGACGAAAGGCTCCACGTAAGAGAAGGAACCGTTTAGCCCGCTAACCTTCAGGACATAGTTACCGGCATGGAGACTATTGATCGCAACCGACTGTACATTGCTGCCGGACTGAATTTCCTGCTGCGTATTCATCATAACCACACCCGTGATACTGTATACCTGAACCAGAACCGGTTGGGCAGTGGCGGAATTGACCGAATAATTGATCGTGGCGACACCGGGATTGGGGTAGATGCCCATCTTCACCGCTGCAACCTGGGCATTCTCCAGCATAACAACTTTAGAATACCGCTGAGCGCCGCTTTCATCTACTTCACGAAGCCGGTAAGAGTTGACACCCGGCAGCATATTGGGATCGGAAAAAGAATACGAAGTCGTGTTGCCATTATTTATTCCCATTACCATGGCGATGGAATCGAAACCACCTTCCGTACCGGCACGTTCAACCACAAACCACTTGCTGTTCGTCTCATTCTCCATGACCCAACCTAAATCGGCAACTGCACCCTGAACGGCACCGGTAAAGCTCATCATGAGCGAAGGGGTCGTAGCGGCAGCATTCGGCTTCCTGAGCATACGTGATGTTCGAAGCAACCAGGGCCGAGGCCAGAAGGAGAGCGGAGAAGGTCATTTTCGATTTCATGTGGTTCGGATTTGCGTGCTGAATAGAGTATCAAAAAAATGCCAAAAGCTAAGAATCTGACAATCCATCGGTTGCGGGTGCCAATTCCGGTAACTCGATTCCCAGGGCGGGAAATTTGTTCTCAAAAATGCAAAAAGCTGGTAAAAACCCGGCGTCCCGACAGTAATTTCCGCAGCCGGTCCCGGCGCCCCGCCGATTACCCGACTTATCCTTATTTTTGCCCCCCATGACCTGCCAATACTTTTCGTATAACCTGGCCTTTCGCCACCCCTTTACCATCTCCCGCGGGACCAAAACACAGCAGCCCACCCTCATCGTCCAGCTCTCCTACAACGGTCTCACCGGCTATGGCGAAGCCCCCGCTATTTCGTATTATCACATCCCCGTAGAGAAGATGATCGCCGATCTGGAGGCCAAACGCCCCATGATCGAACGGTTCGCGCTGACGGACCCTGAACGTTTCTGGCACTTCCTTCACCATCTCCTCCCCGACAATCCCTTTCTCGTTTGCGCCCTCGATATGGCCGGTTGGGATCTGTATGGGCAACTCCGCGGCGTGCCCCTTTATAAATTATGGCGTCTCGACCCGGCCAACGCTCCGCTGACCGACTATACCATCGGGATCGATACGGTCGAGAAGATGTTGGAGAAAATGAACGAATTCCCCTGGCCGATCTACAAAATAAAACTGGGCACCTCCGAAGACCTCGCCATCGTCGCCGCCCTTCGCGCGCACACCGACGCGATCCTCCGGGTGGACGCCAATTCCGGCTGGACTCTGTCCGAAGCGCTCGAAAAGATCCCGCGTCTTGCCGAACTGGGCGTGGAATTCGTCGAGCAACCGCTTGATCGGGAAGACCGCGAGGGCATGGCCAACTTATTCCGCGAATCTGCGCTTCCCCTGATCGCCGACGAGTCCTGCGTCCGCGAAGCGGACGTCGACTCCTGCGCCGGTCTTTTTCATGGCATCAATATCAAACTGACCAAATGCAGCGGCATCACACCCGCCCGGAGGATGATCGCACAGGCGAGATCGCTCGGAATGCGGGTGATGGTCGGAAGCATGAATGAAAGCAGCCTCGGCAGCGCGGCGATCGCCCACCTGCTGCCGTATCTCGACTATGTCGATATGGATGGCCCGCTCTTGTTAAAAGAAGATCTCGCGACGGGCCTTGACTTCGATTTTGGGAAGGTGACCATTCCCGCAAAACCCCGGGTTGGGTGTTCGATACACCGGGCTTTTTGCCAAGCCCTAAAGATTTCGCACCGTAAATAATTTAGCTGTAGATTTGACGCTTATGTCTCTTTCGGCGCTTGTCAAACAACAATTCATTACCCTCTTTCCCGACGCGCAGCCCCTGATCATCCGCTCTCCGGGCCGCGTCAACCTGATCGGCGAACACACCGACTATAACAACGGATTTGTATTGCCCGCCGCCATCGACAAGGCGATCTATCTGGCCATGGGTCGCCGCCCGGACAACGAGATCCATCTGTTTTCGCTGGACCTGGGAAAAACATTTTGCTGCACCCTCGATCTTCCCAAACCCGTCCCGGAACACTGGCCCAACTACCTGCTCGGCGTCGTCCAGCAGCTTCAACAGGCTGGCCGGTCACACGGTGAAGCCAGCGGCTCACCGGGTGGCTTTAATTGCGTTTTCGCCGGCGATATCCCGATCGGTTCGGGTATGTCTTCTTCTGCGGCGCTGGAGTGCGCGACCGCCTTTGCGCTAAACGAACTTTTTAAGCTCGCATCTCGACAAACTCACCATGGTGCGCATGTCCCAGCGGGCTGAAAACGTCTTTGTCGGCGTCCAATGCGGCATCATGGATCAGTTTGCCAGCATGTTCGGTCGTCGCGACCACGTCATCCGCCTCGATTGTCAAAGCCTGGACTATGTCTATTTCCCCTTCAACCTCGAAGGCATCCGGATCGTCCTGCTCGATACCAATGTCAAACATTCCCTCGCCTCGACCGAATACAACACCCGGCGCGAACAATGCGAAGCGGGCGTCCGGTTGATCCGGGCCCATCTTCCCGACGTCAGCAGCCTTCGGGAAGCCACCATTGAAATGCTCGACAAATACGTCGCTCCGGTCGACCCACTCGTCGACCGCCGTTGTCGTTTTATTGTGCGCGAGAATGCCCGCCTGCTGGCGGCAACCCGGGACCTGTTAAACGGCGACCTTCGGGCCTTCGGACACAAAATGTTCCAGACCCACGACGGCCTCAGCCGCGATTACGAAGTCAGCTGCCCCGAACTGGATTTCCTGGTGGACCAGGTCAGGGACGACGATGCCGTGCTCGGGGCCCGCATGATGGGCGGTGGCTTTGGCGGCTGTACGATCAACCTCGTGAAGGAAGACGCGATTGACCACCTCGTGGAGCGCATCGCACCCGTCTATCGGGCCGCCATGAAAAAGGAGATGAAGGTATATGTGGCGCAGATCGAAGACGGCACCTCGATTATTCAATAAACTTCGCCATATGAACAAGCTGCTTATCGTTTTTTCCAGCCCTCCTACTCGCCAGTTGCGGGAATAACCGGTCCGCCACACCCACCGCAGATACAACAGCCGCCGCAAACGCCCGCACAGCCGCCAGCCTGCTCCCCAGCCCCGACAATTTTCGCGACACCGTAGACGGTCAGCCGACCGGTCTCTACTTCCTGCACAACGGCAACCTCACCGCCGCCATCACCAATTACGGCGCCCGGGTCGTCAGCCTGATCGTTCCCGACAAGAACGGCAACCCGACCGACGTTGTCCTCGGGTATGACAGCATCGGAAAATACCTCCACCAGCCGAACACCTATTTCGGCGCCATCGTCGGCCGTTACGGCAACCGGATCGGCGGGGCAACGTTCAAGCTCAACGGAAAAGAATATACGCTCTACAAGAACAACGGCCCCAATACGCTCCATGGCGGAAAGAAAGGTTTTGACGCCGTCGTCTGGAACGCGCGAAAGCTCGACACCGCCACCCTCCGGCTGTCTTATCTTTCCAAAGATGGCGAAGAAGGCTATCCCGGCAACCTGCAGGTTACGGTCACCTATTCGCTCGACAGCAACGGGCTTCGGATCACCTACGACGCCATCACCGATAAACCCACCGTGCTCAACCTGACCAATCACTCGTATTTTAACCTAAACGGGCAGGGTAGTGGTACCATCAACAATCACCTGCTTCAGATCAACGCCGATTCTTATACCCCGGTCGATTCCGGCCTGATCCCCACCGGCAAGATCGATTCCGTCGGCGGCACGCCATTCGATTTCCGACAGCCAACCGCCATCGGCGCCCGCGTTAACGATACGCGCCAACCAGCAGATCAAATTCGGTAAAGGCTATGACCACAATTTCGTACTCTGCAAGTTTCACCGCTAACAACGCACGGCCGCCCGCCGCCATCGCCACCGGCGACCTCAGCGGCATCGTCATGACCGTCTATACCGATCGAACCGGGGATCCAATTCTACGGGGGAAATTTCTTGACGGGAACAAACCCGCTAAAAGCCGGAAAGACCGACGGCTATCGCACCGCATTCTGTCTCGAGACCCAGCATTTCCCCAATTCACCCAACGAGCCGTCCTTTCCGACGACCGTGCTGAAACCGGGGGAAAATATCATTCGGAGACCGATTCATATTTGCGGCGAAATAGCGAGCCGGTTCAATGATCATTCAACGGCAACCCACTCCGCTCAAATTCCTTCCAGTTGAGATACTCCGGCCCATGCCGCTGCTCGATCATGCTAATACATTCCTCCACCGGACAAACCAGCTTGCAGAGATTACACCCGACACATTCGGCTTCCTTGATCGTATAGGTATTGTATGGATTGCCGGGCGTCAAGGAGATCGATTGATGCGAAGCGTCTTCGCACGCGATATAACATAACCCGCAGTGGATACATTTCGCCGGATCGATCCGCGCCACGATATGATAATTCAGGTCCAGCTCTTCCCAGCTCGTCAGGGTAGGGACGGAGCGGCCGATAAAATCGGTCGTCCGAACAAATCCCTTCGAGTCCATCCAGTTGCTCAGCCCCTCACAAAGATCTTCGATGATCCGGAACCCATGTTTCATCACCGCGGTGCAGACCTGTACACTCGTCGAACCAAGCAGCATAAACTCCGCGGCGTCCTTCCAGGTACTGATCCCGCCGATCCCGGATACGGGCACCTTCGATGTCACCGGATCCTGCGCAATCGTCGTCACCATTTTGAGGGCGATCGGTTTGACCGCGGGCCCGCAATACCCGCCGAATGTAGAGCGACCCCCAACATTCGGATTCGGCACGAGACTATCCAGATCCACCCCGGTCACCGACTGGATCGTATTGATCAGGGACAACCCCTGACTGCCCGCCTCCACGGCGGCCCGAC
Organism: uncultured Chitinophagaceae bacterium; assembly: GCA_963846405.1. Lineage (GTDB taxonomy): Bacteria > Bacteroidota > Bacteroidia > Chitinophagales > Chitinophagaceae > Puia. The sequence continues at coordinate 776,247 of CAWJVU010000007.1, read as the reverse complement.
CCGTCGGCACAACCGAGTGCACGTTGGGCGTTAGTTTTGTGATCACCGGTATCGTCGCCGCCTCCATCACCCATTCCACCACCAGCCGGGCAATTTCGGGATCCTGCCCGACCGTCGCACCCATTCCCCGTTCCGTCATTCCATGCGGACAACCAAAATTCAACTCCAGCCCATGGGCGCCCGTATCCTCAACCTGCCGGATCAGCTCATGCCAGCTCTCCCGGTTATTGTCCGCCATCAGGGACACGATCATCGCCCGGTCCGGAAAAAGCCGGATACACTCCCGGATCTCGCGCAAATTCAGCTCGAGCGGCCGGTCGCTGATCAGCTCGATATTGTTAAAACCCATCACGCGGCTTCCTTGGTAGTCGACCGCCGAATAGCGCGACGATACATTCTTGATCTGGCTGCCAAGCGTCTTCCACACCACACCGCCCCAGCCGGCCTCCAGCGCGCGGAGCACATTGATCTGTTTATCCGTCGGCGGCGCGCTCGCCAGCCAAAACGGATTCGGCGACTTGATCCCCAGAAAATCGGTGAATAAATCGGCCATATTTCAGGATTTTGTAAAATAATCGAATATCGCTGCGGCAGCGGCTTTCCCAGCCTGCACCGCATCGACCACTTCTTTTCCTCCGTTGACGCAATCGCCGCCCGCAAAGACCGGCGCGAGACCCGAACCCGCAGCCAAAATCTCCGGACGCAACAGCCCCTGCCGATTCGCCAACCCCATTTCCGCATCAGCTCCTCATACGGCATCTGCCCCGTCGCTTTGATCACCATATCCACCTCCAGCCGGACTTCCTCCCCCGTTTCCACCGGGGCCCGTCGCCCACTGCTATCGGGATCGCCCAGCCGAATCCTTTTGACAGACCAATCCCGCCACTTTCCCTTCCTCACCCACGACCTCCTTTGGCGCCATCAACCACAGGACGCGGCATCCATCCAGCATCGCCAGATCGAGCTCCGTCTTTGTACAGGGCATTTCCTCCTCCGTCCGGCGGTAGATCATGCGTCACCTCCGCCGCGCCAAGCCGTCTGGCCTGCGTGGCCGCGTCGATCGCGGTCATTCCCATCCCGATGACGGCCACCTTGTCCCCAACCGCCACTGCGGGATAGCCATCGGCCCGGATGGCATAAATAAACCGGATCGCATCCACGACGCCATCCAGACTCCTCGCCCGGGATATCCAGCCGCCGCGCCAAGACCCACGCCGATACCCAGAAATACCGCGTCGTACGAACGCCGCAGCTCCTCCAGTGTCACATCCACGCCAAGCGCGCAACCATATTTGATCTCGATCCCGCCGACCGACAGAATATAATCCAGTTCTTCGGCACAGAATTCCGGCGTCACTTTATACGCGGCAACGCCATACGTCATCAGGCCGCCGCCGCGGGCTTCCTTCTCGAAGATCGTCACATCGACACCCGACCGCGCCAGCACATGCGCGCGCGCTTAGACCCGCCGGACCCGCCCCGACCACCGCCACCCGCTTGCCCGTCGGCGCGGCGCGCCGGAACAAGCGCCCAATGCCCTTCAATCGCCTTTTCCGTCGAATACCGCTGCAGCCGCGCGATCGGGATCGGCGCCTCCTCCATCAGGTTATACACACAGGCCCCTTCACACAATTTCTCCACGGGACAAACCCGCGAACAGCCGCCACCCATGATATTTGCATCCAAAGATCGTATGTGCGCGATCCCCGCAGATTGTCGGTCGTGATCTGTTTGATGAATTTGGGAACGTCGATGCCGGTCGGACAACTTTTGGTGCAGGGTGCGTCATAACAAAACAGACAACGGTTCGCATCCACCAGCGCCGCATCCCGCGTCTCGAACGGAGGATGGATGTCGCTGAAATTCTGCGCATACTCAGCCGGTGTCAATCGGTTATCCCTGATCATAGTTTAACCCCTTCCTGATTTGTCATAACTCGGTCAATTTGCCATAGGTCTCCGGCCGCCGGTCGCGATAAAATTGCCAGACGCTCCTGACTTGCTCGATCTTGATCGAGATCGAATTCGGCGATCAGCAACTCGTCCTTGGCTGTCGGAAGCCTGCGCGAAGATCTGCCCGCGCGGATCGACAAAATAACTGCTGCCATAGAACTTGCCCGAGATTCCACGGTTTTTCTTCGCCGACGCGGTTGATACATCCCATGAAATATCCATTGGCGGCCGCATGCGCCGGCTGCTCCAGCTGCCAGAGATACTGCGATAACCCGGCCACCGTCGCCGAAGGGTTATAAACGATCTCCGCGCCGTTCAACCCCAGGCATCGCGCGCCATCCGGGAAATGCCGGTCATAACAGATATAGACGCCGATCTTGGCATACCGCGTCTGGAAAACGGGATATCCCAGGTTGCCGGGTTTGAAAAAGAACTTTTCCCAGAAACCCGATGTATGCGGGATATGATTCTTCCGGTATTTTCCCAGATAAGTCCCATCCGCATCGATGACTGCCGCCGTATTGTACAGCACGCCCGGCTGCTCCTTTTCATACACCGGCACGATCATCACCATGTTGTACCGGCGCGCATATTCCGCCATCCGCTCAACCGTCGGACCGGGTACTGCTTCCGCCGACTCGTACCACGCGCTGTTTTGCCCCGGACAGAAATAGGGCGTATTGAAGATCTCCTGCAAACAAAGGATCTGCACGCCTTTTTCTCCCGCCTCTTCAATATAAGGCAGATGTTTTTGCAGCATGGCTTCTTTGATCTCTTCGATCGTGCCTTCGCCTTCCGTCTTCGGCAGGCTCATCTGGATCAGACCCGACTTGATAATTCTGCGCCATGTCATAAATAGAGTTTTTAAATAAACCCACGGACCTTGTTCCGCTGAATAAATTTCCCATATCCTTTTTCAACCAGACATTTCCCGTCCGTCGATCGCGACCGCACCCCGCAGCAACACCGTCTTGACTTTCCCCGTCACTTCCCAACCTTCATACGCCGAGTAATCGACATTCATATGATGCGTCGCAGCCGAGATCGTATGCCGCGCCAGCGGGATCGAACAAAACGATATCCGCATCGCTGCCCGGCGCAATCGTCCCCTTGCGGGGCCACATCCCGAAGATCTTCGCCGGGTTCGTACAAGCCACCTCCACATATTTGTTCAGGCTGATCCGGCCCTTATGGACCCCTTCGCTGTACAGGAGTTCCATCCGGTTCTCGATCGCCGGATGACCGTTGGGGATCTTCGAGAAATCGTTTTCACCCATCAACTTCTGCTTCCACATAAAGGGACAGTGATCCGTCGCCACCACCTGCACGAGACCCTGGTTGATCCCGGCCCACAGGGTCTCCTGGTCCTTTTTCTGCCGCAGCGGCGGGCTCATCACCCATTTGGCGCCTTCGAAATCCTTTTCATACAGCGACGCGTCCAGCAGCAGGTATTGGATACAGGTCTCGACAAATACTTTTTGATTGCGCCGGGTCGCATTCCGCACCGCATTCAGCGCCCCCTCACAGGTCAGGTGCACAATATATCCCGGACAACCGGTATAATCGGCAATGTCTGCGAAACGTCCCGAGGCCTCCGCCTCCGTCACCTCCGGCTGCGACAAATAATGATAGAGCGGCGACAACTTTCCTTCCGCCCGATGTTTCGCAATAAGATAATCGATCATATCCCCGTTGGTCGCGTGAACCGTGACCATGCCGCCCTGGCGCTTTACCTCCTGCATCAACGCAGTCATCTGCCGGTCGTCGATCATCAGGGCGCCTTTATAGGCCATAAATGTTTTAAAGGAGGTGATCCCCTGCGCCACCATTTCCGCGATCTCCGCCTTGTGTGCTTTCATTATAATCGGTCACCGCCATATGGAAACCATAGTCACCGACCGCCGTTCCGTTCGCCCGGCCATTCCATTCCGCCAACGCCTCCTTTAACGAATGTCCCTGCTTCTGCAGCACGAAATCGATGACCATGGTCGTGCCGCCAAACAGCGCCGCGCGTGTACCCGTCTCATGCGTATCGCTGGAGAACGTCCCCATAAACGGCATGTCCAGGTGTACATGCGGATCGATCGCCGCCCGGCATCACCAGCAACCCGCTGGCATCGATCACCCGATCCGGCCTTTACACCCGCCACCGTTCCGTCCGGCGACCAGAAAGCGACTTCCCCATCGCCGAGACCGTCTCGCCTTCGACCAAGCACATCCCCGACAAAATCGTCGGTGGCCGTTACGATCCTTCCATTCTTAATTAACAGTGACATAGTTGACCTCTTCTTTATACGTTAACCCGGCGGCACGCATCATCAGCCAATAGCTTCCCCCCGCGACCAAAAATCCCGTAAACCACGCATAGCCATACATCCCGACGATCCAGGCCGGCAGCCGGCCCGGCGGCATCGACCCCACCGTGACGAGGAACCCGGGCACATTCGGCAGGATGCCCAGCAACAGGCCGCACACCGCGCGCCGGTTAAATCCGCCCGTAATACCGATACACCCCATCTGCTTCATACAACCCCGTCACCGACAGTTGCTGGCGCCGGATGAGATAATAATCGACGATCAGGATGCCGCCCACTGGCCCCAGCAGGCTCGAGTAACCGACCAGCCAGGTAAAGATATATCCGCCCGGATCGGCGATCAGTTTCCAGGGCAGGATCAGGATGCCGATCACCCCCGTGATCAGCCCGCCGGTGCGGAAGTAGATCCGTGCCGGCGCGAGATTCGCAAAATCATTTGCCGGACTGACGATATTGGCCGCAATATTCGTCGCCAGCGTGGAGATCGCCACCGCCAGCATCGCGAAGCTGACCAGCCAGCCTGCTGTCGAACCGTCCCGCCAGCACCACCGGGTCCCAGATCGTCTGCCCAAAAATAATCGCCGTCGCCGAAGTGACGACGACACCGATAAACGCGAACAAGGTCATCGATGACGGCAGCCCGATCGCCTGCCCCCTGATCTGCGCACGCTGACTGACCGCATACCGGGTGAAATCCGGGATATTCAGCGATAAGGTAGCCCAGAACCCTACCATCCCCGTCAGCCCCGGGATAAAAAAGGCCCAGAACGCCGCCGTTGCTAGGCAAAATGCGACGGCTGCGCTCAAGTATCGGCCCCAGCCCGCCCCGTACGTGCGACACCGCCCACCACAGCAGCGCCAGCGCCGCCAGCGGCAGGAAGATCGCTTTAAAGACGAGCAGCTTTCGGATACTGTCCACCCCCAGCCAGACCACCCACATATTGAGCAGCCAGAACAACAGGAAACAGATTGCCGGACCCGTCGCCAATCCCCAGGATGCCGGGAACAGCGACGGCAAATGCTCGAACGCCGGGATCCAGACCCGCAGCAGCTGATACAGCGCAAAACCCCCGATCCAGGTCTGGATACCAAACCAGCCGCAGGCGACGATCGCCCGCAGCATCGCCGGAATATTCGCCCCCCGCACTCCAAAGCTCGCCCGGGCAAACACCGGGAAAGGGATGCCATATTTGGCGCCCGCACGGCCGTTCAGGATCATCGGCACCAGCACGATGGTATTGCCCAGAAAGATCGTCCGATCGCCTGCCACCAGTTCATTCCCCCGCCGATCAGCGAGCTGGCCAGCATATAGGTCGGGATACACAAGGCTCATGCTGATCCACAGCGCAGCGTAGTTCCACGTCTTCCAGGTCCTTTTCTCCGGCGGCACCGGCGCCAGATCTTCACTGTATAATGACATAGTCGTATTAGATTGGTTACCTGCGCATCCGCGATCGTCAGCGCCTCACTGATGATCGCCAACCCCTCGTCGATCTGCTCCCGGGTGATCGTCAGCGGCGGCGCAATAAATACATAATTCCACCGGACGAACGCATACATCCCCAACTGCCGCAGCCGGCCAGCCACCTGACCCATCACCGCCATCTCCTCCGGCTTTGCGTTGTACGGCGCCATCGGCTCCTTCGTCTCCCGGTTCTTCACCACTTCGATACAACCCAGCAGACCCGTATTCCGGAAATCCCCGAGGCACGGGTGGCGTTTCTTCAGGATGGCCATCTGCTGTTCCATATAATGCCCCATCTGCGCGGCATTATCGATCAGCCCCTCCTCCTCATAGATCTTCAACACTTCCAGCGCCGCCGCACAGGCCACCGGATGCGCGGAATAGGTCAGACCCAGCCAGAGCACCCGGTCATTGAAATAATCGGCGATCTTATCGCTCACGATCACCGCGCCCGAGCGGGATATACCCCGCCGTTATCCCTTTGGCCGTGGCGATCATATCGGGGACGATCCCATGCAGCTCGGCTGGCAAACCATTTTCCCGTCCGGCCAAAACCGCTCATCACTTCATCGACGATCAGCAGGATACCGTGTTTGTCGCAAAGCGCCCTGACCTTTTGCAGGTAGTCCGGCGGATATTTGATACACCCGAGGTCCCGCTTTCCCCTTCCATCAGGATCGCGGCAATATTCCCCGGACCTTCGAATTCGATGACCCGTTCGATATGCTGGACGCATTCCCGGTGACAGGTCTCGATCTCCTTTCCCCAGGGACAGCGATAACAATAGGGGTCTTCGACATGGACGAAATTTGGCGCCTGCTGTGCATCCGACGGCAGCTTCCGCGGATCGCCGCCCGCCGACATCGCCCCATAGGACGCCCCATGAAAAGCCCGGTACCGCGCGATGATCTTGTGCCGCCCGGTATAAAGCCGCGCCAGCTTGATCGCATTGTCGATCGAACTCGCCCCGTCGGTCGTGAACAAGGTCTTTTGCAGATTCCCCGGCGTGATCTCCGCCAGTTTCTTCCCGAGTTCGCCCCGCACCCGGGTAACGCAACCCGGCGTGACATAGCTGACTTCCTGCATCTGCCGGACCACGGCCTCGGTCACCCGCGGATGCCCGTGGCCGATATTGACGTTCATCAGCCCCGACGAAAAATCGAGATACCGTTTCCCGTCATAGTCATACAGGTAAACACCTTCCGCCCGCTGCACCGCGATGGGATCGATCCCCTTTTGTTTGCTCCAGGAGAATAGGGTATAGTCCAGGTTGTCCTGAACGATCTCCTTTGGTTTCGGATAATGTTGTTTGTCATCGGGCATATGCTGAAATTTTTAGTTAACTCATCCAATTGATCCCGGCCTCGGGATTCCATTTCACGGTGCTTTTCTTCAACCGGGTCCAGAACTCGATCGAGCTCTTCCCCGTAATATCCCCAACCCCGAACTTGCTTTCATTCCATCCGCCAAACGAGAACGGCTCCCGCGGCACCGGCACCCCCACGTTCACGCCCGACCATCCCGGCACTCGCCCGGTCGATGACATACCGCGCGAACGCCCCGTTCTGCGTAAAGACCGACGCCGCATTCCCGTACGGGCTGGCATTTTCGATCGCGATGGCTTCATCCAGCGTCCCCACCCGCATAATACTGATCACGGGCCCAAAAACCTCTTCCGTCGCGATCGCCATCTCCGGCCGCACATAATCGATCACCGTCGGCCCGACATACGTACCGCCCTCCCGACCCGCGACCGTATAACCCCGCCCGTCGACCAGCACCTTCGCGCCCTGCTGCTTCCGCTTCGGTGATATATTTTTCGATCCGCTCTTTCGCCGCCTGATCGATCACCGCGCCCAGGTTCTGGCCCGGAACGATCTTTCGGGCCTCCGCGCAGATCCGCTCGATGATGGCATCCACATTCCCCACCGCCACCATCGCGGACGCCGCCATACAACGCTGACCCGCGCAGCCGCTCATCGATGCGGCGACGTTTTGCGCCGTCATCTCCGGCTGTGCATCCGGCAGGACCAACAGATGATTTTTTGCCCCACCCAGCGCAAGACAGCGTTTGAGGTTATTGCGTCGCCCGCTGATAGACGAGCTTTGCCACCCGGGTGGACCCGACAAATGAAACCGCTTCGATCCCGGGGTGATCGCAGATGGCCGCCACAATCTCCTGTCACCGTTAACGATATTGAAGACCCCGTCCGGCAATCCTGCTTCCTTCAGCAGCAGCGCGATCCGCCCCACGCTAAGCGGGACTTTCTCCGAAGGTTTCATGATCATGCAATTGCCCAGCGCGAGCGCATTGGGGATCGTCCAGTTCGGCACCATGGAGGGGAAATTGAACGGGACGATGGAGGCAACCACTCCAACGGCCGTCCGCTCGGTCCGGCATTCCACTCCCTTGCTGACCTCCAGCACCTCCCCGGCCACCAGCTGGGGTAGGGAAGTGGCGAACTCCGTCAGCTCGATACATTTTTCGATCTCGGCCACCGCTTCCCCGCGTGTCTTGCCGTTCTCTTCGCTGACCAGCGCGGCCAGTTCGTCGAGATCGCGCTCCAACAAATATTTATACCGGAAAAAGACCTGTACCCGTTCCTTGATCGGCGTCCGGCTCCAGCCGGGGAAGGCTCGCTGCGCCGCCGCTACAGCAGCATCGAGATCGGCGCCGGAAGAACACGGCATCTGCCCAAGCAAAACGCCATCCAGCGGCGAATGCACCGTCAGATGGCGTCCGGAACTGGCGCGGGACGAACCGTTCCGCCAATATAATTATCGACTAAACCGTATTTACCAGCAGCCGTCGCCGGCGCCGTCAAGGTCGATTGCATGACATAAATATTATGTCACTCAATTTACTGCAAAAAAATCTATTTTCCCACCACGACCACCCCAAATGTCCCGGGATCTGTTTCGGCCGCTCGCCCGGCGCGCCGGGTTCGGTATCCGCAGCCGGCAGATACACCTCATGCGTCTGCTGATTCACCGCACAGGTCCGCGCGCTTCGCTTGGTGGGTACATTGTCCATCGACCGTAAACGTACTCGGCCGATCTCCTCTTTAATGACCGTCAGTTTGCCTTCGCCGCAGGAAGCAAACACCAGCTTCAGGCCGGCGTCAAAACCAACGCCATCGCAGCCATTGCCGATCGGCAGGGTAGCAACCACGTTTCCGTTGTCGGCATCCATCACGACCAGCTTTTGATCACAACCCGCGAAGAGCCGCTTCGTTGCCACATCGATCGCCAGCCCGGTCGGACCTTCTGCCCCCAGCGGCCAGCTGGCTGTCACCGTTTTGGTCTTGAGGTCGACGCAGCTGATCTTATTTTTATCCTCGATGTTGACATATAGCTTGCCGGCTTCATCCGAAACCGCGGTCTCCGGCTTGCCGTCCAGCGCGATCGTCCCGCGTAACCTGCCCGCTGGCCGCATCGATCAGTGTCAGATCATGGCTCCGGCCATTACAGGTGATGATCATTTGGTATATGGATCATACATGATCGCATCCGGGTTCTGCCCCGCATTGATCTGCGAAAGGACCGCCGCTGTCTTCAGATCGAAGACCGTTACGGTATTCAGCCGGCCGTTGCTGGTATAACCCTTACCGCCGGCAAAAGCGATCCCATGCACCCCCGTCGTATTGGGAACAACCCCGACGGAATCTCCTGTCTTTGCATCGAGGATATTCACCTGGGTGCCGTGCGAAACATAGATCCGTCTGATCGGGGCCGACCGAGATATAATCCCAGCCGCCGGAGACTGACGATCTTAATGGTTTTCGTGACGTGGAAGCCGCTGGATTGCGCAACAGCAAGCTGACCGGCAAGACAGGTCAGGGCGAGAAAAAGAAAGCGATGATTCATGTTGTTGAAGTATTGATCGCCGAAAGTAGAATCCCTTTCTGGTAAAATTCTGAAGCTCAGCTCACCCTCTTTTCCCTGCAGAAGCAGATCCATTGCCTGATCCAGACTTCCCGCCCGTACGATCTCTCCCGCATTGACAAAGAAGATCTCATCCGCATTCTCGATCGTATTGAGCCGGTGCGCAATGATCACCCGCGTCGTCGTATCCGGAAGCCGCCTCAGGATATCCTCCAGCATCTTCTCCGTAACCGTGTCGATATTGGCCGTTGCTTCATCCAGGATGAGCAGGTCCGGGTTGCGCAGCACCGCGCGGATAAACGCGATCAACTGTTTTTGCCCGAGGCTGATGCCATCGCCCGCCAGTGTCACCTGGGTATCCAGTCCCTGGTCGAACCGGGTCAGCAGGGTCTCCAACCCCGACTCTATGCAGGACTGCTGCCAATTGTTCGTTTGTATACTCGCTATACGCCGAATTCCCATACAGGATATTTTCGCGAACCGTTCCGGTGAAAAGGATCGGATCCTGCAAAATAAACCCGATCTTCTGCGCCCGTTCGGCCGGGGTATAGGTCCGGATATCCTTTCCGTCAAGCAGCACCACGCCTTCTGTCGGATCATAAAGCCTGGCCAGCACCGAAGCCGTTGTCGTTTTGCCGCCGCCTGTGGGACCGACCAGCGCATAGGTCTTCCCCTTTTCCATCCGGAAGCTGTTGTGCCGCAGCACGTCTTTTCCGTTCGGGTAAGCGAAAGAGACGGCCCTGAACTCGATCAGCGCTGGCGCGCGCCCGCCGCCCGCCGGAACAACCGTCAACCCAGTGACGCTTGCTGCTGCTTCTTCCTTCGTTATTGTCACCAGGTTCGACTCCAGCGAGAGGATGCGCGAAATGCGGTCCCAGCCCGCTACCGCCGTCTGGAAACCCGACCAGAGCGCCGCCAGTTGCCGCAGCGGATCGTAGAACGTCTGCGTATAAATAAAGAACGTCACAAAGAACGGCGCACCGAATTCTCCGTGTCTGATCAGGTAGGCCCCGTACAAAAGCACCACGACCTGCCCCATGACCGCCAGGAAGCCATACACCGGCGTGTAGACATTATTCGAAATCGTCGCGCTGATCGCCTTGGAATAGTTGTCGTTGTTGACTTCTCCAAACCGCTTCCGGAAATAATCCCGCCGGTTAAAGGCCAGTACCACCTTGAAATTTCCGAGCGACTCCTGGATCTCCGCGGACATGGCGCCGACGCTTTTCAAATAGATGGCATTCTTCTTTTTTATCCACGGTGACACCAGCTTGTTGAAGACCCACATCAACGTCGCCGGCGCCAGCACCGCCAGCCCCAACCTCCAGTTGACCCAGACCAGCGCGACGCCGGACGCGATCACGATAAAAATACTGGAGATGAATTGCATCAGCGCCTGGCTGAAGAACTGGTTGAGCTTATCCGTATCGTTATTGATCCGCGAGATCAGGTCTCCCGCTTTGTTTTGGGCAAAAAAGGCCACCGGAAGTTCCTGCAGTTTGTTAAAGATATTGTTCCGCAAGGTGAACAGCAGGTGTTGGCCAAATCCGCCCATCAGGATCGTTCGTCCGTACACCGCCCCGAGGTTGATCAGGAAGATGACGAGCAGCCACCCGCAAACCGTCAGCACCAGTGTCTCGCCCTTACCGGTCAGAAAGGTCAGACCCAGGAAATGGATGCCCGTATTCGGCACGCGGGTATTCAAGACATGCGTGAGCGTGAAACCCATCAGGTATGGCGGCAGCATGCTCAGGATCGAATACAGGATGATCGCCGCGAGCGCCAGCATCAGCCTGCCCCGTTGCTCCGGCAAAAGGCGGATCAGCTTGAGAAGCGCGCGCCACGTGCTACTCTTCGGTTGTCCCTCCAGGGGAATGTTTAAGTTATACTGCTGCTTGCTCATAATGGCTGGTGCTTCGTTGTGATTGATAGATTTGCACGTATTCCGGACAAGTCTTCATCAACTGCCCGTGCGTCCCGCTGGCGATCAGTTCCCCTTCCATCAGGAGGACGATCTGGTCGTAGTCCTCTATGGCAGCGATCTTTTGCGTGACCGACAGCAGCGTGATCCCCGGATAGTTTTCGCGCACATTCGCCAGGATCTTCTGCTCGGTCTGCGAATCCACCCTTGCGGTGAAATCGTCCAGTAGCAAGATCCGCGGCTCGATGGCCAGCGCCCGCGCCAGCATGATCCGTTGCTTCTGACCGCCGGAAAGCGTGGTGCCGCGTTCCGAAACGACCGAGTCCAGTCTTTCCGGCAGGCTGTCGACAAAGTCCTTCAGTTCGGCAGTCGCGATTGCCTTTTCCAACGCCTGGTCGGTGACCTTATCACTGAAGGCGATGTTCTCCCGGATGCTCATATTGAAGATGATACTATCCTGGAAGACAAATCCGACTTGCCGGTGAAAATCCTCTTTTTTATACGCATCGAGCGGCTGCCCGTCCAGGGTGATCTGCCCTTTTTCGGGTTTGGTGAGACCCGTCAGCAGGTAGAGGAGCTGTGTTTTGCCGGCGGCGGTGGGGCCGATGACCGCTGTTTTGGAGCCGCCCTTTACCCGGAAGCTCACCTCCTTGAGCGCCTCTTTCCCCGCAAAACTGATCCCCACATCCGTCAGCTCGATATCTCCATTGAGCTCCTTGACAAGGGTGCCTTTTTCCGCTGGTTCCGGCGCATTCAGGACACCGCTGATCCGGCCGAAAGAGGCCTGTGCCTGCGCGATCAGATTGCTCATAAAGCCGAGTGTCAGGATCGGGAAGATCAGCTGGGACAGGTATTGGTTGAACTGCGTGAAATCACCGAGACTCATCGTGCCCAAAATAACATAGTGGCCTCCGAGCCGCAAGATCGCCAGCGTCGCCATATTAGCCGTGAAAATGATCACCGGGATCAGCGAAGCGAAAAGGTTCAGGATGCGTAAACCCAGCCCCAGGGCCTTGGCGTTCGCTTCGAGGAATTTCTTATACTCGAGCTGCTGCGAATGGATCACCCGGATGAGCGCGGCGCCAAGGATACTTTCGTTGATGACTTTGTTGAGCCAGTCAATGACCTCCCGGCTCGCTTTGAAAAGCACGCGGACCTTTTTGAGTATGATCCAGAACGTCAGCCCGATGATCGGGATGATCGCGATCACCCACAGCGCCAACTGCCATTTGATCCGGATCAGAAAATAGCTCGCCCCGAGAATAACGAATAAGGAAGAATATATCGTCGCGACGACCTGCGAGATAAAGACCTTGATCGAGTCCACATCGGAGGTCAGATTGGTCAACAGCTGAGCCGGAGGCTTCTTCTGCAGGAAAGCATAGTCCTGCCTTGAAATGCGGTCCGTCAGCTTGTTCCGAAGATCCCGCGCCACCCGTTCGGCGATATAGGTCTGTACGAAGCTGATCGCAAAGGTCAACACGAAGCTCACGCAGCTTGCCGCAAATAATTGCCAGACAAACCGCGTGATCGGCTGGCCCGCCATGAACGCATCGATCCCATGCCCGTTTATATGCGGAAAGATCAGCTGGATACAGGCCGCGCCGATCGTCAGCGCCACCAGCGAATAGACCAGCGCCCGATAAGGTTTGATCAACGAGAACAATCCCGGACCTTTCGGCTTGCCTCCGGGCCCTCCGGGCGCCCCTTTCTGCGCAGCATCGGGCCCGCCGGGCGCCTCCCGTTTTGGATTTTTTTCGCTCATAAGGCTCCAAATTTAACAAAATCCGCCTCCGCCGGATATTATATTCCGGCACCTCCGGGAAAAGGGCGGTGGAAGGGGGGGATTTGTCGGTGGAAATGATATATTTGCCCCCTCCCGAAGACATACTACACTATGGCAAAAATTATCCGCGTTGCGATCCTGATCTCGTTCCTTTTTCAGTCCGCTTTCGGCCAATTGCGCCACCTTCCGGCCTACCCGCTGATCACGCATGACACCTATTTCAGCGTCTGGTCATTTAGCGACAGCCTGAACGCAGGCGAGACCCGACACTGGACCGGAAAGCCGCAGCCGCTCGAAGGCACACTGGAAGTAGACAGCCAGTTCTATTACTTTTTGGGTCTGCCATTCGGCCCAAACCCCTTTGGTCACAACCCTCCGGATATCGAGTTACCGTACCATCCCGCGCAACAGGAATGGGTCGATGTGAAGGCGACACAAACCCAGTATCATTTTGTTTGCGGCGGTGTCGACCTCACGCTCACCTTCACCTCACCATTGCTGCTGACAGACCTGTCGCTGCTCTCCCGCCCGGTCTCGTATGTTTCCTTCCGGCTGCGTAGCAATGACGGGGCGACCCATAAGGCAAAGCTGAGTTTCGACGTCGCCGGCTTTCTGGCGGCCAACACGCCGGATCAGCCCCTCCAAACCGGTCGGGGCGCAGCGGGGTCGCTATCGTTTCTCAAAGCAGGCACGAAGGAGCAGCCGATATTGAAAAAGAAGGGGGATGATCTGCGCATCGACTGGGGCTGGCTGTACGTCGCGGTTCCGAATGAGCAAGGTCTTGAGCAAAATTTCCGGCATGAAGGCGAGGTCCTCAAAGATACCATCCACCTTCCCATCTACCTGGCGACCACTTATCCCGTCGTCACGGTCGCCGACGACCCCGTCGAAAAGCTGGCCCTGGTCGCCTATGATGAACAATATTCGGTCGAATTTTTCCATACAAAACTTAAGCCGTGGTGGCGGACCCATCCGCAAGGCGGCGTGAAAAAGCCCACCATGGAAAGCCTTCTCCAGCAATCGTATAAAGACTACGACCACACCCTTTCCCGCTGCGATACCTTTAATAAAATGCTTTACTCAAACGCCCTTGACGCCGGCGGCGATCACTACGCGCAACTTTGCGTCGCGGCCTACCGACAAAGCATCGCCGCACACGCGCTGACAGAAAGCCCCCAGGGACAAATCCTGTTTCTCAGCAAGGAGAACTTTTCCAACGGATCGATCAATACAGTGGATGTGACCTATCCCTCCGCCCCGCTCTATTTGCTATACAATCCCAAGCTCCTCGAAGGGATGCTAAACGGCAACTTCTACTATACCGAAAGCGGCCGCTGGACGAAACCCTTTGCCGCCCATGACCTCGGCACCTACCCGCTGGCCGACGGTCAAACCTATGGAGAAGATATGCCCGTTGAAGAATGCGGCAATATGATCCTTTGCACCGCGGGGATCGTACGCGCCGAGAATAGCGCTGATTACGCCAAACGGCATTGGTCGACGCTCAGCACCTGGGCACGTTACCTGGAACAATACGGCTTCGATCCGGTCAATCAGCTTTGCACCGACGACTTTGCGGGCCATCTCGCGCGCAACGCCAACCTTTCCGTCAAAGCGATTGTCGCCCTCGGCGCCTATGGCTGGATGGCAGGTCAACTGGGACAGCTCGATACGGCCTCGAAATACCAGGCGCTCGCCAAAACGCTTGCCGGCAAATGGATGGCTATGGCCCTGGCCGGTGACCACTACGCACTGACATTCGACAAAAAGGATACCTGGAGCCAGAAATACAACCTGGTCTGGGATAAGCTGCTTGGTCTTGGCCTCTTCCCGCAGGAGGTCTACCAAAAGGAGATTGCCTGGTACCTCCGGCATCAAAACCCCTTCGGCCTGCCCCTCGACAGCCGCGCCACCTATACCAAATCCGACTGGGTTTTATGGACGGCCACTCTGGCTGATAAGGCATCAGATTTTCAGGCACTTATCGACCCTATTTACAATTTTATCACAAACGGCCCGGACCGGGTTCCCCTGTCGGATTGGCACCAAACCACCGACGGGCATGTCGTCGGCTTCCGGGCCCGAAGCGTCGTCGGCGGCTACTTTATCCGGCTCCTCGACTATCAATGGAACAAACGATAAAGACTATGCGTAAACTAAGCTGGTTTTTCTATATTCTCTCCCCGTTCACAATCGCCGCGCAGGTAACCACCTCCACCCAGGCCCCGGCCCCCCTTGATCTCGTTCCCTACGTCCACCCGATCATCGGTACCCAACGAATGGGGCATACTTACCCGGGCGCTACCTCGCCGTTCGGGATGGTCCAACTCAGCCCGGACACCGATACCATTCCCTATGAGAAAGACGGGAAATACAACCCCGATGTATACAAGTATTGTGCGGGCTACCAGTATGACGATAAGACGATCGTTGGCTTTAGCCACACCCATTTTAGCGGCACCGGCCACTCCGACCTGGGCGATTTCCTGGTCATGCCGACCGTCGGCGAACTCCAACTAAACCCGGGCGTCTCCAGTCAGCCCCGGAGCGGTTTCCGTTCCGCCTTTAACCATGCTACCGAAGTCGCCGAAGCCGACTACTACAAAGTAAAGCTCGACGACTACAATATCCTCGCTGAACTGACCACGACTACCCGCGTCGGTTACCATCGGTATACGTTCCCCGCCTCCGACCAGGCGCATATCATCCTCGACCTGATGAGCGGGATCTACAATTATGAGGATAAGAACGTCTGGACCTATGTCCGCGTCGAGAACGATACTCTTGTCACCGGCTATCGCGAGACCAGCGGCTGGGGTCGGACCCGAACCGTCTATTTTGCGATGGCCTTCTCTAAACCATTCACCCGATACGGCGCCCGCAATTTCTCCAGGCGCCAGGTGTATCACGGCTTCTGGGGCAACTGGGACCAGGTGCACAACTTCCCGGAAGCAGCCGGCCGCCAGCTTCGTCTGCACTTCGACTTCCAGACAAAGGCCGGCGAACAGATCCTGCTCAAGTTCGCCCTGTCTTCCGTCAGTACCGAAGGTGCGCTGCTCAACCTCCGGGCCGAAGCGCCAGGCTGGGATTTCGATGCCGTCCGTCGTGCGGGCCAGGCAGCCTGGAACGCTGAGTTAAACAACGTTCAGATCAAGGCTTCGGAAGATGAAAAAGTAAATTTCTACACCTCCATTTACCACGCCTTTATCAATCCCACCATCTACATGGATGTAGACGGTTCTTATAAGGGGATCGATCAGGTCATCCATAAAGCGGATGGGTTCACCAATTATACGACCTTCTCGCTGTGGGATACCCATCGGGCGCTGCATCCGCTTTTTAATATCCTCCAGCCTCATCGCAACGCGGACATGATCCGCTCCATGCTTGCTCATTATGACCAAAGTCCCGAGCACATGCTGCCGGTCTGGTCCTTTTATTCGAACGAAGACTGGTGTATGTCCGGCTATCACAGCGTGGCGGTTCTGGCCGACGCGATCGTCAAAGGCAATGCGCCCTTCGATCCAAACCGGGCGCTGGACGCCTGTCTGGTTACTTCGAGCCACCGCAGCTTCGAAGGGCTCGGCCTGTATATCGATAAGGGATATATCCCTTCGGAAGCCAGCGGAAATTCCGTTTCCTCGACCCTCGAATACGCCTATGATGACTGGAGCATCGCCCAGGCGGCGAAGAAATTGGGCCGGATGGACGTCTATGACCGGTACATCCGACGATCCCAGAGCTACCGAAACGTCTTCGATCCCTCAATCGGCTATATGCGGCCGCGCCTCAATGACGGGACCTTCCGGAAGACATTCGACGTCCTCAGCACCGACGGTCAGGGTTTTATCGAAGGGAATGCCTGGAACTATACCCTCTATGTTCCGCAGGACCCCGAAGGGCTGATCGCGCTGATGGGGGGAAAGAAACGTTTTGTGCAGCGGCTCGACTCGCTATTCACCATGACGCTACCGGATAAGTTCTTTGCCGAAACAGAGGACATCACCCGGGACGGGATCATCGGCGGCTATGTCCACGGCAACGAGCCCTCTCATCATGTCGCCTACCTGTATGACTGGACAGACCAGCCGTGGAAGACCCAGGAACGGGTCCGCATGATCCTCGATAACCAATACCATAGCGGGCCCGATGGGCTGGGCGGCAATGACGATACCGGGCAAATGAGCGCCTGGTATATCTTTACGGCACTCGGCTTTTATCCCGTTGCACCGGGCTCCGATCAATATGCCCTCGGCAGCCCTGCCATCGACGCGGCGACGATCACCCTCGAAAATGGCCATGTCTTCACCATCCACGCCCTCAACCAAGGTCCAAAAAATGTGTATGTTTCGAAGGTAACGCTGAACGGCCAGCCGCTAACCCGGCACTATATTACGCACGGGGAGATCATGAATGGGGCAGACCTGGTGTATTATATGAGTGCAAAGCATTAAGGGAGAGCGCCATAAAAGACAGATTTACTGTCCTTTACCGGGCTTGCAATTGTGGATTTTTTTATATATCTTGTAAGTAGATGATTTGATTTTTAACCAATCCGGGGACCACCCCACAAAAAATCTGTCATATGAAACATTA
The DNA here is from genome assembly GCA_963846405.1 of uncultured Chitinophagaceae bacterium. Lineage (GTDB taxonomy): Bacteria > Bacteroidota > Bacteroidia > Chitinophagales > Chitinophagaceae > Puia. The sequence continues at coordinate 758,327 of CAWJVU010000007.1, read as the reverse complement.
CCCTATCCACATGAGCAAGACCGCCGTTACCGTCCTTCTTGCCGTTTCTTTCCTGAGCCTCGTCATGTTCTTATCGTACCTCTTTATGTCCTCGACGATGGGCAGATAAGCTCCTCTCTAAAGAAATTTCACAAAAAAATAAAGGTCAGGCCCCCGGCTTGACCTTTTGCATTTTAAATCCGGACCCTAATTCAACATGAACGTGGAGCTGAACGTCCCGCCTGTGACCGTCACACTGTCCAGACCGGTAGTGATATTATACAATACCCCGCTAAAGGTCCCGCCGACCTTGAGATGGATAGAATCCCAGTCAGTGACCGTCAGGATGGAATGGCCGGCCAGCGCGCCGCCATCATAAAGTCCATTTCCGTTGGTCCTGGCAAATTCAATATCCACCAGCCCGGAATCGGAACTAATCGTCTTGCCAGCCGTAATCGGGGTATTGAAGGTCACGTAAAATTCGGATGAATCACCCGATTTTATCTGCGAACCGATGACTTCGATTTCGTTGGCGGCGACGGTATAAACGCCGGCAACCGAATAATTCGCCGTCCAGGTCGTGTCGTTGATCGAAGCGGTCATGGTGCCGCCGACGCTGTTGTTGCTGCTTTTACTACAGCTTACTTCGACCAGCAAAACGGTGCCCGTCAAAACGACCAGGGGCAAAAATCGATTGATAACAAGTCGCATAGCTAAATTAGAATTTGGTTGAAAATACGTCAATTTGGATAAAAGGTTGCCGGTTACCAATGCAAAAAGGTCAAGCCGTGAAGCCTGACCTACTTGGTATCCAACAGTAATTTAGATTATTGTATCAGGTAAGTGGCGCTGAAATTACCATTCGTGACCACCACGCTGTCGTTCGCGTTGTTCTCGTTGTACAGCACTCCGCTGAAAGTCCCACTTACTTTGTGACCAGTGGAATCATAAGACGTCACCGTTACGGTGGAGTGCCCTCCCGAAACCGGGCTGCCGTCGTAGAAGGTCTGGGTTTTTTCAACAATGTACCCAACGTCAACAATTACCCCATCGGACGTCAACGGCTTGTTGAGCGTGACGGGAGCTCCAAAACTCACTTCGAAAGCCGTCGAGTCCCCGCTTTTGACCTGCACACCCCCGACCACGAACGCGCCGCCGAGCGTGGAATAAACACCTTGAACCGGGAAATTATTGGCCCATGCACTGCCGCCGACTGTAGCAGTGATGGCAGCACTTGAACCATTGTTATTGCTTTTTGAGCAGCTCGTGAATGCCAGCAATGTGGCAGAGGAAACAACGATAACTGCCATTGCGCGATTAAAGGATAGTTTCATAGACAATAAACGGCCCAGCCCTTCCTTTATTGAACGGGAAAGAAAAATTGCCTTAATTTTATTCCTCAATCTTACGAACCTGGTCCAGATAGGCCCCATCTCCCTGCCCGATTTTCCGCTCCTGCTGGCGCCCATGGAAGACGTCAGCGATCCGCCTTTTCGCGCGTTTGCCGTAACCTGGGCGCCGATCTTACCTATACCGAGTTCATCTCCAGTGATGGCCTGATCAAAGGGACAGCGAGTAGCCGGCGGAAGCTGGATATTTATTCCAACGAACGTCCCGTTGGCATCCAGTTGTATGGCGGCAATGAAGACCATTTGGCCAGGGCCGCGGCAATCGTGGACGCCACCGGGCCCGATCTGCTCGACATCAATTTTGGCTGCCCGGTCAAAGGCGTCGTAGGACGCGGCGCCGGATGCCGCCGTGCTAAAGGACCCCGACCGGATGGTCCGGCTGACATCGGCATGCGTTCAGGCTACTGCGCTGCCAGTGACTGTCAAGACCAGGCTGGGCTGGGATGACCGGAACAAGAATATCGGGACGATCGCCGAACGACTTCAGGACACCGGCATCAGGGCCCTGACGATCCATGGCCGCACCCGGTGCCAGCTCTACAAAGGGGAGGCTGACTGGACCCTGATCGCCCGGGTAAAAGAAAATCCCCGAATCCACATCCCGATCTTTGGCAATGGCGACATCGACAGCCCCGAAAAAGCCAGGGAGTATAAACACCGGTTTGGTATTGACGGCATCATGATCGGGCGGGCCGCGATCGGGTATCCCTGGATCTTCCGCGAGATCCGGCATTTCCTGGAAACCGGCGAACAGCTTCCGCCGCCTACGGCTGAAGAGCGTGTAGCGGTCTGCCTTCAACACCTCGAAGGCGCGATGGCCTGGAATGGACCGTTGCAGGGATTGCGGGAAATGCGCGGCCGCTATTCCCAATACCTGAACCGATTGCCGGATATCCGTGCGCAGCTCGCGCAACTCGTCCGGCTACCCGACCCGGATGCCGTTCGGGAAATCCTTTACCGGATCGCCGTTGTCTATGGAGATTATTCCGTCGAACGGGAACCCATCCGGCTGATCGACTACCATGCAAATTGTACACTCTAACGGATAAATAACATGCGCCAAAAAACAAGTTTACTCCGCTTCCTCATCCTTCTTGGAGGGACCACGTTCCTCATCCTCTACGGAGGTGCTGCGTTCGCCCAACAAAAGACCGCCACCGTCTACACGACTGCTTCCAACACCCAACTCCGGCTGTCACAGAACGGTCAGCTCAACTTCTCCCCCTGGCCGCAGCCCATGGAGACCGAACCTTTTGTGCTCGTCGATCCGACCGCCACGTTCCAGAACTTTGTCGGCATCGGCGGAGCCCTCACCGATGCGTCGGCGGAAGTTTTTGCGAAATTGCCGAAAGACAAACAGCAGGAGCTTTTGATGGCCTATTATGACCCACAGAAGGGGATCCACTACAGCATCGCCCGCACCAATATCCAAAGCTGCGACTTCTCCAGCGACACCTACAGCTACGTGGCGGATAACGATCCCCAGCTCAAGACCTTCAGCGTTGCCCATGACGAACAATTCCGCATCCCGCTCATTAAACAGGCGATCGCCGCCGCGGGTGGTCACCTGCGGATGTTTGTCTCTCCCTGGAGTCCGCCTGCCTGGATGAAAGACAACAACAGCGTCACCGGCGGCGGCAAGCTGAAACCTGAATTTGACCAGGCCTGGGCCAACTTCTATATCAAATTCATCCGGACTTATGAGGCAAAAGGGATCCCGATCTGGGGCTTGTCCGTGCAAAACGAGCCGATGGCGCGCCAGCGTTGGGAATCCTGCATCTATACCGCGGAAGACGAACGCGATTTTATCAAGAATTTCCTCGGGCCCACCCTCCAGAAGTCCGGGATGAGCGACAAGAAGCTCATCGCCTGGGACCATAATCGCGATCTCATATATCAGCGGGCCAGCACCATCCTCGAAGACCCCGCTGCGGCACGATACGTCTGGGGAATCGGCTTTCATTGGTACGAGACCTGGACCGGCAACCCCATGCAGTTCGACAACGTCAAGCTGACCAACCGCGCTTTCCCAAAAATCAACCTCCTGTTTACCGAAGGCTGTAAAGAAGCCTACAATTTTGACAGTCTAAGCGCGTGGTCACTGGGTGAACGCTACGGATACTCGATGATCAATGATTTCAATTCCGGCGCCGTCGCGTGGACGGACTGGAATATCCTGCTCGACGAACACGGCGGCCCCAACCACGCGGGTAACTTCTGTTTTGCGCCCGGTCCATGCCGACACGCGGACCGGTCAACTGATCTATACCAATGCGTATCTATTATATCGGGCACTTTTCGAAATTTATCAGACCGGCGCGCATCGGATCGCCGTATCCACCAACCGGCCCGCGCTTCAAAGCACCGGTTTCCTGAACCCCGACGGCAGCATCGTCGTCATCGTCATGAACACGACCGACCAACCGTTGCCCTATCACCTGATGATAAAAGGAAAAGCTGCGACTGCCGAAAGTCTTGCGCATTCGATCGCCACGATTGTTGTCAAATAGGTTTCATCGAAATTTGATCTAAATAAGAGGGGCCCTCCCGGCGGCCCCTCATCCTTTTCACAACTTTTTCATTTGTCTATGCAAATAAATTTATCGCCGAAACACATACCCTCCCCCCATCTAGCTCAATTGGAACCAGATTCCCACTGTCTCCCGTCTTTACTCCGGCAACTTCATCCCCTCATAGAACCGCCACTTCGCGGTATAATCTTTATCCAGCGGCAAGCCCTCCATAATCGCCCGGACCATCTCGACCGGCATTGCATTTAATTTCAAGATCGTATCGTGGAACTGGCGATAACTCATCTTCCCGCCATCCACCAGCTCCGTCTTCAGCGCGTAGAACTGCCGGCCACCCGTCAGGTACGCCAGCTGATACAGCGGCGGATAAGACGTCTCGAATGACCGTCGGACCTCGCCGGCCGCATTTGCCCGTTCATGCCCCACCCGGTCCACCAGGAAATCGATACATTGCTGCGGCGTCCAGTTGCCGAGGTGATAGTTCAACGAAAAGATGATCCGCGCACAGCGGTGCATATGCCAAAACAACATCCCGATCCGGTCTTCCGGGCCCTGCGGGAATTTGAGGTCCCACAACAACAACTCCCAATAAAGCGACCAGCCCTCCGTCCAAAATCCTGAACCGAAATCCCTGTAGCTGCGATATCGCTCGTTCATAAAAGCCTGCAGGTTGTGCCCCGCGATCAGCTCGTGATGCACCGTCGCGCGCGAGAAATGCGGGTTGTTGCCGCGCATACTCATCATCCGGTCTTCTTCCGACATGGAGTCGGTCGGATAGGATATGCTGATCTCATCTCCCCCCGTAAAAAATGGATTGACCAGCTGCCGCTCCGGCGTCATCATGATCATCCCCCAGGTCTCTTCATCCAGCGGCGGAATGGTAACGAGATCGTGCTTTTTGATAAAATCAACGGATTCGTTGAACAGCCCCAATATCATCTCGGGCTGCTGCCCCGGTGGCACATAGGAATTCTTTACCTTCTCCAGCGCCGCCTTCCAGTCGTCGCCGAATCCCATCTCCCGGGATGCCTTTAGCATCTCCTTATCGCACCACGCAAATTCCTTATTGGCGATCCCGATCAATTCCTCCGGCGTATAGGGGATCATTTCAAACTGCAGCTGCCGCACGAGTTCCGCCCGGCCCACGGGTCTGCCGACGATCCCGCTTTTGTCGCCGGCGGCGTATCGCGTCTTTCGCTCCCTGAATCCATCCGCATACGCCGTAAACGCGTCGTTCAGGGCCCTATAGTTGGTCGGGACCCACCACGTATAGAGCGGATCATATCCTTTATAAAATTCATTGATGCTCCCGATCGCGCGTTTGAGATCGCCGACGACCAGCCCCGCTTCATACAATAGGTCCAGGTCGAGGCTGCTGTCCTTTTTGAGTTGCGCCCGCAGCAACCCCACCCGCGCTGCCGCGTCACTCCACTCCCGTGCCACCACCGCCGCATCCAGCGGATGACCGCGGCGCCGGAGCCGTTCCAGCGCATAGATCGAATCGGCAAATGGGAACCAGGTCCGGACTTTTTCGTACCGGCCGGAATCTACCGCCAGGAGTCGAAGATTTTCGTTGAGGTCACGCCGGAACAGCAGATAATCGACCTTGCACTCCTGCGGGAGCGCATTAAAATCCAGCCGCTCCAACTTGTCCAGATAGTCCCGGTCAAGCACGCCAAGCCGGGTCCGCAGCTCCGGCGAAACAGGATCACCGCCTCTAAACCGGGTTCCATAAAAGCTGCTGTTGTAAAAACGGGTAACCGCCCGCGCATCCGCCTGGTAATGCTCCATGAGCATCGGCATCTCCTGGCAGGGGACATAGGGCTCGGGCGATACTTGTGCCCGCCCCGTCCCGCTGGCAGCAAACAGCAAGGCAGGGATCGCCATACATGTGTAGAGGAATCGCATATTGTTAATCATTCTTTTATCCAGACCTGCGAAACCGGCGGCTTCCCTCCCATCCGATTTCGGCGTCGGGGTGGGGGAGACGCGGTTCATCCGCGCATAATTGGGGATCGCCACCAGCGGCGTCCCATCCGCCCATTTCCCCCGGATCGTCATCACGCCGCCAAGCAGACTGTCCGACCATTCCAGCCGGAGCGGCCCCGGCCCGATCCGCCCGTCGATCGACCCGTTATCCGCCGTTTCAACATTGAAGAGCAACGGCCCATACCGCAACGCTACCCGCCCGCTGTCCGCCGCGACGCGCGGATCGGCCACCACCTTCTGAACCGGCATCGGCAATTCCAGGTCGATCCGGTCCCCTTCTTTCCAGACCCGGCGAATCACCGCATACCCATGAACGATAGCCGGCGCGACCGGCCGCCCATTGACCGAAATGGACTTTAGCCCGCTGAACGGCCGGCGTCGCCGTATACAATTCACTCGTCTGACGGTTGGGAACCCGCACATAAACCGTAAACTCCCGCTCCGTCGCCGGATTGACAAAGATCGACGCGCCGGGTTCCACGGATAGTCCGTTTTCTGCACCATCTCCAGCCCCGTACCCGCGACCTGACCGACCTGCATCGTGCTGCCGACAAAAAATTGACATAAATTCCATCATCTCCCCGGACATAGGTCCACGTCGGCATCATCAGCAGCGTCCGCGGGATATTGCCGACACAGCAGGGGCAGGAATGCCAGCGCATAGCGGGGTTGTGCCGTAGCCAGGGCATTGGTATAATAGAAATCCGTTCCGTCAAGATTCAGCGACCCCAGCAGCGCATTGTACAGGGTCTCTTCATACAGATCGGCATACCGCGCATCATGATAGGCGAGGTTCATCTTGTATTCAAAGAAGATCAATCCGCAGCTCGAACACGACTCGCAATACGCCCTGTTGCGCAGTGAATAGTCGGGCCCGAAACCCTCCGACGTCTCCCCACTCCCAATCCCCCCGGTGATATAGTACTTCCGGTTGACGATATTGTCCCAGAGCGACATGACCGCACTCTGATAATCGACGTCATGCGTCTCCGCCGCAACATCGGCCATCCCCGAATAGGTATAGGTAGCCCGCACCGCATGTCCGACCGCTTCATATTGCTCCTGTACCGGCGACTGACTTTGGTCGTATTCGTCACCGCCGCCCCGGCTATCCAGCAGGAACTTCGCCAGCCGGATATAGGCATCTCCATGTCCGCCTCCTTCCATATCGTTGACAAAACGGCCGAACCGCACGAGCGCCTGCTCCATTTCCTGATGGCCGTCAAACCAGACTTTCTTGCCCGGTCCGATATTCGCCACCCAACAATCCGCCAGCCGCTTCGCCGCGTCATATAGGCGCCGGTCCCGGCCCCCGGTCAACGTATAGTGATTGATCGCCGATTCGATAAAATACCCTGCCGTATAGCCCTCATGATTACCCCTATTTTCCGGAGACCACCGGCTATGCCATTTAGCTGGTGTCCCGGAGCGTGTACGCCGTTTGCAGATACCCATCCGGCTCCTGCGCCGACAGAATAATCGGGATCCAGCGCTGCAATGTCGCCTTCATCTTCTCCTGTGCCCGGATGATCGCCGCTATCGCCCTTTGGATCGACCATCAACGCCTCGCACATCGCTTCCACCGTCTGGTAGACCCAGGCATTCGAAAAAACATACCCTTTATGCGTCCCATGCGGCAATCCCCTCAAAGCCTTTGCTGCTTCGATGAAATTGTCAATCCCGCCCTGACCCGTGGTAAGATCGGATCGTTCGATCTGGTCGGCACAAAAAGGTATCCAGTGCGTGATGATGGATTTGAACCGTTCATTCCATAGCGGATTGTCCATCGCTGTATCGCGTTGTATAGACGACATCGAGCCGTTTAGCCGGCGGTGGCATCACCACCTTTACCCGGACGGTCGAAGCGGCATGCAGCTCGCCCTGCGACACCGCCAATCGCAACATATAGGTTCCCGGTTCCGTGAACGAAGCCGTCGAACGCACCGAATCGGGCCGGCTAAAACGCACATCCCCCGGGCCTGTGACTTGCTCCAGCGACAGGAGCCGATTGTCCCGACGGCCCGGACCCTACCCGACAAATACGTCTTCCCATCCAGCATCACATCCCGGTCGGCCCCCGCTGCCGTCACCGGCGCTACCGGCCCCGCTCCCGGCGCCGCAAAAACCTGCCATTCAAGCAAGGTCGCCACCCACCGGTCCGCTGAATCCATCTCCAGCCGCAGCCGCGTGGTTTTTACCGGGTCAAATCGCGTTTCATTATAGCTCCCGTTCACCACGCCCAACCCGGAGACGTTCGGAACGTCAACCGCAACCCTTCCCATCCCAATACTCAAGCCGATACGCCAACGGCAGCGGTACCGTCGCGGTGTAATCCCACCAGAACACCGCGATCCTGTTCGTCAGGACCGGCTGCGCCCAGTCATATTCCACCCAGGTGCTGAATCGTCGGGGGCGCGACCTCCGCTCCGCGGTATCCCCCGGCTCCATCGGGGTGAGACCGTCATTCAGCGCATCAAAATTCCCGCCATACCGGTCGATCCCGGAAGGGGTAGCGACGACAGCCAGGTTTGCCGCTTGACCACCGTTTTGGGCCCGCGAAATAAAAAAACTCCCCATCCCAAGCAACAAAACACCAATTTTTTGCAACATTATCAATATTATATTCGTCTTGTTAAATATACAAACCCCGCCCTAATCCACCTTATCCATTCTTTGCTCGAAATTGCCGTTTTTTACCAAATAACCCGAATATGCTCCGGAACTATTTTAAGACCGCCTGGCGTAACCTCTGGAAGAACAAGGTCAACTCCATCATCAATGTCACCGGGCTGGCCATCGGCATGGCCGCCTGTATCGTCATCCTGCTTTTTGTCTTCTACGAGAATAGTTTCGATCGCTTCCATACAAAGAACATCTATCGCCTGAACGAGGTCCAGAAATTCCCCGGCATGGTCGCCTCGCAGAAAGTGGCCCTCTCGATGTTCCCGATGGGCCCGACCTTGCAACAGGAATTCCCGGAAATCCACAATTTTTGCCGCGTCCGATGGGTCAAACAAGTATGAGCTGACCGTTCGCGAAAAACATCTGTTCCTGCCGCAGGTTCTTTACGTCGACACGAGCTTTTTGCATATGTTCGACTTTCCCGCTCCTGAAAGGCAATCCCGTTACCGCCTTGCAACAGCCAAACAGCGCGGTGCTAACCGAGATCCACCGCCCGCAAGCTCTTTGGGAGCGAAGACCCGATGGGGAAAACCATCCTCCACTATGCCTACGATGACACCATCCTCTTCACCGTCAGAGGCATCGCCGCAGATGCCCCGGCGAACTCCCACCTGCAATTCGACGCGCTCTTTTCTCTTCAATACTTTTATCCGGCCCGACTGGCGAATAACTGGGGTGGCAACTGGCTTCATACCTTTCTCGAACTTGCACCGCAATACCGACGCGCCGCTACGCTCGAAAAAAAATTTCCGGCCTACCTTAAGGAGCATATGAGCGCAACGGCGAAGGCTGGAAATATTACGAGCTCTTCCTCCTGCCGTTAAAGGATGTCCATGCCGGCACCACCGATTTCGGCCATCGACTATATCAACTACCTGAAATTCGACTAGCAACTATACCCGCATCTTCCTTGCTATCGCACTGATCGTTCTCCTTATCGCCTGCGTCAACTTCATGAACCTTTCGACAGCCCGCTCCGCCGAACGTGCCCGTGAAGTCGGCATCCGCAAATCCATCGGCGCCCTTCGCCTCCAGCTGGGCATGCAATTCCTCAGCGAGACCGTGCTCCTTTCCCTCCTCGCGCTGATCCTGGCGCACGGCCTGGTCGCCGCCGCCCTTCACTGGGTCAATACCCTGAGCAACCGCCATCTCGAGCTCGTCTCTTTACCAGAACAGCTGGATCATTGGAGCCATCCTGCTTGCGGCCGCCTTCCTTGGCATCCTTTCCGGTCTCTATCCCGCCGCCTATCTGTCCTCCTTCCAGCCGGTCAAAGTACTCAAAGGGCTGCCCCAGGTAGGCAAGGACAAAGGACTGCTGCGCAACTTCCTTGTGGTCGGCCAGTTTACCAGCGCCATCTTCCTGATCATCGCCACCATTTTTGTCTACCGCCAGCTCAGTTATATGCAGGACAAAGACCCTGGCTTCGTCCGCGACCAGGTCGTTACCATCCCGACTCGACGACGTCACCGGCCAGAAAATTTGACCTGCTGAAAAAGGAACTTTCCGACAACACCCTGATGTACGGGTGTCACCGGCAGCCCAGGACCAGCTGGGCAGCAGCCTCGACCAGTCGGGGATCAATTTTAAGGGCGATGGCCCGCATCGCAACCTGGCCACGACGCGGCTGATCGTCGACCCCGATTACCTTCGGCTCTATAATATCCCCGTGATCTATGGCAACAATTTCTCGCACGAGAAGTCAGCGGGAGGAAGGGAATATATCATCAACGAAGAGCTGGCCCACGAACTCCTGAAGGATGCACCCAAACGGCCCATGCCCTGGCTGATCGGCCGGACCTTTGGTTTTGACACCGCCGGTTATATCGTGGGGATCGCGAAGGATTTCAACTTCAACTCGCTACACAATAAGATCGAGACGATGTTTATGTTCAACCTTCCTGACAGAGGGTTCTACACGATGTCCGTCCGGATCGATGGCGCGCGTGCCAATCAGGCGTTCGACTTCATCCGCACAACCTGGAACCGGCTCAACCCCGACCGGCCGATCGAATACCAATTCCTCGATGACCGTTTTAGGGAAGTCTACCACGCCGATCAGCAAGTTACCTCCATCGTCACCTTTCTGGCCGTCCTGGCCATCTTTATCTCCTGTCTCGGCTTATTCGGCCTGGCCAGCTATTCCGCGGAAAAGCGTATAAAGGAGATCGGCATCCGCAAGGTCATGGGCGCCTCGGTCCAAAGTATCGTCCGCCTCTTGTCACGGCATTTTGTCCGTCTCGTTCTTTGGGCCAACCTCATCGCATGGCCGCTGGCTTATTTCGCGATCCATCGCTGGCTCGAAGACTATGCTTACCGTATCGCCATCAGTTGGTGGGTATTTTTGTTGGCCGCCCTGCTCGCATTGGCCATCGCGCTGGTGACGGTGAGCGTCCTCGCTTTCCGCGCTGCGGTCGCCAATCCGGTCAAGTCCCTGAGATCCGAATAAACTCTTTATGCTCCTTATGCGCCTGCTCGATCTCGTATTCCAATTGCGGATCGATATTCTGCTACTTCGACCTGCCTGGCCTTCTCCGCGAGCTCTCCGTGGTGTCCCTTCAGCCAGGCCAGTTCCTTCGCGCCATAGGACCAGCGGGTGAGTAATACATATAGCACCGGAACCACAAAAATTGATATTGTCGAGGACGCAATCATTCCGCCCAGAACGGTGACGCCGATCGTATTCCGGGAAGCGCCGCCCGCTCCGCTGGCCAGTACCAGCGGCATTACGCCGAAGATAAAAGACAGGGATGTCATGATGATGGGCCGGATCCGAAGCCGGACGGCGTCAAGCGTGGAGTCGATCAGGTCCTCTCCGCGGTCTACCCGAATCTTTGCGAACTCGACGATCAGGATGGCGTTTTTTGCCGAAAGCCCGATCAACGTAATCAGCCCGATTTGCGCATAGACATTATTTGTCAGCGTGGGTGCTAGTGTCAGCGCCACGATCGCCCCGAAAGCACTGATCGGAACCGCCAGCATCACTGCAAACGGCACCGACCAGCTTTCATACAGGGCCGCCAGGAAAAGAAAGACAAAAATGATGCAAAAAGTAAAAATGTAGACGGTCATAGACCCAGCCTTGATCTCCTCATAGCTAAGTCCGGAGAAATCGTATGTATACCCCCTTGGCAGGTACCTCTGTGCCAATTTACGCAAGTCCGCAATACTTTGCCCGCTGCTATATCCGGGCGGGATAGATCCGTCTACCTCCGCCGATCGGAAAATATTGAAATGGGTGATCAGCGGCGGAGCTACCGACGACTTGTAGCTGATCAGCGTGCTCAACGGCACCATCGAATCCCGCTCGTTCCGCACGTAGTATTTATTCATGTCTTCAATCATCGCCCTGTAATCCGTGTCTGCCTGGATGACCACGTGGTAGGTCCGGTTGTACAGGGTAAAATTATTGGTGAACAGGCTGCCCATAAAGGCCTGCATCGTCGAAAATACTTGTGAAATATCTACGCCCAGCTTCTGGCACTTCTCCCGGTCGACCGAAAGATCATAGGACGGCGTGTGCGCGGAAAAATAGCAGAATGCCGTGGAGGTGGACGGATTCTTCTTCGCTTCCTCCACGAAACGTTCTACCGTCTTCTCAAACGCATAGATATCGTCCGTCGAGTTTGCCTGTTCGATCTGCAAAGCGAAACCTGCCGCAATGCCGATCCCCCGGATCGGCGGCGGCTGGATAACGACCACCGTGGCATTTTTGATACCGGCCGCGGCAATCCCGCTGTCCAGTACGTCTTTAATCCCGGGCCACTGGGTCTCGGGCGTCTTGCGCTCGGACCAGGGCTTCAGCATGATAAAAAAGGACCCTCCATTGGACGTATTGCCACGACTTAGGATATTAAACCCTGAAAATGCGGAGTAGTGAAGAATGCCGGGTGTCGAATTCACGACCGCAATCATCTTCTCCATTACCTTTACCGTTTCCGTGGTCGAGCTGGCATCGGCCAATTGAAAACCAATGAACAACCTGCCTCCATCTTCCATGGGCACAAAACCCGATGGTTTTGCCTCAAACAGGAAATATGCTCCTGTACAAATCCCCAGCAGGAGCAGGATGATACCCCACGAGTACCGGATGCTGCGCTTGACCCCTCGGGTATACCCGGAGATGAATCGCTCGAATCCCGCATTAAACCAGGCAAAAGCCCGGTCCAGCCAATTTTTTTTCTTTTGAGGATCGTGCGGCTTCAATAACAGCGTACAAAGCGCCGGTGTCAGGGACAAGGCAACAAAGGCCGACAGAATAACGGAAATGGCGATCGTAATCGCGAATTGCTGATACAGCCGGCCGACAATCCCGGGAATAAACCCTACCGGGACAAACACCGCAGCCAGAATAAGCGCGATAGCCACGACAGGCGCCGAGATCTCTTTCATTGCACGATAGGTCGCCTCCTTAGCAGACATATGCTGCTCATCGATAAAATGCTGCACCGCTTCCACCACGATGATGGCATCGTCAACCACGATCCCGATCGCCAGCACAAACCCGAACATGGTCAGGGTGTTGATCGTGAAGCCGAGGGGAATAAAAAAACAAAACGCCCCCATGAGAGACACCGGTATAGCAAAAATCGGAATCAGCGTCGCCCGCCAGTTTTGCAGAAACAGGAAGACAACAAAGGCAACCAACGCCAGCGCCTTCAGCAGGGTCTTCAGCACCTCCTCCATCGAAACCCGGATAATCGTGATGGCCTCGAACGGCACGGCGTAATCCACGTCGGTGGGGAAGGTCTTCTTCAGTTCGGCAAGTTTGGCATACACTCTGTCGGCTGTTTTCAACGCATTGCTGCCGGGTGTCTGGTAGATCATCAAAAATGAGCACGTGTTTCCCGTCCACAAAATCATTGCTCGAAAAGGTAAATTTCCCAAGCTCTATCCGCGCGACATCTTTCAGGTAGACCATTTGGCCCGTGCCCGGGTTTGTCTTTATGATGATATTTTCGTAATCCTCCGCCTTATTCAGGATCCCGTTCACGACGATGCTGTACTCATGTGCCTGAACGGACACCTGCGGCGGGGCGCCGACGGCGCCGGCAGCCACATAGACGTTTTGGGAATTTAGCGCACTTTGCACATCGGAAGGCGTGATTTGGTAGGAGGCCATTTTTTGCGGGTTCATCCAGATCCGCATGGCGAACTGGTCCCCCCAGGCCTGTATGTCCCCGACGCCCGGGACCCGCAGCATGGCCTCCTGAATAAATATGTCTGTGTAATTGTCGAGAAAGGTGATGTTGTGGGTTCCATTCGGCGAATAGACGGCTACCAGCATCAACTGGTCCGGATTACTGGCCCGCACGGTCAGCCCCAGCTTGCTAACCACAGCCGGAAGCAGGGGCTGGGCAATACCCACCCGGTTCTGCACGTTGAGCGCCGAAACATAGGCATTGGTCCCAATGCCGAACGTCACCTGGATTCCCACGCCGCCGGTACTGCTGCTGGTACTTTGCATATACTCCATCCCCGGGGTGCCGTTCACTTGTTCTTCAATCGGGATCGCGACGGTTTGCTCTACCGTCTGTGCGTCTGCGCCGGTATAATTGCCTCTTACCGACACACTGGGAGGGGAGATGTTCGGGTACTGATCGACGGCGGTGTTGAACATGGAAATGAGACCGGAAATGACCAGGATCAATGAAATGACGATCGCAGTGACGGGGCGTTTGATAAAGGTGTTCGCGATCATCGCGGTAAGTGTTTTTCCTGCTGGAGCCCGGTTTAGGAGCCATTCGCCCGACGTTCCTTTACCTCGTTGTGTTCTTTATGCGCCTGTTCGATCTCGTATTCGAGTTCGGGATCGATATTCTGCGCCTCCACTTTTTTTGCTTTCTCCATTAGCTCGTCGTGGTGCGCTTGCAGCCAGGCGAGTTCTTTACTTGCCGTAGGACCAGCGGGTAAAAAGTACGTAAAGCACCGGAACGATGAATATAGAAATCGTGGAGGACGCGATCATCCCGCCGAGAACCGTTACCCCGATCGTATTTCGGGAAGCACCGCCCGCCCCGGTGGCCAGCACCAGCGGCATGACGCCGAGGATAAAGGCCATAGAAGTCATAATAATGGGCCGGATGCGGAGGCGCACCGCGTCCAGCGTGGATTGGATCAGCTCTTCACCGCGGTCGACCCGGATCTTGGCAAACTCGACAATCAGGATGGCGTTCTTGGCAGACAACCCGATCAGCGTGATCAACCCGATCTGCGCATACACATTATTTGTCAGCGTAGGCACCGAGAGTATAGCGCCAGTATCGCCCCAAAGGCGCTGATGGGAACAGCAAGCATGACGGCCAACGGCACAGACCAGCTCTCGTATAATGCCGCAAGGAAAAGAAAGACAAAAACAATAGAAAAGGCAAAGATGTAAATGGTCATCGATCCCGCCTTGATCTCTTCATAGCTCAAACCCGAAAAATCATAGGTATAGCCGCGCGGCAACACCTTCGCCGCCAACGACCTGAGGGCATCCAGGCTTTGCCCGCTACTATATCCCGGCGGAATGCCGCCATCTACTTCCGCAGACCGGAAAATATTGAAATGAGTGATCAACGGCGCCGCAATAGCAGGCTGATAGCTGATCAGCGTACCCAACGGCAACATGGAGTCGAGCCTGAATTCCGCACATAGTATTTATTCATGTCGCCGATCAACGCGCGGAATCCAGTGTCAGCCTGTATCACAACATGATAAGTTCTATTGTATAAGGTGAAATTATTGATGAAAAGGCTTCCCATGTATGCCTGCATGGTCGTATAGACCTGCGAAATGTTCACGCCCAGCTTTTCGCATTTCGCCCGGTCGACGGTCAGGTCCCAGCTGGGGGTATGGGCCGAGAAATAACAAACTGCCGTGGAGATAGCCGGCATCTTTCGCGCCTCCGCCGCAAAATTCTGCACGACCTTTTCAAACTGATAGATATCGTCCGTCGAGCTTCCTTCTTCGATCTGCATGGCAAAACCCGCGGCAATGCCAATACCGCGGATGGGCGCCGGCTGGATGACGACAATGCTGGCGTTTTTTATCCCGGCCTTAACGATCTTTTTCCGCAGGGTATCCATGATGCCCTGGATCTGCAAGGCCGGTGTGTTCCGTTCATCCCATGGCTTCAGCATGATAAAAAAAGAGCCGGCATTGGAAGTGGCGCCGCCGTTCAGAATATTGAAGCCCGATACGGCCACATAATGCAGTATGCCCGGCGTCGAATCGACTACCTGCATGATCTTTGCATGACTTCCACCGACTGCGTCGTGGAGCTGGCATCAGCCAGCTGGAAAGTGACAAATAATCGCCCGCCGTCTTCGACGGCACAAAACCGGACGGTTTGGTCTCGAAACAGGAAAATAGGCGCCGACACAAATACCCAGCAGCAGCAAAATGATGAACCAGGCGTGCCTGATACTTCGCCTTACGCCATGCGTATATCGTTCGGTGAACCTGTCAAAAACTTTGTCGAACCAAAGGAAAAACTTGTCGAGCCAGTTCTTTTTCTTTAAAGTGTCGTGTGGCTTCAGCAACAGCGTGCAAAGCGCCGGCGTCAGCGATAGGGCGATAAAAGCGGAATGATCACGGAAATCGCGATCGTGATGGCAAATTGCTGATACAACCGGCCGACGATGCCCGGGAATAAAGCCAACCGGAACAAATACCGCCGCCAGGATCAGCGCAATGGCCACCACCGGCGCAGAGATTTCTTTCATGGCATGATAAGTCGCCTCCTTTGCGGACATATGTTGTTCATCTATATAATGCTGCACCGCCTCCACCACGATGATCGCATCATCAACCACGATACCTATGGCCAGTACGAAACCAAACATAGTCAGCGTATTGATAGTGAATCCAAGAGGAATAAAAAAACAAAAAGTTCCCAGTATGGATACCGGGATGGCAAAGATCGGGATGATGGTGGACCGCCAGTTCTGCAGGAAAAGGAAAACCACCAGCGCCACCAGTCCCAGTGCCTTCAACAAGGTCCACCACTTCCTGCATCGAGACCTTGATGATCGTCACTGCTTCGAAAGGCACCTCATAATCCACATCGGTCGGGAAAGATTTTTTCAGTTCTGCCAGTTTGGCATATACATTATTGGCCGTCTCGCAAGGCATTGCTGCCGGGTGCCTGGTAGATCATGCAGGTAACGAGCACCGTTTCCCGTCCACAAAGGCATTGCTGGAAAAAGTGAATTTGCCCAGTTCTACCCTGGCAATATCTTTCATATAAACCATTTCACCGGTAGCCGGATTGGTCTTTACAACGATATTTTCATATTCAGACGCTTTATTCAGCATCGCCGTTAACCAGGATGCCTGTATTCATGCGTTTGTGACGATTCCTGCGGTGGTGCTCCGACCGAACCTGCCGCCACATATACGTTCTGTGCGTTGAGCGCAGTGAAACATCGCTGGGCATCAAACTGTAAGAAGCCATTTTCTCCGGGTTCATCCATATCCGCATAGCTGAAATTATCGGTACGGGCATTTACATCGCCTACACCCGGGACACGTAAGATGGCATCCTCAATAAATATATTGGTGTAGTTATCGAGGAAGGTGATATTGTGTGTAGCCTTGGGCGAATAAGATGCCACCAGCATCAGCTGATCGGGTTGCTGGCGCGTACCGTCAGACCCAGTTTACTCACTACCGCAGGCAGCAACGGTGCTGCAATTCCTACCCTGTTCTGAACATTCAGCGCGGCAATATGACACATTTGTTCCGACTTTAAATGTTACCCGGATGTTCACACCGCCGGTATTGGTGCTGGTACTTTGCATGTATTCCATACCGGGCGTACCGTTGACCTGCTCTTCGATGGGAATGGCAACTGTTTGTTCCACCGTTTGCGCATCGGCTCCGGTATAGGTGCCGTTAATCCGACACGCTGGGCGGTGAGATATTAGGATACTGGTCGACAGCCAGGTTGAACAATGCGAAATAATACCTGAAATGATCAATACCAGTGAGATCACGATGGCAGTAACCGGCCGCTTTATAAAAGTATTGGCAATCATCCTCTTGGTTTATCCTGAGCTCCTTGATTGCTCTGATCGCGGGATTTTTGAATCTCATATTCCAATGCCGGATCGATATCCTGCGTTCCACTTTTCTCGCCTTTTCCATCAAATCTTCATGGTGGCCTGCAGCCAGTCAAGTTGTTTCTTTGCCATAGGAAAGCCGGGTGATGACTACAAACAAAACGGGAACAATAAATATGGCCATGGTTGAGGCCGCAATCATCCCTCCCAATACAGTATATCCGATCGTCCTCCGGGCCATGGCCCCTGCTCCTGTCGCCAACACCAGCGGCAACACACCCAGAATAAATGCCAGGGAAGTCATGATGATCGGCCGTAACCGCAAACTTGACCGCCTCCAGCGTGGACTGGATCAGCTCTTCGCCGCGGTCGACCCGCACTTTGGCAAATTCCACGATCAGGATGGCATTCTTGGCCGCCAGCCCGATCAGTGTGATCAACCCGATCTGGGCATAGACATTGTCGGTCAGGCTCGGCACAAGGATCAGCGTAAAGATGGCCCCGAACGCGCCGATCGGAACGGCCAGCAATACAGAGAAGGGCACCGACCAGCTCTCATATAATGCCGCCAGGAAAAGAAATACGAATGTGATGGAAAACATAAAAATATAAATGGTCGTTGAACCTGCCTTGATCTCCTCGTAGCTTAATCCTGAAAATTCATATTTATATCCCTCGCGGCAATACTTTGGCCGGCGATGGCATCTAGCGAATCCGATCGCTTGCGTTGCTGCTGTAGCCCGCTGCCGGAGCACCGTCGATCTCTGCGGAGCGGAAGATATTGAAATGCTGAGATCAGCGGCGCCGTTTCTGTCGGTCGAATAAGTGACCAGCGTACTCAAGCGGGACCATCGTGACCTGTCCTGAGTTGCGGACATAATATTTATCCATATCCGTATCATTCTGCGGAAGCGGTATCGGCCTGCACCACTACATGGAAGGTCCGGTTGTATTCGGTAAAATCATTGATATACAAGACTACCCATATACGCCTGGATCGTCGTAAATACATCTCCGACATTGACACCCAGCTTTTCGCATTTCTCACGGTCCACATTGCAGGTTGAAGCTCGGCGTATGGGCAGCATAAAAACTAAACGCACCTGTGATGGCCGGGTTTTTGTTGGCCTCTGCCAGAAATTTTGTCACGACAGTCTGGAATGCGTGCAGGTCATCATTGGTATTCCGCTGCTCGATCTGCATACTGAAACCCGACCGTCTCGCCCACGCCGGGAATAGGGGAAGGCTGGATCACTTCCACGTTGGCATTTTTTATGCCGGCATCCGAATTCGCTTTTGCATCACTTCCGATAATGCCCGGCACCTGCTGGTCTGTCCACACTCCGTTCATCCCATGGTTTGAGTTGGACATAGATTGTTCCCGCATTGGAATTGGTGGCATTGTTCACGCACATTAAGATCCGGACAATGCCGCATAATGCGCAACCCCGGGCGTCTTGATCACCACTTTCATCAGCCTGTTCATTACATCCACGGACTGGGCCGTGGAAGATGCCGGCGGTAATTGGAAAGTAACATACAAATTGCCATCATCTTCCGAAGGAATAAATCCGGTCGGCTTTTTCTCAAAAAGAAAGCAGGCGGCCACGCAGATGCAGATCAGCAACATCACGATACACCTGGAACCCCTTTATACTCCTGTCCACTCCATTCTTATATCTGTTCTGTGACCCGGTCGAACCAGTCGTTGAAACGGATCGAACATCCGGTCCATTCGTCTCTTCTTCTTGTTTTTATCGGTTGGTTTCAAAAGCAATGTACAAAGCGCCGGTGTCAGTGAAAAAGCGATGAAGGCGGATAACATCACCGAAATGGCGATGGTGATGGCGAACTGCTGGTACAGCCGGCCGACGATGCCGGGAATAAAACCGACCGGGACAAAAACAGCCGCCAGGATCAACGCGATCGCAACTACCGGCGCGGAAATATCTTTCATGGCCAGATAAGTGGCCTCCTTTGCCGACATGCTCCTCCGAATCCATATAATGCTGCACCGCTTCCACCACAATGATCGCGTCATCCACCACGATCCCGATTGCCAGCACAAAGCCGAACATGGTAAGCGTATTGATCGTAAATCCCAGCGGGATAAAAGAAGATAAAGGTCCCCATGATCGAAACCGGAATTGCGAGGACGGGGATGAGCGTAGAGCGGAAGTTCTGCAAAAAGACAAATACCACGATCGCCACCAGCCCCAGTGTCATTAACAAGGTCCGGACGACATCCGACATCGAAACTTTCACAACCGTCACCGCCTCGAAAGGCACCGAGTATTCCACGTCTGCCGGAAACGACTGGCGGAGCAGCGCCAGTTCCTTGTAAATCGCCGTTGGCCGTCTCCAGCGCATTACTGCCGGGCGCCTGGTAAACCAGCAGGAACGAGGCCCGGTGGCCGTCGACAAAGGAATTGCTGGAAAAGGTGAATTTGCCCAGTTCGACCCGGGCCACATCTTTCAGATAAACCAGTTCGCCGGTTGCCGGGTTATTCTTTACGATGATATTTTCGAATTCAGATACTTTGCTCAACCGTCCGTTCACCAGGATGCCGATCTCGAACGCCTGGGATTTCTGCTGCGGCGGAACGCCTGCGGAACCTGCGGCCACCTGGACGTTTTGGGCATTCAACGCATTGATAATATCCCCCGGCATCAGCTTATACGACGCCATCTTTTCCGGGTTCATCCAGACCCGCATGCTGAAATCATCCGTAAATCGCGCGATGCTGCCCACTCCCGGGACCCGCAGCAAGGCATCCTGGATGAATATATTGGTATAATTATCCAGGAAGGTAATGTCATGTGTTCCCTTCGGCGCGATATACCGCGATCATCATCAACTGACTGGGGTTTATCGCGCGTACCGTAACGCCGAGACGGGCTAGCCACGGCAGGAAGCAGCGGATTGGCAATGCTCACCCGGTTCTGCACATCCAGCGTGGCGATATCGATATTCGTCCCGATATTGAACGTGACATTCATCGACATCAGCCCGTTATTGGTGCTGTTGCTTTGCATGTACTCCATCCCGGGACTTCCATTTACCTGCTCTTCGATCGGGGTGGCCACGGTTTGCTCGACCGTCTGCGCATCGGCGCCCGTGAATTGGCCATTCACCTGTACGACAGGCGGGGTGATATCCGGGATATTGGTCAATCGGCAGGGTAAGGATACAAATGCCCCCGGCGATCACCAGCACGATCGACATCACCATGGCCGTTACCGGACTCTTGATAAATGTATTCGCAATCATATAATTTCAGATGGACCTATTTATTTTTTACTCCTGCCCGTGCTATCCCCGCCTGCACTTCTGCCTGTACTGTCCTGATTCCCGGCCTGCCTTGCCGGGCCGATGTTGATGGGGGATCCCTCATGGATCGCCTGTACGCCGTCGATGATGATCTTGTCCCCCACGTTAATACCGGAGCGGATCACCACATTCGGCCCGATGGTCTGTCCAAGCTGCACTTTCTTCTGGAAGGCACGCCACTTTGGCGTCTCTACCGAATCCGCACTTTTCCTGGCCGATGTGTCGGAAGCCGAGTGCCCATATACCGTGTCCTTGGCGATAAAAAGAAAATACTCCCCCATTTGCTCCACTACAGCCCTGCTCGGCACAACGATCTGCGGCGCCGGATCCTGGTTGTGTACCCGAACGACGGTGCTCATCCCGGGGCGAAGGATATACTGCGGATTGGGGAATTGAAGCCGGACATCGATCGAGCCGGTCTGCGGATCCACCGCCCGGTCGATAAAGAGGAGTTTTCCGAGGTGGGGATATAACGACCCATCCGGCAACAGGATGGTAAACAGCGAATCAATCGACTGCTGGTTCCTTTGCAGCTCTTCGATATGCGGCAGCTGCGCTTCGTTCACCAGGAAATCCACTGCCATCGGGTTATCCGTGGAGATCGTGTTGAGTATCGTTGTGCCTGCACTGACGAGATTGCCCAGACGGACCTGCGAGATCCCGATCGTACCGTCGAACGGAGCGTAGATATTGGAATAGGTCAGATTGGTCAGCGCCGTCTTGAGCATTTGCTGGGCGGCTTCGATCGAGTCTTTGGCGTTCTGCAGCGCGATCTCCGCGTGGTCAACGACCTGGGTGGCTATCGCGTTGTGTTGCTTCAGATAGTTGTACCGGTCGGCATCCTGCTGCGTTTGTTTCAGGATCCCCGAATCGACGCGGAGATTGGCCCGCGCCTGGTCGACCGAAGCCATGTAGAGGCGTTGATCCAGTTGATAAAGAAGTTGTCCCCGATGGACATGTGTGCCTTCCTGGAAATTGATGGACGTGACGTACCCCGTAACCTGCCCGTTGAGATTCACCTGGCTGAGCGCGACCGTGGTTGACGGATATCTGTCGTAATAGTAGACCCGCTGGGCTGCCGCTGTCATCAGATTGACGGGGGCGGGGGGGGTGGGGGGTGTTGGTTTTGGCTTACAAGAGAACAATCCCAGAACGCCAATCAGAACCGGAATCAATGTCCGTCTACTCATACAGGTGATTTAATTTATTGCTTGATGTGTAATATATGTGATTATGGATTAACCGTACCGACCGTGATAACGCCCATCGCCTTCTCCAGATCGACCTTGCTGGACAACACCTGGAAAATCGACGCCTCGTAAGACAGCTGGGACTGCACCCAGTTGTTCTGAGCGGTGATCACATTCAGATAGGGGACGTATCCCTGGAGGTATTGCAGATCGACGATATCATAGGCCTCCTTGGCCAAAACGACATTGTCCTTCGAGATCCCCAGGTTATACAGGTTGCTTTTATAATTGGCCAGGGCGGAGGTGTAGTCGCTCCAGATCTGCGATTTCAGCTCCACTTCGGCCCAATCGAGGAGGTCGTACTGCAATCGGGCTTTTTTCAGGTTGTTGAGCCGGGCGAAGCCGGTAAAGATCGGGATGCTCAGCGAAAGCCCGGCATAAGAGAACGGATAGGCCTGACTAAAGAACCCGTTCATTGTATTGTGCTCGAATTCGTACTCATAGTCAAAAAAGCCGTTGACCGTAGGCAGCCACGATTTCCGGTAGTAATCGACGGTCGTCAGCTGCAACGCCTTGGTGGTTTGCAGGTACTGATATTCGATTCGCTTTTCAAACTGTAGCTGCTGGGTGGTGTCGAAGGGGATATCATTCTGCATCTGCAGGGTATCATAGATCACATTGAATTGCGACATCGGCGGGTAACCCATCACCTGCTTCAGCTGTGCGTATTGGGGTCGCACCGCTTCCTGTGCCTGGCGCAAGGAGAACAGCGAGTTATTCAGCGAGATCAGCGCCTCGTCGTAGTCGGTCTTGTCTACGATCCCTCCGACATATTGGTGATAGGTGTCCTGGACATTTTTGTTGAGCAGGGTCGTATCTGCCTTGAGTACATTGATCTGCTCGAGGGTATTCAACAGGCTGTAAAACGTCTTTGCGACAGCGGAAATGATCAGGATCTTGCTGCTGTCGGTTACCTGCTGCGCCTGTTTTTCGTACAGCGGAGCAGCGTGCAGGGCATACACCAGCGCCGGGTTGAAGATCGTCTGCGAGACCGAAAGCGCCGGGGTGAATGTATTGACGATCCCGGATTTTGAATTGACGGTCTTCCCCGAGTCGGTAAAGAACGAAGTCGGCAACGTGAAATAATGCGTATAGGTCCCCGCCACATTCACCTGCGGCAGCCAACCCGCCGTCGCAATCGCATTGTTCGCCTTGACGATCGCCTGATTGACGATCCCCATATTGATATTCGGCTCATGCTTAAGTGCATAGCCGATGCACTGGTCCAGGGTATAAGCCTGCGCCGTATCCGTATTTTTGATCTGGGCGGCCGCTGGATTGATCAGGGAAGGGACGGAAATCGATAGACAAACAAGCACAAGGGGGATAAGAACACGTTTGCAGGCTACTAACATGTTTTTTGGCATATCGACGGTGGTGATTTAAATTATGTGCGGGCGCAAACCCGGGGTCTGTTTTTTATTTATGGACAATCGTTAGACAGTCAGAAGGAAACCGGGGGCAAAGATTGTAAATTTTAGCAAGAAGATGAATTAAAATGATATTAATTAGGTTTCTTCCTATTGCTTGATAATGAATGGGAAACATGCGTCTTTTGGAACGGCTTGGACCAATGGATAAATCTCCGGATGAGCGGTTTCTTCTTCACTCGATCGGCTTACCCGTCCGGTAAGCTGTCCCCTTGAAAAGCGCGACGAGTTCCCCGTCCTCATTCGTTGTCCGGATATCATAGATGCCGATCCGGTTCCCCGAGATGCGCCTCCTGCGCTTCCACCGTCAGGGTCTCTCCGCTTTTCGCAGGCCGGGTGAAGCTGATATGCACATCCAGCGCCACCGTAATATCACCATGGGAATTGCAGGCGAACGCGAGGGCCGAGTTGCTGGCAGAGAACAATACCCCGCCATGCACCATATCGAATCCGTTCAGCATGACATTGGTGACCCGATAGTGCAGCTTGCAAAAGCCTGGTCCGATCTCGTCGATGACCAGACCCAGCCAGGCTGTAAAACGATCCTTCCCCAGCATGATCTCCAGCACCTCACGCGGTGTCTTTGCAGAACCTTCCATGATCAACTATTTTATCGGGAAACGAACGCCGTGCCCTGCCGGCTGGCCAGGAGACCCACGACATCACCTTCCGTCCCGGTGAACGGACCAGAGGCTTCGATCTTCAGGGTCGCCATCGCGGCCGCGAATTCTCCGGCTCCTTGTATCGGAATACCCTTGCTCCGCTGATACAGATAACCTGCCATATACGTATCGCCGCAGCCGGTCGCGTCTACAACCGAAGTCGTCGGGACATAGGCCGGGATATCGTAGAATCGCTGGTCCATATAAATGACCGAACCCTGGCTGCCGAGGGTGATCACGACTTCTTTCACCCCCCAATCCGCCAGTATCTTCGCCCCCTGGCGGATGCCCGTCTGCCCGCTCAGCACCGCCATTTCCGCCTCATTCGTCTTCAGGATCGCAACATATTTCAGCGCCTCCCGCTTTTCCGGCCAGTCGATCGGCTGTACGCGCTGATCCACCACCTTACGGAGATACCCCTGCGCATCCAGGGAGATCTTTCCTTTGCCCGCCAGTGTTTTGATCAATTCCAGGGGAATATCGCCGGCCAGCAGCGGCCCGAGGTGAAAAAAACGCGAAGCCGTATCCGCAAACATCGCCGCAGGAAAAGGGTCCGCCGTGCGCAGCACCCGTTGTGTGCGGTGATCCTGGTCATCGCCATAAATATTCTCGAAATAAACGGTATGTGCACTGGGCAGCACCGTTACATCAACCCCGGACAGCCGCAGATTGCCGACCGCCGCCATCCCGTCTGACGCCACCGCCGTAACCAGCCGATAGCGCACATCCATCCTTGATAATGCATTGGAGAAATAAAAAGCCGTTCCGCCCGCCATGAACACCGCCGAACGCGGCGTGACCACCTTATCCAACGTAATATGGCCGATGCAACAGATATCGATCCTTTCCATGTTGATACAAACCGGAAAGTTAGGTTATTTTCCATAGCCAGCCTACTTTTTTACCCGTGCCGAGGTTCCCCCGACTCTACTTTTTTACCGGCACTTCGAGCGTAATCGTGATCATATCGCCGATCGAACCGCCGGACTTTCCGATATTGAAATCCTCCCGCTTGAACGTGAAGCTTCCCTTGAATATGCCCGTATTACCGTTTGGGGTGAACGTAAAAGGGATCTCGACCGGTTTGGTAACGTCTTTTATCGTCAGCACGCCGGTCGCCGTGTAGCCCGCACCCGTTTTTTCGATCTTACCGGATTTATAGGTGATGCGCGGATACTTGTCCGTATTCAAGTACTGCTCTTCACTTTTCAGGTGATGATTCCGCAAGCCGACCCCGGAATTCACCGTCGTAGCATCGATACTCGCCTTGATCGAGCCGCCGGCCGGGTTATTCGGATCGAATTGAATGACGGCTTCCAGGCCGCTGAACGATCCATTGACGGTCCCAAAAGGTCCGTGTACAGTAAAACCCACTTTCGCACCCGCCGTATCCACCGTCCAGTTGGTCGCCAGCAGCAGACAAAAAATAATCAGACTTGTTTTCATTTAAAAATTATGTGCGGGAAATACGCTTAAAGAAAAATAGCGCATTTCCCGCAATGCGCTAATGTCTGACCTATCGGTCGTGATGGGCTTCGCCCATCAAGTGTATGCCGAAATAAAAATTTACTTGTTTTAGATCATTCACCTTGAACAGCGCTCCAGGGGCATCGCCGCCGATAAAGAAATACCACACCCGAACCGCCAAACCCGCCCGCGGCTGCACATGCCCATAACCGATCAGCGACAACGGCAGGCTAACCTCCAATTGACGCGTCTCATATCGCGGCGTCAGCGAATACAGGTCGGGCTGTACAACTCCGACATTTTCCCCATGCCCGAATCCATGGACAATCGTCAGATTGGCGAACCATGGCCCGGCAATCGCGTAATCCGCCTGCACACTAAGCGCCGTCGGCAAGGCCATATGAAATGACGTCCCGGTCTGTGACTTTGCGGAATCACCGTTGTAAAAAACCGCGCTCAGGGTCTGGTCCAGCTGGGTATTGCCGGCAAACTGCGCGGCATGCCAATTATTAAAATTCGCCGACGCCGCCGCCAAATGATACGAACCCGTATTCCGGCTAAAGTCGATCTTACCGATATCCAGCAACGAAAGCCCTATCCGGTACCGGTAGCCGGGGTCACCCGCATGGTCGCGGTGGACGAAGGTTAGCCCCAGATCGCCGCCAATTCCGTGACCGTGGTCGAAATGCGGATAACTGATGTGCCGGAAGTCATCAAAATCGGTGCGGCCATAATCGACGGAAGAGTTCGTAAACAGAATACCTGTCGTATCCGCGATCCGATAGGTCAAATGGGTGTTTTTTACGTAGGCTGCGAAAAGCCCCTGCTCGAACTTTAGTGTCGCACCTGCTTTCCACAGGTTCATGCCGTCATCGTAGAGGACAGTCGCATAGTGCAGCCCATAATCCAGCCAGCCCATGGCGTTTACCCGCGCCGACTGGTCCTGGAAGGTCTTATTCCAAAGGCTGCCGGACAAGAGGTAGTCAAACGCGTTTTGCGCCGAATTCCCCGTAATATCCCGGATATTTGCCAGGCCCCGGACCGCCATTGTCAAACCGATCTCGTGTTTGTGTTTACGGCCGATCGTCATAAAAAAAGATGGCCCCAGCAACTGCGCGGAGAATGCGACGTTATATGGTTTGTCCGGGTTCCCCGGATCATACCGAGTGAGAAACAGGTTCTCATCGATGCTGCCCTTGATGATCCGCCGCACGCCTAAAAAAGGGATGCTCCCTTTGGGCGCATATAGAAATGTGTTTGCAAAATCGACCCCTGCCGAGACGCCGAGAACGTCCCACTGGAGTTTCGAACCTGCAATCGAGCTCGGATTGAGCAGCGAGCCCTGAATGCCCGAATAATTTCCGTTTTGGATCGTGGGATCGGGCTGCGCCCAGGCGCGAAGCCCCACCAAACAACATAGTAAGATCGCCGTTCGTTTCATAACAACATAAGTTTGGCGACCATTAATAGAAACTGGAATATTGACAGTGAAAGCGGAGGTATAATTACAAACGGTGTACAGTATTCCTCGGTTGCCCGAATCCCAAAAATTTGCGTATTTTGAGGGATGACCCGCCTACTTCTTTTTGTCTTCTCGTTCCTTTCCATTAGCATACCCATCCATCCTCGCGCCCAGACCACACTACCCGTTCCGCTTAACATCCGCCAGGCCATCGACAAGGGCAGCCGCACGCTCACTGGCCAGCCAGGGCCGCATTATTGGCAAAACCGAGCCGACTATACCATCCGCGTTCATTTCGATCCTTCTACCCGGCTGATCAGCGGATCGGAATCGATCGTTTACGATAATAACAGCCCCGACACCCTGCGGCAGCTACTTTTCAAGCTCTATCCCAACCTCTACAAAAAAGGGTCCGCCCGCATGATGCCCGTTCGCCCCGAAGATCTCACCGACGGCGTCGCCATCAGCAACCTGGTCATCGGCGGCCAGCCGGCTGATGCCGCCCTGAATAACCGCCGCCGCCGCGATGCCGACGGCACCGACCTGTCCGTCCCCATTCCGGTGCTCAACCCCGGCCAGTCGACAACGGTCTCGCTTGATTTTGCCTACACCCTCAACAAGACTTCCCATATCCGCACCGGGCAGATCGACAGCGGTGCATTTTTTGTCGCCTACTTCTTTCCGCGGATTGCCGTGTACGACGATATCGACGGCTGGAACCGGATTCCCTATCTCGGGCCGCAGGAGTTCTACAACGATTTCTGCAATTTTAACGTCTCCGTCACCGTTCCCGGTGACTATCTTGTCTGGGCAACCGGTGATCTGCTCAACCGCCGCGACTTGCTGTCTCCGGGTATCAACCGGCGGATCGACGCGGCAGGGGCCGCAGACAGCGTAGTGACCATTATCGATACAACTGACCTTGCCCGAAAGGGCATCACCCGCAACGCCGATTCGAACAGCTGGAACTTTGAGGCCAGGAACGTTACCGATTTTGTTTTTGCCACCAGCAACCATTATATCTGGAAGGCATCCAGTCTTGTCGTGGACCCGGCCACCGGCAGAAGGACCCGGGTCGACGCCGTCTTCAACCCGGATCACAAAGACTATTATGAGGTAGTGGATTTCGCACGCAAAACCGTCCAGGCCATCAGCTATCGCTTCCCTGCGTGGCCCTATCCCTATCCGCACGAGACGGTCGTCGACGGCCTCGACCAAATGGAATATCCGATGATGGTCAACGACAACCCGCTTGAGAGCCGTCCCGATGCGATCGAACTTACCGACCACGAGATCTTCCACACCCTCTTTCCCTTTTATATGGGATGCAACGAGACCAAATACGCGTGGATGGATGAAGGTTGGGCCACCATCGCGGAGTGGCTCATCTCGCCGATGATCGACACGACAATCGTCGACCCCTATGGAGTTGATCCCTATGCCCGCGGCGCCGGAAAGGAAGCAGACCTTCCCATCATGACCCTTTCAACGGAGGAGACGGACGCTGATTACTATCTCAATTCCTATCCCAAACCCGCGATGGGCTACCTGTACCTGAAAGATTTGCTGGGGGACAGCCTGTTCCTTCGCGGCATCCACAAATACATGGAAGACTGGCACGGCAAGCATCCCATCCCGCTCGATTTCTTTGGCAGCGTCAATGCCGGGACCGGCCGCAACCTCGACTGGTTCTGGAAACGATGGTTTTATGACGCCGGTTACCCTGACCTGGCGATAACGGAAGTGCGACACAAGGAGAATGCGTGGACGATCAGCATCAGCAACAAGGGCGGTAAACCCGTACCAGTCGACCTAACGATCGAATATTCCGACGGCAGCACGGAAAAAATCCATCGTACCATATCCGTATGGGAACGCGAGTCAAAGCTAACCATCGACTTCCATGTCCTCCAACCGGTAAGGCGGATCATCCTCGGCAGTACATATGTGCCCGACAGCCATCCGGCGGACAATGTATTCGAAGTAAAATAGCTTATTGATATTGCCTGTACAGGGAGTAAAGGACCTCCGCGTCCGCCTGCCCCCAGTTGAGGGTGGTATCCTGCTCGAAATGACGTTTGAACGCCCGGGCCGCCGCGCTGCTGTCTCTAATGTCATAGCCAATCAGGCGAAGCGCAGTCAACGCGCTGAAGCCTTGCGGAACCATTACTCCGGTCGTATCGCTATACCAAAGCCCATATCCCGAATCGGCCAGCTCTTTCCAGGGAAATAGGTAGCTGGGATCGACCTTCCGTGTTGGAGCAATATCCGAATGACCGATGAAATTCGCGGTCGGGATATTGTATGCTTTCTTGAGTGCCGCCAACAACCGCAGCAGGCTATGGATCTGTTCGGGTGTGAAAGGCTCCGACCCGTTATTGTCCAGTTCGATCCCGATCGAAATCGAATTGACATCCGTGATATTACCCCACTTACTGACACCCGCCTGCCAGGCCCGCAGATAGTCATTCAGCATATGATGCACAACTCCGTCCCGGCAGACCACATAATGCGCGCTGACCTGCGTCCGCGCCAGGGTAAAGGTCTTAAGCGTCTCGGGGCAGCTATTCTGTGCGGTATGATGGATAATGACAAAATTGGGTTTCCGCAGGTTGAAGTTCGTCGTCCCGACCCAGTATGGCGATGCGGGCACCGAGTCTACACCTTCCGATAGCGGATACTGCCCGATCTGTCGCGCATAAACCTTCGCGGAGTCTTTATAAATTCTATTGGTCTTCCGGTATGGATTGACCTTGCACGCGGCCAGCATTACGACGAGGGCAAAAATAAAAATACATCGATTCATCCGCTGAAATTAAATGAAAATGTTTTTCTGGCGCTGAGAAATTATTGCGGATAATTCGTCGTCACATGATAACCATCCTTCATCTCCCATAACCTTACGCCTCCCTTGATGCCATCCTGGTTATTGAATAAATGGATATTTTCTTCCAGCGTTATCGTCAGCGACTTGCAACTCCCGCCGCCCAGGTACAACCGGTCATAATTGAAAACGACTTTGATCGCCGCCAGCACTTTACCAACCCGATGGTTCCACTTCTCCTTGCCTACTTTCTCCATCGCATTGGCGCCGATGTATTCATCATAATCCCGGCCCTTACTGATCGGGTGATGCGACAACTCGAGGTGGGGGAGGAGTGCCCCATCCATGATTACCGCCGTTCCTACACCGGTACCCAGGGTCACCGCCATCTCATAGCCTTTTCCGCTGACTACGCCCAGCCCCAATTGATCGGCGTCATTGACCAGACGGGCCGGTTTGCCCAGCCGGTTGCTGAGCTGCTGGCCCAGATCGAATTGTGCCCAGAAGCTGGTCCCGAGATTGGGCGCGGTATAGACAATTCCGTTGCGGACATAACCCGGAAACCCGATCGAGATCTTATCGAAACCGGGCAGGCCTTTGACCAACTCCCCGATCGTATAGATGACCGCCTCCGGCGTAGCCTGAACCGGAGTAGGCATCCGCCGGTACTCCGTCTGCCCTTCGCCCTGTGCGTTGAGGATGATACATTTGATGTGCGAGCCGCCGATGTCGATGGCCAGGATATGCTCGGATGGTTCCATGGAATAAAGATAGGGGAATGGAATAGATTTTTTGGTAGTTTTATCGCATGACGGAATCGCCGAAACTATTTATGCTCCTGCTGGGCTGCACGCCTCCGGGCAGGTTCACCGAACAGCACGATATTTTTTTTGGGATCGCGAGTGACCTCAAGAGCCTGGTGCCTGATATTCGCGACTGCTGGCCGGAGGGTGGCGCCAAAATTCATATCGACGCCTGGCGGGAAGTAACGCAAGTCGACTCCTCCCGCATCGATGTCGTGCCCCGAAATGCCGCAATCGACCCGTCGCCGCAACGTCTTTTCTTCATCAACCTCGGCGGTTACAAACCCGGTGAGTTCGACGAATTTCACTATAAGATGATCGTTGCGGCACCCGACAAAGGGGAGGCCATCCGAAAGGCAAAAGAGACCGCGTTTTATCGCCATACGGGATTTAAGGGCGCTGAATCCCATATCGACGACAAGTATGGGGTGGACGTTGACGATATCTACGCCATCGAGGATATCCTGCCCGCAGCCGTCAAAGACCGGTATATGCTTCGACTGACCCCGGCAATTGGCGACGGCCCGCCGGACCCGATCCGGCTCGGCTATTTTCAATTGCACAAGCTGTAAAACATTCCCGCATGCCTCATCTCCCCGCGCTCGACCGCCAACGCTCCATCTATGCCGCCGGAATGTCGGGCGCGCGGCCGCAGATCCCTTTCCATGCCCGGGAACTGCGCGAAAAGGCAAAGGGAAAGATGTCCGCCGAAGCCTGGGCATACATCGATGGCGGTGCTGGTAACGAAGAAAGCATCGGCCTGAACGGTTCCGCTTTTTCCGAACTGTCGATTCGTCCTCATATGATGCGGCCGAACGAATCCGCCGATTTCTCCACCTCGTTGCTCGGACTGAACCTGACCTTACCCCTTCTGTTAGCCCCCATCGGAGCGTTGGACCTGATATGCACGGACGCAGACCGTTTAGTCGCGGCGGCCTGCCACGACACGGGGACCCCGTTTATTTTTTCCAACCAGGCCGGAACGCCCATGGAAGTCTGTGCCGCCGAAATGGGCGACACTCCCCGCTGGTTCCAGCTCTACTGGAGCCGCTCGGACGACCTGGTCCTCTCGCTGGTCCGGCGCGCCGAAGCCTGTGGCTGCAGTGCCATCGTACTCACGGTCGATACCACACTGCTCGGCTGGCGAAGCCGCGACCTCGCGCTGGGTTATCTTCCTTTCCTGCGGGGTATGGGTATCGCGCAATATACATCCGACCCCGTTTTCCGGGACCTCCTTCAGCGAAGCAAAGGAACAGGCGCCGCCGTACCTAAACCCCGAATCAACTTCACGACGATCGCCAATCTTCTCCGCCTAAAAGCCCGATACCCGGGTGGCTTCTGGAAGAACTTGCGGAGCTCCGAACCACTGGCGGCTGTCCGGTTGTTCACGGCGATTTATTCCAACCCGGCCCTCCACTGGGACAAGGTCAGCTGGCTCCGGGAACAGACCCGGCTGCCGGTCCTCATCAAAGGCATCCTCCGCGCCGATGATGCCCTGCTGGCCGCCAAATCCGGTGCAAACGGGATCATCGTATCCAATCATGGCGGTCGGCAGGTTGATGGCGCGTGGCCCCCGCTCCATGCGTTGCACGAGATCCGAAACGCGCTCCCCAAACCCTTTCCTATTTTGTTGGACAGCGGGATTCGCAACGGAAGCGATTGCTTCAAGGCGATCGCGATGGGCGCCGATGCGGTCCTCCTCGGTCGTCCTTACGCTTACGGACTGGCGATTGCCCGCCGGCAGGGCGTGCGGGATGTCATCCTGAACTTGCTCAGCGATTTCGAGCTGACCGCAAGGCTTGCCGGCTGCCGCAACCTTGCCGAAATAAATGAAGAGATGATTATAACAAATCATTAAGCAGCGATTCTCCGCGTTGTGGAATCATCCTATTGTTACGCACACAACTTTTTCTACTATGCTACAGAACCGGGTCGACCCCAAAGGCGACCTTATCAAGACAACTGCGCGTGGCGCCTGGATGGGGAATCGCGGCGTCATCCACGACGAGCATCAGCGGATCGTTCGTCCGTTCAAGCTCAGGGCCTGGCTGATCTGCCTGCTCGATTTCAAGGAGAGGCGACGCCGGGTCATGACACCGGACCGGTACACCGAACTTTTCTTCCTCGACGAAGCCACCGCCTTTTCCGCAGGCCACCGGCCCTGCGCCGAATGCCGGCGCAAAGCGTTCAACCGGTTCAAGCACTTTTGGCTGGAAGCCAATCCCGACTATGGCTACACTGAAAAAACGCCGATCTGGAAGATCGATGATGTGCTGCACAAAGAGCGAATCAACCGGAGCGGCGCCAAAATAACGTTTAGCGAATCGGTCAGCCGTCTTCCTGCCGGGTCCTTCATCCTGCTCGACAACGAGCCGTATCTTTTCGCGGACGGGCTTTTCTTTCGCTGGGCTCCGGAGGGTTATGACGACGGAATCCCCCTCGCGGCAAGGGATAGGGTAGAAGTACTCACGCCGCGATCGGTCGTCAACACATTCAGGGCCGGTTATAAGGCGCAAATGGCCATCACCCTTCACCCTGTTCCTTAATGAAAGTTGCAAGCGCGACCGCATCATTGTGCTGCTCATCCCGGGCTCCAAACAAAAAAGTCACTGTTTTATGCGCGTGTATCTCGTCCAACAGCTCGGCAAATGCGGTCGAGCCGTGTAGCTCTGTACGATATTTTGTGCAAAAGGAAGCCCACTTCTCCGGTTCATGATTAAACCACTTTCGCAATTCCGTCGACGGCGCGACTTCCTTCAGCCATTTATCGACATGCCCCTTTTCCTTGCTCAGCCCCCGCGGCCATAACCGATCGATCAGGATCCGGTAGCCGTCACTCTTCGCAGCGAGCTCGTATACTCTCTTTATCTTACAAGAACTCATATACAAATTTGCAACATCCGGGCTGCCCGCGCCAACCCCATTAAGGGGCTTCGATCCGAGTAATTATTTCATTCGCCCAAGTCCTGCTTCAACCCCCTTGCGTATCATCCTGCCATACCCGTCTTCCGGTAAGGAGACACATGCGCGCTCGGCCAGCTCATAATGCGCCAGTGCCAGCATTCGGTGACCCATCAGCTGATACCCGTGCGCCACGTTCAGTTGAAGCGATGGATAGATCGCCGCAATCTCTTCCCCGGGGACAAGCCCTGCCTGCTCCAGCGCCAGCAAATTCCAGCGCAGCGATTCTCCCGGATCGGTTTGCACCCGCGCCAGATAATGAGCAGCCGTACAAGCCTCCAGCGGACAGCTTGCTTCTTCCCAAGCCTGCCGGTATATTTCGCCCGCCTGCGCCAGATCTCCGGCATGTTCCATTTCAATTCCCCTGACGCAAAGCTGAACAACGGGGTTGGTCGGATCATATAGCATTCTACAATTTAATTGAATTTTATTTGGTAAATTCCCTTATCAAACCCGTTATACCGTATTGCAAATGGTTCCACGTCTGCGAGCACGAGTCGCATCATTACGGCCAGATCGCCATGCTCAAAAGCCGCGTGCCCGGTGCAAAAACCGGAGGTAACGCGAGTTAGCGAAAGAATATCGATCCGATAATATGGAATTGGAACCCATCTATCAGAAAATCGTACATTTGAGCGTTATAGGACCAACTGCGCTTGAATATCATCGCGGTACATAAATGGCAATTTGTATGAGCGACGTTTATAACAAAGACCTGGGTACCAAACAAAAAGCGCTTGCCATCAATCTCGACCCCAAAATCTACGGTTCGTTCGCCGAGACAGGCGCCGGTCAGGATGTTGCCGCCTATTTTTTCAAGGCGGGCGCCTCCTCGGGCACCATCGCAAAAACCATGTCCGCCTATGACATGACTTTTTCCGACGCCATCTACGGCGTCCAACCCGGCCGCCGGTATGTCAGCGAGGCCCGGCTCAGCGCCATGCTGGAGAAGGAATACGGGCTGCTCATCGAACGCCTCGCCGAGAAACGCGGCGACCAGACCACCTTTTTTGCCTTCGCCGATACGGTCTCTGCCCTCAATTACCACAAGACCAACGAGGGGCACGGCTGGATGGGCGTCCGGTTCCAGCTCGAGCCCAACGGAGCATATAACGACGTCATCATCCACATCAAACTGCTCGACAACGATGGGGTTATGCAACAAAACTCCGTTGGCGTCCTCGGGGTCAACCTCCTTTACGCCTGTTTT
The DNA here is from genome assembly GCA_963846405.1 of uncultured Chitinophagaceae bacterium. Classification (GTDB taxonomy): domain Bacteria; phylum Bacteroidota; class Bacteroidia; order Chitinophagales; family Chitinophagaceae; genus Puia. Next base: position 723,292 of record CAWJVU010000007.1, on the reverse strand, counting down.
TATTACTACGCACACTCCAATATCTTTCTGCTGTCGCTGATGGACAATCTCACCAAGGACGCGCTCCAGATCGATATGATCCGATTTGAAGGGCCCGACTTCAGGACGGTCGATAACCGGCTAATGAGCCTGCACCTCGTAAAATACGGGTTCTCCGACACGGCGCTATTCGGACCCGATGGCAAAAACCAGCAGCCTTCTGAAGTCCTTCACAAAAAGCATATCGTTGTGGTCCGCGGCCGCTTCCGCCCCGTGATCAACGTCCACCTGGATATGATCCACACGGGTCTAAAACAATTTCTCCAGGAACCCAACATCGACCACGAGAATGTCGTCGTGATCACGGAACTGACCCTCCAGGCCCTTAAGGAACGGGACGCCGACCCGACTGCCGAGATCGATGAGAAAGATTTTCTGGACCGCGTCGATATCCTTTGCGCCCTCGGTCAAACCGTCCTGATCTCCGATTTTCACGAATATTATAAACTGGTCGCCTACCTCTCCAAAATCACCAAACTGAAAATGGGCGTTGTCCTCGGCTACCCGAATCTCGAATACATCTTCGCCGAAGAACATTATCATGATCTGCCCGGCGGTATCCTGGAATCCTTCGCCACACTCTTCAGCCGGAATGTCAAGCTCTTTGTCTACCCGACGTTGCGCAACGGCATCATCTATAACTGTCTTCGATTCAATCCACCGCCCCACCTCGTCGACCTCTATCGCTACCTGATCGCAAACGACAAGATAGAAGATATCCGGCACTACGAAGAGCGAAACCTGCAGATCCAGACCGACAAGGTCCTGCAGATGATCAAAAACGATGATAATGGATGGGAGCAGTATGTTCCGGCCGAAGTGGCGGCTATGATTAAAGAGCGCTGTCTGTTTGGGTTTGTCTGCGAACCTAAGCCGGTAACCCCACCTTCCCGATAAGGAGCTTGACGCAGGGTTGACGAACCCGCTACAATTTAATCTGGGAAGAAAGGGGATACCGCAAATTGTGATTGCCGATCATATCGACATCGACCCTCCCCACGCTAACGGGGCTTTCAATCCGAACCGCGATATGATTGGGATCATCCGTGACCCAGACCGTCATCTTTTCCCCGCCTTCAAACATATTCCCCTTGACGAGGAGCGGTCTGAACTTGATCGCGCGGAACTTGCCGTATTTCGTCTGGATGATCGTCTTTCCAAGATACCGGATATGCATGTGGTTGACCCGACGGTCGAGGAACATTTCAAATGGGATGGTATCGTTTGCCTTGTATTTATCGAAATCGATATTGCGCGCATAGAAGATCGCGCTGATCACATCCTGCACGCAACTGGGCACAGCATACGTACCCGAATTCGTAATGGCCGTATTGGTCGATTTGTAAAAGGAAACATTTTCAAACGTCTTATATCCTCCTTCATTTACATTGCGGATAAACTTATAGGGCTGCAGGGTAGCCGTGTCGATATAGGTCTCGTATTTATCGCGCACTTTGTAGAATAGGTCATGTGTAGTTTTGCCTTCCGCCACCACATGGTAAACATTTTTGCCTTGATATTTCTCGAGTGAAGTGTTGAAAGTAGCCTCGCCGCCATTCAGCGATACGCCTGCCAGGACATATGAGACCCTGTAGGTGAGCTGTTCGCCGGAACTGAAAGCCGTATTCCGAATATTGCCGCAGAACTCGCTGGTCGGGTTCCCCCTGGCGACCGGCCTGGCATATCCATCCCAGGAAACCGACGGGACTGCCGCCGTCAACAACGCCATGCAGGCCGTGATCAATACTCTCATATATAGCAATATACAACAGTTGTGCCAGGCCTCAAAGCACTTTAACGCAACCTTCACGTCAACGGATTAAATTTGCATTATGATGCCTGATACAGCAACTGCTCTCCGCCGACAATTTAATGAAACGCTCCAACAATGGATGTTGTGGCTGGACGATTATTCCTTCGAAACGCTGCTCCTCAAACCCCGGCCCGGCGCATGGTCCCTCGGGCAGATGTATGTCCATCTCCTCGGCAGCACCGAGCATTTTATTCGCCAGGCGAAGCTGGCTGCCGCCACCCCCGATCACCGCGACGAGCCAATGCACGAGAACGCGCGCTGGATGTTCGATCACAATTCCTTCCCACCCAGGGTGCTGGAAGGCCCGGACAACGACAGCAATACCCCACAGCCGGTAAGTAAAGAGGAGATCGCCAATCGATTGACCCGCATCCGGGATGACATCAACAGCGAAACGATTGCCGCCGCATTGTCGGCGGCTGGCGGCAAGACGCATCACCCCGGGCTCCGCTTTTTTTCCGCCCCCGAATGGCTTCAATTTGCCGAGATGCATTTGCGTCATCATTTTCATCAACGAAAGCGGATTGAAGAACAGTTGGCGGCACAATCCAACCTCGAAAAAAAACCCTGATTTCTATATGAAACTGGACCATACCACCCGCGCCGAGACCGGGATGCTTATCCGCAGGCCTGTCTCCGAGGTTTTCGAAGCCTTTGTCAACCCTGAGATCACGACAAAATTCTGGTTCACCGACAGCACGGGGCAACTGGAAAAAGGTAAGGAGGTCGAGTGGACCTGGAAGATGTATGACTTCACGGGATTCGTGCTGGTGAAGGAATTGATCGCCGACCGGTCGATCGAGATCGAATGGGGCCCGAAGGGCGCGCCCCGAAGCCGTGCCGCGTGGATCTTCGAGCGGCTGGATGAGCACGCCACTTTTGTCAGCATCGTCATGGATGGTTTCGCCGGCGACGAAGAAGCGGTTTTCCATAACCTGATCGGTTCGGTCGGCGGCTTTTGCTGGGTGCTCGCTGGGCTGAAAGCCTGGCTTGAACATGAGATCCGGCTGAACCTGGTCCGGGACCGGTTCCCCAAAGGGAAAGGATAACGATGCGTTTAACGCCCCGGGGTCTACCCGGAAGGCCCGATTTTTGCAGGTGGGACCGTATGGCCTTTCCCGCTTTGCTTCAAAAGCTCAACAAGAATTATTTTGTAGTGTATCTTGTGCTTTTGATCTCACTGGTCTACTTTATCTTTCTTGCCTGTTCGATCCATGAAGGCATCTTCTATGCCGGCGACCAGGCCCTCAAATCCTTGCAGGTCAAGCAAATTGCCGCCGGATACGGGTTCAAGTACCTCCACCTCGGTCAACCGGAATGGGTCCGGTCGGTCTGGAATTCCGGTTTTTTCCCGTTACAACCTCCGTTCTTCTATCCTTCGCCCCAAGGTTATCTATTCGTCTATCCACCCCTCTTTCAGATCGTCACCGCTTTTTTCTATACGCATTTCGGCAGCGCGGGGCTTTATTTTTTACCGATGCTCTGTACGACGATTCTGCTTGGCTGGATCGTCTTATTATTGAAACGATGCGGGATTACGCCGGTCAATATCGCGTTGGCCATTTTTGTTCTCGTCTTCTGTTCGCCGCTGATGCTCTACGGGATCATGTTTTGGGAACACCTGCCCGCGGTGCTCCTCTTATTCGCCGGTCTATCTTTTATCACTGTTCCGCCAACACGAAAGGGGGCAGCAGCAGCGCTCGGCATGCTAAGCGGCCTCGCCGTCTGGCTTCGGCCGGAAGCCCTCATGATGGTCTTTTTGTACAGTATTGCTGTCATCATCCTTTATCTTCGTGACCGGCGGGCCATTTATTTCGCTTTTGGGATCGGGGTAGCGCTTGTTATCCTTCTCTGGTTTGCCTTTAATCAACTCGAATACGGTTCTCTTTTCGGTATCCACGGCCAGCAGGTGCTGCACGATCATGATCCCGATACCCGGATGAACTGGCACAACGGCTGGCGTAACCTTATCGCTATCAATGGTATCTCCCTCCGTCATTTCTGGTTCCTCCTGCTGCTTCTTCCCGTTCTTTCAACTCGATCCGCCGCAACCGTTCAGATATCCGCCCCCCGCTGCTCGCATCGATCGTGGTCCTTTACTCGCTGCTAACGCCATTCATGTTGCCGAACGATGGGATCGTCCAGTGGGGCCCGCGCTATTTCCTCGCGATCATCCCCGTTACGCTGGTCGCTCTATTTCTTGCAGTCCGGCAATGGGACTTCCGGTTCTTCGCCGCCCGACAACCCGGCCCCGGGCCTTACCGGCCGATCCCCGTCTGGCTCACGTTGGCGATCCTGATCGCAGGTCTCGCCTCCTTTTACCAGAACACGCACGGCGGAGGTATAAAGGAATTGCGCTGGCGCTACAACGATCGACTCGCCGACACCTACCAGCTGCTCGACCGACACCCGGGCAATGTCGTCATCGTCTCACCGAACACAGCGTCCTATGATTTCGGCTATTTATTCGACCGGAACTATTTCTTTGCCGCCTCCGGCGATGACAGCCTCCGGCGCCTCCTGCCGTTGTTGAAAATCCACGGCGTCCATCAATTTATCTTTATCTATAATCCCCGTGAACACAGCCTGCCTCCGATGCTGCGGGATTCTGCCACCAATCACCGTTTTGACGCCGAAGCCGCCGCCGGGTGGGTGAAGGAGGATGTCGCCTCCCTGGTGTATGATCTCGATTCCACCCGGGGCGGACCCGCGGCTCGCGAGCAGTTAGCCGCCCATTAATCGGGGCTAAAAATAAACCGGCGCCTTTTTGTCCTAATTCCCCCGCCGCGACTGACATTCGTCAAAACATCCATCATGAAACGATTGGCCCTCCTTCTTCTGGTATCCGGAACATTCTTCGCCGCCTGCACGGGCGATAACGCCAAATCCGCCATTGTAACGACCGATTCACCCAAAACCGCCCCAAAGGACACCTTAACCTATGCTTATCATGCCCTTTATTCGTCCGATATTACCGTACCGGGGAACCCCGTCACCGCCCAGCGGGTACTGACGGTCTGGAAACTTTTCGAGACCGCAAATATCCAGGCCATGAAGCCCTATTTCACCGATTCCGTCCATTATGACGACGCCCACGGAATGCACTTTTTTGGCCCCACCGAAAAACTGCTCGCCTACGCGAAATCCGACATCGACGGTCTTGACTCCATGCGGTTCGATATCGTCATGTGGCAAAGCGCCCACATCAACGACCGGAATGAAGACATGGTCAATATCTGGTCCCGCGAACGCCGCTATGGCAAAAACCATGGCAAAGCCGACACGGTCCTGATGCAGGAGAACTGGAAGGTGAAGGATGGAAAGGTCTACTCCTTCGATCAATACCTCGCGAAACAATAGCGGGCCGCTAGCGCCCACGCCCGATATTTTTATCCACCCACGCGATAAAATACTTGATATTCGGCGCATCGGTATGACCGCCGTCATGCTGCCTCCAGGCCAACTGCCCATCCAGCAATCCGGTATTCACCGGTGGCATTCGCTCCGTATGATAGTCGTTGGACACTCCGATGTCGCGTGCACCGAGCAGCTTATACACTACCCCCGCCGCCACCGTTGCCATATAGCTTCCCTGATGATCCAGCCATTTCGGGTCGCCCTGCCCCGGCTCCCCATAGCTGATAAAACATAACCGCGGCGCACACAGCGCGATCAGCTCGTGCGAATCGACCGGCAGGTCATTCGCCGTCTTCGCGCCGAAGGAACGCATCCGATGCGGCATATTTCATAATAGTTGCCCGCCATCCAGTAATATTCGCCCCCGGTCAGGCTTTCCACTGCCTCACCCCAGTTGCGCCGATTAAGCGTCGCCCCGCCTTCGCCCGATGACCCGATCAACCCCATCGCAAAACGGGGCTCGAACGCCAGTGTGACCAGCGCCGCCTTGCCATACCGCGAAACGCCTTCGATCCCGACGTGTTTGCTATCCACCATCGGCTCGTTCGCCTCCAGGTAATCCAGTGCTCTTGCCGCACCCCAGGCCCAGGCCCGCAAGGCGCCCCAATCGTCCGGTTTGCGGAACTGACCTTTATTGACCAGCCCGATAATCCCTTTGCGTCAAGCCCGCACCATTGTCCGCCTGGATGCTGTTTGGATCAAGCAGGATATAACCCCAGCCATCGGCAATCAGTTGCTGCGCCGCCGGCGGGTCTCCAACAGGGCGCGGCGGCGGGAATACGGGCGCCTGCGAAGCGATCGGATTATAGGCGGGATATTTTTCAAAGATGGGCTGCAATTCGGGATGATCCTTTACCAATAGTTGTTTGATCGCCGCATTGATCTTTTCCAGGTCCTCCGCCGGCGGCTGGTTGGGCGCGGGGAGCGCGCTGCGGCCAAACATCATCAGCAGCGGCACCGGTCCTTTGGCATTAGCCGGCAACACGAGCGTCATTTTGATCGTTACGTCGATCTGCGGATAGGATCGAATTATCGACATGCCCTTCGAGCTGTTTAGCGATCACCGGCGTAAACCCAAGAAACTCCCGTTCCGAAATTTTCGTTGTCCACGTAACCCCCGGAACATGCGCCGGCACCCGCCCATAAACCTCCCGCTCGAAGTCCTCCACGATCTCCGGTCGCCGGTGATCCCACCACATCGATGCCGTAGTCACTTTTCTGCCGCTCTTTAGCGTCAGTACATCGGGAAGATTGGGATACGGATTGGCCAGCGCCGTATCGTAGTTCGCATGGTTGGGCGCCTTCTCATCCCCGCTCGGTCCGGGTCGCAGGCTTCGGATCCCCAGCAGCTTCATCATGTTCGTCATGGTCCTCCTGTGCGCGGCCACTGGCCGACGCCCGCCAGACAAATCGCCAATAAGAAAACATTCTTTTCATATCGGTAGAAATTATTGATCTTTCTCGGTGGGAACGGCGACGCCGGAACTCCTCTTTGTTGTACAGGTTCGCTCCCTCCGGATTGTCTGCCCAGGCATACCGCACATACTGCGGCGCCGGCACGTCGGGACTGGACACGATCACCTTGTCACCCTCGATCCTGGCATCGGCCCAGACAAATTTCTTATCCGTCCCCGCAATCGCGAACTGCTGCAATTCCCCGCCACCCTTACCAGCAACCCGCTCCCGATACCTGTAAAGCTCAGGATGATCTTATTTCCGTTGACCCTTGCGGACTGAAAGATCGGGCCCGAAGCAACAACCGATGTGTCGCCATAAGCGAGTCTTCTCCGCCGCCAGGGCAAGCCGGTCCCCGACATCCTTCTTGTCCAGCGGATGGATATCGTTCCATTCCCCCGCATCGATCGTCACTGCCATTCCTGTATTCGGCACCGACAAAGCATCCAGCTGCGCTTGCCGCAACTCCGCCCATTGGCTCTCGGAAGGCGAATATTGTACCTCCATATAATTGGGCAGCTGTACGTATAGGAAAGGGATATTGCCCTCCTGCCCATCTTGCACGCCAGTCGGCGATCAGCACCGGGAGCAATCTCCGGTATTCGCTGCGGACTGCCGGTATTGGCTTCCCCCTGATACCATAGAAATCCTTTGACGCCATAACGGATCGCCGGCGCAACCATCGTATTGTATAGGCCGGTGGGCTCGTTTTGGGCCGAAAAAGGCGGCGCCTCCGCCACCGCCGGGTCTCCGCGGCCGGAAAGACCTGACCGACCTTGTACTGCCAGTCCCCACGGATATCAATATGCGTAACGCCGTCCGTTAGCTCGTATCGCTTGTCAGGCACAAAACCTCCTTTGCCCACCGTATTGGAAACGCGAACCACGAGCAGGTTCTTGCCTTCCTTTAACAATCCCGCGGGTACGTCATATCGCCGCGGCGGATATTGATAGGTGATATTGCCGACCTTGACACCATTGAGATAGGTCTCGTCGGCATCGATGATTCGCCCGACAAAAAGCTTCGCCGGCTTCCCCGCCATCGACGCAGGTACCTCGATCTCTTTCCGGAACCACACAACCCCGTTCAATCCCTTCACCCCCTGATCAGCCCAATAGCCTGGCAAGCCAAAAGGGATGCCAGCCAACGGGGACATAGTCGGCCGAATACCATTTCACCGCTCCGGCCAACCCATGGTCGGGACGCCGCTATGGTGAACGACTTCCGTCGAAAGGCACCTCTCCTGCGAAGTCGACTCCGCCAAATATTCCTCCTCCGGGAAATTTCGCGATCTGTTCCAAATAACCAGGCATGTGGGAAAACCCCGCCTTGCTGATCCAGGCCTGGATCGGCGTCCCACCAACGCTGGAGTTGATGATCCCGATCGGGACATGATATTTTCGTAGAGCCGCCGGGCAAAAAAGTAAGTCGCTGCACCAAAGGCCAGCACGCTTGTAGGGCTGGCCTCTTGCCAAACTGGAGTGGGGGAGGTCGTCATGGACCCGATCGACATCAGCCGCCGTCGGCACGAAGAAATTCCTGATCTCGGGAAGTCAGCCCCGGCAATATCATCGGGATATTTCTCCTTGACCCGCTCCATCGGAATGACCATATTGGATTGACCGGAACAGAACCAAACATCCCCGACCAGGATGTCGCCGACAACCAAATGATTCGTGGCGCGTATGTCCAGTGTATATGGGCCACCGGCTTTCATGGGCTGGCAACTTTACCTCCCAGCTGCTATCCGCACCGGTCCGGGTCTTGTACGTATGTCCTGCGAATTTTAGTTCGATTCGCTCCGCAGGCGACGCCCAACCCCAGAGCGTCAGGGGAATATCAGCGCTGCAGGACCATTTTGTCGCCAATAAGCTGCGGGAGCCTGACCTGGGCGGAAACGGACCCTATGAAAAAAAGAAAAACAAGCAGAAGGGTGAACTTGGGGATCATGCTGCAATCGGTTGCATGAAACTACAATTTATTTCTTAGTTTTAGATCCTCATGAAAAAAATCCTATACTCGCTCGCCGCATTCACTTCCTCAATGGTCTTCGCGACCGTTACTTGCGGCGCGCAACGTGTCCAGGACAGTACCCCCTGGAATCATAAATCCTGCGCCGTCGTCCTGACCTACGACGATGGCATCGATGTCGACATCGACCATGTTCTGCCTGCACTCGATTCCCTCGGCTTCAAAGGTACCTTTTATCTGATCGGTTCCTCTCCGGTAGTCGCCAACCGGATGTCCGCCTGGCGCAAAGCGGCCGCCGAAGGCCACGAACTCGGCAACCACTCGATGTTCCATCCCTGCGACGGGAGTGTGCCGGGGCGTAACTGGGTAAGCCCCGAAAACGATCTCAGCAACTATTCCGTCCGACGCGCCGTAGCCGAGATCCGTCAAACAAACGTTCTTCTCAACGCGATCGACGGCAAGACCCGGCGCACCTTCGCCTATCCTTGCGGCGACATGACCATTCATGATACCTTGTTCTATTCGCAACTAGGGAACGACTTCGTCGCGGCCCGCGGCGTCCGCGGTTTCCTCGATACCCTTGGCAAGATCAATCTCGACAATGTCGACTGCTTCGCCATGAACGGCAATACCGCCGATCAAATGATCAACCTGGTTAAACAAGCCATGCACACTCACACCCTGCTCGTCTTTCTTTTCCATGGGGTGGGAGGGGGGCATAACATCAATGTCGGTCTTCGTGAACATAGCGAGCTGCTGCACTTCATCAAAGATCACCAGGCAGACATCTGGGTCACCCCGATGGTGGACGTCGCGGAATATATCCGCGCCCATCAGTGATCCGCATGCGCTGTCAATTGCCTATACGCATCCCGCAATTGTGGGTCATTTAATCCGATCGACTTGATCTTCCCGGCAATCCGCTCGCGCATGGTCTCCGCCTCCGGAAAATCCCGGGTCGTCCAAAAACGCCTGGCGGAATCGAAATAACCCGCGTCTCTTAGAAAAGAAACTCCATAGAAATAAGCGTCACCAACCGTTTCGTCCAGCTCACTCGTCTTAAACGATCCATCCGGCTGATAAGATTCCTTTAGACACCAATCCAGCATCTTGCCAAGTTCTTTGCCCGCCGCGACTTGCGTAGCCGTATCCATACAGTTCCATGCATACCGGAATAATTTGACCACATCCCAGTTCAGGTGATTCGAATAAGACCCGTCGAAACGAATGCCGGTGGGGAAATCGACAAGCGTCGCCCGCAGCCGATCAGGCGAATTGATCCGATCCAAAAATCCGAGTCGATAGCGCGGCGGTACGGTCAGCGTATCCATTCCGTCTTCCACCGAATAATAAAGCCGGAGATACCATTCATTGATCCCGTGGCCCCGGCTCCCATCCTCCGGCAACTGTTGCGTGGCCAATTGCTGGTCGGCTGTATCCGTGAGGCTTGAACGCAGCGCATTAATTCTGTCCCGGATGGGGCCAATCTGAGGCGTAAAGTTTAACAACCACCTGATCTCCCGATAAATATGCATCGAATACTGCATGCCTTCGCCGCGCGCCCGCCGCCTCCCGGTTTCGGCTCCGCCAACTCTCCCCCGCCAGGTCCGACGGCTCACGGAAAATGTGGGCATTGCGAATGGTCAATGCGATGATTCCCCGCTCGACCGGCACCCAAAGAAAGTAGCCCGCCACCTCGAGAATAATCGCCCACAACAGCCATTTTAGCCGCCGACGGCGCCGGATAGGTGTTTGATCCCGGTCATTCATCGCCGGGAAATCCAGGCCATTTTTGCCGGTTGACCGCAGACTTTTTCGGGTTGCCCGCAAGTGCCAAAAAGGGCAAAAGCCGCGTGTTAGTTTTGAGGCATGAAAAAGCTAATACTCCTCCTTACCATCACTACGCTCGCGCTCAACCAGCTAATCGCTCAGGGTCCGCCCGCAGGCGGTCCCCCTCCCGGGGGTCCCGGCGGCCCCGGCCCCATGGGTGGCGGTTCCGCGACCGGCCATCTGTACGGCAAACTCGTCGACAGCACCGGCCACGGCATTGCCCGCGCCTCCGTCATGATCCTCAAGATCGTCAAAGACCCCGCCAGCGGTAAACAGCGCGAAACCCTCCTCAAAGGCATCAGCAGCCAGACCAACGGCGACTTTTCCGCCGAAGACCTCCCGGTCGGAAGCCCGCTGAAAATTAGCATCAGCGCGATCGGCTACAGCCCGCTTACTCAAACGATCACCCTCTCCCCACGCAAATCCGAAAAAGACCTGGGCAAACTCGCGATGACCGTGGCGACAAAACAGCTCCAGGAGGTAGTCGTCACCGCCAGCAAACCCACCATGAGTGTCGACATGGAGAAAAAGGTCTTCAACGTCACCAAAGATATTTCGAGCATTGGGGGTAACGGCCTCGATGTGCTAAAGAACGTCCCTTCCGTCACCGTCGACATCGATGGCAATATCACCTTGAGAGGTGCATCGCCCCAGCTTTTCGTCGACGGCAAACCGACCACGCTGACCCTCGATGAGATCCCGTCCGACGCGATCGAGAGCATCGAAGTCATCACGAACCCCTCCGCCAAATACGATGCCTCCGGCGGCGGCGCAGGCATACTCAATATCGTTTTGAAGAAGAACCGTAAAACCGGCTACAACGGCAGCGTGCGGGCAGGTGTCGACCGCTATGGCGGCGCAAACGGCGGCGCCAGCTTCAATTACCGCGAGAACAAGATCAACTTTTCCGCCGACCTGAATACGCGGATTCCACGGGACCGGGTAACCAGCTCCATCGACCGGCTAGGACAACAGCACCACTCCGAGCACCTTCCTCAACCAGCAGGAACTCGATACCAACAAAGGTCATATGTATTTCGGCAGGGTAGGGCTGGATTATTTTATCAATAACCGCAGCACGCTTGTCCCTGACCGGGTTCGCCATGCACATGCAAATGGCCAATACGTCCAATATCACCATGAATACCGACAGCATGTATTCCGCCGGAAAGGTGAGCCAAAACAGTACAGAAGAAATCCTTAGCTCCCGCCACTTCAGTGGCCGCGGCGCCACCCTGGGATTCAAACAGCTCTTCCCCAAAGAAAAAGAAGAATGGACCGCGGACGCCAGCTATTTTTCGGGCAACGCCGGGAACAACTCGCTCTACACGACCAACTACTTCGCAAGCAGCAGCGGCCTGGGTCTTGCCGGAAACCAGCTGCAGCAGATCATCGGCGGCGGCAACGACCACAACATCATCCTGCAGACCGATTTCTCCGACCCGCTCTCTTCAAAGACGACGCTGGAAGCCGGCCTCCGCGGCGCGCTGCAGGGCCGTCTCAACATCAACAACAACTATACATATAACCCCGACTCGAACGCATACGACCTGATCCCTTCCGCCGCCAGCAACTACAAGAGCCAAAGCAATGTCTATGCGGCCTATGTCACCCTCGCCAGCAGCATCCACAATTTCAGTTACAAGATCGGGCTGCGCGCCGAAAGCTCCAACTATCACGGCACGCTGCTGAATTCACGATTCGACCTTCCACAACCAATATCCGATCAGCCTGTTCCCATCGCTCTTCCTCGGTCAGAAGCTGGGCAACAACCAGGAGCTCCAGCTCGCCTACACCCGCCGCGTCAATCGTCCAAATTTCTTCCAGCTGGTGCCCTATACCGACTCGTCCAACCCGCTCAATATTACCCGCGGGAACCCTAATCTCATACCGGAATTCACCCAATCGGTCGAACTCTCCTATCTCAAAACCTTCCCCGGCAACAACACCGTCATGGCGTCCGTCTACTACAAATACACCGACCACCTGATCACGGGTTTTATCGAAGCCGATACCAACGCGGCTACCGGCACGACCACCCTCATCAATACCTTTATCAACGCAGAATCCAGCCATTCCCTCGGCGCCGAGCTGACCGGCCAGGTCAACCTCACCCGCTGGTGGGACGTGACTACCAATGTCAACCTCTACCAGTCGAAGATCAACGTCAGCTCAACCGAAGCCGCATCTGAAGGCGCAGGCCAGACAGGCGCTTTGGAGCTGGTTTGGCAAGGCGAATACCAACTTCCGCCTGCCGTCCGGTTTTGCGATCCAGGTCTCGGGCATGTATCAGGCAAAGACCAACTTGCCGGTCAACAACAACGGCAACCAGCCCGGCCCTCCCAATATGCAGTCCCAGAGCGCTTCTCAGGGATATATCAAGGCATTCTACGAAGCGGATATTGCGGTCAAAAAATCTTTCCTCAACAACAAGCTTGCGCCGCCCTTAGCTTCAGCGATATCTTCCGCAGCCGCTGGCAGGATCAGTATACGTACAGCGCCTATTTCACGCAGGAATATGACCGGCTGCGCGACCCGCAGATGCTCCGGCTCAACGTCTCCTGGAGCTTCGGCAAGGTGGACGTCAGCCTCTTCAAACGGAAGAACAACAATGTACAATCCGAAGATCAATAAAACCATTACATTATATTTACGACATGAAGTCTAGCTGGTATACTGGCAAAGCAGTCAGAGTGCTCACCCACGCAGGCAGTCTGGGTCGATCCTGCTGTCGCTGCCTTACCTCCTGGACAGCCACCACGGCATGGAACATCATCATGACGACCGGCGCGACCTCGCCTTTTTCTACCTGAATTTTATCACCAATATCCTGTGGATCGGTCCATTTTATCTGAACGCTTACCTGCTCACGCCGCGGCTTTTCAATCGCCGCCGCTATCTCGAATATATCGGCTCCCTGATCCTGCTGTTCGGCGTCATGTTGTCGTTCAATTTCGGCTTATTCAAATTCGTCTTCGACCTGGACCACTTTAGCCTGAAGGGTGCGACGTACTTCCTATTGCCGGCCTTTTTGTTGACGATCGCCGTCAGCACCGCCTTCCGGCTCGTCACGGACAGGCTCGAAGCCGACAAGCTGACCAAGGACCGGCAGCAGGAAAACCTGAAAACCGAGCTCTCCTTTCTCCGCTCCCAGATCAGCCCCCATTTTATCTTCAATATCCTCAATAACCTCGTTGCCCTTGAACAAATGAAATCCCCGGAGCTTGGGCCCCACCATCCTCAAACTGTCCGCACTCATGCAATACATGCTGTACGAGACCGATGAGGAACGTGTTCCCCTTGTCAAAGAAGTGGAATATCTCCAGGCTATATCGACCTCCAGAAGCAGCGCTTTGGCAACAAAGTACCCGTAACCGTATCGTTCGACTGCCCGAACGGCTTTCTGGAGATCGAGCCCATGCTCCTGATCCCGTTCGTGGAGAATGCCTTCAAACATGGCGTTGGCCTCATCGAAAATCCCTCCATCGACATCGAAGGCTGCGTCCGCGACAAGACCCTTTATTTCAAAGTCCGCAACCGGTATAATATGTCGACAACAGAAGTGAAAGGATAAGACCTCCGGGATCGGTCTGGGTAACGTCCGCAGGAGGCTCAAGCTGCTCTATGGAAACCAGCAGCGCCTCGACATCAGCCGCGATAATGGCTGGTTTATTGTATCGCTTGAATTAAATTTGCATTGATGCTGAAATGTCTTGCCGTCGACGACGAGCCCCTGGCGCTGCACTTGCTGACCGATTATATCCGCAAGGTACCCTATCTTGACCTCGTCGCGACCGCGGGCGATGCATTTGAAGCGGCTAAAGCTCCTCCAGGAAAAGCCCGTCGATCTGATCTTTATCGATATCCAGATGCCCGGCCTCACCGGTCTTCAATTCATCCAAAGCCTTGCCAAACGACCGATGGTCATCATCATCACCGCGTATAAGAAGTTTGCGCCGGACGGCTTTGATCTCGATGTCGTGGATTACCTGGTGAAACCGATGGGTCTCGACCGGTTTATGAAGGCCTGCAACAAGGCGCAGGAGCTCTACGATCTTCGCATCAGCGCAAATGCCGCCTCCGCAGGCTGCAACCGGCGCACCGCCGGGTCACCGATTTCCCCAAATACCGCCGAATTCTTCTTTGTAAACGCAGATTACAGCCTTGTGAAAGTGCTATTCGCGGACATCATCTGGATCGAAGGATCGGGCGACTATGTAAAAATCCACCTGAAAAGTTCGCCCAAACCTCTGCTGGTTCGAACAAGCGCCAAAACGCTCGAATCGGAGCTCCCCGCCGACCGCTTCCTCCGCATCCATAAATCCTATATCGTCGCCGTCGCCAGCATCACCGCTGTCCGAAAAAATAGCCTCTTTATCGGTGAACTGGAACTGCCGGTAGGGGAGACCTATCGCGATGCGCTCCGCCAGTTGACCGGCCGCGATCTGTGAGCTCGCATTACATCCCGACTCTAGAGCCCGCTCGACTCACTCATAATTTCACTTCCGCCCCATCCCTGCCGGTATTCCCGCCGAACAAATTGATTGGCCGCATCGAAGTTCTTGATCTTCATGTTCGCTCCATCCCACTCGTACGTGATATATCTTCCCGGTGTCTTATAACCCCCCATCGCCCCATACACCGGATCGTTGCGCTCGATCTTCTCGCGGATATTAAAGCTTCGCAGCAGCAGATTCCCCAGCAATACCGTCTCCGTTAACGGCCCCGCATAGCCGGGAAACGGTGAATCCACCTCCATATTTCCATACCCCGCGATCGAAGCGTCGATCCACTGCCACCAATGACCATCCATCCCCCCCTGAATCCGCGGGTACTTTTCCGGCACGTGCACGTCCTTCATCCTGGACATCGGCAACAGCCTCGGGTGACTGCCGCCCCAGCCACAGGACGCCTTGCCCTTCGTACCGATAAACAGGGTACCCCCTTCAAAATCGTTTTCGCCCGGCCAGTCCGCGAGGGCCTCATTCATATCCACCGCCGGATCGATCTCGGCCGGCCGCTCCGGCGCAATTCCTCCGTCCATCCAGTGCAGCTCGATATCGCGCCCGGACTTGTCCTTGAACAGGAACCGGATCCAGCTCGACACCGGCCCGCTTTCCGGGTAGATCCCTTCGTCAAAAATGCCTTTATACACCGTGCTGGCGCTCCCGGTGATCTGCGTGGGATAGCCGAGATTCAACAGCTTGAAAGGCGGCCCGATGATATGACAACCCATGTCACCAAGCGCGCCCGTACCGAATTCCCACCACCCGCGCCAGTTGAACGGCACCAGGTTGTCGATATAATAGGTTTCTTTCGCCGTCCCCAGCCACAGGTCCCAGTTGAGTTCTTTCGGGATCGTCGCCCCCTTCGCCGGCCAGGAGATCCCCTGCGGCCACACCGGCCGGTTTGTCCAGCAAAAGACTTTTGTGATATCGCCAAGCACGCCCGCTTCCAGCCATTCGCGCAGCGTCCGCATCCCGTCGCAGGATGCCCCCTGATCGCCCATCTGGGTAACGACCTTATATCGGCTTGCCGCTTCCGTCAGCACCCGCGCCTCATAGATATCGTGCGTCAGGGGTTTTTGCAGATAGAGATGTTTGTTCAGCTGCATCGCGCTTAACCCGACAATCGCATGGTTGTGATCGGGGATCGCAACCGTCACCGCGTCGAAATGTTTGTTCTCCTTTTCAAACAGTTCCCGCCAGTCATGATAGAACGGCGCATTGGGAAACTCCTTCCGCCGCGGTGCGGCCATCCGCTCGTCGACATCGCAGAGAAAAGCCATGACTGCGTTCTTCTTCGGGTTCCGCATATGGGTATGGATATCGTTCTCGGCCTCGCCGCCACAGCCAACGGCGGCGATATAAAGTTTGTCGCTCGGCGCGACGAATCCACGGCCCAGCACATGCCGCGGCACGATATAAAACCCCGCGGCGGTCATTGCGGCGTTTTGCACAAAGGCGCGGCGGCTGAGGCCCTTTCGCAGATTGGTCTTTTCGCATCGGGATGGATTATTTTTTGACCAGCGGCTTCATCGCCACTTCCTTGAAATAAACAACATCGTTGTCGCTGTGATTCTGTAACCCGATAAAGCCCGCATTTGGCCGGAGACCCCGCTGAGGTTCGAAATCGAATTTACGCGCCGGCACCGGTTGACCCTCCGTATAGTCGGTGACCTTTTGACCATTGACATAGACGATGGTCCGTGGGCCCGTCCAATGTGATCTCCATCGTATTCCACTCCGGTCCGGGCTTGCCGGGCTTCGCCAGCGGTTTGGTCAGCGAATACAGGGTTCCGGTGATGTGATATTCATCTTCATTGGAAGTTTCCGGGATGATTGTCGATCTGCACCTCATAGCCATAATGGACCGGCATCCACTCCTCTCGCGGCTCAACGGGGATGCGGATAAAAACACCCGAATTGTCATTCATGTCCCGCATCTTGAATACGACCTTTATGGTGCAATTGCCGAGTTTACCTCCTGCCCAATACAATAAACCCATTCCCCCATGACCCCTGATCAGGCCATTTTCTACTTCCATCGACCCGGGCCCCACGTGCTTCCAGCCGTTGAGGTCCTTGCCGTCAAATAGTTGTATCCAACCGGTCGTATCGGGAGCGGGCAAAGCGGGCAGGACCGAAGCCTGCATGCCGGGCAGGACCGTTAAGGCCTGCACCCGTGACATATCCCTGGAGTGCCAGCCGGCGAGAACGAAAAGTCCGGCGGCAGCAAACGTAGCAAACCACGTATTTCTCATTAAGGCAAATTTTCGCTCATAAACTTACTTAAAAATGCGGTGCTTCCATTATTTTTATCCTCATGAAACGCTCCATCATTCACGTGCTGGATATAAAGGCACCTCCGGACACCGTCTACAATGCCATCGCCACGATCCGCGGGTTGAGTGCGTGGTGGACCAGCACCATAAGCGGCGCCCCGGACAGCGGCGGTATCATCCAATTCCGTTTCGGTGAAGTTTTCCGGCCGGACATGAAAGTGCTGATGTCGGATCGATCGGTGATCAGATGGGAATGCGTGTCGGGCGAAAAAGATTGGGCCGGCAGTACCTTCCGGTTTTCCTGGGAGGAGACCGCAGGCATGATCCGCCTGACCTTTGTCCAGGAATATTCCAATTTCATCGCCGACGAGAAATTCGGGAGGTTCAACTTTAATTGGGGGTATTATCTCTATAGTCTTAAGAAATACTGCGAAACAGGCGTCGGTCTTCCCTTCAAATGAATGACTGCCCGATGTACCCGGCCGAACGCCCCGCTATTGACCGATATATCTCGCAAAAAATTCCCAGGTCCTCAGCATCTGATCGATCCGCTGCCGGTTGTCGCCGCTGCGCGTGAGTTCATGCGTCGCCCCGGGATGCCGGACATATTCGACCGGCCGTCCGAGGACTTTCAGGCTTCGATACAACATTTCCCCCTCTACAAAACCTGTCCGCCGGTCGTTCTCGCCGTGAAAAATGATCAGCGGCGTTGTGATATCGTTGACATACGTGATCGGCGATTCATGCTGCAAGGTCGCCTTTACTTCGGGCTCCCAGGGATAACCCCCGAAATAATTCGGTACCAGCCGCCACGCATTCCCTTCGCCAAAAAAGGTCGCCAGGTCATATACCCCGCGCTGCGCACAAGCGGCCTTGAACCGATGATCATGTCCCACGATCCACGCCGTCAGATAACCCGCATAGGAGCCGCCGCTCACAACGAGCCGTGCCGTATCCGCCCAACCTTCCGCAACGGCTTTATCCAGTGCGGTCAGGACATCGGACGCGGGACCCGTGCCCCAGTCTTTGATATTTGCACGCAGGAAATCCAGCCCGTAACCGCCCGAACCGCGGGGATTGCAATAGACCACGCCATAACCGCGGGCACAAAAGAACTGGAATTCATGCCACATCGACGCCTCGCCGGGCCCCCACATCGCCGACGGACCGCCATGGATGTCCAGCAGCAGCGGATAGCGCTTGCCGGCGGTATAACCGATGGGTTTCATCACCCAGTATTCGATCGTTTCCCCCAGCGCATTCTTGAAGCTGTGCTTTTCCGGGAGACTGAGCTGCCGCTGCGCCAACCACCCGGTATTAAACGCGCTGATCGCCCGTGCCGACTGCATCGCCGCGTCCGCGCTAAACAGCTCGGAAGGATCGGTAGGTTGAGTACGTGCGAAAAGCAGCCGGTCCCCCCGGATATCGAACGCAAGCGTGCCGTCATCATAGGAAGACAAGGATTGCACCTTGCCGTCCGCGACCTGCGCCCGGTACAACGGTTGACCGCCATTTGAAGGCGCGGTAAAATAAAGGTAACGACCATCGCTGCTCCAGATCAGGCTTTGCGCCGCCCGGTCAAAAGCAATCTGGCGTCCGCTCTGATCTCCCAACCGCATAATTTTTATGATCGGGACCGTGACGAAGGAGGTGGAGGATTCCGTATAAGCCAGGGTCAACCCATCCGGACTGATCTTCGGACTGCCAAAGACCTTGTCCTTTGCGCCAAGGAGCTGGTGAAGATGACTGCCATCCCTGTCCGCCAGATAGATCTCACTTTCCAGCGCGCGATCGGGGTCGATCATACTGTCGATATGCGCGACGATGACCAATGATTTGCCGTCCGGCGTATAATCGGCGCTATTGAAATTATAGAAACCGGGTGTGACGGAAACCGGCGCCGACGGGCTCGAAGCCGCGCCCGGCCCCGCGGAGACCGCCTGCACAAACCAATGCGTAAAGCTCATCTCCGGATTCACTTCCATTTCATCCTGGAAATTCAGTTTTGTGACGACTTTTGCCTTTTTATCCGTCGCGTCCATCTCCAGGTAGGCGCGGATCTCATCCAGGTTGCCATCCGGGTTTGGTTTTGCGACGGCGGGCCGCAGCGAGACATCTCCCTCGATCCCCGGCATTTCATCCGGCCACGCCGGGAGCCGGTGACCCGGGTCGAGAACCGAATCTTTGATGAGTTCTTTCAACCCGATCCGGGCGGAAAAAAGAATCTCCTTCCCGTCCGGTGACCATCGCGGCGAAGACGCCCCATATCGGAATCGGGTCAACTGCATCGGCTCTCCGCCCTCCAGCGTCAAAACAAACACCTGCGGCTTCCCCTCCACCGCCCGCACAAAAGCGATCCCACGCCCATCCGGTCTCCACGCCGGCTGCGACGCGCCTTCCTTTGCCGTCGTAAGCTGCCGCGGCGCGGAGCTTCCGTCACTCGACGCCAGGTACAATTGCGTGACGTATTTGTAGTCCCATTTGCCGGGTTTGCCGGCCGTGTCCGGCTCGATGGTCGTGAGCGTAAGCACGCCCAGCCGCCCGTCGGGGCTTAGATGGATATCGCCAACCGTGGCGATCTTAAGCATGTCCGTAACCTGGATGGGTTGTTTCACGTTTTGGGCCCGCAGGCAGGGTAGGGCGGTGAGCATGGTCGCGATAAATAGCAGGCTTATTCTCATGGTAGTCCGTTTTGGGCCCCGCAACCTACAAAATTACTCCCGCTTGGCCAACCGCTCCGCCGTTTCCATTGCCCTGTCCCTTCCGGTCAGCCAATCAGCGGCTTCAGGCTTGACCGGATATTCGGGCATTAAACCCCGTCCGGTATTTACGCCCTTCGCGATCCGGTAGGTCTTCGTGGCGATCTGACAGCTGATTCCGCTATGCGGTAAAATCACTTCCTCCGGGTCCCCGCTGATGACGAATGGATTCCCGCCCGTCTCCTCCCCGACAAAGACCGCGCGATGATCCCGTTTAAGCGTAGCCGCCAACATCGTCGTAGCCGAAAAACTTCCTCCGTTGACCAGGACAACTAACCGACCTGTAAAATTTTCTTTCGCCGGGTGGATAAGCGCTGATTCTGCGCCCCCAACAAGGAATTTTGTAGGTTGGTTGATTAATCGAGCAAGAATCCAGCGCGGCCCGGCAAATTTACCACCCTGGTTGTCGCGAAGATCGATGATCAAGGCAGAATCACCATTCTGCCTTAGCTGATGAAAAGCACTCTCCACCGTCATCAAAAAACTTTGTTGATAGAGAACTCCGAGGAGATCCGCATCCATGGTTCCAGCCTTCAGAACGGCCACTTTCTTATGCTCAAGTTCCATTAGTGAAAGTCTTGGCCCTTCAACAAAACCGGGATATCGCTTTTGCCGAAAATATCCGATACTGTCTCTTGTCAGCGCCCGGATTGTTGACCGGACGGTATCGCCGGATCCTTTCCTTAGCTCCAGCCGGAACGTTGCCGGCTGCCCGAAGACAAAACCGTAGTAGGAAAAAAAATAGTGATCGAGTATCCATTCGGGATAGGTCTCGTTATAGCCGTCCCGGATCTGCCTGGCCATCAGTTGCCGCCAAACTTCCCCGGAGCTGACCCCATTTATGCTCAGGATCTCCGTTCCCCGTTCAACGCTGTCGGTCGAAAAATTCCGACCAATCAAAAGCCTGCCGTCAATCATTCGAACCTCGAACGGCAGGAACCGACCCCGGGAAGCGTTATAAACCGATGCCGAATCCCCCGGTAAGAACATCGTATGTCCATTGCGGATCCGCGCCTCTACGAGCATCAGCAAGCTCAGAAACCGCTGTTCATTCATCGGCCCGCGAATAACGTCGTTCAGACTGTCGAAAAGGGCTGCCATTTCCGCCTTACTCGCGTAACGATACAAACCCGGATGCATTTTCTCCAGTTTATTTTGCAAAAATCGCAGATCGGCCTTCAGCGAATCGACCGGATATAATTTTGCAGGATCATAGTGATTGGAGCGGATCTGTCCGTGTAAAACGGAGGTGAAAAGTAAGGCGATGATCGCGAGTGGTAGCTTCATTCTTGTCGAATCCCCCTCAATATAAGTCAATAGCCCATTTTATAAAGCCTGATTTTGGAATATTGAAATCCAATAACTTTATCCCCATGGGAATATTTGATTTCTTTAAAAAACAACCGGCCACAAAACCCGCCCCACAGCCAGCCACGTACCACCTCATCAGCAAACCATACAAGGACGCCGGGACGAATGCCCTTTACAATATGCTTTTCTGCGACGACCTCGATCTGTACAGATCCAGGACCCAGCCACCCTTTTCCTATCCCTTTTCCATTTTGTTTTCAGACTACGCCGCTGTAGAAGACCTGCAAAGAGTGGTCGACGATTCGTCTCTCGAAGCCAGGTTGAGGATCCTCGCGCTCAATCGGCAAAGGTGCATGAGACATCTCCCCGCCCAAAAGGAATTGTTGGCGGTGATCGTTGAAGTCGGACTGGAAGGCGGTCTCGATGTCCTCGCGTCCTTCCGGGATGGGAGAGCCCGTTATATCAACCAGACCGGAAAGGTTCTGATCTGGGATACGGCAACCGATGCCGCATCAAACAAGTTGACGGCCGACCTGTTTGAAAAAATCGAACGGATCATCGATCAGATCGAACCTTGGGATAAGCCGAGAAAGCCGCATCCAATCACCGGAAGCGCCCGGATCACCTTCCTTGCCTCAAATGGGTTCTATTTTGCGGAGGGGCAAGGTGAGGAACTTTTTCAAGAACTCTATAGCAGGCCCCGCGCTGATGAGCGCCACTCAGTTAATGCGATACCTCCAGCAATGGTGAGCCGAATTTTCGATATATTACCGGCTGACTAACCATGAGAAAGGCCGCAACGATTGTTTTATTGCTCATTTCCTCGTCCATGCAGGGCCAGCAAACCGATTTTTTTAAACCCGGTCCGGTCCGAAGGGAACTAAAAGCCCTACCCATTACTGGCAACATCCGGATCGATGGACTACTTGACGAGCCCGAATGGGCCATGACGGCGGGCGCCACCGATTTTATCCAGGTTGAGCCCAACCAGGGCCATCCCTCCGATTTTGTCACCATCGTCAAAGTCCTTTACAATCAAAAATATCTGTACATCGGCGTCATTTGCAAAGATCCGAAAGGCAGGAAGGCGATAAAGGCAACCGATTTCCTGCGGGATTTTGACTACACCCGGCATGACCTCGTCAACCTGGCGTTCGATACCTATAACGACCAGCGCAATGCCATCGTCTTTGCAACGAATGCCTATGGCGTTCAGCGCGACCTGCTTTCTTTTGATGATTTATACTACGATATAGACTGGGACGGGATCTGGAGTGTGCGGACCAACCGGTCCGATTCGGGCTGGACAGCCGAAATGGCGATTCCCTGGAAGACCCTGCGTTATCCGCAGACAAAAGATAGTCTTCAGTCGTGGGGGTTTAATGTCTATCGCAACCGACGGCTGACAAACGAGATCAGTGCATTTTCACCTTTTCCCCGCATATTTTCCGCAACCCACATGGACTACGCCGGGCTTCTGACCAACCTCCAGCCTCCCCGCTCTTCAACCAATATCTCGGTCGATCCATATGTCCTGGCTTCTGATGACCGGTACAGTAATTTTGGCGCAACCGAACCGCCGCATAGTTCGTCGGTTAAGTTTGGCGGCGACCTGAAATGGGCCCTCACGCCGAATTCCGTCCTTGACCTGACCGCTAACACCGATTTCGCCCAGGCAGACGTGGAGCAACAGGTCAACAACACAACCCGTTTCAATGTCTTCTTTCCGGAAAAGCGGCAATTCTTCCTGGAGAACGCTTCCCTTTTCGGCGTCCAGGTCGCCCAGACAGCCGACCAATCCGGCGGCTCCATGCGATATCAGCCCTTCAATAGCCGGACGATCGGCCTGGACACCAGCGGTAACCCCATCCCGATCATAGGCGGAGGCCGCTTCGTCCATCGCTCGGCAGCGACAAACTATGGCGCCCTGGTTATCGCTCAACAAGGGTATAACGGTGGGGCGCCTACGGACTTTTTTGTCGGGCGGTTTTCAGAAAATTTTGCGCGCCAGGATCGGGTAGGGGGGATCGTAAGCATCAAACAACAGTCCGGCAATTCGAACGTCGAATCGACCGTTGACGGATTTTTCCGGCTTGGGGAGTCCAATTCGGTCAATGCCATCTTTACGCAAACCAACACGACCAACACAGGTGCCAGAGGTTTTGGCGGCATCGTCCAGTATTTCAATACAACCAATAGTCACGAGATCTGGCTGACGGAATCCGTGATCACCAAAGACTTTGACCCCCAGCTGGGTTTTGTCTCGCGTACGGACGTCATCGGAACCACTCCCGGGATGAACTATTTTTATCGGGGAAAGCTGCTTCCATTCAAGCGCTTCTTCCTCGCGTTTTCGCCCGGTATCCTTCCCGAATTGTATTACACGGCGTCTACCCGTCAATTTTCAGACGCCGTAATTCCGATATTTCCCATCTGGTTTAATTTCAGGGACGGAGGATTTCTGGGATATGGGTTCGCACTGAACTGGCAACACCTGGATTCAAGTTTTGCGCCGCTAAATGTCTCTATTGGGCCAGGGAACTATCGGTATCTCAACCATCAGATCTATTTTTCGAGCGACCCGTCCAAAATAGTGAACACACAGATCACTTATACATTCGGCGGGTATTTTAACGGAAGGTTGATCACCGGCGACTACAAGCTTCAATTCGCTCCGATTCCCCATATTTCCTTGCAGGGGGAATTCAATCGCAACCATTTTGAGCACGTCGGCTCGGGCAATACGACCAGTACCGTCAACTTATATATTTTACAGGGACGATTCGCCCTCAACCCAAGGCTGCAACTAAGCGGCATTTATCAGAAGAATTCGTTGAACAATTCCGTTGCCTACAATTTGAGATTAGCCTGGGAATATTCGCCATTGAGCTATATCTATCTAATCTTTAACCGGGGGGTGAACATTCAGCTGACCGAGCCACCCGTCCAATCCCAAACTGAACGTCATCTTATTTTCAAGGCCAGCTATCTAAAGCAGTTCTGATAAAAAAAAAGTTCTCAAATTGAGAACTTCAGCCCTGATTCTATCCACTACCACACTCTTCACCCGCTATTACAGCAATCATTAATAATTAATATACAACAACTTATAGATCTAATTAATCCGTCAATAATCACGGCATCTGGGTTTTCAAGCCGACAAGTTCACGTTTTGAGAACTCTTATCTTCGATCAAATGGAACATGCCTGGACGATAAATACATAAATACCATTATTTCGAATTCCGAAAAAAAATCCCAATCTTTAGTTGAACGCTAAAACCCGAAACCATGCCGGAAGATCTGTTAACCGCTCCACCGGAATTCAAACTTTATAAGGAAAACGCCATTTTCGGCGCCACTTTTCTTGGCGGACCGCTGGTCGCCGGTTATCTGGCGGCAGAAAACTTTAAACAGCTTGGACAGCCTGCCAAAGCAAGGACGGCCTGGATAATCGCCATTCTTTCAACCATCGCCATCTTTGGCGGACTATTCCTGATCCCGGGCGCCAGTAAAATTCCAAATTACATTATCCCATTAGCCTACACGTTCATAACCCGGTCCCTTATTCGAACCTACCAGGGCGAGTCCATCACGAACCATTTGGCGCTGGGCGGACCAACTTATTCCGGTTGGCGCGCCGTGTGGATCGCGATTGTTGGCGCTATCCTTTTGGTCGCTCTTCTTTTTGGGATAATATACCTCATCAGGCCGGATGCTGCCTGAGGTGATCACCGGAAGTTGTCAAAACATTTGATATTTTTAAGATCGCATGAACCGTAAACCCGTCATCAAAATTTTGATCCCATGGACCCTGGTTCTTTTTGTTTCATTTCCTACCCATGCTCAAACCCGGACAACACAACAGGTCGTAATCGGAAATCATCCGGCCGTTTACGATGCCGATGGGCGTCTCTTGCCCTGGACTTCCTGGCAAACGGCCATCGAAAGTGAAATGCACTGGTACCTGAACTGCCCGGTGACCCATGGGTATCCCAATTTTGTCTGGATGACGTTTATGGACGGTAACTATCAACCTGATATAAAAAGGAGCGATTTCATCCCGGCGATGCAAGACGGAATGGGGATCATTTCCTATCTGAAGTATTACGTTTACGACCAGCGTAGAAATAAAAAAGTGCTGGAATGGGCAAGATACATGGGAGATTACCTGATCAGCGAATCCAATACGCCGGATACGGGTCGATATCCGGGTTTTACCCGTTCGACGGGTATCGCTGCCCGATTTCCCCAACCCGCGGACTGCGGCACGCAGGGCGACCGGCCGTATGAAATTGAACCCGACAAAGGGGCCATCGCCGGTTATGCGCTAGTTCTTCTTTATCGGGAAACGCGCGAAAAGAAATACCTGGCCCAGGCGCTGCACAACGCGCAAGTGCTGGTTGCCAATATGCGACCGGGCGATTCCGCCCGGTCGCCGTGGCCTTTCCGCGTCGACTATCGGACTGGGGAGGGTAGGGAGATGGTGTCCGGGGACATGGTCTATATGCTGCAACTGCTGGATATTTTATCTGAAATAGGGTCTTCAGAATTCGAGAGACCCAGAAAGCAACTGTGGGCGTGGATATCGACGTATCAGCTTCCCGACCTCTCAAAGGGCGGGTCTCTCTGGGAGCAGTTCTTCGAAGATCATGACGAAGCAAATGATCGCACCGCCTGGGCGCCGCTCAACCTCGCCCGCTACTTACTGGAAAAAAGGCAAGCCGTAGACCCCGCGTGGCGGCTCCACGCCCACGCCTTGATCGAATTCGTCAACCGAAATTTTACCGGAATCAACTTCGGGGTGCCCATTTGCGGGGAGCAGGACCACGATAAGGACCCGTGGGGCGGGATTTTGTCAACCTACGGCGCAGTCCTGGCGATGTACACGGCCGCAACCGGATCAAATGAATATAAGTCCCTTGCTATTCAAGCGCTTAACTTCGGAACATACGCGCTCAATACCGATGGCTGCCCCTGCGAAAAGGCGGGTTCTTCTCCTTGCCGGGGAGGCTGGCAGGAGGATGCGCATACGGACAAGATCCATAATTTCATCGATGCGCTGGAAGCGGTCAAAGCGTGGAGCCACAGACCCTAAACAATCCTGCCGGACTACCAAATTCTAACAGAAATGTCTATCTTTAACCTCCCGCTTCCACCTGTCTAATCCAATACGTCCATCGTCCAATCCAATACGCCGCCCCCTTGCCTTCGGCTCTTAACGTTTGTATTGTTTATGATGAGGAAGATTTTATTCTTGACTGCGCTGTTAATTGGATTGGGCACACACGTATTTGCCCAGGCATTATTTGTCTTCACCCCGTTAACGCTACCTGACGCCCAGTACGGCTCGGCTTATGCCGGTCAAACCTTTACCGTGATCGGCGGCCTGCCACCTTATACCTTTTCCATTTCCGCAGGCAATCTGCCACCGGGTATGACTTTGTCACCTTCCGGCACGATCTCCGGAACACCCACCGCAGCCGGCAGTTATTCGTTTACGGTTCAAGCCACGGATAGCGACCCGCTGGGACCATTCACCGGTTCAGCGAACTATACCCTGACCGTCGACCCCGCCGCCCTGACAATCACCGCCAATAACGTCACCATGGTGTATGGTGGCACCTTACCTGGTTTTGGTGTCAGTTATAGTGGGTTCGTCAACGGGGACAACGCCAACAGCCTGACGGTCCAGCCATCCGTAACCGTCCCGGCCAACGGCACCTCCGCGGCCGGATCGTATACGATTACCACCTCAGGCGCTGCGGACCCAAACTATACCATCAGCTACGTCAGCGGCACGTTTACGATCACCCCGGCGCCCCTTACGATCACAGCGGGCAACGGCACCATGACCTATGGGGGAACCGTGCCGTCCTTTAGCGCCACCTATAGCGGCTTTGTCAACGGTGACGGCGCATCGAGCCTTTCCCCCCAACCGACCGTTTCCACCACGGCTACCTCCTCCTCCCCGGCAGGTACCTATCCCACTACCGCTTCCGGCGCAGTCAACCCCAACTACACCATTACGTACCAGCCGGGTACCCTGACGGTGGGCAAAGCTACTTTGACCGTTACTGCCAATAACCAAACGATGCCTCTGGGCGGCCCGCTTCCCGCCTTCACCGTTAGCTATTCCGGATTTGTCAACGGCGACGGCGCGTCCAGCCTGACCACGCCGCCAACTGCTACTTCGAGCGCAACTGCGACCTCTCCAACCGGCAGCTACCCGATCACCCCGGCCGGCGGTGTATCGTCAAACTATAACTTTACCTATGTCAACGGCACCCTGACGATTGGGCAAGCAGTCCTGACGATTACGGCCAGCCCCACTTCCAGCGAATACGGCGCCGCCCTGGTGCCCGATGGCTCCCTGACAGTTACCTACATCGGCTTTGTCAACGGGGACGGGCCGTCCAGCCTGACTACCCCGCCAACCGTAAGCAACACGGCGTCTGCCGGCTCCCCCGCAGGCACCTATACGCTTACCCCCTCCGGCGCATCGGACCCTAATTATACCATCCAGTATGTCACGGGTGTATACACGATCACAAAGGCGCCGCTGACGATCCTGGGAAACAATGCCAGCATGACCTACGGCGGAACGGTACCCGCCCTCAGCGTTTCCTACAGCGGTTTTGTCAACGGGGATGCGGCATCCAACCTGACGACCGCGCCAACAGTCACCACGACGGCTACCGCGGCTTCTCCCGCGGGCACCTATCCCATTACGCCGTCAGGCGCAGCAGCCGCGAATTACAGCATAACCTATACTGCGGGAACAATGACCGTCGGCAAAGCCACCCTGACCGTCACCGCCATTAACCAAACCATGCCCCTCGGCGGCCCGCTGCCGGTCTTCACCGTGAGCTATTCCGGATTTGTCAACGGGGACGCGGCGTCCAGCCTGACAACCCAACCCATAGCCACGACAACTGCAACTGCTTCATCAGCGGCCGGCACCTATCCGATCACTCCCAGTGGCGGCTCGGCAAACAACTACAGCTTCACCTATGTCGATGGAACCCTGACCATCGGAAAAGCATTACTGACCATCACAGCCAACCCTGCCACCAGCGTCTACGGCGCGGCCCTGGTCCCGAACGCATCGCTCACGGTCACCTATAGTGGCTTTGTCAACGGCGACAACGCATCCAGCCTGACTACCCTGCCAACCATCACAAACACCGCTGTCGGAGGCTCTCCTGTCGGCACCTATACGTTGACGGCTTCCGGCGCCGCGGATCCCAATTATACCTTCCAATATGTCACCGGCGTATACACGATCACAAAGGCGCCCCTCAACATAACCGCTGCTAATCAAACGATGACCTACGGTAGCGCAGTGCCCGTTCTCACCGTGACCTACAGCGGATTCGTCAATGGCGACAATTCATCCAGCCTGACGACCGTACCGACGATCACCACGACAGCCACTTCCGCTTCTTCTGCAGGCACCTATCCGATCACTGCATCGGGTGCCACCGCCCCGAATTACACGATCACCTACACGGCGGGAACAATGACCGTCGGCAAGGCAACCCTAACCGTTACCGCCAACAACCAAACCATGCCCCTGGGCGGCCCGCTACCCGCCTTCACCGTCAGTTACTCCGGCTTTGTCAACGGGGACGGCCCCGCCAGCCTGACTACAGCATCCACGGCCACGACAACGGCAACCGCGTCGTCACCCGCCGGCGCCTACCTCGTTGTCCCCAGCGGCGGCTCATCCCCCAACTACAGCTTCACCTATGTGGATGGAACCCTGAGTATCGGAAAAGCTTTGCTCACCATCACGGCCAATCCCGCCTCCAGCATCTATGGCGCAGCCCTGGTTCCGGATGGCTCGCTCACGGTCACCTATAGTGGTTTTGTCAATGGCGACGGCCCCGCCAACCTGACGACCCTGCCAACCGTCGCCAATTCCGCTTCCGCGGGCGACGCCGCCGGCGCCTACGTCCTGACCCCTTCGGGCGCGACGGACCCCAACTACAATATTGCGTATTCCAATGGGGTGTATACGATCCAAAAGGCGACGCTGATCATCGTTGCCGTCAGCCAGACGATGACTTATGGAGGCACCGTCCCGGCGCTTACGGTGACCTATAGTGGCCTCGTCAACGGAGACAATTCGTCCAGCCTGTCAACGGGACCTACGATCGTGACGACGGCTACTCCTGCTTCCCACGTGGGTACGTATCCCATAACGGCCTCCGGCGCCACCGATCCGAATTACAACATCACCTACACCGCGGGAACCATGACCGTCCAGCCCGCCGCACTGACGATCACGGCCAACTCCGAATCGATGAACTATGGCGGCCCCGTCCCCGCCCTGACAGCCTCCTATAGCGGATTCGTCAACAATGACAATTCATCCAGTCTCACCACCAAACCTACCCTTACAACGACGGCCACTCCGTCTTCTCCGACGGGTACCTATCCCATCACGGTGTCGGGCGCCGTGGATCCAAACTATACCATCACGTATGTAAACGGTACGATGACGGTCGGAGGTGCGACACTGACAATCACGGCGACCAACGCCAGTATGACCTATGGTGGAACCATTCCGGCCCTGACGGTATCGTATAGCGGCTTTATCAACGGGGACAATGCATCCAGCCTGACCGCGGCGCCCACGGTAACAACCTCAGCCACCCCCACCTCCAATGCGGGCGCTTATCCGATTACCGTTTCGGGGGCCGTAGACCCGAACTATACCATTGTTTATGTCCAGGGGACACTCACCATCAATCCTGCCAGTTTGCATGTAACCGCCAACGCACAGACAAAAGAGTACGGTGCTCCGGACCCTCCCTTTACATTCGTCGCAACCGGTTACGTGAACGGAGACAATTCGAACATCTTTACCGGCAGCCTCAGCAGAGCTCCGGGTGAGAATGTTGGCGCCTATCCGATCACGGAAGGCAGCCTGAGCCCCGGCGGCAACTATACGATCGTCTACACCGGGAATTATCTGACCATCACCAAAGCCACGCAAGAGATCAACTGGGCTCAAAACCTCCTCGTCGGCTGCAACAGCTCCACCCAGGTGCTGCTCACCGGCGTGACAACAAGCGGGCTGCCGATCACCTATTCCGTCTCCGATCCGGCGATCGCCAGAATCACCGGAGATACATTGACCCTCCTTCAACCGGGCTCCGCACGCGTAACCGCCGTTCAGGCCGGAGATTCCAATTACGATGCAGCCGCGGCCGTTACCGATACCATCTTATACGAGTTGGCTTCGCTGATCAGTCAGCACTGGAGCGACGTGATCTTCTTTGACAACAGCAGCGGCGATTATGTCGCGTGGCAATGGTACAAGAATGACACCGCCGTCTCCGGTGACACCCTTCAATACTATACCGAAGAGCCTTCGCTGAACGGTCAATATTTTGTCATCGCAACAAACAAGGATGGCCAGCAAGTGCAAACCTGTACGCTATTCATCACCGCCAGCGCTGCAATTCCCGGTGGAATCAAGGTCTTCCCCAACCCGGCAAACATCGGTACACAGGTTACCATCGTTTGCAACTACCCGGCCAACGCCTTGCAAGGTGCGGTTCTGCAGATTTCGGACCTGACAGGCAAGGTGGTGCAACAACTGACGAATGTTCAGCCGTCCATGCAGGTCACGATGCCCACCGTCGACGGGATCTATATCGTCAATCTGATGTTGGCCAATGGACAAAAGGTCAGCACCAATGTGCTCATCGAATAGTACACGCGGAAATGAAAATCTGGAATAACCATATCATCGTCAGTCAGGCAATAGGGATCGCTCTCTTTTCTGCCGCAATTCTCCCTCAGGCGGGCGCCCAGGGCCTCACGATCGGGCTGGACGGTGGATGGCAGGGGACACAATATACGCTGCTGAATGGCCGGAACAAGCCGCTGCCGGCGGGGTCTGTTGCGCTGCTGTACACTTTTGGGCTGGGCGGCAACTGGGGACTGATCACGGGCATTACGGCGGGTGTCTACCGGACACAAGCCACCTTGCCAAACGGCACCAGCTTTAGTTACTACCAGATCGATGATGAAGGCTCGGCCTTCCAATACGGCATGAAGACCCGGGGATATACGGAAACCCAGCAATTTCTTGCCGCGGGCGTCCCGTTACAAATCCAATTTCATACCACCGGACCGGCCAGCCAATGGTACATAAATGCCGGCGGAAAGTTCATATTTCCCTCAAGCGACAACGTCACCATCACTGCGCAGCAGCTGACCCTCTCCGGCTATTATCCCGATTACGATATAAATGTATCCAACGTGCCGCAACATGGTTTTGGGACGATCAACAACTGGAAAGCCAGTACAACCGCCGTCCTGCGACCTTCCGCGGCGTTGACCGCGGCAACCGGTCTCAGCTTCCTCCTGTCTCCCGGCACCCGTCTTTATACCGGGCTTTATGCCGAATATGGCCTGACCGATCTGAAAAGCAGGAACGACAGCATGCCGTTCGTGACGTACAGCCCTACCGGCATAACCGCGATAAAGGCATCCGGCGTATTGAATACACAAAATGCCGGACCGATGAAAATGTTCGCCATCGGTGTACAGGTCAGGCTAAGCTTCGGGGCCGCCAAAACGAAACACGTCGCGCGGCCAACAAAAGAAATCGAATCGCCCAATCCATCGTCCCCGGCGACCGCGACAAATCCCCCGACTCTCGCGGACAGTTTGCTCAGCGACGACGAAGCAATCCTCATCGAGAAGCCGGTAGTTTTTGGCGCGATCGACGAAACCGCCCTTTCCGAAATTCAAAAAACACATCTCGACCGGGTCGCGGAGATCCTTTTGCAGTATCCCGGTATCCGCATATCGATTGTCGGTCACATCTGCAACAGCGAAACCGAGACGGAAAAAGCAAAAGCGGGGATCGCCCGCGCCAGAGCCGTTGCCCGCTACCTCCAAAGTAAAGGCGTAAACCGCAGCAGAATGGACCTCAGCGCGATCGACAAGCCTGATCCGGTTACACCCTTTAATCCGCCGGCCAATTTTTTGAAGCGGCGGGCGGTCATTACGATCCTTTAAGTGTATTTACCGCACGGCAAACGCCAGCAGCACATTCCCTGGTTTTTCCCCGAACATCCCATACCCGCTGTTTACAAAAAGCATCCCGCGGCTGATAACCGGAGCCGGACCGTCGATGGCACCCCCTTCACCTGCAACCCCATTGATGGTTTGTACCTGAACGCCTGTATTGTAATCCCAGATAATGCCGCCGCTATCCGCTTGATAGGCCCGGATATGACCATCGAGCCCACCCGCAAAGACAAGACCGGGAACAACGGCCGGAGCCGCGGAATTAACCGCCATGCAGTTTTTTTCTCCCTGACAAGGCGGACTTGGTGTATACCACAATATTTTGCCGGTTGGCACATCCAGTGCGAAGACGCCCGCGGCCGCGTGGTTGCTGCTATCACGGCCGTCCAACGCAAGGGGATTGTCGGCGTTTGTCGCGTAAAGCCGGTTCCCATCCGTAGCCATTCCCCAATGAATACCACCCAGGGCGCCGCCTTTTCCGATCCTGGTCCTCCAGATTAGCTTGCCACTCGAAGGCTCGAGCGCATAGACGACGCCGGACTTTTGACCCGCGAGCAGGATATCCTTTCCCGCAGACCGACGGACTAAAATCGGCGCCATCCCGAAATCCAGGTCGGGACCTGGTGTGGGCGGACAGTTATTAAAAACGGGGCAGGCCAGATTATAAATGTCTCCTGAAGTTCCCTGGAAGCTCCAAACAAGCCGGCCACTGACCAGGTCAATTGCCTGGATCGCGTCACTGGTGGTAGTGGACGGATAAGAATAGTTCTCTCCCGTTCCGATGTAAACAAGCCCCCGCCGTCTGTCGATGGTGGGGCTACACCAGACCGGCGCTCCGGAAGGCCCATAGATCGGCGCTCCCTTGCGGTTCGTGGAGCTCCGCTTCGCCGGCGGCAGCACGCGGTAATCCCACAGTTTTTTGCCCGTATGCGCATCCAGAGCGACAAGACCCCCGGAACTGATGCAGCAGGGATAGGTTCCATACATCGCCGAAGCCACTTCGAGGGAACTGATCGGCACATAGACCCTGCCGTTATACACGGCAACCGAGCCCGTCGTGGCAGAAAGCTGATCGAATCCCGCCCGTTGATTCCAGATCAATTTGCCCGAACGGACATCCACCGCGTACACATTGGTGGAGTAGTCCGCGACATAAACCACGCGCCTGCCCGAATCTGTTCCAACAACAATTGCGCCCCGGATCGCGGCGCTGGCGGTAAAAACCCAACCCAATTTTCCGTCGCGGCGATCGATGGCAAACAGCTCTCCGTATTGACTGCCGGCGATCACCCAATCGCCAACTATCGCCGGTTTGCTGCGAATGATCGTTCCCTCGGGAAATCCAAAGGCCCACTTCATGGAAATTGTTTTCAGGTTGACCGGATCGATCCCTGCATCCACTGTATTCCTGAACCCCGTAGCTTCCAGGTTGCCGCCCCAGCCGCAATAATCTCCCGGCCTGGGCACCAGCGAAGCCGGGCTTACCGGCTTGAATGCGGTTGCGGGCCACGCAAATACACTGATCTTCGCTTGCGCCACCCATTCGGCGGCGGCCCTGCGCTGACCCGGATTTAACGAAGCTCCCTGCAGCTTCATCTTGCCCTTGTCCAAGGCAAACAGGATCGCCCGGGCAGTCATCGACCGAAGCACCGTCAAGGAGGGGGCCAGGGTAAGCCCGGAATCCTTGTGACAGCTGTTACAGCTGGAATAAAAGATCCGTTTTCCAACAACCATATTACTGTCCTGGAGCGGGCCGCGGCCATAGCCCGGGTGAACCGTTTTGGGTGTTACGGGAAGCGCGGAAATAAAGGGGATGGAAAGAATAGTCACAGCGGAGTTCAGTCCTTTTCTCATTGGATGTCGATTTTGGATAAAATGTCGACAAAAAATTTTAGGAAAATGTAATTTTTTTGCCGCCGTATCATAATGTCTGCGCTTTCCTCCCTACGGTCGTAAAGTGTGAACTGGCCTCCGGCCAGTTATTGAATTCAAGTTAGGGGATATTCGTTAACTTTAATCCAAACCATCCATTATGCGCCTGTTATACCTGGTTCTTCTGATCACCTGTCTGACCGGCAGCGCGGTTGCGCAGCCCCCCGGCGAAGTGGCGACAGCGATCCCTCCGGTGTCATTTCCCCTGAAGATGCCGCGTTCAATGCCGTATATCCCGGACGAGCCATCCCCGTCATTACAGGCCGGCTGCTGAATGTGTCCGCCGACGAGCTCAGCAGTGTTACTGTAAAATACTCGATCTTCACCCTTTTTCGCATTTCAGCTGACAAAGCTTGCTGCGTCCGGCCGGACGGAAGCTTTAGCCTACAATTAGATAACGCGCTGCCTTATCAGCAAATATGGTTCGATATAAAAGACCTTTTCTATATGCCCTTTATACCAATTAGACCTGTACGTGGAATTGGATATGAAAAAGCTAAAGGCTGCAAACCGATGGAGTTCAGCGGCGAAGGTGTACGCTTTCTTGGGGACTGATGGACCCCGTAAATACTTGTTTGTATAATTTACGCGCTTATAAAAAATCCGAACAGAACGCCCTTAATGCCAAAGCTTCCGAACTATGTATTTGGAAATACGCCGAAAACCGACAGCATGCGCGTTGCCTACGCCGAAATTTTGATTCGGCGACAATTCGAGAACAGTTATATCGCTGCGAATCCGTCGCCCTTTGGCTGGATATTGGAAAACGAAAGGCTCTCCGATTACGATGGTCAGATCATTCTGAAATTTTGGGGCAAGAAAATGGATGATTCGCTTTGGCAAAAGATTTGTCAGCTACCGACCTATCTGACATCGAATAACGGCTTCGCTTTTATAACACCTGGCCACTTATGTCAGTACTTTGCCCGGCTTGCCCGCGCCAGGCAGACCATCGGATGGAAGGACATTGCCAGCTCGCCGGACCTAGGAACGCCCGGGTTAGAGCAGCTCATTACTTCTGCAGGCCGGTAGAAAATGCAGCCGGCGGCGCCTTATACTCTGGATAATATCCAAAAATGGATAAACAAGCTCCAGGTCCGCATCCGAACAGCCACAATCGTGCGCACGACTGATAGAAGTATTCGCCGGCTGGACAGCCTGTTCCACCGGCGAAGGCTGATTTTCTGAAACTTAAGTTAAATGCGGGGCAAAATCTTAGTGACCAGCAGCAAGCCTTCGATGATGTCCGGAATGGCATGCATACTGCCTGGTGTCTTGCCTTATTGAATAAGGAATACGACCGGATGGCGACCCGCCTAAGTGAGGTCAATCTGGCGCTTGCGGCCTCAGTGACCAACCTGGCGGATAGCGGTTTCGGCCGTCCGCTGATCCGAACGGCGTTCGGCGCCAGCCTCTACGATGCTTCAGGAATGAAAGCGCCCGGAATTTCCTCGCCAATTGAAACAGCTTTCCCCGGCAAAGCGCTGATCATCGATCGGTGGGCGACCTGGTGCAGGCCCTGTATTGGTGAAATGCCCTCAGTAAGGAACTTCAGAGGAATCAACGAATCTGCCCGTCGTATTTGTTTATCTCTGCACGACCAACAATTCCTCTGAAGAAAAATGGAGACAAAAAGTAGCCGAGATCGAAACAGCCCGGGATCCATATCCTGATCGATGAATCCCTTGATAAGAGCTGTCAGCTTATTTTTCCTTCGGTGGCTATCCGGGTTACGCCCTGATCGACCAGACCGGCAAGTACCGGCGCGGCGCGATTACCTGGATAAGTACGGTCGAGGGAAAGGACGCCTTGGAGGCGTTGATCAAATGATCGTGGTTTGTGGAAATCCGCCGATTGTAAATCGATAAGAGAAACGACCTGTCCGCCATGATAAAGCATTTTTTTCTCCCGCTTTCATTTGTACTCACGTTCGCCGCCTGCTCCCAAACCCCTCCGAAGCATTCTCTTTCCCAACAGTTGGACGCCCTCCTGACCGCATACCGGGACAGCGCCGGTCTTAGCGGGTCCGTACTGATTGCCCGGAATGGGGCGATCATCCTGGAAAAAGGGTATGGCTTCCGCGACAGAAAAAACCACCTCCCCAACGACAGCAACAGCATCTTCCAGATCGGCTCCATCACCAAACAATTCACTTCTGCCGTCATCCTCCAGCTTCAGGAACAGAAAAAACTCTCGGTCCACGATTACCTGTCAACGTATCTGCCGGACTTTCCGGGCGCCAACAAGATCACCATCGAACAGCTGCTGACCCACACCTCGGGCGTCTACAACTATACAAACGACCGGGTCTTCATGAATACCCGGTCCACCCAGCCGATCAGCCGCGATAGCCTGCTTGCCCTCTTTTCAATCAAACCGGCCGATTTTCAACCCGGCGCGAAATTCAGCTATAGCAACTCCAATTATATCCTTCTGGGCTGCGTCATCGAAAAAGTTACGGGCAGACCCTATTTTGAAGTCGTTCGCAACCAAATCTTCCGACCCTTGCACATGGATCGTACCGGCTTCGACTTTACCCACTTGCAAAGCCCGGACAAAGGACTGGGCTACGCATCAGCAGTTGCCGATACCCCCACCGGCATCGTCGACTCATCGGTATCTTTTGCGGCAGGGTCGATCTTTACGACCGTGCAGGATCTTTATAAATGGGACCGGGCCCTTCTCGGAAACGAAGTCCTCAACCCGGCTTCGCTGGAACAAGCCTTTACCCCCCATCTTGAAAAATATGGCTATGGCTGGATGATTGACACCGTCGACGGCATGAGGGCCCTCTACCACGGTGGCGGTATCCCGGGTTTCGTGGCGCTGATCTACCGGATACCGGCCGATGAGACCTGCATTATTGTCCTCCTGAATGGGCCACCGGGATTCAAAGGTGGCTGGCCGCCCTTTATTCAGCGGATTCGTGAAGTCCTGAACGAAAAGGAATCGCAGTAGACCTAGTCCGCCCGCAGAGGACTATCCCGCCTTTTCCGTTCAAATTGTTCTGTTCCGATACAAGGACTGTTCTAATCTATCGGTTCCCATAGCTCGATCTTGTTACCCTCCGGATCCATCAGCCAGCCAAAAAGACCGAAGTCATATTCCTGGATATCCGTGGAGACGGTCACGCCTGCTTCCTTGAGTTCCGCCAGCAGGCCCCGCAAATCGCCGACCCTGAAATTGATCAAAAAGGGCTTTTCGCTTGGGTTGAAATTCTCGGCATCCTCCTTGAAAATAGCGAACGTCGTACTTCCTGTCGCGCTCTTTGGATCATCGGCCCAGCCCAGCTGGATAAAACCATGTTGAAACTCGAGCCCAAGATGTTGTTTATACCATTCCATAAGACCCTTGGGGTCGCGGGCCTTGAAGAAAACACCGCCAACGCCGGTTACTTTTTGCATAAGATTAAATTAGTGGGAAGAAAGATACATTATTTTTTGGATCCAGTCTTATTTCACATAACGAAGGGCAACGTGCCCGGAGCTAATAACGGCCGTGTCTACAAGCGTTAACGTTTTGCCCGCTGGTGAGAGAAACCCCTTCCATCAACCGTCTCCCGCCTCCCCGAATGACCGGGTGAACGACGAAAAGAAATTCATCCACCAGGTCAAGTGCGATAAGCTGAGCGGGAAGATCGACACCGCCGACTAAAATATTTCCGGATTTTTCCTTTTTCAATTTGATGATTTGGTCCTTAAGGTCGCCGCGAACAATTCTCGACTTTTTGTCGTCAACGCGCTCCAGCGTTTTTGAAAAAACAACTTTCTCAACGGAGTCGAATGCATCCGCAAAATCGTTGGATGTTTTTGACAAGGAATGACTTTTTGCGATATCCGGCCAAAAAGGGACCATCAACTCATAGGTTACCCGTCCATAGACAAGCAGGTCGGCATCCCGGATGAGTTGCCCAAAATATTCGTGGATCTCCTCGTTCGGCAGCATTTTGGTATGATCGAAGCAGCCGTCTATGGAGAGATTGATGGCGTAAATTAGTTTTCCCATTTATTGCTTTCCCATTTGATAAGGGAAGATAGGAAAATTTATATCAAATGATTGGTGACCGCCATTTTCACTAAAGCTGCCGTATTCTTGACACCAAATTTTGTCAGCATGTGCTTCCGGTGCGTTTCGACCGTCGCATAAGACAAAAACAGTTTATCGGCGATCGCCTGGTTTGTCATCCCCTCCGCGATCAGTCCCAGGATCTCCTTTTCCCGCTTCGTCAGCAGGGGAAGTCCCTCCGTCGGCGCTGACTGTCTCAATACTTCCGATACGGACCGGCTCACATATTCCCTGCCCTGGCAGACTTCATGGAATGCGGCGATGATCTCCTTTTTTGTTACGTCCTTTAACAGATAGCCCGATGCGCCATTCTCCTTCATTTTCCGGATCACACTGGGCTGGATAGAAGTGCTGAGGCCGATGATCCGGATCGCCGGATATTTTTCCTTGACTTCCAGGCATAGGTCAAGCCCGCTTCTTTGCGGGAGATTGATATCCATCAGCAGGATATCCGGCTGGCGGACCCTTAGCAGGTTCATCAATTCATCCGGGCGTTTAGCGCTGCCCATCCATTCTATATCTGGTTCCTTCACAGCAGGCTATGCATGCCTTCGATAATCATTTCGTGGTCATCGATAATAAATACGGTGATCATGACAGAACATTTATTATTTCAATATTCACAAAAGTGCCGCTACCCGGACTCGTCTGGATATCGATCTTTCCATTTAGATAGGCCAACCTGTTTTGCAGGTTCAAATAGCCCATCCCGTTGCTGGACGCCAGAATATTTTTGTCAAAGCCCTTCCCATTGTCCTCGACCGTGATGCTCAAGTATATTTCCTTCCCGGATCAACTGTACCAGGGCCCGGGTAGCCTGGGCATGCCGCATGATATTATTCACCAGCTCCTGTACGATTCGATAGATGGCCGCCGCTTTGATGGGCGGGATAGAGGTCTCGTCTATACCATAAGACTGGTGAGTAAGTTGTAAAGGCCCGCTCTGCCCGACGCTGTCGCAAAAATCTTTCAATGCAGTATCCAAACCGAAGTTCATCAATGCCTCCGGCATCATATTATGAGCGACACGCCGCAATTCGTTGATGGACATGTCCAGGATATTCATGCTTCGTTCAAAAGCATCGGCGTCCTGCCCATTGATAACCAGGTTATCCTTGATTTGCGAAAAGGACAACTTCGCGCTAGACAGAATGCTGCCCATTCCGTCATGGAGGTCCTTAGCAAGCCGGGTGCGTTCCTCTTGTTGTCCCTGCAGTACGGCCTGCGTGGCAAGCAGCTGTTTTTCCTTTTCCAGCTCGAGAATCCGCTTTTCCTGAAGTAAAGCCCCGGCGATCAGCAGTCTTTTTTTATTCTGGTAGTTCCGATAATACAAGATGCCCGTCACAACGACGGCCAGCATCAGCCCGATCAAACCCCAGATCGTTGTCGTTCTTTGTTTCAACCCCAACTGCTGGATCTTTCTTTGCTCGCTGAGCGAGTCGATCTGTGCCTGCTTCTTGCTCAATGCATATTTACCCTCGATTTCCTTTGTGTTTTTGAGCACTTTATCCGACAGCATCTGGTTATCCAGGGAATCGCCTTAGCCGATCATAGTAGACCGATCGTTTTTGATCGCCCCGCGCAGTTTCCACATTGGAGGCCTCTTTGTATGTCTCCCGCAGCATTTCCATGGAACCGCTTCGGTGAGCAATCCCGATCGCTGCCAGGGCAGCTCGTTCAGCCGGCGCATAATCCTTTTTGGCCAGGTAGTAATATTTGAGCCCGATGTACGCATAGCATTGCCCCTCCAGGTTGTGCAATGACAAAGCCAATTGCATTAATTTATCCGCAATGGGCTTGATAAGGTCATACCGGCCAAGTCCGACATAAGCAGAATACATATTGATTAATATGAGGAATCTCCGAAGTCCGGTAATTTTGCCTTTCGCAAATGTTCCAATCCTCCTGCAGCACTCCCAGGGCCGTGTCGTAGCGTCCCATGTTGATCAGTGCATCCGTGAGATTGACCAATGCCGAGGGGTTGACGGGCTGTCCGATCTGACGGGCTAATAAAATGCCCTTGATCGCGTAATTGTAAGCGCTTTTGTAATCTTTGATCTGATTATATATTTCTGCAATATTGCCGCTGGCCATTGCCACCAGGCCGGTGTTTCTCAATGCTTCATACACGGCGAGCGCTCTGAAATAATAGTCGAGCGCCGTGGAATAATCGCCTTTACGGTCATATAACATCGCCGTATTGTTGTAAATATTGGACAGTGTTTTTGTCACGCCAGACTTTTGGGCAAACCCGATAGCGGATAGGTCCATGGCCAGGCCCTCATCTAATTTGTTCCCGTCAGCCAGGATCAATGCCTGCATGCTCAGGGAGGTCGCTTTGCCAATTCATATATGAAGCTTTTCGCTCAACGCTCCAAACGATCTTGCATACCGCGCCGCCGAATCCGGCATATCGTGGTTCAGGTAGATTATCCCCAGGTCCCGCAACGTCCAAGCTTTGTTGGAATCATCGGCTTCCTGTGACAGGCGATGCATCATGCTGTCCCGCTGTCCCATCCAGGTTTCCTGACCGGACGCGACGAGGACACTGAGGATAATAAATCCGATCAGCAAAAATAATTTCATCAAAAGCGGGTCGTTGAGCATGGGATAAAAGTAGTAAACCGTTGCGGATTTCAAATTACACCTTTAAAGGGATGCGAAATGATCGGGATGCAAAATAGCTTTGTGTTAGCGGAAAGTGTTCCCCCACCAAACCGATCACTTCGACAGTGAAAACCAAATAAACCGAAAAATATGAATCGCTATTACCAACAACTGTGTTACACGGTTGCATTAAGCCTTTGCGTCAGCCAACTCTTCGCTCAACAAGTTTATTTGAAGCCGCCGAGCTCCGGACTTCAGGCCTATCATCCGATTAAGAAATGGCGAGGTCTTGATCTTGAATCGTATCTAAGAGGAACCGGGTATTTCGGGGGTACCTATAACACCGCTACGGGAACGGATGCGTTAATGAATGCCAATGGCAGTTCCCTCGGCAATACGGCGGACGGCACGTTTGCGCTTCAAGGTTGCACGTCATGCAGCAATAATGTGGGGGTGGGATATTATGCTTTGTCTGAAATGAGCACCGCCACCAATAACACAGGGGTCGGCGCTTTCGCTGTGCAGATCAATAACGCCAGCAATAATACGGGAGTTGGATACGGTGCGCTCTCTGCGAGCCCGGATCTAACAATACTGAAGTCGGCGCCTACACACTTATACGATCGGAAGAAAGCAATTCCGTGGCAATAGGGTACAATAGTATGTATGACGGCTATGCGACAGTGGGATACAACACCGCCATCGGAATGAATGCCTTATATGGATCACTCGCCACCAACGGATTCGGACCTGGAATGACCGGAAACTACAACGTAGTCAGCGGCGCCTACGGAATGTATAATAACGTCTCCGGCTCCTCCAATGTGGCAGCCGGTTACTACGCCATGTATGCGAATACCACCGGAAGTGAGAACGCAGCCAGCGGCGCTTTAGCCTTGTATTTCAATACGACGGGATATTATAATGTTGGCAAATGGTTATCTTGCGATGTATCAGAATACGTCGGGTAACCTCTAACCTGGCAGATGGCATTTACGCGCTTTATGGGAATACAACGGGTGAGCGACAATACGGCAGTAGGCGGTTTTGCCACCGGAATTCCAGTGGCGCGCTGAGTAATGCCACAGTATTAGGCTTATGACGCGTCGGCGAGTTCCAGCAATTCAGTCGTGTCGGCAATTCAAGTGTGACGAGCATCGGGGGCTATGCCAATTGGACCAATTTCAGCGATGGCCGGTATAAAAAGAATATCCAGCAGAACGTCCCCGGTCTCGCTTTTATCAACAAGCTAAGCCCCATCACCTATACGCTGGATATTGATGGGATCGAAGCAAAATTGCACGCAAAATGACAAGTCGCCTTCGATCAAGGGTATCGAAAGCAAGCCCAATTACCTGGATGACCCC
This sequence comes from uncultured Chitinophagaceae bacterium, assembly GCA_963846405.1. Taxonomy (GTDB): domain Bacteria; phylum Bacteroidota; class Bacteroidia; order Chitinophagales; family Chitinophagaceae; genus Puia. The sequence continues at coordinate 680,888 of CAWJVU010000007.1, read as the reverse complement.
ATAATGAAACAGGCTATGCAGGAGAAATCGGCGATCACCTATACGGGTTTCGTGGCGCAGGATGTGGAAAAAGCGGCAGATTCTGTCGGCTTCACCTTTAGCGGAATCGACAAACCAAAAGACGCCAACCAAAGCTTCTATGGCCTCCGGTATGGCGATTTTGTGGTACCCCTCGTTAAGGCAGTGCAGGAACTTTCGGTCAGCAGCAATTCAAAAGATTCGGCGATCAATGCGCTTCAGGGTAAAGTTCGATTCCCTTCAGACGCAGGTCAACGAGCTCAGGGCGCATGCTCCTGGCAAAGAATACATGCCGCTATTTCGGGCGCTTCCCTCGACCAGAACTCACCGAATCCGTTCACCGGGTCAACTACGATCGGTTACACCTTACCCAAAGGAAACCAGCTCCGCAAAAATGCAGATTACCGATGTCAATGGCAATGTGCTGGGTATTATCCCGCTATCGGGCAGCGCGTGGCAAAAGCACTGTCACTGCCACTCTTTCCGGGCTAGGCCGCGGGGACTTATATGTACTCGCTGATCGTGAACGGAAAGTTCGATCGGCACCAAACAAATGACCGCGATACGGTAAATTCGAGCTACCTTGGGTAAATGAAAAATTGCTTTACAATTACAAGCTCGGGGAAATTTCATTTAGTCATTTTGATCGTTACCAGTATTCTGACTCAGCATACACTGGCTTAAAAAAATACCGGATATCCGGCCTTCGATCATAGTTTACTCCTGGAGTCGACCCCTGATACAACCGCGAATGTAAGTTTTGCCGATTTCGATGGCGATGGCCATCTTGATATTCTATTGGTGAAAGGAAGACATTGGCCAATGATTGACAAAGTCCTTCTCGGCGATGGAAAAGGCGGAATTCGGCGGAGATATGACCTCAGTGAAATAGCAGACCGTTCCTAACCAGACATCATTTTGGCAAACCGGGGTGAACCGGGAAAAACTTCAAATTATGTGTGCTTAAACCATGGAAACGGGCGGTTCGGCGCTGATTGCATCCCATTTGCTCCCTATCCGGCCACGACAATTTTCCCGGCAGACATAAATAAAGATGGATTCGTCGACCTTGTCGTACCGTATAGGGATAGCGGTCAGAGTTATGTATACCTTGGTAGTGCGGATGCCACTTTCCCGGATACCCGTCGTATTCCCTTTGGGCCGCCGGATGCGACCATTCGAGTGGCAGCAGTGGCAGATTTTAATGGGGATGGCATCCTTGACATCGTAACGATCGACGAGAACAAAGGAGTGAATATTTATTTCGGGCAAAAAGATCAAACTTTTTCCAAAGGTATCTCTCTCGCTGATTCGAAGATAGTCCCTTATGCATTGACCGTTGCCGACCTGAATAAGGACGGTAAAATGGATATCCTTGTCGGCCACGTAGGAGCGCCATCAACCGTATTTTATAACGACGGGACGGGCCGGAGTTTTAAAGCGATCTCCTTTGGTGATTCACAGGGTACGGTGTATGGTTTTGCAGTCGGTGATTTCAACGAAGACGGAATATTGGACATCGCTGCCGCACGGTCAGGCGCTACAAGTGTCTTGTACTTTGGTAGGATCGCGTCAAACTAATCCTATAACCATTTTCGTACGATTGCTGTCCGAAAGCGGACAGATAGTTTGAAATGCTATCCATTTTCAATTGATTGTCTGGCCTTTACGAGCTGGCATACTTTTTCGACCGTAGTCCCTATGGTACGCAACTATTTAAAGATAGCCTGGCGCTATCTCCTGAAAGACAAAATGCATTCGGTCATAAATGTAGGCGGTCTTTCGATTGGTATCGCCGTCGCCCTCCTGGTCGGATTGTGGATCCGGGATGAGTTGAGCTTTGATACCTACAACAAGAATTATAAAACCATCTGCCAGATCGCCAGAAAGGAAATTTCAAAAGGCGACGTATATATTTCGCCCGGAAGCAATCATTTTCCTATCCCGCTGGCCGGCGAGTTAAGAAAAAATTTTGGTAATCTTTTCAGCAGGGTTGCGCTTGCTTCCGAAAGCGGTGGCCATGTCATTGGATTTAATGACAACCGGCTCAAAACATCGACCATCTATGCGGAAAAGGATTTTACCGATATCTTTACCTTAAAGCTCGTCGCCGGGTCTACCGCCGGTTTTTCGGATCCCAGCAGCATTCTCGTCGGCCAATCGGTGGCAAGAACACTTTTTGGGTCCGCGGACGCGGTCGGCAAGACCGTAAAGCTCGACAACGCCCAACCGGTGACAGTGATTGGCGTTTATGAAGACTTGCCGCTCAATACATCGTTTTCCGGGATCGGTCTCATCTGTCCGTTTGACTTACTCATAAAAACCTACCCCGATTTAAAGGCGTCCCTGAACGATTGGAACAATAGTTCCTTCTCCATTTATACCGCTCTTCAACCGGGTGTATCCAATGTATCGGGCGCCATCAAAGATGTCTATTGGTCGAAAATAAAGAATAACGCGGGTCAGGTTCCGGGAAGCAAAGTCGAACTGTTTACGCATCCGATGAAAGACTGGCATTTGCGTTCCGAGTGGAGAAACGGAATACAGTCGGGCGGCCAGATCCAGATCGTCCGGCTTTTCAGCCTGATCGGCGCTTTTGTGTTGTTCCTGGCCTGCATCAATTTTATGAATCTCAGCACGGCACGCTCGGAAAAACGGGCGAGGGAAGTGGGTGTGCGCCTGACAATGGGTTCCCGGCGAACCCAGCTGGCCATGCAATTCCTAGCTGAGGCATTCCTGATGGTGCTGCTGGCGTTCTTCATCGGCATCGGTATCGTGACGGTGAGCCTAAATTGGTTCAATCAGATCGCCCTCAAGCATATAACATTCCCTTTTTCAAGTCCCTGGTTTTGGTTGGCCGCCGCAATATTCGTCGTGGTGACCGCTTTGATCTCCGGTAGTTATCCGGCCTGGTATCTCTCTTCCTTCAAGCCCGTGCAGGTGCTGAAAAGCGGCTTTAAAGCGGGCAGGTCCGCGGCCACGCCGCGCAAGATCCTGCTTGCCGTACAGTTTGTCGTATCCATTGTACTGATAACCGGGACCATCGTGGTGTTCCGGCAAATCCAACTGGCGAGGGACCGCCCGATCGGCTACGACAGAATTGGTCTGATCCGCACAACAATAAATACGCCGGACCTAAAAGGGAAGTACGATGTGCTGCAAAAGGAGTTGTTCGCCATCGGGCGCCGCGGTCGGCTTCGCGCAATCTTCCAGCGCGGCAACGGAAAACAACTATTACGATGACCATTTTCAATGGGAAGGCAAAAACCTGACGACGCACGGACAGTCGTTTGCGTTGACGGCGGTGACACCCGAATATGGCAAAACAGTGGGCTGGCAATTTGTGGAAGGGCGTGACTTCTCCAGGAGTTTCCCAACCGATCAGTCAGGCATCATCCTGAATGAAGCGGCAGTAAAGTATACGGGCCTCCCGCATCCCGTTGGCAAAATTATCCAATGGAATGACAAACCATATACCGTTGTCGGCGTCATCCGGGATATGGTAAAAGCGTCTCCGTACGAACCTGTTCAGCAAAGCCTCTTCTTTATGGTCCCGGACATCGGGCCCGAGATCACGATCCGGCTGAATCCGCATATAAGCGCGGCGGCAGCCATCGGCAAAATAGAACCCATCTTCAAAAAGTTAAACCCTTCATCGCCCTTTGACTACACATTTGTCGATGATGAATACGCGCACAAATTCGCCGCCGAACAGCGCATCGGCACCCTGTCGGAAGTCTTTTCAATTTTGGCCGTCTTTATTTCATGTCTTGGTATCTTCGGACTGGCTTCATTCGTCGCCGAACAACGCGTCAAAGAGATCGGGATCCGAAAGGTTCTGGGTGCCTCCGTATTTAGTATCTGGCAATCGTTTTCGAAGGATTTTGTCGTGATCGTTCTTCTGGCCGCCTTTATTGCAGTGCCTATCGCGTGGTATGCCACACACACCTGGTTGGAAGGCTATCAATATCGGACAGGCCTCTCCTGGTGGATATTCGGGGTTGCAGGCATTGGCGTATTGGCGATCACCTTACTGACCGTAAGCATACAGTCTATCAAGGCAGCAATCGCCAACCCGGTGAATTCGCTAAGAAGTGAATAAAAGACTACCCGTACGTAAGTTCGGTGCTCTGTCCCACCTCGATAATATACCCGTCCGGATCGCGCATATAGCAGCGGATCTCCCCATACTTCGGGATCGGCGCCGTAATAAATTCGGCCCCACGGCTTTTCCACAATTCGTAACATGCCTGGATATCCGCAACCCGGATATTCATAAAACTATTGATGTGGTTGGGGTCGGGGGTGCTGAGCGTCACCGTCGGCTTGTCTGGCGTCGGTCCGCCTCCGACGTTGACAAGAAGCCAAGTATTGGCGATCTGGATATACGCGGGTGCGCCGTCGCTGTCTCCGCTGCTCAGAACCCGACCGCCGAAAACCTTCTCATACCAGCGAGCCGACCGGTCGATATTGGCAACCGTGAGGAAATGGGCGATGGAGATCCCTTCCTTGGGTGGCATCTCAAAGCTCTTTTGTCCGACTTGTACGGTGTCCGATTTTGGTTCTTGCGTCGTCATACCTGAGGAATTGTTGTGAAAAAAGGGAGATTCCGGGGAAACTTAATAACCTGAACAAAAAGATGCATGAATTGGTTCGACGTCCTGAATATATTGAATAAATTGAATAGTTTCACAAAAGAGGCTATACATGACGGCGATCCAGCTTTTCCTGATCATCCTGGCGTATTTTTCGCTCCTGATGATCATCTCCTGGTTGACATCCCGGAACAATCGGGATACCACCTATTTCGACGGCAACCGGGCCTCGCCGTGGTTCCTGGTCGCGTTTGGCATGATCGGGTCGGGGATATCGGCGGTATCGCTTGTCTCGATCCCGGGTGACGTAGCAAATAACCACCTCTATTATTTTCAATTCATTCTGGGAACGCTTGCCGGCAGTCTTTTTATCGCCTTCGTGCTGATCCCGGTCTATTTTCGCCTGCGGGTGGTGTCGATCTACACCTACCTGGATGGCAGGTTTGGCCGAACGACCTACAAAACAGGCTCGCTGTTCTTCCTGGTTTCCCAAAGTTTTGGCGCCGCGTTGCGGCTGCTGCTATCCGTCAAGATCCTGCAATCCGCCTTTTTTGAACGTTTACATATCCCGTACTGGCTCACCATTGCTGTCGTGCTCGCGTTGATCTGGCTGTATACCCACAAATCAGGCATCCGTACCATCGTTTGGACGGACGCGTTGCAATCCGCTTTCCTGATCACCGTGATCGTCATTTCGATTTTAAGCATCCGGCGGGCATTGGGTCTCTCGTTCACCAGTATGCTCGATGCGATCGTACGCGACCAGCATTTCAGGGTTTTCGACTGGTCTCTTGAATCAGGGACAAATTTCTTCAAACAATTCATCTCCGGCTTTCTGATCTGGGTGGCCCTTGTCGGGTTGGATCAAAGCATGATGCAAAAAACCCTGACGGTCAAAAAAGCGGGCGACGCAACAAAAAATGTGCTCAGCTTTACCTTTTTTATCGGCGCTGCCCAAACCCTGTTCCTGGGCTTGGGTGTGCTCATTTACCTTTATGTGGCAAGACAAGGTATCGGGTTAACGGTTCGGGAGGGCCAGATCCTGCATACGGACGAGCTGTACCCCATGCTGACCTTGAACTATTTTGGCGCAACCGGCGCGGTCGCTTTCCTGATCGCCGTCATCGCCTCGACGTTCGCCAGTATCGACGCCTGTATAACGGCGCTCACAACGGCATTCAGTTATGATTTCCTGCAATACGAGTCGATCCCGCCCGCCCGCAGGAAAAGGGTACGATACGCCGTACTGTTGGGTGTGAACATCGTCCTGTTCGGCATCGTGCTGCTATTCTGGAACAGCAAGGGCGCCATCATCAATACCATCTTCCGGATCGCGGGCTATACCTATGGGCCGCTGCTGGGTCTGTATCTGCTCGGGCTCGGCTCGCGCGTCCGGCTTCGGGAGCGCCTGGTGCCGGCGGCTTGCGTGTCGGCGGCCGTCCTGACGTATGCACTAAACGAGATTTTGTGGCGGTTCTTCCGTTTTGACGTGGGTTTTTTGAATATATTTATCAACGCAGCGCTTAGTATCTTGTTTTTAACCCTAATTCGACTGCGGCACGATGACCGACATGGATTCCCTGACCATAGAGGCAACGACAGACCCAGTACTGTATGACCGGTTCGCGGCGATGATGGCGAATTCAGATCCCTGGATGACGCTCGGGATGGATGCGGCCGCCTGCAGGGCGGGTTTCCAGGGCCCGTGCAAGGAGATCTTCGTTGCGACCTTCAAAGACGAGCCGGCCGGGCTGGCGATCCTTCAGGTATGTGGCAGTTTTAACGGCTATATCCAAATTCTGTTCGTTGCGGAAGCCTTTCGGGGCCGGGGTCTTGGTAGGCGACTACTTGAGTTTTGTGAAGGTAGCGGATCCTCCGGCATTCACCGAATGTATTCATATGCGTGTCCACGTTCAATACCAGGGCGCTCAGCCTCTATAAACAGTCGGGGTTCGCCACGGTGGGAAAGTTGAACGATTTTGTAAAGCCAGGCTACGACGAGTGGCTATTGCGAAAGACGGTGGGACCGACGCTTACTCCGCCTTCAGGCTATCGACCGGGCGCGACACCGCGGACCGGAAAGCCTGGTAGCTGATCGTCACTACAATCGCCGCAAGAATGAATAACGTCGCCAGGATGAACGTCGAAACCCCAAACGGCGTCCGGTATACGAAGCTCTCCAACCAGCGGTGCATGCCATACCAGGCCAGCGGAAAAGCAATAACCAGGGACACCCCGATGAGCAGGATGAAGTCCCTCGCGAGCAACGTGATGACATCGCCGACACTGGCGCCAAGGACCTTCCGGATGCTCATCTCTTTGTTTCGTTGTTCCGCCGCGAAGCTGACCAGCCCAAAAAGTCCCAGACACGCCACCAGCAGCGCCAACGCGGTAAAAACGGCGATGACCTCGCCGACCCGGGTGTCAGCGGCATAGAGCTTGTTGAAGTCATCGTCCATGAACGAGTAGTCAAAAGGCATATTTCCCGCATACTGCGTATACAGCCGATGCACTTGATCGACCGTGACGGCAATATTATTCGTGTTCAGGCGAATGCCGGCATAGTCTCCATAAGAGCCCAGGGTCATAACCAACGGCCGTGCGGCCTCGTGTAACGTGACCGAATGGAAGTCCTTTACAACGCCGACGATGTGAAAGGGGATCAATTTCCCCTGGTCCCCCGGACGATAAAGGGTTTTGCCCACCGGGTCGGTCGTGCCCAACAGGCGCGCCATTGTTTGATTGATCAGGACGCCATCGGAATCCGTCTTCATTTCGGGGCGGAAAGGACGTCCGGAAGCCATGGTCATCCCCATGGCATCGATATATCCGGCATCGGTTGTCCACCGCTCCGGTCCGTACGAATGCGTCCGGCCTGCATCCGAAAACCACATATCCGCCTCCGATAAATTACTGGTCGGAAATGAGCTGGCCGTTGTCACGGCGCGGACGCCCGGCAATTGCGCCACCGCATTTTTGAAGGCAAGCAGGTGCTCGCCCATGCCTGATGTGTGTTGAATCAACAGGACTTGTGAACGGTCATACCCCAGCTGTTGGCTTCGGACAAAATTGAGCTGGTTGTAAATAACGATTGAACCGATCAAAAGAGAAATGGCTGTAGTGAACTGGAAAACGACCAAAACATTGCGCAGCCTGCTCCCTTTGAACCCGGTAGAAAGTTTTCCTTTCAATACCTGTATCGGCTGGAAACGCGACAAATAAAATGCGGGATAGCTGCCGGCAAGAACCCCTACGACAATTACGCCGACGAAAGCTGCAGGAACCAGCCAATACCAGGGCAATGTAGCCGTCGTCAACTCCTGACCCGACAGGCGGCTGAAAAAGGGCAACAGCAGCAACGCCAGAATAAGTGCAAGCACCATCGCGCCCAGGCTATACAAAATGGACTCGGCCAGGAATTGCATAACCAGGTTGCTGCGTGTCGACCCCAACACTTTCCGGACACCCACTTCACGGCTGCGCCCCGCCGAACGCGCCGTCGAAAGGTTCATGAAGTTGACGCAAGCCAGCAACAGGATAAAGACCGCAATGATCATAAACATGCGGACGTAGACGATGTTTCCGGAAGCCTCTGTTTCCTTTGGGAAATTCGAATATAGGTGAATCCGGATCAGCGGAATCGTTTCATACCGGTAAAAGTCTCCCTTTTTTGCCATCTCATCGAGCGACGTGCTCATCGCCTGCCGAATGATCGGGTCGGCGTATTTCCGCGTCGCCGCCGTAAGGTCTCGGTCCAGCTCCGCTTCGGTTGTGCCGGGCCGGACCTCCAGATAGGTCTCCCAGTCGTTGTTGAGCCAGTTGACCTGGCGGGAATCTGACTGTGTGCAGAGCGACCGGATCAGGTCAAAATGGAAATGCGAAAGCACGGGCATATCCCGCATCACACCCGTGATCTTCCACAAGGTCGTATCGTCGATCGCAATCGTTTTCCCGACAATATCGGATGGTTGCTGGTTTCCGAACTGACGCTTAGCCATCGTTTCCGAAATGACCACGGTACGCACCTGGGTGAGCGCAGTCTTGGGATCACCCGCCACAAGGGGCAGGGTGAACACCGAAAAAAAACTCGAATCCGCCCAACAGGTCCGCGGTTCCGTAACAAATGCGTCCCCCTTCCGGACATTGGCCGGCCCGATGTTGTTGAAACGTACAAAGTTCTCGACAACCGGATAGTCCCGCTTCATCGCTGGTCCGAGGTCTGCCGGAACAATCTTTTCATGCAGCTCTTCGCCCGCGAACCGGAAGTGGGGGTTTACCCGGTAAATGCGATCGGCGCTCACGTTATACCGGTCGTAGCTGAATTCGTTGACCACGTAGAGGGTGATCAGCAATACGGTTGCCAGCCCGACGGTCAGCCCAAGAAGGTTGAGCGCCGAGAAGATTTTCTGTTTCCGGAAGGCCCGGAAGGCGGTTTTTAGATAGTTGCGCAGCATACCGGTTAGCAGCACAAAACAAGCCAATGTCCCAGCAAGCTGATTGATAGTTATTTGGGCAGGAAACTCTCTGTCTAATGTACCAATTCCGTACACTCATCGTCCGGCACCGACCGCCCCCTGCGCGGTGGTCTTTAGTTTGTCTTTGTCGATTTTCTCCCTGAACCCTTTCCGGAACGCATCACTCGGCCCCTTCAACAAGATGATCAGCGTGCCATCCTCCCGCGCATAGGGGTTCACGATACTGTCCACCAGTTGAGCCGCTTTGAATTCTTTTATAAAGCGATGCTCCATCTCCTGTTTGTCATCGGTAACGAGCAAAAGCACGTCAAACCGGTCGTAGTCTTGCGGCATCCAGTAAAGAAAGCTCGCATTGTCGCTGTACGCTTCCGGCAGATGGTATTTCGGGCCATAATAGTTCACCGCGCCCGCTTCCCCATAATTGTCACAGAAGAGCAGGGTGTGCGCCTTTTCCGTGCTGTCCAGCGTCTGATAGGCCGCGGACACCTTTTGGGCCATTTCCTCCCAGGACAACATATCCGCGAAATCTTGTGGCAAGGGATGATCGAGTTGGTCTTCCCAGCGGAGCCCGCCTACTTTTCGGGCAAGGGGATGATGGACATAGTAATCGGCCAGCGCTGCCGGGGCCCTGAATGGAAGGAGAAGGGGAACCAGGCGAACGCCGACAAAAAGGCTGAACGCCAGCATCGCCATCTTCCACCATTTGTTTGCCCAAGCTTCCAGCACCGGGGCGCCGAATGCGAACAGGATAGGGTAGGCCCCCTGTGAATAATAGCTTTTCGCGTGACCCAGCAGGAGGAGGCCCAGGGTAACGACAAATCCCGCGGCGACAAAACGATATTGTCTCCTGCGCGCCGCCCACACCAGGCCGGTCACCCACGTAAAAAGGGTAGCCACATTATACAGCAGCTGGTCCGTCAGGAAATTCCAGGGACTCAGATACTGCAACTGGTTATTTTGAAGGGTCTTCATGTGGTAGACGACCGGGAAGCCGTGGCGGGCCTCCCAAACGAGATTTGGCAGAAAGAGCAGCAACCCCAACCCGATCGCAAAATAGAAGTGGCGGTTCGTGAGTATTTTTTTGTCCCAGCTGAGGAGGAGGCCGGCCAGCAGACCCGTGGCGTAGAAAGCCATCGTGTACTTGCCGAGCATACCAAGCCCGAAACTGACGCCGGCCATGTAGAGGTAAAGGACCTTCCCCGTCTGCTGAAATCGGACAAGCCCATAAGCCATCGCCGTCCAGCAGAAAATATCCAGGAAATTCGGCTGAAAAAGGAAGTGCATCCTAAGCCAGGCCCCCGCCACAAACGGCATCCAGGCCAGAACCAGCGCGAACCAGCGGCCTCCCAGGTGCAGCACCAGCCGGCCCGCGAGGAAGTAGGTCGCCGCGCCCGCCAGCGAGGGCCAGATCTTGATCGTCCACATCGCCCCGCCCAGCAGGTTGGTGAGCCAGGCAAAGACCGACAGCAAGGGTGGCGCCTCCATATAGCCCCAGGCCATATGCCGCGCCTCCGCCAGGTAAAGGAACTCATCCCGGTGGGGCTCCCAGAGCGGGTCCTGAAGAAAAAACGGCAAAATCAGCTTGATCAGCGCGAGAATATAGACGAGATGCTTCGGTTTCATGGGAAAAAGATAAAACGATCGGGGCGAACCCGCCGGAAATTTTGACCAAAGGCGCCAAAACGGTGTCCTCCGTCCGTTTTGAGCCCGGCTGCGGAATCAACTTTCGCAAATTACCCGCATAATGTCGGTATTGCACCCCAAATTTCACGAACCGGCCGCCGATATTTGTGATAGCAAATCAATCAAATGAGAAAACTAATTTACACGATCAATCTTACCGTTGACGGCTGCCTGGACCATACAGCATTTTTGCCGGATGAAGAATTGTTCGACTATTATATCCGCCTTGTCCGGGATGCCGGCCTGATCGTCTATGGGCGGATAACGTATGAATTAATGGTTCCTTATTGGCCCGATATCTTAAAAAACCCTGCCGGCGAGACAAAAGCAGATGTCGAATATGCGCGGGCCTTCGTCGCTGCTCCAAAAGTCGTTTTCTCCAGAACGCTGAAGCGCGTTGAAGATGAAAATTCGAGGATTGCCGGTTCGAGCCTGAAAGAAGAAATACTTAAATTAAAACAAGAAGACGGTAAGGATATTTTAGTCGGTGGAGTCGACATCCCTTCACAACTAACGGAGCTGGGTCTGATCGATGAATACCTTTTTGTTGTTATGCCGATATTGGTAGGGAAGGGGAGAAGATTTTTGGACGACACTATCCTGAAGGAAAAAATAAGATTAAAACTTCTTGATAAAACGACTTTTAAATCAGGAAGTATAGTGCTTCGTTATGGGAAATAGATATGTTGTAGACCATTTGCTACAAAAGCCTTCCGGGCAATCTACCGCACAATGATAACCAGGTCTACTTTTTGGGCCACAGCTTGCCGCATCTTTGTATCGTCAAAGCAAAACGTCCAATATCCGAAGAAAAAGATCCTGATTTAGTGAACCGATCTGTACCCTTTTTAATCCGAGACCCGTTTTGATCCATTATTCTAAAGATCCAATGTCCAATTGATTGTACCCTATTGATCCGTTATCCTATTGATCCTCTATCCTATTGATCCAATGCCTATTCAATCCAATGTCCTGCCCTTTGAAACTATTCAATTTGTTTAATGACGGGGTTTTTCTTTCCAGCCCTATGAAAACCCGATCAATTCAATCCATTGAAAAGCCTCTGTAAAACCCCGGAGGTTTTTTCAGTTTAGTACCTAACGTAGATTTTCCTAGTGATCGTTGAAGCCGATGGTGCCCGTAGTCGCTCATCTACAGCGTGCGCTGTTCATTTCTATCTCAATAAAATAAAATAATCTATTTTTCATCCATTTCGCCTTGCAATCTTTGAGGGTAGTAATCAAATCCAATCATCATCATCCTTCAACTCCTTCATCATGGCAAAGAATCACGTTCAGGTAGAAATTCTTTTGGTGACCGGCACCAGCTTTTCAACCAGAAATTGGGTCAGCAAAGACGAGAATCCCACTGCTCCAACACAACCTGAAATCGAACGGCTGGAAGAAGCCTGCTGAACGGCATGTTAGGACGATGCTGCCGGAACTTTGGATCGACCCACCGAATGATGGCATCCTTTATCTCTGGGAGGTCAGGCAAGCAGAGTCCTCTTCTTCAACTGGAACTAAGCGAGATCCCTCTTCCCATTGACCCGCGCCGTTCCATTACGCCGCACTCTTTTCTTTCTTTTCATAACGATAACTAACCACGATGGTGAGATATGCACGGTTTTCCTTTGTAGACCATCTTCGACAACCGACGTTCCCGGGGTCTACCGGACAATCATAAGCAGGTCTATTTTTTTGCGGCCGATCCCGTTGCATCTTTGTATCGTCATAGCAAAACTCCAATATTCGAAGTAAAAGATCTTGATTTATTGAAACGATCCGTACCCTTTTTAATCCTTAATCCGAGACCCGTTTTGATCCGTTATCCGATTGATCCAACCCTAATTAACCATGTCCTATTGATCGTATCCTATTGATCCAATGTCCTATTTGAACCATTGCCCTGTCCTTTAAAATTCTTTATTCATGTCCTATGGGTCTTTCAAGCTTATTGAATCAAGCCACCAATTCAATCCAATGAAAGACCTCTGGCGAAATCCGGAAAGATATTTCGTTATTATTGGGGAAATTCCTCCACGGTATCAGAAATTATCTTCATTTGCCATACTTTCCTAAGTGGTCTGCCTTCTTCACATTCTAAATAAAACAATTAGGGCGCTGATTACAAGCAATTGATTCAAACAGGATTAACTTTCTGCGTCGCGTCGACGTGGAGAATTCCGCCCCAATGCACACGCTTCAGAAACCCGAACTATCCGACCACAACCGGCTACAACGGTTGTCGCTGGGATTTGATTGCCATTATGATTGTAACGGCCATGCTGGTCTTTTGCGGCTGGCAATGGGACATTGCCCGTGCTCAGACAATTTGGGTCCGGACTTCCGGCCATGAATCCACTAACAGCGTTGTCCTTTTTTGTTGTCTTCTTTTTCCTTCCTGATCCTTGCCCGTCCTATTATCCGATCCCGGCTGCTGGACATTCTGGGCTATTTATTGGCCGGGGTGGTGCTGCTGTTTGCCATAACCCGGCTGCTCGGGATACTTCATTCCCGGCTTGGCGGGCGTTGATCAACTTCTGTTCACCGATCGGCTCGGCCAGATGAGTCCCGCAGCTTCCACGGCCGGATGGCATTTAATACGACGCTTTGTTTCGTATGCTGGACAATAGCCATTTTGCTGCTCCGGGGGAGAGGTCGCGTTGAACGTGCGATCCATCCACTGGCACTGACGATGGGCGCACTGGGATTGTTGTCGACCCTGGGGTATATTTACCAGGTTGGGGAATACCGGAGCATTTTCCAATATTTCCCCATGGCAGTCAATACGACCGGCTGTTTTCTTCTGGCTGCGCTGGCTTTGCTGTTCGCAACACCAGATCGCGGGATGATAAAGGATCTGACCGGATCCGGCACCGGCTCGATCACAGCACGTCGCTTGATACCTTTTGCATTCGTAGCGCCAATCGTACTGGGCTGGCTCAGGCTATTTGGCACGCGTTCCGGCGCCTTTACGGTAGAGTACGGAGTTTTAATCCTTGTGCTGAGCATTATTATCTGTTTCGTGTTAGTCATTTGGTATAATGCGCGGGTTTTGAAACCGGAGAGACGAAGCAGAACGGAGGGCCCAAATTGAAACGCAGGCCAACAAGCGGACCTTTGGCCTGCTCATCGGAAGCATTAAGGACTATGCATCTTCATGGTGAACCCGCCCGGCAGATCAAAAGTTGGAATCCCTGCGCCAGACAATCAAAGGATATACAGCCAACGAGGTGATCGGTCAGCCGATCAGCATCTTTTATACGCCGGAAGAACTGGAACGGAATGAACCAGCCCACAATCTGCACATGGCAGAGAAGGATGGGTCTTATCATAGGAAGGCTGGCGGGTGAGAAAGAACGGGACCCGGTTCTGGGCAGATATCGTTTTCACTGCCGTGTATGATTATGACCAGCGATTACAAGGTTTTGCGAAGATCACGCGAGACATGTCCGAGCAGAAAAAGGCCAGTGAAATGATCCGCTACCAGGCCAGGCTGATGGAAGACGTTAGCGATGCGATTATCTCCACGGACCAGGAATTCCAAACCGTCAGCTGAATAAGGCAGCCAAAAAACTATATGGTTACAGCCTCGCGGAGGCGGCGGGACAAGACTTGGCCCGCCTGCTGCGAAGTCCGACAGACCCTGCGATCCGCCATGCGATCCGTGCGCATCTGCGGGAGCAAGGCTACTGGCATGGCGAGCTGGCTTATTATACCAAGCGGAATGTGGCGCTAAACGTCCTTATGTCAATATCGGCGATCCGGGACGAACAGAATACGGTGACAGGATACGTGGTCGTCTGCCGGGACATTACGGAGAGGCTAAAAGCGGAGCAGCGGCTGATCAAGTTCAATGAAGAGCTGTCCAGGCAGGTGGAGGAAAAAACCGCCGAGGTCCTTGAGATCTTCGAGCGGGTGACGGATGCCTTTATGGGCTACGATCGGTCCGGGAACATTGTCTATTTGAACGGGCGGGCAAAAGAAATGATGAGCAGGGTCGGCATTGACACTCCGGGCAAAAACATCTTCCGGGAATTCCCGGTCGCGGTCAATAGTCCATTCGGGCTACATTTCGAAAAGGCCATGCGGACCCAGCAGGAACAACATTTTGAGATGTGGTCGGAGGTACTGGAACTCTGGCTTGAAACACATATGTACCCCTCTCGGAATGGGATCTCGCAGTTCTTCCGGAATATCTCGGCTTAAAAGAAAATCCGGGAGCAGCTGTCGCAGTCGACTGCCGAGCTTCGGGCTTTGGCTTCACACCTTCAGGACGTGCGGGGAAGAGGAGCGGGCAGACATGGCCCGGGAGATACACGACTAGTTGCAGACAGCAACTGGTACCGGGATTGAAGATGGATATCGCCTGGGTGGAAGAACAATTGGCAGAAGAAGATCGACCTTTGTTGCAGCCAGCGGGTAACGGATATCACTTACAATTACTGAATCATACGATCATTATCTGCGTGCGAAACTGATCTTAGCCGAACTTCGTCCGGGCATCCTCGATGACCTGGGTTTGGTGGCTGGTCGATCGAATGGCAGGCGGAGGAGTTCGAAAAACGATCGGGGATAAAGACACCGGTTCCGTGCAGGCATGCCCGGCCGTCGAGTATCCACCCGCAGATGTCGATAGGGTTGTTCCGCATTTGCCGAGGAGGCGCTGACCAATGTCGCCCGGCACTCAGGAGCCAAATCCGGTGGATATTTTCCTGGGATATGAAGAGGACCAGATCGTGCTTACGCATCAAGGATGATGGCCGGGGATTCGCTTCAGCCGAAAGATGAGTACACGAAAGACGCTAGGTGTACTGGGGATGAAAGAGCGGGCGCTGATGATGGGCGGGAGGCTAGAGGTAAGCAGTGAAGCTGGGAAAGGAGTGACCCTGATCGTTAGTGTCCCGATGAACGCAGCAGAAAAAACCTGAATACCGATCTATACATGCGAATAATCATTTCCGATGACCACGCCGTAGTTCGTAAGGGGCTGCGTCAAATATTGCAAGAGGAATTTCCGAGCGCCGAGATTGTGGAGACTGCTGATTCTGACGATCTGCTGAACCTCGTCATAAGAGAGCATTGGGACGTGGTGATCTCCGACATTTCTATGCCCGGGCGGGGCGGCCTCGAAGTCCTGCAGCAAATCCGCCAGCAGTTCCCGAAACTGCCGGTACTGATCCTGAGCATCCATCCCGAAGACCAGTACGCGATCCGGGTCCTCCGGGCGGGAGCCTCCGGTTATCTTTCGAAGGAATCGGCGCAGGGGGAGGTAGTAAAAGCAGTACATAAAGTTCTGATGGGTAAGAAATACATCACGGCCGCGCTCGCCGAAAAGCTGGCCGAAAGTCTTGACCACGACGCAGAGAAACTGCCGCATGAATTCCTATCCGATCGCGAATTTGAAGTCTTCAAGCTGCTCGCGGCAGGCAAGTCGGTATCGGAGATCGGCGAAAAGCTTTCCCTGAGCTCCACGACGATCAGCACCTATCGGTCAAGAGTGCTAACCAAAATGAACATGAAGAACAATGCCGATCTGACCTTATACGCCGTGGAGAATAACTTGTTGGAGAAACATTGACATTCCAAAGTAGTCCTTTGACTACAAATAGATTAACCCGTTTATGACATTCAGAGAGCGAAATGGGTCTACCAGAGGGTCCCGCCAACAGGGTAATTTTGCTCCATTGAAACACATCCCCAAAATAATCTACCTTATCGATGATTCTCCGGTGATCATCACCCGGCTCCGCTCTTTATCTGCAGAACCTCGATTTTATTGCCGAGATCCGATCCGCGGGCAGCTTTGAATCAGCTGAAGCGTTACTGGCCGAACAGACACCCGATCTCGTGCTTCTCGATATCAACCTGGGCAATCGCAGCGGGATCGAATTGTTGCAATTCATCCATGAGCGCTATCCCACCGTAACTCGTCATCATGCTCAGTAATCAATCTGGCCCGCGACACCGGGCAGTCTGCCTGGAACTCGGCGCGGCGGTTCTTTTATCGACAAATCCACGGAGTTCGGTCAGATCCGATCGGTGGTTACGTTCTTTCTGAAGAGTTGATCCGCCCTCTTTCCCCCGTCTTTGTAGTGAATATTCTACGTTTCCGCTTTCCGGCGGTACTACAGAAATGACAACCTGAACTATTTGATCCGGATATGGGGTGACCGTACTTTGTGTTATCAAAACACATAGGTTATGAATAAGAATAAAGTGAAAAAAGTGGTGTTGGTCGTAGATGACTCTGCTGGTCGTCCTTGAACGCATGATCCCGATGTTACAGGATAGTCAGAATGTTGAGTTCGTTGTCCACGCCGGCAGCTATAAGGAGGCCCTGGCCGTCTTGCAGGAGATCAAACCAGATTGTATCCTGCTGGATATCCAGTTGCCGGACCAAAGCGGCAGTGAGTTGCTGCACTCGGTCCGTGAAAGATATGACCGGATCTTGGTTTTCATGATGACCAACATGGCTTCCGATCATTACCCGGGCGATCTGCAAGGAAATGGGTGCCAGTCGGTTCTTCGATAAATCCATGGATTTTGCCCGGATATCCGAAGCATTGGCTATCGCGTGCTAACCCGTTAACCCCTAAACCACCGATCCTTCCATGAGCGCCCCAATCCACTGCGATAAGTGGGCTGATGCGCGCCAGCAACACCGCTCATTCTACATGGCCGTCGTTGACCCGGATAACCGGATGACGTTTTGTGAATGCACCGTTCATCCAGACTTTCCGGTGCGCAAAGGTGGCCGTAGGAAAAGCGGAGTTTTTGGGGTTGATTCACGCGGCCGACGAGGAACGCGTCCGAAAAGCGATCGGCGATTGCCGGGAATCTGCAGAGGGCCGCTACCGTCGCGGCGCGGGTAAAGAACAGTCCTTATCAATGGATCCAATGGCAGATCAGCCTGTTTCCCGGCAGTGAGGATGGGCGGCTGCTTTGTCTTGGCGAGGATGTATTGGCGAGGCGCTCCAGGGGATGCCGCAAGATGCGGAAAGCGCGGAGAACGGTATGTCCCAAACATCGGCAGAAGCGATCATTCGCGCACAGCAGGAGGAAAGGGCAAGGCTTGGCCACGAGCTACACGACAATGTCAACCAGATCCTGGCCAGCGCGCAGCTCTTTCTGGGGCAGCTGGAACCCGACAGTGGCGAGTTCCGCCAGGTGAAGACCCGGACTTCGGAAATCCTGACACTCGCGATCGAAGAGATCCGGGAGTTCTTTCACTGGATATGGTGATGCCGAATTTTAATGAGATGGGTCTGACCGGGAGTATCCGTCAACTCATGGCGACATGCAATATTGCAAACCATTCGAGATCCGGTTCCTTCATGACAACCGAAAATCGATCAATCGCTGGATGAACACCGGAAGATCACGCTTTTCCGGATCGTCAGGAACAGATCAAAAATATCATCAAATACGCGCGGGCCAAGCATGTGTCATCGACCTGCAAGGCAAGGAGAACCATGTCAGACTGGAGATCGCGACAGCGGAAAGGGCTTCGACCCGGTTGCGACGCGGCATGGCCTGGGCTTATCCAATATCTATGAACGAACGAAGCTATACCATGGAGAGGTGGCGTTGGAAACCGCCCCCGGACGGGGCTATACTCCCTGGTCATCCACCTTCCGCGGGAATGCAGCTAACATTTAATATCCTGTGAATCCTATTTCCTATGTGCTCATGGGCGCTTTTTGGAGTGCCGCGATCGCCGCCCTGGTCTGGGTGATTTACGTTTGGCGACGTGGAAAGCCGCCAGAAGCAAAGGCAACCTCCGATTTCCGTTACCGGGAAATCGTCGATCATTTCAGCGGCGTCATTTATTCTGCGGGTACCGATGGTGTCATCGATTTTATAGCGAGCCCGGGCGTACTGGCGCTAATCGGGTATTGCGGCGGACGGAGAGTGCGTGGGGCGGCACTATTCCTTCCTGGTCGATCCCGAATCCTTTACGATGGTAGCGGAGCATTATGTACGACAATTGGAGCGGCGGACAAGGGAGACGACGTTGGAGTTTCGGGCGATGACCCGTACGGGGCGCAGAAAGTGGGTGGAGCAGATTGCGGTGCTGCGGGAGAAAGAGGGTGCCGTGGCAGGTTTCCAGTGTTTTGTCCGCGACATTTCCGAAACGAAGGCGCTCCGGCTGGCGCTGGAGACAACCGGCCAGGAATTGGAGGATGCAAAAAAGGTGGAGGAGCAATTTCTTGCGAATATGAGCCACGAGATCCGCACGCCGATGAACGGCATCCAGGGGATGGCGCGGTTGCTGCACGGCACCGAACTGTCGACGGAGCAGCAGGAGTTTGTGGGGACCATCGACCAATTGGTGAAACAGCTTGGAATGACCATCGACGATATTCTCGACTATACCAAGATAAAGACGGGAGAGCCGGGCAATGACCGGCCGGCAGCACGAACAATCACACCGGATAATGTCGCGCAAGCGGGCTTGTTGAATGACCATCGCTTCCTGGTCGTCGAAGACAACCCGATCAATCAGCAGATCACGGAGCGGGCGTTGCGAACAGCGGGTGCATCGGTGACCATAGCCGGTGACGGACAGGAGGCGGTTCGGGCGCTGGAGCGTGAACGCTTCGACCTCATTATCATGGACCTGCAAATGCCGGTGATGGACGGATATGAGGCGACCCGACAGTTGCGGGAGAAATTGGGCCTGGACACGCCGATAGGCGATGACTGCGGGCGCCACGCAGGGTGGGCGAAAGCGATGCCTGGAGGCCGGGATGAACGATTATATGCTGAAGCCTTTCGAGATCGGGGACTTCTACGCCCGGATCACGCATTTGTTGAAGAGAACAGTCGCTGGTCAGTAAGATTTTGAAATCGGTCTCTTCGCGTCGCGTTGATTCAACTCTCGGCCGGTTCCTCCCGAAGATGCAAAAAGATCAAAGTCAGCATCAGAAAACTGAGAATTCTTTCAGCGGCTGCAAGACCGTTCCAGGTGGAGCTTTGCCACATGGCGAACCATTCTCCGCCGATAACTTCAAAACCCAGGAACCATACGATCACGCCAATCGTGATCCCGGCAATGCCCCAGTTTTTGGCCGCATGAAAGGAATGGGCATCCTTTCGGAGGTTCCGGAATAAAAGCCAACCGCCTTTCAAACAACAAAAAGCCATTCCGGTCTCCATGACGATGATAACAATATAGACGGCATGAAATAGGATAGGCTCGTTGATACTCCGGTAGTGAAGGCTGCTATGGGGAAAAGTGGTATCCATTTTCAGGACATGTTCCACAAATAAATAATTGCTGTAATAGTCTGTCGTATTGCCGATTGCAACCGCCAGAGCCATCAGGCCGATGGCTGCTACAAAAATCGCTTTTGCGATGCGGAACAAAAATGCTGTTGAATACATTGGGGTTGATCTTGCGTTTTTTGACGGACATGAAGTTAAGGTCTAAGGTCTTTTGTTGTGCAATATTTTTTGTGACCATGTTAACAGGTCCTTAAATTCCTGAAGGCTACATTCGTGGGAACTTAACAGCTATGAGATCACTTTGCGCTTCATTTTTACTGCTTTGTCTCTTCGGATGTTCCGAACAAAAGGATAGGAAAATCGGGCCTTATAGGGCAGGTTTTAAAATTTTTCACAGTGTTGACAGGTCAAGAATTTATAGGCCCGATAGTGGTATGGCCGATTACCTCCATTACAGACCGATTGATATTGACGTATGGTATCCTGCCGATTCACTTGCAGCGGATACTGCTCTGGCGGTACGGAATATCTTTGAACTATTAGAAGAGCGTGGAAATTATTATACTGCTTCAAATGCAGGCAACGGAATGGCCGCGAGGCTGGCCCAGTTGTTTTGTGAAGGTTTTAAATGTTCTGATTCAACAGCATTGCTTCGTTTCAAAACGAACACGTTCAAAAATGCCGCTCCTGCAAAGGGAAAATTCCCGCTGGTAATATATATGACCGCTTTTAATGGAATGAGCTATGAAAACTTTACGCTGTTTGAAGCGCTGGCGCAAAGGGGATTTGTTGTAGTATCAATAAGTTCGATTGGACGGTTTCCCGGCGATATGACAATGAAAAAAGCAGACCTTATGGAACAGGTAAATGATGCTGTTGCGGCTGTAGATCTATTAAAACCAGAACCGAACATTGACTTTAGTAAGATTGGCATTGTCGGATATAGCTGGGGCGGCTTGGCGGGCGCTTTTTTAGCAAGCAAAGTACCCGATGTTACCTGTTTTGTTTCCCTCGAAGGGTCCGAATTCCACCATTACGGAGATGCAAAAGATGAAAATCTCGATTTCGATACGATCAGGAACAGCGATGACTTCAAGCATATGCACTTTTCATTTCCTTACCTTCGTTTAGAAAGTTCTCCTTCAACTCATCCGGATAAAATTGATTCTGTTTATGATTTTGCCACAAATCATTTTAATAGCTCGCAAATCTTCACCATTGATTCAGCGCAACACGAAGATTTTTCTTGCTTCTCACTCGTTGTGAGAGAATCGGGTAATTGCGCAATCAATCAACGTTATAATTCCGCTTTACGATTGACAATTAGTTTTTTAGAAGACCATCTAAAGAAGGAGAACAATTTTCCGAACACCGTTAAAGAAGAAGTTAACACGACGATCAGAAAGAAATAAAATTTCGCTCCGGGCTCATCTCATAATCTCGATCAACAATACCCACGCATCCAAAACAGCTTTTGCAAACGAAAAAAGAAACGCCGCCGCGATCCAGTAGGGCCCATTTCCGCCGGGAAACAAAAGACTGCCTCCGCCGACCAAATAGGCCACCGTACAAAGCTGGTCGAGTATAACGACCGGAACAAACTTGCTTTTATACTGCTTTTCAGCACTTGCAAGAATTTTTATATCGGAACGAAGCATCCATACCCAAAGTCCAAAAGCCAGGATGATAAAGATCCAGCCAATTATGGCCTGTCGTTCGGTTGGAATCAACAACAGCACCGAAAACATCAAAATGGACATCAATAAAATCAACGACAAGGACGCCCTCGTGACCAGCGATGGATACGCCAGTATCTTCTGTAGATTGATTGAGATCCCGACAAAGATTAGTCCGGTCAAGGCCGCAGCCGCTCCTGCCGTAGCGACGTAAAGATCATGCCATTCCATAGCCGCTTGGTTTTGTGTCCGACTAAAAGTATGCTTTTTCTTTGGTAGGCCGGAAATGAAAAAAGCCCGTAAACTTGGGGGATCAGTGAATGTCAATTCCCCTGTCGGTCATCATCGCGTACTGCTTATGATTCGCGGCGTCCTCAATCATAAACCCGAATTGGTATTTGTCTTTGGGCAAGTCGCGTTTGGCAATTTTAATGGTGTAGCCAGCATGATCAAGGTTATACTTATTTTTGAAATAGGCCGTTACATCCGGCCGGAGAATCGGTTCGGCCTCTAACAGCCATGTATTCTGATTGCCTTTTAAGATCAGGTGGATTGCGTTGGAGCCGGCATCCTGGTCTTTCAGGGCGGCCCAGCCAGCGACGGTGAATAGGGAATCTTTATCCTCCAGGTTCAAATCATAGTTGATTGCTCCAACGGCAGGCAAGCTGGCAATCTTTATCGGAGTGGGGTATTCCGGGTATTTCACTTTCATTTCCGCTTGTGTCACCTGTTCACTATACCGGCCTTGTGCGGTTCGGATGACGATCCCGATCTGGTAGCTCCCCTTTTGTACACTGTCCGTAAATGCCAGGATATGAATTCCCGCCCGGTGTATTTTCGCTTTGGGAAAAGCTCCGGCAACATCCGGCCTGTCAAATAACAGGGCGGGCGCCCAATACCTTGTATTGCCGGAATTGAGGGTGATCATAAGAGAATCCCCGGTGTCATCGGATGCAGAATCCTTTACGAACCAACCGTTAATCGTTAAAATGTCATGCACTATGCGTATCGACTCCAGGTTGTACCGGAAACTCTTACTTTCTGTCGCCTGAATAGCTGGCGCCGCTCGAAATTCATTTCGATTATGGACAATAGCCAGCGCGCTGTCAAGTTTTCCTTTTTGGAGGGAATTGAGTTTCTTGGAAAGGCTGTCGATCAGGGGATTGTTCAGATCTTCGGAAAAGATATAGAAACAACCATCCAGGGTGTTGAGCCGAGCCGTCCCTGATTGGATAGGCACAGCAAATTCTTCCAGGGACGCAGCGTTGGTTATATAGATCGCCTTCGGGGACAGGCTCCCAATCTCTACCATTCTATTCAAGCTATCGGTATATTCCTGCATGGCACGGGAATCCGCCCTGGCAACATAGGCGAGATTGATCGGCTTTCGGGCTTTCAAGGCCAGGAATGAAAAATCCTGGTAATCCATCGACCGGATTGCAGGCGATTGAAATGGCGGGATAAACAGTATTTCATCGAATTGGCTCATCAGGGTAAGCCAGCTCTTATTATCCATGGGGGGCACGTAGGCGCCATAGGTTGGATGCCGGGACGTTAACAGTATCCGGATATCGTAAAGCTGCAGGACGAGCGCCGCAAAGATGACCGCCGATGGGATCGCCGGATGGACTTTCCATTTTGCAATCCCGATAATGGTGAATAAAACAATCAGGTAATAGGGTGTCCAGAAGAATCTTGCGCATGCCCGGAAGATTTCTTCCAGTTTGATGAAGAAGGGAGGAGCGGGAATCCGGATCAACACCCTTTCATTATAGGTAATGACAAGGGTGACCGCCAGTATAGTATAGGCTGCGGTCAGTACCAGCAGCGGGATAAGACTACCCTTTGAAAGGCGCGCCTTGCGGCGGCTGAGGGTGGGCGTTGCGGCGGCCAGGTTGGCGGGGGCGGTCTTCCGGGTTAGCCGGTGATAGGCTAAAGAGAGCAGAAGCGCCAATACCAATACCATCATTCCCAGGCCCAGGTACATATAGCCTTCATACTGATGCGGGCTTACCCACGGTAACAGCGGGAGGATAGAAGAATATCCGAAGGAATTGAAAAGTGAATTCAGGTTCAGCGCGTATAAGCCGTAGGCGCCGCCGACACCCAAATCCTCCTTTTGCGAGAGGTCGATCAGACCGGTCAGGTACCACAATACCAGCACCGACAAGAGGGAGACACCCAGATAGACGAAGAAGTGTTTTATATCGATGGCTTTATCGAAGAAACAAAGCCGCACCGGCGTGGCAAGCGTAAATCCAAGTACCATCCAGCAGAGGTATGGGTTGATGAGGGCGCTGGCCATCAACAGGAGAAACTGGTAACGAAGGATCCGGCTTGAACCGGTGTCATCCGGCTTGAGGAAGTAGACATAGATGGATGCGATCAGCAGCCAATGTGCGCACAAAGCCGGATGCATCCCGCGGTAAACCAGCACGGGGTTGGTGGTGAGGAAGACAACTGCGGCAAGCGTAATAAACCAGTTGATTTTGAACAGCCGCAATAACCGAATGGTAAAATATGCCGTGAGCAAATCACAGAGGAGCAGCCAAATGCCGAAATATTGAAAGTCATCGGGAAGGATGCGGGCAAAAAGCTTAAAGAACATCGCCATCAGCGGGATAGAGTCTGTAAACCCGATGTTGGTGCCGACGGGGTAGTTATACCCGGTCACCCGGCCAAGCGGAAAATGCCAGGGTTCGTTTTTGTAGAATGCCCAGCCCAGGTAGTGGGTACCCCAGTCATGGCGGACGGTCATCAACCAACTGATATTGGTCGGCTGCAATGTCGCCAGTCCATAACAAACATGGTAGATCACGATTACGGTTATAGCGGCTAACACCCAGGGTATCCATTGCTTCATAGCATACAAGCTTTTTACATTTATTTTTTTTGCCAAATTCCTACTAACGTCTTGCCGGCGTTATAATTCAGGATAGGGTCGGCTATTTTGGACGCCGGGATGATGAACCGGTTCCAAAAGCGGATCTGTTTTAGGGTCGGGTAGGGTTGTTTCAGAAAATATTTATTCATCAGTGAGGCGAAAAGTCCGCAGGAATCGAGGTAGATCATTTTAATCGTTTTAAGCCCTGCGGGGGATGCAGCTTTTAGCATTTTCTTGTTATAGCGCCGGTAGTGACCGATCGCCTTGTCAAATTCATTGTATAAAAACTGGTGGGCCGGGACGAGAACGATGAGGTATCCGCCGTCGGCCAGCAGGGTTTTTGCGGTGTTCAGTTCCTCGGCATCTTTCTCGATATGTTCGATCACGTCGATGTACATGATCGCATTGAACTTCTCTTCGCGGTTCAAATCCGTCGTCGTGCCTTTTATGGAAAGGCAGCATGCCGGCAGGTCTCCGGCGGCTATTTTGTCGTGCAGGCGGGCGTACAAAACCGGATCTGGTTCGAGGCATACCCATTTTCCCTGGGTGCCGTTACACAGTTCCCGGGTGGTGCCGCCAATGCCGGCGCCTACTTCCAACACAGTTCCGTCTAGAAAAGGAGCTAAAATGCGACCGTAGTATTCTTTCCATGCCCTGGCATGTTCGAACAGTTCCAATTCATTGCCCACGTAGGCGATCTCGGTCATTTCTTATCGTTGAGTTTAGCCAATAAATTCGTTTACCAGGAATACGGGGCGATTTTGGGTTTCCTTGTAAATCCGGTACACGTATTCCCCCAAAATTCCAATTGACAGCAACTGCACCGATCCGATAAAATAGATACTCAGGATGATGGAGGACCACCCAACCGGTGCGAGGCCCGTTAATTTGCCGACGACGATATAAAAAACGGCGAGGAAGATCAGGATCACGCCGGTAAGACCCGAGTAAAGACATATTTTAACCGGCAGGCTCGAAAAGGAAAAAATGGCGTCCAGTGCCAGCGCGATCAATTTACGTAATGACATTTTTGGTTCGCCCTGTTCACGATCCGGCCTCGAATAATCTACATAGCCTTGGTTGAAACCCAGAAAGGATCTGAGACCGGGCAAATAGCGGTTTTTTTCCTGTAACGACAAAAATGCCCGGTGCGCCTTTTTTGACATGAGGCAGAAATTGCCTACCTGCTTTATGTTTTCCAGGTTGGAGAGCTTCACGTAGATGGAGTGGAAGAGGCTGATGAGGAAACGTTTGACTAGCTTTTCCTTGCGTTCTTTTCGCCTTCCGTAGACGATGTCCAGGCCTTCGAGCGTCGCTTTCTCATACATTTCTTTGATCAGTTCCGGCGGGTCTTGCAAGTCGCCATCCATCATGACAATATAGTCGCCCTTTGCATAGTTCAACCCGGCCGTGTAGGCGGCCTGGTGGCCGAAGTTCCGGGACAAGGAAAGCGCTTTGAACCGGCTGTCCTTCTCATGGCAGGTCTTCAGCAATTTGTAGGTGTTGTCCACGCTGCCGTCGTCCACAAGTATCACTTCGAATGCCACGTTAATCTGCCCCATGGCGTTTCGGACCCGCTCGAAAAGTGTTAAAATCAGTACTTCTTCATTGTAGACAGGTATAACCACGCTTATCATATCCGGTTGTTTATTCGGCTAACGCGGCCAAAAATAGTAAAAATGCACCGGATCAAAATAACTCACCTGATCACGCACGAGCCAGATGAGATCAGCTATATTGAATTGGGCTGAAAAAAATGAAAAAAGCCCGTAAACTTGGGCATTTACGGGCCTCCGTCTTAAGATAGCTTTAGACCATTGTCGGGAAGACAGGATTCGAACCTGCGACCCCTACGTCCCGAACGTAGTGCGCTACCGGGCTGCGCTACTTCCCGAAAATTTCACCGCTAAGCCGCCGGCGAAACGGGTCGCAAAGATAATCACCTCTAGCCAACCGAACAAATTGATTTACCCTTCTTTTTGCAACTCGCTCGTAACGCCCTCCCCAGTGTCCTCAAGATCCGACGCCAGCATGCTCTCCTGCGACCAGGTCGATGCCGCCAGATCGCCCGCCAACCCATGCAAATATACCCCCAGCAACGCCGCTTCGCCCGGCGAATACCCCTGCGAAAGCATCGCCGTCAGGATGCCCGTCAAGCACATCCCCGCTGCCGCCCTTCGCCATCCCCGCATTACCCGTCGAATTGAAATACCCCTTGCCGCCCGGCATCGCGATAAACGTATAGTGACCCTTCAACACAATGATACACTGCCGCGCTTTCGCCTCCTCCCGCGCCTTCTCCACCCGCGCATAGTCATCGGCCGACGGCCCAAAAAGTCGTTCGAACTCCTTCGGATGCGGCGTCAGGATAGAGTAGGCGGGCACCAGCGCCCAAAGCTCGCCGACGAAGAGATGATATTCAGCGCATCGGCATCCAGCACCATCGGCTTCGTACTCCGCCCCAGCAGATCCCGCAGAAATTCCACCGTCCGCCCCTCCGTCCCGATACCCGGCCCAACTCCCACCGCCGAGTACCCCGACAATCTCCCTCGAAGGCCGTGTGGATCCGCTCATCCGCATCCGCCAGGACCATCGCCTCCGGCACCGCCGTCTGCAGGATCGGATACCCGCAGCCCGGGACGTGACACGCTCAGCAAGCCGGCGCCGCTCCGCAGACAAGCCCTCGCACCCGAGCACCGCCGCTCCCATCTTCCCATAGCTACCCGCCACCAGCAACGCATGACCAAAATTTCCCTTATGCGCAAACGGCGGCCGCGGCTTGTAGATTGCGCCGGATGATCGCTCGGTCCAGCAGCTCCGCCTCCCGGTTAACCTGCTACAGGAAGCCCGGATGCAAGCCGATATCCAGGATGTGCACGGATCCAACGATCGGCCCATTCTCCGGCATCAGAAAGGCCGGCTTGTAACATTGAAAACTCAGGGTATGCGCGGCGTGAATAACCGTACTGCCGCGGGAAGACTCGGCTGACAAACAACCCGCTGGGAATATCGATGGCGATGATCTCATTCCCCGACGCATTCAGATGATCCACCAGTGCGGCGGCGACGCCTTCCAGGCTCCGGTTGAGCCCCGAACCCAGCAAAGCATCCACCAGGATATCCCCGGAGTAACCGGGTGAAAATTGTCCACCCCCTGGATAAACCGCACCTCCACCGCTGTCTGGTGAAGCCGCGCCAGGTTGACCTGGAAATCATCGGTACCCAGGAAACCAAATTCGAGAATATACACCGTGACGGAACAATCGGCATCGGATAACATCCGGGCCAGCGCCAGCCCATCGCCGCCATTATTGCCCTTGCCGCAATAGATCGAAAACGATCGACCGATATAACCGTGGTTTTCCAGCCAGGAGTAACAGCTTGCGGCAGCCCGTTCCATCAGATCGATGGATGCGATCGGCTCGTGCTGCATCGTATACGCATCCCAGGCCCGAATTTGCTCGGCTGAAAGGATTTCCATCCGGAAATTTACGTGATTTTCTTCTTTGCAGTCACATGCCGCCGCCGCCGGTGCGTGATGATGAACGACGGGTTGTGCCTGCGCGACTACCGGAGCAGGAGGCGCCGCGGACACCCCCTCACGCGGCTCCCCGCCGGAACTGCTTCCGGGATCGGAGGGGTCGGTATCGCCTTCATCAAAGCTTTCATGCCCCTGGCGATAGTCGCCGAAAAGATCGCAAAGCCGCTTGGCAGCATACACATTCCGATAGTCGTTATTGCTGAGCGCGATGATCGTGGCGTTCTCATCCAGCATCCGGATAAATACCGTCCGGTTGCCATGCCACCATCCGTTATGATAGATCAATTTTTTACCGTTGGGAATGAACAACATCCGCCAGCCCAGGCCGTAGTTTCGCTGGCCGGGCTTCTCAAAACTATACCCGGCATATGCGCTGTCCAAAACTCCTTTGGAGAAGAGTTGACCATTGCGCAAAGCCTGATCCCATTTGTAGATATCCCGAACGGTACTGTAGATATTTTTGTCGCCGTATACAAGGTCCAGGAACTCCATCCGGAATGGCCGGCCGGTCTGGTAAAAGGAGGCCATCGACTTGGCGGAATCCGACAGGGTATACACATAGGTATCCTGCATCTGCAAGGGCTCGAAGAACGTCTTGGACATGAACTCAGGGTAGGGGAGACCCGAGACCTTTTCGATGATCAGCGCCAGCAGCGCATAATTGGTGTTGGAATATTCGAAATGCCGGTTCGAGACCCCGCTGTATATGTCCCGGTCCCTGGCGTGTTTGATGATATAGTTCAGGACATCGGCATTGCCGAGCAGTTTGTGTTTGTCCACATCCGGCTTGTACATGAAGTGAACATAGTTGTGAAGTCCGCTCCGATGGTTAAGCAGCGTTTCGATCGTTACCGCGGGGTAGGGGAACCCTGCCAGGTATTTGGAGACCGGATCATGGATATCCAGCTTGCCGTCCTGCCAAAGCTTCAGGGTTCCCATGGCCGTAAAGGTCTTTGACATCGAGGCCAGGTGAAAAGCGGTATGCGCAGTCACCGAGTCCTTTCGCATCCTCGGGTTTTCGAACCCTTTATAGCGCTCATAAAGGACCACGCCGTTCTTGGCGACCAGCACGCTGCCGTTGAAGCGTCCCGCCAGCATGGAATCGAAAAAATGCCCGGTGAACAGGGTATAGCGCTGTAGCTCGGCGCCGGTCAGCGCGGGGATCGTGCTCGGGAGGGGCGAAAGCGAATCTGTTTGCGAAGGCTCCTTCGCATTTTGGGCATGACCACAGGATACAACCAGCAACGAAGCGGACAACGCCAAAAAACCTATACCTTTCAAAACTCTCACTTAATTTGGGTTAGAAAACGGCAAAATTAAATTAATCCGACGTTAATTTGCATTTCCATTTCGGAAAAGTAACGCAAAAAGAGGGGCAAAATTATGGCCGAGAAAAAAACTACAAGCTATCCTAAAGAAAAGATTAACATATTGTTCTTAGAAAATATCAGCGATGCGGCGGTTAAACATTTTGTAGACTCCGGCTATGCTTCCGTTCGAAAGTTGACCGGCGCGCTCTCCGAAGAACAGCTGATCAGGGAAATCAAGGACGTACACCTGCTGGGAATCCGGTCCAAGACCCAGATCACGCCCAAAGTCCTCGAAGCCGCTAAAAAATTGCAGGCTATCGGCTGTTTTTGCATCGGTGTCAACCAGGTAGACCTGAAATGCCGCCACGTCACTACGGGGTGGTCGTATTCAACGCCCCCTATTCCAATACCCGTTCTGTCGCCGAGCTGGTCATCGGCCTGGCCATCCTGCTGATCCGGCGTATTCCCGATAAAACGCAGGGCCGCCCATGAAGGGATCTGGCTGAAAGAATCAAAGGGTAGTTATGAACTTACGCGGTAAAACATTGGGAATCATAGGATATGGCAATATCGGCACCCAGGTCAGCGTCCTGGCAGAGGCGATCGGGATGAAGGTCATCTATTACGATACGGTTACGAAACTGCCCCTGGGCAATGCCCAGGCCCGAAAGACCCTCAAAGAAGTCGTCAGCGAGGCCGATATCGTCACCCTTCACGTCCCCGATACCAGCCAGACAAAGAACATGATCAACAAGACCGTGCTGAAAAGCTTCAAAAAGGGCTCCATCCTGCTCAACTACGCCCGCGGTGAAGTTGTCGACCTCGAAGCGCTGGCCAAAGGCGCTCCAGGACGGCGCCCTCTCCGGCGCCGCCATCGACGTCTACCCCTGGGAACCCGAAAAGAACGGCGACAAGTTCACCACCCCTCTGCAAGGGCTCGCCAACGTCATTCTCACCCCGCATATCGGCGGCTCGACGGAGGAAGCCCAGTCCAATATCGGTGAAGATGTCAGCAACAAGCTGTTCCAGTATCTCGAGACGGGAACGACCCTCGGCAGCCATACCGTCCCGCCCCTCAGCCTGACCCACCAGGAAGGCACCCACCGGATCCTTCATATCCACAAGAATGTCCCGGGGTCCTGTCGGAGATCAACAGCACGCTGTCAAAACATAATATCAATATCCTTGGTCAATACCTAAAGACCAATGACGAGATCGGCTATGTGGTGCTGGATATCGACAAAAAGTTGTCCAACCAGGCCTTCGCAGCTATTGAAAGAAGTTCGGAATACGATCAAGACCCGATTGTTGTACTAGTGTTATATCGCTTTCAGTATCTTTCTTGCCCGGCTTCGGAAAGCCGGCGTCGCCTGCTCCCATTGCGCTTCGATCATCGGCTTCAATTCGCTTTGATCTCCGGGTATTCAGCGGAAAGATTGGAAGGATGGTCAGCGAGAAAGCCTTTACCGCGATCGGCGTCTCCGGGTCCGCCACAAAACCGAAGCATAACGCTCATGACCCGCCCATGCCACCGTTTCGGGATGCTGACGTCCTGGAGCAGCCGAACCGTATTGCGGACGACGGCAACGGAATGTCTTTTCGCCCGAGATTGTCGAGCAGTTGCCGGTAATACGGGGCGATCAGCTCCGGATGCTGCGGACACAATAGCTCAGCGGCCATGCCGCCCGCTGGGTGATCCGGTATTCGCCGTGAAAAAACAATTCGATCAGCTGACGCAAAACGTTCCTTGTCGCTCCCGATATACGCTACGATGCGATCCGCTTGCCGCTTGGAATGTTCTGCCCGCAATAATTTCTCAAGTCCATGTCACTTAAAGTTAACTAAATTTGGAATGCTAATTTTTCAAGCCGATGAATTATACACCGGACTTCAAACGTTATGACAGCATGGAATACCGCCGCTGCGGCCGAAGCGGTATCTTCTTACCTGCCGTATCCCTTGGGCTCTGGCACAATTTCGGCGGTGTAGACACGCTCGAAAATGCGCGGGCGATCCTGCGGCTTGCTTTTGATTCCGGTATCACCCACTTCGATCTGGCGAACAACTACGGTCCGCCTGCCGGCTCGGCGGAAGAAAACTTCGGCCGTATCCTCCGACAGGATTTTCACGGATACCGTGACGAGCTGATCATCTCCACCAAAGCCGGCTATTATATGTGGCAAGGCCCCTATGGCGAATGGGGCTCAAAGAAATACCTTGTAGCCAGTCTCGACCAAAGCCTGCAGCGCATGGGATTGGACTACGTCGACATTTTCTACCATCATCGCCCCGACCCCAATACGCCGCTCGAGGAAACGATGACCGCCCTTGACTTATCGTGCGGCAGGGAAAAGCGCTCTATGTCGGGATTTCCAATTACCCCGCGCCCGAAGCCGAAAAGGCGATGGCAATCCTCCGCCGCCTCGGCACACCCTGCCTCATCCACCAACCCAAATATTCGATGTTCGAGCGCTGGGTAGAAGGCGGTTTACTCGACCTGCTTGACCAGGAGGGGGTCGGCTGCATCCCGTTTTCGCCACTGGCACAAGGACTTCTGACGGATAAATACCTGAAAGGAATACCGCCCGATTCCCGGGCCGCCAAACCCAGCGGATTTTTGCAGGAAGGCCAAGTCACCCCCGAGCGCATCGACAAGGCAAAGAGGCTGAATGAGTTAGCTGTCCGGCGCGACCAGACGCTTGCCCAAATGGCCCTAGCCTGGATCCTGAAAGACAAACGGATAACATCCGTTCTGATCGGCGCCAGTAAACCCGAACAACTCACCGATTCCCTGCAATGTTTCCGAAACACTTGGTTCTCAGCCGATGAGCTGCGGGAAATAGAAGAGATCCTGAAGTAAATAATAAAAAGGGAATCTTAATTCTGGAATAAGTATTCCCACCTAGGGAAAAACCCGGCAAATTGGCACGGGATAAATATTTGAAAATCAATCATATAGGCCCTGGCATTGCGATTGTCTATATATTGGTATCAAATGTACTTTATGAAACAGTTCATCTCTATCGTTGCTCTTACAATCACCGCCATCGCAGGTTACGCGAACGATGGCAAAGTCAATGCTTCGGCATCGACCACATCCGCGGCTTCTGCCAAAGTCATGAATGCCGGCGCCGTCCGTTTTCAATTCTAACAACATCAACGTCCAGGACCACGCGGACTCCGTGCTGGTTATTTTCGATCGTTTCGATCACACGGGCGCGGGTGTTATTTACCAGGTTTATTCGGCCGACCAGCAGAACGGAATCGACATCTCTGCTGTCCCCGCCGGTAAGTATTATGTTACGATCCAGTGCCTGGGTTTGCATCACGACCACATCGAGAAGACGATCACGATCAAGAAACAAAAGGATGCGAAGATCAACATCGCCCTGGCTGAATCCCAGATCTTCACCAAAGAAAACGTTGTCATCCCGGTTACCCACACCAAGCTGACCGACCTATCGATCCTCAGCAACAAGTAATCGTCCGGACGTCGTGCATCTTCGGCCGACAAAGTCCTGTTGCCTGATCTGACCGCTCTCCGATATCCTCCGTGATACCCGATATCCCCCCAATATTCTTTCAGATTTAGTTTTATATCCCCTTATGATGGGGCATTGCTATGCCTTATAGCGGCCGCGTGCGCTGCGGGACCATTACCGGTTTCTCGGTGCCCTGCGGCCGCATTGTTTTTCGGAAAATCCCCAGGCGGAATAGCGATTTCTGTCCCATAATTAATATTATGTTAAGTAGCTGCAGAGAGCGGGCCCAACGGATTAGGCGCTTAACCGGTTTTTCACTCCTCTTGCGCCAGGAAGCTCCTGATCGCCGCCTGATATGCCTCCAACTGCTCGCAGGCAATACAATGCCCGGCGTTCGGAAATACAACCAGCCGATGACGCGGAAACAGATCCAGGTATTCATGCGTGAATCCCCATTTCTGATTGTCGTATTGGCCTTTCATGACGAGGATTGGAATCGTGCTGTTCTTAAGCTTTGGCCTGGGATCCGGTGTGGTGGAAAAGTTTTGCGCCGTCATCAATTGATCATAAAATCCCGTTCCCATCCCCGGTATCGACGACCGGATATGCGATGTATCGGCAACGGTAGACCGGTTGACAAGTTGGTTGAGGTAGGCTGCGAAATCATCTGCTTCGTTGTCGGAGGCCAGCTTTAGACCAAATTTTGTGGCCAGCAAGGACATCGCGCGGGTCCGGATGTTATTGGCCAGTTCATTCCCCTGCCGGTTGGAATAATAGGGATCATGAAGATGAAGACTGTCCGGAGGCACAACTCTTGCCAGTTCGGAATGCACGGGTATGATGGGACCCGGGCCCGTAACGATCATCCCGGCCACCGACCCGGGATTGTCTGCCGCGAAAAGAACCGCCAGGATCGCACCCCAGGATTGACCGATGAGGATCACTTTGGGCGCGCCAATCTGGCGGACGATGGCTTCCAGGTCTCTTTTGTGCCGGTCAACCGTGTAGTCCCGGATATTGGCAAGACGATCCGACCACCCGCACCCGACCTCATCAAAAAGATAAATGTCGTAGCCGTCGTCAGCAACGGGCATCAGGTGCTGAATATTCCCAGGACCAATCGCCCCTCCGGGCCCTCCCTGCAAGTAAATGATTGGATAATGCTTTTTGATCCCCTTGCCCGGAATCAACGTGTACGCGATCCGGGAACCCGTCGAAAGGTTCCAGTAGCGGATTCCCTCTCTTGGCTGCATGGGAAGCGACCCATACGATCTCGACCAGAACACCGCGACCGCAAACCAAGCAAGCCCCAATAGCGCTATAACCCGCATCCCGCGCACCACCGCCCTCATCGCGGGGCTGAAACTGCTCCGCCGAATCCGTATCAGGAAAAGCGAAAACAGGAATACCAGCGCCCAAAACGGAAAGCAAATGATCTGTACGAAATCGGTAAACCGCGAATGATCGTGCGCCAGGACCAGGCCCGCCAGAAAGATCAGGATCGTGAGAATACCGCTGACAACAAGGATTTTTTTACCCATGAAATCTTGTATACATAGGACAAATATACATAAGACAGCGATATATTAAATAAAAAAAAGAGATTTTCGCCTCAACCCGGCGGAGCCTGCCGCCATAGCTTCTGAAGCGCCGTCTCCAGCTTTATTTCCAGCCGGATCGACCCACCCACCAGCAACCCGACTTTTCCGCGGGTCCTGTAGAACGTATCGATTACGACCGAATCCCCGACCTGGACGGGGAAAAGCGTTTCACTCAATACCCCACCCTCCACCCGGTAGGCCTTGAACCTGGCGAGCGCCGCCGTCTTGAATCCGATATATTCTTTTTGCGGCATCGGATGGCTTAACATAATTTCCATCCGTGCCGTGGAGTCAACCGGTTTCTTTTCCTCCAGATCGGACAGTTGTATCCGGTATTTCTGATCTTCTTCATCGACGACGAACAGTACCTGAACGATCGAATCGCGCTCAGCAGCCGTCAACCGAACAGGCGGCAGCGTGTCGGCCCGAACAAAGACCGCAGCCGAAAGCAAAAAAGGAACGATAGGTATCATGGTTATGCATTTATCCCTTTCGTCACATCGATCCTGATCCACAACAAGGCGCCCACCAGCAAAATTCCCACCATCAGAAATTGCGGCGTGTCGAAACTCCCGCTCAGGTCAACAATCTTTCCGAAAAAGATAGACATCAGAAAAGCGCCGGTCTGACCGACAAAATTCATGATCCCGGCAACTGTCCCCGCACGGTCGCCCCCCAATTCCACACAAGAAGCGAAACTGTTTGTCACGATCGGGGGCTGAAAAAAATGTGCGGCTAACAAAGACATCGCCACAATCAAATGGTTGCTGGATTCGGCCGCAATAAGGACAAATGTGGCCATCAGGCAGGAACAGACCACCCCGATAAGCCGTCGTGCCAGCCGAAGACCCCGCCGTCGAATAAGCCAATCGCTGAATAATCCCGACAGGAACGCTGAAAACATCGCAAATACAAATAGCCAGCTAGTGGTCATTTTCATCTCCTGCTCCGAAAAATGCTTCCCTTCCTGCAAATAATTTGGCATCCAGGCGACAAAAAAATAGTTTGCCCACTGGACACAAAAATACGAGCCAACCAATAATAAAAGCATTGGTCTGCGGAAAACCTCCTTCCAGGAAAAGCCCGCATGACCGGAAACAAAGCGCCGGTTGGTTTCGATAAGGTTCTTTTCCTCCGCGCTTATCCGCGACATCTCACTGGGGTGATTGCGAAACCACCGGTAACAGACCACCACCCAGCATAGACCCAGAATCGCGTTGAAAAAAAATGGCGCCCGCCAACCAAACGCAATGGCGATCGGAACGACGATCAGCGGGGCAATCCCTGCGCCGGCGCTGGACCCCATCGAAAAAAGCGCGATCCCAAGCGATGTCTCCGATTTCGGGAACCAGCGACAGACCGTACCGGTACTGTTCGGATACGCCCCCGCCTCACCCATTCCGAATAAGAAACGGACGATGATCAAACTCATAAAGCCGTTCGCCGCTCCCGTCAGCGCGGTAAAGACCGACCACCAAATGACGATGCGAAGAAAGACCTTGCGTTGCCCCCAATGGTCACCCAGCAACGCCGACGGCACTTCGAACAAGGCATAGGCAAGCGCGAAAGCGCCCAACACATAGCCAAACTTGGTGTTGGTTAGGCCCAAAGCGGTTTTGATCCGCACCCCCACCAACGATATCGTAACCCGATCCAAATAGGTGATCAGGATCAGAAAAAATAACAAGATACCGACCCGGTACCGGTATGGGAATTTAAGGGCTAATGTCATAAAGGGGTTATGGTACTGAAACTACGCCAATTCCATAATGTGGCCAAACGCAAACAACCCCGCTAACTCAACACAAGCCCCTCCTGCAACGCATCGGCATACCGGGTCTTGTCAAATTTATACAGATGCGGGGACCGGTGCGCGCCAATGCTGCGCTTCTCATCCAGCTTTTTCAACAATCCCAGCGCAACAAGCTTCTTTGGGAAATTGCTGACATCGAGTTTTTTTCCCAGCAAGGTCTCATACAACGAATGGATCTCCGACAACGTGAACTTCTCGGGCAACAGGCTGATCCCGATCGGGTAATGATAAAGCTGGATCCGCATCGTATGGAGCGCCTCCCGGACCATCTCGTCGTGGTCAAATTCCAACTTCGGCAAGCGATCGAGATCGAACCACGCGCAGGCCTCGGACATCAGGTCCGGATGCGGAACGGACTGCGAAAAATCCGTTATGGCATAGAAACCGATCGAGACGGTCTGGTCAAGGAGCCAGTTGTCCCGTTTGATCCGCACTCCCATAGCCTCAAACCATTTCTCCTCGTCAAAATCATCAAAATTTAATCGGGTAGGACCGCCGAAGGTCTTGAACTGCTGCAGGAACAGGTTGTCAATCCCCGTCCGCTCGTGAACATTCCGGCTGGCCGCTTCAACCAGCTTTTCGGTCCGCCGGATATAGCCGCCCGGCAAACACCAGCCTTCTGCATACCGGGGCTTGATCAGCAGCAACTTCAACTGCCGCTCATGATAACCGAATATGGCGCAGTCCAGCGACACATGCGGGATATAATACTTGTAGCCGTTCAGCAGAAAGTCTCTGATCTCTTCGGAGGTATCCATGTGCCCAAATTTATTTAGTAAATTTCACTAAATAACAAATTTTTTCCTCTTACCTTCATTTTGTAATCCTCACTAAATAACATACGCTATGTCCACCTCATCAAGAAGAAGCTTTCTGCGCAAAGCCGCGCTTAGCGCCGCCGGTCTCGGCCTCGCCTCCACCTCTGTCTGGCTCCCCGCTCGCGGCCCGTGTCCTCAACGCTCCCGGATCCGCTCCAACCCCCGCCAACCAGGACCTTTTTTTAAGATCGCCGTCTCCCAATTCTCCTTTGCCAGCCAGTTCTGGACCAAGAAAGCTCGACCCGCTCGCCTTCCCCGCCAAATCGAAGGAATTGGGGATCACCGGGCTTGACTACTGCTCCATGTTCTTTGCCGACAAAGCAAAAGACGCTGCCTTCCTGGCTGAGCTGAAGCAACGTTCCGCCGACGCCGGCACCTTACAATCTGCGCATCATGGTCGATGGAGAAGGCGTGCTCGGCGACCTCAACGAAACCAACCGGCTCAAGGCCGTCGACAACCATTATCAAATGGATCGATGCCGCCGCCGCCCTGGGCTGTCCGATGATCCGGGTAAATCGTCGAAGGCGAAGGCGCACCGGACGCGTCGGCGAAAGCTGCCGTCGACAGCCTCGGCCGCCTGATCGACTATGGTAATAAAATCACAGACCGACGTGATCGTCGAGAACCACGTCGGCATCTCCTGTAACGGCGCCTGGCTGGCCGGAGTGATGAAACAGCTCAATAGCCCCCACGGCGGCACCCTCGCCGATTTCGGCAATTTCTGCATCAACCGCACCAAACCCGAGACACTGGACATTGCCGGCTATATGAAGACAAAATGCCTCGAAGAATATGACCGCTACAAAGGGATCACCGAGCTCATGCCCTATGCGAAAGGCGTTCACGCCAAATCCCATTTGTTCACCGCCGATGGCAACGACCAGGAAACCGACTTCAACCGGATGTTCAAGATCATTAAGGACTCCGGCTTTACCGGTTGGGTGAGTGTGGAATATGAAGGCGGTCTCTTCAAAATGTATACACAGGATAGCAGATATCTCGACGACTACGCCGGAACGACCGCAACTAAAAACCTTGTCGAAAAAGCGGGCGACGCCAAAACTCCTAATTATGCAGCTTATCAAATCATCAACTCCATATGATGTGGTGATCATCGGCTCCGGCGCCGGCGGCGGTATGGCCGGCTATGTGCTGGCCAACGCCGGAATAAAAGTTTTGATGCTGGAAGCCGGCCCATTCTTCGATCCCGCCAAAGACTCGCAACAACTCAAGTGGCCCTACCAATCCCCGCGCCGCGGCGGCAACGCTACCCGGCCAATGGGCGACTTTGACGCCGTCCTACGGCGGCTGGCAGATCGACGGCGAGCCATACACGCAAAAGGACGGCTCCGAGTTCCAATGGTTCCGCTCCCGCATGCTCGGCGGCCGCACCAACCACTGGGCACGCATCTCGCTCCGTATGGGCCCGCGAGACTTCAAATGCAAGACCCACTATGGCACAAGCGACGACTGGCCCATCACCTATGACGAGATCCGCCCCTATTACGATAAGGTGGACCGGCTCATCGGCGTCTACGGGTCAATGGAAGGGCTGGACAACGACCCCGACGGGATCTTCCTTCCGCCGCCCCCACCCCGCCTGAATGAACATTTTGTCAAAAAAGCCGCCACCGGTCTCGGGATTAAAGTCATCGCCGGCCGCGGTTCCATCCTCACCGCACCGTTGCCCGGCAACACCGACCGTCAACCCTGCTTTTATTGCGGTCAGTGTAACCGCAGCTGCAAGATCTACGGCGATTTCTCCTCTTCATCCTGTCTCGTCATCCCTGCGTTGAAGACCGGCAACCTGACCGTAACAACGGGCGCCGTCGTCCGGGAGATCCTGACCAATCACGAAGGGCTCGCGAGCGGCGTTTCCTATATCAACAAAGACGACGGCCAGGAATACCAGGTAAAAGCAAAAGTGGTGGTCCTCTCCGCCAGTACCTGCGAATCCGCCCGCATTCTCCTGAATTCAAAATCCGACAAACATCCGAACGGTCTTGCCAATAGCAGTAACGCCGTGGGAAAATACCTCCACGATTCAACGCAGGGCGGCGGAGCCGTGATTCTTCCGCAGCTTTTCGACCGACCCCGTTTTAATGAGGACGGCGTCGGCAGCCTGCACCTCTATGCACCCTGGTGGCTGGAGGGCAAAAAACTCCCGTTTTCCCGTGGTTATCATCTGGAAGTATTCGGCGGAATGTGGATGCCCTCCTATGGCGGGTATTTCGGTTTCGAGGGCGCGATCGTTCCTTATCTGAATGGGTACCTGCCAGGCCGCGACGGCAAAATGAAGCCGGGCGGGGGTTTTGGAGCCTCTCTGAAAGACGACTATCGCCGCTTCTATGGCACGATAGCGGGTGTCGGCTGCCACGGCGCCTCTCCCGCCCGGGAAGATAACTATTGCGAGATCGATCCGACAACCGTCGATAAATATGGCGTCCCGGTCCTGCGTTTTCGCTATAAATGGAGCTCGGATGACGTCGAACAGGCAAAACACATGCAGGAGACCTCCCAGGCCATTGTCAAAGCGTTGGGGGGGATTTCCCTGGTGCCGCCGCAAGGGCCCGCGACAAACTACGGATTGGATAAACCCGGCAAAGGCATCCACGAAGTAGGCACCGTCCGGATGGGTGACGATCCGAAAAAAGCCCCGCTCAATAAATGGGGGCAAGCAAACGATTGTAAGAACCTTTTTGTCGCGGACGGCTCCGTCTTTACCCAACAGTCGGAGAAGAACCCAACCTGGACGATACTCGCGCTTTCCATGCGCACCGCAGAATATATTCTCGATCAACGCAAAAAACAGAATGTATGAATAGACGAGAAAGTCTGAGGGCCATCGGCGTCGGTGCGCTTTCCGCCGGTACGCTCTCGGCGTCGACTCTGCTTGACGGCTGCAAGACATCACCCGACACAACCGCCGCAGGCGCTAACACCACCCCCACCCCAACCATCGATCCGACCGGGCGCGAGAATTTCGAGATCGCCCGCGACAAGGCGCTTTACGCCCAGACCTATTTTGATCCCCACGAGAAAGCAACCATCACGGTACTCGCCGACATGATCATTCCTCGAGATGACCACAGCGGCAGCGCCACCGACGCCGGCGTCCCCGACTTCATTGAATTTATCGTCAAGGATGAACCACAGCACGCCCTGCCCATGCGCGGCGGTCTTCGTTGGCTGGATATGGAATGTCTCGATCGGTTTGAGAAGGATTTTGTCAGTTGCACACCCCAGCAGCGGCTGGCTGTCGTTTCCGATATCGCCTACCCCGCCCAGGCCAAACCGGCGATGCAGCCCGGCGTCAGCTTTTTCAACAAGATGCGCGACCTGACGGCGATCGGTTTTTTTACCAGCAAGATCGGGATTGCGGACCTGGGCTATAAAGGGAATACCCCCGGCAAATGGGAGGGCGTACCGACCGACATCCTGAAGAAATATGGATTAGAGGATTGAGATAAATGGCCGCCCACCCAGGAGGATCTTTGCCCCTTTCGGCAGCAGGGGGTCATAGCGCTCGGGCGTAAATGCGATGACCAGCCAGACCAGGAAGGGAAACTCCATAAAGATCAGGGTTCCAGCCCAGACTTGCAGCGGAAGTCGTCCCACATGCGGCAGCCACGACAAAGCAACGGCGATGAACGGCCCGATCAGAACAACAAAAAGCGCGCAAAGGAATTGAACCCGGCTTAAGAGTAGCCAGGGCCGTCTGTGCCGCAGCAGGAACATCGTCTCGGCTTCGATCTCGGCCATCGATTCCCGGTAAAAGGACGGGATCACTGACTGGTAGTACACATAGAAGTCATCCCCTTCGGCGAGATCCCGTTCCGCGAGGATACAAATGTGATCGAGCAGGTTTTGTTGCAGATCCGGAGTCCTGATGCCGCTCGCATCGAGATGGCACTTGATATAGTCGATATGCTGATCGGTGATCGTGAACATCTAGGCTGTTTTTGGCTGAATATCGAGCAACAAAGCCATCGTTTGCATAAAGGCCGACATCTCTTTTACCCGCTCCCGCGTTGCCGCCTTCCCAGCCGGGCTCAGGCTATAATATTTCCGCATCCGTTTTCCGATATACTCCACTTCCGTCGTAACCAGCCCGTCGGCTTCTAAAGCGTGTAAACTCGGATAAAGCGCCCCCTCGGTGATCTGGATCCGGTCACCACTTACCTCCCTGACCCGTTGCGTGATCTCATAGCCGTACATTTTTTTGTTGTCGGCCAGGAGCTTTAAAACAATTGTTTTGAGCGTCCCTTTTATCAGTTCGGACGAATAGACCATAAGCGAATATACGGGCTTTTGCGCGTCAGCAGTAACCGGGAACCCCAGGGCACCACGTCCGGATGAAGAAAAAGAATCAGGAGGATGAATGCTCCGGGATCCCGCCGTATACGAGGATATCTCCCCAAAGACCGATCAGGCTGTCTACGCGGGCATCTGGTGCGCCGCCATCCCGCACCCGACCCTCCGACTTCGCCGCCCGTAAATACCGCACGGGAACCGGATCGCCTTCTTTGTAACCCAGTCCGGGAGGGGCGGTGAACCATACCTGTTGTCCACCTTCCTCAAAATAGAGGTTGGAATAAGTAAGCGGGATCTGTTCTCCCGCCGTTCCCCGACCCTCGAATCCCATTACTGCCATCTTCTTCCGGGAACCGGCCAGCCAGATCAGCCGCGGCGTTACGAGCGGAATTGCGATCAGAGAAAAAAGGATCAGGAAGAAAGGGATTTTGCCGATGATCATGTTCGTTCAGATGCATATTTCAAATGCATCGAACAAATATACATAATTATCTTATGCTTTTACCCGGACCCTACATAACCGGCGTGCCGGACTTTTCCAGCCGGGAACCGGCCTGGTAGATAAAAAAGACAACCGAAACAAAGAAAACGGTGATCAGCGCATAAGCCGGAACATAATTAGCGGCAACATACAATTGTGCACTGAAGAAATAAGCAAGAACGATGATGGGCAGCAGCGAAAGATTGATGATCGTTTTCATGACAGTAGTGATTTACAGAAGTAAGCACGAAAGATTTTGTTTACTGAGCTGTTTTTTAGGAAGCGGGAAGTGAACTAAGCCTTCCGCTCAAAAAAATCCAACAGGTCGTTCGATTTAATCCAGAAGGTAAGCGAAACGACGGAGGCCACTACCAGCGAATAAGCGAAGAAAAACTGATCCTGCATGTAGAGGCTTGCACCGAGAATGTAAGTGCTGACGATGGTAATTAGGGTTACCAGGCTGATTAACGTTTTCATGTGGGTGTTACATTTAGTTTTAA
Organism: uncultured Chitinophagaceae bacterium; assembly: GCA_963846405.1. Classification (GTDB taxonomy): domain Bacteria; phylum Bacteroidota; class Bacteroidia; order Chitinophagales; family Chitinophagaceae; genus Puia. The sequence continues at coordinate 638,463 of CAWJVU010000007.1, read as the reverse complement.
AAGACTATAATGAATAGTGAAACTGCGTGATCGTGGGCTGATCATAGTCTATTGGAATGAGGAATTCCAAGGATATAAAACACTAAATGCTAATGAGGTTTATCGGAGGAGATTGGGTACGAGCGTGATTTTTCGGGAATTGGACTTGAGAGGGTCTAGTAGAATTTGAGCAATAAACCTGACTAAAAGTAAAGCCCAAAGTTGAAAAATGCAAGCGTTTCGGCGTTTTTTTTACCCGTTATACATGAAAACTCTTGTATCTTGCTCACATGCTGTCCATTAAGAAATTCCCTACCTGGTGGCTGCTGCTTGCCACGGGTATTATCTTCTTCAGCGTCGGCATCCTTGCCTTTGCAGATCCGCTGAATGGCTATCTCAAACTGGTGAAATTCACCGGAATCGCCCTCCTGCTCAACGGCGGAATCCTGCTGACGATCGTGATCGTCAATACGAAATATCCCAAGGAAAAGAATTGGATGCAGGCCGAAAGCATCGTCCACCTCTTCTTCGGCATCCTCTTCCTCCTCAATCCCCTGCTGGCTTTTATCGCCTTACCTTATTTCATTGGCGCCTGGATGCTCGTTGTCGGCGTCTTCAAGACCCTCGCCTCCATTTCCCTCCGCAGGGCCATCCGCGGCTGGTTCCTGATCCTGGTGGCGGGTGTGCTCTTTATGCTTTTTGGGTTGCTGCTGCTCTTTATTCCGCTGCCCAAAGCAAATGACATTACGATTCTCCTCGGCATCTTCGGCGTCATCATGGGTTCGCTCTACATCGTCGATTCCTATCGGTACCGGAATAGCAAGGACACGCTCGATATGTTGTTGTGAACTCAAACGACGCGCCCCGACCTTGGGTCGGGGCGCGCTGATAATTTGCTATAAACGATCAATGATCCTTATCTACATTGTTGAACTTGTCGGTATACGCATCCGCCTTGTCTTTCGCGGTCGGCCCCTTCTGCTCATAGATCGTGATCAGAAGATCATAGGCATCTTTCAACGCGCTCTTTTCTTCCTGCTTCAGCTTGCCCTTTCCGCCCAGATCCTGGTCGACCTTCTCGAAATAAGGGATCGCCTCGTCAAATTTCTTGTTCATCGCTGCACGAAGATCCGCCTCTTTGCTTGACAACATCCGGAGTCTTGCCCTTCAATTTCTTAACCTGCGCCTGAATGTCTACTCCCTGGTTATAAGGAGATCTGGCCCAGCACCAGCGCTGCCTGCGGATAGTCCGGCTGCAGCTCCAGCGATTTTTGGAGATTGACCTGCGCTTTGGCGGTCAGGTCATCCGCATTGGCCGGGCGCTTGCCGCTGCTGGTATCGGAAGCAAACTGATATTCCTCCAGCCCGTAGTTGAAGAAGAACAGATAGTTCTTGGGGAATTGTGCTACGACCCTTTCATAGGCGGCGAACAGCGAATCCTTATTGCCGCCTTCCCGTGCGATGTCCAGCTGCGTCACTGGGCCAGAAGAGATCGGTCGGATACATCTTCTGCGCCGATCGCCAGATATTTCTGCCGTATTGGCTTCGTCCTTTTGGGTATGGTAATAGTCGACCAGCCATTTGTAGATCTCGATCATGTGGGTTCTTATTGATCGTGTCGATATGGGCATCCGCAATCTTCGGCATAGTAATGGCTGCCGTGTCCTTTTTTCCGGCTCTTCTCGGCGGAGATCCCCGCATATAAGGTCGAAGTCGTATCGATCTTCATGTTCGTCCACCCCTTCGAATTCATATAGGCGCTCGATGCCAGTGCGCCCTTGAAATTGTAAAACGCGGAGTCATACTTCTGGGCGTTATAATCATTGGCGCCGGCGCCGAAATAACCCTGATAGATCTCGTTGATGGGTTTGTAATTTTCCAGTTGGAGCGCAATGAGCTTCTTGTCGTCCACTTCAACATATTTTTGCAGCGCGAGGAATGCCGTGTCCCGGGCACCCGGATATTGACCGGAAAGCGGCCCCGCTGCAATCGCATTATAAATTTTTAGCTTGGCGTACCAGGCCGACCCAATCTTCTGATTCTTTTCAACGGCCAATACCTTGTCGATCTCTGCTTTGGCATCGGACAGCTTGCCGGCCTTCAGGAGGTCTTTTGCCTTGTCCAGGGTTTGTGCAAACAGTCCCATGCCCGCGAAGGCAAGGAATCCGGTTAGGACGAGTCTTCTCATTGTTTGTGTGTTTATTTATAGTTGTACAATATCATTTCCGTTGCCGTTGCCCATTCCCATTGCCATTCCCATTCGTCTCCGAGCCGTTGGTCTCCCCTTCCAGCTTATCCAGTTTAGTGATCGCGGCGATCTCATCGTTCTCATCCAACCGGATCAGTTTAACGCCCTGGGTGGCACGTCCCTGCTCACTGATCCCCTTCACCGGCATCCGGATCGTCACGCCGCTTTTACAGGTGATCATCAGGTCTTCCGATTCGGTGACATCCAAAATGCCCACCAATTTACCGGTTTTCTCCGTTACGCTAATCGTTTTTACCCCTTTTCCACCCCGGTTGGTGATGCGGTATTCATCGATCGGGGTCCGTTTGCCATACCCTTTTTCGCTGACCACCAATACCGTACGCGTTCTGTCGTCCCGATTGACGCAGATCATACCCAATCACCTCATCGGCGGCATCATCAACTTCAATGCCAGCCACCCCAATGGCCCCCCTGCCGGTCGGTCGCACTTTCACCTCTTCAAACCGGATCGCCCGGCCGCTCTTCACCGCCATCAGGATCTCCGAATTGCCATCCGTCAGCCGGGCCTCCAGCAGTTGGTCTCCTTCTACGATCGTGATGGCATTGACCCCCGTCTGCCGGGGCCGGCTGAACTCTTCCAGCGAAGTTTTCTTGATAATTCCCTGCGTGGTGCACAACACGATCGAGTGGGTTTCCGACAAACTGCTCGTTCTTCAGATCCTGGACATCCAATATCGCACGGACTTTATCGTCGGGCGGGATATTGATCAGGTTCTGGATAGCCCGGCCCTTGCTGCTCTTTTCGCCATCGGGGATCTCATATACGTTCAGCCAGTAGCAACGCCCCTTTTCCGTAAAGAACAGCATTGTATGGTGTGTCGAAGCTACAAACAAATGCTCGATATAATCCTCCTCCCTCGCCCGGCCGCCCATCGCCCCGCGGCCACCGCGACGCTGCTGGCGGTATTCCGTGGCCGAAGTCCGTTTGATATACCCGTGGTGGGAGATCGTGATCACGACGTCTTCTTCGCGGATGAGGTCCTTGATGCTGACCTCATTGTCCAGGTAGGTGATTTCCGTTTTGCGGGCGTCACCAAACTTGTCCTTTATTTCCTGGAGTTCGTTACGAATGACATCAAATCGTTTGCCTTCATCCGCCAGCAATTCGTTCAGACCAGGTGATGAGTTTCATCAATTCGTCATATTCCGCCCGGATCTTCTCCCGCTCCATGCCCGTAAGGCGCTGCAGACGCAACTCGAGGATGGCCTTCGCCTGAATTTCATCAAGTCCCCAGCCGGCATTGATCAGGCTCTCCTTTGCCGCTTCGGGAGTAGTGCTGGCTCGGATCAGCGCAATCACTTCATCCAGGTGGTCCAGCGCGATCAGGTAGCCCTGCAGGATATGCGCCTTCTTTTGCGCCTCCCGCAGCTCAAACTGGGCGCGGCGGATAACCACCTCCATCCGGAATTCCACGAATTCGGAGATCAGCTCCCGGATATTCAGGGTCCGGGGCCTGCCCTTGACCAGCGCTACATTATTGATCCCATAGGAGGTCTGAAGCTCGGTATGCTTATAGAGCTGGTTGATGACCACATTGGCGACCGCATCCCGCTTCAGGTCGATGACGATCCGGGTGCCCTCCCGCTTGTTCGATTCGTTATTGAGGTGGGCGATGCCTTCGATGATCTTTTCATTCACCAACTGGCCGATCCGGTCGCAAAGCGCATCCCGGTTCACCTGGTAAGGCACTTCGGTGACGATGATCTGCTCCCGGCCGCTGGCTCTTGGTATCGACATGCAGCTTGCCCCGCAGGACAACCCGGCCCCGGCCGAAATGCATGGCGGCCTTGACCCCTTCCATCCCATAGATGATCCCGCCGGTAGGGAAATCGGGCGCCTTGATGTGATTGCATCAGTTCTTCCACCGAAATATCCCGTTTCTCGATATACGCAATACAGCCGTCGATCACCTCCGACAGGTTATGCGGCATCATATTGGTCGCCATCCCGACGGCGATGCCGCTGGAACCATTCATCAGCAGCTGCGGGATCCGCGTCGGCAGTACCGTCGGCTCCTCCAGTGAATCGTCGAAATTCGGCTGGAAGTCGACGGTCTCCTTTTCGATATCCTCCAGCATGTATTCGGCCAGCCGGTGAAGGCGGGCTTCGATATACCGCATCGCCGCCGGTCCGTCGCCATCCTGGTTCCCGAAATTCCCCTGGCCGTCGACCAGCAGGTACCGCATGCTCCACTCCTGCGCCATCCGGACCATGGCATCGAAGATAGAGGCATCTCCGTGCGGATGATATTTCCCCATGACCTCCCCGACGATACGGGCAGCCTTTTTATATGGCTTGTTGCTGTTATTGCCCAACTCATTCATCCCATACAGGATACGGCGATGCACCGGCTTCAGCCCGTCCCGGACATCGGGCAAGGCGCGGCCGACGATGACCGACATCGAATAGTCGATGTAGGCCGTCTTCATTTGCTCTTCAATATTTACCGGAACGATTCGATTGTTGTCCTGGGTCTCCAGTGGCGTGCTGTTATCTTCCATATCAATCAATGAATTACCCCCAGTCGGGAAGGATTGCAAATCTACCCATTTGGGCGTTGAAAACGCGTTATCGGCCCTTTTTTTTGACGGATTTAACGGGGTTTTCCCCGCAATTTCTCCACGTTTGTGAACATCTCCCTTTATTCCAGCCACGCCCCCTTTACCTCGTCTCCATCCACCTCGACATAGATGTGCTCCTGCAAGGTCGTCGACAGCGAAAGCCCGGTATAATCCGGCTGCACCGGAAAGGCTTTATGGCTGCGCTCCACGAGTACCAGCGCTTCTATTTTTTCGGGGATGATGGTCCAGAAAAGGCTTCATGGCATATAGCAGCGTCCTCCCGCTGTTGGCCACATCGTCGATGACGATGACTACCTGGTCGTCCAGTTCGGGAACTTGACTAAGCGTGACCGGTCCCGGCTTTTTCTTGTCCAGGGTGATCGTGATCAGCTGGATGGAAAGCCGTCCTCCGGTGATCTCCAGCAAATGCCGCTGGATCGTCCGGGCGATGACGCTCCCGCTTTCCCGGATACCGGCAAGGATCAGCTGCCGCTCGTCGGAATTATTCTCCAGGATCTCGTATGCCATGCGCCGCAGTTTCTTTTCCGCCACTTCCTGCGGTAAGGATATAGTTCTTTTCCATCAGCCGCAAAATAAGCATAAGGCCAAAACCCTTATCTTAGACCTCACAATAAATTTTCTCATGGCTCTTCTCCAGCAGATCCTGTTCATCCTGGCCGCCGCTTGACGGCCATCGGACTGTTCACCAGGAAGATCCGCCAGATCCGCCGCAATATCCTGCTCGGAGGAGAAGACCCCGCCTTCGTCCCCGGCGCCGACCGGGCCCGACGCTGGAGGAATGTCCTGCTGCTGGCCTTCGGCCAAAAGAAGATGTTTCGCAACCCCCTCGTCGCCGTCATGCACTTCGTCATCTACGCCGGTTTTATCATCATCAACCTCGAAGTCCTGGAGATCCTGCTGGACGGCATTTTGGGAACCCACCGGCTCTTCTTCGGCCTGACCGGAGACCGGTCTACCTCTATCCTCATCAACGGCTTTGAATTCCTGGCCCTCGGCGTTCTCATTGCCTGTCTCATCTTCCTCTGCCGCCGGAATATCCTCAAATTACGCCGGTTCATCAGCCATGACCTCGACGGGTGGCCACGCAGCGACGCCAATTATATCCTTCTGACGGAGATCGCCCTTATGACGCTTTTCCTGACCATGAACTCCGCCGACACCCTCTTACAGGCCCGCGGTTACGGGCATTATGGCGAACATCTCACAGGCGATTTCGCCTTCTCCCGCTGGCTGCACCCGCTGCTCAACGGCTGGAGCAGCAGTTCGCTGGTGGTCCTCGAAAGAACCTGCTGGTGGCTTCATATCCTCGGTATCCTGGCCTTTCTCAATTACCTGCCCTTCTCCAAACATCTCCATATCCTGCTGGCCTTCCCAAACGCGTACTATGCCCGGTTGGCGCCGGAAGGGAAGCTGAAGAATATGCCCGCCGTTCGGCAGGAAGTACTTTATGCCATGCACCCTTCGATCCGCCCCACCGCCGCCGGCCGGATGGAAGTACACCGCCAACTCCACGTTTTGGCGCCAAAGACGTTTTCGACCTGAGCTGGCAAACCTGCTGGACGCCTACTCCTGCACGGAATGCGGACGCTGCTCGGCCGCCTGCCCCGCCAACCTGACCGGGAAAGTCCTCTCGCCCCGCAAGATCATGATGAGTACCCGCGACCGGCTGGAAGAGGTAGGCCGGAACATCGATGCAAACGGGAAATTCGCCGATGACGGAAAAAACCTGCTGAATTATATCACCGTCGAAGAACTGCGTGCCTGCACGACCTGCAATGCCTGCGTCGAAGAATGCCCCGTCAGCATCAGCCCGCTCGAGATCATCGTCGAGATGCGCCGCGCGCTGATCATGGAAGACAGCAATGCTCCGCAGGAATGGAATACAATGTTCAGCAATATCGAAAACAATTTCGCGCCGTGGAAATATAGCCCGGATGACCGGGACAAATGGACGGAAGGTTAGTGACCGCTCGACCCCCGCTTTAGCGCTGCGCTCGCCAGCACCGTCAGCGATGACCGTTACGTCATTTCCCAGCGTACTTGCCCCGCCCACATCGAAATCCCGCCGGTTGATCGTGAAAGTTCCCTTAAAGATATAATCATCCCCCGCCGGTGTGGCCAGGAAGGGAAACGAGATCTCTTTTGTCGTGGACTTGATCGTCAGCTTACCCATGAACTGATAATGCCCATTCCTGTCCACCAGGGTAACCGCCGTGGAAACAAGCCGGATACGCGGATATTTCTCCACGTCGAAATAAGTATCCTTCCGGAGATGGTCGTCCCGCATATTGTTGTCGGTGTTGACGGAAGCCGCGTCGATACTCACGTAGAAGCTGTCCACCCCCACATGCTGCGGATCCCAGACAATCGTTCCACTGCAGCCCTTTGAACGAACCTTCACTGTTGATGCCGAAATTCTTGATCTTAAAGGCGATCGTCGACCCCTCATCTGCCGGAAGGAACGAATGCCCCGGGGACTGGGCGCAGGAATACAATATAGCCAGTTGCAGGACAACAAATCCGATCGCCATTCGCATAACCGGGCTAATTTTCGGAGACCAGTTTCTGTAATTTTTTGACGTTCATGAAGCAAATCTCCTGCCGGTTGTATGACAGGATACCTTCACCCTCCAACTCGTTGATCAGTGTGGTCACGGTCTGGCGGCTGCTGCCGATCAGGCTGGCAATGTCCTCATGTGTCAGATAATTCGGCATGCAGAACCCCTCCGCGGTATTCTCGCCCAGGTTTTCTTCCACCAGCTGCCAAAGGAAATGGATCAGCCGCGTCCGGACGTCTTTATTCAGGAGGTTGATCAGTCGGTTCTCGATATTCCGCAGTTTCGCGCCCACCTGCTTGCTGTACCGGAGCGCCAGGTCGGGCCGGCTCTTCAGCAGTCTTTCGAAATCGTCGATCGTAAAGGAGCAAAGGCTGACATCATTCCGATACGCCTGCGCAAATTCCCCATGGAGATTGTTCCGCTCCAGGCTAAACTGACCAAAAATCTCCCCCTGCTTTATAATCTCTTTCACCTGCTCTTTCCCCTCCTGATCGATAAATCCGATCTTGATCGTCCCTTCCTTGACAAAATAGATCTTGTTGTGATTGTAGGCTTCGAAATAGATATATTCCCCCTTGGGCACTTCCATCACGCGATGTTCGATATTCAGATCCTCATATTCCTTGTCAGAGAGGTTGCACCATAAGTCATAATTGCGGATGAGTAACATGGGATAAAGTTACTTAGATTTACGGAAAATTTATCGTTCATGGAGGTACCGACTATGGCCGGGCTGGCCGCAAAAGGCGAAAACCCCGAAATCCTTTTCTGGGTCGGCTGCGCCGGCAGTCTCGACCAGCGGGCCCAAAAGGTCACCCGCGCCTTCGCCACCATCCTCAGCAAGATCGGCATCCGTTACGCCATCCTTGGAAAAGAAGAGATGTGCACCGGCGACCCCGCCCGCCGCGCCGGTAACGAATTCCTCTTTCAGATGATGGCATATCAAAATATCCAGCTGCTCAACAACTATGGCGTGAAGAAGATCGTCACCACCTGTCCCCACTGCTTCAACATCCTGCGCAACGAATATCCCGAACTGGGAGGACATTATGAAGTCATCCATCATTCCGCATTTCTTCAGCAACTGATCGATGAAGGCCGCATCCGGCTAAAGGAAAGCGGCCCTTTCAAAGGTAAACGGATAACCTATCACGACAGTTGCTACCTCGGCCGGGCCAACGATATCTACGACGCCCCGCGCCGCGTTCTGGCGGCCCTTGACGCCGAGTTGGTGGAAATGGGGCGCTGCCGCAGTAAAGGCCTTTGCTGTGGCGCCGGCGGCGGCCAAATGTTCAAGGAAGAAGAAAAGGGCTCGACCCGCGTCAACTTCGAACGGAGCGCTGAAGCCCTATCGACGGGCGCCGGAGTGATCGCTGCCGCCTGCCCGTTTTGTAACACGATGCTGACCGACGGCATCAAGCACGAAGAAAAGGAAGACAGCGTCAACGTGCTGGATATCGCCGAACTGATTGCGGCCTCGATTGACTAACTTTGCCGGATGAACACCGATCATTTCGACCCATCTTCGCGCGTCTGGATCTACCAGGGGCACCGGCCCTTTACCATAGAAGAAGCCGCCCAAACCCGCACACTACTTCGACTCCTTTACCCGATCCTGGGCTTCCCACGGCACGCCCGTAAAGGGCCATGCAGAAATCGCCCATAACCAGTTCATCATCCTGATGGCCGACGAGACGGCTTCCGGCATCAGCGGCTGCAGCACCGACAGCTCGGTCCAGTTCATCAAACAGGTCGAACAACAAACCGGGATCCGGCTCTTCGAGCGACTGAACCTCGCCTTTTTTATACGGGATAAAGTAGAGCTCATCCCATTGGCTCAAATTCCCCATGCGTTGGCGACCGGGCATCTTTCTGCAGAAACGCCCTACTTCGACAACACGATACAGTGTAAAGAGGAATTGAAGACAAAATGGTTAATACCGCTGAAAGACAGCTGGTTAGGCACAAGGTTTTCTTCCACGATTGCCGTTGGAGTAAAATAAAAATATTTGTGAGAAAAGGTGCAAACCTTACATTTGCAATCCGGAAATTCGTTCCGGTCACGCGGAAGTAGCTCAGTTGGTAGAGCGACAGCTTCCCAAGCTGTAGGTCGCGGGTTCGAACCTCGTCTTCCGCTCAGATATTAACAAGGGTTTCAGCGTAGAGCCTGAATCCTTGCTTTTTTATTTGCATACAATTTGCATACAAAACACCAGATATTGAAGGGAGGAGCTTTGTGTCATTTCAAAGATAGTGCTTCGGTTTCAGCTGTGCAATCTTTGCCCTGTCTTTATCTCTTGCTGAAGTTGCACCAAAGCGCATTAAAGACGATTTTCAGACCTTATTTTTGAAGGTGCAAACTTCTCTTACTGGGGGGTGGACAGCGCAAAGATCGGCGACCGGGGGGTCTGTGGTTGGCTGGCTCTTGAAAGGGGCCTACAGAAATGATTCCAGCTACTAATCAACAAGTTACGAACTTCCCCAATAACTCCATAATGTGCGATCATGGGCAATGATAAGAGATCATGTGTCGTTATATGTGACCATGTGCTGTAATGTGCTTTCATGTGAAGTAATGTGTAATAATGTGCCGTAATGTGTGATAATGTCCATTAATGTACAATAATGCAATAATTTCTCCTACCTTTGTGTGCGTGTCTTGTATGTGTGTGTGCATATAAAGTATGCACACACACATACATTGCTTACATGCGAATGCAACATCAAGTTAAACTTTGAAATGAGCAGTTTGTTTGCATTCCTGCTTTAAGTATGTCAAAATATTGGTAATCAACGGTTGCCGATATTCAAAATAAAAGACCCCAACTGCGCAAACAGTGGGGCCTTTCGTGGTGGGCGGCTCTACACCTGGTAGAGTTTATGGCAGCCGCATTTATCACAGAACAGTATCACCACCCGCGTACGCGGTAGAACGGGGAACACAACTTCCCCGTTTTGTCTGTAATAAAGCGCGTAAATTACCCTCGACTGGCATCCGCACCTTAAACATGGAACCATAAAGTTGCTGGAATCAATAACTTATACTTCCCAACCCCTCCATACATGGGGTCCATGTAAAAAATCTCCTCAAATTTACGATTGATCCGGGACATTCCCGCGGAGAAGCAACATTTGTGAAGCAAAAAATTTGATCGCCTTAGCAAAAGGATAGCTAAGCCAGTTACAGTACAATCAATAGGAAGGATATTTTTTCGGCAACGGTCGAGATGACGGAAACTCTCAATAATGCATAGTCAGCTATATGTAAGGTCTGAATTGACGAAACTGGGAAGCGTCCATTCTTGGAGGATTTGGACGGGTTCATTTAATCGCAAATACAAACAGAAACCAAATATACCTCCTCCGACAAATGTTCGGAATAACGAACATTACAGCGGTGCTCCAGGCAGGGGGACATTTATAGGATTGGGATGGAAATTGTAACTTTGGCAAAATGATAGTTTATGAAATTGATTAAGTTTAATGACCAGGATGGTCCGGATCAAATCATTTATGCCGACAACATAATAGGGTATGAACTAGGGAATTTTAAGGGCCAAACCATAATTCATTATTTAGATTTCTCAGATGAGAACTGTTTCGAATTACAGATCGATATGGACGAATTAGTTGATCTTATTCATAGGAAGTCTGATACCGAAGAAAGTGAGGGCTATGAGGTAATAGATTTACGGCATCGGCCAATTACAGACAAAGAAATGGGGAAGTTATTATCAGAAATTTAATTGTTCGGCATTGGTCCAATTTCATAACAAATTTTTATTATGATTTTGGGGCTGCACAAAAAAAAGTGATAATTTTTGAGCTGCCAATTAGGATATCGCTGATGTACGCTATAGCGTACATTAATAGCCAGTTTCCAAAATGTCTGTTATAGCGTACATCTGGATGAGGGGCAGGGGGTCGGGTGGTAAAGGATATGCTATATTCAGTTGTCGCAAAAACACCAAAATTACAGCCCTCCAAAAACGTCGAAAAAGGGGGGTTTTGCCCACCTCCTTTCGCCCCTCCACACAAACGATTCCGGCCTAAAACGTGACTATTTGGCCATTAAAGGCAAATTATTCATTGTACTTGGGATTTACCTCTTTGTCTATCCTGAGAACGTCTAGCAGGTCTAGCAACTGATCGAAGAGGGAGAAGAAATCGGCGTTGAAGATTAGCTGCGCTTCTTCATTCGTTTCAAGTGTTATAAGCAACAGCTTAATTAGCCCCTTTTTCAGGTGGTCAACATCCTCGCCCAAGAATCCTTCAATGTCAGATATTTGCTGCTTACTTAGTTTCACGCGCGGGCTTGTTTTTGTAGATGAAGTGAAGGACTTCTGCCATCTCCTCCATAAGTTGGACGAATAGAATTATTGAATCCCGATCTTCCGGCTCATCAAAATTATTTTGATGCGTAATCCTGATTGCAACAAGTTCCAAAGGTAATCCCGGCATTCAGCCAGCGTATAGCTGTCCACGAAAATTTGAATGGACTTCATTGCACTCACATGATCCTGAATTGTCAGGTTGGTATCGAATGCGGGTATTTTAAGATAGTTGTACATAGATTTAGAAATGCGTAATTTCTCTATCTTTCGGTCCGGGAGTGAGAACTGATAAGACTTCCAGAAGATTCCCAAAGTCCCCGTAAAAGTCAGAATCCATCTCGTTGTCAATCCCATGATATGATCCAGCCATGTGTTCATGGTAACGCATGAACATGATGTAAAGGCAAAGCCCTTTAATATCTCGTACCTTTTGGAGGTATTGCTTTAACACCTCAACATCACCCGGATCGAGGACTATAGAATTTTGCATATGAGACTTTTCAAAGAAAAAGGTAGGAACCGCTGCACAGGCGAGGCATTACCTCCCCTCCTTTCGAAGGCCAAGCTACAGCGGCCCTATCTCATGGATACCACTTCCAAACAGAAATAAGTCCGGCATGTCAATGCAGAGTGGTGGCCCATTTATCGTTCGTAGGGTAAGAAATGTGTTACCTCCGCAATTGTCAACAGGCACAAGTAGGAATATCCGATATAGTCACGATCAATCGGTATCGGGCCTTCGTAGGAAGCTACGGCGTTGAAGAATAAGAACACCTCTCGCCTTATATGCAGTAGGGGGTGTTTGTCACGGAAGTCCTTACAGAGGGCTAACGCTGGCCTATTCTCAAAGAAATCTTCCTCGCACATCACGCCAATAAGCTCTATTTTTCCCCGCAGATACAACCAATCGCTCCCGGTCCGAAAATTCATCGTAGTCCCCTATCTCGTTGGCCAATGCAATGGGAATCCACTCTTCGAGTGTTGCATACATTTGGAAGTAATCGGTTTCGCTAAATACCTCCTTTATTGCGTCCTTCGGCGATTCGGGCAGATAATGGTAACACAGTTTATCCATGATTTTAGGTTTATAAAAGAAGGACCCGTATAGAAGATACAGGTCCGGTTCGGTATATTCATGAAATCCAAAAAAGAGAAATTTCTTAAAAATCGGGTGCTACTTCCATCGCTCGGAGGCCCTACCTTTAAGGCCCACCATCCGGGAGAATGGCCAGTCGCGTACAGAAGATAGCAACCCGATTTGAACTTGGCAGTTATCAACGCAAAGCAGAGCAGGCAGGCCCAACTTTAGCTTCATTAAAGACCCCGCAAGGGCCGGGGTCCTGACCTTCGACCAGAGCCACTATCTACAGATCAGATATGAACGCACACAAAAAGAATCAATAATGCTATCATAAAACGCGAATTGTTTTAAAAGAACCCCCTTGTGGATGGGGGCTCCTTGTCCTTGCTGTTCCAACCTTCCAACCAATAGAGGATTTTGACAGTTCCTTCAATCTTGGCTTAGTTAATGAATGTTGTTTACGCTGCTAAAGTAATTTGGGGGTATTGCATAAATTATTTTAAAAAGCTATATCTTAGGCAGCGGATTGCATTTTTTATAAGTCCATTAAACCCATATCTTTAACTCAATGGAAAAGTCAACCCTACATCATGGCCGAAATATCCGGCGATTCCGGGACATGTGCAAATCAAGCAGGAAGCCCTGGCGGACAAGCTGGGCGATAATTGGACCCAATCTCAGGTTTCCCGGTTAGAGGCAAAAGAAGAAATTGATGATTCTACTTTAAAGCAGGTTGCCGATGCTCTCAACCTCCCAGTGGAGGCAATTAAAAACTTCGATGAAGAGGGGACATTTACATTGATTGCCAACACCGTGACAAATAACGATCATGCGACCGGCAATTCCCTGTTCATGTACCGGCCAACATTCAACCCCATTGAGGAATGGCTAAAAGTCATAGAAGAAAACAAGCATCTTTACGAACGGCTATTGGCCTCCGAGCAGGAAAAGGTGGAGATACTGAAGAAGGCGGCGGGTAAGTAAAAATCTATTGTCATCGTTCGTCGGCCTATCCGGCTCCATTCATCCAATAGGACAAGTATAAGTTATCGAAAAGGAATGAAAATTTAGCAACCAGAAAAACCAAGTTTATGCAAGAATTTATGGATGAACTGGAAGAATTGCTTCATTCTAATCATTTAGACCGAGTAGACGTACTCCCCTTGATAGAGAAACATACCGAGGGCGTGGATGCAAATACCAGAAACAGAATTAGATTGAGAGTATTAGAGCATCTGGACGAGTTGGAAAGGTCAGGGCTAATAATTACCAATAAGGACTACCATTTTCAGTTGGCTCGACAACTCCCTACTGCCTTTGATCCTTCGGCATTCATGGAAGACCCCATTTATGTGAGAGGAACCATGAAATTTGAAAAGGAATATAAGGAAAAACATACAGCTCCGGTTCAGCCAATAACGAATAGCGGTACTATGATCTACGCCCCCGATAACAAGGGGCAAGTAACTCAAGTTTTGGATTCCCCTCTCTCAGAAATCCCTATGACCCAAGGCGTTACCACTACACCTAGTATAAACCCAAGTGCAACCAGTATTAGTCGGCGGTATACTACAGCAGTATTCAAGTATTTCATCTGGCCTGTTGCTGGTCTTATCGCAGCCGCTTTAATTCTTCATTTTGTGTTCAACATCGGGTAGTCCATTAAACAATTGAAAATCAGGTTTATGGAGGATTGGTTTCATATCATATTATGGCATCTTTACAAAACCTACCCCCTTGATCTTTCTTTCAATAATTTGAATGCTTTTTTGCAATCAGAATTGAAAATAGATAATGTACAGGGCAACAGCTTGCACCGCCTTGGTGCTATCCTTCAAATTCTAAAAGACAAAAAATACATAGAGGGTTCGAATAATGTAAAAAATGAACAAGAACTAAACAGAACACAGGTTATCGGTGTTTATCATGTTGGATCCCAAGGAAGAAACTCTCTTTTTACTCATAATTTGGATTATAGACTTACCATAGACGGGTACGTGTATATGCAAGACCGGGAAATAAAAAATCAAGAACATTTATCCATACATTAGAACAAATCAGTTCTCAAGGTGGGGCAATTTATGGACGCCTATTTTTGCCGGTCTCACAACGTTTATTGTGGGGGTTACACTTTACCATCAAATATCAAACTCGCCAAAAGAGCAAACACTACAATTACTGCAAAGGAAATTGCAATCTGTAGACAGTATGCAGCAAATTCTCCGAAGCGATTTAATTTTTCTTCGCAGTGCCATAGTGGAACGTAAATTGAAGGATTCGATTTTGGCGGCGAATGCCCCCTCTTCAGGAGAAAGAAAATAGCCATTAAAATACCTACTCCAATAAGTTATCCTAACCGCGAATACCGCCAGCCTTGTCCCTTATTGTATGTAGCAGCCAGTCTATCCGGGTATGGTTTATCCCCATTCCCTCCTTACATCTGTACTGAATAATTTAAAAATCAATCCGCAACGCCTACAGTCAATTGGATTCGACCGCCATCCTTGCTTGGTTCGGCGAGTAATCGACGTGGTTCGCATTAACTTGTACTGGTACTGAATCCTCCCCGGTTACAATGGCGAACGGGACATCAATTGCGGTTAAATAATCCAAATCATCATCAACTTGCTGGAAAATTCCAGAAATGGGATTGGAGCTATAAATCGTGTATAGGTGGGTGAAGCTCTGGGTTCCATCCGACCAAATGGTGTCGAGGATTTGAACGCCATCGTTGAACTAGAAAGTTACCGAATACCCACCTACAGTATCAATCATCCCCGTTCCGTGGATCACAGCGTAGTTACTGACAGTATCAATGCTGACGATCTTCAAATCGGTTGAAGTTTGATATGCGGTGCCGGTCTTTGAGCAGGAAAGCCACGACACGACAGCGAATATTATCAGAAGGCAACAACGATTTAACAGGACATTTTTCATTTTGGTATTGGGTTTTGAGTTATTACGAGTTAATCCGGTTCCCATCTTTTCAATGATTTAAAATACCTGTAGTCCAAGACAAATACCGAAGCCTACAAAGACTATGGCAATACCGACGATAGCCAAAAGAAATTTCTTCATAAGAGGTGGATTAGGGTAATAAATGGACTACTTCGACCACAATGTAACGGCTTGCCAGACCCATTTATTGCGCAATCCTGCGAAAGTTCGAAAAGAAGCGTAAAGATTGAGCACCTAGAGGCCATTAGGGCTTATTAGGCGAGTGTTTGAGCGAAATACGGGAACAAGGCTGGCCAAAATTGCCGCGAAGGAATGCGCCTCCGTTGGGCTTTAAATGCGTTAACGATTTTAACGACAACGTGTAGATGCAGAGCTAAAAAAAGTAGTCTGAATGTTTGGAATACCCGTCCGCTGCTTCGATAGAAGTGAATTAATATCTTCGGCTTTACTCTTAGGGTCCGGTCTTTCGGTCCTCTCCCAGCTTTTGAGTTTGAACTCCCAACTAAACCGCCTGTTTTTCCTTCACCTCCAGTCTTTCAAATTCCATCATGGCTTGACCTCCTTGGGTTTCAGCTGTCCTTCGGGTATCGAATTTATAGTACTTCTCGCATAAGTTATTGGAGTAGCCTAGCTGAGCTTGCAAATCCTTCAAAATGGTGCGTACAGTCCACTTGGCGTTTCTTTATCGATAATGCTGAAGTCATCTGCACGCGCTCTACTTTATCTGTTGTTTCTTTGTCTTCGGGCCTTTCAGTTTGGCGATAGCCGAAGGATGTCAAGCCTAACAACTTGATTGCAGCGGATCGATCGTCCTGATAACTCTTTCCAGACAAACAGGGGGTTTACATGGTACTGCTTTGACTTCGCACTGTCGGGCGATGATTCCGTAGTAAGCCAAGCTCCTCCAAGGTTTTCTTTTACTGTCAATGCTTCTGTCGGCAAGTCCGTGTTCCTTCGCTGCCTTTTCCTTGTAGGCGAGTAGTAACGTATATTATCCCCTTGTAGTCCTTATAATGGCAAGCAAATGAAATTCATGAATTTGACCCTCGGCCAAAGTGCAGTGGGTATTAACCAACGCCATGAAATCGGATTGTATACAGTGCAAGACACTTGTCAATGGTCTTTGGGGTGGTTGAAGGGGCAGAGGTTGCAGGTTCTTCGGTGTCTATAGATTCCGCGTGCAAGTCGTTCTTCATGGGTTCGAGTTTTCCTATAATCATATGAACGTTCAAACAAAAGCGAAATTATCTAGGAAGCACATTACCTCAAATGTCCCAATTCGGGACATATGTGTCTCAAATCATGGACATGGATGTCTGTCTGTATTTAATAAATGAATAATAAAAGAGAGAGAGTAGCAGACCCGAACCTCTCAAGTTGGAGTTTGCGGCAGCTTTTGGCCCAGTAGAAGGAAAGGTTAGGTGCGGCCAGCTACTGCTCACTGGATATTGCACGGGTCACAACAATGCTTCGGCCCATTTTTTCCTCCTACCTCTGCCGGGAATCCTGCCAGATAATTTTGGGTTGTCGATACCTCCTCATGACCCAATGCCTCCTGAATATATTCAGTGGCTAGCGCCACTTATTCCAGAGGATGGTGGCGAAGGAATGCCGTGCAGCGTAAGTCGTAAACCTTTCAATCCCTACCTCACCCGCTATCAGGCCCAAATACTTGTTCGTTTTTCTTAATGAACCCTCGGCATTGCCGTCATTTGCCGCTCTGGTAGTTAATCCCGGCTTCAGAACCTTGAAGACATAGGAATCAGGTCGTCCGTCATTGTCCTCATTGAGCGCCTCAATTACTTGTGTTTTAATTGCTCAGTTAGCTGGACCCTGATCGGTCTGGGGCTTCTTCCGGCGGCTTGTCGTCTTTGCCCTGTAGTAGATGATTTGATCGCCGGATATGTTGCTGTTTCTCAGTATCGCCATATCCTTAAAGTTCATCCCATTGGCCAAGTAGGAGAAGCAGAAGTACGCCCGAGCGTCCCACATACCCCGTCGATACGCGCGTTGATATTGATTTTCTTTTCCACTCGTAGCTGGAGGTTTATACTCGAAAATCTTCAAAATGTCTTCCTTTGGCAGCGCCAGCTTTTCGTTATTCCCTTCCGGTATGGCATACCCTTTCTTTCCAAACGGGTAGTCTTCCTTTCTAAGTAGCTTGTTATCAATTGCTTCGTTAAGAATATGCCGCAAATTCCGAACATACATGCTTATAATGGTGGTACTCCTTTCCTTTTTGTCGGGGTGGTTAGCTGGCGTCAACATCCATGCCTCGTAACCTTTAAGCCACTCCTTCGTAATATCGGTTATCCTGCAACTCGGCCTGTACTTGATTAACGACTGAATGGTGTTCTTGTAAAGCGCGGCGGTCCCTACCTTATCATTCGCGGTCAATACGTCAATGTAGGCATTGATGATAATTTCTAGGTCTGTTGTTCCCGGTTTCGCATCAAGGAACATCGCATCAAAGTCCCGGAAATTGAAGCTCGCCATGTCCTTTATGAGGTCATCAGCCCGGTATTTTAAGTTATCAGTTCTTCGCTTGTGCTCTGCAAAGGTGGCGCGAGGTCTTTGACCGTTCATACGTTGGTAGTCCTCCTCAGTCAGGTTAACGCCCGTTGAGTAGTAGCGTTGCTCTCTTTGGTAAGTGATTCTGAGCTTTACAGGATAAGCCTTGCCTGCCTTTGCTCGGCGAAGGTCGTGAACGATTGCGGTTAAGGGTCGGGTTAATTTTGCCATCTGTACATACATTTTGCATACAAACCGTGATTAAAACAGCCTTCCCCAACCAATTATTGTGTCGTCATGTCCGCTATTCCGAACATCTATTACACCTACAAGGCAAATGCAGCAACCTGTATATCAATAAAATGTACGCTATTCCAGACATTTTCTCATGAAAAGTTTGCTGTTCCAAACTTTGTTAGAAAAGCGCCGCAAATATCTTCCCAAGCTGTAGGTCGCGGGTTCGAACCTCGTCTTCCGCTCCAAATAAACAAGGGTTTTGGTCATCACCGAAACCCTTTTCTGTGTAATTCCCTCCCGTCTCGCATCCTGTATTAAACTAACGCACATGAGAACCCGACTGCTCGTGCTGACGCTCCTGTTAGCCGCCCTGGCAACCCATGCACAAAACGACCTTTCCACCAGCCGTCAGTCGAGCCTTTATACCTACGTCTATCGCGTCGGGCCCGAAGCGGCACTGGCGCTCCTCCGCACCGACATGGACGGCTGGGATAAGATGATCCACCACCCCGTCGACTCTTTTTTGACCGACCTTTTCAAACCGGAGGACCTCCGTTTACCGCCCGCCGATTATCTCTTCGTTTTCGCCGCCGGCGCTCAGCTGCACGCTACGCTGAAGACGGTCGGTCCGCTCCGTTACGACCTGCTCAGCAGCGGGAAGGAGGCCGCGCTCACCCTGCATACACCCGATGGTCAGCTCATTACCGACGCCATCGTCACGCTTCGTCATCGCCAAATAAGCTATAACGCGACCTCCAATTGCTATCCGCTGGGCGCTTTCAAAAATACCCGCGTTGTTACCATCCGGCATGCCGGCGCCTTGTATTATTTTTCGGTCAGGCTCAACAACGGATACCATTACCGGCGGCAGCGGCAGCCTTGGCAGGTCCCATTGGACTACGCCCGGATCATCCGGTATCGCATCGGGCGAAGGTTCGCGCCCCGACCTCATTACGCTTACCTGGTCTTCTCCAGGCCAAAATATAAACCGGGCGATACCGTCCGGTTCAAGGCCTTTATCATGACGTCGACCGGACGGCCCGTACAGCAGCCCCTAAAAGTGCGGTTGCGGGACGACTATCGTAGCGACCCGGATACGGTCATCGGGCGCGTCACCCCTTACCGGCCGGGTGGGTACAATTTTGAGTTTGTTCTGACGGACAGCCTCGGCGTGTTTCTCGATGAGAATTATCGGATCGTCCTGGAGAATGCGCACGACAAACAATTGGCGGTCGGCAGTTTCCGCTACGAAGATTACACCCTTACCTCCCTCCAGCTGCGAGCCCGGGTTGACAAACCCGTCAACAGTCCCGGCGATCCTGTTTCGCTTTTTATAAAGGCCACGGATGAGAACGACCTGCCGGTTCCGGATGGCCGCGTGCGGATCTGGGCGGGCAGCTCAGGCTTTACCTCCGACTTTCACCGGCCCACTGTCTTTATCCCCGATACCCTCTGGACAGTTAACCAGCCACTGGATCCGGTCGGCGAGACTCGCATCATCCTGCCGGATTCCATCTTTCCACCTGCCTCTTTCCAATACCGGATCCATGTCGACCTGCTAAACAGCGACAACCAATTTCAGGAAAAGGATTTCGAGCAGGAATACCGCGACGATACCGGTCGCCTCTTTATCCAGCCGCAGGACGACAGCATCCGGATCGACTATCGCGAAAATGGCCGCTCGCGGCCGATGCAGGCGACCGTCAGCGCTTTCGACGGCAAAGGTGAGCTGGTGACCCGGACGCCCCTCTCGTTGCCTGCCACCCTCCGCACCAGCCCATATGCCGGCGAGTACAGGGTATCGGTTCCTACCGGCAATGACAGCATAACCCAAAGCTGGACCTGCCAGGACTTTCATCCCACGGTTTCCCTTGCGTCCGGGCGCACGCACGACTCCGTTGCCATCCAGGTCCTCAATTCGCAACACTTGTCTTTCTGGTATACTGTCCATGCCGGCCGTCGTATCCTGCTCCAGGGCTATGGCGACAGCCTTTTCTATCAAGCCAAAGCAGTTACTCCTGCTCCCTATTCCATTACGCTGCAATACCGCTGGGCCGGCCGGATCCAAAAAAATGACTACCCCCTTCCCTTTCGCGAACACCTGCTGCAGGTAGAAGTCCATCAACCTGCCTTTGTCTATCCCGGCGAGAAGACAACGATCGCCATCGACGTGAAAGATAGCCGTGGCCGACCCGTGCCCGACGCCGACCTCACCGCCTGGTCCTATACTACGAAATTCAATACTTCCACCATCCCCGGTGGCATTCCCTATCTGGGCAGGCAGTATCGGACCCCGATCCGCTACAACTATTCGTTGCCGGAACAGGATAAACCGGTGGACGATGTCGATCTGGATTGGCATCGATGGGGCTTGCCGCTGGGGCTTGACCGGATCGAATTTTACAAATTCCTGAATCCGGATAGTCTCTATATAAACCGGGAAAAGACACCCGACAACCTGACCCAGATCGCTCCCTTTGTCAGCCGGAAAGGGCAGCCGGAGACCATCCATTTGCTATACATCGACGAACGGCCGGTCTTTTTTAGCCAAACCGACGAATACCCGGCTTATAGTTTTATGTTGGATTCCGGCCTTCATTCCCTCCGCCTCCGAACCGCTAACAGAGAGATCCGACTCGACAGCATCCGGATTACCCACGGCGCCAAAACATTCCTCGGCATCAACGATGACACCGCCAATCATTCCATCCATGTCAACGCCATGCCAGACGCGCTGACCCCAAACGAACAGGAAGTCCTCCGGCGCTCGCTCATCTGGCTACAAAACAATTTTGATTACAAATACGTCCTCCTTAGCCAGGGCGGAGACCGGAACTACCTGCTCAACACAAGACAGAGCCATGTACCCGGTGGAACCTTTCTCGCAGGTCCCTTTTCCGGCTTGACCAGCATGCTCCGCGAAGAAGATGGGTTTCGGCAGCCCTTTGAGCCAGAGGGTAGCAATCGCTTCACCATCACCTCCGGTCTCATCAAAGAAAAGGAAGTGTCCATGTCCTATATTTTTCGGGGCCGCCTCGATAACGGCGCTCCGGATATGAACCGGCTAATGGACCGCGCCATGACCTCCCCCATCGCCGACAGCCTCTGGCGGGATTACCTGGATGTCCGTAGCCATACCATGGATTTTGTGGTCAACGCCAAAGTGCCGGCGGCGGGAAACGGCCAGTTGGAATTCTACCTGGGTGACCCCGCATACCCAGCCATCACCTCCCCACTTTTCGTAAAAAAGGTCTTCCTCTTTCGCTACGACGACCCCGACTATATGCGCGTCTATGCGGGCCATACCCGCGACCTCGGTTCCGTGCAACCCGGCCGGTATCGTCTTTTCCTGCTGCTCAGAGGACGGCGTTATTTGTCCTTGGACAGCATCGATATCAAACCGGATGGGCTGAATTATTTTCGAATCCCCTCCACCAACATCCACGATGCCGATTCTTTCAGCATCCGGATCGCCTTTCAATTGACCGAACAGGAAAGCCATCGGACCTATGGCGGCAGCCCGGAGCTCGAACCCCTGCAGTCTACCTTTAATGAGCGATATCTGAGCCCCGCTTCTTTTCGCCGCCTCGTCCGCGGCCGCGTGCTGGATGAGAATGGGGTACCTGTGCCGTTTGCGACTGTCGCCCTCAGAGGAACAAAATACGGCACCAATACCGATACCCGGGGCGATTTCCAACTGTACACCACAGACGTCGGCACACTGGTCGTTTCCGCAGTCGGTTTTAGCATGCAGAAACTCGCACTGAAGGCGCCCTATGTCTACGAGATTCGTCTGCATGCCAGCAGCTCGGCGCTTAACGAAGTGGTGGTGATCGGCTATAGCGCACAGCGGAGAAAAGACCTCACCGGCGCTGATGCCTCAATCAAGGAAGACGGTTTAGTGGGGAACGCGTTCGGTATTCAAATTAGAGGAACCGGAAGCATTTCGGAAGCGCAGCCTCTAATCATAGTGGATGGCCTTCCGTTCACCGGAAAGATCACGGACCTCGATCCGAAATCAATCGAATCGACAACCGTCCTTACTTCCAAAGACGCGATGGCCATCTATGGCTCCAACGCCGCCGGCGGCGCCATACTTATCACGACCAAAAAAGCGGCAAACGGACAGCTGTTACCGGGTGCAGGACCCGGCAATTCGCTCCGCCATAACTTTCGCGACGATGCCTGGTGGCAAACTACATTACGCACGGATAAGGACGGCACCGTCTCATTCCCGGTGGTTTTTCCCGATGATATTACCAACTGGCAGACCTTTGTCATTGCGGCCACGGATCACCGGCAAATCGGCCTTGCGGAAGGAAATATCCGTTCCTTCAAGAGCGTAAGCGCCGCACTGAGCGTTCCCGCTTTTCTTGTGGAGGGGGATTCCGTGCGGGTCATTGGGAAGATCCTCAACTACATGCCCGATACGGTCGTAGTAACGCGCACCTTCAACGTCGACAGTGTTGACGTGGCGACCGGAGAATATCGCCTGCGGACCGCGCATCTAGACACGTTCCTGATCCATCCATCCCGCCCCGATAGCCTGCGCCTGCGTTATACCCTCCGGGAACGAAACGGCTACTTCGATGGCGAAGAACGGACCGTTCCGATCTATCCTGCCGGAACGAACGAGACCATCGGGAACTTTGCCGTACTCGAAGGCGATACGTCAATCCGGCTCCATTTCGACAGCACCCGGGGTCCCGTCCATCTGTACGCCTCCGCTTCCATCCTGCCGGTCTTCCTGGACGAGATCGAGCATCTCCGGCACTACGAATACCTCTGCAATGAACAACTGGCTTCCAAACTGGAGGCCCTGTTGGAAAAAAAGCGCATCCTCGCCCTTTTGCACGAACCGTTCAAAGAAGAAGACGAGATCGGCGACCTGATCCAACGATTGATGAAGGCCCGCGGACAAGGTCTTTGGGGCTGGTGGCCGGACAACGATCCTTCCGCCTGGATCACGCTCCACGTAACCGAAGCGCTGCTCGCAGCGGAGAAAGACGGATACCCGACGAGGTTGGATAAAACGCCGGTGATCGGATACCTCGTCTATCGGCTGGAAAACAAAATCGACGAATCCGATCGCCTTTTTTTCCTTCGGCTGCTCCAGGAAATGGAGGCTAAGGTCGACTACCGCCGATACATCACCGACGCCGACAGCGGGCTCGATCGCGGCGATTTGTATGAAACCCTTCGGCTAATGGAGATCCGCCAGGCCGCCGGCATGGATATCCGGCTGGACACTATATTGACCAAGCGGAGCTATACCGCCTTAGGCAGCTGCTATTGGGGTGAGGACAAAGGGGGGCTTTGGGATAACCCGATCCAGCGCACGCTCCTGATGTATCGGCTTCTTCGCCAGGCCGGCGGCTATGACACGCTTTTGCGGTCCATCCGGAACTATTTCCTTGAGCGGCGTGGCCCCGGCCATTGGCGGAATACCTATGAATCCAGCCTGATCCTGCGGACGCTGCTGCCGGACCTGGTAAAGACCAGCGTTCCGCTGACGCCGCCCACGCTGCGCCTGAAAGGCTTCGGAAGCCCACCCGCCACGCTGCCGGCAACCGTGACGAACTTTCCCTTTGAAGCACAATGCCCGGCGAGCACCCTCCTCGAAGTCCATAAGCAGGGAACCCTGCCGGTTTATTTTACCGCCTGGCAGCGATATTGGAACCGCGATCCGGTCAAGGTGAACGGAACATTTACGGTAAGCACCTCGTTCATCTCCCACGGCCAATCCGTGTCCCGCCTGACCGCCGGCGAGCCGGTCACGCTTCAGGTGGATGTCGTTGCAAAAGGCGATGCCGACTATGTCCTGATCGAAGCGCCGATACCTGCCGGTTGTACCTATTTCAACAAAACTCAATCCTATGGCAATCATGAGGTACACCGAGAGTATTTTAAAAACAAATTGAGCATCTTTTGCGGCTTTCTCCCGAAGGGTGAATATCAATTCCAGGTTTCTCTTCTTCCCCGGTATACCGGTGTCTACCGCCTCAACCCGGCACGGGCGGAGATGATGTATTTCCCGGTGCTCAATGGACGAGCGGCCTTGCGATCGATCGTCATTGATTAGCTGCCAACTTGTCACATCCAATTCTTTTTCTGCTTATCTTTGCCGTCTGAATGGAAACACAGAAGAAATTCTATATCGAGAGTTATGGTTGCCAGATGAACTTCTCGGACAGCGAGATCGTGGCCTCCATCCTGAATGAGAACGGATTTGGCGCTACCGGTAACTATCAGGAGGCGGACCTGGTGCTGCTGAATACCTGCAGCATCCGCGAAAAGGCGGAACAGACCGTCCGGAACCGGCTCCAGCTATTCCGGCAGGTAAAGGAAAACCGGCCGGGGATGCTGATCGGGGTTCTGGGCTGTATGGCGGAACGGCTGAAAGGTAAATTCCTGGAAGAAGAACAGTTGGTAGATATGGTGGTCGGTCCCGATGCCTACCGGACGCTGCCCGGTCTGATTGGCGAGGCCGAAACGGGGCAAAAAGCCGTCAACGTGCTGCTTAGCCGCGACGAGACCTATGCGGATATCTCTCCGGTCCGGCTCGACAGCAATGGAGTCACCGCCTTCGTCAGCATTATGCGGGGCTGTAATAATATGTGCTCCTTCTGTGTCGTCCCTTTTACCCGCGGCCGGGAACGCAGCCGCGACGCCGCAAGCATCGTCCGGGAATGCCGGGAGCTTTTTAACAAGGGGTATAAAGAGGTAACCCTACTCGGTCAGAATGTCGACAGCTATTATTGGATAGACGAAGCGTCGGATACGACAGTGACCTTTGCCGGACTTCTGGAGAAAGTGGCACTGGTCGACCCTTCCCTTCGTGTCCGGTTCTCCACGTCTCACCCCAAGGATATCACGGATGAAGTATTGTATACGATGGCCCGGTACGGCAATATTTGTAAGTACATCCATCTGCCGGTGCAGAGCGGAAGCACCCGGATCCTGCAACTGATGAACCGGACCTATACCCGCGAATGGTACCTGGCGAAGATCGACCGCATCTCTGGCCATCCTGCCGGATTGCGGGCTAAGTACCGACATCATCGCGGGTTTCTGCACGGAGACGGAAGAAGATCACCGGGAGAGCCTGAGTCTGATGGAATATGCGCGCTACGACATGAGCTATATGTTTTTCTATAGCGAGCGGCCCGGCACGCTTGCCGCACGCCGCTATAAAGACGATGTACCGGAAGAGGTCAAAAAGCGGAGGCTTGACGAGATCGTCAGGCTGCAAAACCGCCTTTCGCTGCGAGAAGAACCGGGAAGACCTCGGCAAGACCTTTGAGGTATTGATCGAAGGCGATTCCAAAAAAAGCGCGGATGACTGGCGCGGCCGGAACAGTCAAAATAAGGTGGTCGTCTTTCCGAAAGCCGGCTATCCGTACCGAAAAGGGGATTATGTACAGGTAAAAGTGAACGATTGCACCGGGGCGACCCTGATCGGAAAAATAATCGAATAATCGTATGGAAATTCAATCAATCAAGAACCGGTTCGGCATCATCGGCAATTCGCCGGCGCTGAACTTTGCTTTACAGGTAGCGGCACAGGTGGCGGGGACGGATCTGACGGTGCTGATCTCCGGGGAAAGCGGGGTGGGGAAGGAAGCGTTCTCCAGTGACCATTCACGCCTTATCGGGCCGTAAACATAATCCATTTATCGCCGTCAACTGCGGCGCCATACCCGGAAGGGACGATCGATTCGGAACTGTTCGGGCATGAGAAGGGCTCCTTTACCGGCGCGGTCGACTCCCGGAAAGGATATTTTGAAACCGTCAACGGCGGAACCATTTTCCTCGATGAGGTCGGTGAACTGCCGCTGGGTACCCAGGCCCGTCTGCTGCGGGTGCTGGAGGCCGGGAATTCATCCGGGTGGGCTCTTCCAAAGTACAGAAGACCGATGTCCGGGTCATCGCCGCCACCAATAAGGACCTGCTGGAATTGACGGAAAGAGGCAAATTCCGGGAAGACCTCTATTACCGGCTTAGTACCGTGCCGATCCGTGTTCCTGCATTGCGGGACAGGAAGGAAGATATTCCTTTGCTGTTTCGCAAATTTGCGGTCGACTTTGCCGAGCGCTATAAGACGGCCCCGGTTCAGCTCGACGAAGATGCCAAAAATTGGTTAATTAATTATCCCTGGCCGGGTAATGTCCGGGAATTGAAAAATATTGCAGAACAGATCTCCGTTCTTGTCGGAAGACAAGCACATTTCTGCCGAAGCGCTGAGACGTTTTATCCCCGAACAGCGGCAGGGAACCGGCTGCCGATGGTTCTGCCTTCCAACGGGTCATCCGCTAATGGCAGCCATGAGTTCAACAACGAACGGGAGATCCTGTACTACGCTCTTCTTCGATATGAAGAAGGATGTGACCGAGCTGAAAAAGATGTTCCGCGAGATCGTTCAGAATCCGGCCCTGGCCTCGACCCAGCATTCGGCCTATCTCAACGACCTGAAAGAGCTGAAACCCGCGGAGATCTACCCTGCGCCGGCCTCAGCGCCGGACAGCCGATGGTGATCCACAACTACGAACGGTCATGAGGATATCCATCATCACGAGGAAGTGGAAGAATCGCTGAATATTATGGATAAGGAAAAGGAACTGATCGTAAAAGCCCTGAAAAAACACAAGGGCAAACGCAAGGATGCCGCTTCCGACCTCGGTATCAGCGAACGGACCTTGTATCGGAAACTAAAGGAATACGATATCAATGAATAAAACAACCGGAATACTTGGCCTTGGCCTTTGTCCTCGGACTGGCTGCCTGCAAGATCTATTCCTTTAAGGATACGTCGATCCCGCCCGAGGTGAAGAGCATCCATTTGGCCTATATCGAGAACCGTGCCCGGCTGGTCAACCCCGCGCTGGCGCCGGCACTCAACGATGCCTTGCGGCAGAAGATCAACAACCAGGCTTCCCGGCTCGCGCAGATCGCAGACTTCCGATGCCGACTATGACGTGACGGCCTGGGTCTCCGGATTACAGCTATAGCACGTCCGGGCATCTCCAACCAGCAGGCCTCCAGCAACCGGCTGACCGTCACCGTGCATATTGTCTTTAAGAATAATCTTGATCCCGACCGGTAAAAAAGTACCTCCGGCCAATTTCGAGGCGGATGTGTCAAGGAACTTCGATTTTGCCGCCATCACCAGTCAATTACCGATGCCGAGGCACAACTGTTGCCGACCATTACCAGTAATCTGACGGACGAAATTTTTAACAAGCTATTTTCCAACTGGTAGAAAGGATAAACATGAATCAATCCATGCAGCCTGCCATCCAGCACCTCTTTCAGGTCTCGACTCTGGAAGGCGTCTCCCGGGAACAGTTGGAGAAATTCGTGGAGGAATATCCCTGTTTCGGGTTTGGGCATTATCTGCTGTCCAGGAAACTCCGGGCCGAAAATGCCGAAGATTTCCTGACGGCAGCTCGGAAGACCAGCTTGTATTTTTCCAATCCGTTTTGGCTGCAATGGATGCTGGAGAACGCGGAACGGGATCACCGGGAAACCTTGCCGGCACGTCCGCAAGAGCGAGCCAACCTGGAAGAGCATGTCGATCCTGAAGAGTATGTCCATCCTGAAGAGCATGTCGAACTGGAAGAGCATGTGCGTCTGGAGGAAAAGGTCCACGATGAAGAGCCGCCATTTGTCCTCGACGAGACGGATCAACCCTGGCCCGCGATGGAAAGCCCGGAGGTCCCTGCCGAAACGACCGCCCTTCAGGCCGACCCCGAGGTTCCCGCCGCCGCCGCCGAATTGCTGCTGGAAAGCATCGAGAAGGCTAAAGCCCTGCGGGAATCCATCATAAAGATCAACGAGGATTTTCAATCGCAAAATGGTCTGGCTGAATTACCCATACGCGACGAAGAACTACCATTTGTCCTAGACGATCCGGAGCAACCCACGCCGGTCCCCGAGCCCGCTGATGTCGAATCAACGACTGCAGCCGAGCTGACCTGCACCGAATCAGCGCCGGTCGCGCATGCCGCCGAACCCGCCGCTGTCGTCGCCGAATCAACCCCGCTTTTTGAACCGCTGCATACGATTGACTATTTTGCCTCCCAGGGCATCCGCCTGACGCTGGAGGAGAATCCCACCGACCCGCTTGGCCGTCAGCTGAAGAGCTTCACGGAGTGGCTGCGTACGATGCGGCGCCTTCCCCAAAGGGATCGCGAGATCGTTCCTGACCGGGTAGCCGAACAGGCGATTCAGAACTTCGCCGCCCACTCCATCGAAGGCAAGGAACCCGTCACCGAGACGATGGCCGAAGTCCTCGCCAAGCAAGGGATGCCGGAGCGGGCGCGGGTTGTATATGAGAAATTAAGTTTGCTCAATCCCGATAAAAGCGCGTATTTTGCAACCAAAATCGAACAATTAAATATTCATTGACATGGTCTTTTTCGTGATCCTGATTGTACTTGCCAGTGTGATTCTCGGAGGGATTATTCTGATCCAGAACCCTAAAGGCGGTGGTCTTGCCAGCAATGTCGGCGGTTTCAGCAACCAACTGATGGGCGTCAAACAGACAACCGATGCGCTTGAAAAAGGCACCTGGGTAATGGCGGTAGTCGTAGGCCTGCTTTGTCTTTTTTCGACAGTCTTCATCGGCAAGACGGTATCCGGCAGCAGTACCCGCGGTGTCGAAAAGGTGGTCCCCACGGCCACGCAACAGCAGACACCCGCGGGTGGAAGCGCCCTCCCTCCCGGCAGGTAAGCCGTTACACAATATTATTTAAGCAGCCATTTGTTTCCGGAGATGGCTGCTTTTTTTTATTTTAGTCCAACAATCGAAATACCTATGAAGAGATTCATTCTGTTGGTCCTCGTCATATGCCTGCTGGCGCTCGCTTTTACCGGCTGGCGTATCCTCGGTCCCGGTACCGCTTTCAGTGGTGACAGCTACGCGCTATATGTCCGCACCGGAATGACCTACGATCAGTTGCGGAACGTTCTGCAGCGAGACACCGTCATCAAAAGCCCGGCTTTTTTTGACTGGGTAGCCGCCAGAATGGACTACCCCGCGGGTCTCAAAGCCGGCAAATATGAGGTCAAAAAAGACATGAGCGTCCTCAGCATCCTGCGTATGCTCCACAACGGCCGCCAGACGCCGGTTCACCTGGTCATCCTGAAATTCCGAACCCTGGAAGGACTGGCGGGAGCCGTAGGCAAGAAATTCGAGTGCGACTCGGATGGGATCGCCGCTTTCATCCACGATCGCGATTCGCTTAGGCCTTACGGGGTAGACAGCAATACCTTCCTGACGATCGTCCTGCCCAATACATACAGCTATTTCTGGAATACCTCCCCTTCCGCCATCTTCCGAAAGATGTACGCCGGCTACAAAACCTGGTGGACGCCCGAACGGGTCCGGCAGGCAGCGGCTAAAGGCCTTACGCCCACCACCGCTACCATCCTCGCCTCCATTGTCGAAGAAGAGACCAATGCCCAATCGGACAAAGGCAAAATCGCCAGCGTCTACCTAAACCGGATGGCCAAAGGCGTCAAACTGGGCGCCGACCCCACCATCAAATACGCCATGCGCGATTTTGAGCTGAAACGGATCTACGATAAAGACCTGAAGATCGAATCTCCGTACAACACGTATATCCACGAAGGCTTACCCCCGGGGCCGATCTGTACTCCCTCCGCGCAGACGCTGGAGGCCGTGCTGAACGCGCCTGCGACCGAATACCTTTATTTTGTCGCCAAGCCCGACAACAGCGGCTATTCGAATTTTGCGTCAACCTATAAAGAGCATCTTCAAAACGCAAAAGCTTACCAGGATTGGCTCGACCGTCAGATGGCGATCCGCGCGCACATGGACAGCCTGAAGAAATAACCCCAATAACCTTAGATAAGATCATGTATGATCAAACTCGAACGAAAAATCTATAACAGCGGCGCTTTTCGGTTCCTCGAGACCCGAACCCGGAAAATATCCCTGCCGGGATTCGATGGCATCTCCCTCCATGAGACCATTTCCTTCTTCGTGAGCCAGGTCAGGAAAGTGGGGCTGATCGACAGGGCCCGGGCCATCGCCTTTAGCTTCCTGATCGCCATTCCAGCCGCCACGATCTTCATTTGCACGCTTATCCCTTATTTGCCCGTCCATAAAAAGATCCTGCAGCAATTGCTCCAGATCGCAAAAGATATCACGCCCACTCCGAATACGTATGTGCTGGTAAGCCAGTTCCTCGAAGATTTCCTGGCCAAGCCCCGCGCCGGACTGTTGTCCTTTGGCTTCGTCCTCGCGCTCTTCTACTCTTCCAATGCGATGATGGGCATTATGCGTTCGTTTAACAAATCCCTTGTCTATAACACCCGGAGGAACCCGTTCGCCGCCCGCTGGATGGCCATCAAACTCACTACCCTTGTGCTTTTCATGGTTATCGGCTCCGTGATCATCCTTGGCACGCAGGCGGAGCTGCTCCGGACGTGGCTCCGCGAGTTCCACATCAGCGGCCACAACGCCCATCTGCTCTTCCGGACCTTCCGCTGGGTCGTCATCATTCCTCTGTTTTATATCGCCATCGCCTGTATCTATAAATATGGCCCGGCAGTAAAGAAACGCTGGAAACTCTTCTCCCCGGGCACCTTTATCGCCACCGCGTTGACCATTCTGACCACGCTTGCTTTCTCTTCCTGGGTCAACCATTTCGGGAATTATAACAAAGTCTACGGATCGATCGGCACCGTCATGATACTCATGCTTTTGGTTTATTTTAATTCACTCGTACTATTGATTGGTTATGAATTGAATGTGTGTATTTATCATTTGAGAATCATGGCGGGGGAACGGAAGAATTGAATTTATTCGGAACTTTACTTCTTAAAACCTTGGAATATGAAGTCGTTGCTTATAGCCGGCCTGCTGTTGCTGCCACACGCAAAACCTCTTTCGGGCCTTCCGCTGGGCTCATCCATACCAAAATCCGACATTACGGTAAAAGATGTCTCCGGCAAAGCCTCGAGCCTTCAGCAAGCCAAAGGGACGAACGGGCTCCTCGTTATGTTTTCCTGCAATACCTGTCCCTATGTGATCCGCAACCAGGGTCGGACCAACGGCGTCTGCGCCTATGCCGGCCAGCACCGGATCGGGGTAATCCTCCTCAATTCGAATGAGGGTTCCCGTGACGGGGACAATTCTTTTGCCGAAATGCAGTCCTACGCAAAAGCCCAGAACTATCAGTGGTACTATGCGCTGGACAACAATGCGGTACTCGCCAGGGCCTTTGGCGCGAGCCGAACGCCGGAATGCTATCTGTTCGATAAGAATGGGATCCTCGTCTACCACGGCGCCATTGACGACAGTCCCGGGGATCCGTCAGTCGGTCAAACGCCACCACCTCCAGGCGGCGATCGATGAAATGATCGAAGGTAAACCCGTTACGGTAAAAGAGACCCGCTCGGTGGGCTGCTCGATCAACTGACCGTCCCCCGCCCACGGATCATTGGCCGCCGGGCGCCACCATCTTTTTGATCTCCAGGTCCACTTGTGGCTCGGTGAGCTGCCGGTCAAAAAAACGGCGATAATGTGTTTTATTGTCGACAAATAAAGACGACGGAATCCCGCCCGACCAATGCGGATCAACCTTCGGACAGAAATAGTCGGCATCGGTCTCGCTCAGCCAAAGGATCTTTGCGGTATACCCTTGTTTGCGGGCGAAGTCTGAAATTTTACCGGGATAATAGTCCGGCAAGTCGAGACTGACCAGGATCAATTCCACGCCCTGATCTTTAAAACGGGCTACCGTGTTTTGGAAATAAGGGATCTCTTTATTACACGGGACGCAAAAGGTGGCCCAGAAATTGACGATCAGCGGATGATCGCTATGGGCAATATAATCCTGAAGGTCCGTGATTTTAATTTTTTGCACCGTTGGCCTGCGCGTGCGCCACGGTACCAGCCAAGTAACACAATAGTGATTAGTCTACGCATATGTCTGTCCTTTATAGCTGCCCCCTGCTCCAGTCAGACAGCAGTTCCTGATATCGAACCGATGACAATCCTTGCCCGTCATACTGCCCCGCCGCGCTCTTTTGCCGAAATGCTTCGTATAGCGTGACTGCACAGGCGACCGAAATATTCAGCGACCGGATGATCCCTACCTGCGGGATCAGGAAATTCCCGTCCGAATGCGCCCGGATTTCATCGGTGACCCCCGAGTGCTCGTTCCCGAAGACGAGCGCGACGCGCCCCGTCAGGTTCATTTCGTACAACGATACCGCGTCACCCGTCAGATGTGTCGTATAAATGCGGTCGACCTGACCTCTTACGGCCGCAAAACATTCCTCTGCATTGTCATACTGCCGCACCGTCAGCCAGTCTGCCGCACTGCTGCTGCTTTTAGCCCCCCATTTCTTGTGGGGGGGTATTCGGCTATTCAAAACATAGACATCCTGTACACCAACCGCGTCGCAAGTTCGCATCACCGCGGAAATATTGTGCGGATCAAAAACATTTTCCAGCACAATCACCAAATTTTCCTGCCGCTTATCCAGGACGGTTCGTATTCGTGTCTCTCGTTCCGGGGTCATAATACTTCAAATTTAACCAAGATCACCTTATCCGGCAAAAACCGCCCTGCACTTGTACAGGTAGCCGAATTGCGTATTTTTGTGACGTATGTATACCCAACCCTGGCTTTTGAATCGACCTGGAACATCTACCCATGAAGAGACCCTTACGGATGTCGGCACAGAAGAAGCTTATGACTTTCCTTTTAGCCTGATTGTCTGGAACGATGAGGTCAACACGTTTGAATGGGTAATCCAGACGTTGATCGAAGTCTGCGGCCATTCCCAGGAACAGGCTGAACAATGCGCCATGCTGATCCATACAAAGGGAAAATATGCGGTGAAACACGGTTCTTACGATGACCTCAAACCGCAGTGCGATGCGATCACCGAGCGCGGGATTGGGGCAACGGTTGAAATTGCCGCCGGATCATAATCAATGTCGCTTTTCATTTTAGATAGTGAATTAATCTTCCCGCCGCAGGAATTGGCCGAACCGGACGGTCTCCTGGCCGTCGGCGGCGATCTTTCACCGGAAAGACTGTTGCTGGGCTACCGCCAGGGAATCTTTCCATGGTACGAAGGCCAGCATATCCTCTGGTGGTGTCCCGACCCGCGTTTCGTCCTGTTCCCTGCTGAATTGAAGGAAAGCAAGAGCATGCGTCAGCTTATCCGCCACAATGCCTTTGAGTTCCGGATCGACACCGATTTCCGCCAAGTGATCGGCCGGTGCAAGACAATCGCCCGTCGTGGGCAGGAAAGCACGTGGATCACCGACGAAGTACGCGAAGCGTATATTGGGCTGCACGAGGCCGGGCACGCCCATAGCGCCGAGGTCTGGAAAGATTCAACCCTTGTCGGCGGTCTTTACGGCATCCGGATGGGGAAAGTCTTCTTTGGCGAGAGTATGTTCAGCACGGTGAGCAACGCCAGCAAATACGCCTTTATTCTTTATGTGCAGCAATTGCAGCGGGAGGGAATTGAATTGATCGACTGCCAGGTTTATACCGAACACCTCGAAAGCCTTGGCGCCCGCATGATCCCGCGCCCTGAATTCCTTCGACTGCTCGACGGGCTTATTGAGACACCAACCGGAAATGATCTGTGACGACCCAATGCCGGAGCGTCGTGATCTTCAGCTCATCGCCTTTGGCATGGACCAGCTTGAACTCCCGGAAGTTCCTGTCGTTGTCCAGGAACCCGATGACGCAGGAATGTTTGTCGGCGCCCTTTTGGAGGACAGGTTGCGGTTCCGTGCCCAAATCGGGCAACTTGATCGTATCCGAACCCGGCATGCCTTCATATTCGATGTCCACGCGAAAGGCCATTGTTTTGGAGGTTTGATAGAGCTTTACGTCAAAGTCGCCTTCGACCTGACGCCCGGTCTTTTCACGGTATTCTGCGACGGGCTCTTTCTTGACTTGTGTCCGGAATTCCGGGATTGTGTTTGGGCGGCGGAAGCTTCGGGTGGGATACATCCACGAGCAAGGTGTCTTTACCGGGAACCCGCGGATCGGTGGGTGAAGAATGACAGGCGAAAAAAATAGGACAGCGAACAGAACAAACGAGATAGGGGTCTTCATATCAGACCGGTAAGATAGGACTTTTTTGCCGGCCATTTTTCGGCATATTGATAGACCAGACTGCGCATATAGTCGTTCTCGGGATAGCGGGTTAGATAATCTTTCAGCGTTTCCGCATCCGGGATGGAATCGTCCGCGGGCAGGTATCCCATTCCGTAGAACCGACCCTGCTCGATCAGGATGCAGCTCCGCTCCTCGCCATGCCGTCCATTGTCAACCAGGGCAAAGCTGGGAAGGTCCCGCTGCAACACCGCAATCGCCTCCTCTACCCGGCGGTTATAGGAACCCGGTATTTCCTGCTGTTCGCAGGCGCCATGACAAGTATGCAGCCGCAGCCCTTCACAGGGCCCTTCTCCGGTCTGGATATAAGCAGAGCTTTGGACAAAGCTCCGCCTCCCGCACCAGCCTTTGAAGAGCTGCCGGCCGTCCTCCAGCCGCGAGAACGTATACACGGGCACCATTTGCCGCTTTTTCTTCTCCAGCACAAGCCGCAAATAGCCCTTACGATCCTCATAGACATATAGGCCATATGCCGGCTCGAACCGCTTCAGGCTTCGATTATACACCGGCCACAGACGCTTGATCTCGATACATTCCAGTAAAAAGGCCATGAGCTCTGTACCCGTCTGTTCAAAGGAAACCGACCAGATATTGCGCATGAATTCCTGCTTTTGCCGGCCGGGCTTATTATTGGAAAAATGACTGGTCACCCGATGCCGGAGGTTCTTGGCCTTGCCGACATAGATCACCTTTCCTTTCTGGTCATGGAAATAATAAACCCCGGGGACCTGCGGGAGCTGTTCAATTTGTTCGGCCGGTAAGTTGACCGGTAAATATTGTTCTTTGTTCTTCCCCTTCAGCATGGTCCGGATATGCTCCAGGCCGCCCGCCTGGATGATCCGCTCCAGCAAGGTTGCCGTCGCATCCGCATCGCCGCCTGCCCGATGCCGGTTGGAGATGGTAATTCCCAGATGCTGGCAGATATTACCAAGGCTGTAACTCGGGATCCCGGGGAACAGCTTTCCGGCTCAGTCTAACCGTACAAAGCTTTTTGGCCTGGAGGGCCAGCCCGCAAGCCTCCAGCTGATGCTTGACAAAAGAATAGTCGAAATTGACATTGTGCGCCACAAAAACCGCGTCTTTCAGCCATTCATGAACGATTGGGGCAATTTCTGCGAAAGGTGGGGCGTCGGAAACCATTTCATCGGTAATACCCGTAAGCGCTTGAATATAACGGGGTATAGGCTGGTCTGGCCGGACCAGCGTCTCATACCGCTTAACTTCCCGATTCCCATCATGTAACACAATAGCAACTTCTGTTATGGCGTTATTAGCCGCATAACCGCCGGTCGTTTCAATATCGACTATCGCGTACATTGGTACAAAGATCGGTTATCCCTCAATCCCTCCCTGCGAAAACACGGGTAAAAACATTGCCCGCAACGAATGTTTTCACTAAATCCCAATCTCCATGGAAAAAATGCACTCTTCATTCGGCCCTACAGAAAGCACAGTCCTGACCATTGTAACGGCATTATTGTATTTCTGCGCCATCCTGTCGTTTGCATATCTGTTCACTATGTCTTAAGCCTTTGCGACGACTCGAAATTTATAAACTCCGGCGGGCAGCCGCCGGAGTTTTTTAAGCCGATGGAAAAACCCATAAAAACCTCTGAATCATCAAATTGCGTGGATATCCAGCTTAATTCCCCGGCCCAGTGCGAAACATTTTTCTTAATATGAAAAATTGTATTATTTTTACCCCGGAATTAATCCTCCCAATCCGTCCCCAGATCGCTGAGAAACCACTCGTGATTGTTGATTTCCGATCCCCTATGTATTCCGGAATTTAATCTTAATCAACTATTGGTTTCACCCTAAAATTTGCTTTTTTATGAAGAAGTTATTTTCTACCATCCACATTGGAGAAACAGCGAAAACTGCACTGCTGGCCATTGGATTTATTGGCTTGGTTATGTTTTTGTCCTGGCTGTACTGGTTTGCGTAAGCTGGTCGCCTGTTTCTTATAATTAATCATTCATCACGTATGATAGCGATTCCCCGTCCCGGGGAATTTTTTTATTTTTGCCCCCCAAACCGGGTTCCGCCCGGTTTGTAATTCGTAAATGGTAAATGGTAATTGAATTTTGATCATGGAATTGAGTAAGAACTATATCCCGTCCGGCACTGAAGATAAATGGTACGAACATTGGATCCAGCGTAGATATTTCAACAGCAGCCCCGACGAACGACCGGCTTTTACCGTGGTCATCCCCCCGCCGAACGTCACCGGTGTCCTTCACATGGGTCATACCCTGAACGAGACCGTCCAGGATATCCTTGTCCGCAAGGCCAGGATGAACGGATTCAACGCTTGTTGGGTCCCGGGCAGTGACCACGCCTCCATCGCGACCGAAGCCAGGGTCGTCGCCATGCTGAAGGAGCGTGGGATCGAAAAGAACCAGCTCAGCCGGCCGGAATTCATGGCCTACGCTTATGAATGGAAGGAAAAATATGGCGGCATCATCTATTCCCAGATCCGCAAGCTGGGCTGCAGCGTGGACTGGGACCGCGTATCGTTTACGA
The DNA here is from genome assembly GCA_963846405.1 of uncultured Chitinophagaceae bacterium. Lineage (GTDB taxonomy): Bacteria > Bacteroidota > Bacteroidia > Chitinophagales > Chitinophagaceae > Puia. Next base: position 601,249 of record CAWJVU010000007.1, on the reverse strand, counting down.
TGGACGGCGATTATTACGATTCGGTCATCCGTATCTTCATCGATCTTTATGAAAAAGGCCTCATTTATCGCGGCGCCCGGATGATTAACTGGGACCCCCAGGCAAAGACCGCCCTGAGCGACGAAGAAGTGGAATACCGGGATGAAATGGGCAAGCTGTATTATGTCAATTACGCGTTAACGGATGCCGCCGGTAGACCCACAGGCCGTCACATCATGATCGCGACACAGCGTCCGGAGACGATCATGGGTGATACCGCCATTTGCGTTAACCCAAATGACAGCCGTTATCAGGGCCTGGCCGGCGCCTTTGCGCTCGTTCCCCTGATCAATCGGAAAATCCCCATCATCTTCGATGAGTACGTAGACCCGGCTTTCGGAACGGGCGCGCTCAAGGTGACCCCCGCGCACGATCTCAACGATTATAACCTCGGGCTAAAACATTCCTTGCCCATCGTCGACACCCTCAATCCGGATGGGACACTGAGCGCTGCAGCGGAAGTTTTTGTCGGGGTGGATCGTTTTGCCGCTCGCAAAAAGGTGATCGAATCTCTCCGCACTGGGGGCCTTCTCGTAAAGGAAGAAGACCACCCAACCCGCCTGGGCTTCTCACAGCGGACCAACGCCGTCGTCGAACCCCGGATCTCCACGCAATGGTTCGTTAAAATGGCGGCGCTTGCCGAGCCCGCCCTCGCCGCTGTAACGGAAGGGTATATCCGCATCCACCCCGGAGAAAAATTTCTCGCTACCTACAAATACTGGCTGGAAAACGTCAAGGATTGGTGTATCTCCCGACAGCTCTGGTGGGGACAGCAGATCCCGGCCTGGTATGCGCCGGATGGGAGTTTCCGCGTCGCAGCGACACGGGAGGAGGCTTTTGACAAATTTGATCGACCCAATTTTACCGCCGCTGATCTCTATCAGGATGAAGACGTCCTTGATACCTGGTTCTCTTCCTGGCTATGGCCGATCGAAGTCTTCAAAGGCATCAGCAACCCCGGGAATCCGGACATCCGATACTATTACCCAACCTCCGTTCTCGTCACCGGTCAGGATATCATTTTCTTTTGGGTCGCTCGCATGATCATGGCCGGGACCTACTATTTCCCCGACACCTTGCCGATGGAAAAGCGCATCCCCTTCCGCGATGTTTATTTCACCGGTATGGTCCGCGACAAGCAGGGCCGGAAGATGAGCAAAAGCCTCGGCAACTCACCCGATCTGCTCGATCTGATCGATAAATACAGCGCCGATGCCGTCCGTTTCGGCATCCTGATCTCCTCCCCGGCGGGCAACGACCTATTGTTCGATGAAGGTGCATTGGAGCAGGGGCGGAATTTTAATAATAAGCTTTGGAATGCGCTAAAGCTGGTGAAGATGTGGGCAGGGCGACTGACCGGAGATGTTACGTCAACGACCGAAATACCCGAGCCGTCGTCCTTCGCGGTCTCCTGGATGGACAATCGCATTCGGGAAGCGCGGGTCACAATAGAAACACTCTTTACCGAATTCAAGTTAAGCGAAGCGCTCAAAACATTGTACTCCCTTATCTGGGACGATTTCTGTTCCTGGTACCTGGAATGGATCAAACCGCCCTTCGGTGAGGCGATGGACACCGCAACTTTTCGGAGCACCCTCGATTTCTTCCGGGACCTGATCCAGCTCCTGCATCCGTTTATGCCTTTTATTACGGAAGAAATTTATCATCTTTTGGAGAAGCGTACTGACGACCTTTGCGTTCTCCCCTACCCCGCACTGCGGACCGCGGAATCCGATGTTCTCAGTCGAGGCGCGTTGCTAAAAGAAGCCATCACCGCCCTCCGCGATGCACGCGTCAAGGCTCAACTCAAGCCTAAAGAGCCCATTAAAGTCTTTATCCAGTCAGCTGCTGAACCCGCCTATCGTCTCCTTCAGCCGATATTGGCCCGCCAGATCAATGCACAAAGCATCGAATTCACCCGCGAGCCTGTCTCCGGCGCCCTTACGATCGTTTCGGGTAAGGACAAATTTTATATTGTGACGGAGCAAGCGTTGGATAGCGGTACCCACCAGGAAGAACTGCAAAAGGAACTGATCTATCTAACGGGTTTCCTGGAATCTGTCAATAAAAAGCTTGGCAACGACCGCTTCGTTCAGAATGCCAAACCCGAAGTCGTCGACCTTGAACGCAAGAAAAAAGCGGACACGGAAGATAAGATCCGGGTGGTAAAGGAGAGTTTAGAGGGGATCAAATAATTGAACTTCTTATCCACCTACCTTAGATCGAAGATGCCTCAATGCGTCCGGTGTTTGTCTTCCGAAAAAAGTTCGCAAAATGCGAACTCGAACGTGAATTTAGTCAGCTGCTGGACAATCCATGGATGTGTTTGCCAACATTATCGGCTTATAATCAATTACTTACCGATCGGCCTTGATTATCCATTATCCCGATATTCCGCTTTGCTAGATCAAAAGTTCGCATTTTGCGAACTCTGATTTTTCCATCGGAAGCAACAATCTCCCCCATATTCTTCACTTAGTTTTCACTAGGGAATTTGCGCCGCACCGGGTCTGGAACTATACCCCTGCGAAAGAATATTCAACGGCAAAATCAATTCCCATTGATTGGCCCCCCGCCCCTCGAAATCCGGGTCGAGCAGCCGGCTGTACCGTATCCCAAAACTTACCGGCAGCTCATTCCACCACTGCGTATCAAAATAAACTTCCGATCCCAACGACCGGAACCTAAAGTTATACAGGCTCCCACCGAACGGTTCCTCCGCCCGGGTGTCGTCATAATACAGGTTCGTCCTCATCCGCGTAAAATACACGATATTCCCGATTCCCCAATCCGGATACAAAAGCGGCAGCTGATAATTGGCTGACCACCTCCACATGCGATAAAAATTCTCGGCTGTATATCCCCGTGAAAACGGAAAGTTATTGCTAAACCGCGCATTATCCAGCGTATCCCGCGTCTGGAATGCAGCGGCCATCATCAGGCTGTGCGTGTACCAAAGCCCCGGCAGATAGAGGAACCCGGAAGCCAGGAACTGGTTGGCCCGGAACGTCGTGACTGCCCGGTTATAGGAAAGGTTGAGGACCGCCGCCCAGCGAGGGTTGATCTGTTGATGCGCCTGTTGCGACTGAATGACAAAATTCACAAATGGATCGATATAGGCAAATCCCTGGCTGTTCACCTGGATACTATCGACACCGGTATAATACCGCTGATTATAGACGATATCGGATCCGAATTGTAGATTGGTATAGGTGAGATGACGGACCCAGTTTAGCGGAACACTAAAGCCCGCATTGATATTTTGCTCGTTCCAGAACACGGTTTGCGTTCCATACAGCGCATTCCGGCCAAAGGTATAGTTCCAACCGGCATCGACCCAGGGATACCACGCGCCATACGTCGCATCCACCCCTACCTGCTTGTACCCTTCGTCGCGGTCATAGGTTGCAAAAACCTCCGATTCCAGCGTATTGAGAATGTTCTCGCTCGCAAGCGATAACGTGTAATCGGGGTCGTTGATATACGGTCGCCAGCTATGGACATTGATCAAATGCGAAGCGACCGGGTATTTTTTTTCGGGATAGTTGCCGGCGGTGATGCTGTCCAGCAGATGCGCTGGCCCACGGTTAAGCGACTGAATCCCCTGTACCGCCAACGCCTGCCGCCAATCCGACTTAGCCAGGGGCTCAAGCCGCAGACTTCTGTTGACAGCCGTATCGACGTGAAACCCCACCGCCGTAAATGCATTCCAGGAATAGTTCCCACCCGGACCGGCATGAAACTCATATTGGCCGGTCAGTGGTTCCCCGTGCGGCAAGCCGACGGAAAAGAGTTGTTCCCCCACCAATGCGAAGGTCCGGTCCCGGCCGTTTCGGGAAGCGGTGAACCAGATCGTATCGCCATGGACGGAAGGATACCCGACCGGCTGATAGCTGAAGGGTAACAGATAGCGGACTGCACCCGACCCGGTATCGACGAGCGCCATCGACATTTCCCCCTTTGGATTGCGTACGGCCGTAACAACCGCCGAACCGCCGTTCATGAACTTCGGATAGGTGTAGAATAAACTGTCCGGATTGGGGATCTGTCGGACCACCTCCCCCGTGTGTGCATCCAGCAGCAGCAACGCACACTTCCCATCCGGCGCCTCCAACACGGTGACGATCCGATTGCCGTCTGGCGTGATATCCGGCGAAAAGTACCGGGTGCGGGCAGTCAGCCTCCGGTCTTCTCCGGTATTTAGGTTCAGGAGCCGGATCACGCTATAGTCCCTCCAGCCCCACCGCGGATCTGTCTCGTAGGCCGCATAGACGACTACCCTGCCGTTGAACGAAAAGTAATTGTCCAGCGAGATAGCCCTGGTCCGAACTTTGTATCGCTTGCCATCATGGAGGCCGCGGATCATAAAAGCCGGGATTTGTTTGTAGGTACTGCGCATATACAACAAACTATCCATCCCGACGAATTGGGGAAACTCTTCATCGGCGTCAAAATGCCGGTGCGTGCGAGCGAACTGATCCGCCAAAGCCGATCTGCTATCCGCCGAAGGCTCGTTGAAATGATCCAGCGCCCGCTCGCGGAACTCGGGGAAACTAAGGCCGCTATAGCGGCGTATCGCCCCCTGAAGGGGATAAAACAGCGGTCTGAACGCGGCAGCGTCATGGCCGACCTTCCGCCAGAAGTCATCGCCGTAGGTCTGACGGCCATACGCGATAAGCATATAGCCGAGCGGATACCAGTCCGGCACATAGTCCCGGAGTGAACCGTTGCGCAGCTTCATCCAGGAATAATGTCTGTCCCCGGCCCAGAGCGCTCGATAGCTGTCGAAAAAATAAGGCAGCCGGCCCCTACCCTGGTCGCTGACGAGGGTCTCCTGGTAAACGGCATCCCCTTCCCAGAACCAGTTGGGAACGGCCAGACTATTTGCCAGCGCTTGTCCGCCTTCGCCAAAGAGATAGTAAAGACCGGCGGAAACGCCGACCCTGAAGTTGTTGAATTGCTGAACATGCCGGTACTCATGAATCGCAAGCATCTTTTGCCAGGGAAGGCTGCCCAGATCGAAGCTGTTTTGTTCCGGTGTCAACTGGAATTCGCTGCGGAACGGAGCCAGCTGAACATAACCGTTGGCAATCGTAGTCTGGTTTTGAAAGACGATGTTTATTTTGTGCAGGGTTTGACCGATCGTCGGAAGCGTTGCCTGGCTGAGACGACCCACGATCGCGGCTACCTGCTGTGCTGCGGTATCCAAGCCTACCGGAAAAATGATCCGCGCCGGCCCCGTATTGATTTGTAGCCATTTCAGGGAGGGAGGATTACCGCCAAATACCTGAGCAGACGAACAAAAGGACCCATACAGACAGACGACGAACAAAAGCAGGCGGGCGATCCTCATGAGGATCAAATTATGAAAAAAAACCGATTACGGGTGTTAAGTACGGGAATCTCTTACTTTCGCTTATGATCACGGCACGAAAACTAAACGACATCCTTTTCTCCGGGAACAGGGACGCTCTGCTGGTCGCGATCGCCGGCTTCGCCATGATCCAACTTCTTTCCCGGCACGGCGGGATCGGCCTATCCCCCGATTCCATTGTCTACCTCAGCACCGCACAGAATATCCACGATCATGGCCTGATCAACGACTACAGCAACCAGCCGATGATGGACTTTCCCGCCGGCTATCCCCTATTTCTCAGCGGCCTCATCTTCCTGACCGGTCATTCCGTTCCGTGGTTCGGTCCCCTGCTCGACGGCCTGTTGTTTGGGCTGCTCATCTGGCTTTGCGGGTGGATGATGGACAGGTTCAGTCGTCCCTCGCGCTGGTATAAGTGGCCGATGCTTATCTTCATCCTTTTCAGCCCCTGCCTGCTGGAAGTATATTCCATGATCTGGTCCGAGACCGTCTTCCTGCTTTTGTCCGTGCTTTTCATGATCGGTTGTTACCGTTACTTTCAGACGCATTCCATCCGCGCACTGCTGGGCATCGCGGTGATCGCCGGTCTCAGCTGCATCACCCGGTATGCCGGAATCAGCATCATTGGAATGGGCGGATTGCTCATGCTGTGTGACGGCCGTCTTCGCTGGAGCCTCAGAAAGGTCGGGCATCTATTTCTTTTTGGCGCCGTGGCGATCCTACTCCCCGCGCTGAATATTTACCGGAACTTTCGAGTCACGGAAACCTTCACCGGCTACCGCGAAAAGGCCATCCGCTCATTGGGGGTCAACCTCCATGATGTCGGGAGCGTGTTCTGCGACTGGCTTCCTTTTTTCAACGAACGATATGGCTGGGCAACGATGATCGCCCTCCTGTTTATATTGGGTATTTCAGGCATTTTTATCCGGCGCTTGGTCCGAAAAACAAATTTCTTTTCCTATGATACCATTGGGATCAGCTTTTTCGTCGTCTATGCGGTATTCATTCTTTATATCGCCAGCGTCTCGCGGTTCCAGGCGCTGGATAGCCGACTGCTATCTCCCCTCTTTATTCCCTGGCTCTGGGGCAGCACCGTCTGGATCCTGCCGGGAACAGAACGAATATCTTCGCGATCGCGGAAAATAGCGTTGGCATCGACGTTGACCCTGGCCGGCGGCTGCTTTTTGTACGGCGAATGCGCCGCATTCCAGTTCAACTGGGAGGGCATAAAATATGCCGGCATCCCCGGCTATACGGAAGATACCTGGCAAAAGTCCGCAACCATGACCTATGTCAAAGCGCATAAGAACGAACTGGAGGCAAAGGGGACCATTTATAGCAGCTCGACCGACGGTTTGTGGTTCCTGGCCAACGTGTCTGCGGAGCTCATCCCGCATCTCGAGACCCAGGAAGATATCGATTATATGATGCGCCGGGATCATTTCACGGTCATCTGGTTCGACGATAGCGTCAATACCGATCTGATCGACGTGACCTTTATCCGGAAACACAAAGAGCTCGTGGGCGAGCTCCATTTTGACGACGGCGCGATCTATTACTTCCGGACACCCAAAACACCCTAATTTTAGCACATGCTCCTTATTGCCTTAGCCGTGGCGCCGGGGATCGCCATTTGTCTTTTTATCTTTTCCCTCCGCAAATACGGCAGGAGATCGATCTGGCAACTCCTTCTGACTTTCTTCCTCGGGATGCTCGCAACGATGCCGGCCCTGAGACTCCAGGAACTTGCCGTCGATCCGCGGACACACCCCTGGCGCCATTCGATCCTCTATTTTGCCCGCTTTGCATTTCTCATCGTCGCCTTAAGCGAAGAAGGATGCAAATTCCTGGTCCTCCGTATTTATGCGTATCCACAGGCCGTGGTTTCGGGAACCTATAGACGGGATCGTTTATTCGGTGATGATCGGGATGGGTTTCGCCACCGTGGAGAATATTGAGTACGTGAGGCAATTCGGAATGGAGGCCGGCGTCTCCCGGTTCTTCCTCGCCATTCCGGCCCATGCTTCCTTTGCCGTACTCATGGGGTATCCGGCCGGAAAAGCCAGGTCCGATCACCGGCACGCGTTCTGGCTCCTCCTCCAGGGGCTTGCCACCGCCATACTCTTCCATGGCAGTTTCGACTTCTTCCTTTTTCTGCAACAAAGCCGGGAAGCCCAGAAATACCTTTCCACGGGAATACTTTCCTTTGGTACCTTTGCTAGTTTTTATATAGCCGTCCGGCTGGCCATGCGCGCGATCCGGCGGCACCGCAATCAACCCGATCATCTCAACCCACCCGAATAACCGATGGACGAAACGTTATTGATCCGACCGGCAGACCTGGATGACATCAATACGATCGGGTTCCTGGCCCAGCAGATCTGGCCGGATACCTATGGGGATATCCTTTCCGCAGAGCAGTTGAAATACATGCTCAAGCTGATCTACAGCCCCAGGGCCCTTCGCAGACAAATGGTAAATGAACAGCAGCAGTTCCTGATCATGGAGCGGGATGAAGAGCCGATTGGATTTGCGTCCTGGAGTGCAACGCCGACACCGGGCGTTTTCAAGCTGCACAAACTCTATGTGCTGCCCGGCCGGCAGGGAAAAGGTCTGGGCCGAACGCTGCTGCAATTCATTTACGACGCAATACGCCCGGAAGGCGCCAGGAGGCTCCGGCTGAACGTCAACCGGAATAATAAAGCCCGGGAATTCTATGAGCGCATGGGTTTTACCGTCATCGGAGAAGAAGACATCGACATCGGGCATGGCTATTTTATGAACGACTATATCATGGAGATCCCGGTTTCCTGATCGGTGGAGCCCGCCGCCTATTCCCTAACCCGCAGTAGGGATCACTCCCGGACTCTCTTCCTCCGAAAGGCCCATGGCTATCCGTTTCATCTTTTGGGCGGTCTCATGCCCGACATACCGCTCGATCCGGCCCTCGATCCCGTAGATCAGCGGAGTCAGCAAGACCGCTACACTGGCCTTGTAGAGATAGTTCATCATGCCGATCGCGAGGATCTGCTGCCAGGTAAAATACTGACTGAACGCGATAAAAAGTACGATGTAGCTATCCACCAGTTGCGACACCAGCGTCGAGCCCGTCGCCCGCAGCCAGAGATGTTTGTGGCCCGTCCGCTTCTTGATCCGGTGAAAGACCCACACGTCCACGACCTGGCTGACCAGGAAGGCGACAATGCTGCCCACGATGATCAGGGAGGTATTGCCAAAGATGGCGCTGAATGAGTCCTGTAGATTGGGTACTCCCTGTTTGGAGCTGCTTGCGATCCACGAATCCGCCGGCGGCACCCGGATCGCCATGAAATACATCAGGAATGCATAAGCGATCAGGGCGACGGCCGTATAGGAGATGCGCCGGACAACCCTCGGACCGTAGAACTCATTGACGATATCGGTGATCACAAACTCCAGCGGCCATAACAGTACCCCGCAGGTCAATGTGAAGCCCAAACCGCTCTGTCCAAACAACGTCCAATTTGCAGGATGAAGCCCAAGAAGCTTCTCCAGGGAGAACAGCTTGGTGCCGATCGCATCGGCAATCAGCGCATTGCAGCAAAAAAAAGCGGTGAATCCCAGTAAAAGCTTGGTTGGTCTGTCTTTTAGAATCGCGTGGATCATGGAAGATGTCGTATTAACGAGATGAACTGACAACAAAAGATAACGAAGTTAAAACCCAACAGCCAGCCGGAAAGCCCTGCGGTCCGCCATCTCCTCTTTGCCGCCAGCGCAATCGCCCAGCCCAAGACGATCGCATTCAACGGCAGCGCCATTCCGTAGCCCATGACGATCACCGTCGAAACAATCTGACCTTCCGGCGGGTTCGGCAGCCACAGGATCAGCAATGCCAGAAGGAAACAAATATTACAAATAAACGCCACCCGCACAAGAAGTTTTAACACCCGCATATTTAGCCAAAAATCTGTATTTCTGGACAAAATACCATTATTTTGCCGGGAATAATTCCGCCATTACATGCTGAATTCATCCTTCCTGAAGAAAGCATTGCCGCACGCCATTGCCATCATTTTGTTCCTCGTTGTTGCCGTCGTGTATTGCCGGCCGGCCCTGGAAGGCAAGGTGGTCAATCAGTCGGATGTTCAGCAATATAAGCAGATGGCCCGGCAGTCATTCGAATACAAGGAAAAATATGGTCGGTATCCTCTTTGGATCGAAAACGCCTTCGCAGGAATGCCGGCATATACCATCGCCATCACCGGCCAGACGGCAATTACTTTTGGCTACCTGACAAACGCATTGACCCTGGGCCTCCCCGAGCCGGTCAATTTTTTCTTTCTCGCCTGCATCTGCTTTTATATCCTGATGATGGTCCTCCGGGTTGACCCATGGATCGCAACGCTGGCCTCTCTCGCCTATGCCTAGTCGTCCTATGATCCGATCATCATCGTCACCGGTCATGTGACAAAAATGTGGGCCATCGCATTTGCTCCCGCCGTTGTCGCCTCCTTCCTTATGCTTTTTCAAGCGAAAATATTGGTGGGGCACGGCGCTTCTGGCCTTCTTCTTTGCCGCACAGCTCGGCACCCAGCATCTGCAGATCGTCTATTATACCGTGATCTGCATGGGGCTGATAACTATTTTCTATGTCATCGATGCCGCGCGGAATGGGAAGTTGAAAGATACGGCGATCGCCCTTGGCCTCGCGGTATTGGCAGTTGGGATTGGATTTGGGACCAGTGTCGGCGCCACACTGCCGGACGAGGAATATGCAAAGGAGACGATGCGCGGCGGCCGAACGGAACTCTCGAAGAGCAATCAGCAGGAAAGCAAAAACGGTCTGAGCTATGACTATGCCTTTGAGTGGAGCTATGGCATTGGTGAAACGCTGACCCTTGCCGTCCCCGACGCCGCGGGCGGTGGCACATCTCAATACCCCCGAAATCGGCGACAACTCCAAATTTGCCGACCGCGCGGCACAGGAGCTGAACATGCCTGAAGATACAGGCCCTCCAATTTGCCAACGGAATCGCCTACTGGGGTCCCCAGCCCTGCACTTCCGGCCCGGTATACCTGGGAGCCGTCATTTGTTTCCTGGCTATTTTCGCCTTGTGCTGCTGAAAGGCTGGATGAAATGGGGGCTTTTCGCCACCATCATTCTGGGCATTGTGATGGCCTGGGGCGATCACCTGCCTTCGGTCAACTATTTCCTGTTTGATCACCTCCCGTACTATAATAAATTCCGGTCCCCCTCCACGGCGCTGTTCCTGCCGCAACTTGCCGCTCCCATCCTTGTAGCGCTGGGCTTGCAGCAGCTGCTGACCGGTAGGTCTGACGCTGCAACGCTCTGGAAAAAATTCAAGACAACCGCATTCATTTCGCCGGCGGCCTCATCGTCGTGATCCTCGGCTACTATTTTACCGCCGGCTTTAAGCGTCGAAGGGACTTAAACGATCAGTCGACAACCAATTGAAGGAGCAATTCGTTCAGATGAAAATGCAGCAAGCTGCAGCGCAACGGGCAACAGCCGGAAGTCAACCAGGCTCAGGCCACCGGCCTCCGCCAATGCGGTATTGAGGGCCTTGAGGAAGACCGCCAGTCCATGTATGGCGTCGCGATATGCTCCGCACCATCGTGCTGATCGCGCTGGCAGCCACTTTGCTGGGTCTTTTTCTCAGGAAAAAGATCAAGCCTTCGTCCTGCTGGTCGGGCTTTGCTGGTGCTCAGTTCCTATGACCTGCTGGCCGTCGACGCCCGTTACCTGAAGGCCGACAGCTATGTGGATCCCGCCGACCTGGAACAAGGATATGGCCCCGACGCCAGCCGATCAGCAGATCATGGCCGATCCCGATAAGAATTTCCGGGTCTATGACGCAAGCGACCGCTCGCTCTCTTCGAAGCTGCCCGGGCCTCCAATTTCCATAATTCCCTGGGCGGCTATTCCCCCGCCAAGCTGGGCCTCTATCGAGGACCTGATCGATACATCAGCTGATGCAAAGGCAATATGCAGGTCTTCAACATGCTGAATACAAAATATTTTATCGCAGCCGGACCAGCGAACCGGCAGCCCGTGGCCCGGAACGCAATCCCGGCGCCTTCGGCCCCTGCTGGCTGGTCAAAGGCATCCACTATGTAAAGAACGGCGACGAAGAAATGCAGGCGCTCGATAGTGTCAACGTCCGGGATACCGTGATCATCCAGCAGAAATACGCTTCCCGCATACCCTTCCAGCCCGTCGCCGGATACGCACGGCTTCCATCCGGCTGGTCGATAACCTGCTGGAAAAGATCGACTATAAGTTCTCCGCAAAGACCAATCAATTCGCCGTCTTCAGCGAGATCTACTATGATAAGGGCTGGGATGCCTACCTGGACGGCAAAAAGACGGACTACCTGCGGGTCGACTACCTGCTTCGCGGGATGCCGGTCCCAGCGGGCGACCATACGATCGAATTCCGGTTCGAACCGCATTCCTACAAGCTGGGCACGTTGCTGAACACCTGGTTCAGCCTGCTCGATCTATGCGTTGCTGATCGCCGCCGTGCTATGTGGAATGGCGGAAAAGAAAAGCCCGGCCCCGGCGGCAAAGGCTTAAACGCGCGATCATGAAGCCGCTGAGTTTTGTCATCATCACTTATAACCGGCCCGAAGATATGCTGGCGCTGGCACAAAACATCAGCCGGCTCGAAGGGATCGGCGAATGGGTAGAAGAAGTGATCGTCGTCAATAACCGGTCCACCGTCTCCTACCAGCCGGTAGAGGATTTTATCGCCGCCCATCCGGTTATCCCTTTCCGCTATGTCGTCGCGCCGGAGAACCTGGGCGTTTCCCGGGGACGCAATTACGCGGTCCGCCTCAGCCGGGCACCCATCCTGGTCTTTCTCGACGACGATGCGCTGGTCCGCAACGACAATGCCCTGTCCGCCATAGCGGCCATCTTCGAAGAAAACGCCGCCATCGGCATTGCCGCTTTCAAAATCTACTATTCTTCCACCGGCGAGCTGCAGGTCAATGCCTTTCCGCACAAACGGTTTGCAGAACGAAAAGACTGGCCCCATTTCGATACCGCCTATTTTTCCGGCGCTGCCCATGCCATCCGCCGTTCGGTTTTCGAAGAAGCCGGGTACTATCCGGAGAACTTCTTTTATGGGATGGAAGAATATGACCTGAGCTATCGGGCCCTTGATAAAGGTTTTACGATCCGCTATGACGACCGGGTCCTGATCTGGCATAAGGAATCGCCCGGTGGCCGCCTGCCGCCGCGGGAAAAGCTGCGGGGAATGTGGGTGAACAAGAGCAAAGTAGCCTGGAAATACCTGCCCGGCCGCTATTTTATCTCAACGGCTTTCCTATGGAGCCTGGAATACCTGAAAAAGAGCGGCTGGGATATCGGCGGGTTCATAAAAGGCTGGCGGGAGGTGTTCCGGATCCCCCGGAAGGAGAAGAAGACCCGGGTAGGGCCGCCGCATGGCCTATCTGCGGCGGGTAAAGGCCCGGTTAAGGCATGACCGGTTAAAAAAACCCCCTGATGCATCAAGGGGTTTCAGCTATTTATTCTGGAGCGGCAATTACCATTTGTCGACTTCTTCCCCGGTTGCTGTAGGAGTGCTGGGAGCAGGCGTATGTCGCGTATGTCTGGCTCCTGAACATCTTCCTCCACTTCTTCTACATCGCTGTTTTCGACATATCCGCCGCTGATGATTATTTTCACCCTCGTTGTCGTGGTTGTAGGCATCGAAGTCGAAATCCGGCATCAAATCGGTCTTTACATAGTCCACCGCCTCGGTCAGCGCCTTCAGGAACTTGTTGAAATCTTCCTTGTACAGGAAGATCTTGTGCCTGTCATAACCATCCTGATCAAATTTCTTCCGGCTTTCCGTGATCGTAAGATAGTAATCGTTACTACGGGTAGCCCTTACATCGAAGAAATATGTCCTGCGTTTTCCGGCCCTGATGCGTTTGCTGTAAACGCTTTCCATTCTTTTGTCGTTGTTGTCGTACGCCACAATGATTTGTTTTGCAGTTGAAAATTACAAATTAAGTAGCCACAAATATAGTATTGTTTTCGAATTAGCAAAATTTGCCAACATGAATTGTAGCAGCGAATTAAGCCTTTTTCGCCGGATCAACCACTCATTTGACCAGTCTCGCCTCCGTTCCTGTCTCCGCGATTCAGGCCGGACTGTTCTCAGCCTGCTGCTGCTCATACAAATACGTGTAATATCCGTTGATCGCGATCAATTCCCGGTGGGTGCCGGTCTCGACGATCTTTCCGTCCTCCAGTACGACGATCCGGTCGAAATCGAACAGGGAAAATATCCGATGAGTAATGATAATAGCGGTTTTATACTGTAAGTATTGGTACAGGTTACCCAGTATCTCTTTTTCCGTTTTGGCATCCACCGCACTCAGACAATCGTCGAAAACGATGATTTCCGGGTCTTTGATCAAGCCCCGGGCGATGGAAATCCGCTGTTTTTGACCGCCGCTAAGGGTAACGCCCCGCTCCCCGATCATGGTCTGCATACCGATCGGCAAACCCTTCGATCTCCTTGTCCACGCTGGCATATCGGGCCGCCAGCCGCACTTTTTCCTCGTCCGGTTTGTCCAGTCCGAACTGGATATTACCCGACACGGTATCGCTGAACAGGAATACGTCCTGCGGCACATAGCTGATCTGCCGTCGAAGATCCTGCAGATCGTAGCGGCGCAGATCGGTTCCGTCGATCAGTATTTTCCCCTTATCGGGATCGTACATCCGCAAAAGCAGCTGGGCGATAGTCGTCTTCCCGCTGCCCGTCCTGCCGATGATCACCACCTTCTCCCCTTTCCGGATCTCCAGGTTAAAGTCCTTCAATGCATGGATCCCGGTATTCGGATAAGTGAAATCCACGTCCTGGAAACTGATATTTCCCTGTAGGGTGCTTGTCACCGCAGCCGGCGGGCTCTGGATGGCCGATTCGGTATCCAGGAATTCATTGAGCCGTTTCTGTGAAGCGGAGGCCCGCTGGACCATGCTGGCGACCCAGCCGATGGCGCTGACGGGAAAGGTCAGCATGGTAATATAAATGACGAATTCGGTGATCGTCCCCATATCCGTATTGTGCCGGCCATAGATGACATAGATCCCGCCGATCATGATCGCCAGCAGCGTGCTCAGCCCGATCATCAGCCCCATGGAAGGGAAATAGATGGATTCCACCTTGGCGAGGTCGACGGCATTCTTCCGGTATTCTTCGCTGTTGTGGGCAAAGAAGCGAAGCATGGCATTTTCCTGCACAAAGGACTTGATTACCCGGATCCCGCTGTAGGATTCCTGCGCATTGGTCGTCAGATTGCTCAGGAGCGCCTGGATATGCTCGCTCCGCTTATGGATAATCGTATTGACATAATAGATGGTCATCGCCAGGATAGGCAGGGGCGTCAGGACATAGAGGCTCAGCAGGGCGTCCTTTCGGAGCATAAAGAAGAGGCTGAACCCGATCGTTACCAGGAGGTTGGCCAGGTACATCATCGCCGGGCCGGTATACATCCGGACCCGGCTCACGTCTTCCGCCATCCGGCTCATCAGGTCGCCGGTACTGTGGGTTTTATAGAAATTGGTGTCCAGTTGCTGATAATGGTCATAGATCTCTTTCTTCTGGTCGTATTCGATATGCCGGCTCATGACGATGATCGTCTGCCGCATCAGGAAAAGAAAGAACCCGCTGATCAGCGCAAGAACCAGCAGCGTGATGCCGCAGACCAACACTTTATAGCCAAATGTCGAATGCCGGGCATCCAGTATGCGGATAAACTTCCGGACCAGGATATCATAGTTGGCGGTATCGCGGGTGTTGGCGCTCACCTCGGCCGGGTTTACTGTCGGCAGGCTTACCGACCCCTCCCCTGCCGCTGGTCGCCGTCTTATTCCTTCAATCTTACCTGCAATTGCTTATCGACGGAATTGACGACATAACCCGTCACCTGCGGGGTAAGAATGCGAAAATAATTGGACAGGATAATGAACACCAAACCCAACAGGAACCGCCACCGATACTTCCAGAAATACTTGTTTACCGCCTTTAAATGCTTCAAACCAAAAATTTAAGCGAAGTTACGAACCCGGACCGAAAAAATTTGGCCGTTCATGGAGAGACCCTAATTTTGCGCCCGGAGAGATGGCAGAGTGGTCGATTGCGGCAGTCTTGAAAACTGTTGAAGGTCAAACTTCCGGGGGTTCGAATCCCTCTCTCTCCGCTGAGCCTCATAGGATATTTCCAATCAATATTTTATGAGGCTTTTTTGTGGCCTTGAATTTCTCCCGAACGTTTTTGTACAATTCCAGCCTAATCTGCACTATTTTTCCAGTGAAATCTGCTGAACAATCACAATGCTGGACGTCACCCAAATATCGGCGAATGAATATCCCCTCGAGGAAATTATCAAAAACGAAATATCTGAAAAGTACTTTTATACCGATGATGGGGATATCTTGATTGCGTCAAACATTTTTAATTCTGAAAAAGTGGTACGCCAACTATTAAATTTTCTATTTCAAAATGAAGCGCATGCAACCGAAGTTTATCGGAATGATCGTACTATTGTCCTCGAATTGTCCGAAATTAGAAAGCAGCTAATTTCTTTTGACCAGCTCGAATGTTCCTACCAAAATTGGACTATGGCGACGGGAAGGGAAAATACCATGGACGAATATGGGATGTTAATTGATTATATCGGGCATGCAAAACGAACGATGGCGAAAAAATACTTGTTTCTAGTAATTTCAGACCGGTGAAATACATAATAAGACCGATGGAAGTCCAATTCCAGCTTACCTGATTTCAATCGGTCATGGCCGCCAAATGTCAATGAGCTAACGGAATGGAATTTTAATTGATAATCAACATATTAAATAGCCAATCAAATCCCAGGCGATCTACGTGCAATGCCTTGAATGTCCGATGGGAGACCGCTGAAATGGCTTCGATTATTCGGTTTTAAAAGCTAATTTTGATTAAAATATCAAGATGGGCGCTCAATCCTTAGACAAAGAGTTTTTACAATATTGGATACGTTTATCGGTCGTTGAAAAACAATCTCTCTTCCAGGTAGCCAAGCATTACGTTGATTTAAAAGGTGACACTACCCCTATTAGCATTGACCAATACAATGCTGAAATCGATGAGGCCATGAAACGCATGGATTCCGGCGAATTCTATACCCATGACCAGGTGAAGGAAATGTCTAAAGGTTGGCTGAATGGCAAATAGGCGAATTGAATGGGATCGGCAAGCGCTTCGACAGTTTAACAAGGCCATCCTCTTCATTGCCGAAGAATCGGTTCAAAATGTAGAAAATGTCAGGGCCGACATTATCGAAAAAATTGGCGCTCTGCTTCCAAACCCGGAAAGATACGCCCTCGATAAATATAAAGTTGAGAATGATGGCAATTACCGTGCTTTCGAGCTACATCGGCTGAGGGTAGCATATTTTGTGGCCACAGATGTTGTACGGATTTTGAGGGTTAGGCACACGAGTTCGAGAACCACATGGATATTAATCAGGGGATAACCGAAATCTACACTTTTGACGCGATGCTTGAGAGCGCTGCCGAAATCTCACTGGTTTCAATACCCTCCAATAAAACCCGCGGCATCATTCGCTAAATATAACTTGAATGGAGATCTTTCCGCTCGTATATCGCTGTGCAGTGGTCATCAAACCAAAGCAACCTATGTTGTTTTGGCTGAACTCCATTGACCCTTCGCATAAGACATCACTTGAAGAAATCTGCAAAGACAGCCACGCCTACCTCGTCCCGGATTATGAAGAAGCCCCGGACCCAGAAAAAGCCATCGACAAATACCTAAAGGCTAACTATGAGGGCATCTTCCTTAATGAACTGACCGCCTGGTATACCGATCCCGATATGTTCCCAAAAATGACCTATTTTTTATTCCAGGCATGGTTCGAAGCCTCCTACCACACCATGGTATTTGATACCGTAAGTAAACCTCTCACCAAAGAGTAGTACCCGACGCGAAAGCTCATCTAAAAAATGCAGCAATTCTAAATATAAAATGTCACTATCTTTATTCCATCAAATTCACCCAAACCATGCGGTGGGTAATTCGGTGCACCGACCCTACCCGCCGGGCCCGACTTCTTGAAAATAAACGCGGAAAGCGATTAAGTTCCTTCCCCTCTCTCTCCGCTGAAATTTTGTATCGAATTGCACGCGTTTGCGCTCAAATGAGTTCAATTCTTTAGACCTTGTCTTAATTCTCCGTTCATTATTGAGCAACGCGATGCAAAGAATTCGGTTTCCCTTCCAGGGCAATCAATACACATCATAGTAATCGTACATAAACTGCCTGGTCTCCTTTAAATAAAAATAATTACATATCCAATCGTTTATTTTTCTTACTGATTTCAGCATGTCTTGCCGTTTATCCTCCTTTTCATGTTTTCCGAGCAGCAAATTGTCAACACCTATTTCATCAACAATCTGCTGTCTAAGCTGGTTAGTAAAATTAGCCTTCTGCGAGGTTATTGAGTATTCTTTTCTAAAATCATCCGTATTCCGGGAAAGTAGATAAATACGATACTCAGTATATCCTAAAATTCGGTACGCTTGATGCCCAAAAAAAGTTCCTCCATGATTCAATTGGCCAAAAATGTCGTTGATCTCCTCAAATATCCGAATAAGTGTATCTCGGCTTCCAGCCAGCCTTTGGCCAGTGTCTCGATTTCGCAAAAAAAATGCGTACAGCGCATAAAACTCATCCTGTCCGACTTCACAGTTAAATCTAACGCCAATGCCAATTTTGCCAGAAAATACAGAACCATAGTAAGCTATGTCGGGATCTACCGTGGGTAGGCCATATAGCTCAGGAAAATGAACAACTATATCGTTGAATTCACCTCTGGAGTAAGTAACTGAATCAGAACCGGGAAACCCGATCAAAATACTGTCTTTTCTGGCAAAAAGCGATGAATCTACCGATTTGGTAGAAGTGGATATTGAACTGTCTTTTGACGATCTTCGGGGCGGGGTGCCTGACTTAGGATCACAGCCAAAAAAGAAAATAATGACGACCAACAGGTACTTGAAGATTTTCACGTTGAATTTTACGCTAGCAATGTAAGAAAAAAACAGTACTTTTGTAGCGTAAAGCGTATCGATACGCAATACATCAATAACCTTGCCTCTGAAATGATACAGTCAATTGCTCATAAGGGATTGCGGCTCTTTTTTGAAAAAGGGAATGGTTCCAAGCTTCCTGCCGAGTATCTGACTAAGATTGCCCTGATTCTGGATGCCCTCGATGCTTTGGCGTCAGAGAACGATATTAAAGCTCTCGGAGGCGGTATTCACTTACTGACTGGTAATTATGCCGGCTTCTGGTCAATCAAGGTGAGCCCAAATTACCGGATTATCTTTCGGTACAGTAAAGGTGATGTTTTTGATGTCGATTATGTTGATTACCACTAAATAGGAGGAAATATTATGCTTAAAAGAGCCTTGCCCCCTTCTCATCCGGGGATTGTATTGCGGGAGCTGTTTATGAATGAGCGCAAATTGACCATTACCGACCTTGCAAAAGGCCTCGGGATGACGAGAGCCAACGTGTCTGCGGTTGTCAACGGCCGGGCGGGCATCAGCCCTGAAATGGCAGTCAAGCTTTCCGCCGCTTTTGGCAACAGTGCTACTTTTTGGACAAACTTACAAACGAACTACGAACTCTGGCATGCCGAAAAAAAAGTCAAGCGTTCTGCAGTCCGGCATTTCAAGCCACCTAAGGGCCGGCAGTCGGTCCATGCCTGAGGGAAATGAGCTCCTATTGCTGCAGATAATTTTGTTCTAAGCCAAATTGACTTTAGTATATTTGACAACAAACATCGCCAAAGCATGCGGTGGAAAATTCGGTGCACCGTCACGATCACCCGAGTCCAACATATTGATAATAAACGCGGAAAGCGCCTAGGTTCCTTCCCTTCTCTCTCCGCTATATTTTTCAAAACCCTTGCACAAAATGGATTTTGGCGGAAGGGATTTCTTCCCCGGCTTAAAGTTTCTTATACAAAATATCTCCGGTATTCATTTCCAGCCAGCCGTAACGGTATCCCAAATCCGGAGGCGCGCTGACGACCTGCTGCCGGCTTTTAGCGACATTTTTCTCCCAATGCTTTTCCATGAGTTCATGTACGGCGCCAACGACAAGAACTCCGGCAAGAGCCCCGAGGATATTGGGTTCAGAGGGGACGAAGTTGATTGCCTCAGGTTCTGCATAGCCAACATCCGCCGGAGTTAGATGGGTCCAAATATCCGGCATCGTGTGCGGAACGAAAAAAACAAACGTGCTGTCTTGCCTGGCCAGTTTCAAGAAGGCATTTGGACCGATTTTCAGATAGGCATCGCGACCATCCGTAATCGTGGGAGAAAGCGGAGATATCGCGAATGCGGAATTTCTTGCCCATGATCCCTGGCATAAACAACGCTGGCGCTTTGCAATAATTCGTTAAGCATATCTGCCACCCAAACGGAAATCTGTGTAGTCGGCCTTTGATATCGCTCTACAGTTGCGTCAAAAAGTTTCCGGTATCCGTTTTCTGTCTTATAAAATGCCTGGGCTTCGCAGATGAGATCGTTCCGCCCAAACGCGGCATGCTACTGTCCGGTTGGGCGCAAACTTTCCCCGCCGAAGCCAGGAAGATTAGTATCCAAAGGAAAAATGGTCGGTTCATGCCGGGGAGATTACGGTCATATTCGGCCATGAACGTCGGTCATTTTTGTTACTAAAACAAATACCGCTATTGAATTTGCATAGATTTATGAATACATCCGCCCCGGTCTCGATACCCCTCAGATCAGGTGATTGCTCACCGCTATCTTAACCAGCGCTGCGGTATTTTTTGCGTTAAATTTTGTCAGCAGGTTTTTGCGGTGAGAATCAACGGTGGCGATGCTCAGGAAAAGTTTGGTTGCGATCTCGGGGTTAGTCAGCCCTTCCGCGATCATTTCCAGGACTTCCTTCTCCCTCCGGGTGATGGCAGGCAGCCGGTCATCCGGCATTTTCTTTTTCAGCACTTCCGCGACGGAAAAGCTCACAAAACTCTTTCCTCTGCTAACTTCCCTGAGCGCCGTCATAATCTCCTGTTTTCCCGCATCCTTAAGCAGGTATCCGGAAGCGCCGTTGTCCTGCATCTTTCGTATGACGCTTGGCTGATCGGATGTGCTGAGCCCGATGACCCGGATACCGGGATATTGTTGCTTGATCTCCAGACACAGATCGAGCCCACTGCGTTGCGGCAGGTTGATATCCAGCAGGATGATATCCGGCAGCGCGCGTTTCAGGAAAGCCATCAGGTCTTCCGGCGTCCGGGCAGAGCCCATCCATTCAATCTCCTTTTCACCCTCCAGTAGCGAGTGAATGCCTTCGATGATCATCTGGTGATCGTCAACAATAAAGACTTGTATCATGCGGAAATATTTGGGATCTCAATATTGACGGAGGTGCCTTTCCCACTTCCTGACTGAATGTCGATGGTTCCATTCAGCCACGCGACCCTGTTCTTCAAATTGAGGTAGCCGATACCTTCGCTATCAGCCAGGATGGAAATATCGAAACCCTTTCCATCGTCTTCCACCGCAATACTCAGCGCAAGCCCCTTCCGGATCACTTGCACCAGGGCCGTTCGGGCTTCCGCATGCTTGAGGATATTATTGACCAGCTCCTGCACGATCCGGTAGATCGCGGCGGCGCGTGCCTCCGGTATGGTCGATTCATCCATGTCATAGGAGAGATAGGTCAGTTGGATTGCCCCGCTCTGTTCAATGCTCTGGCAAAAGTCCCGTAGCGCGCTGTCCAGTCCGAACTTCATGAGCGCTTCGGGCATCATATTGTGTGCGACGCGTCTCAATTCGTGAATCGACTTATCCAGCATTCCCATGCCCCGTTCAAACGCCGCCGCGGTCTCCGGACTGATGATCAGGTTGTCTTTCATAGTTGTAAAGAAATATTTTGTGCCCGAAAGAATGCTGCCCAGTCCGTCGTGGAGGTCTTTGGCCAGGCGGCTGCGTTCTTCGACCTGCCCGCGAAGCACTGCTTCCGTCGCGAGCAGCTGTTGTTCCTTTTCCAGGTCGGCGATCCGCTGCTGCTGGAGCATGGCATCTGCCAGCAAGAGCTTTTTTTTCTGCAGATAATTGCGCCGGTAAAGAAAAGAGACCAAAAGCACGACGGAGGCGACGACAGTCAGGATAGCGATAGTGAGGTATTGCTGCCGCAAAACGAGCTGCTGGATGCGTTGCTGGTTCTCCAGGTCATCGATCTCCGCCTGTTTCTTATTCAGCGAATATCGGGCCTCCAATTCCTGCGTGTTCTTGACGATTCTGTCCGACAACAGCTGCTCATCGATGGAATCCTTCATAACATGATACCGGCTATACGCTTTTACATGCCCCTGCACCAATTCCAGCAACGCGGCCTTTTCATAGGCATTGCTCAGGTTCTTCTTCAGCCCTTCCGACCTCGCCCGGCCAATGGCCTCCTGGATGGCCCCCTTTGCGCTGCCATAGTCTTTTGTCCACCAGTAATAGTCAAACATCCTTATCTGACCAAGAAAGATCCCCTGCTCTTCCTTGGCGGACCGGGCAAAATCCAGCAGCTTCGTTGCATTCTCCTTCAACAGCGCCCATTGCGCTCTATCCGCATAGATTGCACAAACATTGTCGAGGGAGCCTACTACGATATCGTTGTCCCGATAGGCCATAGCCAGCGCAACCAGGTCTTTCAGAACGACGAGGGCAGAGTCCGCTCGATTCGTTTTGATCAAGGCCGCGCTCAGGTTGAGGTAGCCCGTTTCCATTGCATTCTTATCCTGACATTTATGCCCCAGCGCGATGCCCTTCAGGGAATAAGCGTACGCCTTTTCATATTCATTCAAGTGGGTGTACACCCCTGAAATATTTGAGTACCCCGTCGCAAGCCGCGAATCGTCCCGGAGTTGCTCATCCATTGCGATTGCCCGAAGATAATAATCCACGCTGCGTACCAGGTCCCCCTTGCTATCGTACAGCAGAGCGATATTGTTATACACCGCTGCGAGCCCAGGCTGGTAATCTGCCTTTTGGGAAATGATCAGGGCGGTGGAATCCAAAGCGATCGCACTGTCCAGATCGTTCCGGTCAGCCAGTACACCCGCCTGCAGCGAAAGACCGTTGACGATGCCGCGCACAAAGCGCACCCTTGTGCTCAGGTTATAAGCCGCCTTAAAATAATAAAGCGCCGAATCCGGTTGATTGTATTCATACTCGGCACCCAGGTAGATCATCGTCATGGCGCCATCGCTGTCTTCCCGCGAATGTGAAAGTACGCGAAGCAGGCTATCCCTACCCTGTTCCCAAGTCGGCTGGGCCATCACGGTTCCAGTCGTAAGCGATAAGATTATAGACAGAAGGACTACCCGCATCTAAACTGGTTTAGGATTCGACCCTATAAAAGTAAGCATTCCTTCACCGGAGAATTTACCGTTTTTAGGGGATATTTCGGGGGAAGGTTTACGATTAGTTTTGTGCCCATCGTTCATCATCCAGCGCTATCCGCTTAAATCGATCATAGACATGAAAGCAATACTATTATTGATCGCCTTCCCGGCAATGGTACACGCCCAGTTCAGCCGGAAGCCGCTTTCTCATACCGACTCCACCGCTGCAATCAAAGCGTTTACGTCGAGCTCCGGCGGCAGCGGATTTCAATATACCTGGGGTGTCACGAGCGATTGGAAGATCCGCGGCAAAGATTCCGTTAGCCGGGACACTACTTCGGTGTCTTTTACCCAATCGCACAATTCCTGCACCGAACTCAGCATTCTTGGGGTCAAAGTCCGCATCCTGGGTCATGCAGCAACCCCTTTCTACAGCCTATGGATATATCCGCAGACAAAAAACTATTCTCTGAAGATCCGCGATACCGCGGCCACTTCTACCCGCGATCGTCAAACCTACCAGGCGACGAAGATCGGCGCCGAGACGGTCAACGGCTACAACTGCATCCATGCCCGCCTCACCACCATCGGCTCCCGCGGAAAGGTCTCATCCGTCACCCAGGACATCTGGACCACCACCGACATCCCCGGCTATACCAGTATCCGACAGATGATGGCCCTGGATAATTTCACACCGGGGATTCTCCGGGCGTTGGAGCAGGCTGGTTGTAACGGCGTCTTTGTCAAAATGACCATGCAATCGTCCATAATCTCTTCATCGATGATCCTGATCCGGGCGAGCGCGGCCAACCTTCCAGCATCGCTGTTCGAACTGCCCTCCGGCTATACACCCGCTACCACCGGCGGCTTCTTTGGTGGAGTCCTGTAAATCTTTTTACCACATCTTAACAATTATCGACATGAAATCCGCTTTTACCTTCGTTTGCCTCGCGTTGCTTGCGGGCGCCTGCGGAAAGACCGGCGCACCCTCCACACCCAATACCGGCACCGGCTCCGGATCCGGTTCAACCCATCCGACAACGACCGCCGTCGCTCCGCCCATAATCACCCAGGTTTCGCCGCAGCAGGGCCCGGCGGGAACGACGGTGACCATTACCGGCACAGGCTTTAGTGATACCACCGCCAACGATACGGTCTATTTCAACGGAAAGATGGCGGCCGTCAGCGCCGCGTCGACGACCCAACTTGTCGTGACCGTTCCCGCCCTATCCGGCACCGGACCAGTTGCAGCACGGGTGCATGGCGACTCTGCCACCGGGCCGGTATTCACGTATCAATATCAATACGTCGTTACCACGTTAGCCGGTAATGGCGCCCAGGGAACTATTGACGGATCCGGCACGGCGGCCAGCTTCAATTATCCGATCGGCATCGCGGTGAACGCTTCAGGCAATCTGTATGTGGGTGACCAGTTTAATGAAAAGGTTCGGCAGATTACACCGGGGGGCACAGTGACGACCTTTGCCGGCAATGGCAGCGTGGGTTCCACCGATGGAGCAGCGGCTACCGCCGCCTTCTATTATCCAACCGGTATAGCGGTGGACGCTTCAGGAAATATCTTTGTCACCGATCTTGGCGGCAATACGATCCGGGAAATTACGCCGGCGGGCGCGGTTACAACGGTGGCAGGCACCGGAGGCACTGGTTCGCTTAACGGACCGGCAGCATCCGCCACTTTCTCCGAGCCTTCCGGCATTGCCGTCGACGGATCCGGAAATCTGTTTATCACCGACGCTTCCAATAACAAGATCCGGGAGATCAGTTCCGGAGGTGTCGTCAGCACATTCGCCGGCAGCGGCGCCATCGGTTCAGCCGATGGTACAGGCACAGCGGCCAGTTTCTATTATCCATACGGCATCGCTATCGACGGTTCAGGCAATCTCTATGTGGCTGACGCGCGAAACAATGAAATCCGCAAGATCACTTCGGCAGGAATCGTCACTACCTTTGCCGGCAGCGGGTCTCCGGGCGCCGCCGATGGGACTGGAACCTCGGCCACTTTGAACTACCCTACCGGAATCGCGATCGACACGGCCGGCAACCTTTATGTAGCCGATAACAGCAATAACGAGATCCGGATGATTACGCCTTCCGGAGTCGTCACAACGATAGCAGGGAGCACCAAAAGTGGAGATACCGATGGTACGGGGACCGCGGCGGTCTTTGAATATCCTTATGGGATTGCCATCGACAAATCCGGAAACATCTATGTGACGGACCAGGGCAATGACAAGGTGCGGAAGATCACCCGGCAATAGGAAGTTCCAAAGATTGTTCATTGGGGCCTTCCGATTATCTCGCCGGTCGCCGCGACAATTTTCCCCCCTGCTGTAATGCCGGTTACGAGTATATTGTAATGTATCGGATTGTCCGCGGTAAAGAAGTTTACTGCGGCTTTTCCGTGACTGTCCGTGATGATATTTCCGTTCCAATAGATCGTCGAACGCTGATCGGGGTATGGTGAATTTTTGATCTCCTTTTTATTGTAATCCGGTTCACTGAATGCAGGAACGGTGTAATATCCCCGGGCATAGTACAATTTGAGAGCCTTTTTGGCATCATCCGGGTCAGGTCTGAAGGTGTTTGTCGTATGTATAAATATCACTCCGCCATCGGACCCCGGGCCATATACGCTCGCATCCGCTCCTTCCAATACTTCAATAAAATCAATCGTCCGGGTATTCAAACTGCTGAGGTATTGGGATAAACTCATTCTCATTATTTGTAGCTCCATTAGTGAACCATCCACAATGAGCAGAGGACCTGAGGCGTTAAGTCCACCCCCCCGGATAATTATGCGGGAACCCCTGTAACTAACACCCGGAACATTTAAAAGCGCATCCATGATTGAATTGGGGTTGTTTCCTATTTGATCTCCCGGGATGATCTTGGAGAAAGGGCTGACAATTTTGCTTTCGTCGTAAGTTACCGGAGTTTTCTTGGCCCTTTCCACAATGACCGGTTTCAACCAACCTTTTCCCTTGCCGAAAGCAGCCAGCGTGTCCATCTGGTACGTTTCTATGCCCTTCACCTGCTCAGCCTGAAGCGCTAAAAACGGTTTTTTCAATGCAATTGGTGTACTGAACCGGGGCAAGGGGAAGGTGTCGACCGCAATCGAGTCTTCTGTCTTTGATCCCTCAAGATCGCTGATCTGGATGGTCAGCCGGGTGCTGTCGGAAATATCATTAGGAAGCCTGAATTTAAACATCCCGTTTTCATCGGTCGTATCTGTTTCCGGAAAACTCCCGGCATAATTGGACAACAACGTGACGACCCTATTTTTTTCGGGTTTGCTTTTTCTACCCAGAACCCGGCCCGTCAATCTGGTCACGTCACTGTCAGATTGCTCCAATGCCGGACTGACAAGACCGGCATCTTCTTTTTGTTGCCACCCGAGATAAAGATTTGGCTGAACAAGCATTAACAAGTCCCATTGGTCAGGCGTATAAGCGTCAATCCCCGAATCGGCTATACCCTTATACGGAAAAATGATATCATCGTGGTCAAAACCGCTTAGTGCATTTGTCCATGCGTTTTTTACCGCCTCGCGATCGTCGGCCACGGCAGCAGAAAAAACGGATGGCCCATCACCCGCCCTTTCGTTTCCAGCAGTTATGTCAAGGTTCACTTTTTGTCTGGGCCCGTAACTAGCCCGGTCTGCGACGATCGCCAGCCGCCAATCAGCTTTCCGGATGTAGACGTCCCGCTGGCTCACTATTTTTTTCTCCTCGTTAAAGAGAACCAAGGAGGTCCTGCCCTCCGGAAGTTTGTCTTTTGCGACCGAGAAAGCGTACATGTCCCTGCCTACTGCAGCATAATGTAATTCGTTACGGCTCACCCCAAGTACACAGGAGGATTTGAATTTTTTGTAAACGGAATCCCCCAGCGATACCTGAAAATATATTGAATCATCGCTCTGTGCAGTAACGGATAACTGGTAGCCATCGGCTGCGGGAACCGGCAGATTTGTGGTCACCACCTTCCCAGGTCCCACAACAGTATGAGCGATATATTTCATCGACCCATCGGCAAACAGACTGAAAGATCCGAGGCCCGCCACGCTCGTACCATATTTTGCCACAATCGTATTTGTACTATCGGTCACATATCCAAATAAGTCCACTGGCCGCCCCTGTCGGTCAACCGCCGTAAAACCAAATTTCGTGCTACTGCCCGCGATAAAAGCTCCTCCTTCTGGATAAAACCTAATGGTAGGGAATCCAGCGTCCGCAACATCGACCCTGACGCCCGTCAAAGAATCGCCGCGCAAGACCTCGATCATTTCGGATCGGTCCCGCTTGTCGGAATTGAGTACATAGACCGGTTGCACATATACCGCGAGAGAATCTTCTGTGAGCATTCGCCGCGTATAGGCTCTGAGCCAATAGCAGCCCTGCGGTAACCCCGCAGGCAAGCCGATGCGACCATCCAGCTTTTGCAATCCATTGTTGAGCATGATCAGATCGACCAGGCTGTCACGGTCACTTACGAGATCGACAAATAAGGATTTACTTTCCCGCATGACCCTGTGTGAATGGGAGCCGATACAATAAGCCCTGAGCCAGATATCGTCGCCGGCGGAATAAATCCATTTATCGGTCTGCACAAATATCCTTTCTTTGTCGCCTTTACCGATATGCTGGATGAAATCAGCGGCCAGCGTGTCCAGATGATTTATCGGAGTATTTTGACAAAATGCCCGGGCGCCCGTTATCAGGAAAAGCAAAATCAAGCGTGTGGCACCCCAGCTCATATGGTTAACGATATGGCACAAAGTTAACAAAATCGACGATTCACGGCATTGTATCATAACCGTACACCTCCTGTCCGAAACCGAACACCACGTCACCCCCACTCCATTGCCCAGTACCCATTCCCCAACCGGCATAAGTTTTGTCGCCATAGCCCTGGCAACCATGATGGGACAATCCGTCAAAGCCTCGATTGCCAACCCCGTTCGTTCACTTAGAAATGAATAAGCCATGCTGAAAAATTATTTCCTGGTCGTATGGCGAATCCTACGGCGCCAAAAAGTCTTTTCCGCCATCAATATCGCCGGCCTTGCGCTTGGCATGGCCGCCTGTCTGCTGATCGTACAGTATATCGGCTTCGAGCTTAGCTACGACGACTTCCATGTCCACCGCAACGACGTCTATCGCATCCACCACCAGACGTATCGCGACGGGGCGCTTGCGGAGAACCTCCCCATGACCTATGCCGCCGTCGGGCCGGTACTGAAGTCCGCCTTTCCGGAAGTCATCCGCGAAACAAAAGTCAATCCCGGCGATGGCATGGTCAGTACCCTCCGGCCAGATGGCAGCTTCGCTGCCTTCAACGAATCCTCCATTTATTTCGTCGACAGTTCCTTCCTGCACGTGTTTTCCTTCCCCCTGGTAAAAGGCACTCCCGCCGCGCTGGATAAGCCCAACTCCATTGTCATGACGGAAGACGCGGCCCGCAAATATTTCCCGGGGCAGGATCCCATCGGCAAAACCGTTGCCGTTCAAGCGCAAACATCGGGCACCGACGTCACGGCGACCGTCACCGGTGTTTGCAAAAATGTCCCTCCCAACTCGCATCTGCAATTCAGCTTCCTGGTTTCCTCCGATTTCGGACAGGGCGACTGGGTGAGCCCGCAATTCTATACCTATATCCAGCTCGCCCCTTCCACCAATCCCAAGGCTTTCCAAAACAAGATGTCGGCTTATCTTAAGAGCAATATCGACGTATTGAGCCAGAACAATAGTTCCAGCAATACGCAGGGCAAGACCAACCTCAGCGGTCTGGCCCTTACCCTTCAGCCCCTCCATGACATCCACCTGTACTCTAACCTTCCCCAGGAACTTACGCCCGGTGTCGACGGCGGCCTGGTATGGTCGCTGGGCATCATCGCCCTTTTGATACTCGTGATCGCCTATATCAATTATCTCAACCTGTCCACCGCAAAAGTGATCGAGCGGGCGAAGGAAGTAGGCATCCGCAAGGTACTTGGCTCACAGCGGCTGCAGCTCATCAGGCAATTCCTCTTCGAGTCGCTGTTCTTCAATACCCTCAGCCTGGTCACGGCCATCGGAGTCGCCGGATTATGTATGCCCTGGTTCAGCCGGCTTTGCGGGGTCGAAATGGACTTTACGATCTGGCGGAGCCCGCTTTTCATGCCGGCGTTTGTAGCGCTGCTGCTGGCAGGCGTTTTGTTGTCCGCCCTGTATCCGGCACTGGTACTGTCGGCCTATAAACCCGTTCAGATCCTGAAAGGTAGTTTTCAAAATACCGGCAAAGGCCTTTGGCTGCGCAAGGCCCTGGTGGTCTTCCAATTCACCGCCACGATTGCGCTGATTGCCGGAACGCTGATCGTATACCGGCAAGTCAGGTATATGCAGACGGCCAATAATGGCATGGATATGAAGCAAACGCTGGTCGTTGTGGCTCCGAAGAATATCCGCGCCACCGATGCGGATAATGCCCTCTATGCCCGAAAAGACACCTTATTCCGGGCAGCCGTCATGTGCAACCCTGGGGTTCGGAGCATCACGACTTCCTCCAGCATCCCAGGACAAAGCATCGGTTTTATTTTGTCTTATACCAGCCATGCGAATGGTGTCGCAAAAACCCTGCGACTTCCCAACATGGAAATGGGCAGCGGATTCGTCAGCCAGCTCAATCTGCAAATCCTTGCCGGCGACAGCATCCCGCCGGATGCCTATATGCGCCGCAAACCCGTACTGCTGTTGAATGAGGCCGCTGCCACCGCCCTCGGTTTCCGGAGCCCGCAAGACGCCGTCGGAAAGTACATCGAGAATAAAAACGGGCGCGGGAGGGTGTTTCAAAACGAGATCGTCGGCGTCACAAAGAACTTCCATCAAAGCTCCCTGAAAGACCCCTTTACACCGATTGTCTTCCATTTGTCCGACCCGAACAGCACGGAGGACTTCGAGGTGAAAGTCAACAGCGGGAAGCTGCCGCAGACAATCGCCGCTATCGAAAAAACGTACAAGTCTGTGTACCCGGCCTCCGCCTTCGAATATTTCTTCCTCGACGACTATTTCAACCGGCAATACCAAACGGAGCAGCACTTCGGGCAGGTTTTTAGCCTGTTCGCCGGGTTCGCGATTTTTGTAGCTTGCATGGGGCTTTTCGGCCTGACATTGCTGACGATCAACCAACGCGTCAGGGAAATTGGTATCCGCAAGGTCCTTGGCGCATCTGTCCCCAATATCTTCGTGCTGATCGTGCGGGATTTTGCGAGCCTCATCGTAATCGCCAATCTGATCGCCCTTCCCCTGGCCTACGCCGGAGGCTACAGGTGGCTGCAGGCGTATGCGTTCCGGACTAATCTGAGTTGGTGGCTCTTTGTGCTTCCGTTGGTCGCGGTCTTTGCCATCGCCTTCCTGACCATAAGTCACCAGGTGATCAAAGCGGCGCTGGCCAACCCGGTAAAAAGCCTCAGGACGGAATGATCACCAGTCGCTTCCCTTCAAGGTCGTCCCGCTGCCAGGCTGTTGCGATGTCTGCCAGCGGAACTTCTTCTATTTCCATATAGATTTTCTCATTCGCAATCCAACTCCACACTTGTTTCATCTCCTCTTGTACTACCTCAAAAGGGATTTTTCCGATACCCATCAGCTCGAGACCGGAAGTGCGCAGGGCGGACGCCGGCAGCGAGATATGGGAGCCTGCTTTCTGCCCGATCTGCATATATCTAACCCGTCGTTTGGCGAAGCCCACCTCCGTAGGAATAAAGGTATCGATCAGTACTTCAGCGGGATGGCCCCAGATAAAGTCCAAGACTACATCGATACCCTGCTCAGCACCTGCAGCCCGGATGGCCTCCCTTACTTGCTCATCCGGCTCCTTGAGATCGATAACAACATCGGCGCCAATCTCCGGCAAAAGCCGCAAAGACCGCTCACTTCGACCGGTCGCGATCACTTTTCCGGCACCCAGGATTTTCGCTATCTGAACGGCAATCCTTCCCGATACGCCGGTTGCGCCGTTGACCAGCACGGTTTCGCCTTGCTGAAGCTTTGCGGAATATTTCAGCGGTAAAAGGGAAGTGAGTACGGACGACGGGATAGCGCTGGCCCGGGCCGCGTCGATTCCGTCGGGAATCGGAATGGTGTAACCCGCTACTGTCTTTTCAGCAAATGCACCAAAGGGCGGCCTGATCCGGCCAAAGGCAACCGTTTTTCCTTCCGTCGTCACGCCGATACCATCGTTTCCTACAATGGCCGGGAATTGGGGATATAATGTTTTACTCGAATAATGCTTTCCGGAAACGGTGCCCTTATCGAAGTTTTCCAGCACACTGGCCCGGATATCAATGAGTACCTCGCCGTCCGCCGGTTGAGGCTCGGGGAAATCGGTATACTGCGGCACTTCGCCGAATTGGTTGATGACTGCTGCTTTCATGTTTTTTTCTGTAAAACTATACCGCGGCCCACCCTTCGCAAATAACAATCGTTAAGAACCGCCCTCGCCGCTCATTTCTTAACAAAAGATAATTTTGACTACCGGAGTTTGGCCCTGATCCGGCTCAGCGAAACCGGTGTAATCCCGAGATAGGAAGCGATGTATTGTTGCGGCACGCGCCGGATCAGATCGGGCCGCTCGCGGACCAACTGCTCATAGCGCTCGCGGGGCGTATACTTGATAAAAGAGAGGAAATGATGCGCATAGTGCCATTGCCGTTCGAACAGAACATCCATCATCTGATCCCGCAGTTTGGGCACTTGCAGGATCTCCCGCATGATCTTATCCATCTTTTCTTTACCAATCCAGTGCAGCACGCACGGTTCGATGGCTTCCAGCGTAAAAATGCTCGGGACCCGCTTTTTGAAGCTCTCCGCGGAAGAGACGCTCATCTCCTCCAAAAAAAATTGAAAGGTGATATCTTTCCCCTTGCTGCTGAACCATGCGCGAATACAGCCCTTTTCGATAAAATAGGCTTTGCGGGATACTTCGCCCTCCCTCAGCAGGATCGTATGCGCCGGCACTTCCACGCGATGATAATAGCTGACGTACTCTTCCCATTGCTCCTTAGGGAGAGGAAACCGATCGCTGAACTTCGCAAAAAAGCTATCTGCCATCTCTCAAAAATCTCACTTTTTTTTATACTTTCGGCCATGAGATATCCCTTTCTTGCGGTCTTCTGTCTGCTTCTTTTCGCGACAGCCTCCGGCCAAACGCCGATCCGGCATCCATCCTGGGCCCGGCGAGCCAATATTTACGAAGTGAATATCCGGCAATACACAAAAGAGGGCACCTTCAGGGCCTTCGTCCCGCATCTTGACCGCCTCAAAGCAATGGGCGTTCAAATCCTATGGATCATGCCGATCAACCCGATCAGCAAGACAGACCGGAAGGGAAGCCTTGGCAGTTACTATGCCGTCGCGGACTACACCGCGATCAACCCCGAGTTTGGAACCCTCTCAGACTTCCGCGAGCTCGTGCAGGCTGTTCACGCCCGGGGGATGAAACTGATCATCGACTGGGTTCCGAATCACACCGGCGCCGACAACCGCTGGTTGACACAGCATCCCGATTTTTATGTGAAGGATAGCTCCGGCAAGGCCGCCGTCCCCTTCGACTGGACCGACACGCGTCAACTCAATTACGCCAACCCGGTGCTGCGGGACAGTATGATTGCCGCCATGCGGTTCTGGGTGAAGACCGCCGATATTGACGGCTTCCGGTGTGATGTGGCCTGGAATGTTCCGGGGGACTTTTGGCGCGTTTGCATCGCCCAGCTTCGGCAAATCAAACCGCTGTTTATGCTGGCCGAAGGCGACAAGCCCTATTTGGCGGAAAACGGTTTTGATGCGCTTTACCCGTGGGAGATGTTCCACATGATGATCAGCGTTGCCAGGGGCGACCGGCCTGCCTTATCGCTCGACAGCGTGCTGTGGAACGAAAACAAAATCTACCCCAACGGGACTCTGGAAATGTATTTCACCAGCAATCACGATGAGAACAGCTGGAATGGCGCGGACTACAATACTTTCCCCGGGCCGGCGCATGCCCCCTTCGCCGTCTTCACCCAAACAATGCCGGAGAATATTCCCCTGATCTATGGTGGCCAGGAAGAGCCGGTTTTGCGCGCGCTTTCGTTTTTCGAGAAGGATTCCATCGGGTTCCATGTCTTTGGACGCAGCAAGTTTTACAAAACTCTGCTTGATCTTCGCAAACGGAACCCCGCCCTGGATCCCGACGCCGCCTTTACCCGGCTGTCCCTTGGTGACGACCGAGCCGTCTATTCCTATCTGCGTGAGAAATCGGGGCACAGGCTGCTCGTTGTGCTTAACCTGTCAAAGGACCCGCAGACCATCCGGATCAACGCTCGGACGTTGGAAGGGAACGCAACCGACATTTTCTCCGGAAAAAGCGTTACGATCGGCGGAGATCAATGGATCCTCGGGCCCTGGGGATACAAGGTGCTCGAATATCCGTAAATTAGTCAACGATATGATTACCAGAATCTGGCACGGAAGAACAAAAAAAGCGGACGCCGACCGCTACTTATCCTTTCTTCAGGAAAAAGGTGTGCAGGATTATCTCCATACCTCCGGGAATACCGGCGTCCGGATCTGGCGAAGGATCGAACAGGATATCGCGCATTTCTGGACCGTTTCCACCTGGGAAAATGAGGAAAGCGTCGCGGCGTTCGCCGGCGAGGATATCAGCAAGGCTAAATATTATCCGGAAGACGAGGGCTTCCTATTGGAATTCGAACCGACCGTCGCGCATATGGAAACATATATCGTCAAATGACCTGTTAATGCTTCAGTTCATCGATCGCGAGCTGCGGCACAAGGACCTTATGATCCTTTTCCACGGTTAGATCGGCAGCAAGCGTAAAAGTAGCCGTTTTCCGGATATCGGCCGACGAAGCGCCAATCTTCACCGTATACTGCCCACCCGCGGCGATCCAGGACGTGGAATGCGTGTCGAAAGAAGCCAGATCGGCGGCCGTCAGGGTAAAGGTCAGAGTCTGGGATTGCCCTGGCTTCAACAGGCCAGTCTTTCCAAAGGCCCGCAGTTCCTCCACCGGTTTGTCGAGATTGCCGGAGGGTGCGCTGACATACAGCTCGACCACCTCCTTACCTGGAACCGGCCCGCTGTTTGTCACGGTTATCGTCGCGGTCAGTCGGTCGTTGAATGTGGCGGAGCTCAATTTCAGGTTCGAATAAGAAAAGCTCGTATACGACTGGCCATAGCCGAATTCATATGCCGGTTTTACGTTGAATGTAGAAAAATAACGATAGCCGACATAAATTCCTTCGGAGTAGGTCACCTCTGCGGGAACACGCCTTCCGAAAACTCCGCCCCCCGTGGCCTTTTCCGGGAACTCTTTGCCCGGAAAGTCTTTCGCCGACGGAACATCGTCATATTTAGCGGGAAAAGTAGTCGCGAGCTTGCCGGAAGGATCCACCTTTCCGCTCAGCACGTCGGTGATCGCATTGCCTCCTTCGAGCCCGGGCTGCCAGGCGAGTAATATGGCATCGACCTGGTCCCTCCATTGCGTCACGTCAATGACGCCGCCAATGTTCAGGACAACCACCACCTTCTTGTGCTGCGCATGAAACGCATTGGTGACTGCCGTGATCACGATCTTCTCGGTATCCGAAAGATAATAGTCTCCCGGAAGCTTCCGGTCCCTTCCTTCCCCCGCATTCCTTCCGATCGACAGGATGGCGAGATCGTCTCTGGCCGCCTTTTTGGTGACGAGATCGTTATCAACGACATACTCCGGCGCGGGAGGCGTGGGATTCATGAATTCCTGGATAAACCCTTTTTTGGGGTGTTTTACCGCGTAGTCTGCCAGATAGGAGACATAAACATTCTGCATGTCCGGATCGACGCGGTATCCCCCGTTGGTCAGTCCCTGCGCAAGCGACACTTTGTAGGGCTTGTTGACATCCCCGCTTCCCGTTCCTCCGGCGATCAGTTCGTACCCGTTAATACCAAACAAAGCGACATTTTTTACAGCGGATGCAATGGGAAGACTATGGTCGTCGTCCTTTAGCAGAACCATTCCCTCCGCAGCTGCTTCCCGCGAGAGTTGGGCATGCTGCCGGAGGTCCGGGTGATCGGAAAATTTGTAGCCCTTGAATGCCGGCGACTCAAGGATAATCCGGAGGATCCCGGCAATATTCTCATCGAGTACTTTCTCGGATAACGTCCCGCTTTGCAGCGAATCCATGATCTTCTTGGACTGATCGGCGGATCCCGGCATCAGCAGATTGTTGCGGGCATTCATCTGGGCGACGGCATCCATACCGCCAAACCAGTCCGTCATCACAAAACCCTTGAACCCCCATTCGTTGCGTAAAATGGTCTGGAGAAGATCGTACTCCTGCGATGTATAGGTCCCATTGATCAGGTTGTAAGAGCTCATCACCGTCCAGGGCTGCGACCGTTTCACCGCGATCTCAAAACCTTTCAGATAAATCTCCCGCAGCGCGCGTTCACTAACGATCGTGTTGACCGTATTCCGGTCGGTCTCCTGGTTATTGGCAGCGAAATGCTTGATGGATGTCCCTACCCCATTGGATTGAATACCCCTGACCATCGCGGCAGTCATGCTGCCCGCGACCAACGGATCTTCCGAGTAGTATTCAAAATTGCGGCCACCCAACGGATTGCGGTGAATATTCAGCGCCGGCGCCAGCATGATATCGATGCCGTATTCTTTGGCTTCATTCCCGAATGACGCACCCACACGCTGTACCAGCGCTGTATCCCAGCTGGACGCAAGCAACGTTCCCACCGGCCAGGCAGTGGCATAGTACGTCTTACCCGGCATGTCCTTTCGCACTGAATCGATCCGTACGCCCGCCGGGCCGTCACTCACAACGATCGAAGGGATTCCCAAACGTGGGATCGCAAAGGTAGTGCCCGCGGCGCCCGGAACCTTATCCTGCGATTGACCGACCACAGGGCCATTATTGTTGGCGCGCGGCGCGCCCGGAAAATGCATCCCGTTGCCCGCGACAAACTTTACTTTCTCTTCAAGCGTCATCGCTTTTATGATTGCCGCAATAGGGTCTTTGCCAAGTTGTGGCGCGGAAGACGCCTGGGAATGCCCGATAAATGGAAATAAGATCAGTAATAAGATCGATGGGAGGAGAATGTTTATTTTCATACCAAGTAATCGTTGAAGGATCATGTATAGACGACGTCCGGTTCCGGACCGTCCAAAAATAAGGTTATTGTATTAAACAGATACAATAATTCTACCTCAAGCTCAAATCCAGATGCGAGGCATAGGCTATTGACGCCAACGATTGCCTTATCAATTTTCCCGGTTTATCCTAAATATGCCGGAATGCGCCATTTATTCAGCAAAATGAACCACCTACGGGGAAAAATACCCCTTTCACTTATTAAATAAACATTCAATATAATTTTCCTTAAATTGGCTCCAGCATAAACCTGCCAATATGCTGCTCCCTCGAAAATTGACCAGTCTGCAATTGACAAGTCTACTCCTGCTATTATCGATTGGACTGCCAACCCATGCGCAGCTGACGAAGACTGATTCGCTGGCCCGGGTCATCGATCATTACCCCGCCAACGACACGACCAAAATGAACCTCATGGTCCTTCTCGCCAAAATGCTGGCGTATTCGGACCCCTCCCGCGGGATGAAGATCATCGACGCCGAGTTGCCGGCCGCCCGGCAGCTGCATTTTAAAAACGGCATCCTCGGAGGTTACAATGTCAAAAGCAGCCTGTTCTTCCTTCAGGGGAACCGCGAGCAGGCGGAGGCTGTTGGTGAAGAATACCTGCAAACAGCGACGCATTATTCCGACAAGCCCAACCAGATCGCCGCCAATAGTCTGCTGGGTGTCCTGTACTCGCAAAGTGGCAACTACGCAAAAGCGCTCGAATACATGCTCCGATCCCGGAAGCTCGCTGAAGCCGTCGGTGACAAAACTAAACTGGCGGCCCTTGACCAGAATCTCGGGAATGTTTATAACGATATGGAGGATTATGACCGCGCGATCGGCTATTACAAAAACAGTATCGCGACCATTCAATCGATCGCCCCCAGATCCAGTGTTCCTCCCTCCTTATACAACAACATCGGTTCGGCGCTGATCCATCAGAAGAAATACAAGGAGGCCCTGGACTATCTCGATACCGGCAGCCGGATTAGCCAGCAGACCAATAACCGGCGATCGCTTGCCGGCGCTTACACCAACCTTGCGGATGTATGGCACAACCTTGGAGATAATGATAAGTCCTATGATTACGGCACCCGTGCGCTGGAGATCAGCCGCGCCCTGTCGGACAAGCGTACCATGGCCAATGCCATGATCAATACCGGCACCGCCCTCGGCGAAGTATCCGACAATGTTCTCCAGTCCCGTCATATCGACCCGAAGGACCGCTACCCAACGGCTGTGGCCTTGCTGGACAGCGCGATTCAGTTGGCTGCGAGCCTCGGCGACCCCGTTACCCGGGATGAGGCCTACAAATATCTCAGCGAGGTGTCTCAGCGCGAAAAGGATTATCCGCTGGCGATTTCGGCCATGCAGGCTTACGAACAGTTGCACGACACCATCATTAATGATGATAACGAAAAGACGATCATCCGCAAATTCATCCAATACGACTTTGATAAGAAAGCTGCGGAAATCCAGCTGCAACAAGAGCTTACCGAAAATAGGCTAAAAGAGCAGGAGCTGCTTTCGCGGGAGGCGGGACAGCAGCTAAGGCTGAACCAGAATGAGCTGGCGCTTGCCAACAAGGACAGGGACCTCCAAAGGCTGACCGCAAAGCAAGAGCAGGTCGAGCTGTTACAGGAAAAACAGGAGAAAAAGAATATCCAGGTGCTCGCCGACCAGAGGGAACGCATCCAGGCTTTGGAGATCGCCGGTCAACGCCGGCTCAAATACGGCCTGATCGGGGGGCTGCTGCTCATCGGCGCTATCGGAGTCCTGCTTTACCGGCAGGGCGCCGTCCGCAAACGGGCTAACCGGGATCTCACCCGGATCAATGCCGAGCTCGATGAAGCCAACCGGATCAAGGCCCGATTCTTCGGCATCATTAGTCACGACCTCCGAAGCCCGGTCGCCAACCTGATCAGTCTGATTAATCTCCGCAGGGAGGCACCGGACCTGCTCGATGAGAACGGGATGGCCGCAGGCCAGCAAAAAATCACCGATACCGCCGGGAACCTATTGCACGTCATGGAAGACATCCTGCTGTGGAGCAAGGGACAAATGCTCGCGTTCCGGCCACAAATAAAAAGGCTCGGGGTCAGCCAGGTTTTTGCCGAACTCCAGCTACTTTATCCACCCAACGGCCGCTTAAGGATCTTGTTCCGCGACCCGCAGCAGTTGCAGGTTGAAACGGACGAGGATTATCTAAAGACGATCCTTCGAAATCTAACTTCCAACGCCATCAAAGCCGTCCATGACCGGTCTGACGGATTGATCGAATGGAGGGCCTGGAGAGAAGATCGGCATGTCTGCCTCGCCGTCACCGACAATGGTCCGGGTATTTCCGCCAGCCGGCGGCACACGCTCTTCAATGACGACGCCGACATCGGCACCCGGCATGGCCTCGGTCTCCCGCTTATCCGCGATCTGACGGCAGCAGTCCATTGTCAGATCCGGGTAGACACCCCAGTCGAAGGCGGAACAGCGTTCACTTTGCGGTTTCCCGATGTTCATCCGGAATCCGCTTTTGTCGTCATGAAAACAATCGCGTCATGAAATCGGCCCCGACCGGGCAAGACTCCGATAATCCGGATAATGCCGGGGGTTCTCCAGGAGAGAAATGATCCGTTTGTAAAGATCGGTGAACTCAAATGGCTTGGTCATATAATCGTTCATCCCCACTTCAAAACAACGCACCTGCTCCCCGATAAGTGCCGTTGCTGTCATAGCAATGATGGGAATGGATAACCGAAGCTCATTGCGGATATATTGAGTGGCTGCATAGCCGTCCATAACGGGCATCTGTAAGTCCATAATGATCAGGTCGTAGTTGCCGCCCTGCCGGAGGTAGCGGATCGCCAGCTCTCCGTTGCCCGCGATTTGGACCTCACCCCCTCCCCTTCGCAGCACGTGTTCAACCAGCTGTTGATTGACTTCATTGTCCTCGGCTACCAGGAAACGCTTCCCCGCAAGGCATTGGCTGTAATCAGCCAGGACACCGGAAACCGCGGGTGCAGGGGCGGTCGCGTCTACCGTTATATCGTATTCGTACGATAACCCGAAGCTGAATGCCGAACCCACTCCCTCCGTACTCTGTACCGAAATATTCCCTCCTTGCAGTTGGAGAAGCCGGTGACTGATCGCCAACCCCAATCCGGTGCCGCCGTAACGCCGCGAAATATCCAATCCGCCTTGCGAGAAATGCTCAAAAATATAAGGAAGGCTGCTCTCGGGGATACCAATTCCCGTATCCGTAACCGAGAATTGCAAGCTTACTGTTTCGGGCGTCTGGCCGGCCAACGCCACATGGACGTTGACCGATCCCTGCTCAGTGAACTTGACCGCATTGCCAATCAGGTTGATCAGCACCTGGTTCAGCCGGTAAGGATCGCCGCGTAGCGTGTCCGGAATCGCCGGGTCGGTCGTTACCTGCAACAAAAGCGCTTTTTTCTTGACGCGATGATCGAAGATCCCTTTTACATTGTCCAGCACATCTTTCAGCCGGAAATCGATCTTCTCGATCGCCAGCTTTCCCGCCTTGATTTTCGAAAAGTCGAGGATATCATTGATAATGACCAGCAAATTATTGACCGAACGCTTGATGATCCGTGCGAACTCTTTTTGCTGCCCGGTTAGCGCTGTATCCAGCAGGAGATCGGTCATCCCCTGGATCCCATTCATCGGGGTGCGGATCTCATGGCTCATATTGGCCAGGAAGAGCTCCTGCATCTCTTTGGCCTTGTGCGCCTCGCGCGTCGCGGCAATCAGTTGCTGCTGATAATTGACCCGCTCGGTGATATCCGTGGCAATCCCGCCGATTCCGATTTGGCGGCCGTTGTTATCCAGCAATGGGAACTTGATGGAAAGCAGATGCACGCGCCGGCCATCATGCTCGACCACCTCCTCGATTTCCAGCGATTTCCCCGTCCGCATCACCTCATCATCCAGCAGCTTGTAGTGGTCCGCTGCTCCGTGGTCGCCGAACTCATGGTCAGTGCGGCCAATGATATCCGTGTCGCCCAAATGCAACATTTCCCTAAAGCGGAGGTTGACCATGATATATCGCCCTTCCGGGTCCTTGATGTACATAAGGGACGTGCTGTTATCCAGGATCGACTGAAGCCACGCCTGGTTCTCTTTCAACCTTCTTTCCGCTTGCTTACGGAGAAGGATATCCTCATTTAATCGGACCAGCAGGATAAAAATGAAAATAAAGGTGAGAACGTTTCCCCCGATCAGCAAAAAAGCGAGCCGGCGGTCCGAGAGGTTAAAATAAATGACCCATCCAACCAGACAGAAGGAAAAGAACGAGAAGAATAAGAGCCATGCTATCTTGCGCTGAAAGGCAATTTTCGCATTTGGGACAAATCGCATACAGGTTACGGGTTCTAAGGGGTATCGAATCGCGACAAGACCGTATCATCAAACGATGTATCCTGTTTAACGCCTAAAGGTGAATAAGATTTTCCTGCCGGGTCAATTCTTGATCTTTTTAACCGCCGATAAGTGATTACACTTACTGATACCCTCATACGCTGTTTCGTCCGCCTATAGACGTTAAACGATCTCCCGCTTAACCCTAGTCGATCTCCTTCAGCAGCCCGGGAATATCCAACCGGCGGGTATACATCGTCAGCCTGCCATTCCCGTCAAGCGGCCATTTTTCTCTTGGCCGGTCCCAATACAGCTCCACACCGTTCCGATCGGGATCGTCGAGATAGATCGCTTCCGAAACTCCATGATCGGACGCGCCGGTCATTGGATACCCAGCATCCACCAGGCGTCGCAACGCGACCGCCAGATCCTTTCGCTCCGGATACAGGATCGCTGTGTGGAAAAGACCGGGCGACGCCTCCGGCGCCGGCGGCTGGCCTTTGCTGTACCAGGTATTTAACCCGATATGATGATGATACCCACCGGCGGAGATAAACGCAGCGTCCACGCCATACTTGATCATCAGCTCGAAGCCCAGCAGCCCGCAATAGAAATCCAATGACCGTTGAAGGTCGCTGACCTTTAAATGAACATGCCCGATCCTTGTCTGCGCCGGAAGGATATAATTCTCCATCCTCAAAGTTAATTAAAACCGGAATCGCAGCCCCAGCGTAACGGGCAACGCAATCAGGTGATAGCTCATCAACGCCCCTTTATTATCGAAATACTGCCCGCCTGCCGACAAACTCATCCCAAAACTGCAATTGAAAAAATAGGCGACCCCCAGCCTCAGGCCGGCCGTAGGTCCACCTTTCAACGAGGGGGTAGCCGCAATGGTCGCGCCATTATCCGAAATCCGGCCATGACCCACCGGGACAGCATATCCCGCCAGCAACGATACGTTGGACTGCCAGCCCGATGGTCCGCCGATCGTGGCCTTGCCAAAAAGCTGGATGGGAACGATGGGTTTCGCCGGATAGACCGTATTGTATGTATTGGGCGTGCTGCCGGCGTACGGCAGATCGTCCTGGTAGGATAGCATTACCCAGGATGCCGCAATGCCCGCCTGGATCCAGCGGCTGAAGATTCTCGAAACGGCCAGCTCGCCGGTCAGTTGTGCGCCATTGGTTCGCGTATGTTCGGTTGTATTGTCGTATCGCGGAATGGAGTTAAAGGAAGCGCCCACGTCTGCAGCGATCTCCCATTTCCGCCGGCAGTCCTGCAATCCGCTGTATTCGCGAACAAATGATGTATCGGCAAACGTATAATTCAGGCTATCCGTCACCCCGGTAGCTATCTGGAGGGGAATCCTAAGGGATAGCGCCGTATCCCGGCAAACAAGAACCTGGGTTATCGATCCCTTGCCCCACGCCATCCCGGATAGCGCAGCGGAATCGGTCACGATCGTGATCGTGTCAATGCTGCCGATCAACCGGTACGAAGTGTCGGATCTATATTTTATTGCGGTTATCCTTCCCTGATAGAACCGGATGCGGAGATGAAGCGGCCGGGCGCGTGGCCGGCTCGTCGCTGACAGCGTGTCTGTCTGCGCTTTGACGGTCAATTGCCGGCAACATCCGGACCCCGTCCCTTCCGGGTCATTGGCAAAAAAGGCATTTCCGCAGGTATGCAGGATGTAAAAATAACAACCCTCCGGACCGGTAACCCTCCAGGCCGCAATACCATCCTCACCTTCGCCGGCGGGATTCAGCCGGACATAGATATAGCCATTCTCGTTATTGAAAAAACCCAGGTTGCCGATCGTACCGGGATTGATATACAGGTTTTCGATATTCCCCAGTTTGAGATCCCGATACCCGCTTGTGAATCCGATCGTCTTTTAGCAGTTCATTGAATACCCCGAATTCCTTTTTGTGCTCCTTACGGCTGGCCGGATCCTTAGCGGCTTTTAGAAAAGCACCGCGGGTGGTGACCCCGCTATCCTGCTGCAAGAAGGGAAATTGCGGATGATTGCCCAGTTTCTCGGTGAATACCCGCGGTTTCATCTGCGGATCGAAATGAAATAACGTTGATTTTCGCGAGCATGCGGATTGAGACCAAGCCTGGAGGGAAAGCAGGAGCAGAAACAAGGGCAGGATTCGACGCATTCGCTCGGGGTTTATGGGGTATTTTGTTAATAACGGCGAAACAGCCCCTTTCTTTTACATAAGGCAAAAATAATACATTCCATAAACCGTTAAACCAAGGCATTTGATTGAAGTCAATAGAATACCATTGATGTTGGACTGGGCTCCGGCCAGTCTGGTGTCTATCCTTATTGAAAACTAAAAAAAATCTAAATCATTATGAAAACCGCAACGATCAACCGTTTCCTCTTTATTATTGCCTTCACCGGCCTCCTGGCCTCCTGTAAAAAAAATAATTCCAGCAGCAACAACGGATCTTCCAGCACCGATATCCAGACGACTTCGGATGATGCTACCCGTGTTTCCACCGAAACCGACGCGGCATTTGATGACGTGAACACCGCCATGGTAACGCAATTATAGTGTTACCGGCGCTGCGTTGGGTCGCGAGCTCATGCAGCGGGTTGTTGACGGCCCGGGCAGCGCGGATTCTACCGCGATTTGCGACGCCATAATCACTCTCGATACGGCCAATGGAAATCGTCAGATCACGATTACCTACAATGGCACCAATTGTGCGCTTGATCGCACCCGGACCGGCTCCGTCATGATCACCTGGCCGATCGGTCAACTGTGGAGCACTGCCGGCGCAGTCGTAACGGTTAACTTTAACAACCTGGCTATCACCAGAGTTCTCGACAACAAGACGATCACGCTCAATGGAACGCATACCTACACCAACGTCAGCGGCGGCAGCCTGATCACTCTCCCCAATTCAGAGCCGGGCCCAGCATAACCCACACGATCACCAGCGACAACATGCAGATCACATTCGACAATGGCGCCAAGCGCACCTGGAGTGTTGATCGGCAGCGCGTATTTACTTATAGCGGCGGTTATGTCATCACGACCAGTGGTCTGCATACGAGCGACTCTACGGGCGGGATCTCCGAATGGGGCACCGACCGTTTCGGCAACGCCTTTACCGTCGACATTGTTCTGCCTCGGGTAATCTCGGAAGCCTGCTCCTGGCAGATGACTGCCGGCAAAGTAGCTCTTTCCAATACTGCGGGCACGACAACGATCATCTACGGTCTGAACGCCTCCGGTACCGCAACCAGCTGCCCGGTCAGCGGCGGGACATACTATTTCGAGCTGTCGTGGACTGCCGCTACCAGCGGCAAGACGTACAGCTTTATTTTGCCGTACTAAACATATCGCTTACCATACCGAAGCCGGCCCGCAAGGCCGGCTTTTTTATTTGGCAAAATACCTTACATTGCCGGTATGCAAACTGTTACCGCCGACTGGCTGCATACCATCGAGGAACTCGGGGACGTACCCGAAACACAGCTCCAATGGATGATTGAAAACAGCAGCGTCCTGACCATCCAGGAAGGGGAGGTTTTCTTCCGGCCTGGTATGGCCTCAGTCGGCGCCTATATCATGGTCAGCGGCCGGATGCACATCTATGACCTTGTCAACCAGGAAATGCGCGATGTGACCACGCTCGAGCCAAAGGCGATCTCCGGCTACCTGCCTTTCTCCCGGGGGACGACCTCCAGTGTCTACGTCGAGGCGACCGCGGATTCGACCGTGCTT
Organism: uncultured Chitinophagaceae bacterium; assembly: GCA_963846405.1. Lineage (GTDB taxonomy): Bacteria > Bacteroidota > Bacteroidia > Chitinophagales > Chitinophagaceae > Puia. Next base: position 557,076 of record CAWJVU010000007.1, on the reverse strand, counting down.
ATGCTTCCCAAAGAGAAATTCCGGGAGATGATCAGTCAGCATTTTGAACTGACGCAGGCCCTCGTCCACGTAATGACCAACCGGGTGAGAAATTTTACCTCCCTGCAGCAACAAAACGAGAAGATGATGGCCCTGGGGAAGCTTTCCGCCGGACTAACCCATGAATTGAACAATCCAGCCGCCGCGATTGTTAGAAGCTCTGACACCCTGATGGAGCATCTGCGTCTACAACCCGATGACTTCAAGGAGATCATGGCCATCCGGATGGAAGAAAAGGAAGTGGATGCCGTTAACAAGAAATTGTGGGAAATATTGGAACGGTCCGAGAAGCCAAAGCTGACGCTGATAGAACGGACCGAGCTGGAAGACCAGATCAGCGGCTGGCTGGACGATCACCAGGTTCAACGGGCCGGTGAAATTGCGGAGAACTTCCTGGAGGACGGTTTTACCTGCGACGACCTGCGTGATTTCAAAGCGCATATCCCTGTCCCGTATCTCTCACCGGTATTCAACTGGATCAACTCCAACCTCGTCACGCGTAAAATGGTAACCGACATCAATGAAGCATCCAGGCGCATCTCCGACCTAGTCCAGTCCGTAAAGAACTTTACGCATATGGATCAGGGTAAAGGCAAAGAACTCACCGATATCCGCGATGGTATCCGCAATACCCTTACGATGCTGCATTATCGCTTCAAAAAAGGAAACGTCTCGCTGATCGAAGAATACGATGAAACTCTGCCCCGGATCTGCGCGATGGTCGGGGAGCTCAACCAGGTCTGGACCAACCTGATCGATAACGCACTGGATGCGATGGAACCGGCCGGCCGCGGTCAATTGACCATCCGCACCGAAAAGGAACGCGACTGGGCAAAGACATCCATCATCGACAACGGTCCCGGGATACCCGCAGATATCCAATCACGCATCTTCGACCCCTTTTTTACAACCAAGGAGATCGGAAAAGGGACCGGTCTCGGTCTGGATGTCGTCTGCCGAATCATCAAGCAGCACCATGGATCCATCCGGGTACAGTCGAAACCGGGCGAAACGATCTTTGTCGTTTGCTTTCCGATCAATGATCCCGCCTCGAATGGTCCGATCAATAACGGACAGACAAACATTGGACCGACCAACAATTGACCGACAAAAAAATAATTATGAACCTGCCGATCATATTTTCCATTGACGACGATCCCCAGGTCCTGCGGGCCATCACCCGCGACCTGCGGTCGAATTTTCGCAACGAGTATCGTATCCTCAGCACCACCTCCGTCAAAGAAGCGCTCGACAGCCTGCTGGATCTGAAGAACAAGTCTGAGGTCGTCGCCCTTTTTATCTCCGATCAGCGCATGCCCGAGATGGAAGGGGTGGATTTCCTGCAAAAAGCCCGGGAGTTCTTCCCGGATGCGAAACGGGTACTGCTGACCGCCTATTCGGATACCGAAGCGGCGATCAAAGCCATCAACGACGTTCAACTGGACTATTATCTCATGAAACCCTGGGATCCGCCGGAAGAAAAACTTTTTCCGATCGTCAGCCGAACTGCTCGACGACTGGCAGGAGAGCTATCGGCCGCCGTTTAAAGGGCTGAAAGTCATCGGTTATCAGTTCTCTCCGCAATCGCATGAGATCAAGGAATTCCTGTCCGGCAACCTCGTGCCCTACCAATGGCTGGACGTCACCACCAGCCCCGAAGCCGATCGATCTGCTCAAACTGAATAATATCGACAACAAAGACCTGCCCGTCCTCTTCCTCGAAGACGGCCGCTTCCTCGCTTCACCGTCCATCTCCGCCGTCGCCGCTGCCGCGGGCCTAAACCCAAATGTCAAAAACACGATCTATGACGTGGTGATCATCGGCGCCGGCCCGGCGGGTTTGGCCGCATCCGTCTATGGCGCATCAGAAGGGCTTAAGACCTTGCTGGTCGAACGCCGGTCCCCCGGCGGCCAGGCGGGGACCAGTTCGCGGATCGAGAACTACCTGGGTTTCCCCAACGGGCTGAGCGGCTCCGAACTGACCCGCCGCGCCATCACCCAGGCTACCCGGCTTGGGGCGGAGGTGCTTGTGCCCTGCGAGGTGCGCGAGATCTGTCAGAAGGACGGCTACAAAAAAGTAATGCTGGAGAACGGCGAAGAGATCAATAGCCATGCCGATCGTAATTACTACCGGTGTGGACTACCGGAAACTGGAGACGAAGGGCGTGCCCGATTTCACCGGCGCCGGTATCTACTACGGCGCCGCCATGACCGAAGCCGCGGCCTTCAAGGATTGCGAGGTCTTTGTCGTGGGCGGCGGCAACTCCGCCGGCCAGGCCGCCATGCATCTCTCCAAATTCGCCCGCAACGTCAATATCGTTATCCGAAAAGAAAACCTGACCAGTACCATGTCTGCCTACCTGATCGACCAGATCGATAAGCGCAGCAATATTCATCTTCTCTGCCGCTGCGAGATCACCGAGGCAAGAGGCTCCGGCCGCCTCGAAGAACTGACGATCGCCCAGCAGGACAACCCCGAACCGCTGGTTCGCGAAAGCGGATGCGCTGTTCATCTTCATCGGCGCCAGACCATTTACCGATTGGATCGGCATGGATATCATCAAAGATGACAAAGGGTTTCTCGAGACAGGCCGGGACCTGAAAACCCACGAAGCTTCCGAAAGATCTGGAAACAGGACCGGGATCCCTATCTGCTTGAAACCAGCTGCCCCGGCGTCTTTGCCGCGGGCGACGTTCGTGCGGGCGCCATGAACCGCGTCGCCTCGGCCGTCGGCGAAGGCTCGATGGCGATCAGCTTCGTACACAAATATCTGGCGGAAGTTTAATTGGAATGGCCTATTTTTGCGCACAAAAGAGGCCGGAGGCCTCTTGTCCAAAGGACAGACATAAGCGCTTTGCCGGAGATTCGCTATATTTCGCGAAGCGAGGAATCTCCGGCAAATATTTTGGAAATGAAGATACTTATTCGACAGGCTCGCATCATCGACCGCTCTTCCCCTCACAACGGCGCCGTCCGGGATATCTTAGTTGACAATGGCCGTATCGCCGCCATCGCGGCCTGCCCTCGATCCATTCGGCCGATAACATCCTGGAACACCGCGGTTTGCATGTAAGCCCGGGATGGGTGGACATTTTCTCCCATTTCTGCGACCCCGGCTATGAACACAAGGAAACGCTCGAGACAGGCGCCGCCGCGGCCGCGGCCGGTGGCTATACCGACGTCTTTGTGCTTCCGAACACCCGCCCCGTCGTCGACAGCAAATCGCAGGTGGAATATATCCGCCGGATCGCCGCCTCCCTCCCGGTCGATATCCACCCTGTTGGCGCCATCACCCGCGGGCTGGAAGGCAAAGACCTCGCCGAAATGTACGATATGCGCCACAGCGGCGCCGTTGCTTTCAGTGACGGGACCTCACCCGTCCAATCTGCAGGGTTGCTGCTAAAAGGACTTACAGTATGTCAAGGCATTCGACGGCATCATCATCCAGATTCCCGATGATAAAACAGTCGGCGCAAACGGTCTCATGAACGAAGGGATCGTCTCCACCCGGCTGGGCCTGCCCGGCAAACCAATGATGGCCGAAGAGCTGATGGTCGACCGCGATATCAAGCTCCTGCACTATACCGGGTCCCGCATCCATTTTACCGGCGTCACGTCACCCCGCTCGCTGGAATATATCCGCCGCGCCAAAGAAGCCGGCCTGGCCGTCAGCTGCTCGGTAACCCCCCATCATCTTTTCTTTACCGACGCCGATCTCACCGACTATGATACCAACCTGAAAGTATTCCCGCCCCTTCGGGACGAAGCTTCGGTAAGGTCACTTGCGTCAGGCAGTGCTGGACGGTGTGGTCGATTGTATCGCCGCACACCATTTTCCGCATGAATTCGATAGTAAGGTCATCGAGTTCGAATATGCCCGGCCGGGTATGAGCAGCCTGGAGACAACCTACGCCGCGCTTCGGACACAACTACCGGAGCTGTCCGCCGAACGAACGGTCGACCTGCTAAGCCGCAACGCCCGGGAATCTCTTCGGCCTGGGGCAGCCATCCATTGCCGAAGGCCAGCCGGCCTCCCTCACCCTCTTCGATCCCGAAGGCGAAACCCGCCCAGGTCCGGACACAACACGCTCCAAATCGAAGAACAGCCCATTCTTTGGAATGGTCCTCAAAGGGCGGGTGATCGGCATCCTGAAGGGGGATCAATTTATCTTAAATTAACGGACCACCATGGCAGCACGAAAGATATCCATCCTCCTGCTGTTCGGCCTGATCGCATCCGGCGTAATGACCCTGTTCATTTTTGGCGCCTGGCAGGCCGGACCTGCAGCCTATGTTGGTTGGCCTTTGTGGCTGGGCAGATCGCTTGTCATCCTGCTGGCAGCGATCGCCGCCGCCATCGAAAAGCGGGCCAGAGGTGGCATCCTTGATTTCCAGTCGGCGCTTCGAATTGCCTTTGGCGTGATGGTGCTGGCAATCGTCGTGCAAACCCTTTTCTACTGGCTCATCCCGAATGTGATCGACCCCCACTTTTATCAACGCCTTGTCCCGGTTTTGCTGGACAAAACCGAAAACGATTATCGCGCGATCGGCGTTCCCGAAGACCAGATCCGGCCGGTGCTGGAGGATATTCGTATGCATAACCAGTTTTCCCTGGGCAGGATGATCACAGGGGACAGGCTTCCGTTGCTGTTGATCTTTGGGATCATCGCCGTGCTGATCGCCGTTACCGTAAGATCAAAAAAGGCACCGACATCTAAACCGGAAACCCACAATACTTAAATGGATATCTCAATCGTCATACCCGTCTATAATGAAGATGAATCGCTGCCCGAGCTCTGCAGCTGGATCGAACGAGTCGTCATGGAAAATCATATCTCCTACGAGGTCATCCTCGTCGATGACGGCAGCACCGACCGCTCCTGGGATGTGATCCAGGATCTCCGGCGATCGAATCCGAATATAAAGGGTATCCGGTTCCAGCGGAACTATGGCAAATCCGCCGCGCTCAACGAAGGCTTCAAAGCCGCGAAAGGCGAAGTCGTTATCACCATGGATGCCGATATGCAGGACAGCCCCGACGAGATCCCGGCCTTGCGCAAAATGATCCTCGAAGAAAAATTCGATATGGTCAGCGGCTGGAAGAAGGTCCGGCATGATCCCGTCTCCAAAACGCTTCCTTCCAAATTCTTCAATTGGACGACGGCGCGGGTGAGCAAGATCCCGCTCCATGATTTCAACTGCGGGCTGAAGGCCTATCGCAATAAGGTAGTCAAAAGCATCGAAGTCTATGGGGAAATGCACCGTTATATCCCCGTGATCGCCAAATGGGCCGGTTTCAGAAAGGTCGGCGAAAAAGTCGTCCAGCACCGCGCCCGCAAATACGGACATACCAAATTCGGCGGCCTGGGCCGTGGACTAAAGGGATTGCTGGATCTGGCGTCCATCACCTTCGTAGGCAAATATGGCAAACGACCCATGCATTTCTTTGGCCCGCTGGGCGTCATCTGCGGTCTCATCGGATTTATCGAGACGGTTTCGCTGGTTGTACAGAAGCTGGACAAAAAATCCACTTTTTCTCTCACCAACCGGCCTGCTTTCTACATCGCGCTGACCTGCGTGGTCCTGGGCACCCAACTCTTTCTTACCGGATTTATGGCGGAGCTCATCTCCCGCAACTCCCCCGGCCGCAACTCCTATCTGATCGAACAAAAACTTGGTCTCGACCCTTTATGAGCGGCACCGTCGTCATTATAGGACCCGGCTATCCGCTGCGCGGCGGCCTCGCTACATTCGATCAGCGCCTCGCCAGAGAATTCATTGCAGACGGTTGGGACTGTGTGATCTATTCGTTCTCGCTTCAATATCCCGGTTTTCTGTTCCCCGGCACCACCCAATATTCCACGGAGCCGCCGCCCGAAGGCCTGACCATCCGCTCCCGCATCAACTCCGTCAATCCGTTTAACTGGTTGATCGTAGGGGAAGAGCTTCGAAAAAAACGACCGGATATCATCGTCGTTCGCTTCTGGCTGCCCCTCATGGGGCCCGCGCTCGGCACCATCCTGCGGCGCGTTCGGAAGAACCGCCATACGCGGATCATCGCTATAACCGATAATATCATCCCGCACGAGAAAAGACCCGGTGACCGGTCTTTCACCCGCTATTTTCTAAACGCATGCGACGCCTTTATCACGATGAGCGAAAAAGTAATGACCGAACTCCGCCAGTTTCAGCCCACCCGACCCGCGCGGCAGGTGGTCCATCCGCTTTACGATAATTTTGGCGCACCCATTCCCCGCGATGAAGCCCGGGCGCATCTTCGCGAAAAAGGCGTGACCATTGGCGACAACGACAAGGTTGTGCTCTTCTTTGGCTTCATCCGCAATTACAAAGGGCTCGATATCGCCCTTGAGGCCATGGCCGACCAGCGTGTCCGCGATCTCGGTATCAAGTTGCTCGTCGCCGGCGAGTTTTATGAGGATTCCGCTCCTTATCACGAATTGATCGCCAGACTGGATATTGGATCTTCCTTATTGCTTCGCACCGACTTTATCCCCGATGGCGAAGTCCGGGATTACCTCTGCGCCGCGGACGCCGTCATCCAACCTTACCGCAACGCCACCCAAAGCGGCGTCACTCCCCTTGCCTATCATTTTGAAAAGCCGATGATCGTTTCAAGCGTCGGCGGTCTGGCCGCCATGGTCCCGCACGAAGAGGCGGGATTGGTGGCTGATCCCGAACCTACGGCAATGGCCGCAGCTATTCTTCGGTTCTTTGTCCTCGGCGATTCGTATTTTGCTCCCGCCCTGCGCCGGGAAAAAACTAAATACTCCTGGAGCCGCCTTCTGGAGAATATTATCGAATTATGCCACAACCCGACCTGACCCGCATCGATCAACATTGGACCCTCTTCCTCGACCGGGATGGGGTCATCAACCACGAAAAAGCGGACAGCTATATTTTCCATTATGGCGAATTCCGATTCTACGATCGGGTGAAAGAAGCCCTCCGCGTCTTTGCCTCCGTTTTTGGCCGCATTGTCGTGGTGACCAACCAGCGGGGTGTCGGCAAGGGGCTCATGACCGCCGAAGACCTGGAGATCATCCACGAAAAAATGCTGGCGGAGATCGTATTGGCAGGCGGCCGCATCGATCGCATCTATTACGCCGACTCATTGGACGACAACCACCCGCATCGCAAACCCAACCCCGGCATGGCCCTGTCCGCAAAGACCGATTTTCCCGAGATCGACCTCCGTCGCGCCCTGATGGTAGGCAATAACCTCAGTGATATGGAGTTCGGAAGAAATGCAGGGATGTATACCGTCTATTTGCGCACGACCCAACCCGATCAGCCCCTTCCCCATCCTGCCATTGATCTGGCATTCAATTCGCTGTACGATTTTGCGAAACATTTGCAATTCAAGTGAAATTTTTTGACGGGCTTTAACGTTTGCCCATTTCCCGGCCCGACGAACAATCCCTATTTTTACACCAATATGCTATCCTTAAAATACCAAATTCTCATTATCTGCGTGATCGGCATGGGGTCGCGGCTGTCGGCGCAAACAGGCGTCTCTTCGGCCGCGCAAGCCGTTTTCCAGCAGCGGGAAGATGCCATGAAAGGATACGCGTATGACATTGTCAACGACTGCCACTCCGGAGGGGCGCTTTCGGGCGGATACCAACTTTATCCGGTCCCTGGTAAAAGCCTTGAAACTCCCCAACTCGTTTGAATACCCTTTCGACTCCCTCCAAACCATCTCGCGGCTGTATGCCCCCGACAGCAGCTTCCGCATCTTCACCTGGCAGTACAAAAAAGACAACCTGCTTTATCTGCAGGAAGGCGCCATCCAGATGAACCAGCCCGATGGCTCGCTAAAATTATTTCCGCTTGTTCGACGCCTCCATGTTCACCAGCGAACCCGCTGGATTCCGTTCGGACGCGAACAAACTGGATCGGCGCCATCTATTACCGGATCGTCGAAAAGACCTGGCAGGAGAAAAAATACTATACCTTCTCGGCTTTGACGACTACAGCGAAACCAGCAACAAGAAATGGATGGAGGTCCTCACCTTCACCCCCGAAGGCGAACCCCGTTTCGGCGGTCCGTTTTTCTCGTTCCAGGAAGATTCGGTCCGCAAACCAACCCAATACCGCTTTGACATCGAATACAAAAAGGAAGCCGGTACCCGGTTCAATTACGACCCTTCACTGGACCTCGTCGTTTTTGATGAACTGATCTCCGAGAGTAATGAGCCGGAGAAAAAGGATACGTATGTCCCCGACGGAGAATTCGAAGCCTTCCAATGGAAGAACGGGAAATGGGTCCATATGCAAAAAGGGATCTTCACCCAGAAACTAAAGGATGGCGACTTCCCGCGGGAGGCGCAGATCCTGAACGACCAGGGGAAGGTAAATGAAGCCGAGTTGGAAGCTCAGTCGGAAAAAAACAAAAAGAAGGCTACGCCGACCCACCAGTAATCCGGCACGGCCACCTTGGAGGGTCAATGATTCAGCAACCGCGCTTTGGCCCGGTTATATTCGTCTTCAGACAGGGCGCCTTTCATCTTCAGCTCAAATAACCTTTCCAATTCCTGGGCGATCACCGGCGTTTCTACCGACCTGGATACCCCGGCCGCCCGCGCGTCCATCGCCGCCGCCATCTGTTGTGCCTGGTTACCAAACTGCCAGTTCTTGTATTCCGCCTGCGCGGCGGTGATCGTGTCCTTCAACCGTTTGGGATGATTCACATTGTAATAATCCGTAGCTCCCGCTTCCGCCGCCGTCTGGATCTCAACATGCCCGAAGTTGAACAGCCGTCCCCAAACCGTTTGATCATACGAGACATTATTGATCTTATCGAGCGGGCTTTCCTTGGCATAATGGTTCAGAAACCCCGCTTCATCGACCACCCGGAAATTCGTCACCACCCAAATATTGACCTTCCAGCCGGAATACCGCAGCAGCCAGTAGATGACTCCCGCAACCGAGACCAACCATCCCCAAACCGACGGAACCTTTATAACGATAAGAATGCCGGTAATGACCAACGCCAGCGCCAGCAGGAACGGCAGTACGAGCGCGGTCCAGCTGCTGTAGGTCACCAGCAGGATTTTTTCGTTTTTCTGAAGAGGGGTTCGCATAATTTATGAGTTTACTCGTCCAGTTTCAACACCGCCAGGAAGGCTTCCTGCGGGACTTCCACGTTGCCGATCTGCCGCATCCGCTTCTTCCCTTCCTTCTGCTTCTCCAGCAACTTGCGTTTCCGGCTGATATCCCCGCCATAACATTTTGCGGTCACATCTTTTCGCAACGCGCTGATCGTCTCGCGGGCGATTACCTTGGCCCCGATGGCCGCCTGGATCGCGATCTGGAATTGCTGCCGCGGCAACAGTTCCTTTAGTTTCTCGCAAAGCTTGCGCCCGAATTCCTGTCGACCGGCTCCGGTGGATCAACGCACTCAAGCGCATCGACCTTATCCCCATTCAGGAGAATATCCATTTTAACAATATCACTGTCCCGGCGGTCGATGGGGTGATAGTCGAAGGAGGCATACCCCCGCGTCTGGCTTTTCAGCTTATCATAAAAGTCAAAGACGATCTCGGTCAGCGGCATCTCAAAGATCAGTTCCACCCGGGTCGTGGTCAGATAGCTTTGGTTGATCAGGTTACCCCGCTTGCCGAGGCAAAGGGTCATGATATTCCCGATATATTCCGGTTTGGTGATGATCTGGGCACGGATATAGGGCTCTTCGATCCGGTCGATCCGCGTCGGATCGGGCATCTCGGCCGGGTTATTGACGACGATCTTCTCCTCCTTATTCGTAAAGGCGACAAAACTTACGTTTGGCACCGTCGTGATCACCGTCTGATTGAATTCCCTTTCCAGTCGTTCCTGGATGATCTCCATATGCAGCATCCCCAGAAAGCCGCAACGGAACCCAAAACCAAGCGCCTGCGAGGTCTCCAGCTCATAGGTGAGCGACGCATCATTCAGTTGCAGTTTATCCATACAATCCCGCAGCTCTTCGAAATCATCCGTATCGACTGGGAAGATCCCCGCGAATACCATCGGCTTTACTTCCTGAAAACCCTGGATCATTGCGGGATGGGGATTCGATGCCAGCGTTATGGTATCCCCGACTTTGACTTCCTTCGCATTCTTGATCCCGGTGATAATATAGCCGACATCTCCCGTCTCTACCTCCGGTCGCGGATCGAGCGCCAGTTTCAGCACTCCTACCTCATCCGCCCCATAGGACAGCCCGGTTGAAACAAATTTGACGATATCCCCCTTTTTTATACTGCCGTTCAGTATCCGGTAATAGACGATGATCCCACGAAAGGAATTGAATACGCTATCGAAGATAAGCGCCTGCAGGGGTGCGTCCGGATTGCCCTTTGGCGGCGGGATCCGCTTCACGATCGCCTCCAGGATCTCCTGCCACACCAAGCCCCGTCCTGGCGCTGGCCAGCAGAATATCCTCCGGCTTGCAGCCGATCAGTTCGATGATCTGGTCCCTGACCTCTTCCACCATGGCGCCATCCATATCGATCTTATTGATGACCGGGATGATCTCCAGGTCATTCTCGATGGCGAGATATAGATTGGAGATCGTTTGCGCCTGGATCCCCTGCGTGGCATCCACCAGCAGCAGCGCGCCTTCGCAGGCTGCCAGCGCCCGGCTCACCTCATAGCTGAAATCGACATGCCCGGGAGTATCGATCAGGTTCAGGGTAAACGGTTGACCCTTATGGGAATAGTTGATCTGGATTGCGTGACTTTTGATCGTGATGCCTTTTTCCCGTTCCAGGTCCATATCATCCAACACCTGTGCTTGCATATCCCGCGCGGAGATCGTGTTGGTCATCTCCAATAACCTGTCCGCCAATGTACTTTTGCCGTGATCAATATGAGCGATGATGCAAAAATTCCGTATATTTTTCATTCGCTGCGAAAGTACGCAAAATAGCTTAAATTCAGGCCGTGTCAGCAGACCAGAAACCATTGAAGTCCAGGGCGAATAAATGGCTAATCCGCTTGATGGCCGCCTTCTTCGCGATCCAGATCGTCATTGACATGTGTCATTCTCTCACCGCCTTCCCCTTTGTCCACTATGGCATGTTCTCCGAATCGTTTTCGGCCCCAAAAGGCCTCCGTTATGAAATTATTGTCGATAACCGGCGACTCGATGCGCGCAGACTTCGGCATCTATCGCTGGGATATGATCCAGCAACCGCTTTCCGCTTTCGACCGCGAATCCGAAACGGCCGACTTTGACTTCGATCAGTCGCGGTTCAGCGCGACCTTTCCAGGTATTTATTCCCGGCTTTCCGGTAACCTTGAAAATGCGCCGACCGTTGGGGCCGCCTTTCCGGACTGGTACCTGGGATACCTCAGCCGCCTCCTGCACCAGCCCATCCATTCCCTCCAGGTTCGCCGGGTCCGGTTCTCGATTTCGGGAACTCGTTTCTTCGGCTCTGAAATCCCTTGGATCAATCGCTGACGATATCCGATCAGAATTTCTACCGGGACCGACGCCTGGTACTGGTTGTCTATTTCCTTTTTTATTATGCTTTTTTGGTTGGTTTTTGCCTGGATTATCGCCTTTTATCCCAATATCACCCCATCTTTTTCAATTATAACCGCGATTTGACCGAGCTGGCGCTTATCGCAACGGGTATTCCCCGCTGGATGATCAATCATCCCTTTTCTTTTGCCGCAGCGGACGCTTTGGCCTTTCTGCTGCCCCTCCCGATTTTGCTTAGTTTTGGCCAAAAAAGAAGGTTTTTCGGGGGTTTTGGGGTCATTTTTGCCCTTTTTTTCGCATTTTACCTCCTTCTGGCGGACATCTTCTGGCAGGTTCATCACGAGCCCTTTATCCTGTTCTTTTTGCTGGCCCTGGTCTGCACTACCCGTCGCCCCGATCGTTTCTATCTGCTGATCACCGGCTGCCGGTATTACTTTTTGTACATTTTCGTCAGCGCCGCAATCTGGAAGGTCGCGCGGGGGGCTGTTTTTAACGGCGAAGAAATGAGCCGTATTCTCCTGATCCACCACGCAGACCTGCTGACCGGGACTTGCTCGTCGATTTCCTGCCGCTTCTACCGATGGCTGATCCTGCGCCCGGCATTGTCCCAGTTCCTCTTATATTGCCGGCACGCTGCTGGAAGCCAGCTTCCTCATCGGCTTTTTTACCCGTCGCTTCGACCGATGGCTTATGCTGGGGGCAGCCGTCTTCGTCCTTGCGGATCTACTGGTTATGCGCATTCCGTATTGGACGGTCCTGTTGGGAACCGTTGACCGTCTGGCTGCAGACCCGCCGGTCCACCACCGACAAAAGAAAAAAGGATCGTCCTTTATGAGACCACCCACCACGAAAACCTGCCGGCCCTTCTGGATTTGTGCGAAGCGCAATTCAACCAGGTGGCCGTTTTTCTACAAGGAGATTTCCTACCATAACCTCTCCGGGGAAGGGTCGCCGGAACAACGCTGGCCGCCAGACCGACTTTTTCATCCAGACCAGGGACTGCCCGAACCGCCGCTTCATCCGCCAACTCTTTCGGTTCATCCGGCGTCATGGCTTTACCCATCTGCATCTTTGTACGCTCGACAATAACCTGCTGCTCTTCGCGATTCGGCTGACCTTCACCGGTCCCGTTCATCTCAGCGCTGACCGTCCATGAGGTGAACGAATATTTCTCCCGCTCTTTTCGATACTGTTCGGGACTGGACCGAGACGATTGCGAAAGGGTTCTTTCACCGGCAGATCCGACACTATCATGTTTTTTTGCCTGCGATAGCCGATCAACTTCGCCGGCAGCTCCCCGGATCAACGGTCGTCTTTATCCCTTCCCGATTCTATTCTGGACACCGTCCCCCCGGTCATCCTTCTCTTACCCAATTGGATTTGTCTATGCAAATCCAATTTTCCCAAAACACCGCACCCTCCCCATTCCAAATCATTGTTCCCGGCTCGCTCGATTCCAACCGACGCAACTACGACGAAATCATCCAAACCCTTCCGATCCTGGTGTCCCCGATCCCCGTCGAACTCGTCCTGTTGGGCGATGGCAGCACCGAAGCCGCCTCCGGGATCGTTGCCCAATTTCAGCCGGTCCTTTCCGACCGGATCAGGTTGCGCACGTTCAACGGATACATTCCGGAAACAACTTATGAACAGGAGACCCTTACCCATGCCCACCTGATCTGGAGCCCGTTGAACATACACAAAAGCGGCAGCCGCAATCATCCCGAGACTTATGGCCTGACAACCGCCAGCGGGCTGACAGCCGATCTGCTCCTCGGTAATATCCCGGCCCTTGTCCCCGCGGGTTTTATTGTTCCCGAACTTTTCCGGCCGGCCATCTATCTCTACGGGTCACCCGAAGAAGCAAGTCGGCTCATCCTCCATTTCCTTGAAGACCCTGCTGCCTATGCGGCAATCCGGGAGACGATCCACGTGACATTCAGCTATTTTGCAAAAGAGAATTTCGTTGCGGCATTCCGGCAGTTAACCGGGAAATAGCCAGGCAAGGAATGGCGATCGCACCCCGCATACCCGGTAAACCACAACCGCCAGTACGAAATTGTAGACGGCGCTGCTGATCAGGATCGCCAGTGCACCGCCGGTGATCCCATGCCCGGGGATCAGCCACCAGCTGGTCGCGGCGAGCATCGCCACGTAAAGCAACAGACAAGCAACCGAATATTTTTCGCGGTCCTGCATCATCAGGATGGTATTGGCGGGGCCGAATGCTGAAAAGAGGAATTGTGCCAGGCTAATGTAGATCATCGCCGGGTAGCCGGCCGAAAATTCGGGCCCGTAAAGCCGCAGCAGCAGCGGGCCCGCCGCTGCAACAACGAGGAGCAGCGGAAAACTCAGCACCGTCATCAACCGGTTGCTCTCGCTAAAAAGCGACTGGGTATAAGCCCGGCCAGTTAGCGTATGCCGCGCAAACAGTTGCGGTAACACGGTATGCATCAGGAAGAAGGGGAAGATGAGTAAATCTGCAAACCGGTAAGCAACATTGAAGATACCTACGTCTCTTGTCGCCGGTACATAAACCGGCAGGATAAGCATTGTAATCTTCGTCGCCAGTAATGTCAGCAAACTGATCAGAAAGAAATAGGTTGTTTTGATGCCATGCCGTTCGTCAGCGCCAGGTTCGCCACGCGGTGAAATGGATGTGCTTATTTTCCGAGCCACCAACCAAAAGACAGTCGAGCAACAGATGCCCAACACGACACAGGCCACGATGATCAACGCCTTTGGCGTAAAAGCTACACCAAGCAGCCACAACGCCGCCACCGCAAGGATGAGCAGCGAAGGTTTGAGCAGCTTTTCGACTACCTGGCTGAGTTGGATAAAGTTCAACGCCTGGAGCACAACCTGATTTAGCGCAAGCGCCGCGGTTAGATATACCGCGACCATCGCGATCCGGAACAGCGGCTGATGATTGCTCAACGTTTCGACCGGAACCCAATGCAGCAGCACAACAAACAGAAAACCCACTACCACCGAGCCGCCGAGGACCCAGCGGTTGGCGGCCCAAACCAACCCCACCAGCCGGCTGTGCTGATCGTGCCTATACTTCGGCAATTGCGCGAGCACCAGGTCGTCCCTGCCTCCCAACGCGACCACGCTAAGAATACTCACCCAGTTGAAAACATGCACATATATCCCGTAGGAATCGGCGTTGGAAACCCGAACAAGAAGGAGATTGCTGATAAATACCAGGACGACCGCCCCTCCCTGGATCAGGATGGAATGGAGCGTCCCGCGCAGCATGCGGCGCCGGTCGGTTTCGCTCAGTCCGGCGTCAAGCCGGGAACCGATCCTGTTCAATATTTTCCGTGAATATCCACCCAAAAGATATTCTGTTTATTTTTCGTATATTGATAATAGTGGGAAAAATGCAGCAGCATCCGCTGCCGGGTATCGGCATAACTGGTCCATTCCCCGGCCAGCGCTTCCCCGAACGGTCCCGAGACGAGCCCGGCCCCGGGCAACCCCCTCCGGCCCATCCATCGTTCCAGCTTTGTCCCGACCCGAACAGGCCAGGAATGAAGGCGGTCATAATGTCCCCTGTCCGCCAGCACCTTGAGGCTTTCCTGATCGACCAGCTTGAACCAACGGTATCCTTGTGCGGCCATGGCGCCCAGCACCAGGTACAACAACCTTTCGTCCTGGCCGATCTCCCCGATCGGTTGTCCCGTACCTTCGCAGGAAATATAGGATGGACGCGCATTGCAGCCGATCATTCCGCTCACCGCCTGCCTGTCATATCCTTCGATATCGATCTTGCAATACCACGGCAGGCTATGCTCCGAAAACAGCGAGCAAAGACTTCGCCCTGTCACGCGTGTTTGACCTGCCAACGACCCCGACCTTTCCGCCATCGACCGGATCAACGAACTTTCTGTGTTGTCCTTGCTGATATACAACGTCAATTCTTCCTGATCTTTTTCCGTTACGGCTGCATTGACCACGGTAACCCGACCATCGGCAATTTCGTCCCTGAACCGGCTCCGAAGCCGTTCGCACAGGGCGGGATCGGCCTCTATCGCAATTACTGCATGTCCCAGCGAAAGATAATAAGCCGTATCGACGCCGTCATTGGCCCCTACATCAAAAATCAGTTTGCGGCCAGTCATTTCAGCGACCGGATGATCGTCATAAATTCGGCTGCCTGAAGCGAAGCGCCACCTACCAGGCCCCCGTCCACATCGGGGCATTGGAAGAGTTCCCGCGCATTACCTGCCTTAACGCTGCCGCCGTACAGGATCGGGACCTCTTCCGCAATCGTATTGCCATATTTAACGGCCAATATCGCCCGCAGATGTGCATGCATTTCCTGGGCTTGTGCGGAAGATGCCGTCTTGCCCGTACCGATTGCCCAGATCGGTTCGTAGGCGATGACGATCTGCCTCAGCTGTTTCTCGCTGAGATGGAAAAGCGCCTCCCGCAGTTGTGTCTCTACGAAACCGTTTTGTGCCCCGACTTCCCGGATGCTCAGCGGCTCCCCGCAACAGAAGATTGGGGTGATCCCGTTCACGAGACAGATCTCCACCTTTCCGGCGAGCGTATGATCCTGCTCACCAAAATATTCCCTGCGCTCGCTATGCCCGACTACGCAGTATTTGACGTCGATCGACCGGAGCATCTCCGCGGAGACTTCGCCGGTGTATGCTCCTGACTTCTTATCCGAACAGTTCTGCGCGGCGGCAAAATAATTTTTATTTGCCGCAGTTTTATGATGTGCCATCACGAGGTATGGAAAAGGTACTGCAAAAACCGCCCGCTGATGTTCCTGAAGCGCTATGTTTTCGTTGAGGATCGAATCCAGCAATTCCTGACCTTGTTCATAGGTCAGATTCATCTTCCAGTTAGCAGCGGCTATTTGTTGTCTCATGATATGATTGGTTTGGTCAAAAATATGTTTTAATGCGTTGATTTCATCTTCCTGCAACGCCCGGCCTTTCATTTTCTTCCAACGGTCAATGTCCCGCAATGCCTTGTCCCATTCATAGCGGACGCGGCCGTCCTTCCCCCAACTGAAATCGGGAACATAATCAGGCGCAGCCCCTTCGCCGAAAATATTGCAGGAAATACCGATCAGGGTACCCGTGTTAAAAGAAGTATTGATCGCGCAGCGGGAATAATCACCCATCAACAGCCCGCATTTCTGTCCGGCAGGGAGATATTCACCTGAGGCGGGATGAAAGACCCGGACAGTACCGGCATTGTTCTTGACGTTTGATGCCGAAGTGCCAGCCCCCAGATTGCACCACTCGCCGATTACCGCGTCCCCCAGGTAACCATCATGGCCTTTGTTCGAAGAGCCCAGGAAAACGACATTCTTGATTTCACCACCGGCAACGCTGTTCGGCCCGAGCGTCGTGGCACCATAAATTCTCGCACCCATTTTAACGACAGCTCCCGCGCAGGCGGCGAAAGGCCCGCGGATCAGCGCGCCATCCATGACCTCTGCATCGTGCCCGATGTAGATCGGTCCGTTTGCGGCGTTGAGCACACAATTCGAAAGCCGCGCCGTCGGCTCTATAAAAATATTCTCCGGATCCACCGCCCGCACCGAAGCCGGGATTGGCGCACTGTGTCTTCCTTCCGTCACCAGGTTAAAATCTTCCAGCAATGCGTCGCCATTGTGCTGGAACAAATGCCAGGGATAACGGATGAGCCGGCCATGGGCGATCAACCGGTCGATGGAGCCCTGGGAAAGCGGCCCGCGGCCCGTCTCTTCGCGGATCAACGCCGCAAGCGCCTGCGTAGGCAGGAGGTTGGCCGCCAGCGCCGGTCCGGATGAAAGTGGTCCGACTGAAAATGTGCCCGCTCCCAGCAGGCGTTCCCATTTCTCCCGAAAGGTCAGTATGCCCATCCGCAGATCGAGCACCGGACGAACTGCGGTGAATGGTAACAGATCGCCCGTACAAGAAGTATCCTCAAATGAAAGCATGATCGTCAAAACTAAAACATTCCCACCTTCCCACCGCTTCCGCAAAAAAAATCCCCTCCAATCCCTGCACGAATAGGAAAACAAAAAGCCCTTCCAACATGGAAGGGCAATAAGTTGTGTGACATGGACAGAAAAGACAAAAAATTCCGGACTGTTTATTTCGCCTTCTTTTCGTAGCGTTTCTTGAACTTGTCGATCCTCCCGGCCGTATCCACCAGCATATTCTTGCCGGTAAAGAAAGGATGGGAAGTATTCGAAATTTCCAATTTGATCAGGGGATATTCGTTGCCGTCTTCATATTTAATCGTCTCGCGGGACTGGGCGGATGACTTGCTCAGGAAAGTGACCCCATTGCTCATATCCTTGAAAACAACGAACCGGTAACCTTTAGGATGGAGATCTTTTTTCATAATCTGTTCTGTTTGAAGGTTGTACGGATTTTGCCGTACGACTATTTTTTGACTTAGAGCTGGCAAAACTAGGGATTTTAATCGGTCCTCGCAAATAAAATTAATTGCGCATATTGACGTATTGAAGCGCGATCCCCAGATTGGCGCCGCTGCACAGTTTAATTACCGCCTGGAGATCATCGATTTTTTTCCCGTGACGCGGATCAGGTCGTCCATGATCTGCGACTGGACCTTCAACCCCGAATCCTTGATCAGCTTGGTGACCTTCTTGGCGTCTTCCTGTTTCAAGCCATTTCGTACCGGCACCTCCTGCCGGGTCACTTTCCCGCTCTGGGCGGGTTCTTTCCCAAGGTCAAAGGCCAACGGGTCAAGACCCTGTTTCATCGACCGGCTGATCAGCACGTCGACGATCTGCTTCAGCTTCATATCGCTTTCCGCCTCCAGATCGATCTTCATGTCCTTCTTATTCAGGTCGATCTTAACCGGTGAATCTTTGAAGTCAAAGCGGTTCGTGATCTCTTTTTTGGTGATGTTGACGGCATTGTCAAGGATTTGCTGGTCTACCTTGCTGACGATATCAAAGGATGGCATAGTCTGGAGTTGTGCTCCAAAAATAGGCAAATGCGCGGACTTGCCCAATTGGCCCGACCGCGCATCCGATCCGGGTCCGCCTCTAATTCCCGTTCCCCCCGCTCTTCACCCGGCTTTCTTCCTCCCCTGCCCCGCCATTCCGGCGACCGCCATTCGACATCCCTTTCAACGGCTTGCCGAAATTCAACGTAAACGTCATCGCCACCATTCGGCTATCCCGCCGGTTATGAAAGGTCGCATCGGTTTCCTGGAAGTTGATATAACCATGAACCTGGTTCGTATACAGGAAGTCCCGGACCGACAGCTTTAGGTTACCCTTGTCCTTCAGGATCTTTTTGGCCACCGCAACCGTACCCTGACCAAGCGGGTCCACGATTACCTGTCCTTCGACACCCTTTGTCCGGTAGAATCCCGAAAGCTCGCCGGACCAGCCATGCTGAAAATTGAACTGGTTGTTGAGGTTCAGCAGCAGTGTAGTCGCCGAGACATCGATATTCTGACCATACAGCATACCCGTAAACTTGTTGTAGTTGACGTTGGTATAGAGGATCGCCGTCCACCATTTGGTGAACGGTCGCATAGCGCTGACCGCGATACCCGCGTTCTGGCGGCTGCCGATATTTCCGTTGCGTACGATGGTGGCCTGGCCGGACTGCTGGAAGGTCTCCGTAAAGAAATTGACGGTATAGCTGTAATTCAGTGTCGTAGTCAACCAGTGCTTATAGGAATGCGATAGTTCCACATTATCCGTAAACTGCGGCTGAAGGTAGGGGTTCCCGGCCTGGTAGGTGTATTGATCAAGAAAGAACAGGAATGGGTTGAGGTCCTGATAGGCTGGCCGGTCGATGCGGCGGCCATAGTTCAGCGTGAATGTGTTGTTCGCGTCGGCGTCATAGGTCAGATACAGGGTTGGGAACAGGTTGATATAGCTCCGGGAGAAAGAAGAATCGTTGTTGATGACCGTTAGCCCGTTGCCGAGCTGGTGGCCATAGTAATTCGTGTTCTCGGCCCGCAACCCGGCCTGGACCGTCCATTTCTTCCCATATTGTTTTGTCATCGTGACATAGGCGGCATTGACATTTTCGCGGTAAATGAACGCATTCGTTTTGGTCGTGTCGACAGTTCGATTTGCCGCCGCTCATGTCGTAATAGTCCGCGGTATTGTTGGTGTTGACATAGCTAAGTTTTATACCTGTCTCCAGTTTGTATCCCTTGGCCAGCGGCCGGGTATAGTCGGTCTTGAACGTATAGATATTGATCGTGCTGGGCAGATAGCCGGTCAGGATAGACTGGTCGAGCAGGACATTGTCCGGCGTGAAGGTCTGGTTATTGAAATGCCTGGTTGCTGACCGAAGAATAACGGACATAGTCCAGATCGGCGGACAGCTCCCGCCCGGCTGAATCGTAGGTATGCCGGAAATTCAGGTTTGCCGATTCGTTCTTCCATTTGGTGACGTTGGTATTTGGCGAAAAGACCAACGAGTCGAGCATATAGTTGGGGTTCAGCAGCTGGATATTGCTGCCCGAGCGATTGCTCTCGGTGTTCCGGAACCCGCTGACAACAAATCCAACCGTCGTTTTCGGTGTCACATAATAATCCATGCCGAATTTCAGATTGCCCTCCGGGTTGATAAAATGCATGACCGTTGTTTGCTGGAAGATGGAATTGACGGTTTGCGCCGCGTCGTCGTCCATATATTTCCGCTGAATCTGCAATACCTGGAAGCCTTCCCAGTGAGAATATCCGGCATTCACAAAGAAATTGAACTCCCCGGTGCGGAAGTTCAGATTGAGGCTGCCGCTGGGCTTTGGGTATACACCCTGCGTATGCGTCAGGTTGATATTGCCGTTAAAGCCCTTCATTTTATTCTTTTTTGTCTTGATATTGATGATCCCTGAATTGCCCGCCGCGTCATATTTGGCGGAGGGATTGGTCATCAATTCGATCTGATCGATGGCCGAAGCCGGAAGGCTCTTCAGATAGTCCGCCAGTTGAGTGGCCGAGAGATAAGTGGGTTTACCATCGATCATTACCGTTACCCCCTGCTTGCCCTTCAGGCTGATATTGTCGTCCTTGTCCAGGGTGACGCCGGGGGCCTTCTCCAGTACATCCATCGCCGTGCTCCCGGCATTGGCGGGGGAAGCGTCGACGTTTATAATGGTGCGGTCCGCCTTGATTTCAATTGGGGGGCGTCTTGCTACTACGGCCACCGCCGTAAGGCTGGTTGTCGCAGTTGTAAGGACGATCGGGGGCAATTTCCGGGAATTCTGACCCGAGATCTCCAGGGGCTGCGAATACCGGGAGCTATACCCTACGAAAGATGCAAGGACCAGATATTTTCCGTCTGCGAGTCGGAAAGCACAAAATGACCGCCTTTGTTCGTGACCGTTTCCTTTACCCGCGCGAAGTCCCCGACGCGCAGCAACGTGACGGTGACCGCTTCCAGGGCCTGCCCTTTGTTGTCAATAATATCGCCCGTAATCCTGCCGCCGGACAGCGAAGCCGGATCACCGATGGTCTGCCCGGCTACCGCCGGTGCAGCCGGCCCCTGGGCGTTTGTTCCCGGCGTCGCTCCCTGGGCGGCTGGCTGGGCGTTGCTGAAAAGTCCGAATATCGTCAAAAAGAGAGCAGTCAAAGTAATGTGTCTCATATAGTTGCTTTAATAGTATAGTACCGTTTTAAAGTTATTACAATACAAAGATTGGTACTTTGCATTACATAGAACATTGTTTTGTGTTGAGTGGCCGTTACGATTGATAACTGGCGCTCTCATGTGATTGAATGTTTGTCGAAAATACCCTGCGGCAGACCCGCCGCGAAGTTTTCTTGACCAATGATCGCGTTTTGGTGACCATTGGCGTTTGGATCCGTCTCCATGCACAGAGTGGATTCGGACATATCTGACGCAAAAAGGAAAAGGCAGTTACAACGTCGCGTCTGCAAATGATAAAAGGAAAGATAATTGGAAGGATGGCGGCACCTAGGCGGTCCCTTCCGCGGAAACAGGCGTGGGCATCCGGGGACGCACCTGAGGAAGCACCAGGGGAGGATCCGGATTTTCGCCTGTTCAAGGCCCAAAGGATGGCCACCCCGGAGATGATCAGCGCGGAGGAGATGAGCTCGGCCTGCGTGGGATGGAATGGCAGCTTATCATATTGGCTATTGACCCGGATATGTTCGATCAGAAATCGTTCGACACCATTCAGGATAAGTAAATAGCAAACAGGTTTCCCGGCGTTTTGAGGCGTTTGCGGATCATCCAGAGGATGAAAAACAGTCCGAGACACACCAACGTCTCGTACAGCGGCGTCGGGAAGACGGGGATCGGCAGGTGGTTGCAATAGTCGCTGCCGTCACATCCCGGAATCCGCGCGCCCGCCAACGCATCGATCACATTATGCGGGTACGAATAGGCAAAAAGCCAGTCGGGCAACAAGCCCGGCGCCTTGACCGCGAGATGCGGTACGTGGTCCAGACCATTGAAACTCGGACGCATATGTCGCTGTGATAAATTCCGATGATCCGCTCATAATCCCCTGGTTTTGCCGAGCGTGACCTTGCTGGTATAGCGTTCGGTGATATAGGCGCTGTTCAGGATCCCCCAATCCCCATCCCCGGATACCTGGCAGCCGATCCGCCCGATCGCATACGCCAGCATCAGACCGGGCGCCGCCGCGTCGTTCAATTGCCAGAACCCGATCCCATTGCTTTCGCGCATACCACCAGATCGCAAGCGCAGCGCAGATCAGCCCGCCATAGAAAGTCAAACCGCTGAAGGAGAACAGGGAACCCATCGGGATCTTTACAAAATCATCCCAGGTCTCAAAGCTGTTGAATATTTTGGCGCCGAGGAAGCCGAAAATAAACGCATAGATCGTCAGATCCCCCACCCGGTCATGCGGCCAGATCCGGACCGTCTTCTCCTGCGGCTGCGGCAGCTTTCTGCTTATTTTTCTCATACCATTTCAGCCCGGCGAACAGCAACCCCAGGCCCAATCCGGCCAGCCAGCTGCCCTGACCGCTCAGGATATAATCCTGAACTTTAAAATTCGGGTCCGGGGTGGTCAAAAAAAGCCCGATCAGCTTGAAACCCAGTATGAAGCCGAGAATGAAATTCAGGAGCAGTTCCGCCGGCTTGCCGGTTTGCCGATCAGGACAATCTCTTCCCTGGCTTTGCAACAACCCCTCCCTTTCCTTCCGGATCAATTCCTTGTCAGGGTCAACGCAGCCCCGATGAAAGAAAGAGCGACAAAAAAACCAAAGGAATTGATAAATCGCAGCCACGCGGGGCCCAATGGAAACAGATCCGAAAAAGCATAATAAAGATTGGGATACATAGTTCAGCGCAAACCTACAATAAAATCGCGAACAAATAAACGCGCGGTAAAAAAATTAGCGCATTTTCCATCCCGGCCGCCCTCGTCGGCCGATCGCGCACCCATTTAGCGACTACCAAAAATTAATTTTCCACATTATACTAAAGATTGGGCATTCTCGTTCCACAAAACTGTTCCACGGGGAACACTTTTCCGCAGCAAATCTACGCCCTTCCTGATTTTCCCAGTGTGATAAGCGCATTATCCCCAATAAGGCCTGCGAGTATTTACATTCTAGCAATACTCTTCAAATGCGGCAGATCAAATTATGAGCGATCAATTGTGCCGGACGACCTTCGATCTGATGCCGTTCGATCATATGCACCAGCTTGCCATCCTTGAACAGCGCGATGGCTGGAGATGACGGCGGATAAGGCAACAAATGCTCGCGGATCGTCCCACGGCCTCCGTATCAAAGCCCGCAAAACTCGTCGCCAAATAATCGGGCTTCTTTTTTCCATTGGCCACCGCCATCAGCACCCCTGGCCGCGCCGAACCCGCCGAACAGCCACAAACCGAATTGACCATCACCAGCGTCGTGCCCGGCCTGGATAACTGGTCATTCACCTCCTCGGAGGTCAGCATTTCCTGGAAACCATTGTCGGTCAGCTCCTCCTTCATCGGTAATACTATTTCTTCTGGATACATCTTTATTCGTTTTTGATTAGAAAACACAAAGGTAGCACAAAAGTTCTCTTTTCCGCGTCTTGCGGCTCGTTTGCGTATCGCGCGGCTAAAATGAGCCCGGCAAAAGTGAAATATTGTCACCCAGTTCGTGGCAAAACCTGCTCTTCTGTCATCTGGCGCCTTCGCCGTCCCGTCAGTTCGGCCAGATCGCCGCCCGAAAGATCCACTGGTATGTCGTTTGATCCCTCCTCTGCGTAAAACAAAATTATCCAACACAAATAAGCAATCGTATGACACTCGTAAAAGTAAACAACAACGGACATCGGAGCATCTCCCAGTTCGTCGATGAGTTCTTCCAGGGTTTCCCGGTAAAGGACGAAAGCTTTGGTTTTCCCCCCGTCAATATCCATGAAACCGCGGATGCCTATCATCTGGAACTTAGCGCCCCCGGCCGCAGCAAAGAAGACTTTAAACTGTCTCTCGACAATGGTCAGCTGACGATCAGATTTGAAAAGAAAGAAGAAACCCGTACCGAAGAATACAAGACGATCCGCAAAGAATTTTCTTTCCGCCGCTTCAAACGCAGCTTTAACCTCGACGATCAAGATCGACACCAACGGGATCCAGGCCAAATATGAAAATGGCGTCCTGAAACTGTTGTTGCCGAAGAAGGAACAAGCTAAGGAAACTGTAAAACAGATTAGCGTCCAGTAAGTACCTCTGAAGCGATTCATCTCGTCAAAAAAGTTGAGTTTGTAGTCGTATGGTTAGGGCCGGTCTCATCTCAGTGGATGAACCGGCCTCTTTTTTTGACTTTTTTAGGATTGATTGTTTTAATTTTGCGGTTCAAACGCATGTAATCCAATCAGATCATGATGAAACCTTCTCTAAGGCTATGGCTATTGTTTTTGGTAGTTGTCGTTATGTTCAAGATCCAGGATTCGGTCAAATTCCTACCTTCCACGCACCGATGCCATTGCAGGACACCACGGTTAAACCGGATGATACGCTTCGCATCCGCAACCTCAATCCCTATTTTTCCCTCCATGTCGACTCCACCCTCTACTATCAACTGGAGATCAACCGGGACCCCGGCCGGTATTTCTTCTTTATGAAGGATGCACCCGTCGGGATGAAAATAAAAGAAAACGGCCTGATCACCTTCCGGGCCGACAAATCCTATTTCCTGTCCGGCCGGCTGAAATACGACGTTCAATATAAGGTCAAAATCGGCGTGCAGAACCTCGATAACCCAAAGGACCGGATCGACACCTCCTTTACCATCCAGTTTTTTACCACGGATGTCATCCCTTCGCGCGTCAAACCGACCGTCAGCAGCCTGCTCACCATCGATGAAGGAGATACGATCAACTTCCGCGTGCAATGCGAAACCGGCACCTATCCGATCGAATCCATCAACTTCTTTTCACAATGTTCCGATCCGCGGCAATACCAACGTGACAAAACTGCGACGATCTCTTCACCTGGTCACCCCCTTATGATTTTGTAAAAGAAGGCGATTCCGGAAAGACAAAGCTCCTGATCCTTTATTTCGTCGGCACCAACAAGATGTTCCAGCGCGATACCGCCACCGTCAAGATCTATGTCAAAGACGCGCTCGACTACCCCTATGCAAAGATCGACTATAATCAACCCTCAAAAATATCCGGATCTACATGCTTCGGCTGAAATACGCTTTCTTCAACTGGATAAGAAAGTCAAACACACCAAAAACACCCGCCAGGATTTCGATATCACCGCCGCCGCCACCGGTCTCGGCGGAACCGTCGCCACGGCCGCCAACAATATGACGACCGGCGAGATCCTGCCCAGCGTGGGCGTCGCCATGGTCCCCGTCAAAGAAACCGCCGCCCCGCCCCTCACCGCCGAACAAAACCAGGCCACCCTCGTCCGCGCGGCCGTCAAACGACTGGATTATATGATGCACGACAATGCCCTCGTCGGCGAGAAAGACCCCGATGTCACCAAAAAGACCGCCGCCTTAAAAGCGGAATTGAAACAAACCCAGATCCAGCTGATCGACGTCCCGCTGGAAGAGACGAGTGGACATGACCGAAGAACAACTGAACGCCTACTTTGACAACCCGAGGGTCAACAAGAAATACCGGATGAAACATTAGAACCGCCCGATCGGGGCTGCACGCGAGACCCGGATCTACAAATACCCCAGTATCTTCAACATGCTTTGCGCCGTCTGCTCCTTGGCATAAAGCCAATCCACCAGTTTGCCATTCTTATCATGCCCCACGATCACATGTTTTGGCGACGGGATCAGACAATGCTTGATCCCCCCATAGCCGCTGATCTGGTCCTGGTAAGCCCCCGTATGAAAGAACCCGACATACAAGGGTTCGCCATTGACGATCTTGGGCAGGAACACTTCATTGATATGCTCCTCGGAATCATAGTAGTCATGGCTGTCGCAGGTGATGCCGCCCAACACCACCCGCTGATATTCCACATCCCATTTGTTGATCGGCAACATCAGGAACCGCTCCCCGATCCCCCAGGTATCCGGCAAGCGTCGTGATAAAGGAGGAATCGATCATATACCAGATCTCCCGGTCATTCTGCATCTTCTGCCCGATGACGCTGTAGATATGCGCCATGCTCTCCCCGACCGTATAGCTGCCGAACTCCGTAAAGATATGCGGCATCGGCACATTGTTCCGCTTGCACGCTTTTTTGATATTGGTCACGATCTCATTGATCATGAACTGATAATCATATTCGAACCCCAGCGAATGCTTGATCGGGAACCCGCCGCCGATATTGATCGAATCCAGTTCCGGACAGATCTTTTTGAGCTGGCAATACAGATTGATCACTTTATTCAGCTCGCTCCAATAGTAGATATCGTCCTTGATCCCCTTGTTGAGAAAGATATGCAGCATCTTCAGCTGGAACCGGTCCTCATTCCCTTCGATCTTGTCCACATAGAATTCCAGCACTTCGCGCGCGCGGAACCCCAGCCGCGACGTATAGAACGGGAAGGTTGGCTCTTCTTCCGCCGCCACCCGGATCCCCAGTTTGAACGGGACTTTCACCGATCGTTTGTATTGCTGCAGCTCATCTTTATTGTCCAGGATCGGAATGACATTCTTGAATCCCGCTATTCAGCAGCGACGCGATCCGGCTCGTATAGGCTTTCTGCTTGAACCCATTGCAGATGATATAGGTTTCCTTAGTGATCTTCTTGCGCTGATACAGCTTCTTGATGATCTCGATATCATACGCATAGGAAGTCTCCAGGTGGATATCGTTCTTCAACGCCTCTTCCACGATAAAGGAGAAATGGGAGCTTTTGGTGCAATAGCAATAGAAATATTTACCCTCATAGCGATGCTTTTTCATCGCGGCGGCAAACATCTTCTTTGCCTTGTTGATCTGCATCCCGATCTTCGGCAGATAAGTCAGCTTCAGCGGAGTGCCGTACTTGTCGATCAGCGCCTTGAGATCGAGCCCGTTAAATTGAAGATAATTTTCCTTGACTTCAAAACCTTCCTGCGGAAATTGAAGGTTTGTTTCACCAGGTCGGTGTACGTATTGTTCTGCTGATCCAGTTTGATGTGAATTTAATGGTTAAATGAATCTGATGTGATGGCGCAAAACTATATAAAAAAAATAAAATTGTCCCCAAAATAAGAACGCCCCCGATCCGGGGGCATTCTGAATAAAACAGCTCAACCCACGCGAGCGGGCAAATCCTTATTTAACCGACGCAACCAGCTTTGAAAAGGTCGCCGGCTCATTCATCGCCAGGTCGGCCAGCATTTTCCGGTCAAGACCGATTCCCTTCTCGCTGAGCTTATGGATAAAAACCGAATAGGTCAGTCCTTCCGCCCGAACGGCGGCATTGATCCGGGCGATCCAGAAGGTGCGGTATTCCCTTTTCTTCAATTTCCGGCCTACATAACGGTACTGAAGACCCTTCTCCAGGACGTTCTTGGCGACAGTATATACATTTTTACGTTTGCCGTAGAATCCTTTTGCCTCTTTCAGGATGCGTTTCCTGCGGGCCCGGGAAGCAACGGCGTTTACTGAACGTGGCATATCTTACTAATTTGAAAAGTTTAAAAATGATTATTTAAGCCGCAACAGACGTTTTACAAAATCCAGGTTGGCATGCGATAACTTCGCCTTTCTTGCCGCATCACGCGCTTGCGCTTCTTGGATTTCTTAGTAAGAATGTGACGTTTGAACGCTTTTTGGAAGGTGATTTTGCCGGTGCCGGTTACTTTAAACCGCTTCTTGGCACTCGAATTCGTTCTAACCTTTGGCATTTGGAATGCTGTTTTGCTTGATTCCCCTACTGGCGGATCGCACCGGCGACCACTTATGGAGCCATTTGGGGCTGCAAAACTATGAAAAAAGCCGCACATACGGCGGCTTTTTTTGGGCAGTTTCTTCACTTTTTTATTCGTCGGACCCGGCGCGCACTATTGTGAGGCCTTGTCTTTGCCTTCTTTTTCTGCGATTTTGGCGCCCAGATGGCCAGCATTCGCTTGCCTTCCATTTTGGGCATGCCCTCCAGTACCCCGGAATCATTCAGCCGTTCGGCAAACTTCAGCAGAAGCAACTCTCCTCGCTCCTTGAACTGGATCGCCCGGCCTTTGAATTGCACATACGCCTTTACTTTGTTGCCTTCCTTCAGGAATTTTTCGGCATGCTTAGCCTTGAAGTCGAAATCATGATCATCGGTATTCGGCGTGAACCGGATCTCTTTCACTTCGGAGGCCTTGCTCTTGGCCTTCATCTCCTTTTCCTTCCGCTTCTTTTCGTATAGGAATTTATTGTAATCGATGATCTTACAAACCGGGGGATCGGCATTCGGCGAAATCTCGACCAGGTCGAGCGCCTGCTCCTGCGCCATTTTCAGAGCTTCCTGGATCGAATAAACGCCGACTTCAATTTTGTCCCCTACCAGCCGCACCTGCGGTACCCTGATCATATGGTTGGTACGGTGTTCCTGTTGTTGTTCTTTTCTAAATCGTGGATTAAAATTACCTCTTGGAGGTCTCGGTGGAAATGCCATTTACAGTTTTTAAATCCGATTCCTTCCCTTCGGAAGCCGCTAATTTTTTTATTTTGTTATTCACGCCCTTAGGGATTAGGGACGCGTTCTTTGATCTCATGTCGTACTTCGGCGATAAACTCCTCGATATCCTTTCACCCCAAGATCGCCCTTGCCCTGCCGCCGGACGGCAACCTTCCTGTCATTCATCTCCTTCTCTCCGATCACCAGCATATAGGGAACTTTTGCCAGCTCCGTATCCCGGATTTTCTTTCCTATCTTCTCACTGCTGTCATCCACCTCTACACGAATATCCGCATTTTTCAGCGATACCTAAAAGACTTTGTGCATATTCCAGCGACTTATCCGTGATCGGCAAAATCTTCACCTGCAGCGGGGCCAGCCAAACCGGAAATTTGCCCGCATAATGCTCCAGCAAGAACCCGATAAACCGTTCATGCGTGCCCAGCGGCGCCCGGTGGATGATCAGCGGGGTTTCCATGTGGTTGTCCCTGATTGGTGTACTCCAGTTTGAACCGCCTGCCCTGGGCAAAGTCTACCTGGTTGGTGGCCAAGCGTGAACTCCCGGCCGATGGCGCTCCAGATCTGCACGTCGATCTTGGGGCCGTAAAAGGCCGCTTCATCCGGCACTTCGATATACGGCGTATTTGGTCCGGATCAGCACATCCCGTACCAGGGCCTCCGTCTCCTTCCACAGTTCCGGCTCGTCGATATATTTCTTCCCCAGTTTCGAAGGCTCATGAACGCTGAACCGCATGACGTATTTATCGATCCCGAAGATCTTAAAATATTTCAGGTACATCTCATTCACCGCCTTGAATTCTTCATAGAACTGGTCTTTGCTGCAATAAATATGCGCATCGTTCATATGCAGGCATCGCACCCGCATCAGCCCGAACAGTTCCCCGCTTTGCTCATACCGGTAACAGGTCCCATATTCCGCCAGCCGGTATGGCAGATCCTTATACGATTTCTGCTCGGCAGCAAAGATCTTATGATGGTGCGGGCAGTTCATCGCCTTCAGGTAATATTTCTCCCCATCCAGCTCCATCGGCGGGAACATACTGTCCTGATAATAAGGCAAATGCCCGCTGGTTATATACAGGCTTTCCTTGGCGATATGCGGAGTAACGACCCGCTTATAGCCGGCCTTTTCTTCCGTTTCCTTGGCCAGCCGTTCCAGCTCTTCGATCATCACCGTCCCATTGGGCATCCATAAGCGGCAAGCCCGGGTCCAACCTGGTCATCAAACGTAAAAATGCCCAATTCCTTGCCCAATTTCCGGTGATCCCGCTTTTTGGCTTCCTCCAGCATCTGCAAATATTCGTCCAGTTCCTTCTGGGATGGAAAAGATGACCCCATATACGCGGGTCAATTGTTTGTTCCGTTCATCCCCCTTCCAATAAGCCCCGGCGATATTGGTCAGCCGGACGGCCTTTATAAAACCCGTATTCGGGATATGCGGCCCCCGGCACAGATCGGTGAAATTCCCCTGGGTATAGAAGGTGATCTGGCCATCCTGGAGATTTTCAAGCAGATCCAGCTTGTATTCATCCCCCTTTTCCGTGAAAATACCGGACCGCTTCCGCCTTGCTGATCTCTTTGCGCCGATAGACCTCATTCTGCCTGGTCAGCTCCGCCATTTTAACCTCCAGTTTCCGCAGATCTTCCTCCGTGATCTGCCGTCCGCCCAGGTCCATATCATAATAGAAACCGCCGCTGTCGATTGCCGGGCCGACCCAGAATTTGGCGCCGGGAAATAGTGATTCCACCGCTTCCGCCATCAAGTGGGCCGAAGAATGCCAGAAAGTCGATTTGCCTTCCGTATCCGACCAGGTCAGCAATTTCAGGGTAGCATCGGTTGTGATCGGGCGCGTAGCATCCCATACCTGCCCGTTGACATTTGCGGCCAATACCTTTCTCGCCAGTCCTTCACTGATGGATTTGGCGATCTCCAATGCAGTGACGCCGGCTTCATATTCTCTGACGGCGCCGTCCGGAAAAGTGATCTTGATCATAAGGGTGCAAAATTAACAAACTCTTGTCAAACTGGACGAGCTTCCCTTGCCCAGTTTGGATAAATGGTAAACCGTACAATAATATATTTGTTAATTTGCCGCAGGGGAAACCTCGATCATGCAAAGACTCTACCTACTTCTTCTTGCTGTTGCGCCGCTGCTGGTCCGCGCCCAGGAACTGACGGGGGTCTGGCAAGGCCATTTCCAGTCCAGTGATGGGGCGCATTCGGACTTATTCAGCATGGACGACCGGTACCGGTTCGAAGTACAGATTGCCCAACGGGACAAAAAATTCGATGCTGTCACCTATTCCTATCTTTCGTCCGTCTTCTACGGCAAAGCGGCTGCAGCCGGCACCGTCAATCCGAAGACGGGTAAGGTTCTCCTTCAGGAAGGCAAACTCCTTGAAGTTCGCAACGCGTTCGGCGGCATCTGCATCGATGACCTGTTCCTGCAGTATACGAAAACCGGCGATGAGGAATTCCTCGAAGGGAAATATGTCAGTATGAGCGTCAAGGACTCTTCCAACTGCGGTCGCGGCACCGTTTTTCTCCGGAAAGTCGCCACCTCCGACTTTTATGAAGAACCCTTTCTGATCGCTCGCAAGAAGCAAATCGAGAAAGAAGCGCTCGCAAAGGAAAAACCGGCCGTCAAAGCCCCGGCTCCCGTTAGAAAACCCGCCCCTGCAACTGCCGGCACGACAAATAAACCCGTATCGAAGCGGCCGGTGACCCATCCGGCAAATCATCCGCCCGCCATCAATCCAACCACCCCAGAAGCCCCGCCGCCGCTGGCCCGCGCGACGATACCGGGACGATCGGTCACAAAACCTGCCCGCGACAGCGGGGTCGGGATGGGCCATAAATTCTCCACGATCACGCCAAGGGTGTTGCTGGAGCGCTCCAACCAACTGGTCCGCTCCCTGACCGTCAACACGCGCGAAGTGGTGCTCAACATCTATGATGACGGGGTCATCGATGGCGACAGCGTCTCCGTTTACCTGGACAACAAGATGGTCATCAACCATGCCATGCTGACCGACCGACCGCTGGTCGTGACCATTCACCTCGATGAAGACAACGACTATCACGAATTGGTCATGGTCGCAGACAATGAAGGGACGATCCCCCCGAATACGTCGCTGATGATCGTGAAAGCCGGCGACAAAGAATATAAGGTGAATATCACCTCCAGCCTTCAAAAGAACGCTACCATCATCTTCAAATACGCAAAACCCAACTAACATGCGCGGCCCTTTCCTGGCAACCCTGCTCACTCTTGCCTGTATTGCCCGCGGTGAAGACCTCAACGGCATTTGGAAAGGTACCTTGACCCAGGGGCCCGGCGGCTGCTATCCCCAATATTTCCTTGAGCTGCAGATCAATTTCAATGGCGACCGGCTCACCGGAAAGGCCTATGATTATTATGATAAAAACCACTTCGTCAAGATGAGCTTCACCGGCCGGTATAATCCGACAACCCACCGCCTGGTCCTCATTGAAAATGAAATCCTCCAGGCCGCCATCCCCGGCGAATGTGAAGCATGCATCAAAACTTACGATCTCAACTATTCGAAGAAGGACAATGAAGAACAGCTCATTGGGGATTGGAAGGGGGTGTATTCCGCAAAAAGGCTGGTCTGCCCGCCCGGCCAGATCCGGCTCAAGCGGGCTGCGCAGTCCGATTTCCCGGTCGATATCGAACAGTCGGACACGCTGATCGCCCTGCAAAAGACGTTACACCTGCAGCCGAGGGCGGATTCGCTGGTAAAGATCGTCACGCTGAATAGCGCCGATGTGAAGATCGAACTATACGACGACGGCGTGATCGATGGGGATTCCGTGACCGTATTTATCAATAACAAGCTGCTGCTTTACCATCAGATGCTGACAGACCGGCCGCTGACCATCCATTTCAACGCCTTTCCCAACAAAGAATATGAATTGGTGATGTATGCGGACAACCTCGGCACGATCCCTCCCAATACGGCCCTGCTGATGGTCACTTCCGGCTCGGAGAAATATAAGGCCTTCCTGTCGTCAAGCGAACAGACCAGCGCCACGATCCGCTTTGTCTACAAGCCTTGATTTCGTCCGCGTTCCGTACCCCTGACTTTATTTCTTACCAAAATCGAGTGAATCGGTTACCTCCCCGCATCCCATCATTTTCGCGCCATAAGTAGGATGCTTTCTGCCCAGATATGGATTGATGACGGACGCCGTATTGCTGAGCCAATAGCCTTCCGACGAATCTCCGAACGCCATCGGGCACCGAATATGGTAGATGCGAAACCCATCGTATTGCACCGCACGGATCAGATTGTACAATTCGTCCGTCAGCATATTGAATGACCGTCGTCTTCCAGCAATCCCCGTCTCGCCGGTCAGCGCTTTCGCTTCGGCGTCGATGCTGGCGGCCAGGCTTTCAGCGGTCAGAACGATTGCGCTGTCTGCCTTCAAGGTCTTTACCGGGAGACTGTCGGCCTTGCCGGCGAGCGCCACGGCCGCCTGATCCGCTTTTACCGTGTCCCAATCGACTAACGCATCCTTTAACGCAAAATAGCTGGTCATCACGCCTTCGAATGCCCCATCAAAAGCGCTTGAATTCTTACCGATCCTGAGCGCCTGATCCGGAGGCGGCGCCTGGCTCGTTTTCTTATCCGACAAAAACCGGTAGACCAGTAACCCCGCGATAATGAATAGGATGATCAACAAGACAAATTTCCGCATGAAAGAAAGTTTTGCCGAAGGTACTGCACTGGGCTAAATTTGCATACCATTTTATAAAAATTCATGTTAGCAGGACTTCAGAACGTTACTTTCGAATTCGGCGCCCGGGTGATCGTCAGGGATGCAACCTGGCATATCCAGCCCAATGAGCGCATCGGCCTGATCGGTTATAACGGCACCGGCAAATCCACCTTGTTAAAATTATTCGCGGGCGAATACCTCCCGTCTGCCGGCGCGGTGGAAAGAAGCCGGACCACTACCATCGGCTATCTTCACCAGGACCTGTTGAGCTTCGATACCAACGGTTCGATCCTCGAAGTAGCGATGACGGCCTTCGAACGGGTCCAGCAGTTGGAAAAGGAAATCGACCTGCTCGGCAAACAACTGGAGAAGGATCACGAGAATGAGGCGCTCCTGCATCAATACACCGACGCTTTGCATGAGATGGATACCCTCGACGGCTATACGATCCAGAACCGAACCGAAGAGATTCTCCAGGGTCTTGGCTTTGCAAACTCCGACCTCGGCCACCCCTTCCGGGAATTCAGCGGCGGGTGGAGGATGCGCGTGTTGCTGGCCCGGATGATCCTGCAGAGTCCCGACCTGCTCCTGCTGGACGAACCGACCAACCACATGGACCTGCCTTCTATCGAATGGCTGGAAAAGTACCTCCAGCACTATCAGGGATCCGTGATCATCGTCAGCCATGACAAATACTTCCTCAACCGAATGGTCACGAAGATCGTCGAGCTCTATCAAAAGGAGCTCCACATCTACAATGGCAACTATACCTTCTACGAGACCGAAAAAACGCAGCGAGTCGAGCTTCAGCAACGGGCCTTCGAGAACCAGCAGGAATATATCCGGCAGCAGGAACGTTTTATCGAGCGGTTCCGTGCCAAGGCCAGCAAGGCGGCGGCCGCACAGTCTGCCATGAAACGCCTCGAAAAGATCGAACGCATCGAAGACGTCGAGATCGAGCGGCCCAATATCCGGATCAATTTCCGGATCGACAAGACACCGGGCCGCGTTCTCGCTACGCTTAAACACGCCACCAAGAAATTTGGCCCACTTACAATCGTCGAGAACGCCTCCGCAGAGATCGACCGGGGTGACAAGATCGCCCTCATCGGGGCCAACGGCAAAGGGAAGTCCACCCTGCTGCGGATGATCGCCGGTACCGAAGCCTTCGCGGGTGAACGCGTCTGGGGTCATAATGTCGAAGAAGGCTTCTATGCCCAACACCAAATGGAAGCGCTGGATGTCAACAATACTGTACTGGAGGAATTGCAACTCTGCGGCAGCCAGAAGACGGACCTCGAACTTCGCGTACTGCTCGGCTGTTTTCTATTCAGCGGCGACGACGTGGAGAAAAAGATCAAAGTGCTGAGCGGCGGCGAAAAGGCCCGTGTCGCGCTCGCCAAGACGATCGTCAGCAAAGCCAATTTCCTGCTGCTCGACGAACCGACCAATCACCTGGATATGCATTCCTGCGACCTCTTGATCGAAGCCCTCAATAAGTATGAAGGCAGCTACCTGCTGGTCAGCCATGACCGTTATTTTATCTCCAGGACGGCGAATAAAATCTGGGAGATCGACGATCACCTGATCCGCGAATTTAAAGGCAGGTATGAAGAATGGGTGGATTGGAAGGAACGAAACCTCGCCGCAAAGGCCGACGCCGCTGCCAAAGCCGTCCAGACCGCAGCGCCCCACCCAGCCCCGGCCGTTCCGACGCCGGCGCCCGCAAAACCCGCGGCGCCCATCAATAAGGAAGCAAAGAAGGAACTCCAGCGCCAACAGCGCCTTTTCCAGGAGCTGGAAGCCAAAATCGCCGCCTTGACCGGGCAAAAATCACGTTTGGAAGCATCGCTGGCCGATCCTGCTACGTATTTGGATAAAAACAAGTTCGTCACAGCGGAAGCGGAATACAAGAAGACCAGCGACGAACTCGCCAAGGCCAATCGTCAGTATGAGCAGGTTTTCGACAAGATCGTTGAGCTGGAGAAGACGCTTTGACAATGAAACACTATTTCACTTTTCGCCATTCTGACCCTCCTCACTTCATACGTGGAAGCCCAGCAGCCACCGGGCGCGCGTCCGAAGATCGGCCTTGTCCTCAGCGGCGGCGGCGCCAAAGGACTGGCCCATATCGGCATTCTCAAAGCCATCGACTCCGCGGGGCTGAAGATCGACTTTATCACGGGTACGAGCATGGGCAGCATCCTTGGAGGTCTTTATGCTATCGGCTATTCCGCCGACTCGATCGAGAAGATCGCCCGCGGGATCGATTGGGATTTACTCCTGTCCAACCAGTCGTCGATGCGAAGCATGATCACGGATGAGAAATCCGAATACGGAAAATATGATGTCGAATTGCCCTGGGTAAACCAATGGTTCCGCTTTTCCACCGGCGTGATCGAAGGCCAGGAACTCTGGCTGAAGTTTTCGGAATTATTCCGGCCTGTATACGGCATCAATGACTTCTCTAAATTCTCTATCCCCTTTAAATGTCTCGCCACCGATATCTCTACCGGTGAAGCCGTCGAGCTCGACACGGGCGATATCGTCACGGCGGTGCGCGCGAGCATGGCGATCCCAACGATTTTTACGGCGGTGGAAGACAATGGCCGCAAACTCGTAGACGGCGGCGTCGTCCGGAATTTTCCCGTCAGGGATGTCCGGGATATGGGCGCCGATATCGTGATCGGCAGCAATGTCTCCGGCCCGCTCCGGGGCGCCGCGGCAGGTGACAAACGCGTTGCAGGTGATTCTTCAGGTAGCTTTTTTCCGGGAGGAAGCCGACACCCGGACGCAGATCCCGCTTTGCAATATCTACGTAGACCAGCCGCTCGAGCAATATGGCATGGGTAATTTCGGCGCAGCCGCAAAGATCATTCAGGCCGGGGTGGAAGAAGGCCGTCGTCTGTACCCAACTTTCAAGAAGCTGGCGGATTCTCTCAATGCCCTCTATGGCCCTCAACCGGCCGCCGGTAACCGCCTTCCCGCCGTCAGTGCCATCCGGATCACGTCCTATGCCGTCAATGGCCTCCAGCATACCAGCGAAGGGTTCTTTATCCAAAGCATGAATCTGCTGACCGGCCATTCCTATACCGGCGGTCAGCTCTCCCATATGGTCCGCCGCGCTTTCGGCACCCGCTATTATGACCGGATCACTTATTCAATCCAACGCTGTCTCCGACAGCACGAATCGCATCGTCTTCCAGGTCGAAGAGAACCCGCTGACGTTTGCGAAGATCGGGCTCAACTACAATCAGTTCAGCGGCATCAGCGCAATTCTCAATTTGACTACCCGGGATTTTTTTACTCCAACCTCCCGAAGCCTGGTCACCGTGAACATCGGCCAGAACTTCCGGGCCCGCGCCGAGCACCTCCAGTACTTCGGGCGCCGGGCGAATTTTGCATTTACGCTGGGAACCCAGTTCGACGATTTCCAGATCACGACTTATACCCCCAAATTCAGGGAAGCCGGGTTGTACGATCAGAACTATTACAAGCTGGACGCGCACTTCGGTTACTCGACCAACCGCGACCTGACCCTCGGCCTGGGAAGTCGCTTTGAGGAGCTCTCCTATGACCCTTCCCTTACGTCAAGCCTGGAATTTAAGGGGAATAACAATTTTGTAACCAGCTACTTTTATCTCCGCACCAATCTGCTCGACCGGCCGGTCTACCCCCGTCGCGGCTTCCAATTGAATGCGGAAGCGGGTTACGTCTTTGAGCAAAATCCAAACGTCCAGCACTTTGGCAGCCAGACCGATGTCTCCGATACCTCCTTCTCCAATTTGCCATACCAGCGGCTCCTCTTCGACTACGATCAGTATATCCCGCTCTCCGGGAGATATACGCTGCAGGCCCATCTTCAGGGCGGGCTCAACCTCAACTACAAACGAAATGTTATGAACGAGTTCTCGATCGGCGGGCTGACTGAACAATTCCATAACCAGGTGACCTTTGCCGGCCTCCGCGAAGGCACTTTTTATTCCTCCAGCATTGCAGAGGGAATGCTTGGGCTGCGCTATCAATTATTCGATAATGTCCTGATCACCGGAAAAGCGAACGTGCTTTTTAACAACTTTATCACCAAAAGCGCCTTCTTCAACACCCCCGATTTCCTCTCCGGCTATGCATTAACTTTTACCTATATGTTCGCGCTGGGGCCGCTCGAGCTGAGCGCCATGTATTCGGATCAGTCCCGACGCGTCATCGGCTATGTCAATATCGGTATTCCCTTCTGATCTATTCTCTCGCCTTCAGAAAATCGCTCATGATTACTGCCATCAGTTGTCCTGCCGCTTCACTCTGTCCATGCGACAGTGAAAAAATCCCTTCGCAGATATGAAAATACGCAATCTTTGAGTCGATGGCGGCAAAAGTCACATATTGCCGTGCCTGCACCGAGCCCAATCCCGCCGCCGGCATTCCGCACCCCGTCGGCCCAAACACATCGAGGTCGAGTTCCAGCCCGATATAATTGTCTTCTGTAAAACCTGTCGCGTGGGCAACCGCCTGTGTAAAACTCCTTTTCTCCAGCACCAGGATATCTTCATACGTAATCAGATCCACAAATGGGTTGTTAATGATATCCAACCAGACGTTTTGCTGCAGATCATTTTCATGGACGCCAATCGCACAATATTTTTCCAGAAACCCGTCCTCTTCCGCATACCGGAAGGCATTGCCGGAATGTCTCCCTTCCGCCGGCCGAAATCCGGAATGCGCGTCGAGATTGACCGCATTGATCTGCGGCAGCGGGATCAGACCTGCCTTATGCAGGCCCTTGGCGGCGCCTTTGATCAACGGATAGGCATTGTTATGGCCGCCGCCGACAACGATCGGAATTTTCCCGGCGGCTGTGATCAGTTTAACCAACGGCTCGACTACCTCGTCGATCGTATGAACCGCGTGCCGGAAAGCCGTCTGCTTTTCTTCCCGGCCAAACGCATTCGCTTCGATCAGGCGGTCAAGCTCGCTGAAATCGAAATACCCCAGTACCAGCACGCTTTCACCGGTTAGGAAATCGTTGCTTTGCAGATTTAAAAAGCTC
The DNA here is from genome assembly GCA_963846405.1 of uncultured Chitinophagaceae bacterium. Classification (GTDB taxonomy): domain Bacteria; phylum Bacteroidota; class Bacteroidia; order Chitinophagales; family Chitinophagaceae; genus Puia. The sequence continues at coordinate 518,722 of CAWJVU010000007.1, read as the reverse complement.
TTTAGAAAGAATGGCCATGCCGTACCGGAGCCGCCCTTGCCCTCATTCGCCCGGACGCCGATATCTTCGGGGATGCCCACCAGGATATATTCCGCTTCGGTCTGTTCGACGGAATTCGCGATGTTGGCAGGATCGGCTGCGACTTGCACCCGCTCACCCAGTTTGGTCTCGAACTGCCGGATGCGCGTAAGCGCAAGGATATCCTGCTTTCGATAGACGTTCAGATGTTGCATAAACAATATTTTTATCCTCCAATCTTCTCGCTGACAATCGCCAAAATATCCTTTTCAAGGGCAATCGTTTTTTCCACGATCGCTGCACCTCTACCCAATATATCGTCAACATATTCCTTATCGTCATACCCTCCTGCATTGATCCGGACATTCAGGAAGGCCCCCAGAACAGCCGCCCGCGCACACAAGGCGCCAACGCCGGCGTCGGAGACGGAATTCGGGTTGCCATCCGCTGCCATGGCCCCAATGACTTCCAGGCTGGCATAGGCCAACTCCATAACACGGTAAGGCATTTCGATCGCGGTTCGGGTCGCCGCCTGTATTGCGGCATGACGCAACTTCTTTTCCGCGTCATTACTCTTCGGCAGTGCGAAGGCGGCCATGATGGAATTGAAGGCCCGGGTATCGGCATCCACCAGCCGTAGAAGATCCTCCTTCCGCCGCTGCCCCTTGTCCGCCCAGTCGCTGAATTCCTTCCAGCGGTCATCCCATCCTTTCTTATGCGACGAAAGATTCGCCACCATCGTCCCCAGCGCGGCCCCCAGGGCGCCCACATAAGCCGCAATCGACCCTCCTCCCGGCGCGGGGCTTTCACCCGCTGTCTCATCGGCGAAATCGGTCAGTGTCATCTTAATCAGTCTGTCTCCCCCGACTTCACGAAGCTGATATTCGATGATGCGCTCTTCCGGTTTGAACGGGGCCAGTTCATTCAACCCCATCGAAAGTATGGCGATCCGGATCAATTCTTTTTCCGATACCCCGGTAGAGCGTTGCTGCTTTTCCAGGAAATATTTACCCGCATCCAGCATAGCCTGCAACGGGATCAGGCCCACCAGCTCGCTGCCCGTAACGCGGATTCCACGTTGCGCCGCTGCACGGCATACTTCATCGAACGCCACATGGACCGGTGTCACCCGGATATTGGTCAGATTCATCGAGATCTGCGCGATCCCGTACTCCTCAATATACCAGCCGATTGCTTTTACAGCCTTCAATGTCCCCGGGACCTGGATGGAGTTTTCACCTTCTTTCATTACCCGGCCCGCTTCCCGTACGTCGAATGCGATTGCATTTGCGCGGCGCGTTGACGTCGTATTCAGATTGACGTTATAGGCCACCAGGAAATCCCTCGCCCCGATTACGGTGCCGCCCCGGCGGGCATCGAATTCCGCCGGACCATGATCCGGAGCCCATTCGGGAAGTTTGATCTTTTTGAAGAAACCTTCGTACTCGCCCGCCCGGATCACGGAGAGATTGCTTCGCCGCTTGTTGGGCTGGGCTGCCTCATACAGGTAAACGGGGATCTGCAACTCCTTACCGACCCGCTCCGCCAGCCGCCGGGCCCAGACCGCCGTCTCCTCCATGGTGATCCCCGCGATCGGGATCAGCGGACAGACATCCGTAGCGCCCATCCGCGGATGCTCGCCCTGGTGTACCCGCATATCGATGAGTTCGCCCGCCTTCTGGATCGCGAGGAACGCCGCTTCGACAACCGCTTCCGGCGACCCGACGAACGTCACTACGGTTCGGTTGGTGGCTTTTCCCGGATCGACATTCAGCAGGCGAACGCCGGCTACGCTTTCTATCTGGTCCGTTATCTGTCTGATGATCTCCGTGTCCTGCCCTTCGCTGAAATTGGGAACACATTCGATGATGGGTAACATAGGGCTGCAATGTACATTTTTATTCAATTTCCGGCTCCCCTGTCTTCCTCCCGTTTCTCGCGGCCTCGCCGACGAAGTCAAGTGGATTGCGGATAAAATACCGCCCCAGTATTCCAAGGAACTCCGGATACTCCCGGATCCGCACGCCCCGGGAACGTGCCGCCACGATAAACGCCAGCGAGAAACTCACCAGGAAATTCAGGAACCCGATCCCGAGCACCCCGGCCAGCACTTCCGCCAGAAAACCAGCGGGAATTTGCGCAACCCCAGGCCATATACCGCCATGCGAGACATTCCCCGCTGAAATAGTAATATGCCGGATATCGAACCGAGTCCCGAATATTTCGCCGATAAATCCCGCCATACCCAGGAAAAACCCCAGACAGATATTGCCGATCAGCGTTCCGGCATGCTTCTCCACATAATCTGCCAGCCGCCGCAGCCGCTCCTGGGGCATCGACAACCGCAGCACCGGATGGGTCTGCAGCCGGCGGCTGATCCGGCCATATACGATCTTGTTCTGGACATACCCGGCGATTATACCGCTCAGGAAGAGGAAGACCCCCGTATTACAGGCATACAGCAATGAAAGACTTTGCCAGGGATGCTGGTCCCGCAGCATTTTCATGGCGGCATCCCCTGACACCAGCTTGGACCCCACCAATTTGTCATATCCCCAGGCCAGCAGCGCACGCGCCCGGGAAAGACGACGATCAGATTGCCGGCGAAAGATGCGATCTGGCTCCGTGAAACCTTGGCTACCGTGACGGCCAGGTTATACAGGTTGGGCTGATGCGTATTCTTTCTGGTATCCAGCGAACTGGCGACCGCGCTGGCCGTAAAAGCCGGCTGTTTGGTGGCCAGCGTCGCACCGGTCTCCTCGATCAGGATAAAGCCGAGACTGTAATTGACGCTATAGGCGAAGCCATGCCAGAAGACTGCCATCGGCACTCGGATCAGCAGGTTTTTGATCAGCACGACCAGGCAAATCCAGGCGCCCGCCGCCCATCGCGCTCCAAGCATCGCCCGGTACTCGGCCGGGGTGGACTGTTATATACTTGCTCCCTTTCGCTCCTTTATGCTCGGCGATCTGGTATGCCAGAAAGCCCAGCGACTGGGACATGAATTCGAGGATACTGTTCTTCCGGTTCTCGTTGCGGACCAGCACCCGGAACAGTCTCGACAAATTTCGCCGTATCGAACTCGTTATCCCTGTCCAGCAAATCGAGCAGGATGGCCATGCGCTCAAGCCGGTTGGCCGAGCAGCAGCAGCATATACGTCTGATGGAGACTGGCGCCGCGCCGGATATGATTCTCGCCGGACATAAATCGACGCTTCGCGAACAGTGGTCAAGCAGCTGGTTGATCCGGTTCGATATTTCCCGCCTGGTGATGCGCATCTTTCGTCAGTTCCCTTTCTAATTCATGAACCAGGTAATTCTGGGTGACGAAAGGGTTTTTCTCCCGGTCTTCTTCCGGAATATAGCCAAGCACTTCTTTCTCGAGCCCCAACTGGGCAACCTGGAAAGACAGCGTCCGCAGCGACACCGACCAGTTGATGCAGGATGCGTTCGTCGTCGATATGCAGTGATAAGTCCGAGCTGTTCAAAGAATCTGACCCACGCGGAGCGCGGAATATCCTCGACCCACCGGTAATCATGATTGCCGGAAAAAGACCCGGTTGAGTACATAGAGGAAATCATTTTCGTCCTGCAGCGGAGGCAGCAGCTTATGACGCAGTCGGCCGAAAAATTCCTGCCAGAATCCACGTGCAAGCGGGATACCGCTTTCCATCAGCGCCGAACGATAGGTCCGTCCGCACCAGCTGCGAGAGGACGGCATGCTGAAGATTTTGCAGCAGAACATCGGGCTTTCCGCCAAGGCCGCCGTGACCCGTTCCAGGTTGGCCGCCGCATCGCGCCGGCCACGCGCAGGCCGGATGGCACCAAAGAACGAACCAGGAAGTCAAGCCCTGCAGCGCTGTCGCCGATCGGCATAACCGTGCTCGCCCGGAGGCCGATCTCTATAAAATCGGGCTTGTTTCTTCTTTCTCAACATAAGTATTTATTGGTAAATTCCCCCGCTTGATCATCACCTGCTCGATCAGGTTCGATCCGAACGCATAAGGAAGATAGGCCAGCGAAGGCACCGGCCGCGTAATGATCAGATTCGCCATCTTCCCCGGTCGTTATACTCCCCAGCTTCATCTCCCAGCGACATCGCGTATGCGCCATTGAGCGTGGCGGCATTGATCGCCTCTTCCGGCAGCATCCGCATCTGGATACAACTCATCGCCACTACCAGGTTCATATTCCCGCTGGGCGAAGACCCGGGATTGTAATCCGACGCCAGCGCAATCGCGCATCCCGCATCCAATAGCGCTCTCGCCGGCTGGAATGGCATCCGCAGAAAGAATGCCGCGGTTGGCAGCAACGTACCGATCGTATCCGAGCCGGCCAGCGCCGCGATGGCGCGCCGCATCCATCGTCTCCAGGTGGTCCACCGAAATGGCGCCCAGCCGGACCCCCGTCTCTACTCCGCCGGAGAGATGCAGCTGATTGGCATGGATCTTTGGCCGGAGCCCATATTTAAGACCTGCCCGCAAGATCCGCTCGGTTTCCTCCACAGAAAAAAAACCGCGTTCACAAAATACGTCGATATAATCCGCCAGCCCTTCCCGCGCGATCACCGGCAGCATTTCCTCCGTAATCAATCGAATATAGCCCTCATGATCGTCCCGGTATTCCGGCGGATAGGTATGCGCTCCCAGGAATGTCGCCTTCACCGGTATGGACCAAGCCTGCTTCAGTCGTTTGATCACCCGAAGCATTTTCAGTTCGCCTTCAACCGTTAATCCATAACCGCTTTTGATCTCGATCGCGCCTGTCCCGAGCCGGATTAATTCCTGAATGCGCCGCCAGGCGTCATTAAAAAGCTCGTCTTCCGAGGCCGCCGCCACCTGCCGCGCCGAGTTCAATATCCCGCCGCCACGCGCCGCAATTTCCTGCATAACTCAGTCCCCGGATCTTGTCCACGAATTCACCCTCCCGGCTGCCGGCATAGACCAGGTGGGTATGACTATCGCACCAGGCCGGCAGAACCAGACGCCCCGTGGCATCAACCGCCCTTTCGTCCCGTCCGCCGATCATCGCCTCTACGCTTTGCGGCATTTCCGTCATTCGCCCATACCGCGCAATCCGATCACCTTCGATAAGCACCCATGCATCATCCATACACGGCAGCTCCGCCAGCTCGCTACCCCGCAGCAACCGCGTCGAACCACGAACATTAACCAATTGTTTGATGTTGTAAATCAACCTCGAAGAAGCCATGCCGCCAAGATACTGATTTCCCCGGAACACCGGAAGCCCACTCCGGCGGGACGCGCGTACCCGCTATAAAAAATCAGCTCTATCCAGCTTCCGCCCGATCCGGCAGGCCGCATTGATCAACCCGACATGACTATAGGTTTGTGGAAAATTCCCCCATTGCGATCCATCCGGCGTGGCATCTTCGCTAAAGATGCCCAGATGGTTGCTGAACGTCAGCAGCTGATCCAGGTGCCGGATCGCATCGTCGACCCGACCGACACAAGCCAATGCATCGACATACCAGAATGCGCACACCAGGAATGTGCTTTCCGGAAAGCCAAAATCGTCATAGTGTTTGTATCGGTAAAACAACCCTTTATCCGTCAATAATTCCTTTTCCAGCGCGGCAATATGATCCCTTGCCTTTTCCGACCGATGGTCCAGGTAATCCATCGTGATCATCGTACAGCGTGCTGGCATCCAGATTGACCGTACCGATCGCCTGGGTATATAGCTTCCGCCCGGGATCATACGCCTTCTCGATCAGCTCGTCCGCTGCCGCCGCCAACTGCCGGGCCTTGTTCATCAACGCCGGATCCCCAAAACGTCCCGCGATCTTCAACGCCGCCTTGGCGCCTGCCCAATGGAACAGCAGCGTGTAGGTATGCACCTGGACTTCCTTCCGGAACTCCCACAGCCCGGAATCGGGCAGTGACAAGGTCCGGCCGATCTGGTCCAGCAGCCACGGAACGATCTTGTGATAGCTGTTCTTGCGCCCGAAGATCAGCCGCTTGTCCGTATACAGGGGCAGCAGGCTGACCAGCACCTGGCCATAGACGTCATGCTGCGACTGGATATAGGCCTTATTGCCGACCCGGACCGGCTGATTGCCCAGATAGCCCGCCAGATCGAGCGTGACCTCAAACAATTTCTTTTCTCCCGCGATCGAATACATCGGCTGGAGCGAATCCGTTGCATTGTGCAGGATGTTGTAGAGGAAATCGAAATATTTTTCCAGCTCCTCGAAATGCCCGATCTGGTTGAAGGCCCGAAGCGTATAGTGGGCATCCCGGAACCAGCAATAGCGGTAATCCCAGTTGCGCGTGCTGTCATGAAACTCCGGCAGGCTGGTCGAGCCGGATGCGATGATCGCCGCCCGTATCTTCAAACTGATGCAGCTTCAACACCAGCGCAGACCGGATGATCTCTTCCTGGTATATATCGGGAAGATAGGAGCTCTTGACCCATGACTGCCAGTCTTCGGTCGTTTTGCGGATAAATTCTTCCGCGGTCTCCTTAAGCGGGCGCCTCCAGCGGCTCGCCATACGTCAGGACAAGATAGCGGTCCTGGTCAAGTACAAACGATTTCTCCTTGAGGATATAGGTTAGCGGAATATCCGTGGTCAGCCGCACCTGCTGTCCGAGGTTGAGATACCGGATATGGTTGCTGCCAATCACCGCATCCGGGAACGACCTTGCCATAATCTCCCCTTGGCTGGCAGCTAACGGTGATGGCACGGTTCGCCTTCCAGCAGCTCCACTTTCCTGCACCAGCATCAGCGGCCGGAACTGCCGTTCATAGATCCGGATCCGGGGCGCGCAGTCCTTGACGACGAATCGTCCGTCCCGGCAGGTGAATTCGGTGCAAAGCACATTGGTATTGGGTACATAATACTGATGGAACCCGGTATTCGTCGCCTGCCGGCCGGATAAAGAAATGACCCCCCTTTTCCTCATCGAGCAGCGAACCGAACAGAAAACTGCTGTCGAACCTCGGCATGCACATCCATTTGACATCCGCCAGCAGATCGATATAGGCCAGATAGGTGCAGTTGCCGATGACACCCATGTTGTATTTGTGAACCGCCATATTATTCCTGTGTATGAGCGGCGCCTCGGGCTTGCTTCCGTTCCGCTTGACCGCCGGAGGCTGCAGCAGCGAATTCAGCAGCGGCACCACCCGCTGCTGCGACAGGATCGTATATTGGGCGGACGAAGCGCCGCTGTTGACCTTGATCGTATATGCCTCTCCTTCAAGGGCTTTGAACATATCTTCGTCCGTCGTATCATCACCCATACACAATACAAAGTCGGGGTCCTGCTCATTGATGATCTTCAGCGCAGTAGCGCCTTTATCGAAACCGGCGATCCGGACCTCCACGACCTTATTTCCGTCGATCACCTGCAAAGTCGTATTCTGGATCAGTTGCGACAACGTATTGAGCAATTCCCGCGACCGGGAGAAGCCCAATCCAGTCTGCGTATTCCGATAATGCCAGGCGATCGTGTTCGTCTTCTCTTCTACAAAAGAACCCGGCGCACCGCAGGACAAAAAGCTGCATGATCCGCCGGATCTCATCCTTCCAAAGATCGGATACCGAGACCATCTGCTGCCAGGTCCCATTTCGCATTTTGAAACTCGCGCCATGCTCCGCCACCAGAGTGATCGGCAAGCTCCCCAGCCAGCGCTCAAGCGAAGAGACGATCCCGCCCGCTGATGATGACGACATGATTTTTGCGGGTCGGCGGCCAGCCGGCGAGCAGATCCCGCACGGCACTGTCCGGCGCCGCCTCCGACGGAATGCGCGTGAACGGGACCAATGTCCCGTCATAGTCCAGCAGCAAACAGCGGTTCTTCGCGCCATGATAATGCCGGTAGATCGCCGCGAACGTCTTGTCGTCCAGCACTCTTACCTTCTGTTTCCGCTGTTCCTGTTTCACCTGCATCAGTTGATCCATGAAGTCGTTCACCCATTTGAACACATCGTATTCCTGCAGCCGCCGCTGCATCAGCGTAATCCGGTTCCGCTGTTCGTATACCGGCATCGCCAGCGCGCGCGTAATCGATGACGCGACATCGGAGGTATCCGTGGGATTGACCAGGATCGCCTCGCTGAGCTCACTGGCTGCGCCCGCAAGCTCGCTCAGGATCAGAACCCCCTTGCCGGTGCTGCTGGCCACATATTCCTTGGCCACAAGATTCATCCCATCCCGGAGCGGCGTGATCAGCGCGACATCGGCGGCCTGGTATAACGCCACCAGCTCGGGAAAGCTGAAGATGGGTATACCGGTAGAGGATCGGTTGCCAGCCGATGCTCGAGAACTGGCCGTTGATCGTCCCGATCTTCTCTTCGATCTGCTTCTTTCGTTCGCTATACGCGGGGATCGTGCTCCTCGATGGAACGATATTGAGGATGAATACCACCTTCTCCCGCCATTCCGGATACCGGTCGAGAAAATATTCGAATCCGGCGAGCCGCTGCATCAACCCCTTGGTATAGTCGAGCCGGTCAACCGAAAAAATGATCTTTTTATCTTCCAGATTCCTCCGGGCCTTGTCCCGGATCTCTTCCACCTCCGGATCAGTGGCCGCGGAATGGAACTTTCCATAGTCGATCCCGATTGGGAACAGATCGATCCGGATCAAACCGGTCCTGGTATTGAAGGTTATGAAAATAGTTTTCGACGCCGAGGATCATTTTCACCGACTGCAAAAAATGCTGGACATAATCATAGGTATGGAATCCGATCAGGTCAGCGCCCATCACGCCGTGCAACAGCATCTTTTTCCATTCCGCCGGCATCAGCCGGAAAATTTCATAGGAGGGGAAGGGAATATGCAGGAAAGAACCCGATCGTCGCGTCCGGCTTTTTACTCCGCAAAAGATGCGGCAGGAACATCAACTGGTAGTCGTGGATCCAAACCTGGTCGCCCGGCTCGAGCAGCGGAACGATCGTCTCGGCAAAGAGCTGATTCACCTGGACATAGGCATCGAAATACTGGCTTTCGTAGGTTGCCAGCGTGGAAAAATAATGGAAGAGCGGCCAAAGTACCGAATTGGCGAATCCATTGTAAAAATTCTCATATAACTCCTTATCTACGAAGACGGGCAATACCTCAAAATCCGGTTTCCCTGCTAGCGATCCCTTGAGCTGGTCCCAATCTTCCTGTGGAAAATCTGCTACACCCATCCACATTTTGCCCGTCAGATCGTTTCGTTGCGAAGTGGCGTTTTCAAAATAGCTTCTTATGGCCGACACCAGGCCGCCCGAACTTTGACGAAGACCGATTTTATCCCCTTCCCTGTCCAGGGAAAAAGGCAAACGGCTGGATATGATGATTAGGCGACCCATACGATAGAGCGCTTTTGCTAACGCGTCGTGTCCTCTCTCTACTCAACAATAAGGCCAGATTAAGGTAAAAAAAGAAAGGTTCCGTGTAAGGAACCTCTCCAGTCGAACAAGGTAAATGGTTTTGATTAATTATATGCACTTAGCCACAGCGACTTAATCGCCGTAGGCGGAAAGTTGAAAGCCAATTGAAAAAGTGAAAACAACATCCCGGCGTTGTGCGCCTTCGGGGGATGTCGGCAAAAGGGATTTCAGCATAGAGGTCCGCAGGTGTGTTTAATCAATTAGGATAACAATCAAACATAATACATTCTTGTCTGTCATTTGGCAAGACTTCGTATTCGCGTCGTTTTGGGCCATTACCGTGTCAAAGTAGCCAATAACCGTGTCGGCAGGGACGCCGAATTCTCCTATAACCGGCTGTTCAGATCCAATCCGTGCGCCCGCGCCGTCTCTTTCGCGACCTCATAACCGGCATCCGCATGACGGATGACCCCCATCCCGGGATCATTGCGCAGAACCCGGCTGAGCCGGGCGGCAGCCTCCGGCGTCCCGTCGGCCACGATAACCATCCCGGCATGGATGCTGTATCCCATCCCTACCCCACCACCATGATGCAGACTTACCCAGCTGGCCCCGCCCGCCGTGTTGACGAGTGCATTCAGGATCGGCCAGTCTGCAACGGCATCGCTCCCATCCAGCATGGCTTCCGTCTCGCGATTTGGTGAAGCAACCGATCCCGTATCGAGGTGATCCCGGCCGATAACGATCGGCGCTTTTACCCGGCCCGTACGAACCAGCTCGTTGAATGCTGCCCCTGCTTTCTCCCGCTCCCCCTGTCCAAGCCAGCAAATCCGCGCCGGCAGTCCCTGAAATGCAATCTTTTCGCGGGCCAGTTTCAACCAGCGCTGCAGCGAGGCGTTCTGCGGAAAAAGTCCTCCGATAACGGCATCCGTCACGGCGATATCGGCGGGATCACCACTGAGGGCTGCCCACCGAAAGGGCCCTTTTCCCTCACAGAACAAAGGCCGAATATAGGCCGGGACAAAGCCGGGGAAATCGAACGCATTTTTCAACCCCCGTTCCTGTGCCCTCGCGCGGAGATTGTTTCCATAGTCAAAAGTCACCGCCCCCCTTCGCTGTAGCTCCAGCATACATTCCACATGACGGTACATCGACCGGTACGCCTGTTCGATATATTGCTGCGGATTGTCCTGCCGCAGTACCTTGGCCTGCTCATAGGAAAGCTCATGCGGCCAGTAGCCGATCAGCGGGTCGTGGGCGGACGTTTGGTCGGTCAGCGTGTCGGGAATACAATTCCGCAGGATCAACCGCTCAAGCAGATCGACTGCATTGCAGCGAACGCCAATGGAAAGAACCTCCCCTCTGTCTCCGCGCTTCCTCCGCCCGGTCGATCGCCGCATCGATGTCGACCATCTTCACATCCAGGTACTTCGTGTCCAGCCGCTTGTCGATCCGCCATTCCTCCACCTCCGCGATCAGCGCGACTCCCTCATTCATCGTGATCGCCAGCGGCTGAGCGCCGCCCATTCCCCCAAGACCCGCGGTTACATTGAGCGTGCCCCGCAAGGTGCCGCCGAAATGGCTGGGTCGCTGCCGCCGCATATGTCTCATATGTCCCCTGGACAATACCCTGTGAACCGATATAGATCCAGGACCCGGCGGTCATTTGCCCGTACATCATCAGGCCTTTTTTCTCCAGCTCGTCGAAATGCTTCCAGTCAGCCCACTTGGGCACCAGCTGGGAGTTGGACAACAGTACCCGCGGCGCATCCGGATGCGTTCGCAGAATGCCAACCGGCTTACCGCTCTGGATCAGCAGGGTCTCATCCTCTTCCAGCTCCTTGAGCGCCCGGATGATCCGGTCCAATTCTTCGAAATTGCGGGCGGCCTTTCCCCGGCCCCCATAGACGATCAGTTCGTCGGGTCGTTCCGCCACTTCGGGATCCAGGTTGTTTAGGAGCATCCGCAGCGCGGCCTCCTGGATCCAGCCTTTACACTGCAGCCTCGTACCCGTCGGCGTCTTATACTTTACCGGATCGTATCGCTGATAAGAAACAGCACTCATAGAAGTATAATTAGATTGAAAACTCATTTTCAAAACCGGCATTCAGGCCGGCCTGCTTGCCCGACGCCACTTCATTGCAATATTTGACAAAGGAAAAATCGTGGATAATCGCATGAAGCCGGCGGATATCCTCCGCAAAGATCCGGTCTTCACTGGCAAAACCGACAAAACGCCGCACATATTCATGCGCCGCCTCAAGAATCGCGCTGCTCTTCAGCGGGCGCCGGAATTCGATCGCCTGACAGGCACTCATCAGCTCGATGGCCAGGATATATTCGAGATTGTCCAGCACCTGGTTGACCTTCCTGCCGCTGATACTGCCCATGCTCACATGGTCTTCCTGCCCCAAAGAGGTTGGGATGCTGTCTGCACTCGCTGGAAAACACAGCGTCTTATTTTCGGTCACCAGTGCCGCAGTCGTATACTGTGGGATCATAAATCCGCTGTTGAGACCGACATTGTTCATCAGCAGCATCGGTAGCCCCCACTTGCCTTCCAGGAGAAGGTAACACCGGCGGTCCGAGATATTCCCGATCTCTGCTGCGGCGAAACACGCATAGTCCAGCGGCAAGGCAAGCGGCTGACCATGGAAATTGCCACCACTGATCACATCGCCATCTTGCAGAATAACCGGGTTATCTGTTACGGAATTCAAGCTCGATCTCCGTCAGCTGCCGCAAATGCAGCCATGCATTCCGGGAAGCACCGTGTACCTGCGGCATGCAACGCAGGGAATAGGGATCCTGCACCCGGCCGCAGTCAACATGGCTCTTCATGATCGCGCTGTCTTTCAACAATTGCCGGAGCCGCTGAGCCACCAGCCGGCTGCCGGCGAAAGGACGAAGCCGGTGCAGCCGCTCATCAAAGGGCGCCTTGGTCCCCGTCAACGCTTCGAGGCTCATCGCCCCGATGATATCCGCCGCTTCCAGACAATAATGTAAGCCGTTGGACAGCTTTGACCGCATAGGCCAGAATGAATTGTGTTCCGTTGATAAGTGCCAGCCCTTCCTTGGGGCCAAGCGAAACAGGAGCAAGCCCATACTCTTCCAGCACCACCCGCGCCGGTTTCTTTTCTCCGCGATGCCAAACCTCCCCAAGCCCGATCAGCGGCAGGAAAAGGTGGGCCAAAGGCGCGAGATCGCCCGAAGCTCCCACCGACCCTTTCTCCGGCACCACCGGTATAATGTTTTCGGCAAGATGCCACAATATCCGCTCGAGTGTCGCCAACTGCACGCCCGAATACCCCTGCGCCAGGGCATGCACTTTGGTGATCAGCATGATCCGGCCGATCTCCGACCGGGACCGGATTCCCCACCCCCACACTATGGCTTTGGAGGATTTTATGCTGCAGCAGCCGTGTATCCGCCTCAGAGATCTTCGTGTTGGCCAAAATGCCAAAACCTGTGTTGATCCCATAGACCGAAGCCGACTGCCCAACGATATTCGCAACCTTTTGCTCGCTGGACCGGATCTTTTGAACGGCAGCCGGCGACAACACCCCGCGCATGGATCCGTCCGCAACTGCAAGTACGTTTCCGATCGTTCAACTCATCCTGACCATACGCAAAATTTGTCTGATCCATACGTGCCATTTCTTTTCAAAAGTACTGGATTCCCCGAAATCCTTCACTTCAGCAGCCGACGCAGAAATTCCTGCCGCCGCCGACTGGCTACCTCGATCTCGCTGCCGTCCTCCAGGACCACATATCCGCCCCGGCCCTTGTGATATTTTTCTATTTTTTGGAGATTGATGATATGGGAATTATGGATGCGACAAAACAACGTCTCCGGCAAGATATCCTCATAGTCCTTGATCGTCCGTGTAGCCATCAGCGCTTCCCCGTTTTCCAGGTTAATCTGCGTGTAGTTGCTCTTGGCTTCCAGTCTAACGACTTCCCTGAGATTGATAAAGATCAATCCATCCAGGGTAGGTACCGCCATTTTCTGCTGCCCCAGGCTGTATGTCCCCATATTATCCAGGAACAGCTGCATCTGATCGACGATGTTCCGTTGTTTCGATCGCTCCGCCACCCGGCTGATTGCGCTGACCAACTCATCGATATCAACCGGTTTCAGCAGGTAATCTACCGCGCTGTATTTAAACGCCCGGATGGCATAGTTGTCGAATGCCGTGACAAAGATGACCTGGAACGTCAGCGGCCGCAGCTGATTTAACAGATCGAAGGCATTACCCTGTGTCATCTCGATGTCCAGGAACAACAGATCCGGACGCATTTCCTGAATGACCGCCAGTGCCGGTCTCGACCCCTTCCGCCGTGCCAACCACTTCAACCTGCGGACAATACGTCTCCAGCAATTTTTGCAAAACACGGACGCTATCCGTCTCATCATCGATCAGGACCGTTCGAATCATAACAATGCTTTTTGATTAGGATTTAGATGATCAAACGCCCTGAATTGCATAACGACCCGTGTACCCGCCGGCTGCATCCGGCCGCATCCTCCAGATCGATCACTTCCACCCGGATATCCGCTCCATAGGTGGCATTGATCATCCGGATCCGGTCAGCCGTCATCGTCATCCCCCTCGACTGATATTCGATATGTTCAACTGTTTTATATTGCGCCGACTGCTCGCGGCCGATTCCGTTGTCTTCCACAATGACCGTCAACCCTGGCCGCTCCGGCTCCTTTTCCTGGCGGACAAGAAGCCGGATAAACCCCGCATCCCCTTTCCGGTGACGAAGCCCGTGCCGGATACTGTTCTCGACATACGGCTGGATCAGCATCGGCGGGACGTAACAGGAATTTAGAAGAATCCGGGATCCACTTCGATCGAATACTCCATTTTCTCCTTGAACCGCAACTTCTCCAGCGCCATATAGGCGGATAAGTAAGCCATCTTCATCCGCCAGCGAAATAAAAGCCAGCGATGAATTGTGCAGCGTGAGCCGGATCAACCTGGCCAGCCCGGTAATATATTTATTCGCCGACGGGATATCCTGGTCGACAACATACTGCTGTACGGAGGTCAGACAATTGAAAATAAAATGCGGGATTCATCTGGGCCTGTAAGGCCATCCGCTCCAGCTCCATCATTTTCCTGGCAAGCTTCTCCTTTTCCCGCTGCCGCCGCCGGATCGTCCGGATCCGCCAGCTGGCCAGCCCCCAGGTGCCCAGGGCAAAAACGGTGACTACGACCATACTGAACCAGGTCGTCAACCAAAATGGAGTCACCACCCAAAATCGCTGACTGAGTAAAGCGCTGCTATCGCCAAACTTATTGATCGCCGTTAATTGAAACTCGTATCCTCCCGGCGGTAGGACCGCATACTCCAGCACTGTCAGCCTTGTCGTTCGCCAACTGCTGTCCAGCCCGATCATCCGGTAGCGATAAGTAATGTCACCGACCCGACCGGTAAGAGATACCGGCATAGCCAAACCGAATGCTCCGGTCGCCAAATGGTATGACAAGGTTAGCCGTATCGGCTACCCGGTCGGTCCCGACGCCGCTCAATACCGACAGCAGGTAAACGCGGCAGGGTTCGTTTTCACCGATCTTGCAGGGTTGAAATAGCTCAACCCGGCCGGTGTGCCAACATAAACCATCGAGTTGTCCTGCATATACCGTATTGATGATATCCGATCCCACCCCGTCATTCGAGGTAAAGCGGTGACCGGATATCCCGGTTTGTCCAGATCTATCCGGTTAAGACCGCGATCCGTGCCTTCCCAGAGGACCTGCTTGTGCAACAACAGGCATCGGCAAATATCGCTGGTCAGTCCATGCTGTTTGTTGATTACCGCCACTACGGAGCCTCCCCGGAAGCCGATGATTCCGCTCCCGTATGTCGCTATCCAATAAATCCCGCGGGATCCCCGGACGATGCTCGAAATCCTCGTTCGTAGCAGCGGTTCAGCGGCTCCCATCAGCTCGGGAGGACGATTGCCCACCAACCGGTAAAGGCCATTCAGCGTCCCGATAAAGACCGTATCGAGATAACAATAAACGGCGGTTGCCCGCTCCCGCCAGATCGTATCGATAAACCGCCACTGCTTTACATCGAAATTCCCAACACCCCAGACGCTGGCCACCAGCAGGCGCCCATCGGGGCGCCGGGCAATCGATTTAACGGGAACAGTGACCGTTCGGATACTTCGGTAACCGTGCTCGCTGACTTTGATTAAGTTATTGTCGCTGCCGGCAATGACCTTACCTCCATCCACCGTGTCCAGGTACAGCACCCGGTTCTTGGCAATCAGCTCACTGTCATCGGCCGGATCGGCCCGGAGCCCCGGCAGCGACAGCCGGAAGATCTGCTCCCGGTCATTGCCCACCCACAACCGGTTCCCGATCCGTAAAATGGACATCACCGGTGAGGTCTCCGCGTGGAGGGAAGGGATCTTCCGGATTCCGAACTGCATCCGAATTCAACCGGTAAATACCCTGACCGAGAGTCGCAAACCATAGGTTGCCATCCATATCCCGGAAGACGCGCGACACCGGTTTGTCGGGAAGGAACCACCGCGTTTTCCCGCTTTGGATATTGTTCTCCGTGCATCCCAGGATCTCATTGACATAAAGGAGACTGTCCTGAAGCAGCGTAAAGCTGATGTGCCGGTACGTGTCCTGCTGGAACGTTCTTTTGACCAGATCGCCTGTGGCCAGCGACAAGATGGAATATATTGGCATGGCACCTCGCCAGATCAGGTAGCTGCTGCTCATCGCGATCAGGTTCTGATGAGTTGCAATGGAAGGAAGCTCTCGAATCAGACTAAAGCCATCTTCGGTGATCCGGAAGACCCGGTCCCCTACCTGAACGAGGAAGCGCCCCGACTGATCCAGAGCGGAGGCGACAGATGCATCGATCGGTACCTGGCCTAAAGAATCAAATTCCTTTACGGTCCCATTCGTCAGGACCAGATGTAAAGCGGAATTCTCCTGAATAAGGATGTTACCCGCCGAGTCCTGGACAAAATACTCGACATTCTGACGGAGGTGAACCATTTTTAGCGTCGAATCATTGTCCTGGTTATGAATTCTGCCTCCGTACCAATAACAAACGCTCTTTCGAAAAGGCGCCATCCATAACCGGCCGTCCCGGTCGCCAAAAAGCTGCAGCACCTCGATATCCGGAAGCCCGTCTGCGATCGTAAAATTTTTGAAATGCGTCCCGTCGAACCGGCTGACCCCCGTCTCCGTCGCCGCCCAGATAAACCCGTCCCTGTCTTGTGCAAGACAATACACGGTCGATCCCGCCAAACCGTCGGCAATATCGTAATGCGTGTAACTGTATTCCTGGGCAAAAAGCAAATTAGGAACCCACAAACAACAGCAAAAAACCGGCAAAAAGATCAGTTTCATAAGCAAGCACTTCTCATTTAAGCAATCGTCGCATGAATTCTTCCCGCCGTCGGCTGGCCACTTCGATAAAGCTGTCATCATCCATCGTAACGTATCCACCCCTTCCTTTTTGATAAGATTTTATTTTGTTCAAATTGATGATGTGCGAATGATGAATGCGAAAGAAGGTTCCCTCCGGCAGAAGGTCCTCGAAGTCCTTGATCGTCCCCGTCGTTATGACCCTGGTCCTATCCTGAAGACAGATGAACGTATACCCTCCCGATGCTTCCAGTCGGACGATCTCCCTAAGCAAAATAAAGGAAAGCCCGTTGATCGTAGGAATTGCTATCTTCTTTTCAGCCGAACCGGTGTTGCGCATGGTCTCCAACATCCCCTTTACCCGATCCAGGATATTGCTTTCCGCAAATTTCCCCGAGATCTTATCAACTGCACTGCATAATTCTTTGATATTCACTGGTTTGAGCAAATAGTCAATGGCGTTGTATTTGAAGGCTTTAACGGCATGGTTGTCGAAGGCTGTCACAAAGATGACATGAAAATTGACCGCCTGAAGCCGGTTAAGCAGATCGAACGCATTCCCCCCTGTCATTTCAATATCCATAAAAACCAGGTCCGGCCGGGCCTCCCGGATCAGAGTGATCGCCGTTTCAACGCCGTCTGCCGTACCAACAACACTGATTAGCGGACAATAGGATTCCAGAAGTGTTTGCAGGATCCGGTTACTGTCGATCTCGTCATCTATAAGGACCGTCCGTATCAAAGGCAGCAAGCTAAGATTAGTTGGATAAAGACTAATGTATTAACGACTAAAGATAAGAGTAATTCTGATACCCAGCCCTGCCACTTTAAACCGCGCCTTCCTTTATTGGTGGAAATCGAATTACGATCCGCGTACCGGCCGCCCGGCCATGTTCACCCTTCAGATCCTCGACCTGCACATCGATCTCGGTTTTGTACAACACCTGGAGCATCTGAATACGGGCGGACGTCAGTGACATTCCTTTAGACTGGTATTCTATGTGCTCGCCGGTTTTGTATTCCATCGCTTTCTTTCTTCCAATACCATTATCCTGGACAATGACCACTAAATGATCCTTGTCCTTTTGGAATTGAATATGAATGAATCCCTGACCTGACTTTTTATGGCGGAGACCGTGCCGGACTGAATTCTCCACGTATGGCTGAAGCAACATCGGCGGCAACAGGCTTTGTTGAATATCGACCCCCGGCTCAACCAGGACCCGGTAATCCATTTTTGTCTTGAAACGCATTTTCTCCAGCGAAAGATAATCACTTAGGTATTCGACCTCCTCCGACACCGAGATCAGCGCCCGGGAGGAATTATTAAGTGTTGCCCGGATCAGCCGCGCAAAACCAGTGATATATTCATTTGTCGCTATCATATCCTGATCGAATACGAATTGCTGGATCGAATTAAGGCAATTGAAGATAAAATGAGGATTCATCTGCGATTGCAGCGCTATATGTTCGAGCTCGACCATCCGGCGGCTTTGCATTGCCTTTTGTTCCTGCTGCTTTCTAACTCCTCTGATACGCCATGCGACAAAAGTCCAGGTGGCCGAGAAGAATAGGGCAAGCATTACCACCTGAAACCAAACCTCTTTCCAAAACGGCGTAGCTACCTCAAATTGAATCGACCGCATCTCGCTTTTTATCCCAAATCGATTGACAGCCTGGACCTGAAATTCATATTCACCCGAAGGGAGACTGGGATACGCCAGGTAATTATCCCCCGTTTCCCGCCATTCGCTGTCAAGGTCGTTTAACCGGTAGCGGTAGGTGATCTTTCCCACCGATCGGTAGGAGATGGCTACAAACTCGAATCGAATATTATTCTGCTTTGACGGAAGTACTATCGCGGCCGAATCGCCGATCCGGTTGCGCCCCGAATTAGTGATGCTGCTGATTACCAGCCGGCACTCATCCCCGTTCACTGCCTTCGACTTATCGAAATAGGTAAGCCCAGTCGTCGTCCCGACATAGATCCTGGATCCACTTGCATACACCACATTTACGTTATCGGACGCCAGTCCGTCATTCGAATTGAAAAAGCTGACCGGATACCCGGGCTGATTTACCTGTACCCTATTTAGCCCTTTGTCTGTGCCTACCCAAAGGATGCCATGATACAGGTAGATACAATGGCACACATTTCCGATCAGTCCTTGCCTCTTGGTGATTTCACCGACAACCTTTCCGTTGCGGTACCCGATGACCCCCGCGTCGTTGGACGCAATCCACAGAATGCCTTCGTCAGATTCTGTCACCGCCTCGATCCGGTTTTTCAGAAAATCGACCGTCTTCCCTAAATATTGCGGTGGCTTCGTTCCCGCCAGCATCCAGAGTCCATTCAACGTACCGATATAGTTTGTATCATTTTTACAATAAACAGTAGAGATGCGCGAATTCCATAGTCTCTGCGTTAATCGCAAGCTTCTTAAATCGAAGATCCCGGCACCCCATGTCCCGCCGATCAACACCCGGCGATCATCCACCAAACAGGCAGCCTTGACCCCGTCCCACTTTTTACTTTTAAGTTGCGATGCAGCAGGCGATAGAACCGCCACCATGGCATCGGACCCATACAAATAGTAATTGGCGCTCAACTGGTGGACGAAAAGGATTCTGCTGGCGCCATAGTAATCCACGGTATTCTTATAGGTCACCCGCATGTCAGGCAAGGACAATTGAACGGTGGCATTGTGATTGTCGCCTAAGATCAACTTGTCCCCCTTTAAATTGGGACCGATGAACGTGATCGAGGATTCGCCAAATCGCTGGTCGGGAAAACGGATCATCTTGAAATGGGCCGAATTGAGCCGGTAAATTCCACTTCTGAGCGTAGTTAGCCACAAATTTCCTGCCCGATCGCCAAAAACTCTGGAAACTTGTCGCGCAGGAAGCAACCGCTGCCCCACGACAGCCTGATGCAGATTGTATTCGAGCGTGCCGAAGAATTCATTCAAATAAAGCATGCTGTCGCCCACCATGGAATAGCTGATATGGGAATCACTGCTTTCCATGCTGAAATAGAACGGAATGTTGATCGCGTTGCCGCTAACCAGCGACTGGATCTCCGTTTTGTTGGTGTCCGCCCGCCAAACACCCCAGGAGTCACTAAGCGCCATATAATTAGGATTCTCGAAAGGATAGGGGATGCGTTCCAGCCATCTGAATCCGGTGTCCGACAGCTCAAAGAGGTTCGAGGCAATTTGAACGGTAAAATGACCGTCTTTATTTCGGGCGCATGCCGAGCAACTGTCGATCCGCTTCCCTTCCACAGAATCATAGCTTTTCACCCGGCCGTCACGATGAACGATATGCAGGGCCGCAGCTTCCTGGACCAGGATATTGCCGTCACTGTCCTCCGCAAAATTCCTTACGTTTTGGCGAACCCCGACAGCAGCCAGCACCTTGTCATTGCCGGGGTTATGAAATTTACCCTGATAATAGTAAGCAACCGAACCCCGGAATGGCGCCATCCAAACCCGCCCTTTTGAATCTCCAAACATTTGCAGTACCTCCGCATCCGGTAACCCGTCAGCTGACGTGAAGGTCAGGAATTGCTTTCCGTCGAAACGACAAACCCCGGCTTCGGTGCCCATCCAAATAAAACCATCCCTGTCCTGAGTAATGCAAAAGACCGTGGAACTGGCCAGCCCGTCAGAAATATCATAATGTGTGTAGCTTAATTCCTGGGTCAAAGATAAATAAGGTGCCGCCAGAAGCAGAAAAAACGGCAGAAAAAAAGCACCTTTCATATGACAGTATTGGCTTTCATAAAACCTTGTAAAAATAGGGCTTATTCCGAATGATGGTCAAGCTTTTCCCGACAAGATAACCGACATTGGCGCAGTAGCGACGGAACATCCCCCAGGTATAATTCGCTTTGCGTCCTGACAGCCTAGACAGTCGTGATAGCGCGATACCCGCTGCAAATACCGGCACCTCCAGCAAGTACATTCCCAATTGCACTAAGAACCACCCCACCCCAAACTGCTTGCGGATTCGAACGAAATTCGACAACATGATCTGCAGGCCCTTTCGATCATATAAATTGTAGTAACCTTTCCCTGCCGACCCAAAAGTCTCGTTGGCAGAAGCACCCTGAAGGTGCACCACCCGGAACTGCCCGAAAATACAAAGCCGCCCGATCTTCCTTAACCGGCTGCACCATTCCGCCTCCTCCGCATAAAGAAAAAAATCCTCATCCATCAGCCCTGACAGCTCGAACGCAGCCCGTTTGACCATCAAAAAAGCTCCGTTGATCCAATCCACTTCCACCGTTGTGCGGGCATCCGGAACATGAGGAGCGCCTACCTTGAAAAGATGCCCCGCCTTCTTCACCCACCCGCCCAGATAAGGCAACGATAACAAATAGTTCAAACCGCCTTTCATAAAATAGTTTCCCGAGATCTGCGGCGTCCGGTCGACGTTCAGCAGCTGGATTCCGGCTGCGACATAAGGAGAGGGCACCAGTTCACGCCAGCTTCCGCTGATCGCGCCATCCTCCACCAGGGTATCGGAATTCAGCAAGAGGACCGCTTCGCCGCAAGACTGCCGGATCGCTGCATTATTGGCCCGCGCAAACCCCGCATTGTAATCCATCCGCATCCAACGCACTTCGGGAAACGCTGCCATCACCAGACGTTCGCTATCGTCCCCCGAGTCATTGTCGACCACGATCACCTCAAATCGGATCCCGGTCGTTTCCCTATAGACCGTCCGAAGACAGTCAATCACCAATTGAGGCGTCTTATAATTGACGATAATGATGGAAAGATCGGTCACGCAGCAATCTGATTATAATGGGAAAGATAGTGCAGGAACATCCCGCTCTTTGACAGTACTCCGATCCGCCACAAGCGGAAAGGCAGCATCCGCTGCCATCTGACCATCGACAGGATCACATTCGGTATCGGCCCGCTATAGCCCGAGCCGGTAATATCCTCCCGCCGCCGGATTTCCAGGTTACGCATCAGCCGCCACCAGGCGTCATATACGAGGACATTTTTCAAATGATGATATCCGACTTTCTGCAATAGATAAAAATTCTCCGGAATTTCGACAACCCGCTGCCTTTTACAGTCCTGTGTGACCTGAGTCCTCCCGAGACCCACGTTGACAAGAATCTTGCTGATATAGGCCGGGCGTCCTCCCGACATGCTTCGGATATAAAAATCGATGTCCACGACCCACTTTACGGCAGGGTCGAACCGGACCGGCAATGACCGCCGGTAAAGGACCACACTGGGAGGGCCGATAATATTCCTGGCAAAAAGAACCGTCGCATCCCGAAGAAAAGCTTTATATCTTCCCGGAGGAACAAACATAACCCGCTCCCTGTTCTCATCCAGGAATACATCGCGGTAGGCAGAAAATATAAAAGACGCGTCCGGGTTCTTGCCCGCCGCAAGGGCGAACTCCAAAAGGCTATTCTCACCCGAAAACCAATCGTCGTCATGCATGATCTTGATCCACTCGCCGCTTGCCATGCGGACCGCTTCGTTCCAATTCTCCGGGGACCCAAGCGGTGAATCGTTGCGAAAATAGCAAAGATGGAATTTTCCTTTGTAGGTTTCGCAAAGCGCATTTACCTCCAACCCTGGACTATCGTCCGTCACGACGACCTCGAAATTTCGAAAAGTCTGAATTGCAATAGAATCCAAAAGTCGCGTCAAAAAATCCGCCTTCTTATACGCAGGTATACAGATCGATATAAGTACAGGTTCCGCCATCAAATTTTACTGAAGCATGTCTGCCAAAAATACGTATTAAATTAAAGCAATTCGTAATTTGCGCAAACATAAAACACAAAACAATTTAAATATGTCCGTGAAATCGATTTTGCGCAGAGCCAAATCCTTGCTCAAAAAAAATCCTAACGCAGCATTTAGAAAAGTAAGCGGTGTAATCCATGTAGGGGGCAATACGGGTCAGGAAATAGGGCTATATGATCAACACGGACTGTCGGTGGTATGGATTGAGCCCATCCCCGAAATATACGAGATTCTGAAATCAAATCTGGTAGGTTTCCCCAGGCAAATCGCTATCAAAAGCCTTGTTACCGATGTTGACAACGTCGAGTATCAATTTCATCTGGCAAATAATAACGGCGCGTCTTCATCCATTTTAAATTTGGAACTCCATCAGGATATATGGCCGGAAATCGTTTACGAAAAGACAATTGTCCTCCTAAGCAAATCCCTTCCGGCGGTGTTAAAAGAGAACAATATTGACAATGAACAATACGATATGCTGGTAATGGACACGCAGGGTTCAGAATTGCTGGTATTAAAGGGCGCTGTTCCTATCTTGCAGGGCTTTACTTATATAAAAACAGAAGTTCCCGACTTTGAATCGTACAAAGGTTGTTGCCAATTGAAGGATCTGAAATTATTTATGGATCAAAACGGGTTCAGAGAATATTCCCGTCACCAATTCGCCAAACATCCCGGCGGCGGCGGCTATTATGATATCACTTACACGAAAAAGTAAGATCTTAGTCTCTAAATGCAAAAATATTCAACAGCATATCGTATTTCACTTTTGTATTTTTATCCCAAAATGGTTTCGAATGAATAATACTCCCCTCTTTTATACAATATTTAAAACCATTTCGAATAAGGATATCCAACGTCTCATTTAGCTCCGATAATTTGTCATATTTTCCATGATATTCGACAAAAAGATTTTTAACATTTTTTATTTTATCGCCGCAATCTCTTAATACAGGCAGCTCGGCGCCTTCTATATCGATCTTCAGGAAATCGACTTCTTCATTCAAAAGGTCGCTTAAACGAACACATTTTACCATCACTTCTCCATTTTCCCCTGTATGATCCGTATTTATCTTACTGGACATATTGCCGGCCGAACTAAATGAAATGCTTTCATTATTTATCCAAATAGCCGCGTTGACAGCCTTTGTATCATTAAAAGCCCAATTATCAAGGTTAAGTTTTAGCAGCGAATAATTTGAAGGATCCGGCTCAAAACCAGTGACAATTGCGTTTGGGTAATTGACCTTAAAATAAAGAATACTTGTCCCAATATATGAACCACAATCAATTATCTTTGGCCTTTCTGTATCCGGCCTGAATTTGTAAAATTCTTTAATAAATAATTCGTCAATGGAGACCAAAAATTCATTAGCGTCCCGGAAGGCAATTTTATATTTTTTTCTATATAAATGATGCTTGAGACTTGTATCTGACTGGTGCTTTAGAATCTTCTCCTTAACCCATCCTATATTAAAGACCCGATAGGGGCGATGGAATATCTTACTTATCCTGTTACCAAAGCCTCTCGTGATGTTTTCTAAAAGAAATGCCATTGAAATAGTGTGTTTTCAATAAAAATCGGCACAACGCTGAAATGCGTAAAAATAGCAATTTTTTCAACCAATTCATAAATTGTCAATCATTCTAAACAAACCAGAGATGCAAAATAGGTCATTCTTTACCAGATTAAGGAAAGGCGTACAAAGCAGATTGGGGTCCGCATTCATTAATCCATACAAAGAAGTCAACGTAAATTGGTTTGATGAGAAATATTACAAGCATCTTCCTCCGGGGAAAATCAGGTCTCATAAAGTTTTCGGTAAAAAATTCTTCTTCTACAGTCCGCAAGAATTCCTCCATGGGCTTAAGGAAATTTTTGTCGAAGAATTATATAAACAAGCGTTAACCGGCAAACCCTTTATCATCGATTGCGGGGCAAATATGGGGATGAGCATCATCTATCTGAAACGCCTCTGTCCCGATGCTGAAATCATTGGCTTCGAGCCCGACGAAACCAATTTCGAGCTGCTTTCCCGGAATATAGAGTCTTATGGCTACAAAGGTATTACGATTCAGAAAGAGGCAGTGTGGAAAGAGGACACGGTACTCCAGTTTTCAAATGAAGGCTCTATGTCAAGCAAAATCGTCCAAACATCAACCAGAACTTCCAGGGATGTAAAAGCGATCCGGCTAAAGAATTTGCTGAACAGACCCGTCAATTTTCTGAAAATGGATATAGAAGGCGCAGAGTTTGAAGTTATTATGGACGCCGCAGACAATCTTTATCATGTAACAAATCTATTTATAGAATATCACGGTTGTTTTGACCGGCAAAGGGAGCTATCGTCCTTATTGAACATGCTTACGGAAAAAGGCTTTAATTATTATATTAAAGAGGCGGCTTCCGTCTATGACCATCCTTTTTCCCGAGTCAAAAATCCTGTCATACCTTATGATAATCAATTAAATATTTTTTGTTTTCGTTCCGGCAGTATTAAATAATAACGCCGGTAAATTTGTCATCTATGGATGTACTCATGATTTTTAATGGCCTTGGCAACCAAATGTCTCAATATGCTTTTTATCTAAAAAAGCGACAACTTTCGGGGTCGGCGAGGTTCATATTTTTAAAAAAATCAGCAAACGTCCATAACGGATATGAACTGGATAGGGTATTTGGAATTAAAAAGAAAGATACCGTTGCTGATCATCTTTATTACTTTATTTATCTCGCAATTACATCCAGTAAACTTACAGCAATTTTACAGCCGATCGTTCGACTCACCGGCTTATTGGGGATGGCCGTAATAGATGAAAATGATGATTATACTTTTCAACCTAAATTACTGCAGCCTTCCCGGGGGATAAAATACTATGTGGGAGGTTGGCATTCGGAAAAGTACTTTATAGATGTCAAAGACAAAGTCCTTCACGAATTTCAATTTGACTTCAATAAGATCGGACCGGCCAACTTAGAGGTCTTGGATAAAATCAGGGCATGCACCAGCGTTTCTGTACATGTCCGGCGAGGTGATTTTATGGATCCCCACAACTTCCATAAGCTCGGTGCCGTTTGCACCCTGAACTATTTTGTCACGGCAATTGAAAAGATGAAGACCCTGGCCGGCGACCTCCACTTTTTTTTCTTTACCAACGATCACGCCTGGGTTCGGGAACATTTCACCGGCGACCGGTTCACCGTGGTTGACCTCAACATCGGCGCAGACAGCTGGAAGGATATGTTCCTCATGTCAAATTGCACCCATAACATTGCTTCCAACGGCTCGTTCAGCTGGTGGGCAGCCTACCTGAACCGTAACCCGGATAAGACCGTCATCGTTCCCAACCAATTTGTAGTGGGTAAATATTTTGAGGATATCTATCCCGCATCCTGGATCCGGTTGTCGGACTATTAATAGATCCGGTCCACCGATGTGAGCGCCTCGGGCACCCGGAGATACGAGAGGAACTTTTCGAGCCCCCGCCGTTTCGGCTCATCCAACGTATAGTCGAGACGTTTAGTGAAATATTCGTGAAGGTCGAAGATCAGATAGGGGTTTTCCACCACCACCTGGTCGATCTGCCGGATACCACGGCGATTGGCCTCATCGAATTCCGCAATGAATTCAGCCGGCAATGGCTTGTTACTGATCCAGGCCGCAAAGACGAACGGTAAGCCTGTAAACGCCTTCCAGGCTTCTGCCAGATCGTAAAAATAAGGGGAAACCCGCCGCTGCTCCAGCGCCCGGTCACCGATGACCACGCCGGCCGTCACATCCCGGATATAATCCCGGAAATCCTTGCTCGTGTCGACTATTTCCGGATTAACCTTCCAGAACTCGCGAAGCAGCACCTTAGCCAGCTCAACGGAAGTCCGGCTCTGATAATCCATCAGCACCCGCTCGACCTTTTCAATCGGGGTTTCGCTGAACAGACACACCGAAGCTACCGGGCCATTGCTGCCGATGCAATATTTGCCGTTGATATAGTATTCACGCATCTGGGGAATGACCGCCACCGGAACAAGCCCCATATCGATCTCGTCCTGCAGGAGCATGGAGGCGATATTGGCCGGATAATCAATGATCAGCTCGATATCCTTACGGATCGGAGCCCGTTCGATTCCATAGAGAAGTGGTTTGGTATTCAAATAGCTGACTGCGCCGACACGTATTTTTCTGTCCAATTCCTTTACGTTAATTTTGACGCAAATTATGGAATTAAACCCACTTACCGCCATTTCCCCTATCGACGGCCGTTACCGTCAACAGGTCGAGCATCTGGATGATTATTTTTCGGAATACGCCCTTATCCGGTATCGGGTTCTGGTCGAAGTGGAATATTTCCTGTTCCTGAGTAAAAAGAAATTCTTCCCCCTGGATTCGGCCAGCCGGCGAAAGCTTCAGACCGTGATAGAACAATTCAGCCTGGAAGACGCACAATGGATCAAGGAAACCGAAAAGACGACCAATCATGACGTCAAAGCAGTGGAATATTTTTTGAAGGATCGGCTTGCGGCTGCCGATCATGGCGCAAAGGACGCTTCGAATGGCAAGCTGGATATTGCAGAGTGGATCCATTTCGGGCTAACTTCCCAGGACATCAACAATACCGCTATCCCGCTCCTTTGGAAACACGCCCTCGAATTCGAATACCTGCCGGGCTTGCTCAACCTCAAACGCCAGCTGGAAGTATTAGCCCGTGACTGGATGGATATTCCCATGCTCGCGCGGACGCACGGTCAGCCCGCTACCCCGACACGGCTTGGAAAGGAGATTATGGTCTTCATCGAGCGGATCGAGAACCAGGTTGAGTTGCTGATCCAAATCCCCTTCTCCGCCAAGTTCGGCGGCGCCACCGGTAACTTCAATGCACACTATGTCGCTTTCCCCCGCAAGGACTGGGTTAAGATGGCCGACGAATTTGTGGAGGGAACGCTGGGGCTGCAGCGGCTTCAATATACCACCCAGATTGAACATTACGACAACCTGGCGGCCCATTTCGATACGATCAAACGGATCAATACCATCCTGATCGATCTGGCGCGGGATATCTGGACCTATATCTCCATGGATTATTTCAAACAAAAGACGAAAAAGAACGAAATCGGCTCTTCCGCCATGCCACATAAGGTCAACCCGATCGACTTTGAGAACGCCGAAGGTAACCTGGGGATGGCCAACGCCTTGCTCGAGCATTTTTCGGCGAAACTGCCGGTGTCCAGGCTTCAGCGTGACCTGACCGACTCTACCGTCCTTCGCAATATCGGCGTTCCGTTCGCCCACACCATTCTTGCCCTGAACTCGATCGGAAAGGGTCTCGACAAACTCGTGCTTAACCGGGACAAGCTCGCTGAAGACCTGGAGAGCAATTGGGCAGTCGTCGCAGAAGCCATTCAGACCATCCTGCGGCGGGAGAAATATCCCAGGCCATACGAAGCGCTTAAGGAGCTAACCCGCGGCCGGAAAGGGATCACCCGGCAATCCATCCATCGGTTTATCGATGGATTGAAGATCAGCGCCGCATTGAAAAAGGAATTAAAGCGGATCACGCCGCACAACTATGTGGGCGTCGTGCCGCGGTAACGGCCGCCCCGTCCGGGGGGCGCTCCCTGGCGGATATCGCTTCCCGCTACCGGCAGGCGCTATTTGTGGATCTCCGACGTAAAGTGGAATTCGATCTCCGGATTATTCGTCCTTTCCGTATTCAGGAACCATTCGCTCTGCGCTAAATACACCAGATACCCATCCTTATCTTCCGCTATATTGGCGTGTTTGAACCGGATAAAATCCTCCAGCTTCTTCGGGTCTTTGCTCGTAATCCAGCAGGCTTTGTAAAATGGCAGGGCATTGAACTGGACGGATGCCCCATACTCATGCAGGAGCCGGTACTGGATGACCTCGAATTGCAGCTCACCCACGCAACCGATGATCTTCTTGTTTCCTCCGTACTGGGTGAATAACTGGGCGACGCCTTCATCCGTCAACTGAACCAAGCCCTTTTCCAATTGCTTGGTTTTCATGGGGTCCTTATTGACCACCTCTTTGAAAATCTCAGGTGAGAAGGAAGGGATACCCGTGAAATAGAAGTCCTCCCCTTCTGTAAGCGTATCCCCGATCTTGAAATTGCCGGTATCAAAGAGCCCGACCACATCGCCGGGATAGGCCGATTCGATCACATCCTTGTCGCGGGCCAGGAACGTATATGGGTTACTGAACCGGACATCCTTATCCAGGCGGACGTGATGAAAATATTTATTTCGTTCGAACCTGCCGCTGCATACCCGTAGAAACGCAATCCGGTCGCGATGTTTGGGATCAAGATTGGCGTGGATCTTAAAGACAAAACCGCTGAAGTTGTCTTCCTCGACATCCAGACGGCGCGTTGACGTCTCGCGGCTTCGTGGAATGGGACCGATCCGGATAAACGTATCCAGCATTTCCCGCACCCCGAAATTGTTGATTGCGCTGCCAAAGAACACCGGGGCTACTTTCCCCGCCAGATAATCTTCAACGTTCAACTGACCATGAACTCCGTCAACGAGTTCCACATCTTCCCGGAGAACGGACGCGTCCTTTTCACCCAGCCGCTCATCCAACAGGGCATCGTTCAGGTCGTCGATCCTGACTGCATCCTCATCTTCCTCCGTTGCCTTGGTATTCGCCGTAAAAAGAATAAGATTCTTGTCGTAAAGGTTATAGACTCCTTTAAAATCCTTCCCGCTATTGATCGGCCAGGTCATCGGATGGAGCTGAATATTCAACTCCTTCTCGATCTCTTCCAGCAGGTCGAAGCGATTCTTGCCGTCCCGGTCCATCTTATTGATAAAGACGATCACCGGCGTATCGCGCATCCGGCAGACTTCCATCAGCCGCCGGGTCTGGGCTTCTACCCCGTTGACGCTGTCGATGACCAGGATGACGCTGTCCACTGCCGTCAGGGTCCGGTAAGTGTCCTCCGCGAAGTCTTTATGGCCGGGAGTATCCAGCAAATTGATGAGCATTGATTTGTACTCGAAGCTCATCACCGAGGTCGCAACGGAGATCCCACGCTGCCGCTCAATCTCCATAAAGTCGCTGGTCGCATGCTTCTTGATCTTATTGCTTTTGACGGCGCCGGCGGTCTGGATGGCGCCCCCGAACAGGAGGAATTTTTCCGTAAGGGTCGTCTTGCCCGCATCAGGGTGGGAAATAATGGCAAATGTCTTTCTTTTCCCGATCTCGCTGCTGTACTTGTTTGACATAAACGGCCGCAAAAGTACGGAATCACCCCTCCCTGACAAAACCTAACCGTTTTTTCACCGTCCGCCACACCGGAAGCACGTCTTCCGACAGCCGGAAAGCCAGTACCCCGCCGCCATAGACAAGCAGGAAGACAATTGAGCGGGCGATCATCCATCCCAGGCCATGAAATCGACCGAACAACCAGCCGCAGATCAAAAATGCCCCGGCAGCAAGCAAAATCGCAACCCCGCTTTTCCGGTCGAAAGGCTGCAGGCGGTATTTCCGGTAAAGGAAAAGCCACCGGACGCCGTTATAAATGGAAAAGGTGATCAGGTCCGCGATGGCCGGCCCGACTAT
This sequence comes from uncultured Chitinophagaceae bacterium, assembly GCA_963846405.1. Lineage (GTDB taxonomy): Bacteria > Bacteroidota > Bacteroidia > Chitinophagales > Chitinophagaceae > Puia. The sequence goes on along the minus strand of CAWJVU010000007.1, from coordinate 488,584 downwards.
CCCGATTTGTCTCGCCAGAACATAGTTGAGCGGGATCGTCAGCCCAACGAGTATCATCCCCGAATAGACTTCTACCCGCCAATCTGCCGAAGTGCCGATAACCTGGCTGTTAACCCCCGTTCCCAGGTCCGCTACCCTCGCCAACCCGATAAAAAAGAATACCCAAAGGCCCGAAAGATAAACCGCGTTGAGATGAAAGACACGGATGCCGTCGACGTAATTAATCCAGATAAGCACAAACATGCCAACCGAAAAGATCAGTTGGTTGATCGCCGACCGGTGATAGATGCGGCCAATCCTTCCAATATCTTTATCCTTCCACGCCCGCGACAGCGGCCCGATCGACGCCGCCCCGACCGCCCGCTGCGGCGCCTGGATCAGCGAAGAAGCCAGCTGCGCCAGCGTAAACACGCCAACAGCGCTCAGGCCCCCCGTCACCAAACCGGCAATAACGATCTGCGCGAAATAGAAGGAAAGGTTGAATAAAAATGACCCTGCCCAGGTCTGCAGCGCCAGTGTCCGGATTTTGGGAAAAAATTTCTTTGTTACCCGGCTTACTCGAAAGCTGAGATGCAACTCCCCGGACCGAGCAGATACACAGCCAGGAAAACGGCGATTGACAAAAAGGTGAATGCATATAGCTTTACAAAGAGCCCAAAACTTCCGATCACCCCGAACAAGTACAGTACGATCAATAGCAGCGTCATGATCCGAAACGCGACCTCGCGCAGAAAACTGGTCAAGATGGATTTTTTCAACTGCCACCCATAAGGCTCCAGTACGCTGAAAATAGTCATCCCCAATCCGAAGGGGAACATCCACCAATAATATTTTACCAACTCCGCAGACTTGGCTTCGTAAAAGTGAATGACCTCCGTCCGGAAAATAACCCCCAGGACCAGCGTGATCAGGAAACCTCCCAGGCTGACAAGAACGGCTATACTCACCATGTCGTTCTCCTGCACGGAAAGGTTGTCCTTGTAATAGGGATAAAACTTCATAATGAAATTCGGCATCCCCAGGCTGGCCGCAAAAGACAGCACCATGCCGATTGCCACGAACATCCCGCTGATAAGCCCATACTGATCCGGAGTGAACCAGCGGGCAAGCATAAAGTTGATGAGGACGCCCAGCGCAATCCCAACATACACAACCCCCGAAGAAATGATGCTTTGTTTGCGGATGGTGGTCATAGCGGATAATTAAAAGCCCGACCCTGATGGCATCAGGCTGTTCAAATCCTCCTTGCCTTCATAGTGGAAGGATCGGTTAAAGGTGAACATCCCTTTTTTCACCCTCACACGGCCATCTACTATGATGGCAGCCTCCCGCTTTCCCATCAGCATTTGAAGCGCGTTGCTGAATAACCCCCGCATGTCCAGCTCCAGGGTGACCGGAACATAAAAAGTATCTTTGCCGGGAATAAGAATAGTGCTATCCAGTAGCGAATGTCCCGCGTGCTGACCATTGACGACGATATCGGCTTCGGCCCTCTTCAGTTTCAAATGGACTGAATTGGGATTGTAAAGTTTGACAAGAGCCGATACTTCGGTCTTTCCGCCGATCACGGCGCCGACCTGCAGATTCTGAAATCCGAAATATTCCACCGGCTCCGGCTGCCGGCACGCGGCCACCCCGGCCGACAAGATCAGGAAGAGTCCTGCATTAAGAATGAATCGTCGCATAACCTGCAAGATAAGAAAAGTCCTTCACCACTTCGGCCCGATCCCCCTTTGCCAAATTCATCTACATTGATTACCTTTCTAAAAAAGAACGCCTGTGCCGAGCATCGCCGAACGCATCAAGGATTTTAACAGCAACCGCTTACCAGCCTATACCGCGCTCAAATATCAATGTATGGCGGAGAACCCCTTCCGGTTCTTCCGGGGCACCTGCCACCTGTTTTACGAAGACCTTTTTCACAACAATGCACTCCCGGCCTATCCGCTCGCTGGATCTGCGGCGACCTCCATCTGGAGAACTTTGGCAGCTATAAAGGCGAAAACCGGCTTGGTCTATTTTGACCTCAACGATTTTGATGAAAGCATCCTGGCTCCCGCCACCTGGGAAGTTGTCCGGATGATCACCAGCATCTTTACCGGCTTCGATTCCCTTGGCATCAAAAAGCAGGGATGCCACGCAGACCGCGCAACTTTTCCTGAGGTGTCTTTCCGAAACGCTTGCGAAAGGAAAGGCCAAATACCTCGAACACGAGACCGCCAACGGCATCGTCCGCGCCTTTCTGGAAAAGATCGCTCGAACGCAAACAGAAGGAGCTTGTCCGGCAGCGGACGGAAGAATGAAAGAACGGAACGCTCCAGTTCCGGATCGACCGCGTCCGGCTTTTCCCACTCGAAAACCGCTGCGGAAAGCCCTGATGTCCCATCTCAGCCAATTGCTCCACCAGTACCCGCTGCTCGAAAGGCCGGTTCCAGGTAATCGACGCCGCCTTTCGTGTAGCCGGGACCGGCAGTCTCGGGGTAAAACGATATGTTTTTCTGCTGCGAAATACCAAAGACACCAAAGAAACACCTGCTGATCGATATGAAACAGGCGCCGCCTTCCTCCCTCCGGCCCTGCCTGACCACTCCTCAGCCGGCCTGGGCTTCGGAGGCCGAACGGGTCGTCGCCGTCCAGCACCGGATGCAGAATGTCAACCCCGCCCTGCTCAGCGTCACCGAACTTCGACGGCGACTCCTATGTCATCAAGGAAATGCAGCCTACCGCTGACAAAATTGACTTCCTGGTCATCCGCGACCGCTTTAAGGATATCGCCTGTGTCGTGGAAGACATGGCCTTCCTAACCGCCAGCGCCATGCTGCGGAGCGCGGGCCGGCAGGGGGCCGCCCTGCCGGACGAACTGATCGCCTTCGGAGCGGATACGCATTGGCAACAGGGCCTGATCGACTATTCCACCACCTACGCCGCACAGGTGAAAAAGGATTACAGCGCATTATTTTAAGGAATATAAAGCCGGCTTCTTCAACCCGTCCGGCCAAAAACGTGGATAACTATGAACTTGGTACTCCCATCGGATATCGTCATCAAATTGGTATTGGCCGTGCTCATCGGCGGCGCGATCGGCGCAGAGCGGGAATACCGGAGCAAATCCGCCGGTTTCCGGACACTGACGCTCATCTGCCTGGGCTCGACGATCCTCACCATTTTCTCCGTGATCATCGGCACCCCAGGCAATCCGGACCGGATCGCCTCCAACATCGCTACTGGGATCGGCTTTGTCGGCGCCGGCGTCATATTCAAAGGAGATGGTTCCGGCAGCAAGGTTAGCGGGATCACGACCGCCGCGATGATCTGGGTAACGGCAGGTCTGGGCGTGGCCATCGGCGCCGGCTACCTGCTCACCGCTATCTTTGCGGCCATTCTCGTCCTGCTGGTACTGTTTGTTTTTATGTTGCTGGAAGGCTGGATCGACCGCATCAACCAGATCCGGATCTATAAGATCGTCTGTCAATTCGATAGCGAACCCCTCCATCGGTATGAAGAGCTGTTTAAACGCCATCATCTCAAATTCAAGCGGAGCGGCCAGCGGAAATCGGCGGAGAACATGATCACCGGCGAGTGGGTCGTCCAGGGTTCCGAACGCAACCACCGGCATTGCATCCACGAAGTCCTGCGCGATCAGACCGTAAGAGAATTTGACTTTTAATTCATACGCGTCGCCACGCGCTCAGAGCAGGCTCGCCGTCCAGGTGCGCTGGAACACGCCGCCCCCTTCCAGTTCGTTGATCCCCTCCTTCTCCGTCAACTGCTGATTACTGTCGACCGGATCGGCGATCCCGCACCAGGGCTCGATGCAAACGAAATCCGCATTGGGCGCCGCCCAGATCCCGAGGAAAGGGAAGCCCGGGAAATCCATCCGCAGTGCGCGTTCCGTCTGACCCGAACGCAGCGTTACCCCCGTCGAGATCGGATGTTTCAGGACCAGTGCATCCTTGGCAAAAAGTTCTTTCCGGAGCGAAAGGACTGCCGTATCCTGCAGTAGCGGCAGCGGGTCGCATTCGATCAGGCCGTCTTTCGAGATCGGCCAGCGGGGCGTCTCTTCTATCCCATCGAACTCGAGATAATAGTCCGTATAAACCGTTCCAGCGACCAGCGGCACCCGGAATGCCGGATGACCGCCGATAGAAAAATACATGGGGTCCGCAGCCGGGTTCCTGATCTGGTACGTAATCGCGAGTTTATTGGATACCAGCCGGTACCCAACCCTCAATTCAAAATCGAAAGGATACACAGCCCGGGTCTGCTCGTCACTCCGCAACAGGAAGGTGATCGCATCCGGCCGCTGCGACTCTACACTGAATTCCCGGTCGCGGGCAAAACCATGCCGGGGCAGCGAATAGGACTTGCCGTCAGTACATAATACATATTGCCTTTCAAGGTCCCGACGATTGGGAAAAGCAACGGTGAATGCTTGCCCCAGAAAGCCGGGTCCCCGCTCCACATATACTCCAGTTGATCCTCCTTGTGATACAAACTCTGCAATTCCGCTCCTTGAGGCTGAATGCCGGCCTTTAGCTCCTGGTTTTCGATCGTGAACATACGGTGGCCGTTTTGCCGTTCGGCATTATCGCCGTCCGGGATTTCGACGTAATTTAGTACATTCGGACCATGTTTCGCCACCTGGAGATCGTCTGGACCAGTTTTAAGATGGCCCTACAGGAATTCCGCAGCAACAAGCTCCGGACGTTCCTGTCGCTGCTGGGGATCACTTTTGGGATATTCTGCATCATCAGTGTCCTGTCTACGATCAGCAGCATGCAGCTGGCGGTGAATAACGACCTGAAATCCTTCGGCACCAAAACAATCTATATCGACAAATGGCAATACGGCGGCGGCCCGGATTTCCCGTGGTGGAAATACGTCAAACGCCCTGCACCAAAATTCGAAGAAGCCAGATTGCTGCGACTGAAAGTGCCGGACGCACCGCACATCGATTTCGAGATGGACAATTCCGGCAATGTCGATTACGGCGACAATTCGCTGACCGGTGTGCAGTATTACGGCAACACGGAGGACTTCGACAAGATCGAACAGGTGACCGTAGGCGCCGGCCGCTATTTTCAGCAAGCCGATTTCGATCGCGGCACGCCCTATATCGTCATGGGCTACCGGATCGCGCAACGGTTGTTTGGCGTACCTTATCGGGCAGTCGGTAAATCCGTTAAGCTGAAGGACGGCAAACTGGCCATCGTCATCGGCGTGGTCGCCAAGCAGGGCCAAAGCCTGATCAACGCCTGGGATTTCGACAACAGCATCCTGCTGACCTATAATTTCATGCGGCAGTTTTTCCGGGAGGAAAACTGCAATCCAAAGATCCTCGCGCAAGGGGACTCGACCATCACCTCGGCGGCCCTGACGGAAGAGCTGCGAGGCGCCATGCGATCCATTCGCAAGCTGAGCCCGACGCAGGAAGATAATTTTGCCGTCAACAATATCGATAACCTGAGTAAATTCCTTGAACCCATTTTTGCGGGAATGAACATCGGCGGCTGGGCGATCGCCGCCCTTTCCCTCATTGTCGGGATGTTCGGCGTGGCAAATATTATGTTCGTCACCGTTCGCGAACGGACCTCCCAGATCGGCCTCAAAAAAGCCATCGGCGCCAAACGCGGATCGATCATGATGGAGTTCCTGCTCGAGTCAGCCTTTCTTTGCATTATCGGCGGATTGATCGGAATGGGAGCGGTTTTTGTGCTCACGCTGATCTTTTCCACCATGCTGGACTTCCATGTTTTCATTCCCCTCAATATCATCGGACTGGCCGTCTTCATCTGTCTGTTCACCGGCGTCCTGGCCGGCATCATCCCTGCCTTCGTCGCCGCCCGCATGGACCCGGTCGTAGCCATCCGGTCGAAATAATGTAATTTCGCCGACCATGAGCAAGCCCGTGACCATCCTGGCTATCGAATCCTCCTGCGATGAAACGAGCTGTGCGATCAGCAGGGACGGACGATCCTCTCCAATATTATTGCCGGTCAAACGATCCATGAGCAATACGGCGGCGTCGTCCCCGAGCTCGCCAGCCGCGCGCACATCCAGCACATCGTCCCCGTCGTGGACGCCGCGCTGAAAAAAGCCGGCTGCGAAATGAAGGACCTGACCGCCATCGCCTTCACCCAATCCCCCGGTCTGATCGGCTCCCTGCTTGTCGGATCGGAATTTGCCAAGTCACTGGCGCTGGCGCTGGATATCCCGCTGCTGGCCGTTCATCATATGCAGGCCCATGTGCTGGCCAACCTGATCCCGGACCCGCGCGCCCGAATTTCCCTTTCCTTTGTCTCACCGTCAGCGGCGGCCACACGCAGATTGTGCTTTGCCATTCGCACCGCTGAATATGGAAGTGATCGGTGAAACGCTCGACGACGCCGCCGGCGAGGCATTTGATAAATCCGCCAAACTGCTTGGCCTTCCCTACCCCGGCGGCCCGCTGATCGACAAATATGCCCGGGACGGCAATCCGAACCGATTTACCTTCCCCGAACCGCAGATTCCCGGCCTGAACTTCAGCTTTAGCGGGCTTAAGACGGCCATCCTGTATTTCCTTCAGGATCATCTGTCCGCCAAGATCCCGGATTTGTCAAGGCCAATCTACCGGATATTTGCGCATCCATCCAGGCGCGGATCATCTCGATCCTGCTGAACAAACTCAGGAAAGCCGCCCGCCAGACCGGCGTCAGAGATTGCTGCATTGCCGGCGGCGTATCCGCGAATAGCGGATTACGGTCAGCCTTCCGGGAAATGGGACTTGCCGAAGGATGGAATACGTTTATCCCGCCTTTTGAATACTGTACGGACAATGCCGCCATGATCGCCATCACCGGACACTACAAATACCTGGCCGGCGATTTTGCCCCGCTATCGGTTTCAGCCAGCGCGCGCGCCGAATGGTAAACCCAACCGCAAACCCCAATCCCATGCGTAACGGTTATTTTCGATTTAAACAATTCATCATACAACAGGACCAGTGCGCCATGAAGGTCTGCACCGACGCGTGCATCCTTGGCGCCTGGTTTGCCAACAAAGCGCCGGCCTACGCCCGGGTGTTGGATATCGGCAGCGGTACGGGCCTGCTGATGCTTATGCTGGCCCAGAAACACAAGGGACCGATCCGGGGCATCGAGATCGACCTCGAAGCATTCCATCAGCTGAAAGAGAATATCGGGCAAAGCCCCTGGCGGCAACTGCTCAAGGTTTATCCGGGAGATGTTCGCTCGTTTTCCTTTCCGGAGAAATTCGATTTTATCATTAGCAACCCTCCTTTCTTCGAAAACGATCTCCCAGCCGCGACCGCAGCCGACAACCTCGCCCGGCATAGCAAAGAGCTGACCTTTTCCGAGTTGCTCGAAGTCATCGACGAAAATTTGTCTTACAAGGGATCTTTTGGTGTTCTCCTTCCCTATCACCGCACCGCCTGGTTTGAAGAAGAAGCGTCCGCCCGATATGGTTTCGGGCTTAAGGAAAAGCTGCTGATCAGACAGACGCCCCGGCACGATTTCTTCCGCAGCATCCTTCATTTCTCCCGGCTGGGAGACAAATTTACCCCAACCGCCGAGCTGATCATCCAGGATATCCAGGGCGCGTATACGGAAGATTTTACGGAGCTCATGCATGAATATTATCTCCATCTCCCCTTGCGTAGTCAGCCAAATACCGATAAGGCGATGTAAGCTCTCCGCGTCTCACCATCGTCGCGCGATCGATGATCGCTGACCCGCCAAGCAGGAGATCATGGAGGACATACTTGATCAATTGTTCGCCAAAGTAACGGGAGGCGTCCCTTGGCAGCTCATTGGGAAGATTGCCCACGGCCATCAGGTCGACCGAACCCGGAAGATAAGGCGGTGTGCGAACCCGGGCCTTTCGGTCAACGCCGTAAATAGGATCCTCCATCGTGGAATCGCCCAGGTTACAGGGCACCGAACCCTCGCGGTCGTCCGTGATATCCGCAATCGTCCGGATCCGGAAGCTCTCCTGCGCCAGATCGGACCACTCGAACAATCGTGGCATATTCTTGTCCCAATATACACCGTTGATCAGGATGTCGGCCGTGGCCGCGAACGGCAGGAATTTACACCGGTAATCCTGCGGCCGCAAATGAAATTCATCGCGGTGATATTCACCGGTCCGCGCATGCGCATAAAGACCGGCGCCTTTTAACTGGGTGAACACCGGATAATGAAAGCTTCGCTTCAGGAATTCATCCGGCTCGACTTCCACGATTTCCAGCAGATTCATGACTTCCAGCGCCCCATGCGCCACCCGGCCGGAGCCGGTTACCACTGCCTTGATCTCCGGCAGCCGAAGCCCGAAGTAGGTATGGATCAACTCCCGAAAACTCCGCTGGCGATGTACCCGGCCCAGCTCGTACCCGCCCGTACGAAGCCCATACGCCATAATGCCGTTATGCGCGCCGACCACGCCGGCAAAAAAACCGAAACCAAGAATGCGCTGTCCATCATCGTGTTCCAGGCATTCATAATCGATCAGCGTGATCTGCCGATCCAGAATGGCGCGAAACATCTCCTGGTTGCCCCGCTGCATCTTTTTGGTGTGGGAAAAGAAAAGGTAGGTCTTCCCGGGCAGCAATTCCTTCACCGGTACTTCCTTGATGCCGAAGAGAAGATCACATTCGACGAGCTCATCGCGGACCTCGACGCCCGCGAACCTATACTCTTTGTCTGAATAACATCGGTCAGGCGATGTTTGCACCAGCACCCTGATTTCCGGTACGTTCTTATGGATCCATTTACATTGAGCGGGCGTCAGCGCCACGCGGTTATCCGCGGGGGCCTTCCATTCGCGCAATAAGCCAATCGTTATCATCCGGCGCTAAAGATAGAATTTTTATCCCTTTTTGGCCGGGCCACCCCAATTCCGTAATATTGCGTCCCGATTTTTCCACGTTCAGCGGAGCAGTCCGCGGCGTCGAGATTCGGCTTTGCCCAGATGGCGGAACTGGTAGACGCGTCAGACTCAAAATCTGGTACTCGCAAGGGTGTGCAGGTTCGATTCCTGTTCTGGGCACTAAACGGAAAATCAAAAAATTCTTTGGTTTGTCCTGTTTCTTTTTTGCTAAAACCCTTGTCCAGCGTGTATATCAGCTCGACGGCCTCATTTACCCTTGTCGTTCGATATTGGAAACCGTCAAAAGTGAGTTTTTCGGGATATATCGAACCAATGATAACGCGCTTGCGCTTTACGTCCCCTTCCTTGTATAATTCGTCCAGATGGGCCAGATTGGAAACAGCCTTTTCCAGCAGGGGTTCTATGTTCGCGGACAGACTTGGAAATCTCGATTAACCTAGCTTCCAGCCTTTCGATCTTCTTCTCATTTTCCCGCTTGATCTCCCGGAAATCCTGGGCCTCTATTTCTTCTTTCAACAGCAATTTTCGTCCTTTAGCAATATCCTTGTTAGCTGTGTCGATCTGATCAGCCAGGGTTTTTATATCATCCCGTTGGCTTTTAGTCCTGATTTTATAGGCGGTATTGAGTACGCGGGCATAGGCTTGTTCCATGCCGGGCCGGGGAATGTATTTCCGCAGTTCCCGGCAAAAAAGATCGTTCGCGTTTTGTGCCTTAAAGCGCGCCCCGCACGATGAAACTGCAATGATAATAGTAATATTTCGCCGCCATTGCCTTTGGATGCGCTACCCGTCAGCAGTTTCCCACACTTCGGGCAAATCAAGTATCCCCGTAGTTGCAAAATATCCTGGGAACCAAGTTTTGTCCGGAAATTCTTCTTCTTTGCCGTCCAGGTAATCTTGCACATCGTAAAACAACGCTTCGGAAATTATCGGCTGATGCAACCCAGGGACATGCCGGGCCGCTTCATCTTTGTACGGGTCCGATGTAGATCTTTCCCGCAATACACCGGATTGCGCAAACTGTTCCAAAAGTTCGATCTTGCGACCTTGATCCCTTTTAGCTTGGCTTCCTTGAAAATCTGTTCTACTGTAAATTGACCGGTGACCAGCTGTTTTAAATACCCATTGCATAATTCCGGCTTCCGGCTCTTTTGGGGCAATATACTTTCTTGCCGTCTTCGGTGATCTTGTTGGCATAACCCACCGGGTCAACTCCCATCCAACGCCCTTCTTTTTTGGCCCGCCGCATGCCGTAACGGACATTCAAGGCCCGGCGATCATTTTCCACTTCGGGAGCAGCGAGGTAAAAAGCCAGCATCATTTTATTTTCCGGGACAGACAAGTCTAACGGCTGTTCGATGGCCTGAGGTTCTACTTCCAGCTTCCGCAGCGTATTGATCATTTGGTAGGCATCCCCAGCATTCCGGCTAAACCGGTCCCATTTGATGAAAAGGATGAAATCAACTTGCCTCCGCCTTTTCTTTAAATCCGTAAAGTAAGCGCATCCATTCCGGCCGGTTGAAGGTTTTGGCCGAATGATCTTCCCGGATCACCTTGCGAATGGTGATCTTTTGCAGTCTCGCAATATCTTCCGCAAACGTTCCTCCTGGTCGCGTTGGGAATATCCCTTGTCTGCCTGCTCATCCGTCGATACCCGGATATACAAATCTGCCGTCATAGTGATAAGTATTGATCTAAGGTTAAGTTAGCCAATTTCCACATAAATTCCAGGATAATCCTGGCTTCTTCTACGGTTACAATAGTCCCATAGTCACGGAGTATTTGCACGATTTCTTCGGGTTTGATCTGTCCCATTTTGAACCTCCTTCATTTTCAACAGCACAATTTCCTATTCACAAGGACCAGGACTAAATTACGAAATGTTTTGTTTATTTTTGTTTTTCAAACAAACTTTTTTATTTTTGCGGGAGAATTGTTAAACGCCCATGCCCAAGGAATACTATAAAGTCAGCTACAAGACCTTCTTCAACGAGCGGGTAAAACCGGTGCTGTTCAAGCGGCGGGAGACCTATCCCCTTTACGTCCAGATCACCTATGACCGCAAGACGACTGCGCTCAAAAGTTACTACTTCGATGTATTTTCCCAGGCCAAGTATGATTATATCGGCATGACCATCGACCAGATGGATAAGCTCGAAAGCCGGGTGATCGATTTCGTGACTGCCAGATATTCAGACCGCTTTACACTCGCAGACTTCCCCTCCTGGTACAAGGTGTTTAACAAATGCGTGCTGGACAGCCTCGAAACGCCCTTCAAGGAATGGCTGATCGGCTACTTCGAAGCAGAGAAGGTGGCGGGGTATGCCGCCTTATTGCGGCAAGGGATGCAGGAGGTTTGTGCGCTTGAACTATTAGACGAATTTAAGACTACTCTGGCCCCTGATCTCTACGAACGGTTAATCACCAAGGCAGCTGCCGAAGCCCCACCTTATATCCCCCTGGCGGCCTATGTACGTGATCGTCAGCCCAAAGGACCGTTTTGCCTTCCTTTGCACGACTGGATACAGCACGAAAGGCAGGTAGATGCCGAGGACTTCATATACCACCAGTACCGCGACTATCAGATGGCGAAGATTCTCAAGACGATACGGCTACTACTCCATCCCCACGGTTTCCCCACTTAGCTGTATAAACGCTCTAAAGAAAGAGAGGGGCCGCAAGCGGCCCCAGGGAAAGGTTGCCTCCTTCGGGAGCAACCGGCTAGATGTCCGCTTGTTAAACAAGCGAAAAAACAGCCTCCCTTGCTCCGGAGTCTGCGGGGGGTAAGAACAAGAACCGAAAGGCAAGCCTTTCCGGGGGCCTGCCGGCAAACCTCAATTTTGTAACCCAATAAAAGAATAGTGCAGTATGGAAAAGCAAAATCCCAATCGCTCCCGGATCATCGGCATCCGGCTCACTCCCCAGGAGTATGCAGAGATCAACAGCCGTTTCAAGGCCACCACCAGCCGTAAATTAAGCGACTACCTTCGGCATGTATTGTTAAACGGTTCGGTTACGATCCGAACGCGCAATCAATCGCTCGATGACTTAATGGCAGTGCTGATCCAGCTACGAACAGAGTTCAACGCAACTGGAAATAATCTCAATCAGTCCGTTAAAAAGCTCCATTTGCTCCGGGACAATAAAGAGCTATTGCCCTGGATCATCGCGCACGAGGTTCACGTCAAGGCAATATTTAAAGGCGTGGAAGAAATTAAAGCCCAGATCAATCAATTTGCAGATGTATGGTTGCGCGCATAAAAAGGGGGAGCAGCCTCTCCCGCACCCTCAATTACAACGAGCAAAAAGTTAAACTCGGAGGGGCCGAATGTATCAATGCCGTAGGCTATCCCAAAGACCTCGACCAACTGAGTTTTTACGATAAGCTGCACCGCCTTGAGCACCAGGCCGCACTTAATGAAAGGATTACCGCCAACACCGTACACATCAGTTTGAACTTTGCAGACGCCGATCAGCTCGACCAGGAGAAATTAAATACCATTGCCGACACCTATATGCGGATGATCGGTTTCGGCAAGCAACCCTATTTGGTGTACGAGCACAAGGACGCCGGTCACCAGCACATTCATATCGTAACGACCAATATCCGGGCGGATGGTAGTAAGATCGAGATGAATAATATTGGCCGCAACCAATCGGAAAAAGCCCGGAAAACCATTGAAGTACTCTACGGGCTAACCAAAGCAGAGCAGGAAAAACAGACGAAAAGCCAGGAGCAGAAGCCGGACCACTTCGGCCCGCCGCGGGTGCAATATGGAAAGAACGGCACGAAACAAGCGATCTCCAACGTCCTGGAATATGTCACCAGGGAATATAAATTTACGAGCTTGGGCGAGTTGAATGCGATCCTACAATTGTATAATGTTGCCGCCGATCCGGGGAAAAGGATTCCCGGCTCCGCCAGCACAAGGGACTATTATACCGGGTCCTGGATGAGAACGGCGACAAGATCGGCACCCCGATCAAGGCAAGCGCCTTCTGGCACAAACCTACCCTGGCGAATCTGGAAAAGAAATATGCGAAGAACGAAATCCTACGGGTACAGCATAAAAAGCACGTCAAAGTAAATATTGATTGGGCGCTTGCGAGGCGGCAATGTTACTCTGTCAGAACTAAAATATGCGTTGGCAAGAGAGCGCATCGAAATGGTCATCCAGCGCACCAAAGAGGGAAAAGCCTTTGGAGTTACATTTGTGGATTTCAAGTCCAAGTCCGCCTTTAAAGGTAGTGACCTGGGAAAAGAATACAGTGTGAAAGGGTTGGAACAGCGGTGCCATATCGACCGGGAGGAAACCGAAAAGGCCACTGAGCGGCAGAAGATCCGCCCTGCGATGAGACAGAGACAAACCCCTTCTTCCGGCCCCGGTACGCGGCCTGCCCCTTCTTTTGCCGCCCCCTTCTTCTCCCCGATCTGGCCGCTCGCTTTCGCCGTCGATCCTGGAAATATTGTTGCAACCGATCCCGGAGCAGGAAGGTGCCCCTTATGAACTGACCCACGACATGAAAAAGAAGAAGAAAAGGAGGCCGAGGTTATAGGTTTCGCGGGTGAAAAAGGAAATAGTTATCCCATAACCCCTTTTTCCTGAGCGAAATGGATGATTGAAAGAGCTTTTGTTTATCAAATTTAATTCATTTGTCGGAGACAAGCGGGAGCATTATATAATGACTTTTCTCATCCAAACCTATTTACGCTGCCTCTCAAAAACACCGGCAGGGATGCACCGGTCTACCATCAGAGCTGAACCACAAATCAACCCTATCAAAAAAGCACGGATTGAGCTTTATGCTGGACGGAGTTGACACTTAAAGTCCGCGATAATTGTAGCCTTCACTCTTGTAACTGGACAGGAGATTGAAATGTATGTTGCCAAGGCCATGTGCGGAATTTGCCGGCTGAAATATTTTTAATTCGCATTCAATATATATTCTATTTTTACACCAGCGAGTACAAAAAAAATTGACCCAGCTTTCCGATAACGAGCTTGCGAACCTCATTAAGCAGGATGATCCGGTAGCATTCAACGAATTGTATGAAAGGTACTGGGATAAGTTGTTCTGCGTGGCTTATAAACGGTTGAAAGTCAAGGAAGCGGCTGAAGAAGTAGTGCAAGAAACCTTTATGACAGTATGGGAAAGGCGTCATGAACAGTCGATTGCGGATATGTCTGCTTACTTGTCGGCGGTGGCGCGCTACATGGTATTCCATCATTTTGCAAAGCAGCAAAGGGCCAGGCGACACATCGGAAGAGCCCAGGTTCCCGCCTTGGTTGACAATATGGAGGAAAAGATAGAAAACAAGATCCTATTGCAGATCATTCATTCCAGCAGTAAAGAATTGCCTGAAAAGTGCCGGCTGGTTTTCCAATATAATAAGCAACAGCACTACTCTCTCCAAGAGACGGCGGATAAGCTGGGTATCTCTCCAAAGACTGCCGAAGGGCATTTGACGAAGGCGCTCAAATACCTGCGGGCGAAACTTGCAGTGAACACATTGATTATCATTCTTTTACTTTTCAAGTGATTTTTTTCTTTCAAAATGTTCAATTGGACCGAGGGTAAGCTCCCTGCTGGATACACTTATATGTGAGTGGATCTTAAGCGATCCATTGACAGTCCATGCATAGACAATACTTAATAACATTATCGAGGAAATTCCTGGATGGAGAGGCCTCAGAGAGCGAGACCAGGTTATTATTCGATTGGTATGAATCGTTTGACGACAACTCGGAAGAAGTAATTCTGATGGAATCTCTCGAAGAGCCGGAGGCCATGCGGGAACGCATGAGGCGGCGGATACAGGCCTTTGTAGACAGTCTGCCCGTGGCGGAAGCCCAAGCGAAGCCAAAGGGCCGGAGTAAGCTGCTGCTAATGGGGTGGAAAGCGGTGGCGGTGGCTGTGTTATTGCTGGCTGTGCCCTTGACATTCCTGATCGTTTCCAGGACTCATGGGAGGAGCCCGAAATTTGTCGAGATCCTGGTACCCCGGCAAAAGGTGGAAAAAATTGTTTTGCCGGACAGCTCCATCGTTTGGCTGAATGCGGACAGTAAGATTAGGTTTGCCGAGGATTTTAACGGCCCTACCCGGGAAATCTACCTGGAGGGAGAGGCTTTCTTCGACGTCCGGCACGATCCTGCGAAACCCTTTATTGTGCGGGCGGGTGCCACCGTGACCCGAGACATCGGCACGGCCTTCAACATCAAAGCCTACCCAAACCAAAAGAATATCTATGTGACGGTGAGCAGGGGTGCGGTAGAAGTAAGGGACGATCATCAGCACGTGGCCGAGCTAATGCCGAACCAACAGGCTTTGTTTGTAAAAAAATCGAAGCAATTGGTGCAAAAAGCCGTCAAGGCCCCGGAGATACAGTCCTGGACGGCCGGCGCCATCGTCTTTGACGGGGAGACCTTTGAAGATATTGCCGTTGCGCTGAACCGCCGTTTTAATGTGAACATCCACTTCGCAAACGAACAATTGCGCAATTGCACGTTCATCGCCAGCTTCAATGAGAATGTTTCCCTTCGGAGCATTATCGATATGCTGTGCCGTACTAACAATTCGAAATATACGATCAGCGATGACCAGACCGATATCATGGTCACGGGGAAAGGCTGCCCGTAAGGGCAAAATCATGATTTGCCGGATTGCTTTTTTTATTTAAACCAAAACGATTGCTATGGCCACTCTGCTTAATTTTCCCAACAGTACATAATGCGGAAGGCTGACTCATTGGTAATGGGCCAGCCTCCTTTCAGCGTCTTCAGCACTCTCCGTCGCCAAACATCGGGTGCTCCAGAACTGTCTTTGGCATATTCTTGATAGAACAAAAACACACTAAAGGTATGAAATACTTTTTTTATTCAATAATGCGTGCCATCATATTGATATACACGGTGATTTGCCTTACTTGCGGGCTGCTTTCGGCCCGGGGTGTTGAGGCTCAAAGTGTGAATGACGTAAGAATCTCTTTGTCGGTAAGGAATGAGTCCTTGGTACAGGTATTGAAAGATATTGAATCCCGAACTTCTTTCCGATTTGTTATAGATGCCTCGATCGCGAGGAAAATTACGCGATTGAACCTGGAGAAAAAGGATCGGCCGGTCGGTGAGATCCTTTCAGGTTTGCTGACGCCGCATGGGCTGACCTTTGAACAGGTGGACAAAAATGTAGTGATTAGTAGGAAAGACGAAGAAGGCGATGACGTACAGGATTTGACGGGACCGCGGACCGGTCCGGACAGGGATATTTCAGGCACGGTCACGGACCAAAAGGGGGAACCGCTCGAGGGGGCATCCGTCCTCATCAAAGGAACCCAGATCGGAACTTCGACGGATGCAGCCGGTAAATTCAAACTTACCTTACCGACGGGTTCCTCCGATGTAATCCTGGTGGTTTCATTCCTGGGCTATCAGTCTCAGTCTCTCAAAGTAAACGGCGGGATGCCGGCCATCGTGGTCACAATGACAGCAAGTCCGGGGGGAATGAATGAAGCCGTAATCGTTGGATATGGAACGCAAAAAAGGAGTGACCTGACAGGGGCAATTACGACTATAACGCCGGAAGACCTGAACCAGGGTGCTCCTAACCTGAACGTTGCCGAAATGCTGGAAGGCCGGGTTGCCGGTTTGTACATCAATCAACATGGAGCTGATCCAGGAACATCGCCGACAATATTGATTCGGGGAAACGGGTCCCTGAACGTAGCGACTGCAACCCCGCCGAATGCCAATAATCCCAATCCGCTCTGGAGCCCGCTGGTAGGCAACAGTGCAGATCCGCTAGTCATCGTCGACGGATTTCCTTTGACGCTATTGCGGGATATGAATACGATCTCCCCGAACGACATTAAGGAGATAACCGTATTGAAGGACGCCAGCGCCACAGCCATTTATGGTTCCCGCGGGGCCAATGGAGTCATCATCATTACGACCAAAACCGGGAGGAAAAATGGAAAACTAAGCGTCAACTATGGCTTTCAGGCGTCCAGTGATGTTGTAGCCAAGGAGATCAAGGTCATGAATGACCGGCAATACCTCCAGCTCCACCTTGATCTCTATGCCGATTCGAGCCAAAATACATTGGGCTCCTATTATACGTGGCCGTATAATCAGAACCAGGTGGATTCCATTTTGGCCACCGACCATGGTGGTACAGACTGGCAAAAGGCGGCGGCAAAAAAAGCTTCCACGCTTAATCAGACGCATCACCTGACCTTGTCCGGCGGCGGCGGCCCGCTCACCTATGTCATTACGGGCGACTACCTGAAGCAATACGACAATATCGCGCCGGCTTATTATGAACGGTACTACGGGAAATCCAGGGTGGGATACAGCCAGGGAAAATTAAACTTCAATGTGGAGGCAACCTACACCTACGAGAATAGAAATGCTGTCAGGAACGACTACAATGGCTGCCTGACGAACGACCCATCTCAGCCGGTATACGATTCCGCCGGCCACTTCAGCGTCAACAAATTCAATCCTATCATTCCAAACCCTATCTGGGAGGCCACCGTGGAGAATTCTTTCTGGAATGAAAATACGACATTCCTGTACGGCGACGGGAATTATGAAATTTTGCCCGGATTGCATCTGAGAACAGATTTGGGATTGACGATGTACAATTACCAGGCTTTCAATAGTACACTGGCAGCATGGAACAACGGCAAACCCGACGCGACGCAAAATAGCGCCAATGTTCAATATTTCAATAAGTCTACCTCACTCGCAGAAGTATATCTTGATTATACGCGAAAACTGAACCGTAAAAACAGCTTTTCCATCATGGTGGGTGGCACAGATAAGGGGAATAAGTACAGGAATATCTATACTTCCGCCGTGAACTTCGCCAGTACCAACATCATGTATTATGCGATCCAGGCTGGTCAACAGGTTACTGGAACAACGAGCTGGGTTACGGATAAGACCTTATCCGAATTTGGCAGGATCACTTATAATTATGATGACCGGTATTTGCTGACGGCTAATTTCAGGGCGGACGGGGCCACGCAATTCGGACAAAACAATAAATATGGATATTTCCCTTCTGCGGCTGTGGCCTGGCGGATAGACAGGGAATCTTTCATGCAGCAGCAGCAATTCTTTCAGAACCTGAAGCTCCGGGTGGGATATGGCACTGCCGGCAATGACAATATCCCAAGCAACCTGACGTCTCAATACTATAGCTTTGCCAACTACAATATTGGCGGCGGTTCGGTCCCAACCATCGTGCTGGGCAGCGGCACAGGACCTACCTATGCCCCCAATCCGAATTTGAAATGGGAGCAGGTCCATACCTTCAACCTTGGCCTGGACTTCAAAACGTCATTTATGAACGGGTCGGTAGATTACTACCTGAAAAATTCAGACCAACTCCTGCTAAGCGAAAACCTTCCTCCCGAGACTGGCCATAGTAATATTATCGTAAACAACGGACAGGTTCGGAATAAGGGTATTGAGGCGACGGTCGGATTCAGCGTCGTAAATATTTTTGGAAGCCACATTAACTGGTTCCCCATGGTGAACGTAGCGCATAATGTGGGGAAGATCCTGAATCTTGGTGGTGATTCCGTATCGGACGGCAATATTTGGAATGGCAACACCTATTATGGGTATAATGTCCTACGGTCGGCAGGACATCCTTTTTACGACTTCTTTACCTATCATTACGACGGCGTCTGGCAGCAGAAAGAAGCAGCCCAGGCTACGGTGTATGGAGAAAAACCCGGTGATCCAAAAATCCGGGACGTCAATAACGACGGCGTCATCGACAATCGCGACAGGTATTATGCGGGGGACGGCGATCCACACCTCACGTTGGGATTTGCCAACCGGTTTACCTTTAAACGTTTTGACCTGTCGGTTTTTTTCCAGGGGGTATACGGAAATAAGGTCTTTAACGAGACCCGCATGATCCTGGACAACCCGAGTTTGGGGTGGTACAATAACCTCAGCCCTTCGGTCATCAACAGGTGGACACCAACGAATCCTTCCAATACGGAGGATTCCAAGCTCGATCCCTTTTCGGACCTGGTGGCCCAGAGCGACAAATATCTGGAAAGTGCCGCTTACTTCCGGCTGAAGGAAGCCGTATTCGGGTATAATATTCCGGTCAAAAATAACGTCATCAAAACGCTTAGAGTAACCTTTGGCGCCACCAATATTTTCACGATTACGAAATATTCAGGCCTTAATCCTGACGTACTGGATGCGGATAATCAATTCAATTTGTATCCTTACACCCGAACCTTCACGTTCGGACTGAACCTTGGGCTCTAACTCTAATAAATTATCAGCTATGAAATCGCTTAAAATACTTTGCCTCACTGTCCCTTTGCTGCTATTGCTGGATTCATGCGCAAAAGACCTGGTCCAAAATCAATACGGGACGGTCAACGACACCAATTTCTGGACCAGCTATGCAGACCTGGAGGAATCTTTGGACGAATCCCGCAGCCAGCTCGATGCCACCTGGGCTTATTATACGATGTTCTTCATGCTCATGCAGGACGGAGCGTCGGATTATTGGGTAGGGGGCGCCAATGATGCGGGAGAATTCACCAATTTTGGCCAATGGCGGACTAACTATCCCGATCCTTTCGCGTGGGGACTCTGGCCACAAATTTGGAATTCCATTTATTATGCCAACCTGACATTGGATCACCTGGCCAGCGTACCCGGATTAACCACTGCGCAACAGAATGAGATCATAGGTGAAGCCAAGTTTGAAAGGGCGTTGAATTATTATTTTGCACAGGACGCCTTTGGGGGAGTAGTGATTGAACTCTCGAGCGACGATCCTCGCACGACCATCCCTCAATCGCCCCGGGATTCCGTCAGGACCCAGGTGGAATCAGACCTTCTTGCAGCTGCAGCCTACCTACCGGATAAGAACGAGATTTCCTCATCGGCCTACACCCTGCCTTCCAAACAGGCTGCCTGGGGCCTGCTGGCCAGGCTTTACCTGAATTGGGAAGACCGGTCGGACCACTGGCAAAAGGCCTCCGATTATTCGGACTCGGTCATCAACAGCAATCTGTTCCAGTTGGTGACGCCTTATTCCAACCTTTTCAGCCTGACCAATAAGAATAATTCGGAGATGGTATATTCCATTCACCACGATGCCAGCACTCCCAATGGAGTCGACGTGTTCCTCTTTAACGATTATATTCAACGGCCGGTTGACATGAAAATCCCTAACACGTCCCAGGTTGCCTGGGGCGACTGGTCGGTCACTACGGCGTTCTACAACTCATTTGAGCCCGGCGACCAGCGACAAAATCAGCTTTTAATGTCGTATGTCAACACCAGCGGGGACACAGAGTACATTCCCAATGCCAATTATTCGTCTACCACCCCTATCGTCGCCAAGTATCCGTTGGATCCTAACACTCCCGGCGCTTACGGCAGCAATGACCAGCCTATTATTCGGTATGCGGACATCCTGCTGATGAAGGCGGAAGCTCAGAATGCTATGAGCAATACGGCCACAGCCATACCGTATGTCAATCAGATTCGCGAGCGGGCCGGATTGGCAGACCTCGTCGCGTCTAATTTCAACCAGACTTCCTTAAGCCAGGAGATTTATAACGAAAGAAGGTGGGAGTTTTTTTATGAAGGACTCGCCAGAACGGACATGATCCGATTCGGCACTTTCCTGCCTTGGATCTCCCAGAAGATCGGCTCGACCGCGGATAGTCATTATTTGCTATATCCTTTTCCTCTTAGCGCGCTGACGGGAAATACTTCATTAGCCCAAAATCCGGGTTATCCGAATTGACAAGAATGTATAAACTAATCGCATTGGGGATTCAGTTGTGTACCCTTAACCCGGTCTTCTCATTACCCCCAAAGGCGCCTACGCATACCCGGATCATTGATAATTTTTCCGGGCTGGGCATCGATAACGAAACGCCCCGGTTTGGTTGGTGGGTCGATGATCCGGACAGGGGCGAAATCCAGACCGCGTACCAGGTTATTGTCGCGGATAACGATGCGGATCTGGAAAAGACCGAAACCACCGGCACACTATGGAATAGCGGGAGGGTCAATTCCAGACAACAATATGGGATAACGTATGCGGGGAAGAAATTACGGTGTCTGACAAAATACTGGTGGAAGGTCCGTACTTGGGATAAAGCCGGGCAGGCATCACCCTGGAGCTCTCCCATCTCTTTCGTGACCGCTTTTTTCGACAGGAGCGATTGGGATTTGCATGCCTCATGGATCCGCCACCCGCAGGCCATAAGCAAGGACGTCGACCCACTACCGATATTCCGAAAGACCTTTGCGGTGGACAAGCCGGTAAAACAGGCGTGGCTCATGATTTCCGGGCTCGGTCAGTTTAACGCATTCCTGAATGGGGTTAAAGTAGGTGATGATGTGATCGATCCTGCCTGGACCGACTACGATAAGACTGTCACCTATGTAATGTTCGACGTGACTTCCGGGCTCCGCGCAGGCAGCAATGCCATAGGGGTCATGTTGGGCAATGGGTGGTTCGCCAATAAAGGAATGCGTGACTTCGGCCCGTTGAAACTGCTGGCGCAATTGCATATCGATTTTACTGACGGGACAGATGTCAATGTCGTGACCGACACGACATGGAAAGCAAAACTCAGTCCCTTTACCGTGTCGATGGCCGACGGAACGGAGTCTTATGATGCAAGGCTGGAAGTGCCCGGGTGGGATACGCCGCTAATTGATGATACGCAATGGGATAATGCGATGGTTGCTGTTCCGCCTGCCGGTAAATTGGTCGTCCAAAGCGCACCCCCGGTGCTTTCCCGGAAGGTATTCACGCCTGTCCGGGTGCGTTCGCCGGCGGCGGGCGTGCTGGTCTACGATTTCGGTCAGAACATGAACGGCCAGTTTATGATGAGACTTCGCGGGCCCGCGGGGGCTACAGTCAGGATCATGCCCGGAGAGGATACCACAGCGCAAGGGCTTGCCCTGGTTGGCCGGACAGGCGGCGTATTATACACGTTAAAGGGGGGTGCGCCGGAAACCTGGCGAATGGGTTTTTCCACTATCGGTTTTCGCTATTTGGAGTTTGACAGTGTCTCCAATGATACGTCGCAAAAAACAAAGCCTTCCATCATCGACACAAAGGCTTTCTTCACGTATACCGGATCTGTGGAGTCGGGTTCATTCAGGGCATCCGATGATCGCTACAACCGGATATACGAAATGGCATTGAATACATTGCGGAGTAATCTTGTCAGCATTCATACCGACGGCCCGAATTATGAGAAATTGGGATGGCAGGAGGTAGCATGGACATTGTTGCCCTCGTCGTCGTATCGTCTTGACCTTCAAAACCTCTTTACGAAAATTGTGCGGGACATCCGTGAAGGACAGCGGACCTGCGGCCTGAGCCCGGATATCGTGCCCAACTATTGGGCCACGCCGGGCACACCGCCGGGGGATGCCTATGACGATGCTCCGGCCTGGGGGGCATCGATGTTTATGGTGCCCTGGGAGATCTATGAAATCTATGGTGATACAAAAGTGCTTTGGGATACCTATAGTAATATGAAGGCTTACCTTGCCTACCTCAGATCAAAGGAAACATCGGCCGGGCTGATAATCTATGGATTGGGCGATTGGATGGCCCCTGGGGGGCGTTCGGTAGAAAATGTCGCAGGGGCTATATACGTTTTGGATACCCGTATCATGCGCGATGTAGCTGCTGTCCTGGATCACGCCGATGATCGATTGCTGTATGCGCGGGAATATGATCGTGTCCGAAGCGCATACAACAAAGCATGGTATGATCCGGTGCGCAAATTGTATCACCCTGTAAGCCAGGCCAACCTGGCGATACCCCTGGCCTTTGGCATTGTACCGGACGGGGATGAGGCCGCTGTCGCCGCCGCTCTTGTCGATGATATTGCCAGGCCGCAAGAGACCAGCGGCAAGGGCAGTTATGGTGGGGCTGGAGAATTCGGACCGGTATTGCCTTATCATATTTCTTCCGGGGATATCGGCACGACCTTCGTATGGCGCGCTCTTGGAGATGCGGAGCAGGCCAATCTGGTGCAAACAATGATTACGCAGGATTCGACGCCGGGGTACATGAATATGCTCGATCATGGCTGCACGACGATACCGGAGAACTGGAACGTAACGCATACGCGCAGTCACAATCATGATATGTACGCCGGCATTTTTGAATGGTTTTATCGCTCACTTGCCGGCATATCCAGCCTCAAACCCGGCTATCAAGAGATACTGATCAAACCTTCTCCGCCCCGGGGATTGAAGTCGGTATCCGCTTCTTGCTCAACTGTCCGTGGAATAGTTAGCTCTTCCTGGTCTGTAGAAGGCAGGAATTTTTTTCATTTGAAAGTTGAAATTCCCGCCAATACAACGGCAAAAGTTTATATACCAGCTGAGGGAAAGGGTATGGTTAAAGAGGGCGGTAAACCAATGGCAGAAGCATCAGGAATAACATTTCTTCGCATGGAAAATGGTTATGCGGTATTGGCCGTGGGTTCCGGTGTTTATTCATTTGATTCGATCCGGGAAAGATAAAAATAAACACTTTATATAAATATAATGAAAAGGAATCTTCTTATTCTCGCTTTAATCTTTTGCACCGTATCCTCGTTTGCTCAAGTGCCGGATAGCATTGCCGAAAACATCGCCGTTATAAAAAAGTATGTTTTCCAGGATTACAAAAAAATGTTTAAACAAGCGGGTGGCAATCTGCCATTTCCCTACATCACACCGGGAAGCCGTTCCTACCCTGCCGTACTTTGGGACTGGGATTCCTGGCTTAGCAACGTTGCGCTTGAACAGATTTTACATGACAAAGGTACGGCAGCGGATAAAGCGGAAGCTTTACCATATGAGCAGGGTTGTATACTCGATTTCCTGGAAAACACTGATTGGCGGGGGTTCATGCCTATTGTTATCAATCAGGATTTCCAGGCGAAAAAAGTGACCCCACCTGATGATATATATGGGACCAACATGCATAAACCGTGTATCGCCCAGCATGCTGCATTCCTCACCCAACTGAACAACGGCGATGCAGAATGGCTGCGGGAAAGATTCGAAACAATGCAGGCGTTCATCAACAATTATGAATCGCATCACCGAAACCGCGCAACAGGTCTGTATTATTGGCAAAACGACTTTGCGATCGGCGTAGATAACGACCCATCCACTTTTTTCCGGCCGGATAAAAGCTCGGCGTCAATTTATTTAAACTGTCTGATGTATAAAGAATTAAAAGCAATGGTTTATCTGGCTGATCGTTTAAACCTGAAAGAAGTAGGGTCGGGATATGAAAAGGACGCGGAGAACCTGAAAGCGGCGATTCAAAAGAATTGTTGGGATGAAAAAGATGGCTATTTTTATTCAGTAGACCTGAACCTGCGGCCCATTACCGAGACGCTTTTGCATAGCAGTATGCCACGTGCGTGGGATGGTTTGATTCAACGGATAGGATGCTGGTCCGGATTCATGGCGATGTGGGCGGGTATCGCCACACCAGAACAGGCCAAACGAATGGTCGCTGAAAATTATCTCGATGCCCGAACTTTTAATGCCAAATACGGGGTCAGGACCTTATCTAAGCTGGAAAAAATGTATAGTGTGCGTGCAACCAATAACCCCTCAAACTGGTTGGGCCCTATTTGGGGTATATCGAATTATATGGTGTATCGCGGCCTGCTAAAGTATGGCTATGACAAGGAGGCTACGGAATTGGCCTATAAGACGATCATGCTGTTCGGCAATGACTTCAAAAAAAATGGGGCTTTACATGAATTTTATGAGCCGGATTCCGGGGAGCCAATCATGAATAAGGGGTTTCAAAACTGGAATTATTTGGTATTAAACATGATCGATCAGATAACCGGACAAAAAACTGTAGAGGAATTTTGATGAGGAACTTTCAGGCACCGGAATAAAATGGCCGACGTTTTTGACCTTCCGCCGCACATCCGGCACACAAAAAATATTTTTTATTAAAAATCAACAAGTTACGATTCCTGTTCCGGGCACCAAAATCATGAAACCCGCTCTGGTAGCGGGTTTTACTATTAAAGGTTCGATTCCGATCCCTTATACTAATTGAAATACAATAATATCGGGGTTCGATTCCTTATAGCTTGATCGAAGTTGGAAAATATGAGGGCTGTGCAGGTGCAAGTATAATAAATGAACCATCTGGATATTCCAAAGGCCTGTCCCTTTGAAAATACCAGTAATGCAAATGCTCTAACTATGCTGTTTTTTCGGTTTGGGAAGCCCAGTGGTTTTCAGCATCTCATTAGCCTTATCCAATTTATCCTTGAAAAGAACCTTATTCTTGTACTTTTCCAGGGAATTGTCGATGCGGACTACAGGTAAGTTTGCTCTTATTTAATTCCTTTACCTTCATAATAACAAATTTAATCATTTTTTCTCTGAGCAAGAAATGCCTCATATTCTACCCCTTTCTCAAATCTTTGCCATTCGCCCGCTTTTTGGCCGTAGAGGTCAAAATCCTCCCTATCTCCGCCAGGTATTTAGTTAATCCCATTCTATATAAACGGGTTCTTGACCTTGTACTGCCGGTCGCATAAACCCAGGCCTCAGGGTGTTTGTTAGTAAATGCGTATACTGTCGCGACCACTGTAGCCAAGACTTTATCACTATCATTATTATTAGAAACAACAGAATCATTGATTTCTCCTGTGGCCGGATCCTTATCGCCGAAGGCCAAATTGTAAAAGTCCTTTAAATTAGTCTCTCCGAATTGTACCAATTTAGAAATTTCCCCTTTCGGCCCCTCGCTTACGAATTCAAAAACCATTAATGATTTTTCTGCTTTAAGTTCGTCCGTTCAAGTTTCATAGTGCGTAAGGAATTTTTTCTGCCCGGAAACAAAAAGGCAAGAAAGACTAATAGAACCGGCCAAAAAAGTAGTGGTAATTTTTTCTGCGGAATTCATGGTTCAGGTTTGTTTATCGAAAAATACTTCAATTCCGCTTGAATATGGGCCTAAGAATTTGACCTGCGCACAGGCATTTTTTCAGACGCACAAATGGCACACCAAAAAGATTTTTTATTGAAGATCAATATTTTACGATTCCTGTTCTGGGCACTTAGGCCCCGACTATCGTCGGGGTTTTTGCTTTTCGCCGCGTGGGGCAAAACCAATAACCTTTTTCGTCATAATTTTTCCACTCTCTGACTTGCCTGTGATCTTTCCATTGTCCTTTCGATCTGATCCTACCGTCGCTGCATCCCATTAGCAGGAAATTGAATAATACCGCCAGTAGATATACCAGGCTATTCTTTCCAGAATTCATATTGGAAGTCTTTCTCGGGACATAATTACGCCGTATGCATAAATATATCTGCTGGCAAGTGAAAATAATCTTTCAATTTCTGCGCCATTTTCAAGGTCAATTCCCTTCGACCCGAGAGTATAGATGAGACATGACCCTTAGACCCGATCAACGGCTCCAGGTCCTTCGCTTTTAGACCCCTTTCTTCCATCTTTAACTTTATCGCATCAATCGGATCGACCTCGGGCAGAACGATATGCTTATCTTCATAATCTTTTATCAGCACAAGCAATAATTCGAGTTCTTCAGATTCCGAGGTTCCAGGTTCTACCTGAAATATGGCCATTGTCCGTTTGAGCGCCTTATTATATTCGGCCTTGGTCTTTATCACTTTCCAGTTCATATTATTTGCTTTTAAAGTTCAATATATCAATATCAAAGCTGACTTTTGAAGTATCAATCTTGTCATATTCCCTGTGCGTCCCAAACCAAATCACATAAGCTGCCAATTGCCGGAAATTGACTGATGTTACCAGCCTGAAATCATTCCCTTTTATATTGAATATAACCCGGTTATTTGCAACGATACTCGCATTACCATAGACGGCTTTCAATTCGTTGAAATTCCGGAGCTCCGCCTTTGAAAATTCGTGGTACCAGGTCAATAACGCCGTTTTTGCTTTCGGATACTTATTAATGTAATAGAGAATAGTTCCTTTGGCTATGATATTCATAGTAATGCAAATGTAATAAAAAGTTTTCAATTTGAAAACTAAATACAGGGGTTGCCCATTTTGGTAATCCCTTTCGTGTCCCACAAAATCGTATTTTGGCCGGAATTCCCCGGGCCCGGTCGGCTTTCCTGAAAATTTCTCCGTTAAAAAAATTTGGAAAAAATTTGCAAGAAAATTTGCGAAGCCAAAAGGTTGCACGTATATTTGCAGCCGAACGGCTTCATATCTCCCATATCTAAGCTGCGACATTTACCAATTATGAGACGCGATATTTTTCAAGCCATAGCAGACCCCACCCGACGAGCCATCCTCGTCCTCATTGCTGTGCATGCAATGACCCCTAATGCCATAGCGGAGCATTTCGACATCACCCGCCAGTCCATATCCAAACACTTGCGCATCTTGTCCGAATGCGACCTCCTGGCTCAAAAACAGGAAGGCAGGGAAATCTTCTATGAGCTAAAAATCGATAAAATGAAGGAAGTCGATATCTGGCTCGACCAGTTCCGGAAGATCGTGGAAGAACGATTCCAACAACTCGATCAAGTATTGTTCACCATAAAAAATAAGAAAAAATGAACCTGCTGTTTGATTTCACCGTCGACAAAACGACGAATACCATTTACGTCACCCGTGAATTTGCCGCGGACCTCGATCTCGTCTGGGACGCCTTTACAAAGTCCGAAATCCTGGACCAGTGGACTGCTCCAAAACCGTTTAAAGTCCGCACAAAGGAGATGGAATTCCGGGAAGGCGGCCGCTGGCTGTACACCATGGTCTCCCCGGAAAATGAAAATCCCTCCCGCTATAGTTTGGTCGATTTTATCGAAATCCACCCCAAAACCGATTTCTCGACCAGGAATTGTTTTGCCGATGAAAACGGGATACAGCAAGGTAACAGCTTTTCCCTGGTTAAGAACTCTTTCAAGCCGGGGCCCGAGACGACCACCGTTTACATCGAAAAAAAATTCGAAGACATGGCTACACTTGAAATGCTGGTCTCGCTCGGGTTTAAGGAAGGCCTTGCCGCCGGAATGAAGAACCTGGACGACTATTTCGCCAGCCTGGTCACCAGCAAATAAAATTTTCATGCCAGAGCAATGGGATAACTTTTTTGTGATGGTGGGCAGCGGCGCGGCAGCGCTTGCGGGTCTGATTTTCGTCGCGATGTCGATCAAGCACGAGATCATTATCCAAAACACTACTCATAAGAATCGGGCAATTAACATGCTGTCCGGTTTTACCGCGATTTTCATGGCCAGCGGTTTTGCGCTTATCGGAAATCAAAACCCTGAATTGCTCGGTGTAGAGTGGCTCGCCCTTTGGCTCATCGCAACAGTCATCTTCATCAGAGGCTATGTCATAGCGATACGGTCGGGTATGAGTTCGATCGGATTGAATATACCGCGACTTGCCGGCGGCACTGTATGTTATTTCGCCGAAGTTATAAGTGCAATTTTTCTTATTCTCGGATATGGCTCCGCGTTTTACATCGCAGCAGTGGCCATGATTGTTTTATTCGCTTTTCTCATTTCGGGAGCATGGCTCCTGATGATCGGCATTTACGAAGACCGGACTAAGTGAGGAACATTAATCGTTAGACGGGGGGGGTATTTCCATATCCCCTCCTTTTATTTACATGATTAACAGGTTTTAGATTCTTAACACGCCGCAAGCAATAATAACCCTATCTTCACCGTATTACAAAGCCTTGAGTCCATAAACCCCAATCCTTAAATACGCTAAAACCCAAGTTATTTGTAACGCCTGATTTACCCCAGGCGTCTAAATGTTATCCCTTAATGGCCAAGAACACGTTTATTGATGACCTCCTCTACACCCCTTCTTATGGCTGGAAAGACAACGCTGGCGCCCTGATCGTTCCTACCCGCAAAACAACTCTGGTCGGAGGCCTTTTCCCGGATGAATATCTTCAAAAGTCGCCGGAACTGGATCTCCTTCGTCAGCTTTCTTATGCTGATCGCGATGCTCCCGTTCTTTGTCCTTTTTCTCTCCAAGTACTTTTCCTGGTATTTCGTGATCGCTATCGTTATATATAGCATGGTCATCATGGGTACCCACGGCACCATCTGGCTTCACCGGTATTGTACCCATAAATCTTACGGTTTTAGCCATCCGCTGTGGCGCATTATTACTCAAAACCTTGTCATAAAAACCGTCCCCGAAGAGATTTACGTCGTTTCCCACCATGTCCACCATTCCAAATCGGATGAACCCGGCGACCCATACAACGCCCAGGCGGGTTTTTGGTACTGCATGCTGGCAGAATTCAACCACCAACGGGTTTCCCTCAACTTAACCGAACCGGCCTATAACAAAGCCGTTCATTTCATGAAACATACCGGGGTAAAACTGAATTCCTACCGGCAATATCAAAAATGGGGGTCCGTCGCCTCCCCTATTTACACGATCGCCGTTTGGGTGCTCAATTGGAGCTTTTGGTTCACGGTCTTCTACCTCATCGGCGGCCCAGGCCTGGCCTGCGCGATCTTCAGTGCTGCCATGCTTTGGTTTGCCCTGATCCGGGCATTTAATTATACCGGCCACGGCGGCGGAGACGTTAAACACCGCGACGGTATCGATTTCGACCGCAGGAACCTTTCGATCAACCAGTCAAGACCGGGGTTATTGGCCGGCGAATGGCATAACAACCATCACCTCTATCCCGGCAGCGCCCGATGTGGTTTTCTCCCCGCCCAACTGGACCTTGCCTGGGTCTATATTTACACCCTGCGCAAACTAAAAATGGTCGCCTGGTACAGGGACTCCAAAAAGGACTTTCTGAGAAAATACATCGTCAAAGGGCACGCCAGGGATATGATCCCGCTTGCCGGAGAAGCCTACAACACAGACCACCTCGACGAGATCGAATTCAGCTGACGACCAATTTCTCCCTCACCTTTTTGGGCAACCCTGCCACAATTATCTCATAGGAGTGATCGATCATTTCCCGGATCGCCTTTGCCTTCAAGGCCCCATCCATTCGCACGGTATTCCAATGCCGCTTGTTCATATGATAACCCGGCTGAACCTCCTCATACCGCTCCCGCAGCTCGATCGCCCGCTCCGGATCGCACTTCACATTGAATTGATTCCCTTCAGTCAGAGACGCGATCAGAAATACCTTCCCGCCAACCTTAAAGACCAGCGTTTCTTCTCCAAACGGAAAGCTTTCCTCTGCTCCCGGCTTTCGAAGACAATATTCGCGTAATTCCTCCATGTTCATATCAAATCATTGTTTTACAATAAGTTAGCATACTGAAACGGCAAGATGGAAGGGCATTTCTCCCGGGGAATCCATATCAGTAAAATACATGATTTTTCCGCTCGTCGGGTAAAACCTTCGTTCGTCGGGTAAAATCAGATACCGGTCGAATAAGTTTCCCCACGGAAGTACTTTTTATCATCTTTGTATCAGCAACGAAAGAGATCCACTGACCTTTGAAAACCAACCAGATCAATCCAAATCCCTCGAAAAGACCGCCGATCCACGAAAAACCTTTAATAAAGATCCAGATCCGAAAAACCCGAATCCAATCCTGAAAGACTTACAAGTAGTGAGACCCTGACAAAAAAGATTTTTGACGCCCCGCTTACGCGGGGCGATTTTTTTACCTTTGGTACCTCAACGATCTTTTATGAACACCCAGGAACTTATTGAAACTGCAAACGCACTCATGGCCGAAGGAAAGGGGTTGTTGGCGATGGACGAAAGCATGCCCACGATCGGCCACCGCTTCGAAAAGGAAGGCATCCCCAACACCGAAGCGAACCGCCAGGCCTATCGCGAACTCATCGTAACGACGCCCGGAATCGGTCAATGCCTAAGCGGCGCGATTCTGTTTGATGAGACCACCCACCAGTCAACAAAGACCGGCGTCCCCTTTATCACCGTTTTGGAGCACGCGGGCGTTATCCCGGGAATCAAAGTCGACGAAGGCACCGCCGATTTGGCCGGTTTCCCCGGAGAAAAGATCACCCTTGGTCTTGATCACCTTCGCGAACGTCTGACCGCCTATCATGACATGCGGCTCCGCTTCGCCAAATGGCGGGCCGTCATTACCATCGGCCCGGATATCCCCAGCATGGGCTGCATCCGTGCCAATACGCATGCATTGGCCCGCTACGCTGCCCTTTGCCAGGAAGCAGGGCTTGTCCCGATCGTTGAACCGGAAGTCCTGATGGATGGCCGCCATGACATCGATCTCTGCTTCGCCGTCACCCAAAATGTTCTGACGCAGCTTTTCATCGAGCTAAATGACCAGCGTGTCGACCTTCGCGGCCTCATCCTCAAACCAAATATGGTGTCCCCGGAAACGAATCCACCCCGGCAGGTAAGTGCCGAAGCCGTGGCGAAGGCAACCGTGACCTGCCTCCTCAGTACCGTTCCGAGAACCGTCCCCGGAATCGCCTTTCTCTCCGGTGGCCAATCTCCTGAAACAGCCACCGAACATCTAAACGCGATGCACGTCCTATACGGCGACATCCTCCCCTGGGCGCTGACCTTTTCGTTCTCGCGCGCGATCCAGGACCCCGAACTTCATTATTGGAAAGGAAAAGAAGAGAATATCCAGGGGGCGCAGCACATTTTGTACGAAAGGATGCTCCTGGATTCGCTGGCCCGTAAAGGGGAATACAAGCCGGTCATGGAGAAACTTGTTTAGTGCCGTGCCCCGCCTGCCGGCCCATCCTAAACATTCACCCGATCGCCGTGCGACCTCGGCTGGGAGACTACGAGGAAACGCAGGTCTTCCGTCCCCAGGTTCCGGATCCGGTGCCGCATCCCGGGCAGCACATGATATCCTTCGCCGGCCCTTACCGTCGCAGGAACGCCATCGGCCTCGAATGTCGCAACCCCGCCCACGATATAAAAGAGCTGCTGCGCACGCTCATGATAATGCAACACCTCGCCTCCACCGGGGGGAATGCGCTCCTCGATCACGCTAAGGGAATCCGTATCGACCAACTGCCAGCCGTCGCAATTGCCGCCCCAGACATAATGCCGGGCTGTATTTTTATTTACCTGCATGCAAGTAGGGACTATATTCTTGTTTAATGATCACCTCCCCTGTCCCGGTGTCCAGCATCAGTATCCCTTCTTCTGCCCCATCCAGCTCAGCCAGCTTCACCCCTTCCCTGTTCCATGCCGCCGACCCGCCGCCGCAATCAAAATTATCACAATGGCCCACACAATTCGAGACGAGCACCGTCATCGAATACCGCTTTGCGATCCCGGCCAACGTCTCTGCCGCCCGCTCCATTCCGGCCTTTGTTTTGGCCACGCTTACCAGGTAGATTTCCGCCCCGTGCCGACCCGCCAGCTCTGAATGCGCCGGAACGGACAGCTCATAGCAGATCGCCAGCGCGATCTTGCCGCTACCCAGGAAACCCGCCGCTGTCCCGCAGACAAAATAGGGCTCCTCATCCGCGTGTAAATACTGCTTGGAGTAGGTCTTGCCGAGGCTGCCCCGGCTGAAAGACCACCTCCGTTATCCGCACCCCGGCCCCATCGACCGTGGGTATTCCCACGCCGATCGTCATCGAATACCGTTCGCTAAGCGTCTCGAAAATATCCAGCCGGATGTCTTCCACCGAAGTCGCCAATCCCGCCGCCAACTCCGGTTCATAACCCGTTATGGAAAGCTCAGGGAATATGATCATGTCTGCCCGCACGCTGCCGGCCAGCTCGATGAACCGGAGATGCGTTTCGATATTTCGCAGAATATCCCCCTTGAATGGCCTGGTTTGAGCAACAGCGATCCGCATAGGTTATCCGGGTTCCACCCGTTAATGTGCTCGTAAAGATACCGCAATTAAGTCGGTTTCGCCGCCCGGATGAACACCAATTGACGGTTCGCTTCCCGATGGATCAGGTCAAAAAAATGCGCCAGTTTCGCCCAGCTCTCTGCCGGATAGGTTCCCTTGTACTGCCGGAACCGGCAAATCAAAACCATCGTATCGCCCCTCATTTCCCCCCGATCCGATAACTTCCGAACTCCGCCGAATAGCTGGCGGAAGGCAATTTTCCCTCCGGAACATAACCGGCCGGGATCCGTAGAAAGAGGGAATCCGTTTCCTCGAAGGACTTCGTCAGCTCTACACCGGCCGAGCGCAGACTCCGGCTCGCTGAGCTTTCGGACCGCTTCAGAAATGGCGCCGGGCTAAAAAAAATGCGGCCGCCGGTAACGCGTCGAATACGCCGCTGCCGTCAGTTGTATCGTCTCCCTGATCACCGGAACAGCTGCACGCGTCGCCTGATAATTCAGGTCATCGATCGTACAGTCGGGCAACCCAAGCGTCTGCTGCCGCTGTTCAAGCATTTCCTTTTTCGACAGCCGATCTATTTCCGATTCCAGCCCATCCTGCTCCAGGCCGGAATAGGTGGTCCGCAGCGTGGCTTGCAAGTTCCCACCCGAATCGATATTGCCTTGCAATATACGAACGAGCCGGTTCTCTTTTGCGCCATATACCGGAGTGTGTACAATATGACCGCCATTTTCATCAAACAAAAGCGCCTGGCGGTCCGCTGTAAAACTGCCCAGATACCCCACCGCCAGATAAGGACTGGTGCACTCCAGCCAGACCGAGTCATTCTTCGCTAAAGCGACAACGATCGCATGATTGAACTGGCTGCAGACGAATCCGGTATCCATCGGCGGCGCCGGATCGCCCGACCGGATCAACACATTCCAGGCCGGGATGCGCGCCTCCTTCAACAACGCGACCATATAGTTCGACAGCGCCTTGCAGTCCCCATATTTCCTGCTGTACACCTCCTTCGCGTCAAATGGCTGCCACCCGCCTATCCCCAGCTCGATCGCTACATAATGGGTATCCTGTTGCAGCCAGTTATACAGGATATCGATCTTTTTCCGGTCATCGGTTAGACCATCGGTCATCGCATGGACCTTGCGCTTCGCTTCATCCGGAAGAACGTCCCTTCCGCGGTAGAGGTTTTCCACAAATCTGCCCATATCCGCCCATGAATCCAGCCGCCCGCGGTAGCCGCCCTCTTCGAATTCTCCCGACGCCAGCAGCACTCCCGGTTCTTTCTTCGACCAGGCGGGAGCGAGCGGCTCCTGCTTCACCGCCGGCCGGTCATGTATCTCCCAGGTATAAACCGTCCCACCCTCATTTTCTTCCCGGATATCACCATACCGTTTGTACCGCAGCGGAAAACCTGCCGGTATCCTGACCACCAGACGGCTACTCTCCACCGCCATCGACGGCGAGGCTTGCGGCTGCCATTGCGGCAAGACGAACAACCCCGACTGTTCGATCTCTTCTTCGAAGCCCACCGAATATGGATAGCTCCGACTGGAAAAGTGATACAGCTTCACGCGGGAGTCGGTCATCAGAATTCCCGACCCCGCCGTACTCCAGTCCTCCATGTCATTTTTATGGATCTGCCTGATTTCTTTGCCTCCGCCATCATAAAGGGTCCCCGTGAGATGAATCAGGTCGTGGAACTTGTCATAGTAGGTTTGGATCGTAGCGTAGTTGTCACCGTTAGCATTCAGGATAGTATAGACTACCCGCCGCCGGATCTTCGCTTTTCGCGGCGATTCGATGTCGATTTCAGTTTGATCTGCCCGAACGACCACGCTGGCGCCCAGCCGAAGCGAATCGGGGATCGCCGCGACCATCGGGTCCTGACCAAATGCCGATAAACACCTCAGGGTTAGTGCGACGCCGGCCCCGATGGATGTGAAATTCATGGATTGATCTTTTTAAGGACAATGGGCTCTTTCTCCTTTGCAACGATCAGGGAAAAGAAATCGCGGATGCCGGGATATTCGTCCAGGTCATACCCGGTCTTCCGGATTTTCAGCTGAGACCGGAAATGAATAACGCCGCTATCCGCGGAAATAAGATATTCGAAGACCCCGCTGCTGTCTTCAAGCTTGATTCGCTGCGACTTTGGCAGCTGTTCCACCCGGTATCCCTGTGGAATATCCATGTTGAGGACGTAGTGATTGTCGATACAGAATGGCATCTCTACCGGGTAATGCCGGATTTGGGTGTTGAATGGGTTGGTGTTGAACCGCTCGTGAAAGATCGGGTTGAAATAGATCGTTCCCTGGGTGAAATTGTATCGCATCCGGTAATGCCAGCCCAGCTGCGCCTCCGGAATATTCAGCGAATCGAATCCATAGGCATCCATTTGCTTGTAGTCCGCCATCGTTTTGCGGAGGGAGGCAAAGAAATCGTCCGCCGATTCCTTGCGCAGCCGGTTCCGCTCATTCATTGACTCGAACATCCCGTTCAGCCGGTGATAGGTGCCGGTAAAACCACTATCGGTATTGTGGAGCTCAACCATCGTCCACCGCGCCTCCGTTACAGAATCAGGGAACAACGGTATCGCCGCAAAACTACTGTCAATGGCGCGGGCCCAACCATTGTAGCAGAGCTCCGGAAGCCGGCCGAACCCGACGTACGGTTTGGATGCATCCAGCAGCCAGGCGCTGTCACCGATCCGCACCCGCAGAATGACATAGTTATAGTCGCTGAGCAGCGGATAGTCCTCAACCGCATACCCATTCTGGCGCGAACTCAAGATCACCGGCGAAGCATCCAGGCCCTCATGACGGCATAGGGCCGTCAGCAGCAGATTGATATCGGCCACGGTTCCCTTCTTCTCTTCCCATACCTTCTTCAGCGACTGTGACATATAGATTGCTTCAATATTTGAGCAGTCGAAGTGGTCACGGACATAGACGAAGGTTTTTTGCAGGCGCTGCCGCGGACCGGTTGCACCCGCGGTGATCGTTTGGAGGTCATTATCCAGCCACCGGTTGCGGTCGTTTAAGTGCGCCCCAAAATTATCCCGCTTCAGCAGTTCATCCGTCAGTTCGTTCCAGGTCGTCCGATAAGTCCGGTCATAGCCATTCGCATGTACGGCCGATAGTTGAAAGTCGATCTTGCTGATATGATTCCTGAGCGTGGTCGTATAGGGTTCTGCCCTTTCCAGCGCCGGCACATCCCGCAGCGCCCATATCCGCCGGATCGTCCGCCCGGTCCAGGTCCCGAAATAGCCGGCAAGGTTGATCGCAAAGGTCGCGTCTGCATAGATGACGCTGTCCACCACATATTTCTGGTACCCCTGCTGCCGCACCGCATAATCATACAGGGTGGGAACGGTGATGTCGTACTCACTCCACAATTCCGGGTAGGACCCCTGGAAGGCCCATGGCGGTACGTATTGAAATCCGGGATAGGTGACCCGATAACTGTACTCGATGACGCTTCCTTCCTTTACGTTTGGGAAGGCGACCCGTTCCAGGTTCACGTCCCCTGTCTGATCCTTGAATATATCGCTTTTATCCACCCGGGTCGTCACCAGCTTTCCGTCTTCCAGGTTGTAGGTTTCCCCCTTGAAACCATCCACACGCGGATTAGCCGGCCCTTTCCGATAGGCATACAGGACCAGGGTTGACAAGTTGAACGCGCTCTTCCGCAAAAGCCGGATCCGCGTATGCTTTTCCAAAATATAACTAAATGAGAAGCCGTTGTTCGCGCCGGGGTCGAAGCTGACCACGCCCACATCGAATAGGATAACCGCAGCAGCCGAGCTGTCGATCGAATAAACCGAAGCGGCAAATGTTGCGGGCGTGACGTCCGTCATGTAGGGGTCAGAGGGATCCTGGGCGCCGGAAAGGGTCGGGTAACAACAGGCAAACAGCACAGGAATAAGGACCGCACAACATTTCATCGAGAGGATATTTACCGGCTGAAAATTACTGAAAAATCCATTCCCTCCCACCCCGCGCCTATCTTTGCATCATGGATTATTTCAGGAAGCTTACCGACCTGCTGAAGATCGAGCGCGACGAAGACCGAAGATCCTATCAGGAACTCGCACAATCCTCCACCCTCTCCGAGCGCCGGGCCGATGGTCTCGCGTGGTATCCCGTCGCGATCCGTGACACCGAACTGACCCGCGGCGACTACCTGAATGTGGAGCTCGAAAGGACTACCCATCTCGATATCACCCACCAACTGCGAGCCGGGTCGCGGGCCGTTTTCTTTTCCAACCACGACGCCGAGACTGACCGCATTGAAGGTACGATCAGTTTTGTTGGCGGTCACCGGCTCCGGATCGTCCTCCCAACCGACGAACTCCCTGAATGGGCACGTGAAGGTAAATTAGGGATCGACCTGCTTTTTGACGACAACAGCTATTCGGAGATGTTTGGCGCCCTCCGTAAAGCCGAAGCGCTGCAAGACCGTCCGGACGAAGGCCGCCTCATCCGTATCCTAACCGGGCAGCAACAACCTTCGTTCGATACCGGACCAACTGTCTCCCGGGAAACACCCGATTCGCCCCTCAACCCTTCCCAACACGCCGCCATCGAAATGATCATGCGCGCGGAAGATCTGGCCATCATTCATGGGCCGCCGGGCACCGGAAAGACCAGCACGCTGGTGCAGGCTATCCTCGCGCTCCTCCGGCGCGACGGTGGTCAATTGCTCGTCACCGCACCGAGCAACGCCGCGGTAGACCTGCTCACCGAGAAACTATCCGACCTCGGTCTCCATGTCCTCCGCATCGGCAACCCGGCCCGGGTCTCCGAAGGCCAGCAGGCGCTTACGCTGGACAGCCGGATCGCGGAACACCCCGGTGCCCGCGAAATAAAAAAGCTGAAGCGCAGGGCCGCCGAATTCCGGGACATGGCCCATAAATACAAACGGAATTTTGGTCCCGCGGAACGAGAACAGCGCAAAGCGCTATTTGACGAAGCACGCAACCTGATGAAGGATGCAGACCGGGTCGAAGGCGATATCCTGTCGGATCTACTTTCGCGGGCGCAGGTGATAACCGCCACCCTCGTGGGCGCCAATCAGGCGGTTATCCGGGACCGGGAGTATAGTACGGTATTGATCGATGAGGCCGGCCAGGCGCTGGAACCGGCCACCTGGATACCGGTTCTCAAAACCCGACGGTTGGTGCTGGCGGGCGACCACTGCCAGCTGCCCCCGACCGTCAAATCTTCTCTGGCGGCCCAAACCGGTCTCAACGCAACCCTCCTGGAAAAGAATATCCGCTTTCACCCCCAAGCCGTTGCACTTCTCGAAGAGCAATACCGGATGCACCGGCTGATCATGGGCTATTCCTCCCACACGTTCTACGAAGGCCGCCTGAAGGCACATCCTTCCGTCGCGGACCGGCGCCTGTTCGAAGACGACAACGCACTCTCCTTCATCGATACCGCCGGCTGCGGTTATGAAGAGCAAAGGAATGACGCCGGTCTTTGCAACCCCGAAGAGGCTGCCTTCCTGCTCCGGCATGTCGCCCGGCTCGTGCCTGAACTCGAAAGTCGCTATTCCGTCGGGAGCCTCCCAACGCTTGGTATCATCTCGCCCTACCGGCTGCAGGTGCAGTTGTTGCAGGACTTGCTGCCGAATTCCCCCGAGCTCCGGCGCGTGGCCCAGAAGATCACCGTCAATACGATCGACAGCTTTCAGGGCCAGGAACGGGATATCATCTATATCGGCATGACCCGCAGCAATCCCGACAGCCGTATCGGATTCCTCTCCGAGATCCGGCGGATGAACGTCGCCATGACCAGGGCCCGCCGGAAACTCATCGTGATCGGCGATAGCGCGACGTTGGCCCAAACCCCGTTCTACGCCGGCTTTATCGAGTACGCGGAACGCCACAACGCCTATAACAGCGCCTGGGAATTCCTCAATTACTGAAATCCAGCGGCACGACTACCTTCAGACTGAGGTTCCTGCCCATATTGAAGACCCCCACCCGGTCGGTTGTATAGTTGACCGGATAATATTTGAACCGGCTCATATAGTCCATATACGGGGTATTGAACAGGTTGGTAGCAGATAATATAGATGCTGCAGGTGGTACGGCCTTGGGAAACGATATCCCCGCCGGCTCCGACGCTAAACAACACATATCCCTTTGTAGCGGTGGTACTTGCCTGGTATTCAAAGGGCGTCAGGGCCGTATTCAATCCATTGTAAATAGCGTATTGTGCATAAATATCTTTTTGTTCAAAGCAGTCCAGCAAGCCGGCCTTCAGATAGGCATTGCGCATGGATTGACCCACCTTCTTAATCGGGAATTTCAGATCGGCGGTGATCCGCGTGGGTGGAACAAAAGGAAGATACTTGGTGGAATCGGTCACCCCTGTCAGGCCGCCAGTAAACACACTTAGCGTGGAATTCAGTTCGATCCAGGGCAGTTCCGCCGGGTGTACATTGAATACCAATTCCCCGCCATACAGCTGCGCCCTGGTCTGCGCATATTTATAGACGGGAGCAGCGCCGAGACCCGCCGCATTGAGGGAATTATTGATGGAATCGCCGCCAAATACGCTTAGAAGCCCTCTGGGCATAGATAAAGTCGTGGATGTTG
Organism: uncultured Chitinophagaceae bacterium; assembly: GCA_963846405.1. GTDB lineage: Bacteria > Bacteroidota > Bacteroidia > Chitinophagales > Chitinophagaceae > Puia. The sequence goes on along the minus strand of CAWJVU010000007.1, from coordinate 449,265 downwards.
TTGTTGAACAGGTCCAGTTCCAGGTCTACATCCTTTGAATTGACGCCGAACGCGATATCCTCCTCCAGACTGGTCTCGGGCTTGAGGGTCGGATCCCCGATCTCGTACACTACTGTACCGTCATGAACCCCATTGGCGGCACATTCCGCCACGTTTGGCGCTCGCCAGCCTCTTGCAATATTTGCTTTGGCGTATATATGTCTTTGTAAAGGCGTATGTGCCTCCGAAGCTGAATGACATCCCGTTAAACCGGGAAGTAAATCCCTGGAATTCATGGAAGGCATTCGGGCGCATCGGGAGCGGCCGGCGCCTGGGTGGTTGAATCCACCCAATGGTCCAGGCCATTGAAGGTCCTGGTATCATACCGGATGCCCCCGCTTAAATTCAGCTTGCCTATTTTCTGATTGGCGATCGCAAAGCCGCCGATCTCAAAAAAGTTATAGTTGGGAATAAGCAACAGCGTCCCCAGGCTCTGGGATGACTGATAGACGCCATTGGCCCCGGCGGATATATTGAACCCGCCAATCTGCGGGGATACATACCGGACGTCATATGTCACGCCCTTTGAATAATAATAAATATCCGGAGTGTTCGGGATGGTCGGATCGTTGGTCTCCTGGCGTTGGTTCTTTTGCAGGGAGAAAATAGCGTTGATATGACCCGCGCCGACGGCAAAACTGTTATCCCAGACGACTTTTGTATGCCGGATCCGTTGGTTGATGACAAAGGGAGTGTAAGAGGTCTGTTCCTGGTGGGTAGGGATCTCATAGCGTGGCTGCTCCGCCGTTAAGATCCGGATAGGCCACCTGCCGCTCCATAATTCCCGTGGCGGAATCCCTGGTCCCATCGACGATCCCTGTTGCCATATCGAAATAACTGACGTGAAGCTGGGTATAGCCCCATCGGCGGTGAATGCCCAAAGTAGCGTCCGTATTGAAATTGCTGAATTGGGTATTTAACGCATATCCATCATAGGGGTCCTGGTAGGAGTGCGCCATGGTATTGTCGATCCGGGCGCTCCAGGATATGCCGTTCTTTGTGCCGGCGATATGTCCCATAATATTGATCAGCCCGTTATTGGTCTGGTAATTGACCAGGATATCTCCCTTTGTCTGGCCCTCCGGCAGCGGATCTGCGGGGATGAGGTTGACGACGCCGGCAATGGCGTCGGAACCATAAGCCAGCGACGCAGGCCCTTTTAAGATCTCATACTTATGCACCGCATCGGGGTCCGCTTCGATCCCGAATTCGTCAAACCAGGCCTGATCGACCTGTTCCACCCCGTCGTTGATCGTCAGCACCCTGTTGTATCCCAGGCCGCGGATGACGGGCTTTGAAATGCTTTGGCCATCCGTCATGGCTGATACGCCGGGTTCCTTTGCGATGGCATCGATCACGTTGGTAGAGGTGTTTTCCAATAATTGGCTATAGCTCATCGAACTGATGGCATAAGGAGTATTTTGCTTGATCCGTTGCAGCAGGAACGCCGGTAACAATCACATCTTTCAGGGCGGTTGAAGAAGGGCTTAAGCTGTAGTTCCTGCTGATCGTTCCTTTTACAGCCACTTCCTCCACTTGCCGCGCGTACCCGATCATACTGACGGAAACAACATATAGCGCCGGAAGGCAGATCCCTGATGAGATAAATCCCATCCCGACCCGAAACGGCGCCCAATTTAAGATCGGGAATATAAACGGATGCGCCAACCAATGGAGATCCGCTGACGACATCCGTTATTTTGCCGCTGAGAACGTTTTGGGCATGAAGACCGGCAGGCCGAACGACCGAAAATGATAGAGTAGTATACAAATTGATTTGAACATGAAAAAAGTTTTGGTAATGAAAAGCAGGGGGGTCAAGACGAAGAGCCCCTTCATGTACCGAAGCACGTGCCGCGGATGGCCGCGGCTGAAAAATGGGAAACCCTATGCTTTGGGTGGAGGAACGACAATTTCGGAATAACCCAGGGAAAGGAAGGAGTGGCGGTAACCATAATGATGCTCAACGGGAAGCAGCGGCCTGGCCACCCTTACCGATATCGTCTCCGCCAGCCATTCCCCGATCCGAAGAGAAAGGGAATGATTGGCTTTCTTATTCGGGTGGTCATAATTGGCATGGGTCATCTCGCCCGACTGCCTGATCAGCTTTGCTTCCCGCTCATCATCCATGCAGTACAGCCAGACCGACGCCGTATTCTTCCTTCTGACGGATCACGTCATACAAATGATTATTGTACCAGCATTCTTTCCCTTCTTCTTCCCAATGTCCGGCGGTATTGACCTCGACCAGCCGGACACGGAAAAAACAGCGGTCCGGCAGCGCAGCGATCCATGTTTCCCGCGCCGCCTCCTTCAACATCCATTGCTGAATGACGAACTGGCCGTAATATCCCAGCTGGGTATAAAACAGGATCGCCAGGATCGATATGATGCCCGTTTTTCTCATTGACGATATTTCACGATAATGCCGCCACCGGACGATCGTGGCCGCCACCAGCACGACGGCACAGATCTCCGAAACTAACTTTTCTCCATCCAGCCAATCCACCGGCCGGTCCTTGAGTTCAGGATCCATAACAATACCATGGATCACAAATAGCAAAGCCGTGCCATAAGAGATCAAATGAATATTCTTCCAGGCCCGAAAACCCAGCCGCGCTTTACCAGCTTCTGTGTCGTGATGATCACGACAATGACCGCATAGAGCGCCAGAGCGCCCATCATCGTCCACAGCGGCTGATGCGGCGCCGACACCGGCAGGACGATATCCGAAACGCGATATTTCAGCGACTTGTCCGCCAGCAGCACGACGGGATGCGCCGCGCCAGCACGAACGCGACATAAGCGGTCCAGTTATGGAGATCATCTACGCTGATTTTCTTTACCAGGACCGGCATCCGCTTCCACAGCGGTGAGCGCCGGTATCCGGTGCTGAGCAATATTCCCAGCAAGATATTGAAGCTCAGCACAGCCGTGGCAATGAGCCCCAGCGTAGACGAAAGATCCAGCCAATCGGATTCCATCAGTTGCCCCCTTCCTCTTCAACTTTTGTACTAATAACAGGCACCTGCCGTTCATAGATCATTTTATTCAACGCCGAAAGCTGATCGCGGATGATTGCCCTGAGCCGGTCGAGCTGCACATCGGCCTTCGCACTTAACTCGGCAAAAACCTCTCTCGCCTGCCTGCTGGGAACCGCATTGCCGTCCCGCCGCAATTCCATACAGCCCGGAGAGCTTATCGTTGATCCGGATCGGAAAATTCAGCATATCCTCTCCGCTTTTTGATTTGGTCTGATACAGGCCTTCTTCGACGGATGTCAACTGATGGACGATGCTGTCCGATAACTTCCGGACCGTCGCCGCCGAACTATCCAGCCGCCCGTTCAACGCCTGAAGCTGCTCACGGATGCTCCGGACCTGCAGAATGGCCTGCTGCACGGCATTGTATTTGTCGCGGATACCTGGAGCAGAAACCCCACCTGCGCATCATAATCCGCTTCCGTCAGCTTAAAATTGGGATCGGCGCGGATTACAAACGGCACATCCACCGAATCCTTATCATAACGGATCCTCGCCGTATACCGGCCGGGCGCCGCCATCGGCGTGCCTGCTCCCCCGGTCCATAACAGCATACCGGGCACTTTGACCGCTGGGGCATACAGCATATCCCAGACAAAGGTATTGATGCCGGAATGGCATTCCAGCTTTGTATCGGCATCTTTCGACCGGGTACTGAACGTCCGGATCGGCAAATGCTGTTTGTCAAAAACAGTGATGGAAACTCTGGGCGAATCCGGCGCATCATTCAACCAATAGTGAATCACCACGCCCGAAGGCGGATTCTGCCCGGCATTGGCAATCGTCCGGTCCCGGATTCGCCGGCCACCACCCCCACCAAACCGCCACGCATCGGGCACAGAAAATACATGCAGATTGGCCGCAGCGAATCCGGATTCAATTGCTGAAGCAGGCTCGAGATCATCCAGCACCCAGAATGCTCGGCCCTGTGTCGCAACAACCAGCCCATTGTCCTTGATCGTCAGATCAGTCACCGGAACAACAGGCAGGTTGAGCTGCATCGGCCTCCAGTGAGCGCCGTCGTCAAAGCTGACATACATTCCATATTCCGTACCCGCATACAGCAGGCCCGGGCCGCTTCCTGTCCGCCCGCACCACCCGCGCAAAATGCATCGGATCGATCCCGCCGGTGATCAGCTTCCAGGTTTTTCCATAGTCCTCCGTCTTGAAGATATACGGCGTATAGTCGTCCAGCCGGAACCGGGTCCCGACAATATAGGCGGCACCTTTTTTGAACGGATCGGGCTCGATGCAATTCCACAAGGTCCATTTACCCGCGGCCGGCGGCGTCACATTCTCCCAATGTGCTCCGCTGTCCCTGGAAACATGGACCAGCCCGTCATCGCTGCCCGGTCCATAACAAACCGTTTTCCAGGGGCGACTCGGTCGCGGTATAAATGGTACAATAGTATTCCGCCGACGAATTGTCTTTGGTGATCGGACCGCCGCTTGGCCCCTGCTTTGATTTGTCATTGGTCGTCAGATCGGGACTGATCGCCGTCCAGCTTTGCTCCTTCATTGTCCGTCGCAAACAGGCAGTTCCCCGCCGCATACAACCGGTGCGGGTTATTCGGAGAAAAGAAGATCGGATAGTTCCACTGGAACCGATACTTCAGCGAGTCGTCGCCCGACCCCATCGGGTTGTCCGGCCAGACATCGATCGCGCGGTTCTCGCCGGTCCGGTGGTTTAACCGGCCCAGATAGCCGTTGTAGTTGCCGCCGTATACGATGTCCGGATTCAACGGGTCGGCGACGATGTAGCCGGCCTCGAACCCCGCCGTCGGCTCCCAATCCCTCGAGGTGATCCCCGGCTCCCGACGTCCGGCTTTTGATCCGCACGGCTGCTGTTGTCCTGCTGCGCGCCCAGGATATGATACGGAAAGGCGCTGTCCGTTGACACCCGGTAGATCTGCGCCGTAGGCTGATTTTCCACCGTGCTCCAGTCCATTCCGCCGTCGAAACTGACCTGCGCGCCGCCGTCATCCGCCAGGATCAGCCGATGCCCGTCCGCCGGATCGATCCACAGATCGTGATGGTCACCGTGGGGCGAAGGCAGGACCGAAAAGGTTTTCCCGCCATCCAGGCTCCGCTCCAGCTCGACATTCAAACAATAAACGATATTGTCATTCTTCGGGTCCACATACACCCGGTTGAAATACCAGGCGCGCTGCTTGATATCGTTATCGCCATTGAGCTTGGTCCAGGTATCTCCTCTGTCCTTGCTGAGATAAAGACCGCCGGCGGCATTTTCGATCATGGCAAATACCTTATCCGGGATCGGAAGCGGACACGGCGATATTGACATTTCCCCAGACGCCCTTTGGCAGCCCCTTGTGCGCTGAAATATTGACCCAGGTCTCGCCGCCATCGGTGCTTTTATACAGCCCGCTGCCTTCGCCGCCGCTCTCCATGCTGTAGGGCGTGCGGTCTTACCCGCCACATCCCCGCATACAATACCGTCGGGATTCCCCGGCTCCATCACGATCTCCGAACAAGCTGTCTGGTCATTCACATACAAGCACGCGGCGCCAGGTTTTTCCGCCATCGGTCGTTTTGTATACACCGCGTTCCGTATTGGGCCCGAAAAGATGACCCATCGCCCCCACCCAGACGATATTGGGGTCTCTCGGATGAATGACGATCCGCGAAATATGCCGGCTGTCCTTCAACCCGAGGTTGTGCCAGCTCCGGCCGCCGTTGTCGCTGCGCCACATTCCGCCCAGATCCTCCGATACATTGTTGCGCAGGGTGCTCTCCCCTTGCCCCGCATATACGATGCCGCCATCGCTCGGCTGCCACCGCCACCGCGCCTACCCCGCCGCCGAAAAATCCGTCGCTGACATTCTTCCAGTTGCTTCCTCCATCGATCGTTTTCCACAAGCCCCCACCTGTCGCTCCGAAATAAAAGGTATTCCTATCCGTTAGACTGCCGGCGACAGCATCCGCCCGGCCGCCGCGGAATGGCCCCACCAGCCGGAACTTCAGCGCGGAAAAATAGATCGAATCTGCCGGATCGGCGGCACTCCGCTTTTTTCTGCGCCATCGACATCCCTGCAGAGCAGGGCCGGCGATAGGAGAAAAGTTAGTAGAGGTCTCATGGTTTACGTATTGATTATAGTTCCGTTGTATTTCCACCCACTCGGCCCATGTCTTCTTCGCCGCTGACTCCGTAAGTTCCAGCCCCGCGACCGCTTGCGTAGTCGGCGGCAGATCCGCATCCTCCAGCGTTGACAGAATTGCCGCGAACTGGCCCTGGAGCTGTGAGAAGGACACGGTGCCCGATACAGCCCCCGCCCTGCCCCTCGGTCCCCTGCGGGCGCCGCCTTCCAGGCCGCTGAGCCGTCCATCCAGCGATCGCAGGCTGCTATCGCCCCCGCCGCTTATTTCCTTTGCAATTTCCGCCCGTAGCCCCTGTACGCCGTTGTATGCCATGCAGGGCGCTGTCCCAGCCCCGGTATGCCCGCAGCGCCAGGTCATGCTGCCGTTGCAAATCCGCCTTTGAGGTGGTCACCCGCGGGTCCATCCGCACCGTCAATGGTTTCGTATAGGTCTTACCGTTTGTTACCAGTCTGACGGTATAAACCCCGGTAATACCCAGGGAGAAGTTGGCGACGGCGCTGTATTCCCTGTAACCGCGCTGATCGGATAAGATACCGGAACGTTGAGCGGCTGGTAATGCAGGTCCCAGATGAACCGGTGCGGCCCCGCCTGGGCGGACAGAATTTGCTGCGGCCGGATCCAATACGCCGGGATGTTCACGTCGCCGACCGTATAAAGGGTATCGGTGCTCGAATAATGTCTCACCGTCTTTCCGGCCGCATCGAGGATGTCAAGTGATACCGGACCGGTGGCTGCTTCATTAAGATAATAGTCGATTACGGCCCCATCCGGCGGGTTCTGCCCCGCGGGCTCGTCCCCCGGTATCGGCGTGTCGGGCCACGTATCCCAACGCACCCGGACGGCAGGCGATGGTTTGTATAATACCGCATCCTGTTTGGCAGTCTGCGGGCCCATCTGCCGCAAACAGGCGATATCATCCAGGATCCAGAAGGACCGGCCATGCGTTCCGACAACAACATCATCGTCCTTGAAGACCAGGTCGCGGATCGAAGTGGCGGGCATATTCAGCCGCAATGACGACCAGTGTTCGCCGTCGTCGGAAGAAATATATACCGCGCGCTCGGAGCCTGCAAGCAAAAGTCCTTTTTGGCGCGGATCCTCCCGTATTACATTGATCGGATCGTTCGGCAAACCCGCCAACGATCTCCGTCCAGGTTGCACCGCCGTCATGCGTCCGGAAAATATGCGGATGCATGTCATCCAGCCTGATCCCGTTGACCGCCGCGTAAGCCGTGTTTACATCGCCATGACCGGCATCGATCAGCGAGACCTTTGCCCAATCGGCAACACCGGGCGGCGTTACTTTTTTCCAGGTCGCTCCGCCGTCGTGCGTAACATGGATCAACCCGTCATCGGTCCCGGCCCAGATCGTATTTCCGTCAACCGGCGAAGGCGCCACCGTATAAATGACCCCCCGGCGCGGCATTTGTTTCAAGCTTTCCGTATTATAGATCCCGACGCTTGACGGAACGGTCCATGATTCACGGCTTAGATCCGGACTGATGACTTGCCAGGAGTGACCGCCGTCCCGGGTCTTGAACAGCACATTGCCCGCGAAGTAAAGGGTGTGCGGGTCTGTCGGCGAGAACAGCACCGGCGCGGTCCGCAGGAACCGGTACTTGCCGCTCTGGATCGCCTCCGGCGCGATATTCTGAACCTGTCCCGTACGCTTGTCATACCGGGTAACCTTTCCCCCATAAATAATATTCGGATCCAACGGGTCGGGCGCCACATATCCATATTCTTCCACGCCCACCGGGTGCCATTCCCGGAAGGTGATCTGCCCATCGTTCCCCCGCGACGCGATCCCGATCGATCCACTCTCCTGCTGTCCGCCATAGACATTGTACGGAAAAGCATTATCCGTATTCACATGATAGAATTGCGCGGTGGGCTGATTATACCACGACGAAAAGCTGTGACCGCCGTTAACGGTTACGATGGCGCCCTGATCGCAGGCAATAAGCAGGATCTCCGGGTGATCCGGGTTGATCCAGATGCGGTGATAGTCATCTCCGCCGGGCGCCCCCTTGAACGCATTCCAGGATGCTCCGCCATCCGTCGATCTCCAAACAACCACATCGGCGGTGTAGACAATATCCTTATTTTTTGGGTCGGCTTTGACCTCCGCAAAGTCATCACCCCTCCCCCAGAAGCGCTGATCACTGTTGAGCTTCTTCCACGTTTCGCCGGCATCGTCGCTTCGGTAAATACCGCCGTATGATGCATTAGCGGCCACGGTGGCGTATAAACGCGTTGGATCGGAAGGCGCAATACAGAATCCGATCCGGGATAAACCCTGACCCGGGTCAGGCAGACCCTGCGTGAGCTGCCGCCAGGTCGTTCCGCCGTCTGTGGATTTGAAAAGTCCGCTATTCGGGCCGTTCCACGCCCCATTCTCCCACGGACCCTGACGCCCGGCCCAGAGATCGGCATAAATGACCTGGGGATTGACCGGATCGATGGTCACCTGTACCGCCCCGGTATTTTCATCCTTATATAGCACTTTTTCCCAATGCTTGCCACCGTCTGTACTGCGAAACACCCCGCGATCCGGATTGGGTCCATATGGATGACCCAGAACGGCGGCAAAGACCCGGTCGGGGTCGTGCGGGTCGATCGACAGTCCGCCGATCTGCTGTCCTTCCGCCAGCCCGAGATGAACCCAGGTCCTGCCGCCGTCCGAAGACCGGTATACCCCGTTACCTACCGAAAGGTCGGGCCGCTGGATGCCTTCCCCGCTTGCGACATAGACGATATCGGGATTGGACGGCGCAACCGCGACATCTCCGATCGAGCCCGTGGGCTGATCGTCAAATATAGGGTCCCACGTCCGGCCAAAATCCGTCGTCTTCCAGACCCCGCCGTTGTTGACGCCGACATAAAATACATTCGGCTGCTGCGGTACTCCGCAGCCCCCGACGGTTCGGCCGCCGCGATGCGGACCGATCATCCGCCAGCGGAGATTGCCGAATAATGCGGTATCGGGGTTCTGGGAAAAAGCAGGATCGCCCGACAAAATGCCCAGGAGCGCTAATACGCCCCCGGCGATCCGGCAAAAGCAAGGGTGAAACATGGTTCTCATGTGATAGTAGTTCTAGTGTTCGGGAAAGTACGACATATTCAAAGGTACGCCCAACCGTCCATCAAACTTTCCGTTCGGTTACTTTACCTTTTTTCGTTCCTGGATCAGCTGTGCGATCGTCGTGTAGCCAAAATGGTTAGCCCACTCCAGTGGTGTTGCCTTCCAGGTCTTGTCCCGCCAATGCGGGTCGGAGCCCGCCGACAAGGCAAGCTCAGCCAGCTCCGCATCGTTGCGCTCCGCCGCGACGTGAAGAAGGGTTTTCTCCTCTATTCCCATATAATTGTTGTATTTGCTGCCCATCCAGCTCTAACAGCTGACGTGCCTGGTCCTTCCAGTCCAGATCCCAGGCGTCCAGCACGGTAGTAGCCGGAACCTCCTTCGACCAGCCAGGCTGCGGCATGCGGCTGCCGAAAGTGCACCGCCAGCTGGAACAGGCTCATTCCATTTGTCAGCAAACGGTTAAGGTCATACGCCTCATGGCCCAGGGCCACCAGTTCTGTCTCATCACCCCGGCCCACGGCTTCGGCCAGCCGGACCTCCGCCGGTCCCGGAGGCTGGGCAAGCAGCCGTTCGATCGTCATCCACCAGGTCCAGCCCTCACCAACGGATCGGAAACCCAACTTCCGGTAAGTCGGCCTGCCAATCTCGGTAGAATTCAATACGGCGTACCGGTAACCCCGCTCCCTTGCATAAAGACAGGCCGCCAGCGTCACCGCCTTACCAATCCCCATGTTGCGCGACCGCGGCACCACCCCGACATGGTATACCCCCGCGACACCAAACTCCCCCGTGGTCAGGAACACGACGCTCTGACCCACCACTTTTCCGCGGAGCGAAGCGACGAATCGGACCCATTGTCCCGGAAAGGCTTCGTTTCTTTCCCCCGGCACCACCACCCGCGAATAGGGCAGGTTCGGTACCGCTGTCAGCGGGCGGTTATTATCCCGGACGATCGTAAGTCCGTTTGGGGCCGCGTGATCCGTCTGGATCTGCGAAAGCTCGAGCGCCATCCAATAGGGCCGCCATCCCGGGTGAAAACCCCTTGCCAGCAGCCGAACTCCCAGATCGGCAGGCCGGGAAGGATGGAGTGACCAGCATCCCGCCCCGCCGGGGGGATGACGCAAATAGAACGAAATCAACGCATCCAGCTCCGCTCCCGCATTCCCGGATGTGAGATCCGGAAAGGCAATCATCGATGCACTGTGCGGCGTGCCGGTTGTATAGAAAAGACCTTCCGATCGGATGAACTCTCCACCCAGGGCGATCGCCTCCTGCCGAAACAGTTCCTCATGGTTTAAGGCGACAGCCTGTTCGAGCTGCTCCGAAGTGGCATTTGGTAGGGACAGCATAGGCGGAGTTGTCCCCGCAAAGCTACGTCAATTCAATAGATGTGAAGGGGTAGAGCGCAGATAACGGTTTGAATAGTATTTTTCGATCGCCTCGCTTCGTCTCCATTGCTTTTCGTCTCGGACCATTCATCTTCTGTTGTACACAAGTGCCATGGAATTCCCTCTCGATATGGTTAATGACCATCGATCACCAGATGGCTTGACCATGATCACCACCGTATACATATTCCGATCTCGAAGGCATGATCGAACGGGAGAGTCTCCTGAAGAGAGGACGCATATGGGATATTCCTTAACCTGTTGAGTTTTAATCTAAAACCTGACATAGTTGGACGATTGGGTTAAATAATGAATGTCCACGGCACAACCGTGACGGGTCACAGGCGGATGTGAGGCACTAAAACACTTTGTTTCAGGATATTGCAGGACGCAGGTAAGGGTGCCGGGTCGTTATATCCGGTCAAAATACGCTTAGGTAGAATTAATTCTACCGGATCTTCGATAAAACCGGAACAAAGAACGGGAAAGAACTCTCAGAACTGGCGTCCTTGTATAAAGTCAGGCATTAGTCCTTGTTCTATTCGTTGATCACGACCGAATGATCCAAATAATCCTGCGTAGGATGATAAATAAAAAGACAACTTCCCCCTTTTACCTTATGGATGATCTGAGCGCTGACTGTCTCCGGTAGCGCCGGACAGCCCAGGCTGGTACCTGTCCCACCGAAATTCTCCAGGTAATCTTCACCAACATAGGAGCATCCATGCAGGACGATGTTTCGCTTCATCGCCTGATCGTTATACCCATTGTCCACGCCATCCAGCCGCAGCGAAAGCCCGTTCTTCCCAACGTAGGTGGACTTCGTGACATAGAAGCCCAGACTGCTCTTAAACGATTCAGGCTCATTGGAAAATGTTTCCGCATATTCCGCGCCTGAGTTCTGACCGTGCGCGACATAAGTACGATATAGCAACCGCCGGTGGCGAATATCGATCACATACATCCGCTTTTCCGAAGATGACTGACTGAAATCCGCGATTGAAAGGATACTTCTTTTCCGGATACTTCCCCTTTTCACCAGATTATGATAACCCCTCCACGCATATTCGAAAGCCGTTTCACTCAATCCGACCTTTTCAAGACCCATCGCCCGGTAGATATAATCCGATTCATTGAGCACTCGTCTGACCTCCGCTGCCTTTGCCAGGTTGGACACCCGCATCGGCGCCATCGAAGCCTTTACTCCCTTTTTTTCGATTGCCACCAATTCGGCGGGAGCGGTACGCAACACCGCCGCCTTTGTCACTTTTGCGGATATATACGGGAACGATGCAACCCTGGATTCACGGTTCAAATATGCATGGACTGGCCAGATCTTCAACTGGTCGATATAATGTCTGATCACGGTGGAAGAGGCAAAAGGCGATTCAGCGGCCTTGTCCAGCAACGCACCACCGTCATTTGGATGCCCGTCCATCATCGCCGGAGCCGTCAGTACCATAGATGATACGGTAACCTTGAACAATAGGTTGGTTAGGACTCTCATCGGTTTTGGATTTTATGATAGGATATACAGATTTCCAACAGATTTAGGGGTAGTTCATTTATTCACCTCCTTGTATAACGCGAAAATTGCGGGAAATAAAGTGTCATTTCGCAACATTCGCCGCAACCGGCGCTGCCGGGGTGATTAAAAATTTTCGGTTTTCCCCGTACCAGACACCCCGTCTTGCTTCGTGTGGATCGGGATGACCGGACTATCTGCTTCTTTCACCCTCAACTCCAGCTCGCAATAGTCCTTTTGAATCTCCAGCAATTCGGCATGGCCTCGATATCTCGCTCTCCAGTTTCAAGATCTCGCCGTCTCTTTTTCGCCAATTGACGACTCCTCAGCAGGAAACCCGCCATAGGGCCAACGCCAGCAAACACGCCAAAACATAGATGTCTATGGAAAGATCAAAATCCGGCATAGTAATTAATTTTGAATGAGTTTCAATGACCGGACCGATCAGGAATTATCCGCAGGAAAAAGCGCACGGGACGAGTTCAGGGTAACCTTGATTCATAGAATACCGTTTTGTTACTGTAAAAATACCCCGGTACGACGACCCGGTCTGCTCATAATACGCAAAAAACTCCGCAAGCGGACATTCGAAGCCCTGCTAGTTGCAATATGCTCTTTTACATATTCAACAAAACTATCATTTAAAAAAATGCCGCATTGTCGGCCGTATTCGTTTTTTTTCTACTATTTTTAGTCTTCAAGGTTAAGGCATGATAAAGAAGTTTATCATTCTCACTTTCTTTCTGCTGACAGCGACTGCGAAACGCGCCTTCCCCCAGGCCGAATTGGCTAACGGATATGCCATCCAACATTTTACGGATGAGAACGGCCTGCCTCAAAACAGCATAAACGACCTCCTTTTTGACCGCAACGGCTATTTGTGGCTCGCTTCCCAAGTAGGACTGGTTCGTTTTAACGGCAACGCCTTTGACCTTTACTACCCCGCCGATAAACCGGAAATGCAATCCAATGTCACCTACCTGGCGACCGATGACCAGGGTGCGATCTATTTCCAAACGGACGATCAGAACCTTTACCGTTACGCTGCCAATAACAGCCACCGGGTTAATGCCCTCAACACGGCTGCCCTGAAAAAGCCCACCCTGATCAATGCAAGCCGGCAATTCTTTGACTTCACGCCATTTCTCCGGAGCGCCGTCCAGGGCCCGGAAGTCGACCGGCGCAACCAGATCCTCCACCACCTGTTCGATCACCCGGAGGATTTTTTTGTTGCCGACTCGGGCCGCGTTTACCTGATCTACCGGGATAGCCTTCTCTTTTACAATGGCAAGGATCTGCTGCCTCTCTCGGGTCGCAACGACCCCGCGACCAGGTTTTTACTGCTCGACCATCGGCTCTACACCCTGGAAGGCTACCGCATCACCGCTGTTTATGAGAATGGGCGACAGATCTTCGGGTCTGGCCTGCTGACGGGCGACCTGCGTGACCCGGACAACCCCGATGCTCCACCTGGCCTGCATTCCTCCTCCCCTTCCTACCGTCTTTTTTGCCGTGGTAACCTCATCCATCTGCTGGTCAACCACCAATTATACCGGGTTCGCCCGGCCAGAAAATGGATCGTTGCGGACGGACTTCATTGCAAACCTGAATTTTATCCCCGATATCTCCGCGGTGGAATACAACGCCGGGCTTGATTTGCTGCTCATCGCCACTCCCACCGAAGGTTTCTATTTTCTCCGACGGAATAACTTCGTGGTCAGCGGATGGCCCGCCGAACTCCGACACGCCCTCGTCCGGCATCCCTTCGGGCCCCTTGTCCTGCGAAAGCGGTCCGAGATCCTCACGGATTGGTTTGCCTTTCGCCCGGACGGCTGGTTTGAACGGGCAAAAGACACGGTTTCTTTCTGGCAACGTTGCCTGTATCTAGACAGCCACGACCAGTTATGGGGCGCGATAAACAACCTGCCCCGCAGATTGACACCCGACCTGATCCCGGTCGCGATCCTGCCCGCCCTCGATGCCAATATCATCGACTACCAGGAAGACAGCACCGGCAACCTGTATTGCCTAACCGAACGATCGCTTTATCGCATGGAGCCGGGCGGCTTCCGGCGGCTTTATACGCTGCCGGCCGATCAACCCATGAACCAAAGCTTTTCGCCCGCCGACTTCCACCGTTTCTGGATCGCGACCAACAGCGGCCTTGTCCTCTACGACGAGATCACGGGTGACGCCAGATGGGTCCCCGAATTGAAAGGCGCCCAGACCCGGGCCATCCATATTTGCCGGGACGGTTCCATCCTGGTCGGAACTTACGGCCAGGGTTATTTCTATCGCTATCGGGGCCAGTGGCATGCCATGCCTCCTGACAAAAACAACTTTCTCGTAACGGCCCACTGTTTTCTGGAAGATCGTCATAGCACGATCTGGATCTCCAGCAATAAAGGTCTGTTCAAAGTCCCCAAAGCCGATATGGACGCCTATGCCAGCGGGTCCGCCAGCCAGTTGTATTACTATTATTATGGGCGGAAGGACGGACTGCCCACCAATGAGTTCAACGGCGGCTTTTGCTCCAGCGGGGTGATCACCCCGGATGGTTTTGTCAGTCTGCTGTCCATGAAGGGAACCGTCTGTTTCTATACCGATTCCCTCCAAACGGATTTCCCGCCCGGCACCATCGACATGACCCATATCGAGATCGATAACCGGCCGGTCGAACGGTCCGACAGCTTCAGGACCGCCGCAGGCTACAATAATATGTCGGTGGAGATCTCCTGCCCGTATATGGGCGATCGCAACAACCTCTATCTCGAATACAATCTGAAAGGACTCAACGATGAATGGAAAGAGGTTCCCCCCGATGGCGTGGTCTCCCTGAGCCGGCTGGCCGCCGGTACCTACGATCTCCAGGTCCGGAAAGTGAATGGCTTCGGTAAGGGTAACTATCAATACCGCGACTGGACCATCATCGTTCCGCCGCTTTTCTACAAGACGACCGCATTCCTTCTCGTGATCATCGCGGTAGCCCTGGTCCTCGGTGTTCTTCTGGTCCAGAAATGGCACGAGCTCGCCGAAAAAAAGGGGGAAGTCCGCAGAAATCAACAGACCCTGAGCGACACCGTTATTCAGTTGAAGGATGCCGTTGCCAGGCTGCAGGAATCCGAAAAAGCCCTCGTAAAAACCAGCGCCCAGCGGGAAAAGCTGATCTCGCTGGTTATCCACGATCTCCGGTCTCCGCTCCGCTTCCTGACCATGCTTGCCGGCGATTTGTACGACAGCCAGCCCGAACTGTCGCCCGCGGAGATGAAGGATCGCGCCTGGCTGGTTAAGAAGGGAGCCCTGGATATCTATAATTTCTCAGAGGATTTCTTACTCTGGATTACGAGCCAGAAAAACAATTTCCGGATTAGCAACCGCCATTTTCCGGTCCGTCCGCTGCTTCAGGAGATTTACGATTTTTTCAGCGAACAGGTCCAGCAGCGCGGCAACCAGCTTTCCTTTGAAGCAAGGGAAGACCTCCTGATTTATTCCGACCCGCACGTCCTCATCACCATCCTCCGCAACCTGGTCGACAACGCGAATAAATACACGAGCCAGGGATCCATCCGCATCACCGCGGCACAGGAGGGGGACCGGGTGCGCATCTGCATTTCCGATACCGGCCAGGGAATGAGCGCCCGCCAGATAGCCAGCTTCCTTGGCGAAGACAACCTGGAGACCGTCAACAGCGGCAGCCAACTTGGGCATAAATTTATCTTTGACCTTTCCCGTCGCCTCGGCGGAGAGCTCTCCCTTGAAAGCGAAGAAGACAGAGGGACAACGGTAAGTCTTCTGCTCCCCGGCGGTTAAGCCCCCATCCCCATCTGTTTTTTATACTTTCCGGGGGTGATCTGGTAGACTTTTTTGAACGCCAGGATGTAATTGCTGATGCTGGAATAACCGATCTCATAGGCGATCTGACTGATCGACTTGGCATTGTCTGCGATCATTTCCTTTGATTTCTCGATCCGCTTGTTCCGAATATATTCCGAAATCGTCATACCGTGGATCGATTTGAACAGGAAATTCAGCCGGTGATAGCTGGTATACGTCTTCTTTAGAATGGAGTCCACCGTAAACGTATCGGAACAATAATATTCGGAAATATAGGATTCCACCTCCCGGATCAGGCTTAGGTCATCCTCATTCTCGATGTCCGACACCGGGTTCATGCCAAGAAGGCTGCGATGCCGGTTGCAGAGGAAATATTCCAGCAGCCCGAGCGTATCGTTCTGCATTCGGAGCAAATCGCCGCGGTCCGCACCCTGAACAGCAAGCGCAGAGGAGAATAGCGACATCTGTCTTCGGCCCAGCCGGCTGGTAATGACGTTGTCTTGCACTTCCAGCAGTTGCTCGATTTTGGCAAATAGCTCATTTTCTCCGACGAAAACCTGGAGCCAGGGCTCGGGAAGAAAAATAGACAACGCAGAGAATTGAATGGGCGCGCCGGACCGGAACAACAACTGCCGATTCGACGCAGACATCAGGCCCATCCCCGGGCTGGCCGGAAGTCCCTGCTGATCAGACCGATCAGTCGGATGGACCAGCAGTTCCCCCTTGAAATGGACAAACGTCAGGTTAATCCCTTTTTCGCCGGTCACGGGCAGCGCCAGCGCTAATTGTGTAGTAGAATCTTTTACAGTAGCTACTTTCAGGCCTATCGGCAATTGCATGGTATGCCATTGCAACACCGGGTCGGTCTTTTGCGGAACAGGATCTTGGAGTTTCATAGTAAATTATCGCGGGTTAGAGTTTAGGCGTTGCTTCGTTCTGCCCGGATACCGGGCCGAACTTCGAACTAATGCGGGTTCAGATAATGCCACGGCGAAAACCCATACTCCTTCTTGAATGCCAGCGTGAAATGGGAAGGGTTGGAATAGCCGATTTCCGTCGCCACAACTTTTACCGGAACCTTGCTGTCCAGCAGCTTGCGGGCATGCTCCAGCTTGTTCTTCTGGTAATATCCGAATAATGTCTCGCCATAATATTTCTTGAATTTTGTTTTCAGACTGGTGGGGCTCATCGCCGAGATCCGCGACAGCTTCTCGATCCCCGGAAACTCCGTTTTGTAATGCAGGCAGAGATATTGCTCGACACGCGAAAGACTATGCGTATCCTGGATGCTCAGGGCATTCGAATCCCCTTTCAGCCTGTCCATCACGAAGAATTGCTGTAGCAGATATTCGACCAAAATAGAAATATTCCGGATGGTGAACAGCTCTCTGAAGGGATGCTGGACGATTTCCGTCATAAAGTCTTCCAGCAGCAGCCGGTACTTGAACGTAATCGGCCAGCTCAACGAATGCCGGTTGCCGGTAGACTGAAGGATGCGATTGAATGGTCCCCGCGTCGAAATCCTGGATTAGATGTTCCAACCCGGACCTCCGGACCCGCACAACAAGCGACCGGATAACCTTATCCTTTGGGTAGGTCGTCACTTTCCCATACGCCAGATCGGTGAGGGAGACCATGGACTGCGTCCCTTCCGGCGATCCTCCCCGCGGGCGTCATCCCTTCCTGGTCGGCTTTTCCGCAGCCGGGTCGATCTCATCAAAACATAATATATAGGTGGATTCGCCGCGCGAAGGCAGGAAATTAAAGACCAGATCCTCCGCCAGCATGGAGACATTCACCGCCAATACTTCGATCCCGGCAGCAAGTCCGGCTACGGTTACAAAGCCCTTGCCTGTCTTCCCCGAGAGATACAACACTGAATCAGATACAATACAAGACTTGTCTTCTGCGATCACCTCAAAACATTTCAGAAACGAATCTGAATTTTCAAGAGATACATAGCTCATTATTACGTAAAATTTATTCTCCTGCTTTCTTTCTTTTTCTTATGCTCATTTTTCATTTTCACCGACAAGGTAGATTAAAGGGGTTCCGGGCTCTATAGCATAAAAGTGAATTGAAGGTAGTTTTTTTACTATAAATATTCTATATAAACCCTTATTCGTCAATTTTACCTTGTCCTCCCTCGCTATATAAAAACAGAATATGAGTACCAAAATTGTCATTTTATTAAAAAATTTACATCGTTATCCGTTTACTGTGTTTACCCAAATCCGAACCGTATGAATAACTCTACCCAAAGCTGCGCAGATACCGATTTGCGCTCCCTCCTCAAACAACAGCATAAGACTGTTTATTCGATTTGCCGCCTGTTTTCCCGCACGTACAGAGAACACCAGCGCCTTTTTATGGACATTATTTCCGCCGCCTCCCAGAATATCCGGTTCCGGAAGGGCAGCGTCAGCAAGCAAACCCTGATGTGGCGGGCCTGCGTAAATATTGCGGCTCTTCACTCGATCACATCCACAATGGAACAAGCGGCTGACCGGGACATTAAATTTAAGTCCCCTGATTACCAACGCTCTATGACCGGGCTTTCGGAATCGATGGGGAATGCCGGCGATTATGACAAATTCCTCCTCTTCATGGATTTTGAGAACATCGAATCCAATGATCTGTTTGGCTCTGTCAACCGCCCGACGCCTCAGGCTGCCGGTTCTGTCCACGTAATTCCTTACTTAAAGGGTAAATTTTCATGGAGTTAGACAAGTTGCACCAGCAATGGAACAGCTTTCCGGAGATGTCCATGGAGGAGCGGCCTGTGCTGTCCACTGACCTGGAGAAGATGGTCGTCAGGAACCCCCTGACCGACGCTTTTTACATCCAAAAGAAGCTGATTATCCGGATTATCGTCTTCATCCTTCTTTGGCTTGCCGACGGCTGGCTGGTGAGGAGCCAATGGCTGGGAGACCGGAAGGACATTTATTTTTATGCCGCCTTCTTCCTGCTGCTTTCTTATTCCATCTTCTTTCATTTCCGGCTTGTCCTTTTCGCCGATTACCCAACACTCCTGGGCCTGCCGCTGATACCCTTCCTGGGGAAAGTGGAAATCATCCTGGACAAATATATCGCTTCCTTCAAGTTGCTCTCCGCCATCGTCGCGTTTAGCCTGCTCGTTTTCTTTGAGCAGTGGATGACAAGGACCAACCCGTCGCTGATGGACGCCTTCTTGCAGCGGGACTGGTCCAAATGGCTGCTCCTCGTCTTCCTGATCATCTCATTTGACCTCCTTCTCCTGCATACGGTCATCCCCAAATACCGAAAACTCCTGGAAACCGTACGCAAATACCGCCATGGGATCACCGCCGCAAAAGCCCGTAATGAGATCTGGACGATAAAGTAAGAATGGCGGAAACGCCAGTCCAACCGGGTGAAATCTCGCCGGAAAAATCTTTACCAGCCTGCAGGCTCAGTATAAGCAAAACCGTTTATATTTGAGACCTGTCCCCTTCAAACCAAGAAAATGCAGAATATTCTTATCGCGGATGATCATTCCATTGTACGGGCGGGCTTAAAACTCCTGATCAACAGTTCGATCCGGGATATTTCCATCGACGAGGCCGAGGACGGGGAAGCAGTGATCAAGAAGATGAAATCGGCCGCTTTTGATTTGCTGATCCTCGATATCAATATGCCGCACACGGAATCCTTCAGCCTGACGACCTATCTGCTAAAAGAATATCCCGGTTTGAAGATCATCATCTTCACGATGAACCAGGAAGTCTTCTTTGCCAAACGGTTTCTGAAGATCGGCGCCCACGGCTACCTGAATAAATATTCCAAGGAAGCGGAGATCAAATACGCCATCCAGAAAGTTTTGGGCGGGAAACGCTACATCAGCGACAACCTGGCAGAGATCCTTTCCGGCGAGTTGACCCGCAGAAAGAAGGACAATCCTTTCGAAGACCTTTCAGACCGGGAATTCGAAGTCGTCCTTCAGATGCTGAAAGGAAGCTCGGTTTCCGAAATCGCAAATACGCTCAGTCTTCACAAATCCACGGTCGGTACGCACAAAACCCGAATCCTGGATAAATTAAAGATCTCCAACACCGTCGAACTCATCAATCTGGCCCGCCTGTACGAGATCATTTAACGGGCTTGGCAGGCTCCAATTGAAAGAATTTTTCCAACGCCTTCCTCACCCCATCATTATTGTTTGTGTCGGTCACGTATTTCGCAAATGGCCTTGATGTCGTCCGGCGCATTTCCCATCGCCACACCCATTCCTGCAAACCGGATCATCTCGATGTCGTTGTAATTATCTCCCATAGCGATGATCTCTTCCGGCTTCAGCCCCATCCGCTGACTGACAAACTTAACCGCATTCTCCTTGGAACCCGCCTTGTCCATTATTTCCAGGTAAGTTGCCTTGGAAGGATAGATGTTCAGCCGCCCGTCGTAGATCGACCGGAGATGCTTCTGGATCTCCTGGATTGCCGGCGGCTCGCTCATCACCATCATCTTGTTGGGAGCAATCTTCCGCGCCGCCCAGTCCTTGAACCAACTCCGCCAGCGGGGCGACTTTGATCTTCACATCCATGATTTTTTGCTCATGATCCGTCCAGGCATCATTGACCTCCGAATACCATTCCTGCTGCAGATAATACGCGATCGTCGCCTTAAAAGGCCGCACCTGCTCCGCCACCCCCACCACCGTATCCAGGTCGATCCGGACATCGAAAATCGGCTGGCCCTTTTCCACGATATAGCTGCCATTCAAGGTGATAATGGGAAGGTCTTCCGGAATCCCGATCTCGTGGAACGTCGGCAGAACAGCATTCAACGGCCGGGCGCTGACAAGAATAACCGGGATTCCCCTGCCCGTCAACGTCCGTATCGTCTGCGTCAGTCGCTTCACTGACGGAATGATCGCTCCGCAGCAGCGTGCCGTCCATGTCGAGAAATACAGCTTTGTACATGGGTAAATAAGATGTTTGGGCCGCAATTTAAAGAACTACACCCGGATATAGATCTTTTTTCTATCGAGAAATTACCCACGCTCCAGCAGATCATCATATAGATCACGGAAAACAGCAGCGAGCCCCATGCCCCGGGCACAATGCTGAGAATACCCTGACCAGACCAATCTGCAAGACTACTGTCATGCCCGACAGGAATGATAAAGAAGATGACGATCAGGATCTCCGAAACGATATATACAAACAGTGGATTTTTCCCAAATGGCACAAAAAAAGCCGTCCACTGCACTTTCTTCCGGAACTCGATGATATACGTCAGGAAGGCGAGCAGCACGATATCGATCCCAACGGTGAGACAAACATAGGAGCTCGTCCAGAGTCTTTTATTGATCGGAAAGACCAGATTCCAGAACCACGCCAGCGCCAGGAACCCGCACCCCCACAGCAGCAGTTTCGCAAGCCCTTCATAGGTCTTGCCCTGTTTGCTGACAAAAACGCCTACATAATACCCTACTATGACGTTTACGACCGCGGGGAGCGTGCTGAGAATGCCTTCCGGATCAAACGCAACCCTGCCGTTCTCCCCGCCATGATACATATGACTATCCCCCAATACCGCCATATCCAGCCGGTAGCCGGCATTGGTCACCATTCCGAACGGATCGCCGCCCGCCACCGGAAAAACCAACAGCACAATCCAATAGCCGATCAGCAACAAAACACTGATTACCACCACCGTCCGGGTCGAACAATAATAGATCAGCAGCGCCGCGATCCCGTAACAAAGCGCGATTCGCTGCAATACTCCCAGGATCCGCGTGTGCGAAATGGGACTGAACGCCCAATGTCCGTCGGGCTCCTGGTGGACCCATGGAAACCAATAGATGACCAGGTATCCGATCAAAAAGATGATCAGCGTTCGCTTCAGGATTTTGCCAACTACCGCCGCCTGGCTCATCGTTTCCCATTTTTTCATGGCAAATGACAGCGCATTTCCGACTGCAAACAGGAAGGAGGGGAATACGAGGTCCGTGGGCGTGAAACCATGCCATCTGGCATGCTGAAGCTGCGAAAAGGCGACATCATCACTGATTTGCGTATTTACGATGATCATAAAGCAAACCGTCATTCCACGGAAAATGTCAAGGGCAAGCGAACGATTGACTGGAAACTGGGGTTGATCCACTCATAAACAAATAAATGAGAAGGGAATATAGCGAAATATTCAAAACGCGACCAATATTTCGTCCTGGCTTCCGTTATAGTTCCGGCAACAGCAACCCTTTAAATCCATTTCCATCTTTGTTGAGAACCAAAACTTTATATAGGCCGATCCTGGCGAACCTGCTCGCCGTTCTGATCGGAAGCGCCAGTGCCCAGCAGGCGCCTGCAGTCGCCCGCTTCAAAGAAGGAATTCTCCCCGGCGACCTCAATCTTTCTTCCAACCAATTTCACAAAGAATCCGTTCGTCCGGCCCGACACGCGGGAAATTATTATCTCGTCCTACAATTCGACCGGCTCCCCAATCCGCAGCAGAAAAAAGAATTGGCCGATCTCGGGATCCGCCTTTTTGATTATATCCCCCGGCATGCCTACCTCGCCGAGGTCGATAGTGCCTTTTCCGCCGCTGACCTCCGGCGATACACCGTAAACAGCGTCGCCCCACTTCCCGCTGCCCTCAAACTCTCCCGCCGCCTCCCTCAATACCCGGACGCCCTTGTCGCCGTAAGCTGGTTCGGTACACTGGACTCGCTTGAAGTCCGCAGACAGATTGCCGCTGCCGGCGGCGCCATTGTCCCGACGCGCATCCGGCCCGCCCATACCGTCTTTATCCAACCGGCTTCTCCGGCCACTCTGCAAAGGATCGGCGCACTGCCGTTTGTCAGCTACCTGGCGCCGCAGCCGATGACACCCAGGGCGCTCAATTATAACAACCGGGCAACACACGGCGCGGATGCGCTGGCAGCGCCTTCCGGCAGAAACCTCAAAGGTGACGGCGTAACCATCGGAATTGGTGATGATACCGATCCCTATACCCATATCGACTTCAGCGGCCGCGAGGTCGATCGGTTTTCCGCCCCTCCGGGTACCGGTCATGGCGTCCATACTTCCGGAATCAGCGGCCGGCGGCGGTATCCTTAACCCGTACTTTCAGGGGATGGCGCCGCATGCAACCCTCATCAGCCAGTACTTCAGCGATATCCTGCTGGAGGCGCCTACCTACATCGCGGACTACGACATGACACTGACCTCCAACTCCTATACCGACTACGACGGAGGCTGTATCTACGACGGCCAATATGATTACCTCGCCAACTTTACGGACGGTCAGGCCTGGACCTATCCTGCCCTGCTGCATTGTTTTGCCGCCGGCAATGATGGCGCTTTTACCTGCACGCCATACCCGATCCAATACTCCACGATCAAATCGGGCTTTCAGTCGGCTAAAAATATCCTCACCGTCGGCGACCTTTACAACGGCAATTATACCATCAACAACGCTTCCAGCTGCGGACCGGACGGCGATGGCCGGATCAAGCCGGAGATTGTTGCCGGGGGCACGAATATCTATTCCACCTGGCCCTACAATAACTATATCTCCGCGACGGGAACAAGCATGGCTTCACCAACGGTCGGCGGCACCCTGGCCCTGCTGGTACAACGATACCGCCAGCTATATCCCGGAACAGACCCGCCTTCTGCACTTCTGAAGGCGTTGGTCTGCAATACGGCTACCGATCTCGGTAATCCCGGCCCTGACTTTACATTTGGCTTCGGCAATCTCAACGCGCTCGCGGCCGACCAATCGCTCGAAACAAATGCATACGCCACCGGCCAGCTCAACACCGGCGCGAACAATACGTCAACCATCACCGTACCCGCCGGCGCCCAACAGGTCCGGGTTATGTTGTGCTGGACAGACTATCCCGGAGCGCCATACGCCGCTACAACCCTGGTCAATAATCTTGACCTGACGGTGACGGACCCCGGCGGCACCGTTCACCATCCGCTGATCCTTAACCCTGATCCGGCCCATGTGGGCGATGTGGCGGTCGAAGGGATCGATACGCTTAACAATATCGAACAGGTCGTGATCAATAATCCCGCGGGCGGCGCCTTCACCATCACCGTGAACGGTACCGATATTCCCCAGGGGCCGCAATCCTATGCCCTCACCTGGCAGGTCATCCAACCGGCCGTCCAGGTGCTGTATCCGTACGGCAATGAGACATGGGTTCCCGGGAACACCGAGAACATCCGCTGGAATGCCTACGGAACCGGCGCCAATACCTTTACAATCGACTATTCTACCGATAACGGCAGCACCTGGACGACGATCAGCAATTCGGTGCCTGCCACCTCCAGCGGCGTATATCCCTGGACGGTACCCGCGACCGTCACCAATAGCGCCCTTGTCCGGGTTACCGCCAACACGACCACCTACACCGACCAGTCGCATTATCCGATCACCATTCTCGGCCAACCTACACTCACCGTCACCAATCCCTGTCAGGGTTATGCGCAACTCTCCTGGACCGCCGTCCCCACCGCTACCAGCTACGATATCATGCAGCTTGAAGGGGACAGTATGGTGACGATCGCAAGCACCTCCGGAACCAGCTGGCTTCAAGGCAATCTGAACCGAGACAGCAGCTACTGGTTTTCCGTCCGCGCGGTGAATGGCTTAAGTCCCGGACGAAGGGCGGTAGCCGGCAATGTCATTCCTTCCGGCGGCGCCTGCGCGCTGACTGCCCTCAACAATGACTTATACGATCGATTCCCTGATCGGTCCGCTTACCGGAAGACAGTTTACCTCTACCCAACTGGCGGGTAGCAGCAATATCAGCGTAGAGCTGAGGAACCTGGGCACCATTCCATCCGGCAGCTCCTTTACCCTGTCCTACCAGGTCAACGGCGGCACGACGGTCACCGAAACCAGCAGCTCGACCGTCGCTGCACAACGGAACTATACGACTACACGTTCACCACACCTTATGATTTTTCGGCCGCCGGCGCGTATAACCTGCAGATCTGGGTCTCCTATCCCGGCGACCCGCAACCCGGCAATGATACCCTTGTATACCACGATCCGAAGCCTCAGCAACGACCCGTTGACCCTGAACCCGGCTTATACCGAAGGGTTCGAGACGGCCGCCGCCGCATCCTATATTTCGCCTGCGACCGGTTTTACCGGCGATGACCGCTGCGATTTCAACACCGACACGATGAACGGACGGGCCTAAGCACATTTATCAATACCGGCTTTGCCCGAACGGGCAACCGCTGTGCTACGCTGGACGCGATCCACTACAGCCTGGGACCGACATCCGACAGCCTGATCACCACCTTCAATCTTTCCAGCTATTCCGCCAGCGACCAGATCTGGCTCGATTTCTATTATCAGAATCAGGGGATCACGTTCAGCCTCCCCGGCAACCAGGTCTGGATCAGGGGCAACGACCAGTCCGCCTGGATACCAGTCTATACGCTCGATACCAATGCCGCCAATATTGGCATCTATCAGCCTTCTCCACATATCAACGTCACCGGCATCCTTCAATCCGCTCCCAAACCGTCAGCAGCAGCTTCCAGGTCAAATTCGGCGAGGAAGGCTATACGTCGACCACCGACGTTATCCCCGACGGCAACCTGAACAATGGCTATTCCTTTGATGATATCACGCTCACCCGGGCCACCAATGATATCGGCATGATCGCCCTGGTGACGCCGGATACCTCGAACCTCTGCTCGCTTTCAAACGCAGAGACCGTCAGTGTCAAAGTCCGGAACTACAGCTAACAGCACTGGCCACCAATATTCCCGGTCACCTATTCCATCAACGGGGCTACCGTCACGGAGACGATCCCCTCCATCAGCGCCGGCGACTCGATCATCTATACCTTCACCCAAACAGCCGACCTCTCCGCCTGGCAGGCCTATACGCATCACCGCCTGGGTCCATTATCCCGGCGATACCTATCCCGCCAACGATACCCTTTCCCCGGTCAACTTCCAGACCGTCGCCGCTCATTTCGACCTTCCCCTACCTGGAAGGATTCGAAAACAACAACGGCTACTGGTATACCGGGGGCATCAACAGCAGCTGGCAATGGGGCGCCCCGCAAAAGACCATCATCAACCGCGCAGCCAATGGCAATCAATTGCTGGGTGACCAGCCTGACCGGGGACTATAACGACAATGAATTGTCTTACCTGTATTCCCCCTGCTTCGATCTCAGCAGCCTGCACCAGCCCGAGCTGTCCTTCAGTCATATCTTCCAGACCGAAGACGACTGCGCCTGCGACTATCACTGGGCTGAATACAGCGTAGATGGCGTCAACTGGATCAAGCTCGGCACCGTCGGCAGCGGAACCAACTGGTACGACGACCCGCTCAACCAGAGCTGGCAGAAATCCGATACCAAATGGCATGTTTCCAGCTACCTGATCCCGGTGAATTCCACGCACGTCCGGTTCCGGATCGTCATGAGCAGCGATCCTGCCACGACCTACGAAGGCGTAGCCATCGACGACGTACATGTCTTTGATGCCGCACCCGTCTATCAGGGCGCCGATATCACCAGCGGTCTCGCTCAACCCGTAAGCGGCAACAACTGGATCAATTTCAGCATGGGCGGCGGCCAGATCGCCGCGATCAATCCGAACGGCCAGGATCTCGGCATGACGAATGTGAAAGTCTTCTTCAACAACACCGGCGCCGTCCGCCACGATACCCTTCAATATTACCTTGACCGCAATATCGTGATCCAGCCGTCAAACCCGCCGTCAGACAGCGTTTCGGTCCGGTTCTACTTCCTCGACAGCGAAGCGGGCACCCTGATCGATGCCACCGGCTGCCCGTCCTGCACGACGATCGGCGACGCCTATCAGTCGGGCGTAGCACAATATAGCAGCCCGATCGCCATACCGGAAGACAGCACGCTTGCCAACGACACAACCGGCCTCTGGCAGTACCACGCGCGCCCGGGACAGGTGAGCATTATCCCGAACGACAACGGATATTACGCCGAATATTCGGTGACGGGTTTCTCCGAATTCTGGATCTGCAACCAGGCACCGATCCAGCCCGCAAACTCCATCCCCGCCCTGCTGTCCTTCACCGCCGTCGAAATCGGGACAAGCCGCCCTGCTCCAATGGAGCGCCAGCCATGACCAGACCCTCCGGCGTTATGTGATCACGAAAAGTACCGACAGCATCCATTTCAATGACATCGACTCGCTGCCACCGCTTTCCGATACCAATTCCATCCATTCCTATCAATACACCGACCCCGGTCTGACCCCCGGTACCACCTGGTATCAGCTGCGCCTCATCGACATCAACGGCAATCTCAGTTATTCTCCCGTCCGCCCGGTCGTTGTCATCCGGCGAGCGGCGGTGTCATCACCATTTATCCCAACCCGGTCACGGACGGAACCCTCTATATCAGCAGCACGGTCAATTGCCGGCACATCCGGCTCCTGGATGTGATCGGCCGGCTCATCCTGGACGAGGATGTACAGGGTTATCTGCAAACCGTCTCCGTCCGCAACCTCGCACCGGGTATCTATCTCCTTGTCGTCGACACCGATACGGGCCGGCAGGTACAAAAGGTTTTTGTTAAATAGGGCCGCCGCATCCCCGGAAGTCCTTATATTTGCCCTCCCCTCCGGCACCGCCGGGCCAAAAAATAGTTATACCAATGAATTTCAACAGAGTGAACAATGCGACGGTTGGATCGTAGGTCTGTTTGCCTGTACAGTTTATGTTATGACGATGGAAGCCACCGGCAGCTTCTGGGACTGCGGTGAATTCGTCTCCAGCTGTTATAAGCTCCAGATCCCCCACCCTCCCGGCGCCCCACTGTTCATCCTGCTGGGCCGCTTCTTTATCATCCTGTTCGGCGACAACCCACATACCGCCGCCCGCGGCGTCAACTTCATGAGCGCCATCGCCAGCGGCCTGTCCATTCTGTTCCTGTTCTGGTCCATTACCCATTTCGCCCGCCGTATCGTCCTGAATGGCGCTCCCAAAGACGGGAATCACCACAGCGGTCTCAACCCCGATCACCCAGACCTTCATGATCATGGCCGCCGGCGTCGTTGGCGCCCTCGCCTATACCTTCTGCGATTCCTTCTGGTATAGCGCGGTGGAAGGCGAAGTATATGCCTCGTCCGCCTTTTTCACCGCCCTCGTCTTCTGGGCCATCCTCAAATGGGAAGAGCAGGCCGATAAACCCGGCGCGGACAGATGGATCCTCTTTATCTTCTATATGATGGGGCTTTCCATCGGCGTCCACCTCCTCAACCTGCTGACCATTCCCGCCATCGTGATGGTGTATTACTTCAGACGGTACAAGCCAACCACTCGTGGGGACCATCCTCGCCTTCCTGATCGGCTGCGCCGTCACCGGCACTCGTGCTGAAATTCGTGATCCAATATACCATCAAGGGCGCCGGCATCTTTGACATCTTCTTTGTCAACACCTTGCACCTGCCGTTCTTTGTCGGCTTCGGGTTCTTCTTTGCCCTGCTCACCGCCGCCCTGATCTTCCTCAACCGCTGGGCGGTACGAAACAGGTATTACTACCTCAAAATGGCGGTCTGGTCCGTTGGATTCATGCTCCTCGGCTACTCCACCTACTTTACCACGATGATCCGCAGCAACGCCGATCCCGCCGTGGATATGTTCAATGTCGACAACCCGGTGAGCCTGGAGGCTTATCTCGGCCGTGACCAGTATGGCGACTGGCCCCTCTTCTATGGGTCCTGACTATACCGACCCGGCCCCCAACAGTCGAAGGAGCCGACATCTACGTAAAAGGAAAGGATAAGTATGAAGTCGCCGGCAAGTCGGTCGTCCAGGATTGGGGCAGCACCCCTTCGTCGCACATTTTCCCCCGGATGTGGAACGGCACCAACGAACGCCAGGAGATCGATACCTATAAGCGGTTCGGCCATGTTGACGGCGACGACCCGCCGACGATGGCAAATAATATCACATATTTCTGGAATTATCAAACCGACTGGATGTTCATCCGCTATTTCATGTGGAGTTACGCAGGGAAACAGAACGATCTGGAAGGCTTTGGCAACGCCCGCGACGGCAACTGGATCACCGGCATCTCCTTCTTCGACAACGCCCGCCTTGGCGATCAAAGCAAACTGCCGGACAGCATCCACATCAACAACAAATCCTACAACCGGCTGTATATGCTGCCGCTCCTCCTGGGAATCTTTGGCCTCGTATTCCAATTTATCCGCCACCGCAACGATTTCTGGGTCGTCATGCTGCTCTTCTTTTTCACCGGTTGGGCGATCGTCATCTATCTGAACCAGGCCGGACTCCAGCCCCGCGAACGGGACTATGCCTATGCCGGCGCCTGCTACGCCTTTGCGATATGGATCGGACTTGGCGTGATCTGCATTCAGGAGCTCTTCTCGAAATATGTCGTAAAGGGCCGCGGCGACGTTGCCAGCTATGTATCCGCCGGCCTTTGCCTTCCTGGCCGTGCCCGTACTGATGTGCAACCAGGAATGGAATGACCATGACCGCAGCAAAAAGACCCTGGCCCGCGACCTGGCAAAGGACTATCTCGAAAGCTGCCCGAAGAACGCCATCCTGTTTTCATTCGGCGACAACGATACCTATCCCCTTTGGTACGCGCAGGAAGTGGAAGGCATCCGCCCCGATGTGCGAGTCATGGTCAATACCCTATTGGCCAGCGACTGGTACATGAACCAGATGCGCTACAAGATTAACGAGAGCGCACCGTTCGACGTCATCTTCACGCCCGAACAGATCATGGGCGACAGACGAAACGTTGCCTATTTAACGACAAAATGCCCGGATTTGACCCCAACAAATACTATGACCTGTACGATATCCTGAAGAACGTGGTCGCCAGCGACGAACCCAAATACACCGAGACCGAACAAGGCGGGGAATCAATCAATATGGTCCCGACCCGCCATTTCTCCGTCCCGGTCGATCTCAATGCCGCTCCGAAGCATCGGCACCGTCCATCCGGGCGATAGCGTCATTACGAACTGCACATCGATATCCCGGCCGACAGGAAAGTATCTGGTGAAAAACGACCTCGCCATGCTCGCCGTCATCGCCACCACCAAATGGCAGCGCCCGATCTGCTTCACCTCACTCCAGGAACTGGGCAAACTGGGACTGCTCAAATATGCACGGCTGCGCGGGCTGGCCTACCAGCTTGTTCCGGTGGAGAATCCCAACAGCCGCAACGCCGACGCCGTTGATAACGATGCCTCCTATCAAACGATCATGGAGAAATTTGCCTTTGGCAACGCCTCCACTGCCCGGCGTCTACTATGATGAAGAGAACCGCCGCCATCTCAATACATCAAATTCGCTATCGCCCAGACTGGCCCAGAGCCTCGCCGCAGCCGGCAAGAAGGATTCCGCCCGCAAGGTGCTGGAACACTACGACCAGAATGTCCTGGAGATCCAATATGCCATATGGCATGACGTCAAACCAGGGCAATATGCACGACATTTTCTCCTTCCATTTCCTCCAGGCCTGCTATGCGGCCGAAGACTGGACCCTCGCCAGGAAGGTGAATGCCTCGCATGAAGAAAGATCTTCAACAGCAAATGCGCTACTATAAGTCCCTCGGCGACAATATGGCCGACGAACAGCTGGCGATCAATGCCCAGATGCATCTGCAAAATCAAACCGGCAACCTGAGCGAGACAGCAGTCTGATTTCGCCAACGATATCATGTCCACCTTCGAGCTGCTGTATGAGATGAACCAGATGGAAAAACAGTATTCCAAAGGCGCTCCGGCTCCGGCGGCCGCCGCGCCTCTCAAATAATAGAAAAGAGCCGTTTCGGCTCTTTTTTTTGCATATATGCTCCACCCACCCTATCTTTGTCTATCATAATGGTAGACATTAACATGACCGGGATTTTTCCTCATCTGTCGCCTTCCTCCCCCATCTGCAACAATTCCTGCTGTTGTTGCTGTTGATCCCTTCTGTCACTCCCCCGCCAAAGACAGCCACTTTTAAACACACTCATATCAGGTAAGATGGACAACAGCACAATAAAACCAAATACTCAACTACTCGACCAAATTAGTGGATTATCGATCCCGGATGCACTGGCGGCCCTGGCGGCCCGTTTCCCCGGCCAGGTTACCTTCTCGACGAGCTTCAGCCTCGAAGACCAGGTGATCACCCATCATATCCTGGACGCCGGCCTTCCGATCTCCATCTTCACCCTGGACACCGGCCGGCTCTTTGCCGAGACCTATTCCGTCTGGACCGCCACCAACGAACGATATAACAGCAGGGTCTCCGCCTATTACCCGGACAGAGCCCTGCTCGAACCTTTTTTAATCGACAAGGGCCCAAATGCCTTTTACGAATCCGTCGACAACCGAAAGGCCTGCTGCCATATCCGCAAGGTGGAGCCGCTTAAAAGAGCCTTGCAGGGCCGGGCCGTCTGGATCACCGGGCTGCGCGCAGAACATTCCCCCGGAAGACAAGATCATCGCATCCTGGAATGGGACGATGCCAACCGGGTCATCAAATTCAACCCCCTTCTGCACTGGGATACGGTTGCGGTGAGGTCCTACATCGACCGGCACAATATTCCTTATAACCCCTTACATGATAAGGGTTTCGTCAGCATCGGCTGCGCCCCATGCACCCGCGCTATCCGTCCCGGAGAAGATTTTCGGGCAGGCAGATGGTGGTGGGAAGACAACGGCAAAAAAGAATGCGGCCTGCACGTAACAGGTCTCCAACCCAAAAACATCCATCCCTCGAAATTATGAGCACCACATCCATATCAACCACAGCAGACTACCTGGATCAATTGGAGACCGAAGCGATCCACATTCTCCGTGAAGTCGCCGGCCAGTTCGAACGGCCTGCATTATTGTTCAGTGGCGGGAAAGATTCGATCACGCTTGTTCACCTGGCGGCCAAAGCCTTCCGGCCGGGGAAATTCCCCTTTCCGCTCGTGCATATCGATACCGGTCATAATTTCCCCGAAGCGCTGGCTTTCCGGGACGAACTGGCATCCCGGATTGGCGAACGCCTGATCGTCAGGAATGTAGGGGATACGATCCAGAGACGAAAGCTCACCGAGCCCGGCGGGAAATTTTCCAGCCGTAACGCGCTCCAAACCTTCACCTTGCTGGATACCATTGAAGAATTCGGCTTCGACGCCTGTATCGGGGGTGCGCGCCGTGACGAAGAAAAGGCACGGGCCAAGGAGCGCATCTTTTCCGTTCGCGATGAATTCGGCGGCTGGGACCCGAAGCGGCAACGCCCGGAGCTTTGGAATACCTACAACGGCCGGATCAGCAAGGGAGAGAATGTTCGGGTCTTCCCGATCAGCAATTGGACGGAACTGGATATCTGGAACTATATCCGCCGCGAGAAAATCGCACTGCCCTCCATCTATTTCGCACACGAACGCGAGGTGATCAACTTCGAAGGACAATGGGTCGCGATCTCACCATTTATCCGACTGGACGCCGCAGACCGGGTGGAACGACGCCGTGTTCGTTATCGCACAGTCGGCGACATGACCTGTACCGCCGCCGTGGAATCCGCAGCCTTTGGGATCGACGATATCATCCGGGAGATCACCGCTACCCGAACCAGTGAGCGCGGCGAGACCCGAATCGATGATAAAGTCTCTGAGGCGGCAATGGAAGACAGAAAACGCAACGGCTACTTTTAAAACAACCTGATGGACTTATTACGATTCATAACCGCAGGCAGCGTAGACGACGGGAAAAGCACCCTGATCGGCCGCCTGCTCTACGACAGCAAAAGCATCCTGACCGACCAGTTGGAGGCCCTCGAACGGCAAAGCCGCAACAAAGAGGACGGAGAGATCGACCTTGCCCTTCTAACCGACGGGCTGCGCGCCGAGCGCGAGCAGGGTATCACCATCGATGTGGCCTACAAATATTTCTCTACACCCCGGCGCAAATTCATCATCGCCGACGCCCCGGGTCATATCCAGTACACGCGCAACATGGTCACCGGCGCCTCCAACGCCAATCTGATCGTCATCCTCATCGACGCCCGTAACGGGATCGTGGAACAGACCCGGCGTCACTCCATCATCGCTTCCCTGCTCAATATTCCCCATGTGGTCGTTGCGATCAACAAAATGGATCTGGTTGGCTACTCGCAGGATCGCTATAATGATATCGTCATTGACTATGCGGAGATCGCCCAGTCCCTTCAATTGAAAGATGTCGCCTACTTGCCGATCAGCGCGCTGAAAGGTGACAATATCGTCGACCGGTCGGCCAACCTGTCCTGGTATCGACGGTCCCGCTTTGCTTGAATTGCTGGAGACAAACCGAGCTGCAAAAGGACATCGATCATTCCAGAGGCCGTCTGTCCGTTCAGTATGTAATCCGGCCCGCAAACAGCAGACCTGCACGACTACCGTGGCTATGCCGGCAAGATCAGTAGCGGCACCTGGCGGAAAGGGGACACCGTGACCGTTCTGCCCTCCGGGCTGACCAGCCGCATTCGCGGGATCTCCATGGGCGGCCGGGAAGTCGATGCTGCATTTGCACCGCAAAGCGTGATCCTGCAGTTGGAAGACGACATCGATATCAGCCGGGGCGACCTGCTGGTGAACGGCGAACGTCCTCCGCACCTCGCGCAGGAATTCGAGGCGCTGGTCTGCTGGATGGACACCAAACCCCTGAGCGCCGGAAACAAATATCTGCTTCAGCTGGGCAGCCGGACCGTCCGTGGTCTGGTCCGGGATATCGAATACCGGCTGGACGTCAACACGCTGGAGCGGAAGCCTTCACCCGGTCACGCGGGCCTCAACGATATCGTCCAGGTAACACTCCGCACAGCCACTCCCCTGCCCTTCGACGCCTATACCGACCTTCCGGCCAACGGTGGAGCGATCCTCATCGACGAAACCAGCCACGTCACCGTCGGCGCCTGCCTGTTACAAACACCATGAAACCGATTGACAACCATATTACCCCGGGAAAGGTCATTTTCATCGGCGCCGGCCCCGGCGATCCCGAGTTGCTGACAATAAAGGCGCTGCGCTGGCTCCAGCGCGCCGACATCATTATCACCGACCGCCTGGTCAGCCCGGAAATCCTGGCCGGTTATGCAACGCCATCCGCGCGCATCATCACCGTGGGCAAACAAGGCGGCAGCGACGCCAGCACCCTCCAGTCGACCATCAATGACCTTCTGCGTCGAACATGCCACAGCAGGCCGCCTGGTCGTTCGGCTTAAAGGCGGCGATATTTCGATCTTCTCCAATATCCTCGATGAGCTTCGAACGCTGACGGCGAATGGGATCGGTTATGAACTCGTGCCAGGCATTACCGCGGCTCTCGGTGCAGCGGCTTACGCCGGCATTCCGCTCACGGCGCGCGGCTATTCCACCGCCGTGCGGCTGCTGACCGTCCTAGCGCGAGGATCTGCTGGATAACCATTATTGGAATGATCTCGCCCAAACGGCCGATACCCTCGTCTTTTATATGTCTTCGACCCCAGTCGTCGAGCTCGTCGGCCGGCTGCTGGAAAACGGTATCCCCGAAGACCGCTGGATCACCGATCATCGAACAGGCCACGACACCCAACCAGCAAATCACCAACTATCCGGTCCACCAATACCTGCCGCCGCAGCCGGCCGCTCCTGGCAGTCCCCTTCCCTGATCATCATCGGAAAGGTCGGCGCGTTACAGTCCGATTTTGCCTGGCTGCCCGCTGCAACTTCGACATCGCCTTATTTTCCGCCGATAACGACTGCAACATCGAATCCGCCCACCTATATACCATCAAAAAGACTTCGCTATGCTGAATTCACCCAAATTGACCTTAGTGCAGGAATTGATCATCCGGCGCATCCCGGGAAGAGCTGATCTGGTTGAGCGGCTACCTGGCCGGCATAGTGGCCAACGGCCGCCGAACGCCGGCGCCGCGCCGCACCGGCCGCACCTGCCCCATGCCGAACCCGTCGTCGCCCGCCGTCGGCCGCATCACCATCGCCTACGGCACGGAAACCGGCAACTCAAAAAAACTAGCCACCGATTTCGCCGCCAAAGCAAAAAAGAAAGGCATTCCGCCAAGCTGGTCGGTCTCGAACAATATCGGCTAAACGATCTTGCAGAAAGAAGAATACTTTCTTACGGTGATCAGCACGCAGGGCGACGGCGAGCCGCCCGCCGCAGCGAAAAAATTTTATGACCATATCCACCAGGGCGGTCTGCGGCTCGACCACCTGAAATATAGCGTTCTCGCCCTGGGCGATACCGCCTACCCGCTTTTCTGCAAGGCCGGCGAAGACGTCGACCAGCAACTGCATAAAATCGGCGGCCAGCGGATCGCTTCGCTCCAAAAATGCGACACCGACTATGAAGCCGACGCCGGCCGTTGGTTCGACGATATCCTGCAGCAGCTCAACAGCCCGGCAGCAGCCTCCCCATCCCTGCCATCGCCGCTCCCGCGAACCGCTATTGCCGCGCTCACACAGAGAAAAAAAATCTATACCGGCGCGATCCTCGCCAATATCAACCTCAACGACCGCGGGTTCCGCCAAACAAACCCATCACCTGGAGATCGCCGCCGAAGGCGTGGATTATCAGCCGGGCGACTCCATCGGCATCGTCCCCGAAAATCCCGGCGATGACCGTTGACGCCATCATCGCGCTGACCGGGCATCGACCCCGGCCACCGGCACTTCTATAAGACCGAAGACTGGGCCATCGCCGACCTGCTGAAAAAGAAACTCAATATCGTCTATCTGCCCGAACGGGTAGTAAAAAAATACGCGGCCATCGTCCGCCAGGATATCCCTCAAACCACGTATCGGACTGCTTGACCTGCTAAAGATCTACCCGGTAAAGGACAGCCGCCAATTCCTGGAAGTGATCTCTATCCTGGAACCCACGGCCCCCCGGCTCTATTCCATTTCCTCTTCCCCGGAAGCCCATCCCGGCGAGATCCATCTTACCGTAGCCCGGGATACCTTCTCGGTCAACACCGAACAGAAATACGGGCTTTGCTCCGACCACCTTTCGCAGCTTGTCCCCGGCCAGACACATCGAATTCTATATCCACCACAATTCCCAGTTCAAACTGCCCGAACCGGATAAGGATGTCATCATGATCGGGCCCGGCACCGGCATCGCGCCCTTCCGCGCCTTCCTCGCGGAAAGGGACAGTACAGGCGCCACCGGGAAGAACTGGCTGTTTTTCGGCGACCAGCATTTTACCACCGACTTCCTCTATCAGTCCGAGATCCAGGACTGGGCCCGGACCGGCGTACTGACACGCATCAATACTGCCTTTTCCCGGGACCAGGAGCACAAGGTCTATGTCCAGCATAAAATGCAGAAACATGCAACCGAACTCTTCGACTGGCTGCGAGTCCGGCGCCCACGTCTATGTCTGCGGGGCAAAAGAACCCATGAGCATCGACGTGGAAAATACCCTGCTGTCAATCATCCGGCAGGAAGGCGAACCGGAACGACAGCCCAGGCCGAAACTTTTCTTGACGAACTGAAAGACTCGGGCCGCTACATAAAAGACGTTTATTAATGGCAACTGTAAACGACAAAAAAAATTTATCGGCCGTCGAACGGATCAAACAAAGCAGCGATGCCCTTCGCGGCACGCTGGCCGAAGGATTAACCGGCGAGTTGAGCGGCGCCGTCGGCGACGACGACCAGTCCCTCGTGAAATTCCACGGCATGTATCAGCAGGATGACCGCGACCGTCGGGAGGAACGGGCGGAGAAAAAGCTTGAACGCCTGTATTCCTTTATGATCCGGCTTCGGGTCCCGGGCGGGTTCTTTACACCCGGACAATGGATAGCCACCCATCATATCGCGGGCGAGAACTCCACCGGCGTGATCAAGATCACCACCCGGCAGACTATCCAGCTCCACGGCATCCTCAAAAGCCGGGTCAAACCGACGATTTCGGCTTTTAACGCCGTGGCCCTCGACTTCATCGCCGCCTGCGGCGACGTCAACCGCAACGTGACCTGCACGGCCAACCCCCTGCAATCGCCTATCCACGAACAGGTCCACGCCTATGCAGATAAGATCAGCCGGCTGCTCCTGCCAAAAACCAACGCCTACTATGAGATCTGGCTGGATCAGGAAGAGTTGACCGACAAGAAACAGGAAGAGGACCCGCTATACCAGGATCGCTATCTTCCCCGGAAATTCAAGATCGGCATCGCCATCCCGCCCAATAATGATGTAGACGTGCTTACCAACGACCTGGGGCTTATCGCCATCATCGAAGGCAACGAGTTGAAAGGCTTCAATCTCGCGATCGGCGGCGGCCTCGGCACGACGCACGGCAATGCCGAGACCTATCCCCGGCTGGCTACCGTGATCGGTTTTGTCTCCGCGGGCAGTGCGGCGGCCGATGACCGGCTTTTCAAGACCATCTACGAAATCGTCACGATCCAGCGCGATTACGGCAACCGCAGCGACCGAAAACTGGCCCGGCTGAAATATACCGTCGACAAATACGGAATAGACTGGTACCGCCAGGAACTGGAAAAGCGAACCGGCTTCCCGCTTGAAGCGCCGCGGCCTTACGAATTTACCGATCGTACCGAACGCTTTGGCTGGCATCAGGACCACAAAGGCGGCTGGCATTATACCTTATTCGTTGAGAACGGCCGGGTGGTCGACGACGAGAAATCAGCGATAAAAACGGCCCTGCTCGAAGTCGCCCAGACCGGAAAAGCGAATTTCCGCTTTACCGTAAACCAGAAGATCATTGTAGCCGATGTCAGCAAAAAAAACAAACCGCTGATCAATGGCATCCTGGAAAAATTCAATGTCCTCCGCCACACGGAAACCGCTTCCGCGATCCGGAAGAACTCTATCGCCTGTGTGGCCCTCCCCACCTGCGGCCTGGCGCTCGCGGAATCGCAGCGCTACCTGCCATCCCTGATCAGCCATATCGAAGGGCTGCTGGCCAAGTATGACGCTGGAGCGAGAGGAAATCATCATCCGGATGACCGGCTGCCCCAACGGCTGCGGCCGGCCATATGCAGCAGAAATTGGCTTTGTCGGCACCGCGCCCGGACACTATAACCTCTATCTTGCCGGCGACCACGAAGGGGCCCGCCTCAACCGGCTTTACAAAGAGAGCCTCGATGAGACCGCTATCCTCAAGGAACTGGACGTATTGTTCTGGCTCTACAGGAAAGAACGCATCACCGGCGAACGATTCGGCGATTTCGCCCTTCGACAACGGTGGTTTAAACAATAATTTTGACGATTCACCCCGATTGCTTTGCGTGATCGGTTTTTTTTCGTTTCTTTACTCTACTAAATTAATAGACTAATTAAAATGAGAATCTTTATCGCTGCCCTCCTGATGGGCTCACTGCTTTGGACAACAACCACGCACGCGCAAACCGCAGACGACATCCTGAACATCCTGACCAAAAAAGGCACCCTCACCCAGCAGGAAGCCGACTCAATCCGCCGCGAATCAGCGACACGCCTGCATCGGAGCGAAGCGACCGCGGACTCCTTCCCCCTCCGGCTGGGCCGTTCGCTCAGCCTTAGCGGCTATTCCCAGGTCGTCTACCAGAATTTCGAGCACCCCGTCGCCGGAAAGTATTACGACGGGTTCAGCATCAAACGCGCCCGCCTTGATTTCCAGGGCCATTTTTCGTCCCAGTTCGACTACCGGCTGCTGGTAGATTTTGTCGGACAAAGCGGTGCCAATGGAACAGCCCCCACCGGCGGCCAGCTGATCTCCCCCTTCCTGGTCGAAGGTTTTATTGTCTATAAGCCGTTTTCGTGGCTGAACGTCAAGGCCGGCCAGATGATCGTGGAATTCGGCCCGGAGAATACCACCCAGGACAGAAACCTCGACCTGATCGAACGCAGTCAGGTCGTCAATGCCCTCGCCGCCCGCAAGGGCGACGCCGCCAATGGTCTCGTCGATTCCATCGGGAACCAGAATGGCCGCGACATCGGCATCCAGCTCAACGGCAGCCTCTTCCGCACTCGCGATCGCTACCTGCTGGATTATTATTTGCAATTGCTCGATGGCGCGGGGATCAACACCCTGGACAACAATCAATCCAAAGATATCGACGCCCGGCTCGTACTGCATCCGCTCCGCTTTCTCAGCCTCGGCGGTTCGTACTACGACGGGTTCGACCGGTTTACCGGTACCCCGACAAAAGACCAGCTCCGCACCCGCTGGGGGCTTGAAGCAGACTTCGAACTGAATGGCCTTTCCGTCAAAAGCGAATTCATCCATGGCCAGGACGGCGCCACTGACCTGAAGTCGGGTGCAAAAGCCACCCTGCATCAAGGCTGGTATGGACAGATCGGGTATTTCATCCTTCCGCGTCACCTGCAGGGAGTATTTCGCTATGATTGGTACGACCCCAATACCGCAAAAAGCCAGGTCAACAGCACATACTATGATTTTGGGCTGAACTATTTCTTCAACGTCTGGACGAAAGTGCAGGTTTATTATTCCCTGCGCAATCAGGAGGGCCCGACCATCACCAATAATCTATTCGAAGCGCAATTGCAGTTGGCGTTCTAAAGTCCACCAATTTAATGGGCATACCAACACAAAATCAGTAATTTCATGGTCTTGGAAAACAAAAAAAACATCCCCACAGAGTCCGGCAAACAATCTTTTCCCGGTCTTCGTCAAGCTGGAACAGTTGAAACTGCTGATCGTCGGCGGCGGAAACGTCGGCCTGGAGAAATTGCAGACCGTTCTGCAAAACTCGCCTTCAACCGCCGTCACCGTGGTTGCGCCCGAAATCAGCTCCGCCATCCGTGAATTGACCACCCGGCATCCGAATATCCGGCTCCTGGAACGTCCGTATCATGCGCAGGATCTGGAATATGCCGACATCGCTATCGTGGCAGTAAACAACCGCGCCGTCAGCGAGACCGTCGCCCGCCAGGCCCGGGCCAGGGGCATTCTCGTCAACGTTGCCGACACACCCGATCTATGCGATTTCTATCTCGGCTCGATCGTGCGGCGGGGTAGCCTGAAGATCGCTATTTCCACCAATGGCAAGTCCCCCACCATCGCCAAACGGCTAAAGGAAGAGATCGGCAATATGATCCCCGATGAAATGGACGCAGTGCTCGATAATATGCAAACGATCCGAATGCACCTCAACGGTGACTTCGCTGATAAAGTCCGGCGGCTGAACGAGCTGACCGGCCTGCTGGCCTCGTCCGCCAACTCGTCCGCCGAAGCCTTGGCGAAGGCCGAAGCCTCCCCATTGGCGGGCCCCCTCGATCTCACCACCGTTCGCGACGCCAAGCAGGAAAAACAAGTCTTACCTCCGGGCCCTGCCCAGCGCAAATGGCAGCGGATCGTCAAATATTGCCTGTTCGCATTCGTCTTCATGATCATCGGCCACGCCATTCTTTCACTCGTCCCGCTTGGCGGATTTGCCGATTTCCTCCGGGAAATCCCGGGAAATTTTGACGTTCGTGCATTCGGGATCATGACGCTGGCCGGATTCCTTGCCCAATTTGTCGACGGCTCGATGGGCCTGGGCTATGGCACCATCTCTACAACCTTCCTGCTCGCATATGGAGTTAGTCCCGCGATCGTCAGCAGCCGCGTACATTCAGCCCGCGTCTTCTCCAGCGGCGTCTCCGGCTACAGCCACCATCGGTTCGGCAACATCAATAAAAAACTGTTTCGGACGATTGTTATTCCGGGTGTGATCGGCGCTATCTTCGGCGCCACCCTCGCCTACTTCGGGAAAGAATATTCCAACTACGTACGTATCCCGTTGTCGGTCTATACGATCTATCTCGGCTATTATATCGTCCGGAAAGCATTCGCCCGCCGGAAACCCGGCGATAAGGTCCGGAGGGCCGGCTGGCTCGCTTCCATCGGCGGCTTTATGGACGCCTTCGCCGGCGGCGGCTGGGGTACACTCGTCACCAGCACCCTGATCTCCAAACGAAAGAATCCCCGCTATGTGATCGGCTCTGTTTGCCTCGCGGAATTCTTCGTCGTTCTCGCCAGTTCCATCACTTTTTTCATCCTGCTCCGCAGCATCCCGCTGATTGACATCGCGGGTCTGATCGCCGGCGGTATCATCGCCGCCCCGATTGCCGCCCGGCTCGCGGGCAAACTCCCCGCGCGAACCATGTTCATTGCCGTCGGATCACTCGTAGTCCTCACCAGCTGCACGACCCTCTGGAAATCCCTTCAATCGGTCATTCATCATTTGTGAGCGCCCGGCACCAACAGGCTGCACCCCCGAATATCACTATGGTCTAACCGCCCCGCTACTTTAAACCCGCCGTCTGGCCCCAATACACCCACATCGTCCGTCGCAATAAATGCGCAGGACCAAACATTCGCAAGATCAACCACGTTGATCAATCCCTCCCCACGGATCCTCACCTCCAGCGGGTCATCTTCACTTCGAACCAGTACTTTCATCCATCCCGGACAACGGAACACCCCCTCACCTGCCGACCAGGCCTGTGACAGGAGTTCAGTCATCCCGTATTCGGCATGCACCACGTTCACACCCAGCCTCTCCCGCAGAACCGCATGCAATTCCTCCCGGGTGATCTCCTCCCGCCGTCCTTTCATTCCCCCTGTTTCCACGACAACCGTATGCTCCAGCTTTAGCGAATACTGCTCCGCAAAATCCAGTAGCGCAAATGTCACCCCGATCAGCATGGTCTTCTGTCCCGCCCCCTCCAGCCGCTTCAGGAGATCGTACAACCCGGTGTACGCATAGAGATAAAACCCGCTGTCCGGATGACCACTAACCGCGATCAGGTCATTCACCATATAGACGAGGGAAGAATCTGACCGCTCCAAATAGGCCGGCAGCAGCCCAATGACGCACCAATCGCGGACCGGACCGTAGAAATGCTGAAATCCGGCCAGAAAGCTCTGCCGGTACAGTGCGGCATCCCGGATCAGGTGCCTGCTCGTGACCATTCCGGTGGTCCCGCTGCTCCTAAACACGACCTCCGGCACCCAATCACCCGTCCGCACTTCATGCGTCTTGAAAAAACCCACCGGAAGAAAGGGGATGTCCTCGATCCGCCCAACCGATCCCGGCCGTACCCCTAAAGAATCGGTAAAATCGCGATACAATGGGTTGTGTGCATACTGGAAATGGAACGTATCGAGCGCGCGGGGGATAAAGTCCGTCGCCGTAATGGTATGAAGCTCAGTTACCAAGTTTTGTTAAAAAAGTCCTATTGACCACCCCAAAATTAAGCCCTTTTGCCCAAAAATAGGTAGGTTTGCATCTATCAACTCAGATTCATGAAATCCTTTCTGATACCCGCTACACTGGTGACATTGATCGTAACCACACTGGTTGTGATAAGCTGCAATAAGAACAATTCAGGTAAGCCAACGCTCTCTATCGAATCCATCAACACAACGGTTCAGGCAAATGACTCGATGCGGGTCACCTTTAAATTCACGGGCGGCAGCCAGATCAGCAACGGCCTTTTCTGGTCCATCCGCAACCGGATCAACGTAAATCAACTGACCAATCAGTCCGGTTCCGATACCATCAACTTCAGCCTACCCGCCTTCTCAGGCAACAGCGGCCAGATCTATTTCTCCCTTCCGTGGAATGGTTACCTCAACGAAACGAGCACCGAGAATGATACGTTTCTCTTCAAGTTCTTTGTTCAAAATGCCGACACATCGGTGACCACGTTGACCAGCGATACCGCTAAATCGCCACAGATCATCGTCCTTTACCAATAGCGCATTAGCCTAACCGGAAACAATTGTGTTGAGAAAAATCGTCGATTTCGTCGTCTTCAGCAGCCTCTATGTTGCGATATGCGCGGTGGTGATGATCTGGCAGACCAGCCGTTTGCTGCTGGGCACCCCGCCTTCGAACGATTTGTTGGGGTTTGTCTTCTTCGCGACGATCTGCAGCTATAACTTCCACTGGTACCTCACCCCCCGCTCTGCCAGCCCCTCCCATCGCGTTCACTGGACCCACTACCATAAGGCATTGCATGTCGTTCTTTATCTTGTCGGAGCGATCGGTTCGATTGTTTATTTCTTTTACCTTACTCATTTTATCCTCGCCCTCGGTTTCGCCGCCCTGCTGACATTTCTCTATTCGGCGCCAAAACTCCCCCAGCCCGTCTTCCGTTGGCTCCGGCACGTCGCCATCGGCA
Source organism: uncultured Chitinophagaceae bacterium (assembly GCA_963846405.1). GTDB lineage: Bacteria > Bacteroidota > Bacteroidia > Chitinophagales > Chitinophagaceae > Puia. The sequence goes on along the minus strand of CAWJVU010000007.1, from coordinate 406,095 downwards.
AAACCTTCTTTCTCACCTTCGTCTGGGTCTATGTGACGGCGGTGCTGCCGGTCATCGTTGGCAGTACATCCGGCACCTCGTGGAACGGTTCGTTCTACTGGTACGTCCTCAGCCGTTTCTTCCTGATCTATGCCTGCTGTCTGATCTTCGATTACAGGGACCGCGAAGACGACCGCGCGCAAGGCATCGTCAGTATGGTTACTATTCTAAGCGAACGGAATTTCGACCGCCTGTTCACCGTCTCCATGATCCTTTTCACCGTATCCAGCGTTGCGCTTTCCGGGTATCACTATCCCGCTTTGTATATCCTCCTCCTCCTTATCCCCGGTTCGATCCTGGTCGCCATTTACCCGGAGACAAAACGTAACTATTCCGACTATCTTTACTACGTCGTACTGGATGGGATCGTCATGCTTTCCGGGCTGCTCATGCTAGTTTTCAGGATTTAGTACCTTCGCCAATCCAAACTACAATCAATTAATGGCAAAAACGGCGTCCTCCACATCAAAAAAGCAAGCCGCCTCTTCCCGGCGATCCACCCCTTCTGTATTGACAACAAAGTCCTGGGATTTTTTAAAACGATACATCGACAATGCTTCCCCGGTAGGTTTTGAAAGCAGCGGGCAAAAACTTTGGCTGGAATATCTCACTCCCTACGTGGATACGCATTTTACCGATGCCTATGGAACGGCCGTCGGTGTCATCAATCCCGAATCCCCGTTCAAGGTCGTTATCGAAGCCCACGCCGATGAGATCAGCTGGTTTGTCAATTATATCAATGCGGAAGGCCTGATCTACCTCAAACGCAACGGCGGCGTTGATCACCAGATCGCACCGGGGATGCGCGTTTTTATCCACGGCAAAAAAGGTCGCGTGCCCGCCGTCTTCGGCTGGCCCGCCATCCATACCCGCATCGCCAACCCCGACGCCAAAGAACCGCAGCCCAAGGTCGACAGCCTCTTTCTCGATACTGGCGCCCGCAACAAAAAGGAAGTAGAAGCCCTCGGCATCCATATCGGCGCCGTCGTCACCTACCAGGACGGCTTCACCGAGCTGGCCTACGACTACCTGGTAGGCCGCGCCTTCGACAACCGGGTCGGCGGTTTTATGATCGCAGAAGTGGCCCGCCTCCTCAAAGAAAGCAAGAAGAAGCTCCCCTTTGGCCTATACATCGTCAACGCCGTCCAGGAAGAGGTCGGGCTGCGCGGCGCAGAGATGATCGCCCGGCGACTCCGCCCCAATATCGCGATCATCACCGACGTCACTCACGACACAACCACTCCCATGATCAACAAGATCATCGAAGGTGATATCGCCTGCGGGAAAGGCCCTTCCCTTGCTTTCGGCCCGGCTGTCCACAATAAGCTGCTCAGCATCGTCCAGGAAACTGCCGAAAAAAATAAGATCCCTGTGCAGATGCGGGCCGTCTCGCGCAGCACCGGTACCGATACGGACTCGTTTGCCTACGCCAATGACGGTTGCCCCTCTGTGCTGATCTCCATTCCGCTGCGCTATATGCACACGACGGTCGAAATGCTCCACCGGAACGATATCCAGCAAACGATCCGGCTCATGTACGAGACCCTGCTGGTCCTGACGCCACGAACAAATCTCCGTTACCTGTAATGACCACTCTTTTCCTTTATATCGACCCCGGGAGCGGAAGCTATCTTGTCCAGGTGATCATTGCCGCCATCCTGGGAGGCTTATTCTGGATAAAGAAGTTCTGGCGGAAAGTCACGTCGTTTTTTATCCGGGTCTTCGGTCCGATCTTCAACCGACGAAAAAAGGAAACATGACGGACCCGTCCGCCCACCATACTCCCTCACCGCAAGTCCCCCACCCCGCATCATTCAGAGATCCGGCCGGTTTTGTTTTCACGATCGACGACGTCGTCTACCGTCAAGTGAATAAATTCTATACCTTTCGCTATAATTATTTTCATCATAGCGGGTTATATGACCGGCTGACCGGAGAAGGCCTGATGGTCCCCTACACGGAAGCCCCGCCGGATCTCGCCCAATCGAGCGACGCCTACAGGATTCTTCTGCCCCGACAAATCCGTCCAATCAGCTACCCCGCTGAGTGGTGTCCCGAACAACTAAAGGACGCCGCTTTGCTGACCCTAAAGATCCAGCATCTTGCCATGGAGAACGGCATGGGGCTGAAAGACGCCACTCCCTTCAATATCCAATTCGAAAACGGCCGGCCGATCTTTATCGATACGTTATCTTTGGAGCTTTACGAACAGGCCAAACCCTGGATCGCGTACCGGCAATTTTGCGAATGCTTCCTTTTCCCGCTATTCCTTCATCATTATGCGCAAACCGGTACGGACAAGTTCTCAACTGCGTGGCCCGACGGAATTCCCGCCGGCGTGACTGCCCGAATGCTGCCTTTCAAAAGCCGATGGAATGCCGGCGCCTGGCTGCATGTTTTCCTTCAAAGCAAGGTAAGCGCAAACAGACCCACAGCCGCTCAACCAGACCTCCGGTTCTCCAAGGCAAAGCTCAACAACCTGATCGAACATCTGACATCTACCATCACCCGCCTGAACCCCGCCCCAAAAAGGCCTTCCGCGTGGAGTAACTACTACGATGAGACGATCCTTGGCAAGGAGTATCTCGAAGGGAAACAACAACTCTTCCGCCGGTACCTTCAACACATCGAATTCGCCGATGCCCTGGACCTTGGCTGCAACGACGGCAGGTTCTCGAAGATACTCGCCGACACAGGAGTATCGGTGATGGCCGTCGATTCCGACTGGCAATGTATCGACAAGCTCTATCGCGATCATCATCCGCATATCCTCCCGCTTTGCGTTGATCTTGCCCATCCTACACCGGCAAGTGGTTTTCGCAATGCCGAGCGGGCTTCCTTCACCAGCCGCGCCGCTTCGGACCTGGTCGCCGCTCTCGCGCTGGTCCACCATCTGAGCCTGGGCAACAATATCCCGGTCCAACTTATCGCCGACTACTTCAGTGAATTGGCAAAAAAATACGTGATCATCGAATTCATCCCCCTGTCGGATCCAAAAGCCGCGGCGCTGGTCGCCCGAAAACAAACTCCAACGATCGACTATGATCCCGAACATTTTGAATCGGCTTTCAATCGCCATTTCCGGATCGAAAGGAAAGACCCGATCCCCGGCGCCGAACGAATTCTTTATCTCCTGAAGAAAATTTGACCTCGCATGAAAAGCCTCCGAACCATTCCGTTGTTCGTCTTTCTTTTGCCCGTCTTTTTTGTCCTGCATAGCTATCGCGAAAACCTCGGTTATATCCACCCCGGCGAAGCCGTCCTGCTGGCGGGGTTCTACCTCATCGGGGCCGCTATTGTCTTCGGTCTGGCCTTCCTGTGGTATCGAAATGCCGAAAAAGCCGCCCTTGCCGCCGCATTTCTCCTTGGCCTCTATTTCTTCTTCGGCGCGATCCAGGATTTTCTAAAGGCGTACTTCCACCCCCTTTCCCGCTACGGCGTTTTGGTCCCGATCCTCCTTATCGCCGGCATCGCCTGGATCATCTTCCTTGGCCGCACCCGCCGACCATTCCTGCAATGGTTCTTTTACCTGAACAGCCTTTTCATCCTTTACCTCCTTGTCGACGGCGCCGCCATCCTCCTCCACGCGGCAGCTCACGACCGTGACCGTCATCCGCTCCGGGCATCCGATACGCCGGTAACCTTTTCCGCCTATACCGGTGCCGAAAAACCCGACATTTATTTCCTGCTCTTCGACGCCTACACCAGCTCCCTGGGGCTGAAAGAAAACTACCAATATGACAACAGTGGCTTCGACCGGTACCTGGCACAAAAAGGTTTCCATATCCAGCGCGCGAGCCGCAGCAATTACAAATACACGATCCTGTCCATGCCCTCGATTTTCAATATGTGCTATCTCGATAGGCTAAAGGACGTCAGGGGCGGCCCCGTGGCAGAATACTATTATCTAAGCGACCTCATAAAAGACAACGCGCTCATGGACTGGCTGCATTCTATCGGCTACGATATCGTCAACTGCTCCATCTTCGACCTGCACGGCCATCCGTCCCCGATAACTGAATCCCTGCTCCCTTTGCAAACGAGACTGATCACCGATCAGACCTTTTACTCCCGCTTCTATCGCGACGTAGGCTGGAACTTCTACCAGTTCACCGTCAACCCCCTTTCCGAAAAGGAGATCGATCTCAGCCTGAACAACGACAACAAGCTGATTGCGCGCCTCGAAGCCGCCAGCGCGGAGTCCTCTGCTCATCCCCGCTTTTTCTACGGGCATTTCAATATTCCCCACCCGCCGTATTACTTCGACAAAGACGGCAACCGGCGCAACGTCCGGGCTCCCTACAAATCAACAGACGAAGATAACGTGCAGGACTATTTGGATTACCTGAATTACACCAACCAAAAAGCCAAAGAGATGATCGACACGATCCTGACCAATACCCACGGCCGGGCCGTTATCATCATGATGGGCGACCATGGCCTGAGATACCATGACCGGTTGGGCTACAATCCGCTTTCGTTCGCAGAGAACCAAAATGCCGTTTATTTCCCGGGAAGAGATTATCATCTCTTTTACGACAGCATTTCCGGTGTGAACCAGTTCCGGGTAGTCCTCAATGCCCTTTTCGGGCAAAACCTTCCCCTATTAAAAGATTCCATCGTAAATGTAAAAGATAAGAAATAATTTTGCCCATTAAATTCTAGGCTATGATCCGTCACGACTGGACAACAGGAGAGATCAGGGAGATTTATAGCAGCCCGCTCCTCGACCTCATCTACAGGGCTGCTTCCGTTCATAAACACCACAACGACACCGGAGAAGTGCAGGTTTGCACGCTCCTTTCTATAAAGACCGGGGGCTGCCCCGAAGATTGCGCCTATTGCCCACAGGCCGCCCGTTACAATACTGGCGTCAACGTTCAGGCGCTCCTCCGAAAGGAAGAGGTGCTGGAGTATGCCGCCAAGGCCAGGGAGGCCGGATCAACCCGTTTTTGTATGGGTGCAGCATGGCGGGAAGTCCGTGATAATAAAGATTTTGACCGGGTCCTCGAAATGGTGCAGGGCGTCAACGAAATGGGGATGGAAGTTTGCTGCACGCTGGGGATGCTGACGGAGGAACAGGCCAGGCAACTCGCCGGTGCGGGCCTCCACGCCTACAACCATAACCTCGACACCTCCGCCGACTATTACACCGAGATCATCAGCACCCGCACATACGAAGACCGGTTGAACACCCTCGACAACGTCCGGAAAGCAGGAGTTACCGTTTGTTGCGGCGGAATCATCGGCCTTGGTGAAACCCACGACGACCGGATCGGGATGTTGCATACCCTTTCCACTATGGCCGCTCATCCGGAAAGCGTTCCCATAAATGCCCTGGTCCGGGTTAACGGAACACCCCTTGCGGGAAATGCAAAGGTCGACGTATGGGATATGATCCGGATGATCGCCACCGCTCGAATCCTGATGCCCGCCTCCATGGTCAGGCTGAGCGCGGGCCGCGCAGAAATGAGCCAGGCCGAGCAGGCCCTTTGTTTCCTGGCAGGCGCCAATTCGATCTTTGCGGGCGATAAGTTGCTCACGACGCCCAATCCTTCATTTGAGGAGGATAATTTACTGTTCGAGTTGCTCGGATTGCGCCCGCGGGTGGCGTTTAAGGAAGAAAAGCAAGATCATTATCCGATCCCGGCGTGAGCCCGGTCCCGGATCTCCTCGCAGATATACGTATTCCCCGCCAACACTTCATCGATGGCAATCACCATCTCCGTACTCGGTGAGTTCTTGGTGACATAGCCATTTGCCCCGTTGCGCAGCATCTCGTTGACATAACTCCGTTCTGCCTGTACGGATACTCCGATGATCTTCATATCCGGTGCAAATTCGCGGATCGACCGCGTAGCCTCTATCCCATTCACGGGCTTCATGTTAATATCCATCAGGATCACGTCCGGTTGCAGGTTCTTCGCCGCTTCTATCGCTTCCTGCCCATTTGCGCATTGCGCAATGACATTCAGCCGCGGGACCTGGTTGAGCACCCAGCTCCACGCCTGCCGTACGTGTGAATGATCGTCGACGATGATTAACTTGATCATGGGTTCCAAAATTAGCGTTTAAGAAATAATAAAAAAGCAAAAGCCGAAAATTGGACGCCGATTACCCAATTTCCCCGAATTTCCTGCGGCCAGTACTTAGGTAAATCAAATAATTACCCTTATAAATTTCGCCTTTCGGACCTGCCGGGTAAGTTTCCCCCTTTTTAGACAAGCGCCAGTTCCAGGACCTGCTGCATCGTTTTAACATAATTGAACTTTAGCCCCTTTATAAAAGTGGAATCGATCTCCCGGATGTCCTTTTCGTTCTGCCAGCACAGGATGATCTCTTTTAGCCCCGCCCGTTTTGCTGCCAGTACCTTCTCTTTGATACCTCCTACCGGCAGCACCTGGCCGCGCAATGTGATCTCGCCTGTCATGGCCAGGTAAGGCTTTACCCGCTTGCCGGTGAAAGCGGATGCCATCGAGCTCATCATTGTCACTCCGGCGCTGGGCCCGTCCTTGGGCACCGCTCCCTCAGGAACGTGAACATGGAGCGTTTTCTTAGAAAAAATCTCCGGATCGATATCGTATTTCTTGGCATTGGACTGAAGATACGTAAAAGCCGTAACCGCACTTTCCTTCATCACGTTCCCCAGATTGCCGGTCAGTTTCAACTCCCCCTTGCCGTCGCTCATCGATGTCTCCACAAACAAAATATCCCCGCCGACATACGTCCAGGCGAGCCCGACCGCCACTCCCGGCATATTGGCTACCTTATAAATGTCGTTGCTATACCGCGGCTTGCCCAGCACCTTCTCGACATCCGCCTGTGTCAGCGAAGCCTTCAGCTTTCCCTTCACGGCAAACTCTTTTGCCTGATAGCGCATCAGCGAAGCCAGCTGGCGATCCAGATCGCGCACCCCGCTTTCCCGGGTGTAATCCTGGACGATTTTCTCCAGCACCGGGTCCCCGATCCTGAAGCCCATCGCCGCCAATCCATGTGCCTCCTTTTGCTTGGGAACGAGGTGCCGCCGCGCAATCTGAACCTTCTCTTCAACCGCATACCCATTTAAGTCAATGATTTCCAATCGATCACGCAGCGCCGGCGGGATGGCGTTGATATCGTTTGCAGTCGCGACAAACAATACTTTACTCAAATCATATTCCAGCTCCAGGTAATTGTCGTAGAAGGTATGATTCTGCTCCGGGTCGAGTACCTCCAACAACGCGGACGAAGGATCGCCCCGGAAATCGCTTCCTGTCTTGTCGATCTCATCCAGGATCATGACAGGATTGGAGGACCTGACCTTCCGCAGCGATTGCAGGATCCGCCCGGGCATGGCGCCAATATAGGTTTTGCGGTGTCCCCGGATCTCGCCTTCATCATGGAGGCCACCCAGGCTGATCCGGACGTATTTACGACCAATTGCACTCGCAATGCTGCGCCCCAGCGATGTCTTCCCGATCCCCGGCGGTCCGACGAAACACAGGATCGGGCTTTTCATATCCCCCTTTAGCTTCAGCACCGCCAGATATTCCAGGATCCGCTCCTTCACCCTGTCCATCCCATAGTGGTCATGATCCAGTATCTTCTTTGGCCTTCCTCAGATCGTATGAATCTTCCGAATAATCGCCCCACGGCAACTCCAGCATCAGGTCGAGATGATTAAAGACGATGGAATAATCCGGGGTGCTGGGGTGCATCCGCTCCAGCCGTTCAATCCCCTTGCGGAAGAGTTCCTTTGCCGCCGCTGGCCATTTCTTGCTCTCCGCCTTCTTTTGCATTTCCTTTACCTCCCGCTCGTTGCTGTCCCCGCCCAGCTCATCCTTAATGCTCTTCAGTTGCTGCTGCAGGAAATATTCCCGCTGCTGCTTGTCGAGCTCCGTCTTCGTCCGGTTGGTCACCTTATTCTTCAGCTCCGCAAACTGCAGCTCCCGCTGCAAGAGCTGCATCAGGAGATCCGCCCGCGATTTGATATGATGGATTTCAAGGAGCTGCTGCTTCTCATGCAGTTCTGTATTCAGGTTGCTCGAGATGAAATGGATGAGAAAGGAAGGGTTCTCGATATTCTTCAGGATGATACTGGCTTCCGAAGGAATATTCGGCGAAAGCTGGATGATCTGTGAAGCCAGGTCTTTGATATTGGAGACGTAGGCTTCAAAATCCTGGTCCTTCGGCGCTTCTTCTTCCTGCAGCAGGACGACCTGTGCCTTGAAGTAGGGATCTTCCGCCGTCACCGCACCGACCTTAAACCGGCGTCTCCCCTGGAGGATGACCGTCGTTCCGCCGTCCGGCATTTTGATCAGCTTGATGATCCGCGCCACCGTGCCGACATCCTCCAGATCCGTTACACCCGGGTCCTCGATGCTGCTGTCCTTCTGAGCCAGCACCCCGATCAGCTTATCCGTTTTATACGCGTCATTTACGGCCTTGATGCTCTTATCGCGCCCGACGGTGATGGGGAGAACCACCCCCGGAAACAACACGGTATTCCGCAGCGGAAGAACCGGCAATTCCTTCGGGATCTCCATATCGTTCAAACCATCGTTATCTGATTCATTCAAAGGGATGATCGGCATGAAATCCAGATCATCCTCGGCACGCAGGAATAAATTCTCTTTCATTTCAGGGACAAAATACCACGTGTAAGGGAAACTTCCTACTCTTTTTTAGAGCAATTTTATTAAAAAAGCCCTCCTGAATAAATTCTTCAGGAGAGCTACCACATGATCACCGGACCACGCGTCAGAAAATTCGAAAACCTGCATACAGCTGCCACCCCTCATTTTTCCACGTCGACTGATTCGTAACATCATTCAGATTGCTAATTCCTGCCACATATCGCGCTCCGGCCATCACCGGCCCGAGATTCAGCTGCGCCCCCGCCACCACCGATATATCGCCTTTCTTAAAGGCATCCCCGGCGTTGTTGACGAGGTGCTCGTCCTGATTGAGCAGGATGCCGTACTGCGGGCCTGCCAGCAGACTTAGGATAGGGATCGGCCTGTAGCTGAGCAGCACCGGGATCGTCAGCCAGTTTAATTTCCCTTTCACGTCGTTGACGCCATCGGGCACCACCGCCGAGAAATTGCTGCCCGTTCGATAGTTCGTCTGATTGAAATTCAATTCAGGCTGGATACCCCACTTGCCAGTGACATATGATCTGCGTGAATACACCCGCCATGTATCCGAATTGGAACTCCTGGCTAAAGGACTCGCCGTCGACCTTGAATAGATTGGCGCCGGCTTTTATTCCGACATGAAAGCCTTGTGCCTGCGAGGACAACCCCGCGATCAGGAGTAAAATTGACAATACAAATGCATTCCTCTTCATAATGGATTTGATTTGATGAATGAATGGATTGCATGTAGTATTTCAATTTATAGTTTTTCCGCTTAGACCAGTTGGACCGGCCGACTGCCCAAAAGTTTATTTTAGTTTCCGATCATTGATCTGAAATCCGAAATATGCCTGGAATCCGTAGGTCCGCCACGCGTCCGTGGAATTGATGGCGTTGATATTGTTGAACCCTTCCTGGTACCGAAGCCCGAACTTTATCTTGCCGAGGTTCAGCTGACCGCCAAAGACGAGGGCGAAATCACTACGCGAAAAAGCGTTGGTTTGGGCAGTCCTGCACCAGGTTCTGTGTCTGCGCGATCGCAAAACTGTATTGGGGCCCCAGCAGGATCGACAGGATCGGGATAGGCTTGTAGGCGACCAGGATCGGAACGGAGATATAATCGAGGCTGACCAACTGATCGCTTACGGCTCCATAGTTGCTGTAGATCTGATTAAATTCCTGGGAGGTCTTGCATAGCACCTGGTTGAACAACAACTCCGGCTGCAAGGTGAAATACTTGCTATAATTGATCTCCGCATAGGCCCCGCCGCTAAAGCTCACATTATAGGTATTGTCAAAGGATCTGCCGCCAACCTTGAAATAATTGCCGCCGGCGGTCAAACCCCATTCCATTGATTTCTGAGCGTACGAATGAGTAGCAGTGAGGGTTAGCAGCAGGAGGGTAGCGAAAGTTAGTTTGGACTTCATCATTTTAGTTTAAGTTACCTTTTTGAATCGTGAAAAAAAATTAACTGGACCTCGTCCGGTCCGAAAGATGTTAAAAATACAGTTGAATACTTTATCGGTTTGTTAAAATCATCAAAACGAACGTTAAAACATGAGGCCACCCGCTCACTAATTCACCGCCCGACGCGAATCATGCCAGTTCGATCACGGTTATCTCCGGCATGATCCCAACACGACCGGGATAGCCGATAAATCCAAATCCCCGGTTCACATATAACTTCTGCCTGCCTTCCTCATACAACCCCGCCCACTCCTTATAGACATATTGCACCGGGACTCCATTTGAACCCCGGTATTTCCAAACCAAACTGCATTCCATGCGTATGCCCGGACAAGGTCAGGTCGATATCGGGATATTCCTTTCGAATCTGTGCGTCCCAATGACTCGGGTCATGGCTCATCAGGATCTTGAACGGATATTTCTCCGCGCCTGCATAGGCCTCATCCATCTTGCCATATTTGGGGAATCGCGCCTTGGCGCTCCAATTCTCGACCCCGATGAGCGCGATCTGGTCGCCTCCACGCTCCAACACCACATGTTCGTTCATCAACAGCCGCCATCCCATTTCCTGCTGAATCCGTTTCAGTTGATCCAGGTTGGCCTTTTTCAATTCCGGCGTTCTCCCACCAGGAATAATCTCCATAATCGTGGTTGCCAAGCGTGGAATAAACCCCCATCGGCGCATTTAGACAGCCGAAAATTGCCTGATACTCTCCTACTTCCAGCGCGATATTGTTCACCAGGTCGCCGGTGAACAGGATCAGATCGGGTTTCTCGGCCAGCACCATGTCGACCCCCCGGCGGACAGCAGCCGGATTCGTCAAGCTACCAGAATGAATATCAGATAGTTGCACGATCTTTAACCCCTTAAACGAAGCCGGCAGATTGTCAAAGGCCAACCTGACCCGGCGAATCCGGTAGCGGTACTTGTTGCTGAAGCCATACAAAAGTGACGTATATAACCCCGCGCCGATCCCGAGCCCCAGCCAGCTCAGAAAGATCGACCGGGATACGCCATCCGTCGGGACAGCCGGCGCCGGACCGGAAGCCGACAGCAGCCGGCCGCGATCCATTGGATCACCCGCCGGATATCGTCGAGCAGCAGAAAGACCCCGACCAGATCTTGGCCAGGTAAAAGCCGATCAGGATAAAAAACGGATATCCTTGCAACCAGGTGATACGCCTGTAGATAAGGAAGGAAGACATAGCAACAGGATTAGCGCCAGGATGGAAATCACCCAGTAGCCGGTATGAATGGTCGACCGCACACCGGGGCGAAGCCGCCTGGGAAACCGTCTTTATCGCCTGGAACACATACAGATCAAGCATCACTACAACGATCGGCACGATCCAGATAAACCTCCAGCTACGCATGTGAAAGAAATTTATATCCCATAATTTATGCGGAGGGCTTAAATTTGTCCTCCTGCCGGGATCTCGTTCGATCCGGCTCCGAAAACTCAGGCGGGCAAAGTTCGGAATTATCCGCGGTGGGCAAAACTAAATTTTGTCATCTACCCGATTGGCGACAATTTTACCGAAACTGGGCAGGACCGGTTAACAGACATATGGCAAAAACTATCGGAGTAGCAAATCAAAAAGGAGGAGTAGGCAAAGACTACTTCCGCGATCAATCTGGCGGCCAGCTTTGCCGTATTGGAATTCAGGACCCTGCTGGTGGACGCCGACCCACAGGCCAACAGCACCACAGGTGTGGGGTTCGACCTGCATAACGTCACCCAAAGCCTCTATGACTGCATGGTCAACCATGTTCCGGTAAAGGATGTCATCCTGAAATCGGAGATCCCCCACCTGGACGTCGTCCCCTCCCATATCGACCTGGTAGGATATGAGATCGAAATGATCAACTATCCCAACCGGGAAAGCGTCCTCAAAGGCATTCTGGAACCGATAAAAGACGAATATGATTTTATCATCATCGACTGCTCCCCTTCGCTGGGCCTGATCACCGTCAATGCCCTGACCGCTTCCGATTCCGTCATCGTGCCCGTCCAAACCGAATTCTTTGCCCTGGAAGGGCTGGGCAAACTGCTGAATACCGTCAAGATCGTCCAAAGCCGCCTCAATCCCAAACTGGCTATCGAAGGTATCCTGATGACCATGTATGACGGCCGGCTGCGACTTTGCAACCAGGTGGTCAGCGAAGTGAGGAAACATTTCGACGAGATCGTCTTCAATACGATCATCCACCGGAATACGAAGATCAGCGAAGCCCCCAGCGTAGGCAAACCGGTGATCCTGTATGATGCGCTTAGCAAGGGCTCGGTCAATTACCTGAACCTGGCAAAAGAAATCCTGCAGAAGAACAATATGACCAGGATCAGACAGGAAGAGCGGATTTTGGAATAGCCGAGCATGCAAAGCCAGACGCCAAACAATAACATGACAACGCCCCATAAAAAAGATAAAGAGGCACTGGGAAAAGGCATCCGCTCCCTGCTTCAAAGTATTGACGCCGATCTCAAGACAACTTCCGGTGAACTCAAATCCTCCGTCGTTGAAGCCGTGACCAATATGCTCCGCATCCCGCTCGAACAGATCGAGACCAACCCGCGGCAGCCCCGTCATGATTTCGACGAGCAGGCGTTGCAGGAACTGGCCCATTCCATCCGGCTGCATGATATCATCCAGCCGGTTACGGTTTCGAAACTGCCAACCGGCAAATACCGGCTGATCTCCGGCGAACGCCGATATCGGGCCGCGAAGATCGCCGATCTAAAAGATATCCCTGCATATGTCCGGCAGGCTGACGACCAGCAGCTGCTCGAGCTGGCCCTGCTGGAGAACCTGCAGCGGGAAGACCTCAACGCCATGGAGATCGCGCTCAGCTACAAGCGGATGATGGAAGAGCTCAACTACACACAGGAACAGGTAGCCGAACGAATGGGAAAAGAAAGGAGTACCGTCGCAAACTATATCCGGCTGCTCAAGCTGCCTCCCGATATCCAGGTAGCCGTTCGCAACAACCAGTTGTCGATGGGCCATGCCCGCGCGCTGATCAACGTGGATACCGTAGACAAACAGCTCTATCTTTTCACCGAGATAAAGAAAAAAGGGCTTTCCGTCCGGCAAACGGAAGAGCTCGTCCGCCAGCTGTATAAGGAAAATACCGCTGTTAAAAATTCGGTAAAGCCTACTCTCCCCGAAGCATTCAAAAGAATTGAGGATAACTTAGCATCACATTTCAGCACCCGGGTAAAGCTCAATCACAATAAGAAAGGCGAAGGCAGCATTTCCATTGAGTATTACTCGCTCCAGGAGTTGAATAAATTACTGGACCAACTGGGTGTCTCCGTTAACTAAGCATCTCTATGAATTTGGTCCGATACTTATTGGTCTTTACCGGCTTTTATTGCTATACACCTTGTATCGCCGGGGACAGCAGATCGGATTCGCTTCATCGTTTATTTCCCCCTGCAGATACCACGCAGCCAGAAAGCTCATGCCAAATCTCCCTACGCACCGGACTCGCTGGCCAGGAAAAGGCATGATCCCCGCAAAGCCACCATTCGCTCGGCCATCATTCCCGGCTGGGGCCAGATCTATAATCGCAAATATTGGAAACTTCCGATCGTGTATGCGGCCATCGGGATCCCCGCCTATACGTATTTCTTTAACCGGAACTTGGTACCACCAATACCAGCAAGCCATTTCCATCATCGATACCTATCGCACAGCAAGGTATCAGCCCAGTCCCTGACAGCGCAATCTGCCAAATTGCCTACCTATATCGGTTATCTTGTAGCATACGGCGACGAAAATTCCCTGCGGACCTACCGCAACGAGTACCGAAAAGACGAAGACTATTCCGTCCTGTTCTTCCTGTTGTTCTGGGGTCTGAACGTCGTAGATGCCACCGTCGACGCGCACCTCATGTATTTCGACGTCAGCGATCAGCTAAGCATGCATCTGCAGCAGCCCTCCCCCGGGTTCCTGGCGCCCGGCGCGGCGGGACAGGCGTCAGCCTCGTCTTCGACTTTCACAAGCCCCGGCTACAAGCCGCTTTCGTGTGACCAGTAATCAAAAATAATTGTACGTTTGCCGCTAAATTTACCCCCTGCATGAAGATCGCCCTTATCGGCTATGGCAAAATGGGCCACGCGATCGAAGAGATCGCGCGGACAAGAGGACATGAAATTGTCTTAAAAGTCTCTATTGACAACGTAGAAGATAATACGATCGACAATATCCGGAAAGCAGATGTCGCCATCGAATTTACCGGACCTCATAGCGCTTTTGACAATATCATCCGTTGCCTGGATGCCGGCGTACCCGTCGTCTCCGGTTCGACCGGCTGGCTGGACAAGCTCGAAGCGGCCAGACAACACTGCCGGCAAAGCCAGGGCGCTTTCCTGTACGCCAGCAATTTCAGCGTCGGCGTCAATATCTTCTTTGAAGTCAACCGGCGTCTGGCAGCCTTGATGGCGCCTCACCCCGAATATCAAGTCCGGATCACCGAGATCCATCATACCGAAAAGAAGGATGCGCCCAGCGGCACGGCCATCTCCCTGGCGGAACAGATCCTCGAAAAAATTCCCCGGAAAAAAGGATGGGTCAATCATATTAGTGATAACTTAGATGAATTGGAAATCCTGAGCGAACGGACCGATCCTGCTCCCGGTACCCACCGCATCGAATACGATTCGGCCATCGATACGATCGAGATCACCCATACCGCCCACAATCGCCGCGGATTCGCGATGGGGGCCGTGCTGGCAGCCGAATTCCTCCAGGGAAAAAAGGGATTTATCAAATGAGCGATGTACTTAGGATTCTGATTCAAACAATAACACAGGAGATAAAAAATGCTTTCCAAAAAGACGCAATATGCTTTCCAGGCGCTGATGTACCTGGCGGAAAAAGAGAATGATGAACCGGTGCTCATCGCCGAGATCGCGAGGAAGAAAAAGATTCCCCTGAAATTTCTGGAAAATATCCTGCTGGAATTGAAGAATGCCAATATCCTTGACAGCAAAAAAGGAAAAGGCGGCGGCTATTTTTTTGCCAAAAACCCCAAGGATGTTCCTCTCGCCACCGTTATGCGCCTGCTCGACGGCCCCATCTCCCTTCTACCCTGCGTCTCCCTTTACTTCTATGAACGATGTAAGAATTGTGATGAGAAAAGCTGCGGTCTCCATACGGTTATGTCCCAGGTTCGCGATGCGAACCTGAAGATCCTCGAAAAAAAGACGATCGCCGACCTGGCCAGGGGCTGAGAACCCGCGCCGTTTCGCGCTCTGTTCGCAAAACCCGGCAAACCGGATGATCGATTTACAACTTCGCCACCTGCTTCGCAAGGCTGATCAACCGGTTCCCGCAAACCCGTCTCCGCAATCTCCAACAACTGCCCCACCCGCCCCGTCAGCAACCGTGTATCCGCCTCCGCTACGACAAAATCCTCTTTGTAACGGGCATCCACATACCCCGAAAACAACAGCCGGAATAACCGGTCCTCCTCCTCGCTGTTTCGCGGGAAAAGCAACGCCAACTCGACCGAGAACCGGTTCGTATATCGCCTGCAGCTTGTCCAGGTTGTGCGTGGTCGGCTTATACCCCATAAAAGCCAGCAGGATCGCCTGATACATCTGCTCCGCCGCCTGGTGCAGCATGAAAAGAGCCATCTTCCACTCCCCGGCCCCAAATTGAATTCCGCGCTCCGGAAAAAAGCCCGGGACTGACGCCGCCATCGGTCAAAATCCCGCTCGGCCATCTGGCGGACCCGGGCCAGATCGCATTCCACCGGCTTTGCGATAGCGGCGTCCTGCCGGCATCATACAACAGGATCGCCTCTCGACGGATCTGCGAAAAGAAATATTGCCCCTCCGCAATCCGCCGGTTGACATAACCGATATCATGGACCAGCGCCGTCACCGCCACCTCGTCCCGGCAACGTTCTCAATGATATCCTGTAGCTCGTAATCGGAACGCCGGTCCCCCTGACGAGTTACTACCAGCAGATCATAAGCCCCGATCCCCGACGGGAGACATTCGGTAAAAAGACCGGGCATCCGCTTCAACACTGTAAATCCAAAAAGATGATCTTTTCCGGCCGGACCGCCTGGATAATGATCCTCTTCGCCGTCTCCAGGTCCTGACGCTGAACCGGTCGTTAAATGGGTTAATGAAGTATTCATGGGTATGGTATTCATAGAAGTTTGAGCAAATTTGAAGCTACCAAGATATTTGGCTACCTTTGCCAAGATATTCCACAAATCTACAATTTTGCTAAAGACCCCAAAAAAAAGATACTAACATCTTTGGCGCTTATCTTAACCTATGCATTTTTTAGGAAAAAATCTCCGGCATCTACGGAAGCAATCCTCCAGAACCCAGTCTGAGATTGCATCTCTGATCCAAAAAGGCCAGACGACCATTGGCAATTGGGAGAATGGGATCAGTGAACCCAGCCTTAACGAACTGCTTGATCATTAGCAATTATTTTGATATCTCCGCTGGACATCCTCCTGAAATTCGACCTCACCGAAGCACAAGGCCCGGTCTCCCGTCCCAGGCATTTCCCGGACCTACACACCCAATGATAAAGAACCGTTGAAAGCCGAAGAACCGGGCAATGCGATGGCGTTTGTCCTGAAGGAGATCAGGGAAATGCAGCAGAAGATCGAACAGCTTACCGCCCGCCTGCCAAAAGATCCGAATAAAACGTCGTAGTTCGGGACCAAATAAAAAGGGGCCGTCCATGAACGGCCCCTCCTGAAACGTTTGACAGTTTTGCTAAGCGTGGATTGCCCTCTTGACAGCGCCGATAGCCCCATCGATATGGCCGTAGGCGCGCGCCTGCAGCCCCTGGGCAAAGACGTTGTCTTCGTCATGGCTGATGTCCTGGCGGGCTTTTCTCAGGAATTCCAACGCCTTGTGCAAACGGCCGGAATGATCGGCCGATTCATCAACCGGCGGATGGTCCTCCAGGTTTTTACCGTCTTCAATAGATGCCTTCTTGATCTCGTTGATCGCCGCATCGATCCGACGGACCGCTTCGATCTCATCCTGGGTCTGTACCCAGTTGCCGGGACGATGTTCGATCATCCACCGGGCCGCACGCAGATCGGAAAGCGCATGCAGATAATACGGATGGGGACCAAAGGCATCCCCGCCGCCGGCGGCGCTGGCCCGGGTTGTCCCGGAAAGTACAAGAAACAGGGCCGCACATACGCAGAAGAGACGTTGGGTCTTCAATTGCATTTTCATGAAAAGGAGATTTTAAGTTAAAAAATGATTCCGGTAGTATGAAGGCTTTCCGCTTCAAAAATTAAACCGGCATTAAAAAAAAGCCGTTAAACTGCCGTTAAGGCCCGGCTGAGTCCCATTTTTCAACTTAAATTCTCGATGACCATTGCCGACGCTCCGCCGCCGCCATTGCAAATCCCCGCAGCGCCATATTTTGCTTTGTTTTGTTGCAGTATATGGATCAACGTCACCAGGATACGCGCACCGCTTGCACCCAGCGGATGGCCGATCGACACGGCGCCGCCGTTTACGTTTACCCGCGCAGGGTCCAGCTGCATTCTTTGCGTATTTTCGATCCCCACTACCGAAAACGCTTCGTTCAACTCCCAGTATTCGATATCTTTCATCTGCAGACCCGCCTTTGCCACGGCTTTCGGGACCGCCAGCGACGGTGTGGTCGTAAACCATTCCGGCGCCTGTTCCGCATCCGCAAATGCAACGATCCTCGCCAGCGGCCGAAGCCCCAGCTCCTTCGGGCCTTCTCCCGGCTCATCAGCACCAGCGCGGCTGCGCCGTCATTGAGGGTAGATGCATTGGCCGCCGTCACCGTTCCGTCTGCTGAAACGAAGGTTTCAATTCCGGTATCTTCTCGAACTTGACATTGAAAGGCTCTTCATCCTTATCCATAAAGACCGGGTCGCCTTTTCGCTGCGGCAACGGTACCGGCACCACCTCCTCTTTAAATCTCCCCTCCGCCCACGCAGCCTGCGAACGACGATAGCTCGTGATCGCAAACGCATCCTGATCTTCCCGGCTGATACCGCAGGTCGCCGCGCACAACTCCGCCGCATTCCCCATCGCCTTCCCGTCATATGCATCCGTCAACCCGTCTTTCGCCAATCCGTCGATCATCGTCATGTTGCCATATTTATTCCCCCAGCGCATCTGCCCGGCATAGAACGGAACATTGCTCATGCTTTCCATCCCTCCCGCAACCACGATCTCCGCATCCCCCAGCTGGATACTTTGCGCCGCCTGCGCCACCGCTTTCATGCCGCTGGCGCAAACCTTATTGACCGTAGTACAGATCACCCCATCCGGTAATCCCGCCCCTTTCGCCGCCTGCCGCGCCGGCGCCTGCCCCAGATTCCCCTGCAGCACACAGCCCATCAGCACTTCCTGCACCTGCTCAGGCGTGCACCCCCGCCTTCTTCAACGCACCCTCGATAGCCACCGCCCCCAGACGAGTGGCGGGTAATTCTTTCAATGCTCCGCCGAAGCTCCCGATCGGCGTCCGAACCGCCGCAACAATGACGACTTCTTTATTCATATCCCGGTTTTTGAATTTATCTGCAAAGATAACAAAAATGCTAACACCTGTTAGTACGGCGTCCATTACTGATCCCTCGCTCTACAAAGTTCTGCCGGAAGAAATTTCTTTTAAAATATATTTGCCGGATGAAGTCCGCCACAATACTGGAGATAAAGACCAAACTAAAAACCCTCCCTGCTTCCGACCTCATCGAGCTCTGCCTGCGGCTCGCCAAATTCAAAAAAGACAACAAAGAGCTCCTCACTTATCTTCTTTTTGAAGCCGACGACGAACCCTCCTTTGTTGCTGCCGTAAAAAAGGAAATGGACGAAGAATTCGCCGACCTCCCCAAACCCAATCTCTATCTGACCAAAAAGACCCTTCGCAAGATCCTCCGAACGACAACCAAACAAATCCGCTACATGGCCGCCCCGTCCGCAGAGGTCGAGCTGCTCACCTATTTCTGTCGCAAAATCCGGGATTCCCGAATCCCGATCCAGGACAGCCCCGTTCTGAACAACCTGTTCCGGCAACAATTAAAAAAAACCCGCGCCGTCATCGCGACGCTCCACGAAGATCTGCAATACGATTTCCTCCGCGACCTTAAAGGCCTGGACTAATATTTCCCCGAAAGACCCTATCTTTAACTCTAACGTTTTAGCACATATATGAAAAAGCTCGCTAACCTACTTCTATTTTCCGCGCTGATCCCTCATGCAGGCTTCACGCAGTCTTCTTCCCGGATCGAAGCCCTTTTAAGCAAGATGACCCTCGACGAAAAAATCGGTCAGATGACCCAGGTTACGCTGGGTGTCGTGTCTGGCCCGGAAGACGGCGTTCTCGATACGGCAAAGCTGGCCGCGGCAGTGGAAAAATACAAAGTCGGCTCTATCCTTAACGTAACCAATCATGCGCTGACCGTCGACCAGTGGCGAAAGGTCATTGGACAGATCCAGGACGATGCCGCGAAGACCCGGTTGAAAATTCCCGTGATCTACGGCCTGGACGGGATTCACGGACAAACCTATACGCTGAATTCTACCCTCTTCCCCCAGAATATCGCGATGGCCGCCACCCGGGATCCCGAGCTCGCCGCTGCGATCGCCAAAGTCGCCGCCAAAGAACTCCGGGCGTCCGGCGTCCGCTGGAACTTCGCCCCCGTGCTGGACTGCGGTCGTCAGCCGCTCTGGTCGCGTTTCCCCGAAACTTACGGTGAGGACGTCTATATCGGCACGACGATGGGGTCCACCGTCATAAAAGCTTACGAAGAAGACGGACTGAAGTCACCTACCGCCGTCGCCAGCTGCATGAAGCACTACATTGCCTATTCCGCGTCCCGCACCGGTAAAGACCGCACTCCGGTCTATCTGCCGGAAATTGAGATGCGCGAATATTATCTGCCCCAATTCCGTGCGGCGGTGAAAGCCGGCGCCTCCACCCTCATGGTCAACTCTGCCGAGATCAATGGCACGCCCGTCCACGCCAGCAAATACCTGCTGACCGACTTGCTGCGAAAAGAGCTGGGCTTTAAAGGTCTGATCGTTACCGACTGGGAAGACATTATCCGCCTCCATACCCGTCATGACGTGGCCGCCACTCCGCGCGCCGCCGTCGCAATGGCCATCAATGCCGGTATCGACATGAGCATGGTCCCGAATGATTTCTCCTTTTTCGATCTCCTGAAAGAAGCCGTTCAAAAAGGGGAGGTCCCGATGAGCCGCATCGACGATGCCGTCAGACGGATCCTCACGTTGAAGGAAAAGGTGGGTCTGTTCGATAACCCCTATCCCGAAGACGCTGCAGTCAATAACTTCGGACGTCCCGAATACCAGACCCTGGCCCTTCAGGCCGCGCACGAAGCCATCACCTTGCTGAAGAACGAAACGAATACACTTCCACTCGCCCACACTGCAAAGATCCTGGTCGCCGGCCCTGCCGCCCGCAGCATCAGCGCGCTTAACGGGTGTTGGAGCTATACGTGGCAGGGCAATGATGAACGCTGGTACCCCGCCGACAGCAAGACGATCGTCAGACGCCCTGGCCGACAAATTTGGCAAAGACAATGTTTCGACCACGGCCGTCACCGGATTCAACAACCCCGCCAATTATGATACGGCCGCTTTAAAGTCCGCCGCCGCCGGGATGGATGCCATCGTCCTTTGCCTCGGCGAGAATGCCTATGCGGAAAGCCCCGGCAATATCCGGGACCTCGTTCTACCGGAAGAGCAACTGGCCCTCGCCCGCGCAGCAGCCGCCACTGGCAAACCCGTCATCCTCGTCCTGACGGAAGGAAGACCGCGCTTCATTACCTCCATCGCCCCGATGATGAAAGGGATCGTGATGGCCTACTGGAGCGGCCGCAAAACGGCAGAAGCGATCAGCGACATCCTCGCGGGCGACTATAACCCCGATGGCCTGCTGCCCTTCAGCTATCCGAAAAGCATGGGCGAAATCGTGCTCTATGACCGGAAACCGACCGAAGATGTGCGGGAAGTGTTCAACGACGATCGAGGCGCCGGATATGACCCGCTCTTCCCCTTTGGGTGGGGATTGAGCTATACCCAATTTGAATACAGCGACCTGCACCTCAGCAGCGACAAGCTAAACGCCACCGGCAAACTTACGGTCAGTATCACCGTCAAAAACTACCGGCAGCCGCGATGGCAAACATACCGTGGAACTGTATACGCACGAGCATTACGCCAGCATCACGCCAAATATGCGACGGCTGAGGGCATTCAAAAAGATCATGCTGAAAGCCGGAGAGATCACAGACAGTCACCTTCACGCTGGATAAAAATGACCTGGCCTTTGTCAACGCCGAATTGCATACCGTCACGGAGCCCGGCGATTTCGACGTGATGATCGGGGATAAGAAGGCTACGTTCAGCTATCAATAACCCCATTTCTTCATCGTCTCCAGATCGGTCTTGCAGCAATCGAGCGGATCCTTGCCCTGATAAGATTCCTGCTCGATGATGTAATATTTGGTGCCGCCTTTTTTGCCGAGGTCGCAAATCTCTTTGGTGCCGACGATCCCGTCGCCAAGCGTCGTACTCTCGTATTTCTCATTTCCGGAAGTAGCCTTGATCTCATCCTTGACATGAAAAAGCTCGTACCTCCCGGGATACTCCTTCACGATACCGGCCGCGACGGCGCCGCCGTTGTACAGATTCCCCATATCCAGCTGCTGGGCGACCAGCTTCGGATCGGTATGCTGCATGATGATATCGTAGACCTTTTGACCGTTCAGCACCTGGCTGAATTCGAAATCGTGATTGTGATAGCCGAACTTCATGCCGTGCTGCTTGCAAAGCTCGCCGTTCTTGTTGAAGATCTCCATAACGCCCAGCAGCTGGTCGTAGGTCTTCCGCCAGCTCTCGTCCAGCCAGGGGCTGATCACATAATGCTGGCCGCACGACGGCGGCATCTTCGACCGTTTGCTTCCACACATCGGTAAAATCCTTCTTCCCCTCATCCCATCCCCCCGGACCAAATGCCGTATGCCCGCTGTGCATCTTGAGCCCAAGACTGTCCAACAACGCCTTGAAGTCCTTCGGCGCGTAGCCATAGAACTTCCCGCCGACATAGTTGGCATGCTCGACATAGACATAACCCATGTCAGCTAATTTCTTCAACGTCCCGGACGGTCCTTGCTCATATACTTCCCGGACCGAATACAATTGGACGCCGATTACTCCTTTCTTTTTAAATGCGGCCCAGGTCTTGCCGGGCAAAAAGCTGGCAGCGGTAATCGCCAGTGCGGTATTTTTCAGGAATGTTCTGCGGGAATGGCTCATGATCGTCAGATTTTTGATGGAACCCGAATGTAATTTTTTTTGCCGCGGGAGCCAAAAATATTTTCCGATCTTGCGCCCTGCTCTTGCGCCCCCGCTATGCCCGGCCGGAGGCCAAACAACCATGAATAAA
Source organism: uncultured Chitinophagaceae bacterium (assembly GCA_963846405.1). Taxonomy (GTDB): domain Bacteria; phylum Bacteroidota; class Bacteroidia; order Chitinophagales; family Chitinophagaceae; genus Puia. The sequence continues at coordinate 383,525 of CAWJVU010000007.1, read as the reverse complement.
ACACTAAAAAAGACGGTTTGGGAAAATATCTTCCGGCTCATCGTCCCCTACCGGAAGAAATTCCTGTGGGTAGTGACACTCGGACTGCTCAGCACCGGCGCCAGCCTCGTCGAACCCCTGATCTATCGCACAGCCATCAATGATGTTGCCGGTCTTTTCGTCCGGCAGGCCAGGCTCAACGCGCAGAAAGACCTCGGGGTCGATCCCGGCGAAGCCGACAGCATCCAATCGATGATCCGATCCGAAGCTGCCTGATAGCGCCACCGTCACTCATCCGCCAACCGTCAAACACCCCGAACCGCATGCCCAGGGTCATGTCGCGGCCCGGTCTCCCCGCCAGGCCCTCGATACCTTGCTGTGGGCCGTCATCTGGCTGTTTATCATCAATCTCATCGCCACGCTCCTCTGGCGACTCGCCGAGAACACCAATACGCGGCTTTCGTGCCTGATCGAACAGGGGTTCATTCAAAATACATTCGCGCCATGTCCTGCGACTTCCGCTGTCGTTCTTTAGCCGCCGACCCAGCGCGGCAATCGCCAAACAGATCGACCAGTCGGAAGAAGTGACCGGCGTCGTCAACGGATTCTCACAACAGATCCTCCCCGAACTCATCAGCTTACGGGGCATCCTGGCCATCATGTTTTGGCAAAATGTCGCCCTGACAACGGTGGCCCTGATCACCATCCCTGCCTATGTGCTGATTGCCTGGCATTCGGCAAGGAAGCTGGAATCGGGTCTGGCCGATTATTATTCCCGCTGGGAAGAAGTCTCCTCCCGCATCCAGGACGGCCTCACCGGCATCAAAGACCGTAAAACTCTCCGGTTCCGAAGACCGGGAGGTCGACCGGCTCCAGGCCGTAGCCGGAAGCGCCTATAAAGATTATATCAAGCGGGCGCAGCTCTCCAACAAATATGTGTTTTGGGAAACCATGCTGTCGCATCTCTCTACCGCACTGGTATTCGGCTACGGCGGCTACCTGACACTGGAGAACAAGCTAACCCCAGGTGACGTCGTGATGTTCGTTGCCTATCTTGACCGGCTGTATGGCCCCATCGATGCGCTGGCCAGCCTTTGGGTGGAACTACAGCAAAATGTCGCTTCGATCGCCCGCGCATTCCGGCTGCTGGACAACGGCGAAGAGGAAAAAGCGGGCCACGAACTGAAACTCACCGAAGGCAGGATCGAATTCCGCGATGTCCGCTTCAGCTATACCGGAGAACGGGAAGTGCTGAAAGGAGTTTCCTTTACCCTATATCCCGGCCGCGTCGACCGCCCTCGTCGGCGGATCGGGCGCCGGAAAGACCACGACGATGGACCTCCTGATGAAACTTTTTCGAGCCAGCCGCCGGCGCAATCCTCATCGACGGGCAAGACCTGCGGACCCTCGATCCTTCCTCCGTACGGTCCCAGATCGGCGTGGTCTCGACCGATGGCGCCGTTTTCCGCGGCACGCTGGCCGATAATATCCGTTACAAGAACCCCGCCGCTACCGACGATGAAGTCTGGGAAGCGGCTATGGCAGCGGGTCTGCACTCCACCCTTGACCGGCTGCCGCAGGGCCTCGCAACGCTGGTCGGAGAAAGCGGCATCGGGCTTTCCGTCGGCGAACGCCAGCGTATCCAGATCGCCCGCATGCTGGCCGCCCATACCCGGATCGTCGTGCTGGACGAAGCCACCGCCAACCTGGATTATGCCACCGAAGAAGAAGTTCGGCGAACCATCGATAAGATCCGTCATAAAGCCACCGTTATCATCATCGCCCACCGCTATTCGATGGTCCGGGACGCCGATTAGGTTATCGTCCTGGCCGAAGGTCGAGGTAGCTGCAGCCGGGACCCCCGCGGAACTGCTGGAAAAGGACGGCTGGTTTGCGCGCTTCGCCGCGGCCGCCGAACGAGGACCAAACCCGAATCGGACGAAGAAGAGAGAAGACACCGAAGAGGACGGAACATGGAGGAAAATGACGAATAAGACCACTTGCAAAAAAACTTTATGGAATTTCACATCTTTCCTATCTTATATAATATGATGAAGTTCCGCTGTCCTGCTATACTACCCTCCTTGCATCCTGCCGCGCCAGGGCACAGCCGCTCCCGTTCGCCCTGCCCACCCCGACACCCTCGCACTTCCCTGTCGCCAAAAGGCCGAGCAGTTGCTCGACGAAGCCCTGCGCTTTATGGAAAAAATTACTATCACCGGGGCCTGGTTGACTGGAAGGACCTGGCTGCAAGGCCCAGGAGCAGCTCCTCAAAGCGGACAACTGTGATGACGCTTACGCCTCCATCACCTGGTGTTTCAAGCAGCTTGGCGAACGCCACAGCTTTATCATGCCACCCGATAAAGCGGCCCGGTATAACGGTGATCAGATCATCGGAAAGCCCACTCGGTCTGACCGCCCTTGTAGGTGAGATCCACGGCGAATGGCTGACAGGACAGTATCGCCTACCTGACCATTCCCTGGGTAAGCTCCGACGATTCCCTGGTCTGCGAACGGATCGCCGACAGCCTTCAGGCCGTCATCGCCAGGCTGGACACCCGTCATATCTCTCGTTGGATCATTGACCTTCGCAACAATTCGGGCGGGAATTGCTGGCCCATGCTGGCAGGCATCGGCCCGCTGCTTGGCGATGGTGTCTATGGATATTTTGTTGCATCCGGCGAACGGATACCCATCTCGTATTACGATGGGTCGGCCTTCCAGGGCCGACATGTCATCTGCCGGGTCAGCGAAAACCATGGGTATCACACCTACATTGCACATAAGTCCATCGTTGTCCTCACCGGCCGCCGTACCGTCAGCGCCGGCGAAATTGTGGCCCTCGCCTTCAAAGGCCGGGAACAAACCTGCCTCATCGGTCAGCCGACCGCGGGTCTCACTACCGCCAACGCTACTTATTCCCTTTCCGACCGCTCGATGCTCGTGCTAACGGTATGCCAGGAAGCCGATTTCGCCGGCCGCATCTGCGACGGACGCATCCAGCCCGATCAACTTATCCCGGCCGTCGACACCCGAACCGACCCGGATACCGCCCGGTCAGCCGCCCTCGCGTGGCTGCAAAACAAGTGATCGGCTTTCCCTGGACGAAGCTAAAAAGAATGGTCGCTACGTGGCGCCCGAAGACCATCCGGAAGCCGGGCACTATTTCCGCTCCGATCACTTCAACTTTGCCCGTGCCGGAGTTCCTTCGCTTACCGCGGATGGCGGTGTTGACGAACTAACCCGCGGTATCCCCTATGGCAAACAAAAGCACGACGAGTATACGGCCCAACGCTATCACCAACCGGCTGACCAGATCGACTCGACCTGGGACCTCACCGGCGGTCTCCAGGATGTCGAACTCGTCTATGCGATCGGTGAAAAGCTCGCCAACAGCCGCGCGTGGCCGGAATGGAAAGCGGGATCCGAGTTCAAAGCGATCCGCGATAAATCTGCGGCGGAAAGAAAATAAAAAATAGGTTTCTAAATCGCTAAACCGTTAAATTTACCCCTTATTATTTCAGCATGGGAGACCTTCAGATCAAAAAACAGCCCAAAATTTACGACGCAGTTATAGTAGGTTCAGGCGCAGGCGGCGGCATGGCAGCTTATGTCCTAGCCAACGCCGGATTAAAAGTATGCCTGCTCGAAGCCGGTCCGATGTTCGATCCAAAAAAAGATTCCAACCAACTACATAACCCTTGGGAATCACCCCGCCGCGGCAACAGCTACAAAATTCAGACCCTTTGGCGATTTTGACGGCTGTTACTGGGGATGGGAAGTAGACGGCGAACCCTATACCCAGACCGGCGATACCCGGGACCATCGCCTGGGAATGGTGGCGCGCGCGCATGCTGGGCGGACGTACCAATCACTGGGGACGCATTTCGCTCCGGTTTGGCCCGAAAGATTTCAAACGAAAAAGTATCGACGGGCTGGGCGACGACTGGCCGATCGGCTATGAAGATGTTAAGCCCTATTATGATAAGATCGATAAGCTGCTGGGTGTATTCGGCACGAACGAAGGATTGCCCAATGATCCCGACGGTTTTTTCCTTCCTCCGCCCAAACCCAGGCTGCATGAACTGATGATCAAAAAAGCAGGCGCAAGGTCGGCGTCCCTGTTATCCCCTCACGGCTGTCCATCCTGACCAAATCGATCAATAGCGAACGCGGACAATGTTTCTTCTGTGCCCAATGCGGCCGCAGCTGTAAGGTTTATGGGGATTTTTCTGCTTCCTCCTGCCTGGTGATCCCCGCGCTGAAGACCGGAAATCTCGACCTGGTCACCAATGCCATGGCCCGCGAAGTACTGACCGACAAGGAAGGCCTCGCCACCGGCGTATCCTATATCAATAAGGAGGACAAGCAGGAATACCAGGTCTCCGGCCGGACCGTCATCCTGGCTGCCAGCGCCTGCGAAAGCGCCCGGCTGCTGCTCAACTCAAAATCCGCCCGATATCCCAACGGCCTTGCCAACAGCAGCGATGCTGTCGGAAAATATCTCCACGATTCTACCGGCGCGGATATGGGCGGGATCATCCCCGAACTCTTCGACCGAAAACGATATAATGAAGACGGTGTCGGCGGCATGCACGTTTACGCTCCCTGGTGGCTGGACAATAAAAAGCTGGATTTCCCGCGCGGATATCATATCGAATTCGGCGGAGGCTTCGGCAAGCCAGTTTATGGCTTTAACTGGGATATTGAAAACCTCAACGGCAACTTCTAAGGTAAACGGCAAACAGAAAGAAGCCGGCGGCTACGGCGCCTCACTCAAAGAAGATTACCGCTATTTTTTCGGCGCCCACGTCGGCATGGCCGGCCGTGGCGAAGCGATCGCCAGAAAAGAGAATTATTGTGAGATCGACCCGGATGTCGTCGATAAATATGGTATCCCCGTCCTGCGTTTCAATACCATCCACTCGGAATATGAAATCAAACAGGCAAAACATATGAAGAAGACCTTCACGGAAATCCTGGATGCCATGGGCGCCAACATGACCTGGGGCGGCGACGACGGGAAGCACAATAATTAGGGACTTCATGCACCGGGCAATATTATCCATGAAGCCGGTACCGTACGCATGGGCAACGATCCCAAAACACGCACCATTAAATAAATGCAGCCAGGCACACGACTGAAAAACCTGTTTTGTGTCGATGGCGGACCCTTTGTTTCACAAGCCGACAAAAACATCACCTGGACCATCCTCGCCCTTTCCATGCGCACCAGTGAATACATCGTGGATGAAATGAAAAAACATAATATATAAAATTAACGGTATATGGACAGAAGAAAAATCATTAAGACCCTCCTGATCAGGCACCGTTTCCGCCGGCGCGCTCGCCGAAGCCTGCAACACGTGAATGAAAACGCAGGGCCGGCGCCGATAGCACAGCGGCCGGAAAGAAGATAAGCAGCCGCTTGTATCCGCAGCGGCTTCAACCGGATGAAGGAAGAGATTGAGCATATGAAGGATGCTCTCGGGCAAAACCTTTTTTACCCCCGAAGAAATGGCCACAATTACCATCCTCGGCGATATCATTATTCCCCGGGATGAGGTCAGCGGCAGTGCTTCCGACGCCAAAGTTCCCGAATTCATCGAATTCATAGTAAAGGACATGCCGGAACATCAAACCCCATGCGTGGCGGACTACGCTGGCTGGATATGCAATGCCTCAACCGGTTTGGTAAAGCCATTTAAAGATTGCACCCAGCCGCAGCAAATGGAAATGGTGGATGACATCGCCTAGCCCAAAAAAGCCAAACCTGAAATGGCGCAGGGCGTCGCCTTTTTCAACCTGATGCGAAACCTGACCGCCACCGGATTCTACACTTCCGAAATCGGCGTAAAAGACGTGGGTTATATGGGCAATGTCCCCAATCAATGGAATGGCGTTCCGGATGATGTGCTGAAACAATACAACCTGGCTTATACAGAAAAAGAGCTGAAAGAATGCGTATGATCCATAAAAAAGACGCGGCTGACGCCGCGGCTTCATGTTGCTCTATTGATAATTCGAATAATCTCAGTTCGAAATCGGTTTGTAATAATATCCCTCCTCACTCAATACAAAACTGTTGGGGACAAAACTCAAAAGCGATTTCTTGACCATGTCGGTGCTTCCTGCTGATAATGGGCGCCAACTTCCGGCGTCTTCATCGCAAATTGCCAGCTCTGGATCTTCAACAGGGCGATCCGGCTTTCCTGCAACAGATAAGTTTCGAAGCGTTGAAACTCCTCCGCCAGGTAATTCTGGTTGTTCCTCGTGTACGGGGTCATAGGGATGAATATTTGTTTTTTAAAAGATATTGGATTGCCGAACCCGCGGTCCGGTGTATTAGAAAACGCCCATGGAGGCGGATAAATTGTGCGGGGAAACCCCTATTTCCTGCAACAGGAAAATATTTCCCAGCGGGGGACGATTTCGATCCGGTATCTATATATAGTTAATTGCTATACCAATTATTTATAGGTTGGCATTTCTTTAGTAAGTATTTACCTGTCGATCTGCCACGGTAATCATCTATGTCTGATCATTCAATTTCAAAATATTACCTTACCAAATTTGACGGCCATCAATAGTTAAGGTCTTTGTTTGTTTTTCAGGCTTACATTTCAGGTTCTTCTACAAAAAAACGCCGCCCCTTCAATCAAAAGTTGGGGCGGTTTTTTCATTATGTCCAGGGCGCTTCGCAGCCCCGGCTTATCGTATCAGCAGCGAAGTCCCCTTCTGAAAGATCCGTTTTCCGGTATCACTGTCGGTGTAGGATAAGAACCACGCATATGCCCCCGCTGGCTGCGGACGACCGCCCATCGTCCCATCCCATTTAACCAGCCAATTCGTCGTCTCAAAGACCATCTGCCCCCAGCGATTGTATACCTTGAACTGCAGGTCGACCGCCTTCAATGCATTCAGCGGATAGAGATAGTCGTTAACCCCGTCCCCATTGGGTGTGAATGCACCCGGGACGGCAATAAAACACGATTTCAACACATCGATCACCTGCGTCGCTGTATCCGTACAACCAAACGAATTCCCTACCACCAGCGTCACTATATATTTTGTCTCCTCCCCTGTCTGCGGGAAAAGATGATCCGGCGGGACCTGCTGGTCGTTTGTCGTTCCATCCCCGAAAATCCAGTTCCACGTAGAGATGGTTATCCCGGTGCTGTTATTGATGAATTTAGCGTAATCCTTCGGGCACATGATCATCGGGCCTTCAAACTTGGCCTGGATACTGTTGTCCAGCGCGATGACAGCCTGCATCGAATCCGTGCACACCCCGTTGGAGACCTTCAACGACACCGTCTCATTGCCAAACACCGTATAGATCTGCGGCGGCGGGTCCTGTGCCTGGCTGACATCCGTCCCATTAAATTCCCATAGCCATTGGTTCACTCCGTCTTCTAACGGATAGGTATATACGATCGTATCCCCTTTGCATCCGTATTCGATCTGTCCCGAAAAAGCAGCCGCCGAGACCGTATCCCGGGTTGTGAAGGCGATCGATGCAGGTGGCGTGGCAAGACCACAATAATTCACCAGCGTATTGCCATCGGTGCCCGTCTGTAACGCAAGCTGATAGCTGCCCGCTGATTGGATCGGAGCAGACAATCGCACCCGGACCGTGTCGGTAAGCCCGCTCGAATCGCAGACACCGCTGGCGCCGGTCACCGAAACAACGCTGGTACCTGTAACCGCAAAGTCGCTGCCATCCGATGCAATGGTCGAGCACTGGATCCTGCTGGGACCATCGAATACCAGCGTCAGCACATTCGGCGCACAGCCCGGGGGCAGCAGGACACCCAGCGGGGTTGGTTGTGACGGAATGACCTTGAAAGATACCGCATCTCCCACCGGAATAGGAGTGCCGCAAATATCCAGCAGCGTATTGCCGTCGGTTCCATTGACCGCTGTCAGGGTGTAGGTGCCCGTGGGCAGGTTTCCACTAAGCATCAGCGTTATGGAGTCCATATCGAACCCGCTGTTGCAATTGTTCCCGACTGCGCTACTGATCTGCACACCGGGGGGCATCGGCGAAATACTAAAATCGCTTCCTGTGGAGGTAAGGCTGGTGCAGGTCATATTCTTATTCAGTCTGATCCCGATAACGGACTGGCAGATCTCCTGGGCCGCCGCGATCGCCGGCTGCGCGGTATCTGTGATACTCGCCGTTCCGCCGCCAAATGACAGCTGATACCCGCTTTGACCGCTTCCAAGATAGTGGCTGACCAGCAATAAATAATTGTGTCCCTGGATCAGCGTTGGCATCGAGCTGAAAGGCGGCGGAGAAGTAAAAGGTGGCCCGGGCGGACCTTGGGAAGCGCATTCCGATGAAGCGCTGGCCGTCGCTGAAGTCCCGGTATTTCCATACACACCCGACCAGTTGTCCCCAACAACCTGACCGACGTTCGTGTATATCGTATTGAGATCCTGGCCGGTAACATCCCACAGCTGCCAATCATAGTCGTCACCTGCATTCGTTGGACTAATCAGCAAGCCCAGCGTACCTGACTCGAAACAGGTGAATTTATACCAATAAGGATTGATCGCCGTATAGTTGACACCGGTGCAGGAAGGCACCGTAACGCTCCCATCGTTACAAATCGGGACACTGTCCTGGACGAACGTATTGCTGCCGCACACCGGAAAGGCAGTAGCCGGTGTCTGCCCTAATACGGTGCAACCCGGCCCCAGAATCTGGGCCCGAAGGCTCGGGCCGAAGCTGGCGAGCAAAATTACCAACGTAACAACAAGCAGCTTTTTGACAGTCATTGGATCGTTCGGCATTATTCAAGACGGCAAGATCATCTTTCGGGTTGCTCTTCGCGCGCTTTCCAACTTTTCATCGCGCGATCTGTCCCAATTCGGCCTTCCTATTTCCCTGATTTCCAATTCGGGACGCCAATTCCAAAAATGGGACAAATTTTGCGGACAGGATCTTTCAAACAGTATGACAATCAATCGATTTAAACCGTGGCATAGAATTCGTCCCATACGGTTGCTTTACCTCCTGAACCCGGTTCTTGACCCTTAAACAACCCCCTTTTTAAACCCCTAAGGCCTTCTAACCCCTCCGACCCGGAGGGGTTTCTTTTTTCGGCCTTTTCATCTCTCCCTTCCAGTCAAATGTAAAGCCAGATTTTATTTATATGTGTCTAATTATGACCATCCGTTCTTCTTTTCCCCTAAATTTGCCGTCCCCGCGCCATCTTTTTAACAAATAACGATTGCCGGGCGGATTTCTTAAGATTGATACTTATGGACAAATTGATTTATCTAGTTCCCGTCATGGGAGTCATCGGCCTCCTTTACACCTTTATCAAGTATTCCTGGGTCTCCAAACAGGATTCCGGCAACGAGCGGATGCAGGAGATCAGCAAGTATATCGCCGAAGGCTCCATGGCCTTTCTAAGGGCGGAATGGAAGATCCTTTCCTACTTTGTAGTCATAGCAGCCATCCTGCTGGCGATCATGGGGAACAGTAACCCGCCAATCCCATTGGTCAATCGCCCTCTCTTTTGTCCTGGGCGCCATCCTTAGCGCCACTGCCGGTTATATCGGCATGCGCAGCGCCACCAAGGCCAATGTTCGTACCGCCCAGGCAGCCCGGACCAGTCTTAGCCAAGCCCTCAAAGTTTCTTTCACCGGCGGCTCCGTCATGGGGCTCGGCGTCTCTGGCCTGGCGGTCCTCGGTCTCGGCGGCCTTTTTATCCTGTTGAAGGCGATCTTTGCGCCCGACTCCAGCGTCGACTCTGAAGAAATGCAGCGAACGATTGAAGTGCTCACCGGATTCTCGCTCGGCGCCGAATCCATCGCCCTTTTCGCCCGCGTAGGCGGCGGCATCTATACAAAAGCGGCCGATGTCGGCGCCGACCTGGTTGGTAAAGTCGAAGCCGGAATCCCCGAAGATGACCCCAGAAATCCGGCCACCATTGCAGATAACGTCGGCGACAACGTTGGTGACGTAGCCGGCATGGGCGCCGACCTTTTCGGCAGCTATGTAGCCACGGTGCTGGCTACCATGGTGCTTGGCCGGGAAACACAATCGGACGACGCCTTCGGCGGCATGGCCCCGATCCTGCTGCCCATGTTCATCGCCGGCATCGGTATCCTATTTTCGATTGTAGGTACTTTATTCGTCCGGATCAGCGACACGGCCAGTCTCAATACAAGCGTTGTACAGAAAGCACTCAATATGGGCAACTGGGGTTCGATCATCCTGACCGCCCTGGCCTGTATCGGTCTGGTCTATTATTATTCTGCCGGATACCATGGTCCTCCGCGGCAACGAATTTACCAAATGGGGAGTACTTGGGCGCTATCGGCGTCGGCCTGCTGGTCGGCACCCTGATGAGCATCATCACCGAATATTACACGGCCATGGGCCGCGGCCCCGTTTTGAGCATCATCCGTCAATCCGGGACCGGTCACGCGACCAATGTCATCGGCGGCCTGGCCATGGGCATGCAATCCACCTTTTTGCCGATCCTCGTCCTGGCCGGCGGTATCTGGGGATCTTTTGCATGCGCCGGCCTGTATGGCGTCGCAATTGCCGCTGCCGGCATGATGGCCACCACCGCCATGCAGTTGGCCATTGACGCCTTTGGTCCTATTGCCGATAACGCCGGCGGTATCGCCGAAATGAGCGAACTGCCCAAAGAGGTGCGCGAACGAACGGATATCCTTGATGCCGTAGGCAACACCACCGCTGCCACGGGTAAAGGCTTTGCGATCGCTTCCGCCGCGCTGACCGCCCTCGCCCTCTTCGCCGCTTTCGTCGGCGTCGCCGGCATCCAGGGAATCGATATCTACAAAGCAAAAGTATTGGCCAGCCTGTTTGTCGGCGGCATGGTTCCCTTCGTCTTTTCTTCCCTGGCCATCCAGGCTGTCGGCGAGGCCGCCATGGCCATGGTCGAAGAAGTCCGTCGCCAGTTCCGCACCATTCCCGGAATCATGGAAGGAACGGGTAAGCCTGAATATGATAAATGCGTAGCGATCTCCACGCAGGCCTCCATCAAAAAATGATCCTGCCGGGCGCTATGGCGCTCCTCTTCCCCCTGATCATCGGTTTTTTGCTGGGACCCGAAGCGCTTGGCGGCTTTCTCGCCGGTGCAACCGTCTGCGGCGTGCTGATGGGAATCTTTCAGAACAACGCCGGCGGCGCCTGGGACAATGCAAAAAAGTCTTTTGAGAAAGGAGTGGAGATCAACGGCCAGATCTACTATAAGAAATCCGAGCCCCACAAAGCCTCCGTTACCGGCGATACCGTCGGCGACCCTTTTAAGGATACTTCCGGCCCGTCAATGAACATCCTGATCAAACTGATGTCGATCGTTTCGCTGGTTATCGCCCCCACCCTGGCCTCGATCTACACCACGCGAATCGGTTGCTTCCCGTCCCCATCCCTCGGAAAAGACGACCATGTTCAACAGGCTCCCGCGCCCAAGATACGGGCGGTAACCTTCCGCCAGGGCTGATCAAAAGATGTTAACAAAAAAAATATATTTTTTTGTTTCCTATTTCAACTGAATTCATATCTTTAGTTTTCAATTAACGACACTAATCAGATCCAAATACCGAAGTCGCGATGTTTCCACATCGGGGCTTTTTTTTTGCCCCGCTTTAACATTGATTTACGAAATTTATCGTAAATTGTCGGTCAAACAGCTCTTTATGTCTGCCAAGACAATCAAACCGACAGAAAGTGAACTGGAGATCCTTCAGGTTCTTTGGATAAAGAACCTGGCCAGCGTTAGGGAAGTGCATGAAGAATTGCTCAAAACGAAGGAAGCCGGCTACACGACCACGCTCAAACTCATGCAGATCATGCACGAGAAGGGATTGGTGAGACGCGACGACTCCGCCAAGACCCATATTTACCAGGCCTCGGTCAGTAAGGAAAAAACCCAGAAGCATCTGCTGGGCAAAATGATCAATACGGTATTCGGCGGCTCGCCGACTGAACTCGTCATCCAGGCACTGGGCCATCACAAAGCCTCCCCCGCCGAACTGGAAGAGATCCAGCAATTATTGAATAACCTGAAACATCAATAGGCATGCAGGTTTTGACCCATTTCCCTTTACTGAAGGCACTGGGCTGGGCACTCTTCAACAGCCTTTGGCAAATGGCCACGTTGTGGCTGCTGTATCGGCTCATCATTGCCATATTTCTTACTGTCTCAGCAAACGTCCGGCACGGCCTTGCTTTATTGTTCCTGGTTATCGGCACCTTTTGGGCGGCGGCCACTTTCATCGCTGCCTCCATTTTTTCGGATAGCGGGAACAGCATGTGGCCGAGCGTTCTTTCCCCTGAACAATCCGCCCCTGAGTGGTTCTGGCATACCAGCAGGACCTTGATGGATACAATACTTTCGTTCGGGTCGGCGCTTTACCTCTTGGTACTCGCCGGTTTGCTCATCCGCTATATCGGCCACTATTGGCATTCCCGAAAACTCACCCGTAATGGACTAGTCGTGATGCCCGCTGAATTCAGGGTTTTCGTAAACGCCACCGCTCATCAGTTGAACATCGGGAAGCCGGTCAGGGTCTGGCTCTCCTCACCTGATCGATGTACCGCTCACCCTCGGCTTCCTCAAACCGGTCATCTTATTGCCTGCCGCGATGATCACCCAACTCTCGCCGCACCAGGTGGAAGCCATCCTCATCCACGAGCTTGGCCATATCCGGCGGAAGGATTATCTGCTCCATTTGGTCGTGACAGTCCTGGAAGGGCTCTTGTTTTTTAATCCATTTTCGCGCCTGCTGATCCGGGAACTGAAGAAGGAACGGGAACATTGCTGTGACGATTTTGTACTCCAATTCAAATATAACCCGCACGACTATATCTCTGCGTTGTTGGTACTGGCCGCCCGGCAGCAGCGGGGCCAGAAACTGGCTGTCGCGGCAACCGGTGGCAGCGACAAGCTGCTACTGCAACGCGCCAGGAGAATATTGCTGCAGCAGGAGGATGATCGCAGCGGGCCCCGGACCCGCACGCTTGTGCTGCTCCTCTTCACCGGGTTAATTGCCGCCCTGGCGTTTTGCCGCCCCCTGCTCCCAATCGATCGCACCAGGGCTGTAACCATCCCGACAGGAATAGACGCTTCGGCAAAGGCAGCCCCTGCTTCCGTTCCGGTCGCCAATTCCCGGGAGTTCGCTTTCAGCAGACCGATCTTTTCCTCGCGGCCCGCGGTCGCCAAACCCCTTCGTACGCGGCCCCGCACCCATACGTACCGTGAACCGGAGGCGCCGGAGCCGGGCGACAACGATGTTTTCATCAACCTGGCCGATGACCCAACCGGTGACGGCAATATCCCGGCACTGGCCGCAACTTCCGACGAGTTGACCGACCCCGGCAACACACCCGAAATCGAAAACCGCGACTATTCCATGAAAGTGCCCGGGTCCATCGCAGGGCCGGACCTTAGCTTTCTGCAAGGAACACCCATTGTCCCAAATTCCAGCTTCTCGTTCCGATACACAGAAGGGGACTCTTCGCGGCCGGAGGAACAACTTCTCTATCTCCAGCAGTCGGCCCAGCGTGATGTGCTGTCCGCGATCGCCGACCTGCAGCAGCAGACGGCGGTGCAGCTAAAGGCGCTTGCCGCCCTCCAGGCAAAAGCCGCCGAATCCGTTCACCTGCGCCATCAGATTCAAACCCAGCAGCAGAAGATCCAACAGGAATACCTGAGGAAGGTAACCGGCTGGCAAAAGAAACTCGAAACGACCACCCATATCCGGATGATCGTCTATATTTAATCGGAATTCCCGGGGCAATCGCCCTCATTCAGTGCTGGAGTTCGCATTTTGCGAACTTTTATTTACCGCTCCAGACATCCCTTTGCGTTCTTCCCCTCACAGAACAGCAAATCCAGGATGGACAGATTCGGGATAAACCCCGTTTTTTCTTCAAAAACCTGCCGGTATCGAACCGGACGATCCATCCCGCCCGCCTCCACCCCCGCCGCACCCTCCCTGTCCTTCGGTCTCAGCCTGCCGCGCCAATCCACCGCCTCCGACGGCAAATAGTCCCGCTCCCAACCCGCCGTTAACCCGACCCGGATCGCCAGGCCCAGGACACGAACAGACCAATCGAAGCAAGCCAGATCCCAATCCAGCAGGAAGTCGAACCGCCGCCGGTACAGCTGCTCCAGATCGTCCCGATAAAAATCGAACCAAGGCGACCGGTTATAACAGGAGACGATCGTCTTCCAATGCTGAGCCTGCCACCGCTGCCGGTCCGAGGTCCGGACATCCCGAACTAAGGTTCGCTGGCCACGCCCTTTCTCCAGCGGAACGCTCAAACTGACCACTCCTTCCGCCCCCGCAAGCTGGCACCGGTTCCGAAAACCCATCTTTTGATAGGTTTCGTATTGATCAAAAGTAATATTTGAAAATTTACTTAAATTTTTATACAAATAAACTGCTGGAAAATATTGTATGTCAATAACTAAGTCCATAGTATAACATAAATTCAACTATTTTGATATTTTGAGCCTGAAAACCGCCTATTCATCGCAAACTAGCAGGGGGTTACCTTAATTTAAAATGGAAATAATATTATATAATTAAAACTAAATTAATACTTTATATAAAAAATCATATGCCACTTGGATTAGCAGGCTTCTTTCGCGCTCATTTCCCGCTGCTAAAATTAAAAAACTAACCTCCATAGCAGAACTTTCCGCCCGGGGCCGGGTGATAATAGCGCAGTTTACCCCTGCCATTTCCTAAAGTTTTAGCAAAGGTAAAGATAAGTCATTGATCCATTCGCCGCCCTCCTACCCTCTCGGGGTGTGTCGCCAATTTGCCAAAATGACCAATTCGCTAAAATCATTAGTCCTCTTATTAGGAGCGCTTTATCTGTTTAATGTGAATAACTTTGTTTAATGTTTAGTTTAATGTTTCAGAATTTAGTTGTATATTTGTTTAATGCCTGAAATTAACCCACATATTCCCCCAGAAGTACTTAAAAACATGGACGATACAATCGCGGCTTTTAGAAAGGCTGCGGCACTGTACACTCAAAAGGCGGATGAAATGGAGTTTACCAAAAAGAAGATGCTTGAATCCCCACCGCCCAAAGTCTATTTCTTTGAGGTAGAGCCAAAGATTTCCAAAAGGTTTGCAAGGATGTTCCTACAGCAAATAAGGAAGCCTGTAAGGACGGCAGAAGTAATCGAAATGACTTATAGGGATGCTGACGAACAGGTTAAGTCCAAGGCCATAAAGACGCTATCGGTGGTGTTTAACACGCTGGCAAAGGACGGGGAGATAACCGTTACAAAGCAGAAGGGGGTAAAGGGGAATTTCTATCAATGGCTGGAACAGTTTGACAAGACAACACAAATGGGGATTCTAGGGCAGTAAATAAAAAACCACTTGCACAATGCTTGAAGGGCTGATGCAAATGGTTTTTAGTTCTTTAAAAATAATATCGCTGTAGTTCAACGGATAGAACAACGGTCTACTAAACTGGAGATTCAGGTCCGACCCCTGACGGCGATACCTTTTTACCTACTGTAAAGGTAGGTAAGATTTAAAAAATGTACAAATCTTACTAAGATGCAGCAATTCAAGAGTTTGAAGATGGTTTTGGCCTATTATGCCGATGAAAGGTTCTGTTTGGGCCTACTCGAAAAAGAACTTTGGAATAATAAGCCGGTCTGTCCGCATTGTGGCAGCGAACGAGTGTATCGGCTGGCAGACGGCAAACAATTCAAGTGCGGCAATAAGAAAACCTGCGATAAGAAGTTCAATGTTCTGACCGGAACGATGTACGAGAACACCAAGATTCCGCTGTCTACATGGTTCGCAGCAATCTGGCTAATGACTTCGCATAAGAAGGGGATCAGCTCCTACCAGCTCGGGCGGGATCTCAGGGGTCTGCCAAAAGACAGGTTGGTTTCTGGATCATCGCATCCGACAAATGGTCAACGCGAGCAAAGGCAACAAGGATATGGGCAAAACTGTACAGGCGGATGAAACGTACGTGAAAGGGAAGGCCAAAAATCGCCATAAGAGCAAGCGCAAGCTCATAGCCGAAGGCAAGCTTCCTGAAACAGCTGGAATAGTCTTTGGGATTGTAGGAGAGAATGCTGTTATGAGGGTAGTACCCAATGCGCAGCACAAGACACTAAAGGCCGTTATTACCGAAGTGGTCCCGGATAAGAACGCTGTAATGGTTACGGATGGTTTTTCCTCCTATTTGGGGTTGGATGAGCTTTACAAGGGCCATATCATCATCAACCACGCCCAGGATGAATACAAGGTGGGCCAATACCATACGAACACGGTTGAGGGACTTTTCGGCATCTTCAAAAGGGGCATTTACGGGATTTATCACCACGTCAGCGCCAAGCACCTACAGCGGTATTGCGACGAGTTTGCATTCCGCTACAATACCCGCAAAATAAAAGACGGTGACCGATTTCTAATGACCATTCAGCAAAGCCGGGGGAGGCTAAAATACGATGACCTAATAAAAAAAGATTGAAAACTATTAGCAAGCGGTCCCTTCATCAAATACAAGGGAATCACTGCTAACGCAATGGATTTGGTCGTTAGCATCATAAACGGTAACGCTCCATATAAATTGAAGTTCAGAATGCGCCTCCTTTTCTAAAATTCCCAAAATCTCCCTAATTTCATCGCTACAACTATCGATTTTATGATGGGCTTTGACATTAAGAATATACTTCCCAGACTGGTATAGTCCGCCAAAATCTAAATCAGTAAGCCAAACTTCGGAATACTTCCTACCCTGTTTGTTTAGATTACAAAACAAATGATTTAAATTCTTTATAAGTACTTTTCTATCCATGTCGAAAATTCGTGTATCGAAGTTAAAAAATCTTTAGCGTCCTTTTCTGTTTTCCCTGTTAAATATCTAGCACCTTCAGTCCAATTCCTGATTACTGACCAATGACCCTTGAATGCAACGTCCGCCTGCGCCGAAGTAAATTCTTTGTACAACCCAGATAATATCAAAAGTTCCTCATAATCATGCACTTTGTATGGCTTATACAGCTCCTTTCGTGTCGTCAGATTAAAAGCAAAAAAATCGTCGATAGCAAGTGTTTTGCAAACTTTAGCCTTCAATAATAATTCCACGGCATAACCTCCCAAATAAAATGCGCCATCATAAAACCCGTAATTAAATAGGCAATCGGCTTCTTTAAGTTTTACTGCCGCCAATGTTTGAATATCTGCTTGACATTGCACGCCGCAAAAATACGTAACTTTCCTGCATGTCTAAGACAAACAAAAAACAGAAGAAAAAGACGCGCAAGAAGGAGCAGCCGATTAAATTAGATATGAGTTTTGAGGAAGCTATTCGGCTGTCCATCCAAACCAAAATACCCAAGAAAAGTAAATCTTAGCCGATATTAAGCACATACCGACCGCATCTGTGGCCTTATTTCTTGATTGATTTATACAGCAGAACAAGAAGGAGGATTAAAATAAGAGGGGTGCTTACGAAATACCAAAACTCAAAAAATCCGTCACTAAACTGATATGCCACTTCTACTGTGAAAACGGCAATGAGGATCAGCAACGTTATTATCGTTTTATCTACCAGATATACTAATGCCGAAAGAAGCATACCTACTCCCCACGCAATGATTGTATTGACCCTCTCTTCAAACTTTTGATCCGGTTGATTTAAGCCATATTCGGCATTTGATTTTACGACATAAGTGAATAAAATAGTAAGAGATTCTCTAACGATTACAGTAATGGCGGCGGTTCTTATCAATCCGAGAGATGGAGATTTTTTCTCTTTGGTTGCGGGTTCTTTTTCCATATGTGGCGTTTGTCGCATCTAAAGTAACTAAAAATGCAAAACCCGGTGCCAGCCAGGTAATACGTTTCTCTATCTAATCCGTTAAGTGAATTATTAAATTAGGAGTTGGGATATTTTGAACGTTTTTCATCATCGGGGTAGTAGCCATGATGTTCCTTGAAGTGCCTTCTAAACTGCTCTATGCACTGCTCTCTTGACCACGGCTGCTCCTGCATCTTTTTGACCGCCTCTATAGCTTCCTTGTTCCGCTTTTGATGGTAAGCATTGAGATAGGGCTCCTTTTCCTTTTTCTCCTCCTGATTTTCATCGCTCATATCGGGCAGATTTGCTCCCTAATTTACGACTTTTTTCGTCGCGGTATTTGGAGGCAGTGAAAATGGGTGTTTTAACGGTTGGCTTTTTAGAAGATTAGGAGGATATTAGGGTCCAAATATTTATACTTGGCAAAACGTGTTCCAACTACCCATTATCAACTTGACTATATCTTATCCATTCTTTGGCTTCACCGCGTTGAAAAACATCTGACTTTTGAGGATATTGCCGAATATACTGCCAAAGAACTCTCCGGAGGGGAGGTGCCTTTTGGGGACATCCTATCTATATTACATAGGTTAGAAAAGGATGGCTTTGTTGAGTTCGATGACAGGGCAGCAGAATATTTTAACTACCCCGACGCTCGGGTGTATCAGATAACTTTTGACGGTCGTCATTGGCATGAACAAGGGGGTTACGGAGCAAGTCAATCCCGGAAGGACGCCGAAAATACTCGGCTGGAAAAGATAGAAAAGAGCCAAAAACTGTTCCGTCTATGGACGATTTGGTTAACAGCAATTTTAGCCGTTGGGACGGTAATAGCGGCCTTGTATTATGCAACTGAACTTTATTGGAATCATGGGTGGTTTCATTTTGGGAAGTAATCCTTTTGCGCTTTAGCCAGTTAATTAATTTATTCATTGTTTGCGATTTATTTTCAAATAAAATTGAATACTATGTCTTTACATCATTCCCAACAACAACAAAGCCTGTATGTAACGATGAAACCAGAGTTCAAAAAGGAAACCAACCGAGATGCCGATGCCGATCCTGCGCTATATATAGCTTATTTACAAGCTAAAGCCTTGTTATCCCTTAACCAGAATGTAACCTTTATGTCGGGCGCAGTACAGCAAATAAGGGATTCGGTACAGGCGGCCATAATGAAGATTAAGTGAGAATAGCCGCATCGCCTAATGAGCTTGTGGCGTATCCAAGAACGTAGGAAGCATCTCTATACGTCAATCCAGACAGAAGGGCGAGCACTTCTTTTGCCTTTTCTATGCGGGGTCCGATTCTACGCCATTATCGCATTCAACATTTTCGGCATTCGTTTTTTTAACGGATTCGAGACCTATCCCGTCTTTTACCTCAGTCTCTTTGGCTTGTATCATAATTCAGGATTTTATATTTGATTTAGTTCTAATAGTAAAGTTGATTTGTAAATGCAAGTAATTGAATGACTTATCTAGGGGTAAAGTGGTCTATGATTACCCGGGGTCGGGGCACAATATACCACGTCCAAGCGGGCAAAAATAAGGCGGTAGCAAAGGGCGATCAAAACCCCCTACCCCGCCGCATCGGGCCAGCCTCAGGAAAAAGACATCTATATTTCGGGAGCTTCATTACCATATTCGTAGAAGAATATGGAAGCGGATATTCTGTTGAAAAGAGGTCGGGGTTATCGGTACTAAAATCTTGAAAAAGGAGATCATAAAATCAGGATCTCGTCCTCCATACAATGCAGCTCATCCTCCGGATCAAAAACATAAATCCGCCAGATATGCCGGTATTCTTCCCTATCCTTTAACAGATTGATCAGCGGTGTAATCTCATCGTCCTCTTCCCCGAGTTTGTGATTCACCAGGACATTCAGAAAAAAATTCCGGGACGACCTCGCTCCGCCATCGAACTCCACCGGGGAAAGCCATACCTCCGTATACCTATTGTCCTTCTTATTAACATCCCGGAACAGGCGCTTAAGGTTCTTTATAACGTCCAGCGGATCCATGGAATAAGTTTCCCCCTCAAGGTAGAAAATTTCCGGATCATTCCGCGGGTCACGCATCCCATCATTCCGCCAGTTTGAACTCCTTATCCTGATTCCTCAATTGCTCCAATTTCTTTTTACCGTAGCTCATTCGGGTAATCACCACGAACAGAACGGGCACGATAAAAATCGCCAGACTGGTCGCCGCAAACATCCCGCCCAAAACCGTCCATCCAATCGTATTCCGGGCGACCGCAGCCGCACCGGATGCCAGCGCCAACGGCAATACCCCCAGCAGGAAGGCAATTGAAGTCATCAGGATCGGCCGCAACCGTAGCTTCACGGCATCCAGCGTCGCCTGGACCACCTCCATCCCCCGATCCACCCGTTCTTTGGCAAATTCCACGATCAGGATCGCATTCTTCGCCGACAGCCCGATCAGCGTGATCAACCCGATCTGGGCATAAACGTTATTCGTAAGCAGCGGTTTGAACGTACAAGGCCAGGATGGCCCCAAAAACTCCAATCGGCACCGCCAGCAGGACCGAGAACGGTACCGACCAGCTTTCATACAGCGCAGCGAGGAACAGAAAGACGAAAACGATGGAAAGCGCAAAAATATAGATCGCACTATTCCCGGACTTGATCTCCTGCAAACTAAGACCCGACCAGTCATACCCATAGCCCTCCGGCAACACTTTCGCCGCTACCCGCTCCAACGCTTCGATGGCCTGGCCGCTGCTGTACCCTGTTTTGGCGCCGCCGTCAATCTCCGCACTGCGGTAAATATTGAAGTGCGAAATCAGCGGGGCGCTCTCTGTCAGCTTATAGGATACGATCGTGCTCAATGGGATCATCTCGCCATTGATGTTCTTGACATAATAGTTGGAAAACGCATGGATATCCGACCGGAAAGTCGTATCCGCCTGGGCCACCACGTAAAAATTCCGCCCATAGATGGTCAGCTGATTGATATAGGTGCTGCCCATATACATCTGCATCGTGTTGTAGACGTCGGCCAAATTCAGTCCCAGCTTCTTTGCCTTATCGCGATCCACGTCTACCTCATATCCCGGCGTATGCGCGCTGAAAAAGGTGAACGCATTGTTGATTTCCGGCTGTTTGTTTGCCTCCGCGACGAACTGATTTACGACCCGTTCGAAGGTCTTGATATCGTCATTGGACTGTCGCTGCTCGATCTGGATGCTAAATCCGCCCGCATTCCCCAAACCAGGGATGGCCGGTGGCGGAATGACAACGATTCGCGCCCCCTTGATCGACGCAAACCGCCTTTGAAGCTCCGCGATGACTCCCAGCAGCTGCTCCGATTTATTTTTTCGCTCGTCCCAGGGTTTGAACTGAATAAAGATACTTCCGGCGTTGGACTTAATACCAAAGGTCAGGATGTTCAAGCCACCCAGCGCGGCCGTATGGAGCACTCCGGGCGTAGTCTGGGCCATATGCTGGATGCTGTCCAGCACCGCAATGGCCCTCGTGGTAGAGCCGGCTTCCGGGATCTCAAAGGACACATATACCCGGCCTTCATCTTCCTGAGGAATAAAGCCGGTCGGTTTTGTCTTGAAAAGAAAGAAATCCCCGACGCCGATGGCGATCAACAAGATGACCACTAAGGGCGCGCCCTTGATCCAACCTCGTACCCCGTTGGTATAATGATGCGTTACCCGGTCGAACCAGTTATTGAACCGAAAGAAGACCCAATTGAGGCCCCGCGAATCCTTGTCGATGTGATGCTTCTTCAATAGCAGCATACACAGCGCCGGCGTCAGCGACAAGGCCACGAAGGCCGAGATCAGTACCGAAATCGCGATCGTTATAGCAAACTGCTGGTATAGCCGGCCCACGATCCCCGGAATAAATCCTACCGGAACAAACACCGCCGCCAGGATCAGCGCGATCGCGATGACCGGGCCCGAGATATCCGCGATCGCCCGCGCCGTCGCCTCCTTTGCCGAAATACCTTCGACATCGATATAATGCTGTACCGCTTCCACGACCACGATCGCATCATCCACCACGATCCCGATCGCCAGCACGAATCCGAACATCGTCAGGGTATTGATGGTAAAGCCAAGTGGGATAAAGAAGATAAAGGTCCCGACAATCGACACCGGTATCGCCAGCACCGGGATGAGAGTCGACCGCCAGTTCTGGAGAAAAAGGAAGACCACCAGCGTCACCAGGCCAAGCGCGATCAGCAGCGTTTGGACCACATCGGCGATAGATACCTTGACAACGGAGACCGATTCAAAAGGGACCTTATAGTCGATATCTGCGGGAAAATATTTTTTTGCGTCCGCCAGGGCCTTGTAGACCCCATCGGCCGTTGCAATCGCATTGCTGCCCGGCGCCTGGTATACCAGCAGATAAGAAGACCGGTTCCCGTCCACGAAAGAGTTGGCTGCATAGCTGACCTTACCCAACTGAACCCGCGCGACATCTTTTAGATATACAATCGAGTTTTGCTGCGGATTGGCACGGATCACGATATTGCCGAACTGTTGCTCCGTGGTCAGCCTGCTGTTAGTGAATACCACGAATTCAAACGCGGTAACACCCGGCTGCGGCGGCGCGGACGTCGACCCCGCGGCGATTTGCAGGTTTTGCTCGTTGATGGCATTTTGAACGTCGTTAACCGTGAGCCCCAGTTGAGCCATCTTGTCCGTTTTCAGCCAAACCCGCATCGCAAAGTTATCTGCCCGGCTGAATACGTCACCCACCCCCGGAACCCGCAGCAGGATATCCCGCAAATAGATATTCGCATAGTTATCCATAAAGGGGATGCTGTGGGTCCCTTTTGGCGAGTAGACAGCGACCAGCAGCAGGATCGCCGGGTTGCGCTTCAGCGTGGTAATACCCAGCTTTTGCACCTGCTCCGGCAGTGTAGGCGTGGCAATGCCTACCCGGTTCTGGATATCCAGCGCTACGATGTCCGGATTGGCCCCGATATTCAAGGTGGCCGTGATCTGCGAGACCCCGTTGTTGGAACTGTTACTTTGCATGTAGGCGATACCGGGAACGCCGTTGACCTGTGTCTCTATCGCCGTTGTCGTCGTCTGCTCAACCGTCTGCGCATCGGCGCCGACGAAAGTGCCAGTGATCTGCACCGTTGGCGGCGTAATATCCGGATATTGGCTGATCGGCATACTCAAAATGGCCAGCGTACCCACCAGCAGGATCACCAGGGAGATCACGATAGCCGTAACCGGCCTTCTGAGAAATATATTGGAAGACTTCATCTCTATTTTGATTTTTGCGGTCCAAACCTGACGATCGAACTATCTCTTAGTTTCTGTACACCATCCGTAACTACCTTTTCCCCCTGCGCCAACCCCGCTTCTCACAACGATATTGGGTCCGATCCGTGTTCCCAACGCCACCTTTTTCTGCCGGACGACACTGTCCTGCACCACAAATACAAAAAACTCTCCCAGCGCTTCAACGACGCTCCTGTAGGGGATCAACAGCGTGCTATCGCCCGACGCATGCCTGACCCGGAGATTGGTCGTCAACCCCGCCCTCAGGTCATCCTTCGGATTTGGAAAAGTGATCCTTGCCCTGAGCGTTCCCGTTGTCG
Organism: uncultured Chitinophagaceae bacterium; assembly: GCA_963846405.1. Classification (GTDB taxonomy): domain Bacteria; phylum Bacteroidota; class Bacteroidia; order Chitinophagales; family Chitinophagaceae; genus Puia. The sequence continues at coordinate 360,110 of CAWJVU010000007.1, read as the reverse complement.
GATCGATCGACCGGTCCAACAGATAGAGCTGACCCGGATAAGGATAAATAGACCCATCCGGTAACACCGCTGTAAAGATCGAGTCCTTCGCTTTTACGGCTTTTCCAAAATATCGGTTGAACTGCGGTATCTCCGCCTGGTCAATCGCGATATCCACCGCCATCGGGTCCTCCGTAGACACCGAATTCAACAGGGTCTGCGGATAAACAGCCGTTCCGACCTTGACCTGCGAAATGCCGATCGTCCCATTGAAGGGCGCAAAGATCTCCGTGTACTTCAGGTTGGTCTCGACACTGGCAACCCCCGCCTCGGCAGCCTGAAGCTGCTGTTTGCTGGCTTCCAGATCGGCCAGCTGGTGATCCAGGGTTTGTTTGGCGATCGCGTCCTGCTTGGCCAGCTCCAGGTACCGGTCCGCATCCTGCTGCGACCTTGCGAGGTTGGCTTTGGCGACAAGCACATTGGCCTTTGCCTGCTCCACCGCCGCCTTATATTGCTGCTGGATCGATCTCGTATAGTTTTTGGCCCTTTCTGACCTGTTGGCCATCCTTAAAATATATGCCGACTGATATTGCCGGAAACCTGCGGCTTGATATCCACCTGGTTCAACGGTGTCGCGGTACCGGGATAATTGTCATAATAAGTAGCATTGCCTGCCTCAACCGCGTATACATTCACCGCGACAGGTGGTGGAGCAGCCGGCCCCGTGGGCTTGCTGTCGCAGGATACCAGCCCAAAGGCATAGCTAGTCGATACAAGACCAATCCAGTGTAAGGTATTTCTCATATAAAAAGATGATTTATCCTATTGAAATTTGATTGTTCCCAAAGCTTTTTCAACATCCAGCTTGCTGCTCAGCACCTGGTAAAGCGCATCGCTGTAATTGACCTGCGCTGTCCGCAGGTCGGTCTCCGACGTGATCAAATCCAGGTACGCTTTTACACCGTTGCGATACTGCAGCTCGATCGTGTTGAATACATCCCGCGCCAGCCCGAGGTTATCCCGCTGAACATAATAGTTGTTCAGATTGCTCTTATACGTAGCCAGCGCCTGCGCATACTGTGAATTGATCTGGCTCTGCAGATTGGCCACGTCCCAATCGATCCGGGTAAGCTGCAGCTCCGCAATCCGGATGTTCTGCGTGCGCTGGGTTCCCTGGAAAATCGGAACGCTCACCGTCAGCCCTGCATAGGAAGTTGGAAAATTATTGCTGTATAGCTTGCCCAATTCGGGATTCAGGTAGTTGAGGCTATACCCCGCACCCGCCGTAACCGTAGGAATGTACGCCCATTTCTGATATTTCACTTCCGCCTGCTGCAGCCGCTTCTCGCGTCATCAACTGCTGGAATTCGATCCGCTGGTTGTAATCCGGCAAAGCCATCGTATCCAACGTCACCTCTTGCTCCATGACCGCACTGTCGTAAGCAAGATGCAGCGAATCTTTTCCCGTATACCCCATCAGCTGGATCAGTACGGCATATTTTGCTTTCAGCGTCTCCTCATCGGTCTTTCGCTGCGCCTTGCTGTTGTTCAGCGAAATGGTAGCCCGCTTATAGTCCGTTTTATCCACCAGCCCGCCCTGGTATTGGTTGTAGGTATCCTTCAGGTTCCGCTCCAACCGGACGATATCGTCATCCAGCACCTTGATATCCTGCTCGGTCAGCAGTACATCATAAAACGCCTTGCTGACATTGACCGTCACGTCGATCTTGTCACTGACCGTCATCTGGTGGATCTGCGTCATGACGTCCCTTTTTGTCTGGCTCGCCAGCAAAACATCCCGGTTGAACAAGGTCTGGTTGAGTCCCAATGCCACCGACGAATTGTTATACGTGCCGCTGTAATCATAAGCGCCACTGAAGGCAATCGCCGGCAACTGAAAATTGTTCTGATAGTTTGCACTTCAAGCCGATCTGCGGATACCATTCCGCCAGCCTGCTCTTGATCTGCCGGTCCGTGATCTGCTCGTCCAGCATGGCCTGCTGCACCAGTGGATAATGCTTCAACGCAAACTGGACGCAGGCATCTACCGTCGCCACGGGAGGAAGCGTATCCGACACCTTTTGTGCGTCTGACCGAAAAGAATAACGTGCCAAGTCCCGATAGTGAAACAACCTATAACACAAATATTTCTTCATAAACATGGTGCTATAGATTAGAAGAATGAAGATCAATATAACCAGGTTTCCTGTCGGCCAACGGCCGACTTTGAGGGCACAAAGTTAAACAAACGTTTGAATTAAACAAACGTTTAATCAATAAAGTACCTGATTTATAACTATTTGATCACAATTAGCTATATAATTAAGGCAAAAACCAATCCTGTCTATCTTTACCCGAAATTTTCAACACATGCCACATCCATACCATTTTGGCGCCAGGCGGAATTATCGCCGATTCCCTGGCACCGCGAACTTATCAGCACGTCAGATTCCCGTCCGGCTCGTTTCCCGCCATCCCAAACCCATCCCGGGCACGACCACCCTCGCCGCCGATATTACCGACCCGGCTCAAACGCTCGAAGCCTTCCGCGGCTCAGCCGTCGTCTATCTGCTGCATCGGCCTGCCCTATAATTATTCCATCTGGCGCCAGCAATGGCCCCGGATCATCGACAATTAATCGCCGCCTGCCAGCAGACCGGAACCAAACTGCTCTTTTTCGACAATGTATATATGTATGGAGAAACTCTGGCCCATGACCGAAGAAACCCCTTATAACCCTACGAGCCGCAAAGGCGATCTCCGGGCCCGGCATGGCCACCCAGCTGATGAGCGAGGTCCGGAAAGGCAACATTGCCGCCGCCATCGCCCGCTCCGCCGACTTCTATGGCCCCGGCGCCGATAAGACCAGCATTCCCAAGCTTCCTCGTCTTCCAACGGCTGGTCAAAGGTCAACGGGCGCAATGGCTGGTGAATGCCCACGTCCGCCATTCCTTCACCTATGTCCCCGATGCCGCCAGGGCGCTCCGCCTCCTGGCGCCCGACGACAATGCCTGGAACCAGGTCTGGCATTTGCCTACGCGCCGCACCCGCTCACCGGCGCCGGATTCATCGAAAAGGCCGCCGCTGAACTGCATAAGGCAAGCCAGTTCACGGTTTTACCAAAATGGATGATCAGGTTAGGGGGAGTCTTCGACAGGACCACGGCGGAATTGTATGAGATGCTCTACCAGTACGAATCCGAATATATCTTCGATTCCACAAAATTCGAAACCGCTTATTCCTTTCAGCCTACGCCATACGAACATGGGATCCGGGCAACCGCCAAGGCTGCAATCGCCACCCGGAATTTAATTCATTTCCGGGAACGTTTCCGTAACTAATTTTCCGTATGCTCACATGGCTGGAGTAATTTGGCTGATCATGAAAGTCATTCTTACGATCCTGCTTGCCTTGTCCCTTTCATTCCGCCTATGCCCTGTGTCAGCCCAGGACGACCACACAAAGACATCTCCTGGTATATCTCCCATTGCCCTTTCCCGACACGAACGCCCGATCCGTGCCCACCTTCCCCGATAAAGATTTTACCATCACCGATTTCGGCGCTATCCCCGATGGACATACGCTGAATACCGAAGCTTTTCGCAAGGCCATCAGGCCTGCTCCGCCGCGGGCGGCGGCCGCGTCATCGTCCCCTCCGGAAAATGGCTTACACGGCCCAATCGAACTGCTTAGCCACGTCAACCTCTACCTCGCCGCGGACGCCATCGTCCAGTTCACCGGCGACCATACCCAATACCCGATGATCGTCGACAGGATGGCGGCGCGTCGTCACCTCACCGATCTCCGCCGAAGGCGCTGAAGACATCGCCATCACCGGCGACGGCGTCTTCGACGGCGCCGGCGAAACCTGGCGCCCGGTGAAAAAAGAAAAGACGACCGCCAGCCCAATGGAATGCCCTTCTGGCTTCCGGCGGCGTAGTCAGCGCCGACGGCAAGATCTGGTGGCCCAGCCGCGAAGCGATGAACGGCGATTCTTTCCTGCGAAGCTCCGTGGCAAAAGACCGACGCTCACCGCCGAGCGATTACCTCCCGGCCCGCGATTTCCTGCGCCCCGTCCTCTGCACACTCATCAACTGTAAACACATCCTCATCAAAGGCGTCCTGCTCCGCAACTCCCCGAAATTCGTGTTCTACCCGAACCATTGCTCCGATCTGACGATGGACCACGCCCGCATCTTTAACGAATGGTGGGCCCAGAACGGCGACGGGATCGACATCAGCGCCTGCCACCACGTCCTGCTCTATCAATGCACCGTCAATGCCGGCGACGACGGTATCTGCATGAAATCCAGCGGCGCGATGCCCGACGGCGCGGCGCTGCATGACGTTATCGTTGCCGGCTGCACCGTCGGCCGCGCCCATGGCGGCTTCGTCATCGGCAGCAATACCGACGGCGGCATGCACAATATCTTCGTCAGCGACTGCACCTTCATCGGAACAGACATCGGGCTGCGGTTTAAAAGCAATATGGGAAGAGGCGGCCTCGTCGATGATATCTTCATCGACAATATCCACATGCAGAACATCGTGCATGAGGCCGTGCTGTTCGATACCTATTATGAGAATATGCAAGCGGGTGTGGAACAGGACCCCAACCGACCCAAACCCGAAGACAAAACGCCCGAATTCAGGGATTTTCATATCAGCCATGTCTATTGCAATGGCGCCCAAACCGGCATCTCCATCACCGGCCTGCCCCAGATGCCCGTGAGCAATATCTCTTTCGACACGCTCGAGATCCGCTCGGAGAAAGGTCTCGTCGCCACCCAGGCCAAAACGATATCGACCTCCACGACGTCAACTGGATTGTACAGGACGAGCCAGCCATACAGGCCGACAAGACCGCCGAGATCATCACCCATTGAACCGCTCACCCCCAAGGTGCCCGCATTAATGATGGATCCGGTAATAAGCCCGCTGTAAATTCATCTTGGTAGCCGGCGCCACGACAAGCGGCAGCTTCTCCACTACCGTCTCGCTGCTGTCCAGCCCAAAAGCCTTCTCTTCCGCCAACGCCATTTTCTTTAGACTGAAATACGAGTTCAGGATGAACCCATCCCGAACCGAGAATTCATTATCGTAAGAAAGGAATTTCTCCAGGATCACGAAGCGGAAATCCTCCGCAATATTGTGCTTCTTCAGCGACGGGAACCGGCTCACCACATCCAGCTCCTTATTGCAGATCATCTCCGTCACCACCTTGCGGAACATCATCCCGACCCGCTGCTGGACCCGGAAACCCAGCCGGAATTCAACCCGGATGACCTTGTCGTTCATCAGCTCCTCTACCCCATATTCCATCGTATAAGGCTCGTCCGTCCGCTCGATATGCACGAACCAATACACATCCGCCCGTTTGGGATTATGACTGAAAATCGAATACAGGATCTTCTCCTCGATCTGCGTCGGCCGGTTCGCCTTCGTCAGATAAATCAGATGCGACGTGAACTTGGGGATCGACTCATCCTTGCTGAGATTCTCCAGTAAAGGAATATGTTCATTGAGATCGATAAAGTTCAGAAAGCGATTATTGATCTTCCGGGCATGATACCAGATATACATCGTAAAGATCAGCCCGATCTCGAACACGAGGAAGAATAGCCGCTTGACGATCTTGACCGCATTGGCCACGAAAAAACTGCTTTCCACCGCCACAAAGACCGTGACGATCGCGCCGACCAGCCAGAAAGGATAGTGCTTGACATAGCGCAGGAAATTATACATCAGGATCGTGGTCATCAGCATGGCCACCGTGATCGAAAACCCATATGCCGCCGTCATCGCCTCCGAAGTCCGGAAATACAGCACGACCAGGAAACAACCCGATACAAAGGATCCAGTTGATGCTCGGAATATAGATCTGACCGCGGACATCCGTCGGGAATTTTACCGTGACCTTCGGCCAGAAATTCAGGCTGATCGCTTCATTGATCAGCGTAAAGCTGCCGCTGATCAGCGCCTGGCTGGCGATGATGGATGCAGCCATCGCGATGAATACGCTCGGGATCAGGAACCAGTGCGGCACGATCGCAAAGAAGGGGTTGACCCCGCCGATACTGTCCTTATGCTGCAGCAGCACCCAGGCGCCCTGACCCAGATAGTTCAGTACCAGCGTCGTCTTGACAAAGATCCAGCTGACCTGGATATTTCGCCGCCCGCAATGCCCCAGGTCGGAATACAAGCGCCTCCGCCCCCGTCGTACAAAGAAAGACCGCCCCCAGAAGCCAGAATCCCTTCGGATGCATGATCAGCAGCTCCAGCCCGTAGTGCGGGCTCAACGCCTTCAGAACGCCGGGATAATGCAGGATCTGATTCAGGCCCAGTATCCCCAGCATCGTGAACCACACGAACATGATGGGACCAAAGGACCCGCCGACCATCTTGGTACCGAATCGCTGAAAAATAAACAGCAGCAGCAGGATGACCATCACGATCTCCACCACCAGGGCATTTCCCGGAACGATCACGTTCTCCATTCCATGCACCGCACCCAGTCCTTCGATGGCGGATGTCACCGAGATCGGCGGTGTAATGATCCCATCCGCCAGCAAGGTGCCCGCCCCGATAATCGCCGGATAGACCAGCACCTTGCCATAACGGCGCACCAGCGCATAAAGCGAAAAGACCCCGCCTTCCCCGCGGTTATCGGCTTTGAGAGTGATAAAAACATACTTGAAGGTCGTCTGCAGAGTCAGGGTCCAGAACACGCAGGAAATGGCGCCAAAAACAAGTTCCTGGGAGACTTTGCCCCCTTCCGTCATAATAGTCTGAAAGGTATAAAGCGGGGAAGTACCGATATCGCCAAAGATGATTCCTAGTGTAATGAGAAGACCTGCGGATGTGACTTTACTTAAATGACTTCGGTCCATAGATTTGGGGCGGCAAAGGTACACACCAAACGTCAAAAGAATCAAATTATTTTGGAAAAAGCCGCCCGATCCTCCGTTCCGCGCCCGCAGCATCTCCCCAAAATTCTGTCGCCGCATCATGGCCATGACCACGGAGGCCAGCCGTTTTGTCCGCGTGCCCTCCGTCTTGGCCTCCCGGACCCAATTCCCGAAATAATTTTGATGCGATTTGGGAAGCGTTCTGAAGTACGCCAGCGCCTCCGGCTCATCCGCCAGACATTCCATCAGGTCCTTCGGCGGCTTGATCACCGCCTTGTCCACCTCCAGCTCGACCCGAAGCGAATCCCCCTTCTGTTTCCGGATGCTCTTTCGGATACTGGCCTTAGCGCCATGATGAAATCTCCCTCCCCCATCGGCATCAATGCCACTTTCTCGATGGCAATGCCCATCCAGCCTCCTTTGACCCGAAAAGATTTTTTGTTTCCCGGCATTAACTTGCTCCGCCACGGCCGCCGGAATCCGGATATAGGTCCACCCGGTCTTCTCCCCCATCTCGCCAAACTGCAATATTTTTGTGGTAAAGCGGATCATCTAACGCCCTCGCCTTCGTCGCCGGCTTCTTCTTTCTCTTATGCTGCCTGAGCGCTGCCTCGATCCCCTTCCGCAGATTCTCGAACGTCGGTTTGCCGGTAAAAAGCTCATCATTGATAAAAAAAGCCGGAACATCCCGAACCCCTTTATCCAATCCTTCCAGCAGATCGCTCCGGACCTGCCAGCCATAGGTGGAATTGACCAGGTCTTCGAGAAACTTCTTGTTCACCACCCCGCAATCCTTGGCATATTCCCGCAGACTGATCGCCCCCAGCCGCCGCCGATGGGCAAAAACATTGAATGCATCTCCCAGAATTTCCCTTCCTGCGCCGCGCCAAGGGAAGCCTCGGCCGCCTTCATCGCATGCTGATGGATCTTGCGTCAGCGGAAAATGACGGAAATTGAATCTCAACTTTCCCGTCGAATTGCTTCAACAGCTTCTCTACCACCTCGTTGACCTTCGCACAAGCCTCGCTTTCATAGTCCCCATACTCCATCAACGTGATGGGGGCCTTTGGGTCGCCTACAAATACTTCCTTGGTCGGAATGATCTCTACTACTTCTTTTGCTCTCATATCAGATTTATAACATATTACGTCGACAAAGTTCGGCCGATTCCAAACAAAATCCGCTCCGTTCAAACAAAATACACTATTTTCTGTTCACATTCGACTTTTCCAGATGGGGTGTTTCATTCCGAAACACCACCACCCCATCGAATACATCCACCAGCACCGGGACCGTCCGGTCGATATCTCCAGCTAATATCCTCTTACTCAATTGATTAACTATCTCCTTCTGGATCAGCCGCTTCAACGGCCTGGCCCCGAACTGCGGGTCGAAACCGTTTTCCGCCAGATAATCGATCAGGTATTCGCTGAATTGGAGGTTGATCCCGTTTTTTGCCACCAGTCGTTGCAGATCCTCCAGCTGGATCCGGATAATCCCCCGGATCTCGCCCTTCAACAAGGGCTGGAAGAGAATGATCTCGTCGATCCGGTTCAGGAATTCCGGCCGGATCGTCTGCCGCAGCAAATCCATCACTTCCACCTTTGTTTTGTCCATAACCTCTTCCCGGTTGCTCTTCAGTCACTTCCTCAAAATTGGCCTGGATGATCTGGCTGCCCATATTGCTGGTCATGATGATGATCGTATTCTTGAAATTCACCACCCGTCCCTTATTGTCCGTCAGCCGGCCGTCATCCAGCACCTGGAGCAGAATATTGAACACATCCGGATGCGCCTTTTCGATCTCATCCAGCAACACCACGCTATAAGGTTTGCGCCGGACCGCCTCCGTCAACTGTCCGCCTTCATCATATCCTACATATCCCGGAGGTGCGCCAACCAGCCGGCTGACCGAATGTTTTTCCTGGTATTCGCTCATATCGATCCGGGTCATCATGCCTTCGTCATCGAACAGGTAGTCGGCCAGCGCCTTTGCCAGTTCCGTTTTACCCACACCCGTCGTCCCAAGGAAAATAAAGGATCCGATCGGCCGCCTGGGATCCTGCAGTCCCGCCCGGCTCCGCCGGATAGCATCCGCTACCGCGCGTGATCGCTTCATCCTGCCCCACGACCCGTTTGTGCAGCTCGTCCTCCAGATTCAACAGCTTTTCTTTTTCGCTCTGCAGCATTTTGCTGACCGGAATACCCGTCGTCTTGGCTACCGCTTCCGCGATATCTTCCGCATCCACTTCCTCTTTCATCAGCCGCGAAGTCGCGCTCATGGCATCGAGCTGGGCCGAATACGTCGTCGATGACCTTCTCCTGCTCTTTGATCTTCCCATACCGGATCTCCGCCACCTGGCCATATTGCCCTTCCCGTTCCGCCTTCTCCGCCGCCAGCTTGAGCGTTCTCGATCTCCGCCTTTGCGTTCTGCACTTTTTCCACCAGCTCCTTTTCCTGCTGCCATTTGGCCTTGAGTGTATCCCGCTGAACACTCAGGTTCCCGATCTCCGCACTCAGTTCCCGCAGTTTTTCGTCGTCATTTTCACGTTTGATCGCCTCCCGCTCGATCTCCAGCTGCCGGATCATCCGCTCCAGTCTATCCAGCTCCTCCGGCTGCGAATTCATCTCCAGCCGCAGCTTGGCGGCGCTTTCATCGATCAGGTCGATCGCCTTATCCGGCAGGAACCGGTCCGTGATATACCGGTGCGACAGTTCGACCGCCGCAATGATCGCTTCATCCTTGATCCGCACATGATGGTGCATTTCATACCGGTCCTTCAACCCGCGCAAGATCGAGATCGCATCTTCCTCATTGGGCTCGTCGATCATCACTTTCTGGAACCGCCGTTCCAGCGCCTTATCTTTTTCAAAAAATTTCTGATATTCATTCAAGGTCGTCGCCCCGATCGCCCGCAGTTCGCCCCGGGCCAGCGCAGGCTTCAGGATATTGGCGGCATCCATCGCCCCTTCACCGCCGCCGGCGCCCACCAGCGTATGGATCTCGTCGATAAACAACACGATCTCGCCGTCACTGCCCGCCACTTCCTTCACGACACTCTTCAACCGCTCTTCAAATTCGCCTTTATATTTGGCGCCGGCGATCAATTGCCCCATATCCAGGGCATAAATGATCTTTGACCGGAGGTTCTCCGGAACATCGCCATTGACGATCCGATGCGCCAGCCCTTCGGCAATCGCCGTCTTACCCACACCCGGCTCACCGACCAGGATCGGGTTGTTCTTGCTCCGTCGCGACAGGATATGCAGCGTCCGCCGGATCTCCTCATCACGCCCGATCACCGGATCCAGCTTTCCCTGGCGGGCCAGTTCATTCAAATTCTTCGCATATTTATTCAGGGCATTGAAGGTCGTCTCCTGCGTCTGGGAATTGACCGTGGACCCCTTCCGGAGATCCTTGATCGCCGTGATCAGGCCCTTTTCCGTCAACCCGGCATCTTTCAACAACTTCGCCGCATTGTCCTTCCCCTGCAAGATCCCAAGCAGCAAATGCTCCACGCTCACGAATTCATCCCCGAATTGTTTCAGGTCCGAACCCGCATGCAGGACCGCGCTGTTCATTCCCGGCTGATCGACTGCGCCGGGTCCCCGCCGCTCACCTTGGGCAGTTTCTGCAGCGCTCTCATCCAGTTTGGTTTCGACAAAAGCCGACATTGACATTGTTCTTTTTCAGCAGGAACTCCACCAGGGAATCTTCCTCCGCCAGCAACGCCTTCAACAAATGTTCCGTATCTATGGTCGGATTCGATCCGTCAAAAGCCAGTTGCTGCGCCCCGGCAATCGCCTCCTGCGCTTTTATTGTAAAATTGTTTAGGTTCATATATCTATGGTTTTCCTTTTCGAATTAAATTGTGAACTTCCGGGCATGACCCGGCAAAAAGTAATACTTAGCCGCAAAATCCAAACCAGTACCTCAATCCAGCTAATATGTCATATTTCCGCCGTTTTACCTGTCTGCGTTTTCAGTTTGTTCCCGGCCTTCCTGCTATTCTGTCTGTCCGCCTCGGCGCAGCGAAAACCGGAAGTACCGGTAGACCATCGGTTCGATGCCCTGGATCAACTGTTTAAGCAGAAGCAGAAGGATTTGGGCAACTGACTTCGCCGCGCTGGTCTGGCAAGACGGGAAGATCGTCTATCAAAAACAGGCGTCCGACGATTTCACACCCAAAATGCAAGCGCCCATCGCCGCTGCGCGGACTGGATGACAGCCGCCCTGGTCATGACCTTTGTGGATGAAGGTAAGATTTCGCTGGATGATAAAGTTACCACGTATATCCCGATGTTTGGAAAATACATGAAGGGGTATATTACGATCCGGAATTGCCTGACCAATACAACCGGGTATCAAAGTGGATGAAGGGTTGAAAAAAGCAATGGAGAATGTCAAATTCGAGACCCTGGAAGATGAAGTCAACTCCTATGCCGCCCACCGGGACATCGGCACAAACCCCGGCACGGAGATTTTCTTACAGTAGCCTCGGTCCGAATATTGCCGCCCGCTGCCTCGAAGTAGTCAGTAAAAAGCCGTTTGAAAGGCTGATCATGCGAACGCATCATCCGGCCCCTTAAAATGCAGGGGCACTTCCTTTGAAGCCAAACCGGCGGAGCGCCAAATCCCTCCGGCGGCGCGGTCGGCGACGCCAATGACTATATCAGTTTCCTGGTCATGCTGATGAACAAGGGAGTGACACCGGACGGCAAGCGGATCCTCAGCGAAAAAGCCGTCCAGGAACTGGGAGCCCCCAATTCGCCAGCCTGCCCGTTAAATTTATTCCTAAAGAAATCCAGGGCACGCAGTTTGGACTGGGATGCTTATATTATGGGAACCGGAAATTCAACGGTTCTGCTCTCCCCCAATATGCTGGGGACAACGGCCTGGATCGACCAATGCCGCAAATACGCCGCCATTCTGATCGTCGCCAAACCAAAGAGCCGAAGAAGGTGATCTGGACCAGCATGATGAACCTGATCGATCAGGCCCTCGGCGGCAATTGCAATTGAACCTCGACCCGCGCCACCGGCGCGGCCCCAGCCCGGAACTTTCGCTTCGATCAGTTCTCCTTTTTCACCAGCACGAGCCGGCTGTGATCGGCCTTGTATAACCGCTCGTAGAACTTCACCGATGTCCTCGATAATCCGCCGGCGGGAAACGCCCGACCGACTCCTCATATCGGCGATAATACACGATCTTGTCGGCAGATACCTTCACCGACGTCGAATATTTCCCGAAACGCGAATCGATCACCACATCTGTCGGGACCGATTCTGGCTGATAACCCGGCGGGATCTTCAACGTCACGCTGTCAATATTTGTAAACGCCTCGTTGTCGACAAAATCATAATGCCGGACCGAGTCCGCCGACAACCGGTAGGAGCTTCGGTCGAACAGATCGGGATTCACGAATAGCCGCCTGCCGGAGACCGACGCATAATTGGGGCTTAACACATGCAAATATTCCTTGACAACCGGAATTGTTCCCTTTTTGCTCATCATAATGACTTTTCTCGACCGTATAAGTCGGCAGACTCAGAACGTCATTCAGATATTTCTGCCGCTCCTCACCCGACATATTCATTCATTACATCATGCTGGGCCATTCCTCCCGAATCCCCGAATACCTGGTGTTGACATTTGCATCCAACGTTCCGTCGTCTGCTGATCGCCGCTTCGACGACCCGGCATCGCGTATTGTCGGCCGCTGAATAAGACGGTGTATGGACGATATGGCCGCCATCGTCATCGATGAGGATTGCCTTCCGGTTTCCCGTAAAGCTGCCCATGAAATCCGGCGGACTTCGTCTGGCTCGTACATTCCAGCCAGATCGTATCCTTGTCCCATCGGCACGCAAGTGATGATATGATTTCCCTGGAGAGAAGGAAAATCATCTACCAGCTCCGGCTCATCCTTCCCGCCATAGATCACCACATAGTTGCGCTTTGATCCCCGCCTCTTTCAGCAACGCCACCATGAAATTGGATAAGGCCTTACAGTCCCCATAGCGTTTAGTCGCCACATAATCGGCCGGAAAAGGCTGCCAGCCGCCGATCCCCAGCTGAACACTGATATACCGGGTGTTCTTTTGCAAATAATCATACAAGGCAAATACCTTTTGGCGCTTATCCGTTAGATGATCCGTCAGTTCGTGAACCTTTCTGTTTAACGTCATCCGGCAACACATCCCTTCCAGCCCGAAGTTGGTTGATGAATTTGCCGTAATTCTCCCAGGTGGACATATTCCCCTTATACCCCTGCTGCCTCAAAATCGGACGGCGCGAACAGTACATGCGGCGCGATTTCTTCCCAGCCCGGGCCGGCAAATTCCGTTGATCGGGCAGGCAGATTGCTGACCTCCCAGGTATAGATCTTCTTGTCGCCTGATGTGGTCATCACCGGCTGAAAGTTGCAATTGACCGGCTTATAGCGTACGACATAATTCCGCGGGCGCGATGATCACATATTTGCTGATGCTGTGTCGAGACGCCGGTGATTTGGCAGCGGAGACCAGTTTCGAAATGCAAGAATACCATTCGTCTCGTCTTCCTGAGCATAGTCCACCGTATATGGATAGACCCGGCAATAGAAATTATACGCCCTATAACGCAAATCATCGGTTAGGTTTTCTTCGGCGACATAACTCCGGTCCTCCATATCCTTCTTCTTCACGTGCTTCAATTTCTTTTCCGTTGGCGTCATAAAGATACCCGATCGATCCAATTGATCGATTTGAATTTATCATAGCCAGTCGAAATATTGGCGCCAATATTATCGCCGCTCTCGTTGAGGATCGTAAACCGCTAGTGCCACTTCTCGACCGCTTTCTCCGGCGACTTGATCTCCAGGATAACCTCCTCTTCCCGCACGACCGCCCTGGCATCCTTCTTTAGTGAATCCGGGATCAGCGCCACGTTATAGGACTGCGCCAATGCCGCAACCGACCATCCCAGCAGCAACCCCGAAACAACCAGTATTCTTTTCATAGTCTATTTTTTCTTCTTAAAAACAATCTGCTCTCCCTGTTTTTTAACCACATAAGCAAAGAAAGTCACGCAACGACGCATAATCTTCCGGCTGTATAGGTCGCTTTCTTCAGCTTGATCCGCGTCCGGAACTGGATCTGGTCTTCGCCTTTGATCATCAGGTATTCGAAAAACCCTTCGTCCGTGTTATAAAGGACTTTTGCCGATTTCGGCAACTCATCCACCACATACCCGCCGGGATATCCATCATCATCGATATACGTTTCATCCATGGCATACGGCATTTCAACCGGATACGTTCTTACCGCCGCTTTGAAAGGATTTTCCTTGATCACTCCTGTCAGCATCGGGTTGAAATAGTACAGATCGGCGGTCGAATCGGGTGTTCATATGCAGGTCATACGCGACATTCAGCGGCTCGTCCGGCTGCAAAACGCTGTCCATCTCCAGGTTGGCGACCGCCGCATCGCCGCGAATAAGCCGTCTGGAGTTTTTTGAGATAAGCCTGCTGGCCGTGCTCTTTTACCTCCTGCCGCATATCCTCCGATTCCTGGTTACCCGGCTTGGTCTGTACTCTGGCGGTCAGGCCGCCCTTTTCATCATTGTTTATGATTACCAACGTGACGTCCCCTTCCGTCAGGCTGTCCGCGCTTAAAGCGATCAGATAAGTGTTTCTCCTTATCGACGACGCGGCCGGCGCCGTTATAACATCGCTGCGGAAGCCGGCCAAACCCTAACCAGGGTTCGCTTGCGTCGAGACAGTATGCCGTACGAATCGATCGTCACCTGGCTGATCACATAGTTGAAGCGGATGAGCAACGGATAGAGCGTATCCGTGAACACCGTTACCCCGCGTACTGAGAATAACGGGCTCTGCGTCCAACCCGGCATGGATCAGCATCGCCGTCAGCAGCAGGTTCAGATCGGCCTCATTCCCGTTCCTCGTCTTGTACACGGTTTTCAGCGGATTGCTGAGCCAGAATGCCCGTGACCGTACAGGTGAAATTGTCGCGGATATAGGAAAATATCTTCTGGGCTTTTTCAAGATTGTTCGCCGCACCTTTTGTGATCGTCTTCAGGTTGTCATCCATCCAGGAATTACCACTGCTCAGGTCTGACCCCGAAATGCTCGCTCTTCATTATCTCGTCGCATTAGTTGGCCCAATTTCCCATCACGTCATGATACATATCTCCTGGGATATTGATATCCCGTGAGAGCTGAAAATCGATCTTTGACACATAATTATCGATCGTCGTCGTGTATGGCTCCTCTTTCAGCGGCGCACATTGGCCATCACCCAGCGGTGCGTTGACCACCATAGTCATCTACGATCTATGATCGTCCGCACCGGCTCCCCCGGGTACTGTCACATGGAAGGTTACAGGACGGCTGTCATTGGTATTGACCTTGAACGGCAAATATCCCTGCGATCAGGTTGACATATTGAAAAAATTCGGGATCTCGACCTGGTATTCGCTCCAGAGGCAGGGATATTCCCCCTGAAATTCCCAGGGTTGCATGTTTGGCCAGAACGGGGATGCCAGTGTATAGGAATATTCCAGGATGGCGCCTTCCTTCAACGCAGGAAAAGTAAACTTCTCCTCAACCAGTGCTCGCTGATTTTATCAGTAAAGATGACTTGCTGTCCAGTTTCGTCTCCACCACCTTTCCGTCTTCCAGAGTATAGGTACTGGCCTTCAGACCCGTGATTTTTTCGACCTCGGTACCGATCTACATACAAGGGAATCTTGATCGTAGCCGCGTTGAATCCCGTCCGCTTCAGAATGCGTATCCGTTTGGAATGACTGAAATATCAAGATCGAACCACCCCTTCGTATTGCCTTCATATGATGACGTGCCGAAATCCGCCACCACAACTACATCCGCCGCAGATGAATCGAGCGCCGCGGCCGTGACCTTGAAATCATCCGGCGTGACCTTGCCGAATTTAACGGGCATTTTATCCTGCGCCCGGAGGGGGGGGAAAGGTCATGGCCACACGGCCACGACATGGAAATAGCCGGTTTTGAATAGTCATAAACGTATTCAGTTGGTTTAGAAGTATAATTGGTTGTGTCATTCTATCCGGTTCGCTCCTCAATTCTTTTTCAACACGATCGATTCTGCCTCCTTTTTCACCACCAGCGCATAGAAATCACGCAGGGTGCTGTAATCCTCCGGCGCAAAATTCGCCTTGTTCAGCTTCAGCCGGCAACGGAGCTGGATCGTCCCGCCCTGTACCCCGATCAGGTATTCGAACGTTCCGTCATCGCAGTTCAATGCCGCCCTGCACCGACTTAGGCAGTTCTTCCACCGAATATCCATCCGGGATCTGCATGTTGAATACATACAGCTCATCACGGGACATACGGCATCTCGATCGGATATTTCCGCTCTGCCGCCATGAAGGGGTTCTTCGTAAACCCGCCCCGATGAATGGGTTCACGTACATCTTCGCATCGTCTCTCCCGCCTGTGGAGCATTGAAGGAATAATGCACCTTGACCGGGTCTTCCGGCTGTTCCAGCGAATCGATACCGCCATCGCCGATTGTCATATCCTCCCCATATTGCGTCTGGATATTTTTGAAAAAATGTTTTCTCCTCGTCTTCGTTGCAGACTTTCCCTCAGTTCGTAGGATTCCTGGCTTCCCAGCGTAGACTCCCATGTTCCCTCCTCATCCTTATCGGTTGCGCTGATATGACGACCGTTGTCTTCCGTTCTTCCAGCGAATCGGCTTCAAGATCGACCGACCCCGATCCGTCCTGCTGATGATCCGGGCATGCCCGTTATAACACTCCCCATCCAGCTGGCCGAAACCCAAGCTTCGGATGCGCCGCATCGAGGTAGAGCACCTTGCCTTCGATCATCACCCGAGCAATGACATAATTAAGCCGCCTCAGCACGGGAAAGGTCGCGAAGATTGAATCCTTCATCGCGGGTGGTCAGAACTACCGGGTCGGCTAGCATTCCGATCTTCCGCAGCATACGCCACCATCAGGAGATTGATGTCCCCCACCGTGCCGCTGTGTTTTCGCACCACATCGGCGAGATAGTCCGTGATATACATATTCCGGTGGTCATCACAGGTGAAATTCCTGGTCAGATAGTAATAGATCTCCCGGGCCTGCTGGCGAAATCGCCCCCGGTTACAGCCATTTTGACAAATCGTTCACAGCGTTGTCCTCTTCATCCAGCGCCGAAGCAAAATGCCTTTGTCCATCAATTGAGCCGTTACCTCTTTCCAGCTGTTATAATGGTCATGGTATTGCCACCCGTTATAGGTTTTGGTCAAGCTGAAAATCGATCTTGTCGACATAATTCTCCGGGCAAAATATATAGCCTTCTACCTGGAAAGCCGGAATATCCTTCATTATCCAGTGATGCTTGGTAACCGTTGCATCGATGTATCCGTTCCACCATTATCCGCCAACTGGTAACTCGCCGCGACTGCTTCTCCTTGTCGAGGGTATAGGGATGAACGCCTTGTTTAACCCCGTGTAAGAAAATGTCTGCGGGATCTCCACGATAGTTCGCTCCAGAGGCATGGATAACGTTCCGACTGAAACTGCCAGGTCGGCAAATACGATCATGAGGGCGAAATGATGGTATAAGAATAGTCGATTATCGATCCTTCCTTGGCCGCAGGCAGTGTGAACCGCGTTTCGGTATGTTCCTTGCGCTTCCGGTCATCAAAAATATCCTTCTTATCCAGTTTGACCTCGGTTACCTGTCCGTTTTCCAGGTTAAAGGTAGACGCCGCGACTTTGTCCAGTTTCTCCGGCTCGTCCGCGGGCTGGTATAACGGGATATGGACCGTCGCCAGGTCGAATGTCCTTTTTATTTCAGTATCTTTATCCGGGTATGACGTTGAAATACATAGGAGAACCAGTCATGATCGTTTCCGTACAAAATGAATCTCGCCGATATCCGCCAGGATGATGGCGCCGCTGCTATCATTGTTCGGAGGAAGAAGCTCGGGGCGAAATCGGCCGGACTTACAGGAGAAAGCTCTCTGACATGCTGATCTTGCTCTTTGGCATGCTCATCTGGTGCCCAACTGCACACCGGCAGAAAGACGAAGTAGAACATGGTCATGGCTAAGTAGCCACGGTCTCAGGTTCATAGTAGGTAAGTATAGGGGTTAAACGACACTAATATATAAAAATTGCCTATAAGTCGTATGCCCTCAGCTGGTAAAAATTTAGCCAGTTGTTAAGCAGCCAACATACCAATCTGATCAGAAAATGGACCCGCGAGCTCGGGTTCGAGTATTGCGGCATCGCAAAAGCCACCCGGCTGGATGAAGACGCCCGCCGCCTCGAGAAGTGGCTTCATCAGGGCATGCAAGGCACCATGCGGTATATGGAAAATCATTTTGATCTCCGCATCGATCCCACCAGGCTCGTTCCGGGCGCCCGATCGGTCATTACCTTGCTGATGAACTATTTTCCGGCCAGGAACAGCCCGCCGGCTTGCCCCGCGTCGCCCGCTATGCGTATGGAAACGACTACCACGATGTGATCCGCAGTAAACTTAACACCCTGCTGGCCGCGATCCGGCAGGAGATCGGCGAAGTACAGGGAAGGGGGTTTGTCGACAGCGCTCCTGTCCTGGAACGAAGCTGGGCCGTCCGCAGCGGCCTTGGTTGGGTTGGCAAAAACGGTAACCTGCTTAACCGGCAGGCCGGTTCGTTCTTTTTTATCGCAACCCTGATCGTCGACCTCCAGCTGGATTATGATGACCCATTCGCCGGAGACTATTGCGGCACCTGCCGGCGCTGTATCGACGCATGCCCCACCGGGGCCATCCTTGACGAGAAAGTAGTAGACGGCAGTAAATGTATCTCCTATTTTACCATCGAGCTGAAGGACCAGCTCCTACCGGATGAAATGAAGAATAAATTCCAAGACTGGGTGTTTGGCTGCGATACCTGCCAGGATGTCTGTCCATGGAACCGGTTTTCCAAAGCAACGAATGAAGTGGCATTCACGCCCTTGCCCGCAATCCTCAACTTCAGTACCGCAGATTGGGAAGAATTGACGGAGGAACGTTTTAAGGAAATATTCCGAAAAAGCCCGATCCGCCGGACCCGCTTTGCGGGTTTGCGCCGCAACCTTCGCTTTCTGAAATCCGGCCCTCCCTGAAACCCGCTCGCCTCAGCCCTTCCTACCGCATCAACGCTACCCGCAACCCGCCGTACACCAGGTGTCCGCCACCGGACCCGACCGTTAGCATGCTGGTCAGGGCGTATTGGACCTCCGGCCCGGCCTGAATCTGGAAACCCCTGACCGGCAGACCGATCATCAGCCCCGACTGGACGCCGGCCTGCGTACGCCGCACTACCCCATTGTCCTTCTCATCATTCCCGCTGGCATAGTCATAGTAGAAGCCATTCGAGCTCATCAAGTAAGAGAAGACGATCCCGCCGCGCCAGAACAGCGGCAACGAAGAATTGCGATTGAGCCTCCATTGAAGGGTTGCCGGAACCTCGAGAAAATAATAGTTGTTGTAGTAGGTTTGTACCCCTCCCCCCGAAGCGACATTGGCGGAGTTTAACGCATACGTATAAGATGAGGCACCGAAAAAAGACGCCGACGAAGACGGATAGTAAAGTGCCGCGTCATTCGTCTCAAACCGAACGGAATAGTAGTGCAAATTCACACCTATATCGACGGACCATCGACCGGAAAACCGCCGCTCACCATAGATCCCCGCCCAGTAGGAATAACCGAGCTGTACCTCTGTCTTATTTTGCTTAACGCCCGCTGCCCCGGCTATTGGATAGTTGAGCGGTCTCGACAACTGACCGACGTTGGAAGTATAAGCCGCGTTACCACCGTTGTGATTGGATGAAGGTAAGGTCGTCAGCGCCGTTCCGCCTCCGGAAAGGATCGACGCCACGCCCCCGCCGGCAGCAAAACCTACCGCCCACACATGCCGCGGTCGATTGATCCCCGAAACGGCCGTCTTGACCGGCTGCCATTCCAGCGGCGGCGCGTTTACTCCCTTCCGGGATCCCCATCCCGTGATCAATCCGGGCTGATATCGCCCGACGGATACTTGCCTCACTGCCGCGGCGCTTGCTTCGCTGCCCGCCACGCGCTCAACGAGCCCTTCCCCTTCGGTCCCGCTCCCCCCTGTCCCGTGCGAAGGCTTCCCAATCGCCGCCCCGCCGGTCTTCGTTCTCTTCTCATCCTCCGCGGGCTCATTCACCACCCCGGCCCCCCCGACCTTGATTTCAGAGCCGCCGGCCACGTGCGGAGCAACCCGATTTGGCGCTCCATGCGCCGGCTTCGCGGTTTCAACAACAGGAACAATCGTCGCGATCCTGCCGGTCGAAGCCGAATGCCGGTATATCAGCATATCCACCCGGCCACCAATAACACCCCCGGGAACAACCACCAGAAAATAGCCACCGCCCTTCTTCGCTCTGCGCGGCGCAATACCCTGCTGGATCCCCGCCCAGACGGATTCCGATGGAACAAATTCCAGGTCATTCATTTTTCGCTGCACCTCTTGTTCAAACTTTGGGTCGTGCATAGCTCGTTTCATTTTTTTTTGTCGGTCGAGAATTTGTTGATCCAGGTGATCAGCAACGACCGCGCCCGCGCATATTGCGAACGCGACGTCCCTTCTTTGATCCCCAGTATCCTTCCAATCTCAACATGACTATATCCTTCGATCGCATGTAAGTTGAAAATAGTTTGATAGCCCGGCGGCAATTGCCGGATCAACTCCGCCAGCTCCTTTGGTGCTCATCGTCACCTCCGGATCATCATCCGAAACGGGATGCAAATCCCCCGTCCCTGAACGACAGATCCGTCTGATACCGGCTATTCTTTTTAAGGTAATTAATGGCTGTATTGACCATGATGCGCCGGATCCATCCACCCAATTCCCCCGAAAAGCTGAATTGATGCAGATTCCTGAATACCATAATGAAACCCTTCCTGCAAGCACATCCTCCGCATCGGTCATGGACTTGGTATACCGGTAACATACCCCCAGCATCGATCCGGCAAATTCATCATACAGCTGCCGTTGCGCAACCGCATCTCCCCTAAGACAGTCGTTTACCAGCTGGTGATGGTCCATTCTTTCCTGATTACTTATTTGACAATGAAACGGCCGGGACCGTTGCATCCCCCCTACCCCCTATCTTTGCGACATGAATACCTACCGGATTGACGGAACGAGACCGCCGGGTGATCTGGCATCCCTATACCCAGCACAAAGATTTTCTCCCCCCCATTCCCGTCTTGCAAGGTAAAGGTAGCCTGTTATTCGATGAAAAGGGCAAGAGCCTATATCGACGCGATCAGCAGCTGGTGGGTCAACATCCACGGACATAGCCACCCCTATATCGCCGAACGCCTCTACCAGCAGGCCCTCCGGCTCGAACACGTGATCTTTACCGGCTTCACCCATGAACCCGCCGTCCGCCTCGCCGAACGCCTCCTCCCCCTCCTGCCGGGCGACTTCTCCCGCATCTTCTATTCCGACAATGGTTCCACCGCCGTTGAAGTCGCGATCAAAATGGCCATCCAATACTGGCGCAACCAGGCCGCCCCCACCACCCGGCTCGCTCCGCGCACCCCGCCTCCCCCCAGCCGCACCAAAATCCTCGCTTTCCACCATTCCTATCACGGCGATACCTTTGGCGCCATGAGCGTCAGCGAACGCAGCGTTTTCACCGCCCCGTTTCGCGACTATCTCTTCGAAGTCATCTTTATCGATACCCCGACCCCCGACAATATCGACACCCTCCGGACAATCATCCGCAGCCAGGGCCGCGAAATCGCCTGCTTTATCTACGAACCCCTCCTGCAGGCCGCCGGCGGCATGCGCATCTACGACGCCGCCTTGCTGGACCAATTGCTGGAAGAAGCCCGCGGGCAGGACATCCTTTGCATTGCCGACGAAGTCACTGACCGGCTTCGGCCGGACCGGCCGGCTTTTCGCCGGGCGAATACCTCAACCAAAAAGCCGACATCATCTGCCTTAGCAAAGGCCTGACCGGCGGAACCATGGCGCTGGGCGTGACGGCGGCCACCGAAAGTATCTTCGAGGCCTTTCTTAGCGACGACCGGCGCAAGACCCTTTTCCACGGCCACTCTTTCACCGCCAACCCCCTCGCCTGCACCGCCGCCCTCGCCAGCCTCGACCTGCTGCTGGAAGCCGACTGCATGACCGAAATCCACCGCATTTCCGAACGACACAGCACCTTCCTCGATACCCTCCGCTCCTTCCCATCGTCAAAAACGCCCGTTCGCTGGGTACCGTCCTTGCCTTCGAGCTCAATACCGGCCGGGACGAATACATCAACGCCATCGGCCCGGCCATCACCCGCGAAGCCCTCGCACGCCGGCATCTACCTCCGGCCTCTGGGCAATACCGTTTATCTGATGCCCCCCTATTGTATAACAGAAAAAGAAATGGACCAGGTCTATGACTTCCTGGTCCATTGTATCCGTAAATATTCGGATCAGCCGGTTACATCTTGACGGGAACGGCGATCTTGACCTTGTCCCAGGCCAGCGTGACCTGCTTGTCATTGGTCGTCATCGTCAGCTGTTCCACCGGCGTCGAGAGGTTCATCACCGGTACGTCTACCTTTAGGACATCCTGGTCGGCATGTTGGTCATGATCCGTACCCCACATCGTCGTGTTGGAATTGAGGATCACCGTCCATTTGTCTTTTTCGGGAACGGCAAAAAAGGAATACTTCCCGGCCTTGATCGGCTTGCCGCCAAAGGTGGCATCCTTTGCAAATACCAGGATGGTAGGTTCATCGGCGCCACACCGATAGGTCTTGCCATAAGGGGCGATCGTCTCGATGGCCCAAAAATATCCCTTCCCTTCTTGTAAGGACGGCCATAATAAATGGTGATGTCCTTCCCTTGACCGTGTCATGCGGGCTGTGGGGGTGACTGGGCTGCGCATAAGAATAGGAAACACACCCAATCAATAATGCAACCGAAGCAAACAAAACTTTAGTGAATGACATATAGGTAGTTTTTATAAATGACAACAATCGTCCGCCCACGTACCCGGGCTGCCCAGTAAAGTTAACGCGGGTTTTCTACAAACCGTTGCAACGCCCCCAAAGATTCTTCCATCACCGGCCCCAGTTTCCGGTCATAGACGAAAATCCCAAGCTTCTCCCACGGATACCAGCGGAAATGGAATTCGAACCACCACTGTACCGTAAGACTGTCGGAGATTCACGACAAGAACTGAAATCCACCCACAAATTGCTTGCCACCCGTCATATCCCAATTCAATAATACACCGGCGGTATCCGCATTTGTCTCCTCTATCCGCAATTGATCCGCATCCAGGTACGCCCCCGCGCCGCCGGACGGGTAGGAATACCGGATATTCGTCAGCGACGACTGGTATACAAAATCATTCCATTTCTTCCAGGCCCCGAAGATCACTCACCGCCGCATAAGGCCTCCTGCCGCCGGGAGGCCGCCACATTGACTGACCTCCCGAAATCCGGATATTGGAAGGGAAGAGCAACGACAACGCGGTCAGCACCACAAAAAGAACCACCAGCCCCAGAAAGGCAAACTTGATCAGTCGCATAGGTTTTCAGAAAAAAATCTTACTCCCATTTGAATACTTTGATCGCCACCGCATATGTCGCTATCCCCCACAGCAGAAGGATGCCCAATTGCTTCCCGCAATCCGTCAGATGCGCGCCCTCAAAAGCAACGTTCCGCATCGCATCGTTCAGCTGCTTCAGCGGCAGGATCTCACAGATCTTCTGCAGCCAGACCGGGAAGGCCTGCACCGAAAAGAAAGTCCCGCCCAGCAGGAACTGCGGCAGCGTGAACAGGTTGGCAAACGGCGGGATCGTGCTCTCGCTTTTTGCCACGCTGCTGATGATAAACCCGAAACCCATAAAGACGATCAACCCGATCAGGCTCAGCACCAACATTTCAAAGAACGTCAGCCATCCATGCACCAGCGTAAAATGAAAAAAGAGCTTCCCGATCCCGATAATGACCACCGCCGTGATCAGCTGAAAGACGACCCGGGCGATCCCTTCCCCAAGTACGATGTATTTTTTTGCGATCGGCGTGGCGCCATATCTTTTTAGCACCAGTTGCTGCCTCAGACTAAAGAAAAGAAAGGCCACCCCGAATACCGCCGCGCTCAGCAGCGAAAACCCCAGCATCCCCGGCAGGATAAAATCGATCGTCGAATATTCCCGGCCGGGGAGCTGCGGCAACTCATCTACGATGATCGGCCTGTATTTGACATCCGCGTATCTGCTCCACCGCATTCTCAAACACCTGCGCCAACGCCAGTCGCACAATCGGATATTTATCCGCGCTGGCCGATGAGGTCAACGTATGGATCGTGAATTGCCGAATGCCCGCCGCCGACAACCCTGAATCAATCGTCAGGATCGCGGCGATCCTTCCTTTGATCAGATCCTCTCTGATCTTAGCCGTATCCTGCTCACCCGCCAGCCGGATCAATGGGTTCCGCAAGAGCCCTTTGATAACACGATAGAGCCGTATCACCCATGCCGGGCCAGCGCAATAGCGCTGTCGGAGCCCCGCCGCTGATAAACCCAAATACCAGAATGAAGACTAAGAGGAAACCCGAAACTAAACGCCACCGCGGAAGGATTGCGCATGATCGCTTTGAAGCTGCCTTTCGCGATCGCCAGCATTGCCCGAAGCTGGTTGTATTTTTGTGCCATCGGCTGTTGATAATTAGACTCATTCAATCACCAGGTCGAAGGGCAGCCTCGTCTGCGTCTTGCCAACCATCGACTTCACTTTCTTTATCGTCTGATAGGTTCGATAACCATCCTCTCCCAATTCATCCTTCATCGATTTTACGCTGACCGATCGCCGGTAACTTCCCAGCAACCTGTCCAGGAATCCCTTTGGCTCCGGATATTCCACCAGCCGGTAATTGTCGGTTTTCGCCATCCGCGCCGCACAATCGATCGCATCCTGCAGGTTCCCGATCGCGGTCGACCAGCCCCAGTTTCAACCCCATTGTGCCGCTCCATACCCTTCCCTGGGCAATACTGTCGATATATTCCATCGGCCTTTTCCGGCCATCCGCTACCCGGGTCTTGAAATCCCGGTAGATCGTATCGACCTCATTTTGGATCATCGTCCGCTCCACGGGCGTCAATGGCCTGGTGACCGTCATGATATCCCCTTCCGGGGCCGTCTTGACGACGTCGAAGGTCACACCCAGCTTGTTTTTAAAGAACCCTTCGAGATTCGGTATGATCGTAAATACGCCGATCGACCCGGTGATCGTTCCCGGCAATGCAAAAATGCTGTCGGCATTACAGGACAAGATAATAGGCGCCGCTCGCCGCTACATCGCCGAAACTGACCACCACCGGTTTCCCTTCCTCCCGCGCCATGCGAGACCTCCCGCCAGATATTTTCACTGGCCAGCGAACTCCCGCCGCCGGAATTCACCCGGATCACGATCGCCTTTACCTCCTTGTCAAAACGGGCTTTTCGGATCAGCCAACGATACGTGTCCGATCCGATCTCTTCCCGCTCCCCCTTCCCATCAACCACCTCCCCCTCCGCATAGATCAGCGCAGATCTTATCCTTACCCGTGGCCTTGTAATTAACCGCCTTTGCATATTTCCCGACCGGGATGAAATTGATATAGGAGTGGTGACCGATATGCAGCTTTATCGCGGATCTCATCTTTGACCTCGTCGTCATATTTCAGCCCGTCCACCAGCTTGTAGTCGAGCGCATCCTGCGCAGTTCGGATTCAGGTTTTCGTTCGCGCATTTCCGCAATATCGCCGTATCGAGCCCCCTCGCCTGAGCCGTGGTCCAACAGCAATCGGTTGTAGAAGTCGCCCAGCAGTTCTGTCAGCTGCAGCCGGTTGGCATCCGTCATCTTTGTCTCCCTCAATGGCTCCGTCGCACTTTTGAATTTCCCGGCATAAAAGATCTGCGGCTGGATCTCCAGCCGGTCAAGCGCATCTTTCATAAACAACATGTCCGTCGCATACCCCCGCCATTCCACTCCCCCTTTCGGATTGCAATAGATCTTATCGGCAACATTCGCGACATAATAGGCCTGCTGCGACATCACATCCCCGTAGGCATACACGAACTTGCCGCTCTTTTTGAAATCGACCAGCGCCAGCCGGATCTCTTCATTCGTGGCAAAGCCGTTGGGATCGCTGTTGCACTTCAGATAGATGCCTTTGATGGCAGAATCCCGCCCGGCGACGCCGGATGATCCGCACCAGGTCATAGACACCGGGAACATCATATTCATCGTCCGACCCCAGGTCAGCCAGCGGATTGTCCTGCGCCTGCTCCTTGTATTCCTGTCCAAGATCGACGACCAGTACCGCCTTTTCACCGACGCTCGGCCGGGACGGGGAGAGCAGGGAACCCACAATGATGAAGAAAATGATAAAAATGAGCCCAGCAAAAACGATCAGCGCCAGCAAAGAAGCAAAGAACGATTTGAAAAAGCCTGCCATGTAAAGTTTATTGTAGTTAATCCTGATCCAAAAATAAAGATATTTGGGCCCCCGAAAGTAATGGAATCTATGAATATCTCCTATTTATTGATAGGTGGCAATCAGGGAGACCGGCTCGCCCGGCTGGCTTCGGCAAGGAATCTGATCACGAACGCAGGCGGCCAAATTCGGCTCGCTTCCGCCCTCTATGAGACAGCCGCCTGGGGAAAAACCGACCAACCCGATTTTCTTAACCAGGCCCTGGAAGTCGGCACTTCACAGGGATGCACCGGCATGGTTGTTGACCTTGCTGGACATTGAGGAGAAGATGGGGCGCCGGCGAGCGGAGAAATATGGACCCCGGATCATTGATATAGATATTCTTTTTTTTAATAATTCGATAATCCGCGAACCCGGCTTGACCATTCCTCATCCCGGAGATCCAGCACCGGCGGTTCGCCCTGACACCACTCGAAGAGATCGCACCTTTTCTGATCCATCCCGTATTAAATAAGACGATACGGGAATTGCTGGCGGAATGTACCGATCCGCTGGCTGTAAAACAATTCGTATGAACCATCATTTCATCGCGATAGAAGGAAATATCGGCGCCGGCAAAACAACCCTGGCGCATATGCTCGCCCGCCATTTCAACGCCCGCCTGATCCTCGAACAGTTCGCCGACAACCCATTCCTGCCGAAATTCTATGAGAACCCGGCTCAATACGCCTTTCCGCTGGAGCTCTTCTTCATGGCCGAACGGTACAAACAGCTGAAAGAGCTGGTCTATACCGCCGACCTTTTCCATTCCGTCACCATCGCCGACTACCTGTTCACCAAATGCCTGCTGTTCGCCAAGGTCAACCTTCCCGAACAGGAGTTCCGGCTCTATCAGAAATTTCTTCGAGATCCTCCAGTCCCAGGTCGTTCAACCCGATATCCTCATCTACCTGCACGCACCGGTGAGCAAGCTACAATCCAATATCCGCAAACGCAACCGCCCCTACGAACAGGCCATCCCGGACAATTATCTGTTCAGCATCCAGGAAACCTATACCCACTATATCCGGCAACACAATATCCGCACGCTCTTCGTGGACGTCAGCAACGCCGACTTCCTCGACAACCCGGCTCATCTGCAGGTCATCCTCGATGCGCTGGAGCGCGATACGGGGGAAGGGCAACATTTTTTTTCTTTACCTTAGTAACTGGGCGGAGCCCAGTTCCAGACATTAGATGCGTTGAAAAAAAAATTTATTTTTCATAGCAATTTTTTTTGAAATCCAAAGTATGACCGAAGAACGAAGACCTTCCGCGCTGGAATTATTACGTATACGCGAATACCGGAATTTTATCATCGCCCGTTTTTTTTACGTCATGGCCCTTCGCATGGTGACCACCATCATCGGCTGGCGCATCTACGAGATCACCCATAACCCGCTCGCCATCGGCCTTATCGGGCTCTCCGAATTCCTCCCGGCCTTTTGCCTGGCCCTGTATGCAGGACATGTCATCGATAAAAGCGACAAACGCGCCCTGCTCCTGCGCACGACCGTCTTCTACCTGATCTGCGTGGCCGGTCTGCTCGCCCTTGCCTTCGGACCGTTCGCCCGCCTGCTGGGAAATCACTGGATCCAGTGGCTTACCTATATCGTCATCTTTTGTACCGGCGTTATCCGCGCTTTCGCCGGACCTGCCCTGAATGCCATCATCGCCCAGATCGTACCGAAGGAAAAGCTACCCGGCGCCGTCACGCTCAATACCAGCGCCTTCCTCTTCGCCTCGGTCACCGGCCATGCCACCGCCGGGTTCCTGATCGCCAATACCACCTACCTCTTCTCCTTCAGCGTCGTCGCCGCGTATGTCATCATCGCCTGGATTTGCCTGTTCACGCTCGCTCCCAAACAGATCATGGTTACCGAAGAGATACGAATACCTGGGAAAGCATCAAGGAAGGGCTGCGCTTTGTCGTCCATACCAAAGAAGTGCTGGGCGCGATCGCCCTCGACCTCTTTGCCGTCCTTTTCGGCGGCGCCGTCGCCCTCATCCCTGTATATGCACGGGATATCCTGCGTGTCGGCCCCATTGGTTTCGGCTGGCTCAACGCGGCAGACGACATCGGCTCCATCAGCATGATCCTCTCGCTTACCTTCCGGCCCCTCCGGCGCCACCAGGGCAAGACCCTGCTTTACGCAGTAACCGGATTCGGCGTCTGTATCATCGTCTTCGGCCTGTCGAAGCTCTATCTTCTTTCCTTTCTCGCGCTGATGTTCAGCGGAATGATGGACGGCATCAGCGTCGTGATCCGCGGCACCATCGTTCAGTTGAAGACCCCCGACCCCATGCGCGGCCGCGTCTCCGCCGTCAATTCGATGTTCATCAATTCCAGTAACGAGCTGGGTCAGTTCGAAAGCGGCGTCATGGCCAAACT
The DNA here is from genome assembly GCA_963846405.1 of uncultured Chitinophagaceae bacterium. Classification (GTDB taxonomy): domain Bacteria; phylum Bacteroidota; class Bacteroidia; order Chitinophagales; family Chitinophagaceae; genus Puia. The sequence goes on along the minus strand of CAWJVU010000007.1, from coordinate 331,304 downwards.
GATGGGCGTCGTCCCCTCCGTCGTCTTCGGCGGCTGTATGACCATCGCCGTCGTCATCGCCACCTGGTTCAAAGCCCCCAGCCTTCGGAAAATGGAATACTGAAACGGCCGCCGGCCGTTTCGCAAAGCGAAGCTTTGCCAACATTGGACCCGTTTAGGCTTTGCTTGCAAAGCCGTAGCGGAGCAAGTAACTACCGCTCAAGCAACCTTTCCAGCACATAATAAACGATCGGACAAAAAGTCGAGTTCTTTTGCGTAAGCGCCGGCCGCCGAACCAGCACATCCTCATCCGTATAAGGAAACCGCTCGCAATCCGACGGCCGCACCGCATAGATCCCGCATCGATTATCGGCGCCCAGGAAAGGACAGGGCGTCGATCTTACCACATAATCCCCATCCTCGTCCAACCGCAGATACCGCTCGATCAATTCACTCTCGCGCATCTTAAGCTCGCGTGCGATCCGTTTAATATCCGGTGTCTTGAAACGCGGAGAATAATTTTTACAGCAGTTCGCGCATTGCAGGCAATCGATCCGCCGGAACGCCTCCTCATGCAGTTCGGGCAGCCGGTTCAATACCTCGTTCCGCAAGGGCGGCTTCCCGGCCTTCTCCAGGATACTTTCGGTATTCTTTTTGCCGGACTGAAGATTTTTTTTCCCAATTATGCAATAATTCATTCCATATCTGAGCCCTCTTTATTTAACACCCCGAAGCAGTAAAGATCAGAAAAAATCCAGTATTTTTAAGCCGTGGAAAACCTCAAAGAACAAATACTGCTGCTCATCAGCACACCGTTATATCTTATCATCATCGGGCTGGAGATCCTGCTCAGCAATTACCGGCATCGGAAACTCTATTCCTTTAAAGATACCCTCAATAATGTTTACCTGATGCTGCTGAACAGCGTCATCGACCTTCTGTTCCGCGGCGTCTATCTGCTGGTCCTCCAGATCTGCTATAACCATCACTGGATATCGATCACGAATGTCTTCTCCTATTGGTTCCTGCTGCTGCTGGCCGAAGACTTCCTTTACTACTGGCTGCACCGCTGGGACCACGAGATCCGCCTCTTCTGGGCCGTCCACGTCACGCATCATTCGTCCGAAAAAATGAACTTTACGGTGGGCTTCCGGTCCTCCGTCTTCCAGCCCCTGTACCGGTTCGTATATTTTATCCCGCTTGCCTTTGCTGGGCTTCAGGCCGCTGGATATCGTATTCATGTATTCCGCCACCCAGATCTGGGGGATCTTTGTACATACCGAACTGATCGACAAAATGGGCTGGCTCGAATATATCCTGGTCACCCCTTCCCATCATCGGGTCCATCACGCCTCCAACCCCAAATACCTCGATAAGAATATGGGCATGTTCCTCATCATCTGGGACCAGCTTTTCGGTACCTTCCAGCCCGAACTAAGCGCCGAAGAATACCAGCCCCGGAAATATGGCCTGACCAAACCGATGGAAAAGACCGGCCCCGTCGACCTCGTCTTCCATGAATGGGCGGCGATCGGAAAAGATCTCGGCCGGCACGACATCGGCTGGAAAGAAAAATGGCAGTATATCTTTGGCCCTCCCGGCTGGAGCCATGACGGCAGCCGATTGACCAGCGAACAGCTGAGAGCGGCGGAATCTACGGATCGTAAGCCGGCAGAATTGACTGATCATAAGCCACTTGATCTCGCTGCAGACCCGCAATTTTAATTGCCTTTTAATGATTATACCCGCTATTTTCGCCGATCGGGAATTAACTTTGGAGCAGAATTTATTCCTGCCTACGCACGAATAGTTTAGCATTCAATTTTTAGGGTTTAGGGGTTTTTAAGAAAGAGCTCGTCCCAGCTTGTCAAAGTCGGGCCGGCCTTTTCTCATTTATGTCTGGGAAAGGGCTCCGCCTTTTCCGGGCTTGCCCGCACTCCACGCCATCTCCCGGCTTTTTCCATTTTTCCCCCATTCATCGTACCTTTGCACATTCTTTAAATTCCAAAAGGTCACCCTTCAATATGAATTTATTCGAACAACAGGCGAATGAATTTGCAGGACGCCATATCGGCCCCGATGAAAAAGAGACCTCCGGCATGCTGGCCACCATCGGCGTCCGCTCCCTGGATGAACTGATCGACCGGACCATCCCGGCCTCCATCCGCAGCAGAAAACCCCTCAACATCCCCGAGCCGCTAAGCGAATACCAATACCTAACCTCCCTTCGCGAAATCGCCGCTAAGAATAAAGTATTCAAGTCCTATATCGGTCAGGGCTATTATAACACCATCGTACCGAGTGTGATCCTGCGCAATGTTTTCGAGAATCCGGGCTGGTATACCCAATATACTCCCTACCAGGCCGAGATCTCGCAGGGCCGTCTCGAAAGTCTGCTCAATTTCCAAACCATGGTCTCCGATCTGACCGGCCTGCCCCTTGCCAATGCCTCGCTCCTCGACGAAGGTACTGCGAGCTGCCGAAGCCATGACCATGTTCTTCAACCTGAAGAACAAGGACCACGACCATATCACCACCCCCAAATTCTTTGTCGACAACAATATCTTCGCCCAAACCAAGGACCTGCTTGCTAACCCGGGCGCAACCCGTCGGCATCCAGCTGGTTACCGGTGACTATCGGGAAGTGCAGACTGGATGAGTCCTTTTTTGGCGCCATCGTCCAATACCCCGCCAGCGACGGGGCCATCCACGATTATCGCTCCTTTATCGACCAGGCCCACGCGGCCGGCGCCTATGTCGTCATGGCAACCGACCTGCTGGCGCTGACCCTTCTGACACCTCCCGGCGAACTCGGTGCTGACGTGGCCGTCGGCTCGTCACAACGGTTTGGGGTGCCCATGGGATTTGGCGGCCCGCACGCCGCCTTCTTCACCGCCAAAGAGGAATTCAAGCGATCCATCCCCGGCCGGATCATCGGCATCAGCATCGACGCCCAGGGCAACCGTGCCCTTCGCATGGCCCTTCAGACCCGGGAACAGCACATCAAACGCGAAAAAGCGACATCCAACATCTGCACCGCCCAGGCGCTGCTCGCCAATATGGCCGCCATGTACGCGGTCTAGCATGGCCCGTCAGGTCTCACGACCATCGCTAAACGCATCAGCCTGCTTACCCGGACCCTCGCTGCCGAACTGGAGCAACTCGGCTACCCGGTTATCGAACGAATACTATTTCGATACCATTCGGGTACGGGTAAAGGATGTAACCGCCATCCGTTCCGCGGCAACCGCCCGCGGGATGAACTTTTATTATTCCGGCCCCTGCGTGGGCATCAGCATCGATGAGACAACTTCGCAGGAAGATATCGTCAATATCCTTGCCGTCTTCGGCCACGCCGCCGGCACCGACCTCGTCTCCGCCACTTTCGACGAAGACGACACGTTGTCCAATATCCCCTCCTCCGTCACCCGGACATCGGAATTCCTGACACATCCCGTCTTCAACACCCATCACAGCGAAACGAACATGATGCGCTATCTGCGCAGCCTGGAAGTAAAAGACCTTTCCCTTAACACGTCCATGATCTCGCTCGGCTCCTGTACGATGAAGCTCAACGCCGCGAGCGAACTGATCCCCGTCAGCTGGCCGGAATTCGGCGGCCTGCATCCGTTCGCCCCGGCTGATCAGTGGAAAGGCTATCGTCAGATCTTACCGGAATTGGAGGACTGGCTCAGCGAGATCACCGGTTTCGCCGCTACTTCCCTTCAACCCAATAGCGGCGCCCAGGGCGAATATGCCGGGCTGCTGACGATCCGGGCCTATCACGCCGCCCATGACGGCGCACATCGCGACGTGATGCTGATCCCCATCTCCGCGCACGGGACCAACCCCGCCAGCGCAGTAATGGCAGGGATGAAAGTCGTCGTTGTCAAAAGCGACGAGGACGGACATATCGACATCGACGATCTGAAGGAAAAAGCCGTTCAATATAAGGACCAGCTTGCCGGTCTGATGGTCACCTATCCTTCCACCCACGGCGTATTTGAAGAAAGCATTCCCGAGATCTGCCGCACCATCCATGAAAACGGCGGTCTGGTCTATATGGACGGCGCCAATATGAACGCCCAGGTTGGTCTCACCAGCCCCGGTTTGATCGGAGCCGACGTCTGCCATCTCAACCTCCACAAGACATTCGCCATCCCCCACGGCGGCGGCGGCCCGGGCATGGGGCCCATCTGCGTAATTGAAAAACTGAAACCCTTCCTGCCGGCGCATGTCAATCTCCCGGCCGGTGACACCCGGTTCTCTTCGAACGGCAACGGCACAACCGCGAACCAGCACGTACACGCCGTTTCCGCCGCGCCCTTTGGCTCCGCCAGCATCCTGCTGATCAGCTATGCCTATATCAAAATGCTGGGCGCGGAAGGGCTCACCAGCGCAACCCGCTATGCCATCCTGAATGCCAACTATATGAAGGCCCGGCTGGAAAAATATTATAAGGTGCTCTACAGCGGCGCCCAGGGAACCTGTGCGCATGAATTCATCGTCGACCTGCGCCCCTTCAAGACCAGCGCCGGCATCGAGGCGGAAGACGTCGCGAAACGGCTGATGGACTATGGTTTCCATGCTCCCACCCTCAGCTTCCCCGTCCCCGGCACGATCATGATCGAGCCGACGGAAAGTGAAGACAAGGCCGAGCTCGATCGCTTCTGCGACGCCATGATCAGCATCCACCAGGAGATCCGGGCCATCGAGGAAGGCAAGGCCGACAAGACCGACAATGCGCTAAAGAATGCGCCCGCATACCCAGCAGGTCATCTGCGCGGACGAATGGAAACATGCCTATCCGCGTAGCCAGGCCGCCTTCCCGCTGCCCTATGTCCGCGAGAACAAATTCTGGCCCAGCGTCGCCCGCGTCAATAATACGTATGGCGACCGCAACCTGATCTGCACCTGCGAGCCTGTCAGCTCCTACGCTGGAGGAAGGACATGGTCAATTGACCAATCGAGGCATTAATCCTTCAACCATTCACCGATTTTAATATTCCATTGACGATCCCCTGATTACCTTTCCACCCAAAAAATCCATGGCCGCCAAAACTCTGCCCTTTGTCCTCACCCTCAGTCTTGTGCCTTGCCGCCTGCTCGCACAAGATGGCTCCTCTTGGCCACTATCAAACCACGCCTGTCGTTGCCGACGGTATCCCCGACGATTGGACGCTCCCGCTCCGCTTCGCAAACGCGACCTATACGCTTCAATACAATGTCACCAACGATAACCGGAATATTTATATCTGCGCATTGTCCCGCGATGAGCAGACGATGCTCCGAATGCTTCGCGCAGGCATCACTGTTTATTTGGATCCCAAAGGCCAGAACGGCCGGGATATCAGTCTGCATTACCCGCTTCGGAAACAACCGGATCCCAATATCCGGGATCGTAACGGCGAGCCGCTGACCACCCAGAACGACAGCAGCTTTAAACAGGAGTTATTGCAGCACTCCGATTCCTACGGGACCACCGGGTTTCTCCGGGATCGAGAACGGCCAGTTCGCCGCCGGTGACACAAAAAGCCCCATACACGTGGCCATTCAGTTCAGCCATCACGACAGTCTTCTCGTTTATGAAGCCATTATTCCCATCGTCAATGTCCTTGGCGCCGGTCTAAGCAGCCGGAATCCAAAGAAATCGTTTAGCGTTGGGGTGGTCCTCAATACGCCCTCCGGGCAGACCGTTGCGGGCAGTCAACGCCATTATGGCGGCGGCCGCGGCATCGGCGTGAACGGAATGCATTTCGGCGGAAATGGAGGCGGAGGCAGCCGGCGGAATTACAATGCGAATCCCGACGACCCGCCAATCAGAGAAGACGCAAACTGGTATCTGTTCCGCCTCGCGACGAGTCAGTAAGTCGCTGTCAATACCGTGGCGACAAGGTTAGACGAAGATCCATATAAAAAGATCGTGTAGACCGTGCTTGGCCGCCAGTTGCGCAGGGGAACCCAGGGTCGCCAGAACGTATCGGTATTCGCTTTCTTCACGTTGACGCTGATATGTCACCGGGGTTCATCGGCTGGAACTCGTCATAGGCCGGATTGGTGAGATTATCCATCGGCGATACGGTTCGTTTGTGAAAGCGGTGCTGTTCAGATAGAGATCCACGGCAGGTGCATCCGGGCTCAGGTTAAAGAATCGATAATAGGCACTCGTTGTTTGTGTCACGGGGGAATAATCATCCGTGATCCGGGCCGCGGCACCGACGGGCTTTTCGGCATTGTATTGTAAAGCATCAGGGTATAGAACGATTTCGTGTCGTACATAGCGGCCGGAATCTCATACAATAGGCTGTCGGTTCCCGTTACTTTGAAGTCAACCGTGTAACTCCCCGGTTTAACCGACCCGTATGCGAAGAGATATTCTCCTGGCGCAATGCCTCCGCTGGCGCTTACCATCGTTCCGTTGAAATAGATATCCGCCGTAGAGCTGTAAGGGGCCTATTCATGATCGAAACATAGCAAACTGGCGGTATTGACGGTGCCGGAGCCTGACTTTATACAACCCGCTCCCATCCACGCAAAAACCAATATTATTGAACTCCAAATAAAATGCTTTCGATTGTTTCTCATGACGTCATTCGAATTTTTAGCTACCAATATTCAGGATACAACCAATATTTACTCTGACAACCGATACGGACTTTTCGTTGCGCGGTTGTTTTGCAAGGCGCTAAAGTTTGACCAATCGGTCAAAACGGCCTCCGGCCGTTTTCCGCTACAAAAGTACAAAAACTGCGCACAGTCCGGTTTTCCCCATTTCGACGCAATAAATATAGAACGCCTGTTGCCCCGATCAAAAACCGGAACAGCAGGCGTAACCTTTCACCGCTTTCTTTTTATTTTTTCACGGTCACCGATACCGTTGCCGCCATTTGGCTGCCGTACGACCGGTGAAGGCCATCCGCAAATTGCAGTGCCAGCGTATGCTTACCCGGGCCAGCTTCAGCTCCGCACTGGTTTGCGCTTTGCCGTAATGAAGATGTGTCGAATCCTTGACGATCATCTGACCGGTCGCGATGGAATCGCCGGCATCAACCAGGATGTGAAAATGACCGCACCGGCAACGACAGGACCGGCGGTGTCGACCTTCATGCCGTCAACACCCATTTCTACTTTTACAGGCGAAGTAACGGACTGACCATTCTTCAGATTTTTGAAGTAGACTTTGGCGCCGGTCGGAACAGCCGGCAGCGCGGGAATGGCAGCAGTTTGGGTGCTGTCTTTGGCCATCTGCATGGCGCTGTCTTTAGCGGCAGCAGTCGTGTCCGTGTTGGCAGCCTTGTCACCTGAATTGTTGCAGGCAGTCATGCCGATCAACAGAAAAGCAGGAAGAAAATGGAACTTGCGCATGTTATTGGTTGATTTTTGAGGGTATAAAAATAGTACTTTTACTCCAACTGCTGATTCATTCTTGTTCATCAATAGATTTACCATGCGTTTTTATCTGCTGACGCTGCTCCTGCTCCTGTCCTTCTCTACCTTTTCCCAGCAATTTTATCTCTTTGTCGGTACGTATACCGAAGGATCGCCCGCCAGCCGGGGAAGTAAAGGCATTTATGTGTATCGGTTTGATGCGGCTACCGGTGACGCCACTCCGATAAGCACCATTATGACCGACAACCCCTCCTATCTGGCCGTCGCGCCCGGCGGCAGGTTCCTGTACAGCGTCAACGAAACGCACGGCGCGGGTATGGAACCCGGAGGAGTAAGCGCCTTCTCTTTTGATAAGACCTCGGGCAAACTCACGTTTATCGACAAGCAGACGAGCGGCGGCGCCGACCCCTGCTATATTTCTGTGGACGCCGGCCGGAAATGGGCGCTGGTTGCGAACTATAGCGGCGGCAATCTCTCGGCACTTCCGATCGGAGCGGACGGCTCGCTTCATCCCATTACGGAATTGATCCAGCATACCGGCGCCGGCCCGGTCAAGGACCGCCAGGAGAAAGCCCACGTCCATTCCACCATTCTTTCACCCGATCAGCGATACCTGGTTGTCGCAGACCTGGGAATGGACCAGCTCTCCGTACTGCACTTCACTCCCACAGCGATGAAGACCCCGCTGACACCCGCCGCTGACTCGGTCGTAAAAATCCAGCCGGGATTTGGTCCCCGGCATACCGCCTTTGCTCCCGGCAAACCATACGTATACGCCATCAACGAACTGAGCGGCATGGTCGATGTGTTTCAGTATACAAACGGGAAATTCAAGTTGCTGCAAGCGATCTCCTCCCATCCCGCCGGATACAAGGGTGAGATCGGCAGCGCGGATATCCACATTTCTCCCGACGGCAGATTCCTCTATGCCTCCAACCGGGGTGACGCGAATAATATTGCGGTTTTTTCCATCGATGGCGCAACGGGCAAGCTGACCTGGAAAGGAGTTGTGCCGTCCGGGGGAAATACACCCCGGAATTTTATGATCGACCCAACCGGCCACTGGCTGCTGGCGGCCAACCAGAACGGCTCCAATGTGGTCATCTTTAAGATCGATCCCCAAACGGGTATGCCTACTCCAACGGGAAAACAATTGTCCATTCCCGCACCGGTATGCCTCAAAATGACCCCGGTAAAGTAATCTACGCCCAGGCGTCATGATCTATGCCCAGGCGTTTCTCAGAAACCGCAGCCAGTTGCCACTCAGAACATTCTCGGTATCCGCCGTCCGAATACCCGCGCCTGCCCAATAATTCAGGCAGTTGACGCAGATCCGCAATGGTCTCGATGTCGTACGGACACTGCTCTTTGCCAAAGCCGCCATCCAGATCGGTGCCGATGCCCACGTGCAAAGCATTGCCGGCGATCTGACAGATATGATCCAGGTGATCGATCACTTTCTCCAGGCTGCAATTCATCGCCCGCGGATCGGACTGCCCCCTCACCCAGCCGGGTACCATCATCCACGCATCCAGCGCACCCCCAATCACCCCGCCTTTTTCGATCAGCGCTTTGATCATGTCATCGCTGAACTGCCGATTATGATCCACCAACGCCCTGCAGTTATTATGGCTTGCCCAAACGGGACCGTCGTAAAATTCCATCGCATCCCAGAAGGCGTCGTCACAAAGATGGGTCGCATCCAGGATGATATTCAGCCGCTGCATCTCCCGCAAAAGAGCCCTCCCTTCTGTACCAAGGCCGCCCGAACTGTCCGTACCGTTCGCATACCGCCCGGGACCGTAATGCGCCGGGCCAATGGCCCGCAGCCCGTATTGATACGCCCGCTGCAGATACTCCGGAGTGACGATCGAATCCGCACCTTCCAGGCTGAGAATATATCCGATGGGAAGCGCTCCCGCTGCCGTCCGTCCATCGGGCGCCGAAGGCTTGGCGATGGTACCCATCCACAACGCCACATGACGCTCCAAACCCGCCAAATCCCTGATCATCACCATCTCCCCGGCCTCTTCCATCGCCTTGTACCAGGCTACCTGCGCCTGTGTCTGCGCCCAGGCCTGCCACGGTGAATGCCACCCCGGCAGTGGATTGCCCGGCGCCACATACCGCGCAATCTGCGTCGCTACAACCAACCCGATCCCTCCCTGCCGTAATGCGGGCAACGATACGGTCCCTTTTCCACGGTCCGGCTTGTCGGTCATCCCGCGCTCCCGGGCGCGTATATCTTCGACGGGTAACCGAAGATCACGGTTCCATTCCATCGCATTCATACTGAGATCCAGGTGGGCATCGATAATAAACATATGGACAAGTCTCCGGTTTTTTGCGGACCCAAATATAGGGTTCAATCCTGAACTGAACTCCGTTCAGTTCGCGCCTTTAGGCGCCGACATATATGCTAAGGCGAAAAAAAAATAAATTTATATAAAGTTTTTTTCGCGTTTATATTTGTTCTATGCAACGACATTCTTGCCTCCTGACTGCCCTGCTGGTATCGGGCTTGTCGGCTTTCTGCCAGCCCACACTCTCCCATCTTCGGATCGAAAATCTTTCCAATCCCCTCTGCGTCGACAGCAAGGCTCCTCGTTTCAGCTGGCAGATCGAGGCGGGTGACCGCAACGAGCTCCAAACCGCCTTCGAGATCCGGGTCAGTGCCCGCCCTAACGGCAAAGACCTTTTCTGGACGTCCGGCAAGACGAATTCCGCCGCTTCGACCCAGGTCGAATATAGCGGCCCGCAGCTGCAACCGGGCAGTCGATATTATTGGGAAGTCCGCATCTGGGATAACAAGGGCCGGGTCTCGCGCTGGAGCGATCTCGCCTGGTGGCAAATGGGTCTCCTCCGGCCGGAAGACTGGAAGGCCAAATGGATCCGGCCCGACAACGCCGCTATAAACGCCGGCAACAACGCGGCGAATGCGGGCAATCCTCTCCTCCGCACCCGCTTCACCATTCGCCGCGCCGTCGCCTCTGCCACCGTATACATCACCGCCCACGGTCTCTATGAAGGCCGCCTCAACGGCAGGCGCATCGGCGATGAATACCTGACGCCAGGCTGGACTTCCTATAACAAACGGCTTCAATACCAGGCGTATGACGTCACCGGCCTCCTTCACAAAGGCGCCAACGCCATCGGCGCTTTATTGGGCAACGGCTGGTATCGCGGCACCATCGGGTTCGACACGCAGCATAATGTATATGGAAAGGACAATTCGCTGCTCCTGCAACTGATGGTTCGCTATATGGACGGCAGCTCAGACACGATCGCTACCGGGCCCGGCTGGCGCTCGTCTACCGGCGAAGTCCGTTCGTCCGAGATTTATAATGGCGAACGGATCGATCATCGCTTGACAAAAACCGGCTGGTCGCTTCCGGATTACGACGATTCCCAATGGTTAGCAGTGCAGACCGAAGACTTCCCGATGACCAACCTCATCGCTACGGCCAACGAGCCGGTGCGCAAGCACGAGACCTTTCCCGCCCTGCGGATTATTACGACGCCAAAAGGCGAACAGGTCCTTGACTTTGGCCAGAACCTTGTCGGCTGGGTTGTCGTGCGGCTAAACGGCCATCCGGTCGCCGACAGTCTTCGACTCAGTCATGCAGAGGTCCTGGATAAGCAGGGAAATTTCTACACCGATAATTTGCGAAAAGCAAAAGCGGAGGACGTCTATATCGTTGGCGAACGCAAAGAACACGCAAATGACACGACGGTTGAAGTTTTTGAGCCCCATTTCACTTTTCACGGCTTTCGCTATGTCCGCGTCGAAGGCTGGAATGGCCCCATCGACATCCATGATTTCACCGCCGTCGCCCTGTATTCCGATATGCCGAAGACGGGCAGTTTCAGCTGTTCAGATCCGCTTGTCAACCAGCTCCAGCACAATATCCAATGGGGACAGCAAGGCAATTTCCTCGATGTACCGACCGATTGCCCGCAACGCGACGAACGGCTCGGCTGGACGGGGGATGCGCAGGTGTTTTCCAGAACCGCGGCATTCAACCGCGGCGTTGAAAACTTCTTCACCAAATGGCTAAAGGATGTAGCAGCCGACCAACTCCCTTCCGGCGCAGTCCCCTTTGTTATACCAAACGTCACCGGCAACGGCACCAGTGCCGGCTGGGCCGATGTGGCCACTATCATTCCCTGGAATGTCTACCTCGCCTATGGCGATCAGCGGATACTCGCAAACCAATATCCGAGCATGAAAGCCTGGGTTGACTATATCCGAGGCCAGGCAAAAGACGATCTTTGGAACACCGGTTTCGATTTCGGCGACTGGCTTTTTTATCGACCCTTTGACGATAACGACGGCCGCTCCGCCGTTACCGATAAGTATCTGATCGCCCAATGCTTCTTTGCCCACTCCACGCAACTGCTCATCAATGCCGCCGACGTACTCGGCAAAAAGGACGATGTCGACGCCTATTCAACCCTGCTCAAGCGGATCAAAGCGGCCTTCCTGCACGAATATGTCACGCCCGGCGGCCGGTTGGTATCCGGCACCCAAACCGCCTATGTCCTGGCGCTTGAATTCGACATGCTGCCCGAAGAACTGCGGGATCAGGCTGCGCGGCGTCTCGTGAAAAATATCCAGGACTACGACTATCATCTGACCACCGGATTCCTCGGCACTCCGTATCTCTGTCACGTCCTCAGTGACTTCGGTTTTGTTTCCGTCGCTTACCGGCTCTTGATGCAGGATACCTATCCGTCCTGGCTATACCCGGTGAAAATGGGCGCCACCACGATATGGGAAAGATGGGATGGCATCAGACCGGACAGCACATTCGAAACCCCCGGCATGAACTCATTCAACCACTATGCTTACGGCGCCATCGGCGACTGGATGTATCGGGTTATTGCCGGCATCGATACCTATGCCGCAGACCCGGGCTATCATCATAGCCGGATCGATCCACACCCCGGCGGCGGTCTGACCGAAGCAGGCGCCGATCTACAGACCGGCTATGGACTCCTGAGCAGTCATTGGCGGATGAACGGACGACACCTTGTTCATGGACGTCGTTATCCCGGCCAATACCACATCCAGCGTTTTTATACCGGCCCCCGAAAACGGGTTGATCAGCGAAGGCGGTCACCCCCTGGCTACGGTACCCGAGATCTCGGTCGAATCCGTCGGCCGCGGCTACGTGGTCGTAAAGGTCGGCTCTGGCGAGTATCAGTTCCGGGTCTCCCGATAGCGACGGTTGTTCCCATCTTTTAAACAATTCGACCAATTCCGACGATCGGTCGAACCAATATTCTATAGGTATTGTTAAAGTAGAATGTACTCGCAGTACTTCGGCTGGTAGCCCTTCCTAAAACCCAGTGAACGATCAATGAACCGCTATCGAAAATTTTTGTTGTTGCTGGTATACCTGTTTGCCGGGCTGTCTGCGGGCGCCCAAAAGATCTGGGAGCTGAAGAAAGACCAGGACGGCATCCGCGTTTACTCCCGGACCGGCGACAGTTCCCGGTTCGACGACCTGAAAGTCGAAATGACGCTGCAAGGGAAACTTTCTTCCCTGGCAGCCCTTATCCTGGATATCGGCAACTATCCGAACTGGTCCTTCAACTCGGCAAAAGCCGTTATGCTAAAAAGGATCAATCCATCCGAACTCTATTTCTATTCATTGATCCATTCCCCGTGGCCGGCAAGCGACCGCGACCTCGTCGTCCACCTGCATCTCATCCAGGACAGCAGTACCCGCAAACTGTACATCAGCGCCGATGAGATCGCCGGCTATATCCCCGAAAAAAAAGGAATCGTCCGTGTTCCTTTATCCATCGAACGCTGGATCGTTACGCCCATTGCCCGGCGATCGGATAAAGATCAGCTATGAGCTTAAACTGGACCCTGGCGCCTCCGCGCCCGCCTGGCTGATCAATCTCTTCTCCACCAAAGGACCCTACGAAACATTCTGTCATTTGCGCGAACAACTCAAACAACCAAAATACCATGACGCCGCTCTATCCTTCATCAAAAATTAATCCCCCGCCCGCACCGCTCCGGTCTCCGTCACCCTTGGTGCGCCCTTCATCAGAAATTAATTTTGAAGCGGCCTGCCGATCTTCGTAATTTCATTGTTCAAACATTAAAATAAATCCTTATGGCTACAACGAAATGGGTATTGGACCCCACGCACTCGGAAGTTGAATTCAAGGTAAAACACCTGATGATCTCGACCGTGACCGGCACACTTCTCCTCATTCGCCGCCGATGTCAGCACCGAAGGAGAAGACTTTACGACTGCAAAAGTCACCTTTACCGTCGACGTCGCCTCCATCAATACGAAGAACGAACAACGCGACGGCCATATAAAGGGATCCGATTTCTTTGATGTGGCCAACTATCCCCAGATCAAATTCGTAATCACCAAAGATCGAGAACGTCGACCACGACGGGTCCTACAACATCGATGGCGATCTGACCCTCCGGGGCATAACGAAGAACATAAGCTCGAAGTGGAATTCGGCGGTGTGATCAAAGACCCCTGGGGCAACACCCGCGCGGGCTTCACCGTCAGCGGCAAGATCAACCGGAAAGAATTCGGCCTAACCTGGCATATGACCACCGATACCGGCGGCATCGTGCTCGGCGACGACGTCAGGATCCACGTGGCCCTCGAGTTCATAAAGCATAATCTGCGATAAGCGGCTCGCGTTATGCGTATATTTGCGGCATGCATTATGTTTCTGTCGAGAATTTGAGCAAATCCTACGGCGTAAAGCCGCTTTTCCGCAATATTACCTTTCATATCGAAGAAGGCGACAAGATCGCCCTGGTTGCCCGCAATGGCAGCGGAAAATCAACGCTGCTCCGTATCCTCGCCGGCAAAGAGACCGCCGACGACGGTACCGTATGGATCCACAAGGATGTCACCGTGGCCCTCTTCGAACAGGAACCCTCTTTTATCGAAGATCGGTCCATCCTCGACAATATCTTTCATCATAATCACCCCATCATCAATGCCATCAAGGCTTACGAAGATGCCAGCGACGCGGAAGACGCCGGCCGCCTGACCGACGCCATCGTGCGGCTCGACGAGCTGAATGCCTGGGACTTCGATACCAAAGTCAAACAGATCCTCGGCAAACTGAATATCCACCATCTCCAGCAGCCCGCCGGCAACCTGTCCGGCGGTCAGCGGAAAAGGGTCGCCCTTGCCAGGACCTTGATCGACATCGGCTTCGAACACAAACATGTGCTGCTGATCATGGACGAACCCACCAACCACCTTGATGTCGAAATGGTGGAATGGCTCGAACACTACCTCGACCAGGAAAAAGTCACCCTCCTCCTCGTCACCCATGACCGCTATTTCCTCGACACCGTCACAGACGAAATCTGGGAGATGGACGGCAGCACCCTCTTTACCTATAAGGGAGACTACGAAAATTACCTCGAAAAAAAGACGGCCCGGATCGAGAACGAATCCGCCAGCATCGACAAAGCGCGCAATACCTACCGGAAAGAGCTCGAATGGATGCGCAAACAACCCAAAGCCCGCACCACCAAAAGCAAAAGTCGCCAGGATAACTTCTATGTGGTTGAAGCAAAAGCCAAACAACGCATCGAAGACCAGCAGATCGAGCTGCAGATGAAGATGAACCGGCTTGGCGGCAAAGTGGTCGAGATGAAGAAGGTCTATAAGGCATTCGGCGACCAGACCATCCTCAAAGGGTTCGACTACACCTTTAAGAAAGGCGAACGCGTCGGGGTCATCGGAAAAAATGGCGTCGGAAAGACCACCTTCATCAATCTCCTTCAAGGCCTCGAACCCGCCGACAGCGGTAAGATCAACATCGGCGAGACCGTTATCTTCGGCAATTACTCTCAGCAGGGCCTGACCATCAAAGAAGATCATGCGGGTCATCGAATTCGTAAAAAATATCGCCGAACATTTCCCGCTGGCGGCCGGCGGCTCCCTGAGCGCCGCCCAATTCCTCAACCTTTTCCTTTTTCCCCCCGAACAACAATACACCTATATCTCCAAGCTGAGCGGCGGCGAGAAGACGCAGGCTTCACCTGCTTTCCATCCTTTTTCGCAATCCCAACTTCCTCGTGCTCGACGAACCTACCAACGACCTCGACCTCCCTACCCTCGCCGTGCTGGAAAATTTCCTCAGCGAATACCAGGGCTGTCTGCTCATCGTCTCCCATGACCGCTACTTCATGGACCGGCTCGTCGACCATCTGCTCGTGCTGGAAGGTGACGGCGTCATCCGCGACTTCCCCGGAAATTACTCCCAATACCGCGATTGGCTAAAAGTCAACAACGCCGAAGATGCCTTCCCGAATGAAGAACCGGCATCGCAAAAATGCCAACACCGGGACCGTAAGACCGCTTTCCATTCAAGCCGCAAAACGACAATTGTCTTATAAAGAAAAAAGAGAATTTGAAAACCTTGAGCAGGACATCCAACCGGCTCACCCGCGAAAAACAGCAGATCACCGACCAGCTCAATGGCGGGACGCTCCCTTTGACGAATTACAACGCCTTTCCATCCGGATCGGCGAGATCGGGCAGCTACTCGACGACAAGGAACTGCGCTGGCTCGAGCTCAGCGAGCTTAGCCAGGGGTAGAGTCCTGGTCCGGGAGCCATCGGCCCCGAAAACCGTTCATCCAAAACGATTCTCTCCGCATGCCATATTCCCGTAAATTTGGCGCATGAGAAAATTTCTATTGCTCTTGTCCCTGTTCGGAGCCGGCGCCGCGCAGGCCCAAAAGATCCCCGATCCGAGGCCATTTGCTAAAACGATTACCGCCGAAGACCTAAAAAAGCATCTTTACATCGTCGCCAGCGCGGATTTTGAAGGCCGCGAAACCGCCACCGAAGGTCAGCACAAAGCGGCCGCCTACATCGAGAACCACTTCAAGTCCGTCGGCCTCCTGCCGGGCAACGGCGACAACTACCAGTTGCCTTATCCCGTCTACCAGGATTCGCTGTTAAGCGCCGCGCTGTCGATCAATGATCAACCCTTCACGCTTAACCAGGATTTCTTCACTCCGGTATCCGCCAACAACAATATCACCCTGCTGGGAAGCGAAGTGATCTTTGCCGGCTATGGCATCAGCGATTCCAACCGCGATGACTACAAAGGGCTGAACGTCCGCGGCCGGATTGTCCTGGTGCTGAACGGGAACCCACCCGGGACACCACCGCCAACCAACCGGCGCTTCCGGGGTCCTTCCAAAGCGGATATTGCCCAACGGAACGGCGCAGCTGCGCTCCTTACCCTTCAGACCGGAACAACTGCTCCGCCACAACTAACCGCTGCGAAAGGCAACATGACGGTAAGCGAGTACAAACGAACCAATTCCATCCCCAGTTTCTATATCACGGAGAAGGTCGCCCGGGCGATCACCGGCGACGACTTACAGCCAGCTGACTTCCGGGACACCGACCAACAAGGTCTACACCCCCAATGTAAAAATGGAATTCCAGAAGACCACAGCGCGGCTCCGGGCCAGCGACGTCCTCGGGTTCCTTCCCGGCACCGATCTTAAAGACCAGATCGTCGTCATCTCCGCCCACATGGACCACCTCGGTAAGCGCAATGGGGAGATTTATTACGGGGCGGACGACGATGGTTCCGGAACAGTGAGCATCCTCGAGATCGCGAGCGCCTTCGCTAAAGCCAAAGCCGCCGGGAAGGGGCCGCGCCGCAGCATCCTTTTCCTCGCGAATTCCGGTGAAGAAGAAGGCCTCTGGGGATCTCAATTCTATACGGACCATCCGACCTACGCGCTCGATAAGACCGACGTCGATCTGAATATTGACATGATCGGACGGATCGACCCGAACCGGAAACAAGGCGACTCCATGAACTATGTCTATGTCGTCGGCAGCGATAAATTGTCCACGGACCTCAAACCAATCAGCGAAGGGATGAACCAGAAATATTCAAAGCTTGAATTGGACTATAAGTTCGATGATCCCGCCGATCCGGAACGGATCTATTACCGAAGCGACCATTTCAATTTCGCCAGGAAAGGCGTGCCGATCATTTTCTATTTCGATGGCATCCATGCCGACTATCATAAACCGACCGATACGCCGGACAAGATCAACTATGATTTGATGGAGAAAAGGGCCCGCTTTGTCTTTTATACCGCGTGGGAGATGGCTGACCGGAATGACCCCCTGAAACGGGATATCGCGCTGCCGGCGATGAGCCGCTAACGTACAATCTTGTAACAGCATCGGGATAACTTCCCCTGAAAATCGAATGGAGTGGTGGCGTTGGTAATATCCTTTATCGACGCCGCCATTATTTTATCTCCTTCTAACACAAACTTCCGGTAGTTCGTACTGAAATACAATACCCCGCCAACTTTCATCGCCCGGAGCGTCTTATTGATCAGGTCCGCATGATCCCGCTGAATATCCAGAAAGTCCTTCATCCGCTTGCTATTACTGAATGTCGGCGGATCCATGACAACAAGATCGTACCATCCCTCCGGCGCGGCGTCCAACCATTGTTTTACGTCCGCATGAATAAACTGCATCGAACTGCCTGCCAACCCGTTCACCGTCATATTCGCCTCCGCCCAGGCGAGATAAGTCTTCGAGAGATCAACCGAATCCACCGACAATGCGCCTCCCGCCGCTGCATATACGGAGAACGATCCGGTATAGCAAAATAGATTCAACATCCTCCGCGAAGACGCCTCTTCCCGGACCATCCCCCGCGTGATGCGATGATCGAGAAACAGCCCCGTATCCAGGTAATCCGTCAGGTTAACACGGAAAAAAAGCCCCGCCTCCCGCACGACAAAGAACTCCTGCTCGCTGGCTATTTTTTCATATTGATCCAACCGCCCCGCCTTCCTGCGTCGTTCCCGAAAATAGATCTGCTCATCCGGTACAGCCAGAATATCGCTGATCACCGGAACGCAGCTCTCAAGCCACGCCGCATGGTCCTCCTCACTCATCCCATGCCGCCGCTGATACTCCGCGAGATAAACTTTATCTTCATAAAGCTCGACACAAAAAGGGAATTCCGGCAAATCGTGATCATAAACGCGGATAGCAAGTCACCTCTTGCCGCTTCGCCAGTTTGCTCACATGACGCCATACCTTTTGCAGCCGGTTCCGGAACATCTCTAGCTTCTCTTCACTCATACGAAAGGACGTTTTGAGTTTGCCGCAAATACCGGAAGGCCATCGCCGCCACCAGACAAATACCGCCGACGGCCCACCACAATACGGTGAACCCCCAACGTTGTGCAATTTCCGCTCCGCCCGTCGGCCCGACCACCTGCGCCGTCGACCACGCGATCGTATACAATCCCGCATAACTTCCCCGGTTGGAGGGGGACGTCCTCGAGATCCAGAACGAATTCAGGAAGGGCATCGCCAGCATCTCGCCCACTGTACTCACCACCATACAGAAATAGACGATAAAAATCGACAGGGGTAAAGCGTCGAGCAGCAGATAGGACACCCCGATCGCCAATACCCCGAAGAAGACGTAGTAAAGGTTCTCCCGCTTTCCCTCCAGTTTGAATACCAACACCATTTCAATCACGGCAATGATCAACCCGTTTACGGTCAGCACGAGCCCGATCATATATTCAGGCATCCCCAACACGCGTTTGTAAAACAGCGGAAGCGTACTGAAGAGTTGAAAGAAGCAGCTGGCAAACAAAATCGTACAAACGATGAACTGAAGATAAGTCCGGTCCCGGTAGGGAGACAAGACCGGCTTGCCCGGAGCCTCCCGCGGATGATGAACCACCTTCGTCGTTTCCGGATGCAGGAAGATCCGCAGCAGGAGCGCCGCCGCAAGGTTGGTACCCCCGTCGACCCAGAAGAGCAGATGATAGTTGATTGAAGCGAGAATCCCGCCAATCGCCCCGCCGACCGCCCAGCCGAGGTTGATCGCCAGCCGGTTGAGCGAATACGAACGCGTCCTGTTCTCTTCTTTGCTATAGGTTGCGATTGCCGTTGAATTGGCCGGCCGGAAAGCATCATTAACCAAGCTGAGCAGGAACGTGCAGCTGCAGATCAACGGATAACTTTTCACCTGCCCCAGGATGATAAAAAAGATACCCCCGCCAGTCAACGCAGCCAATTGAACCCGATGAAACCCCCAGCGGTCCGTCAGCCGCCCCCCGAGGAAGCCGCCGCAGATTGCTCCCAGCCCGCAAATACCCATGACCAGCCCCGCCTGCGCAATGCTATATCCCATCGCCGGTGACGTGAGATAAATGGTCATGAATGGGACGACCATCGTTCCACTCCGATTCACGAGCATTACCGAGCTCAGCAACCACGTGGCACGCGACAAACCACTATACGCCTGCTTATAAAGGGAAAAGACCGGGCCCAACATTGCTTCCAAAGATACGGACTGCTACAGCCCGCCGAAAACTTTCTTGAGCAGGTCATCGGCCTGCGCAGCCGGATTTGTCCGGATACTTTTCTCTTCTACAGCTACATAGATAGAAAACGCCATCCAGCGCCTTTTCCGTCGTGTAAGCCGGCAGATCGGCATTGACCTTACTATGAAAAGGGATTTTGTTGTACGCGTCGACCACCGTTTTCCACGAGTTGGTCGCACCCACTTTATCCAGGGAATTTTTGATCACCGGAAGAAAGGCAGTGGTCAATTGCGCCGTCGTCGATTTCCGCAGATACGCCGTGGCAGCCGTATCCGGCCCTCGCAGAATTGCGATCCCATCGGAAACGCTCATTCCCTTAATCGCATTCAGAAAGATTGGCGCAGCCGACTTGGCCGCATCTTCCGCCGCCCGATTGATATCCAGGATAGCCTTGTCTACCTGCGGGCCAAATCCGGCACTCCGTAAAGTTTTTTCCATTTTGGCTGCCTCAGGAGGCAACAGGATCTTGACCGCCGCATCCTTGAAAAAACCATCGGCGGCAGATAGTTTATCCGTCGCCGTTTGGGTGCCCTTCGAAAGCGCGTCCTTAAGCCCGGATGCGATATCATCGGAACTGAGCCCCTTGCCCAATTGCGCACGAACCAAACCGGCGGACAGGAAAAATACCAGCGAGACAGTGAGAAGATGCTTCATAAAGGATATTATTAGTTTTAAAGATATATTCGCAAATCCGTTTAAAAGTAGGCCAAATTCTGGTTAAAAATAAGCCTATTTTTGCGTTTCAAAATACCATCAATGAACGTCAGTAAATCATTTTTAGTCTTCGCCTTCTTCCTGGCAATCGCAATTTCCGCCGGGGCACAATCAACTACACATCCGACCACCCCGGCCCACAAGACTGCCACGCCTGCCGGCGCCGCGCCTGTATCCCTGAAGAACGAGAATCGACTCCATCAGCTATGCCATCGGCGTTAGCCTCGCCAATTTCTATAAGCAACAGAACATCTCCAATATCAACACCGCCATCCTCGTCAAAGCGGTCAAAGATGTCGAAGCAAACAAACCCATCCTAAGCGAACAGCAATGCCAGAGCACGCTGATGACCTATGTTCAGAAACAGCAGTCTGAAAAAGCCCTCGGCAACAAAAAAGTCGGCCAGGACTTCCTCGCTGCAAATGCCAAAAAACCGGGCGTCGTGACGCTCCCCAGCGGGTTGCAATACCAGATACTCACTGAAGGTACGGGCCCCAAACCAAAACTAACCGATATGGTCAGGGTTCACTATCATGGCACCCTGATTGACGGCAAGGTCTTTGATAGTTCGGTCGATCGGGGCCAACCCATCGAGCTCAACGTCAATGGTGTCATTCCGGGTTGGACCGAAGCGCTCCAACTTATGCCGGTCGGCAGCAAGTGGAAGCTCTTTATTCCGTCCAACCTTGCATACGGCGATCGCCAGGCGGGCCAGATGATCGCCCCCGGTTCCACCCTGGTCTTCGACGTCCAGTTGCTTGACATCGTCAATCAAACGGCACCGCCGATACCGCCAAAGGACACCGTCGGCGCGATCAAACCCGACACTACGATCCGTCACTGAGCAGTTTTCTCTATCGCGATCAGCTTTTCAGCACGGAACAAATTATCCGCTGACTGCAATATCTTCGCCCGTAACTTCGGGTTATAGTCGGGATGATCCGTCAGGAACCGCCTGACCACTTCCGCAACCGTCGTCGTTTGATACGGTCCGAGAGATGCCTGTAGCCAGTTTTGCGGAAAGAACACATCTCCGGTGCGTTGAATATCCGCGAGCCAGTCAAGCGATGCCGGTATATACTTTTCCGACGCGCCACCCCTTGCCGGATGGTGAAGATTTGCCAGCGCCGCCAGCACCCAGGCCTCTTTCCGCCTTGCTGCTGCCGAACTTAACGTCATAAAGAATGAATCCCTGACTGCCTGCTCATTCGACAACGAAGGCAGCAAATATTGTAACCGGTCCCGGCGGTCTTTGTTTTGGATCCGCCCTAGCTGTTCTGTCAAGACTTCCGGATACCCCGAATAATTCCAGATCGCCAGTGTTGTCGCCAACCCGGTATAATCATCTTCCGTCAGCGTCACGCCGGGCGGCGGCTGCTTCGACTTCCAGACTTTATAGAGCGAATCCAACGCTGCTCCGGCTCCACCGATATTGATAAAGGCACGAAACAGCAATTTCTTCTCATTTGGCGCATCCACCGAGTCGATTCGGTTCCACAAGCTGGCTGACAAGCCTGGTCCTGTCCCGACCCTCGACTGCGTGGACAGGAAATGCCAGTATATCGACCCGATCTGATCGAGCAACAGGCCAAAATTCAACTCTTCCTTTCGCTCCCGCATCAACGCCTCCATATCATACCAAAGCAGTTTTACCGGCGTCATCCCGGTCCCTTTGAGCATGTTCTCATATAGATTGATATATGTTGCGGCACGCGTCACCGGCCGCCCCCCAAGCCATTCCAGGGATGCCCGATCCACCGGAAAAAGCCCGTATCCAAGACCAGAAGAATTAAAGACCACAAAACGCGGCTTCGCCTTTCCCACCGCCGCCGCCACATGAATTTCAGCCGCTTTCATATTGATCGTAAATTCGTCCACCCGGTCGGAGTAGACCATCGCCACGTCGAAGACCTGTGGCCAAACCCGGCGACTTCCGTCTTCTCCCCGCTGACGAATGACAAAATCGGCAATCTTTCCCCCGGCAATCCGCATGGAATCGGTAAACACCGGCCTGCCGGCTCCCTTCACCCAAACCTGGCTCCACTCAAAGACCTTCATTTTGGTATATTGCTGAAACTTGAAGATAAGGTCGTCCCAATCGGCATTGCCGCCCGCATATTCATGAAGATAATCCCGCAGGCCGGCCTGAAAACCGGCCGACCCGATCAGCCTCTCCAGTTGCCGCATCATGATCGGCGCCTTGTCATAAATGATCGGTCCGTAAAGTGAACCAGCTTCCTCCAAATTTTGCAGCTGTTGGCGGATCGGATGCGTCCCCGCTGTCCGGTCTACGCTATAAGCCGCAGGATAATGCCCGATCAGGAATTTCAAGTCATAATTGTCGTCCGGCATGGTCACGGTGCTGATCTTATTGGCCATATAGTTCGCAAAGACCTCTTTCATCCACACGTCGGTAAACCACTTCATCGTCACCAGGTCGCCAAACCACATATGCGCCGTTTCATGCGACAACAAATTCGATCGCCCAATCCGCTGTTCCCTGGTCGCTCCCGAATCCAGGAATAAAGTCCTCGACTGGTATTGGATCGCCCCCGCATGCTCCATACCGCCAAATTGAAAATCCGGTATCGCGACAAAATCAAACTTCTGGAACGGATAAGGAATACCCGTGTACTGTTCCATGAACCGCAACGCCTGTCCCTCGATCCTGAATATCGAATCCAGGCTCAGCCGAAGCTTGCTGCTGTCTGTCTCCCGATATAGGAATCGCATTTGCTCTCCATTGACCAATTTGTCCCTCTCCGTAAACCTTCCTGCTACAAAGGAGAACAAATAAGTGCTGATCCGATCAGATTGTCGGAAATGCAACACTGTGCTGTCCCCCGCCGTCACCGAATCCTGAACCTTTCCATTCGCGATCGCCTTCCATCCCGCCGGGATCACCAGGGACAGGGTATATGCCGCTTTCAGGTCCGGTTGGTCGAAACAGGGAAACAAAGTCCGCGCCCGGTCGGGAACAAGCAGCGTATAAAGAAAATCCGTATTTCGGTTCAATGCTCCATTTCCGGCAACGAAATTTACCGTCAACCTGTTCTCGCCTACCTTTAATACCGCCTTTGGGATCCAAATGTGTTCATTCTCAAAGTGCTCCTCCCCATCGTAGTCATTGACCAACAGGTCCGAAAACTCATCGGCGTTGCCTTTGAAATCCACCAGCAGATAGCCCTCAAACGGCAGTGCGCTCAAATGGAAACGGATCGTCTCCCGACCCGTTACCGGCTCAGTCCGTGACGACGGGACCCGGAATTTCAACTCATAACGAATATCCTTCAACTGGAAAAAACGCAAACCGGCAAGCTGGTCCGATACCCCTGAATCCGTCCTGCTATCATAAGCATGCTGAGCAAAGACCGCCATCAGCGGACCTACCAAAAGCGCCATCAGCAGGATACCCGGTAAAATTCTTTTCCTTTTTTTTCTCATTGTTTTTCCGGATCTGCTCCGTCAATGAATATACATCAATTTAGATTCACTATTTTGTCCTTGGGGTATTTGATGCTATAGCTGATCCGGCATTTACGCGTCTCACCGGGCGCCAGTTCCAATTTCCACGTCAATACGCCGTTATCCTTATTGACCGCGGCGCCACCACTATCCAGCAGTTCCACCTCAATCTCCTTGTCCGTGCTGATTGGATACTGGTCCTTCAGCAGCATTTCCGCCTTCTCCTTCTTATTGTTCCGGACCGTGATCTGATAGGTGAACACCTCTTTCTTATTCGACCCCAGGAAATTCACGCTGCTGAAATCGGTCACTTTCTCCCGTTTGACCACGATCCGTTTGTCCTGACCCAGCGTAAGGCTCAGGGTGTCCTGCGTCGACCCCGGATCGATAAACGATTTCCCGATATAGGTCCCTTCCACCGTGATCGAAGCCTCACCGGGCAGCAGGTTGAGCTTCTCCCATCCCTGCATCTGCCCGAGCAGATAGGCTACTTTGTCGGCAACCGGTGCGGCATAGTATTCATAGGTGCAGGGGACCTTGTATTCTTTCAGTTCAACCCCCTGCTCCCTGCCGTTGCTGGGAATGTCATAGGGGATATCGATATCGAAGACCACGTCCAGCTGGTTCTCGTTGATCCCGACATAATCACCAAGTTCGTTCTTCAGCGTAATGACCACAACACCCGACGAACCCCTCAAACCATAAAGGCTGGTCGCCTGATCGCCCTTCAGCACCTGGATGTCCCCGATCGTGTTGGGGTCCAGCTTTGCATATTCTTCCGGGTTCATCTCCTGGCCGTTGACGATGTATAATGGCTGACCCAGCGACGTGGTGGCAAGCCCTCTGATCCTAACGCCTGCATGATCGACCGCAACTCCGGGCAGTATTTTAAGTTCGTCAAACCCAAGCGAATTCCCAACCCCATTATTGTTGTAAAGTTTCCCATAACCCACCACTCTCTCCGCAAACCGTAAAAATCTCGCCGTGAGTATCGGTGCATTCCCGCCGGACGACGGCATCGAAGTCGACAAACTGAGCTTTACATGCTTCCAGTCGATTCCTGAACTCTGGACCAGTCGCGCCTTATAAAGCAGCTGCAACGGGTCGTTGCTTCCGGTCACTTTGAGATCATACGCCGGTTCCCAATGTGCGGCCATCGTCAGATACGAGACAGTAAATTCATAATTCCCGGCGACCGGCGTCAAGACCTGTACCAGGATTCTCCCGCTTGTTTTCGTGTTTTTGTTTTCCTCCTCCCGGATTTGCTTATCCAGGTTCTCCTGAATTTCGCTGAGCCGGGAAGTCCGGTCTGCATATCCGCTCATCTCCGTCCGGAGGCTAATCAGCTGCTGCCGGTAATATTCCATCATTTTAACCAAATCGGCCGCGTTCACCCCATTCTGCGTCCCGCCGAAATTCTTGTTGCTGTTCAGGACATCAAGCAATTGTTGGTCCGATTGGGTCAGAATGGATAAATGCTCTTGTTCCTTGGCCAGCACCGCAATAGAATCCCGTAACTTTTTCACAATCGGTGAAATCGTTTCCGGCTGGAGATAGTCTTTTGAGAACGTGACCGACATAATCGTTACACCTCCGGTACAGCCAACCCGGATACTGGCGGGGTCCAGCGTCGTGCTGACATCGTCAATGATGAGGTCACTGTTCCCGGAACCCAGCCGTGCTGTCGCTTTGTGCATCAGCTCCGCCCCACTGCGATAGACCATAACCGATTGAAGGGAAGAAGCGACGACCGTCGGGCCGTTGTTGGCAGCCGCAGCGATCCCCGAAAAGCAGGCGGCCACAAATAGGATTGCGAAAAAAAATCGTTGCATACATGAGAAGTTTCCCTCAGGATGCAACGACCAACACAATTACATATCGCTATTTGTAAAGCAATTCATAATATTCATGCGCCATCCGCCCTGCATCGAACTGGTAGCGAACATCCCGCATCCCGTTTTTGGCGATCTGCCGCCAGGTATCATAATGGTCGTAATAAGCCGGGAGGATCTCACCGTTGAGGATCTCGTAGATTTTCTGCAGGTCATAGTCATCCTGTTCCTCCACATGCATATTGGCATAGTCCGCCTTGGGGACCACAAACCCGTTATTGCCGTGATTCACGAACTCGGGTATCCAGCCGTCATCCGTGGAAAAATTGACCGCCCCGTTCATCGCCGCCGTCATTCCGCTGGTCCCTGATGCCTCCCGCGGTACGCGGGGGTTGTTCAGCCAACAGTCCGCCGCCTGCTTCAGCCGCTTCGACAAACTTAATTCATACCCGACCACCACCGCTATGTTCTTATAGCCCTTACTCAAATGAACGAGGCTATTGAATTCGTTGATCGCCGGATAGTCCATCGGGTAGGGTTTCCCCGCCCAGATGATCTGGACAGGATATTTCGTGCCATGCACCAGTTGATTGAACATATCCATGTCCCGCGTCAGCAGGCTTGCCCGCTTATAACCGGCCAGCCGCCGGGCCCACACAATGGTGAATACGTTCTGATCGAACAGCTTTCCCGTCTGGTCCGCTACGATCTCGAAGCTCCGCTTCTTCATGATATTTTTTTCGGTCATCCCACCAGTAATCATTGCTCTCCTCCATCTTCCGGTATAGCTCCTTATCTGCCCAGTACCTCCAGTTCTGCGCATTGGTGATCGAGATGATCGGACAGATATTCTTATATTTCCCCCACATCGCCCGCGAGACATTCCCATGCAGCTGTGAGACCGCGTTAGCCAAATGCGCAAACCGCAGCGCCACCAGTGAATGGTTGAACGCGTCGTCTTCCAGCCCCGTGAGCTTCTTGACCTCCTCCACCGACAAGCCGCAGAAATAGCTCATCTTGTGACAGAGATAGATATCGTGCTTTTCATTTCCCGCTTCTTCCGGCGTATGCGTGGTGAAGACCAGTCGCCTGCGGACTTCTTCGATGTTCTTATCGTATTTCTGGTAAAGCCAGAACGCGGCGCTGATCCCATGCGCTTCATTCAGATGATACAGGTCCGGTTTGAAGCCGAGCTCATCCACCAGTTGCGCACCGCCCACCCCCAGCAGAATGAACTGCGCCACCTTCGTGGCGACATTCGCATCGTATAGCCGGTGCGTGATCGTCTGGGAGACATAGTCGTTTTCAGGGACATCGGTACTTAACAGGAATAACGGTGCGCTCTTGAAGGTCTCCGGGTTGAGATACCAAACTTTTACCCAAACGGGATGATCGTGGATAGTGACCTGGTACTTGATTCCTGTATCTTCCAGAAAACTGTAGTGTTTCTCCATCCACGTGACCTGCAGCGTCTGATCCTGGTTCCGCGCCTGATCATAATACCCATATTTCCACAAAATCCCGATATTGATCATATTCTGCCGCAGCTCATAGGCGCTCCGCAAATGCGAGCCCGCCAGGAAACCCAGACCCCCGCTATAGATCTTCAAGGGTTGGTGTACGGCAAACTCCATCGAGAAATAGGCTACCTTCTTGGCATATCGTTCATCTACTTCGTAAGGAACTGCGTAATTTCTAAAACTCATAGCTCATGTTAAATTGAATTGCGGCAAAAAAATCCAAATAATTTAATTTTTTGCCGCAACACCGTTAATGTCGGCACTTGACCTCGCTCGGTTCCCAAATGGCCGTCAAGTGCAAACTGGGCTCGGCCCAGTTTTGATCCGCAATATAACGGATAAAATCTGAATAGAATTGTATGAATTCGCCCAGTAGGATAAGACAAGGATACGTTAGGATAAACCGGAATAACCGATCTCAGGTTCGTTTAGCTGCGGGCTTCGGATGCGCGGCGCGGCGTCGCTGAAAATAACCTTCAAAAAAACATTTAATGTCCCGGTGAACACCGCATCCGCCCGTTTCTTTCATAGATACCCCCCCATCATCGAAGGAAAATTCCACTGCACAGGGGTCGGAATAAGCCCGGTAACGGGCAATGCCGGGCGAAACAAATTTAGCCTCTCCCTTCAATTCCCCCTTGCATTCTCCGTTATCTTTTTCGAAATGCACGAAGAAGTAGAAACGGCCCGCCTCCCTGCCATCCCGGATGGCGACAATATTCCGCTTGTCCTGTGCATAGTCCCCGGAGAATTTATGTTTGCGGGGCAGCGTGTCGATGGGATCGTAAACGGGCAGGACCCGGTTCCGGTTCTCATCGGATTCCGTCAAAATGAGGTTGAACCCTGCAGCATCGGCATAAACATAGTCATCCGTCGTATGGTAGACTTTGCCGTCCGCCCCCTTTCTGAACCGGGTGAGCAATAGGGTATATTTTGCGTCCATTTGTGCAGCTCCCCAGACACCGGACGAATTGTCGGAATAAAGGACCGGTCGGGCAGCCGAATAACGATCCTGGCGGTCAAAACAAAAAATATACAGCATCCGCCGTCCCGCACCGACACATTTGACAAATACATAGGTCTCGGCCTTCGGGACTTTGATCTTTCCGATCGCATAGAGCCGGGGATGTGTCGACCCGTAATACCGCGTCAGCAGGCTGTCCGGCAGCAGCCTGGTGAAAAGAGTATAATTAATCGACGCCGCGTCGGACTCCTTCCGCCGAAGAATCGTATCCGTCACCGCATACGGCAGGGGAAGGGGCTGAAAATAATCGATAAATTCCGGAACGCCCAATTGACCGTCATCGTTGCCGGCCAGCGACACCTTCTTGCTTCTACATGACACGACAAGCACGGACAATAGCACCAGCAACAGGTATTTGTTCATACGAGTCATCTATCCGTCGCTAAAAATAATACAATTCGTGTCAAGAAAATTCTTGTTATCATCACTTTTAAATTTTAGATTTGTCTAAAATTTATTTTAGGCAGGTAAAATTATGAAAGTCTCCATCAGTAAAGAGGATCACCTCAAAGCCATATTCCACCTTCAGCAGGAGCAGGGGCTGGTTACCACCAATGCGCTGGCGGCGGCGCTTAATACCCGCCCCGCTTCCGTGACCGATATGCTCAAGAAGCTGAAAGAACAGAAACTGCTGAATTACGAGCGGTACAAAGGATTTAAACTGACAGGGGAAGGCCGAAAGGCGGCCGTTCAAATCATCCGCAAACACCGGCTCTGGGAATTTTTCCTCGTCAAGAAATTGCAGTTTCGGCTGGGATGAGGTTCATGCGATTGCCGAAGAACTGGAACACATCAGCAGCCGCGAACTGATCGACCGCCTCGACGCCTTCCTTGGCTTTCCGCAGTCCGATCCCCACGGCGACCCGATCCCCGACTCCCAGGGCCGCCTCCAGATCCGGCGTCAACTCAGCCTGGCGGAACTACCGCTGAACAAAACCGCCCAGGTTTCCGGTATCGGCAGCCAGACCTCCGAAATGCTCGAACTGTTGCAATACAACCATATCCGGCTCGGGACCCGGCTGGAGATCCGAAAGAAATTTCCATTTGATAACTCCCTGGAAATAAAAGTGCGCAACCGCCCCCCGGTTACACTCAGTGCCCAGGTAGCTAAAAACGTACTGGTAAAAGATGATGAATCAGGGACAGAAAGGCGTTAGCCTCAGCGAAGTCCATGGCAGCATTGACACCACCGGCAAAAGGCCCTGGTGGCGTCAACTTTTTGTTTTCTTTGGCCCCGCCTATCTCATCAGCGTAGGCTATATGGACCCCGGTAACTGGGCCACCGACCTCGCAGGGGGAAGCCAGTTCGGCTATACCCTGCTTTGGGTGCTGCTCATGTCCAACTTGATGGCCATCCTGCTCCAAAACCTCTCCGCCCGCCTGGGCATCGTCCGCGGCCGCGACCTCGCCCAGGCCAACCGTGAAACCTATCCCGCCTTTATCAATATCCCCCTCTACATTTTGGCGGAGATCGCGATTGCCGCCTGCGACCTGGCCGAAGTGCTGGGAATGGCCATCGGTATCCAGCTACTGACCGGTTTGCCGCTCATCTATGGCGTCTGTCTCACCGTCCTCGATACCTTCGTTCTTCTCTACCTCCAGCGACTAGGCATGCGCCGGATGGAAGCGCTGATCATTGGTTTGATCGCCGTCGTCGGCGGCTCTTTCCTCATCGAGATCCTCCTTGCTAAACCCGCCATATCTGACGTCGCCGGCGGTTTTGTCCCCATCCTGCACGGCCGCCAGGCGCTCTATATCGCCATCGGGATCATCGGCGCCACCGTCATGCCCCATAACCTCTATCTCCACTCGGCCCTCGTCCAGACCCGAAAGATCGGCGCTGGAAAAGAACAAATCAAAAAGGCGTTGAGGATCAATTTTTTGGATAGCGCCGTTGCCCTCAACCTAGCCTTCCTTGTCAACGCTGCCATCCTTATCCTCGCGGCGACCGTTTTTTTTAAGACCGGTAATACTTCTGTCGCCTCCATCAAGGACGCCTACCGCCTTCTGCCGATGCTTGGAAGCAAGCTGGCGCCCAGGCTATTCGCCATCGCACTGATCGCCGCCGGCCAAAGCTCCACGCTGACCGGAACCCTCGCCGGACAGATCGTTATGGAAGGTTATCTCCAATTACGCATCAACCCCTGGCTGAGACGGCTTATCACCCGTCTGCTCGCCATCATCCCTGCCGTGCTGGTCATTCTTATCGCCGGCGAAAACGAAGCCGACAACCTGCTGGTGCTTAGCCAGGTCATCCTGAGCGTCCAGCTCGGTTTTGCCGTCATCCCGCTGATCCATTTTGTCAGCGACCGAAGAAAGATGGGTGATTTTACCGCCAGTCCGGTAATCCGTTTCCTGTCCTGGCTGGTTGCCGCCCTTCTCCTCTATCTCAACATCAAACTGGTCGTCGAAGAACTGGCCCCGTGGCTGACCCAGGCTGGCGGCTGGGGCATCAAGGGACTAATCGCTCGCCGCCGGGGGAGCCGCCATCGGCCTGCTGGTCTATATTACCCTGCGTCCATTCCTCACCCGTGCCGTGGGGAAAGGCTACCCCCCTCGTCCATCCACAAGCGGATCCACTGGAGAGACTGGATCCCACCGGTCTTCCGTCATATCGCCATCGCATTGGATTTCAGCGCCCATGACCAGAAACTGCTTGCATACGCGGTAGGCCAGGGCGGCAAAGAGGGCCGCTACCTGCTGATCCACATCGTTGAAAGCGCCTCCGCACAAATGCTCGGAAGGGAAAGCGACGATCTGGAAACCCGCAAAGATCAGGAAAGACTGGACCAATACCGGCAATCCCTGGAAGAAATGGGTTACCATGGCTACACTGCACTCGGTTATCGCCACCGCAGTCGCGAGATCGCCCGAATCGTAAACCAGCAAAAGGCCGACATGCTTGTCATCGGCTCGCACGGCCATACCGGATTCAAAGATTTCATTTATGGTGAGACCGTCAACGCCGTACGCCACGAAGTCAAGGTACCCGTCCTCGTCGTCAGCCTTTAAGCGTTTTGGCCCTGGTCAGATGTTTAAGCCGGCTAAAAGTCTCCGGCTTTATATTTAAAAACGAAGCCAGGTATTTTTGCGGCACCCGCTGCACCATATCCGGATGATTCCGGACATACTCCAGGAACCGCTCCCGTGTACTCTTCCGCAACTGGTTGAAATACCGATTATCGCTCTTGATAAAAAGATCGGTGATCATCAACCTTCCCAACCGCTCAAACCCCGGGATCTGCTCGTACAAC
Organism: uncultured Chitinophagaceae bacterium; assembly: GCA_963846405.1. GTDB lineage: Bacteria > Bacteroidota > Bacteroidia > Chitinophagales > Chitinophagaceae > Puia. The sequence goes on along the minus strand of CAWJVU010000007.1, from coordinate 299,710 downwards.
TGTTCCAGGCTGTCATAAGAGATCGAGAAGAAGACAGTCGGCTCGATCGTCTCCACAACCGCCCTGGACGGAACGCGATAGTGAAAGGACAATTCGGAATGGATCATATGCCCTTCCGAAGCCAGCTGAATCGTAATCTCCTTGTTGCGAACCGGCAGATATTTCCGGGCAAGCCCCCACGCGACGACGTTGAGATAGCGCTCAACCTCTCCCTCATGGATCACCTTGACCCGTTTATCGAACTCCCGGATCTCGAGGAATTGCTCCATCTGCCGGAACTCGTCCCTGGTCATGGGCGCATATCCCTGCAGGTGGTGATGCAGCTTCTCCAGTGCACCCTGATATGTTGCGGCGGAGTTGGACATATATGATCAAAATTGGCCCCGACGGGCGTTATCACAGTCGCCCCGGAGGGCACTATCATGGTCGCCCCGCAACAGGGCGTTTTTTAATATGATTCTTTAACCGGCTAAACGTCTCCGGCTTCATATTCAGATAGGACGCAAGGTATTTCTGCGGCACGCGCATAAGCAGCTCGGGATTGTTGCCAATGAACCGCAGGAACCGCTCCCGGGTGTCAAGCCGCATGCACTCCAGCTCCCATTCTTCCTTCTGCAACACGAAATAGGTCGTGACCAGCCTCCCCAGTTTTTCGATCTTCGGGCTCTCCTGATAGGCTCTCTCCAGGTTCGCCCGCGTAATAGAAAGCACGGTACAGGGTTCCAGCGTCTCTACAAAGTAGTAGGAAGGTTTGCCCGAAAGAAAAGAAGAGGACGAAGCGATCAGTTCCCCCTCCTTGGCAATATTGGTAATCATTTCGGTCTTGCCTTTGAGGAAATACAGGCGCGCCAGCCCCTTCACGATAAAACTCAGGTATTCCTCCACCTCCCCTACCCGCACCAATAGCTGCCGCCTGTCAAATTCGCGGACCACCAACTTGTCCGCCAGCGCCGCAAATTCTTCGCCCGTCAATGCTACGTACGCCGAAATGTATTGTCGTAACATTTCTAACATGGTCAAAAAGAGTTTGAATTTCGACAAAAAATTGTTCCACAATGTATTTTTTGTCTCAATACCATAAATGTCAGCACTTTTCTCCCTTTCGGTCGAAAAGTGCAAACTGGGCTCCGCCCAGTTTCGGTACACAAACATACAAAAAAGCCATCGGTTTTTCCTTCATTTCCTGTACGTTTGCTATCCTTTTGAATGTAAAAACTGAAGCAAAATGGCCAAGAAAATCAACGTAGCAAATCCCGTCGTCGAATTGGACGGTGATGAAATGACCCGAATTATCTGGAAATTTATCAAGGACAAACTCATCCTTCCCTACCTGGAAATCGACATCAAATATTTTGACTTAGGTATCGAATACCGGGACCAGACAGACGACCAGGTGACCGTCGACGCCGCCAACGCCATCAAACAATACGGGGTAGGCATCAAATGCGCTACCATCACCCCCGATGAGGCCCGGGTGAAGGAATTCCATCTCAAAATGATGTGGAAAAGCCCCAACGGCACCATCCGCAACATACTGGACGGAACCGTCTTCCGCGAGCCGATCGTCATGAAGAACGTGCCCCGTCTCGTCACCAATTGGACGGCCCCAATCATCATCGGCCGACACGCATTCGGCGACCAATACCGTGCGACCGACACCGTGATCAAAGGAAAAGGCAAGCTGACCATGACCTTTACGCCCGAAGACGGCAGCGCCCCCCAAACTTTCGAAGTATTCAATTTTAAAGGGGACGGCGTTGCGCTGACCATGTACAATCTTGACGAATCGATCAAAGGCTTTGCGCGCAGCTGCTTCAACATGGCGCTTAGCAAGAAATGGCCCCTTTACCTTAGCACCAAGAACACCATCCTCAAGAAATACGACGGCCGCTTCAAGGATATCTTCGAAGAGATCTACACGAGCGAATTCAAGTCGAAATTCAAGGAAGCCGGTATCGTCTATGAGCACCGCCTCATCGACGACATGGTTGCCAGCGCCCTCAAATGGAACGGCAACTTCGTCTGGGCCTGCAAGAATTACGACGGCGACGTCCAAAGCGACTCCATTGCCCAGGGCTTTGGCTCCCTCGGTCTGATGACCTCCGTCCTGGTCACGCCGGACGGAAAAACCCTGGAAGCCGAAGCCGCTCACGGCACCGTCACCCGCCACTACCGCGACCATCAGGCCGGGAAACCAACATCCACCAACCCCATCGCCAGCATCTTCGCCTGGACCCGCGGTCTGGCCTTCCGCGGTAAACTCGACAACAACCAGCCCCTCATCGACTTCGCCGACTGCCCTCGAAGCCGTCTGTATCGAGACTGTCGAAAGCGGCAAAATGACCAAAGACCTCGCAATCTGCATTCATGGCAATAATGTCGAACATGGAAAACACTTCCTCTACACGGAGGAATTCCTCGACGCCATCGACGCCGGATTACAGAAGAAGCTGAAATAACCTCAACGTCTTTCAATAGCAAAAGGCCCGGATTTTTTTCGGGCTTTTTCTCTTCCGGACCCTTCACCCGCCCATCAGGTCTGATGTCCAAACCCTGATCCTGCTCTGGCTGGAGCAGCAAAGCTGGAAACTGGTGGGGGGTAGACCCGCCCGCCGGAAGCTTTCATGGGGAATTGTAATTCTCAAACGCCTTCCTGCTCCTGACGGCCAACCTCCTCACTCTCCTTTTCCCGATAACCGACCTCAGGCTCAGTCCATCACCCAATTGAGAGAAACCGCGCTCCAATCCGCCCGCCGTATAAACTGCACAAAAAGGCTGCACGAACTCCGATTCGCAATAAACATAAAATTCCGCCCCCCCTTTTCTGTACTCCCCGATTAGCTCTCCGATCGTTGCCTCATCCATATCTTGCATATCGCAGGCAAGTACCAATAGATCGTTCCCCGGAAACCGTTCGTGAACACTAAATAACCCGTTCAACGGGCCGCCAATTCCCATCGCATCCGGGATCAGCCACCCGTGCGGCAAAACAGCCGAATACGCCGCTTCCTGTCCTGCCCGGATCGAATAGACCACCGGGAGCCCGAACGACGACAGTTTACGCCCCATCCATGCCGCCCAGCAAACACCATCCCGCTCGATCAACCCTTTATCCCGACCCATCCGGCTGCTCTGGCCACCGCAAAGCACCACAGCGATCAAACCGGCAGTGTCAGGGTTAGCGCTCTGATTCATAACTATGTTTTGTCGCATCTCCCGACACCGCCTGACAATTGCAGTTGTTCCCCCATTCCTTCGTCCCATCGTGATAGTACTCGCACTTCCAGATCGGCGCCTCATGCTTGATCCGGTCAATAATATGCCGGTTGGCGTTATATGCTTCACTTCGATGAGGCGAAGCCGTGATGACCACTACCGCCGTGTCCCCGATCCCCACCCGGCCGATCCGATGCTGAGCGATCGCAACGGAGAGCCGCCATTTCGCGGTTGCCTCACGGAGAATTTCCGCGATCATCTTTTCTGCCAGCGGCACATAAGATTCATATTCCAGGTAGGCGACGGGCCGACCCAGATTGGTTTCCCGCACTTCACCGCTGAAAAGTACAACCGCACCGGCGGCGGGATGATGCCCGGCCGCCAGCAGCCCGACCAGGTCGATCGGCCGATCCACTACGCATTCCGCCCCCTCTCCTCGCGCCGGCGCCCCCCAACCCGGGGTACTCTCCGCCGCCGGCTCGCCCCAACTACCCTCCGCTACTGGGCGGAACGACGATGACGACCTCATGCGCTTTGAGTTTATAGGTACTGTCAATAAAACCGTCCGCCACCGCAAACCGACATGCCGCAAGCAGTTTGGCCGCCTGAGCATTGATCGCCAGCATGCACGCCTTAAGCTGATCGATATTGCCCACCTCTTCCGTGAGCTCGAATTCCGGCAAAAAATAATCTTTTAACCCCGCGTACACATGAATTGTCATAATCGTATCTGTTTTACATCGTTTAACCACCTATTTGCAACATGCTCAGGTCACTACCGGCGAAGCGTACCGCCTGTTTCTGCGCCAGCGCCTTCCGCAGCTTCTCCTCCCAACCGGCCTCGGTCTCCCCGATCCCAAGGGTGATCGGATGATTGCTGCTGAGACAGCCAAAGATCTGTCCGCTGCTGTCCAGCCGGAGCCGGTCACAATCCTGGCAGAACGGCTCGCTCTCATTGGCAATGATTCCTACGCGTTGTCCCCGGGCCGTCACCCAGTACTGCGCCGTAGAAAAAGGCTCCCTTCGCAACTGCGTCAGCGCATGCTGTTCAGGGATCATCGCCAGAATCTCCTGCCGGGACACCAAATACTGTTCGGAATGATGATACAGATGCCCCATCGCCATCACTTCCAGAAAGCGAATGATTATCCCCCGCGAAAAAGCAAATTCAAGTAAGGGCAAAACCTGCGCCTCGTTCATTCCTCTCATGACCACCGCGTTGAGTTTGACCGACAACCCCGCGTCCATGGCTGCATCAATGCCCCGGATCACCCGTGCAACTGAATTCCGCCGGCTCATCCGCGCAAATATCGCTTCATCGACTGCATCCAGCGACACATTGATGGATTGAAGCCCCGCCTGTTTCAACGCAGCCGCTTTTTTCTCCAGCAAAGACCCGTTTGTCGTCAGCTTGATCCGGCCGATACCCATCGATCGCAACCCTTCCACCACGCCGGTCAACCCGGGATACAACAATGGCTCACCTCCCGTCAGCCGGACCGTCTCCAACCCCAACTGCTTATGCAGCCGCCGGATGACCTCCAGCAACTCGGACGCGTCCAGCCGCCGCCCTGGTTTGCCGTCACCCGAAGGACTTCCGTCGCCCAAGGGACTGCCGTCATCCCAAGAACCGGCCGCAAGCGCCGGGCCGCCATCGCCGCGCGATTCTGCCTCCCCCTTTCCTGCGACGCAATAGACACAGCCAAGGTTACAATGGCTTACCAGGCTCACCCGCAAGGTTCGAAATGTCCTCCCATATTGATCCCTGATCACTTCCATCATTGATAAAGTTACAATTTCTTCACCATCCTGAATTCATCCCGGGATGTCCCGCAAACCGGACAGACATAGTCCTTTCCCAATTGCCCCATGAGTGTCCCTGCTGCCACCCCGCTCCCCGGATCGCCAAATGCCGGGTGATATTGCGTCAGACAATCCTTACATTCCCACACCTCCTCACAACCACTTTGTCCCTCCTTCGCCAAGTGGCGCGTCCCATCCTCCAGTACGACGGAATTGCCCAGGCTCTGCCGGTGATAGAACTCTTTGCAGAGCGACACGAGATACGGAAACAACAACTCCTTCTCCAGGTCCTTGCGATACAGTTTCAACTCCCGCGAATGCGGATCGAAATCGGCCGTATGCCAAAGCTCATACCGATCGAGCAATTTCATTTGGTCCGGCCTGATCTCCGCCTGCTTGCGGATTACAATCGATCCCGGTAGCCCCGACCCTCTTTGGATCTTCACCGCAAAACTGAGACCCTCCGTCCGGATATCTTCCTGATCCAGCTGCCGAACAAGATAACGTTTCAACCGCAGCCCATCCGGACTATGATCTTCGATCTGCCAGTTCAGTTCATTGCACGCGTGCCGGACATTCATCCGGTGCTTGCCCAGGATATATTCCCACAGCGGAAGTTCATCCTCCTCAATACCTTTGACGAGCAGCGATTTCCATGGCGTTGTATACAGCTGGCCAATCTTGGTTTTGAGGCAGATCAGGCAAAGGTCCTTCAAAAAGGCAACCGGGAACAACTCCTCACGCCGATAAATTCCCAGCCAAAATTTATTGCCATATCGGAAAAAGCCCTCATAATAGGGTAGCCGGAACGTCGGCAGTCTCAATTCGGGCGCGGCAGGTCCTCCTGCCGTTGCCCCTGCAGTAAGGGTTCCATTCCCTCCTTCCTCCAATTCCTTCTCCAGCATCCCGCTGATCCGCGCAATATCAGTCGAATATACCACGCGCTCCCAGCTGTATAGCTCATTGGTCGCCGGCCGCCTCACCACGAGATGCCAATGGTTGTTCAGGCTGCTGCTGATGAAATTAAGATGCCCGGTAAAAAAGGGAACAAAGGACTGCCCACTTTCAACGAGGTTGATTTTGACTCCAGGCCGATGATCGAACCCCTGGAGAATGTCTTTATACAACCCTTCGCTCAACCAGGCTGACTTGCTGAATACGCCTTCCGTCACATAGGAACTGATAATATTTGGAAAACGTTCCATTTCCGTTTCGTAGAAGATTCCGGCCGCTTCCAGCGAGCGCAGGAACTCCTCTCCGTAGCGATCCTTGATCTTGCAGAACAACTGCTGCCGGACCCCAAACCGCATATCCTCCACCCTTGCCTTCTCTGCCGATTCCACGATTGTGTACAGGTCTCCGGTAGCCACGATACCACCCGGCAAATTGATCTTGACTATATAATTCTTACGGAACATTCGCCAATGCCTCCTCCAATATCTTCTTTACCTCCGGGCGGCAGCTGCCGCACCCGGTCCCCGCCCCCGTTTCCGCACACAACGTTGCCAGGTCGCGACACCCGCCTTCAACCTTATTCATTAAATTCCCACTCCCCACATTATTGCAGCTGCAAATCAACCGCCCCTGCGCCGGCTCCGACTTTGTCCCGCTCCGCAGGAGCTGCAGCCGTTTATCGCTCAGCTCGATCTTCCGGGTAATCAGATCGCGAAATTCCCTGAACTCCTCTTTGTCGCCGATCAGGATCGCACCTACCAGCCGGTCCTGGTGAACGATACACTTCTTGTAATAACGCCGGGCCTTATCGATAAAGACGATCTCCTCATATTCCGGATTGTCGGGCGCATCGGCCAACCCGATGCTGCAAAGCTCGAATCCATGGATCTTAATAATATTCATGGGGACCGTACCCGTGTAGTAGCTGGCGATATCCCCATGAAGAAAGCGCGCCAGGATTTCTGCTTGCTGCTCCGCCGCAGCAGTAAACCCATACAAACTGCTATTGAACTCCGCGATCTCCCCGATCGCATGAATATTCGGATCGCTCGTCCGGAGGTAGCCATCCACCACTACTCCGCGCCGGTGCTCCAGCCCGGCATCCCGCGCGATCTCGATATTCGGAACCGTGCCGATCGCGAAAACCAGTGCGTCTCCTTCCAGCACCCGCCCGCTTCGCAGACGAACTCCCGTTAACCTGGTTTGTCCATTGAACAATTGTACCTCATCGGAATAATAGATTTCGCATCCCTGATCAATGATCTCTTCGTGCAACAGCTGGCTGCCCAATGGGTCAAGCTGGCGGTCAAGGAACCGGGAGCTCCGATGCACGATGGAAACCCGGATATCCATCTGCCGTAAGGAAGCCGCCAGTTCCAACCCCAGCAACCCGCCCCCGACGACGATGACGGAACTGGCCGCCGAAACCTGCGTCATGAACCGATCCGCATCTATCCGGCTCCGTAGCGTATAGATGCCCGGAAGGGAAGGCACTTGCCGGGGTAATGCTGCGCGACTGCCCGTCGCCAGGATCAGCGTATCGTAGTGCGTCATCGCCCCCGTCGAATCCACAACAAATTTTCCTTCCCGGTCGATCTTCGTCACGCTGATCCCCCGGCGCAATACCACCGAAAGCGAACGCTCCTCCTCATTCGTCATCCGTACCAGTTGCTCCCACTGGTGCACGCCGCTGATATAATCCGGAAGTTGCACCCGGTTATAGAACGGCTGATCTTCCTTGTTGAATACGATGATCTCATCCTCCTGGTTAAGGGCACGATAGATTCGCACGAAAGCATGCGCTCCTGCCCCCGCACCCACGACCACGATCCGCTCCCGGCGCTTTTTGTATTTGCTCACCCGAACGGCACAGTACTTGAAATCCGGCTCCTTACTCACCGGGTCGACCAGCGGGCTAGTCACGTTATTGGCCCGGTTGAGATCGTTGTTCATCAGTTTTCCCCAATGCATCGGCAAAAAGACCACTCCCTGTTTGATCGTCTCCGTAAGCAAGGCCGGCACCCGCACTTCTCCCCGCCTGGAGGCGACGACCACGATTTCGCCGCCGGCAATACCCAGGTCACGGGCGTCCTCAGGATGAAGCTCAAGAAACGCCTGCCGCAAATGCTGGTTTAATTTGTTGACCTTTCCCGTTTTTGTCATCGTATGCCACTGGTCCCGGATCCGCCCGGTGGTGAGAATAAAGGGGAAATCCCCATCCGGTCGTTCACTCCGGATATCATCCGGTACCGCATGAAAAATGGCCCGTTTCGACTCAGTCAGAAATTGCCCGTCGGTAAACAACCGGGTCGTTCCTCCGTCGGCCTTTCCCGGCGGATATGGCCATTGCACCGACCGGCGCTCCCGCAAAATAGTATAGTCAAGGCCACTATAGTCGATTGATGTCCCGGCCGTCAGCAGGGCATGCTCGCTGAAGATCGCCGCGGCATCCCGATAATCAAATCCCGGGAATCCCATCTTGCGGGCGAGCCGGCAAATGATGGTGGCATCCGGCAGCGCCTCCCCCGGCGGTTCGACCACCTTATCCAGCAGACTGATCCTTCGCTCTGAATTTGTCATCGTTCCCTCTTTCTCTGTCCATGCCGCCGCCGGAAGGATCAGATCAGCATAATTCAGGGTCTCCGGCCGGCTGCTGACTTCCTGCACGACGACAAACTTCGCCTTTTGCAACGCCTTCTCCGCGTTACGAACATCAGGAAGGCTGACCAGCGGATTGGTCCCGATGATCCAGATCGCCTTCATCCGGCCATCGTCCAATGCCTCCATCATCTCGGTGACCGTCAGGCCGGGCTTCTCCGCGATCGGCCCACTGCCCCAGAATTCCCTGACCTCCCGTCGGTGTTCGGGATTGTCAAGATCCCGATGCGCCGGCAGCAAATTGGCGAGCCCACCCGTCTCCCTGCCCCCCATCGCATTCGGCTGCCCGGTGAGAGAAAATGGCCCCGATCCGGGCCGCCCGATTTGGCCCGTCAGTAAATGGAGACCGATGAGCGATGTGACCTTATTCACGCCGACGGCGCTCTGGTTCAGCCCCATCGTCCAGAGACTAAGATACCCGCTGGCTTCGCCGATCCAATCCGCCGCCCGGCAGATTTCTTCCTCTTCCAGCCCGCAGATTGCTGCCGCCTCTTGCAGCGAACGAGCGAATACCTGTTGCCGGTAGTCTTCAAATCCGGACGTATGATCACGGATAAAGACGGGATCTGTCTTTCCCCGCTCGATCAGCCGCCGCCCGATCGCGTGGTTAAGCGTGATATCCGTTCCGGGGTTTAACGCGAGATGAAGATCCGCCACAGCGCAACTATCCGTCCGTCTCGGATCCGCCACGATGATCTTCACCTCCGGATGAGCCGACTTATGCGCCTCCACCCGCCGCCACAGGATCGGATGACACCAGGCCGGATTGGCCCCAATGACGAACAGACAATCCGACAGCTCGATGTCTTCGTAGCTGCCGGGCACACTGTCCTCACCAAGCGCCAGTTTGTAGGCGGCAACTGCCGTGCTCATGCAAAGCCTCGAATTGCTGTCAATATTGTTGCTGCCAATATAGCCCTTCATCAACTTGTTGATGACATAATATTCCTCCGTCAGGCATTGGCCCGAAACATAAAAACCCACCGAATCCGGTCCGTATTTCGCAATCAGTGTCTTCATCACTGCCGCTGCCCTGTCCAGCGCAGTATCCCAACTGACTCGTTGCAGCGGAACCGCCTTCCCCGGGCGCATCTGTGGATAGAGCAGCCTGTCGGTTCGGTCATTGACGGTGTGGTGGAGATTGAGCCCCTTGCTGCACAACATACCTTTGTTGACCGGGTAATCTGAGCTGCCCTCCAATCCGATCCGGCCCTGTTTATCCTTGTAAACCGTGACGCCGCAGCCAACTCCGCAATAGCAGCAAATCGAAGAATAACGTTGGGTATGACGATGATTGGACGACATGTTACCGATTAAGCCGACGCGGCTGCGGCCCCCTCGACCGAAGTTGCGGCTTCGCCCACAATAACCTGACGCTCACCAGGCGCCCATCGCACGCACGATACAAAGACCGCGACACCGACTACCGCAATTCCGATCACTCCGAATGCCTCCGCATAGCGGAGACTTGCCGAGCGAAAGAGGAACCCGAAGATCATTCCGCCCAGATTGCCCCCCGCGCCCACCACTCCGGCGATCATCCCCGTCCTTTTCTCGTTAATAAAAGGCACAATCCCGTATACTGCCCCGTTGGCCATCTTCAGGAACAACGCGAACAGTAACATGAAGCCGATCGCCAGCGTCAGCACATTGGCACGCGCAAAAGCGAGGAGTGCCAATCCCTCCAGCAGCAGCACACTCCCCAGCAGAAATCCTTTTCCGCGCATGCCCCAACGGAAGCCGGCCCTGTCCGACAAAATCCCCCCAAGCGCGCGGGCAAACAAGTTCATCGCGCCGAAAATACCCGCCCACAAACCGGCGCGACCGGTACTGAGATGAAAGTTGTCGACAAAATATAAACTGGCTACATTATCAAAAGTGATCTCCATCCCAAAGCACACTGCATATGCAAGCGTCAACCCCAGAATTCGCCAATCGGCGAGGGCCTCCAGCCAGCCGGCCCATCGACCCCCGCCATGCGTTCCCGAGCCCTGGTCTGCGCGCCCGATCTGCGAATAATTCCCGGCGGAAGTATCTGTCGTATAACGGTAATACAAGAACGCAATCACCCACATCATAACCGCCGGAACGATCATCGCATACCGCCACGCCAAATGCGGGGAGTACCCAAACCCGACAATCGTCGCAAAGATCACCGGCATGAGCATGTTGGTGACCCCGCCGCCGAGGTTACCCCAACCTCCCGTGATGGCGCCCGCCGTCCCTTTAATGGCCGGCGCAAACATCAGCGACATATGGAACTGGGTGATCACAAAGGAAGCCCCAATCACACCGATGGCCAGGCGGAACAAAAGAAAGCTGGTGTAGTCCTTCGATAGTCCCACCAGCAACACCGGGATCGACCCGATCAGCAGCAGCCATACGGCGGTGAACCGCGGCCCCCAGACATCGCAACAACGTCCGATAACCAGTCGAGCAATGATCGTCGACGAGACCGAAGCAATGATGGTGTTGCCAACCTGTATTTTGGTCAGTCCCAGATCGGCACGAATGATCGGCATCAGCGGCGCGAGTCCGAACCAGCCAAAAAAACAGACGAAAAACATTAGCCATGTCAGATGGAACGTGCGCATCTGAACGCTCCCCAATGAAAATAACCGAATCCGGTCCACGGGCGAAGGCATCGTCGATCTCATAACAGTCAGCTTTGATGGTGATTGAATACATATGGCAGCAACCGTCATGAAAAGGAATGGATAGCAATCGTGAAAAGTGTGACTATATTACAGAAAAGAATATGTAATACAAATTGTAGATAATAATGAGATTTCTTATATTAAATATTGTCTATGCAATAAATTTATGGCAATTATGAACACTAACCAACATATTCACCCTGTACAATGATATATTTATTTATGTAATTCATAGAAGAGAGGGCATCGACCGCCGAAATAACCGTTAATTTACAACGCTAAAACATAGCCTCAGTGAATAGCCTCACTCTATAGCGGATGAAGAAAGCTCCCAATTGCGACCTTGAATCCTGTTTCTTATGCCAACGATGCCTGCCCGAATGGAAACCGGCCATTCAATCGCATCGCAAAAATCTTCAATTCAAAAAGGGGCAGTTGATCTTTCAGGAGGGCCAGCCGGTTCGAGGCATTTACTTTGTCACTGCCGGAACAGTTAAGGTGCACAAATACTGGGGGGCGGAAAAGGAGATCATTCTTCGCTTCGCGAGGAAGGGCGATATCTTCGGCCATCGCGGACTGGGCGATCAGCTGGCCAACCCAACACCGAGCGAGACGGCCTACCCCATTTCCGCTACCGCTATCGAGGCCGTGAGCGTCTGTTTTATTGACCTCGCCTTTTTTCAAGCCTCCCTGAAAGTCAACCAGGATTTCATGTATGGACTGTTGCTTTTTTTTGCAGGTGAGCTCCAGGAATCCGAGCGAAAAATGCGCAACCTCGCCCATATGCAGGTCAAGGGCCGCGTGGCGAACGCGCTCCTGGCCCTGCAGGATCAATTTGGCCAGGCACCCGGTGGCCATATCGGGGTCTCCCTGAGCCGCCAGGACCTTGCTTCGCTTGTCGGCGCCACTTATGAAACCGTATTTCGCACCATCAACGAGCTCGCCCAGGAAAATTTGATCCAAACGGATGGTAAGCTCATCCGGATCACGGACCCCGGTCGGCTCCGCACCTATACAAAGGAATAAAACGCCACTTCCGCTCCGGCTCCAAGATCTCCGAATCTTGCCGGATGCAGCGCCAGTCCATTCGCTCCCATTCCCAGGCGGATATCCCCCGAACCATTAAGCGGCAACCGGGTCAACATGGCCGGCGAACCTTCCATCCGCACGGGGAAGAACTCATCCAGCGGCGTCCGCTTCTTTCGCGCTTCACGCAACGGCAATGCGATCGGCGGCGTCGGCTCCAACCCCCAACAAGCATGAATGTAAGGCGCAATCAGTAATGTAAAATTCACAAGACACGAGAACGGGTTCCCCGGTAACGCAAATACAATCCCCCCGGCCGGCAACATCCCGCACCATGTCGGCTTGCCTGGCCGCATCGCAATCTTATGAAAAAGCGGCCGCACCCCCAGTTGGGTCAGGATCCGTGGCACATGATCCGCGTCCCCGGCCGAAACACCCCCCGTCAGAATCAGAATATCCAGGTCGAGAAACCGTTCCAATATCCTCATCAATTGCTCCGGATCATCCCCTACATGGGACGACCTCCTTAACCCAAAGCCTTCTTGCCGCAGCGCCCCCAGCAACATCCAGAGATTGCTATTCCTGATTTGCACCGGACTTACCGGGTTGCCGGGATTTACTACTTCATCCCCGGTCGTTATCAAACCTGTCTGCGGCACCCGCGCCACCGCCACCGATGTTTTACCCAGCGTGGCCAGCAGCCCCATCATTGCCGGATCGCAGCGGCGCGGTTTGTCGATGACCAGTTCACCTGCACTAAGGTCCTCCCCCCGACGCGCAATATTCAAATAAGGCCGCCAAGTTTCGGAGTTCTTCATTTCTATCTCCCCCTCCCCCTCCTCCGCATCCTCCCGTCGGATAACCAGGTTCGCATCTTCCGGCACAGCAGCCCCGGTCATGATCTTGTAACACTCGCCGCCGGAAATCCGCATACACGTCTGCGACCCCGCGAACAACGTTTCGACGATTCGGAACCGCCGGATACCCTTCTCCAGATCGGCGTATCGCAGCGCATAGCCGTCCATGGTAGCCCGCGGGAACGGTGGATAGTCGCGGTCCGCCCGGATCGGCTCCGCAAGCACCCGGCCAAACGCTGCGTCCAATATGATCTCTTCGGTCCCGAACGACCGGGCCTGCGATTTGACGATCTCCTGTGCCTCTTGAAAACCGATCATATCAGTACCCCTTCTTTCATCATCTTAATGCCCTCCTCCTTTCATCATCTTCCGCGCATGGAAAACCGCCGGCAAAATTGCCTCCAGCGACTCCCGCGCCCCATCCGAACTCCCCGGTAACGTGACGATCAAGGTTTCGCCGACCGAACCCGCCACACCCCGGCTCATCATCGCCATCGGCGTCCGCATCTGCCCATAGGCCCGCATTGCCTCCGAAATCCCCTCAGCGTCGCGTTCCAACAGTTCCTTTACTGCGCCCACAGTCTGGTCACGCGGCCCCAAACCCGTACCGCCTGTTGTAAAGATGAACTGTATATCCTCCGCCACCCAATCCCTGATCTGCTGCTGAATCCGGTTCTTCTCATCCGGAACGATGACATAGTGCCGCACTTCTGCCCGAACGGCCTCCAGCATTTCCAGGATGATCCGGCCGCTCTTATCTTCCCGCTTCCCCGCCGCTGCTGAGTCCGAACACACCAGGACAGCGCAAGATGGCGAACTCGCAAAATACTTTTCCCTGTCGCTCTTGCCCCCCCTCTTCTCGAGTAACCTGATGTACCCGATCTCGAGCTTCTTATCGACTGGCTTCAACATGTCATAGATCTCCAGCGCGGCCACCGAAACACCCGTCAACACTTCCATTTCGATGCCCGTACGCCCAATCGACTTTGCCTCCCCACGGATAACAATACCCGATCGATTCAGCGCTTCATCCGTCAGCAGTCCCGCATGTCGCTCTTTTTCCAGGAATTCGAATTGCAATTCCATCCCATCGATAGCGACCGGATGACAATGCGGCAGAAGTTGCGGCGTCAGCTTGGCGCCGACGAAGCCCGCGGTCCTGGCTACATCGAAAAGATTCCCTTTTGGTAATTTGTCCTCCCGGATCAGGGAAATCGTCTCTGCGGAACAGAAAAGGACACCCACTGCGCTGGCCGTCCGCAGCGAGATTGGTTTGTTTGTGATATCCCGCATGAAAGAAATTTAGCCAAAGATGCGCAACTTCTTTCAATCCTGCTGCGCAAATCCTACATACACCCTTCCCCCCTTCACCCGAACCGGATAAGTGCGAATGCGATAATCCTCTCCGCTGAGACAGGCGCCGCTTCGAAGCGAAAAGGTCTTTTTGTGAAACGGACAAGCCACTTTCGGCTCGCACGTCTCTCCCGAACTCCCCGTCATCCCGCGCGACAAGCTCATCTGATGTTTATGCGGACAAAGATTTTGTGTAGCATACCACTCCGACCGCCGGGAGAATCGGAAGATCGCGATCTGTTCCCCATCGAGCAGTACGCAGGCGCCCCCCTCTGCCGGGATATCTTCCTCCCGGCAGGCCGCCCGCCATTTAATAGATGTATTTAGCATAAAGAAGATATTTCAGCACCCTTTATTTTACCAGTCTTTTGCCTTCACCTGTCCCCGCAATTCCGCAAACTGAAGCGCCGGGTCCTTCTTCCGGGGCGCATTCACAAAATGAACAAATTGCTTTCGCAGGTCGGGATTGTTCACCACCGCAGCCCATTCACAATGATAACCGTCGACAAGCACCTGCATCTCCTCCTCCCATTGCCGGCCCATCCCGAGGCCGTCGTTGATCACCACATTCTTCAAATAGCTGATCCCCCCTTCCATTTTGTTGAGCCAGGTCGCCGTCCGCGTGAGCGGGTCCGCCGTTCGGATATAGAACATTAAAAACCGGTCAAGGTACCGCATACAGCTTTCTTTGTTGATATCAACCGCCAAAAGCTGCGCATGCTGCGGCCTTGAGCCGCCGTTACCGCAGACATACAGGTTCCAGCCTTTCTCCGTCGCAATGATCCCGAAGTCCTTGCTCTGCGCTTCCGCACATTCGCGTACACAGCCGCTTACGCCGCCCTTGATCTTGTGCGGCGCCCGGATCCCCCTGTAACGCTCCTCGATCTCGATGGCAAATGATACGCTGTCATGAAGACCGTACCGGCACCAGGTGCTGCCCACGCAGCTTTTGACCGTCCGCAGCGCCTTTCCATAGGCATGTCCGCTCTCAAATCCTGCCGCGATCAGCTCCTCCCAGATCGCAGGCAGGTCGCTGACATGGGCGCCAAAAAGATCGATCCGCTGTCCACCCGTTATCTTCGTGTACAGGTTGTATTTTTTGGCCACCTTACCCAGCACAATAAGTTTGTCGGGCGTGATCTCACCGCCGGGAACCCGTGGCACGACCGAGTAACTTCCCCCTTTCTGGATATTGGCGAGGTAACGGTCATTGCTATCCTGGATCGGCGCCTGCTTTACGATCGTCTCGTTCCAGCAGCTGGCCAGGATACTGGCTACCACCGGCTTGCAGACCTCACATCCGTCGCCTTTACCCCACCGGTGTAACGCCTCATCATACATTTTCACCTCGTGGAGTTTGACCAGGTCGAACAGCTCCTGCCGGGAGTAAACGAAATGCTCACAAACGACATTACGGATATACATCCCACCGGCCCTCATAGTCCCCGCGATCAGGTCTTTTATCAGCGGGATACAGCCGCCACAGCCGCTGCCGGCACGCGTGCATTTTTTCATGGCCTCGACCGTAGTGGCCGAGCGCTCGACAACGGCCGCGCAGATCGCCGCCTTACTGACCGATTCACAGGAGCAAACCAGCGCCTCCTCCGGCAAACTCATCACGCCGCCGCCTTCGGCGGCGGCCCCCCTGCTTCCAAGGATCAGATCCTCCGGATCAGGCGGCAGCATCAGCCGGTTGTTCACCGTCTGCAAAAGCAGATGATACGCCCCCGCATCACCGATCAACACTCCGCCTTTCAAATATTTCCCGTCGCAACTGATATTGATCCGCTTGTAGACACCTTTGTGCCGGTCCTCATAGACGATCGTCCGACAATCCGGCTCCGCCACGAACGGATCACCGAAGCTGGCGACATCCACGCCGATCAGCTTAAGTTTGGTGCTCATGTCGTAACCTGAAAAGCGCTTATCACCGCCCGACAGATTGCTGACGACCACATCAGCCATCTCATACCCCGGCGCGACCAGCCCATAGATCATGCCCTGCACCAACGCACATTCCCCGATCGCATAGATGTTCTTGTCAACCGTCTGCATCCGGTCGTTTACCAGGATACCGCCTCTTGTGCCTACCTGTAATCCCGACAACCGCGCCAGCTCATCCCGGGGCCGGATCCCCGCCGAAATCACCAGCATGTCCACCGCCAGCCGCGTGTCATCGGCAAACTGCAGCGCCTCTACCCGACCCTCCCCCTCGATCGCCAGCGTCGTCTTGTTCAGGTGAAGCTCCACACCCAGCTTCCGAAGACTCGCCTCCAGCGCCTGACTGCCCGCGCTGTCGATCTGCCGCGGCATCAGCCGGGTGGCAAACTCGATTACATGCGTTTTCGGAACACCGAGATCCAACAACGCCTTCGCCGCCTCTAACCCCAGAAGGCCTCCTCCCATCACTGCGCCATGCCGCGCCCGCGGTGCATACGCTTTTATCCGATCCAGATCCTCGATCGTCCGGTAAACGAACACCCCCTCTTTTTCCACACCGCTGATATCCGGAACAAATGGACTGGAGCCCGTTGCCAACACAAGCACATCATACCGCTGAACAACTCCCTTATAGGAATGGACGACTTGCTGCGCCCGGTCGATCTCCCGAACCGCATCCCCCAGATGAAGAATGATCTCATCCTCGTCAAACCAGCCCTTCATAGGCAAACTCAAATCAGAAACCGATTTTCCGCTGAAATATTCGCTAAGATGCACCCGGTCATATGCTGGCCGCGGCTCCTCTCCAAAAACCACGATCTGAAAGGGCTCGCCGCATGCGTGTAGTTTCTCACAGAAACGGTGACCCACCATCCCATTCCCGATCACTACTACAACCGGCTTCTCCGTGTAATACATAGAATTATTTTATATGTAAGTGTGCGGTACAATTATACAATTTTTTTTGGCACATTTCATGATGTATGCAATAAAATAATGACGACTGCCTACTTTTTTGACTAAATTACACTAAATAGATAATATAAAAAATAAGTTTATATGTATGAAGCGGAGTTGATTCTTCTCGGTGCAGGTCCCGGCGATCCCGACCTCATCACCGTCAAAGCCTGGCGTGCCCTCGGCCACGCCGATGTCATCCTCTACGATCGTCTCGCCAACCCCGCCCTCCTCGACCTCGCCCCACCCCATTGCGAAAAAATCTTCGTTGGCAAAAACCCGCATGGCGCCGCCACTACCCAGGAACAAATCCACGAGCTGATCAGAGAAAAAGCAAAAACAAGCAGGAAAATTATCCGCCTCAAAGGCGGCGACCCCTTTATATTCGGCCGGGGATTCGAGGAAGCCCTGGTTCGCCCGCGAATTGGGCATGTCCGTAACTTATATTCCCGGCGTCAGTAGCATGCAGACCGCAGGTCTGGCCGGCATTCCACTCACCCACCGAACCGTGAGCGACGGCATCTGGATAATCACCGGAACCTGCAAGGACGGCAGCCTGTCGGGCGACATTCGCCTGGCCCTTCGCAGTAAGTCCACCGTTGTCATCTATATGGGAATGCACCAACTGACCGCCATTTCCCAACTGTGCCAGCACGAAGGGTATGGCAAGATGCCCGCCGCCATTATTCAGGACGGCTCCCTCCCGGAACAGAAATTAGCGATCGGTACTACTTCCGAGCTCCCCGCTTTGGCCCTCCGGCACCAGCTCTCTCATCCCGCCGTCATCATTATCGGCGAAGTGGTATCCCTTTGCCAGCCGGCCAACAATCAGCCCGTCGCGGTCCAGTCTTGCCCTATTTGAATTTTTTGGCGTCCTCCAGGAACTTCGCCAACCCGATGTCTGTCAGCGGATGCTTCAACAGTCCCAGGATCGACTCCAACGGCGAAGTCACCACATCGGCGCCGACTTCCGCACACTTGACGATATGCAGCGAGCTCCGGATCGAAGCCGCAAGAATCTCCGTTTCCCAGCCCTGAACCGCATACATATTGGCGATCTGCGCGATCAGCTCAACCCCATCCCAGTTGGCATCATCTACCCGGCCCATAAACGGAGAAACATAGTTGGCTCCCGCCTTGGCCGCCAGGATCGCCTGACCCGCCGAAAATACCAGGGTGCAATTCGTTTTGATCCCGTTGTCGGAAAACCACTTCAACGCCTTAACCCCCTCCTTGATCATTGGGACCTTGACCACGATATTCGGATGGATCGCATGAAGTTTCTTACCCTCTTCAATGATCCCGGCAAAATCCACCGCCGTCACCTCCGCACTTACATCCCCTTTCACCATCTCAGCAATCGTCAGATAATGTTTTGTCACCGCTTCCTCACCCTTGATGCCCACTTTGGCCATCAAAGAAGGATTGGTCGTTACCCCATCCAATATCCCCAAATCGTTTGCTTCCTTAATTTGCGCGAGATCGGCTGTGTCGATGAAGAATTTCATATATAGTTCGGTTTGTACAAATAAAAAATGGCAAAGTTACTTATATCGCACCGCTACGACCACCTACCGTTGCTGCCTTCCGGCCCTGGCGGGGTTCAGCGGGAGCTGGTCGTATAAGACTTTGCCGCGGCAAAGATAACACCGCCCCGGTCCAACCCCAAATAATTTTTCCCGCGCCTGTTACCGGGCCGCCGAACTTCGTCGGAGCTTCGTTCCTCGCTCCTCCTCGCTCGTACCCTTCGTTCCTCGGGTACGCTTCGCTCGGTTACCTGCCGGTTTTACTATTGAACCGCTGCATCCCGATCAGATCATCCCCCCGCCCAAGCGGACTATGAAAATACACCAGGATCATATAGTCATTTGATGTCTCCACGTGATTTCCCTCCGTGAATCCAAAAGAGGACTTCCGGTCCGGGTCATTCCGGTCAACCGTGACATAACAGAAACTATAATACCCCATCTTTAGCAGGAATCGCCGCTCGTATCGCCCATTGTTCGCATTGAAGACCATCCTGGAAGAATCGTTGACCACTCCGCCTGTAAAACGGGACAACAAATACACATCTTTATCCGGTAGCTCCGCCTTGTCCTTTGGCGCGAAACTGAACAGTACCGACGCATAGTCCCCCTGATAATTGACATTGATGCTTTCTGTCGTCTGGATAAAAAACGCCCCATTCAGATCTGCATAAGCCGCATAGGCCAACGCCGATCGATCCGCATCCGGCTTCAAAATGATATCGGTCCCCGTCTTCCCATAGTTGGCCGTCTGCACCCGGTCGCTCTGGAACCGGAAACTTTGCAGATCCACCCCCCGCCACTCCGAACCCCCTTCAAAAAGAATCGTATTGTCACTGGTATATTCCATATTGTTACCGACATAGAAATTGGGCTGAAGATTCCGGACTACATTGTCCCACCGGTAATTTTGGAGGATATCGACCTTGATCTGATCCAGCGGATTTTGAGGATTGACCGCCTGCACATTTAGCTTGAGGGTAAGATGCTGATGCGTCTGTGCAAGATTGTAGTCCACCGGCTGCAGGAACAGCGACTGAATATTGATCCGCGAATCGACCACGAGGAAACGCCGCGCAAAAGCCAGCTTCGTCGTATCACCGTCTGTAAAGACCTTCAGCAGATAATTGCCGGAATGGATCGGCACGCAATTCTGATCCGGAAGCACCGCATGATAATGCGTATATCGCATGAGCGCGACGGAGGAGTTCCGGTAGTCCTCGATCCGTACCTGCGAAAAGCCTTTCAGGAATTCCATCTCGCTGAGCGTCGAAGGCGTCCAGTCCTCATCACAGAGTTGGAACGTGTAGTAATAAGCCTTGACATCCGCATCCAGGTCATCGAAGCTCAGTTCCAGTTGATCCGAACTGTTCAACCGGATGATCGGATAACCTTGCTGATTCCCGGCCGGATATAATTGCGGAGTGCCGATCGAAGGTGAAACGACCACATCGGATACGGGCTGCGCATCACCCACAAAAGACAACCCGATGATCGGGATCCACAACAAAAATAAAAAGCGATTCATCACAAAAATAAAATTAGTCTATTTTTACCAATCAGAAACCGGCCTCCGGCCTGATATAAATATCGCCACTTGAACGTAGCCGCCTTTATCGCCCGCCGTATCGCACTTAATCGTCAACGGACCTTCTCCAGGTTCATCCTCCGGCTGGCCATCAGCGCTACCATCATCAGCGTCGCGGCCATGATCCTCACCCTCGCTTTTACCAGGGGCTTTCAGGATGCCATCAGCCAGAAAGTCTTTAACCTCTGGGGCGACATTCATGTCCAGCAACGCTCCGGCAACGACGCCCCCCTTACGGAGGAATCGCCGATCGAACGCAATGATACCGTCCTGCGCATGCTCCGCGCCAACCCGGACATCAGGACGATCCAGGCTTTCGCTACCAAAAATGCCGTCATCCGCAGCACCGAAGGCATTGAGGTCGTCCTCATGAAAGGCGTGGAAAAAGACTACGACTTCGGAAACCTCAGCAGCTTCCTCAAAAGCGGCCGTTGGATCCGTTTCCCGGACACCATTTATAGCAGTGAGATCGTCATCTCCACCTATACCGCCACGCAGCTAAAACTCAAACTCGGTGATAAGGTCGTGATCTATTTCATTCAGCCGGGACAACCAGGCGAACCACCCCGGGTCCGCGTCCGTCCTTTGACCGTCACCGGCCTGTTCAAGACCGGAATCGAAGATTACGACAAATCCATCGCCATCGGGGACCTCAGGCTGATCCAGCGGCTCAATGATTGGAAGGATGACCAGATCGGCGGCTATGAGATCTTCACCAAAGATTATCGCCAGGCCCCCCTTGTTGACAGCCTGATCTTTCCCCAGCTGCCCCAGGATTGGACCAGCCGCACCACCGTCAAGATCTATCCGAATATCTTCGATTGGCTTAACCTCCAGAATATCACCATCGCCATCGTGCTGGTCATTATGATCATCGTCGCGACCCTCAATCTGGTTACCTGCCTCATCATCCTCGTTCTTGAACGTACCCGCATGATCGGCATTCTCAAAGCATTCGGTACCCCCAATCCTGTCATTCAGCGCATCTTCCTCTACCAGGGAGCGATCATTACCTTATTTGGCCTGCTGCTTGGCAACGCCTTCGGCCTGCTGGTCT
The DNA here is from genome assembly GCA_963846405.1 of uncultured Chitinophagaceae bacterium. Lineage (GTDB taxonomy): Bacteria > Bacteroidota > Bacteroidia > Chitinophagales > Chitinophagaceae > Puia. The sequence goes on along the minus strand of CAWJVU010000007.1, from coordinate 278,117 downwards.
GTTGGCTCCAGAACCGATATGGATTCATCACCCTTCCCGAAGAAGCGTACTTTATTTCAAAAGCCGTTGTCAAATTGGAATGGTGGCATTTCCTGCTGGTGAACGCCGGCACCTTCCTGATCTGCTTTCTCGTTCTCATGATCCCGACCCTTATCATCCGCAAAGTCCAGCCGGTTCGCGCCATCCAGTTCCGCTAGCTTCGCCCGCCGAGGCCTCGGCGTGCGCGGGCCTTACCTGACCAGATGGGAAATGACAATCCCACCCGCTACCGCCGCATTCAGCGACTCCGCGCGCCCCGCCCCGGGGATCGTCACCCGGTCCGTCGCCAGTGCCAGCAACCCCGCCCGGATCCCCTTTGACTCATTCCCGATCACGATCCAACCGCGGTCCGTCCGCGCCATCCCGTACAGATCCCGGCCGCCCAATACCGCCGCAAAAACCGGCAACCCCGGATACCCATTAACCACAGTTACGGGATCGGCGTAGAGAACCGGAACGCGCCCCACGCTCCCCATTGTCGACTGGATCGCCTTGCCATTAAACACATCCGCGCTGTCCGGACTGCACAACACCGTTGACAAGCCAAACCAGTCCGCAACCCGCACCAGCGTCCCCAGATTGCCCGGATCCTGTATCCCATCCAGCACCAGGGTTATTCCTTTGTTAAAGTCGGGGGGCGGAAATACCGGCTTTTCAAAGACCGCCAGGACCTGGTTCGGTGTCGCCAGCGCCGATAATCGCTCCAGCTCCGATTCCGTGGCCTCCAGTACCTGGCCATCCGATAGTCCCGCCGCTGCTGCGATCCATTCCTTCACCGCGTATAGCTGTCTGCATCGCATTCCCGGTATCCGCAGCAGCTCACCTACGACCTTGGGACCTTCCGCCACGAACACACGCTCTTCATCCCGGAATTTTTTATGGCTTAAACTTTGAATATATTTGACTTGCGATTTCGATATCTGCATAACAAAAAAGTTAAAATCGAATAGGGTTTGCTCACTTTGTTTAATTCGCTGCGCCGGCAAAATATGTTTCTCTCCCCTGCCCACCTGTTGGCGTTAGCGATTTCACTTTCGCTTTTCGCCTGCACGGTTCCGCGCAAATATCCCCCCCGCCGCCCATTCGTCTTTGCCGTCAATATCAAGGTTGAGGGAAATATGAAACCCTCCGAAAAACAGGACCTGGCATCCCGTCTCGCCAACCAACTCGACGATAGTCTCCGGGTCCAGACTGTCTCCATCGCCGGCGTCTACCGCCGCGTCATGAACCCGCCGGTGTTCGATACCGTCAATGTTCGCCGCTCGATCGGGTTCATGGTTGCCCTGCTTAACGCATCGGGGTATTTTACCCCAACAATTAAAGATACGATCCGCCGCGATACCATCCGGTTTGACCGCCGTCCTGAACTTGACCAATACCGGGTCCGCATCGATTTCCGGGTGTTGCCCGGCATCCAACTCACGCTCAACTCAATCGGCTACGCACTCTCCACACCCGAGCTCCAGTCCCTGGCTCTACAGACCCGGGGCCAATCACTCCTCCGAAAAGGCATGCCCTATTCAAAACAAGTCATGGCCGATGAGCGACAGCGGCTTGTCACCCTTTTCCAAAACCACGGCTATTTCAAATTCTCCAAGGAGGACATTTATTTCGAACGCGACACAGTGCTCGCAGGACTTTTCGATCCAACGCTCGACCCATTCCAACAAGCCGCGCTGATGGAGAAGCTGCGGCTTAAAAGAGAGCGTCCTACCATGAATGCCGTCGTCATGCAGCGGCCTGTCCTTGACTCCAGCCACATCATCCCCTATACCATCGGCCGGGTCACCGTCTACCCCGACCTACCTGTTCTCCAGGAAGATACCGTAACCGTGAGTAATATCGATACCAGCATCGCGAAGGGGTTTACTTTTATTACCCGGACGAACAAATTCAAACCAAAAACCCTGCTGGAGAACATCTACACCCTGCCCGGTGAGCAGTACGAATGGCGAAAATATGTCCAGACCGTCAACCGCTTCAACCAGCTCGGCGCCTGGCAGCAGGCTTCCATGACCCTGGAACCCGCCGAAAATTCCGACTCCGTCCTCGATGCCACGCTCAAGCTTTACCCGAACAAGAAATACGATATAGCCCCCAGCCTTGAAGCGAGCCGCAATACCAACGATATCCTCTCCACCGGCACCTTGTTCGGCACCGCCGTCAACCTTACACTTCTTAACCGGGACGCGTTCCGCGAAGCCGTTCAGTCGACAACCAACCTTCGGGCCGGCGTCGAATTCGGCGGCCAATTCATCCAGACCACCGATCTCACCCTGTCGCATTCCATTTCATTTGCAAAGCCGATCGGTCGCCCCAAGGTCGGTTTTCTCACAAAAATGTTTCCCAAAGACAGCACCCATACCGTCGTCAGCGGCAACGCCTCCTACACTGACCGGCGCACTTCTCAGGATGAGGAGTTCTTCAACGTAAAATCCATCAACGGCTCCTTTGGCTGGGAAAGCAACATCGATAATAAGACTTTTATCCTCCGCCCCATCAACGTCGAATACACCGACCTGGAGAAAAGCGACACGTTCCAGGTCTATCTGAATAATTTTCCTTCTCTCAACCTGGCCTTTAAGACCGGTCTGGTCATGAGCTCGCAATTTGCCTATAGCTCCTTTAAAAAACACGGGATCGCCACCGATTTTTTCTCCACCAGCTTTGAAACCAGCGGCGCGCTCCTTGGTCTGATCAAGTCACTCAACGACGGCGCGCTCTGGCGTTTTGTCAAGAGCGACGTCACCTACCGGCGGCATTGGACCTGGCGAACGACCGAACTGGCCATCCGCCTCTTCGCCGGCGGAGGCATCGCCTATGGAAAACCGGGACCCGAACAGGAGACGCTGCCGTTTTATAAGGCCTATTTCGCCGGCGGCCCCAACACCATGCGTGGCTGGAACATCCGCCAGCTGGGCCTGGGTTCCGCAAAATTCTATGACACCGCCGACGGCGGTATCCTTGACCGGTTCGGCGATATCCAGCTGGAAAGCAATATCGAATACCGCTTTCCCCTGGGGACCGTATTTGGTGTGAAGTTGCAGAGCGCCCTGTATATCGATGCCGGCAACATCTGGGACCGCTATCCCATTGATACAACCCAGGCCGAAAAGGGAAGCGATTTTCAGCTGAACAGTTTCTACAAAGCGATCGCGGTCGACGGCGGCACCGGCCTCCGGCTGCTTTTCCCCTATTTCCTCATCCGGCTCGACTACGCCTATAAATTCAAAGACCCCGGAAGTATTTATTATTCCGATGTCTGGTTCCACGACCTCAATCTTTTTAAAGGCACATTCCAGCTGGGCATCGGCTACCCGTTCTTGATCCCCGACCCACATATTTTTTATATAAGTCTCCGCCCTTTCCATCGTCATTGCATCCTCTACCTGGATACCCGCCGATCCTTGTCCGCCGAAGTCCGCTCAGGTATCCACCGCATCCGAGCGCCACCCCCAGGTCATTGGCCAAACTTCGAATATACGTCCCGGTTGAACAGACAACGCGGAACCAGATCACCGGCAGCTCAAACGCCGTTATCTCGAAGGCGGAGATCGTCACCGGCCTTGGCTCGAGTTTCACCTCCCTGCCTTTCCGCGCCAGTTCATACACCCTTTTCCCACCTACCTTGATCGCCGAATGGATCGGCGGCACCTGCAGGATCTCTCCAAGGAACCGCCCGGCAATCTCCTCTTTCACCCGCGATAAGGTTACTCCGCCATGATCCGCGACAAAAACCGGCTCACTCTCCAGATCATAAGTGGGAGTTGCGGCACCGAGTGTTACGCTTCCGATGTATTCCTTCTCCTGCGCCATGTACTCGTTTATGCGTTTGGTGAACTTCCCGGTGCACACAATCAGCAGGCCCGTCGCCAGGGGATCCAGCGTCCCTGCATGACCTACTTTCTTTGTGCGGACCAGCCGCCGCAGTTTCCGGACTACGTCAAAAGATGTCCAGTCCAGCGGCTTATCGATCAGCAGCACCTGTCCTTGCTCGAAAATGTGCAGTTCTTTCTCCATAGGCCGCAAAGATAACGCGGCCTAGATCGCCAGCCTTGCCTTGATCTCCAGATATTTATTAACCGTCGCCACCGTCAGATTCTCCGGGGCCGTCAGAATCGTCGCAATCCCATGCTGCTGCAGCTCCTTCACGATCAGCCGCTTTTCATACGCAAATTTTTCTGCGATCGTCTGCGTATATACGTCTTCGATGGTCTCTGCCTCCATCTTCCGGAGCTGATCCAACCCCGTGTTCTCGAAGAAGACCACCAGCACAAGGTGCTGGCGCGCGATCGACCGGATATAGGGAAGCTGCCGCTGCAAGCCGGACAGTGATTCGAAGTTGGTGAATAGAACGATCAGGCTTCGCTGGGTAATCCGGGTCCGCACCATCGAATGCAGTTTCTCATAATCGGTCTCCTGATATCGGGTCTGCTGGTTGTACAGGATCTCCAGGATATGGCTCATCTGAGTTGTCTTTCGTCCCGCCGGCAGGAAAGTACCGATCTGATCGGAGAATGTGAGCAGCCCGGCCTTATCCTGCCGTACCAGCGCGACCCTGGACAATACGAGCGTGGCGTTGATCGCATAGTCCAACAGGCTCATTCCGCCGAATGGCATCTTCATCACCCGTCCCTTGTCCAACAGGCAATAGACCTGCTGGCTTCTTTCATCGGTGAAATTATTCACCATGAGCTCTCCTCCCCTGCGTGCCGTCGCCTTCCAGTTCAGACTGCGCAGATCATCCCCGGCGACGTATGCTTTGATCTGCTCGAACTCCAGACTATGCCCCAGTTTCCGCATCCGCTTGTTGCCACTCTCCGCCAGGTTTTGTGACATCGCGAGCAGATCGAATTGTTTCAGCGCCTGGAATGATGGAAGCACTCTGACCGTCGTTTCCGCTTCAATGACTTTTCGCCGCACGATCAGCTGAAAGGGACTTTTGATATAGACATTAATGCTATGAAAAACATATTCGCCCCGCTGCATCGGCCGAAGCCGATACTCCAGCGTACCTTCCGCACCGGCTTTCAGTTCTGCCTTTTGGACGAAATTCCGCATCTGGAACTGCTCCGGGATCTCATCAATGACCTGCAGACGGACCGGAAAGGGATATCGGTTCCGGATTTCCAACCGCACAACGTTTTCATCTCCATTGCTGAACCGGTCTGCCACCACCCGCTCCACCGCTACCGGCTGCCGGGTGGCAAACAAAACAATATAATCCAGCAGCGTCACCACCACCAGGAACAGCAAAAGGAGCTGCGCCACCGTGAACAACACCGGTATCCCATAGGACAGGACGAAGAGCACAATGATCCCGACCCCCAGCTGATACCACCGGCTGGAAATAAACAGGGATTTATAGAATCTCGATACGAGTGACATAAATATTTTCTTCCGGCTGAGGTCCGCCCGGTTTTGTTTTTAACGGGGCACCTCAATGGACCGGATAATCTCTTCGATTACATCGTCTGCCGAAGCGCCTTCCATCTCTTTTTCCGGCGTCAGTACCAGCCGGTGCCGCAGGACCGCCGGGGCGGTATAGACAATATCCTCCGGCGTGATAAAATCCCTGCCCCGCATCGCGGCCACCGCCTTACTGGCATTCAGAATCCCGATCGACGCGCGCGGGGATGCGCCGAGATAGATCGCCTTGTGATTTCGTGTCGCCCCTACGATCGTGGTAATAAACTGGATCAGTTTTTCCTCGACATGAATTCCCCGCACCTTTTCGCGCAGCTCGCCGATCCGCTCCGCGGTCAACACCGCAGCCACGGTTTCGATCCGGGCGTCTCCTCTCAACTGATGATGATTTGCCACGATCCGGAATTCCTGTTCGGCTGTCGGGTACTGCACGTTGATCTTGAACAGGAACCTGTCCAGCTGCGCCTCCGGCAGGTGATAGGTACCCTCCTGCTCGATCGGGTTCTGCGTAGCCACCACCATGAACGGCGGCTTTAGCAGGAAGGTCTGTCCGTCGACCGTGATCTGCCGTTCTTCCATCACCTCGAAAAGGGCCGACTGTGTCTTCGCCGGCGCCCGGTTGATCTCATCGATCAGAATAATATTGCTGAAGATAGGTCCCTGTTTGAACTGAAAATTGCTTTCACGGGGATTGAAGACGGAAGTGCCGATCACATCGCTGGGCATTAAGTCCGGAGTGAACTGAATCCGCGAAAAGCCGACGGAAATGACCCTGCTGAGTAATTTCGCCGTTAGTGTCTTGGCTACGCCGGGCACGCCTTCGATCAGAACATGCCCGTCCGCCAGTATCCCGGCGAGCAGGAGCTCGATCATTTGCTCCTGCCCCACGATCACTTTGCCGATCTCCTCTTTTAGCTCCTCCACTGCCCGCTGCAATTCCGCCAGATCGGTCCTTTGTTCGAATAGATTCTCTTCCATGTTATGCTTTTTTATAGAATGCTTCCAATTGCCGATGAAAATCAATTAGCTCCTCATCCGGCACATACGCCTTTGACGGTAAGACCCGCATATAACCGATCAACCGGGATAGCTCCTCCTGGGGATAGCCCGTCCGGTGGGCCAGGCTGGTCGCCAGCCCCTCATCAAGCGCCGCAGCAGGCAAGTTATATCTTGTCCGGACCTGATCCTGGAAATGGTTCACCATTTTGCCGGCCAGATTGTGATTGTCCCGGCGCTGGAAATACAGCCGCCCGATCGTCCGAACGAAATCCAGGGAAGTGTTTTGAAGCGGTTGGATGACCGGTATCGGCCGCTGTCTGCGCTTGGACTCGATCAGGTAGATCAGCAGCAGCAGTACCAGTAGCAACCAGAACCCGTAGGAAAAGCTTGGGTTGCTAAAGATGAACTTGAACGTAGACTGACGCCTGCGCGGCGCCGTAAAATAGTCATCCCAAACAACCTCCTGCGCCGAAACCGGCAGATAGGACATGGCAGTTTGGTAATAGGCGATGTTCTTCTTGTGCAGGAGGAAGAAATTACTAAAAGCAAGCGGCGCGAAATGCAGATACAATGCCCCGCCGCCCTTATAATTGAACCGTATAAAATTTGGCCGTCCCTGGTGATCCCTGCCCAGCACTGCCGTGTATTGGGGGTCGAGGCTTTCAACCCAGCCGTCAAACGAATCCCCAGGATAGGCAAAATTCAGTGAGTCCCGGGTTACCGGATCCTCAAGGCTCACTTTAAGACTGTCCATCAATCCGAACGGCAGCTCGCCATCGGAAGCCGTCACGCCAAGTGTATGAAGCAGCGAGTCCCCAAACTCCCGGGCAGAGACAAACAGCTGATTGCCTTCGCCGACAAAGTCAAGAATGGCATTGACATCCGAAGGGTCCGGATCCATCACGCCGGCAAAAATCAGGTAAACCTTATTCCCTTCACTGGAAGAAAGCGCGGAAAGAGGTTTGATATTCGTGGAGATCGTCGCATTCGGAAAAAGATAGGGCAAACCGTCATAAGCAACCTTATTCCCATAGGGAATAAAATCCCGGGGCTTTAGGGTGATCCGGCGATCGATGTGTTTGATCTGTCTCGATTGGCACGACGCCAATGCCAGCAGCAGTGCGAAGGCGACAAAGGCCCGGGTCCGTTTCCTCATGCTCGGACAGATTTATAGAACTCCTCGAAATATCGATGCAGCCGCACAAATAAAACGTCTCCCAACGGAAATTCGCCATACCAAACGTTCTCGTAGATCGTGATCAGGTCGCGGAACGGCCTGGCCTGTGGCGTCGCGTTGAGCTGTTGCCAATAGTCATGATCGGTCGATTCGGAATGATACCGGATCATTCCCCGGTCGCTCAATAACCGGAGCGTTTTCAGATAAAGATATCGTACTGCCTGCCTGTAATCCTTTATTTGGATAAAATGCGTCAGCTGCCCATCGAGATCATCTTCCAGCGACCCGGCCTCTTCATCGGTTTGGGCCGTCTTCAGTCGTCGGGGAGGACGGTAGAACAGCTGCAGGCGGTTTGTCAGAATGATGCGGACAATAGCGAAGACCAGGATGCCGCCCATCAGGAAAAGGATGAAGTACTCGAACCCATTGCTGGCAAAAAACCGCGTCACCGTATTCTCGGAAGGTTGATCCCCCGAGGATCCTCCGCCGTATGGACGCCGGCCATATCGTCCACGCCCCTGGGCCGCATACAACTTCCAATAGGTAGAATCATTGGCATATTCATACGCCTTATCTTCCTTCCAACCCCTCACAACCGAATCGTCGATCAGGCGCATGACGTGCGCGCCCGTATCCACTTCCGCCTGAGCCCGGGTCGTGTCATCCGGCTGAGCAGCAGCAGGAACACAGGCCAGCAACCCAAGCAAGACGCCCACGATCACCACCCGGTACCTGCCTGTCATAGCGTACTCATTTTTTTATGCACCCTTGCAGGGTATAGGACGAAATACCAGATAAGAAAAGTAAGCGAACCAAGCAGAATGAAGAGGCTAAGCCAGATCGGCATCGTAGAATACCGCGTTACGAATCCCTCCAGTAAAGCCGCCACGACAAAGATCGGCACCAGCCCGACCATCATTTTCAGACCATCTTTCGCTCCACGCTTCAGCGAATACAGCCGCTTATGCGTTCTTGGAAAAAGGATGCTGTTCCCCAGCACAAGACCTGCCCCGCCGGCTACGATAATAGCAGCGATCTCGAGCGTGCCATGTATCCAGATCACCAATACCGACTTCCACCCGAGCCCGCGGGCAAAGAAGAAATATTGGAATGCCCCCAACATTACACCGTTCTGGAACAGGTACCACACCGTTCCGACCCCCACAAGGAATCCGGCGATGAAGGTGATAAATGCCACGCTCACATTGTTCAGCGCAATGGCCATAAACATATTCAGGCCGTTCCCATCCTTGTACACGCCAAAAGGATCCCCTTTGGCAATATTGTCCTCCGTCATATCCACATAGCCATCACCAAGTACCCCGCGAACAAATGTCTCATCATGCGCCGCGGAGAAGGCAGCGAAAAGCGCAAAAAGCAAAAAAATGAGAAAAGAATAAAGGATCTCCCGACGATAACGATATACGACCATCGGCAGCTCGGTCTTCCAGAACCGCAGGATCCGCGAAGATTCCTCTTTTTTATTGCGATAGATCCCGAGGTAAATCCGCGAAGCAAGCCCGTTCAAATACTGTGTGACCCGGCTGTGAGGATAGAAAGTCTTTGCATACCCCAGATCATTGACCAGTTCTGTAAACTGGCCGGCCATCTCATCGGGGTCACTGGCAGGCTCGTATTGATATTGTTTCCACTTATCAATATTTTTCTTAATAAAGAGACCTTCTCTCACTGGAAAAAATTAAATTTATCTTTGTACAGGCCGGCCAAGTCCCGGCGAGATAGCCTGATAAATATAGTGACTAAACCCGAATAAATATAATCCCGAAAACCACCCATCCTACGCATGCTCCAGGTCAAATTGGATACCGGTTTTAACATTGAGGTTGATTTCATGGTAGCACCTTTTATCAAGCGGTTGCTCGCCCTGGTGATCGACTGGGTGATCATCTTCGCCTGGATCTATTTCATGAACAAAATGTTCCGGATCGGTCAGGACTACATTTGGGATCTCCCGGCCTGGCAGAAGGTCGTCATCGCGGTGCCCGCACTTCTCTATTTCCCGTTATCAGAGATCTTCCTAAACGGTCAAACTGTCGGGAAAAAGGCCATGCAAATAAAAGTGATTACGATTGACGGCGGCAACCCCTCCGTCAGCCAGTTTATTATCCGCTGGCTGTTCCGCCTGATCGATTTTCCGTTCTTGATCCTGGCGGGGATCACGTCGGGAGAATTCCCCTGGTGGGCCACGATTTTCCTGTTTGGCGGCATCGGGTGTGTGATCGCAACCCCTTATACCCAGCGGATCGGCGATATCGTGGCCGGTACAATCCTGATCGATACCCGTAACCGGGCATCTTGGGAAGATACCGTGTTCACGGAGCTAACCGACGACTATCAGCCAAGCTATCCGCAGGTCATGCAATTGAGCGATAAGGATATCAATACCCTCAAGGGGATCATCAGCGCTGTCCGGAAAAGGAGCGATTACGACCTCTCCATCCGGATCGCCACCCGCATCCGCTCAAAATTGCACATCGAAGATGATCAGGATTCCCTGGAATTCCTGCAGACCCTGTTGAAAGACTACAATTACTACTCTACCCGGTGAAACCCTGGTTATTAAGCCCGCTCAGCAACCCGCCGATCAACGCCAACACCACCAGGCAGATAAATCCGATCACCAGAATTCCAGCCGTTCTGAAGTATAGCCGTAAGCTGTTGAACCCGTTGTTGACGTGGAGCGCATCCATATTCTGAACACCGCGGCTCACGGCTACGGCAAAACGAAAAAGAAAGTAATTGACGACACCGCCGCCGCCGATAGTAACCAAACGAAGGACAATGCCCAGGGCGCCGCTGCCCAACACCAGCAGGCTATGCCCGAACAGCCATTGATACAGCTGGATAAGGTACCCTAACAATCCGGTGATCGAACAGATTTTCGCCCACAATGCGATCTGTTTTAATTGTTCCCGGCTGGCCCCGTCGAAGCTGATCCGGAAGAAATTATCCAGATCGTTGACCGGTTCCGCCTGTTCCTGACTTTCCATAAATTCCGGTTTTACGTCGGTTAGAATAAACTTAATATAAAAGCCGCAAGTGATAGACAAGACAGCAGCCCAAGGATGAGGAAGGTCACTTTCAGGCTCTTCAAGCCCCGGTTGAACATCCCCTGATCCTGGCGATTCATGCCCCGTTTCGTCAGTCTGGAAAATCTCAACAGGATTATGGCCGCCGTGACCAGCACGGCAAGATAGAGGGCCACAATGAGAAGCAAAATGCCGACGACCCTTGCGCTGTCCGGGGTCAGCTGTCCATAACCTTCCATCGCGAATGGCGCAAACACGATCACCGCGATCAGCAGGAGCCCCATCCCCGCGATTCCGGTGATCGCAAGAAATTTCGACCATCGTACCGCTTCCTGCAAGGTAACGCCCCCATCATAATCCAGGTGCATTTCCAATAGTTCAGGCCGGTCCAGTTCGTTTGCCGTATCCATATTCTTCCCGTTTGAGCGCGTTATGACAAACCCCTATCTGCGGAACATAAACAGCATGGCTGTACCGCCGATAAGCAGAACGATCAACTCGATTGCAAGCGCAATGATCGTCACGATCCCGACATATCGATACAACATTTTCTGACTTTTCAGGGACTGATTCAATTTTATCTGGTCGTTTGTAGTCAGCGCCGTCTTCATCCGGGCCGAAAACCGGTAAAGATAAAGACAGGGAAAGAAATAGACCGCCGAAATAATAATATAGATCATCGTAAGGAAACCTCCGGCGATATTGGATGCGGCACGCATTTCGTTGGTCGGATATGGTGAAAGCGCCGCGGAACTGGTCATTAAGGATCCGGCAAAAAAAGAAAAGATAAAGAGTAGCCCGCAGATGATGAATCCGACAATCGCCAGGAATTTGCCCCACCGGGCCGTTTCGGTCAAAGAATCGATCGAATCGCGGTCGATGGAAAGCTCAAAAAGATGACTTTGAGTAGTTTCTGCCATATAGGTTGTTTAGGGTCCTGAAAATAAACAAAAGTTGCGAAACATCCTAAAATGACCGCCATCCAATGCGTGCGACTCAATATGCCCGGGCGAACAAGACGCGCTGCCGGCTGGGCTTACCCGAAAACACACATTTGCCTTCCTCGAATTCCGGCTCCAGTGGTATACAGCGGATCGTGGCCTTCGTCTTTTCTTTGATCGCTTCCTCCGTCTCGGTCGTCCCATCCCAATGCGCCAGGATAAAGCCGCCCTTCTCATCCAGCAACCGCTCGAACTCCGCCAGATCATCTGCACGGGTGATATGCGAATCCCGGTACGCCAACGCCTTTTGGTACATCGCGCTCTGGATCTCTTCCAGCAGCTTCGCGACGTAGGCGGCCAGCCCGTCCAGCGGCCGGGTCGTTTTTTCCTTCGTATCCCTTCGGGCCACTTCGGCGCTGTTATTGGCCAGATCCCGCAACCCCATCGCAATCCGCACCGGTACTCCCTTCAATTCGTATTCCGCGAATTTGAAGCCCGGCCGGTTGTTGTCGTTATCATCGAATTTCACGCTGATCCCGGCAGCTTTCAATTCTGCGGCCAGTTCCTTGCCCCGGGCATCCAGCCGGTCCTTCCCTTCCTCACCCTTGTAGATCGGCACGATCACCACTTGCAACGGAGCGATCCGCGGCGGCAGCACCAGGCCGTCATCGTCGCTGTGCGCCATGACCAGACCGCCGATCAACCGCGTACTGACTCCCCAGCTGGTCGCCCATACATATTCCAGCTGATTGCTCTTATCCGAAAATTTTACCTCAAACGCTTTGGCGAAATTCTGTCCGAGGAAATGGGACGTACCAGCCTGAAGCGCCTTCCCGTCCTGCATCAGCGCCTCGATGCAATAGGTATCCACCGCGCCGGCAAACCGCTCGTTCGGTGTCTTGACCCCTCTGATCACCGGCAAGGCCATGTAGTCTTCCGCAAATTGGGCATAGATATCCAGCATCTGGCGCGTTTCGGCGATCGCCTCTGCCGCCGTGGCATGGGCAGTATGCCCTTCCTGCCAAAGGAACTCCGTCGTTCGCAGAAATAGCCGGGTCCGCATTTCCCAACGAACCACATTCGCCCACTGGTTGATGAGCAACGGAAGGTCGCGATAACTTTTGATCCAGTCCCGGTAGGTATTCCAGATAATCGTCTCGCTGGTTGGCCGGACGATCAATTCCTCTTCGAGTTTGGCTGCGGGGTCAACGATAATCCCACCCCCGTTTGGATCCTTTTTAAGGCGGTAATGTGTCACCACAGCACATTCCTTGGCAAACCCCTCCACGTGCGCCGCCTCTTTACTGAGAAAGCTTTTAGGGATAAATAACGGAAAATACGCGTTCACATGACCCGTATCCTTGAACATCCTATCCAGCTGGTCCCGCATTTTCTCCCATAAGGCAAAACCGTAGGGTTTGATCACCATACAACCCTTGACTTCCGAATGGTCTGCCAGACCGCCTTTGATCACCAGGTCATTATACCATTGCGAATAATCCTGATCCCGGCTCGTTATTTCCTTTCCCATTTTAGTTGTTAATCAGTTTTTAACAATAAAAAGTTAACCTTTCCTTAAAAAGCACCGTATATTATTGTAACTTTAGGTTAACGGTGCTGGAACTATCCCTGTAAGGAGCGCAAATTTAGCACTTCAAATTGAAAATTATCATATTCATGAGACAGCTATATACCTTTACCTTTTTCGCGTTTGCCGCCATGTTTGGATTGAGCAGCTGCTCATCCTCGAAGAATGCCCAGAACGGTCCCGACATGTATTCTTCCGGCAAATCCAGCGGATCAGACTACGTGTCCTCTACACCGAATGATCAATACGTCCAGATGAAATCCCAGGACTACAATCGCTGGTCCTATTTTGATGACTATAACTCCGCCGACGCCTATTATGCCCCGGCTCCCGCGTATTACGGCGGTGGGCTCGGGTACGGTTATGGTGCCCCCTATTCTGGTTTTGGCTATAGCCCCTACTTCGGCCCCAGCTACGGTTTAGGATTTGGATTCGGCGATCCGTACATGATGTGGAACAACTACTTTATTTGGAACAGCTGGTACAACCCGTATTTCTACAACCCCTATTATGGCGGGGGCTACGTTGTTGTCGGCGGTTCTGCAACCTCCGTTTATAACAATCTTCGACCCTTCAATACCACCACGTACAAGAGTGGCCTGGCCCATTACGGCGTAACGTCCGCTTCCCGCAACACGGTATACCGTCCGGGAATGACGAACACGACAGCGTACAATTCAAATGTGAACAGCCGGAACCCCAATTCTTTCCGTCCTGCCAATAACAATAATAACAATAGCTTCCGCAGCTTTAATGCTCCGACCCGCAGTTACTCCCCATCAATGGGCGGCGGCGGCGGTTTCAGAGGCGGCGTGGGCCGACATTAATACCGAATTTGATAAAAGCAAGAGGCCGGTCAATGACCGGCCTTTAATATTTCCTTCAGCACAGGTTCCATCAAGGTCGCCCAGGCGTAATATTCCTCTCCCGAAAAATGTAGCCCATCCGCCGCGATCAGCGAAGCATCCGCCCCTGCCTTCCTGCTCTCGCTCGTCACATCGACATAGTTTACCCCGTATTGTTGTGCCAATTCATGGTTGATGCGGTTGAATAAATCGATCTGTGCGGCGATTAATGTCGTATCCCGCCCCTGCGCCCGCGCAAACGGCGTAACCGAATAGTCCGGGATCGAAAGTACCAGGACATGTGACGGCCGGTTATCCGCCAGCCGGATGGATTTTTGCAGCAGCTCCCCGAATTGCAAGCGGTATTCGGCCAGGCTGCGCCCCTGATACTGGTTGTTCACCCCGATCAGCAAACTGACCACGTCATAGGGCGGCCGCGACAACTGTCCTGGCTCCTCGCCTTGAGGCTTCGCATCCGCCAGCGCCTCCAGCAAATTTCCCGTTGTCCATCCCGTCACCGCAATGAACTCAGGATCGCCGCAGTCTACCTGATCCTTCTCTGCTAAAATCCGCCTGACTTGTTCCGGATAACTTTCTGCGGGACGGACCGATTCGCCAATTGTATAGGAGTCGCCTAACGCCAGATACTTCACCGTCGATTTGGACACCTCTTTTTCCAGTTTTCCCATACTCCGCTCCGGTTTCGGTTCATAAAGTGCAGCACGCCATCCCACGACAAGGACGACCACGACCAACATGAGCTTAATGGAGGGCATACAGCATATACGAAGCAAGATCGATCACAGATTCTCCGATATTGCGATAGGCTGACGATATCCGGACCCGGTGGGTCCGGTGTGTGTAGACGCCAAAGTAAAAGTTCGCAAAATGCGAACTCGAGTTCGGCTGCAAGGAATGCCCACACCGAACCATCTGGCAACCATCCGTGGCTAAAACATGCTAAATCAGTTGTTTATAAAATTCAGAAGTCCCTTGCTTTTAAGCGGAAGAGGCTTGAAATCACCAATTCGTCACCTGAAGTTCGCATTTTGCGAACTTTTAAAATCGCCTGCAAAGCATCTGCTCCCACCCCGAATCGCCTGATTAATGTCGGCCCCCGCGACCTCGCGAAGCCGTGTCGGAACAAAAAAAAAGCCCCGCATCCGCGGGGCCTTCCTATCATCTCCAAAGAATCGATTAATAATCCATTCCACCCATGCCCGGTGCACCACCGGGATGCGCATGAGCCTCTTCCTTCTTAGGCTTGTCGGCAACCACACATTCGGTGGTCAGCAACATCCCCGCAATGGAAGCGGCATTTTCAAGCGCGATCCGGGTCACCTTCGTCGGATCGATCACACCGGCCTTCAGCAGGTTCTCGTATTCATCGGTGCGGGCATTGTAACCGAAATCGGCCTTGCCTTCCTTCACCTTCTGAACGACGATGCTGCCTTCAACACCGCTGTTGGCTACGATCTGACGCAGCGGTTCTTCCAAAGCCCGCTTTACGATCGCAATACCCGTCGTTTCATCTTCGTTAGCGCCCTTTAGCTTTTCCAGCGATTCGATCGCCCGGATAAAGGCGACACCGCCCCCAGGAACAATACCCTCTTCTACCGCAGCGCGCGTAGCATGCAGCGCGTCGTCAACGCGGTCCTTCTTCTCTTTCATTTCCATTTCTGTGGCAGCGCCAATATACAGAACGGCAACCCCGCCGCTCAGCTTGGCCAGCCGCTCCTGCAATTTTTCCTTGTCGTAATCCGACGTCGTCGTCTCGATCTGGGCCTTGATCTGGTTGACCCGGGCCGTAATATCTTCCTTCTTACCTTTTCCACCGACAACGGTCGTATTGTCCTTATCGATCGTAACGGAAGCAGCCGAACCCAGATAATTGAGGTCCGCGCTTTCCAGTTTGTACCCCTGTTCTTCGCTGATCACGATCCCCTTGGTGAGGATGGCAATGTCCTGCAGCATTTCTTTCCGGCGGTCGCCAAAACCCGGCGCCTTGACTGCAGCCACCTTGATCGTGCCGCGGAGCTTGTTGACCACCAGGGTAGCCAGCGCTTCCCCTTCCAGGTCTTCCGCGATGATCAGCAGCGGACGGCCGCTCTGCGCTACCTTCTCCAGGATATGCAGGATATCCTTCATCGCAGAGATCTTCTTGTCATAGATCAGAATATACGGGTTCTGCAATTCGGCTTCCATCTTTTCGCTGTTGGTCACGAAATAGGGAGAGATATAGCCGCGGTCGAACTGCATCCCTTCGACGACTTCGACCGTCGTATCCGTACCCTTCGCTTCTTCTACCGTAATAACGCCCTCTTTCCCGACCTTGCCAAAGGCCTGCGCGATCAGCTTGCCGATAGTTGCGTCATTGTTGGCGGAAACCGATGCCACCTGCTCGATCTTGTTCTTGTCGTTGCCGATCGTCTGAGACTGTGCGCTCAAACTGGCGACTACTTTTTCAACCGCTTTGTCGATACCCCGTTTCAGGTCCATCGGGTTGGCGCCGGCAGCCACATTCTTCAGGCCTTCGGCAATGATCGACTGCGCCAGCACCGTAGCCGTCGTCGTCCCATCACCCGCAATATCCGCCGTTTTGGAAGCCACTTCCTTCACCATCTGTGCTCCCATATTCTCGATCGGATCTTCCAGCTCGATCTCCTTCGCGACGGTCACTCCGTCCTTCGTAATGGAAGGAGCACCGAATTTCTTTTCCAGCACCACGTTACGACCCTTGGGACCCAGGGTCACCTTAACCGCATTGGCCAATATATCAACACCCCGCTTCATCTTATTGCGGGCTTCGATATCAAAAAAAAGTTGTTTTGCCATTTTATTTCAGTTTTGATAAAATTATACAATCGCTAAAATGTCAGATTCCCGCATGATTAGGAAATCATCTCCTTCGATCTGGATCTCGGTACCGGCATACTTGCCATATAATACAGTGTCGCCGATCTTCACGGTCACCGGCTCGTCCTTTTTCCCCGGACCCGCCGCGACGACCGTACCGCGCTGCGGCTTTTCTTTCGCCGTGTCGGGGATAATAATACCGCCGGCAGTTTTTTCTTCAGCTGGAGCTGGCTTCACAATTACCCGATCTGCTAAAGGGGTAACGTTTAACTTTTTGCCCATAATTGTATTGATTTTTGTTTTGATGAAAGATTTCTCCCTGCCAGGTTGCAGGTTTGCAAAGCTACACGAATTTTATACCAAACGCCTCGGATTTGTCGTCAAAGCCCCGTACTTGCCATAATTACAGTTTTGTTAAACCCTCCGACCCCCGCTTCATCTGCCAAATGCCAAATTTTCAGTCGGCAGCAACCTTCCTGTCAGTCAGTTTGATAATTAATTGATTATCAATATATTACCGCTGTACTATCTGGCCTTCATAGCGATACAGCAGATGCCCAAGCTGGCTGATCAGCTGACTGGACAACTTATATGGCGGAGGCAGATTGGTCGCAGACCGGGCCAGATCGTAAGCAAATTCATTAAAGGCCAAGCTATCAACCGGTGTCAGAATAAAGGCGCTTGAATCGGGGTTGTGAGCGGCAAACATATCCAATCCCGTATAGCTATAGTCCTTCGCCCCCGCTGCCACTGCCAGGAAATTGCTAATATTCAGACTTAGCTTATCATATTCCGTCGGCGCCTCATGCAATGTATCCTCATTCACCATTAAAGTGAAATAGCCGTTGATTAGTGTGTCCGTCTGGATGATCACCAACGCCGTATCCACGATCGTCCGGATCGTCAGATAACCCTGCTCCACCGTCTGACCAAAATTCGCCGGATCGGTCACCAGCACCGTTCCGCCAATCGAATCATAGAAGGTTTGACTGCCGCCGGATCCACCGCTCTTATGACAGGAAGGGATAAGTACGGCCATCAATACGATCACTCCGCCGAGGAAAACACTCACTCCCAGGGCCGTTTTTCTTATCGGTGCCATGACTAAAAGAGATGCTTTAGAAATCCATAAATTTTATTGGTCACCGGTGTCGCTGTCATGGGACATCCCCTCCGCACATCCGCCGCCGTTGGCAGATACCGCTCCGCCCGCCCAAAGGACAGGCTATCCTTTAATTCCCGGATGATCAGCCCCGGATTCGCCTTCTCCGGCCAATACGTAAAGACCGCGATCGCCGCACCGGGATTGACCAGCACATGATCTACCCCTTGCTGGCGCGACAGCCAGGCCGTAATCCTGTCTGCCTCTGTCCGCCCGATCTGTTGATGCAGATCGATCCGCGCCATGCCCCGCGAATGCCCATCCGGCCGCGACCTCATCTCCACATAGATGTGGACCGCGAGCGCAGCTACACACATCCCCAATACCCCCATTATCGTCCAGACGATCTTCATCCCGCGCAAATTAACCAAAAAAAGAAAGCATCCCCGGATGCTTTCTTATCCAAATCGTTAAAGTCAGCTCACCATCCCCCTACCGTTGCACCGCCGGAAACACAACGCCCCTGGATTGCGATCGCCGCAAAAAAATCCTATATTTGCCCCCGCAAACAACGCAAACGAGTTCTTACAATGATCAGCAGAAGAAATATCCGGGTCAAAGTGATGCAGACCCTTTATACCCTGGAAGCGCAGGAAGGACCGGCCAAACCAGGCGAGCCCGCCCGGATCTTGCAAAAACATTTCGATCAGTCCCGGCAGTTATTAACCTACCTTATATATTGTATCACCGAGATCGCCCGCTACGCCGAGACCGATTCCCGGGTCCGCGCCTCCAAACATCTCCCCAGCGACAGCGACCTCCACGTCAATACCAAGCTGGCCGGCAACGAACAACTCTGGAAGATCCTCGAAGACTCATCCTGGCGCTCAGCCGCTGCAGCCGACAAACCCCAGCTTCAGGACAACAAGGAGTTGATCCGCCGCCTCTATCAGGACCTGGCCGCAACGGAGGAATACCGCATTTATATTTCCGGTCAGGGCCGGGAACGCAAATCCGAAAAGGAAATCATCGAATACATTTTTGCCACCATCCTCCTCCCCAGCGAATCCTTTCTGGCACACATCGAAGAATTGTTTTCCAATTGGGACGACGACGGTGAAATGATCTGTCAGATCCTCATGGGCTATCTCGCCAAACCCGGGTCCGTCAATTTTCAGGAGATGATCAGCGACGACAAAAAGGAATTTGCCGTCAGCCTCCTCGAAACCGTACTCGACAAAAAAGAGGTGGTCCTGGATCTGATCCGGCCCCGGTTGAAGAACTGGGATGCCGAACGAATCGCTACCCTGGATATGATCCTCATGCAAATGGGCGTGGCCGAATTCCTCTATTTCGAGACCATCCCGCCAAAAGTCACCATCAACGAATACATCGATCTGGCCAAGGACTATAGTACCCCCCAGAGCGGTCAATTCGTCAACGGGATCCTCGACAATATCCATAAGGATCTCGTCCGGGAAGACAAAATGCATAAGGTCAATTTCAAAGCGAACTAGGCAAAAACCTGTACGTTTGCAAAAAATTACCCGGCTCATGCGCCATCTGCATCTCTTTTCGCTGCTTTGCAGCGCCATCTCTGGCAGCAGCATTTCTCGCTGGTTGCGGCGTAAACGACAACCGCGCCATCGCCATGCAACAGGTTATGCGCGACTCCGCCCGCTATACCTCCATCCAATGGCTGGACTCGGCAAAGGACTTCGGCACGATCCCGGAAGGGCAAAAAGTAGAGGTCGACTTTCCGCTTCCGCAATACCGGGGCCACACCCCTGGTGATCACCCAGGTAAGACCCAGCTGCGGCTGTACGATCGCCGAACAACCGCAGGAACCGATCGCCCCCGGCGCAGAAGGCCACATCAGCGCCACCTTCAATAGCCAGGGCCACCCCGGCGTCAACCGCAAAACCTTATTCGTCACCGCCAACACAAAAGGAGCCCAAAACTATTCCCTGCACTTCGCTGTGGTAGTGAATAAAAAAACATCCTAAAATCTCAATTCAAACAATACAAACAATGACGAATTCTCTTTCAGTTGTTCTTTTACAGGCCGCCCGCCAGCGGAGCGGGCACCTATCAGATTTTCTGCTGATCGGCGGCATGATCCTGGTCTTCTGGCTGTTCATGATCCGCCCTCAGGCAAAGAAGCAGAAGCTCGCCAAGAAATTCCAGGAAGAAATGCAGAAAGGCGACAAGATCGTGACCATCGCCGGTATCCATGGGACAGTCAACAGAGTCAATGATGACGGCACGATCCTGATGGAGACCAGCCCGGGCAGCTACCTGAAGATCGAAAAAAGCGCCATCTCCATCGAATGGAGCCAAAATGCCAATAAGGCCGTAACGGCAGCCGCCGACAAAAAATAATCCATCACCACCCGGCCCCGCGCCGGGTCGCTTTACCATCATCCTGCGCGTACGGTCGATCTGACCGGCGGGATCGGCTCCGGCAAAAGCACCGTCGCACAGATTTTTGAAGTGCTGGGTATCCCGGTATCCTACGCCGATCAGGAAGCCAAACGCCTTATGAATGAAGACCCCGGTCTGCGCGCCAGCATCATCGCCCGCTTCGGCCCCGAAGCCTACATCCGCCAAACCGGCTTACTCAACCGGCCCTGGATGGCCGCACAGGTCTTCTCCGACCCGGCCAAACTGGAAACCCTGAACTCCCTCGTTCATCCTGCCACCATCCGCGACGGCGAACGATGGATGCAGTCGATGGCCGGCCACGCTCCCTATGCCATCCGCGAAGCCGCCCTGATCTTCGAAACCGCTTCCGCCGGACACCTGGACTTCATCATTGGCGTTTACGCCCCGCTGTCGCTGCGGATACAACGCACCATGCAGCGCGACCACCTCACCAGGGAAGAAGTCCTGCAACGCATGCGGTACCAGATCAGACGAAGAAATCAAAATGCAGCTTTGTGATGCCGTCATCCAAAACGATGGCCAGCAGGCCGTCCTGCCCCAGGTGCTCGCCCTTCACCAACAGCTCCTGCAACGATCAGCCACCTAGCCCGGGCAGAGGGCCGATCCATTACTTCAGCTTCGCCAACGCCTCCTTGATCCTTCCCCACGCCTTCTCGATATTCGGCAGACTATTGGCAAACGAAAACCGCACACATTTCGGCTCGCCGAACGCATCCCCCATCACCGAAGAAACATGCGCCGTATTCAACAGGTACATGCTGAAGTCCGCCGAATTCCGGATCGTGACCGACCCATCCGACTTACCAAAATAGGCCGACACATCCGGGAAAACATAAAAGGCCCCCTCCGGCTCAAAGCACCGCAATCCCGGTATCGCCTTCACCAGTTCCAGCGTCCGCTTGCCTGCGCTCGGCAAATTGCTGCACCATCGCTACGAAGGCGCCAGATCGGCCGTCAACGCCACCACTGCCGATTTCTGCGCGATGCTGTTCGTCCCGCTGGTGAACTGCCCCTGCAGCTTCTCGCAAGCCCTGGCGACCTCGACCTGCGCGGCGATATAGCCCAGACGCCACCCGGTCATCGCAAACCCCTTACTCAGCCCGTTTACGATGATCACCCGGTCCTTCAGATCGGTGAACTGCGCAATACTTTCATTCTTGCCGACGAAATTGATGTATTCGTATATTTCATCCGAAATGATAAAGACCTCCGGATACTTTCGGAATACTGCGGCGAGCGCCGCCAGCTCGGCTTTGCTGTACACCGCTCCGGATGGGTTACAGGGGGAAGAGAACAAAAAGGCCTTTGTCTTCGGCGTAATCGCCGCCTCCAGTTGCGCCAGGCGTGATCTTAAACCCGCTTTCCAGCGGCGTATGCACCTCCACTACCTTTCCGCGGGCGATCTTGACCAGCTCGGAATAAGTTACCCAGTAAGGGGTCGGAATGATCACCTCATCCCCTTCATCCACCAGCGCAAGGACCACATTGGCCAGGCTTTGCTTGGCGCCCGTCGAGACGACGATATTCTCCGGCTTATATTCCAGCTGATTGTCCCGCCTGAACTTGACACAGACCGCCTCCCGCAAGTCCGGATAGCCGGCCACCGGGGTATAGTGGCTCCAGTTGTCGTCAATCGCCTTTTTTGCAGCAGCCTTGATATGCTCGGGGGTGTCAAAATCGGGCTCACCCAGGCTCAGATCGATCACATCGATACCTTTCGCTCTCAATTCGCGGCCAAGCTTGGCCATTTTCAGGGTCTCGGGCTCACTAAACCGGTTAAGAATGGAGGATAATTGCATAGTTTGATAAAATTCGGGCGCTAAGGTAGGAAAATTGAGCCGCCTAAACGATGGAAAAACCTATATTTGCCGTTCCAAAAAACAAACGAAACTTCCAATGAGAGCACTGGTAAGTATTTTTGCTGCTTTATTGATCATCATCTCCCTGTACCAGCTTTCCTTTACCTGGTTCGTCAACAACCACGAATCGGCGATGGAGGCGAAAGCAAAACAGCTGGTCAACCGGCTGTATCCCGTCAAGCCCGCCCGAAATATCCCGGCGACAAAGAAGCCCGAGGCCTATTATCAGGACACGCTCGACCAGGCGTTCAATCGTCTCAAGGATAGTCTGCTCAAAGCCACCGGCGAAACAAAGATCACCTGGTGGGGAACCACTTACCAGAAATCGAAGGAAGACGAATTGCTGCTGGGCCTCGATCTTCAGGGCGGGATCAGCGTGACCCTCAATATCGCGCTGGACGGACTGATCAAGAACCTCTCCAACAATCCGCGCGACCCGCAGCTGCTCAAGGCGATCGCCATGGCCCAACAAAAAGAACTGACCAACAACGGCAACCTGATCGACCTTTTCGCCGAATCCTATAAAGAGATCAATCCCAGCGGCAAACTCGCCCCGCTCTTCTCCAATACCAACCGCAACAAGCTGACCTACGACGCCAGCGACGCCGCCGTCGTCAGCTATCTCCATGACCAGGCCAATGCCGCCATGCAGCAGACCTACCAGGTCATCAACCAACGTATCAACCAGTTCGGCGTCGCCCAGCCCAGCATCAGCCTCGACCAGAACCGCGCCATCATCAACGTCGAGCTTGCCGGCGCCACCGACCCCGACCGCGTCCGCAATTACCTCCCAATCACCGCCAACCTCCAGTTCTGGGAAGTATATTTACTCACCGACCAGGATCTTGCAACGTTATTTCGGCAACGCCGATAAAGCGCTGCAGAATTATCTCAATGGCGCAACTGCCAACTCCGACCGCAGTCGATACGACGGGTAAAAAGGACAGCTCGGGCTCGAAGTCCGCGCTCAACCAGAACGCCCTGTTCCGCCGTTCTGCATCCGATCGTCGACCCGCAGAACCGGTCAGGCTGTACCAATTCTTCTGCCATCGCCGTCGCCAACATCCGCGATACCGCCAGGAGTCAATACCTATCTCAACCTCCCGGTCGTGCGCAACAAATTTCCCCAGGACCTCAAGTTCCTTTGGGGCAAGCCGCCTGTCGATGAGAACGGCAAAGTATCCACCCAGCTCGAACTCTATGCGATCAAGACCATCCCGGGACCGGAAAAAGCCAGGCTCGAAGGGGATGCCATCGAACATGCCGACCATGACTTCGATCCCACCACCGGCGCCGTCATCGTCCAAATGACCATGAACAAGCAGGGTGCCAAGATCTGGGCCGACATGACCACCAAAGAACGTCCACCGGCCGATCGCTATCGTCCTCGACGATATCGTTTATTCCGCGCCTTACGTCGACGAGCCCATCACCGGCGGCTCCTCGCAGATCAGGATGGGCGGCGCAACAACCAACAGACCGTCCAGGAAGCAACAGACCTCGCCAATATCCTCAATTCCGGTAAACTGTCAGCCCCCGCCCGGATCGTTTCGGACGAAGTGGTCGGCCCGACCCTCGGCCGCGCCGCCGTCAATGGCGGGATGATGGCCTTCGGCATCTCCTTCCTGGTCATCTTCACCCTGATGCTGGTGTATTACAACACGGCCGGCTGGGTAGCCAATAGCGCACTGATCCTCAACCTGCTCTTTACCATCGGCGTTTTGAGCGCCCTCCATGCCACCCTGACCGCCCCCGGTATCGCCGGTCTGGTCCTGACCATCGGGATGGCCGTGGACACCAACGTCATCATCTTCGAACGGATCAAGGAAGAGCTGACCCGCGGCAAGAGCTATCCGCTGGCCGTCAAGGACGGCTATCGCCGCTCCCTGCCACCCGTACTCGACGCCCACGTCACCACCCTGCTGACCGCGCTGATCCTCTTCTATTTCGGTCTTGGGCCGGTTCGCGGCTTTGCCACCACCCAGATCCTCGGTATCCTCCTGTCCCTTTTCTGCGGTATCCTGATCTCCCGGCTCATCACCGACTTCTATACCAATAAAAACCGCCACTTCCAATATTTCACGGCGCTGTCCCGCCGCATCTTCAAACACGCCGCCTTCAAGTTCATCGAATACCGTCGCGATCGCCTACGGGATCTCCGTCGTCGTGCTCATCATGGGCGTCAGTTCCCTCTTCCATGGCTTCAAGAAAGGGGTGGAATTCCAGGGCGGCCGCAGCTATATCGTCAACTTCCACCGGCCGATCTCAGGTGACGACGGTCGCCGCGGCGCTGGCAAAAGCCTTCCCGGTTCAGAGCCCGAGATCAAGATCTATGGCGGCAACGAACAGCTGGAGATCACGACCGACTACATGATCCAGGCGAGCCGGCAATACCGACAGCATCGTGCTCCGCCGCCCTCTATAGCGGAATTAACGGCTTCCTTGCCGCAGAATACGAGCTACGCCGATTTCGTGACCACGAAATTCCTCGCCGGGTACCAAGAAAGTTGAACCCGTCATCTCCGAAGAGCTCGAAGGCCGGCGCCGTCAAGGCCACCATCTTCGCGCTCATCATCATCTTCCTGTATATCTTTGTCCGTTTCCGCGACTGGCGCTATTCGCTGGGTACGATCATCTCCCTGCTCCACGACGTTTTTGTGACCCTGGCCGTGTTCTCCTTCGCCGCCAACTTAGTACCCTTCACACTGGAGATCGACCAGCACTTCATTGCAGCCGTCCTGACCGTGATCGGCTTCTCCATGAACGATACCGTGATCGTATTCGACCGGATCCGCGAGAACAGCCATCTGATGAAGAATGCGACCAATGGCGAGATCATCAACAAATCAGTCAACGATACCTTGTCCCGTACGATCATGACTTCCCTGACCGTCTTCCTCACTGTCCTTATCCTTTTCCTGGTGGGCGGGGAGGTCACCCGGGGATTCGCATTCGCCATGCTGATCGGCGTCATAACCGGTACCTACTCTTCGATTTTTGTCGCTGCCCCCTTCCTGGTGGATTTTGCCAAAGGCAAACCTCTGGGCGATGCCTACCTTGCAACCGGTAAGCCCGGCGCAGGGGCCGAGAAGGCCGCCCGGGCAGCAGCCGCAGCAGCCAAGTCTTAAATACCTGGGGACACTCCTCAACGGATTGAGTAGGAGGCGCAGGATTATTTCCTGCGCCGTCCCCTCACACCACCGTACGTACGGGTCCGTATACGGCGGTTTGTCAGAATAGTTTCCCTTGGTATTCCGTTTTCCAGTGGTAGTAGTTATAAAATCCCACATATCCCAGCCGCTGGAGCCTTGCGTTGGTGACCGTTGTGCTGGTGGCCGGGTGGTTGCCCATCCGGTAGCATCCCCAGCTGCTGTTTCCCCATCGTTCGGCATTACGCTGACTAGCACCCAGTTTTCGCAGGTTCCTGATCCGCGTCCATGGACCCTTCCACTGTTTCCATATCCCCGTCCTGATCCGGTGGCGAACCATTTCGTCCAGGGCTCGCATCACGCTCTTGGCCCGGGCTATCCGAAAATAATTGACCCATCCTTCTATCACCACTTCCAACTTCTTTATCTTCTCTCCGGCATTGGATGGATCACTACGTTTCGTCTTTGACCGGATTTTCTCTTTATCCGTCTCAGGGCTTTAGGGGCTATCCTCACCTCCCATTGCCCCTTGCTGCGGTAAAAGGAAAACCCTAACAGGTTGCTTTGCTGCCCCTGGCTTACCTGTGTCTTTTCCCGGTTCACCCGCAATTTCAGCTTCTTTTCTATGTATTCAGTGATACTCTCCTTTACCCGTTGGGCAGCTTTTTCACTTCCTACATACAGGCTTAGATCGTCCGCGTAGCGCACAAAACTATGACCCCTTCCTTCCAGTTCCCTGTCCAGTTCGTCCAACATGATATTACTCAGGATGGGCGACAGAGGACTACCTTGCGGTGTACCTTCCGTCCGGGGGCCTACCAGCCCTCCTTCCATGATGCCGCTGTTCAGATGGCTCCGGATCAACTTTAGCGTTCGCTTGTCGGCTATCCGTTTAGCCAGCAGTCCCATTAGCTTGTCATGGTTCACCCGGTCGAAGAATTTATCCAGATCCATTTCCACGACCCATATCTTCCCTTCGTCCAGATACTTCTTCGCCTGTTCCACTGCCTGATGCGCGTTGCGACCTTCCCTGAACCCGTAGCTGTTTTCCGAGAACCCGGCGTCGTACTGTCCGCTTAGCCATTGATGGATCGCCTGGCCTATCAGCCGATCCACGACAGTTGGGATGCCTAACGTCCTGGTCCCTCCTGATGGCTTGGGTATTTCTACCCTTCGCACAGGGCTGGGAAGATACCTGCCTTCTAAAATACTTTGTTTCAGCTTCCTCCAGTTGGCCTCCAGCCATTCGTGGAGTTCCGCTGTCTGCATACCGTCCACACCTCCGGCTCCCTTGTTGCTTGTTACCTGCTGCAAGGCTTTGGTGATGTTCCGATAATCAAGTATTTCTTCCAGCATACTACTACTAAAAAAAAGTCTACACCGGCATTGTCCTTATTCGTCGCATAATTCGGCTCAACTTCCTTTCGGGGCTTTCCGCTTCCGGCTTCCAGCTCACTCCGAAAGTTCTCTTACGCGGTTCAGTTGTCTCCGCTTCGTTACAGACTTCCTAATTTCTTTGCCATTCCAACATTCAGCCCTTCGGCTTGTCCGTGAGGCTTCCGTCTTTACCCTTTCGCTTCGGGAGACGGCTCGTTTCCTGCCTACTATGGCCTCGGCTGACTTCTGCTCCTTGACGATGATTCGTCGGCAGACCTCCCAGGGTAAGTCTATCCGCTTTCCGTTCATGCAGCCTCTGCATCTACAGGGTGGTATCCCGTACAGTATCGGACTTTTGAGCTCTATGGCGTCATCATCCACACTACCCCGCCTCCTATGCAGTTTCTGTTCGTAGGCTCGAACGTTTGCCGCCGGCTTCCTTCAGATTCGTGGTCGCCCACGACACCCTTGCCCTTGGCTAAAGCTTCCTACTGTAAAGCGCCTTCGTGACTTTCACCCTATAGCCGATAGACATGCCTGGCACACCATAAAAAAAACCCGGAGCCATGCCCCGGGCTTTTTTTAAAATATTTTCCACAATTTTAGCGATGATCCGGATGGTGCACCGGGTGATGGACAGGGTGATGGACCGGATGGTGATGATGGACCGGTCTATGATGCACCGGATGATGAACAGGATGGTGGTCCTGCGCAATGGTAAAACTCGTCATGGAAAGGAAGAGGAGGCCAGCCAGTAAGATTTTTTTCATTTTAGCAAATTTTGAATAAAATATGCAAAAGGAGTGCCTGATTCCTTCCCGACCCCAATCGATCGCAACCTACTATCAATCAGACTGCTACGCTTTTCTGTTCCCCGGCGATCGTTACAGATCCCGAAAAAAACCGATCTTTATAGTATCCTCTTAACCAGCACTTAACCAGATTCCTGGCCATCCCAAGCGTTAAGAGGAGCAATTTTGCATCCGATGCGTTCGACTACTTTGAAATGGATCGTATTGTCTGCCACCTTGTTGGCAGCCATCGTCGTGACGGTACAGCTCGTACTGGCTGGTAAAAGTCTATTCCCTCGAACAACGGCAGTTCCATATCAACGTCGTCAAAAGTATCCGCAGCCTTTTCGAAGACCTGCAAATGAACGACGCTCCCGGTACCCACCTCGAGTCCCTCATCGATGCCCCGGGTAAGGACCTCGATTATTTCGTTTTTAAGGCGGATACCATCCCGATAAGAGACTCCCTTATTTTCTATATCCAGGACGAATTTGCCGATTTTGGCGTCCTGACCGACTGCAAGCTGGGCGCCTACAGCAGCACGGAAAAGAAATATGTCTACGACGCTTATATCCCGGCGCCGGCCTCCCGTTATGCCAACGCGCAAGCGGCGACGTGGGAACTGCCCGGTCTACAACAACAGCTCCGACAATATCGTCCTCTACTTCCCACACCGGCACGAATATATCCTCGGAGAAATGGATTTCTGGATCGTCAGCACGGTCATCCTTTTCATCGCACTGATCGGTCTTGGCAGCCAGTCTTTTCTATTTCTACCGGCAGAAATTCCTTGCGGAGATCCAAAAGGATTTTGTCAATAATTTCACCCACGAGTTCAAAACCCCGCTGGCCGTCATGAAGATCGCCGCCGACGTACTGGCCCAGGACTCCATTGCCCGCCAACCCGACCGGCTGGAACGATACGCAGCCATCATCCGGAACCAGACCGAACATCTCCAGAACCAGGTGGAACGCCTTCTCCGTACGGCATCCATCGAAACCAAAGACATCCCGATCCGAAAGGAAGAGATCGATGCCCACCAGCTGATCGAAGAAGCACTAAGCAAAGTCCAGCCCCTCATCGATCAAAAAAAGGCCAGGGTGGAGATCAAAATGGATGACCCCGCACGGGTCTCAGGCCGACAAGGCCCACCTCGAACTGGCCCTCGTCAACCTGCTCGAGAATGCCCTTAAATATTCGGCCGACCCGCATATCGTCGTCCAGGCCGGACAGGACGAAGACGACTTCTATATTTCCGTAAAAGATAACGGCGTCGGCATCGAAAAGCAATATCTGAAAAATATCTTTAAGAAATTCTATCGCGTACCCACCGGTGATATCCATAACGTCAAGGGATTCGGGCTTGGACTTAACTTTGTCAAACGAATCATCGATGCACATAAGGGTAAGATCCGGGTCAACAGCCTCCCGGGTATCGGCACCGAATTCAGATTATTTATACCCCTTAATAACTAATCATCCGCTATGCAACAAGTCCCCAAAATAAAAGTGCTGTTGGCAGAAGATGACCTCTCCCTGGGTTACGTCATCAAAGATAACCTGGTCGACGCCGGGTATGACGTAGTACTGTGCCCCGATGGCCAGTCCGCCATCGACAAATTCGACAAGAATGAATTCGGCATCTGCCTGCTCGATGTCATGATGCCAAATAAGGACGGTTTTGCCGTCGCCAAGAAGATCCGCCAGCAAAGCGATATGGTCCCCATCCTCTTCCTCACCGCCCGTTCGATGGAAGAAGATAAGATCAAAGGGTTTCCAGAGCGGCGCCGACGACTATATCACCAAGCCCTTCTCCATGCAGGAACTGCTGATGCGCATGGAGGTATTCCTGAGAAGGACAAAGAAAATGCACTCCGACAAGACGGTCAACTTCACCATCGGCCAACTCAACTTCTCCTATACCGATCTGAAGCTGACCATCGGCCAGGAAGTCTTTAACCTGACACAGAAAGAAGCCGACCTGCTGAAATTCCTTTGCGAACATTCCAACCGCATCCTGAAAAGGGAAGAAGTCCTGCTCAATGTCTGGGGAAAAGACGACTATTTCCTCGGCCGGAGCATGGACGTATTCATCACCAAGCTGAGAAAGTATTTCAAAGCCGATCCACAGGTCAACCTGGAGACCATCCACGGTGTTGGCTTCCGCTTTAATACGCCAACTTTGTAAATACCGAAAGGCATTCCCACGATTGCGCCCGCCATTTGCTTGACCCGTTAAAAAATAATACTTTTGCACACTAAAAATTTGGTAATGGCTCGGTTCCCGGCTTTGACTTCTACGTTGATCTTAACCACCTTAACCGCCATCTCGACCCTGGCCCAGTCGTCTCATCCCGATAATCCCCAACCCCGCCAGGATACGCTTCGGTTGACCCTGAACGACGCCGAGCGGATGTTTCTGGACAGTAACTTTCAACTGCTTGCTCAACGTTATAACATCGACGCACAACAGGCCCTCGTCATCCAGGCCCGCCTCTACCCTAACCCGAATTTCAGCATCAGCACGGCCTTTATTCCGCTCAGCTCCACCAGTTCTTCCCTACCGGCAACAATGACGAAACCACCCTGCAACTGGACCAGGAGATCATCATCGCCGGCAAACGCAACAAGGCAGTCAAGCTCGCCCAGGCCAATGTAGAGCTTTCCCAATACCAGTTCTTCGACCTCCTGCGCACGCTCAAATACACCCTTCGTACCGATTTCTTCCAGATCTATTATCAGCGGCAATCCGCCAAAGTCTATGATGCCGAGATCAAAGCGCTCAGCCAGATCGCAAACGCTTTCGCCCAGGAGGAAGGCAAAGGTTATATCTCCGAGAAAGAAGTGGTCCGCATCCGCGCACAGCTCTATAGCTTCCAGGCTGAATACAGCGACCTGATCAACTCGATCAACGATACGGAAAGCGAGCTCCGCCTGGTCCTGCAGGCCAAACCGAATTTCTTCATCGACCCCGTCGTCGACACCATCACCCTGAACAAACTGGACCCCGGCCAATACACCCTTGCCACCCTGATCGATTCCGCCTATCACAACCGCACCGATCTGCAGATCGCCAGGACCAATACGAAGATCAACCAGCTGAATTACAATTACCAGAAAGCGCTGGCCGTACCCGATCCTCACCCTTTCGCTGGGCTATGACGAGGCCGGCGGCTTCCTTTATGGCTATTACGGCATCGGCGCTCTCTATCGACCTTCCCGTCTTCAACCGGAACCAGGGTAATATCAAGAATGCAAAATCGCTTATCTCCAATACGGAAGCCACGCAACGCTATACCCAGGCTACGGTGGACGAGAATGTCGCGACTTCCCTGCAAAAAGCCTTTGCCCAGGAACGTCTGTACCGCTCGATCGACCCTAAATTTGCCGCCGATTTCGAACGGCTGACCGGTGAAGTGCATCAAGAACTACGAGAAACGGAACATCAGCATCCTGGACTTCCTCGACTTTTATGATTCCTATAAGCAGAATGCCGTGCAGCTGAATACCATCCTGTTCAACCGGGTTAGCGCGTTCGAAGACATCAATTATTATACGGGCACAAACTTCTTTAATTAAACAGGCATAATATCCAGATATTATTATGCAAAACATCTCTAAGACCGGCAGCCAGCTCCTCGCTCTCCTGCTCATCGGCAGCGCAATCACTTTCCCTTCCTGTGAGACATACGGAAAAGAAGCCGGAGGCCGACAAGGGATATGTTATCCCCGACACGGTGATGAAGAGCCTGAGGATAGATACCGTTGGAACATCCCAGCTGGTCAATGCCGTGACGCTGACCGGAAAGGTTGGCACCAACGATGACAATGTCATTCCCGTATATTCACTGGTCAGCGGCATCGTATCGGACATCAAAGTCGCGCTCGGAGACAATGTATCGGCCGGCCAAACGCTCGCCGTCGTCCGGAGCCAGGAAATGGCGCAGTACAGCAGCGACCTCCTCAATGCCCAAACCAACCTCGCCATCGCGGAAAAGAATCTCGAGAAAACAAACGACATGTTCAAAAGCGGCCTGGCTTCCGTTCCCGACACCCTTGCCGCAGCCGTCCAGCTTCAGCAGGCCAAAGCCGAGCTCGACCGGGTCAACCGCGTGCTCAAGATCAACGGCGGCAACACCGCAGGGCGAATTCGTGGTCCGCGCTCCCATCAGCGGCTTTGTCGTGCAGAAAGGGCGCCACCAACAACATGACCATTCGCGGCGATAACAGCACCAGCCTGTTTACGATTTCCGACCTGAAGAATGTCTGGATCCAGGCAAATGTCTACGAATCCAATATTTCACTCATCCATCAGGGTGAAAATGTCGATGTGACAACCATCGCCTACCCCGACAAAGTCTTCAAAGGCAAGATCGATAAGGTCATGAATGTCCTGGACCCGACCAGTAAAGTGATGAAGGTCCGCGTCGTTCTGCCCAACCCCGATTACCTGTTGAAGCCCGAAATGTACGCCAGCATCACGGTCACGGAAAAAGAGAACAAGGAATGCCTCAGCGTTCCGTCCTCCGCCGTCATCTTCGACCATAGCCAGAATTTTGTATTGGTATTCCACAGCACGTCGGAAGTTACGATCACCCCAGTGCAGGTGATCAGCACCGTAGGGGATAAGACGTTTATTCGAACAGGCGTCACCCAGGGGGAAAAGATTATTTCTTCTCAGGCCATACTGATCTATAATGCACTCAACAGCTGACCCGTCATCCTAAACGATTAAAACTACCCGGAAATGAACAAGTTTCTGAGAAGTATCATTGCCTTCTCCTTAAAGAACCGGTATTTCATCTTCTTCTGCACCGGCCTGTTGCTGATCACCGGCATCATCACCTTCCGCAACATGCCCATCGAGGCTTTCCCGGACGTGACCAATACCGAGATCAGCATCATCACCCAATGGCCCGGGCGCAGCGCGGAAGAAATAGAGAAGTTCGTCACGATCCCCGTCGAGATCGCCATGAACCCTGTTCAACAAAAGATCAGCCTCCGGTCTACGAGCATCTTCGGCCTCTCCTATGTAAAGCTGATCTTCGATGACGGCGTCGTTGACAAGGACGCCCGCGCTCAGGTGAATGCATTGCTACAGAACGTCACCCTGCCGGAGAACATCCAACCCCAGGTCCAGCCGCCCACCGGTCCCACCGGCGAGATCTTCCGCTATACCCTGAAAAGCAGTATCCGCGACGACCGCGAACTGAAGACCATGCAGGACTGGGTCATCGACCGGCAGCTTCGCTCCGTTCCGGGCGTCGGCGACATCGTTAGCTTCGGCGGCAGGGTCAAGACCTACGAGATCCAGGTAGACCCCGGGAAGCTGACCAACCTCGGCATCACCCCCCTCGACGTTTTCAATGCCGTCGGCAAGAGCAATATCAATATCGGCGGCGACTTCATCGTCCGCAACAACCAGGCCTATGTCGTCCGCGGAATCGGTCTGCTCAACGATATCGGTGAGATCAACAATATCATCGTCACGATCAACAACGATATCCCGGTGCTGGTGAAAGACGTTGCCAACGTCACGATCTCCAACGTGCCCCGTCTCGGTCGTGTCGGCCGGGCCGATGCCGTCGATTCCGCCGGCCATCGCGTCATCGTCGACCAGGATGATGTTGTGGAAGCCATCGTCGTCATGCGGAAGGGCGAGAACCCCACCCAGGTCGTTCAGGCGGTAAAGGCCAAGATCAACAAACTGAACACCCTGGTCCTGCCGCAGGACACTAAGATCGTCCCCTACTACGACCGCGAAGACCTGATCCACTACGCCACCCATACCGTCCTCCATAACCTCGTGGAAGGCATCCTGCTGGTCACCCTGCTCGTCTCCCTCTTCATGTTCAACTGGCGGACGACCCTGATCGTCTCGATCATCATTCCGTTGTCCCTCCTTTTTGCCTTTATCTGCCTGCACCTGATGGGCATGTCCGCCAACCTGCTCTCCCTGGGCGCGGTAGACTTTGGGATCATCATCGACGGCGCCGTGGTCATGGTGGAAGGGCTTTTTGTCATCCTCGACCACCAGGCCCGGGATGTTGGCATGGATCGATTCAACAAGATGGCCAAAATGGGCCTGATCAAGAAGAACGGCGCCCAGTTCGGAAAAACGATCTTTTTCGCCAAACTGATCATCATCACCGGCCTCATGCCCATCTTCGCCTTCCAGAAGGTAGAAGGCAAGCTCTTCTCTCCCCTGGCCTATACCCTCGGCTTCGCGCTGCTGGGCGCCCTGATCACCACACTTACCCTCGTGCCGGTGCTGATCAATGTTCTGCTGCGAAAGAATGTCCACGAGAAACACAATCCCTTCGTCCATTTCCTAACCGGGATGATGGTGCAGCGGATTCATGTTCCACTGGAAGCATAAAAAGACGACCGTCACCGTCGCCTTTATCATCATCGGCGTCGGATTCTACGCCTTTACCCTGCTGGGGACCGAATTCCTTCCTGAGCTCGACGAAGGCGCGATCTGGCTTCGGGCACAATTGCCCTATAGCGCCTCCCTCGACGAATCAGTAAAAGTTGCCCGCGAGGTCCGCAAAATGGTCATGGACATTCCCCCAGGTCAAGATCATCGCCTCGCAGACCGGCCGCCCCGACGACGGCACCGACGTCACCGGCTTTTACAACAACGAATTCGACGTGCTGCTTTATCCCGAAGACGACTGGAAGCCTCATCTCACCAAAGATGAACTGATCGATACGATGAATCAGTAAGCTAAGCGTAATTCCCGGCGTCGATCTGAACTTCTCCCAGCCCATCAGCGACAACATCGAAGAAGCCGTATCCGGAGTAAAAGGCTCCATCTGCGTAAAGGTTTATGGCGACTCGCTGGACTATATGGAAGGAAAAGTGACGGATGTATATAATATTCTTAAGAACGTTCGCGGCATCGAAGACCTCGGCGTCATCAAGAATATCGGCCAGCCCGAACTGGATATCGACCTCAACCAGCAGACAATGGCTCAGTATGGCGTAGCGACGGCCGACGCCAACGCTGTTATCGAAATGGCCATCGGCGGCAAAGCGGCCTCGACTCTCTATGAAGGCATCAAGACCTTCGATATCCGCATCCGCCTCCCCGAAGAATACCGGGCATCCGTAGATGATATCGGCAATCTGATGGTCCCCACCCTGAGCGGGTCCAAAGTGCCGATCAAGGAGATCGCGGCCATCACGATGAAGACGGGCCCCTGCCTTATCTTCCGCGACGACAACGAACGGTATTCCGCTCTGAAATTCTCCGTCCGCGGCCGCGACATGGGCAGCACCATCGCCGAAGCGCAGCAAAAGGTGGACGCCGTCGTCAACCTCAAAAAAGGTTATTCCATGGTGTGGCAGGGCGATTTCGAGAACCAGCAACGCGCCACCAAACGTCTGCGCGAGGTCGTGCCCATCAGCCTCCTGCTCATCTTCCTGTTGCTGTTTGTCATGTTCGGCAATCTCAAGGACGCCGGCCTGGTCTTCCTCAACGTCCCCTTTGCCATCGTCGGCGGCGTCGCCGCCCTTCATCTCACCGGAACCAATTTCAGCATCTCCGCCGGCATTGGCTTCATCGCCCTTTTCGGCATCTGTATCCAGGACGGCGTGCTGCTGATCACCGTTTTCAAGCAGAACCTGGAACATATGCACAACCAGAGCCACACCCTGTATACCGCGATAAAGCTGGGCGTTAAGTCCCGGATCCGACCCGTCATGATGACCGCGCTGATGGCCGCGATCGGCCTGTTCCCCGCGGCGGTCTCCCACGGCATCGGATCGGAAAGCTCCCGGCCGCTTGCCCGCGTGGTCATCGGCGGCATACTCTGCGCAATGATCTTTTCGCTGCTGGTGTTTCCGCTGATCTTCGGTTGGGCATACCGTAACGTCGATACCAAACATCGGGGCGCGATCGAATAAACTTGGCGGGCCCCATCCGGGGCCCGCTCTTCGCTATTTCAAGGTCTCATCTACCTCGCGAAGGATTCGCTTATTTTTACTTATCGTCGTTCCAAAAACAACGGGAGCGTGATGCGCGCTCATCCGCCAAATTACCATTTTTTCCATACCTTCACCGCCATGCAATTGAAAAAATATTGCCTTTCGCTCACCCTCGGCGCACTTTGCGTTTCTCTAACCCCGCCACTGAAAGCCCAGGAATTCTTTAAAGCCTCCCCCACCTACAACCCCGGCCGTGTCAAAGGCATCATCATCACCGAAGCCGCCATCGGCACCGTTGCTACTATCGGTCTCCAATTCCTGTGGTACAAGAAGTTCCCACACAGCAAATTCCATTTCTTCAATGACAACGCCGAATGGCTCAATGTCGACAAGGTCGGCCATGCCACCACCGCTTATAATATCGCCGCATACCAGAACAACCTCCTGCGCTGGGGCGGCGTCCGCCCCGGCACCGCCGCGCTTATCGGCACCCTGACCGCCCTTGGGTTCATGACGATGATCGAGGTCATGGACGGCCACTCCGCCAAATGGGGTTTCTCCAAAGGCGATATGCTCGCCAATATCGCCGGCTGTGTGCTCTTCGAAGGCCAGCAGCTCCTCTGGCACGAACAGCGGATCAGCCTCAAATATTCGTACCATGGCACCATCTTCCCGAAATATTATCCCGCCGAACTGGGCAGCAACCTGCCCGAAAAAATGCTGAAAGACTATAACGGCCAAAGCTATTGGCTTTCGTTCAATATCGCCAGCTTCCTACCCGCCTCCGCCAATTTCCCCCGCTGGCTTAACGCCGCAGTCGGCTATGGCGCCGAAGGAATGGTCGGCGCCCGCGATAACCCGGCCGAGATCGACGGCCACCCGGTCCCACCCTTCCAACGCTACCGCCAATTCTATTTCTCTTTCGATACCGACCTCTACCGGATCGATGGCCTCTCTCCACTCGCCGGCTCCCTCCTCGAGCTCAATCGCCTCATCAAGACCCCCGCCCCCGCGCTCGAATGGAACGCTCCCCATGGGTTCGATTTCCATCCTTTCTATTACTGATCCGCGAACTTTGTCGCCCGCTCGACCCTCCCTCGCCGATCCAGGTGTACTCCCTCTGCCCTCCCCGCCGATCCCGGCGCACCCCCTCGTCCCTTTTAATTTGGTTACCTCTTAACGAGTGGCTAACTTTCCGCCAACATCTACCTCCAACTGACCATATGAATCGATTTCTCAAGGGACTACTCGCGTTTTCCCTGAAAAACAAGTATTTCATTTTTTTCGCTACCCTCCTGCTGGTCGTCTACGGCGTGATTACATTCCGCGACATGCCCATCGAGGCCTTCCCTGACGTCACCAACACCGAGATCACCATCATCTCCCAATGGCCGGGCCGCAGCGCCGAAGAGGTGGAGAAATTCGTCACCATCCCGATCGAGCTGGCCATGAACCCCGTTCAGCGGAAGACCAGCCTGCGCTCGACCACCATCTTCGGTCTCTCCGTCGTCAAGCTGATCTTCGAAGACGGCGTTGAAGATACCTATGCCCGGCAGCAAGTCAACAACCTTATCCACAACGCCGACCTCCCCGACAATGTCGACCCCGACGTCCAGCCGCCAACCGGCCCTACCGGTGAAGTATTTCGTTACACGCTGGCAAGCACTTTCCGCGATCCACGTGAGCTCAAAACGATCCAGGACTGGGTCGTCGACCGCGAGCTGCGCGCCATCCCCGGCGTTGCCGACGTCGTCAGCTTCGGGGGCATGGTCAAGACCTATGAGATCCAGGTTAACCCGATGATGCTGGCCAACCTGGGCATCACCCCGCTGGATGTCTACAACGCCGTCAGCAAAAGCAACATCAATATCGGCGGCGACATTATCAAGAAAAACTCTCAGGCCTATGTTGTCCGTGGTATCGGCCTGCTCAACGATATCAACGAGATCAAGAATATCATCATCGAGGTCAACAACGGCACACCCGTGCTGGTCAGGAACGTGGCCGATGTCAGCATCAGCAACCTGCCCCGTCTCGGCGAAGTGGCGCGCACCGATGCCATCGACACCGGTAGCTACCGCCAGCTTCGGAACAACCCGGACGCCGTTGAAGGCATCGTACTGATGCGCAAGGGCGAGAACCCGGACCGGGTTATCAAAGGGATCAAGGCCCAGGTGGAACGGCTTAACAACAGTATCCTTCCCGCCGGATACCAAGCTCGTCCCGTTCTACAACCGGGAAGACTTGATCAACTACGCCACCCATACCGTCCTTCATAACCTCATCGAAGGCATTTTGCTGGTTACGCTCATCGTTTCGCTGTTCATGTTCAACTGGCGGACCACCCTCATCGTTTCCATCATTATTCCGTTGTCGCTGCTTTTCGCGTTTATCTGCCTGCATCTTATGGGAATGTCTGCCAACCTTCTATCGCTGGGAGCGATCGACTTCGGTATCATTATCGATGGCGCAGTTGTCATGGTCGAAGGCCTTTTCGTACAACTGGACAAACGCGCCCATGAGATGGGCATGGAGAAGTTCAACAAGCTGTCCAAACTGGGCATCATCCGTCAGCGCGGGGCAGAGCTCGGAAAGGCCATTTTCTTTACCAAGGTCATTATCATCACCGCCCTGCTGCCCATCTTCTCCTTCCAAAAGGTAGAAGGCAAGATGTTCTCCCCCCTGGCCTATACGCTTGGATTCGCCCTCCTTGGCGCGCTGATCTTCACGCTCACACTCGTGCCCGTGCTGGTTAGCGTCCTGCTGAAGAAGAACATCAAGGAGAAGCGCAACCCCATCGTCCATTTGATGACTGGGTTCGTTATGTTCGGTTTCCGCTTCGTCTTCCGCCATAAGCGACTGTCCCTGGCCGTTGCCATCATCGGCGTAATTGCCGGTCTTTATTCGTTCCGCTTCCTGGGTTCTGAATTCCTGCCGGAGCTCAACGAAGGCTCCATTTGGGTCCGGGCTACCCTCCCCTACAGCATCTCGCTGGATACTTCCGTGGCAAAGGCCCGGCAAATGCAGGAGATCATGATGCGCTTCCCCCAGGTCCGCCGTGTCATGTGCCAGACCGGCCGGCCGGACGACGGAACGGACGTCGCAGGATTTTATAACAACGAATTCGAAGTCTCACTCTACCCCGAGGAAGAATGGAAACCGAAGATCAGCAAGGAAGAGCTGATCGACACGATGAATAAGGCCCTAGCGATTATACCCGGCGTTGATTACAATTTCTCCCAGCCGATCATGGACAACGTCGAAGAAGCCGTCTCGGGCGTGAAAGGTTCCATTTGCGTGAAGATCTACGGCGATTCGCTTGATTATATGGAAGCTGAATCCCAGAATGTATATACTATCCTCAAGATCCGTCAATGGCATCGAGGACCTGGGCGTCATCCGCAACATCGGCCAGCCCGAACTGGATATCGACCTCCAGCAGGATGAAATGGCGCTCTATGGCGTCTCCACCGCCGATGCCAACGCGGTGATCGAAATGGCCATCGGTGGCAAGGCCGTTACCCAGCTTTATGAAGGCTACCGTAAATTCGACATCCGCATCCGCTTTCCCGAAGAGTTTCGTGCAACCGCAGACGATATCGGCAATCTGCTGGTCCCGACACCAAGCGGCTCCAAAGTACCGGTTCGCGAGATCGCCAGGATAACCCAGAAGACAGGGGCCTGCCTGATCTTCCGCGACGATAACCGTCGCTATTCCGCCATCAAATTCTCCGTCCGCGGCCGTGATATGGGCAGCACCATCGCCGAAGCCCAACAAAAGGTCGATGCAAAAGTCACGCTCAAAAAGGGTTATTCAATGGTCTGGCAGGGCGATTTCGAGAACCAGCAACGGGCCACCAAACGCCTTCAGGAAGTCGTTCCTATCAGCCTTCTGCTGATCTTCCTCCTGCTCTTCGTCATGTTCGGCAACCTCAAGGATGCCGGGCTGGTCTTCCTCAACGTCCCCTTCGCCGTGGTTGGCGGCATCCTCGCGCTGCTGATCACGGGAACTAACTTCAGCATCTCCGCCGGCATCGGTTTCATCGCGCTGTTCGGCATCTGTATCCTCGAAGGCGTCCTGCTCATCACTGCCTTCAAACGTAACCTGGATCACATCCGCCAAAGCGAAAGCCCGCTTTATACCTCGATCAAACTAGGGGTCAACGAACTCATCCGACCGGTGCTGATGACGGCCCTCATGGCCACCATCGGGCTGCTCCCCGCTGCACTATCCACAGGCATCGGTTCCGAAAGCTCCCGGCCTCTGGCGAGAGTGGTCATCGGCGGCCTCACCTGCGCCACAGCATTCTCGCTGCAGATCTTTCCCCTGGTCTTCTTCCTCTCTTACCGTAAGGTAGACACGCGGCACCAGAAAGAAGAGGAACGATCATAATTCCCTATTTTTGTTCGCATGGAATCCAACTTGTTAATTGCTGCAGTTGTTTTTGCCGTACTTCTCGCCGGTATCGTTGTCTGGCTCCTCATTCGCCAACGCCGCCAGCTGAAAGCGGCTGAAAAAAAGCTGCCGACCGCGGCCACGCCACCGTCGGTCATCCCGCCGATCCTACCGGCGATACCCGGCCGCCAGCTACAACTCCAGGCATATGAACGCCTGATTCTACTCACCGACCGTATCGCCCTCCCTAACCTGATCCAGCGCGTCCACCAACCCGGACTGAGTGCACGTGAAATGCAATCCCTCCTGACCCTGAGTATCCGCCAGGAATTCGAGCACAATATCACGCAGCAAATCTTTGTCAGCGCTGAAGCCTGGGACGCCGTCCGAAATTATAAAGACCAAAATACGCTGATTGTAAACCAGATCGCCTCCTACCTCCCCGAAGTCGCTACCGGGAACGACCTGAACCGTCAGTTACTTGACTTGCTGGTGCAAAATCCTCAAAGCTTCGTTGCAGAATGTAGTATCCGAAGCGCTGAGCTTCGAAGCGAAGAAACTTCTTTAATACTCCCGATTACCAAATAAGTTGACGCGTACTTTGCCCGCCGATCCCCCGGAGATTGACTTCATATATTCCATGCACCCGGCTGCTAAAGGGGATCTTGCGCTCCACTTCGCCTGCCTCCACCTGAAGCGTTTCCTGGTAGACGATTTGCCCGTCCATCGAATAAATGTTAAGTTGATAGGCGCCCGCCTCCACAACATGCACCAGCATTCTCAATTCTCCGCCCTGCGCCACAACGCTGCGGATAGAGGTAAAAGCGACGGGCCCAACCTTTGTCAATTGAGATTGCGCGTGAAGGGAAGAGATCGTAAGAGAGAGAAATAGAAAAGATAAGAAGAAGTTTTTCATATGTACGGATTATCCCCATGGAGGGACAAAGGACTTGCCACATAATTTACACTTGACAATCAAATAATTATGAAGAAATCTTTCCGATCATTTTCCCAAATCCGGAATACTTTCCAGCTCCTTGTAAATTCGCAGGATCAGTTCACTGTTGGCCTGCAATTTTCTTACAAGCTCCTCCACTTTTAGCCGCTCCGATCGAAGCTGCGTCTCCAGGTCTTCAATAATCCCCTGTTTCACCTCAGGAATCGCTTTATCCTCCCCATCGACCTCTCCCGCCTCAGCCACCATCACATTCACAACCGTTTCGGGTCGACTATTCGTCACTGTTCCCAAGTCCTGGTTTTGATTCTGTTCCATTGTCACCAGCAGCTCCTGGTAGCGACGCTCCGACCGGCCAAGCTCTTCCCGCAAAAGCTCATACCGAAGATCCGCCTGTTCCCGGTATTGTTCGTATTTTTCCTTCATCCAAAGGATTCCCTGATAGATCGTCTCCCTCCCGGTCGCCGTAAGCTCCTCCCGATCGCTGGTATCGACGCGTTCGACATTCCCCAATTCATCAGCCCGATGCCCTTCCACCCCCGACGAAAATTCCCCGTCCCGCCCCGGACCTTCGACTGCCAGCCTGAGACTACCCTTTGACCGGACAGTACGTAAATAATTCATCCAGGTTCCCACACACAAAATGATCACCGCCATGGGCACCGAAATCCACAACCAGACGCGAAGTAACAACCCCAGGGTTTCCAGGCCAACAGACAATAAGCACATGATGGAGCGATTTAGGTATAACTGCTCTTAATACTGATAAATAATGACTTACAATTGAAAATAACCGAACTTTTGAAACGGTTGAGGGCCTGGAGAGGATAAAAAGTACAATATTCACGCCAAAAAAGAACCGATTGACCGATCCCTTCAAATGAAGTTTGCCGCCTGCGTAAAAGCACGGCATGGCACAGGTTTTTAGCACAAATTTGGTATTCCATCTAACATTAAAATGATAAACTATGAATCTCAGTAAGAAAATGATCGGTTGCGCTACGCTCATCATAGCGCTCTTTACTGCTTCTTCTGCCTTCGCGCAGGGAGGTGGTATGAGGGGAGACACGGCGGCCATGCGTCAACGGCAGGAAGCCTACCTGGCTAAAATGAAGACCGACCTTAACCTCACCCAGGTGCAGGCCGATTCCATGAAAGCCATCACCGCGGATCTGAATACAAAACGCCGCGCCATGTTTATGGACCCGGCTAACCAGGGAATGAGCCGCGAAGACAGGATGGCTGCAATGAAACCCATGATGGACGCAGCAAACGCCCGCATCCAGGCGGTACTCGGCGCCGATCTATACAAGAAATATCAGGATTGGGAACAGGCTAATCGTCCGCAACGCATGGGCGGCGGCGGCGGCGGTGGTCGGGGCAACCGATAAATCTCATAATGGAAAAAGTCGATCTTACTTTTCTCTTAAAGGGTCGACTTTTTTTGTTCTTTTACCCAATTATCCCGCAATGTCGTAGTCCGGTTAAAGACCATTTTCTCCTCGGAACTTTCCTTATCCAGGTAGAAATATCCCTTACGCAGAAATTGGTAATGTTCATTAAAGCGCGCAAGCCGAAGCGTCGCTTCCGCATAAGCCACCCGAATGACCTGCAGGGAGTGCGGATTGATATATTCTTTAAAGTCACCCTCCTCGCTGGCCGGATCCTCTACCCGGAACAAACGATCATATTGTTTCAATTCTACCGTAACTGCATGCGGGATACTAACCCAATGGATGGTCGCCTGTACCTTCACATTCGCCTGCGCTCCGCCGCTCTTGCTATCCGGCAAATAGGAGCACCGCAACTCCGTGATATGACCCGCCCCATCCTTGACCAATTCGTCGCATTGGATGATATAAGCGCTCTTTAGCCGCACCTTCTGTCCGGGGGAAAGCCGGAAAAATTTCTTCGGCGGGTTCTCCATAAAATCCTCCCGCTCGATATACAACTCCCGACTGAAGGGGATATCCCGATGTGTCGTGTCCGGATCTTCCGGATTGTCCTCGCTTTTTAACTACCTCCTCCCGATCCGGGTAGTTGGTCAACACCACTTTCAGGGGATCGAATACGACCATCCGGCGCAGCGCTATTTTATTCAGATGTTCCCGGACACAGAACTCCAACAGCGACACATCGATCAGGTTGTCCCTTTTTTGTACTCCGATCCGCTCCGCAAACATCCGGATACTCTCCGGCGTATACCCTCTTCGCCTAAGTCCCGAGATCGTGGGCATCCGGGGATCGTCCCAGCCGCTTACGTGACCTTCATTCACCAACTGAAGCAGTTTTCGCTTGCTCATCACCGTGTAAGTCATGTTTAGCCGTGCAAACTCGTATTGATGAGAAGGAAATATTTCCAGCTTTTCAATAAACCAGTCATACAAAGGCCGGTGCGAGACAAACTCAAGCGTGCAAATGGAATGCGTGATCTTCTCGATCGAGTCGCTTTGCCCGTGCGCAAAATCATACATCGGATAAATACACCAGGCATCCCCCGTCCGATGATGGGATGCATGCTTAATCCGGTACATGATCGGGTCCCGCAACTGCATGTTGGAGGCCGACATGTCCACCTTCGCCCGAAGCACCTTTTCGCCGTCGCGATATTTACCCGCCCGCATCTCCCGGAACAATTGCAAATTCTCCTCCACCGCCCTTATCCGGTACGGACTATCCTTGCCGGCCATTGTCGGCGTACCTTTCATCTCGGCAATCTTTTCC
Source organism: uncultured Chitinophagaceae bacterium (assembly GCA_963846405.1). Taxonomy (GTDB): domain Bacteria; phylum Bacteroidota; class Bacteroidia; order Chitinophagales; family Chitinophagaceae; genus Puia. The sequence goes on along the minus strand of CAWJVU010000007.1, from coordinate 234,463 downwards.
GCCGAACTATCATCTACATACGCAAGCCCCTTCCGGATGAGGTCTTCCGCAAATTGATAAAGCTGCTCAAAATAGTCAGATGCATAAAATTCATTCGACCACACAAAACCGAGCCACCGAATGTCCTCCTTGATGCTATCCACGTATTCAACATCCTCCGTCACCGGATTGGTGTCGTCGAACCGAAGGTTTGTCTTGCCGCCATATTTGGCCGCCAGACCGAAATTCAGAACGATCGACTTGGAATGACCGATATGCAGATACCCATTCGGCTCCGGCGGAAACCGCGTCAGGATTGATTTGTACTTGGCGCTCGCCAAATCTTCCTCTACGATCTCCTCCAGGAAATTAAGCGACTTCTCTTCCTCTTTTTTGATCTCTTCCATGCCGCGAATTTAGCGCTTCTGCTCCCGATCACCAAACAGCAGGCTCCCGATTCTAACCATATTGCTCCCTTCTTCGATCGCGATCTCATAATCCGCACTCATGCCCATCGAGAGGATTCCGCCTCCCGGAAAATAGCGGTCAAGCATCCCCTTTAATCCCCGAAACTCTTCCCGCACCACCTCTACATCGCCCGTATTCGATGACATTCCCATAAGCCCGCGCACCCGAATATTTTTCATCCCATTCGCTTGCTCCATCATTTCGCCAACCTCCACCTCATCCAACCCGAACTTCGTCTCTTCCCGGGCAATATGTACCTGCAGCAGCACATCAACAGTTCCCCCTTTTAACCCGGCCTGCTTGTCGATCTCTTTTAGCAATCGTAAACTATCGACCGCATGGATCAAGTGAACAAAAGGGACAACCGCCTTCACCTTATTGGTTTGCAAATGCCCGATAAAATGCCACCGGATGTCGGCCGGCAGCCGACCGGCCTTGTCCACCAGTTCCTGGACATAATTCTCACCGAAATCCCGCTGCCCCATCGCGTACAGCGCCAGGATATCCGCCGCCGGTTTCGTCTTGGAAACCGCAACGAGCCGGACACCCGCCCCCAGCCGACCCACGAAATCCTGATAATTTTCGATTGTTATCATCATGTGAAAATTGTCCAGCGCGAAGATACCTATACGAGTGGTAATCGTGAAACCATGCGCTAAAACCATTTAGCGGTAACTTTGCTCCCATGAAATACGTGATCTACTCCGCCGTTTTGGGGTTCCTTTTTCCCCTGTCAACGTTTGCACAAACCAGACCTCACCCCGTCTCCGCCGCACTCGAACATCCCGGCGGCTCCGTCCTCACGGGCAGGGTGACCGACGGTAAACAACCCATCCCATCCGCTACCATCACCATTCTGCGCAAGGACTCCACGGTCGCCGCGCGGACCATGAGCAAGCCCGACGGATCCTTCACCCTGGCCAACCTGCCGGAAGATCCTTACATCCTCAGTATCAGTGTCATCGGCTACCAGCCCTTTTCCCGTAATATACCTGGCGGGCACCATACCGGCGTCCCCTTCAACACCGGCGCCATCCACCTCACGGCCGCGGCCGCCCAAATGCAGGCCGTAGTAGTCGTCCGGTCCCGGCCCGTCTTCCGGACCGAAGTCGACAAAAAAATTTTTAACGTAGACCAAAGCCTCGCCAGCAAAGGGGGCACCGCACAGGACGCCTTACGCCAGGTGCCGACGTTGCAAGTCGACGCGTCAGGGAACGTCAGCCTTCGGAACGGGACACCCACCATCCTGTTGGATGGTAAACAAACGACCCTGACCCTGGACCAGATCCCCGCCGATCAGATCGAAAGCATTGAGGTCATGCCGAACCCGTCCGCAAAATACGACGCGCAGGGGAACAACGGCATCGTCAATATCGTCATGAAGAAGAACCGCAAACCAGGACTAAATGGCTCGGTTACCGGCGTCTGGACCTCTCTTCACGAGACATATGGCTTCGCGAACCTCAACGTATACAAACACCGCTGGAATTTTACGCTGAACTACATGGCCCATGGCCACCGGTCCGTCTCCGACACAAAGACAACACTCAGCGACCTGTCAACCAATTCAACCACCACCCAGTTGGGCCATGCCGTGACAACCGGCCCGTTCCAGATGATCCGGACAGGCGTGGATTTCGACATGGATAAACACAATACCTTCAGCCTTTCCGGCAACATCGGCTTTGGCCACCACCCGACCACCGGTACCCAGAACACCAACTATTTCGACGATCATGCCGGCCTCGACTCCGGCGCCGCCCGCACGTCTTATAGCAACAATAATTTTGTTTTCAGCCACGCAACCTTCGACTACACGCATATTTTCAACAGGTCAGACGAAAAATGGTCCGACGGACGCCGCACTCGAATCGTACAATGGCAACGGAAACGGAAACTACAACATGCAATACCTGGGTAAATCCGACAGCGCATTGGGGAGCCCATACCTGCAACAGTTCAAGGGCTACGGTCACGCCCGAACCCTGACGTTCCAGTCCGACTTCACCGATCCCTTTTCGGACGGAAAGATGAAGCTCGACGCCGGGATCAAAACGATATTCAACAGCAACCACAGCTACAACGATTTCCAGGACAATTTCGGCCAGGGGTACTACCGTGGACACCAATGCCAGCTACAATTACAGCTACAGCAACAGCACGCTTGCCGCATACAGCAGCTTCACCCAGCATGTGGGTAACCGCTTCAGCTATATGGCAGGTCTGCGCTTTGAACAATATCAATACTCGGGTCACCTGCTTGACAGCACCGGCGGCGGCTTCGGCTATAACATGACCGGGCTTTACCCCAGCATGTTCCTGACGGAGAAACTCGGCAGCAACGACGTCAGCGAGCTGCATCTCAACTTTTCGCGCCGTGTTAACCGTCCCCAGTGGTGGCAGATCACACCTCAGATCAATTACAGCAACCCGCAGAATCCGCAAGCCGGCAACCCGAATATCCGACCCGAGAATACCAACCTGCTTGAGCTCGGTTACAATACGCAGTTCGGGAACATCGGCTTCAATTCCACGTTGTATCTGAAGAACACCCTGGACCCGATGACGGCTTACAATATCCCCTTGTCAAAGGATACCTTGCTCAGCACATACGAGAATGCCAACTACACCAATACGTACGGCGCAGAACTCATCCTGCGGACACCCCTCACCAAATGGTGGGATGCCACAACCAACCTGAACTTCTTCCAGACCGATATCAATGCGGATAACCTTTCGCAAGGGCTCTCCAATTCCGGATTCAGCTGGTTCGCCAAGCTGAATTCCAATATGAAGTTGCTCAATACGTATACCTTCCAGGTAACGGGGAACTACAACGCGGGGAATTATATCGCACAAGGCAAAGTGCTGCCTTCCGGCGGAATGGACCTCGCCATCAGAAGGGACTTTTTCCAACACCACTCCGGCACCGTCGTCCTCAGCCTGTCGGACGTCTTCAACACCGAACGGACACGCGTCGACACCTATACACCCGGTGTCTTTTTCCAGGATGCCATCACCAAGCCCGAGACCCGCGTCCTGAAGATCAACTTTACATATTCCTTTGGCAGGGAGCTCAACGGCGACCGGCATAAGGCAAACGCCGATTCGAACAGCTAGGCGCGCAAGCAGATTTATACCGGGGCGTAAACGGATTTACACCAGCGGTAACCCGATTCGATTGCTCTCCCGGCAATTAGGATTAATTTGCCATCGATGAGGCTTATGACAATTCGCAGGATTTTCGCCGGAAAACATCCCATTTTCCCCTTAAGGCATTTTGTCTATGCTTTGTTGTCCCTTTTGCCCGGTCTGTGCCCTCGCCCAGATCAGATCGCACCCCGACGAATCTACCTTAACCGGAAAGATTATCGACGGCGAGACCCGTCAGCCGATCCCCTCCGCAACGGTCGTTCTGCTGCATCCGGATTCTACCGTCGTCTCCGAAGTGATCAGCCGGGCCGACGGGGGCTTCTCCCTGAAAGACCTGCCGGAAGATCTCTATATCCTCCGCATCAGCGCCGTTGGTTACCAGTCCTTTTCAAAGTCTTTTGACGGCAGTCGTCATGAGGGCGGCACGCCCTTTAACGCCGGCACCATCCGGTTGAAACCCGTCCCCGCGCAAATGCAGGCAGTAACAGTCGTGGGAACCAGAAGCGTGCTGAAAACCGAGATCGATAAGAAAATATTCGATGTGGACAAAAGCCTGGCAAGCAAAGGCGGCACCGCGCAGGATGCCCTTCGCCAGGTACCTACGCTGAACGTCGACGCCGCAGGCAATGTCACCCTGCGCAACGGAACTCCGGTCATCCTGCTGGATGGCAAACAGACCCAGCTTACGCTGGACCAGATCCCCGCCGATCAGATCCAGAGCATCGAAGTCATGCCCAATCCTTCCGCCCGGTACGATGCCCAGGGCAATCATGGCATCGTAAATATCGTGCTGAAGAAAAACCGCAAGCCCGGGATGAACGGCTCCGTCACCGGCGTATGGAATTCCCTCCACGAGACCTACGGCTTCCTGAACATGAATATGTACAAAAACAAATGGAATTTCACCCTCAACTATATGGCCCATGGCCACCGGTCCGTCTCCAATACGACCACCACGCTGAATGACCTCTCGCTCAAATACTTCGGTGCTGCAGCGCGGCCATGTCGTGACCACCGGACCTTTTCAACGGGTCAACGCGGGCCTGGATTTTTTCATGGACCCGCAGAACACCTTCAGTCTTGCCGGCAATATCGGCTTCGGCCATCACCCATCCACCGGTATCCAGACCACAAACTACATGGACGCGGGCGGCCTGACGGATTCCACCAGCACGCGGACTTCATATGAGAGCGATAATTTCGTTTTTGGCCATGCCAATTTCGACTATACGCACGCTTTTAAAAAGGAAAATGAAAAGTTGACCGCCAGCGCCGCCCTGGAAACCTATCACGGACCAGGCAACGGGAACTATTCGATGCAATATCTCGACAAGAATGGAACAGCCCTCGGCAGCCCTTATGTACAGCAATATCAGGGAATCGGCCAGGCGCATCGCCTTACCCTGCAATCCGACTTCGTCGACCCCTTACATGACGGAAACGCGAAGATCGAAGGCGGGATAAAAGCTACCCTGCATGTCAATCACAGCTTTAACGATTTCCAGGACTATTCCGCGGCCACGCAGATGTATGCCGAAGACACCGCTGCAAGCTACAATTACAGCTACAACGATAATACCTATGCGGCCTATAGCAGCTTCAGCGACCAATTGGGCAAATTCAGCTACATGGCCGGCCTTCGCTTCGAACAATATAACTATACCGGTCACCTGCTGGACATCGACAGCACTTTCCACTTTCATACCACCGGCATCTACCCCAGTCTCTTCCTGACCGAGAAAATCGGCGACAACAGCGAACTCCACCTGAACTATTCGCGGCGGCTCAACCGGCCGCAATGGTGGCAGATATCCCCTCTGACAAATTATACCAACCCGCAGAATCCCCAGGAAGGCAACCCGCATATCCGGCCGGAGAACACCAATCTGGTGGAGCTGGGGTACAACACAGCAATTCGGAACCGTCGGGCTGAACAGCACGCTATACCTGAAGAATACGCTCAACCCGATGACGCCGTACAATATCCCGCTTTCCGGCGATACCCTGCTCAGCACGTTTGAAAATGCAAATTACAGCAACACCTACGGGGCGGAGATCATCGCCAAGATACCCGTGACGAAATGGTGGAATGCCACGGTCAACCTGAACCTTTTCGAGACGGTCATCAACGCCGATAACCTGTCGCAGGGGCTTTCAACATCAGGTTTCAGCGGCTTTGCCAAACTCAATTCCGACATGAAGCTCCTTAAGATCTATACCTTCCAGCTGACGGGCAACTACAATGCGGCAAATGTGGTAGCACAGGGAAAGACCCTCCCCGCCGGCGGCATGGATATCGCCATCAAACGGGACTTTCTGAAGAACAATGCCGGCACGCTGGTGATCAGCCTGTCGGACGTGTTCAATACCCAGCAGTCCCGGATCCAGACCTATTCAAGCGGCGTCTTCTTCCAGGATGCCATCACAAAGCCGGAGACCAGGGTGCTGAAGATCAATTTTACCTACAATTTCGGGAAGGAGCTCAACGGTGAACGCCATAAAGCGGCTACTTTAGAATCGCACGGCTGATCACGATCCGCTGGACCTCACTCGTGCCTTCGTAGATCTGAGTGATCTTGGCATCCCGCATCAGTCTTTCCACATGGTATTCTTTGACATAGCCATACCCGCCATGGATCTGAACCGCTTCAGTTGCCACCCACATGGCCGTCTCTGACGCAAATACCTTCGCCATCGAAGAGCTGAGGCCGAATTCAATGTGCTGGTCCTTCTCCCACGCAGCGCGCAAACACAGCAGCCGCGACGCCTCGATCCGCGTGGCCATGTCCGCCAGCTTAAACTGAATGGCCTGATGCTGCATGATCTCCTTTCCAAAGGCCTTGCGTTCTTTGGAATAATTCAACGCCAGCTCATACGCCCCGGAGGCGATACCCAACGCCTGCGACGCAATACCGATCCGCCCCCCCGACAACACCTTCATCGCGAACTTGAACCCGAATCCATCCTCCCCGATCCGATTTTCCTTCGGCACCTTTACATCGTTGAAAAGGATGCTGTGCGTATCGCTGCCCCGGATACCCAGCTTGTTCTCCTTCGCGCCGACCACCACCCCCGGCGTGCTCTTTTCGACGATAAAGGCATTGATCCCATGACTGCCCTTGCTCGACATCCGTCTGCGCCATCACCACATACACCGATGCCGAATTCCCGTTGGTGATCCAATTCTTTACCCCGTTCAGCACATAATGATCCCCTTTGTCGATGGCCGTCGTGCGCTGCGAAGTGGCATCACTCCCCGCCTCGGGCTCGCTCAACAGGAAAGCCCCGATATGCAGTTCCCCGTTCTTCCTGCCCTGGGCAAGCGGCGTCAGATAGTTGAGTTTCTGCTCATGCGTCCCATAGGTATCGATCCCCCAGCAAACCAGGCTGTTGTTGACACTCATGCACACGCTCACGCTGGCGTCGATCTTACTGATCTCCTCCATCGCCAGCACATAGCTGACCGTATCCATCCCCGCACCGCCATAAGCCGGATCAACCATCATCCCCATAAAACCCAGGTCCGCCAGCTTTTCCACCTGCTCCCGCGGAAACTTCTGATGCTCGTCCCGCTCGATAACTCCGGGCAGGCATTCGCTGCGCGCAAAATCCCGCGCCGCCTTTTGGATCATTTTATGTTCTTCTGAAAGCTGAAAATGCATGGGCAGACCGATTTGGTTGCCCAAAAGTAGCTGAAAAAGTTGTTCAGCAAACTAACAGTTGGTAGTTTTTTTCCAGCGACCATATATCTTTGCAAAGAATAGCTAACTGGTATTGTTATGAAAAATAAAAAAGGTCTTGAAAAAAGGGCTGCCGATGCGAGCAGCACGGAAAAGTTGGCGAAATATGCCAGGGCGCCTTATGTTACTAAGAAGGACAAGAAGGCCATAGAATTCCTTCAAAAACATCCCATTCCAGCAAAGTTTCTGAAATAAGGATGTACGTCTTCTCCATTTCCCTCGCGCTCAATTCCCAAGTACTTCCGCTTTTTCATGCAGTAACCCGATCGCCGTCTTGAAGATAATGATGAATAACCCGGCTTCTTCTTCGGTAAAATTGCTTTCCTCCCCGTCTTCGCCATCGTCACTATAGATGGTCGCCGCGGCAAATTGCAACAGCTGCGGCTGACAGAACGAATCGATCACCGCCATCGCATTTGTCTCGTCATATCCCTCCTGGAAAATATCTTCCATCTCTTCGTATTCCGCATTAAATGCGCCTCAAATTCCTTCTCCGAGATCGGCGAGAGCCCGGAGACCCACTCCCGGAAACTCAACAGGATGACCGTAAGCACATAGGCCACGTCCTCCCGCGCATCCGGCTGCTGCAGTTCCTGGCTCTCGCCCAGGACATAGCCAACCAGCGCCGGCTGCTCCCGGGCAAATTCATCCCATATCTTTCAGATCTGCGCCTCATCCATCTGCTGGATTCGGTCGTTGACCAGATCGATCGTTTCATCGGTGATCGGTAACATCCCTTTTTTTTCCAAACCTACGAATTTTTAGCCTATCCCGCTTCCTGCCGGGGATCCCACCCCCACCCGACCCCAAAAAAAGTATTTTTGCAAATGGTAAAGAATTACCCTGATCAAACAAAGGTCGCCGTTTCCGTCTCCTCCGAGGTCGGCCGACTCCGCCGCGTCCTGGTCCACAGCCCCGACAGCGGCCTGGGTAAGGTAGTCCCCTCCAAGGCGCAGGACTGGCTGTTTCGAAGACATCGTCCACCTCGATACCATCCGGCGGAAGGAATACGACTTCTATACAAAAATTCTATTATATTTCCTTGACCCGGATAAGATCCGCGGCCAACTGGCCGAGATCGATCACCCCGATAACCGGCGCGCCTTTTATAAACCGGGCAACCAGCAGTTCTTTCGCTCCGACAAAGTCGTGGAACTGCAATGGCTGCTCGCCGATATCCTCGAACACCACGAGATCAGACTGAAACTCGTCGCCTCCGTCTGCGCCATCGAAGGCTGCTCCTACGATACCCAGAAGGAACTCCTGCAGATCGACCCCATCCAGCTGGCCAAAACATTCATCAGCGGCTCCATGACCCACGACCGCATGCTGTTCGCACCGATCCCCAATTTCATCTTTACCCGCGACATCGGTATCGTCATCAATCAATACGTCCTGCTGAACAAGCCGGCCAAAAAAGCCCGGACCCGCGAAGCCCTGCTGGCCAAATACATCTTCTTCAACCACCCCCTTTTCGAGGAATACCAGGACAAGATCATCGAGCTGGCGGATACCCACCATCATTTCCTGCTTCCCCGGGAAGGCGATGACCACAAGGTTACGCTCGAAGGCGGCGACGTCATGGTCATCAGCAAAGACCACCTCCTGATCGGGGTCAGCGAACGAACTTCCCTCGAAGCCGCACACCAGGCCATCAAAATGCTGTTCGAAAAGAACGTCGTCAAAAAGATCACGATCATCCGCATCCCCAGGAAGCGGGACTATATGCATATCGATACCATCTTTACGCAGGTCAAACGCAATGTCTGGATCCTCCTCGGCACTTTTTCCAGCAAAGCGATCCGGCGCGACGATGAAGATGACATCCAGCGCATTCTCGACAGCAATAAGAAAGAAGACAAGCTAAAGATCATCCAGTTCCGGAAGAAAGACCCCGGCAGCCCCGAATACTTCGACAACCTCGAAGACCTGCTGACCGATATCAGCAAGAACGACCTGGAATGCACCGAAAAAGTTAAATTCATCTATTCCGGCAATAACGAATTCCCCTTTGACGCCCGCGAGCAATGGACCGATTCCTGCAACCTGCTGGCGCTGAAAGAAGGTGTCGTGCTCGGCTATGACCGGAACGACAAGACCGTCGAAGCCTTCAAATCCGGCGGCTTTACCGTCATCCATGCAGAAGACCTGATCAACCGGCTGGAAAAAGGCGAGAGCGAAATCCCGATGACCTCGAAAATACGCTCATCCTGATGCCATCGGCTGAACTTTCCCGCGCCCGCGGCGGATTCCATTGCATGAGCATGCCCCTATTACCGCGATCGCACTCTAAACCACCCCTTATGCAAACCACCTCTCATATCCTGATGATCCGGCCGGTTAATTTCAGCTTCAATCCCGAAACCGCTGTCAACAACGCCTTCCAGTCGCCGCCCGATCGACCCCAAAAGCAGGCACTAACAGGAATTTGACGAGTTTGTCAACGTCCTCCGCGACAACGATGTCGATGTCACGGTCATCGACGATACCCCCGAACCCTTTACACCCGACTCCATCTTCCCCAATAACTGGATCTCCTTCCATGACCAGGGCCTTATCTGCCTCTATCCGATGTACGCCGCGAATCGCCGCCTCGAACGAAAGCCGCCGTCCTCCGGGAGCTGGCCCAGACGTTCCGCATCGACCTGACCCTTGACTTCAGCGCGCTATGAACAGGAGGCCGCTTCTCGAAGGCACCGGGCAGCATGGTGCTCGACCGCGACAACAAGATCGCCTACGCCTGTCTCTCACCCCGCACAGACAAGACCGTCCTTCTCGACTTCTGCGCGAAGACCGGCTATACCCCCGAGATCTTTACCGCCGTAGATTCCAACGGCCAAGCCATCTACCATACCAATGTGATGATGTGCGTCGCTGACCGCTACGTCGTCGCGTGCCTCGACTCCCTGCCAAACCCCGCCGAACGCGAACATTTTATTGGCACGGTGCGGTCCTCCCTCAAAACACTCATCCCGATTACCCTGCCGCAGATGAACCGATTCGCCGGCAATATGCTCCAGGTCCACAATCGCGCCGGCGAACGCCTCCTCATCATGTCTACCCAGGCGTTCGATTCCCTCAGCCCCGACCAAATCGGGCAGCTCACCGCCTTCAACCGTATCCTTCACTCACCCCTCGACAATATTGAAACCAATGGCGGTGGCAGCGCGCGATGTATGATGGCCGAGATCCACCTCGACCCGCGTTGACCTCCGGCATACCCCCGGATTTGTCTATGCAAATCAAAATTTTCTCGGAAGGCCCACCTTCCAAATTCCATTAGATATTTTTTAATACTCCGGCTCCTTTAATGACGGATCCACGGCATTCCCGTCCCTTCTTGTAGTTTGTGGTTCAATGCAAATCCTTTACTTTTGGGCCTTCGATTCGCCCAGTCGGAGGATAGATTTTTGAAAATCGGATTAAGATAGAAATTTTTCGACAATCAAATGGAAAACAAAGTCACTAAAATTGGCGTACTCACTTCCGGCGGTGATGCCCCGGGAATGAATGCAGCCATCCGTGCCGTTGTTCGTACCGGAATATATTATGGAATGGAGGTATTTGGGATCATGCGCGGCTATAGCGGAATGATCGAGAACGATATCATCCCTATGCACTCCAGAAGCGTGGCCAATATCATCCAACGCGGCGGCACCATCCTCAAGACCGCCCGCTGCAAGGAATTCTTCGAACACGAAGGCCGCAAAAAAGCCTACGCCAACCTCAAAAAGCTCGGTATCAACGGCCTCGTCATCATCGGCGGTGACGGCTCCTTTCGCGGCGCCCATAAGCTGAGCACCGAATTCGATATCCCCTGTATCGGCCTGCCCGGTACCATCGATAAGGATATCGCCGGAACCGACTTCACCATCGGCTTTGATACCGCCGTCAATACCGCCGTTGAAGCGATCGACAAGATCCGCGATACCGCCGACGCCCACGACCGCCTCTTTATTATCGAGGTCATGGGCAGGGATGCCGGCTATATCGCCCTTCATAGCGGCATCGCCACCGGCGCCGAGAATATCCTCATCCCCGAACGGAAAACGGATATCGAAGAACTGATCAGCTCCCTGCTGGAAAAAGAAAGGCGCAAAAAACTCGTCAACCTGATCGTCGTAGCCGAAGGAGATAATTTCGGCGGCGCCGACGACATCGCCAAAGTCGTTAAAGAACGCGTCCCCACCGTCGATACCCGCGTCTGCGTCCTGGGCCATATCCAGCGCGGCGGCGCCCCCTCCTGTATGGACCGGCTCATCGCCAGCCGGATGGGCTATTCCGCCGTGGAATGCCTGCTCGAAGGCCGGCACAACGTTATGGTTGGTATCGTCAACAACCGCATGCATTATACGCCGCTCGAGAAAGCCGTAAAGGCCAAACAAAAGATCAGCGAAGACTGGCTTAAAATCGTAAAAATATTAGCATCCTAAAACCCACTGGATCAATGAGCAAAAATTTATCGAAATACCTGTACGCCGGCATGGACAAGCAAGCCGGCCTGCAGCATACTTTCCATAAGACCAAGATCGTCGCCACCGTCGGACCGGCCTGTGACACCTATGACAAACTGCTGGAGCTCGTAAAAGCCGGCGTCAACGTTTTCCGGCTCAATTTCTCCCACGGCACCCATGAAGATAAGGCCAAGATCATCGAACATATCCGGAATATCAACCTCACCGAACCCTATAATATCTCCATCCTCGGCGACCTCCAGGGCCCCAAACTCCGCGTCGGCGATATCAAGGACGGCGGCCTCACCATCGCTCCTGGCGATATCCTCACCTTTACCTCCCGCGAAAAAGTGGTCGGAACCAAAGAAAAGATCTATGTCTCCTACCCCAACCTCCATCACGACGTCGTAGCCCGGCAACAAGATCCTCATCGACGACGGGAAACTCGAAGTCGTCGTCGTCAGCGTAGACCCCGAGGGCGATATCAAAGTAGCCGTCACCTACGGCGGCAGTTCTCCTGCCGAAAAAAGGCGTCAACCTCCCCGATACGAATATCTCGCTTCCCGTCCATGACGGAAAAGGATATCATCGATCTGGAATTCATCATCGAGCAGAAACTCGACTGGGTCGCCCTGTCCTTTGTCCGAAAAGCAGAAGATATCATCGACCTCAAGAAACGCCTGGCCGATAAGAAAAGCCAGGCAAAAGTGATCGCCAAGATCGAAATGCCTTCCGCCATGGAAGACCTGCGGAATATCGTCAACCAATCCGACGCGGTCATGGTCGCCCGCGGCGACCTCGGCGTAGAGCTGCCCGTCGAAAAAGATCCCGATGGCCCAGCGCGAGATCATTCGCAAATGTATCCACCGCGCCAAACCCGTTATCGTCGCGACGCAAATGATGGAAAGCATGATCGATCGGGTGAAACCGAACCGCAGCGAAATCACCGACGTCGCCAACGCCGTCCTCGAAGGCGCCGATGCCGTCATGCTCAGCGCCGAGACCGCCACCGGCATGCATCCCGCACTGGTCGTCGAGACCATGCGCAAGATCATCCTTGAAGTGGAACGCACAGAATATCATTATAACCGCGAAGAAGACCTGGTGCCCCAGCCCCATTCGCCCTCCTTCCTCAGCGACGCCATCTGCTACAACGCGTGTAAACTGGCGAAAGACGCCAACGCCGACGCCCTCATCGGCATGACCCAGTCGGGCTATACCGCCTTCATCCTCTCCAGCTACCGGCCCAAATGCCCGCTGTATATATTCTCGAAGGAAAAAAGCCTGATCAACCAGCTCAGCCTTAGCTGGGGCGTACGCGCCTTCCACTACTCCGAAGAAGAAAGCGTGGACGACATCATCCACGACCAGCATGCAATTTTACAGGAAAGAGCCTTCATCAAAAGCGGCGACGTCGTGGTAAACACCTGCAGTCTTCCCATCGACGAACACCTGCCGACCAATATGCTAAAGATTACGAAGCTGAAATAATTTCCCTGATCGCCCGGATTTCCACCTCGTTTGGCATCACCACCGATAGGTCCTCCTGCATACCGGCATTCACAAATTCCATCGCGCTCGCCTGCCGCATCCGCGCCGACGTGTGAAACTCCACCGCCCCCGTCTTCGCGACCAACTCCGCGATATTGGCAGCCCGCACCCCCGACCCGGGCATGATGACAATTCGTTCATCCGCCTCCCGAACCAGCTCGACGAACAGTTCCGCACCCTCCATCGCCACCGGCCGCTGACCCGAGGTCAATATCCGCTCACACCCGATCCCGATGATCGTCTCCAATGCCTCGAATGGATTCGCCGCCCGGTCAAACGCCCGATGAAACGTAACGCCCATCGGATATGCCGTCTCCACCAGCCTGGCACATCGCGAACGGTCGACACTGCCGTCCGCCAGCAACATCCCGATCACCACGCCGTCACAACCAAGTCCGCGACAAAGCTCCACATCCCGCAACATGACCGTGAACTCCTCATCCGAATAAAAAAATCGCCCTCCCGCGGCCTGATGATGGGATAAAGCGGTATCTGAAGCAATTCCCTCGCCGTTCGGATCAACCCCGCCGACGGCGTAACACCCCCTTCCTCCGGACCGGCGCAAAACTCTATCCGGTCGGCCCCCGCACGCTGCGCCGCCAGCGCAGCGGACAGATTAAAGGCACATATCTCCAGCAGCATCTGTTGAATTTCGACAAAAAATTGTTCCACAAGATAATTTTTTGTCTCATTAGCATTTATGTCGGCACTTTCCTTCCTATCGGTCGAAAAGTGCGAACTGGGCTCCGCCCAGTTCAGTAATGGCTTTTTACTTCTACCATCCGCTCTTCGGTAGCATTCCTGATCGCATACGAGAACCCCTTCTGGATCGCATACCCACCCGTCTCACCCTGCTTGTTCATCGCGATAAAGGCCACCTGGATATCCTTTGCCTTCTCCCCTTGATCCGGATGATCCTTTCCACTGTCGCCTTACAAGCCTGCCTCCGGCCCATCCCCTGCCGCATCATTTCCACCACCGAATGACTGCCGCAAACCCGGATAACATCCTCACCCTGCCCCGTAGACGTAACCGCTCCGACTTCGTTGTCGACAAACAACCCCGCCCCGATGATCGGCGAGTCACCCAGCCGCCCCCGCATCTTGAACCCCATCCCGCTCGTCGTAACGCTGCCGCTCAGATTACCCGCCGCATCCATTGCCACCATTCCGATCGTATCGTGATTCCATTCCCCGTTCGGTAACCTCGCCGGCGCTGCCGGCCCCGACCCGCCGGAACCATTCGCCGGCCCGGACCCGCCGGAAGACTTCGAGTTCTCGATATTGATAACCGGCTTGTATTCCGACTTTTTCAGCCATTGCTCATACGCCTTCTTCGCATCATCCGACAATACCGGTGGCTCCAGCGGAAATCCTTCCGCCACGGCAAACTGCTGTGCCCCGGCACCTACCAGGATCACATGCGGCGTTTTCTCCATCACCCGCCGGGCCACCGAGATCGGATGCTTGATCCGCTCGAGCGCACCCACGCTACCGCAATTCCACTGATGATCCATGATCGACGCATCCAACGTCACCATACCATCCCGGTCCGGATTGGCCCCCAGCCCGACGCAGCAATTGATCGTCGACTCCGTCACCTTGACCCCCGCCTCAACCGCATCTACGGCGGACCCATTCCTACTTAACACCTCCCATGCCCCTTTATTCGCATCCCTCCCCGTATCCCAGGTCGAAATCACCACCGGTTGGCCCGTCACTATACCGGGCGACAGCCGACGCACGCCGCACCCGTCAACAAGCCCAGCGAACCGAATAAAGAAGATTGCAAAAAAAATCGTCTATTCAACATATCATATTACTTTTTCATAAATTTTTCCAACCGCCGCCTCGCCCGCTTGCGCACCGCCCCCTGTAACGCCGATGTCCATCCGAACAACAACCCCTTCCATCCCAACGCCTGCCTGCTCCAACGCCAGAAACTCATACGTCCTGGTGCTCGATGATCTTCCCATCCTCAAACCGGAACATCGCCTTTCCTTTGTTTACCACTTTTCTCCCCGTCAGCGAGAAGATATAGTTCGCCGTCCAACGGCAGGATCCGTATCCTTCATCCACCGCTATGTCTCCAAACTGCAAATCCAACTCGCCCGCCCCGCTTAGCAACATCTCCCACATCTTCGCCACCTCCGGTCCCTCCAGATTCCCAAATATGGGGTCATAGAAGAAGATTTCGGGATGATATACCTGCGACATTGCCTTCCAGTCCCGCTTCTGCAAGCCACTGTAAAAACGCTCTATCAACCGCTCCTCCTGTTTCATAAAAAAAACCGTCGGGATTAGCCGACTTTGCTCTAAATTGGTTATCCGAACTAAAATTAACGGATAATCACATGAGAAAGCTCCTTTTGTTTCTGCTTTTTTCCATCAGCATCCAATTCACGTATAGCCAGGGCACCGCCCAGGACAGCGCCTGGATCCGCGATAATTATTTTAAGACGGAGACCTATATCCCGATGCGCGACGGGGTCAAACTTTTCACCACCATCTATGCACCAAAAGACTCCACACAACGACATCCCATCCTGATGACCCGAACGCCCTACTCCTGCGCTCCCTACGGAAAGGATAAGTGGCGTAACTTCTTACGCCGGCTATCTGCGTTATTATCTGCACGAAGGCTATATCATGGTTACCCAGGACGTCCGCGGCCGCTGGATGAGTGAAGGCAACTTCGAAGATGTCCGCCCGTTCAACAAAAATAAAAAGACAAACAAAGATGTCGACGAAGCCAGCGATACCTATGACGCCATCGACTGGATGGTCAAAAACATTCCCGGCAACAACGGCCGCGTCGGCATATTCGGCATCTCCTACCCCGGCTTCTATTCCACGATGGCCGCCGCCAGCGCTCACCCCGCTCTGAAAGCCGTCAGCCCGCAAGCGCCGGTAACCGACTGGTTCATGGGCGACGACTTCCACCACAACGGCGCCTTTTACGTCATGGACGGCTGGTCATTTTATTCCTCCTTCGGCAAACCCCGCCCCCAGCCCACCACGGTCGGACCGTCCGGATTCGACTATTATACCCACGACAACTACAAATGGTACCTTGAAACCGGCGCGCTGAAGAATATCCTCAAGCTCACCGGCGACAGCATCGCCTTCTGGAAAGATATCTATAATCACCCCAATCTGCGACGCCTGGTGGCAGGCCCGCAATGCCCGCGTAGCCCTTTACGATATCAAACCCGCTATGCTGGTCGTCGGCGGCCTCTACGACGCCGAAGACTGCTATGGCGCCTGGCATGTCTATAAGGCGCTGAAAGAACAAAGCCCCAGCACCAACAGCCATATCGTTATGGGTCCATGGTATCACGGCGAGTGGGCCTCCAACGACGGTACCCACCTCGGCAACGTTCAATGGGGCTCGAATACCTCCTGGTGGTACCAAAACAACATTGAGATCCCTTTCTTTAATTACTACCTCAAAGGCGAAGGCGAAAAACCCGGGCACACCAAACGCCACGATCTTCTTCACCGGCGCAAACGAGTGGCGGCAGTTCGACCAGTGGCCGCCCGCCGATACAAAAGACCAACCGATCTTTTTGCAACCGGATGGAAGCCTGACCTGGAATGCCCCGACGCAAAAGAACAATTTCTCGCGAATACATCAGCGACCCGGCCCACCCCGTCCCCTATACGGAGGACGTTCATTTCTGGCGCACCCGCGAATACATGGATGATGACCAGCGCTTCGCCTCCCGCCGCACCGACGTGCTGACCTTCCAGACCCCCGTCCTTACAGAAGACCTGACTCTCGCCGGGCCTGTCAATCGCGGATCTTTTTGTCAGCCTGAGCAGCACCGATGCGGATTTTGTCGTGAAGGTGATCGACGTCTTCCCCGACGATTTCAACTATGACAAAGGAAGGCCCGATGCCCGTTCGCAGCCATGATAACGCGCCCGACTATCCGATGGGCGGCTACCAGATGCTTGTCCACGGCGAGATCATGCGCGGGCGGTTCCGCGAAAGCTTCGAAAAACCGGTACCTTTCAAACCCGGCAAGATCGAAGAGGTAAAATGGGCCATCCCCGATGTCGCGCACGTTTTCAAAAAAGGGCACCGGCTGATGATCCAGATCCAAAGCTCCTGGTTCCCCCTCGTGGACCGTAATCCGCAGAAATTTGTGGATATCTATACGGCCGACGACAGTGATTTCACCAGAGAGACGATCCGCGTCTGGCATGACGGCGACCATGCTTCGAAGATCATTTTGCCGGTTCATAAAATAATTTCGTTATGCGAATAACTTACTACCTTATCCTTCTTCTGCTCCTGCCGGGGATCGCGCACCGCCCAGCAACGAAACAACAACGAAGCCGATTTTGTCAAAAACAACTACGACAAACAGGAAGTCTATATCCCCATGCGGGACGGCATCCGGCTTTATACGGTCATCTATACGCCCAAAAGATAAGACCCAGCCCCATCCTTTTCTGATGGAAAGGACCCCCTACGGGTCGGGGCCCTATGGCGATTCCATTTATCGCCGGTCGCTCGGCCCCAACCACACCCTGATGCACGAGCTGTATATCTTCGTCTACCAGGACGTCCGCGGCCGCTATATGAGCGAAGGACAATTCCAGGAAATGACGCCCGCCCGCAAAGACCCGCACAACGCCAATAAGAAACCCGACGCTTCCGGAAAACAGATCGATGAAAGCTCCGATACCTGGGATACCGTCGACTGGCTACTAAAAATATAAAGAACAACAACGGCCGCGTCGGCATCTATGGCATCTCCTACCCGGGGTTCTATGCCTCCGCCTCGCTCCCCGACGCCCACCCCGCCATCAAATGCGTCTCCCCCCAGGCGCCCGTCACCGACGAATTCATCGGCGATGACGCCAACCACAACGGCGCGTTCTTCCTGCTCGACAATTTCGACTTCGACAATTTCTTTGACATCCCGCGGCCCGCGCCGGTAAAAAACTATGGCGGCAATCTCTTCCACGTCGAATACAGTGACGCCTACCAATTCTTTCTCGACCTCGGACCGCTGAAGAATGCCAACGAACCCGAATACTTTAACAACAAGGGCAAGATCTGGAACGAATATATGGCCGGCTCCACCTACACCGGGTACTGGGAGGCCCGCAATATCCGCCCGCACCTGAAGCACATCCGTCCGGCTACCCTTCTCGTCGGCGGCTGGTTCGACGCCGAAGATATGTTTGGTTCCCTGCGGACCTATGAAGCGATCGAACAGCAAACGGCCAACAACGACAATCACCTCATCATGGGCCCCTGGACCCACGGCGGCTGGGGCGGCGGCGGCTGGACAAAATTCGGCATGCTCGACTTCGGCCAGAATGTCAATGACTACTATCCACGAGATCGAAACCAAATTCTACGATCGCTACCTGCTGGGCAAAGACAGCGGCGCCCTGCCGGAAGCCATGTCTTCGAGACCGGCACCAACAAATGGAAGACCTACGACACCTGGCCGCCGGCCAAGAAGCAAAACCCGTTAAATTCCTCTGCACGCAATGGTGCCGACCTACGGCCCGGCGAGCATCATCGCGACGCAACCCCACAACCACCTGCCGCTGCCTACGACGAATACGTCAGCGACCCCGCCCATCCTGTCCCCTATATCGACGGCATCCACGTCGGCCGCGACAACCAATACATCGTCACCGACCAACGCTTTGCCGCCCAGCGACCCGACGTCCTCTCCTACGAAACCGACCCGCTCACCAAGTGACTCACCGTCACCGGCCGGCTCAGACCCGATATCTTGCTTTCCTCCACCGGCACCGACGCCGACCTTATCGTCAAATTGATCGACGTCTTCCCGGACAGCCGGCAAGCAACCCCGGCTATCAACGCCTCGTCAGCGCCGAAGTCTTCCGCTGCAAATTCCGCAACAGCTATGAGAAACCCGAAGCCGCTGACTCCCGGTCAGCCCGCGGAGATCGCTTTTAATATGAACGAGATCGCACACTCTTTAAAAAAGGACATCGCATCATGGTCCAACTGCAAAGCAGCTGGTTCCCCCTCGTCGACCTCAACCCACAGACCTTTGTCAATATCCCGACAGCCAGCGAATCCGATTTTCAAAAAGCGACCATCCGCATCTGGCACGACGCGGCGCATCCCTCCGGGATCACGCTGCCGGTTATGCAGTAAACATAACCATAACGTAAATTCGATCATGAAATCACTCACGACTTCTTTTCATACTGGCCCTGCTGTCGCCGCCGGCTACCTCGCTTCCGCGCAATACATCGCGCGCACAACACCACCTGTCGCCATCATCCCCGAGCCCGTCAGCACCCAATGGCAACCAGCAACTTACTCTCAACGCGAACACCGTTATCATCGCGGATGCCTCCGACAAGCCCAGCGTCCAATTCTTTAACGATTATCTTCAAAGACTCTATGGCTTGCATTTGAAGGTCACCAGCCAACAGCCCCGGCAACAATTACATCGCGCTTACCCGTACACGGTGCAGTACGACAAGCCTCTCCCGGACGGCCGCTATCATCTCGAGTGCAGCCAATAACCGACATTCAAATCACTGCCGCCACACAAGCCCCGGCATCTTCTACGGCATCCAGACCCTGATCCAACTCCTGCCACTTATCCCCTTTCACCGCCACCCCGACCGGCTACGAGCCCGATCGCGGACAAACGCAGCACGGTTTCTGCCATTCCAGCGCGTCACCATCGACGACTACCCCCGCTTCGCCTGGCGCGGCCTCCACCTCGACTGCGGCCGCCACTTCTTCCCGGTCGATTTCGTCAAACGCTATATCGACTTTATCGCCCTGCACAAAATGAATTATTTCCACTGGCACCTCACCGAAGACCAGGGCTGGCGCATCGAGATCAAAAAATATCCCCTGCTCACCGAAGTCGGCTCCTGCCGCAGCGGCACCATCATCGGTCATAACCCCGGCATCGGCGACGACAGCACCGAATATTGCGGCTATTACACACAGGACCAAATCAAAGACGTCGTCAAATATGCCGCCGACCGCTATATCACCGTCATCCCCGAGATCGAGCTGCCCGGCCACTCCTCCGCCGCGCTCACCGCCTATCCCTGGCTCGGCTGTACCGGCGGCCCCTATCAGGTCCAGCACGGTTTCGGCGTCTTCAAGGATGTCTTTTGCGCCGGCAACGACAGCGTTTTCCAATTCCTCGACGACGTGCTCGATGAGGTCATTGCCCTCTTCCCCGCCAAATACATCCATATCGGCGGCGACGAATGCCCGAAGGACAGCTGGAAGACCTGCCCCAAATGCCAAAAACGCATCAACGACCTCGGCCTCCACAACGAAGAGGACCTGCAATCGTATTTTGTTCAGCGGATCGAAAAATACATCAACTCCAAAGGGAAACAGATCATCGGCTGGGATGAGATCCTCGAAGGCGGCATCGCCCCCAACGCCACGATCATGAGCTGGCGCGGCGAGAAAGGCGGTATCGAAGCCGCGAAGCAACACCATAATGTGATCATGACCCCCGGCGAATACGTCTATTTCGACCACTCCCAGATGCGCAACGACGACTCGCTCACCATCGGCGGCTACCTCCGCTCGAACAAGGTCTACTCCTATGAGCCCATCCCCAAGGAACTCGCTGCCGACGAAGCAACAATTATGTGCTCGGCGCTCAGGCCAACGTCTGGACCGGAATACATGAGCAATCCCCGCAAGGTTGAATATATGCTTTTCCCGCGCCTCAGCGCGCTCTCCGAAGTCCTGTGGAGCCCGAAGGCCAGCCCGCAACTGGAAAGACTTTACACAACGTCTCCCGGCTCAGTTCAAACGCTATGCTCTCTGGGGCGTCAACGCCTACCCGGTCTATATCCCACCCGCCGACAGCCTCGTGCAAGCCAAGCTCGCGCCAATGGCAGGACAACAAGTTCGGCCTGCTGATGCACTGGGGCACCTACAGCCAGTGGGGCATCGTGGAAAGCTGGAGCATCTGCCCCGAAGACGAAGGCTGGACGCAACGCCATGGACCTTACTCGGCCAACTACAACGACTACGTGCAGGCCTATACGCATCTTCAAACAACCTTTAACCCCACCCATTTCGATCCCGCGAAATGGGCCGCCGCCGCCAAAGCCGCAGGAATGAAATATGTTGTCTTCACCACCAAACATCACGACGGCTTCTGTATGTTCGACACCAAACAGACCGACTATAAGATCACCTCCCCGAACTGCCCGTTCTCGCACGAACCCGAAGTCCAATGTCGCCAAAGCGATCTTCGACGCCTTCCGCGCCGACGGCTTCATGACCGGCGCCTATTTCTCAAAGCCCGATTGGCATTCTCCGGACTATTGGTGGCCTTATTTTCCACCGAAAGACCGCAACGTAAACTATGATCCAGCCAAATATCCGGACAACTGGGCTGCCTTCAAAAAATATACCTACAACCAGATCGAAGAGCTGATGACGGGCTATGGCAAAATGGACGTTCTGTGGCTGGACGGCGGCTGGGTCCGCCCGTTAAGCACGATCGATCCCGCCGTGGACTGGCAAAAGAGCATCCCCTACGATCAGGACGTCGACATGCCCGCCATCGCGGCCATGGCCCGCAGCCACCAACCCGGGCTGATCGTCGTCGACCGCAGCGTTCCCGGTGAATTCGAGAACTACCGCACCCCCGAACAAACCGTACCCGCCCACCCCGTCGACGATCCCTGGGAATCCTGCATTACGATGGGCAATTCCTGGAGCTATGTTCCCCACGATCACTATAAATCCACCACGCAAATCGTCCAACTGCTCATCAGGATCGTCTCCCGGGGCGGCAACTTGCTGCTGAATATCGGCCCCTCCCCGGATGGCGACTGGGACGATACGGCCTATGCCCGGCTGAAGGAAATCGGCGCATGGATGGCGATCAACAGCGAAGCCATCTATAGCACGCACCCGATCCGCCCCTATGCGTCCGCGCAATATTTGCCTGACCCAATCCAAAGACAGCCTGAATACCTATGCCTTTTATTTGAGCGACCCGGCAAACCCGGACGTCATCCTCCCTCCAGAAATTACCATCGACCGCTTCACCCCGGTCAAAGACAGCAAAGTCAGCCTGCTCGGGACAAAAACCATACTCAAATGGCACGAAGACGGTAAGAACATGGTTATCACCATTCCTTCTTCCCTCCAAAACAAAATCGTCGGCCAGCACGCCGTCGCCTTCCGGATAAAATAAAGTCGAATCCCGACCGTGCTTGTCTTTTAAGTCGTTGAAATATATAATATTAAAGACTTATCGCCGGTGAACGCGACGCCGAGAACCGAAACAAAGTGCTGAAGGCCCATCCTCCTTTTCCGGTTTCATTCCCTTCCTGCGGGATTTTCCCGCACCGGCTGCGTTACATTTTTTTTCGTTTTGACACCTACCGTTGTAATTTCGCCACGATTTTAGCCCAAGCGGTTTTATCACAATCCCAAAAAAGTTGACTTATGAGCATGGTAGACTCATTCGAAAAAATCCCGGTAAAGATTTTCAGCTCGTTGAACGAAGGCTCGCGCTTTATCGGCCGGGAGATCGCCACGCTAATCCGTGAAAAGGATTCGAAAGGCCAGAAAACCGTTCTGGGCCTGGCTACCGGCTCCTCACCCAAATCGCTCTACGCCGAGCTCGTCCGGCTCCACCGCGATGAAGGGCCTCAGCTTTAAGAACGTCATCACCTTCAACCTCGACGAATACTACCCCATCGAAAATGACGCCTCGACAAAGCTATAACCGCTTTATGAAGGAACATCTCTTCGGAAAGGTCGATATCGACCCCGCCAACTGCCATATTCCCAACGGGCAGTGGAAAAAGGAAGACATCAAGCAAGCATTGCATTGAATACGAACAGCTCATCGAAAAATCCGGCGGCATCGACCTCCAGATCCTCGGCATCGGCAACAATGGCCACATCGGCTTCAACGAGCCCGGCTCCAGCATCTACTCCCGCACCCGTCTCATGCCCCTGGCCAATTCCACCCGGCTCGCCAACTCCCAGGATTTCCAGAATATCTCCCAGGTGCCCCGGCTGGCCATCACCATGGGCATCGCAACCATCCTAAGGCCCGCCGTATCATCCTCATGGCCTGGGGCCAGCTCAAGGCGCCCGTCGTCCAGAAGGCAGTCGAAGGAAACCTCACCGAACAGATACCCGCATCCCTGCTGCAGCAGCACAATGACTGCACGTTCGTCATCTCGACGATGTGGCAGCATCCGAACTCACCCGCTTCAAATCCCCCTGGCTCACCGGCGATACCGCCTGGACCCCTGCCCTCATGCGCAAAGCCGTAGTCAATATGGCCCTGAAGCTGGAGAAGCCCATCCTCAGTCTAACTAACCGCGACTATAACGAGAACGGTCTGGCCGATCTGCTGGTGGAAAAAGGCGACGCCTACGAGATCAATCTACAGGTATTCTACCTCCTGCGGGACAGCATCACCGGCTGGCCCGGCGGAAAACCCGGCGCCGAACCTGCCCACGCATCCCGAACGCACCGAACCCTTTCCCAAACGCTGCCTGATCTTCTCGCCGCACCCCGACGACGATATCATCTCCATGGGCGGTACGTTCATGCGGCTCCATGACCAGGGGCACGATGTCCACGTCGCTTATCAAACCTCCGGCAACATCGCGGTCACCGACGAATTCGTGACCCGCTTCCTCGACTTTGCGGTCGGTTTCGAAGTGCTGTCCGGCATCGACAGCAAAAAATCCTCGCAGATCCTCGAGCAGGCCACCCGATATCTAAAGACAAAGAAACCCAGCGATATCGACACTCCCGAGATCCGGAGCATCAAGGGCCTGATCCGCCGATGCGAAGCCAAGGCCACTTGCCGCTATGTTGGCCTCCCCGATGACAATATCCATTTCATGAACCTGCCCTTCTATGAAACGGGCACCATCGAAAAAAAGCCCATGGGCGAGATCGACGTCGAGCTGACCATCGAACTCCTGCGAAAGCTCAAACCCCAGCAGATCTACTGCGCCGGCGATCTCGCCGACCCGCATGGAACGCATAAGGTCTGTCTCGATATCGTCTTCGAATCCCTCCGCCGCCTCAAAGCTGCGCGGCGATACCTGGCTGAAAGAATGCTGGCTCTGGCTCTACAAAGGCGCCTGGCAGGAATGGGACATCAGCGAAATCGAAATGGCCATCCCGCATGAGCCCCGACCAGGTCATGAAGAAAAGGTACGGCATCTTCATTCATCAGTCTCAGAAAGACATGGTCCCCTTCCAGGGAAGCGATAGCCCGGGAATTCTGGCAGCGCGCCGAAGACCGCAACGCCAATACAGCCAACCTCTATGCCCAGCTGGGATTCACCAAATATGCGGCTATGGAAGCCTTTGTCAGATGGATCTACTAGGAACCCAACATTAACGCATCGAAAACGCTCCATTAAATTTGCGTTAATTGACGATTAGCGTAAATTTGTGGTAATACTGTATGCCACAACCCAGCTCCATTGCGATAAGGCACGAATGGCAGGTAGCCTGGAATCTTCCGGGTTTCCGCAGGCGTTTTATTTCAGGCATTGTCCTGGTTGTCATTGTTTTATCGATCTTTCCTCATTTTTTTCATTGGGTTGAACAACGTCAGGGTATCGTGCTCAATGACCCCCTGTTGGCGGTGATTCCGCCGCACAATATTTCCGTTCCCCTCTTCATCCTGATCTGGGCCCTGTCCAGCTGGACTGCTATGCGGGCCGTTCAGAATCCCCGGATTTTCCTGATTTTTATCTGGTCGTTTGTGGTGCTAAGCGCCTTCCGGACCCTGACGATCACGCTCGTACCCCTGGACCCTCCTGCGGGTCTGATCGGACTGGCGGATCCGTTAAGTAATTTCTTTTATGGCCACGACCGGTTTATTACAAAAGACCTCTTTTTTTCGGGCCATACTTCGACGATGTTCCTGCTATATTTCTGCCTGACTGGCCGGGGCGACAAGCGGGCCGCCCTGGTCGTAACGTTTGGTGTCGCCTTCCTGCTGCTGGTTCAGCACGTCCACTATACCCTGGATATTCTTGGCGGTTTTCTATTCGGCTGGGTCTCCTGGTTGATCGGGAGCCGGATCGCCGGCCGGGCCTAAAAAGCCTCCCCCAATTGTAAATAGAACCCGTTCGACCCGCCCTTCGCCATGCCATAATCCAGCCGTAGGTTCAATTTCTCCTTTTGATTCAGCGCCACCCTCAACCCGCCGCCATAAGAATACTTGAAATGATGCAAATTGCACCGCGCTGATCTCCGGCCCTACATTCCCCATATCCGCAAAGCCAACCGCCCCCAGGCGCCAGAACATCGGAACCCGATACTCGGCCTGCAATATCCCCGCATTCTCATCCCGGAACCGTCCCGCATAATAACCGCGCATGGCGCTCGAACCGCCCAGCGTAGCAAGACTGCGCAATGGGACCTCCCCCACGTTGAAATTGCCCAGCACCTGCAGCGCCAGGACCTGGTCCTTGTAGATTCGAAGGAACCGCCTCATGTCGAGGACATAACTGGTATACAAATAATTAGAGCCGAGTACCGGGGCAAACTCATCGAAGTAAAACTGCAGCATCATTCCTTTATCGGGCGAGAAGGCATTGTTCCGGGTGTCATAGGTCAAACTCAGCCCAATGCCCGAAATATGATAACCATACCTGCCCACCACATTCTGCTTGTCAAAGAGACCGCCCGGGATCATATTAACATCAAACACCCGCTGAAATTGATAAACAACCCCCACAAAAAAGTTCCTAACCACCAATCGCTGCGGATGCAGAAAAGCGTAGTATTGTTTGAAACTGTAAGCCTCTTCATTGCTGTCAGGTGCATTCTTTCCCAACCCCCAGAATTCATCCGGAAAAGAACTATACGACAGCTGCTCGTTGAAAATGAACCGTTCACCGGGGAAATAAATGGAACCATTTAAAGCGCTGACAAACTGATGGCGGGTCGTATAAAGCACTACTCCTTCCGCGTTAGAGGTCCGTGACAACGAATCCGGAATCCCGACCCGAAAGGTTGCGGCCCCCGCGCCGCCGAAAGACCACCCTGTCTCGATAGACCGCGCAATAATTGGCAGAACCAGAACATGCCGTATATTTGCCGGTACCCGAACGGGTAACTTTAGCTTATCGACGGGCACGGTTTTCAGGCTGTCCTCCTGTGCCCTGCCGTTATATGGAAATGCGAGCATCAGATTAGCCCAAGAAAATAGATAAATAACAAGCCTCTGACGCGGTGAAAAGGCAAATTTGTATATTTAGTTTTATGTTTATTGATAAAACGACGCAAATTAACGCTGAAAACCTTAAATTCCTATATTTGAGGGATTAATGAAGATTTCACAATTTGTTAAAATTCAATTAACCCAATATTCAAGACCGCTGACCGGAAAAGGGATGACCCGTCCTTTTCTTAAAAAAAGCTAGACAATATGAAAAAATTCGAATGCCCCGATTTTGTACTAGGCGATAAGGTAACGGAAGAACAGTATAGCTTTTTTGATAAGTATGGCGTGATCATATACAGGAACTTTTTGAGCTCGGAGATCGTTCGATTATTCATCAGCGAGCTGAACCGCATTGAAAAACAATGGCTCGAAGAAGGCCGCGAAAAGATCAATGGCATTCCCTTGAAATTCGGGAAGGACAAAGATGGCAACAAGATGATCCAGCGCATGTGCTTTCTTGTCCCTTCACAGTGAGCCACTCCACGACATGCTGCAGGATCCCCGCATCCAAGCATTGGTGGGCCTGCTTTATCCATACGAAGGCCGGATCAGCGAGAACGAGAAAGATGGATTGATTCTGAATCATTACGTCCGTATGCCCGAAAGTTCCTTTACACAGATGGGCTGGCACACCGACAGCCCGCGGGATCTCTTCCTGGGACATAAGATCATGCCCATGCTCAATGTTGGCATCCACCTTGACGATACGCCGTTTGAAAATGGCGGTCTCCGGGTATTGCCGGGAACACATAAGCAGGGTATGCTTCGCCTCCTGTTCGGCAAAAAATACTTCATCGACAATAACCCGGACGCCCGGGAGATCGGCTTTGATATCAAGGCCGGCGATCTGACCGTGCATGATGGCCGCATCTGGCACCGCGCCCAGCAGTCTCCGCATGTATGGAGAAGCCAGCCGTCGCCGGGTGATGTATGTGCCCATTATTACCGGCAAATACATGCCGAAGGATGCCAATAGCAAGACACCCTTTTATCATCGTCTTGCTTCCAGGGTACAGAATTGATCGCAATGGACTACGCACTCGTCACGGGGGCAAGTAAGGGTATTGGTAAAGCCATCGCAACGAATCTGGCCGCCCGCGGATTCAACGTCCTGCTCGTCGCCCGCTCTGAAGAACTCCTGCAGCAGGAGGTAGCCCGCATTACCGCACAATTTCCCGTCAAAGCCGACTGGCTCGCGCTCGATCTTTCCACAGCACACGCCGCGCAGAATGTGTATGACTGGTGTCGCGCCAAAGGATATGTCGTCCAGGCGCTCGTCAACAATGCAGGGTACGGCCTCAGCGGCCCCTTTGAAAAATATTCCGCCGAAGAGCACGTCAACATGATGACGCTCAATATGACCACGCTCGTCGCGCTGACCCGCCTCTTCCTCCCCGACCTCCGCGCCCTGCCCCGCTCCTACATCCTGAATGTGGCAAGCTCTGCTGCCTACCAGGCCGTCCCCGGTCTCAGTACGTACGCCGCCACCAAAGCATTCGTGCTGCAATTCAGCCGCGGCCTCCACCAGGAACTCCACCAGACGTCCGTGACCGTCACCTGCGTTTGCCCGGGCGCCACCGACACCGACTTCCCCAACCGCGCGCAGGTCGGCGCAAAAGGGCTAAAAGCAGCAGAACGCCTCAACATGACACCCGAAGCGGTCGCCCACCTCGCTACCCGCGCCATGCTCGCCGGCAAAACCGAAGTCATCACCGGCTTCGTCAACAAACTCGGTGCGACCCTCGCCTGGCTCCTGCCCAAAACACTCGTAGAGAACATCGCCGGAAAGATCTACGAAGAATAACGCACCCTACCTCAAGTGTCTCAGGTAACTTTCGGGATCAACAAGAAACCGTTTCGTGATCCGATAATGATCGGTGTCTGTATAATTGACGCGCTCCATCCCCCCATCCTTTATCTCATACAGGACCGCATCCGGAATCCCCATCAGGATCGGGGAGTGAGTAGCCAAAATAAACTGAGCCTTTCCACTTTTCAGCACCTCGAGAATAAACGCGATCAGCGACAATTGCTTTAACGGAGAAAGCGCCGCTTCCGGTTCATCGAGGAGAAAGACGCCCTTATCCAGAATCCGCGTTTGCAAGATCGTTAGGTATGCCTCACCGTGACTCAACGCCTGCACATCCATCCCATAGTCCCTGCGCATCCGATGCCCGGCCCAGTTCATATTCTCCCGCATCTGCTCAATCACCGAATCGTCTACCTTGCCTTTGAGATCGATGAGCTCCATAGCAATCTTCTCTCTTTCCCGGTCCACCTTGTCGATGAACTGGCTAAAATCCTCCGCACGAAAGAAAAAACCCTTCTGCACTTCTCTTTTCCAGTTGATCTCCAGGAACGGCTTAAGAATCTTTGCGGCCTCGAAACTCGGCGAAGCCCCGCCAATCCGCCCACCGATGAGCGGAATATCGATGGAAAAAGCGATGCTCTCCAGCAGGGTCGACTTCCCGCAGCCATTGTCGCCGACAAACACCGTCACCTGCTCTCCCAATTCTACCTCCTTTGCAAACCGCACCGCCGGGATGTTGAAGGGGAAGGGATGTTGCTTATCCGCTCTTATGGAAAATGATTTGATAAATGACATAAAAACCGACGCGCACCGCGATCGACAGCCGCGCCGATCGAAGTTAAATATTTTTCCCGCCAACGGTTTTTTATCCTATATTTGCAGCCCTTAAACAGGTGGGCCACAGCCCATTGGTAAATTTCCAGGCCCCGTAGCTCAATTGAATAGAGTACCTGACTACGGATCAGGCGGTTCAAGGTTTGAATCCTTGCGGGGTCACAGAAAATCAAGCACTTAGAGAAAGATTCTAGGTGCTTTTTTAGTTTTTTGCGTAAAATCGTTCCAACGCATTTCCCCGATTCAATTCGTACTATGCGGATACCCTATCCCGGGCCCAAAAAAGCATTCATGCGACTTGATCTTACCAGCGCTGTCAAAGGTAAACAGGTCGACGTTACGCGCAACCTTGCCCTCCGTGCTTGTAATCTCCACCAGCAAAAACAGTTGATTGCCCTGCTCCATCATATTGAGCAACGCCACCTTTTTTGTCATTTGGGACGTCGGCCAGCATTTTGCATGGTAGGCTGCCAAAGAAATGTGGTTATCGCCCGCGGGGCTGGAGAACGTGAAGTCCTTGGCAAGGACAACAGCCAGCGTGTTCCAGTCTTTGTTCTCATAGCTTGCATAATAGGTTTTGACCGCCTTCTGTTTCTGAGTGTCCTGAGCATAGGTGTTCGTGACCATCGTGCATGCCAGGAGGGTGAATGCAAACGACATCACCGGGGCGATTTGTTTTAATTTTTTCATTTATTGAATGTTTTAGTTCTTGTAAATTCAGGACTCCCGGGAAATCATGACGCGGAAAATCAATGAATGACAGCCAGCAAAGCACCAACGTCCTTTTGGCGGCCCCGGCTGAATTATACTCCTTAAAAATAAATTTGGGAAGCCGATCGGCTGCGCATATATTTGCAACCGATTAGCTGCGGAAGCAAAATTTTATCACTCAAAACCAACCGCTACATGAAAAAAATTCTTCTTGCCGGATTCTACCTGCTCATCGGTTTCCAGGCCATATCCCAAACCTCTTTTTCCCCCGTCGGTAAAGAAATTCATCGATTACGATTCTTCGGTCATCGCCTTTACCCATTGCAAGCTCGCCGATGTCAAACAGCTGAAGGTGCTGGAAGACCAAACGGTGATCGTCCGCAACGGGATAATAACGGCGGTAGGAGATAGCAAAAAACTTCCCGCCCCTGCCGGCAGCACCGTCATCGACCTTACCGGCAAATCCCTGTTGCCCGGTTTCGTCCTCACTGCACGAACACATGTACTATGCGGCCTATTCCGCCGACTTCACCTATTTACATGTCAAACAATTGCCGTACACTTTCCCAAAACTATACCTGGCCTGCGGCGCAACGACGATTCGTACAGCCGGAAGCGTTGAGCCCTATTCCGACCTGAACCTCAAACGGGACATCGATCAGGGCAAGATCCTTGGACCGGAAATGGACGTGACCGCGCCCTACCTGGAGGGAAAAGGCAGCATCTTCCCCGGGATGCATGAATTGAGCGGACCCGCAGAGGCGAAGGCCTTTGTCGACTTCTGGGCCAGCCAGGGCTGCACTTCATTCAAGGGATATATGTTCATCGATAAGCCTACGCTGAAGGCCGCAATAGACGAGGCCCACGCCAAAGGACTGAAAGTGACGGGCCATTTATGTGCCGTCACCTACCGCGAGGCGGCGGAAATGGGCATTGACCAGTTGGAACATGGCTTTTCCGCCTCCACGGATTTTGTTCCCAATAAAAAGGAGAATGCCTGCCCATTGTTTGCGGCGCCCATCGCATCCGCGGATTCGCCGAAAGTAAAAGACCTGATCCGATTCCTCATCGATAAAAAAGTGATCCTGACCTCCACCCTGGCCGTAATCTACAACATGACCACCCTGGATACAACGATCCGTCCCGAAGTACTGGAGGCGATGTCGCCCGATACCCGGAATATGTTCCTGAACGTCTACAACAAAATGCGCAACCCCGGCGGCAATAAAGCCATGCTGGAGGAAATCAAGATGGAAAAGATGTTTTCGGATGCCGGCGGTCTGTTGACCGTAGGCACCGACCCTACCGGCAACGGCGCCACCCTGGCGGGATATGGCTCACAGCAGTCCATCGAACTGCTGACACAGGCCGGGTTCAACCCGATAGAGGCGATACGCATCGCGACCTACAACGGCGCGAAGGCGCTGGGCTGGAAAAAAAGATCGGCTCCATCGAAGTCGGTAAGACTGCCGACCTGGTGGTCATCGATGGGGATATTTCTCAAAACATCCAAAACATCAGAAAGATCGTCTGGGTCTTTAAAAAGGGAGTCGGCTTCAATTCCCAAAAAATCTTCAGTTCCGTGAAAGGAGAGGTCGGTAAATATTAGACTTAATGACTATGCCCGCCCCACCTCTTTCTTTAATCCCTCCACCACTTCACCGACTATATCTCCTACCCGCTGTGCCAGTTCGTTAACCCTCCCGGCCGGTCCCTTCGCCATCGCAAGCCGCTCCAGTTCCAGCACATCCCCGGTTAAACAGTCAATCTCAAAATTATGCAGCGAAGGCTTCAGTGAATGCGCTTTTGCATAGACAACCTGAAAATCGCCCAACCCGGCCGCCGCTTGCATTTCCTTCACAACGGCGGGAACCGTATCCACGAATAGCTGTGCCATCTTCTTCACGAATACCAAATCCCCCTGACTGATTTCCTCCAGCCGCTGAAAGCCATAGAGCGGCGCGGCTACGGCCGCGTTATCCGCGGTCACTTTCGCCTCCGTGCCAGGCGCCCCGCCCGACGCCCCCACCCATTCGCAGATCACTTTTATAAGCGCCCCTTCAGGGAATGGCTTCGCCAAATAATCGTTCATCCCCGCCGCAAGACATTTTTCACTCTCTCCCCGAATCGCATTCGCCGTAAGCGCAACGATCGGGACCGTCGCGCTGATCTCCCGCCGGATCACTTCGGCCGCTTCCAATCCGCTCATCACCGGCATCTGGATATCCAACAGGACAATATCCACGGTCTCTCTCCGCAGGAAGTCCACCGCCTCCTGTCCATCCGCCGCCTCAAAAATAACCGTACTATAGTTACCAAGCATCGTTGTGGCCACCAGCCGATTCATATCATTGTCATCAACCACCAGCACCCGTTTACCCTTCAGGCTTTCCGTATCGACCGGTCTGTCGTCACCTTTCGCGAGATCGCTTTCGGACCCTTTTTCCAATTGGAGCAGCAATAAAATTGTCGTCCCGATCCCCTTCTTGCTCGCAACGAATATTTCGCCGCCCATCAGCTCGATCAACTCTTTGCAAATGCTCATGCCTAACCCCGTCCCGCCATACTTGCGGGTCACTGAATCATACTCCTGCGTAAATTTGTCAAACAGATGCTGCACAAAACTTTCATCCATCCCCATCCCCGTATCCGTTACCTCAATGGCGAGCTTTTGCGAAAACGGCTCATCCACTGCGACGCTGCAGGAGAGTTCCACATTCCCCCTGGAAGTGAACTTAATTCCGTTGCTGAGTAAATTCAGAAGCACCTGGTTGAGCCGATAGGGGTCGCCGATAAGAACGCTTGCCAATCCGGGGTCACTCGATCCGAGCCGAAGGATCAATCCCTTCTCTTCTGCCCTGTGCATCATGACCTGCAGCGCCCTCTTCAGGACTGCGGTTGGTTGGAATCCAATCCGCTCCAGCGCCAGCTTCCCTGCTCTTATTTTGGTCAGGTCCAGGATATCGTTGAGGATGACCAGCAGGCTCTCGGAGGCGGAGTGGATCGTATCGAGATAAAAACGCTGCCGGTCGTCGAGCTTTGTCTTCGCCAGCTGCCCCGCCATACCAAGCACCGCGTTCATCGGAGTGCGGATCTCATGGCTCATGTTGGCAAGGAAATTGTCTTTGGATAGCGCAAACTGTTCAGCCTGCTCCCGGGCTTCAATCAACTCCTGTTCCATTCTCTGCCTGCGGGCCAGCTGATCTTCGAGATGAGCCAGCGTGTCGTTGAGCGTTTCTTCCTCCGCACTGCCCGACGTACCTTGCCCATCCAGCCGGGAGATGGCTTCCTTCAACACTTTTATCGCCTGTCGACGTCCGACGACTTCCGCCTGAAGTTTTTTATTGATCCGGATGTATTCTTCTTCGTTGAGGTGAAAGGCATGGTCC
The DNA here is from genome assembly GCA_963846405.1 of uncultured Chitinophagaceae bacterium. Classification (GTDB taxonomy): domain Bacteria; phylum Bacteroidota; class Bacteroidia; order Chitinophagales; family Chitinophagaceae; genus Puia. Next base: position 201,146 of record CAWJVU010000007.1, on the reverse strand, counting down.
GCCAGCGCCTTGTCTTTTTCGAAAGCTTTGTAAGAATCTCTGATTGCCTCCAGAAAACGCACCAGCCGCTCGTCCGATGCCAACTCAGGAGACAGGTGTTTCTTGATCTGCCGGTCGAGTAGCTTATTAAAAGGCATTTCCTTAATTATCGTTCGGAAAAATTGGTAATTGTCATCGTCTGATTATGCAACTGACATTGGACCCGGGAGGAATGCGGCGCGATCTCTCCATAGGAATAAAAACCCGTTACGAGAGTCTTTGCACCGAAAACATCCTTTACCGCCTCCACTTCTTCCGCAACGCGGTTCCCAAGGATGATCTTTCTGCCGACACAACTGATCAGCACCGACAACGAAGGTTCCCCGCCCAATGCCCCGCCGCCGGAGACCCCGCCGGTTATCGCCTGGTGTGCAGCCGCACTCGCCGCATCCACGAGCCGGTCGAAATTCGCTTTCATAAACCGTACGCTCGCGCCTTCGGGTACATCGCCGGCAAAAATCATGCTCTTCAACTCTTCGTCAATCGACAGGATCGTCCGCACTACTGGTTCTTCCTCGTTCGACACGCGAACGAGAAGCGGAAAAAGCAACGCCGATCCCGGCAGCTCGTCCGCATATGGCCCTAAATATTTTTTGTAGAGATCGAGCGCGGATTCGTCGTCGATCATAAAAAGCTGGTTGCTCTTACTGCGGGTGATCGTCCGTTCGGGCCCAAAAGATTCCCACCCCCCCATCGAACCATGCGAAATCTTCAGCTCCCGGCCATACAACCCGATCGCCACGATCCGGCCATAACCCGGCTGTGCATTCAGACCCACTAATGTGCTTTTAAAAGCCGTCCCGTCCCCCGCAAGACCGCCGGTCACCAGGACCTTCTCCTGAACCTGAGTGTTGATCCCACTTACCAGTTCACTTCCATTGACGCTGCTGCCGTCGGAAAGAACCAGGATGTAAGAAAGATCGTCAAAAGCCATCAGCTGGCCCAGAAGTGACTTTCCCGCTTCATAACTGCATCCGGAAAAGTCGTCGATGTTCACCTCCGCCGACCGAACCTGCGTCTTTTCAAATTCAACGGCGGTTACCGACGCCGAGCCATCCTGCACCCCATCCCCGAATATCTCGCCGGCCGTGGAGCAAAGCACAATTTCTGCACGCGGATAATCCCGCCGAAGCTGCGCATAAAACCCGGCAGGAGCGATCATTGCCTTATCCCCCATCGCCATAACCAGGTTTATCGCCGACGGTTCAATCGCGTCGTTCCCCGGATGAGCGCGGCAATCTCCGTTCTGGTAGGAAAAGATCGCGGTCTTCATTAATTATAGTTTGTTCCGCGAACGGTCGAACTAGCCCAAATGGGTTATAAATCAGGTTATATCCCTAATTTTTAAATAAAACCCCCCTTTCGTATATAAGAGTAATCACTTACGAATTCTCCGGCATCCTTCTCTCCGGGGGCGGCCATTGCTCCAGCCGGTCAGACCCCGTAAAATCAAGCATCCAGCCAGGGTACTCCAGCGGCAGCTTGCTCACCTCATCCAACTTGCCCAACTCTTCTTCGGTAAAACTCACTTCCACGGATCGCAGATTATCCTCCAACTGCTCCAGTTTGTTCGCCCCGATGATCACCGAGCTGACAGCCGGCTGAACCAGCAGCCACGCCAACGCCAGCTGCGCCACTGACCGCTGCCTGGCCTCCGCCATCGGCTGCAGCACGTCCAGGATGCGGAAAGCCCGATCCTTATCCACTGGCGGAAAATCGAAATTCTTTCGCCTGGCCCCATCCGCACCCTGCCCATCGCGTTTATACTTACCGCTCAATAGTCCGCCCGCCAGCGGACTCCAGACCAGAAGACCCACCTTCTGATCAATCAGCAATGGAACGATCTCCCGCTCCAGATCCCTGCTCGCAATCGTATAGTACGCCTGCAGGCTGCAGAAACCAGCCACCCGCGTATAGCGGGAAATATCCAGCGCCTTCATCAGCTGCCATGCCGTCACATTGCTCGCACCGATGTACCGTACCTTTCCGCTTTTGACGAGGTCATCCAACACCCACAGCGTCTCCTCCCAGGGGGTCAACGGATCATAGCTGTGTATCTGGTAGAGATCAATATAGTCCGTCCCCAGCCGGCGCAAACTTTCTTCTACTTGCCAAAGAATATGATTGCGCGTAAGCCCGCTGTCGTTGGGCCCCTGCCCCATCTGGCCCCTCACCTTCGTGGCAATGACCAGCTGATGCCGGCTAAGGCCAAGGTTTTTGATCGCCTGACCCGTCAGTTCTTCCGACCATCCCTCCGAATATACATTGGCCGTGTCGATGAAATTGATGCCCGCCTCAACCGACCGTTTGACAATCGCATCCACCGCCTGCTGGTCCAACTTGCCGATGTACTGCGCCCAACCTTTCCCGCCAAAGGTCATCGTCCCCAGACAAAGCTGCGAGACCCTAAGGCCGGTATTCCCCAATAGTTTGTATTTCATGATTGATCTTTTCCCCCTCAACAACCCGATAAGACATTGGTTCAAATTTCCTTCCGCCAAGTTTCGCTACTTTGTAGGTAAATTGACTGCTTGATGAACCCCCGCCCCGCCTATCGCAACTACGTCCTTTTCATGCTGACCGTCGTCTATGTTTTCAACTTCATCGACCGGCAGCTGCTGGTCATCCTTCAGGAATCAATCAAAAAAGAACTTCACCTCTCCGATAGCCTGCTCGGCTGGCTTTCCGGCTTTGCATTCGTGATTTTTTATGTCACGCTTGGCCTGCCCATTGCTCGTCTTGCAGACCGGACATCCCGCCGTACCACCGTCGCCGTCTCGCTCGGCGTTTGGAGTATCATGTCGGCGCTTACCGGAAGGGCACTCAATTTTATCCAGTTGCTGCTGGCCCGCATTGGCGTTGGCGTCGGCGAAGCCGGTGGCAGCCCCCCTGCGCATGCGATGATCTCCGATTACTTCCCGCCGAAATCCCGGTCCACCGCGCTGGCAATTTATTCCAGCGGCATTTATATCGGAGTCCTGATCGGATTCGTAATCGGCGGTCATCTCAGTCAGCATTTCGGCTGGCGGACCGCATTTTTTGTCGTCAGCTCACCCGGGATCGTTTTCGCGCTCTTGTTTTACGCCACCGTGAAAGAGCCCCGGCGGGGGGCAACCGATCCGGACGCTGTACAGACAATCGAGCGCCCTTCCCTGAGCAGCGTGCTAAAGCATTTATATGCCAGCAGGACCTTTGTTTGTCTCTGCATGGCCACCGCTCTCCACGTATTTTGCATTTATGGTCTCATGAATTGGGCGGCCTCTTTCCTAGGGAGAAGTCATGCCATGTCGGTGGGGCAAAGAGGTGCGGCGCTGGGCCTGGCCCTTGGGATCGGCGGTGCAATAGGTTCCTTCGCCGGAGGCGCACTGACGGACCGGTATGGGAAAAAAGATATCCGGTGGTACATGAAGCTTCCGGCCTATGCGGTACTCCTCTCCGTTTTCTTTATCGCGGGAGCCTTATTTCTGCAGGACAACCTGGTTTCTGTGATCTGCTTTGGCTGCGTTGCCGCCCTGCAAAGCTCGTATCTGGGACCGTCGATCGCCGTGGCGCACAGCCTGGTTCCCGCATCCATGCGCGCCCTCACCTCCGCCATTTTATTTTTTGTGCTGAACCTGATTGGCCAGGGTTTCGGGCCGTGGATGGTTGGAATGATCAGCGATGGATTGAAATCGAGCCTGGGCTCCGAATCCCTGCGATGGGCAATGTCGATAAATATCGTCGTGGGTGTCGCCGCGATGATCCTGTTCTTCCGGACCGCCAGAACCCTTACGCCCTCACCGAGCCCGCTTAACAGCTGACGTCCGCCAGTTACCGCGCCGCACCCCCATCGATCGTCAGACAGATCCCGCTGACAAACGAAGCCTCATCCGACGCCAGATACAGATACCCGTTCGCGATGTCCTCCGGTACCCCCCATTTCCCCAGCGGGATCAACGGAAGACTCTGCTTTCGAACCTCCTCCGGCATCAGGTCCGTCATCGCCGTTTGGATAAAACCCGGTGCGATACAGTTGGCCGTAATCCCATACCGACCCAATTCCATCGCCCACACTTTCGTCATACCGATAATCGCCGACTTGGTCGCTACGTAGTTCGTCTGCCCATAATTTCCGCGAATTGCCACATTCGAAGACGCCGATACGATCCGTCCGTAATTTTGCTCCTTCATGATCGGAGCTACCGCCTGCGTACAGTTGAACACACCGGTCAGATTCACCGCGATCACATCGTCCCATTCCTGCTTCGACATTTTCAACAAAGTCCTGTCCCGCGTAATCCCGGCATTGTTGATCAGGATATCGATGCGCCCGTAAAGTTCCTTTGCTTCAGTCACAGCCGCAACAACATCACCCTCATCCGTGACCGATACTTTCTTGAAAACGGCGGCATGTCCGTCGCTTCTAAGTCGCTCCGCCGCGGCATTCCCCTTGTCGGATACATCCCACAGGATAACTTTTGCACCCTCCTTCACGAAACGCTCGGCGGTAGCAAGGCCGATTCCATTTGCGCCCCCGGTAATCAAAGCAATCTTATCTTTTAGTCGCATGGAATAAATTGATAAACCTAAAGATATCCAATAATTTTTTATATTTGATGAAACCCGAACGAACAACTATGGCTCGCTATATTACTACACTTCTCCTGCTCTTTGCCTGTATCGCCAATGCCTATACTCAGCCGAAAAGCCCGCATATCCTTTCCGCCGGCGCACCCGAAGAAGCCGGTTTTTCCGCGTCGCGCCTTGCCCGTCTCGATACCGGTATGAGCAATTGGGTAAAGCACAAATGGATTAACGGCTCCGTAGCCCTCATCGCCCGCCATGGTAAGGTTATATTCTACAAAGCCTACGGATACAACGACGTCGACACAAAAGCGCAGCTGCCAAAAGACGGCATCTTCCGGATCGCCTCCCAGACCAAGGCCATCACAACCGTCGCAGCCCTGATGCTCTGGGAAGAAGGAAAATATTCTTTCGACGACCCCGTATCGAAATACATCCCGACCTTCGCCCATCCGACCGTCCTGGCCTCCTTTAACCCGAAAGACACTCCAGCTATACCACCGTCCCCGCCAGGCGTCAGATCACCATCCATGACCTGTTCACCCATACCTCAGGACTCGGGTATCCCGGCATCGGCACCCCGGAGGCGAACGCCATCTATGCAAAAAATGAAATCACGGGCGGAGTTGGCGTCAAGGTGCAATCCCTTTCAGATGCGATGACCCGCCTGGGCAGTCTGCCACTTCTCTTCCAACCCGGTGATAAATGGATGTATGGCCTGAATACCGACGTCCTGGGCTACCTGGTACAGATCTGGTCCGGCATGACGCTGGAAGAGTTTTTTGCAAAACGTATCTTCCAACCGCTTGGCATGCATGACACCTATTTCAACCTCCCGGCATCAAAAGGTGCGCGGCTTGTCAACTTCTTCGTCGAAGATTCCACGGGGATAAAGAAACAAACCTCAACGTTCGGCGGTGCGCTGGATATGAATTTCCCACTCAACAAGACTACCTACTTTTCCGGCGGCGGCGGTCTTTCATCGACCATTTATGACTACGCCGTCTTTCTCCAGATGCTCCTCAACGAAGGGGAATACAACGGCATTCGATTCTTGTCCCGCACCACGATTCGTATGATGACCATGAATCAAATCGGCGACCTGACGGTGAATATCGGGGAGGGAGCGGGCATGAACAAATGGGGCCTCACCTTTTCCATCGAAACCGAACAAGCAAGCAAATATACACCGAGTCAGGCAGGCAGTTATGGCTGGGGCGGCGTATTTTCAACCGCCTACTGGGTAGACCCCAAAGAGGACATGCTTGTTTTACTGTACGAGCAAATATGGGGACCCCATGTGACTACAGCCGACAGACAGTTCAAACCATTGGTCTATCAGGCGATCAACGATTGACGATCCGGTCCCGGTCAACCGGTCCTGCCCTCGTCCCCCGATCCCGGATGATCCCGCAGGTATTTATCCCGAAGCGTGGATTTCTGAAATTTTCCAACCGAAGTCTTGGGTATCGCTTCGATGACTTCATATCCTTCGGGGACCCAGAATTTCGCGAACTTCGCCGCCAGGAATTCGCGGAGTTCCTCCGGCAGTACAACTTTTCCCTCTTTCGGTACGATATAGGCGAAGGGTCGCTCCCACCATTTCTCGTTCGGTACCGCGATCACTGCAGCCTCCAGTACCGAAGGATGAGCCATCAACGCATTTTCCAGCGCAATGGAGCTGATCCATTCGCCGCCGGACTTAATGACATCCTTGCTGCGATCCCTGATTTCGATACACCCGTCTTCTCCGATGCTGACAATGTCCCCGGTCCTCAGCCAGCCGTCAACGGTAAATTTTCCTCCCGGTTCAGTATCCCGGTAATAAGAAGCACATACCCAGGGACCACGAACCTCCAGCTCCCCCATCGTAGCGCCGTCCCACGGGATCAACCCAAACTCGTTTCTTCCGCGGATCTCTACAAACGGCACCGGAAGTCCTTGTTTTGTCGCCCGGTCGTATTGCACTTCTTTGGGGGCCTTTTCCAGGCGACTGGTCATTACACAAGTAGCGCCGCCAGGCGAAATCTCGGTCATCCCCCACGAGTGAAGCACCTGTATCCCATATCGCTCGTCGAATGACTTGACCAGGAATCGCGGCAACGCCGATCCCCCGACAAGAATGGTCCTCAGGTAAAGTTTATATCGCGTCGGGTCGGCATCCAATTTATTCAGGACACCCAGCATGACGGTGGGCACGCCTCCGGTCACCGTCACTTTTTCGGCGTCAAAAAGTTGTAAAAGGCTTTCCGCATCCAGGTACGGCCCGGGAAAAACTTGCGTCGCCCCCGCAAAAGCGCACAAATAGGGAAACCCCCATGCGCAAGCATGGAACATGGGAACGATCGGCAGCACTACATCCCGCTCGGCGATGCCAAGTCCGGCGCAACTCAGCAGGAAAGTCATCGTATGCAGCATGATCGACCGGTGCGTGTACACGATCCCTTTGGGCTTCCCGGTCGTCCCCGAAGTATAACACATAAACGCCGCCGTATACTCATCTCCTTCATAAGGTTCGAACAGCGCCGGATCGCCTCCGGCTACGACATCTTCATAACTCAGGTATCCTTCGGGAAGCTGCTCTTCCGTCTGCCGGATAACAATGACCGTGGAAAATCTCCGCGCGGATTTAAATTTTTCAAACAAAGGCAGTAGCACTTGATCGACGATAATTACCTTATCCTCTGCATGACGAACGATATAGCCGAGATCATCCGGGCTCAGGCGCAGATTCAGCGGATGCACGACGGCACCCATACCCGGCACAGCAAAATATGCCTCCAGGTGTTGGTAGTGATTCCAGCTGAGTGTGGCCACCCGGTCTCCCAACTCGACACCCAGCCCCCGGAGCGCAACAGCCAGCCGCTTTACCCGGTTGGCAAAGTCCCGGTAAGTGTAACGGTGAATACTTCTGTCCGGAAGCCGCGTGACAATTTCTTTCCTTCCAAACAGGTTTTCCGCCCTCCGCAGAATAGTGGGGAGGGTCAGTTGATATTCCATCATTAGACCTCTCATGGAACTAAAGATAATAAACCACGGGGATTTAGCTTACCTTTGGACTAAATCTGCTGCCATCCGTCGCATCGCTGCCATATCGATCCTGATCACAGGAGCCATTCTGATTTTTGCCTCCTGCCTGCACGACCAAAACGACACCGGTAACGCGGAAAAGGTCAGCTTCAACTTCGACATCCGTCCTATCCTTTCCGACAAATGCTTCAAATGCCACGGCCCCGATGCCAACCACCGGGAAGCCCACTTGCGGCTCGACATTCCCGACAGCGCCCTCGCCCCGCTTAAGATCACCGTTGGTGCATTCGCTATCGTCCCCGGCCATCCTGAAAGGTCCGAGTTACTCAGACGCGTCTCCTCCGCCGATGCCGGTTACCAGATGCCACCTACCGACTCTCATCTTGGCGCGCTAACGCCTCAGGAAATCACCCTTTTCAAAAATTGGATCCGCCAGGGAGCCCATTTCGAACGGCATTGGGCTTTTACCCCGCCCGTCAAGGCTCCCCTCCCGCAAATTGGCGATACCAAGTGGCCACGCAACGAAATCGACTTCTTTGTCCTCGCCAAACTGGAAAAGCTCGAGCTGACACCCAACGAAGAGGCGGATAAAGAACGCCTCCTGAAAAGACTTTGCCTCGATATCACCGGTCTTCCTCCTACCCTCGACCGGATGGATGCCTTCCTCGCCGACAATACTCCGGGCGCGTACGAACGACAAGTCGATCAACTGCTGCAGACACCTCAATATGGCGAGAAGATGGCGGTGCACTGGATGGATGTAGCCCGCTACGCCGACAGCTACGGCTACCAGGATGACAATATTCGAACGCAATGGCCCTGGCGTGACTGGGTCATCCACGCTTTTAACGAGAATATGCCCTATAGCCAATTCCTCACCTGGCAGATCGCGGGTGATATGCTCCCGAATGCGAGCAAGGAGCAGATTCTCGCCACTGCTTTCTTCCGCAACCACAAATACACGGAGGAAGGGGGTGTGGTCCCCGAAGAATATCGCGTCGAATATCTCATCGACAAGACCCGCACGTACGGTAAAGGCATACTCGGCGTTACCATCGAATGCGCCCAATGCCATGATCATAAATACGATCCATTCCCCCAGAGAGACTACTACTCCCTGCTTGCTTTCTTCAATAACACCAAAGAACTCGGGTATGAAGGCGATGTCAGCGTCTCCAAACCGGCGAAGATGCCGATACTCGCCATCAACGACTCGGATGTACGGGCTTCCATGAACTTTATCAACAAGAAGGATACCGGCACGATGACCGTTTCCGTTATGGGTGAACGTGATACGCTGCGACCCGACCTACGTCCTTTCGCCGCGGCCGTTATGACGCGCCGACGCTGCCCGTACAACCCGCTGCCCTCAAAGCGGTTATGCCCTACGACACCACCCAATTTCCCAGGAACCGGCTCGGCCTCGCCAAATGGACGGTGAGCCCGCTCAACCCCCTCACCGCAAGGGTTTTCGTCAACCAGCTCTGGCAGGAATTCTTTGGCCGCGGTATCGTCAAGAGCGCCGGGGACTTCGGAATGCAGGGCGACCTCCCAACCGATCCACAACTGCTCGACTGGCTGGCAGCCGACTTCATGGAGCACGGCTGGGATATAAAACGGCTCGTTAAACAAGTTGTCCTGTCCGCTGCCTATCGTCAATCGGTGAAAGTCACGGCGCTCAAATTCGAGAAGGACCCCGAGAACGCTTACCTGTCGCGTGGTCCGCGTACGCGCCTGCCCGCGGAATTTATCCGCGACCTTGTTCTCTCCAGCAGCGGACTGCTCGTCCCCACCATCGGGGGGCCAAGCGTAAAGCCCTACCAGCCGGAAGGTATCTGGGAATCCGCCACTTCAGGAAGAGGAGTGCTGAGGACGTATCTCCAGGATCATCACGACTCCCTTTATCGAAGAGGGCTCTATACATTTATAAAACTCACCGTACCGCCGCCCGTTATGGGGATGTTCGACGCCAGCAACCGCGACCAATGCGAAGTCCGGCGTGGGAGGACCAATACGCCCCTCCAAGCCCTGGCCATGCTCAACGATCCCACGGTACTCGAAGCCGCCCGGGTACTCGCCCAGCGCCTTGAAGCCGAAACGGCTGCAGATAACGACAAGATCGTAAAGGCGTTTCGCCTGATTCTGTGCCGGAAGCCAACCGCCGGGGAAATGACCACCCTCGCCCAATACTACCGGGAAGAGGTAAGCGATTTCAGGCGCAATCCCGGCAATGCGCAGAAGACGCTTGCCGTCGGCGAATATCCCCAGGCGACCGGCGTCGATCCCATCGGGACCGCCGCGCTGATGCGCGTCATCGAAACCCTGTACAACTTAGAGGAAACCATCACCAGGACCTGAAAACAAACACATGGAAAAAGAGCTGCTGGACCGTCATTTACACTTCAACCGACGCCGTTTTCTGAAAGGGCTTGGATTTGGCATCGGCGGCATGGCCCTGGGCTCGCTCCTCATCCCCGATCTTTTTTCCCGGAGCGAAGAAGAGTTCGACGGTATTGGGTCTCCCGCATTTTGCGCCCCGCGCCAAACGGATCATTTATCTTTTCCAGAACGGGGCTCCCTCCCAACTGGACCTGTTCGACTATAAACCCCTGCTCAATAAGATGCAGGGCGAGGATCTACCCGCCTCTGTCCGAAACGGCCAGCGTCTCACGGGCATGACCGCCGACCAGAAGAAATTTCCCCTTGCCGGAACCGTCTTCCAATTCGGTCAATACGGACAGGCAAGAGCCTGGATCAGTGAGTTGCTGCCGTATACCGCCAAAGCAGCGGATGACATCTGCTTCGTTAAGAGCCTGTGGACCGAAGCAATCAACCATGACCCGGCCCTCACCTTCATGCAAACCGGCGCCCAGCAGGGCAACCGCCCCAGTATGGGTGCCTGGCTCAGTTACGGTCTCGGTAGCGAGAACAAAAATCTTCCCGCATTTTGCGTCCTTCTGTCCAGGGGCAAGGGCAACGGCCAGGGCGTTTACTCCAAACTCTGGTCCAACGGTTTTCTTGACTCGATTCACCAGGGCGTCCAGTTCAGCAACGGCGAGAATCCCGTTCTCTATCTCTCCGATCCGGATGGAATGAATCGTGCCGAAAGACGGAAGATGCTGGATGAACTGGCTGCACTCAATACGGAAGTCGTATAAAGAATTTGGCGACCCGGAGATCAGTACCAAGATCCAGCAATATGAAATGGCCTATCGGATGCAAACCGCGGTCCCCGAGATCACCGACATCAGCAAGGAACCGGAGGACACCCTCAAAATGTACGGGCCCGACTGCCTCGTCCCCGGCACTTTTGCCGCCAATTGCCTGCTTGCCAGAAAGCTCTCCGAGAGCGGGGTCCGTTTCGTCCAGTTGTACCATCAGGGCTGGGACGGCCATAACAACCTGCCCGGTGAAATAAAAGGTCAGTGCAGGGACGTCGACCAGGCTTCGGCAGCCCTTGTTACCGACCTCAAACAACGCGGACTGCTGGACGAGACGCTTGTTATCTGGGGCGGCGAATTTGGCCGGACCAATTATTGCCAGGGCACGCTTACACCGGATAACTATGGCCGTGACCATCACCCCAGGTGCTTTACCATCTGGATGGCCGGCGGCGGCATCCAACCCGGTGTTTATGGTGAAACAGACGACTTCGGCTATAACATTGCCAGGGACCCTGTCCACGTCCATGACTTCCACGCCACCGTTCTCAAACTCATGGGCCTAGACCACGAGAAATTAACATTTAAACACCAGGGGCGCCGGTACCGCCTGACCGACGTAGCCGGCAAGGTCATCGACGGCCTGATCGCATAACTAAAAACGATTCCAGCTATGCAGCGCAGAAAATTTATCCGGAATTCGTCCCTCGCCTTCACCGGCATCGTCTTCACCAGGGATATTTTTACGAGGCCCAGGCAAAAAGCCTATGGATACAATGGCATGCTGTATACGCTGGATACCGCCTGGAGCAAGGCCGACAATCAGCGCTATCCGGTCAACGACTGTCATGAAATGGTGCAGGACAAAATGGGAAGGATCCTCCTCCTGACCAACGAAACTCACAACAACGTGCTCATCTACGATACCAACGGCCAGCTTCTGGATAGCTGGGGCCATGATTTCCCGGGCGCGCATGGCCTTACGCTCCACGACGAGAACGGAGTCCAATTTCTATACATTACCGACATCGTGCGCCACCAGGTCTATAAGACCACCATGGACGGCAAGGTACTGTTGACGATCGATGCCCCGCTTGACGCCGGGATTTATAAGGAAACCAAAGAATTCGTGCCGACCGAAACCGCCATCGACGCCAACGGAGATATTTTTATTGCAGACGGCTACGGCGCGCAGTACATCCTGCACTACGATAAGACCGGGAAACTCATCAGCTTTTTTGGCGGCCGGGGGGAGGGCGACACCCATTTTGATAATGCCCATGGTATCTGCTGGGACACAAGACGAACGGATCAATCCCTGCTGATCACCGACCGTACTCGCAACTGCTTCAAACGATTTACCAAAGAAGGGCGGTTGCTGGACGTGCTACCCCTTCCCGGAGCCTGCGTATGCCGGCCCGTAATCCATGGCGATCATCTTTATGCTGCTGTCCTTCGGTCACCCGATCTGAATGCGGTGGGCACGGGATTCGTGACAATCCTCAACAAGGACGACAAGGTCGTCAGCAACATCGGCGGCAGTGAGCCCCAATATCAGGATGGTCGTCTCCAGCCCATGCGACAAACCGAAAAGATATTTGTCCACCCGCATGACGTTTGCATCGACCGGGACGACAACCTCTACGTCGCACAATGGTCATCGGGAAAAGTCTACCCCTATAAACTCCGGCGGGTGTGACACCCCCATCCCACGCGCCCATGATCAAATGGAAACCCGCCCCGCTTCAGGCATTGATCGCACTTAATGCGATGCTGCTGTTCCTGGTGCTCCTCGGCGATCACCTGATCATTCCGCGCTGGCTGCAGGTGGCAGGCAGGCTGCATCCCGCTATCCTCCATTTCCCAATCGTGCTGATCGTCGCCTATGCGATCAGTCTCTGGTTGAGACCTCCCTTCTTCACCGATCAGCTGCTGCTTTTGTCTGCTTTTGCAGCCGTCATTACCGCGCTGGCCGGCCTGCTTCTCTCAGCCGAAGGCTCGTACGAAGGCTCCGCCATTCAATGGCACAAGTGGCTGGGGACCCTGACTTCGCTGATTCTGATGCTGCTCTATTTTGGCAGAGACAGCGTGATCCTCGGCAAGGTCAGACAGAAATGGCTGGCCATCCTCCCGCTTGCCGTCGTCATAACCGCCGGGCATTTCGGCGGCGACGTGACACACGGCGCCGGTTACGTCCTGGCGCCTTTAAGATCCGCCCTCCCCACCCCACCGCTGGAAGAGGCGCTTGTCTACCGGGACGTCGTCTTTCCGGTCATTGACGCCCGGTGCATCGAGTGCCATACCTCAACCAATTCCAAGGGAGGTCTCAACATGGAAGACTCGCTTCGATTTTCCATCGGCGGCCATAATGGCAAACCCTGGGACACGTCCGTGGAAAGTCTGGGTCTCCTGCTAAACCGCATCCACCTCCCGCCCGATGACAGTAAACATATGCCTCCTTCCGATAAGACACAGCTTACACCCCGGGAGGCAGCCATCCTTTATGCCTGGATTAGGGACGGCGCTCCGTTTTCCAAAAAGATCATCGACCTTGACCCCGCCGATACATTGCGGACGATTGCGGCCAGGCTGCTCAAGTCAAGCGGAAACGAAACCTTTGATTTCCCGCCCGCCGATGACAAAAAGATATCCGACCTCAATACGAACTATCGCACAATCACTCGCCTCGCAAAAGGCTCTCCCGCCCTCGCCGTTGATTTCTATGGCGCTGCATCCTTTCAATCCAAACAACTGCGGGAACTTTCACCGATAAAGGACCAGATCGTTTCGCTGAATCTCGACAAAATGCCGGTGACGGACAAGGACCTGCCCGACATCGCGGTATTCCAAAATCTCAGGCGGCTCAATCTCGATTTCACCCGCATCACCGGGGCCGGCCTTTCCACGTTGACCAGGCTTCCCCATTTGCAAAGTCTGAGCCTCTCGGGAACCCGAATTCAACCCGGCGAACTCGATCTCCTGGCCGGCGTTGCCTCGCTTCGTAAACTCTATTTATGGAAGACCGGCATCCCCGCAAGCGCCATCACCGCCCTGCAAGGCCGAAGAAAGGATTGGACGGTGATCACCGGCTTTGATGGAGATACCGTCCGAATCAAACTCAACCCTCCCCGTCTCGAGACCGACGCCCGCATCATCCGTGACACCGGAATATCGATCCGCATGCGGCATTTTGTACCGGGAACAACGATCCGGTACACGCTCGACGGAACCAACCCCGACAGCGGCGGCGTGATATACAGCGCTCCTTTCCTGCTAAAAGACCGCGGCCGGTTCCAGGCAAAAGCCTACAAACCGGGATGGCTCCCGAGCGATGCAACAACAGCAACCTTTTATTTGCAACGGTATCCCCCGGACTCCATTCGACTCCTTCTGCCGATCGATTCCAATTATCTCAAATTCTCCCCGCACGTTCTCATCGATGCGGACAAAGGGGATCTGGGCTTTGGAAGCGGCAAATGGCTGGGTTTTCGCAAGAATTCCTTTTCAGCGCTTTTGTATTACCGAAAAGCTGTCACGATCCGCGATGTCAGCTTCTCCAGCATCGTCGACATCGGGTCTTTTATTTTTCCACCGACGCATTTGGAAGTCTGGGGCGGACCCGATGAACACCACCTCAAGCGACTCGGAACCCTTACCCCCGCTCAGCCTGACTCCACCGTAGCTCGGAAAGCCATGCCCACCTACCTTACCGATTACCGCATAGAATTCCCGCCCCAACCCGTCCGCTGTCTGAAGGTCGTTGCCGACCCCGTTGCTAAAATCCCCGATTGGCATCCCGGGAAGGGACAGAAGGCCTGGATCTTTTTCGACGAGATCCTGGTCAACTAAAAGCACGACGCCCGCCGTTCCGGCGGGCGTCGTGAATCGAAAAATTTCATTTACTGAGGCGGGCGATCGGGATCGGCTGGCGTCGAAGATAAATTCCCATTTTCATCAACATAAGCCAGCATCTCGGTCCACTCATGATGGCTTTTGTTCTGTTTTCGGTCTTGCTTCTTTTCCAGCTTCTCCTTTTTTTCCTGTCGCTTCTTCCGCTCCCGCTCCCTTTTGTTCCAGGTTTCTGCCATTCCAATCTCCCTTTTCCTGCACATACCGCAAAAACCCACCCATTTTGCCCGCTCTCAAACAGTGAATTGGTTATCAATCGGTGCCCCTGCGCGCCGAACTTACATTCTGTCATGCCCACTGACAAATTATCCTCGATTTTCAACTTTAAATGTCATTTCTACACCCATCACCCAACAGGGATCTCTCGATCACCATCTGCCGAGAAATCCCGTCTCTCCGGCCAGATGACTGATCGCCCGGGCAATATTTCTGTCGATACTTTCGGCTGTCTTCAGGGACCCGATATACCGAACAATCTCCCAGCGGCGGGAAGGCGTAAGCCTGACCCAGGCGGCCGAAGCCTTCCCATTTTTCTGTAAAGCCTGCGCGAGCTTCGGATGCGGTTCTACTTTTTTATCCTCCGGATCGAATTCGATCTCTACAACGATCTTCTCTCCAATCCGCTTAGGCGAATTCTTTAGCATGATTCCATTGACATAGAGCCTCCATGCGCCTTTATACCGGAGCAACGTCTGCCGGTAAGGATCTCCGTTAATCGTTCCCCGAACCCGGATCGGACCTTTCTCCTTCCCCGATTGTTTGAAAATGAAGCCCAAAACCTTTTCCGGCAGATGTACAAAAGGATTGATCCCGATAATTTCAAGATTCGCGGAAAAGCGTTTCATTGCGTTAAAATTTACCCAGGTGCATCACCCCCTGCGCATTATCCCCGGCGCATCAATTCCCCAACGCGTCGATCCGCTGGAAGACATCCTTGAAACATTGCGAAGCCGACCCACGCTCCTGCGCTCCTGCCGCTTCGGTCCGATCCCATAAAAGCTGTTCAAAAAGACCTGCGCCGGCGACCAGGTCGTTTCCACAATTCCGAGAAATTTTGGCTTCATCTCCGGCGTTGAGGCATTTCGGAAGCGCACCATATCATCGACCTGCGTTAGACCCGTCTGCGACATCCGCCACGGACAAGTCACTACCCGGAATCCTTTTATCGCAAAGTAAACGGCCGTCTGATCCGGTCGCTCATAATGCCAGTCACAGATCGACCACATCCTTCGGGATGAGGTCAACCGCCCGGTATGTATTATTATAGCTGGCCTCCCACATCCCGATCCCTGTTGTCTTGCCGTCGATCAGCCGGTCACCCCAGATCCAAAGCTCCCGGCCCTTGAGCGCAAGGTGATCATGGATCGCCTGTACCTCTCCGGCGAACAATACCGCCGGATCCCGGCCGCCGCACCGCGGACACCCACGTTCTCCCAGGTAAAATACTTCATCCATTCCAGCATGAAACGCCGTGCTCTCAAACGCATCACACAACTCGTCGATCACCGCGAACAATACATCGTGAATACCGGGATACAACGGACAATAGCTGCGGCAATAAAGATTGTCGGCGTTCGGCCAGACATAATGCTCCGGATTCTTCACCCAGGGCGTCTCGTCAAACTGCGGATACACCTGCAGCAATTTGCCCGGATGCTCTTCCCACCCCTGGTGGCCCAGCATATTGATCTGCGGGATGATCCGGATATGATCCTCCGCACATGCCTTTACGATCTTCTTAACCTCCGGATTCGACAACGCAAGGGTATCCGTAAGTTCCGGATGTGACTTAAACTGATAGTGATAATCCACCAGGATAAACAAGGTATTCACTTTCCGCGGGGCCAGCTCCGCATGAATAAACCGTACGAATGAATCCACTCCCGAAGGCCGTGGGACATCGATACAGAATCCCCGCACCGGTATAATACTGTCCAGACTCTGGCCGCCGGCACGCATCATCGCAAAGGTTACAACAAGGAACAAACAGCAGAAAGGAAATGGTCTGCGCATCTTTGAGATATTTGCACAAAAATAGCTAAAAAAAATAGCCCCGACATTCCGTATGTCTCTAATACACATGCCGCCCCTGATCCACTCGCTTTGCAAGATCGTCTTTTTTTATATTGATCTGCTGTCCGATCGGTTGCCCGTTTCGATAAGTAATCACATTCAGTTGCGTCGCGCCCATCGGAAATTTGACCGGCGTGCCGTCATACTTTGGATAGAAGCGATCGGGATTGGTACAATCGAACGAATAATAGATGTCCAGCCCGCTGACCTCTGTCGACATCCCGACGACCAAGTCCCGGTCGGCGCCCCTCTTCGGGGTCAGGATCACATTATACGCACTCCGGGCATATTTGATATTTGCCGCATCCATCCGTTGGAATTCCGTTTCCATTCTGCTAATAAAATCATCCCAGTTCCGTTTTGACTTCGGGCTCCAGTAGACCTCCGCCAACGCAAGCCCGCGCGGCCATGTCATATACTCCACCTGGCGATAGTTGGGCACCGACTCCGACCATAGATTCCCCTGCCCGCCAAGGATCAGCCGCTCATCCACACTGTCCGGCACCGGGTCATAGGTATATGAATCTTTCAACCGGCACATTCCATATGTCGGCGGTTCGCCCGCAGCCTCTCCCTGGTAAAGATCAAGGTAACAATAGTCCCAGGGGGTCATCACCACCGCATGCCCCATCCGCGCGGCCGTTACTCCGCCCGACATCCCGCGCCAGCTCATCACCGTTGCGCTCGGCGCGAGCCCCCCTTCGAGGATTTCATCCCAGCCGATCAGCTTCTTGCCTTTTGCCGTCAGCATTTTCTCCATCCGCCTTACAAAATAACTTTGCAGCTCATCCACATTCTTCAAATGCTCCTCTGCCATCCGTTTTTGACATTTTGGGCAGTCAGCCCAGAAGCCCTTGTACGCTTCATCACCGCCGACATGGATGTACGCGCAGGGAAACAAGGCAGCCAGCTCGGTAAAGATTTTGTCCAGCACCTGGAAGACCGAGTCATTGCCGATACACAACGCATTGTCCTCCCTCGCCGGAGGTCTCGCGCCGGGATTCACGGGATACGACAGCTGCGTACAGGACAGATTCGGATAGGAAGAGATCAGCGCCAGGCTGTGCGCCGGTACATCGATCTCCGGCAATATGGTCACATATCGTTCCTGCGCATACCGGATGATCTCCCGCATGTCATCCTGCGTGTAGTAACCGCCATAGGTAGCCGATTCATCACCGAGCGCAGGCAGGTATTCACCCCACCGCCCGGTACGAGGTACCCGCCACGCGCCGTGCTGCGTCAGTTCCGGCAGTCCCTTGATCTCGATCCGCCACCCCTGATCATCACTCAGATGAAGATGCAGGACATTGTATTTGTACCGGACCATTTCATCGATATAACGCATCACCTCCCGCTTGGTGAAGAAATGCCGGCTGACATCCAGCATCAGGCCGCGCCACGCAAACCGTGGCGAATCCGCAATTTCGACACAGGGCACCGGCAAATAATCACCCCTCCCCGGTGGCAAAAGCTGCAGCAGCGTCTGCATGCCGTAGAACGCCCCCGCCGGGCTCTCCGCCTCGATCCGGACACCTGAAGAGCTCACCGATAAATTATACCCTTCTGCTCCTCTTCCGGTGTACTTTGCCGCTACCAGCACAACAATCGCCCCGCGGATGCCCTTCTCTTCCTTTAGCAGTATACCTGTCTGTTCCTTGACCTGTCCGGTGAGCCAGACCGCAATACCCGTCGACGAGTCCCCTTCCACAGCCAGGGTCGCGCCTTGCCGGAGATAAAAGCTGCCCGGTTTTTCCGTGACCGATACCGGTTCAGGGATCACGTGTATCCGGCCTCCGGCCCAGCAGAACCATCCCCGCCAACGCCGGCACGGGAATGGCAGCCCAAAAAAGGAGAAAGACGATAAGCTCCGTACGGCGCTTACGCAAATTGAAAATGACCATAATCCATTTAGCTTTGAATACGTGAATTTAGCCTAAATTGGTCCACTAAAACGGAAACAAATGAAAAAAATCCTGGCCCTTATCGCCCCGATCCTTACCGCATTGGTCGGGTTTGCACAACAACCCAACACGCTGACGCCGCAGGAAAAGCAACAAGGATGGGTCTTGCTGTTCGATGGCAAAACGACAAAGGGGTGGCACACCTATCTGCGCGATACCGCCGGTTCCAAATGGCAGGTCCGCAACGGCGCTCTTGTATTCGATCCCTCCCAGCCCGCCAGCGGCGGCGGTGACCTCGTGACCGATCAGGTGTACGAGAATTACGAATTGCGCCTGGAATGGATTATCTCCAAAGGCGGCAACAGCGGAATCATTTTTGATGTCCAGGAGAACCCCAAATATCCCGCGACTTATATCACCGGTCCCGAAATGCAGGTGCTCGACAATATTGACGCCGATGACAATAAGAAACAAAACCACCTTGCCGGCTGCCTCTACGACATGGCCGGCGATTCCAGCGTCAGCAAACCCCACCCCGTCGGCGAATGGAATCAGGTCCGCCTGATACAGGACCACGGTCATCTCACTTTCTACCTGAACGGAATCAAGACGTTCGAAGGCCAGATCGGAAGCGACGAATGGAATCGGATGGTCGCCGGCAGCAAATTCCACAATAAAGTCTTCGCTGATTTCGCAAAAGTCGCCAAAGGTAAGATCGCCTTACAAGAGCACCCCGGCCACAGCGAATGGCGCAATATCAAGATCCGTCCGCTGTAACGCAAAACGATCCGCGCCGATCCGCAGCGCCGAACCCTCCCGGCGACCCATCCGCGCCGTCGCTCGCGCCCTAGCGTCCATTCGCACGTAGGATGGTCGCGTCCTTCTGGTCGTCATCGTCGAAGGTCTTTTTAACAATATAATGCCAATTCTTGTCCGAGACATCTACAAAGAACATATCTCCCAACTTATGTGCCTTCACCGCATCCTGGAACTCCTTTGGCATCTGAAGCTCGCCAAAGAACCAGCCGGTATCCCCATGAGTGGTATTCCCATCCATCGTATATTGATCTGAAACCTGATCCCAGTTCGCCCCTCCATTTAACTTCTGCAAGATCAGCTTCCGCATACTGTCCAGCTCGGAAGGCGACAAGGTAGACCCGTCCAGATAGATATAATTGGCCCGGTACTTGACCGATTCCTTTGACTCCAATACTTTATAGGTCACATACCCGACGGAGAAAACATCCCCCTGGTTCTGCCGTAGCAGCCGCTTATCGATTAACGTGGAATCCTTCCCCGCCACCAGATGCAAAATAGCCGGCTTGAACTGCTGGTTCGCCGCCATCCAGGCCTGCGCTTCCGCAACCGTGCCAATCTTGTGAAATTGATCCGTTATCGTCGCCTGAGCAAATGATGAAACCGAAAACAATAGGAGTACGCCCGTAAGAAAATTTTTCATATGCTGATTTTTAACCCTGATCCAATGCCTGAAGTTACTATTTTTTCTTCCCCGGCCCGAGCGCCTGGCGGTTTTAACAACCTCTTAATCACCATCCGAATATCCACTTTCTCGCCTCAGCAGTGGAGATCATATCCCCTTCATGGCCAACACCGCGGATAATACTAAAATTCTTTTTCCCACCGTAGCCGGGGAAGCTGCTGATATGTCCGATATAATACATCCCACGGGCCAGCCGGTATTTTCCCTGCAAATTGCCGGCGCAGCTCACATCCAGATCGGGGTCTTCCATATTCGTGTCGTCACCACCCAGCAAAAAGACAATATCCCGCCGCAGCATATTCTGCAAGATCCGTTCCGGCCCGATCGCCCGTGCATAGGTATTCAGCTCTGTCAAACCCTTTGGAAACCGGTTAAATCCCGGGCAGGCGCTGCTGTCCGGCACTACGAAATTACCGTCCTCCGCCGGGCGCAAGTTGTCGGGGTATAGATACGAAGAGGGATTCATGACGATGAAACGGAAACGGACCCCGGTTAGCAGATCGGGTAAAGGACTAATCGCAGAATATCGGTCCACGAATTGGCCGCCCGCGGAATGACCTGCCACGACAATCCGGTGTAGATTGGGGAACCGGCCGGAATTCACGACACCGGAGATCAGCGAATCCATGACCTCATATGAACTCATCCGGGCGGGCTGCGCTCCTGTCTCATCTCGCACCGACTCATAGCCGTCTTTCCATTCCGCCTTATGCCAATACAAGAATTCCTTGCCCATCCACATGGCCGCCATATCCTCCTCATTTGTAAACTGTGGCGTGATGAGCAATGTCGTCTTCTTTTCGCGGGCAGCCCGAACCGCTTCCTCACCATAATCGTAATAATTCATCGCCCTCCGATGCAACCCATGCACATAGACAAGCAAGGTCCGGATACTCGTGTCGGTCCTTTCCAGGGAGTAATTGGAGGCATACCGCAACACCTGCCTGCCCCCGCCCTTATGCATCTCGAAAATTTCGGGACATGACCGTTCGACCCTGCGCCGCTGAGCATTAGCTGTGAAACCCCGTATACAAAAAAGAAGTACAGTCAGAATAAGGTATGTCCGTCCCCGCATAGCCGTAATTTACGAAACATCACGCAATTCCAGACCCGGCGAACTCACCCTTCAATCAACCGTTATGACCTTCCATCAAGGCGGGCAACCAATCGATACCCCCGCGACCCAATCTTTTGAAATATTGTTGCATATTAAGTAGTTTTGCAGCGATGCTCAGAAAGTATTCACGAACGATCGCCATGCTTCTTTTGCTGGTATTTAGCCAAAAGGCGGGCCTTCGTATGTGGATGCACAACTGGCTTCACGAAAGCAAAGTCGCACACAACCGCTCCGCCGCCGGCTCGGAGAGCCTGAGGCTCAATTGCGATTGTTTTGACGACGCCATGATGCCCCTTCTGGTGTCAGCGCTCATTGTTGTCCCGGAACCCATCCGCCAATTCACCACCCTTACTGTTAACCGCCATTGTCCGATCCTCAGCGCCGACAGGGTCTTTTATTCCTTGAAAGGCCCGCCCATGCCCTCCCGAGCTTAGCCATATCTCTCCTGACCAGATTTGATTAATTCCGCTTACTTAAAACAGGACTATGACCCGGAGGCTTTATCTTTTCTCCTTCTTACTGACTTCTATTTTTAGCTCCCACGCCTTGTTGGCAAAGGGCCGCCCGATTGCAGTCGCCGGCCCGGAACTCGGCACCCTGACCGGCACCGTTACCGATAAGGCCGACGGCAAACCGATATCCGGCGCCACCATCGCCATCCCCGATATGAAGACCGGTACCGTCACCGATGCCAACGGCAAATTCTCTATTACCCTCGCCACGAAAGGAATCCATCTCGTTGAAGTCAGTTATGTCGGCTATGCCACCTTCAATCAGAACGTAGACTTTGCTGTCGTCTCCCACCTCGAGATCCAGCTCAACCTGTCCACGATCGAAGCCGGCGAAGTCGTAGTCACCGGTGTCAGCAAAGCCACGGAAATCAAACGGGCGCCCATCCCCATCGTCGCCGTTGGAAAGAGCTTTATAGACCAGCACTCCGCTGCAGGCAATGTTATCGACGCCGTAGCCAACTTGCCCGGCGTCAGCGCCGTGACCACCGGCCCCAACATTTCCAAACCCTTCATCCACGGCCTGGGTTACAACCGCGTGGTTACGCTCGAAGACGGCATCCGCCAGGAAGGGCAGCAATGGGGGGACGAACATGGGATTGAAGTGGACCAGAATTCCATCGATCGAATCGAGATCATCAAAGGGCCGGCCAGCCTCAGCTATGGCTCCGACGCCATCGGCGGCGTCGTCAACCTCCTTACCCCTCCTCCCGTCCCGGATGGAAAGATCCTCGGCTACGCCGCAGGCGTCTACGGTACCAACAACGGGCTTATCAATGGCACGGTACGCCTTCAGGGCAACCGCAACGGGCTGATCTGGGGCACACAATTATCGGAGAAGCTCGCTAAAGACTATCAGGATCAGCACGACGGTCGCGTATTTGCGACCAACTTCAACGAGAAAGACGCCCGCGCCATGATCGGGCTCAACAAGGCCTGGGGTTATTCCTATCTGAACGCCTCGCTATTCGACGACCTCCAGGCCATCCCCGACGGCAGCCGCGATTCACTTACCCGTAAATTCACGTATCAAGTCACCGACTCCGATACGTACCGCCCCATCGTCCCCGAATCCGTTCTGAATTCCTATTCCATCCCAACTCTTCATCAACATGTCCAGCTTTACCGCATCTATAACATCAGCAGCTTCACGCTGGGCAACGGCAACCTGATGGTCAACCTGGGATGGCAATACAGCCATCGACGGGAATTTACCCATCCGCAGGACGCCGATGTACCCGGTCTTAACCTGGAACTGCATACCTATACCTATGACATCAAATACAACTTCACCATCGGCCATGCCTGGGAGACCAGCACCGGGGTCAACGGGATGTATCAGACCAACGCACTCGGCTACAGTACCGACTTCCCCATCCCCGCCTATCACCAGTTCGATATCGGGCCCTTTTTCATCGAAAAGCGCAGTTTCGGAAAACTCGATATCACGGGGGGCGCCCGCATTGACACCCGATCGTTCTCCGGCAAGTCTGCCTATATCGATACCACGGTGGCTTACTTTCCCGACGTTATATACGGGCGCGAATCCCTTATCCGCACCTGGCGTCATCCAGCAGTTCCCGGCGCTGAGCAAAACCTTCTCCGGCGTTTCCGGCAGCTTTGGCGCTACCTATAACTTTTCCGACCACTTCCTGATCAAAGCCAATTTCGCCCGTGGCTTTCGCGCCCCCAGTATCGCCGAACTTTCCGCCAACGGCCCCGACCCCGGCTCCCAGATCTACCACGTCGGCAACAGCAATTTCAAACCTGAATTCAGCTCACAGGAAGACATCGGCGCCGCGCTCAATTTGGCTCATGTCACGGCCAGCGCCAGCTTTTTTGACAACCATCTCCAAAACTATATTTTCCAGGAACAGATCCTCGACGCAAATGGCAACCCCGAACGCGTCAACCCCGACGGGTCACCCAACCCCAACGGCGAATACAGCAAATTCACTTATGTGCAAAGCGCGGCGCGGATCGACGGCGGTGAATTTTACCTCGATATCCATCCCGTCTCCTGGCTGCACTTTGAAAATTCCCTGACCCTCACCTATGGCACTAATCTCATTAATGGCGGCAAAGCTCCCGACAGTCTGAAATATCTACCCTTTATGCCACCCCCGCATACCCATTCCGAACTGCGGGGGACAACCGCCAAAGGGTTCGGCCGCATCCGGAATGGCTACGCATTCATTGGGTTTGATCACTACAATCCTCAGAACCGCTTCTTCTCCGCCTATGGCACCGAGACCTACACCGCCGGTTATAACCTGCTCAGCGCAGGCGTAGGTATGAAGCTTGTCAATGCAACCGGCAGAAGCATTCTCGAAGTCTACCTCGAAGGGACCAACCTCGCTAACGTCAACTACCAGTCGAACATGAGCCGGCTGAAATATTTTGACAACCCCGTCGTCCCGCCGGGTATTCAGCCGGGTATTTTCAATATGGGCCGGAATGTCAGCCTCAGGGTTGTAGTACCCTTCGATCTGTCCCCAAAAGATCGGCCGGCGTCCGGTTCCTGATAACAACCAGCGATAAGACCATCGCCAGCGCGCACAAAAGACAACCGTAGGGAAAGATATCCCCGATCCTGCCATAGATCGTATTCACATGCCCAACCGGCAGATCCACCAGCCACAAGGACCTTCCCTCCCGGAACCAGTCTCGACTGCCGATCACCTTACCCCGGTAGTCGGTCGCCACCGACAACCCATTGCTCACCTCCCGGAAAATCGAACAGCCGTTCTCGATCCCGCGATAGACTGCCATTTGCGTATGGAACGGCGAGATCGCATACCAGTCGCCGGAAGGCAATAACAACAGATCGGCATCCTTACGCCCCAGTTGCCGCATCTGCTCAGGTTGATCCGCGTCGTAACAGATCGAAACTGCGAGCCGCCCATATGGCGTTTGAATCACCGGGATGACCCCATCCCCCGGCTGACTGGCCTCAACCATCGGAACCGGATTGTTCTTATGAAAGGTTGTCAACAGCGCTCCGTTCGGCCCGAGCAGGACCGCCTCATTCTCCAGGAATTTTTTGCCGGGGGTGATCTTTCCGGAATGTACCAGACAGAGGGTCATCAAAAGATATACCCGGTTGGCCGCCGCAAACTGCCGCCCCCGCCCGATCAGCCGCGCCTCATTCGCTGCCCACCCGATTCCGTTGCCTTCCGACCAACACACGATCCGCGCGCCCCGGTCAACCGCCTGCTGACTCAACGCAAACAGGCTGTCATTCACTGCCCCGATCACCGCTGTTGCATTCCGATACCGCACCGAATCCCCGCTCTCGATATAGCCGGTCTCCGCCTGCCCAACCAGCCGCATCGCCGGATCGGTGACCGAAGCCCGCGGATTCACCACGATACGACGGCCGCAAAAGTCGCTATAGAACGTCTCGTATAGCCTTACCAGCGGCACCGTAACCCCCGCGACCCTTACCATTTGACGGTCATCGCCAACTCCCGCATACCGGTAATAACCCGCAACAACGACCACCGCCAGCACCACGCCATAAATCCCCAGACCCAGCCTCCGCTCGCCCCACGCCCGGCGCTTCAGCATCCAGACCAGCACCGAAGCGGTCCAATACAGAAAAAAACCAATACCCCAGATCCCCGTCACCGAAGCCAGCTGGGTCAGCCAGCTCAAGCCTGCCTGCGAGTTGGCCACAGACCACCAGATCCCGCCCCCATAGGCCGTATTCAGGAACTCCAGTCCCACGGCAAACGAAGGAAAGAACAGGGTCGACAGGAAGCTATCCGTTCGCCTGCTCACCCAGGCATCCGCCCCATAGAGCGCCAGTTGTAGTAAACTTTGATAGATACACAGCCCCAGAAGTACTGGCACCGGGAACGGCGCAACCCCAAGATCCGCCAGGAAATGTGCCAGCATCAGCGCCGGGAAAGCCAAGATCGCCTTCCTCCGCACTGTGGGCCGCCGAAAAAAGATCAGGAGGCAGATCGGATACACCCAAGCCAGAAAAGAAATGCCGAATTTAGGCGATGCCAGCACTGCGCTGACAATGGCCGCGACCAGTAAACCGGCCGACCCCCCTCGCCCCGACTTCCAGCCGGACCCAACCGAATAAATTTTCCATTTCATGATAAGAAAGTTTTATTCGGCAAATATGCCTCACCTCCGGCCCCCTGTCGACCGACTGGACGAAGTCGGACGGATTTAATTCGATCGAATAAAGTCCTGCTTAAAGTCGAACGCCCCTACCCCGCCACCTTTTTTTTGAATTCGCTGGGCGTCAGCCCCGTCTGTTTTTTGAAGACCGTATTAAAGGAAGACTTGGAATTGAACCCGACCTGGTAAAGGACTTCCAGCACCGTGATCTTTTTGTCCGCTGGATCCGTGAGGAGCCGCTTTGCCTCCTCGATCCGGTATCGATTGATAAACTCGAAGAAATTCTTACCCAGTCCCTCATTGATCGCCTGCGACAAGAGTTTCGGCCGAAGTTTCACCTGCGAGGCCAATTGCTCCAGCGTCAGATCCGGATCGAGCCACGGCCGCTGCGCTGATCATATGAGCCTCAACCCGCTCACAATACCCCCTTCCAATCCGCCCACTTTTCTTCCTTAGGCGAAACCTTGAGATCCTCCTCCAGCACCCCGAAAAGTTCCGAATCCCTCAACGCCTTCAGCAACACAACATTGATATATACCCATATCAACCCGATGACGGCCAGGAACACCGGCCACCAAAAAGCCGCAAGCGGCGTTAGCCCGATCAGACTATTCACCGCCGCCAGCGCCATTGTCATCGTAAAAAAGAGCAGCGTATTGAACAACCACCCGATATCGGTTCGACGGTAATCGGAGAACGTTTCGCCTGCCGCTTTCCTGAATCGCCCGATCAACCGAAAAGAAGCGATCATATAAAGGAAGAACTGTATAAAGATCAATACCGAATCCCATTGCTGATACGCCGGCGCTCGCCTCGCTATGATCTGGCCCAGCTTTGCCTGTCGCTCCGCCGGTGCCAGCGTTTGCCAATAAATCTCTGTGAGCAGGAAAAGCACCACAAAAGGTAGAAAATGCCAACCCTTCCCCACCGTAAGCCGAAAGTCCTTGTAGAGAACGGATTGCGTATACAGATACAACAGCGGCCCGAACAACAACAGCAGCCAGATGCTCCACAAGCCAAAACTTTCATGCCCCGCATAAACCCCTTTGATCAGCAGCAAATTGTCCAGCAAGTTGAGCCCGATTACCAGAAAAAATATCCCAAGCAGCCCATTGCTGACGGCCTTCCCTCTCCGGTTCGCAAACAGAAAGGCACTCGTGAACAGCAACTGAAAGATCACGATCACAAACAGGATATCCGCCAGGCTAAAGCTCATAATCTTAATATAAGGTCTTTTTCGTAATTTGGTCATCCAACGAACCTATCTCATGAGCACGCCCACCCCCTCCACCACCCCTCCAACCATTACCCAGCCTCAATGACCCCGCAGTCCTCACCGCCATCACCGCCGCTCGCACGGCCTAGCAGTCGAATGCCACGAAAGCCATTACCGTTAACGGCCAGCCGGTAACCATCCCCTATCCCTTTCCCTCACCCACCGACTGGCGCCAGACCTGGATTTACTTCCTCATGACCGATCGGTTCAACAACCCGTCCTCCCCGCCCAATTCCCAGCAGCAAGACCCGCCTATCCCCTGGAATGAAGTCTACAACTATCGCCAGGGCGGCACCTTCAAAGGGATCGAAGCCCAGCTCGACTACATCGCCGGTCTCGGCGCCCGCGCCATCTGGATCAGCCCCGTGCTGAGGAATCCTTTTCCCGACACCGCCCCCGACTGGCCCTATAACTATCACGGCTATGCGACCCAGGACTTCCTCACCATCGACGGCCGGTTCGCATCCGACGGTACCGCCGCCACCGCGGCCGAAGAGCTGACCCAACTGATCGAAGCCGCCCACGCCCGCGGCCTCTTTATCATTCTCGATATCGTCATCAACCACAGCGCGGAAGTGTTCAAATATCTCTATCAGGGACAGGTAACCGACGCTTTCACCGACCCGGCTATCCTCAATGGTCCGCCGGGCGACGAACCCCCGATTCGGTGGGTCGATGGCAGCGGTGCAGCGCGTCCCGCACTGGCAAAACGCGCTTCCCGCCACAGGCCTCACCAGCGATGACGCCGTCTGGCCGCTGGACCTGCAAACGCACGCTGACTTTTTCCGCCGCCGCGGCAGCTTTATCCCCGGTGAACCCTCGCCGGGCAGTTTTCTCAAAGGCGACTTCGGCTCCATGCGCCAGTTGGTCGCAGAATACCTCACCGTCTCTCCCGCCCAGCAGCCGATCCGCGACCAATTCGGTCAAAATCCCGTTATCGATATCCTGATCCGGATATATTCCTATCTGATTGCTGCCTTCGACATCGACGCTTTTCGCATCGATACCGTCCTATACGTGGAACCGGCGATGGTCCAAAGCTTTGGCAATGCGATCCGCGAATTCGCCAGTAGCATCGGCAAACACAACTTCTTCCTCTTTGGCGAGATCGACGATGCCAACTATAGCGTCGTTGATCAATTCGTTGGCCGCAATACCACCGACGACAACGGGAAAGGCCTCGGTATCGATGCCGCCCTCGATTACCCGCTCTTCGATCAACTGCCGGGCATGATCAAACAATTCGCCGACGTAGCGGGTATCCGTCAGCTATTTCAGAACCGCAAGAATGCCGAACAATACCTGATCACATCCCATGGCGAAGCCGGCAAATATTTTGTCAGCTTTCTCGACAATCACGACCAATATCAGCGCTTCAATACGCCCACGACGCCAGCTTCCCAGGTCCTCATGGGGGTAGCTGTTCTTTTTGGGCTCCAGGACATCCCTTGTCTATACTATGGAACCGAACAAGGCTTGACAGGCGCGGTCAACCCCGACGGGACGCCGGCCACCGGGTCGCTCGAGTGCGTCCGCGAAGCGGTCTGGGGCAAGACACCGGTCGCCTTTGACCGGAACAATCCCTTCTACCTGAACATCGCCGCCCTCGGCAAACTTCGCAACACCGACACCGCCTTGCAATTCGGAAGAATTTATTTTCGTGCCGTATCGGGGAACGGCCAGGACTTCGGGCAGTCAACCGGCGTCGGCGGCATCCTCGCTTTCTCGCGAATCCTCTATGACCGCGAGGTGCTGATCGCGGCCAACACCAGCACGACAAGCGAATTCGCCGGCTGGGCCGTCATGGACGTCGATATTAACCGGGCGCAACCGCTGATGACCGTCACTTACAGCAATCTCAACACCTCCGGCTCCAGCAACGTTCAAATCATCTCCAATGCCAATTTCTACGCGGGTACACAGGTAACTTCAGGCCAAACCGCCGCGCTATATTTGAAACTAGCCCCGATGGAAGTTCAGATACTCACTCCGTCCGTAACGTCAATGCCGGGTTGACCCTTGCCGCCCGCCATACCAGCACGCTGATCGTCCCGAGCGCAATGACCAGCAGCATTGCGACCGGCAACCCAAACTGCCACCAGGTCAACCCTGCGCGGAAGGCGTAGTTACGTAACCATTCGGATATAAGCCAATACGCCAACGGCAACCCCAATACGCTACACCCCGCGATCATCCCCACGCTTTCTCCCGCCAGTAAAGCCATCAATTGCGGACCCGTGGCGCCTAACGTCTTCCTTACCCCGATCTCCCGGATTCGCCGCCGCATCGACTGCGCCGTCAATCCGAACAATCCCATGCAGGCAATGAAGACCGCCAGCGAAGCAAACAACAGGAAAATGCGGCCAAATGCAATGTCCTGCCGGTATTGCGCATCATAGAAATCGTTCAGGAAAAAGTAGTCGAACGATGATTCGGGAAAATACCGCTCCCACAACCTTCCGGCAGCCGCCGTCACCGCATGCCCATACCCTGCATGGATCCGCACCGAATAAAATTGCGTCGGGATCCAGCCCAGGGCCGGATCCATAAACAGGATCAGCGGGGTGAAATTGTTTTGAAGCGACTGTTGATGATAATCCATGACAACTCCGATCACCTCATTTGGCTGTCGATCGAGAGTCTCCAGCCATACTTTCTTCCCGATTGCCTCATCCGGCGACGTATAACCGAATTGCCGGGCCGCGGACTCATTGAGGACGATCCCCGCCGAGTCCGCCGGCCTCGAGCGATCAAACGCCCTTCCCGCCAAAACCGTCAGCCCATACACCGGAATGAAATCGAAATCCACCCGCAACATTTCATACGTCCGCTCCTCCGATTTAGACGCGCCATAGCGCCGGTTAGCAAGGAATTCTCCCACCGCCTTACCCGGAACTGCGCCCGAACCCGTAACCCGCTCCACCCCGGGCATTCCTTGCAATGCCGTCTCGAAGCTCCTTACCGCATTTTTATAATCGGCTGTGTTTACCGGCGCCCTTATCACCAGCGTTTGATCGACCGCCACTCCTGTCGGTTCATTTCTCATATACCTGACCTGCCGGAACACTGCCAAAACTCCCGCCAGCAAGAGCAGGGAAGCGGTGAATTGGAACACCACCAGCGTCCTGCTTAGAACCACCCCGCTTTTTGAAGAAGTGTATTTGCCTTTCAGAACTGTAACCGGATTCAATCGCGATAACACCAGGGCCGGATAGGCTCCGGCCAGTACCATCATTGTCAACAGCACCACCACAAGCCGGATCCATAACATTCGATCGTATAGGACCCCCGAGCCCGCGCCCAGGAACTCCAATATTGGTCTTTTCAACACCCCGGTCAACAGGATTGCCACTGCCAGCGCAATGCCGCTTACCAGCATTGATTCCAACAGGAATTGACCGATGAGCTGGACCGCCCGTGCCCCGCTAACCTTCCGGACCCCAACTTCCTTTGCCCGGTCTGCCGCCTTTGCCGTTGTCAGGTTGACATAATTGATGCCCGCGATCACCAGGATGCTATAAGCGATCACCTCCAGGAACCGAACGGCCCGGCCATTACCCTTGCTTGTTTCGATTTCGTACTGTTTGACCGGCCGGAGATGAATGTCCGCCAGCGGCACCAGCTGAATGGCCCATTTCAAGTCCCGCATCGAAGGGCCGCTCTTATACTTTTCCGCCAACGCGGGGAATTTATCTTCGACCTGCTCCGGCCGGATACCAGGGGCCAGCTTGACGAACGTATAACTCTCATGGATATACCAGAAGTCCCGCTGCCATTGCCGCTGAGTGAGCCAGGAAACTAACGCCGTGAACCGCATCGTCGAATTTTCCGGCAGGTCGGCGAACACCCCCGTTACCACGCAATGATGTGTATCACCGATCGTACTGATGTCCAGCGTTTTTCCGATCGGATCGACAGACCCGAAATAGATTTTTGCCGCCGCTGCCGATAGTACAATGGAATTGGGCTCCTTCAGGACTGCAGCTGCATCCCCTTCCAGGAGCGGATAATGAAAGAAGCGGAAGAAATTGCTGTCCGCAAAACAAACATGCGCCTCCCGGTACTTGATCGCTCCGTTACGCACCACCCGTTCCGAATTGTTCCAATTGATCCGGGTAACATCGGCAATCTCCGGGAACGCCTTCTGCATGGCCGTCGCATAGCCATTCGTACTGGTCGCCCAATCGTCCGTCATTTGGTCGTTCTTGAAGAAACGGCTTTCCACGCGGTAAATGGAATCCGCATTCCCCAGCATCCGGTCATAGCTGCGCTCAAAGTAGATATACCCGCTGATCACGATAAATGCCGCTACCCCCAACACAAGCCCGGCAATCTGAATAACCGTTAATGTCTTATGCCGCCGGAAGTTCCGCCACGTAACCAGCAGGCTATTCTTAAGCATTGTTTAAAGATAACGAATCACCTGGCCTGCGCGCACCTTTCTTTAACACAATTTTCACCCAAATCCACGCAGCACTACTCCACCCGCGCGCTATCTTGTAGCATGCTCCGGTCCACACCATTCTACTACCTGCTAATACTATCGATTTCCGCAGCCGCTCAGCAAACCGCTTCCCCCGCCGGGCAGCAGCCCCAAACCCCCGCGTCCCAAAACCTTTATGGCAGGATCAAACGCCAACTGACAGCCGAAGTTCTCCCCAATGTAACCGTCTTCAACAGGACACGTTCCAGGATTAACCGATCCGACGCCGGCGGCAATTACCGCATCGACGTCCGTCCGGGCGATACGCTCATCTTTTCCTCCGCCGGATATCTCTCGGACACCAACTATATCGCCAACTGGATGCTCCAAGAAAAGGACGGCTACAATATCTGGCTGCGGCCGAATATCGTCAGCCTGCCTTCCGCCCTGGTGGATCAGCTCTCCAATTATGAAAAGGATTCATTGCAAAGAAGGGATGATTATGTCTGGATTTACACGCAGCATCAGGACGCAATCGTTTCGGACAGCAATATGACCCAGGGCTTCGGCCTAAGCCTCGACCTTAACTTTTTCTCACAACACCAAAAGGAAAAAAGACGCCTGCGCAAACGCCTTGCGATTGAAGAAAGGGAATATTATATTGATTTTCGCTGTCCGCCTGGTTTTGTCGAGCGAATTACCGGCCTGCACGACGACTCGCTCCGATTTTTTATGCTTCACTATCGCCCCACCTATGAATTCTGCCGCAAAGCTTCCACCGAGGACATCTTTCTTTATATAAACGATCAGGCCAAAAAATATCGCCATCCTACTGCTCCACAACGGGGAAAGAAGAAATCCTCAGCCGTGCCGCTCCCATCGGGATTAACTCCAGGGGCTGATCTGGCGTATTCACCAGCACCGGGCTTTGCGGCAAAACCCCGCACAGTCCATGCTGATCCACCGTCCACTGCGGGATCTGGCGGCCCTTCGTCCTGATCTCAACCGGCGCCGCCTCCTGCGTCCAAGGGAAATCATCCGCCGGCCACGCCCTTCGCACCACTTCAAATTTTTCGCCCTTTTCCAACCCAAAATTCCACGGACTCCCCGGGAGGATCTCAAAGGCGGGCCACTTCGTCTGATCCGCACCTGCCTGCCACTTCGAATCCCCGATCGCGTTCGCCTTACTATCCACCTTCAGATAATCCTCCTTTATCTTCAGTGAAAAGCTCAGCGGTCCGTAATTCACGCTGACACTGTTTTTGTTCTGTTCCCAGGTCCGCACATGAATTTGCATAGGCAAATCCAAATCGATCTCATCTCCATCCACCCAGGTCTTCTCGATCTTCGCATATCCATCCGGCACCAGCCGCACATCCACGTCAACTCCATTGATCCGCACCCGCGCCGTAGTGCACCACCCCGGTATCCGCAGATATATCGGGAACCTGGATGGCCTGTTCACTCCCACCCTCATCCGCACCGTCGAATCAAACGGATAATGCGTCGTCTCTGTGATCGTCGCCGCGGCGCCATCACCAACCTTCGCCTTTACTTCACAACTACTATATAAAAGCCCCGCAATCCCATTGTCCGGCGTCGCCATCCACAAATGCTCCGCATAATAAGGCCAGCCCTGCGAATGATTGTGCTGACAGCATCTGCTGCTGAATGGGTTCATCAGCAGGAATGGCCCCGAGTTCTCTATACCCGGACTGTGATTTTTGTCGTCGCTGACCACCATATTCGGCGCCGTCAGATATCTCAACCCCCTGAAATCCGGCATGACCGCCGCGGGGTAAGTATTGAAGGCCACATCTTCACAATTATCCGCCCACATCGGATCACCCGTGATCCCGATCAGCAACTCGTCCGAGGACATCTGTTCTACCATTCCGCAAGTCTCCACGGCCTGCCGGGGATCGGAATATCCTTTCCGCGCATCCTCGTCGGCCCCAAACATCCCTCCCTGCACCTGCCCATACAACTGCCGCATCAACCTGAAATCCGTATACGTCGCCCGCAGATCAGTTGAATCCTTCGTCTGCATATAATAAGTCGCCGGCTCCCGGAAACACTGCGCCACATTCACATTGTGCCAGTTCGGCAACGTCGTATCCTGCTCCCAATTGGCCGTACACCGATGGACCTTCGCCGCGAGATCCAATAGCCACCGCTCCCCGGTAATGTCATACAACCAATATACACTGTAAAGATTGTCTCCGCCCCGGCTGTTCTCCCAATAGGTCCGCAGCAATTGTCCATCCGGCACACTCAGCTCCCACCGAAAATAGCGGTTCATAAATAGAATCGCCCTGGCATCTCCGCTATACTCGAAATACGATTGCATACACCAAAGCATAAGCATATTCGGCCACAAATCAGGGATGGAGTCCTTCGCCGGATTCGCGACCACCCGCGGCCCGAAGTATCCGTCCGGCCGCTGACTACGAAACACCTTCTCCAACCAGTCTCGCGTGGTAGCGACCATCGCGCTATCTTTCAACAGATACGCCAAATCACCATACCCCTTCAACCAATACGGCACTTCCTCCCAGCCATGCGAACCCTCGCCTGTCCCACTATACCACGCATTGTCCTTTTTATCCAGCCATGCGCTGATCTCCCCTAAATGCCCGGTTAACCCATCCCGTTGTAACTCCAGGTACTTCCGGACCCATCCTCCCGGCTCCACGCTGCCCACGGGAAGCAGGATAAAGTTCAACGGCGCCAGCGGTGCGCGATTCGAAACATAATAGGGATTCACGCGACCGATATCCGGCCGCTCCACTGCTGTCACCTTCACGCCGCCTTCGTCTTCCTCCAACGTTTTCGCGCCCGAGATACTCCCCGCATCCGTCTTCAAAAGATCCAGCACTTGTACCGCGTTCTCTCCTTTCTTCAACCATGACGCCGGACAATACAACCGCTGCTGTGGCCCCACATTCCAATATCTTCCCAGATTATGTCCATTCACCCAAACAATCCCCTTGCGGAAGGAAGATAGATCGAGATACGTATCCGCGACGCTGTCCAGCAGAAATTTTCCCCGAAAGAAATATCCCGGGCGCGCACGGTCCACTTTGGGGGTCATCTGCTCGGTCCAACCGTTTTGAAGCAGACTAAATGTCTCCCAATTCATCAGCGTCATCCCATCCAGCGTTACTCTGTCCGTTATCCCTTTTCGGTCGATCATATACTGCGCGAAATTGATATGCCCCATCGACTCGACCAGGATCTCGAGCACCGGTTCCCTTACCCCTGTTTCGGGCAACTTCACCGTCCAATGTCCCCCATCCCGATAAACCGTGTCGATCAACCGGCCATTTAAAAACACCAGCGCAAAATCGTGTGGCTCCGTAATCGTCAATGATCCGCTCTTATGCCCGATCAATTTCGTCCGATACAGGATCAACCCGCCGGTCTGCCCGAGCGCCTCCATCGACATCGGCATTACCGTATGAACCGGCTTCGGCAAGCTCTCCCATAAGGACGCTACCGGCTGCAGTTTCACCGGTGGTATTTCCATCACCGGCACCGGCGCGGGCACCGGCGGCAGCGGATGATCGGTATACGAAGCGATGAGGTTCCGCAATGCAAAATACTTCGCCGTCGGCCGCCCCTGCTCATTGATCGGCGCATCATAGTCATAACTCGTCACATCCGGCTGGTATTGGGTCGGTGAAAATGCGTTCGCTCCTGCCGTAAAACCGAAATTCGTGCCCCCATGGACCACATATAAATTGAAGGACCGATGATGCGACAACAAGTATCGCAACTCGTTCATAATATCCGCCGTATCGGGATGCTGCCACTTTTCTTTCCAGTGCGTTAGCCAACCCGGATAAGTCTCGCTGCTAAAGGCCGGAACATTCGGATTGCGCCGGGTAGCCTGGTCAAAGTCGGCATCGCCGCTCCCGCTATCCAACCCGATCGCACAACTGTCGAGACTCCCCGCTTCCAGCATAAAAGGCGTCGGTCCATCCGCGGTATAGAACGGTACCGTCACTCCATTCACCTGCCAAAGCCGATGTACCTCCGCGACATAATTGCGGTCATTTCCATAGCTGCCATACTCATTCTCTACCTGCACCATCAAAATAGGGCCGCCGTGATCGCACTGCAAGGACACGACTTCCATCGACAACCGCGCAATATATTTCCGGACCGCAGCCATATATCTCGGGTCCATACACCGGACCCGGATATCCGGGATTTTCAACAACCAGGTCGGAAGCCCGCCCCAGTCCCACTCCGCACAGACATAAGGCCCGGGCCGCAACAACACCCACATCCCCTCCGCCTGACATAAGCGGATGAACGCCGCGATATCGTGATTGCCCGAGTGAAAATCCCATTGTCCCGGCGCCACTTCCTGGTAGTTCCAGAATACATATGCCGCAATTGTATTACATCCCATCGCCTTGGCCATCCGGATGCGGTGAAGCCAGTACTCCCGGGGGATCCGCGCCGGATGCATCTCTCCGCTGATGATCTGAAATGGTTTGCCATCGAGCAAAAAGGCATGCTGCCCCAGCGCAAAACGGTGCCGCCCCTGCGCATAACCCGCACCGGTCACCAGCATCACGAAAACAACAAGGATATATTTCATTCAGCCAGTTTGTATAACCCAACTCGCGCAATCACCGGATCCAACCGCGATGACAAAATCCGAAGCCGCACCCGATGCGCCTTCACTGCCGGAAACCGCAGGAGCCGCTTGTAACCGATCGTCGTCCCCGATGCCGCCTGCACCCATTCCCCCTGGTCCTCTACTTCGAATACCCAACGCTCCACCCGCTGCCCCTCCCGGATATCCTCTTGCAAAGACAGGATGTCCAGGGTTCTATCCCCTGAAAGTTCCAGCTCGATCGTCCTACCCGAATCCTTTTTCGCGATCAGCGCCCCGGCCGCCAGATCCTCCCCGAAAGTCCCATCCATCAGCCGCCTCCAGCCCCGCAGACTGCGGATATCCGCGTCGCTGATCAGCCCGTCCCGGTCCGGCGGAATATTCAGCAACAACACGCTATTCCTCCCCACACTCGTAAAGTACAGATCCATCAGCCCTTTCGGCGATCGCACCAGCGAATCCTCCTTCGCATGATAGAACCACCCCGGCCGGATACTCACATCGGTTTCCGCCGGATACCAGATCAACCCCTTCGCCCCCATGAGTTGCTCGCGACTGCCCAGGTCCTCGGTCATCAGATCACCCAACGGGGCGAAGGTCTGGTCCTTCTGCGAATTCGCCGCAATACTCTCCTCCTGCCTGGCATTAACCGGCAGGACGCTCCACTCCGTCAGCCGCCCCTGACCGGTCTCCGTACCCACCCACCGCACATCGGGGCCCATGATCGCGATCACCGCCTGCGGCTGCAGTCGTCGGATCAGATGATACCAGGCCTCAAAAGCATATACCTGCTTCTTCCCATTCGGACCCTCCCCATTCGCCCCGTCGAACCAAACCTCATCCACCCGCCCGTATTGCGTCAGCAGCTCGGTCAGCCAATTCAGGAAAAGCGCGTTGTATTTTGCGGAATCTCCATACACCGTAGAATTCCGGTCCCAGGGCGAAAGGTAAAGCCCCATGCCCATTCCATATTCATGACACGCCTCTGCAAACTCGCGGACAATATCTCCATGCCCGTTCTTATACGGAGTATGCGCGATCGTATGATCGGTATACTTGCTGGGCCATAGGCAAAAGCCGTCATGATGTTTTGCCGTGAGGATCACCTGGCGGATACCAGCCGCCTTCGCTTCCCTTACCCATTGCCGGGCATCCAAGCGCGTCGGGTTAAAGGCCGAAAGGTCTTCCTTGCCATCGCCCCACTCCCTGTCCGTGAAGGTATTGATCCCAAAGTGAAAAAAAGCCGTCAGCTCCAGCTGCTGCCAACGCAATTGCCGCGGGGACGGAACCACATGAGCGGCCTTCCGGATGATATCGGCCGGATTATCGGTTGGGGGGATCGGAATATAATTCTGGCTGAAAGGCCTGTACCGTCGCCAGGAGATGCCCGATCGAAAAAACCAATATTCTTCTAATCATAATGCAACATTTCCCACTTCCTCAACGACCATTATTACAACCGCCGGAAAGACCCGGGAATTCGCTAAATTACTATAAGTCAAACACATCCCCATGCTCCGCAATTATTTCAAGATCGCCTGGCGCAATCTCCGGAAGAACAAGTCTTATACGTTTATCAATATTCTCGGTCTTTCCTCCGGTATCGCCTGTGCCATCCTGATCTTTACCCTCATCTCCTACCAATTCAGCTTTGATCGGTTTCACCCGGTTGCCGACCGGGTTTTCAGGGTCGTCACGGAATTCCATTACGATGGCACCGAATACCAGCCGGGTGTCCCGCAACCGCTGGGCAAAGCCTTTCGCAATGACTTTTCTTTCATCGATAAATCGGCGCGGGTATTCATCTACAACAATGCATTGATCTCGCTGCCAGGCGAAAAAGAAGCAAAGAAATTCCAGGAAGACGATGGTGTGGCATACGCGGAGCCGGAGTTCTTTGACATCTTCAACTTCCCCCTGGTAAGCGGCGACCATAACGCCGCTCTGACCGAGCCCAATACCGCGCTGATTACCCAAAAGATCGCGACAAAATACTTTGGCACGGAGAATCCCATCGGGCAGATTATCCGGTATAACAACCAGACTAATTTCCGGGTCACCGGCGTCCTCCGGGATATCCCCGGCAACACGGATCGGAGAAACGAGATCTACCTCTCTTACGCCAATCTAAAAGATAAGGACCCTTACATGGCAAGCGACAGCAGCTGGGGAAGCGTTTCCAGCCGGATGAATTTCTTTGTCCGCTTGAAACCGGGCATCACCGCGGCCACGGCCGAGCGACAATTACCCGGCTTTGTAAAGAAATATTATGGGGCGGAAGACGCCGTCGCCACCCGCCTCCACCTGCAACCGCTTTCCGACGTACATTTCAACGCGGACTATGACGGACCGGCCAGCAGACGGAACCTCTGGGTGCTGGGCGTCATCGGCATCTTCCTGATCATCACGGCCTGTGTGAATTTCATCAACCTCGCGACCGCAAGGGCGCTCAACCGGGCCAAAGAGGTAGGCGTTCGGAAGGTAATGGGGAGCCTCCGCTCCCACTTGTTCTGGCAATTCATGATCGAGACCGCCCTGATCGTGATCCTTTCCTTTGTCCTGGCTTTTGGATTGGCTACGCTGACGCTGCCCTGGCTCAACGACCTCCTCAGAACACGGATGCCGATGAACCTCCTGGCGAACCCGCGCATTCTGCTGTTCCTGCCGTTACTCCTGCTGGCAGTCGTCTTCCTCGCCGGCTCTTATCCGGGATTGATCCTGTCGAAATTCAAGCCGATCGCTGCGTTGAAAGGTAAACTGTCGCAGCAACATATTGGCGGCTTCTCCCTTCGTCGGATCCTGGTCGTGACACAATTCACGGTTTCGCAAATGCTGATCATCGGGCTCATCGTCATTGCCATACAAAACCGTTATGCCCGGACCATCGACCTGGGCTTTCGGAAAGATGGGGTCGTCATGCTCCCCGTTCCCGAGACGGACAATGTCAAAATGAGTACCTTGCGGACAAGACTGGCGGCCATCGCCGGCACCGAAGACATTACCCTATGCAGCCAGGCGCCGGCAAGCGGCGCGAACAGTTTAACAAATATTCGTTATGCCAATCGGCCAAAGGACGAACCCTGGGAGGTCAATGAGAAATACGGCGACGCTCAATACTTTTCTACTTTCAAGCTGGGCCTCCTCGCGGGACGAAATATCTTTCCGGCGGACACCATTCACGAAGCGCTCGTCAATGAAGTATTTATGGGCAAAGTCGGCGTCCGCAACCCCGACGAAATCCTCGGCAAAACGATAATCGTCGATGGTCAAAAAGGAATCGTGATCGTGGGTGTCGTTCGGGATTTTCACAACAAATCTCTTCGGTCCGGCATTGAACCGATCGCCATCCTACCGGAAAGAAATCATTATTATTCCTGCGCCGCCCGGATCAACCTGGCGAATATCTCCACGATCCTGCCCGCCTATGAAAAAATCTGGAATCAAACCTACCCTGATTTCGTCTATTCGCACCAGTTCCTCGATGAACGCATCGATCGGTTTTATCGCGACGATACCGTGACGTTTAGCCTCGTGGAAGGTTTTGCTGGGATCGCCATTCTGATCAGTTGCCTCGGTTTATATGGAATGGTCTCTTTTATGGCAGTGCAAAAGACAAAAGAGATTGGGGTCCGAAAGGTACTTGGCGCAAGGCTCGACTCCATCTTATGGCTTTTCGGCAAGGAATTCAGCCGCCTGCTGCTGGTCGCTTTCCTTGTCGCAGCCCCCGTCGCCGGATGGGTCATGCACAGCTGGCTGCAGGACTTTAAATACCGTGTCCCCCTCAGTTGGGAGGTGTTCGCCCTGGCAATCGGATCGACGTTCGCCATCGCATTGCTGACCGTCGCCTGGCGATCCATAAAGGCAGCTCTTGCGAATCCGGTCACCAGCCTCCGTTCCGAATAGCCCTTCGTCGCCGCCATCACTTCATTCTCTTTCCTCGAGTTCGCATTTTGAGAACTTTTGCTGGCTGCTCGTCTTCCCCTGGACCGTATCTCATTCACTATCAATACCCTTAGCATTACACTCGAGTTCGCATTTTGCGAACTCCAATTCTGGCGCAAACACCATTTCGACCGCCGAAGCTTCACCGAGGGCGGCCTACTCCCATTTGAATGCCCGCACCGCCCATACGCCGATCAGAACGGTCCACAGCGCCAGCCCCAATATCTTGCCCGGCATCTGCCAGATATGCACCCCCTCGAACGCGATCCGCCGCAACCCGTCCACAAACAAAGTCAGCGGGAGCACATTACAAAACCCCTGAAGCCAATGCGGATAGCTTTCGATCGGAAAAAACAACCCGCACAACAGGATTTGCGGCAACACCACTGTATTGGCAACCGGGGAGATCGAGCTTTCATTCTGGATAACGCCGGAAATGACAAACCCGATTCCCATAAAGATCCCAAGCCCGAAAAATGAAAACACCAACATTTCCACAAAAGTCAATCCGCCATTCACCAATGTGAACCCGAACACCCAATATCCAAGCAGCACCATGATCATAAAGCCGATCACGTGAAAAAACAACCGGCTCAGCATCTCTCCCGCAATAATCGATCGGCGCCGCACCGGCGTGGCCCGCAGCCGCTTCAACACAAGACTCTGCCGCAGACTGAACAGCAGGAATGACGACCCGAACACCCCGGCCATCAGCAGCGAAAACCCCAGCTGCCCGGGGAGGATAAAATCGATCTGTTTATAGGCCCGTCCCGGTTGATGATCAACAGTCAGCCGCGCAACCGATGGGTTCTTTGGAAAAAAGGCGCTATCGATCCCGGTCACCGCCTGTCGAACGAAGGTCTCCAACAAACCCGATCCCGGCGAAGACCCCATCTCCTCCAACCGCACCGAATAATGCGGGAAGATCGAAAGGATACCCGCATCCGGCAGGATGGTCAGCACCGCCGTCAGCCGCCCCTTTCGCAGTGCCTCCGACTGCTCTGCCACGCTCATACGCTTGACCAGCGTGATTGCTGGAATCTTCCCGATCGCCTGGTAGACCCGATTCGTCGTATCACACCCTGGTCCAACCGCCAGCTTCATTACCGGGCTCTGATCGCCGATCATCGACCCGAAGACTACAATGAAAATAATCGGAAACAGCAGCGAAAAAACGACCGAAGTAGGACTTCGAAGAGTCGCCAGTAGGCTAAACTTCGAAAGGATCAACACCGCCTTTATCTCTCTAAAGGAGCGATTCATATTCCCCAAATATAAGCCAACCTTAAAACCCCAATTCTGAAATTAATTCTATATTTACCCGATGGCAGAAAACGAGATCGTCAAGCACGTCGAAGCCGCTTACGAGGCACTCAAAAGACCCAATACCAGCTGGCTGCACAAATTAAAGGAAGTGCTGATCGAAATCGCCATCATCGTCTTTGCCGTCACCCTTTCCATCTGGTTCCACAACTGGAGCGACAGCCAGCACGAACATCGCGAAGAACGGGAATTTTTGCGGGGAATGAAGACAGATATTCAGGCTGATCTGGAGAATGCCCGGGGAGACAGTGCCTTTTATGCCACTCAACTCTACCGGCTCGGATATTTTCAACGGGTAGCCATAGGGCAATCGTTGAGCCCCGACAGCATGGCTGCCTACCAGGGGGTCTTCTTCAGCAACACCAACCTCGAGCCACATATCAGCCGCTATGAAGGGCTGAAAGGAAGCGGTAAACTTGGGATCATCGAGAACCCCGACCTTCGTAACAATATTATCAATCTCCACGAAGAAGCCATCAAACATGCACAGATCCTTGATGGCTACTATACAGATTATATCAACCGGATGGGCAACTTCGTCCAGGAACATGCCTCCCTCAGCCCCGACTACAAGTCGATCCTGAATTCACAGGACCTGCTGCGTAACTCACAGATGCGTTTCCTAATGGTATATGGCACCTCGTTCCTGGCTCAGAATGTGATCAGCGCCAATGACACCTGCGTCGTCCGCTGCCAGCGTCTTCTCCGCGAGATCGACCAAGAATTGGACCAATAATTCCTACTTGTCATAGATCCTCTTTGCCCTGTCAATCAACGACAAATATTCGTCATCTAAATAATTACTTCCAATAAAGAACTTCTTGGCCATCTTTTCGATATCGGCCCATCCGATCTCCCTTGCATATTCGGATCGCTGCAATTTCATCCCAAACAAAGCCAGACAAATCGATCTCTTCCAATCCATCTCCGCCCGGTCGAACGGAATCACGTCATTCAGGCAATCGAATCGCATCGTCCGCATCGCGGCCTGCCCCGGCAGACAATAACTAACCCGGATCCGGGCAAGTGTGTCCGCCCCCGTTGTATCGGATTTCGGCGCCACCTCGAACAACGCAAGCGTCGAAGTGCCAGACCCCATTCGCGCCCCACCCGCGGCCGTCGCCGTATCCGTCAGGAGATTCCGCTTATTGTCATACCCGATCAACCGGTAAGCGCTCACCAACGCCGGACTGAATTCCGCGGAAATCACGACATTATCCGCCACACTGGCCAGTCTCGGATCGAGCTCCCCCGCCAGCAGTTGCTCCACCGTGCTCTCATCATCCAGGTAGGCAAAATTGCCCCGCCCGATCTCCGCCAGCGACGGCAGTTTGGAATCTTTGACGCTTTTCATCCCCAGGCCGCCGCAGGTCAGCCGGATTCCCGCCTGCTGTTCCTGGTCGATCAGGTCTGTGAGGTCTTGACCTACCGACGGTGGCTCAATCCGCAGGTCACCATCCGTAAGCAAAATGA
This sequence comes from uncultured Chitinophagaceae bacterium, assembly GCA_963846405.1. GTDB lineage: Bacteria > Bacteroidota > Bacteroidia > Chitinophagales > Chitinophagaceae > Puia. The sequence continues at coordinate 158,136 of CAWJVU010000007.1, read as the reverse complement.
CCCGGTTATTTCCCCCCCGAATGAATTGTTGCCGGGCCACGGCATAGGCCAGCTTCATACCGGGAAGACCCGGCGAAGGCCCATCCGCTCTCAAGCCCTCCACAGCCCGGAGGATCCGCATCCGCTCCGAACCGGGCATCCCCGCAAACAACACCTGTACTTGTCTTCCGAATTCAACCACCGAGATCGTGTCGATATCCCGAAGATTGTCCACCAGCAGGCGGATTCCCGATTTGATCAGCGGCAGCTTGTTCGGCATATCCATCGAACCTGAAGCATCGATCAGTAGGACGAGGTTGCATGGCGGCCTGTTGCGAATATCCATCTTCCGCGCGGAAACCCGGACCGCCATCAGCCGGTGCGCGGGATTCCAGGGACAAGCCACGATCTGCGAGCTGCAATGGAAGATATCCTTTGCTCCCGGCTCCTCATAGGAGAAATTGAAGTAGTTCAGCAGTTCCTCGATCTTCACCGCGTCCGCCGGAACCGTCGATCCCATATCCAGGAACCGCCGGACCGTGCTATAGGATTCCCGGCCAACCTCTCCGGTAATGGAGACCGTCGCTGTTTGGGGAACAAATGGATTCTCCACCCGCCCGATAAACCCTGAAGTCTCCGCTCCCTTCGCCGACACCATATAGGCTCTCCATTCTCCGCTGTCCCTTCTAACCGTTCGAACCCGCGAGACCAGCCTTCGCTCCTCCTCCTCTGCGCCAAACGAATTCATCCGAAGCGTCACCAGCAAATACCCTGTCGAGTGAACCGCCGTCGTATACGACTCATAACCATCGAGCGAAAAGGTGAGCGTGTCATCCTGGACCCGCGATGGGATTTGGAATTCACCTGCCATGCTTGTCGAATACAGGAGCCCCGAAGAATGAGCTGAAATAAATACGTTTTGGAGCTTATCACCGTGAATATCGAGCACCTCGCCGGTTAGGAAGAATTGGGCCGGCGACGACAACCAGATCAATTGGAAGGATATTGCAAGTAGAACTGGTCTCAAAAAGCTGGTTTAGGGTTACTCCTGCAAAGTTAATGCCCACGTGCTTTCCCCGCAATGACGATTAATCCCCATACGTGGACATCCGCAACGCCTGCCGCATCCGGTTTCGTATCCCATGCCCGGAAAATAAAACCACCTACGAAGTAAAAAAATAGCCAAATAATGCCCTTAACCCCATTTTTGCATGTTTAAAAATATATATACGTAGTTGTATGCAAGCTCAATTCCTGTTATCTTGTCCCCAAATTCAATACCCCATGCTGAAACTCTACCCTCGCGGGTGCAGTATCCTCTATATCGTTGCCCTGTCTTTTCCTCTGTCGGTATTTGCACAGCCCATCATCGATTCCGTCAAGCCCGCCTTAGGCCCGATTAATACAACCGTTACGATCACCGGTAATAATTTCGGCGCTACTCCCGCCGCCAATGTCGTTTGGTTTGGCTCGGTTCGCGTTCCTGTTACCGCTGCTTCCGCCAATTCCCTGACCGTGACGGTGCCTGCGGGTATTAGCTCGCAGCCGATAACGATTACCGCCGGCGGATTGAGCTCAATTCCATTCGCGCCGTTTACCACCACCTTCTCCGACAATGGTCAGTTTATCCCATCGGCCTTTTCAACCCAGACAATCGTTCCTACCGGCCTGGGCCCGCAATATCTCTGCAACGCCGACCTCGACGGGGACGGCAAACCCGACCTTATTGTGGCCAACGGCAACTCCAGCACGGTCACTATTTATCATAACAACAGCACTCCCGGCCATATCGCTTTCTCGGAAGTAGCCTCCTTTGCAATGGGCAACACGGGCTATCCGATCGGCGTCACCGCAGGGGATCTCGACGGGGACGGAAAACCCGATATTGTTATCTCAAACTATTACACCCAGACCCTGACTTTCTATCTCAACGCCAGCACGTCCGGTCATATCGTAATGGATTCCGCGCTTAGCGTCCCGTCCGGCAGTTATATCCTCGGCGCCTCCATCGCCGACATCAACGGCGACGGTCGACCGGAAGTGATCGTTGCCTGCCAGGGCAGCAATATCCTGTCTGTCTATACCAATAGCAGCTCGCTTGGCCACATCGCATTTTCCAATGAGACGACCATCCTGGCGCCCTCGGGCGGCTCTCCGTTTAAGGCGATAGTCGCCGATATTGACGGCGACGGAAAACCAGACATCGTTGCCACCAACTCCTACCTGAATACCGTCTCCGTCTATCTCAACACTACCCCCACCGGCGGTGCGATCTCGTTTGCTGCCAATGCAGACTTCACCACAGGCAACTTTCCCGAAGGCGCCGCTATCGGTGATATCGACGGGGATGGTAAGCCGGATCTTGTCGTCGCCAACAGCTCCGACAACACGCTGTCCGTGTTTCTCAATACGAGTACCGTCGGCAATATCGGGTTTTCTCCACAGGTGACCGTCAACTCGGGCGCCTCTGCATACGACCTGGTGATCGCCGACTTCGACGGAGATGGCAAACCCGACATCGGGGTCGATGACCAATTTAACAACACGGTATCCGTTCATCGCAACGTCAGCACCCCCGGGACCGTAAGCATTAATCCGAACGTCGATTATAGTGTCGGGAGTTTCCCTTACTCCATAACCACCGCGGATTTCGACGGCGACGGCAAACCCGATCTGGCCACTGCCAACGACGGCGATAATACCTTTAGCGTGCTGCGAAACAGGAGTTCCAGCGAACCTGCGATCGCTTCCTTCACTCCCGCCTCAGGCACCACCGGCACGCTTGTGACCATCATCGGCATAAACCTTACTGGTCTCTCCGGCGTTAGCTTCGGCGATTCGGCAGCCGCTTCGTTCACTTACGTATCTCCCGATACCGTTACCGCCGTAGTAGGCGGCGGCGCAACCGGTGCAGTCAGCCTTGTTGCGGCTGCGGGGGGGACATCACTCGCCGGTTTTACATACGGCATGCTGCCCGTCATTACCGGCTTCACGCCGGACTCCGCCGCACTTGGTGGACATGTCACCATCTCCGGTAAAGGCTTCACCACCGCAACTACCGTATTGTTTGGTGGCACACCCGCCCAGTCCTTTACCGTAGTCAACGATTCGACGATCACCGCTACGGTCGGTGTTGGTTCTTCCGGGGCCATCACTGTTACCAATCCGCTCGGCACCGACTCCGTCAGCAACTTTACATTTCTCTATACCACGATTCCGCCGGTCGTACTGACCTCTTTCTCGCCGGATAGCGCGACAGAAGGCGCTACCGTCACGATCACCGGCCAGAACCTTTCAGGCATCACCACGATCAGCTTTGGTGGAACGCCCGCCCAGTCATTCCGCATCTTTTCCGACAGCATAGTGTACGTGACCGTGGGCGCCGGTTCCACGGGTACCCTGGTTGTGAATGGCAATAACGGCACCGCCTCCCTGCAAGGTTTCTTCTATATTGCCCCGCCACCGCCACCCGCGGTCGTAAGCATCACCGGCTTCTCTCCGAGGACCGGAACGACGGGCACGACCGTGTCCATTACCGGTTCGAATCTCAACGGGGTCAGATCGGTTAAGTTTGGTGGAACACCAGCGACCTCTTATGTCGCGATTTCCGACAGCCTGCTCCTGGCGGTTGTGAGCTCAGGTTCGACAGGTTATGTTTCCGTAAGCAACAACAATTCGAGCGATTCGCTTCCCGGCTTTGTCTATTTCGTGGACTCTACCGCGCACTCCGACACGATACCCGTCTTCCGGCTGCTATCCTTTTTCGGTGCTTATTCCGGCGGCGATCCGATGCTGCAATGGCAAACCGCTTATGACGGCGGGATTTCATTTTACGCGGTCGAACGCGAGACCGGCGACAACCAGTTCGAAGTAATCGCCACGATCAACCCGGCAATCAATGACTCAACTATTCACGCCTATAGCTACAGCGATCCCGGTCATGACCCCGGTGCCAATCACTACCGCATTCGCATGCAGGACACGTCCGTTGACTATACCTATAGCTCGGTTCTTACCATTGAGCCACCCGGCAAACCGACTGTACTGGGTCTTTATCCCAACCCCGTGATCTATGGATTTACCTATGTGACCGTTCCCGATCCGGGCAGCAATTCGCAATTCCAGGTGCTGGACATGGTTGGTAAAGTGATGAAGACCGAGCTCGTGGATGCCGGCACGCCGCAAGCCCGCGTGGATATGTCCGGGCTGATCCCCGGTGTCTATAAGCTGGTTTGGTCCAACGGGTCAAAGTACGCCTACCAGACCGTACTGGTGCTGTCCCGATAACGCGAGCCGCTCCGCCAGTGGCGCTATGCCCCGCTAGGCGCCCCACCGCCAATTCAGCACCTCCGGCATATCAATGCCCTCCCGGTTGATATACGTCCGGTGCGTAATCAGCTTGTCCTGCATCTCCTGCTTGAGATACGCATACCGCTCCCCCAGCTGCGGCAGCCGGTCGATCACATCCATCACCAGGTGAAACCTGTCCATATCGTTCAGAACGGTCATATCGAACGGCGTCGTGATTGTCCCCTCCTCCTTATATCCCCGGACATGAATATTGCTGTGATTCGTCCGTTTGTATGTCAGCCGGTGGATCAGCCAGGGATAACCGTGGAACGCAAAGATGACGGGCTTCCCCCGCGTGAAGAGGAGATCGAAATCATAATCGCTCAGGCCATGCGGGTGTTCAGTCGCCGGCTGCAGCTTCATCAGGTCGACAACATTCACCACCCTGATGGCCAAACCGGGCATCTTCTCCCGCAATATCGATACCGCCGCCAGCGTCTCCAGCGTGGGCACATCCCCCGCACATGCCATCACGACATCCGGCTCCTTACCCTGATCATTGCTTGCCCAGGACCAGATACCGATCCCCTTGCTGCAATGCAAAACCGCCGATTCAATATCCAGCCATTGCGGCGCCGGATGCTTCCCCGCAACCACGACATTCACATAATGCCGGCTTCGCAGACAATGATCCATGGTTGACAACAAACAGTTGGCATCCGGCGGCAGATAGACCCGCACCACCTCCGCCTTCTTGTTCACTACATGGTCAAGAAAACCCGGATCCTGATGCGTAAATCCGTTGTGATCCTGCCTCCAGACATGCGACGACAGCAGATAGTTCAGCGACGCGATCTTCCGTCGCCAGGGCAGCTGACGCGTCACCTTCAGCCACTTCGCGTGCTGATTAAACATCGAATCGACGATATGAATGAATGCCTCATAGCTATTGAACAGCCCATGCCGCCCGGTAAGCAGATATCCCTCCAGCCATCCTTCACATTGATGCTCGCTCAACACCTCCATTACGCGGCCATCATAATTGAGCCATTGGTCCGTCTCCAGCCGGTCCGCCTCCCATTGCCGGTTCGTTGCCTGGAACACCGCATCCAACTTGTTGGACACGGTCTCATCCGGGCCGAAAAGCCTGAAATTTCGCCCGTCGGCATTTAACCGAATCACTTCTGCCAGCATCCGGCCCAATACCGTCGTATCGGAAGCATCTGCTTTCCCCGGCTCATCTACACGCACCGCAAACGCCCTGAAATCCGGCATCCGCAGGTCCTTTAACAACAACCCTCCGTTCGCATTGGGATTCGCCCCCATCCGGCGATCCCCCGCCGGCGCCAGCTCCGCCAACTCCGGCAACAGTTCCCCGCCGGGCCCAAAAAGTTCCTCCTGCCACATAGCTCCTCATCCACTCCTCCAACTGCCGCAAATGCTCCGGATTCGTCGCCGGATCGGGAATCGGCACCTGGTGGGACCTGAACGACCCCTCCACCGGTAACCCATCCACGAACTTCGGCCCTGTCCATCCTTTCGGCGTCCGCAGCACGATCATCGGCCACCGCGGCCGCTCGATAGGCCCATTCGCCAACGCCTCGCTCCTTATCCTGCCGATCACCCGGATAACCTCGTCCAACACACCCGCCATCAAGAGATGCATCGCCTCCGGATCATCTCCTTCAACAAACAAAGGCGTCCACCCATAACCGCTCAGCAGTTGTTCCAGCTCGTCCCTCCCGATCCGCGCGAGCACCGTCGGATTGGCGATCTTGTAACCGTTCAGATGCAGGATCGGGAGCACCGTCCCATCGTTCACCGGATGCAGAAATTTATTCGAATGCCACGCTGTCGCCAACGGTCCTGTCTCCGCTTCCCCATCACCCACAACACAGGCGACAATAAGATCGGGATTATCCAGCACGGCGCCGAACGCATGACTGAGCGAATAGCCAAGCTCGCCTCCTTCATGGATCGACCCCGGACACTCCGGAGATACATGGCTCGGGAATCCCGCCAGGGAAAGAAAATTGAGTAAAAAGCCGCTTCAATCCCGCTTCATCCCGGCTGATCGATGGATAGATCTCCGAATAGGTTCCCTCCAGATAGGTATTGGCGACCAGCGCCGGGCCCCCATGGCCCGGGCCGGCAACATAGATCATGTTCAGATCATACGCTTTGATGATCCGGTTGAGATGCACATAAATAAAATTCTGCCCCGGGGTCGTACCCCAATGCCCAAGCAGCAACCGCTTGATATCGCCAACTTCCAGCGGCCTTTTCAGCAATGGGTTGTCACGGAGGTAGATCTGCCCAACTGACAAATAATTGGCCGCCCGCCAATAGGCATGCATTTTTTGCAGCAGCTCCGCGCTCAGCGGGCCCGGCGCGCTCAATGGAACCACCGCTCCGCTTTTAGTAGTCGCTATCATACGTTTAACAGTTTTAATGTTTGACGCGCGATCATCTTTTCTTCGTCAGTCGGGATCGCATACACCCGAACCGGCTGCGCGGACCCCGAAATCAACACCTCATTTTGCTCATTCGCCCGCTGATCCAGCGCGATGCCCAGATACCCCAACCCGGCACAAACGCGCGACCGGATAACCGCCGATTGCTCGCCGATCCCCCCCGTGAACACCAACGCATCTATCCCATCTAACACCGCCGCGAAGGCTCCGATGCTTTTTCTGATCTGGTAAACGAATAGCTCCACCGCATCCGCCACCGCCGCATCCCCACTTTCGCGCGCGAGCAGGTCCTGCATGTCCGAACTGATTCCGGAGACGCCCAGAAGCCCCGAATGATGATTCACAAGGTCGCTGAGCTCCGCCGCCCCGAGACCCTCGCGCTGCAGTATCCACCAAATCGCACCCGGATCAAGATCGCCTGAGCGCGTCCCCATCATGATTCCCCCCGTCGGCGTAAACCCCATTGTCGTGTCCAGGCTTTGCCCGTCTTTCACCGCCGCCAGACTGGCGCCACTGCCGAGATGTGCCATGATCACCCTTCCGGCCGCAACGTCTGGTCCTGCGATCCGAATCAGTTCCTCCGCGATATAAGAATAGGAAAGACCGTGGAACCCATACCGCTGAAGACCCGCTTTTTCAAATCTCCTCGGCAGCGGCAGCAGCCTCGCTGCCTGCGGCAGGGTTGAATGAAAAGCCGTGTCGAAACAGGCGACCTGTCGCACCCCCGGATCCCGCTCCAGGATAAGCCGAATCAACCCGAGCTCCCCCGGCAAATGATCAGGGTCATACCCGCTGATCCGGTCCAGTTCGGCCAGCAGTTTGTCGTCGATCACTGCCGGCTGCCGCCGGGTTCCACCGTGAACCACACGGTGACCAATAGCCGAAAATCCGGAATTCCCCACCCGGCCCTCGAGCCATTCCATCAGAAAATTTGCCGCTTCTTTCATCCCGGGCTCTTTTAGCGGTACCCGCCCTTCTTCCCCCGACAAAATATCCTTAAAGCTCAGCGACGCTCCGGCCAGCCCGATCCTTTCTAATTTACCGTGCAACAGGATAATTAAGTCTTCGCCACCCGATCCATACACCGAGAATTTTATACTTGATGAGCCTCCGTTTATGCACAGAATATTTTTTTTGCCCCGGTCCATATATAACTAAAGTTAACTAACTTGGGGGGTTGCTAAAACGGATTGCCGCTATATTATTGTTATCTGTATTGCTCTTCAATTGGGTGGGTTACCGAATGCTGACCGCTTTCTGGGAGAATCGCGCCGCTGCGCAGCTTGAGGCAACGCTCGACATAGATCACTTAGACACCGCCCAACTGATCCTGCTGCGCGTTTCCGCCGATGCATTGCCCTATTCCAACGCCTCGGAGAAATTCGAACGCTTCGATGGCTGCATCGAATTAGGCGCCGCCCGCTACCGAACCGTTAAACGACGGCTGTACAACGATTCCATCGAATTCCTCTGCATCCCCGACGGCTCAGCCAGTCCCTTCAGCCTGGCGAAGGACAATTTCTTCCGGCTCGTCAACGACTTGCAAAAGTCCGGTCATTCCAAATTTCCCGGTCCTTCCGGAAAGACGAGCCCCGTAAATAAGATCGTGTGGTGTGACCCGTGGCATTTCCCCGATCTTTATTGTTTTGCCGTCCGTCCGGTCCTGTCGCCAACGTTCCAAATGTCAACCCTTCCCCCGGGACATCTGCGCATCGGCTTCCAGCCGCCTCGACCGCGCAATCCTCTATCCTAAGGCTCCGACCAGGTCCAGCCAAGGATTCAACAAGATTAAGGATCCAATAAAATAATTTAAGTCAACTATTGAAAAATATGAAGCGTTTATTTGCCTTCGCCCTCATAGGGATATCTTTTGCCGCATGCCATACCACTAATGATTACGACAAGATCTTCAAAGACCCCAACATCTACTGCAACGCCGTTCACCAATTGAACAACGTCGTCATGGGCAACAACTTTAGCCCCATCGTCGCCTCCCGCAACTACCTGTATGCCGCTGTCGCGGGCTATGAGGTTATCGCCGGCGGTTACCCCGACAAATGGCAGTCCCTCGCCGGCCAGCTCCGCGGCCTTCAATCCGTACCAAAACCTACTGCCGGCGCTCCCATCGATTATGAACTGGCCTCCCTCCTGGCCTATTGCAAACTGGGCGAGGCGGTTACCTTTCCTGAAGGCAGTATGAAGGATTATGTGGATAGCATCAAGAACTTGGCAAAGGACCATGGTATGCCCTCAGACATGTTCGACTCCTCGGTGCAATACGCCGATACCGTTTCTGCTGTCATAATGGCCTGGGCGAAAAAGGACCGCTACCTCGAAACCCGTGGCGCCCCCGAATATATGGTCAACGATTCCCCCGGCCGCTGGGTCCCCACCCCGCCTGCTTATACTCCAGCGATGGAACCGCATTGGAGCGATATCCGCTACCTCATCATGGACAGCATCCGCGAATTCATGCCCCCGCCTCCGTATAAATTTGACGTGACCGATAAGAAAAGCCCTTATTATCAGGAAGTGAAATTGATCGAGAATAAAGGGGACAGCCTCACCAAAGAAGAAAGCTGGATTGCCGACTTCTGGGACGATAATCCCTTTAAGCTGAATGTCTCCGGCCACCTGATGTTCGGGACCAAAAAGTTCTCGCCCGGTGGTCACTGGATGGGCATCGTCGGCATCGCCGCCAAAAAAGCCGGCGCCGACTTCTCTACTACCGTTGCCGCCTACGCGAATACGGCTGTCGCCCTGTTCGACGCCTTCATCCAATGCTGGAATATCAAGTATATCTACAATACAATGCGACCCGAAACCACCATCGACAAATACTTCGACCCGAACTGGCGCCCCCACCTCCAAACCCCGCCCTTCCCGGAATATACCTGCGGACATTGCACGATCTCCGCCGCGGCGGCAGAGACGCTTACCAGCGACTTCGGCGACCATTTCAACTATACCGACACCACGGAGCTTGAGTTCGGCATCCCGAGCCGCTCCTTCGCCTCTTTCCGCGACGCCGCGATTGAAACAATGCACTCCCGCTTCTACGGCGGTATCCACTGGCAATATTCTACAGTCTTGAGCCACACCATGGGAAAGGACATCGGCGAGCTCATTGTACAACGATTACACATGAAGAAATGATCGGCCATACCGCCTTTACCGGACCGTCACGCTCACCTCCTTCCCGGAATAGTCCACCAACTTATCAATCGTCTCCTCGGTTGTCACCCCAATCCCATGACCCTCCTTCACGACCACCACCCGGAATACCCGACTGCTTCAGCATCCCCGGAAACGACCCTTTTACCCCCCGCATCACCAGCTCCCGCCGCGCATCCACCCACTCCAGCTTTATCGTCGCAAACTGCCCCCGCTCATACTGATACCCGTCATTCCCATCTTCATATAATGTAAACTGTCCGTCCGCGCCCGGATAAATCCGCAGCTCGATCGTATCGGCCGGCCGCTCTGTCGCATATTCCATCACCGGCCCCATCGGGACGATCGACCCGGCGCGCACAAAAAGCGGCAACCGATCTACCGGCGCCATGGCATCCACTGCGTGGCCACCAGTAAGTTTCACCCCGGTCCAGAAATCATACCATTCGCCCAAAAGGCAAATAAACCCGCCGCGTCCGCGCACCCGCCACCGTCACCGGATTTACGAGGAAAGCAGGCCCGAACATATACTGATCCCGGATCGCATATACATTTGTGTCCGTCCGGAAATCAAACGCCAACGACCGCATCGGCGTATAATTTTCCTGCGTTACCGTCCCGGCCATCGAATAAATATAAGGCAGCAACCGATAGCGCAGCCGGTCGAAATTCAACAACACCGCCCTCGTCGCCTCATCCCAGTTCTTCGAGAACAGCGCCCGCTCCCCTTTTCCATGGATGCGGAAGATCGGACAGAAGGCCCCAAACTGGAACCACCGCATAAACATCTCCCGCTTATCCGGCTCTGTCCAGTCCGGCGCCTGCCACCCCAGATGATACCCGCCGATATCCGAAGTCCAGTACGGTATCCCCGAAACACAGGCATTGATGCCCTGCGGGATCTGGTCGGCAAAATCATGCCAGGTACATTGGATATCCGACGACCAAAGCGTAGCGGCATTGCGCTGCTCACCCGCAAACGCCTGCCGCGAAAGGAAGAAGGCCCGCTTGCCCGGAATATCCTTCCGCCAGCCGGCATATACGCCATCCGTATGCATCAGCGAATACGTATTGAAATAGTCAAACCCCTGGCCCGTATAAAATGTAGCCTTTCGCCGGTCATCCAGCAGAGCACCGTTATCCGGTTCGCATTGGTCGATCCACCACGCGTCCCAACCATATCGTTTTACAAGACTGTCCCGCGCCTGCTCCCAGTATAGTTTTCGCGCCATGGGATTATGCGCATCATAATAGGTGTCGAACGTATGCGTCACGACATTATCCCACGTGATTGTGGTCAGCCCGCCGATCGCCGCCAGCGCATCATAGTCGGCTGTCCCTTTTCCAAAGACCGGCCAGATCGAGATCATCCCATGCAAATGCTCCCGGTGCAGACTGTCCAGCATCCCCTTCGGATCGGGATACCGCTGCGGGTTCATCACATGCGACCCGATCGGCAACGGCTCCCAGTAATACCAGTCCTGCACCACCACATCTACCGGGATATGCGCATTGCGATAACCCGCACCCGCCGCCAGAACTTCCGCCTGTGTCTTATACCGGTCCTGCGACTGGAACAACCCAAAAGCCCACTTCGGGAACATCGGCGCCTTCCCGGTCAGTCGCCGGTAAGAATCGATGATATGATCGAACGTCCGGCCCGTAAAAGAAATAATAATCGACCATCGCCCCGCTCTCCGAGCTATAGCTGTACTTTGCCGGGCAATGTCCCGTCGAAGACGCCGAAGCAGTGTAATTATCCCACAATAACCCATAACCCCGGCTGGACAACAGAACCGGGATGGCGCCCGTCATATACTTGATCAGCCAGTCCTGCTTGCGCCCCTTATAATCGATCGACCCGGAATCGAGCGGATGACAGCCCAACCCAAACAGCCCCTCATCTTCCGGCGAAAGGAAACGCGTCGCGCAGCTATAGGTCGGCAACCCACCAATGTCGCCGGAGCCATCGTCTTGCCCGCCCGACCATCCTCCGCCAGGACTACCCTGCCACGGAGATCACTATACGCAATTCCACCCGTTGACCGGTCCACACTGATCATTAGTTTGTCCGTCATGATCAGGATCTCATCGCCTTGCTCCCGCACCGTAAAACCCGGTGCCGCCGGGTCGCTCGACCCGTAACGACCAACGAATGCTTTGGAGCAAAAGCATCCAGACTCGTATACCTCACCCGCACGACATCCGCGGTTAGAATATCGATCTCCATCATTCCATTGACTCATCTGGAACTCGCACGCCCCCCGGCGCCGTGCCATACGACCGGACCTGGGCCGATACCGAAAAAAATAGCAGACAACAAGAAATACGACAATCAAAAGGTGCTTCATATGTTAATCTCAAATTCATCTCTTTTCGATCGTCAAAAATACCGCGCCATGCGCCGGAACCTTTACCACCACGCCTCCGGCCGTCGACGCCGACCAGGCGGGCAATCGTCGCATAGTCATCAGGGCCCCCCGCCAACCGCCCTCGGTCCCTTCCCGTTCACAAACACCCGGCGCGAGAACTCACCGTTGTCATCGCCACCCTCCAGGCTATACCAATAATATCGTTTCCCCGGCGTATACCCCTTTCCATTGATCCGCACCCTCCGCGCCTGAGCGTGACACATTCACCAGCGTCACATTCACCTCCCCCGAAGACCAGGTCGAACCATAGGCCACGGATACTCGTGTCGCTCCGACACCGCGCCGACAAGCCGGTCCCCCTGCATCTTCTGCAAGATAATACAGATGATAGAAGGAAGGCCGCGGACTCCATCTCGCCACTCCCGGCTCATCCCCGGCACTGAATAATCCATGATCATTGCCCCCATCCCACGCATTCAGCATATCCCACCGGCACGCCAGCCCATATTTGTTCGTCAGCGTCTCACCGATCACGATATCCGCAAACAACCCGCTGATCTTCGATACCTGCTGCATGCTCCCGGCGGCAAACATATTCCACTCATCCATCGCGATCGGCTTGACCGGCGCCCCCGCCGCCGACAGCGATTCCATAACGTACTTCATCTGCGCCGCCGGCACCGAATCCGCATCATGCAACACCTCCGCCGCGTTGAATTCTTTTTATATGGAGTGAAATAATTATGGACCACATAAAAGTCCGCCGCACCACCCAGCTCCTTCATCATCTCCGGGTTCCAGTTCTTTCGCGTCGGCCAGTCCCATTTCATCGCCGCGCCCTCCGCCGTAACCGCACCGATATAGATCGTTCACCCCAAGCTCCGCCGCCGCCTGACGCATCGAATCGGCAAATACCTTAAAATGCTTTGCATACAACTCGCCCGTCAAGAACTCCGGCTGCCCATCCTTATTCTGTGTCGTATCGATCCGGAAATCCCATTTCCCAAAAGCCGTAATTCTCATTCCCTACCTCCCAGTAACGCGTTCGTCCATGATCATACCGCACCCAGTCGGCCGCATAATGCGCCGCCGTCTCGACCGGATGCGGTCCCGTCCCATACCGCGCATAACCGTAATTCACCGTGATCAGCCCTTCGTTCCCCGTCTCCCGCCGCATCTCATAATACGCATCCACCGACGCGCTCTGCCCCCCGTCGGGCGTCCCCAGAAATAATTGGTATATTTCTTTTTCCCGTTCTGGTCGAATAACATCCTCGGCACATCCGCCGGCAGATCACCCGGCGCCCGGTCCCACCAATACCCGTCACTGCCGCTGCCCGCCGGCCACCGGATGACATGCGGCCGCAGATCGCTGACATGCTGCATAAAGACCGGCTCGCGTGATCATCGCCGTCATCCAGGTATTGGCATTGTGCCCGTAGATAGACGGCGGTATCTTCGTGATCACGTCGGAAGCATCGACGTTCACCGTCACATCGAACCCCGTAGGCCGCCAACCCTCGCGTGACCCCGGTCACAACAAAATTCTTCGGCTCCAGTCATCCAAAAAGAACCCCATCGTCTGCCGCCACCGGCGGATCCTTTCGGCGCCGAAGGCGCCACCAGCAACAAGCCTCCGATCAAAAAGGCCAACCAAATATTATTTATTCCCACCGTCCATTAATTTTAAATGCTTTCATTTTTGAATCATTCACCGCCGCCAGCAGCACCCGCTGCCCCGCCACGTTCACGATCTTCAAGTCCCGGACATCCCCATCCAGGATCAACCCCGATTTCGCCGGCGACACGCCGGCCCATCCTCCTTTCCCATCTCCCTCCAGCACCAACCCATAGCTTGCATCATACCTTCCCGTCATCACCGACGCCTCATATTCATTCCCCCCGATGATCAGATCGGCCTTGCCATCCCCATTCACATCCGCATACACGTACCGAATTGACCGGCGCCTCCTGCGCCATCGAGCGGAAAAGGATGAAAGACAAACTTCCCGTGGCCGTCGTTCTCAAACCAGCCACTCCGCACCTCCTTGCAATACAGCACCACCGCCCCCGCCATCATCCCGGCGTAAAGATCTCATCCATCGATGCCTTTGCATACTTCGCATTGTTGTCAAACCGTTTTTTGATCGACGGCATCTGCACCGCCCAGTTGTCCCTTGCAACTCCGATCTCCAACCGATACTTCCCGTCATTCCCTTTGATATAATAGCACAAGACCGGATCGGCGATCCCATTGCCATCGAAGTCCTTGGACACCAACTCCGCCGGCCTTGCCGTATCGATATGGAATGGATTGTTCAACCCCAGATTGCCGGCGATCAGATCCGGATATCCGTCGCCATTCACGTCCGCCACCGTCAGCGAACGCCAAAAGCCCGGCAGTTCGACCAAGCCCGGTCTGATCCGTTATTTCCGTCAGTGTACGCCCATTATTCTTAAAGATCCGGATCGGCTTCCAGTCCGCCGCCACGATCAGATCAGGCTTTCCATCGCCATCCACATCCGCCCAGACCGCCGCATTGACCATCCCGACATATTGCAGCTCCGGACAAACGCTCGCCGTCACATCGATAAACCGCCCGTGATCATTCCGCAACAGATAGCTCTGCGGCGGATCCCGGATAAGACCCCAGCGATACCCTGCCACCGATAAAAAGGTCCATATCCCCATCCCCATCCATATCCCCCAGCGCCACACACTTCGCCGGCGTCCGGATGAAGGGCGAGAACGCCAGGCTATCCTTATGAAAATTTCCCTTTCCATCGTTCAGGTATAACCGCGGGATATAGAAGGAGGAATGGTCATCGAATTCGCTGCTCCCGCCGACCACCAGCAAATCAGGATATCCGTCCCCGTTTGCATCGAACAACACACTCTGCATATCCTCCTCATGCTTCGGCCCGCTGACCAGGTCCTTGCCCGCAAACGTCCCGTCCCGCCGTTGCAGGAACACCTTTCCCGGCTGCTCGAACGCCCCGCCGATAAAGAAGTCCTCCAGACCCATCCCCGTTCATATCCCCCGACGCTCATGAACGGCCCCTCCTGCGAATACTTCTGCAGCAACAACGGCTGGTACTTATAATCGAAAAAAAATGTTTCCTGGTGCGCAAAATCGGCCTTCATCTTATCCGTCACATCCGCGAACAACTGCGGCTCACGGCAGGATCGCCCGACCTCATGACCCCCGCGTCCCCGTATTTCAGCGTCAGTATCGTATCTGACCGCAGGTGCGATAGTACCTGGCGTTCGCCCCCCGGGCCAAACCACACGCATCGAATCCACCACACCCCCCTCAAACCCAAAATGCAACCGCGGATCGACGGTTGACAAATAACCCCGCACCGGATACTGTTTCACGACCTGCTGCATTCCTCCGCTGTATGCAGTGACAACCGTCCCGATCCCCTCCGTGTTGATGCTGTCCCCTTCCAGTTGCAGAGTCAGATAATGCCCGCTCTTTGTCTCATTGTGCAATACAAAAGCCGGCCCGTTGATATTATTGGTCACGATATCCAGCTTTCCGTCATTGTCCAGATCCACATATACCGCGCCGTTAGAGATGGCGGCGCCGCCGATCCCGGCACTTTCCGAAATATCCTCAAACTGCAGTCCTGCCGCCCCAGTTGCACCCTGCCCCCCCTTGTTCCGGTATAAATAATGTCTTAGCATCAGCGGACCCCGTTCCGTCAGCTTCGCCATGAATTTCCGGCGCTGTCCGATTTCATTCTCCGGGATGCCCGTCTCCAGTACCGTATTGTGCGCATATTCCAGGAAGTCAATGTTGGTCGGGTCCCGGCCAAGTCCGTTGGTGATATGCACATCCTTCCAGCCGTCGTTGTCAAAGTCCGCGATCAGCACGCTCCAGCTCCAGTCGGTCTCTGCTATCCCTGCCATCTCGGCAATCTCACTGAAGAACGGTTCCTGCCGGCCATCCACCGTCCGCACGCCATTGTTGATCTGCAGCATATTGTGGATATATTGCTGCTCATATCCCTTGTCCATTTCCAGTTGATGCCGCTGATTGCTCAGGAAGGAATACATCATCTTCTTTCGCTCATTGGTCTCCGGCTGCATATCGAGCGTGATCAGATCGGGAAGACCGTCATTATTGATATCCGCCGCATCCGTCCCCATGCTCGAATAGCTTTGATGCCGGAGCGCCGAACCGATGCAATTTGTAAAAGTCCCATTCCCATTGTTTAACCACAGCAGGTCATTCCGGATATAGTCGTTGCAGACATAGATATCCGGATACCCGTCACCGTTGAAATCGTCTACGACCACCCCCAGCCCGTTGCCATCCTCGATGATGCCCGCCTGCCGGGTCACATCCTTGAATATCGGGATGATCCATCCCCGGGAGCACCCCTTCATTGTGGTAGAGCCGGTCGCCTGCAATGGCATTGCTGTCCACCCTCCGGTCCCGGATATCATTGGGCCGCATATCATCCAGCGTATGGTTCACCAGGTACATGTCCAGCCGGCCATCCCCGTCATAGTCGAAGAAAACTGCCTGCGTAGAATACACACTGTCATCCAGCCCATACGCTGCCGCTTCTTCTTTGAACGTGCCGTCATGCTGATTGATAAAAAGGAGGTTCCGCCGCTTTCCCGGACCCTTGCCCGAGACACAGACATAGATATCCGGCCAGCCGTCATTGTTGATGTCCACGACGCTCACCCCCGTGCACCACGTGTCGGTCGATACCCCCGCTTTCTGCGTGATATCCTCGAAATGCATATTGCCCTTGTTGAGATAAAGCCGGGAACTGACCTGGTTTCCCGCAAAGAAGAGATCGGGGAGCCCGTCGCGGTTGAAATCACCCACCCCGACACCACCTCCCATATACGTATATTCGTTGACGAACATATTCAACGAATCATTCTCGGTGATCGTATTCGAAAAGTCGATCCCCGTAGCAGATGCCGGCAGCTGCGTAAAATGCAGCCCTGCCCTCCGGTCTTCCGACGTACACGACAGAGCGGTCAACAAGACCGCCAATGCCGGAATTATCGTCTTTTTACAATACATCTATTTACCATCCGCCAGAAGGTAGATAACGCTCATGGCCGGCACGGAGATCTTGATCGTTCCATTAAGCGGCGCACTGTAAGCCTTGATTCCGGAATAGATCAGTGGGCCGCCCGTGGGCGTCGCCGGCCCGGTTCCATTCACATATACCTGGCTGGAAAACGGCGAATTGTCCGTTCCGCCCGTCAGAACCATATAATGATATTTGGCGCCCGCAGGGAAATGCTGAAAGTCGATCGACAAGACATGGTTCAACGAACCCGTATTAATGATCACCGCCCCAGCCTGACCCGAACTGAACGTCGAAGCATACGCGACCAGGTCAGCATTGCTGCGTTCAACTGTATCATATACCATCCGATCTCCGAAAAACCGCTGAAAATAATACATGTAATAGAACGCCGGCCGGGGATTCCACAACGGCGCGTTGGGCTCGTCCCCAACATTGAACATCCCCATATCATCCCCGCCCGCATATCCATTGGCCAGATCCCACCGGGAAGCCTCACCAAAACCGTTCTGGATAAACGTCCCCAGCGTCAGCGCCGCATGCATCCCCGCAATATACGACGTATTCTGCTTCGAGCCCGTCGCCTGGATATTCCACTCCGTCATGGCGATCGGCTTCGTAGTAACTCCTGCGCCGGAAATCTGTCCTTTTATAAACGACATATCGGCCGGTACTTCCGCCATTCCGGTAGCGAAGATCTGCTGGACCGTCGAATTCGCATTGTACGCCGTGAAATAATCGTGGATGATGAAAAAATCCGCACCCGAACCCGCATTCTGAAGCACTCCCTGATTCCAGCTCTGGATCGAAGAATAATCATAAGATTGCGGAGCCGAATTATACAGGATCGCCCCGATATAAATGGTCGCCCCGATCTGACTGGCTGCAGCCCGCATCGAATCCGCAAATACATTCCAGTGCTGGCCGTATAATGCGCCTGTAATAAACTGCGGCTGGCCATCCTGGTTCTTCGTTACATCGATCTCCCAGCCCGCTTCCCAGTTGCCATAGTCTTCATTCCCGATCTCCCAATACTTCGTCTGGCCGTTGTCAGCCCGGACCCAGTCCGCAGCCAGATGAGCGGCGGCCGCTACGGGGTCGGGCCCGGTGCCGTAACGCGCATACGCATAATTGATCGTTTGGAGGCCCTGGCTCTTCACCGTGGCAAGAAGGCTATAATAATTCGGGAGCGTTATCGTCCCGGATCCATAAACGCCCCCGTACCATGGACCCGTCGGTCCAAGCGTGCCGTTATTCGTATAAATGCTATCCGGGACATCCGCCGGTGCCGCACTGCCCGCTGTGCCATTCCAGAAATAAACGTCGCTGATACTCCCTCCCGGACCCCGGATGACGTTTGGGGACAGATCGGCGATATACTGCATAAGGTTGGGCTGCGTCACGATCTGCCCCATCCAGAGATTGGAGTTGTTCCCAAACACCGTCGGTGGCACCTTGGCCAGTACCTCGTTGACATTGATCTTCAGTGAATCCGTTACCGCCGCCGCCGTCGACAGCGGCGAAGTCCCCGAATCCGAGGGACCAGACCAGATCCTCGGCGCCCAGTTGTTCATAAAAAACCCTACCGTCGCAGGTGTGGCCGGGTCTACCGGGCTATAGACAGAATCAGTGGTGGAGGAGCCACCCCCCCACCACCGCCGTTATTATTTTTGTTCGGCGACACGCCTTTCTTACAGGCGGCTGCGCCGAGCAGTACCGCCGCGCATGCGATCAGGATACGATTGGATTGCACAAGTTTCATAACAGTAAGATTAAAGTGACTCTACTTCCCCTGCACAATGCGCACGTTGTCGATCGCTACGTTCAGTCCGTTTGCCGGGACAGCCGGCGACGCCTGGTCGTTTACCAGGGTGAAGCAAAGCGCCGTAGAGCCGAAATCTGAAATTTTGCTCGGCGGAGTGCCTCCGACCGGCCACGACCCATAATCCCATTCATTCGCATCGGTGACCGGCGCCTGCGTGGTGCCGCTAGCGATAACGGACGTAGCGCCGACCGGGTTGATGAACTGGCTTAGCGGTACGGTGATGGTGTACCAGCCTGACGGCTGGAATACACCGCCGGCTGCCGTGTCCCAGGGAGCCACCCGCGCCACATAGTGTTGCCAGCCGTACCAGTCGCCGGCCATCACCCAGATCGCTCCGGCTTTCCACGGCGCCGCTACATACACCTCGAATTTGAGCGAGTAGTTGGCGGCCGCAGCGCCGGTATTGCTGACCCAGGGGACGTCGTTCAATTGCACAAAGCCGGGGTTGCCTTCGTTGCCACCCGGCTGGGTATTGCCCCCCATGGTGCCCGCGTTGTCGAGAAGCGCAAAGCCACCTGTGCCGTTTGGATAGGTCGCCGAAGGAGTCGTTCCATAGCCGCCTGTCCAGCCGACAAAACCCGTATTATCGGTGTTATACTGTACATCGAACGTGCTGAGATAACCCGGCGACGGATGTGTCAGATACGAATCGAACAACTGCGTAGCGCTGGCTTTTCCGAGGATCCCGCTGATCCGCAATGTGTCGGTTCCCGTGATTCCCGCCGGAACGGTAACCCCCATCTGACTGACGCTAAAGACAGTCGGAGTCACCGTAACCCCTCCCGGGAAGGTAATGGAACTGACACCGATGAAATTCGTGCCGATTAAATTGATCGAGTCACCCGGAAGCGCATTCTCATTGGAAACGGCAGCGATGGTCATTGGCGGCGGGAATGGGTATGACGCCGTTCCGAATGTTGCGTAAACCCGCAACGAATCCTGCCACGCCGTTCCCGCCGGTACACCGGCCACGATCTCTGTCCAGGCAGCATTGATTGTATAGCCGGTTGCCGTGTCGTAATTACCCGTGGCTCCGATCGGGAAGGTAATCTTGCTGACCCCGACCAGATTGGTACCCTGGATATACAATAACTTACCGGTATTGTCAAATGTTATCGCGCTGATAACCGGCGCATTCAGCACTATACTGAAGGTGGATATCGCCGTCCCGTGATTGGTCACCACCTTGAGCTGATTGGTTACCTTCGGGTTGGTAGCCGCCGTTTGCGTGCCGGCCGGGATCGTTATAACGATATTGTTGTTCGTGACATAGGCCAGGTTGACAACCGCCAGGGAATCGTTGAACCAAACCTGTTGCAACCCTTCGAATCCCGATCCCTGGATTACGATCAGCGCCCCCGGCTGCGCCTGCGTAAAGAAGCTGTCCGCCTCCGCCGGATTGACCGACCGGACGTGCGTGATCACCGGCGTCCCGCCCGAGTTGTTTTTCTTACACGCGAACTGCAACACTGCCAGCCCAACAATACAGAATAAAAATAGTTTTTTCATACTAAGCATTTTAATACGGCAATCAATTATATTTTACTTTGGTGAAATCGAAGGCCACCGCCGGCTGGGCCAGGGCCGGCGAAACCAGCAGCTCCGCTTCCGGATACGGGAGATTAGCGGTCTGATCGGTAACAGGATACGTGACCGTTCCCGATGTCTTGTTATCCGAACCAAAGAACGTGATAAAGGTATTCCCTCCGTTATAGGTGATATTGTACCCTCCCCGGTCCTGATTGGAAAAATAGTTCTTTGCATCCGTCGGATCGAAATAATACCATTCCTTCCAGTCATAATAGGTATGACCTTCGAAGGCGAATTCGGCCTTCTTTTCCGCAAGGATATCGCTAAAGGAGATCACCGTCTTGGGAGTCAGCCCGGCGCGTGTCCGAACCGCATTGAAGTACTGGAGAGCCGTTGGGTCAAAAGTCGATGCACTGTTCCCCAGTATCGTCTCCGCCAGGTTGAGATATACGTCATCCAGCCGGAAGATATACGTATTCAGATTTTCGCTTTGCGTAGCTCCTATGCCGTCGTTGTCTGCCGGCGACCCGATCACATACTTCTTTACAAATGAATGGTCATTGGCATCCCCGTTCCCCACCTGCCCTGGCTGCGTGATGTCTGCCTGGTTGAACAAGGTCGTATCGACCAGCCAGCCGCCGCCGACTTTGTTGATGTCCGGGTAGAAAGCGTTCGGCATAAAAATCGTAGCCCTTCTCCGCAGCGTATCATTGGGTTCCACGTTGAAATACCAATTCATCAGGCTTGGAGAACCCCCAAAAGCCGCACCCCAGCCATCACCCGTCTGCGTGATCAACGGCGTATAGGCCAGGTTCGCCTGCATATGGTTTTGCTCCGAGTAACCGCCATTCGGTACCCACAACAGCGAAAAAAGAGACTCCGAAGGCACTTTGGTCCCGCTGAAGCTCGCGCTTGTGAATAGATCATAATAACTAGGGTCAAGCGTGGCGCCACTATTTTGTGCCACATCCAGTCCATACTTCAGCGCACTGTCCAGGTCCGCCTGGTTGCGCTGACCGCCGCTACCGGTAAGCCCCGACCGCACCATATAGGCTCTCGCCAAAAGACCTTCGGCGCTCCATTTGGTGATCCGGGCCGGCTGGACCGGCGTGGCGGGCAGATTCTGGGCCGCGAAAGTAAGGTCGTTGATCTGGAATTGCCAGGCATCCGTCAACAGCGCCCGGTGAACCGTCGTATCGCTCAGTTGGCTGATATTGTCGTACACGATCGGGACTTCGCCCCAGACCAGGGTCAGATAATAATAAGCAGCCGCCCGCATAAAATAGCACTCCGCCAATCCCTCCGTCTTGCCTGCGGCGCTGGCGCCCGCGCCCGCGTTTTTGATATTGTAAGCGACCACGTTCGCATTCGCAACCACCGACCACAATGCCTGATAGGCACTTTGAAGAGCGCCGCTCGGATCCGTTGAGTTAACCGCGAAATTCAGGTAAGCCCCTCGTCCCTGATAGTTATCCGTCGTGCTGTTCCCTCCCATGATGTCGCCGATGTACTGAAGAGAAGTACCATTGTAACCGCCCCAGCTGCCATTATACAGCGGACCGGTTCCTTCCAGTATCTCTGCATCCGACTGATAAAAGGTGCCTGAGGTCGGCGCTCCCAACGGAGGTCTGTTCAAAAAACTTTTTTTGCAACCCGGCATCAGTGAAATGCCAAGGATGGATAGGACAAGTATCGTTAATCTGTGTTTCATTGCTGCAGATTTTGCGTAAATGAAGAAATTAAAAGTTTAAATTAAGGTTAAAGGCGTACGACCTCGTTTGAGGATACCGGCCTTCATCCATCCCGACAATATTCAAGCCACCATATTGATACATTCCCACCTCGGGATCGTAACCCGAATAGTGTGTCCAGGTTATCGCATTCTGGACCTGTATCGAAGCCGTTACCCCTCGCAGTACGTGCGTGGCTTGCACGTATTTCGACGGAACCGTATAGCTCAGTCGCGCATTCTTCAATTTCAGGTACGAACCGCTTTCCACATCCCATTGGGAAATCCGCGCGCTGCCGTTTGCATCCGCCGACGTAGGCCGTTGGATCTTATGACCCGGATTGGTGAGCGTGACCGACAACGCATCCGCAACATTGATACTGCTCGGTACCGCGAAATTGAGGTCGCTTCTGAAGTGGTTGGCATAGGGCCCGACACCCAGCGGCAAATATTCATTCTCGTATCTGGTCATGTTCAGGATCTGATTTCCATATACACCCGTGAAGAACAAGTTCAGCTCAAAGCCTTTGTAAGAAAAGCTCGTATTGAAATTATACGTGAATTTCGGCCAGGGGTTGCCAATAATCGTCCGGTCTTTCTGGTTGACTACGCTATCCCCATTGATATCCTTGTATTTAACGTCTCCCGGCCAGCTGCCCTGGCTCGGGTCGACCGTCAATACCCCATTGGCAGTCTGGATGGCATGACCGGCAATATCCTTGTAGTTCTGAAAAAGGCCCTCGCAATATACCCCGTGAACATGCTCAGCGGCTGCCCTACCTCCGTGAGGAATTCCGCCTGGCGGCTGTTGGTCGTTGCATAATACTGTAACGTGATCGGCGCATACAGGCGGGTGACTTTGTTGCGGTCGATCGAGAAATTCGCCCCCGTCTTCCAGGTAAAATTTCTCGACGTATAATCTACCGTATTGACCGTAATTCCGATCCCTTTATTTTCCATCGAACCGAAGTTCTCCACCGGCCACTGGATCTGTCCGTTGTAACCGCCGCTCGGATAACCGCCAAAGAACTCGCTTGTCACAAATGGCAGGATCAGGTTGGAGACCGACTTTTTATATGCATCGACTACGACCTCGATCCGGTTGTTCAGGAAATGTCCGTCCAGACCGACATTCGTGGATTGATCCTGCTCCCACTTTAAGTCGGTGTTCGGAAAGTTGGCCGGCAGGAATCCGCCGCCCCATACCGTGGGGGCGGAATACAGGTTAGAGTAGATCGCGCCCCCCGGACCGGCATTACCTGAAATGCCCCACTCGCCGCGGAACTTCAGGTCATTCAACCAGCTGATCCCCTCCATAAACTTCTCTTTCGAGATCACCCAGGCCCCCGATACCGCCGGAAACCAGCCGAACCGGTTATTCGGACCGAAATTCGAGCTGCCATCCCGCCGGACCACGCCTTGAAAAATATACTTCTTATCATAAGTATAGTTGGCCCGGGCGAAATAGGATTCCTGCGCCCCATCGCCTTTGCCACTGGTCGGTAGGGTCCCGATACTCCCGATTACGCTCAGTTCCTGGATGGAATTGGTCGTCAGGTCCTGGCCGTTGGCATGGAGACTTTGATATTGATATTCCTGAGCTTCATGACCCACCATCAGCGCCATCACATGTTTCTGGATCGACCAGTCATACTGCAGCCGGGTATTCAAGGACCACCAATAATTATGCGCCGGCTCCCTGGCCGATCGTCGCATTCGGATTGACATAGGCGCCGATCTGTATACGAAGGCTGGAACTGATATGTATAGCCGAAATTGTACGTACCGTTGGTTTCCGTATGCCAGACCAGCCCCTGATCGGCGTGATATCCAGGCTCAATCCGCCGATCACTCCATAATTCGTATTGTAGTTGTTGTTCAGCTCGGCCACCGCCAGCGGGTTGGTGTTGGAATATTGCACCTGCGCCGGGTCCGGGCCGCCGAAGGTGCCGTCGGGATTCTTCGCCGGGATCGTTGGGTTCTGACCTAAGGCCAGATTGATCAGGTTACCCTGGAAGACGTTTACGTTTTCCTTGTCCCCATAACCGGAGATATTGGTGCTGATCTTAAGCCATTTATTAGCCTGGTTCGATAGATTCAACCGGACCGATCCGCGCTTGAAAGCCGACCCGACCGCAATCCCGTTCTGATTAAGATAATCGGCCGAAAGATAGAACAAGGTCTTATCGTTTCCGCCATTCAGGCTGAGGGTATGTTTTTGCAACCAAACATTCTGGAACATCACATGCTGCCAGTCCGTCCCCTGACCCAGGACCGACGGATCACTCAGTTCACTCGGTTCGCTCGGCACCAGGCCCAAGCCCCTCCAGCTTTTGCACGTATTGCGCATATTGCTGCAGGTTCATCACCGGCTGATCCTTTGGCCGCTGCTGCAGGCTTTCCAGCTCGTTCAGCGATACTCTCGTCTGGCCCTGCTTGCCCTGCTTGGTGGTGATCATCACCACCCCGTTCGCTCCGGCTGCTCCATAGATCGAAGTGGCGGCCGGCCCCTCCAGGACGCTGATATTCTCGATGTCATCCGGGTTGAGCCCCTGGAGTTCGTTGGCCAGGTTGGGCGTCAAGTTGTAGGCGCCGCCCGTCGGCAGGCTCGGCCGGATCTGTACCCCGTCGATCACATACAATGGCTGGTAATTGCCGGTTACCGTACTGATACCGCGGATGATGACGGACGCGCCCTGCACCGGGCTCCCCGCTGGTCTGCGATACATACACGTTGGCGGCCTTGCCCTGCAACGCATCGTCCAGCGTAACGTTTACGGTCTTATTAAGGTCTTCATTGGAGATCGTTCCGACCGCCGCACTGAGGTCGGACTTCTTCATCCGGCCATATCCCACGACGACCACATCATCCATGCGGCCGTAATTCGTGGACAGGCTGATCGACAACGTCATCGAATTACCCACCCTCACTTCCTTCGGCGAATATCCGACATTGGAAATGACCAGCGTCTCATTCGGCGCAGCCATAATAGCAAATTCCCCATTCACATCTGCCTGAACAGAATTCTTCGTTCCCTTCACCGTAATTGTCGCACCCGGAATAGCCGTGCTATTCGTCTGGTCGATAACCCTGCCGGTTATCTTCCGGGCGCCAGGTGGCTGAGCGGACAAAGAAATGGTGAGGAAAGATGCGAACAGGACTCCCACAAAAGCAGTCAGATTCATATGGATCTTTTTAGTGTTGGTTAAAATGCCCTCGTCATGTTATTACAAACTTCAGCAGGCCTCAGGCAATATGATACAAAATGCAATCGGTTTAATTATAAAATTAAGAAAATTGTCGGAAATTATGCAATCGGTTTATTTATTTTCTTTTTACTAAAATAGGCAGTTAAATTAGGGGCTTCCGCTCCGGCGGGGCCCCAAAATCGTCAAAAAGGGTATCCAAATGTTCTAATCTCAGCATATATTATATATTTGTGGTGACGACTGCTTTTTTTACTGCGTTATTACTATTGTCACCCCTATTAGCGGCTATGAAGTTGAAAATGATCTTGTTGATCCTGCTGCTCAGCTCCGCTCTTGTCCCGACTATCCGGTCAGTCGACTGAATATCAATTTTCTACGCTGACCTTTTCCAACGGCCTCTCCAACAATCATGTCACCAGCCTCTATAAGGACCCCCGCGGTTTCATGTGGTTTGGCACCATGTCGGGCCTCGATCGCTATGACGGCTACCAATTTAAGGTCTTCCGCCATGACCAACACGACCCCCACTCCATCGGCGACAACTATATCGAACAGATCTTTGAAGGCCCGGAAGGAAAAATGTGGGTCCAGTCCCGCTCCAGCCGGTTCAATATCTATGATCTCGCTACCGATCAGTTCGACCACGACTACGCCGGCTACCTCCGGAAACATTCCCTTCCCGAATTCTGGCTCCTGAGTATCATCCCGGCGCAAACCGGCTACTGGTTCGTCTACCGCGACAGCGGGATCTACCATCTGAATTTCGACGGAAAGGTCATCGCCGTCCACCAGGACAGCGCCCGGCCCGGCTGCCTCGCTCCTGCCGCCATCTCCGACGCCCGGGAAGACCAGGAAGGCAATTGCTGGGTCCTCCACCAGAACGGCCTGCTCGAAAAAGTCGACGGCCCGCACCCATGCCGTCGTCTTTCGGACAACCAGGCTCCAGAATGTATTCGGCCATCAACCAATCCCCTGCGGCCTGTATATCGATAACCAGGACGATATCTGGCTTTATGCCAGCGGATATTTTAAAGGGGTTTGGTGCTACCACCCCCCCACCGGCGCCTTTACCCATTTCTCTTCGACCGCCGAAGCTTCAGCGAAGGCGGGCCCCCCGTAACGACAACGGCCCGCCTCAGCAGCGACGTCATCTATAACGCCATCCAGGATGACAAAGGCAAGATCTGGCTGGCTACCGACCACGGCGGCGTCGACGTTCTCGACAAGAACGATGGCACCGTCACCACGCTGACCCATATCGAAGACGACCGCAAAAGCTTGGCGGAAAACAGCCTCCCCGCGATGATCCGCGACAGCACCGGCACCATCTGGCTGGGAACTTTCAAAAGCGGGATCAACTACTATCATGAGAAGGATATCCAGTTCCCTCTCTTCCGCCATCATCCGCACGACCCCCATTCCCTTAGTTTCGACGACGTCAACAAGTTTGCCGAAGATTCCGCGGGCAACATCTGGATCGGCTCCAACGGCGGCGGCCTGATCTACTTTGACCGCGTTCACAATACCTTCCGGGAATACCTCAACGACCCCGCCAACCCTGCCAGCCTCGCCAACAATATTATCGTCAGCCTTCTCGTCGATCACGACAACCGCCTCTGGATCGGGACCTATTTCGGCGGGCTCGATTGCTTCGATGGAAAACGCTTTATCCATTACCGACACGACGACCGCCAGCCGGCCAGCATTGCCGACGACCGCATCATGTGCCTCTACGAAGACAGCGACCATGATATCTGGGCAGGCACGCTCGCCGGCGGCCTCGACCGGTTCGACCGGAAGAAAAATGGGTTCGACCACTTTTCCAGCAACCAGCCCAACTCCATCCGGAATAACTATGTCTCCTCCATCCTCGAGGACCGGGAACACAATCTTTGGATCGCCACTGCCTATGGTATCGACGTCATGGATAAGCGTACCGGCCGCTTTACTCACTACTCCTCGGATAGCAACCAACTCAGCACCGACAATGTTATCCTGCTCTTCCGGGACAGCCGCAACAATATGTGGGTCGCCACCCGCGACGGCCTAAACCTTTTCCTGCCCGATAAGAACAGTTTCCAATCATTCAGTACAGACAACGGACTGCCCGACAACACCATCCGAGGCATCGTCGAAGACCAGAACCACGATCTTTGGGTCGGCACGGCCAACGGACTTTCCCGCATCCGGATTACCACGGCCGGCGACCGTCCGGGACCGGTCCGTATCCGTTGCCGCAATTATCATGAGAAAGACGGCCTGCAGGGCCGGGAATTCAATGAGCGCACCGCCCTCGCCGCAAAGGACGGCAGTCTCCTCTTCGGCGGCCCGAACGGATTCAACCTTTTTCGGCCGGGCGACATCACCAACACAACTGCTCCGCCACCGATCGTGCTGACCGGTCTGGATATCTTTAACAGGAGTGTCCACGTCGGTGAACAAATGGGTAATCATATCATCCTGGACCGGTCCCTCAGCCAAACCAGCGAGATCACCCTAACCCACAGCGAAGACGTCTTCTCCATCGAATTCGCCGCGCTTGACTTCGTCGACAACCCGGGGGACAAATACGCCTATACGCTCGAAGGTTTTAACAAGAACTGGCTCGTTACCGACGGCAACGCGCGTAAAGCCACTTATACAAACCTTGATGCCGGCACCTATACGTTCAGGGTAAAGGCAGCCGACGAAGATGGCCAATGGTACGAACGCGAAGCCACCCTGAAGATTGTCATTCTTCCGCCTTTCTGGAAGACACCCATCGCCTACATCGCCTATGTCCTGGCATTGATCGGCATCCTCCTCATCGCCCGACAGATGGTTATCCGGAAAGCCCGGGCGCGCTTCGCCCTCGAACAGGAACGCCGCGAGACCAAACGGCTGCACGAGATCGACCTGATGAAGATCCGGTTCTTTACCAACATGAGCCACGAACTGCGAACCCCCCTGTCTCTGATCCTTGCCCCCGTGGAAAAACTCCTTGCAGTCCCTTCTCACATGGACCTCCGACAGCCCACCTTCCCGACCCCCGTCATCAGTACGAAATGATCCGCCGAAATGCCCGCCGCCTCCTCCACCTCGTAAACCAGCTCCTCGACTTCCGCAAAATGGAAGTAAACGAATTAAAGCTCCATCCCCGCCATGGCGATATCCTTAAATTCGTCCGCGAAATCTCTTATTCCTTTATTGACCTCGCTGAACGCAAAAACATCACCTTCCATTACACCAGCGACACCGAATCGCTCCGCACCGCCTTCGACTACGACAAGATTGAACGCATTCTGTTCAATCTCCTTTCCAACGCATTCAAATTCACTCCTGCCCACGGCGTTGTAACCGTCGATGTGACCACGGAGCCGGCCGGCGATAAGACCATTCTTTCCATCCGGGTAAAAGATACCGGCATCGGCATCGCGGCCGACAAACGCAAGAGGATATTCGAACGCTTCTTCCAGTCCGACGTCCCAGATACGATACTGAACCAGGGTAGCGGAATCGGTTTGGCGATCACCCAGGAATTTGTCAGGATGCACAATGGTCAGCTCACCGTGGAAAGCGAACTTAACAACGGCAGCTGCTTCACGATCCGCCTGCCATTTATTCCGCTCTCTGCAATACCCTGCAGCGACCCCATTTCGCCCAGCAGCGGTCTTAACGGAACTTCGTCCCCTCACGTCAACGGCACGGCATCCGCCGACGACGGCGCTTCAATCATGGAACGATCCGCTCCCTTCCGCGCGGGGACCAAACAACCTGTCATCCTGATCGTCGAAGACAATGAAGATTTCCGCTTTTATCTGAAAGATAACCTCCGCCACTTCTACACCATCATCGAAGCTGCGGACGGACGTGAGGGCTGGCGAAAAGCGCTTTCCGAACATCCTGACCTCATCGTCAGCGATATTTCCATGCCGGCAATGAACGGGATGGAGCTCTGCAGAAAGGTTTCAACCGACGAACGAACGGCCCAGATCCCCGTAATTCTCCTCACCGCCATGACCGGCGAAGGCGCCGAGCTCAACGGCCTCCGCACGGGAGCCATCGATTATATCATCAAACCATTCAACTTCGAGCTCCTGCTTTCGCGCATTCGGAACGTATTGGCGCACACCGCTACCGTTAAAAAAACTTACCAGCGCCAGGTACAAGCCGCTCCGGCAACGCTGGAGGTCGAATCAGCCGATGAGACTTTTATCAAGAACGTCCTCGAACACATCGAAAAAAACATGGGCAACCCCGATTTCTCCGTCGGCGGCCTCAGCACGCAATTCCACTCCAGCCGGAGCACCTTTTACAAACGGCTCCTGCTCCTGACCGGAAAAACACCCATCGAATTCATTCGCCATATCCGCCTTCGGCGCGCCGCAGAGCTCCTCGAAAAAAGCCAGCTCACCGTCGCCGAGGTCGCCTATACCGTGGGTTTCAACAACCCAAAGATCTTCTCGCAATATTTCAAGGAGGAATTCAACCGGATCCCTTCCGCGTACCGCGCCGAGAAACGCGAAAGCCAGGCCTGAGCCGGCAGTGCACTCCAGAATGGGCTCCGGACCGCCGCAACGGCACCGGCCCCCAAATGATCCACCCTCATAAATGCGGGACCGGCGCTCTCAACGGCGCTTCGAACGGATTGCAACCCTGGGCTTTCAGCCGCCGCCGCCAGACCTTTCCCACAGCGGAAACATACAACACATCGAAGCCCGGCCCGCCCAGACATAAATTTGACGGTTGGCCGCCCGGTGGCAGCGGCACAATCGCGTTCACCCGCCCCAACTGATCCAATATCTGGATACCTGAATTCGTCGCCACATAAACCGACCCGTTCCGGTCGCACCTCAACCCATCCGGCCACGCATTCTCTTTATCGTCCGGCACATGCAACCACCCAAATCGCTGCTTGTTTGCCAGCGTCCCATCCGGCTCTACCGTATAAATCCAGATCCAATGACTGGCGGACTCGGCAGCGTACAATTGCGTTTGATCCGGCGAAAGGCAAACCCCGTTTACAAACTTCAACCCCGAATCCACCGCGACCGGCTGCCCGCCGGGGCGAATCAGGTAGATTTTACCGGGCCGGTCCACCCCATCCGGAGCGGTAACATACACATTGCCGTTATATGCGACCACCAGGTCATTTCCGGCAATCCCGTTAGCGATCACCTTCACCGAACCGCCTGCTCCGTACACTAAGACCTGTTTCGACCCTCCCGCAACTTCATACCTTGCCCCATCGGCTCCAAAACATGTCCCGCTCGCCCTCTTCGCCTGTGAAGACAGCAATTCCGGTTTCCCACCGGGTGCCGCGACCCGATACGTCCTGGAAGCCGGAATATCCTGGAAATATACATTTCCCGCGGCGTCCGCCGCAGTACCCTCAGTAAAACCATATCCTTCCCCAACCAGTTCCCACTCTTCACCGGGGATCAGCGTTTGCAGGATCGGATTCGCGGAGTGCCCTTTTACCACCGGCGAAGGCCAGCCCTTCCATAACCAGCGCATAGCTTCCGGAAACACCGCACTCCCCATCGTACCGTTATGACCTCCCTCCCCGTAAACATGCCGGACTTCATATCCCGCAAATTCCAACGCCCGCTCCATCGTCTGATTGGCCATCCACCAGTCCCCACCATAAATGTTAAGATCGTTCGCGCCATCCTGCAGAAAGACCCGGATCTGCTTTGGCTCTGTCTTTCGGATCAGGATCGGATACCGGTCGCCGCCACGCAGCCCCACATACGTGCCGATCGCGCTGAAAACCCGGGAAAATGCGTCGGGTCGTTCCCACGCCGCGGTAAACGCCGCGATAGCCCCGCTGCTCGATCCCCCGATCGCCCGGTCATTGCCATTCCGGGACAGATGGATGGCCCGTCCGTCACCGGTTCGATGCCGCTCCACATCCGGCAGGATCTCCGTCAACAGAAACCGTACATTGCCATCACCCAGGCCGTCATATTCAAAGCTGCGATTGAACCGGTCCCTTGACTTCGCGGTGTCCCCCGCAAGGACGCGCCCCGGCGTGACGAAAACGCCGATGGTCACCGGCATCTCCCCGGTATATATGAGATTGTCCATCACCGTCGGCGCTTTCCATTGAATCCCATCCTGGTTAACATATACACAGGCCGGATTTTCGGGTTTGTATTGAGCGGGGACGTAAATCCAATAATCCCGATAGGTACCCGGATAGATCGCGGAATGCTCGAAGCTACATTTGATCAACTCACCCTTCGGAACTCCCGCATGCTCGACCGAGGCCGAATCCACCGGGTAAGTTTCCTGTGCCTTCCCGGCCGTCAACCCGAATAAAATGGCTAACAATAACGCAATGGTTTTTTTCTTCATACCCGGAAAATACTGAAAATGCACGGGCCGCCGACCAAAATAGCCGCCCACGCACCCGAAATAACCGTGCGCCAACCCGAAATATCCGTGCGCCAACCCGAATTGTTACTGTGGAAAACATAAGCGTAACCACTTAAATAAATCCTTAATTCCTGCGTTATACGAGCCAATACCTCCATAGCCACGGGCCTTATTCCTGACAATTCCTGTATGTCATTGAAATCCAATCATTCCATGAAAAAGAGCCCATGGCAGCTATTCCCCTGTACCCGATGATCAAAAGCATGACGATAACCGATCCTTCGGGTCTTCCGGCCTATGCCTCCCCCAATGACCTGGAGACGCAAACATCCCTTTTCCATGCCAATGTTCGCCGCCGGTCCGACAGGCTCATGAATTATTTTTTGACCAGCTTTTTTCTCGTCGGCATTTATCTGGCGCATTATTACGATACCTGGCTCATCGCGTTCGGCGTCGGCGGCCTCTCACTTGTCGCCTATTATTCAGTTAAGCTCGCGCTGCCCCAATCCGATCTTTATCAGTATGTTCTTAGCGTGGTAATTGGCGTGTTCATGGCGCAATTTATTTATCAGATGCATGGGTTATTCGAAATGCACTTTGTCGCTTTTATTGCCTGCGCCATTCTGATCACCTATCAGAACTGGAAATTGCAAATCCCCCTGCTGATTTTTGTTTTCCTGCATCACATCATCTTTGACTATCTCCAGTATAGCGGCGACCAAACCATCTATTTTACCCAGCTCGATTACCTGGACTTTAACTCCTTTGTCATCCATATCGCCCTCACTGCTATTATCGTGTTCATTTGTGGCCTTTGGTCGTACCAGTTGAAGCGATACGGCGAGGTCCAGATTAGCCAGGCGGTCCAGATGGCCGGGCTTCGCGAAGAAGCCGGTATCCTCCAGGAACGGCGGCGTAATCAGGAAGCACTGGAAGCGGCCCTGCTCAAGGCGGAGGTCGCACGCCAGGAAGCCGAACGGGCCAACAAAGCTAAAAGCATCTTCCTGGCCACGATGAGCCACGAGATCCGCACCCCAATGAACGGCGTGATCGGCATGTCCTCCCTGTTGTCGGAAACTCCGTTAAACGACCAGCAGCGGAGCTACGCTGAGACCATCTCTGCCTGCGGCGAAACGCTTCTCAATGTTATCAACGATATTCTGGATTTCTCCAAGATCGAGTTGGGGAGCATGGAGCTCGAAGACATCGACTTCGATTTGCATGAAAACATCGAACACGTCCTCGATATTTTCAGCACCCGCGCCGCAGCGACCGGCGTCGAATTGCTCTATCAGATAGAGACCGGAGTACCTGCGCATATCAAGGGCGACGACCTTCGGCTTCGCCAGATCATCACGAACCTCGTCGGAAACGCCATTAAGTTCACCGAAGAAGGCGAGATCGTTATCGGTGTCCGGCTTGTGGAATCGGATCCCAACGGAAAACTGACCCTCGGATTTGAAGTGCGAGACACCGGGATCGGAATCCCGCTGGAAAAACAGGAGCGTCTCTTCAAAGCTTTCTCGCAGATCGATACTTCCACCACCCGGAAATACGGCGGGACCGGACTGGGACTGGCGATTTCAGAACAACTCGTCAAACTTATGGGCGGATCGATCCGCGTCGAGAGTGAGCCGGGTGTCGGCTCGACCTTCTTCTTTACAATGACTACCCGCACCGGTATCGCGAGCGATGTCCCCGGCACTACCACCGACCTCGCTGCACACGCCGGCAAACGGCTGCTTATCGTCGACGACAACCTCACGAACCGGACTATCCTGAAGACCCAGTTGGAGCAATGGAACCTGACCGCCATGCTTGCCGCCTCCGGTGTCGAAGCGCTCAACATTCTGGCCACCGACAACCGCTTCGATCTTGTCCTGACCGATATGCAAATGCCCTTTATGGATGGAGTTCGATTGTCCGAGACGATCCGGGAACGATATCCGCGGCTACCCATCATCCTGCTCAGTTCTATCGGGGACGAATACAAAAAGAATTACAAGAATCTGTTTAGCGCCATCATGACCAAACCAATCAAGCAGCAGGCCATGTACCGCAACATCCTTTCCGGTCTTGAACACCGGGCATGGTCGGTATCCGTCGACCCTACCGCTTCCTCCAGCCTGACGGCACAACCCGGGCAGATGGCAGCCGAGCTTCCCATGCAAATCCTTATCGCCGAAGACAACATCATCAATCAACAGGTGATCCAATATATTTTGCAAAAGCTGGGCTATTCTCCCACCATCGTTCAGAACGGCCGTGAAGCGGTCGACACCGCCGCTGCAGGCGATTTTGATATCATCCTCATGGACCTTCAGATGCCGGAGATGGATGGATTGGAAGCCACCCGAATGATCCGCCGCCATAGCCCCGACCGTCAGCCGGTGATCATCGCCCTTACCGCCAATGCGATGGAAGGCGATGAAGAAGAATGTCTTGAAGCAGGAATGAACGACTACCTCGGCAAACCGGTCAAACTGGAAGAGGTGATCGACAAGTTGCAAAAATGGGCTCCACGTCCATTTCTGAATTGATCATTTTTTTGCCCGCCTTTCCCTAAATTGTAGGAATGTTGAAGCATCCCACGCTGGTACTGGTCACCCTTATGCTCGGCACCTCCATGGCGGCCATCGACAGCAGCATCGTCAACGTGTCCCTTCCCGTGATCCGGCACCAGTTCAACGTGAATCTCGACGAGATCGAATGGGTAATTACGGCCTATATGATCTCCTTTACACTCTTTATACCGCTGGTCACCTGGTTAAAGAACAAGGTTGGGTATTTTTATCTCTACATCGGAAGCGTAGCTCTCTTTACCATCGGATCGCTGCTGTGCAGCCTGTCCCACACGCTACCCCTGCTCGTTACCGCCCGCGTGATCCAGGCCAGCGGCGGCGGCGCCATCACCCCAACCTCGCTGGCCATTCTCAGCGAAAGCTTCCCGGAAGAAAAAAGAGGGAGCGTCATCGGCTGGTGGGGTCTCGGCAATGTCATAGGTCCCGCGATCGGTCCCTCTCTCGGCGGCGTGCTCACCCAATACTTTGGCTGGGAATCCGTGTTCTATGTCAATATCCCGATCGGCATTGCTACAATCATCATGAGCTACCGCTACCTGAAATTCCTGCGTACCCGCTCCTGGACCCCAAGGAATTTTGATTTCCGCGGCTATGCGTGGCTCGCCTTATTCATTGTCACCCTCCAATATGCTATATCGACGATCAGCAAGCATGGGCAGGTTGCACTCACCATCGCCGGATGTGCCGCCACGATCTTATTTCTCTGGCTGTTCATTCGCAGCTCCCGCAGTAACGCCCAGCCCCTGCTCGATCTTACCGTCTTCCGCTCCGCCAAGTTCGTCAATTCAGCCATCATTGTTGTCATCCGCAGTATTGGCCTGTTTGGTGGTGTGTTCTTCCTGCCATTCCTCCTTCAGGGCCTTCTTGGCTACACCACCATTCAATCCGGGCTGCTGCTTCTCCCAAATGCGCTGGTGATGCTGGTTGCCCGGCCCTACGCCGGCCGGAAAGCCGATCAAGGCCTGATCCGCAACGTCTCCATACTGGGAATTGTCCTCCTGGCCTCCTCCATGTATCTGTTCGGGCGGATAGACGTAGGCACCGGAATCTGGCTAATCGTCCTACCCATGATTATCCGCGGCCTCGGCATCAGTTTCCTCGTCGCTCCCGTTTCCACCGCCCTCCTTAACGCCGTCACCCGCGACCAGATCACAACCGCCACCTCCCTCAACAGCCTCCTTCAACAGCTCGGCGGCTCTGTCGGGATCGCCGTCTTCGGCGTCCTTCACCAGTTTATTGACAGCCACTACCTCCATAAAGGATATGCCCCGGAACTCGCCGAGCACTTTGCCATCCAGGATGGATTCTTCGTTTCGGCGGTCGTTGTCGGCCTTGCACTCATCCCCGCGATCCGCTTGCCCCAACGCCATGCGGTCCACATCACCGAAAAAACGGCTGTATAATTGGGGATAATTTCGTATCTTCGAAGCTATCGTTCACCAAAAAAAAGGAGGTATTCATGCTATCCACAGATAAATCATGGAAACCTTCGGTTAATTTCGCTTAACCGGGTTGCTCCAAAAAATAATCTGCTGACGAGTTTAAAGTCTTTAGGAAGTAAAGTCTTTAGGAAGTCAGATTGAGGCCATCTTCACCGATGGCCTCTTTTTTATCCCTATCCTTTCAAATACCGGTACACCCTACTTCTATGCGCTTTTTTCGCCCCAATGTCGGACCTTTACTGCATGAAATACAGAAAACTCGGCAACACAGATATCAACCTTTCCGCCATCGGCCTGGGCTGTATGGGCATGAACCACGGTTACGGCCAGCCCGACGACACTGAATCCATCGCCACGCTCGAAAAATCAATCGAGATCGGCATTAATTTCTGGGATACCGCCGACGTCTACGCCAACGGAAAAAATGAAGAACTTGTCTCCAGGGTGCTCCAGCCGAATCGAAAGAAGATATTCATCGCCACCAAATTCGGTTTCACCACCGACTCATCCGGTCGGCTGAGCGGCTTCGACGGCTCGCCGGCGCATCTGAAACAATGTATCGAGAACAGTCTCCGGCGCCTTAGGACAGATGTAATCGATCTGTACTATGCCCACCGCATCGACCCGAACGTCCCGGTTGAAGAAATGGTCGGCGCAATGGCTGACCTCGTAAAGCAAGGCAAGGTCCGATTTCTTGGCCTGTCCGAGGCCTCCCCCACTTCCATCCGAAAAGCGCATGCCGTCCACCCGATCAGCGCGCTGCAAAGCGAATATTCCATATTGACGCGCGGCGTAGAGACGGAGATCCTTCCTCTTTGCCAGGAGCTGAAAATAACCTTTGTCCCATTTAGCCCGCTCGCCCGGGGTCTCATGACCAATACGCTCAACCTGGGCCAGTTGGGTGATAAGGATTTCCGCCGGTCCCTACCGCGCTACCAGCCCGACCACGCCGAGAATAATCAACAACTGGCGGAAGCCTTTGCGAAATACGCGGCATCCAAAGGTTGGACTCCGGCCCAACTCGCCATCGCCTGGGTACTCGACCGAGGCTCCGATATCATTCCCATCCCGGGCACCAAACGAAGAAAATACCTGGTGGATAACACCGGCGCAATCGACATCCAATTGATGCCGCAGGACTACAGCGACATCGAAAAGCTGCTGGCCCGATACCCCGACATCGGTGACCGTTACAACGAGTCCAACTACCGGTTTACCGATAGAACGTAAAGGCCCGCGTCACCCGCCCCGCGAGCGGGGCGCCCCCACAAACAGTCCGGCCCCTGATTACTCAGAGGCCGGTTGTCGGTTTTGTCGGAAACAATCGGAGCAACCGATGTGGGTTATCCAATGGAGATGAACCCGCATAGTATACTTCACCGAAGGGAGGGGTCGAATTGGGGAACAGCACAAAACTATCGTTCCCCCCAACCCCGAACAATACTACTTTTGGGGGATTTATCAGCCGTCATTCTGCCGAAAAAAGGGAAAATATAACCACTTAATGGTATTACAGCTTGTTTCTTCCCTGCTCCCCGGGATACAGATCCTGTACCGCATCACTTTGCCAGTAACGCTTGCTGTCGATATCCATCACCGTGATCCTTCCGGAGAAAGCTGCACCTGTATCGACATTCCAGACATTGCATCTGTTCATCGGCGTATCGATGTCATAGTTGGTGGTAGGCGTATGTCCAATGAAGATCTCGTCATAAAGCCGCAGCCGCTTTGGATAAAACAAGCTGCTCGATGGAATTCGGCTGTCCGCTACCAGGGCCATCTCCCATAGGGTCCGGTCCCAATAGAAATTGCTGGAAAAATACTCCTTTGCAGGCCCGTGTATCGACGTAAATCCGGCATGCACGAACAGTCGACGATGTTCATCCTCATAATACGGCAGCATCCGGCTGAAGAAGATCACATGCTTCATCTTGAGTCTCGGCGCCCGCTTCCGCATAACTGTCCACCGTTGCCTGCCCGCCCTGGGCCAGCCAGCCCTCGTCAGCCCCAAGGCCCGCCAGCCACTCCATACACCAGACATCGTGATTGCCGATGATGAACGTGCAAGCATAGCCCAGATCCAGCTCGATCAAATAATCGATGACCTGTCTCGCCTCCGACCACCCGTCTACATAATCCCCCAGGAAGATCAACCGATCCTCCGCTTCCAGACCCAGCCGCCCGATTACCTGCTTAAGCGCGCGCGCCCCGCCGTGAATATCACCGATGACAAAAGTTCTTCCCATGACTGTCCTATGTTTTCATCCCGCGTGAATTTATTAAAAGAATTCCTTAATTTGTCAATATCTGCCTGTCTATGAACCACCGCCCATACGTTTTGTTCATCTTCCTTCTTACCGCCACCGGCTGCTCCCTCTTTATTAACCCAATGCCCCGGCTTTGGTTCTTCACTTACGGCACCGGAACCCCCGGTGGAAAAGACAGCCTGCTCAACCCTGCCAGCTTCCTGGAACTCCGGCCCGACGGCTCCTACACGCGTGACTTTGGCACATTCGACTATGGCACCTGGCTACGCAAGGAACATGAGCTCATCCTCACCGGTCACGACCACCAAAAGACATCCTACCCCCTGACCCTGACTTCCTCCAGCGAAATGCAGCTTACATTGACGGGCGACTATCTGGCCAGCTTTGAAGGCCGGGCCATTCCCTCCGTAGAGCAGAAGCAGGACCCCTTTTCCGTATTCAACAACCACTGGCGTATCCCCGCCACGCATAAGGAAACCGACGCGGAGATCAGAAGCCGCTTATATAACCATTGCCAGTTCTGGGAAACCTATTTCCGGTGGGCGCTGGACAAAGGACTTAACTATGTTGACGTACGCAGCACCCCAACACCGATCAAGATCTATGGGAATGGGTTCACCCTTAAGCCGGCAGAAGACCTGCCTGCGGAATGGGTCTCCTTCTTCTACGATGCCGATGACTGCCGGCGGGCCAGCAATGTCATAAAGGACATCTTTGAACACAAGACCATCGCCTGGGCAAATACCGACAGTAAATACAAGATGTTCCTCTCCGCTTTCCACCAGCTCCAAAACTACCTCCATTAGCCATGATCCGCCGCCGCTCCATCTGCGTTTTTTCCCTGTGGTCACTGGCTCTTTTTGCCGCCTGCCACCTAAACGAAAAATTTTCTTCCCCGCTATGGTTCTACCAGCCATCAAGAAACAGCCATTCAAGATGGGACACCGTCCTGAATCGCACAAGCTTTCTCGATCTCGAGCCCGACGGCCATTTCACCCGATATTTTGATCGGTTTGAATATGGAAAGTGGACCCTCCTGAACGACCGCCTCTTTCTTACCTGCGCCGACAGCCTGACCTATGTTTATACGGTAGATAGCAACAACAAAAAGGACTTAAGGATCGAGATTTCTTCGATCAAGATCGCTCACTTTAAAGCCCAGCCCCGCCCACCTTCAGATACTGCACTCAACCCCTTCTCGCTCTCCAACAACCGGTGGAGGATACCCGCGACCGGGCCGGAATCGGTTTCTGCCATCCGCGGGCGGCTACTCGATCATTTGCATTTTTGGGAGACCTATTTTAAATGGGGCGATGACAACAATATCGGCGGCCTCGATCTAAAAGATATTCCATCTCCGCTCAAGATGCATGGGAATGGTTTCGGGCTATTCAAATATGATTTTCTTCCCGCCAAATGGAAAGCGTGTTTCTACAGTGAAGCGGATTGTCAAACCGCCGATAGCCTGATCAGGGGTGTTTTCAGACGTACGGATATCAAATGGCCGTATCACGACGATGAGGAAAAGGAAGGCAAAAATTTTATCAGCGGAATTCAACAGATCGAAGCCGCCATGCGATAGTTGACCTCCCTACGGTAAAAAAAGCGCATCCAGCACATCGCGGTGAACGATATTTCTTTCCAGCCGGATATTTTCGATGAGCGCATTCAGTCCCTCCTCCGCTTCCTGCTCGCTCGGCCGCGGTCCTTTATTCACCCAATAATTGACCAGTTTCTGAAACGTGGGGGGCATAATGACCTCCAGCGGCTGATTCGTCCCGATCTTTTTCAATGGCCACCAGGACCAGCCGATATCATGGCTCTCGGCCAGCCGAATCGCGTCGTGGAACCATTGATCGTTATTCTCCCCCGATTCGCCAAGCCATAGGGGAATATTGTATTTCTCACGCAGGTCGAGAAATCCCCGGATCGCGTCTTCCGTATTCGGGTTCCAGTATTTGTGAAAGCTCAATACCATGTTATCGTCCCAGGCAGGCAGAATGCCCCGATAATTGTTGCCCCAGCCATTGCCTTCGATGATGATGATATGACGCTTGTCTACAGACCGGATCGCGGTCGTGATGTCGACCATCAGCTGCCGGAGCGGCGCGTTCCCCGTCTCCTTTATCCCGTGCAAATCCGAGGTGTCACCCGCAAAACCCCAGTTGGGCTCATTGATGATATCATACCCGCCAACCCAGGGCTCATTCGCGTACCGCTGCGCCAGCTTCCGCCATAGTGCAACCATTTTCTCGCGATTGGCCGCACTCTCCCACAACGAAGGCTTTGACGGGTCGCGGTCCGCGATTGGCAGGTCATTGCCCTGACCACCCGGCGCGGCATGCATGTCCAGGATCAGGTAGATATGATCCGCGGCACACCAGCTGAGCAGACTGTCCGTCAACGCCCAACCCTTATCGACCCACGTATCTTTTCCCGCCGCAGGTTCCTTATCCACCGGCAGGGTATACAAAGCATAGTGCATTGGAAGCCGGACGGAGTTGAAGCCCCATGCCGCCATCGAGTCGATATCGATCTTCCGGATATCATTGGCCAACCACCGGTCATAGAATGCAGCCGCCCTTTCCGGCCCGACCAGTTCGCTTATTTTTTCACGAATCCGGTACTGTGGACCGATCTTACCCAGTTTCAGCATGTAACCTTCCTGAAGCATCCATCCACCGAGCCCGATACCGCGCAGAATGACCTTTTCGCCTTTTTCATTGACGATAAGGCGGCCCTCCGCTTTTAAGAAACCTTGCCCGGATACCTGGTTACAAACACAGAAGAGAAGCAAACCGACAAATAACCGACGCGTAGGTAGCATAATCAAATGTAGCCCAAAAAATATAAATTTACGGTCAATGATCTATCACGCGCTTTTTTGGTTGTGTTATTATATTTTTGGCTGCGCTGATCTCCCTCAGCATCCACCAGATCTATGATCCCCGCTTCTATGCCGAGCTGCTAAGCCTGTTGCCGCCCGACATGGCGCTCGTCTATATCAATCTGTATGTGCTGATCCCGGCCTTTCTGCTCAAGAGGAAATTTTTGCTCTATTTCCCGACGGTACTGGTGACCATGACCGCCACTTCGATGGTTAATATTGAGTTGCATCATTTGTATACGGTCAACGGATCACTTTTCTTCGCCGGAAACAGCCAACTTGACGATCCCCGACCTCGCGACGCAACTGATCAATAGCATCTACCTGGTGGGGTTGACGACGGGATTGAAATTTTTCAAAGACTCGATGCAGCAACGGCAGCGCATCCAGGAGCAGGAAAAGCAACAGATCGCCCTCGAGCTGAGTTTTCTGAAAGCCCAGGTTCATCCGCATTTCTTTTTTAATACGTTGAATAACCTGTATTCCCTGACCCTCCATAAGTCGGACCGGGCCCCGGAGGTCGTTTTGAAGCTGTCATCGCTGATGAGCTACATGTTGTATGAGTCCGGCGCGTCCTACGTTCTGCTGGATAAAGAGATCGCCAACCTGGAAAACTATATCGCGCTCGAACAGCTTCGGTTCGGTAACCGCCTGTCACTGACATTCGAAAAAGAAGTGAACCCGCCCGGTTCCATCCGCATCCCACCCCTCCTTCTGCTCACTTTTGTCGAAAATAGTTTCAAGCACGGGATGAGCCAAACGATCGGCGATGGCCGCATTGATATCGCTTTAAGGGCCAACCAGCGCGAACTTTTATTCCGGATCGACAACTCCATCGGCGAGCTCCGACCGTCCTCGGAATCCCGGCCCTCCGGCGAACTTCGACCATCCGCCGAACCCCGGCCATCAGGCGATTCCTCCTCAAACGGGCTTGGCCTAACCAACGTCATTCGACGTCTCGACCTCCTTTACGGATCGAGCTATCGCCTCGATACGGCCCGGACCGCCGCCAACTTCCAGGTCACCCTGAAAATCCCGCTCTCATGACCGATATCCGCTGCCTCATCGTCGACGATGAACCTTTGGCGATCGATATCGTCGTCAACTATCTGCATCACCTCAAGATTCACACGATCACCACCGCAAACAATGCCGTCGAAGCCTTTCAACAGCTCCAACAAGAACCCGTCGACCTGCTCTTCCTCGATATCCAAATGCCCCAACTCACCGGCTTCGACCTCCTCCGTAGTCTTCCTCACCGCCCACTGGTAGTCATCACGACCGCCTACCGCGACTATGCCGTCGAAGGCTTTGAATGGTCGGTACTCGACTACCTCGTCAAACCTTTTTCACTCGCCCGCTTCCTCCAGACGATGGAAAAGGCAACCCGCGCCCTGCCCGCCATCCCAACCCCCTCCGTCCAAGCCACGCCAACTCCAACCTCTCCGAATCAGGAAGAAAC
This sequence comes from uncultured Chitinophagaceae bacterium, assembly GCA_963846405.1. Taxonomy (GTDB): domain Bacteria; phylum Bacteroidota; class Bacteroidia; order Chitinophagales; family Chitinophagaceae; genus Puia. The sequence goes on along the minus strand of CAWJVU010000007.1, from coordinate 115,489 downwards.
AGGAATAATCTTTTCTCAAGACCGATCGCCATCTCGTCCGGATACGCATCGAAAGCATCCGCTATGTCGAAAGCCTCAAAGACTATATCCGCGTATATACAACCGCCGGCGATTACCTTAGCCATCAATCCCTGACCGACTTCACCGCGCACCTGCCCGCCGAAAAATTCTTCCGTGTCCACCGCTCTTATACCCTCGCCCTCGACAAGATCGACCGGATCCGCCAGCACCGCGCCCACATCGGTGATACGACGATCCCCATCTCCCGCGCCCACCGCAGCGACCTGTACCGCCGTCTGGGGAAATAATGTATCTCCGTTGATCGCCACCGGGTCCATGACCCCTTCTCTTAGTTCAAATCATTTGTCAATGCAAATCCAAAATCCTCCTAAACAACAGCTCCCCCTGTCCCTCGTCGCCCCAATCCGTCCATTCGTCGAAAACTTGGCCCTCCGTCGAAAATCCTTCGGGAACCGCCCTCCTCCCCACGTAACTTCAGCAACGATGAAACGCATCGCCTCCATCGATATCGCCCGCGGCCTCGTCATGGTTATCATGGCGCTTGACCACACCCGCGACTTTCTGGATAGCTGGTCCCGGACCAACTCACCGACCAACCTCGCCGTCACCACACCCGGGCTCTTTTTCACCCGCTGGATCACCCATTTCTGCGCCCCGGCCTTTGTCTTCCTGGCTGGTACCTCGATCGCCATTCAATTCGCCCGTAGTACCGATCTCCGCGCCACCCGCAACTGGCTCCTACGCCGCGGCCTGATTCTTATCGCAGTAGAATTCACGCTTATGAATTTTGGGTTTTCCTTCGATTTAAAATTCCGGGTTCTCATTTTCGAAGTGATCGGCACGATCGGCGCCGGGATGATCCTTTTATCGTTATTGTCCCGCCTGTCGATCCGCTGGCTGCTGCCGATTGCGGCAATCATCTTTTTTGGGCACGACCTGCTACCGTTCCCGTCGCCAATGGCGATGACCGCGCGCAACGCGTCTTTGACCTTCCCCATCCTAAAAGCACTAGCCTGGACCCCGGGCAATTTTCAGGTAAGTCCTAATTTCCTCGTCCTGATCGCCTATCCCATCCTTCCCTGGCTGGGTATCCTGCTGACTGGATTTATCGTCGCCCGCTGGTTTGAACGACCCGTGCCCGAAAGAAGACGACTCTTCCTTCGTAGCGGCCTGATTGCCCTCGGTCTTTTCATCCTCCTGCGCAGCATCAACAGCTATGGCGACCCCGACCCCTGGTCGACCCAGAAGGATCATCTCTACACTGTCCTCTCCTTTCTGAACGTCACCAAATATCCACCCTCCCCGGACTTCAGCCTCCTCACCCTCGGCGGCCTGTTCCTTATCCTCGCCGCCGCGGAGCGAAGCTCGACGCAGACGTCCGCCAACGCCGCATCCCGCATCTTCCTCATCTACGGTCGCACGCCACTCTTCTACTTCATCGTCCATTTTTACCTGATCCATCTGCTCGTCATCGTCGTCGCCGCTGTCCAGGGCTACAACCTGACAACGATCAGCTTCGGCGCGTTTCAATTTGGCCCACCCCCCACTGCCGGCAGCCTTCCCACCTGGTCCATCTATCCGATCTGGCTCGCAATCGTCGCCATCCTATATCCCCTCTGCCGTTGGTACGGTCGATATAAATCCACCCACCCGGAGAAGAAATTCCTGCGGTATTTTTAACGTCCCCCGATAATCGAAATGAAAATTCTAACCAACCAAGTGCCCGGTAAACCCCCACCTCACCAATTTCTCATACGCCAACCAAACGCCATCCGGGATCTCCTGTGGGATCTGGAACCCCATGTCGGGATAAATCTTTATCCGCTGCAAATCCCCCACCATCAGCTCGATCACCCGCTCCATCGGCATCTCCGGCGTCGCATAATCCTCCAGCGCAATCTGCGGTGACGTGACGATCAGTTCCTTATCCGGCCAGTGTTTCTTAAAAGTAGCAAAGCTCCGCCGTTCCATGTAGGGCTTTTGCACCAGCAGGAAGCGCTGCGGATTCAACCCCTTGTCCTCCAGCATCCGCTGCGTGAACAAGATATTCTCTCCTGTATTGGTGGATTTATTCTCGATGAAAATAGCCTCCGCCGGAACTCCCATATCCAGTGCGATCCGCGCGAAAAGGTCGGCCTCCGATTCAGTAAACAACGCTTTCGTCACCTTCCCCAACCCGCCCGAAAAAATAATGAAAGGCGCCAGACCCTCCAGATAAAGTTCCGCCCCTCTGTTGGCCACCCGAAGATCAAGACTTCCCAGCACCAGGATACAATCCGACGGGACCGGAACATGGTACAGATGATGATAATCCCACAATTTCCTGGCCTCAAAAAGAACTTCCTCCGTGATCATGCGACAAATATACAAATCCATAACTTTGAAAATAAAGCACATGATCAGCCGGAAACTACTCCCACCGGAATTCTTCCCGGCAAATCCGGCCCCTCGTTTCGCCGATCATACGCTCCTGACCGAAACAACCGCCAGCCCCATACACCTGCCCCGAACATATCCCCGGCCCCGGTATCCTGACCCTTCTTTCCGGCGCCGGCCGCTTTTCCCTCGGCGCCGAAACATTCCCCCTGCACCCCACCCGATACCTCCTCATCAACAGCGGCAGCCGCCTCTCGATCCGCCTCCCTCGCCCCGACACCCAAGCGCTGTTCCTGTTTTTCCGGACTGACATTGTCAACGATGCGCTGACCAAACAACATGCCGATTTTTGCTGGCTGGAACGCTCCCACCCCATGAATCCCGAACTCAAAGAACGCCTCGACTACCTCGTTCGGGTTGGCGGCAGTTGTAGCTCCTTCAGCGCCTTAAGAGCCGACGCCATGATCCGCGACATCCTGCTAAATCTGATCCGCGACGCCCTCGCGGCCGAAGCCACTGCGGAAAAACTGGCCGTCTCAAGACGATCCACCCGCATCGCGCTGTTCAAACGGCTTTCCCTTGCCCGGGAATGGATACATGCCAATTACTCCTCACCCGCCCCGCTGGAAGCCATGGCCGAAACGGCATCCCTCAACCGTCAGCACTTCCTTCGCATGTTCCGCGACTGCTTTGGCATCACCCCCCATCAATACGTCATCGATGTGCGCCTCACCGCGGCGCGACGGCTCCTCTCGGAAACACAGGAACCCGTCACGGCGATCTGCCGAATGACGGGTTTTGAAAGCCTGCCCTCCTTCAGCGGTCTCTTCCGCCGACGCTTTGGCATCTCTCCAATGGCGTACCGCCTTACGCCGTCAGCACATTCTTAAGCTCAACTTTCCGGTTCCGCATATCCAAACCGCCCTCGAGGATCGACTTTAGATTGATCAGGTAGAAGATCCATCCCTTCATATTCCCCAGGTAATGATTCCGCGCCACCTCCTCAACCGTGGGATCAAACGTTTCCGCCAGCTCCACAATCGTCTCCTCACACTCCCGGTAAATACTGATCGTCACCGGCAGATCCTGCGAAAAGGTAAAGCTGATCACACTCTTCCCGTCCGTTGAAAGAAACCGACCCGAATGCCTCAGCGTGTCCGGGTGCCCGTGCCATTGAAAATGATACTCGTCTCCCTTCTGGATCTTGTCGCCTTTCTGTCGCGGCTTCCCACCGCTTTGTACGTTGGCCTCCCGCAGAAACCAGGATTCCAGGCCACCTGGCGTCGCGACTGCCGCAAAAGCCTTTTCAACAGAAGCCGTGGTGTTGATCCGCAATTTGAACTCACTCCAATTGTTGCTCATCGTGTTTTTTTTACAAAGTAACATCGACCCACCCCGGTCCGGTTATCGAAAATGGAGAAATTCAACGCCCCGCTCCAAAAAAAACGGCCGGCGAAGCCGGCCGCAGTATTTTAAAAACCCAAAAATCTTACATGATCTCCCGTTCTTTCAACCCCTCCGGCGTCGCCACCAGTAGCGTACCCTGCGTATACTTCTCATCATGCTGGCTCGCATCCAGTCCCTCTTCCTCTTCTTCCTGGCTGACCCGCAGCGGAACGATAAAGTTTACAAACTTGAAGATCCCGTAGCTGACCACAAAACTGTAAGTCACCGCGATCGCCATCGCCTTTACCTGGATAAAGAAAAAGGAAGGATTGTGATACGCCAGACCGTTCGCACCCGCTGCATTGACCGCAGTAGTTGCAAAGATACCTGTCATCAGCATCCCGACCATCCCACCGATCCCATGACAAGGGAACACATCCAGCGTGTCATCCAGCACCGTCTTCGTTGCCTTGAAGTGAACCGCCAGGTTTGAAATGACCGCCGCACACACTCCGATGAAGATACTTTGTGGGATAGCTACAAAACCTGCCGCCGGCGTTATCGCCACCAGCCCTACTACCGCCCCTACACAAAACCCGACTACCGACGGCTTCTTACCCCGAAGCACGTCAAAGAACATCCACGACAACCCTGCAGAAGCAGCCGCCGTATTCGTCGTCGAAAACGCAGAAACCGCCAGGGAACTCGCTGCATTGGCCGAACCGGCATTAAAGCCGAACCAGCCAAACCACAACAGCCCCGTTCCGATCAATACATAAGGAATATTCGCCGGACGCGTTTCGATGCGGTCGATATGCACCCTCCGGCGTTTGAGCACCAACGCACCCGCCAGCGCCGCACATCCCGCCGAGATATGAACTACCGTGCCGCCCGCAAAATCGAGGGCGCCCATCTTGGCCAGAAAGCCATCCGGATGCCAGCTCCAGTGCGCCAGCGGCGCATAGACCAGCAGACTAAAGAGAACCGTAAAAAGCACATAGGCCGAGAATCGCATCCGCTCGGCAATCGCCCCAACCACCAGCCCGGGCGTGATGATCGCAAACATGAGCTGGAACATCGAGAACAACCCTTTCGGAATCGTAGGTGCGGGTCCCCAGGGAGCGCCGCTCACCACATCCTTGTAAAAAAGATGCGTCATCGGATTACCGATGATCCCATGAATCGACTCACCGAAACAAAGGCTATAGCCAACCACGATCCAAAGAACCCCAACCACACCCGCTGCCACAACACTCTTCATCATGGTCGAAAGGACATTCTTCCGGTTAACCATCCCGCCATAGAAAAACGCCAGGCCGGGCGTCATCAGGAAAACCAACGCCGTAGCGACCAGCATCCAGGCCACATCTGCCGGGACATACTTCGCATCCGGTACCGTCGGCGCAATGCTCGGGATAAAAATGGCGACAACAGCCACCGCCGCCAAGGCCAGGAAGGGCAGGATACGCTTAAGAGTGAGTTTGCTCATAGACTTTCAAATTTCGTATTAAACAAAAAACGAATGCATCTAAAACTGCTGGAAAGTTACGCCAAAATTCGAATTCGCCACCGCGAAAATTCATTATCAAAAAATGTAATGTTAATAATTAATTGAGTTAATCAAATGACTATAATTCACTTATGGAAAAACACAAAAAAATCATGTTTAAAAAATCGTCAATTTTTTGCCCGTTTATTGCCATTTTGATAAATCCAGTCGCAGACATGGAATTGAAGATTCTCCCCCAGGCATTGAAAAGCCCCTCCCGACGGAAAAAAGCTCCCTATTTTTGACCATGCGCTTGAATCTGCGGAAAGCGACCCCCGTCCAATTACAGTTTATCATCTGGGCCTTTGTATTGCTGCTCACCTTCTTCACCTATCTCCCCGACGGTCCGGGCTTCGCAGCCGCATACGCCGGAATAAACACCATTTCATATGCCCTGATCATTTATGGGAATATTTACTTCCTTTTCCCCCTGCTGTACCTCAAGGGAAAGACGATCCCATATGTGATCATTGCTCCGTTGCCGTGGTCATTCTCGCTGTCGGCCGCACCTATGTCACCCTCTCGGTGCACAACTATTTCTTCCCCAAGATGCCCGAACCGTTCAACGCCCAGGAAATCCTCTACTTTACCGGCTCCAGCCTGTTCATCTTTATGATGAGCTTTGTCTTTCGCATCGCGATCGACTACTTCCGGGTCAAACGTCAGGCCGAGCAAATGCTGGAACAAAAAAGCCTCGCGGAGCTCAACCTCCTCAAATCCCAGGTCCAGCCGCATTTTCTGTTCAACACGCTTAATAATATCTACTACGAAGCCTTTCGCGAAGCGCCACGCACCGCTTTGCTGATCGGCCGGCTCTCCGATATCATGCGCTATTTTGTCGATGAAAGCCCCAAGGAGAAGGTCACCCTCGCAACCGAGATCAAATTCCTCGAGAACTACATCGCACTCGAAGAGATCCGAATCCGGCATGGGGTCAGCGTAACCTTTGAACAGCAATATGAAGGCAGCCCCTTTATCCCGCCGATGCTCCTGATGACATTTGTGGAGAATATTTTCAAGCACGGCATTGACCGCTCGGCCCAGGGGAACGCGTTTGCTATCGAATTGAAGCAGGAAGGGACCTACCTGACCTTCACGACCTGCAACGCCCTGCCGGCCGGTGACCCGCCCATAAGCCATGCCGGATTTGGCTTGATCAACCTCGAAAAACGATTAATTTTGTTATACGGAAATCGCTTTGAGCTGCGAACCACCCAAACAGGAACCAGCTATCAGGCCTTTCTGAAAATCCCGCTCGTATGAGTATCGAACAACCCCGGGTGAACTTGCGCTGCCTGATCGTCGACGACGAGCCGAATGCCGTAAGCCTCCTCGAGATGTTCATCCAGCAAAATACCTCCTGGGACCTGCTGGCCAAATGCTACGACGCCCGGGAGGCCCTCAGCTTTCTCAAAAAACATCCGGTCGACCTTATCTTCCTCGACATCAACATGCCTCAGCTTACCGGGATGGAAATGGCGGCCCTCCTGCCCCCGGCGACCCGCATCGTCTTTACGACCGCATACTCCGAATTCGCGGCCGAAAGCTACGGCTTCCCGACGATCGACTATCTGTTAAAACCGATCACCCTCAAACGCTTTTACACCGCCCTGCAGAAGATCGAAGCCCATTTTTCGGCGGCGCCTCAAACCGTTCCTTCTCCTGAACATCCCGCGTCCCCACCCTCCCATCCCCCCGAAGACGAATATTTTTTTGTCAAATCCGGCCGTGCCCTCCAGAAGATCCTCCTTAAGGATATCCTATACTTCGAAGGCGAAAAGGAATACGTCCGCGTCGTGACCCCTGTCCATAAACTGCTCGTCTACCGCCGCCTCAAGGATATTGAAGAACAGCTCTCCGCTTCCTTCGCCCGCGTCCACAACTCGTATATCGTCAATATCGCCCGCCTCGAATCGATCCGCGACAACCAGATCTTCATCGCCGGCAAACAGATCCCGATCAGCGAAAAATTCCGCGAAGCGTTTATGAACCGCATTAAAGAGCGGGTATTTTAGTCCCGATCCACCGACCGTTGGCTTTTCCAAAAATTCTTCTCAAAGAAAGCTTCGAATGATAATGGATTTGCGGACATATAAGTCGCATAAAGCTGCTTTACGTACGCTTTAAAATCATTCTTATTATCCGCCTCTTTCAAATGCACAGCGTTCTGAAAAGCGAACATTCGATCATATTTTTTTAATAAAAACAACTCCAGGATTTTTGCGTCACTATAAAACTTTTCTTCGTATTTTTTAAGCGGATCGTAGGACTTAAATGTATGATGCTTGAAATAGACATTTGTCAAAGAATCGAATTGCGCGTATGCTCTTTTGTCTAATAAATAATTTGCTAAAAAAATACTGGCTCTTATCGAATCTCTTTGTGTACTGAACCTTATGCAATTCTCGCAAATGGTTTTAACCGAGTCTTCGGATGATTGGTTATACCTTTCCAGGAGGAGACATTCATTGGGAAACATTTTATTAAATATACTTACGTACTTTTCCTGTTCACCCATCCTTTTTTTAATCCCCAAATATTGTATGATATTTTTTAAACTGGGCAGGGCATAATAGTTTTCTGCAATTAACCTGTCATAAATTGGTATAGCTTTTGAATCATCCGCCAATACCAGATACGCCCACGCGAGTATATATTCAACCCGTCTGCTGCCTTTATAGGTGTTTTCTAAAAGCGGCACTATCTCTTTTACCGCATTCCCTGCAACAACACTATCCGGTACCCGGAAGGCGTCATAATCAAGCAAACAAATACTCTCCGCCTTTTGCAGCTTATATAGCTTCCCCTCTCGGCGGTCAGGATTTGCAACATTTGAGAATATACAACCCTGTTCATCATTCACCAAATCGCCCACAAAATTATTGTATCGGAAAGATAAATAATCGATCGGGTTATATTTTGTGCGGGATCCCTTATAGGATTGAATATTAGAATCGGGAATGATTAAACCATAAAATCCGCTGTGCCAGATTACCGTATCCAATTTTGGATATTTAGTCTTAAATAAGGCCAAACATCCGCTGTAATCAGAAGCATTTAACAATTGCATGGCATGCTCCATAAAATTACTGGTATCCGCCTCGGTTTCAATGCCATAGCAAAGCTTAACGTAGTTTTCTGTCAGGAGGGCGCTATCTTCTGCCGGTACCCATTGGCTGTCAACTTTCTTTTCTTTTGAAGAAGAACAACTAACAATAGTATATAGTAACACTATACACAGTACGATTGTCTCTGGTTTCAATTTAAACATCTTTGTATCATTGCGGACCAATAGTTGTAGGTAGAGTCGGCACTTTGTCTTTGACATGCGGTCACGGCAAGGATTGCAGTGAGGAATAGAAACGACGTCGAATGTTTCATATATCCTATACTTTTATCAATTCTTCTTAATACTCCCACCTTCCAGAACTCCAACCCAATCTTCCTCGCCGCCTCCGCCACCTCCTGATAAAACTCCTCATCAACTCTTATCCCTTCCTTGCAAACCAACGTAACAATCGTATCCAGGCAGAGCCCGAACTCATGACCGTCCAGGAATTCCCGCGCAAGCGCAAGATTCGCCTTTGACAATCCCAGTTTGTCCGCCTTCGTTAATATGCTTTTAAGCAGTTGCTTCATAACCTCCCCTGATTCCTAACTACTCGCTTCTTATTGGACAAACTCGAATGTGCCGCTGTTACTAATTTTCCACTTGTATTTCTTAACTGACTGTACTTTATCGCTATTGGCAGGAGTGAACGCCTTTGTCGTCTCAAACACCGAATCATTTAAGAATCTATATCGAAGCGTTGTATAACTTGAGCTCTCATCTCGATCACAATCAGAATAGACTTTCATGTATGCTGTGTTTTTGCGATCAGTTGCATTGAATAACAATAAATATTTATATATACAATTCCTCTTGTCATCATAGTCAATAATAGCTCCAATAAATCCCCTAGCAAAATGAAAGACTTATCTCCAGCAAATCCGGCAGCGGAGTTCTCTCCAGTATACCATACGCTGTCAACCGAGGTGAAAGCGCTAATTTGCCTATGCGACAACTTGTACTTCTTTGCAATGCTGTCAAGAAAAGATGAGGAACTTGCATTCTTAGCGTTGGCATAAACAGGCGTCTGCCCAAAAGCCTCTTCTTGAGATTTGCAAAATATTGAGATAATAAATACAATTAATATGTGTTTCATTTGAATTCTGGATTCATGTCATTGTAAAGGCAGCGAAACCTTACTGCCAGCGATTTTCTCACCGTCGGTCTTGATCACAAAACACTGATCGGCAGGGAACCGCATCTTCTTCTCCTCAACCGAATAGGTTTTCGCTGTAATACATGCGGCCATTCCTCACTTCCGCCTTGAAGCGCCTTTTCCCATCAATCTCCATAACCCCTCCACCTTCCCCACAGGCAACCCCAACTTCTTCGCCGCCTCCGCTACCTCCCGGTAAAACCCCTCATCCACCTTTATCCCCTCCTCACCTACCATCGTAACAATGGTATCCAAACAGAGTCCAAACTCATGACCATCCAGGAACTCCCGCGCGAGGTCCAAATGCGCTTGCGCCAGCCCAAGCTGCCCCGCCCTGGCCAATATGCTTTTCAATGTTTGTTTCATGTCAATCCGCGAATTCCTCCAGCGCTTTCAATTCTTTCCGGATCCGCACATTCCAATTCGCCTGTCGTTCGACATTGGCCGAGTGTTTGGTTTCCGTATCATAAAGATTCTCCGTCGCCACCCGTTCACCCTCCACTTCATCATAAAGTTGCTTCAACTGTTTTCCAAGGCTACCGCGCCCGGGAATAAACGTTTGCAGTCGCTTTCGAAGCCTTCTGGCGAAGATCTCGGTGATATCGAAATGCCCTTGCTCATGGATCAGCGAAGCCTCCGTCTGAACCCTGACCCAGGACTCCGACCTATAAAACACAACAGCAATCGAATCACTATATCCATCGGCCGACAAATGAAAGGTATACACGATCCCGGATACCGTCGACGCACTATAAGGACTATTCGAGTCTACCTTCCCCTGAAAATCTCTCCAGGTCAGCTTCGTAGCTGAATCCCAGGCAAGGACATCCTGCGAAGCCGCCCTTTCGCAAATGAAAAAGCCAATAAACAAAAAGACCATCCGGTTCACTCCAACAAATTATCAAAAAATCCGCTACATTTAAAGAAAACCGCATGCCCCTGACCCGGCAGGCCATTCTCCATCATCCCCTCACCCGGATCGTCGCCGGTCTCGCCCTCACCCTGGGCATCGGCCTCCGGCCATGTTCGGCACCCAGTCCCTTCTATCCCATACCAGGCTTGCCCAATCCGACATAGACCCCATCGCCGGCACCGTCTTCGCGATCCTCGTATGCGCAGTCTATATCTTCCTCTATCAACGCTATGAAAAAAGAACGGTGACCGAGCTGTCCACCCGACACTTAACCCGCTATCTGGCCGGCGGCATCCTCCTCGGCGCCGGACTGGCCTCTGCTGTCATGCTCGTCCAATATCTGGCGCACGTACTAACGATCACCAGTATTCGCCCCTTCCTTCCCCTGCTGCCAAATCTCTGGAATACCTTTGTCAATTCCATCGTCGCCGAAATCCTCATCATCGGCATCTTCTTCCGCCTGACCGAAAAATGGCTGGGCAGCTGGATCGCCCTCCTTATCCTGACGATCCTCTTTGTAATTCTCCACATTTCGGCTCCGGGCGCCACCATCATCAGCGCAATCGCCGTATCCATGCACGCCGCTTTCCTGCTTGGGCCGGCCTATATCTATACCCGCAGCCTCTGGGTTCCAATCGCCATCCATTTTGCCTGGGACTTCTCCTACGCCGCGCATTTGCGGCGCATCCGTTAATGGCTATACCGTGGAGAATAGCCTGCTAAATACTACCAGCAATGGTTCCGACCTATGGACGGGCGGCTATTTTGGACCTCAGGGCTCCATCCAAGCCGCCGGGCTCTGCCTCCTTTTGGGCATCATATTTCTTAACCTGAGCCGTCGCCATGACAGGATTGTCCAACCCTCCCTTAAAAAGCCCCGCTAATTCTTCCGGCAGGATCCGATCTTCTCCCGCAATACCGCCCGCTCCGCGTCGGTCGAGCGCAAGCTCCAACCCCAGCTCCAGATGACCGATTGCCGCATCGGCATCCACCCCCGTATACAATTCGCCAAGCAATGAATGATAAAATAAATTACCCTCGAGCTTCAATCCCTCCGCCTCCGGGATCGCCGCCTCCTTGCCATAAACACGCGCAAACGCATAAGCCCTGTTCAAAGCCGCGACCGGCGAATAATCCACCATCAGCAGCCGGTTATAAAGCAACAGGATGTTCGCCCACTTCTCGCGGACTATCCTCCTGTTGCGTATGCCACCACGCAATAGCCGCCTCCAGGTGATACCGCGACAACACACCCGCATCGCAAGCCTTTACAAAAAAGGAATTCCCCCGATTGATCAGGCTCACATCCCACAGTCCGCTGTCCTGCTGCTCATAAATACCAACCCGCCCGCCGCATCCACCCGGGCCTGCAGCCTCGATGCCTGGAAGCACATCAGCGCCAGCAGCGAGTACACATCCGGCCGCACGCCCCCGACGCTCCCGGCGCCCCCGTGAACTCGCTTTCCCATACGCTCTCCATGCTCCGCCAGCAGATAAGTCAGCCTCACCGCCTCCAGGCAAAGGTCCTTTCGCAACACCTTGTCCGGGCTCGCTGAATAATACCCTTCATTAAACAACAGGTAAAGTGTAACCAGCACCCCATCCAGCCGCGCATCCATCACCCGACTGATCCGGAAGAGTCAACGTCACGCCGCCCGACCGCAGCTTCTCCTTTGCCCGGTACAACCGCTTATTGATATTCGCTTTTGTCGTAAGCAACGCCTGCGCGATCTCCTCGATCGTAAACCCGCAAAGTACCCGCAACGCCAGGCTAACCTGCGCCTCCACCGGGATCGACGGATGACAGACCGCAAACATCATCCGCAGCTGGCTATCCATAATATTCTCCGGCGAAATATCCAGCTCGGGTTCCACGCTGCGACGGACGCCCCTCTTATCAACTCCCCCTTGACCTTTTGCCGGAACACCCGCTCATGCTTCAGCCCGTTCAACGTATTGTTCCTTGCCACCCGATAAAGCCACGCCACCGGATTGTCCGGAACACCCTTCAAACCCCATGTTTCGGCGGCAGCCAGAAAAGTCTCGCTGACGATATCCTCCGCCGCATCGATCTGCTCGATCCCGAACCGGCTACAGATCAGCGCGACCATCTTGCTGAATTCCTGCCGGTAAAGCTGGGGTATCAGATTGTGATTGGTCCATCATTCATTGTTGTCCGGCGCCACCAGCGGCCGTACCTCCACCTTCCCTGCCCCGCCAAGAAGGATCGGACAGCCCTTCGCCATTTCCGCCGCCTCATCCCCATTTCCGCGCGGACAATGATATAGCCGTTGATAAATTCCTTCACTTCCGTATAAGGCCCATCCGAAACCACCCCATTCGGACCCACCCACTTCGATCCCTTTACCCCGAGCCGGTTGCCGCTGCTGACCAGTTTGTCTTTCGCCGCAATCCCACCCATCCAGTTCATCCAATGGGTCATCCGCTCCTGCATTTCAGCGGGCGATACCTCGGCGCCCAGGCCTTCCTTCACTCTGAAAATTAACGCAAACTCTTTCATAACAATGTTTTTTAGGTTATTAATGCCCTATAGACAACCGGCCTTTTTCCGATAGGACAAGCCGGCAAAAATTTTTTTTCAACTTGTTTTGACATAAATCTATTTCACATTGCCGTTACCTGAATCGCGCTTACTTTCCCTCTTGAAAAACAAATGCCCATATACTCCGAAATCAATTATACCATAGAGGATCAGGATCATAAAGGACCTCGACTTTATTCGCGGACTACCCATAACCGAAAAGGTATTGATAGCCGACGACAATGAAATCACGTTCGCAATACCAAACAGCAAGATCGCGCCGGTCATCCAGATACCAGCCCTGAATTGAATAAAATAGAGGGCTCCATTCAGTACAACAACCGCTAAAGTCGCATAATGCGTGGACGACGCGATATATCCGTCGAAAATGAAATCGACCCAGCTGACCGCCACGTATCCGCAAATCACACCAAAAGGTAGGAGGCTGATAATTTTCTGAGTTTTGGTCATGCCCCCCTAAAATACCCATTTTTTCACTCCCCTTTCACGCGAATTCACGATCTTAAACGTTAACTTGTTACCCGATCGCGGCCGCCGCCGCCAACGCCAAAGTCGCGCGCCGAACCCGACCTAACCTGACAATCAATATACTATGCGCAAAGCCATCCGCATCTTCTGGATCGCCCTTTTCACCGGCCTGCTTGGCTTCATTATCCTCATTATCTGCATCGCAAAAGGCGCTTTCGGCGAACTCCCCTCCCTTCACGAACTCGAGAACCCCTCCCTCGTCCTGGCTTCCGAAGTTTTCTCTGACAACGGCGTCTCGATGGGAAAATTCTATACCAACAAAGGGAACCGCCTGCACGTCGACTACAGGGATATCTCACCCAACGTCGTCCACGCCCTCATCTCCACCGAAGACGAACGCTTCTACGAACATTCCGGTATCGACGGCAAAGCCGTCATCCGTGCCATCGTCAAATTCGGCCGGGACGGCGGCGGCAGCACCATCACCCAGCAGCTCGCACTGAATATGTTCAACGGCGAACGTTCCCGCAACCGCATCCGCCGCACGATCCAGAAGCTGAAAGAATGGATCATCGCGATCGAACTCGAACGCAACTTTACGAAAGAAGAGATCCTCACCCTCTACCTGAACGATGTCTCCTTCAGCGATAACGTCTATGGCATCCGCGCCGCCGCCCGCACCTTCTTCCAGAAGGAACCCGACAGCCTCAGCGTGGACGAAGCCGCCGTACTCGTCGGGATGGTCAATAACCCCAGCCTATTTAATCCCCGCACCAATCCCAAGGCGGCGACCGACCGCCGCAATGTCGTTCTCAGCCGGCTCGTCAGCCACGGCTTCCTCACCGCCGAAGCCGCGGACAGCCTGAAGGCAAAACCCATCGACCTTGGTCATTACCGGAAACTGGATGAGAACAATGGCATTGCACCTTATTTCCGCGATGTCCTCCGCGGCGATCTCAAAAAATGGTGTAAGGAACATACCAACCCCGCCACCGGGCAGCCCTATAACCTCTATACCGATGGGCTGAAAATCTATACCACGATCGACTCCGCGGATGCAGGTCTACGCCGACCAGGCTGTCGACCAGCAAATGCCGGTGCTCCAGAAAATGCTCGACGCCCAGCACGAAATCCGGCATGGCTCCGTCTGGACCGATCATCAGAATATCCTCGACGCCGCGATGCATAGCAGCGAACGTTGGCAGGATGAAGAGGATGCCGGCATGTCCGATGATGCTATCCGCGCCACCTTCAGCATTCCGGTCAAAATGCGCGTCTTCGCATGGAATGCCGCCCGGGAGAAAGATACCGTCATGACCCCCTTGGACTCGATCCGCTACAACCGCCAAATGCTTCAGACCGGCTTCATGGTCATGGACCCTTTCACCGGAGCCGTAAAAGCCTGGGTAGGCGGGATCGACTTCCGCACATATAAGTTTGATCACGTCAACCTTGCAACCAAACGTCAGGTTGGCAGCTCAATCAAACCCTTTCTCTACAGTCTTGCGATCGAAGACTTCAATTTTACTCCGGCGACCTCTTGCCCTGCTGTACAGCAATTCTTTCCGGAATTCAACGACTACGTACCCGCCAAGGCCGGCTCCCACTGGAGCCCCGGTCCCTACCCCATGGCCTTCGGCCTGGCCTGGTCCATCAACGAAGTGGCGGCTTATCTCATGAAATCATTCGGTCCGCAGGGTCCACAGCGCTTTGCTGAATTCCTCAAACAGATCAATATTCCCACCTCCGTGCAGCCCTATCCCTCCATGGCGCTCGGCGCCTGCGAACTTTCGCTGTACGAAATGCTGGGCAGTTATACCATGTTCCCAACCGAAGGGATAAATACCGAACCGTTTTATATCACCCGCATCGAAGACAAGCACGGCAACGTCCTCGAAAATCTCGTCCCCCAACACAAGGAGGTCCTCAGCCAGCAGACCGCTTATACTATGACCCGCATGATGCAGGGAACTTGTGACTTCGGCACCGCCAAGGGTCTTCGCCAGCGGTTAGGCCTCGCCGAAATGGGCGGAAAGACAGGCACGACAAACGATAATTCGGACCTATGGTTTATGGGCTATACCCCGCAGCTCCTTGCAGGCGCGTGGGTGGGCTGTGACGAACGTTTTATCCACCTCGACGACAAGTCGTCCGATGGCGGCCACATCGCCCGCCCGATCTGGGAATTTTTCTTTACAAAAGCCCTCGCCGACAAGTCACTCGGCCTCGACCGCAATGCGCGATTCGTTAAACCGGATAGTCTAAGTACCAACCTGCAATTCGACTACAACAGCCAGCTGAATAAACCAGTTCCCCCGGGAGCCGAAGGTGTCGACCAGGGTAACGGCGACGCAAATCAATACATCGACACGACCAAAGCGAAGCCCAATCCTTATTAAAGGCTTCCGCAGGCAGCAACCTTTCCAATACCAAGAACCCATTCCCATTCAGGGATGGCTTTCCCAAAATCAAGATACATAAGTCTATAATTATCAAATAATTACAGACTGGCATTTGACTGGTATTATCGGTACATCTGAATGTAAACCCAGTACCGATGAAAAAACTGTACCCGATTAATGTAAAACTGATTATTCTGACTGGAGCTTTTCTGATGTCTGTCACAGGCCATCAATTGGAAGCCCAGACCTGCGGGTCCGCGCAGGGCAATCCAGCCACCTATGGCATCAACAATGTCTGGATCGGTTATGTCTATACCGGCATGACCCTGAGCTCCGCCAATTATCAGGGAGACTTTACGGTTGGCACTGCAAGCAGTCCTAACTTCAATACGACCTTCACCAGCAGCGGCACATTTACCCCGAGCGGCTGCAGCATCAACACCACGAATTTCAGCGTTCGCTATAGACTTACGCAATCTTACAGCAGCGGTACATACGTGATCACCGTCGGCGGCGACGACGGCTACCGCTTTAGCACAGACGGCGGAAGCACCTGGACGATTAATAACTGGAACGATCATAGCTATACCACAACAACCGACACGCTTACGCTCAACGGCAGTTATAACTTCGTTCTGGAGTATTACCAGGATGGCGGCGCTGCCCAGGTTTCCTTTAATATCACGCAGATCTGTATGGGCACCGGCAGCCAAACCACTTATGGCACAAATAACGTGTGGAACGGATATCTCTACCAGGGCATGAACTTCCAGACCTTTAAAGGAACGACGACAGAAGGCTCCGCTTCCAGTCCCTTTTTTGATGAGAGCTTCGGGAACCCTACGGGGAACAACAGTAGTACTTTTAATACCACCCAGTGCGTCGTCAGCAACTATCAATTCAGCGCGATGTATATGCTGAAACAAACAGTAACCGCTGGTAACTATACCTTCACGGTCGGCGGTGACGACGGTTTCCGCCTGAGCCTTGACGGCGGCAACACCTGGGTCATCAATAAGTGGCAGGATCAGTCCTACATGACCGCTACCTATTCGACCTGGCTGGCAGCGGGTACGTACAACACCGTGCTCGAATATTATCAGAATGGCGGTTACGACCGGCTGACTTACAACAATACGTTTGTTGCCCTTCCGGTTACGGTCAGCAATTGGTCGGCGACGCTCCAATCCGGAAACAACGCACTCCTGAAGTGGTCGACCACCGATGCCATCAACTTCGACCACTTCGTCATCCAGCGCAGCACCGATGAGGATAATTTTGACGACGTCGCTACAATAAACGCAAAACCGGACAGCCTTAGCAGGCAACAGTACAGCTATACCGACCAGTTCTCCTATAACGGAAATGTATATTATCGGCTAAAAATGGTAGACCGCGACGGCGTGGCCAGTTATTCGGGCATCGTCGAGCTCCCTATGCAGGAATCAACCGGCGGCATTCGCATCTTCCCGACCGTGGTTGAGAATGGCCAGATCACCGTCGACGCACCTGCCTCGATCAACCAGGCACGCCTCGAGCTCTACGACATGAATGGCCGGAAGTTGCTTGCCCAGGACTGGGCCGCCCTTCAGGGCCGCCAGCAAGTATCGCTCTCCGGGAACGGACACCTGGCCTCAGGCGCCTATATCGTCCGGCTTACCGACAACCAAACCGTACTCGCCAAACAAATCATTATCGTCAAATAATTCGAACTCTACCCCTTCCCTTTTGACCCAAACCCGGGAACACGGCAGCCGCAAGGCTGCCGTTCCTTTTTTCAAAAAAATGGCCGGCGGCTTTCCTGGAACGCCGGCCCGGATATGCAGCGGGTTAGGGGCGACTCTGAAATTATTTTTTCTTCATCACGCTATTCAATGCCGGCCACCAGTACACAAAGTTCACCCCGAAGCTGCGCGTATAGATCGTCACGAAATCCGACTGTGCCGATACGTCTTTCAACCCGAAATCGAACTTCGCCGTCAGCATCATATCCGGCTTCAGCTGATACCCCGCCATCGCATCCAGCCCAAAGTCTACGTGATGCGCATCGTTCAGGTCCGATGACCCGAAGTCGATCTTATACGTAGCACCATCCTGCGTATATTTCCCCGAAAGCCCATACGCAAACCAGGGCCCCAGCCCAAATACCCACCGCTTACCCGCGAAATCCGGATGGTACACCAGATCGATCGGCAAATTGAAATAGTTGACGCGGATGAATGTCCCGTCATCAAAGATATCCGCATTCGATGCCTCATGCTGGAAGCTCAGCGCAGGACGGATCGACCATCGCGGATTAGCCAACTGAATATCCGCCAGCACACCCAGCGCATAACCCACCCCCGGATCACCATGGATCACGACACCCGTCTCCTTCGCAATCCCGCCCGATAAATTCAACCCACCCTCAACACCCCAGCGGATCTCCTGCCCTTGAACGGCCCCAATTTCAACAATAACCAAAAAGGCTATCAATATATATTTCATACGACTTATTATTATTTAAACTTAAAAGCCCCAATGATCTTTTTGATGGAATAGCCGACATTGATCGAAAAACTGCGATTGCGCGACGTGTAGTCCGACGGATCGGTCGACAGGTCAGCTAAACCAAATTCATATCTCAGGGTGAATTGCAGACTGTTGGATAAGCGGTAGCCCGGCTCCAGGTTCAACCCCGCATCAAACCGTTTATAACCGTCGCTGCTGAAACCCCACATCCATTCAATGCCAATATTCCCGCCCACCGCGGCGCTTGGTTTGTTTCCAGATGGCCCTCCTTCCTTTTGGTTGGCATCGTCAAAAGACCCTTTGATATTCATGAAGGAACATGACGTCAGCAGCGCCGAAAGAATTGCCACAGCCACAACCTTTCGCAGACAATGTCTCATAACCAGCAATATTTACGGTGTAGGTGAATAAGAGAATGTTTGCCAAAAATCTGGCAATTCACGCTAAAGCGAAATAGTTAATGGTAACTAATTTTCACACCAACCCATGCTCCTTTGCAAAATTGACAAGTCCGACCGGCGTGTAGATATCCAGTTTGCGGCAAATATTGCGGCGATGCGCATTGATCGTGAACTCGCTAACATAAAGCTGCTCCCCGATCTCTTTTGTAGTATATCCCTGCGCGATCTTCCGGATGATCTCCACTTCCCGCGGCGTGATCTGATACTTTTTCATGAAATCATCCGTAAAGACAGGACCCTCAGGTTCCGAAGTCCCGCCCGAACTCATCGAACCAGGTACCACCATCCAATACGGTCAGCACAGCTTCTCTCAGCGTCTGCGCGGTACAGCTCTTTAGCAGATAGCCGCGGGCACCAAGGCTCCGCGCTTCACGCCATAGTTTGGGTTGATTGTAATTCGTGAAGATAAGGATCTTCACCGCCGGCAACTCCTGCTGCAAAACCCGCAACGTCTCGAGCCCATCCAGCTGCGGCATATGCAGATCCAGCAGCACCATGTCGACGACCTGGTCCCGCAGCCTCGCCAGCAGCTGCCGTCCATTGCTCACAGGCTCCAGTACCTGCATGCCATCCATTTCCTCCAACATCCGCCTCAACCCGTCGACCAGCAGCGGATGATCATCTGCAATTATGATCTTCATACCTTTTGTACAATGGGCAATTGGATCACGATGAGCGTCCCGCCTTCCCGCTTCCGCTCGATCCCTACCTTGCCCTTAAAATACGCAATTTTTGAGCGCACAGTTTCCAATCCCCTGCCCTTTACGACGCTATCCTTGTCGAACCCAATCCCGTCATCATCGACGACTACCGAAATATCCTGGTCGTGTTCGACCACTTCCACCAACACATGAGCCGCCTGCGCATGCTTCACTACATTATGCAACAACTCCTGGAGCATCCGGTACAGTTCGTTTAGAAAAGCCGCATCATACCGGCCCGTATCCCCGAATCCTACGATAACAAGTTGCACCGACAGCTTCCCGCTCATATTGATCGTATCCGCAAGATCCTGGATCGCCTGCACAAAACCATATTTTTCAATGGCCAGCGGCGTCAGCCGGTGACTAAGCTCCCGGACCGTCGTCGACACCAGGAACAATACGTCCTGCGTCTTTTGCAATTTTTCTTCCGGTGCCCCGCCACCCGTGCCCTTCTCCAGTGCAGCAGATAAATTGAGTGTAGCCAGCGACAACAGCCCGCCTACCTCATCATGCAGCTGATCGGCGATCTTGTGTCGCTCCCGCTCCTCCGCATCGATCGCACCCTGCATAACCCCGATCCGATGCTGTTTACGCATCCTGCCCACCCACAATAGTACCAGGACGATACTCAACCCCAATACTACCCCGAAAAATACCCGCTCCCACCGCTTCTCCCGCTCCTGGGCCTCCCCTTCCATCCGCAGCCGCGAGATCTGCTGCTCCTTATCCCGCAGCCGCACCTTCGTCTCGATCTCCTGGATTGCCCGGTAATGATTGAGGCTGGTCAGGGAATCCTTGATGGCATAGTACATCTCCAAGCGCCCTCCCATACCCCGCATAATCTCTCTTCGCTTTTACCAACTCGGCATAATGCTTGTAATAATAATAACCGAAAGCAGAATAAGTACGCGCGGGCAATTCCGGCCGCAATTTCTCCAATATCTTTTCCGCCGCATCCAGATGCCCGGTCAGGATCAAGCCATGCGCGTAGTAAAGATCGGATGGCATCAGGTGTATGCCTTCCATGCCGCCCATTTGATAAGCGGCTGCATAGTCGTTCAACGCCCGCTCATTTGATCCTTCCGATCTCGGCCACCATACCCGCAGCCAGGAAGTAACTGGGATATGGAATTTTATTCTCCGGGACCCCGAAAAGCACCCTCGCCCGGTCCAGGTATTGCCGCGCGGAATCATACTGCCCCTGATAGGCCTTCACCATCGCCAGCTCCGAATTGAAGATGGGCGCCTGGGGCGCATGAGGATTCGGCGCAACGACCGCCTCATAAAGCAGTTCGCCGAACTTCGATGCATTCTCATAGTCCGCCAGCAGCAGATTCACCTGCACGAGCTGCGAATAAATACTGGCCGCCCCATTTCGGAAATAGAAATCCGTCCGCTCATATAACCGGGGCTTTCGTGCAATGGATCGGATCTTCTGCCAGCTCCAGCAGCGACTCGAGAATCGTCACCTCCCGCTGCGGGTCATTTTGGCAATAGATCGTGGCATAATTGTACCGCGCCGTGAACAACGCATTCTTGTTCGATAGACCTGTCGCCAGCTGCGCCGCTATCTCTCAGATCCCGGCCCAATGCAGCCGTATCCGTCATGTGCCCCACCGCGCCAAACGTATAAAGAAAAGATAAATTTTCCATGTCCCCTGCCCGGGCCGCACTCCGCTTGCCAAGCGAATCATACTTATCCAGCGAATCCGTCTTCCCCCATTCCGCATACATCAGCGACAGCCCGACCATCACTTCGTCATAACGCCGCACATCCCCCGCAGCATTGGCCAGGGCCCGCTGGTAAAGGACTTCCGCTTCTCCGAAGCTCAGCAGCGCCTCCTTCGCCCTCGCCCAGCCCATCAATAAAACATGTACCCACTGCCTGTTCCCCGTCCTTTCCACCATCGGCACATATTCACTCAGGATCTCATAGCTGATGCCGATATTGGTTTTCGCGATATCCTGCATCAAATCACAGATGGCAAGGAAATTGCTTTCTGTAACGGGCTGACGTTTCCAATGCTCCCAGGCCGCCCTCGCTTCCTGATCCGTATAATCCGCCGCTGCGGCCGGACGACACAACAGAAAACAAAGGCCGACCCAAAAACAAAAGATTTCAGCATCGGCAATAAGTGTTAGGAAAATGTTATCACTGAATATACAAACTTGTATGCAAAGCGTAAAGTGTGCTTCCGTATCCTTCTTTCGAATCCTCGTTTTCCCTGGCAGCCCTTTCGGTCACCCTTCCCGTATGGGCCCAGCAGCCCGGCATGGTCGCTTCCGCCGTCTCCCCTGCCGGATCTTCGCCTTCCGTCCCCTCCTCCACATCCTCCACGTCGCGCGCTCCCTCCCATCCCTTCCCTCAACATAATTCGTACCAACAGGGAACAATATTACCCAACCATATCAGCCAGGAAGAAATGGACGACAGCGTCAAGTCCTTTTATAAAGCCTGGAAGAAACGATATGTAATCCCCAGCAGCCGCCCGGGCGAAAGCTATATCTATTTTGAAGGCACGCGGGGCACCAACATCTGCGTCTCGGAAGGCCAGGGCTACGGCATGGTCATCGTCGCGCTCATGGCCGGCTATCGACTCCTCCGCGCAGGAGACCTATGACTGCCTGTACCGCTGGTACAAGTCGCATCCCAGCTACCACCAGCCCCCATCTGATGGCCTGGACCCAAATGAAAGACTGCATCAGCCTCGACGGCGGCGCCGCCACGGACGGCGACATGGATATCGCCTATTCCCTCCTGCTCGCCGACGCCCAATGGGGCCGCCATAGCAATATCCCCTACCGCCAGGAAGCGCTCGCCATGATCGACGCGATCCGCCATCAGGAGATCAATCCGCATAACCTATATCGTAATGGAAGACAATACCGGAAAACCGCGCAGCAGGGACTATTTCGATATGCGCTCTTCCGACTATATGCCGGATCATTTACGCGCCTTCCGGGACGCCACCGGCGATCCCTTCTGGGATACCGTCATCAATAACAATTACCGCGTCTTTCGCTACCTCCAGAATACCTATAGCCCCGAAGTCGGCCTCGTTCCCGACTTTATCAAGAATATCCGCTTCTCACCCGAACAGCTAACTGCCGCTCCAGCCAGGCGACTGCCCTGGATCCTTCGCCCGCCCCCGGCACCGGCCCGCTAATGGAAGGCGATTCCGATGACATCCACATCTTCGCCCAACCCGTTCAACCCAATTACCTCGAATCAAAATACGACGGAGTATATAATTTCAATGCCTGCCGCGTGCCCTGGCATATCGGCGCCGACTATCTCGTTTCCGGCGACCCCCGCGCCGCGGCCTTCCTCACCCGCATCAACAACTGGATCCAGACCACCACCAAAGGCAACCCCGACAATATCTCCGCAGGCTATAACCTCTCCGGCGAAGACCTCCCCCACCGCTATTACGAAGCCCTTTGCTTTATCTGCCCCTTCGCCGTCGCCGCCATGTCCAGCCCCGACAACCAGGAATGGCTCAACAAACTGTGGGACTATATCCAACACTTCAAGCTGAAAGATTTCGACTATTACGATAATACCATCAAAATACTCGACATGATCATCCTCTCCGGCAACTACTGGACCCCCGCCACCCCAACCAGTAACTTTGTCGCAAGCCACCCAAACCCTTCGAAAAGTTCTTCTCACATGTCGGCAAATAAAAAACGGATGAAGAGGTGCCATCCGCATTTCCCTTTCGCCGAATACAACTCATCCCCGGACCGCACAACCCCCTTCGTGATGGGCGGCAAGCCGCCCCCGGTCCTCTCATGTCTGCTCCGCTCGCTCGCGCTGCGCGCCTCGCTACTCCACGACGGGCCTCCGGCCCGTCCTTCACGGCACCGGCGCCCCATCCCTGATCTCTCCTTCCGCTTCACCAGCCGCCCTCTTCAACTCTTCCCAAAGATCTCCGTCTTTCCGCCCTGCGACCGCCCCGTCTGTCACATTGACCCACTCGGCCTTATGATCGGCCGTCTCCCGGATCACAAAAAGCCGCTCAGTCCCATTCACGACCGCGGTACCCGGAACGATGAAACTGACTGTCCTTCGCCGGCAGCGGCAGTTCCACTTCCGCCACCATCCCCGGCAACAACGTCTTGTCATTGCTATAAACATCCATTTCCGTCCGCTCCGCCCGCAAGATGATTGTCCAATGCCCCCGCAAGCCTGCGCACCTGCGCAGTGAAAGTCCGGTTGGGCAACGCCTTCACCGTAAAATTCACTTTATCGTTGTCGGTCAGATAACCCGTATACGCCTCCGGTACGGAGATGACCAGCCGCATATGCTTCTGCTCCTGCAAGGTGAACAGCGGCAGTTCCGACCCCTTCCCCGAAGGGCCTACATAAGCCCCCGGATTGACATTCCGCATGCTGATCACCCCATCGAACGGCGCCCTGATCTCGAGGTATTTCAATCGTCTCCGCCACTTCATTGTAAGCAGCCTTTGCGGCATCCCATTGCGCATAGTCGGACTTCTGCCGGGCATCCGCCTGATCGATGTCGTTCTGCGAAATGGTTCCCGGCGTCTTGCTGGTCTCCACGACCCGGTCATAATTGGCCTTGCTGGCAATATAGATGGCCTCCTGCGATTTCATCTTTGATTCAGCGCTCGACAGCTGGCTTTGGAGCTCGGGCGCTTCCATCGTCGCCAGCAAGTCGCCCCTCCCTGACCTCAGAGCCGACATCCACATACAGCTTCTTGACAAAACTATTGACTTTCGCATACAGGTCCACCTGCTGGAACGCAATCAGCTCGCCGGGAACAAACAGGTTGGTCGCAAACCGCCCCTTTTCCAACACGAACGTCGGCGTTGCGGCATTCGCACTGTCGGGATGATCAGCCGCAGCTCCGGCAGCGGTAGACTCCCTGAGCTGTCGACGCCCCGTCCTCCTTCTCCCCATCCGAATTCGAACAGCCGCCGAGCATCCCGGAACACAACAGCGTCACCGCCAGCGCAGCCGCAAATGATCGTTTATTTTTCATGATGTTCATATAATGACGATATATAGTGTTTACTTTCTTTATCCGAAGGATCGAGCGATACCGAATCCGTACCGGTCTTGCCCTGTACCCACGCAAAGATCAACGGCAAGATGAACAATGCCGCAAAGGTACTGGCAATCAGCCCGCCGATCACCGCCCGACCCAACGGCGCGGCCTGATCACCGCCCTCACCAAAACCCGATGCCATCGGGATCATCCCAACCACCATCGCGACACTGGTCATCAGGATTGGCCGCATCCGCGAAGCCGCCGCCTCACGCGCAGCCGACAAGCGCATTCCCGGAATGACCGCGCAGCTCCTCGGCATTGGTGACCAGCAGCACGGAGTTGGAAATGGACACGCCGACGGACATGATCATCCCCATATAAGACTGCAGATTCAGCGTCGAACCGGTCAGCATCAGGATGCCGATCGACCCGAGCAAAACCGCGGGAACGGTACACAGCGTCACCAGCGACACTTTGAAGGACTGGAAATTCGCCGCCAGCATGAGGAAGATCACCATGATAGCCACGATCAACCCCGTCTGCAGACTATCTCAGCGTATCGGTCAACACCGTCGTCAACCCCCGCGTTTCGACAACCAGCCCCCGCGGCAATTTCCCGAGCGAAGCAAGCGCATTCTGCACATCCACCGCCGCATGCCCAAGATCTTTTTTATACAAACCGGCAGTCACCGACAGCACCGGCGTCGCCCCGATATCATCGTCGTCGCCATAAACCGAATCGCGCTGTGATCGTAGCTACATCGCCCAACACCGGACGGCTGGCATTGGGCGTGATCGGGATCTCACTGATATCATGGACACTGTTCATTTCGTTCGTCGGCACCTCCACCTGCACACTGTAGGAAAGGTTCGACTTGGTGTCGACCCACAGATTCTTCTCGGTATACCGGGAAGAGGAGGTCGCGGCGATCAGCGATCGGCTGATCACATCGGCCGTCGTACCCAACTGCGCCGCACGCACCCGGTCAATATTGATATCGAGGGCCGGATAATGGACGGCCTCGTCCAACTGCACATCCCGCAAATAGGGGATCTCCTTTAGCTTGTCGATGACTTTTTGAGCATACTCTTCATTGATCTTCTTATTTTTTCCGATCAGCTTGACTTCGATCGGCGTCGGCGAACCCTGGCTCAGGATCTTGTCGGTCAGCTCGATCGGCTCGAAGGAAACCTTCATCCAGGGCATATCCTGCGCGATCCGGTGGCGGAAACTTTCCTTGAAATCATCCATGTTAACCTTGTAGTCCTCTTTGAAAGCTGGCCTCCAGCACACCTTCCTGCGGCCCGGCCATGAACAGATAGACGGGGTCCGTAGAGAACTGCGCACTGTGCATCCCCACCATGGCAGAAGTCACGGCAATATTTTGATGCCCTACCATCGAATCCAGGATATGCAGCGTCCGGATCATATATTCCTCCGATCGCTCCAACCGCGTCCCGTCGGGCGCCCGCATCCGGACCTGGAACTGTCCCTGGTTGGATTTCGGCAGCACGTCCCGGCCGATCGTATTGATCAGCAAATATGCGCCGCCGAGACCGAGCAAAATATAAGCCACTGCGATCGGCAGGCGGTAGGGCATCATCCGGTCGAGAAATCGCAGGTATCGCTTACGGAACCGGTCGAACCCTGTCTCCTTGCCATCCTTCGCCCGAACCATGCTCCAATAATTTATGTTTTTCCTCGGCCGTGCTGGCCTCATCATCGGCCGTCAAACCCGAAGCCCTGAACTCTTCCTCATCGGATGCAAAAGTCTGTCCTCCCTTTTTGCGATGCCCCTTCATGATCCAGTTGGCCATGACGGGCACAAAGGTCTGCGCCATCAGGTAGGAGGTGATCATCGAGAAACCGATGGCCAGCGACAACGGCAGGAACAGCGAGCCCGGAATGCCGCCCATCGAGAACGCCGGCGCAAAGACCGCCAGGATACAGAAGAGGATCAGCAGCTTCGAAAACGCGATCTCCCGGCACGCATCCCAGATCGCCAGCGACTTGGGTTTGCCCATCGCCAGATGCTGGTGAATATTCTCGATCGTCACCGTAGACTCGTCCACCAGTATTCCGATCGCCAGCGACAGCCCGCTCAACGTCATGATATTGATGGTCTGATGAAAAAGGTTCAGGAAAAGCACCCCCGAGATCACACAGATCGGGATGGTCAGGATCACGATGCGCCGCTCCCCGGAGATCCCCGAGGAACAACAGCACCATCAATCCCGTCAGGATCGCCCCGATAGCGCCCTCGCTCAACAGGTTCTTCACCGCATTGATCACATACGTCGATTGGTCGAACTCGTAGGATAGTTTCACATCCTCCGGCAATTGCGCCTGGAAGCGCGGGATGGCCTTTTTCAGGTTCTGCACGACCTCCCAGGTCGAAGCCTCCGCAGCTTTGGTGATCGGCAGATAGACAGATCGTTTTCCGTTGACCAGCGCATATCCCTGCGTGATATCCCCGCCGTCCTCCACCGTCGCCACATCCTTCAGATAAATATTCTGAACGCCATTGGCGTAGATCGGGATATCCTCAAAATCTTTGACGGTTATTATGGTCGTATTGGTAGGCGTGAGATAGTTGAGATTGCCGATCCGCACATTCCCCGACGGGGTCGCCTGGTTATTTATCCGCAGCGCCGCAACGATCTGATCGGGCGTCAGATTATGCGCCCGCATCAGCTCCGGGTTCACGTTGATCACCACGGTCCGGGAATTGCCCCCGAACGGCGCGGGCGATACCAAGACCCGGTACGCTGGTAAACTGCGCCCGGACATAGACATTCGCCAGGTCCTGCAGCTCATTATTGCTTCGGATCGGACTGCTCAGCACCAGCTGCCCCACCGGCAGCGTGGAAGCATCAAAACGTAATATGAACGGCGGCTGCGACCCCGGCGGAAAATTGGCCTGCGCCCGGGTGATATACCCCGTTACCTCCGACGCCGCCTGCGCCATATCCGTCCCCGGGTAAAAGGTCAGCTTCAGGAGGGTAAGCGACTGGATATTCCGGCTCTCGATACTCTTGACGCCGCCCACATAAAGCAGCAGGCTCACATACTGTTTGCCGAAGAAGGTCTCCATCTGGTCGGGAGTGAAACCGCCATAAGGATGCGAAATATAAATAACCGGCAGATCGAGCTTTGGAAAGATATCGATCTTGATACTCCGGACGGCGCCAATTCCAAAGAAGAGCAAACCAGCCACCAACACCAGGATGGTAATCGGTTTTCTAAGCGCAAGTCTGATTAATCCCATGATTCAAATAATTCAGAATTCATTAAAAAATAACGCGAAATCACCCGTACTCGCCGCCTTATAAAGGAGCGCCTGCCAGACATTCGTGTCGATCACATCCCGCTCCGTCTCCGCCTGGTTCAGGATCGCCGCCGCCGTCGTCACATCCACGATCGTCGCCAACCCGTTCTTATACAGCGTCTCCTTCTGCAAATACGCATCCGCCGCCGCTTTCACCTGGATCGGCGCCTCCTGGTAATTCTCCAGCGCATTCCTGATCCGGGTGTCCGACAGGATGATCTGCGCCTGCAACTCCTGGCTGATCAACCCATATTCCTCCCGCAAGCCCCTCGGTCGTAAATTGCTGTGCCGCTACCTGCTGCCTGACCCGCAGCGGTGTCGTGATATCCCAGGTCACCCCAACCCCGATCAGGTAATTGGCCGTCTGAAAACCGACCCCTTTGAAATAGTTTGGCGTATAGGCATTGGGATATTGCGCGCCGTAATTATAGTCAAACCCTGTCCCCCGATCCTGGAAGACCCCAAACAGGGAGAACGTAGGATAATTCAATGTCCGGAGATATTTGGCCTGCTGATCGCCTAACAGTACCCGCTGCTGGAAGAACTTCAGCAAAGGATGATTGGTCAGTGGCTGCGCCGGAGGCGCATTCAGCGCATTCGGCAGCCGGGAGACGAAGCCCGAATCCAGCGAATAATTATTGGAATCCGGCGGCCGCACCTGCATCAGCTGCGCCAGTTGGTTGGCATATTCCTGCTCGGCCTCGACCGCATTCGTTAGCGCGATCCGCGCACTGGAGACCTCCGCATTGGCCAGCGATGAATCCACGCCCGGATTCAAACCCGACTTCGCCCGTGCGGTCGCTACCGTCTGGAAAGGATACCGCCCGGTCCAGGTTGGCCTGCTGCGAAAGGATCAGCTTCTGCGCCGCGATCAGGTTGAGAAAAGCCCCCGACACCCGCACACTCTGCTCGAACTTCTCCTGATCGAGATCGCTTTGATTCAGCTCAAGCCCCTTCTGGGCCACCTGCGCCTTTTGCTTGTAACGGCCAAACTGAAAGAAATCCCAATTGATATTGGTCCAATACAAAGACCCGAAAGCAGCATTCCAGTTTTGCGACGGCAGCACCGGCCCCGAAGAAGAGACCGAAGGCGCCTTATAGCCGATCGCGGGCCCGTAGTTGGAATTGGCCGTGCCATAAACCTGCTCGGCAGCCAGGCTCAGATCGGGGAGATATTCATTTTTTACTTCCTTGACATTCGCCCGGGCTGCCTTGACATAATCCGCCTTCGCCCGGATCGTACCATAATTGTTGAGGGCAGTTTGAACGGCCTGCCTAAGCGTTAGCGCCTGGGCGGTCGCTTGGCCGGCTGGCCAACCAAGCAACAGCACCCAGGAAAAGGCCTTAAGGAACTGTTTTGACATGCCGCAAAGGGAGCGCAAGATTTTGAAGCAATCTTGAAGCGGGCGCCTGGTCGGTAAATCCGACCGCAATCATATGGACCCCATCCTTAAATTGATACTCGACCGTAAATCTACCTAACTCACAGATTTGCCGCACGATCGCCAGTCCGATGCCGATCGAGTCCCCGCCGGGATTCCCTTTTTTGAACCGTTCAAATAATTCCGCCACCGGAACCTGAGGCGGCCGCCCGCTATTGCTGATCAGGAATCCGTCCTTTGTCAGGTTCACCGAGATCCAACCGCCCTCCCCGCCCTCCCCCAACCGGTGGGAGCCGAATTATGTCGAATCGCATTACTCACCAAATTCGTCAATAAAAGATCAGCCAGCGCCGGATTCAATGAGACATACACATTCTCTCTCACCTCCGTCTGCAATCGGAGGGACTTCATCTCGATCAGTTCCCCGAACGAAGTCAAAACGGTCCTGACCAGGGAACTGATGTTAACGGAAGCGGAAAGATCATATTCCTGGTTCTCCAGCTTCGTCAGCAATGTCAGCGAACTGTGGATCCGCGATAGCCGCTCCAGCGCATTTTGCATCTCCGCGATCAGGATCGCCTGCTCATCCCGGATATCCGACTCCATCAGCAAGTCCAGCTTGCCACGGATGATGGCCGTCGGCGTCTGCAACTCGTGCGACGCATTCTCCGTGAACTCTTTCAGCGACTGATAATCTTCCCGCGCCTTCTCCGTCATTTTCTCAGAAAAGTATTGAATTCCCGGAATTCCGACGTGCGGGTCGCCGGCAGCCGGATCGCCTCCTTTTGTTTCAAGTCGAAGGACTGGATCACCTTCACCGTCCGCTTGAACGGCGCCAAAATATACTTGGAGATCAGCCCCGCCGAAATCACCACAAGCACCAGCAACACCAACAGGATCCATTGAAACGAATCCACTACCCCGGGAAGCAACTGATAGAAAGAAGGGATAAAAGAATAAGTTGTCACGCGATAATGCATTCCGTCAATCGTATAGAAGGAGGTGACCAGCAGGCGGTACTCGTTGGTCCGAAACTCCGGGTTCCATTCCAAACCACGGGTATAGAACGAACGGACCCCTTTTGGGACCGAATCTGCCGGGATCAGGCTGACGGTCGCCCGCTTCCGCGTCGGATCAGCCGTATAATCCCCGCCCCGCCGGACCTGCTCCGCAATGAGATCATTCAACCGCTCATGCCGCGCCACTTCCACCCGCGTGAGTTTCCGCTGGATCTCGATAATAGACGATGCCCCCGCCGATCAGCAGCACGACCAGCATGATACCGAAATACCACAACGTGAATTTTGTCGATAACCTCATCCTCCCAAATGTGAATTAAATTTATAGCCCAATCCATAGACCGTGCTGATATAATCGCTCCCCCCCGCCTGGCTGATCTTCCGCCGGAGGTTCTTGACATGCTGATAGACAAAATCAAAATTAGCCAAATTATCGGTGTAGTCGCCCCAGAGATGCGCCGCGATCGCCTGCCGCGACAGCACCCGGTTCTTATTGACAAGAAAGTAAAGCAGCAGGTCGAACTCCTTCGGCGTCGTATCCACCAGCACATCCCCCACCCGCGCCTCAAACGTATCCGTATTCAAACTGATCTCATTGAATGAGACTACACTCGCCCCATCGAGGTTCTTCCGCCGGTACACCGCCCTGATCCGCGCATGCAGCTCCGCCAGATGAAACGGTTTGGTAATGTAATCGTCCGCCCCCTGCTCCAACCCGATAATCTTGTCATCCAACGCATTTTTCGCCGAAATGATCAGCACATTGCTGCTTTTGTATTCCGTTCGGATATGCCTTAAAAGGCTGATTCCGCTGCCATCCGGTAGCCCGATATCCAGCAGGATACAGTCGTACTGAAAAAGACTGAGCTTCTCCTTCGCCGCTCCCAGCGTTTCAGAAGATTCACAGACATACCCCTCCCGCCCTAAATAGTCATAGATATTCCTGGTCAGCTCCTGGTTGTCTTCAATGATGAGAACCTTCATAACCGCAAAATTAGCCTGTTTTCCTTTTTCCCTGCCACAATGGAAATTATAAGTATCTTTCAATCAATTCCCCGCTCCAAACTCCGACGCATGGTACAAGTAGAAATAGAAGTGTTGAAGGCTGCAACGCCGGACGACATCTACCATTTGCGCAACTGGCTTCGCGAGCAGGTCCCACAGGGAGATTTCATCATTCGCGAACAACCGCCGGCTGCCGGACAAATGGGGATACTCCTCCTCGAACCCGTACTGAACGGGTTACTGCACGCCACGTCCGCCGTGCTGCTGGAAGAACTGTACCACAATCTCCTCAAACCCGTGCTGGAAGGCTGGATCAAAAGCAGGAAAAAGCAAAATGTCCAGCTGGAAATCATGTCCTCCCTGTCGGATGGCGCCGGAAAAAAAAGTTTTGTTGAAAATGAAAAAGGTGAGACCCGCGTTTATGACTTCAGCTATGCCATCGATACCGATAAGACGGTTGTCCTTTTGATCGGATCCGGAAAATTCACGAACGATTTCCATCCCATTCCGCCGGTTAAGGGCAATCTCGAAGACCTTTTCCGGCTACTGACCGACAAACGGCATATCGGCATCCCCAGGGACAACGTTCTTATCTCTTTCAACGAATCTCACGTAGAGATCCAAAAACACCTGCTTCAGGTTTCGAGAAGGCCGGATATAGAGACGCTGATGGTTTATTTCACCGGGCACGGCCATAAGAGCGATATCAGAAAACTTTCATTGATCACAACCGACACGGAAAAGATCGGGGACGAGATCATCGGCGGGATTGACTTCGATTTCATCAGCAATAAGGTACTCAAAACCTCTTCAGCGAAGCAGAAGATCCTGATCCTGGACACCTGCCACAGCGGTATCGCGACACAGGGGGACGACGGTCTCCTGGCCGGCATAGATGTGAAAGGGAGCTATATCCTCAGTTCCTCCCCCGGAGACGAAGTGAGCTATTTTGAAAAATCGGCCCGCAATACCTATTTCACCGGCGCCCTACTGGATGTTTTGGAAAACGGCGTGGATGGTCCATATGAAATGCTGACCCTCGACGACTTGTATTCCTATTCGAAAAGCCGCATGGACGAAAAGAAATTTCCTCTCCCTACTGCCAAAAACGACCTGAATATCCCCTCTTCGAGATTCTTTATAGCAAGGAATCCATCGTTTTCCGCCGAGAAATTGAAATGGAAGGCAAACAACCTTTTTCATGACGGCAAACTCGAAGAAGCGCTGGATGAATACCGTTCCCTCCTCAGGAAATTCCCCGGCGACGAAGACCTGCGCCGCCAGTACGAAACCTGCGAAACCGAATGTTCCTTCGCAAAACTGGTAAATGAAGCAGATAGCCTTTTCTACGGCCGGAAGGACTATGCAAAAGCGGCTTCCCTTTACAAGAGAGCTTATCAACTGAAGAAAGATGCCCTCGTACTGGATAAGATCAGGCAATGCGAGCAGCACCACGGCATCCCACCCGGGCCAGACCCACTCCTTCCCCTTCAGCAAAATGAAGACTATCAGGCATTCCGGAATGCCACCGCGAGAAACGCCTGGTATGCCGCTTCTCTTTACCTGGAAAAAGCCCTGGCCAAGTTTCCGGCGAACGGCTATCTCCGGGATGAAATGACCACCCTGGGGGATAAATTAAAGGAAATCCGGGAAAGCCGGAAAGACCAGCAACTCTCGACCTATTTCCAGCTCCTGGATAAAGGGCAGCACCAGGAAGCCATGGCCGAATTGAATCTACAGCTACGCAATGACCCGGAATACCCGGTCTTCATCGATCTTCAGCAGGCACTCCAGAGAGAAATAAAGAACGACAAAACCGAAAAGGATGCCGAAGATTCTCCCCGCCTTTACCGGCTCTTTAAGACGTTTACGACGCCGGTGAAGGCCCTGACCCTGCTTGTCATATTCGGCCTGATTGCCTGGATCATTGTGGGCTATATCCACGAAAGCAAAAAAGAACAGGCAGCTGGATCATCCAATTCCGCCGATTCAACCAATTATTTTGCCGCGGAACATTATTTACGCGAGAATGACTACAAGGACGCCCTCGCTTCTTACGAAAAATCGCCCCTTCCGGCAGCAATAGACGCCATCGGATGGATGTATGTCAAGGGAAAGCTCTCTACTTATCCCGACACCACCAGGGCAGTCGGATATTTTAAAAAAGTCATGGAAATTGCCCCGGATACCTTCGCCTCCTCCTGGCTGGGCTTAATTGCAAGAGCCAGATTCGAGGCAGGCGACACCGCAAGTTGGACGCCGGCAATCAACTACCTGACAACCTGCATCAATCTGGGCCGCCAGGCCTGCCGGCTGCAACTGGCCGCAATGTATTACAACCGTGGCAAAAAGCTTTACATTCCGGGTAGCAACAAAGACTGCGACGATGCCTATCCCTACCTGAGCATGGCGGCAAGCTACGGCAGCCCCGATGCCATGGGCGACCTCGGTGATATGTTCTTTATCAAAGGTTGGGCAAAAGCCAATCCCGATTCCGCCGCTAAATGGTTTCAGGAAGGCATGAATCACCGGAACGCCCTTTCCTATAACGAATATGCTACCATGCTCATGAATAGGGTGTACCCTGAGAAAAAAGACTACGATTCAGCCCTTCTTCTGCTCAATACGGCCCTGTCGATCGATTCGACCCTGGGAATGGTCTATACCAACCTCGGCACCATTTATGAGAATGGCGGCGCGAATATCACACCCGATCTGCAGCTCGCTATTCACTATTATAGGGTCGCAGCCCGGAAAGGCAGACCAGTGGCCATCGATGCCCTTAAGAGACTAAAGGTGAGCCAGCAATAGCGTGGCCGCCCTCGGTCGATGAAGCCTCGGCAAAAGCGGTTCATCGATATCCGCTCGCCTGCAGATCGAACAACTCCGCATACCTTCCCCCCATCGCCAACAGCTCCGCATGCGACCCGACCTCCAGCATCTCCCCCCGCTCCAGCACCAATATTCGATCCGCCATCCGTACCGTCGAGAACCGATGTGAGATCAGCACCGCTGTCCGCCCGCTGGTCAACTCCGCAAAACGTTGAAAGACCTCATACTCCGCCCGCGCATCCAACGCCGCCGTCGGCTCATCCAGGATCAACAGCTGTGCGTCCCGCATATACGCCCGGGCCAGCGCCACCTTCTGCCATTCCCCGCCCGACAACTCGACACCGCTCCGAAAACGCCGCCCCAACTCCTGGTCATACCGCGCCGGTAGCCGCTCCGCCAGCGCGTGCGCCAGACTTTGCCTCGCCGCAGCCTCGATCAACTCCCTGTCGGTTTGCCGGTCGATATTGCCGACGGCGATGTTTTGGGCCATCGTCATCTGATACCGCAAATAATCCTGGAAGATCACCCCGACTTCCCGCCGAAGCTCCGCTGGGTCATATTCGCGAAGATCGATCCCATCCAGCAGGATCCGGCCCTCCGTCGGATCATACAGTCGCGTGATAAGCTTGATCAGCGTCGTTTTCCCAGCCCCGTTTTCCCCCACCAGGGCCAGCCGCTCACCCGCGCGAAGCGTGAAATTCAAATGCCGGTTGGCCCACCGCTCGGAATGCTGATACCGGAATCCGACATTTTCGAAACGGAAACCCTCCCGGATCGGCCGGGGAAAACGCTTCGGCTGCGCGATTGTCACAATCCGCGGTTTGATCTCGAAGAACTCAAACAGGTCCTGTAAGTAGATCGCCCCCTGAGACACGCTGGTGAAGCGCGATAGGATCCCCTCCAGCAGGCTCCGCAGCTGTCTGAACGATCCCGCCAGAAAGGTCAGGTCACCGATCGATAAACTACCGTTCACCGCCCTGAAAATGATGACCACATAAGCGGAATAGTACCCCACACTTCCAAGGAACGCGAAGAGGGTCCCCCACGCCGACCGCCGGATCATCAGCGCCCGCCCGTCGCGATAGAACTTCTCTGCCAGCGTTCTGAACCTCCCCACCAGGAAGTCCGACAACCCAAAGAGCTTCACCTCCTTCGCCGTATCGTCACTCGCGCCCAGGTACCGCAGATAGTCCAGTTCCCGCCGCTCCTCTGTCTGCGACCGCGTCAGGGCATAGCTCCGATCATTGAAATGCGATTCCCCCAGAAACGCCGGGACCACCGCCACCACCAACAGAAGGATCAACCACGGGTTGAACGTCATCACCCCCACGGCCAGGAAACCCATGCTGATGAGGTCCTGCACCTGCCCCATCACCTGGGACAACAGCACCGTCCGTCCCGTCGTCTGCTGCCGCGCCCGCTCCAGCTTATCATAGAAGGTCGAATCTTCAAACTGATCCAGATCGAGGCCCGCCGCATGTTGCATGATTCTAATGGAAGTAAAATTAGAGAATTTATCACCTAATAGGCTATCCATCAATGAAATAAATCTACCAAGAACATCCGAAAAAATAGCCAGCCCAAACTCTCCCGCCACCAACTCCCACAGCCGGTGGATCGCCGGACCTCCCGATATTTTATGTGCCGCCAGCCCCACCACCTGATCGATGATCAGCTTTCCGACATATAAGATCGCCACCGGAATCGCGGACTTGGCAACCCTAAGGATGACATTACCCAACATGATGCGCGGACTGGTCTCCCAGACCAACCGAAAGAACCGCGGCAGATTTCCAAGCGCCCTAATCCGTTCCTTCCATGTCAACGGCACATTTCCGGTTGTAGTTTTTGATCTCATTTATCCTCCAAAGGTCTTCTTTTTTTGCTACTTTCATTTTCGCCAACGACTACCCAACGCCAAACCACCCAATCAAGCACACGCCAAAACTTTCGCAATGCCCTCCATCCCCCTTTCCAAACGACCCCTTGATATTGCGTTCATTATCTTCTTCGGTGTCAACCTTTTCTTTATCACGTACATGGTCGACCTCGAACAGCTTGTTATTTCCAATGCCGATCATTTTTCTTACCCCGGCTGGCCTCCCGCCGCCGTGATCGACCTCGTTCACTGGTACGGTCATCATTTCGATCCCGTTCTGATCGCCAGACCAGCTTGGTGGCGCGCCACCATCTGGATCGACGCTGTTTTCTTCGGCCCTTTCTATGCCTTCGCGATCTATGCTTATACCAAGGGCCTGAACTGGATCCGCTTCGGTAGCATCATGTGGGCATCCGTAATGCTCACCAACGTTTTCATCATCCTGTATGAAGAGGTGAACGGCGAACACGCCTCACCCGAATTGTCCCGGGTCTTCCTTTCTAACGCCGCCTGGGTTATCTTCCCGATCCTTGTCCTTTACCGGATGTGGCGCTCACCTTACCCTTTTACGAAATGACATCCCTTACAGAACGATACGGCCCAACCGCTCTCATCGCCGGCGCCTCGGAAGGCCTCGGCGCCGCCTGGGCCCACGCCCTCGCCGCGCAGGGTTTTAACCTCATCCTGATCGCCCGCCGGCCCGAGCCGTTAACCGAAATAACCCGTGAGTTAATACAAAAGTTCGGAATCGAGGTCCTCCCCCTCGCCATCGATCTCTCTGCCCAAAACGCCACCCACCGGCAAATCGCCGCCGTGAACATGACTTACTCCGCTGGCCCTCCTCCAGCATTTTCGGCGAAAGAATGGTCCAACGTCGCCGCGGCGGTATCAGTCCTCATGAGTTCTCTCGCCGGCCTCCGCGGCACCGGCTATCTGGCCACCTACGCCGCCAGCAAGGCGTTCGGGAAAAGTCCTTGCCGAATCCCTCTGGTATGAATGGCGACCCTGTAACGTCGACGTAATCGCCTGCTGCGCGGGCGCAACAGCCACTCCCAATTACATCGCTACCAACCCCGGAAAAGCCAGCTCCCTCGAACCCGAACCCCAACTACCCGCAGCAGCTGTCGCCGAATGCCTTCGCCGGATCGGGACAACTCCCTCCTTTGTTAGCGGGTCCGCCAATAAATGGATAACCTTTTTTATGCAGCATATCCTTTCAAAAAAAGCAGCCATTCGAATGATGAGCGACGGGTTAAAGAAAATGTACCGAATAGTACCTTTAGTGCTATGAAACGCCATCTCCACCTCCTGGCCCTCGCGCCCATTTTCCTCTTCACCCACGCCTGCCACGGGCCGAACCGCCCCGATATGCGCGACGCCCTCGCCGGCCTCCCCTTCCGCAATCCCGATCTCCCGATCGACAAGCGGGTAAGCGACCTCGTTGGTCGCATGACCCTTGAAGAAAAGATCGGCCAGATGATGAACGCCGCTCCGGCCATCCCCCGTCTCGGCGTCCCCGAATACAACTGGTGGAATGAATGCCTTCATGGCGTGGCCCGCGCCGGCCTGGCCACGGTATTCCCGCAGGCCATCGGATTGGGCGCCGTCTGGGATGAAGAAATGCAGTACAGGATCGCCACCGCGATCTCCGACGAAGCACGCGCCAAACACCACGAGTTTGTCCGAAAAGGAAAGCGACTGATCTATCAGGGTCTTACCTTCTGGTCCCCCAATATCAATGTCTTTCGCGATCCCCGCTGGGGCCGCGGTCAGGAGACCTATGGCGAAGACCCCTGGCTCACCGGCCGCCTCGCCGTCCAGTTTATCAAAGGCCTCCAGGGCGACGACCCGAAGTATTTCAAGACCATCGCCACCGTCAAACACTTCGCCGTCCACAGCGGCCCCGAACCGGAACGGCATTTCTTCGACGCCCGCCCCGATGAGCGCGACTTCCGCGAGACCTATCTGCCCCAATTTGAAATGGGTGTCCGGGAAGGTGGTGCCTACTCCGTCATGTGCGCATACAACCGCCTTTACGGCCAGGCTTGCTGCGGCAGTAGCCGTCTGCTGACCACCATCCTCCGCAACGAATGGGGTTTTCCCGGCTATGTCGTCTCCGACTGCGGCGCCATTGACGACATCTACGAGCACCACAAGATCGTTTCGACGCCCGACTCCGCCGGCGCGCTCGCCGTCAAATCCGGCTGCGACCTCGAATGCGCTACGACTTTCACCCACCTGAAGGAAGCCGTGGCAAAAGGTCTCATCACGGAATCGCAGATCGACACCGCTGTCCGACGGCTCTTCACCGCCCGCTTCCGGCTCGGCATGTTCGATCCCGCCGACAGCGTGAAATATGCCCGAATCCCTTATTCCGTTGTCGACAGCAGGAAACATAAGGACCTCGCGCTCGAAGCCGCACATAAAACCATCGTCCTGTTAAAGAATGACCACTCCGCTCTCCCCCTGCCCTCAACCCTCCGAACCATCGCCGTCATCGGACCCAACTCGGATGACCCCAGCATGCTCCTCGGGAATTACAACGGCCTCCCCTCCCACGCGGTCACTCCCCTCGAAGGCATCCGTGACAAGCTGGGCGCAGCCAGGGTCCTGTACGCCAAAGGGTGCGACCTCGCCGAAGGCTTGCCCTTCTTCAGCCGCATTCCTGCCGCCGCGCTCTCCCACGACGGGGCACCCGGTCTCCAGGCAGACTTCTACAACGACACGGCCTTCACCGGCAAAATCCTTTTCACGACCGTTGATTCCGTCCTCGACGCCAACTGGGGCGACGGTGCCCCGCGTAGTGATATGGATGATGACAATTTTGGAGTCAAATACCGCGGTGACCTGACCCCGGATAGATCCGGCAGCTATCAACTGGGTGTAATCACGACTTGTAAGGTCCGGCTCTTCCTCGATGACAGCCTCGTGGCCTTTACCAGTTATCACTTCCGCGACGAATACAATGACCCGCGCTTGCGCAAATCGGCTTCTCTCACGCTCAAGGCCGGTCATAAATACCGGCTGCGTGCAGCCGTCAGCGAATCCTATGGCGACGCCCGCGTTCAACTGGTTTGGTGGCGGCAGGAACCAGACCGGTCGGCGCAGTTAAAAGCCGAAGCGCTCGCAACCGCCCGTCAGGCGGATGCCGTCATCCTCTGCATGGGCCTCTCCGCCCGCCTGGAAGGAGAAGAAATGGATGTAAATATCGACGGATTCGACCACGGCGACCGCACCAACCTTGACCTGCCCAAGGTTCAGGAAGACCTGATCCGCACCATCGCCGCTACCGGCAAACCCGTCATCCTTGTTTTGCTCACCGGCAGCGCTGTTTCCATCAACTGGGAAGATCAGCACCTCCCGGCCATCGTTGAAGCCTGGTACCCCGGTCAGGCCGGAGGAACCGCAATCGCAGACGTCCTCTTCGGCGACTACAACCCCGCCGGCCGCCTCCCCGTCACCTTTTACCATTCGGTCAAAGACCTTCCCGCTTTCGGCGATTACGCCATGGCAGGCCGCACGTATCGCTATTACAAAGGCCATGTCCTTTATCCCTTCGGCTACGGTCTCAGCTACACGACGTTTCACTACGACAGTCTGCAAACAATCTTGCCTCGCAGCACTCGGGACAGCCTTCATCTTACCGTCCGGGTCACCAACACGGGCGCAATCGAAGGCGACGAAGTCGCCGAAGTCTATATTTCCGCGCTCAACGCCCACGTCCCTGTACCCATCCGCTCCCTACGCGGCTTCCAACGCATCCACCTCCAACCCGGCCAACGCACAATCTTACATTTCACCGTCGCCCCCAGCGCCTTTACCGTCATCGACGACCAAATGCAGCGCGTACTCCTTACCGGTAATTACCGTATTTCCGTGGGCGGCGGTCAACCCGATATCCCCCGCCCCTCAACTTCCAACACGACCATTACAACCATCACTATACCCTAATCCCCTACTCATGCGCTTCAACCTCTTTATCTATTTACTCTTTACAACCCTCACCCTTAACGCGCAGCGTACGGACACCCTTCACGTTGACACCGCCGGAGGCGTCCTGACTATCTCCAAAGGGAATCAGCCCCTCCTCACCTATGTCTACAAGACGGTCTACCCGCCACCCGGAATCGACACGGCCTACAAAAAATCCGGTTTCATCCACCCGCTGTATACTCCACGCGGCCAAATCCTCACCCGAATCCAACCGCCCGATCACTATCACCATTATGGCATCTGGGACCCCTGGACCCATATCTTATTCAAAGGTGACACTGTCGACTGCTGGAATCTCGCCGCCCGAAAGGGCACTGAACGCTTTGCAGAATTTTCCGATTTTAGCGGCGGGGATAGCAGTGCAAGCTTTCAAGCCCGGCTGCAACACGTCGCTTTTCGCAAAGATGGAACCGAAGAAGCATTTCTTAACGAGTTATTGACCATCCAAATTTCTTCCGCAGATACCAACCAATACCTCCTAGACTTCACGATTACCCTTGACTCCCGCCACCCTCTATCCCGTCATCCTCCTCACCTACCGCTATGGTGGCCTCGGCTGGCGCGCCACCGCCGAATGGAACCGCGACAACAGCGAAGTCCTCACCTCCGAAGGAATGGACCGTCGCCACGCCGACGGTACCACCGCCCGCTGGTGCATCGTCCAGGGCGCGCTCGGCAGCGACTACGGTGGCATCGCCATGCTTTCCCATCCGGACAATTTCAACTACCCCGAACCGCTGCGCATCTGGCCCGATACCTCAAACGGCCGCGGCGACCTCTTCGCCAACTTCTCCCCGACCAAAGACCGCGACTGGCGCCTCGAACCCGGCCGCACGTACACCCTCCATTACCGCTGGGTCGTTTTCAGCGGCCATTTCACCAAACAACAAGCCGAAAGCGCCTGGCAATATTTCGCCGCTCCACCGCACGTCACCGTAAACAAATAATAATGCCGATTCAGTACCTTGCGTGTCTCAGTATGACGACGTCAGGGTTATCGATATTTTTTTTGCTGTTATCCACTCGGATCCTGGCCCAGGGACCCGGGCTTCCGAGTTCGACGCCGGGAATAGCGAACTCTTTGCGTCCGGACTGGCTGGTCGAACCTGCCAAACACCCAGCGTACATTTTTGTATCCGGAAAGAATATTGTACTGGAGAACGGACTTGTCAGAAGGACATTCCGACTGAAACCCAATCTTTCCTGCATTGACTACAGCAACCTGAGCAACGGCCAGCAACTCCTTCGTGCCGTGAAGCCGGAGGCAAGCGTAGTAATAGATGGAAAGGAATACGAGATTGGCGGCCTGCATGGCCAGAAGGAAAATGCCTATTTGCTTCCGGAGTGGGTGGACAGTATGCACGTGGGGAAAACTGACTTTCTGCTAGGCAGCTACAATATAAGCGAGCTAAAGCCCTTCCTGCATTGGCGATGTGCCACCTGGGCAATGAACCGAAAGCAAGCAACAGGCAAACAGGTGGACTTTATCTTCGTTTCGGGCAAAACGGAATTGGCCGGCATCCGCGTCGTCGTGCATTATGAGCTATATGATAGACTTCCACTGATCGTGAAATGGGTCTCCGTCGAAAACAGGGCCCAAACGGTTATCCGGGTGGACAGGGTAGTCAACGAAGTGCTTGGATTGGTGGAAGAGGAGAGTGCCGTTGTCGGTTCGACTGGTGAAATGAAAAAACAGCATGGCATTTATGTGGAGACCAATTATGCCTTCAATAACGCCATGCGATATGACATCAGCGATCAGACCACGCATTGGAAGGCCGACTCCGCCTATACTTCGCAGGTGAATTATGATTTTCAGACGCCTTGCCTGCTCGAAGTATATCCCGAAAAGGTTTCAGGAATTGAGCTGCGGCCCGGTGAGGATTTCAATTCGGTGAGAACGCACGAATTGTTGATGGATAGCTATGACCGCCAGCGCCGGGGCATGATGATCAAACGCATGTACCGGACGGTAGCGCCCTGGACGACCCAAAACCCGATTTTTATGCACCTGGTCAGCCGCAATGATGACGAAGTGCGCCGAGCCGTGGACCAGTGCGTGGCCACCGGCTATGAAGCAGTGATCCTCAGCTTTGGGAGCCATTTGAATATGGAAGACAGTTCTGCGGCAAACATCGCACGTTGGTCAGGGCTCGCCGCTTACGCTCACCAAAAAGGAATATTATTGGGAGGATATTCTTTGTTCAGTAGCAGACGCATCAGCGATGAGGATGACGTGATTGATCCGAAAACGGGGAAGCCGGGGGGAGCCTTTTTTGGCAATGCCCCCTGTTTTGGAAGCAAATGGGGATTGGCCTACCGGGATAAGATCAAATATTTTTTTGAAAAGACGGGGTTTGATATCTGGGAGAACGATGGCCCGTACCCCGGCGATGTATGCGCCTCCACCACGCACCCGGGGCACAAAGGGTTGGACGATTCGCAATGGCGGCAGATGGAGATACAAAAGGAGTTGTACCATTGGCTAAATGCGAGGGGCGTTTACATCAATGCGCCCGATTGGTATTTCCTGGATGGTACAAATAAGATAGGGATCGGCTACCGGGAAGTGAACTTCTCATTACCCCGGGAACAACAGTTGATTTTGAACCGCCAGAATATTTACGACGGCCTCTTTGAAAAAACGGGGTCGATGTCATGGGGATTTGTCCCGCTGACCAAATACCAGGGCGGAGGGTCAGACGCCGTGCTGGAGCCGTTGGTGGAACATCTCAAGGACTATAAGCAGCTGATGATTGAATACTATGGCGCCGGCGTACAAGCTTGCTACCGGGGGCCAAGACTTTATGACAGCGATACGACAAGGAAGATGGTGGCGGACATAATAAATTGGTATAAGGCCCACCGGGAAATATTAAATTCCGATGTGATAGAGCTGCGCCGGGCGGATGGACGGGATTGGGATGGGTTTATCCATGTGAATCCGGCACTTGCCGAGCGCGGATTGATCATGCTTTATAACCCAACCCACCAGGAAATGACAAGAACGATCAAAATCCCGCTATACTATACCGGTCTCACAAAAGAGGCTACGATCTATGATCAGGAAGGAACGTCAAAAAAATATCCCCTGGACCGGAATTACGAAGTTTCCTTTACATGTACCATAAGGGCTGACGACTATTGCTGGTTTATCGTAAAATGATCGATTTAGTATCTTTACGCCTTATGATCAAGAAATCGTTGCTGCTGGCCGTGTTTCTTCTCTTTTTGTTGGTCAACAATTCCTGTGACCGGCATGAAAAATCGACCCAAAAAGACAACAGCTCCCGGGACACTGTCGCCTACCTTAGCCCCGACCTCCCCACCGATCAGCGCGTAGACGACCTCGTTAGCCGCATGACCCTCGACGAAAAGATCAGCCAAATGATGAATTCCGCTCCGGCCATCCCCCGCCTCCATGTCGCCGCCTACAACTGGTGGAACGAGAGCCTTCACGGCGTCGCCCGCGCCGGCCTCGCCACCGTTTACCCCCAGGCTATCGGGCTCGCCGCAGCCTGGGACGAAGACATGCACTTCCGAATGGCCACCGCCATCTCCGACGAAGCACGCGCCAAATACAACGAGTTCATCCGGCAGAACAAACACGATCTCTACGAAGGCCTGACTTTTTTCTCCCCCAATATCAACATCTTCCGCGATCCCCGCTGGGGCCGCGGCCAGGAGACCTACGGCGAAGACCCCTTCCTTACCGGCCGTCTCGCCGTCGAATTCATCAAGGGAATGCAAGGCGACGACCCTAAATACTTTAAGACCATCGCCACCGTCAAACACTTCGCCGTCCATAGCGGGCCCGAATCCGAACGCCACTTTTTTGACGCCAGGCCTGACGAACGTGATTTCCGCGAGACCTACCTCCCGCAATTTGAAATGGGAATCAAAGAAGGCAGAGCCTTCTCCGTCATGTGCGCCTACAACCGCCTCTATGGCCAGGCCTGCTGCGGCAGCAGTCGCCTGCTGACCACCATCCTTCGCAATGAATGGGGCTTTAAAGGTTACGTCGTCTCCGACTGCGGCGCCATCGACGACATCTACGAACGCCATAAGATCGTCGCCACCCCGGATTCAGCCGCCGTCCTTGCTGTGAAATCCGGCTGCGACCTCGAATGCCTCAACACCTATGCTCATCTCAAAGAAGCCGTCGGAAAAAAACTGATCACCGAACAGGAGAT
Source organism: uncultured Chitinophagaceae bacterium (assembly GCA_963846405.1). Lineage (GTDB taxonomy): Bacteria > Bacteroidota > Bacteroidia > Chitinophagales > Chitinophagaceae > Puia. Next base: position 71,219 of record CAWJVU010000007.1, on the reverse strand, counting down.
CGACGTCGCCGTCAAAAGACTCTTCACCGCCCGCATGAAGCTCGGCATGTTCGATCCCACCGACAGCGTAAAATTCAACAGCATCCCCTACTCCGTCGTCGACAGCAGGGAACACCGGCAACTAGCACTCGAGACCGCTCACAAATCCATTGTCCTGCTAAAGAACGACCATGGCACTCTCCCTTTGAAAAAAAAATATCTCAACACAATCGCCGTCATCGGGCCCAATGCCAACAACTCAGCACTTCTCCTCGGCAATTATAACGGCACTCCGTCCTATGCAACCACGCCGCTGGAAGGCATCAAGGCAGATGCCGAATCGACAACTCATGTCCTTTACACAAAAGGCTGCGAGCTTGCAGCCGGCCTCCCCCACCCCGTTTCCGCCGCCCGGATGAGGGATTCCGCTCTCCGCATCGCCCGCCAGGCCGACGTCGTTATCCTTTGTATGGGCCTCTCCCCCCGGCTCGAAGGCGAAGAACTGAAGCTCAACATACCTGGATTCATGGGCGGTGACCGCACCACACTCGACCTGCCGAAAGAACAGGAAGACCTCATTCACGCCATCGCCGCTACCGGCAAACCCATCATCCTCGTTCTACTCAACGGCAGCGCCATCTCCGTCAACTGGGAAGACCAGCACCTTTCCGCCATCTTGGAAGCCTGGTACCCGGGCCAGGAAGGCGGGACCGCCATCGCGGACGTGCTCTTTGGCGCTTACAACCCCGGCGGCCGCTTGCCGGTGACTTTCTACAACTCAGTCAAAGATCTCCCCAACTTTGGCGACTATGCGATGGCCGGACGCACCTATCGCTACTATAAAGGCCCTGTCCTATATCCCTTCGGTTACGGCCTTAGCTATACGAGCTTCCACTACGACAGCCTCCAGATCGAAAAAGCCGTTGCCCCCGGCGACAGCCTCCATATTTCCGTCCGTGTCGCCAACACCGGCCTTGTCGAAGGCGATGAAGTGGCCCAAATTTATATCTCGGCCCTGGATGCGCATGTACCCGTTCCCATCCAGTCTCTCCGTGGCTTTCGACGCATCCATCTCCGTTCGGGGCAGGCCGATATCCTCCACTTCGTCGTCGCGCCCGACGCTTTTACCGTCATAGACGATAAGATGCAACGGGTACCCCTATACGGAAAATACGCCATTTCAACCGGTGGCGGCCAACCCACCAAACTCCAGACCGGCAACACAGCACCCGGGCCCGGCCAGCCCCGCGCAGGCCAGCCCACCCGCCCAGCCACCTCCAATACCATAACCATCATCGCCACCATCCCGAATAAAGCGTCATAATCTACAGCCATGAAAAGTTCGCATCTGATTTTCACCTCCCTTATCTTCGCAGGAATGTCCTCCTGCCAGAACCCAACCGGACACAGCCTCGCTGCCGACACCACCGAGAATAGGCCCATCCACCTCGTCACGCTCGACCCCGGCCATTTCCACGCCGCCCTGGTCCAGAAGTCCATGTACCCCGACGTCGACACCAACGTATATGTCTATGCTCCTGCCGGCCCGGATGTCAAATCCTATCTCGGAATTATCAGTTCTTATAATACCCGCGAAAAGGATCCCACCCAATGGAACGAGCATGTATATACCGGCGACCATTACGTGCAGCAGATGATCGATGATAAAAAAGGCAATACCGTTGTGCTCGCCGGCAACAATCGCGAGAAAACGTCTTATATTCAACAATCCCTGCAAGCCGGCTTCAACGTCCTCGCCGACAAACCGATGGTCATCGACGACCAATCCTTTGGTCTGCTGCGCCAGTCATTCGACACGGCCGCCGCCAGAAATCTTATCCTCTATGATATCATGACAGAACGCTACGAAATCACCAGCATCCTCCAACGCGAACTCGCCGCGATGCCGGCCGTATATGGCACCCAGGTACCGGGTGACACGCATCTTCCCGGCGTCGTCGCATCCAGCGTCCATCGGTGGTACAAATCCGTTTCCGGCAAAGCGCTGACCCGTCCGGCCTGGTTCTTCGATATCACCCAACAGGGCGAAGGAATCGTCGATGTGATGACCCATCTCGTCGATCTCGTGCAATGGGGCTGCTTTCCCGATCAATCCCTCGACTATACGACGGATGTCAAAGTAGACAACGCACGCCACTGGTCAACCGATCTGACCCTCTCCGAATTCAAGACTATTACCGGTCTGGACCAATTCCCGGATTTCCTGAAAAAATATGCCGATCCCAAAAAAGACACCGCATTAAAAATATATGCGAACGGTGAAATTGACTATCGTCTCAGAAATGTTTATGTAAAAGCCTCCGTCACGTGGACCTACGATGCCCCCCCGGGCGCCGGCGATACCTACAGCTCCCTGATGCGCGGCAGCAAGGCAAACCTGGTTATCCTTCAGGAACTCAACAGTCTACTTCCAACCAACCCTTTACATCGAGGCCCTGCGACCCGACTCCATGTACCCGCAAACGCTGGCCACTCAATTCGCCACCTTGCTGGCAAAATACCCCGGTATCAGCCTCGAACGCGAGGGGCGCCGCTGGAAAGTCGTCATCCCCGACCGATACAAGGAAGGCCACGAAGCCCATTTCGCCCGTGTCACCGCAAATTTTCTCGGTTTCATCAAAGAACACCAAATGCCCGCATGGGAGGTACCCAATATGATCTCAAAATATTACACCACAACAAAAGGCCTCGAACTCGCCAAAAAAAATCATTGATCGTATGAAGTCCATTCTGCTTGCCATCTTTTTTCTGACCCCTGCAGCCATCCTTCACGCCCAACCCGATACGCTCACTGCCCGGATTGTCCCCTACCCAGGCCCCTCCGGCCAGGTATTAAGAGGCGCCACCCACGACCTTTCACTCCTGGATATCCGGACCCTAAACATAAAATCCGCGATCATGCTGTCCGGCAAGCCGGACACCGCAGACGAGCTATTGATCATCAAAGAAGGCAACCTCACCCTTACCAGTCTTGACAGTGTGACAGGGCTGGGCCCAGGAAGCGTTGCGCTTATTTCCGCCGGTAATTCCTATAGCCTCGAAGCGGACCACTGCACCTTCTACCGCTTTCGATTCGGATCCCGTCACCCTGCGGGAACACCACCTCCATCGCCCGCGACTGGGAGGTACCCCGTAATCTTCACCTGGTCCGCCATGCCCGTCCAGCACACAACCAAAGGAGAAACCCGACAGATCTTCAGTCAACCTACTCCCTGGCTTTCAAAGATCGACCTTCATGCCACGACGTTAAACCCCGGCGAATCCAGTCACCCACCCCATATCCACCGCGCCGAAGAGATCATCCTTATGCGATCCGGCCACGTGCAGGAATATATCAACGGAAAACACTACCCCGCTACCGAAGGCGATCTCATTTTTCTCCCTTCCGGCAACCCCCATGCCCTGGAGAACACACGGCACCGAACGGGCCGAATACTTCGCCCTGCAATGGCAGCCTTAGACACAATACCCCGGGTTGTTTGATCGTTTATATGGAAACCCGTACCGTGAAGAACTTTTGTGCCACGCTGGTGGTGCTGAGCCTATTTATTCCAGCACACTCCCAGCTACACGACAAACCCCAGGAATATCCCTGGTTTATCGCCAACCGGATCTATACCAGCGACAGTACCGCGGCCGTCATCCTGGAATACCGCGATAGTAAAAGGTCGATTGGCTTTATCAGCCAGGACGGTTCCCTGCAAAAAGAAATTCCTATAAATGGCGCCAATATTCTTGGCCTGGGTAAATGGAAGGACAATATTCTCTGCTTCTATACCGAAGAGAAGGAAAATACCCGCCACAGGGACATCCACGCCGTCCTCGTGGATGGCAAAACCCAAACCCTCGTAACCGACAAAGTGATTTATACAAACCCTGGTCTCCGCCAGCTTGATTTGGAAATGGGTAACGACGCCGGGGGAAATTTTCACCACCTGCTCATCCGAAGCACCGATTTCAAAGCAGGTTTTATGCATCCGGTCGAGTGGTTTAGCGAAAGTATCCAGCGAACGACCGGCCTGGCGGAATTGCAGCTTTCCGATCAATTTGAGCCCACGATAAAAGAGCTCTCCAGCGTTGGCATCGGCGGTGATTTCATGAGTAGCTTCACGGATGATAAAGGCCAGCTAACGTTGCTCTTCTTCAACAAGGACCAGATCATCGCGGAAAGATTCAACCCCGAAGGACAGCTCCAGCAGACGCTGACAACACCGCTTGACTATACTCCGAACGGGATCGCCTTCGTCAAGGACTGGATGGGGCAGCTCGATCCGGCCAACGGCAACATTCTGACCTTTAATATTGTCCACGGCGGACGGCACAAATACCTTTCGCTGTTTATTTTTGATTTTGAAGCCAGGACAATTGCTTTCCAACAAAAGGATGAGCTGAACAAGGACTTTATCCGAGCACTCCAAAACAATCCTGACCTGGTCACCGCCAGGCATTTCCAGCCGGCAGATGACCTTAAACCGATAAACATCACTTACACAAAGGACAAATTGGTCGTATTCCATGAGATCACTTCCCAATGGTGCCCGCCGAACAACGGACCATGCGTCCTCCATGCGGAAGGCGTCATCGCTTCGGTGTACGACCGGCAGCAATATCATTTGGTCCATCAGTTTTTTCTTGACAGATGGGAGGAAGCGAAATTCGAAGTTGGCCGTGATATATCCTGTACCGTCCGCGACGGGAAGATCCACGTGTTTGGTTGTCAAAACATCAGCAGCCCCGTCTATAAGTATGACAACTTCTACTACGTGATTGATCCTGAAAATAATACCGCAGAAAAAAAGACACCGGGCTGGGGGCCCATTCCACAATCAGATCCGATCGATGCCAGAACGATCATGTGGTTTCGCGACGGGATCGTGAGGGTCAATGCAGGAGGAAGAGAATACGCGGATTCGAATCCACACTCTTACCTGGTCAGGATCAATTATTAGAGGGACGATGTCCGGCGGCGAATTCCTAATTTTGGAACTGTGAAGCCGAAACTTTTAAAGGTACCCCGCACCCCTGCCCACTCCTTTAGCGTGCGGGAAGATCAGGACCCATTTATCAATAACCGCTGGCACTACCATGTCGAAGTGGAACTGATTTTCTTTCATCAGGGCGGCGGCACCCAGTTTGTCGGCGATCACATTAAACGGTTTCAGCCCGGCGATATCATCCTCGTTGGATCCAATCTCCCGCATTACTGGCGGTACGATGACGTCTACTTCAACGAGACCAAACCGCAGCCGGTCCACTCCACCGTCATTCATTTCAGTGAAAATTTCTGGGGCGACACTTTCCTCGATCTGCCCGAGGCCAAACCAATCCGCAATCTGCTGGAAAAGGCGCGCCGCGGTATCCTGCTTCACGCCGACAAGAATGAAATTATACCCCACCACATCGGGAAAATCCGACTTGCGGATGGGATCAGCCGGATCACCGCCTTAATCGAATGCCTTTCCGCATTCGCCGCCTCCGACAGCATCCAACTCCTCTCCTCCATTGGCTTCCGCCCCGATTTCTCCGAAGCGGAGAATGACCGAATCAACGCGATATACGATTATACGTTTCGCCATTTTACCGGGAAGATCTATCTCGACCACGTCGCGGGCATCGCAGGCCTCGTCCCCAATTCCTTTTGCCGCTACTTCAAATCCCGGACCGGAAAAACCTACACCCAATTCCTGACCGAGATCCGTATCGGCCACGCCTGCAAACTCCTGCTCGACAACCGGATCAGTATTAAACAACTTTGCTTCGAAAGCGGCTTCTCCAATTTTACCAGCTTCCACAAGAACTTTCGCTCCATCACCGGTAAAACCCCGCAGTCCTATCAAAAAGAGCACGGCATCAGCTAAAAATCAGTCTATGTCGCCTCCCGGCTCATACTTTTCTAAGCCTTCCCGATCCAACAGTCGAGACGGAACCAATCGTCGCCGCACCGGAATAATGCACACTCCCTGACCCCACAATACTCGCGGAAATCGTTTTATTGACCGTGATATATGTATCCCCCGAGCCGCTGATCTGCGCATCCGCCACATCCGTGCTCAATCCATCAGCACTCAATTTCCCTGAACCGGCGATATCAATGTGCGTCGAGTTCGCCTTACCCTTGAGCGTGGTCCTGCCCGAACCACTTAGGACAACATCCAATTTGCCCGCATCAACGGCAGCCGTTATACTCCCGGACCCGCTCAAATCCATTTCCACGGAGCCGCCTTTCACAACCCCGTCTACATCCATCGACCCCGACCCGGCATTGCTCAATCCCGAAAGCGACTTAGCCGTAACGTATACGTCGATCCGCCCACGGTAGTTATGCGGTTCCGAACCTCTCATCCACCGGATTTCAAGCTGACCATTGGTAACTTTAGTTTCGATCTTCGCCACCTCCTGCGCATCCGCGCCATCGATCTTCAGACTTTCCGTCCCGTTTATCTTCACATGCACGGCAAACGACCCTCCTGTACTAACTTTGTCAAAGCCCGATACTTGCCTTACCTGCTCCTGCTGAGCAGAGACCCTTCCAATCAACCCCATTGCCGCAACAAGCATTAAACTTGTGTATTTCATATTGTAGTATTTTATTTTATAGACGGGCTCGACCGGCCGAATGTTGCATCCGGGCCGAAAGAAAAATCACAACCGATTAATTGCCAAAAATCTACTTTTGCACAAACTACCCGGATCAATGCCCAATGACATCAAATGCCCGAACTGTGGTCACTCCTTCCCTATGGAGGAAGCCGTAGCCGAGGAATATAAAAAAGGCCTCCGCGAACAGATGCAGAAGTTCGTCGGCGACAAGGAAAAGGAATTCCAAAAAAAAGTCGAAGAAGAGCGCCGCAACATCCAGGCTGCCACGGAGCGGACCCTCCGAAAATCCATCACCGGCGACTTTGAAAATAAACTGCGCCTCCTCGAAGATGCCAACAAGGAAACTGAAGAAAAACTCCGAACCTCCCGTCAGCGCGAGCTCGAATTCCTCAAAAAAGAACAGGAGATCAAGACCAAAGAGGCCGAGCTCGAGCTGAACGTCCAACGCCTCCTCCAGGAGGGGCGCGCGCGCCTCGCCGAAGAGATCCGCCAGCTTGAGAGCCAAAAGGTCGCGGCAAAAGAGACCGAGTACCAGATGAAGCTGAAGGAACTTGAAAAGCAGCTCGAAGACCAAAAGCGGTTGGCGGTCGAAATGGAGCATCGGGCAGAAGAAATGAAACGCAAAGCGGAACAAGGTTCCATGCAGCTCCAGGGAGAAGTCCAGGAGCTCGCGCTGGAGGCGCTCCTTCGCGGCGCCTTCCCCTTCGACACCGTAAGTGAAGTGGGTAAGGGTGTTAAAGGCGCCGACTGTATCCTCACGGTCCGCAATAGCCTCGGCCAGGAGTGCGGCAGGATCATTTACGAAAGCAAACGCACCACTACGTTCTCGATGGATTGGATCGAGAAGCTAAAAGCAGACCGACGAAGTCTGGGTGCCGACGTCGCCGTCATCGTCACGCTGGCCATGCCAAAAGATATGAACGGTTTTGGCGAAAAAGACGGGGTGTATATCTGCTCTTTTTCAGAGGCTCGCGCCCTTACCCATGTCCTGCGCAATGCGGTGATCGAGATCTATAAAGTCGCCAGGACGCAGGAAAACACTGGCGACAAAATGCACCTCCTTTATACTTACCTCACGAGCAATGAATTTGGCGAACAATGGAAGGCTATCCGCGAAGGCTTTCACTCCATGCGACAGTCGATCCAACGCGAGCGGGACGCCATGGAGCGACTTTGGAAGGCAAGGGAAAAACAGTTGGAAAAAGTGTTGATCAACGTGGCGCACGTCCGCGGCTCCATCGAAGGCATCGCCGGCAAAGACGCCATTGACATCGGGCTGATCGCAGACGGTTCAGAGGATGAAACACTCCTGGACTAATCAACCCGCCCCGCCCGCCACACAAACAACGCACAACCGCACCATCGCTCCGCTGAAGTTCGCATTTTGCGAACTTCTTCATTTTCCTCTCCACCCGCAAATTCCATGGTCCCCTCAACTCACCACCCACGCCAGCGTCAACGCCTGCTCGTCGAATATCCGCGCATCCAGGTCCAGCAGGATGATCTCATCCTTCTCAAAAGCGAACGGAAGCTTGATCACATCCTCCTCGATCCGGATACTCCCCGTCAATTGCATATGCAGCTTAAAATCCAACTCTCCACGCCCATACCACTTGAACAACGCCTCCTTCGCACTCCAGATCAGTGTCAGGAACTCCTGCTCCACGCGCCCCCGCAAACCCCACTGCTCCAGGAAAAAGGCATAGTCCTCATTGAAAAGATCCATCTCGCCCTCATTCAAAAACTTCTCCGCCACCCTTGTGATCCGTTGCGTCACCAATTCGATATCCACCCCCACCCTGCAAGTCCTGCTGACGATCGCCGCAGCATACGCCCCGCAATGCGAAATCGAAAAATGATAACCGGTCCCCGGCCAGAAAAGGCTGCCGGGTATCCGCAATCCGAATCTCCTCCACCGGAAAATCCGGGAAAAGATAGGACAACAGATAACGGCCCGCCAAATGCTGACGCCGCTTGAAAGGATGCGTCACATCCCTCTTCAGCGGCACCTTTTCCAAAAAAAAGGATTCCGGCTCCTCGATATGCCAAATCCCTAATTTTGTGTCCTGGTTGATATTATGTTGATAAAACAGCGGCATTTGTAAAGTTATAATATGCATATTCGCAAACTTAACCAATTTCGATCATGATCCTGTCCGATAGCTCGCATCCTGGAAGAAATAGAAAAAGGAACGATCAAAATTGTCCCCTACGACAGAAGCTGCCTGGGAAGCAATTCCTATGACGTTCATCTCGGAAAATGGCTGGCTACTTACCGTGAGCATATTCTCGACGCAAAGAAACACAATGAGATCGAATATTTCGAGATCCCCGAAGAAGGGTTTGTGCTTATACCCACATATTTTTTATCTCGGCGTCACCCAGGAATATACCGAAACCCACGCCCACGTCCCCTTCCTCGAAGGCAAATCCTCAACCGGCCGCCTCGGCATCGATATCCATGCCACCGCCGGCAAAGGCGACGTCGGCTTCTGCGGCAACTGGACCCTCGAGATCTCCGTCAAGCAGCCAGTCAAAGTATATAAGGGAATGCCCGTAGGTCAACTCATCTATTTCCCGGTAGATGGAGAGATCCTGGTCAAATACAACCAGAAAAAGAACGCCAAATACAACGGCCAGTCCGATAAGCCCATCGAAAGCATGATGTGGAAGAACATCTTTTGATTTCACCCACATGCATTTACTGCCCCAATAACTCATGGCTTAGCCGATGCTGTCGAGCCAATACGGTCGTCCCATCCAAACTTCTTTTCGTATGCGATCAGCCAGGCCGTCACCTCGGAATAGGTGATGATCCCTTGCGGCTGCCGGTTCGCCCGCAGATACTCCCGTATAAGCCTTCCAGATCACCGGCTCCAGCGGATTCGCATATCGCTGGTTGAACCGCCGCAATTCCCGCAGATCCTGCCGCACACCCGGATCGCAGTTTCCCCTTAACGACCATCGCCAGCACCGAATCCCGGAAATACAGTTCCTGGATCGCATAGCCATACAGGTCCGAGATAAGTCGAATACCGGAACGCCGGATCAGGCGAACTCCGCGGCAGGCAAGAAATCCGATGAAATTAGCCTCGTTCTCCTTGGCATAGCCTAACTGATGACCCATCTCATGACAAGTCGTATAAGGCAGCCGAAAGTCGGGGTCCAGCATATTCACCTGCGCCTCCCCGGTGAACGGATTGTAATACCCCGCAAATCCGATGTATAGTCCCGGATAGCTGAACAGCGAAGCCTTGACCGAGCGAACCCGGTACGCGAACTGCGGCTCCGCAATTGCCAGACTATCATACGCCCCGACGGCTTCGGTCCGCAATGACGGAAGTGCGGCCAACCGGGCTCTGTTCGGCCTGGCCATACGTGTCGAGCGCGTTCAGCTTCTTGACGATCAGCTCCGTCAACTCGCCCGAGGTCCTCCGTATAGTAAGGCTAGACGTGCAATTGCAATTGGTCGGCTATCCCAAGCCGGTTGTAATTCAACCCCCATAGCAGCGTTGAAAGACCACATACACCCACAACAGCACAAAGGTCAACCGGCGCAGTAACCGCCACCCCCAACCTTTCGGCCGCCTCCCGCCGCACCAGCTGCCTGATCGAGCCGGACCAACCAGTACAAGCACTACCACAACTACCGCCCCATATAGCAAGTCGCCCACACTGAAAGGAATCCATCCGAACAACACCCGCTGCACCCGTGCAATCACCGGATATAAGCCCCTCGAATAATACGTCTCCACCGCCTCCGGAAAATAAGAAAACACCTTGATGAGAATAGCCGCCACTGATCAGGCAAATCCACGTAATTTTGCGCCGCATATTCGCAAAGATACTCCATACATCCAGCTAAAAATAGGTTAAATTGCCTTTCTATGAACGCGGAGACCCTGGATTTTAACAAGAATGAAGATGCACTTCGCATGGCAGTCAGCGGCTGGCGGAACCGGTTGGAAAAGATCATGCTGGGCGGCGGAAAAGCGGCGATCGAAAAACAACACGAAAAAAACAAGCTTACCGCGCGCGAACGCATCCAATATCTCATCGACGAAGGGTCGGCCTTCATCGAGATCGGCGCCTTCGCGGGATTCGAAATGTATGAAGAACAGGGCGGCTGCCCCGCCGGCGGCACCGTAGCCGGCATCGGCTATGTCAGCGGCCGCCAATGCGTGATCCTTGCCAATGACCAAACCGTAAAAGCCGGCGCCTGGTTTCCCATCACCGGCAAGAAGAACCTCCGCCTTCAGGAGATCGCAATGGAAAACCATTTGCCCGTCATCTATCTCGTCGACAGCGCCGGCGTCTTCTGCCGATGCAGGACGAGATCTTCCCGGATAAAGAGCATTTCGGCCGCATCTTCCGCAATAACGCGCGCATGAGCGCCATGGGCATCACGCAGATCGCCGTTGTCTTGGGCCCCTGCGTCGCGGGCGGCGCCTACCTTCCCATTATGAGCGACGAGACCGTCATGGTGGAAGGCAACGGCTCCATCTTCCTGGCCGGCCCTTACCTCGTAAAAGCCGCCATCGGGGAACAGATCGACGCCGAAACCCTGGGCGGCGCCGTTACCCATACCGAGATCTCCGGAATCGCCGACTATAAATTCACAACCGAACAAGAATGCCTCGACCAGGTCAGACAGATCATGAGCAAACTGGGACACATCCCTAAGGCCCCATCTTCGACCGCGCCGAACCCAAGGCCCCGCTCACCCCGCAGAAGACCTCTATGGCCTCTTCCCTGCGGACGCCACGCGCCCCTACGATATGACGGAGATCATCCGCCGCATCGTCGACGATTCCGCATTCGAGCAATTCAAGGAAGACTACGGCAAAACCATCCTCTGCGGCTATGCCCGCATCGAGGGCTGGGCCGTCGGCATCGTCGCCAACCAGCGCAAGATGGTCAAAACTCGAAAAGGTGAAATCCAAATGGGCGGAGTGATCTATAACGACAGCGCCGACAAGGCAGCCCGTTTTATCATGAACTGCAACCAGAAAAAGATTCCGCTCGTTTTCCTGCAGGATGTCACCGGATTTATGGTTGGCTCCCGCAGCGAACATGCCGGCATTATCAAGGACGGCGCCAAAATGGTCAATGCCGTCGCCAATTCCGTCGTCCCCAAAATCACCATCATCATCGGCAACTCGTATGGCGCGGGCAACTACGCCATGTGCGGAAAGGCATATGACCCCCGGTTTATTTACGCCTGGCCTACCGCGCGCATCGCCGTCATGGGCGGCGAACAGGCCGCCAAAACGCTCCTCCAGATCCAGGTCAGCGCCCTGAAAGCAAAAGGAAAGGAGATCGACCCAGCCGAAGAAAAAAAGCTGCTGGATGACATCAAAAGCCGGTATGACCGGCAAACTTCGCCCTATTACGCCGCCGCACGGCTTTGGGTAGACGCTATTATCGACCCCGTCGATACGCGCCGCGTAATCGCCGAAGGACTAAAAGCCGCCGCGCATAACCCCCATATATCCGACTTCAACCCCGGGCGTCATCCAGGTGTAAACGTCCTATCTTTGTCCCATGACGAACGAGCTCACGATGTATACCGACGGCGCCTCCCGCGGCAACCCCGGCCCCGGCGGCTATGGAACCATCCTTTTCTGGGGCGGCCACCGCAAGGAACTCTCTGCCGGATACCGGTATACGACCAATAACCGCATGGAACTGATGGCCGTTATCGCCGGTCTTGAAGCCCTCAAAAGCGACAAGCTGAAAATCACCGTCTATTCCGATAGCCAATACATCGTCAAAGCCGTCGAAGAAGGCTGGCTGAACAACTGGATCGCTACCAACTTCAAAGGGGGGAAAAAAAATAAAGACCTCTGGCTGCAATACCACGAACTGGCTCGCAGGAATACCATCCGCTTCGTCTGGGTCAGGGGCCATGCCGATAACCCTTATAACAACCGCTGCGACGAACTCGCCACCGCCGCCGCCGATGGGACCGGCCTGGTCATCGATGAAGGGTACGAAAAGGAAACTCGCACCTAATCCCTCGCCACGGGCACCGCCGCTTTATACAGCACCGCATCCGCGGTAGCCTTTAATTCAAATTTTCCATGATATAACGCCGCAAAACATTCCCCCCTGCCTCTGCTAAACGGCGCCCCTCCTTCCTCAATCACCCCTAGCCGCCCCTCCATGATGATATATACCTCAGCCGAATGCGCCTTAACGGTCACCGCCTCGCCCGCACTCAGACTGATCCGGCTAAGCTCGAAGTCGGGGGCCGGGGTTCCATAGACCGTAATATGCCCTGCAGCCCGGTCACCCGCCAGGATGCGAGGTTGCGTTGCCTCAAACCGGATATGTTTCATCAGCTCAGGCACGTCCACATGCTTCGGCGTCAGCCCGCCGCGCAGCACATTATCCGAATTGGCCATGATCTCCACATTCTGCCCCTCGAGGTAGGCATGCGGCAACCCCGCATCCTGGAAAATAGCCTCGCCCGGCTGGAGATTCAGCAGGTTGAAGAAGTAGATCGAAAAGATACCCCGGTCGATCCGGCCACCCTGATCATAGGTCAGCGCCGCCCGTGCCGCCCAGAAATGCTCTTCGCTCCGGACCAGACCGCCCTCATGATAAAGCGGCAGTATCCGGTCCAGCAACGGCTGCAAGACATCTTCCACCTCCGGCTGGGGCATCTCCATAACGGTCTTGTATAGCAGCTGATATCCACCGATCGAAAATACCGGCGTCAGGAAATTCAGTTCCGGCGTACCCGCCAATATCCGCATCAATTCCTCTTCCTGCTTGAATCCGTGCAAGAGCCAGAACTGGCTCAACGCCACCATTAACTCGGGTTTGTGATTGTCATCCTTGTAATTCCTGTCCGGCGCACTCAACGCAATGCCGCGCGCATTCTCCTCTCCAAACTCCAACTCAGCCGCCTTTTTCGAAGGATGGACCTGGATAGACAGCATGTCCTTTACATCAAGGATTTTCAACAGATAAGGCAACCGGCCAAACCGCCCCGCGGTATAAGGCCCCAGTCTCTCCTCCGGCCGTTCGCGGAGATAGTCGTTTAGCGCTGTTGCCCCTTCCAACATAGATGGGGCATTATCGTGCGCGCCCATCCAATATTCTGCAAACGGCCGGTGCTCCCGATTTTCGACCGAGAGTAACCCGGGAAGAAAATCGCCCCCACCCCATGCATAATGCTGAACAATTCCTTTCAGCTTATAAACTTTACGCTCCTGTCCCATATTCTTTTAATAAATTACAAGGATGATGCCACATATCCGAACGGGTGAGAAAGGAGAAAAGCTGGCCGCAGACTGGTTGACCGCCAACGGCTTCCAAATCCTGCACCGCAACTGGCGACGTGGTCGCCACGAAGTGGACCTCATCGCTGGAAAAGAAGATACCATCCATATCGTCGAAGTCAAATGCCGCCGATCCAACGTGTATGGATCACCGGAACTCAGTGTCAACCGGAAAAAAATAGAACACATCCTCCGTTGCGCACAGGGCTGGCTCCTCACTCATCCCGGTCACACCCGCATCCAGTACGATGTACTCGCCGTAACCCTCCGAAAAGATACCAATCCGGAATATTTTCTTTTTGAAGATGTCTATTTGTGACCATTCGCCAACCGCTCCATCAACCCCTCCACCAGCCGGTACGTCGCGGGACAATACTCGATGTTCTGTTTGTACATGTGCATATAATCCGCATTCATCTGTTTGTGATGATGCGGAAAGCCCGCACAGTCCCCCGGCCGCACCTCGTAAATATTGCACAGATTCGTTTTCAGGTCCAGGAACTGACAAGGCTGTTTTACATTCATCCAATCACCCGTTTTATCCTTATACAGCCACTTCTCCCGAAATGCGCTTTGCGTCATTCCCAGATGGGCTGAGATCCGCCGGATATCCTTCCGCGTGTATGTCGGTGACATCGTCTTACAGCAATTGGCGCAATCCAGGCAGTCCGTTCGCTGCCACGCCTCCTTATCCGCCTCCGCCGGCTAACCGCTTTAAACCTCGGGGAGCTTTCTTCTCCAACCGGGTTAGAAAATTTCTCATCCGCCGCCTGGAACGACTGACCTGAAGTTTGAATGATCGTAGATTAACCGTAGTACCCATATCTGCAAATATGCCGCAATCACCGGGAGTAACAAAACAATTTTTTCGGGTATCTTCGCCGCATGTGGGAACCCTACAAGAAAGGTTTCAAGGCCTGGCTCCAGCTCGAGAAATCCCTCTCGGACAATTCCATCGAAGCCTACCTGCGCGATATCGACAAACTCACCCAATACCTCCAAACCACCGGCGACCTCAAATCGCCCGGACACCGTTGCGCTAATCGACCTGCAGGCATTCCTGCGCTGGATCGCCTCAATTGGTCTCAATGCGGCATCGCAGGCCCGCATCCTCTCCGGCATCCGCTCCTTTTATAAATATTGCTTCATCGAACAGATCGTGCGTCAGGACCCAACCGCTCTCCTGGAATCCCCCAACCTGAAACGCGCACTCCCCGACGTGCTGAGTTTCGACGAGATCGAAAAGATCATCGCGCAGATCGACCACAGCAAACCGGAAGGCGACCGCAACCAGGCCATCCTGGAGACCATGTATAGCTGCGGGCTTCGTGTCAGCGAAGTCGTTAACCTCCGCATCTCCTGCCTTTACCTCGACGTTGGACATATCCGTGTAATTGGCAAGGGCGACAAAGAACGCTCATCCCCATCGGCGCCGACGCAATCAAACACATCGGCATTTACCGCCAGGGAACCCGCACCCATCTCACCATCAAATCGGGGCATGAAGACATCCTCTTCCTCAATCGTCGCGGCAGCCGCCTTAGCCGGGTCATGATCTTCCTTCTTCTCAAAGACCTCGCAACCCAAGCCGGGATCGGTAAGAACATCTCCCCTCACACATTCCGCCATTCCTTCGCCACCCACCTCGTCGAAGGCGGCGCCGACCTTCGCGCCGTCCAGGAAATGCTCGGCCACGAGAGCATCACCACCACCGAAATCTATACCCATCTCGACCGCGAATTCCTCCGGGAGACCCTCCACCGCTACCACCCCGCCTTCCGTCGTTAAAACGCCCGGCTCTCCCGCCGCTGACACTTGCGGAAATTTTACTTATTTTGAGCAGGTTATCCCCCGGACTTTGACCTTTCTAACCACCATATCATCCAATGGAAAAGACGCTGGCCCCAGCGACCTGGAACTGGTCGCCGCCTACCGCTCCTCCAAAGATCTTAAAGTCCTCGCCCAACTCTACCAACGTTATCTGGATCTGTTATTTGGCGTTTGCCTCAAGTATTTGGGGGACAAAGAATTGGCTAAGGATTCCGTTATGGAGATCTTTGAAGAACTGGCTGCCAAGCTGGTCCGCCATGAGGTCGCCAACTTTAAGGGCTGGCTCTATACCCTGGCTAAGAACTACTGCCTGATGCAATTGCGATCCTCCAGCCGGATGAGGACCAGCCCCTTTGATCCCGAATTTGTGCAAACGGCCGACGAATTGCATCTCAACGATAAAATGGAGAAGGAGGCCCGGCTGGACCGATTGTCCGATTGCATCGATACCCTTTCTGCCGACCAGAAGAGCGTTGTACGCCTTTTCTATCTTGAAAATAGGTGTTATAAGGAAATTGAAACGATCACCGGCTACGATTGGAACAAAGTCCGCAGCCTGGTCCAAAACGGGAGACGCAACCTCCGCATCTGTATGCAGCGGTTTGACAAGGAAGAAGTCTCCGGCCACAATCGCAAACCCGCCACCCATTTAAAACGAATGAGCACAAACAAAAATAATATCCCATACTCCGCTTCAGATATCGAAAAATATCGGAAAGGGGAACTTTCTGCCGGGGAAATGCACGACCTCGAGCAGGCGGCCCTTGACGACCCCTTCCTCGCAGACGCCATCGATGGGTTGATCCAGCATCCTATCTCCCAGCAAGACCATGCCGACCTGCAGGATAGATTGAATAAGAGAATCACCGATGATACCCGTCGCGGAGCGATCCTGCTCCACCGCCGCCGAATCACGCTTGCCGCCGCCCTGCTGATGTTGCTGGGGATAGGCTTTACTTTTTTCTACCACCGTCCCGGTCAACCACAACGGATGGCTCAACCCGCCGTGACCGCAACCGCCAAAGCTCCCCAACCCATCGCACCCGCAACTGCCAAGACCTCCGAACCCGCCGCACCTACAACCGAATTCAAGGCTTCTGCCGACAAAGCCGACAGTACCCCGATCGCACTCACCCAGCCCCGATCCGCCCGATCCACCCCAACCCGCCACCACCTTCCCGCCACCGATGAAAGCATCACCGTCGCATCCGCCGCACGGCCCGTCCCGCTAAATAAAGAGTTGGCCCACATTGCCAACTCAGCAAATCTGTCCGATGACCTGCGTCAGACTTCTGCAATCCGATTGGAACCTAAAGACGCGATCCACAATATCCCGCCTCTCGATAAGGACTCTATAACCCTCCCTTCAATGAAAAAGGCACCGTCGACGGCACAATTCTACAATTTCCGGCCCACCGAACCCCTCGTTTTCAGCGGCAAGGTTCTCGATATCAATTACCGCCCCCTCGCGGGCGCCTCACTTACATTCCAGGGTAACCGGCCATCCGGCACGATCACGGACAATGAAGGGTTCTTCAAGCTAAGCGTTCCCCGGACAGATACTACGCTGCAGCTAACGGTCTCTCTGGTTGGTTATAACCAGGCTTCCTTAGCCCTCAATGGCCTTAGCTTTCAATCCCCGTCCAGCAATGTCATCTACCTGAAGCCCAGCAACGCCAGTCTCGACGAGGTCGTCGTCGAAGGCTACGGCTCCCGGCGTAAAGCAATCCAAGCCACCGTGCCCGGTTCAAGCAATGACCGGTTAGATACCAGTTGGCAAAACGCCGCCCCGGTCATCGGCCGTCCCGCCTATCTCCAGTACATCCGGATGACAAAAGGAAAACTCGGGCTCGACTCCACCGTCACCGGAACAGAAACCGTCTCCTTCCTCGTCGCGCGCGACGGCACCCTTTCTTCCTTCAAGATCGAGCAATCCTTGTCCCCGGCACACGACGCCGCCATCATCCGTCTCGTAATGGACGGCCCGGCATGGCGCCTCATCCGTGGCAAAAATGTACGCGCGGCCGTCACCGTCAACTTCTGATCGGATAACCGTAATTTCGGGTCCTCAAAATCTAACCATCATGCAAAAGATCCTGTCATTGTTTGCCATTTGTTCCACCATCCTCCTTTCCTCCTCCGCCCAGACCCTGCGGACACCCGCCCCTTCCGTCCCCCAATTCATCCGCCAGGACTTCGGCCTCTCTACGATCGAGCTCTCCTACTCCCGGCCGGGGGTAAAAGGCCGCAAGATCTTTGGCGACCTCGTCCCCTACGGTAAAGTCTGGCGCACGGGCGCCAACCAGGCCACCACGCTGACCTTCGGCGACACCGTGACCATCGGCGGCGCCACCATACTTCCCGGCAAATATGGCTTGCTCACCATCCCCGGCGCTACCGAATGGACCTTTATCATTACCCGCCAAACCGACGTCACAAGCGCCCCAGCCTATAAGCCCGATCAGGACATCGTCCGCGTCCAGGCTTCCCCGCACACCCTGCCCTTCGCCGTCGAGACCTTCACCATCGAATTTTCCAACCTCACCGGCAGCTCCTGTAACCTCGATCTCCTCTGGGACAACGTCGCGGTCGGCATCCCCATCAGCACCAACACCGACGCGAAAGTCATGGAACAGATCGCAGCCGTCATGAACCGGGATACCCACCCTTACTATCAGGCCGCCCTCTATTACCTGGAGAATGGAAAGGATCTCAACAAAGCGTTGGAATGGTTCGATAAGACCATCACCCAGGAACCCGGAAATTTCTTCTTCATCTATCAAAAGGCGCGCACCCTGGCAAAGCTCGGCCGCAAACCCGAAGCTATAGCCGCTGCAAAGCAGTCCATGGGCCTTGCCAAACAAAACAACAACAATGATTATGTGGCGCTCAACCAGAAGTTGATCGATTCCCTGCAATAACGCCGCAGCCGGAGCCGCCTCCCATCCAGCCGCCAGGCAGGCCAACCTATCCTTCGCCGCCTTCCAGCAGGGAGATAACGATTTCTTTATAGCTCCTGCCGATGGGGATTTGTTTGCCACCAATTTCGACCTCGGTGGCAGTGAAAGCCGTTATTTTTGTTTTGGAGACGATAAAGGAACGATGCACCCGAACAAAACTTTCCTTTGACAGCAATTCCTCCATTTCCGTGATATGATATTTGACCAGAACGCTCTTATCCGCCGTGGTGATCCGCACATACTCCCGCACGCTCTCGATAAAAAGGATTTCATCGATATAGACCTTTACGCGCTTTTTGCCGACATTAAAATAAACATGCTTTCGCTCCGTCACCGCGACGGCCGGCGATTCGGCGGCATACACGCGGTTCGGCTGGTTCATCTTGCCCACTGCCTTCAGGAACCGGTTGAACCGGATCGGTTTTAATAAATAATCGATCACGCCGACATCAAAACCCTGTAGCGCATAGTCCTTATAGGCAGATGTGATAATAACGCTTGGCGGGGTTTTGAGCGATTCCAGGAAATCCAATCCTTTCAACTTCGGCAGATGAATATCGAGGAAGATCAGGTCGATCTTTTCGGTCTGCAGGACCTCCATGGCATAAATAGCGTCCGAACAAACGCTTTTGAGCTCCAGGAAAGGGACCTGGCTGATATAATCGACGAGGATCTCCGCCGCGAGCGGTTCATCCTCCACGACAAGACAATTATATTTCAACATGGCTTCCCAGATTGAGTGAAAGGCTTACCCGATAACTGTGCGCTTCGTCCCGGATATCCAGATCATAGTCTTTATAGGTCAGCTCAAGCCGCCGCCGGACATTGACCAGCCCGATATTATTATTCTTGTGGGGCGATTCGCGCGGACCGGCGTCCTTGGAGTTTTCCACCTTGTATTCAAGTCGCCCCTGATGAACCCGGATTTCGATATCCACGTATGACTCGAACCGGCTTTCGCTTATGCCGTGCTTAAACGCATTCTCAATAAAGGGCAACAGCAGAAGAGGCGTGATCCGATAATTTTCCGAATCCAGCTGTTTGGTAAAGCTCACCGTCAGCCGATGGTCATACCGCATTCGCTCGAGCTCCAGGTAATCCCCCAGCACCTTGATCTCCTCAATGAGCGGGATCGTCGGATCGCTCGATTCATACAGGATGAACCGCAGCAGCTCGGACAGCTTCATCACAACCTCCGCCGTATCATCCGATTTTTTGCGCGCCAGCGCATAGACGTTATTCAGCGTATTTAACAAGAAATGCGGGCTCGTCTGCTGGCGGAGGAATTTCAGTTCCGCCTCCAGCTTTTCCCGGATCAGCAATTTTTCGTTTTCCTTTACTCTCACCTGGATCATCCCGAACTTCAGGGCGGTCGCCACCCCCGCGACGAAACCGATATCCATCATCGCCGCGAAAATCCCCTGGAGCGACAGAAGACCCGTGGGACTTGGCACATGATATACCTCCGGAAAGATCAAGTAAAATGCGATCACGCGGTATACGAAGATCGAGATCAGGAAGACGACGACAATTTCACCCACGATCCGGACAATCGGGTATTTCCCTTCGACGATCCGGGGCACGCATACCTCCAAAAGAAAATAGGTGAACAGAAATTTACCGACCAGACAAAGCAGAGCATCCATCAGCGATTTCCAAAACGGACCGGCACCGACAGCGCTTTGCGATCCGGCCCATAGCATTCCGACGACGGCGTCCTGCAAGGTATAGACCACCCAGAACGTTACATGTAAAAGGATCCGCTTCATTTCCATCAAAAATCGGAAAAAAAGCCAGCTTTACTAAATCGCCCGCCACATTTGCCCTATCAACCGATTCAACCTCACCAACAACATTTTTCTCCGGCCAAACAACAGATACCTTCCTTCCCGGAGCCCTTCGCCCGTTATTTCAGCCGTTGGTGTGCGCCAACCGGCTATCTGTCGGGACACGCAGCCATTTGCATCTTCCGGCGGTCATTAACCGGAAACCGGAACACGCGCTGTTTACATATACAGCCGGCCCGCATCTTTGTCCTTTGCGCCGGCTGCACACTTGAGAGACCGCCCTTCTCCGCTGCGTCACGCAGTGGGTTGGGCGGCTCGGTTTTTATTCACTTCTCAAACTCTTGACCGGATTACCCATCGCAGCCCGGATCGCCTGCCAGCTCACCGTTCCAAGCGCGATCAGCAGCGCCGTCAGCCCGCCCGCCGCAAACATCCACACCCCGATCGGCAGCCGATAGGCATAATCCTCTACCCACTCCTGCACAAAATACCACGCAATGGGAACCGCGATCAGAAACGCCAGCCCCACCAGCAACACAAACTCCCGCGTGAACAAATACACGATATCACCGACCGTCGCCCCCAGCACCTTCCGTATCCCCACTTCTTTCAACCGCTGGGCAGCCATGAAACTCGCCAGCCCGTAAAGCCCCAAACAGCTCAGGAAGATCGCGATCGACGCGAATATGGTATAGAAGGTCGATAGCTTCGCCTCCTCCTTGTAATAGCCGGCGATCCTATCGTCCAGGAACTGATACTCGAAAACATAATCCGGATATACCTCACTCCAGATTCGCCGGATCGCCCCAAGTGTCGCCGCCACATTTCGCCCATCCAGCTTAATACCCGCCGAATTCAATCCTCTCGGATTATAACGCATGAGGACCGCGCCCCGTGTGCCCCCTGTATCCTTCAGCGTCGTCGGCAGGAAATTCCGCACCACTCCTACAACCGGCCCCACATCCCGGCCCATATTGATCTGCTTACCCAGGACCTCCTCCGGCCGCATAAACCCGAGTTTCTTCACCATCGTTTCATTGACAAGGAACTCCCTGATCGAGTCGCTTCGCGTAATGTTCCGGCCCGCCGCCAGGCGCATCGAATACGTCGCCAGGTATTCGGCATCGATATACACATTCATTGCAGCGAAAGGCTCCTCCTTCGGCCGGTGATCAAAAGCGAAAGCGGTCCACCAGATATCATCATTCGCCGGTGCGCTGCTGTTGAAACTTACCGCCCGGATGTCCTTTAGCGCCAGCAACCTGTTTCGGACATAACCCAATTTACTTCTGCTGACACTGTCATGCGGAAAAGACACAGTAATGACTGCCGACTGGTCAAATCCCATTGGCGCATGCAGGAAGTAATTAAGTTGCCGGACCACCAACAATGTCCCGATGATTAGCGCCTGCGCAATTACAAATTGTAATACCACCAGGCCGCGCCTTAATGTCAAACCCCGGTTGCTCCTCGCCATCAACTTGGCTTTTAGGGCCGTGATCGGCTTGAACGCAGAAAGCACTGCCGCCGGATAGAACCCTGCCAACAGCGTGACGCCCACCACCGTCGCAGACAGGAAGAGCATGACATCCCACTCTCCAATCAAATCCGCCGACATCGGCATCTCCAGCACCCTGCTGATCGGGGTCAATAATAGTAAAGTCAGCAGCACGGCCAATAGAACCCCGCCGACGACCAACAGCCCCGCCTCCAGCATGAACTGCACCCTTAGTTGCGACCGGCCTCCGCCAAGCACCTTTCTCACTCCCACTTCTTTAGCCCTGTTCACCGCCTGCGCGGTGGAAATATTGACGAAATTGACGCATGCGATCAGCAGGATAAAGGAAGCGATCAGCCAAAGACTGCGGATACGCGCATCGGTAATCGTCTTTCCGCTCAAATTACCCGCATCGGGATTATAATGCACATCGGCCAGCGGCTCCACGATC
Source organism: uncultured Chitinophagaceae bacterium (assembly GCA_963846405.1). Classification (GTDB taxonomy): domain Bacteria; phylum Bacteroidota; class Bacteroidia; order Chitinophagales; family Chitinophagaceae; genus Puia. The sequence continues at coordinate 48,804 of CAWJVU010000007.1, read as the reverse complement.
TGCGTACTTTTATTGTCCGCTGACCGATATTTCTTCGAGAAAGCACTCAGCTGCCGGTTGACCGCCGCCGTATCGGTTCTCGCCGGTAAAAGAATATAGCACTCATGCGAGTCATTCAACGACCACCAATCCTTCCCTCCGCCGAAATTCAAGACCGCATATGGAAAGACGATGTTTAGCGAAAAATCCGTGTTCGAAGGCGGATCGGCCATGATGCCCGTCACCTTGCACGGGTTGGACCATCCCAGTGGGTGGATCATACGCCCCATCGCTTTATGCCAGTCACCGAAGTACCGCTCCGCGATGCTTTTGCTCAATACCACCGACAGTTTGTCACTTAATGCCTTATTCGGATCACCCGCCAGCCAGGGGAAATCGAAAATCGAAAAAAACGCCGGGTCTACACAAAAAGTTCCCTCCTTCTCTTTAAATGCCTTTTCCGGCTTTCCTGCCTCATCCACGGTGTTGAGCTGGAAATCGGTAAAAGCAAAAATTCCTGTCGCCTTCCAGTCCGGAAAATCATGTTCCAACGCCGACGGCATCGGATACGGCACACTGGCCTCCGCCTTATCGTCCGGCCTATCGCCCTTCGTCAATATCCGGTAGATATTCGCCTTCCTGGGATGAAAAGCGTCCCAACTTTCCTGATAACGGATAAAAAGGAAAATCACCAGGAATACAGCGGTGCCCACACCCAGTCCGGCAACCGTAAGGATCGAATAGACCTTATTGGCCTTCAGATTTCTGAAAGCAGTCTTGAAGAAATGGACGAGCATAGAGATGGAATTTACGCGGAACGCCGCAGGAACGATGCCGGTTTAGCATCTTATTGATCATCAAATCGTTGTCCTAGTGCTCGACGTTGTTTCTGTCCGCTTTCGATACAGCGTTTGTTCGGCCGAAACTTAATTGCAGCCCCTCACTCAACACCACCACCCCCACCGCGCCCACCACATTTAACCACAGAAAACCCAACGGCACAATTCCTTTTTTACCCAGCACACCCAATACGATCACCCCGGTCTCCACAATCACCGCACTGATGAACACCGCCTGCCCGCCGGTCCGCCGCCGATAGAACGCCACAAGGAAAATCGCCCAGTATCACGCCATAGAACATCGATCCCAGCACATTTACCGCCTCGATTAAACTATTTCCGATATTATACGCCAACTGCGCCATCGCCACGCAAAAGATCCCCCACAGGAGCGTATACCACTGCGAAAGCCGGTATTCCCTTTCCGGCGCGATCGGCGCCCGGGCAAACCGGCGGTGAAAATCAACGATTGTACACGATGCCAGCGAATTCAACGTCGCCGCGATCGACCCCCAGGCCGCCAACACGATCACCGCGATCAACAACCCGATCAACCCCACCGGCAGATAGTCGGTCACAAACCGCAAAAAGATATAATTCGTATCGTTCGAATCCCCACCCACCGCCGGATCATCCAGCCAACGCTTAACCGTCGCCCGGTATCCGCAACCTGTGTCCTCTCCAGTTGCGACCTCCCGGCCGCCAGGTTCCGCGGCCGCCTTCAACCTTGCCCGCTCCCCGCGCATCATATCGCGCCAGCAGCACCGCCAGCGAAGTCCTTATACTTCGACTGCTCCAGCTTCGCGATCTGCGACTGATTAAAGATAACCGGCCGCGGATGATATTGGTAAAATGCAAACACCATCACCCCCAACAGCAGGATCAGGAACTGCATCGGCACCTTCACCAGCCCGTTCAGCAAGCAATCCGAGCCGGCTCTCGCTCAGCGATCGCGCCGTCAGATACCGCCCCACCTGCGATTGATCGGCCCCGAAATAAGACAACTGCAAGAAAAAACCCGCCGATGATCCCGCTGAGCAGATTATACCGGTCATTCCAATCAAAGCCTCCGCCCGGCCGGAAACCCGTCGTGATAATATTCATCTTGCCCGCTTTCCCACCGATATGCAGCACCTCCGACAGACCCACACCCGCAGGTAACCCGTGGACACCATGTAGCCGGCGACCGCCATCCCACAAAAAATAATGATCATTTGCAGCTGTTGCGTATATGCCATCGCTTTGGCGCCGCCCGTCACCGTATAGATAATCAGCAACCCGCCCATGAAGACATTCGTCCAAAGAATATTCCAGCCCAGGAGCGAAGACAGGATGATGGATGGCGCGGCAATGCTGATCCCCGTCGAGATCCCACGCTGCAATAAGAATAGAAAGGAAGTAAGCGTCCTGGTCTTCAAATCGAACCGCTGCTCCAGGTATTCGTAGGCCGTATACACCCTCAACCGCCGAAAAACCGGCACAAAACTCGCACACACGACGATCATCGCCAGCGGCAGCCCAAAATAATATTGTACGAACCGCATCCCATCCGTATACGCCTGACCCGGCGCTGAAAGAAAAGTAACCGCGCTCGCCTGCGTACCCATGATACCCAGCAGGACCATATACCACGGCACCATCCGGTTCGACAGGATATAGCCGTCCAGGTCCCGGCTTGTCCGGCCTCTTATACAATCCATAGGCAATGATCCCCAGTAAGGTCACCGCCAATACGATCCAATCCGGCCGGCTCATGAAAAATGTTTGGTCAGGAAATAGAACACCCCGATACACAACAACAGGAATCCGGCCACCAGCATATACCAATAGCTCCACTTTTTAAAAAGCGGCACCTTTTCATCGGAGATCTGTTCGCGGTCCATATATTAAAGATTTTTTCGCCTAACCCGCGAGCCGCGCTATTTCCTTCTGTTCGACATCAGCGATGCCACCAGCAACCCGATCCCCAGCCCGATCAATAAACCGATAGTAACCCGCTTGATCAATCCACCCAGCACCAACCCAATGACGATGGCGATCAGGATCGCCGTATCCCTTCTTCGATTCATATCTTGTCAAAACCCTTTCTTATGATTCAATGCAATAATATTCGCCATCAGCCGGTATGCGCCAGGCACCCCCGCCGGCAGTTCCCGGAAAAATACCAACCCCGTATATACGAAAACTCCATTTCCGTAATTGGCAATGATCAGGCTCCCCTTCTGCTCGCTCTCGCCAGGGTCCGCCATCGACAGAACCTCCCTGTAAGCCGTATCCACCTGACCGGCAAAATAGATCCCCCGCTCCTGTATCCAGCCGGAAAAATCCGCCTCCGTTATCGTATTGGGAAAGTGCAGCACCTTATGATCCGGCGCCGCGAAATTCACCTTCGCCGTTTCATCCGTGACCCGGATATTCGAAATCGCAAATGGATATGGCCCGATCGTCGTCTTCATCTGACCGAGATCACCCCGGTTGTATTGCACGATAAAGTTGCCCCCATCCTTCACATATTCCATCAGCACTCCATGCCGCCCCGCAAGCCAGGGATGCACGTCATAAGCCCGCACACCCGCAATGATCGCATCGAACTGCTGAAGATAGGCCGCCGACGCCAAATCCCTTTCTCTTAACGTCACCACCTCATACCCCATTTGCCGCAACGCTTCCGGTACTTTGTCACCTGCCCCCTCGATATATCCGATCCGATGACCCGATGTCTTGATTTCGGCGATCATGAACTTCTCGGTGGCCGGCTTGAAATAGTCGATCCGCGGGATATGTTCATATGAAATCGTCGTTAACTCCTCCGCCGTATCCTTGTGACCATTCTCATCGAATATCCCATTGACCGAAACCACCGCCGTTGCCCTGCGCGGCCGGTTTCGCCATCCAGGAAGGGTCGCCGACCGCACCACCACCCTCCCCCTGAATCGATAAAGCAGGCGCAGCCGTTAACCCAAGCGCGGGTGGATGCCCATGCCCGGTGCGATCCTGCACCGTCGCATCGAATTCCTTCTTTTCCCCATCGGTAAAGACCACCAGTTCCGGATCGAACTGCGCCGTCGCTCGCGGCAGGACCGTCAACGGCTCATACAATTCGCCCTTTACCGGATCTGTATACTTATATTGGACCGGTCGCGCGAAGAATGAGCTCCTCTTCATCCACCGTTATGCGGAAATCGGCCTCATAAGCGGGCTCGCTCAGCGGATTGCCGATCTCCCGCTGTTCCGGTACATTAAAATGACCCGGCGACATCGGCTCCCTAAGCCAATAGGGCTGCGTAAGCGGCTTTCGCTGCGACACCAGGATCGACCGGGTGAAAAAGAAATTTTTATCCGGGGCCAGCTTCTGGTTGAGGTTCGTGTCAAGGTCTGACCTGTATAACTTGCCGTCCGGTCGGCTGGCAATTACCGTATAATCGGCAATCATCGACGGTGGTGGCTTCACGGTCACCCTGTTTACCGTTATATCCGCGCCCAGTCTATCATTCATTATAAAGTTGATCGCGAGCGAATCCCCCCGCACCGCATACGGCGCCCGAACTACTGCCTCCAGCCAAAGCCCGCTGCAATCCGAGATCAGGTTCCTTACCTCCTGCAGCTTTAGCCCTACCCAATAGCCAGCCGGCAGCTGAGCGATCGCCTTCATAAATCATTACGAGGCCATGGACACTCTTCTCCGGCGCCATCAAATCAAAATCCTTCACCACCTGGTCGACCATCGCGCTGATCTTCTCACCGCCTTCCACCCGGCTCCAATCCGTCACCACACCCTCCATCGGGTCACCGTGCGCCGGATCACCCGCCACCAGCGTAAAATAATCCATCGATTCGCCCCGCGCCGGTGTCAGCGCCGCCCCCTGACTTTTATGATTCGTCCGGCTGATCGCAGCCAGCTCCCCATAACTCTTTCCAAGGATGGGGTTAAACCCGCCGACATCGATCTTCATCTGGTCGTCGCTCGTGGTGTTGGCGCCCGGCCCAAAATTGAAAGAATTCCACAACAGCCGCTTCGCTCTCCAGGGCTTAATTCCATCTTTGAGCTGCTCCGGGAACCGGTTGGGGTCCGCCGCGGCATCGAATGCCTCGTGCGCCAGCACCGCCGAAGCCGAATGATGCCCATGCCCAGCCCGGCTATCCGGAGGGAACCGCGTGATGATCACATCCGGCTGGAACTTGCGGATCACCCAGACAACATCACTCAATACTTTTTCATGATCCCAGGTTTTCAACGCTTCCTCCGTCGACTTCGAAAACCCAAAGTCATACGCGCGCGTAAAAAACTGGTCCGCCCCATCCACCCGGCGCGCAGCCATCATCTCCTGCGTCCGGATCAAGCCCAACTCCACCCCCTGCTCGTCTCCGATAAGGTTCTGCCCGCCATCTCCCCTGGTCATTGACAAATATCCCGTTCGATATAACCGGCCTTTCGCCATATACGCAATCAACCGCGAATTCTCGTCGTCCGGATGAGCCGCCACATATAGCACCGAGCCCAATACATTCAATTTCTTCAGCCGTAAATAAATATCCGCCGACGTGACCGTCGCCGGCGCCTGTGCACACACCCCTACCCCGGCCACCAAACCGGAAAAAATAAAAATAAGTACCCTATTCATAATTGCAAGATAAGCCCTCGATCGCAACCGCCTCTTACCGTTCACAAAGTTCATTGACCCACAAGAAATACGGCATTGCAGAAGAGCAGTTTTCCATTCTCCCAGAAGCTCCGGAAAAGCGGATCGTCCGCCATATACACCACCTTTCCGCGTCCAAGGTCCTGCACCCCGAAGATCAACCCATCCTTCAGCCGCTCCTTTACCTTATTACCGGCGAAGCCGCTGACATAATTATCCTTTCGGATCACCCCTACATTCCAACCATCCTCCCGGATAAACTCATACACATTACCGCTCTGCTTCAATGTATAGTAATGGTCCGGATATCCGAACGCAAGGGGATGCGTGTTGTCCAGCTCCACCCGATAGATCGCCCCCGGTACAGTATTCACTACCTCCTCCCGTTGGCGGTCATCATACCGGCGCAGCAGCGCGTAGTCTTCCTTCTGCTCTGCATCCTCTTTTTGTGCCTTCTCCTGTCCACTCTCCACACCTTTTTCCTGGATACCCCATTCCCCCTTTGCCAGTTGCGTCACCGCATCCTGCATCGCGATCAACCGGCCCCCCTCCCTCACCCAACTCTTCAACCCCTCGGCGATTGCCTTGTCTTCCAGTGACCGGTAATTCCCGTTCGGCAGGATCACCACATCGAAATTCTTCCACGAGACCTGACGTACGTCCGTCGCATTCAATAACGTGATCGGATAATGGAGCTCCTGGTCGAATAAATGCCAGACTTCCCCCGCATCCTCTGCATTTACCTGATCACCCGTGAGCATCGCTACACGTGGGGGATGTACCATTCTGACCAGGTCACTGCCAAAATCCGGGCCCTTATCCACAAACCCGGATGCAATGGATGAAAGACCCACTCCAAAGTTTTTTGCATTTCCCGTCACCCACTCCCACAAATGCGGCCCAAGCTCCCCATTGCCGGCGGGAGTGATCAATAAGGTTCCGCGATCATAATTACTCCCACCCGACTGGAACGGCCGCTCGGCAAATCGCACCTTTACGCCTTTCCGCAGCAACTGACAAAGGAATTCCGCACTGTTCAGCCCCGCCCAGCGCACCGCATACGCATAAACCGAATCCGACGCGCTCACTCCACCGACCCCCTTCGACACCGCAACTCCGACGGCCCCGCTCACGCCCCCGACATAACTGTTGAGCCCATAAGCTTGCAACCCATATACAAAAGGCACCGACCATGCCGTAATATCATAAGTGACCGAATCGCTGATCCTCGATTGCCGCTCCAACAGCACCCGGAGCAGATTCGATTTCGGTTGGTTTGCGTTGATCACAATATCCCCTCCCGCGCTTCGGAACGAAGCCATCCTTCCCGTTTCGTAATTCAATCCCAGATAGGTCGCCTCCGGCGCATTCACCCATTGGATGCGGTTCCGGTCCAGGAGCCGTTTCAGCCGCTGCAACCGGTCCCCGAACGAATCGCTCCGGATATAATAGGCCCTGAATTCTCCACCGGGATGTCCGACCGCATCTTCGAAATAAGTATGGAATTCTTTTATCAAGCGACCCGCATTTTGTGACGAGACCTCGATCGTCGATAAACCGGTCATATAGTGGTGCTCCAGCCGGTCCGCCAGCCGCAGGGTATCCGCGTCGCCGGTCTGCACCGCCAGTCCTGCACTGATCCCTCCCTGTTCGAAGGTCATCCCGATCGCGCCGTTATAGGTCGGATAAGTATCGCCATAGCTTGGATAGAAAAGATCGAATTCCTGCTTGGTAAAAAAAAGCCATCCATGCCGGTCGAAATACTTTGCGTTGTTCTTCCCGATCAGCACCTGGAATTCGCGCTGCCAGGGCGTGATCACATCATGATATGGCTCAGCAGCCGGCGCGAAATAATATGGGCTGTTCCATCCCTGCTCGTGATAATCCACATGCACCTGCGGCAGCCAGTCATTGTATTGCTCCAGCCGTTTCTGCGTTTCGACCTGGGTCTGCCATGCCCAGTCCCGGTTAAGATCGAAATTGTAATGATTACTTCGTCCACGCGGCCAGGGTTCCCGATGCTCCCGCGCCTGGGGATCCGGATTGGGCAGGTTCCCAACTACGCCGTTGTACCAGTTGACATAACGGTCACGCCCATCCGGATTTATACAGGGGTCGATCACGACAAGCGTATTCTTCAGCCATACGGCCGGCCCGCCGCCCATCATCCCGACCTCATCCCCGCCTCCCCTTCCTCCGCTCACCAGCTCATACAAGGTCTTCATCGCCGCCTCCGAACTCGCCGGCTCGTTTCCATGCACATTATAGGACAACCAAACGATCACCGGCCCGTGCTCATCTGGCGTCGTCCCGTCCTTCAAAACTCCGGCCAACCGAAGATTGTTCTGCCGGATCGCCTCCAACCGCTGCAAATTCTCCGGACTTCCGACGACGGCCAGCAGCAGCGGCCGCCCCTCATACGTCCGCCCATATTCTTTCAACAGCATCCTGTCGGGTGCCGCCTTGGCCACCTCCTTGAAATAGGCCACGATTTTGTCATGCGGAGTGAAATGACTCCCCAGCGAATAACCCAGGAATTGCTGCGGTGACGGGACCTCCTGTCCGCGAACATGAACGACGACAATAAGTAACAAGGAAATATATAGCAGTCTCATAACCAATAAATGTAAGACAACCACACAATACAAAAAAATGGTACCTTTCGCGTCAAATCCATTTCGACAATGACCAGGAGGCAAATCCTAAACATCCTCAATTTTCTTCTTCCGGCCCTTCTCGCACCGTTTATCGGCGTCGCCCAGGAGTCGCCTTACACCGCCAAACAAACCCCGTACTCCTACGCCGTCGAACGAAAAGTCGAAGTAACCCATGGCGCCGTCGTCTCCGCCCACCCGCTGGCCAGCGCCGCCGGACTGGCGATCCTGCGCAAAGGCGGCAACGCGGTTGACGCAGCCATCGCCACTCAACTGGCCCTCGCCGTCGTCTACCCCGCCGCAGGCAACATCGGCGGCGGCGGATTTATGATCGCGCATCTCGTTAAAAGCCCAACCGCCAAAACTGCCGTCGCCCGCGACATCGCACTCGATTTCCGCGAACGCGCCCCCGCCGCTGCCACCCGCGACATGTACCTCGATGCCTCCGGCAACCCCGTCCAGGGCCTCAGCGAGAACGGCCACCTGGCGTCCGGCGTGCCCGGCACCATCGCAGGCATCTTCGCCGAACTCAAATACGCGAAACTCCCCTTCGCCCAACTGATTCAACCCGCAATCGACCTCGCCGAAAAAGGCTTTGTTATCACGGAATCCGAGGCCCGCAGCCTCAATGGCACCCGCATCGCCTTTTCGAAATACAACACCGTCCAGCCCATTTTTATAAAGGACGGCAACTGGAAAGCCGGCGATACCCTCATCCAGAAAGACCTCGCGAAGACCCTCCGTCTTGTCCGGGACCATGGCGCCAAAGGCTTCTACGAAGGGGAGACCGCCCAGCTAATCCTGGCCGAAATGAAACGCGGCAAAGGCATTATCACCGCCGCCGACCTCCAGAATTATAAAGCCATCGAGCGGACGCCTACCATCTTCCCCTACCATGGCCATACCATCGTTACCATGCCCCTCCCCAGCAGCGGCGGCGTCGTCCTCCAGCAAATGCTCAAGATGGTCGAAGACCAACCCCTCGCGGGCTTCGGCTTCGAATCCGTCAAAGCCGTCCACCTCATGACCGAAGTGGAGCGCCTGGCCTATGCAGACCGCGCGCAATACCTCGGCGACCGGGACTATTATACCGTACCCGTCGACACCCTTGTCAGCGCCGCCTACCTGCAGCGTCGCCTCGCCCAAATCCCGGCCGCCAAAGCGGGCAAAAGCGCCGACATCAAAGCCGGGGTCCTTTCACCCGCAAGCGAAGAGACAACCCACTTCGATGTGATCGACGCGCAGGGAAATGCGGTCTCCATTACTACCACCCTGAACGGCGGTTACGGTAATCGCGTCGTCGTCGGAGGCGCGGGTTTCTTCCTGAATAACGAGATGGACGACTTCAGCATTAAACCGGGCGTGCCCAATATGTACGGCGCCGTCGGGGCCGAAGCCAATTCCATCGTACCCGGCAAACGGATGCTCAGTTCCATGACCCCCACCATCGTACTGGATAACGGAAAGGTTTCCCTTGTCGTCGGCACTCCCGGCGGCACCACCATTACCACTTCCGTATTTCAAACCCTCGTCGACATCCTCGACTTCCACCTCAGTCCGGAAGACGCCGTCAACCAGCCCAAGTTCCACCACCAATGGATGCCGGACGATATTTTTGTGGAACCCGGCTTCTCTATTGCCGTCCAGGACAGCCTCAAGATAATGGGCTACCTCGTCGCCCAACGCGGAAGCATCGGCCGCACCGAAGTCATTCAGGTAAGACCGGACCGTAAGATCGTCGCCATAGGCGACCGCCGCGGCGACGATACCGCTGCGGGATATTGACATTCGACGCCGACAGATTAGCATTTTCGACCAAGCCGCCCTACATTTGCAAATCACCGCACAAATTCTCCCATGAACTCACTCGGCGCCATCTATCTTGACTCGGCCATCAAACGATTGTTGACCTATAAGGCGCTGGGCGATTCTACCTTCGCCCAGCTCGGGGAGCAGGACTTCCACTTCGTTCCCAACGAAGAATCCAATTCCATCGCGGTTATCATCCGTCATCTCCACGGCAATATGCTCAGCCGCTGGACCAACTTCCTTACTGAAGACGGCGAGAAACCCAGCCGCAACCGGGACGCTGAATTCATCCAGCCGCTCTTAGGAAAAGAAGCCGTGATCGCACTCTGGGAAGAAGGCTGGAATTGCCTCTTGTCCGCCCTCCACGCTCTCCGCGAAGAGGATCTGCTTAAGACGATCACCATCCGCCATGAGCCGCTTATCGTAATCGACGCGATCAACCGTCAACTGGCCCACTATCCGCACCACGTCGGCCAGATCGTCTATATCGGCAAGATGATCCGCAACGAAAATTGGCAAAGTCTCTCCATTCCCAAAAGGCGCCTCCGAGACCGCCAACCGGCAAATGAAGGAAGTTCACGCAAACCGCTACAAATGACCCGATCAGATCGCCCGCAACCGCCCCTAAAACATCCTTGGATCTGTCCCGTGCTAAACTTTTCTCAAACAAGGCAGTCCAATCCAAAAATATCGCTGTTTGGCACTGAATTTGCACCTCCCCGTCGACACCATACACAAAAGACAAAAATTTTCGTTTTTCCGACAGTTTTTTGCCAAAATCATTAAACACCCTGAAAGCAGAAACCCCTGAGAAAGATCTGGAAAATACTCCGTAATACATTACTAATTCTTATATTATTACTAGTATCGGGATGGGTCCTTATCCAGCTGCCCCCTGTCCAGAACTGGCTTGTTTCCCGGGTGACCGCCCGCCTGTCAAAAGACCTTAATACAACGGTAACCATTCGAAGCGTCAACTTTTCTCTTTTTAACAAGATGCTCCTCAATGACGCCCTCATTTTGGACATGAACTGCGATACCCTTCTTTACGCAGGAACCGTCAAGGTCAATATCACAGATTGGTGGTTCTTTAAAGATCGCGCCCAACTACAGTATATCGGGCTCGAGGACGCATACATCCACATCCAGCGCCAGACCAACTCGGTATGGAATTACAAGTTCCTCCTCGACTATTTTTCGGGTGCCCCCCGCGGCGCCGCCGCGAAGGATACAACCCGCGGCATCCAGCTGGACCTGAAAGAAATTGAGCTCTCCCGTATCCACCTCCGGAAACACGACGCCTGGCGCGGGGAAGATATGGACCTGCAGCTTCGCGTTATGGCCCTCAGCGCCGACACGATCAGTTTTTCCGACAAGGTCGCCCGCATCCGAACCTTGACTTTCACCCAGCCCTATTTCACGCTCACCAACTATAAAGGCCTTCGACCGCCGCCCCCGGATGATACCACCGCCCCCCTCAATGATCCGCAGCACCTGCGTCTCAATCCCGGCGGTTGGGACCTGACGGCTGGCAAGGTCACCATCAGGGACGGGTCCTTCCGCCACGAGAAACCCGCCGATACCACCATTAATAAATATTTCGACGGCAACCATATCTGGTTCTACGCGGTCAACAGCAGCTTCACCGATCTGCGGCTCAACCGCGATACCCTGACTGCCCATCTCCTGCTAAGTACCAGGGAACGTTGCGGCCTCGAAATAAAGAAACTCGATGCCCGCATCAAGTGGTTCCCCGAAGCCATGGAATTCGCCCGTCTCGACCTCCAAACCAACCATAGCCATCTCCGAAACTTCTTCGCCATGCGCTTCCGGTCCCTCGACGACATGGACGATTTTCCTACCCGCATCCGGATGGACGCACATTTCACCGACGCCGACATCGACAGCGACGACATTTCCTGGTTCGCACCCGAATTGATCGATTGGAACAAACACATCAAAGTCACCGGCGACTTTCAGGGATCGGTCGCCGACCTCCGCGGACATCATGTCCAACTAACTGCCGGTCGCAATACTTCCCTCGACGGCGAGATCCACCTAAAAGGGTTGCCCGATATCAACCGGACCCTCATTGAATTTAAATCCAATGACTTCAGGACAACCTATAACGACCTGGCCTCCCTCTTCCCCGAGATCAAGACCATCCAGCAGCCCCGCATCGACCAGATCCAATATCTCCGGTTCAAAGGAGACTTCACCGGCACGATCCACGATTTTATTACAAAAGGCACCGTCGAGACCAACCTCGGTTCCCTGGTAACCAACCTGAATATGAAAGTCCCCGCCGAAGGCCCCGCTGTCTATACCGGAACCATCGGCACCGACAGCTTCTACCTCGGCCGCTTCCTGGACAACGACGATCTGGGCCGCATCGCCTTCAAGGGAAAGATCGACGGGTCGGGGCTGAATTCCGCTACCCTTAACGCAACGCTCGATGGAACGATCAGCAGCCTTGAATTCAACAACTATACCTATCAGAATATTCTGGTCAACGGCGCTGTTGCGAAAAAGAAGTTCAACGGAGAATTGCTCGCCGATGACCCCAACCTCGCCGCACACCTCAACGGTCTTATTGATTTTACGGGCGTCCAGCCAAGATTCAACTTCCAGGCGGAAGTAAGAAAGGCCGACCTTAACCGGCTCAACTTTGTGGGAAAAAAGGTCGAATTCAACGGCAAATTCAAATGCAATTTCACCGGCGACGATATCGACAACTTCCTCGGAACCGCCAGTATCTATGATGCATCTGTCTATAAGAACGGGGAACGTGTTTCCTTCGACTCCCTCGACCTCGAATCCAGCGTCGTCGACAACAACAAGACCATCACCATCGTGAGCAACGAATTCGACGGCGCTATCGTCGGCGAATTCTCCATCAAAGATCTCCCCGCTTCCTTCCAAACCTTCCTTAATAAATACTACCCCAGCTATATCAAACCGGCCAAATCCGTCCCGGCAAATCAGAATTTCAGCTTCGTCATCACCACCAAAAAATTCGAAGCCTATGTCGACCTGTTCAGTACCCACCTCTCGGGCTTTAACAACGCCGGCCTCAGCGGCCGTATCGATACCCGGAATAACCTTCTCGACCTCAACGTGGACCTTCCTTCCTTCAGTTACCGGCATATCGGGTTCGATAACCTTACGTTGAAAGGAAGAGGAAGTTACGACAGCCTGTCTATGGAGACAACGATCGGCGATGTGACCCTCAACGACAGCCTCCACTTCCCGGGCACGCATCTCCTGCTCCACTCGGCAAACGACCGGTCTGCCGTACTGCTTACGACCAGCGCCAGTCAAACACTCAATTCAGCCAATATCTCCGCCCGCGTCGAGACCCTCCCGACCGGCGTTCAAGTTACCTTCAACCCATCTACCTTCGATATCAACAGCAAGACCTGGACAATCGACCGGGACGGCGTACTGACCTTCAATCACAATATCTTTTCGGCGGACAACTTCAGCGTCCATAACGGTGACCAACAGGTCCAGCTAACCACGCATCCCTCCAATGTCGGTAACTGGAACGATATCCACATGGATCTGAAGAAAGTCAATATCGGGGACTTCACGCCTTTCGTTGAAAAGGCCGAACGCCTGGAAGGATTGCTCACGGGCAACGCTGATATCACCAATCCCTTTGGTCAGCCTGGCGCCACGTTCAGGGGAACCGCCGATCAGTTCCGCTTCGCCAACGACTCCATCGGGAAAATCGACCTTGCCGCCGATTACAGCGCATCCGCCGGTCTGGTCCACGCAACCGCACACTCCGATAACCTCAACTATCATTTAGACGCCCAGGCGGTCATCCACACCAGGGATAGCCTGAGCGGGCCACCCATCGACATCAACGCCGATGTCGCCGATGTGAAGATCGACCTTCTGGAGAAATATCTCGGCGGCGTCTTCACCAACCTGACCGGCAATGCCAGCGGAAAGCTCCACATCGTCGGCCCCGCATCGCACCTGCTCTACCTCGGGACTGTCAACCTGCGCAACACCAGCCTCAAAGTCGCTTATACGCAATGTACCTACAAGATCCCCACCGCAACTATCCAGTTCAAAAAGGACACGATCGACTTCGGGACCTTCCAGGCAAAAGATCGCTTAAGGGGCGTACCGCCGACCTGCTGCGGGGGCGCCTGTTCCACCATGCCTTTGACGACCTGGGCTTCGACTTCGAGCTCAATACCAACCGCCTCCTGCTGCTCGACACCAAAGCCACCGATAACAACCAGTTCTTCGGGAACGTCATCGGCAAAGCCAGGATCACCCTCACCGGACCGGAGAACAATATCCGGATGGATATCAAAGGGCGCGCCAACCGACAGCTCCAATATTTATCTCCCGCCCTCCGTCACCCGGGAAAGCGGCGAAGCCGACTTCCTGCAATGGAAAGTATATGGAACGGAGATCAGGAAACAAACGCCCGATAAAAAGAGCAGCAACCTGTTCGTGACCCTCAACGTTGATGCCAACAACTACGCCAATATCTACATGATCCTTGATCCCCTCAGCGGCGATGTTATCAAGACAAATGGCCGCGGTAACCTCGTCATGACGATCGGCACCACGCAAGACCTAACCCTCAATGGCAGGTATGAGATCGACCGCGGCAGTTATAATTTCACCTTCCAATCCTTTATTCACAAACCCTTTGTCCTCAAAGAAGGCGTTGGCAACTTTATCCAGTGGACCGGCAACCCCTATGACGCCACCATCGGCATCCAGGCGGTCTATACGGCCCAAAACGTCCAGTTCAGCGACCTCGGCATCACCGCCGCCGGTGGCGCAGGCGTGTTCATCTCCAGCGTGAACGTCCTCCACTATCGCGGCGATATCCTCGTAACCGCAACGCTAAAGAATCAAGCTGGTGTCGCCCACCATCACCTTTAAGATCGATCTCCCGGACAACAGCCCGCTAAAGAATGACCAGGATGCGCTCTCCCTGATTCAAAAGATCGAGAGCGACCCCAACGAACTCAACAAACAGGTTTCCTGTCTCGTCGTCCTCAACAGCTTTGTCCCCCTTTCCAACAGCACCACGACTTTCGATCCGACACAGGCAGGCGCCAACGTCGTCGTCAACAGCATCTCCGGCATCATCTCCAATGGCTTTCGTAAACAAGTCTCGTCGCGTACTGCAACGGGTCTTCAAGGACAACAGCCTTCAGGTCAACTTCAATCCCTCCGTATATAACGGCACCAACGTACTGCTCACCAACAGTCCTACCAATTTGACCTATGACCGAACCAATCTGGATTTTTCCGTGGGGAAAAGCATGTTTAACGAAAAGCTGACGCTCACCGTCGGCAGCGCCCTCGACTTCGGCATGACCGCCCAACAGCAACAGGCTGCCGCCTTCGAATTCCTGCCCGATATTAATGCCAGCTACAAGATTACCGCGGACGGCCGCGTGTCACTCACCCTCTTTTATCGCAACTCATAGAACTATCTCACAGGCGGTAACCATACGCTCAACAGCTCCGGCAGCAGCATCTCCTACCGCCGGGACTTCGACCGCATCGACGAACTATTTAAAAAGAAGAAGAAGAAAAAGATCCCCAAACAGCCGCTTCCACCGACGGCCAAAGACGCCGTGACCGGCAATTAGCCCAAACTTCGCTCCGAACTTCGTCGAAACTTCGTCCCTAGACCTTCGTCGGAGCTTCCTTCCTCGCTCCTCCTCGCTCGTGGCGTTCGTAAACTCCGCCACTCCTCGTTCCTAACCTTCCGAACTTCGTCGAAACTTCGTCCCTCGTTTCTCCTCGTTCCTAACCTTCGGTTACTTTTTTTAGTATCTCATGCCCCAGCTTATCCCGCTTGGTCTCCAGATATCGTTCATTGTGCGGGTTCGGCCTGATCTCAATCGGCACCGACTCGACGATCTCCAGCCCATACCCCAGCAAACCCGCCCGCTTCCGCGGATTGTTTGCTGATCAGCCGCAGCTTGCTGATCCCCAGATACCGGAGGATCTGCGCCCCTACCCCGTAATCCCGCTTGTCCATCGGGAAGCCCAGATGCAGATTCGCCTCCACCGTATCCATTCCCTCCTCCTGCAGCTTGTATGCCCGAAGCTTATTCACAAGCCCGATACCCCGGCCTTCCTGGTTCATATATAAAATGACCCCCTGCCCTTCCGCCTCCACCATCCGCATCGCCTCATGCAGCTGCTCGCCGCAATCGCAACGGAACGAACCCAGGATATCTCCCGTGAAGCAGGACGAATGCACCCGCACCAAGCACCGGCTCATCCGGCTTCCATTCCCCCTTGATCAGCGCCAGATGCTCATTATTGGTATTCTTTTCCTTAAAGGCGATCAGCTTGAAATGACCATATTTTGTCGGCATATCCACCCGCACGATCTCCTCGATCAGCGAATCCGTCTTCAGTCGGAACTCGATCAGGTCCTTGATCGAAATGATTTTCAGTCCGTACGCGCCGCGATCTCCACCAATTGCGGCATCCTGGCCATCGTTCCATCCTCGTTCATGATCTCCACCAGCACCCCTGCCGGCTCATATCCCGCCAGCCGCGCCAGATCGATCGTCGCCTCCGTATGCCCCGCACGCCGCAGTACCCCCCCTCGTTTGGCCCGCAGCGGAAAGATATGCCCCGGCCGCCCCAGATCCTCCGGCCGCGTAGCCGGATCGATCAAGGCCTGCACCGTTCTGGCCCGGTCATGCGCCGAGATCCCCGTCGTACACCCATGCCCCAGCAGATCCACCGAAACCGTGAACGGCGTTTCATGTAAAGCCGTATTGTTATTGACCATCAGCTCCAGACCCAATTCGTCACACCGCTCCTCCACCAGCGGGGCACAGATCAGCCCCCGCCCATACTTGCTCATGAAATTGATCGTTTCCGGAGTCACCTTCCGCGCCGCCGTGATGAAATCTCCCTCATTTTCCCGGTCCTCGTCATCGACGACGATCACCAGCTTTCCCTAGCTTGATATCCTCAATAGCACTCTCTATACTCGATAACATGCAAATAGATTTAGCATTAACGTCTGTCCGTTCGGGGTGAACCGAGTTCCGCCCGCCACATCAAAATTAACAATTTAAACGCGGGAAAGTTAATCCCGGATGCCTCCCCATCACCCGGCCAATATTAGGGAACCATCAGCCGAATATTAATAAAATGTTTTGATGCAGCAAATCTCCCAATTCGGCTTTCTTTTAACGTTTTTCAGCCATAAGCCATCCATTCTATTAAAAACCAATTTAATTTCTACTTATTTTTGGAAAAATGGTCCTTTTCTGCCAAATCCTCTGGGGACATTTATGTTATAATTCATATTTCTGATACATTTGTCCCCTGCTGCCATCTGTTAATAATTTCTTAATAGTACCAGAACTCGTTCAGACCCGGATTGTCAGTTTCTTTGCAGCCGCAAAAAATACCGACATAAACTGCAAAACCACTTTATATGATAAAACGACTGCTATTATCAGCAATCACCATCCTCTCCGTTCTCTATTCTTTCTGCGCAGGAGACGACCTCCCAGATCCAGGGAACGGTTGTCACCGATGCAAAAGCCGGACTGGCGGGCGCCACGGTGGTCGCCCTTCACACCCCGACGGGCACCAAGTACACCACGACAACCCGTAAAGACGGCCGCTATAACCTTCCCGGTCTCCGGGTCGGCGGGCCCTATACACTGACCGTCACCTATGTCGGCTTCAAAACAGAAAAACAAGAGAACATCTTCCTGGTTCTCGGTCAGGACTTTACCGGCGACTTTACGCTGATCCCCGAAGCAAAAGAGCTCGAGGCCACCGTCGTTTCCGCAGCCCGCCAGAACAACATCTTCAACAATGCCCACACCGGCGCCCAGCAATTGATCAGCCGGGCCCAGATCGACCAGCTGCCGACGATCAGCCGCTCGCTCCAGGATTTTACCCGGCTGGAGCCGTCTTCCAGCGGTCTTAGCTTCGGCGGCGCCAACCCGGGCATGAACAATATCACCGTGGACGGAGCCGACTTCAACAACTCTTTCGGCCTCTCCAGCACCCTTGGCGGCCAGGCCAACGCCCAGCCCATCGCGCTGGACGCCATCGACCAGATCCAGGTCCAGGTCTCGCCTTATGACGTCAGGCAAGGCAATTTCACCGGCGCCTGGTCAACTCCGTCACGCGTCAGGGAACCAACAAATTCCGCGGTACCATCTATGACTATTGGAAGAACCAGGCACCCAGGGTTATAGCGCCGACGATTATGGCGTCGCAAAAACTCCTTTCAAATACCATGCTACCGGCGCATCCTTGGGCGGCGCATTTATCCATGACAAACTGTTCTTCTTTGTCAATGCCGAAGAAGACATCCAAACCGCCCCCGCCACCGGCTATACCGCCTCCAACGCCTCCAATCCTCCCGGACCCAACGTCTCCCAGGCCAACGCCGATACGCTGAATGCCCTGGCCAGCTTTCTCAAGACCACATACAATTATAACCCCGGCGCCTTCCAGGGTTATTCCTTCAATACCAATAGCTATAAGGTCAACGCCCGGCTGGACTGGAACGTCAACCCGGCCAACGTGCTTACCTTAAAATACAACTACCTGAAATCCTACGCCGACCAGTTCGCCAGCACCAGCCGTGCTGTAGGTTCGGGTCTCACCAGCGGCGGCCAGCCCGGCACCTTTTCCATGCCTTTTGAAGGCAGCGGCTATCGCATCAACAATGACCTCAATGTCTATCTCCTCGAACTAAATACGCGCTTCGGAAATAAGGCCTCCAACAAGCTGCAGCTCGGCTATACGCGCGAAAGGGACTTCCGCACACCGCATTCGGGGTCATCCGACTTCCCGCTGGTGGATATCCTCAACAACGGGAATATCTATACCACCTTCGGCTACGAGCCCTTTACCTATAACAACAAGTTGTTCATGGATTCCTACCAGTTGACCGATATTTATAACTTTTACAAGGGCTCCCATGAGATTAGAATTCGGTACGCAGAACAGTTATAAGAAATACCAGAATGCTTTTGCCCCCGGCTTCAACGGCGTCTATCAGTTCGCTTCACTGGATGCCTTCCTGGACGGCGGGACCGCCGCTCACTACAACCAGGAATATTCCACGCTGAAAGGCGGCGCCTTCCCCTGGGCCTACGCGGGGGCTACCAACCTGAGCCTCTTTGCACAGGACAAATGGCGCGCAACGCCGACCTTTACGCTGATCTACGGCATCCGCCTCGATTACACCACCTACCAGAACAAGTTTACCGACAACCCCAATTTCGATGCGCTGACCTTTGCGAATGGCGCACACTACTACAACCGGCAGCGCACCGAACGGCTTCCTCGTCGTCTCCCCCCGCGTCGGCTTTAACTGGGACGTCATGGGTGACAGGTCCCTGCAGATCCGCGGCGGCGCAGGTATCTTTGAAGGAGCTCCCCCCTTCGTGTGGGTCGAGAACCAGGCCTCCACCAACGGAGTCCAGCTTGGCACTGCCCAGGAGAAGAACGTACCTTTCTTCGCAACTGGCCAGGCAGGCCTTAACAATTATCTGACGACTTCGGGACTTTCACAGACTTCAACACCTACCGGTTATGGCGTCGACGTAGTATCGAAGAATTTCAAATACCCGACCAAACTGCGGACCAGCATCGGCATCGACAAGAAACTGGGTGATAACTGGGTGATCACAGGCGAATTCACCTACTCGAAAGATATCAATGCGACCTATATGGCCAACTTGAATCTGAACGAAAGCAATGCCTTTGCCATCAATAACGGCGGTGATCAGCGCCTCCGGTACAACACAAGCTATTCTGCTGCCGCCGCGTATAACACCAGTAACTCCTATTACGTCGGCTCTCCGACTGCCAGTCTGACGAATCCCAATCTGTCCAGCGTTATCCTGGCTGGGCAATAGCAACAAGGGTTTTTCATACCAGGCAACCTTCCGCATCCAGAAGACTATTCGCAACCTGAATGTCGGTGCAGCTTATATCTACAACCAGACCAAGTCAATTATGGAGAATGGCAGTACCGCCCTCTCCCTGTGGGATTCAAGGCCGGTCGCCAATACCGATCCTAACGCTCCGACATTGGCTCACCCCAGCTGGTATCAGCCGCACCGCGTTATCGCTTACGCGAACTGGCGCACGGAATATGGCAAGCACTTCGCCACAATCATCGGAGCTACCTGGGAAGCCGCCCCATCCGGCGTTACCTCCTATATGTATAACGGAGACCTTCAGGGTCAAGGCACCAATTTCACCAGCCTGATCTATATTCCGAAAAACGCCGCCGATATCAACCTGATCGATGCTGGTTCCTATAACGCTACCACCCACCAGGGCGTAACGACAGGTACGGCGGCCGATCCCCGCACCGCCGCCCAGATCTGGACACAGCTGAGTGATTTCATCACCGCAGATCACTACCTGTACCACCACCGCGGCCAGTACGCGCAGGCAAACTCGGTCATCGAGCCTTTCTTCAAGGTGATGGACCTCCACGTTGGTGAAGACATCTTCTTTTACACGGGTAAAGACGAGAACAGGCAACGCCATACCCTGTCGCTTCACCATGGATATGTTCAATTTGGGCAACTTTATCAGCAGGAACTGGGGTGTCTACAAACAGTACAACATCGATGACTTCCTGAAAGTCGAAGGATTCGCGGCCGACGGCAAGACACCGCTCATCTCTTTCCCTTACTACGATCCGACCAACCAGGTCCCGCTATCGAACAACTTCTCGCCCAGCACCAGTCAGAGCTCCCGCTGGCAGGCCCAGTTCGGAGTCCGTTACGAATTCAATTAGGCAGGTCCGTTCAACCGGGCAGACCCGCTCCAAATAGAAACCCGGCTCAATCGAGCCGGGTTTTTTTATCTTGTCCGGTTCCCCATCCGCATAACTTCCTCCGGTTCCCCGACCCGGCTTCTCCCCTCTATTTCCCCCATCCCCACAGCAAGAACTCCGGCATCGCCTTCGCCCAGGTCCCACCTCATGCCTCCCCCCCTCGATCTCCAGATACCGGATTCCCGTCTCCGCATCATACCCCTTCCGCACCAACTCCCCTATCAGATCCTGCGTATCGTCGATCGAATCGATGACCCCATTGTGATTGCGGTCCTCCTGCTCATCCTCCGTCCCGCATTCGAAAAAGAATTTCAGCCAGGGATAATACCCCCCCTTTCGCACCTCATCATGCATGATCCTGTCCCGTCTCTCATCATAGGCGGGATCGCTCTTATCCTTCGTCCGCCACCAGAAGCTGCCGGAAAAAAGCCCGGCACCGCGCAAACTCCTGCGGATGATGCCAGACGATATCCATCGCACTCAACGCCCCCAGCGAAAAACCCGCAAATGCCTTTTCCTTGAAAGACCGGACCCCAAATCCGCATCCGGATCGCCGGGATGCAGCTCCTCCAGCACAAACCGGCTATAGGCCTCCGCCGATTGGCCCCAGCCCTGGTAGTCCGGCCGGCCGGCCGTCCCATATTCCATCTTCCGGGCATCCCCCGCATGAATACCTACACACAACAACGGGTCGAGCATCCCCGGCGATCCAGCTCCTCCAGGATACCCGCCAACCCCAGCCGGCCCAGCTCCTGCCCGTCATTGATCAACAACAAGCTCGTCTCCGGCCCCACCCGCAGTCCCGCTACTCCGCCAACCTACCTCTCCGCCACCGCCAGATAGAAATCCACCATCACCGTCCTCTCCAGATACAGCGATTCCAACTCCATACTTTCCTGTAAAATCTTCGTAGAATCATTCTTATTGGATCGGCATAGCGCCAAAAATAGCGAAAAATTCTCCCCCCATTGTCAGGTGACTTTTTTTCAGTAGGTTTGGTTACACCTGCATCCCAAAGCGTGCCAGATACTATGGATTTGAGCGAAGAATATCATAAATGGTACTCCCCGGTCATCAACCGGGATTTCGAAATGCTCGTATTCGGTCATGCCGGTTACCCCCTGATCCTCTTCCCAACCTCCAAAGGCTCCTATTACCAAAATAAAGACATGGGCCTCATCGAAACCGCCCGCTGGTTCCTCGAAAACGGAAAAGTAAAGATCTATTGCCCCGATAGCCTCGACGCCTACAGCTGGTACAACAAGTCGATCCCCCCGGCCGACCGCGCCCGGAACCAGACCCTCTATGACCGGCTCATCCTGGACGAGATCGTATCCCGGGCCGTCCGCGAAACCGGCCGCACCCGCATAGCCGTCGCCGGCTGCAGCTTTGGCGGATACCACGCAGCCAACTTCGCCTTCCGTCACCCCGCCTTCACCTCTCATTGCTTCTCCATGAGCGGGGTCTTCGATATCCGCTCCTTTACCGACGGCTATTATGACGACAACGTCTATTTTAACAACCCGGTTGATTTTCTACCCGATGATACCGACCCCGCGCTCTGGAACATGATGATCGTGCTGGGGACCGCCGACCGCGACATCTGCCGCGGCCAGAACGAAGCCATGAGCCGGCTGCTCCTGTCCAAAGGCATCCACCATCAGCTCGATATCCGCGCAGACCGTGACCACGACTGGCCGGTCTGGAAAGAAATGTTCCCGTATTACCTGTCCATGCTGCCCTGAACTCTGACATCAACCAACCAACCACAACACTCAAACTTATATGAGCAGCCCCAAAAAGATAGGCATCCTATTCGGCAAGGAACGCAGCTTTCCCATGGCCTTTATCGAAGCCGTCAACCGCCGGAACATCGCCGGCATCACCGCCGAACCCGTCCGCATCGACAAGGTGGTCCAGGGAGAATCGGACCATTACGCCGTCATCATCGACCGCATCTCACAGGACGTACCTTTCTATCGGGCCTATCTGAAAAATGCCGCCCTTACCGGGACCGCCGTCATCAATAACCCGTTCTGGTGGAGCGCCGATGAGAAATTCTTCAACAACTGCCTGGCCGTCCGCAACGGCATCCCAGTTCCCAAAACAGTCCTTCTCCCCAGCCGCGACCTCCCGCCCGACACCAGCGACCAATCCTTTTCCAACCTCGCCTACCCCCTGGACTGGCATGGCATCTTTAACTATGTCGGCTTCCCCGCCTATATGAAACCTTTCGCCGGCGGTGGCTGGAAGAATGTCTACAAGCTCCACCATGCGGAGGAGTTCTATCAGAAGCACGCAGAGACCGGTCAGCTCGTCATGCTGCTACAGGAAGAGATCGTCTTCACTGAATACTACCGCTGCTATTGCATCGGCGGCAAATATGTCCGTATCATGTCCTATGAACCGCGTAACCCCCACCACCTCCGCTACCAGGCAGACTTTAAGCCCTACCGCCGAACAGATTGCAGGAAATGGAAGAGATCGTGCTGCGCATCAACCACCTCCTCGGCTATGACTTCAATACCGTCGAGCTCGCCGTCCGCGACGGCATCCCCTATGCGATCGACTTCTGCAACCCGGCCCCCGACGCCGAAAAGGGCAGCGTAGGTGAAGACAACTTCAACTGGGTGGTGGAAGCCGCCGCCGAATACGCCATCGAGCGCGCATCGCCCACCAGGAAGGCAAAGACAACCTCACCTGGGGCGAATACCTCAGAAAAAGCATCACTCCGTAGGACACCCAATACTAAATTCAACCACATGGCCGATATCAATTACAGCAACTTTACCCTGGGATCGAAGAAGAATACATGGTCATCGACCCCAAAGCCGGGAACTGAAAAGCCATGAACAAAAATCGTCAGCGAAGGGCAGAAAATGATCAAAGACAAGGTCAAGGCCGAAATGCACCAGGCCGTCGTCGAAGTAGGAACGGATATCTGCCGGGATATCGACGAAGCCCGCAAGGATTCTCCACCCTGCGCAAAACGATTTCCCAGATCGCCGGCGATATCGGCCTGCGGGTCGGCGCCTCCGGCACCCATCCCTTCAGCCATTGGGAAAGCCAACTGATCACCGATCATGCCCGTTATAACGAGATCGTCAACGAACTGCAGGAAGCCGCCCGCAGCAACCTAATCTTTGGTCTCCACGTCCATGTCGGCATGGAAAGCCGCGAAATGGCCAACCATATCGCCAACTCAACCCGCTACTTTCTTCCCCATATCTATGCCCTGAGCACCAACTCCCCCTTCTGGGAAGGCAGCAGACCGGCTACAAATCCTACCGGACCAAGGTCTTCGATAAATTTCCCACGCACCGGCATCCCGGAATATTTCGAAAGCATCGAAGCTTATGACAATTTTGTCAAGCTGCTGGTCAAGACCAACTGCATCGACAACGCCAAAAAGATCTGGTGGGACCTTCGCGTCCACCCTTTCTTCAATACCGTGGAATTCCGGATCTGCGACGTGCCGATGACCGTCGACGAGACCATCTGCATCGCCGCCCTCTTCCAGGCCATTTGCGCAAAGATCTATAAACTGCGCTCCCAGAATATGAATTATATCCAATATTCCCGCGCCCTGATCAACGAGAACAAATGGCGGGCCAGCCGCTATGGCATCGACGGCCATCTGATCGACTTTGGAAAAGAAGAAGAAGTCAATACCCGCGTACTGATCTACGAACTGCTCGACTTTGTCGACGATGTCGTCGATCCCCTCGACAGCCGCCAGGCAGCCCATTTCGCCACCAAAATGCTCGAGACAGGCACCGGCGCCGACCGCCAGCTAAAAGTCTACCAGGATACCGGCAACCTCGTCGACGTCGTCGATTATATCCAAAGCCAGTTCCTTACAAGGCATCTAACGAAACTGGCCCCGTCAGGGGCCAGTCTGTCAATATTTCTTACGATGATCCATTAATCATACGGGTTATACACCATGTTCGGGAAGAACTCATAACAATCCGTATAAGCCGCCTGCGCACCCGCATTCAGCCCGCACGTCACAAATCCCCTGTTCTGCACCGTCAAACCCACCGCCCCCGTCCGGTCCGTCCCCTTGAAAGGTGCTTTTTCCTCCCAGGTATCCGTAAGAAAATCATACTCCCACGTGAAATTGATATCGGTAGATGCTGTTGGCGCCACAGGTAATATACCCCTTATCACCGCCCTGGGTACCTAGTATCACAAAAGCCGGCGCCATTGGTCCGGATAATATTCGAATAGCCGTCATCGTAAGTCCCGGGGCTGGTGTTATAGATATCCCGCAGCCGGATCCACGTGATGTCCACGTTCGTCGAATTGGGATTGAACCGCCAGAAATCATATGCCAGGTTGCCGTTCGCCCACTTGGAGTTCGGCGTATGCCCGGTTACGATATACCCCTGTCCCTGGTATATGAACGTTACCGCCCCTGAACGGTTATTACCCGGGAAACCCAGTTGCTTGTCCACTGCCCCGTGGCCGGGCTGAACTTCCAGACATCCCCGAAATAGTTGAACCCATCCGTCCCGGTCAGAACATATCCTACCGAATCGAAGCTGAACGACGCCGCATCATATCGCGGATAGTTCCCGTTCGCATCGGAGATCGAATCCACCTCCGTCCATGTCCCTGCACCCGGATTGTACGCCCAGAAGTCGGAATAGATCGTCACCCCGTCATTGGCAAGCCCAGTTCCGATATAACCCTGCCCTGCAGCCGCGAAACCGATCGCATTGCTGCGGGGAAGACCGGGGAAATTGGCGATCGCCGTCCAAACACCCTGCGCAGCCGGACTGTCTACCCCGCCCGGACACCTTCGGGGCAATCGTCCCCGGCGTATACATCCACATCGCCTGCAGTTTTTGAGCCGGGAATTGCGGATTTACTCCAGTGCCAACATAAGCGATATTGCCGATCACAAAAGACGCCGCATACCCGACGCCGATCCCATTGCCGCCACCAAACGTCGTTCGGCCGGCCCAGTTCCCGTTTTGCGTATAGTTCAGGTTGGTGCTGGTACAGCTGAACACAATGCTTACCAGCCAACAGCACAAACAATGTATAATTAATTCGTCTTCATACCTATTTCTTGATAAGATGATTTGTATCCGTGGAATCCTCCGGAAGCCGGACATGCAGCTGACGCATCTCTTCAATACTGACGATCGGAATCTGATTCGCCACAAGCCGGTCATATACTTTCTGCCCCACCGCCAGCGCCTCCTCCTTTGATTGAAAACCATGCTGCCCCCTGATATCCGGAATGCGGTCCTGATGAATGTACGGATGCCCGTTCGTCAGAATATCGTAACCCCAACCCAGCGGCGTCTGAATAGCCTTCAGTTCCACCATGACATGCTCCTTTTTCCACTGCGATCCGCCGGTAGATCCCGATCCACACACAGACGATGATTGCCGCCAACAACGCCACGGAAAGCCCCCACTTCCGGAAAAAAGCCCTGCGTCTTAGTCATATTGGTTATACACCTGTTGCGGGAAGAATTCTTCACAATCCGAGAAGCGCCGCCGTCGACCCCTGGTTCAGCCCCGTAGCGACAAAACCTCTTTGTAGCGGTCCATTAGCGCCGTTCAGCGTAAATCCAACCGCACCCGTCCTGGCATTGCCCTCATAAGGCGTCTTCTCCGTCCACAGATCGGTGGCAAAATCATATTCCCAGGTGAACGTCACATCGCTGCTGTTCAACGCACCCAGCGTGACATATCCCTTATCCCCGATCGGCGTTGCGAGCTCGATAAAGCCTACCCCATGCACCCGGACGATATTGGTATACCCATCATCAAAAGTTGCCGCATTCGTATTGAAAATATCATGCAGCCGGGTCCAGCTGGTCGTGGCCGTATCGCTCGCCGGGTGTGAAATACCAGAAATCGTAACACTGCGTGCCGCTGGACCATTTGGACCCGTTGGTATAACCCGTCACCAGATAACCCCTGTTCGTTATATACCCAGCTGATGGCACCCGAACGCTTGGAGCCCGGCATCGCCGGCAACGCGATCCAGGTATTCGTCGTTGGGCTATACCGGTAAATATCATTGAAATAGTTGTAGTTGTCCGTTCCGGTCAACACATATGCCGTGGTATCGAAACTAAAGGCAACCGCATCGTAACGCGGATGACTGTTGCCATTCTGATCCACCAGCGAGTTGATCTGGGTCCAGCCCCCGCCTTCCGTGTAGGAATA
This sequence comes from uncultured Chitinophagaceae bacterium, assembly GCA_963846405.1. Lineage (GTDB taxonomy): Bacteria > Bacteroidota > Bacteroidia > Chitinophagales > Chitinophagaceae > Puia. Next base: position 21,845 of record CAWJVU010000007.1, on the reverse strand, counting down.
ATAGTCATTTAAGGGCGTAAACCCGTCATTGGCCAACCCACCACCCAGGTATCCGGTTGTCCCTCCAATGGAAAAGCCAACCGCATTGCTCCGCCCCTGCCCGGGAAAGTCCGTGACCTGCGTCCAGGAACCATACGCGCTGTCATACCCATATGGCGTCGAGTAGATCTTCGCGGAAGTATATTTATACATGGTCGTGAGCTTGACATTGGGAGTCAGCGGATTGATCCCGGTCCCGACATAGGCTTCATTATTAAGGACAAAGGACGCGCCTTCGCCCGTCGCCACGCCCGAGAAGTTAGCACGGCTTACCCAGTTGCCGCTCTGGGTATAGCTTAAGTTAGTATGGGTGCAGGAAAAACAGATAGCCACTAACATTATTGCGAACAAAGTAATGTTGATTCGCTTCATATTTTTTGTTTAATTTTTCGCTAAAATATTTGAAGTCACCATAGAAAATTCGTTAAAATGTATTATCTGCCTTATTTACTAGATAATATCCGTAATTTCATATACGAAATCCCTAATCCATCCCGGTTCATTCCCTGAGAAGCGGACACCGCCCCGGGAAACGCCATGTATCCCGCTGAGATTTAACGGTTAACAAGGTGTTTCACCCCCCGTTGACCGCTGGAAAAGCGGGCCCAAAGTTAATTACATTTGTATATAAAAAGCCAAGATTAGTCGTTTTTTTATGCCCATTAATACATACTAACAAAATAGTAACAAACCAGCCCCCTAATATTGCAAAAATTAGCCTGGGAGAGTACCAAACCAGCATGACTATCATCTATCATTACCTGCGAAAAGAACTGCTTTTAATTTCTTCCTTCCTTATCGCGTTATCCTTTCTGACCAGCTGTGAAAAACAGCCAAACCTTGGCCAGTTCGGACTGACCAACGTCTCGGATAACGGCAGTGCCAATATCGTCGTTGTCGATTCCAGCACTGTCTTGCTCTCCACTGTCTATGTGGATTCCGTAAGCTCCTCCGGCACCGGCTACATGCAGGTAGGCACCTATAACGACGCCTATATGGGCCAGGTCACCTCCGAGGCTTACCTGCAAGTCAAACCGCCGGTTTCCCTTCCGGCGCTCGACCCGATCCGCGATTTCTACGATTCCATCGGCATGGCGATCTTTTTCCGCAAATCCAACCCCTTCTATGGCGATACCACCTTGCCCCAGACCTTTGAGGTCCACCAGGTCATAGACTCCCTGTACCAGCTCAACCTCCCAAACCAGTTTGCCTGGTTCAGCAACAATTATCTTCCGATCGGGCCGTCGTTAGGATCTACCACGGTTTCCATCGCCCCCAACCTTCCCTATACCAGCCAGAACTCCGGCGATACCGTCAAGATCAAGATGGACGACGCCCTCGGCCAGGAGCTGTATAATATGGCGTACAACAAGTCAGACACCCTCACCAACCTCACGAACTTCCTCAACTGGTTCAAAGGGCTTTGCATCACCCCGGGGGCCGGGGAACCCGGCGGCACCATGTATGGCTTCTTCGATAGCTGCCTCATGCGCGTTTACTACCGCGAGAACGTCAACGGAGCAGCAGTTACCAAAAGCATCGACTTCACGCTGTACACCAGACCTGCGCAATGGAACTATATCACCAACGACCGGGCCGGCAGTCCAATCGCCAACCTCATAACCCCGGTCAACATCACCCAGCCACCGCCGGCCACCCCGTCGTCCATGACGGGCCATGCCTCCTATGTGGACAATATGCTGGGGCTTACAACCAAATTGACCTTCCCCTTTTTGAATGCCATATCCCAGCGACCGGACTATATCGGTCTCCTGCGCGCCCAATTGACTATCGTCCCGCTGGCAGGAAGCTTTAGTACCACCTGGACGTTGCCGCCCTCCGTGGGTATCTACGTGACGGACCTCCATAACCAGGTCGGACAGCCGCTCTATGCCCCGGGATCCGGAACGCCCCAGACCGGCAGCCTTATCCCAAATTATCTCGCTCCGCTGCAAAGTACCTATACATATGACGTGACGAACTTCGTCGCCGCCCAGATCACCAATACCGCGCAAGGCGCCAACCAGGTCGGTTTGATGCTAAGCGTTCCGAGTCCGGCAAACTTAAGCCAGTGGCGAAGGCTGGCGATCGCCGATCAGAGTTTCCCCACTCAACAACGGATCATTCTGAGCGTCTACTATATATCACTATACCCCCATCAATAACTAACTATCGAATGAAACAATCCATTCTTCTCGCGCTGCTTACCATTGTTTCGGTTAGAATGATGGCCCAAAACAATAACGTCCCCTACTCCCAGCTCGGCCTCGGAGACCTCGACGACGGCTATTACAACCGGACTTCCGGCCTCGCCAATACGGGGATCGCCTATCGCTCCAACCGCTTCCTCATCAATAACAACCCCGCGAGTTTCAGCGGGCTGACCGACCAATATTTTACCATGGAGATCGCGCTGCGCGGACAATACATCAGCTATGCCGGCAACCAGGTCAACGTGGGCAGCACTGAATCAGCCGATTTGACCTTCCGAAAGCTGGTGCTCGGGATCAAGATCACCAAACATTGGGGTTCCAGCATCGGGCTCCTTCCGTATAGCACCCAGAACTATGAATTCCAGGCGCCCTACTATATCAGCGGAACAACCGTCCAGATCGCCAACAACTACTACCAGGGTCATGGCAGTGTCAATCGCGCCTACTGGGCAAACTCCTACGAGTTCTTCCATCACTTGTCCATCGGTGTCGATGCCTCCTATATCTTTGGCCAGCTAAACCAGAACAATATCATCCAATCTGCCGCGAACGGCGCCACCCTCGTCTCCACGACAAACAACGTCAATCTCCAAAACTTGTATTTCACCTACGGAATGCAGCTGTATGGCGGGCTCGGCAAAAACCTGACCTATTCCATCGGCGGGACTTACAGCGCCAAGGCTGCACTGCTGGCCGCCAGCACCAAGCTTGTGCTCAATAATGACTCGGTTGCCCTCCAGAACATCCAGAACCAGGAGGGCTATATGTACTTACCCCAGGCCTGGGGGGCTGGCCTTTCACTGGGATACAAGCAGAAATATACTTTTGTCGCCGACTACCGCTACCAGAACTGGAACGGCGTTGCGGGCGTTAATGCCTATCCGGGGCAGGGATATGCCATCACCAGCAGCGAACGGGGTTCGATCGGGTTCGAGATCAGCAAGAAAAAAACCTTTACAATTACCGCGTGGAGACTCAGTTATATCCAGGCCGGCGCCTATTATGAGAACAGCTATCTCCAGATCAACGGCGAACAGATCAAGGACTATGGGATCACCGCCGGTTTTGGAGTCAACTCGATTAAATCGCCGCTGGCCTACAACCTGGTTCTCCAATACGGGATCAGGGGTACGACCCAGAACAACCTGATCCGCGAGAACTATGCCGACCTCACCTTCCTCATCAACTTCGGCCAGATCTGGTTCACGAAAGGAAAGAAATTTGATTAATTTACAGCATGGCTCCCTCCTCCCCTGCAGGGTTTGACTGGCATCACCCGATAAAAGGCATACCTATGATGGGCGCGCTGAACTGCATCGTCGTGGAAGACAATAACAAGCAAAGCGCCCTGCTGAAAGAATATATCGCAAAGATCCCTAACCTGTCCTTTTCCGCCCGCTGCGAGTCCGCGGCGGAAGTCTACCAGCTGGTCACCCAATACCGGGCCAATATCATCTTCTGGGACATCCGCCTCCTCGACAATCGGATCATGCTGCGACTCAAGGAATCGGGCTATTACCCATTCGTTATCTGCATCGCCGACAAACAGGAACAAGACGAAAAAGTGACGGAGATGGATGTCTTCAGCTTCCTCAACCGCCCCCTCTCCTTCGAACGATTCCTCTCGACCATGAACAAGATCCGCGACTACCTGTCCACCACCATCTATATCCACCACCGCAATAACCGCTTCGTCTTCGTCAAGTCTGAATACAAGATCATCAAGGTCAAATTCGAAGACATCCTCTTCTGCGAGGGGATGAAGGACTATACCCAGATCTACACCAAAGGACGCGCCGAACCGATCCTCACCCTGAATAACCTGAAATCCTTCTCCTTCAAACTACCGCCGGAAGAATTTATCCGCGTCCATCGCTCCTACATCGTCTCCCTCGCCCAAGTCGACTCCATCGCCCGCAATGAGATTTATATCGGTAAAAAGATCATCCCCATCGGCGACAGTTTCAAAGACGACTTCTACCAGATCATCGAATGGAACTCATAAACTCTCCCGCAATTTTTCGTACTTTTGCGGCATGATCAGTGGGAGAAAAGTCCGTGTTGCAATCCTTGATCTCTATGAGGGTCAAGCCAATCAGGGCATGCGCTGCATCCGCGATCTGCTCGCGGCTTTTGCCCGCGCCCACGACCTACGCCTCACGATTGACGAATTCGAAGTGCGGCTTGGAAAAAATGTCCCTGACCTTTCCTATGACATCTATATTTCGAGCGGCGGCCCCGGAAGCCCCCTCGATTCCATCAATTCTGCCTGGGAAAAGGCCTATTTCGGTGGCTTGGCCAGATCGAAGTCCACAACCGCCGCTCCGTCCCCGCCGCTCGCAAACACGTCCTTTTCATCTGCCACTCTTTTCAACTCATCTGCCGCCACTATGCAATCGCCGAAGTCGCCAGCCGGCGCTCTACCGCCTTTGGCGTATTCCCCGTGCACCTTCTCGACGGCGCGATCGAAGAACCCGTATTCGCAGGTCTCCAGGACCCCTTCTACGCTGTCGACAGCCGCAGCTACCAGGTGATCCAACCCAACCACCAGCGCGTAGCCGATATGGGCGGCCACATCCTGGCCATCGAAAAGGAAAGACCACACGTCCCCCTCGAAAGGGCGATCATGGCCGTCCGATTTTCCGACACCATGATCGGCACCCAATTCCATCCTGAAGCCGACCCCACCGGCATGAGCATGTATCTCCGCCGCGACGACCGCAAACAAATCGTCATCGCCGAACATGGTGAAGAGAAATGGAAAAGCATGATCGATCAGCTCGAAGACCCTGATAAGATCCGCTGGACCTACTCCCACGTCATCCCCAATTTCCTTTCTTACGCCCTCGAACAAACCGGCATCCTCCACACCGAACCCGCGTAAGTCAAGCGAACCCGCGTAATTTGAATTCTTCAAAAACCCCGTACCTTCCGTATCACAAACACACCGCGATATGGTCCCCGCATTGCGAAAATCCTTCAACGCAGCATTCACCCGCCAGCACTACGCCGACCTCCTTGTCGATCTCGACAGCCGCTACCCCGGCGCCATCGAATTCCGCATCGCCGAAACCCCCGTCTTTATCCCCAAAGACTTCGCCGCCAAACTCATCGATATCTGCGAACACCTCGTCGATCTCATCCTCGAACCCCGCTTCCGCCAACTCACCGAACGCGCCATCCCTGACGGACGACCGTGTCCCTAACGATAACGCTCACCCGCATTTCCTGGCCTTTGATTTCGCCGTATTGTGAGGACGGCCACGGCGGTATGAACCCCAACTGATCGAAATGCAGGGCTTCGCCAGCCTTTACGGCTTTCAGGTCTACTACCCCGAGCTCGTCCGGCGCCACTTCGCCATCCCCGACAACTACAGCCAGTTTCTCAGCGGCCTCGATCAACCGGGCTATCTTGATCTCCTCAAACAAACCATCGTCGCCGATTGCCCTCCCGAAGAGGTGATCTTGCTGGAGATCCGCCCACACCAGCAGAAGACGCGCGTCGATTTCTATTGCACCCGCGACTACCTCGGCATCCAGCCCGTCTGTCTGACCGAACTGATCCAGGAAGGAAATCAACTCTTTTATATACACCCGGTCACCCAACGCAAAACCCGCGTCCGACGCATTTACAACCGCGTCATCTTCGATGAGCTCCACCACGCCGCAGCCACACTCGGCCCGCATCCGGACATCCGTCAGGAACTCGATGTCCAATGGGTCACCCATCCCAATTGGTTCTACCGCGTCAGCAAATTCGCCCTTCCTTTTATCCATCATCCATATGCTCCGCCTGCCTTCTTTCTGAACGATCTCAGGCAGCCTCCCGCCGACCTCGGGAATTATGTCCTCAAACCCCTCTTCTCCTTCGCCGGCCAGGGTGTCATCATTGATCCCCAATTGTCCGACCTTGAAGTCAAAGACCCGGAAAACTGGATCCTTCAGCGCAAAGTCAAATACGCCGATCTCATCCCCACCCCGGATGTCCCCGCCAAAGCCGAAATTCGAATGATGTACCTTTGGAAAGACGACGCCCCCCGTCCCACCCTCGCGATCAACCTCGCCCGTCTAAGCAAAGGCAAAATGATCGGCGTGAACTTTAACAAAGACCGGAATGGGTCGGCGGAAGCGTAGCCTTTTTCGAACGGTGACCATCCCCCCCGGGTTCAACCCTCCGGTCCATATACGAAAAAATCCCCCTCCTCCTCGAATAGATCCTTCGCTCCTCCGGATCCCAGCCAATCCCTGAACAATCCATCGGTACCGCCAGTTCCTGCAGCTCCCGGTTCCGCCCCCCCGCCATCCGTCGATCGATCACCCAGCTTCCCATCCCGCCAATAAACAAGCAGCACCCCGCTCTCCTCATCCAATACAAACGCCTCCGCCTCCTCCGGCACCCCAAATGCCTCCCCTTCTTGCATCCGTGCCAAAAACGCCCCCGACCAGCCGCTGCTGGACCCCTTCTGAAAGTGGCGACCGCACCCGGGCCAAAAAGCTGAACCGGCGGAACCGATCCTCCCGCCCGCGGATGCTCCGCCAAATCAAAAAGCATCAGCAACGCAAAAACCGCCAATATTTGCAACACCTTTTCCATATCAACTTCCCAAGTTACCACGTAACTTTGACACCTCAATCAATCGCCATGGATCTGCAACTCACCGGCAAAACCGCACTTGTACTCGCCGCCAGTAAGGGCCTCGGAAAAGCTTGTGCCACCGCCCTGGCCGCGGAAGGCGCGAATGTAGTCATCGGAGCCCGCAACCCCGATACCCTCGACGCCGCCGCAAGAGAGATCCGCGCCATCGGCAAAGGCCAGGTGCTCGCCGTACCAATCGATGTGCTGCAGCCCGCAAGACGCCGACAAGATCATCGCTGCCGCAGTCAGCAAATTCGGCCGCCTCGATATCCTCGTCAACAACGCCGGCGGTCCGCCATTTGGGAAATTCGAATCGTTCGACGAATCCGCCTGGCATTCCGCCTTTGAACTGACCTTGTTGAGCACCGTGCGGTTCTCCCGCCTTGCCATCCCCCACCTGCGAAAAAGCGGCAGCGGCCGGATCATTAATATTACCAGCCTTACGGTATCTGACCTATCTGCCTCAATCCGTCCTCTCCACCAGCCTTCGGATGGGAGTGGTCGGCATGGCCAAAATGCTGTCTGAAGAATTGGGTCCCGACCGGATCACCGTTAACAACGTTGCGCCCGGTCTGATTCTGACCGACCGCGTAAAAGATGCTTTGCAGCCACGCCCCGGCGTTACCGAAGAAGAACTGCTCGCCGAACGCGCCGAATCTATCCCGGTCCGGCGCATCGGCCGGCCCGAAGAACTTGCAGCGCTCGTCACGTTTCTGGCTTCCCCACTGGCTGCCTATATTACCGGCGCCACCATCCCGGTCGACGGCGGCGCCACCAGAAAACCACTCTAATTCCCCCTGGTCATCCCGACGGCATCATCGGGCTTCCTTGTCACGATGTTGATATTGACCGCCCAATCCGCCAACTCATATACCAGCTCCAGTTCCACCTCGACATCCCTGAACCGCTGATCATCCGTCCTCAGTTTCAGGGTACTGGTCGTGAATGTAACCCCTTCCCTCGCAGGCTGCCACGAACCCTCCAGGTAATAAATGCTGCTGTCGGGCAACCGGACACAACAGAATTTCAACAGCTGATAAAACTGCTGATACTTTCTCGCAGCCGCACCGAAATCCCCGCCGGTGAACATCTTCGCCTGCCAGCTCGCCGTCGTATCCTCCACGGAATGATAGCGTGTCACGATACAATTCCTCGCACCAGGCACCGCTACAAGCGAAACATAGCTGTCTGCCTCACCTTCCGCCAGCAGCAGCTCACCGGTAACTTGACGGAGATTGTTGGGCAGATCACCCAACACCGCATCGATCGCATCCACAAAAGGCACAAGCCGCACCGTGGTATTCACCAAAACGGAATCCCCACGCGCTTTTGTGGAATCAGCTTGCGCCCGGGCCGTACCAGAAGTACAGACCGCTACGGCCACGATCAGGGTCAATGAAGGTTTCATCCGATCCGAATTAGAACAAGAATACCACAATTATTCTGCACCCGCCAGCAAACCTTATCCACTTTTCCACAACACCGTCGGCTGTTCCCGCGCCCTGCTCTGTACCCACGCCCTATCCACACCGCGGGCTCGGATGCCTTCGCCCGGTTATCGATTTTTTCTTACCTTCACGCCAAAATCGTTCATGGAGTATCTTGCTGACATCCCGGCCAAAGAGATCCGGCCGGGTTTTTTTGGGAAAATGGTTCACGGGGACAAAAGCACCCTCGCCATCTGGGAAATAAAAAAAGGTAGCCGGCTGCTTGAACACAGTCACCCCCACGAACAGATCACCTTTGTCCTCGACGGCGAACTTGAAATGGTAATCGGTGGAGAAAAATACCTCCTCACCGCGGGTGCAACCCATGCGATCCCCTCCTTTGTCACCCACTCCGCCTATGCGCATACGGACTGCAAGGTCATCGACACCTTTGCACCCGCAAGAGACGACTATCGCTAATCAACAATATCCTCATGGCTACCACGCATTCGCACGAGCACGACCACGACCATGGACACAATCACGACCACGCACATGGTTTCGGCCACCACCATCACCCCGTCAACCTCGATCAGGTCAACCGCGCCTTTGTCATCGGCATCATCCTCAACTTCCTCTTCGTCATCATCGAAGTCGTCGTCGGCTTTGATATCCACTCCCTATCCCTCTTGTCGGACGCCGGTCATAATCTCGCGGACGTAGCCAGCCTGGCCATGGCACTCGTCGCCATCCGCCTCCTTCGCGTCCGCGCAACCGATAAGTACACCTATGGCTTCAAGAAAACCACCATCCTCGTTGCCCTACTCAACGCCGCCATTCTCCTGCTCTCCCTGGGCGCCATCGGCTACGAGGCGCTTCACCGGCTCATGACGCCCGAATCCGCGTTGCCCGGCAAGACGATCTCCATCGTGGCCGCAATCGGCATCGGCATCAACGCACTTACCGCCATGCTCTTCTTCCGGAATAAAGAAAACGACCTCAATGTCCGCGGCGCCTTCCTCCACCTCCTTTCCGACGCCATCGTCTCCGCCGGTCTGGTCATCGGCGGCCTCGTCATTTTCTATACACACCTGTATTGGATCGACCCCGCCCTCAGCCTGGTCATCGCCATCATTATCCTTTTTAGCACCTGGCAGTTGCTGCGGGACAGCCTGCGCCTTTCCCTCGACGGCGTCCCCGCCGGCATCGAGATCGGCAAAATCAGGGAATCCATCTGCCGTATGAAGGACGTTATGGATTTTCACCACATCCATGTCTGGGCCATCAGCACGAGCGAAAACGCCCTCACCGCCCATCTCGTCGTCGACAAAACCGCCGGCATGGAACTTATCGAGCAGCTCAAACACCGCATCAAGCACGATTTGCTGCACCGCAACATCCAACACGTCACCCTCGAAGTCGAATTGTCCGATTCACCCTGCGACGAACCCGATTGTTAGCCGCGTCCAGCCCGGTCTTGCCCGCGCACGCCGAATAAAATCAATCGATAAATCCCCAGATAAACCCGAACCGGATCACCATCGCCGGTGAGGGATAATCCGGCGCCACGAAGTTGTTGTGATAGAATCCGAACCCGGTCGGGCTAAATGCCAGGGCATTTAACCCTTCCACCCGTGTATACGCGGTGAATGACCGGATCCGTAAATGCAAATACACTGAAATATCCGGTAAATGCTGCCGCACCGTAGTATCGCCCTGGGAATAGAATTGTCCCGTCAGTGGCGCATACCCATCGGCTTTATACGCGCTTATATACCGGATCTCGGTGCCAAAGCTGCAAAACAAATTTTTGAAGCCAAAATTCCCATCATAACCCACCTGGTTGAACGACACCAGGAGTGGCACATGCACGGGTGCATTCCCCGCCACCTGCTGCAGGATCGTATTGGTCCGCCACTTCCAGTGACGGTATAACGTAAACTGCTTTTTAATATTGATCTCCAGCAGATTGAACAAGGAAGACGCCTGCCGAACCTGGTAATAATTAGTGATATAAGTATAATTGCTGAGCAAATAATACGAGCCCGTTACGGTTAGGAGGTTTTGCGGCCGGTCCAACGACGCAAAAATATGCGTCGTATTTTCCTTACTCAACGTGTTCCTCGTCGTATCATAATAAAAACTGCTTGCCCGATTGAAAACGAATGAAGGTGTTCGGTTTACATTCTCGAATCCACCCTGAAAATATCCCACACTCCGGCTGATCAGCCGGCGAAGCGATATATAGGCATTGTAATTCCCCGCATCCACTCCCTCCAGGTACAATCGCCCAAACGCTTCGATGTCCCACTTCTTGTTTCGCGTCTGGTTCCGATACTCGGCATGGCCAAACACATTGTAGTCACTCGCTGTCCCCTTCTGAAAGATGATACTGCCGTCATACAGACTCGCCGTATCGAATTTCCCGGTGAGCAGTTCCAGTGTCGCCCCCAGTTTGAAGAATTGCTGCGGATTGTGCGCATCCGGGAACTGATAGACCGAGAAATCATTCGCCAGCACATGCCAGTTATCGATCCGGTGAAAAGTATCCGCGACTACCCCTACCCCGATTTGCGGCTGCCCGACATAACCCAGTCCGTATCTGGCATAGTAAGCGCTATTCAGACCATACCCCGGGTAAGTGTTGGCGGTACTATCATCCATGAATTGGTAGGTGGATGTCGAATAGGTAAAAGTATGCTCCATCCGAAGCCGGGGATAAAACAACGGAATGACGGAGGTATCCGTCACGATCGAGTCCTTCTGTCCAAGGTCGTATTGCTGCCGGAACAGAAACGTCGTGGTCGAATACTTGGTTCCGGTATTGATTGCCGATTGGAACGGGTTACCCGTATTTGCCAGCAATCCGTTACCCAGGTGCACCGGCAACGTTTGCTGATTCTTAAAAGCCGGCGAATCCAGAAAGGCCGGATTCTGCAATCCCCCGTTTTCCGCAGCCTCCAGCTTATTGGCGACAAAGACAAGGAAGTTCTGATATCGCTTATTGTGCGACTGATACCAGGACGTAACCCTGAAAGTATTGTGATTGGTATTTTGATTCGGCAACGTACCCGGCGCATTGATCAGCCGGTACTGAAAGACAAAATTCCAATTCGGCCGGATATTCTGCGTATGGAACACACTGATGAACTGCTCCGCCTTGGTTGCCAGCAGATAACTGAGCTCCGTGTATGGCTTGGTCGTATTGTAAAACTGCGCCTGATCGACCGTAAACGCATAGATATCGAAGGAATGAAATCCCGGATCGAAACCCGACTGCATCCGCGGCGAAAAAGCCAGATTTCGCGCCGGTGTCCCCAGATTCCCGAGGTTGATCCAGTTGTCCGGTCTCGGCACCTTCGTCCCGAAATCCAGGACGCTGGAATCCAGGTTATTCAGCCGGCTGGAATCCAGGTACCGGAAGTGGATAGTGATCGTATCGTTCTTCCGATGTACAAGCGTATCCGATCCCTTCTGCCCTCCGTTTCCACCCGCGCCCCCGAACCGCTGCATCGGATTTTGTGCCATCAACCCGGTTCCCGAAAGAAGTACGGCCATCATCACCCCTGCTATTATGACTGGGAATCGGTTCACTGTAGAGAAAATTCGGCCCAAATTACTCATTAAGCGGCCATCGGCGGTTATATGAAAAGTTAATTGTTCAGCGTTTGTGCAAATCACAGCTCTCCGATCAGCGCCTTGAATATGGCCGCGAGCCGGGGCTCCGCTGCGGCAGCCGCCTCCAGCACTTCCTGGTGGGTGATCAGGTTATTCTCTTCCCGGATGCCCAGGTCCGTGATCACACTCATCGCGAAAACCGTCAGACCCAAATGCCGCGCCGCAATCACCTCCTGCACCGTGCTCATCCCAACCGCATCTCCGCCGGCAATATGCAGCAGCTTGTATTCCGCGCGCGTCTCGAACGTCGGCCCCGTCACCCCCGCATACACCCCCTCATGAACAACTATACCCAAGCGCTCCGCCACGATCTTCGCCTTCCGGATCAACTCCCTGCTGTATGGCTCACTCATATCCGGGAACCGCGGCCCCAGCCCTTCCTCGTTCTTACCCAGCAGAGGATTGACGGTAAAAAGACTGATATGATCGCGGATGATCATCAGATCCCCGACCTTAAAAGCAGCATTCATCCCGCCCGCGGCATTGGACACCAGCAACGTCTCCACTCCCAGGAACTTCAACACCCGGATCGGAAAGACCACCTGCTGCGGAGTATAGCCTTCGTAGAAATGAAATCGTCCCGAGAGGACGACAACCGGCCGATCACGCAATCGGCCAAAGATCAGTTTGCCCTGGTGACCCTCTACCGTTGAGACCGGGAAATGCGGGATCGTCTCATAGGCGATCTCCCGCTCCACCACGATCTCCCTTACCAGGTTACCCAGCCCGCTGCCCAGGATGATCCCCACTCCGGGCACCAGCGCACACTGGGACCGGATCGCACGAACCGACTCGTTGATTTGTTGTAAGACCGTCAAAGCCATGTCAGGATACAGCTTTATTTACCAAAGCCGCCGCTTCGCTTAACAGGATAGCCGATTGGACCTTGAGACCGCTCTGTTTGATCAGTTGCCCGGCCTCTTCGGCATTTGTGCCTTGCAGTCGCACGATAATGGGGATTTTTATATCGCCGATAGACTTATACGCATCGATCACACCCTGCGCCACCCGGTCACAACGCACGATGCCCCCAAAAATATTGATCAGGATCGCCTTCACCTTCGGGTCCTTCAGAATGATCCGGAACCCCGCCTCCACCGTCTGCGCATTAGCCGTCCCGCCGACATCCAGGAAGTTGGCCGGCTCGCCGCCGCTTAGCTTGATCATATCCATCGTCGCCATCGCCAGACCCGCGCCATTCACCATACAGCCTACATTCCCGTCCAGCTTTACAAAATTCAGGTTGTACTTGCCTGCTTCTACTTCCGTCGGATCCTCTTCGCTGATATCCCGCAACGCCTCCAGGTCCGGATGCCGCATCAGCGCGTTATCGTCGAGGCTCATCTTGCAATCCACGGCGATGATCTTTTCGTCACTCGTCTTGAACAGCGGGTTGATCTCCAGCATGGAACAATCCAGCCCCAAATAAGCATTGTAAAGATTGGTGACGAACCGTACACAATTCTTGAGGGCCTCACCGCTCAATCCGAGGTTGAAAGCGATCTTCCTCGCCTGAAAAGGCTGAAGCCCCCCGCCGGGATGAACCCACTCTGAAAAGATCCTGTCCGGCGTCTTGTGCGCAACCTCTTCGATATTCACCCCGCCTTCGGTACTGTACATGACGACATTTTGCCCTTTGGCGCGGTCCAGCAGGACGGAAAGGTAAAACTCCTTCACCGGATTGGCACCGGGATAGTAGACGTCCTGCGCGATCAGGACTTTATTGACCTTTTTCCCCGCCGGCCCGGTCTGGATCGTTACCAGTGTGCCCCCCAGAATTCGACTGGCAATCTGCTTGATCTCCTCCGCACTTTTCCCGACCGCCACCCCCCGCTGGTCCGTCCCCTGGATCTTACCCTTTCCCCGGCCTCCGGCATGGATCTGCGCCTTAACGACCGCGAAATTATTGCCGTACTGAACCTTCAAATGCTTATACGCTTCCTCCGCCGCCCCTGCATTATCCACCGGAATGCCTTCCTGTACGGGTACCTGGTATTTCTTCAGAAGTTCCTTGGCCTGATATTCATGCAAGTTCATGGATCTAAAATTTGGGTGTAAAAATAGGGAATCTCAAATCGATTCCCGCGCGATCAACTCCGTCTTCAATTCGATCGGATCAACCGTCGGATAACCATCGGCGCCGCCGGGATGCTTTAGCCGCTCAATCAACGCACACATCGCCTCCTGCCCGATCGACTCGATCGGCTGCCGGATAACGGAGATCGTCGGCGTATACAGCCGGAAAACATCATTGTCGTCGAAACAAAGTACCGCCAGCTGACTCGGGGATCTTCAACTGTCTTCTTCTTGATCGCCTCGATACCCAGCACACCCAGATAATTCGTGAGAAAAAATACCGCGTCGATCTCCCGTCCCGCCTCGTCCAGCAATTCCACGATCATCTCCAGCGACGTCTCCCGGTCGGCCTGATACGGCACGACCTTCACCCGCCGCTCGTCGATCGGGATATCATGTCTTCGCAGCACATCGTAATAACCCGATAACCTGTCCTTCATATGCGCCATGTCCGTCTCGATCGTAACCAGCGCAATCTTCCGGTAACCCTTCCCGATCAGGTATTCCGTTCCTTTTGCCACCCCTTCGCGATTGTCCACCAATACCGCCGGGATCTCATGATGTTCCGGAAAATACCGGTCGATCAGCACCACCGGCTTGTTCTCTGCCTGCAGCTTCCGGATCTCATCCGCCAGCTGCGGCGTCGGTGTAATGATGTATCCGTCAACCTGGCGCTGCGACAACATATTGATCAGCTCCCGCGCCTTTACCTCATCATTATCCGTACTGCAATACACGACTTTATAATCGTATTTCTTCGCCTCATCCTCGATCGTCTTAGCCAGCGTTGCAAAAAAGGCATTCGAAATATTCTCTACGATCAACCCGATCGTCTTCGTCTTGCCCGTCCGCAAGTCCCCTCGCCAGCTGATTTGGCCGGTATCCCATTTCCCGCGCCACGTTTTCAACTTTTTCGATAACTTCGCGGCTGATCCTCATTTTCACCGCCTTGTCGTTCATCACGAACGAAACGGTAGAGACCGACACTCCGGCCTTACGAGCGATATCACTGATGGAAACTTTCTTCATTAATAATAGAGGTGTATGGGAAGACCGGGATAAAGATACAAACTAAATCGTTTTAGCCCACGGAATATGATTGTTTATTTTGCTATATTGATGGGCCAAAACAACTCCATGCTCAATCTGCTGCTGCTCGCCTTTTGTTATCCGGCAGGGACACGATCATTACCAGCCTGGCGCCCAATCACCAGCGGGCACGCGTCCGCAGCTCTCGAATCCCGCCCGCCCCCTCACCATCCAAATCCTCAACACTCAATCAATCCACTTCACCATGTCCTCCTCGAATGGTCCCTCCAGACCAACGGCGCCATCACCAAAAAAGGAAATACAATCATCCCCATCCTCGCCCCCCATCAACTCCTACGCTCGTCCGCCTTCCCACTACACTGCCCGATGACACCGCCGGCGAATCCTTCCTCCTACTCCGCTACCGACCCAAATTCCCGTCCGACCCTCCCTCGGCGAACCACCTCCTCCACATTCCTGCTAACAACACATCGGCCTCCGACCCTGGCGACCTTCCTCACCATCGCACCCGCCGGCGAGATCACCCTGACCGACGACAACGATATCTTCACCATCCACTCCTTCCATTCCGCATCTCCTTTAACCGGCAAACCGGCTGGCTTGTCCACTATGAGATAAAAGGCACCGACCTGCTCGACGACACCCTGGGACTAAAATCCAATTTCTGTCGCCCTGCTATAACGATTCAGCAAGTTATGCCACCGATTCCGGTTGGCTCGCCGCCACGCGCGAACCTCACTTGCAACTTTTCTCAATACTACCAGTCCCGAACTGATTATCATCCGAACCGAATATACCTTGCCGCGCCACCGCCTCCCTCCTCCATCTCAGCTATATCATCAACGCGGGCGGCGAGATGCTTATCACCCAACAAGTCGAACCCGATACTACCCAACCACCAACCCGCCAATGGCCACTGCCCTGCTTCGGCATGCAGTGGGTCCTTCCCTCCGGCTACGACTCGATCACCGCCTATGGCCCGCTCGGATTTCCACCCGGATCGGCATCTTCCACGTCCGTCCGGCACGCCCCCACAAGCCGCCTATCAGCACAACCGCGACCCGCATCCAATATCCGCTGGTGGACGATCACCGATAAGGAGGGCAATGGCCTCCAGTTCATCGCCGACACCCCGCTGCTCAACGAAAGCGCCATCCACATCCTGCTACGACAGCAACCGCCCGCATCGCCCAAACCACACCATTCCACCCGCCACCGATCCAACCAGCACGACCACGCCCACCACGCCACAACACCGACCACGCACTCGCATCCATGGGAAATCTCCGATACACCTATAAAGTAAAACCACTATTCATCTTCCACTCATCTTTAACAATCCTCTCCAACCCGCACCCGATTGCATTTTTCATTGTCTCCGAGTAATACAATCCCCGCGAATTTCCATTGCGTAATTTTTACGCAGCCGCACACCCGAAAACGCGAACCTCGCCAATCCGATTCGAAAATATTTTTCACAAAAAATAATTCTTCTTTCTACATCACTCATTCTTTTTTTAGTATCTTTGTTTATCAACAGATTCCATCTTGCCTAATCTGTTTTCCCTGTCGAAGATAGCTTGCATACGAGAAGTGTTATCGAACGCCATTCATCACTTTTAACACCTCGAAGAAGATGAAGCCAAGTATCGTCCCGGCAAAAAGAACCAATAGCGCCTCTTCGCCGCTAACAGCATTGCCGACTGCCAAAATTGTCCGGCATCCTGATTCAAAAAAAATGCAGGAAGAAGCAATTCAGCGTCGATCCGCCGGATGAAGAAACCCTAAAACGGCTCAACGCGATGGCAAAACAATATCCGTTTTGCATTCTGCACCGAGGCCCTTACAACAGGGGGTTGTTGTAGATGTACCTCTATTCCGTACCCATCCGCCGCTCCGGCGGCTACAGTCTCTTTATCGCACAAACCGACCGCCAGGCCGGCTTATGGTTTTGTCGCCTCTCCATCACCCAAATTTCGCTCCGAACGTCGTTGAAACTTTGTCCCTCGTTTCTTCCTCGTCCCTATCCTTCGTTTCGCTCGGATACCTTCTCGTTCAGCACCACGACCAGTTGACATCCCTTGCCCGGCGCCGATTCGATCTCCACCTTCCCATTGTACAACTCCGCCCGGCTGATAATATTCGAAATGCCCACCCCCTTCCGCCGCATCCGCGGATCAAACCCCTTCCCATCATCCGCCAGCCGCAGCCGCACCTGCTCCTTTACCTTATTCAACTCGATCACTACCGTACCCGCTTGCGCATGCTTCAGAATATTATTGAGCTGCTCCTGGATGATCCGGTAAATATTGATCTTCTGCTCCGGCAACAACTCCTCCTCATCCAGACCCGGAAATATTCAGCCGGATCTTCATCTTCCCAACCGACTGAATGCTCCGGATCAACTCCTTGATCGACTGCGTCAACCCCAGATCATTCAAACTCGGCGTGATCAGATCCTTCGAAAGCTTGCGGATCTCCTCGATCGCCACCGAAATGTTCTTCCGGCTTTTGGCCAGCAACTCCATCCGCGGCTCCTTCTCCTCGATCGCCACATCCAGGTAAAGCTTGGACGTAGCCAGGATCTGGTTGATATTGTCGTGAAGTTCCTGCCCCAGCTCAAACGCTCCCGCTCCTGCGCGCCCAGCACTACCTCCGTGATCTGCTGCTGCTTCAGCTTCTGCTGCAACGCCAGCTCCTTCTCCAGCCGGATCCGCTCCGTCACATCATTCACAATCACCTGGACACACGCTTTCCCAAAATAATCCATTGGATGCGACGTGATCTCCACGATCATCACCCTGCCCCACTTGTTATGATGATGCCAAAGTCTGGCCCCATCTCCTGATTTTCCCTCCTTCTTCTCCTGGAGCTCTCGCCATAAATTGATCCGCCTCCCCCTCCGCATGCAGATCCCGCATCGTGAGACGCCCAAACTCCTCCCGGCTAAACCCATACTTCTCCCGCGCCGCATCATTTACCTCCATGATCTGCAAACTGTCCGGATCGAAGATCCATGTAGGGAAAGGATTCTTATAGAACAACTGCCGATACCTCTCCTCCGACGCCAAAATGATCTCCTCCGACCGCTTCCGGGCAGTGATATCCTGTATCGCCCCGATCATTCGACCGGCCATGCTCCGGCCGAATGAATGATATACCCCCGGTCATGCACATAAGCATATTCCCCGCCCGCCTTTCTCAACCGGTACTCGTCCTCCCATTTACCCGCAACTCCCCTCCCTGATCACCCGCTTCAACTTGGAAACACCCGCTCACAGTCATCCGGATGCATCACCGCCTCCCAAAGCTCCTCCGGAGAGCCGGCTTCCGCCTATCGTGACCGAATAACTGCTGATACGTGTCTCCCTACCATCGACAACTTGCCCGCCGCAATATCCCAATCCCAGATCGCATCGTTTGTCGCCATAACTACCGTATTGAACCGCTCATTGCTCTCCCGCAGATATTCGAGATTCCGCTTCCGCTCAAGACTATACTGAATCGTTTTAGCCAGTAACCCTTCCGTCAGCTCGCTCTTCACCAGGTAATCCTGCGCGCCTTCCTTGATCGCTTCCAAGGCCACTTTCGTGTCCGCCAACCCCGTTAGAATGATCACCGGGATCCTCTGCACCACCGGCTTGAGTTGCATATAAGAATGGATACCCCAGCTGTCCGGCAGGCTCAGATCCAGCAAAACCAGTTGGATTTCCCTCTCCCGTAATAGCCGGTAAGCCTCACCGATTGTATCAGTGGAATACAATTGCCGGATCTCCAGACCCGACGAGCGCAGCATGTGCTCCAGCAGAAATAGATCGCTTGGATTGTCTTCGACCGTCAGGATGACCAGACCGTTATTCATCTTTTGCATTAGGCATGTCAGGTTTAAGCGGATTTGTAGGAAATTGCGAATCGAATACAATCGGTTGAAAAGCACCACACAATAAAAAATCCCCGCGGTCGCGGGGATGCACTAATCAAATACCATAACCATTAAACCTTATCCTATTAGGATATGAATGTACTTCTTTTTTGATTCCCACACAAAAATCTTCTGCGGTCATTTTTAAACCACTAGCAAATCGTTTAAGAGTTAACACTTATAGTGGTTATAGTTGTTTAACCCAGTTTTTAGTCATTTTTTGATTAAATTTTAATCGCCTCATTTCCAATCGTTTTCGCAAAATGAGCGGCATAGCGTATTGCTGGCGCTACCCTCAAATCTGTCCTCCAGGGGCAGTATTTTCTCCGACACGTCACAACCGACCAACCCAATTCCCCGACGCTTCATCCCGGATCAACCGACGCTCCAATGCCCAATCACCCCACCTCAAGGCCCGGAATTTATCCCCCAACACCCCACTAAATATCCGCTCAGCCACCCTTCACAAACCTCAAATTACCCTCCTGCCCCCCAAATTAGCCCCTTCCGACGACCCCAACTATTGCCAAATCGAGCCCATCTCTGACCAAAACGCGGCCCCCGCCCTCACCAAATCCAGCCCCAGTGAGCTTCGCCTTACTTGATTGCCCCTAAGCCGGCGTCAGCGCAAAGCCAAACCTGCTCCCCGCCCCCAGTTGACTATTCACCCAGATCCTCCCACCCTGCGCTTCGATAAATTCCTTCGAGATCGACAACCCCAATCCGGTCCCATTTCGGTCATGCGAACCCGGCACCTTGAAATATCGCTCGAAAATTCTCGGCAAATACTTCTCATCGATCCCCCGACCATGGTCCGTCACAAGGAACTCCACCGTATCCTTGTTGCGATACGCAGAAATTTCGATCACCGACTGATCGGGCGAGATATTTGATCGCGTTAGTCAGAAAATTGATCAGCACCCAGGAAGTCTTCTCTACATCCGCCTGGATCAGCGGCAGATCCTCCGCCACCGATGGCTGGATACGAATTCCCTTCTGCTGCGCCTGAAAAGCGACTGTCTGGACTCGCCTTATCCACGATCTTCACCGGATCGGCCGGCTGAAGCTTTAACTGGATATTGCCCGTCTCCACCTGGGACATGTTTAATAATTCTCCGGTAATCTTCAGCAACCGGTCCGCGTCGTCCGTAATACTCCGGATCAACTCCTGCTGCTCTTCGTTCAGCGCTCCAACCCGAAGATCGGTCAACAGCAGCGCACTCATTTTGATCGAAGAGATCGGGGTCTTCAGCTCATGCGAAACCGTCGCGATAAAATTCGTCTTGGCTTCATTCAATTCATGGAATAGCGTGATATTCCGAAGCACGATCACCTGCCCGATGATTTCCTTATTGTTCGTTACATTCAGCACATCCTTGCTGAAATAACTTTCTTTATTATCCGCGAATATTTTCAGGTCCTTCTTCTCCGGATCATCCTGCAGCAGCGTCCGCATCAGATCATTCTTCAATGCGATATCCGGCGCGTACTGCCCGATGATATCCGTCTCTTTCAACCCCAGCAGCTTCTCCGACACCGCATTCAGGAAAAGGATATTCCGCTTCTCATCCAGACCGATGATCCCATCCCGCATCTGGTTGATGATGGTCTCGATCCGGCTCTTTTCGAACTTGATCTTCGCCAGGTTGCTGCTTTCATACTCATCCAGCTTGCCCGCCATAATATTAAAGGCATTCGCCAGGTCCCCGAACTCGTCACCCTGCTTCAAATAAATCCGCTTCTTGTAATTCTTGCCCGCAATCGCCAAAATGCCCTCCGAAAGACTGCTGATCGGGCCCGAAATAATCCCCGGCAGATTAAAGATAAAAGTGAAAGAAACCAGCGTGAGGATCGTAAACAGCACCGTCAGCACATTCGCTGCACTTTCGGCCGTGTGTTGCGCGACCGTATTTTTTCGCACAATCGCCTGCTCGTTTAGGTCCTGGATCTTGTAGATCGACCGGCGGATATCGATATAGTTGCTGGAATCCGCCGGGTCCACCAGCATCTCCTTAAAATTCTTCGTCAGCTCATCCGTCGCCTCTTTTTCCCCGATCTCCGTGATATTCCCCTGCTGCCGCTTCAGGTTGTCCTTAAAGACATCCATCGCATCCTTTTGCGTCCGCAGGTCCTCCAGGGACTGTAACATCCGGTTACAATACAACAACGACTCCTGGTTGTTTTGCAAGACCTGCCGCCCCTCCTTGCTGAGCTGGTTGATATAAAAAAGACCCAGGACGCCGAAATAGCACGATCACGACGAACAGGAAGATCAGGCCCAGCGATAATTTGGTTTTTAGTCGTACACTCATGCTATGATAAGATTACCACGTCGATATCCGTCGCCGCCAGCTTCGTCAGCAGCTGGTTGAATACCGCCGTGCGTATAATTACGTTGTACAGGTTCAAATGCGGCTTGCCGATACAGATCGTCGTGACCTTGTACCGTGTCGCCACCTCCATGATACCTTTGGCAATATTACTTTGTTTTTCCCGGATCACTTCCGCGCCGAGCTCCATCGCGAGCTTGAAATTGTTGATCAGATGCCGCTGCGCCGCCAGGCCGATCTTATCCCCATCCTCCTTTGGGGTCTGTACATAAAGAAGCACCCACCGGGATTGATAATAGCTGGCCAGCCGGGCCGTTTTCCGGATCACTTTTCGCGCCACTTCATGATTGCTGCTGATACAAGCCATAAAACGTTCCGGCCGGAAACTCGAATTCCGCGGCAGCTCCGTCTCGATCTTCCGCTCCACCTGGCTCGCCACTTCCTTTAACGCCA
Organism: uncultured Chitinophagaceae bacterium; assembly: GCA_963846405.1. Taxonomy (GTDB): domain Bacteria; phylum Bacteroidota; class Bacteroidia; order Chitinophagales; family Chitinophagaceae; genus Puia. Next base: position 21 of record CAWJVU010000007.1, on the reverse strand, counting down.
GTTCGCGCAGCTGCAATATCT
>CAWJVU010000006.1:0-236692 GCA_963846405.1 uncultured Chitinophagaceae bacterium | reverse complement strand
GAAGGAGGTGCTGATCGCCCGCTAAGCCACTACTCTTTCTTCCGGGCTACATGTATAGGCTCGCATGAAAAACACAAAAAGGATACAATAAAAAATAATGGCGAAGGCATATGCACCATCGCTAAATCGGCCCACGTACTCCATGGAAAGCGTCAGGCAAACGTTAAAAACACCCTGATAGATTATCGCGGTGACAATCCAAAAAGACGGCCGGTCCCTGAGCGCCCTTGTATTCATATTCGTGAAAAGCTCATAAAAATAGAAAACGCAAGGCAGCACAAGCGCTGCCGCTTCCAGCAGGTCCATCGAGAAAATTGCATTCCGCGGGAAGGTCCGGATATACAAAAAAACCTCCGCGATGAAAAAAATCATTGTATTCAGCTTAACGGCCAAACGTCGCCCGGCCCCGTTGATATAATGCAGAATGAGCAAACTAAATACACAAAATTCAAAAACAGTAAGGGAAGCGATTATTGCATTGTCGACATGGGCATAGCGCAAACCGGGGGGTGAAATATACCAATACATTTGAAATCCATCCATCAGGAGCCAGCCGCCAAAATAATAAGGAACGATCCGTAAAGCACGATGCCGGCCATAATGCCTCATGCTGAAAATAAAGGCGATCAGGGTAACGACGATCAATAACCCCTGGCAATAATCGTACAACGCAAGAAACTCAAAAACTTTCACCGGTAGGATTTTTGCGCCAAAAATAAGAAAAGGAATTCACTAATCCACCACCCTTTCCTCCGGACCACATTTATAGGCTCGGATGAATAGCACAAAAAGGATGCTGTAAAATACATAGCTCAACGCAAACGCACCATCACCAAACCGGCCCAGGTATTCAAAGGTTAGCAGCAAGGTAAAGTTAAGGGCGGCAAGGGACGCTATCCCGAGGACGACCCAAAAGGACGCGCGATCGTTGAGCGCCTTTGTATTCGTAGTGGTAAAAAGCTCATAAAAATAGATCGCGCAGGGCGGCGCAAGAGCGAGCAATTCCAGCAGACTTACCGTATAAATTGATATCTGCGGGAATGTCCGCAGATAGAATAGGATTTCCGCTATGAAAAATACGAGGGCATTTAGTTTGATCGCCAAACGCCGCCCGGGCCCTGCGATAAAGGAAAGGATCAACAGGCTGAATACGCAAAATTCAAAAATCGCAAAGACAGCAGCGCTGCCCAGGTCTAAAGAATTCGCGAACCGGTCACCGCTTGGTGAAACATACCAATAGAAGTCCACGATCAATGACTGGAAAAGGCAGAAGCCGATGTAATAAGGTATGATCCGAAAGGCCCGGTGTTTTCCAAAATGTCTCAGACTGTAGATGAGGGTAACCAGCGCAGTAAAAATCATTATCCCTTCACCATAGCTGTGCCGCGCAAGGAATTCAACCAATTTCACGAGTTGGATTTTGGATCAAAAATAAGGCAAGCCGTCCGCATCCTATTGGGATTTCCGATATCGCATATCGCCCATGGTGAATCCGCTAACCGCGCCGTCCGCCTCCAGGTCGAACGTGATCCATTCCTTTCCCATCCAATCGTTTTCAAATAGCCCGCGGAACGTATTGAAATGCCAATGACTAAGCGCCAGGTTGATGTTATTCGGAAAACTGAGCCTGAGGCTGTCGCCGGCCTGGCTGATCGTTGCCTTACCGAAAACCTCGTTGCTGTACGTCCCGGTAAACGCCGCCAGATCACGCGACGGATGTGTACCGGCCACCCGTTTGGCTTCCACTTCCTTCTCGCGCTTCCGGGCAGAATCGCGCATTCCCTTATACATCGCATACATCTTTCCACTCCAGTCGTTGCTGTTATCATGATAAATCCATAGATCGATCGCCTTATACATCAGTGCATGACGAAGCTCGGTATGATCCAGGTTGCCGAAAATGTAGATGCCAAAATGTTCATCCTTCATCAGACCGCAAATCGCGACAGCTCCGTCCAGGCTGCCGGTATGGAAGTTGAGCATATTTCCGCGATAATCCTCCTGGAACCAGCCAAGACCATAGGTTGTCCAATGCGGATGGGTCAGCCTGGCAGTCGGGTAAAACTCCTGAGGGGTGACCATACTTTCCGGGTTAAAGAGAAAAGCATACGTCTCCGGTTTTAACAGGCGGGTGGACCCCAGCTTCGTACTGTCCAGCAAACAAAGGACCCATTTTTGGATATCGTCGGCGCAGCTCCAGACGCCGCCCGCTGCGTCAATCCCGTTCGTCTCGAGGTAGCGGATAGGTCGGATTATGGTATCCTCAAAAAGGAAGTGTGGGCTGATGTGGCTCGGCTCTGCCGCCGAGGCCGCGTGGTTGGGATAGGTATGCTCCATGTCCAGGCGGGTGAAGATGTGTTGCCGGATGAAATCATCCCAACTCATGCCGGATACCTTGTGGATGACCTCACCGGCCACGACATACATCAGATTCTGGTAGATAAAGGAAGAACGAAACGAATACGCCGGCGGGATCAGGCGCATTCGCCGGATCACCGTATCGATAGGATTGCCCAGCACCCACAGCCAGTCGGCATTACCGAGACCCGTGTTGTGGGTGAACAGATCCTTTACCGTCAATTCACTGTTTGCGTAATTGTCGGCCAGCTTCAGCTCCGGATAAATATCGCTTACCCGATCTGTCCATTTCACCTTTCCCTCATCGACGAGTATGCCCATGCAGACCGCCGTCATGGCCTTGGTCGTGCTTGCACAAATCGACAACGTGGAGGTGCTAAAGGGCTCGGGGCTGCCGAATCGTTGCACCCCAAATCCTTTTTTGAAGACGACTTTGCCGTCCTTAACCACCACAATGCTCATTCCGGGGGTTCGCCAGCGTTTGAGGCCGGATTGCACGTAGGCATCGAAGGAATCGGCGGGGTTGGGGGTTTGTTCGCCGGTGGCCTTGGGTTTTTGCTGGCCGGCGGCGCACAGGCAAAGCAGGACCAGGAAGGGGGTAATCAATTTTCTCATAGCCTATAAAGATAATTTTTTTGCCCAATTTGAGACCTTTTACCATATTTACCTTATGTTCCGCAATTATTTCAAGGTAGCCTGGAGAGGGCTGATGAAAAACAAAATGGTCTCGGTCATCAATGTCCTGGGCCTCTCGATCGGACTGGTCTGCTGTATGCTGATCGTGCTCTTCATCCACAACGAACTGAGTTACGACTCATCCGGGAGAAATATCCGGCAGCTCTACCAGGTCGGGACTGTTTTCATCACCGGCGGAAAAGAAGACCGGTTCCCGGCCGAGCCCGCCGTGATGGCGGAGAATATGAAAAGAGATTTCCCCGAAGTGCAGCAAACCGCCAGGGTCATCGCTTTTGACTTCTTTGGGGAATACAAGACGCTCGTTCAATATTTTCAACCCGGCCGGGAGCCGAAGGCCTATTACGAAACAAAAGCCTTTGCAGCGGACGCTTCTTTTTTCCAGCTGTTTGATTATTCGTTTACGGAAGGCAATGCTGCCTCCGCCCTCAGCCAACCCCGGTCGGTCGTCATCTCGGAAGAAATGGCAAAAAGGATCTTCGGGAACCAACCCGCGCTTCATAAAATGTTGCGGATCGGGATCCAACTCAACGGTACACAGGATTTCATCGTCAACGGCGTTTTCCGGCAGGGACCCGGACCCTCTCATCTCCAGGCCAATTTTTTTATTTCCATTTATGGCGGCGACCTGGAAGACCGCATGAAGAAAGACGGGACCAACATGGTATTTGATAATCTGTATACCACCTACCTGTTGCTGAAGCCGGGAACCGACGTAAAAAAGCTGGAGGCGAAATTGCCCTCCTTTGTTGACAAATATGCGGGGAGGGCGCTAAAGGAAGCGGGTTTTTACAGAAAGCAATTCCTTCTACCGGTCAGCGATATCCATCTCCATGCCGATATGATGGAACCCACTCCTTCGGGAAGTGTTTCGTATCTCTATATCCTGGGGTCCGTGGCAGCCTTTGTCCTGCTGATCGCCTGTATCAACTTCATGAATCTTTCTACCGCGCGGTCATCCAAACGGTCCGCGGAAGTGGGGATCCGAAAGGTTTTGGGCGCTGAAAAAAGTGGCCTGGTCCGTCAGTTCCTCGGCGAGTCCTTGTTGATGTCACTCCTTTCCTTCGTTTTGGCGCTGGCCCTGGCGGAGCTGGGGATACCCCTTTTCGAAAGCTTGTCCGGCGGGAGACTTTCGCTATTCGATCCGGCGCATCTCCCCATGACCTCCGTGTTCCTGGGGCTCTCGCTGTTGACCGGCGTCGTCGCCGGCATTTATCCCGCCTTCTATCTTTCCTCTTTCGAACCATCGAAAGTCCTGAGGGGGAGTCTCTACAATTCCCTTTCCGTCCTGGCTGTCCGGAGGGTGCTGGTGGTGTTGCAGTATTCCGTTTCGGTCATCCTGATCATTTCCGCGATCCTGATTTCCCGCCAGATGGCATTCCTCCGATCCGTCGATATGGGTTTCACAAAAGATCGCCAGTTGGTCTTGCCCTTACCCAGTCCGATGGCGAGGAGCATTTATCCCGGCTTGAAGCTGGAGTTGGAAAAGAACAGCCGGATCGTTTCGGTAGGAGCATCCGCCTATTACCCGGGGATATCCAACCCCAGCAGCGATAATTTTCACCGGGAAGGCGCCGGGGTGGATGCCGGACCGCTGATCATGCTCAACCATGTAGACGAAAGCTTTTTGCAGACCCTTGATTTCAAACCCGTGGCAGGTCGCCTATTCTCCCGGGCGTACATCCGCCCGGACCGCAACAGGCACATCATCCTGAATCAGGTCGCGGTTGAAAACCTGGGCTTTGCGTCCCCGGAAGACGCCATTGGAAAAAGGATATGCAGTGTATACAAGGGCATAGCAGACACCTCCGAAGTGATTGGCGTCGTCAAAGATTTTCATTTCGAAGACCTCCACCGGCCAATCGGGTCATATGGATTTTTCCTGGACAGTAATCTCGTTTACAAATATGTACTTATCCATGCCGGACCGGGGAATACCGAGGACTTGGTTCGGTCGGTTGCCGCCGCCTGGCACAAAATGGATCCGGGCGAACCCTTCGACTACAGCTTCCTGGATGAGGATTTTCAACGGAATTATCTCGCGGACAAAAGACTATCCACGCTGGTGAATTACTTTACCATCATCGCCATCCTTATTTCCTGTATGGGTCTTTTTGGGTTGGCCACCTTCAGCGCCGAGCAGCGCAGCAAGGAGATCGGCATCCGAAAGGTACTTGGCGCGACCGTCCCTGCGCTTGTCGGACTGCTGGCAAAGGATTTCATGAAACTGGTATTGATTTCCCTGATCATCGCCGCACCGGTCGCCTGGCTCGCCATGAAAAAATGGCTGCAGGGCTTTACGGAACGGATATCGATCAACTGGACGGTATTCGCCCTGACCACGGCCATCGTACTGTTGATTGCGTTTTCGACCATTTGCTTCCAAACCGTTCGCGCGGCCCTCGCAAACCCCGTAAAAAGTCTCAAGAGTGAATAGGCTCAGAGAAAACTAAGTACCGTTTCCATAAACTGGTCAAACACTTCCACGTGCGGAACATGCCCTACCCCTTCCATTTCCACCAGCCGGCAATTCGAGATCTTTGCGGCGGTACCCCGGCCAAGTTCGGGATAGTTGCCCATCGTTTGCGCGATACTCGCGGGGACCAGGTTCTTCCCAAGCGCCGTCCGGTCCAACTTACCCACGATCAGCATTGACGGCGCCCAGATCCCGCCAAATTCATAGCAAACGGGCTGCGTAAAGATCATATCGTAGGTCAGCGCCGAATTCCAGGCGATCCTACTATACTCCGGGCTTAGCATCCAGCCCGCATAGATATTGAGCCATTCGTCATAAGCGGGCGACCAGGTCCCATGGTAGTAACTCTCCAGCTCATATTTTTTCAGCGAATCATAGTTTTGGTTCAGTTCCTGCTCGTACCACGCGTCCATCCCAGGATAGGGCACCTTCAACTTCCAGTCTTCCAGTCCGATCGGGTCCTCCAGGATGAATTTCTCCACCCGGTCAGGATACGACAACACAAACCGGGTACCGACCATCCCTCCCATGGAATGAGCAAGTACCACCGCTTTGCCCACTCCCGCGTTGTCCAGCACGGCTTTGGTCGCGGCCGCCAATAGTTGAAATGTATACTGAAGCGTATCCGGCTTGGAAGATTTCCCGAATCCGATCTGATCCGGCACAATCACCCGGAATCCTTTGCCGGCCAGTTCCTTCGCGGTATGACCCCAATAGGCGCCGTTGAAATTCTTTCCATGCAACAGGAGAACCGTCCGACCGTTCGCTTTCTGCGGCTGCACATCCATGTACGCCATTTTCAATTCCTGGCGCTGTATCTTCAGCGTGATATAAGTGACCGGATAGGGATAGGGGTAATTTTCCAGGCAAAGCCCCATCGGAACGACTGAATTTCCCTGTTGTGTCATAATGGAAAGTATTTATAGGTCTACGAAGATAGCGGAAAGCGAAGTTTATATTTATTCCAAAATACCTTAACTTTCGACATACAAAATCTCGCACGTCCCTCGCGCACCCAGGGGTCAGCCTCTGAAGACTAATCATTTTTTCACCAAAATTCTTCATCATGACCTTAGTATCCAGCGCCATCCGTGCTGTCCGCAACTGGTGGTGGTTTGCCATCAAAGGCCTTCTGCTGCTCGCAGCGGGCGTTGCCATCCTCATCCGGCCGGCGGAAGGCTATGTGGGGCTTAGCGTATTGTTCAGCGTGGTTATTTTCTGCGTAGGTCTTGTCCAGATCGCTTTCGCCACAGGAAACCGGGCCTCGCTCTCGGGCTGGGGCTGGACCCTGACTTCGGGTATCATCGACCTGGCCATCGGCATCTTCCTCATGGCCTTCCCGGGGGTAACCCTGGCCACCCTACCCTTCTTTCTCGGGTTTTGGTTGATGTTTCGCGCTTTTTATCTGATGGGCATGGCCTTCGACCTCAACCATTCCGGGGTAAAAGGCTGGGGCTGGCTGCTGATGATGGGAATCTTCACCCTGATCTTTGCCTGGCTGGTCCTTTATTTCCCGCTGGCCGGCGCAGTCAGCATCGTTTATTATTCGGCGTTGGCTTTTATCGCAGGTGGCCTGGGCGCCCTGGTACTGGCGTTCAAACTGCGAGGCGCCGGAAAGAATGTCGAACACCTCAAGAAGGATCTCAAGGGGGGCTGGCCTGAGTGATGCGCTGCCAGGCGAGGTATCAAGGACCTCGCTTGGCTGTTTGCTTTTGCCCCCTGGTGTCCTGTCTGGCGATAAATTTCATTTGTCTAGACAAATGGAGTAATCAATAAAAACACTTATTCCCCTTCGGTACTCATCCGATCCGCCAGAAAAAACGAAAACCCCGGTTTTCAAAAGAGTACTTTTGCCTCCGTGAAGAAATCAAAACGCCCAATAACTTTCCTGGCCGCTTTTAGCCTGGTAATGGTAACCGCTGGACGGGTCCTTTCGCAGCCCGACCCAGTTAGGCCCAACCTCTGTCCCGGCGCCTACTACACCGAACACCAAGCGGCGCAAGTGCTCCACGATCTGGCTACGCAATATCGGGACCGCCCGGCATGGGAAAACCGGGCCGCGTTGATCCGGCAAGGGATAATTGAAGGAGCGGAGCTGGACCATATGCCGCGACAACCGCTCACGGTTATCCGGACGGGCACGCATCGCGAACAAGGATACAGCGTAGAGAATATCGCCATCCGGACTTTGCCCGGTTATTATCTGACCGGCAATCTCTACCGACCTACCCATCCTACCTCGCATCTGGCCGGTATCCTTTCGCCGCATGGACATTTCTACCATCCCGACGGCCGGTTCCAGGAACAGCAACAGGAACTTTGCGCCACTCTCGCGAGGATGGGCGCTATCGTCTTTGCTTACGACATGGTGGGATTCGGAGATGACAATGTCTGCGACCACGAAATCCCGAAGGCGCTCAAACTTCAAACCTACAACGGCATCCGGGCGCTGGACTTCCTGCTAAGCCTTCCGGGTATCGATACTTCGAGGATTGCTGTCACCGGCGCTTCCGGCGGCGGCACCCAAACCATCCTGCTCACCGCGATCGACAGCAGAGTTAAAGTCTCCGCACCCGTCGTCATGGTCTCGGCTTATTTCTTCGGTGGCTGCGTTTGCGAAAGCGGGATGCCCATCCATCACCGGCCGACGCACCTGACCAACAATGTTGAAATTGCCGCCCTGGCCGCGCCCCGCCCCATGCTGCTCGTCTCTGACGACAGCGACTGGACCCGAAATTGCCCGCGGCTGGAATATCCCTTTATCCGGAATATTTATAGCTGGTATGGCGCACAGCGCGACGTAGAGAATGTCCACCTGCCCGGCGAGCACCACGACTTCGGCCCTTCCAAGCGACAGGCCGTGTATCGTTTTTTTGCAAAACACCTGGGTCTCGATACCGCGGGAGTGGTCAGCGGGGGCATGTTTGGTGAAAAAGAGTTGGCGGTGCTCCCCGTTGCGGATCTGACGGTTTTTGATGCGGCGCATCCCCGCCCGCCCGATGCCGTATCCGGAAACAAGGCGGTTATGGATCTATTGAACTGGTAAGTCTCCGCAGCTCCACTATATTTACCTGCTGAACCGGCTGCCCTTCACCGATCGCCAGGTGCGCTGCCACCGCGGCCGACTCACCCAAAACCATAAAAACCGGCTCCATCCGGATCGATCCATAAGCGATATGCGTTGCCGAAAGACAGACCGGGACGAGGAGATTACTGCACTCCGCCGCCCGGGGGACCATACTTCGATATGCCACCGGATAAGGGCCGAAACCGCCGATCTGGACATCGCCTTCATTTTTCACCATCCCATGAACGACCAGCCGCCCGCAATTGTGCGAATCCATGGTATAGGCCGCCATTCCAATCCCATCCATGACGGTTGCCTTCCCCACGCAATTGGCCTCCGTCATGATATATTCCCCGCGCATCCGCCGCGCCTCCCGGATATAGAGTTGTGGCGTCCAATGGCCGGTGGATATGAATTCATCCTTTGGATAACCCCATCGCAGCATTTCGGCCCGCAGGGTCTCCGGGACCCGCGGATCATGGCCAAGAAAATACAACAGCCCTTTTGTATACCCGGCGTGCGCCTGCCAAATTCGCTTGCGCTCCCCATAGGAGGCATTGGGATAGTCATCATTCATCCCGATCATATCGGTGGAAAAGGCGCCGTTGTTGTTGATGTCGGTTTTGTGGTTGGGCATGTCGTTGATGTTCAGGTAAGCGGAGAGCCCTGCCTCGGGCCGGGCGGCGATCAGGCGCAGCAGCAGCGCATAGTGATCCGGGTTATAGTTTGCGGGCCGGCCGATCGGCAGCCGGTTGGCCGGATCGTCGGTCAGGCAGATGCGAAAGTTGTACGCTTGTATCCGCCGGTCTCCCGCGCCGGTACTATCGGGAGTGTCCCCGCTGATCCCCCACAGTAAACCGCTTGAGGGATCGCCCGGCTTCCGGTAGGGATCGATGCCATCGGGGAACTGGTGTTTGTCGCGCAGCTGCCAGCCGTCATAGGTCTCATTGAACAGGCTATTGGCCTCCCGGCCGGTAACATAAGAAACGCCGGCCGCGGCCATCAGGTCGCCTTCATAGGAACAGTCGATAAAGACCTTTGCATGGACCTTGCGGAGCAGCGGTCCTGTCGCGGGCCCCGATCGCTGGAGTACGATAGCGGTAATGGTTGTCCCGTTCTTTTCTACCTGCTTTAGGCGATAATGATACCAGACCGGTAAATCTACCTCCCGGATATACTCCTGGAAAACGGCTGCCGCCACATGCGGCTCAAAGGTCCAACTCTCGGTCTGGCCGTAACGCGCGCCGACGCGGCGATAAAAACCTCTTGCCAGACCAGTGATGGCGCCCTTGTTCCCGATATCGGTCTCCCCAAGACCGCCGGTAGTCATTCCTCCCACCTGGCCGCCCGGCTCAATGACCAGGGCAGTATTGCCCAACCGTTTTGCGGCATATCCGGCGATCACTCCCGCCGAGGTGCCGCCGTAAATACAAACGTCGACCGACGTGTCGGGCTGGGTCCGGCCCGCATTCGGCAGCGATGCGAACACCAGAACATAAACAAAAAGTAGACAATTACGATCGCCCATGAAACAAATATAGCCCGGAAATTAAATCCCGGTCTACAGGCATTTTTTTGTCGCTATTTCCTGCTTTTTCCCTAATTTCGCACTCCCAATCTATATCGTCTGTCTCTGTAGCTCAGTTGGTAGAGCAGCTGACTCTTAATCAGCGGGTCCACGGTTCGAGCCCGTGCGGGGACACTGAAAACGAAGCACTTAGGAAATAAAAAATCCAGGTGCTTTTTTATTTGAATGCGCCTTACCATCGTCGTGCCTTCATTCTTCAATTGCACCGCCAATTTTTTTCAGATAGGCCCTGAATGAAAGCCCCGGATCCATTTTCTTTAACTCCAGGAACTTGTTAAATGCAAATTGTTGATACAGGTTTTTACCCTGTTTTATTTGATCTGCCTGCTTTCGTTCCTTTTCTGATAGTTCAACCGCTGTTTCCAAAATAGTTTTCAAATATTGCCGAAGGACAAAAGTTACCCCATCCTCGTCCGCAAACACATAATCGTCCGTTGCAATTATTTCATCCCCAAACCGGACAATTTTGTCTTCGTCGTTAATTTCAAAAACGTTGCGGACCGGGCCCAACGGGTAAGGCCCAAAGCTGAAAACGGGCAAATCAATCCTTTTAATTTCAGTAGTATCACGGTGTACACCCCATAACACGATACCGCTCATATTAGCGCTTGACGCTTCAAGCACGGTCAAATCTCCTATGCAACCCTCCTCTGTCCTTCCTTCGTTATCTATGGATGAATGCCGAAGGGAGCCAAACGCAATGGAACGCCATTTCGAATACAAGCATCGGTAATTAAAGGAGTAGATAACTTTTCTTTAAACAGATAACTCAGTTCTTCATTTTGCATGTGAATTCTTTATTTGTGCTCTAAAAAAAGCTTTTTCAAACTATTGAAGTTAACAATAAATGCGTGTTGGTACTGATAATAAGCAGTTTTTGACAAGGACCGGCAGGAGCCGATTTCATAATTTTGAGAAATGCGAACTAAAACAAAGATTGCAGTTCTTGGTATGGGTGGTGTCGGCGGCTATTTTGGCGGAGTTTTGGCCAGGTATTATGAAAAATCCGATACCGTAGAAATTATTTTTATCGCCAGAGGCGATAATATGACGGTTATAAAACGTGGCGGGCTCAATCTGCAGACGCCGGAAGAAAGTTTTGTCGCCCACTCAAAATTAACATCATCCGACCCATCGGAAATTGGCAAAATTGATTATTTGATCTGTTGCACAAAAACGTATGACCTGGAGCAAAGCATCCGTCAATATCTCCCCTGCATCACCAATGAAACGGTCCTGCTTTCTTTGCTCAATGGAGTGGAAGGTGCAGCAATCATACAACAAATCTGTCCGGAAAATGAAGTTCTTGATGGCGGCGCGTACATCATTTCAAGTTTAGTTGCACCGGGAATGATCAAAACAACGAGCAAGTTTGCCAAATTATTTTTCGGTGCACCCGTGGAAAAATCGGTCAGACCAGTAAAGCTGGCAAAAATCCTGATTGCAGCAGGCATAGATGTATCCCTCTCAAAAGATATCAACCTTAAACTGTGGGAAAAATTCCTATTGATCTCTACTATGGCAACGCTCACTTCATTTTTGAATCTTTCAATCGGGGAAATTCTAGTTGACAATAAAAACATGGGATTACTTCTATTGCTCATGAATGAACTGAAAACTGTTGCAGAAGCAAAGGGCATCCATTACCCCAACGACATCATTCATCAAACCTTACATATAATGCGAGGAATGCCCTTTGAAGCAACATCATCTTTGCAGCGGGATTTTCAAAATGGGAAGTTAACAGAAGTGGATGCCCTGGTAGGATATGTCGTAAGGACGGGAAAACAACTGCGACTACCAACACCCCTTTACGAGCGGATGTATGAAAAGCTGACTTATACCCATTAGGCAGTTTTTGACAAATAAAATCCGGCAGAGTTTGAGCACCTTGCAACTACATTATAAAAACACAAATAATTATTATGGAGACGATAATTGCCAAAGACGCTCCGCCTGCCGTCGGTCCTTTCTCCCACGCCATATTATCAAATGGATTTTTCTTCTGCTCGGGTACGATAGGACTCAATGCTCAAAATATGCAACTTCAAGGGAAAAGCATTGAAGAACAAGCATCAAAGGTGTTTGAAAATGTCAAATCGGTGCTGGCATCCAGCGCGCTAACCCTGGCAGACGTCGTAAAAGTAAATGTGTACCTCACAGACATGGCCAACTATTCGAAGATGAATATCATTTATGAAGCGCAGTTTGGAACGCACAAACCGGCACGAACTACCGTCGCCGTAGCCGGCTTGCCTTTGGGTGCACTATTTGAAATAGAGTGCATAGCGGAATACCAAAATAAACCATGAAAAGCTTATTTCCATAGACGGCGGCATGGTTAGGGGAGTATTTGATTAAACTACCTCCTTGCTTGCCGAAGGAGCAAACCCGCATTTCCGTTTAAATGCCTTACTAAAAGTAAAAATATCGGGGAATCCGCATAACTCAGCGATTTCAGCAAATCCCAGTTCTTCGTCATGGATCAACTCCTTGGCCAGCGCTATTTTCTTATCAAGGATATATTGGTAAGGTGTGGTCCTAAATGCAAGCTTAAAGTTCCTGTAAAAGAAAAACTCGGACATAAAAGCAAAACTTGCAATGTCGGCGATCTTAGGGTTCTTTGTGAAATTGACATCCATATATTCTTTCCCGATCAGCAGCCTCTTCATTATTTCATTCCTCGTCGCATGCCTTACAGACCGCAATCCGCTTAACGAAACCCGGATGTTTTTCTCGTTCACCACGATGGCTTCAGCAAGATTAAATAGCCATTCTTCATCTAAATATATTTCTTTCGCCTTTCCATCTTTGATCAGCCCTGCAAGCGGCCTCAATAGTTTAGAGACTGCCATTGAACTATTCAGATTATAGGTGTTCTCGAATAATTTAAAATCCGGATGTCCATCCGTAGGGTTATCCAAATCGAAATGATCCCCTGCGGTTAAGAGCCGAAATGCATCACTGATCAAGGAAGGTTTTAGGTGAATGCACAACTGAGCGACCTCCTTTTTCGAATCGATGATGCCAATGCCGTCCTGATCGCCATTGCAGATCAGGAATTCATTTTTTGATATCCCGTACGATTTTTTATCCGCGATGTACATAGCATGGCCATCTACCACAAGCCTCAGTGTGCTGTATTTGAAAGCATTGCTGATCTGGGCCTCAGCAAGAGTGCACAAAACAGCGCAGCTCTTGTCTATAGACAGATTCAGCGCGACGCAGTTTTCCTTGTCCAATACCTTAAACACATTCATGTTCGTGCATGTTATATACAACTCAAATTTACTTCAAGAAAGCGAATAAAGCAATCCTTCCGTCAAAATATAAAGGCATCGGTCAGTTAATTCCCTGTCTTGTCAAATCCTGCCTGTTTCCTGTCGACAATGAATCAAACATCAATCTATACCTACTTTTACAGCATATAAAATCTCACTAACTTAAAGCAACATCATGTCCAACAAGATTTACCAGGTGGATGCCTTTTGCAAGGATCTTTTTTCGGGGAATCCTGCGGCTATTTGCCCACTTGAAAACTGGCTTGACGATCAGACCATGAAAAAGATTGCAGCCGAAAATAATTTGGCTGAAACAGCTTTTTACGTAAAAGAAAAGGGTGGCTTCCGAATCCGCTGGTTCACCCCTCAGACGGAAATCGACCTATGCGGCCATGCAACCCTGGCAGCTGCCCATGTGCTTTTTTCACATGAAGGCTTTTCGGACAGTACCATTTCATTTGCTTCATGCAGCGGCGATTTGAAGGTGAGCAAAAAAGGGGACCAGCTGACCCTCGATTTTCCTGCAGACCATATTAAATGGGTTGAAGTTACTGCCGAAATGCTGCAATGGTTCTCTGTAATGCCAATAGAAGCATACAAAGGCAGATCTGACTACATGCTTGTTTTCAGGTCAGAAGCTGAGGTTGCAGGCATTCGCCCGGATTTAGCGGTCATCGGGAGTCTGACCGATTGCCGGGGCGTGATCATCACGGCAAAAGGGAAAGCCGTCGATTTTGTTTCGAGATTTTTTGCCCCCCAATCCGGCATAGCGGAAGACCATGTCACGGGCTCGGCTCATACCACGCTGACCCCCTATTGGTCTCAACGGTTACGGCAAAGCGAATTGGAAGCAATCCAATTGTCGCCCAGGAAAGGGTTCTTACACTGCAAAGATGCGGGGGAAAGGATAGAGATCAGCGGGCAGGCAAAGACATATTTGATCGGGGAGATATTCCTCAAATAAATCCAGAATACGAATAATGAACATTCTTCAAACAATTGGCAACACGCCATTGGTAAAGCTCGCCAAAATTGTCCCCGAAAACTGCGCCGATATTTTTGTAAAGCTCGAATATTTCAACCCAACCGGATCTTACAAAGACAGGATGGCACTGGCAATTATTGAAGAGGCGGAAAAGCGGGGAAATATCAATAAGCAAAGCTTTATTGTCGAATATACAGCGGGGAGCACGGGCGCTTCGTTTGCCTTCGTGTGCGCAGTAAAGGGCTATCGATTTAAAGCCGTCTCATCCGATGCGTTTGCAAAAGAGAAACTAAAGACCATGAAACTTTTTGGCGCAGAACTTGAGCTGGTGCCAAGTATTGATGGCAAAATCACTCCCGATCTTTTTGTGAGAATGGAAGAGCGTGTGCTGCAATTGCAAAAAGAAGGCGGCTACTGGACACGGCAATTTGAAAACGAAGACGAGATCATCGGGTACAGCAAATTGGGAATGGCGATTGAAATCGGAAAGCAGCTTGGACCGGGGCACACAATCGTAACAGTAGCAGTCGATTCAGGGATGAAATACCTCGCGGGAGATTTATTTCAGTGACATATTTTTCGTACTTTGTACGGAATATACCCAACTAACGCCCTGACCCATGCAGTCGGAAAAAGCCGTTGCCTTTATACTGGAAAAGCTTGAAAAGGACTTGCCCGCGGAATTGACCTATCACAATGCCAAACACACCAGGAGCACCATCGGCCACGCGAGGGAACTGGCGACCATCGAAAATGTCCGGGGTGACGATCTCACCCTGCTGTTAACCGCCGCCGCCTATCACAACTCCGGGTTTCTCTACCTCTACGAGAATCATGAAGAGGCCTCCTGCCGGATAGCCCGGGAGAATCTCCCTGTTTTTGGCTATGACACCGGGCAGATCGAAGAAATTTGCCAGCTTATCCTGGTGACCCGTCTCCCCCAGCAGCCAAAAACCCGGCTGCAGGAGATCCTCTGCGACGCCGACTTGTACTATCTCGGCACCGACCAGTACCAAAGCATTGCCGAAAGCCTTTATCACGAGCTTCAACATAAGGGCCTTTACCGAAATATGAATACCTGGCTGGCAGAGCAAAGGGATTTTCTGAAGGCGCATCGATATTTCAGCGGCGCGGCAGCAAAAAAGCTATCGGCGGGTCTGGAGCGCAACCGGCAGGCGTTGGAAGCGCGGCACGCGCAGCCCCATGAGTTGAAGCATGACGGTTTTACCATGGGGGATATTCTCCTCATCGTGATAGGCGTTGTGATCGGCGGATTCGCCTTGAAAAGTTTCCTGGTTCCCAATAATTTTTTCGACGGCGGGATTACCGGCATCTCCCTGCTGATCCACGAGATCTATGGCTTCAACCTGGCCTTTGTCATCCTTATCGCCAACCTGCCGCTGATCATCATGAGCAGGTACTCCGTCAGCTGGCGATTCGCGATAAAGACCCTATGCTGCATCGTTCTGCTCGGCATCTGTCTTTTGTTTATTCCCTACCCTGTCATCACCTCCGACAAACTACTGGTTTCCGTATTCGGGGGGTTTTTTCTTGGGATCGGCATCGGGCTGACCATGCGGGCGGGCTGCGCCGTGGACGGGATAGAAGTTTTGGCGCTCTATACCTGGCGACGAAGCAGTTTTACCATCAGTGAGATCATCCTTGCGCTGAACATCATCATCTTCAGCCTGGCTGCCTTTCGCTTCGGCATCCCGGTAGCGCTATATTCCATGCTTACCTATTTCACCGCATCCAAAACCGTCGACTATGTCGTAGAAGGGATCGAGGCTTACACCGGTGTTACGATCATTTCCGGCAAGAGCGAGATCATCAAGGACCGCCTGGTGAATGAGTTGGGCAGAGGCATCACCGTTTACAAAGGGGAGCGGGGCTATCTACCAGGGAAGTTCGAAGTCCATGAGGACTGCGATATCATTTTCACTGTCATTACACGGCTCGAGTTGCGTAAGCTGAAAAACCTGGTACACGACGTCGACCACAAGGCGTTTGTATTTGCCAGCACGATCAGGGAGACCTCCGGTGGGGTGATCCGGCGGAGACATATGCATTAATAAGGAAATCAAAACAGCCGATGAGAAAACTGCTCTGGATAGGACTGGGTCTTGTTTGCGGTTTATTGTCTTGTAGTCGCGGGGTAGGCCAATCCGTCACCCCACGTGCAAAAGATGGAATAATTGATCTGCGGCAGGTCGATCTTGAAAAGACATCCATACCCCTAGACGGCGAATGGATACTTTATTGGGACAAACTGATCGGTCCGGGTGACACGCTGCCTACTTCGGGTCAACCGGTGAACTTTCCGGCGCTTTGGAGGCACACTACTGTCAACGGACATCGCCTTCCCGATCAGGGCTACGCCACATATGCGCTGACTGTACTATTACCCAAGCATACGGATTCACTCGCCTTACAGCTTTACAACACCTATACATCCTTTCGGGTCTTTGTCAATAATCTCGAAGTGGCCAGCGCGGGTCATCCGGATACGACCGACCAGACGACTGTGCCGAAATTCGTCGACCGGGCGGCAGAGCTGCTAACGACCGCGGATACCTTGCACCTCCTTATGCAGATCGCCAATTTCCGGCATTCAAAGGGAGGGCCCAACAAAACGATCTTTATCGGGGACAGAACCAGCCTCATTCAAAAACGAAAACAAGAGGACGCTTATGACACGCTGCTGGCCGGATGTCTGCTAATGACCGGCCTGTTCTTTTTCGGGCTCTATCTTTTCGGAAGGCGCGACCGGTCGATCCTCTATTTCTCCATCTTCGCGGTTGCTTACAGCTATCGCATTATCGGCGCGAATACCTATGTATTACAATCTCTGTACCTGGACATGGATTGGTCGCTTGGTATTCACCTCGAATACCTGTCTCTTTTGGCCAGCGTCATCTTTTTCAGCCTTTACACCCGGGCGCTATATCCGAAAGAAGCGGGTAAATACCTAATCCCGATCCAACTGGCCATCTGCCTGACCCTGGCCGCCATTGTTCTGATCTTCCCGCCGATCGTCTTCACCTCGCTGATCAACATCTTCCTTATCGTGCTGTTCGGCATGGTCATTTGCGCCTTCTACGTCTATTTCAGGGCTTTTCGGAACAAGCGCGTCGGCGCGAACTTCGCGCTGATGAGCACCGCCGTCCTGCTCCTGGTATTCATCGGGATCATTTTACAGTATTTTGAATTGATCCATTTACCCCGAATCGTCCTCTTCGGCGGGTACCTAAGCTTCTTCTTTTTGCAATCTTTGATCCTGCTCTTCCGATTTACCTATGCGCTGAATACGGCGATCAGTGAGCTGGGGCAACAAAAAAAGATCGTGGAAGATTCCAACACCGCGTTGCAAACCACGATCCAGGAATTAAATTCCACGCAGGCCCAGCTCATCCAATCCGAGAAGATGGCCAGCCTCGGGGAACTGACCGCGGGTATCGCCCACGAGATCCAGAATCCGCTTAACTTTGTAAACAATTTTTCCGAAGTCAATGCCGAACTGATCGATGAAATGCAGGCGGACTTGAAAGCGGGCAATCGACAGGCAGCAATCGCCATTTCCGAAGACATCCGGAAGAACCTGGAAAAGATCGGCCACCACGGCAAACGCGCCGACTCCATCGTAAAAAATATGCTCCTGCACAGCCGCAAAAGATCGGGGCAAAAGGAGCCGACCGATATCAATGCCCTCGCCGACGAATACATCCGGCTGAGCTATCACGGTCTTCGGGCAAAGGACAAGACTTTTAATGCTGCCATTCATACCCGGTTCGATGAGACGCTTGTGAAGATCCCTGTCGTACCGCAGGATCTGGGCAGGGTGCTGCTCAACCTGTACAACAATGCCTTTTATGCCGTGCAGCAAAAGGTCAGAACAGCAGGACCGGATTACAAGCCGGCGGTAACTCTCACGACCCGGATGGAATCCGGTAAAGTACTGATCAGCATTTCGGATAACGGTACCGGTATACCGGAGGCGGTGAAGGAAAAAATTTTCCAGCCATTCTTTACGACAAAACCCGCAGGCGAGGGCACCGGTCTTGGCTTGAGCATGAGCTATGATATCATAAAGGCGCATGGGGGGGAAATGATCGTAAACTCTGTCGCAGGGCAAGGATCGGAGTTCATTATTCAGTTACCCGCAAAAACGGTGGCATGAAAAGGAACTGGATATTAATAAGCGCCTTTCTGTTCAGTTTGCTGCCCGGGCAGGGCCAAAATCCCGTCGCGGACGGACTGGAGCAAAAATTATCCGTCACAAGGGAGGATACTTCCAGGGTCCTGCTGCTGGCGGACATTAGTTTCGAATACACAAACAACCAGGCCGATAGCGCGCTGTTTTACGCGCGGCAAAGCCTGGCACTCGCGCAGCGGCTGGAGTTCAAAAGAGGAGAAGCGATCGCCACGCGTACGTATGCCAGAGGTTTGAGCACCTTGGGTAATTTTGCCAAGGCTATAGAATTGGACTTGAAATCTCTGCGGATGTTCGAAGAGTTGAAAGATGAACCCCAGGTGGCGCTGACCTATGGCTTGCTTGCGGATACCTATCGCGACGCAGGAGACAATGACCATGCGTTGAGTTACAGCCTGAAGGCCAATGCCTTTTTTGCGGACCCCGGCAAGCCGAATGCGAATTTCGCCATTGGCTCATTCAGAAAGATTGCGCTTGCGCTGACAGCTTCTATCTATGAACGGGCCGGCAAATTCGACTCCGCCTTGTTGTATGCACAAAGAGCTTACGCCTTGGATGAGAAAGAGACCGGCGGCCGGTATGGCTGGTTGCAGCTTCAATTTGGCAAGATTCAGGCCGGCATGCGACATCCCGATATGGCTCTGGCCTATTATCGGCGTTCGATCCCGCTGATCGTCGAAAATAACACTCCCAAAGACCTTTTGGAGGCCTACAACAGCATGGCCAAATTGTATAGCGATATCGGCGACATCGATTCCTCCATTTACTATGCCCGGGAGAGCCTGAAGCATGCCGGCTCGAGTGCCTTCAACACGGGCATCCTGGACGCGCTGACCTTGCTCTCCAATGACTACAAGGCGCAGAAAATATGGGATAGTTCCGTAAAATACCTGGAAAAGAGCGTTGCCCTGCGAGACAGCATGTACGGCCAGCAACAGGAAAGGGAGGTTCAACAACTTTCGTTTGCAGAACAGCTGCACCAGCAGGATCTGGCGATACAAAAAGAGCGGAGCGACACACGATTGAGATGGTATGGGCTTGTCGCAGTGGCAGGGGTAATCCTTCTGGTCGCCATTTTCCTTTACCGGAACAACCGACATCGGAAAAAAGCCTACGCGCTTCTGAAGCGACAGAAAGATGAAATTGACGTTCAAAGAAAGAATGCCGAAATCGAGGCGGGGCTGGAAAGAGTCCGCTCGAGGGCCATGGCCATGCAAAAATCGGAGGAACTGGCATCGCTTGTGGCCGTTGTCATTTCAGAATTGAGCCGGCTGGATATCGCGCTCAACTGGTGCCTGATTACTATCCTGGATGAGGCTTCCTGGTCCTGCAGGGTTTGGCGGGCCAACTCGGCGGGCGATCCTTCACCGCAATGCTATTTGCTGCCATTTGCGGACTATCCCTTTCAGAACGCTATCATGCAGGCGTGGAAAGAGCGGCGGGAAAAGTGGACCTACGAGTTGAAAGGCGCGGAAAAAAAGGCGATCGACGAATATATGTTCACCCGGACCGATTACCAGCGCCTGCCTGAACCGGTGAAAAACGGCATCCGATCCCTCGACACGGCGTGGTTCTCTTTTTCGTTTGGCGCGTTCGGCGGCTTGCAAGTTGGCGGCCCGGCGCCGTTGTCCGATGGAAACCTGGATATTCTGGCCCGTTTCGGCAAAGTCTTCGACCTCACCTATACGCGGTTCAATGACCTGCAAAACGCGGAAGCGCAGGCGCGCGAAGCCAGGATCGAGGCGGCGTTGGAAAGGGTGCGGACCAGAACGATGGCCATGCGTAGCAGCAAGGACATGAATGAAACGACTATTGCCCTTTTTGGGGAGCTGGTCGGATTGGGCATTACCCGATCCGCACGCACCGGTGTTGGTATCCTGAACGAACCGGGACGGATAGGTGTGTGGTCGGCCTCAGAGCAGGATGGGAATTTTGCCCTGAACGTCGGCTATCTTGACCTGGCCATCCATCCGTTGTTTGAAGGATTGGATGACGCCTACCGGAACGGGGATACCAATTTTACATATGAACTGGTAGGTGAGGATTTGCGCGACTACTACCGCGCGGTCAATGCCTCATCCGGTTATACGGCAAGATTCGATCTAAGCGATCTGCCGTCAAAAGAATGGCTCTACTCCTTTTATTTTGCCGACGGCATCATTTTTATTTTTACGCGGGAGCCATTGACCTCGGAAGCGGCGCAGATCTATAAACGCTTCGCCGCGGTTTTCGATCTCACCTACCGACGGTTCCTCGACCTGCAACAGGCGGAAACCATTGGCCGCGAAGCCACCCGGCAGGCCTCACTCGACCGTGTCCGGGCGGAAATAGCCTCCATGCGCACCACCGCCGATCTGGAAAGGATCACCCCGCTTGTCTGGAGAGAATTGACCAATTTGGGTGTACCCTTTATCCGATGTGGCATCTTTCTGATGGATGAAGCGAAAAGAGTAATCCATTCTTATTTGTCTTCCCCGGATGGTAAAGCGATCGCCGCCTTTCCCATGGCCTACGATACGGAAGGCATCGGAAAGCAGATGCTCCTTAACTGGTATAATAAATCCATCTTTACGGGACACTGGAATCAACAGGAATTCAAGGCATTTTACCAGGAGATCGCCCGGCAAGGCGCGCTTGGGTCGCAGGAGATGTATGAGACCGGGTTCCCGGCCGACGGACTTTATCTTCATTTTGTTCCGTTCCTTCAGGGGATGCTTTATGTCGGAAACAGCGTACCGCTTACGGATGGGGAGATCAGTCTCATCCAGTCGTTAACAGGCGCCTTTGCCACCGCGTATGCCCGGTATGACGACTTCGTCCGGCTCGAAGCAGCCAAGCAGGAAGTGGATCGGACCCTATCAGAGCTAAAAGCCGCGCAATCACAGCTGATCCAATCCGAAAAGATGGCCTCGCTGGGCGAACTCACCGCGGGAATCGCCCACGAAATTCAAAACCCACTCAATTTCGTCAACAATTTCTCGGAGGTCAATATCGAGCTGATCGATGAAATGAAAACCGAACTGGCGGAAGGCAATCACCCGGCAGCTACCGCCCTTTCTGATGATATCCGGCAGAACCTCGAAAAAATCAATTTCCACGGTAAACGCGCCGATTCCATCGTGAAGAATATGCTCCAGCATAGCCGGAAGAGCACGGGCCAAAAGGAGACTGCCGACATCAACGCGCTCACCGATGAATACCTGCGACTGTGTTACCACGGTCTGCGGGCAAAAGAGAAATGGTTTAACGTGAAGCTGGAAACGCAGTACGTCGAGGACCTTCCAAAGGCTTGGATCGTAACCCAGGACATCGGCAGAGTATTGCTGAACCTGTTCACCAACGCCTTTTACTCGCTGATGCAAAAGGCAAAAAAGGAAGATGAAGGCTTTCAACCCCTCATCCGCGTGGTCACCGCCCGATCGAAGGACATGATCGAGATCCGGGTACGGGATAACGGAATTGGCATTCCCGCTTCGGTACTGGACAAGATCTATCACCCTTTTTTCACCACCAAGCCAGCGGGGGATGGAACGGGTCTGGGGCTTTCGCTCAGCTATGACATCATTACGAAAGAGCATGGTGGGACGATCGAGGTCGTGACGGAAGAAGGCCAATTTGCCGAGTTTATCATAAAAATTCCATTATGATCAGTCAGCGACTAAAACGCAAAATGGCGATGATACCATGAAAAAGTGGATTCTTTTTTGCTCCCTGCTGTTGTGCACGGCCATATCATTTGGCCAACATGACAGGATTGACAGCCTCAAGCAGGCGCTTGCAGCAACTACAGATGAGGTCAGCAAGGTCAATTATCTGGATTCCATTGGGGATGAATATGTTTTTAACGATCCGGACAGCACCGTAAAATACTCCATGCAGGGTCTCGAATTAGCCAGAAAAATAAATGATGAAAATGGCGAGGTGCAGGTCCTGGGGAACCTGGCGTTTGGCCTGTCCAACCTGGGTAACTACACCGATGCCCTGGAATACTATTACCAGGACATCGCCCTGGCGGGCAAATTGCATGATTCTTCCAAGTTGGTTTGGGCCTACCTTGCGTTGTCCGACTGTTACAGAAACCAGAGCGATTTTTCGAATGAATTCAAAAGTATTGGGGAAGCAAGACGTTGGCTCCCCGCAAATGATCCTGATTTGCATACCTTGTATAACCGCGTCATAAGCATATATTTTGTTGAAATTAATCAACCTGATTCGGCATTGATCTATGCCAACCGAGCCGTGCCGTTTTCAGCCGATTGGGTCTGGATAAATTATCTGCTGGGGCGCGCGTATGAACAATTGGGTAAGGATTCAATCGCGCTAACTTTTTTCAGAAAGGCGATCACCCTATCGGATAGCACCGATCATAAGGACCTGATTGACTATTACAACGGCATGGCCGGGTTCTTTTGGAACCAGAGAAGGACGGATTCGGCTATCCATTATGCGAAAATAATCCTCGACGGAAGCCTGAAGCGATACTATCCTATCGGCGTCATGCGCGCCTCCGGCCTTCTGGCGCAGATCTATGAGACCCAAAAAAAGACGGATAGCGCCTTCAAATACCTTAAGCTGACCAACGCTCTAAAGGACAGCCTGTTCAGCCAGCAAAAGACGCGGGCCGCGCAAAGCTTCGCCTTCAGTCAACAATTCCGCGAGCAGGAACTGGTCCGGCAAAAGGAGCAGGATGCAAGCCGGTTGAGATGGTACGGGGCACTGGCAGGCGCCGGGATTATTTTGTTCGTCTCCGGGTTGCTGTATCGGAACAACCGCGTGCAAAAAAAAGCCTTCAAAAAGCTGGAAAAGGCTCAGCGGCAAACCGAAAGAACTTTGGCGGAGCTGAAGAAGGCCCAGCAACAATTGATCCACTCGGAAAAGATGGCCTCTTTGGGTGAACTGACGGCGGGTATAGCCCATGAGATCCAGAACCCGTTGAACTTCGTCAATAATTTCTCCGAAGTGAACCAGGAACTGATCGACGAACTACAAGAGGAACTGCGGTGGGGCCGGCTGCAAACAGCCATTGGGATCTCGGACGACATCCGGATTAACGAAGAGAAAATCAACCAGCATGGGAAACGTGCGGATGGGATCATAAAAGGAATGCTTCAGCACTCCCGATCCGGTACAGGACAGAAAGAGCCGGCAGATATTAACGCCCTCGCCGATGAATACCTCAGGCTCTGCTATCATGGACTAAGAGCGAGAGAGAAAGGGTTCAATGTCGTTCTCGAAACAGAGTTGGATGGCACCCTACCCCATGCAACAATCGCTGTGCAGGATATCGGTAGGGTATTGCTCAATCTCTTCAATAATGCACTTTATTCCATGCTGCAGAAGGCCAGGAACGAAGGTGCGGACTACAAACCTGTCCTGAAGCTGACCACCATCATGGCAGGGGATTGGATCGAGATCCGGGTAAGAGATAACGGATCAGGTATCCCTGCCCATGTACTCGAAAAGATCTTTAACCCTTTTTTTACCACGAAGCCGGCGGGAGAAGGTACGGGGCTCGGCCTCTCGCTGAGCTATGATATCATTACAAAAGGACATGGCGGGACGATCGAGGCTGTGACCGGCGAAGACGTCTTTGCGGAATTCATCATCCGGCTGCCGGTGCGGCCATAAACTAAATAAATTTTGCTGACATGAGAATCCTTGTAGTCGACGACGAATTAGATGTTCAAACCTTGTTCGAACAGCGCTTCCGAAAAGAGATCCGCAACGGCGAAATGCATTTCAGCTTTGCGCATTCGGGAGAGGAGGCGCTGGGTTTCCTGAACCAATTGCAGCAGGAAGCTGTCCTGATCCTGTCGGATATCAATATGCCTGGCATGAGCGGTCTGGAGCTGCTGCGAACGATCAAGGAAAAGCATGCGGTTCCGCCGCCGGTGGTCATGATGATTACCGCCTATGGCGACGATGAAAATTATAACCAGGCCATGAAGCTTGGCGCCGATGACTTTCTAAGCAAGCCCGTTGACTTCGCCCAATTAAAAGACAAGCTTAAACACCTTCAACATGACTAAGATCCTGGTTGCAGACGACGAGACAGACCTGGAATTGCTTATCAAACAGAAATTCAGACGACAGATCCGCGAAAAAGAATTCGAATTTGTTTTTGCCGTCAATGGGGTCGATGCATTGGAGAAATTAGGCCTGCACCAGGATATTCATATCGTGCTGACGGATATCAACATGCCGGAAATGGACGGTCTTAGCCTGCTGGTCAAGTTGAAAGACCTCAACCCGGTAACAAAGGCCGTGATCGTTTCCGCCTATGGAGACATGGACAATATCCGCAGCGCCATGAATAAGGGGGCGTTTGATTTCATCTGCAAGCCGGTGAACTTCGAAGATCTTGAAATTACGATCCGCAAGACGATCAGGCAGGTCGAGCAGGTCACTGAGACTCTGAAGGCCATCCACGAGAATAATATCCTCAAAATGTATGTGGATGATTCGGTCCTCCGATATATGAACCGGAAAGAATTCGAGCAATCGCTGATGACGAATGAGACGATTGAGGCAAGCGTGGTGTTCATCGATATCTGCGGCTTTACGCGGATCGCGGAGACCGCTCCCGCCGATGTCGTTGTCGCCATGTTAAATCAGTACTTCGATGTCATCGTCAAGGAGATCATTGCACTGAACGGCCATGTCGATAAATTCATGGGCGACGCCGTCATGGCCGTCTTCAGGGGCGAATATCACCTGGACAGGGCGATTGACGCCAGCCTGACCGTCCGCGCACTGGTGGAAAAGCTTCCCGAGATAAAAGAACTGTCTTTCCGGCCCAGGGTCGCCATCGGCATCAACAGTGGTGAAGTCATTTCGGGCAATATCGGGTCCGCCAGCCTCAGGCGTCTCGATTATACCGTGATCGGCGATGTGGCCAACACAGCCAAGCGATTGCAGAGCGCAGCCCAACCTGGCCAGGTGGTCGTTCCGTCTGGCATCTACGAGCAGATCAAAGAATCCTTCAAATGTGCTCCATTGGGTTCATTTTCACTGAAAAACAAAGCTCAACCGGTCACGATTTATGAAGTAATCGAATAAAATCCGGTTACTCCCCCGACCCCGGCGGACACTAAGTTGGATATGAAATATATCCTACTAACCCGTGACCTTGGCCGCCCCATGTACTTTATGGATCATCCCTACCCGGCCGGATTCTCCATCTCGACCAACCGGGAAAGAGCAAAAGTTTTTGATGGTAAAAAAGAAGCTTTAATCGCTTGTGAGGATATCTCCCGGGCATCCGGGCTGAAATGCTATTTTGAAAAGAAATAATCCAACACTAACGCTCCTGTAATAATCAGCAGTCCGAAGAATTCCCGCGTCTTCTCAATCCAGGGCTTCTCGGCCTTCATACTTTCAACGATGCTCGGCCGCTTATATTTGACGATCCAGTCGCGTACACCGTCCGGCGAAAAGAAGAGGATGATCGCATAGACCAGGTAGAAGCCGATCAGTACCAGGTATATCCGTGGGTAAAACTTCCCGAATACCGTCAGTCCACAGCAGGCCGCGGCTGCGACGTAGATGGGTACCCATAGCCAGGGGTCGACATCGTTCAGGTTCAGGTAGGCAAAATACAGGAAGGACAAACAGAAGATGACGTTGAGGATCAGGAGGACCATAATCTTACGAAGATAGGGAAACCGATTTTATTTCCGAATCGACCAATCCCTGGACGATCGAATTGAAATTCGACCGGTTGATCCCGATGACTTTATCCAGCGCCTGAAAATAATTGGCATTGTCACGCTGGTATTTGCCGCAGCCGAGGAATTGAAGGACGGCAGGAAAACCTTTTTCCTGTTCGATCTTCTTCACCAGGAGTGCCGTGATCACATAGGACACATACAGATGGTTCTGATCGGGCTTCGCAAAATTCTTATTCTCCGAGAAGGCCGTCAACCAATCCCGGTTATTCCCCATATAGGTCCTGAACTGCCGGAAGACCTCGCTCCAGGTAAGCCCCCAACTGCCGCCGTAAAGATAGGCGCAGGCCTCATCGATGGGCCGGTTGATCGTACTCACCGGGACTACAGCGTGCAGCCGGTCGTGCCAAAGATCATGGTGGTCGAACTGCGCGGGGCCATTGCCGCCGAGAACGTGCAAAGAAGTCATTTGTTCAAAGGCCGACAAATTCTCGCTGCTGATCCCGTTGTAGTCCAGTTTGTAGTCAACACCCAGCGCCTCCAGCGCCTCCTGAAATGTCCGGCAGCAGTAGAAGATTGTCTGGTAAGCCGGTGCATTCAGCTTGCGATCGAATTCCTTCGCTTTCGCGATATAGGCGGCAAGCAGTGGTTCATTAAACGGATAGTCGGCGTAATAAAAAGTAAAGTTGCCGATTGTCCGGACCTTCCAGCCTATCACATTGCGCCGGAGCGGAGAGCTGAAAACAAACTGGTCGTCCGTCCCGTGCGCGAGCAGCCGGAAGCTCGCCCGCAGGAAAGGAGTTGTATCCTGGAGTCCGATGTAAGCGAATTGAACAAGGTAGTCAACACTGTCGAGCTGGTTGATATTGGTGAGGTAACAGCGACAGGAATCTTTCTTGCCCGGGAGCGGATTGCCCATTCCCCTGATCTCATCCAGCAGATCGGAGGTCTCCGGCAAATAATCGTGCTGAACAAAGGCGTTGGACTTATTGGCGCCGGACAGCTGGATAAGAAGGCCATTCAGCGATTGAATCATATGTTGCCTGTGCAACGAATCCAGCGGGATGCGCGCATAACCCGGAACAATCAGCGGTCCGGACGGGACTATCAATGATCCTGACTGGCACCAACCGCTCAATGAAAACAAAAACGCACACAGGAAAGGAACCGATTTGAACATTGGAATGGTTTTGGAACCGAACTTACTGAAATTATCGGTAAATGGAATAGCTGAATTTTCGCTATATTGGATAAAACTACTGCACATGAGATACTGCTCCCCCAAACCCGGGCTCATCTTCTTTTTTGTCATCGTTACAATCGCAACCGTTCGTGGTCAGGTTGCCAGCCGTCCCGATACCGCATTTGTCGAATCCCTAAAGAAACAGGCGCTCGCTTCCGTCGACAGTAAAGCCAAACCGGTGCAGGAAATGGTCGATATGGTCTTTAGTTTTGGCGAGCTGGGCTTCCAGGAATTCGAGACATCCAAATACCTGACGAGTATCCTGGAAAAGAATGGGTTTACGGTCGAGCGCGGTGTGTCGGGGATACCGACTGCCTGGATGGCGCGCTGGGGCAGCGGCAGCCCGGTAATCGCATTGGGGAGTGACATTGACTGTATCCCAAAGGCTTCGCAAAAGCCGGGCGTCGCGTATAAATCCCCCATCGTCGAAGGAGCGCCGGGGCATGGTGAGGGGCATAATTCCGGCCAGGCCGTGATCATTTTTGGCGCGATCGCGGTCAAGGAGTTGATGGAAAAAAACCATCTCTCCGGCACCCTGATCATCTGGCCGGGCGTAGCCGAAGAGTTATTGGGCAGCAAGACCTGGTATATCCGGGACGGGCTCTTCAAGTCCGTCGATGCCTGCATCTTTACGCATGTCTATAGCGGGTTCCAGGCACGCTATGGCGACCCGGGGTATAACGGGATGGTGTCGGTGCAGTTCAGTTTTGATGGGGAGGCCGCCCATGCCGCAGGCGCGCCCTGGCGGGGCAAAAGCGCTCTGGATGCGGTAGAATTGATGGATGTCGGCTGGAATTTCAAACGCGAGCACCTTAAGCCCACCCAACGGTCACACTATGTGATCACCGACGGCGGTGATCAACCCAATGTCGTTCCCTCCAAGGCGAGTGTCTGGTATTATTTCCGCGAACGGACCTACCCCGATATCCTCAGCATGTATGAGGCGGGGCAGCGCATCGCGCAGGGCGCGGCGTTGATGACGGACACCAAAATGAGCTATCGGATTCTCGGAGCTGCATGGCCCCCGCATTTCAACAAGCCCCTGGCGGCAGCCGATGACCGCCAATATCCGGCGGGTAGGGATGCCCGTTTGGTCGGACGCCGATCAGCAGCTTGCTCGGGCGGTGCAGAAACTGGTGGAAGCGCCGAAGGTCGATTTTGAAGATGGCACACCCATCGACGGGCTGCGGACGACCGTCGACACACTGAAGGGATCGGTTCCCTTTTCCATGGGCGGCGGCTCTGACGACATCGGCGATATCTCCTGGAATGTTCCGACCGTACAACTGTTCTATCCGGCCAATATCCCCGGTACAAAGGGACACCATTGGGCGGATGCGATCGCAATGGCCACTCCGATCGCGCACAAGGGCTCGGTGGCGGGGGCTAAAGCGGTTGCCCTTACGCTGATCGATATGATTACCAACCCTGCTCTCCTGGACTCGGCAAAGTCCTATTTCACCAATGTACAGACAAAGGACGTGCATTATACCTCCTTTATTACCGATAAAGATCCGCCCTCAATCTTTCTCAACAAGGCGATTATGGAAAAATACCGCGAGCAGATGAAACCATTCTACTATAATCCGGCTAAATACAAGACCTACCTGGAGCAGCTCGGGATCACCTATCCGACGCTGGAGCCGCCTGCAGGAGGGGCGAAATAATTTGCCTATCTTTCCCTGAAAGACTGAGTATGGATACCACGCCAAAAGATGAGCGGCGCGAGTTGATCTTGCACATTATTCAGCCGGGTTTGGAAGGCCTGATGGATGGCTCCGTCTCTTCGCTGGCCCCGCTCTTCGCCACGGCTTTCGCGACTAAGAATAACCATACTACCTTCCTCGTCGGTATGGCTGTCGCGGTCGGCGCCGGGATCAGCATGGCCTTTTCGGAAGCCCTGTCGGATGACGGTAAGCTTAGCGGAAGGGGTAACCCGATCACCCGGGGGTTTGCCTGCGGCCTGATGACGTTTGTCGGCGCGGCGGGACATGCCTTGCCGTTCCTGCTATCCTCCTATCATGCGGCCATGACCCTGGCGATTTCCGTCGTGATCGTCGAATTGTTTGTGATCGCATGGGTGCGTCACCGATATATGGAGACCGGAATGCTGAAGGCAATGCTGCAGATCGTTGTCGGCGGCGGGGTAGTTTTTGTCGCCGGGATGCTGATCGGTCAGAGCTGAACTTCCTTCCGGAGGCTTTCCATGCGCGCGGATAACCCTTTCTCCGCAATACCTTCCGCCAGGGCCAGATCGACCCAGGGCCGGAACTCCGGCGGGTGGATCATCTTCTTGCCCGTAACCGGGTTGATGCGGGTGAACGTCGTCCATACGATGGCTTTCAACTGCCGATCTTTCCCGAACATAGACATCTCGACCAGCAGTGAACTGTCGCCCCACCCGATCAGCGCCGACTGGATGGCGACGGATTCGTTATAGGTGGCCGGACGGAGATAGCGGATTTCATGTGCAGCTAACGACAAAAGCCTGCCCCTGCTGCGCCCAGACTTTCAGGTCGATGTCATAAAGCTCCTTCAGATGATCTTCCCGGGCATTGAGGAAATAATCGATGTATTTGCTGTTGTTCAGGTGACCGAACGGGTCGCAATCAGTAAAAGCGGACGGGATAAAAGGACTGCGGGAATTTTTCCATGATTTATTGATTAATTTGAGGCCGTCAGTTGATCCAAAACAATTATTTTATCACATTGATTAATTATTTGCGAATTTATCCTATCTTTTCTGTTCTAGCTCACATGAGAAAATTTCATATTTTGAAGCCCGGCACGTCCGGGCTTCTTGTTTTTCTGCTCTGTCTGACGATCGTTTGTAACGCTCAGACACCTGCATCGCCCGGCGATCGGGGCCAAGACCCCTGGGGCAGATGGTCCGCCGAAAAAGCCAATGCGTGGTATGCCGGAAAAGGCTGGCTCCGGGGCTGTGATTTTATTCCCTCCACGGCTGTCAATCAATTGGAAATGTGGCAGGAAGCAACCTTCGATCCCGCCTCCATCGACCGTGAGCTGGGATATGCAGAATCCATTGGGCTTAATTGCATGCGGGTCTTTCTCCACCACCTCGCCTGGGAAGAGGATCGCTCCGGATTCAAGGAGCGGATAAACCGCTATCTCGGCATCGCCGCCCGCCATCATATCGCCACCATCTTTGTCTTCTTCGACGACTGCTGGAACGAAAGCTATCATGCCGGTCCGCAGCCGGCGCCGCAAACGGGAATTCACAATTCCGGCTGGGTCCGCGACCCGGGTAAGCTGTATTACGATAAACCGTCCGTGGCCGATACCCTCCAGGCCTATGTAAAAGATGTCATGACGCGTTTTCGCGATGACGGGCGCATCGTCCTATGGGATCTCTACAACGAGCCGGGCAACTCGGGCTATGGCGAGCGGAGCCTTCCCCTCCTGGAGAAGATCTTTAGCTGGGGGCAGGCCGTCAATCCCACGCAGCCATTGTCGGCAGGAATCTGGGATGACCACCTGCATGTCCTCAACGCCTGGCAGCTCGCCCATTCGGACGTGATCACCTATCACAATTATTCCGGCCCCGAAGGGCATCAGCGGTGTATCGATACGCTACGCAAATATGGGCGGCCGCTGATCTGCACGGAGTATATGGCCCGGCTGCGCAACAGTACGTTCTTCAATATTATGCCGATCCTCAAGCGGGAGAAGGTTGCCGCGATCAACTGGGGGTTGGTCACCGGGAAGACCAACACCAAATATGCCTGGGATATGCCGATGCCCGACGGCGCGGAGCCGAAGGTCTGGTTCCATGACATCTTTCGGCCAGACGGGACACCCTTTGACCCGAATGAGACCGCCTTTATCCGACAACTTACGATGCCATCGGACACGATCCCGCTTGGCGGGAATGCGTGGCGGCACAAGTTAGGCGGTGTCGATCGGATGGACGACAGCACTGGCGGCTACATCGATAACGATGGGATTGGTGGCTGGACCGACAGCGCAGTCTTTTTCGACGTTTGGTTCCGAACTACGGTCCGGGGCGATTTACGGATATCGATGATCGGGAGCATTCCGATCGGGCAGGACCCAATTGAAAGTTGCTGTAAACAAGGACCCCAAAGATGCGCTCGTGGAAATGGAAGGTGCGGACCCTCGTTCGTATGGACCATTCTTGTTCACGATCCGCGACACCGGTTATCAGCGTATCCGCATTTGCGGCCTTCACCGCACCGGTCCGGTCTTTGCGGACATTCCCGCAGTCGTTGTCCGGGGAACTGCAGTAAATGGACTGACGGCCTATGTCCCCAACAACGAAGGCAATTTCTTTCACTGGGGCCGCCGCGGGCCATCGGTCCACCTCAATTATCCGCTACCGGAGGGTTTTGACGCCGGCTGGTTTTACAATGAGGTCACGGTGCCCCCGGGGCAAGACGTGCAGGGATCCTATTTTATGGCCTGCGGCTTTGCGCAGGGCTACTTCGGGATGCAGGTCAACTCGCCGACGGAGCGGCATATCCTCTTTTCGGTATGGAGTCCATTCGAAACCGATGATCCGGCCGCGATCCCCGACAGCCAACGGATACGGCTGCTCGACAAAGGGCCGGGAGTTCAAACCGGCGCTTTCGGTAATGAAGGGGCAGGCGGTCAAAGCTATCTCAACTATCCCTGGAAGGCTGGCCGGACGTACCGGTTCCTGTTGCATGCTCAGCGGGCCGCCGATCGGCATACCGTTTTCACGGCGTGGTTCTATGCGCCGGAAGAAGCACGATGGCGGCTGATCGCCGGCTTTAGCCGGCCGCAGACAAGCGCCGGATTGACCGGGCTATATTCTTTCCTGGAAAATTTTGAGCCCGCGGAAGGCGACCGCAACCGCTATGTCTTGTTCAATCATGGCTGGGCGGGTGATAGTACGGGGCATTGGATATCTTTGCATCGGGCACGATTCAGTGTCGATAATACGGGCCGGAAAGGTTATCGTATGGACTATGGCGGCGGCTTGCGCAACGACAGCTTTTATTTGGAGAATGATGGGTTTTTCAATCAGTATACTCCGGCCGGCATCTGGCTGGATCGCGGGCCCGATCCCGGAAACCGGGGGCCGGATATTGCTTTGCCGAAATAAAACCACCCCACCCCGCTCGCGGTTTCCGGCGGGAGCCCAACACTTTTTCCGGGGATCGTTGTTCAATGTCGCGTAAGCGATACTTTCGGGGTCAGAAAAAACCAGCCATCATATGACAATCAGTCCTTATGCGGGCAAACCCGCCGTGCCGGCGTTGCTGGCCAATATTCCGAAGTTGATTACCGAGTATTACACCCTGGTTCCGGATAGTCAGATCAAAGAGCAACTCGTACAGTTTGGAACCTCCGGCCATCGCGGCTCTTCGCTGAACACCTCCTTCAATGAGTGGCATATCCTGGCGATCACCCAGGCGATCTGTCTGTACCGTGCCGCCAATCACATCAGCGGGCCCCTGTACATCGGCGCCGATACGCATGCCTTGTCCGAGCCGGCGCTTTCATCCGCATTGGAGGTGTTGGCCGCCAACCAGGTCGAGACGATGCTGGCAACCGACATGGATTATGTACCGACACCGGCCATCTCTCTCGCTATCCTCAAACACAATCAGGGCCGGAAAGACGGATTGGCGGATGGAATCGTGATTACCCCTTCGCATAACCCGCCCACCGACGGTGGCTTTAAATACAATCCGCCCAACGGCGGACCCGCCGGGGAAAAAATCACCGGCTGGGTACAGAACAAAGCCAACGAGCTGCTTGCTGCGAAGCTGGCCGGCGTAAAGCGGGTCTCTTTCCGGCAGGCGATGGCGGCCGGTACAACGCACTATCACGACTATCGGCAACAATATATCGATGAACTTGGATCGGTGCTCGACCTGGATCTGATCCGAAATTCGGGAATTCGTATCGGCGCCGATCCCCTTGGCGGGGCGGGTGTCCATTATTGGCAACCAATCGCCGATAAATACAAGCTCAACATGACCGTCGTCAACAAGGAGGTCGATCCGACATTCCGATTCATGACGGTCGATTGGGATGGGCAGATCCGGATGGACCCTTCTTCCCCCTATGCGATGGCGGGGCTGATCGGCATGAAAGACCGGTTCGATATCTCGGTCGCCTGCGATACGGACCATGACCGGCATGGCATCGTTACCAGGAGTGTTGGCCTGCTGCCGCCCAATCACTATCTGGCGGTTTGTATCAATTATCTTGTTCCAGAACCGGCCAGGCTGGAGTCCGAACGCCGCCGTGGGGAAGACGGTGGTGAGCAGCAGCATCATCGACCGGGTCACCGCGCGGCTAAAACGCAAGCTCTACGAAGTGCCGGTGGGTTTCAAATGGTTTGTCGACGGATTGTTGGACCGGTCACTGGGTTTTGTCGGCGAAGAAAGCGCGGGCGCTTCGTTCCTCCGCAAGGACGGCAGCGTCTGGACCACCGACAAGGATGGGCTCATCGCCGCCTTGCTGGCCGCAGAGATCACTGCCCGGGTAGGAAAAGACCCCGGGGAAATTTACCGTGACCTCACAAAGGAATTCGGCGATCCGGTATATGACCGGGTGGAGGCGCCCGTCACTCCGGAGGGGAAAGCGGCTTTGAAAAAATTATCCGCTCAGCAGGTCAAGATCGACCGAGCTGGCGGGAGAAAAGATTGAAGCAATCCTCACGACTGCGCCGGGCAATCACGCCCCTATCGGCGGCCTAAAGGTGGCGACGGCCAATGGCTGGTTTGCCGCCCGGCCTTCCGGCACGGAAGACATTTATAAGATCTATGCCGAAAGCTTTAAAGGAACAGATCATTTGAAACGTATCGTCGCGGAGGCCCAGACCATTGTCGACGCCGCGATCGGTAAAAAATAGATTTCTATGAGCAACAGTTATGGTGTGCCGGTCGGCGGCCAGGAGTCTACGCAGATGCGAAGGATTCGACGCCCTGGCCGATCTGGCGATGGACCTGCGCTGGGCCTGGAATCAGTGAAGCGGACGAGCTCTGGCAACAGTTGGATGCGGCGCTTTGGGCACAGACGCACAATCCCTGGATCGTGCTGCAGACCGTATCGGGCGAGCGCCTGAAGCAACGGTTGTCCGATCCCGCGTTCCGGCAACAGGTCGACAACCTTATCCGGGAAAAGGAAACGGCGGATGCGGCCGTCTCCTGGTTCTCCGGGAGCCATCCGGGCAGCCCGCTGACGACTGTCGCCTATTTCAGCATGGAATTCATGCTCAGCGAAGCGCTTGCCGATCTATGTCGGCGGCCTCGGTAATGTGGCGGGCGACCAGCTGAAATCGGCCAGCGACCTGGGGGTACCGGTGGTGGGTATCGGATTACTTTACCAGCAAGGGTATTTCCGGCAAATGATCGACCGGAATGGCGAGCAAAGAGAATATTATCCCTATAACGATCCGGGGCAACTGCCCATCACCCCGTTGCGGGCCGCGAATGGAGACTGGCTTCGGCTGGAAGTCCCATTTCCGGGAAGATCAATATGGCTACGGACCTGGCAGGTAAAGGTGGGTCGGCTGAGGTTGCTGCTGCTGGACAGCAACGATGCCGGTAATCTCCCGCTATACCGGGGAATCACCGCTGAAGTTTACGGCGGTGACAACGAGATGCGGATCAAACAGGAGATCGTGCTGGGCATCGGAGGGTGGCGGCTGCTGGAAGCATTGGGTATCCAGCCCGAAGTATGCCATCTCAATGAAGGACATGCGGCTTTCGCCGTGCTGGAGCGAGCCCGCAGCCAAATGGAAAGAACGGGTCAATCCTTCGAAGAAGCGCTCACCATTACGAGGGCGGGAAATGTTTTTACTTCGCATACGGCGGTGGCGGCGGGTTTTGACCATTTCGATCCGGCGCTGGTGGCGTGGTACCTCGGAGACTATGCTACCAAAAAGCTACGTATTTCGGTAGAGGATCTGCTGGCGCTGGGGCGTCAGTATCCGCATGAACCGACCGAACCCTTTAACATGGCCTATCTCGCCATCCATGGCAGCGGCGCCGTAAATGGCGTTAGCGAGCTTCATGGGAGCGTTAGCCGTCAGCTTTTCGGACCTCTTTTCTGGCGATGGCCGACGGAGGAAGTACCGGTGGGACATGTAACCAACGGCGTGCACACGCCCAGTTGGGAATCAATAACTGCCGATGCGCTGTGGACAGCAGCTTGCGGGAAGAATCGTTGGCTGGGCGCAACGGAAGATTTGAATAAAAAAATGCTGCCGGTACCGGATGCCCAGATCTGGCAGATGCGTTCGACGGAAAGGGGTGCACTGGTCGACTATGTCCGGGTACGATTGACGGAGCAGCTGGCTGCGTCAGGCGCCAGTCCCCAGGCAATCGAAGGAGCCAAATCAGTCTTTGACCCCCATACGCTGACTGTGGGCTTTGCGCGTCGTTTTGTCCCTTACAAACGACCAGACCTTTTACTGCTTGACGCGGGGCGGCTGGTCCGACTGATGACAAATACGACACATCCGGTGCAACTGGTCATTGCCGGGAAAGCTCCGCCCACCGACCAGTCCGGAAAGGATCTGATCCAACGTTGGATTCAATTTATCCAGCAGTGGAATATGGAGAAGCATGTGATCTTTCTGAGCGACTATGATATGTTGCTGGCGGAGCATCTGGTCCAGGGTGTCGATGTCTGGCTCAACACGCCGCAGCGGCCCTGGGAGGCCAGCGGCACCAGCGGGATGAAGGTGCTGGTCAACGGCGGTCTGAACTTGTCCGAGCTGGATGGCTGGTGGGTGGAAGCCTACAGGCCGGATGTCGGCTGGGCGCTGGGCGACGGCAAAGAACACGGCGGCGATCCGGGCTGGGATGCCTATGAAGCGGAGATGCTTTTTACAATCCTCGAACAGCAAGTCGTCCCGGCATTCTACCAACGGAATGCCGGCCGGAATTCCCGTCGAATGGGTGGCCAAAGTGCGCCAGAGCATGGCAACGCTGACGCCCTTTTTCAGTGCCAATCGCACGGTCCGTGAATACACCGAAAAATACTATCTCCCGGGCGCAAATGCCTACGCGGCGCGTGCCGCGGAGAATGGCGCGCTCGGCCGGCGGATCGTGCAGTGGCGGCGCACAATCGAATTGGGCTGGGCGCACCTGCATTTCGGAGCCTTGACGGTTCGGGAGGAAAAAGACAGTGGCGCTGCGTACAACCGGTTCGAAGCGCAGCTATCCCTTGGCGATATCTCCCCCGATATGCTGCTCGTAGAACTATTCGCGCTGGGGATCAACGGCGCCCCCGCCATCCGCCAAAAGCTCGATCTGCAATCGCTGGCGAGCGCCGGATCGGCGATGACGACTTACGCGGGCAGGGTGCCGGCCGACCGGCCCGCATCCGATTATACCGCGCGGGCATTGCCGTTTTTGCCGGGCGCAATGGTACCGCTGGAGACGGCGCGGATTCTGTGGCAGAGATGAGGTAAATTTTGGTAAATTCACTAAATGAGAAAATCAATCCTGCTGGTCCTCATCCCAGCCCTGCTTTTATACGCCTCCGCTCACGCACAAGTGACCAACGAGCGTATTTACGACAGCATCGGGTTTATCCCGGACCATTACCCTCAGCGCATCGCCAAATTTCAATCCGAACCCATCGTCACCGGCCGGATCATTTTCCTGGGCAACAGCATAACCGAGATCGGGCCCTGGGCAAAACTCACAGGGGACACAACGGTTGTTAACCGGGGAATCGGCGGCGACATTACCTACGGCGTGCTGAAAAGACTGGATGACGTGATCGCGCGACAGCCCAGCAAAGTGTTTTTACTGATCGGCATTAACGACATTGGCAAGGACATCCCCGACACGGTAATTGCCGATAACATCCGGAAGATCGTGGCCGCTATCCTGCAAGGCAGCCCAACTACCAAAATCTATGTGCAAAGTATTCTGCCACTTAATCCCGATGTTAAGAATTTCCCGCAACATTACAACAAGGAGGAGCATGTCCTGAAAGTAAATGCCATGTTACCGGGGATCCTGGCAACCCTCAAGTGCACGTTCATAAATATTTTCCCGCTCTTATTGGACGATAAGCAGCGGCTCGACGCTCAGTACACCCTTGACGGTCTCCATGTCAATCAAAAAGGCTACGTCATTTGGGTAGATTACCTGAAAAAGCAGGGCTATCTCTAAGCGACCACCATCGTCCTGAACGTGAGGTTCACCCGAGGCAGCGACACTTTCTTCGTTTTTGGCAGAGCATGCATCCAATGAGACTGCGTAGCCCCATGCATCACGAGCAAACTACCCGGTTCCAATTGAATCGAAATGGTCTCGCGTCTCTGACGGTGACGAAAAGAGAACTTTCTTTCCGCCCCCAGGCTTAGTGAAGCAATTGCGCCATCGGGCTCCAACGTCTTCTCGTCATCGCTGTGCCA
The DNA here is from genome assembly GCA_963846405.1 of uncultured Chitinophagaceae bacterium. Taxonomy (GTDB): domain Bacteria; phylum Bacteroidota; class Bacteroidia; order Chitinophagales; family Chitinophagaceae; genus Puia. Next base: position 198,731 of record CAWJVU010000006.1, on the reverse strand, counting down.
GGCCATCCCTTCGTCTCCATTGTGATATAGGTTGAGGAGACAGGAGTTGAATATCCCGGCCGACGAGCCTTTCCACCATCGATTTCAGTTCCAGTAATTCCGGCGTCCACCGCAAGGCGTCCCGCACTTTTCCCGAATAGGCATACGAGTAAGTCCGATCGCCATACCAAGCCACTTTTCGTTTGGTTACGATATGCCGGCCGAAGATAACGGCCTCGTCGTTTCGCCAATCGATATAACGAAGCATCCGATCCAGATAGTGACGGGCTCCATCAGGCGTCAGCACTTTGCCGTAATAGTCGGCCGCCCCGTCATTCGGGAGCAGATTGATGACCGGTTCGGTATATTCTCGCTCCATGCTATGCTGTTTTTCCCGTTCTTGCCGCTTCCCACCCGATCATCGCCGTTTTCCGGCCGGCACCCCAATGATACTGACCGATGACCCCGGTTGATTGAATGACGCGATGACAGGGGATCAGGAATGCCACGGGATTATTGCCGACCGCTGTGCCCACTGCGCGCGAAGCCTGCGGATTACCAATGCGCCCGGCAATATCTTTATACGTCGTCAGCCCACCCATTGGAATGCGCAGCAAGGTCTCCCAAACCTTCAGCTGGAATTCCGTTCCTTTCAAGTGCATCTTGATCTCCGGCAGCCGGCTCCAGTCCTGGGTGAAGATGTAGAGGGCGTTTTGTTGGACCAGGTCGGTCACCTGCCGGAACCGCGCATTCGGAAACCGCGATTGAAGATCGGCAAACGCGGCGAGCTCAGACCCGTTCCGCTCGCCGGGAGCCGCCTCCCGCTCCACGAACGCCATAAAGCAAATCCCTTTGGCGGTCGACGCCACCAGCATCTCCCCGAATGGGCTTTCGGCAAAGCTGTAGTTGATCTCCAGTTCAGCCCCGCCATTGCGGAACTCGCCGGGCGTCATGCCCTCGATGCGGACGAACAGGTCATGAAGCCGCCCCGTACCCGACAGTCCCGTTTCAAACGCGGCGTCATAGACCGTTGCGCGCTGGTCTTTTAACACTTCTTTGGCATGCTCCACGCTGATGTATTGGAGGAATTTTTTGGGGCTCACTCCCGCCCAGTCGGTAAACAGCCGCTGAAAATGATAGGCGCTGAGATGGACCTTGTTCGCTACCTCTTCCAGGGTGGGTTGTGATTGAAAATGGTCCCGGATATAGTCGATCGCCTCGGCGACCCGGTCGTAGTTGATCTGTTCCTGCTGTTTCATGTCATTGTAGATTATACCACAAAACTATCCCGGTATGCCCCACCCACAAACCCGGTTATTGCGGACTTTACCGGTGAAAGGTATTAAAATTCAAATTTAGCTTTGTAAGCCGGTTTCGGCATCTACAACATTCTGGATATATTCCGTATAGATTTTGTACAACGATTCACTTATCTCCAGCATTCCGGAGTTTCGACGAACGGGACGCGGATAAACACCGGACTGACCTTTTAGGCAACCTTGTTGCAACATCAATCGTATCTTTGCACAATGAAAACACTCATCGGCCTGCTGCTTACCGGCTGGCTTGCCGCCAGCGGCTGGCATTACAACCTCGATGAAGCCCGACAGCTGGCAAAGGACCAGCACAAACATATCCTGCTGAACTTTTCCGGGAGCGATTGGTGCGGACCTTGTATTCAACTGCGCAAGCAGATCCTTGACAACCCGGACTTTTTACAAATGGCGGACACGATGCTTGTCCTCGTCAATGCGGATTTTCCACGGAGTAAAAAGAATCAGCCGAGCGCCGGCCAGCAGGCGCTCAATAACGCCATGGCTGACAAATACAATTCGCAGGGAAAATTCCCGTATACGCTGCTGCTCGATGCGGATGGAAAGGTCCTAAAGACCTGGGAAGGATTCCAAAACGAGAAACCGGCGGATTTTGTGATGGAGGTTCGCAACGCAATTTATTCCAAGCGATGAGGGCTGCACTTTCCATAGAAACAACTGTCCGGAAGGCTTTTCGAAAAACGTTGCCGCTGATGGGCAACCGGTTCGAGCTGACCGTGATCGCAGACGACGAGATCTGGGCCATGGACCGAATCGACGCGGGTATTGCCGAGATCAGGCGGATTGAAAAGCTGCTGACGACCTTTCAGGAGAACAGCGAGACCAGCCTCATCAACCGAAATGCAGGGATCTCGCCTGTCGAAGTCAGCAGCGAAACATTCGACCTCATCGACCGTTCGGCCCGCATCTCCCGCCTGACACAAGGCGCATTTGACATCACCTATGGGTCGATCGACAAGCGGCTTTGGAATTTCGATGAAACGATGACCGCGTTGCCCGACAAGGATACAGCGCGGCGGATGGTCCGCCTGATCGATTACCGGAACGTCCTGCTGGACCGCGAGCAACGTACGGTATACCTCAAAGAAAAGGGGATTCGGATCGGGTTTGGCGGGATCGGCAAAGGTTATGCCGCGGAACGCGCGAAGATGATCATGATGGCCATGGGCGTCGATAGCGGGATTGTGAATGCGTCGGGAGATCTGGCGATCTGGGGATATCAGCCCGATGGGAGTCCCTGGACGATCGGGATCGTGGACCCCAATGCCCGCGGTCAGCTCTTCTCTTATCTGAACGTCACAGACATGGCTGTTGCAACGTCCGGCAACTACGAAAAATACGTCCTGATCAATGGGAAGAAATACAGCCATACGATCAATCCCCGAACCGGTTTACCGGTTACCGGAATCAAAAGCGTCACCATCCTTTGCCCAAACGCCGAATTTGCCGATGCGATCGCGACACCGGTCATGATCATGGGAATCCGGGCCGGGCTGGATATGATCAACCAGCTAAAGGATGTGGAAGCGATCGTGATCGATGACGATGACCAAATCTATCATTCCGCCAATCTCCGATTCACTTAAACTATACACATGGAAAAAAGAACCTGGTACGTACTCGCACTCGCTGCAATCGCAGGGTACTGCCTTCCGTCCTGCCAGTCGGTCAAAGAATACCAGAAAAGCAGGCTCAATGACTCCGAGATGACGCTGGGCAACCGCAAGATCGAAAAGGAGGAGCTGAACTTCCAGGGTTACCGGGAAGGCTCATCCGGCGCCAATGGCGGTAAGACCGGCGGTGGATGCGGCTGCAACTAATTTCATTCACTACTACTGAACACACATGAGAAGGGTTTGTCTCACGATAACGGCGATGGTCATCGGGATCCTCGCCGCGTATTCTCAAAATACCCCCACCGATACGTCCGGGTTCAAGTCGCGCCGCCTGAAGATCGACGAAGTGAATATCCTTTCCAGTTACTATTGGCAAACGGCCGACAAATCGGCTGTTTCCGGCGGCGACCCGGGACCGAGAGGGATCGGAAACGTCACCGACCTTTCCAATGGCCTGGAGATTAAATTGGTCGGCTGGGATCCAAAAGGGCGGAAGAACTCTCTCACCGGCGGGATCGGGATGGATAACCATACCGCGGCATCACAGGCCTATGTGGATTCGAGCGGGCATGGTAAGCGGACGGGCACCCGCATCTATCCAACATTGGACTGGACGATCGAGAATGAACAAAAAGGCACTTCCTTCGGATTGGGCGCTTACTATTCCGCCGAGCACAGCTACTACCATTCGATCGGCCTCAATACCTCCATCTCCGCGAAGACTAAACACAACGGCGAATTCAGCGCCAAGCTGACCGGCTATTTCGACCGGATCGTCATGATCACGCCCTCCGAGCTGATCCCGGTCGATACCGCGGGCGTCACCATGACACCGACGACCGACAGCGTGGTCTATATTACGACCGCCAGTGGCCGAACGGAAGCGCTCAATTACAACACCGGGCAAGTACTCAGTAAAGGCAGCAAAGTCCATATCCCGTCCAGCAGCCGGGATTCGTATTCGGCATCCTTTTCCTTTACCCAGGTCATCAATCAGCGGATGCAAGGGGCGGTCCTGGTCGACTTTGCTTACCAGACCGGCTATCTTGGACTGCCTTTCCATCGGGTATACTTTGCCGACAGCAGCAAGGCCGTCGTTGAAAAGCTTCCTTCTGAGCGGGTGAAGCTCCCCGTTGGGCTGCGCCTGAATTATTTCCTTGGTGACAAGGTGATCCTGCGGGCTTTTTACCGCTTCTACATCGATAACTGGGGGGTCCGCTCGCATACGGCCAGTCTCGAGGTACCGATAAAGATCACGCCATTCTTTTCCATCAGTCCCTTCTATCGCTACTATATTCAGTCGGCATCCAACTATTTCGCGCCGTTCAAAGTTCATACGCCCGCGGACGAATATTACACCAGCAATTATGCCCTGTCTGCATTTAGCGGTCAGTATTTCGGTACCGGGATTCGGCTTGCGCCACCGGGCGGGTTCGGGAGCAAACACCTGAGCGTAGTGGAGATCCGGTATGGACACTATTCCGAAACGACGAACCTGGTGTCGAACCTCATCGCGCTAAACCTGACGTTTAAATAGGAAGCCCCAGGATCACTCCGTCCTCAGCGTTCTTACCGGGTTCGCCACCGCCGCCGCAATCGACTTATACGAAATGGTGCACGCGGCAATCAGGAAGGACGCCGTCAGGGAAACGACAAAGGTCTCCCAACCGATATCGATGCGATAGGCAAAATTCCCGAGCCAACTCGACATCGCCCACCATGCCACCGGCGCGGCAACAACGAACGCCAGCAGGATCAGTGCGATAAATTCCCGACCGAACAACAAAAGGATATTCGGGACGGACGCACCGAGCACCTTCCGGATGCCCACCTCCCGCGTGCGTTGCAGCGTTGCGAAAGCGATCAGGCCATAAAGGCCAAGACAGCCCACGAAGATGGCGATACCGGAGAAAAGCCGAAAGGCCGTGTAGACTTTTTGCTCCTGGCGATAGAAGCCGGCGATATGGTCGTCGAGGAACTCGTATTGAAAAAGATCATTCGGGCTGAGAGCCGACCAGTCCTTGTCAATTTGGGCGATCGTGCCTTCCATGGAATGAGGATTGAGGCGAACGCTGGCCGTCCATACATCCCGGTCGCTATATTGCAGGATGCAGGCCCGTCTTTTTTTGTGTTTGCTCTCGCTCTGAAAATCCTGCTACCACTCCGATAATCCGGCAGCGGGTTCCATCGGCTTCAAAAATATGACCGACAGCAGCATGCGGATCCGGAAAATTCAAGGTCTGAATGAGCGTTTCGTTGACCACGACACGCTGGACGCTGTCCTTTCCCACCCGCTTGGCAATGGTGTCGCCGGCCAACATATGCAGACCGAACATCCGGATATAGTGTTCGTCGACAAATTTTATCTCCGTGATATTCTCTCCTTTGATACCGCGGTCGGGGTCGTCGAAACCGGTCGCATTACTCATATAGGGCGGTGCGCCGGAAGAAAAGCTGATATCGGTTACCCCCGGGGTGGCGCTCAGCTCCTGCCACAAAACTTGCCGGTGGGCGGAGTCGGGTAAGCCGAACTGGATCACAAAATCTTTGTTGAAACCAAGATCGCGGTTCTGAAAGAAGTCCATCTGCCGGGCGACGACAATGGTACCGATGATCATCAGCTGCGAAATACTGAATTGCAGGATGACCAGGCCTCTACGCAATGTGAGCCCTCCATGGGCAGGCGCGGCTTTCCCTTTGAGGGAGACCGCGGGCTGAAAGGCGGACTGAACAAATGCCGGATAGAGACCGGCGACGACAATGATAAACAGCCCAAGGGACCCCAGCAAGCCCAGTACCATCGGCTCCCGGACCTCAAATGTACGGATACCGATACTCAGCCATTCGCCAAGCAGCGGAACCAGCAACATGGCCGTAAGCCAACCCAGAACAAGCGCCGCAATCACCTGTAAAGCCGTCTCCCCAAGAAATTGAGCGATCAATTGCGGACGGCGTGCACCAAGCACCTTTCGGACACCCACCTCCCGGGCACGGGTTATGGCCTGACCGGTAGCCAGGTTTATAAAATTGATACACGCGGTGATCAGGATAAAAAGCGCGATGCCCGCCAGCGCATAATAAGTCTGTTTAGAGGTCGTCGGGCTAAGGTCAATGTATAGGTACTGCTGATCGAAATGGACGTCTTTGAGGGGCTGCAGGATCAGTGTGGCCTGTTTGGCGATATCATTGCCCCAGTTCTTTGCCAGAAAGGGCTTTATTCGTGCTCTTACCCGTCCGATCGAATAGTTTTCCGGCAGGGCGATAAAGGTGTAGTTTCCGCCGGGAATCGCGAAGTATTCGTGTATGGTGGCTATCCAGGTATGGCTGAGTGTCGGGAGGGAGATTAGAAACCGGAAAGGAAGGCTTGTATTTCCGGGAAGATCTTTGATGACCCCGGTTACCTTGCAATCATATCGATTGTCGACTTGTAGGGTTTGACCCATGGGATCCTTCCCGCCGAAGTATTTCTTCGCCATCCTTTCCGTCAGTACAACCTGGTTGGGCGCCGACAGGGCTGTTTGCGGATTGCCCGAAATCCACTGATAATTAAACATGCGCGGTACCCATTCATCCGCATAGGCGTAGTTCTCTTCATTGTACCGGTCGGCGCCGATCTTCACGATCCCGTTGTCATAAAATAACTCGGCTACTTCCAGCTCGGGGAAATCATGGCGAAGCGCACGGGCGACGGCCGGCGACGTGCGCGGATTGTAGTCGATGGAATGGTGATTGACCCGGTAAATCCGATCCGCCTTCGAATAGAAGGCATCATAACCCAGCTCATATCGAACGACCAGGAAAATGAGCAGACAGGAAGCGATCCCCAGCGCCAGCCCCGAGACATTGAGCAACGTGTAGCCGAGGCGGCGGCGGATATTCCGAAAAGCGGTCAGAAGATAGTTTGAGAACATAGATTGAGTTTTTATTCTGCACGAAGGCTATCTACCGGGTTGGCATGTCTTTACGCCATAAAAAAGATACCACCTTTGTAAGAGCATCATAATCAAAATATTGTGCCCGGATCAACCATTCCGGCTGTCCGTTTTCGTTACATCCGCTGTCCTGTTTTGTAGCGCCCTTATGGTTCCTCCCGCACCGACCCCTGCGATGTGAGGATCTTTTCGATCCGCCGGTCGGGGATGAACCAGATAATGGATACAACGGCATACAGGCTGATCCCCAGCCAGGATTGGTAGAAAGCCAGCGCGACGGCCACCGCATAAATGACAAGGGAAAGCTTGCCTTTCCAGTCTCTGCCAAGTGCCACCGCAAGCGGCGAACCCGGTCCCTCTTCTTTTATCAGCAACCAGCATAGAACGGTATAGGCGATCGCATTCATAATCAGGACAACGCCATACAGGACTACGGGCCACCGGGTAAAATGATTTTCACCCATCCAGCCCGTCACGAAAGGGATCAACGAAAGCCAGAACAGCAGGTGGAGATTGGCCCAGAGAACGGCGCCGTTGATGCGGTTCACGGCATAAAGCATGTGATGATGGTTGTTCCAGTAAATTCCTACATAGACGAAGCTCAGCATATAGCTGAGAAGGACAGGGATCACCGGCGTCAGGTCTTTGAGATGGTCCCCGACGGGAACCCGAAGTTCCAGCACCATGATCGTAATGATGATCGCGAATACGCCATCGCTAAATGCTTCCAGCCGGCCCTTTTTCATTTGAAGCATTATTAGCACGGACATCGTCCATTTTTTATTCCGATCGCAGCACCTTTACCGGATTGGTCATCGCCGCGCGGATCGCCTGATATCCGGTCGTCAGCAACGTGATGGCCAGCGAGACCGCCCACGCCAGCGCGAAGATCCACCAGGACAGGGTGACGCGGTATATAAAACTCTGACAGCCAGGCATGCATCGCTAACCAGGCAATCGGAAAGGCCACAATGGCCGAAATCGTAACCAGCCGCAGAAAATCCCGCGACAGCATCCACGACGATCGTGCCGCCGCCGGCGCCCGAGACTTTGCGGATGCTGATCTCCCGGAGCCGTTGTTGGGTGGCATAAGCCGCCAGCCCGAGCAGGCCGAAACAGGCGATGAAGATGGCCAGCGCCGAGAAAACGGTGAAGATCCGTCGGATCGTCTGCTCCGATTTGTATTGATCCGCCACGCGCTCGTCAAGAAAGGTATAATGAAAAGGTCGGTCAGGAACGAACTGGTGCCAGGTCCGTTGAATCGCCGCCAGGATGTCCGTAAACTGATCGCCTTTTACCCGGACGGCGGTCAGGAAACTGACATCGCCGAATTTAGTGATGTCGGTAAAATATAACGGCGCGATGGCCTGGTGTAGGGTCTGATAATTGAAGTCCCTGACAACACCGATCACGGTATAGACATAGGGCTTCCCATCGGGTGCGTTAAAAAGACCGTCGGGTGACGTGAGGCGGCTGCCGAGAACCGGCTCCTTCAATCCCAGTGCGGCAACTGCTCTTTCATTGAGAACGATCGCCAGGGAATCCGTCGGGAAATCGCGGGAGAAGAACCTTCCTTTCTTCATTTCCAATCCGATCACGCCGGCGAACTTGTCGTCTACGATTATCCCTCTACCGGTTACCGACTGGTCGCCCGCCAAACGGCTCGAAGGTCGTCCCGAAAAACCCGTTGCCTCCCGGCAGGTTATTGGCCCCGCTGACCATTTCCACCCCGGCAATCCCGGCAAGCTGTGTCCGGAACGCCTTTGTCTGATTCCCGACAAGGTCGGTACGTTCGATCTCGATCATATGATCTTTCCGGAAGCCGAGCCGGTCGCCCAACATGTATTGCAATTGCTGGTTTACCGTAATGGTGCAGACGATGAGGATGATGGAAATCGCGAATTGAAAAACAACAAGCCCGTTCCGCAAGGCGGCGCCATATCGGTTGGATTTGAATTTTCCTTTGAGCACTTTTATCGGCTGGAACGAAGACAGCACAAAGGCGGGATAGATACCGGCCACAGCCCGACGGCACACGCCAAAAGAAGCAGCAGGCCAACTCGTGCCGGTTCCAGGACCAGGGCCGCAGCGAAAGATCTTTCCCCGAAGCTGGCTGAAGAGCGGCAGGAGCAGCCACATCAGCAGGACAGACAGGACCACGCTCAGCAGGCTGACCAGTACCGACTCTACGAGGAACTGCAACACCAGCGATCGCTTCGTCCGACCCGAAGGTCTTCCGAATCCCTACCTCCTTTGCCCGCTCGACGGAGCGCGCGGTCGACAGGTTGATAAAATTGATACAGGCGATGCACAGGATAAAGATCGCGATGATCCCGAAGATATAGATCGCCCGCAGGCTTCCGTTGGGTCGCATTTCCGCCTCCAGGTCCGAGGTCAGGTGGATACGCCGCAGCGGTTGCAGATAATAGTGATAGCCGTTTCCCGCCTGCCCGGAATTGCTGGTAAGACATGCTGAAAGAGCGGCTGATGACACCCGATACATATTTCTCCACGATCGCCGGCAATTTGGATTCGAGGGCGGCCGGGATCGGCATCCTGGTTCAGCAGCAGGTAGGTATAGGTCGGAGAATCCCGATGTAGTTGGGCTCCTGCACGGGAAAGCTGGCCGCCGAGATCAAGCAGGTCATACGCCATATGGGAATTGTCGGGCAGGTCCGTGCATACCGCCGTCACGGTAAAATGCTGATTTCCTTCCGTCTCCAGCACCTTGCCCATCGCCGCCGCCGGGTGAACCGAAATATCGTTTTGCCGTCCGCTCCGGTCAGGACGACGGTAAAAGGTTTCTGCAAGGCAGTCAGTGGGTCTCCTTCCAGCAATCCTGGTCGGAAACACCCGGAAGAAATTCGAATCCGCCTGCAACACATGGGTTTCCTCAAAAGACTTGTCGCCGGCCTTGATGAATAGCTTGCCGTTATTGGTGGCGTCCTGCAAACCGGTCTTGGCGGCCACTTCCGGAAATTCCTTATGGACGGCGTCGCCGATGGACGGCGGGGATGATCGCATAAGACGTGGTCCGGCCCGGATACTGCCGGTCCAGCACGATCCGGTATACGCGGTCGCCGTTCGGTTGAAAATCGTCGTAGCTGAGCTCGCTGCGGATGAACAGTACGATCAGCCCGCATACGGCCATACCCGTCGCCAGCCCAAGGATGTTGATCAGCTGTGTACCCTTTTCTTTTCAGCAGGCTGCGGATCGCAACCTTCCAATAATTTCTGAACATAAGACAATCGATTTTATTGCGTTTCCAATCCCCAATCGATCCCTTTCAGCGTAGCAGGCACGCCGTCGGTGATCCACCTGGCCGGCGGCTCGCCCTTTGAGATAATAGTCGAAGAACTGCGACATCCGAAGCGACCAGTCCTTCTGGTTCCGCCGCTCCGTCAATCCATGATCTTCACCGTTGTATTCGATCAGCCATGCTTTCTTGCCCAGGCGGCGGAGCGCGGAGAAATATTCGATCCCCTGGTACCAGGGCACCGCGCCATCCGCGTCATTGTGCATCATCAGGAGGGGCGTCGTGACCTTGTCGGCCCGGAAGAGCGGCGAGCTTTTGATATAAAGCTCGGGATGCTGCCACAGGGTTGAGCCAATCCGGCTTTGGGTCTTCTCGTACTGGAATTGCGCGGCTGATGCCCGTACCCCAGCGGATGCCGCCATAGGCGCTTGTCATATTGGCAACCGGCGCGCCGGCTTCCGCCGCGGCGAAGAGATGCGTTCGGGTCACGAGATAGGCGATCTGGTAACCGCCCCAGCTATGTCCCTCCAGTCCCATCCGCGTCGTGTCCACCCATTTGTAATGCGACAGATAACGGGCCGCGGAGATGACGGAATTATAGGCATCCTCCCCCGGCGCACCGGTCTTGTAATAGATATTGGGATCGAATACAAGATATCCGTTGCTGACGAAATAAGGGATATTGATCACCGCCCGGTCAGGTGAGGGCGCCGTATAATTATAGAGATTGTCGGCATCCCGTTCGTAGAAATAGAAGATGATGGGGTATTTCTTTGTGCTGTCGAAATTCTCCGGTTTGTACAGCAGCCCTTCGCTCATGCGGCCGTCGAGCATCTTCCAATGCTTTAGCTCGACGGTCATCCAATTGTAATCGGCCTGCTGCGGGTTGATATGGCTGAGCTGGACTGGCGGAGTTAATCTCAATCGCCCACCCAGATATCATAGGGTTTGTCGAAGCTGCCCTGCAGCCAGGCCAGCGTCCGCTGTTCTTTGCCTTTGATAAATCCCGTATAGCTTCGTGGACCGAGTGACGGCGGCTATCGATCAGGAAACGGCGACCCCATCTGGTGAAGGGTCATGCCGCCGCGTCTTATCCCGGTTATTGAAGACCGTTATCAGTACCCATTGATCCGGGATGGATGGCGGGGTCTTCCCGGTCAAGCCCGATAATACCGGAAGGTCAGCTGATGACGACGGCCGATGCCCGCCGGTGAAATTGACCGGAGCAGAACCGCCGGTAGGATCGCATTGCCAGATATCGTATTTGTCATAGATATAGACATACCGGTCGTTCTCCAGCCAGCCCATGCTGCCATGCGGCGGCGGGTCATCCGGATGGTCGTCCTCTTCGTCATAAAGCGGGACTCGGATCGGGGCGGTAATGTTGTGGATGGCGCCGGTTGCGATCTCATAGGTATAACCAGTTCCGCTCTTTCGTATCATACCACAGGATAAACTTCCCGCCGGGTGACATCGAGGCCGCCGCCGCGGACCTTATCGCGGACCAGCTTGCGCGATCCGTCGCTAACATTGACGAGCCAGATCTTTTCCAGCCCGCTTTGTTCCCATTGCTGCCGGATGCGGTATTCCTTGTCGCCCATGCCCAGCGCATAAGCGACCTTCGCCTTTCTCGCCCGGCCGGACTGTCTCGCAGCTGCTCATCCGCCAGGGGAATGAATGGTGTACCGCCTTTCGGCAGCACGGCCAGATAGGACCGTTTCAATTCATTGTGCAGCCGGACCAGCTGTTCGGGAGACAGATAATCATCATTGTAATTCCAGACATCCAGCCGGGCCGTTTCGAATTCCACGAGCGTCGTATCCTTTGGCGGCCGCACCGGCGCGAGGCCAAAGAAGAGGCGGTTGCCGTCCTTGCTGAAATAGTTGAGCTAGTCCGGGCTGACGGTCAGCTGATCGATAAAGGCCGGGGCATGCCTGGCCGCATTCGCCGATACATAACCGGGGATATGCGGATAGCCGAATTGTCACCGGCGGCGGCCACGGTGGCTGCAATGCTGCTGCGGTCGGCGCGGACCGCGGCACTATCCATCCCGGGCGTGTAATACCAAAGGCGATAAAACTTTACTCGGCGCCTTCATCGCACTGTCCCTCTCCGCCACAAAAGCTAGCTGGCTGCCGGCCTCATCCAGCGCATAGTTGCGGGCTTCGTGGAAACCGGTCATAGATCGTATCGGCATGACCATTCGCCGTATTGACCCAGATGACGCGCGCTTTGGAGGTCGAATCGCTGTTCTTGCGGCTGGTTCCGACGACCAGGGTATTGCCGTTGCGGTTGAAATAATATTCGCTGGTCAGCGGGAATTTCATTTGCGCGCCGGTCACAAGGTTAATGGCCGACGAGCTCGGTACCTTCCTCGATGGTCTCGCCTCTGGACTTGTCTTCCTTTTTGGCGGCGGGGCGGTGATGGCCGCCCATCCCTTGGCACCCACTTCCTGGATCTGCCGGCGCAGGCTGTCCACCAACCGCGAAAGACTGTCCGCGCGGGCGGTCAGCTGTCGGATACGCGTCAGGGAATCCAGCTTACCGGCGCCCGCCGGCCGGCGCCTCCGGCTTCTCCAGCAAATAAGCCAGCCAGTCGCCTTGCAGATCGGGCAATTTGTAGGATTTTACCCGCGGGATCCGGACGACGCTATCCGTTCCCAGCTCGATCCAGCCAACGTGTCTTTTGGCATCTGCTCCGGCGTCTTCTTTTTGATCCGGGCTTCACGGGTATCCTTAAAGATAAGGTCGGATAAGAAAGACAGCGTACCGGCCGTCCGCGGTAAAACTACGCTACCCCCGCGTGGTATTTCTTTTGCATAGCTATCGCCTGTTGCCCGGATGTACAGGCGGCCATCCCCCTCCTGCGGGACAACCGTATAGGCGATGTACTTGCCGTCTGCGGACAGCACCCGCTCGACGATCCGCTGCCAGCCGTCATAAACGGAAGGATCCAGTGGCTTCTTCTGTGAAAAGGCAGAATAAATGACGAACAGAAGAAAGATAAAAGAAAGCGTGCAGTCTCATGAAGCGGGGGTTTGGTATCCTGACGAATTTAAAATAAAGCAATCAATCAGCCTGAACAATTTATGGGATCGGCTGTTCTCGTCTAAAAAACCTTTCATTATATGAGCACTAAAGTCAATTTCCAAAAGAATTACGCGATCGGCGGCGACCTTACCGTTCGCCGGATGGGATATGGCGCGATGCGGATTACGGGCAAGGGGATCTGGGGTCCGCCGGGAGATCGAGCTGAAGCCATCCGGGTCCTGCGCCGGGCGGTGGAACTGGGTGTCAATTTCATCGATACCGCGGACAGTTATGGGCCTTCCATTTCCGAAGAGCTGATCGCCGAAGCGCTTTACCCCTATCCCGCCGGTCTTGTCATCGCCACCAAAGGAGGCCTGCTCCGCGGCGGCCCCGACCAATGGCATCCGGACGCAAGCCCCGGACATTTGAAGGATGCGCTCAAAGGCAGCCTGGACCGGCTAAAGCTTGACCGCATCGACCTCTATCAATTGCACCGGATCGACCCCAAAGTTCCATTTGGAGATACGCTTGAATTCCTGCAAGACGTCCAGGAAGAAGGCCTGATCAGGCATATCGGACTTTCGGAGGTCAGCGTAGAAGAAATCGAAAAGGCGGAGGAATACGTTGAGGTGGTTTCGGTTCAGAACAAATACAGTCACGACTACCGGAAATGGGAGCCCGTGCTGAACTATTGCCGGGAGACGGACAAGGCCTTTATCCCCTGGTTTCCGCTGAATGCCGGAAACGTGGAGTCCATGACGGTCATCGGTAAAGTGGCGGACCGACTGGGCGCTACGCCGCACCAGGTTGCGCTCTCCTGGCTGCTGCATCATTCGCCGAATATTTTGCTGATCCCGGGTACGGGCAACGTCAAGCATCTCGAAGAAAATATCGCGGCCGAGAAATTGCCGCTGACCGAGGAGATGCTCGACAACTGGAAGGTTAGATGCTCGACAGCAATTTTTGGATATAGGGCTCAATTGCCGCGGGTTTGGTAACGGGTGCAAACCGCTTAACAGGGCGGCCGTCGGCATCCAGAAGGAATTTTGTGAAATTCCATTTGATCCTGCTTCCGAAAAGCCCGCCCAGGCGGCGTTTGAGCAGCCGAAAGACGGGATGTGTCTCCGGCCCGTTGACATTGATCTTTTCGAAAAGCGGAAAGGTTACGCCAAAGTTCAACTGGCAGACCTGTTCTATGTTCGCGTTGCTCTCGGGTTCCTGCCCCGCAAACTGGTTGCACGGGAATCCAAGGACGACAAGACCCTTCTCCCTGTATTTTGTATAGAGTTGCTCAAGTCCCTCGAACTGCGGTGCAAGTCCGCATTGTGTGGCGGTGTTTACCACCAGGATGACTTTGCCTTCATACCCGGCCATGCTGACCGGCCGGCCCTGCGGATTGTTGGCCGTTAACTGATAGAATTCACTTGTCATGTATCAAAGATACTTAAAACAAAGAGCCACTGATGACGGACCAAATCGTTTTTGTGCGTGTTCTCAAATGGGCTATCTTAGTCAATATGGCTCGATTTATCGCGATTCTTTGCCTGCTGTTGCTTTCCCTGCTTGCTGCTTTCCGCGCACCTGTCGGTTTCTTATGGATGCCCGCCGTATTTGTGCAAGGCTACCCGCTGATTTTCGTGCTGATCATCCTGATCCTGCTGTTGACGGGAGCCTACAAGGGAAAATACGGATTGGTCAATTCTATCGCCTGCGCACTCGCGTTGGTGCTATTCTGTTCTCCGGTTATCCGCGGTTATACGGTTGCCAAACGATTGAACAGAAGTCTCGAACAGTCTCTTACACCTCCGGACAGCCCCCGGCTCGCGGGGTTCAGCGGCAACCCTATCCAATGGGCGCAGCTCTTCACGTTCAGCACACCTGCCGTTTCCCCCCGGACGGTGCAATATGACCCGACCGGCACGAACCCCTCCGGTTTGGACCTTTATCCCGCGCAACGACCGGGGATACGGCCATGCGTGATCGTAATCCATGGTGAACCTTTTATCGATGGCGGCCGCCGTCAACTCCCTACGTTAAACAGCCTGCTGGCGACAGAGGGCTATGTTGTCGCGGCGATCGATTACCCGCTTTCCCTCCGCTCATACTTTCCGCGGGATACGGCTGCTATCGCCAAAGCCATCGACTATCTCCGCCGGCACGCCGCCGCATTCTCCATCGATACAAACGCCTTCGTGCTGCTGGGACGCTCCGAAGGCGCGGAAGCCGCCCTGATGGCTGCCTATACATTACCGGAGCCGTGGATCAAAGGTGTCATCGACTTCTACGGCCCGACCGATACGATCATGCGATTTGTCAACCCTTCCTGCGTACCCACGCTCATCATCCATGGACAGCAGGACGTACTCGTTGACTACCGGCAGAGCCGGCAGCTAAGCAAGAAGCTGGCGGACAGCGGAGTCCGGCATTATTTGCTCACATTACCCTGGGCTACTCACGGTCTGGACTATTCGATTACAAGCCCGGGTGGCCAGCTCTCCACCTACGTCGTCGAACGATTCCTCCAGGAGGTGACGCCATGAAGGCGATCTGGATGACCGGGAAGGGCGGCCCGGAAGTGCTGGAACTCCGGGAGGTCGCCACGCCAGTGCCGGCCGCCGGTGAAGTGTTGATCCGTGTGGCCGCTGCCGGTCTCAACCGCGCCGATATCTATACCCGGAGCAGCCCGAGCTATGGCGGCGACATCCGCATCCCCGGTCTTGAAGTCTCGGGCGTGATCGAATCGATCGGACCCACGCCCACGCCTATCCGATGGAAACCAGGCGATCCCGTCTGTGCGCTTGTCAACGGCGGCGGCTATGCGGAATATACGACAGTTCCGGCCGGGCAATGTCTGCCCATCCCGGAAGGTTGGAGCCTGGAAGAAGCAGCCGGCCTACCGGAAGCGCTGCTCACTGTCTGGCTGAATGTGGTGCGTACCGGGCGCCTCCGCGGCGGTGACCGTTTCCTGGTCCATGGCGGCACAAGCGGGATCGGCATCGTCGCTATCCAACTGGCCGCCGCGATGGGCGCCGAGGTCTACACGACCGCAGGGACCGATGAGAAATGCCGTTTCTGCGAAAAGCTCGGCGCCAAACGGGCGGTGAACTATAAGACCGGCGATTTTGAATCGGAGTTCGCCGGGATAGGGATCGACGTTATTCTCGATATGACGGGCGGCGATTTCACCGTCAAAAACCTGCGTCTCCTCCGGGAGGAAGGCCGGATCGTCTTCATCAACGCGATGCGCGGCAGCCAATCGATGATCGATATCCGGGAGATCATGACCAAGCGGATTACCCTCACCGGAAGTATGCTCCGGCCCCGTGATACCGCTTTCAAGGCTGCCCTGACCACCGAAGCGGAAGCCGGGACCTGGCCGCTAATCAGCGCCGGGGGCGTAAAGCCCGTGGTATACCAGGTGTTGCCGCTGGCTGAAGCGGCAAAAGCCCAACGGATCATGGAAGGCGGGGACCATATCGGGAAAATCCTGCTCCGCGTCTGACAGTTATTCCACTTCGAAGCTTGCTACGGCGCTGCCGGCCCTGCCATCCGCTGCCAGTCCTTCCACGACCACGATATATTTGCCGGGCAGATCGGAAGAATAGAAACTCAGGTCTCCTTTCCCCAGCCCATTCGTCGGCAGCTGCGGCGACCAGAAGAGCACGTTTCGGAAATCGGGCAGGTGGCTGGACGCCTGTTCATCCGTCGCATAAGACGGCGAATAGAACTCCCGTTTCAGCTGCAATCCTTCATAGTCTACAACCGTCGCCCGGGGATCGAGGATGTAACCGCCCAGGTCGCCTTTGTAGGTAGTCCAGTTCATGATCCCGGGGAAATTGACGCTGCCCATGAAATACCGGTGCTGCACCGTTTCAAGCTTCCTCATCTTTAGCGGGTCCAGGACCATCAAGCTATCGATATTGAACACCGGTACTCCATCCAGCAGGATCAGCGGATCAGTCGGGAAGAAATGTTGTTCCCCCAGATCGAACAAGGGCAGGTGCCAATGTCCCTGCCGGCGCTGCACCAGCAGCAGCACGACGTATTCCCGCATCACTTCTTCCATCGTCGTGAACCGCGTATAATCATCCAGCAGGTAGGAGTGATCTGCCCGGTAATAAAAAGTGCTGGTGTCGGCGCCGGGCGGAACCGCAAAACGTTTCAGCCGCTCGCCCCCATAACGGTTCAGCACCTGCATGGATACGCTCTTATCCGTCAACAGTGCCGAATCCGGTCTCGGGAACTCGAACATCGGCAACGGAGTTTCAGAATATTTATCCGAGAACGGGTTGTTGATCTCGATCCGGTAGGCGCTGTCCTCCGGATTGGTTAGGGCGACGACTTCCGGTCCGCCATAGAAGTCTTTCAATTCAAAATGGATCCTGCCGCCTTCGTCGCAGGTAGCGGATGTAAATTGGGTCCGCGTCCCCGGCACCGACAGATATCCCTGGATATTCTGGGTCGACGGATTGTCGGTCGCGACGTCGACGACCTTGCCGCTGATGACCGCCCCGTGGAATTCAAGCGGATATTCAAAAGCCGGCGGCTTCGTGTTTTGGACATCCTCCCACCGGAACCGCCGCCACCCCTGCGTTAGAAGCAGATCATCCATAGCCTGACGGTCTTCCGGATGATTGAAATAGTATTCCGGGGATTCGATCTTCCCCTTCAGGTCAGAGCCGAGCCAGAGATATTCATAAATGTGCCCGGTAGTCGCGGTCTGCAGCGAATCGACCCGGAATACCGCCACCGAACAATCGGCCGCAACCGGACTTGTTCCGTCGGCCGTGCTGGTTACCTGCAAGTTGATTTTCTTCCTTAAGCCATAATTCCCCTGATCCGTTTTGACGTCAAATTGCAGCGGATGAACAGGCTGCCGGAAGACCAGGCGCTCGCAAACGGGCTGCTGCCGGTAATCGAATACGGTTAGCCGCGAAACCCCTTCGCCAAGCTGTTTTCTGTCTAAAAGGAAGCTTGCCTTCCCCTCCTTCACCGTTGCCGCCCCAGCCCATTTGACCGACTGCCGGGTATCGGCGAGGAGATAAATATCTGTAGCCGGAGCGGAGGACTGTACTTCGACGCGCAATCCGTCTTCCCCTTCTTCCGTCACATGCATGACCATCCCTTCCTTATAGGCCGCCGGTATCAGCGTGGTGATAGCCGTCCCGTCGGCGAGCCTCACGGTCGAACGATACCGGTGACCCGGTCGCGGGGTGAGGCCAAAGCTGCCAAGCCCCGCGCGAAGGGTTTGAAACCGTGCGACCGTATCCTGATCGTCTTCGGTAACCACGCCCGTACATTCGGTCGACTGTCCATATTGATCCGCGATCTTGAACGCGACGGTACTCGCGAGGCCTTCGACGAGGTTGCCGCCTTCCGGGAAGAAGCTGACCACATATTGAATCGCCGGGGCTGCCGCCGGCACTTCCGCCGACTTGCGGGCGTTGACCACCGTGAGTACCTTTTCAAAAAATCCGTTCACCCCGAAATTCTTCATCCAGCTGGTGTACGCGCGCAGTTTGTAGTGACCGGAACGAAGGGTCAGCGGAAGATATACCGACCCGTCGCCATGCCCGTCCCGCAGCCCGATCTTCGATTGCAGGACAGGCCGGTTATCCCTGTCCATCCACTCAATGTAGGCTACTTTACTTAGGTCCAGGGGCCGGTTCCCGTTCGCATCGACCATATACAATTTGAACCAGCAGATCTCTCCGGCCAGGTAAAATTCCTTATCCGTATGCACGAAGATCTTTTCCTGGATATGCTTTGACCGGTAGGCATTGAGTTCACCCGTCAGCTGGGTCGTTGCGGGTTCCTGCGCGGGCAGCTGCCCCAGCGGTAGTCCGGCCATCAGAACAAGCGTTATTATTTTATTCATGTGCACCATAAAATTAATAGGGCCAAAAAGAAGGTTTCTGATTCGATCCACCCAGCAGCGTACAGTCGACACACAAGCTGGCGTTGGAAATGTAGCCGCCCGGTAACGGTTCTATCGGCGTAAAAAGCCCTGAACCAAAATAGAATTCAAGGGAATCCGGGTTAGCGGGTACGGTGATATTGGGATTTGCGCAGGGGATATAATATTGCCAGTAGGGCAGCTGAGCTTCGGCGATAAAAATTCGCTGCTGCTGCACCGTTCCGACGGAGACATACCCGATCACCTGTTCGGCCGGGTTGTTCAGACAATGAATGTTGCTGGTCAGCTGCGTCGGCTGCGCGTCGAAGATGGTCCCGAGCGCTTCCGAATTCTGCTGCATCTGGTACAGGAAGCTATAGCCTTCGGCGGATAGGGTATATTGGGTGACCTGGATGCTGTACAATACCCCGAGTTGCTGGGCGTCATTCTCGATGTGCACCAACGGGTATTCATAGACGAGGTCCTGCGACAGCTTGCTCGTGTTGTCAAGGATCAGGGTGGTGGAAGCAGAATTCACCCAGCAACGGTTGACGAGTTGATTGGGCAACCGGGGGACGACGGTGTTGTTGGTATCGTCGTACCTCAACAGGGATTCCCACTCCATGTCGTATTCCCAGGTTTGATCATACGCCCACATATAATAGTGCGTCGAACCGCTCGGGTCGTGCGTATTTACATAGATGTTCACGCCCTTGTAATAATCGAAGGTCCAGTTTATGCTGTCGATCGCCGGGGAAGGTTTGACTGTTGTGAAATCCGACAGGTAGCTTTCCCCATTGGGCGTCTGGATGCGAAGGCGGTATTGCAGTGCGGAGTTGAGGTTGAGCGTCGAGTCCCCGTAAACCCCATTGCCCTGCTCCGGCAGCGGGTAAACCGAACTGTCGGAACCTTCTACCTGGACCGTCGCGCCGGTTACCGCCGGGATTGCATGATTACCGGACAATTGGACGGTTCGGGTTAGCGTATATTTTGTCGGGGAGTTGGCGGAAATATAACCTTCTACTACCAGGTATCCGGTGACCGGCGACTTGTAGGGGCTAACATACGGCTGCACACATGTGCAAAGCCAGCAGCACATCGCCAACGGGATCCACCGGAAGTGTCGCATCTTGTAATATGGCGATCTTGTGCTTTTCATTGTCAATTTGGCCAAAAGGCAGGTTTCTGATTTGATCCGCCCATCAAGGTACAGTCCAGACAGGTGGTAGCATTGGCGCTATAACCGCCGGGCGTCGGAGCTATGGGTGCATAGCCTCCCCCAAAATAGTACCGGATGGAATCCGGGATAGCGGGTACCACGATGTCCGGGCCCGGGCAGGAAATAAAATAGGCCCAAAAAACCGGCAGCAGATTGGGTGAAATCCAGATCCGCTCCTGTTGCGCCGTTCCGGCCGAGATATATCCGATCACGGGTTCGGCGGGGTTGTTCAGACAATGGATGTTCCCGATCAGCTCCGTGGGCGTCG
The DNA here is from genome assembly GCA_963846405.1 of uncultured Chitinophagaceae bacterium. GTDB lineage: Bacteria > Bacteroidota > Bacteroidia > Chitinophagales > Chitinophagaceae > Puia. The sequence goes on along the minus strand of CAWJVU010000006.1, from coordinate 178,200 downwards.
CGTCGAAGATGCTCCCCAGCGCTTCCGTATTCTGCAACATCTGATACAGGAAATTGTACCCCTGGGCGGTTAGCGCATATTGATTGACCTGGATCGAGTAAAGCACACTCAACGGCTGCGTGTTGAGCGGGATATTCACCAGCGGGAATTGATAAACGATGTCCTGCGACAACCTTGTCGTGTTATCGATGAGCACCGTTGTGGAAGGTGAATTCTCCCAGCAGCGGTTCACGAGTTGCTGCCTTGGAACGACCGTGTTGTTTGTATCGTCGTATTCATCGTAGGATACCTCCGGCATGTCGTATTCCCAGACCTGATCGAATGTCCATTGGTAATAATGCGTTGCGTTGCCCGGATCGTGCGTATTGATATAGATGTTCACTCCGCTGTCGGGGCTGAAGGACCAGTTGATGGTATCGATCGGCGGTGACGCTTTCAGCGCGACAAAATCCGACTGGTAGCTTTCCCCATTTGGCGTCTGGATGCTCAGCCGGTACTGGATCGCCGGGTTTAGGTTGAGCGTCACGTTCCCGTAGACTCCATTGCCCTGCTCGGGCAGGAGGTATTGCGAGCTGTCCGACCCTTCCACCTGAACGGTGGCGCCCGTCACCGCCGGAATTCCGTTATTGCCCGAGAGCTGTACCGTTCTCGTAAGGGTATACTGGGTTGGGCTGTTGGCGGAGATAAAACCCTCCACGACCAGGTAGCCGGTAGGCGGCGATTTATAGGGACTTACATAGGGATCTACACACTGAACACATAAGCAGCAGACCGTCACCGGGACCCACCGTCCAAGCTGCAAAATCTGATATGGTGATGTGCCCGGTCGCATGATCAATTTGGCCAAAAGGCCGGCTTTTGTGTGGTTCCTCCCTGAAGGGTACAATCAACGCATTCGGCTTGATTGGAAATCCAACCGGACACGGGTGAAAATTGGTAAAAAAGCGGAACATAGCCGAAGCTGCCAAAAAATAATTGCACGAAGGCCGGAAGCGGAGCAACGAGTGTATCCTTCTGCGCGCATGTGTTATAATACACCCAATTATTAATCTGAAGATTATTAATAAAGATCCGCTGCTGCTGGACCGTGCCGGCCTGAATATAACCGATCACGGGTTCGGCAGAATTGCTGAGACTATGGATATTGCCGGTAAGCTGGGTGGGCTGCGCGTCGAAGATCGAGCCAAGCGACTGTGTGGTCGCGGCCATGAGCGAAAGGAACTCATACCCGCTGTCGGTCAGCGCATATTGCGTGACGAGGATACTGTATTCAACGGTAAGTTCCTGGCTGTTGGGCGGGATAGTCACCAGCGGAAATTCGTAGATCACATCCTCGGCCAACTGAGCGGAAGTACCGACCACGATGGCGGTCGGCGGGATGTGTTTCCAGCAATAGTAGACCTGTTGCGCCGGCGTCCGCGCAATGACGGCGCCCGTAGGAGTGTCATAGTAATACTGGGAATATTCGGCCGAAGTATACTCATAGGTCTGATCGAACGTCCATTGATAATAATGGGTACTGTTGGTCGGATCATGGGTATTGGTGTAGATCGAAACACCCGCCCCGTTCTGGATCCAGTTTATGCTGTCGATCGGCGGCGTCACCTGGTAAGCAACAAAATCGGAAAGATAGGTTTCACCGCCGGGAATGGTGATCCGGAGGCGGTATTTGACGGCGATGTTGAGTGGCAGGTAAGCGACGCTGTACTGCCCATTGCCCTGCTCCGTCAAGGGATATACGGAGTTATCGGCTCCTTCTACCTGCAATTGCGCCCCGGTAACCACCGGGAGCGTCGAATCTCCAGGTAGCGGGATGGTACGCGTGAGGCTGAATTGCGTGACGCTGTTACCGGAGATATATCCTTCGACGACGAGATAACCCGTGGCCGGCGACTTGTACGGGCTCACATATTGCTGGACGCAATTGCCCAGCAGGATGGAGACGGTAGTCATGCAAAAAATATTCTTCCAATTTCTGAAATGGGAGTTCATTAGAAACGGATATTAAAATTGACAAAGGGTATAGCGCTGCCGAAAATAGAAAGCTTATAGCCGTCTATTGCCCCGTTTTGAGATGTATAATACACCGAATAGGGGTTGTGCCGGCCGGTCAGGTTATACACGCCGACCGTCCAGGAATTATGGGTCTTCTGATGCACTTTGTGGTTGCCTTCTATATTCATCGAGAAATCGGTTCGGAAATAATCAGGGATGCGGTAAGCATTTCGATCGGAATACAGCGCCCGCAGGGAGCCGGCGTAATAGTAAACTCCAATGGGCAGCGTGATCGGCCTGCCCGTGCTGTAGTTGGCATTGGCGGAAATGCTGAACCGGTGGTTAATCCGGTAGTTGGCGACCACCACCGCATCGTTGGGTTTGTCATAGTCCGCCGGATACCAGGCGCCATTATTGATTAGCGGGCCCTCATTGGGATTGTTCTGTTGCAACAGAGTCCGCGAATACGTATAGCTGATCCAGCCGTTCAACTTACCAGTCGACTTCTTGATCAGGACCTCCACCCCGTAGGCCTTGCCATGGGTCTCCAGCACATCTGTCTCGATATGCGGGTTCATGATCAGCACGGCCCCCGGTCTGTAGTCGAGATAATCATAGATGTGTTTGTAATAGACTTCGATTGATGTTTCGATCGTGTTATTCTTGAAGTTATGGTAAGCTCCAAGCGAGATCTGATCACCGTATTGAGGTTTGATATAGGGATCACTTAGTTTCCAGACGTCCGTGGGCGCCTCCGCTGTAGTATTGGACAACATGTGGATATACTGTCTTGCCGTATTATAACCCGCCTTGAGCGAGAAGTTTTCGGTCAGCACATACCGCGCCGAGAATCGGAATTCGGGTCCTCCATTGTGACTGATGACCGAGCCGCTCCCGTAAGGAGTGGTACCGGTCTGGGTCTGAACGGTGATCGGAACTCCCGCCGCATAATCGTTGACCACGCTTGGGCCGAGGTATTGGTAAAGGGACCAGCGCAGACCGCCGTCGAGCGAGAGCGCATTCGTTACCGTGTAGTGGTCGCTAAGATACAGGGCGCTTTCCTGGGCCTGCTCCGTCTGCAAGGTATCGGGTGTCACCAGGGACTTGCCGCCCACCGGTACATAGAATCCCGGATGCAGCTTATACCGCAGCGTATTGATGCCGAACTCGATCGTATGACTGGCGCTCAGGTAATAGTTGAAATTCGCGCGGAAATACAGCTGGTTGATGTTGAAGCCCAGGTTGTAAGCATTGATCGGGTTGTCGGTACTGGTGATCGAATACTGGTAGCGGTCATAGCCGGCAGACAGCACGCTGTTCCATTTGTTGCTGAAGATATGTTTCCACCTCAGGTTGACGTTGCGGTTCCCGTATCCGTAGGTTGTATCGTTGTTCAGGTTGAAATGATCCTCACTCAGATAACCGGTCAGATATAAGTTGTTCTTCTTGTTGATTTCATGACTGATCGTCAAATTGACGTCATAGAAAGAAGCCTTGCTGTTCTTGTATTGCGCCGGCAGGTCCTGCAGCAACCAGTCCGCGTAGGTCGTCCTGCCGCCGATGATAAAGCTCGTTTTATCTTTAACGATCGGGCCTTCGAGGTTGAGCCGGCTGGTGAGGAGGCCAATCCCCGCAGAGCCGGCGAAGTCACGCTTGTTCCCATCGCGGCCGTTGATATCCAGCACGGACGAAAGCCGGCCGCCATACCGGGCTGGCATGCTGTTCTTGAAAAGCTCGACGTCTTTCACCACTTCGGGGTTGAATGCGGAAAAGAAACCGAAGAAATGGGAGGCATTGTAAACGGTCGCATCATTAAACAACACCAGGTTCTGATCCGCGGCTCCGCCACGGACATTGAGCCCGGTGCTCGATTCACCGACGGTTTGAACACCCGGCAGCATCGTTATAACCCGGAGGATGTCGGCTTCGCCGAAGACGACCGGCACCTGTTTGATGGTTTTGATGTCGAGCTTCTGGACGCCCATGGCCGTCCCTTTGATATTACTTGCTTTTTCTGCGGAGACGATCACCTTCTTGAGGGTCATGACCTGCGTGTGCAGTTCAATATTCATCTTCCCGTCGCTATAGACCATGATGAGGCGCCGTGTATCCCGCATCCCGATACTTTGTATATTGAGGACATGCCGGCCACGGGGCAGGGAGATGGAATAGTAACCATACTGGTCCGAAGAAACGCCGATCCGCGGGTTTTCGACATAGATTGACGCGCCTACTATGGGCTCTCCGGTCGCTGCGTCCAGCGCATATCCTGCCAGGTTAACTTTACCCGGAAGATTGGCATACGCCTTTTCGCCGATCAAATAGAGCTTGTTCTCGATGGTAGCGACCGCCGTTTTTCCGACATCTTCCAGGTAGTCGCGGATGGTGTCGCCTACGGCCAGACGGCCAGTATCGACTTTGTCAAAAAATCCTCCCGGCAAACCGGTATTGATGGCATCTCCCCTGGCGATAAAGACATGCTGGAACCGGTCCACCGAAAAGTTGATTCCCGTGCCGGCGAAGACAGATTGGAGGACAGCAGAAAGCGGTTGCGCCTGCACGTTGATATCGAGCCTGGTCGTGTCGAAATCCGTCGTGTCATAAAAGAACCGGTAGCCTGTCTGTTTTTCCATTTCTTTCAGCAGATCGATATAACTGACGTGATGGAGATCGAGCGTTAGAGCCGCCGTGGCTTTCTTCTGAGCCGCGCTCTGCCTGGCCAGAAAGACGATACATATGACCGTGAAAATGGTATACCGAAGTTTGAAATTCATTACAAAGGTGATTAGTGATTAACGCCATCATACCATGCCGCAACGAGCTGCAGCAGCTGTTCCTTATTGTCACGCCAGTCGAGACCGCTCCTGCGCATGACTCGCCGGATCTCGGACCGCCGCCGGTCATTCAGCGCGTCGAACAATTCCTTTTTGTCGTTGACCGGGTGATATGCGCCGCCTTTTTGAAAATAATAGGAAACCGAGCTTAAGATAAAGAAGCGGACATTGTCGGGGGAGACCATGATGCTCTCATTGAGGCTTTTTTGCTCCCGCTTCAACAGGACTACCTTTCCCTGATATATCCGATCCCAGAAACCTGATCGCATGGCGGGAGGCGTAAGGCTGTCCCGCATCCGGAGATACACGTGCCCGTCGAGCGAAAAACTGTCGACCAGATTCATATACAACGAAATTTTAAAGACATTGAACGGATCCATGATCACCAGTTGCTCCTTGACCAGGTCAAAAAGCATGGGTACACGGTCATATTTCATCCCGCTGTACCAGACCGAGCCCGCGCGGACCTGGTCCGGCCCAAGAAAAGGCTGGCCCCTCTGGACCGAAAAGTCATAGTCAATGTATTGAATGCCGCGGTAGAGCGCTACTTCGGGAGCGATATAATTATGATATTGACGCAGCGCTACGGCACCGCCTGAATCGGGGATCGAACTGTCTTTCAGGGAAGATTGAGCTTCCATCCTTATGGCGGGCAGGGTGGATAGAAGCAGGAATGTCCAATAGCAAGCGCTGGGAAATCGCATTACAGTTTAGTTTGGAATGGTTCTGGACGTCGGTCCGGAACGCTGTGAATATAACTAAAAGTATTGTAAATGGTCCATTAAAATCGGATTAGGACTACATTCACCCGGTGAATAATTGCAGTATCTTTATTTGGTGAATAAGGAGCATCACTACCGGATATCCGTTGACTGGACGGGCAACAAAGGCCAGGGTACCGCGGGTTACACCGCCTTTAGCCGCGACCATCTGATCCGGGTATCCGGCAAGCCCGAAATCCCCGCCACTTCGGACACTGCCTTCAGGGGATCACCCGGCCGGTACAATCCCGAAGAACTTTTTGTCGCCTCGCTTTCGTCTTGCCATATGCTCTGGTATCTGCATCTTTGCGCCGTCAACGACATCGTTGTCACCAACTACCGGGATGAGGCAGTCGGCGTCATGATCGAGGCGGAAGACGGCAGCGGCTATTTTCAGGAAGTGACACTCTTCCCAGTCGTCACCATCAGCGACGCCGCGCGCATTCCACGCGCAATGGAGCTGCACCGGGATGCGGCGAAGAAATGTTTTATTGCCAACTCCTGCAATTTCCCTGTCCGGCATGAGCCCAAGTGCAGGGTAGACAAGAAATCAGCATGAAAAAATACCGATCCATCCTTCTTTGCCTGTTTATCGCCGGCCGGCTGCACGCACAAACTGCTTTCACCGTCATCCCCCTCGGGGTTAAGGGCGGCCTCGACGAAAGCAATCTTTCCTCATACCTGGTCGCTGCGAGCGGCGCCGCAGACTTTATCGCCCTTGACGCCGGCACACTCTACGCCGGCATCCGGGTAGCCATAGCCCAAGGCTCGCTCGCTGCGCCAATCAGCCGCGTCCTGCGCCAGGATATCAAAGCTTATTTTATTTCCCATCCACACCTGGATCATGTTGCCGGTCTCATCATCAACTCACCGGACGACAGCGCCAAAACGATTTATGCCCTCCCCTCCTGCCTCGCCGTACTGCAGGACAAATACTTCAGCTGGAAAAGCTGGGCAAACTTCGGCGATCAGGGCGAACCGCCGCAACTCCGGAAATATCACTATGCCCCACTAAGTCCTCAACAGGAAACCAGCATCCCCGGCGTGGCCCTGATGGTGACGGCTTTCCCGCTAAGCCACGGCAATCCTTATGAAAGTACGGCCTTTCTCGTCAGAAACGGTGACGCCTACCTGCTGTACCTGGGCGACACCGGGCCCGATTCCGTCGAACATTCCGACCGGCTTCATCAGCTCTGGGAGGCGGCAGGCCCGCTGATAAAGAGCAACCGGCTCAAAGCCATCTTTATCGAAGTCTCTTTTCCCTCCGAACAGCCCGACAAGACTTTGTTTGGTCATCTGACACCCCGGTGGCTGATGAAGGAAATGCGGGACCTCGGGCAGATCGCAGGCGCCGGAAAACTCAACGGCTTTCCCGTCGTGATCATGCACATTAAACCAATCGGCGACCAGGAGATGTTGATCCGCCGGGAACTAAGCGCGGACAACCCTTTGCAGTTGAACCTGATCTTTCCAGAGCAGGGAAAGAAAATGAATTTTTGAACGGGAGCTTCGCTCGGTTATTCAGACCTCAGACTCTTCACCGGATTGACAGTGGCCGCCCGAATCGCCTGGAAACTGACCGTCAAAAGGGCGATGACGACCGCCATCGCTCCCGCAAGTACAAACACGGTCCAGTTGATCGTGATCCGGTACTGGTAATCCCCCAGCCACTTGTTCATTGCATACCAGGCGACAGGCGCCGCGATGACAAAGGCGACAAGCACCAATCGGACGAAATCGATCGACAGAAGCCGGGCGATCCCCGAAACGGAAGCGCCAAGTACCTTGCGCACACCGATCTCCTTAACCCGGCTCTCGGCTACAAAGGCGGACAACCCGAATAGCCCCAGACAGGAGATGAAAACGGCCAGCGAGGCAAAAAGCCCCGCCATCGTTTTGGTTCGTTGGGCGTCCTCAAAGTTTTTTGCATATTCCTGGTCGACGAATTGGTAGTCGAACGGATAAGCAGGGTTGTAGCGCTTAAAAATCGCCTTTGCCTTATCCAGGCTCGCCGCCGTCGAATTCGCAGGATTGAACCGGATGTGCATCGTATTGAAAACGCCCGAGGCGGGACCCAGGATCATCCCCGGCTGTATCTGCGCATAAGGCGCCCCGTCAATATAGTCTTTCACCACCCCAACCACCTGCCAGCGGGTGTTTTCGTAGGGATTATATAGGCTTTGCCCGATCGGATCCTTAAAACCCATCCATTTGACCGCCGTCTCGTTAAGCAGAACGGCGAAACTGTCGGTCGGATACCGATAGATATCGATATCCCGACCCGCGACGAGGTGCATCCCCGCCGTCCGGACCAGATCGGCATCGCTCGAGAAGATCCTGATCCCGTTGACGGTATCACGGGCAGGTTCACCCGGCCATCGGTATCCCCAGGTGGTTGAACTGCCGTCGGCCACATTCTCCCAATTCTTGCTCACGGCTGTGGCGACGCCGGACTGCAGCAGTTCCTGGCGGATCAATGGATAGTTCTTTTCGACGTCGCCTTCGAAATTCACGTAGACCAGGTTATTCCGCGAATAACCTGCATCCCGGTCTTCCGCGTATTGCAGCTGATCGCGGACGATGAACGTTGAAATGATCAGCACGATCGCAAACGTGAACTGCAATACGACCAGCACCCTGCGTGGTGAAAGGTTGGCCCGGGTCCGGCGAAATTGCTTTCTGAAAATACCCACCGGATTGAAGGCCGACAAATAGAAGGCGGGATAACTACCCGCCAACAGACTGGTGAACGCGAGGAATCCCGCGGTACACAGCCAGAAAGCCGGTGACGAAAAAGGGATAACCAAGGTGGTACCGACGAGCCGCCCAAATGCAGGAAGCGCCAGCTGCACGATCAACAGGGACAGCACGCCCGCGACCAGAACGGTCAGAAAGGACTCAGCGATGAACTGGCCGATCAACAGTCCTCTTGCCGCTCCCGCCACTTTTCGGATGCCTACTTCCTTTGCCCGTTTTTCGCTGCGCGCCGTGCTGAGGTTCATGAAATTGATGCAGGCAATCAGCAGAATGAAGCCTGCGATCAGGGCGAACACCCGCACTGTATCGATCCGCCCGCCGGCCGGAACGCCATTGTCGAAGGAAGAATAGAGATGCCATTTACCCAGGGGATAGACAAAGTGCACCCAGAGATTGTACTGACCGGTGTTGATCCGGGTGAAGTCCCTGATCTTGGCGTTGAATGCGGTCGGATCGGTATGAGGTTTCAGCAATAGCCACGTATACGTATTGTTGCTGACCCAATTGTCGTTGTTCCAGCCCAGTTTTTTTAGATAGGTCCAGGGCAGGAGATATTCAAAATCGAATTCGGTATTGGAGGGGAGATCTTTGAGCACCCCCGTGACGGTGAAATTATCCGTGCTGTCGATCCTGATCGTTTTGCCGACGACATCGGTGGTCCCAAAAAGTTTTCTCGCCAGCTTCTCGGTCAGCACGATGGAATAGACGGAACCGAGCGGCTGTCCCTGGTCACCCGCGATCAGCGGAAAGCTAAAGATTCGGAGGAAGTCAGGATCGACAAAATCACCATGCAGATTCGTAAAGCTTTTGTCTCCGGCCGTAAAGAGGAAATGATTCACGTCTGCCAGGCGGGCGAACGTCTCCACTTCCGGGAATCGCGCTTTCGCTGCCGGACCAAGCGGCTGGGAGACAACGCCGATCGTGCTGTGTTTTTGTCCCGGGATATCGGTCATGGCGTAGACCTGGTAAATCCGGTCCCGGTTGACATGGAACCGGTCATAGCTGAACTCATTGAAAAGCCATAGCAGGATCAGGGTGGCGCCGGCCATGCCGATCGCCAGGCCCGAGATATTGATCAATGAAAAGCTCTTGCCGCGAACCAGGCTGCGCCACGCGGTCTTGAAGTAGTTCCTTAGCATGACGTGAACGCCGGCTAAAGGCTTGCCAAGATTTCAAACCACTGGATGACAGATAATTAGGTCGCTTAAATATCGCGAAACGTTCGATAGCGATACAAAATCTGTGCGTATACGATACATCGTTCAATATACGGTACATCGCACAGTGTTCGATACATCGTTCAATACGAGAGCCGCGGTGTTGGTGGTTGAAGCGGATTTCTAGTTCTCAAAATGAGAACTTCAGAAGCCAATTTTGTAAAATCGCAATTTGTATCCATTTGAATGTCAATTGGTCAGCTACAACATATTTCAGAAATAACTCGATAATGACATGCAAAGTTCTCGTTTTGAGAACTCTGGTCCCCCAATCAACAGTAAGGCCGGAGAAATGAAATGAACCGACCCTGTCTGCTGTTAATATCCGGAAGATGTTGGTTAAAAAACGGGCAACCGCTCATCGAAATACTTCGTTTTTTGTGGGTCAGGACTACTAATTTTAAACTTATTATCACCCCTTATCCATTTGTTAGATTGAACCGGTTTCGCTTGCCATCGAAGAACCTTTAAAATATTTGCATATGACAGAAAGAAAAACAAGCTCCACCAACTTCCGCAACCAGTCGTTTCTGGAAGAAAAATGCAGCCTGAATGAATTGCTCGATCTGGTCAGCAAGCGCTGGTTCAGTGACGTCCTGTTCTGCATTCAGGAGGGCCATAATCGCTTCAAGCTGATAAAGGACGAACTCAAATATATCAGCGATACCATCCTATCGGACCGGTTAAAGCTGCTCGAAAGATATTGTCTCATCAACCGGATGGATTTTGACGAGATCCCACCGAAAGTCGAGTATTCACTGACTGAAAAGGGAGAGGAATTGGTCGAGCTGCTGGAGAAGATGTGTGCGTTCAGCGACATCCTCATGGGAGAAACCCTGGCCCGAAGATAATTCCTGCCGATCCCGTCTACCGCGATGGAAGTTCTTCAGTTCCCGTCTACACCCGAAGGAAGGTCTTCTTCTTATACAGGAAATAGAGAAAAGCCCACTTCACCGCCAACAAGCAGATGGCCATCACCAAATCGTGCCATGGATCGGAGAAGAGTTGTCCGGCCCAGTAAAAGAGCCCGTCGGTTGCGTACCTCCAATTGATGACATGACCCGATATATAGATCAGGATGGAATTCATGCCGATCACCGCAAAGAAAAATGCCCATTTGCGATACCCCCGCACGTCGATCACATAGTAGAAGAGCGAAAGCAGCAGCAGGCTGATCCCACCGACGTTCAGCACGAAGGAGCTTGTCCAGAGGTTCTTGTTGATCGGGAATACGGTATTCCACGCCAGCGCCAGCCCGATACAAACGACGCCCGCCAACGCCATCCTGACCGATTTGCCCGCGGGAGCGATCGTGCTCTCTCTTTAGGAAATTGCCCGTGATAATCCCCAACAAGGCTGTCCCGATCGCCGGGATCGTCGACATCAGTCCTTCCGGGTCGCGCTGGTTCGTCCAGCTGCCATCCGGGTTGCGGATGCCGACATAGAGATGACCCGGCAGTACGGACCGGTCGACATAGGAAGCAAAATTCCCCAGTTGCGAGAGATCGCCATGCGGGTAGCCCGGAGCCGACGTGAGCATCAACAGTACCCAATAGCCGATCAACAGCGCGGCAAACCAGATCATCTGCGCCCGCTCCTTCGTATACAGGTAGATGATATTTGCAAACATATATGCAAGACCGATACGGCCCAGCACACTTCCAAACCGCATATCGACCAACGGTTTAAATTTCAGCCCGTTGTTGTACGCTATACCCAGCAGAACGAGAATGAGCCCCCGCCGGATGACCCGCAAAAGCAGCTGACGGCGCGGTGTTCCCTTCTCCAGCGCCCGGCCCACCGAAAAGGGAGTGGCGACCCCGGCAATAAAAAGAAAAAGTGGAAAAATCAGATCATAAAAATGAAAGCCGTTCCAGAGCGGGATGATCGAACTGGATATCCAGCGCTCCCCAGAAGGAACTGTTCGGATAGATCTTGGCCATCGAGTGGAAAAGCTCTTCGCCGCCCATGATCCAGAACATGTCAAAGCCACGAAGGGCGTCGAGGGAGTAGAGTCGTGCGGGAGCTGCTGTAGTTGGGGCGTTCATATGGGATATGAATATAGGAAATTTAACAAGCCTACAACAATTTGTAGAAAAAATACCGCTGTACGCACGACGACCCCGCGGATGGGCGGTGGCAGGGTTCTTGAATAAATCCCTTATACCCAGAACCGATTATTATTCACTAAAACTGAAAGATTATGAAGAAGATCATTTTGGGACTTTGTCTCCTGTCCACTACTACATTGATGTGCGCTTCGGCTCACGCGATGGATGAGTTAAGAGTGCCGGTAAAGGTCAAGGCTGAATTCCATCACGAATACAAGCATGTGTCGAATGTAAGCTGGGCGTTGAAGGACGACCGTTACTGCGTCAATTTCCGGAAAGACGGAAAGACGGACCTGATGGCCCGTTATGACATGATCGGGCACCGGATCGATACGCGCGAAACGATCGCACAAAGCGCCATGCCGGTAAAGGCGGTCGGCCATCTCGAAGAAAAGTATCCGGGCGCGTATACGCATACCTATACGCAGGATCCACCGCCCCTGGAAGAAAGATCTGTATATGGTCAAGGTCAAGGATAAGAGCGGCTATGTTCCGGTGTACGTCGATAAGGACGGGCACGAGCACGACTATGCAAGCCGGTAACAAAAAACGGTCAGCGCGAAAGGGGTGATCCGCAAGGGTTACCCCTTTTTTTGGGTCCTTTCTGAAAAAATAATGTCCTTTTCTAAAAAAATTTTGTAAGAATAAAAATCAGTCGTAGCTTTGCTAACAGTGTTACGAAATGTAACGCAACTAGAAAATGGGAATAACGGATCGCAAACAACGTCAAAAAGAAGAGGTTCGGGCCAGTATCCTGGAAACCGCCTGGGAAATGATCGTCAACGAGGGTTGGCAATCCTTCTCCATCCGCAAAGTGGCCGACGCGATTGAATATAGCGTACCTGTTATCTATAGTCATTTTGAAAATAAAGACGCTATCTTGTTGGAATTCAATCAAAAAGGCTTTCAACTGCTAGCCGAAGCCCTGGCGGAGGCCAAAGCGGTAAAGGAAAAACCGGCGGATCAACTCCGGGCGATGGGTCGTGCCTACTGGGACTTTGCCTTCTCCAACAAGGAATACTACCAGCTTATGTTCGGGCTGGGAATCCCCACTTGCGATATCGCCAGCCGCATCCCGGCGCTGGCCAACTTCAACCAGGTAATCATGGATAGCCTGATCGCCATGGTCGAACCGGGGAGAAAGCCCAGCTTTGACCCCTGGCTCAAGTACCAGTCCTTCTGGTCCATGCTCCACGGCCTCGTCTCGATCAATATGGTTTCCCCCAGCCGGGTGGAAAGTTCGCCAGGACCGGGCGGTCGCCATCTGCTACCCTTGAAAGTGCTGGAAGACGTCATGTGCAGTTTTATCCGCGGGATCGAAGCGGCTGAAGCCATGCGGAACGATTAACCATTCAGTAAAAAAATAAGTAAGACATATTTAAATTTTGATTATGAGCGTTTTAGAATCACTTAACTGGCGGTATGCCACTAAGCGGATGACCGGTGAAAAGGTCCCGCAGGAAAAGATCGATGCCATCCTCGAAGCCGCCCGCCTTGCACCAACCGCCAGCGGGCTGCAGCCGTTCAATATCATATCCGTGAGCGACCGGGAGCTGCTGGAAAAGATCCAACCCATCGCCAACAACCAACCGCAGATCACCGAAGCCTCCCACCTGCTGGTCTTTGCCGCCTGGGATGATATCACCCCGGAGCAGATCCAAAAGGTGTTCAGCCGGGTCATCGAGGAAAGAAACCTTCCCGCAGATGCCCTCGATAAGTATAAGAACTTCCTGACCGGCCATTTCGGGTCGATAAGCCGGGAGGACCGTTTCAACGCCGCAGCCCGCCAGGCCTATATCGCATTTGGCGTGGCGATCGTAGCAGCCGCTGAACAGAAAGTGGATGCTACCCCAATGGAAGGGTTCAAACCCGCTGAATTGGATAAGCTGCTGGGTCTCCGGGAAAAAGGGCTGCGGAGTGTCACCTTGCTTGCCCTGGGCTACCGCGACACGGAAAATGACTGGCTCGCCAACCTGAAAAAAGTCCGCCGCCCGATCGAAGAACTGGTCATCGAATTATAGTTTAGTGTCAGCCCGAATTTAGATCGTCTCATCACACTAACAAATAAAAACAAAAAAAATGAAGAAGATCATTGCCATCACCTCAGCCCTTTTATTGATCGCCGGCGCCGGTTTTGCTCAGGACTGGACCTGGGATAAAGCGCATTCCCAATTGAATTTCGGGGTCACCCACATGGGCATCAACGAGATCGACGGGACCTTCGGCACAGCGGATGCAAAAATGACCGCTTCCAAAGAAGACCTGACTGACGCGCAGATCACGCTAACCGCCGATGTCAGCAGCATCAACACCGGCAACGAACAGCGGAACAACCACCTGAAAAGCGACGCCTTTTTCGATGCCACCAAGTATGGTACGCTGACGTTCACCAGCACTTCCTTTCACAAAGCGGACGGAAAGAACTACACGCTGACGGGAAACCTGACGCTGCACGGCGTGACCAAGCCGGTTACGCTTAACGTGGTATTCAACGGCACCGTCACCAACCCGATGAACCATAAGACAAGTGCCGGCTTTAAAGTTACCGGAACCATCAAACGCACCGACTTCGGCATTGGCACGACTTTCCCGTCCAATATGGTCAGCGATGACGTTTTGCTGAAAGCCAATGTTGAATTCGTAAAAAGCTAGTCCGATCATGAACAAGCTATTCTATCCTGTTGCGGCAATCCTGATCCTGGTCGGGAGTGCCTTCACCTTCCTGACGGCCCAGGGCTGGCAGATCGCGCACGGCTATTCGATCACCTTTTCGAGCGATGATGCGGACGGGCTCTTTAAGGATTTCAAAGGCAGCCTTCTTTTTGACGAGCAGAATCCCGGCGCCGGCAAATTCGATGTGGTGATAGAAGTCGCATCCATCAACACCGGCAACGGGCTTCAGAATAAGCATGCGAAGAGCGATGAATGGTTCGATGTGGCCAAATATCCCCAGATCCATTTTGTCAGCCGGTCGATCACAAAGACCGCGCGGCGGATACCAGGTAACGGGAGATTTGGACATGCATGGAGTAAAGAAATCGATCATTATCCCTTTACCTTTAAAAAAACGGCACAGGGCGGAACGTTCGCGGGCAGCTTTACGGTCAACCGGAACGACTATAAGCTCGGCAAACCCGGCGGTGACGTCGGGGAGCAGATCAAGATCGACATCAGCGTGCCGGTAACGAAAATCTAAATCCGCTGTTATGTTCAAGAAATCGTTGGCGCTGGGGATCGTTTCGGGCCTTTTGGCGGGGATTGCCGGGATCATCTATGCCCACGTCTATTACCAGATCAATCGAAGCGGACTTTTCCAAAGTGGCATCGACCGTCCGCATCCTGGCGGCAAGCCTCTTTGGCGGGGTGCTGGCCGCGATCGGATATACGCTGCTCGACAAATGGCTGAAAGCGAAGGGGAGAGATCGTTTTCAATTTCCTCTTCACGCTGATCAGCTTTGCCACGCTGCTGGCACCCTATCGCAGTCAAGCTGCCGCTCGATCGAAACACCCGGAACTTTTCCCGGGTATGGTCATCCCCATGCACTTTTTCCCCGCCCTGGCGTGGTTCACCCTGAAACCCATCTTTATCCGAAGCAAATAGAATCCTATAATCGGCGATGTTCACAGACTGGCGTTTTTCAACGATGCCCGGCGTAAATCGCCGGGCATTTTATTTCCCTTGGTCACTATCCTTGTGCGAGAACTTGCTGGCACGAGAATTTAGATGCATATTTGTATAACTAGATCCATGAACAAACGGGTACTGATACTGGATGATGACCTGGATATTCTGCAGATATGTACGATCGTGCTGAAGAAGAAAGGCTTTGATGTGTTAACGCTCAGCACTTCCAACCAGGTGGTGGAGCAAGTTAAGGCCTTCCAGCCCGACGTTATCCTCATGGATAACTGGATCCCCGGCCCCGGCGGCATTGAGGCAACCCGGACCCTTAAGCTGGATACGACTACCCACGATATCCCCGTCATTTTCTTTAGCGCCAATAGCAACGTGACCCAACTGGCCCAGGAAGCCAAGGCCGACTACTTTCTGCAAAAGCCATTCGATATCAGCGAGTTGGAAGGGATTGTCCAAACAGCCATTCACCCGGTCCGGAAGGCCTGACATGGCCACGTAAAACCTGACATGGCCACGTAAAACCTGACATGGCCTCGTAAAACCTGACATGGTTACTTGTAACCCCAACTCCGGATAAAACCGGGGATTTCCGCTGCCGGAAGGATATAATCGGGGAGAACTCCCAGGATTGCCTGTTGCGGCATATAGGGCACCTCTGCCGAGACAGGGTCCTGTACCGCTGTCAACCCACCCCGGTCTCTAACATGCTTTAGCCCTTCCGCCCCATCCGCATTGCCGCCGGATAACAGCAGCGCCAATAAGCCCGTTTCCGTAGACATCCGCCGCCGACCGGAACGCGACATCGATGCTGGGCCGGCTGAAATGCACCCGCTCCGAATAATCCAGCGAGAAGCTCCCATCGGTCTCCAGCAGAACGTGGTAATCGGCGGGACAGAGATAGACCGTGCCCGTTTGCAGCAGGTCCTTCTCGTCTACCTCTTTGATGGAAAGACCGGTCCTTGATGAAAAAAGGTTCTCCAGTGTCGATTCATTTGCGACGTTGCGATGCAGGACGATCAGGATGGGCACGGGAAAGCTTTCCCCAACGGCGGTCAGAACGGAGAGGACCACGGGCAAACTGCCTGCGCTGCCCCCAATGACGAGTAGCCTATCCGGTTTCACGAGTAGCCTATCCGGTTTCATTCGTCTTCCTCCAGATCTTTTCTTTCCCGACTTGCCGATAGCGGCCGGCAATGGTTGAGAAACGGATGGATTCTTTTGTGCCCAGGGCGAGGTACCCGAAATTCTCCAGGCTGTAATCGAACAGCCGCAAGACCTTTGCCTGCAGGTCACGCTCGAAATAGATCAACGTATTGCGACAGAGGATCAGCTGAAATTCGTTAAAGGAAAAATCGGACACGAGGTTGTGGGTCGAAAAGATCATCTTTGAAGTCAGGGAAGAATCGAATTTGGCCAGATGATAGTTGGCCGTATAGTAGGAAGAAAAATCCCGAACCCCTCCGGACTGAATATAGTTCTCCGAATATTTCTGCATCTGGCTGACGGGAAAAATCCCCTTCCGCGCTTTTTCGATGACCAGCGGGTTGATATCCGTTCCATACAGCAGCGTTTTGTGCAACATCCCGGCTTCGCGCAACAGAATAGCCATCGAGTAGACCTCCTCACCAGTGGAGCAGCCCGCATGCCAGATGCGGATAAAGGGATAGGTAGCCAGCACCGGGAGGATCGTTTTTCGCAGGGTTCGATAGAAAGACGGGTCGCGCAACATCTCGGTCACATTGACGGTGATCTCCTCCACAAATCGCCGGAAATAGGGAGCATCATTCTGCAGCCGATAGCGGAACTCCGCGAAGCTGGGAAACTTATCCAGCGCGAACAATCGCTGGATCCGCCGGAGGACCGACGCCTTCGAGTATTCGGTAAAATCATACCCATACCTCCGGTACAGGTCGTTGAGCAGTAGGTCAACCTCTTCATATCGTATCAATTCGCAGGTATCCATCGGCTATTTATCATATAACCATATTCGCAACAAGGACAGTAACTGGTCGATATCCACGGGTTTGGAAATATAGTCGGAAGCTCCGGCCTGGATGCATTTTTCCCGGTCCCCGGCCATCGCTTTGGCAGTGACGGCGATAATCGGCAAATGCCGGAACCGCGGGATCTTTCGTAGCCGGTGGATCGCTTCGAACCCGTCCATCTCCGGCATCATCATGTCCATCAGCACGATGTCAACCGGGCCATCTTCCGCGGCGGCAATGGCCTCTTTCCCATCCATTGCCGTAATCACCTTCATCTTGTGCTGCTCCAGTGCTTTGGTAAGCGAGAAGATATTCCGGACATCGTCGTCGGCGACCAGTACCGTCTTGTTCCGGAGCACCTCTGCCAGTGCGCCCAGCGAGCCGTTGTTACCGGTCTTTCCTTCTTCAGCGGTTTCCCCTACGACATGCAGGAAAAGCGAGACTTCATCCAGCACGCGTTGATAGGAATGAGCCGTCTTCACCACGATGGAATCCGCATATTGTCTTAGCCGGGCTTCCTCGGCCCTGGAGATATTCATCCCCGTGAAAACGATAATGGGGATATCCGCCAGATCCGGATTGTTGCGGACCATTTCCAGCGTATCCGGATCCTCCTTCCCCGCTTCCCGGCTAAGAATCACGCCGTGAATTTCCTCCTTCTTCAAGAGCCCAACGCTCTCCGCGATTGAACCGGCGATCTCCAGGCGGACCTGATGGGTCCCCAGGAAATAGGCCAACGCCCGGGCGTGACGGGCATTGTCTTCGATGATCAGTACCTTTCTGGACACTTCGGTCCAGGTAGTATTCGATCCGCTCGAATACCTTTTCCATATTTTCGACCGCCATCGGTTTGGACGCAAAATCGATCGCGCCTTTTTGCAGGCTTTCGCCCTTTACCTCATAACTGGAGATGATATGGACCGGGATCAGTCGGGTATGCGGATCTTTCTTCAGCTCATCCATCACTTCCCAGCCGTTCCTGACCGGAAGCTGGACATCCAGCAGGATCCCCATCGGCAGAAAACGTCTGGCCATCCGGATCGCTGTGTCGCCGCTCACCGCCACGATACCCTTGTAGCCTTTCTTCCGTGCAAATTCCAGCAGGGATCCCGCGAACAGGGTATCATCTTCCACGATGAGCAGGATCTTGTCGCCGGACTTTATGCTGTCCCGGTCGTCCGGGATTTCAGCGGGCACTTCACTAAGGGTCAGCAACCGGGACCGATCGACATACCCTTTCTGCGCGGTTTCCCGGAAAGCTCCGCCCGGCTCGGGCGCTGTGGTTGTCGGCTCTCGCGCAGCCATTTTGAAAAGCGGGACCTTCACCGTGAATTCCGAACCTTCGCCGGGCCGACTCTGGAGGGTGATTTCGCCGCCAAGCAGCCGCGCAAGCTCCCGGCTGATCGACAACCCCAGTCCCGTTCCGCCGTATTTGCGGCGCGTCGATCCGTCTGCCTGCTGAAAGGCTTCCCAAATAAGCTGATGCTTATCGTCCGGGATCCCGATGCCGGTATCCCGGACCGTCCATTCGATAAAATTGGGTTGCCCCGCGGAAGGGCCGGCCGTCAGCGTCACCGATCCGGTTGACGTGAACTTGAAGGCATTCGCTAACAGGTTCTTGAGAATTTGTTCGAGACGCAGCTTGTCTGTCTCGAAGTTGGCCGGTGTCCCCTCGAACGTAACGAGGTTCAGCCCGAGATTCTTATCGCGTGCGATCGGTGCGAAAAGACTTCGCATGTCCTCAACAATCTCCGCAACCGGTACGATGGTATGCTCCAACGGAAGTTTTCCCGCTTCGATGCGGGAAAGGTCGAGGATCTCGTCGATCAACTGCAGCAGACCGTGACCGGAATTCTGGATGACCCGGGCATATTCGATCTGATCCGCGGAAAGGTTGAGGTTCCCGTTCTCGGAAAGCAGGCGCGACAGGAGCAGGATGGAATTCAACGGCGTCCGAAGTTCGTGCGACATATTGGCCATGAATTCGGATTTATATTTCGTACTGAGCGCCAGTTCCTCCGCCTTCTTCTGGATCTCGAGGTTGCGGAACAGCACCAGCTGGTTTTTCTCCTCCAACGACCGGCTCCGTTCCTCCAGTTCCTGGTTGGTCTGCATCAGTTCTTCCTGCTGCACTTTTAGCTCTTCTTCGGAAACCTGGAGCCTTTCGGCCTGCATTTCCAATTCCATATTCAGGTGTTCCAGCTCGCCTTGCTGCGCTTGCAGCTCCTCCGTTTGCGCCTGCGTTTCTTCGAGCAGCTCCTGCAACCGGATCCTGGTTTCGATGGAATAAATGGCCGTTCCGATATTGTCGGCGATGCTGCCCAGGAATTCCATATCGCGGGCTGCGTAGTCTTCCATCGATCCGAGCTCGATCACCCCTTTCACGCGCTTCTCATGAAAGAACGGGACCGCGATGATGTTTCGTGGCCGCAGATCGCCCGCGGTAAAGCTTACCACCCAGTCGTTGGAAGCAATGTCCCGAACCAGTATCTTCTTTCCTTTGGAGGCTACCTGGCCGACGATCCCTTCCCCCATCCGGATCAGTTGCCGGTGGCTGCCCTCGGCCCGAAGGGCGTATTGCCCTTTCAGGGTCAGGGTTTCGGATGCCGGGTCCAGCAGGTACAAGGCACCGACCTTGCTGCGGGTATACCCGGCGATAAAATGTGTCACATTGGTCACCAGCTTGTGCAGATCGGTCTCCCCGACCATTTCATCATTAAGCCCGGCGATACCCGTCTGCAACCATTCCTTATCGGACAATAGCCCAAATGAATACTCCAGCGACTCAGCCATCTTATTGAGGGCGCCCGCGAGTTCGCCCAGACTGTCCTTCTCGTCCGCCGAGACCCTGGTCCGATAATTTCCTTCCGATATCTTCTCCGCAATCCCGCCGATGATAACGATCCGCCTGGAGATATCGGCATCTTTTTGCTGGAGTTCGGCGTACAAGGCCGAGCGCTCCAGGTAATCGTTGTGCACCCGCCAGTAGAAGACAAGCGTGATCAGGATCGAGAGGACAGCTGCCACAACGATCAGGATCGGCGTATAAGCCGAAATATTTCCGCACCGTGACGATGCGTGTCGCCAGCAGCCGGTGTTCTTCCCTTTGTATCCGCTGCGAGAATGGCCCGGGCTTGCAAGCTGTAATCCGCGGGCGCGTTCCAGGTCTTGCTGGCTATAGATATTGTCCTTCCTTTTTTGGTCCGACGATCGCACCCAGGATCAGGAGCGGCTGATCGATCACCGCCCGGAGTTCCCGGATATTCCGGACCTGGTTGGGGTTATCCGTCGTCATCTCGCTCGATGCTGTCAATAAGCGTATGCAACCGGTCCAGCGCCCCATGAAAAGTCCTGGAGGAACGATCTGTCTCCGGTCATTAGGAACCCTCGTTGGCCGGACTCAGCATCACGGAGCATGAATAGAGCATGATCCGTCTTGATGATGACCGAATCGGTGTGGTCCACCCATTTGGAGGCATCCATCAGGTTGACTGATACTGCTATAAAGAAGCAACGGCCGTTATGATAAGCAACAGTAAGGACATTCCGAACCCGATCTGGAGATTGCGCAGTAGACGGGGTCGAGAGACGATGTTCATAGTGGGATGTCTTTATGATTCGAAGATTGGAACGCTGAAATAGAATATGGACCCTTCCCCCGGTTCACTCTCGACCCCATATTCTCCGTCGTGGCGGCGGATGATCTCCGCGCAGATATACAGACCGATGCCCAACCCCTGGAACCGATTGGCAGCCTCTTCTACCCGGTAAAACTTAGTGAAAATATTGGGCTGGTGTTCTTTCCGGATCCCGATGCCGAAATCCTGTACCCGAACCAACAGCCGGCCAGCCCGCCGGATATCCGTTTCGATCCGGATCTCCTTTTTCTCGGGCGAATATTTCACCGCGTTCGTCAGGTAGTTGATCAGCACCTGCTCGATCCGTGTCTCGTCGCCAAACAACCGGGCATCTTTACTTCCGTGCTCTGTAATCGTGATCTGATAATCCGGATAGGTCTGGCGGATCATCTCGACGGCGTTACAAAGCGTCACGTCGAAAGGAAAGACTTTTTTATTGAATTTAAGCTTTCCGCTCTCAATTTTCGAGAGATCGAGCAGATCGACGATCAGATTGTCCAGTTTCCGGATTTGGATCAGCGTCCGCTCTACATAAGGCCGGAACGGATCATCGGGCCCGATGTCGCGGTCAAGCAACTGCACATAGGCTTTGATCGTCGTCAGCGGGGTCTTTAGTTCGTGGCTGGCAATGCTGATGAACTCGTCCTTCTTCTTGAGCGCCTCCTGCAACTCGTCCTGCACTCTTTTACGGAACTCGATCTCGGACCGGAGGCTGGCCTGGATGCGGTTAAGCTCGCTGTTCTGCTCATAGAGCCGGTAAAACGTTTTTACCTTCAGCAGCAGGATGTCCGGGTCGATCGGTTTGGTGATATAGTCGCTGCCCCCGGAGGTATATCCCCGCGTAATGAACTTCTTATCGGTATTTGCAGCGGACAGGAAAATGATCGGAATCTCCCTGGCCTTGCTGTAGCCGCCGATGGCCTCCGCCACCTCGAATCCATCCATGCCGGGCATTTGCACATCGAGAATGATCAGCGCATAAGGTTGCCGCAGGATCTTCTTCAATGCCTCTTCACCGCTCAGTGCCGTGTCCGTGGGGAAAGAATGAAGCTCAAGAATCGTCTTGAGCGAGAAGATATTCTCCGGTTTGTCATCCACGATTAGGATCATATTAGACAAAAATAGGCGATAATGTAAAGGATTGATTAGAAAGGCTGGGGAAGTATTTCTACAATTTTCCCTCGTAACCGATGTGCCAATTTTTTGCGATCCCGTTTTCACGTGACATGCCGCGACGATTTACCCTAAAAAGGAGGCGCTCACGCGGAACCGGATATTTGGATTGATAATTGGACTTCCGTACAGGTTACCTAACTCAAATGTCGAATGGAGCCCGTCCTTAACCGATACCAGCGCGCCAGGATCAGAGTCCGCGAAAAGCGAAGCCAATGGAAAGGATCTTTATACAAGGCCGGAGACCTCGTTGCTTTTATGGGTCGTTTTTTCAAGGAGGTCTGGCGGCCACCCTACGAATGGCGGGAAGTGTTGTATCAATGCTACCTCGTCGGTTACAAGTCCACGTTCCTGATCGGGCTAACCGGCTTTATCATGGGCGTCGTGCTGACGATCCAGTCCCGGCCGTCCATGGCCCAATTCGGCGCTATCTCGCTGATTCCCGGAATGATTTCCGTTTCCGTGGTCCGGGAGATCGGTCCCGTCATCACGGCGATCATCTGTGCCGGCAAGGTTGGTTCGCGCATGGGCGCGGAAATGGGGTCGATGCGCGTTTCCGAACAGATCGACGCGATGGAAGTCTCCGCGATCAATCCCTATCGCTACCTGGTCGTTACCCGAACGCTTGCCACGACACTGATGGTCCCGATGCTGGCCGTCTTCGCCGATCTGATCGCGCTGTTAGGCGGATATGTCGCCATGAACATCCACGATAGTATGACCTTGCAGCATTTCTTTCTCAAAGCGATGTCGCATTTGGAGTTCGTCGATGTATTCCCGGCGTTGGTAAAGACCTTCTTCTTTGGGTATTTCATCGGGATCATCGGCTGCTATAAAGGATACAATGCCCGCCGAGGTACGGAGAGCGTCGGGATCGCGGCCAACTCCGCCGTCGTCGCCTCCCTGCTGGCGGTATTCGTCATCGACCTGATCGCGGCGCAGGTCACGGACCTCTTATGACAACGATATGAAGGAAACCCAACCATATGAGCACGGCGAAAGACTCCAACACGACGATCCGGCGACCGGCGCGCCAAACGACGTCGAATTCGACATCGAACCGGTGGTGGAAAAGACCGAAGAGGAGTTGACCGTTGAACGGCTGGAACGGCAGGACGTGGCCGATGAGCAGGCGGATTCGATTCGTCAGGCGGAAGAGGAAATCCAGCAGGAGCTGGTTCAAACGGGCGCCGAACCGGTAGTGGTTATCCGTGGTCTGCGAAAAGCATTTGGCGACCACGAAGTGTTGCGGGGCGTCGACCTGCATGTCAACAAGGGAGAGAATTTGGTGATCCTCGGAAAGTCGGGTACCGGAAAATCCGTACTCATCAAATGCCTCGTGGGGCTGGAATGGCCGGACGAAGGAGAGATCCGCGTATTTGGGAAGGACGTTGCCGCGCTCAGTTATGCGGAATTGAACGAATCGAGGATACGGACCGGGTTTCTGTTCCAGAATGCCGCCCTCTACGATTCGATTGAGTGTTAAGGAAAACCTGCTTTTCCCGCTGCGCCAGCACAAGAAGGATATGACCCGGGAAAAGAAACAAGCGCTTGTCATGGAGATGCTGGATAACGTGGGGCTGGTCGAATCGATCGACCAACTGCCGTCCCGGCTTTCCGGCGGCCAAAACAAACGGGTCGGGCTCGCCCGAACCCTGATCCTCCGGCCCGAACTGATGCTTTATGACGAACCGACGACCGGTCTGGACACCGGTACCGGGAAAGAGATCAGCGAGCTCATGATCCGGATGAAACAAAAATACAATATTTCCTCGATCACGATTACGCACGACATGTCTTGCGCCAGGATGACCGCCGACCGCATCATTATGCTGCGGGAAGGCGTCGTCGTCGCGGAAGGCACCTATGCGGAGCTGGAACAGTCGGAGGACGAGTGGATACGATCATTCTTTCATTAGACAACAAGTTATGCCAAAGGAAAAAAATTATAAATGGAAACTCGGTCTCTTCTCGATCGCCATGCTGGTGCTTGCCATCTGCGCGATCTATTATATCGGGAAGCAAAAGAACAAATTTGGGTCAACTGTCACAATCACCTCGCGGTTCAAATCCGTCAGCGGGCTGAAAACCGGGAGTAATGTGCAGGTTGGCGGGATCGACGTAGGGACGGTCGACGATATTGCGTTGATCACCGATACGACGGTGCAGGTAAGCATGATCATTCAGAAAGGCGTGGAGAAGTTCATCAAAAAAGATGCAAAGGCAAGCATCGGCACCGAAGGGCTGATGGGGGACAAGGTAATCGTACTGATACCCGGGAGCCCGGACACAACTGCCGTACGCAACGGCGATACGCTGGCTGCGCTGGCGCCCATCGAGACGGATGCGATCATCGCCAGCCTGAAGACCTCCGCCGACAACGCTGCGGTGATCACCGCCAACCTGGCGGATATCTCCTACCGTATCTCCCATGGCAAGGGCGCGCTGGGCAGGCTGCTGCGCGACACGACCCTTTCCTCCAATATCAGCGCCACGATGCAAAACCTGAACTCAAGTACCAAAAAGCTGGATCAGAATATGGAAGCGGCGCAGCACAATTTCCTGCTTCGCGGTTTCTTCAAGAAGAAAGAGAAAGAAAAGAAGAAACAGGAAGAAGAAGAACAGAAGAAGGCGGCCGATTCGGCATCCCGGCACGGATCGCGTGGAAACTAGTCCTGGATGAATTTGTGTCCCGTCTTCCAACCGTCGTCATGGGTGTCCATGGTGAGTTACTTTTTGAAGATAAGATAGACGGCGCCTACCAGCAGGAAGAAAGCTGCCACATGATTCCACTTAAAGGTAAGGTTTTTGAAAAAAATCAAGGAAAATGCCACAAAGACGACCAGGGTGATCACTTCCTGGATAACCTTTAGCTGAACGAGGTTAAACGGGCCGCCCTGCTCGTCGAAGCCGATCCGGTTGGCTGGAACCTGGAAACAGTATTCGAAAAAGGCGACACCCCAGCTGATCAGGATAATGACGAACAACGAAGGTTGCCAGGAACTGTCCTTGCCGAAAAAACGCAGATGCCCGTACCAGGCCATCGTCATAAAAGAATTGGAAAGGACCAGGAGCCCGATCGTCAAAAAAATGGACTTCATATACTTTGCTTTGTCGCAAAGTAACAAAAGTTACGCCTGGCCCGGGTTTCCCATAAAAGGATCAGAGATACTGTCTCTACCGGTCTCGATCCGCCCCGCAAAACGTTGTTCGAACGCCGCGTGTCCGTTAATCCGGACGCTGAAATCATACCAACCATGATCTTTGGATGATAGAATAGGAATGGTGGCCACGTCATGTGCACCTACCCGTTGGGGGGGATAGTCCCTTTTATACGCGTTATCAACGATCATCACCGTACAGGCGTCGCCGCTATTTCTTAATACCAACTCGCCGTTGCCGGTAAACGGATGGGCTTCGATAAGGGAACGTTCATATTCGAAATCTATGCCTACCATCGGATCGCCCGGGTCGCCGCGAAATTCCCGAAAGAAACCGTTCGGACCGTAAACCCGGAGAGAATATTTACCACCCTCAAATGCCTCAAGCGGCCAGGAATCGCTGAGGCTTTCGCCGGGCCTCACCCCATACGCCCGGGTGTGGTCGGGCGCATAGACGTTGAACGGCGCCCCGGCTGTTTTGTCTCCGAATGGTTTACGGTTATTGTTGTCGAAAAAAATCTCAAACCGGCTCTTGTCTGCGCTGAGCCGGCCATCGACGGTCATACAATACGGCAGTGCGCAGGAAGGCTTCGTCCCGGGCTCCTGCCGGGCGGAAAATTCAGCGGTGAAGTCGCTCGGAAGCGGCAAGAACTGGGCCTTATGAATGCTTTCCAGGAAGGCGTTCTTTGCGAGGAAATCCGCATCGGCCATCGTTCCGGTGTGATAGGGCCGGAAGACCGACGTCAGATCCCCACACACCAGACGGCGCCAGTCCGAGATATTGTCTTCGCGCACCGGCTTTCCCAGCTTATGAGAAAGAAACCTTTCGAGGAATTGCAGCGTCGATGTATGATCGAAGACCTGGGAGTTGACCCACCCGCCGCGCGTCCATGGGCTCGCGATGATCAGCGGCACGCGGAAACCCAGCCCGATCGAACACTCCCGGTCGAATGGTTCGGGAAATCCGTTCCGCTCCTGTTCCTGCGCATGCGTAACATAGTCCACGCTGGTATCGATGCCGGCCGAAACCTTGCCCGTACCTGGATTGCGCGGATGCGGCGCGGTGAACGGCGGCACGTGATCAAAATAACCGTCATTCTCGTCATAGGCCAGGATGAAGATCGTCTTCTTCCAGATCTCGGGGTTGTGGGTAAGAATATCCATCACTTCCGAAACATACCAGGCGCCATACCACGGCGCGGATGGATGATCGGAGAAGTTTTCCGGCGCGCTCAGCCAGGACACGGTCGGCAGCTTCCCGGTTTCCACATCCTTCCGGAACTGATGGAGTACATCCCCCTTCGGCGCCTTCATGCTGCGAACCACTTCCCCATCCCGATAAGTCAGGCTTTCCAGGCTCCGGTGATCCGGATCGGCGTTATTGGTATCAAAAGCCTTGTGATGAAGCGCCTGTTGTTGGGGGTTGAGCTGATCGAGCGTCAGGCCCTTTGCGATAGCCGGGTGATTGTTGATTTCCGTAAAGTATCGCTGCTGCTTGTCGAGTTTCTCCTGTAGGTGGACCGTCGTCGTGTCCCCGGCAGGCAGCGACGCGATCCGTTGCTTCAAATCGGCGATAACGTTTTGTACCCTGTCTTTCTCTTTTTTTACGAATTCGACATGCGGCGGATACAGTTTAATGTTATACTGCGCAAAGAACTCCAGCGGATTGTCCTGGAAATTCGAAAGCCAGGGATCTTCCTCGCCCTGGAACCCCGTATCGACCGCCACTTCATTCTGATAGCACTTCCATGAAACCCCCAGTGCTTCCAGCCGCTCGGGAAAAGTCGACCATTTCAACGTACCGTAGTCCATATCGTCGTTCCACACATGCGCCCGGGAATTTTCATGTTGTTCTTCGCGGACGGTGCCGGTCCAGAAATAGAGTCGGTTCGGGTTGGTACCCGTCAACGCGGAACAGAAGTTCTGGTCACATACCGTGAACGCGTCAGCCAGCGCATAATAAAAGGGCAGGTCTTCACGGGTATGATATCCCATCGTCAGCGGCATCTTCGAATACTCCGCGATGCTGTTGTGTTTCCATTCCAGCCACTGATCATACTTGCCGTCGTTACGGGCGCTGACCTGGTTGGCCCACGAATGCGGCAACGAGCTCATCCAAGTGGCTTTTGTATTTTGGATATCCAGCCGGAAAGGCGCATAGCTCTCCCCTTCTTTATTGGATTGCAGCCAGACCGGGTTGCCATTCGGCAGCCGGATCGCCCGGGGGTCATTGTAACCGCGCACCCCGCGAAGCGTTCCCAGCGCATGGTCGAATGAGCGGTTTTCCTGCATCAGCATGACGACATGCTCCGCATCCTGCCAGGTGCTCCCTTCAGGCGGCGAGATAGCAAGGGCACGAAGGATGGTCTCAGGGAAAAGCTGGGCTGCTCCCGCGGCACCGGTTAGCAGCGCGGTTTTTTTGAGGAATTCTCGTCTTGTGTCAGGCATGGCTTGATTGAGTCTTGATGGACCAAATCTAATGCGGAATACCCAAGCAACAGGTTACGAAATGATTAAAAGCCGTGCAGGAGATAAGACGCGACGCATAAAGCGGCGAACGCCAGTACGGTGTAAACAAAATTACGCCCAAGGCCCTTGGTCCTTTCATGGAGAAGGGGCGATTCGAAATGCTTCCGGTTTGACAGACAGTTGGTGTTCATAAAATCCTTTTTTTAGTTAATCCATTCAATTGTATCTATGTATCAATGCTTTATAAGGCGATTCGACTCTGGATCGGGATGGGTACCTCCGGAGGGCCGACGGCTATCCCTCCAAAGATAAGAAAAGATAGAAATATTTCAATGGATAAATGGATTTATTTTTTCGGGTGGGGGAGTTATTTTTTGAGGCCCTGGAGAAAGCCGATAAAGTCGTCTATGACCTCATTGTTCATGGTGTACTTGATATTCCGTCCCTCTTTTTCCGGGAGGATGATGGACGTTTCGGTGAGCTGTTTGAGGTGATGGCAGATTGAAGGCTGAGCAAGGTTGATGTATTCGTATAGGTCTACGCAGTACAACCAATCGTGCTTTTTTTTGATTTCGCTGAGGATTTTCAGCCTCGTTGGATCGGAAAGCGCTTTGGATATTTTCTCCGCGGTTTTGGTGTCCATCTGGGCCATATAGCAAGTATTTACATGTAAGTTAAGATAAACTTTTGGTTTAACTTGCGCACATGAACTTCCACTTGACCCGGATCCCGGAGCGAACGGCCCAACCCAGGTCCTATGGTCTGACGATGGTCTATGATAAAGGGCTGAGCGTCATGGAGGCGAAGCATCTCATTTCGGGGGCCGGCCCGCATATCGACCTCGTCAAGCTGGCCTTTGGGACACCGTTGTTCACCGGCGGTCTCCGGGATAAGATCAGGCTGTTCCGGGAGGCGGGCATCCCCGTTTTCTTTGGTGGCCTGCTGTTCGAAGCGTATGTGATCCGTGGCCAGTTCAATGACTATGTCCAACTGCTACAGGAATACGAGATCTCACACCTCGAAGTTTCCGACGGGTCCATCGAAATCACCCACGCTGAAAAATGCGGGTATATCGAAAAGCTGGCCAAATATGGAACGGTGCTGAGTGAAATCGGATCCAAAGATAAAGACCGGGAACACATCACTCCACCCTATCAATGGATCCGGTTGATGCAGGCTGAACTGAACGCCGGCTCCAGCTATATTGTCGCCGAATCGCGCGAGACGGGCAATGTCGGCATCTACCGGGATTCGGGTGAGGTGCGCGAAGGATTGGTGCAGGAGATCCTTACAAAGATCCCCGCCGAAAAGATCCTGTGGGAAGCGCCCCAAAAGGACCAGCAACTTTATTTCCTCACGCTCATCGGCGCCAACGCCAACCTCGGCAATATCAGTCCGTCTGAGGTCGTGGCGCTTGAAGCCATGCGGCTTGGTCTTCGCGGTGACAGCTTTCATCTGTACCTGGAGAAGCTGACAAGCTAGGGCCGCATCCCCTTTTCAATTTTTTCTTTATCCAGGGTCTGAAACTCGGATTGCTGTGAAAGACGCGTCTTATCGCGGAACCCATAGCTGTCCGCCTTGAGCAAATCCGCTTCTGCTTCATGTCCTTTTCCGTCCCGCGCATTCAGCATGGCGGAGAAATACCAGGCCTCGGGATTGGTCGGATCGGCCAGTTTATACAACTCCACAAAAGATCGCGCCCGGACGTTGTCATTTGCGGTGATGAGTTGGTTGCTGATGGAATAGAACGCCAGGGAGAGATAGGCGAGCAGCCGCTGGTACATCTGCGCCTCCCCCGTATGGCCCATTGCCTTTGATTGCAGGTCATGGATGGTCGAATTCCAGTACCCATCATCCGTCTGCTGAAAATGGGCCATATATTCCGCCTTTATATTTTGTTCCTTTGCCAGGAGATCCTGCTGACCTTGCCGCTGGTTGAGGTATTCGGGATTGTTCGCCAATGCGGCCGCCTGCTGGCGGAACCAGGCTGACTGGCGGCTAAGTCCGTCCAGATCGGCGATCGACAAATTGCATTCCTGCGCCGCCTTGATCAATTGACTGGTCAGCAGATACGCTTTGAGGCGTTTTTTGCTGCCCGCGATATACCCGCTGATTGTCTGGATGTTTTTCGGAATAACTGCTGCCCGCATTGCATCGAATTGCAGGCCAGCAAAAGCAAGTGCCATCGTATTGACTGGCGCCCACTCGTGCTTGCCATCGAAGAGGATGAGCCGGTGCCGCGTCCGGGTCTTGTCCAGCGCATCGTTTAGCGCGACCAGGTCGGTGAGATTCATGTCGCCCTGGCCCGCAATGGCGGTGAAGCTGAATGAAAAATCGCCCGCCGCCACCCCATCGGGCAGCCCCGCGCCGCCTGCGATCACCCCGGCTGATCCCCGGGTGCTGGATGGCAATATAGCTGGCCACTTTGGCGCCGCCTGAAAATCCGACTGTATAGACTCGCCGGGAATCCATCTTCAACCGGCTCCGGGTATCCGCAGCCAGGTTTTGCCAGATCGCCTCTGTCGTCGGCCAGTCATTTCCGTTTCGGGAATTGTTACTGCCCACCAGGATAAAGCCATACGCGTCGGCCAACGCCTTGTATTTCCTGACCGGGAAGATGCCCGAACCATGCGGGTCGAAGCAATAGAGAACCGGCAGCGCTTCTGTGAGACCCCGTTGTGGAATATAGAGCGCATAGGTTTGGTTGGGATCGGCCGAACAGCGGACGCTATCGGTCAGCTGCGCCCGGGTCGATAAAACAATAAAACAAACCATACCTGATAACAGGACATGTTTCATAGTACGTCAAATGTAGGCTTAAATTTTAAGCTGATGAATATACGCTGCGCTGGGTTCGAATGTTTCAAAGTTCATTTCCACAAAGAAATTCTTTACCCCGCCGGTCTTTGCCGATTGAAAGAATTCCGTCCAGTCGATCGTCCCCTGGCCGATCGGGACATATTTCTTGTCTGCCGTCCAGTCGGACAGGTGCGAGGAGATGAAACGGCCGGGATATTTGTTGAAATAGGTGGAGGCCTTATAGCCCAGGGTGATCACCTCCGTCTGGAACTGCATCTTCACCAGCGCCGGATCGAATGCCGCCATCAGTGCGTCGTAGATCAGTTGGCCGTCGAGCTCATGGAACTCCATCGAATGATTGTGGAACCCGGTGACCATCCCCGCCGCTTTGATCTTTCCGGCGATCTTGTTCAGTTGTTCCGCATTCTTTTTATAATCATCCAGGGTTGACGTATTTGGCAGCCAGAAGGTGGAACAGATCATCTGCGTCAGGCCGAGACCATGGGCGAACTCGATCTCGCTCATCCAGATGATCTTTTAACCCGCCCCATCCGAAATGACAGCTGGGGCAAACCAGGCCCGTATCGGCGATCATGCTTTTGAGATCCGCAGGTTTTGTGCCCACCAGGCTTCCGAAGCCGATATCTTTATAATCGTCGGGAGCGCACATTTCGACAAGATCGTAGCCATAACCGCGCATGGTCTTCAACGTCCCGGTGAAATCCTTGCCCAACCGGTCCCGGATCGGAAAGGTCTGAAAACCCAGGGGGACATCTACATAGTAAGCGTTGGCGCGCAACCGCGTGGGGAGATTGGCGAGGGTCAGAGCCGCACCCAGTCCCATGGCCGTTTGCCCGATAAATTCTCTTCTGCCAAGCTTTTGCATTGGTTTGGTTTTAGATTGTGTCGAGATCCCAGCCCGCGCGGTATTCGCGGGAAAGATATTTATTGGCGTCGGTGTTGTTGGTGATGGTGCGGCTGGCGGCGTCGTATCTCAGCGAGGAGCGGGTACGAAGGGAGACCGCATAAAGGTTGATCGCTTCCGTGATGTCTTCGGCTTCGCGGAAGGAGCCCGTGTATTGCTGTCCGCTTTTTACGGCATTGATAAAGGTCTGGATGGCGACCGTGTATCGTTGTCACCTCATCCCGTCGGGGTGTGGGCGGAGCAGTTTCCATCCGAGTGCCGGAGAGGATTTGAGGATTGTCGACGTTGAAGCCGCAGAGAATCTTGCCTTTATCTCCAACGAACATCATCCCTTCGGGTTGCAGCTCTTTATTTTGTACCAGCAGTTCATCCGGGATGGCCGGGCGGATGCCGCCATCGTACCAGATCAGGTCTACAGGAGGGCGAGAGCCGTTTGCCGGATATTTGAACCGGACCGAGCAGGCCGTTGGGAAGGAGAAGTCGTTTTTGATCTGGAAGGGGGTGACGCCATTGAAGGCGGTGACGTGTGTGAGGTTTGGTACGATGTAGGTGGGTTTTTCCAGCTGCAGCGCTTTGAAGACGACCCAGAGGCTATAATGACCCATGTCGGCCATCGAACCGCCGCCGAAATCATACCAGCCACGGAAGACCATGTTCGTATAGTTAGGGCTGTAGGCGCGTTGAGCTTCGGGGCCGAGCCAGAGGTCCCAGTCGAAACCCGGAGGGACGGGCGGGGTGTCGGTGGGCAGCGTGTCGTATTGCGGCCATACGGGGCGGTTGGTCCAGTTGTGTATCTCCTGGAGGTTGCCGATGACGCCGCTATTGATCCAGGACATTACCTGGTCCATCGAGCCATTGGCATCCCAGGGTGTGAGATGCGTAATGACGTTGGAATTGCGGGCGTATTCGATAACCTTTTTTCCTTCGAGCAGGCGGTTCGAGAGTGGTTTATGGACCATCACGTGTTTCCCTCTTTTCATGGCTGCCATGCAGAAGACGCCATGGAGGTGATCGGGCGTCATGATCTTGACGGCGTCGATATTCTTTTCTTTATCGAGGAGCTGCCGGAAATCGGCATAGGCTTTACATTCCTTGTATTTGTATTCGGGATTGTTATTGGCGTAGTAGGTCTCGACGATGGATTTGCCGCATTCGCGGCCACCGGGTATCGTGCTGTCGCCACCGGGTTCCCAATCGGCTTTTTTCGTCATGGTGCGGATCTGGTTCTTGATTCCGTTGGGTGACCAGTCCTTATAGCCGATGGCGTCTTTTTGGGGATCGCAGATGGCGACGATGCGGACATTGGGTGTGGCCAGGAAGGGGAACATTTCGCGAATCCCTTCGGTGCCGGTGCCGATGTAAGCGAAGTTGATGATATCGCTGGGGGCGACGTAATTCTTTCCGCCCAGCACGTGTCTCGGTAAGATGGTAAAACCCAAGGCACTCGTAGCGGTGATTTGCATGAATTTGCGGCGATCGATGGACCGGCGGGAAGATGATTTCATGTTTGGCAGATTTTTCGTTAGGTTCCTAAAGATAAGGATTCCCAGTTACTCTTCGGGCTCTTCCTCTACCGCATTTGGATGAGCGGTCAACTCGTCTTCTTCGCCGACGATCTCGCGGAGATATTGAAATTTGAGATGGTCATAGAAGGAGTGGCGGTCAACCGGCATCGCTACGAGGCTGGCCACCATCCCGGCCAGCATCAGGTGAAAGATCAAGTTGTGGCGGTCGGTCATCTCCAGGACAAGAATGGCGGAGGTGAAGGGCGTGCGGGTAACCCCCGTCAGGAACCCGACCATCCCGGAGAGTATCAGCAGATTGGAGTTGGATGCGGCCAGGTGCAGCCAGCCGGAGATCGTCGCGCCGATGCTCGCGCCGGCGGCCAAAGCAGGGGCAAATACCCCGCCGGCAGCCCCGGTCGTAAATGACAACATCGACCCCGTGATCCGCAGCAGCGGCAGATACCAGGGATTGTATTTATTCGGGGTGAACAGCGCCGTTGTCATCAACCCCTTCCCCGAACCCAGCATCCGTTCGTCGATAAAAAAGGCGGCCGTCACTATGATCAGCGCACAGCCGACGATATACCAGATGTGTTGGCGGACGGCGCGGAAACCGGCCTTCCAGCGGAAAAGTTTTAACATGCCGCGCGCCATCAGCGCGCCGCCCAGTCCGGCGGGGATGGCCACCAGGATTACGCCGAAGAAAATGGAGCCGGACAGGTTGGTCACATCCGGATAGCCCAGATAGAGATAAGGGCCAAGAAACGCCTGCGCCGTCAAACCCGCGATGATAACCGCCGTAAACAGCGCGGTCTTGAAATAGCTGATATGCGTCCGCGTTAGCTCCTCCACGGCGAAGACGATCCCGCCAAGCGGAGTATTGAATGCGGCGGCCAGACCCGCGGCCGCACCCGTCATGATCATATTCCGCTTGGATACCTTCGGCCACCAGCGGGGCAACCACTCGTTTACCTTGCGGAAAATCGACCCGGCCACCTGGATCGTCGGTCCTTCCCTGCCGATCACCCCGCCGCCCAATGCCATGATCAGGCTCGAAATGATCTTTACAACTACGATGCGCAGGTTTAATAGTTGGTTGACCCGATCATTGTATTTTGGTTTGGCCAGCTCGATGGATGCCATCACCTGCGGAATACCGCTGCCCCGGGCAAATGGAGCAAAACGCCGGACCACCCACCATGCCAAAAGAAAACAGACCGGAGTGACCAGGAACAGGAGCCATTTATGCCAATGGACGATAGACGCGGTTCCCTTTTCCGCCAGCGCGAACAATCGGGTATACACCACCGCCACCAGGCCGGTAAGCAAGCGACGCGATCCAGAACGGGATCGCCTGCAACAAGTTATCCTTGAATTTCTCGTTTCTAATCCCATCAAACGTCCCTTTTCCCAGCTTTTGGACCCAGCCGATTAACGTCATATTGATAGATTGTTTAAGCCGGTGCAAATATAATGCCCTTCGGAAGATCCCGCTCAGCCGCCTGATTTCTAATGGTATTCTAATGATTGCGCCGGGAGCTTGGCGGATTGGATAATAATCTTTATTTTAACAGTCCGTAGCTACTTGAACCCAAATGAAATTCCTATTTCAAAAACCGCTGCTTTTTCCTCAACGCCCTGAAGCCTTTAATCCGGGTATTCAATGGCACGGCAGATTCAAACTCCGGGCCGTCACCGCGTCGATTCTGCGGCTACTCGAAAAGATCCAGGGGATCGGGTTTACCGAAAACATGGATGATTATGAAAAGAGGAAGCTGGGCGATATTCAACCAGCTTAATTTTTTTCAACTGCTCACCGGGATCGTTATCCCGGTTTGCGGGCCTGGTCCGCCATCATCAGCTGCCCGCAATGGCATGGATAGTAGCGGGAATCCCGGCGGTTGTCAGCGTACTCGTGCTCGCGCTGAATGGCCGCCGCGAGTACTACCTGGCACAACTCGCTTATTTTGGGCTCTATCCGATTGCCACCAGCTTCGTCTACTTCTGGGGCTTCAATATGGGCGTCGATTTGTCTTTCATCCTGTATGGCATCCTATCGGTTTTCTTTATCCAGAACCTCAGCCAGATGCTTTTCGCCCTCGCACTGACGATGGCCAGCTATTTCGGACTGGCGGTGGTCTGCAAGAACTATACCTATCAGTTGGCTACCGTCAACTTATATTTCTATTTCTTCAACCAGCTCCTCGCGCTTGGCTTTATCTTCTATGGCCTTTTCCTGATCAAGAAGGAGAATACCGGCTACCAATACAACATCCTGCAGACAAAAAGAGGCCATCGCAAAAAATGAGCAGCTGCTAAAGCATCAGACCGAAGAGCTCAAGCGGCTGAATAGCTTCAAGGGCCGGCTGTTCTCGATCATCGCCCATGACCTGAAATCGCCGATCTATGCGCTCCGCAACTTATTCAGGAATATGCAGCAATACGACATGCCGGCCGAAGAAATCAAGAGCATGGTGCCGGAGGTCGTGAGCGAGCTGACCCATACGACCAGCTTAATGGAAAATCTGCTCGTCTGGGCCCGCAGCCAGATGCGGGCGGACAGCATCAGAACCGCAGCCGGTGGACCTGGCGGCTACGATCGTCGACGTGAGCCGGCTCCTTCGGCTGCAGGCAGACGCCAAACAGATCCGCGTAACGGTCTCCGGCGATAGCCCGGTCATCGCTTTCGCCGACAAGGATATGGTCAACCTGATCATCCGAAATCTCCTTTCCAACGCCATCAAGTATACGCCGGAGAACGGTGAAATCAAAATCGCTGCGCAGAAGACGCCGCTCGGCGTGGAACTGTTCGTGCGCGATTCCGGCATGGGGATCGACCCCGATGCTCTCGCGAAGATCCTGAGCAATTCATTTTACAGCACAAAGGGCACAGCAGGAGAATCGGGCACCGGTTTGGGACTGATGCTGTGCCGGGAATTCGCGATCCGCAACGGCGGCGAACTGCTGATCGAAAGCTTGCCCGGCAAAGGAAGCCTGTTCACGGTAAAGCTGCCCGCGGGCGAATAAGATTTTCTCTGTAGATTGTCACCATGAAAATTCAACTCTGGTCCATCGGCAAGGGACACGAGCCGTACATAAAAACAGGTACGGATGACTTCACCCGCCGGATAGCCCGGTATTTTCCTGTGGAATGGAAACTGATTGCCCCGCCCCGGAATGCCGCGGCGCTCTCCATACCCGACCTGAAGAAAAAAGAAGGGGAGATCGTCCTAAACGCGCTGACAAAGGACGACTGGCTGGTCGCCCTGGATGAGCGGGGCAAGCAATTGACTTCCGAAAGCCTTGCGCAGTTGTTACAAGACCGCGCGAATGAGCGTGCCAGAAATTTAGTGTTTTTGATCGGCGGCATCTATGGGCTCGATGAAGCGGTGCTGAAAAAGAGCGAATACCGGTGGTCCCTGTCACTGCTGACCTTTCCGCATCAACTGGTTCGGTTGGTCCTCGCCGAGCAATTGTACCGCGCATGCAGCATTCTGCGGAACGAGCGGTATCATCATCCATAACGCGGTATCATCATCCATAATTTGGCTTATCTTTAGCCAAAAATTCCGATGTCCCAGTCGATGGTGCCCCACTCAATCACGATGATCATTCTTGTTCTCACTACCGTCGTATCCTTTGTGTCCTTCAACAATTCCCGGCTCATGGACGCCCTGATCTTCTGGCCTCCGGCAATCAGCATGCGGCATCAATATTATCGTTTTCTCAGCTGCGGATTTATCCACGCCGATCTGATGCACCTGGCTTTTAATATGTTTACCCTTTATTTCTTTGGCCGGGGTTTGGAATTATTTTATATGGGCCGTCTTGGTTTACAACATTATTATTTTACGCTCCTCTATCTCAGCGCCATCGTAGTTGCGAATATCCCGTCCTATATTAAACAGCATGACAATTACAACTACCGGAGCCTCGGCGCTTCCGGCGGCGTTTGCGCTGTGTTGTTCGCCTTTATCCTGATCGATCCCTGGGAGACCCTGCAATTATTTTTCTCGATCGATGTGCCGGCGATTGTATACGCCGTCCTCTTTCTGGCCTATACGATCTATATGTCGCGGCGGGGCGGAGACAATGTCAATCACGATGCGCATCTTTGGGGGGCGATCTATGGTATTGTCTTTACCATCATCGCGCGGCCCAGCGTCGTCAATACTTTTCTCAATGAGCTGGCTCATCCAAGGTTCAACTGACGCAGTGATCCGGCTGCGGTTCAATCCGACGCTGTGATCCGCAGGACCTGTCGGGTGGCGTTTGTCAGTTTGAACCGGTCATCGATGCGGCGGCCTATGACCCAGATGATCTTCTTGTTCATCTCCAGCACCCAAACTTTTTCTTTTTCCGCCAGCGAGAGCTTCTGGTCGATAAAGAACCGGGCCAGTTTTTTCTTTTTTCGCATCCCCAACGGATAAAAGTAGTCGCCCGGGCGCCAGGGCCGCAGGAGAAGCGGGAAATCGAGCTCCCGCGCATCCAGCCACGCAACCTTGTTCTCCGCGGACGGCTGGCCCGTAAATTCCGGCAGCCACTCCAGTTGGAGCCTGCCCCGGGCATAATCAACAACGGACCGGTCATTTCCGATCACGAGGGTCGCCGGTCCGCCGCCTTCCAGCGGACTTAGGATTAGCCAGCGCCGGTCCTTCAACAGGCGATGCGTAGCCGAACAAATATATTTTCCCGAGGGACTGTCCAGCAACCCGCCGATCCCACCTGCCTGATTGGGCGTAAACCCATAGGGCGAAAAGAGCTCATAGATCAGCGTAGAGAGCGACCCGGCCTTTTTCAGCTTCAACACCGGAACGTGGATTTCCTCTCCCTTCTGTACCAGCAATTTCTTCTTTTGCCGGTCAATGGCTTCCCGGTAGAGGGATTCGGTCTCCCGGAAACGGTTTAGGTTGTCCGCCAGGTTGTTCGAGCGCGGAAGGATAGACCTGCTCCACCAGCGGCAAAATCCGGTGCCGGAAGAAATTTCGGGTATATTTATCCGATTCATTGGAACTGTCCTCTACCCAGGTCAGCTGGGAATTCTCAGCAAACCGCCGCAATTCTTCCCGGCCGGCAAAAAGCAACGGGCGCGCAATCCTCCCTTGCCGGGGCAGCATGCCGCGAAGCCCGGTCAGACCCGTGCCTCTGAAGAAATTCATGACCATCGTCTCGATATTGTCATCGAGTTGATGCGCGGTAACGATGACACTCTTTTCGCCCCATTCCTCCGTGACCTGCCGGAACCAGTCGTAACGCAACTCCCGGGCCGCAGCCTGTATAGACAGCGTCGCGTATCGGCATATGCGGGGTTTCGAAGCGCTTGACCAGCACCTCCCGATCATACCGCTGCGCCAGTTGCCGGACAAACGCCTCATCCCTGTCGCTCTCGGCGCCGCGCAGCTGAAAATTACAGTGAGCGATCTGAAATTCAATCCGGCCCGGTGGCCAGATCGGAGAGCACCGTGGAGTTCGAGCCCGCCGCTCACTGCCAGCAGGAGCCGGTCCTCCGGTGTGAAAAGACGTTCGTCGGCTATATAATCTTTAAAGGCCTCGGGTAATTCCATTGAAATCCTCAAAGTTCGTAAATTTCAGCAGGATGAAATCGATTATTCTGCTTTCGGGACCGGTCGGCGCGGGCAAGACAACCGTCGCGCGGGAACTGATCGCCCGCTCTGCCGGTGCGATGGTCTATATTGAAGGGGATACGTTTTGGTCCCATATTACCCGTCAATCGGAGAACCTGCGCGGGCAAACGAATTTCAAGATGATCATGACGGCGATGGTCGCCGCCGCACTGCCCTATGCGTTATACGGATATGAGACCCTGCTCGACTTTTCGATCCCGCCCTGGTTCCTCGAAACGGCGGATAAGGTTGTCCGGCGAAAGGAGGTACCGGTGGATTATGTGGTCCTGAGACCGGCAGAGGAGGTATGCGCGGCCCGCTGCGCGGGCCGCGCCGAAGGCATCATCAACGACTATGCGAACTATCGCGATTTATACGCTGATTTCAAAGACGTAGGCCGCCGCCACCTGATCCTCAACGACCAAACCGATCCCACCGCTACGGCACAACTAATCCGCGAAGGATTGGAAGAAGGAAAGTTTCGGATTTACTATCAGGTCGATCCAGATCATCATAGGCAGTGCGGAATTCGTTATAGGCCCGTTTTTCTCCCGTCCTGCGGGCAGCCTCCATCCCCCGCTCATACCATTGCAATGCCAGCCGCCGTTCTCCCCCGCCCGCTCCAGCAGTTTGCCCAATTGATAATAAGATCCGGTCGCATCCGCATCCCGTTCCAACACCTCTTCCAGCAGCCGGCGGGCCGTCCCCTCCTCGCCCAGTGCCATATATTCCATGGCCAGCGCATGCTTCGGATAAATGAGTTATGCGGATCGGCAACCAGGAACTCCTTCAATTTCTCTATCCGATCACTTTGCGCCATACTTTTTTCTCGTTTTAGCCAAAATTTTTCAAAAATTATTGCCTAATTATCCCGACAAAACTTATCTTTGTTTTAGTTGCATAAACAACTTTGCCCCCTGGGCATCGATTTGTAAACACCGCTTTTTAAACAACGATCCATGAAGATCTTAGTTTGCATCAGCAAAACGCCGGATACGACGGCGAAGATAAGTTTCACCCAGAATAATACAAAGTTCGCCAGCGACGGGGTTCAGTGGATCATCAATCCATACGATGAATGGTATTCATTGGTCCGCGCGATCGAACTTAAGGAAAAAGATCCTTCCGTGGTCATCCATCTGGCAACGGTCGGCCTGGCCGATACCGAGCCGATCATCCGCAAAGCCCTGGCCATCGGCGGCGATGAGGCCATCCGGGTTAATGCCGACAGCGCCGACTCCTATTATGTAGCGGCGCAACTGGCCGAAGTCGCCCGGCAAGGCGGTTATGACCTGATCTTTACCGGGAAAGAGACCATCGACTATAACGGCTCTTCGATCGGCGGCATGCTGGCGGAGCTGCTGGACCTGCCCTATATTTCGCTGGCCGTCAAATTCGAACTGAACGGTACCACGGCTACCGTTACCCGGGAAATTGAAGGCGGCGAAGAGACCGACGAAGTCAGCCTGCCGGCGGTTGTCAGCTGTCAGAAAGGGGTAGCCGAACAGCGGATCCCGAATATGAAAGGAATCATGGGCGCGCGGACCAAGCCGTTGAAGGTCTGGAACCGGTAGCCGTGGATACCCTGACGAGCATCGTTTCCTTCGAACTGCCGCCGGCCAAGGCCGGCGTCAAACTGGTCCCTGCGGATAACCCGGCCGAACTCATCCGGCTGCTGCATGAAGAGGCAAAAGTTTTTTAGAACCCGTTAAAAGAATTGTATGTCAGTACTGATATTTATCGATCATTCGGATGGACATGTGAAAAAGCCTCGCTGGAAGCATTGAGCTATGGCGCCGCCCTTGCCGGTCAGCTGGGGGTAACAGCAGAAGGCATTTTGCTGGGAACGGTCAACAGTGACCTTAGCGCGCTCGGCCGCTATGGGGTAAAAAAAATCCATCAGGCCGCACAGGAAACCTTGAACCATCTCGATGCCCAGGTTTTTGCCCGGATCATTGCCGACGCAGCAACCGCCACCGGCGCCACCGTCCTGGTTTTCTCCAACAACGTGAACGGTAAGGCGATAGCGCCCCGCGTCGCTGCCCGGCTGCAAAGCAGGCCTGGTCTCGGGAGCGGTGGCCCTGCCCGATACGGCCAGCGGTTTCGTGGTGCGGAAGAACGTCTTCTCCGGCAAGGCCTTCGCGAACGTGTCGATCAATACCCCGATTAAGAGTTATCGCCCTGAATCCCAACTCCTATCCCGTCAAGGAAGGAGAAGGATCGGCGGAGATCGTGCCGCTGACCGTCACCGCCGCCCCAAAGGTCAACGTGGTCTCCACGACACAGGCCTCCGGCCAGGTACCCCTGACGGAAGCAGAAATCGTCGTCAGCGGCGGCCGTGGGCTGAAAGGACCGGAGAACTGGGGAATGATCGAAGAGCTCGCCAAAGTGCTGGGCGCCGCCACCGCCTGCAGCCGGCCGGTAGCCGATGCCCACTGGCGCCCGCACAATGAACATGTCGGACAAACCGGCATCGCTATTGCACCAAATCTATACATTGCCATCGGGATTTCCGGGGCAATCCAGCACCTGGCCGGTGTGAACAGAAGTAAGATGATTGTTGTTGTTAACAAAGACCCCGAAGCGCCATTTTTTAAAGCCGCAGATTATGGGATCGTTGGCGATGCTTTTGAAGTGGTACCCAAAATGATAGAGGCCGTGAAGAAATTGAAGGGGATAGCGTGATAAGTATGCGGGCAGGTCTTTTTTTTCACGAAAATCCCTTAGTTTCGTGCATTAATTATGAAGAAGATCGAACTGGAAATCGTGGCTTTGTCACATAGCATAACCCAGACCCATTCCTATGCTGTTGTGCTCGGGGAAGTCAATGGATTGCGACGCTTGCCGATCGTCATCGGGGGGTTTGAGGCCCAGGCGATTGCCGTGGCCCTGGAGAAAATGCACCCCAGCCGCCCGCTGACGCATGATCTGATGAAGAATTTCATGAGCGCCTTTACGATCGACCTGCAGGAGATCATCATCTGCGATCTGCAGGAAGGCATTTTCTATTCCAAACTCGTTTGTGTCAGCGAGCACGATACCGTCGAGATCGACTCCCGGACATCCGATGCGCTGGCCCTCGCGGTCCGGTTTGGCTGCCCTATCTATACCTATGAACATATCCTCGACAGCGCAGGTATCCTGATGGAAGACAGCTCTGCCAAAAAGAAAAAGGCGGGCGTTACAGCAACCGTTTCTACCACCGAGGGCGGGGCCAGAGAAAACCTGAGCAGCCTGTCGCTGGACGAGCTGAATACCCTGCTCAATGAAGTGCTGGAACAGGAAGACTATATCCGGGCAATCGCCATCCGCGATGAGATCAACAGCCGGCGCAGGTCGCGATAAAAGAAATGATATCTTTCCCCAATTGCAAGATCAATCTCGGTTTGAAGATCCTTCGCCGCCGCGAAGACGGCTTTCATGATCTCGAAACGATCTTCTATCCGCTACCCCTACGCGACATGCTCGAAACAGTCCGCTCCCCGGACCTGCAATTCACCGCGACCGGCCGCCCCATTCCCGGCGATCCCAGCGCCAACCTGACGATCCGCGCCTGGCAGCTGCTGCAGCAGGATTTTCCCGATCTCCCTTTTGTCCATATCCATCTGCACAAACAGATCCCGATCGGCGGCGGTCTCGGCGGCGGCTCGGCCGATGGCGCCTTTATGCTGGATTTGCTGAACAGGCAGTTCCACCTGGGTCTGGATGCCGGTCGTCTATCGCGTTATGCGCAGCAGCTGGGCAGCGACTGCCCCTTTTTTCTGCATAAACCGGCCCTGCCTGGGCCAAGGCCGCGGCGAACGGCTGGAACCGCTCCCGCTTGACCTATCCGGCTTATTCCTTCCTTCTCGTCCATCCGGGTATCCATATCAGTACCGCCGAGGCCTTTTCACGCTGCCGCCCGGATGACAGCGGGCCCTCCGCTCCGGTCGGTCATCGCCCGGCCGCTTGCCGACGTGGCGCGATACGCTATTCAACGATTTCGAAGTCTCCGCTTTTCGGCGAATATCCCGTCCTCCGACAGATCAAGCAATCGTTATACGACCGCGGCGCCGTCTATGCCGCCATGACCGGCAGCGGCTCCTGCCTGTTCGGTATCTTCGAAAAAGGTCAGGTTCCCGCATTTCCACATTGGCAAAAAAATGAGTATCTTGCAATAAATCAGCATCTCATCATTTCTTATCGTCACATATTGCCCCACCTGGATCAGCATCTTGACTTGCTTGATCACCATTCGTGACGATATGGCCCCTTCCTGCTGAGAAGCGCCTTCGCCCGCATTAAAATTCCTTCTTTACCTTTTATTCTTCTTTTTATGCATACTATCGACTACTCCCGACGTCTTTGACCGACCTGACCCGCACTTATCTGGAACTGGAAGAAAAATATGGCGCCCACAACTATCATCCCATCCCGGTAGTCCTCAACCGCGGCGCGGGCGTCTTTGTCTGGGATGTGGATGGCAAACGGTATTTTGACTGCCTCAGCGGCTATTCTGCCGTCAATCAGGGACATTGCCATCCCGCGCATCGTCGCCGCCCTGATCGACCAGGCCGGCTCGCTGACCCTGACCTCCCGCGCCTTTCACAGCGACCAGCTCGGTGAATATACCCGCTATATTACCGACTATTTTGGCTATGATAAGGTATTGCCGATGAATACGGGCGTGGAAGCCGTCGAGACGGCCATCAAACTCTGCCGCCGCTGGGGTTACCAGGTCAAAGGGCATCCCGGAAAACAAGGCGAAGATCATCGTCTGCGCCGGCAATTTCCACGGCCGGACAACCACCGTCATCTCTTTCAGCACCGATCCCGAATCCAACCGGCAATTCGGGCCTTATGCGCCGGGCTTCGTCATCATCCCTTATAACGATGTCGCATGCACTCCGGCGTGGCGCTGGAAGACCCGGATGTCGCCGGCTTCCTGGTGGAGCCCATCCAGGGAGAAGCCGGGGTGGTCGTGCCGGACGACGGCTATCTGCAGGCCGTCCAGCCGACTTTGCCGCGATGCACGGACGCTGTTCATCGCCGACGAGATCCAGACCGGCCTGGGCCGGACTGGCCGGCTGCTGGCCTGCGACCATGAAGCGGTCCGGCCGGATATCCTGATCCTGGGCAAAGCGCTGAGCGGCGGAACCCTGCCCGTATCCGCCGTCCTGGCCGACGATGAGATCATGCTGACGATCCGGCCCGGTGAACATGGATCAACCTATGGCGGCAACCCCCTGGCCTGCCGGGTGGCGATCGAATCCCTCGAAGTGCTGAAAGACGAACGGCTGGCAGACAACGCCCGCGAGCTGGGTGAATTGTTCCGCGCAGGAACTGCGTCGCCCTCCGATCCCCGCATATCCGGCAGGTACGCGGGAAAGGACTTGCTCAACGCGATCGTGATCGATCATCCCAGAGCCGACGCCGCCTGGGAACTTTGTCTGGCACTGAAGGACAACGGGCTGCTGGCCAAACCTACTCACGGCGACAAGATCCGGCTGGCCCCTCCCCTGGTCATCACCCGCGCAGAACTACTGGAATGTATCGCCATCGTCAGGGAAAGCCTGGCGTGCTGGATCGGTAATTCGGCAAAAAAACAGTAGTTTTAGCCTTTAAAGCCAATTCCATATGGGATACCACTTCACCGGCTGCACACGCTCACGTCGAACAACACATGCGGGGTTCGGAAGTCCTGACCGATATCGTCATCGGCATGTCCGATGGCCTTACGGTTCCTTTCGCGCTGGCGGCCGGTCTCAG
The DNA here is from genome assembly GCA_963846405.1 of uncultured Chitinophagaceae bacterium. Classification (GTDB taxonomy): domain Bacteria; phylum Bacteroidota; class Bacteroidia; order Chitinophagales; family Chitinophagaceae; genus Puia. Next base: position 133,861 of record CAWJVU010000006.1, on the reverse strand, counting down.
CGGCGCCGTCGGGAAGGATCACCTGAACCTGATCTGGATCGCAGGACTGGCCGAAATCGCAGCTGGCTCCATCGCCATGGGTTTGGGCGGCTATCTGGCCGGCAAGACCGAAATGGATCATTATCAATTCCGAGCTGAAACGCGAATACGACGAAGTAGAAAGGGTGCCGGACCGGGAACGCGAAGAAGTAAAGGAATTCTTCTCCAACCTCGGGCTGAGCCAGGAAGTACAGGATAAAGCGGTCGACGAAATGACCCGGGATAAGGACAAGTGGGTGGACTTCATGATGAAATATGAGCTGGGCCTGGATAAACCGGACCCCGAACGGGCGACGAAAAAGCGCTTTCAATATCGGGCTTTCCTATGTCGTCGGCGGCCTCGTCCCGCTAAGCCCCTATTTCTTCGTCACCGATGGTCTGACGGGACTGAAGATCTCGGCGGTCATCACGCTTTGCTGCCTGTTCATCTTTGGCTATTTCAAAAGCAAGCTGACCGGTGTACATCCGCTTGCCGGCGCGATGCGCGTAATGGTGATCGGTGCACTGGCCGCCGGCTGCGCCTTTGGAGTCGCCAAGCTGATCCAGCTATAAGGAGGCCAATTACGCTTTCGTCTCTCCTTGTTTCACCGGAAGATCCGGCATCAGCGCAGCCACCACCGCGACGACGGACGCCAGCAGCATCAGGAAAATGCCGACCCGTTTCTCCGGACAGATCCCGCCATAGCAGCCCGTAAATAAGATGTAGGATCGGATGGCAAAAGCGACCGTGATCGCCGAAAGAATCGATATTGGTACGCTTCGCCCATACCCTGGGGATCACAAACATCATGATCATCACCACGCTGAAAAAGCTCAGGACCTTCCCGGCCGCCCGTAGCGGTTCTGTTCAGAGAAGAAACCCGTAAACTCCTTCCCCAGATCGGGGAAATAGGCCCAGGGCATAAAACAGGCGGCCACCAGCAGAAGCGCCGCCGCGATACCGATCCATTGAGAATACTTCATGTGGCATAGTTTTTTATGCGCTAGCAATATATTATTCACCTAAAACAAAAACCTATGTTACGCTGGACCCTGATCTTTTTGATCATTGCAATAATCGCGGGCGCTTTTGGCTTTTTTGGCATCGCCGCAGGCGCCGCTGAAATCGCGAAGATCCTGTTCTTTATTTTTATCGTTCTGTTCCTGATCTCCCTGATCGGCAGAGGCCGCTGGTGGGGACGCGATCTGCCCTAATAATGTTCGTACCGCACTAGCGCGTCCAACTCGCGGCGTTTTTCCCATTCGAGCAGCTCGAGCTCCGGGCGGCTAAAGAAACCATCCGTATACCCGATACAAAGATAGGCCACCAACTGGTGGCCTTTTCGGCGCATCCAGGATCCGACATACCTTTTGCGCATCCAGGATACTGACCCATCCAAGACCGATATTTAGTGGTTGATTCCGTGTCAATTGACAAAATCTGGTGCAAACATAATAGATTTGAATTTGATGATCTCCCAATTCCTCATCTCCGCCCCATATAGCGGCGCCGGCAAGACCACGGTCACACTGGGCCTTCTTCGCGCCCTTCGTCGCAATGGGCATCGCGCACAGGCCTTCAAATGCGGGCCCGATTTCATCGACCCCATTCATCACCAAACCGCCGTGGGCCGCGACAGCATCAACCTCGACCTGTATATGATGAGCGATAAACATATCCGGGATCTGTATGCCGACCGGTCAGCCGATGTTGATGTGGCGATCACGGAAGGTGTCATGGGATTGTTCGACGGCGCGGTGAAGAGCGAAGGCAGCACAGCAGATCTCGCAAGACTCCTGGGCCTGCCTGTCATCCTCATTCTGGACGCCAGGGCCATGGCCTACACCGCTGCCCCCCTCCTGTTCGGTCTGCGCCATTTCGACCCGGACCTGAATGTTGCAGGCGTCATCTTTAATTTTGTGGATGCCGAAGGGCATTATCGGTTGTTACAGGAAGCCGCGGCTGATGCCGGGGTTACGGCGCTCGGCTATTTACCCGAAAATCCCAACATTCACATTCCCTCCCGCCACCTTGGCCTCGACACGATGGATGCCGAAGCAGCCATTGAAGCGGCCGCGAATCACATCGAAAGACATCTCGATATCAGCCGGATACTCCGCCTGACGGAAGCGCCAGTCCAACCGGAAAGAAACGCCACAAAGGCCAATATCCCAACTAAATCGATGACCATCCTCATCGCCAAAGACGCCGCTTTCCAATTTCTGTACCCCGAGAATGTTCGCCGTCTCGAAGAGCTTGGCACCATCCATTACTTCAGCCCGTTGAAATCTACCGGACTGCCGGTACAACCGGATCTGATCTATCTGCCCGGCGGCTACCCGGAACTCTATCTGCCGGAATTATGCGCCAATACCCCGCTCCTCGAAGCGCTTCGATCCTACACCGCCGAAGGCGGAAAGATCCTCGCGGAATGCGGCGGAATGATGTACCTCGGCAGCAGCATCACCGATCATTCGGGAAAATCCTACGACATGGCGGGTATCATCGAGCTTCGCACTACCATGGAAGATCCGGGGTTCAGTTTGGGTTACCGCACGATACCCCTGCCGGGAGGCACGGCCAGAGGGCACGAGTTCCATTATTCGCAAGCGATCGGAGCAGCACCGGACGTCTTTCTAACGCCCCGCATCCTTGCTACCTATATGCACTTTTATTGGGGAGAGGATCACGGATTCCTCGATCACTGGCTGAAGTCTTAACTTCCAAAGATATTTGTGTTCAAAAAATCGTTCCGGAATTTCCCTTTGGGATCGTACTCCCGGAGCAGGCGCTGGAATTCGGGCAACTTCGGATATAAGGCTGCCAGCCGCCGATGAGACATCGTAAAGAGTTTGCCCCAGTGCGGCCTCGCATCGAAAGGCGCCAGCTGGGCTTCGATCAGCGGCAGAAGCCTGCTCACCGCCGGCCAGTCCGGCTGCCAGGTGAAGTGGATCGTCGTACTAGGCTGATTATGGCAGGGGCTCATCCAGAGATCGTCCGCATCGATACAGCGGATCTCCGTGATCTGCAAATGTGGCGAGATCTGATCGCTTAACTGTTCGACGGCTTTTATGGCCGCATAAGAATTTTCGCGGGGCACAAAATATTCCGTTTGCAATTCTTTGCCCGCACTCGGCGTAAAGCCCATTTTGAAATGCGGCAGCCGCTCGTGCCAGGGCCCCGGTACCCCCATTTGCGGAGTACAGTTTTCTGCCGAAAGCGAAGGGATGGGATGCATGTCCTTCGTCGCAGCCGTTGCCCCGAACCACTCCTTCTTGCCGGCGAAAGAAGGTCCTTCGCCTACCTTGCTCTTGACCCAAACTTCCCCGACATTCCCAGTCCGCCAATCCGTAAACAAACTGACGCTATACCCGGCCGACATGATCTCTGCAAAATGGTCCTCCAACGCTTGAACCGGAAGGTTCTCAAAGACAAACTGTGCGATCTGAAAGGTAGGCCGGACCGCCAGCGTCACTTTCGTGACTACGCCAAGTCCACCCAGGTTGACGACGATCCCGGGAAACAGCTCGGGATTCTTCCCGCGGGAAAATTCGAGCGTCTCGCCGGAGGCGGTGATCAGTTCCAGGGCCATGACCGCGCTCGACAGGTTGGCATTGTTTACTCCGGAGCCGTGTGTAGCGGTGATACAGCCTCCTGCGACGGAAATGTGCGGCAAGGAGGCCAGGTTGTGCAAGGCAAAACCCCGTTCGTTCAACCACACTGCCAGATCTCCATACCGGATGCCCGATTCGACAGTCACGGTTTGACGTTGGGCATCCAGCCCCATTATCTTGTTGACGGTCGAAAGTGACAGGAACCGGTCGTGTGAATCGGCGATCTTATTGAAACAATGCCGCGTGCCAAGGACCTTTATCCGGTCGTAGCGCTTGACCGTCGCCGCCGCATCCGCGATGGAATCGGCCCGGATCAGGTCCGTTGTGCCATAGGTGATATTTCCTGCCCAATTGGTTAATGGATTGCCTTGGGCGAAGTCGGTGAGGGGTGTCAGGGCTGTGCCGGCGATCATAACGGACGAAAGTTTGATAAATTCCCTTTTTTTCATGCGGCGCAATTAGTAACAACAAGTTACGGGAATTCCCAAAAAATTTCCCTTTTCTTGTCCTAATTTGGAGGACCCGATTGACAAGATTCCATTACTCACCAAAAACAATGTAGTATGAATCAGTTTTTGATCCTCGTTAAAGGTAGCGATCACACCGTTGCTTCCCCGGAAAAAATGCAAAAGAGATTGGAACGTTTTGGCGAATGGGTCGCGACGGTCTTGAATGGCCGGTATGTTGCGGGCGCCCCGCTGGAAGACACGGATGCCCGGCTGCTGAAAAACAAGACCGAAATCCTGACCGATGGCCCCTTCCTCGAGTCGAAGGAAATGATCTCCGGTTATATCGTCATTAGTGCCAAAGACATTGAGGAAGCAACCGAGTTGACGAAAAAATGTCCGTTGCTGGAAGAATTCCAGCTGGAATTGCGCCGGCTGAAACCCATGGCCCAATAATTGGCGATATGTCTTCTTCTCCTGACACCGTTCAGGCATTGGTCGACCATCTTTTCCGTCATGAGGCGGGGAGGATGGTCGCGATTTTGACCCGTCTCTTCGGCTTCCACAACCTGGAACTGGCGGAGGATATCTTCCAGGATACGCTGCACCAGGCACTAACCGACTGGACAGTTGGACCCATCCCTGATAATCCCTCCGGCTGGCTGATGGTCGTCGCCAAACGCAAAGCGATCAACGCCGTTCGGCGCGAGCGGCTCCACCGGTCATTTGCGCGGGACATGGACGCGCTCCTCAAATCCGAGTGGACGGCCGCCTATACGATGGACCACGTATTTCTCGAAGACGAGATCAAGGACAGCCAGCTCCGGATGATCTTTACCTGCTGTCACCCGGCCCTGCCGATGGAAGGCCAGCTGGCGCTCACCTTGAAGACCCTTTGCGGCTTTAACATTGCCGAGATCGCCGCGGCCATGCTGACCACGGAATCCAATATCAACAAACGGCTGTACCGCGTAAAAGAAAAGATCCGGAATGAAGAAATTCCGTTCACGGTCCCGGCGGGCCATCAGCTCCTGCCGAGGCTGGATGCGGTCCTGCTCGTCATCTACCTTTTATTCAACGAAGGGTACAATTCCTCGGGGGACAATGCGGTGATCCGCCAGGACCTTTGCCTCGAAGCCCTGCGGCTGGCGATGGTTCTTACCGAGAAACCGGTAACCAATGGCTATACTCCGGTCTTTGCCCTGCTGGCGTTGCTGTGTTTCCATTCGGCGCGTTTGGACGCCCGGATAGATACCAACAACAGCCTGATCGTACTGGAAGAGCAGGACCGGCGGCGGTGGAACCGCGGGCTGATCGATCAGGGGCTCCAATTCCTGGCCCAAAGCACGGGCGGTGACCGGGTCACGGCCTATCACCTGGAAGCAGCGATCGCTGCGGAACATTGCCTGGCGCCCGATTTTGCTTCCACCAATTGGACCCGGATTTACGGATACTATCTAGAGCTCGAAAAGCTCAAGCCCACTTCCGTTATCCGGTTGAACCTGGCCATCGCGACCGGGAAAAAGGATGGTCCCCGTGCCGCGCTCCAACTCCTGCATAAACTCGAGCAAAATCGTGCACTGGACAACTACTACCTGCTGGATGCATCACTGGGAGAATTCTACCAACAGTTGGGACAAAAGGAAGAAGCCCTCCTTTATTTCGGCCGTGCACGGGAACTCACCCGGTCGGCGGCCATCCGTGAAGTTCTCGACAAAAAGATCGCCCGGCTGTAAGGATCGGGGCGCTCAGGATAATTCCGGAATTCCGTAACTTTAGGAAATGAGTAAGAACCGTCATGTCTGCGAGCATCTCAGCGCAATCACGGAGGTCAAAACCGCCAAGGAGTACGTATGTGAGGAATGCGTCAAAATCCATAGCAGGTGGTTGCATCTGCGCACCTGTCAGACCTGTGGCGTAACCCTCTGCTGTGACAACTCCCCGAACCGGCATATGACCGCGCATTATCATCAGATCCATCATCCGGTCATTTCCTCCGCCGAACCGGGCGAACGATGGTTGTGGTGTTACGTTGACCAGCAGATTGCAGAGTATTGAGCTTACGTCCCAAGCTGCTGAATAGCCAGGTAAGCCATCAGCCCTATGCTGGTTTCCAGGGCTATCTCATCGATGTTAAAACGCGGGTTATGCAAGGGCAGCGTCGTCCCTTTTGCCGCGTTGCCGGTTCCCAGGAAATAGAAGCAAGCCGGCGCCGAACGGCCGTAATAAGCAAAATCTTCCGCGATCATCATCGGATCCGCAGCAACGACATTGGATCTGCCGAGATATTCGACGGCGGCGGATTCAAGCTCCCGCGTCAATCGCTCATCGTTACTCAGGGACGGATAGCCGCAAACCACGTCGAAATCGCAGGCGCCCCCCATCGCTGCAGCGATCTCCTGCGCCATCCGTTTCATTTTTTCGTGCGCCGCATATCGCCACGTCTCATCGACCGTTCGGAAAGTGCCTTGCAGATAAACCGTATCCGGGATCACGTTGATCGCGCCATCGGCGATGACCCGGCCAAATGACAGGACTGCGGGTGTCATCGGATTGTTGTTTCTGCTGATGATCTGCTGGAGCGCCACGATCAGCTGAGCGCTAATCAGGACGGGGTCGACGAGCAGGTGCGGCATCGCCCCGTGGCCGCCCTTCCCGTGCACAGTGACACTGATCTCGTCCATCGACGCCATGAGCTGCCCGCTACGGATTGCGATCTTGCCACATGGAACGGAAGGCATGACATGTTGCCCGATCACTGCGGCGGGAACAGGGTCCAGCAGCACACCGTCCCCGATCATCAGGCTGGCGCCACCCGGCAGCTTCTCTTCCGCCGGTTGAAAGATCAACCGGACCGTCCCCACCCACCGGTCTTTCAGCGATCGCAGGATTCCTGCCGTGGCCAGCAGCGATGCCGTATGGGCGTCGTGGCCGCAGGCATGCATTACCCCGTTATGCTGTGACGCATAGTCGACCGAATTCAGCTCGGTGATCGGCAGCGCATCCATATCGGCCCGCAGCGCGACCGTCCGTCCCGAACCAAGACCGCCTTCTATCGTCCCGACCACACCGGTTCCAGCCATGGCTTTCCATGGGATATCCAGCGAATCCAACCGTGCTTTGATAAATGCCGATGTCTCCTGCTCTGAAAAGGAAAGTTCGGGGTGGGTGTGCAGATACCGCCGGTCCGCGATCGTACCGGCCAGCCGCTCTGCTGCCAGTTGTCGGATTTGCGCTGCTATCATACCGGCTCAAGATACACCGATTGGATTAATCACAAGTTATGGAAATCGATTAGTTTAGCATCACGTGTTTCAAATTATCGCCCCCATTCACGTATGGTCCCCATCAACGCCAAACTTGCTATTCGTCAATTGTTAAAGAATCGCGTCTTTACCGCCCTCAATATCCTCGGTCTGACGCTTGGGCTCACCACCTTCCTGCTCATCGCACTCTATATAAATGACGAAATCGGATTTGACCGGTTCAATGTCAACGCGGACCGAATCGTCCGAATCAATACGGACATCTTCTCCGACGGCAGGCTGGAAGCCCGGGCAAGCGGTTCTCCGGCGGTGGCGCCGATACTCATCAATCACTATCCGGAAGTCGAGACCGCGGTCCGCATCCTTCCTGAGTTTGGCGTCCGGTTTCGCAGGGGCAGCCAGGATATTACGGAGAAAAAGGTGGCCACGGTCGATCCCGACCTCTTTCGCGTCTTCACCCTTCCAGTCCTGGACGGCGACCCGGTCAAAGGATTGCGGCAACCCAGGACAGTCGTCGTTACCGCGACCACCGCCATGCGCTATTTCCATACCGTGCATGCAGCCGGCCAAACGCTGGAACGCCTCGATGACAGCAGCCGCCCGTATACCGTCGCTGCCGTCATCGGAGATTTGCCGGCGCAATCGCATTTCAACTACGATATCTTTCTCACCGCAAGGGGCAACGGCCTGGAGAAAAACAAATCCCTCAACAGCATCCTTCAAATGTCCACCTATGTGTTGCTCCGACCCGACGCTGACCTAAAGGCCTTTGACAAGAAGCTGGCCGGCCTGATGCGGGAGTTCGGCGGCAACTATGCTGCCATTGAAGACGACAACAAGGGCAAATGGTCTATCCGGCTGAGCGAAACGCCGTTGACGGCCATCCATCTCCATTCCCACCGGCTTGACGAGCTCGGCAACAATGGCGATATCGAATATGTTTACATCTTCTCGTCCCTTGCCGTGTTCGTCTTACTCATCGCGGGCATCAATTTTATGAATTTATCTACCGCCCGGTCGGTTACCCGGGCAAGAGAAGTGGGAATCCGCAAGGTACTGGGTTCGAGACGCGGTGAGCTGATGCTGCAGTTTCTTGCCGAAGCCTTCATTCTAACCGCAGCGGCAACATCGCTCGCCTTCTTCCTCACCTGGTTGGCCCTCCCCGGCTTCAATCGGCTCGCGGGTAAGGCCATCTCGCTCTCCGGTGCGACGTTGGGTTGGCTTCTGCCTTCCTTATTGGGTATCGTGCTCGCGGTGGGTCTTTTCTCCGGCGCGTGGCCGGCCTTTTTCCTCTCGGCTTTCCGTCCGGTACAGACGCTCAAACCCGGTTTTGCGCCCGGCGGTAAAGGAAGCAGGTTTCGCGCCGCACTTGTCGTCCTGCAATTCAGCATCACCCTATTGCTGCTGACCTGCACGTTTGTCGTTTACCGGCAACTAAACTATATCCGGAATCGCGATCCCGGGTACGACCGCAGCCAGGTGATCGTTGTAAGAAATATCGATGGTATTCAGGACCCCGCCCAACTCCGGAAACGGGTCCTCCGTATCCCCGGGGTGACCGCCGCGACGCTTACCGACTTTCTGCCGACGGGCGGCAGCCGCTGGCATAACTATGCCCAGGTTGACCATAAAGGATATTATACTCCTGCCGAATGTTGGCCAGTGGATGAAGATTATGTACCCGTTATGGGGATGCATATTATCCGGGGTCGGAATTTCTCCCGGGAAATGGCCACTGATTCCAATGGGGTCATTCTAAACGAGACAGCCGCACGGCTGTTCGGCATCGAAAAAGATCCGCTGGGGAAGACGATTAGTTTTGCCGGCCATTGGAATGCAACCGGCGATTTCACCGTCATCGGCGTAGTAAAAGACTTTAACTTCACTTCCATACGCACCGCCGTCACGCCGCTTGGCCTGATCGACTTGCGCGACCATCTGGGGCTTAACATCCGGATTACAGGGGGGCGCATCGCGGAAGTGCTTTCGCAGATAAAGCGCACCTGGGGGGAGTACGATTCGAAAATACCGTTTGATTATTCGTTTATGGATGACGATTTTGACAACGTCTACCGCTCCGAACAACATATCGGCAGCGTGGCGATCCTGCTGACCGGGCTGGCCATCCTGATCGCCTGTTTGGGGCTCTTCGGTCTTGCGGCCTATGGCGCGGAGCAACGTGCCCGTGAATTGGGTATCCGGAAGGTGTTAGGCGCCAATGTCAATTCGCTCCTTGTACTGCTCTCGCGTGACTTCGCAAGGCTTATCCTCATCTCGGTTTGCATCGCTACACCCCTGGCTTGGTGGATCATGCATGACTGGCTGATGAATTTCGCTTACCGGACGACGATGCCGGCATGGCTATTCGCAGTGGCCGCGGCTGTCGTATTTTGCATTGCGGTGCTGACGACGCTCACGCAGTCGCTAAAGGCCGCGTTGACCAATCCCGTGGAGGTACTCCGGGGAGAATGAGTTTAGAAGCCCGAGACATCCTTTCCATTCGCAAGCGCCTGCAGATACCGCGTAACATAGGATTTTGCGCCAAGGTTATCATCATGCAGCAACTCGAGGCTCTTGTCCGCATACTTTAGCGCGGCCGCCTTATCACCCAGACCCGCATACCCTTTCGACAGCCCGAAATTGGTCAGCCAGTTCCCGGGTGCTTTATCATAATTAAACTTGTACGCGTCCCAAGCTGCCTGACGTTCATTCATCTTTTCGAGATTGCTGCCGTAGGTATAGATATCGTCGATGCTTCCTTTTGGCAACGCGATCTTCATGACGGAATCCGCGTGGCGCACCTGACCGACCTTGCGCAGCAAACCCGCATAGGTACTCAGTGTCCGAAAATTGGCCTCCCCGAAATAGGTATTGATCGAGCGGTCCGCCCAGCTTAGGCCTTCTTCGATGTTTACATTGTTAACCAGGCAAAACTCGGCGGCCTGCTGCATGTTCTGCCAGTATTCGTAGAAGCTGCCGCTGTTGAAAGCATACCGGTAGGCATCAACCTGGGTTTTCTTAAGATCGACGCCAATGGTAAACGGGATTTTGATCTTCTCCCATAGCAGGGAACCTACAGCGGTGCTGTCGGTCTCCGCGCCGAAATCATATTTTAGCCACTCGACATTTTCCGATGTTTTTATCACGGGTACATCTACCCGCAGTACATCGCTTCCGGGATTATAATAGAAGGAGCCCCAGGCATTGTTGTCCTTCGAAAAAATGAGGGTCGCTTTCTCGGGTCCCATGGCGATAAAAAACCCGTATTTCCCGGCAGCCAGCGGTTTCCCTTCGATGCTGACATCCGTAGAAAATTCAATGGTCGTATTCTCATTGGCCCCGGCACGCCAGGGCGCCGCCTTGCTTGTTCCATAGTGATAATCGAAAAATCCATAGGGCACAAGATCCCCCAGATCTTCCCTTCCCGCCCGTTGACCGCCGGCCTGCTATAATGGATCGTGACGTCCGTGATGCCGATCTGCTCTGAAACTGCGGCCATTTTACTGGCCCTGGGCGTTTTGACCTGCCCCGCCGCCGCCAGCGATAAACTTAAAAGGATCGGTAAAGTGAAGATTCGCGTCGCGCTCGATGTAAGCTTCATGGAGGGTGATTTATAAAGTGAAAGTCTCCCCCTGGCCACGAACCCCCAAAAAAATTCGACCAATTCCATTAAATCTTCGTTGAAAGTGGCTGTTAATCACTTTTGAGATATAAAGCCGATGCTGTATCTTTCTTGTTGTATGAAACGCCTATCTGCTGTTATTTTGACTGTTTCCATTTTTTTTTGTCATGGTCTGGCCCAGTCCCCTTCGCCTGATCAACGCGTATTCACCTCCGATATCGATCATTTCTGGACCGCCTACGATAGCGTGCTTACGACTTCCGACAGCGTGCAGCAACTGCATTATATTCAGACCTTGTATATCGACAAGGGTACGCCGGGGCTAAAGGCGTTTATGGAAGTGCGGGATTATTCGGCGCCCGGTTGGGTTAGCCTGCTGCGCCAATATCCGAAATTCTGGCATTCCATTCACCCGAATACCTTGTCGGTTAAACAGTATGCCCCCGCGATCGAAACAAGTATCCGGAGGTTTAAACAGCTCTATCCTCCCCTCACCAACGCAAGAATGTATTTTACGGTGGGTGGTTTGCACCTCCGGGGGCACCACGAAAGACAGCATGATCCTGATTGGGACCGAAATCGCGACCGGCGGCCCCGAGACCGATGTGTCGGAATTCAGCTCCAAATGGCTCGCAGGCGTGTTCCAAAACCAAAAGATCGATAATATCGTCCCGCTCAATATCCACGAATACGTCCATACCCAACAGAATGCGCGTGATATCAACGAGCTGCTCGGATATTCGCTGCAGGAGGGGTCGGCCGATTTTATTACTGAGCTGGTAATGGGCAAGCCCAGGGAAACCAACTATATTGAGTATGGCCACGCACACGAAGAAGAGCTTAAAAAAGCATTTGTCGGGGATATGTTCTCCGGCGCCACGATCTCGCGTTGGCTATATAACGGCAGTAATACCAAAGACATGGCCGATCTTGGGTATTTTATGGGTTATGCGATCTGCCGGGCTTACTACCGGCAGGCCATGGACAAACAACAGGCGATCCGGGATATCATTCAACTGGATTATTCCGACACGGCTGCCACAGAGAAATTTCTGAAACGATCGGGTTACATTGCCCATGCCTATAATAAAGCTGCTTTGCTGGCCGATCTCCAAGAAAGCTCCCCACAGTCAGCGGGATCGCACCGTTCACCAATGGGGACACTGCCGTCGACCCTTCGCTCAGGGAACTGACGATCCAATTCTCCGTTCCCATGCAGGCGGGCCACTCTTCGATCAGCCGGGGCGGGGCAGGCACCGATTACCCCATTACGAGTGTGACCGGTTATGCGGCAGACAACCGCTCGCTGATCCTCCAGATCGCCCTGCAACCAGGCCATGAATATGAGTTTGTTTGTACCGGCCGGGGGTTCCACTCGGCGGACGGGTACACGCTTCCAACCTACAAGGTTCATTTTAAGACGCGAATCTAATTACCCTTCTTTTTTCCAAAAAAAAGGTTGAGCGGAGCATTAAATAAATGAATATTCTTTTATCTTTGCTCCTTTATGAGAGGACGCGACATCCATAAGGAAACCCTGGTCAAATCAAAAGTTATCGAGTTGATCGTCAAGGACGAACTCGAAGGTTTCAGCATGAATAAGCTGGCCAAAGCCTGCAAAATCTCCGTCAACACCCTCTATATCTACTACAAGGACAGGGACGACTTGATCGTAACGATCGCCCGGGAGGAGGGGAAGCGAATGTCGGACACTTTGCTCGCCAAATTCAATCCGAACGCCTCTTTTGAAAACGGCCTTCGGGTCCAATGGAAAATCCGTTTTGAATATCTCAAGGACAAACCGTTGCTGAAATCCTTCTTCGACCAGCTCCAAAGTTCCACCTATCGCGAACAGATTGCAGATAGCCTAAACGAGTTCACGGAAGCCGTGACCCTCTTTATGAAAAATGTGATCGCCCGCGGGGAAATGGTCGACGTTTCCGCAGAGGTTTACTGGTCGGTCGCCCTTGCACCACTTTACAGCCTGATCAGCTTCCACCATAAACAACAAGGTCTGAAGGGGCAGGTAGTTGAAGTCAATGAAAATGTCCTCTGGACAACCTTCGATCTCGTTGTAAAAGCACTCAAGAAATGAAAAATAAACAATATAATTCGGTTTACGATGTGATCATTTCCGGGGCCGGCCCGGTTGGTCTTTTCCTGGCTTGCGAGTTAGCCCTGGCCAAATGTTCCGTCCTGATCCTCGAAAAGGCAGAAAATCCGCACTCGCCCTTAAAACGGCTCCCATTCGGTATTCGCGGACTTTCTGCGCCTACGATTGAAGCACTGGATCGTCGTGGATTACTCAAAGAATTGGACGTTCCGCGACGTCTCACGAATCCCCACTCAACAACCGGCCAGGGTCCGCGTCGTCAGGCCGGCCACTTCGCCGGCATCCCGTTTCACGACGGTGATATCGATGGTTCCAAATGGAAATATCGTCTGCCGACTTCCACGCCAACCGCGCTAATTTCCGAATTGGAGGAGTTGGAAAACGTACTTGCCCATCGTGCCGAATCGTTGGGCGTCGAAATCAAACGCGGGCTTGCCCTTACGGGTTTTCGTCAAACCGGGCAACGGGTAACTGTTCAGTGCGGCGACGTGACGGTTGAGGGCCAATGGCTTGTAGGCTGCGACGGCAGCCGTAGCGTGGTTCGAAAGTTGGGTGGTTTTGAATTTACGGGTACCGAACCGGAATTTACGGGTTATACCGCCCGGGTTGACATCGCCAATCCCGAGACGCTCAAACCGGGCCGCGTCTCTACACCGAAAGGTATGTACCTGCAATCGCAGCCCGGGTATGTAGTGATCCAGGATTTCGATGCCGGCGCATTTCACGATTCAGTCACACCAATCTCGCTCGAACGCATACAGGAAGTACTCCGACATGTCTCGAACACGGACGTCACACTCACCACGCTACATATGGCAACCACGTGGACGGATAGGGCACGGCAGGCCACTAACTACCGCAACGACCGGGTATTGTTAGCCGGCGATGCCGCCCATATCCATTCGCCGCTGGGAGGTCAGGGGCTCAATCTGGGTTTGGGCGATGCCATGAATCTGGGTTGGAAACTGGCCGCAACCGTTCACGGAAATGCACCGAAAGGGCTCCTGGATAGCTATCATAGTGAACGACACCCGCTCGGAGCGCAAGTCCTCGACTGGTCGCGGGCCCAGGTTGCCCTGATGAGACCCGACGCCGGCGCCCGCGCATTGAACGCCATCATCCGCGACCTCATGGATACGCGCGACGGCGCCACCTATTTTGCCGGAAAGGTGCGGGGTATCGGCACGCGCTACGATCTCGGCGCCGAGCACCCCTTAGTGGGTCAAAGCGTTCCTAACTTTGAGTTGCCCGATGGTTTGAAGATTGGCGAACTCATGCACGATGGGTTAGGTTTGATCATTGACTTTGGATCAGGAATGCCCTTACGGCCGTTGGCCAACTCTTTTGGAGATCACCTTAAGTATGTCGCCGGTCCGGCTAAAATCGGGCTCGGCATTGCCGCGGCGCTCGTCCGCCCGGATGGGGTTGTCGCCTTTGCAACCGATACCGCGCCCGATCCGCTGGCCATTGCCGCCGCCGCCAACCGCTGGTTTTCGAACTAGTCGACGTAAAATAACTCAGGTTACGGCCTCGCATGTTTTGGTTCATAAACGCCCAACTTACCACCGCCGGGTAAGGTTAATTGGGTAATATTACCCCAGCGCTGCGTTTGAACCGGACTACAGGAGACGCCCTTCCCCGACATCTCTTCAATAAATGTCTGGATGTTGTCACAGAGCAAATAAAATTCGTAATGACCATTTTCGTCGGAGGGATGGACAGCAATTTCAGATGGGGGTAATCCGAAAATCAGCCACCCGTGTCCGACGTCTACGTGATTAAATTTCAAAACATTTTTAAAGAATTCGACGTCCGCTTTTGCGTCGGAACTGTACATGATGGAGTGTGCGCCCGTAATCATATAATTTTGTTTTTAGGTTTTAGGCTAATACGGTAAAATTCGGGAAGCTTCTTTTGGATTCGGGTAAGTCGGACAGCGTAGGAAAAGTACAGATTGCCATCATCTTCCCCCATAGCGATCGCATTGCCGGGTGTTGATGGGCAACCTCTTTTGATTCTTCGCTTGTCCATTCGAAGATTTCTATGATCGTTCCATCGTTTGACCGAGCGGTATGAGTTTCCTTTTCGCTGATCAGGCCGTATTCCCTTAACAAAGGAATGTGCTGAATTAAAATTTCTTCCAATTCTCGCACTTTTCCTTCTTTGGGTTTGTACATCGCGAAAGCCAGTTTTTTATCCATGGATCTAATTTTATTAAAACCATTTAAGCCAATTGTCAAGGACAGAACGCATCCGTTCAGTATTCAAGGTGTAAAAATGCTGGGTGCCTTCTTTTGTCAATACAATGAGCCCTGCTGCTTCCAATTGCTTAAGGTGACGGGTAATCGTCGGCCACTTATGGTCAAAATATTTCACGATATCTCCCGCGTTTAATTTCTCCCGGGCGATCAATATAGTCAGGATATTCCTTCGCGTCGGATGTGCCAACGCCTTAAATACCTTGTCAAAATCCTTTAGTTCCTGAGATGCTTTGCTTTTGGTGGTCAATCAGAAGATATGATTCATCAAATTTAGCATTTTTGCTAAATAATCAAAAAAATATTTTTCTTCCTCCTGGGCGGGCAAATCTTTAACTTTCGTCCAAATCCCGATTTTAAATATGGAAACGAAAGCAAAAAAACTTTAACAATGAACGTTTCTTCATACTTCATTTTCTGGATTATCGGAATTGCTCCGTATTCTGTTTGTGCACAACAGGCTGCGTCGTCAGATACTTTGCTCAATCACATGACCGGCAAATGGCTGCTTAGTGGGATAATCATTTGTGTTCGGCGCTCCGGGTCCGCGAGTAAACTCGCTCCCGCTTTGCACCAAACACAAAGGCCGCCCGATGGGCGGCCCTTTCCATTTTCGTCTTGAGGTTTCGAGCGGATTCGAACCGCTGTAAAAGGTTTTGCAGACCTCTGCCTAGCCACTCGGCCACGAAACCATAAAAACTCACGCCTTTTCCCCGGCGCTCCACCCGTCAAAAGCGGCCCCGTGGCGAGGGGGCCGTAATTTTTTGGGCAGCTGCAAAATTAAGATAATTTTGAACAAGTTAGAAAAAAATCATGCAAGCCATGCAAGCCATCGAAGAATCGGAATTTATCCTTAATAGCCGCGGCGCGGTCTATCATCTCGACCTGCGGCCGGAAGAACTGGCCACCACGATCCTGACCGTCGGTGACCCCGATCGCGTCTAAAAGTCAGCCGGCACTTCGATGCCATCGAGCACCAGGGGACAGCACCGGGAATTCGTCACCCATACCGGCCGGATCGGCAAGAAGCGTATTATCAGTGGTCTCTACCGGTATCGGTACGGACAACATCGATATCGTGCTGAACGAACTGGATGCGCTGGTCAATATCGATTTTAGCACCCGGATGGCCAGATCGCCGCTGACCCCACTGACGATCATCCGGATCGGCACCACCGGCGCCTTACAGAAAGATATACCCGTAGACAGCTGGGTCGCCTCTACCCATGGCCTCGGGATCGACAACCTCCTGAATTTTTACCGGCATGACGAGAACAGAGAGGAACAAGAGCTGCTGCAGTCGTTTTCTACCCAAACCCAGCTTCATCACCGGCTGGCCCAACCGTATATCAGCGGCGCCAGCGCCTCCCTGCTACGGCATTTTACCGAGGGCTTCCATCAGGGTATCACCGTCACCTGCCCGGGATTCTATGGCCCCCAGGGCCGTGTTTTGCGCCTCGGTCTGAGCCAACCTGATCTGATCGACCGCCTGACCGGCTTCTCCTATGGCCGCCATCGCATCACCAATTTCGAAATGGAGACCTCCGGCATCTATGGCCTGGGGAAGATCCTTGGCCATTCCTGCCTTAGCCTGAGCGTCGTCGTTGCCAATCGGATCTCCCGGCAATTCTCGCGGGACGGGAATGCAGCCATGGAAGCCCTGATCGAACGAACGCTCGGGATCGTGGAAGAGCTGTCATAAGTAGAAGGGTTGAGATAAAAGAGTTATTTTTGAATTCGTATATGAATACATTGCACTTTTTTAAATACCAGGGTACGGGAAATGATTTTGTCATCCTGGATAACCGCAGTTGGAGCTATACCTCTCTGACCAAGGAGCGGATCAGACTGCTTTGTGACCGACGTTTCGGGATCGGTGCGGACGGGCTGATGCTGCTCAACCCCCACCCGGGCTACGACTTCGAGATGAAATACTACAATGCCGACGGCGGCGAGAGCAGCATGTGCGGCAACGGTGGCCGGTGTCTGGTGAAATTTGCATATGACCAGGGTATACGTAAGGACGAATACCATTTCCTCGCAGTCGACGGCCCGCACCTCGCGGAGATCGACGATCAGGGTATCGTCAGCCTAAAGATGAAGGATGTCTCCGGGATAGAAGAAAAACGCGGCGACTTTATCCTGGACACCGGATCTCCTCATTATATCACCCTGGTTTCGGAAGTCATGGACCTCGACGTCTTTCAAAAAGGAATGGACATCCGCTACAGCGGCGAATATGCAAACAATGGCATCAATGTTAATTTCGTTGAGCAGAAACGCCCGGACGAGATCATCGTCCGCACATACGAAAGGGGCGTGGAAGATGAGACCTTTTCCTGCGGAACCGGGGTTACGGCCAGCGCGCTGGCCTGCTATCACAATGAAGTAGGTTACAACTATGTAAAAGTGATCACCCGGGGTGGGAAGCTGACGGTCCGGTTCGACCGAAATAGCGACGGTTCCTATGAGAACATCTGGCTTTGCGGGCCGGCGGAGAAAGTATTCGAAGGGACGATCGAGAATTGACCGCATGATCCAGTTTTTCAAGAATATCAACCAACAGACCGTTGAGGTCGACAGCCCGGAGAATGGAACCTGGGTCAACCTCCTGCCGCCCCTCCGGCAACAGGAATTTTCGCAACTTTCCGAGGAGCTCGAGATCCCGCTTGATTTTCTGACCGATTCGCTCGATATCGATGAGCGAGCCCGCTTTGACGAATGGGAAAATGTCAAGCTGATCGTGATCAAGACACCCACGGAAAATAATTCTTTCAACGAAAGCGACGCCTATTATATCACCATCCCCATCTGTATCATCCTTACCCACAATCAAATTGTGACGGTGAATTCTTTTGAGAACGGCGCCATCAAGAAATTCCTGAATACTTTCCAGAATCGCCATGCCGATAAGAAGAATATGATGGTCCTGAAGATCTTCGAAAAGATCACCCAGACCTATATGGAATTTCTGAAAGAGATCAATCAGCGCCGCAATATCATGGAGCAGAAACTCTACGCTTCCAACCGGAATGAAGAGCTGTTGGAACTGATGAAGATCCAGAAAAGCATGGTCTACTTCGTAACGGCCCTTCGTTCCAACGAGCTGCTGCTGCTCAAGCTGGCACGGACCAACTTCCTTGGCCTCAACGAGGAAGAGCAGGCCCTTCTCGACGACCTGGCGGTGGATATGTCGCAGGCGCTGGAAATGGCCAACATCTACACCAATATCCTCAGCAGCACGCTCGATGCCTTCGCCAGCATTATCAGCAACAATATGAATAATGTGCTGAAACGGCTGACTTCGATCACGATCATCCTCTCTCTGCCCGCGCTGGTGACAGGAATCTATGGCATGAACGTGCCCATCCCCTATTCCAGCTCACGATATGCCTTCTATATCCCGATCCTGTTGTCGCTTGGGATCTCGTATCATTATCAGCTGGTACTTTATGAAAAAGAAATGGTTTTGATATGTTTAACCTGCGCGTTTATGGCGTCCTGCTGGGCGCGAACAAAGAGGTGTTGGTCAGTGACGAGTTGATCCGCGGCGGGTATTATACGAAATTTCCCGGCGGCGGCCTCGAATTCGGTGAAGGCACGCGCGATTGTCTGAAACGGGAGTTCAAAGAAGAAATGGACCTCGAAGTCGATGTCGGTGATCATCTCTATACGACGGATTTCTTTCAGATGTCGGCGTTCAATCCTGACCATCAGATTATTTCGATCTATTACTGGGTAACTGCGCTGGAACCGATCAAGGCGCCGCTGCGGCAAAAGCCGTTTGACTTCGACGAACGGGAGATGAAGATATATGCCGAAAGGAAAGAGACCGAAACCTTTCGTTTTATCGACGCTGCCGAATTCAATGAGGAGAGCGTGACGCTGCCGATCGACAAAGTGGTGGCCAGGCTGATCACAAATGGTCGCTAAGCTCAGCTTGATCTATCCCTCGACCGGGTCGGCCGGCGTCGGCAAAAGCAGCTCAAGGAATTTCAGATCCAGCCATCGGCCAAACTTATACCCTACCTCGCGGAAATGGGCGACCTCTTCAAACCCAAAGGAGCGATGCAGCCGGAGACTGGCCTCATTGGTTGCGTCGATGCTGGCGATGATGGCATGGTAGTCGTGGGCCCGCGCGGCTTCGATCAAGGGGGTCATCAGCAGGCGCGCCACTCCCCTGCCCCGCTGACCGGCGGCGACATAGACCGAATTTTCCACGGTATATTTATAGGCAGGCCAGGCCCTGAACGGACCATAGGTGCTAAGCCCGACGACACGGCCGGTCTCCTCCGCTACGAAGAACCGGATAACCGTCGCGGACCTTGTCGTCATACCAGGCCTTGCGCATGTCGAGGCTGTGCGGCTCATACGTATAAACCGCCGTTGTATTAAGAATTACGTGATTGTAGATCTCGAGTATGTCAGACAGGTCGGTTTCCCGGGCGGCGCGAATCGTAATCATTTATACTATTTGGTCGCGCGAAAATAATTCAATTTTTCGACCATCTCCTCCCCTATCCCTTCGGCCGAGATGCCAAAGCCGGTTACGAGCAGGCCCTTCCGCCCGTCCGCCGATTGGATCGCATATACCGCGGCTTCATCCGCGGGATCGCTGTTGCCTTCGAAGCGATAAACCTCCGAGATCTGAAAATCGGACGGACCTAACGATAACGGGGTCTCATGACAGACGAGCCGGTCAGGCTCGAGGTTAAAGTCAATTACGTAGCCTCGTTGCTTAAGTCCCTGAACGGCCTCAAGGACGGTATCGTACGTGTACATAGATTCAGATTTGTAGTCCTAAAGTTACGAGATTAGAGATCAGCTGATGACTTTGCTTCACCACCCCCATCACGAA
Source organism: uncultured Chitinophagaceae bacterium (assembly GCA_963846405.1). Classification (GTDB taxonomy): domain Bacteria; phylum Bacteroidota; class Bacteroidia; order Chitinophagales; family Chitinophagaceae; genus Puia. The sequence goes on along the minus strand of CAWJVU010000006.1, from coordinate 113,665 downwards.
CGTGCTCTGCACATGACCCACATTCTCGATCTGCCCCAGTTGGTTAACATGGAAATCATAATATGCATCCATATTCTCTACCGCTACCTTTAGCAAAAAGTCGAACTCCCCGGAAATAATGAAACACTCCATCACTTCCGGCATCTGCTGAATTGTCTGATAAATTTGGCGCCCGACTTCTTGTTGTGCTCTTTTAACGATACGTAGCAGATCGCCAGCAATCCCTTTTTTACCTTGGAATGATCCAGCAGGGTCGCATACTGCCGGATAACCCCCGTCTCTTCCAGCCGCCGGATCCGCTCGTGCACCGGCGTCGTGCTCAGGTGGACCTGGGCGGCAATCTCCCGGACCGTGATCTTGGCATTGTCCTGCAGCAGCCGAAGGATAGCCTTGTCCTTCTCGTCCAACTCTACCGGGGCCGTAGCCGGTTTTTCTGTTTGACCGTTTTTTTCCATGGGTTGTTAGTGTTTTGTTCTGTTAAATCGATGCAATAGCTTCCATTTTGTTCCAAATTTACGAATAATTTCTATATTTTTGTTCTATAAAACTACCTTTGGGTAAAATTAAAAATCATTTTCCATGTCAACAAAAACGCAGAGCATCGATTTGAAGCTCCCTTATAAAGTAAAGGATATGAGCCTGGCCGAATGGGGCCGGAAAGAGATCCGTCTCGCCGAAGCGGAAATGCCCGGTCTGATGGCCATCCGCGCAGAATACGGCAAACAGAAGCCGCTGAAAGGCGCCCGGATCGCGGGCTGCCTGCATATGACCATCCAGACCGCCGTCCTGATCGAAACCCTGGTCGAACTCGGCGCTGAAGTCCGCTGGAGCTCCTGTAACATCTTTTCCACGCAGGACCAGGCAGCTGCGGCCATCGCCGCCGCCGGCATCGGCGTTTTTGCCTGGAAAGGCCAGAGCCTGGAAGACGCCGACTGGTGTATCGAGCAAACGCTGTTCTTTGGCAGCACCGACCGTCCCGCTGAACATGATCCTCGATGACGGCGGCGACCTGACCAATATGGTCTTTGACAAATACCCCGAATTGGTACAGCATGTCAAAGGGCCTTGAGCGAAGAGACGACTACCGGCGTTCACCGGCTGTATGAGCGGATGGAAAAAGGCACGCTGCCGATCCCCGCGATCAATGTCAACGATTCCGTCACCAAATCCAAATTCGACAACAAATACGGTTGTAAGGAATCGCTGGTAGATGCCATCCGCCGCGCCACCGATGTGATGATGGCCGGTAAGGTAGCCGTCGTAGGCAGCTATGGCGACGTGGGCAAAGGCTCCGCCGCTTCGCTGAAAGGCGCAGGCTGCCGCGTGATCGTTACCGAGATCGATCCGATCTGCGCCCTGCAGGCCGCAATGGATGGTTTCGAAGTGAAGAAGATGGTCGATGCCGTTAAGGAAGCCGATATCGTCGTTACCGCCAGCGGCTGCCGCGACCTGATCACCGAAAAGCATTTCCGGTCGATGAAAGACAAAGCCATCGTCTGCAATATCGGCCACTTCGATATCGAGATCGATATGGCCTGGCTGAACAAGAACTATGGCCATACCAAGGATACGATCAAACCCCAGGTCGATGTGTATAACATCGACGGCAAAGATGTGATCGTGCTGGCAGAAGGCCGCCTGGTCAATCTGGGCTGCGCCACCGGCCACCCGTCCTTCGTGATGAGCAACTCGTTCTCCAACCAGACCCTGGCACAGATCGAGCTGTGGAGCAATTCCAGCAAATACGAGAATAAGGTCTATGTACTTCCCAAGCATCTTGATGAGAAGGTAGCCCGGCTGCATCTTGCCAAGATCGGCGTAGAGCTGGACGAACTGACCGACGCCCAGGCCGACTTATCTCGGGATTCCAAAGAATGGCCCGTTCAAGCCCGAGCATTATCGTTACTAATTGCGTCTTTGACGCCATCAATAACAGCCCGTTTCGGAAAGAGCGGGCTTTTTGTTTACTAAAGCCGCCACGGGACCGGCGCCTGTTTTCGACGATTGGATGAGTTCGCAAAATGCGAACTTTAGGTCAACGGTTCGCGGTATTTCATGGCCTCGCAGCCAATATGGCGGCCAAGACGAATGTATAACTTGTTGACTTAGAATAGGTTTTCAAGACAGCCCCCTTCCCGACTTCGGACACACATGGTCGATATCGAACTCGAGTTCGCATTTTGCGAACTTTTTTTTCCGAAACTCGAAGATCATGCCCTCAGCACTTCCGGATTAATAACCGCCGCGCGCCGCACGGCCTGCGGCCCCGCCGTCAAAGCCGTGATCAGGTTATCCGCCGCCATACTGGCCAGTCCATGCTGGGTCTCGGCCGTACCCCCGGCGATATGCGGGGTAAGCACCGCGTTGGACAGTCCTAACAAGCCCGGATAAATGCTGGGCTCGTGCTCGAACACGTCCAGCCCCGCTCCTGCCAGTTCCTTCCGTTGCAACGCGCCGGCCAACGCCTCCTCATCGATGAGACCGCCGCGCGCGATATTGAACAGCATGGCCGTCGGTTTCATCAGCGTGAAGTTCCGCCGCGCCGATCAAATGATAGTTTTGCGGCGTAAAGGGCATCGCCAGCACCACGAAATCTGCCTCCCGCAACACCTCTTCCTTGCTGCGATAGGTCGCCCGGCATCCAGCTTCGATCTCCGGCGCCAGTTGCCGCCGGTTGTTATAGATCACCGGCATCCGGAACCCAATCGCCCGCTTTGCGATGGCCTGCCCAATGCCACCCATTCCGAGAATACCAAGGGTCTTGTCGCAAAGATTGACACCGAAGAAACGGATAGGAAAAGATTCCTTCCATTCGCCTTTCTCAATCGACCAGGAAGCTTCCACCAACCGCCGGGCAGTGGCGATCATCAGCCCCCAGGCGAAATCCGCCACCGCTTCATCGGCCGGTCCGGGTGAATTGGTGCCGAGCACCCCGGCACGCGTGAGAGCAGCCACATCAATATTGTTGAAGCCGGCCGCCGTGACGCAAATGGCCTTCAGGCGCGTCAGCCCCTTCAATACGGTATCATCGAACTTGTCCCCGCCGGAAACCAACGCCCCGTCCATATCCCGGAGCGCGGCATTCAACTGTTCGGCCGAATACCGCGGCCCTTCGTTATACGTAACATCGAAATGTTCGCGCAGCTTTTCTACCACATCCGGAAACGTTGGCCGGGTGATTAAAATCTGTTGTTTCATGCCCAAAAATAGCAACTCATTAACATATGTCCCAAACCGGCCGAAATTCTATTCACAATTCATTAGTAAACCGGAAACTCCCCTCGCGGTCTATTATTAAAAGAAAATAACCACCTAAAATTTACTACGATGAAACTTCTAATTACGATCCTGATGTTGATCACCGTTGTTTCGGCAGGTCTGGCCAGTCTGTTTTTTTTCCGGGATTTCAAGTATAACCTGTCCAGCCTGTTGGATATCGCCGCTTATGCCTCTATCGTAACCGGGATCTATGCGATCACGGTGAAGCGCAGAAAGACCCTGGCACACTAATCAAACATATTTTTGGTTCAGGATGACGGATCGGGTCCGGTTAGCCGAAAGGCATCCGGACCTTTTGTTTTGTAGCGCCAAATGCGTACTTTCAGGCCCCTGGCCTGTCGCGCAAAAAACCTGGATTATGAAAAGATCCGTTTCCCGGTGGTTTAAGGACATTTCGATTGCCAAGAAACTGTACTTTACCGTCGGTATTATGGCGTTGCTTATCGCGATCGAATTGGGCGTGCTGATTTTCTCCATTAATACCCTTTCAAGCGTACGCGCCTATGTCGGCGGCGAAGGGCTTTGGTCAAAAGCGCAAAAAGACGGTCTGTATCAGCTTCTCAAATATGCCCGGACGCACAACGAAGCCGACTACGAGGAATTCGAGGGATTTTATGAAGGTGAATCAGGGCGATCACCGGGCCCGGATCGAGCTCGCCAAAGGAAGCGGCAAAGCGGATCTTGCCGTCGTTCGCGACGGTTTCATCGAAGGCCGTAATGACCCCGGTGACGTGGACGGCATGATCAAGCTGTTCCTCCGGTTCCATAGCAATAAATATATTTCCCGCGCCATCGTCGCCTGGACAAACGCCGATGAAGTTATCGCCGGATTCATGGCACTCGGCGATCGGCTCCATGGGGAAATCCATACCCGGCCTTACTCCCAGCAACGTGTCGATGCGATATTGAACCAGATCGATCCCGCTCAATGACCGGCTCACGCCACTATGAAGACGATTTCTCCTTCGCCCTGGGCGACGGATCGCGCTGGCTCGAACAATTATCCTCCGGTTGCTTTTCATCGTCGCGCTGACCGTGGAATGTACCGGCCTACTGCTGGCCATCACCGTGAGTCGAAGTATCCAGCGGGGCCTGAAAGAACTGTTGTTATCATCGCAAGGCTGTCGCCCGCGGTGATTTCCGCCGGAAAGCGGTCGCCTTTTCCCGGGATGAAATCGGTACCCTCGCCAACCATTTCAATTCGATGGCAGAGGAACTGGAACGGCTGGAGCATGAAAACCGCGAAGCCAATAATTCGCTGGAACGAAAAGTCAAACAACGGACGACGGAACTAGAAAGCAAGAACAAGGAACTGGAGCAATTCGCATATGTCGCCAGTCATGATCTGCAGGAACCGCTGCGGACGATCTCGGGGTTTGTTGAACTGCTGCAAAAGGAATACGGTGCCCGGCTCGGCGGTAATGGGGGTAAATACCTGGACTACGTTTCACAAGGCTCCGACCGGATGAAAACCCTCATCAAGGACCTGCTCGACTATTCGCGGATCGGTCGGGAAAAGGAAACCATGTCCGTCGACACCCGGCAGACGTTGGCCGAAGTACTTGCCGACCTGGACAAAAGTATCCGGGAAAGCGGCGCCCGCATCCGCTCGGCCGATCTGCCGGTATTGCGCGCCTATCCAACCGAAATCAAGCTTTTGCTTCAAAACCTCATTACCAACGCCATCAAGTTCAGACATCCCGACCGCGCGCCGGAGATTGATGTTGAGGCGAATACTCGAACCCGGTTACTGGAAATTCATGGTTAGCGACAACGGCATCGGCATCGAACCCCAATTCCTCGATCGCATCTTCATTATTTTTCAGCGTTTGCACAGCCGGAACAAATACGAAGGCTCGGGCATCGGGCTGGCCCATGGCAAGAAGATCGCGGAGTTGCATGGCGGGCGGATTTGGGTCGAATCACAGCCCGGCGAAGGAAGCCGGTTCTTTTTCACCATCAGCAGGGATCTCTGATGGCCTTCCGGCCGGACGCACCCGGCCTATTTCTTCCTGATGGTATCGGTGATCGGCCGGGTCCTGTTCTTCTCATATGCCGTATCTGCCAGGGATGGGTTGTTGGCGCTGTTGTTGTCCGGAGCGGGCCCCATCACTGAACTGGTGTCCGTCGAAGGTGTTTTGGCGCCTGATTGACCACATGCGCCCGCGGCGAGGATACCAGCCAGGAATCCCGCTATCGTCAGGAATCGTTTCATGATCAGATTTTAATAAGAGATTAAAAAATTATGCCAACATCTTAAATTTGCACCAAACGGGGTCGAGCCCCAAAAAGGACAAAAATGGATTTCATCGATTACTATAAAATATTGGGCGTAAGCAAGACTGCTACCCAGGACGAGATTCGGACGGCATACCGGAAACTGGCCCGTAAGCACCACCCCGACCTGAACCCAAACGATAAGGAAGCCAACCGGAAATTTCAGCAGATAAACGAAGCGAATGAAGTGCTCAGCGATCCGGACAAGAGAAAGAAGTATGACCAATACGGAAAAGACTGGCAACATGCCGAAGCGTTCGAGAAGGCGCAGCAATCGGCAGGCGCAGGACGCCGTGGACCCGGCAGACCGGGCGCGGGTAGCGGCGAATTCGGAGCCGGCAGCAGCGGATTCAGCGGTTTCGGCGAAAGCGGTACAGAAGGCGGTGAAGAATTCGGCGGCGGCGAGTTCTCGGATTTCTTTGAATCCCTCTTCGGCCGGTCAGCCCGCGGAGGCGGCAGGTCGGCATTCCGCGGTCAGGACTATCAGGCGGAATTGCGTCTGGGTCTCGCCGACGCCGCGGTCACGCATCAGCAGGTGTTGACCGTAAACGAGAAAAATATCCGGATCACGATCCCTGCAGGCGTCGAGAACGGCCAGGTCATCAAGCTCAAAGGACATGGCGGTCCCGGTACCAATGGTGGGCCCGACGGCGATCTCTATATCACCTTCGTTATCGCGGACGACCCTCGCTGGAGAAGGGACGGCAACGATCTTTATGCCAAAGCAAGCCCCGATCTGTACACCATGATGCTTGGAGGCGAGATCATGGTCGATACGCTTAACGGAAAAGTAAAGCTGAAAATCAAACCGGAGACGCCCAACGGCACGGCACTCCGGCTGAAAGGAAAAGGATTTCCCGTCTACAAGAAAGACGGACAGCATGGCGACCTATTCGTTACGTTGGAAATCAGGCTTCCGTCCAGTCTGAGCGAAAAGGAGAAGGAATTGTTCCGGGAACTGCAAAAATTAAGTGAAAAATAATTTAACTGTCTTAACCGATCGATATGCAATCAGCGGAATTAATAGCAGCGGGCGAGTTTTGCGCCTATCATCATGTGGAGCTCTCTTTCATTAAAGGGCTGCACGATTCAGGTCTGATCGGCATGATTATTCGCGATGGCACCATTCTGCTGCCGGCGGATGAATTGCCGGTGCTGGAGAAATTCGTGCGCTGGCACTACGAACTGGCAATCAACTTCGAAGGGATCGAAGCGATCGCGCATCTCCTGCAGCGGGTGGATGGCCTCCGGGAGGAGAACCGGATGCTGCGCAACCGACTGCGCGGATTTGAGTTGACGACCGGCGACACATCGCAGGCGGCCGAAGAAATATAGCCCTGGCACAGTTTTAGCATTCGCTAACTAAACGGGGTTATGCAAAACAAACAAAAGACCATAGAAGTGTTGAATGATCTGGTTCAAATCAACAACGACCGGATTGCAGGCTACGAGAAGGCGATCCGCGAAACGAAGCCGGAAGATGAGGACTTAAAGATCCTCTATGCCACCATGATCGCCGAGAGCCATCGCAACAAGATTGCGCTGGCGACTGAAGTGCAGGCCCTGGGAGCCGAGATCGAACAAGGGACCACCTCCAGCGGCAAAATTTACCGCGCATGGATGGAGCTCAAAGCGATTTTCACCGGCAACAGCCGCATGACGATTCTCTCAAATTGTGAGGCAGTAGAAAATTCCACGCAGCAAGCCTATCATGCTGCGCTCGAAGTTGAAGCGCTTCCGGCCTATATCCGCGAGCTGCTGGTTCATCAGGAAGAAGCACTCCGCTCCAATCATGACGAGATCAGAACCCTGAAAGATCAGTACGTCTGAGTTAGGTCTTTACTATCTATCTATATATACGAAGATAGCGCGGTTAGTGCCGCGCTATTATCTTTTGTGCCACTTCAAGCCCGCTGTGGAAGGCCGCTTCCACCGTCCCCGGCGCACTCCCATCATAGAGGGCTTCCCCCGCAAAATAAAGCGTATCCGCCACCGGCTTTCGCAGGAGCTGGCGACAGGCAGGTGTAGATACCATATCGAAACTGTAGCCGCCATGAACAAATGGCTGGTCCAGCCAGTCGAAAATCCGGAAAGCCGCCAGCTCGTTTCGAAGCATCCCGATGTCGCGGGAGAATATAACCGCGAGAGCGCTGAGACATTGTTCCAGCCGCTCCTGCGGACCCAAAGCCTGGAACCGGCGCATATTCTGCCCCGTAAGCCAGCCCGTCAGCAGGGTCGAGCGCTCGTCGACCTGCGTCCACCAGACCGGTACCGGTTGCTCGCCTAGGACGAATAAAGTTTGCGCACCCGGCCGGCCTTCCCTCCAGAATGGGGTCCGGAATTCCAGCAGGATCTTGATCACGGACCCGTAACCGATTCCCGCGGCAGCTTTCATGACCTCCGGGATCGAAGGCACGAATTCAAGCCGGGGCAGAACACCCAGGGATACCGTGACCACAAGCCGCTCTCCCCCGAACAATTCGCCACCAATCGTGGTGACCTCCACACTCCCCGCACTCCAGCGAACTCCGGTTACCGCAGCGCCAAAATGGAGATGAACACCCAACCGTCGGCAATCGCGGACCAGGTAGTCCACTAATCGGCCATAACCGCCATCGACCCGGTATTCACCGCTGTCTTCTTCACTCGACCACTCTTTATACAGTGCTATGGTGCTGGCCGTTGCCAGGTCAGCCAGATCGTAACCTTCCGCAAACCGTTGTACGGACCGGCGTAGCGCGGCATATTTTTCCCCGAAAAATGCGACGCGAGAAATTGCGCGATCGGTTCATCCACGGTCAATTTCGCCATTTCTTCCATACAATCATCCCAATGGTCGAAAGGTCCGGCTATCCTCATCACTTGCCGTCATTTGCCAATGGTGCGTCGGGATCAAGGAAATACCCGCTTCCCGCGCCAATTGAAGCGTGATCGGCAGATCCCCGTGGACGAATTCGGCCCCTGCCTCCACCAAACCGCTGAATCCAGGGATGGGAAAGGAATGGATCCTACCCCCCGGTATCGCCGCCGCCTCCAGCAGAACAACGGACAATCCTTCCGCGGCCAGCCGGCGGGCTGCGATGAGGCCCGCGGCGCCCGCGCCAATGACTAAAATTCTCGATGACATTTCCGAAGCATTTATTATGAAGAGGTTACATCAATCTGCAAATTTAATTCCGTGCGGCAAATATGGGCCGCAAATATTTTGGGGTGTAAGGGAACAGGGAATTGTTAAGACAAATCGTGGATAAATCATCAAAGAATTTTAAATTTTCTATCCCCCGACGACGCATTTTTATTATCTTTATGATAATTCACGCACCCGATCCGTGAATCCATCCGCCCGATCCCTGCGTAAAAAAATTCACTATTCTTTAAGAAGCCCCCCTGACAAGTAGCACGCAAATTGTTCATTACGGAGATGACAAGGGTCATTCTCGACCGGTAGGTCAAATATTAATTTCATCAAAGGGAGCCTTATGCAGATACAGTTCATCCGGAACATTCAGTTCACCAAGTTGGTAAAGGCCGATGGCCGCCTGAGAGAGTTCAATTTCCGCAAATCGAACGGTTTGGCGGAGGGGTTGTTTACGGTGGACGTAAGCGATGACCGGGGTAACCGAATCGTGCTGAGAATGCAGCGTGAAGACGGGGTCTGGAAGATCGTAAAACAGCAATTGCCAGCCTGGATCTGGGAAAACGAAGCAACCTTCCACAACCTGATTGAAGAAGAATTGGGATCATCCGGATTTTCCCGATAAACTCATAGCCTCAAGAGATAGCTGCTCCTTTAAGACAGCCGGCGTCAATCGTCCCCCATTTACCTTCGCAATTCACGGCAAGGCAGGATCCCGGACTGATCCCTTTACGAACAAAATCGTAAATCATCTGTAATTCTTTTGGTGTTTCAGGCGGGCACAGCAGATATAGGTACTATTCACATGCTGTTAATAAGAATAATCCGAAATTAATGTCCGCCCGGGTTATATTTGAAAAAAGCCGCACGGGGCCCCCGAAGTACCCGTTACCGGACGAAGTTCGGTACAGAAAATAAATTGATTCGAACGCAAAAAAGCAATGATTTGACTGAGACTATTATCAACCTGGAAACCGTGAACCCCATTGAATTCTTTGGTGTCAACAACGGAAAGCTAGATATCCTCAAGAAAAAATTCCCCTTACTGAAAATTCTCTCCCGCGGGACCCAGATCAAGTTAAGCGGCTCACCCGAGCAAGTGGAGACGGCCAAGGAGAAGATCGATCTGCTGGTCCAATACCTGGAAAGGAACGGCCACGTCAGCGAGAACTATTTTGAACAGATACTAGGCGGCGACGATGCTGAAACTGTCGATAACTTTGTTGACCGGCATCCCAACGACATCCTTGTCTTCGGTCCCAACGGCAAAACGGTCCGTGCCCGGACGGTCAACCAGAAACGCATGGTGGCGGCGACCGAGAAGAACGATGTTGTCTTCGCCGTCGGACCCGCAGGCACAGGTAAAACCTATACGGCCGTCGCGCTTGCCGTTCGGGCACTCAAGAACAAAATGGTTAAGAAGATCATCCTGACCCGTCCGGCGGTCGAGGCCGGTGAAAGCCTTGGGTTTCTGCCCGGCGATCTGAAGGAAAAGATCGACCCTTATCTGCGCCCGCTTTATGATGCGCTTGACGATATGATCCCGGCCGATAAACTTGGTTATTATATGAGCACCCGCACGATTGAGATCGCGCCGCTGGCTTATATGCGCGGACGCACGCTCGATCATGCCTTTATCATCCTCGACGAAGCGCAGAACGCTACCGACCTTCAGCTAAAGATGTTCCTTACCCGGATCGGCGCCAACGCCAAGGCCATCATCACTGGCGATCTGACACAGATCGACCTGCCAAAAAACCAGAAAAGTGGTCTCGCCAAAGCGCTCTACATTCTTCAAAACATCGATGGGATCGCTCATATTGAGCTGGATGAGGAGGACGTGGTCCGGCACCGGTTGGTTAAGGCCATCATCAAGGCCTACGAGCGCGACAAACAGGAGCAGGAAGAGCAACAAGAGCGACGGATATCGATCCGGCCGGCGGGAAAGGAGGGCGGTCTCCAGCCGGGAAAGGAGGGTTGACACCAGCCGGGAAAGGAAGGTTGAATTAATTTCCTACCTTTATCCCCATGATCCGAAAAATCCTTCTGCCGGCGGTGCTTTTACTGGCCGCATGTAATAACATCCATTCATATCAAAAAGCGGAAGACGCCCAGGACGCCGGGCGCCAATTCATCCGGGCCGCACTGGACGGCGACTACGACAAAGCCAAATTCTATCTCTTTGTAGACTCCACGAACAATTTCCTCCTTGACAAGTGGAAGAAAGATTATGCCGGCCTTCCGCAGGAGGAGCGGAAGAAATACCAGGATGCGGATATCCTTCCCATCAATATCCGAACGGTCAATGATTCGGTGACCTCTTATACCTATGCAAATAGTTATAAGCGCGATACGACCACCATCCGGGTCGTCCGCATAAAAGGCGACTGGCTGGTAGATCTCAAAGAACTCCTTAACCATAAACGATAGGTGAAGCTCCTCTTCTATATTTTCCTTGGCGGCGGTATCGGCAGCGTCTGCCGCTACCTCCTGACTTTGTCGATCAACCGGCAGTTGACTACCGCCTTTCCTGCCGGCACGTTTGCGGTCAATGTTACCGGTTGTTTCCTTATCGGTCTCCTATACGGGGTCGCTATCCGTTATTCCTGGTTCAACGCAGAATGGCGGCTTTTCCTGATTACAGGGATCTGCGGCGGCTATACTACCTTTTCCACTTTTTCCTACGAAGCCGTCGGCCTCATCCGGGAGGGCAATTATGGTTATTTCCTGCTGTATGTCGCAGGAAGCATCGTCCTCGGCCTGCTGGCCACCATGCTTGGAACAGCCGTGTTGAGATAATTTGTTTGTCGGCAATGAACTGGCCGGAGGCCAGTTCGCACGTTAGTGCAGACATCATGATATGGAGACAAAAAATTATATTTTCGGAAGATTTTTTGTCTCCTTTTTTCCTGTAGGTTTGTGGGCTCACTTCTTAAAAGCTCCCGTTATGATGACAGTCTCCCACCCCTGGCACGGGGTTCCGGTAGGCAAAAGCGCGCCCCGGATAGTCAACGCGATCATCGAAATCCCGCAGGGCTCGCGCTGCAAATATGAGATTGACAAAGATTCCGGGTTGCTTAAACTGGACCGGGTGATTTACTCGTCGTTCTATTACCCCGTCAACTACGGTTTTATCCCCCAGACCTATGGCGACGACAAGGATCCGCTGGACATCCTCGTTATTACGTCGCTGCCCGTACAGGCGCTGACCCTGATGGAGGCAAAGGTCATGGGTGTGATGCAAATGGTGGATAGCGGCGACGCCGACGACAAGATCATCGCTGTGGCGGCGCATGACCCCAGCGTCAACCACTACAACAATATTGAAGAGCTGCCGAAACATTTTTTTGAAGAGCTCCGCCATTTCTTTGAAGAATACAAGAAGCTGGAGAACAAGACAGTGGTCGTGGAGGAATTCGGCGACAAAACAACCGCCATCCAGGTGATTGAGGAAGCCGTCCGCCTCTATGACCAGACCTTCCGGAAAAAATGACGCTCCGTAGGAAGGTTGGGCGCGAGGATGGCTGCCCCGCGAGAGGGGGCGCGTCGACGACATCTTATTTTTCGATCAGTAAGCGCTTGATCAGCCGCAGCTGGTGTGTCCGCTCCGAAGTCTCCGATTGAACGATCCCCATATTATCGATTTTATCGATCCGCACCTTTCCCGACGAATGGATAATCTCATTGGGGTTGAGCAGGATGCCGACATGCGTGATCCGTCCCTCGTCATTGTCGAAAAAAGCCAGATCGCCGGTCTCTGTCTCTTCCAAAAATCCGATCGATTCGCCCTGACCGGCCTGCAAATAGGCATCTCTAAGGAGGGAAATACCCATAAATTTGAAAACGCTTTGCGTAAATCCGCTGCAGTCGATCCCAAAGACACTCTTTCCACCCCAGAGATAGGGTGTATTGAGAAATTTGGATGTGAGCTGCCGGATCGATTTGGGATCCCTGCCTGCCTCCGCCGTATCCCAGATCTTCCCCTTGTAATGGACCTGATTCTTCCGCCATAAAGCTTTCCCGTTTTTCATGGCCGTCAGGTGGCTGCCCATCGGAACCATCATGGGATGACCATTGTATTCAAGCGCCGTTACCCATTCGGGCGTCAGCGCCAGTCCCGCGTTTTCATACTCTGCTTCGTTCACTTCGACCAGATGCGCCCGCTGACACCAGCCTTCATACCCGTCAAATTTTACCCGGACGCGCAACCAGTCGCGGCCGGCCTGATCCACGATCTCACAACATTCCCCAAATAATAACTGGCTGACCATTTCCGTCCGGTGTGCCGGTTCCGACCTTAAGGGTCTGACGGGGACGCAACATATTGCTTGGATCATGGCCGAAAATTAAACAGTAAATCCGCTTTTGCAAAATTTTATGACCTACCCTTCCGTTTGAACCATATGGCGCCGATCCGCGTTGTAAAATTGTGAAATTTTGCAGATCGTGCATCTTATATAGACATCCTGAACGTGAATAGACGGCCCTCCCACCATATGACCGACCAGGAACTGCTGGACCAATACTTCACCAGCGGGGACAATGACTGGCTGGGCATCCTTCTCCCCCGGTACACCCTTTTGTTGCTGGGGGTGTGTATGAAGTATCTGAAGAATGAGGAAGAAGCCCGGGACTGCGTACAGCAAATCTTCGTCAAGGTGATCACGGAACTCGCCAAATACCGCGTCGAGTATTTCAAGTCCTGGATCTACACGATCGCCCGCAATCATTGCCTGATGAAACTGCGGGACCGGCATGGTCATGCCGAATTGTCCGAAACCATGCTTGCCGCCTGGGACGAGGACCCGGCAAAAAACAGCCACCGCGAAAAGGAGCAATGGCTGGAATGGATGGGGCAATCCCTGGAGGAATTGGGAAAAGAGCAAAAACTCTGCGTAATTTTGTTTTACCTCGAGAAAAGATCATATCAGGAAATAGCGTTATCTACCGGTTACAGTCTCATGCAGGTAAAAAGCTATATCCAGAATGGAAAACGGAACCTGAGGCTGAGCATGGAAAAAAAGTCCCGTGAAAGGGCAAGCTGACATGAACAAGGATCTGCTTAACATATTAGCCAATAGCAACAAGGACATCGACAATCAGCAGTTGATGGACTACCTCAGCGGCAAGCTTTCCGGGGAGCCGCTCCACGATGTCGAGCGAACCATGGCGGACAACGCGTTCCTGAATGATGCCGTGGAAGGCCTCCAGCAGCTCGATGCTCGCAAAAATCTCCAGGCATATGTCGATGAACTGAACGCCAATCTTCAAAAGACCATGGCGAAAAAGCGGCAGCGCCGGCTAAAGCGCCGCCTAAAAGACGACCCCTGGACTTACCTGACCATTGGAATGGTGATCTTCCTCTGCCTCATCGCTTACTGGATCGTCCGATTCCTGCTCAAAAAATAACGCAGCCGCGGGGCGGCTGCGTCGCTGAAAATTCTTCTTAGAGCCTTCTTAAGCTCCGGCCGCATTTAACACCGCAATGACCAGCAGGATGTAAAGGACGACAAAGCATCCGAATCCGATCCAGGCCCATTTCACGCGCCGGTGGTGGTAATCGTCATTGATCAGATAAGCGATCAGCACCCCGATCAACCCCACGAAAAAACCAAGGGCAAATCCGCCGATGTGGAAACTGCCGTCGTCATCGTAATAACCACCCCGCAGTCTGGCCAGCGATTTGTTGTCGATCGTACCATCCGGCTTGATGGAATGACGAAGTTTCCGCAGGGCCAGCTTGAATTCCACCCTTTTGAGCCACCCCATTTTCTTCCCGGTCAGGTGCTCGAGATCGTCGACCTTCATGGTAGACAACTCCAGCAGACTTACTGTTTTGCCGGTGCCCGCGATCGGGATCCGGACATCGGATGCCTTTAACGGTGCAGGTGTGGGCGGAATGGGTTTGGAAGGAGCTACGACGGCAGCGGAGACGCTACATTGGGTGAGAATACCAAAGGCAAGGGCAAGCGTTAAAATTTTTCTCATAAATGGTTAACCAATTAAGGTGATAGGAATAAATTTGCGAACTCAATATAAAGTTTACCCATCAATCCAACAAATCTATGGCTTTATTCCCGCGGCTGCCTATCATCCTCCTGTTGATGTCCGGACTGGAACCATCTTTTGCCCAACGAGTTGGCTATATCGTTTCCTTTCCCAACCTGGCGCATCACGAAGCGCAAATCGAGCTCATCGTAAGCGATATCCCGACCCGTACAGCCGTATTCCGGATGAGCCGGTCCTCTCCGGGCCGCTATGCGACGCATGAATTTGGCAAGAATGTCTATGACGTGTCTGCGACGGATCAGGTCGGCAAACCGCTCACAGTCAATCGGATAGATGGGGATGTATACGAAGTCTCCCACCCCGGCGGCTATGTCCGGCTGAAATATACCCTCTACGGCAATTATGCGGATGGTACCTATGCCGGTATCGACCCGGCCGGCATCCACCTCAATATGCCTGCTGCCTTCCTGTGGATGAAAGGAGTCGACAATATCCCGATCACCATTCATTTCAACCTTCCCCAACAAGAGCATTGGACCATCGCCACGCAGCTCCAGCCTACCAGCGATCCGTATACGTTCATGGCGCGCGGCCTGCAGTACTTTATGGATTGCCCCGTCGTGATCGGCAATCTTAGCTACCGGAGTTGGGAGGTAACGAACCCGGATGGAAAAAAATACAACTTCCGGATCGCGCTCGACGGAGCGGCCGACAGCGCCGACTTTTCCGAATTCAGTGATAAAGTGCAACGGATCGTTCGACAGGAGCAGGCCGTCTATGGTGAAGTCCCTGCGTACGATTACGGTACCTATACCTTCCTCGCCAGCATCAACCCCTATGTTCACGGAGACGGGATGGAACACCGCAATTCTACCATGATCACGATCGGTTCCGCCTTTCACGGCGAAGACCGGATGTTGGGTGTTTTTGCCCACGAATTCTTCCACTGCTGGAATGTAAAGCGCATCCGGCCGCGCACCCTGGAACCCTTTAACTTTGAAAAGAGCAATATGAGCTACGAGCTCTGGTTTGCAGAAGGTTTTACTCAATATTATGGCAACCTCTTACCTGTCAGAGCCGGTATCGGGAAAGATACCGACTTTGTCAAACGAACGGTCGCGCAGTTGATCGACACCAAAACGAATACCCCCGGCGCCCGGCTCTATTCACCCGTCGAAGCCAGCGAAATAGCGGTATTCACCGATGCCGGCGTATCTGTGGATATGACCAACTTCCAGAATATCTTTACTTCCTATTATCCGTATGGCGCGGCTATCGCGCTGGCGCTCGATCTGGAGCTCCGCGAGAAATACAACAAAACCCTCGACGACCTGATGCAGGCCGCCTGGAAGAAATTCGGAAAGCCCGAAGTGCCCTACACGGTTGCGGGTCTGCAGGAGGTCCTTGCCACCGTGACGGGCGATAAGAAATTCGCCCAGGATTTTTTCGCAAGATATATCTATGGCCACGAGCCGATCGACTATGATCCGCTGTTGGCCCCGGCGGGCTTTCATGTCCGCAAGACGGACCCCGGCAAAGCCTGGATCGGCACGCCCCGGATGTCAGAACGGGAAGGGCTCCTGATCATGCAGAATACGCTCCGGGGTACACCCCTGTATGATGCGGGCCTCGATATCGATGACAAAATAATATCGGTTGATAATCAGGATATTAGAACGTTTTCAGACCTGACCGCGGCACTGGACCGCGTCCACCCGGGTAATTCTGTCAATATCCGGTACCTCCATCGAAATGAGGATCGAACTACCCGAATCACCCCACAGGAGAACCCCGGTTTGATCGTGGAAAGCTTTGAGACGGCCAGTCTCCCGGTAACGACCGCGATAACAAGGTTCAGACAGAGTTGGCTTGGCCCGCGATAGCCCCGGCTCCCCAGGCATAGCAATTGCAACTTGTAGTATAAACTCCCTACTATGAGCACATTACAACAAGTCAGACAATGGAGTGCCGCCCATCATCCCCGGTGGCTGGTCGTCCTGCGGGTCGGCCTGGGGTTGATCCTGCTCGGCAAAGGCATAAATTTCATGCATGATTCGGCGCTATTGGAGGAACTGATTTACGGCAACCAGCATTTAGGGCAGAATACCTTCCATTGGCTGCCGATCATCATTTGCTGGGCGAACATCCTGGGCGGTTTTTTGATCCTTGTCGGCCTGTGGACCCGGTTGATGTGTCTTTTGCAGTTGCCCATATTGATCGGCGCGATAATCGATATAAATGCTCAACGATCCGGATTCCAGGTGGGAAACGAATGGCTCCTTGCCCTCGCGGCGCTGATCCTGGCGGTTTTTTTCCTGGTGGAAGGCAGCGGCCCGCTGTCGCTGGACGGGTATTTTGAACATAACCGGAGCAGCGCAACAGGAACGAATATGCCATAGGCCAGGCCGATAACGAATAGTCCAGGCTGATGACGAAGAATACCGCTTACTGGTATTGAATGTAGATCGGGCTGGGTTTTTGCGCCAAAACCTGGGCCGGCGTCATCAGGCTCGTAGAAGGCAAATGAACTCCGCGCGGAGGCTTTCCAACATCATTCTTATAGAACAGTTTGAATCCGGCGAATTCTATCGGGAATCCGGCTACATAACTCTTATAACTGTCTGTCTTGAGACTTACGGGTCCCCAACCATCCATATCCAACACGAACTGACAATCGGGCGTCGGATGGATCAGCCTGGCATTGGTGAGCATGTCTTTTGTAAAGCGATGGAACATGAGGATCTTGGGAGGAATTCCATTTGCTTTCGCGAGTTTCGTCAGATACCCGATACACCAGTTGGCATCCGCCGCATCCAATGAACCGATCACCTTTCCCGGTTTCTTTCCGGATTTGGACATGGCGAACTCAGGATCAATTCCGAGATGCACATTGGACATCTTCAGGTACTTCTCCAGCAACGGCACCTCCGTTTCCACATTGCTGAAGCCGATCTGGACATCCAGGAACACGATAGCGTTGATCCGGGCAGCCATATGCAAAACCGAGTCGATCTGCTTAAACGGCATCCGCGCCCGGTACTTCCCATCCTTGCCGGGAGCGCCTTGCGCCGTGACAGCAATATAATGCAGGCAGGGTAACACCGGGATCATCGGATCGGCCGCCTGCCACTTCCTGCATTCCGTCTGCAACTTCTGTAACATCTCATTGGGTGGATATTCCCCGAGTACGCCCATGTGCCTGGAATACAGATTGCCGTAATAGGCCACGATTCGATTGAACGGCAGGATCGCACCCGGGTTCGGATACGCCGTACGGACCGGCCAACGGTGCGTGGAATCGCCATTCGCGAGATGGATCAATAATTTATTGTAAAGCGCTGTGTCCAGGGGTCCTGCGTTAACCGCGGAGGCAGGGACGACCGTATCTTTTTTTGTCGCTGCGGCTTTGGCAGCGGCGGCGCTCGTGTCGCCGGCCTTAGACGCCTGGGAACTGCCGTTGCTGCAAGCGCTGATCAAGACGAAGCTGCATACGCCCGCAATGCAAATTGCCCTTAAGGCTTGATGGGAAAAACGAAGCTTGGATTGAGGGAGAGAACGATCATTGTGCTCCATGGTAGACCTTGCCGGAAATTTTTTGTGTGGGGGCAAAGTTAACTGAAAACGAACCCATTCAATTTTTATTTTATAACAATATCTTAAAAATACCCCACAGCGAGCAATTACCCCACTCGCGGACAATATTCCTGAATCGTCGAAATTATTAGTCTACAAATTTGGTAGACTAACTAAATGGTCCTATCTTGCCCCCGGGTTCACATGAGTTACGTGGCCGAGCGGAAAGGCGGAGGTCCGCAAGACCTTTTACGAGGGTTCGAATCCTTCCGTAACTACTTACCGCATTTTCTTAAATGCGTTGATCAGCCCATTGGTAGAAGAATCATGGGTCTTAACCTCTTCATCGCCCCGGAGCTCCGGCAGGATCTTTCCCGCCAGCTGCTTTCCCAGCTCTACTCCCCATTGATCAAAACTGAAAATATTCCAGATGACCCCCTGGACGAATATCTTGTGTTCGTAAAGCGCGATGAGCTCACCAAGGCTAAATGGGGTTATCTCCTTGATCAGGAATGAATTAGTAGGCCTGTTACCGCTGAAACTCTTATAAGGGATGAGGGCTGCGGGTACGTTTTCCGCCTCCAGTTCCTCCTTTGTCTTCCCATTCATCAGCGCCTGCGTCTGCGCGAAGAAGTTGGACAGCAACTTTACATGGTGATCGCCGATCGGGTTATGGCTGATCGCCGGGGCGATAAAGTCACAGGGGATCAGGACCGTTCCCTGATGGATCAACTGATAGAACGCATGCTGGCCATTGGTCCCCGGCTCACCCCAGACAACGGGACCGGTCGACCAGCCTACCGGATGACCATTCCGGTCCATGCTCTTGCCATTGCTTTCCATATTCCCTTGCTGGAAATATGCGGGGAACCGATGCATATACTGGTCATACGGCAGGATTGCCTCTGTCTGTGTTCCGAAGAAATTGGTGTACCACAACCCGATCAGGGCCATCGTGACGGGAATGTTTTGAGCCGGTGGGGTGTTCCGGAAATGCAGATCGGCCTGGTGCGCCCCGCTTAGCAAGGTCTCGAAATTGGCATATCCTACGGTCAGGACGATGGACAACCCGATCGCGCTCCACAGCGAATACCGGCCGCCCACCCAGTCCCAAAACTCGAACATATTGGCGCTATCGATCCCGAACTTAACCACTTCCTTTTCATTCGTCGACAACGCGACGAAATGTTTGGCCACCTGTTTCTCATCCTTCGCAGCTTTCAGGAACCAGTCCCGCGCCGTATGGGCATTGGTCATCGTCTCCTGCGTCGTAAAGGTCTTGGAAGCGATAAGAAACAGCGTTTCTTCCGGTGTGACCTGTTTTAGGGTCTCTACGATCTGCGTCCCGTCAACATTCGAAATGAAATGCGCCTCCATACCAGGTACCCAATAAGGCCGGAGCGCTTCAGTGACCATGACCGGACCGAGATCGCTGCCGCCGATCCCGATATTGACAATGTATTTGATCTTCTTGCCGGAATAACCTATCCATTCGCCGCTGTGAACCCGGCCACTAAATTCCTTCATCTGCGCCAACACCCGCCGCACATCCGGCATTACGTCTTTACCATCACTGTACACCGGGTCTCCGGAAAGGTTGCGCAGCGCGGTATGCAGGACAGACCGATCCTCGGTCTGGTTGATTTTCTCGCCGGTGAACATCGCCTCGGTCGCTTCCCGGACCTTGCATTCCGTCGCAAGCTGCCGCAGCAGATCAAGGGTCTTATCCGTAACGACATTCTTTGAAAAGTCGAACAGGATATCGTCGATCTTTAGTGAATATCGCGAGAACCGGTCCGGATCGGCCTTGAAGATCGAGCGCATATGCGTCCCCTTTATCTCCTTGTCGTAGTGCTGCTGCAATTGCTGCCAGGCCTTCGTGTCTTTGGGAGTCAGTTTTGGGAACATAGTGACTATTTTTTATTGTTAAATGTAGATACAAATCATCGCTTCCAATTGTTCGATGCGCGTCGCTCACACCCGCTCGATGGCCGCCACCGCCTGCCCGACCATCTCCGGGCTGATATCGAGATGGGTGACGAATCGCAGCTGCGTTGGCGCTATGGCGATCGTCAGGATGTCAAGCTCCCGCAACCGCTGCGCAAGCGTCTTTGCCGGCAACGCCGGATCGACATCTACGATAACGATATTGGTCTCGACCGGCATGATACTTTGAACGAATGCTTTCTTCTCCAGCGCCGCCCCAATCTTCCGGGCATGCGCGTGATCGATTGCCAAGCCGGTCGATATGATGCTGCAACGCATAGATCCCCGCCGCCGCCATGAATCCCGCCTGCCGCATTCCGCCGCCAAAGACCTTTCGCACCCGCCGGGCCTGCCGGATAAAAGAGGCGGTCCCCATCAGAACACTTCCGATCGGACAACCCAACCCTTTATTCAGACAGACGGAAATGCTGTCGAACACCTCGCCATACGACCGCGCCGACTGCCCCCTGGCCACCAGCGCATTGAAAAGCCGCGCACCGTCCAGGTGCAAACCGAGGGTCCGCTCCGTACAAAGATCCCGAACGCGCAGGATCTCGTCCCAGTCATAACAGCTGCCCCCGCCCCGATTGGCGGTATTTTCCAGCGAGACCAGGGAAGTTCGTGCCCGGTGAACGTCATCAGGATTAATGACCTGGCCGATCTGGTGGGCCGTGATCCGTCCGAGGTTCCCGTCCAGCGCCCGGACTTGAGCACCCGAATTGAACGCGATTCCCCCGCCTTCATACACATATACATGTGAGCTCCGTTCACAGATCACTTCATCCCCCGGTTGCGTATGACATTTGATCCCGATCTGGTTGGACATCGTACCGGTGGGCGAATAGAGCGCCGCCTCCATCCCGAACATTTCCGCCGCCATCTTCTCGAGGGAATTGATGGACGGGTCTTCTCCAAAAACATCGTCTCCCACTTCCGCATGCATCATCGCATCCAGCATTGCGGGCGTAGGCCGGGTGACGGTATCCGAACGAAGGTCGACAGGCATAGATAAACTGGGGTTTGAATGAGGCCGCAAATTAACGGGATTTGGGGAATTCCGCTTTCCTACGAAATAAAATAGAAGCCCGGCCGGCGCGCCAATAAAAAAGGAGCCCATTGGGCTCCCCTCCTTACCGAAAGCATCGTCAACTAGGACAATGCTTCCTCCTTGATGTGGTTACCTTTCTCTTTGGCGGCTTTTATGAGATTCAATACCCGGCTCCGGACATCGTCCCGCAACCCGTCTGTCTCCCGCTCAAAAATATCGTTCAATTCATCCAGTTCATCGCTCGTAATCCCTCTTAGTTTCCTCAATTTCCGCTTTAGCGAATCGGCTGTATCTGCGATCCGCTGACGCGTCTCGGCGCCTTCGGCCGGAGCGACAAGAATACCAATGGCTACGCCTGCGACAAGACCGGATAAGGCGCTTATAATTACTTTTTGGGCACTCATATTTATTAATTTTAAATGAACAATTTGTTTACTTTTTCGACCTCATTTGACCCGCTTCACTGTTTTCAATAACAATGCCGGAAAGTGGTAAAGGAATCTTAACACGTATTCCGCGGGTTGGGAAAAACCAAGCTGGGAAAAATTATACCCATTTAGTGGTATGGGAGAAGTGAAAAATTAACCTACCTTTCTGATTCAAACAATTTTTAATATGAAAAAGTTCACCCCTTTCTCCCTTCTGTTTCTGCTCCTTTTGCCCGGCAGCAGCGCCAGGTCCCAGGACTGCTCTAAATATCTTTTTCTTCAGCAGGGCAAGACGATCGAAGTGACCAACTACAATAAGAAAGGCGAACCCAGTGGCAGAAATGTCTATACCGTTTCCAATGTCAGCAGCAGCGGCGGCACAACTACCGGCACCCTCAGCAGCCAAATGTTCGATAAGAAAGAAAGACCGACGAATACCTCGACCAGCACGGTCAAATGCACCGGCGGCCTGATCCAGATGGATATGAAATTTATGCTGCCGGATGGCCCGGCCGGTAAGATGAGCAGCGCACAAGTGAGCGGCACCGGCGGCATTCTGGAATATCCCCCGGCAATGAAAGCGGGCGATACGCTGAAAAGCGGATACATTGTTTTGTCGAACAGCAGCAATAGCGGACCCGGCACCCGGCGGCCCTCCAGGCCCTCCGCCACCCCCAAATCCATTCGGAGGTGGGTCAACGCTTACGATGTGGATCTACAACCGGCAAGTGATCGCCCAGGAATCGGTGACGACGAGTGCAGGTACCTGGAACTGCGTCAAGATCGCGTACAAAAGCAAGGTCAACTACAAATCCGGTCCTTTTCCCGCTACTATGAATATCGACGTCACCGAGTGGTACGCGCCGGGCGTAGGGATCATCAAGACGCAAACGGACCGCGGCTCGACCGCCATCACGTCGATTAAATAAAGTCCCCGATTATTCTACTCGCTGCGCAGGTTGACCGTCGGGTTGGCCCGCGCAGCCTTTATCGTTCGAAACAGAACCGTCCCTTGCGCGATCAGCAGCAACCCGATTCCGGCTGCCGGGAAGATCCACCAGGTGATCGGAGTGCGGTAGGCAAAGTTTTGCAGCCAGTTGTGCATGACCCACCACGCCACCGGTGAGGCGATCAACACGGACAATGCCACCGGCCGCAGGAAATCACGCGACAGCAGCACCCCGATGGACGCCACGGAGGCACCCAGTACCTTGCGAATCCCTATTTCCTTCAATCGTTGCTGAGCGGCAAAGGTCGCCAGCGCGAAAAGCCCCAGACAGGAAATAATGATGGTGATCACCGTAAAGATATTCATCAATCCTGCCAGCCGGTCCTCCGATTTATATTGAGAGTTGAACTGCTCATCCAGAAACGTGTATTCGAACGCCGTCCGACGGTCGTACCTTGCATACAGGCGATGGACGGCTTCAATCACCGCCGGGACATTGACATGAGGTCCAACCTTCGCATAGAGCACTCCGTCTATCCCATCCTGCCAGGCATTTTCAACGTTCCCATTCACCTGGATACCCAGCGGAGCAATAGCTGTATGGAGCGAAAAGAAATTGAAATCCTTCAGAACACCTGCGACGGTGACGTTTTTCTCCCCGAATTTGAATTGATTGCCGGTTGCACGACCACTCCAATGGTAGGAGTCGACCGCTGCCTCATTCAGGACAAGGTGGTCACGGTCATACCACCTTAGGGCAGGATCAGGCCGTTCTTTCCATTTCAGCCCCAATAATGAGATGAAGTTGCTGTCTGTGTCCATGAACATGAGCTCATCGGTGGTCGTTTTTCCCGGTAGCTGGACCAGGTTGACCAGCGACGTTCCGGAATACAGCTTATAGCGCATCGTGGCAACCTGCCGAATACCCGGGACGGTCGCGACCTCCTTCTGATACGAAGCATAACGTTCCATCGTGGTTGCAAAAGGGAACATAATGATGTTCTCCCGGGCGACACCCGTATCGCTATGGCGGAAGTAATAAAGCTCTTTACCGATCACAACAGCACAGGTCATCAGCGCCATGGAAAGAGTAAATTGAAAAATAAGAAACCCTTTTCGGATCCGTTCGCCATTCCGATGCCGGCTTAGCCTGCCGTACAGCACCGTGACAGGCCGGAAGGAGGACAGCAGTATCGAAGGATAGCTGCCGGCGAGGAGGATAACCAGCAGCAGCAAGCCGACAAACGCGCCGATCACTGCCGGGTTGACCAGAAAACTTGAGTCGATGGGCAACTGCATCAGACGGCAGAACGCTGGCCGGAAGCACAAAAATAACCCGCTGCCCGCCCCAAAAGCGAGCATCGCGTAGAACGCCGATTCCGTATAGAACTGTGCGGCGATTTTTCTTCTTCCTGCGCCGATGACCTTGCGAACGCCGACCTCTTTGGCGCGAATCGTCGAACGGGCCGTGGCGAGGCTCATGTAGTTTACCAACGCAAGCAGAAGGATAAGAGCGGCGACAAGGGTAAAAATGTTCAGGTACGGAGTGGCGCCGTAGAAGAATTTGAGATGATAGTCCGTCATCGGCATTAGCGAAAATTGATGGCTTTCTATCTCGCCATAGGGTGCATCCGTTTTTTTGTTGATCCCTGCGGCAACCAATGCCTTGTGCGATAGGCTCCGTACAACCCGTGCCGTATCGGAGGGCCGCCGGAGCAGGAGCAAGGTTCGAAAGGTCCCACTTTCCAGCTGCTGATCCTCAAGATAGCCCTTATATCGATCCAGGCCGCGCATCGTGGCCAGCGAAGCGACCATATCAAATACGATGCTGGTATTCGATGGCATGTCCGCTGCCACCCCCGTTACCTCCAGCGGATATTTTTTGTCGAAAGTGAGCGTTTTGCCGACCGGATCGGCGCTCCCAAAATATTTTTTCGCCGCCGTTTCTGTCAGTACCACCGTGAACGGCCGCGCCAGTACGGTTTCCGGATTTCCGCGCAGCAACCGGAAGCTAAAGAAACTAAAAAAATTACTGTCGGCATACATAAACCGCGACGTCTCCCTGAACCGGACTTCCGGAGACCCGGGATTTTGAAGGTCCACGCCGTCAAACGCCGGCCGCATCCTGACCGATGATTCCACAGCAGGGTCGGCGGCTTTCCCGGCCGGCCCAACCAGATAGCTCAGATCGGGATCGGGCCAGGAAGAAGATCCATATGTAGTTCGCGTGTAAGCGACGTAAATTCGACCGGCGTTCGCGTGCCATTGATCATAGCTGTGCTCATGTAGAATGTACAGAAGAATAGTCATGACGGCGGCAAGACCGATCGCCAGACAGGCAATATTGATCGAACTATACAACTTGTTCCGGCGAAAGGTTCGGAATGCGACGCGCAGGTAGTGGATTAACATATATCTATAACGGTCACCCGTTGTAGCGAAACCGTACAGTGAATTTAATTAAACTTTCTTATGCAATTGATTTTAAAAGTACTCGAAAGCTGGCATTTTTTTGGCGGCGGTAAGTCATGTTCCAAAATTACTTCCGAACCGCCTGGCGCAGCCTCCTGCGCAACAAGGTCTATAGCTTTCTGAATATTACCGGATTGACCCTTGGGATGTCCGTGGCGCTTCTGATCGGACTTTGGGTTTATGACCAATTTAGTTTTGACCGGTGGCTGCCCGAAAACCGGCTGGCCTGCCAGGTCCGCTTCAATGCGTTGGAGAATGGCAGTATCCGGACTGAAAGCGCCGTTTGCATCCCGCTGGCCAGTGCCCTCAAAAGCGATATCCCCGGAATCGAATATGCTGCAGCAGCCTGGGGGCCGGGCCAATGTCCGCTGACGGTCGGCGACAAGACCATTGAAATTGCGCGGACGATTTCGGGAGGAGCCGATTTCCTGAATATTTTTCAATTCCCGTTGCTGGAGGGGAACGCGGACGAGGCGCTTCGCGAACCCGATGGAGTCGTACTCACCGAGTCCACCGCGAAGGCACTGTTCGGCAAAACGGACGTGATGGGCAAGACCGTCCGGATGTTCCATACCTACAACGCAAAAGTAACCGCGGTAATGAAGGACCTGCCCCGCAACAGCAGCTTTCACCTCGATTGCATCCAGACCTTCTTTCCGGAGCAACAGGACGGCTGGGTCAGAGTTGCGGCCACCAACTGGAATGACTGCTTCTTCAGCGCCTTTGTCCGGCTGAAAGATGGAGCCGATCCCGCTAAAGTCGAAGCCGCCGCCAGGATGATCGTTCAAAAATATGCCCCCGCCTCTTATACCGTCTTTCACCGGCAAGTCACCTTTCAGCCTATCCGGGACTGGCATCTGTATTCCGATTATCAGAACGGCGTCGCCTTGCACGGCCTTATCGACTATGTCCGGATGTTTAGCGTCATCGGTGCATTGGTGCTACTGATCGCTTGCATCAACTTTATGAACCTGTCTACAGCGCGCTCCGCAAAGCGGGCGCGCGAAGTAGGCGTGCGGAAAGTGATTGGCTCCTCCAAAATGGGTCTCGTGCTCCAGTTCCTGATCGAATCGATCGTCATGACCGGCCTGGCTTTTCTGCTTTCCCTCCTGGTTGTCGCGCTCGTGCTGCCGGGTTTCAACGCCATCGCCGGAACCTATATCCGCATCCCGTTTTCCAATGGATGGTTCTGGCTCATCATGGCCAGCTATATTTTGATCACCGGTCTGCTCGCGGGGATTAAACCGGCCTTCTATCTTTCCTCTTTCCAGCCGGCGAAAGTCCTGAAAGGCACAATCCAAACCGCCCGGTCGGCCGCCCTCGGCCGAAAGGCCCTGGTCGTCCTGCAGTTCACTTGTTCCATTGGCCTTATCATCAGCACGATCATCATCTATCAGCAAATCGACCACGCGCGTAACCGACCTCCCGGCTATGACCCCAACAGGCTGGTCGTGAGCGACGCGGGATTCACCGACTACGAACCGCTCAAACGGGCTGCACTGGCCTCCGGAATGGTGAGCGCCATGACGAAATCGATGAGCACTCCCACAGAGGTCGACTCCCGCAACACGATCAATAACTGGGAAGGCAAGCGGCCAAACGAACCGCTGAACATCGCCATGAATGCCGTAGCCGACACCGACTATTTCCGAACGCTTGGGATCTCCATCACTGCCGGACGGAATTTCACCGGCAACTTCGGAGCCGACTCGACTTGTGCCATCCTGAACGAAGCAGCTGTCAAACGCATGCGCCTCAAAAACCCGCTCAATCAGTTCATTACCTGGTCGGTGTCCAACGGACCCAACCGGCTTCGGATCGTCGGCGTCGTGAAAGACGCGCTTACCCACTCTCCATTTGCGGCGCCCGAGCCGACCCTTTATGTCTTCCAGCCGGGCTGGACTTTTGTGTTTGCCTACAGACTTGCGCCGGGCGTCAATACCCGGGTAGCACTCGAGCGGCTGAAACCGATCTTTAAGCGATACAGCCGCCAAACAACCTTTACCTACCATTTTGTGGACGAGGATTACGCAGCAGGATATCAGATGGAAAAACTGATCGGTGAACTGGCGGCGATATTCGCCGGGCTGGCTGTCCTCATCTCCTGCCTGGGGCTGTTCGGACTGGCGGCCTATTTAGCCGAACAAAGGACCAAAGAGATTGGCATCCGCAAAGTTCTGGGCGCTTCGGTACCGCAAGTCTTTCTATTGCTGACCCGAGATTTCCTGATCCTGGTGGTGCTCAGCTGCGTCATCGCCTCGCCGGTGGCTTACGGCCTGTTGGAGAACTGGCTGGAAGGCTATTATTATCGCATTCATATCGGTCCCGCCGTATTCATCGCGGCCGCTGCGGCGGGGATCTTCATTACGGCGCTTACGGTTGGGTATCAGGCTGTCAAAGCGGCGGTGATGAGCCCAGTCAAAGGCCTTCGGTCGGAGTGACCATATGGTTAACCGACATTTTGTATCTTTGCAGAATGACGACTGATCAAATCAAATTAATGAGGGACCGGCTCGTGGTCCTAAGGAGGTTTCTTTGACGTCGATAATCGACGATACAAGATCAACGAAGAAAAACAGCTTTCGTTAAGCCCAGGCTTCTGGGATGACAACAGGCGGGCGACCGAAATCCTGAAGAATATCAAAGCAGAACGAATTCTGGGTGAAGCTCTACGAATCGGTCGAGACGGCCGTGGAGGATTTTGCCGTTCTGTTCGAATTCTGGAAGGCCGGCGAAGCCAGTGAGGAAGAGACCCGCGAAGCCTCTTAAAGCGCTGACCGACAGCTGGATGAAGTGGAATTCAAGAGCACCCTCAACCAGCCGGAAGACGAGCTGCCCGCGGTATTGCAGATCAACTCCGGGGCCGGCGGCACCGAAAGCCAGGACTGGGCCGAAATGCTCCTGCGGATGTACCGGATGTACGGGGAGAAACAGGGCTGGTCCGTCACCGAGCTCGACCTGCAGGACGGTGAAGGCGCCGGTATCAAAAGCGCCACCCTGCAATTCGAAGGTCCCTTTGCCTATGGCTTTCTGAAAGCCGAAAGCGGCGTTCACCGGCTCGTGCGAATCTCACCTTTTGATTCAAACGCCCGGCGCCATACGTCCTTTGCCTCTGTGTTCGTCTATCCCCTCGTGGATGACAGTATCGAGATCGAAGTCAATCCCGCCGACCTGGAATGGGAATTCTATCGCAGCGGCGGCAAAGGCGGCCAGAACGTCAATAAGGTTGAAACCGCTGTCCGGGTCAAACACTTCCCCAGCGGCATTATCGTCGAATGCCAGCAGGCCCGGACCCAGGGGGAGAACCGGGAGAAAGCCCTGAAAATGCTGCGGAGCCGCCTTTATGAAGAAGAGCTGCGCCGCCGCGAAGCGCTGAAGGACGCCGCCAATTCGACCAAAGAAGAAGATCGAATGGGGTTCGCAGATCCGGTCCTATGTCTTCCATCCCTACAAAATGATCAAGGATCACCGTACCGACTATGAGGTCGGCAATGTCCAACCCGTCATGGACGGTGAACTGGACGGCTTTATCAAGGCATATTTAATGGCAGAAAAAGAAACAACCACGACATGAGTTTAGGATATTTTCACTACCCCGCCCCGGCCAACGAACCTGTCCTGAACTATGCGCCGGGCAGCAAGGAACGCGAACAGCTCAAAAAAGCATTGAAAGAGCTTAAGAGCAACGAGCACGATATCCCGATGTTTATCGGCAGCCAGGAAGTTCGCACCGGGAAAAAGATCGCGCTGCATCCCCCGCATGAGATCGCGCATACCCTTGGTCATTTTCACGAAGGAGGCGAAGAGCATGTCCGTCAGGCGATCGACGCGGCGCTCGGCGCCAAAGCAAAATGGGCCGCCCTTAGCTGGGAGAACCGGGCCGCGATCTTTCTGAAAGCCGCCGACCTGATCGCCACCAAATACCGGCCGTATATGAACGGCACGACCATGCTGGGGCAAAGCAAAAACGCCTATCAGGCGGAGATCGACAGCGCCTGCGAACTGATCGACTTCCTTCGCTGGAACGTCCATTTCCTGAGCGAGATCTACCAGGTTCAACCCGTCAGCAGCCCTGGCATCCACAACCGTACCGAATGGCGGCCGCTGGAAGGTTTCGTGCTGGCCATCACCCCCTTCAATTTCACGGCCATCGGCGGCAACCTGCCCACTTCCGCGGCCCTATGCGGCAATACGGTCGTCTGGAAGCCGGCCTATACCCAGGTATTCGCGGCGCAACTGTTCATGCGCATCCTGAAAGAAGCCGGGCTGCCCGACGGCGTGATCAACCTGATCTATGTCGACGGGCCGGTACTGGGCAAGGTCTGCTTCAGCCACCGGGACTTCGCCGGGCTCCATTTCACCGGCTCGACCGCGGCCTTCAATCACCTCTATAAGACCATCGGCGAGAATATCCACCACTACCGCAGCTATCCCCGGATCGTAGGGGAAACCGGCGGCAAAGACTTTGTGCTGGCGCATGAGAGCGCCGATCCCGACGTGCTTGCCACCGCCCTGCTCCGCGGCGCCTTCGAATACCAGGGACAGAAATGCTCCGCCGCATCGCGCGCCTATATCCCCGCCAACCTCGCCGCCGCCGTCAAACAAAAGCTGATCGACGGCATCAAGAGCTTTAAGATGGGGACGGTGGAGGACTTCTCCAACTTCATCAATGCCGTGATCGACGAACGCAGCTTTAATAAGATCAAGTCCTATCTCGACAAGGCGAAGCAGGACCCCGCGGCCGAGATCTGGGTGGGCGGGGAATGCGACAAGTCAAAAGGCTACTTCGTACAACCGACGGTGATAGAAGCGAAAGACCCGCGCTTACGTGACCATGTGCGAAGAGATCTTCGGGCCCGTGCTCACCGTCTATGTCTATCCGCCCGCTGAGTTTGAAAAGACGCTGGAACTGGTGGACAGCACCTCTCCCTATGCGCTGACCGGGTCCATCATCGCCCGTGACCGCCAGGCGGTGGAACTGGCGGTGGACCGGCTTCGGAATGCCGCCGGCAATTTCTATATCAATGACAAGCCGACCGGCGCGGTGGTAGGCCAGCAACCCTTTGGCGGAGCGCGCGGATCCGGCACCAATGACAAGGCCGGGTCCATTCTCAATCTGTATCGCTGGCTGAGCGCCAGGACGATCAAAGAGACCTTTGTGCCGCCGACCGATTACCGGTATCCGTTCCACTCAGAAGATTGATAATCAATATCTTGCTAATACACAATAAAAAACCGGCCCAGCGTAGGGTGCAAGTTTCAATTCGTGCGACTATCTTTGTTCGCGATTAACAAAAACTTAATCCAAATCAATCCAATTCAATTATGAAAAAGCTAGCATTCGTACTTTTGGCAGGTTTCTCTTTCGCAACGGCGCACGCACAGTTCGCATTCGGGATAAAAGGAGGCGCCAATATTTCCAATGTTAACGGAAGTGACGTTTCGGGTCTTACAACCAGTCCCGTGGTCGGGTTCAACGCGGGTGTCTATTTGAAAGTACCGCTCCGTCACGGCCTTTCTCTTCAACCGGAGGTTGTCTATTCAGGTCAGGGTTTCAAGGACAAACAAGCAATGGCGTTACGGGAACTTATACAGAAAACTATTTCAATGTCCCCGTGTTGCTGAAATATACCCATTTCACCGGCCTGTTCATCGAGACAGGTCCCCAGGTCGGATTTCCTGCGAGCGCAAAACTAAGCGCAGACGGCAACAGCGCCGACTGGAAGAAGTCGACTACAACTCTTCCGATGTTTCGCTGGGTGATCGGAGTTGGCGTCAAGATCCCCGCCACCCCGATATCCCTCGATGCCCGATACAATTTTGGTCTGTCCAATATCGACAATAACTCCAACAGACAGCGGGGACAACGGCAGCCTCCACAACGGAAGCTTCCAGGTCGGCATCCTGATCCGTTTGTTCAGCGGACCTGGAAGATAAAATCATGCTGTCTGACCTCCGGTCAGTTTAAGACTGTTTGTTTTTAGAGTGTGAATAGTTTGCATCAGGCCGCCGCTAGGCGGCCTTTTTTTGCGCCTTCCCCGTTTTTTTCCTACCTTCATAAAAAATTTTTTTGATGAAGACTATTCTGAATGAGCAGCAGCTGGATCTGACGATACAACGACTAACGCATCAATTGCTGGAGAATCACCTGGACCTGGAAAATACCGTATTGATCGGCATCCAGCCGAGAGGCGTCTTTTTCTCCAACCGGGTCGTGGCGCTGCTCAAGACGCAGGTCGACCCCGCACGTATCCGTTATGGCAAGCTGGATATCACGTTCTACCGGGATGATGTTCGCCGCGGCCTGCATGAATTGAACCAAACGGAGATCCCCTTTTCCATCGAAGGCAGGAACGTCGTGCTGATCGACGATGTGCTGTGGACGGGACGGACGATCCGGGCGGCCCTCGACGCTTTACTGGATTTTGGCCGGCCCGGCGAAAGTCGAGCTCTGCGTGCTGATCGACCGGCGTTTTACCCGCCAGCTGCCGATCCAGGCCGACTATATCGGCAAACCGATCGATTCCATGCTCACCCAAAAAGTAAAGGTCTATTGGAAGGAGAAGGACGGAAAGGATGAAGTAACGTTGTTATAAACGTATTTTTCCCCTAATTTCGCGTTCTAATGCAGCTAAGCACTCCACATCTTCTTGGCATTAGAGATCTCCAGCCGGGCGATATTCAGCTTATTTTAGATACCGCCACCCAGTTCAAAGAAGTTTTACAGCGACCCATCAAGAAAGTGCCCACGCTAAGGGATGTCACGATCGTCAACCTCTTTTACGAGAATTCGACCCGGACCCGCATCTCCTTCGAGCTGGCCGAAAAACGCCTTTCCGCCGATACCATCAATTTCACCGCTTCCGGCTCTTCCGCCGCCAAGGGCGAGACCCTGCTCGATACCGTGAACAATATCCTGTCCATGAAAGTGGATATGGTCGTCATGCGGCATAGCGCGAGCGGCGCACCGCATTTTCTCGCCAAGCACATCCCCGCGGCGATCGTCAATGCCGGAGACGGTATAAACGAACATCCTACCCAGGCTCTGCTCGACGCCTTCTCCATCCGGGAGAAACTGGGCGCGCTGGCCGGGAAGAAGGTCGCCATCATCGGCGATATCATGCACTCCCGCGTGGCGCTAAGCAATATCTACCTGCTGAAGAAGATGGGCGCGGAAGTGACAGTCGCCGGACCGCCCTACCCTGATCCCCGTGCATATCCGGGAAGCGTTCGACGTCCGGGTCGAATACAACCTGCGGAAAGCGCTTGAATGGTGTGATGTCGCCAATGTGCTGCGCATCCAGCTGGAACGGCAGAATCAACCGCTGTTCTCGTCCCTGCGCGAATACAGCCTGGCCTATGGGGTAAACAAACGGCTGCTGGACAGCCTCGGCAAAGAGATCGTGATCATGCATCCCGGCCCGATCAACCGCGGCGTCGAACTGGACAGCGACGTAGCCGACAGCAAACAGTCGCTGATCCTGCACCAGGTAGAAAATGGAGTGGCGGTCCGGATGGCGGTCCTGTACCTGCTGGCGGGAGGACCATCTTCCAATTAAACTTCTAATAAAACAGCGATTGCCTATGCAACGTATCGGCCTTTTCCCCGGCACATTCGACCCGATCACCATCGGGCACCAGGATATCATCAACCGGTCCCTGCCGCTTTTCGACAAGCTCTTTATCGGCATCGGCACCAATACCGGCAAACTGCCGATGTTTACCGCCGAACAACGGCTTGCCTGGATCCGCGAGATCTACAAGGACAACCCCCGGGTCGAAGCCATCGTCTATGATGGCCTTACGATCCATGCCTGCCAGCAGGTGGGCGCCAACTTTATCCTGCGCGGCATCCGCTATGTCAACGATTTTGAATACGAGAAAGCGATCGCCGATATGAACCGCAGTCTCGACAACCATATCGAAACGGTCTTCCTGACCTGTCTGCCGCAATATACTTCCGTTGCTTCGACGCTGGTCCGGGATGTGCTGAAGAACGGCGGTGACGTCATGCAGTTCCTGCCGGACGTGGTGGCGAAGTCGCTGAGCGCGCAGCAGGCCACGCAATTAAAAATACCGAATACCTGACAATTATGGCTATCTGGTTTGATCCGAGATCTGACCCTTGCCCATATCAATCCGCTGGGCAGAACTACCATGGCCGAACACCTCGGCATGGAATTTACGGAAGTCGGTGAAGACTTCCTCAAAGGCCGCATGCCCGTCGACAACCGCACCCGGCAGCCCTATGGCCTCCTTCATGGCGGGGCTTCCGTCGCGCTCGCCGAAACCCTTGGCAGCCTGGGCGCCGCCTTCGTCGTCGACCGCAGCAAGTACAATACCGTCGGACTGGAGATCAATGCCAACCACGTTCGGGGCGTCCGGGAAGGCTATGTTACCGGCATCGCCCGGCCTCTTCACATTGGCAAAACCACCCAGGTCTGGGAAATCCGCATCACCGATGAACGCGACAAACTGGTCTGTGTCAGCAGGCTTACCGTAGCGATCATTCCGAAATACTCAGCCGCCCGCACCACATCGACAATAGAAGGGAAAGTATTTTTCAACAATCTGCCCGATCCTCGTACGCTCCGCCCAGACCAGCTGCGGTGATCTGCTCCTCCTGTTGCGGAGTGATCGCCTGGTCCGGCAGACGCCGTCATCCGGTACCAATGCGTCTCCTTCAGGATATGATGCCCGCTTTCATCATAGGTATGCCAGGTGACCAGCAGCGGCCCGTCCAACCTGCACCCGCTTCAAACCCGGTCTCCTCCCCCACTTCCCGGACGGCGCACTGTTCGAGCGTCTCTCCCCGGATCCAGCTTACCCTTTGGCAGATCCCATTTGCCCCGGCGCAACATAAACAGGTATTGCCGGCTCCCGTTTTGCACCAACCCTCCACCGGCCTGCACCAGCATGAATTTTTTCCAAAACGCCTTTTTCAGCATCGCGCAGGTCGGAATGAAGGAAGATGCCGGCATGAACGCTCTCCCGCCGCATCTCATGGATCATCGAATTGACGGCCGGATGAGAATAGTCATCGATCAGCACCGCATCGTCATGATGCGCATACGCGCTGATCTCATCCGTCATTTCATCACACAGGAACAACGGCTTGTCATTAAAATAGATCTTGATATACATGGGGCGTGGGTGATAACCCTAAGATACGAAGGCCGGGGACGAAACTTTCCTTATTTTCGCAGCATGACGGAAAAGATCATCAGCACCAATGAGAAAGCAGTCGCCGAACGACTGCTGCAGGCACAGGCCATCCGCCTTAGTCTGCAACAGCCCTTTACCTGGTCCTCCGGCTGGACGAGCCCGATCTACTGCGACAACCGCAAAGTGCTCGGCCACCCCTATATCCGCGATTTTATCAAGTCCGAGCTTTGCAACGTGGTATTCGCCCGTTTCCCCGAAGCCGCCCTGCTCGCCGGCGTCGCCACCGCCGGCATTCCCTGGGGCGCCATGGTCGCCGACCAACTCAAACTGCCCTATGTCTATGTCCGGTCCAAACCCAAAGGACCATGGCCTCGGCCAGCAGATCGAAGGTTATTATGAACCGGGCAGGCCGGTCGTGGTCATCGAAGACCTGCATCTCCACCGGGAAAAGCAGCCTCCAGGTCGTGGAGGTCTTCGGCAGGCGGATCTCGATGTGATCGGCCTGGTATCCATCTTCAATTACAATTTCCCGGCAGCCCGGACCGCCTTCCAGCAAGCCGGCGTACCTTATCTCTCCCTCTCCGACTACCCGACGCTGATCAGCCTGGCGCTGGACAAAAAGCTCGTGAGCCCGGAGGAAGAAGCCGTTCTGCTGAAATGGAGCGAAGACCCTGCGGGCTGGAAAGGGAGTATAGGATGGGCAGATTTTATTGCTTATTTTTATAACTCAAATCCTTTCACATTATGAAGAAGCTACAATTGATGCTGCTGCTGCTTGCCGGTTTTACCAGCACCCGCCATCGCCCAGCAAAAAGCAAAAGCCTACCGTGATCATCAAGACCCCGACCGTTCAATGCGAAATGTGCAAAACGCGGATCGAGAACTATATGAGCCATGAGGACGGTATCGTTAAGGACAATCGTCGACTACAAAAAGAAAACGACGACCGTCACTTATATGACCGACCGGACCAACATAGAAAATATCAAGACGCTGATCGCCAACTGTGGCTATGACGCGGACGACGTTACCGCCGAACCCGATTCCTACAAACGACTCCCCACCTGCTGCAAAAAGCCGGAAGACGGCGGCGGCATGCCGAAGCAATAGATCATATTCAGGTTTGCGGACCCTCCTCCGGAAGGTCACTATGATTATCCTTTTCTCCGTGGCGCAGCCTCCCGGCATCACGGAGCGCCCGGTGCAGCACCCATTCGATCTGCCCGTTGACGCTGCGGAATTCATCGGCCGCCCATTTCTCGATGGCCTTCATTGTCGTCGGCATCTATCCGTAAAGCAAAAGACTTCTTTTCCGCCATCCTCATTGATTTAAAGTCCCCGTATTCACCACCGGCTGCGTGTCCCTATCCCCACACAACACGACCATCAGATTACTGACCATCGCCGCCTTCTTCTCCTCGTCCAGCTCGATGATCTTTTTCGTGGAAAGCAAATTCAACGCGCTTTCCACCATGCCTACCGCCCCTTCCACGATCTTGTGCCTGGCCGCTACGACCGCCGACGCCTGCTGCCGCCGGAGCATGGCGCTGGCAATTTCCGGCGCATACGCCAGATGGGTGATGCGCGCCTCCACTACCTCGATACCTGCAATGACCAACCGCTCCGATGTCTCCCGCTCCAGCGTGGCATTCACCTCATCGAAATCGGTACTTAACGTAACCCCCGCCCGCTCATCTTCAAAGTGATCGTAGGGATAAGAGGCCGCCAGCTTTCGTACGGCCGAGTCGGTCTGGATCTTGACGAACTTTTCAAAGACATCCACCTCAAAAGAGGCCCTGTAGGTATCCTTTACCTTCCATACCAGGATGACGCTGATCAAAACCGGGTTACCCATCTTGTCGTTGACCTTGAGCTGCTCGCTCTCGAAATTCCTGGCCCGCAACGAAACCGTCAGCCGGCCATAAAACGGATTTACCCAAAACATCCCGCTTTGCACCACCGTACCCTCATATTCCCCAAACAACAACATAACCTTCGCGGTATTCGGTGGGATCACCAATAACCCCTTGGCCACAAAAATCGCCATTGCGATGAACAAGACACCCCCGCCTGGAGATACTTCCGCTGCAATAAGCCACGATCGCCGCTGCCGTCAGCGCTATAAACAGGAATAACATCCCATAGCCGTTTACCGGCTTTATTATTTTTTCCGCTTTTAGACTGTCCATAAAATTTTAGTTGATATCATTATGATATCAAATTTATATCTAGTTTTGGAGAAATGCAACTTTTTTATTTCCCCCCTGTTAGATTGGCCTATGCAGCCCAACATCCGTCTCAGTATTTTGGACCAGAGCCCCATCCGGCATAACAGCGACGCCCCGGCAGCCCTCCAGGAGACGATCCGGCTCGCAAAATTGGCGGATCGCCTGGGTTATACCCGCTATTGGCTGTCCGAGCACCACAATACAACAACCCTGGCCGGCGCCTCGCCGGAAATCCTCATTGCCAGGCTGGCGGCGGAGACTACCCGTATCCGCATCGGGTCCGGCGGCATCATGCTGCCCAATCACAGCACGCTGAAAGTAGCGGAAGACTTCCGGCTGCTGGAGGCCCTGTATCCCGGCCGAATCGACCTCGGTTTGGGCCGGGCCCCGGGAGGAGACCGCCTCACTGCCCACCTGCTCAACCCTACGAATACGTTCGATCCAAACGAATATATCCGGCAGATCCGCGATCTGCACGCCTTTTTGGCCGATACACCGTCCCCGGGAAATTATGAAGGGAAGATCAGGGCAATACCGAGGATAGACACCCAACCCGACCTGTGGATGCTGACCTCCAGCGGTGAAAGCGCCCATCTCGCCGCCCATTTTGGAATGGCCCTGTGCTATGCTCAATTCATCAACCCGGTCGGGGGCGCCGCCGCCATCCGTACCTATCGCGAGGGGTTCAAACCTTCCCTCACCCTTCCTCATCCGCAGGCCGCTGTCGGCATCTTCGCCTTTTGCTCGGAAGACTCCGTGAAAGGTAGAAGAAACCCAGGCGCTGATCGACTACCGGCTGCTGGGTTTTGAAAAAGGCCGGTATGATGAAATCCCTACCTTCGCCGCCGCCAGCGCCTATGCCTATACGCCGGCGGAACAGGAACGGGTCCTGGCGAATCGCGCCCGGACGGTAATCGGTACACCGGATGTAGGTCAGGACAAAATTCGAAGACCTTGCCCGGGAATTTGATGTGGATGAGATCGTCATTTCCACCTTCACCGGGCATGCCGAAGACCGGATGCACTCCTATGAATTGCTGGCGGATATTTTTGGGCTGAAGGGCGGATCGCCCAAGGCTGGCCAAGGCCCCGCCACCCAGGGCACAAAAGCAGAACCGGCGACTGAGTTCAGCCGCCGGTCCATTACCTGAAAATCTGCAGTCTCTTTATTTCAGAATGATGATGTTTTGTACGCTCGACGAACCGTCCGGGAAGTTCAGCCTCAATACGTAAATCCCGTTTTGAAGATTGACGCTCAGATTGGCTGTCCCACCCTGGACCGGCGTCAACACCTGCACCAGCAGCTTGCCGCTCATATCGTACCACTGCGCTTCCACACTGGTCATACTACGATCCATACCGGTGACGTATAGGTTGCCCTTCGACGGGTTCGGATAGATCGTGAAGTTTTGTTTTTTCGTAAAGTCGACCGGCACCACGGGCGAATAGGTCGAATTCCCGGCCATATCGGTCGTTTTGAGCCGATAATAGCTGACGCCGCTATACGGATGTTCATCTACGGTCGAATAATTCAACGGCGTTGCGCTATTGCCGCCCGGCGCCAGGGTCTCTACCCGTGCGATCGAATCGAAATTCGCTCCGTCCTGACTACGCTCCACCGTAAAATAGCTGTTATTCGATTCTGTCGCTGTCATCCATTGCACATCGACGTCGTTGCCGGCCGGCGCTGCGCTAAATTTGAGCAGCGTTATCGGCAGAACGTTCATCCCGCCGATCTTGTCACCCAGCGTGAAAGTGGAGAAGGAAGTAAATGCCGTCGGCGCTGAGGTCGACGTGATGCTGCCGGTCAGTGGGGCTCCGCCGCTGTACACCGGGCCGCCCGCGCCCCCAATATCGACCCAGTTGGTCGGAGCGGTATAGACATTCTTACAAACCGTCAATGTGGCCCCGTTGCTGACATAATCGTTCGTGCCGAAGTAAAGCTGGATCTGCTGGTTGCCACTCAACCCGGCCGTCGGCTGATTGGTGCCCGATCCATCGGCCCGGTTGATCACCCAATAGTGAACGGCCGAGACGTGGTCAACGGTAATCGGCACCGTCCACTGAAGGTTTTGAGCATCGGCATCGTACAACGTAGCCGTATAAGTATATAATGTACCGTTTGCATGATTAACCGTCAGGGCAGCCGGCCGGCAGTCCGCCGATGTGCCGATCGGGAAGTTCAGCGTTGTCGCGCCCGCGCCCGATTTCTGATATTGCATCGGACCATTGACATAGCTGGTGGATAAGGCCGAGCCCACTGCGGTCGACGACCCGTTCAGCATCACAAGCATGTAAGTCGCCGAAGTATTCAGCAATCCGGTTATAAAGCTGGCGGTGGAGGATACATTGATATTCGTATTGCTTGGCGTAACTCCCGCACCGCTATTATTGATCACCAGTCGCGTAAAGACCGGAACCGGCAAGCCCGTCGTCGACACGCTGATCGTCTGCGCGCTACTGCCGCCGAAGGTCGCGATACCATTCCCCGCGCCGAACGTGATAGAGGTCCCTGCCGGGGAAGTAACGGTGAGGTTGCCATTATACGAGCTGTTGTTGTTGTAGTTGGGATAGACCTTACCGGTGCTGCTTTGCACAAAAGTGATATTCCCGTTGTAAGTATCGGCCGTGTTATTGGTCATCATCAGATAACCGGTGCCGTTCTGGTTGGTAATCGTCGTCGTACCGTTAAACGTGTTGTTACCGGTACTCTGGTCATTGGTCGCGCCATTCTTTATCGCATTTACCGTTCCGTTGAAGATACAGCCGTCGAACAGCAGTGCGGGGCTCGTCGAGTTCAGCGGTCCACTGAAGCTCGAGCCGGGTCCGTACTGGATGGTGCTTGTGCCGGTCGTCGTGACCGTTTGCGTAGCGCCGGAAGTCACCTGGGAGAAATTCCGGAAGATCAGCTGTCCTGATGCGAAGCCGGATGCGCCCACACTCACCGACCCATTCGTCAGCGTCGCCGCACCGCTGTTGGGTGCGAAGTAGACACCTGCGCCTCCCACATTGTTGACAAAGATATTCCCGTTGAAGGCCGTATTTGTTCCATACGAATTGGAGTAGATCCAATCGCCGGTACCGCCGGGTTGATTGTTGAATGTAACGTCTCCATTGAAGGTATTGCCCACACTGTTATACGCGACATACATATGGTTGGCGGGAGAATAGTTGTTGAATGCAGCCGTGGAATTCCACGTATCGGGATTGCCATTCCCCATCAAGAGGTATCCCGTACCGGTGTTCGTCACCGTGAAGGCTCCGTTAAATGTATTGGGTCCGCTGGAGGCGTCGCTGGAAGTACCGTTTTTGGTGGAATTGACTGTCCCGCCGAACGTACACCCATTGAAAAGCAGCGTCGGGCTCACCGTCGTGATATCGCCGCCGATTGCCGATGAAGGGCCAAAGGTCAGGTTGCCGGCCCCGGTCAGGGTCAGGCTCTGCACCGTCGCTCCAGACTGGGTGAACTGCCGCAGCAATAAGGTTCCCGTCGAAAAGCCGCCCGCCCCGATCGATATGGTATTGCCTGGCGATAAGGTCGCCGTGGCGCTGGTATTGCCATTACAAAAAATTACTCCCTGTCCATTGGTGCACGTAGCGACGATATTGCCGTTAAAAATTGTTCCGGTGGAGTATTGGCTCACATAGATCCCCGTGTTGGCGGTCGGCGTACTATTGAAGGTTGTCGTACCGCCAAAGACATTGTTTGAACTATTATAAGCCGGATACATGTTGCTGCTTCCGGTATTGTTAAAGGTAGTCGTATTGTTAAACTGGTCGGCATTGCCGTTTCCGAACCACATCCCGCCCGATCCCGCATCGGTGATCGTCGTCACCCCGTTGAAGATATTGTTCCCGCTGCTGACGTCGTTGGAAGGACCATTCTTGGTCGAGCTGACCGTCCCGCTGAACGTACATCCGTCGAAAAGCAGCGTCGGGCTCACCGTCGTAATATTGCCGCCAAACGCGGAAGTCGGTCCAAACTGCAGGATTCCGGTCCCGGTTAACGTCAGGCTCTGGCTGGTCGGTCCCGACTGGGTGAACTGCCGTAAATAAAGGGTACCCACGGAGAAGCCGCCTGCGCCGACAGAAATGGTATTGCCGGATGCCAGGGTCGCCGTTGCGGTCGCATTGCCGGTACAGAATTGCACCC
This sequence comes from uncultured Chitinophagaceae bacterium, assembly GCA_963846405.1. Taxonomy (GTDB): domain Bacteria; phylum Bacteroidota; class Bacteroidia; order Chitinophagales; family Chitinophagaceae; genus Puia. The sequence goes on along the minus strand of CAWJVU010000006.1, from coordinate 72,962 downwards.
CCTGCCCGTTGGTCGACGTTACGACAATATTGCCGTTGAAGACCGACCCGGCGGAGTAGCTGCTGACGTAGATGCCGGTATTCGCCGTGGGGGTATTGTTAAAGGTGGTGGTGCCACCAAAGATATTGTTCGAGCTGTTATACGCCAGATACATTGAATTGCTGCCGGTGTTGTTAAAGGTGGCGGTGTTGTTGAATTGATCTGCATTGCCACTGCCAAATACCATAGCTCCCGATCCTGCGTCGGTGATCGTCGTTACGCCGTTGAAAATATTGTTACCGCTGCTCCAGTCGCCGGTCGCCCCGTTCTTGGTGGCGTTGCAAATACCGCTGAAGGTACAGCCGTTGAAAAAGAGGGAGCTGCTCGTAGAGGTCATATCCCCGCCGATCGCCGAGTTGGGTCCGAAGGTCAATGAGGTGACGCCTGTCAGCGGCAAGTTCATCGCCGTGCTGCCCAACTGGGTGAACCGCTCGATCTGCAGATAACCGGTACTGTATCCAGCCGCGCCGATCATTATCGTCTTTCCGGCCGCCATGGTGAGATTCGTGCTCGCGCTCCAGCCCAGGGCAATCCCTACCGAACTGCCGATCTGTGTCAGGATCAGATTGCCGTTGAACTGCGTACCGCCGCCGGTATTGTTGGCGAATATGATGCGTTCGGTGGAATTATTGTTGGCATAAACATCTCCGTTAAAGATATCCGGGGCGTTTCCTTCCCAACCGAAATAACCGCTGCCCTGCATATTGATCGTCAGCGCCGAATTGAATGTGTTGCCGCCATTCATCCATTCTCCTGTTGCACCCGTCTTCGTCAGAACCGTCGTGTCGTTGAATGTAGTGCTGCTAAGCAGGATGCGCGGAGAAACGGCGGTAAAATCACCCCCAAATGCGGAGGATGGCCCGGTCGTCAGCAGCGTGGTCGCGCCCGTCAGTGTCAGGATGGTCGGCGCGCTCCCCAGTTGAGTAAACTGTTTCAGGTTCAGGGTACCGGCAGAGAACCCCGCCGGGCCGATCTCAAGGGTATCGCCGGCCGACAAAGTGGCCGTGGCGGTATTGTTGCCTGTGCAGAATTGCACGCCTTGTCCATTGGTGGAAGTCACAACGATGTTGCCGTTGAAGACCGTTCCGGTAGAACTCTGGCTGACATAGATCAGGGTATTGGCCGTCGGCGAATTATTAAAGGTCGTTGTGCCGCCAAAGACGTTATTGGAACTGCTGTTGGCAATATACATATTCGCGCTGCCGGTGTTGTTGAACGTGGATACGCTGTTGAACTGATCGGCAGTAGCATCGCTGAAGGCAACATAACCAGACCCCGCATCGGTGACCGTAGTCGTATCGTTAAAGATATTCCCGCCGGAGCTCCAGTCGTTTGTCGCACCCGTCTTTGTCGAGTTGACCGTTCCATTGAAGGTACAGCCATTGAAGAGTATCTGCCCGCTATTGGTCGTTACATTGCCGTTGATCACGGAAGCTGGCCCAAAAGTGATGGACGTATTGCTGCTCCCCGTGTTCAGATTCAATGCGCCCGTACCCAACTGGGTGAATCGCTCGATCTGCAGATAACCGGTTGTGAAACCCGCCGCACCGATCGACATCGTCTTACCCGCCGCCTGTGTGATACTTGTCGAGCCGCCCCAGCCGAAGGCGATCCCCACCGAACTTCCGATCTGCGTCAGGATGATATTGCCGTTGAACTGGTTGCCGCCGCCCGTATTATTGGCGAAAATGACCCGCTCCGTCGAATTATTATTGACGTAGACATCCCCGTTATAAATGTCGGGGGCATTGGTCGCCCAACCGAAAAATCCGCTGCCCTGCTGATTGATCACCAGGGTCGAATTGAACGTATTTCCGCCGTTCGACCATTCACCGGTGGCGCCGGTTTTGGTCAGCGTGGTCGTGTCGTTGAAGGTAGTGGTATTCAGCAGAATACGCGGAGATACGACGGTGAAGTCGCCGCCAAACGTCGACGTAGGGCCGGTTGATAGCAACGTAGTCGCACCGGTCAGGCTAAGGCTCGACGGTGTCAACCCCTGCTGCGTAAATTGCCGCAGCGAAAGCGTACCCGATGAGAAGCCCCCCGACCCGATCTTGAGGGTATCGCCGGAAGCAAGCGTAGCTGTTGTCGTGTTGCTGCCGTTGCAGAAATATATCCCGGTAGAAGTCCCGGTACTGCTGACGAGAATATTGCCGTTGAATTGGTTGCCCACGGAGTTCCAGCAGGGTCCGATATAGCCGGTGCCGATGCTGTTGAAAACAACGGGGGAATTCCAGGTATCCGGATTACCATTCCCGAAATTCAGGTTGCCGGAACCGGTCGTCGTGAAATAAGCGCTGTCGGTAAACGTGTTGCCGCCCGAGCCATAGTCGGTGTTCGTTCCATTCTTGACAGCCGTTACGGTTCCATTAAATGTACCGCCGTTGAAATACAAATCCGGAGCGGTGACCGTCAACGGACCTCCGAGCACTGAACTCCGGGCGACCGCCAGGTAGGTGTTGACACCGGAGAATGTCAGGTTGATCGGTGCAGTGCCCAGCTCCGTGAACGTGTTCAGATAGAGAAAGCCCGCGCTAAAGCCGCCCACCCCGACCTGAATCGTCTTGCCCGCGGCCAGTGTCGGCGTACCCGTACCGGAGGTCCAGCCCAAATAGATGCCGCCGCTGCCGGTCGAATTGACGATTATATTGCCGTTGAACTGATCGTTTGCGTTATAGCCGAGCATGAAGTAGCCGGTGCTGCTTTGCTGGTAGATCGTACAGGTGGAATTGAAAATATTTTGAAACTGGTTATTGTGGTTGCTGGAGCCTCCCGTCTTTGTAAACGTCGCAGCACTGTTATAGGTGGCACCTTGTGCCCAGATATCGGGCGCCGTTGCCGTTAACGTTCCGCCGAAGTTGCTATACGGGCCGAAATAGAATGCGGAGGTACCGCTCCCCGCCAGGTTGATCGCCGTGTTCCCCAACTGCGTGAATAGGCGAAGCAACAGGTTACCCGCCGTGAATCCGGAGGCGCCGATCGCGATCGTATACCCCGCCGACTGTATCGCCGTGGCGGTATTGCTACCGCCGCAAAACTGCACGCCGGCGCCGGAAGTTGAGCTCAAGACAATGTTATTATTAAATGTCGTCCCGGTCGTAAGCCAACTGATATAGATACCGCTGTTCGTGGAAGGCGAGTTGGTAAAGTTGGCCTGGCCGTTGAATGTACTGGGTGTTCCGCTATACGCAACATAGATATTGTTGGAGCCGGTATTGACAAAGGTCGATGCGGCATTGAAGAGATCGCCGTTACCATTTCCGAACATCAGATAGCCGGAGCCATTGTTCGTCGCAGTCAGCGCCCCGTTGAAGGTATTGCCGCCCGCGCTGGCGTCATTGCTCGCACCCGTCTTGGTGATCGTCACCGTCGATTGATACGTCGTATTCCTGGACAAAAAAGCCGCGGATGTAATATTGACGACGCAATTCATGGTCACCGGGCCGGCGCTGAAAGTCGTCGTCGTAGCGTTGGTTACCGTGAGCGTCCCGTTTTGTACGGTACCCGCCGTAAACTGGGCGGTCGTTCCGTTGACGGTTAGCGTCCCGGCGTTCAGGTCGAGCGTCCCGCTGGTCAACGTCAGGTTGTTGATGCTCGTACCTGCGCCAAGTTTACAGGTATTGCCGCCCGTTACAACGGTGACATTGTCGGCCGCACCGGGTATCCCGTTGGGAGTCCAGTTGGTTGCGGTGTTCCACGACGTGGAGGTTGTCCCATTCCACGTATAGTTGATCTGAGCCCGCAGCGCCTGCGCGACAATCACTAATAAACAACATAGGAGTATAGATCTCATCATAGAGCCACTTTTCAGATGATATTGAATAATTACCTTAACCTATATACCAACATCTATACCTTAGATCGATACTATTGAACGGTAAATACTTATATATAGTATTATGCTAGGGTTTTTCCCAAAATTGGCCTTCGATTCCAAAAATGGTCCACTTTTTCCTACCCGGAAACCTTAAAATGTCATTAAAATATGATGGAGCTATTGGTTTTTAGCGGGGTCCACTTAGACCCTCGCCGGCGCGGGCTTCAAGCCAACATCCGTTGGTAACCACGAGAGGGCAGACCACCGAACCTAGAATTTCAACGTCAGCGGTAAATATTTCGCCACAAGGTCCTCATAATAGGGCCTCAGCCTTGCCCAATCCGGCGGAGTAGGGTTCTTTGAATAAAGATCATACCGATTGAATAAGCAAACCCAATTGAATAGCTCCCGGTCATGATCATCCATCAGATGATCGTAGGCATTTTCCCGATGCTGCGCATAGAAGGAATGATATCGCAGCATATACAGCGCCGGTTCCGGCAGATACTCCTTCATCATGTGATGGACGTATTCATCATGACCCCAGGAAAGGTCGACATTCCGAAGCCCGCAGCCCGGCGAGTAGACCCCATACCGGGTGCTGTATACCGGATGGTCATGATCGGGATTGGCAGCAAAATATTCGGGATAAACGATCTTGTCGGAATAGGCACAACCCACCGGGAAGGTATCCCCCACCACCGCCCACTGCGGCTCGTCGAACAAACAAAGCACTTTCCCCATGTCATGAAACAACCCCGCCAGCACCATCCAATCGGGATGTCCATCGGCCCGGATCGCTTCTGACGTCTGCAACAGATGCTGGAACTGGTCGAGATCGGTATCGGGATCGGAATCGTCCACCAGCTGATTCAGAAATTCGAAAGCTCCCCAGACCGACATCTCTTTTTTATTGTAAGCGAGGAACTCCGCCTTCTTTTGCTGAACGAATTCGTACGTCTGATATCGATGGTTCAGCCGGTAGAACTCCCGAACCGAATCTCTTCCCGGCGTTTCGTAATTCCGATACGCTTCGGTCGTCTTGCCCTTCGCAATCGTCTGCGGGTCAGGATAGCGTTCCAGGAGATCTTCCTCCCATACATCAAGGGAGGAGAGCGGATTCTTTTCAGCAGCGGACTGATCAGTCATGGTTCAAGTCTTTGCGGTAAGTTACGACAAAAATGCCGCAGGTAGTAACAATAACCAGCAGGATCAACGGGAGCACCAGATAACGGTAGACACTCGGGGAAGCAAAGACATTGAAACAAATATTCATACCCAGCCAGATCCCTGCAACCCGCATACATCCGGTAAATCCCGGCCATCGGTCGCGCAATTCCCGGCTTACCAGGAACATCCCGCCAACCGCAGCAAAGGCGAGCATCATGATCAGGGAAAGCCAGGGAAAGGGCGCACATATCCTGCCCTGCAGCGTGGCCGACCAAACCCACGGTCGGGTTTTGCGGTAACCAAACCAATCACGGGCAACCGCATCTATTTCCTTCCTGCCGTCCCGGTACGTGGAGAAAACATCGAGCGATGACAGAAAAAAGCTGCCCGCGCTCGGTACCAGGTAATACCGGCCAAAAGCATCCAGGTATTCATGGAGCGGCGAATTTCGCTCCCACATATAAGCCGTTGCCGCACCCGGTGGATGTTGCCTTATTGCTTCCCCTTCCAGTTCCCGCCAGGAGGGAGTATCCGTCAACCGGATCAGGGACGTCAGCCACAACAGGCTTAGCGCGATAAACAAGGCATCGCTCGACACGAAATTGCTGATATAATAGACGAGCGGGTTCAGCACCAGGAAGGCCATGACGATCGCCTGCACGCCCGCGCCGGCGGAACAACGCCGGCACACCGTCGCGAACAGTAGCCAGCAGGACGATTGCACAAGCACAAACTGGATCGTGACCAATACCGTATCCGAATGCGATACCCCATGCACCAATCGAAGGAACAACGAATACCCGATGGGCCGGTAGCTGATCGTGTTGTGATCGGCCGCCGCCTGGATATAGGTATATGAGTCGGTAAAAAAATCGGGGTAGGGATAACAACACTTGAAGCCGATCCAAAGAAGCGCTGTCGCGGGAAAAACGATATACCAGTACTTTCGGGCCAGCATCGAATGAAGATAATCGTTTTAACGGATTATTGGCAATTCCGCGATACTTCCGAAAAGCACTTTCCGTTAATATTGTACTCAGTCTCTATTCTACGATGAATATCACTCTACTTGTGAAAATCTCTCTACTCGCTCGTTGCTGAATTAATCACTTGGAAAAAAACAGTTATGTACACCCCTTCTGCGCGGCGGGGCACCCTCTTGTTGGTGGTCATTCTGCTGCTCATCTCTATCCTGCTTGAACAAGCAATTGCCGGTGTATGCCCCTGGCTGAGCCAGGTGGGTGGAGTACGGCCCATGATCGTCTTCCTGGATATTCCCCTGGAAGCGCCGGTAACCATCGACTGGCTTCCGGTAGGTTTCATCTTTATGATCTTTTATACGATCGTAAGCGATAAGGGCGCCGTCAGCCGGGGGTGGGCGATCCTCGGTCGCTGGTGGCTGCTGCTGATTTTTTTGTTGACCGGCGGCGGTATCTACGCCGCGGTACGCGGCATTCTGCCAAAGGAGATCCGCAACGGGATCGATTCCTTCGGGGTACGCGCGGATCTGACCCTCCCGTATCCATCCGGCGAGATCATTCATTTGCAAGGCAGCATGATCATGCTCGTCTTCCTTATCCTCGGCTGGCGCCTGCTGATCAGCAAGGCCGTGCCGCCGCAGCCGCTGGTGACGGTGCCCAAACCGACGATCGCCACTCCGCCACCCACACCGCTATCCGCCGAAATCGCCATTCCCACGGGTGCCCGGATTGCCATGCGTGTCCCGGAACCCGTAGAAGTCAAAACCCCTGGTGGGAGCCCCTGCGTCTATGTTTCCATGCCTGCCGGCATGAGCCCAAAACGCACCAGCTATCCCTGCGTTGTGGAAAACGGTATCCGGCCAAAAGCCAATATTTCGTAGCTTAGAAGCATGAGAAAAATACCGCTGCTTCTTTTTCTGCTTATCATCGCCGCCGTCCCGCGGGCCCAAAATTCCGGTTACCAACTCCCGCCCAAAGACATCGCCGATCTGCTGCTGGCCAAACCGACTCCGTTCATCAGCGTAGACGATAAGGGGGAATGGATGCTGGTGATGGGAAGAAATTCTTATCCGTCCGTCGAAGAACTGGCCCAGCCCGAGCTGAGGATAGCCGGGCTACGCTTCAATCCCGGCAATTTTTCTCCCAGCCGGCAAAATTTCATCAGTGACCTCTCGCTGAAGAACCTCCGCACCGGAAAGGAGTACAAGGTTCAGGGGTTGCCCACTCCGCTTGCAGCCGGCAATATCAACTGGAATCCGGGCGAAACGAAGATCGCCTTTACCAACACGACCGACCACGCCGTCGACCTGTATGTCCTCGATATCGCGACCCAACACGCTTCCAAAGTAAATACGACCCCCCTGAACACGATCCTGGGGATCGCCGGCCAGTGGATCGATGACCGGACCCTTCTATACGCCGGCCGCACCCGGCCCGCTTCTGCCGCGCCGGCAAAACGACTGGTGCCCGATGGACCCGCCATCCAGGAGAACCTTGGTAAATCCGCGCCCAGCCCCACTTTCGAAGACCTTATCAAGACACCCTACGACGAAGCGCTCTTTGCCTTCTACGGCCAGACCCAGCTCATCCGAAATACCGGCGGCGTCGAGACCGCCATTGGCAAGCCGGGGATCTTCATCGCAGTAAGACCTTCCCCCGACAAGAAATATCTGCTGCTCCGCACGGTCCACAAACCCTTCTCCTATCTTGTAACCGCCGAAGGCTTTAACTCCACCGTCAGCATCACCGATGTCAACGGAACGCCGGTAAAGCCCATCACCGAATTGCCTTCGACGGAAGGTTCGCCGCGTGGGTTCGACAACGTCCAGAACGTGCCCCGCGACTATAACTGGCGAAACGACCAGGCCGCAACGCTGACCTGGTGCATGCCGCTCGATAGCGGCAAGATCAGGAAGAAACAGGACTATCACGATGCCGTATATGCGCTGCGCGCGCCCTTCACCGGCGACCCGGTCGCCCTGTTCCAAACAAAGCAGCGTTTCCGGCGGATCGCCTGGGGCAATGACAGCACCGCCGTGATATTTACCGGGCTTCTCGGTCGACAGAATGAACAAATGCTTCGCTACAATCCCACTTCCGGCGACGTCACTCTCCTCGTCGAACACAATTCGACGGACGCGTACAACGACCCCGGCACGCCGGTCCTCACCCGCAATAAATATGGTTTGCCGGTCCTGCAGACCGTAGCCGGCGGCAGCAAACTGCTGCTCAACAACCCGACCGGGAGTTCCCTGCAGGGAGATTTGCCCTTCCTGGCCGAATTCGATCTTGGATCGCATCACAACGAGGTGGTCTGGCGCTGCCAGCCCGGCCATTATGAATACATCAGCGAAGTGATCAATGCCGACAAGCTGATCGTATTGAGCCGGAAAGAAAGTCATACCGACGTACCGAACTATTATTTGAAGCAACTGGGTTCATCCGGCGAAAACGACCGGGCGGTGACGGCCTTTGCCAATCCCTATCCGCAACTCGATGGCGTCACCCGCCAGAAGATCAGGTACAAGCGCGCCGATGGCGTCGATCTTTCCGCCGACCTCTACCTCCCCAAAGGGTATGATGCCAAGAAGGACGGACCTTTACCCGTTCTGATGTGGGCCTATCCCAGGGAATTCAATTCTGCCAGCGACGCCGCCCAGGTCCGTGGCAGCAAGGACCGGTTTACCACGATCTTATGGGCCTCCCCTGTCTTCTGGGTAACGCAGGGATACGCCATTCTCGACAACGCCGAAATGCCCATTGTCGCCACCGACACTGGCAGGAAGCCAAACGATGATTTTGTGCACCAGCTGACCATGAACGCAGAAGCCGCTATCCATGAGCTGGCCGCAATGGGTGTCGGGGACAGCAATCGCGTGGCCGTCGGCGGACACAGCTACGGCGCCTTTATGACCGCCAACCTTCTCGCACACACTAAGCTCTTCCGGGCCGGCATCGCCCGTAGCGGCGCCTATAACCGCACGCTGACGCCCTTCGGCTTCCAGAACGAAGACCGCACCTTCTGGGAAGACCCCCGGCTGTATTCCGATATGAGCCCCTTTATGTATGCCGACAAAATCACCACCCCGCTGCTGCTGATCCACGGCGAAATGGACGACAACTCCGGCACCTTCCCTATCCAAAGCGAACGCCTCTACAACGCGATCAAGGGGAACGGCGGCACCGTGCGCTATGTCGTATTACCATACGAAGCCCATGGCTACAGGGGTCGGGAAAACCTCCTTCATATGCTCTATGAACAAAACGCCTGGCTGGAGAAATATGTGAAGAACGGAGCGACAACCACCGGAAGCGGTACCACGGGAAAACCTTTTTAAGCGTATGACACTTTTTATCGCATCGCTGAACTCCGGCAGCAACGGCAATTGTTATTATATCGGAAACAACCGGGAATCGGTGCTGATCGATGCCGGTATCCCCTGTCGCGAGACCGAAAAACGAATGCGAAAGCTCGGCCTGTCCTTGTCGGCCGTAAAGGCGATCTTTATTTCTCACGAGCATGACGACCATATCCGCGGCCTGGAAGTTTTGTCCAAGCGTTACCGGATCCCCGTCTACATCAGCGACGGCACCCGGGAGCAACTCCCGCTTTCCCTGGATCCGGATTTGGTTCGACGGCTCAGCCCGCGCGAACCGGTCGCCGCCGGCGATCTGACCGTCACTCCTTTCCCCAAGACACACGATGCCTCCGACCCCTGTAGTTTTGTCGTGTCCTCCCCCACTGTCCGTATCGGAATTTTTACCGACCTCGGCGTCGTTTGCGAGCAATTGATCCATCATTTTCGCCAGTGCCATGCTGCTTTTCTGGAAGCAAACTACGATGAATGGATGCTGGACAATGGCCGCTATCCCCATTTTCTAAAGAACCGCATCCGCGGCGGCTTCGGCCATCTTTCCAACCGCCAGGCCCTCGATCTCTTCGTGCGCCACCGTCCCGCGTTCATGAGCCATCTCTTTCTCTCCCACCTGTCGAGGGATAATAACCGGCCCGAACTTGTACAGGCCCTGTTTGAAAAGGAATCACAAGGGACCCGGATCCTGATCGCCTCGCGCGACCAGGAGACAGAGTTGTATGCAATCGACGGGATTTATCGCGGACGGGCAGGCACCGGCGACCCGATCGCCGCACCCATCAGGCAGCCAGTTACCGTCATCCGGAATCCGCCGACCATTATTCAAGGTTCGCTTTTTTGACGGACACTGTAGATTTTTTGACGGACATGTCAGGACACCATCGACGGTGTGACGGCCGACGGTGTGCCGCCCGCTGCGGGCATCGGCGTCATCGTATCCGGCTGCGTCCGGAGCACGGACCGCAACATCGTAACCGGGATCATCAGCCGCTGCGGATCCCGCTTGAGACAGCCGTTGAAAATAGTGATCGCCTTCTGAACAAGAAAGTATTGCAATAGGAGTTCGAAATCCCCTTCCTGCGCAGGCAACAACATCGACCCCTTTGCCCGCTCTTTGTACGCCCGAATGAAGAACCCGCAGACGTAGTGGGCCCACAGCCCGGCCATGGGCAGCAACCGCCGGACCTCCTTTTCGTCCAACTGCTGATTTAAAAGAAACCCGTCAAAAGCCACCACATGGATCGACGCGACCATCGAAGACAGATCGACAAACGGTGAACGTCGCAATCGGCGCTCGCTGAAGCTAAGCCCCGGATCACCGCTGAAATCGTTGATCGCAATATCTTTCCCGGTCAGGAGTATTTGCTTAAGACCATAATTGCCGTGGATGCGGATCTTGACCGTATCGAGCTTTTTGGAATAGATTTTCTTTAAGGTAGCCATGAGCTCTGGTCGATAAGCTTGCATCCTCGCGACCCGATCCCGGAATTCGGCCGGCAAACTCGCTGCGTTGCGACCAAGGTTCTGATACGTCTCGCGCACCAGCGACTGCATCGACGAGAATAGCGACCGCTGATAATGAAGCGAAAAGGGTTCCGGTTTGAAATCCTTTCCCGTTGCGCAGGCCAACGCCAGGTGCATCTCTGCGGTACGATGACCGATCACCCGGGCCTGATCGGCGGTATGTGCGCCAAGCAACAATTGCGTTGCCTCGGACAATTCCTCAAAGGCCATCGGTTCCGCCAGCGTTCCAAGTCGCTCTGGCTGGACAGGCTCTTTTTTCTCTCCTGAGATGATCCGCTCGATATAATTCGAAATCCGCTCCCGGAAATAGCTATACCCATCCCCGTGATTCTCGATCATTTCCTGTAACATACCCAGCACGACACAACGCGTCTTGTCTTTCCACTCGATCGATCCGATGAAGGCGGGCAAAAACGCGAAACCTCCTTCTTTGGACAGATACCGGGTTATCTCCAGGTCCGGGTTGACGGCGCGCTCAACCTGGCGATAAAACTTCAGGAACAGGCTATTGTCGAACGCGATCGAGGTGTTATACAGATCCGATGTATGGATTTTCGGAACCACGGTCGCCGCTTCCTGCAAATATCTTTTTACCCGACCGTTCCCGTCGAATTCGACATGCGCCGTCGCCGAATGACCGGGCTTGTGCGCAGCCAGCCGTTCGAGCAGTGCAACCTGCCACTCCACGGTATAGAATGCATCTGCCAGCACCCCATCGCCATCCTCCGACCGGATCTGTGCGATCAAGGCCTCCGGGAAGGTTTCGGCTAATTTTTTGGCGGCTTCCTCACCGATCAGACAGACCGGCAATTGATAAAGTCGCGGTATCCCGTCATCTCCGACGATTTCCAGCAATAACCAGAACACCGGATGCGCGGCCGGATCGTTATATGGGCTTTTGATAAAATCGACCACCGTCACCTGGTACGTATTTCGCTCACGGGGAATAAACCACTTTGCCCTTGCCAGATACCTGGGCAGGACCGCGTTCTCCAGTTGCTTCCGGGAAGGCCCTTCGAGCAATCCTTCCCACCGCCGGAGAAGCATAAGCGGCAATGGTTTCTCTTCATCCATCTCCGGATGCGCCTTCTCCAGCGAAAACCACTGATAACTATGCGGCGCCAGCGTAAAGAAATAGACGCCGTCTTCTCTTATAACCGGGAACCGGTTCTTGCTGAAGACATCAACTGGCACGTAACCCTTATACCCCTGCAAGTCCACCTCCGCCGCCTGGGAGAACTTGGACAGATTGATCACAATCAGCAACGTCTCCTCCTCGAATGACCGGGTAAATGCCAGCACTTTTGGGTTTTCCACATTGAGGAAGCGGAGATCGCCCCGCCCGAATGTCTTGAATTTCTTCCGAACGGCGATAAGCCGTTTCATGAACCAGAAGAGCGAAGAGGTATTGCTGCGCTGTGTCTCCACATTGACCGATTCATAATGATACTCGGGGTCGAGGATAAGCGGCAGGTACAATTTCTGCGGGTTGGCCGTGGAAAAGCCCGCGTTCCGGTCAGGGGACCATTGCATCGGAGTCCGGACCCCATCCCGATCCCCCAGATAGAAATTGTCCCCCATGCCGATCTCGTCACCATAATAGATGACCGGGGTGCCCGGTAATGCGAACAGCAGCGAGTTCATCAGCTCGATCTTTCTCCGGTTGTTGTCGAGCAAGGGCGCCAGCCGGTGCCGGATGCCGAGATTGATCCTTGCCTTCGGGTCGCGCGCATACACCTTGTACATATAATCGCGCTCTTCATCCGTAACCATTTCCAACGTCAGCTCATCATGATTACGCAGGAAAATCGCCCACTGGCAGGAAGACGGGATCGCCGGAGTCTGCTCGAAAATATCCGTGATCGGGTAATGGTCCTCCATCTGCAAGGCCATGAACATCCGCGGCATCACGGGGAAGTGATAGTTCATTTGACACTCATCTCCATTCCCGAAATAGGAGGCCGATTCTTCCGGCCACATATTGGCTTCCGCCAACAGTACCGTTCCTGGGAATTTTTCATCCAGGTGCTTCCGCAACCCTTTCAGGAAGGCATGCGTCTCCGGCAGGTTTTCCCCATTTGTCCCTTCCCGCTCGAACAGGTAGGGAACAGCATCCAGCCGGAACCCGTCCACGCCCATCCGGCACCAATAATCGATGATCCGGAAGACCTCCTCCTGCACCAGCGGGTTATCATAGTTGAGATCGGGTTGATGATGAAAGAACCGGTGCCAGTAGTATTGACCGGCCACTGCATCCCAGGTCCAATTGGAATGCTCGAAATCCTGGAAGATGATCCGCACATCCTTATACTGCTCCGGGTTGTCCGTCCAGACGTAGAACGCCCTCTCCTTTGATCCTTTCGGCGCCTCCCGGGCCCGCCGGAACCAGGCGTGCGTATCGGAAGTGTGATTGATCACGAGTTCGGTGATGACCTTCAGGTTTCGCTTGTGCGCTTCTTTCAGGAAATGACGGAACTGGGAGATATCCCCGTAGGCGGGATTGATTTGATAGTAATCGGCGATGTCATAGCCGTCATCCTTCAGCGGCGACGGATAGAAAGGCAGGAGCCAGATCGCCGTTACGCCCAGATCCTGCAAATAGTCCAGCTTTTGCAACAGCCCTTGAAAGTCCCCGACCCCATCTGCATCTCCGTCACAGAACGCCTTTATATGCAATTCGTAGATGATCGCATCTTTGTACCAATCCATACCATCCATATCCATTCCTGTACAAATCGCATGCCCGACCAACCCCTAGCCCAGCCCTTTACCTGAATAGCGTAGCGAAGAAATCCTTCATCGCATTCCAGGAAGCCGTATCCGCCCTGGCATTATAGGCGGTTGCCACTTTCCACTTTTGACCGATCGCTGTAGCATCGGGATTGCTGAACGCATGCATCGCGCTGTCGTAGCCGATGAAGGTATAGGAAGCGCCGATCGAATCCATTTGCTTTTTGAATTGCGCTACGTCTTTTGCCGTTACGTACTGATCGGCGTTGCCATGACAAACCAGGATCTTCGTTCGAAGCAGGTCCTTTCGGGCAGGTGCCCCGATCAGGGTCCCGTGGAAGCTAACAACCCCCTTCAGGTCATCGCCAAGCCGCGCGACATTAAGCACCACCCCACCCCCGAAACAATAGCCGATCGCACCGATATTATTGGGGTCCACCACGTCGAGCGTTTTCAGCCGCGCAATGGCCGAGTCGATCCGCAGCTTCGCTTTTTTCGGGTCCTTATAGAACGGCGCAGTATAAACCATGGCCGTCGAGGGGCTGTCCGCTACCCTGCCGTTCCCATAGAGATCTACCGCCATTCCTACATAGCCGAGCTGCGCCAGCATCCGGGCCCGCCTCCGGGCATACTCATTCAGCCCCCACCATTCAGGGAGCACCAATACCGCCGGCCGCTTTCCTTTGATCGAGTCATTGTACGCGACATAACAAATGAGCGTATCGCCGTCAACACGCACAGAAATCGTTTGCTCCCTCAATACACTTGACGTCATCACCGAATCCGCTATCCCTGTCTTCGTATCGCCCTGCGGAGAAGAATTATTGCAGGCCATCAGGAAACCGAGGAGGCAAAAAGCCCCGATTTTCAGGTAGTAATTGGCGCTCATATCCATACTTTAACCGTTTAAAATTACAAGGCAAATGCGACATAGGCATCCCCCGACTTCTTATGAAGCTTCCCGCCGCCGCACGCGATCACCACATACTCGCGCCCATCCACCGCATAGACGGCGGGAGTGGCAAAACCGGCCGCGGGAAGGTCGGTCTCCCACAGGAGCCGGCCCGTCCGTTTGTTGAAGGCCCGGAATTTGGCATCACTCGTTGCGGCGATAAACAACAAGCCGCCGGCTGTCACCACTGACCCGCCGTAGTTTTCCGTACCGCTGTGGATCCCCCTGGCTTTTAGTTCCGGATAGTCGCCCAGCGTATCCCGCCACACGATCTTTGCCTGATTGAGATCGACAGCCGTTAGCGTGCCCCAGGGCGGCATCGTCGCGGGATATCCCTCTTTGGTGAGGAACTTGTTATAGCCGGTGCAGGTGTACGGAAGGTGGAAATAAGGATCGTTCGGTTTCGCGCCGCTATCGACAAACGGTCGTTTTTGCCGGTCGGCCTGATCGAGGATAAACGCAGCCAGCGCCTGCCGTTCGGCCGGACTGAGCTGTTTGAACGCCGGCATCATTCTTCGCCCGTTCGCCAGCAGCGTAAGCAACTGATCATCGGTAAATTTTTTATTCGCGCCGATCAGCGAGGGATAGTTCCCGCCGCCTTGCCGTCGCGGGCCATGACAAGTCATGCAATTGCTGCTGTACAACGCCCGCGCGGCCTGACCGATCGTTGTTGTCCCCGTTACCGGCGGCGGCGGCGCCACATCGACCATTGTCAGGATCCACGGCATTTCATTGGCATTGACATAGAACAAACCGGTCTCGGGATCGTATGACGGACCGCTCCATTCCGCCCCGCCGTCATATCCCGGATAGATCACCGTACCCTCCCGGCTGGGTGGAGCGTACCACCCATTGTGATAGCCCGCCAATCTTTTCCTGATATCCTGGTAAGAAGAATCCGGTACGAGGCGGTTGAGGTCGGCCTCCGTCAAGGTCTGTCGCGCGATGGGTGGGAGTACGGTTGGAAAGGGTTGGGTCGGTGAAAGCCGCTCGCCCGCCAACTCGCTGCTGTCCGGGACGCGCCGCTCCACCACCGGGTAAATTGGCTGACCCGTGGTCCTGTCCAATAAAAAAATGTACCCCGACTTCGTTCCTTGTGCCACCGCGGGAATGGTCCGACCGTCTTTTTTTATCGTAACAAGCACCGGCGGTGTCGGCACATCCCGATCCCAAAGATCATGATGGACCGTTTGAAAATGCCAGATGCGCTTGCCGGTAGAGGCATCCAGCGCCACCACACAATTCGCGAAAAGATCATTCCCCAGCCGCCGCCCGCCATAGAAGTCGAAGCTGGCTGACCCGATGGGCGCATAAACGATCCCGCGCTCCTCATCCAGCGACAACCCCGACCAGGCATTTGCGCCGCCGATATGCCGGTAAGCCGCCGTATCTACCCAGGACTCATAACCGGCTTCACCCGGATAGGGGATCGTATGAAAGATCCACCGGAGCCGCCCGGTATGGACATCATAAGCGCGGATATGGCCGGGTGCGGCATCGGCCTCTTCCGCCACCCGGTCACCAATGATCAGCATGTCTTTATAAATCACCCCCGGCGTCGTACCGGCAATATACAAATCGCTGACATCGCGGCCCAGGTCGTGATGAAGATCGATCCGGCCATGTTCGCCGAAGGAATCGATCAGCTTTCCCTTCGCCGCATCGAGACAATACAAAAATGATCCCGCCGAATAAAATAGCCGCTGATCTTCTTCACTCCCCCGGTAATAAGCCATCCCCCGGCAAACGTTCATCGACCAATTTCGGACCGGCGTAAACCGCGCGGGATCCCATGTCCATTTCAATTCTCCGCTTGCAGCGTCGAGGGCAAACAGCTTCAACCGCGGTGATACGCCATACAATGTTTTGCCGATGATGATCGGATTGACCTGAATTTGGGAATTGCTGTCCACATCGCCGCAATGATACGTCCAGACCTGGTGCAGACCGGCGACGTTGGCAGTGTCGATCCCGGCTAACGCGGAATAGTGGTTCATATTCTTATTACCTCCGTACGCCGGCCAAGAATCAGAAGAAGTAGAGGAATGACAGGCGGATAGGGCGGCAATAATCGCCACAAACGGCAAGCAGGGGACTTTTTTCATTCCCCCAATTTATTATTCTATTCGGATATCAACAATCTTTTTTGCGATCCCACGCGATTGCCGGTCGCCCCACCTTACTGCTGGTCGCCGCTGACACCCGCCCGCAGGATATCACCCTGGTAGGTGTATACCAGCGGCGACGCCATACGGATCGGACCGCCGGTCGGCGCCATCCACCGAATAGCGCCGGTTTTGATATCGAGCGCATACAGGTTATGGTCGCCCGATCCCACGTAGACAGCGCTATTGCCAACGACCGGACTCGACAAAACGCGGTCGCCGGTCGCAGTGCTCCAAAGCTGCGCGCCGGTCTGCGCATCGAAAGCATAAACATGGCCATCGAAGCTGCCCGCGTAGACCACGCCGCCCGCAACCGCCGGACTCGACTGCACGCGGCCGTTCGTTGGCGCTCTCCAAAATCTGTTTCCATTCAGCGCATCGAATGCGTAGACCCCGTTATCAAAACTGCCGACATAGACGATGCCTCCGGCCACGGTCGGCGACGACAGGATACTGTCACCCGTAGAGTTCCTCCAGATCAGCGCACCGTTCGCCGCGTTAAATGCGTACATATGCCAGTCGCTGCAGCCCGCAAACACAACCCCGTTGCTGACCGCGGGGCTTGAATTGATCGTATCATCCGCAGGCGCTGCCCATACCCGGGTACCGGTCTGCGGATCCAGCGCATAGAGGTTGTGGTCCTGGCCACCGACATAAAGCAGCCCGTTAACGACGGTCGGACTGGAGAACAACAGCTGCTTGCTTCCATTCAACTCCACGTTCCAATCTTCGTGGCCGTTGGCCGTATCCGCCCGGATGATATAGCCGGCATAACTCGCAAAAAAGACTGCTCCGTCGGAATAGGCCGGGCTCGTCAGTACCGCACCTTGCGCGAGGGCATTCCATTTCCTGGTTCCCGTGAACGGATCGAGCGAATACAACCGCTGATCCGAGCTGCCGATATAGATTGAGCCGCCAACCATCGTGGGAGTAGATTCGATATCGCCTTTGGTGGGGAAAGACCAAACCTTGGTCCCCGTTAGCGCAAGGAAACAATAGAAATTCTCATCCCCGCTCCCGATGTAAACAAAGTGGTCATCCAACGTGTCCGCGGTGGTGACGGTTACCGTATTCGAATAGGGAGTCACTGCACCGGCGGAGTTCACCGCCTGCAGCCGGTAGAAATACCGGGACGTAGCGGAAAGCCCAGTAACCGTCTGCTTAATGTCTCTTACGGAAGCCGGGTTAAAGCCTGCGAGCAGCTGGGTGAAATCCGTATCGCTGGCAATAAAAAGGTTATAGCTTGCCGCAGGCCCGATCTTGCTCCAGTCGGCTACGAAATAATTCAAGCCAATGTCGGACGCCGCCAAGGCCTGGGGCGCGACAAAGGGGCCATCACTGTTTTTTTTGCAGGAAACGGAGAGCAGGACGATAGCGGCGATACCCAACAACTTCATAAATAAAATTGCATGAATGAATATGCTGCTCTTGGAAGGATATTGCCGTGAGACGAAGAATTTAGCGACGGCCTGATCGTAGACTATGAAGATACGTCATACTTATTGTAAGACAAAAAAATCATTGGCACGAGGCTTGTACTTCCCCACTTTCGGGAAAATTGACGCTCGTTCTCGATACACCCGTATCCCAGCTGCCGGACGCCCTCCGCATGATCGCCCGCATGGACTAGCTCCAGATCGACCGGACCGGCCAACCATCGTATATTTACGATTTCACTGGGGAATTTTACGTTCTTCTAGGTGTTTGTGCCTAATCTCCGCTAAGTTTACCGATCAAGACGGGCAATTGCCGGGCGTATCCCTGGAAGATTTGGCTTTCCTGAAGCATCTTTGCGTATAGTCAATCCAATGCCCTGAATGGGAAGCCGAAATGATCTGTCGTGAATGAATTAACCCGCCGCAAACCGGCGGGTTTTTTGTTGCCCCCCGGGCCGCCGTTCTCCACGCCCCCAAAACACCGCGTCCGATGTGGATAACCTGGAGAAAAATTGAGTTTTAGATTCACGGGATTTTATTCGTATATTGAAATACATGAAGGCCTTTTTTATCTGTTTATTGTACCTGCCGACCTTCGTTCCGGCGTCCGACAAAAATGACTGGACCCTGAAAAGGGAGAAGGACGGCATCAATATCTACAGCCGGCCTTCCGACTACTCCAAGGTCAATGACATTCGGGTAGACATGGACCTTACCGGCACGGTCGAACAGTTGGCCGCCGTCCTCCGCGACGTCAACGGATATTCCGGATGGGTGTATTCGACCCGTACGGCCACGATGATCAAGAAGGTAGGCGAAAATGAGTTCATTTACTACGCGGAGGTCGGAACGCCCTGGCCCGCCACCAATCGCGACTACTACGCCGATTTGAAGATCACCTTGAATCCCGCCAACCATAGCATGAATGTCGTCTCGGTCGGGATGAAAGACTATCAGCCCGAGAAAAAAGATTTTGTCCGCGTCCCCATGTCGAGGGGTTCCTGGACCGTCACTACCCAATCGGCCCGCAAGATCCATCTGCAATATATCCTCCAGATCGACCCCGGCGGTTCCATTCCGGCCTGGATCCTGAACAGCTTTGTCGCCAAAGCGCCCCTCGAGACGTTCTCCAGTCTCAAGAAGAAGATGGAAGACCTCAATCGTTAGGTAAAAAATACCCGCTGAATGGTCCAAAAAGCCGCGATACACCCTATCGCTGCGGAAAGGGGATAAACCGCCCTTCCCCGATACCAGGGTTTTCGGCCCATCGGAACGATCAACAAAAGAAAGGTAACGGAGATAATGGCGATCTGCCCGATCTCTACCCCGCCATTGAAGGAAAGAATAGAGGTATAGAATTGATTCCTGGGCAGACCGATCTCATTTAACGAACTGGCAAAACCCATCCCATGAATCAGGCCGAATAAAAAAACGATTCCGACCCGCCACGGTTTTAACCGCGTCAGCAATATATTTTCGACCGCCACAAAAAGTATGGATAACGAGATGATCGGTTCCACCACGGCGCCGGGCGCCAGGAGAATGCCTTTCATACTTAGCGCCAGCGTAATGGAATGCGCCACCGTGAACGCAGTCGCCTGCCAAAGGATGGTCTTGATTTTTGTAGACAGGAGGCAAAGGCTCACAACGAAAAGGATGTGGTCGAAACCATCGGGGATGATATGCCGGACACCCAGCTGAAGATAATACCATACGACATGCTGTGTCGGCGCGTTTTCCAGTGCATAGTTAATGGTATGCGCGGAAACGGGGTTTACCGCACATGCGAATGCGCACAGCAGCAGAAGGGTTTTACAGTGTTTGAAGTACATTGGCGCTTTCCTTTTTAAGTTCCTCCGGAATATTTGGGTTGGATTGAAGAGCAGCCCGCAAGTCATCCTTCGCCTGCGTGCTCTCCCCCGCTTTCTCATAGATCAACCCCGCATGACAAAGCAGCGTCGGATTCCTGCTGTTTGTTTTCAGCGCCACTTTTAAATAAGGCAGCGCCTTTGCATATTCGCCCTTACAATAATAAACCCAGGCGACCGTTTCGTTAACATCGATGTTCTCCGGCCGCCGGTTGTATTCCAGCAGCGCATGCTCGAGCGCCTTGTCAAAATTATTTATCTTCAGATAGGCATAAGCCAGTTCCCGGTCCGCATAGTGTCCGATGTTCTCGTCATTCCGGCCGCTTTGTGCATCTTTATTCATGCTTTCGATCACCTGCTTCGAAACAAAATCCGCTTTTTCGGCTTGCCCGGATAGCTTATAGGCTTCTGCCAATTCCTCTTTAACCGAATAATCCGTCACAGCCGCATTCGCCTGCTCATAATACGAAATCGCCGTGGCATAATCTTTCGACGAAAGCGCAATCCGTGCAAGCCCTGCCAATGCGTAGGCATATCCCGGCCGTTCGTTTATGGCGATCGTATAATGCATCCTTGCGCTGACCAGGTCTCCCGTGTTTTCATACAAACGACCCAATTGGACCCTTGTCCACTCCGTCCCTTCATCGCCGGGCGCCCCGGCGGCCAGTGCCATTTTCATGGCTTCAATAGCGCCGGGATAATCCCCGTAGATTTCCCGGAGATAGGAAATACGCGAATACGACCGGAGATCGGGGCGAATGGAAACCATTCTGTCCGAATTGGCGACCGCTGAATCATAGTTGCCCATTTCTACGTTACCATCTACGACCATGCCGTAAATGAATGCATTATACGGATTGATCGTTCTTGCCTTCTCAGCGATCGAAAGCCCATCCGCGAAATGATGTTGGGAAAGATAGATCAGCGCTTTGAATGTGA
This sequence comes from uncultured Chitinophagaceae bacterium, assembly GCA_963846405.1. Lineage (GTDB taxonomy): Bacteria > Bacteroidota > Bacteroidia > Chitinophagales > Chitinophagaceae > Puia. Next base: position 51,968 of record CAWJVU010000006.1, on the reverse strand, counting down.
GCGCGTCGAAATTTGTCGAATCGCTTCTCAGGACGTCGTTCACGTATTTCATGGCTGCTTTGTCGTAATAAACATAGTTCCCCGATACCCGGGCTTCCTGGATAAAGATGGCGACAAGGCCGAGCGATGATTTGACATCGGAGGGATTTTTTTTGAGCGACTGTAAAAGCGATGCGGCATAATTGCGCGTCAGCTGCCATTCCCGGTTGTCTCCAACCGCGCCCTTCCTGTCCAAAAGATGGTAGGATGTCGTTTCGCTTTTCTCATACTTCAAAAAAATAGCGCCAAGGCAGAAACCGATAAAAACCAGGAAAATGATGTAGAAATATTTCTTTTTCATAACGTTTGTTTGGAATGTCCCGCACGATCACTATGTGCGGGACATTTTGGATATCATTCTTTTAATTCTTGATCAGGCTAATGGATTGTCTTGGAACCCCGTTTGTGATCGCCCGGACAAAATAGGTTCCGCTGGCAATCTTCCCCGGAATCCACTGAACAGAGTAGACACCCGGCTCTTGCGTTTGGTTGACAAGTACTTTGACCAGATCGCCTTTCAGATCGTAAATCGCAATCATGACCGCTGAGGTCGACTCAACATGGTACCGGATGGTATTGTTGTCGACAAAAGGGTTAGGATACGCGGTCAAAAAGACCGCCGGGGCAGCTAAACCCAGCTCGGTCGATTTCGTGTCGTCTGTCACCATCGTTGGCGTAGTCTGGGTCGGGGCGGGTGTGGGAGTTACTGCCAATCCACAGCAGGCGCTTAACCCGGACCAGGGGGTCTGAACATACGGAAAGGAAGTTTTGAAGGTCGTGTCGTTGTGATTAACCCCGGTGCTATAGGTGAGGACGTTCAACAGATCGGGGGTCACCGGACTGCCCTTGCCGCTGAAATCGTCATACCAAAGCCCGATGGCTGCAAGCACTACTCCGCTTACTGCCTGTAATTCGATCCGGGTAACATCGTCTTCCAGCCTTCTCCCGTTTGGAAAGCCATCCATGTTGGGGATGAATTGAAGCGCTGTACTCGCATTGTAATTGGAATCGGTCAGCCCAAGGACGGCCGCCTGAACAAGGCCGAGCGCACTGAAATTCGGGTCGTTTCTCGGCGTGGGAGGAACGGCCATATTCAGCCGAAGCATATCTCCGCCCGTCGGAAGGAAATTGTTGATAAAAGGCTTACCCGCTGCCAAAGGGTTGCCATTTTTTCCAGTCGCCAACTGATACGGGTTCAGATTGGGTACTCCTGTGTTGAAAATGGGCCAGAGGTCAACCGAGCGCGGAGAATTTGGAGCCGGCAACAGCAATTTGCCGAATACCGCGTCATCCAATGCCGTACCCGCAACGGCCGGACTGCCTTTCAACCCGTACAACCCGTTTTGTTCATCGCCGAATCCAAACGCGCCCAACGAATTTCGCTGGATGCGAAGCGGGGTCAACGCAGGAATTGCCGCACCGAAGAAGGTATTGTCCATATACAGCGCCAGTTCGGGATTGTAAAAGAAATTGCCAAACGTCTTGATGTGGGCAAGGTCCTCATACGGGGTCAGCGAATTCCACAAGTCCTTCTTGCCGATGGGTGTTATGACTTCATTTGTCAGTGGCATGCCGAGCCGGGAAACCTGAACCCATTCGCCGGAGAAGGATTCTGCCGATTTGTCCGGGCTTGCCGGTTTGATGAGGGTCTTTATTTTTTGGCGGCTCGCCGAAGCCCAAACGCCGATGACATAATCGGGGTCGAGGATGTTCTTTGCCGCCGAAACCGGTTTGTGATCCTTTTGCAACGTGGAGATATCGATTTGTAAGGCAATGGCAGAAACATTTTTGCATTTCAAGCCATCGCTGGGGACAGTACCGGTTGTGCGCGGTGCGTCGCCCAGATCGAATACGCCACCCAAGTCTACAAAGAAGGGGTCATCCGCCGTGCCGCAGAATACTTTTTCACCGGTGTTTGCCGTGGTAATTGCCTGCGCGATCAGCGTGTTATAATCGGCTACGTTCAACCCTACCGGAGAACTGATGGACCGGGGCCCGATATTGGGCGGAGGCACCAGGCCATCGGTAACGATCTTTTCCCAGCGTCCGCCGCCGTCCATGCTTCTCTCCAGGTCATACGTGGTTTTCAGGTTTTGCTTTCCGAGCCGGATGTTGAAAAAAGTCGTCGGGTCCTCATTTGTCTTATGAAAAGTGAACCGGTAAACGATATCATCGCCGGGAGTGGCGATGTTGTTGTCGATGTGAATTTCATACCGGATATTTTCACCGAATGAATAGTAGTTTGGGCCACCCTGCGGCAATTGCATCGGCACATAGTTAGCGATGATCGTGATCTTATCCGGATTGTCCGGACTTCTGAATGCGTACAGGTCGGTGTTATCCGCCAACGGGTCATTCGAGATCAGCGGCGCTTCCCGGTGGCTGGAGGCCCAGACCGGGAACGTATTGACCAGCATGGCGACCAGCAGGATGGATGCATATAGTTTACGTTTCATACTTGATTTGATTTAATTTTTGGGAAAGGTGTTTATTGAACCGCCGTCCCTCTCCAGGGTGTTTGAACGTAAGGGAATGACGCTTTGAAGGTGGTGTCGTTGTGATCGACCCCGGTGCTATAGGTAAGCACATTCAGGAGATCGGGGGTCACCGGACTGCCCTTGCCATCGAAATCGTCGTACCACAGCCCGATCGCCGCCAACACAACACCGCTTACCGCCTGCAATTCAATTCTTGTTACGTCGTCTTCCAGCCTTCGTCCATTCGGGAAGCCGTCCATATTCGGGATGAACTGGATGGACTTATTCTTGTTGTAATTCGTGTCGGTTAAACCGAGGACCGCGGCTTGTACCAGGCCAAGCGCGCTGAAATTCGGATCACTCCTTGGAGTAGGCGGCACGGCCATGTTCAGCCGAAGCATATCGCCGCCGGTCGGAAGGAAATTGTTGATGAATGGTTTGCCCGCGGCCAATGGATTACCGTTTTTCCCGGTGGCCAGCTGATACGGTCTCAGGTTCGGCACCCCCGTATTAAAGATCGGCCAAAGGTCGACGGAGCGCGGTGAATTCGGGGCCGGCAACAACAAATTGCCAAATTCATTGTCGGCAAGCGCCGTTCCTGCCACCGCCGAAGTGCCTTTCAATCCATACAACCCGTTTTGATTGTCTCCAAACCCAAACGCGCCCAGTGAATTTCGTTGGATGCGCAAGGGCGTGAAAGCAGGGATCGCCGCCCCAAAATACGTGTCATCCATATAAAGCGCCAATTCGGGATTGTAAAAGGAATTCCCGAACGTCTTGATATTGGCAAGGTCCTCATATGGAGTCAACGTGTTCCAATAATCCTTTTTGCCGATGGGTACAACCACTTCATTGGTCAACGGCATGCCCAGCCTCGAGACCTGGACCCAATCATCGTCGTTATCGAACCGGCGACGCTCCCCATCAACCTCTTTGAGTGTATTGATTTTCCTTCTGCTGGCAGACGCCCAAACGCCGATCACAAAGTCCGGGTCCAGGATATTTGCAGCCCTTGTCACCGGTTTATGATCTTTTTGCAGCGTGGAAATGTCGACCTGCAGACAAATACAATGGACATTGTAATGACCGAGTCCATCCCGTGAGGCCGAATTTTGCCTGGGCAAATCACCGAGATCGAATACGCCGCCGAGGTCTACGAAGAAAGGATCGTCGGCCGGACCACAAAACACTTTTTCACCCGAACTCGCCTGGGTAATGGATTGATTGATCAGCGTATTGTAATCGGGCACATTCAGTCCGACCGGGGAACCGATGGATCGGGGGCCGATATTGTTCGGGGGCACCATCCCGTTGGAAACAATGGTTTGAAAAGAAACGCCGCCGTCCGTGCTTTTTTCGCAACGATACGTCGTTTTTAGGTTTTGCTTACCCAGGCGAATGTTGAAGAAGGTGGTCGGATCTTCATTTTCCTGTTTGAATGTGAAACGATAAATAATATCATCGGTCGCCGTCTTGATATTATTCTTTACGTGGATCTCATATCGGATGTCGTCCCCGAACGTGTAATAGTTAGGGCCGCCGAACGGAAGTTCGGCCGGAATGTAATTGGCGATGATCGTGATCTTGTCCGGAAAATCCGGGCTTCGGAAGGCATACAGATCGGTGTTGTCGGCCAGTGGATCGTTGGCAATGAGTGGTGCTTCCCGATGGCTGGAAGACATCAGCAGGACCGACAAACCCGAAATGAAGGCAACGACAATGGTGAATTGTGCCCACCTTTTTGTAATCGTGCTTGATTTCATTTAGTTGGTTTTATTGATTAAGAATGGCGGGCCGGATGAGTAATGTTGGATTCTAAATACTTAAGTGAAGATGAGCCGGTAAAGCAGCGCTGTACTTAATAAGTACGCATCAGGAACAAGGATGGATTTTGATTTCTAAAAGAAGACCGAAAACTTCAATTTTGCGAAGAAGGGAACACCCGGTGTATAGCTCACTTCATCCACGGGAAGGGTCTCGTATTTCAACCGGGACACGTATTCGAACTGGGATTCGTTCCATTGCGTGTTGAATAAATTTTCCACAGCAAGCCCTAGTTCATATTTTGGCCGGGTATAATTCACGGTAATATCGGTCACGAAATATCCCAGAGCGGTAAGGGAATAGGTTGAATTGGCCGCTCTATTGTGCAAATACCGATAGCTGATGCCCCCGTTCCAGCCGGTATGGGTTCTGAAATCCAGGCCGGCGGTGCTGGTAAAGGTGGGCGCGAGCGGAAGATGGTCGTGGCCGGCCGCACTATCGATAAACCGGGGGCGGGCAAAGTCCAGGTTCATGTTGGCAAACAGCCAGTCATTGAATTGATAGCGGACAGAAAAATCGATGCCCTCCCGCGTTGTCTTTCCGCTTGCTTGAACGGGTCCGCCGGGTTGATCAATGAGATCTTGCCCAAAAGTGAATTCTTGTTGCAAGTATAAGTACCAGAGGGCCGCGTTGATAAATAGGCGGGACGCCGGCTTCCAGTTTATGCCCAGGTCGACGCCGTAAGCAGCAGGCAGGACCTGGTAGCCCTGATTGGCGATCACCACCCGGGCATCGTTGGAGTGAAACCCTTTACCGGATTTGAAATAGAGCTGGACCTGCGGGCTCAGCGTATATTGGATATTCAACTTAGGGTTTAGAATGGCTTTCCGGGCAGTTGGGCTTGCGCCGGCGAAGACCTTGGAGGCAAACGTATCCTGTACCGGTGCCATGTTGAGGTAATTGAAATGGAAATAATCCAGCCGTAACCCGGCATTAAGGAGCCATTTTCCCGTCGAGATGGTTTCGTCGACAAAGGCATTTGTATTCAACTCATTGATCCTGCCTAGCTGCAGATAGCTAAGAAATGCACCATTCTCCGTATGATCCAGACCGCTCGGATGGACCTCATCATCGCGGAATCCGGCGCCCGCGACGGAAGTAAAGCTGGTATTGCCGATATTGTCCTTTCTTGAGATCTGTGTCGTATAACCGCCCATGTCTCTTACCTCATGCTGCCGGAACTCATCACCCGTTGTCGGGAAATAGTAAAAGAAAGTGAAATTGGTGATCAGGCTGAATTCGTAGTGCGTAAAATAGGCCTGATTTTCCCAAGTGCTGTTCCGGCCAAGGTTCGTTACGAGCCTGACGTTGGCATTGGTCCGGGTAGTGAACCCGCCTTGCGCGGAATCCAGCGCGCCCCAGCGGCTCGGGATATAGCCTTCCGCCACGGCCCGGTTGGGTACTTCGCCAGAGGCCCGCCAGCGGGAATACAAGGTACTGCCGGTAACGGTCAGCCGGGTGGCCGGACTGATCCAGGTGTTGAATTTTCCAAAGAGATTATACCGTGAAAAATGCTCCGGTAATAAGAACGGTCCGCCGTTCGAATACAGGCCATCCCCTGCAATATAGGCGCTTTGGTCCTTATCCTTCGCCTTGCTGTTCAGCAAATTAACCAACGCGACAATGCGACCGGTGGCGAATTGACCGCCCTCCAGCTTGACCATATTCTTCTCAAGCACATTTTTGGTATCATAGGCTATGTACCCAGCCGTGCACAGATCGCCTTTGGAAGTATAATACGGCCCCTTCCCGAAGTCATAACCCTGAACCGTCTCGGGGATAAGAAAATGCAGGTCGGCATAGCCCTGGCCATGGGCATGAGATACCATGTTGACCGGGACACCGTCAACGGAAATATTGACATCCGTACCGTGGTCGGCGTCGAAACCCCGGAGGAAGATCTGCTCTGCCTTGCCGCCTCCCTGGTGCTGCGCAATAAATAACCCCGGAACAAGGCGAAGCAGGTCCTGCGCTGATTTCATGGGCAACATATTCAGGTCGATACTGGAGAGCGTGCGGGAACTGGTCAGGTTATTGGTATGGCTGGTAATGACAACTTCCTTCAGATCAAGTTGGCTTTTTTGCAATTCGACCCCCAGGTCATGCCCGATGTCGGCTTTTACCATTTCAGGAGCATACCCGATAAACGATATCATCAGGGAATCAATGGGAGCGGGGCCCTTAAAAACAAATTTTCCGTCCTTATCGGTGAGTGTGGTTGCTTTTGTTCGCGGATCGCTTACCACGGCCAGTTCAAGCGGTTCTTTGGTATTTTTGTCCAATACTTTGCCGGTAATCTGTTGTTGGCCATGACCCTGCGTTAAGAAAAATAAGGAGATTATTATCATCCCGATCCGTACAAAGCTATTCAAGCAGGCTTTACTCATAAACAACCGATTCCGACGCCCAAAGATAAGATGCACAAAGATAATCGGATACAAGTACGAGGTAAGGTCAGTTTTAGATTTCCTACCTTTAACCAATCAAACGGTTTTTATTCTATTGCCTTTTGTGGAGCCCGTTAGCCGGTTCAGCACAGACACTGCGTTGCAGTGATCTGAAAAACGGTGTTTTTTTCTTCTTTTCCCGCTCCGACGGCTCCCGCTCTACCTACACCCGCAATGGTGAAGTACAAAAGGAGTTCAATCCCGTTACGCATACAACTGTGCTGTGGGACGTTCAGTGGGTGAGCGATTGCGCTTACTATTTAAAATACAATTCCGGAATGGAGGATCAGCCCAAACAAATCCAGGACCAGCTAAAGAAACATCGATTCCTTCTTCAGATTCTCGATGTTCGGGACGACTATTATACTTTTCAAAGCACCCTGGATAAAGCCTCCAATCCGGTCATTTTAAAAGATACGCTTTGGATAAAGCAGCGAACCGATGCGAAAAGGAGAGTGATCACCAATCCCAGGATCGACAGCCTCCTGGCCATACGAAAAGCGGCATTCGATTCAGTCGTCAGCAAGTCGGCATTCGTGTACGTTTTCAGACCGGGTAAATTCGTCATGGGCGGAGAAAGCTTTACGATCTTTTTGAACGATGAACCCATTTGCGAAATGTCCAACAAGGCATCTTATATCGTTCGTTTGTCCAAAGAAGGGGAAACCACCCTGGTGGCCAGGGTGGGTAGACAGGAGACATCTGTTACGTTTGACATAAAAGCGGGCGAACGATATTTCCTTCGCTGCGAACTACCCTGGTCGCTGGCACCCAAACCGAGGCTTTTCAAAGTAGACAAGGCAGAAGCCCAGCCTTACTTCGATAATATCAAATAATAATAAAATCCCTAAATCGTGCACAGGCTACTTTTTGCATTCTACTTCACTTTCGAGAGGATCCATTTTGTCATTTCGTCCAGGGCAAGGGGGGAAAAGGTCTGCTCGATACCGGCATATTCGGCCGGCGAGCCCGTTTTACACTCCTGGAATAAATGATTCAGGTCGGGCAATTCAACCGTCTCAATAAATTCGCGAATGGACAATGACACATCGGCTCAGGGAGGTGATATCGGCACTGCGGTTATCTCGAGGTTAATCGACCAGGCATCAACAAATAAGCGCCTTGAATTGCAAGTTCTCAAAGTCAACGCCCGTGCTAAGAAGTTGTATGAAAGATTGGGATTTAAGACAACGGGTGAAAAGGAACTTCATTACCAAATGGTTTTCACCTGGATATCGATATTCTATAAATTACTAAATTTATTAGCCGGTTAAATCTTCTGGAACCGAATTTATTTCAGTAACTTTTGGATACCTATGGCATGGTTTTTTCAATTCCCACAAATAAATACAACATGGAAGCACTAAAATCTAAAGAAACTGCGGGCGTCCTGGAAGACCTTATAAAAATTAACAACGACCGGATAGAGGGATATGAGAAGGCTCTTAAAGAGCTTAAGCCGGAAGATGCCGATCTACGGATGCTCTTTCTTAAAGCCATCGATCAAAGCCGCTCGATCAAAATGATACTGGGCAATGAATTGCAGACGTTAAAGGAGAGTATTCCATCCGGAACATCGGGGAGTGGCTCCATCCACCGGGCCTGGCTTGAGCTGAAAGCCACGTTCACGGGGCATGGAAGGCATGCAATTTTAGCGAGTTGCGAATTCGGAGAAGATGCCGCTCAAAAGGCCTATGAATCGGCTCTTGGCAGCGAACACTTGCCGGAATATCTTTCCAGTATCGTCCTGGATGAAAAGGAGGAATTGAAGTCTTTTCATGACGAGATCAAAGCACTAAGAGACCAAAGCGCCTAGTTAGCCGCTAATTGCTTTCATCAAGGTGCATCCTGGCGCTTACTCGACGTGTGTTCCGCGAGTGTAGCAGGATCATTGCTCCGTCCATCAGGAGCAAAAAGGCTCCCTGGATAATGATACTGGTTCCGTATCCTCTGAGCTGATTTGACATGTGAAGATTGGCATCATCAGACCCTTTTTGTCGCAAATACAATCCGGCTGCAATGTATCCGAAGTCCAGCCCGAAATTCACATAGTAAATCTTCTCGAGCCGGTTTTGGGCTTCATAATTATCAAGCAGGGTCATCGACTTCCCGGACTCCTTCACTGCCCGGAGGTAGCCCATCCCCGCCAGCCCCAGATTAATAAAGTTCCAGTAGCCATTCATCTGCCAGGTATATTTTGTAATTCCGGAACTCCGTGCAGCGATGATGAAACCTGATCCTATGTTCGCCGCAGCCCAACTGCCCAGGGTGATCATTGCCGTACGGGTTATTCGGTTACGGGATTGGGAGATACTGTCACTAAAGGAAGGTTGGGCGGAACCGTACAAACCCGGCACGACAGTAACCAAAAGAATAAATATCAATTTCAAGCTTAGCATTTGTTGAAACTTTAAAAAGCGCTCAGAACAATCTCTCGTTTGGCGGCTTGACGCCCACCAGGCGAATATAGATCGTGGTCTGACCGCGGTGGTGGGTCTGGTGCTCGAATGCCTTGAGCAGCCACGCATAGCGGGTATCTGTGATATTGCGCATGCCCGTGATCTCGCCATATTTGCTTGGATCCAGTCCTTTTATATACTGAATGGCAATGTCGTAGCTTTTACTTACATAATATACGACGGAATCCTTGCCCTGCGCGGAAGAGCTTTTTTCGATGTAGCCATCGGGCCAATCGATTTTTTCCCCGTCATGCCAGTTGAACTTTTGGCCGGGCACCCAGTCTATCTTTTTACCAGTGGCGACCATATTCAAGAAGACATTGTCCCAGGCGAGGTGCAGCATCTGCTCCGCGAAGCTGCGGATACTGTCGACTGGCCTGAAGGAATATTTGTCAGCCGGCATGGTGCTGAGGTAGTCAAGTGTGTAGGCTTTCGCCCGTTGCCAATCCTTGATGAATTGTGCCTTGATCTGATCGCCGGTGATCGTTTGGGCAGACGCGTTACAGGTCAAGCCGAAGAAGGTGGCGAGAACGAAATAAGTGGCCAATTTTTTTACAGAAGGGTGACTCATTGCAGCAGTGTTTGACATAAATATACCCTAATTTTCATTTTCCCCGCTGCCAGAGAGATCCGCGATAGCATCAGACCAATAAGATAAAGGAACTGTTGGTAAAATTCTCAAAAAAAGGGTGTTTTAACGGGGCAACGGAAAACCGCAAATCGGTATTTTGGCTGAAAAATCGCCAAAGAACCGCTCAACCGCTTATCCAACCCGCACAGCCATGAATGAACCCATCCTGCAACTACACGAAGAAATGATCCGGGCAATCAGCCGGTTTGACGACGAAACTACGGGTACAACAACGACCGACCACTGCTACCGCATCGCGGCCGATTACTGGCAGCTTGCCAAGGAGGATATCCGCGTGAACGGATTCCCCGATGACCCCGCCGAGATCGATTTCTTCCGAAACCAAAAAGCAAAATTCACGGGCTTGCTCGAATATTATCTTCTGCTCTATCGATACCAAATAAACGCCGATGCCGGGAACGCCATGATGGAGCAATTCCGCCGGGAGGAGACCGACCGCATCCGAACCTTCCGCGAGACCCACGCCGTCTTTATCCACTACTACGAGGAGGGGCGGACAGATTGGGACAACCACTATTTCCTTCGCCGGAAGTTTCACAAGGTCCAGCGCCCGGCCGCCCAGATCTACGACCGAGCCACCGACTTCTGGACCAATGGGGATTGGATCCTCACCCTGCTTGATGCCAACCGTCGCTTTGAAGAGTTCCTTGGAACCGCAAAGTTTTCTGTCTGAGGTGTTCTAAGACAGCATCAACTCGCTGACCGGCGTAAACCCCGATATTAAACCCAATGCCAGAAGACCAGCGCTCGGCCGCCCTACCGTTGGGTGTAAAACATTTCCAATATCGCGTCTTTCCAAACGTCGGGGTCGCTTCCTTTTGTCAGCATTTTTTCCGCACCGGCTTGTAGGATACAACGTTCCTTATCGCTATCATAAAACTGGGTAAGCGCAATTATCTTTACGCTCGGAAAATCGCGCCTCAGGAGGCGGGCTGTCTCGTAACCGTCTATGCCCGGCATATCGATGTCCAGGACGGAGATATCCGGGAGCAGTGTGTAATGGGATAGCAGACTAAGCAAATCAAGGCCGTCGGTCGCTTCCAGGATTACCTGGAAACCCAACTGGGAAAGAACGGTGGCAGCGGCCTGCCGGAAAAGGGCATGGTCGTCCGCGATGGCGACCGTAGGGAATGAGGTATTCATTTTGTGGCTTAGACCTTAAACGAACAAGATGGCGACTTTAGGCGGGAAGGGAAAATTTAATATGAATGAGTAAGTAAAAGTGCTAATGCATCTTTACGCTATCACCGTAAATTCCCAAATTTGTCGCCCGAAAGCGTTTGAGGCTCAACCAAAATTCAGCCTTACCCTATGGCCGCAATTTACTAAGCAAAAACACTTACGGGCACCTTCGGCATTGGAAGGGCTCCATTTTGCTTGTAAACATTAATTTGGAAATAACGTTTTGTCGATTCCCGGGACTATTCTGAGTGCATTCCGATAATAGATCTTTTTGAGAATGTCATCGCTTAATCCAAGACCATACATTCTCCAAAAGGCATGATACTTTTTATGATAAGGAAAATATTCATCCGTAGTTTCAAGAACCCGAAAATAAGTTGCGTATTCAGAAGGCACCCAACTGTCTTTGCCAAATAAGATCCTGTCCTGGTATTTTTCAAAAAACTTTTTTGCCGTCACCGGTTGTCTTCCGATTTCTGCGATAATAGCTCCGAATTCAACATAAACATTCGGAAGTTCGCTGAGTAGACTGTCCAACGCGCGGAGATTGTTGGCAAGCCATCCAAAATGAGCGGCAATAAATATGGTATGCGGATGTTTTCTGAAAACATTATGCTGTTCTGTGATCAATGTTTCCCAGGATGGAAGTCCCTTTTGATAATAACTGCGGTCCGGATGTGTAGTTACCTCGAGCCAGCGTTCATTATTTTTATCAACAGGGTCCCAAAAGCTTTTTGGATCGGCCGAATGAATTAACACGGGAATATGGAGTTCCGCGCACTTTTCCCAAATGGCATCAAGCCTCGGGTCATCAACACGAATAAACTGGTTCTTCTCATCTTTATAATCAAGACCGAGATCCTTGTAAATCTTCAAACCGCATGCCCCTGACTTCACATCTTTCTCCAGTTCCTTCACCGCATTTTCTGTCCATCCTTTATCGCCGAACCCAACGAATGAAATATTGGTAAATAATTTTAGGCGTTTTGCATTTGTTTCGCCGATATGCTGGAGGCTCTTCACCAGATATTCATTATTCTGCACGTCAAAGTCTCCGTTGCGCCCGCTCGATTGTTTGTAGCCTTTGCCGCTCAGATTATTCATTACGGCCATATTGAGTTTGTCCATTTCGGAAAATAATTCGGGAAGATTCTGGTTGGGAACATCCCATTGATGATTATGAACATCAAAGAACGGAAATTTGGCGTGGGTGATCAGATGTTGTGGAACTACCAACGTTGATTTCGGCTCATAGGTTTCGAAATCCATATGCCCAGGCGATGACTGCGCAGCCGCAAAGAAAAGGTGCAGATAAAGAACAGAAAAAATAAAGAAATATTTCATAAAAATATTATTTTGTTGCAATCGCGCACAGTCAGGTGGTTTAATATTTTAAAGCGATCCAACCCGAACCAGATCTATTCCGTTCTCAAACTCTTCACCGGGTTCGCCATCGCTGCGCGGATCAGTTGAAAGGCGATGGTAGCGAGCGCCAGCAAAAGCGCGAAAGCTGCCGAGATCACCAATACCCATCCATTCAGTGTGGTCCGGTAGGTAAAATGATGCAGGAAGAATTGCATCAATAGCCAGGCCAGCGGCGAGGCGATAATGATGGAAACCAGGATCAGCCGGACAAACTCCCGGGCCAGCAGTGAAACGATGGCAGCAACGCTGGAGCCCAAAACTTTGCGGATACCGATCTCCCGGGTCCTATTCTCGGCCATATACGTGGCAAGGCCAAGCATTCCCATGCAGGCGACAAAGATAGCGATGAAGGCGAAGGTATTGACAAGCATTACGGCGTTGCGGGCCTGCTGGAATTTGGCGGCATAGTCCAGGTCTGCAAACCGCAGCGCGGTAATATAATTAGGATTGTATTTCTTTATAATGGCGTCGGCCTGCCGGGCGTTTTCAACAAATGGCCGGCCGCTGCCGGTGCGAATGCTGATATAACCGGTGTTTACAGCGCCCTTGATCAACACCGGCTCGGAAGCCTGGTTAGGATCACCTATCAAAAAATCTTTTACGACACCGACGATCTTCCAGCGTTCGTCAACGTCCCGAATAATCTGGCCGATCGGGCTCTTGAATCCAAGCACCTTTACACTGGTCTCGTTGATCACGCAGGATAGCGTATCTCCGGGATATTTTTCGAGATCGATGTCCCTTCCCGCCACTAATGTCAACCCGCTTGTCCGGATAAAGTCGCCGTTCTCCATCATCAGTACGAACCAGGGATTGATCTTGGGGTCCATCCCCGCCCATTTCAGCCCGGATTCCGCTCCCGCGTTACGCGTGACCGGGGTATTGGATTCGGCGACGGACAGCGCGGTGCCGGTGCTGAGTAATTCATTTTTGAGGGCGGAATAGTTGCGGCGGAGGTCGTCGGTCATCGGATGAAAAACCAGGTTGTCTTTGGAAAAGCCGACTTCGCGGTCCAACTCGTAGTGAATCTGCTTTTGGTAAATCACGATGAGGTTAATCAGACAAATGGAGAAGACGAATTGCACCACGACCAATATTTTACGCGGGGAAACCGAGGCACGAAGGTTTCGAGCGAGGCGGGAGCGTGACGAAGCAGCTCCGCCGAAGCTCAGGGCGTTACCATTTTTCAGGACCCCTTTTAATACCCTGACCGGTTTGAAAGAAGACAAATAAAAGGCCGGGTAACTGCCGGCCAATACACCGGTAAAAAGAATAAATACGCCAGCGGCGCACCAAAAAGCAGCCGAGCTCCAGGGCACGACCAGCTGAGTTCCCGTAAGTGTATCAAAATAAGGAATAACGATCTGTACCAGGGTAACCGCGACAAATCCGGCCAAAGTAGTCATCAAAATAGATTCGCCGATGAACTGGAGAATGAGCGAATAGCGTGCGGCGCCCACTACTTTTCTTACCCCCACCTCCTTTCCCCTTTTTTCGCTGCGGGCCGTGCTAAGATTCATAAAGTTGATACAGGCGATCAGGAGAAGAATGGCGGCCAGACCGCCCATCAGTCTCAGGCTATCGATGTTGCCGCCGGCCGGCTGACCGTTTTCGAACCTGCCATACAGGTAGACCTTTGTCAAGGGGTAAAGAAAGATGGTCGATTTGGACGCCGAGCGTTCGGCGGGGAAGTTGCGGGCGATTATCCCAGCAATCTTTTGATTGACGGCATCGACGTTTGCGCCAGGCTTCAATTCAACCCAGGTATTGGTATTCCAGTTGTTCCAGGCACCGGGATCGTGCAAATAGCTATATGGCAATAGATATTCAAATTTGAACTGGCTATTTACTGGCGGGTCCTGCAGCACGCCGGTGACTGTAAAATTGTCGCCGGCGGGTGTCGTAATGATTTTGCCGGTGGGGTCCTGACTGCCAAAGAGTTTTGTTGCCAGTTGCCGGGTGACTACGATATCGTTTGGATCTTTTAGTGCCGATTCTGTGCTTCCTCCGGACAGCGGAAAACTGAACATGGATAAAAAAGCCGGGTCCGTAAAGAAGCCGCCGGCCTCTATTTTCTTATCCGCGTAACGAAATAGCATATCCGATCCCGTTATCCTGGCTACGCTTTTTATCTCCGGATAGCTGTGGAGCGCCGGTCCTAAAAGCGATGAGGTGCTGTTCCCGACCGATAGCTCGCCGTTGGCCATCCCTTTGTTGTAGGCTTCGTAGAGCTGGGCTTTCTTTTCGTGAAACTGATCGACGCTGAGCCCGTATTGGATATTCAGCAGCAGGATGACCGCCGCGGCCATCCCGAGGGCCAGCCCGCTGATGTTGATCAGGGAGTGAAGTTTGTTCTTGAAAAGGCTGCGCCAGGCGACCTTGAAATAATTTGACAACATGAGTTATGCGTTAGGGAGTGAAAGTGCGGTTGGATCTGCAATTCGGCGCACATCAAATGCCGTTTTATAGTTAATTGTGGGTCAACGCATTAAATGGACGGGCCTGATAGGACCGTTCGATTTCGATACAGACCGGTGTCCGATTATAACAGATTTACTAAAGATCGCTGGAAAAGCGTTGTTCGCCTACTCAATTTTTAAGATTGAAAAATAGCATCAATTGCTGTGCATTGACGCGAACCCCTATATTCCCATATGACCCGATATTGGATATCGATTCGAATTTGTATTCCAGGCCCAATCTCTTATAGCGCAAACCGGCGCCTGCTATCAGCCCGGCCTGAAAACTTTTGAATCCACCGTTAAATGGGTCTGTATTGCTCACGTGATGAGCGTTATCATAGAATTCGTCCACGCTGACCGTATTGTTCTTGCTAAGCGCACTAAAGAAAGTGGAGCCACCATCGATAAAAGGCCGCAAATTTCCTTGTAGCGGGATCGTGTATCGGCAAAGGACGTCGACCTGCACGGCCGTATATTCGATAGTAAGTGTTTGAAGGCTATAGGCTTGCGGAGACCCGTACTCCCTATATTGACTTTCAGAGCCCTGAATATGATCATACAGCAGCGCCCCGGCGATAGAAAACTTCTTGTCAGTACGTCCGAAGAAGTAATCAAAGCCGACGCCTCCGGCAAAACTGGAATTTGTTTTGACGGGATTGGAGAGGTTTAATGGGTTCCCCGGGCTTGATTGAACACTGATGTCCGAAAAACCCAGACCAGCAAGCAGTGCTATCTGAAGTCTCCCTTTTGCAGTCTCGGTCTCGTACACCGTTTTAGCTCTCTGTCCACAATTATTGTAGGCTCTAGCGGCCTTTTTCAATGCATCCGAGTTATATGAAACGTCCAGCAGGTTAGTAGCGACATCGGGGCAATCTGCCATTAGCTGTTCAAGCTGATGCAGGTAGGTTTTATCTTCAGTTTCAACCGCCTCTCCATTCCTCAGCAACTTGTACCTTCGATCGAATAATTCCAGGATAGAGCCGCCTCGCATTTGCACAAAAAAATGGGATTTAGTGTGATCGATTAGGCTGAACAGGCTGATCTTTTCGCCAAGAAACTCCGCTTTGAGCAACACCGTATCCTGAACCAATGCAAGATAAGAGGAGTCGAATGTTCCGCTGACTTCCAAATCGGCTGGTGTTTTGTCGAGGAGGAGCGCCGTCCCCACATAATAAGGACCGTTGACAACGACAAGACTTCTGACCGCTGAAGCAGGCCAAGACTCTGGCTTCTTATCAAGAGAATCCTTTTTTATTCTGATGGAATGGATATCACCCGTGGATTCTCCGCCACTGACCCATACTTTCAGCGTGTCGTTGTGCGTGGTAATTAGCAAAGCGGGACTTTCTCTTCGTTGGGCTTTACCAAAAGTGCAGATAAAGATAAAGGATACCAGGGCCAGGGTTTTTAGCATAATGGGGTTTTGGTAATGCAATATAACTCCCGGCCGATCAAATTTTAAATTGTTTACCGTTTTTATTTTGAGGCGTTTACCGCCCACTTATGGTTTTCTGGATTCGCAGAATCGACCTTTATGAGCATTACTCCCATATATGAAAAAAACATCAATAAGCACACAACTATTAAATTTTATAAGTCGGCCCTTTAGGCGCGCCATTATCATCCATTGGATAAGGTAAACCCAATTTCCTCATGAAGTCGAGTAACTGCCAATCTTCCTGGCCAAAGTCATCATTAGAATATGCCTTTATGCTGTCTTCTGCGTCCAGATCCCAACGAACCAGGTATTTTTCTATTTCTTCAGGCTTAACCTTAGCCATGATAATCGGCCTTGAATTTTAAGTGTCTCCCAATTTTATATAAATTACATCCATAATAAGCCCCAAAGTTGAAGACCACCATTTCAAAAGCAGCCCTTTCCAGCGGACTATTGGTCTTTATCATACTATTAATATTGTTATTCAGCAGGGCTGGTGACTTTATTTTGCTTGCTGTATATATAGCGCCAGGGTTGGTATATGGACTGGCGCTCACTGCTTCCGCCAATAATCCGGTCTCTGCCGTCAGAAGTGTGGTATTTGTCCTTCACACTCCTGATTAAAAAAACCACCGGAGCGATGGCTCTTCTACTTTGCGGCCAGGTTTTTGGCTGTCTGCGGAGCCTAGTTCAACGTATTACAATTCCAGGTTATGGTATTGGTTCCCGTATAATAACTATAGCTGATGAGTTTGCCCTCGGAATCGAACTGGAGATTGCTCAGATTAACGCCCTCGGGAGCATCCACGTTAGCCGCACGGGTCCGGACATTCGGCGGATTGGTGACCTCAGGAAAAAACCCAAGGTATTGCAGCAGATAGAATACCCTGTCGGCTTCCATGAAATCGTCGGAGTAGTATTGTTGTTTTACTCTACGGCTGTAGTCGTACTGATAAGAATTATTCATAAATGAAAGAGGGTTGCCAAACCGATCGTAAGAGATCGTATCGGTGCCACCAAAGAAATAGTCAGCGTTATAATAAACGATATCATTAACCGCCAGGAGCCTGCCATTCTTATAAAAATAGTGTTCTTTCGTCAAAGCCCCCGCATTAAAGGGATCGAGCCCGACACCCACGCAGCTGTCGGGTCTGCCGTCCCTGTCGAGATAGATCCTGCCGAGCGTATCGGGAATGTCGCCTTTTATCCCGGTGGGTTTATTAATCAGCAATATCATCCAGCCCCGTTGCACCACATTCAGGTGCAGAGTGAAAGATGACAGGGTCGACGGCAGTATGTCATTCGAAAAGGAGCAATCGATACCGGTAACGACCTTGCCCGTTGCGTCGAATGATTTCTGGAAGAGGTAGGGCGGCGGCGTCGGGAAAAAATAATCGAATTGTGAATTGTGAAATGCAGCAACCTGGCATCCGCCGATCAGCGGATTGAAAAAACCTTCCGGTGGAAGGCTCTTATTGCAAGCACCCAATAGAGTAGTGGTTATTGCAGTCAGCAACATGGCCGACAAGGAGTTGCTTATTCTCATAAAAGGAATTTGATGTAAGGTAGATCATTATTATTTTCAATCCCCTCGTGAAAACACAAATGTCGTTTACCATAACAAAAAATGGGTGTTTTAACGGGGGTAAGATGATTGATAATGAAGTAATTTGTGTCCAGCGTAGTAAGTAGAGGGCTATCCCTCGCGATTAAACCGCAAAGAGATTACCGAATCGAAGTAACCAAACAATTAAACTATCATATCAATGACGGCTTGTTCGCCGTTGGCGGCCATGGTCACGGTGGCACCGGCGATGTCCAGGATGCGGGCGGCGATCTGTTGATGGATGGGGTTATCGTCGACAACGAGGATAGAGATGTCGCGGAGCAGGCCATTATAGCTCTTGGCTGTCTCGACTATTGGGGAGTTGGCTATAGTTGGTTCGGCCGGGTGTTGGGTTGCCCGGGCGGGTCGGGGATATCGGATTGATCAAATAGGGGTATGGGTTTGAATGGAAGTCGCATACCAGGTTTGAAGATTGCCGGAATGCTCGCCCGTGCGACCCGTACGCTACACGTCGTGCGGTAGCATGAGTTCCAGCAATCTGGCTGCCAGGGCGTTCATTTCGGACATCGAACTTGGCTTTACGAAGAAGTCCCGGGCACCGAATCCCCGGCAGTGGTGCAAATGTCGCAAGGAATGGCTCCAGATGACCTTCGGGATCGCTGCCAGCATTGGCACCGTCGCCAAATGGAGGAGCACGTCGGCGCCGGAGAGAAAGGGCATTTCAAAGTCGATCACGATCAGGGCGGGCAGGCGGTCTCTCGGGCAGGTCGCGAGAAAACTCAGCCCCTCCTGGCCGTCGGCGCATTCCTCTACAATGAGCGTTGGGCTAACATGTTCAACCCCGGCGTTGAAGAACAGTCGGTCGTCGGCATCGTCGTCGATTAAAAGCAGATAAGGCGTGCATGATTCCATAGACAATCCTTTTGGGGTGCTGGACAGGATAGCTTGCGAATCAATGGGTAATATCGAAGGTAACAAAAAAACCCGCCAAAGGTTGGCGGGCTTGATGCGTTGGCTGCCTGGGCGGAAGCGAATCGGTGGTTACAGGGTTAGGGTAAACACGGTTCAGGACATTGGATAGTAAGCAAGGGCGGATCGCTTCGAACATGGGGTACAGGATTTCCAAGGCATCGGTTAGGGTACGGGTTGTTTTTGCATAGTAGATTGGATACGGCTAACTTAGGATATTGGGTACGGTGTTTTCAGGACGTCGGGTACGGTGTTTTGCCTTTGACAGGACAAAGATGCGGATGGGATTCGGGCTGGCCAATTATTTGGCGGGAGCTTATGCGGCTTTTATTGATTAACTCACCTGGAGTTAGTAGAGAGTACTTAGGGTTGAGGGATTCCCGAAGCCGGGAACGGAGTTTTACGATGGGAAGTGGGCGAAAATAAATGCTCTGATAGCGCCAGAGCGGCCGGGCGCGAGTCGGCACGCTCCGAAGGCTCTCCAGTCGATCAAGCTCGGCCTGTTTTTCCTGAATGATCAATACTAGATTGTCCAATGGATTTGAGAAATCCACTCAAATATAATAAATCCGGGATGTCGCTGCACCTTGCCTGACCATCCCAGTTTGAGAAATGAGATTGCTCCCCAACAGGTGAAAACTAAATTTCGTAAAATTCAATACGATTATCGCGATTTTTAGGCTTACATGACCAAGGCCGCTAACATATGCCATTCGCACCGGCCGATCTTGCTGTGTATTTTCGAATAAGAGCGCGACCATGGATGGCAGAAAGGGCGTTTAACAGGGTTTTGAATGTGGAAGGTTAACGAATTTTTGCGACGATACCCAACTGAAGGATGGTGATGTCGTCGCCCGCTTCCACATTGAAGCCGAATCCCGGAGTCAAATAGTAAGATGCGCCCGCGAATATGCCGGCGACTAAATGCACGGAACGGGTTGTATTATCCACCGGATCTCCATAGTGAAAGCGGTCGAGTCCAAACCCGCTGGAAAGGCCACCATAAAAATCTAATCCCGGTACTGACCAACCATAGTGCCACGCACCACGGGCCAGGAAAAATATCCTACTTGTATTTTCCGAAGCGCTTTCCCACGACCCATGGGAAAACGACCCTCCTGAGGCCAACCCGATTGTAATTACGCCTCGCCCCAATTCGGCGACCCCCCAGTTGGCGGAAGCTTTAACCCCGAACGGAACGCCGATACTGCCGTTATACGGTACGCCGAATCCGGCGCCGGCATTAATGGAAAGGGATCCAACCTGGATGGGATTAAACCGCTGTGAACCGACTTGTGCACTTGATGCCGTAAAGATGCCACAAAGCATCGTACAGAGCGCGATGCGCAAGAGTGTTGGTTTGTACATGTTCAGGGCTGAGGGCATCGTCTGTTGTTGTTTTGGTTTGTTTATCACAATAGCCGATTTTACTATTTGATGGTGGGTATCTCCGGCGACTGGGGTGATGGTTGGGTAGGAGTCACAATTTTTTATATATCAAAGTCAAATCTCATGCCGGGCAGGCAGCCTTATCGAGCTATATAGTGAAGGATCATCAATGGATCGGGCAAGACCGCAGACGTTTGGGGCAGGAGTTCCTCAGTTGGTATACCTATTTTGCATACCAATCAGCTTGGACATTTTTGCCTCTCAAAATAAAGTGCCCCGGCCCACAGCATAGAAAATGGCCCACCTAATCGAGTCCGTTTGACATCCGAAGGACCTTGTCCCTATCGTCTTTCATCAAGTACAATACATTCACCAACTTATTGAAGCAAATAGGAAAGAGGAGTTCACGGAGGAAAGTCCAGCGAGAATCGATTCGGGCGAAGGAAATTCTGAAGCCAACGATTCTTGAACCACTTTATAGGAGATTTTGAAGCTGGTGATCGATATAAGGCCCAAATACTGGCAAAATGGGCCTTGAAAAACACGAATTGCATTTGTTACTTACAAAACCCGATATTTGCCCCAGTTTAAAGCGCAATCGAAAGCCAGATACTATCATTTCAAATTATACGTTAAAATAGGCCCTTAGAACTGCATATTGTGTATCATCTCCTGTTAAACACCTTAAGAAGGTCAAACAAAATTTAAAACGCGAATATATATGAATGAAGGAAGGTCGGTTGCTCTTTGGACGAAATATTTACCTGCTATCAGGATCTTGCTAAAAAAGGCAGTGAATGAACAGCAGCAGTTCACCTTGAGTAAAATAGAGCTGCAAGCCGTAGATAATAGAAAGAATGTAAACTTCTCCTTCAATTTAGAGATCTCGAATGGAAAAGTCGAAAGCGGACCGGGCATTTCCCCCATGGGCAAAGACCTCTTCAATGTACTGAATGGTGATCTGCTCGTTAGAAGGTTTATGCTCGATAAAAAGATCATGATCCAGATGACAAGATCGTCCTTGTTGACATTCAGATGTAATTGAGATTAGTTGTAAACTGAAAACTATCCCTTGTTAGATCATCCCGCCTATCGCTGGATGGAGCTGTTTCATTTATCCCCTCCTTAATGTCCTTTCAATTGTCTCGATGATTCGCCAAAGGTGAATTGCGAGGCTTTGTAACCCGGAATGGACTAATTTCAAACCGGATTCTCTTATAAATAAATGATATACAAGCAATTAAGTAAGTACAACGCTTTAGCTAAATTCCATTGCCGATTCAAATAAAATACCTAATTTCGTACTTAATTAAGTACTTAATTATGCAAGTGATAAATTACACAGAATTTCGAAATAATCTGGCTGACAGTTTGAATATGGTCAACGACAATAGTGAGATAGTAGTGGTTTCCAGAAGTAAAGGGAAGAACGTAGTCGTTATGTCCCTGGAGGAATATAATTCCATTCAGGAAACTCTGCATTTAGTCAGCAGCAAAGCCAATCAGAATAGACTGGATGAAGCTATTGAGGAAATGCAGTTGGGCAAATCTTCCAAACATAGCTTAATTGAAAAATAATGGAATTAGTATGGCAGACGTATGCCTGGGAAGATTATTTATATTGGCAGGAAACCGACAAAAAAATTTTACAAAAAATCAATGAATTGATCAAGGATTGCCTTCGAAATCCGTTTAAGGGTACCGGCAAGCCTGAACCGCTCAGGGGAAAATATGCGGGCTTTTGGAGCCGGAGAATTACTGACGAGCACAGGCTGGTTTATGCAGTTAAAGAAAAGCAACTGAATATTCTACAATGCAGATTTCATTATGAGAAATGAGAGGTGTATAGCAGCATGAATCCCCGAATTTTGTTGCGATCCGTCCTGCTGATCGCGCTTATTTTGCCTCGTCATTCCTGCTTCGCCCAACCCCTGGTCCGGGCTGAACGTATACTTTGCCGTCAATTACAGATAATTGATTCCTTTTCGGATGCTTTAAACGGACCAACCCATAACGCCGATGCATATGATTCCATCAGCCGCTATGATAGCCTCTTCGGAGAAAAACTGCAACAGCTGACCGCCGGTAACCCCGCCGCGCTCCATTACCCCTTCACCCGCCTGCAGAACCAGGGTGTCACCATCGTCACGTCTTCCGACGGGCGCCTTCGCATTTACTCCTGGGATGGCCAAACCGGGGGGACCGCCCACAACGCCAATAACGTCTATCAATATAGTATTCACGGAAAAGTCTATTCAACCCTGACAATAGTTGACGGCGGGCCTGGTGACCGGTATTCGGCAATATACCTTTTCAAGACAAGCAATAAGACCTATTATCTTGCCGTATCTGAAGCGATCATCGCCACGCTGAGATTCCATGCCACTCTCAACATCCTGCAACTGGAAGGGGACAGCCTGCGAAGCGACGTCGCCCTCATCCGCACCGCATCCGGTACGACCGGTACTCTGGGCTTCGTCTATACCCTTGACAACGACGGAGACCCAGACTTCCATTTCAACCCCAGCACCCACAAGATTACGTTCCCTGTCATCCTTGATGACGGTCGTGCCACCAAAAGAAGAATCACCTATACCTTCAATGGCAAGTACTTCGTAAGAACGAATGATTGACCCCAAATTGGATTCAAACCCAACTCCGCTGATTATTAGAGTAGGGTAAATAAAACGTCGAAGTTAATTGTCAACCAATTCTACAAACAAACCACCCGTAGCCGCGGGATCAATGTCAACCGTATTTTCCGATTCTCCCCCCAACATTCTATTCAAGGCTAAATATCTCCGGGCTGTCAAAATTGACCGAACCCTCAGGACAACTTTGACAATTCCAGTATCTGTTTTTTCACTTCCTTTTGCACATCCAATTAACTGAATGCCGGGACCCCTGTTGAAACTAAAATGATTATTTCCGGACATCCTAATTCCGGGAACTCTTTTCAACGACTTCTGACTTAATGAAAGGTTGCTGCAAGATATAACTATTTCCCTGAGAAACAGTACACCCAGTGGGCCGCCATAAAGATGTCTTAAAGAATCATTAGCAAGCACCCTATTCGACTCAAAACGCCTTTTGTTGTTATAAGCAATGATATAAAAATCAATGTCAGCCGGTAAAATGCTCAACAAATCGAGACTAGTCCAGCCTATTGCTTCCTCCGGATTCCCTTTGTCAACAACTGTATGTGTATATGACTGACTTGTGTCATGAGCGACCTTATTTTTGTCCAGAGTTGACACCAGATCTGAAATAGACTGTGATGGTTCCAGACCAATTCCCTCGAATTGAGCAGGATGAGTGCTATCGCCGCGTACAAATTCCAAAGAAACATTGCCAACCCAAACGGCCGAACTTTCATAATTTCCCTTGACTCTGGTATCCCAAACAACCGGCAAGCCCAATTGCTCGCGAAAAAAATGAAATAGTTTGTCTGGACTCGGACAAGCCGCGTAAATATGATCGATTTGATTGATCTGAGCTTCCGCTTCTGTTAAATTGCATAGCGCCAGGAGAAAAAAAGTATATTTCACCATGAGTTTATTTTGTCGGGCGTATGGTCAATTAAAAAGATCACAGTTGTTTTAAAATTACCCTGGGCAATTTTTTCCAATTTACAATTATTTAAATAGTTGAAAAGATTTGTCGCCCCACAAGCTTTTGGTTAAACTGACAATGTGGAGCAACGACCGCATAATGCAGCAGATGTTATAAAGATATAATTGCCGAGCTATTTGCACTAAAGATAATCGACAAAAATCTAGTAATTATCGACCAATGACTGCTAGAATAACGGGTTCATCGACCAAGCCGTCAGGGAATATCTGAAGGAAAAAGGCATTTACCAAGATTTCTCGAGTTTAAAATAATATTCGAGGAATGGGTAGTTTGCCGGAGGCGTACAGATTGATACCGCAGCTGCCAACACGGCGTAGACACGTAACCTTTAGGTAAACCCCTATTGTCCACTATTAATGGACCAAGATCCCTAACCATGATCTCGAGGTATTTGCTCAGCAAAATATGAATGTTCCATCCGTTGGATTCAGGAAAGACGGCAAGGAAGTCTATGCAGTAAATGGCAATAAACGTTTTGCGAAGCAATAAAAAGCTATACAATTCTGCTGCGAAGAGTGCAGTTTATCTCATTATGAAAAGGTAGCGCTGGTAATTCTTTAAGGCAAGACCGGTACCGCGAACTACGGTCTTTAAAGGATCGTCAGCAACATGCACCGGCAGCTTTATTTTTCGACTAATGCGTTTATCCAAGCCACGCAACAGCGCACCGCCACCGGTTAAATACAATCCGTTCCTATAAATATCACTTGCAATTTCGGGCGGCGTTGATTCCAGCGCCTTAAGAATAGCCTCTTCAATTTTAAAGACAGATTTATCCACTGCTTCGGCGATTTCCTGGAAACTTACCATAATCTGCTTGGGTATACCCGTTACCAGGTCACGGCCGTTTACAGCCATATCATCTGGCGGGTTTTCCAAGTCTTTTGTGGCAGCACCCACCCCAATTTTAATCTGTTCCGCTGTTCTTTCACCAATTAGAAGGCTGTGGTAGCGCCTTAAGGCTTCCATGATATCCTCAGTAAATTCATCGCCGGCAACACGTATGCTCTGGTCGCAAATTATGCCGGCCAGGGATATTACTGTAACACCGGTTGTACCCCCGCCAATATCAATAATCATATTGCCTACAGGATCTTCAATGTCAATGCCAATACCCAGCGCAGCCGCTATAGGCTCATAAACCAGGTACACTTCCTTGGCGCCAGCCTGCTCAGCACTGTCGCGTACGGCACGTTTTTCAACCTCTGTGATGGATGAAGGAATGCATATCATCATCCGCCAGCTTGGCGGAAACCAAGGCTTTTTAGGGTGGATCATCTTGATCATTTCCCGCATCATTAACTCTGCCGCATTAAAATCGGCAATAACACCATCTTTCAGCGGTCGGACTGTACGGATACTGTCATGTGTCTTTCCGTGCATCAATAAAGCACGCTTGCCTACTGCCAGCACCTCTTTTGGGTTATTCCGGTTGAGAGCTATTATCGAAGGCTCATTTACTACTATGTTGTCGTTATAGATAATGAGGGTGTTAGCAGTACCCAGGTCTATAGCTATTTCTTGTGTAAATACATTGAACAGTCCCATTCTATCTCTATTCCAGGTTGTTATATTTATAAAATTACTGTAAATTTCACACGACCGTCTAGTTAATTGGATATTATGCAGGGGTGAGCAGCTTAATGGTTAGTATATAATACTCCCCAATATTAGGACCAAAGGGCCAGGTTGCTAAGTTAAGATTTGGTCGTTTTTCATAGGGTCTTTATGCTGCTTTTTGGATAGGGTTTTGGTATCGCTCGTTGGGTGACTGCAGGGTCGTGTGATGGATCTTGTCGTTATAGTAGGCCATGTATTCCTCAATGCCCTGATAGAGTTCGAAGCCATCTTCTGCCGGGTTCAGGTATACGTAGTCGTATTTGACCGATTTCCAGAACCGTTCGATCCAGATATTGTCCGTTGCCCGTCCTTTGCCGTCCATGGAGATCTGTATTTTCTGTTCTTCCAGGTATTGGGTCCACAGTGCGCTGGTGTATTGCGTGCCCTGGTCGGAGTTAACGATCTCCGGTTTCCCGTAGTTGGCAATAGCTTCCTGCAGGACCGATTTTACACCATTCAGCGGTTAAGGAGTTGCTCAGGCCCCAACCGACGATCTTTCGGCTGTACACGTCGATGATGGCTGTCAGGTACATAAAGCCTTTCTTCATCGGGATGTACGTAATGTCGGTGCACCACACCTGGTTGGGCCGGTCGATGACGAGTCCCCGCAGCAGATAAGGCTTGATAAACTGTTTCAACCCCAGTCTGGTCAGGTTCTTCCGCCGGTACAGCGTTTCGCGGCCCATCAGCCGCAGCAGTCGCCGGATACGCTTGGGTCCTACCGGGTAGCCTCTGGCCATCAAGAACAAAACGATCGACACTACTCCTTCAGTCGGATGATCCATCAGATGTTTATCCATCAGGCTCCATCATCTTAATATTTTCCGGTTTTTCTCCTACTGGTTTGTAATATAACCGGCTTCTGATGTACCTGCAACAGCTCACATTGCCGGCGAACAGATAATTCCTTTTATCCGGGGTTGATTAAACGTAGCCCGGGTCTTCATATCCCAAGTCTCTTGAAACTTTTTTTTAAAAATTCATTCTCGACCTTCAGTTGGCCGATCTGGGCATACAGCTCCTGGGTGTCAACATCTTCTTTTTCAGTCGCACCTTTCTTTTCAAAAGCAGCAGCCATATTCTCCAGGAGTTCACTTTTCCACCTGGAGATCATAACCGGATTGACTTCAAACTTTACAGCGAGCTCAGCCAGTGTTTGCTGGTTCTTGACGGCTTCCAGACGCGACCTTTGGCTTTGAAGTCAGCGGAGAATTTTCTGCGGGTTTGCTTTTTCATGTTGAGTTGGTTAAATTTAAAACTTTTATTTAACTAACCCTCTGGTCCTAATTTCGGGGAGTATTATAGCTTCCTTTTTCTTGCCGGAAGTACGACAAGCCAAAAATATGGCGGCTAAATAAACAAAAATGATAAGATTGAATTTCATTTCAGGCTATAACTAAATAACCAATGGTCCGTGAGTGGAAAAAATGCTTCCCGGACTAAGGTAGGAAATTATTCCAACAGGCCGGGAGGAGAGAATGGGTCTACCTTCGAAGCCGCATCCCGGGGATAGTCTGCTGCCCCAGTTTTTCTGAGATAAATGGAGTATTCGCGGCTATTGTGTCCAGCACTTTCTTGTCCATTCGGCCGATGCTGTGAGCATATCCGGCAAATCGTTGTATATAATCCAGGTCATTGGCCTTGTATTCTACCAATCTTTCCTTAGCAAAGGTCATTATGAGTTGGTTGAAATCTTTTACGCCGGTGTAGATGAAAAACGAGTTATCGAAGTAAAAATAATGCTTGGCTACGTTTTTAAAGTTCTCTACAAAATTGTAGGTGACCTCCTCTTCAGGGATGTCCAAACCATTTTCAAAGGTTAATCGGGCAGCAACCCGCATGAAAGATTGATCCGGAGTATTAAGAAACAGTACGACTAATGAGGATTGATACCCGGAACTTTTAGCCAAATCAGCAAAATCCTTGAAGCTTTCATTGTTAAACGGCGTTTCCAAAATTATTTGCCTGCGGTTCTTCAGCGCCTCAAGAAATACTTCCCGCGACCGGGATTTATAAACGTCGGTCATGATCACCTGATAGTCGGGGTATTCACTCAGGTGTGTCCTTATCAGGCTGGACTTACCCGCGGCATTGCACCCGGTTACGAATATAAACTCAGGAGGATTCATTGAATTCTTCGGATCACTTTATCATTGAATTGATAAGGTTGTCCCTCGCCCCGGACAATGTCCAATTGAACAAGATATACTTCGCCATTTGGCAATTCTTTGCGATAATAATTATCGTTTATATTGCCGGGCTCATTCTTATCTGCGCTGTGTTGATAATAATACGGGTTCCCCAGTTCAAAGCAACGTTGTCTACCCAATTCAGGGAGAACATTCAAATTTTGCAGCATTCGGTGAACCCTTTTCTCCATATGGATAAAGGTACGGATTTTAGCCTAGCCGAGCAATGGGGGCCATGCAAAGCATAAAATAAAGGCCCGGGGGATGCCCCGACCCTTCGGTTATTCACTATTTCCCTTATGAAACAGGCTCGGCGCCCTAAAGCAGCCCCTCGTTTGCAAATGAATAATAGTGTTCGGGTGTTATGATCAGATGATCGTTTACCTTTAGTTCGAGGAGTTTGCAGCCTTCTGTTATCTTGCTGGTCAGGATCTCATCTGCCCGGCTCGGCCTCAACTCACCGCTGGGGTGGTTGTGGGCTAGGATGATGGCGGACGCTGCGGCCTTCAGGGCAGCGGCATAGATCAGTCGCGGGTCGACGAACGTAGCGGAGATACCGCCTTTAGAAACTTCACAAATCCATAGCTTGCTTCCGTTATATCCCAGCAACATTACCTTGAATTCTTCCAGGAGTTCGATTGTTTCCTTGTTCCAATGGTTCAGGAGGATCTTATAAGCTTCTGCGGCGCTAAGTATTTTCGGTCGATCGGGGGCTTTTACCTTGCTGTGGTAGACCAGCTCCACTTCGGCTACCCCAGTCTGTCCTTTTTCGGTTTGTCTCGGTTTCATACACTCTGTTTAAGCATTAGGAAATTATTGATGAAACCGTCCAGGCCTTTGACCGCGTTGAGCGCAAGGAGGAATGGAATAACGAGGTGTATTCCTACTGTCGAAACCACCTTTATCGCTTGTGCAGGATGTGGAGTTGAGAATTCTTGATGAATCGTTTATGCCGGAAATTCCTTGCCAGCGAAACCGGCAAAGGCCTAAATTTGTGCAGTCAATAATTGTTAAACCCTCCCTATGGCCGAAGATCCATCCAGCATCAATTCAAACTCCACTTATTCGCCTGCGGCGCTGCTGCATATCTTCAATGGGTTGCTGGCGCCGGCGCAAACCAAAAAGATCATCCGGTTAAAGGGTGTCTATCGCGCAGGGAAAGGGGCGCTGTATGGCGGCTACTACTACGACGTGCTGGCGGATGAGGCGGCGGAGGCGCAGTTGACGCTGATCGTGCCGGCGAGGTTGCGGCCATCGCTGACGGACAACACGACGATCGAATTCCAGGGCTATGTCACCAAACGGGTCGCGCTGGCACAGGTGCGGATCGAGATCCAGGCGACGATCACGGAGCTGTTGGAGGAGCGGGTGAATAAGTATACGGCGGAGGAGCTGAAGGAGGTGGCGATCCAGCAGGAGAAGGCGGAGCAGGGGTTCCGGGATATCCGAGCGAAGCGAAGGATACGAGCGAGGAAGAAACGAGGGACGAAGTTTCGACGAAGCTCTGGGCTTTCTGAAGTCGAGGATTGTAAATAACGACCCGGTGCGCGTGGTGATCCTGGTCGGGAAGACGGCCATCGTAGATAGCGATATCCGGCATGCGCTGGAAGGGTCAGTGGGGTTCTACCAGGTACGGTTCGAGCGGATCGGGATGACGTCGGAGTGAAAGCTTCCCCTACTTTGTAGCGGTTTTGAATAAAGAATCCCATGTATTTTCTTCGTCCTGTTGGAATGTGGGAAATGCGAAGCCCGGGTCCTGTGCGTTAGGGCATTTGCCATATTTCAACAGGAACCCCCGTGGGGTCATATAACCCAACGAACTGTGCGGTCGCTCGTTGTTGTACATCCATATCCAGGCCTGGGTTATTAGCCTCGCCTGTGCCAAAGTGTCGAAGGCGTAATTATCCAGGACTTCCTCCCGGTAGGTGCGGTTGAACCGCTCGACGTAGCCGTTTTGATGAGGTTTTCCTTTTTGTATAAAGATCAAAACAATACCGTTGCCATTAGCCCAATCTTCCAGCGCCTGGGATACATTCTCCGGACCGTTGTCGCACCTGATCCATTTGGGTTTGCCCCGCCATTCGATCACCTTGTCGAGTTCACGGATTATCCGCTGACCCGGCAAACTGGTATCCAGCGTGATGTTGAGGGCTTCCCGGTTGAAATCGTCAATGACATTGAATGAGCGAAACGGCTTGCCTCCCATCAATCCATCATGCATGAAATCCATCGACCAGAAAAGGTTAGGTCGAATGGGTTGGGCCAATGGCTCCAGAACCCTCGCTGGCAGCCGCTTCTTGTGTTTTCGCCGTAGGTTTAGTTTCATCTCTGTATAAATGCGGTATACTCGTTTGTGATTGTCATTATAAGCCAAAAGGCGAAGGCGCCCAAACATCATCCAAAAACCCCACCGGTTGTGGAGGGTGGCCATCTCCGACAATGCGTCCTGAATAGGTTTGTCATCGCGCGGATGGTCCTTGTAGTAATACATCGAACAGTGTGTGCCGAACAGCTTACAGGCCTGCCGAATACTGATCTTGTGCTCCTGATGCACGTAGGTGATCAGCTCTCGCTTTTCAGCAGGCCTTAAAGTTTTTTTTCGATCACATCCTTTAGAACGGTGATCTGGAGCGTCTGCTCGGCGACGATCTTCTTGTACTGGCCTAGTTCAGACTCCAGCTCCTTCATTCGTTTGACCTGGTTGACTTCCAGACCCGAATATTTGCTCCTCCACCCGTAATACGTCGGCTGGCTGATCCCATGAGCCCGGCAGATCTCGGCGACCTTCTTGCCGGCTTCCTGCTCCTTTAAAATGCCAATGATCTGGCTCTCGGTGAATTTTGTCTTTTTCATTTGCTTCCCAATTTTAGCGATTAATTTTTAATTTTGATCGCTACAGTTTTTGGGGGAGCTTTCAGAGGCGAGATTCTGGAGGCGCTGCGGCGGTTCGATGACGTTTCTGAGACCGACGTTTTGGTGCTGTCGCGGGGCGGCGGCGACCGGATGGAGGTTTTTGACAGTCCGGCGTTGGCGGAGTATTGCCTGGGTCTGGAGCCCTTGTTTGTGACGGCGATCGGGCACAAGGAGGATAGCTCTTTACTCCAGCGGATCGCGGACAAGGCGTTTATCACCCCGACGGCGTTGGGGCAGTATTTGAATACCCTTTATAACGATACGATCGCGGAGTTGGAGGGTTCGAAGGCGAAGCTTGTGGCGGTGATCACAGAGCAGCTGAAGGCAAATTATGCGAAGCAGGTCGAGAACCTGGAGGCGAAGGTGAAGCAGTTGGAGGAATTGGTGGGATAACCGAGCGGAGCGAAGGTTACGAGCGAGGAGGGGCGAGGAACGAAGCCCCGACGAAGCTCTGCGGGGGTGCAGCAGCCGGAGGTGGGGGTATTGCGGGACCAGGTGGCACGGTGGCGATCATCGTTGTGGCGGTGATTTGCGTGCTGGGGGGAGGGGGTACGGGCGATAATTTACCCCGACCAACTGTTGCTTAGGTTCAGTGAAACCGTCACAACCAAACATCGAACTGATAATATGAACAACTCAAAGCTCCTACACATCCATTTTTACTCGTCCTGCTTCGAAAGAAAATACCTTGTGAGGATGCCGGTGACGCCTTGTGGAATGGTCAGAGACGAAACAGAGGCCAACTTCCAGCCACTTTCAAAATAAGGCTTCAGCATTTGCATAACGGAATCTTCGACTACATTGATCCCTTTCGAGGCAAACGCCATACTCCGTAAACTATACTCCTTAATGACTTCCTGGCCTCCGTCCTGCTTGGTAACAATTACTTTTTCGTGGATACCTCCCAACCCCCCGGCTTCGGTGAATACTGAAATAAGAAGATATTGAGGTACTTTTTTACTTTGAGCCGACGCAATCGAAGCTAAAAGGAGAACGCTGGAAAGTATCGAGACTACTTTTTTCATTTTATACATGGTTTTTTTTAATTGTCAACATCGAAATATAAATTAAAACTTTGGCATTGGCAATCGATTTTTGACCAACCGGGCAATTCCAGAAATATCCCGGTCATCAATTCCGATGAAATGGCAGCAGAAATCAGACGACAAGGAAATGCTCTGGCGAACACCCAAAAACCGGCAAACAAGGAGGCGATCAGAATGATGGCTACATGCCCTTTATGCTGAATATCATGATCAATTGTACCCTCTCTAATTAACTCCTTAACAAGGGATGTATCCCGCGACCTAATTTGTTGTATCGCTTCTGGAATAGATAAAATAAATGCTGAATCGCCAGTATCTAGTACATAATACTTTCTTGTCCGATATTTGGTATACTTAGCCAGTATAGGGCAAGATTGTGACCAAACGTTTGAAAGGGCGAAGAAAACCAGTGAGCCAACAATACCTATCTTTTTTTGAGCCATGTTTTATAGCTGTTTGATTGCTTAATGACATTATTATAGCATTAGGTATCGCCCGGCAGGAAGCACTCCCCTTGTTGAACTGGTCATCCAGCAGGATCCAGTTGAGATAAGCTTTGGGGTAGGTTAGTCGTCCGGCCCGTATTTTTTGTCGAGAGAAAACTGTTGAGGCCATTATAGACCGGGCTTCTTTCGAGGGGGTACCGATAACTTGTAGCGAAACGATTCCGTTCTCCCACAAACTAATAAAAAAGCTCTTTACTTTTCCAATGTTGTCGTCACAGACTTGACATTATATTTATGGTCCCAATAATGGTCGATCGATCCCAAAAAAGTTCTGTAGTCAAAGTCATACACATGAAAATAGTCAATAATTAATGCGCATTGTTGGCAAACTGGCTTTGTTGCTATTTTAAATTCAAGCTTTTGCCTCGGCAAAATATAATTTACCGACAGTGGATAATGCTGAGGGGCCGATTTCGAGTCTCTCCAAGCATGCGTCAAACTGTAAAAGTTCACGCCTCGACTTGCACCATATATAGCAAGCCCAAGCGGTTCATCAGTTAATTCGTCGATATCGAAAAAAACAGAATGAATCAATACCACAATACTATCGCTATAGTTTTCTACAACTATCTTGTATCTTGAAACACTATCTTCAGAAATTTTGGAAGAGGTCACACGCAATAAATCTATCTTTTGGCCTTGACAAAAAGAAACCGCCAGCGTATAAATAAGGCTAACAAAAAAGATTTTAGAGTTCATATTACTTATTTAATTGACTTGGGTCGTGATGATTTGTGTCATATGGTCGCTGTCCCATCAATCCGTGAAGTCTTCTAATATCATTCTCGTAATCTACGGCATGCCCTCCTTCCAAAATGTAGCTTTCATTTTCGACATATTCATAATACCCATGACCACCTAATTCATGGCCAATTACCAGCCAGACAGGATTTGGAAGGTCATTTCCTCTTTTGTCAAGAAGGCCGCTTTTTAAACCCGGCTGAAAATGCGCCGGATCAATTCCTATAGTTATATTCATGTCAGCATTGGCCGAAGTTGTGGCGGCTCCCCCAAAGTCGTCGTATGTTAATACCAATTTACCCTTGGGATCACCTTCCACGTACCAAAGTAAAGGTGATCCATCAGGCCGGGTACCTGGAAGGGGACCATAACCAGGCACTACATCGGTGCCATTCACTTTCGTAATCGTAAATGTTTTTCTACTACTGATCGTTTCGACAATGTTACACGCAATATTCTGTTGGTCATCCGTCAACCGATTAAGCAATATGGGATTAACTTGCAAATCTCCCTTAAAGAAATAAAAAGGGTTGGCCCCTGCATTGGCGTTAATCAACTTACCAAGCCATGCTATAACTTCACTTTCTTTAAAACCTTTTTGCCTGGTTGTATCTCCCAGCGGGTCATTCAAGAGGCCCGGATTATTATTCATGGTTTCATATGGACTGAGAGAGAGATTTGGCCTTGGATCGATCTGCCACCATTTACCTAGTTGAGGATCAAGTTCCCTAAGTACCGTCTCATACATTTCCAAGCCTGAACCATCTGAGAACTCCTTGTTCTGCAGCTCAGATCCTTTGTTATACTTAAACTTGTTTTCAGCATAATTTGCCTTCAGTGCCTTATCCGAGATTCCCGCCATGGTTAGGCCAAATGGATAATAGTGGCCTTCCTCCAACAGAGGGCCCCTCATATGCGTCACTTGAAGATTATCAAAGAACACGGGAACATTAGGTGTCTCGTTGCTCACATAAATATACAAATATCCGCTCGAAATGATCGGCAGATTCGTCAGCGTAATGACATTCAGTTGGCCACTATTCCCAACTTGGGAGAATCCACTGCTGGCCGAGACATAGTTAAACTGATTATCCAGAAGGATCCAGTTGAGGAAGGCGTGGGGTCTACTGCTGTTGATGCTTGTCCCGGTATCTTGCAGGAAGTTAAAGACATTTGAACTGAGGGTCGGGGTATTGCTTTGCAACGCGACGAGGCCCGGATTCTCAGGACTTGGAATACCGGCCATGCCGGCGATCATGTGCGTCAGAATATCGGTCAGGGGGTTGACAGGCGTACCCGGTGTGGTCCCATTAAGCAGATACCAGTCGCTAACCCGGACGCTGAACTCGTCACCGGCCATGACCTTGAGCACCAAACCCGGCCCAATCACCGGCTCGGATGTACTTCCCCCGACCTCGGCCACATAGTTGTTCGGGTTGGTAGTGGTATCGGAGGGATAGCCGGGGGGCAGCGCAACACGGGTGCTATCCAGGTTCATGTAGTAGACGTTTTCCGTGGCGCTGTCGCCCACTTCCATCGTTGCAGCAGGGTACATATCTGTCTGCTGTTCGTCGGTGAGGACCATGCGTGTGTCACCAAGATGGTCCTTCAGGAAGTAGTCAGCCTTGTAAGAACCTGGGGTCTCACCGTCGACAGTATCGTTCTCCGCCCGAATCCGGCCTTCCGGATGGGCAAAGAATTGCAGCGTGTCGATGAGGTTGCCGCTGCCGGTTCCGGTGAGGGGGGTTGTGGATCTATATTGGAAGGGGCCGATATAAGTCGTGACGGTTTCGAGATTGCCGACGCTGTCGAGGGTGGTCTTTTTGAGCTTGGTGCCGGCTGCATCGTAAGTATAGGTGATCGTTCCTTTGGTGCCAGTGGCAGATCGGAAGCTGATCTGTGCGGGCAAATTGAGGTAATTGTAAGTAATGCCGCTTGTGGTCAGGCTTCCAATATCCTTATTGAGGTCCTTAAGTAGGTTACCGTTCCCGTCATACGCATAGTCAAGGGCGGCAGTCGTCTTACCACTGGCGTATGGGCTGAGGGAAGAGGTGCGGAAATCGCCAAGGGTGGTAGCCGGGTTGTTGTCGCCGTCAATGACGTTTTGCAGCTTGTTGCTGTTGTTATAGTAGGTATATTTCAGTGAATCGATGTTATGACTTCCCCCAAGCTGCCAGGCCTCCTGCTGAATGGCGAGAATGTTGCCGTTGGGGTCGTATGCAGTAGACGGATTTGTGCCATTGCCCATGACAGTGCTAAAGTCAACCCCGGCCGTCTTGTCCCAGCCACTGCCGCTATATTGGTTAAAATCCGCATAAAGGAGCCGATTAGCATCGTCATAGCCAAATCCATAAGCCCGTTGCTGTCCATTCCCTTTGCTTCGCCATTTGCTTCCTGAAATATTCCCATTCAGATAATTGGTACCGAACCCCCAATCATAGCTCAACTCCATGCCGAACCAGCGATTGTCACCACCACTCGTGTTGTTATTGGCATAGTCTTTATTGATCCCTTTCAGCCATCCTCGGATATTGTAGGTATAGTCCTGCGTCTCCAGGAAGCTATTGTCGGCGAGTTGGCCCAGCTGCTTCTGCATTAGCTGACCCATTTGGTCATAGCTGAGTTGAGATATCAGCCGTCGGGCAGTATCGTTCACCGTGGTATATGTCTGGAGGATGCGGTTGTCGGCATCCAGATTCATATTGATCTTAATACGTGTGTTGTTACTGAACGCGGCATCTGGGTTGACATGGGCCATGTAGGTAGTCAATGCTTTGCCAATGAAATTATAGAGGGTCACCACCGTGTCCTGACCACCTTTGTAGTTGTCGCTTTGGGTTTGTGTCATTCGGAGCCGGTCGTCGTAGAAGGTGACGGATTCCAGCCAGTTTCCCTGAGTCAGGTTACTCGGGTTCTCGATTACGCGAATTTTCCTGCCCGTCACCTGACCGATCGTTTGGACGGCCTGTTGCATCGCAGCACTCGGGATCGTCTCTACATGCTGATTGGTCCCCGCGTCAAGCAGGCCTGTATAGGTTGTATTGTATTGCTTGTCCGGCGTATTGGTATAGTCATCATAGAAGGTCATCGAGAGTGGAATCAGCGTGCTCCCGGACGGGATGGGATTGTCTACGACAGTAAGTGTGTTGGTAAAGGAGGTGCCAGGGTTTGAACCGCCAGCACCACCGGCGAGTATTTCTGCCGTAAAATTGACCGTGTCCGGCGTGCTAAAACCGGTATCGAGGGTAATGAGCGATTGCGCCTGCCCGTCGCCATTCTCGACACCGGTGAGATCCAATGTCTGCGGGACAACAGCCGGCGAAGTACCGGTCACGATAACCGTACCGGGGGTACTATTTGCCGTATTGGCTGTGACATTCTGCTGCAACTGGTAAGGATTGCCGGCGTAGTTGGTCATACCGTTTGTGGTTGGACGGTTAAGTCCGTCATAGATGGTCGTCAACCATTGACTACTAAAACGAAGGTTCGCATCCTGGGTAAAAACCAATCGATCCCGAAGATCGTAGACCATATACACCCACGCCGCTCCAGGTACTTTTTTGGCGAACATGCGCTTCCGGTCATCATATTCATAGCGAAAACAAAGTTCATTGAGCGTGGTGGTATCGGCTGAAAGATTCCAGGCATTGCCATAACAGATGTTTACCGCCTTAGGTGAAAGCACAAACCTCAGCAAATCAAAGTTATCATACACGTAATATGTGCACAGCCACCCCTGATACCCGGAAAAATCCGTCGGAACCGTACCGATCTGTACCTTTTTCAGGATAACAAAGCCGTCTTTATCTTTGTATTTGACTATCGCGTGTCCCTGTTCATCAATGGTTACGTTTTTGAAGAGTCGCCCGGCCGGGTAATAGCCGGCACTGCTGGGAATATTGGTGGCAAGGTCGTTGTCAATAAATGTCAGAGAATCGCTCGTAATATTCAAGATTTCAACGCTATCGGCGGCATTGTTCACCAGGTACTGCTCAGACACGCCAATCCCGCTGCCGGCCCAACTGTTCCCTGGCGGTAGCATCTGTAGAACTCGGTTGAGCGGCGAAGCTTCAAAATTGGTTTGATTGTAGTAAACTTGCTCCCCCGTGTAGGAAGGCTGTTGCGTAGGATAAATGTTCTTATAAAAATTGTTCTGATCCGTAAACGGATCTTGCTTGAAGTTCCCGTCACTGGTATTGCCGCTGGAAGAAATATAGGACAAATATTTATAGACCTCTCGCCCGAGTGAATCATAAACGACAGGCGTCACTAGGTCTGAAGGATTGCTGCCAGGGGTCGCTTGCTGCAACACGGTCTGAATAGGTCTTCCCAGGCCGTCAAAAAATTGGGTGGTTTGGTGCACATCGAAATAGCCAGCACTAGCAAAAATAATGGTATCCGTGAACCGCCCCACAGCGCCCCGCTCCCGAATTAAGTTGATGAGCGGAGACCCGCCGGAAACAATATAGCTTCCCGGCGCCGTGGCTACCGTCGTTGGTGGAGACACCTGGGTGGCCGTTACTGACGGCTTATTGGTGGGTTGAGCATGCGTTGAGCACGCCAATCCGAAAAGAATCCCGGTCAAGGTTGTTGTTCTGAATATTGTACTGCGTCGCATGCGTTGGAGTTACGGTAGGTGAATCACTTTTTGTCGGTCAACAGCTTTTTTAATTCGTCGATCTGTCGTTGGAGATCCTGCAACCGGACATTTTGCGCCTGCAACTTCTTATTCTCATCGGTTAAGGTTTTGTTTTGTTCAATAAGATATAAGGTCAGCTCTTCCACTTTTTTCAAGACGGCCGCCTGCTGACCGCCCAGGTCTATCCCGTCCCGCTGAATATCCGCCGCCGAGGCGATTCCTGGCAGGTGATGATAGGTTCGAAGGAATTGTTCAAGTGTAGTCAGAGCTGGTAGCCTATAGCCGTTGCGGAAGACATAATCCGGCCAGGTGCCCGCCGTTTTCACCTTCACCTTCGTGAAAATCGCCGTACCGTTCACTGCGAGCTTATATCCCTGTGGGTTGGAGGTGCCGATCGCGATGGCGTCTGCCGAATCATAGACCACCCCGTTGTTATACTGCCAATGTCCGGAAACGCTGGCGGCGCTGCGGTAGAAGATATTTCCGCTGGTATCGCTGACAAGCACCCGGGTCTTTGTGCTGTCGTTGGTCAGCCCGGCCAGCCGAACGGTCCCGGTTGTATGAAGTTGGGCCGTGGGCGAGATTGTCCCAATTCCAATATTGCCGGTCGCAGAAATGCTCATCCGTTGAATATTTTTTGTCCGGAAATCGAGCCGTACGCTATCCACATTGCCCACGAAGGTGCTGTCGGCATTGTTGCCGACATTGCCCGTCGTCGACCAGTAATAAT
Source organism: uncultured Chitinophagaceae bacterium (assembly GCA_963846405.1). Lineage (GTDB taxonomy): Bacteria > Bacteroidota > Bacteroidia > Chitinophagales > Chitinophagaceae > Puia. Next base: position 13,621 of record CAWJVU010000006.1, on the reverse strand, counting down.
TCAGGGATTGGACCCCTATGTTAACAGCCGCAGTATTGATCGTTCCAACATTGTCGGTAGCCTTAGCGGTGATCGTATAGGATCCCGGTTCCGGGCCAACCCAGGTAAAATTATAGGGCGAAGTATTAACTTGCCCAATCTTCGTGGTATCTTCGTAAAATTCGACCTTGGCGATCGTTCCCCCGGTCTCTGTAGCGGTGGCATTGATGATAAGGTTAGCGCCTTCAGATATAACTGTCCCATTTGCCGGCAAGGATATCGCCACCTGCGGGGTACCGACGTTCGACGATCCTGTGAAGATCTGCAACCCACAAATCCAGGCAAAGTTAGTGCCTGATAATCCGCTCGCGCAGTTAAAATAGACACGGATCGCACCCGTGGAATCAGGCTGGACACCCTCGAAGGTAATCCCCTGGCTGGTATTGTTATAGGTGTTTAGACTTTGACTGCCGGCAACGCTCCTTCCTGCAACGGTGTACACGGTCGCGTTGGCGTAATACGTATTGCTTCCACTCATCCGGAGTATATACGTACTATCTGGGTTCAAACCACTCAGTTTGATCTGAGGCACGAGAGAATTATACAAGGCAAGATTATTTCCCGAACCATTGTATTGGATCCAACTGTCCATCATCACCAAGGTGGGAAAGTACGTCGTCGACGAAGGGCCACCATAATTATAGGCGCAATTCCCGCTACTGTTCGGGGACCAATTGGATACACTGACCGAACTGAGGGTGATGCCGCCCGCAGTAGCCGTCTGCACGCCGGCGTGAGGATCACCCGCGATGTTGGTCCAACCTGAGACAGTATTGGAAGTTGCGGAAAAATTAAAGCTGGCGATCTGGGCCTGGACCTGACCGGCCAAAGTCACTGAGATGGCAGCCAGTAGAAAAGCTGCTTTTATAGGAAATCGCATATGATTGGCACTTAACATGATGGTTATTATTGTTGAATAGTGTCGATATAAATTTGCCAGCCTTTCGCATTGAGCGCACTCACGGCAGCATTGCTGCTGGAATCCCTGCCCGTACCGCCACCGGTCAGGATCCAGATCACGCCATTGCTGACGTTTTGGCCCGCGCCATTTGCAATCTGGATTATGATATTGCTGATGGCCGATGCCGGGATCGGGATATTGGGATTGGCGGTCGAATTATTGGAATGGTTTTGATTATCCGGGAGCAGACAAAACCTTGATAAGTTGGTCAGAGCGGTTAGGTCTTCCCGATTCCAGTGCGCATCGCAGATCTCGATATCCTGGAGGTTCGTAAAATAGGTGTTCCAGTTAGACTTAAGCCGTGTGAGCTTAAACGTGCTATCCCAATAACCAGACTGGTAAAGGGACAGTTGGGTCGTGTTGATAACCTGAAGATTCCGGTTATTGGCCATGAAGTCCTGCGCGTAATTGAGGTTGAGACTCGGTGTGACATGGTCCCCGCAATGCGCCCACCAACTGGTGACACTACTAATAGAAGCCCAGTTGGAAACGTTGGCCACCGTAAGGGCACTGGACTGCTGATAACAGGATCCGCCGATCGACTGAATAGCCTGTGGAAAATTACCGCGGAGATTTCGGACCTTGGTCAGGCTCGTCGCCGGATCGGTCGCATTGTCCAGGCCGGTGTAATACGCATTTTCATTATGATAAATCGTAATGGTTTTTGAGCTACTATCCGGGTAGTAATGGATGAACCAATAAATGCCATCGTATTGACTGAAAAAGCCAAGCCTGGTCGTATTTGGCGCCAGTCGGTACGCGACGGTGTCTCCAATGCTGTCCGTCGTGGGAAGATGCATGCCGGAGCCATCGCCAAAATCGACATACGTTCCATTATTCAGTGTTATGCCGTCTATTTCAGTCCATGGCAGATCGTATTGATAGTATCGACAGCCCGTCAGGTTGGCGGGTGCGGTCTGTCCGGAGTTAACCGTCAGATTAAAGTGCAGCGAATCTGAACCGGTAGCCAGGGTTCCGAGGCGGGAGTCCGCGGTGTCGCTGTTCCAAAGACTAACGTAGCTGGAAGCCCCGGTTGCATTTCCCACCAGGTTGCCATGCACATCGAAGACCCCGACCGGATATCCGGGCGTATTTGTGCCGGCAAAGTTTTGCATCACGAGAATGGTACATCCGCTACCGCAGCCAGAGGGCGTCTGGTAGCGGTATTCGTATGTTTTGAGGATATTGTAATCCTGGTCCCGGATTCGCTTCAGTCTTTCCAGTCCGTCGTATTCATAATAAGTTACGCGGTTACCAACATCTGTATGGCTGGTCATGCCCACAAGGGGGAATAGGTGTCGGTGGTCATCTGCGCGGTCGCCGGATAGAGCCGCAGTTCATCGATGTGACCGGAGCCACTGAGGGTAATATTGGATTGGCCGGTGACTTTATGGACAAATAAGGTCCAGTTGGAATTGTGGATGAATTCGGATTTTCCCTGCTTGGGGTAGCCGGAGATGGTGCCGGAGATCGAAAGCGGCCCGGCGTTCGTGGTCCAATAGGAGACGATATAGGTTGTAGCGCTATTTAGCCCTGTTCGCGAAATGGTTCCCGTCATGTTGAAGGACTTCGATCCGGTAAGGCTGGTAGTAGAATCAACGGATCCGGATCCCAGAGACCAGTTGCCGGTGCCGTCCGCCTCGAAGCTGGTATAAGCAATCGAACCGGTATCGGCATTGACCACCTCCGCGATCGGATAATTTAGCCGATAATCATAGAGGTAATTGTGGTTGACATCAGCCGCCTTAGCTTGCTCCATTAGATTTCCATCGTTGTCATAGGAAATCAGGTTGAGCCTCGTCTCTACCGGCCCGGCACCGTTTTGGATCATGACATTGGTCGGGAGCACAAACCCGGAAGGCTGCACGAGATAATTGGTCAACGCCTTGTAGTCGATTGAGCCCGCAACGTACCGCTCAGTCTCCACGGGCTTGCCGACGATGTTTCGGGCAACCATCGTATCCAGCGCGGTCACCGCCGATGTCGTCAACGGGATGCTCCCGTTAATAGCGGATTCCTCGAAGGGGGTTCTGGCGTAGGTGATCACCGTGTCCCCCTTGCTGTTTAGGGTGACGGTCCTGGTCGGTTGCATATTGAGCGTGTCGTCGTAGTAATAGGTCGTGGTCTTGCTCAGTCCGTCTCCGGTACTCATGTCGTAAATGATGTCCGTTTCGGTGGTATGTTCTACCTGCTCATTGGTGTTACTAAAGTCAACCGTTACGGATCCGCATCCACCATAGTCGCCAAGGGCGCCACAGGTGTTTGGCGCATTGATCGTTGAAAAGCCATCGCCGAAATTGATAATTCTTGACCGTTGGACAAAATTGTAACTATTCTTGGTGGCTTTGACAGGCTGCCCGGTCGAAGTGTAGCTAATCTCACTCACGAGTAATCCGTTTCTCCATTCATAGGTATCATTGGGTGGATACGGGAATACCAGGGAGGCGGCGAGACCGGCCTGGGTCTGCGGATCGCAGCTGAAGCTGGAAACGGTATAACCGTTTGCGCCGTTAAAGCCATCATACGTCGTAACCTTACCATAGCCTACGGTTCCGCCCTGGATGGAACCAAGCGAGAATTTGGTAGCGCAATTCCGGGTCACCTTCATGTATTCATATATGCTGCCCTCGCCATTTGGGGGCAGAACGTCTCCCTGGGTGGTGATATAGCTATTCACCGTATCTACCGGATTGATCACAAATGCGGAATCATAGACATAATACTTCGAGAGGATCGGCATTGATGAGAGGCCGTCAAATGACTGCATGTTGTTGATCCTTAAGCCGCCAAGCTGTTGCTTGAGGTTTTGAAAGCCGTGAGAGATCTGGTAGTTCAGCGACAAGGAGGCTATGACAGTTGTGGTATTGTCGACGAATTCATCCTGGTGAAAATTGCAGTATAAATGAAGCGTGTATGTCCCGCTTTGGTATATGTTTACCCAGGCGGAGCCGCTGCCGGTAAAGCTTTGAACAACGTTTCCTTCATTGTCCAGGATCTGCCCAAAGACCTTTGCACCCGGGTCGTCGCTTAAAATCGGCGTGCTTATCGTGCTTGTCATCGACAGGGAGACGTACTCCGGCCTTGTTAAGGTGAACGTGTAATTAACGGTATCGACGATCGGCCCTTCACCACCGCCGACGGCATTGATGGAGAGCGTAACGGGAGTGTCTACAAAAAGTTCCTGGGAGGACATGATGCTGTTCCCTTCGTAGGTCAGCGCGGTGCTTCCACCGGTAGGGTATTTGATATTGGTCAGCATTTCAGCCTGCATATAATTTTCATTCGGTGTATGGCTGCCGCCCAAATCATTCGTAAAACCAATATTGCTGAAATTCCAGGCGGAATAGTCGCTGGCAAGCGGGCAAACGCCGGGATTAAAGGGCACATCGACCAGCAGCGAACTATTACCCGTCGCGCCGTTGTAAAAGCCGTTATAATCCTGGGCGAACGAACGTCTGGAAGGAAGGGCAAGCGGGTTATATGTAAATGTCCACACTTCGGGCTGAGAATTGTCTAAGGCATTGTGGCTGACGCTCAACAATTTTAGCCGGTAATGATAGTAGCTCTGCGCCGGTCCCGACCCAATAACCAGTTCATTTCCGGTGGCACAGGTGCTATAACCGTAGTTGAATGTCCAATCTCCGACATAGGAATTACTCAAATTGGAATATACTTTGATTTCAGACAGCGCCTCTCCGCCCGGTAAATCCTGCCTATTGGAATCTGTTGGCGTAAAATAGACCGTCGCCTGGTCTGATTGGATCGTGCTGAGGCTGAGTTGGTTTACGGTTTGAATAGACACCTTGGAGCTAATGGGATTATAGGGCTTAAAAGGAGGGTCACCCTGATCTCCCGCGACGATGGCGGTATAGAAATACATCAGATTGTCGCTCTGCGTGAAATGGGAATCCTGCGTAATGGTCGATTGCGTATAGGTGAAGGTGATGGTTTCGCCGGTCGGCGCCGTTACCGACTTTAGATACCAGGCGGAAATATAATCATCGCCAACGTCTTCCGATCCGAAGTTTACCCCCGAGGTTTGTTCGGTATAGGGCAGAGTTGCACTATAAGCTCCACCAAACACCAATTTGGTCCCGTCTTCCAAAAGGACCGTCCAACTGTCGTCACTGCTGGTCAGAAAGTTGCTGATGATTTTGACATTGCTGGCCGGCATCGTATACGCGGTCGTATCGGCCCGGAGATATATTCGGTATGATTTTCCGAGCGCATTTAAGTTGTAAACATCTTGTTCTACGTCGGTATTTCCATTGGCTGCGCTTGCCACGTCCGCGTCATAGGTGCTTGTATTAATCGGAGTTGAGCTGAAGTTATTGGCGTTAAAAAAATTGAGCGCAGTAGAAAAGTAATCTTCTTCATCCGGAAGCCCTCTGACCGTTCTCGAAATGCAGCCTCCCGCGTTTAGTGCCCAACCCAATCCAACCCACGAAGGAATTTCCCCTACTCGGTTGCCAGCAGCGTGATAATCGAGTGATATCGGAATCGATAGGTTTCGACTTTTAAGGGTATAGATGGGGACGCTTATATTGGGAATCCCGGTATATAAACTAACCGGCCATTCCCCGAACTTACCTAGACTGGACGCGTTCGGAGAGGGGGGTACAACGGTCCTTAGCTGATCCAGCGCCGGGTCTACCTGAGCGAATGACCAATTCAGGATCAATAGCAAGCAAATTATTAAAGTTGCACGCTTTCGAAACATGATCAACATAACATTTAGTCTAAAAGTTATAGCCCAATCTAAACACGATTGGCTCCGTTCTCGGAATCTGATAGTAGCTCAGGAAATCCCAGAGCAACGAAAGCTTTGTTTGTTTGAGAACTTTGCTCCTCGTTGATACCGTTTTGCTGATGCCAATAAGACCCGATTTTGTCCAGTTCTGGATTTGTTTTATCTGCTGATATTCTGTAAACGGCTGGGTATAATTGTACTCAAATCCCCCCGTCGCCGACCAGCTGCCCTGAATATGGATATCGAAAAATGATCGCAGACCTATCCCCTGCCCGGTTATAGCAATATGATTGAATCCGGTGCCCCACCCTACTTTCATCGCCGCACCGATGCCAACGTCGTTGCCGTGCCCAAGGCGGTACCCCAGCGAAAGTCCGAGACTCTGTCATTGTTGGAAAGTAAAGCGTGCTTTGCGTCGTTTGAAAGTCAATCCCGTACTGCAGCCGGTGTATAAACGACTTTGTCTTCTGGTCGTTTGGCCTGAAATTGGGTGCGTCGATCGCACTGCTTCCCCCACCAAGCTGACTAAGTTTAGCCTTATAGGTGGCGAGCTCAGATTGAGCATTGCCGGGCAGAGAAGGCGACGTGGAAGACGAACTGCCATTAGTGTTACTATTGCTGCCCGTAGCAGCAGCTGTCATCTGCCCTTTGACGACATCGGAAACCTGACCCCGCGTCTGCAACCCCGCCAGCGCCTGAGGCGCACTCCCAGACCCCGGAAGGCTGAAAAATGACGATAACTGCGAGTGAACCTTCATAAAGTTCCCAAAAGCAGTCAACCGGCTGAGCATGGCCATGGCCCTTTGTTCGATCTGGTCCGGGCTGTTCAGCATGGCCTTGTATTGATTGACTTGGACGGAATAATAGTACATGGTTTGCTGCATGCCCGCGAACGGCTTGGCCAAAAGCGCCTGAACATTCGTATGCTGGGCAATATACTGGCTGATTAGCTGCTTGCGCTGTTGCATATACGCCCTGATCTGATTTGCGTCCTGCATCTTCGCCTGAAGGGCACGAAGCTGAGTGACCGAGCTTTGCAACTGCGCCTGAATCTCCGGCGATTGTAACGAAACACTACTTGACTGCCCCAGCACCTGCGGATTCTTTTGAAAAAAAGCAAGCGCCGTTTGCAGCGAGTCAGTATAAGGCTGATACTGACCGGTTGGTTTAAAATGCGCGCTGCCGGTATCAGTTTGCAATTTTTGCAAAAGCTGACCATACTGCTGAGAAGAATTCGCAAAAAGAGCCTTGGCTGAATTGGAATCGATCGCATAGATGCGTTTCTCCAAACGTTGTTCTTCGCTCTGCAGCTCTTGCAAATATTTTCGAGTTTGACGCTGCAGCCGCTGATTGAGATCGGCCGTTTTGGACTGAATGTGCCCAAAGAGGCGCATCGGGAAATGCGTCAGTTTGTCGGCGACGGAATCGACGGTTTGTGCATGTGATGCCGTGACGGCAAAGCATAGCAATGCCGACAGGCAAAATGCCGGTTTAATCAGCATGGAGCTTGATTTTCAGGAATCAGTTAGTATTTGGGAAGCGCTGTCAGGGAAATTGATTGAAACTAAAATGACTTCGTCGAAAGAAGGCGTGCGACATGATGTGCACGAAAAAGAGGAAGCGTCTCATGGTAGCCAAGAGGTTTGAGGGTGAGGTAGAATGATTCGTGCCAGGCGGGTCGGAATTAATTTCAGAGGAGGAAGGTGGGTTGCGATCGATGTCAAAACGAAATAAAGAATTCTATTTGTTAATTCCTAGAAAAAAATAAAAGTTTTTTGCGCTATTTTATAAGTGTGCACTTTTAGGCAATAAGCGTGTAGTTTAACCAGATAACCGTGTTCGAATTTCAAACTTTTGCGCGTATAGCTTGCAATTAACCATTAGCCAATAAAAAATGGGTGTTTTCACGGTGGCCGTTGAAAAAAATTATTCGTATGTGACTTGGACAATTTTCCCAAGAGAGAGATCGCTAGTAATCCAAGGCTCCGCGGTTCCTTCGCACTTCCGAAAAATGTTCTTCAGATACGACTCTGTTTCGCATGAGGCTTATCTGCAACCCGACAAAGAAGACGACCTGCCAGCCGAGGATGGCGGTAAAGACGTGGACATAAAAGGCGGCTTTCCAACACGGATAGTTGACGTAGGGCGCCTTGAACCGAAGAAAACCAACATCATCCCGGAAGGCGGTGTAGTCGATGAGGATACGCAGCATCAGGTAGGTGGCGATACAGAGGACCAGGTATAACAGCAGGCTTTGGGCAAAACCAAGGAGGAGTTTCACGGAAGTAAATTCCGGCGGAAAGTGGAAACGCGCAAGCGTATTGCGGAAACCGGTTGGGACTAATCTTTTCCAATAATAATATTACTTTAGCACATGCGCTCTTATAAGGGATATAATGCAAGCATATTTTCCCGGTATTTTACCAACATGAAGCCGATCATTTTGTGCCTCATCGGATTAATAGGATTAATGAATAGCGCGACCGCCCAGGAAACCATGCAATTTACATTTATAGGTTTGGTAGGTGGCAACCATGAATCTGTAGTCATAACATCCGCGAAAGATTTTAAAATGAACAATGTCGAAGTATTACAAATGGATCAAAGAACATTAGATACACTCAAAATTTATATTTTGCGTAACTACATGGCTAGAAGATGCAATGCTGCTCCTCCAAAAAAAGGGATTACTGACTCAGTGAATGCGGTTAGTGACATTAAAGTAACGGGGGTCGACTCAATACCATTGTACTTTAATAGGGATACATTTACTGAGCTTGTTTTCTCAACTATGCGGTATCTCGAAATGATGGGTCTAAAAACACCAACCACCCATGCCGCTCTGCAGCACCTGCGATACTTGGGGCACGAGGAATTTTATCATAGCCATTTAGTAGATTCGCCTGTTCACGTAGATCCGTATCTTGAGCTAAAAAATGATTCAAATAAGTGGCCTGGACGGTACTAACAGCCAGGCCTTTCGGCGCAACATCGTTCTACATTCGTTTTTTATGTGCTGGAGGCCGAGACCGATCCGTACCCTATTTGCAACAGCCTAGGGTGCGTACAGCCCCAATCGACGATTCTGATTTGGGACAGTCCCTTTAATCAAAGGTCCTGTTTTTCAACTACGGCCGACCCGTTAAAACACCTATTTTTTCGCTTAACCTAATGAAACGGGTCTTTTAACGGTACTATTGTGTTGCTTCAACGACTTTCGCTAGCGTGGTCTTCTCAATTTAAATAAATAAAAAATATGTTAAGGCAATTCAAATTAGATGAAAAAAACGTCATACCAATCGCAACGTTTCTTCTTTTCGGCATTGGAGCCGTCAAAATGCTACTCTTTGGCGATCAATATCACCTAGCAGTCTACAATTTTACTAGTTTTTCTAATATCTTGGAATATACCTTTGATATTTCGAGAGGTCTATTGTACAGCGCAATTCCAATTGTAGCTTTCATTATTTTTCAGCATGAACTAATCCCGTTTTTAAAAAGACGAAATGTCGGCTGCATTTCCTTTACACTTTTGTGCGTTTCGGCTCTTTGTTTTTGGTATTGCTATAAAAAGATAACCATGACGTACCCAGCCAACTTTTGGCTAAAATATTTGCTGGAAGCAGGAATATTTTTCGCAGGCGTTTGGCTTAAAAGTAGCAAATGGGTGGGAAATTTCGAAGTAGTTAAATTGTCTTTGTTAGTTTCATTTCTGTATTTGTACTTACAAATAGAGAACAAGTTCTTGACCCACGTAATTGATGACGGAAAATCAAAAGTTTCTAAAATCATATTGAAAACGCATACCAATTCGAACGATACTATTTTTACAAATAGACAACAATATATGATTCTCAATAGCTCGGACTTTGTATTTTTATACAATGACACAACCCAAAGTATAACAGCAATTCCAATGGCAAGTATTTTATCATTTACAACCGACACTACCCACAAATCGCCTAAGTAAAACCGAGACCGGGACGACGAAGAACTAGTACGTATAAGGACGAAAGTAGGTACTATTTCCAGGAACCTCATCTGATCTAAGCGGTCATTTATTGATACGGCGATGAACCTCGGGGCTTTCCAGATTGGAAGCGTTCTTTCAAACAGAAATGAAGCGAATGCAATAAGTCGAACCGAAATCTCCAAAAAACTGGCAAATAAATGAAGGAATATCTCAGCAAAGAAGAACAAAATCGCCAATTCCATTTGGGATATACTATGGCGTTCGGGTCCACCACCAAAAGAAGGAATTGGCATAACATTGTTGCGCTTTGGCAGTCGGCAGCTACACACGGACACAAGCGGGCTCAATTCTATCTTGCCACTTGTTATGATCATGGTCTGGGAGTAAAAAAGGATATCGCGGAGGCGTTTAAATGGTTTCTCAAAGCCGCAAAGCAGCGCCATATGGAATCGCAATCCAATATTGGTTTCTACTACGATAAGGGCGAAATAGTCAGTCAAGATTTCAAAGTGGCTGTGAAATGGTATACGTTAGCCGCCAACCAAGGTGACACAGATGCGCAAAGAGATCTTGGCTACTGCTATTTTTACGGCGAAGGCGTGAAAGAAAACCATCAAAAAGCGATCTATTGGTACCGGAAGGCTGCTTCAAAAAATGATCCAAAGGCTTTGTACAACATTGGCTTATGTTATAAGTACGGGCATGGCGTCGGCAAGTCCGTCCGTTGGGCCAGGCACTATTTTGAAAAAGCAAGGTTATTGGGGCATAAAAAAGCGGAAAGACAGTTAAATGTTCTTAACAAGTGAATTAGCGCCCTGATTCTGAGTGCCGCGGTTCTGAGGCTGATAGCCGCATCGCACCTAAACACTATTTTTGATAAGAAAATGAAAACCGATCTATGATTGTAAAGATCTCATTTTGGCTCGCAATCTTCATTGTTATATTGTCAAGCTGTACTGACATAGTTCATGGAACAAAAAACACCATCATAAAGGAATATGTAAATGCCGCTAGGAACAGAAAAGCAATCGTGTTCTTAAAGGAATCCGGTGCTACGGTTGCAGACTCCTACCAAGTATTAGTGACAAAACAGGATCATGTCCTGGAAAATGCCGAAATTGGTAACGCATTTATTGTGGATACAAATCATGGCCAAGCCGGGCTAGATTCCGGATCCATAAAATTATTTTGGATTTCCAATGACAGTTTGCTGATCGAATATGGCAAGAAGTTGAGAGCATTTATCAAAAAAGCTAAAGTTGACGGGGTTTCAATTTTGTATCACCCCAAAACCTAGTCAGAGACGTTAACCTAGCGCCTTAATCGTTGCCATCCCCTAAATTCGTTGTTAATATGAAAATTCTTGAATACATATACTTGCCGCTTCTTGCATTAGTTTTTCTTGTTATCGGACTATTTTCACTTATTCGTCCAGCAAAAATGCAGGATTTGCTTTTCAGGATGGGGCTAAATAAAGTCCAACATGAAATAATGGGCGATAAGGCTCACCTGATATTCTTAAGGATAATTGGAGCAACACTATCAGGTTTTGCAGTTCTAAGTATTTTGTTTTTTATTAAGTTGTTAAGGTCGTAACATTGCTCTCGTATATAGAGTTAAGCCATCTTACTCTTTACCGGTTCTGGCCGGGCCTACAAGCTATACGGCATAAGCAGCCAAGCCGTCCGGGGAAACATTGTGCGGTATTCCCCTTCCTATGTGCCGGAGGCCGAGGCCGATCCGTACCCTATTAGCAACAGCCCAGGGTGCGTAGTCGTTAAACAGGAAAATTTGTAACTTGTTGCGGAATCATTAACCAATACCAGCGTGGCTATGTACAAGCCGCTTTTTTCTAGGAATCAACGATGCAACTCCAGGAGAATGGTTGCCAATCTTTGCTGTTATAATCTTCTTTGCTTTAGGCCTTATTGTAACAGCCGGCACTATTGCGTATTTCGCTGTCTATTATATCATAAAATTGACTCGTCAGACATGTAAAAACTCAATGAGAAACAGGCAACGAGAGCTCCATGTTAAAAAATGACACAGTTTATTTGCCCCCGGCGGCCGGTCGAATATTGAATGGGCAGAATATATCGGGGCCGGGAAGTTGTTGACGGTAAAAAGGAGTTGAAGGTGTTGAAGAGAAAGCGGCGAGGAGCCTATAGCACTCATTTAAAATTGCTATACCAACCCACCAACCAACTAATATTATGGTATACCATAAAGAAGATAGGTATAAGGTTTTCGGGCTCAGTTTGGTGATTTTTATATTATTACTCCTCATTTTGTGGCTAATGCCGAGAGCTGGAATTGATAGCTGGGCATATAATGGCCGGGAAATCGACAGCATTCATGTTGTTATGTACGGGAGTTTTTCCTACACTCAGATTTCGGGTCGCGCAGAAATCGATACGATTTCAGCCAAAGTTAGAAATTGCAAACCAGTTGAGGTCAAAGCGATCAAGATTTCAAAATTACCGTTTCAAATAATATTGTATTCTCAGAAAAGAAAGGCCACGTTGGATTTTCTGGATGGACATTACGACGGCAAAATAATCGAAACCAACGGAGTCGATTATAGGAATGACGAGTTATGGGATCTAGTTAACACGTATTATCTAAAAATAAATGCGCAGTAAAAGGCCAGATTTTGCCTTCGTTAAATTTTTTCTATTTTTTTAGCAATTTTCGTGCATCTTTCCATATCACCAAACTGCCCCATTATTAAAAATTCCAATTCGCTGAGCGTTTGGGCTATTGTTTCACAGCTTGATCCCAATTTCTTCAAATTGAAAATCTTAGGCGTATAATTTTGATATTCATCTCTAGGCAGTTTTTTATCGCCAATCGGGTTCCAGTCAAAATAGAGGATTTCATCTATTTCCTCATAGATTTCCTGGTCTCTTTGAGTCATGTTAGTTTCCATGTCTGCTTGAACGTTATAAATTGGTGCCGTTGCTAAGATACATTTACTGCGTGAAAAACAATTATACCTGTCAGGTAGCAATAAAGCCACCCAATGTCATCCTGCTAGACTAGGCGATAATTAAAGCTCGACGGTATCCTAGTGTCACGTCACGTTGATAATGTCGTATAAATTCCGTAACTTTTGCTTCCAAAAAGGTTATGGTAAAATACAAAGTCACCCTTACCCAGGAAGAGCGGGAGGACCTGGAAGGGATTATTAGCAAAGGAAAGCATAGCTCCCAGGTATACCGGAACGCCTATATGTTGCTGAACTGCGATGAGGGCAAGTTTGGGGAAAAGATCACGGGTAAGGAGATTTGCCGGGTGTTAAAAGTGAGTATGCGGATGATAGACCGGGTTAAGAAGCGGTTTGTGGAAGAAGGCTTTGAGGCGTGCATTGAGCGGAAACCTCCCAGCCGTACGCGGGAGCGAAAAGCCGACGGGGAATTGGAAGCCCGGCTCATAGCGCTGAGTTGCAGTAAACCGCCCAAAGGATATGGAAAGTGGACGTTGCGCTTATTGGCCGATAAGTTGGTGGAATTGGATTATGTGGACAGTATCTCCCACGAGACGGTGCGGAAAGTCTTAAAAAAAACGAATTAAAACCCTGGAGAGTAAAAGGGTGGGTAATTCCTCCTACCGCCAATGGCCAGTTTGTAGCAGCTATGGAACAGGTGTTGGATGTCTATAAGCGGCCTTATGCCAGAAAGTACCCGGTCGTTTGTATGGACGAGTCGCCCAAACAGCTTATCCGGGAAACGAGGGTACCGATTAAGATGCGGAGTGGCCGGGCGGCTCGTTGCGACTTTGAATACGAGCGATGTGGGGTTTGTAATATATTCATGGTCAATGAGCCGTTGCTGGGCAAAAGGCATGTGAAAATAACGGAGAGAAAGTAAGCCCCCGGTGAACCCCTATTGTCCCGTAT
>CAWJVU010000005.1:0-455499 GCA_963846405.1 uncultured Chitinophagaceae bacterium | reverse complement strand
AAGTATGTTCATAGTTGAGGTTTTTTGGTGATAGGTAATCCCAAGTTCGCTTCGCAACTGCTCGAAGCGCGGGATTAATTCTTCTACGAGGCTCCGGCAGTCGGCCTTTTCTTTGGCCAGCCGCTCCAGTCGGCCGAGGCGGTCCGAAACGGCGGTTGCAGCATACCGGTACTGCCCCGCAGGCGGTGGGCGATTATATAAATCCGGTCCGGGTCGGCGGCGCTCATCGCAGTTTCGAGTTCGGCGAGTTTGATGGGGAGGCTGTCGATAAACGTTTGGAGGATGTCACGTACATAATCTTCATCGCCGACTTCCGAGAGCAGGGAGAGATCAAAGACACCGGTTGGCGTGGTGCGATCATTGGACACCGGTAGCTCGCCGGTTGCCCTCAGCATTCCGCCCACCCGATGGTAGAAATCAGCGAACTCGAAGGGTTTTGACATATACTCATTCATCCCGGCTTCCAGACAGCGCAGACGTTCACCTTTGATAGCACTCGCGGTCATGGCGAGGATGGGGGTGTCGAGCGTAGAACTTGCCGGATGTGACGGGTGGCCGCATATCCATCCATCACCGGCATCTGGAGGTCCATGACGATGAGATCGAAGCGTTGTTTCGCCAGGAGCCGAATGGCCTCCTCGCCGTCACCCGCAAGGGTCACCTCCGCTCCTGCCTTGCGTAAAACATGCTCGGTCACTTTCTGGTTGATCGGGTTATCTTCCGCGACAAGAAAGGTCAGGTCCGCTAGAAAACCTTCAAATTGTCCAATGACCGGGGGGCGCTCGTGCGGGATCGGCGGCTCGATACCCACGGGCAGGCGGAAGCGAACGGTTGTACCGATGCCTTCCCGGCTGGTCAGTTGGATGTCACCGCCCTGTAGCTTTAACAGCTGTTGGCAGATCGCCAGCCCAAGACCGGTTCCGCCGAACTTGCGTGTGACGTCGGCGCCCGCCTGTTCAAAGGGATTAAAAATCGATTGAAGGTGATCGCCAGAGATCCCGATCCCTTCATCGGCGATGGTGAATTCGAGGACGATCTGCCCGGGGCGTCGCTCGCTGATCCCAACATGGACGCGGATCGATCCTTTTGGCGTGAACTTCACCGCGTTTCCGACCAGATTGATGAGGATCTGGTTCAGCCGATGCGGGTCGCCCTGTATCCATTCGGGGACTCCGGGGTCGACAGTGACGGACAGAGGTACGTTGTTGCGGGCCATCCGATCGCTAAACAACCCCCGGACGTTGTCCAGCACGTCGGCAAGCCGGTAGTCGATATGTTCGATTTGCAGTTTACCGGCCTTTATTTTTGAAAAATCAAGGATATCGTTTATGATGACGAGCAGGTTGGCGGCCGAGCGGCCGATGAGGCTGACAAATTCGGCTTGCTGCGGGTTGAGCGGAGTATCGCGGAGCAGATGGGTCATGCCCTGAATACCGTTCATGGGCGTGCGGATCTCGTGGCTCATGTTGGCGAGAAACTGTTCCTGCATTTTCCGGGCATCCTCCGCCTCCTCGCGTGCCGACACGAGCGCCTGCTGATAGCGGAGCTGGTTTTCGCGGAGGCGCGTTTCGGCGATGCCGAGTTCGACCTGTAAGGTTTTTTTTTCGGAGATATCGCGGACGAAGCATTGAAAGCCGGTTGGGATGCCGCCTTTTTCGCGCAGCACCGCGATCTGTTCTACCCATTTGGTCTCACCGTCGCGCGTGAGGGCCCGGAATTCGAGCGTGGTCTCGCGGGTGCGACTTCGGAGCTGCCGGGTATAATGATCGTATACGGCCGGAAGGTCTTCCGGCAAGACAAGAAAGGAGAAATGTTGACCCGTTACGTCGGTTCAGTCGTATCCGGTGAGGTCGAGCACCCGGGGGCTGACATAGTCGATCAGGCCGGCGGGGTCGGTGGAATAGATAACGCCGGTGAAATTGTCGATCAGGTCGCGGTAATGGTGCTCGGTGGTTTCCATAGAATTACATATAAAACGCTGGTAAATTTATCCTGTGTGGAGTTGAGTGGTGGATTTGGCGTTTTTAAGTGGTAATACCTAGGGGCGGGTAAGGTGAAGTGGGGGGGCGGATTGCACATTGGCAAGACGGAGATGCGAAGAGATGGGCTGAGGACAATGTTTGATTGAAGGCTTTCTGAGGCGTAGCCTGAATTATTACGATGAGTGTCGGTGCGTGTCTGCTATTTTGATTGATCAATCAAAATCAAATTGCTTTCTTTTGAATTGTGTCACGGCTGTTAGCAGCAGGCGCGGAATCAGGCACGCATCAGGCACGATCACCGTGCCGGGTTAAATTCAATTAAAACAGACCGGGGAATGTCAGGAATATAAGTGGTCATAAAACTTCCGATCTTCTTGTGATGCCCAGGGTGGAAAGGTCCTGTCGGAGCCTACAATTCCAGAGCGTTCGAATGGACATACTTGATAAGGGCAGTGGTGCTTTTTAATTTCATCTTTTTGAGGATATTATGCCGGTGAACTTCTACCGTCTTGGTCGATATGCCTGATTTTATGGCAATCTCTTTCGATGTTTCGCCCGCGCATAGCAAGGTCAGTAGTTGCAATTCAGTCGCGGAAAGACAGTTGATGTCCGGCGGCTTATTATCGTCGTCACTTGTTTGCGCGGATAATAAGGTCTGTACTTCCTGACAAATATAGATCTTCCCCTTATTCACTTCGTTGATGGCATCGATCATTTCGTGACGGGGGGAATTCTTCGTCAAATACCCTTTTGCTCCCGACCGAAGGAGCTTTTTTGCCAATGCCGGTTCGGAACGCATGGACAGACCGATGATCTTCGACAAAGGCGACAGCCGACGGATGATGGTCAACACCTCAAACCCGCTCATCGGTTTCATATTGAGGTCCAGCAATACGATGTCCGGCCGCATATTTTTGGCCAATTCTCCTGCGAGCCGCCCGTCGCCGCATTCTGCCACGATTTCCATATTCTCTGTAATAGCTAGCATGGCACGCCAGCTTTCGCGGATCAGCGTGTGATCATCAACGAGCATGATCGAGATTTTTTTCATCGGTGTCATAAAAGGGGTTTATAATGTGAATGAATTGGTCATTTCCGGGTTATTAGCCAGCGGGTATGTCGATTTGAATCGAACAACCTTTTCCCACAGAACTTTCCAGGATCATTTGCCCGTTGAACGTTTCGATCCGGTTCATCATATTGGACAGGCCGATCCCGCTCCTTTTCGTGGTCGGGTCGAAACCCACGCCGTCGTCTTTCAATTCAATGTGGAGACCGGCATGGTTCGCCTCAATGGTAATATGCACATTCCCGGCCGATGCATATTTGACAATGTTGTTTAGTTGTTCCTGGATGATCCGATAAATATTCAACTTAAGGTCATCGGTTAATTCTCTTTCTTCTATATCGTATGTAAATACCGTATCGATCGAGGTGTTCTCCTCAAGCCTGTCCAGGAGCGACTGCACCAGGTCTTCCAGATCGACATCCTTTAACGGGGTCACCTGCCTGCTGCTCAACAACCTGATTTCCTGGATGGAACTATCGATCAGTTCGATGGGGTATTTGACCAACTCTTTGAGCGGGTCATTACCCTCGCAGGCAGAAGACAAGTACAATTTTGAACTGGCCAGGATCTGGCTGATATTATCATGCAACTCCTGGCCAATATGGTTCCGCTCTTTTTCCTGCGCATTCAGGATGGCCCTGGCGATTGTCTTCTGCTCCTGGATCTTTTGATCCAATATTTCCGCCTCCATCGCCCGCAAAGCCTTTTCGTTTGTTGTTCGCTCGGTTACGTCCCGAAAAAAACACGCTGTTCCGATGATCGTATCCCCGTTGCGAAGCGGATAAAAGGAAACTTCCGACCAGAGGTCAGCAGGATAATCGAGCCGGTCGAGAATGGTAAAGCTCTCCCCTTTCAAGGCCCTTTCATACAATATCTTAAAAGCGTTCAACCGATTCTCGCCGACATCGGATGAAAGAATATTTTCTCCTTTTCGAGGGGGTTTTCCAGTGGTTGACTCGATGGCCTTACTGAACGCCTGGTTGAACGTGACCAACCGGCAATCCACATCGATGCTCCACATCAAATCATCCGTATTGTTGATCAACGCCGCGAGATTGTTCCGGTCAAACTCAAGTTGTTCTTCGGCAATAACCAGCTCAGCCGCCCGCTTTTCTTTTTCCGCGTTTTGAAAGATCAGCTCTTTATTGGCGACAATCAATTCTTCAGCCCGTCGCCCTTTTTCCCGGTTTTGAAAAGCAAGTTCTTTGTTCGCGATCACCAACTCGGCCGCCCGCAGTTCCTTCTCTTTTGTTTGGAGGAAAGATTTGCCAGCGGTCAGGAGCAAAAGGACAGCAATGGCGCCCATTAACAAAAGCATGGCGACGGAAAAGAATTTGAACGCCGACACGCTGCGTTCGTTGGTTTCCGTGCGTTGCGTCAGTAACCTGGTTTCTTCCTGCTGAATATCCCTGATGATCGCGCTTATACGGTCGGTATAGTGAATGCCTTCTTTGGTGGCAATGAAGGCGATGGCCTTTATCAATCCCTGGCTATTCCTCAATTCGACTGCTTGGTAGGAAAAGTTTAAATACCTGAACATATACAAAGTCAGTGAATCTATCCGTTGCTGTTGCGATGGGTTATCCATGGTCAGTCGTCTGAGTTGCCCGATATGAGTGAAAATCGTTTTCGGGAATATCCGCGGTTCGACAGATGCGCTGTCGCTCGTAATAAGACAGCCCTGCGTTTGGATCTCTATATCTTTACTAAGCGCATACAGGTTGTTCGATTGATAAATCACCCGCTCTGTGTGTTGCACCCATTGTCCTGAGTTGACCAACTTTTCGTTGGTCTTATAGTCCGCATAGCCCAGCAGCCCGATACTGGGTAGCGCAATGCAGGATAGAAGAATGAGCTTTTGACTTATATTCCGTTTCATCAGGATATTGGTTGGCGTATCATACGCGTGAAATCTTACCACTCGTTACCGAATGCCATTTGGCCTACGGGTAATCCCTGGCCGAATAATCAGACTGCCAACCAAATTGAACCTACACCAAACGTTGCATGAAATTCTCGCCGGTTCTTCATCATGAATCACCCGGCAAAAAGCAACGGTAACGGACATAAATAAGCGGATAATAAAGGGAGGATAAATCAAAGATAATGGTAACGAATGACGATTTATACGTAAAAACCCTCGAAAATAGAAAAGTTACTACTGCCCCGGTATTTACTTTAGATTTCTGCCAAAATACCCTTAGAAGATGACGCTGCGCAACGTGCCTAAAGGATGCAAGGATAATCCGCCATAGATGCTTGTACTTAAAAACATTTGTTTCGACATTTATCTACACTGAACGGCCCGGCACACACGTTTTAAGGGACCTCTATGGAAGCGGTACCTATATCCTCTCCGCCGCCAGGAGGCCCCCAATCGTAATTCATCCTCAAAAACTATCCTTATGGCGAAAAATTATATTCAGATGGAAGTCCTTTTACTGACCGGCACCAGCTTTTTGGCGGGAAATTGGGTCTGCAAAGATGCCAATGTCAGGGAGCGGAATTACTCTGAAAGTGAACAGCTGCAGGAAGCCTGCTGGAATGGTCTGGTGAAGACGATGCTTCCCGAAGTCTGGATCGAACCGCCGAATGGCGGTATCCTTTATCTGTGGGAGGTCACGGAAGGCAACTCCGTCCTCGAACTGGAGATCAGTGAGATCCCGCTGCCGATCGACCCTCGCTTGTCCCTTAAACCCTGCAACTTTCTTTCTTTCCAGATTTATAATTAGGTAACCGCGAACGTGATGACCAAATTCGGTTATTCCGTTTGGATGCCCAGTTCCGGTTACAATATAGATGACCGGCAGACGTTCAGGTGCGATATCCGATGATTATTAACTTCTGACAATAACTTTATGAAAACTACCCGCGCAGGATCTTTGTCTTCTTTTGCTTCCCTTTTACTTGTCGCAGCCGCAAGATTTGAACTTACTGCCCGGTTAACGTTCATGGGACGCCGGAAGAAAGTCAAATACCTGGTCAGAATCCTTTCTCTGCAAAGCCGTTCACGTCGCTAAGCCCAACCGAGTTCTCTAAGATCGTTTTGGTCCAAACACCTGGTATATTTGAACCCGCTTTTTCAAAATACTTTGTTACACTGATCGTAGCATTGCCTTTTTTATGTTTGCGTAAGCATCAATTGTAGTACCATTCCGCGGGCGGTAGTTTGGCTATTGTTGCCGACTGATCTTTCGGACGGTGTCTTTTGTATGTCTCATTAACATATCGTGTTGTGGTGTGGCCAAGCAATAGGGCTACGGTGGCGGCATCGGTATTGGCGTCCTGCAGGATAATCGAAAAGCTAAGCCGTACGCAGGACCAGGTGATATCCTTGTTTATGCCGGCACGCTTAACCCACTTCCTGACAGCTTTGTTTGCGCCGTTGGCGGTTGGCAGGCTAAAGATTGGCCTCGGTTTTTGGCGATCGCACTTTTCAGGCGTCAAACGGATCTTTTCTCTTCGAATATCCAGGATCTTCTGCGGGATATGGTGAAGGGTCATTTCAACGGGCTTGCCGGTTTTCCTCTGGATGATGGTTGTGGTCAGTTTATTGTCTTTTATCTGGCTCCATTGGAGACTGTTAACATCGCACCATCGGAGACCGGTATAACAGCAGAAAATGAAGGCGTCCCTGATTTCTCGATTGCGCTGGGGCTCGGCGATGAGTTGCCGGTATTCATCTGCTTCCAGGAATTCCTTGATCTTTTTGCTGGCGTTGGTAGTCGATTTAACGTCTTCGGCCGGGTGGATGCGGAAATAACCGTCTTTGGTAGCGCTTCTTATGACTCGTTTGAAAGACCGGAAATAGTCGGCGGGTGTCTTGCCCGTGAACCGGTCGGTAAGAAAGGTTCGAAATCGCTTGCTGAGATTCTCCGTGATGTCCATGGGGAGAACTCGGGGCTTTTTGATAAACAGTTTGAATTGGTTGAGGCTACTCTGAAGGTGGCGGTTGCCAGGCCGTTTGTTCTCTTCCACGAAGTTCGAATAGTAGTCCATGAAGTTTTCTTTGAATCGGTGCGTGGGGATGAAGGGGGTGCCGATGGATTGCTGATCGATGACCATCTGGGACTTTTTGGTTTCCAGCAAGGCTAGGGCTTCCTTATTGTGGTTTTTCTGGATTTGGTCTTTGGGTTTGTTGTAAGTGAAGACGCCGGCGGCTTTGCGTTCGCCCGGACCTTTTCCCCATTCATAAGTGTACCATTTTTTTTGACCGTTGCGTGACACTTTGCCGCTGATTTCGATGCTCATTTTTTGTCGATTTATGAACATCCAGCTGTTCGCCAATTGTTCGCCAAAAATGGCGGACATAAGCGGAAAAAGCGGCAAAACTGGCGAACAAAAAAAAGCCTGTAAATCATTTATTACAGGCTTTCCAAGTGCGCGGGATGAGATTCGAACTCACACGCCCTTTCGAGCGCTACCACCTCAAAGTAGTGCGTCTACCAATTTCGCCACCCACGCAGGTTGGGCGTGCAAATATAAGAGTTTTGGCGGGAATTTTAAGTGGCGGCAAAAATAGGATTTTGTGAGGAAGCTGATTTTGTACGGGGGCGGATTATTTTTTCAAGACGATGCGGAAGGTGGTGCCTTTTCCGAGTTCGGACTGGCGGACGAAGAGCTGGCCTTTATGGTATTGCTCGATGATCCGTTTGGACAGGCTGAGGCCGAGGCCCCAGCCTCTTTTTTTGGTGGTGAATCCGGGTTTGAAGACCTTGTGGAGGTTGCGGGCGGCGATGCCTTTGCCGGTGTCGGTGACGTCGATCAGGATCTCTTTTTCCTGGTCCTGGATGTTGATGGTGATGGAGCCTTTGCCTTCCATGGCGTCGAGGGCGTTCTTCAGCAGGTTTTCGATCACCCAGTCGAACAGCGGGCCCGAGATGCGGGCGGGGATTTCTCCCTCATCGGGCTGGAGGGTGAACTGGACCTTGCCGGTCGCACGTTTGCGGATATATTCCATCATACTGCGGATCTGGGCAACAAGGTCGCGCTCTTCGAGGTGGGGCTTGCTGCCGATCTTGCCGAAGCGGTCGGAAACGAGCTTGAGGCGGTCGACATCCTTCTGGATCTCCTGGACGGTCCGGGGATCGATCGCGGTCTCCTTTAACATCTCGACCCAGCCTTCCAGCGAGGAGACGGGGGTGCCGAGCTGGTGGGCGGTCTCCTTGGCCATCCCTGCCCAGAGCTGGTTTTGGGTGGCCTTATTGCGGATGGTGATCGAGTACAGAATAAAAAAGATGAAGAGGGCGACGATGAACAGCTGGACGAGCGGATAATATCGCACTTCATCGAACAGGCTGGTATGGCCGTAATAGTATCGGTTGGCGATATAGGGTTTCTTGCTGAAGCACGACTTCGAGCGGCGGTTTCTCCGCCTTGAACTTCTTCAGCTGCTTGTACAGATAGTTCGGGTCCCGGCTGGCCTGGGCGGAGTCCAGGTTGATATATTCCATGATGCTGTCCTGCTCGTTGGTCTCGATGATGGGGATGGATTGCTGGCCGTTGCGGATCAGGTTGGGAAGGGTAAGGTCCATGTCGGGGTTGCTTGAGGATGGCCTTGCTGGCGGCTACCCACAGCGCCACTTTCTGCGTTCGTCCTCGGCGATCTTCCGGGCAAGGTATTGGGAATAGAAGATCGTCGCGCTCACGATGACGATGGCGACCAGGGCCAGGAGCGATCTCCAATTCAATAATGATCGAATCATAGACGAATTTATAAAAAGCGGAGCACTAATTGGGTGATTCCCTTATTTTTGGGGACCTATGCATCATAATTTCAACATCTAGTGACGCCGACTACCGCTATTGTTATACTGAATTGGAACGGACGTGGTTTTCTGGAAAAATTCCTCCCTTTTGTAACGGCCAGCATCTGCCCGGGGGCTGAGGTGATCGTCGCGGATAATGCTTCCACCGATGATTCGGTGGCTTTTGTGCGGGAGCGGTACCCGCAGCTGCGGATGATCGAAATGGATAAGAACCGCGGGTTTGCGGGCGGGTATAATGTGGCGCTTGCGGCAGGTGAACAGCGACTATTATGTGCTGCTGAATTCGGATGTGGAAGTCTCGCCGGGATGGCTGGAACCCATGATCGAACTGATGGAGAAGGACCCGGCCATCGGGGCCTGCCAGCCCAAGATCCGGATGTATGCGGACAAACGATTCGTTTGAATATGCGGGGGCGGCAGGCGGCTGGCTGGACTATCTGGGCTATCCCTTTGCCAAGGGAAGGGTATTCGATGTTTGCGAGAATGACATGGGGCAATATGATCAGGCGGAGCCGATCTTCTGGGCCAGTGGGGCCGCGTTGTTCATCCGGGCGCAGGCTATTTCATGAGATGGGCGGGCTGGACACCTACTTCTTCGCGCATCAGGAGGAGATCGATCTTTGCTGGCGGATGCAGCTGGCGGGGTATAAGGTCTATTCCTGCCCGCAATCGGTCGTCTATCATGTTGGCGGGGGAACGCTGCCCAAAGGGAATGAGCGAAAGGTCTTCCTCAATTTCCGGAATAACCTGATCATGATGGCCAAGAACCTGCCTGCCGGGGCAATGGCTTTGGAAAATCCCGTTCCGGTTCCTGCTGGATTCGGTCTCGGCGTGGAAATCGCTGCTGGCGGGTGAGGGGGTATATTTCCTGGCCATCGCTGGAGGCGCATCTGGCCTTTCTGAAGTGGGTGGTTTTCAAGCGGAAAGAAAGCATTTTCCCGAAAAAGAGGGGGTAAGCTGATGGGCTGGTATACCGGAAGCGTTGTGTGGCAATACTTTGTGCTGGGGAAGAAAACTTTTCGTGAAATTGTGAAGGCCAAACGGTGATTTTTTCGGACAAAACCCTATTTTTGCAACGCAATTAAATAGCTATGGATCAACATTTAGCAGATCAGATGATCAGCCGATAGAACTGAAAGACCCCAAATTGAAAGATTTTGCGAATAGCTGGGTCGATTCTTCCGTGTTTCTGTTCTACCTGGAAGTGTTTTGTATTGTAGCTTTTCTGTTTGGAGCCTCTTACGGGTTGTATGCGCATCGTTATAAGGGCAAACCGGAGGTCGAAGTTCCTGGTAATACGCTGTATACCCCTCAGTACAAATAAGAGGATTTTGCAGGGATATTCCTTATTTTTGCACCCCCGTGGAGAATTTGGAGGTAAGAAATTTGGAGGGAGGGGAGCAGTTCTTTAGGATTTGAAATTTATGCGGAAGTAGCTCAGTTGGTAGAGCGCAACCTTGCCAAGGTTGAGGTCGCGGGTTCGAGCCTCGTCTTCCGCTCCAGGAATTCCATCGGTGAGTTTGCCGGTGGAATTTTTTATTTTTAGGGATGTCGTTTAGTAAATTGCCCGGGTGGCGGAACTGGTAGACGCGCAGGACTTAAAATCCTGTTTCCCGCAACGGAAGTACGGGTTCGATTCCCGTCTCGGGCACTTATTTCTACGGATCAGGTCCGCGTTTTCTTCTTTTTTTTCCAGTCGATCACATCATATCTTACTTCCAGATAAAAGCCGCCATACCGGTAGAGTGCAGTCTTGAGTGGCCGGTTGTTGTACGATGCAGAGATACCACTGCTGAGAATGTTGGGTCCGCCGATCAACTGACTGACGGTGCCCTCGCTGGTGCTGCCGCCCTGCTCGACGAAATTCAAGCTGCCGACATCGGATATCGGGAGATTGTAACCTATAATTAGCTCGAAATGGTTGGGCTTTCGATATGGGTTGGGCAGAATACTCACTTCGGGCAGGAGCGACCACTCGCGCTCCGAATAAGTGATCAAGATGGTACTTGCATCAATGGATTGGCGGGAATATATAAATGTGGAAGGCATTTCTGCTCCGAAGAGATAAACGGTCTTGTTCTGATTGTCTATCGAGCCGAGCGGGTCGCCTGCCTGTCGGGGATCCGCTGTCGTGGCGAGGTTCAGGGAGCATTTGATCGCATACCGGCCGAAATAATAGGTCCTGCCATACCCGATCGAGGCCCTCCAACCGGGCGCGCCAATCCCTTTTCCGAGCAGGAAGGAGAGTTCACCGTGTACGAAATCGTGCAGCCCGCCCATATCGACGGCGAGAGGGCCGACAAAGGCGCGGGCGGAACCGAAGACATTCCGTTGCCGGGCGGATAACGTGTCAGCGGTGGTCGAGCCCGCGGCATCTGTCACTGTATAAGGAAAGCTAACCGAAAACAGCCCGTCTTTTTTCCCAAAGAATTGTACGGCACCTCCGGTAAGTAACGTAATGGAAAAATACCGGGGTGATTTGCCCGTGCGGGTGGTATCGCGGTAACCACTATCGGCCGGTTGCGCCGCGGCGATGGAAGAAAACAGGATGCTGGCGTGTAGGCATAAGAGGCAGCCAACCATCCTGCCATGACCTGGGTCAGAGAAAAGCAGCATAGGCAATGGGGTGTTTTTCGACCGACAAATTGCGAAATCTTCCTGGTAAGTCGCGTTTTTGGCTCGTTAACCCATCGTTAGCCGATCGTTAAGCCGCCGCACGGGATATTAACAGCTGTGCATAATTTGTATTTACTATTTCCGGTTGGATTTTCAATCTTTAAGATGGTTGATCACCTTTAAAACTTAGCGTATTGAAACTACCATACATCCTCATCGCCGATGAAGATATCGACCACCGGAATTCGTTTGCGACGGTTTTTGAGAAGCATGTACCTTATGCGACCATTTCTACGATTGATGACCTGTTATTGCTACCCGGATTTCTTTCCGAGCATGTTGACGAAGGTCTTCCTGATCTGATCCTTCTTAATATCGATCCGTCCGCATCTGGCGTTCCGGATCTGATGCGCGAATCGTTGCTTCATCCTTTGTCTCGTGCGATTCCGAAGATTGTTTGGATTCCGGGGATGAATGGGGGCGAAACATTGGATGGCCTTTTACCCGGCGTGACACTTTTTCTAAAATGGGAAACCGACCTGTTCGATTTGGAAAACAGCGTTCGTGAAGTCGATGCGCTGTTGCGATCCAGATTCTTTTAGGTTGATTTACAGGCCATAATCAGTCCAGTCTTGGAAATTGGACCCGTCCACGTACCTTGCAGGTATCAACCAAACCTGACGATGAAAACGTGCTTTATCCTTGCCTTCGCCATCGGGTTCGGCCTTTCAACCTTTGCACAAAACCAATGGCGATGGCTCAACCCTCAGCCATCCGGCTCCGACTGTCTTAAGATTACGTTGACCGATCTACCGCTCCGATCCAACACGTCAGCGTCGCCAGCCGGGATACGCTATTTTTGTCCACCAACCTTGGCCAATTATTCAAAAGTTCCGACAGGGGCCAGACCTGGGCCTTAACGGGTCTTCAAACTCCAGCCATACCTGGCAAACCATTGACTCTTCCCCCTATATCCCAACCGGCGGCCTTCTTGTTCGTTCGGCAAGCGCGACCAATTCGACGGTCCCTATCCGCGTTGTGATGCCTTTTGTCACTCCCGGTATGTCGTATGCCGCAAGGGTTCGCCTGGTTTTTAACGGGGGCTTTCAATATGGGCAACCGACAAGTTTTGTTGGGGTGAATATACCGCAGCCGACGATAACAATGCGGCGATCCCGGGCGCGGTCCAGAACAAATATATTCCTGCGGCCGCCGGTATTTATACCGTGCAAACGACGATCGGACCTTGTGTCAGCGTGATGTCCGACACGGCAGACATTGCGGCCGCGAGTTCCAATGGTGGAACAGGTGGAACCAGCGCCAATCTCGGAGTTGTCATCCCCGTTGGCGGCTTGGCCCCGGGACAATATATTTTGCATATTCAGGATACCAATTCCGGCGAGAGCGCCAATATCCGGTTCCTGAAGTTGTAAAACGGGCGGTGGAGGAAAGCGGGCGACCTATTTTACGGTTACGATGATCCGGTCGGCGCCGGTGAGATGGTTGGCGGGCTGATCTTTTGTGCCATGATCGGTGTAGGTGGCGGTGAGCGTGTAGGAGCCGGGCCTTTTGAAATGAAGGAGGCCAGTGGTGCCGATGTACCAGGCGCGGTCGGAGCGGGTGGCGTTCCGGAAGATCCACTGGACGGTGGAACGGATGGCGGCGGCGGAGAGTTCGGGATGGGAGGGCATTTTCTCGGTGCGGCCCCAGATGCCGGAGGAACCGTTTCGGATCCGGCTGACCAGCGTGTCAGTGTTGGCGGTGGTGGCGGAATAGCGTTTGGCGATTTCGAAGAAGGAAGGGCCGAGGGATCGGGCGTTGAACTGATGGCAGTTGAGACAGTTGTTGGTGGCCATGATGTCTAGGGCGGGCGCTCGGACGGGGATGGTTGGTGCTGCGGGTTTGTCGGCAGAGATGGTGGATCCCGCCGGTTTGGTGGCGGGGCCGGCCAGTTCCAGGATTACTTCCTTTGTATTGATTTCATCGTATCGGGAATCGCCGTCTTCGGGATCGGTTACTTGTACCTGGTAGGTGAGTCCGCTGTTGATCGTCACGATGGCGTTGTTGGCAGGCGACTCGATCTTCACGGATGGCGGATGATTGGTCTGGTGAGGGCTGATGATTAATGCGAGGAGCGCGAGGATCCGAATTCTCATATGTTATAGTTTGTCGATCTCCCGGGCGACGCGTTGTGCGGATCGCAGGCAGGATTCCATGCCTCTGCTCATGGTGTCGGCATAAGTGCCGGCGAAATACAGTCTGCCTTCGGGCAGCATGATCTGCGGCCAGAACTTGTGCATTTCGCCGATGGGGAAGGGTTCCATTTCGCAGGCGGGAGCGTATTTATCCTTTGTCCAGTCGAGGGTGAGGGCTTGTTCGATGCTGTCCTTTTTGCCGGGGTAGACCTGGCGGAAGGCGGCGAGTACCCGTTGAGGTGAGAGGCCTCCCGGGCCGAAGGCTTTGAGGATGATGCGGGTGCTGTCAACCTGATTTGTTTCAAGCCATATTGATGAAATATCGGGATGTTCGAATTCCATATTGATGCTGGGGATGCCGTCGTCCAGCCAGAACCTGGATGCCGCTTCGAAAACATAAAACGGATGGGAGGAGTAGGGGAGATTGTCCACGACGTATTGTTTTGGCGCCGACAGGGCCGGGGTAACAGGGATATTGCGGAAAATGGGTAAGGTGATGCAAACGACGAGCGCGTCGGCACTTAATTGCGCTTCGCTTGTGTTATAGGGCCGGCAGGTAACGGTCACGCCTTGCGGGCTGTGCCGGATCGCAGCGACCGGATGGTTGAGGAGAACGCGGCGGCCCAGGCGTTTGGCGAAAGCGATCGGCAATTGTTCGTTTCCGTCTTTCAAGTGAAAGGTCTCGCCTTCATTGATCGGGATGCCGCGGGAATACATAAGCGACAGCCGCCACAGGGCATACAGGGCATTTGTGTTTTTTCCACCCATAAATCGTAGGGCAGTGGCCGACGCGCCTTCTTTCTTATATAGGTCTGCGATGGGAGTGTGGTCAAAGTCGTCATAACCGACGCCGAAGGGCTGATTGGGATCGGTAAATTTGTCGATATAGTGCCGGAGATAGAGGTCATGGAGACCGTCGAAGGAGCCTGTCGACAGGTATTGGACTTCGCGGTCGTTAAACCCAAGCGTCCTGAGGATGGAAGGATCACGCAGTTGGGCCGAGCTGTAGAATTTTCCACCGATCATCCTTTGTTTATCCTTATCGTATGCGGCGTCGGAGCCTTCGGCGTTTGGGTAGGGGATGGCGGTTAGTTTGAACTCGTCGACGTATTCGAAGAATTTCTCATACCCGGGCCGGGTGATATGGTCGGCGCCAAAGTCGGCATAGAGGCCGTCGGAGAGTCCGTCGCGGCCGGTGTAGACATGTCCGCCGTAGCGGCCGGATGCTTCGAGAACGGTGACATCGTGGCCAAGCTTCATGAGCTCGTAGGCGCAACAGAGGCCGGTGATGCCCGCGCCGGCGACGATGACCTTTTTCCCTTCGGCAGGAGCGGTAGAGAAGGCGGGCGCCAGGGCGACGGCGGTTCCGGCAGTGAGGGTGTCTTTTATAAATTTTCGTCGCTTCATTATCGTAGAAAGCTAGGCATTTTTGGGCAAAAAGGACCGTCGGACGAACCCGTTTATTCAAAATCGGTATATTCGGCGACAATCAATTAACCTATGGCCCGACAATTCTTGTTTTCCCGTCTCGTTCTTATCGGATCGTTCGTTTTTTTAAATATGATCATCGCCGGCGCACAGGGAACGCGGCTCTTGCGGCAGCCAAGCCTTAGCGCAACACAGATCGCCTTCGAATACGGCGGTGATATCTGGGTGGTCGCCAGGAATGGGGGCGAAGCCGGCCGGATCACGAGTACGGCGGCGGTAGAGAGTGATCCGCATTTTTCTCCGGACGGCAGATGGATTGCCTTCACGTCCGATCGGGGCGGATCGCCGCAGGTCTATGTCGTATCGGCGGAGGGGGGTATCCCGAAACGGCTGACGTGGTTTCCAGCCGCGGCAGGCGCGCGCGGCTGGACGCCGGATGGCAAACGGGTGTTGTACAGCAGCCCGCGGGAAACGGCGCCGGTCGGTTACGGGCGGCTGTGGAGCGTGGCGGCTACCGGGGGGCCTTCTACGATGCTGGCGGCGCCGATGGGGTATGACGGGTCGTATTCGCCCGATGGAAAAAAGATTGTGGTTGACCGGGTCAGCCGGTGGGATGTGGAGTGGCGGCATTATCGCGGCGGGCAGAATACGCCGCTGCGGGTGATGGATCTAAGTACGCTTGAGGAGCAGGAGATACCCAGTCCTGACCGGTCGATGGATATCCGGCCCATATGGCTTGGCGATGAGGTCTACTTCCTTTCGGATCGGGATTTTTATATGAATGTCTGGGCCTGGAGTGCGGGTAAGGGTCTGCGACAGGTCACGCACGGGGCGGAGGGAGACATTAAATGGCTGACAGGGAGCGGGGCTTCAGCGGGGAATGGGGCTTCGACCGGGAACGGGCCTGAACTGGTGTATGAGCGGGGCGGTTACCTCTATACATTGGACCCTGTCAGCGGAAAGAGCACGCAGCTGGCGATCGAGGTACGGGGGGATTTCCCCTGGGCGGAGCCGCACTGGGAGAATGTCAGCAAGATGATCGACGATGCCTCCCTCTCTCCAACCGGCAAACGAATCCTCATCGAAGCACGGGGCGATATTTTCACCGTCCCGGTTGAGAACGGGAGCACGCGAAACATTACACATAGCTGTGACGCGGCGGACCGGCGACCGGTCTGGTCGCCGGATGGAAAGCAGATTGCCTGGTTCTCGGATAAGGGCGGGGAGGGGTATGCGATATACATCACCGACCAGGACGGTAAGACGGAACCACGGAAGATCCCGATCGGCGAGTTGAAGCTCGGTTGGGAGCCTTGCTGGTCCCCCGATGGAAAATGGATCGCATTCGATGACAATAAAGTCAGGATCCAGGTGCTCGAGGTAGCAACCGGGAAGATCGTGATGGCCGATATCGCCGGGGGCAACCTGCAGCGGGGTTCGATGGGACTGGTATGGTCGCCCGATTCCAAATGGCTGGCCTATACGAAAACAGCGCCGAATAATTTTGGGCGCATCACGGTGTGGTCGGTGGCTACCGGACAGGCAAGGGCGCTGAGTGATCCGATGGCGGATGCTTCTTCGCCGGCCTGGGATAAAGATGGCCGGCATTTATATTTCCTGGCGAGTACGGATGCCGCCCTGGGTTCCGGATGGGCAAATACGAGCTCGATCCTGGCGAGGCCGAGCTTTGCGGGGTATGTAGTGGTCCTGCGAAAGGAAGATCCCGCGGCGTTCCCATTGAAGAGTGATGAAGAGGCGGACACGACAAAAAAAGCGGGAAAGGACAAGGACAGCGTGGTGCGGATCGATTGGGAAAACCTGGATAGACGGACGATACCGTTGCCTTTTCACGCGGGAGATTACCGGGAGTTGCAAAGCGGGCCAAAGGGTTCGGTCTTTGTGATCGGGGATGGGTCGGTCAGCAAATTCAGCCTGGAGAGCAAAAAGCTGGATGAATTCGTACAGCGTGCCGGCAATGTGCGGGTGTCGGAGAACGGTGAAAAGTTGTTGTTTGAATCCGGAGGCAGCTGGCATGTGGTGGCAACGTCCAAGCCACCTGCTCCCGGCGAAGGAATGGTCGGGATGAATCTCCGGATGGACCTCGATCGGCTGGCTGAGTGGAAGCAGATCTTTACGGAAGCGTACCGGTACGAGCGGGATTATTTCTATGATCCGGAGCATCATGGCCGGGACTGGAAGGCGGTATGGGACTATTATTCGCCGCAGATACCCTGGATCCGGCATCGGGCGGATCTGACCTATTTGCTCGATCAATTGGGTGGGGAGCTTAGTGTGGGACATAGTTTTGTGTTCGGCGGAGATTTTCCGGCTGTGGATACAAACCGCGCTGCGGGTTTGGGGGCAGATCTGGTGGCGCAGGAGGGCCGGTGGCGGATCAAACGCATCTATACAGCCGAGAGTTGGAATCCCGAGCTGGCAGCCCCGTTGGCGCAGCCCGATTTGAAGGTTGCGGAGGGGGATTATATTCTGGCGATCAATGAGCAGCCGGTGGCAGCGGATCAGGACCCTTATGCCCTGTTGGAGGGGCGTGCGGGGCAGCAGACTGTTTTGTTGCTAAACGATAAGCCGTCGACAGATGGGGCTTGGACGATCAACGTGTTGCCGGTTGGCGGAGAGGGGGCGCTGCGGCAGCGGGCATGGGTCGAAGATAACCGGCGGAAGGTGGAGGAGTTGTCGCACGGGAAGCTGGGGTATGTTTGGGTGCCGAACACGGGCGGGCCGGGGTTCGTGTCGTTCAACCGGTATTTTTTTGCACAGCAGGATAAGCAGGGGGCGGTGATCGATGAGCGGTTCAATGGCGGGGGGCTGCTGGACGATTATATGGTGGACCTGATGATCCGGCGGGTACGGGCCGCGGTGACGAATGAGGTGCCGGATGGGAAGGCATTTCGGCTGCCGGCGGGTATCCTCGGACCAAAGGTGTTGTTGATAAATGAGATGGCAGGTTCGGGCGGAGACTTCTTCCCGTGGGTCTTCCGGCATCAACAAGTGGGGCCGCTTATCGGGGCGAGGACCTGGGGCGGGTTGGTGAAGTCATCGGTCCATTACGCCTTTATCGATGGTGGCGCTGAAACGGCGCCGGACAATGCGGTTTTCGATCCGATCGCGGGTAAATGGATTGCCGAGAATCAGGGCGTGCCGCCGGATATTGAGGTCAAGTGGGATGCGGTGTCGGTGTCGAAGGGCAGGGATGTGCAGCTGGAGCGGGCGGTGGAGGAGTGCCTGAAGCTGCTGGACAAGGAGCCAACTCCTACGGTTACTCATCCGCTTTATTCGAGGCCCGCGGTGAAGCCGTAGGGGCGCCGCGCGCGGAGCGAAAGAGGTTACTCGCTGCGCAGGTTATTGACCGGATTGGCGCCTGCGGCCCGGACGGCCAGGACGCCGACGGTGAGCAGGGCGATGCCGACGACTATTGCGGCCGCGGCGGCAAACATCCAGCCCTGTATTGATATCCGGTACGCGAAGTTCCGCAGCCAGCTGTTGGTGAGCCACCAGGTGAGGGGCGTGGCGATCAGAAAGGCGACGGCCACCCATTTAAGAAAGCCGGTGGAAAGCTTCACGGCAAGGCCGGTGACGGAAGCGCCGAGCACTTTGCGGATGCTGATCTCTTTTGCGCGGTGGGCGATCACGAAGGCCGCGAGGCCAAGGAGGCCGAGGCAGGCGATGCCGATCGCGAGGGCGCCGATGATGCCAATGATCGTGCTGGCCTGCTGCTCGGATCGATAGAGTTCCTTAAAATGTTCGTCCAGGAAATGCCATTCGGGTGTCCCTTCGCCAGTGACGGAGGCCATGGCGGCGCCGACCGTTTTTAATGTGGCGGAAATATTGGCGGTCGAGATCTTTAGGTAGAGATTGATCTTTCCAACCGGCTCCTTCGGGAAAGGAACCGATCAGGAGGGGTTCGATCCTGGTGCGAAGCGATCCGAAGTTATAATCTTTTACCACACCCACGATATGACCGTTTGACATTCCGGCCATGTTGATGGGCCGGCCGATTGGGTTGGCAAAACCCAGTTGTTTGGCGAGCGTTTCGTTGATGATGTATTCGTTCTGCGGGTCCTTGCTGAAATCGGAACCGCGGATGACCTTCATTTGAAAGAATCGAAGGTAATTGGAGCTGGCATTTTCGAAGTTGACAGACATCCGGGTTTGCTCTCCTTTAGCGGTCGTATAGTCTACTCCCATGAGGGCTCCGCCGCTGCCCAATTCCGTCCAACCAAAGGCTGTCGAGCTAACTCCATTGATCTTTGCCAGTTCGGACCGAATTCCATCGATCTTTAGCTGCGCGTTGCTGTTCAGTGGTATAGAGACGATCTGGTCATAGGAATAGCCGAGGTCCTTGTTTTGAAGAAAATGGAGCTGCTTTAGGAAAACGATCAGGCTTACGATGAAGACTACGGCGATGGTGAACTGACCTGTCACCAGCACATTGCGCAGAGTAGTTCGGGAGCCGTGAAAGAGAACCTTGCTTTTTAGTGCCTGGGCGATCCTGGAAGAAGAGATCAGCAACGCGGGGTAGCCCCCGGCGAATAGTGTTGTTGCCAACAGGATCGCCGCATAGGCGGTCAGGGCGGCCGGCCTGAAAAGAATCGCAGCTTCGAGGTGCCGCCCCAGCAGGCTGTTTAGGGCGGGCAACAGGATGTAGGCCAGGAGAATGGCGGCCAATAGCGCAATAATCAGCAGCCAAGAAGGCTTCTGTCAGCACCTGGGTCATGATCCGGTAACGGCCGGCGCCCATGATCTTTTTCACGGCGATCTCTTTGCCGCGCCAGGCGGCGATGGCAATGGTCAAATTGACGAAATTGAAACAGGCAATAATGAAAATGGAAAGGGCGACGATTATGAAGATGCGGATGTATTTTCCATCGACTTTGTCTGCATTATAGGGGTCATAGTTGAGATCCGTCGAACGGGTATGGATTTCGCTCAGCGGTTGAAGACGCATGTCGATACCCGAATTCTTTGTATGGACAGTCCTGGTCAGTGCGGAATCGAGGGCGGCGATATCCGGGTTCGGGCGAAGCCGAAGGTAGGTTGGGCCGAGAAGGATGCCATAGTTATCGCCGAGAAAACTTTTCAGAATGTCAGCGGGGATCGGTATCACGCCATCCACGCGGAGATGGGAAGTGGCTGGGAAATCTTTGAACACGTTGGTAACGAGGGTCGGATAAGCGGTTGTATCGTCGACGCGCAGGGTGATCATTTTGCCTGTCGCAGGGATATTCCCAAAGAGACGGCGGGCGAGGGTTTGGGTGAGGGCGATGCTATGGCGATCGCGGATGAAATCGTTGCTGCGCCCTTCGATTATTTCCGCGCCGAACATCGTGGCGAAGTTGGTGTCGGTGCAGGCGAGAGAACTAGGTTTGATCTTCTTGTCGCCGTATTCCAGCGTGATGTCCTGATAAATATAGGGCGTTGCGGAGAGGACGCGGGTATAGGCGATGATCTCACTGTGGTCGGCCTTTAACAGGGGTGCAATGGGTGGCCCGATAATGCCGGAGAGTTGTGGTGTGCCGCCGGGATAGTGCATGTATTCATTTAGTCGATAGACATTTGCCCGATCGGGGACCTGGTTATCAAAACTCAGCTCGTTACTCACGTATAGCCCGATCAGGAGGCAGGCGGCGATGCCGGCGGCAAGGCCGGTAATATTTATGATGGTGTAGCTTTTGTTATGTGTGAGGCTACGCCAGGCAGAGCGGAGATTGTTGAAGAGCATAGGCAGTGTTTCTCGTTGGGCCACATAAAAAATGCCAAATAGGCAAAGGGTTATGCTTCAATAGGTGAATTGATAATGTTGGAGGGAGTTGTTCGGTTTTGAGACAAAAAGTGTTCATTAATTCGATCAACTTCGGGCCAGTTTGTTTTGCAGGTGGGCTAAAAGGTTCTTCTCATCCCAGTCGTCGTCATAGCGGAGGCCGTTTATAAAAAAGCCAGGTGTTCCGTTGACGCCGCTGCGGACGCCGCTTTCGAAGTCGTCGTCGACCTTTTTCGCGATGGCCGCGTCTTGCAGGTCCGCTTCAAATTTCGCGATGTCCAGACCGAGCCTGGAAGCGAGTGCGGTGAAAAAATTTTGGGTGTCCATGCCTTCCTGGTTTTCATACAGCAGGTCATGCATTTTCCAGTAGGCGTTCTGTAGTCCCGCCGCTTCCGCGGCAAGCGCCGCCGTATATGCCTGGGGGTGTGCATCGGTCAGGGGAAAATTGCGGAAAACGAAACGAAGGTCTTTGCCCAGTCTTTGTTGGACCTTTTTGATGATGGGATAAGCACGGCCGCAATATGGGCATTGGAAATCGCCATATTCGAGCAATTCCAGCGGCGCTTTAATATCACCCTGATAGTGATCTTTTTCGCTGAATGGAGGACGAAGGGAATGTGACATGATTATGATTTTACAGGTTGACTTATTGCTTCCAGGGCATCGAGGATACCGTCGGCGCCGGGATTGATGCCGATCGGGGACAAATAACTCCATCGGATGATGTGCTGTTCATCGAGTACGAAGAGCGCGCGTTGGCATACACCCTCCTTATCATCATAAACGCCGTAGAGCCTGGCGACGGCGCCTTTTGGCTCAAAATCCGCCAAAAGTGGAAAGTGCAGCTTCCGCTCCGCGGAAAAAGCGGCGTGGCACCATACGCCGTCGACGGAAATGCCCAACAATTCGGCGTTGTAACGTTGAAAAAACTTCAGTGATTGGTTGTAAAGCGCCATCTGGTCACTGCACACCGGGCTCCAGTCGGCCGGGTAAAAGGCGAGAATGACTTTTTTGCCGGCCAGTTCGCTCAGTCGGAGCTTTTGATCGGGCGTGCAGGACAGCTCGAATTCCGGGGCGGAAGCACCTTGAAGAAGCATAAAATAATGGGGATGTCCTCCGAATTTACGAATTTGTAAGGAATCCATTCACCAAACACTTCAATATGTTGACTGCTTTAAAGAAATTTGGCTGGTTGCCGCTTGCTGGCATCCATGTTGAACGGCCAGGCCCAAACCTTCCGGGTAACCATCGCACCAACGCTTGCATGCGGAGGCGCTGGACGGGCGGCTGTTGTTGCTGCTGTCCGATAACAATAAGGCGGAGCCTCGTTTTCAGATCAATGATGCCGCGGGGACGCAGCTGGTATTTGGGGTCGATGTCGACGGCTGGCAGCCGGGCCATTCCGAGCTCGTGGATATGCGGGCTTTTGGGTATCCGCTGGAGCGGTTGAAAGATGTGCCGGCGGGGGACTATTATGTACAGGTGCTGCTGCATAAATATGAAACATTCCATTTGAAGAACGGGCATACGGTCAAGCTCCCGATGGACAGCGGGGAAGGGCAGCATTGGAACATTGCGCCGGGAATATTTATTCCACTCCGGTAAAGATCCATTTTGATCCGGCGAAGTCCGGGGAGATCGATCTGGTGATCGATCAGGTCATCCCACCGATCAAGGATCCCGAGGATACGAAGTATGTCAAGCATATCAGAATACAAAGCAAGCTGCTGACGGAATTCTGGGGCCGGCCGATGTATATTGGCGCGCATGTCTTATGTCCGGAAGGCTGGGAAGACGCATCCGAATGTGAAATATCCGCTGGCGATCTTCCATGGGCATTTCCCGGCTGACTTTGGCGGATGGCGGACAACGCCGCCGGATGAGCATCTGCCTTATGATACGAGTGTCCGGTTCCGGATCGCGAATTATCAGAAGATCGAGCAGCAGGAAGCGTATGATTTTTATAAGGAGTGGACGGGGCCGGGTTTCCCGCGGGTGCTGGCGATCGAGATCGAGCATGCCAACCCCTACTATGATGACAGCTATGCGGTGAATTCGGAGAATCTCGGACCGTATGGGGATGCGATCACCTATGAATTGATCCCCGAGATCGAAAAGCGGTTCCGGGGTATCGGGCAGGGCTGGGCGCGGTTCACGTATGGCGGGAGTACGGGCGGTTGGGAGGCATTGGCGGTGCAGGTCTTTTATCCCGATCGAATACAATGGCTGTTATGCGGCTTGTCCCGATCCCGTGGATTTCCATCATTATACGACGATCGATATCTATAACAATAAGAATGCCTATTATGTGGAGAGCGACTTTTAAGAAGACGCCGCGGCCGGGGGAGCGGGACTATCTGGGTCATGTGATAACGGAGGTCCGGGAGATGAATCAGCGGGAGCTGGCATTGGGAACGCGGAGCAGGAGCGGAGATCAGTTCGATATCTGGGAGGCGGTTTTCTCACCGTCGGACGCGGACGGGTATCCGAAGCGGATCTTCGATAAGTATACGGGAGCGATCGATTCATCCGTGGCGGAGTATTGGCGGGAGCATTACGACCTTACGCATATCATGCAACGGGACTGGCCGAAGATCGGGGACAAGCTGAAGGGGAAGATCCATATCTATGTAGGGACAATGGATACCTATTATCTGAATGACGCGGTTTATGATGCGGAAGATGCGCTGAAGAAGCTGAATAATCCGGCCTGCGGGTGCCAAGTGGACTATGGGGATCGGGCGGAGCATTGCTGGAATGGGGATCATGAGCAGCCGAATTATATCAGCCGGCTGCGATATCACCAGATGTATATCCGGAAATGGGCGGAGGAGGTAAAGACGCGGGCGCCGAAGGGGGCAGATCTGAAATCGTGGAGGTATTAGGCTAAAGGGCGGTGTCGCAGTCGGGGACTTCGTGTCCGGGGGCCAG
Source organism: uncultured Chitinophagaceae bacterium (assembly GCA_963846405.1). Classification (GTDB taxonomy): domain Bacteria; phylum Bacteroidota; class Bacteroidia; order Chitinophagales; family Chitinophagaceae; genus Puia. The sequence goes on along the minus strand of CAWJVU010000005.1, from coordinate 431,731 downwards.
GGAGACGGCCTGGGCTTCGAGGATGGATTTGTAGGCGGAAAAACGAACCTCGTTGAGTTGTTCGGCTGTCTTTGTCGCAAGACCGGTCAGTTCATTGAGTTCGTTGTTCATGAATTCGCCGCTGACGAAATAGGCGTATTGCTTTTGTACAAAAGGCAGGATTTCGCCGGAAGGGAGTAAGCCGGCGTCGAGAATCTGGTTATAGGCCTTCTTCAGCGCAGCCTCTTCTTTCGCTTTCAGGGTGGCAATGAGTTGAGTGACCTGGCCAAGTGTCAGTTTCTGCGTATATAAAGGCCGGATACGCGCCACGAGATGGTTGACGATCGCGATGAATTCTTCTGCGTGGCTATAAGATTTTTGAAAGCGACGATAGCCGGCTTTCAGCAGATCCTTGTCGATGTTGTTCCGATGAATAAAAAACAAGAAAGCGGTCTTATCGAGTGAGTTCGCGGCGTTGCGTCTGCGTCTCAATTTCTTGTTGCAATTGAGTAATGAGGGTATCGCAGTCTGCAGCCGAGTATTTGATGCCGTCGAAGTCGAATCTGGAGATGGGGATCTTTTTCTTTTGTATGGCCTTCAGGGTTTCGAGGTCTTTTCTGTTGCTATCCAGCTCCCGCTGGAGGCGGCTATTGTTTTCGGAAAAGAGTTCGGACGACCCGACCGCAGGAGCGCTGTCCGCGGCAAGCGTATCGATATCCCAATTGGTGACCTGGGGATAACGCCCGTCGTAGAAACCGTTGAAAACAGCGGGCAAGGCATAGTTCTCCCTGTTGTGGCGGTAGCGATGCTCGAATTCGCCGACATCGCAGGCGGACAGTGTGCCGTTATTCTCTACGGATCGGTAGAGATGGCTGGTCATGGATTGCTGAAGGTTTTCGATGTTCTCGAAGAGTTGCCAGGCGAGCGTATCGTCAGGAGTGGCAGGCAAGTCGATCCGATCCAGGTTGGCTGTTCGTTCCTGCAGGGTTGGGTGACTGGCCCACTGGTCTGTGTAGTTGATCCGCGAGCGACTGAAGGACTGAATAAACGGCAGAGAGAATTCAGGAAGCCCTTTGCGGCTGGTCAACCGGTACTCGTCGGCAAGCACGCGCATGACGACCAATTGGTTGGGGTAGATATTCAGCGCGACCTTCTTTTGTTTCAGCTGTTCGTTGGCGTCATTGACGGCGGTGTTATAGCAGGATGCGGCGACTTCGATCCGGCTGAGGGCGCTGACGGCATTATTTGATCCTGAAACGGTGGCGGCAACACTATCGGCATGGAACTCCATTTCGCGGCTCAGACCCATATAGGACTTATTGATGACCTGATACATGCCCCGGAGGATCCATTGGATGCCCTGGGCGATCTTGACGGTGATGCCGACGAAAAAACGGAGATAGCTATGAATGCTGCCCCAGGCATTGAGAAAAGATGTATAATCATTGTTCTGATAGAGCATGTTGTAGACGATCCGGTTGACGTTGTACGTGAAGCTGCCGAGCTTCATGCTCTTCTGGCTGAAATGGCCAAACTCGTGGGCGATAACGGCTTTTAATTCGCTTAGGTTGACGCTATTGACGAGGCCCAGCCCAATTTCGAGGTTCTTGCGGATCGGGAGAAACATACTCCAGAAGCTGGAATTATAGAACACGCAGGCATTGACGTTGGGGGAGAGGAATATTTTTCTGGGGAAGGGGACCTGGGTGTCGCGGGCCAATTGACGGATAAAGGCAAATAGCCGGGGTTGTTCGGCTTCGGTGATCTCTAACCGGTCCGAATTGATGTCCCGCGAGACGGCGAAAATGAATTTCACCAGGAATACGAGCACGGAAATGCCGACAGCAACGATACCAAGCCCGATGATGATGCCGTAGAAGTTGGTCAGATGGCTGAAGAACACAACGCCAATATAGCCGCAGCCAATCGCGAGGCCGACGGCGGCGACAACGAGCAACAGATAGACGGCCATAAAAAGGAAGATGGCGCCGATAACTTTGAGGACCTGGCTGCGGTATAATGGTCTCGGAGTCACGATGATCAATTCTTCAAAAATCCCCAGTCGACTACGCGGCGCAGGTATTGCTTGTCGCGGATCACCCACGTATATTCGAGGCCGCTGTTGTCGTTGCTGAACATGTAAATATAGAACGTATGCTTGTCATTTGAAAGAAATACGCCGTTGCGGGTCCGCGTGGCTCCGTTTTCGTTGTAGCTGAACCGGGGTTCGTAGAGATCGAAATAGGCTTCATGGGGGATTGCGACGGTGTCTTTGTCGACGACGACGGTTATGGATTCGATACTGACATGGGGCGGCATGCCGGGAATGGCGCCGTAATAGGGTTTGCCGTCGATCCGGAGGATGTGGTCTTCCTGCTTCATGAGTTTGTGTTTGGATGGCGTGAATATTCCGGTTCGGATGATGACCTGGATATGGTCGTTCTGAAAGGACATGAAGTTGAGGCCGAAATCATTCACGGGAACGCCAGCCAGTTGGGGTTTTCCGATACTTTCATCGAGGGCGGCCAGGGCGAAGGAGGCGACGTCGTTTCGGATATCCTGATCCCGGATCTTGTTGAAATTGTCTTTCTTTTGGCGAAAGTCAGGGAAGTCGAGGTCCTGGGAAAAGCAAGCTGATCCGGTCAGGACAAGGAGTAGGCTGATGGGAAAGCGGAGGACGGAGCGGCGGAGAACACCGATGACGATCGTACGCATGGGAATCATTTATAAGTATATTGGTAATCGATATGCCCCAGCAGTTCCCGCTCTTTGCTGTAACAGGACTCTTTTATCCGAAGGCCTTTATCGTCATAGTTATAAATCCACTTTTGGTAGCTGGCTGCCCCTTCTTGTACAGCAAGGAGAGCTGTTATTTTGCCATCTTCTCCATACGTAAAGATATTGTCCGGGAGCAGTCGCCGCGCCTTCAGGTTATACCGGACGATATCCGTCAGCCGGTTGTTGTCGTCGTAGTAATAATAGATGACGGGAAGGGCTACCCCGGCCCGGGTGGCGTGTTCCTCACCGATATTGCCCTTTTCATCCGGAACGAAACGGACATCCGTCGTGTCGGTATTGTTGACGATCTTCAGCATTCCGGTGGGCTGATCGCCGGAGGACCCGTATTGCCAAAGATGGATCTCGACCGCCGTGACATGGTTGTCCCGCTCGGTGGAGCTATTGGTGATCGACCTGAGTCGGCCCTTGTCGTCGTACCGGTAGGTGGATGTACTTTCATAGGTGTCGCTGGTATCGGTTATGGCATTGATAAGCCCCTCGGGGGAATAGGCGGCGAAGATCCAGGTTTCGGTTGCGCCGTTTGCTTTGGAGTGCGTGGTCATCCCGGAAAAATCGGAGTTGACGGTCTCGTCCAGCTGAAATCCCTCTGTTGGTTGACCATCGGCTTCAAAACTGTTGACCCGCACCGATTTCACCCGGGCAGCTTTATAGGCCTGCCATTTGGCGATATTCTGCCGGGTGGAGATGATGTCTTTGTAATAGAACTGGGCATTTACTACCCCCGTTAGCCCGATCAGGAAAAGGAATCCGATCAAAAGTTTCATTAGACAAATTTAGGAATCGCATACACAACGAAAAAAACGTTGATTTAATATAATGACAGGAGCGGGATTTGTCTATTTTAGACGGCCGGAGGCCGTCTGACCGGTAGGTCAATCTTTAGAAGTTTGCGGGAAATGCCCTATTTTGCCTGAGCGGGGCATTTCCCGCATATAAAAGCGAAAATCTAAGCCCTTGTCGCATCTTAAGGAAAGAAAGGAAAAGAACTGTCTGAACTGTCAGGCGACGCTGTATGGCCGGTATTGTCACGTTTGCGGGCAGGAAAACCTGGAGCCGAAAGAAACCGTTTGGCACCTGGTCCAGCATTTCTTTAATGATATCACGCATTTTGACGGGAAGTTCTTTTCCACGGTCGGGCTGCTGTTGCGGAAACCGGGTCATCTATCGGCGGAGTATGTGGCCGGGAGACGGATGTCCTATCTGAATCCCGTCCGGATGTATGTCTTTACGTCGGCCTTCTTTTTCATTATCCTGTATTCGATCAGTAGACCGGATGAGATATTCAAGAATAAACCTGCGGAGCGGATGCGCGGGTTGCCGCAGCTGGAGAAGACGCTTGGTGAACGACGGCAGGAGTTAAAGGTGACACGCGATGCGGACGAGCGGGATGACCTGCAATCCGGTATCGATCGGCTGGGGATGGAGGTCAGGGAAATAAAAAAAGAATATGGGGACACGACCACGCCGGAAGTTCACGGATATGGAGTTGACCGGGCTGATGACGACGGCAGTATCGGATAGTTTGCAGGGGACCAATCTCCCGCCGGCCACGAAGTCGCGGCTTAAGCAGTTGCTCAATGCGGCAGCCCATCCGATGTCGGGAAGCAACCTTTTCGGGCTGAACCAGGGGCGATTCAATACCGTGGAGGAGTATGATTCGCTCGAGCGGACGTTGCCGGACAGTCTTAAGGATGGGTGGCTCAAACGGACTCTGACGCTCAAGCTCGTGGCAGCGGGCGAGGAATATGAGCGGGACCCGCAACGGTTTAAAGAAAAGTTCTGGGAGAACTGGCTGCATTCTTTCCCGAAAATACTCTTTTGGTCTCTTCCGTTTTTTGCCTTGATCCTGAACATCTTATACTTCAGACGCAAGAAGCAGTTCTACTATGTGGATCATGGCATCTTTACCATTCATTTCTATATTGCCACGCTTCCTGCTTTTGCTGATCTGTATGATGCTATCGATCCTGACGGACTGGGTGGGCGTGCATTGGCTTCAGATCGTGACGGATATCCTGATCACAGTTGTCTGTATTTACGATCTCATTTACCTGTATAAGGCGATGCGGGGTTTCTACAAGCAGCGGCGGGCGAAGACCATTCTGAAATATTTTATCCTCTGCTGGGTGGCATTTTTCATAAATTTGATCCTGTTTTTAATCTTTACGGTACTTTCCGCGATAAATATATGAGTGAAACGAAACAATATGAGTGAGCCGAGCAACGCTTTTTCCCGGTTGGTGAGGATCATGGATGAGCTGAGGGAGCAATGTCCCTGGGACCGCAAGCAGACGATCGGGACGCTGCGGCCGCTGACGATCGAGGAGACCTATGAGCTGGCAGATGCCGATCACGGAGGGGGACTGGAAGGGGATAAAGGAGGAGCTGGGGGACGTTGTTGCTGCATATTGTCTTCTATGCCCGGATCGGACGGGAGCAGGGGCAAGTTTACGCTGGATGAGGTCATCGATGGGATCTGCGATAAGCTGATCTCGCGGCATCCGCATATTTATGGGACGACGGCCCAGGAGGGGTTGGTGGAAGTCAAGAATGAGGAAGATGTCAAGCGGAATTGGGAGCAGTTGAAGCTGAAGGAGGGCAAAAAATCGGTCACTGGGCGGCGTGCCGGTCTCGCTTGCCGGCGACGATCAAGGCGACGCGGCTGCAGGAGAAGGCGGGGAAGGTCGGATTTGAATGGGAGGAGACGGCGCAGGTCTGGGAGAAGGTAAAGGAGGAGATGGAGGAGCTGCAGGAGGCTGTGGCGCTGGGTGGATATGCGAAAGATCGAGGAGGAGTTTGGCGACCTGATGTTCTCGCTGGTGAATTACGCACGATTTTTGCAGATTGACGCGGAGAATGCGCTTGAAAGAACGAACCGGAAATTCATCCACCGGTTCACCGGGATGGAGGAGGAGGCGCGGGCGCAGGGCCGGTCCCTGGCAGATATGACCCTTCAGGAAATGGATGGGCTCTGGAACGATAAGAGGACGCGGCGGCACCACGCGACACGTGGGGAAAAACAGCAAAAAACAACGGATTGAAGTCCTTTTTCATCGATATTTTCCGCAGGAACATCTATATCCTGCTGACGGCGTTTGGGCTGTTCCTTACCGGATATTTTCTCAACCTCTATTTCAGCGGCGATGCGTCGGTCCGGCGGCTGCGCAACTCGATCCAGTCCTTTTTGCAGGAGCGGGAGCGGGATTTTGAGGAGTTGTCAAAGGATACGGCGCTGACTGGCCGGCTGGCGAGAGAACGCGTACACGAAAAAAGATCTTGACCGGCTTGTCGACAAGAAATATGGGTTTTTCCTGTATGGGTCGGATTCGGTGGGGGCGGGGCTTTACCTCCAATTCTGGAATGACCAGCGATCGCTGCCGACGATGGCGCTGATCAACGGACCGGATACAGCGGGTTTCGTCCGGCTGGCGAACGGGCAATACGGATATATCAAACGAACGGTGGCTGGCGCGGACCGGTAAGCCGCATCTGGCCATTGCGCTTGATCCCGGTCCGATGGCAGTATTATATTACCCTGTCCGATCTGTCGCCGGAGTTTGTCGATTTCCCGTCGGCGGAGAAAAGGGTGGAGATCGTGCAGACGCCGACAGATCTGCCGGTAACGGGTTACCGGGGCTCAACGCTCTTCTACCTGGCCAGAAAGGCCGGCTACCAGGCCCCCGCGCATGTCTGGCCGATCCCGATGATGATCCTGCTGGGGGTACTGCTGGTGCTGATCATCATCCACAATATCGCGCATACGGTCAGGGAGCGGTGGGGGACCTGGTGGGGCATCGCTTTCCTGGTCACGACGATCGTGGTGATGCGGGTGATCGTCTATCTCGCGCCGGGTCTGCTGAATCTCCGGCAGTTCGAGCTGTTCGATCCGACGATCTACAGTTCGAGTATTATCCTCAATTCGCTTGGCGACCTGGTCATCAATTCCTTCCTGTTTTGCTGGATCATCATGTTCATCCGGCGGGAGCTGGCCGATTATACGATCCCGCAGTCGGTGCACCGGTGGAAGAACTGGCTTTGGATGAGCGTCGGGCTGGGGTTGCTGGTGATGACGACCTTTCTGTTTGCCAATATCGTACAGTCGCTGGTGACGGATGCGAAGATCTCGTTCAATGTGACGAACTTCTTCAGCCTGCTGAATAACTATAGTTTTGTAGGGTTCATTGCGCTGGCGGCGCTGGCGCTCGGTTATTTCTTCCTGTCCCAGATCCTGTTCCAGCTGATCGGTTATCTGATCCGGTCGCTGTCGATCGTGCTATATATCATTATGGCGACGATGGGGTTGCTGGCACTGACCTTTATCCAGCGCCCGGAAATGGTGGAGCTGGATATCTATGTGCTGATCTGGCTGCTGGGTTATGTCTGGCTGATGCAGCGGCGGATCTTCTTCGATCTTCGATTCAGGCTGAATGTCTCGGAGGTGCTGTTCTGGCTCTTTATCTTTTCCATTTCCATTTCGGCGGTGATCCTGTTCGAGAACCGGAAGATGGAAGAAGCAACGCGGCGGGATATGGCGGAACGGCTGGGAAAGCAGTCCGATCCTTCCAGTGAAACGATGCTGAGCATCTATTTCAGCTATATCGACAATGATTTCCTGACGGCAAATTTTGCCCGGTTCCGCGATCACTATGCGAACCAGCTGATCAAGGACAGTATTGGCAATCGCAATTGCACGGCCTACCAGGAAAATTTCGATACGCGGCTTTATACGTTCGATGGGGATGAGAAACCGCTGTATAATGAGCCGCCGATCTCCTATGATACGCTTGAACACGACATTCACGGTACAGGGCAAGAACACCGATATCCCCGATCTGCGCTATGTAGAACGGTCATTTGACAAGTTCGCGTATATCTACAAAAAAACGGTCCGCAACGATACGACCGGGAAAGTAGTGGGGTATCTCTTTATCCTGTCGGAGCCGAAGAGCCAGAAGAGCGGGGGGATGCGCTGGTGCCGGAGCTCTTTCATGAGCGGAGCGAGGATCTGCCGGAGTATTATGCCATTTATAATAAGGGGGAGCTGGTGACGCCCGGTGGGGACTATCCGTTCTCCACGCATCTGACGCACCGGGGCAGATGCCCAAGGCTGATTTCGTTCATGTCAAAAAGGCGGGTATGATGAGCTATGGCACCGGGTATCGGATGATAATTATCGTAGTGGTGGTGAAGCGGGACAATTCGGCGATCGAGGATATTACGCTGTTTGCCTATCTGTTTAGCGCCTTTCTGTTCCTGGTGGCCTTGTTCCGCGGGACGGCGCTGCTGATCTGGTCGCGGCTGCATTGGAGCCAGCTGAAGACCTACTGGCAGATGAATATCCGGTCACAGATCCATACGACGATCATCTTTATCAGTCTGTTCTCCTTTGTGGTGATCGGGGTGGCGACGATCATCTTCTTTATCAACCGGTATAACCGGAACAATCAGGCCAGGCTGAGTAAGGCCATGATGGTGATGGTGAGCGAGGTGCAGAGCAAGCTGTCGGCTCCCGGCGGGTATAGTCTTGGACGGGCGGCTTTATTATCAGGGGTCGCGGACGGAACTGCAGGGGCTGATCGAGGAGATCGCGCAGGTCCATGGGACGGATATCAACATCTATGACCTGGATGGCAATTTGCAGGTGTCGTCGAACCTGTTCGTGTACAATAAGGGTATCCTTTCAGCAAAAAAATGCATCCGCTGGCGTATTACAACCTGCACCAGCTGAATACGATCCAGTATTCCAACGATGAGCAGATCGGGGGGATATCGTATGTGAGCATCTACCGGCCGTTGCGGGATGATCAGGGGAATGCCTTTGCCTATCTGAATATCCCGTCCTTTACGAACGAGGATGAGCTGAAAGGAGGAGATCTCGAACTTCCTGGTGACGATCATCAATCTGAATGCCTTTATCTTCCTGATCGCGGGTACGATCGCGCTTTTCCTGACGAACCGGATAACGTCTTCCTTCCTGCTGATCTCCAAGAAGATGCAGGAGGTGAACCTGGGGCAGACGAATGAAGAGATCGAATGGAAGCGGAATGATGAGATCGGGGGGCTGGTGAAGGAGTACAATAAGATGGTGAAGAAGCTGGAGGAGAGTGCGGTGGCGCTGGCGAAGAGCGAGCGGGAGGGGGCGTGGCGGGAGATGGCGCGGCAGGTGGCGCATGAGATCAAGAACCCGCTGACGCCGATGAAGCTGAGCATCCAGTATTTGCAGAAGGCGATCGACAATAATTCGCCGAATGTGAAGGAGATGGCGGGAAGTGTGGCGAAGACGCTGGTGGAGCAGATCGATCACCTGTCGAAGATCGCGTCGGACTTTTCGCAGTTTGCGAATATCGGGAATCCGAAGAAGGAGGTGTTCGATCTTCATGAGATGTTGTATTCGCTGACTTCGCTTGTATGAGACGACGGAAAACCTGTTGTTCAAGTGGGTGCCGGTGCATCAGCGGATCATGGTGTATGCGGATAAGACGCAGTTGAACCGGCTTTTCACGAACCTGCTTCAGAATGCGCTGGAGGCCTGTGACAGCAATAGCCGGCGGGTGATCAGTGTGAGTGAGGAGATGAGGGATGAGTCGATCATTGTGAAGGTAACGGATAATGGGGAGGGGATCCCGGTGGAGATGCAGTCGAAGATCTTTATCCCCAATTTTACGACCAAGTCGTCGGGGACGGGGTTGGGGCTGGCGATGAGCAAGACGATCGTGGAGCAGGCGAAGGGGAAGATCTGGTTTGAGACGATGGAGGGGGAGGGGACGACGTTTTATGTGGAGTTGCCGATACTGAGGGCGACCTGGCACCGGCTAAGGCCGGGACGGCCTTACCCGGAGGCGTTCATCTTGCGATAGATCGCGACGATCGTAGGATTAGTACTTGATCCCCGTAATTTTTTCCGATTTTCCAAGAAATGCTTTGAATTGCTCCAGGGTAAAGCTGCTGAGGTTCTTATCCGGGGTGAGGCCGGCTTTGCGGGCGGCGAGGACGCCATAGCGGATGTCGTTATAGCCGTTTATGGAGTGGGCGTCGGGGTCGATGGAGATGAGGGCGCCTTTGTCGAGGGCATAGCCGATCCAGCGCCAGTCCATATCGAGGCGGCGGGGGTGGGCGTTGAGTTCGATGACGACGTGGTTGGCGACGCAGGCGTCGATGATCTTCTTGTGGTCGACGGGGTAACCGGGGCGGCTGAGGAGAAGGCGGCCGGTGAGGTGGCCGAGGATGGTGGTATAGGGGTTTTCGATGGCGCGGATGAGGCGGCATCATGGCTTTTTCTTCGGTCATCTTGAGGTTGGAGTGGACGGAGGCGATGACGAGGTCGAAAGTGGAGAGGATATCATTGGAGTAGTCGAGGGCGCCATCGCCGAGGATATCGCTCTCGATGCTTTTGAAGATGACGAAGGGGGCGAGTTTCCTGTTCAGTTCGTCGATCTCGGCGTGTTGTGCGCGGAGGCGGTCTGTCTTTGAGGCCGTTGGCATAGCAGGCGGTCTTGCTGTGGTCGCTGATGACGAGGTATTCGAAGCCTTTTTCGATGCAGGCGGCGGCCATTTCGGCAAGGGTATTGGACCCGTCGGACCATTTGCTGTGGCTATGGATGATGGCGCGGATATCGGATGGTCTGGAGCGGGAGTGAGGATGGGCGTCGGTTGCTCGAGAACGATGCGTTGTTCGCGGCGGTAAGGCGGGATAAAGGGCAGGCCGGCTTGTTCGAATAGCGCTTCTTCGGAGCGGGGTATTGTCGGTGGGTTTTGCTTTTTCGCGCAAGGCTTCGAGGAATTCTCCGCTGCAGCTGGTTTCGAAGAGGGTCTGTGAGAAATTCTTCCGGCGTTGTGTAGATGCATGTCTGATGGGTGATGCTTTCCTCGGCTGGGTTCGCGATGAGTCTAAAAAGGCGTTCGACTGCTTCGGGCTCTGGCGGTCGTGACCCATTGAAGTTGGGTGATGATCTCCAGTTGCCGGCGGAACTCTCCGGTGAGGGCCGATTGAGCTGCGGGGAAGGCTTTTTTTAATTGCGCGTCGATCTGTAGCGCATAAGGTTCGATATCCGCATATAGGTGGCTGCCGATGTGGCGGAGGCGGAATTCGATGGCTTCGCGGACGCTCTGCCTGGGTCTTTTCGCCAAACCCTTTATAGAGGAGTAATCGGTTTTCCTGGCAGGCATAGAGCAGTTCGCCGACGGATTCGATCTCCATTTCCTTCCAGATGGTGGCGATCTTTTTGGGCCCGAGGCCTTTGATCTGGAGCATTTCGATGACGCCGGGAGGGGTATTGGAGATATATTGCTGTAAAAGCCTTAATTCGCCTGTTTCGAGGATTTCGCTGGATCTTTTTGCCGATCGCGTCGCCGATGCCCTTTATGGAGGTGACCTTGTCGGCGGGGATGTCCTGGATGGGGGTAGGGAGTTTTTCGAGGGTGAAGGCGGCGACGGAATATGATTTTGTCTTAAAGGAATTTTCGCCGTGGATGTCCATGAGTTTGGCGAGGAGGCTGAATTGTTCGGCGATATAGTCGTTGTCGATTGTCATAGGGCAAGTTACGGAAATTATCGGCGGGATGCGGAGGCCGGTGATGGCAGTGCAGACGCGGGTTTCGGCGTAGGATGCGATCGAAAAGCAAAAGTCCCGGAATTCTCCGGGACTTTGATATGTTCTGCTTATGAAGAAATAAGAACTATTTCTTTTTTGCAGCTTTCTTAGCGGCTTTCTTTTTCGGAGCAGCTTTCTTTTTGGGAGCGGCTTTTTTCTTAGCGGCTTTTTTTGCAGTTGCCATTTTTTTTGAATTTAATTGGTTAGTAAAACAATTTACAATCGTAAAAATAGAAACTTCTTTGGAATATCCAAAAATTTTTTTAAAATTTTGAAAAATTCCAATTTTTTTTCTAAGCAACTACTTCAGACTGCGTTGACGCTGACAAACGTTTTGTCGCCTTTTCCTTTTCTGAATTCGACGATTCCATCTGTGAGAGCGAACAATGTGAAATCTTTTCCGACGCCAACATTCTTTCCGGGATGATATGTCGTGCCGCGTTGACGAATGATGATGTTTCCGGCGATTGCGGGCTGACCGCCATAGATTTTAACACCAAGGCGTTTGCTGTGCGAATCGCGGCCGTTCTTTACACTACCTTCACCTTTTTTATGTGCCATATATCTAGATTTGAAAGTTATGAAAGACGCCGGAGGCGGTTTGAAATATTTTATGCAATTTCATTGATACGGATCTTTGTGTAGTGGGTGCGATGTCCGTGTTTCTTGCGAAATCCTTTTCTTCTTTTCATTTTAAAGGCGATCACTTTGTCACCCTGAACATGATCGATGATTTCAGCTTTGATAACAGTCTTTACATCTTTTCCTACGGTGAATTTGTCGTCGCCATGCGACAGGAGGACTTCGGCGAACTCCACTTTATCTCCGGCATTGCCGCGATCCGGGGAACATACAAAGTCTGGTCTTTCTGGACCTTGAATTGCTGCCGGCTATTTTTACAACTGCTAACATATAAAATCGATTTTTTGAGCGATCCGGGGGATCACAACGGATCACATTATTAGGGCTGCAAAGGTAAGGGGAATCGGGGAAAAAAAGAAGGGAAAGGGCAAAAAATGGGCTCTGGGCGGCAAAATTAGTGGGATTTCCGGAGATGGATGTCCGCGGGGCATGCGGCCATGCATCGGGGGTTATGCTGAAATTGAGCACATTTGGAGAGTGATTTTTAGGGATTTGGGTCCCATTGTCCATTGTTAATTTTGGTGTAGGTTTGCCCGCATGAATATGAAGATCAAATCCTTTTTAGCCAAACCTTTTGCTTCCTATGTCTATAAGGCCATTCAAAGGGAATGACTTCGGCTGTGGCGGATCAGGAGACTATTTTCAAGGGCTTGTTGCAGGTGGGCAGCAAAACGGATTCGGGACCGAGCATAAACTGGGGAGGTGAAAACCTATGAGGAATTCAGGGAGGCGGTCCCGGTCCGGGACTATGAGCAGTTTTCGCCTTATATCGACCAGATCAAAGAAGGCAAGCATAATGTATTATGGAAGGGGCATCCGATCTATTTTGCCAAGACTTCCGGCACGACCAGCGGGATCAAATATATCCCCATTACCAAGGACTCTATTTCCAATCATATCATCACCGCCCGGAATGCGCTGCTTTGTTATATGGCGGACACCGGCAATACCGCCTTCTCCGACGGAAAGATGATCTTTCTGTCCGGTTCCCCGGAACTGGAAAGGATCGGGGGCATTCCCACGGGCAGGTTGAGTGGGATCGTCAACCATCATATCCCAGGTTATCTGCGCACCAACCAGCTGCCGTCCTATGAAACCAATTGTATTGAAGACTGGGAGACCAAGCTGGATAAGATCGTAGAGGAGACGATCGGGCAGGATATGACGCTGATCAGCGGTATTCCGCCGTGGGTGCAGATGTATTTTGACCGGCTTGACGCAGCTCAAGGGGATGCCCATCAAGGATATTTTCCCTGATTTTTCGGTGCTGGTACATGGCGGAGTCAATTTCGAACCATATAAGCATCGGCTTTTCGACAGTATTGGAAAAACGGTGGATACGATTGAGACCTTTCCTGCTTCGGAAGGCTTTTTTGCGTTCCAGGATTCGCAGGAAGAGGAAGGGCTTTTGCTGAATACGAACAGCGGAATATTCTTTGAGTTCATTCCGGCGGCTGAAATAGGTAAGGAGCGGCCGGTACGGCTTTCGCTGAAGGAAGTGAAGACGGGCGAGAACTATGCGCTGGTGGTGAGCAATAATGCCGGGTTGTGGGGGTATAGTATCGGGGATATGGTTCGATTCGTTTCGGTCAACCCGTATCGGTTGGTGGTCACGGGGCAGGACCAAACATTTTATTTCTGCGTTTGGGGAGCATGTGATCGGGGAAGAAGTGGAATACAGCCTGATGAAGGCGGCTAAGGAAGCGGGGTTGCACATCACTGAATTTACGGTTGCCCCGATGATCCAGCAGGAGAGCGGGAAATCCTATCACGAATGGTTTGTGGAATTCGGGGACAAACCGGCGGACATGGCGGATTTTGCGATCAGGGTGGACAATAATCTTCGCGCGAAAAATATTTATTATGATGATCTGATCACCGGAAATATTCTGCAACCTCTGCAAATCCGAACAGTAAAAAAACATGGATTTATCGATTATATGAAGTCGGTCGGCAAACTGGGCGGTCAGAACAAAGTGCCGCGTCTGAGCAATGACCGAAAGCTGGCGGCCGAGCTGGAAAAATATGTAGAGAACCGGCCGGAGGATCGAATAGGTTACTTTAAATGCAGACTATGTCAAACGGTACCCAAAAAGAGGATCGCGATATTTGGCTCTACCGGCTCCATCGGGCGTCAGGCCCTGGAGGTCATCGCAGGCCAATCCTATCCATCTTCAGTGTGGAAGTGCTTACTGCTCAGACCAATGACGAGCTGCTGATCAGACAGGCGCTTCATTTCCAGCCGAATATCGTGGTCATCGGGGATGAGAAGAAATACGGGCAGGTAAAAGATGCGCTGGCGGGCAGGCCGATCAAAGTCTTTGCCGGGGAAAAAGCGCTTGGACGAAGTGGCGGCATGGACGTCTATGATATGATGCTGGCGGCGATTGTCGGTTTTGCCGGGCTCCGGCCGACGCTGCGCGCCATCGAGCATGGCAAAGCGATTGCGCTGGCCAATAAGGAAACGCTTGTTGTCGCCGGGGATATCGTGATGAAAAAGGCGCTGGACAACAAGGCGCCGATCATCCCGGTGGATTCGGAACATTCGGCGATCTTTCAATGCCTGGTCGGCGAAACGCGGAACCGGATCGAAAAAGTCATCCTGACCGCTTCGGGCGGCCCTTTCCTGGGGAAAAAACCAAATTTTCCTCGTCAATGTCAAACGGGATCATGCGCTTCAGCATCCCAACTGGAACATGGGCGCCAAAATCACGATCGATTCCGCAACGCTGATGAATAAGGGTCTGGAGATGATCGAGGCGAAATGGTTTTTTAACCTGCAGCCGCGAGCAGGTCCAGGTAGTGATCCATCCGCAAAGTATCATCCATTCAGCATGATCCAGTTCGAGGATGGGAGTATCAAAGCGCAGATGGGACTGCCGGATATGAAGCTGCCGATCCAGTATGCGCTGAGCTTTCCGCAGCGGCTGGCCAACAATTTCCCGCGGTATGATTTCAGGAAGCCGGCTACGCTTGAGCTTTGAAGAGCCGGATACCAAAACGTTCCGTAACCTGACTCTGGCGACGGAGGCGCTGCATAAGGGCGGCAATCTGCCCTGTGTGCTGAATGCAGCCAATGAGATTGCGGTTTTTGCTTTTCTGCGTAACCGGATAGGTTTTCTGGATATGACGGATCTGGTTGAACGTACGATGCAGGAGATGCCGTTTATTGAGCAGCCGACGCTGGAAGAATATTTTGACAGCGATGGGGAGGCCCGTAATTTTGCCGCTTCGCTGATAAAGTTATAAATTAGGAAGATTTTCTGATATTTGAAATTATGACACTATTAGCAATTGATTGGTCTTCGGTTGGAATTAAGGTAGCCCAATTCATTTTATCTTTCGGTATACTGGTCATCCTTCATGAGTTGGGGCATTTTTTGACTGCCAAGTGGTTCAAATGCCGGGTGGAGAAGTTCTATTTATTTTTTAATCCCTGGTTTTCGCTTTTTAAGAAGAAGATCGGCGAGACCGAATATGGGATAGGCTGGGTCCCTTTTGGCGGGTATGTGAAGATATCGGGGATGATCGACGAGAGCATGGACAAGGAGCAGATGTCGCAGCCGCCGCAACCCTGGGAGTTCCGGAGCAAACCAGCCTGGCAGCGGCTGATCATTATGCTGGGCGGTGTGACGGTGAATGTCCTGCTGGCCTTTACGATCTTTATTCATGATCATGTGGATATGGGGGGACCGGTACATTCCGGTGAGTAACCTGAAATACGGACTTTACGCAGATACGTTGGGCCGGAAGATCGGGTTGAAGGACGGCGACGTGATCATTGCGGTCGGCGGCAAGCCGGTTATCCGGACGAATGTGATCCCTACGGAGATCATTATGAGTGAGGAGAAGTCGGTTACGATCGTGCGGAAGGGGGATACGATGAAGCTGGCGATTCCGCCGGGGTTCATTTCGCAGCTGAGCAAGAACAGGTTCGAAGGTTTTTTCGGGATCCAGTGTCCAAAAGTTGTCGATTCGGTGCCCAAGGAGGTGAAGTTACTTTCGGGCAGTGTGCGAAAGGGGGATACGCTGATTGCGATTGACGGACATTTCTTCACCTATGAGACGGACATGGGTCGGGATACTACGTTTAATTATCTGACGCGAGCGACCGTGACCCGGCAGACCGAGAGCTTCAAACGTGGAAATGACACCGTGACTGCATTGCTGGCAAGATCGGAAAAAGGTGGGACGGGAATCGCATTCAAGAATCCGGAAGACGTCCTGGGGTATGTCCAGATCAATTATACGTTGTTGCAGGCGATACCGGCGGGGATTCACAAGAGTTACACGACGCTGGTCAATTATATCCGCAATCTGAAGCTGTTGTTTACGTCGAAGGAAGTGAAGATGCAAGATAACCTGGGGAGTGTGGTAAGTATTGCGAGTGTTTTTCCGTCCCAATGGGATTGGGAGAGCTTCTGGTCATTGACGGCGATCTTTAGTATTCTGCTGGCGTTTATGAATGTCCTGCCGATTCCGGCGTTGGATGGGGGGCATGCGTTGTTTACGCTGTATGAAATGATCAGCGGGCGGAAGCCGAGCGACAAATTCATGGAGTATTCGCAAATGGTTGGGATGGTGTTGTTGTTTGCGCTGATGGCGTATGCGTTGGGGCTGGATTTCTTCCGGTTGTTCAAATAGGGTGGGCAGATAAATTTTCGTATCTTTGCAGACCGGTGCGATCCTTTCTGATGGTTGGATAGTTGCCGGAAAAATTGGGGGTGCCTGGTTTTGACAGCATAGATCTTTGAAGGTGTAAGCATGTCGTGCGTTGGATAATTAGCACGTTAATCTGAATATTCAAACTTCAAATGGCAATACTCAGTATGCCATGGCTGCCTAATCAGTGATTAGATAGTCATTTGGGCCGCGCTGGCAGGTTCGCCTGTTACCAAGCTGCGCCGCCGACTCAAAACAAATACAGGATGCTGCAACGGAAGGCTGTGACCGTTGCTTAAGACCATTCAGCTAAGGAGAAGGATTGGTTTGTCCGGCCCCGGTCGTTTCCCGACAATCAATGCCGGAATAAACATGTAGAAAGCTTTTGGAGGTTATGTTTGGACAGGGGTTCGATTCCCCTCACCTCCACGAATCATTAAGCCGCTGATTTTCAGCGGCTTTTTTGTTGGTAGCTGATTAGGAATCGAACTGCCAGTTGATTTGCCCTAAATTAATGTGGTAAATTCACTCGCTAAAATGAAAGTCTATGAGTAATTCGGAGGAAAATAATTTAAAATCATTCAAAGAGGTCGAGATAGAATTTCACACCCGAAATGACGTTCCGTTATCGATCTGGGTAGAGCCGTCGTGCCAAAACATAGACATTGAGCCTGGTTTCGACTATAAATTGATAGCCTGGGAGAATTGCTTCCGATTTGAATTTGACAAAAAAATAGGTATCCTTTTGTATCTCCAATATTCAAATGAATTCAGGTTGTATAAGAGAGAGTATAGCGAAGGTTTCGGAAAGGAAAATGACTGGGTGCTGGAATATGACTTATCGGATATTTGATAATTATGTGCTGTCGAGGAAGCAAAAGATTTTGGCCAGAAAGTCACTTTTTGCCCTACCAGTAAAATTTATCAATTAAATTGCAAATGCACAACGAATGACAAACTAACATAGATATAGCGAATGAAGACCGTGTTTATTCTGACAATGATCTAGATACAAAGAAGCCAAATTTTGCCACTCAGTCTGGCCCAATGTTAGTGATCAAGGGTGGGGTCAATATGGCCTTCGATAAGCAATCACTCAACACCAACATTCGTAGCGGTGTTGGTATTCTCCCAAATGGTTATCCGGTATTCATCATTGCCGATGCGGTTACGTTTTACGATTTTGCCATGATATTCAAAGAGAAATTTCATTGCCAGGATGCCCTATTTCTAGACGGCGCTATATCGAAGATGTTCGTTGGTCAGAAACTAAACGACTCAAATTTCGGACCTATGATAGAAGTGCTCAAAAAATAGAACTGCTTGTCAGTCGGCATAAACCTGTATTCAGCTTGCCTTCGCGTCTCTAAGATTTCTATTATCTCGTCGAGGCAGTTTTTACATTCCTGACGCGAAAGCTGTCTTGAGTATAATATATTTTTGTACTGTCTCGTCATTTTATTGTTCTCTTACCACAGTGTTTTTAATTCGTCGATCATCATTGTGAGAGGGACAGCAGTTACTTCTTTAGATATTCTAAAGCGCTCCGCTCCTGAATAAACAAAGTAGCGATGAGTTGCGTTAACATCCTCGCACCCAATTAAAAACCCCTTGCTTAACGATGGCGACATTGATCGTTTAATTTCTATTGCGATCACTTTTTTATTTCCGGCTTCAATCACTAAATCAATTTCTGCCCCGGCGGAGGTCCTATAAAAATAGGGAGATGCCCATGATGGGAGATCCGCCAACAAGTTTTCAATAACGAACCCTTCCCAACTGCCACCAACCGCTGGATGGCCCAATAAGTCGTCATAGTCTTTTATTTTTAGAAGTGTATGAGTAAGACCGCTATCTCGAATATATACCTTGGGTGCCCGAACCAGTCTTTTTCCGACATTTGAGGCCCAGGGTCGGAGCTTACGAACTAAAAAAAGATCCTCCAACAGATCAATGTAACGGCCTACGGCGGGTACACTAGCTCCCAATCCTCCCGCCAGCCGACTGAGATTTAGAAGCCCCCCCTGAATATGGGCCAGCATTGTCCAAAGGTGCCGTAACGTAGAAGCAGGTATACGTGACCCGAATTGTGGAACATCCCTCTCCAGGTACGTGCTGATAAATACTTGCCTCCAATTGAAACTGGTATTGTTGTCGGCAGAGAGGAAACTATTAGGGAAGCCGCCTCTAAGCCATAAGTCATCAAATCCGCTCGCAGTTATTTCTGTGGGTTTTAGCCCCGAGAGAGTGGCATATGAAATCCTTCCCGCCAAACTTTCCGAAGACTGTTGAAGGAGATCAAGTGAGGCAGAACCTAAAATTAAGAATTGACCCACTCCATGACCTGCACGTCGGCGTCGATCAATTACTCCACGGAGGGTTGCGAAAATTTCCGGGCTTCTTTGCACCTCATCTAAAATAATGGGGCGATCCTTGTGCTCTTCAAAGTAGAATTCCGGTTCCTTTAGTTTGTCAAGGTCGGTTGGCGATTCCAAGTCTAAATAGATTGGTTCAGGGCTAATAGCTTGCGCAATTTGGAGTGCGAGTGTTGTCTTGCCTATTTGCCGGGGACCCAGGATACCTACAGCAGGAAACTGTTGCATGGCATCGCTGATGCTCGACTGTATTTCTCTTTGGATCATCATTGCAAATGTAACGATAATCGTTAAATATGCTAGATTTAAAAATCATTGATCTTAATAAACTAATAATCAATTATATGTTCAAGTCGTCTCTGTATCACCATGCAAATGTAACATTAAATGTTATAATTGCATGGCCGACCTCAAAACTCGGTAATTTTATGAAAACCAATAATATGCGGCGTTTAACCAGTTTCAGTAAGGTAAGGAGATTTACAAGGTGTTCGATTGGACCCTCATCACCTCCACCTGACGAGGAAATCGCAAGATTTCCTCGTTTTTTCCCATCTCAATAGATATTTCCATTTCATTATCAATTCGTTGTGACCAAATTCGGGAATTGAGGTGTAAGATATTCGCTGACAAATTAACTTACCATGCGATGTCCGATAAGAGGGGTCTTAATGATTGTTTTAAGCCGGTGTAAAGCCGGTATGGTCACAAGAATAGTTGACGCGAGAACCATGATAGTTCCGTTAACCAACATCATTTTACTAATCCCAACCAGATCCGCACCCTTGCCGACAAGGTAAGATGCGATTGGCTGCAATCCCAACATGATCATCATGAATGTGCTTACCGTTCGTGCCCGCATATTTGGCGGTGAAAGCTCTTGCGCCAACCCAATTGAAAGTGTGATAACATTCGCTGCACCGAGACTGGCCATAAATTGGCACAGCATGGCCAATGGCTGAATTCTTGCAAAAGAAAAAAGGACATACCATAAGCCGGCCCAAATCACCGCACCGCCAATAGCGACACATGACCGTTTAATTCGTTGAAAAAATGGCAGAACAATAACAATACCGACCAATGCACCGGCGCCTGCCGAGCCAACCAGGGCCCCCAGTGTGCTTGCGTTGCCATGTAAAACATCGGTTGAAAATGCAGGCAACAATTGAACAATGGTGCCACCAAAAAATGCCTGTATAGTTGCAAAAAGAATAATTAACCGGAGTAATTTCTGGCTATGAAAAAAGGCCAATCCTTCCCGGAATTCTTTAATGCCGCTGCTCTTTGCTCTTTCTATCTCCTTTTTCGATCGGATGATCGCAATGCAATAAATGGATACAATAATGCTGATACCATTATACCAAAAGGACGGTGCTACCCCGATTGACGCAATAAGCCATCCGGCAATAGCAGGGCCAAATAATCGGGTAACCTGGTTCAATGAATTATTCAATGCGATCGCCTTCTTAATGTTTTCAGCTCCAGCCATATCCCCGATAAATGCTTGTTCGGCAGTTGTGTTAAAAGCAGTCACAGTCCCGAGCAAAAATGCAAGAATGTAAATATGCCAAACCTGCAGATGATGTATTTGAACCAGGAATGCCAATATAAAAGCAAAGGCCATAGCCAATATCTGCGTGATCAATAAGATCTTTCTCCTGTCAAACCTGTCCGAAAAAGTGCCGACCCATGGGCCGAAAATAAAAAAGGGTATCTGCGATAAAAAAGCAACGAGTCCCAAAGCAGTTGCCTTATGTGTCAGTTCCCATACCACCCATGCCTGGGCCGTTTGCTGCATCCAATCTCCCAATAGGCTTATGGCCTGCCCGACCATATAGATTCGGATATTTTTAATCCGTAATACCGAAAAATTATCTATGATTATCTGAAGCTTCCTGAAGGTTTTCTTATTGGGATTAACGTTCATTATTTCATTTGTTCTTATACAGGCTTCATATATTTTAATGTATGTTTCAAACTTTCCACCGACACCTATATATTAAATGTAAAACAAAGTTTTTTAAAGAAAGTGATGAAGGGAGCTTACAGGGACCTTTTGGGTATTGAAAATAATCATATATTTACGAAAACTTTCGTAGTTTATGATGAAGAAAAACTCCCCCGATTCAAAAGTATAGACGAATATGTTGTATCGCTGCCCCACACGACTTAGTATGGCGCTTACTATGTTGTGTTGCTCACTATGCACCTTTGGGCAACAAAACTTTGTTAAAAGCTCCTTCCGGCAGGATAGTATCAACTTTATGTCTCAACCGTCAGGGTACAGGATGGCGGGAACATTATCGTATCCGGTCAAAGATCGGAAGTGCCCCGCTGTCATACTGGTCTGGGGCACAGGACCGCATACCCGAGATGAGGTAGTTTCCAAATTCCCCGCCTTCCAGATCATCGCTGATTATTTTAACCATGCCGGTTATGTCGTACTACGAATTGACAAACGCGGATTTATATACGGAGGGGAAGATGAGGAGGTAACACCGGATACCAATCTTTTACCCTTACTTGATGCCATAAAACAATCGGGCAATAAGCATGTGTCGATAACCATTTTACCCGGCCTCGATCATTTCTTTGAGGTAAAGAGCCTACTGGATGGACGTTGTCAAATAATGACATCTCATGTCGTGCCGGGCGACGAGCCAGATGAAGAGACCGACAGACGGCTCCAAAGATTCGCAATTAATTGGTTAGCAGCTATTTAAATCTATAAATGATTTTGTGGAACATTGATGGCGCCATTTTAAAATTATAACTCGCCAAATTGAGCTATTTTTATACGATAATGGCGAGATATAAAATCTATAATTCGCCAAACTGATGGGCGTTTTGATTTCCATGCGATTACAAAACTTATGGATCAGATAATTGGAAGGATAGAAGAAAAGATTATTCTAGATCAGAAGCTGGCTACGGGTGATCCGGAGCTAATCGCTATATATGGCCGCAGACGAGTGGGGAAGACCTACTTGATCCGGACGTACCTAAAAGACAGAATTAAATTCGAATTGACTGGTATCCACGGAGCCAGTTTGGCTGATCAATTGAAGAATTTCAGTTTGGCGCTAGGCAAAGCGCTCAAAAGCACGGCACCAATCGCCACTGCATCCAGTTGGCTGGAATCATTCAATAACCTCGATATCTATCTGCTCGATAGTCTCGATCCAAACAGAACAGCCGTCTTGTTCTTCGATGAGTTTCCCTGGTTGCATAGCCCCCGATCCAATTTTCTTCGGGCATTTGATCATTGGTGGAATAGTTCCGGAACTAAGCGATCCAATCTGAAGGTGGTGATATGCGGATCAGCCGCGTCCTGGATGATAGAGAAGATCCTCAATGATCGGGGTGGATTGCACAATCGGGTTACCCAAACTATACGCCTTCTCCCTTTCACGCTGGCTGAGACAGACGAGTATTTAAAATATCGAGGCGTTGTTCTCGATCGTTACCAGACACTGCAGCTTTATATGGCCATAGGAGGCATACCGTACTACTTGCAACATATTTTACCGGGTGAAAGTGCCGCACAGATCATCGACCGCCTGTGTTTTACTACAAATGGCCCATTGCGAACAGAGTTCCGGAATATTTTTGAGTCCTTATTCGTCAAAGCGGAACAGCACGAGAAGATCGTGCGCACGCTAGCGAGAAATGGCAGCGGAATGACGAGAGAGGAAATTATCAAACAAGCTAGATTTACGACCGGCGGCGGTATGACCGAGACTTTGAAGGATCTAATGGAATCAGGCTTCATTTCAGACTACCTACCTTTCGGTAAGTCTGCTAATGAGATCATTTATAAGCTGTCGGATGAATACTCGTTGTTCTACATGAAATTTATTGAAGATGCAAAATCGACGGGCAATGGGACTTGGCTTCGCCAAATCACTACCCAGTCCTATATAAGTTGGGGCGGCTTTGCGTTTGAATCTGTCTGCCTCAAGCACAGAAGGCAGATTAAGAAAGCGCTGGGGATCGCCGACGTCCTATCGGAGGAATCAGTCTGGCGTTATCAACCGCCGAAAGGGAGCAGAGATAAGGGAGCACAGATCGATCTGCTCTTCGATCGGCAAGACCGAACAATCAACCTATGCGAAATGAAATTTGCAGGCGAAGAGTTCGTTATCGATAAAAAATATGCCGACGATCTCGATAATAAGGTAAGCACATTCCAACGTCAGACTCGGACGAAGAAGACAATATTTCTCACCATGATCACGACCTATGGCGTTAGAAAGAATCTGTACTACACTGGACGGGTACTGAGAGAGGCCACAATGGAAAATCTGTTCTCAACAGCCTAGAAATGTGGCACACCGCTAAATGGCCCGAATTGGGTTCAGAAATTTTCCCCCATTTTGCCCATGCTACATCTTATTAAAAATAACCCCTTTCGCCCGGCTGACCGAGATCGTCATCTGTTGGTGCCCGGGAAAAAAAACGACCTCGCCTTTTTCACCGGAGAACCCCCCGACATCCGTAGAGAACCGATCCTTACCGATCGGGGTCAGCGGTATCATCGTTTGAGGGGAGCGGTACAAATACAGCGAGCCTTCTTTCACCAGTACAGTAAATCCCGTCTGAGCCTCCTCTGAGTAGTATTTTCCGGTGTATACCGGCAATTCAGCGTCGGAAAGGCCCGGAAGCTCGTCGGGCGGGACATTTCGAAGGCCGGGGCCGGCAGAGGTTTCCTTACGCGGCTTTGGAAAGAAAAGCTCCTCCACCAACTGTAAGATGTTTCCCATGCCGTCGAAGGCTGATGTATTGCTCACCCAGGCAATGGATAGCCGGGACGTGGGGAAGGCTTCGAGGTCGGCCCGGTAGGAAGCCGTAGCGCCGCTATGCTCGATCCGCAGTTGACCATGTCGCTGACTAAAGAACAGGCCGGCTCCATATTCGTTGGGTTGACCGTTGCTAAAAGTATCGACTGCGAGCTGTTTGGCGAGCAGTGAGGGGTTTCCAAGGTGGCCGCCCAGATACCAACTGTTCCATTTCAGCAGATCTTCCGCCGTCGTGAGGAGCCCGCCATTGCCATAAACATCCTCGTTCGGCATATTGGTCTCGTAAATGTTTCGGGTTCGGTCGTAAGCGATGGCACGGTCCGGTACTACCCGTTTGTGATCGTCCCGCCATGAGGTATGGGTCATGCCCGCGGGGATAAAGATATACTGCCGGGTGAATGCAGCGAGGCTCATCCCGCTGACCCGCTCCACGATGATGGCAAACAGGTTGTAATTGGAATTGCTGTAGCCAAAAGCGGCGTTTGGTGGGAAATTGAGGTGTTGCTGATGGACGATGATGTCCAGGGCGTCCTGATTATTGTAGGTCTTTGTCGTGCGGGGCCAGCCGGCAATTGCGGCTACCGATCCCCAGTCGCGTAATCCGCTGCTGTGGTGCATCATATACCGAAGTAGGATCGGCTTCCCGTAATCAGGTAATTCGGATATGTATTTGCGGACGTCGTCATCCAGCGATAGCTTACCTTGTTGTTCCAGGAGAAGGATCGCCGCCGCCGTGAACTGTTTGGAGACCGAACCCGCCTCGCTGATGGAGGTGGTGGTCATCCGGGCGCCATGTTCCAAATCGGCCATCCCCCAGGCTTTGGAATAAATAACCTCTCCGTTGCGACTGATGGCCAGCTCGCATCCGGGGGCTTCCGGCTGGTATCGTTCAAACAGGGCATCAATCGCCCGAACGGTATCCGATCCGAGCTGCGCAAAAGCATAGCGGGGAAAGGCGGTGAGCAAGATATAGATCACTAATTTTTGTTGGGATCTCATCGTATGAAATTAGCATTTATCCCGCATCGGTTGATTGAAGTGTCCGGGTTACTCCCGGGATCGAGGTGCAGGTTCGTTCTGCGCCTTTTCCTTCACCCGGTCAAACCATAGCGTACTGGTGCGGGAAAAAAGGTAGTACAGCGCGATAATTTGCAAGATTGTCTGCAATAAACTTAGCACAGCCACTACCATACTCGCATTCAATAGGGCTACAACTGTCCATGGAAGAACGGCGAGACCCAGAAGAAAAAGAACGAGTAGGACCACCCGCGCCCACTTCATGCCAAACCCGATACACTTGATCAGGGCAAACGATATCCCGACCAGCACGACCAAGATCACCACGCTCTCCACCGGCGTGGAGGCGTACAAAGCCGTTGTCCACCGACCGATCGCCCAAGTAAGGATGCTCAAAAATAACGCGGCGTACAAGATGTTTTTGGCGGCGACAATACTCGCCGGCTTATGGAAGAGTGGGGTAGGAGGGACATGTTCCATTGTTTTACGGTATAAGGTAAGAAAGATTTTCCATCTCGCCGCTGCTTCTATTGGCAATATAAAATTTGAGCTTACGGAATTCTCGACAATTGTTCGTAACCGAACCTAATTACTGACTATTTGATTTTATTTGCCCGTATTTCCAAGAAATCGACAATCGCTTTACTGCCTAACCACAAACCTTTGTAAATGCTATCACTTTTAAATTTTGGAATCATGATGCTGTCGATAATACGTTGGGCAATTTTATTTGTCAGAACTTTTTCAGTTCCCTTACCTGTGGCAATTCGCACCTCTTTTTTAGTTCTGCTGAATACGATAATTAATCCATTGTTTATATCATGTCGACCAAGGCCGAGCTCATTAAATTTGTTCGTTGAATAAGTCGATATATTCGAGTCCGGATAGTAAGAAGTAGTCGTGATCAGTGCTATTTCATTAGTAGTGTAATCTTCGTGGTTTTCATAGAGGCTATCAAGTACTCTTACTTGCAGCGAATCCAAATCATGTTCGGCATCCATTACATGCGAATGGGTTTTTGTCTCACTGCATGCCGGACAGAATGCGGTTGTCGAGAACGCAAACAATAACAAAACGATTTTTATCATTATACAAGTGATTTCGATTTGACCGCTTTACCCAGGAGAATACAATGGCACACCGTTTAGACCGTCCGTGAGGTTGCCATGCTCAAGCGATATCCCTTTATTGCCTGCGTCATTCTTGATCTTAGTCAGCGATTTTTCCAGGTCAGCCATCGGAATGGCCTTCGACCGCTTCTCCTGTGGAGGATTCAACTTTTCGGCACGCTCAAACTCAATGGCCTTCTCCAGAACATCAGACGGCAGATCGCTTTCACACTTATAGGCGAGCTCCATAAATTGGTTGATAAAAAATGTGTCGATCTGGATTCGTCGCTTGGACAAATGAGCAAACTTCCCCAGGATGCGACAGATATTCTCCCGCTCTTCCGGATTGAGTTGATTGGCAAATTCGTATTCTTCGACTTTCTTCAGACTAAGAAGAATCGGTTCGATGGCATCAATCGTAACGATAAAGACCTGGTAATCCGCCAAATGACAGACAAAGGTCTTGATGACCTCCAGGCTATTAGCCGGCACAACAAAAAAGATCCACTTTTTTACATTCTCCTGATTGGCATATTTCTTCGCCTTTTCGGCCTGGTCCTTGATATAGATCGGAAAATTGGACAGATCCTCCCCCCGCGGGCTCTTCGCATCGAAAACGATGAATTCCCCACAGACTGATACGGTGTTGTCCGGATCACCCTTGAACGCAACTTTGTCTACATAGTCAATCGTATGCCGGCTGCATAACGCCTTCATCGTGTGCTTAACAGTTTCCTGGTGCTGGATCCAAGTGTCTTTCAAATTTTTTACTCGCTTAAGTTCAGCGGAATTGATCTCTTGTTTTTCCATATCGCGTTCCGCCTGTATCCTGTCCTGGTATTGCTTGAGGGTCGCCATTTCCTCGCGATGTTCCTGTCCCTGTCTTTCCCTATCCGCCTCATGTAGCAGCGCCTGATCAGTTGCTTTTTTTAACTCCATCTGCTTATTTTCCAGTTGTTGAGCCAACAAGTCATTTTTGTGGGAGAGGCCAGTATTCTTTTCGAACTCATTTTTCAACGAAGTGCTGG
Source organism: uncultured Chitinophagaceae bacterium (assembly GCA_963846405.1). Lineage (GTDB taxonomy): Bacteria > Bacteroidota > Bacteroidia > Chitinophagales > Chitinophagaceae > Puia. Next base: position 404,730 of record CAWJVU010000005.1, on the reverse strand, counting down.
TTGACGAAATTTCCGTTGAGAGGGATAATATTTTTGTCGCGTCTTCTCCGGTCTTGAGCAACAACCGATCGATCTCCGACTGTTTTTTTCTTCCGTCTTCTTTGGCGATTTCTATGTCCTTTACCAGGTCCACGGCGTTCTGCACCGCAAGGGACGTTCTGCCTCTTTCATTCTCATAGTTCGCAACCAGCCTTTCAAGATCAGCAGTGGCATCGATCAGTTGGTTTTTTATGCGCTGCCATCCGAATATCCGGACCCAGACTTCGATTGACCGAATGCTTTCGATAAACTTTTTCAGATTGTCGATATTTGTATCCATAGCAGAATAAAAGTTTGTCGATTCAAACTGGTGTTGACCCTATCAAATATAGGAATTTTCAAGGTCAATTGGCTAAAAAAATTAGCACAATTAAACGTATGATCGTCAGTTACTTGCCTGTCGCCAATCGTTAATATTGGCCAAGGTTTCGTGCCAGAGGATCATATGATCGGAAACGTATTGGTGATCCTGTGACGAACGGGGATTTTCGGGAGGAAGCCCCTTTTTTTTGCAACCAGTTCTCGTGCATCCGGTCTAATCGGGAAACAGGCATACATGAAAAGACTACTGTCTGGATCATTTAGTCTACTGGCAGGATCATTTTTGGTCATTTTTTCTTTGGTGTCTATGGTCAGTCGGGCACAAAGCGACCTCCATTATTTTCAGAGGATCCCGCGGGTGCTCCTGCGGCAGGATTTTCAGTTGTTGCGGGATACGCTCCAAAAAAGCCATCCGGGTTTGTATCGTTATCGGACCAAGGCCGAAATGGACCACCTCCTGGATAGTTGCTATGCGAGTATCCCAGACAGTGAAACTTTCCTTCAATTCTATATCCGGGTAGCGTATGTGATTGCGGCGATCGGGGATGGGCATACGAATTGCAGGCCGCAGCACGAGGCATGGCAGGAATTCATCAACCGGGAGAAGTTCTTTCCTGCTATGGTAATATTTATTCATAGCCACGCTTATATCTTCTGCTGCAATCAAGATCCGAAAATCCGGGGATCGGAATTGTTATCGATAAACGGGCGGCCTATGCACGAGGTGCTGGAACGCATCTATGGTACGTCCAGTCGGATGGCTTTATCCTTTCCCACAAGGATACCGAACTGCCGGACGGGTTCAACTTCCTGTACTATTTGATCTTTGGCGGTTCGGACAAATTTGAGATCAGTTATCAGCTGCCCGGGGGCGCCGCTCAAACCGCCGCCCTGCACGCGGACTCGATCAAAGACATTCGGTGTCCACCGCCCGCGCTTTTCGCCCGACCCGATAAATATTTGGGGCTGCATTTTGAAACGGGGGATGTTGCCGTCCTGACCATCAAGACCTTTTTCGACGGATTCCTGCAACAAACGCACGAGAGTTTTGCGGGCTTTCTGGATTCGGCCTTTGCCGAAATAAAGAAAAGAGGGGTGAAAAAGCTGCTGATCGATATCCGGCGAAACCAAGGAGGCAATGACGAAAATGGGGAGTTACTTTATGCCTACCTGACTGCAAAGCCCTTCCGATACTATCTATCCCAGGAGACCACAACGGATAAATTTTCTGAAAAAGATCACCCCAACCTTGCGCTCCAGCGGCCAAAGGAAAATAATTATCCGGGCAAGCTCTTCATTCTGGCGGATGGCCGGTCTTTTTCGGCGAGCGCAGAATTCTCGTCGATCGTGAAGACCAACAACCGAGGGAAATTTATCGGAGAGGTGTGCGGCGGCGGCTATTATGGAAATACGTCCGGCGACGAGGTCCATGTTATCCTCCCCAACACGCAACTGGAGATCCGGTTACCCCTCGTCAAATATACCCTGGCCGTTCGACCGCTTGGCAGGAACGTTTGGGGCATCGAGCCGGATTTTCCTTTGTATCCAACCATTTCGGACATTATTGACAATGAACGATGGCCAATTGGAGGGGGCGATCAGGATCGTGGAAAAAAATTGATCTACAGGGAGCTAGGGTTTTACTCCGGGTACCGGCGAGCGGAAGCAGTAAAGACAGGGCAGCAGCAACGAGCCGATGTAGGCTGTTTTCATATCGTCGCCGCCGAAAGCTATGCTGGTCGGGAGCTTTAACAGATCACCCGCGCAACCGACGAGGTCATTGGGTGTCGCGCTAAGATGCTCATCCGCGTCGAGCCATTTTTGCAGCCCTTCGGGGTTGATGTCGGTAAACAATTCGATATAGTCTCCTGCTGCCGTGATTACCCCAATCCCATTCTTAGCGATTAATACGACCCAGACATTGCCTTCGGCATCGATGGTCAACCCATCCGGATTGGCGCCCGGGCCCAGGTCTTCGGGGCCGAAAGATTCCTTTGGTCCCAAGCCTATTGTCCGCATTAATCGGGAATCGGGCAATCCGTCTTCCGAGGGTTTCCGCTGCATACAAATAGCGACCGTCGGGGCTTACCTTTACTTCATTCGTCAGGTCAAGGCCGTCTGCTACGATCCGGGCACCGCTTTCGTCGACCAAAATCAGGTAACCATCCGGGTTTCTGTTTTGTAGTTTATCGTACCAGTGGTTGCTTCGTGTCATGACCGAGATCCATGTCCGGCCTTGTCGGTCGTACCAGACATGATTTACGACGCCCAACTTGCGTCCTTCAACCTCTTGTAAGAAGATGGAGGTTTCTCCATTGGGTTTTATGAGATGCACTTTTCCGTCTGAGAGCCCACCGACAAGGAATGATCCATCCGGGCGGCGGCAAAAGCCATTTGGCTCTTCGATACCGCTGCCCAACAGCATGGCTTGCCCGGATGCCGATAGTTTCGCCACTCCGCCCCGATTGTCGGACACCCAGATGCCATCGTTATCCGTCCAAACGCATTCCGGCCGGTGCAGGTCGTTTCCGAATTGGAAGAAATCTTCTTTTCTTAAGCGGAAGGAATGGAGCGGGGAAATCATGCTTACTGGATCGGCTTATAGTCTTTAAATAAATCCACTTTTGTCGCTTGTACCTGGCGTCGATAAGCTGCCCATTTGCCATCGACAAATGCATTGATTTTTTGGACAGCTTCTGCGATTGCTTTCTCCGCGTTCGAAACCAGGGTTTCTTCCTGCCGACCCGGCACGACCATTTTGCTTCCGATGGTTTGCTGGGCTTCCCGATAGCTGCGTCATCACCGTTACATCGGATGGAAAGTCCGCCAGACCTTGCCGGTCGGACGTTCTTCCGGTTATGGATTCACGGATCGATTTTATTGTATCCTGCATTTTGGTCGTCGCTTTCCGTAGGGAATCAGCTTCCTTTCCTTCTACGTCTTTTAATTCATTGAGAACCTTTGCGCAAGTTTCATCCGTCTCGGTCAGCCGATCCAGTCCCTCGCGTTAATTTGTCAGCCGATTTTCTTAAGCGGTCATACATGGCTTTTTGGGCCAGTTTGATCTCATTTCGATTGCCTAGCCGCGGGTCGTCTTTTATCGTTACAAATGTCGAGTTAGCTGCTTTTCCATAAGTGACTCACAACTTTATAAGTCTGCCAGGGAGTACCTGCAAACCTCCCGGCTCCTGCAGCGTCGGGCTGCGGTTTGGGCGATCCCGGCTGACGAAAACCTTTCTCTTCCATTCCCCAATACTGACGATTGAACCCGCTGTCGACATCCCACCGCAATGATCTTATCAGCTCATTCCTTTCATTATATATCCTAACCCTGGCACTATCGCTTTTTTTGCCCGCACCCGGCTCCCTGCCCAAGGCCGCCGCCGCGGCGACGGCCGGCGTTTTGTTGCGCCTGAGGCGCGGGGACTTGTTGGGTTTGCAGCGAATCCTTTTCAGCGATCTGGCTTTTCGGTTTGTTGACAAAAAACGAGATTTCGGCACCGCGCTTTCTGTTTTCGGCTTCATACAAGCCATCGACACTCCATTCATAGCCGGTAGCCGGTCTGTATTCGGCCTGATATGCGTCGGGCGCGTTGAAAACGGTTATCGTATCGGTAATTGCCATTCCTTTATTTGCGGCCAGCTTTCTGAACGGACGAATATCGTCGAACACCCACAACGATCTTCCGAATGTCGCGACGATCAGATCGGCTTCTCTTTCCTGGATGGCCAAATCATATGTAGAAACGGAGGGATAACTATTTTTCCATTGTTGAAATGTCGATCCGTTGTCGAAACTTATCCAAAGGCCGTTTTCCGTCCCGACAAAAATCAAGTTTGGTTCGACCGGATCCTCGATCATACAAAGCGCATAGCCTCTGACCTTGTTCTCATCCACCATTCGTTTCCATGTCTTACCGTAATCGGTTGTACGGAATATATATGGCTTGAAATCGCCGCGGCGATAGTCGTTCGCTACGACAAAAGCCTCCCCGGCGTCATAGCGGGATGCCGTTATTTGCGGCACCCAGCAGCCAATCGGCATGCCCGGGATTTTGCCGCGGAAATTTTCCCATGTTTTTCCGCCGTCTCTCGTCAATTGGACATTGCCATCATCCGTCCCCGCCCAAATCACCCCTTGTTGTTTGGCCGACGGAGAGATGGTGATGATCGTGCAATGCGTTTCCGCGCCGGTAATATCCAGGGTGAGGCCGCCGGTATTCTGATATGCCTTTATCTCTGTTGTATCGTTTGTCGTCAGATCGGGGGTAATGATCTCCCAGCTTGCTCCCTTATTGACGCTCTTATGGATAAACTGGCTGCCGAGATAGATAGTCTTTTTGTCGAATGGATCCTGGGCCATACCTGTATTCCAGTTAAATCTCAGCATCAGTTTCGGGTCGAGCGGCGGCGGTTTTATAAACCAACTCTCTCCCGTCTTCCAGTTGAGGCGTTCAGCAAATCCTCCCTGGCTTTCGCTATAGACCCAGCTTGCATCTTCCGCATCCGGCATTACGTCAAAGCCATCGCCCCCGCCAATATTATCCCAATAATCATTTCGAATGCCGCCACCGATCCAGGTATAGGCGGGGCCGTGCCAGCTTCCGTTATCCTGCAAGCCGCCCATTACGTTGTAAGGCAATTCATTGTCGGTATTGATATGGTAAAATTGCCCGACAGGAATTTTGTCATCAAAGGACCAGTTTTTACCCCGGTCATGGGTGATGCCGATGCCGCCATCGTTTCCTTCGATCATAAAGCTCCCATTTTTTGGATGGATCCACCAGGCATGGTGATCCGGATGGATACCCGAATAAGGGATCAAAGTGGCGAATGTCCTGCCGCCGTCTTCGCTTACCTCTACAAAATCATGGATATTGTAGATACGATTTTCGTTTTGCGGATCGACGCGGATATCCTGAAAATAGAAATGGACGATTCGTAACCCATCTTGGTTCATTGGTGACCAATTCCCACTTTGCGCCGCCATCGTCGCTTTTGTATAAGCCATTCTTCGTTGCTTCCACCAACGCATATACGCGGGTTGGCTGATTGGCCGCAAATGCCAGACCGATCTTTCCGTAGTTGCCATCGGGCAAGCCATCGTCTTTTCCTTCCTTTTTCCAGGTTTTGCCGCCGTCAATCGTCAAATACAATCCGCTCCCCGGTCCGCCGCTTTTAAAGTCCCATGGGGTGCGACGATGTTGCCACATGCTTGCCAACAGGCGATTTGGGTTGGACGGGTCCATCACCAGGTCGGAACAACCGGATGTGTCGTTGGTGTACAATATCTTTGTCCAGGTATCGCCGCCATCGGTTGTTTTAAAAACACCTCTCTCCGGATGAATACCATAGGGATTTCCGACGGCTGCAACATACACGGTATTCGGATTGACCGGGTCGATGATGATGCGGTGGATATTCCTTGTGTTCTCGAGCCCCATTCGCTTCCAGGTCTTGCCCGCGTCCAGACTTTTGAAGATCCCTTCACCAATGCTCACCGAGTTCCTCGGGTTTCCTTCACCTGTCCCAACCCAAACAATATTTGGATTGGATTGCTGAACGGTAATGGTGCCGATGTTCTGCGTTGGTTGGTCTTCAAAAACCGGGGTCCAGGTATTTCCGCTGTTCTCCGTCTTCCAAACACCACCCGATGCAGAGCCGAGGTAAATAATGTTGGGATTATCCAGAACAACATCGATGGTCGTGATCCGCCCACTCATGCCGGCAGGGCCGATGTTGCGTGGTTTCAGGTTTTTAAATTGTTCGAGGGTGATTTTTTGGGCGGTTGTAAAGAGACAGGTTAACGCAATGCCAACGCATAGCAGAAGAGATTTTCTCATGGAGCGTGATGATTTGATCGTTTAAATCTATTGAAAAATATTGGATTGGGGCCGGCGGAAGTCGACAGCCCATAAATCAATGAATTTCAATTGTTTTTGCCTTTTGGTGAGCCCTAAGAGTTGCCGTGGCAAATGTTTTGCGTGGGTATCTTTAAAATTTACAATTTATGAAAATGACAAACACCTTTCGGCCGATCCTATTTTCAATGATTTTGGCGGCCGTGTCCATACCGGGGAGAACAAAAGCGCAAGACCAGTCTCAGGAGAGAATAATCAACGACAGCAAGGAGGCCAAAGCATCCTTTATAAAGTCGGATCCAAGTATGGAAAATCTGTTTAAGAATTCTGCCGGCTATGTTATCTTCCCCAATGTGGGTAAAGGCGGGATCGGTGTTGGCGGCGCCGCAGGGGAAGGAACAGTTTATCAAAGGGGGGTGCCGGTTGGTACCGCGGAGATGATCCAGGCAACCATCGGCGCACAGGCGGGAGGACAAGCCTACCGGGAAATTATCTTTTTCGAAAATCAGGATGCGCTGGATCGATTCGTGCACGACAGGATTGAATTTAGCGGACAGGTTTCCGCAATCGCCGTTAAATCAGGCGCCTCTGCCGATGCGCGCTATCGGGATAACGTAGTCGTATTTTCCCAGGAGAAGGGTGGATTGATGGTTGAGGCTTCGCTGGGCGGACAAAAATTTACGTACAAGGCGTTGAAGTAGTCGTCCGATGATAATTCCGTACGCTATGTGTATCGAAATCGTACAGGGGTAAAGGGCAAGAAAGATAACGTCTTGAGCAACAATCTTAAAAAAACCGGTACTTTATTGGTAGGACCGGAAGAATGCTAAAGAACTATTTTAAGATTGCCTGGCGGAGTCTGCTCAAGGATCGCCAATTTACCCTGCTCAATATCGTCGGGCTTTCATCCGGCATCTGCTGCGCACTGCTCATCTGGCTTTGGGTTGCCGACGAGCTTGGCGTTGATAAGTTCTTTCCGAACGAGAACCGGATTTATGAGGTGATGGAAAGCAACCGGGTCAATGGTCAGCAGCAGTTGTCGGATGAGTCTTCGGGGTTGGTGGCCGACCTCCTGATCGCGCAATTCCCGGAGGTCGAATATGCTGCGTCGCTGGCGCCGCCCAACTGGTGGCCGAAATACACGCTTTCGGTAGGGGACAAGAACCTAAAAGCCACCGGGCAATATGCGGGTAAAGACTATTTCAATATTTTTTCCTTCCCGCTCCTCGAAGGGAAGGCGGGAGAGGTGCTGAAAGTCAAGAATTCCATCGTCATCTCTGACGAGCTTGCGATGCGGCTTTTTAACCGGACCGATCATCTTATCGGCCAACCGGTCCGCTTCCAGCAGCAGCAGACTTTCTTTGTCGCGGGTGTTTTCAAAGCGCCGCCGCGTAATTCCTCCCAGCAGTTTGATTTTGTCCTTTCCTTCGATTACCTTTTCGATCAGCAGCCCTGGGTGAAGAGTTGGGACGGAACTGGTCCGCACAACTTTATCCTGGTAAAGGAAGGCACCGACATTGACGTTTTGAACAAAAAGATCTCCGGGCTTATTACCCGGGCAAGCGGCGATACCAGCCGCAGACCGGTCGCCGTGAGGTTTTCGGACATCTACCTGCAGAATACGTTTAACCATGGGGTAAGCACCGGGAGTAAGATCGTCTATGTAAGACTGTTCTCGCTGATCGCCATTTTCATCCTCGTGATCGCCTGTATCAACTTTATGAATCTCTCGACGGCGAAAGCGGCCCGACGGATGAAGGAGGTAGGGATAAAAAAAGTGGTGGGCGCGCGCCGCCCCCAGCTGATCGCCCAGTTCCTTTCGGAGTCCGTCCTGATGACGCTGTTTTCAACGGGGCTGGCCCTGGCCATGGCCTGGCTCCTGCTCCCCGCTTTCAATAACCTGACGGGCAAAGAGATCGTGCTGCATCCCGACTTCCGATTGGTCGGCGCCTTGCTGGGCATCACTGTCGTCTCCGGGCTTTTTGCCGGAAGCTATCCCGCCCTCTACCTGTCGAAATTCAATCCGCTTGTCGTGCTCAAGGGGAGGCTTCCTTCCTCCATTACGGAGCTTCTCTCCCGTAAAGGTCTTGGTTATTTTCCAGTTTACGCTATCCGCAATCCTCATCGTCTCGGTGCTGGTCATCTACCGGCAGGTACGGTATATCCAGTCCACAGACCCGGGCTATAACAAGGAGAATATCGTGAAATTCGATGCCGAAGGTAAGCTACAGCAAAGCCAGACCAGCTTTACGGACGCGCTGAAGCAGGTGCCCGGCGTCGTGAATGCCTGTTTTACCACCCACAATATGACCGGGCGCAGCTTTGGAACGTATGCCATCAACTGGGAAGGCCGTGATCCGAAGGGTGCTATCTATTTTGAGGGCTTTAACTGCAGTTACGACTTTCTTCGAGACCATGGGGATGCGCTTCGCAGCGGGAAGGAGTTTCTCGAGGAGCTATGGCGATACCAATAAGATCATCGTGAACGAGACGGCGGTGGCGGCGATGCACCTGAAAGACCCTGTCGGCAAGAACATTTCTGCATTTGATGCCCGGTTTCAGATCATCGGGGTTGTAAAAGACTTTCATTTCGAGTCGCTGCACGAGCCGGTTAAACCCTCCTTTTTTCTGCTGCACGGCGATGGAAGCCCCTGGGACAAGATCATGGCGAGGATCAGACCGGGACAGCAGCAGGAGACGATCGACCGGATACGCGACGCTGTATACAAGCTTCAACCCCGGCTTCCCTTTTACCTATCGGTTTTTGGATGAGGACTATCAGCGACAGTATGAGACCGAAGTCCGGGTCGCCACGCTGGCCAAATATTTTTCCGGGCTCGCCATTCTCATCTCGTGTCTGGGTCTTTTTGGCCTGGCAGCCTTTACCGCGCAACGGCGTCAAAAGGAGATCGGCATCCGCAAAGTCGTGGGCGCCTCCGTCGGCCGGATCGCCGTGATGTTGTCAACCGAATTTCTGCGCCTTGTCTTTATAGCCGTCCTCATTGCTTTCCCCGTCTCCTGGTGGGCGATGCATCAGTGGCTGCAGGGATTTGCTTACCGGATCGACATCGGAACCACCGTGTTCGTGCTGGCAGCCTTGTGTGTCATGCTGATCACCGTGCTGACCATCGGCTTCCAGGCGGTACGCGCGGCGCTGGCCAATCCGGTGAAAAGCCTGCGGTCGGAATAGAAGAACTGACGCGCGGCCGGACGGTCACTTTGTCGGGAAAAATTCATAGCAGTCGGCGAAAGCGATCGTAGCATCCTGATTGAGACCGGTGGCGACAAATCCTCTTGTCGAAACTTCTCCGGCGATCGCGGGGACTGTGTTGAGTGTAAAGCTTACGGCGCCGGTCCTCGGTGTACCGCTGAACGGTGTTTTAGCCGTCCAGAGATCCGATGCAAAATCGTATTCCCAGGTGGAATTGATATCATTCCCGTTGTCGCCGCCGAGGGTAACATATGCTTTGTCGCCGCTTTGCTGACCCAGGATCAAAAAACTACTGGCATGATTGCGGATGATATCGGTATAGCTGTTGTCGAAGCCGGCGGCATTCGTATTGTAGATGTCTTTCAGGCGGACCCAGCTATTGACGGAGGAGTCGGTATTGGGTGTAAAGCGCCAGAAGTCATAACATAAGTTTCCTCGAGCCCATACTTCCCCCGGTGTATAGCCGGTAACAAGAAAACCCTGACCATTATAGACAAAGCTGACGGCACCCGAACGCGGAGAGCCCGGGTAGTTGATCTGCTCAATCCAGGTATTGGCAACGGGGCTATATCTCCAAACATCACCGAAATAATTTTTGCCATCGGTCCCGGTCAATACATAGGCTGTCGTATCAAAACTAAATGCGACGGCATCAAAACGTGAATATGACCCGTTCTCTGTATGGATCGAATCGATAGGCGACCAGGTATTAGCGGCAGGGCTATAGGCATAGAAGTCAGCGAGTGCGGTCTTGCCGTCGTTGGCCAGGCCATCCGAGATAGCCGGTGTTGCCGATGTTGAATCCGACCGCGTTGCTGCGGGGCTGGCCCGGAAAGGCCTGCATTTGGGTCCAGTAACCATATGCGCTGTCATATCCGTATGGCCGTTGGCGGCTATTACCGCAGGTGTATACTGGAACAATGCCGTCAGCTTCTGCGATGGCGTAAGTGGGTTCAATCCCGTCCCGACGTAGGCAAGATTGTTCACGGTAAAAGAGGCGGCTGCGCCAAATGCGCCGATACTCGGGAGCGAGGCGCGGCCCACCCATAGGCCGTTTGCGGTAGTCGATAATTTGTTCCGGGTACAGGAGAAAAAGATAGCCCCGATCATTAGGGTGAATAAGGCAATGTTGATGCGTTTCATCGGCTTGATTTTTCGCTAAAATATTGGCTGGAGCCAGCGCGCGCTTGTTAAAATGTATTTCAGGGCATTTTTAGCCGACCATTCTCCCGATTTCATCTACCGATCATCCTTCTGCGTTGACGGATATCAACGTCCAGATTGACGGATTACCGACAAAAAAGCGGTTTTGGTCGCATTTGGCGATGAAATTCGTTAAGAGATTTAACAACTTCCTCCATTGCTCCCTATTAACAGGGGCGGGTGCGCAGCACCAGGTAGCTTTGTTCCAACAAAAAATCACCGATATGAAAAAGTTAATTATAGGCGCTGCGCTGCTGATGGTCATCGGCACTACCTACGCCCGGCCATTGACGAAACATCCCGAAGAACGCAATATCCTTTCGAGTGAATTACCGGTGGGCTTGCAATCGGATATCAAGTCTGCGTATGCGGGTTACTGGATCACGGAATTGTCGGCGGAAGGGGAGGGGAAGCACGTGAAATATTCGCTGACGCTGGAAAATGCAGACCAGGTTGTTCATCTGCGGGCCGGTAAATCAACCGAATGGGAAGTCGTCAATACAAGTGTGAAAGCTGATTGAGTTGGGAACGGATTAAAGCCAGTATCGCAGCCCGAAGCGCAGGATACGGGAGCTGGCATCGTTTGTGCCGCCGGTATAGCCCACCCTTGAGCCATAGGGATTGTTGGTATAGTTAGAGGCGGGAAGGTCTGCGTCGTTGTTAATCGCGCTGGTGCTGGTGGCGGAACGCCCGGCAATGGAAAAAAGACCGGAGTTGAGGGAGAGGCCGAAATCGGTCTTTTGGGCCGAGAGGGTGGATAGGGAGAGCAAAGTGAGAAGGAGAACGTTGCATAACGATTGAATACGTATCTTCAGGAAGTGGGCGGAGCCCATACTTTCCCTAAACGCGCAAACATGAGAAACTTATTGCTATTCGCTTCGGTCATCGCCTTGCCGGTGATGGGCCTGGGGCAAGCCAACAATTCGCTGAGTTCCTTTTTCAAACCCTTAAAATGGCGGAATGTCGGCCCTTTCCGCGGGGGCAGGTCGGTGACGTCCTGCGGCGTGGCGGGTAACCCGCTCGTCTATTATATGGGCACTACTGGCGGTGGCGTTTGGAAGACGGAAAATGCCGGATGGACCTGGATCAACGTTTCGGATGGATTTTTTAGGACAGGATCGGTTGGTGGGGTGGCCGTAGCCGAGAGCGACCCCAATGTAGTATATGTAGGAATGGGTGAGCATGCGCCACGTGGTGTGATGAGCTCTTACGGCGACGGGGTTTACAAATCCACGGACGCGGGTAAGACCTGGAAGAGGATGGGGCTTGACCTGACGAGGCATATTTCGGCTATCCGGATTCATCCGCAGAACCCGGATATCGTATACGTCGCAGCACAGGGAGCGATGTATGGAGCTACCGAAGACAGGGGAATATATCAATCGATGGATGGCGGACAGACGTGGAGGAAGATTCTCTATATCGATGAAAAGACGGGTTGCGCCGATCTGAGCATGGACATGAACAACCCCAGGATCTTGTATGCAGCCATGTGGGATTACCGCCGCCTTCCCTGGCAGATGCGCAGCGGGGGCAAAGGCAGCGGCCTCTACAAATCCATTGACGGGGGACTCACATGGAACAAAATGGAGAAAGGCCTGCCGAAGGAAATGGGGAAAATGAGTATTTCCGTATCCGGGGGAAACTCCGATAAAGTATATGCCCTCATCGAAAGCGATACTGAAAAGGAGGAAGGCGGCCTTTTCGCCTCCGACGATGGCGGCAAGAGCTGGCACCGGGTGAGCAGCGATCACCGTCTTGTTCAACGGGCCTGGTATTATATCGAAGTGTTTGCAGATCCTCAGAACGAAAATATCGTCTATGTACTGAATTCGCCCGGGCTGAAATCCATCGACGGCGGCAGAACCTGGTCCAATCTATCCGGTACGCATGGCGATTATCATCAATTATGGATCAATCCCCGGAACGACAAGAACATGATCATCTCCAATGACGGCGGAGCAGCGATCACGTTCGACAACGGGACTACCTGGAGTACGCAGAACAATCAGCCGACCGCTCAGCTATACCGCATAAATGCGGACAATCTCTTCCCCTATCATTTGTACGCGGGTCAGCAGGACAATACATCTCTGATGATCACCAGCCGAAATACGGAGGGAGGAAGTATCGGTGAAAAGAACTGGTCCTATTCGGCCGGCGGTGAAAGCGCATTTCTTGCCTTCGATCCGGACAGCCCGCGCTATGTCATGGGCGGAAGCTACCAGGGCACCATCGAAGTCGTTGACCGGGAAAGCGGGGAAGGAAAGCCGATTATGATCGCCCCGATACAATACCAGTCCGTCCAACCCAAGGATATGAAATACCGGTTCAACTGGAATGCTCCGATTATCTGCTCCCGCTGGGAACCGCATACTTTTTACCATGGCGGGAACCGCCTCTTCAAGACAGCGGATATGGGCAGGACCTGGGAAGTGGTCTCGCCGGATCTCACCCGTCACGATACCGCACATATGGGTCAGAGCGGCGTTCCCTATACCAATGAAGGTGCGGGCGGAGAGAATTATTGCACGCTGGCCTATATAGCGGAATCCACACACGAAAAAGGAGTGATTTGGACCGGGAGCGATGATGGAGTCGTCAGCCTCACCAGGGATGGAGGCAAGACGTGGAATAATGTCACCCCGGCCGGACTGCCCGAGTGCCTGATCAATTGCATCGAGATCTCGCCCTTTGACAAAGGGACGGCTTATATCGCCACCACCCGGTATAAGTTCAACGACCTTACGCCCGCGTTATATAAAACGACTGACTACGGAAGGACCTGGAAACCGATCAATACGGGTATACCGTCCGGCGCCTATACCAGGACGATCAGGGAGGATGATACCCGGAAGGACTTGTTGTACTGCGGGACGGAAACAGGGTTTTTTATCTCGTTTGACGGCGGCGGCCAATGGCAGGCGTTACAATTGAACCTCCCGGTTACGCCGGTCACCGACCTGATGGTCCATCAGGGGAATTTGGTAGCGTCCACGATGGGTCGGGGGTTTTGGATCCTGGATGATCCGGGGTTGTTGCGGCAATACAAGGGGGGGGTGCCGGGGAATAGTTTTGAAGCGTATACTCCCGGAGATGCTTATCGGGTATCCGGAGGGAGTTCGCTGGACCGGGTGCCGGGGGACGACGAGGAGGAAACGCCGAGGGCTGCGCTGGCAGGAACAAACCCATCTACGGGAGTGGTGCTGTACTATTATTTGCCGGTAAGGCCGGACTCCGCTTCTGGAACGGACACCACCTCCGCGGCGAAACTCACGCTGGATATCGTGGACGGGGACGGCAAACTGGTCCGCCATTATACCAATAAAGAAGAGGCCGGGATCGTCCGTTATCCGGGAGGCCCTTCTGCTGATCCGGTGCTGCCCTTTAAGAGCGGAATGAACCGCTTTGTCTGGAATATGCGTTATTCTACCCTGCCCGGCGTTCCTTCGGTATTTATCGAGGGCGAATTTGACGGAAGAAAAGCGGCGCCCGGAAATTATACCGCGCGCTGGAAGTATAAAGGACAGGAAAAAAGCGTATCCATTAAAATACTGCCCGATCCGCGTATTGCCGCTACGGCGGCCGATTATGCCGAACAACAGGAGTGGATGGCCAAAACGGAGAATGGTATCCGGGAGATCCATGAGTCGGTATTGCGGATGCGGAAAATAAGAAAGCAAATTGACGAGGTCGTAGAGTTGCTGGATGACAAGGCCGAGATGCGGGAGGTGGTGGACAGCGGGAAGAAAATTTCCGCCAGATTATTGAAATGGGAAGAGGAACTGGTACAGAACAAAGCCAAGAGCAATGACGATGTCATCAATTTTGTCAATAAATTAAGCGCTGACTATATCTTCCTGAGAGGAGAGATGGATGCCAATATTCCCTATATCACCAAGGGACAAAAGGATCGGTATGCGGAACTGGATGCCATGTGGCAGCCGCTGAAAAGTCAGATGAACGCGTCGTTGGATAAGGAAGTGGCGGGGTTCAATCGTTTGTGCGCGCAAAAAAAACTGGAAAAGGTGATTGTGCCGGAGAAGTAAGAACCGTTGAGGTGTGGAATAGGAAAGAAAGTCGGGCAACGTGTAACAATTTCCGAGCCGGATCGTAGTACAACATAAACTATACAAAATGAGGAAATTGTCAATCATTTTGGCTGCGAGCACGCTTGTATTTGGCACGAGGGTGTCCTATGCTCAAACGACTCTTGTCAGACATTTTCATAGAGTGATCGTAAGCCCTTTCATAGAGGTCAGGTTTATCCAGGGTTACGAGGAAAGCGTCACGATAAACCAATCCGCGGTAGACACCAATAAATTACATGTCGAAGTCAGCGGGGGTACCTTACGGCTGTACCTGGATGGGGCCAAGGATTTGCCGCACCATCAGGACGATTATGGAAGGAATGGTTGGCAGAGACACGACCTGTATCCCAGGCATGCAATCGTCGCCACGGTCGTGTACCGAACGCTGGATGGGTTGTCGCTGAGGGGGGAGGAAAACTTTCTATGCCCCTGCCGACTGGCGGTAAAGCACTTCAGGCTGCGTCTCTATGGCGAGTCGAAGGTTGAATTTTCGGAGGTTTACATCGATAAAATGCGTACGACCATGTACGGAGAAGGCGGTCTGGATATTAAGGCGGGCAGAGTTGATCAGCAGTATTATACTTGTTATGGTGAAGGAAAGATCAACACGACGGCCATCCGTGGAGCGGAAGCAAAAGTTACTACGTTCGGCGAGACTGAATTCCGGGTAAATGTCTCGGATTTGATCAAAATTGTCTCGTTTGGCGAGGCCAAGATCTGTTATGCCGGCAGCCCGGACATCGTGAAAGGGATCCATTTTGGAGGGGTGACCCTGGAGCGGCTTCATTGACTTTGCGCACTGCCCGCGACTTTGGGCGCCTCAGAAGATAAAGGGGATCAGGCGGTATTTGACCCTTTTACAATAATCCTTATATCCCGCGAGACCGGCGCTTAGTTTGTGCTCTTCGTCGATTGCTCGTATTCCGATCAATATCGCCAGGATGATCGACGGCGCCAGGGCCCAAAACGATCCAAGTGCCAGCGGGGTAAGCAGCATTAATGCCGTCGCGCCCGTGTACATGGGGTGGCGGACGACGGCGTACAATCCTGTTGAAATCACTTGCTGCTTTTCCTGCACTTCGATCGTGGCGCTGAGATAGGTGTTCTCTCTGAAGACATAAAACAAAAAAACGAATGCCCCGGCGCAGCCCGCGTCTGCGAGAAAGCGGATGGAGGATGGGACAATCGACCAGTGGTACCGGTGGTCGAAGCCCGAGGTGACGAAGGTCCCGAGGAAGGCGAGGGCGGCGAGGGATTGGATAATCTTTTGGGTCCGGGTCGGTTCAGCTACCGGTCCGGCAGCAAGCCTGCTTTTCAGAAGATGCTTATCAAAAAGAAATAGGTAAAGGGTAATCACGAAAACACAAACAAAAAAAATGGCCAGATAGACCCAGGCTGGCGGATATTGGAGGGTTCTGGCCGGTAGAAAGATGGCTGCTCCCATTGCGAGCAACAGGAAAAGCATTCCAGCCAGACTTTGTATTAGCAAGCGAGCTTCCTTCATTCACGAGCTGATGGCATTTTTCATGGTTGTGAAATATTTTATTCTAAGTTACGGGTTAATGGATAAAGCGATAAATGCGGTAAATTAGAGAATGTTCAAACGGTTGTTTTTCCTTTTTGTAGTCCTTTTGGCGGCGATGAACGGTCGGTCGCAGATACAAGTAAGTCGGGAGCCCAGACATCATAAGGTCTTCGAAAATGAATGGGTTCGCGTGTTGGATGTCCACGTCCCTCCGCACGACACCACCCTCATGCATATCCATTCGACTCCGTCGGTATTTCTTATGTTAAGCAGGACGAGGACAGGTTCCGAGGTGCTGATCGAGCCGGGGAAACCTGTATTTACCGCGGGCGACATTTGGTTTGAAGGATTTTATGGCAAGCCCCGGGTGCACCGCGTCTGGAATGAAGATACCGTTGAATTCCATGTGATGGATATTGAACTTTTACACAAGTCGCCGACTTTTAGCGGCGAGCTCAGTGTTCCCAATTCACAGTCGTTGTTTGATGCAAAACCGGTGCACGCTTTTCGTGTGGCGCTTAGCCCTGGAAAGGGGTTTACCCTGAACGCGCTTGCAACACCCGTTCTGGTCGTCGGGCTTTCCGGACCGGCTGGCGGCGGACTGGTCAATGACAAGCCATTTACAAAGAAGGGGGATTGTCTTTTTATTCCTGCCGGCTCAGCACTACAGGTAGTCAACGAAAGCGCGTCGGTCGAGCAGCAATACGCGCTCTTCTTTCTTAAATAGATATTTGATCAAGGCTTTACCACCAATACCTGGAATGTTCCCGGTTTTAACTGCGGGCGGAATTGGCCAGGCTGTTTTGGTAAAAATTCACCGGTAGGAAGATAGATGATGTGGCTCCCCTGATCGACGGCGTTGGTACGAGCCCCTTCTTTTGTCTTCAGGTTTTCAACGACGGTGAATTCGGTTGGGGATTTTTCTTTGATGACGGTCAGCGTTCCATCGCCGTTTGAAGAATATACGGTTTGGAGCGTGTGGTCAAAACCAACCGCGTCGCAACCGTCGCCGATCGGGAGGGTCGTGACCACATTGCCATTGGTGGCATCCATGACCACGAGGAGCTTATTTCCGCAGCCTGCAAACAGCCGCATAGTCGAGCGGTCGATCGCAAGCCCTGAAGCACCTTTACCCGGAGCGATCGGCCAGGTATTAATGACCTGAAAGGTCGTTGCATCAATCACATCCATCTCGCTTTTCTCTGCATTGTTGACATAGATCCGGCCCCTGCCGTCGCTTGCGGCAGTCTCGGGCCATCCGGTCAGCTGGATCGTCGCCACCGCCTTGTCGGTAACGGGGTCGATCACCGTCATATTCTTGCTTCTTCCATTGCAGGTGATTACTTTGTTGGAGAAATTGTCATAAAGAATGCCATCGGCGAACTGGCCGGTCGGCACATGGCCCAAAACTTTCAAGGTCTTCAGATCGAATACCAGCGCGCTGTTTGCCGAGCCATTGGTGATATATCCTTTACCGAGGGAATGGACCAATGCGATCCCATGGACGTCTTTATCCGTCGGGATCACCCCGATTGAGTCGCCCGTGACTTTGTCAATCACGTTTACCTGGGTGCCGTGAGATAGATAAAGCCGGTTGGAGGCGCTGTCGACGGTTGTGTAGTCGTAGCCGCCGCCGCTAACGATGTGAAAAGTAGAAGTTATTTTATAATCGGGAGTTTGCTGGCCGTAAACGCTGACTGCGATCAGGAGTATTGCGGGAATTGTCAGGAGAAGTGGTTTTCTCATAGCGATATATTTTCGCCGAAGGTAAAGGTTATGCACGAAAACGGTTTTTTGAAGGCTTGAGATCAACGCGCTTCAGTTTGTGTCCAGATTTACCGTCGTTTGGATTTCGGTCCACCGGATGATAGGACTTCGTTGTAGGCGGAGAGAAGTGCTTCGGTCAGGATATGGGACGGGACGGCGCTCAGATCAAAGGTGGTTGCACCTTTTTCGCCCCATTTGTTCGGGACGGGATAGATGGACATGTGCATTTTGCAGAATACGGCTTGTTCCCGTGGGGTCAGGAAAATATTGGCGGTGTTGTCTTTAGCGAGGTAGGTGGAGAACATGCGTTTCCCGGTCACCTTGAAGCCGATCCGATCGAAGTGAGGGACTTGTTCTGTTCCGGGGAAGGAGAGGGCCAGTTGGGCAAATTGTTGTCCGGTGATCATGGAAGGCGTTGTTACTTATGATTGCTGGATCCGAGCGCCACTATATCCCCAAGCATGTAAATGCCCAGCGGTTTTCGTTGAAGGATATCACCCAATAGTAGCGATGTGGCTTTTATATTATAATCCGGATGAAGTCGCACTTCTTCCAGGACCATCGGTTGCTGCGTATCACTGATTAAATCAATCTCGTTACGGCTAATGATACCCGAGTCGTCGCATTTTTGAAAAAAATGATTGTCAGGTCCGGATTGACCTATCGATATATGGGCGAAGACTGAAAGGCAGACCAGGAACAGACCCTTAATTTGTTGTATGGCCATCTGCAAATGTACGACTCATGCCGGGAAATGGCGGCGCGGTCTGCTGTAAAGCGGTATATTTAACCAGACTATTTAAGATCAAGATAAAGCGCTAACAATGAAAATCTTTGCCATCTTTTGCCTGTGTTTATGGGTGCGTGGGGCCGCTGGCCAGACTTCGCAAACGGATAGCCTAAAGCGGCTGATCGGCAAATACCCGGAGGACAGCGGCAAGGTCCTCCTCTTGCGCCAATTAGGGCGGACATACCTGGATGCGCGCCCCAACTCCTGCTATTACTATACGTCCCGCGGGCTTGCGCTGGCGGAAAAACTCCACGATGAAAAAGGGCAAACGATCTGTCTGAGTCTCCTCGGAACAACTCTCAACAATATCGGCAACGTGCCTGAGGCCCTGGCGCTTTCCCTGCAGTCGCTACAACTTGCGGAACGATTAAAGGATCCCGCCGCGATCGGCGACGCCTGCAATAGCCTCGGCATCATCTATTATTTTCAGCAGGATTATCGCAGGGCCCTGTATTACTATCTCGCGGCCCTCCTGACCACAAAAGAAGCGCCAGGCGAATTTGGACACCGGGTCGCGGTGGCCCTTGGCAATGTTGGGGAAGACTATCTTCGACTTGGAATGCTGGACTCCTGCCACTATTACATCATTCCCGCCCGGCAAAAATTTCTCGCGGCGAACGACCTCGCCGGCGCCGCCTTTGCCTTGAGTGTACTCGGCGACAGCTATATCCGGTCAGGCCAGGACGGCCTGGCGATCGATAATTACCGTCAGGCGATCCCGCTGACGCAGACAAACGATCACGACGATCTTTGTCACAGCATGCTGGGGATAGCGACGGTCTTTAAAGACCGGCGCCTCGCCAACTCAGTCGCGTGGTATGCCCATTGTTCGCTGACCATCGCGGCGGCGTCCGGGTTTCCGGTGCGCGAGCTGGACGCAACCCATTTTTTGGCGGACCTGTTTGAATCGGAGAAAAAGCCGGACAGTGCGCTCAAATTTCTTAAATGCAGCATCGCGCTAAAGGACAGTCTCTATAGCCAGGAAAAAACTGCCGCCGTCCAGGCCATGACGTTCCAGGAGAATATTCGGCAGCAACAGCTCGTTCTGGAAAAACGAAATACGGAATTAAATGCCATCAGGAATCGCCAGCGGGCGGGCATCGCCGTGTTCATCCCGCTGTTTTTTTTGTTCGTCTTATTCCTTAGCCGCAGGAAGGTCAAACCCCGCCTGATAGAATTCCTGGCCGTGGTGGCTCTTTTACTTTCTTTTGAATTCATCACCGACCTGATCTTCCCCTACATCAGCGATTGGACAAACGACAGTCCGCTTTGGGAAACGGTCATTCTTGTGGCGATCGCGGCGGGCATCGAACCATTGAATTATCGGATTGAACAATGGATCAATACCTCGCTGATCCGGAAAGGATTACGGGGGTAATAATGCTATACTCCGTGGCACCCGAATCATGCTCTTCCAGTAGAAGGTCGCCATTTTTGTTGCTCCTGCTCCTTTTGGCCCTTTTATCAATGGAGATAATGTACTCAGAATTGGGCGTTAGTTGTCTGATCACATATTTTACCTTCTTTGCAGGGCGCTTGGCGGTTATTTGCTTCCAACTTCTTGTTTTGTTGTTCCAGGCGGTTATAGCGATGGTCACCGGGTCATCTGAGGTGACATCGAGGGATGCTACGGGATCGGCACCGTTAAAGTAGGATACCTGATCCTTCATGGCGTTAAAGCCGAAGCTCTTTTTACTGATCACTTTAAACTGGTCATTCGATACCGCAAAGGTGTTTGTATCCAGATTTATCGTCAGGGGTTGGTTATGGAAATTGTATTTCAGTACGGTGCCGGAAAGTTCGGGGGTGATATGGGGGTCGAGATAAAACCGGTTATATAATGGGTTTACGCCATAGATAGTCTGGAATAAGCCAACGATCGAAAGACTATTGCCTGCCAGGATATCATCGCCTAGTCCGTTTTGCTTAAGCCGTCCGTAGCGTTGGAAGGCGAGGCCGTCTTTGGCATATTGCGCCAGCACATTTTTTACATATTTCAGGGCAATGTCCGGATCATAATCCGCATATGCCGCAATCCCTATCGAGCCCCACGATAAAAAAAGGTCGCCGTTCTCATAGGAAGGAAAGGGGAATTGCCATTCCTTGCCTTCATCCGGAGCGTAAGAGCTCATCGCCAACGGCCAGAAGAATAAATTCTCCTGCCGCATTTTTGTCTCAATGGCGTCGAGAATTCGATGTCGTCTGGCGGGATCGTCACAGATGTTGTAGGCGATCGCCATAAAATTAACGGGTGTTACCATATTGCGGCCATGAATCGTATTGTCTTTATCCCGCCAGTGGATGTAACAACCCTTTTCTTCGTCCCAGAAACCACCCTCTTTCGTGGATTTATTGAAGCTCGATTTTAGCTTAGCGGCGAATTGTTCATAGTATGCGGCTTTATCGGGATAATCGAGGAGACCTTTCTATCGTGGCCCATTTAATCAGCGCATGATAGAGTTTCGCATTGATAAATGCATTTTCGTAGGACGCCCAGATAATATCAATCCAGTCACTGCTTTGCTTTTGCGCTCGATTGTCGGTCATCATCTCCACCAGGCCGTTGCCGTTTCTATCTCTCCGGAGAATCCAATCCAGGGCCTTTTCGCAGGAAAGTCGATGACGGTTTACCCAGTCCTGATCGCCGGTAAGGTCGAAGAGATCGGCTACATTGGATACGTAGTCAGGGTTGGAATCCATCAAGATACCCCATTGGGCTTCGTAAAATCCATCCTTATTAAACCGGCCCGGCATAGCATCTTCGTTGGTATAAGCCCAGCGTGGGTATACGCGGCCGTCGGGCAGAATGGCGTGGTCGCGGTAAAAATCAAGGCAGCTCTTATATCCGTTGAGGTAAGCCGGGTCGTTAATCCCAAGGCCAAGCTGAGCGATGTATTGCTCGTGAAGGCAGATCGGGCCATAGGGAGTATGCCAGCTATTGCCGCCGAAATGCAAGGAATCGATGACGCCGATCCGGGCGATCGTATTCAGGACGGCGTTCACCCCGTCGCTGTCGATGCCCGCAAGCGTTCCGCGGCCGTACTTTTCGCTGAAAATCGAAGGAGCTAAATGTCAGATGGATTCTTTTGT
Source organism: uncultured Chitinophagaceae bacterium (assembly GCA_963846405.1). Lineage (GTDB taxonomy): Bacteria > Bacteroidota > Bacteroidia > Chitinophagales > Chitinophagaceae > Puia. The sequence continues at coordinate 382,832 of CAWJVU010000005.1, read as the reverse complement.
TATTCCGGCGCGGATGCGAAAAGGAGACCAGACGGGAAGCCCGGTAGTTACAAACCGTCTCCGGCGGGTGCCGCTATCTGCGAGTGGTAGCATTTCGTGATCAGAAACAGTTATGGCGTACGAGAGCCGGGAATCCGATGTGCGGGTATAGCTCATGGCTACTTTCTTGCCCGGCGCATCGACCGTTATACGCAAGCCGTTTTTTGATTTTGCTGTTCCAAAAATCGGATGAGGCGGTATGAACGCCGTATGTATCGTTTGCATGTTGAACAGATAAAACCAGGCTAATCCTCCATAGCCCTGGTAGGCGCCTTGCCAGGTGGAGGTATCTTCAAAATTCATTACAGGCGTCGCAGCCTCTTGTGCAAGAACCGGTTTTGAAATGCTTCTTTCGATCTTCCATTGGATTGTTTCGCCTTTTTTTATAAACGTCCAGGTTTCAGTTATCAATAGGCCGCTGTCGCCATAGTAATTCCCTTGAGGTTAACCGATCGGCCGTTTCTGTTTTTACCGGTTTGGATCGCAACCGCATGGAAGAGTATATTTTTCCGTTGATTTTGACAGATGTGTACATTCCGTCTGTGGACGCCAAAACCTCTCTTCCATCGACCGTTAGTCTCTTTATGCTGGCCGTGTATCCGGAGTCGGGCAATTTGCCATCGTCAATCGTCAATGACATTTGGGAGGTCGAAATCGATTGGCAAACAACAGAGGGATTGGGCAGGAAAGCAGCAAGTGCTAGAACCCCCAGGATGCGTGGTGCGAATTTCATCTCTACAAAGTATTGAAAAAATACCTATTTTGTTGGCGATCCCCAAAACTACTACCATGAGAATATTTTTTGCTGCATTATTGGCTATTCTTACCGGGCTGAGTGTAGATGGCCAGATATTTTCTGAAAGCGATTCTCCCTCACCAATTGTCAAAGCGATCAAGGCCGGCCGGTTGATCGATCCGGCCGCGGGCACGGTGCTTGAAAATGTCGTCATCCTGATCGATCATGATTCGATAAAAGCCATCGGGCGGGGCATCGCCGTGCCGGATTCGGCGCAGGTAATCGATCTCTCGGCGTATACGGTTCTTCCGGGGCTGATCGACTGCCATACCCATCTGACCTCGGAACCCAGCGGGGACTATTATGCCGACATATTCCGGCGGATGCCGGTTGATGACGCCATTACTTCGCCGAATCGCGCGCTAAAAACATTGTTGGCCGGCTTTACGACCTGCAGGGATGTAGGGTCAAGGGGTTTTCTCCTTATCTGGCGTGGACGGATGGCCCAAAAGAGCTTAGTGGGGTTGCCAATGGGGTGGATGGGGTCCGGGCGCAGGTGCGGTTCAACGTCAAGTATGGCGCGGATGTGATCAAGTTTGGCGCCAGCGCGGGCGTTCTTACGGAAGAGGAGAGTGTGGGCGCCCCCCAGTTTACGCAGGAGGAGATGAATGCGATTGTGGATGAGGCTCATTTGTGGGGGAAGAAAGTCGCTGCACATGCCCACGGAACGGAAGCGATCAAGATGGCGGTGAAGGCGGGTGCATTTGCGGACATCATCGCGGTCAAGACGGATCCGCTGAAGGATATCCGGGCGTTGGAGAATGTGGCGTTTGTGATGAAAGGCGGGGTTGTATATAAGCGGTTATAAAGAGGGATCTATGCGTATTCGAGCGGCAAAAATCGAGGACATCCCGGAGCTTGTCCGGCTTGTGAATAGCGCTTATCGCGGGGAAGGCGGGTGGACGGGGGAGGCCCACCTGATCGGCGGTCCGCGGACGAGCGCGGCAGATGTGGAAGAATTGGTGAGCGAGAAGGATGGAGAGATTCTCACGGATTGGGAGGAGGATGAATTGATGGGCTGCGTTTATCTGAAGAAAGAAGGAGAAAAATTATACCTGGGGATGCTCAGCGTCTGGCCGGCGAAACAAGGGGCGGGGATTGGAAAGGCCCTGGTGCATGCTGCGGTGGAGTATGCGATGGTTCATGGCTGCAGGGCGATCCGGATTACGGTGATCTCGGCGCGGGAGGAGTTGATCGCGTGGTATGAGCGGCATGGATTCCGGCGGACAGGTGAGGTTGAGCGGTTCCATGCCGGGGATCGGTTCGGGACGATCAAGCGGCCGCTGGAACTGGCTGTACTGGAAAAGGAGGTATGCGAATCAAATTCATTATAATTCTTCTTATGGCACTGATTTCGGGATCTTCAAATGCACAGGACATGTCCGGATATGCTCCTGTCAATGGTATCCGGATGTATTATGAGATCCATGGAGAAGGCGAGAAGCCCCTGGTCCTGGTCCATGGCGGCGGGTCGACGATCGAAACTTCTTTCCATTATTTATTGCCGTTTATGTCTGCTCATCGACGGGTAATTGCGTTGGAAATGCAGGGTCATGGCCGAACAAGCGACAGGAATGGCCCGGAGACATTTCAGCAGGACGCGGATGATGTTGCCGCGCTGCTCGGGTATCTCCGGATCGGGAAGGCGGATTTCCTGGGTTTCAGCAATGGCGGCAGCACCGTCTTGCAGATCGCGATCCGGCATCCCGACCTGGTCGGCAAGATCGTTCCGGTTTCCGGGGCTTATCGGCGGGACGGGTTGGCGCCGGGTTTTTTTGAGCATATGCCCAACGCGACCCTGGATGTCATGCCCGCGGTCCTGCGGGACGCTTTTTTGAAGATGACGCCGGATTCAGCCAAGCTTTTGACCATGTTCCAGAAGGACAAGCAGCGGATGATCGACTTTTCGGATTGGAGTGATGATGATCTCCGGTCGATCAAGGTGCCGGCGATGATCATTTCGTCCGACCGGGATGTGATCACACCCGAACATTCGGCGAGAATGGCGCGGATGATCCCGGGTGCGCGGCTGGTGATCCTGCCCGGTGTGCACGGGTCGGTTATCGGCGCGTTGGATGCCGGTGCAGGGAAGGGGTATGTAGAGGTGGTGGCGATGTTGGTGGAGGAGTTTTTGAAATAATTTGCAAAAAATTTGTGTAAGTAAATACTTACGTTTATATTTGTAAGCACATACTTACATATTCCCATGGTAACCCGTAGAGATGTATTCCAGGCGATTGCCGACCCCATCAGAAGGGATATCATCGGCCTCGTCGCCCGGCAGTCGATGAACCTGAACTCGATCGCCGAAAAATTCGAGGTGAGCCGTCCGGCTATTTCCCAGCATATAAAAGTGCTGACGGAGTGTGGACTGGTGGTGATTCGTCGCCAGGGGCGGGAGCGCTATTGCGAGGCCAAGCTGTCGTCGCTCGTTCAGGTAGCCGACTGGATGGAGCCTTTCCGGCAGATGTGGGACCGTCAGTTCAGCGCGCTCGATCAATTGTTGGATCGATTACAATCTGGGCAAACAACTAAAAAGCATAAAAAGAAGTCATGAACAAGACAACGTTAAAGGTAGAGCCCGGAAAGCAGGAGCTTTTCGTCTACCGCGAATTCGATGCGCCCCGCGATCTCGTCTTCAAGACCTTCACGGATCCTACATTGCTGGCGCAGTGGATGAACCCATGCAACATGACCATGCATATCGACCGGTACGAGTTCCGTCGATGGCGGCTCGTATCATTTTACGCATACCGATCCCATAGGAGGAAAACACGTTTTCCGCGGTGTGATGCATGAGGTAAATGCACCCGAAAGGCTTATCCGGACATTCGAGTATCTGAATCTGCCCGGAACGGGGTCATGTTGTAATGGATTTCCTGAGCCTGGAGATCCTGCCCGGCAACCGCACCCGGCTTACGATACAGTCTGTTTTCCGGTCTGTCGCCGATCGCGATGGAATGGTGCAGGCCGGTATGGAAAGTGGGGTTACTGAAAGTCATCAGCTGCTGGATGAACTTCTTGCAAACCTTATTCCCCGTAATATCTTGACGCCGACGATGTGATTGTGTTTGAGCGTAATCAGGGAGGGGGGATAAAAAAACCGCCGGGGTCACGGCGGTGGCGGTTGCATCGAATGCATGGGGCCAGGCGAGCGGTTACACCTAAAATCGTGTTTTTACGATTGAGCCGTTTTTCCATTAAATTCGGGATATGAAAAAACGGTTGCTGCTTTTCTCCCTGTTCATTCCCGCGTTGTGTGCCGCGCAAAAAGATTCCCTGGTCGTTGACTGGGGCAAGCCGGAAGGAATATCGAAGTCGACCGCGACGTTGCAGGTCGTGGTGAATCCGCCGTTGGAGCGGAGCTCGTCCATTCATGATCCAACGTTTGCTGCGCTGAAGGCGCTTGGCTGCGATTATGTCCGGTATGTGCCCTGGCTGCCCTATCCAAAATTGGGCGTGGCGGAACTTTATCCGCCGGCGGACCGGCAGACCTCCTGGGATTTCAGCTTGATCGATCCGCTAACCGTCGACTTTCTGGAGGCGACGAAGGGACATTCGGTGATCCTGAATTTTAGTACGATTCCGACCTGGATGTATCGAACGGACAAACCGGTGGCGATCGCTGCAAATGCCGATTCGGCGGTTTGGGACTATACGCAGGGAACGGTGCCGCGGGATTCAACGCTCACGGAGATTGGAAATTATTATGGGCGGCTATTCAGTTGGTATACGAAGGGAGGATTCAGGGACGAGCTGGGGAAGGAGCATACTTCAGGTTACCATTACTCGGTTCCATACTGGGAGGTGTTGAACGAAGTGGATTTCGAGCACAACAATACTCCGGAATCATACACCCGAATTTATGACGCGGTTGTCGGCTCGATCCGGAAGGTGTCGCCCGAAACAAAATTTGTCGGCATGGCGCTGGCCTATCCCGACCGGCCGGAATGGTTTGAGTACTTTCTCAATCCGGCGAATCATAAGGCCGGTATCCCGCTGGATATGATTTCCTATCATTTCTACGCCAGCGGTTCGAAATTGCAGGGATCGGCGGTGATGCAGTATACTTTCTTCGATCAGGCGGATGGCTTTTTGAAAGAAGTGAAGTTTATCGAGAGCATCCGAAAAAGGTTATCACCGTCAACCAAGACGACGGTGGATGAGATCGGTAGTATCCTAAGCAGCGATAATGGCCCCGGAGACGGGATCATTCCCGATGACTACTGGAATGTATCGGGCGCGCTTTATGCCTATGTTTACCTGGGTCTTGTGCGGATAGGGATCGATGTCATCGGCGAATCGCAGCTCATGGGGTATCCCACGCAATTTCCGAGTGTGAGCATGATCAACTGGAAGACGGGTAAGCCGAATTCGCGCTATTGGGTGTTGAAGCTGATCCACGACAATTTTGGACCGGGGGATAAGTTGGTGAATACGAATGTGTCGGGGGATGGGGTGGCGGCGCAGGGTTTTGCGACCGGGCGCGGAAAGCGGGTACTGGTGGTCAACCGGAGCGATCGTCCGGTCACGCTGGCCTTGTCAAGGGAATACCAGGGTGCGAAGTTGACAATGGTCGATCCGTCGACGGGCGACAACGAACCGGCGAGCAGTGTTATCGGCGGGCGGGGGATCGAGCTGAAACCCTTTGCGGTGGGGGTCATTGTGTTTTAGGAAAAATGGGGTATATTGTATCATCTCGATATAATTAAAACGAGCGCTCTGCTATGAATGATTGCCGGTTTACGTCGATGGGCCGCCTGATCGCGGGGGCCATTTTGCTTTCGCTTGCTTCCTGTTCGCATCATCCTTCCGGTCCGCCCCGAATCCTTGTCTTTAGCAAAACAATGGGATTCCATCACGCCTCGATCGTCGATGGCAATGCCGCTATCCAAAAATTGGGGGACGCGAACCATTTCGACGTCGATACGACGACGGATGCAAACTGGTTTGTGGATGACAGTCTGAAGAAATATGCTGCAGTGGTCTTCCTGAGTACCACGGGCAATGTACTGGATTACCGGCAGCGGGTGGCGCTGGAGCGGTATATCCAGGCGGGGGGTGGCTTTGTCGGCATCCATGCGGCGGCGGACTGTGAATATGACTGGCACTGGTACGGACGGATGGTAGGCGGATATTTTCTCGACCACCCGGGTATTCATGACAGCTTTCCGAACGTACAGGAAGCTGTGCTGGAAGTGGTCGACACCGGCAACGACGCAACGAAGTTCCTGCCGCGGCCGTGGAAGCGGACCGATGAGTATTATAGTTATAAGGAGCTCAACCCGGATGTGCATGTGTTGCTGAAGATCGACGAGCAAAGCTATAAAGGCGGACACAAGATGGGCGACCATCCGATGGCCTGGTATCACGAGTATGACGGAGGCCGCGCTTTTTATACGGAGCTGGGGCATACCCCGGAGAGCTATCGGGAAGACAATTACCTCAAGCATCTCCTGGCCGGCATCCGGTATGCGATCGGGGATAATGACGGATTAGACTATGCGAAGGCAAAGAGCCCCATCCCCCCGGATGAAGACCGCCTTATCAAGACGCAGTTGGTACAGGGAGAATTTTACGAGCCGACAGAAATGACAATCCTGCCCAATCTGGATATCCTGGTGCTTGAGCGCCGCGGCGGGATCAAACTCTACAAACATGACACGAAGCAGGTCAAACAGGTAGGATACCTGGATGCTTATTTCAAGGCACATGTGCCGGGTGTAAACGCGGAGGAGGGGATGCTGGGGTTGGCGAAGGACCCGGATTTTGCGCAAAATAATTATGTCTACATTTATTACAGTCCGGCGGACAGTTCGGTAAATCGGTTGTCGCGGTTTACGTTTAAGAACGATACGATCGACCGGCTACGGAAAAGACAATACTGGAGGTAAAGGCGCAGCGGGAGATCTGCTGTCATACCGGGGGCAGCATCGCTTTTGGCCCGGACAAGCTCTTGTATTTTTCGTCGGGAGACAACTCGACCCCGTTCGATGAGAAGGGTGCGAAGTTTGTGAACAGCGGGTTTGCGCCATTGAATGATCTTCCGGGTCACCAGCAGTATGATGCCCGGCGGTCCGCGGGTAACAGCAATGACCTGCGGGGTAAGATCATCCGCATCCGGGTGAAGCCGGACGGGAGCTATGAGATCCCGGAGGGTAATTTGTTCCCCGTGGGTGAAGCGAAGACGAGGCCCGAGATCTATGTCATGGGGGATCGAAACCCTTATCGCATTTCCATCGATCAGAAGACAGGTTACTTGTACTGGGGTGAGGTTGGACCGGATGCGAACGACGATAGTTTTGCGACCCGCGGCCCGCGTGGCTATGACGAGGTCAACCAGGCGAGGAAGGCCGGAAACTTTGGGTGGCCGTTGTTTGTGGCCGACAATTACCCCTATCGCGAATTTGACTATGCCACGGGGAAGAGCGGGGCGGCTTTCGATCCGGCGAAACCGGTCAATGACTTCGCGCAACAACACGGGGTTGCGGGAATTGCCGCCCGCGCAGCCGGCGTTTATCTGGTATCCCTATGGGCCTTCGCATGATTTCCCGGAGGTGGGCACAGGCGGGCGGAATGCGATGGCAGGGCCGGTGTATTATACGGATCTGTATCCCGATTCGACCCGATTGCCGGACTACTACAACGGGAAGTTTATCATCTATGAGTGGATGCGTGGCTGGATGAAGGCAGTGACGATGCTGCCAAACGGAGATTTCGACAAAATGGAACCTTTCGCACCGGGGGTCAAGATGAATTCGGTGATCGATATGGAGGTGGGGCCGGACGGGAAAATTTATCTGCTGGAATATGGTACCGGCTGGTTTACCAAGAATCCGGATGCGGGGCTGGCTCGGATCGACTATATCGCCGGGAACCGGCCACCGGTCGTTAGCGGGGTCAGTGTGGACCGGACATCGGGACTGTTGCCATTCACGGTCAGGTTGAAAGCGGAGGCCAGCGATCCCGAGAAGGGGAAAATAACGTATGAATGGGACCTCGGCAACGGGGAGAAGAAGGAAACGACCGATCCGGTGTTGGAATACACGTATACGAAAATTGGCGATTATACCATATCGGTAGTCGCAAAAGATGATCAGGGCGCAACGGCGAAAAGCGAGGGGGTGTCGGTCTACGCGGGCAATTCGGAACCCGTGGTATCGATTGCCTTAAAAGGAGGGAACAAGTCCTTCTATCTGCCGGGAGCGCCGATCGCTTACCAGGTGAATGTCCGTGACAATGATACTTCTCCGATCGATCCGGCCAACCTGTATGTGGCGGTCGATTATATACAAGGTTATGACAAGTCGGCGACGCCCATGGGGCATCAGCAGGGTTCGGCGGCGGTGAGCGGGCGGCAGCTGACGCAGACACTGGATTGCAAGAGTTGCCATAAGGAGGCGGACAAGTCGATCGGGCCCGCGTTTTTGTTGGTGGCGCAGAAATATCAGAACGACCCGAAGGCCGCGAACTATCTCGCGCAGAAGATCGTAAAGGGGGGCAGCGGCGTTTGGGGGGATGTGGCGATGTCTGCCCATCCCAGCTTATCCGGCGGCGATGTTAACCAGATCGTTACCTACATTCTGTCCCTGGGCAATCAGGCGGCGTTAAAGAAGTCCCTGCCGCAGACAGGGTTGATCGTTCCGCCGGCCAGTCAACCGCCGAATACGGCGATGGTTATTTCGGCCAGCTATACGGACAAGGGCGGTAACAATATCAAGGCGCTGACGGGCAAGACGGCGGTTTCGCTCAGAGGCAGCAGCGTATCCTTTACCGGGTCGGAGAAATTGAAAGGGTTTGCACCTTACAAGTACAACGGCCGGCAGGTCATGATCTTCCCGGCCAAGGACGGCTGGGTGGCGTTGGATTCGGTCGATCTTACGGGGGTCCGGATGATCGGTCTTGTGTGTGGTTGGCAAACCGCGCCGAAAGGAAGCCTGGATTTTGAGGCGAGGCTGGACGGCCCGGACGGAAAGCTGCTGGGTAAAGGGACGATGCCGCCGGTGAGCAAAAAAGGCCAGCAGTCGGGGATCGCATCTATCCCTATCCGTCCTGTAACAGATGGGACGATGCATGCGGTATATATCCGTTATTCAGCGAAGGAGCCGGTGTCGGGCGGGATCCAGTTTGTACAGTTTAATTCAAAATAAAATATCATCCATATGTACAGCAGGAGGCAATTTCTAAAACTTTCGGGAACGGCGGTCGCCGGTGGCCTGGTTGTTCCGCGGGCGGCCAAGACCTGGTTCGAGCAGCCGCATGCGATCGGGCTGCAGCTTTTTACTTTATTTCCGGCTATGGATCAGGATGTGCCGGGAAATCTAAAGCGGGTAGCGGCGATCGGTTACAAAGAGATCGAATCGGCCTACAGCATGAAAGGCGGTGAGTATGGGATGAAGCCGAAGGAGTTTGCTGCGCTTGTCAGCAGCCTGGGGATGACCTGGGTGTCAAAACATGTTTTGGGTGCGCCTTTTCATATGCCGGCCAACGCCAAACCTATGTTGGATGCCAATGGCCAGCCGATCAAGTTTCCGCCGATGCTGAATCTTACGGAGAATATGCAGGAACTGGTGGATTGGGCGGCAGAAGGCGGGATCACCTACCTGGTTTGTGCGAACATCCCCACCAAAACAGGCGATGAGGTCAAGTCATCGGTCGATGTGCTCAATAAAACAAATGAAGCCTGCAAGAAGGCGGGGATCACGCTGGCTTATCACAATCACACGGAGGAGTTCACGAAAGTTGGCGAGGTCACGCCCTACGAGGTATTCCTGACGCAGCTTTCACCGGATGTGGTGATGGAACTGGATTTGTGCTGGGCGACCAAGGCGGGGATCGATCCCGTGCAATTGTTCAAGGATCATCCCGGGCGGTTTCCCCTATGGCATTGCAAGGATCTGGATAAGGAAAGGAATGGGCCGGCGCCGGTGGGGGAGGGGGTCGTGGATTTTACACGCATCTTTGCGAGTGCCCGGGTGGCCGGGATGAAACATATTTTCGTGGAGCACGATATGCCGAAGGATGCGTTTGCGAGCATTACGACTAGCTACAACAACCTGACGAAAATACTGACGACATGAGAAGGAGCTTGATTTTTTCGTTGTTGGTCTGGGTCGGAGCGGGATGTCATCCCGGTTCGAAGCCGCTGCCGCGGATCGCGATCGCGGGGCTGGGGATCGAATCGAGCACCTTTTCACCCGCGCTGACCAATGAGGCGGCTTTTCATGCGCGGTTCGGGGATGAGGTGTTTACGATCTATCCGTTTATGGGATCGGATTCGCCGATGCGGAAGCGCGCGGTCTGGATCCCGACGGTCGTCGGACATTCGTTGCCGGGAGGGGCAGTGACGCGCGAAGCGTATGAATCGCTGATGGGTAAGCTACTCGATTCGTTGAAAAAGTATGGCCCTTATGATGGACTTTATTTTGATATACACGGGGCGATGAGCGTGGTCGGGCTGGACGATCCGGAAGGAGATATGATTGCGCGGATCCGGGGGGTGATCGGGAAAGGGCCGATCATTTCGACGTCGATGGACCTGCACGGCAATGTCTCGCAGCGACTGGCGCAAAATACCGATCTGATCACCGATTACCGGCTGGCGCCGCATGAGGATGCGATGCAGACAAAGGAGCGGGCGGTGCGGGAGTTGGTGGAGCGGATGGAGAAGCGGGAAGGGCAAACCGGCGTATAAGGCGTGGATCCCGATCCCGGTCCTGCTGCCGGGGGAGAAGACGAGTACGCGGATAGAGCCGGCAAAGCGTGTTTTTGGGAGCGATCGATACGACCGTAGGGCAGGAGGGGATTGTCGATGGGGGGATCTGGGTGGGGTATCCGTGGGCGGATGAGCCGCGGAACCATGCGGTGGTGGTTGTGACCGGGGATGATCGTGCGAGGGTTTCGCAAGCGGCCGAGCGGCTGGCACGACGCTTCTGGGACGCGCGGCAGGGATATGCGTTCGTAGCACCGACGAAGCCCTGGGATGAATGCCTGGACAGCGCGCTGGCGAGCCATAAACATCCTTTCTTTATCAGTGATATGGGGGATAATCCCACGGCGGGCGGCGCGGGGGATGTGACGTGGACGTTGAATCAACTGCTGGCGCGGCCGGAATTTAAGAAGCCTGACGGTCCGTCGCTGATCTACGCGTCTATTCCCGGGCCCGATCTGGTCCTTAAGGCGGTCACGGCAGGGGTTGGCGGGCACGTAGACGGCTATGCGGGAGCAGTAGTCGATTCCCGGTATTCGCCGCCGGCGCATTTGGTCGGGACGATCGAGTCGATCGTGAAGGGTGACCGGGATGCGGAGGTTGAGGTAGTTGTCCGGGTTGGAAGTCTGCATGTCATCGTTACGCAGAAACGAAAGCCTTATCATAAAGAGCTGGATTTCACTCGGTTGGGGCTTCAGCCGCGAAAGACGGATATCGTGGTGGTGAAGATCGGCTACCTGGAGCCGGAGCTGTATGCGATGCGGGCGGATTGGATCATGGCGCTTACACCGGGGGGAGTGGATCAGGATATTGAGCATCTGAACTATAAACGGATCGAACGGCCAATGTTCCCGTTCGACGGGGCGATGAAGGACCCCGATCTGTCGGCGAGGATGATTGCGTCTTCGGATAGTTTGTAGTCGGTCCCGCCGGAGGTGGTGTGGCCGGTTCGTCATTGTAAAACAATGAGTTACACATGAAAGATGCGGTTAGAATCGTAGTTTTACGTCGTAGATTTACTTATGATGACCGGGTTTTGTGAACTATCTTTGCGGTGATTCAAGTGCCTTCCGTAAAATGAAAAACCCTAAACGTCCGAACCCACGGAAGGCGATGTATCTGACCAATATCCCTATGACAAGCGCAGTCGATTAAATCCATACCTGGGGCCGGCATTGTTTTATCCAAACCCTAAAACGATGTTGACACGCGTACCCTTTCGATTCTGTAGTATTGCCCTTATCATGGCTGTGCCGACAATCCCTACGGCGGCCGATTCTGGCAGGCAGGCTTCTATGTCCGGCAAGCAGGTGACTGTGTCCGGCAAGAAAATCAGCGTTAATCATATTGCAAAGAAGCAAGAGATGAATCTCTCCCTGGCCAATGAACAGGGGAAGAAATTCGTTGATAATTATCTGCGTCATAATGATGGTGATCTTTATGTCGTCAAACAGCGGAGTGAAGGTCCTTTCTCGATTATCGATTCTGTGTTGGGTCGTTACGGCCTGCCGCAGGAGCTGAGATATCTTGCGGTTATCGAGTCCGACCTGAAGTCGACGGCGCTGAGCCGGGTTGGTGCACGCGGGCCGTGGCAGTTGATGCCGACGACCGCGCATGAGCTTGGCTTGAAGATCAACCGCAAGTCGGATGATCGCGTCAATTATTACAAGAGTACGGTTGCCGCGGCGAAGTACCTGCGGGACTTGCACCGGGAATTTGGCGACTGGCTGCTGGTGCTGGCCGCATACAATGGCGGTCCGGTTCCGGTCTATCGGGCTATTCATAAGGCGCATAGCCGGTCCTTCTGGGTGCTGCAGAAATATCTGCCGGCGGAATCCAGGGGGCACGTGAAGAAATTTATTGCTACGGCGTATTATTTCGCGGCCGCGGAGAAGGCTGAAGCTGCGGCTCTGGCCAAACCCCAAATCCGGCTGGTCAGCGCTCCCGTCCGGGCGGCGGCTGTTTCGGAGTCGGATGACGATAAGTTCCAACGGCTGATGACGGAATCGGCGCGGTCGCTGAAGGCATCAAATGACTTGTTGGCCAATTAACGCGCAAACGCTGCTCACTCCGTTATCATCCCGGTCACGGGGTTCACTCTGAATATCCTTAGGGTGCGGGTGGTGCCGGAAGCAACGTCTACACCGGCAGTCGCAGAGGCAGAGAAATACGTGCCCATACCCAAAATGGCGCTTACCGGGACGATCGTGCCGATCGAATATCCTACCCGCCTTGTTTTCTGTCGATACTCTTTTGACCCCAGGACGTAGAATTGATGACCAACCGTAAACATCGGAAAGAGGTTGCCATCCATCATGACATATACCTGGTCGCCGTCGCAAAAACCCCAGGCTGTGTGGTTGAAATACATTTTCCCGCTTTCGTCCGCGACATTCAGCTGAGGCTTCCCCGACGGGTCTTTGTCAATGGTGTAGTTAAGGATAGAAGGCGCGTTTTCCCGAAATTCGTCTACACTGGCGTACACACCTTTAACGAGCCTGGTCGCGGTATCGATCGGATAGGCAAACCGGGCGCGATTGAAGGAATCGATCTGTTGAAAAGTGACAAGTCTTCTCTCCGTGCCCAGGTCGGCTGCGGAAATCTGACCCATAAACAGGTCGAAAAGCTGTCTTATCTCCTCCGTCGCCATTAGTGAAACGGCGAGCCCCCGCAGGTGTGTTACCGTGGTGTCGAATCTCATCAACGGACAATAGCCATCGGTTCCTTTCACATAGGCCTCCACTTGGAAACGGATATTCAACTCAAAATAGGCCTTTGCCTCAAAGCTGTCGGGAAAAGCAATCCAGAGGTCTTTCAAGACAATAAGTAGCTGATAGCGGGCTGCCGGTCTCGAATATGTGGCATTTAGATATCCCGTCAACTGCTGGCTTACCGGCGAGTGGAACAGAACTTCGTTCTGCCCCGTTCGACTGGTGCGAACTATCCCGATGCGGCACGTGTCCGGCCGCGCATCCATCACGCCGATCTGCTGGAATAGGTCAGGAAAATCGCGCCCATATTTGCCAAGTGGAAGCGATATCCTATCGACGCCACATTTTTTTTGGATGAGCTTCTGACCGATGCCGCCCGGTTGGGCAACAGCGGGCAATATCAGGGCGAGGAGCAAGTATAGAAGGGTAAAGTGTTTCATGGAACAAAGGGGTTGGTCGGGCTAATATAATAAATCCCTTTATCTTTATTATATGAAAATTGCCACTTATAATGTCAATGGCATTGGGGCCCGGCTGCCGGTATTACTCCGGTGGCTTAAAGAGGCAGCGCCGGATATCGCTTGCCTGCAAGAACTGAAAGCTCCCCAGGAAAAATTTCCCGAGACGGCCCTGCTGGATGCGGGATATAAAGCGATCTGGCACGGACAAAAAAGTTGGAACGGCGTAGCCATCCTTTCCCGCCTTGAACAGCCTACCGAGCTCAGACGGGTGCTTCCGGGCGATCCCGACGATGCCCATAGCCGCTATATCGAGGCCAGTATCCAGGACACCGTTGTCGCCTGCCTCTACCTGCCCAACGGCAATCCCGCTCCCGGCCCAAAATTCGATTACAAACTTAGTTGGTTCAACCGGCTGACTACGCATGCGGCTGCGCTGCTGGCTTCAAAACAGCCGGTCATCCTCACCGGTGACTTCAATGTCATGCCGACGGAGATCGATGTGTATAAACCGGAGAACTGGGTGGATGATGCCTTGTTCCGGCCGGAGGTGCGGGCGGCGTTCCATTCGCTGGTAGCGCAGGGTTGGACGGATGCAGTCCGGAAGTTGTATCCGGAGGAGCGGATCTACACCTTCTGGGATTATTTTCGCAATGCCTATGGCCGGAATGCGGGGCTGCGGATCGATCATTTCCTCCTGAGCCCGGAGGTGGCCGGGCGGCTGAAGGCGGCAGGAGTGAACCGGGAGGTGCGGGGATGGGAGAAGACGAGTGATCATGCGCCGGTGTGGATTGAGGTGAGTTGACAAAAAAAATGTACTTTTAGTCTTCATTCACTAACCCATAAAAATAGATAACGATGAACAAAGCCGAATTAATTGACAAGATTTCTGAGGATGCCGGGATCAACAAGAAGCAGGCTACGGCAGCGCTGGATTCCTTTACGGACACGATTGGGAAGACATTGAAACAGGGCAAAAAAGTTACCCTGGTAGGTTTTGGGACCTTCTCGGTTTCCAAGCGGGCTGCGCGTACGGGGCGGAATCCGCAGACTGGCGCCGCCATCAAGATCAAAGCAAAGAAGGTAGCGAAGTTCAAGGCCGGGGCGATCCTTGCCTCCAAGGTTTAGTTAAAATTTATCCATCGATTCAGCGATTTGCCCGGTCCTCATGCGGATCGGGTTTTTTTTGGAATCAGGTTTGCGGGTAAATAAAAAACCAATGTATGCAAAAGATCGTTCCATTCCTTTGGTATAAGGACGACAAGGCGGAAGAGGCAGCAAATTTCTATGTGGGCATTATCCGGGATGCGAAAATAACGGAGATCATGCGGGCGGGTAAGGCGGGACCTGGACCGGCGGGATCGGTGATTACCGTCAGCTTTACCATTGGGGGTCTGGAGATTGTGGCGTTGAATGGGAACCCGCAATTCGACTTTACGATGGCCAGCTCGCTGATGATCCATGCAGATACCCAGGACGAGATCGACGAATATTGGGACAAGTTGTCCGCTGGCGGCCAGAAGATCCAGTGCGGCTGGTTGACGGACAAGTATGGTGTATCGTGGCAGATTGCGCCGCCAATTTTGAGAAAAATGCTTGCGGATAAAGATCCGGACAAGGCGGCGAGGGTCATGAAGGCGATGATGCAGATGACGAAGATCGAGATTGCGCCGTTGAAGAAGGCGTATGAAGGTTAAGGTCCTTTGCGTAACCCGCCACCACCACCGCCGCCACCACGGAAACGACCGCCGCCGGGGAACTGGCCCGGTGTCCTGCCATGCTGGGAGCCTTTGAAATTATTCAGGTTGTAGGTAAAGGTTAATATGACGTATTGCTGGAGGGTTGTCGTTCGGGTGTCGGTGATCTGATTGAGGGAGGCGGATTTGCTGACGGAGGTGTTCTGGTGCAGGAGATCGAAAACGGTCAGTCGGATCTCGCCGTCCTTTTTTTTAAAA
Source organism: uncultured Chitinophagaceae bacterium (assembly GCA_963846405.1). Classification (GTDB taxonomy): domain Bacteria; phylum Bacteroidota; class Bacteroidia; order Chitinophagales; family Chitinophagaceae; genus Puia. The sequence continues at coordinate 367,164 of CAWJVU010000005.1, read as the reverse complement.
AGCTCCTTTGCAATGCTGGGAGTCAGCAGGGGCACGCTCTCGTTGTATCCGGGCGTATGGTTGTCGGCAATCGTATAGGTCAGGGTGGTCGCGATCAGCCAGCCACTATTGGTATAAGCCGTGATCTCGGCATTGAATACCTGGGAGAAGGCATTCAGGTTGGATTGAGTGGTGAGGGTGTTTTGATTGATGGTGTAGGTCGAGGCGGAGCTGAAGTTCATGTCGAAATTCTTCTTGATATTGGTCGTCCAGTTCACTTTTTCGGTGAAGGAGGTCGAATGGGTATAGTCGTGCTGATAACCGACGGGCGGCAATTTTGAGTAGACCAGGTTTTGGCTCTGCGAGTAATTGATGTCGGTAGTCAGGTTTAGGTTGGATTTCGGATGTTTGAGCGCCCAGCCATAGTTAAAATAGCCGGAAACGTTGTATGTTCCATTGAGGTTGATATAGGTGGTGCTGTCGCCGCCCTTGGCAGTTGGAATGATCTCGTTCTGGATATCGTTGACGATTGTGCTGGCATTGACGGTGGCGAACAGGACATGGTTGTTGGAAGGATTGAAGGACTGGTACAACATCCGCAGGCTGTGCGTGAACTGGGGTTTGAGGTCCGGATTGCCGGTTGTGAAATTGATATCGTCAGACGTTGTCGTCAGCGGCTGTAACTGGCTGGCGCTGGGGCTGCCTGTCCGGCCCATATAGTAGATCCGGAGGCGCTGGTAGTTGCTAAAGGAGTAATTGAACTGGATGGTTGGCGTAAGGTTGGTATAATTGTGCGATACGTCGATGTTCTTGGTCGTGTTGAGGCTATTGAAGTTCATGAATTGGATGCCGGTACCCAGGTTGATATTGAGTTTTGTATTGGTGATGCGCCAGGTAGCCGAGATGCGGTTGGAGTTGGATGTGAACTTATAGGAGTTGCTAAACAGGCTGTCGAATGATGTGTATTTGTCGAGGGTGTTATCGAAATCATAGGTATCGTTGACGGTCGTGCTTTTGTTGTGGGAAAAGTCGTAGGACAACAGCAGATACGAGTGTTTGCTGACTGCCTGGGTGTAATTGAGGCTTGGGCTGATCGACCAGGAATGCAGCGAATCGAAGTAATGCTGGTTGATGTTCTGAAAGGAATCGAGTTGGTAGAATGTATTGACGGAATTGTAATACCCATTGCCGTCGTTGACATTGACGGTGCCGGTCAGGTCGAGGGTAAGCGTTTGATACTGTTTTTTAAATCGGTGGCGGAAGGTAAAGTTGGAGCCATTGATATTGTAGCCGGAGTTCACACTGTGTGAAGCTCCGATGGAGCGGCTGATGAGCGGAATCGTTCTGATCCACGGAGCGGGCGGATGACGAAGAATTGGGGCGGGTGGATTGGATGGTGACATTGGGCCGGAAAACAAACGAGTTATTGCTATCGAGCTTCCCCTCCATATTGAAATAGATCCGTTGGTTGGTGGTCCGGGAAATGGCTGCTGAGGTATCGGTGACCAGGTTGGTGCTGTCAGGAAATCCGGGGATGAATTTCTCGACGAGGCTATTCTGGTCGAGGGAGACGTGGGTGAAATTATAGAAATAGCTGCCGTATGCCTCGATCTTTGGCCCCCAGTTGTCGTGATAGTTAACGCCGCCTGCCCACACGGTGGTGATGCCGGGGCTGCTCTGATTGGTGGCTGCACTTGGGCCGCCGCCGCTGCCTCTGCGGCTGCCGGAGGACCCGAGGATGTCCTGGATCGTAAAGTTCTGCTTGTTGATGTCGTTGCCTTCACCGAGGGCGGAGATCTGCTGTTCGTTGTTAAAACGATGGAAATTGAAGCTTTCGTTGTAGTCCTGGTTGGTGCCGATGGAGGCGATGGCCCGGCCGAAGTAGCCGACGCGCTTATCTTTCTTGGTGACGATATTCAAGGTCTTTACCCGGTTGCCGTCGTCGATGCCGGTGAATTTACTTTTGTCGTCGAGGTCGTCGAAGATCTGGTACCGTTCGACGATGTCGGGGGGGATGTTGCGGGTGGCGAGTTTTGGGTCATCATTGAAGAATCGCTTTCCATTGACGAGGACTCGGGTGACGGTTTCGCCCTGGGCGGTGATATTGCCGCTGGCGTCGACCTCCACTCCCGGCAGCTTTTTCAACTGGTCTTCCACGAAGGCGTTCGGTTTGGTCGCAAACATTTCCGCGTTGTACTCCACGGTATCCTTTTTTATGGACATGGGGGGGCGCTGGATGACGACTTCCTGCAGGACGTCGGTTGCGTGCTGCATATTGATGGTGGAGAAATCGATGTCTTTGATGGAAGCGTTGATGGTGAATCTTCGGATAACGTGGTGATAACCTTCGAACGTAATAAGCAGGTGATAATTGCCGGGGTTCAGGTTGCGGAAGCTGAAATTACCGTTCTTGTCCGCTACGGTATATTGGGTATCGGTCGTATCCGACTCGGGAGTGACGCTGACGGTGGCGTCGGCAAGCATCTGTTTGGCGGTGGAGTCGAGCGACCCGGCCTTTGATCGATCCCCTGATCTTTCCCTGGGCGAAAGCCGGGTGGGAGAGCCAGAGGCAGGCGATCAGCAGCAGTAGGTGAAACTTTCTCATACCATGGATCGGATAAAGTTATCAGACTGACTGCTAAAATAGGGAGCTGGTCTTCTGCCCGGGCGCAAAGTATTATAAATGGACAAATTGAGTACGTGATAGGGTGAAACGCGGCGAGTGGGTCGGGTGAAGGGGCATTTAGGATCGGTAAACGGATACCAGTCGCTCATACAATTCTTCGAGGGTGGCGGCAGGGTCGGAGGAAAGACCGGGATGGACCCGGGAAGTCTGAAGGATGGTGCTGCGGGTGGCGGTTAACCAGCGGAACCGGTTGGCGATATCGAGGCGGGCGATGGGGCCGCCACCAGCTTCCCCGCGCGTAATGGCTGCGAATGCATGCAGATGTTGTCCAAGCTCTGCCAGATCGAGGGTTGAATCGAGCATCAGCAGTCGGTCATGGTTGCTCGCGCAGCGAAGAGCCAGGAGTTTGATGTCCGGGCAATACAGAATGACCCCAACGTTGAGGAACTCTTCGCGGTCGACGCGGGGGACGACGCGGATGGCGGCATATTCAAACAAGTGCGTGGCGGGCATGAAGGGCCTCTTTTACAAAGATCGCGGACGCGGCGATCCGGGTTATCAGGAATTGAGTATAGACGGAACGGATTTCTTCCGGGGTTTGACCTCCGGGCCAACCGAGCAGCCAATCTTCCGGGATCAGATCGATGATCTCCGCGATATGGTCCGGGGTTAAGCGGCTGCTGTAAACGGCATCGACGGTTTGGAGCTCGGATGCTTCGCGGAAGGAGTACGTGGTCCTTGACCGGTGTGAAGGGTCTTGTCGCCTGTTCTTCCAAAGGCGCCGCAGGCGGCTTGGCCGAAGGCCCATCAAAACCGTCCCAGGAATGGTGGAAATACAAAGCCGCGCCGTGGTCGATCAGCCAAAGCTCCTTGTTCCAGATGAGCATATTGGTGTTGCGCGCGGTGCGGTCGACGTTGGTAAGCAGGCAGTCGAGCCAGACGATCTGAGAAGCAGTCAGGGGGTCGACCCGGTTGACGACGGGGTCGAAGCTGATCGAGCCGGACAAGTAGTGCAGGCCGATGTTCAGCCCCACGCTTGCCTTGAGCAGCTGCTGGATCTCTTCGTCGGGTTCGGTCCGGCCAAATGCAGCGTCCAGGCTGCGCCAAAACGATCTCCGGCACTTTCAGCCCCAGGCTACGGGCGATCTCGCCGCCGATACATTCAGCGATCAGCGCTTTTACTCCCTGTCCCGCGCCGCGAAATTTCAGGACATAGAGGAATCCATCGTCGGCTTCGGCAATGGCCGGCAGGGAGCCGCCTTCCCGCAGCGGAGTCACGTAGCGGGTCACCCGGACTTCCCGTAAATGTGGTGGGTACTGCATGGGTGGAAATTGGGTCAAAAATATGAATCGCCGATTGAGCCGATTATCTAATTTTGGGAAATGGAGTTCCTACAGATCGTCGATGTCAGCGCGCGCGGCGGTGCGTTGCAGGGAATCAGTTTTATTCAGCAAAGGAGGCAGCGGATTGCGGTGGCAGGAGCGACGGGTTCCGGCAAGAGTACGCTGCTAAAGGTTATTGCCGGGCTGGTGCAACCGGATGGCGGGAGCGTTCTATTCGAGGGGCGCCGGGTATTGGGGCCGGCGGAGACGGCTGGTACCGGGGCATCCGGATATCGCGTATTTATCACAGGATTTTGAGTTGCGGAACAATTATCGGGTGGAGGAGGTATTGTCCTATGCGGTGAACTGACGGAGAGGAGGCGGGGGCGTTGTATGCGATCTGCCGGATCGATCATCTGCTGCTGCGGCGGACGGATCAGTTGTCGGGAGGAGAGCGGCAGCGGATCGCGCTGGCCAGGCTGCTGGTGCGGCCGCCGAAATTATTGTTACTCGATGAGCCTTATTCGAACCTGGACCGGCCGCATAAGGAGATGCTCCGGTCGGTAATTGCGGATATCCTGGAGCGATATGGAATGAGCTGTATCCTTATTTCACATGATCCACCCGATATCCTGTCGTGGGCGGACGAGGTCGTGGTCCTCAGGGATGGAATCCTGGTGCAGAAGGCGGGCCCCGAGCGTATCTACCGGCAACCTGCGGACGAATATGTGGCGGGTCTTATGGGAAAATATAACCGGATCCATCCGGTGCTCGCGGCGCGGCTCGGACGGCTGCCGGGGGCGGGTCAGGGAAAGGACTTGCTCATCCGGCCGGAGAAGCTGACGCTATCGGCGCTTGGCAGCGCGGCGGCGCAAGGCAGGATAACCGGAATCTCGTTTGTCGGTGGTTATTATGAGGTTGAGGTGGAGGTTGCCGGCACCCGGCTGCTGGTCCGGGCGGATACGAATGCGTATCAAAAAGATCAGGTGGTTTATATCGGGCTGACGGCCTGAGGCAATATATTTGATGGCTGGTTCCAAGGCTCCTGGGGCGTTGCTTACCTTCGGGACCTAAAAAACATTGTTTTCATATGAGAAAATCTTTTGGTTTGATCGCGGCGGCGTTGCTTGCCATGCCATTCATTACCCGGGCGCAGTCCGCTGCAACGGGGAGCGTATACGATCAGCATGAGGCTTTTGCGCCATTATTTTATCCGGCGTATGGCGATGATATCCGGTCAGCGGCGGGCGCACCCGGTCCCCGGTACTGGCAGAACCGGGCGGATTATAAGATAGACGCCCGGCTGGATACGGTAGAGCAGTCGGTATCTCGGGTACGGTAGTGATCACCTATAAGAATAACTCTCCGCAGAATCTTCCTTTTGTCTGGCTGCAGTTGGATCAAAATATCTACCGCGATAGTTCCCGGGGGAGGCGGTCACCGAGATCAGCGGGCGGCCGGTGGGCAAACCGCAATGCGTTTAGTGGCGGGTATGAGTTGAAGTCGGTGGAGCTGATCAATCCGGCGACGGGAAAGGCGATGGCTGCGGATTACCTGGTATCCGATACGCGGATGCAGATCAAGCTGCCGGCGGAACTAAAGGCGGAAGGCGGAGTGCTGAAGATCCGGATCGAGTATAGCTTCAAGTTCCCGAGTATGGTACGGACCGGATGGGGCGGATGCAGCCGGTACCCGGGAACAGTGCGTGGATCTATGAGATCGCGCAATGGTATCCGAGGATGTGTGTTTTTGATAATGTATATGGCTGGAATACGCTTCCTTACCTGGGACAGGGCGAGTTCTACCTGGAATATGGGGATATCGACTATACCGTGAATGTGCCGGGAAATATGATCGTCGGCGGTTCGGGCGAGCTGGTGAATCCGGCAGAGGTATTGACGGCAAAGGAGCAGCGGCAATTGGCCGCGGCCCGGGTAAGCGACAAAACGGTAGCGATCCGCGGGAAGGATGAGGTGGGACGACCCGTCGACCCGGCCGGCCCAGAGCAGACTGGCCTGGCATTTCCATTGCACCAATACCCGGGATGTCGCCTGGGGCGCTTCGTCGGGTTTTGTGTGGGATGCGGCGCGGATGAATTTGCCGAGCGGCAAAAAGGCGTTGGCGGAGTCGATGTATCCGGTGGAGGTATCGAGTGATTCCGCCTGGGGGCGTTCCACGGAATATGTAAAGGGTTGTATCGAGTTCTATTCCAAATATCTCTATGAGTTCACCTATCCTTCGGCGACCAATATCGCGGGGATGGTGGGCGGGATGGAGTATCCGGGGATCGTCTTTTGCGGCTGGACGAGCGAGGATGGGGAATCTCTGGGGGGTGACGAGGCATGAGTTTGGACATAACTGGTTCCCGATGATTGTCGGCAGCAATGAACGGAAATATCCCTGGATGGATGAGGGGTTCAATACGTTTATCAATACATTGGCGGATTCCGCCTTTAACAACGGAGAATATTGGCGGAAGGACAATCCTTCGAGAGAGACGTACTATTGGCATCCCGGCGACGATCCGATCATGACCATCCCGGATGTGGTCCAGGGTCGGAATCTCGGGCTTACCGCCTATGCCAAGCCAAGCCGCGGGCTGACCATGCTGCGGGAAGAGGTTTTGGGCAAGTCGAGGTTTGATTATGCATTGCAGTACTATGTGCATCAGTGGGCTTTCAAGCATCCGACCCCTTTCGATTTCTTCCATGCGATGGAGAATGGATCCGGCGAGACGCTGGATTGGTTCTGGCGCGGTTGGTTCCTGGAGGACTGGAAGATCGACCAGGCGGTGACGGGTGTCGCGCCGGTGAGCGCCGACGATGCTTCGAAGGGGGTTACCATTACGGTCGAGAACCTCCAGAAGCTGCCGATGCCGGTAACGGTCGAGGTAACGGAGGCAAATGGAAAGATCGGGACGGGTCAAGCTGCCGGTAGAGGTCTGGATGCATGGGCCGGTATGGAAATTCCATTATGCGGTCGACCGATAAGGTTACGAGGTGTCGGTGGATCCGGATAAAGGTATCCCGATTCGATCGCTCGAATAATGTCTGGAAGGCGCAATAATTAATGAACCATAAATATGAGCAAGAGTAAACGACCGGGGCCGGCAGTGATCACTATTTTTGGCGCAAGGGGCGACCTGACGATCAGAAAGTTGATACCGGCGCTATATAATTTGTATTTGGATGGGCATATGCCGGTGCATTTCACGATCTTTTGCGTTGACTTTGTCAATATCGACCAGCAGGCGTACCGGGAACAGCTGTTGGAGGGGGTCAATGAATTCAGCCGGAGCGGGAAGGCCGATCCGGCCAAATGGGCGGAGTTTAGTCAGCGGATCTCATATTTCCAGGGGGATTTTCAGCAGGATGTCACCTATACGACGCTGCGCGGCAAGATCAAGGACTTTGAGCGGCAGTATCCAGAGCGCGGGGTGCAGAATGTTCTATTTTGCGGTAGCGCCGAGGTTTATCGAGTTGATCGCCGATTCGCTTTGTAAAGGGAAGCTTTGTACGGTGGATACGCATCACCGGATCGTGGTGGAAAAGCCGTTCGGGACCGATCTGGAATCGGCTGTAAAGCTGAACCGGTACTTGTCCAAGCGGTTTAAGGAACGTCAGATCTATCATATCGATCACTACCTCGGAAAGGAGATGGTACAGAATATCGCAGCGTTTCCGGTTTGGGAATCATGTCTTCGAGCCCTTGTGGAACAGGGATTTCATCGATCATATCCAGATCAGCGTGGCGGAAGAAGTGGGTGTGGGTAAGCGTGGCGGGTATTACGACACCAGCGGGGCGTTACGGGACATGATCCAGAATCATCTCCTGCAGCTGTTGTGCATGATCGCGATGGATTGTCCGAAAGCCTATGAGGCCGAGGCGATCCGGGACAGTAAGGTCAAGGTGCTGAAGCATATCCGGATGATGACGACGGAGCAGGTGTTCAAGAATGTGGTCCGGGCACAGTATACGGCGGGGGAGGTGCAGGGGCAGGCGCGGGTCGGTTATCGCCAGGAGGCGCAGGTGGCTCCGGATTCGAAGACGGAGACCTTTGTTGCGGCGCGGTTTTTTATCGACAGCGAGCGGTGGAAGGGGGTGCCCTTCTTTTTGCGGACGGGAAAGTCGATGCCGAGGCAGTCGTCGGTGATCATGATCCAGTTCAAAGATAGTCCGCATAAGATCTTCAAGGATGACTCGATTCCGAATCGGCTGGTGATCAGTATTCAGCCCGAGCTGGAGATCAAACTGGGGTTCGAGAGCAAAGTGCCGGGCCTGGATATGAAGCTGGTGACGCAGGAAATGGACTTCCTGTATACCGAAAACTATTCCCAGTCGTTGCCGGAGGCTTATGAGACCTTGTTGCTGGATGTGCTGGAGGGGGACGCGACGTCGTTTATGCGTACGGACCAGATAGAAATGGCCTGGAAGATCGTGATGCCGATATTGAATGCGTGGAAGAAATCGCCGGGCAAGCAGCTGCATTTCTATCCGGCGGGCAGCTGGGGACCGGCGGCAGCGGACAAGCTGCTGAAGCCGTATGCGAAGGAATGGTATAAGCTGGACGACCCATCCGAAGGTGCCGCAGAATATGGCGAGTATCGAGTAAAAGAGGCGCACGGGATCGTTACATGGCGTAAATTACAGGATAAAATCAAGCTACGATGTTACGCCATTCCTATCTTCCCGATTGTCTTCGTTTCATTCCTGGTGGTCCTCGATTTTGCCGGCAAGGGCCAGCGATCCGACGGGGGATGGGTATCCCTTTTCAATGGCAAAGACCTTTCCGGCTGGGACACCTACCTGGCGCCGCCGACGGACAGCAATGGGAAGAGGATCAGCGACCAGCCGGTCGGTCTCAACAACGATCCCGGGCATGTGTTTACGGTGGTGACAGATGGCGGGGAGAAGGTCATCCGCATTTCCGGTGAAGGGACGGGGGCAGTGATCACCCAAAAAGATTATTCCGACTATCATCTTCAGCTGTTGTTCCGATGGGGTGTGCTGCAGTGGGGCGCTAAAAAGCATAAGAAAAAGGACAGCGGCCTGCTGTATCATTCCGTCGGGCCTTATGGCGCCGATGGAGGCGCATGGATGCGGTCGCATGAGTTCCAGGTAGAGGAAGGGAACGTCGGCGAATACTGGGGTTGTGCCGGCGGGATGGCGGATATTCCGGCTGTGAAAAAAACCGACAGCGGATATGCGTATGACCCGGGCGGACAATTGTACACCTTCTCGGTGTATAATGCAATCGGACGACATTGCTACAAGCGTGGCGATGCGGAGCATCCTACGGGGGAATGGAATACGCTGGATCTGTATTGCCATGGCGACACCAGCGTGCACGTTGTCAACGGCCGGGTCATGATGGTATTGTATCATCTTGCACAATCGGATAACGGGAAGGTATCGCCCCTGGCGAGGGGCAGGATACAATTGCAGTGCGAGGGTGCGGAAATATTCTACAAGCAGATAAAGATCCGGCCCATTTCGCGGATCCCGGCGGATCTTCTATAACCACGTCGAAAGAAAATAGAACTATGGATTATAAGAAAGAAGCGGCTGCAGCGGCGTTGTCGTTGATCCGGCCGGGCAGTACGGTCGGGTTCGGTGCGGGCTCGACCATGGCCTATCTGATCAACTTGGCCACCGAGGATACCGAGTTGGTCCGGTCGTTGCGCGTCTTGTCTTCTTCCTTTGTGACGCGGGAACTGTTACGGCAAAATGGTTTTGTTGTTCAGGAGGCCGGTTGGACGGCGCAGGTTGATGTCTATTTCGACGGTTGTGACCAGTTCGATCGGCGGCTGAGCGCCTTAAAAAGCGGCGGTGGGGTACATACTTCAGAAAAAGTGCTGGCTGCCATGGCAGATGAGTTTATTTTGGTGGGGGATGCGGCCAAGCGGGTTGAGCGGCTGGGAGTGGAGTATCCGTTGGTGCTTGAAGTGATCCCCGAAGCGCTGGCGTTTGTAAGCGATCGGGTGCAGCGGTTCTTTCAACCGGTCAGATCGGTCGTTGCGGCGCAGCGATAATAAAGATGGTGCGGTGATCACGGAGCGCGGGAATTTCCTGATCGATTGTTGGTTCGATCCGTTCCCTGAGCCGGCGGTGATCAACGACCGGTTGCTTGGGATACCGGGGATACTGGAGCATTCCCTGTTTTATAATCTCGCGCATCGGGCGATCGTAGCGGGACCGGATGGGATCAGACAGTATTCGAGAAGTGGAGAGCTATGACGAAACGAAAATATTATACGTATGTACTCGTTTTGGGCCTTCTGACGGCGATCGGGCCATTTTCTATCGACATGTATTTGCCGGGATTTGAAGATATTGCGGCGAGTCTTGGGACGACGGCGGCGATGGTCGCGTTGTCCCTGTCCAGTTTTTTTGTAGGCGTCTCCGTCGGCCAGTTGTTGTATGGGCCGCTGATGGACCGGTATGGACGGAAGAAGCCATTGTATGCCGGGCTGGTCTTGTATATTGTAGCGACTGCTGTCTGCATGGAGACAAAAGATATCCATACGCTGATCGTGCTGCGGTTCATTCAGGCGGTGGGTGCCTGCGGCGCGCAGGTGGCGGCGATGGCGATGGTACGGGATTTGTTCGGGGCGGAAGACAGTGCAAAAGTCTATTCGCTGTTGTTGCTGGTGCTCGGCGCATCGCCATTGATCGCTCCCACGGCGGGCGGCTATATCGTGTCGATGTGGAGCTGGCGGATCGTTTTCCTGGTTTTGCTGATCATGGCGACGCTGATCACGGCGCTGACGATCTTCTTTTTGCCGGAGAGCTACCCGGCGGACAAGCAATTTTCGTTAAAACCGCTGCCGATCCTGCGGAATTTTCTTGTGGTGCTTCGGGTCCGCCAGTTTATTGTGTACGTGCTTGTGCAAGCCTTTGCTTTTGCGGGGTTGCTCGCCTATGTCGCGGGATCGCCATTGCTTTTTATGGGCTATTTCCATTTGGACAAGCGAACGTATGGGTGGGTATTTGCTTTTTTGGCGGTGGCATTTATTGTGTTGGGCCAGTTTAACAGGCTATTACTGCGTAGATATAAGAGCGACCAAATCGTCCGGGTGGCCCTGGCGGGGCAGGCGATCGTGGCGCTGCTTTTCGTTGTGGGAGCCCTTTCGGGTTGGTGCGGGCTGGGGCTTACCATATTTTTCCTTTTTGTTTTTCTGACCTGTCTGGGCTTTACCTATCCCAATGCATCGGCGTTGTCGCTGGCGCCATTCAGCAAAAATGCGGGAACCGCGTCTTCGCTTTTGGGGTTCTTCCAATTAGGAGTTGGGACTCTTGCGTCGGTAGGCGTGAGTGTCTTCAGCAATGGCACTCCGATGTCTTTAGTTGTGGTGATGGCGGTTACGTCGGTGATCGCGTTGGCGGTACTCCTGTGGGGTCAGGGCAGCCTGGCGACCAGACTTTCGGGTAGCGACTTGAGCACGCGATAGATGAGCTTCCATTTCCAGCCGGGGACGATGATAAAGCGGCGGCCGGCGTTTGTCACGGCGTCTGCGATGAAATCGGGTTGCAGGAGAAGATTGCGGGGCAGGTTGAGATGGGCCGTCAGTTTGGTGTCGATGTAGCCGGCGACGATAGCATTCACGACGATGTGGCGGGAGGAGAGGTATTGGCGGAGACCGGCGAGGTACTGGGTGAAGGCGGCCTTGGTGCTGCCATAGACAAAATTGCTCTTGCGGCCGCGGACGCCGGAGAGAGAGGAGAGACCGATGATGCGTTGAAGGTTCGGGTTGTCGTTATCCATGACGATGCGATTAAGGATCGACACGGCGCCTGCGTAAAGAACCTGTATCATGCGGTAGGCGCCGTCCCAGTGGAGGAGGGCCTCTTCGTTCGTGACCTGGAAGCCGGCGGCATAGAGCACGATATGGGGTTTGGCGGGGAGGTTGGCATAGAAGGTATCGTGGGTGTCGAATGCGGTGGCGTCGAAATAGCGGATGGCAATGCGGACATCGGGGATATGGTTGGTTGCCGTGAAGGTCGTTAGTTCATCCGTGCTGCGGGAGGCGGCGATGACGAAAAATCCTTTTTCAATATATCGTTTGATGCATGCCTTTGCTACGTCGGAATTGGCGCCGAGGATGAGGACGGTGGTCGTGGGTGTCGTGCCCAAGGTCGTGGATGTCATGCCTTAAAAGTAAAATTAAACAACATGAAAAACGAAAAAGCGGCGGCCAATCTGAAGGCCGGTCAGGACTTCCTGGAAGAGAACAAGAAAAAACCCGGAGTAGTCGCGTTGCCGAGCGGATTGCAGTATGAAATCCTGGTGGAGGGTTCGGGGCCCAGGCCCGCGGCGACGAACAAAGTGACCTGTCATTATCATGGTACGCTGATCGACGGAACCGTGTTTGACAGTTCGGTACGTCGGGGACAGCCGGCTACGTTCCCGTTGAATGGCGTGATCAAGGGCTGGACGGAGGGTGTGCAGTTGATGCCGGCCGGGAGTAAGTGGCGTTTTTATATTCCCCCGCATCTGGCGTATGGGGACCGGCAGGTGAGTGCGCAGATCGGACCGAACAGTACGCTGGTCTTCGATGTGGAGCTGATCTCGTTCAATTGACGCGGAGCCCCCCTATAAAGAAGCCGCCCCGGATCCGGGGCGGCCTTTTGGAGATGTCATTTTGGTCGGCTAATTCGTCCAAAAGAAATTGATCTCAATACCCATATTTGTACTGACTCCCCCATAAGAGGTGGAACTAATAATCAGCGGAATGGCATAGAGCGCATTTGGATCCGGGGTGGAATTTTGGTTAACCGTAACCCGCGCATAGGCCTGGTTCGTGCCTTTCTTTATCGTAACCGAAGACGGGAAACTGTAGCTTGATGGGTCCGGTGGGACGATAAGGGGTGTGGCCCCGGGAAGATAAAGCCCCTGCGCCGTATTGAACGCAACCAATGCGGTTGTGTCAAGGGCGAGGTTCACCGTAATGTCCACCGGAGCGGTCCCATTGGGACCGTAGACGACGATGGCGGCGAAACCCGCGGTATCATTGTACAGTGTAAGGGGAAATTCATAGAGCGGATACGGGGTTGTCGTCGATCCATATCCCGCCCCGCCGACGCCTTCGCCACCATTGTCCTGGAAGGAAACGAGGTTCGGGACGGGCCAGGAACTATCCATGGGTGGAGGATTGTTATCCTTCAGACAGGAATTCAGGGTCAGACAGCCCGCTACCGCAAGGATGCTCAACCGGGTGTTTTTTATTATTCTGGAAAGTCTCATAATCAAATTGTTTTTTTGGTTCTTACAAATTTAATGGGCCCAGAAAATGGTCGACGTGTAGATGTTTATGCCTTGGGGCACATTGCTGGCATTGGTCGCTGCTTCGCTGGCGGGATAAGGCAGTCTTGTGGGAAGCTTATCCGGCCTGGTTGCCTGAGACTGCGTTGACGCAAATGAACCATAGGGATTATTAAGCGACGATCCTGAAGAAACCGGGTAGCCGGTCCGGCGATATTCATTCCAGGCTTCGCCACCATTGATGAAGTCCAGGGCGATGTATTTCTGCGTGATGATCGCTTCCAATTGTTCGGCGGGTGTTGATGCCAGGCTGAAATTCGCCAGGTAACTGGTGGAGTTATTGGCAAGATAAGCGGCTTCGTCTCCGACTCGGGTCCACGTCCGGGGGCTACGGAGAGATTCGGCAGCTCATACAAATAAGTAAAGGATGCCAGGATACCGTTGTTGAAATCGGTCGCTGCGGTTCCACTTAAAATCCCTCTCAGATCCGCTTCGGCTTGCAGAAAGTCGCTTTCCGCCAGCAGCATAAGCGGTTCTCCCATATTGGGGCCCTTTAATACGCCAACCGCATTTCCCAACGTAGTTCCCGATCCGCCTCCGGAATACCATGCACCCGCCGGCGATGGGGAGGTCAGGGTATTGTTGGGGGGCGTAATACCCAATTGATTGGTAGGAGTGTTGCTCGGGAATTGGTAAAAAATGGCTGCGCCCCGGCCTGGATCCGCTAATTTGGTACCGTCGTAATATCCAAACACATAGGTTGCCGGGATCCACGCCTGTCCAACTCTGGCGCCGGCGTAAGTGGAACCCCAGGTGCCCCAGGATGGATTAACCTGGCTTCCCGATGACGTACTGGCCATTTGATAGCCCGGGTTTACCACCGCATCGGTTGTCAGAAACCCTTCGGAACTGAATGTCATATCCGAAAAGGTAACCACCGAGGCAGCCCGGATGATCATGCGTAATTTTAACGAATTGGCAAATTGTGCCCAGCTTGTCATATTGCCCTGGAACAGGGGATCGGTGGCGCCGGTAAGCGCGGTTGCCGCCGAAGCCGCCGGATAATTGGCCGCCGCCTCGATGAGCGAGATTGCGGAGTCGATCAACAGGGTCAGTTTCGGATAGATCGTAGCAGCGTCATCATACGATGGCACAAAGTCACCGGCCCCCTGGAGGGCATTGGTATAGGGGACGTTATTAAATTGATCCACCAACATCTGGAATACATATGCCTTCATGATCTTGGCGGCGGCGTTGAAATAGGCGAGTGAATCGATGCCTTGGGAATTGTTGAGGATGTACTGTAAATTCTCCAGCGTTGAATATCCAACGTCCCAATAACTTTCCCCCTGGGAAGGCGGATAGTCATATGTCCAACTGGCGCCGAAACCTCCATAACCGCCCGCATTTGCGGCATAACCAACGGTTTGGCCGCCGTAATCGTTCAAACTGGAGGTCAGGCTGGCCGCATTTACGATTGCCAGAGGCAATACCGGGCTTACGCCAACCACCGTAGGCGAGTTGGGGTTATTATTGATATCCAGGTATTTTTTACACGACACACCGCACAAGCTCGTTGCGATGATAATAAACAGAAATATTTTTCTCATTTTCTTTTCAATTAAAAGTTAACAGAGATTTTGCCACCGAAGAAACGGGATGGAGGGGGTTGATAACCGGTTAATCCAATACCGTTTGAAGTACTTCCTGCATCGCTGTAGTCCGGGTCGGTGTACAGGTTATCCTTGGGCAACCACAAGAACAAATTCCGTCCGAATACGGCGACCTGTGCTGACTTAATGACCTTGGTCGCCTTCGCAATTTTCGGGGAAAGATTATAAGAAAGAGATAGTTCCCTGAGTTTCCAGAAAGCACCATTCGTCACATAGTTGGAGGTGACCCCATAGTTTTCGGTACCGTCTGTCCAGAAACCAGCGTTCCCGTTGCCATTCTCGCTGATCAGGATGTTGGTATTGTTTACCCATTTGCCCGTTCCGTCCTGATAAGTGGAGTTCGGGAAGACGAACCGCTGGCGATTGTATTCGATGGTCCGGATGCCCATCCCGGACCAGTCCATATCAAAGCCGATGCTGTTGTAGCGTTTGTAACCACCGCGGTATTCAAGCACGGCTGCCAGCGAAAACGATTTATAGGTGACCGTGGGTGAAAAGGAAACGATCTGTCTTGCATTGGCATTACCCAGGGTTACCAGGTTGGGGTTTACGACCGGCATCCCCGTGCTCTCATTGATTATGACCTTTCCGTTGTGGCGCAGGTAATCATACCCCATGATCTCCGGGAACTGAAAGCCAGGGATCGCATAAGCGCCCGTCCCGTCCGAGTATTGCGACAGGGAAAGATTATTCAATCCAGGAGTGATCCATAATACCTTATTGCCGCTATAGGTGTAGGTAGCTGCGACGGCGACATTCCAATTCCTGTTGCGCAACAGGACCCAACTTTAAGTACGCCTCAATACCTTTTGATTCTGTCTCACCGGCATTCGCGAGAATGGACTTCCAAAACCGGAAGACAGGAAATATTGGTAGTCAGGGTTTGATGGGTTGTATGCTCATCAAAATAGGTCACACCGCCATCGACCCTGCCATCAAATAACTTAAAATCGGTTCCGCCCTCCCAGCTACTCGTGATCTCCGGTTTCAGCCCTGGGCAATCAAGCCGGTGCCGATTGCATAACCAGGGTTCCCAGCGAACGGATAGCCATTCCCCTGGCCGAATGCCGGGATCAGCGAATAAGCTCCGTAAGGATTGGCGCCGGGGCCGAGGTTGACCTGGCCGACCTGGGATACACTTCCCCTGATCTTCCACATATCCAGCCACTTGGATATTATCCAGGGAAGTGATCACTTTTGAAAGTATCAACGAAACGTCTACCGAGGGGTAGAAAAATGTTCTGTTATTCGGCGCCAGAACGGAGACCTGTCCTCACGACCGGTGGTATGCAGGAAGAGACAATCATTCCATCCCAGCTGAATGTCGTAGTACAATCCAACCTGTCTTGCTTCGAAGGTGGAACTTCCGGCCGACGGGAAGTTCGCGGTATTTCCGATGCTGAAAATACCCGGTACGGCAAGGCTGCCGGTCGAGGCGTTGACATTTGTTTGCGCGTCCTGTTGTACGGCAAAGCCGCCCAATGCATTCAGGGAGAGTTCGCCGAATTTCTTGTTGTAGATTGCCTTTAAGTTTTCGACGATCTCATTGTAGTATTGGCTTGATTGGTTATCATCCGCCGGGAATTGTCGTCTTGAACCCGCCGCTCGAGGCCGTAGCAAAGGCCGTATACATAAATTGGTCGGTATATGTATTGTTTGTCTGCGTCCGCATGGTCAAACCCGTCGTTGAAACCAGGTCCAGCCCGGGGAAGGGAGTGAAGTGCAAATCCAGGCTGCCGGTCAGGTAGTCGTTGTTGGTAACCTCCCGGTTATTTTGAATGGTAAAATAGGGATTGCCGTACCAGGGGTTGTAATAGCCGTTCGGGTTGGCGTATTCATTGCCCTTCCAATTCTTGAACATCGTGATCGGGATCTCCCCCGGCATATTCAGGAACTCGTCATAGACGCTTGTTTCGGCAGAAGTAACGTTGTAGCGGTTTTGCAGATAGGACACACCGTAATTGACGCGCACTTTGTTGCCGATTCTTCTGGAACCATTGTATCGCAGCGAAGCCCGGTTAAATTTATCCCATCCATCGTACCGGAAGTGGTCAGGTACTGGCCGGAGAAATACGTTGAAGACCGTTCGTCTGCGGAAGAGAGCGAGAAATCGGTCTGGTTGGTAGCGCCGGTTTGCCAAAATTTGTTCCGGTCCTTAAAATACTGATATTTAGCCGTCAACTGGTCGCCGTTTGCCAATGGGTTACCCAGCTGCCGGGTGCTGCCGTCGAATATCGGGCCGTAGGATTCGTTCTCCAGCGGAGAATAAATAGGCCTGCCTAACGTGTCTGTACCATAGCCGCTACCGCCGGAACCATAAGAGTGTTGCTCCTTTGGATCGTAAGCGACTGTTTCCAGTGTGACGGATTCGCCCACATGGACCTGGACTGCGTGCCGGCCGTGGGACGTTTGGTCGTCACCACGAGCGCGCCGTTGGAAGCCTGGGATCCGTAAAGGGCTACCGCGGCCGGGCCGTTCAGCACGTTGACGTTGTCGACGTCTTCCGGGTCAATGTTGGTCAACATGTCATACGTGACAATCGTTCCGTCGAGGATCAGCAGCGGCTGGTTGTTACCGGTAAGTGATCGCTGACCGCGGAGCAGTATCCGGAATGTCGGATTTACCCCGCCGCCTGTGGCCATAACCTGTAAGCCCGGCGCTTTTCCCGCGAGGGCGCTGGCCAATACGGTTGGTCTGGCCTCCGTCAGGCTCTGCGCGCTGATCGTGGTGGAATTAAAGCCCTGCTGGATCTTATTGACTTTTTACCCGGCTGCCGTCGTAACTACGACGGTGGACAATTCTGTCTGCGTCCTGGTCACCTGGACATTCAGGACATTGTTCGATCCGATCGGGACCTCTTTCTCCGTCATTCCCGCACCCGAGACGACGAGAATGCTGCTGATGGTGGAACTTTGATGGTGAAATAACCGTCCGCGTCTGCCGCTGTGCCTCCTTTGGCTGATTTTACTTTTACCGTGGCGAAGGGGACTGGCTGATTTGCCTGGTCGGTGATCCTCCCTGTGATAGTTTTTGTCTGGGCTTGTGTTGACAGGGAAATGCTAGTGAGCACTGCAAGCAGTGCCAGAAGTCTTCTCATTGTGTGTTAGTTTTATGTGCATCACAAAGTAATGTTAATTCTTTAAGTAAAAAAAAATAAATTAACTGAAAGCTAACTGATTGAATATTATTGGCCTTTTTGAAAAGCTGTCCAATTCGAGCACAAAATTAAGTGCAGGCAAAGACGACCAAAATTGTTTAACGCGATCCGGCTAAAAAGATTCATGGTGTCGTAAACGATGACCTTTTCCCAGAGATGACTGTAGTTTTTGACGAATTCCACGTGGAGGTGATGCTGTGATAGGACGCCTGTGATTCGAGATCACTGAAGAACATGAGTTCGGAGACCTGCCAGGAGGCGTCCACGACATCCCGTTTTCTCGGTTGCTGCCAGGATGCCGACATATAATTCTTTTATAAGTGGAATACCGGCGAGGGTCTTGAGGCCGGTGACGAGCTGGTCGCGGTCTTCGACGGAGGCAGGGTTCTTGAGCCAGAAGAAAACGTGGTGAACGATCGGCGGCCGTTCGGCGTTTGCGCGAATGGCGCCCAAAGCAGCGTTTGAGGTGAGGATGGCGCCGGCAGCCGCGGCGCCGGTGTTGATGAATCTTCTTCTGGTGGAGCGTTTCATGCCGGTAAAGGTAATTCGGTGAACAGAGAAAAAAAATTATCTTTCTGCGAAAATCAGGGATATGAACCGTTATCGGAAATTATCAGGGATAGTTGTACTGGACGGTGTGTTTGCTCGTTATCAGCGCGGGGACGTCCGCGCAGACCATTCAGCGCAACGTGCCGGACGCCGCTGTGGATCCCGCACGGCTTGCGCGGATCGATACGTTGATCAACGGGTATATCGAAAAGGGTTGGATCAATGGTGCGGTGACGCTGGTGATCCACGACGGGCATGTAGTCCAGTATAAAGGTTATGGGTATGCGGACAAGGAGGCAGGGAAACGGATGAGGCCGGACGATCTGTTCCGGATCGCGTCTCAGACCAAGGCGATCGTGAGCGTGGGGTTGATGCGGTTGTTCGAGCAGGGGAAGTTCTATCTCGACGAGCCGATAGCGGACATCCTGCCGGCGTTCCGGCATATGGTGGTGCTGGATAAATTCAATGAAGCGGACAGCAGCTATACGACCGTGCCCGCCAAGCGCGAGATCACGTTCAGGGATTTGCTCACGCACACTTCAGGCCTCGATTATCCCATGATCGGCACTCCTTCGATGAAGGCGATCTATGCGAAGGCGGGAATTCCATCGGGGCTCGGGGTAATCGATTATGATCTGCGCGAACGGATGGAGGCGCTGGCCAAGCTGCCGCTGGTGCATCAGCCCGGTGAGAAATGGACATATAGCCTGGGTGTGGATGTGAGCGGCTGTCTGATCGAAGTAATGACCGGGATGAACCTGGAAGACTATCTGCAAACGACGATCTTTCGACCGCTTGGGATGAAGGATACGTATTTTAATGTACCGGCGGATCGCACCGGGCGGTTGACTACTGGTTTATACGGAGGACTCGCTCCATCAGGTGGTGCGCTGGACGAAGGAGAAGACGACGATCGATCCGAACTATCCGCTGTTGCACAAGCGATATTTTTCGGGCGGCGCCGGGCTGACGTCGACAGCCTGGGATTATGCGGTGTTTTTGCAGATGATGCTGAACGGCGGACGGTACAATGGGGCACAGATCCTGGCGCCGCGGACGGTGCAACTGATGACGAGCGGGCAGCTGTCTTTCCTGTTCAACGGGACGGATAACTTCGGGCTGGGGTTTGAGATCACGAGTGAGCAGTCGGCCGCGCGGGGGGTGAGGAATGCCGGGAGTTTCTCCTGGGGCGGGTTCTTCGGGACGACGTATTGGGCGGATCCGAAGGCGAAGCTGGTCTGCCTGGTGATGTCCCAGCAGACGCCGAACAGTCATTCGGATCTGGAAGGGAGAGTGGAGCAGGCGATCTATCAGAGTTTTGTGAAATGATCAAGGCAAAATGAGCGAAATGCATGGCGATATTTAAAGTTTTGGGCAAACCGGCGGCGGGGGAGCGGCTGGAGCGAATGCGGCGCTCGCCGAATTATAAAAGAGACCGGTTCGAGAACCTGGTCCCGACGGAAGTAACGGTGAAGGGCACTTCTTTTTGGAAGATGATAAAGGAATACCGGAACCGGCCGACAGATACGGCGCCCGGGAGGCGGTTGCCGTCGGTCAAAACGGATTTGCGGGCGCTGCCGGATCAGGGGTTGTGGGTGGTATGGTTCGGGCATTCTTCTTATTTATTAAGGGTGGAAGGGATGACGATACTGGTCGATCCGGTGTTTAGCGGGAATGCGTCGCCGGTTTCCTTGTTTGCGAAGGCGTTTCCCGGGACGGAGACGTATGGGGTAAATGAGATGCCGGAGGTCGATGTTTTGTTACTGACGCATGACCATTACGATCATCTGGATTATAAGACGGTTCGCGTATTGGCGGGCAGCGCCGGGAAGATTTGTACGTCACTGGGGGTGGGGGCGCATTTGGAGTCGTGGGGGGTGTCAAAGGAGAAGATCGTCGAGTTGGATTGGTGGGAAAGTTGGAGTTGGGGGGCTGGGCCGGGAGTTGGGGGTCTCACACTGACGGCGGCGCCGGCGCGGCACTTCTCGGGCCGGGGGTTCAAGCGGGGCGGGACGTTGTGGTCTTCCTTCGTTTTGAAGGGTCGGGGGCATTCATTATACCTGGGTGGCGATTCGGGATATGAGCAGCATTTCAGGGAGATCGGGGAGCGATTCGGACCGTTCGAACTGGCGATACTGGAATGCGGGCAGTATGGGAAGAACTGGCCATCGATTCATATGCTGCCGGAGGAGACGATGCAGGCGGCGCTGGACTTGCGGGCGGAGGCGTTGATGCCGGTGCATTGGGGAAAGTTCACATTGGCGCTGCACCCATGGGATGAGCCGGTGCGGCGCCTGGTGACTGCCTATAGCAGGACTTCGGCGGCGGGGGGTGGCAACGGCTTGAGGCTGGCGACGCCGCTGATCGGGGAACCTTTTCAGGTTGCCGGACCCTATCCAAATACGCCCTGGTGGGAGGAAGTCAGAAATTAAAGGTTGTGCTGACGCGGAGCCCGAGGCTGGAAATGTTGGGATGATCGAGGTAGGTGAAACGCTTGACGACGTCCAGGCGTATGAAGGTAGAGAATATTGTAAATCCCGACGCTGGCTTCGACATAGGGCTTGGGACCAAGCGGATAGGTGGTTGTCAGGCCGTCCGTCGTCGGAAATTTCATCTGGGCCGGATTGAGGGCGGGGTTGTTCTGGTCGTGGAGGCCGCCGTAAAGGATCTTGGCTCCGACAACCTCCCGCAGCTTCAGGCGGTTGAGGCCGGGGATCTTGTTGAAGAAGAATCCGCCGAAGAAGTGGTCGATGTCGAGGCTTACATAGTGGTCGCTGACGAATTCGCCGATGTTCATCAGGTTGTAAATATTCTCATAATAGAAATAGGACTGGTTACCGGGTGCGACGGTGAGCAGGGGAAAGGGTAGGCTTCCGTTGAGATAGCCTGCGTCCAGGGTGATATCGGAGAAACCCGATCGGGTTAATGTAGACCCGCTTGTATACATCAAAGTGCCAGGCGTCGTAATTGTACTGACCGCCAAACAGCCCCTGCATGCCTTTGGCGTATTGGAGGGTGAAAATCGGCCAACGGTTGATGATATTGCTCCTGCCCGCTTTGTTCTGGAAAAATTCTTCATGGGGCGCCCACCGCAGGGTCAGAGAGACTTCTCCGGTTGTAATCTGCGAGACGCTGTCGAAGTGGTTGACCGCTGGTTCGTAGATGTAATAAAGAGAACCGGTCGGCCGTTGTTGCCAGAACTTCATCCCGAGGTTATAGGAGAAATGGCTGCTGTATTCATGGATATAGGAGAAGCGGGCGATGTGGTTGTAGAGCCATTTGGAATTATCGCCGCGGGTAAAGGATCCGAAGAAGTTATTGGCCTGTGAAAAGGCGTCCCTCCGCCCCGAGGCTGCGGGTATCGTCGAGCCAACTGACCTGCAGGTAGTGCAGGGGGTATGTATAGATCGATTTATTGTTGAGGGCATAGGAAGCGCTGGCGAAGTATTTCCATCGCTCGTCCTTGAAGCCGTAGGCGACGTAGGATTCGGCGTAGTAACGGCGGGAAAGGTGGGTGTTGGTGCGGGCGCCGAAGCGAAGGCGTTGGCCTTCGATCTGGTTGAAGGTCCAGAAGCTGCCGATGGGCCCGATGTCGACCTTTCCGGCGGTTTTGTAGCCGGCGGTGAAAGCAGTCATATAATCGAGCAGGCGATGATAGGAGCGCATTTTCGTCAGGCTGTCGGTATTGGCGTAGGTCTTTTGCTTCGGAAGCGGTGAGCGGAATGGGTCTCGTGCTGAAGAGACTGTCCGGGGATTGATCGGCCTCGCCGGGCGGTATCGACGTCGGGGCCGCGGAAAACTTCATCCGGGAGGATACTGTCTTTGATCTGGTCCAGTCTGACGACCCGTTCACCGACCATTCCCAGGGTACCGGGGATGGCGTTAAACAGCGCGATCACGTCGGAGTTGAGGAGGTGGTAATGGCCGGAGTCGCCTTTTTCAAAGTCCTGTTTTACCTGGAATTCGCGGACGAAGTTGAGGTTGATGTTTTTGCTCACTCCCAGCTCGACGTGGGTGACGGCGTAATTGTCGTCGAGGTTGATAAAGAGGTAGCCGCGGAAGAGCAGGTCTTCGGGATTGCGCGGAGTAAAATACATGCGGACGATGCGTTGACCTTCTACCATCGTGGTGTCGCGGATAAAGAACATGTAGAAAGTCGGGGCCAGGTCTGCTATGGGGCTGAAGAACTGTGTCGTGAAGATATTGACCGTGTTGTCATAGATATTTATATTTTCATAGAGGCGGTTGATCATCTGGCTAAGCCCTCTCATGTCGATGAATTCGCCGAAGTCAACGGCTTTACGACCAAGGACGACCTTTTTTGTTTTTTCCGGGTGTTTGCGGTAGTAGTCGTCGGAGAGGACTTCTTCGATATACACCGGGATGAGCGATTTTCCCGGCATCAGGGTCGTGTCCCGGTTTTCGAACAGAAAATGATATTTCTTCAGCACCCGGTCATCGGCGATGAGGCGGGGGAGTCTTGTCGATCAGGAGGCGGATTTTCTCGTATTGCCGGAACGAATTATAAGCCGGGGCTTTGGGGCCATTGAGGCGCTTATTTGCGATCACGCGGCGGATCAGTTCGACGGAAGGGTTGTTCTTATTCCGGTATCTTCCCGGCTTGGCGGTAATCACATATTCTTTCAGGGTGGTAAAGGTCTTTGACATCAGGACGGTCAGGGGCTGGCTGGACGGGTCCGGAATGAGCAGGGTGACGGGGTCATACCCCTGAATGCTGAAAACGAGATGGGTGGCATTGTTTTCGACCCGGATGCTAAAGCGGCCTTCAGCGTTGGTGACGGCGCCATGTCGTGCGTTCTTTACCAGGAGGGTGACATTTGTGAGGGGGGTGTGCGTGATCGAGTCCAGAACGGTTCCGGTGATCGTTCTGGTCTGTCCAAAACCGGCCTGGGAGAGGAACCCGATAAGCAGGAATAGAATGATCTGTCGCAATCTGGAAATTGGGTCGCTTTTTTTAAATTTGAAATTCGACAAACCTTCGGTTGTCAAGTGCGAACTGGGCCCCGCCCGGTTATAAAGCAGATTTTAAGTTCCGCAATTTAGGCAAATAAGTTGACTAATCGCCTGTGGTTGCGTCCATCAAATTCCCTATCTTTATAATTCATGGTTCATTATTCACTGAACTGTGAATGTAAAAAAAATGGAAAACAGCATTACACATATCGCTTCACTGATCGGAGAGCCGGTCCGGGCGAAGATCCTGTGGACCTTAATGGACGGGCGGTCGTATACGGCGCGGGAGCTCGCGATCGGGGTAGAGACGACGCCGCAGAACCTGAGTATGCATCTGAGCAAGTTATTGCGGGCCGGGCTGCTGTCCGTAGAGGCACAGGGGAGGCACCGGTACTATACGTTCGCGCGTGCCGAGGTGGCGGACGCAATCGAAGCGATGGCCAACCTGGTTCCCGCCGAGCAGGCCGTGCGGAAGGATATGGCGCAGTGCCGATCAACTACTGTCGGACCTGTTATGATCATCTGGCGGGGAAGGTCGGGGTGGCGATTACGGAGAGCCTGTTGCGGCAAAAACTGATCGTCTACCGGGAAAAGGATCTGGACGTGACGCCGAAGGGCGAGCAGTGGTTTGCGGAATGGGGCATCGATTGCGGGGAGGTCAGACAGCAGCGGCGGGCGTTTGCCAAGCCATGTCTGGACTGGACGGAGCGGCGGCATCACCTGGCAGGGGCACTCGGGGCAGCGCTGCTGGAGAAGATGCTGGAGGCGCACTGGCTCCGGCGGACGCCCCAGTCGAGGGCGGTGCTGGTGACGGCGAAGTGGCCGGAAGGCATTGGAGGCTTCATTTGCAATTCATTTCTAGCTATGGAAATTATAAAAGATGAATATTCGATCTCTACGGACCGGGCGCGCCTCGATCTGCAATTCATGCACAATTATTTGTCAAACGAGTCATATTGGGTTCAGGGGCTACCGTTCGAGAAGGTGGTCGCCGCGGCGGATCATTCGCTGAATTTTGGCGTTTATCATGGGAGTCGCCAGGTGGGCTATGCCCGGATTGTGACGGATTATGCGCGGGTGGCGTATCTGGCGGATGTATTTATTATCGAGGAATACCGGGGCAGGGCGCTTTCGAAATGGCTGATGGAGGTGATACTGGCTTACCCCGATCTGCAGGGGCTGAAGCGGTGGATGCTCCATACGAAGGATGCGCATGGGTTATATGAGCAGTTTGGCTGGGGTGCCGGCGGCGAAGCCGGAGACGTATATGGAGATCAATAATCCGGCTGTCGACTGGTGGACCCGCTAGGGTTTGGCGGGGGCGGTCAGGGCGCCGATGAAACTGATCGAATCATAGCCGTTGATGTCGATATTGAGGGTGGTGAAGCCGTCGGAGCCGACGATCAGCACCAATTGGTCAACGTAAGGATTATCTCTTGGCTTGATCGATATTTTCCAGCTGTCTTTTTTCCGCGGGGTGACGGAAAATTTAAACTTGGTGGTCTTGAATCGCAGAACGTTTTGTGTGAGGTCGATGTTTGCACTGTTGCTGTTGCCGAAATACGGGAGTGCGCAGATGATCGAATCCCTGGTGACCCGCAGCGAATAGTTACCGGTGCTGATCGGACGCGCGCCACTCCGGAGGGGTTGGACGGTCTGTGCGGAAAAAACAAAGGATTGAGAGTCGATGAGCGGCTGGACGGATTGGGCTTTAACCGTAGTCATCGAAGCCGCGAGCAGGGACAGAAAGGTGAACAGATATCTCAAGTGATGGAATTTTATAAAACGAATATAACGAAATTACGACATTGCGGCTGCCGGTGCGGTAGTGGGCCGCTTAGTGCTTATCCGGAGCGATAACGATGCCGTCGAACGTGATCGACTGCCGGTTGGGAGAGAGAACTTGCAAGGTTGCGTACCCCCTGGACGAAATGACGAGTTGCAGCTGCGTGATTTCCCGATCGTCCTGCGGCTTGATCAACACGGTCCAGCCGTCCTTCTTTCGCGGTGTAACGGAGTAAGTAAACTTGAGGGAGCTGAAGTCGAGAAAGCCGGTGGTGGGGTCGAAGGGCGCGACATAGGCGCGACCGTAATAAGGAAGGTTGCTGACGAGCTTATCCCGGGCGATTTCCAGGGTATAAGAATTGTCGTTCAGGTGATGGATCTCGCCGGTTTCGGATTGAGCGGTCCAGGGTTGGAAGACAAAGTGCAGGGAGTCGAGGAGGGGCTTGACCGATTGGGCGCCGGCCGACTGCGGTGGAGTGATCGTCAGCGTGGCGACTGCCAATGAGAATAAGGTCGAAAGGTATCTCATACAACAAAATTTCCTATACAAATTTAACCCTATTTTTGGCCGATGACCGGTGGGCGCAAAACTTTAACAGATTACGATGCCGTGGTCGTGGGCTCGGGTCCGAACGGCCTGGCGGCGGCGATTGTATTGCAACAAAAGGGATTATCGGTGCTGGTTTTGGAGGGGAGGTCGACGATCGGCGGCGGCCTGCGCTCCGCGGAGCTGACGCTTCCGGGATTCGTGCATGATATCTGCAGCGCGGTTCACCCGTTGGCGGCAGGTTCGCCATTTCTGCAAACCTTACCGTTGGCGGAATATGGGCTGGAGTTTATCTATCCGCCTGTGGCCGCCGCGCATCCGATGGATGGTGGTGTTGCGGCGATGTTGGGAGGGACGGTGGAAGAGACGGCGGAGAGGTTGGGTGCAGATGCGGCGATTTATCGGAAGCTGGTTGGGCCGGTTGTCCGAGACTGGCCAGAGCTGGCCCCAGAGCTGTTGGGACCGCTGCATTTTCCGACGCATCCGTGGATGCTGGCGCAGTTTGGATGGAAGGGGTTACCGAGCGTGACCTGGCTGGCTCGTCGGTTTCAGACCCGTGAAGGGAAGGCGCTGCTGGCCGGGATGGCGGCGCATGGGGAGCTACCGTTGACGAACTGGATGACGGCAGCGATAGCACTGGTCTTTTTGGCGACGGGGCATGATCGGGGCTGGCCGATACCGCGGCGGGGCTCGGAGGCCATCGCGCAGGCGCTGGCGGGATATTTCCTTTCGCTTGGGGGCCGGATCGAGACCGGCGTTTATATCCGGTCGATGTCGCAGCTTCCGTCGTCGCGGTGCGTCCTGCTGGACCTTACGCCACGGCAATTGTTAGAGCTTGGCGGACATCGCTGGTCTTCGTTGTACCGGTGGCAGTTGGAGCGATACCGGTACGGAATGGGGGTATTCAAGATCGATTGGGCGTTGGCAGAGCCGATACCCTGGGAAGCGGAAGGTTGCCGACGGGCGGGAACGGTGCATATCGGGGGAACCTTTGAAGAGATTGCGGCTTCGGAAGCGACTACGGCGGCGGGCTTGACCGCGGAGCGTCCGTTTGTGTTGCTGGCGCAGCCCAGTCTATTCGACCCGACGCGCGCCCCGGAGGGCAGGCATACGGCGTGGGCCTATTGTCATGTGCCGAATGGGTCGAGGGAGGATATGACGGAGCGGATCGAGCGGCAGGTGGAGCGGATGGCGCCGGGATTCCGGGAGCGGGTACTGGCGCGGCATGTATTCGATACGGCGCAGATGGAGGAGTACAATCCAAATTATATCGGCGGCGATATTAACGGAGGCGTAATGGATATCCGGCAACTGTACACGCGGCCGGCGTTGCGCTGGTCACCGTACCGCACATCATCGCGGGGAATCTATATTTGTTCGTCCGCGACGCCGCCCGGCGGTGGGGTTCATGGGATGTGCGGTTATCATGCGGCGCGCCGGGCATTGCGGGATGTGTTTGGGATTGAATGATCAGGCTTCGGCAAGCTGGACGCGGCGTTTGCTTTTCCGATATTTTTCGGCGATGATCTCACTCATCGGGCGTTGGTAAACCTTGCTTTCGACCCAGGAAACAAGGTCGAGGTAGGCGAATGCGCGGGCTTCGTAGCGGTTGCCTTCGAAGCGGCGGATTTTGTCGAGGAATTTTTCAAACTCGGTTTTCAAGGCGGAGCGGGAAGTTTGGAAGGAGGTCCGGAGGAATCGGAACATTTCTTCTTCGACGCGGGTAAGGCGTTCGCGACGGGCCATGAAGCGGTAAACGGATTTGGTCAGGGATTCCATCAGGTCGAAATTGCCCAGTTCGTAGTGGGCCATGAGATGCAGGACGCGGGCATAACATTGAAGGTCATTGCGGAGGTCTTGCTGGTCGTTGATGATCCGCTGGAGATAGTCAATGGACGTGCCGAAGTCGCCGGCGCCGAAATATAGGGAGGCGATTTTGTAATTGAGGACGAGGATGCGGTGGCGGTCGATAAAGAGGTCATTCTCCGATAGTCGTTGTTCGATCCCGGGGACCATCCGCAATCCTTCTTTGAAGGTCCCCTGCATAAAGACCTGGTTAATTCGGGCAGTGGTGATATAAACGAAGGATTGGATCCGGAAGTTATCGTTCTCGGCGACGCGGTCCGTTTGGGAAAACAATTCGAATTGGCGGAGTATGGCGTCGAACCTGGAATGGTTGCGGAGGTCGAAATGCGCGTTCAGCAGGTTGTGGAGCGCCTTGATATAATGCCCGGTCTCCACGCGGACCATGAGCGGTTGTTCTTCGAAAAGGTCCAGCCATTTCTGGGAATAGCGGTAATACATCAGGAAGTCCTGCCGGATGAACGCGTACCAGTTATAGGACTGATAGAGGTAGAGGCGTTCATAGAAACCGGTCTGCTGCCAGGCGCCGGTGGGGAGGTGTTCCCGGAGGTATTCGCGGAGGCTGGCTTCGTCTTTCTCGTTGCGGGCATGGCCGTTTCGGATGTACCAGCTGTAAATGAGCAACGCGAGGTTGGACAAGCGTGCCACCATATTGATGCGACCCAGCATTTGTACGGATTCGGCGGATAGTTGTTCGGCGCGCATCTGCATGCTGTGGGTGATGTGGAGGGTTTCGATCCGCTTCTCCAGGGCGAGGACCTGGACGAGGAAGTTGAATTTCTGGTTGGCTTTGGCGGTTTCTTTTGCCCGGTCGAGCATACGGAGGCTCTGCTGGAACAATCCTTTTTTATAAAGGATATGGGCGTAGTCAAACATTTCGTTGAGCTGGAGGTCGATGCTGTCGGCGCTTTTAAGCAGGCGAAGACTCGCCAGGATCTGCTTGTAGAGATGGGTTTTGAGATTGGACAGTTGGGGTTTCTGGATGCCGGGGAGTTTCTTCAGGAGGCTTTTCTCGTCATAATCGGTCAATCTGTCGAGAGCGTCGAATAACTGGACGATCTTGAGGTCTTCTTTTGTGGAGCTTCGTTTGATATAGAGTTTAAAGTGTCTTTTTTCCGATTTCTCGAGTGAGTGGATCAATTGGAATAAGGTATCTGAAAACCTATTGGCCATAAAGAAGTTATATTAAAATGATTTCCCTGCGCGAAATTAAAGCTAAAATCCAACTTTTCAGTGGTTAAAGCAGGACCCTTCCAGTTGTATTGGGTAAAGATCAGGGGTCTGATATCGTTTGTTTTAGTTCTATAAAGTGCAGTATGTTTTCTCATGTGACCTTTCAGTCTTTAAACCTCTTCCCAACTGCTGTCGTCCCAATGCCGATTCACCATTTCTACCTACTTTAAATTCTACAGCAAGTGCAGGCATTTTTTTTTATCCGTCATGAGGGCCGGAACGTAAAAGTTGACTTTCGGGAGATCCTGTATATTGAGGCAAGGAAGAATTATACGCGGCTGGTGATGGAAAACCGGCCGACGATCCTGGTACTCGTCACGCTGAAACATTGGGAACGGGTGTTGGCGGCGGAGGCTTTTATTCGCATTCACCGGGGTTATATCGTTTCCATTGAAAAGGTGCAATCCTTCGACAACAAGTATGCCTATCTGGGCGTAGATAAGATCCCGATCGGGGAGCAGTATCGGTTGGCATTGCCTGGTGCGGTGACGATCCTGGTCAATGAGGGCGGTCGGAAGGAACCGATGGAATTAGGCAATCTTCTTCAATAATCCTCTGACGGGCGGGAGGAATTTCACTAATTTACAGACAATTGCAGGCCGGGTAAGATTTTGGCTGATAATCAATGCATTATGTGCGAATGGCCGTTCAGGCAACCGAACGGAATAATCGCGCGTTCTCATTAAGAATCAATCATCGGCGGGTTGGTAAGACGTCTACATTGGAAAAACTAATTCAAATAATTTCCGGTTGTGCTCAGCAGGACAGGCATGCCCAAAAGGTCCTTTATGATCAGTACTACGGGCTCTGTATCAAGATTTCTTTCCGGTATGTAAATACCTATGAGCAGGCGACGGAGGTGGTGCATGACGCCTTCCTGAAGATGTTCCGGAATTTCAGCCGGTTTGAGGTGCGGGATAAGGAGAAGGTGGAAATGCTGCTGATCGGCTGGATCCGGCGGGTTGTGATCAATGCGGCGATTGATTATATGCGACGGGAGATCAACAATACGCAGAGCTATCCCATTCCGGAGCATGTCTGGGAGCATAAAGATGACGGACAGTCGTCGGATAATTCCGTGCTTTATAAAGAGCTGATCGCCCTGGTCAAGGAATTGCCGCCGGCATATCGAATGGTCTTCAACCTGCACGTGATCGAAGGATATTCGCATCCGGAGATTGCCAAGATGCTGGGCATCACGACGGGGACATCGAAATCCAATTTATCAAAAGCCAGGGCGCATTTGCAAAAGGCCTTAACCTCCGAAAACTCTGAATTTAGCTATGAAATACAATAATGGTGATATGGACGATCTGTTCAGGCGGGCATCCGAGCGGTACCCGTTGAGGACAGACAGTGCCGACTGGGAGAGGCTGGCGGACGCCCTTGACGGTGGCCCGGCGTCTCCTTCGCATGAGCGGGAGAAGCGTAGAAGGCGGGGCGCCTATTGGTGGTTCCTGTTGATACCGCTGGCGGGTATCGGTTATTGGATGGGACAGATGGGTATGCATCGGTCTTTGGATAAATCGGTTGCGATGAAAGCGGAGGCGGTGAGCGGTGCGGCTTCCACCGGGGCCGTTTCGGCGGAGAAAACGGTAAAAAGCAGGGAGAGCGGGAGTAGTGTTGCGGGCAGTGAAAAAGTTCTCAAAACGAGAACTTCAGGCGTCAAAACTGTAAATGCAGGCGCGACGCAAAACTCCATAGGAGTTGGGGGACAAGATGTTGTGAATTCCGCGGTGGTACATAAGCGGATATCGGGACGGGCAAAAGTTCTCAATTTGAGAACTCGTGCCGGCGCAGCGGCTACGGTCGGCCAGCCCCGCTTAGTCGGAACGGCGGGGGAATCGAAGAATGATGGATCAGGGAAGAATGATGGTTCGGAAGGGAAAGATCATAATAATGGGTCACTGAGGAATTCTTCAGCAGAGGACCTGGATCCGCTGCCGTCGCGGCTGGATTCCCGGCGGGCGCCGATCGGGGAAAGAAATGGCGTTAACGTAGATGTTGTGGCTTCAAAGGTTCCCGCGGATGGTCAGAAACCCGGATCATCCCGGAAGCATTTGGGTTCGCACGGGTATATCGGCGTTTTCGGTGCACCGGATTTCAGCACGGTTCGGTTCCAGGAGATGAAGGGCGTTGGAACGACCTTCGGTGTAATATTGGGATATTCCTTCAACAACCGGTGGGCGGTCGAGACGGGGTTATCGATGGACCGAAAAAGATATTATACTGCCGGGGAGTATTTCAAAAAGGAGATGCCGGCGGGATATACGCTGGAGAATGTTGATGGGACTTGTAATATGTTGGAGATCCCGCTGAATGTCCGGTATAATTTCAGCACGGGGCCAAGGATGAAATGGTTTGCAACAGCCGGGCTTTCCACCTATCTAATGTCACACGAGAACTACAACTATCAGGTCGAGTACAATTGGGTAACGGAGGATAGCATGTGGAATATCCATAAACCTTCTCAATATTGGTTTTCTATCGTCAATCTGAGCGCCGGGTTTGAACAGCGCGTGGGAAAGATCGGAAACCTGCGGCTCGAACCATACGTTCGGATTCCGCTGTCCGGAATCGGTACCGGAAAACTGCCAATTGTGAGCGGCGGCCTGAATATCGGGCTTGTGCGCGACCTGTGGTGAGCTTGTGCGCAACCTATGGTAAGAAGGATTTAATTGAAAAAATACCATGCGGAAAAAAAGAACCATTCTTTGGGGTGGGATTGTATTGTCGCTACTGATCGTTGCGGCGTGGGCTGTCCATTCGTATATGAAACCGCATCAAAGTGCGGAAGGCGAAACGACCGATTTTACCGTCAGCGCGGACACCCTCTATCAGCAGTACCAGAAGGATGAGCATTCCGCTGACTTGAAATATCTGGGGAAAGTGATTGAAGTTTCGGGCAAGCTGGCGGAGATCCAGCACAGCGGCAATTCGGAGATCTGGATATTATCACCGCAACCGGGGGGCGGCGGGATCAACTGTCAGCTGTTTGGTGGCACAAAGATCGACCCCGAGCCGAAAAACGGTGACCTGGTGACGGTTAAGGGCCGTTGTACCGGCTTTCTCATGGATGTCAATCTGGCGGACTGTGTGCTCCGCAAATAATCTTCCCGGTAATCAAATTTAACGATATTAACTATCCATTTATGAAGGTGAAGTTCTTACTGGCAGCGGCGGTTGCCGGAGCTTTCCTGCTCCATCTTCCCGCCTGCGTTAAACGCAATGCAGTCGAGCTGGGCGGTGGGGGATGCGATACGACGAACGTCAGTTATTCCCTGCAGATCGTGCCCATCCTCCAGGAAAATTGTTATGCCTGTCACAAAGGGCCCGGCGCATCCAGCGGCATCGATTTCAGCAATTACGGCGCCTTCAAGGGATGGGCTGGTAGTGGTTATGTCATCGGAGATCTCACGGCCGCGCCGGGATTTACGCCCATGCCGTACGGGCTGCCATCTTTGTCAAGCTGCGAGATCAATACGATCCTTGCCTGGATCCACCAGGGGACGCCTGATAATTAACCATTAACCAACATTCAATTATTCAATATGAAGCTGATTTTTCTAATGCTACTTCTGGCGGCGATCCGGCCGTCTGTCGCGTATGCTCAGTTGTATTCCACCCGATCGGGTTTTGTCGGGTTCTATTCCAAAACGCCGCTGGAGGATGTCCGGGGAGAGAATGGACAGCTATATGCCGTTATTGACGCCGGCAAGAAGAACGTGGCTTTTGCCGCGCTGTTAAAAGGTTTCATTTTTCCAAAAGAACTGATGCAGGAACATTTTAACGAGAACTATGTAGAGAGCGACAAATATCCCAAGGCGACTTTTTCCGGCGCCTATACCGGCGATGTGGCGCTTGACAAGGACGGGGTTTATAAAATCATGGTAAAGGGGGGTCTCACACTGCACAATGTCACGCGGACCGTCGAAACGCCGGCCACGCTGGAGGTCAGGGCGGGTCATCTGCTGGGGGTGGCTGAATTCAGGGTCAAGCCGGAGGATTTCAATATCAGCGTCCCCTCCATCGTCCGGGACAAGATCGACAAAGAGATAACGGTTAAAGTAAATATCGACTGCACTTCAAATAAATAAATCGACTATGGCTACGAGAAAATGCAAATTGGCGCATTTAATCCTAATGACACTCGCAATTGTGTTAGCGGGACTTGCGGCTTCCGCGCAGGATACATCACTCCTGCGGATGCTGAATGACTCGATGTCGGCGCATCCCAAAAAGATGTATGTTATGGGCACGTTCAAGGCCGGGCATATCATCAATCTCCAGACTGTGGAATCGCCGGCGAACGGAAACTTAAACTTCGTGATCCAGCATCGGTTCGGGACGCTGAACAGCGGCTCATATAATTTCTTTGGTCTGGACAATGCGACACTGCGGCTGGGACTTGACTACGGGATCACCGACGATCTGTCGATCGGCGTCGGTCGCAGTTCTTATCTGAAGACCTTCGACGGATATGTTAAATATCGGTTCCTCAAGCAGGCGGAAGGCGGTGGCGTGCCTTTTACGGTTGCAGTCGTGGGAACAATTACGAACTTTACGCAAGACATTACGGATGAAGTTTTTTTGAATACGGCGGACCGAACGGCGTATTCTGCCGAGTTGCTGATCGCCCGGAAGTTCGGGCAGAATTTGTCGCTGCAAGTGTCGCCGACCTGGCTTCATTATAATTTCGTGCCGACACCACAGGACAAGAACGACGTTCTTGCTGTCGGGCTGGGTGGGCGGATGAAGATCACCCACCGGATGAGCATCGATGCGGAGTATGACGTCGTTCCAAAGAACCAGATCGTTTCGTATACGGTCCACAATTCGTTATCGCTGGGCTGGGATATCGAGACGGGCGGACATGTCTTTCAGCTGGTGTTCACCAATTCCCAGAGCATTGTCCCTACGCAGTTCCTTACGCAGACAACCGGGACCTGGGGAAAAGGCGATATTTATTTCGGGTTTAATATTTCGCGGAATTTCAATCTGAAGAAGAAGCGCTGATAGTATGGTAAAACTGATCCGGAAAATACTGACGGTGTTAATGCCCCGGGAAAAGGGCCGGCTGATCCTGCTGACAGTGCTGGATACGGTAAGTAGTGTAGCGGATATTGCGGGGCTGGCTTTGCTGTTGTGGGTGATCCGGCGGTATGCGGAAGGGGGTGAGCAGAAGTTGTGGCCGATCGGGCTCTTCTTTCTCCTGTTCGGGCTCAAAAATTGGCTCAGCTTCCTGATCTATTCCGCGCAGGCCAGACTCCGGTATGCTGTTGCGTCGCGGATCTCGAGGCAGAACCTGTTGTATTACCTGGAGGGGGACTATATTCAATATGCACATACCGATTCGGCGGCGCATATTTTAAAGATCGCCCAACAGCCGATCGAATTCAGTCAGTTCGTACTGGGTGGATTGCAGCAAAGCATCACAGAGGCTACGCTGATCGGAGTGACGATTGCGGCGGTGCTGCTGTTCAACGCTAAACTTTTTCTGTTGCTGCTTTTGCTTTTACTTCCGCCGGTGGTCATTATGGCGTATCTGGCCAAGCGGAGGCTGCATACGGCCCGAGTGTTTATCAAAAGCAGCAGGGACGTCATGTGGCAGCATTTACAGGAGTCGATCGCCAGCTATGTTGAGAGTAACCTATATGACAAAAAGGAATTCTTTACCAAGCGGTATGGCGAGGCGCAGACAATCCTTAACGGGCATCTGGCTTCGGTGCAGTCGATGCAGGGGGCGCCGGTGAGGCTGGCGGAGATTTTTGCGGTGTTTGGGCTGCTGGCGTTGATCGCCATCGGCCACTTTACGGGGAATGGGCATGGCGGAGAGTTTGTCACGCTTGGGGCGTTCCTGGCAGCGGCGTACAAGATCATTCCGGGTATCTCGCGGCTTTTGAACCTGACGGGCCAGATGAAAACCTATGAGTTTACGGTGAATGGCCTGCTGGAGCGGCGGGAGAGGCCGGAGGTTGTCGGAGCGGGCTGGGAAGAATATATGGAAAGTATTGATTCGATCAGTGCGAAAGGGCTCGAATTCCGATACGGTCATCAAACAGTTCTCGATGGCGTAAGCCTGGAGGCCAGACGCGGTGATTTCCTTGGGGTACAGGGGGATTCAGGACGGGGAAAGACGACACTGTTTAATATCCTGTTGGGATTTGTCGAAGAAGGTGCGGGACAGGTGAAGATCAACGGGGTGGTGACGGCGCGTGACGAGCGGCGTCGGTCGTGGAGCCGGATCGCTTATGTCAAGCAACAACCGTTCATCCTGCATGACAGCATCCTGGTAAATATTACATTTCAGGAAGAGGGATACGATGAGGAACGGTTGAATAATGCGGTGGCGATATCTGGCCTGGACGAGCTGATCCGGAAGTTGCCGGGCGGCCTGCAGGCAACCGTCACGGAAAATGGAAAGAATATCAGCGGCGGTCAACGGCAGCGGATCGCCATCGCGAGGGCGTTGTACAAGCAGGCCGATCTGATCCTGCTGGATGAACCGTTCAGTGAACTGGATGAGGCAGCAGAACAGCGGCTGCTCGGACGGCTTTCGGAGCTGGCGGAGGAGGGCAAAATCGTGATCATGATCACGCATAACAAGCAAAGTCTTGTCTGGTGTACGCAAACGCTGTCGCTTGATGCTTCGGCTTTCGCGGGCCAGGTGGGCAACCGGTGATAATCTTACAAACGTTCATTTGATATATGAAAATCCGCCGGAAACAGAAGATAGATTGGTATGTCGGGTATCTGCTGATCGGGTTTCTCGTGCCGGTTACACGGCTGCTTGGCGTCCTGATGCGGCGGGGTCACTCGATTGATAAAGCGCCGAAGCGGATCGTCTTTATTAAACTCATGGGACTGGGGAGTCTGATCGCCGCTTCGGATGCGATCCAGGCGATTCGGATCACGATTTCCCGGAGCCAGGCTGATTCTGTTAACGGATAACAATATCGCCGACGGGATTGGGCCTTTTCAACTTTTCGATGAGATCTGTGCGATCAATACGGAGCAGTTGGGGTCGACTTTTCGGGGCGTTATGCGATTTCTGTCGCGGGCATGGGGCTGGAGGCAGCTTTGGGTGGTTGACCTGGAGGTGTATTCCAAGCTGACCACCGTGCTGGCGCTTTTGACGATCGCGCGCAACCGGGTTGGGTTTTATCTTTCCTATGTGCCGTTCCGGCGGTTCCTGAATACGCATAATATCACGTTTGACCAATCGGCCTACCTGGAAGACAACTATCGGTATCTGGCCCGTCAATTGACTGGCAACGCACTTCCGGTATTTGTTCCGGCGGTTCGACAGGCGGAGCTGGGGAAGCCGTATATTCTTCTCAACAATACTTGCAGCGGGCTGGCGGATGTGCGGAAGCTGCCGGACGGGACTTTCTCGGAAATCATTGAGTGGATATTGGAAAATACGGACTATCGCGTCGCGCTTCTGGGGATGCCGGCCGACCGGGATGCCATGAACCGGCTGATCGGCGGCCCGGTTTTGCAGGGTCGTCGCGAGCGGATACTGAATTACGCCGGAATGGCGAAAGATTTTGCTGCGTATTATTCTTTTTTGCGGGATTTGGGGGTTTGCCTGGTGACGATCGACAGCGGGCCGCTGCATATTGCCCGCAAGCTGGGGTTGCCGACGATATCGGTCTGGGGGCCCACCAATCCGGACAACTATCTGTGCATCGACCCGCATGAGGCGGACCGGCATCTATATTATTCGCTCCGGAGCCCCTGTTCGCCGTGTGTACATCATTATGAAACACTTCCTTGCGGCGGCAATAATTTTTGCATGAAGAATATTCCGGCGACGGAGATCATCGGAAAGATCAGGGAGCTGCTGGCCCGGCTGGCGGTGCCGCAGCCGGTGTAATCTTCCGAATGGTATAGAATTCAAATCCCCGGTTTTTGTCTGAAAGATAGAGGACGAACTTCCCGTCGGCGAGTGCTGGTTTTTTCTTTTGATCGGGGGAGTTGGTGATTTGCTCTCCCTTGTACCAAATCTGATTGTTTTTTATCGTCAAACTGTCAATGGAGAGCAAAGCGATGGGCAGATCCGTTGGTTGTTCGTGACGGCCTCTGTCGTCGCGCCAGGAATATACGAGACGGTTGTAGCGCGTAGTGAAATCGTCGATAAAAAGATGTTCTTCTTTGGTAAGCACATAGGAGCTCGGGTCGTTGGCTGGGAGATTTCCACGGATGTCGAGGGCGAAGAAAAGAGCTGTGAAGGCGGTGGCGAGGGCGAGACTCCGCGCGCGAGGCCGTGGCCGGGTTAAGAGGAGGTAAAAAAGGAGAAGTAAGTACAGTCGGGGGAATTGTCCGGGAAGCGGGAGGTTTCCCAGGTGGTTGACGGGTATGGCGCAGCCGGCGGTGAGGACGAGAGCAGCAAGGATGGCGCTGCGGAAAGTTAGAGGCGCGGTAAGTGCGAGTAAGGGCAGGATGAGCAGGACAAGCGAATAGCTGCTGCCATTTGGCGAGATGAGCATCGTCGCGGCTATCCACACGGTGAAAAGAAAAAAATCATCGTTTTCGGGACTGGTCCCTGGCCCAACGCGCTTTGGTGCGGCGATCGTCAGGAGCACCGCGGGGGTCAGGATCAGCGATTTGAAGATGGCCGTAGTGAGGGTAAAAAGCCAGGGGTTGTCAGCAATGGGATGCGGGTTGAGCAGCAGGTCGTATGAGAAGGATCGTTTAAGCAACATGAAACCCGACTGAAAGATATAGGTGAAGCTGTCATTGAGCTCGCCATGGTTCATGCGGGGTAAAATGGTAAAGACGTAGAAATTCCAGGAGGCGATACCGTTGATCAGCATGGAAGGGAGCAGCAGCAAGGCGCAGCCGATCCCGAGATACACGGCGTCGCGGTATCGTCGTCTTAACAGGAGGAAGACGAAAAGGAAAGCCGGGAACAGTTTGAACAGAATAGCCACGGCCCACAAGAACGAGGAGAAGACACGCTGTTGTTTGCGATAGGCGAGCCAGCCTTCTCCAAGGAGGGTGAACAGCAGCAGATAGGCCTGGCCGAATGCGAGGTTGTTAATCAAGGGGATAAAGAAGATGACCGGCAGTGCAAGGATGACCCAGGGTGGGATCGATAAATACCGGGTGAGGCGCCCGAGCGTGATCAGAAACAGAACGATGCTCAGGCAGTTGAACACGAGCTTGGCGATGTTCATCGGAAAGATCAGAACGGGGGCGAAGACCAGGGAAGTAACCGGTGGGAAGGGCGCATAAGAAACGAGTACGTTGTGCCAGCCGCCGGCGGCGACCCGGTCGTTGAGGCGCGTCATGTCGTAGGCTTCGGAATAGTGACCGTGGATCAGGGCAAGGCCGCCATAATAGTAGCCGGCAAAGTCGGATGGAGGTGCGGACAACGAACGGCGCAGGCCGAAGGCGAGGGTCAGCAGCAGAGGGATGAACCAGAGATATCGTCGCATGGGAGGCATCTGCCAGTCAAAAACGGACGTTTTTTGTTAAGAGATGGGCGTGCAGGCCCAAAATTATATAAATCAATCAGTATGGGTCTCGGTTTGGGTGTGCTTTATGGAAAAATGCTGACGGGAGAAAGCGTGATCCGGGAATTTGTGACGGTCGGGGCGGGTGACCGGCTCCGGGAGAAGGCTTTTTTGACGGCGGATGGGCGAGTATGGGATGTCACGGGTAATCAATGGTTACTCGGGCTTGATCCGAGAGTGGTTGGGATTTGGGTTGGGAAGGCGGCCGAACGTTTTGTCGGGAAGGTGGGGCAAGCGCCAGCAGAAGATCTGGGCGGGCGGATGTCCTATCGGTTGGATATCCGGGATGAAGATGGGGAGGTGATGGGGGAAATGAAACTGGAATATATCGACCGGATTGTCGAAGATGGCGGGACGCTGTTCCTGTTCAGGGTCCAGTCAACGGTCATCCATCATATCGACCCATGGCGGGCGCGCCTGCTTTATCAGAAATTTTACAAGAAGCCCGGGGTGTCCTATGAACGACTAAAGGCGGTTGCCGCGGCGTATTCGTATCCGCGAAGGGTGAGGGTCATTTCGTTCCGTTTTGGCGCCGACTGTCATTATATCTTCCCGATGGATCTGCTCGCCGATATCCGGTCGGCACAGCGATATCTGCTGGGGATGCGCCATTCCAACCACGTATTGAAACGAATTATGGAAGTCGGGCAGGTCGTGGTGGCGGAAGCGCCTGCCGGCTTCAAAAAAGTGATATACGGCCTTGGCCGCAATCACAGCGCGGCCCCGCCGCCGATCCACGAGCTGCCTTTCAGGGTGGTTGCTACGCGGCGTTTTGGATATTGTTTACCGGACTGGGTGGAAAGTTATAAGGAGATCACGATCGATAAGACGCAGGACCTCGGCAGTCATATGCTGCTGTGCGGGGAGTGGGAGGAGGAGGTGATCCTGAAGCCGGCTACGCCGAGGCTTCATCATATCCATTTTCTTTATTTTCTTTATGCGAAGGAGGGACGATTGGGGTATCCGGTGGTGGAGTGAGCGGTCGCGTCATTCATTGATCGGGAAGGAGATTCCGGGACAATAGCGGCGGATCTCCTGCATAAGACCCGGCAGGTCACCGGCAACATATTTTCCATTTGGCGATATGGGTTGAAAATTTTCGGCGGTCATTGCCTGTTCGGTTATGGGTTCCAGTAAGGAAGGGTCGAAGAGGCGGATATTGCCTTGGTGAATGACGAGTAGCAGGTCCTGAGGATTCAGGGCGAAGAACGCATCCATTCCGGTGAGGCCCGGCTGCGGGCGGGCGATGACGATGTCGGCGATCTTGCCGTTCAGACCCCAGGCGGCGGCAGGGTTGGTGGTCAGGGTGGCGAATAGATCGTCGTCGGGGATCAGGTGCAGGTTCCTGGCCATGCGAATCTGATCCCAGGCGTTCCAGCCGGATGTCAGCGTGGAGTCGGTACCAAAAAGGATCGGGACCTTGTCGTACAGCCGGTCGATGGGGGCCGTCCGGTCGAGCAGAAAATAATTAGACGCGGGGCACCAGACGAGAGCGCGGAAGGCGGTGGCCTGTTGTTCGGTCATGCCGACGCCGTGGATGCCGATCAGCGTGCGGCGAAACAGGTTCCACCGGATGAGGTCGTCGATCTCGCGGATGGCGGCGGGGTCGGTGCCTTCACCGACATGGATGGCGAAGGACTTCCTTGTCTTTGCGGGGTGGTTGAGTTTCCATTTCCACCCGGGCTCAAAACCTACCGAGTGCAGACAGTAACAATCCTGGAAAACGGTTATGGGGGAGTTATCGACGTCGAGGTGTTCGCCGTGGTTTACGACGGTAGTGAATCCATTGAGAAGATTTTTGTAAATGCCCCATTGGATGCGGAGTTTTTTGGGTATGGCGAGGATGGGGTCGATGGCGGCGCGGTTGTTGGTTTGGATGTCGGGGCCCCACTCCGTGTAATTGTTGTAGACCCGGTTGGCGAGGGGTGGGAATAGGTTAAAATCGAGATGGTCGTGGGAGTTGATGAGACCGGGGAAGGCGAGGGCGCCGTTGAGGTCGAGAGCGGGCGGGTATGTGTTGGCGAGGTCGGGGTTAATTGGGGCGAATTCGCCGCAATTAGAATTGTCGGTTGATTGAGACGGTCGGATGGCGGCGATCTTGCCGTCTAGAATCCAGAGGTCTTGTAGGCCGTCCCGCAGACCATCACCATTCAAAAGACGAAGGTTATTGAGACGCATCCGGTTTTGTTAGGTGGAGGCCGTATATAATGGGTACGCCGAGGAAGCGCCGGTAAACGGCCAGGGCGTTCTGTTGTTCGTACCACGGGCGCATGGTTTCGTCGACCTTCCTTTCCACAAGGGATATTTTGGTCAAGCCTAAGTGCTTTGCGATGGCCAGCAGCCTGGGGATCGGGTAGATCTCATTCCGTACGGCGATGACCTGGTCTCCTTCGCGAAACGTCCGTTGTCCGCCTCTTGCAAGCGCGGCGGGATGATAGTCGGTGATGAGCATATCGCCGCCGGGCATTAATACCCGGGCCCACTCGGTGAGCGCGGCGGTGAGGTCGGGAAGATGCGCGACGGTGAG
This sequence comes from uncultured Chitinophagaceae bacterium, assembly GCA_963846405.1. Taxonomy (GTDB): domain Bacteria; phylum Bacteroidota; class Bacteroidia; order Chitinophagales; family Chitinophagaceae; genus Puia. The sequence continues at coordinate 326,145 of CAWJVU010000005.1, read as the reverse complement.
GGTAGAGAGTACAAGGTCACAGCTGTCGTCAGCGAGGCCGGGGAGCGGAATGCCAGAAATAAGGTGGGTCTCAGCGTGCGGATACTTCTTTTGAAGCCGGTCGAGCATGCCCACAGAAACATCATAACCTGCTACCCGCGCGGGCGACCGGCGGTAAAGTTCAGGCCAGTGGCGACCGGTGCCGCAGCCGATATCGACGATCGTCTTGTTCCCGAGAGAAAGGTTGGCGAAGAGCTCCTGGCAGAGCGCTTGATCCAGCGCCAGCATCAGATTATTCGGTTGATTGTCATAGTTTTCCGCCCAGATGTCGTAGGCTTCAGCCGGTTCGGATTCGGGTTGGCGGGCTGGCTGAAAAAGCTGTTTTATCGCATTGATTATAGGCATCCTTTGCTAAAAAACGAGCGTTTATACTGATCGGATGCCTATCGCGGGAGAAGAACATTCCTAAATCAGGAGCAGAACATGGCCAAGATCCTTTTATTCAATCCACGAAGCGCCAATAACAAATACCGGGTACCGAATTCGATCCTTCAGATCGCGGCGGCCGTCGATGGGAAGTATGAATGGGTGATCGTGGATGGGAATTGTGAACACGATCCATATAAGAAGATCCAAAACTGGATGAAGACCGGGGAGATTCGTTATGTCGGGTTTACGGTGATGCCCGGGCCGCAGTTAAAGCAGGCTATTCCATATGCCCGAAGGCTGCGGGAAGAGTTTCCCGGGACGGTCATGGTGTGGGGGGGATATTTTGCCAGCAATCAATACCAGGTTGTGCTGGAATCGGGGTTGGTGGATTTTGTCATCAACGGTCCAGGTGATCATGCCTTTCCGGAATTGATCGACGCGTTGGAGAATGGTCAGCCGTATGAAGGGGTCCGAAGCCTGATCTTCCGGCGGGAAGGCAAAATTATCAAGACACCTAAAGAGGACCTTGTCGATCAGGTCGGGTTGCCGACGCTGCCTTATGACAGGCTGGACCGGTTCTATCCGATGCAGCGGTACCTCGGGAAGACCTACCTGGGTACGCGGACGCTGGCCTATCATTCAAGTATGGGCTGTCCTTTTACCTGTTCGTTCTGTGCCGTGGTGCCGATCTTCGAAGCGCGTTGGAAGGCGAGAACGGCCTTGCAGGTCTATGAGGATGTCCGGTATGTCAAGAATAAATGGGGCGCCAATGCGATCGAGTTCCATGACAATAACTTCTTCGTATCTGAGAAACGGGTGGCCGAATTCTCAAAGCTGATCATGGACGACGATATGATCTGGTGGGGTGAGGGCAGGATCGATACCATCAATAAATACAAGGATGAAACCCTGGCGCTGATGCGGGAGTCGGGGTGCAAAATGATTTTTTTTGGCGCCGAGACGGGGAATGATGAAATACTGAAAAAGATGGACAAGGGTGGGACGCAGACGGGGGCGCAGATCCGGGCATTTGCGGCGCGGATGGCCAAATTCGATATTATCCCGGAGTATTCGTTCGTGCTTGGGTTGCCGGCCGAGACCCCGGAGAAGGTAATGGAGAATATCGACCAGGATATTGCTTTTATCAAGGAGATCAAGGCAATCAACCCCCAAACGGAAATCGTCATTTATATCTATAGCCCGGTACCGACGGAAGGCTCGGAATTGTATAAGACCATCCAGGCCGCGGGTTTCCGGTTCCCGGAAAAGCTGGAGGATTGGATCGGGCCGCAATGGGAGAATTTCGACCTGCGGAAGAATCCGCTCACGCCCTGGCTGACTCCGGAGATGGTAGATAAGATCCGGAATTTCGAGACGGTGCTGAACGGCTATTATCCCACGGTCTCGGATATCCGGCTGAATGCGGTCAAGCGAAGGATCATCCGCTGGGTATCGGGGTTGCGATACAAGCTGAACTTCTATGCGTATCCCTACGAGATCAAATTATTGCATAAGGTCTGGAAGTACCGGCAACCGGAGATCCAGGGTTTTTGAAGGCCGGGCATCCTTTGGAGAAAAAGTATCGTTTATTCTGGCAAAACCCAGAGTTCGCTAAATCAGTTAGAAATGTACCTGCCGGACTCCTCCATATTGACCAATATTCAAGTACAGGGCCATTCCCGGCTCAGGGAGATACTCTTCGAAAAGAAATATATCGTGATCCGGAGCCTGGAGAACCGGCTGTGTACGGATGAGGAACTGACCAAACTGCCGGAGATCCCGGCTGAACACCCGCACTATCGAGAATGGGCGCTCAGGAGGCGTTCGGCATCCCGGTTGATCGGGTACCTGAGCAGGCGGAAAAAGAACCTGGAGATCCTTGAAGTAGGTTGTGGGAATGGCTGGCTGACGCATCATCTGGCGGAGATCCCGGGAACAGAAGTAACGGGGGTGGATATCAATTTCACGGAGCTGCAACAGGCGGCGCGGGTTTTCAGCAACGATCCGAATCTTCGGTTTATCCATGGGGACATCCGTTCAGGAATTTTGGTAGACCGGCAATTCGATTGCATTGTCTTTGCGGCGTCCATTGAATATTTCCCTTCGCTAAAAAAAATTATTCATTTTTGTTTGTGCTGTCTGAAACCGGGTGGTGAAATCCAGATTCTCGACAGCCCCTTTTACCGGCCGGAACAGATCGAGCGCGCCAAGCGGCAGAGCCAGGCGTATTTTGCCAGTTTTGGTTACCCGGAAATGGCGGATTACTATTATCACCACAGCATTTTGGATCTTCGGTCCTTCCATCATGACCTCCTGCACAATCCACATTCTGTCCGAAGCCGTTTCCTTCGGACGAGTAACCCCAATCCCTGGATCCGGATCAAAAATAGTTGATGCCTGATGACCAGTCCTTCGCTTTTCCATACTTATCAGCGCTATCGCACCCTTCAAACGGACAGGATAACGGCGCTTCCGATCGTTATCCTCATGCCCCACAGCGCCTGTAATTGCCGATGTGTCATGTGCGATATCTGGAAGGGCAACCATAATCTCCGGCAGTTGTCCGCACAAGATGTAGAGGGACTGCTGGAGACCCTCCGCCGGCTCGGGACACGGCAGGTGCTGATGTCGGGCGGAGAAGCGCTGTTAAATCCCAATTTCTTCCTATTGTGCGAGATCCTGAAAAAAGAAGGGCTCCGCATTACTTTGCTGTCAACCGGGCTATTGATTGGTCACCACGCTGATCAGCTGCTGCGGTTGGTGGACGACATCATCGTCTCGTTGGATGGGGATGAATCGCTTCATGACCAGATCCGGAACATCCCCGGTGCTTTTCGAAAATTAAAAGAGGGGGTCAAGCTGCTGCATTCGAAGCGGCCGGAATACCGGATCACCGCTCGGACGGTCATCCACCGGCTTAATTTCAAGGGTTTGGCGGAGATTGTTCGGGCGGCCCTGGACATGGGGCTTGATCAGATCAGCTTCCTGCCGGCGGATGTGACGAGCGCGGCGTTTAACAGGGCTGAATCCTGGGATGCACCGCGGCAACAAGAGATCCTGCCTACGGAGGAGGAGTTGCCGGAAGTTGAGGCGGCGATTGAGGCGCTGATCAGGGATCAGCGGCAGCTGTTTGAAAGCGGTTATATTGCGGAATCGCCAGAGAAGTTTCGGAAGATCAGCCAGTATTACACGGCGTCCTATGGGCTGAATCCCTTTCCCTACAAGAAATGCAATGCGCCGTGGGTTTCGGCGGTAATCGAGGCGGATGGAGCGGTTCGGCCCTGTTTTTTTCTGCCGGCACTTGGCAATATCCACGAGCAGACGTTGGATTCGATCCTGAATGGTCCGGAGGCGATTCATTTCCGGAAGAACCTTGACATGGATGAAAATGAAACCTGTAAGCGATGTGTTTGTTCTCTCCATCTTTCACCGCGGACAAAATTGAAAGGATGAAAACAAATAGGAACCATCTTCTTTTTTCGCACTCCTATTTTATGCGATACGATCCCAAACAATGGGCGACCGCGCAGCCTTATCCGCCGTTGGCAACGATCGGGGCGGCAGCATTTATGCGGGAGCATGGTTTCGGGGTCTCGCTCTTCGATACGATGTTTGTTGAGCGGCCGGATGAGGTGGTGACACGGCTTGATTCGGAGCGACCGGATTTTCTGGTTGTGTATGATGACGGGTTCAATTATCTGACAAAAATGTGTTTGACGAATATGCGGGAGGCGGCGTTCCGGATGATCCAGTTGGCCCGCGATCGGGGTATTGTGGTGATCGTCAGCAGTTCGGATTCGACGGATCACTACCAGCAATACCTGGAGAGGGGGGCAGATTTTGTGCTATTGGGCGAAGGGGAGCAGACTTTATTGGAACTGGTAACGGCGATCCGGGATGCGAGGCAGAGATGGACATTGGGGGAGATTGCGGGGTTGGCCTGGCGCAAAGATGGGGTTCCGGTCCGGTCTGCTCCGCGGAATGTGATGAAGGATCTTGACCGGCTTCCGCTGCCGGCCTGGGACCTGGTCGATATCGAAAGTTACCGAAAGATCTGGATGGAGCATCATGGCTATTTCTCGTTAAATATCAGCACGACGCGCGGGTGCCCATTTAAATGTAACTGGTGTGCCAAGCCGATTTATGGGAACCGGTACAATGCCCGCTCGCCTCGACATGTGGTGGCGGAGATCAAGCTGCTGAAAGAGCGGTATGCGTTCGATCATATCTGGATGTGTGACGATATTTTTGGGCTGAAGCCCGGATGGGTGCAGGAATTTGCGGAATTAGTGGAGCGGGAGCAAATTTCTTTTCGGTTCAAGATCCAGTCCAGGGCCGACCTGCTGATGCAGGAAAATTATGTCGGGGCGCTGGCGCGGGCCGGCTGTGAGAATAGCTGGATAGGTGCGGAGAGCGGTTCGCAGAAGATCCTCGACGCGATGGACAAAGGCACGACGGTAGAACAGATTGCCGGAGCGACCCGGTTGCTGAGGGAACATGGGATCCGGGTATCGTTCTTTATCCAGTTTGGCTATCCGGGCGAGACCAGAGAGGATATTGAGCTCACGATCCGCATGATCAAATCGCTGATGCCGGACAATATCGGCATTTCCGTTTCTTATCCGCTGCCGGGGACGGTTTTCCATGAGCGGGTGAAGTCGGAATTGAAAGAAAAGGCGAACTGGACAGATTCCGACGAGTTGCGGCTGATGTTCCGAAACACCTACTCGCCGGAGTTTTATAAGCAACTGCATCGGTATGTACACAAGACGTATCGACGGCAGCTGGCGCAGCGGGAACTGCGGCGACTTTTTACCAAACCGGGCCAACTGACCAGAAAAGGGCTGCGAATGGCGGCGGCGTTTGGCTGGTATTTGACAGACGCGGCGATCGCAGGATGGAGGTTAAAGCAAAAAACAGTTCCATGAATGTCACCGGAGAATGGAATGAGCAGCAGGTGGCGGCCGCTTTCAGCAAGCAGGCCGGAGGTTTCGACGACTATGACGCCGGCAATACCATTATTACCTACAAGCGAAACCGGGTTCGGCAGCACGTGCTGCGATATCTGCCTTCCGCGGGCTCCATCCTCGAACTGAATGCGGGGACGGGAACGGATGCGGTCTGGTTTGCCGGACGCGGTTATCGGGTACATGCCACCGATATTGCAGAAGGGATGCAGGACAAACTGAGGGAGAAGGTGCGGCTTGGAGGATTGGGAGACAACGTGACAACGGAGTTGTGTTCTTTCACGGCGCTGGATACACTGGAAGAGCGCGGACCTTATGATCTGATCTACTCCAATTTTGCGGGGTTGAATTGTACGGGGGAACTGGATCGTGTGCTCCGTTCATTCGCGCCGCTTCTGAAGCCGGGAGGACAGGTAAGTCTTGTGATCCTTTCGCGTTTCTGTCTGTGGGAGACGCTGATGGCCTTGCGGGGGAAATTCCGTACGGCCTTCCGGCGTCCGCTCAGCGGTCGCCGCGGGACGAGGTCGCGGGTGGAAGGGCTTTATTTCCAGTGCTGGTATTATTCGCCGGCGCATGTGATCCGGAATTTAGGCCGGGAGTATGACCTGTTGTCGGTGGAGGGACTGTGTACGCTGGTTCCGCCTTCGTATATCGAGGGGTTTGCGGAGAGACATCCGATGGCGTACCGGATGCTGAGGGTATTGGAGAATAAGTGGAAAGGACGGTGGCCGTGGAAGTATGTAGGAGATTATTATATCATTTCGTTGCGAAAAAAATAAGGAGAGAGTTCCCTGATCTTGCGCTGGTACCTGGCAAGGATCATTTGCTGAAAGATCTCCGGGTTAGGCCGGGCGAAGTGCTTGTCGCATTGGAGTGACATCCGGCGTCCGCGCATGCCGACGGCTCCACGATCTTCCTTCTTCTTCCAACGGCCGGCGGTGAGTTTGCGGAAATAATCGTCAAGGAAGTCGCCGATCCCATTGTCGAGTAGTCGTTCGCAGGTGCGTTTGAGCAATGAAGAATTCGGGGTTGCCGGGGATTCGCGGTTCCGGTGACGGTACTGGGGATAAAAACGGGTGGTCCATTCGTTTGCGTTGAATAAATTGATGACGCCGCCCTTGCCACTTGCCGCAATGAGCGTGACCAGCTCGGTGGCGGTAAAAATGTTTTTTTCCCTGATCTCCAGCGCTTCTTCGTCAACATAGTAGTTCATGCAAAAGCGGTGTTGATGACCACGGAGATAGGTCAGTTTTTTAAAGAGGTGCATTAAGGTTCTGGCGATCCAGAGACGGTTGGCGCCGGTGACGATAAAATAATCGATGTCTTCCTTTTCTTCCGCGCAGTGTTTGGAAAGTGAACCGGAGATAAATACCCCGCGGACAAAGGGAAACTGGTAGAGCAGGCGGGCTCCCCGCACAGCAATGGGGAGAAGGGCGTCGGCACGACGATGGCTGTTGGTCCTTCTATCTGCGATTGCCGGATCATCCTTCAGCGAAAAAAATGGTCCGGTCCGGAAGAGGCAGCCTTCTTCGATGAGGGTGTCCAGCTCTATTTGGATGGAATATTCCTCTGCTTCGGTGTCCAGGAAATAAAGAATGTCTTCCAGCGAGACGGGATGGTTGAACATGTCGAAGTAAGCGATGACCTTGAGTATGCTGGATCGGAATTGCATATATAAATAGAGAACGCAGGCCTGGCGGTCGCGGTTGCTTAAGTGGGAGGGAGATGGAGCGGGGTGGGGATTGAGCGGCGGGCGAGGGACGCGAGGTGGGGCAACCTTTGGAGAGGTGGGGACGTTTGCTATGAAATGAGCGGTAAAATGGAAACTGCGCTCCGGGTTGTCGGAGAGCGCTGGCTGACGCTCGATCAGGAGTTGATTGATGAAGCGGCGGTGGGTAGGCGGGGCTATTTCCTGGCGAAAAGGATTTTCGATCTGACGGTCGCGTCATTGGTTATTGCCGGCGTGCTGAGCTGGCTATTGCCATTACTGGCTTTGGTGATCAGGCTGGATTCGAAAGGTCCGGCTTTCTTTGTGCAGAAGCGGGTAGGCCGGAACGGAAGATTATTCCTTTGTTATAAATTAAGGTCGATGCTGAAAAATGATCTGGCCGATGTGCGGCCGGCGGCGGGGAATGACGGGCGGATCACCCGGCTGGGGGGGTGGCTTCGCCGATCTCACCTGGATGAACTACCGCAATTTTTGAATGTGGCGGCGGGATCGATGAGCCTGGTGGGTCCGAGACCGTATATGCCGGCAGATTGCCGCCGGTTTGCGGGCATGGTACCGGACGCGGATTTCAGACACAGGATGAAGCCCGGGATTACCGGGATGGCACAGGCGAAAGGGTTACACGGCAGGGACAGTAAGGACCGGCAGGTGATCCTGGAACGATACCAGTGGGACGCCTATTATATCCGTCACGCCGGGTTCAGGATGGATATGCGGATACTGGGGAAGACGATGAAGCTGTTACTCGGGTTGAAGGGGTGATAACGGCATCTGCGAAGCGCTCCATCTCTTCCAGTTGCGGACTGCACTGCAACAAAAAGAAATCCACTCCAACCTTTTCAAATTCACCGATCCTGTCTTCGACTTGTGCAGGGGTGCCGGTCAGGCCGGAGCGAAGGCCGCGGTTGGAAACCGAATATTCCTCCAGCGAAACCTTCTGTTCCAACTGGGTACCCGCGAGCCATTGCTGGTAATTCCCGTAGCCGGGGCTGCCGGGACGGACGTCGGTGATCCGGTCGATCTCCTTTTTCACTTCCGTGTCGCTGTTGCGAATGATGGAATAGGCGGCCACTCCGTATTGCATGGGAGGCAGCCCTTTCTTTTCTCTTCTTTCTTTCATATCGCGAATCCGGTTGCCAATCGTCTCGGGAGTGTCACCGTGCATGACATAGCCGTCGCAGGTCGAAGAGATCAGGTCTTTGGCGGCTTCCGATTCACCGCCGGCATACAGGGGCGGTCTTGGCTTCGAGAGGGGTTTGGGCTGGAGCGTATTGTTGGCGACGCGGTAGAATTTCCCTTCGAAGCTAAAGCCGTTCTCATTCCAGACGCCGTTAAGCACGGAAAGCCATTCGGCGGTGCGGGCGTATCGGTCGTCGTGCTGTTCAAAACCCACGCCGTACTTAGTGGCTTCATCCCGCCACCAGGAGGAAACGACATTGAGGGAAAGTCTGCCATTGCTGATATGATCGATATTGGCGGCCTGTTTGGCCAGGAGTGCGGGGTTGTGGAAGGTGGGGCGGACGGCGATCATCAGTTCCTGCCGGCGGGTGACGGCGGCCAGTGCGGCAGCTGTCGACCAGGCGTCAAGGGAAGGCGCTTCGATGCCTTTGATGTCGTTGAGATTGAGCTCCGCGATGAGGCTGAGGTCGAAACCGATCTCCTCACTGCGGATCGCCAGCTTCTTTACGTAGTCCCAGGTGGGTTCCATGTGTTCGTCTTCGACGTTGCGGAGCCAGCCACCAAAGACGGGCATCCAGTATCCATATCTCATAAATAGGCCGGTTGATGTGTTTGGGTGTGGATGTCAGCGCGTTTTTCGAGGTAGTCGACCAGCCGTTGGTGGGGGTTGAACCCGATCACGTTGACAGCGTCGGCGACGAAGTTGGAAAGGGCGTTGACATCGTAATACAGGAGTTCGCCATCCCGGTCGTCAATAATGTATTCAATGCCGCCGACGTCGATGCCGGCTTGCTGAACAATCTTTTCGATCGTGGCGATGACGCTCGCGGGGGGCGTATAGCCTTCGACCTTCAGGCCATTCTTTGGCGCTTCGATCGCACACGCGTTTCGGACGAGTTCAACACCGGAACTGGTCTGGCAGATGTCTGCCGGGCAAAGGTTGAAGGTATCGCCGGTGAGGTAGACGCGAATGCCGTAGAGGAATTTGCCGCCGAGGGTCTCGATGCGGGTGATATAACCGCCGCGTGCCGGGATGAATTCCTGGAGCAGGGCGATATGATCGACGCCGAAGTTCATGTTGCCGGCAACCACGGCTTCTTTAAGATCGTTTAGCGACTGATATTTGGTGATGCCGGCGCCGCTGCCGCCGATATTGGCTTTAACGACTACGGGGAAGCGAAGGCCTTCGGCGGCTTCGATCAATTTCGAAGGGTGATTGACCACGCGGGCTTTCGGGTATTTGATGCCGAGTGACTGCATGAGCATCAGCTGTAGGGCTTTGGATGTTTCGTAGGTGAAGCATTTATAGCCGTTGACGACGGGTATGCTGTGATATTCGAGGTGTTTGAGATAATTGAGGGTGTAAAAGATCCCCTGCGTGCCTTCGCGGAGGTAGGCGGATGGGCTCATGCGGTTGAAGAACAAAGAGAAATTGGGCCGGCGTTCTTCGATGGCGAATTCGTGGGCGGCCGGATTGAGCCGGACGTAGGGGATCCCGCGGTTATTCAACTCTTCAAAGAGCGGTTTGAACCAGTCAGGATGTTCGTGATAAATTGCGATGGGTGACATGGGACAAATATACGCCAAAGCGGGTGGCTGCGGGCATTTTTTGATGGGCGGGTGGGCTACTGCGGGGAAAATTAGTGGGGGTTGAGGCTGATGCCTTATCTTCAGGGCATGCAAAAAATTGCGGCGACTTTTTTTATTCTGTTTTTGTTTATTGGGGCGGCGGCGCAGGAGTTGCCGTATTCCGTTTGCACGGGTTGCTGGAATCCGGATTCGCTGGGGAATCAGCGGGCGGTGGTGCGCTGTCCGAACGTAACGGCAAGTAGATTGGCGGAAGTAAGGATTCCCTGGCGGCGGCGGGATCAGCATCCGGAACGGAAGCGCATCATTGTCCAGGATTCGTCGACGGGAAAGAGAGTGAGAAATGTCCGGGTATGGTCGGTGACGCGGGAAGAGGGGGATATCGTTTTCGAGCCCATCTCCGGGGAAGGAACCTATTACGTGTACTATCTTCCGTATCGGAATGAAGGGCGCAGTAATTATCCAAGAGGGGTTTATTGGAAGCCCGATACGACGGCGAGCGACGCGTGGTTAAAGAAGTTGGGTGCGAATGGCAGCCGGTTTGATGTCGCCTGGCCTCCAAAGGCTGTGGCTGTGGGGATTCAGGCAATCGATTCTTTTAACACGGCATATCCGATGGAGGTGTTGGCGACGGAGAAGGAGGTGGCGGCGTTGAAGGCGCAATACAGGGATAGTAATTTTCTGGTCTTTCCGGAAGGTCGGGAGTACCCGATCCGGATGGAGCGGGATTTGCCGTACCGATGGATCGAGCGTGGGCCCGGGGAACGGGTGGATGCTGTGGCGAGACCCGGGGAGAATTATGCGTATGAATTGGGATTTTGCGCATTGCGGGCTTCGGGCAATGTTCACGTCGTCTTCGGCGGGTTCCGGAATGCGGAAGGGCGGACCATTCCGGCGGATTCGATGGTTTGCATCAATACGGATGGAGTGCGTTATGATGGGCGGCCATTTGTCAAACGCGTTGATGTGGCGGCGGGTCAGGTACAGCCGTTGTGGTGTGTGGTGAAGGTGCCTGAAGATGCGGCGGGGACTATGAGGGAAAGGTTTCGGTTGTGGCCGATGGGCATGGGGTGGTTATCCCGGTTCAGCTATCGGTGGGAGGGACGCCGATGAGCGATCATGGAGTGGGGACCCCGGCGAAAATGACAAGGCTTGGATGGCTGAATTCCACGCTGGCGCAGGAGAATACGGTAATCGCGCCGTATACGCCGCTGGAGATCGCAGGCGATACGGTGGTCCGGCTTTTGGGGCGGAGCGTCCGGCTGGGCAAGCAAGGTTTGCCGGAGCAGATCCAGACGTTCTTCACGCCTGAAATGACGGAAATGACCGACCAGCCGACGAACCTGCTGGCGGAGGGAATCCATTTTCATTTCGTGAGGACAGCCGATGGAAAGGATATCCGGTTGAACCCCGGCGGGATCAAATTTGTCCAGCGGTCACCCGGAACCGTTAGCTGGGAAGCGGTCAGCGCGTCGGATTCCCTCCGGATGGAGGTCGGGGCTTCGCTGGAATTCGACGGGTTCCTCTCCTACACCGTAAAAGTTATCGCGCTGGCCGATGTCGACCTGAAGGATATTGTAATGCATATTCCATTTGAGCCCGGAGCAGCGACCTATCTGATGGGCTTGGGCCAGAAGGGCGGGTACCGGCCGGACAGTCTTTTCCGGTGGAAATGGGATGTTACGCATAAGAACCAGGATGGGGCCTGGATCGGTTCGGTCAATGCCGGCCTGCAATTCTCGCTGCGGGACCAACACTACGTCCGGCCGCTGAATACAAATTTCTATCTCCAGAAGCCCCTGATCGCTCCATCTTCGTGGGCCAACGGGGACAAGGGGGGCATTGACATCGGGATCAAGGGACGGTCGATGCTCGTCAACAACTATAGCGGGCAGCGGCAGATGCGAAAGGGGGATACCCTTTATTACAACTTCAATTTGCTGGTGACGCCCTTCCACGTCCTGAACACGGATTTTCAATGGGCGACCCGGTTCTATCACCGATATAATAACCTGGACTCGATCAAGGCGACGGGGGCGACGGTGGTAAATATTCATCATGCGACGCCGATCAATCCCTGGATCAACTACCCCTTTATCGAATGGAGGCAGATGAAGGGGTATATCGACAGCGCGCATCGGTTAGGGTTGAAGGTGAAGATCTATAATACCGTCCGGGAATTGTCGGATCATGCGTATGAGTTGTTTGCGCTTCGCAGCCTGGGCAGCGAGATCTATATGCCAGGGCCGGGAGGCGGGTTCAGTTGGTTGCAGGAGCATGTCGCGGACAACTATATTCCCGCCTGGTTTGTGCCGGAGATCAAGGACGCGGCGTTGATCAACAGTGGGACAGAAGGCGGGGGCCGCTGGCACAACTACTATGTGGAGGGGATGAACTGGCTCGTGCAAAATGTCGGTATAGATGGAATTTATCTGGATGATGTGGCTTTTGATCGAGTAACGATGAAACGGATCAAAAGAGTTCTGACGGCGGACGGTCATCCGGGCATCATCGACCTGCATTCGGCGAACCAATATAATCCGCGGGATGGATTCAACAACAGCGCGAATTTGTATATGGAGCATTTTCCCTATCTAAACCGGCTTTGGTTTGGGGAGTACTTCGACTATGAGCACAATGCGCCGGACTTCTTTCTTACGGAGGTGAGTGGGATTCCATTCGGGCTGATGGGGGAAATGCTGGAAGGGGGTGGCAATCCCTGGCGGGGGATGGTCTATGGGATGACCAACCGGATGCCGTGGACGGAGAATGCGGATCCGCGGCCGATCTGGAGGCTGTGGGATACTTTTGGGATGTCAGGGCACGAGGATGATCGGGTATTGGAGCCCAGCCTGTCCGGTAAAGACGGATAATCCGGCGGTGCCGGCGACGGTCTATGTGCGAAAGGGAGCGGCGCTGGTGGCACTGGCCAGCTGGGCGGGTCAGGATACGGTGATCCGGTTGCGGATCGATTGGAATGCGCTGGGGATCGATCCAAACCATGCAGTCATCGAGGCGAAGGAGGTAAAGGATTTTCAGCCGGCGCGAGACTTTTCAGAGCAGGCGACGCGATCCCGGTGGAAAAGGGGAAAGGATGGCTGCTGATCATCCGGTCAACGGAATAAGGGACGACCGCCGATCATTCTGTCAATGGAATCGTGATCGTCAGGGTGCAGCCTTTTCCGGGGGCGGATTCGAGATCAAGCGTGCCGTTGTAATAGTTTACCCGGTTGCGGATGTTTCGAAGGCCGATGCCGCTGGTCTTTTTGGCGGGGTTGAAGCCGATGCCGTCATCCCGAATCAGCAGCGTGAGGCGGTTGGGTGTTCGGGTCAAGATGATGGAAGCGTTGTGCGCGCGGGAGTGCTTGACGATATTGTTTAGTTGCACCTGGGCAATCCGGTAACAAGTCAGTTTTATTCCGTCGTCGCCGATATCATCCAGGTAGCCGGTGGTATCGAGGTCCACCTGCAGCGACGCCGAGAGCGGAAAATTTTCAAGGAGCTTGCGGAACGCCAGATCCAGGCCCATGCCGCCCAGCGAGGGAGCTACGAGGGACTGGGAGAGCTGGCGGATCTCTTCCATGGCCAGGTTGAGGTTCCGCTGACATTTGTCCAAAGCTTCTGCCCTCGTATCGTCGTCTTTGACAGCGATGTCGAGGTATAGTTTGGCGGCGGCGAGGATCTGGTTGATATTATCGTGCAATTCCTTGCCGATCTGTTCCCGCTCCTTTTCCTGGACCTGGATGCTGGTTTCCAAGACGAGCTTTTGCTGCAGGTCGTGCTGGCGGGCCAGCTCTTCTTCTGTCCTTCGCCGGTCCAAGGCGTTCTGGACGGCATTTGGCAGTCGTTCCAGCCGGTCCTTGAGGATATAGTCGCTGGCGCCTTCCTTGATCACGTTGACGGCATATTCTTCGGATACGGTCGCGGTGACAAGGATAAATGGCGCGTGGATCCCCTCCTCCCGCGTGATCTTGAGCGCCTCCAACGAATTGAAGGCCGGCAACGAGTGATCGGAAAGGATGATGTCCGGCTGGAAATCGCGCAGCGCCTTCAGGAAGTCGGGCCTGTCGATGACGACTTTCTTTTCAAACCGAAGCTTGGCTTTCCGCAATACCCGGTCTACCATCTCGGCATCGGCGGGAAGATCTTCGAGGTGTAGGATTTTTAGTGGGCGGTCCATATCAGGAACGTTTTATATTGGATGACAGAGGGGGTTGATTGGTAATGCAGCCAATAGAGGCCAAGTTGGCTTACCGCCTTGGCAAATCCTTCGAAATCTACCGGCTTGACGACATAGCTGTTTACACCCAGCTCGTAACTGCTGATAATATCGAGTTCTTCCTTTGAAGACGTCATGATTACGACGGGGATGCAGCGGGTGGCGTCGTTCGCCTTGAGCCGCCGAAGGACTTCGATCCCGTCGACCTTCGGCATTTTGATGTCCAGGAGGATCACTTTAGGAGCGTTTATCAAATCCCGGCCGGCAAATTTGCCCTGCCCAAAAATGAATTCAAGCGCCTCTTCACCATCCCTTACATGGACCAGGTTATTGGCGAGGTTGACTTTCTTCAGGGAACGGATGGTCATTTCCGCATCGTGGACGTTATCTTCTACCAATAGGACTTCTACCTGACTGATCATACCATTTATCGTTTTAGTTATTGTTCCGTATCTCTTAGATTATTGCTCTGATAGGGTGAAATAAAATGCGGCGCCGTTGCCGGGTGTGGATTCCGCCCATATCTTTCCTTTATGCTTGTCGATGATCCGGCGTACCAATGCAAGGCCGATGCCAGTGCCTTCAAATTCTTCCTGGCTGTGCAGGCGTTGAAACACCTTAAACAATTTATCCGCGTATTTCATGTCGAAACCGGCGCCGTTGTCGCGGACAAACCAGACGGCGCCGTTCCCGTTGCGGGTATGTCCGATCTCTACGAGGGGGGCGTCTTTCCGGGAGGAGTATTTCAGGGCATTGCCGATCAGGTTGATCCATACTTGTTTGAGCAGGTCTTCGTCGCCGAAACAGCCGGGCAGGTCGCTGACGACGAGGTTGAATTTCTCTTCGGGCCAGCTGTTGAGCAATTCGCTGGTACAGGCTTCCGCCAGCGCTCTCATATCCACGTTCCTCCTTGCAACCTCCCGTTTGCCTAGGCGGGAAAAGGCAATCAGGTCATCGATGAGGCGACCCATCATCTTCACATTGGAGATAATATTGCCGGTGATGCGTTTGGCTTCGGCGTCAAAACTGTCCTCATAATCCTCTTTCAGCATCATGGCATAGCCGCTGACGGCCCGGAGGGGCGCCCGCAGGTCATGGGATACCGAGTAGGAGAACGACTCCAGCTCCTTGTTGGCGGCTTCAAGTTCTTTGGTCCGGGTTTGAACCTGCTGTTCAAGCGATTGGTGAGCCCGGGTGACCTGGAGGGCCATGGAATTAAAATCTGCAGCCAGCTTACCCAATTCATCGTGTTTGTCGACGGGTACCGGCGAAGAAATGTCGCCGTTGGCCAGCGCGGTAGTTGCCAGGCTAAGCCGGTCCAGGCGGCGCGTGAACGTACGGCTGATCTGCCAGGCGACCAGCATCCCGATACCGACGAGCAGCGCCCCGGATCCGATGATCCAATAGAGGAGGCGATCGGCGGCTTCAAGGACCGCAGAACGGGACAACGCCACGAGGATGATCCATTTGGTGCCCGGGACGGGCAACGTGCTGGCCATCGCTTTGCCCAATCCGGGCTGGTTATAGGTAATGATATCTTTAACGGAATGGACGTCAAAAGGTGGCGGGGCAACGGGTTTCGACATATCCGTCCATACGGTGCCGTCGGAGTTACCGAAATGGAGGAGGGCATTTGCGCCCAGGAGCTGGGACAGTTGGACGACGGATTTTGGGGAAGCCTGTACGACGCGCCACCGCACGAGAAAACCGGTAGTCCTCCGGTCCGCAGTAACCGATGCGATGACCGGATAGTATAGTGAATCGCCGAGATGGTAAAATTTCCCGACGAAATTGGAGTCCGGATGTTTAGCGGTTATTTCACCGGCAATGATGGAGCGTCCCGGAGAGTTGTCGAGACCTTTCTGGTCTTGTCCGGTCGTAAACATAGTTGCCTTCGACCGGCTCTCCACCGACAGGACATTGCCGGATGTATCCACCAGCTCGATCCTGGAAGTAAGGGTGTCCTGCATGATCTTTTGGAAGACCGCCCTGGTCCCGGAGACGGTTACCTGGTTGGCGCTGGCCTGAGTGAGGGCCAGCATGGTCTTTGCGTTCTGCCCAAAAAGGGATGACAGCTGTCCGGTGAGGCTGCGAAGCCGTTCCTTGCCGATCCCGAGTGTGGCATTGCGCATGCCGAGGTAGAATATCGCGCCGAAGGTAAGGGTGAGAGAAAGCAATAACAGGCAGATCAGCAGGGGCAGCTGTTGCCGGATGGACAGGTTATTAAATGAAAAGCTTAAGGGTCTGGGTTCTGACCTTTTACTTCCCATGTGGCAGTAATTTTTCTTTTTTGTTGCTACGAGGTCCGCATAAAATACAAAATATTTTATTGACCTGCCATTAAAATTGCATTAATCTGCCTAGATTGCTGGTACCATGCGACTTTACCGAACAAAAAAAGGGAATTTATTGGAAAACCAGGACAAATTCTGGTTGTTTGACAAAGGATGGGACGAGTTGATCAACCGGAATGACTTATATGGATTTCTGGCCAATGCCGTGTCTAGGAACAAAGAGGTTTCAGCCATGGAAGCGGCAGTCCTCATGGAGCAGGATCTCCTGGCCCCGATCGGTTCGCAGGAGGTGTGGGCGGCGGGGGTAACTTATCTCCGCAGCAGGGACGCGCGGATGGACGAATCCAAGGAATCGGGCGGCGCCAGCTTTTATGATAAGGTATATGCCGCCGAGCGACCGGAACTGTTCTTCAAATCGCAGCCGCACCGGGTGGCGGCGCACGGGGAAAAGGTGTATATCCGGCGTGATTCGACCTGGAACGTCCCCGAACCGGAGCTTACCTTATTCATCAATTCGCGCGGGCAGATCCAGGGATATACGATTGGGAATGATATGTCTTCGCGGAGCATCGAGGGGGAGAACCCGCTGTATTTGCCGCAGGCTAAAGTGTATGACCGCAGCGCGGCATTGGGGCCGGGTTTGTATGTCCCCCCTTCGCCCATTGCCGGGACGACGGTGATCCGGATGTCGATCCGGCGTGGTGCGGAAGTCCTGTACCGGGGTGAAGTGGCGATCAGCCAGATCAAGCGATCCCTGACCGAATTGGCAAACTGGCTATACCGGGAGTCAGATTTTCCGGCCGGTTGTTTCCTGATGACGGGTACCTGTCTTGTACCGGCGAATGACTTTACGCTACAGGAAGGCGACAACGTGGAGATCTCTATTGACGGGATCGGAACGCTGGCCAATTCAGTCAGCTTCAGACCCAATGGCCGAAACAATTAGATCGATATGGATGCTTTTACGCGGCTAAAGAGAAATTTGAAGAACGATTTCTCCGGGCTGCAAACGGTCCGGGTCGCATTGCTCGGGGATACGGCGACGCAGTGGCTGGCGCAGTCGATCCGTGGGGCAGGATACGAACTGGGGTTGGACCTTCAGGTATGGGAGGCGGATTTCAGCCAGATCGGGCAGCAGGTATTTGATCCGGGCTCCGCTTTATATAGCGGCGATCCGCAAGTCATCCTACTCTATCAATCCACACAGAAATTACTCCGGGTATACAATGCGCTGGAGCCCGGGTCGCGCCGGAGCCTGGCCGAGGAACGTCTTGCGCAGGTCAACGGTTTTTGTTCTGCTATCCGGGAACGGTCGACCGCTACCATCCTCTACTTCAATTACCCCGAGATCGATGACGGCGTATTCGGCAACTATGCCAATAAAACGGATTCTTCGTTTCTTTTCCAGCTGCGTAAGCTAAACTATGAATTGATGCGGTATGCCGGGGAACAGGGAGGATTCCATATCGTGGACCTCGCGGTCCTTCAGCAGCAGGTGGGACGCACCGTATTCTTCCGTTCCGCGGACTATGTCAATACGGATATGGACATCAGTATCGAGGTGTTGCCGGCGGTAGCAGTGGCTATGGTCCGCCTGATCGGAGCGTTACAAGGGCGGGTGAGGAAATGCCTGGTGCTTGATCTTGATAATACGTTATGGGGCGGCGTGATCGGGGATGATGGGCCTGAGCGAATAGAAATTGGTGCGCTTGGGATCGGCAAAGCCTTCACCGATTTCCAATACTGGGCCCTGAAACTCCGGCAGCGGGGGATACTCCTGGCAGTATGCAGCAAGAATGAGGAGGCCGTCGCCAGGCAGCCTTTCGAATCTCATCCCGATATGGTGCTTCGGATAGAAGATTTTGCGGTCTTTGTTGCGAACTGGGATAACAAAGTGGACAATATCCGGCAGATCGGCGCGATGTTGAACATAGGGCTGGATTCCATAGTCTTCCTGGACGACAATCCATTCGAACGGAATATGGTACGTGAAGCGCTGACGGAGGTCCTGGTTCCGGAACTGCCCGATGATCCGGCTGAGTTCCTGGAGTTTTTGTACCCGTTGCACCTGTTCGAGACGGTTTCCCTGTCGGCGGAGGATGCCGAAAGGACGAGGTTGTACCGGAAGGAGCGGGAACGGAATGTGGAGCGGCTTTCGTATGCCGATGAAGCCGCCTATCTTGCCAGCCTCAATATGGGTTCGCGGGTAGAGCCGTTCAATGGGTTCAATGGACCCCGCGTGGCGCAACTATCCCAACGAAGCAACCAATTCAACCTGCGAACCGTTCGTTATACCGACGCAGAGATCAGCCAGATGGCCGGATCTCCGGCGCTGTTTACCTTCTCGTTCACCCTGGAAGACAAGTTTGGCGATAACGGGATCATTTGCGTTGTTATCCTGAGGAAAGATTCGGAGGAAGCGCTATTCATCGACAGTTGGTTTATGAGTTGCCGCGTATTGCGACGTGGTATGGAGAATTTTACCCTGAATATGGTTGCCCGTTTTGCCCGGAATAATGGGTTCAGGTATCTTAGGGGAGAATTTTTACCGACGGCCAGGAACGGAATGGTGCGCGACCATTATCCATCGCTTGGTTTCCGCGAAGAACGCGGAGGGTGGGTGCTGGATCTGGAGGCTTATGAGGAGCGGGTGACGGCGATACATCGGATAGAATAAAAAAATATTCCGGGCGCAGCCCGGGGGATCTAAATGAACAGAGCCGAAATTCTTGCTGTGGTGACTTCGGTCTTCCGGGAGATATTGGGAGACGAAACGATCGTATTGGAGGAGAAGACGACCGCCGCGGATGTTGCGAATTGGGATTCGTTGACTCATGTCCAGTTGGTTGTGGCCGTGGAGCGGCGGCTTCGCGTCCGGTTTGGCTCGCGGGAAATACAGCGCTGGAGTAACGTCGGTGAGATGCTCGACTCCATCGTCGCTAAAGTCAACTAGTGAAACATGCAATTACATCATATCGGCGTGGCCTGCCGGAATATCGATGAAGAAATCGAAGAAATTTCCCGGATCCATGAAATTGTTTCGCGGACGCCCGTCGTAAACGACCCGGAGCAGGATGCCCAAGTGGTCATGCTGACCTTAGGAGACGGCACCCGGATCGAGTTGGTCGCGGGGCGGCAGGTTGAAACGTTGGTGAAAAGAAATATTGGCCTGTACCACCTGTGTTTCGAGGTCGCGGACATGGGGGCCGAGATCGACCGGTTGGTGGGAGAAGGGGCGAAGCTGATCTCGGGGCCTAAGGCGGCGGTATTGTTTGACGGTCGGGCGGTCGCCTTTTTGTCCGTCGGTTATGGGATGATCGAATTGCTTAGCAAAAAACCAGTTTAATGCTTTTTCTTTCGCTGCCTTTCTTGCTCTTCTTCGTTGTATTTTTCTTTTTGTATTGGTTTCTTTTCGACCGGCGGGTGATGGCGCAAAACATTCTCGTGCTCGCCGGTAGTTATTTCTTCTATGCCTGGTGGGACTGGCGGTTTTTGCTCCTGCTGGCCGGCAGCTCGCTCCTGAATTTTATCCTGGGTCTGCTAATGGGCCGGACCGACCGGGATGGACACCAGCGGGCGCTGGTGGCGGTTGGTTTGTTGCAGGGGTTGGGCTGTCTTTTGTATTTCAAATATTTCAATCCGCTCCTGCCGTTGGGGATCAGCTTCTATACGTTCAAGACACTCAGCTATCTGCTGGATATCCGGAAGGGGAAGATCGAACCGGAAAGGGACTGGGTCGTCTTCTTTTCCTATGTGGCGTTTTTTCCCTGCATTACCTCAGGACCTATCGACCGGCCCGGCCGTCTGATCCCGCAGCTAAAGATCCGGCGACGGTTTGAATATGGCCCCGCAACCGACGGGATGCGCCAGATCCTCTGGGGCTTGTTTAAGAAAGTGGTGATTGCGGATAATGCGGCCGTATTCTCGGATGACATTTTTGGGCGGTACCAAACGTTGCCCGCCAGCGAGCTGCTGTTTGGCGTGTTTGTTTTTACGATCCGGATCTATGCAGATTTCTCCAGCTATTCGGACATGGCGATCGGGATGTCGAGGCTGCTGGGATTCGATATCAGCCCAAATTTCAACTACCCTTTTTTCGCGCGCAATATCGCGGAATTCTGGCGGCGGTGGCATATCACGCTTACAAGTTGGATGACAGACTATGTCTTTACGCCGCTGGCGATCCGTTTCAGGGGTCTCGATCGCTGGGGCGTCGTTCTGGCTACGCTGATCAACTTCATTGCGATCGGCGCGTGGCATGGGCCGAGGTGGACGTTTGTCCTGTTTGGATTCCTTCATGGGTGTTATTATATTCCCCTGATCCTGCGCGGGACGGTCAACAAAAAGCGTGGAGCATTCGCGATGTTGTGGACATTTCTATTGGTCATGCTGACGTTTGTCCTGTTCCGGGCGGACACGCTTGGGGATGCCCTTGATTATTACCGCAGGATGATATCGCCGTCGCTCTTCTCGCGGTTTCCTGTATTCGAGAAGGTCAATATGGCGGCCATGATGGGCAGTATCGGGGTTATGTTCGTTGTGGAGTGGCTGCAACAGGACAAGATGCACGCGCTCCAAATCGACGGAATCCGGCGGAGGGGCGTCAGAGCCCTGATCTATTGCGCGCTGATCCTGGTGATCCTTACCTTTGGGCCGACCAGGAACGCTGATTTCATTTATCTCAATTTCTAATCCACCGGCCAATGAAAAAATTTATCGGCAAAACGGCGCTATACGGCATATTGATCCTCGTTGGATTCGAGGGCTTATACCGGGCGGGCTTTTTGCCTGTTGTCACGGACTCGACGCTTTTCGATCGCAAAATTTCCTGGTTGCACCGGCATCCGGAGGTCCAGCCAAAATTTGTCGTGGTCGGCTCATCCACCGCCCTTTATGGGATCCGGTCCGCCCAGATGGTCCGCAATCTTCCCATCGCTTACTACAACATCAGTTCCCCGCTTTTGAATGTCGCCAGTTCGGTGATGGTTGTTCGCTCGATGGTCCGCGAATACCACCCGAAATACATTTTGTTGGGGAGCAATGTGGGCGATTTTTGCCGAAAAGAAGATTCGACCTATCGCGATTATGCGGATGCCAATCCGTTTGTCCGGCGATATGTACCCGAATTGTTTTATTTGTTGGAGTATCATTCGATCCATCAGATCGTTTATCGGAAGTTAAAGGTCACGTGGCTGAATTTCGATCCCTGGGGGGAGGGGGTTAAGACATACAACCAGGAGTTGATGAGACGTCGGCTTGTTGACGACCCGGATGCCTTTGCGGGACAGGTATCGTTCGACACGCGCTTTCAGAACATACACTATGCCGCGCTCGATTCGATTGGCCGTTGGCTGCGCGGGCAAAACATCAAAATGATCTTCGTACAGTGTCCGATCCGGGCGACCGACCTGGCCGATGATGCAATCCGGGCGAAGGTCCTGCGGCATTTTGAGCAATGCGATTCCATCGTGGAGGCGAATGGGGGGATATTTCTTAATCATTACCGGGCGGTGAGGGACAGCGACTCGTTGTTTTTCGATGCGGTTCATCTTTGGCCGGCGGGTGGGGATATCTTTACGGATAGTCTTGTCAGGGACCTGAAAACAATCATTCCGGCATTATGAATTGGCAACAATTATACAGTCCGGTGAGGACGGGGGGAAGTTCGGTGAGGACGGGGGGAGGTCCGGTGAGGACGGGGGGAAGTGCGGGGCGAACGGGCGTGGGGGCGGGTTCGATGGGTGGAAGTTCGGGTAGGGCGGAGGATGGGGGTGTGGTGCGAACCTCGTTCCTGCGGGATTATGACCGGATCATATTTTCATCTGCATTTCGCCGCCTCCAAAACAAGACGCAGGTATTTCCGTTGCCCGGGCCGGTTTTCGTGCACAACCGGCTAACACATAGCCTGGAGGTGGCGTCGGTCGGCCGGTCGCTTGGTAAAGCGGTGGGGGATGCTTTGGCGGATCGGTATCCTGCGGAGGGCGAGGGATTCAGGGAGTTTTACAGATACGAGTTGCCGTCGGTGATTGCAGCGGCTTGTCTGGCGCATGATATTGGAAATCCACCTATGGGTCATTCCGGGGAAGATGCCATCCGAAATTTCTTCCGTGAGCTGGAAGGGGAGGGGAAGGCGAGATTCATGGGGGAGCTGACGCCGAATCAGCAACAAGATTTCCTTCGGTTCGAAGGCAACGCGAATGCCTTCCGAACGCTGACGCACGCGTTCAATGAACCGTCGGGAGGCGGATTCCGGCTTACTTATGTGACCCTGGCATCGATCGTGAAATACCCTACCGACTCGTTGAATGGGTTCAACAAACAGCGGCTGGTCACGAAGAAAACCGGGTTCTTCGATTCGGAGATCGGTACCTATCAGGCGATCGCCGGGGAGTTGGGAATCCCCCGGCTCAGTCCCGATGCGAATGTCTATGCGCGGCATCCCTTTGTTTATCTCGTGGAGGCGGCTGACGATATCTGCTACCGGGTCATCGATTTTGAAGATGCACACCGGCTAAAAATCATTTCTCTCGAGACGATCCGCGAGCTTTTTCTGTCTTTTTTTGACAAAGAGGAAGGTTATGATGCGCGGGTGCGGGTGGAGGCAGTGCTGGATGCCATCAATGATGACAATCAGAAAGTCCAGTTCCTGCGGGCCAAGCTAATCAATCTGCTGATTTTTAGGGTGAGGGATATTTTCATGGCGAGGGAAGAGGAACTGCTAAAGGGCGAGTTGGCGAAAGCGCTGATCGGTTATCTGCCGGAGCGGGAGTTGGAATTGATCCGGCGGATCGATGCTTTTTCGGTGGAGCATATCTACAATCACCGGTCCGTAGTGGAGATCGAAATTGCGGGATATAACGTGATCGGGGGGATGCTGCGGGAATTTATCGGCGCGCTGCTTCTACCCGATTCGACCAAATCGCAAAAATTAAGACAGTTGATTTCCAAACAATTTGTGATTTCGGGGGGACGGGATAGTTTGTATCGGGATATTCAGGCGGTAGTTGACTTTATCGCGGGGATGACCGATCTATATGCCGTTGATCTGTACCGGAAGATAACGGGGATCGATTTTCCGAGGATCGGGTAGGGCATCGTAAAAAGGTTGGCACAAAAATTCGTAGTGGATAGTTATAATACTGTTCCGCTATGTTCAACCAATTCCCGATCAACTTCCGCTATGACGGAAAACAATACAACGGTCAGATCAGGCCGTTACATACGGGGCTGCAACACGGGCTGCCCATTTCGTTCCAGGTTTTTCTGAATCGTGTATATTGTGGTTTGATCCGAAGGAGGGGGACCGAGTGGGAAACGGATTCCCCAAAATGTGCGGTGATGGTGGATGTGATCGGAAATCATATCTATGACCGCTACATGTAGGGATATGAATCCTGTACAGGTAGAGGCGATGAATTTTAATCAAAGATGCGGGCTTATAAGGCCACATCGATTTTGAAAAAATCGGCCAACTTAGGCCCCGCTTAGAAGAATGCATAATGATTACCCCGGCAGATAAAAAGGTATTAAAGAAATTCGGTGAGAATTTAAGAAGACTTCGGAAAGAGAAGGGGCTTAGCCTTCGGGAGATGTCCTACGCCTGCAGCATCGATAACAGCAAGATCGCAAAAATCGAAAAGGGGATGATCAATATCACCTTTACAACGCTGCTCCAGCTCGCAACGGCACTTGAAACGCATCCATCGACCCTGCTGGAGTACGAGCCGGAATAGGCCGGGACCACCCTTCCGCGGTAGTTAATCGTCGGTCTTCCCCGTAAATCTGAAAGACCGGCTACTTCGTCCATTGCTGTTCCGCCATGTAATTCAATTAACAAGAACAAATTGTGATTCATGGAGAGGAACGAAAAATCCCTACGCAGGTTTGGGCAGCTCCTTGCTGTAATGCGTGAAGAAAGAAATCTAAGTGTGCGTGATCTGGCCTTGCGGGCCGGATTGGACCGCCGCCAGCTCGTCCGGATAGAAGCCGGGGAAGTTAATATCCACTTTACTACGATCCTCGGCTTGGCGAGGGGTTTGGGTATAACGCCTGAGCAATTGCTGCAGTCCCTTTAGGGGGTGGCGCGGGTAATTTCCGTGCAAAAAAGATTAAAAAAGAAGAAGGATATCCCATTACCCGGGGGTAAATTACCCCCTTATGAGAAAATTGCTCCTTCTTTTTATTCGATCGGCATTTATGTTCGGTCTTTTGGCGCCAGCTATCTGTCCGGCGCAGTCGCCGGCCGCTATTCCTACGCATGCCGACACCCTGCGTGGTAGTCTTACTCCGGAGCGGACGTGGTGGGACGTCCAGCGGTATGATATCACCATACGGCCCGATTATCTTCTCAAATCGACGGTGGGCAGTGACCTGATTACCTATAAAGTGATCAGCAAGGCTCAGCCGGCGATGCAACTGGATCTTCAGGCTCCCCTGCATATTGACAGCATCGTATACAACGGCCATGGGCGGCTGGAATTTACACAGGAAGGCAATGCCTGGCATGTGAAGACGCCGCAGCAGACGGTGGGGGATGTGAATACGGTGCTGGTCTATTTCTCGGGGACGCCGCATGAGAGTGTAAGGCCGCCCTGGAGCGGCGGGTGGACCTGGACGAAAGATTCGCTTGGCCGACCCTGGATGACGGTTACCTGTCAGGGGATGGGGGCCTCGTTATGGTATCCCTGCAAGGATCACCAAAGCGACGAACCGGACAAGGGGGCTTCCCTGACGGTGATCGCACCCGACACCCTTGTAGTGGTATCGAACGGCCGTCAGGTTTTCCGGAAAGAGAACGGCGATGGAACAGCAACGACCAAATGGGCGGTCGTCAATCCGATCAGCAATTATTGCATTATTCCCTATATCGGAAAGTATGTGCATTTTCACGAAGATTTTTCCGGCGAGAAGGGACCGCTCGATCTCGACTATTGGGTGCTGGATTACAACCTGGAACGGGCGAAGGCCTACCTGCCGGAGCAGGTGCATAACATGCTGCATAGCCACGAATATTGGTTTGGGCCCTATCCCTTCTATGAGGACGGGTACAAGCTGGTAGATGTGCAGCATCCGGGGATGGAGCATCAAAGCGCGGTGGCCTACGGCAATTACTATGCGTTCGGCTATCGGGGCCGGGACGGTTCGGGTACGGGTTGGGGAAAGAAATGGGATTTCATCGTGGTGCACGAGAGCGGTCATGAATGGTTTGGCAACAATCTGACTTCCAAGGACCTTGCGGATATGTATATTCATGAGGGTTATACCAACTACAGCGAGACGCTCTTTGTGGACTTTATGTACGGCCGGGAGGCGGGGAACGCCTACAATTATGGCATCCGGCGGGGCATCCGCAACGATCGTCCGATCATCCCGCGGTATGATATCAATGAAGAAGGGAGCGGCGATATGTATCCGAAGGCCGCCAACATGCTACACTCGATCCGGCACAGTATCGACAATGACTCCCTGTTCCGGCAGATCCTGCGCGGGATGAACCGCGACTTTTATCACCAGACCGTGACAACCCGGCAGATCGAGCACTATCTGTCCGAACATGCGGGTTTTGACTATCAGAAAGTCTTCGATCAGTATTTGCGGACAACGCAGATCCCGGTCTTCGAATATTCCTTTAGTGACGACGGGAAGACGGTTTCGTACCGGTATACGAACTGTGTGGCCGGTTTCAATTTGCCGCTGGTGCTGGCCGGTGGCCGGGCGAAGATACGGCTCCAGCCGACGGATCAATGGAAGAGCACCGGATTTGCGACCGGCCAGGCAGCGTTGTTTGCGGCCGACAGCATTCAAAAAATGTACTACATTGGGGTTGATTCAACGGGTAAAAAATAGTCTATGCGATCAGTTATTTTGGTTCTGGTTATTCTGGTTTGCGCATCGGGTCTTGACGCGCAGCGGGGCGGCGGGGTGAAATGGGCGAAGGATGGAAAGGGATACTATGCCGTGGAAAGCAATTCGTTGGTGCGTTATGACCTGCCGTCCTTTACGCGTGTCGTCATTGCGGACGCGGCCCAGCTAACGCCTGCCGGCCGGGATCAGCCGATTGCGGTTCAGGCTTTCTCCTGCAGCGACGACGAAAAGAAATGGTTGCTGTTTACCAACAGTAAAAAGGTATGGCGGCTCAATACCCGGGGTGATTACTGGGTGCTGGATCTGACTGCGCATAGCCTGAAGCAGTTGGGTGCCGGCAGGCCGGCATCTTCGCTGATGTTTGCCAAGCTCTCACCCGATGGCGCCAAGGCGGCTTATAGCAGCGAGCATAATCTGTATGTGGAGGACCTTGGTTCGGGGACGATCACTCCATTGACCAATGACGGTGCTTTCCGAATGATCAACGGGACATTCGACTGGGCTTACGAAGAAGAATTCAGCTGCCGGGACGGATTCCGCTGGAGCCCGGACAGTAAAAGCATCGCTTACTGGCAGATCGATGCGACGGGTATTCGCAATTTCCTGCTGATCGACAATACCGATTCCCTTTACTCTTTCACGGTCCCGGTGGAATATCCCAAGGCCGGTGAGGATCCGTCGGCCTGCCGCGTGGGGGTTGTGCACCTCGCGGAGGGGCCCGGTACGACGGCGGGTCAGGGTATGACGACGCCCAAAACAATCTGGATGCAGGTGCCGGGCGACAGCCGGCAGCATTATATCCCAAGGATGGAATGGGCGGATAATAGCAGTGAGGTGGTGCTCGAGCAGCTTAACCGCAAGCAGGATGACGCAAAGGTCTTTATCTGCAATGCGGCGACGGGAGACGCGACGCCGATCTATGAGGAGACGGATAGCGCGTGGATCGATGTGAAAGCCCGCTGGAGCGACGACCCGACAGGATGGGAGTGGGCGAACGGGGGGAAGGATTTCCTTTGGGTATCCGAAAAAGACGGCTGGAGGCATCTGTATCGCATCAGCAGAGACGGGAAGAAAGAAACGCTGCTGACAAAGGGCAACTATGATATCATCACGATCCGGTCGATCGATGAAAAGTACGTTTACTTCATGGCGTCGCCGGACAATGCCACCCAGCAATATCTCTATCGAATGACGCTGGATGGGAAAGGAAAGCTGGAACCGGTATCGCCGGCTTCGGAGAAAGGGACGCATTCCTATAGTATCTCGCCTGGTGGGTTTTATGCCACGCATAATTTTTCCAATCACTTGTATGAGTCGGTTTCCGAATGGGTGAGCCTTCCGGCGCATAAAACGATCAAAACGAATGAAGCCTCGGGAGGCCGGGCAGGAGGCAGGATGCAGTACCCGGTCTCGATGTTCCAGCTGACGACGGATGACGGGGTGACGATGGACGGTTGGATGATCCTGCCAAAGGATTTTGACAGCACAAAAAAATACCCGGTCCTGTTCTATGTCTATACGGAGCCTGCTGCCACTACGGTGAGGGATGCGGCCGGCGCAGCGGGTACGCGGGAGTATGCGGGCGACATTGCGGCCGATGGGTATATCCAGATCAGCCTCGATGGACGGGGAACGCCGGCGCCGAAGGGGGCCGCCTGGCGTAAATGTATCTACCGAAAGGTCGGGATCATCAATATCCGGGATCAGGGGATGGCAGCGAAGAAGATCTTGCAGTGGCCTTTTGTGGACAGCAGCAGGATCGCGGTGTGGGGCTGGAGCGGGGGCGGTTCGGCGACGCTGAATCTTATGTTTCAGTATCCCGATATCTACAAAACAGGAATTTCAATCGCTCCTGTCGCCAACGAGTTGTTGTACGACAATATTTACCAGGAGCGGTATATGGGGCTTCCCGCAGGAGAACCGGGACGATTTTGTAAAGGGTTCGCCGTTGTACTATGCAAAGAATCTGCGGGGCAATCTGCTGGTGGTTCATGGAACGGGGGATGATAATGTCCACTACCAGGGGACCGAGATGCTGATCAATGAGCTGGTGAAAGACGACAAACAATTTCAGGTGATGGTCTATCCCAACCGGACCCATGCCATCAATGAAGGCGTGGGGACGTCGCTGCATTTATCGCATTTATTCACGGCGTATTTGCGCGAACATTGTCCGGGAGGAGGGAGATGAGGGCGCGGCTGACAATATTTTTTTTAATCCTTGCGGGAAACGTACCCGGACAGTCGTATGTGCCGGAATACGGCGGGGGCGACATGAAAGTTAAACCGGTTGTGTCGATCAGGGCTTATCCTTTTTCGGTTAAGGATGTCCGGTTACTGGACGGGCCGTTCAAAAAGGCGATGGAGGCGGACGCGCGGTATCTGCTGGTGATCGACCCGGACCGGTTGTTGTCGGAGTTCAGGGCTCATGCGGGTCTGAAACCGAAGGCCGAAAAATATGGGGGCTGGGAGTCGTCGGGGCTGGCCGGGCATACGCTGGGGCATTATCTGTCGGCCTGTTCGATGGAATATGCGGCGACGCAGGATACGCGGTTCAGGGACCGGGTCAATTATATTGTCGGCGAACTGGAGCTTTGCCAGAAAACCAGAGGTTCTGGCTATATCGGTGCTATTCCGCGGGAGGACACGGTTTGGGCAGAAGTTGGGGCCGGGAAAATCCGGTCGCATGGGTTCGATTTGAATGGCGCGTGGTCGCCCTGGTATACGGTACACAAGATCATGGCGGGGCTGCTGGATGCATATCTGTATGCCGGGAGCGCGAAGGCGCTGCAGATAGAGCGGCGGATGGCGGATTGGGCGGGTACGATCGCAGGCGGGTTGAGCGATTCGGTCCGGCAACGGATGCTGGCTTGCGAGTATGGCGGGATGAATGAGGTGCTGGCGAACACGTTTGCGATTACCGGCGACAAAAAATATCTCACCCTGTCCTTCGACTTCTATGATAGGCGGATCCTGGATTCGCTGGCGCTTGGACTGGACGATCTGGCGGGCAAACACTCGAATACCCAGATCCCGAAAGTTATCGGGTGTGCGAGGCGATATGAACTGACGGCGGATGAGCGGGACAAACGCATTGCGGAATCGTTTTGGTCCATCGTGGTAAGCGAGCATTCCTATGCAACCGGGGGCAACAGCGACTATGAATACCTGGGCCGGCCGGGAAAGCTGAACGACGAGTTGACGGACAATACGACCGAGACCTGCAATACGTACAACATGCTGAAGCTGACGCGGCATCTGTTTGCCTGGCATCCGTCGGCGGCGTTGATGGATTATTATGAGCGGGCCTTGTACAATCATATCCTGGCGTCACAGGATCATCGGGACGGCATGATGTGCTACTTCGTACCGCTCCGGATGGGCGGGCACAAGGAATACAGTGACTCCTTTAATACGTTCACCTGCTGTGTGGGATCGGGGATGGAAAATCATGTCAAGTATGGGGAGGGGATTTATTCGCGGGGTGCGGATGGGTCTTTGTATGTCAATCTTTTTATTTCTTCGCGGCTGGATTGGAAGGAAAAGGGTGTTCGGATCGAGCAGCGGTCGGAAATTCCGGCGGGAGATCGGGTCGTGCTGACGGTGAGGGCGGCGCGGGCCGGTTCGCGGTGGGTCCTTCGGGTTAGGAAACCGTATTGGGCGGGCAAGGGCGTGCGGGTACGGGTAAATGGGATGCTCCAAAAGCGGTTGACGGTCGGCGAGGACGGATACCTGGCGATTCGTCGGACATGGCGGTTAGGAGATCGGGTGGTCATTGAATTGCCGGAGGACCTTCATTCGGAACCGATGCCCGACAATGAATCACGGGTAGCACTTTTCTATGGACCGGTGTTGCTGGCGGGGGAATTGGGTGTCCGCGAGCCGGACCCCGTGAGCGGGATACCGGTGCTGGTTTCGTCGATTGCCGACCCGAACCGTTGGATGCAGCGGGTAACGGGACTTCCGCGAGATTCGCTGGTATTCCGGACGGTAGGCACCGCCCAGCCGGGAGAGATAACCCTGATCCCGTTTAACCGGACAGAGAATGAATATTACAGTGTTTACTGGGATATGTTCTCGGCGCAGAGCTGGGCGGCGCAACAAGAGAAATATCAGGCGGAACGGGTCCGGGCTCAGGAGATGGAAGGCCGGACGATTGATGGCTTGCGGCTTGGCGAGATGCAGCCGGAGCGGGACCACTCGTTTACCGGGGAGAATTTGCAGGGTGGGGAGGCGCATGGACGGCAATGGCGTTCGGCGGAGGATGGAGGGTATTTTTCGTTTGTGATGAAAGTGGATGGGTCAGCGGCCAATATGCTGGTTTGTGACTATTGGGGGGATGATCATCGGGGCAGGATATTCGATATCCAGGTAGATGGGCAGACGATCGCGACGCAAAGTCTGGGGACCTTTAAGCAAAGTAAATATTACGAGATCTTATATCCGGTGCCGGATGGACTGGTTCGGGGGAAGAAGAGCGTGGTGGTGAAGTTTGTTGCGAAGTCGCCGCACAATAGTGTGGGGCCGGTATCGGGAGTGATCAGGATGGTCAGGGACTGATGAACTGAGGACCGGCGGGTCTATTCGGTGACAGCAACGCTTTGCGAATAGCTTTCGACGTACCCGCTTGGCGATTTGCCGGTGACGGTCTTGAATACCCGATTAAAGTTGGTGATGCTGTTAAAGCCGCAGTTGTACGCAACGGTGGAGATACTTTCGTACTGACCGTCTGTGAGGCGTTTACACGCCTCGTTGATGCGGACCTTGTTGAGGAAGCTCACAAACGTGTGGAGAGTATGTTTCTTAAAGTACCGGCAGAAAGCCTGCGGGGTCATGTGTGCCTGGCGGGCGACGTCTTCGAGGGAGATCGGTTTGTCGAATTGCTGCATGATATAGTTATAGATGGCGCCGATGCGGATGCCTTCGTGCTCGCTGTAGGCGACGGGATGGGTGCGATCCGAGAGGGGTGTCAGTTCCTGGAACGAGCTCAGGAGTTTGAGGAGCTCGATAAAGTGAACGAGCTGATCGATGCCGGTCGAATGTTCGATGCGCAGCATTTTTTTTGCAATCTCGTCAACGTGCTGTGCCGGGACCTTGAACCCGGATTGCCTGTTTTGGAGGAAGGCTTTTACATTCTTTATTTCGGGCAGATCGAAAAAAGAATCCAGCTGACCTTTGGAATTGAAGAAAATGTTGAGGGTTCGGATTTTTTTCCGGCTCGAGGGCACAAAATAGGAAGGATCACTCTTAAATACATGGGGCATGTTGACCCCCAGCCAGTAGATCTCGCCGCTGCGAAAAGCGTACATATTATTTTCTGTGACAAGGGTGCCTTCACCTTGTTGGATCCAGGTGAGCTGGATTTCCTCATGGCGGTGCAAATGGGGATAAAAATAAGGCAGGATGTCTTTTTGAACGATGACCGTATGGTCGCGTGGGACGGGGATGGTAAACTGCAATACTTTCATCACGACGAATTTGTAGACTTCGCGGGTCGGAATGGACGACCCCGACATGAAATTACGCCATTTGCGGATATTAGCAGCGGGCAATTAATATCCAATAAAAACCGGTTAAAATATGGTTGGCCGGGCAACGTACCTTTGCCGCATGGGAAAAAACGTCATCGTCGTTGGCGGCGGGATCATTGGGCTAAGTAGCGCCTATTATCTGCGAAAAGCTGGACATCACGTTAGTGTATTGGATAAGTCTGATTTTATGGACAATTGCTCCTATGGGAACTGCGGGTATGTCTGTCCCAGCCATTTTATCCCGCTCGCGACCCCAGGAATCGTCCGGCAGGGATTGAAATGGATGTTGAATTCGCAAAGTCCGTTCTATGTTCAGCCCCGGCTGAGCCGGTCGCTGTTCGATTGGGGTCTGAAATTCATGAAGAGCGCCACGCCGGAACATGTCAGGCAGTCGGCGGTCCCCTTACGGGATATTGCCTTGCTGAGCCAGCATGAATATGAAAATGAGTGGCCCATGGTTGATTTTGCCTATCGGCACAAGGGTTTGCTGGAGATCTGTCTGACGGAAGCTTCGGCGGACCATGCGCGTCATACGGTGGAGCGGGCGCATGCGTTGGGGCTGGATGCCGACTGGCTGGACCATGCGGGGCTTCAGGCGCTGGAACCGCATACGCGGGTCAACGGAGTTGGGGCGATCCTGTTTCGTTGCGATGCGCACCTCTATCCCAACAAGCTGATGCACGGGCTGCTTCAGGCGTTGAAGGACTTCAGGGGTGCGGCTGTTGCCGGGTGAGGAAGTGCTTCGATTCGAAACGGGCCGCGGGGTCGTGAGCCGGGTGGTGACCCCGGTGGGGGTTCATGAGGCGGACGTTGTCGTGCTTGCAACCGGATCATGGAGCAGGGAGATAGCCGCCTTGTTGGGAGCGAAGGTGCCGTTGGTCCCGGGGAGGGGTTATTCGGTGACGCTGGAGGATTCGCCCTATCGGGTGAACTATCCCGCGATCCTGGTGGAAGGGAGAACGGCGATTACGCCGATGGATGGCAACAAAATACGTTTTGGCGGCACGATGGAGATCACGGCTACTTCTACCCCTCCCCGTTATTCCCGGGTGCGGGGTATCCTGAATGCGGTGAAGCGGTTCTATCCGGATTTCGATGTGCCGATGCCGCCGGTGGAGAAGATCTGGTATGGATACCGGCCATGTTCGGCGGATGGGCTGCCCTATATCGGTCGGATCCGGAAATATTCAAACGTGGTGGTGGCGACGGGGCATTCGATGCTGGGGTTGAGTCTCGGGGCGGGGACGGGGAAACTGGTGGGGGAGATCGTGGATGAGTTGCGGCCGAGCATGGATATCACTCCTTTTGCGGTGGAGCGGTTTGGCTAATCGTGCCGACCTTCGTCGGACCTGCTTAGGACTTCGCCGGACCTGCTTCGCCACGGTCCGGCTCGTTCGGGCCCTTCGCGGGCCCGGTCCTCTTCGATCCTAACCTCCGCTTCGCTTGGTTATTCCGTAAATAATATCTGGTCGTATGCGTAATCTGTTTAGTTTGCATGGGAAGACGGCGTTGGTAACCGGTTGTAGCAGGGGTATCGGCCGATCTATGGCGCTGGCGTTAGCGGAGGCGGGAGCGGATATCATCGGGGTGTCTGCTTCGCTGGCGGCGGGTAGTGAAGTAGAAAAGGAGATCCGGACGACAGGGAGGGAATTCGCGGCGTATGCGGCGGACCTGACGGATCGGGCGTCGGTGTATGCGTTGGTCGCGGCAGTGCGGGCTTCGGGAAGGCCGGTGGATATCCTGGTCAACAATGCGGGGATGATCCTTCGGCAACCGGCAGCAGAGCATTCGGATGAAAATTGGGATCGCGTGTTGTCGATCAACCTGGACGCTGCGTTCATCCTGGCGCGGGAGTTGGGAAAGGAGATGTTGGCGCGCCGTTCGGGAAAGATCATTTTCACCTGCAGTCTGCTGACTTTCCAGGGTGGGATCAATGTGCCGGGTTATGCAGCGAGCAAAGGCGCGGTGGCAAGTTTGATCAAGGCACTTGCCAATGAATGGGCTTCGCAGGGGGTCAACGTAAATGGGATCGCACCGGGGTATATCGATACGGACAATACGGAGGCTTTACGGAAGGACCCGATGCGCAGCAAGGCGATCCTGGACCGGATACCGGCGGGCCGGTGGGGGGAACCGGATGATTTTCGGGGACCGGTGGTATTTCTGGCGTCGGCGGCTGCAGATTATGTGCATGGGACGATCCTGACGGTAGATGGGGGATGGATGGGGCGATAATTCGTTATATTATGGAAATACGATTTGGTCACAGCCCGAAGGAAGCGCGGGAGATGACAACGGAGGAATTGCGGGCGGCTTTTCTGACGGAACGGTTGATGGAGGCGGATGGCGTCCGGCTGGTATATACGCATTATGACCGGGTTATCATCGGTGGGGTGCAACCGGTGGAGCGGAGACTGGCGTTGGATACTCCATCGCGGAATTGAAGGCGGATTTCTTTTTGCAGCGACGGGAGATCGGGATCATCAATGTCGGCGGGAGGGGCAAGGTGTATGCAGGAAATGCGGAATACGAGCTGGATAAGCTGGATTGCCTGTATATCGGCCGGGGCGTAAAGCGGGTCGAGTTCGAAAGTCTTCATCCGGGGCATCCGGCGGCATTCTATTTGCTTTCTGCGCCGGCGCATGCGGACTATCCGGTGCGGTTGATGCCGGGTCAGGAGGCGTTGCCGGTCGAATGTCGGGTCTGCGGAGACTGCAAATGCGCGGACCATCTATAAATACATTCATGCCGACGGGATCCAAAGTTGTCAACTGGTGATGGGGCTGACGATCCTGAAGAGCGGCAGCGTCTGGAATACGATGCCGGCGCATACCCATACCCGGCGGATGGAAGCCTATTTCTATTTTGATGTCCCGGAACAACAGCGCGTCTTTCATTTTATGGGTGAACCGCAGGAGACGCGGCATCTCGTGGTGGCCGACGGGCAGGCGGTGATCTCGCCGCCCTGGTCGATCCATTCGGGGTGCGGGACGAGCAATTATGGGTTTATCTGGGGGATGGCGGGGGAGAACTATACGTACACGGATATGGATGCGGTTGCGATCGCTGAACTTGCGGTAATTCGATCATAATGCGCACTTCTGACTAAATTGAGCACCTCTAATCTTACTTGTCATGGCGAATTCCGCTATAGGCCGATATCGATGGACGATCTGCGCGTTATTGTTTGCTGCTACGACAATCAACTATATCGACCGGCAAGTGATCGGGTTGCTAAAGCCTACGCTGACGGTTGTATTCGGTTGGGATAATTTCACCTTCGGGAAGATCAACGGCATCTTCCAATTCTTCTATGCTTTTGGCCTGCTGGGATTCGGCTGGCTCATCGATCGGGTGGGCACCAAGATTGGATATTCGATCTCCATTATCATCTGGAGCGTGTTTGCCATGGCGCATGCGCTGGCCCGGAGTACGCTGGGTTTCACGATCGCCCGTTCGGGACTGGGCCTCGGCGAGTCCGGGAATTTCCCGGCCGCGATCAAATCGGTGGCGGAGTGGTTTCCCAAAAAAGAAAGGGCGTTAGCGACCGGGATCTTTAACTCCGGGACCAATATCGGGGCGGTAATCGCTTCGATCATGGTGCCATTGATATTGGGCGCCTTTGGCTGGCAGCTGGCATTTATTTTCACCGGCTCCCTGGGATTTATCTGGTTATTGTTCTGGTGGTTCATCTACGAGATTCCCACGCGGAAGAAAAAGTTGAGCCGGTCGGAGTTCGATTATATTCACGGCGATGACGAGCCGGAGAGTGCAGTAGGGACAAAAGTGCCCTGGGGCAAATTGTTGCGTGTCCGGCAGACCTGGGCGTTTGTTTTGGGCAAATTCCTGACCGATCCTATCTGGTGGTTCTTTCTTTTCTGGCTGCCGGACTATTTTGACAAGACTTTCCATCTGAATGTCAAGCAACCCGGGTGGCCGCTGGCGATCATCTATTCCGCCACTACGATCGGCAGCATCGGCGGCGGATATTTATCGGGGGCCCTGATAAAAAAAGGCTGGCCGGTATATAAGGCTCGGAAGACGGTGATGTTCATTTTTGCTCTATGTGTGACGCCGATCTTTACGGTGCAATATTTTCAAAATATGTGGGTGATCGTAGCGCTTATCAGTCTGGCTGCGGCCGCACACCAGGCCTGGAGCGCCAATATTTTTACAACGGCCTCTGATATGTTCCCTAAAAAGGCCGTCAGCTCTATCATCGGCATCGGGGGGATGGCCGGTTCGGTCGGCGGA
This sequence comes from uncultured Chitinophagaceae bacterium, assembly GCA_963846405.1. GTDB lineage: Bacteria > Bacteroidota > Bacteroidia > Chitinophagales > Chitinophagaceae > Puia. Next base: position 290,113 of record CAWJVU010000005.1, on the reverse strand, counting down.
ATCATTTTTCAGCCGATGGTGGGTGGCATCCTTGACTATTTTACCCGGATAAAAAGTGCGACGCTGGGATATAATTTTATTTTCATGATCTGCGGGGTTTCTTATCTGCTTGCGTGGGTGCTGATGCATCTGTTTGCCCCGAAGATGACGCGGGTGCAGCTGGATTAGCGATAGCTCCGGGGCATCGCGGCTCGGGGCGCTGATCAGGGCTTGGGCTTCTGGCTGGAGGCGCGAATGGCAAGTTCGGTATTGAGCACGCGGGTCTCGAATTTTGTCGTTGGATGTTTTGCTTCGATCAACTGGATCAGCAGTTCCATGGCGACCTGGCCCATTTCGAAGGCGGGCTGGCGGATACAGGTAAGCGCCGGATGGAAGATATCTGTCACCGGGGAATTGGTAAAGCCAACGATGGCCATCTCGTCGGGTACTTTCACATTTTTTCGTGCAAGGGCGGCGAGGCAGCCAGTCGACAACTTGTCGCTGGCGGTAACGATGGCTTCCGGGCGGTCCTTTAGTGCCAGCAGGGCTTCCAGAGCCTGTTCCGTTTCCCCCACGATCAGGCCGCCATACCGGCAATATTTTACGAGGGACTCATCGAATGGGATGTGTGATCTGCGAGGGCGGCTTTGTAGCCGGCGAGGCGCTCCTTGGTGATCGACAAATGTTGGGAGATGGTCAGATGGGCGATCCGGCGGAAACCGGATTGGATCAGGTGTTCCGTGGCCTGATAAGCGCCATTGAAATTGTTGGCGATGACCTTATGCGTCGCCATTTCTTCGCTGATCCGGTCAAAGAAGACGATGGGCAGCCCTTTGTCATGGAGCTTTTTCAGGTGGGTGAGGTCGGTAGTTTCGGTGGACAGGGAGACGAGAAGCCCGTCTACGGAGCGGGACGCGAGGTATTGGGTATTGGCGACTTCGCGTTCGAAGGACTCGTGGCTTTGGGAGATTATGACGTAATAGCCTTTTTTATAGGCGACGGATTCGATGCCGTTGATGACCTGGGAAAAGAAATTGTTGGCGATCTCGCAGACGACGATGCCGATGGAGCGGCTGCGTTTTTCTTTCAGGCTCTGGGCGATGGGGTTCGGGCGGTAGTTGAGACGTTCCGCATATTCCAGAACCAGTTTTCGGGTTTCGGCGCTGATCTCATAGCTGTCCCGGAGGGCCCGGGAAACGGTAGAGGTGGAGAGGCCCAGGGCTTTGGCAATGTCTTTTATCGTGATGGCTTCGAATTTCATGGCAAACCGAATTAAAATTAGTGTATTTTCGGATTCAACTAAATTGTTTGCCATGCTTTCCTATCCGGTTCGAATTGCTTTTATCGCCGCCCTGGGCGGATTCCTGTTCGGTTTCGAGACAGTCGTGATTTCGGGGGCAGAGCAGACGTTGGAACATTTATGGAATCTGAATAAGCTTTCCCAGGGGTTTACGGTGGCCTCGAGTTTGTTCGGGACCATTCTGGGCTCGCTGCTGGCCGGCTTCCCCGCACAGAAATATGGCCGGAAAAAGACCTTGCAGGTGATCGCCATTTTCTTTATCGTTGCTGCGCTGGGATGCGCTTTTACCTCCATATGGGGATTTTTTATTTGTTTCCGGATCATCGGCGGGCTGGCGGTGGGGGCTTCTTCTGTCATTGCGCCGATGTATATTTCGGAGATTTCGCCGGCCGGTCTTCGGGGCCGGTCTGGCCGGTTCGTTCCAGGTGATGATCGTGACGGGGATCGTCGTGGCCTTTCTGACCAACTATCTGTTTAACCAGCTTCAGCTGGCCGATTCCTGGCGTTGGATGCTCGGGAGTTATGGTTGTGCCGGCGGTTCTTTTCTCCCTGCTCTTATTTGGCATCCCGGAAAGCCCGCGCTGGCTGATCCTGGAAAATAACGAGGAAGCGGCGCAAGCCGATCCTGCAGCGGCTGGGGGAGCTGAATATAGCCGCAGCCGTCACTTCCATCCGGGATTCGGTGAAAGAACACCAGGAGAAGCTGTTCCAGCGCCGGTATTCCAAACCGATTATTTGCGCCATGCTGCTGGCCATGTTCAACCAGCTATCCGGGATCAATGCCATTCTATACTATGCGCCGCGGATCTTCCAACTGGCGGGGTATGATAAAAGTCAGTCCTTTTCTCAGTCTATTTTCATTGGTGTTGCCAATCTGTTGTCGACTTTGCTGGCGATGACGGTGATCGATAAATTCGGCCGGAAGACGCTCCTGATCATCGGGTCTGTCGGCATGATCGTTTTTCTTTCCCTGACGGCCGGGGCGTTTAGCGGGGATCTTTCCGGAAACAGTCATTTGCTCCTCTACCTGGTTGGCTTTATCGTGTTCTTTGCCTTTTCGCAGGGAGCGGTCATCTGGGTTTTTATCTCGGAGATCTTCCCCAATTCCGTCCGGTCGAAAGGCGGCTCGCTCGGCAGTACGACACACTGGGTCATGGCGGCGATCATTACGACGGTCGTCCCTTCTATCCTGGAGCTGTCAAATGGAGACGTGAACAGGCAGGGCGGTTTCTGGTCGTTTATTTTTTTCGCCGTGATGATGCTCTTGCAGCTGATCTTTATCTGGCGGGTGATGCCGGAGACCAAGGGCAAATCGCTGGAACAGATACAAAAAGATTTGGGGATTGCATAGCTATGACGCCTTCGCTGACGATCGGATTGTTTGGTATCGGCCTCGATACGTATTGGGATCAGTTTGCCGGGTTGAAACAGCGCCTGGAGGGCTATCTGCAGGAGATCCATGAGCGGCTGGCGGCCTTACATCCGCAGTATCATCAACGCAGGTTTGGTGGATAATGCAGAAAAGGCCTTGGCTGCCGGCAGCCTGTTCCGCCGTAGTGAAGTGGACCTGATCTTCCTTTATGTTTCCACCTATGCGTTGTCTTCTACTGTATTGCCGGTGGTTCAGCGGGCGAAGGTTCCTGTTATCATCCTGAATCTCGTCGCCGGACGCTGCGATCGACTATGATTCGTTTAATACACTATCCGATCGGACGCGGATGACGGGGGAATGGCTGGCGTTTTGTTCGCCCTGCCCTGTTCCGGAGATCGCCAATGTCTTTCGGCGGGTTGGTATCCGGTTTCATTCGATCACGGGGATGCTACGGGATGATCCGATGCGTGATGCGGGAGATCGCGGAGTGGGTAGGAGCGGCGAAGGTCAGGCATGCGATGGCATTCAACCGGCTGGGTTGTATGGGACATTATTACAGCGGGATGCTGGATATCTATACCGATCTGACGCAGCAGTATGCGGCTTTCGGCGGTCATATCGAGCTGATCGAAGTGGAGGAGCTTGCGGTCAGGCGACGGCAGGTAAGCGGGACAGAGGTGGCTCAAGCGCGTGTGCAGCTGTTCCTATGATGCGTTCGATGTCCAGCCAGATTGCCCGGATGGCCGAGTTGGAGAAGGCGGCGATGACGTCGGTGGCGCTGGACCGGTTGGTGAGCGACTATCAGTTGGGATCGCTGGCGTATTATTATAAAGGAACGGGTAACCCGGAAAATGAGGAAGCGATCAGTTCGATCATCCTGGGGAATTCCCTGTTGACGGCGCGGGGGATTCCGGTGGCGGGCGAGTATGAGATCAAGAATGCGCAGGCGATGAAGATCATGGATTGCCTCGGGGCGGGCGGATCGTTCACCGAATACTATGCGATGGATTTTTCGGACGATGTGGTACTGATGGGGCATGACGGGCCCGGACATATTGCCATTGCAGAGGGGAAGACGAAGGTGCGGCCGCTCGCGGGTCTATCATGGCAAGGTCGGCAGCGGGCTTTCGGTGGAGATGTCGGTCAGGAACGGGCCGGTCACGTTGTTGTCGGTTGTGGAGCGGTCGGGCGGCGGGCTGTTCTTGTTGGTTGCGGAAGGGGAGTCGGTGCCGGGGCCGATCCTGCATATCGGGAATACGAATAGCCGGTACCGGTTCCCGATGGGCGCGAGGGAATTTGTCAACCGCTGGAACGGTCATGGTCCGGCGCATCACTGCGCGGTGGGGGTGGGGCATATCGCGTCGCAGATCGAGAAGCTGGGCGCGTTGCTGGGGATGGAGGTTGTGAAAATTTAGGTTATGAAGACAGATATTGTTGCTTTTCTGATGCTGGCGGGGGTTGTGGCTCCCGCGGCTTCCGTGGTTGCGCAGGAGATGGATGATCCGACTCTTGTTTCGGCAGTGGAGGCGTTGCGGAAAGCGTTGATCGATCCGGACAAAGCCGCGCTGGATAAATTGACGATGGATGAGCTGTCGTATGGGCATTCAAGCGGGTTGATCCAGGATAAGGCGGCTTTTGAGGAGGCGTTGTTGTCCGGGGCGTCGGATTTTGTGTCAATTGAATTGAGTGATCAGACGATGAAGGTGGTGGGGAATACGGCCTGGGTTAGGCATAAGTTGTCGGCGGTGACGAATGATGGCGGGAAACCGGGGGAGGCGCATTTGTCGGTGCTGTTGATCTGGATGAAGCAGAAGGGGCAGTGGAGGTTGTTGGCGAGACAGGCGGTGAAGCTTGCGGTGGCGCAGTAAATTGAAAAAATCGGTTCGTTCATGCAAACACTATTCGGCATTTTCTTTCATTTTATCGGTGGGGCCGCTTCGGGCAGCTTCTATATTCCGTTCAAGAAGGTTCGGGGATGGGCGTGGGAGAGTTATTGGATCGTCGGGGGTTTGTTCTCGTGGCTGATCATTCCGCCGCTGGCGGCATGGCTGACGGTGCCGCATTTTACGGAGATCATCCGGCAGGCGGCGCCGGCGGCGTTGGGGTGGACTTTCTTTTGGGGGCTCTTGTGGGGGGTCGGGGGATTGTTGTATGGTTTGGGGGTGCGGTACCTGGGGATGTCGTTGGGCAATTCTGTTTTGTTGGGGTTTACGTCGGCATTCGGGGCTTTGGTGCCGGCGATCTATTATAATTTAGTACCCGACTGCCGGGAAGACGTCCTTTCATGATCTTCTTTCGTCGCACTGGGGCCGGATCGTGCTGGCGGGAGTGGCGCTTTGTCTCGCGGGCATCTATATCTGCGGCCGGGCGGGGATGTTGAAGGAAAAAGAATTACCGGAGGAGAAGAAAAAGGAGAGCGTGCAGGAGTTCAATTTAACAAAGGGGCTTATCATTTGTACGGTATCCGGTATTCTCAGCGCTTGCTTCAACTATGGGATCGAGGCGGGGAGCTCGATTGCCGCAACGGCAAATCAACTTTGGCACCAGGTCCATCCGGATGTCAGCACGAAGTTCCTTTATCAGAATAATGTTACCTATATCGTTTTGCTATGGGGCGGCCTGACAACCAATTTTATTTGGTGTATGGTCCTGAATGCCCGCAACAGGACATTTGGCGACTATACGAACCGGAAGACGCCACTGGCCAATAATTATTTTTTCTCGGCGCTGGCCGGAACGACGTGGTTTCTCCAGTTCTTCTTCTACGGCATGGGGGAGAGCCGGCTCGGCAACGGGGCGAGCTCGTGGATCCTGCACATGGCGTTTATTATCCTGGTGGCGAACATCTGGGGTTTTGCGCTGAAGGAATGGAAAGGGGTTAGTCCGCGAACCCGAATGACGATCACGACCGGGATAATCGCCATTTTGTTGTCGGTGATGCTGGTCGGATATGGAAATTCACTAAAGTAATGCGTTCAAATATGTCTGTTACGGCAAAAACATTTAAGCACGTCAGCTATCTGTGGGACGACAAAACGGCGGCGTCGATGGAAGGAGATGAGGTGGCGCTGCTGATTTACCGCTCCAATCTCCTGGGCGCCGATCTCCGGCTGACCAATTATGGCGGTGGGAATACCTCCTGTAAGGCAATGGCCAAAGACCCGCTGTCCGGGCTGGAGACGGAAGTCATGTGGGTGAAAGGTTCCGGTGGCGACCTCGGGACGCTGAAGCGCAGCGGTCTGGCGGCGTTGTATATGGATCGGCTGCTGAGTTTGAGAAAAGTATACAGAGGGATCGAATTCGAAGATGAAATGGTGGAATTGTTCAATCATTGTATCTATGATCTGAATTCCAAGGCGCCATCCATCGATACTCCGCTCCACGGTTTCCTGCCGTTTGCGCATATTGACCACCTGCATCCGGACGCGGCGATCGCCATTGCGGCGGCGAAAGACGGCAGGAAGATTACGCAGGAACTATTCGGCGGGAAGGTTGGCTGGGTAGAATGGCAGCGTCCGGGGTTCGACCTGGGGCTAAAGCTTCGGCAATGTTTGGATGCAAATCCGGGTATTCGGGGGATCATACTTGGCTCGCATGGTCTATTCACCTGGGGGGAAACGGCATATGAGAGCTATGTCAATACACTGGAGGTGATCGAGCGTTGCGCGCAGTACCTGGAGGATCACATGGGGAAAAAGCGCCCGGCATTTGGTGGACCACGGTTGAAGGCGAGTCCGATGCCGGACCGGCTGTCAAAGGCTGCTGAACTGGCGCCCGTTCTGCGGGGGCTGTGTTCCGCTCACGCTCGAATGGTCGGTCATTTCTCGGATGACGACCGGGTGCTGGAGTTCATCAATTCCAACGATTTGGCGAGGCTGGCTCCGATGGGAACCAGTTGTCCCGACCATTTCCTACGGACCAAAATCAGCCCGCTGGTGCTGGACCTGTCTCCGGATCAGGACCTCGGGGACCTGACTACGATAAAAGAGAAACTGGCTCCGCAGTTCGAACGTTACCGGGAGCAATATGCGCATTACTATGAAAACTGCAAGCATCCGGATAGCCCGGCCATGCGCGACCCGAATCCCGTAGTTATCCTGTATCCGGGGGTAGGGATGTTCACGTTCTCGAAGGACAAACAAACGGCCCGGGTCGCGGCGGAGTTTTATATCAACGCCATCAATGTGATGAAAGGGGCGGAGGCTGTTTCATCCTATACATCATTGCCCAGACAGGAGGCTTTTAATATCGAATACTGGCTGCTGGAAGAAGCTAAATTGCAGCGGATGCCGAAGCCCAAAACATTGTCCGGGCGCGTTGCACTCGTGACGGGCAGTGCGGGAGGGATCGGCAAGGCTATCGCGAAAAAATTTGCCGATGAAGGAGCTTGCGTGGTGATCAATGACAACGATGACCAGCGGCTGGATGCGGCGAGGGCGGTTTTTCAGCAGCAATATGGGAAGGATGTTTTTATCGGCGAAGTGCTGGATGTGACGAAGGCGGAGACGATCCGGGGGGCATTCCGGGCTGCGGCGCTTGCTTTCGGGGGGGTCGATATCGTCGTGAACTGTGCGGGACTGTCCATTTCCAAGCCGCTTGAGGATCATACGGAAAGAGATTGGGATCTGCTGTATGACGTGTTGGTCAAAGGGCAATTCCTGGTGACGCAAGCCGGGGTCGAGGTCATGCGAAAGCAGGCGATCGGCGGGGATGTGCTGAATATCGTGAGCAAGAATGCGCTGGTCTCCGGGCCCAATAACGCGGGATACGGGTCTGCGAAGGCGGCACAGCTTCACCTGAGCCGGCTAAATGCCGCCGAACTGGGGGCAGATCATATCCGGGTGAACGTCGTCAACCCGGATGCGGTAATTGCTGACAGCAAGATCTGGGAGGGCGCATGGGCGGAAGGGCGGGCCAAGGCTTATGGGGTGGCGGTCGCCGACCTGCCTGCCTATTACGCCAGGCGAACGCTGCTGAATGAGGTTATTCTGCCGGAAGATATTGCCAATGCCTGTTTTGCGTTTGTCGGGGGTCTGCTGAACAAGTCGACCGGGAATGTGCTGAACGTCGACGGGGGTGTGGCGATGGCGTTTGTACGTTAAAGTAATAGTATGCGGGTTGCTTTTATCATGCAGCTGCATGAAGGCTGCGAGGAAGAATACCGGCGGCGGCATGCGGCCATCTGGCCGGAGCTGGCTGTGTTGCTGCGTGAAACCGGCATCCGGGAGTATTCGATATTCGTGGAGGGGAGGACCTTGCAGCTGTTCGCTACGCTGCAAATCGATGATCCCGTAAACCTTGATCGTCTGGCGACACAGCCGGTGATGCGGCGGTGGTGGGAATATATGAAGGATTTGATGGATACGCATGCAGATGGGTCGCCGGTCGTGGTTCCGCTCAGGGAAGTATTCTATTTGGATTAATTGAATTTGTCTATGCAAATTGAAAACCATATTATCGACGCACACAACAAGTCCAGGCTGGCGGACCACCGTCGGAAGCTGGAATTTGTGCAGGAGACGGCCAAGCAATCGGAGTGGGTGGTGCGGAAGCTAATGGAATTCGAGGTGGCGATCCCCAGTTGGGCGTTGGGGACGGGGGGGACACGTTTTGGGCGCTTTTCCGGTGGGGGTGATCCCCGCAGTCTCGAAGAGAAGATCGAAGATATCGGGCTGCTGCATGCGCTGAACCGTTCCAGTGGAGCGATCTCGCTGCACATCCCCTGGGATATCCCGGGCAATGCCGGAGCCATCCGGGCGCTGGCGGCACAGCACGGATTGCGTTTCGATGCGATGAATTCGAATACGTTCCAGGATCAACCGGATCAGCCGCACAGCTATAAGTTCGGGTCGTTGCAGCATGTCCGGGCGGCGGTGCGGCGGCAGGCGATCGAGCACAACCTGGAAGTGATCCGATATGGCGTAGAGCTGGGGTCGAAATCCCTGACGGTCTGGTTGGCGGACGGTTCCTGCTTTCCGGGGCAGCTCAACTTCAGGGAGGCCTTCCGGCATACGCTTGAGGGTTTGCAGGAGATCTATGCCGCCCTGCCTGCGGACTGGAAAATGTTTGTCGAGTACAAAGCCTACGAGCCGAATTTTTATTCCATGACGGTCGGGGACTGGGGGCAATCCCTCCTATATACCTCCAAGCTTGGGTCGAAAGCGTTTACGCTGGTCGACCTGGGGCATCATCTGCCGAATGCCAATATCGAACAGATTGTCGCCTTGCTGCTGATGGAAGGGAAATTGGGGGGATTTCATTTTAACGATTCCAAATATGGAGATGATGACCTGACGGCCGGCTCAATCAAGCCTTACCAGCTGTTCCTGATCTTCAACGAGCTGGTGGAGGGCATGGATGTGCGCGGGATGGATCATGCGCGGGATCTGGGTTGGATGATCGATGCTTCGCACAATGTGAAAGACCCGTTGGAGGACTTGTTGCAATCGGTGGAGGCGATCCTGCTGTCCTATGCGCAGGCGCTGCTGGTTGACCGCCGGCAGCTGAAGGCGGCGCAGGAGGCGAACGATGTGGTCGCGGCGCAGGAGATCCTGCAAGGGGCGTTCCGGACCGATGTCCGGCCGTTGTTGGCGGAGGCCAGGCTGCAGACCGGCGGCGCCCTGGACCCGTTGGCCTTGTATCGAAGCGAACAGATTCGCAAACGGCTGATAAAAGAACGGGGCGCCAGCGGGGTCGCTACGGGCCTATGAATGTAATTGCCGTATTTGATATCGGGAAGACCAATAAGAAATTATTCCTGATCGACGAGCAGTACCGGATCGTTGCCGAGCATTCGGAGAATTTCGCTTCGGTGAAAGATGAAGATGGTGAGGAGTGTGAGGATTTGGGGGTGATGACGGAGTGGGTGCGGGATTCGCTGGCGAAGGTGATGGCGAGCGGGGAAGGCGAGTTTAAAGTCCGGGCGGTTAACTTCTCCGCCTATGGGGCCAGTCTTGTATATATCGGCGCCGATGGGCAGGCCGGTGGCTCCGTTATACAACTATCTGAAGGCTTATCCGCAAGCGTTGAGGCGGAATTTCTATGCTACTTACGGTGGGGAGGTTGTCCTGTCCAGGCTGACGGCCAGTCCCGTGTTGGGCAGTCTCAATTCGGGGATGCAGTTGTACCGGATCAAGTATGAGCGGCCGGAATTGTTCGGTCGCATCCGGTGTTCCCTGCATTTGCCGCAATATCTGAGCTACCTGGCGACCGGCAGGGCGGTTTCGGAGATGACCAGCATCGGTTGTCATACGAATCTCTGGAATTTCGCGAAACAGGATTATCATGAATGGGTCTACCGGGAGGGGTTGATCGAAAAGCTGGCGCCGATCGTCCCATCATCGACTGTGTTGGAGAGAGATGGGGTCTTCTTCGGTGTCGGGTTACACGACAGCTCCGCGGCGATGATCCCTTATCTGCAAAATTTTCGCGAACCCTGGGTGCTGATCTCCACGGGGACGTGGTGCATTACGATGAATCCGTTCAATGATTCGCCGCTGACGGCGGCGGAGTTGGAGCAGGATTGTCTTTGTTATCTGAGTTACACGGGCCGGCCGGTGAAAGCTTCCCGGTTGTTCGCGGGGTATGAGCATGAGGAACAGGTGCGGCGGCTTGCGGACCATTTTCATCGGTCTCCCGCAGTGGCGGCTGACGTGAGATTCGATCGGGATTGTGTGGCGACGCTGCGGGAGGGAGGGAGATTTCAGGACCCAACTAAGTACAAAACCTTCGAACAGGCGTACCACGCCCTGTTGATGGATATTATGGACCGGCAGGTGCGGTCGACAACGTTGGTGTTGCCCGATCGGAGTGTGAAGCGAATCTTTGTAGATGGCGGATTTGCGAAGAACGAGGTATATATGCAATTGCTGGCGAATGCTTTTCCGGGCGTGGGCGTATTCGCGGCGTCGGTCCCGCAGGCGTCGGCGTTGGGGGCTGCGCTGGTCATCCATAAAGCGTGGAACAGCGGGGATATCGGGGACATAATCGAGTTGAAGAACTATTCACCGGCGTAGTGGACGCCGATCTGGCGACGGATCTCATCCATCGTTTGGCTCATGGTCAGGCTGAAGTTGTGTGACATCGATGGGCTTTCGATCAGGCCCGCTTCGAGGCAGCGGGTGACTTCCCGGATCTGGTACTCGAAACCGTTAACCATCGGTTCGAATCGGATCGCTTCTTCAGGCTGACCGGCGGGATTCCAGGAGAGGCGATCGTTCTTGTACCAGGGAGTTGGGATGCGAATGGCGCCTGCCGTACCTGCGATCTCAGCGGTGAGCGAAGTCTGGCAGGCAAGGGTAGAGCTGATGACTGCGGAGCGACCGTTGTTGTAATTCAGCAGTGCATGGCAGGTTTCGTCGGACCCGGTCGGCGCAAGATGACCGGCGGCGCGGATCTCATCGGGTTTACCCAGCAGATGAAGGCAGAGGAAGAGGGGATAGATACCGATGTCGAGCAGGGAACCGCCGCCGAGCCGGAGGTCGTAAAGGCGGCTCGCTGGCTGAAAGGGGGCCAGGAAGCCAAAATCCGCGCGGACATATTTTAGCTCCCCGATCTTCCCGGCCGAGATCATCTCGGTGATGTATTGCGTAATTGGAAGGAAGCGGGTCCACATGGCTTCCATGAGAAAGGCGTTGTGGCGCCAGGATGCGTCGATCATGGCGGTGACTTCGGTCGCGTTGAGCGCCATGGGCTTTTCGCAAAGCACGGCTTTGCCCTGCTGCAGGCAAATCCGGGTATGTTCGGCATGGAAGCCATGCGGAGTTGAGATATAGACGGCGTCGACGGCGGGATCGGCGGCTAATTGTTCGTAATTGCCGAAGACTTGTTCGGCGCCATGCGTGTCGGCAAAGGTTCGGGCGCGGGTGATGTCGCGGGACGCGACGGCTTTGAGCGAAGTGTTGCCGGCAAGACGCAGGGCGGCCGCGAATTTGGCGGCGATCTTTCCGGGGCCGATGATCCCCCAGTTATATTGCTTCATTTAGCAAAATAACGAATTACGGCTGATAGCTTTTGATTTTGTTGTAAAGGGTCTTGCGATCTATTTTTAAAATTTCGGCCGCACGGGATTTATTGTAGTTGACCTGTTTGAGCACATTCATAATCGTGTCGTACTCCGCCTGCGCCGCGGCGTTCTTCAGGTCGGTCTCCCTATGTGTAATCGAATGATGATGGACCGGTGCTGCGTGGGTTTCCTGCGGCTGAGTACTGAGATAAGCCTGACCAAAATTATCGTTGGAGACGATTTCGGTAGGAAGCACTCTTTGGCTAATGAGACCGGAGGAAGTCAACAGGGCGGCCCGGCGGATGACGTTGCGGAATTCGCGCAGGTTTCCCGGCCAGGTATAGTCGAGGAAGATCTGCATGACATCGGGCTCGAAACCATCGACCGTCTTGTTCAGCTCTTTATTGGATTTATCGAGGAAAAATCCGGCGAACAGCGGGAATATCTTCTTTCCGATGGCGGACGGGCGGCAATACGATTGAGAACTCGTTGAAGCGGTGGAAGAGGTCTTCGCGGAATCTGCCCCGGCGATAGGCGTCCTGGAGGTTCTCGTTGGAGGCTACGATGATACGGACGTCGGTGTCCATTTCGCGGACGCCGCCAACGCGTTTGAATTTCCGTTCCTGGATCACGCGCAGCAGGGAGGCCTGGATCTCTGCGGACAGGTTGCCGACCTCATCCAGGAAGAGGGTCCCCCCGTTGGCGAGCTCGAAATGTCCTTCCTTGTCGGCGAGGGCGCCGGTAAAGGCTCCTTTGACGTGACCAAAGAGCTCGCTGCCCGCCAATTCTTTTGACAGGGTGCCGCAGTCCATAGCGACGAACGGCTTATCCTTGCGGGCGCTGTTTTGATGGATGGTACGGGCGATGACTTCTTTACCGGTCCCGCTTTCGCCATACAGGATAATGCTGTAATTGGTCGGAGCGACGAGTTGCACCTGGCGGTAGAGTTCACGGGTAGCAGGGGCCTGGCCGACAAGGAAGTCATCTTCGCTGGATGGTTTTCCATTTTTTCTTATGCCGGGATTAGCGGCAGCCGGTCTTGGAGTATCGGCGCCTTCCGGGGATTGCTGGAGCGCGCGGCCGATCACGTTGAGCACTTCTTCCGGGATCAGGGGCTTTGTGATATAGTCGAACGCTCCGGATTTAATGACATCCACTGCGGTCTTGATATCCGAGTAACCGGTAATAATAATTACGATCGCATAGGGGTCGAGCTGCTTGATCTCCTTCAATACCTCCCGACCTTCTTTGTCGCCCAGCCGGAAATCACACAAGACGACATCGAATTTCGATTCTTTGAATTTTGCAATTCCCTTATTGCCGCTATGGCTTGCATCTGTCTCGAACCCTTTCTTTTGGAGGAAACGGCCCAGCAAGTTACACATGTCCATATCGTCGTCAATGATAAGAATGCGCTTCATAAGTCTCTTTTTCTAAATTAAAATTACCGGAAAATATTTAACAATCGTAATCTGAAATTGATCACAGAAATATCAAGCTTAGTCTTCTAAACCCTTGCCAAATTATTGCAGGTTAACAAATCGGTTGGATTCGGCTACGCTGGGGAACAATTTCCCCAAAGTGTGGAGTTTGCGGCCAAAATAATTAGGAAAAAGGACGAAAAAAAAAATCTCATGGCTGGGTTGGTTCAGTTTTGACGCCGGGAGAGGAGAAATGGTATATGGCAGTAAAATTGTAGCAATTATGAAGTCATAAGTTGAAAGATCAACCCAATTGTGCAGGATAAGCGGATAAACCATGACAGTTATTGAAAAAGTATTAATCGTTGATGACGAGCTGGATATTTGCTATTTACTCAGCGGGATACTCAGGCAGCGTAATTTCCGTACCGGCTTTGTAAATTCACTTTCCGACGCAGTAAATGCATTGCGGTCGGAGCCGCCTTCCCTGCTTGTTCTCGACAATCACCTTCCCGATGGATTCGGCCTCGACTTTATACCTTTTGTAAAGCAGAACTACCCCAACGTAAAGGTCATCATGATAACGGCGCACGACGGGGCGCTGGAGCGGAAGCAGGCGCAGGATGGCGGGGTGGACCTTTTCATTGCCAAGCCGTTGAACCGGAAGATGATCAACGATGCGGTCGACAAACTCTATAGCCCGGACTCGGCGGAAAAACTGGCGTATCAGCAATAGGGGGAATCACGCAAAATTTAATTGAATGGTGAAGGTCGTGCCTTCGCCTTTTTTGCTTTCAAAGGCTATCTGACCGTTGTGATTCAAAATGATGTTTTGGGTGTTGGTCAACCCCAGCCCTGTTCCCTTTGGTTTATTGGTAAAAAAAGGTTCGAAAATGCGTGTTTGGGATTCCTCCGCGATACCCGGACCGTTGTCTGCGATCCGGATCACGCATTTATCTTCTCTGGCAGAGGTAGACAGGCGGAGAACACCGTTGCCCGGCTCCATGGCTTCGACGGCGTTGACGATGATGTTGAGGAAGGCGATCTTGATGCGTTCCACATCGACGGAGACGTCGAGATGGTTGCGACGTAGTTCTTGGCGACGACAATATTTTTTAGCTGGATGCGGTCCCGTGCGAGTTCGAGCGTCTCGTCGAGGAGATGGTTGACGGAGATCCTGGTGTAAACGAGGTCGGTGAACTTGGTCGAGTTGAGCAGGTCCGTGATGAGCCCGTTGATCCGGATGCTGTTGCGGTTGATCATTTCGAGCATCCGCTCGCCGTTCTCCGGGCGCAGGCCATTCAATTCGGTTTGCAGCTGTTCGACCGCGAGGTTGATATTGGTAAGCGGGTTTCGTACTTCGTGGGCGATGGTGCGGGCGATCCGGCCGGTGGCCGCGAATTTCTCGATGCTGCGCATCCGGATCAGTTCTTTGTTGGCCGAGTCGAGATCACCAATCCGATCCTGAAGTTCCTGCTGGTATTCCGACACGCGCCGGTTGGCTTCCCGCCGCGCCTTATTCTCGTGGGAGTAGGCGTAGAAGCCCAGCAGGGCCATCGCGATCGCCATGCCGAGGGAGAGGAGGATGACATTGTTGAGCGTATGGTAACGGCGGGACATGCCGGCCAGCCGGGTATGCAGGCGCGCGCGTTCGGTAGCCTGGATCTCGCTCACGAGCGTGCGGATATGATTCATGATCTCGAGAGAAAAGAACCGCTGAACCCGGGTGCTGTCCGATGATTGTATCGGGTGGCGGTTATTTTGAGCAAGACCGGTGTCCATGACGTCGTATTTCTTATCGATGAGACGTCGCAGGGTGGCGAGATCGGAATGTTCTTCATGATCATGGGTTGTTTCGGCAAGCAGGTCGGAGTAGATCGAGTCGACGGCATGGCGGCTTTCCTGGTAAGGGAAAAGGAACCGGGGGTCATTCATCAGCAGATAGCCGCGGAAGCCGGATTCGGCGTCCTTGATATCGAGGCTAGCGCTTCGGTCTCGATGATGATCTTGTTGGAATGGTCGACTAACATAGCCTCCTTCAGCAGCTCGGAGTTGGCATAGAGCGTTAGCAGGTAGGAGGACAGCAGCAGGAAAAAGGCTGTGCCATAACCTACGCGGATCCGCAGATCGATTGCAAACTTTCGGAGGGCAGTTTTCATTTGCTTTTCGCTTGAGACGCAGTTAGGGTCGGTCGGGCTCACAGGGTGCGGGCGGTGATGAAGGGGTTGCGCAGGCGCTATAAAGGTCGGGATAAAATACAAATGGATTGTGGAATTTTTTTCTCATCCTCCCGTGTGAATTGATTCAATCCCCTTGAAAGTCAGATTGGCAAGGAATTTCGGTTGTTATAGGTGCGGGAACGCGGGGAATTTCATTATAACCTATAAAATCAAACAAGATGAGTTCAAAATTAATTATCGGCTTTCTGGTGGGAGCGGTCGTTGGCGGCGCTTTAGGCATCCTGTTGGCTCCGGACAAAGGCTCGGAGACGCGGAGGAAGATCATTGAGAAGGGTAATGATATCGGGGATTCCATCTCGGAGTTTGGCGGCACGGTCAAGGAAAAGTTCAGTCAAATGGTGAATGGAGCGCGGGGAGGCGTCGACGCATGAGCGCAACCGGGGAACACCAGCAAGACATCGATATCCTGTTATCCGATGCGGGCGACTATATCGAGACCAGGACGACGTTATGGAAACTAAAGGCCATTGAAAGTCTTTCAGATGTATCCGGCGAGCTGGTATCCGGGTTGGCGCTGATCGGGATAGTCGGGTTGGTCGTCCTGATCTTCAGCACCGGGCTGGCGCTGCTGATCGGGTATTGGACGGGGAGGAGTTTCTACGGCTTCTTTATTATCGGTGGGTTCTACGCGGTTCTGGGTCTCCTGTTCTATGCGTTCCGGAATCAATGGCTGAAGGAACCCTTCAGTAATATGCTAATCCGGAAAATCTTAAAATAGTAAGAATTGCGCAAGATCAGAACTTTGGACGAATTGCGAGAGACTATCCGCGACCTGGAGCACCAAAACTATGTCAATGAGCAACATATGCGGAGCAGGGTCGCCGAGATCGCCGACCGGCTAAAACCGGCCAATTTGATCCGGAATCTATTTAGTCAATGGACCGGCGGGACAGATATCCGGATGAGCCTATGGAAGATGGCGGCCGGTGTGGTTACCAGCCTGATCGTGAAAAAATTTTTCAGGAAAGGTATCCCGCGATGAAAGCCGAAAGTGATTTTTTTCTTACCTTGTTCTCCTGACCAGAACATGCGATTGCTATGAGCGTTGTCAATCTGCTGGGTGAGGATCTCCTACTTTGGAATGAATATCGAAGCGGGAACGCGGATGCGTTCGGCGCGCTGATCCGTGTGCATTATTCCGATCTATTTCGCTATGGGACCCGGTTTACCCGGGATGTGGAGCTGGTCAAGGACTGTATGCAGGATTTGTTCCTGGAGCTCTGGATCAACCGCGAAACAGTCAGCGAAACTTCCTTTGTCAAATATTATCTCCTGAAGGCGCTGCGCCGAAAGCTCACGCGGAGGATCGGGCGGTCGCGCTATACGGGCTCCTGGGAGGAGCTGAATTTCGAATCGATCTTCAATGGGACTTCTTCCATAGACGCAGGCATGATCCGGGAAGAGGGGCTGGCTGAATTGACCAGAAAAATGCGGCAAGCACTGACCGGGCTCAGCAAACGGCAGCAGGAGGTCATCTATTTAAGATATTATTTCGACGCCGATATAGATGAAATGGCCGAGATCATGTCGATCAACCGGCAGTCTGTCTACAATCATTTGCATGATGCGCTAAAGAAACTGAAGAAATCTTCGGGCAAACCCAGTAGATTTTTTCTCTTTTTGCCTTTATTTTAACGGAACGGCCTCCCGTCCGGAGGCGGGGTAAAAGGGCCGTGTCGCATGCCTTCAGAATTTAACAGCCTGGAAGATCTGGTATTTTCAACATCTTTCCGCAACTGGGTATTGAATCAGGTCTCCACCGAACACGCTTTCTGGGAAAATTGGATCCGGCGCAATCCGGAAAAGGCGGAAATCGTAAGAAACGCCAAGGCAGTGATCTTCGCGCTGCACGTCAATGCGGAAGCGCTGCCGGCAGGGGAAATCGATGAGGAGGCCAGAAAGGCGGTGAATCGGCTGAAGGAGGCTCCCCGCTATATTCCGTTGGAAGGTTTGGAATCCGGCGGTGGGCGTTGGAGGGGAATACTTCGGTCCATCAGGGTATGGGTCTCGGTATTGTTGATTACGACGATTGGCGTGACCGGGTTCTTTTACTACCAGGCGCATCTCCATCGGGATCTTCTTTCGGGCTTTCGAACCAATCATAGGTTTGTCCACGAGCAGGCCGCGGACGCAACCGTGGAACAGACGTTCCATTTACCGGACGGCAGCGTCGTCCGGCTCGGGAAACGCAGTCAGATCTATTTCCCGGCGGAATGGAGCCCTGAAATGAACCGGCGGGAAGTCTTCCTCGTGGGCGAGGCATCCTTTGATATCCGGAAGAACCCCACAGCCCCATTTTTTATCTATACGGATCACGCGATCGCCAGGGCCCTGGGGACAAATATTGTCGTGCATGCTTTTCCGATGGATGTCCAAACCGTGGTGGCCGTTAAGACCGGCAGCGCGTCGGTCTATTCGCAGGGAGACTTTTCGGCGAATTTAGCCGGTGGAAATGAGGCGGCAGGTATTGTTTTGGGCCCGAACCAGGAAGTGATTTATGACCGGAACGAGGGCAGGATGCGCAAGACCGTGGTTGAACAACCGGAACTGCTGGAGCAGAGGTCCGATACCGCACTGGTTTTTCAGCGAACCCCTATCCGAAAGGTATTCAGTCAGTTATATGAAATGTACGGGATTCCGATCCAGTTTGATGGGGGGCCGTCGGATTCGTGTTTGTTAACCGCTACCATGGGTCGTCAATCCTTCTACGAGCGACTGGAGGTTATCTGTAAGGCAATCGGGGGCGCGTATGAAGTGATCGATGGGAGCGTGGTAGTGTCGGCGATGGGGTGCAGGTGATGGGTTGTGGAGGTCGCGAGGAAGTCAGGGGAGATCGGGAGGAGGTCCGGACAGATAAAGCGCCGGGTCGATCAGGACAATGTCACGAAGGATCCGGATGCGTTCTTCGTCCCCCCGATGACGGAGGAAGGTGATCACTTCCTGAAGGAGGATGCGGTACAAAAAAACGCCTGGTCTTTCTTCGGAATCGAATTCGCGGCGGTTTTCCCAAAGAGCGGCAAGGACGTCCTCCGTCAGTTTAGCCAACTCTTCCTTATCGGACAGACCGGTAAGCCTCGCTGCAGCCATAAATACATTCGGGTAATAACGATCAATAAAATCTTTCAAACGGCAGGTGGTTTTGATGCTAAACGGCGTATATGAATTGGCGTACACTAAATTAAGTTATCGTCATATCATTAAGAGAACAAAATTTCCCGTACATGTTCAAGACCAGGGATGAACTCTGGATCATAACGTTGGAGGACCTGTGAAGTTGGTCCTGAAACGCGTAATTTTTTGAATGTGAGCGCATTTTGGTATATTTTTTGCTGCATGAACGTAACTCCAATTGCACCCGAGCTTATTCGATTCTACATCGAGCATACACTTCCTGTGATTAACCCATGAACATTCTGGCTGAACAGCTTAAATGCATTTGCATCGAACCTGTCACATCAAATTGGGTAATGTACGGCACCCTTCCGCTACGTTACCTTTTTTTTGTGGGGGAAGGGCAAGAGAGTCGCGGGTGTCACTTAGCGCCAAAAAGCGTCCACGGGTAGGCCTTCATGTCATGCAGGTAGGGCGCTTCCCATTTATATTGCGGGTGTGCTGCAAAGAACGGCGCGGCGAGGAAATTATCGCCGTTCGGGTTACCCATGTGCGCCCAGAACTTCAGGTCTTTGGCGAGGGCGGCGGTGGTGATCTTGGCCTGAACGGTGCCGCCAGGGAAGTAAGGTGGCCAACTCCATTCCGGACAACCTTTGGGATCGGTGTCGACCCGGCCTGCGATGACGCAGCGGCTCGTTTCCCTGGCTTTCGTCAATTCGTTATAGCTGTCCCCTTCGATCATCTTTACCGGTTTCGGCGTCGATGCGGCCTTTGTACTGGCTGGTCAGGTGGTCCCAGCGCCGATGGCGGGAATTCGGAGAGTTGGTGCTGTCGATTGGGGATTGAAGGTCGTCTCTTCCTTCATGAGCTTTGGATCGCTGGGGAAGTTGGAGCCGACATAGATGCCATCTTTTGTCCGCCATACCTGGTGGTCTTTTAGTCCCAGTTCGAGCCGGGCGATCTCGTTGGTCTTGATATCACCGACGAGCCAGTCATTGGCATAGCCGCCATTGTTTCCTGTTGTCATGATACGGACGAAGTCGTCGATGCTGCCGGCGTATTGAGCGGCCTTCCTGGCGCGGACAAATTCGGGAACGCCTCGCGGGTTGAACCCTTTGAATCCGGTAATGGTCGTTTCGGTGATGACGATGCCGGCGGCGCTTACGACGAAATCGTCGCCGCTATGGATTAGTCCGGGCATACAATCCATGATCAGGTGGTTGCCGGTTTGCGGGACGATGTCGGCGATGACGTTCCATCGTTCGCCACCCATATAGTCGACCCAGTTGTTGTGCCCGATGGCAATTTTTCCGTCCGCGGTGTAGCTGCCGGTGGCGATGAATCCGCTGCAGTTGCCGGGCGCTTTGTTGTTGCCGGCCCCGGGTGTCTTCTGATCCGCCAGCCAGGGAACATAATATTGCGAAAGCTCGATATTTCCGTTGAGGGCGACGATGTCATAGATATCGAATGATTTCCCTTTTGCATTGAGCCCTTCGGTGATCCCGGTGATCTCATCCTGGTATTCCTTGTCGATTCTGGTTCCAAAACATCGTTCTGGCAGCATTGCGGTAGAAAGCCCAGTCTTTGCCGGAGAGGTGCGGAAGGGACAGCTGAAACGCATGGATGAGGTCTTCGATCTCGTTTGCAAGCAGGTATCCGTGTTGGAAGCCGATCTGGCGGGGA
This sequence comes from uncultured Chitinophagaceae bacterium, assembly GCA_963846405.1. Classification (GTDB taxonomy): domain Bacteria; phylum Bacteroidota; class Bacteroidia; order Chitinophagales; family Chitinophagaceae; genus Puia. The sequence goes on along the minus strand of CAWJVU010000005.1, from coordinate 270,003 downwards.
CTTCCTTCGAGGTGGACATAGATCCAGCCGTTCTTGTCTTCGCGGGAAGCTTTTGCCAGGCGGGGATCGGTCTGTTGGGAAAATATAGCGGTAGAGAGCAGCAGGAGCGCTGCCAGCAGTGTAGTTTGTCTTTTCATGCAAGGAAGTTAATTAAAAAACTTCACCCAGGAAGGAAATTGGGCTTAGGCAGGGATTTCGAGGGGGCGCAGGATGTCAGTTCCGGGGGATCGAAGAAGACGAAGGACCCACTCCGGTGATTTCCAAGGTTTTGTTGAGATCGTTATCCCGGTTGAGGGCGTTGCCCGACTTAAGGTCGCCGTCCAAAGACAGGCGGGAGGGGGCTAGGGCGATCTACGACGGGTGCTTCGACGGATTCGTTTAGTTTATGGAGCTCCAGGATGGTGGTTTTTCCGTCTTTGCTTTCCCGGTACATGGGCACGAATTTCCGGTTGAATTCGATCTCCTGGATAGGTATAGGAGGTCCGGGCCTGGACAAAGTTGGAAAAGATGTCGTCGAATGCCGCGGATCAGGATATAGAGCTCAACATCCGCAGTCTGCATGTCTTCCCAGCTAAATCCCAGCAGCGGGCTTTTGGCATCGAGGGGGTGGACGACGGTCCAGTTCATGGGCAGGCTTTCAACCCTGCTCCGTTCGAGGTCCAGGTCGTAATAGCGGTATTCGGCATTGCCGTCCACGGCCACCTTCAGGCCGATGTTTACGCGGATCTGAACGTCGGTCAGGGTATGGTTGTCCTTGTAAGGGGCAAAGCGGAACATCAGGGCGGCTCCGCCTTTATAGGGGCTGATCAGCGCTTTTTCACTGAAGATAAGGAAGCGTGGGGGCGGGAGAAACGGCCGTACATAAGGCCGGTGGCAACGGCAAAAGACAGGAAGCCGCACAAGGCTTCGATGGCTGCCACGAGGTTGGCGGCGCCCCCGACCGGGTTAACGCGGCCATAACCGACGGTGGTAAAGGTCTCGGTGCTGAAGAAAAAGGCTTCCTTGAATTTTCCCCAGGGGGTGCTGGCGATCACTCCCTGCAGCTGGTTGAGACCGATCACCAGATAGATCATGGCGAAATGCCAGGTTGATGAGGAGGAAAAGGCGAGGATGACGCGTGCCAGGCGCCAGAGGGGATGGGTCAGCATGTTGTAGAAGATGCTGTAGCGTCGTAGGTAGGGCATACCTTCTTTCCGGAGATTGAAGGATCCGTCCTTATTGATGAACCGGCCGCCGTAGCTTTCGGCATTCGTGCCGAAGCCGGTGTCGTTGTTCATTTTTAAGTTTGGATCGATGATCTTGCGGGTAGCCATAGTTGTATGGTGCTTTTTGTCTATGCAAATCTAAGGCTTCCTCAGCTAACGAGCGCCTCATAGAGGACTTCAGCGGGGTGGAGGGCTTTTCTGCCGGTTCCGTCCTTGATCTGGTGGCGGCAGCTGGTGCCGGGCGCGGCGATGATGCGTCGTTTCCGGCTGATTGCGTACGGCGGGCAGGAGGACCAGTTCGCCGATCTGTTGGGATAGCTGGTAGTGCTCCGCTTCGTATCCGAAGGAACCGGCCATGCCGCAGCAGCCGGAGGGGATTGTTTTTACGGTATAGTTGATCGGGAGGGACAAGGCTTTGACGGAGCCGGCGACAGAGGTCAATGCTTTTTGCTGGCAGTGGCCGTGGAGGAGGATGGTCCGCGATTCGGTCGTAAACTGTTCCGGCCGGATATGGCCGTGGTCGATCTCGCGGGCGAGGAAATCGTCGATCAGGAAGCTGTTTTGTGCCAAGGTTGCGGCGCCGGGCAAGAGGCTGTCATCGGCGAGGTCGGGGTATTCGTCGCGGAAGGTCAGGATGGCGGAGGGCTCGATGCCGATCAGGGGTGTCTCTTCGGAAATAAGGGGCTGGAGCAGACGGATGTTTTGGTTGGCGATGTCGCGGGCGCGGCGAACGAGACCTTTGGACAGCCAGGTGCGGCCGCTTTCTTCGTGATTGGGGATGATGACTTCGTAGCCGAGGCGTTCGAGAAGGAGGATGGACTTTGATGCCGATCTCCACATCGTTGTAGTTGGTGAATTCGTCGCAGAATAAATAGACGCGGCTGGTGCGGGGAGGTGCCGGGTTTGTCGACGACCGGGGTGGAGAGCTGCTGGCGTTTTGTACCAGCGGCGGAGGGTGGTCTTTTGCAGCAGGGGCATGGAGCGGTCGGGCGCGAAGCCAATGAGCTTTTTTACCCAGCGCGCCTGAACAAAACGGTTATAGAGGCCGGGCGCCAGAGCGCCCAATCGGGCGGAGGTGGTGAACCCGGCGATCATCCGGCTGCGCAGGGGTACGCCGTTGGCGTCGTAATAATGCTGAAGAAATTCGGCTTTCAGTTTGGCCATGTCGACGTTGGAGGGGCATTCCGACTTGCAACCCTTACAGCTGAGGCAAAGGTCCATTACGTCATAGATCTCTTTATGGTCATAGCGGTTGGCCTGCGTGGAATGGGTCAGGAATTCGCGGAGGATATTGGCCCGGGCGCGGGTCGTATCCTTCTCGTTGCGCGTAGCCATGAACGAGGGGCACATGGTGCCGCCGGACAGCTGTGTCTTGCGGCAGTCGCCGGAGCCGTTGCATTGTTCGGCGTGCTGGAGGATATTCTGGCGGTGGAACCGGAAAATCGTCGGGAACGGCGGGGTCTGCTGGCCCGGCTCGTACCGGAGCATGGAATTCATCGGTGGGGTATCGACGATCTTGCCGGGGTTGAAAATATTCTCCGGGTCCCAGATTCGTTTAATCTCCTGCATGAGCCGTAATTCTTTTCGCCGACCATCTGCGGGATGAACTCGCCGCGAAGCCGGCCGTCGCCGTGCTCGCCGCTGAGGGAGCCGCGATATTTTTTGACGAGGGTGGCTATTTCGTCGGCGATGGCGCGGAAGAGTTCGTTGCCTTCCTTTGTTTTCAGGTTGATAATGGGTCGCAGATGGAGCTCGCCGCTGCCGGCGTGGGCATAGTGGACGGAGTGAAGTCCGTATTTCTGCAGGATGCCGTTGAATTCGCGGATATAGGCTGGCAGGTCCTGCACATCCACGGCCGTATCTTCGATCACCGGGACGGCTTTGGCATCGCCGGGAAGGTTGCTGAGCAGGCCGAGGCCGGCTTTGCGAAGGTCCCAGATCTTTTTGGCGTCGTCCCCGAAGAGGAGAGGGAAATGATAGCCGAGGCCGGCGGAGCGCATATCGGCCTCCAGACTTGCGGGCCAGGTCGCGGATCTCTTCGCGGGTCTCTTTTTTGAACTCGATCACCAGGATGGCGCCGGGGTCACCCTGGACGAAGAAGCGGTTCTTGCGCTGCTCGATATTGTCTTTGGTGCATTCGAGGATATAGTGGTCGATGAGCTCGCTGGCGGTGGGACCGTAACGAAGTGCGAGCAGGTTGGCGCGCAGCGATTCGTCGATGGAATTGAAGTGAACGCAAAGCAGACCGGTCTCCTTGGGCGGCAGCGGGGATAAGATTTAGCTTGATCTCGGTGATAAAGGCCAGGGTCCCTTCGGAGCCGGCGAGCAGGGTAGCAAAAATTGAAGTCGGGGCCGCCGGCTGTAAAGGGCGCCGTTGCGCCAAGCAGGTCGAGCGGGTAGCCGGTATTTCGTCTTTCGACGCTGGGTTTTGGAAATTCGTTTCGGATGGATTGTTGGTTGTCGTAGTTGCCGAGCATGCCCCGGATCTGCCGGTACAGTTGGCCTTCGGTGTCCGGGTGCGTCACAGCGTGCATGGAACTGATCGAGGTCGACCGATTTGAAAGTGGCTTCGACGCCATCGCTCAGCAATGCCTTTACTTCCAGCAGGTGTTCGCGGGTACTGCGATAGACCATGGAGTTGGAGCCGCAGGAATTGTTGCCGACCATTCCGCCGATCATCGCCCGGTTGGCGGTGGAGGTTTCGGGCCCGAAGAGCAGACCGTAAGGTCGTAAGAAAAGGTTCAGTTCGTCGCGGATGACGCCCGGCTGGACCCTGACCCATCGTTCGGCGGTATTCAGTTCCAGGATCTGCGTGAAATATTTGGAGACGTCTACGACAATTCCCTTTCCGACGACCTGGCCCGCAAGGGAGGTTCCCGCGGTGCGGGGGATAAGGGAAGTCTTTTCGGCGTGGGCGAATTCGATCAGCTTTCGGATGTCGGCGACGGTCTTTGGGATGGCTACCGCCTGGGGGAATTCCCGGTACGCGGAGGCGTCCGTGGCATAAAGGGTACGGGTCGTCGGGTCGTGATAAAGCTCTCCTTCTAATTGACTGGCTAATAAATTCAGTTGCTCACTCATGGAGCCTTAAAATTAGCGCTTTTTTTAATTGCGGTGGTCGGGCGCGGAGATGCAGACCCAGGGGTGGAGCGCGTCTTTGCCACGGATGCGATTCCAGAAGGAATGGGGATCATAAAGATAGCGATGGGGGAATTGTTGCAAATCCTGCTGTGACAGGGGCGAATCCAGCATGTGCAGCTCGCCGTGGGGGCGGAGATAGGCGAGCGCTTCCCGGACGAGCTTTGGAAGACTTGGAAAGTATTGGACGGCTGCCGCTATGACAATAATATCAAAGGACAGGTCCTGCAACACATTTGAATAGAATTCCCCATATATAAATTTAAGGTTGCGCTGTTTGCGAAAGACGCGCGCTGCCTGGCGCAGCTCACCGAGATTGGGGTCCAGACCGATAACCCGGCAGCCCGGGACATCGGAGAGACGCCGGGAAAGCCAGCCGTTGCCGCAGCCGATCTCGAGGATGCCGGCTGACTTCTTGTGGGCGGAAAGGTAGCGAATGAGGCGATCGGTGGTGGCGATCCGACCGGCCCAATCCCGGCAGCGGGGATGGGAGGTCATCAGGTAAGGCAGTTGGGCAACCTCCCGGTCGGTGTACAGGTTATGACTGTCGGGCGTTCGTTCGGGCACGTTCAGACCGGGTAGCCCCGGGACGTAAATATTGCTGGGTTTGTATGATAATTTCACACGTCAGTAGTTATTACCCGATACGATAAAATAAAGGAGAAGGATGCCTATTTTTGGGGGCATGAAAAAGATAGTGGTCTCTTTGTTGTTGGTCAATGTTTTATGGCCGGGGATGGCTGGGGCGCAGCGGCCGGAACGGCTACAGCCGAAACCGGGGCTTGTCCGCCTGATCGATGGGAATCTCCGGCAGGCGGTCAACCAATATAAGGTATTGATGGGAAAGGCGCCGGCGGACAGGTTGCCCCGAAGTTTTACTCCGGGAACGGCTGCCTTTGTCACGAGTGATGCGGGGTGGTGGACGAGCGGGTTCTATTGCGCCACGTTGTTCTACCTGTATGGGTTTTCGCATGATACCGCGCTGCTGAATGAGAGTGAGCGGAGGTTAAAGCTGCTGGAGAAGAACCAGTACAACACCGGCACCCATGATCTGGGATTTATGATGTATTGCCCCTTTGGCAACCTGCTCAAGTTGATCCATTACGGCCGGCTGCGGGAGCCCGAAGCGCCGGTCGACAGCGTTTTGATGAATAGCGCGCGTTCGCTCTCCTCGCGATTCAATCCAAAGGCAGGCGTCATCCGCAGCTGGGACAGCAAGCCGTGGAATTATCCGGTCATCATCGACAATATGATGAACCTGGAATTGTTGTTTTGGGCCACGCATGAGAGCGGCGATTCTTCCTTCTACCGGATTGCGGTGACGCATGCGAATACAACGATGCGGAATCATTACAGGTCCGATTACAGCTCCTGGCATGTAGTCGACTATGACACGGCGACCGGACAGGTGCTGGCCAGAAAAACGGCGCAGGGCTATGCGGACTCTTCCGCCTGGGCGCGAGGTCAGTCCTGGGGTCTGTATGGCTTTACGATGGTCTACCGGTATACGCATGATCCGAAATATCTGCAGCAGGCGGTGCATATCGCCGACTATATTATTCCGCGGTTACCCGCCGACAAAGTACCATACTGGGACTACGATGCACCGGGCGGCGCGCGGGTGTTGCGCGATGTCTCGGCGGCCTCGATCCTGGCCAGCGCACTGATCGAATTGAGCCTGGATGCGCCTTCACCAAAGGGAAGAGTTTACCTGGATGTCGCGGAGCAGATCATCGTGAGCTTATCTTCCGGTACCTATCACGCGGTAGTCGGGGCGAATGGGGGGTTTCTGTTGATGCATAGTGTCGGGAATATGCCGGGGCGTTCTGAGATCGACGCGCCGCTGACGTATGCGGATTATTATTTTGTGGAGGCGATGCTGCGGTATACGGAGTTGGAACATCCGGAGCGGTGGTGAGTGCTATTTTTTCCATGCGGCAAGAATGCGTTGTACCATGCCGTCCATCGCGCTACTCTCGATCCAGCGGACGACGGCTACCAGATCATGTTCGGGGTCGACGTAAATCAAGTTGGCTCCGTTGCCGATATGGACGAAAGCGGTGACCGGTGCGCTTGGCATGAGTTTGCGGTCTGTGTTGAGAAACCAGTTCATGTAGCCGTAGGTAGGTTCGGCGGTGGTAGGCGTCAATGCCTGACGAACCCAGGATTCGGGAATTAGCTGTTTGCCGTTCCAGTTGCCGCGATGTAAGGTCAGGAGGCCAAACCGGGCCATGTCGTAGGCGTTGATGAACATGCCGCCGCCCCAGTGGCCGCCGCCGCTGACGGATTGTACGGGCTGGCCGTCGAGGACGATCCAGGAATTGCGGTAGCCGTTCCAGCGCCAGGTGTTGGAGGCGCCGATCGGGTCCATGATATAGGTCCGGAGCACTTGTGGAAGCGGTTGGCGCCAGACGCAGGTAGCGGCAAGCGCGAGGGCATTCACGCGAACGTCGTTGTATTTCCAGACGGCGCCGGGAGTGTTGCGTGGCCGGTTCACCCATTCTTCCGATTTGCCGGCGGGGCGGTCGGCCCAGTCTGGTTTACCCCAAAGGGTGCCTTCCCAATCGCTGGTTTGACGCAGCATAACGTCCCAGGTGAGCAGGCGGTTGTGCGGGCTGCTGAATGGATAAAGCAGTTGAGGTTTGCCCAGGTCTTCGGGAGTGCGCGATATGTTGGCGGGGTTATAGACTTCGACGGGGGGGATATACGGATAGACGGTATCCCGGACGCTGCGGATAAGGCCCTGGTTGACCGCCAGTCCGACGACAGTGGACAGAAAACTTTTGGTGACGCTATGGGTCATGTCAACCCGGGACGGTTCGCCCCATTCGGCGATGATGTAGCCTTTATAGATGATGAGACCGGTGGGCTCGCCGCGTTCCGAAAAGGGACCGATCCCTTCGTCGAAGGGTTCTTTACCAAAACTTTCTGCTTGTGCGAGTTCCTGGTCGCGCGGCGCTTTGGATTCCATTTCGCGGGCGTAGTGGATGGCTTCCAGCAGGGCGGCGGTGTCGAGGCCGAGGGATGCGGGGTCGCGGCGCTGCCATTCGCTGCGTGGCGGGAAATAGGCGGATGGGGCTTGAGCGCCCGCGGTGAACGAGATGAGGAAGAGGGGAAGGAGGAGGAGTTTCATCCCCGGAAATTACAATTTCTTATCTTTAGCCGCATGAAGAAAACATTGCTTTTGGCCGCTATCGTTCTGGCGGCAATCATTCCGGCCCTATCCCAACGAAGAAGAGAATCCCCTGCTACAAACCCGGCAGATACTACCAAAATAAAGGCGGCGGCTTTCGGCGCGTTCGGACTTCATCCCGGTCCCAGGCCGTATAAGGAGGTGATTACGGAAAAGGCGATCACGCGCGAAGGGTTGTTCGTCGTACATAAGGTGGAAGACAAGTGGTACTTTGAGATCGCCGACTCGATGATGGGGCGGGAGTTTATGGCCATCACGCGGTTTGGGAAGACGGGGGGCGGCGGTACATATGGAGGAGAATTGGCCAATCAGCAAACGTTGGAGTGGGAGAAAGGGCCGTCGAATATTTTATTTCTACGGGTCGTTACCCTCATCAGCGCAGCGGATTCGACAAATAAAATCTATACGGCGGTTCGAAATTCCACCGTCCATCCGATCGCGGTCGCGTTTGACATCAAAGCGTATGGAAGGGATTCTACCAGTGTGGTCATCGATGTGACGGACTTTTTCAAAGGGGATAATTCCCCTATCGGGATCCCTCAGGGGATCAAGGGCCGGATGCATCTGGGTGGGATCGCGGCGGACCGGTCCTATATCGAGCAGATCAGTACGTTCCCGATCAACACGGAAGTGCGCAGCGTAAAGACGTTCACCGCGGGCGGCGGTCCTCCTTCGCCGTTCTCATTTTCACTGCCGTCGGCATTCGATGCGGCCGGGGCCGTGACGCTGGAAATGAATACATCCTTGATCCTGCTTCCGGCGGCGCCGATGCCAAAAAGGTTGTTTGATCCCCGGGTCGGTTATTTCGCCGATGACTATACCATATACAGTGATGACCAGCAAAAGATCGACAACCAGGAATTCATTGTCCGCTGGCGGCTCGAGCCCAGACCGGAGGATCGGGAGCGATGGCAGCGCGGGGAACTGGTCGAACCGCAGAAGCCCATCATTTATTATATCGATCCGGCCACGCCCCGGAAGTGGGTGCCTTACCTGATACAGGGGATCAACGACTGGCAGGCTGCTTTTGAAAAAGCCGGTTTTAAGAACGCGATACAGGGCAGGGAGTGGCCGTCCGGTGACAGCACGATGAGCCTGGAAGATGCGCGATATTCGGTGCTGCGGTATTTTGCTTCCGATATTGAAAATGCATACGGACCCAACATCCATGATCCGAGGAGCGGCGAGATTATCGAAAGTCACATCGGCTGGTATCACAATATCATGGAGATCCTGCACAATTGGTATATGATACAGGCAGCAGCGGTTGATCCGCGGGGCAGAAAGATGCAGCTCGACGACAGTCTGATGGGCAACCTGATCCGGTTCGTCTCCTCTCATGAAGTTGGGCACACGCTGGGCCTGCGCCACAATATGGGCGCCAGCAGTACGGTCCCGGTGGAGAAACTCAGGGACAAGGCCTGGCTGGACGTGCATGGGCATACCCCATCGATCATGGATTATGCGCGGTTCAACTATGTCGCGCAGCCCGAAGACAGTATACCGGAGGCTGATCTGTTCCCGCGGATTGGCGAGTATGACCGGTGGGCCATCCGCTGGGGATACGGGTATTCGGGGGCGGCCGATCCGAAGGCGGAGGCCAGGGTTTTGAACCGGTGGATCATCGACAGCCTCGGCTCGAATCCGCGGTTATGGTTTGGCGGCGAGGGGTTTAACCAGGATCCCCGGTCGCAGTTGGAGGACCTGGGGGACAACAGCATGAAGGCCGGCGAATACGGGATCCGGAACCTGCGGCGGATCTTGCCGAGGCTACCGGAGTGGACACGGGAGGAAGGAGATAAATATGACAACCTTGAAGAGATGTACAATGCGTTGGTTGGGCAGTTCAGCCGGTATATGGGTCATGTGCTGAAAAATGTCGGGGGGGTCTGCGAAACGATCCGCAGTGTGGAGCAGCCGGGAGATGTCTATACACCTGCCTCAAAGTCGAGGCAGCGGGAGGCGGTCGCTTTTCTGAATGCGCAGCTTTTTCAAACGCCGACGTGGCTGTTGGATGACTCGATCCTGAATAAGATCAGCTCTCCCTCGGGACTGGATCCGGTGGGAAGTGTCCAGACCGGAGTGCTGAGCAGTCTGCTGTCCGCATCGAGGCTGTATGTGCTTACAGAGACGGCAGGCCGTTATGGTGACGCGAATGTTTATACGGTGGAAGATCTGTTAAGCGACGCACATAAGGGGATCTGGAAAGAGCTGGTCACCCATCAGGCGATCACGATGCGGAGAAGGAATCTGCAGAAGACTTATGTGGAGTCGCTGATATCGATTCTGAGTCCGGCTGCGGCGCCGTCGGGGTTGGCGCCGGGGCTGGCGATCTTTTTCGGGCCCAATACCCGCAATACCGATCTTCCATCGATCGCCCGGGCGGAGCTTAGCGGGCTCAGGGCGCAGATTCAGGCCGGCTTGCCTTTAATGACGGACCGACTGAGCAAATATCACTTGCAGGATCTGGTGGAGCGGATCCGGCGGGCGCTGGAGCCGAAGTAGACGTCGGCCCGCGATCAGGAGAAGGTGAATGGGGCGCGCTATTTGCTGCGGGTAAGGGAAATAGCGATCATTATGCGAACGGCTTCGACAATTGAAAAACCGATTGTAAATATTGGTGACAGAGGAGCGGATGGTAAGCGCCCTGGCGGGGTCTCTGTTGACTCTATGCAACGGCTAAGAAGCATACGGTCAACACCTTATTGTTGACTCGGCGGTGGATATCTGCTGTACCGGGCAGTATCCGGACATTGCGCGGTGTACGATGCGATATCGAAGCGGCGAACCGGGGTAACGGGGCGCCGATCTCAAAGTGAGGACGCATGTCGTGGTGAACAGGCCGAGGGCGGAGGTGTATGCCTTCTGGCGCAGGTTGGAAAACTGGCCGTTGTTCATGCGGCATTTGGAGCATATCGATGAGCTGGATGAGCGGACATCGGCCTGGCGGTTGAAGATGCCGGGGGCATGGAGGATATCCGCTGGGAGGCCAGGATCGTCAGGGAGGAGAAGATACTGAGTTGTCCTGGAATTCGGTTGAGGGGGCGGTGATCCGGAACACGGGCAAGATCAATTTCTCCGATACGCCGGGCAAGGGTACGCGGATCGATGTTATGATCGTGTACGGTATTCCGGCGGGGCCAATCGGGGAGCGGATAGCGGAGTTGCTGACCCCGGCTTTCCGGCAGCGGGTCGAGGAAGATATTCACCGATATGGGAATACCTGGAAACAGAAGCTAAATGGTTGGCATGCTCACTAAAAAAAGGCAACGCCAATACCTGACCGAAAAAGAGCAGCGATGGCTGCAGGAGTTGGTCGTGTTCGATGAATCCCGTGATGAGAAGGCGCTTCATCGGCTGCGGCTGGAGATCAAAAAAATCCGGGCGCTGGTTGAGTTGGCGAAAGTCCGGTCGGGAAAGCGGGCGGCGGGTCATCTCTCCGGGATTGAAGGAAATGTTTCGGAAGGCGGGAGTAATCAGGGATGCGGGAAGCCAGGTGCGGTTCCTCCAGGAGCGGCATTTGTTGTCGGAAGAGTATAAAGACAGGCAAGCGAAGTCCATACAGGTGGCAGGGGATAGTTTTGCGGCAAGGATCCGCCAATACCGAAAGAAGGGGAAGAAGGCGTCGAAGCGGTTGAAGATGGAATTGCATTCAGTCCATGCCGGGCAGATCTTGCGTTGGTATGCGGGCGAAATCATCCGGACGGGTCTGTTGTTGGGCGGGGTTGGAGACGAACTGCATCAGGCGCGGAAAAAGATAAAGACCATGTTGTATGTGCAAAAAATATTGCCTCCGGAAATTACCGAACGGGTCAAGCTGAATACCGCTTATCTCGATCAGTTGCAGGATGCGATCGGGCAATGGCATGATGCAGTCGTGGCGATGTCGGACTGGGCGGACGACAATCCGGAGGGCAAGCGGGCAGTGCAGCAGGAATGCCTGGATAAAGAGCGGACAGTGCGGGAGTTGGCCGGATGGTTTCCGCAAAAAGTTCATCTGACATAACGCATATTCTAATGGATTTCTAATTCGAGGCATGGCGGCAATAATATGTTGTATATGCAATAATTTTGCAGCATGAAAACCGATGGAAACTCCATTCCGCTCAGACTTCTCTGAGTGGATTTTATCGTAAAGCGTTGGCCCGGAGGAAGATGCCTGTAGATCGGCGGGTTTTCTATCTTAGTATTCAGGTAGTCCTGAACGCCATCCTGATTGGTGCGGTGGCCAAAGTGCTGGTTTATCTTATCGATGGCATTACAAATCTGGCTTTTTATGGACGGCTTTCTCTTTCGCCGGAAGGTCCGGCCGGCAATCACTTAGGCCTTGCCGTTATATCTGGTCCCGATCGTTGGAGCGGTCCTTGTGGGGCTGATGGCGCGGTTCGGTTCCAAGGCGATCGGGGGGCATGGCATTCCGGAGGCGATGGAGAAGATCATCCTGGATGAGAGCCGGATCCCGCCTGCGATCACCTTTCTGAAGCCGTTGTCGGCGGCGATCTCGATCGGCACGGGTGGTCCTTTCGGGGCGGAAGGGCCGATCATTGCGACGGGGGGCGCTTTTGGTTCGCTGACGGGGCAATGGATGCATATTTCGCCCGGAGAGCGGAAGATCGTGCTGGCGGCGGGGGCGTGTGCGGGCATGGCGGCGATCTTCGGCAGTCCGCTGGCGGCGGTCTTGCTGGCGATTGAACTGTTGTTGTTCGAATTCTCGCCGCGTTCGGTGATCCCGGTGGGGTTGGCCTGTGTGACGGGGGCGGGGATGCATTTCCTGCTCTTTGGAACGCAACCCGTCTTCGGGATGTCTGCGATCCCTATACCCGATAACGGTGCTTTGGCTGTATACGTCCTGCTGGGTGCGGTGATCGGGGTGATTGCTGCGCTTGTGTCGAAGTCGGTATATTGGATAGAAGATATGTTTGACCGCCTTCCCATCCATTGGATGTGGTGGCCGGCGATCGGGGCGATCGCCATCGGGGTGGTCGGATATTTCGCACCGCATACGATGGGGGTGGGCTATGACAATATCCGATGGCTGTTGCAGGGCACCGCTCCGTTGGCGGTGATCGCTACGCTGGGGATACTGAAATATGTTTCCTGGTCTATTTCGCTTGGCAGCGGGACTTCAGGCGGGACGCTGGCGCCGTTGTTCACGATCGGCGGCGCGTTTGGGGCCATCCTGGGCGGGCTGGTACTGCAATGGTTCCCATTAAGCCATATCAATATCGCGACGGCCGCGCTGATCGGGATGGCGGCGATGTTTGCCGGAGCTTCCCGGGCCTGGCTGACCTCCATCGTGTTTGCGCTTGAAACGACCGGTCAGATCAATGGCTTGCTGCCATTGCTGGGGGCCTGTCTGGCGGCTTATTTCGTTTCCTTTTTCCTGATGAAGGGCAGTATTATGACGGAGAAGATCAATCGGCGCGGGTGTGAAAACCCCCGATGTCTATGAGCCGGATGCGTTACAGCGCAGTGACGGTCCGGGAGCTGATGACGCCGGCGGATGGGCCGGTCGTCCATGGCGCGGCTCTCCATGGCGCGGTCGGGGTTTCCCGGCTTGTCATGCGTCGGACGATGCGGGGCTGGCGGCCGAGATGATGGGGCAATACAATACGGAGAACGATCGCCGTCAAGGACGACCTGGAGGAAGGGAAGATCATCGGCGTGCTCACGGCCCGGGCCATCCTGCAATACTACAGTCATCAGCGGCAAAAGGAGCAGGACTATCAGTCGCCGGCGTCGACGCGGCGGATCATGGCGAAGGGACGGCGGATTTTAAAGGACGTACAAAAATTAAGACATGAATAACGAACGGTATTCTATTTTTTTCAAGGCGATGATGACAGGGCTGTTTGTCGGCATCATCGATACGCTCATTTGCCTGGTCTTCAATATCACTACCGGAATGCGACGGGTTATCTGCCTTCTTCGCTGATCAATGTCAGCTCGCTCATTTTTATGGTCAACCTGTTGCTGGTGATCATCGGGATCGTCTACTTCTTCTTCCTGAATGCGTCTAAACGGGGTGATGTTCTGTTCGAGGTTGTCGCTGTTGCGGTGACGGTGTGGTTGATCTGGAAGACGGCAGGGCTTTCCCGTTTCGGCGATCCCAAGCTGGATAGCGGATTCCGCGGGCTGCTCGGCGGTATTATCCTGATCCTGGGTGCGAGCACTGCGTGCATTCCGTTCCTCTTTCGGTCCCGGAGATTTGTGGATGCTGTGATCTAGTGTAGCGCCCGTCGCGTGGCTCGCGATGAGCGCTGGCGCGCTCAATTACAGCGCGTTCAGCTTTTTCAGGGCTTTCTCCATGTCGATGCCTTTTCCGAGGACGGGCTTGAAGAGATCACCCATCTCTTTGAGGCGGGCGGGCATGTTTTTCATGGTGAAATCCTGTGTTGTCATTCCTTTTTTTACTTCTTCCCAGTGGAGCGGCGCCGATACGGTGGCGCCGGGTTTTGGCCGCACGGAATATGGGGCGGCGATGGTAGCCTGCGGCCGGTTCTGGAGGAAGTCGAGGTACATTTTTCCTTTTCGCGCATTGGTCATCCGTTCGATGGTCGTGAAGTCGGGGAGCTTGTTATGGACGTGCTGGACGATGACGCGGGCGAATTCCTTCGAATGTTCGTATGTGTACTTGGCGCCCAGGGGGAAATAGATATGCAGACCGGTCGAGCCGGAGGTCTTGCAATAACTGGTCACGCCGGCGGCGTCGAGGATTTGCCGGGTCACCTGTGCTGCTTCGATCACCTTATCAAAGGGCGTCTTCTTATCGGGGTCGAGGTCGATGATACACCAGTCGGGGTTATCGGGTTTTGCTGATGCGGCTGCTCCAGGGGTTTAGTTCGATGCAGCCGAGCGAGACCATATAGAGCAGGCTGGCTTCGTCGGTGCATACGAGGAATTCCTTGTCTTCGTTGTCGTCGGCGCTGTGGTAGGGGAAGGTGGTGATCCAGTCGGGAACCTTCCCGCTGACATTCTTCTGATAGAATCCCGGGCCGGTGATCCCGTTGGGATGGCGGTTGAGGGATTGGGGTCTGTCCTTCAGCCAGGGCAGGATATAGGGAGCGACCTGGTAATAGTAGTTGAGCAGGTCGCGTTTGGTATATTTCTCTTTTGGCCAGAAGATCTTGCTGAGGTGGGTGAAGGAGAGGTCGTGCCCATTGATCTTGCGGGTCTGGGTCTCGTCGGTTGGGTTGAGGAGGGTGTTGCGTTCCTTTAGCTTTTACGGGAGCGAGTATCTTTGTCGGCGACCACCTTTTGGGCGGGGAGGGCCTTCTCACGCACGACCTCCTTTGCGTTCTTGTCTTCCCGCATGCCCTGGAAGGAAGGCTGCCGCATCACTCCATCCGTCGTCATTTCCCGGAAGGCCACCTCGCCGACGAGCACGGGTTTTAGCCAGGTGGCGGTTGCTTCGGGGGGATTGGGGCGGAACCGGGAGGGTTGATTGATATCGGGTTGGGTGGTGAAGGGGGATTCCTTCTGGATCAGCGGTTTGAATTGTTTCATCATGTCCCGCTGCATTTGTTCGGTGTAGCCGGTGCCGACCTTACCGGTATATTGCAGCCGGCCTTTTTCAAAGACGCCGACCAACAATGCGCTAAAGAGTTTTGGGCTATCCTCGTTGCGGGTGAAGCCGCCGATGACGACCTCCTGGCGGCTGGCGGTCTTGATCTTCAGCCAATCGCGGGAGCGGGCGCCGGAGTATAGACGCTATCGGTTCGTTTGGCCATGATGCCTTCGAGGCCCAGTTGCTGGGCTTTTGCGAAGAACTTCTTGCCGCCGGTCTCAAAGCTTTCGCTGTAGCGGATGATCGCCGTCGTCGGGTACGATGGATTGCAGGAGGGCGCGTCGTTCGGAGAGTGGCAGGCCGGTGAGGTCGCGGCCTTCGAGCCAGAGGAGGTCGAAGACATAGTAGACGAGGGAGCCGTCGGCTTCGCTGCGCCAATTCTGCAGCGTCGCCAAAATCGGATTGGCCTTTTTCGTTGAGGACGACGATCTCGCCGTCGATCACGGCGTTGACGGGCCATTGTTGGAAGGCATCGTAGATGGGATAGTATTTTTCGAAGGATTTATTGTTGCGGGAGCGGAGCGTGACCTTTCCTTTTTGCAGGTAGGCGAGGGCGCGATAGCCATCCCATTTTATTTCATAGGACCAGCCCTGGTCGTCGAAGGGTTTATCGATGAGGGTGGCGAGCATGGGGGAGAGGTCTTTGGGGATGGGTTTTTTTGGGGCGGAGGAGGGGATGGAGGGGGTTTGGTGTTGCGGTTTTGGTGGTGCGGGTTTGAGGGGAGCGGTTTTGCGGTTACTTTCCCATTGGGGGGATTTCGGGGTTTTTGGCGATCTGTTCCAGTGTCTTTTTTGAGATGACCGATCTGTCTTTGTCGGTGACGGGGGTTTCGGAGGCGTACCGGTCGCGATGCTTGATGAGGAGCCAGGAATTCTCGCCGCGGCCTTTTGTGCGGACGAGCGCGAATTCTCCTTTTAGTTTCTTTCCGTTCAGCCGGAATTTGAGGGAACCGTCGCGGAGTTCTTTCAGGCAGCGTTTTTTGCTGGGCGGCTTTTGTATCCTTGGTTTCTTCGAGGGGCTCGTAGGTACCTTCGTCCCAGACCATGACGGTTCCTGCGCCGTAGTTTCCGGCGGGGATGATGCCTTCGAAATCTTTGTAGTCGAAGGGATGGTCTTCTACCTGCATGGCCAGTCTTTTATCGGCGGGGTTGAGAGACGGGCCTTTGGGGACGGCCCAGCTTTTCAGGACGCCGTCCATTTCCAGCCGGAAGTCATAGTGGAGGCGGGATGCGGCATGTTTTTGCACGACGAACCGCAAGGTTTTGTTATCCGGATCGCCGCCCTCGGTTCGGGAGTATTGGTGAAAGATCGTTTTTTCTTGTATTCTTTGAGTGCCATGCGGGAATAGATTGTGTTTAAATACGGCAAAGCTAGTGCCATTCGGATTCCGGCCCGCCTTTTGTGCGAATTGGAGAAAACAGTATATGGCCACGGCAAGCATAAAAACGCCAAAGACCCCAATTCAAGCGCGCACGACCAAGCGGAAAACGCGCACGATCAGGCAGAAAAGGATATGGAGAAGGACCCTGAGCTCAGCGACCCCGATCCTACGGATGATCTTGATGAGGGGGAACTGGCGAACAGGGATAATTCGGACGAGGAGGCACTTGACTTTTTGGAGCGGCCGCGGCACGGAGTGGAGGGGCATGCGAAAAAGGGACATGGAGAGAAGGGGCATGAGGAAAAATAAACGATCAAATGAATTAATAATTCGCGGACCTATATTTGCGAATGGCACTATTGGAAAAACATCTGATTGTTAAGCGATCCACGTTGAAAGGAGCAGGCAAGGGCCTGTTCACCACGAGGGACATTCCCCGGGGAACCAGGATCGTAGAATATAAAGGCCGGGTCACCAGTTGGAAGGAAGTCAACAGTCAGGAGGGCTTGAACGGCTATATTTACTATGTCAACAGGCAGCATGTGATTGACGCGTGGCCAGCCAGCGGGGCTATCGCGCGATATGCCAATGATGCCAGAGGGATTGTCCGGACGACAGGGATTAACAACAACTGCACCTATATTATCGAGGGACGCAAAGTGTATATCCAGGCAATGCGCCATATTTCCGCCGGCAGCGAGATCTTCGTCGGTTATGGAAAGGAATATTGGGATATTATCCAGGAGAACCTGGGGGCGAAAATAAGACGCCGCGGGGTCAGCCAGGCACGAGGTTTCGCGAGGCATTGATCATCTTCCCATCAGCGACTTTGGCGCGGCTTACGACGTTTTCAACGGTAAAGCCAAATTCCTTCAACAAGTCCTCTGCTTTTGCCGATTCGCCGAAACGGTTTGATACCGAGGATATCGCCTTCGTCGGTGACATATTTGTGCCATCCCTGTGGAGAGGCCATTTCAACGGCCAGTCTTTTCTTCAGCCCTTTTGGCAGGATCTTTTGTTTATAGCTGTCATCCTGCTGGTCGAACAGTTCCCAGCAGGGCATGCTTACGACGCGGGCCGCGATGCCGTTCTCTTTGAGCTTCTGCTGCGCCTGCAGGATTAGGCTTACCTCCGAGCCGGTGGCGATCAGGATCAGTTCGGGTGAGCGGTCCGGTTCGGAGAGGATATAGGCCGCCTTTACTCAAGTCGCCGGTACGTTTGTAGCTATCGGGGTCGATGATCGGGATATTCTGTCTCGTGAGGACGAGCAGTACGGGACCGCCGGTATGTTGGAGGGCAACTTTCCAGGCCTGGGCTGTCTCATTGGCATCGGCGGGCCGGATGACGGTGATATTGGGGATCGCCCGGAGGTTGGCCAATTGTTCAATAGGCTGGTGGGTGGTGCCGTCTTCCCCAAGGCCGATGCTGTCGTGGGTATAGATGAGGATGGGTTTGATCTTCATGATGGCGGCCAGGCGGATGGGCGGGCGCATGTAGTCGGAAAAGATCAGGAACGTCGAGCCGAAGGGGATCAGCCCGGGTGTAAGGGCCATGCCGTTGATGATGGCGCCCATGGCGTGCTCGCGGATGCCGAAGTGAAAATTCCTTCCGCCGGGATCGGTTGGGGAGAAGGAGCTATAGTCCTTCATATTGGTTTCGGTGGAGGGGGAAAGATCTGCTGCGCCGCCGATCAGGTGTGGGAAGAGGGCGGCGATACTGTTCAGCGTTTTTCCGGCGGCGATGCGGGTGGACATTTGTCCGTTCTTGCCGTCTGCGGGCCGGAAAGCCGGAATCTTTTTCTCCCAGCCGTCGGGCAATTTGCCCTGCCTTGCATGGCTTCAAATTCCGCGGCGAGGTCGGGATATTGTTTTTTATAGGATTCCTAGCAGCGTCATTCCAATCCTTTTCAAGGGCGCTCCTTTGCCGCCAGCCGCGCGGTAAAATCCGAGCACCTTTTCCGGGACGACAAACGATTCGTCGGGGTTAAAGCCAAAATCCTTCTTTACGAGCTTCACCTCTTCCGCGCCTAACGGTGATCCATGTGCGCTGGCGGTGTCCACTTTGTTGGGGCTGCCATAGCCGATATGGGTCCTGACCTTGATGAGGGAAGGGCGTGTCCGTCTCTGCCTGCGCATTATGGATGGCTTCGCGGATGGCGGCGGTATCGTTGCCGTCCGGTCAACGTCTGGACGTGCCAGCCATAGGCTTCAAATCGTTTGGCCACGTCTTCGGTGAAGGTGATATCGGTATTGCCCTCGATGGAATATGGTTGTCGTCGTAGAGGAAGATGAGGTTGCCGAGCGCGAGGTAGCCGGCGATGGAAGCGGCTTCGGAGCTGATCCTTCCATCATGTCGCCGTCGCTGCAGATGCCATAGATATGATAGTTGAACAGGTCGAACCCGGGTTTGTAAAAGCGGGCGGCCATGTGGCGTTGGGCGATGGCAAAGCCTACGGCGTTGGCGAAGCCCTGGCCCAGCGGGCCGGTGGTGACCTCGATACCGGGGTCAATGCCATATTCCGGATGGCCGGGCGTTTTGCTGTGCAGTTGCCGGAATTGCTTGATATCATCCAGCGTGAGGTCGTAGCCGGTGAGGTAGAGATAGCTGTATTGGAGCATACAGGCGTGGCCGCAGGAGAGGATGAAGCGGTCCCGGTTTGGCCAATCGGGGTTGGCGCGGATTGTAACGCATGATCTCCGACCAGAGGACATGGCCCATCGGGGCGATCGCCCATCGGGGTCCCGGGGTGGCCGGAGTTTGCCTTCTCCACGGCATCCACGGATAGCACCCGGACGGTATTGATGCACCATTGTTCGAGGTTCTTTGTGGTTGTTGGCGCCGGCGAGCGCCCGGCTGGGGGAGAGATGTTGTGCTTGCCATGCCTATTTGCCGAAAAAACCATGCCATTTGGATGCGCGGGCAGGGACATAAAAAACACTTGGACGACAATAAACGCGACTAGCCGACAAAACGCGATAAGAGATGTGCGGGCATGGCCCTTGAGGTGGATCTGGACATGCAAGAAGATTTATTCGCTCCGGGAGATCATCCGGGATAAAATTCAGCGCGAGGGGCCGTTAACATTTCGTGATTTCATGGAAATTTCATTGTATCATCCGCATTGCTTGGCTATTATTGTTCGCCGCGGCCGAGGCTTGGCGAAAAAGGCGATTTTTATACCAGCGCCTATTTACCGGTCATCTTCGGTGACCTGCTGGCCCAGCAGCTCGAGGAGATGTGGCAGGCGCTGGGGGGGGGCCGTTCACGGTCATCGAGTATGGAGCAGGGTCCGGGTTACTTTGCCGGGATATCCTCTGTGCGGCTCAGAGAAAATAGCGGAGCTGTATAAAAAACTTAACTATTTCATCATTGAGAGAGAGTGAAGCGATGCGGGAGCGGGAGCGGCGGCTGCTCCCGGAGAAGGTGGAATGGAGGGATTCGATCGGGGAGATCGGGGAGGTAACGGGCTGTATCTTTTCCAATGAGTTGGTGGATAACTTTTCTGTACACCGGGTTGTGATGCGAGGACGAGCTGATGGAAGTATATGTGGGATTATGACGGGAGATTTTGTCGAAGAGCTGCGGCCGGCGCCGGAGGTCCTCCAGGAATATCTGATCGGGATGGGCGTGAATTTGCCGCCGGGTTTTTGGGCAGAGATCAATCTGGAAGCGACGCGATGGATCCAGGAGCTGGGGAATGCGCTACAGCGGGGGTGGGTGATGACGATCGATTATGGATACCCCGCTGCTACCTTATATAGCAAGCGGTCGGGAACATTGGCCTGTTATCACCGGCACCAGGTCCATTCTTGCCCTACGAATTTATCGGAGAGCAGGATATTACGAGCCATGTGAATTTCTCGGCGCTGGATCATTGGGGGCGGCGGAAGGGCCTGGAAATCGGTGGCTTCACCAATCAAACGCAGGTTTTTGCAGGGTCTTGGGCTGGCGACCCGGCTGCGGAAACAGGAGGAGAACGGCATGATGGAGATGGATATCCGGCAGCTTCGAATCTTGCTGATGGAGATGGGGCTAAAATTTAAAGTGTTGATCCAATGCAAAGGGATCGGCAAGGTATTCTTGTCCGGGCTGGCGTTTCAAGATGGGTTAGGTTAAGCAGTGAATGATTGCGGTAAAGTCTACTGGGGAGAATGGTGAGGAGTAATAGCCCCGCTGCGAGGGACAAATTTGCCGCTCCCCGCCGGTAGCTGTTGGCGGTCACCGGCCGTCCCGATGTGGCGTCGCTTGGCGCGGCGGTAGAATTCCCGATGGATCAAGAGTTCCCCGCCCATCCATTCACGCAGGAGGTAAAGAGCGCCGCCCAGGTAGATGAGACAGGAGGGAATCCACAAAACCCCGGCTGCAAAAAGTTGTTCCCGATGGCTAATGGGCAGAGCCGCGCCACCATAAAGTCCGGGAGCGCCAAATACGATCAGGGAGGCAAGCAGGGTGATGGCGACCCAGGCCGTGGTTAGATATAGCAGCGATTCGGGGGCTGACAGTCGGTCCGACTTGTAAGGTCCGGCCACCGGCCAGCAAAAAAGGATGCCGGCAAGCAGGAGGCTGCCCGAATGGAGAAAGGAAAGAAGATGGAGGTGCCGGTGGAAACCCGGGCCATCCCAGGCCATCAGGGCGTTGAAGATGGCAGGTACCTGCCAGACCCAGAGGATGCCGATCGCCCAGGATCCAATTCAGCCATGGCGTGGCGGAAAGCCAACGGGACAGGCCAAAGGCAAAACCGCCCCTGGCTTCGGGGCGTTCCCTCATCGCCAGTACCGAGAAGGGCGCCGCGATCAGCAGAAGGATAATGTGACCCGCCATATGTGAACTGAAGATGAATTTGCTGCCGGAAAAGAAGGAGAACTGTGCAAGGGCCATACTAATTAAAGCAACTGCTAAAAAGAAAAGCCGGATATAAGTATGTTTTTTCATGTCGGGTTATGGTAAAAAGTCAACTTTGATAAAAGCCATTATTGCTTATACAAAATTTCTGCCAAGGTTGGGGATGGCTTTTGCCCGGGGTTGCGGAATGGTTTTTGTCCACCGGTCTAATAAACCTCGTGAGCTATCAACCCATAGAGAATTATGGTATTATCGGTGATCTAAATACGATTGCACTGGTAGGTCTTAATGGTTCCATCGATTTCATGTGTTTCCCGCGATTCGATTCCCCAAGTGTTTTTGCCGCCTTGCTGGATGACAAAAAAGGGGGAAGCTACAGTATTAGCCCGGAGTTTAAGGAGATGAAAACTAAACAATTGTATTTGCCGGATACCAATGTACTGCTAACCCGTTTCCTGTCTTCAGAGGGGGTTGGGAGAGGTGACCGATTTCATGCCGGTCGATCCCAATGGCGAAAAAAGGCTTGATTCGCCGGGTCACGACGATAAGGGGAGAGGTCAAATACCAATTGCGATGCTGCCCCCGATTCAATTATGCAAAAAAGGTCATTCAGTTGTCCGGACAAGCGATCGAGGAGGTCGTATTTCAGGGTGGATGGCGCCGATGGGCTATCGCTTCGGCTTAGGGGCACGGTACCGATCACCGTCCGGGATGGGGATGCTGGGGCGGAATTTACCCTTAAAGCCGGCGACAAAGCGGACTTCCTGTTGGAGAGCGAGGCCAATCAGGAGGTGTCGGGAGAGAATTTTACCCAATATGTGACGGAATGCCTTCTCCGGACGATCAACTACTGGAAAGATTGGATGGGCCGGTGCACCTACAAGGGCCGATGGCTGGAGGTGGTCAACCGGTCTGCGCTGCTGCTGAAGCTGTTATCATCCTACGAATATGGGTCGATCATTGCCGCGCCCACATTCGGGTTGCCGGAAAGTATCGGCGGCCAGCGGAACTGGGATTACCGGTATACCTGGATCCGGGACGCGTCTTTTACGGTGTATTCACTCATTCGGCTGGGCTATCGAAGGAAGCCGGGTCCGTTTATGAATTGGGTGGAGCAATTGTTCCGGAAAATAAGGAAGGATGAGCGGCTGGGCATCATGTATTCCATTGACGGCGAGCGGCAATTGAAGGAATACACGCTGGATAATTTTGAAGGGTACAAAGGATCATCGCCGGTGCGGGTGGGGAATGATGCTTACGAGCAGCTTCAGCTGGATATCTATGGCGAGCTTATGGATTCTGTCTATCTTTATAACAAGTACGGCGACCCGATCTCCTATGATTTCTGGAAGGATATCGAGAAGCAGATGGACTGGCTGGCAGACGAACTGGGACCAGCCGGATGACGGCATCTGGGAGGTGAGAGGGGGGCAGGCAGAAATTTCTGTATTCCCGGCTTGTCCTGTTGGGTGGCGCTGGACCGGGCGATGAAACTTGCGACAGATGCGGTCGTTCCCACGCAACGGAAAATGGAAGGAGGAGCGGGATAAGATCTATGACAGCATCTATCGCGACTTCTGGGATGAGAAGAAACAAGCCTTTATGCAATATCCGGGGTCGGAAACGGTGGATGCGTCCAGCTTGCTGATGCCGTTGCTCCGGTTTATCAGTCCGAAAGATCCGCGCTGGCTGTCTTCGCTGAAACGGATCGAGGAGGAACTGGTGACGGATTCCCTGGTTTATCGTTACCGGCCGGAAGTGGCGGCTCCGGATGGCTTTGTAAGCAAGGAGGGGACGTTTTCGATGTGCACGCTTTTGGTATGTGGAATGTCTTTCGCGATCGGGCCAGCTGGAGAAAGCGCGGTATTATTTCGAGAAGATGCTGGGCTATGCCAACCATCTGGGGCTATATTCGGAGCAATTGGGTTTTGAGGGCGAGCATCTGGGAAATTTCCCGCAGGCGTTTACGCATATGGGGTTGATCAGTGCGGCCTACAATCTGAATGAGCAATTCAATGACAACAGAAATAAGAACGTGAACCTGGAACAACTCTAACCCCTTACCATCCGATGTCTTCAACCCTGACGCCTTCCACGCCTCACAAACGCAAGCACGCCGGCCAGTCGAGGCTGAAGAAATTCCTGAAAGCTTTAGGACCAGGTCTGATCACCGGGGCAAGTGATGACGACCCTTCCGGCATCGTTACCTATGCGCAGGCCGGCGCGCATGTTCGGTCTTTCCACGTTATGGACGGCTTTGCTGACCTTTCCGCTGATGGCCGCGATCCAGGGAATGGCGGCGCGGATCGGAATGGTGACCTGTCAGGGCTTGACGGGTACGTTGAAGACGCATTATCCAAAATGGGTGTTCTGTATGGGATGATCCTGTTCAGTTTTCCCGCGGTGGTGATGAATATCGGCGCGGATATCCAGAGCATGGGGGCGGTGGCGAACCTGCTTGTTTCCGGCGATACCGTCGTTTGCGTTTTGTATAGTTTTCACCGCCATCCTGCTTTTTGTCATCATCCAATATTCCTATCAGCGGATGGCAGGCTTGCTGAAGTGGCTATGTATCGGATTATTGTTGTACCTGGTCATCCCGTTCCTTGTCCATCCGGATTGGGGGGCGGTGGCAAGGCATACGTTTATTCCCTCGATCCGGTTAAACAAGGCATTCCTGAGCATCCTGGTGGCGATCCTGGGGACGACCATCTCACCCTACCTCTTCTTCTGGCAGGCCACGATGGAGGCGGAGGATATGGAGCATTCGAAACGGAAACGGATCTTTGTCGATAAGCGGATGCTCGGACGATATGCGGAAGGATGTGAATACAGGGATGTTCTTTTCCAACCTGGTCATGTATTTCGTAATCCTTACGGCGGGCGTAGTGTTGTATCGGCGCCGGTATCCGGCAGATCGATACGGTGGAGCAGGCGGCGCATTCGCTAAAGCCGCTTGCGGGGCAGTTGAGTTATACTCTTGTTTGCGGTTGGGGTTATCGGAACCGGGTTCCTGGCGATACCGGTGCTGGCGGGCTAGCGTGTCCTACATGCTGGCGGAGACCTTCAATTTTTCAAAAGGGCTGGACAAGAAATTCTATCAGGCCAAGCGTTTTTATGGGGTGATCATCGTCAGCCTTGTGGCCGGACTTTGTCTGCAATTCCTGGGGATCACGCCTGTGCAGGCCTTGTTGTATACGGCGATCCTGTATGGACTGACGGCGCCCGTGATGATTGTGTTGATCTGCATATCGGCAACAACAAAACGATCATGGGAAAGCACACGAACAGCGTGTTTTCGAATGTGCTTGGGGTGTTGACGTTTCTGCTGATGACGGCGGCGGCGGTCGGGTTGATCTGGTTTCAGTTCTTCGGCTGATCTTTCGAATTCCGCTCTTTTTTATCCTGGTCTTTCTGATGCAATTCCTTCAGGTCGTCTTTTGCTTTTGTCAATACTTTTTTCTTTTTGGCCGGCAGGTTCTTTCCTGCGCGGTTGATGTAGAAATTGAGCATTGACATTGCGGACTGGTAGGAGCTAGCCTTTTTTCCGCGTGCTTTTTTCGGCGGAATTTTCCAGGGACCGGGCGATCTTTTTGGGGTCGTCGAGTGTGAAGACGCCTTTATCCAGGTCGAGCGCATCACTGCGCTCGGTTACCCCCGCCGACCACTTCCGGGTTTGACCGGAAGCGGTCTTTTTAGCGGTCTTCTTTTTGCGAGGGCGTTTTTTCACCTTACTCATCATTTTTATTCGTTTTCTTCTTCTCCTTGAGTGCGGCCCTTCCCTGCTCCCCGGCTGTCTTCATGTTCAGCGCTCAGGTTGATGTCGTTTTCCGCGATTTCGGTCAGCCGGGCGTCGGTATCTTCTTCTTCGACCAGGGTCTTGTCGAGCAGGTCGGCTGCTTCATGCAAGTCCATCGTGATGGCCAGCTGAACAAGGCCGCCGTATGTGGCGATCTCATAGTGTTCGACCTTTTGGGCGGCGATGATGAGTGCGGCGTCGCGGGTGAGGGTACCTTCTTCAGTCTCCTCGATAATGTTATCGACTTCGCGGGCGATACCTTCGATGGCCTCGCATTTTTCACCCTCGGCGCGTTGGTTGAGGAGCGTGAAAACCTTTTCCAGTCGTTTGACGTGCCGCTGAGTTTGGTGGAGGTGGTCTTCAAATGCTTCTTTCAATTCTTCCGTCGTGGCCGCTTCCAGCATTTTGGGCAGGGATTGGACGATCTTCTTTTCGGCATAATAGATATCTTTCAGCTGGGCGAAAAAGAATTTTTCCAAATGCGTTTCCCCGGTAAAGGATTGGCTCTGGCTTTTTTCGTTTCGCTGAGTGCCGTTGTGGCCAGTAGTGTCGCCGGTGGCCCCGGTACGGCCGGAGGAAGCGGTGCTGCCGCGGGAAGCGCTATTGCTGCCGCTGTTCCCGCGCGGGCTATCGGCCTCCCGGCCTGCTGGCTGACGGCCGCCGGTGCGATGTTGGGC
Source organism: uncultured Chitinophagaceae bacterium (assembly GCA_963846405.1). Taxonomy (GTDB): domain Bacteria; phylum Bacteroidota; class Bacteroidia; order Chitinophagales; family Chitinophagaceae; genus Puia. Next base: position 244,200 of record CAWJVU010000005.1, on the reverse strand, counting down.
GGACGCGCTGCCTGCTTTTCTGCCCCTGGTGCGGCCTGTCGTCGTGGATTGTTTCATACATTTCGTTTTAACAGAATTAATAATAATAAGTTAACAACGAACAAATAGAGCCGATGACCGTGACTGCTATTTGTTCGTTGGCATGGAAAGGATCGTCAGGATCTGTTAACGGTTGCCGCGATGGCTGCCGCCGGAGTGAGACCGGCTGCCATAGCCCGAGCGCCCGCTCCTACTGGTGAACTGGCCTCTTGAATTGCGCGTTTGGCCGGAGTTTCCGTTGCGGGATGATCCGGAATGACTGCGCGAAGAGGATGTGCCCCGGGACGAATTGCTTCTGCCTGAAGACCGCGACCGGGAGCGGCTGCTACGGTCTTCGTCGTGACCGTATCTTCCACGATTCTCATGATAAGCTCTGCCGCCTTCGCTGGCCATGCGTCTTACCTGGTCGCGGTCCATGGAGGCGAATCCTCTTCCGCCGCCGCCGGAGCGACCCCGGCCCTCTTCGTACCCGGAGCGACCCCGATTGCCATCGCTGCGACCCTGCCAGTTTTCATTTCGGCCCTGCGGGTTGCCGTTGCGGCCCTGCCACGAGCGGTTACCGTAGTCATCCTCATCGCGGTAGCGGGGACCACGGCCGTTGTTGTAGTCGTATTCCTCTTCTTCTTCATACCTCGAGTAAGGCTGGTTGAAATCCTCGTCTTCATCGTATTCGTCGTAATCTTCATCCGTGTCATAGTCATCGTCATACTCCTGATACCGTGAAGAAGGCTGGCCATAGTCATCATCTTCTTCTTCATACCCGCGATTATTATCCCTTTCGTCATAGTCTTCCTCATAACTTCTGCCGCCATGAGAAGCCTGGCCGCCACGTTGGGCGATCCGGCGGCGATCATCGGGATCCATCGCCGCAAAGCCACGTCTTCCTGAATTTCTTGTACTCATACCTTAAAGATTTTTGATGATAAAAAAAATAGTGAAGCGCTCCGACTGCTGGGCCGAAAAAATTATGCCATCGGTGTTGAACAGGGCGGTAAAAGGAGTTGTTGTGCGGGCAGGGACTTTTTTCCCCGATACGCTTGCGGTTGGTACAATATTTTTATGCAGTTATAATTAAAAGTAAATGATCAAGTCATTTGCAACGGTTGCAAAAACAAAGGTAAAAAAGACCGCAAAGAAGGCGGCACAAGAAACAGCGTTCAGAAAAGCGAGATCAAAATCTAAGGCGAAGAAAGACCTTTCGGCAGGCTATAATAAATTCAAAACCTATAACGGGCAATATTATACCGGGGTGCAAATCGGCCGGGGGCATCATTGGAATTATGATCCGGGGGATTGGAAGGAGACCAAGATCACTCCGGACCTCTGGGAGATCTCTTATGCAGTGACGAAGCGGCGGGTTGGTAAGGCGCCGGAGGATTCAGGAGTACCGGTCGGCACGCAGTATCATTGGTATATTATCGCGAATCAGACTGCTACGAAATTGAATGCCAACGACTATGATACAAAGATGACCGGGTTGAAGTTCAAGCTGGCGCATAAGCGGGCGGGCAAGGATAAGTGGAGCGCGACCGGCCCCACGCAGCGAAAGCATTTAGTGGCCTTTCTGCGGCAGGTGATCGACCAATTGGAAAAGGAGCCGGTCATTATCGCCTTCGACTATGATGGTATGTCGTATAACGGGGAGGGCATCCCCGTCACAGAGACTTGTATGAAAGGTTTTTGTTATGAACTGGACGTCACCCTGAATGGAGATAGTCTGGGGATTATACGGTATGGGAAGAGCGGATGGAAGATGGACCTGGTGAAGGACCAGAAGCTGATCGATGCCATCGGCGCGCAGATACTCAACTGGTTTGGAGCGGGGCATGGGATTTGAAGGGCGTATCGGAAAATGTCTATGGGTAGCACCGCCGAAATGAGCTCGGTATCGCAGGTTCTTGAATATCTGCGCCTGAAAGGGATGGATCGCGAATTCCGCTGGACACCTGACGGATTTACGCCGGGCAGGGGGAAATACTATCAACCCGACCAACTGGAGATCGTGAAAGTGTACCGGTTCGAGGGAGAATCCGATCCATCGGATTCGGCTATCCTGTATATCTTCCGCACGAAAGACGGGGCCGTGGGTTATAGCCTGGATGCCTATGGCGCATACAGCAGCCATGAGCGGGAAGAGGGGTATGACAATTTTATCCGGCGGACCCCCGAAGGCGATCATGCGGAACAACTTTTGTTTGAACTATAACCGCTTGTATCCAAATTCACCAGTTTCGATGGTATCCAAAATTGACCAATTTCTATGACAGTTTATCCCGGCGACCCTTATCCTCTAGGCCCGTTCTGGGACGGAGAAGGTGTCAATTTCGCTTTGTATTCCCATAATGCGGAAGGCGTTGAACTTTGCCTTTTCGGCAAAGCTCGGGGCGAAAAAGAGACGGAGCGGATCAAGCTCACGCAGCGGACACACGACATCTGGCACATCTATTTGAAGGACTGCAAGCCGGGGCAACTCTATGGATACCGGGTCTATGGCCCCTATGATCCCTCGAACGGGCATCGGTTCAATCCCGCCAAGGTACTACTGGATCCTTATTCAAAGGCAATCTGCAGCATCCAACAATGGGATGATTCGTTGTTTGGCTATGAAATCGGCAAGGACGATCTGACGGCTGACACCCGGGACAATGCGCTGGTCTCACCGAAATCCGCGGTGATCGATCATCATTTCGACTGGGAAGACGATAAGCCGCCAAAGATTGCGTATCACAATACGGTCATCTATGAGGCGCATGTTAAGGGGCTAACTACAGCTGTTTCCCGGTATCCCGGAGGAAATACGGGGGACCTATGCGGCGCTGGCGCATCCCGAAGTAATCAATCATCTGAAAAAGATCGGAATCACCGCGGTGGAACTGATGCCCGTGCATCAAAGCATTTCAGACCGGCACCTCGTGGATCAGGGGTTGACGAATTATTGGGGATACAATACCATTGGATTCTTTGCGCCAGACGTTCGCTTCTATAGCGGCAAGGATATCGGCGGGCAGGTGAACGAGTTCAAGAATATGGTCAAGGAACTGCATAAAGCGGGTATCGAAGTGTTCCTCGATGTGGTATACAATCATACGGCGGAAGGCAACCAGATGGGGCCTACGCTGGCATATCGGGGGATCGATAACACGGAATATTACCGGCTCGCGGAGGACAAGCGTTTCTATTTTGACTATACGGGCACAGGAAATACGCTGAATGCGCGGCTGCCGAATGTGCTGGCGATGATCATGGACAGTCTGCGCTATTGGGTACTCGATATGCATGTGGATGGTTTCCGGTTCGATCTGGCGGCGGCGCTGGCGCGGGAGCTGCATGATGTAAACCGGTTGTCCGCCTTTTTCAGCATCATGTACCAGGATCCGGTCATATCGCAGGTCAAGCTGATCGCGGAACCCTGGGATGTTGGGGAAGGCGGCTATCAGATCGGCCAGTTCCCGCCGGGGTGGGCGGAGTGGAATGGGAAATACCGGGATTGCATCCGGGACTATTGGCGGGGAGCGGACAGTATGCTGGCCGAATTTGCCGAACGGTTCACCGGCAGTTCGGACCTGTATAAGGGTGACAATCGAAATCCTACGGCGAGCATCAATTTTATTACGGCGCACGACGGATTCACGCTGACGGACCTCGTGTCATACAATGACCGTCATAATGAAGCCAACAAAGAGGACAATAAAGATGGGGCGCAGGATAACCGATCCTGGAATTGCGGAGTGGAGGGGCCGACGGAAGATGCAGCGATCAACGGCCTGCGCAATAAGCAGAAGCGGAATTTCCTGGCCACGCTGATGTTGTCGCAGGGGGTGCCGATGCTGCTGGCAGGCGATGAACTGGGGCATAGTCAGCAGGGCAATAACAATGCGTATTGCCAGGATAATGAGATCTCCTGGATCGATTGGAGCAACGCCGATCAGGAGCTGATCGAATTCACGGCGAAGCTGATCCAATTCCGGAAGAGCCATCCGGTATTTGCGCGCAAACAATGGTTCAAGGGCAAGCCGGTGCGGAAACGAGGGCTGGCAGATATCGGTTGGTTCCTCCCCGGGGGTGAGGAAATGACGGAAGAAGATTGGAAGAGCGGATTTGCGAAGTCGTTGGCGATCTTTCTGTTTGGCGGCGGTTTGAATACGGTCGACCAGGAGAATCAGCCCATCGTGGATGACAGTTTTTATATTTTGTTCAATGCGCATTTCGAGCCGCTGGAATTCAAACTCCCGGGAGAAAAATATGGGATGACCTGGAAAAAGGTGTGGGAAACGGCCGATCCGCATGCGGAGAACGGGAAAACGTATGCGTGCGTGCTCGACGTACAAGGCGATGGACCGGTCGATCGTGCTGCTGACGTCGCCCTTCAATCCGGCAAAGCGTTGAGCTCGTACACGGTGACACTCCAGGGTGAAAGAATAATGGGTTTGCCGGGCAGGAAGTGTTCGGGAGCGGATGTAGGGGCGGAGTCGGAGGCGGTTCCGGGAGTGGAATCGCGATCGGTGGCGGGGGTGAATTTGGATTCGGAGCTTAGAATTTTTGTCCAGGCTATGATACCTCTGCTATAGCAGGGAATGACAGTCGCCAGTTCTGTCGGCGGAAAAATTGAACAGGGTAGCAGCTGTTGCCGGAGGTCGGCGGTATACCGGAAAATGGCGAGCCCGGTCGAACCCAGGAGATCGGCGCGTATGTATTGCCGGGATAGATCGGCGAGCAGGGGATGCGATTTGCGGAGAGCGATCAATTGCCGGTACCAATCGAGTAAATGGCGATGGCCGGATTGCCGGCGTCGGCCCCATTGGAGGATGCAGTCGAGAAAAGTGGAAGGCTGCTGCGGATCCGGGGCTTCGATCTCCCAATTGAATTCGGCAAACTGTTGTTGCCGCTGCTCTCTTAGGGTCAGCGGCGATCTGCGGGTGGGGATAGTCCGAGAAGAAAAAAAAGGGGGAGTGTCGCCGTATTCTTCGCCCATGAAAAGCAGGGGGAGAAAGGGTGACAATAGGACGGCTGCCGCGGCAAGCTTGAGCCGGTCGGTATCCAACAAGCTGGAGAGGCGGGCACCGTCGGGACGGTTGCCGGGGAGATCATGGTTCTGGTTGAAGACAACGAAGTGTTCGCCGGAAAGACCGGCTGATGAGGCGCCATGCCGGCGGCGGCGGAAACGAACGTATTCGCCGCTATAGACAAAACCCTCTGTGTATGCTTTGGCCAGTTGGCGGAGTTCGCCATAGTCCTGGTAATGCCGGCGGCCTTCACCATCCAACAAGGACATAAAGGGCATGATGAAAATCGTCCAGCCATTGGGCGTGGAAACCCCGGCCGCCGGAGCCGGCGGACTGTACGGTGCGTGGATCGTTGGTGTCGCTTTCGGCGATGAGATAGAAAGGGCGGCCGGAGCAGGCGGTCAATTGGCAGATCGCTGTATGGAGATCGTCCCATATTGTCCTCGCGTTACGGTCGTAGATCTCATGCACGGCGTCGAGGCGTAGTCCGTCGACGTGATAATGCTGCGCCCAGTAAAGTGACATTGCTGATGACGAAGGTGCGGACGCCGTCGGACCATGGGCCGTCGAAATTCAGCGCTTTTCCCCAGGGAGTGAGATAAGTGTCGGAGAAATAGGGGCCAAAGGCGGCCACGCAGTTGCCTTCCGCGCCGAGGTGGTTGTATACAACGTCGAGGAAAACGGCTATGCCTTGCCGGTGGCAGGCGTCGATGAGCCGTTTCAAGCCATCGGGTCCGCCATAATTATGCTGCACCGCGAAAAGGAATACGCCGTCATAGCCCCAGTTGCGGTTGCCGGGGCATTCCGCGACGGGCATCAGTTCGATGGCGGTGATGCCGAGCGAAACGAGATCGTCCAGCCGGGGGATGATGGCGTCGAAGGTCCCTTCGGGGGTAAATGTTCCTACGTGAATCTCGTAGAAGATATGGGAGGCAAGGGGTATTCCGGTCCAGGCGCTATCCTTCCACACGTATCGGGTATGGTCCACGACACAGGACGGGCCGTAGACACCATCGGGCTGATAGGGGCTGCAAGGATCGGGATATTGCCGGCCGCCGTCGGGAATGTAGTAGTAGCGGTCGCCTGCGGCAACGCCTTCGGCGAATACGCTGAAATAGCCCCGGTCGTCCTTATGGAGCGCAATGCCGGCATCGATATTGCCGCGGGAGAGGAGGTGGAGGGTCATCGTTTTTTTCTCAGGCGCCCAGACGGAGAAATGGCAACCGTCCTTTTTGAGTATGGTGTACTGTTGCTGCATCCGGTCATGGTTTGGGTGAGGATACGGGTAACCACTCTTCGATCCGGACGATGAGACCCTCGTCGCCGCTGAGGTCGATGGAATTTTCCACCGGACAGTTGTTCCAGTTCGGGGAAGATATCGAGGACAATGACTCCGTTGAACCGGATGCCGGCGGGCGTAAAATAGCAGGGGCGGTGGGTGAGGTTGAGGACGATGAGGAAGGTGGGATGGCCTTCGGCCTGACGGATATAGGCGATCAGTTGGGTGTCCGAATAGACGGGACGGTAGGCGCCGGTGTTCAGCGAAGGCTCGTGCAGGCGCAGCTGGATGAGCCGGCGATAGAGGCGGAAGGTGGACTGTACAGGTTCTTCTCCTGGACCTCGACGTTCTCCCGGCGCCAGGCGCGGTCCAGCCGAAGCCAGGGCTTGGCTTCAGAGAAGCCGGCATTCGCGTTGCTGTCCCACAGCATGGGGGTTCGTTCGGGGTCGCGGCTAAGGTTCTTACCGGGCATATTCAGACCCTGCGGGTCCTGTATTTCGCCCGCGGGAATGGGTACGTCGCGCATCCCGATCTCATCGCCGTAATAGAGGGTGGGAGTGCCGCGCAGCGTCAAAAGCAGGATCGCGGCAACCCTCGCTTGTCCCCGACCGATACGACTGGTGATCCTCGGCTGGTCATGATTGCCGATGACCCAATTGGGCCAGGCGTCGGCGGGAAGTGCGCCCTCGTATTCGTCGATGGCGGCGGCGATCTGCCGGGCGTCCCACGGCAGGGAAATCAGCAGGAAATTAAAGGGCAGGTGTGCTTCGGAGTTATTGGCGCCATAATAGGCTACAAGCCGGTGGATGGGGAGATAGATCTCGGCAATCATCAGCCGTTCAGAGTAGCTGTCAAGAAGTTTTCGCATATTGGCCACGATCGCATGCATTTCGGGCTGGTCGGTGGAATAAACGGGCAGGAGCTGATTATAGGTGGCCATGGTATCGTTGTACTCGGGGTTGCGGGGGTTATCGCGCCATTGCAGGTCTTTTATCAGGTGCCACATGGCGTCGACGCGGAACCCGTCGACCCCCTTATCCGAGCCAGAAGCGCATGACGTCGAGCATAGCGGATTCGACCTCCGGGTTGCGCCAGTTCAGGTCGGGTTGTTTCACGAGAAAGGCGTGATAATAGTATTGTTTTGTTTTTTCGTCCCATTCCCATGCGCTGCCGCCGAATACGCTCAGCCAATTGTTGGGCGGGCCGCCGTCGGGCTTCGGATCCTTCCAGATATACCAGTCGCGTTTAGGATTGTTTCGGGAGCTGCGGGATTCGAGGAACCACGGGTGTTCATCCGAACTGTGGTTGGGTACGAGGTCGAGGATCAGCTTCATCCCGAAATCGTGAATTTGGTGAAGCAGCTCGTCGAAATCAGCCATCGAGCCGAAGGTGGGCCAGATGCCGGTGTAGTCGGAAATATCGTAGCCAAAATCCGCCATGGGGGATGGATAGATGGGGGAGATCCAAATGGCCCTGATGCCCAATGTTTTAAGATAAGGCAGGCGCTGGATGACGCCGCGCAGGTCGCCGATGCCGTCACTGATTGGTATCCTGGTAGGAGCGAGGATAAACCTGGTAGATGATGCCGTCCTGCCACCAGAGGTATTGTTTTTGATCCGTATTCAGCGTATTCATGTCTGAAATTCTGCAATGTCAATGCCAATGGAACCAAAATGGTGGAAGGAAGCGGTTATTTATCAGGTATATCCCCGCAGTTTCAAAGACAGTGACGGGGATGGGGTGGGCGACCTGAAGGGTATCCTGTCCGAACTCGGCTATATTGCTTCTCTGGGCGTGGATACCGTATGGATCAATCCGGTGTATGCGTCACCGGGAGAGGACAATGGATACGATATCAGCGATTACCGGGCGATCGATCCCCAATATGGGACGATGGAGGATATGCAGCGGATCATCGATGGGCTGCACGACAGAAAGATGCGGATCATTCTGGACATGGTGGTCAATCATACGAGCGACGAGCATGAATGGTTCCGATGCGCGCGCCGGTCGCGGGATGACCCGCATTACGAATGGTATCACTGGTGGCCGGCGGAGAAAGGGGAGCCGCCCTATCGCTGCGGGTTCTTCGATCCGGAGGGGAAAGGCATGGCAATACAATGCCGCAACAGATTCGTTCTATTTGCATTATTTTTCACCGCATCAGCCGGATCTGAACTGGGAGAATGCGGAGCTGCGACAGGAGATCTACGACATGCTGCGGTTCTGGCTGGATAAGGGGATCGATGGATTCCGGATGGATGCGATCACGTTCATTTCGAAAGATACGAGTTGGCCGGAGATCACGGCCGAAACGTTAAAAGAGAAATATGATAATGACTGGGGGAATTATTATGCAACGGGGCCGAAGTTGCATGACTATTTGCAGGAGCTGCATGCGGCGGTACTGGAAGGCAGAGATGCGGTGATTATTGGGGAGAGTTCGGGGGTATCGGCGGAGCGGGCGCCGGACTTTGTGGGAGCCGATCGGAAAGAGTTGGATATGATCTATCAGTTCGAGGGCATCATCGGTGGGTTATCTGCCGGGTGAGTTCAAAAAGGTTGACCCGAAGGGTTGGTCGCTCAGGGAATTTAAGGAAGTGTATTCGAAGTGGGACGCCGCATTGGATGGCAAAGGCTGGAATGCGTTGTATCTGGGCAATCACGATCAGCCGCGGATGGTCTCCCGGTGGGGGGATGACCGGGACGAGTTCCGGGTAGTATCGGCAAAGCTGTTGTTCACCTTTCTGCTGACGATGCGCGGAACGCCTTCGCTGTATAATGGAGATGAATTGGGGATGACCAATATCCGATTCCGGGCAGATCGGGGAATACCAGCGACATCGAAACTAAACAGATGTATGAACAGATCCGGAAGAAAGGGGGGGATACGAACCGAATTCCTGCAGGATCAGCAGCTGGCGGCGAGGGACAATGGCCGGACGCCTTTTCAGTGGGACGGCTCGTTACACGCGGGGTTCACGACAGGAGAACCGTGGATCACGGTCAATAAGAATTACCGGGTGGTGAATGCGGCCGTTCAGGGAGAAGATGCGGATTCGGTGCTGGCGTATGTGCGTCGGCTGGTGGGGCTTAGACAGGAGCGGAAGGTGTTGGTGTATGGCGAGTACCGGCAGCTATCTGCGCATGAATTGGAAATATGCGCCTATCTCCGGTCGGACGGGTCGGAGCAGGTACTGGTGCTGTTGAATTTTTCCGCGAAAGATCAGGTGTTCAGGGGCGTCGGGGAGGGAGAAGTCTGGATCAGCAACTATTCGGAAGTGAGGCGGGACGCCGAAGGCGTGCGGCTGCGACCCTGGCAGGCAGTGGTGCTCAGGCAGACTAGGGATTAGCCGGGGGGGTACGTCGCCAGAAAGACCACCAGCGTTTCACCGGCCGGTTCTCGCCAAGAAGACGACCGAAGGGCTGCAGATAGTCGATGTGGTCACAGACGATCTTGACGATGCCGAGCGCCGGGATAGCCAGGATCATCCCGGAGATGCCCCAAAGCAAGTCTCCCGCGAACAGCACGACGATGGTGAACAGCGGATGGATGCTGACCTGGGTTTGCATTACGAGGGGGGAGATGATATAGAACTGGATGGCCTGGATCAGCATATAGGTGATCAACACCCCGAGCACCATTTGGAATCCGCCGCCCTGGGACAGGGCCATCAGACAGGTGAGGGTGCTGCCCGTGATGTTGCCAACAAAGGGGATGATCTCGAGGATACCGCAGAGGATGGCAAAAAAGATGGGGGTATGGACCCCTACCAGGGTAAACCCGATGCTATACATGATCCAGAGGCAGAAGATGACGATGGAAAGCCCCCAGAGGTATTGCTGAACGACCTTTACGGATTGGGTGATGACGATCTCCGTCTTTCCTTGCGATTCAAGGGCGGCGGTACGCAGGATGAACGTCCGGATGTCGTGGCGAAGGCAGAGCAGCATGATCATATAGACGAGGATGAGCAGCAGGTTGATCACGACGGAAACGACGGTGCCCATGAGGGAGGCGGCCATCTTGCCGATGCCGTCGCTGTTGGGTTGTACGGGAATGGGGAGTGGGCTGTCTTTTTTGAGGGTGTCCATCCCGAAGCGGTCGTGCAAGAATTTCCGGAATTCATGGATATAGTCGGTAAAATGCTGGCGGATATCGGAGAAGTCGGTTGAAATATGCTGGAGATGCCAGATGATGAAGAGCACGATTGCGGTTACCAGCGCGGCAAAAAGAAGACCGCAGATCAGCGCCGCAACTACCGTATGGCATCCTTTTCCTTCCAGCCAGCGGCAGACCGGCATGAACACCAGGGCAAACATCCCCGCGATGGCCAGCGGCATCAGAACTGGTTTTGCAAAATAGAGGATGGCTGCCGACAACAGGATAAAGAGCTGGATTTGAATAACTTTTTTTATCTCCAATGTTGTGAAATCTCCCCAATTGGGTAAAAGGTCAAATCCTGTGCCGGGTAAGCAAGGTTGGCGCGGGGATTGTAAGGACTATTGCATGAGATGGTCGATTGTCCTTTTTTTAACCCTAATTCTGGCCGGTTGTGCGTTTTCCGTCTCCGCACAGCGAACAAAAGCGGAAACCAAAGAGGAAGCCAGGGAGAAAGCCGATAAAGAAAAGGACGCCGCGCCGAAATCGCATCTGGAGTATTCGTTGGATACAATTACCACGCGGTTGGACAATTTGCATCTTACTCTGAACCGGATCAACGATTTTACCAGCCTGGGGTTCAATACCCGCAAAGTAGAACAACAGTTACCGCAGATTGGGGATAATATCCAATCGATCGCCGAAAATCTCTCCCTATCGGGGACGGTCCCGGATTTCAAAAGCTTGCAGCTTTACGCCGTCCTGCTGGAAAACATCAAGGAGCAGCTGGAAGGCTGGCGGAACTCCTTGTTTCATTACAACATCGACCTGATCAGCATGAACCACGAGATCGATGAATTCACGCATGATTCAGTGATCCATCAATTGATCCGCGATACGGCATTCCGGCGCATGTACCTGGATGAGATCAGGGAATTGGGGGAGAAGTGGCGACAGGCGGATACCGCGACACACAGTCACCTGGAGCGGATCACGAAGCTACAGTCGGTTATTTCGAACTATTATTTCCGAACGATCGACCTCCAGAACCAGGTCAGCGTGCTGCGCAGCGAGCTAACCGGCACGATATTTAATAAAGAGTACAGCTATCTCTGGGAATTCAGGGATTCGGGCGTCACTCAAACAGCCACCGGAGAATTGGCGGCGCGATCGTATAAGGGGCAGCGGCGGATCATGGGATATTTTATCCGGGAGAACTGGGACGATTATATCTATGTGCTGATGCTTGGGGCGCTTTTCTTCTTCTGGGTCTGGAATAATTTCCGGCTGATCGCCAGGAGTCCCGAGCCGGCGAAGGTATTGGGCCAGACACCGCTTGACTATCTGCGAAAATATCCGGTGTCGGCGTCACTGGTCGTCATGTTGAGCATTATTCCGTTCTTCGATATCGACGCGCCGGCGGCATACGCGCATCTGATCCAACTACCGCTGTTGATCACGTTGTCCGTGATATTCGCGTCGCGTTGGCCGAGGCCGCTTTTTTATTACTGGTTGTTCCTGATCGTGCTCTATCTCCTGTTTTCAGCCGCCAACCTCGTACTTGTGCCAAGGATGAGCGTCCGGTACTGGCTGCTGGTCCTTCAACTGATCTCTGTCATCCTTGGGTATATCGCGATCCGGAAGATTACCCGCGGGATCCGGCTGAACCGGATCGTCTATGTCGTGGCGATCCTGTATGAGATTTGTAATGTTCTGGCCATCCTGTGCAATGCATGGGGGCGGTTGAGCTTGTCCCGGTTATTCAGCACCAGTGCGATCTTCGGATTGGTGCAGGCGGTGGGGCTGGCGGTGTTCGTTGACTGTCTGATGCAGGCCTTCGCGCTCCAGGCCGCCGCCAGTAAGCTGAACCAGACCGGGCCAACCATCGGTCTCTTGTACAGCAAGGTGCATCGGGGGCTCTACCGGCTTTTGTTGTTGGCGTCTTCGTTGACGTGGCTGGTGGTTTTTGCCACCAATATGGACATTTTCGATCCGGTTTACCGGGTCGTGGGAAATTGGCTGAATATTTCACGCTCGGTCGGCAGCATTTCTTTCCGCCTTGGGAATGTACTCATATTTATCATTATCCTTTATGTTTCGCATGTGCTTCAAAAATACATCGGCTATCTGTTTGGAGCGCCGGACGACAAGAGCTTGCCGCAGGAGGGCAAAAAAGGATCGAGGCTGGTCATGATGCGGCTGGTGCTGATCATCATTGGCTTCTTCCTGGCGGTCATTGCCTCCGGGCTGCCGATCGATAAGATCACGATCGTGCTGGGCGCGTTGGGCGTGGGCGTCGGGCTTGGATTGCAGAATATCGTCAACAACCTGGTATCGGGCGTTATATTGATCTTTGAGAGCCCTTTCCAGATTGGGGATTATATTGAGCTAAACGGGAAGAAGGGGATCGTTCGGGATATGGGTATCCGATCGAGCCGGCTCGTCACGGAGGAGGGGACGGAGATCATCATGCCGAATGGCGATCTGTTGTCGGGCGAGGTGATCAACTGGACGGTCCAGAACAGCAGGGTCCGGATCGAGGTACCGATCACCGTCGAAGCGGGCCCAACGCTGGAACAGATCAACGAGATCGTGCAGGATACGTTGAAAGATAATCCCGATCTATCGAAGGACAATCAAGCCAAAAGTGTTGTTGTCGACCGCCAATGACAAAACGCTGAGTTTTACGATCGTGGCCTGGGTAGGCAATATCGGCCAGATCCAGACCCTGAAAAGCGAGATCCTGCGGCTGATGTATCTTCGGCTCAAGGAAAAAGGGATCAAAACCGTGTGAACCACCGGGTTATCGGAATCCGCGTCTGGAGCCGGTTTCAACGTCTGCCGCCACCGCGAAAACCACCGCCACCGCCACCACCCCCTCTGAAACCCCCGAATCCGCCGCCACCGCCTCTGAACCCCCCGAATCCCCCCCGGGACATTTGGAAATTCTGCGATCGCGTCATGCCGCGGCTATGCATTTGTTCCTGTCGTTCGAGGTTCTGGCGTTGTGCCTGGTCATTGACCGGACGCCAGGCGCCGGACTGCCGCTGTTGCCAGCCGCCTTGGCCATCCCTGCGGAAGACGTTCCCGTTGCGGTCCGAGATGACCCGCTCATTGCTATTCCGGTTAAAGATGCCTTGTCTTTCCCGATAGATATTGTTGTTGTGGAAATAATCGTTTCGGGCAAAATAGCTGTGGGGACCGTAGAACCCCCGGTGGTAGAAGCTCCAGCCGCCATAGGGCGGACGAAAGGCCATGGGGCCCCACCAGCCGCCAAACCAAAATCCTGCGCCGAACCCGAGTCCCAGACCCCAGTCGAAGTCCCAGTTGAACCAGTCCCAGCCATAGTCATATCCGAAGGTCCAGCCCAGCCAGGGATTATACCACATATTGAATCCCCAGGTCCAGGGCCGAGGGTAAAAAAAGGCGCCTCGCCATGGGCGGTAATAAAAGCCAGTGCCGTAGACGACGCTGGGCCCAAAAATATAATTATCGAGATAGCCGGGAGTATAGCCTTCGTCTACCCAGTCCGGATCGACATCGTAGATATAGACATATTTAACGTTGTAAACCGGGCTGCCCGGCGGGATGAGGTCCACGTCAGCCGGACGCGTGGTAGAAATCTGCCAGGGCCCGTTGGCGCTCGCGGATTGGAACCAGACCCCATTATCGACTTCATAATAGACACCGTTATAGAGCAGGACGGGAATTGGGGAGTTGACGGCGTATTGCAGGCGGGTACCGGTGATTGGCTCGAATTGAGGCTGGCCGTCGTAGATGATATTCGTTTGGGTGGTCTTCCGGTCTATCCGTGCGGTCTGAGGGATCTGAGCTTCCATGATCGCTTCACGGGCAGCGGGTGTGCCGGCCACGCTTGCAAGGACATTATCCTTTGGCGAGCCTTCGGGAATATTGGCGAAGCCGGGGGGAAGGGCGTCAGAAGCAACATATTGCCATCCGTTGTCCAGTGCGGAAGACTGGTACCAACGGCCCGATAGCAGTATATAATATTGGCTGCCTGCAGAGTCGCGGAAAATGTCGTTGTTGGAGTTGGAGGCATAGGAGAGCCCCGCGCCGGGAATGGGCGTCCAGAGGGGATTGCCCCTTGTTTGGATGAGCTCCGCGGGTTGGGTGCTGACGATGATGCGGGAGATAGTGGTATCGGCGATCGTCGCGGAATCTTCATAAGCGGCGTCTGTGTTGTTGGCATTGTCCACGGATTTCTGTACTTTCTCCAGCTTGTGGGGAACTTTGCGGGCATAACTGTAAGGGCCTGTTGCCGCGGGAGCCGTATACCAATGTCGCGCGCCGTAAAGATAAAAAGTTTTGTCGTCCTTCACGATGGTATACGGGCTATTGACGACGGCGTCGAGGTCCCAATCCTTGTTGTGTTGCAACATCGGATCGCCGTCGATCAGGATCAGGAGCGAAGGCTGATTTTCATAGATAATCTTTGGTGGCGCGGTACTGAGGCCTTTGGACAGGCTTTTCTCTTCCGTAGACATATCCAGGCTGGCCAGCAAGACATCCAGTGACAGGTCCAGGTTGAGCCGGGGAATGCCGGCTTCCAACTCGCCGCGAAGGATATTGAGCTTGCTGTCATCCGAATCGCGGGCCAGTTTTAGATTGGGGACTTTGACGGAGAGAATGTGCACGGTCCGGGTGTCCTTATCGGTCTCTACATTCGCGACTGCCCAGAAAGTCCCGAATTGCGGTTCCGCGGTATCGCCCGGCCGGCTGACGGAAAAAGGCGCGCGGCCTTTCAGGATATTTCCTTTGAAGGATTCGGGTTGCGGTTCGTAAATGCGGATGATGCTGCCGTCGGAGGCATTCAGGGTTTGTGGCCACTGTTCCTGACCGAAGCTGGGGCTGGCGACGGAGAGGAGGGTGGTGAGCGGGAGAAGGAATGCAAAGTTTCTCATATCCTCGATTTTTTGGTGAAGCAAATGAGGGGCATGCAATTTGAGGGATCGTCAGGGGGTAAAACAGGGGGATATGATATGAACAATCAAAAATCGGAAAAGTTTAGCGATGTAATGCGATGGCTCGCGGAGGCGCTCAACGGAAAGAACGCACACGCATCCGTTGAAGAAGCAGTCGAAAATGTGCCGGAGGGGCTGATGGGGCTGGTTCCGGAAGGGTTGCCGTATAGTATATGGCAACTGGTGGAGCATATCCGGATCACGCAATCGGATATCCTGGAGTTTTCACGGAATCAGGATCATGTAAGTCCGCCATGGCCGGAAGGGTACTGGCCGAAGGAAAAAGCGCCTGGACATGCAACGGATTGGAAGCGCTCGGTAGACGGGATCGTCGCGGACAGGAAGGCTTTTATCGACCTGCTGCGAAAGGCGGGGGAGAAAATAGATGAGCCGTTCCCGTGGGGTGACGGGCAGTCTCTTTTCCGGGAGGCGGTGCTGATCATCGATCATACCAGCTATCATACCGGGGAGATCATCGTGCTGCGGCGGCTGCTAAAGGACTGGAAGTAAGGCTTGCAGGCGCTTGAGGTCGGTCAACGCGTCGCCGATCGTGTTGTTAAAATACACATATACCATTTTCTGTTCGGATTGCCAGGCGGCGATCTTCCTGCCCAGGCAGCCAGGAGGTTGTGGTTGTATCCACCCCGTAATCGCCTTCCGGCCCGTGGAAGCGCAGGTATACGAATGGTATCGGTTGACCCGCCGGTAATTCTGCCATCTCGGATGCGGGCATGTCGTGCAATACCCGGCCCGCATGGTCGCCGATGCAGGATCGCCTCTGCATCGGGGTTATACCACGAGCGGTTCCTGAATTCCACTGCCAGTTTCCAGGACCTGTCCGGAGTCATAACGGCTTATCAGATTTAATAGCCGATCCAGCCGGGCGGCGGCCGAGCAATCAAGCCCCGGCGGGAGTTGGATCAGCAGGCATCCTTTCTTATCTTCCAGGCCGTCAGCGGCGTGGAGAAAGCGGCGTACGTCCTCCGGTCAAACTCGCAAGCCCGGGGACATGCGTGATGCCGCGCCAGAGTTTGACGGTGAACTCGAAAGTGTTCCGGCACTTCGGTTGCCCATCGGGTGAACGTTTTTGGCATCGGGATCTTATAAAAGGTGCTGTTGATCTCGATGCTATTGAAAAGGGAGGAGTAGTAAGTAAGGCGCGGACCATGACTGGATATGCTTCGGCGGAATGCCTGTTTATTTGGGACTGGCAGCACCAGGCCGCTTGTTCCGGCGTACAACGAAGGAAAATTATCTCTGCGTCCATATGGATGATAGGATAAGCAAAGGTTCTGGCCAGCCGAGATACACAATCGTTACCGGGAACGATTGCGTAAATAAACCCATGTGCGGCTTTCGTTATGTAGAAATAGCTTACTAACATTGACTTGGATTTTGATTCGTCAACTACAAAACAAAACTGCCATATGAAGAAAATGCTCTTGCTCCTAAGCCTGGCGCTGGGGATCGTATGCCGGTGTCCGGGCTCAATCTGTTAAAGGCCGGGTGTTGGATGACAGTACCGGCGAGGGGCTTCCGCAGGTATCGATAACCGTGTCAGGTGTATCGATCGGTACGGCGACGGGGCCTGACGGTTTTTTCTCCCTTTTTGTTCCTGCTGACGGGAAAACGCACACGCTGCAGATCTCATATGCCGGATATACGACGGTTACCATGCCGCTGAAGGCGTCAGAGGGGCTGGTTGTTCGGCTGAAAAGAGAGGCCAGGCAGCTCGAAGATGTGGTGATCATCGGCTATCAGAGTGTCCGGCGGCGGGACCTGATGGCTTCGGTCTCCTCCATCAATTCGCAGGATCTGAAGGATATCCCGGTGAATTCGGCGTCGGAAGCCCTGGTGGGACGACTGGCGGGCGTGCAGGTTACCGGGGCGGACGGGTCGCCTAATGCGCAGGTATTCATCACCGTTCGAGGCGGGGGTTCGATCACCCAGAGTAATGCGCCGTTATATATTGTCGATGGGGTCCAGCTCGACAATGCCTTGCAGGTCTTATCGCCGCAGGATATCGCCTCGATCGACGTGCTGAAAGATGCGGCGGCGACTTCGATCTATGGGGCGCGGGGTTCCAATGGGGTGGTGATCATCACGACAAAGGGCGGCAGAAATACAAGCGGGAAGACGACCATTGCGTTAAATGCTTTCGCGGGAGTGGGGACGCTGGAGAAGGAATTGCCGGTGTTGGGCCCCTATGACTATATGTATTATCAATATGAGCGTGCGAAGCTGACGGGGGACAGCAGCGGGATCACGCCATATGGGTATAGCTGGGATACGGTAGAGAAATACAAGCAGGTACCAAACTATGACTGGCAGCACAAGGTTATCGGCCGGGATGCATTCCAGCAGACCTATAATATCAGCATCAGCGGCGGGACGGAACAGACCCAATATAATCTCAGCCTGACGGATAATGACCAGGACGGGCAATTGCTGCTATCGGAGTTCCATCGGAAGCTGGTCAACTTCCGGTTTGACCATAAAGTAAGCGACTTCCTGAAATTCGGGGCCAATATCCGGTTTAATAATACGATCGTTGACGGGATGGGGACGGCGAATCCCGGATCGTCGGCCCTGAACTTCCTGCGGCAGATCATCCGGTACCGGCCGTTTATCCCGTCGGGCCAGAATGCGAACAGTTTTGACCTGGCGTATTATTCGTCGACGGACGCCAACAGCCTCTCCCTTGTCAACCCGGTTCTTCTGGATCAGTCGACGTACCGAAAGAGCGCTCAGAACGTAATTGACCTCAATGGCTTTGCGCTTGTCTCGTTCACCAAATGGCTATCATTCCGAAGCACGTTCGGATTCGATTACAACAATTATCAGCTGAATGCATTCGACGACACGTTGACCTATAATGCACAAATCAACGGTTCGGGGCTGCCGATCGCCGATATTACGGATTCAATCATTACCACGATCAACAATTCAAATGTCCTGACCTATTCGAACGCGCTGGGGACGGGCCGGTTCCATCAGCACAACGATCTGACGGCGATCGTGGGGGAAGAGACCTACGAGACGAATCAGAATAACAACTATGTTCAGACGAATTATTTCCCGATCGGCACGACGGCACAGGCCGCGCTGGCCAATATGAACCTGGGGTCGCCGCCCAATTCGAGCGTGGCGGAGCCGAAGCCGACCTCGGCCGTGATCCCCACGCGGCTATTGTCTTTTTTCAGCCGGGTAACCTATGCGTTCGATAAGAGATATATGCTGGCGGTATCGGCGCGGGCGGACGGGTCGTCGTTGTTTGGGGAGCAGAACCGATGGGGATATTTCCCGGCTGCGTCTGCGGCCTGGCGGATCTCGCAGGAGCGGTTCATGGAAAACCAATCCATTTCACCGATCTTAAACTTCGGGGATCTTTCGGGGAGGCGGGTAATAACCGGATTGCGCCTTTCCAATATCTGACGCAGTTCAATACCAACAGTCAATATGGGTTGCTCCAGAACCTCATCACGGCTTATGCATCCGCCGGCCTGGCCAACCCGAACCTGAAATGGGAAACGACCACATCCCGCGATATCGGCGTGGATGCGACAGTGCTGCAGAACCGGCTTACGTTTTCGGTCGATGTATACGACAATACAACCCGGAATCTGCTGGTGACCGTCCCGGTACCGACGACGTCCGGATACACGGCACAGATCCAGAATGTAGGCTCAACTCAGAACAAGGGTCTGGAGGTCCAGGCGGGCGCAACGATCATGCAGCATCATGCGTTCCGATGGACGGGCAGCTTCAATATTTCGTTCAATCAGCAACAAGATCCTCAGCCTGGGCGATCAACAGACCAATTACCTGGCCAACAGCGGCTGGGCAGGGACGGCCAATCCTGCGGATTTTATCGTACAGAAGGGGCAGCCGGTAGGCGCCATGTATGGTTATGTCAGCAATGGGTATTATTCGACGAATGATTTCAACTACAATCCCGAGACACGGGTCTATACCCTGAAGCCCGGAACGGTTGATGATGCCAATGTCACGGCCAGCACGCCGATGCCGGGCTCCATTAAATACAAGGGGCTGAACGGCGATACGTTGATCAGCGCCAATGACCGGACGATCATCGGCAGCGCGCAACCGAAATTCTTTGGCGGCTTCTCGCAGCAGTTCTTCTGGAAAAGCTTTGATTGCAGCATTTTTATCAACTTCCAGTACGGCAACAAGATCTATAATGACAACAAGCTGGAGTTCTCCAGTGGGTATACGCCGGGGGCGAATCTGTTAGGATTCGAGAAAAACCGTTGGCATACGGTGGATGCGAACGGGAACGTCTATGAACAGGTTGTAGGCGGCCAGGTTAGTCGGGGCTTCGCCGGATTCGTTGAATGCGTTGAATAAAGGCGCCAAGGTATGGATCCCGCTGGTGGGCTCCAGTTCGACCACCTTCTCCTCCAACTCCTGGGCGGTAGAGGACGGCAGCTTTATCCGGATCAATAATGTCACGCTGGGTTATAATCTGCCGAGAGCGTGGTGAGAAAGATGCGGATGACACGGTTCCGGATCTATGCGACGGTGAACAACCTGGCGGTGATCACGCATTACACCGGTTACGATCCTGAAGTCAATACGCGGACGGGGACGCCGGTTACGCCGGGTGTCGACTATTCCGCTTATCCCCGCAGCCGGACCTATATCGGCGGGGTTAATATCGCTTTCTAAGACCCACAAAATTATCGCCATATGCAAAACAAATTATTTAACGACTTTTAGCGCCGATCATCCTTGTTACGGGGGCGGCGCTTGTGGTCAATTCCTGTAAAAAGTACCTGGAGCCATCGGCGCAGTCTTCGTTCAATACTGCGTATGTATTCAGCAATGTGCAGAACGCCCAGAAGGCCGTGTTCTCGGTCTACCAGGATATGGAAGGTGATCAGGGCTATGGGATCCGGATCAGCATGTACTATCCGTATGACAACGATGAAATGATCGGGATGCACCAGTTGGGGGACAATGACCGCGGGGACATCGCGCATTACAATGCGACGGCAGGCAATGCGCAGCTGTATAATCCCGTGGGTCCAGCTCTTATCAGGGGATCGAGCGCGCGAATATCTGCATCTACAATCTGCCGCAAATGCCGTTGTATACGCAAGGGAATGCACGCAGCAGACCGGGGAATTGCAGCGACTCTATGGGGAAGCGCTGACCCTGCGGGCGCAGTTCTACCTCGAGCTGATCCGCAATTGGGGAGATGTGCCGGCGCAGTGGCTACCGTCGGCGAATGCGGACAGCCTTTTTCTTGCGAAGACCGACCGGGATACGATCTATAATCATTTGTTGAATGACCTGGCGATCGCGGAAAACCTGGTGCCCTGGCGTACGGAAGTGGCGACGCTCGGAGATGCACTGGATCAGCGGATCACGCAGGGGGCGGTGCGGGCATTGCGGGCGCGGATAGCCTTGAATCGCGGCGGGTATTCGCTGCGGCGGGCATCCAGCATCTACGGACAGACGATGGCGCGGCCGGCGGACTATCTCAATTACTATAAGATCGCCCTGAGCGAATGCCAGGCGGTTATGGCGCAGGCCGGATCAACATGCGTTGAATCCAAGTTTTCAGGCTGTATTTAAGGGGGCGCTCGATGCGCACACGATCGAGCCCAACGGCGAGGTCTTATTTGAGGTTGGGATGACGGGAGGTCAGGGTACGAATGACAGCAAGCTCGGATATTATGATGGGGTAAAGGTGGATGCGTCGGTTACCGGCAATGCGGCGATCGGGGTATTGCCGACGTATTTCTATTTGTTCGATTCCACCGATAACCGGCGGGATATTACCTGCGGGCCATATGAAGTAAATTCCAACCTGAGTACGCTGAAGGGTCATCCGATCACGACTATTTCGGAGGCGAAGTTTCGGCGTGACTGGATCTCCAATCCTTCGGAACTCACGTCGACGGGCCAGTATTATGGCATCGACTGGCCGCTGATCCGGTTTTCCGATGTCCTGTTGATGTTCGCTGAAGCGGACAATGAGATCAACCACGGTCCCAGCGCCGCCGATATTACCGCGTTGCAGCAGGTCCAGACGAGGGGGCATGGCGGCAATGCGGCCGCATTCCGCCGACACCTGCCGATTATGTCGATTTCTTCAATGCCATCGTAAAAGAGCGGTCACTGGAGTTTGGCGGCGAGGGCATGCGCAAGTTCGACCTGATCCGCTGGAATTTGCTGGGGGCGCGGCTCGCCGATGCGAAAACGAACCTGGCCAGTATGGCGGCAAGGACCGGGACCTATGTCGGTACGTATGCGTTCGATACGGTGAATTTTGCGAATCTGCCCGACTCTGAATTTTACAATACGACGGGGTCTACGGTTGCCAATGAGGTACAGTGGGGAATTTCCTTCTATGCACCGCGGACGGTATCTTCCATTTCCGGATATACCAAAGTCGCCTGGGTAACGTCCACGGTTGCGGGTGTCCTGAGTTCGTCAGGGTCGTCGAATGGGTTTGCATTTGACTTCAAGGCGAATCACAGCGAGCTGCTTCCGATACCACAGGCAGCAATAGACGCCGATTATAATCTCACGCAGGATTATGGATATTAGATTTTTGGTGCCGGCCCTTATTCGTTATGTCCCTCCTGTCGCGGGATGGGAAGAGCCAGGATTATTCCTGGAATCATTTGCCGGTTATTACCCGGCCGGTTTTTAAGAAAGACAGTTTTCCGATTACTGCATATGGGGCAGTGGCGGATGGCATCACGTTGAATACCTCGGCCATCAATGCGGCCATCGAAGATTGCAGCCGGAAGGGCGGCGGCGTGGTAGTGGTGCCGCAGGGGCTTTGGGTGACGGGGCCGCTCGTGCTGCGGTCGCATGTCGATCTGTATATTGCGCGGGCGGCTATCCTGCAATTCACGAACGACCATAATCAATATCCGATTGTCATTGGAAACTATGAAGGGCATCCGGCGGCGAAATGCCAGTCGCCGTTGTCGGGTACGGACCTGGAAGATGTAGCCATCACGGGGTCGGGGGTCATCGACGGGAATGGAGACGGGTGGCGGTGGGTTCGTAAGGACTCGTTGACGGAGCGGGAATGGCGCGCGAAGGTGGCGTCAGGAGGGGTGGTGACGGAAGACGGGAAGACGTGGTTCCCTTCGGAACAGTCGCTGAAAGGATACCGGACAAAGGGTGCAGGCGTAGTAAAGCCGGGGATGACGGCGAATGATTTTGCCGATATCAAGGACTTTCTGCGGCCGAATCTGCTGGTCCTGACGAACTGCAGGCGGGTGTTGCTGGATGGGGCCCAGCTTTCAGAATTCGGCGGCCTGGTGTCTGCATACCTTGTTATGCGAAGACCTGACGGTCGATGATGTGCATGTGCGCAATCCCTCGTGGGCAGTGAATGGCGATGGGATCGATGTGGAATCCTGCCGGAATGTGCTGATCGAGAACAGCACGTTCGACACGGGGGATGACGGGATCTGCGTGAAATCGGGCCGGGATGAGGATGGGCGGCGGAGAGGGCGGCCGACGGAAAATATGATCGTCCGGAATGATATCGTATACCGGGCACATGGCGGGTTCGTGGTGGGAAGTGAGATGTCGGGGGGCGTGCGGAATATCTTTGTCTCCGACTGTTCCTTTATCGGGACGGATATCGGGTTACGGTTCAAGACGGTCCGGGGGAGGGGGGGAGTGGTCGAGAAGATCTTTGTGAAAAATATCTCGATGCGGAATATCGGCCGCCAGGCCATTTTTCTGGATATGTATTATTTTGCCAAACCGCCGTCCATTGCGGAGATCTATGCGGGAAGGGCGAAGGATTCCGATTCCCGCCGGTGACGGAGGCTACGCCGCAATTCAGGGATATTCATATCAGTAATGTGGTGTGTGATGGCGCTGAAGAAGGTATATTTGTGCGCGGACTGCCGGAGATGAACATCAGGGATATCTACCTGGACGAATATGGTGCTAAAGGCTGCTAAAGGCGTCGAGCTGGCGGAGGCGCAGCGGGTGCATCTAAAGGATATCCGGCTGGTGACAAGCGAATCGGATCCGGTCATATATGTGGAGAACAGTAGTGCAGCTAACGTTCGACCATATCGGCTATAACCCGGGTGCTGCGTTGCTTATTCAGCATCAATGGGGACGAATGTTCGGCTATCCGGGTCAGGGATACCGACGCTTCGAAGGCGGTCCGTGACGCGGCGTTCCAATATGGCGCCGTGGCAAAGGCCCTGGAAATAAATTGATCGATATGACACCTGTTAACACGGCGATATGTTCCTTCGGTATGTCGGGGCGTGTATTCCATGCTCCTTTTTTGCATGTGAGCCCGCAATTCCAGTTCTATTCGGTATGGGAAAGAGAAAAGAACCTGGCTTCAGCAGATCTATCCCGGAGTTCGCAGTTTGCCGGACGCTGGAGGAGCTGCTGGCGGATCAGGCGGTTGAGCTGGTGATCGTGAATACGCCCAATTATACACATTTTGACTATGCGCAGCCAGGCGTTGCAGGCGGGCAAGCATGTGATTTTGGAGAAGCCCTTTACAGTGACGGAGAAGGAGGGGCTCGAATTGATCGAGCTGGCGAAAAAGGTAGGAAAGAAATTGACGTCGTTCCAAAGCCGCCGCTTTGACAGTGACTACCGGACGGTCAAGCGGATCGTGGATTCGGGCGTATTGGGGAAGATCGTGGAGGCGGAGTTCCACTATGACCGGTATACCCCGGCGTTGAGTCCCAAAGGTGCATAAGGAGACGCCCGGACCGGGACAGGGGGCTGCTGTATGATCTGGGTTCGCACCTGATCGACCAGGCATTGCAGTTGTTCGGGGATCCGGACTTTGTGTTCGCCGATCTGTTCATCATCCGGGACAATTCCAAGGTGGATGACTATATGGAGGTCCTGCTGTATTATCCGGGGATGCGGGCTGCGGATCAAATCGAGTTACCTGGTGCGGGAGCCCGTCCCTGCCTATCAGTATCTACGGGCATCTGGGGACCTTCCTCAAATCGCGGACAGATGTGCAGGAGCGGCATTTGCTGGCGGGAGAGATGCCGGGTGGCCCGGACTGGGGTGTCGAGCCGGAGGCGGAGCGGGGGCTGCTGCATACGGAAATCGATGGAAAGGTTGTCCGGGAATATGTCCCCAGCGAACGGGGGAATTATATGGATTTCTTTACCGGGGTTTATGAAGCGATCCGTCATGACCGGCCGTTGCCGGTGACCGCGGAGGAGGCCGTAAGGATCATCCGGGTTATCGAGAAGGCGTATGAAAGCGTGCGAGAAAAAAAGTTGGTGTCATTTCGATGAGTATGCGGCGACTCATACTGTTATGTTGATCGGGTTAGTTTGGTGCTGGTTGGAGGCCCGGGAGCGCGCGTCATGCAGATGCCCGGCAGGCGCGGATCGTGGTGGATGCGTCCGGGCATGGCGATTTCCGGACTATCCAGGAGGCGATCAATAGTCTGCCGGATGATGCGGCAGCTGCCGCGGGTCATCTTCATCCGAAAAGGCATGTATCAGGAGAAAGTATTTATCGAAAAGAATAACCTCGTACTGGAGGGCGAAGATAAGGAGCAAACGATCATCAGCTTTGTCGATGGCACGGGATGCGTGGCGATGTGACCATCCAGATGATTGGGGTGTAGCGACGCTGAATCTCCGGGGCAGCGATATCACGCTTGGAGAATCTGACGTATTTTGAATACGTATGGGTTTGATCATACTGACGCCCGAGGAGACGATCGCGTGTGCGGCCGACTCGGTTACGCATCAAGACGATCAGCCGGACGGGACACCAGATGGCGCTCCGATCCTTTGAGACGACGCGGTTGCGGGTGATCAATTGTGTGCTGAAAGCGTATGGCGGCGATACCGTGAGCCCCTGGAATGTGGGTACGGGGATGTTTTATTTTAAGGATTGCATTATGGAGGGCGGGGTTGACTTCTATTGTCCGCGGGGGTGGGCGTATGCGGAGGGTTGCCAATTTATTGCGGATGACGGTTCGGCCTGTATCTGGCATGACGGTTCGGTGGATGCGGATTCGAAGACGGTGCTCGTGAATTGTTCGTTTTCGGGTTATGACGGGTTCAAGTTGGGGCGGTATCACCGGGATGCGCAGTTCTATCTGATCCACTGCCGGTTCGGGGGGAATATGGCCGATCAGGATATTTATCTGGTGCCGACGACGAATGTGATCCGGTGGGG
This sequence comes from uncultured Chitinophagaceae bacterium, assembly GCA_963846405.1. Lineage (GTDB taxonomy): Bacteria > Bacteroidota > Bacteroidia > Chitinophagales > Chitinophagaceae > Puia. Next base: position 218,607 of record CAWJVU010000005.1, on the reverse strand, counting down.
GCGGCGGGTATATTATTATGATTGTCATAAGAAGGGGAAGGAATATGGCTGGTATGCGGATAATCTGGCGAGTGCGCCGGGTGGCGCCGATGGCGGGGGAGATCAATGCAAAATGGGTTTTTGGGTCAAAATGGAATCCGTTATGAGAAAACATCGCTTCATGGGGGGGACATTGGTTTTGCTGCTGTGTTGCGGTTTGAGGGGGTTTGGACAGCAGGAAGAGGCCGACCGGCTTTCACATTTCGTCGCAGTGGCGAGTGACGGCGATGGATTGGAAGGACAGCGGTGTCCGACGCAAAGCCTGCAGAATGGACCTATGAGCAAGGGTTGGTTTGGATAGGGATGATGCGGCTGTGGTATAGCACGGGGAACGCACAGTATTACAATTATGTCAAGCGGCAGGTGGATCGGCTGGTGGATAAGGACGGGAATATCGCAGACCTACAAGCCCGAAGACTATAGTCTGGACAATGTTCTTCGCGGGCGGGTGTTGTTGGAGTTGTATGAGGTGACGTTGGATGCCCGATATTATAAGGCGGCGGTGCGGCTGCGGGAGCAGCTGAGGGATCAGCCCCGGACGGCGGAAGGGAGCTTCTGGCATAAGCAGAAGTATCCACGGCAGGTTTGGCTGGATGGGTTGTATATGGCGATGCCTTTTTGGGCGCAGTATGCGGCGCTTTTTCATGAGGATAGTGTGTTTGATGATATCGCCCATCAGTTTGCGGTGATCGAGCGGCATGTGCGGGACCCGAAGACGGGGCTGTTGTATCATGGGTGGGATGAGAGCGGGGATCAGAGAAATGGGCAGTGAAGACCGGGGATATGACAAGCGGGCATTCTCCGAATTTCTGGGGGAGGGCAATGGGGTGGTATGGGATGGCGCTCGTGGATGCGCTGGACTATTTTCCGGCGGGGCATCCGGGTCGGGATACGTTGGTGGGGATCTTGCGGCGATATGCGGCGGCAGTTCGAAAAGTGCAGGATACCGCGCCGGGGTTTGGTGGGATGTGCTGGATAAGCCGGGGCAGGCGGGCAATTATCCGGAGGCATCGGCGTGCGCGATGTTTGTTTATACGCTGGCGCGTGGGGTGCGGGAGGGGTATTTGTCGAGCAGTTTCGCGAACGTCGCGAAACGAGGGTATTCAGGGATAATGAACAAGTTTATTTTAAGAGTAGCGCGGGATTGGTATGCCGGTGCTTCACCGGACGGTAAGTGTAAGCGGGTTGGGAGGTAAGCCCTTATCGGGACGGAAGCTATGCGTATTATACGGGCGAGAAGGTGGTGGACAACGATCCGAAGGGCATTGGCGCAGCTTTTGATGGCGGCCGTTGCGATGGAAGAGCTTTAGACATCATTCGGCCAGAGGATTAAAACGGTCCTGCTGGACTACTACTTTAATAATGAGCGGCGGAAAGATATTACGGGAGCATCGGTTCGATATCATTACACCTGGGAGGACATGGCCAACAGCGGGTTCTCGCTGTGGGGTCATTTGTTCCGGCAGTATGGAGCGCGGACGGATACGCTGGCAGTCGCGCCGACGGCGGATAATTTGCGGCAGCGCTTCGGTGTATATCATTGTCGATCCGGATGATGACCGGGAGGTGCCGGACCCGCATTATCTGATGTCGAAGGAGATCGGCGTGATCGATGACTGGGTCAAAGCGGGCGGAGTGCTGGTGCTGATGAGCAATGATTCGGCGAATGCAGAGTTCGAGCATTTTAATCGGCTGGCAGGAACGTTTGGCATCCAATTCAACTGGGACGATTATCATAAAGTGATCGGGAACAATTACGCGATGGGGGCATTTTCGGTACCGGAGAACGATACGATTTTGAGATCGGCGCATAAGATCTATATCAAGGAATTGAGCACGCTCCGGTGCGGCAGCCCGCATCCGGGCAATTTCACGGACAGCGGTCATGTGATCATGGCGGTGGCGAAGGTTGGGCGGGGGACGGTTTTCGCGGTGGGTGATCCTTGGTTTTATAACGAATATACGGATGGGAGGAAGCTGCCGCCGGATTATGAGAACTATCATGCAGCGCGCGATCTGGCGATGTTGGTTATTAAAAACATCGAAGTAAGATGAAAAAGTTTTTAGATGAGAATTTTCTGCTGGGTTCTGAGGCCGCCCAACGGCTCTATCATGAGTATGCGAAGGAAATGCCGGTTATCGATTATCATTGTCATCTGTCCCCCCGGGAAATTGCGGTAGATCACCGGTTTGCCAACCTGACTCAAGCGTGGCTGTATGGGGATCATTATAAATGGCGGGCGATGAGGACCAACGGGGTGGAGGAGGGATATTGTACAGGGGAGAAGCCGGACTGGGAAAAATTTCAAAAATGGGCGGAGACGGTGCCCTATACAATGAGAAATCCGCTGTATCACTGGACGCACCTGGAATTGCAGCGGTATTTTGAGATCGATGAGATCCTGACTGGGCGGACGGCGAGAAAGATCTATGATGTTTGTGCCGGGAAATTGCAATCCAAAGAATATTCGGTGCGGAACCTGATGCGTAAGATGAATGTGCAGACGATCTGTACGACGGATGACCCGGTTGACACGCTGGAATTTCATCGGCAGTTGCGGCAGGATGGATTCGAAATCCAAATATTGCCGGCTTTCCGGCCGGACAATGCGATGAATGTGGACCATCCGGACCGGTTCAACCAGTATATCAAAGAACTGGAGGCGGCGACAAATGTGGCGATCTCAAACTTTAACGACTATCTTTTTGCGTTGCAGAACCGGCATGACTTCTTTTCTTCGATGGGGTGTACGGTGTCGGATCATGGATTGGAGGAAATGTATGCGGAAGAATTTACCGGTTGGGAAGTGGAGACGATTTTTAATAAGGTACGGGGAGGGAAGGAACTGAATGATATGGAGCGGCGCAAGTTCAAGTCGGCGATGCTGGTACATTTTGCGGAGTGGGATTGGGAGAAGGGTTGGGTGCAGCAGTTTCATCTGGGAGCGTTGCGAAACAATAACAGCCGGATGACGCAGCGGCTCGGGCCCGATACGGGCTGGGATTCGATCGGGGATTTCTCACAGGGGCGGTCGCTCGGGAGGTTCCTTGACCGGTTGGACAAGGAAGATAAACTGGCGAAGACGATCTTGTATAATCTTAACCCCGCTGACAATGAACTGATCGCGACGATGATCGGAAATTTCAACGACGGTTCGGTCGCGGGCAAGGTACAGTTCGGTTCGGCATGGTGGTTCCTGGATCAGAAAGATGGGATGACCCGGCAGATCAATACGCTGTCAAATATGGGGCTGCTGAGCCGGTTTGTAGGGATGCTGACGGATTCCCGGAGTTTCCTTTCTTTCCCGCGACATGAATATTTCCGCCGCATTCTTTGCAATTTGTTTGGGGAGGAGATGACGAACGGGGAGCTGCCGAACGATCCGGAGTGGATCGGGAAGGTGGTGCGGGATATCTGCTATTTTAATGCACGGCAGTATTTTAACTTTCAGCCGTCGCTTGCCTATTCGGAATAAATGATTGATCTTTAATGTTCAACTTCGGGCATCCTTCTTGCAATACTGGAGTAAAAACAAGCTATGAAAAAAATCATAATTATCGCCCTGCTGGCGTTGGGTCTTGGTGCTATAGGTACCGGTTGTGTTCCGCCGCCTCCCCGTCAGTCCCCTAAATTGCCGCCGGCGCCTCCGGGTGGTCCAAGTGCCCTCGTTGTTCACCATAATTTTGGTAACTTACGGGGATAAAATCAGCAATTATGGCCAAAAAGGAAAAAAACACGATCGACATGCCGGAGGTCCGCGATATTCCGGGTCAGGAGCATGTCCGGCCACCCCGTTTGGGTGAATTGGCGGATGAAACGGCTTCTTCGGCGGATGAAGAGGGCGATGATGTTTTGGGCCCGCTGGACAGCGGGGAGGACGATGATATCCGGCTGGACACCCGATCGAATGTGACGGCGGAGGAGCGGGCGGATTTGGCCTCGGCTGCACGGGACGATGGTGGGCTGGATAAGGAGACGTTACGGACCGGACTGCTGGACAGTACGGATGAGGACGGGACCCCGCTCAATGAGAAGAGTTTCGGGGAGGGCCGGAACGATGATCTTTCTGCTGATGACCTGGATGTTCCCGAAGCAGACGATGAGGAAGGCGACGAGGATGAAGAGAACGAAGACTACAGCATAAGCAAAAACGAAGACGACACCGATATTGATACGGATTTGGAAGTCGGGGGCGAGGGGTAAAAGGTTATAAGCCGGTTGGGGGATTCGGGTTGGTAAGGATGGGGGAGGGTTCCTGGCTGGCGATGCGGGTCGTGGGAAGGCACTGCGGATAATTTTCCTGGATGAATTTAATGAGTCCTTCACGGACGTCACAGCGCAGGTCGAAGGCGTTGCCGGAGCTGGCCGCGCTCATCAATGCCCGGACTTCGATGGTCCGTTCGCTGGCGTTCGTCACCTGCAGAATATTGACACGCTTATCCCAGAGCGGGTTGTTCTCAAGCAGGCGGGTCAGCTCGGTTCGCACCGGCTGTAGTGGAATGCTGTAGTCGAGGTAAAGAAAAACGGTTCCCAGGATGTCTGAGGTATTGCGGGTCCAGTTCTGAAAAGGTTTTTCCACAAAGTAATTGATGGGTAGGATCAGTCGGCGCTGATCCCAGATCTTTAGTACCACATAGCTGAGGGTGATTTCTTCTACCCGGCCCCATTCCCCTTCGACCACCAAAACGTCGTCGATGCGGAGCGGCTGGGTAAAGGCGATCTGAAAACCGGCAAGGAAATTACCCAGTGATTTCTGGGCGGCAAAGCCGATGATGATGCCCCCAACACCGACGCCGGTCAGCAGACCGGTTCCGATCTTCCGGAGGTTATTAAAACTGAGCAGGATGGCACAAACCGTCAGGATGATGACCAGGCTGACGGCGAGCCGTCGGATGAACTGGAGCTGGGTCCGGATCTTCCGTTCCTTGAGGTTATCGGCCTTGTCGATATCGAAGCTGTGGTATACATAGTCCTCAAATACCTTGATCAGGGCGATCAGGACATTGGCGAATGAGATGGCGAGGAGGATCTCGGTAGTCTTATTGAAGAACTGGGCGATGTCGGTCCGCATGCGCATGAGCGGGAGCAGGAAATTAACAGCCAGCAGGGGCAGGAAATAGCTGAAGGGTTTGCTGAGCCGGTTGAGGAGGCTGCGGCTGAAGGAGAAGGCCGGCTTTTCGCCCTTTGGCTTACGGCGAAGCAAGAGCGACAGCATGAATTTAACGATCAGACCGATGATGACCGCCAGGGCTACCAGGATGAAATCCCAGAGATAGGCGGGTAATCGGTTAAACTGCGCCAGGAATTGGTCCGGCATGGTGGCACATTTTTTTATACAGCATATATACGACAGTTAGATGACTAACGCCGAACGAAGTTAGTTTGTTAAGTCCAGATAAAGTTTTTGTGCGATAGAGGTTTAGGTTAATGGACGCCATCCCGGGTCTCCGGGATGGCTTATTTTTTTGGCGCCGCGGGAGGAGGGTCGGAAAAGGACGCAACAAAAAAAGCCGGTCAGCGACCGGCCTGGATACGGGTTGGAAATGTGTTCAGGCCCTCCTGATAACGCCCAATATCAGCGAGATCAGCGCCAGAACGATCAGAATATGGATCATACCGCCAACGCTATATACGAAAACGCCCAGAAGCCATCCGATCAGCAAGATGACTGCAATCAAATACAATAGTCCGCTCATAAAAATAAATTTTAGTGCCAGGAATAATTGTTACCTGCAGGTAGTATTGAAAAATGCTTGCCAGATTTTAACGTAAGGCTACTCTCGCGTATATCAGGGCAAGCTGGGGAACAATGTCCACAATCCGTTGATGCTTTAGGGAAGGGGGCCGTTGCAATCTGGCAGTGATCTTGCTGGTATTCAGGAAATGAAGCACAAGCCCCCCTCCCCAAGGCCTTCTGGCGAGTCCGATCCGGCAAGCAGCCATCGATTTCAACGATGACAACGGCTTTAAGCTGGCGGCCAGTCTTTCGTATTCGATGATCTTCGCGATCGGGCCGCTCCTGATCGTCGTGATTTCGCTGGCCGGGATCTTCTGGGGACAGCAGGCGGTGGAGGGTAAGATCTATCTCCAGATTAAGGACCTGGTCGGCAGTCCGGCAGCCATCGCAGATACAGGATATCATCAAGTATATTCAGCAGTCAAAGCATTCGGTGGCGGGCGCCATTATCGCCGGTGCGGTGCTGGTGATTGCAGCAACCGGTGTATTCACGGAGATCCAGGGATCCATCAACTTTATCTGGGCGTATGCAGGCGAAGCCAAAGAAGGGTTGGCTTTACCTGTTGATCAGCCGGCTGATTTCCTTCTCGCTGATCGTCGCGTTCGGTTTTATCTCCATGGTCTCGCTGGTGCTCAATTCGCTGATGGACCTGTTGAGTGACTACCTGGTTCGATATTTTTCGCATTTAACCATCTATTTCTTTTATGCCGTAAACCTGTTGCTGATCCTGGCGGTCACGGTGCTTCTTTTCATGATTATTTTCCGGGTCCTGCCCGATGCGATCATTGGGTGGCGGGATGCCTTTATCGGGGCGATATATACGGCCCTGTTATTTATATTGGGCAAACTGCTCATCGGTCTTTACCTCGGGCATTCAAATATTGGATTGATGTATGGGGCAGCGGCTTCCATGATGGTGATTCTCGTGTGGGTATATTATTCGTCAATTATCCTCTATTTCGGGGCGGAATTTACCAAGACGCACGCCATGCGAAACGGAGGCGGGATCCGGCCGAACGACAATGCGGTTTTTATTTTAAAGCGAGAGTCGAGGGAACTCAGTAAGGAACAGGGTGATGCGATCTAAGACACCCGGCGTTTGGAACCCTGAAGGCTGGCCTTGAGTTGCGACAGCAGGTCTTCCTTTCCTTTGCGGTGGACGACCCGAAGGGTGGGCGTTGCCGGCTTCACCCCTTTTGCCTTGGCCTTGATCAATTTTATCAATTCGTCGGCATACGTATCCTTGTATTTGTCGATATCAAAGGGACCCGACAGCGATTCGATGAGTTGCATGGCCATCTTCATTTCCGCGGGTTTTGCCGTTTCTTTGGGGATATTCAGTTCGGCGGTGGGCCGGATTTCCTGGGCCCAGCGGATGCGGTTCAGGACGAGGACATTTTCCATGGGCTTAATGAGGCAAAGGCCTTCCTTATTGCGGAGAACGAAGCTGCCGAATCCCACCTTTCCCGATTTCGCGAGGGCGTCGCGGAGAAGGCCGTAGGCTTTGGCGCCTGATTTTTCCGGCTCGAGGTAATAAGGGATCTCATAATAGATGCCGTCGATCTCGCTCTCGTCCACAAATTCATTGATGTTTATGATCTTCGATTTCTCCGGGCTGGCCTTTTCAAAGTCTTCGTCGGTGAGCACGATATAGCGGTCATTGAGCTTATAGCCCTTCACGATGTTCTCCCAGGGCACTTCTTTTCCGGTGTCTTCATTGACGCGTTTGAACCGGATATGGGCATGGTCCTTTTTATCGAGCATATCCAGGTCCAGGTTGCTGTCCTGGATGGCGCTGAACATTTTGATGGGGATATTGACCAGGCCGAAGCCGATCGCTCCCGTCCATATGGATCGCATAAGTGAAAGTTTAGAATACGAAATTCGGCAAAATAAGAGTCGAAAAGATGAATTTTTTCTCCAATCGTCCGCAATTAGTCCCAGAGACCCCGCACCTGGGCTACGGGAATGTTCATCAGCTCCCGGTATTTAGCAACCGTCCGGCGGGCGATGTTGTATCCTTTCTCTGCCAGGATGGTAACCAATTGCCGGTCGGTATATGGCGCTCGTTTATTTTCTGCCTGGATGACCTCGCTGATGATGTTCTGGATCACTTTGTTGCTGATATTGTTCCCCTCCTGGTTTACGATGCCTTCGGTAAACAGGTCTTTGAGCAGAATGGTGCCGAAGGGGGTTTCGGCGTATTTATTACAGGTCAGCCGGGAGACTGTCGAGATATCCACTTTTACGCGGTCGGCGATGTCTTTCAGCTTCATCGGCTTTAGCAGGAGAATATCCCCATATTTGAAATATTCGTATTGCATATCCACGAATGGACCGCATGATCTTCAGCATATTGGATTCGCGCTGCTGGATCGCGTTGATGAACCATTGGGCGGAGGACAGCTTGCTTCGGAGGTATTGACGCGCGGACTTGTCGAGGGACGCATTTTGGGTGGAGGTTTGCACCATTTCCATCCAGGACTGGCTGATGTGCAGGTTGGAGGACCGCTGGCGATATAGGGCCAGCCCAGGTCTTCGCCTTCTTCGAAAACGATGAAATCCGGGAGGATGGAAGGGTTTGCCTGGATGCCGGTGGATTCGGGGTTGAAGGGGCGGGTGCTCGAGGTGGGCCAGCAGGTTGAGCACGATGCGGATCTCGTCGTCTTCCAGACCCAGCTGCTTTCTGAGCTTATCCAGGTTGCAGGTACGAAGGTCCTGGAAATGGCCCTCCAGCAATTGGATGGCGGTGCGGACGTCGGGGCGTTTGATGTTCATGTTCCTCAGCTGGAGGAACATATATTCCTGGACGCTCCGGCAGCCCGCGCCCATCGGGCTCGAGCTCACGGATCAGTTTGAGCGAGCCTTCGAGCTCTTCCGGTTCGATCCAGATCTTTCGTTTGAAGGAGATCTCGGAAGCCAGCTCATCGAGGTCCTGTTCGAGAAATCCATTCTCGTTGAGGGAGTCGATGAGGAAATCGAGCATAGGCAATTTATCTTCCGGGATGTCGAGGAAGCGGCATTGCCGCTTTAGGTCTTCCCGGAAGTCGGTGACTTCGGCGATGGGTTTTTCCGGAACCTTTTCGGTGTTGATATAGTTGTTGTATTCGGTTTTGTAGTCGGGGATATCGTCGTAGCCATATTCTTCCCAGTTCTGAAAATCCTGGACGGTCTCTTTGGAGAATTTGTCCGACGTGGCTTCGTCGCCGGAAGACAATTCTTCGAGCGCAGGGTTTTCGCTGAGCTCATCCTGGATCCGTTGTTCCAGCTCCAGGGTATTCAGGTGAAAGAGATTCAGTAATTCGATCTGCTGCGGAAGGATTGTGTGTTGCTGCTTTTGCGTTTGAACTTGCTTCAGCATGGTACCCGTTTTTATATGTGTGCATGGGAAATAAGACAAATCGGACGCCAGAAATTCGGCGCCTGAATATAGCGGGAGAATGCGAGCGATGTGGCTGCGCGTGTAGAAAAAACGGTACGTCTTTGGGGAAAAAAAGGAACAAAATCCTTGATGGAAAATGATTTCAGTATTGTCCGGGATCGACCCGCAGGCTCCGGCGGGGTCATTTGGTCTGTATTTTGTCATATTGGGGGTAATAGCGTTAACTTAAATATTATTCAGAATCATAATCTATGACGCAAAGACCGACCAGTAAGGGCTAAACGATCGTTTCCACGTCGGTTGCTGCGGATAGCGGGGCGGGCATTGCTGACTATTTTTCTTATCCTGCTGATCCTGTTCTTTCTGATCCAGACGCCTTTTGTCCAGAATTTTGTCCGGGGGAAGGCGGAAAATTATCTTTCCCGCAAGCTGAAGACGCGGGTGCGGATCGGCGGGCTGGAGGTTGGGTTATTCCAGTCGGTGACGCTCGGAAATGTGTATATCGAAGACCGGCAGCAGGATACGCTGTTTCGGCGGGGCTGATCGATGTGCAGGTGCGGATGCTGGCGCTGCTGCATCATCATCTCGATATCGGGCAGGTCCATCTGGAGGATGTGACGGCCAAGATCAGGCGGGAGTTACCGGATACCGCCTTCAATTTCCAATTCATTGTGGATGCTTTTGCCGGGACGTCCTCGGCCAAGCCCGATACGACGACCGGGACACCGATGAAAATCGATCTGAAAGAATTGCAATTGGATAGGATCCGGTTTGTATACCGGGATACGGTAACGGGGAATGATGTGGCGGTTTGGATCGGGCATAGTGTGACACATATCGGGTTGATCGACCTGGATCATTTACGATTTGATATCCCGAATTTTGAGATGGAGGATATGCAGGCGAAGGTTTGGCAGGAGCGGCCGTTGGGCAGCGGTCCGGGGTCGAGCGGTGACGCGGGGGGAAAGGCTGGGTCGGAACCTGGCAGGCGGGTCGCCGATACTTGAACCTGGGTCGTGTGAGGCTGCTGAAAAGTGACGGTGGATTACCGGGACTTTGTGGCGCGGTTGGCGACAAATGTCCGCATCGGCGGCCTGGAGACGAATGTGCGCCGGGTCGATCTGGAAAAGGAAATTTTCCAGGTGAAGGATGTCCGGATGGACAGCACGGATATGCGGTTTGACGACAACAAACAGAAGCCGGCAAAAGCCGGGGATGGACTATGCGCATCTTGGGGTGACGGGGCTGGCGTTGGCGACGGGACGATCTGGCGTATTCGCCCGATTCGATCAGCGGGGCGATCCGGTCGGCGACATTCAGGGAGCGGTCCGGTTTCCGGCTCGATACGCTTGCAGACGGCCTTCTTTTATTCGGATCATCGGGCGCAGCTGAACGATCTGTTGCTGGTGACGCCGGGCACGGTGTTGCGGCGGGCCGTTACGCTGCGGTATGATTCGCTTGGGGGAATGATAAAAGATGCGGCGAAAACGCAGGTCGATCTCGATTTGGCGGGAAGCCGGGTAAAGGTCAGGGATATCCTTGTTTTTGCGCCCTGGTTGAAGAGCCAGCCGGCATTCAGCCGGCCGGATGAGGTGCTGGCAGATTAATGCGCGGGCAACGGGAACTTTGGATGCGCTGAATATCCAAACCCTGCAATTCAGCGGGCTTCGGGATATCCGGGTCGATGTGGCGGGGCGGGTCCTGCATCCGTTTCGATACGACCGGCTTTGGGCCGATCTGAAGATCAACCGGATCTCGGGAAGCCGGGCGGCGCTGCTGGGGTTGTTGCCGAAGGGGACGCTGCCTTCTTCGATCCGGCTTCCGGAGCGGTTCGATCTGCGCGGACGGTTTGCGGGCGGGATGGACAATCGTGCGGACGGACCTGGTGCTGATCACCTCATCGGGAACGGTTGCGGTGCGGGGTTGGGTCCGGCAGTTCAGGAATACGAGCAAGGCTGCTTATGATCTCGATCTGCGGGCGACGGCGTTGCAGTTGGGCCAGCTGTTACAGGACAGTTTGCAATGGGGGGCGGTGACGGCGGAATTGAAGGTCAAGGGGCAGGGGCTTGATCTGCACAGCGCCGATGCGCAATTCAGCGGGCGGGTGGCTTCGGCTACGATCCGGCAATATAGGTATACGGGGTTGACGCTGGAAGGGTCGATTGCCGATCAGCGGGCGCAGCTGCATTCGACGATCGACGATGAGGCCGTGCGGTTCGACCTGCAGGCGACGGCGGATCTGGCGAGTAGATATCCCGCGGTGACGCTGGACTGGCAGATCGATACGGTCGATCTGCGGGCGCTTCATCTCGTAAAGGACACGCTGGCGTTTCAGGGGCATCTGGTGGCCGATTTCAGCAATACCAATCCGGATTCGCTGCAGGGCCGACTTGCCGTCGAGCGGGATCAGGCTGGTGCAGGGATCGCAGCGGCTGAAGACGGACAGTATCGTGCTGCTGGCGGCGAACAACAGCGGGGATGGAAGATATCCAGCTGCATTCGGAGATGGCCGATCTTGATCTGAACGGGCACTATCTGCTGACGCAGATGCCGCCGGCGCTGGAGCATACGATCAACAAGTATTATACAGCTGAACGGGTTTAAAGATACGGCTTTTACCGCACAGGACTGGACGCTGCGGATGCAGCTGCGTCCTTCGCCGCTTGTTCTGCAGTTTGTGCCTTCGCTAAGGGGCACCGATACGGTAGGCGGGGTCATGACCTTCAACAGCGACCGGGACGACCTTCATCTCGGGCTGAAAGCTCCCCGGCTCGTTTTCGGCAGTCAGTTCCTGCATGATGTGGACATCACCGCCGGCACCGCAGACAGCAGCCTGCATTATGACATTTCGCTTGGCCGATGGCCATGGCAGCGGGCTCCTGCTCTATAAAACGGCGGTCTATGGCGCCGTAGCGGATAATCATCTGACGACGACCCTACTGCTGAAAGATAAAAACGATAAAGACCGCTATCGCCTTGCCGGTGTAGCTCAACCAGCAAAACGGCGCCATAAAATTCAGTTTCAATCCCGGACAGCCTGCTGCTCAACTACGACCGCTGGCAGGTAAGCCGTGACAATTTCATCCAATATGATTCTACCGGCGTCATCGCCCACGACTTACGATCAGTAACAAGGGGGATTCCCTTTCGCTCAACAGCCAGGGAACGACCGGGCGCCGCGCCGCTCGGATGTCCGCTTTGACAATTTCCGGCTCAGCACGATCAGCCGGCTCGCCAACCAGGACTCGGTGATCGCCGACGGCCTGCTCAACGGCACATGCGGAAGTAAAAAATATGACTGACAAATCCGTTATTCACCTCCGATCTGAAAATTCAAAACCTGTCGTATAAGACTGACACGCTCGGCGACCTGACCCTGAAGGTCAACAATGAAAAGGCCAATGCCTTCTCCGCCGATATCGGGCTGCAAGGAAAGAACAACGACATCGCGATCTCGGGCGACTATTATACCGGACAGCAGCAAGATGGACCTCAAGCTCGATCTGCGGCGGATCAACCTTGCGGCCTTTACCGGCGCCACAGAGGGCATCATGGATAAGATGAAGGGTGCGCTTATCGGGCAAACTGACCATCCAGGGAACGTTCGATAAACCGACAGTCCGGGGAAATCTCTATTTCGACAGCGCCGTGATCACGCCTACCATTTCCGGCGAAGCGCTCGACGTGTCCAAAGACCGGATCGCCTTTGACGAAGACGGCTTCAACTTCAGCGAGTTCACGCTCAGGGACTCCGCCGGCAACAAGTTGATCCTCGACGGCAACGTCTTTACAAAGGACTATCATAGCTTTGGTTTCGACATTTCCCTGAACGCCCAGAACTTCCGGATGGTCAATGCGCCGGAAAACAGCACGCCGGCAATTCTATGGTCAGCTCAACCTCGACGCGGCCATCAATCTCGAAGGGAAAATGGATGCGCCGGCGGTCGACGGGACCATCCGGGTAAACAAACACACCAATTTCTACTACGTCCTGCCAGGCGATGACCCCGAAGTCGGCGACCGGGTTGGCGTGGTCCGCTTCGTCGATCACCGCACGGGGGATACGCTTGTCGACAAAAAAGCGCTGGCCCTGCGTGCGAAAAAACGGAGATAAAAGGGCTTGACGTGAGCCTGAACCTGCTCACCGATACCAGCGCGCTGCTCAATGTCGTCATCGACCCGCGCAGCGGGGACGCGCTCAATGTTCGCGGCCAAAGCAATCTCGTCTTCCAGCTGGAGAAAAGCGGAAAGATGGACCTCACGGGTTCCTATGAGGTTAACGGCGGCTACTATAGCCTTTCCTTCGAGGTGCTCAAGCGCAAGTTCAGTATCGATCCCGGGCAGTGTCATCACCTGGACCGGCGACCCCACGACGGCCACCGTCAACCTTACGGCCTCCTATACCGCAGCTGACCCCTCTCCATCGATCTGGTATCCAATGTGATCTCCGACCTTCCCCCAACTCGAACAAAATAAATTCCAGCAAAAGTTGCCATTTCTTGTTACGCTTAAACTGGAAGGCGATCTGCTGAAACCGACCATCACGTTCGATATTTCGCTGCCGACTACGATCCTCACGCTCTGGCCCGATGTCGACCAGCGGCTCACCGAGCTGCGTACCCAGCAATCCGAAATGAATGAACAGGTCTTCGCGCTCCTGCTGCTCGGCCGCTTCGTGGGTCAAGATCCGTTGGCCTCCGCGACGGGCGGCGGCAGCATCCGTGGCAACCTTGCCTTTTCCAGCGCCAGCCAGATCCTGACCAATCAGATGGATCAGGTTGCCGCCAGCCTCATCAAGCAGGTGGATATCCATTTCGACCTCAACAACCAGCAGGACTATAGTACGGGCAACGGAGATCGACTACACCGAACTGGACGTCAACGTTTCCAAACAATTCATGGAAGACAGGCTCCGGGTCAACGTAGGCAGCAGCTTCGACGTCGTAGGCACCGGCGCGCCGCAACAGGCTCCTTCGAATGTAGCGGGCAATGTCGACGCGGCCTATAAACTCTCGAAGGATGGCCGCTACCTGCTCCGCGCCTATCGCCAAAACCAATACCAGGCGGTTGTGCTGGGGCAGGTGATAGAGACGGGCGTAGGCTTTGTCTTTACATTCAATTATGATAAATTCAAGGAGATCTGGCATCGGGCAAAGGGCGAGACGATAGAGCCAAGAAAAACATCAAACTCCAGCACAACCTCTAAATGATGACCGGCTTTCAACGCATGCTCCGGCTTTTTATACCGACGGGACTATTGTTGACGGCCCTCGCTTCCTGTCATGAGTCCAAATACCTGACGGAGAACCAGACCCTGTACACGGCCAATAAGACCCAGGTCCAATCTTCCGTGCCGATGACAAAAAAAGAGCAAAAGAAATGGAGTGAGGAGATGCAAAGGTATCTCCGGCCAAAGCTCAACAGCAAGATCCTGGGTATTCGCGTGAAACTCTGGATCTACAATATCGCCGGAACGACGAATAAGAAAAAAGGGTTTCAAGCACTGGCTGAAATACAAGGTAGGAGAGCCTCCCGTCCTGGCGACCCCCGCGATCCTTCGCAACAACGCCGAAGTGCTGCAAAGCCATCTCGAGAACAAGGGATTTTTTCACGATACCGTTATCGTCACGACGGCCGTCAAGGACAAACATCTCACCGCAACGCTATACCGGGCAGGTCGGCCCGCGCTATACCATCGGGAAGATCAACTATCCGGATGACTCCGATGTGATCAGCAACCGGATCGATACGCTGCAACGGCACTCACTGCTAAAAAAAGGGGATTTCTATGATTTCGAAACGATCAAGGCGGAACGTGTTCGCATCGATAGCCGGCTCAAGAATCGCGGCTTCTATTATTTCAATCCCGACTACCTCCTCGTCGATCTCGATACCGCCGTCGGTAACCACCAGGTGGATATGTTCATGCGACTAAAGGATGAGATGCCCGATCCTGCCCGCAAGGTCTATCATATCGACAGCATCACGGTTTATGTCAATTCCGGCTTCCGGCCCGATACGAATCAGCGGCACGCCTATGTAACCCCGGAAGGGTATCACATCATCGACTCGGCCAAATTCCTCCGGCCCAGCGTTTTCAGCAATACGCTGCTGATCAAGCCGAACACCATCTACAAGGAAGATGATCACAACTCCTCGCTGAGCCGCCTGGTGAGTCTGGGGGTCTTTCAATTTGTAAAAGCCCGTTTTGAGCCGGCCTCCTCCGCCGATACCAACAGCAAGCTGAACCTTTATTATTACCTGACCCCGGCGCAAAAGAAACAGTTGCGATTCGAGGTCACGGCGCTTACCCGGAGCGATAACACGACGGGTACCGAATTGGCGCTCAATTGGCGGCATCGCAATCTGTTCCGGGGCGGCGAATTGTTTAATATCCGGCTCTATAGCGGTATCGAAGGCCAATCCGTCGGCTTCGATTCGGTTACCCGTAAGTATATAAAATCGCTGACCCGTCGCGCCGGCATCGACGTATCGCTCACCATTCCGAAGATCGTGTCCCCATTCAATCTGAACACGAGCGGCAAATTTGTGCCCAAGACAAAGATCGAGGCAGACTATGATACCTATGACAACGCCTCATTATATGACCTCACCTCTTCGCGCGTCAGCTTTGGCTACCAGTTCAAAAATCGCCTTACCTCCGAGAACGGGATTACGATACTGGGTATCAGTTATGTCCGGCCTTCCAACATTACGGACAGTTTCCAGTTCGCCATCGATAAAAACAAAAACCTATACTATGCCATCGAGCCGCAGTTTATCATCGGCCCTTCCTGGAACTTCAATTATACTTCTTCACTCGATCCCCGCAATGCCCGCCGGCCGAGCAATATTTATTTCAATGCCAATGTAGACTTCTCCAACAATCTGCTTGGGATCTTTTCCGCATGCCGATGTGAGCAAGACCGGGCAGCAGAAGGAGATCTTCGGTGTACCCTTTGCGCAGTATATGCGGTTTGAGGCCGACTTCCGGCATTACCTGAGTTTCAGTAAGTATAGCATGCTGGTCACCCGCGCTGATGCCGGTATCGGCATTTCCTATGGGAACAGCATCAGCCTTCCGTTTGTCAAAGCCTTCTTTGCCGGTGGAACCAACGATATCCGCGCCTTCCGCGCCCGGGCGCTTGGTCCGGGTAAATATTATGGCGGCGATCCCAATACGGACGCCTTTCTTCCTGACCAGCCCGCAGATATAAAAATGGAGGGCAATATCGAATATCGGGCAAAACTCTTCCGGTCTCGTTCGCTGGGCCGTCTTCACCGACTTTGGGAATGTCTGGACGTTGCGGAATGATACTGGTCGCCCCGGCGCCGTGTTTACCTCCACGTTTCTAAAAGACTTCGCCGTCGGCGCCGGCACCGGCCTTCGCTTTGATCTTACGATCCTGGTGCTTCGCGTCGATGTTGCCGTTCCGCTCCGCACTCCCTGGAAACCGGAGGGTCCAAGTGGAACTTCAAAAGCACTACGGATATCAGCGATATGGTGCTGAACCTCGCGATCGGATATCCCTTCTAAGGCCGGGACTTTCGGGCAGCAAATGAGGGAGGGGCGGCTGGCATGATTTTTTTGATCGGTCTACTGGGTAACTCTATTCTTAACGGTTAAAAATGAGTGTTATGAACGAACAAAAGAATAAACAGACATCGCCTCAGCAAGGCAACAAGCAGGACAAGGATTCGAACCAGCAGGGGCATGGTCAAAAACAGAACCAGCCCGATCAGAATAAGCAGCATGAAAAACGGCCTATGCAGAGCGACAGCAGACAGTCCGTTGAAGACGACATGAATGAGCCTGACCAGCCGGACAAAAAGACCCGGATTGACGACAATCCAGGTGAAACGAAGAAGAAGATCCCGAATATGCAAAACAAGCATTAATCCGGAAGAACCGATGATTTAAAAAAGGATAGACTCAAAATTGGCCCGCCCCGGTGTAAAATTCGCGGTGGGCTTTATTTTTTAATTGATAGATCTCTACGCCATGGTGAATACGACAGACTTTCAGGAATTGGAGGTCTCCCTGCCGGGAGACTGGGTGAGGAAGGATAACGGGGATACCTATTCTTTCACGGCCGACCGGATGCAAATTGAGGATGACCGGCTTTTCAGAGAGCTTCATGTTCGGCATCCGGATGGGCAGCCGGAGGATGGGAGATACGCGTTGACGATGGAGAAAGAGTATTTTGGAATCCTGCTAAATGAGGATGAGTTTAAGATCCGGCGACTGGCAAAATTCAGCGACGGGTCGGCTTTTATGGAATGGGAGGACCGGATCGGGGCACGGATATTCCTCGAGCGACTTCCGCAGGGGGCAAGATACGCATAGCGACTAGTGGTGTTTAAAGTATTGGATTGCTTTCTCGTGTTGTCGCGCAGATTCGATCGAGTCGAAGGTGCCGAGATTGCGGCGGCGTTTGGTTTTCGGATCTATTTTCCTTGAATAGATTCGGTATTGTCCTGATTTGAGCTTGCGAATCATACTGGTAATTTTAAGGATAGGTCAAAAAATCGTGCCCCCCAGCTATGGGAACCTTGTGCAAAATTTTCCTCAGAAAACAGAGGGGTTTAAAACAGAAACCTGCAACAAGATATTGTCCTCCAATCCCTTAAGAAAATGGGACCGCGATTGGTACTGGATTTGAAAAAGATGTGTTAAAACGCAGCCTTTATGCTTAACCAAACCGACTTGCGATTTCTCCGCGAAAAGATTCAGGAGCTGAGACACGCCATTTTTTTCAGTCAAAATACTTCTGTATTGAGAATGGCTACGACGATCGTCACCCTTTCGAAAATGGATGAATTGGGACAATTGTGGTTCTTTGTGCCCAGACCGCAGCAGGCGTTGCAAGAGTTCGACCGGGAGTTCCCGGTTCGGTTGGAGTTCTTTAAAAAAGGGCGGCAATTCTTTCTACATGTATTGGGAAAGGCCTTTATTGTGACCGACCCGGAGGAGATGAACGGGCTGGTGCATGACGACATCCGTGAGCAAGCGGCAGATCACCTGGTATTGATCAAGGTCAGGATGCTGAAGGCAGATTATTTCGAGACGCCGGTTGCGGGAGCACGGACGGCAAGGTGGTGGCGGGACTTGCGTAATCAGGTGCATGGATGGTTGTTCCATACGCGGCCGGGTTATAAGCCCTACTATATCGCAGATGCGCCGATTCCGGTGACGGCGTGAGGGCGGTGGCCTTGCAGGTGGGCCGGTGGCACGGCGTTTGAATGAGTAAATCAAATGTGCTAAATATGAAAAGCTTATCAAATTATCTCCTGATCGGTTCGGTTATCCTGGTCGGCGCTGCCTGCAATGACGGGTCGAACAGTGCGGAAGCGGCTAAGGATTCCAATGCCATGAAGATGGACAGTGCGGCAGCTGACAGTACAAAGATGATCCCTGCAACGGTGTCGAAAGCGGATCAGGATTTTTCGGTCAATACCGCGATTGCCGGGATGACCGAGATCCAGGCGGCGCAGATGGCGGAGCAGAAGACGACGGCAAAGGATGTGAAGGAATATGCGGAAATGATGGTTAAGGATCACACCGCCGCCGCGGATAAATTAAAGGCCATTGCAACCCAAAAGAATATCACGTTACCTGCGACACTCACGCCGGATGCCCAAAAGGACCTCGATAATCTTCAACAGGAGACGGGGCATAAATTCGACAAGGACTATATGGCGATGATGGTGTCGGACCACAAGAAAGTGATCAGTGCCTTTGAAAACGAATCGAAAAATGGCTCTGATGCGGATATCCGGGCTTTTGCAGACAGCACGCTTCATACGCTGCGGATGCACCTGGAGAAAGCGGAGATGTGTGAGAAGATGATGAAAAAGATGTAACGATCGATTGAATGGCGATCGACTGAATGCCGACGACCTTACCCGATGAATCTAATTGGGGTCATACCCAGTTCGGTGCGGGCAGGAATATTATTCCTGCCCGTTTTTACTGGCGCCTGCGGCCTTGAAGGATTAAATCCGTAACTTACTCGTTGGACCCAGACTACCCACATGCATTATTCGAAGGTTTTTTTGATAGAAGACGATGAGGATGATCAGGAGCTTTTCGTCATGGCGCTTCGGCAAATCAATCCAGCCCTCGATTGCACCGTTCTTTCCGGCGGGGAAAGTGCCTTACAGGCGCTTGAACAAAATGAAGCGCCCCCGGACCTGATCTTCCTCGATCTCAATATGCCGGTGATGACCGGCCAACAGTTCCTTGCCGAGTTGCGCAAAAAGGGCCACGACAAACAGATCCCGGTCGTCGTCCTGAGCACTTCTTCCAATCCAGCCATCATAGAGGAGGCGAAATCCCTTGGCGCCCGACTTTTTATCACCAAACCGAATGACTTTCGCGAACTCAAAAGCATTTTACAACGAATCCTTGTGCGAAACGATGGGTAAGCCAGGCTTTTTGAACGGAGAGGGAGAAATGGCAGAACGCATTCGGGCCTATGATTGGTCGTCGACGTCGTTGGGGCCGCTCGATCAGTGGCCCGGCAATCTCCGGACAACCCTTGGTATCCTCCTGAATTCCAGC
The DNA here is from genome assembly GCA_963846405.1 of uncultured Chitinophagaceae bacterium. Lineage (GTDB taxonomy): Bacteria > Bacteroidota > Bacteroidia > Chitinophagales > Chitinophagaceae > Puia. The sequence goes on along the minus strand of CAWJVU010000005.1, from coordinate 198,883 downwards.
TTCCCCATGTTCCTTTTTTGGGGTGAGGAGTTGATCTGCTTCTACAATGATGCCTTCCGTCCCAGTCTTGGAGTCGACGGCAAACACCCGATGCTGGGGAAAAAGGGCCGCGACGGGTGGGCCGACATCTGGCATATCATCGGCACATTGCTCGATGGCGTCCGCGCAACCGGAAAGGCGGTCGATTTCAAGGAAATGCTTGTTCCCTTCTTTCGCAACGGCCGCACCGAAGACACCTACTGGACCTTTAGTTATAGTCCCATTTTCGGGGATCAGGGGAATATCGACGGCATCTTTGTCACCTGTGTGGAAACCACCGAAAAAGTACAAGTGCTTCAGGAGCTTGCCGAAAGCGAAACCCAATTAGTCCAGGCCCTTGACCAGGTCCGCGAGAGCGAACTCGATCTGCACAACATCGTGCTGGAAGCCCCCATCGGAATCTGTATTCTCGACGCTGCGACCCTCGTCGCCGAGACCGTCAACAGCAGCTTTGTCGAGGTCGCCGGAAAACCCCACGATGCCATTGCTGGAAAATACTACTGGGACGCTTTCGCGGAAGCCAGGCCTTATTACGAAGATGCCCTTGCCGGCGTGGCCCGCGACGGCAAATCCTTCTATGCGGACGAAGTCGAACTGATGCTGATTCGTCACGGCGTCCCGGAACGGGTTTACGTCACCTTCGTATATGCACCCGTGTTTGACCTGGCCGGCCACGTCAAAAAGATCGCTATCTGGGTCTATGAAAATACGACCCAGGTTTCAACTCGCCGCCGGCTTCAGGAAGCCGAAAAAAAGGCCACCCTTGCGATCAACTCCGCCGACCTCGGCGTCTACGAGATCGATTATGCCACCGACTCCATGCTCACTGACAAGCGCTTCAAAACCATTTGGGGCGTCGACGATCAAGCTTACACTCGTTCCGACTATGTCCGATCCATTCATCCCGACGACCTCCACGACCGCGAACTCGCCCATCAGCGCTCCCTGCGGACCGGCCAGCTCGACTACCGTGCGCGTATCCTTTGGCCCGACAGATCCATGCATTGGCTGCGGATCACCGGTACCGTTATCCAGGATGAGCAGTCGAATCCCATAAAACTCATCGGCATCGCCCAGGACATCACCGACGCCGTCCTTGCCCAGAAGAAAATCGAGGATAGCGAAAAAAGCATTCGAACCATGATCCTGCAAGCCCCGGTCGCCATGTGTATCTTCCGGGGCCCGTCTTTTCTCGTAAGCATCGCTAATTCCAAAATGATCGAACTTTGGGGTAAAGAGCTCGGGGAGGTCCTCGACAAGCCCATCTTCGAGGGGTTGCCTGAAACAAAGGACCAGGGCCTCGAAGCGCTTCTGCAGCAGGTCTATGCAACCGGCGAAACCTTCACCGCTTTTGAACGCCCCGTCATGCTTCCCCGGAACGGCAGAACCGAAACCATATATGTCGATTTCGTCTACGAGCCCTTAACGGCTGGCGACGACGATACAAAAGATATCCTCGCCGTCGCTATCGATGTCACCAACCAGGTCATCGCCCGGCGGAAGATTGAAGAAGTCGTGTCGGAACGCACCAGGGAACTGGCCGAAGCCAATGAACAACTGCAGAAATCCAATGCCGAACTAAGTCAGTTTGCCTATATTGCCTCTCACGACCTCCAGGAACCCATTCGGAAAATCGCCACTTATGCCGGCCTCCTTGACGAACAACCCGAAACTTTACCCGCGGCCAGAAATTATCTCGACAAAATAATTGCCGCCTCTAACCGAATGCAGACCCTGATCCGCGGCGTACTCAGTTATTCTGTATTATCCCGGACCACCAGCGCCTTCGAACCGGTAGACCTTAACAAAATCTTAAGTGAAGTCCTCGCCGAATTCGACCTTCTCATCGAGCAAAACCAAGCCCAAATCCGCTACCAGCCCCTCCCCACGATCGACGCCATTCCGCTCCAAATGACCCAACTGTTTAGTAACCTCCTTTCCAACGCCCTCAAATATACCCGCTCCGGGTCTCACCCTGTCGTCACCATCACCTGCCGCAAGGAAGAATCCCACTACTACATCGACTTCACCGACAACGGCATCGGTTTTGCCCAGGAACACGCCGAACAGATCTTTTCCATCTTCAAACGCCTACACCGCAAAAACGAATTCGGCGGCACTGGCATCGGGCTGGCCATGTGCAAAAAGATCGTCGAAAACCATCACGGACAGATCTTTGCCCGCAGTCAATCCGGCCGAGGTGCGACTTTTCACTTGGTTTTACCTGTCCCGCTGTAACATTGCCGTTCCACATCCGTCATTCCCAGTAAGCATGTCTATCGAAGTCTTCCAAGAGCGCATCTTGCCCATGAAGGACAAACTGTTTCGGTTTGCTTTCCGGCTGTTGCAGAATGTGCAGGAGGCGGAAGATGTGGTCCAGGATGTGATGGCAGGGGTCTGGGTGCGGCGGGAGGAATGGGGACAGTGGAAGAGCCTGGAGGCATACTGTATGGCGGCGGCGAGGAATCAATGCATTGACCGGATCCGCAGGCAGCGATATCGCCAGGGACAGGAGGAGCTGATCCCGGCGGCAGGAAACGTGCCGGATCCACTTGAAAAAATGATGAGCAAAGAAATGACAGGCCGGATCCGCCGGATCATGGCGGCACTGCCGGAGAATCAGAAACTGGTGATGCACCTCCGGGAAGTGGAGGGGTTCAGCTACAGCGAGATCGCGGAGGTGCTGAGCATCCCCCTTGACCAGGTGAAGGTCAACCTGTTCCGGGGACGGCATACGATCAAAAAAACGATTACTATGGAGGAGGGACTATGGAAGAAGCCAAAATAAGGGACTTACTCGAAAGGTATTGGCGGGCGGAGACCTCTGTGGAGGAGGAGCGGGCGCTGGCGGCGTTCTTCCGGCAACCGCATATCCCGGCTGATCTGGAGGCGGTTCGAAGCTTGTTCGAATGGCGGGAAGAGGAGGCGGAGGTGAAGCCGGGAGCGGATTTCGACCGGCGGATGTTGGAGCGGATCGCGCGGATGGAAGGAGAGGGGGGAAAAGTGGTTCCGGCGTTTTCGATCCGGTTTGCGGCTGCGGCGGCGATCATCCTGTGTCTGGGGGTCGGACTATTGATCCCCGCGATCTCGCCGGGACCGCGCATAATCGAGAAAGATACGTATACGGACCCGAACCAGGCGTTGGTGGCCGTCCGCCGGGCGCTGCTGGTGGCCTCCGTGCGGTTGAATGAAGGGAAACATATTACGCAGAAGAATATAACCCGGCTCCATGATAGTTGGCAGGCTGCGACCGGCGACTAATGGGTGGGTGCGCAAAACAAAAAACTATGAATTGGATTAAATTACGAAGGTGGGCGCTGGTGCTGTCACTCGTGCTGGCGGGCAGGGCAGGTTTTGCCCAGGACGACGCGATCGGTAAATTCTTCGGGAAGTACCTCGATGATGACCGGTTCACGGTGGTGTCCATCAGTCCGAATATGTTTCGGTTGATGTCCAAAGTCAAATGGGATACGGTGTCGTCCGACCTAAAGCAGACCGTCAACAAGCTGCAAAGCCTGCGGATCCTGAGCACGTCCAGCACGCCGATGGTATTCTACAAGGAGTCGTTGGAGAAGATCGACCGGAAGGAATACCAGGAACTGATCACCGTCCGAAGCAAACAGGATAATGTCCATTTTATGGTCAAGGAGAGCGGCAATACGATTCATGAGCTCCTGATGATCTCGGTCGGCGACGATGGGTTCACGCTGGTGAGTTTCGTGGGGGATATTGATCTCGACAAGCTGGCGCGTCTATCGGCCGATATGGGAATCAAAGGAATGGAGAATTTGAAAGATGTAAAACGAAAATGAACAATATGAAAAAGATAATCACCCCCCTGATGACCTTGCTGATGGCGGTCGCCTGTCAAGCGCAGGAAAGCCATCTCGATCAGTTCTATCAAAAATTTGATGCTGCTACCTCAGAGACGACGAAGGGATCGATGAATTTGTCGCTGTTCCTGAATCTTGCCGGCTCGGATAGTTCGAACAGCTGGATGAAGAAAGTAACGGTGTGCAGGTTTCTTGCCATCGATCCCCAGGAAATGCCGAAAGCGAGCCAGGAGTGGGCAGACTTGAAGCAGTCGTTAAAAGACGATCATTTTGAGGAATGGATGTCGGTCAGGAAGGGCAAGAGCGATTTCCGGATCATGGCAAAGGACCGGAAAGACGGGCAGGAGGACGTGGTATGCGTGGTTGCGGGCGATAAAGGCGGGGGTGTATTCTTTCATATACGGGGAAGGTTTTCCACCGCCGATAAAGTGCGTATCCAGGAAATGATGCAGGATCATGAAGGCGCGCGTAATGGAGTGATGTGAACGGGAAAGTTAGCGGAAATTCCTATATTTAGGCATGGATGCAGCTAACAATTCCCGCAGAAAATTCCTGAAAAAGGCGCTCGCAGCAAGCGCCGGATGGTACATCATCCCACGTCATGCACTGGGAGGACGCGGTTTTATCGCGCCAAGCGACAAACTGGTGATCGGATCGGTCGGTATCGGCGGCAAGGGGGAGGTAGATGTCAATTATTTGTATGGTACCGGAAAGGCCGAGATTGCGGTGTTGTGCGATGTCGACGATAAACGGGGAGCCAACATCCGCGGCAAATTCGGTTCGGCCCGGTATTATAAGGACTACCGGCAAATGCTTGACAAAGAACACAAGCAGTTGGACGCCGTCTCCATTTCGACGCCGGATCACATGCATGCCGTCATCGGGATGGCCTGTATGCAACTGGGAAAGCATGTCTATATCCAGAAACCGCTGACGCACGATATTTATGAGACCCGGATGCTGACGGAGGCGGCGGTCCGTTATCAGGTAGTCACGCAGATGGGCAATCAGGGTGCATCGGGTGACGGGGTCCGGCAGTTGGTAGACTGGTATCGCGCGGGCGTGATCGGGGACGTAGCGGAGGTCTATTGTTTTACGAACCGTCCCGTATGGCCGCAGGGTATTGCATGGCCGGATAAAAAGGCTACGGTGCCGGCGGAGCTGGACTGGAACCTCTGGCTGGGTACGGCTCCCTATCGGGATTTTGTGGACAACCTGGTGCCGTTCAACTGGCGGGGCTGGTGGGATTACGGCACGGGTGCATTAGGAGATATGGGTTGTCATATCGTTGCGCCGGCTTTCCAGGTTTTGGGGCTGGGTTATCCAACGGAAGCGGAATGCAGTGTGGGTTCAGTATGGACGGGCGAATTCCAGCAGGGTTATTTCCCCGACAGCTGTCCGCCATCTTCGCATATTATTCTGAAGTTCAAGGGTGCGCCCGGCAAGCCGGATGTCAAGCTGCATTGGATGGATGGCGGAATCCAGCCGGAGCGGCCGGAGGAACTGGGGCCGAGCGAGGTATTTGGGGATGGGGACAATGCGACCTATTTTATCGGGACAAAGGGGAAGATGATGTGCGCGACATATGGAGCGGATCCTCAATTGCTGCCGACTTCGAAAACCGCGCAGACGGTTGTACCGCAGACGATTGCGCGAGTGCCCGGCGCCGATATCACCGGCCACTACACTGCCTGGATCGAAGCTTGCCAGGCCGGGTATGGCAGCGACAAGGAGAAGGCGTTGAGCTCGAATTTCAAAGTAGCCGGACCGTTGACCGAGACGGTGTTGATGGGCAACCTGGCGATCCGGAGCAACCAGATCCGGCGGTCGCGAACCGATGGAGGATACGAATTTCCCGGGCGCCATATCAAGCTATTGTGGGATGGGGCAAATATGAAAATCACCAATTTCGATGACGCCAACCAGTTCGTCAGGCGCAGGTACCGGGATGGCTGGAGTTTGGGGGCTTAGAGAATGGTCGGGGTCGAAAAAGGCCAAAACTTGGGTGTTTTGTAAGTCATTGTCTTACATTGATATAAAAACGCGATGTCCTATCGCGTTAAATAATTACCCTTCGTTGTACAATAAAACGGGCGTTTTGGGCTTTATTGAATAGTAATAATCCGATATCCGATATAGGAAAATCGATTAAAAACCCAATAATTATGAAACCCAAACCTTACACAACTTTCCGTCCGAACCGGCTCGAAGCCAATCAGTGACAAGCAGGGTACTATCTTAACCATGTAGCCGCGGCAACCATGTATCCGGTGCTTTGTCACTTTCTTTTCTGACAAAAATACTTTCACGGATCCGGTTGCGGTGTTCCCATGGCCTGTTAAAGTTGTGCCGGGTTTAATCACCGTGTTCTATGACCCTGAAACTAAATAGTGAAGACCCATTGATGGTAGCCGAGAGAAAGGCAGGGATTCCTTTTACAGGGATGTTGCTGTGTCTTGGGTTGCTTCTGAGTCTTTTCCAGCCTGTTGTTGCGGCTCCCCATCCTGGTAATCCCGGGGGCACCGTATATACGATCACCACGCCTGTAAATTTCCAGTTAGCGAATAATTCGGCTCAGGATCAGGTTGTTGTCAACATCAGCCCGACCCCTTCTCCCGCAGTGGGGATTACCTTTGTTATCAATGGCGGGGCAGGCGGTGACCCGGTGATTCCCACCGATGTCAATGGCAATGCAATCCTGGAGCTTTCCAGCCCGATAGCCACTACATTTCCTGTTGAAGCCGAGATCGTAGATCCGTTTACACATTCGGTCACGGTGATCGGTACCGTAACGGTAACGTTTATCTCGGCCCCAGGTCCCGTAGATGCAGCGTTGAGCTCCATACAAATCATCAGCAATCCGGCCGCCGCCGACGGTACAAGTCAGGATATCGTGGAAGCCTTTTTGTACGATCAATACGGGAATCCGGAGCCCAGCGGTACGCCGGTCACTTTTTCGATCCAGACGGGGACGGCTACGATCACCACCACCGGCATAACCACGGGTAATTCGTGTTTCGCCTATTTTACCAGCACAGTCGTGGGTTTTGTCCAGGTGCAGGCATCGGCCGGAGGAGGATATCTTTATAACTTTGCCAATTCGTCCCTAAATTATGTGACGATCCAATTTGTCGTGCCGCCGCCCAGTGCAGCCAATAGTTATTTAACGGCGGTGACGACGCCGGAACCCGCGGATGGCAGCAGCCAGGATGTGGTGCAGGCCGTGGTGCTTAATTCATTGGGTCAGCCGGTTCCCGCGGGTACAGCGGTAACCTTTACGATCGAGACCGGAACGGCTACGATCACGACGACCGGAATAACGAACGCCAGCGGAGTGGCCACCGCATACTTCACCAGCACGGTAATCGGCTCGGTTCAGGTGCAGGCGCAGGTATCGATCAGCGGGGTGATGACCTATCTTAACGATCAGGCTAATCCGGCAAATAATTACGTAACCATCGCATTTTTCCAGCCGCCGCCCAGTACGGCTACCAGCTATATCGCGGCGGTCACGACGCCTGAGCCCGCGGACGGGGTCAGTCAGGATGTTGTGCAGGCTACGGTGCTGACTTCAACTGGACAACCGGTACCCGTGGGTACTGCAGTGACCTTCACGATCGAAACCGGAACGGCTACGATCGTTACCACGGGAGTTACGAATGCCAGTGGCGTTGCCACCGCCGATCTCACCAGCACGGTAGTCGGCTCGGTTCAAGTACAGGCACAGGTATCGGTAAGCGGGGTGATGACCTATCTCAACGATCAGGCTAACCCGGCGAATAATTTTGTGACCGTTCAATTTTCGATCGTCCAGCCCGCCGTTGCCAACAGCCATATCGTGACGGTCGTGTCGCCCGTGCTCGCAGATGGCGTCAGTCAGGATGAAGTACAGGCGACGGTTCTTTCGTCTACGGGCGTGCCGGTCGCAGCAGGCACGACGGTGACTTTCACGATCGAGACCGGTACGGCCACGATCATTACGACGGGTGTTACCAATGCCAGCGGCGTCGCCACGGCCTATTTCACCAGTACGGTGGTAGGGTCGGTCCAGGTGCAGGGGCAAGTATCGATCGCCGGCGTAATGACATACCTCGATGATCAAAACAATCCCAGCAATAACTATGTGACGATCCAGTTTGTCGCCGGACCTCCCGTGAATTCCAATCCGGGCAATCCTACGCCTCCGGGCGGTGGGGGCGGCAGCGGTGGATCGGGAACGGGGCCTTCCAACCCTTCGAATCCTTCCGGTCCCGGGGGCGGCTTTACCTACCTGGCGATGACCTATAACAATGTTCCGGCGGATGGCGTTTCGGTCGATACGGCAACCGCGTATATCACGGACGCGCAGGGTCACCCGGTTTCCGACGTCATGGTTGTTTTTACGCTTCATCCGGGCGGTCCGGCGAACGGCGGTGCGTTGTTCCAACCGCAGGCGGAGATCCAGGATACCGTATATACCAATTCAAACGGGTTTGCTGCGATGGCGATCTCGGATACCATTGCGGGCGATGCCTGGGTGGATGCGGCGATCATGATCAGCGGTACCCTCACCGATATTGCGGGCAGTTCGGCGATCGCTGTCTTTACGACGACGCCGGACGTCAACAATCCCCAGACGCAATTGATCGTACTGGTCTATGAAGCGAATGCCGATGGGTCGAGCACGACCGAGGTAGAGGCGCATATCGTAGATGGTTCCGGCAATCCGATAGCCGATGCCAGCATACAATTCGCGATCGATTCCGGAAACGCGCAGATTGTCGGCAGTCAGCCGGTCATGACGGATGCCAACGGAAATGCGATCATCTCTTTGACGAGTACGACCATTGGGTATGTCCTGGTGACGGCAACGGTAAATGGCAAGGCCATCATCTTTGGCAGTCCGGCGCGGGTATATTTTGCGGGATCAACATCTATGTTCCGAAGGCGTTTAGCCCGAATAATGACGGTACCAACGATCTGCTGAAGCCAATCCTGGTCGGTATCGCGGACCTTCCACTATTTCACGGTGTATAACCGCTGGGGGAATATCGTCTTTACGACGACCGATCCGAATCAGGGTTGGGATGGAACGTTCAAGGGAGTAGCGCAGCCGGTGGAAACTTATTTATGGATTGCCGAAGGCGTCGATGTCAACGGCAGAAAAATCGTAGCAAAAGGTATGGTTTCGCTGGTCCGGTAACAGGCGCCCGCGGAAGCTTAAAAAATAAATTTTAAAATCCAATGTCCCGATGAGGAAGTTCAATGCAATACTGATTCTCTTGCTGGTCGCGGGCCTTGCCCGCGGACAGGAGATCAATTTCTCCCGGGTGCAGGATATGACCATGTGGTATAACCAGTCCCTGAAGACCGATAAGCAGGACAATTTGGTATTGGATTATCGAAATGTTTCATATGGCGGGCAGATCGCTTATAACAGTGTGGCGGCGATGTTCGATATGCCGCTTTTATCCAAAGACGCCAGGAACAAGCCCAATTCCGGTTATTTCAGCGTGAGTGTAGGCGCCGCTTCCGACAAGTCCAATGCGGGTATTCTGAACAATACGCTTGGGATGTTGGGCATTTCGTATGCCGTACCGATCGGCCAGCATGAGACCTATCTGTCGCTGGGGTTCCAGGGTGAATATTATCAAAGTAATTTCAATGTCGCCGGGATTTCCGGCGCCTTCGGAGATCAATTCAACGCGTATGGTCCCATCGAAGGACAGCCCAGTGCGGATCGCCTGGCTTCCGGGTGGCAATACGGGCACTTCAATGCCAATGTTGGGGCCTCGGTATTCAGCAACGGCCGGTATGACAAATGGTATTTTGGGGTTCGGCACAGCAGGTCAACCAGCCCTATTCCTATAAGATCAAGTCGGACTCCACCCGGTTGAAGGCCGGATTATCAGCGTGCAGGGCGGTTACAAGTTTACCACGGCGACAGATGATGAAGTAGCTTTTTATATGTCTGATGAGCTGGCAGGGGCCCGCTTACCGGCACTATTTCGATCTGGCATATACGAAGGCGTTCCCGACGTTGCCGGAGGTGCGGCGGTAGGGGTAGGGCTTGGCTATCGGTATAATGACGCGATTATTCCGAATATCGAGCTGAGATATCAGAAAATGGTAATCGGTATTTTATATGATGTAAATATTTCGACGATCAGTGCGTCCGGCGTTGCACGTGATGGTGTAGAGCTGGCGTTAAAGATGGATTTTTAAAATTAACCCAATGAAGAAGGTAATGATTTGTTTGATTGGTTGTTTCCTGGTCGCGGGAAGTCTCCGGGCGCAGGATACTACCCGGCCGGCGGCGGACCCCGCGCGCCCGGCGGTGGACAGTACCAAACAGACATCCGATACGGCAAAGATGGTGTCGATGCTGAAAGACAGCGGTGTCGTCAAAGCGACTACGCCGGCAGCTGATACAGCCGTTCAGCCGAAACCCGCGGGCAACTCGTCCGGCGACTCCGTTATCCAACTTGTCGACTCTACGTATCCGAGCGGAAAGAATGATGCGAAGCCGGATGAAGTGGCAAAGACGACCGATGTCCCGAAGACGGATGCCCGGGCAAAAGGTGCCGATACGACGTCGGGTCAGCAGGGAACGCCTACGGCAAGACAACTGGATAACCGGTGGTTCATCTCACCGCTGCTGAAGCTGCAGTTCCAGGACTTTGCGATGCTGGAGAAGAACCGGGAAGGCTATTTGTCAAATGCCAATACGCTGCCTTTCTTTGCGAGGGGGAACGCCTCATTCGCGGCTTCTGCCTATAAGAATATAACGGGCCGGCTTTCGGTCAGTGCCGACCTCGGGCTTAGCTTCGGACACGTGACGAGCAATAGCGTGGAGATCAGCCAGACGCCGTCCAAGACCTACAATCTGCTGAATGCGACAATCTATTATCATCTGCTTCCTGCCTCTTACCGGCTACAACCCTTTTTGGAAGTGGGGATCAACGATATCATCAACTCGGCCTCCTATGTTACGGTCCCGATGGGGATCGGTGCCAAGTTCAATTCTGAGAAGGTCATGGCGCTGGCAGAGGTGAGCTATGGCGAAGCAATCAGCAAGAACCTCTCTAATACGACCATGTATTCCGTGGGGATCTATATTCCGATCAAGGATAAGAAACACAAACAGCTGGATGTCGATGACAATCAACAGCAGGTTTCCAAGAACGATAAGAAGAAGGACAAGGACAAGGATACGACCAGCAAGGGGAATGGAACGGTGATCAATAATATCTATGTGACCATCAATATGGATTCGGTGCTGAGGGCCAAGGGGCTTCTGAATAATGACGGGTCGCCCCGGAGCAGCGGGGGTGGAGATGGCGATGATGACGGCAACGGCGCCAACGGCTCCGGTCACAGCAGGAAACGGCGCGCGGGACTAAAGAATTTTGACGTGGATGATTTCGAGGACAACTCCTATAAGATGGATTCGCTGGACGGCCAGCCGGCCATCCGCTTCGTGGTCTATTTTGAATTCAACGACTTTGGGTTGAATTCCCATGCCTTTGAAAGTATCGACCGGGTGATCGGTCATCTGAAAAGAACGCCCAGTGATTTCACGGTCGAGATCAAAGGTTATACGGATTCCGTCGGCAATGACCACTATAATAACTGGCTGTCGCGCGAACGGGCCACCATGGTGCTGAAGTATATGAACAGCAGGGGATCCCGCGGAGGCGATGAAGGCCAAGGCTTACGGAAAGGACAATCCCGTAGCAGACAATGCCGACCCGAGCAAAGCATGGTTGAACCGGCGGGCCGAGATCGTTGTACATGCTAAAGAAACCCTGGCGAACGGTCAATAATAATAAAGAATTTTAAAATCCGATATTCCAATGTTGAATCTGAACACCGCAGCATTATGGGGACATCTACCCCCAAACATCAAGATCCGTTTGATCGACGAGCATGGAGATTTAATCGACCCGCTCCAATTGAATGAAGTAGATTATCTCGCCCGATTCCAGAACAAATGTGTTGTCAATAAGGTATACCACCAGATGCTGGCTGACAATCGGTCCGGCGTGATCGAGGTTTACCAGGACAGGGTGATCGTCAAGGAAAATTAGCCGTTTCGGCGTTATCTTTTCTCTTTTTCATAGGGCTGTACATCCAGCACCTGTATCCTGGAATCCCGGGTCAGGAGGTCGCTGATATGCCGGAAGCCGGTAAAACCGGAAACCCCGCTTTCTGTCTGCGGGTTTACCAGGATCATATCGGCCATGATCAGCTCAGCATAGCTCAGGGCCGCTTTGGCGGGGTTATGCCGGGTAGCCGCCGAATATTCAACGGGATGGTGCAGTTTTTCCCGAAGTGATGATAGGCCTTGAGGAAGGTCTGGGAAAGCAGGCCATCTTTTGGCTCGGCCTCTTCGCCGACGGCCAGCAGATGGACCTGGGCTTTGAACCGTTTGGCAAGCAGGACGGCCCATTCCAATTTCCGCTCGGGCAGGAAATCCCGGATCGGCAGGATGATTACCCGGGTCCGGTTGTCCAAGGAACCCGGTTTGACAGTCAGCACGGGGCAATTGGTCCGTTTCGCGACGATATCGGGTGAGACTGTCCCGGAGCCGAACCAGCGCCGGTGGTTGTTCTGTTTGCCGACGATGATCAGATCCGGGTTAAGCATGACGGCACATTCGATGATCGTTTCCCGGACCGAGTGGCCCAGCAGGATATGGATCTTTACCCGCATATTCGGGCCGAATTGCTGGATGGTATATTTCAATTGCTGCAGGTCCCTTTCTGCCACCCACACCCTGAATTGGTTTTTTGTTTTTTTTGCGGGACGCACCACATGCAGCAGGTGGATGACGGTCTCCTCCGATCCAACCAGTTCCACCGCCTTTTTCACCGCGATCTCCGTATTGAAAGAAAAGTCAACCGGGATCAGTATCTTATCGAATGTGGCTGCCATGACATTATTTCCATCAAAGTAGACCGGGCGGATTAACCCCTGATTAGAGGGGCATTAGAATTGGATTAGACCAGGAAAAATCCTGGGGAGTTGTGTAATATTGCGTCAGAATGGCGGACGAACGCAAGATATTGATCGTTGAAGACGAGAAGAAAATTGCCGATACGCTGAAAATGGGCCTGACGGAAAACGGTTTTTATGTGGAGGTGGCCTATGACGGGAAGATCGGCTATCAACTGTTGACTTCGCGGAGCTTTGACCTGGTCATCCTGGACATTAACCTGCCGGGGATGAATGGCTATGACCTTTGCAAGGCCATTCGCTACCGCAATCTAAACATGCTGGTCATCATGCTGACCAGTCATGAGCTCGCTGGATGACAAGGTGGAAGGGTACGATGCGGGCGCGGATGATTACCTCGTCAAGCCGTTCGAGTTCCGGGAACTGCTGCTGAAGATCCGCGCGCTGCTGAAACGGACGCCGGGACAGGAGATGCCGGTAGGAAATCTGCTGCGGGCCGGCGACCTGGAGATGAACCTGGACAATAAGGAGGTACATCGGGCGGGGAAGAAGATCAAACTGACGGCTAAGGAATTTCAGCTGCTGGAATACCTAATGCGGAACAAAAATAGGGTCGTGTCGAGGGCCGATCTGGCGATCAATGTGTGGGACGTCGATTTCAATACGAACACCAATGTGATCGATGTCTATATCAGCTATGTCCGAAACAAAGTGGACAGGGATTTTGATGTGAAGCTGATCCAGACGCATGTTGGAATGGGGTATGTCTTAAAAACCTAGCGGGCCAATGCCGGTCAAAATCCGCATAACGCTCCTCTTTACCCTGCTGGCGTGGGCCATCCTCACGCTGGTATGCGGATCCGTTTATTATTTCTCCTATACCAACCGGATCAAAGACATCCAGACGCGGCTGGCAAACCGCGCGATCACGACAGGCCGGCTGCTAAGCCAGACCAGGGTATTCGATCAGGCGCAGATCCGGAAGATCGATTCCTCTACGGCTGTGGCCATGCAGGACAAGGTGGTGGAGGCGTATGACGCGGCTGACCGACGGGTATACTGGTACAGCGATAAGCCGACCGATACGATCCGGACGGACAAGCCGGTCATCGATCGGGCCAGGGCGGATAAATCGCCTATTTTCTTTAATGAGGGACCCAAGGATGCGGTGGCGTTTTATTACTCCGACAAAAATGCCAGTTTCGTGATCGTCGCTGCAGCTTACGACGAGACCGGGAATGAGAAGATGCGGCATCTGAGACTGGTGCTGACGTTGAGTTTTGTCGGGGGGATCCTGATTTCGGTTATCGGCGGGTATCTTTTTTCGATCAGTTTGCTGCGGCCGTTGCGCCGGATAACGGATGAGGTCAATGAGATTTCGGCGCGCAACCTGGCGCGTCGCGTCCGTTCGGCGGGAAGGATCAACAAAGATGAATGGCGGTATCTGTCGGACACGCTGAACCGGTTGTTGGACCGGTTGCAGGAGAGCTTTGAGATCCAGGGCCGATTTATCGCCAATGCGTCGCATGAACTGTCGACACCGCTTACGTCTATATCCAGTCAATTGGAGGTGGCTTTGCAGCGGGTGCGGAGTATGGAAGAGTACCGGCAGGTGATTCAGTCGGTGTACCAGGATGTTCGGCAATTGACCAAGCTGACGCAGACCCTGCTGGAGTTTGCCAGGGCGTCGGGAACAGCTGCGGGGCTCGAGATCGATCTTGTCCGGGTAGATGAGATCCTGCTCAGGTTGCCGGGAGGGATATCAAAGACCAATCCGTCATATCTGGTTACCCTGGATTTTGACCTGCTGCCGGAGGCGGAGGAGGCGTTGCTGGTCTTCGGGAATGAAGAGCTGCTGTTTACGGCGATCAAGAATATCGTCTCCAATGCGTGCAAATACAGCCCCGATCATCATGCGACGGTCCGGCTGCGGGTTCAGGGAAGCGAGATCCGGGTGAGCATCGAAGATCACGGGCGGGGTATTCCCGAGGGGGAGTGGGAGAATATTTTTCAGCCCTTTTACCGAACCGAGGAAGGGCACAGCATCCCCGGATTCGGGTTGGGGTTGTCATTGGCACGGCGGATCATTCAGCTGCACAAAGGATGGGTCAATGTCGATTCGGCGGTGGGGAAAGGGTCGGTCTTCTCGGTCCGGCTTCCGACGGCGGGCAGTTTACGGCCGATTCTTGAGTAGTCGGCGCTCCGATTTCCGGGACTGCTCGCGCCCGATTCTAATCTAATTCTAATCTGCGTCTAAGTCTCTGTTAATCCGGGTGCTTCATCTTAGCCGGATCATCTCTAAACAATTAAATCAATTCGTATGCGTATCAAAAACATAGCATTGGTCGGTCTTCTACCGATTATGCTATTTTCCTGCGTGAGCAACAAAAAATTCAAAGCCCTTCAGTCGAAGTACGATAGTCTGGACAAATCGTACGCGGCTCTGCAGAATGATCTGAAGAATTGCAATAGCAAGACGAGCGATCTCACCCGCGCCAAGTCCGACTGCGACGCGCAGGTAGCTGAGCTGAACAAACAGATTGCCTTTCTGAAGGACAACAATACTCAGGCGTTGAAGCAGCTGGAGGACATGTCGGTTATTTCAAGCGCACAGGCGCAGAGCATCCGGCAGTCATTGTCCAACCTGGGCGCCAAGGACGCGTATATCCAGACCCTGCAGCAGGCGATGGCACATAAGGATTCGCTAAATATGGCGCTGGTGCAGAACCTGAAGGGAGCAATCGGCGATCTGAACGATCAGGATATCAATATCAAGGTTGATAAGGATGTCGTCTATATCGATATTTCGGACAAGCTGCTTTTTGCAACCGGCAAATACAATGTGGCGCCGCGGGCACAGGAGGTTTTGGGGAAGGTGGCTACTGTCTTGAAGGCACAGCCAAATATCGAATTTATGGTGGAAGGGCATACGGACAACGTACCGTATCGTCATGGGGATTTGCTGGATAATTGGGATCTCAGTGTAAAGCGGGCAACGGCGGTGATCCGGATTCTGCAGAATAAGTATGGGCTGGAGCCGGCGAAGATGGCGGCGGCCGGACGCAGCGAATATTTGCCGGTGGCGGACAACGGTACGGCGGAAGGACGGCAACTGAATCGCCGGACGCGAATCGTGATCCTGCCGCAACTGGATCAATTCTTCAAGTTGCTGCAGCATAAATAGGAGCAAAAATAGGAGTATAAATAATTCTCAGGGTTTGGTGTGGTGATTGATCCGTATCCAGGGGTTTAGTTTAGCCCCGGCTTCTTCAGCCGGGGCATTTTTGTATGTACGGAGGCGTTAGTTCACCAGGTACATCCGAGTCGCGGAGTTGATGTATTCGGTCGGATCAAAGGCGCTGTCGAATGTATCGCTCATGGCATCGAGCTTGACGCCGAGGGCTTGGATTTTAAGGCCGATCTCGGGGTCGTTCTTATACTTTGCAACAAGTTCATTGTACCGGGCGATGATCCCGCGGATCTCGAAAGTCAATTCGCCAAAACGGAGTTTGAGGGACTGAACGTCCATGAGTTCGTAGTAAATGGGTTGTTTCCAGTTTTTGATATCGGTTGAGCGCCGGTCGGTCACGAGGGCGGATGCTCTTTTTCTTAATTCAGTCAGGAATTGGTAACGCTGATCGGCATCGGTTTCTTTGGTAAAATGGCGTGCATAGTCTTCCCGGGCGACTTTGAGCAGGGCGAGGTTCTGGTTGAGGATGGTGTCGTAGTGGATCTGGAGTTTATCCAGGTCGTTGGTAACGATTTCCCACTGTTGTTCGATGAGGTCTTTATCGTAGTCGAACTGGCTGAGTTTGGCGGTAAGGAGGAACATCCGCTGGCTTTCGTCCCGGAGTTCCTTCCTTCTGGTGCCCAGAGAGGTGATATAATTATCGATTCCCAGGAAGAGGGCCTGGCAGACGGGGCCGGCGACAGGAGTTGCGCTGGTGATATTGCCGGTGATCTGGACCATGTCGTGGAGGACGTTGAGGGCCGGGTCCTTGTCCTTCTCCTTTTCGATGTAGGCGTAGAATAGCTTGTACCATTCCTGGTATCCCGGATAGTTCATGGGGTCGGCAGTCTCGTTGAGGGTGGAGAAGAAGTTTTTGGCGGAGTTGAATAGCATCAGCGGCTGGATCTCTTTGTCCATCGAGACGAGGTTGATGATCGCGGATTGGTAGTTGGCCTGATAGACATTGAGTTCATTTTCTTCGATGGCTTGTTGTTTTTGTTCGAGCGCCTGGACGCGGAGCAGGAGCTTGTCGGCTTTTTCGCGGGCGTCGCGGGTGGCGGCGATGGCGAGGTCGAGGGAATCGACTTTATTATCGAGCCGGGAGAGCGTTTGATCGATGCGCTGCGTCTTTTTGTCGAGGTTGTCCTGGATGTCGTTGAGAACTTTGTTGCGGATATTCTTGTCGGATGACAAGGTCGTATCGGGCAACTGGGTCTGAGCGATCGCGAGCTGGCCGACCAGCAAGCCGGGCAGGAGGAAGCCGTATTTTTTCAAAATGAATGAATTTTAGTCGGGAAAGTAACGACGGGGACAATAAAACGCTATTAGAATGGCATTAGAAGACGATTAGAATCGTATTAATACGATCCCAGGTGCGAAAACTTACGATAAAAATCGAGGGAGTTTGCTCTTTTTTAACATATGGTTCTGGCTTAGTTTTGACTTATCCAATTCCAATGAACGAAACCAAATCGTTCCAATATCCATGCAAAAGCTGCTTTCGGCCCTGATGGAGGAAGCTTTAAAATTCAATTCTCATTGAAAAGCCCTCGACTAATAATTGGGGGTTTTTTCGTTCGCCTCCTCGCCGCCGCTCGGCGAAAACCTGCGGGGGGTCAATTCTTTCTCACATAAATATCAAAAACACGCGACAGACAGGGGTCTCCGTGGACAAGCAGTGTATCGGCGCTGAGGAGGGCCTGATAAGGGACGTTCTGCATGGTCAGGGTGGTCGTGTCCGTGATGGCGCATCCGACGATTCCGAAGCCCACCTGGTAAAACCCGGTATCGGTTTCTGTAGCGAGATTGGGGAGTAGCAGGATGGGTTCTCCAATCCGGAGATAGTCGGGTTCGTTGCCGACGGAGTCCGCCAGGTTGAATGGCGCTATGACGATGGAGTTGTTGTGGATGAAGGTGAACGTGCCCGCCGTGTCGAAGATGAGCGTCCGGGAGATGCCGGTGTTGGCGGGCGTAAACCAGGTGCTGACGGGCTGTCCGGATGCGGTCGTATCCCCGGAAGAGAATTTCCAAATATTATTGGATTGATAGGCCCAGGTCCAGGTCCCGACGATACTGGCGGTGTCGGTGCCGGTGAAATTGGTGGTGCCGGGTTTGGATTTGGTACAGGAGATATAGACGAGGATAGGGACTAACAGGGGGAGAACCGATAGCGGACTTCGCATGGCGATTAATTAGATTTCGTCACCGGACTTCGACCGGGCTTCAATGCGCAAAAATAGGGAAATAATCTCAGGACTTACGGCCGATCAGGTTCATAACCGAATCCTTATAACTGACGCCGATGGGGATGGTTGTTTTGCCCAGCTCGATGCTGTTGCCGTAAATGGAGCGGATGTGGCGGAGGGCGACAATATAGGACTTGTGAACCCGGATGAACTGGCGGGATGGCAGCGAATGTTCCAGGTCGTTCATGGTCTGGTGGGTGATCAGTGAGTAGTCGGGCGTATGGATCTTAAGATAGTCGCGGCTGCCCTGGATATAGAGGATCTCGGAGAAGTTGACCCGGAAGAATTTGCTGTTGGAACGGATGAAGATGTGGTCGTCGGGAAAGGGATCGGCTTCTTTGGCAGCAGCGGAGAACAGACGGTTATCAAGGATTTTGCCTACCGCGCGGGAGAACCGCTCGAAAGAGATCGGTTTCAACAGGTAGTCGATGACGTTGAATTCATAGCTTTCCAGGGCGTATTCCGCGTAGGCGGTCGTCAAGACAACGAGGGGAGAATCCTTGAGACCGCTGAGGAATTGGAGACCCGTCATTCCGGGTAAACGAATGTCGAGAAACATAATATCGATCTCCCGGGAAGACAAGGCTGCTTCTGCTTCGAGCGCATTGCGGTAGACACCGGCCAACTCCAGGCTGCCGAGGCGCGCCAAATGGCTTTTCAGGACGTCCTGGGCCAGAACCTCGTCTTCAACGATGATACATTTTAACAAACGTTTACGGTTTTTAAGATGAGTGAAACGGTAAATGAGCTCTTGTTTAAAATTACGTCGAGGGTATGCGTGTCGGGGTAGAGGGTCTCCAGCCTTTCGCGGGCATTCCGGAGGCGTAGCTGGGTGGTCCGGCTCTCATCCTTTTCGGTCTGGATGATATCCAGGTCAAAAGATTTAGGGTATAACAGCTCGAGCAGGCTGCGGCTATGCGCGATGCCTTTGCCGTTGATCCGTTTGGCTTGCATCTCGAGATCGGCGTCGGTGCTGTTGATGACGTTGAGGGTTAGCTGACCGTTGCCGATCTTGATGGTGATGTAGATAAAAGGTTCTTTAAAACTATTGTCCATCGCATGTTTGAAGCTGTTCTCGATAAAAGAGATAAACAGGAAGGGCTCGATGCGGATGCCGCTGGTGTTGCCTTCCACGGTGAGGCGGATATCGGCCTGGTGACGGATCTTTTCAATCTCGATATAATTGCGGATGAATTCGATCTCTTTATCGAGGGGAATGGTCTCTTCATCGCATTCATAGATGAGATACCGCATGATGTCTGCGAGGCGGACGACGACCTCGGGCGCCCGGTCCGATTTCTGCAGGCTCAGGGAATAAATGCTGTTGAGGGTATTGAAGAGGAAATGCGGATTTAGCTGGGCTCGCAGATAACGAAGCTGAAAGAAGCTGCTTTCTTTTCTTGCGTTAACGAGCTCCTGATTTTGGTCGATGGACCTACCGATATTATAGGCGAGGGTGGACAAGCTCATGTTGATCGTTACCCAGCCAAATACGCGATAGAAGGTATACGTATTCAGGGAGATATATTTCATTAACGTATTCTCCTTCGCCTGGGGGTTGTACAGGACCCAATAGATGCCCACGACCGCTCCGCCGATCGCCAGCAGGAAAAGCGCGAACAGGACGACGGAATAGACTTTGCGGCCGCGCGTGACAAACGGTGTTCCCATTAGATACGCATACAGCAGATAGAGGGGGAATACGATTCCGCTGATGACGAATGCCGCGACGGTGGCTCCGACGTTGAGGTGCGCAATGGCGATGGAATCCATTATCGGGCCCAGGAAGGCGACCAGAACCCAACAAACGGTCTCGGCCCTGGTGGTGCGTCTTCTAAGTCGGTCGTTATCGTATTCCATATATGGGGTTATTCGGTTATTAAAGCTATTGCGATGCAGGAGATTATGGAAATAAATTCGACCAATTTAAGAGGTTGTTCGATCAACATCGGTTTCGGGCGGGGTCCTGAGGTGGGTGGGTTTTGCCCGGACTGGGTCCGAAGGTGGGTGTTCCGAAGAAAATTGGATTTGCATAGACAAATGGAAATGGGGGTGGAAAGGATGTTCCAGGGCGAGTTTGAGCGGCGAAATCTTAAGGTAGGTTATTGGAAAAGGGGTTGGGGGATCGTAACTTTGTGTCGTTAAAGGCAAACAATATGAGCAACACGATCTTACATAAAGCAGGTACCCGCGGGCGGGCGGATCATCGGCTGGCTGGTCAGCAACCAGTCGTTCAGTTTCGCGGAATATTACAACCCGGACAGGATGGGGTTTGGGGCATTGACGGGTGTTGAATGATGATCTTGTCGCCGGTGGGAAGGGATTTGGCTGGCATCCGCACGATAATATGGAGATCATCAGCATCCCGCTGCGAGGAAGTCTTATCCATAAGGATAATCTCGGTCATGAGCTGGTGATCAGCGCCGGTGAGATCCAGGTGATGAGCACGGGTACGGGAGTATTCCACAGCGAATACAACAACCACCAGGACAAACCGGCCGAATTCCTTCAGATCTGGATCTTTCCAAACCGACTCAATGTGGAGCCGAGGTATGAGCAGGTGAAGTTGGATATCGGGCGTAACCGATTGCAGCAGGTCCTGGCGCCGAATCCGGGTGAAGAGGGAGGAGCGAATCGGGCTGGGGGCCATGAAGCGAATCGGGATGGGAAAGACGTTTGGATCTACCAGGATGCGTGGTTCCATATGGGGCGGTTTGATGCCGGAGAAGGAATTCGAATATACCTTAAGAAAAAGGGGAATGGGATTTATCTTTTTGTGATTAAGGGGGCGTTTCAGACGGAAGGGCAGCGGCTGGAGGGCCGGGATGCCCTGGGGATCACCGGCGCGGAGACGATCACGCTCCGGTCGCAGGAACGGGATTCAGAGCTATTGGTGATCGAAGTGCCCATGAGCAAATAAAATATAAACAAGATGGCAAACAAAATAACAGGTATTCATCATATCACGGCTATTGCGGGAAATGCGAAGCGCAATGTTGATTTTTATACGCAGGCGCTCGGGCTACGGATGGTCAAGCGCACCGTCAATTTCGATGACCCGGGGACTTATCATTTTTATTATGGGAATGAAAAGGGTGCGCCGGGGACCATTCTGACGTTTTTTCCGTGGGAAGGAATCGCGGGTGGCCGGATCGGAACGGGTATGGCTACGGAGATCGGGTATTCGGTGAATAAGGACAGTCTTGCATTCTGGGCGGACAGATTCCGCGACCTGCAATGTCCCGCAGGGGGTGACGGCGGAGCGAATGGGGGAAATGTATCTTCCGTTCCAGGATCCCGATGGATTAAATATCAGTCTGATCGCGTCTCAGGATGCAGATGACCGTCAGCCCTGGAGCACAGCCGGAGATTCCGGCGGAGGTGGGCACAAAAGGGTTCCATAGCGTCACACTGTCTCTGCGGGAGATCGAACCGACGGCTTCCATCCTGACGGACATATTTGGATACCGCCAGGAGGGGCAGGAGGGGAACCGGTACCGGTTTCGGACCGATGCCATCCCTACTGCGGCGATCGTCGACCTGGTGGAGGCGCCAAACGAGGGACGCGGGCTCAATGGCGGCGGCACCAATCACCATGTAGCTTTCCGGGTCGCCAATGAAGAAATGCAGATGGCCTTTCGGGAGAAGATCCTAAGCCGGGGATTGCATATCACGCCGAAGATCAACCGGGATTATTTCTTTTCGGTTTATTTCCGGGAACCGGGGGGCGTGCTGTTCGAGTTGGCTACCGACAATCCCGGTTTCACCGTGGATGAGCCGCTCGATCAATTGGGTGAGCATTTAAAATTGCCGGTACGATATGAGCCCATGCGAAAAGAAATCGAAAAATCCTTACCGGTATTGTGATGCACACAAAAAACATTATAAAGGCTGGAAAGGACCTGGTTGGTGCGGAACGGGCATTGATCCTGCTACACGGGCGGGGAGGTTCGGCCGAGGACGTTCTTTCGCTGGCGGATTACCTGCCGGTCGAAGGTTATGCGCTGCTTGCGCCGCAGGCGACCGGCCATTCCTGGTATCCTTATTCATTCCTGGAGACGCCGGAACGGAATCAACCCTGGCTCGGGTCGGCATTGGACCTGGTGGACTCCCTTGTGCGGGAAGTAATGGCGGCGGGGATCGCGCGGGATCGGATCTTCCTTGCGGGGTTCTCACAGGGAGCTTGTCTGACCCTTGAATTCGCCGCAAGGAATGCGGCGCGCTATGGCGGCGTGGCGGCCTTTACCGGCGGGTTGATCGGGGATCGGATATATTCCGAAAATTACAAAGGAGATTTTGCGGGTACGCCCTTTTTTATCGGGACAGGTGACCGCGATCCGCATGTGCCGCTGACGCGGGTGGATGCGACGGCCCGGCTGCTGCGCGGGATGGGGGCTGACGTGACAGAGAAGGTGTATCCGGGGAGGCCGCACACGATCGTGGCCGACGAACTCGACCAGGCGGGGAAGATCGTTTTTCACGGGTGATGACGCCGGGTGTTGCGGATCTTGCTGAGAAATTCGGGGGACACGCCGATATAGCGGGCGATCTGGTGCTGGGGAACTCGTTGGGCGATCTGCGGATATTTATCGAGGAACTGGAGGTAGCGCTCCTCCGCGGTTTCCGAGACGGCGTTCGGCAAAGCTTGTCAGGTCGCTCACCCACCAATCTTCGACGGCGAACAGAAGGATGGTCTCGGTACCCTCTTTGTCCAGATAATAGGACCGGACACAGCCTTTGCGGATAAAGGCTTCAAAATCACAAATTTCCCCTTCCTGTAACAAGAAAGTTTTCTTTTTGACGTGCCGCGGTTTCAGCCTGCTGTGAAAGAAGGCGGATTCTTCGTCGGTCAATTGGACGTATCTGGCTACAAAGCGGTCGATCTCTTCAAACATGGGAGATGAAGGTAGGAAATGGCGGCGATGGCGGAATAGGAGAAAGTGGATTTCCGTACTTTTAGGGGATGAATGTCCTGATATTTAACGGCTGCAGCGACTACAAGCCGGAAACGACCGGACGCCGGCTCACGTCGTACCTGCACGAACAACTGGCTGCACGAAATCTGACGGTTACGGAGTTCCATATATCGGAGGCGCAGATCCCGTTCTTCGATCAACACGAACCGCAGCCTTCGGCGTTGATCCGGGAAATGTGCGATCAGTTCCTGCAATCGGAATTGCAGATCTGGCTTACGCCGTTGTATCATGGGGGGATGACGGGGATGATGAAGAATTGCCTGGACTGGCTTGAACTGACCGCCCGGCTGGACAAGCCGTATCTCACGGACAAGGTCGTCGGGCTGGTGGCCTGGGCCGACGGCGGACAGGCGATGCAGGGCATTAATGCGATGGATGCGGTTGCCAAGGCGCTACGGGCCTGGGTGGTCCCCTATACGGTCCCGCTGGTGAAGAATCACCTGTATACCGGCGCGCACCGGCAGGAATTCGCGGTTGAGCATACCCGTAAGCTCGACCGGCTGGTTTCGATCCTGACTGATGCGCGGCAGCTGTTCGCGAAGAGTCTGTTTGTTTTGCTGATCCTGTTAGGATCTGTCTTCGGGGGCAGTGCGCAGCAGCCTGCATCGATAAAGGTGACCGGGGAAGTACTAACCCCGCTGACACTGACGGCGGCCGACTTCGCGGCGATGCCACAGACCGGGGACAGCGCCAGGGATAAGCAGGGGGTGATGCACCACTATTCCGGAGTAGCGATCGGAGATATCCTGAATAGGGCCGGCGTAACAACCGGCAAGCAGCTAAGGGGAAAAAATATGGCCAAGTACCTGATGGTCTCCTGTGCGGACGGTTACCAGGTCGTTTTCAGTCTGGCGGAGCTGGATTCGACCATTACGGACCGGGTGGTGATCCTGGCGGACAAAGAGGAGGGCAAGCCGTTGGCGACCGGTGTAGGTCCCTTCAAACTGATTGTTCCCTTAGAAAAGAAGCCTGCGCGGAATTGCTACCAGGTTACTGCGCTTTTTATCGGTGTTGCGAAAGAATAAAAATCGTATAAAGCAACGCGATCCCGAATATAAAGAGGTCCGATATTTTTGCGATCAGCTCGTTGAACGTGGCTGCTTTTCTAAATACGTGCAAGAATCCGGCAAAACCGAAGTACAGCCCGCCTGCGGCGGCCGCCGGAAGTCGCCATTCCGGATTAAAAAAGGAAACAAACCCCAGCAGCCCCATACAGATATTGGCGAATCCCAATTCGCGGATAAAAGGCAGACTCTCCCGGCTGTCGCGCAGACCAAAAATCTGTTCGGCAGTGAATTCCGGCCGGCTGGATTGCCGAATCCCCGCAATGAGAAGCCGGACCCCGATCGCCCAGCCGATAAAATATTTCGCAGCCAGATCGATGTTCGGGGTTGTCTTCTTTATCGCCGACTCCAGCGCAATACTCAGGATGGGCAGGACGAGCATTGTCGCCGCCACGTTGATTAAATAGAGGTTAATTTTTTTCCCATTCATTTTATTCCGGAGTAAATTGTATGATCAAACTCCCCATATGAATATACACAAATTTCCCCTGCTGATGACGGCGGCGCTATTGGTTGCCGTGACTTCTTCGCTTTCTGCACAGGAATTGCATGCACGTTGGGACGAGCTCACGGCGAGCGACTGGCCAAAGGCCCTGGAGCGGTCCGGGCGAACCTGTATTCTTCCGATCGGTATCCTCGAGAAGCATGGTCCGCATGCCCCGATCGGGTCCGATCTGATCCAGGTAAGGGAATGGGCGGCGACCACCGGCTTAGCATCCCCAATGTCTACACAGGCGGAGGGCCAATTGGTGGAGGAGCACATCATTTCACAACTGGTCGATGCCTTGAAGGCGGTCAAAACAGATACGAAGACGCTGGAGCTGCAGAAGGAGTACTTCGACCGGGTCAAGGAGAAATAAGGGCGATTTTTTCAGTAACTTTAGGTAAAGCATCAAATATGGAAACGAGTGAAAAAAAATCCTTCGCGGAGATCATCCGGGGGAGTAAGCCTGTGCTCGTGGATTTCTCCGCGGAATGGTGCGGGCCATGCAAAATGATGCCGCCCATCCTGAAAGAAGTCAAGGAAAAGCTTGGAGAGCGGGTCACTATTTTGAAAATGGATATTGATCGTAATCCGGCGGTTGCGGAAGCCTATCAGATCCAGAGCGTACCGACGCTGATCGTGTTCAGGGATGGGCAGATCAAGTGGCGGCAGAGCGGCGTAATGCGGGCAGATCAACTAAAGGCGGTACTGGAGCGTGTCTTATGAATTCCCTGGAACACATACTTCGTCATCGGATCGTCGCTATTCTGCGGGGTTGTGCGCCGGAACGGGTGATGGATATTGTGGCGGCGCTGGCGGACGGAGGCGTCAGGCTGCTGGAGATCACACTCAACTCACCCGGGGCGCTTGACCTTATCCGTCGGGTCGCAGGGACGATGGGTGATCGGGTACTGGTAGGTGCGGGGACGGTTATGACGCCGGCGGAGGCTGAAATGGCGATCGATGCCGGCGCCAAATTTATTTTGTCGCCTTCGCTGGATGCCGACACCATCCGGGTAACGAAGGAATTGGGAGCGATCAGCGTTCCGGGTGCGTTTACGGCTACGGAGATCGTGATGGCGTGGCGAAACGGGGCGGATATTGTAAAGGTCTTTCCCGCTTCGGTCGGCGCATCCTACCTGAGGGATCTGCGGGGACCGTTACCGCAGATCCGGCTGATGCCTACCGGCGGTGTGAACCTGGAAAATATCCGGGAGTTCCGGGCGGCGGGAGCAGTGGCCTTTGGGATCGGGAGCGCGCTGGTGCCGGCCGGTCAGGAAACGACTGCCGAAGCGCTGGATGCCTTGAAGCGGCGTGCTGCCGACTATATAAAAGCGTTAGTATGAACTTGTTGATCAGTTGTGACTGGGGTACCACCAATTTCCGGCTGAGATTGGTGGACAGGGACCGCCGGGAATCCATTGGAGAGGTCTCGGGTCCGGAGGGGGTAGCCGCCATTTACTCCAGGTGGAGGGAGAGCGGTCTTGACCCGAAAGGGCGGCTCGCGTTTTATCAGGCGGTTCTGGCAAAAGAGATCGAGCGCCTTCGAAGACATACCACGTATTCATTGACCGGTCTTCCGCTGGTCATGTCGGGGATGGCGTCCTCCAGCATCGGAATGGTGGAGCTCCCTTATCGGCTCGTGCCGATGGTTGTGACGGGGCAGGAGCTTATCCGGGTGGCCATACCGGCGATCGACGGGTTCGAACATTCCATATTATTGGTTTCGGGCGTGCGAACGAAAGACGATATGATGCGGGGTGAAGAAACGCAACTGGTCGGCTGTGCCGCGGTCGGGAACGACGAGCGGATTTATATCTTTCCGGGAACTCATTCCAAACATGTCCGGGTGCGGGCGGGAAGAGCGGTTGATATTGCGACCTATATGACGGGCGAATGCTTCCAACTTCTGGCGACAAAAAGTATCCTGTCGATCTCGGTTTCCGCCGCCTCTTCCGATGGGGGTGCCGTTTCTCCGGAATTTATCGAGGGGGTCCGGGACAGTCAGCGTTTTGCGAGTATCCTGCAAACCGCGTTCAGGGTGCGAACCCGGCAGCTTTTGGCGGGTATATCCAGGGAAGCAAACTACCAGTACCTAAGCGGGCTGATGATCGGCGAAGAATTGAAAGTACTGGCGGGCGTGGAATTGCCGATCATCATCGTAGGTGCGGGGCGGATGAAGGAATATTATGCGGCGGCCTGTGAAGAGTTGGGTTGCCCGGAGGTCTGCGTAACGGACGCCGATCAGGCGCTGGTGCGGGGGCATTGCCGGGTGTTGGAGTTTGGGGAAGGGGGAATTTGACTATCTTTATTCTATGAAAATTTTCTTTCTGTCGGTCTTCCTATTTGTCCGGGCCAGCGCCAAGCCGGCTGATCTTTCTTCGATATTGACAGACTACTACCAGCTTAAAAATGCGTTGGTCGCAGGGGATGCTGCGGCCGCGGCGAGCGCAGCCGGCGAAATGCTCAAAGCGATCAACGGTGTCGATATGAATTCGATGAATTCCGCCGACCATACCGCTTTTATGGCCTTACAGGACAAGTTGGCGTTTGATGCCCGGCATATTTCGGAATCGAAGGACATCAATCATCAGCGGGAGCATTTCGAGGCTTTGTCTGCGAATCTGTATAAACTCGCCAAACAGGTCAAGCTATCGGCCCAGCCGATCTACGCCGACTATTGTCCGATGAAGAAGGCATATTGGCTGAGCGGCGATACGGCGATCAAAAATCCCTATTTTGGCAGCGTTATGCCCGATTGCGGCAAGGTTGCCGCTACGATACAACCCAAATGAGGAGGCCAGGTTTGCTGCTGCCGGCTCTGCTCGTCAGCCTCGGCGCCGTGTGTCAGCGCGCGGTGGAATACCATCTCGAAATTACAGATACGACGGTGAACTATACCGGGCGGCACCGGCATGCGATTGCAGTGAACGGCCGGCTGCCGGGGCCAACCCTTGAATTTGTCGAAGGGGATACGGCGGTTATCTATATTCACAATAGGATGATGATGCCGACGTCCATCCACTGGCATGGGCTGATCGTACCCAACCGGTATGACGGGGTGTCGTATCTGACCTCTCCGCCGATCGCGCCGATGCAAACCTACGTGGCACGGTTCCCGATCGTGCAGAACGGCACCTATTGGTATCATTCGCATACGATGCTGCAGGAGCAAATTGGGCTATATGGGGCCATTGTCATTCATCCGCGCGGCTGGCGGCCGATGAAGGAATATACGGTTCTGTTGAGCGACTGGACGGATGAGCGGCCGGAGGAAGTTCAGCGAAGCCTGCATTATGCGACCGATCGGTATGCCATCCGGAAAGGCAGTACGCAGGACTATGGGCAGGCGATCCGGCAGGGGTATCTCCGGACCAAACTGGCCAATGAGTGGAAGCGGATGCTGCCGATGGATGTCAGCGATGTTGCTTATGACCGGTTCCTGATCAACGGCGCTGGCGCGGACTCGCTGCCGGCGGTGCATGCGGGAGATACGGTGCGGCTGCGGATCATCAACGGGAGCAGCTCGACATACTTTTGGGTCCGCTATGCAGGTGGCAAGATGAGCGTGGTGGCCAGTGACGGCAAGGATGTAGAACCGGTTCCGGTGGATCGGATGATCATAGGAGTATCGGAGACCTACGATTTGTCGGTCACCGTACCGGGTTCGGGAAGCTTTGAGTTGCAGGCTACGGCGGAGGACCGGACGGGGTTTGTTTCGGCGTGGTTGGGGGATGGAGAGCGGCATGCGCTGCCGCGGCTGGCGCCACTCAATTATTTCGAAGGGATGAAGATGATGAACGGGATGATGACGGGCGATGGCCGCATGAAGGATATGGGGATGGCGATGAGTAACCAGAAGATGGACATGAATTCGGTCATGTATCCGGAGACGGGTGCGGTTCCGGATTCGGGGCGCGGCATAGTCACATTGAATTACGGGATGCTGCGGTCGCCGGTTTCGACCCGGCTTTCCGACGCGCCCGTGCAGGAACTGCATTTCAATCTAACCGGAAATATGAACCGGTATGTATGGAGCATCAACAACAAGGTGGTCTCTGAAGCGGACCGGATCCTGATCCGGCGTGGGACCAATGTGCGGATCATCCTGTACAACGGGACAATGATGCGGCATCCGATGCATTTGCATGGGCATTTCTTCCGGCTGCTGAACGGGCAGGGTGACTATGCACCACTCAAGAATGTGGTGGATATCCTACCGATGGAAACCGATACGCTGGAGCTCGCGGCGACCGAAAGCGGCGACTGGTTTTTTCACTGCCATATCCTGTATCATATGATGAGCGGGATGGGGCGAATCTTCCATTATGAGGGGAGCCCGCCGGATTCGGGCCAGGACTTGCGGAGGGTGTTTGCGGACGACCGGGCGATCCGGCCAATGGCGAGAATTGGGCTGGAAAGCAACGGCAGTGATGGGGAGGCTATGCTGGCGAATACGCGGTACCGGTTCCAGACGGAGTGGCGGCTAGGCACGGATGATACCAAAGGATACGAGAGCGAAAGTCATTTTGGACGTTATTTGGGAAGGATGCAGTATTGGCTGCCGTATGTCGGCTGGGACTTTCGCTACCGGAGATCGGACGAGCAGGAGCGGAATTTATTCGGCCAGCCCGATACCAAGAACCATCGGAACGTTATCTGCGCGGGGGTTCAATACACGTTGCCGTTGTTGTTTACGCTGGATGGGCGGGTGGACATGAACGGCAATCTCCGGCTGCAGGTGGGGAGGGAGGATATTGCGGTGACCAGCCGGCTTCGGTTGAGCGTGATGGCCAATACGGATAAGGAATATATGGCAGGTTTCCGCTATATCCTGACCAGGTATATCGGATTGTCGACGCATTATGATAGTGACATGGGGTTTGGGGCAGGGGTAACGGTGAATTACTAAATTCGATATATTTAACGGACAACCGGAACTCATGAGTAAAGACGAGGTAAAAGACCTGTTGGTTTTCATCCGGCCATATCCGAAAGAGGTACAGGAACTGGCTTTATGGCTGAGGGACTGGGTGTGGGACCTCTATCCTGCCTGCAATGAGCTGGTCTATGACAGCTATAACGCGGTGGCATTTGGTTGGTCACCGACGGACCGGCAGGGACACAGTTTTTGTTCGATTGCGGTGATGGCCAATTATGTTCATTTCGGTTTCTATTGGGGCAGCGAGATCGCAGACCCCGAAAAACGCCTGCAGGGCAAGGGCAACCAGTACCGGTATATCGTCGTTAAAGAAAAGGCGGATTTCCCCAAAACGTATATAAAAAAACTGTTGAAGGAAGCGTATGCCAATTCATTGGCCAAAGTCAAAGACAATTCTCCGACGGTCAACGGTCAAACGATTATAAAAGCCATTTATTCTAAAAAGAAGCGGCCGGGTATCGGCAAATAAAAGCCGGGTATCGGCTGACACAAAACAATCATTATGAAATCAAGATTCATCTTCACATTACTTTCGTTGGCCGGAATTACTGCCAGCGCGCAGCGGATCTCGCCCGACACGATCGCCTTATCGAAAGGATCGTTGATCATCCAGCCGATCAATCATGCCAGCATGGTGCTGACCGCGGAGGGGAAAACCATCTACGTCGATCCGGTCGGCGGCGCGGCAAAGTACCAGGGGTTGGCTTCTCCGGATATCATCCTGGTGACGGACATCCATGGGGATCATTTTGATCCGGCAACGCTCGGTGACCTGGTGAAAGCCGGCGTCGAGCTGGTGGTTCCGGAAGCGGTCGCGGTCAAACTGGGATCGTTTCCTAAAGGCGGAAATGTCGTCGTATTGCACAACGGCGGGCAAAGGAAGGAGGGCAGCATCCGGATCGAAGCCATCCCGATGTACAATCTTCCGGCCAGCACCACCGATCCGCGTCACCCGGTGGGCAGGGGCAACGGCTATGTACTAAGCGTAGGTGGCAAAAAAATCTACATCTCCGGCGATACGCAGGGTATTCCCGAAATGCGTGCGCTTACCGGCATCGATATCGCCTTTGTCTGTATGAATCTTCCTTATACGATGGACGTCAATGAAGCTGCCGATGCGGTGCTGGCGTTCAAACCCCATATTGTCTATCCTTATCACTATCGCGGCCAGGGCGGATTCAGCGATGTGGCCGCGTTCAAATCCAAGGTCGAGGCCGGGAACAAGCAAATTGAGGTCCGGCTAAGAAATTGGTACCCGGGATAGGGGTAAAATCAATCTCGCGCGTCCTAATAATCGGGCCGGTTGCCGGGCCGATTGTAAAAGGTGTCTATCACAAACCCGTTGTTTGGAAGCGAACGATCTCTTCATGTCCGATCCGATGTGCAGGCGGATGAGCAGGTTTTTGAAAAACTGTTCGTCGACTGGTATGGGCCGTTGCATGCGTATGCGTGCTCGGTACTGAGGGATGGAGTCATTGGCGGGGGAAGCGGTCCAGGCGGTGTTCAGCCGTCTTTGGGAGCGGCGGGGGCAGTTGCGGGTCCAGACTTCGCTGAAAGCCTATTTGTATGGCTGTGTCTATCATGAGTGCGTGAACTGGATGCGGCGGGAGAAGAGCCGGCGAGACTACCGATCCGGGGTTGATAACGCGGCTGGGGAGTGAGGCGGGGAAATCGCCGGAGAATGCATTCGACAGGGTAGAGGCGGGAGAACTGGATCAACGGCTCCAGCGGGCGTTGGATGAACTGCCGAAACAATGCCGGGCTATCTTTGAGCTCAGCCGGTTCAGCGGGCTCAAATACCGGGAGATCGCGGATCAACTGGGAATCTCGGTGAAGACGGTGGAAGCACAGATTGGCAAGGCATTAAAACTTCTACGATGCAGGCTGGCCGATTATTTTAAATCATGATATGGAGGATCTGCTAATCAAATATGTCATGGGAGAGGCGACCAGGGAGGAGATGGCGCAGGTCGAGCGGTGGCTGGAGGCGGATGCGGCCAACAGGCGGCTGTATGAGGAATACAAGACCGTGTGGTTGCTGAGCCGGCAAACGGCAATGCGGGAGTCCGCGGAGCCGGCGGATACGGGGGAAGCCTGGCAGCGATTCCGGTCAATGGCGATTACGCGGAGCGGGGTGGGATCGTGCGGGAGGAAAAGGATTCGGCAGGGCGGACGGGGGTGGATGCGGGTGGCAGCGATGGTCGCGGGGACGCTAATATTGGGGGCGGGGGGATATTTGATATGGATGAACCATCGGCCCGATCCGAAGATTACGCCGGTCACCGCAATGGTTGCAAAGAACTCCGCCGGCGGTGAAATCCGGGAAAGTGTTGGTCGCCGCCCGCCTGAGGACCGATACGCTGCAGGATGGGACAGTCGTTACGCTAAACCGGGGATCGTCGCTGGCGATCGTGGAGGACATGGCGGGCGAGTCGGCTGGGGATTCGGTAGAAAAGGGGTTAACGGTGCGGCTGCGGGGAGAGGGTTTCTTTTCGGTGCGACACGATCCCGCGCGGGCTTTTGTGGTGCAGCTTGGTGCGGTGGCGATAAAGGTGCTGGGGACTTCGTTCGAGGTCAGTGGCAATGGAATTGATTCCATGGAACTGTCGTAGAGACGGGTGCGGTTGCGGGTGGGGGACAGGAGCTGACCGTGCATGCCGGCGAGCGGTTGAGCATGATCGGGAAAGGCCTTTGGAAGATCGGCCCGAATTCCGATAAGTTGTACAATTATTACCTGGGGCGGCCGCTGGTCTGCGACAGTACTCCGCTACGGCGACTCGTGGAAGTGTTGAACAGCGTCGTGGATACGCCCATTGTGCTGGGGCGGAAAGAACTTGGAGACCTGCCTTTGACGACGGTTTTTCGGGGGAAATCGCCGGATCGTATCCTGGAAGTGGTTGCGTTGACATTCAATCTTTCGATCGTTCGGCGGGGGTCGGCGATTATTTTACAATAACCAATGCGCCGGCCAGGGGTGGGCGCGATCAAAACAAAAAAATATGAAACAGGGAGTTTACGGGCTAAAAATAGCCCTGCTGGTATTCGTTTGTGCGGGCGGACCGCAGCTGCTGCGGGCGCAGAGGGGACGGGCCGCTTGAAAGAAAGGTGAGGGTAAACGCGGAAAACGAGCGCCTTGAATACGTCCTGAAAGATCTTGCGAAGCAGGGTTATTGCACCTTCAGCTATAAAAGCGACATTTTGAATAAAGACAAGACGATCACGCTGACGATCAAAGAGAGCACGCTGCGGGAAGCATTGGAGCAACTCCTGGGGCGGGACTATAGTTATCTTGAATCCGATGATTATGTCATTATTCACCCGCGGGCGCCGGAGGAACTGTGGGTGCCGGTGCTTCCGCGAAAGGCCAGGATGGCGAAGAAAATGATAATTGTGCCGGAGCAGCCACGCGAGGGGATGATGCCGCTCACGCCCAAGGCCCCGCGGATGCCGGATTCGATGAACATTGTCCGCTTGCGACAGATCGTACGGGATATCATCAGCGACATGGTGAAGGATGGGATCGTCAGGGATAAGGATAGTTTCCTCTGGTTCGGGCTTGACTACGGACAGTTCGTTGTGGACGGGCGACCGATGGCCGATTCGCTCCGGGTGAAATATGCGGCAAAATATGTCAAGGCCGATGGAAACGGGTACTATTACGGGTCGGTCTCGGTCCATGGGCGGGGTTATTTTTTCGATAAAGAAGAGATTTTTGGGGACGATAAGCAGTGATGGGAGCGGGTAGGAGTGGGGTAGGAGTGGCCAGGAACGGGGTGGGAGCGGGGCAGAAGGGAAATATAAGAATTTGTTAACGAAATCCTTTCTATCCTTGCATATGCTTACGATCCCTACCAAGCAACTGCACCGGGTCCTATGGTCGTGCCTCTTTTTTATGATTCCGACTTTTGTATATTCCCAGGTCCGGCATACGGTCAACGGGACGGTCCGGGATCAAAGTACGGGTGAAACGCTGATCGGCGCCAGCATTGTTTTCCTCCACCATCCGCATGCCGCAGCGCTCAGCAACGCGTATGGATTTTACTCGATCAATTCCACGGCCGGCCGCCTACCAAATGGTGGTCAGCTTTGCGGGTTATCGGAGCGACACGATCGGGCTTTACCTGAGCAGGGATACGCTGATCAACGTCAATCTGTCGCCGGGGACCCCGCAGTTGCAAGAGGTGGTCGTCACAGCGGACAGGAACACCAACAATGTGAGCAAACCGTTGATGGGGGTGCAGAAATTGTCCATCAACGAGATTAAGGATATTCCGGTTCTTTTCGGAGAAAAAGACATCCTGAAAACGATCCAGCTGTTGCCCGGCGTTCAGTCCGGCGGTGACGGCAGCAGCGGCTTTTATGTGCGGGGCGGCAGCGTCGATCAGAACCTCATCCTGCTGGATGAAGCGACCGTCTACAATCCATCGCACCTGCTGGGGTTCTTTTCCACGTTCAATTCGGATGCGATCAAGGACGTGACCTTGTATAAAGGGGCGATCCCGGCGGAGTTCGGCGGTCGGCTGGCGTCGGTGCTCGATGTCCGGATGAATGACGGCAATATCAAGGACTATGTGGTCAGCGGCGGGATCGGGCTGATCTCTTCCCGGCTCAACGTGGAGGGACCGATCGAAAAAGATGACGGGTCCTTTATCGTCAGCGCCCGGCGGACTTATGCCGATCTTTTCCTGAAGCTATCGAAGGATACCAACACCAATCGAAGCAGTCTTTACTTCTACGACATCAATGCCAAAGCAAACTATAAGCTGGGGGACAAGGACCGGATCTATCTGTCAGGCTATTTTGGCAAGGATGCGCTGGGGCTGGGGAATACTTTTGGGCTAATCTATGGAAATTCTACCGGCACGTTCCGGTGGAACCATATCTTCAACAGCAGGCTCTTCTCCAACACGTCGCTGATCTATAGTAAATATAGTTACGATATCACGATCAATTCCGCCAACAACAATATCGGGATCACGTCCTATATCCAGGATTATCATTTCAAGGAGGACATGCAGTATTATGCCAATGCGGATAACAAGCTGAATTTTGGGATCGACGTGATCCGGCATGCGACTTCCCCCGGGGTGATTACCGCATCCGAAACGTCCAGCTTCAATCCGCTGACGGTACAAAGCCGGTATTCGCTGGAAAGTGCCGCGTATATCAGCCATGACCTGTCGGTGTCGGACCGGGTCAATATCAATTATGGGCTTCGGGCCAATTTGTTCACGGTCTTCGGCCCGGGTACTTTCTATACATATGACAGCAGCGGAAATGCGATCGATACGGCCAGCTACGGATCGGGGCAGGTAGTGAAAAATTATTTCAATCTGGAACCGCGGTTTTCGCATGAGCTGGAAGCTGACGGCGGCGAGCTCGGTGAAAGTGGCGTATACGCGGACCACGCAAAATCTGCATTTGCTTTCCAATTCCACCTCGTCCAATCCAACGGATGTCTGGATCCCCAGCAGCAACAATGTCCGGCCTGAGATTGCCGACCAGGTGTCAGCGGGCTATTTCCGGAACTTTTCCGGAATAACTGGTATGAATTCTCCGTAGAAACCTACTACCGGGATATGCAAAACCAGATCGACTACAAGAATGGCGCCCAGCTGATCGCCAATGAGAATGTGGAGTCCCAGCTGATATTCGGCAAGGGTCGATCCTATGGGGTGGAGGTCTTTGTCAAAAAGAAAGTAGGCCGGATGACCGGCTGGATCAGCTATACCTTGTCGCGGACCGAACGGAGATTCGAGGGGGTCAATAATTACAGCTGGTATCCGGCGAACCAGGACAGGACGCATAATTTGGCGGTAGTGGGAATCTACCGGATTAATCCAAAGTGGACGTTGTCGGGAGATTTTGTTTACTATACCGGGAATGCGGTTACCTGGCCGAGCGGGAAATATGAAGTCAATGGGCAGATCGTCTTTCTTGTACACAGAACGCAACGGCTACCGGATGCCGCCATACAACCGGCTGGACCTAAGCGCTACGCTACAGGGAAAGAAGACGAAGAAATTCGAAAGCAGCTGGAACTTCTCGATCTATAATGCATATGGACGGGAGAATCCCTATAGCATCGGTTTTCAGCAGGATCCGGGTGATCCGGACAAGACACAGGCCGTACAGTATGCCTTGTTCCGCTGGGTGCCATCCGTTACCTATAACTTTAAATTCTGATCCAGATGAAAAGCATTTATCTCATCACTGTTTTTGCTGCGCTGGTTGTGTCTGTCCTGCAAAAAGATCGTGACGTTGAAGCTGAACAATGTCCCGGCGGCGATCGTCATCCAGGGGAATGTGACCAACCAGCCGGGACCATATTATGTGACCATCAACCAGCCTGTCGACTTCTATGCCGATAATAATTTTCCGCCGGTTTCGGGCGCGTCGGTCGTGATCAGCAACAGTGAAGGTCAGACCGACAGCCTCACGGAAATCATCACCGGGTATTACGCAACGAATTTTATCCAGGGGGCTCCCGGGTGTCACGTATCATTGTCCGTTACGGCCCAGGGGGTGAATTATACTGCCAGTCTCCACGATGCCGGCGACGGTCAACCTGGATTCGATCACTTCGAGGAGCAGTAATGGATTTGGACGGACGCGAATCAGTGCGGTAGTCAACTTTCAGGATCCGGCGGGCGTGAAGAACTATTATCAGTTCGTCGAATATCATCAACGGTGCACAATTGACGAAAGACCTGTTTGTCTTTGATGATCGGTTGTCGGATGGCCGGTATATCAATTATACGCTCTATAATGACACCGTCTATCTTCAGCCGGGAGATGCGGTGCGCGTGGATATGTATTGCATCGATTCCGCCATATACAATTATTTCTTTCAGTTGTTCCAGTCCGGCGGGGCGGGCTCTTTCAATACAGTCGGCATCCCCTGCCAATCCAACTTCCAATATCAGCAATGGCGCATTATGGTTATTTCAGCGCGCATACGGTCAGTTCGCAAGCGGAATTTATCCCCTAAGCGGTCGGGTCCCCCAGGTGTCGGTATCCAGGGTCTGGGTCACCCAGGGTGTCGGGTGATCTGGGAGTGGTGTTTGGCTATAGATGATCTTCCCGCGGCGGATGGTATATGCGACTTTGTCGAAGGTCCGGATGTCGGCGGCAGGGTCGCCTGCCAGCAGTACGATGTCTGCGTCCAAACCCACGGCGATGCGGCCGGTGTGGCGGCTTTGGCCAAATCGCTGGGCGGGAGTTGTCGTCAACATGGCGAGAATTTGGCTGAAGTTAAGACCGGCCCCGGCCAGCATGTCGTATTCATCGGTGGTGGCATAATCGGTCAGATAGCCGACGTCGGTGCCGAACAGGACGGTTCCCCCGGCTTTATAGAAATCGTGCAGCTGTTGCTGTGCGGTGAGCACAAGCGGGTGGTGCGCCCAGTCGGTCATGCCGCCTTTTTTCAGCTCATCTTTCCAAAGTTTTAATGTCGGGATCAGCGCCACGTGGGCGGCGATCATTTGCCGGATGGTATCGGCGCTCCAGAGGCGGCCGTCGTCGGGAGAGGTATGGGCGAGGATATCGACGCCGTTGTTCACGGCGATCATCACGCCTTTTGTATCGGTGGGATGGGCAAAAACGGGTTTGCCGAGGCGATGTGCGGTCTCCGTGATCGCGCGAACGATATCCTCGGGCATATAGACGACCTTATTGCCGGTGGGCGATCCGGTCCAGATCTTGATGGCGTCGGCTCCCGAGTCGATCTGCTCGCGGACGTGGGCGACGGCCTGCTGGGGGTCGGTGGCTTCGGGCAGCTTGAGCGGAGCGATATAGAAGGGGCTTCCGTTTGGAAGGCACCAGCGGGACGCCGGTTGTATAGATGACCGGGCCGTTGACATCGCCTTTCTTTATCCGGTTGCGGATGCGCAGGACGTTCCCGATGCTGAATTCGGCGATATCATAGACGTAGACGAAACCGTGGCTGGTGATCATCTGTTCCATCTGCCGGTTGAACTGGGCGGCGGGCATGAGGTCGGCGTCCTGCCATTTGGGCTCGATAAAATGCACGTGGCAATTCCAGAAAGCGGCGGTAAGCGTTAGGTCTTTACAGTCGATAACGGACCAGGCGGCAGGCACTTTGATCTCGTCCCTGGGCCCGACGGCGGTGATCCTGCCGTTACGGATCAGGACGGTGCCGTTCTCGATGGGGGCCGCGGTCGGGGAAGGATAGATCCTGGCGCCGACCAATGCCAGATTGGAGCGGGTGGTACGCTGACCATATCCGTGGCTAAGATCAGGACGCCGATCAGCACCAGGTTATTCGCAATGTTAAGGGTCTCATGGGGATAAATTTAGGTAAAAACCAATACATTTGTCCGATGAATCCGCATGCAGAGTAAAAAAGATCGAGAAAATCTCCAAAGCCCTCGGTGATCCCTATCGCATTCAGATGATGGAGGCCATTCGAAAACAGGAGGGATGGATGCCGTGTGCGGTTTGATCGGGATGTTCGATCTGGCCCAATCCACCGTTTCGCATCATTTAAAGCAGTTGGTCGATGCCGGGTTGCTGATCACGGAAAAGGATGGGCGAAGCTCGTTATATAAGATCAATAAGGAAGTATTGAATGAGTATGTGGGCTATCTGAACCGGTTGGGAGGAATTTAAATTTTGATACGTGTTTCCGGAAGTATTATCGGGTGTATGTTGTCGCTGTCGCTGCCCGCGCAGGGGCAGGGGACTGCCGCCGATCCGTATGTGCTGAATCCTTCGGCGTCTACGGTCGTCTGGGGCTATTATTGGTCTGAGGCGAAGCCGGTGCTTCATGTCCGGTCGGGCGATTATGTCCGGGTGCGAACGGTCCTGACTTCCAATCCGGAGCGGCTGGAAGGAGCGGGTGTCCCACCGGCGGAGGTCGAGCAGGAATTGCGGGATGTACAGGCGGTTAAGGACCGGGGTCCGGGCGGGCATGTACTGACGGGGCCCATCTATGTCGACGGAGCCGATTCGGGGGATGTGCTGGAAGTCCGGTTCGACTCGATCAATCTGGCCATTCCGTATGGATATAACGGTATTGGGCAGGCGGGGTTCCTTTCGGATGAGATCTTCAGCCGCAAGATGCGGATCATCCGGCTTGACCGGGAAAAAATGATCGGGCATTTTGCAGATAGGGATCGACATTCCGTTGCACCCCTTCTTTGGGAGTGTGGGGGTGGTCGCCGCCGGCGGCGGCGGGCAGATGGAACAGCGCACCGCCGTGGATACATGGGGGAAATCTGGATAATAAGGAGTCTGGTGGCGGGCACGACCCTGTATTTGCCGGTGTGGGTGAAGGGCGCACTTGCTCGAGATCGGCGATGGTCATGCGGCGCAGGGAAATGGCGAGGTGGACATCACGGCTATCGAGACTTCACTGATCGGAAAATTGCATCTTGTTGTTCATAAAGGCAGGCATATCCTGGCCGTGGGCGGAGTCGCCGACGCATATCATCACGATGGGGGATGACCGGGATTTGAATGCCGCTACGCATATTGCGGTGCGGCAGATGATCCGATATCTGATGGAAGAGAAGAAGCTCTCGCAGGAAGACGCCTATATGCTGTGCAGCGTGGCGGCGGATGTGGATATTACCGAACTGGTGGATGGGAATGTTGGGGTTCACGTCCTGTTGCCGAAGGCCGTCTTTATGAAGAAATAACGCATGTCTGTCAAATCCGGATATCTTTCCAATCTAACTCCTTTACGGGGTCTGGCGGCGATCCTGGTAGCCGTTTTTCATTTCGAAATGGCTATCGGCCGGTTCGTTCCCGCCGGGACGACGATGTTCTTCGAGAAGTCCTATTTGATGGTGGACCTCTTCTTCGTGCTTAGCGGATTCATTATGCTGCATGTCTATGGCCGGGCGTTTGACGGCGTGCTTCAGCGGGGGCAGGTGCGGCATTTCCTGGTAGCGCGGTTTGCGCGGACCTATCCGCTGCATTTATTCTCGCTGCTCTTGCTGGTGCTAATCGTCCGCTACCTGACCAATTGGGGGAATCCGCCGATCGTGCTGGAGCAGCCGCGGGATATTCTGCCGAATGTGTTTATGCTGCAATCGTTCGGGGTCTGCCATATCTACAACTGGAATATCCCTTCCTGGAGTATCAGTGCGGAGTGGGGCGCATATCTGCTCTTCCCGTTTCTGGCCTTATGGATCAGCCGGCAGCGGCAAGTTGGCGCCGATCCTGCTGACGCTTGGGGTGGTGGTGGCGTGGTGCTGCATTATGTATGTATTGCCGCGAAAGAATCCGCTGAATCCGGCGATACCGGTCCCCCACAATCTCAATACGACCTTCGACTATGGCTGGCTGCGGGGTGTTGCAGGTTTCAGCGCGGGGATGATCATATATCGGCTATACCGGATTTCGGGTGTCGACCGGTTAATGGGCGGTGATGCGGCATCGGCGCTTATCCTGTTGCTGGTGGCGGCAGGGCTTCATTTTGCGATCAACGATGCGCTGGTGGTTGTGCTATTTGGTGCGCTGGTGCTGAATTTCGCGTTGAATAACGGGATGCTCCACCGGGTTTGCAATAACCGGGTGCTTCAGTATCTCGGAGACATCTCGTATTCGATCTACCTGATGCAGATTTTCCTGCAGGAGCCATTTGAGCATGGAGTGCGGCTGCCGGGGGTTACCGGGGATGCGCGGGGAAAGTTCAATATCGACTTCTGGCCGGGGTTGGGCTATTGCGTGATCTATCTGTTCTTATTGGTTGGGATCGCGACGGTGACCTACTACCTGGTCGAACGGCCGTGCCGCAAATGGATCAATGCGCGAAACCCGGTACCTTTGGTGTAATATGCCACACGAATCCATTTCCGTCAAAGACATTTTTAAGATTGGGATCGGGCCTTCCAGTTCCCATACGCTTGGTCCCTGGCGCGCGGCGCAGCGATTTACCGATTCGATCCGGGCACGCAACGGTCTGACGGGTCTTCAGCAGGTCAGCGTGCTGCTGTATGGGTCGCTGGCCAAAACCGGCAAGGGGCATGGGACGGATATCGCCATCCAGCTTGGGCTGGCGGGGGAGGACCCCGTCACGTTCGATACCGGGTTGATCGACACCACGATCCAGGACGATCCGGCTGACGCAGAAACTGGTCGATCCGCAGGGAGCAAACCGTTCGCCTTCGACCCGGATACGGATATCCGCTTTCTTTCTTCCGAAACATTGCCCTATCATCCGAATGCCATGACTTTCCTGGCCAGTTGGAAGGATGGGCGGGAAATTGGCGGAGACCTGGTATTCCATCGGCGGCGGCTTTGTCAAAAAGGAAGGGGAAGAAACGGAAGCGACTGCATCGGTCCAGTTGCCTTTCCCGATCAATACGGCTTCGGATCTGCTGCATTGGTGCCGAAAGACGGGGCTGGCGATCAGTGAGGTGGTGCTGGAAAATGAGGCGGCCTGGCGGCCGGAAGACGAAACCCGGCAGGGATATCGGGCGGATCTGGAAAACCATGCAGGAATGTATTTACCGGGGCTGTCATTCCGAGGGAATGCTGCCGGGCGGCTTGCATGTGCAACGGCGGGCGGCCAGTCTGAACAAGCGGCTTGCTTGGCGACCGGACCTATGATGATTTTAACAGCTGGGTGGCGGCTATCCGGGCGGGGGGTAATGACTTCAAATATACGCTTGACTGGGTGAGCTGTTTTGCGCTGGCGGTGAATGAGGAGAATGCGTCTTTTGGGCGGGTGGTGACGGCGCCAACCAATGGCGCGGCGGGGGTTATACCGGCGGTATTGCAATATTTCGTCATCTTTTGCGACGGGCTTCACGAGAACAAGATCCTTTCCTTTATCCTCGCCGCTTCCGAGATCGGCAGCATTTTTAAAAAGGGCGCTACGATCTCCGCGGCGATGGGCGGATGTCAGGCGGAGATCGGGGTTTCTTCGGCGATGGCTGCTGCCGCATTGACGGAATGCGTCGGCGGGTCGCAACGCCAGGCGCTGATGGCGGCCGAGATTGCCATGGAGCATCATCTTGGTCTGACCTGTGATCCGATCGGCGGACTGGTCCAGATCCCCTGTATCGAACGGAATACGATGGGGGCCATCAAAGCGATCACGGCTTCAGTCAGCTGGCTCTTCAAAGCACTCCGGATTTTGCCAAAGTGTCGCTGGATGCGGTGATCAGTACGATGTGGAGTACCGCTCAGGATATGAACAGCAAATACAAAGAAACATCCGACGGCGGGCTGGCGGTGCAAATTCCGTTGGGGCTGAAAGAGTGTTAAAAAAATAACCATGTCCGGTTCTAAGCAAAAATTGAACAAGGGATTTTTGCCTGTTTTCCTTGTCCTTGTGCTCGCGCTTGGCTATCTGGCTTACCTGGTCAGCACGGTCCCGCGGGGGGTCTTCTATTCCGCCGATGCCGGGGTTAAGTATATGGTGGTTAAGCAGCTGACGGAAGGATATGGGTTTAAATACCTTCATTTGGCGCAGCCCTCCTGGGTACAATCCATCTGGCAGGCCGGTTACTTTCCGCTTCGTCCTCCATTTGTATATCCTTCGTCCGGCGGATATCTATTTGTTTTCCCTCCTGCATTCCAGATCGCGAGCGCGTTTTTGTATGCTGACGTGGGTTATCCGGGTTTGTATATCCTGCCGGTCCTTTCTATTGTTGCGTTGTGGGTGTTCATGATATTGTTGTTGCGGCGGTTGGGGATCGCGCCGGGGCGGATCGCGCTGGCGCTCTTTCTTCTGGCGTTCTGTTCTCCATTGACCCTGTATGGAGCCATGTATTGGGAGCACGCGCCGGCTACGCTACTGTTGTTTGCAGGGCTTGTCTTTATTGTGCGGCCGCCGGCGCGGATCGCGCCGGCGATTTGTCTGGGGTTGGCAAGCGGACTGGCTGTTTGGCTGCGGCCGGAAGCCATGATGATGAATTTCCTGTATGGGTTGGCGGGATTGGTTTTGTATCAGAGGGATCCGAGACGGGTATATTTGTGTTTTGTCGCCTGTCTTCTTTTGTCGGTAGTGAGCTTTATGGTCTTTAACCAGATCGAATATGGAAACATCATGGGTTTGCATGGGCACCAACTGGCGGATCAGGCCGATATCGACGATCGTTGGGAGTTCGGCAAAGCGGTCTATAATCTTTGGATGAACAACTATAAGTCAATCCGGCATTTCGGGTTCATTTTGCTTTTCAATTCGCGATCCTGGTTCTGGGGCGTGGAAGATCGGGGCGGCGGGCACCGAAAGCCGGGGCGTGGAAA
The DNA here is from genome assembly GCA_963846405.1 of uncultured Chitinophagaceae bacterium. Classification (GTDB taxonomy): domain Bacteria; phylum Bacteroidota; class Bacteroidia; order Chitinophagales; family Chitinophagaceae; genus Puia. The sequence continues at coordinate 155,909 of CAWJVU010000005.1, read as the reverse complement.
GACGCTGCCGGCCGCCGTTGCTGGCGGCGATCGTGCTCTTGTTTTCGCTTTTGACGCCATTTATCGTTCCGAACGACGGCGGGAGACAATGGGGGGCGCGTTATTTTCTGCCGCTGATTCCGATCGTGATTGTACTGTTTATTCCTGACCGATCAGCAATGGGGGATACTGACGGGGCGGATCCGCATGCCGGGATGGTTGGCCGGATTCATCCATGTTGATGGTGGCCTATTCGCTCTATCACAATGTGTACAGCGGTGCGGTCCGGGATACTTGGCTGGGCTTATCAGGGCCGGGTTAAACCGACAATGGATCGATTCGCAGAAAAGCCAGGCAATGTGGTCGTCGTATCCGATTCCTATATGGTGTATGAGTTGGGGTATCTTTTTGACAAGGATTATTTTTTCATGGCGAACGGTGACGACAGCTTGCATCGGCTGCTGCCGCTGTTAAAGGCGAGGGGTGTGCGGGAGTATACCTATATATTCAATCCCCGCAATCCGGCCAGCCAGCCGAAATCGTTGCGGGATTCTGACGACGCAGCGGTTGTGGCCGTTGGCGGCGGCGAAGAAGATTAAGGAAGAGTTTTATTGCACGACATACGCTATTCAATAGGTGTCAAACAAACGCGCTGAACCCGGTAATGGCGCGGCCGACGATAAGCGAATTAATCTCTTTGGTGCCTTCGTAGCTATAGATGGCTTCGGCGTCGGCGACGAAGCGGGCTACGTTGTATTGCAGGAGGATCCCATTTCCGCCCATCACTTCGCGGGCGCGGCTGACGATATCGCGGGTGCGCAGCGTGCAGAACACTTTGGCGAGGGAGGCATGTTCGTCGGTGAGCTTGCCTTCATCCTGGAGCTGGGACAGGCGAAAGACCATCGCTTGCATGGCAGTCAGGTTGGACAACATTTCCACCAGGTGGTTTTGGATCAGCTGGAAGGAAGCGATCGGCCGACCGAATTGACGGCGTTTACGGGTATATGCGAGTGCGCTTTCGTAGGCGCCGCGGGCGCAGCCAACCGCTTCCCAGGCTACCCCGGCGCGGGTCATGCGCAGCACTTTGGAAGTATCTTTAAACGAGTTTGCGTTTTGTAGCCGGTCTGATTCCGGAACGGTGCAGTCGCGCAGGGTGATCAGCGCATTTTGAACGATTCGCAGCGCCATTTTGTCCTCAATCTTTTCCACATCCATCCCGGGCGTATCTTTTCGGACGAGAAAACCTTTGACCTCGTCGTCGTCGAGGTCGCGGGCCCAGATGACGATGACATCGGCGAAGGTGGCGTTACCGATCCATTTTTTCTGCCCGTTGAGCACCCATTGGTCGCCCTGGCGGCGGGCGGTTGTGGTGAGGCCGCCGGCGGCTCCCGAGCCTACTTCTGGCTCTGTCAGGCCGAAGGCGCCGATGGCTTTGAAGGATTGGAGTTTGGGCAGCCATTCCTGACGCTGTGCCTCTGAACCGAGCAGGTAGATCGAACCCATTGCCAAACCGCTCTGGACTCCGAAGAAGGTAGCAATGCTGGCGTCGACGCGAGCCATTTCCATGGCAAGGATTCCTTCCATAAGGAAAGGGAGGTGGGGACAGCCGTACCCTTCGTAGGTGACCCCGCAGATGTTGAGGGAGGCCAGGCGGGGGATGATCTCGTAAGGAAACTCCCCTTTCAGCCAATAGCGGTTTACAATCGGGTGGATCTCATTTTCCATGAAGGTGCGGACTTTCATTTGCAGGGCCCGTTGTTCCTCGGTCAACTGGTGACTAAGATGATAAAAGTCGCCCTCGATCGGCGGCGGTTCCCGATGGGCGGCGCCAGCGCGCGGCATTTTACCGGCAAATTTGGCCAACTGGTTGAGGTCGACGTCCTTGAAGAGATGATAGACCTGGCGGATTTTGGAGAAGAGGGATGGCATGGCATAAAGATACGGATCGGAAGGTTGAAAATTAACAAGTTATGCCCAAAACAAAAGCCCCGGTGAAAGACCAGGGGCTTTTTAGCAGGTAGTTCATGGTTACTGCACATCAAGCAGATATATATCGAGAATCAGGAAAGAATAACTCGGTGATCTTATTAAAGGGGGTACTCTATAATGGTGGGTAATGTAGAAGTAGACAGCCTGCCCCCCGGTATTGCTGCAAGGAAGTTAAAAAAAACCGATTTTTTTTAATTTATTCAGGTTTGCCGGGGGAAAGCGGGTCAATTCGTCGGGGGAGGGTCACTTGGCGAACCCGGGAGGGCATCCGGGTCGGCGGGGAGTGGGGAGTCCGGATCGGGGGGTGGCGGGGTAGCCGGATCGGCCGATTCCTCCCGAATCTGGCGGGCCAGGAGTTCCTGATAGTGCTGTTCATATTGGTCCCATTGGTGGCGTTGATAAAAAATGGCTGTAAAACCGACGATCAGCAGCAGGGCGACCAGCAGCACCACTGGATTGAAATCGGCGCTGTGCGCTTCCATGTCGGCCCGTTCGGTACCAGCCGGAAGAAAAATTGATGACGATAGGTATAACGAACAATAAGCCAACCGGAATGCCAATGAGAAACTGGCGAACTACCTTCTTTCGGCGGAGCCGGTTGGCTTCCCAGTAGCGAATAAAATCTTTATCCTGTTGTGTGAGCATGGATCAACGTGCGTTTGCGAATCAACGTTTTGTGTTTGCGAATTATCGTTTTAGTTATGCAGAAGTTCGTTATCTTTAGCGGGACTAAAATCCGATGGTTTGAAATTACCACAATTATTGTCGCAATATCTGTATCAGACCAGGAAACTGGATCTACCCGGAATTGGAAGTTTCACGCTGGATGCCGATGCCGTGCATTCCGCAGGAGTCGGACCGGATCGGGCAAATGGCCGCCACCGGCATTCGATTCCGGAATGCGGTGATCCCGGTGGCGGATGACAACCTGGTCAATTTTATCAAGGAACATACGGGCAAAATGAAATCGCTGGCCGCGGCCGACCTGGACTTCTATTTGACTACGGGTCGTCAGCTGTTGAATATCGGAAAGCCTTTTTATCTGGATGGGATCGGGACATTGATCAAGGTCAAAGAAGGGGGGCTTGAATTCACACCCGGGGAATATATGGTTGCCCGGCTTGAAGAACAGAGCCCGGAAAGAAGGGCCGCCGGGTTCGATGAGCCGGCGCGGGAGCGCGAGGTAAAGGGCAATTCGGCGAAGCAAGGTGTTTTATTGCTGCTGATCGTGGTAGGGCTTGGCATCATCGGTTGGGCAGGATATTATTTATATAAGCGAAATAGTTTTTCGGAGCCGGCGGAGAAACAGGCAGTGGTTCTTGCGGATTCCACAAAGACGAAGCCCGCAATGGTAACGGATACGACGTCAACCGCTGCGGATTCAGCATCGAAACCGCGGATCAAAGATACAGCAGCGCCGGTGCCTGCCGCACCCGCGCCGGAAGAACAGGCCCCAACGACCGCCGCTGCCGCGCCAAAGACCGCTGCAGCGACAACGACCGCGGCGCTCCCGCCGCCTCCCGGCTCGACGCTCTACCGGTTCGTCATCCTCGCCACGGACAACAAACATCACGCGCTGCGGCGATATAACCAGCTCCTGGGCTATCAGTTGAATATCAAAATGGATCAGAAAGATTCGGCTTGGTTCAAGTTGTATTTCCCGATTGCGGCTTATCCGAAGGACACGACTTCTATCAAGGATTCCCTGGCGGATACCTATGCTGTACCGAATGTAAAGATTGAACATTGATCCAGGTTTATTCATATGAAGCGACGCGACGCCGACTTTTGGATTGACAAACTGCAATTGACCCCGCATATAGAAGGCGGCGCATTCCGGGAGGTCTATCGTTCGGAGCTTGTTATTCCCCGGCATTCTCTGCCCCTGCTATTCCAGGGAGACCGGCCTGCTTCGACACACGTTTATTTCTTGCTTCGCAACGGGCAGTTCTCGGCCTTTCATCGAATCGCCGCGGATGAGGTCTGGCATTTCTATACCGGGGACCCGCTGTTGGTCTATGAGATCACGCATAGCGGGAGGCTGGTGACCCATCGGCTGGGCGGCGATCCGGAGAAAGAAGATTTTCTGGTCGCCGTCGTTCGCGCCGGCAACTGGTTTGGTTCGAGGCTTGCTGACGGTGGCGATTATGCGTTGGTGGGCTGCACAGTGGCGCCGGGGTTTGATTTTGCGGATTTCGAGCTGGCGGACAGAAGCGCCCTCGTTCGTCAATATCCCGAACATTCCCATCTGATTGAACAGCTGACCCGCTGACTAACGCCCGGTCGTGCCGTCGGGATGATAGATCAGTCCATCTTTCATAACCCACCTGACCTTGCGGATCCCGGAGATATCGGCAGAGGGGTCTGCGTCCACCACGAGCAGGTCGGCAGTCAGTCCGGGTCTACGCGACCCGATTTGCCTGCGATCCCGAAAACATCGGCGTTTACGGAAGTGGCGGATTTCAGGACGTCGAGGGGCGCCATTCCATAGTCGACCATCATCTCCATTTCCCGGGCGTTATCGCCATGTGGATATACGCCGACGTCACCTCCCATACAGATCTTTACGCCCGCGGCGAGTGCTTGGCGGAAGGATTCCCGTTTCTGGCGGATGCGTTCCGGTTCGGGGTCGATCTCCTTTTCTCCAACCATTGTATTGCGCGATGGCATCGCCGGCGGCCAACGTGGGGCAGAGCGCGATCCCTTTGGACTTCATGAGGGCAAACAATTCGGGGGTACCACCGTCGCCGTGTTCGATCGTCGCGACGCCGGCTTCGATCGCACGGCGCATTCCTTCGGTGGTGCCGGTGTGAACGGCAACGACGCGGCCGCTGCTGGCGGCGACTTCCACTACCTTCTTTAGTTCTTCGATCGTGAATGTCGGTTCGCTTTCGCCGTTGGGGCCCCAGCGGTAGTCGGCATATACTTTAATGAGGTCAGCGCCTTTACCGATCTGGATGCGGGCTTCTTTGGTGATCCCTTCGATGCCGTCGGCTTCAGCGGCGCCATGGGGTGACTCGACGTCATTGTTCAATTCCTTGGGTCCATAGCTGCCGGTCGCGACGATTGCGCGGGTGGCACATAGTATGTGTGGGCCGGGGATCACGCCTTTTTCAATCGCCTGCTTCAGTCCGACGTCATCATACATGGCGCCTTCGGTGCCGAGGTCCCGGGTGGTGGTGAAACCGGCAAGGAGTGTGGCACGGGCGTGGACAACGGCACGCGCAGTACGTTCGGCGCGGGATTCCTTCAGGACCTGGTCATTCCAGGATACTTCGTTGTAAGGGTGCAGGAAGAGATGGCTATGTCCTTCGATCAGTCCGGGGAGTAGCGTAGCGCCCTTGAGATCGATTATGACCGTTCCGGGTGGTGTCCTGAGCGATCCCGCAGCGCCAACGGCTTCGATCAGGCGGCCGTGTACGAGGACTTGCCAACCCGGGTGCATTTGTTCACCGTCGAATACATGATCGGGGCGAAGCAGGTAGAAGCTATCGGATGCAGGTGGGCGGCCGGAGTGCCGGGCAGTACCCGAATGGGGGTCTGATTGCCGGGCGAAGACGCAGGTCGGCGCCAAAAAAATGAAAAGGAACCGGGCGAAGTTTCTCATGCTTTCCGCTTTTGGCGTTGAAAATACCAATAAAACGGAATACCTGCGGCGGTGAGCACCAAACCGAACACCGAATTAATGATGGGCGCTTTTCCGGAACTATAAGCGGTAATATCGTTGTAGATCGTCGTGATGAGATAGAATAGCGTAAAGCCGATGAACAGCGCGGGGAGCCAGGGGTAGCCGCCGACGGAATAGGGCCGGTTGAGCTCCGGGCGTTTCTGTCGCAGGACGAGCAGCCCGATCGCGGTCAGCCCATAGAACACCCAGGACATGAACACAAACATATCCGCCATGATGTCGAAAGAACCGCTGAGAATAAAAAGCATGCTCCACACGCCCATGACGATCATGGCGTTGCCGGGCGTCCCGTGTTTGGGCTGGACGCGTCCGGTCCAGGCAAAGAAGTCGCCGGTTTGGCCCATGAGGAAGGTGACGCGGGCGTTGGCCATAAGATTGTTTTGCGCCGCACCGAAACAACTGATGATGATGAGCGCCGCGGCGAGTGCCGCCCCCGAATTGCCCAAAACAATATTCACCGCGTCGGCCGCTACCAGGGACGAATGCGCCATGCGGCCGACCGGCAGCACATAGAGATAGGCGAGGTTCGCCAGCAGGTAGATCCCGATGCAGGCGCCCACCCCCAGGAAGAGGCTGCGGCTGATATTTCGCTGCGGGTTGATAACCTCGCCCGCCATCATATTGATGTTGTACCATCCATCATAACTGGAGAAGGCGCCGGATATGGCCGCCATCACCGCGGTAAAGATCAGCCAGGGTTGGGCCTGGAACCCCGGCGCGTTGGTTATGAAATTGGCCGAATGACCTTTTCCGGAAAAGAAGATGCCGCCGATGACGAGTACAAGCGCTACCGCTTTCAAAACGGTAGCTACCAACTGGAGTCCGTTACTGCCGCGGAGGCTTCGATAATTGATGATGGTGAGCAGGAGGAGGAGGAGGATGGCGAGCGTTTTGGTCCCGAAGTTCTCCAGCGGATAGATATCGGCGAGGAATGGAATATGCCATTTTATCCAATGCTCGGTGGCGGCGTCAAAACGCGGAAGGTGTACAAACCAGCCTGCATAGTCGGCGCAAACGAAGGCAAAGCTGGCCAGCGATGCGGTATTGATAACGACCAGGGATGACCAGCCGTAGAGGAAGGCGGGGAGATCGCCATACATTTCCTGGAGGTAGACATAGGGGCCGCCCGTTTCGGGGTACATGGCGCCGAGTTCGGCATAGATCATCGCGCCGAACAGCGACATGACTCCGCCGATGACCCAAACGGCCAGCATGAGGGTAGGGCTCCCCAATTGACCGGCCATCGTAGCGGGCCGCATAAAAATGCCGGCGCCGATGATACTCCCGATCACCAGTGAAGTGGCCGACCAGAGACCAATCGTCTTTTGTAGTTGTTTGGCCATGGTTATCCGATCATGCCGGCGATGATGCGATGAAAATGATGGGTTCCCTGTTCGCGTGTCACGGAATACCGGCCATGGGCATAGAAGCGGGAGCGAACGCCTTTCTGAACGGCTTCAACAACTTCCTCATCCTCCAGTTCAACGGTATCCAGACCGGAACCTGCTCCTTTATTGTATTTATCCGGATCGGCGATATAGGTAAGGAAGGTGACCTTTGTCTGATGGAGGCCAAGGGGTTTGACGATGTTGACAGAAAGACCCCAGGGATAGAAGTTGAACATGGTATTGGGGAAAATGAAAAAATAATAGGCGGCCACCTTTTTTCCGAAGTCGGGTGAATCCCGCGGGAGGTCAAAGCAGTCTTCGTCTTCTTTGGCGATACCCAATTGTAGGCTGGAATAGCGGAACAATTCGGTTGTGTAGTTCCCGAAGTCGATCACGGAATTGAGGCCCGCGTGTACGAAAGGGATATGAAAGCCCTCCAGATAGTTCTCGCAGTACAATGCCCAGTGCGCCTGAACAACAAAATCGCGGGTATATTCCGGGTGGAGGACGTATTTGTCCAGGGGGAGCCAGGAAAGCCGTTCCATGATCTCCTGCCAATAATCCGCGTGCGGGGTGTTGCCGAGCGTGGTGAACAGCCATTTTCCCCATTTGACGAGCGGGAGGTTGTGCAAGTCATCCGCTGGCGAAGGGAATTCCTGTACTTCCTTGAATTCCGGCATACTGCGAAACGAGCCGTCAAGGTTGAAGAGCCGACCATGATAGCGGCAGCGGAGGTGGGTCAGCCGGCAGGGTTCATTCACGACGATATTGCCGCGATGGGTACAGACATTGGAAAGCAGGCGGACCGTCCCGGTTGTATCGCGGACGAGTACCAGGGGTTCATCCAGGAAAGTTTCCAACAGGGTGAACGGCCGGGCGTCACCTTCGGCCGGAACCAAGTCGGTATCGCCGATAAATTGCCAGGAGGGGGTGAACAGCTTTTCCTTGGTGAGCTCGAAAATCGCGGGGTCTGTATACAGGTCGGTGGATGGCGTTCGTGCGAGGGAGATGTCCGAATGAATGGTGAAACGGGGCATCCCCGAATTTATGAAAGAGTTATCAGATGTTTGTAAATTTGCGCCCATGGCAGAAGAACTTCAATTGGCAGAAGGCAGTAAAACGGATCAATATCGCTCGCTCCTGCCTCAGATCAGGGCGCTGCTGGAAGGCGAGACCGACCGGGTGGCCAACCTGGCGAATATCGTAGCGGCGTTGAAGCAGCAGTTCGGCTGGTTATGGATAGGATTTTACCAGGTGAAGGATGGAATATTGGTCATCGGGCCTTACCAGGGGCCGGTGGCCTGTACGCGGATCGCCTATGGCCGTGGGGTCTGTGGTGCGAGCTGGCAGGCAGAGACGGACCCTGATCGTGCCGGATGTAGAGAAATTTCCGGGTCATATCGCCTGCAGCAGCTTGTCGCGTTCGGAGATTGTTGTGCCGGTCTTTGACGGGGATGAGGTGGTAGCGGTGTTGGATATCGACAGCACGGCTTTGAATACCTTTGATGAGGAGGACCGGCGATGGCTGGAGGAACTCGTCGCGGACTGGTCAGGGTGGGGAAAGTAATGGATTGGCGCTCGGGCGGCGGAGGAAATAATATTGTCGAAATCCCGTTAGAATTGATATGATGAAAAATTTTCTTGGTGCAAGTCTGGGAATTCTGATGTTTGCCGCGACGGCCTGCGGTTCCGGTACGGGTGACAAGAGCAAGGCCGATTCCACGAATACTTCGACCGATTCGACTGCGGCGGCGCGGCCAGATGCGACAGCGGCGGCAGCCGTGGATACCGCCGGGTTGCCTGGCGGAAAGGTACCCGCGCCTTCGGTGATCATGGGGCGTAAGGAAGTTCCGATCCTTTGCTATCACCAGGTCCGTGACTGGAAACCGACCGATTCCAGGACGTCCAAAGACTATATCATGCCGCCGGCCGATCTGAAGGCCGAACTAAAGATGCTGGCGGATAGCGGCTATCATACCATTCTTCCCGATCAGCTCTATGCTTACCTGACGAAAGGTGAGGCATTACCCAGCAAGCCCGTCATGCTCACGTTCGATGACACCGATGAGGATCAGTATACGGTAGCCTGGCCGGAGATGAAGAAATACGGCTTCAAAGGTGTTTTTTTTATTATGACGGTTTCGCTCAACCGTCTGCCGCACTACATGACCAAAGAACAGGTTAAAGAATTGTCTGACGCCGGCAACGTGATCGGAAGTCATACCTGGGATCACCATAATGTCCGGAAATATCAGGGTAACGATTGGGCCATCCAGATCGACAAACCGACAAGGCAATTGGAGGCGATCACCGGGAAGCCGATCCGGTATTTCGCTTATCCATTCGGATTGTGGAACCGCGCGGCGCTGCCGGAGTTGCGGAAACGGGGTTTTATCGCCGCGTTCCAACTGGCCGATAAAATGGATCCGACCGACCCGCTGATGACGATCCGTCGGATCATCGTGGGTGGCGGGTGGAGCTTGAAGACCTTCAGTACGGCGATCAATCGGGATTTTCATTGATTTTCGCTCCGGCCGCGCGAAGCGCGGCCGTTTATGGCGTAAGCCAGTCGCGGAACCAATAACCCGACCGTTTGATCGTGCGCAGCTGGGTCCGGAAGTCGACGTGGATCAGCCCAAAACGGGCGCCGTAGCCAAAAGCCCATTCGAAGTTATCCGTCAGGGTCCAGGCAAAAAACCCTTTTATGTTTACTCCTTCTTTTTTTGCCCGCAGCAGGGCAAGCAGATATCTTTGGTAATATTCGATCCGGTTCTGGTCGTCTACTTCGCCGTTGACCACTTCATCTTTGAAGGCGGCCCCGCTTTCGCTGACGATGATCTCCTTGACGCCGCCGTATAGCCAAAAACGTTTGAGGACGCGATAAAAACTATCCGGGTTGATCTCCCAGCCCAAAGTGGTCTGTGGGACTTTGCGCGTTGATGCGCGGACCTCCGATGCCATGACGATCGGGATAAGGGGGTTGTGCCGGACGACGACGGGAAAATAGTTCTGGATGACCGATAAAGTCGAAATTGAACTGCATCCGCTCGGTATATTTCCAGCTGCGATTATGCAGTTCCAGCTTTTCGAGGAACTTGAAGTCTTCGCGGGGGTATCCTCTGCCGAGCGCCGGTTCGATAAAAAGACGATTCATCAGGATATCGATACGTCGGGCAGCCTGGATGTCTTCGGCTGAGTTGGTATAGGGCAGTACTTCCGAGCAGGAGAAGCTGGTGCCGATATGCGCGTTGGGGACGGTCGCACGTAAGATTCGGCCACCTTCCGCCTGTGCAAGGGCGGCATGGTGGATCGGCCGGCAGGTAATTGGAAAGCCCTGTACGGCCCGGAGCATGACGGCCGAGCATATATCCAAGACTGGTAAAACCAAAAGGTTCGTTGAGTACGATCCAGTCCTTTACTTTGTCGCCATATTCCTCCGCGCAGAGTGTGGCGTAGCGGGTAAACCATTTCAGCATAAGATGGCTGGTCCAGCCGCCTTCTTTTTCCAGCGCCATGGGCAAGTCCCAGTGATAGAGAGTGACATAGGGGATCAGACCGAGCTTGAGGCATTCGTCGATGACGCGGTGATAAAAGGCGATGCCTTCCCTGTTGACCCGCCCTGTTCCTTCCGGCAGGATGCGGGCCCAGGAAAGAGAGAACCGGAAGACCGAGAACCCGAGGGCTTTGGCGAGCAGGATATCGTCCTTATAGCGGTGATAAAAATCGCAGGCGATGGTTGGCCGGCCGCCGCCTTTGATCTTGCCCTGGCGCCGGGAGAAGGTATCCCAGATGGACGGACCTTTGCCATCGCTATTCCAGGCGCCTTCGTTTTGTACGGCTGCCATGGCCACTCCCCATAAAAAATCATCTCCGAATTCCTTGGCGATGAGCTTATGAAGGTTGGTGACCACGTTAGTTTTATACGCTCTTTATGCTGTTATAATATTGGACCAGTTGAGCATACTCCTCGGCGGATTTGCCCTTGAGGTGGTGGTCGCTAACGTATTGATTGATGGCGTTCTTTTTATCGGCAAAGAGCTGTATAAGGCCGGACCAGTTTCTTAGTCGGATGAAGTTGCCGTTCATGCGGACAAAATAAATGTCGGCAGTGACGATCTCTTCTTCTGTTGTAGTACTGCCGTAGGGTTTGGTCTCGCGGATGGTCTTTTTTATTTGCCGGCACAAGCTTACTGAATCGTTCACGAGTACCTGAAGCCAAACCCTGGCCTCCGCTTTATCCGCTCCTGGTATCTGATCTCCGAAAACAAAAACATATTGTGTGCCGGTTGTCGTATCCGTCAACTGAATCTTTTTTACCGGAATGGTTGTTACCATTTCCGCACCGTCGGCGTCGAGGAAGCTCACGTCATTGTCGAATAGGTTCAACCGTACCGAATGACTGGCATAACTTTCCCCATTGCCGTCGAACAGTCTGGCTTTCATCCACTGGTCATTGAAGAAGGGGGTGCCGGCGGTGAACTTTACGAATTTAATGGGTTGGTGGACCATTCCGGAAATGTCAGCATTAATTCGGTTGCTAAAAGAAAAGTTATCGGAATTCACGTTTACCACCTGCTGGCTTCTGCCAGTCAGACAGAAAAGGAACAACGTTGCAGTCAACAACAGGTATTTCATGATTTAAAGATAAGAATTTACATCCGGATTGGTCCATTTGACGGCCGGGTCTTTCCGGAACCAGGTCAGCTGCCGTTTGGCATACTGGCGGGTATTGGTCTTTATATTTTGAACGGCTTCATCCAGCGAGCAGGCTCCGTCCAGGTACTCGAATATTTCTTTATAGCCAACTGTTTGCAGGGCATTGTGGTGGCGAAATGGAAGAAGACTTTTCACTTCTTCGACGAGACCCTGGTCGATCATATGGTCTACCCGGTCATCAATCCGCCGACGCAGTTCATCCCTGGGCAGGTCCAGGCCGATCTTGCGGATTTGAAAGGAACGTTGACGGCTGGCGTCCCTGCGAAAACTGAGAATCGACCGGCCGGTGGAGAGGCGGACTTCGAGTGCGCGCAGCAACCGCTGGGGGTTTTGTCTTTCGCCTTTTGCGTAGAAAGCCGGGTCATGGAGGTTGACTTCCTGTTGGAGCCAGCCGATACCGTTGAGCGCATATTGCAGTTGGAGCTTGCGGCGGATGTCCGGATCAACGGCGGGGATATCATCGAGGCCATCGGTGAACGCCTTAATATAGAGCCCGGTGCCCCCGACCATGACAGCGGTGGGGTTCTCGCGAAAGATATCGGCTGTCCATTGCAGCGCCAGTTCTTCGTAAATGGCGGCATTGACGGCTTCGTGAATGGAATGGGAATTGATGAAAAAGTGATGAACGGCGGCGAGCTCTGCCGCTGAGGGTTTGGCGACACCGATATTCAATTCCCGAAAGCACTGCCGGGAGTCGGCCGAGATGATTTTGGTATGCGCTTGAAGGGCGAGACGGATCGCGGCTGCCGTCTTTCCAACTGCCGTTGGCCCTACGATGATTATAACGGCAAGTTCCCGCACGCCTTTCAGATGATTTCGTCGGTAGCAGCGCCCTCTTCGCCCTCTTCATGCTCTTCTTCCGTGTCGGTTGCTTCCTCCGCCTCGGTCACTTCTTCCTCCCCGCCTGCCCCTTTCACAATAAAGCCCTCGGTCCCTTTGGTGAGATCGTACTTCTCTTCCATCTCGGTCAGTTTGTCGCCGACCAACCCCTTGGTGCCGTATTGCGAGGGCGGGATGCCTTCGGATTTGACCACGGCGGGATAATCCAATTTGCCATTTTCTTCTTTGGACACACTGATGAGCTCAACGAGGAACCCCCAGTTCTTAACGAAATCATAAACGTAGACGAATTTCTGATTGGGATCGCGAATCTCCGAACCGATGGTTGTCGATTCCATCAGAAGCGGTTCCGCTCTATAAGGCTTTTCGTATTTTTCCAGGGTGATTTCCCGGCCGCGTTGCCAATGATCGTTACTGCGATAGAAAGTGGCCTGGTGCTTACTATCGAATTCATAGGCTTTCAGGATCACCTGGTGCAGTTGTAGAAAACTTTGTGTATGCCGAACCGCCACGTCCCTGTAAACGCTGTCATCTTCCTCAAAATAAATCCTAAATTTCAAGATCGCCATGGCAAATTTGCAATTTATAGTTCACAAGATACATAAATTCGACAAACGCAAATTGATTTACTTGACCGCTGTCAAATTGAGCCCAGCGGCCCTTTTCAGCATAAAATCCCAGGCCTCTTCATAGTTGTTGGCAATCACTCCGTCCAGGATCGCTTCGCGGATGGCGTTCTTTAATACGCCGACCGTTGGGCCCGGCTCCAGGCCAAATTTTTCCATGATCATTTCACCGGTTACGGGTGGTTGCCAGTTGCGGATTCGATCCTTTTCCTCCACTTCTCTGAGCCTTTCCCGAACCAGCTCAAAATTCTCCAGATAGCGTTTGACCTTCTGTTTGTTCTTCGATGTGATATCCGCATCACAAAGAGTCATCAGCGCATCGATATCGTCACCTGCGTCGAAGAGCAAGCGGCGGATGGCCGAGTCCGTGATATTTTCTTTCGTCAGGCCGATCGGGCGAAGATGATACTCGACGAGTTTTCGCACGAAGCGCATTTTTTCGTTTTGTGGCAGCTTCAGCCGGGCGAAGATGCGGGGGACCATCCGGCCGCCGATCACTTCATGGCCGTGGAAGGTCCAACCCAGGTCCTTCTCGAATCGCCGGGTAGCCGGCTTCCCGATATCGTGCAGGATGGCCGCCCAGCGAAGCCAAAGGTCGTCGGTATGGCGGCTTATATTGTCAAGAACCTGCAGGGTATGATAGAAATTATCTTTATGTCCATGGCCGTCGATATATTCGGCGCCGGCGAGGTCAACCATTTGGGGGAAGATGATCTTCAGGAGGCCGGTGCGGAAAAGGAGATCAAACCCGATCGATGGTCGCGGACTTAAGATGATCTTGTTCAGTTCGTCGGTGATCCGCTCCTGCGAAACGATCTTTATGCGCGGAGCGTCTTCTGTGATGGCATTGAGGGCCCGCTCGTCGATGTTAAAATTCAGTTGAGTGGCAAAGCGGATCGCGCGCATCATGCGCAGGGGATCATCGCTGAATGTGCGCAACGGGTCGAGCGGAGTGCGGATGAGTCGCTTTTTCAGGTCGTCGCGGCCGTCGAAGGGATCGATGAGGTTTCCATAGTCTTCTTCATTCAGGCTGATGGCCATGGCGTTGATCGTGAAGTCGCGGCGAAGCTGGTCGTCGGCAATCGTGCCCGGTTCGACATCGGGATTGCGCGATTCGGCCCGGTAACTTTCTTTCCTGGCGCCGACAAATTCTATTTCCAGATCGTCCCATTTGATCTGGGCGGTGCCGAAATTCTTGAAAAAGGAAACAGATGGTTTGGGTTGCAGCGCGGTAGCCACTTTGTGGGCCAACTGGATCCCGTCCCCGGCGCAGACGACATCGGCGTCCTTGGTCGGTCGGCCGATCAGCCTGTCCCGGACGAACCCGCCGATGAGGTAACAGGGCACCTGCAGGTCTGCGGCGGCCCGGGCGATCGTCTGGAAGACGAAGGATTCTTTATCGGTGCATTTAATATCCATGAACTAACTCGGCCGCGAAGTTATATAATGTGCGGAAGATTCGCCAGTCAGGGTTTCCAAAAGTTGGGCGTCTTCTATTTTGTAAGCGCAATTAAAGTGTCCTTGCGGGCAGGCCTTGTAACCGTGGAGCCCGCAGGGTCGACAATCGAGCGGCTGCCGGATCTCAACGATATGGCTTTTGTCGCTCAGGGGCCCGAAACCAAAGGCAGGAATCGTGGAGCAGTAGACAGCGGTGACGGGCGCGTTGACGGCGGATGCAAAATGCATGGGGGCCGAGTCGTTGACATAGTTCATCTCCGCATCCTTCATCAGGGCGGCGGATTGAAGGAAGCTAAGCATGCCGCTTAGGTTGGTCGTACCCGGGCGTGCGGCTTCTATTTGTTCGCAGAGGGGCCGGTCGGTCGGCGCGCCGAGCAGGTAGATGTTGTATTCTTCGGGGACCTGTCGGAGGAAGGCGGACCATTTTTCCCCGGGGTACTGTTTGGTAAACCAGACGGAGGCGGGCGAGACGGTGATGTAGGGTCTGCTCTTATAGGGCCTGACTTTTTCTTCGTCTGCGAGGCTCGGGTAGAGCCGGGGTTTTGCGGGCCGATCATCGGTATGGTCGTTGATCAGGGCCTGGTTGCGTTCGATCTCATGCCGGTTGCCGACGATATGGGGGATTTTCTTTGAAAAAAGGAAACTCAGCGGGTTCTTGTCGAAGCCGATCGTCTGACCGGCGCCGGAGAAGACAGTGAGAAGGCCTGTTGCGGCGAATCGCTGGACGTTAATGACCATGTCGTAATGTGACCGGCGGATGCGCCGGATGAGCTTTAGCAGGTTCCGAAACTTATGCTCCCGCTTGTCCCAGATGAGGACTTCGTGCAGGAAGGGATGGCCGGCCAGGAGCGTCTCGTTGCCTTTTCTCACCAGGAAATCGATGCAGCCGTCGGGGTAGTGCGCATGAAGCTTTTCGATTAGGGCCGTTGCCAGGACTACATCACCTATAAATGCCGTTTGTATGACGAGGAATTTCATAGGCGAACGATCTTTCGAATGCGTTTGTTCCCTTCGTCCGCTACAAAAAGTGTTCCGTTTGCGCTCACCGCAAGACCCGCCGAAACGTCAAATTCCGCGACATTGCCGGCGCCGTCCCTGAACCCCGAAAGTCCATTCCCCGCGATGGTCGTGACCGCCTGCGACGGCGCGATCATTCGCACCGCGTTGTAGTCATTCACCCAGATATTACCGCTCTTGTCCATCCTCAGCTCATTGATCCCTTCAAATGCCGCCGAACCGCCCGTGCCGTCCTGGCCTCCGGGAGTGGACCCGCCCGCGATGGACGTCCGGTTGCCGAGGGTGTCGAGTTGCCAGACCTGGATATCGTCGGAGAAATAAATATTGTAATTGTTATCGCACGTGATCCCAAGTATTTCCTCACTGGCTGTGGAGTCGATATATAAGGTCTTTACATTGCCTGCAGGGTCGACCCTGCGGATCGACAGATAGTCCGCGACATATATTGTCCCGGTGCTGTCGATATCCAATGCGTCGAGCGCCTTGAAACCCGCCGCAGTTCCCTGGCCATCGACCTGACCGGCCGCCCCCCCCGCAAGAGTTGTCACCACACCGGCCTGGGTGATCTTCAGGATCTTTCCCTGACCTGCTGACAACACATAAAGATTCCCTTGCTTGTCGCAAACGATGTCGGTGGTCTGGTCGTTGATTGTGGTGATGGTGGAAACCGTGCTGTCGGGGGTCGAGATCTTCCAAACGGTGCCGCTTGGCGCGTCGCACACAAAGAGATTGCCGCTGGCATCTGCCGCTACGCCGATCGGGGTGCTGTTTTGCCCGCTAAAGCTCGCATAGGTGGACACGAGATACTCGTTTGACGAGGTATCGGTGAAAGTTGGAACGGGCGGCTGATTGCTTGGCGAACAGGAGACTACGATCAGGATTACCGGCAGGACCAGGAGAATCTTTTGCATCGGGTATTTTGCGCAAGATAACGAGAAAATTCAAGGTCGTCAAGGCTGGATGTAGTCGGCGGATTCGAGATGCTCAAGGCCGGATGATGGTTGGGGGACCTTCCGGGTTCCATTTTACGATGGCGGAGGGTTGTTTGGGCGTATCGTCGTCCCTTCGATAGTGGACGATATAGTCGACACCGGAGCGGATACGCGGATCGATCTCGCCGTAGAAGGCGGGAGAGGGCTCACCTGAAACATTGGCGGAGGTGGAGACGATGGGTTTGCGAAAGCGCTTGATGAGGTGGCGGCAGAAGTCTTCGTGGACGAGCCGGATCCCGATCGTGCCGTCGGCGCCGATGAGGTTGGGGGCAAGTCCGATGGCGCCTTCATAGATGACGGTGGTTGGCTTTGCTATAGTCTTTAGAAAATCGAAGATGTGCGGATCGGGTTGGCTGGTATATCGGAGGACATCGCGTGGATCGGTCATCAGGACGATGAGGTTTTTTGATTCGGCCCGTTGTTTCAGCGCATATACTCTGCCGACGGCTTCCGGGTTGGTGGCGTCGCAGCCGATTCCCCAGATGGTATCGGTCGGATACAGGATCAGCCCGCCGGATCGAAGGGCAGAGAGGGAATTCCGGATGTCTTCGTCGAGGTCCATTTGTTTGAATTGGCGACAAAAATACTAAGTTTGCATCCAATAAAAAGCGCTACAATGGAAGAGCAACAATTGATCGCGGAAGCATGGGCAGATCGGGATCTGATATTTGACGACCGCTACGGGGATGCGATCCTGCGGACTATGGAGGAGCTGGACAAAGGCCGCCTGCGCGTGGCGTCGCCGTCGCCGTCCGGAGGCTGGGTCGTGAATGAATGGGTGAAGCAGTCGATCCTGCTGTATTTTAGCCTGCAGCGGATGAAGACCTGGGAGCTGGAACCTTTTGAGTGGTATGATAAAATGGACCTGAAGAAAAATTATGCCGACCTCGGGGTGCGGGCTGTGCCGCATGCGGTCGCGCGTTATGGCGCTTATCTCGCACGCAATGTCGTGTTGATGCCCAGTTACGTGAATATCGGTGCGTATGTGGGCGAAGGAACCATGGTAGATACCTGGGCGACCGTTGGCAGTTGTGCGCAGATCGGGAAAGGGGTGCATCTCAGCGGCGGGGTGGGCATCGGCGGCGTGTTGGAGCCGCTTCAGGCTTCGCCGGTCATCGTCGAAGACGGCGCCTTTCTGGGAAGCCGCAGCATTGTGGTGGAAGGGGTGATCGTAGAAAAGGAGGCGGTCCTGGGCGCGAATGTTGTGTTGACACAGTCGACGCGGATCATCGACGTCAGCGGATCGGAGCCGGTGGAATATAAAGGGCGGGTGCCGGCACGCAGCGTGGTGATCCCCGGTACGTATCCGAAGAAGTTTCCGGCGGGAGAATACCAGGTGACCTGTGCATTGATCATTGGCCAGCGCAAGCCGAGCACGGATCTCAAAACGAGTTTAAACGATGCGCTGCGGGATTTTAATGTAGCGATATGAAAGGACAGGGGTTCCTGATCTCTTTTACGGGAGCGGTACTGTTCTCGACAAAGGCCATCCTGGTGAAGCTCGCTTTTCGTCATACCCATACGGATGGGTTGACGTTATTGGCGTTACGGATGTTGCTGGCGCTGCCCTTCTATCTGTTGACGGCGTTGTGGGGGAGCCGGAAGCCGGGGAGTGTGCGGATGAAGCCGGGGCAGTGGGGGTGGGTGATCGTTTTGGGCCTTCTGGGTTATTACGTGAGCAGTCTTTTTGATTTCATCGGGTTACAATATATTTCGGCGGGTTTGGAGCGGCTGATCCTGTTCCTTTATCCGAGCATCGCGGTGCTTATAAACGCGGTGCTATTCCGGCAGCGCATCACCCGCGCGCAGGTGCTGGCGTTGGTCCTGAGTTATACGGGTATCGCCATTGCATTTTTCGGGGAGCTGCGGATCGATACGGGTAACCCGCATTTTTACTGGGGCAGCTTCCTGGTCTTCCTCTGTTCGATCACCTATGCCTTTTATTTATCCGGGACGGGGCGGATGGTGCCGCTGCTGGGTGCGGCCAGGTATACGACCTATAGCATGCTGACGGCGACATTGGGCGTGCTGACGCATTTTTTTGTCCGGCAGATGCTAGGCGGCCATGCGGCGTTGCCCACCGGTACGGGCAGTGGGCCGCTGTGGGGTTATGGGATTGCGCTGGCGCTGGTGGCTACGGTGATTCCGTCTTATATGTTGTCGGCGGGGATGAAGCGGATCGGGGCCAATAACGCGGCGATCGTGACGAGTATCGGGCCGGTGTCGACGATTCTTCAGGCACATTGGGTGCTGGGGGATCCGATCTTTATCGAGCAGGTGATTGGGACGGTGCTGGTTATAATCGGCGTGCTGCTTATCGGATGGAAGGCGGCAAAGCCGGTAGGGGAGACGCCGGAGGTGCAGGAGCTGCTGCGAGCGGATAATAAACGAACTTTTTTGGGGGCGCTTTGATCTTTTGCTATATTTGCACCCCCGAATAATACCTGCCCAGGTGGCGAAATTGGTAGACGCACTGCTTTCAGGTAGCAGCGCCGTAAGGTGTGCTGGTTCGAATCCAGTCCTGGGCACAACGACCCCTCAGCTTTGCTGAGGGGTTTTTGCATTTGGAAGCGACGCGAGTTTGCTCGCAGGAGCGAACAAGTGCAAAAACCAGCGCGCCTTAGGCGCGCGGGGGTCGTTGGGTACGCCCCTCGCAGGAGTTCCTGGATCAGCCCTGCTAATCCAGTCCTGGGCACTTTAATAGATAGTTGAATTTCTATCTGGCCAGTAGCACGCGACACAAGTTCAGGTCAACAATGTCTTATCATTTTTAGGGTGTCAGATATTACTTCTTACAGATAATGCAAGCTTGAAATATCTCATACTTTTCAATCGTCCGTTATATAAAATCTACTCTATCTCATACACTTGTTTGTAAACCTTCTCCATGGCGGCGATTTCTTCATCTGTCAGTTTAGAAAAGTCATTTCTTCTTCTTTTGGCCAATTTCCCTTTGTTCTGATTAAGGAAAGTAAGCATATTGTCGATCATTCTATCAGGCATGTCTACTATTTGTTGAAGCGCCTTCTTTGCTTCATCATAGCGTTGTACAAACATCAGTTCTTTGGGCATATCCTCTTGGATGGTCTCATGGATGGTGCGGACGAGGTAAATGCAGTGGTTGGTTAATTCTGGATACCGGTAATATCCTTCCACTTCGGCCGGATTAGTAATTTCCACCTGCCCCATTTCGGAAGCAGTGAATTTGATACGCTGCATTAGAGGCTTTGAATATTTTTCTAGTATGCTATCATACTCCAGCATTTTATTGAGCATGTGGGCAGACAGGGGAATGATGATACCGGAGGGTATTTTTTTGTCATGTGCCAGGACGTCATGGATTAGAAAGCGATGAATACGACCATTGCCGTCATCGAAAGGGTGAATGAAAACAAAACCGAAGGCGATTATACTTGCCCGTATCTCGGGAGCAGTCCCTGCAGTTTTAATAACCATTCCACTCAGCCCCTCCATCAGCGAGTTAGTTATCTGTGGTGGTGGGCAGATGTACTGGAATTCCTGCTGTCCATTGCCAATCGACCGGCCAACATAGTTTTGGGAATCGCGAAAACCGACATTGGCAAACCGTGGGTCAACAATGGCGTTCTGCAGGACGACCAGCCGCTGCCTGGCGAGCATGTCCTCGTTGGATTCGCTACCAGCCGTTTGTAGCAGCGCGACAAACTTTTGTGTCCGATCTGCGCTAGGCTTTTCCTTTTCTATTTCATAGGACGACTTCGATTCCTTGGTATAAAGGTAGTTGGTCGCGCGCCGAAAAATCTCTTCTGTGTAGCCTGCTTTTAGTTTGTTTATTTGGTCGGACAGATCTTTAGAGAGTAATTCTTCCAGTTCTCTCGTCCTGCGAACCACCGGACAATAGGAGCGTGTACCAAGCAGGTTATTGTGTACACGCCAGCGTGTGACCGGCTCACTTTGACCGGTCATATATTTATCAATATCCAGCAGTTCGATATAATTTCCCGACAGCGGCCGGTCTAATACAAGCTTATTATCGGTCAGGAACTCATAGTAAAATCCTATTTTTCTGGCATACTTGCTTGCAGGGCTATTATTGATAGAAGTCGCAATGTCGGCAGCTGGTACATGCGTAAAAACGGCCTTTAGGAAATCCAGGTTCAGGTCGTCATATTTTAGGTAGAACTCGACATGATCTAATGGGTCATCGCCCTGCCTTACGGCGTATTTTCGTCCAAAAGTCTGGTCTATATTGCCTTTGGAGGTTACCGTCAAATCTGCGTTATCGCCAATATAGGAACTATGTGTCAGGGTATAATTGACAAGATTAAACTTCTCTTTCAGCCATTGCCCTCCAACAGGTACTGGTTCCATGAACGTGTTTTATAAATTATATGAGCAACTTTTATGGCTGCTGTAAAACGGATACTTGACCCTTATTTGCCTGGTCGACTTGATAAGCACTACGGTAGAACAGTTATGAATGCCTGGCGATTACTGTAAAACTACTACATATAAAGGATATTTTTAAGAGTGATGATTTTACGATAAAACTAATACACCATACTGTAAAACTGATACAAATATACAAATTATACGGTATAAAATATACAAATTATAGCACGTAAACTCACTTGGGGAGTAAACTGCGGAAGAAGGAATATAAATGAATGAAAAATAGGATTTTAGAATCAAATGACCCTGGCCCGATCATTGAAAATGGGAAGGCTCGATTGAAAAAATGAAATTGATGCTTTCTTTGAACAACTGTTGACCTAAATGGTTGTGTTATAGATTGCAAACCAATACGAAATAACTCATGCAACGCAACGTAAACAGCCTGATCGGCAACAATTTGGATGCCACTGATGGGGAGATCGGCCGCGTCGAAGACTTCTACTTCGACGATCACTCCTGGACCATCCGGTACCTCATCGTGAGGACGGGAACCTGGCTTTCGGGCCGGAACGTGCTGATTTCACCGCACGCCATCCTGCGACACTCCTGGGAATCCGGGATCTTCCCCGTCCGGCTTACCAAAGAACAAGTGCGCAACAGCCCGGACATTGATACCGAAAAGCCGGTCTCCCGGCAGCAGGAGGAGCAGCTGGCCAGCCACTATTCCTGGGACCCTTATTGGGGAACCGGGTTTTATCCGGGCGCTGCCTGGGGGGTTATCCCGCCCACGCCCAGCTTCGACCCTGCCGAGGTCATTGACCCAACCGCGGAGAAGAAACTGGAAAAATCGACCGTGGACCCACACTTGAGAAGCTGCCGGGAGGTCATCGGCTACCATATTCATGCGACCACCGGCGATATCGGCCACGTAAACGACTTCATTCTCGACGACCAGACCTGGCAGCTTTCCTACCTGGTAGTCGAAACCCACAGCTGGCTCGGCGGCAAAAAAGTGCTGGTGGCGGTCCAGCACATCAAGGACGTGCAGTGGGCAGAAGCCAAGATCGTGGTAGATCTTACTACCGACGTCATAAAAAACAGTTCCCCGGTGGACAAATGGGATTTTATCATTCCTGAGGGTGACAAGGCGGAATCACAAAGACAGGAGTTTCATCTCAAGTAGGCTAAGCCCAAGTTCTATCTCGACAAAAAATTGCCCGGAAGCCTCAAGCCTTCTTCGCTGGTCAAGACTTTGAGCATGACCCTTTGTAGTCCCTTGGGAATCAGGTCCTTTTCCAGCCGGGTCAGCGGCTGCAGCAGTTCAATGAACTCGTCATCCTCATCATAGTATCCAAACTGCAACACCCATCTGTCAGCGGATAGTAACCGGAGCGCCATCTCCTTGTCTTCTTCATAGATATGGATTTTTATTACCGACCATTGCTCATCGTCCTCCAGTTCAAAATGCACTTCGACGCTGTTCTTATTCAGTACTTCTGTCACGATTTTCTCCACCAGGGATCCAGGATGTTGCCGCACCAGTTCTTCGTATGTCATATTGTTTGCCATAGATGCCGCAAAGATAAAGAGCGGAAACGGCATCACCCCGAAGGCATTCGACTCAAAGTTTAGTGAACGGTATCGTGACCGCAGCCCCGGATTCCCCGATCCGGAGAAAGTAATAGCCCGCTTTGAGATTTGAAGTATTTAGCCCTACCAGGGAATTGCCCGATTGCGGAGCCTGATCCACCAAAACTCTTCCCGCAACGTCAATGACCTGCAGCCGGTTGATCGCTATTCCGCCGGGATTCACCAGGCTCAACTCGTTGGTAACCGGATTTTGCAGCAAGCGGATCGCGCCGGAGCCGCGGGATACGCTCAATTGCAGGATGGACGTCCATGAATTATTTCCTTCGGCATCTACTCCTTCGATCCGGTATTCATTGTCCCCGACAGCCGGATGAGTATCGACAAACGTATACATAGTGCTGCCACCGGCAGCCCGGACGCCATCGCCCGACGCAACCGCAGCAATGTCGGAAAAGACGCCGCCGGGAACGGATCGCTGAATCTCAAAACGAACATCGGTCGATGTATTTTCGACTGTCCAGCTGAGATATACCGAACCCGACTTGACCTGGCCGGTGAACGATCCCCACCGGATCGGCAGTGCGATGGAACTATAAAAAGTATACAGGTTGGAAACCTGCGTCGGCGTGAGCGTGCTGTTGTAGGCAATCATGTCGTCAAGACTGCCGGTAAAAACGCCCGTGGCGACACAGTTGTTTCTCCCCAAACCGATAATGGTGGGAGCAACCCGGGGGGCCGTGCTGGTACCCGAAATGGTCGCCACCTGGCCGCCGTCGACATATAGCGTGATTACACCCGCGGCTGACGCCCGGGTAGCCGTTACAAAATGCCAACTGCCATCGTTATACGAAAGCGGTGAGATGATCGTAATATCGGGATTGCCAAGACCAAAGGCGATTTGCCCGCCGTTGATCAGTGCCGTACCCCAGTCGCTTGTTCCGCCGCAAACTTCCGCGTCCACCAGCGCCGCGCCGCCATACCACTGCGTGCTTGAAGGCGCATTCATTGTTGACTTCACCCAGTAACCAACGGTAAAGTCATTTGCCAGCAACGTCACCAAACCGGATGGAAGCGTCCCGGTCGATGTCGTGGCAACAAAGGCAGTCGAACTACCAGCGGTACCAAAACGGTTTACGTCCGCAGAAGTGGATACCAGGGTTCCATTGTTGCCGTTGCCACTGACATCATTCGCTGAATTGTCAAGTGGGTACAGCGCTACAAATCCGGCAGGCAGTTGTGCAAACAAGGCGAGAGGCCCCATACATAAGCAGAGGCAAAGTGCAATTGGATTGCGCATTTGTTATGTTTTAGCGCTACGAACCGGAGTGGAGATCTGGTGTAAATATAGGTATATTTCCTGTTCTTACGATCAAAGCGCTTCGATGGAAAAGCGGGTATACTTTTCCTTCCGGTTGTATTCCGATACCATCATATAGCCTTCTTTGGCGGGATATACGTTGATCTTGGTGTTTCCGTCTTTGTGGGGGATCGTGCGGACGACCTTTTTGTTATTGACGTTGTAAATATAGATGTTCGATTCGTCGTCGATGATCATGTAGTTGCTTTTTGTGTCCGGATTGTCGACTTTGTAAAAGTCTTTTTTATCCAGCGCATAGAGGAAGGCTCCATCGTTGAAAGATTTGCTTTCGTCGCAGGGAATGTTGTTGTCGAGGGCTAAATTTCCGATGGAATCCTGCCGGACGAAAACACCGTCCGCCAATTTGTATTTGGCCGATCCTACAAATCCTTCACCGAACAGGGCGGTACCCGCGAAAATGGTATTGCCGCGATAGTCCCGGAATGCGGTGGCATATTTGACGTAAAAACCTTTCTCCTTGAACTGACCAAAAGTGGAAATTGCGGGAATATTGTCACCGGACCAATAGCTGCAATTGGCATGCATATCCTTGTGCGGATTCCCCAGGTCGAGCGTGAATAGCCCGATATAGGGGCCCAAAACGAATTGTTGAGCGGTGCCGAATTCCTGTTCGCGCCTTGGATTGATGATACAGCCCGCAATAAAGGCGTCGCCGGTGGCGGGATCATTGTCAAAACTCAATACTTTCAGCCAGTTGCTATTCACGTCCCGGAGATCGAAATTATTTTCGGCTTCGAGATCCGTTGCGGAATAGACAAAGAGCGTGAACCCGCCTTCGGGAACCCGGATATCATTTTTTGTGAGGAGGTAAATCTCCGTGGCGGCTGCGCGGAGGTAATAGTGTTCGGCAACGGTCGGCGCATCCTGTTCATGGGTCTTATTTCCCTTCAGGTCGAACAGAGCCAATTTTTGTTTCGCCTCATCACCATAAAAGAAGGCAAATCCGCCATTCGGAATATTCCGGATTTGCATCCCATACTTCAGATATCCTGCCAACCTCGTGGCCGAAAAAAGTTTTCCAGCGTTGTATGCCGCTATATCGAGGGTTATTTCTGTGTGCCAGGTGTTGATGACCTTACCGCTCAAATCGATAAATTGCAACAGGAGATAATCCGGGCGGCTCCGGGCAGTGCGCTGGTTAGCCAGCGAACTTTGTATATATCCCAAACACAATACGTTCTGCCCGAAAGAAACCGTCTGGAGTTCGAGAATTCCCTGGCGAAAATTGACAGCGCCGATATCGTTGAGGTTTTCATCCATAATGGTCAACCGATAGCTGAACGAGTCCGCGTCGGTTTTTTCCAGCCGGGTGAAGGCCAGATAGCCAACCAGGGCATTGTCCTGGGTGATCGCCTTGATTTCGGTCGAGATGTCTTCGCCGACCTCCTTGAATACCTTTGTCTGGGCGTGCAGGGGAAAGACAGAGAACAGGCTCGTGATCAGGACAAACATCGGGATGATCAGAAAAGCTGGTTTCTTCGATGACATAACGCCATTTTGGATGGCTGCAAAATAAGGGAAATCGGTCGATTCCCCACCCTGGTCGTACGAAGCAACAGGTAGCGATTTTTTTCAGAAAATAAGTTGGAAATCTCGTTTTTATTAGTAAGTTTGCACTTACGGTAAGTATACACTTACGATCGTAAACCGAACGAAATCGTAAACCGAATGACATATGGCAATTCCAAAGACGGATGCGGCATTTGACGCACTGGGTGATCCCACCCGGCGGATGATCTTCGAAAGGCTCGCCGGCGGACCGCTCTCAGTGGTCCATATTGCGGAAGGATTACGGGTAAGCCGTCCGGCCGTATCTCAACACCTTAAAGTATTGCGGGAGGCTAAATTGATCGCGATGACGCGCGAGGGGACAAGAAGCATTTACCGCGTCGACGAAGAAGGGATTCAGGCGCTGCGGGCGTATCTGGATGGTTTCTGGAGCAGGGCGATGGAAAATTTTAAGCAAGTCGCCGAGCAAACTCAAAAAAAATAAAGATAACAATGCAACCCATCCGAAAAGAACTTCTTGTTGATGCCAGCCAGTCGGCAAAACTCCTGCCATCGAATCGGTACTATGATGGTTGGGGGTGCATTTTCCGGCGATATCGCGAGGTAACCAATAAAACTGAATCGATATGACGACCAAAATCCTAGCCTGATAATTGCATCAGCAATTCCAAAAGACGTTATGGGGAAAATATTGGCCGTCGGGACCTTGCTGCTCATGACGGTATTATTCGGGTGTTCGAAGAAATCCAGCAATTCCGGCACGGCGTTGAATTCTATGGATCAACAGTTTGTGACGAATGTCGGCTATAATAATGTCGATGAGATCAATGGTGGATATCTGGCGTCGACGAACGCCACAGATTCGAATGTGAAGGTTTTTGGCCTGCAGATGGTGAACGACTACGGCAGTGCGCAGTCCACGCTGATCCTGCTGGCGGATAGCCTGGGGTTTACGGTGCTGTCGAGCCCTGATCAGGCGCATGCGGCCGAACTGAATACGCTTCAGGCGTTGTCGGGGGTCGCCTTCGATACCGCTTATTTGCGATACCAGATCGATGATGATCAGGCGGCGATCACGCTGTATGAGGCGGAGCAAAGCAACGGCGGGAATGCGGCGATCAAGAATTACATCGCGCACTATCTTCCCATTATTCAAGCGCATCTTGTCGCGGCTGACAGCCTCGAGTTACGCAAAAATTAGCTACATTCAGGCTAAATCCGGGTGGGGCCGGGCTTGCTGATGAAAAAGGGCGCGAAAAAAATCCTTTGTATCGGGGAGGCGTTGATCGATATGATCTGTTCGGACAGAGGCAAGTCCCTCGCAGAGGGGCAGCATTTCCTGAAGAAGCCAGGCGGCGCGCCGACCAACGTGGCGGCGGCGATTGCGGCGCTTGGCGGGTCGGTGGAACTGCTGGCAAAAGTGGGCGCCGATCCGTTTGGGCGGCAATTGATCCGCGTAATGGAGGAGTTCGGGGTATCCACGCGCGCGATGGTGGTGGATGATACGCATTTTACGACGTTTGCGTTTGTTTCGCTGATGGAAGATGGCGAGCGGGACTTTGTCTTCAACCGCGGGGCGGATGGAGAATTGACGGTACAGGAGGTAGATGCGGTTGATCTTTCCGCGGTCGGGATCGTGCACTTCGGTTCAGCGACGGGTTTCCTTCCCGGTCCGCTGCAGGCGGCTTATTACGGACTGCTCCAAAAAGCCTTGCGGCAGGATATCCTGATCAGCTTTGATCCCAATTACCGCCAATTGTTGTTCAGGGACGATCTCCGGTCCTTTGTCGATCACTCGTGGAATTTCCTGGATTGCTGTCATTTTTTCAAGGTTAGCGATGAGGAGGCGCTGCTGATCACGGGCTGCGCCGCTTTGAAAGATGCGACGGCCGTATTGATGGAGAAGACGAAGGCGGTGTTTGCCATCACGCTCGGTAAAGCTGGCACGTTTTTGCGCGTTGGCGACTATACGACAACGGTACCCAGTATCCCGGTGACTCCGGTTGATACCACGGGTGCGGGGGATGCGTTCGTAGGGGCGGTTCTATACCAGTTGAGCGAGGGCACTCCGGCCGGTGACGACCTTGCGCGGTGGGAGCGGATCGTCGCCAATGCAAACAAGGCAGGAGCGCGGACTTGCGAGTATATGGGAGCCATGGAAGCATTCCGGCATCTGAGCAGTCAGATCTTTGATTAAACAACAAAAAATATGGAACAGGTATTTCCTTATGTGACCAGGCTGGATATCCGATTCGATCCCCTTCAGACGATCGATGTCGGCGAGATGGCGCGGGAATGCAGCGACAAATGGTTCAATCAAACACTTACAAAGGTCAACGACAGCGTTGTGCGGGTGGGGATTGTCGAAGGTGAGTACCATTGGCACAAGCATGACAAGGATGATGAGTTTTTCTTTGTGCTGAGCGGGCAACTGCTTGTGGACCTGGAGGACAGGACGATCGAACTCAATCCGAACCAGGGGGTGACGGTCCCCCGTGGAGTGGTCCACCGTACGCGGGCGCCGCGGAAAACGGTGATGCTGATGGTCGAGACGAGCGAGATCCAGCCGACAGGGGATTAAAAGGTGTTTGTCGGGGATGCGGGGGATTTTGACGACGACGCCGCGGGCAGCGTCTAGGGAGATTTTTTTAATTTGTCTATGCAAATGATGAAACGCAGATTCCCTAAGTTTCTGATTCATATGCAGTTACTTGATACACCTTCTTCTATTTGTCTATGCAAATGATTAGGAAGGAAAAAGGAGTACTTCGGGATGCAAAGTTTGATAATGAAAATGGCTGATTGTCTTCGCTACCATTCGTCGGGCATATCGGACTTTCGTCGGGTAAATACGAACGTTGGACGAAAAATTTTCGTTCCGGATGTGGTTTTCCGCATCTTTGTATCAGCAACGAAAGAGATCCAGTTCCGAAAGTGAAACCAACTAATTTCCAACGTATCCGATTCCAAACCTTTGAAAGACAATCAATAATCCAAACCCTTTCCAAAACCGTTCCATTTGTTGAACCCTGAAAAAAAACATTTTTACCGCCCAAGGTGCAGGGCGGTTTTTTTTGTGCTGGTATACTAAAAAATTTAGTAATTTTATATTTATTTGCTTATGGAACACAGGGACCATCGGTATCCAACCATTAAGCCTATGCTGGACCGGGGAAAGATCAAATCATTTTCGGATATTTTTTTGTAC
The DNA here is from genome assembly GCA_963846405.1 of uncultured Chitinophagaceae bacterium. Lineage (GTDB taxonomy): Bacteria > Bacteroidota > Bacteroidia > Chitinophagales > Chitinophagaceae > Puia. The sequence goes on along the minus strand of CAWJVU010000005.1, from coordinate 127,157 downwards.
CTGCCCAAGTCGGTATTGGCGGCGGATCTCGGGAAGAATCTAAAGCGGTTCAACGAACTCCTGCTTCATGTGGAAGGATTCACGATAAAGGATGTGGTTGGCATGAGCAATTTGTGCGGGCTCACGCGGATGGAAATGTTTCGCCTGATCGATGAAGAATTCGAACCATGACCATTCGCCGTCCTGCGGTCATTCGCCCAGATAAGGGTCGCGGATCTTACGGGTGGAATAATGGATATGCGAAAATGTTACCGTGCAGCTTTTTCCGGTTGGTGATTGGGCGAGGAAACCGATCTGAATCGGGGTCTGGCTATCGAACACGAGGTGGCGGACCAGGAACCAATGGTTGCCTTCCAGCGAATAATACAAGGTGATGACATTCCCCGCTTTGGCCACTTTATAGAAAACCGTATTGCCCGGAACGGGGGCCGAGTTGCAATCGTCCGAAATGCCCTTGGTGACGACGCTGACGACCCGATGCTGGCCGGTATAGTCCTTCTCAAAACAAAATTTTATCCAGTTCAGGCTGTCGGCTTTCAGAACGATGGCGCCTCCATCCCATTTGCTGAAGAAGCCGTGATGGATGGAGGCGGTGAGGACGAAATTGCTGTCGGCGATAAAAAGGAGTTTTGGCGCGTTGTCCGTGTTGTACGTGACATTGGGATCCCGGAACATATCGGTTTTTCCATCGGATTCGATGAGCAGATGCGTGGAGTCCCAATGAAATTTAAGCGGGGTATTTTCCCAGAACAACGGCCGCGGCAGGAAGGGAAGGTGAAGGGAATTTTTGTCCTGTGCCTTCGTCCCGGTCAGGGAAAGAAGACCCAGGATGAGACAGAGACAGGATGGGGAGCGGGGAAAGGAGCGGGTTCTCATGATGGCAATTTTGGGGGATAGATTTTATGGGAAATTAAGAAGTATTCGTCGGGTATAAACTTCTTTCGTCGGGTAAAAGGAACGGTTAGACGAATAAGTTTCTTCGGGGGTATGGAATATTCCATCTTTGTATCAGCAACGAAAGAGATCCAATCCAATCCTGAACAACCAAAAGAATCCAGAATTTGTAAGCCCGATCCAAAATCCTTGAAAACCAAAAGCTGATCCAAATCCAGAAAACCCATCCTGAATTCCTGAAAAACCAACAAAAAAATCCACGTATCCTGCGAAAAAAATTTATTCCAAATCCTTGAAAAGACCGGAAAGTAGAGAAACCTGACAACGATTTTCGCCGCCCCTAAAAGAGGCGGTTTTTTTATTCCGGCTTATTGAAGCGATAAAGAAAGGGAGCTTTGTGGGCGCCGCCGCCGAACCGCTTGTCGAGCCGTTCGAGGATGTCCATGTTGAGCATTTTCCGTTGGAAATTCGAGCGGAGCAGCGGTTTGCCCAAAATGGATTCGTAGAGCTGCTGCAGTTCGTTCATAGTGAAGGTCTCGGGCAGTAAATTGGACTGAGGTACTTTAACGTCGAGGAGCAGTCGCAGGGTTTCGAGCGCCTTTCCGGCAATCTCGCGGTGATCGAAGATCATACCGGGAAGCTGGTCAACGGGGCACCAGACGCATTCTGCGTCGAAATGACCGGGCGCGGGCCGGGCTGCAGCGTAATTGACAAGGGCGTAGTAACCCACGCTTATAAACCGTTGCATGATCCAGCAATCGGCGGGGAGCTCGACGCCAAGGGTTGAGAAGACGTCTTTGCTTATTTTGCCACCGGTTCGGGAGTGGTCGCCGAATGTACCGCATTGTTCGAGATAAACGGCCTCCAGCCCGGTCCGCTCGCGGAGGATGCGCTGGGCGGCGCCGTCGAGATCTTCTTCCCTTCCCACATAGCCGCCCGGGAGGGAATACAGGGACTGGTCTTTCATTCGAAGGACCAGGACTTTCAGAACGCCGTCATGAAAACTAAAAATAGCCGAGTCAACAGAAATATGGGGTAAGTAGGTTAGGGTCCCCTGCTCGATCAAGTTTGTCAATTCCATCATATCACCGAAATTAGTTATTTTCTACATTGAACTTTTGGACCGGCGCTTTTACATCTCCCATTATTTCCGGTGATCTGCCAGGGCGGATTTAAAATTAATATGCTGATAATCAATTAATTATCATAATCTATAAAAATAATAGGATTTTCCGGTTACGAAAAGGAACCTGGATCTTACTAAATATAGAAGCAGATCTTTGAAAAAACGGGAAAACGCCAATTCATCCTAGAAAAAAACCTTCATTACCATCCAGTTCTCCGTGAAAAACATTGATCCTATCCATGCAGAAACCATCGACCCCATCCATGCAAAAACCACTGATCCTGTCTCTATCGCAAAATCCCATCCATGCAAAACCATCCATCCTATCCATGAGAAACCCGATCAACCCTTGTTTTTATAATCCAATCCTTAAAAGCCGCACAAATCCAATTCCGAAAAATCCAGTGCTAAAATCCATGTCAGTCGTTGCCTCTAAATCCATTTCCGTTGATCAACCTGGTCGATCAACCTTGCAAAAAAATTAAATCTGAAGTTCATTGAGCCTGAACTGAACGTTCCAATCGCGCGTTTTCCCGCTTTTTCCTACTACACAGGATCGCTTTGTCCGTCGTGCCCGCGGGCGCGGGTCTCATCCGTTAAGGGACCGTTGGAGGCGTGTCGATCTTATATGTTCTCATGAAATATATCCCACAATCCTTTATATATTTATAGAATTCGTATTCGTTTTCACAGCTTTTGACGAAATCATAGGTGGGCCGGTACATGTGCATGAAAAGTTCGAGGGCAGGCCGGTCCAGACCGGTGATCTGCCGGACGAGCGTGCGGTTGAACCGGTAGTCGACATATTTCTCCTGTTCTTCTTCGATCAGCCGGGCTTTCAAGGCGAGCATTTGCCGATTGCGGCGGGCGCCGAACAGCATATCCAGGTTGATACCAGCGCCACCCTCCCCCTGGCCGACATAGTCGGGTTCATAATCAAAAATCTTTCGGTATTCGTCGCGGTTCGCCATGGAGTCATAGCGATAGGGTTTGGGGCGGACCACAACCAGCGGCAGGCTATCGACGGCGACGGCCAGGCTGATATCCATCGGAGAATTGGCGCTCGATGTTCCGGATCGGGAATTTGGCGGTGGACCTTCCAAGATAGGAGAAATAGATGGAGTCTTTCGTGTCACACGGAGATGGTATTGCCCGGTGGAGTCGGTCATGGTGCCATGACCGGACGTGGATATGACGCTGACGCCGGGCATGGCGAAATATCGGGAGCGGTCGTAGACCGTGCCATGCACCTCCATCTGCCCGAATACGCTGGACCTGGCCACGATCAGGACAGCCAGCAGGATTGGCAGCGCTTTATTCAGGGGCATCCGGGTCATGGTACTGGTCAATTCGGCTCGGAGTTTAATTCAGCGTGGCGTCCATCCGGATCGTTTCCAGGTCGACGTCTTTGTAATTGTCGAATTTCGTTATAAAGCGTATCTCTTTCTACAGGTTCGCGGCCAACCTGGCGAATAAGCGTAACCAGTTGGGCAGTCGACAGGCTGGGTGTTTTCTCTTCGCTGCCGGCCATCGAATAAATCTTCGTCGTGTCGTCAATGGTGCCGTCGAGGTCGTTCACCCCGAAGGAAAGGGACAGTTGGGCGTTCTGGCGGCCCAGCATTGGCCAATAGGCTTTGAGGTGCGGGAAATTGTCCATATACAGCCTGGCGACTGCCGTACAGCTTCATATCCTCCACAATCGAACTATTCGGGCACATGGCTCATGTCGTTGTCCTTGTTGCGGAATTTCAGCGGAATGAAGGTGTTGAATCCGCCCGTCCGGTCCTGCAGGTCGCGCAGGCGGTTCATATGATCGATCCGGTGCGCATAGGTCTCGATGTGACCGTATAGCATGGTCGCGTTGGTATGCATGCCTTCCCGATGTGCCGCTTCATGGATCTTTAGCCAACCTTCGGCATCGACCTTGTCGGCGCTGATGATTTTGCGTACATCGGGGTGGAAGATCTCAGCCCCGCCGCCCGGCATGGAATCCAGTCCGGCGGCGTGGAGACATCGTCATACCTTCTTCGACGGTGAGTTTTGCTTTCCGGAACATATAGTCGAGCTCCACCGCCGTAAATCCTTTGATATGCAGACCGGGTCGATGGGCTTTGATCTTCTGCAACAGTTCGATAAAGAACTCGAGGTTCATTTTGGGATGAACGCCGCCGACGATATGCACTTCGGTGACGGGCTTGCCGTCGTAACTTCGGACGATATCGAGCATCTGCTGCTGGCTGAGTTCCCAGCCTTCGTCGCGGTGGGCATAGAGGCGGGAGTAGGAGCAAAACTGGCACGTGAATACGCAAACGTTGGTGGGTTCGATGTGGAAATTCCGGTTGAAATAGGTCACGTTGCCGTGGAGCCGTTCGCGGACGTGGTTTGCCAGTGCGCCAATAAAGGGGAGGCTTGCCTTTTTCGAAGAGCAGGATGCCCTCTTCGGGCGTGATCCGCTGCTTTTCGAGGATCTTTTCACCAATGGGCTGAAGCTGTTTGGGTGCGGTGGCCAGAAGCGCCTCCAGGCCGGTCGTCATCGTGTTCATATTCCCGATTTATCGGACAAAATTACTGATTGTAAGCGTACTATTAATTCTTTATCTTGTACGTTTAAACCCAAAATACACTGCGTGAACATCAAGTTCCGGCTGATCGGGATGAATTTCCTCGAATTCTTCGTATGGGGGGCATGGCTGATCTCGTTGGGGGATTATATGTTCAATGTGCTCCATTTCGACGGCAAACAGGTCGGAAGTATTTATGGTACAATGGGAGTAGCCTCCATTTTTACGCCTGCGCTGTTCGGGATCGTGGCGGACCGATGGATGAATGCGGAGCGCGTACTTGGGCTTTGCCATATCGCCGGGGCCATTCTGCTGCTGTGGGCGTCGACGCTAACGAGCTTCGGATTGTTCTATTTCGCGATGTTGCTGAATTGCCTGTTCTTTATGCCGACGATCGCGCTCAATAACACGGTCTCCTATATTCTTCTTGGAAAACGGGGCTTTGATGTCATCAAGGATTTTCCGCCGGTCCGGGTGTGGGGCACGGTTGGATTTATCTCTGCGATGTGGGTGGTAGACCTGTGCGGCTGGAAGCAAAGTCCATATCAGCTGTATGTGAGCGCAGCGGCCGGCCTGGCGCTCGGGATCTATGCCTTTACGCTCCCGGCTTGTTTTCCGATCCGCACCGGACCCAAACCCAGCTTCTATGCTTCGTTGGGTCTCGATGCGTTTGTTCTGTTCAGGCGGCGGAAGATGTTGATTTTTTTCATTTTTTCGATGCTGCTGGGTTTTGCCTTGCAGATCAGTAATGCCTTCGCATCCGGATTCATCAGCGACTTCGCCAGGTTGCCCCAATACGCCAACGCATTTGCTGTCCGGCACTCGGTCCTGCTTATCTCCATCTCCCAGATTTCCGAGACCCTCTTCATCCTGACGATCCCGTTCTTTCTGCGACGGTTCGGCATCAAGCAGGTGATCCTGTTGAGCATTTTCGCGTGGGTATTCCGTTTTGGGCTATTTGGAATCGGCAACCCGGGTGGCGGATTGCCTTTTCTCGTGCTGTCCATGATCGTTTACGGCATGGCATTCGATTTTTTCAATATTTCAGGTTCACTTTTTGTGGAACGCGAAACGGAGAAGGGGATCAGGGCCAGCGCTCAGGGGTTGTTCATGCTGATGACGAATGGGATCGGCGCCTGGCTGGGGACCTATCTGAGCGGATTGGTGGTTTACCATTTTACGGAAAATGGGGTACGTGACTGGCACAGTATCTGGCTGATCTTTGCCGGGTATGCACTGGTACTGGGGATTGTGTTTCCCCTGGTATTCCGGTACAAGCACGAGCCGATGGAGCGGACGGCGCATGTGCCGGCCGGTTAGTGCGCAAAAAAACCCGCGCCGAAGCGCGGGTTCTGTGCAATAGCTATGCTAATTTTAAAGATGTTGGTCAATCTTTTTGACAAAATTGGATTTCGGCTGGGCGCCTACCAGCTTGTCGACCACCTTGCCGCCCTTGATAAAGAGGATGGCGGGAATGCTGGTGATGCCATAATTGACCGATAACTGCGGATTATGGTCTACGTTTACTTTCCCTACATTGATCTTCCCGTCATATTCTTTGGACAGTTCTTCGATGACCGGTCCGATCGCGCGGCAAGGCCCGCACCATTCTGCCCAAAAGTCTACAATGGTTAACTTATCCGATGAAATCACCTTCTCCTGAAAATTGGTATCCGTGAACTCTAATGCCATAATTGAATCAATTTTATATGTGATGTGTTTATTTTTTTCCATACAAAGATCAGTTAATTTGGCAAATAATTTGGTCGGCCCGGCGACACTGTTATCAAAAGTCGGCGACCGCTTCGCGGCACCGGCGTGACAGTCAGGTGACAACCTGGACCTCCAACTCCGGCGTGCGTTCCAGAAAAGCAGACATTTCGTCATTCATCTCGAACCCCGTCCCCATGCGTATACAGGCTGATCCGGGCCTGGCTTTTCGTTTCTAAGATGTTGAATTTCAAGGCCGATTTCCCGGGATATTTTTTGATATTCTTTTCGATGAACTGCACCAGTTCTTCATTGATAAAACGCGCTTCCACTTCCATTATCACCTGTCGGGTAAGGATCGGTTTAATGCTTTCCAGCAACATCATCTTTTCGATTTTGAATTCGAATTCCGCCTTGTTAAAACGCTGCCGGAAGCCACCGGTCAGGAAAAGGTTCTTGCCTTTTTCCAGATAATTGGAGTAACGGGCATAGTCTTCGCTCCACAACATGAATTCGGCTTTGCCCGGTATAGTCTTCGATGGTAAAGCTGCCAAATTGTTTGCCGGTCTTGCTGACCCGGTGCTGGGCATCGACGACGAGGCCGGCCAGGCGGAAGGCTTTTCCGGGATTGCTTTGCAGGGTGACGGCTTCTTTTATTTCGTTGAATTCGCCCAGCTGGGTGATGCCATAATGGGTGATCTCGAATTTGAAATGATCCAGCGGGTGACCGCTCATGAACATCCCGGTCACTTCTTTTTCGTGGTCCAGCAATTCGGTCAGCGTCCAGGGTTCACAGTTGGGGATCTTTGGGCGTGGCGATATCCGGCATGGCCAGGTCGCCAAACAGGCTATTGCTGTCTGGGTCGAATTGGTCTGATAGACATTTCCGAATTTGATGATCTTCTCCAGACCGGTGGAGGTATCGCCGGGCGGCGATATGAAAATATTGTGCGCGGTGCAATTCGGGAAACAATCGAAGGCGCCGGCATAAGCAAGGCTTTCCAGTGTCTTTTTATTGACGGTTCGCTGGTTGATACGTTTGATCAGGTCGAAGATCGTGGTAAAAGTGCCGGCCTTGTGTCCGTTCTTCGATGATGCCTTCCACGGCGGCTTCGCCAACGCCTTTCAATCCGCCCAGTCCGACTCGGATCTCGCCGCGCTGGTTGACGGCAAAGCCTTTTTTGGATTCGTTGATATCCGGCCCAAGTACTTTCAGCCCCATCCGTTTGCATTCTTCCATGAAGAATGTGATCTTTTCGATGTTGCCGGCATGGTTGAGTACGGCGGCCATGTATTCGGAAGGATAGTGCGCTTTGAGATAGGCGGTCTGGTAAGCGACAAAGGCATAACAGGTGGAGTGGGATTTGTTGAAGGCGTATTGGGCAAAGGCTTCCCAGTCCGTCCATATCTTTTCCAGTGTGTCGGCGGCATACCCTTTTGCTGTCGCGCCGTTGATGAACTGGCTTTTCATTTTATCCAGGATGGATTTCTGTTTTTTCCCCATGGCCTTGCGCAGGACATCGGCATCGCCCTTGCTGAATCCGGCCAGCTTCTGGGCCAGCAGCATCACCTGTTCCTGGTAGACGGTGATGCCATAGGTATCTCCCAGATATTCTTCCATTTCCGGCAGATCGAAGACGATGGGTTCGCGGCCGTGTTTCCGGTCGATATAGTTGGGGATATAGGCCATGGGACCCGGCCGGTACAAGGCATTCATGGCGATCAGGTCATCGAATTTATCCGGCTTCAGGTCTTTCAGATATTTCTGCATGCCGGGACTTTCAAACTGGAAAGTACCGATGGTTTCGCCGCGCTGGTACAGCTCGAATGTCTTTTGATCGTCGAGCGGGATCAGGTCGATATCGATGTCGATGCCGTGATTTTCTTTGATGAGTTCCAGCGAGGTCTTCAGGATATTGAGGGTTCGGAGGCCCAGAAAGTCCATTTTGAGCACGCCGGCTTCTTCGATGACGCTGCCTTCGATCTGGGTCACCAGCAGGTCGGAATCTTTGGCGGTGCAAACGGGAAGGATCGTCATCAGGTCATCGGGGGCGATGATGATGCCGGCCGCATGGAGGCCGGTATTGCGTACGGATCCTTCCAGCCGTTCGGCTTCGTGGAGGACCCGGCTGCGGATATCGTCTCCCTTATATATATCACGGATCATTTTTACATTGGCCAGGTCGTCGGCGCCGACGCCTTCTTTTTCTTCCAGTGATTTTTCGCCGTCTTTGGCGGTCATGGGGGCATGCAGTACCCGTTTAAGCTCGATGCCCGGCCGTTCCGGCACCAGTTTGGCCAGCGCGTTGGATTCGGCAAGGGGAAGGTCCATCGCGCGGGCGACGTCCTTGATACTCATTTTGGCGGCCATGGTACCATAGGTAACGATCTGGGCCACCTGGTTCCTGCCATATTTTTCGACCACGTATTCGATCACCTTCTGGCGGCCCTCATCATCGAAATCGGTATCGATATCCGGCATGGACTTTCGGTCGGGATTGAGAAATCGTTCGAACAGCAGGTTGTATTTGATCGGATCGATATTGGTGATGCCGATGCAATAGGCGACCACGCTGCCTGCCGCCGAACCGCGGCCGGGGCCGATGAATACGCCCATATCGCGGCCGGCCTTGATAAAATCGCTAACGATCAGAAAATAACCCGCAAAGCCCATGGTCTTGATGGTGAACAATTCGAAATCGAGCCGTTCCTGGATCTCCGGCGTCAGGTCGCTGTACCGTATCTTTGCGCCTTCCTGGGTAAGGTATTTCAGGTATTCCCACTGGTTCAGGTTACTGTCGTCGTGGATCTGAAATTCCTTTGGGATCGGGAAGGCGGGCAGGAGGATATCTTTTTTCAGGTTCAGGACTTCTACTTTGTCGACGATCAGGTTGGTATTGTCGATCGCCTCCGGAATGTCGCTGAACAAGGCGGTCATCTCTTCGGTCGTCTTGAAATAGAACTGGTCGTTTGGGAATTTGAAACGCCGGTTCTTGACGTTGCTGTCGTCATTGACAAAATCGTCATATCCGGGCGTGGCCTGTTTTTCACCGGTATTGATGCACAGCAGGATATCGTGGGCATTGTAATCTTCCCGGTCGGTATAATGGCTGTCGTTGGTGGCGATCACCGGGACATTGTATTTTCGGGCAAATTGCAGGAGGGTATGGTTGATCTTTTCCTGTTCCTGGATCTTGTGGCGCTGGAGCTCGATGAAATAATCTTCGCCGAAGATGTCCAGCCACCATTTGAATTCCTTTTCGGCCTTTTCTTCGCTTTCATGCAGGATGGTCTGGGGAACATAGGCGCCGATGCAGCAGGTCGTGGCGATCAGCCCTTCGTGATATTGTCGGATCAGTTCCTTGTCGATGCGCGGATATTTGCTGTACATTCCTTCGGTATAGCCCAGGGAAGTCAGCTTGATCAGGTTCTGGTAGCCTTGTTTGTTTTTGGCCAGCAGGATCTGGTGATATCGTTCGTCGCTCTGCTCCTTGGTGAAGGTTTTCCGGAGCGGTCTTCGCACGACATAAAATTCGCAGCCGACGATCGGTTTGACTTTTAGGGTTCCGTCGTCATTTTTGTGTTTGTAGGCTTCCGCTACGAATTCGAAGGCGCCGAACATATTGCCGTGGTCGGTGATGGCCAGGGCGGGCATGCCGTCTTTGATCGCCTTTTTGTATAGGCTTTGGATGGAAGCCGCCCCGTCGAGCAGGGAGAATTGCGTATGGGTATGTAAATGAGAGAATTTGCTCATTGGAACTTGCAATTAACTAACAAAATGAGGACAAACTTCGTTCGGAGAAGGCACAAAGTTTCCACGGGACCGGAGCCCGACCCTTTCATTTTGGCAACTTATTTGCTATATTTGTTCGTGCCAATATCCTTAGAAGTGGATAATATGTTAAAAACTACCCTTTTTATCGTTGTCGCTTTCCCTGCTTGCCAGCTGCAGCACGGTAAAGCCCGGCGCCTCAAGGCAGGGCGCGTCCGCGACGACTACCACCACTTCTTCATCCGGTTCGATACAATTCATTGATAATATTTCGGTCAATCCTTCGGACAGAAAGGACAATACCCGCAGCTCGATCAGTCCGGTCACCGGAAGTACCGGATCGCGGACGGCGGGGACTGCTTCGGACGGCGAGGTATCGAAAATTATTCCGGCGCTTCAGTTCAAATTTGCCATCCTGGAAAATGCTACCGTGGAAGAACTGGACAATCCAAAGCTGCTGAGCTTTATGGATTATTGGTATGGTGCGCCCTATCATTACGGGGGGATGTCGCGGGACGGGATCGATTGTTCGGCTTTTGCTTTTTTGCTGATGTCTTCGGTGTATGGGGTGGCATCGCTGCCCAGGACGTCCAAAGAGCAATATGAGGCCTCACGGCATATCCGCCGGGATGAGCTGCAGGAAGGTGATCTGGTTTTCTTTCATACGCTGGGCAGGCGCCGCGCAGTCACGCATGTCGGCGTCTATCTCCGCAACAATAAATTTATCCATGCTTCCGTCTCCGGAGTGATGATCAGTGATCTGAGCGAGGGATATTATGAAAAACATTTTATCGGCGCCGGCCGGGTTCTGGATTTGGGTGGCGTGGTTGGGGCTTCGCCGGTAGGTTGGCGGCTCCCGCTAACCCGTTTTCCGCATGATGATATAGAAATTCCGGTCAACGGACAGGTTGCCGTCGCCGCCGGAGCCGTTGCCTGTTGCGCCTACGGTCTGGATGCGCGGGCCCGGGCCATTCGGTGCGCGGTGTCCGGCCTGCTGGGCGGGCGCCGGCGGGCGGCATCTGGCCGCCGCTGCCCAGGATGACCTGGCCGTCGGTGCCCGCCGGCATGGTCTGCCAGTCTTCCGTGGGGTAGATCCATTTCTCGGGCAGGCCGCCGGCAAACACTTTGATCGGCATATTGAATCCTTTGACGCAGTTCGCTCCAGCGATAAGAGATGATGTCGCCGTTGGTCTGATAGGTCAGCACGGGGATTTGTGTGGTGCGCAGATATTGGTCGAAAATTTTGGAGAAGTCCTTACCGGCGTACTGGCTCATATAGCTTTCGATCTGGCCGGTCGTCACCGTCTGGTGGTAGAAGGTGCGGTTGAGACCATGGAGCATTCCGCGGTAGGCGCTGTCGCCCATGATCTGGCGGATCATGTGGAGCATATTGCCGCCTTTGTAATACATATCGCCCGGACCCTTCCTTGTTGACGTCGTAAGTGCCGATGATGTTGGAGCTCGTTGGTGATGTTCTTGCGGGTGCCGATCACATAGTCGTTGCCGGCCTCTTCGCCGTACATATAGGTGGTGAAGAGCGTTTCGGAATAATTGGTGAAGCCTTCATGGATCCACATATCCGCAGCGTCCTTGTCGGTGATGCTGTTTCCGAACCATTCGTGGCCGCTTTCGTGGACGATGATAAAATCCCATTTCAGGCCCCAGCCGGTGCCGGAGAGGTCGCGGCCGAGATAGCCGTTCTCGAACCGGTTGCCATAGGCCACGTTGCTCTGGTGCTCCATTCCCGAGGTGGGGCGCTTCGACCAGCTTATAGCCGTCTTCGTAGAAGGGGTAGGGGCCCATACCAGTATTCAAAGGCGTCCAGCATGGTATCGACCTGTTTAAACTGAGGCTTTGCCTTTTCGAGATTGTAGTCGAGCACCCAGAAATTGCAATCCAGGTTACCTTTCAGCCCTTTGTATTGTTCGGACCAGTTCACGTATTTACCGATATAGGGGATGATGTCGTAGGAGTTGATGGGGCTAACGACGGCCCAGGTCCAGGTGGTGGTCCCGTTGCCGTTGGACTTCTTGTCGCGCAGCCGGCCGTTGCCGATGGCTACGAGGCTGTCGGCGGCGGTGATGCTCATGACCACGCCGCTGTCGGGTTCATCGTAGAGATGGTCTTTGCAGGGAAACCAGACGCTGGCGCCAAGACCTTCGTCGGCAACGGTCATCCAGGGTCTCCCTTGTTTGTCTTTGGTCCAGATCCAGCCGCCGTCCCAGGGCGGGTTGACGGCAACACGCGGCTTGCCTTCAAATTTAAGCCGGACGGTCTCGATCTCGCCGGTCTTCAGTGGTTTTGGGCCAGCGGAGATGAAAGACGTTTCCTTCGCGGACAAAGGTCAACGACTTTTTGCCCCAGGTGGCGGACAGCAGGTTCATGGGTTCCTGCAGATCGATCTGCATCGTCTGTCCGTCGGCGATAGCCTGGAAGCGTGAGGTCATTTTCCCCGGAGAGGGTTTGTTTGTCGTAATCGGGTGTGACGTGGAGCTCGTATTTGAGGAGGTTCCACCAGGCCCGTTCGGGCGTGATGCTGCCCCTTAAGGTATCGGCGTGGGTGAAATCCGTTCGGGTGTCAGCAGTTGGGCCGGGCAGGACAGGCCGAGGGCGAAAGAAAAAATCGCAGGGAGCAGCAGTTTACGACTCATTGGTTATCTTTAATTTAAGGTTCGTATCGAGATGAAGGTAAATAAACATTTTTTGCGATTGCGCTTTTCTTGACGCGCGGTGGCTGGCGTGTTTTCCGGTTGCGGTCCGGCAGGTGAAGGGGAAAAAAGTCTTTTACTATAACGAATCCGATGGCGTTGCGACGCTGGATCCGGCTTTTGCCAAGAACCGGTCCATCATGTGGGTCGTCCATCAGCTATACAGTACGCTGGTGGAGACCGATGATCAGCTCCGGTTTGTCCCGGCGCTGGCGCGCAGCTGGGAGGTTTCGGCGGATCGTACGATGCTGGACCTTTCATTTGCGCGGAGATGTTCTATTTCCGGATGACCCAGCCTTTCCCGGCGGGAAAGGGCGGCGGATGGTGGCGTCGGATGTAGTGTATAGTTTCAACCGACTGCTGGATCCGCGGACTAGCGAGCAGCGGGGCATGGATTTTTCACGGGCGGATCGATTCGGGCGCCGGCGGCGTTTCAGGCGGTGGATGACAGTACGTTCCGGCTCCGGCTGCTTCGGCCGTTCAATCCAATCCTGGGGTTGCTGAGTATGGAATATTGTTCGGTCGTACCGCGGGAGGTTGTTGAGAAATATGGGAAAGACTTCCGGCGTCATCCCTGCGGCACGGGACCGTTCCGGCTCCAGTCCTGGGAGGAGGGGCAGGCGCTGATCCTGCTGAAGAATGAACATTATTTTGAAAAGGACGAGTATGGGCCGGTCGCTGCCTTATCTGGACGCCGTAAAGGTTACCTTCAACGAAGAGAAGGCGGCGGAATTTCTCCTTTTCCGGCAGGGGCAGCTGGATTTTATCAATGAGATCGATCCGTCGTTCAAGGATGAGGTGCTCAGCAAAAAGGGGGTTTTGAAAGCGGAATGGAAAGGAAAGATCGACCTGTCGGTGGCGCCGCAGCTGAATACGGAATACCTGGGGATCCTGGTCGACTCGATTAATGCCGCTGGTAAAGGGCAGCCCGCTGCGGTTACGCGCGGTTCGGCAGGCGATCAATTACGGCTTTGACCGGCGGAAAATGATCCTCTATCTAAAGAATTCGCTGGGGCTGCCGGCGGAGAGCGGATTCGTGCCGGCGGGACTGCCTTCCTTCGATTCCACGCGGGTGCACGGGTACCACTATGATCCGGATCGTGCTCGTGCGTTGCTGGCTTCGGCGGGTTATCCGGACGGGAAGGGCATCGGGGCGATCAAATTGCTGACGGTACCTAATTATGCCGATTTCGCCAACTTTATTGCGCGGGAGCTGGAAGATATCGGGCTTCAGGTGCAGGTGGAGGTGGTTCAGAAAAGCCTCTTACTGGAGGAGACGGCGCAGTCGGAGGCGTTCTTCTTCCGCGGCAGTTGGATTGCGGATTATCCGGATGCGGAAAATTATCTGAGTGTGTTCTATTCGAAAAATCCTGCGCCGCCAAATTATACCCGTTATAATGATCCCGGGTTTGACCGGCTGTATGAGCAGGCGCTGCGGGAGAGTAATGATTCGTTGCGATATGCTTTATATCGGCAGATGGACCAACGTGTCATGGATGCCTCGCCGGTCATTCCCCTTTGGTATGATGAAGTAGTCCACCTGATCAATCCGCGGGTAGTCGGGCTGAAGCCGAACGGGTTGAATTTGCTTGAACTGCGGCGGGTGGAAATTCGATGAGATATCGATTTTTTAATGTTGGGATCCGGTCATTCGGTTGTATATTCCCTTCAGGCGAAAACCCCTTTCATATGCTTAAAAACTACTTCCGGATCGCGACGCGGATCCTCGCGCGGAACAAGCTGTACTCGATCATCAACGTGCTTGGGCTGTCGATCGGGGCTTGCGGCTGTATGGTGGTCTGGCTGGTGGACAGTTATGAATTGGGATTCGATCGTTTCCATCCGGATGGCGACCGGATCTACCGGGTTGTGCAGGGCGGCAAGCGTGGCGATCATAAATCGACGACTGTCTTTACTCCCATGGCGCAGGCGATGCGGGATGAAATCCCGGGGCTGGAGGCCGTAACTGCATATTACACCGAAAACGGCTTTCGGGAGGTAAAGGTGCCGGAAGCGGGGAAAGCCACGGTGGCGTTCGAATGCCGGATGGAGGGAGAAGAACGCGAGACTGGGGTCATCATTGCCGACTCGAATTGGCTGCATATTTTTCCCTATCAGTGGCTGGCGGGCAACCCGGCCGCGGCGTTGAACCGACCTTTTCAGGTGGTGCTGACTGAAAAATCGGCGAAGCGTTATTTTGGCGATGTACTGCCGGCCAGCGTTTTGGGAAGGGAACTGATCTATGGGGATGGCGTTCAGGTGTATGTCTCCGGTGTGGTCCGGGACTGGAGTTCGCACTCGGATCTGGCATATACCGATATCATTTCCTATCCGACAATCGCATCCACCAGCCTCAAGTTGGGACGGATAAACGATTGGGGCTCGAGGCCGATCGGTGGCCAATATACTCAGCCGTATGTCTATGTTAAGCTGGACCGCGGCGCCAAACCCGCTTTGGTGGTCGCCGGGATGAACCGGATCTTGGCGGCGAACCTCCGAATGGATCCGAAACACCCAAGGTTGGCGACGCTTCAGCCGCTGAGGGATGTGCATTTCAACGCCGAATATTCTGATGGCCGGCGAACGGCGCATCTTCCGACGCTGTATGCGCTGGCGGGGATCGCGCTTTTTATCCTCGTTCTCGCGGCGGTCAATTTCGTCAATCTGGCTACCGCTCAGTCGCTTCAGCGTGCCAAGGAGATCGGGGTTCGGAAGGTGCTGGGCAGCGGGCAAAAGCGGACTGGTTTTACAATTCCTGATTGAGACGTTTATCCTTACCGCGTTGGCGATGGGGATCGCCGCATTGCTGGTCCATCCGGTGATGCGCTATTTTCAGGAATATATTCCGGCGGGCGTACATTTCAATCCGTTTGCGCTTGCCAATATCCTGTTCTTTGTCGGGACCACGCTGCTGGTATCGGTTTTGGCCGGATATTATCCGGCGAAGGTCCTGGCAGGATATCAGCCCGTGGAAACGTTAAAAGGGTCGGGATCGATCAAAGGAGGGGAGAAGTGGTGGCTGCGCAGAAGCCTGGTCGTTTTTCAATTTGCCATCTCGCTTGTCTTTATAATCGTCACGCTGGTTATCGGCAATCAGATCCGCTATATGCTTAATACCGACTATGGATTCCGCACCGACGCACTGGTGACGGTGCAGGGGCAGGGTGGGTTCATGGACACGACGACCAGGGAGCTCAGACTTCTCGCGGAGGGATTTAGGCAGATTGCGGGTGTCACTGAGGTAGCGCGGGAATTCTCGCCGCCGATGGGCGGCAATTCGTGGATACAGGATTTTGAATATAAGGGGGCGCATCCGGTTACGGTAACGACGAACCTCAACTATGGAGATGAGCATTTTATCCCGTTCTACGGCATGCGACATCCTGGCCGGCAGAAATCTCCGGCACAGCGACAGCCTGACGGAGGTCCTCATCAATGAGACCGCGTCGCGGCAATTCGGGTTCAAGACGCCGGCCGAGGCAATCGGGCAGATGATCTATTTTGAGAAGAAGCCGCTGCCGATCGTGGGCGTGGTCGGGGATTTTCATACCGCTTCCTTTCACGAGGCCATCCGGCCGGCGGTGATCGGTCACAATCCCGCGGTGGAGCGTTTTATCGGGATCCGGCTGGCCAGCGCGGGTCAGGGTGCCGATCGCGTAAAGTCGATCCTCGATGAAGTGGACAAGGTTTGGGGGAACGCGTATGGGAACAGGGCGGCGCATGCCTATTATGTGTTCATGGACGACTATATTCGCCAGCTGTATGAGACCGAACAGAAGACTGCGTCGCTTGTGCGCGTGGCGATGGGATTGGCGATCTTTATCTCCTGTATGGGTTTATTCGGGCTGTCGCTTTTTATGGCCGAGCGGCGGGGGCGGGAGATTGGAATCCGGAAAGTGCTGGGGGCGACGACGGGGGATATCGCGCTGATGTTGAACCGGCAGTTTATCCGGCTGGTACTCCTGGCACTGGTGATCGCGTCGCCGGTCGCGTGGATCGTTGCACACGGATGGCTGGAGAATTTTGCGTATCGGGTGCCGGTAGCGTGGTGGATTTTTGTAATGGCGGGATTGGGAGCGATCGGGCTGGCGTTGGTGACGGTGGGTTACCAGTCGCATTCGGGCGGCGATGACGAGTCCGGTGAAAAGTCTGAAATCAGGAATAGATTAAGGAAACCTGATCTTTAGCTTGTCCTTGAAGGCCTTCTCGAATTTCTCGACCTTCGGCCGGATGACGAGATAGCAATATGGCTGGGAGCTATGGTTGTTGTAATAGTTCTGATGATAGTCTTCGGCGGGATAGAAAACCGTAAAGGGGTGATCTCGGTGACGATCGGATTGTCGTATGCTTTGTTCTTCTCGAGCTCCGTTTTATAATGTTCGGCTTTCTTTCGCTGTTCCTCCGTATGATAGAAAATGGCACTGCGGTATTGGGTGCCTACATCGTTACCCTGGCGGTTCAGGGTCGTTGGGTCATGGGATTGAAAGAAGACATGTAGCAACTCATCGAAAGTAACGACAGCCGGGTCATAGACCAGCTGAAGACACTCCGCATGGCCGGTTTCCCCTGAGCAAACCTCTTCATAGGTGGGATTGGGAACAGTGCCGCCCGAATAGCCTGAAGTCACCTGCAGCACCCCTTTTACTTCCTGGAAGATGGCTTCCGTGCACCAGAAGCATCCGGTTCCAAAAGTGGCGGTCTCGGTTAACACGGGGACTGACAGGGACAAATTGCTCATTCAATTGTGGTTTTCGACTTGTGGTTTTCCGCTACTATGAGCCGGCCGGAGGCCGGCTCGACCGATAGGTCAAACTTTAAAGGGTTTGCGGGAAATGCGCTTCTTTTTTCGATAGCGCATTTCCCGCTGAATTAACGCTGAAAAGTCGAAAATAAGGTATAATGGTGGGAAAATAATGGGAAGGATGAACCATGCAATTTTGTAAAGTAACTTTATAAGTTTACCTTTGCATTATGGAAGACAGCGGATTGGTTACAGACAGAGATATGGAGGTCGCAGCGGTATTGCGCACCGTTATTCATCGGCTGGTCAAGCTGTTACGTCGGCAGACACATGAAAAGGGGTCTTTTTCCCTGACGGAGCGATCCGTGATGGGGTCGCTTTACCAGCTTGGGGAGCAACCGCCTTCGACGCTGGCGCAGCTCGAAAAAGTGACGAGTCAGTCTATGTCTCAGATTATCAACAATTTAGATGAGGCCGGGATGATCTCCAAAACTCCCTCCGGAGCAGATAAGCGCAAAGTTCTGTTGTCCCTTTCGCCGGCCGGCCGGGCGTATGTAGAGGATGCCCGAGACCGCAAGCAGGAGTGGCTGGCGCATGCGCTTCAGGAGAAAGTGAACGATAAAGAAAAAGAAGTCCTTACGGAGGCGTTGAAAATCTTGATCAAGATCATCGAAGAATAGCTGGGCGCGACCGCCCAAATTGAACGAATTATGAATTTACCTTCTTTCACGGCTTTTAGGAGCCGGAACTACCGGCTTTATTTTTCCGGCCAGTCGGTTTCGCTGATCGGTACCTGGATGCAGCGGACGGCGGTTAGCTGGTTGGTGTATACGTTGACGAAGTCCCCGTTTATGTTGGGGCTTTCCTTGTTTTGCACGCAATTCCCCTCTTTCGTCTTCTCTACGCTGGGTGGGGTGGTATCCGATCGGTATAACCGGTATAAGGTACTCTTGTTCACACAGGCGGCTTCATTGGTGCAATCGCTTTTATTGGCCTCCCTGGTACTATGGACGCATTATGCGGTGTGGGAGATCCTGGCGTTGAGCGTAGTCCTGGGGGCAATCAACGCGTTCGATGTGCCGGCGCGGCAGTCGTTGGTTTATGAGATGGTGGATGACAAGAAGGATCTGCCCAATGCGCTTGCCTTGAATTCGATCATGGTCAATGTCGCGCGGCTTGCGGGTCCGGCGATCTCGGGGATCGTACTGCAGAAGACAGGGGCGGGGATCTGTTTCCTTTTGAACAGTGTCAGCTTCCTGGCGGTTATTGCATCGCTGCTACTGATGAAACTGGCGCCTTATGTCCGGTCGGAGCGGCGGCTCGACGCGGCGGGCGAGCTTCGCGAAGGCTGGCAATACCTGGTCCGGACGCCGACGATCGCGCAGGTGATCCTGATGTTGGCGGTGATGAGCCTTTTTGTTATTCCTTTTTCGACGCTGCTGCCGGTATATGCAAAGGTGATCTTTCACGGGGATGCGGCGACCTTTGGGCTGGAGAACAGTTTTATTGGCCTCGGGGCGATTTGCGGAGCGCTTTATCTTACTTCGGCGAACGCGGAGACCGAGATGGCTCGCAAAAGGATCTTGTTGACAACGACATCCATCTTTGGGATCGGGTTGATCCTCTTCTCGCATACGACCTGGTTCCCGTTGGCGATGGTCTTTGCCGTGATCTCGGGATTTGGGATGATGGCGCAGACGACGATGACCAATACGATCATCCAGACCTCGGTCGCGCCGGAGATGCGCGGCCGCGTCATCAGTTATTTTGCGATGGCTTATTTCGGGATGATGCCGGTAGGCAGCCTGCTGATCGGCGGGGTGTCGCAGTATGCGGGGGCCCAAAACACCGTGCTGGGGCTCAGGCATCATCGCCCTGATCGTGCTGGTCGATCTTCTGGCGGTTCTTAACACATTCTTCCACTATAACAAGCAATCAAACATGGAAACAAACAGCCAAAATTTAGCCACGGCTCTGCTCATTATGGACATTCAGGCGGGTACCATCGGCAGGGTATCGGACAGCGCAACGCTTCTTCGTGCACTGGGGGAGGCCATCACCGCCGCAAGATCGGCGAAGATCCCGGTCATTTATGTGGTCGTAGGGTTTCGGAAAGGGCATCCCCGAGATCGGCTCAGCCACCACGAACAAATCATTTGGCGCGTTGAAGAGCGCGGGTTTTCCCGGTATTGAGGAACCGATCCAGGTTGATCCTGCCATCGCTCCGCGGGCCGGGCGAAATGGTGGTAACGAAACGTCGGGTCAGCGCCTTTGCCGGAAGCGACCTGGAAGTCATCCTTCGCGGACACAAGATCGAACACCTGGTTCTTGCGGGAATCGCGACCAGCGGTGTGGTACTTTCTACCGTCCGGGAAGCGGCGGATAAGGATTACCGGTTGACCGTATTGTCCGATGGCTGTGCCGACATGGACCCGGAAGTGCATGGGGTGCTCATCAACAAGGTATTTCCCCGGCAGGCGGATGTCCTGACGGTGACTCAGTGGACAGCGGGGCTTGCAAAGTAGCTTTTTTTGGATTATTTTTGATCCCGGCCCGAAAAGCGGCCGGGATTCCTTTCTTATGAGACTTTTATTGTGCTTCGTTGTCATTACCCTTTGTTTGTCCTGCAACAGAACGATGAACCATCCTCATCCTCTGCCTACAAACGGGATTCCCATCAACCTTACGTACCCGGAGGGTAATCCGGTATATGGAAAGCAGATCGAGCTGATCATCACCGAGCCGGGCGGCGCGATCCTGATGGATAGTATAATCCCTGTCAATACCGCCATCATTACGACACTTCGTACCAGTCAAAAACTCGTCGATGTTACCACGGTAGTGAACGACAGTTCCGCGGGGCAGATGTATGTTACAACCTGGAAAGCGGTTGATCCCACCCAGTGGACCACTCCCTATCCGAACGGGTACAATATAAGAGACTACAATACTTCCGGAACGGCCGCCCAGCTTTATTACACGAACCTGCCAGCTCCCTGGACCGCCAATGTCAATTTTGCCGATGGGGTAAATAGTGGCTGGTCGAGCGCGGTGCCTTCCACCGGATCCGCCACTCCCCCCTATGGAAATCTCAGCGTGAATTATAGTATGCACGCGGGAAATTATGCTTACTTCCTTTTTCCCATTCAGAAGCTGTATAATTTTCACATCCCCGCCGGCACTGCGGACACCGTTGACCTTTCGCAGATGGATACGGCAATAAAGGTGAATTATTACCGGCCGGGTTATATCTTCACCGCCTGTAATATGGTCGGGGATATGGATACCACAAATATCGACAGGGCTGTCTTGCTTTATGCGCCCACTTTTGGGCCCGGTTTCGATACGACCGCGGTGCAGAATTTCTGCTATCCGCCCACCCTGGTAGAGAAATATGAGCTAAGAATATTTGCGCACACCCCGGACAAACAAAACTATCTTTCCTACTATAGTTATGGCCCGCAGGTTCCCGCGACCATGCCTTTCCCGGATTCAACGGGGTACACGCTTAATTCGACACAGCCCGATGACTTTTCGGTTACCCTCCTGACAGTGAAGCCGAGTTATCTCAGCATCGAATATGCAACGTCGAACGTGGATTGGGTTGTGTTTGGATCGCCCGATTCGACCCAACTGCATCCATTAAGCAGGTTAAGCTCGCTGAACAGCAAGATGCTGCGCCAGCAGAATCTCAGCAGCCTGAGTTTTGCTTCATTTGGTTATGGGACGGCGGACCAGCTGAATTACCAGGACTATTTCTCCTTTATCTGCAATGAACAGCGGGCTTCGACGTCGAGACCGGCGTCTGAGGTGGACTTTACGTGGCTCAAAACTCCCTATCCCGACTAAGGGAGATCGCCGGACAGGCGCCTTTGTCAAGCTCCGTATTAGTCTTACCTTTGGAAGCCTGACATGAAAATTTTTCCCGAATCGGCCCTGGTTCAATTGGAGTTCGACAAGATCGAGGCCTTGCTGGCTGAGCAATGTAATACGGAGTATGCGCACGGCAAGGCACTGGACCTTCGTATTCATACCCGTCGGGAATATATCGAGCTGGAACTGCAACAAACACACGAGTTCAAGCTTTTGCTGCAGAACGGACAATATTTTCCAAACGACTATACACTGAATCTTTCGAAGGAATTAAAGCTGCTGGGTATTTCCGGGGCGGTGCTTTCGGGGGAGCAGTTTCTGCAAATCCGCAGGCTCGCGGAGAGCATGCAGAGCATCTTCCGCTGGTTCGATGCCGAGCGGCGGGGGGCGTATCCGGCGCTGGTCCGGGTGATCGAGCCTACCCATTATGAGAAGGCGATCATGACGGCGATCGACGAGGTGCTGGATGAATCGGGGACGGTCCGGGACAATGCTTCGGAAGAACTGGGGAAGATCCGGCTGTCGTTATTCCGGCGGCGGAATGAGCTGAGACGGCTTTTCGACCGCGTTCTGGGCCGACTGGCAAAAGCCGGGTATATCGCCGATATCGAAGAGTCGTTTCTCAACGGCCGCCGTGTCGTGGCGATCTTTGCCGAGCATAAACGCCAGGTCAAAGGTATCTTGCATGGAGAAAGCGATACCCGCCGGACTTCCTTTGTCGAACCCGAAGAAACGATCGAGCTCAATAATGAAGTCTTTTCCCTCGAACACGCCGAAAGCAAAGAAGTGCAGCGCATCCTCCGGGAACTGACCGCGAGGTTGGCGGAGTATGCGCCCCTGCTCCAGACCTGGCATGATATCCTCGGCGAGTACGATTTCATCCGTGCCAAGGCGAAGCTGGCTGTGAATATGAATGCCAACCTTCCCGCAGTTGCTGGACAAATCGCATGTCCTGCTCCGGCAGGCTTATCACCCCCTGTTGTATCTCTACAACCGGAAGAATCAGAAGACGACGGTGCCGACAGATATCTCGCTCAACGAGAAAAACCGGATGCTGGTGATCTCCGGACCCAACGCCGGCGGGAAGACGGTTACGATGAAGACGGTGGGGCTCCTGCAGTTGATGATCCAAAGCGGGCTGCTGATCCCCGTCCATCCGGATTCCGAACTGGGCATCTTCAAACAGCTGATGATCCATATCGGGGACACGCAAAGTCTCGAGTTCGAACTGAGTACGTACAGCGCGCACCTGAAGAACATGAAATATTTCATGGAAAATGCCAATGGCCGGACGCTCTTTTTTATCGATGAACTGGGCAGCGGCAGCGATCCCAACCTGGGGGGAGCTTTTGCGGAGGTCATCCTGGAAGAGCTGGTACGAAAGCATGCATTTGGGATCGTCACGACGCACTATCTCAATCTGAAGGTCATGGCCGGCAAGACGCCGGGGGTCATCAATGGCGCCATGGCTTTTGACGAGACGAACCTTCAGCCGCTGTACAAGCTCATCATCGGCAAGCCAGGAAGCTCGTACACCTTCTCCATTGCCGAGCGGATCGGTCTGGAGCCGCGGCTGATCCAGCGTGCGCGGACGCTCGTGGATGAGGACCATTTCCGGCTGGACAAGCTGCTCAATGCAACCGAGCAGGACCTGCGGGAACTGGAGCAGCGGGAAAAGGAGCTGAATAAACTCATGAAGGAGAACGAGAAGCTGAAGAAAGAGATGGAGAGTCTGATCCATCGCGAGCGGCATGAGCAGCAGGTGGAATTGCTCAAGCATCAAAACAAGATCTCGGAAGACCGGATCACTTATCTCCGGGAGATGGAGCGGAAGCTGCGGCAGATTGTGCTGGACTGGCGAAAGGCGGAGGACAAGAATGAGGTGATCCGGCAAATGCAGGCGCTGTTGTTCAAGCAAAAGGAAAAACAGGTCAACGAAAAGGTCCGGAAGAAATTCGACGCGAAATACACAGAAGTGGGCGGCAGTGCGCAGGTCGGCAATAAGGTGATGATGAAAAAGAATCACCAGGTGGGAACGGTCCGGGAGATCCGGGGAAAGAAGGCGATCGTTCAGGTGGGGTTGGTGCCGATCACCGTGGAATTGGCGGATCTGACGGTCGTGCAGGACCGGCCGCAGGAGGAGAGTGCGGAAATAGACTATTATGCCAAAATACAGCCGATTCATTGCCGCCATTTGTCTTGCACTTTTTGCTTTCTCCTGCAGCAAACAAAACTCATCCAAATCGGTCACCATGACGACGGCTCCGCCCTTCCTGTCGATCACTCAGTTCAGTCCGCAGGAAACGGAAGTGGATTCACTCGTCACCATTATGGGTACCGACTTCAGCGATACGGCCAGCAACGATGTGGTGACCTTTAATGATACGGTTGCTGTTGTAAGATCGGCGACTACGACACAATTGGTCGTTGTCGTTCCGGCGGGTGCAAGCACAGGGAAGATCGGGGTGAAAGTGAATGGGCTGTCCGCTACGAGCGCACAGAATTTTATCGTTGGCGACCACTGGACGCTGATGCAGGCTTATCCCGGGGGGACGACGGATCTGACGGAATATTATTTTGCCGCAGGAAGCAATTTCATGGTGGGGTTGGGAAATAATACCAGCGGGTCCTGGCAGTTTACCTCCTGGCAATATGATCCCTTGACCAGCGTCTGGACGCAAAAGGCCCCTTTTCCGACCACCACGGGCAGCTCAGTCATTGCCAGCTTTTCCATTTCCGGCGAAGGCTACGCGCTTAACGGAAATTCCTCGTTTTGGAAATACGACACGGCATCCAACAACTGGACTCAACTGGATAGCTTTCCGACGGGATGGGCCCTGGCAGGCGGGATGACGGCATTCAGCATCAATGGCCAGGGATATTTGCTTGTGTACGGTTCAAATTCGGTCTGGCAATACGACCCTGTCACCAATGCCTGGAATCAACTGGGCAATTTCCCGTGGACGCTTACTTCTAATGCCGCTTGTTTTGTCATTGGAAACTATGCTTATGTAGGGACGGGTAATTTGAATATTAACACCAGTTCTGCTACCGACTCATTTTATCAATTTGACCCTTCAAACAACACGTGGACGCAAAAAGGGAACTTCCCGGGAGGAGCAAGGGCTAGTGCAACGGGCTTTGCGATCGGCAATATGGGGTATTTGGGTACAGGTTTGGACATCAATGGTCATTACCTGAGTGATTTTTGGCAATACAACCCCGCTTCCGACAGCTGGATAAGAAAGAGTGATTTCGGCGGTGGCGGCCGCTTCGCCGCTGCGGCTTTTTCAGGTGCAAACCAAGGTTACATGGGCTTTGGCCAAGGGGCGGATCAGATCACACCATATGAGCTCACAAATGTTTTCTTCGACCTCTGGCAATATCAGCCTTGAAACTGCAGGTTAAGCCGATGGGCGGGATTTTTTGTACATTTCCATAAAATTGATCCCGTATGAACCTAAACCATTGCTGGCTTGCGCTTGTAGCAACAGCCTTTCTGACCAGTTGCCAATCAAATAATGAAAAAGCGGTGGCGATCGTCTATCCACCGGCGGCTACGGTCGATTCCGCCGATGTTTATTTTGGTACGCGGGTGCCCGACCCGTACCGGTGGCTGGAAAACGATACCGCTGCCAATACGCTGGCCTGGGTCGGCGAAGAACGCAAAACAACGGATAGCTTCATGGCGCGAATTCCTTTCCGGGACGGAATCAAGAAGGAACTGACTTCCCTCTACAATTATGCGCGGATGACTGCTCCGGAGAAGCATGGGGACTATTTCTATTTTTATAAAAATTCGGGGTTGCAAAACCAGAGCGTTTTTTATCGGAACAAAAACCTGGCGGATTCATCAAAGGCTGAAGTGTTCCTGGATCCGAATTCCTTCTCGCAGGGTGGGGCGATTACACTGCAAGACGTGAGTTTTACGACCGACGGATCGCTGGCCGCTTATCTATTGTCGAACGGCGGGTCCGACTGGCGGGACGCGGTGATCAAGAGTGCTGTCACCGGCCAGATCGTCGGCGACACGATCCGGAACATCAAATTCAGCGGCATTTCGTGGAAGGGGAATGACGGATTTTATTATAGCACGTATGATATTCCAAAGGGGGAGAACCGGCTTGTCTATAAGACGATCCATCACACGGTGTACTATCATAAGATCGGAGATGCGCAGGCGCATGATCAGTTCGTGTTCGGGGGCGAGCGTCAGCCACACCGTTACATCGATGCGGGCGTTACCGAAGACCAGCACTACCTGATCATCCAGGCGGCAGAGACCACGTATGGCAACGAGATCTACTACAAGGACCTGACCAAAGCGAACTCACCGATCAAACCGATCGTTACCGGATACAAATTCGCGGAAGGCGTTCTCGACAGCAAGGATGGGTGGCTGTATATCCTGACAAACCGGAATGCCCCCGATTTTCGGCTCGTAAAGGTCAGTGCGGAAAACCCGGCTCCGGAGAATTGGAAGGACGTCATTCCCGAGAACAAGAATACGCTGGAGGTCTCCACGGCGGGCGGTTATTTCTTTGCGAAGTACATGGATAACGTGAAGAACAGGATATTCCAATACGATTATGATGGAAAACAGATCCGGGAGATCGCTTTGCCCACCGCAGGTACAGCGGACGGATTCAGTACGCAAAAGGACCAGAAGGAATTGTATTTTTCATTTACTTCCTTTACCTATCCATCTGCTGTCTATCATTTGGATCTGCAGAGCGGGCAGTCCAGCCAATTCTGGCGGCCGGCGGTCAATTTCAATCCGGATGACTATGTGACAGAGCAGGTCTTTTATACCAGCAAGGATAGCACCAAGGTGCCCATGTATATCGTCTATAAAAAAGGACTTGCGATGGATGGTCATAATCCCACGATCCTGTACGGCTATGGCGGATTTGATGTGAGCCTGACGCCCTATTTCAGTTCCCTTGGGATGGAGTGGCTGGAGCATGGGGGGATTTATGCGCAACCCAACCTGCGTGGCGGCGGAGAATATGGTGAGAAATGGCATACGGCGGGTATGCAGATGCATAAACAAAATGTCTTTGACGATTTTATCGCCGCTGGCGAATACCTGATCGGGCATAAATATACCTCCAGTTCCTATCTGGCCGTAGAGGGCGGTTCAAATGGCGGGCTGTTGATCGGCGCTACCATGACGCAGCGACCGGACCTGATGCGGGTTGCACTGCCTGAAGTCGGCGTATTGGATATGCTGCGGTATAACCGATTCACCGCGGGTGCGGGATGGGCCTCCGACTACGGGACGGCGGAGGATTCGGCGGCGATGTTCAAGTATCTCCTCGGATATTCTCCGTTACAAAATCTTAAGAAAGGGGTGCGTTATCCGGCGACGTTGGTTTGGACGGCGGATCATGATGACCGGGTCGTTCCGGCGCATTCTTTCAAATTCGCCGCCACCCTGCAGCAGGACAATGCGGGGGATAATCCCGTGCTAATTGCCATTCAGCACAACGCGGGGCATGGAACGGGCATGGACACGGACAAGCGGCTAAGCGAGACGGCTGACCGCTATGCGTTTATTTGGTATAACATGGGGATCAATCCGATGTCCCCTTGATCGTGACGGTCCCTTTCCCATATTGAAAGCTGGCTTGATCTTCGATCGTGAGGTTGTTCCCGTCGAGATGGCAAATCATTGTTTCCGTGTGCGGGCTTTCGATATAACGCAGTACGAGCTTGAGCGTATGATCATCGACCCATTGGTACGCGCCAGCGGTCGGGAACGCGGGCAGACCTACATCGTGATGGACGGCGCCCGTCAGCAGGCTGGGCTCCGGACGGGTTGTTACACCGTTGACCCAGTGGCCGTTGCCGAAGACGAGATGATAGGTAGCCGTATCGCCTTTGATGGTCAGCCGGAAACCGTCGCTTGACGATGCGAACGAGATGTCCTGCATTTTTTTGACATTTGGCTCGAGGTGGAAGGTCTTGCCGTTAAGCGGGTCCGGGACCGGGTTTGCCGTGGAGGCAGGCGGTGCGAGTTGGAGACCGGCGAGCTGTTTTTTCAGCTGCGCATCGGCGTTGGGGTCCGCCGGAAGCGTCCCGGGATGCATGGCGGGCAGCAAGTATCGCCAAACGAGGTTGATCTCTTCCTGCATATCGGGGGTCTCGGCCTGGATGGCGATGACCGCGTCCTCATCCGGCAGGAGGATAATATACTGACCGAAGGCGCCGTCGGCGCGCACGCCGTTGTGCCGGCAGCGCCACATCTGGTAACAATAGCCCTGGAGCCAGTCGCTGGAATCTTTTTTGGCTTGCGGGGCATCCGGGTCCTGCATGATCTTCATCGTGGTGGCTTCTTTCACCCAGGATTGCGGAAGGATCTGTTTGCCTTTCCAACTACCGCCCTGCAAATAAAGCTGGCCGAATTTGGCCATGTCTTCGGTCTTTAGCCGGAGACCCCAGCCGCCGGTATTCACGCCCTGCGGACTGGTTTCCCAGTCTTCGCCGGTAATGCCCAGCGGCTCGAACAGTCTTGGTTTCAGATAATCCAGTACGGTTTGGCCGGTTGCCTTTTGAACGACGGCGGCGAGCATATATGTTCCGGCGGAGTTATAAAGGAATTTGGTGCCGGGTTCATGGACGATGGGGATGGCGAAGAATTTCCTTGCCCAGTTCGTATCGACGACGACGGCGGGCGTGGGATCGGGTTCCATGCCGTCGGACATCATCAGGGCGTCCCTGACCGTCA
Organism: uncultured Chitinophagaceae bacterium; assembly: GCA_963846405.1. Taxonomy (GTDB): domain Bacteria; phylum Bacteroidota; class Bacteroidia; order Chitinophagales; family Chitinophagaceae; genus Puia. The sequence goes on along the minus strand of CAWJVU010000005.1, from coordinate 99,042 downwards.
GTTCCGCCAGGAAAGGAGGAACGGGGTTGGGCAGGTCGTTTGGGAAAAAGCTGATGATCTTATCGGTAAGGTGCAGGCGGCCTTCCGTCAGCGCAAATCCAACGGCGGCGGCAGTGAAGCTTTTGCTGGTGGAGTAAAGGGTATGTTTCAGTTCCGGCGCATACGGGTTCCACCAGCCTTCGGCGACGACCTTGCCATGGCGGAGGAACATGAAGCTATGGAATTCTGTTTGGCCGTGCGCGGCCGCATCGAGAAAGCGGCTGATGGCGGCGCAGAGACGCCTTCCTTTTCGGGAAGGCTTCTGGGGAGCGGGTCCTGGGCGCGGTGAACACTGCCGGCAGAGCAGCAACAGCAGAGAGATGCGAAATCTTGATGGAATCATAACGGAGCATTGAAGTTGGCATTGAAGTTAAAACAAATTTATTATGTATGTTTGGCGCAAATCATCTTCATGCGTTTGTTCCTATTGTCTTCCTTCTTGTAATGATGCGCGGGCAGCCTGTCCGCTCAGATCACCGATACGGTCCAGAAAGTTATTCCCGGCCGTGTCAACAGCCCGCGAGCAGGAGAAAAAGCCGTATGTCATTTTTATTTCCGCTGACGGGTTCCGGTATGATCTGGCGGATAAATATCATGCCACGCATCTTCTGGCGCTCCGCGCGAAAGGGGTGACTGCCCTCTCGATGACGCCTTCTTTCCCTTCCGTTACCTTCCCCAATCATTATAGTCTGGCAACGGGTCTTTATCCCGCCCATCACGGACTGGTGGATAATACGTTCTATGACCCGGCGAAAGGAAAAGGATACCGGATCAATGATCGGGCCGCGGTAACGGATAGCTCCTGGTATGGCGGGACGCCCCTCTGGGTGTTGGCGGAACAACAGAAGATGCTTTCGGCGAGCTTCTTTTGGGTTGGATCGGAAGCGGCAGTCGACGGGGTGCGCCCAACCTATTATTATCTTTTCAATGACAGGATCCCGCTGGATACCCGGTTGAAGGCGGTAAAGGATTGGCTGACGCTACCGGAGGCGGAGCGGCCGCATCTGATCTTGTTCTATCTTTCGCAGGTAGATCATGCCGAGCATCTGTATGGACCTGTTTCCAAGGAGACGGAAGCGGCGGTTCACCTGGTCGATGATTGCGTCGGCAAGATGGTCGCGGATCGTGGATTCGTTGCGGCTGCCGGTCAATTTCGTCTTTGTCAGCGATCATGGGATGGAGCAGGTCGATACGGCTGCATGGCATTTATCCGCCGGCTGCGCTGGATACGGTCCAATTCAAGGTCACATTCGGCGAGACGATGATCCATCTGTATGCGAAGGATAAGAACGATATCCAGGCGGAATATGAGGCGTTGAAGAAAGAAGCGGGCGCGCAGGAAACGCCCGGTTATGATGTATTTTTGGCTTACGATGTCCCGACCGCTGGCATTATTCGACCAAGGACGACCGGTATGGCAGGATCGGGGATATCGTTTTGGTCGCCAGGGCGCCGAGGGTCTTTGCTGTCCGCGGGCGGCGGATCAATCCCGGCGCGCATGGTTTTGACAATGCTTTGCCGGAGATGGGGGCTACCTTTTATGCCTGGGGTCCCGCTTTTCGTCAGACAGACAATCCCCGCTTTCGAGAACGTGAATGTCTACCCGCTGATCGCGCATCTGCTGGGTTTGACCATCGCGGACCGATCGACGGGTCATTCGGGGAACTTAGCGGAACCTTGAAAAAATAGCGTTCCGACAATCCTGCGATTTATTTTCGACGGTCCACGATGAGGCTAAGCGTCTCGCCGGCTGTCTTGATATAATATGCACCGGGCGCCAAACCGGTGAGGTCGATGGTCGTTGTGAGCGGGCTTCCGGCCGATTGGAGCGTTCGGGTGCGGACAAGATGCCCCCCAGCGTCGATGATCTGCAGAAGGATCGGACCCGCCGGTAAATTCATTTCTATCGTAACGGCGTCACTGGCGGGGTTGGGGTACAGGGTGAGCAGCGTTGCGTTTTGGAAGCCAACGGCGAGGATGTTGCTGTAGGAGTATGTGCCGTCTCCGTTGACAATTTTCAGCCGGTAATAGTCCACGGGGGAGAGCGGCCGGGTATCCCGGAATTGACATTCGTTCCGCGCGGAATCTGACGCGGGGACCGTACCGATACTTGTAAAGTTCTGCCCAGTAGAGCTTCGCTCGATATCGAAAGCGGCCACGTCGATCTCGCCGGTGCTGGCAAAATTCAAAAGTACGTCGGCGTTGTCTTTTGTGGCGGTAAAAGAGAGGAGATTGAGCGGAAGCGGCGTGCCCGTGCCGGTAGTCAGCAGCGAAGTGATGGACATCGGCGCAAGGGTGACTTGCAGTGTATTATTGACTGGTGTAACACCGGAGGTTTGAAGGGCATTATTGGTTTGGGAAACGAAGGTCTCGGTGACCGGCAGGTTGGACAGGGTTTGAGTGGTGACGGGGTTGCCGTTTAGAAGGAAGTCCGGAAAATTCAGCGTGACCGATTCGGTTTGGGTTGTCGAGCGGTTGACCAATACCACGGTGACGGAGTCGGTGGCGTTATTGGTGGTCGTGTAGGCGGAGACGTCGTGTTCGTCGGTCGAGAGGGCCTGGACGCTGATGGGTTTATTGTACCGGCTAAAGAGGTGCAGAGTTTCCCACATCCCGGGGTTCCAGGTCCAGGGAGAAAAATATTCCACGCCATTTCTCATAAACTCTCCCATCGTGGAGGCGTACCATACCGCGAGGGTGTTCGGGTCGTTCTGGAGCTGGGTGCCGGCTTCGGACAATCCAAAACTGACGCCGTTGTTCGGACCCATATATTGAATCAGCCAGTCGCGGCAGCGGCCGAAAATGTCTTCGATCTGGATCGAATTATCCCAGCTGCCGTTGACGTTCTTCACGCCGTTGGCTTCCGGGAATGTATAGGTGCTATCGAAAAAGACGCGGCCGTATTGAACGACGCTGGTGTCGGTGGTGCTGGACGGGTAAAAATGAAGGTCGATCACGTCGAGGAGGCGGATGCCGGAGCTTTGTTCTTCTTCGGCGACGCGTTTGATGAAATATTCCAGCCAGGGATATTGTTTGCCGTCCGCGCCGGTGACGGTTGTATTATTCCAATTGTACCATTGCCATTCGTTTGGACTAACGGGCCCGGTCAGCTTGATACCGGGATAAAGGGATCTTGCCTTTTTGGCGACCGCGAAATAAAGTTGGAGGAAGGTCTCAGCCGTCGGCTGGGTCGCCAGAACATCATCGTGCGTGGAAGACCAGATCTCCACTTCATTATCCATATTCCAATAACGGATATGCGTAGAATCAAGCCCAAGGCCGCCGTTTCCGAACCAATGCGGGAGAATGCCGGTAGTGGAATCCGCCGTCCAGGTTTCGAGATATAGCCTTGGATTGCCGTTGACTTCCGCCTGGCTGCCACCGGCGGTATTTGGTACTCCCCCTCCGGCCAGGTTCTGTTCCACACCGGACCACCATTGGGACATATTGTAGGCCCAGTCGTTAAAGTTGTTATTGGTGTTCGAGGCCGCGTAGCCGATAAGTTGAAAGCCCCACATCCCTTGGGCGGCCGGAATGTTTTGTTGGAGCGTTTGAGCGGCATAGTCCCAGTTGGAGAGATAGACGTTGTTATACCAATCGGGGTGGCTGGACAGCTGGAGGCGCCAATTGTTTTTGGTCAAGTCGTTGCCGCCATTTTCACGGAAGAAATTAAGACCCGCGTCTTTATAGAGCTGCCAGTTGCCGATGGTGACCGGGCTGGATGGGTCTGCCGACAAAGAATTGTTGCGGCCATAAAGATAGGGAGAGACCGGGGTCCGGTTTTTCAAGGTGTTGACGGTGATCGCGACGGTCTGCGCGTGAATTGGGCCGTACAGGATTAGCAGCAGCGTGGCCGGCAGGCAAACTCTCATAGAAGCGGAATTTGGGGTATAGGTCGAAATACCGTGCCAGTTTGGCGGGGATGGCCGCAGGGAAACACTTAATTTCGTTTACACTTATCAACATGAAACGACCCATTTACCTGATGCTCATGCTGTTGGTTTTGAACGGAGTCACATCGCTTGGTCAGGACCTTGTCGAGCCGAGCATATACAGGTCGCCGCCAACGGCGATATTTAGCATCGTAAAAATAATTGTTGCTGGAATATCTGGTGCTCGGTACATTCGTTCTAAAATGATTAATAGGTAGTCATGAGCAATCACACCGCTGAACAAAATTTCGCTGCGCTGGGTCTTACCCTGCCACCCGCGCCGGCGCCCATGGGGGTTTACAAACCTTGTCTGCAGGATGGGAAATACCTTTATGTCTCGGGTCACGGACCGCTGCTGGAGGACAAAACGCTGATCAAGGGGCGGGTCGGGCAGGACCTCGATGCCGATGCGGGGAAGCGGGCGGCGCAGCAGGTTGGGCTGGCGATCCTGGCAACGGTGCGGACGCACCTGGGCAGCCTAGATAAAGTAAAGCGGATCATCAAGACGCTGGGGATGGTGAATTGTACGCCGGACTTTGAGAAACATCCGTATGTGATCAATGGATGCAGCGAATTGTTTGCCCAGGTTTGGGGGCCGGACAATGGGGTGGGGGTACGAAGTGCGGTGGGAATGGGTTCGTTGCCGGGGAATATTCCGGTGGAGGTGGAGGTGCTTTTCGAATTACATTAAATGATGATTATGGCAGAGTCGTGGTATGAAATAGAAAATATGGATGAGCTGGATACACCCGCGCTGGTGGTCTATCCGGACCGGGTGCGACAAAACATTGCCCGTGCCATCGGCATGGTCGGGAATGCGGTGCGACTTGCGGCCCCATGTGAAAACGCATAAATCGCCGGCGGTGACGCGGCTGATGCAGGATGCAGGTATCCGGCGGTTCAAATGTGCGACGATCGCGGAGGCGGAAATGCTTGCCGTGGCGGCAGCGCCCGATGTGCTGCTGGCCTATCAGCCCGTCGGGCCGAAGATTGGGCGGCTGGTGAAGCTGATCCGGCAATATCCGGCGACGACCTTCTCCTGCCTGATCGATCATCCCGATGCGGCTGCGGCGATGTCGAGGGTGTTCAGCGATGCCGGGTTGGTCGTCCCGGTTTATCTCGACCTGAATGTTGGGATGGACCGGACAGGAATTGCACCGGGGCCAGACGCGTTGGCCCTTTTTCGGAAGGCGCTCGCGCTCGGAGGGATCGACCCGGTTGGATTGCATGTATATGACGGTCATATCCGGGATACGGATCCGGAGGCGCTGAAAGCAAGATGTGATGAGGCGTTTGGGTCGGTGCTTCAGTTAAGGACCGAAATCGCAGCGTTACCGGTGGCGGAGGGCGGACGCGATCTTACGATCATCGCGGGGGGCTCGCCGACCTTTCCGGTGCATGCGGGGCGGGCGGCGGAGATCCAATGCAGTCCGGGAACTTTTGTGTATTGGGACAAGGGGTACGGGGATCAATTTCCGGGGCAGCCTTTTACGCCGGATGCCCTGGTTGTCACGCGGGTAATCTCCCTCCGGGGCGATACGCGGCTTTGTCTTGATCTCGGGCACAAGTCCATTGCCGCGGAGAATGAGCTGGGCCGTCGGGTATTTTTTTTAAACGGCCCGGAATTGCGGGCAGTTGGCCAGAGCGAAGAGCACCTGGTGGTAGAAGCGGGCCCCGGGCACGGATACCGGATCGGGGATGTCCTTTATGGGGTTCCCTATCATATTTGTCCTACGGTAGCGCTATATGAACGCGCTGTTACGATCGAAAGGGGCAGAGCGGCAGGAGAGTGGAAAAACGTAGCGCGGGATCGGAAAATCTCCGTGTAGGACACTCCCTGTCACCTGTTTGTAATTTCTTTCGACCAAAAAACAATTTTGTTCGAAAAGCTGTTAATTTGATATTTTTGTTAAGTTTTTCAACCTTAAAATTTTCAACATGGAAGTTAAAGAAGCGACTGGCAGGCTGGGCGTGCTGATTCCCGGTCTTGGCGCCGTGGCGACCACCCTGATCGCAGGAGTTGAGGCCGTCAAGAAAGGGATCGCGCAACCGATTGGCTCTCTTACACAGATGGGCAATATTCATTTGAACCGGAGGTATGGAACAACCGAGCGTAGCGAAGGTTGCGAACGAGGCCTTGCCGGTGGCAAGGCCGAAGTTCTTTATCCGAAAATTAAGGAGTTTGTACCGCTGGCGAACCTCGAAGACATTGTATTCGGCGGTTGGGATGTGTACGAAGATAATGTATATCAGGCGGCAAGCAGGGCGAAAGTGCTGGAACCCCATACGCTTGAACTGCTGCGGCCGCAGCTGGAAGCGCTGAAGCCGATGAAAGCGGTCTTTGACAAAAGCTATATCAAAAATCTGGATGGCACGCATGTAAAGGAAGCCGCTACCAAATATGACGCTCGCGAAGGCGTTGATGGATGATATCACGCGGTTCCAGGACACCCGGGGCTGCGACCGCCTGGTGATGGTATGGTGCGGGTCGACGGAAAAATATACGGAGGTGTCGGATGTCCACGAAAGCCTGAGCGCCTTTGAAAAGGGGTTGAAGGAAAACGATCCGCGGATCGCTCCGAGCATGATCTATGCTTATGCGGCGTTACGGCTGGGAGTTCCTTTCCTGAATGGCGCGCCCAATCTGACGGTGGATATCCCTGCCCTGGTGGAACTGGCCAAACAGACGGAGACCCCGATCGGCGGCAAGGATTTCAAGACGGGTCAAACCCTGATGAAGACCATTCTGGCGCCCGGGTTGCAGGCGCGTGCTCTTGGCGTGAAAGGCTGGTTCTCAACCAATATCCTGGGTAACAGGGATGGATATGTGCTGGACGAGCCCGACAATTTCCGGACAAAGGAAGTCTCGAAGCTGAGCGTGCTGGAGGATATCCTGCGGCCCGATCTCAGCCCCGAACTTTATGGCGAACTGTATCACAAGATCCGGATCAACTATTATCCGCCGCACGGGGATAACAAGGAAAGCTGGGATAATATCGACATCTTCGGCTGGCTGGGTTATTCCATGCAGATCAAGATCAATTTCCTTTGCCGGGACTCGATCCTCGCCGCGCCGCTGGTGCTTGACCTCGCGCTGTTTGGGGACCTGGCAAAACGGGCCGGGTTGAGCGGGATACAGGAGTGGTTGTCATTCTATTTCAAATCCCCGCAGCATGCGCCCGGATTCCGGCCGGAGCATGATATCTTCAAGCAATTGACGGTCCTGCAAAATGCGCTGCGGAAGCTGATGGGTGAGGAGCTGGTGAACCCGGAAGGGCTCACTTTTGCGGAGGAAGAAATAACCGCGTAATGACGCGTTTCGATCCCGTGGCCATCTACCGGCTCACCTGTACCTGCCTGGGTATCGGTTATATTCCCAGGGGCGGGGGGACGGTTGCCGCTGTGGTTTGCTGTATTGTTTGGTTTTTCGCCTGGCGCGGCGGAGCCGGTCATTTTTGGATGCCGCCGCTCATTACGTTGTGCCTGTTCTTTCCTCGGGGTCTATAGTGCCGGTAAGGTGGAAGCCGGGTGGGGGAAGGACAGCTATCGGATCGTTATCGATGAAGTGGCAGGCATGTGTCTTACCTTATTATTCGTACCGGTTAGATGGCCGTATTTGCTGGTCGGGTTGCTGTTATTTCGGGTATTCGATATCGCCAAACCGCTTTTTATCCGGAACATGGAAAACCTGAATGGCGGTTGGGGGGTAATGATGGATGATATGCTGGCGGGAGTCTATGCTAACCTGCTTCTGCAGCTGATCGTATTTGTCCACTTCTTTTGTGAAAATTACATGATCACGTTTACAAAAGCGCAACTGGCCTCTCTACTGGCGACAGGGGTTGATTTCCTGGTGACCTTCTTTTTGCTTCGTTGGGCGGGGCTTCCCTCGGCGGCAGCCAGCGGGAGAGTGACGCTCTATGGCGTGACGGGAACGATCTGCGGCGGCATTACCCATTTTATGATCAGCCGCCATTGGGTATTCAATGCCCGGGAGCAGAAATGGGCGGACCAGCTGAATCGGTATATTCTGGTCTGGATCGGAAATCTTTCGCTCAATGGCGTCGGGCTTTATTTGCTGAGCCGGGCAGGCTGCCCCGCCATGCTGGCTAAAGTCATCACGGCGACGACTGTTGCAGTTGTCTACAACTATACATTACAAAGGCTTTGGGTATTCAAAAATTCAGAATGAACATAGTATCTTTACGGATTGTCAAACAATCCGAAGCGAAGGGAAAAATGACCACCCGGAAAAAATTACAAGGTAGCATCTATAAGATCATCAATCCGCTTGTCCGGTTGCTGATCAAGGCAGGGTTGACACCCAATATGGTCACGACGATCGGATTGCTGCTCAATATCGGGGTGGCAATCATATTTATCTCCGGGGCGGAAGAAGGGCGCCGGGGTGATCTCTCATATGTAGGATGGGCGGGGGCACTGATCCTGTTTGCCGGGCTTTTCGATATGCTGGACGGGCAGGTGGCGCGACTGGGCAATATGAGCTCTCCTTTCGGCGCGCTTATATGATTCGGTTCTGGATCGGTATAGCGAACTGATCCTCTTCCTGGGGATCTGTTATTACCTTGTGGCAAAACATTATTTCCTAAGCTCACTCTTTGCTTTTATCGGGATGATCGGCAGTATGATGGTGAGCTATACCCGGGCAAGGGCGGAAGGGTTGGGGATCGAATGCAAGGATGGTTTGATGCAACGACCGGAGCGGGTGATCATCATCGGCGTTTCCGCGCTGGCTTGCGGGGTCGCGTCGCATTGGATGGGGGGTAATTTTAAGGTAATGCTTCCGGATACGGGCTTTCCCGTTTTCGAGACGATATCCATTTTTACCATCCCCCTGACGCTGATGGCCTTCCTGGCGAATTGGACGGCAATCGGGCGGCTTAGAGATGCGCGGCGGACGCTGCAGGAAAGGGAAACCGCAGCGAAGGCGGTTCCGGGAGCGGCTCCCGCTGCAAACGGTAATGGCGCAGCGCCGGGGAATGGCGTGGGCACAGCTAAGGAGGTCGCCGAGACCGGGAATGGGTCTGTTCAGTCCGGCAAGGGGGTGGTCCGTTGAGAACCGGGGTTTCGGTAACAAGAGGGAAACCCGGAGTTCCGCTGACGTTGCGCAATGTGGCTATTGCAACCGGTTGTTCCATCGGATACCTGCTGCTGGCGGCTTGGCTAATCGGATTCAAAACCGATCAGCTGGCCCTGGTGATCCTTTTCAACACGCTCTTTTATCTATCCGGCGTTACCCGGCGCTTTATTCTTGGGGTTCTCGGTCTTTATCGTTTTCTGGATCCTGTTCGATTCCATGAAAGCATTTCCCAACTATCGTTACAATGACGTGCGGATCGAATCGCTGTACCGGCTGGAGAAAAGATGGTTTGGGATCGGAGGTCATACGTGGAATGAATACTGGGCAGTGCATCGGACTACTTTTCTGGATGTGCTCACGGGGATATGTTATCTCTGCTGGATCCCGCTGCCGCTGGCGTTTGCAGGGTATTTGTTTTATCGCAACAAGGAATGGTTCTTCCGGTATGCGCTCAGCTTTTTGCTGGTCAATTTGCTGGGTTTCGTGATCTATTACCTCTGTCCGGCTGCTCCGCCGTGGTATGTACAGGAGTATGGTTATGTCTTCCACCCCAATACGCCGGGTAATGTGGCCGGGCTGGGGCGGTTCGACCGTTTTTTTCAATTGGGTATCTTTTCTGCGTTGTATTCCAAGAGCTCCAACGTTTTTGCGGCAATGCCTTCGCTGCATGCAGCGTACCCGCTAACGGTACTGTATTATGGAATGCAGTACAGGCTGGGCCGGATCAATATTCTCTTTGCGGCGATCATGGCGGGTATTTGGTTTGCGGCGGTGTATAGCGGCCATCACTATGTGCTGGATGTGCTTGCGGGGATCTGCTGCGGGCTTGCCGGGATCGGCCTTTTCAATTTGCTCTATTTTAAAGTGGGGTGGTTCAGCCGGATGGTTACAGGCTGGGCTTCGGCGCTGGAGCCTTAGGACTTGCGCCGATCCCCTCTACCATGATGTCGACGATGGAATCGATCTGCAGGTCGAGCCGGGGGCTCAGACGTTGCGACACCATCAGGGGCGCCGCCAGCCCGCGGAAAGCGCTGACCATGAGATAGGCGACCAGTTCGATGTTTTGGTCGTTGAGTTTTTTGAATTCGCCGTTGGCTACTCCTTCGGCAAGGATGCTCCGGACGAGTTCGACGTGGGTGGTATCGAACTGGCGTTTGAGGTCCGTCATGATGCAATGCAATTCGTGCAATTCGCCGATCTCGCTTTTGAGCGCATCGCTCAGGTTGCAAAGTTCGTTGAGTTTGATCAGGCGGCACCGGCAATAGATGATTAGTTTTTCCTTTGAGGTGGCGGCATGACCGATAGACTGGTGGATCTGTTCCAGCAGTTCATCCATCTCGGCATGAAGCACGGCTTCGAAGATGTCTTCCTTGCCGGGATAGTAATAGTACAGGGAACTCTTCCCCTTGCCCAGGCTACGGGCGATATCGCCCATGGTGGTCTTTTTGAACCCGGATTTTTTGAATAGTCCACGGGCCGTGTCGACTATGTCCCTGACAATCAGCTCATCTCGTTGAAGCGTTTCGGCCATACCTCTATAAATTCTTACCTAAGCCAAATTTACCACTTTTCCCACCCAAATCGGTTAATCGTTGGTGAATCTTGTATCTTCGTCCTATGGCTCTTTTAACGAAGAGATTGTGAAACAACTGAATTGCATCCTGCTCATCGACGACGATGAGCCAACGAATTTCCTCAACAAGCTGACCCTTGAGCAAGCGGGCTGCGCCAGGCACATCCGCGTTGCGCCGGGCGGTCAGGCGGCACTGGATTATCTCCAGGGTGACCCGAAGGAATGCTTGCGGCCCGACCTGATTTTCCTGGATATCAATATGCCGGCTATGGATGGGTGGGAATTTCTCGATCGGTACCGGGAACTTCCGCGGGAGAAAAAGGCAGACACGGTGCTCATCATGCTGACGACTTCCCTGAATCCCGATGATGAGAAAAGAACGCTGGCGATCCCCGAAGTCTCCGGGTTCGAGCATAAACCGCTGAATCAAATCCGGCTGGAAAGCTTACTGCAAAAATATTTTAGTAACTGACGACCCCTGGCTTTGGCCGCTTAGCCGCCGGAATGCAGATAGTCTTTGAGATGCGTGATCGTCTCTTCGTGCGTCAGGATCGTTTCCCGGACAACGTCATTGATACTTACGATCCCGCAGAGCGTATCGTTCTCAAACACCGGCAGATAGCGAATATTCTTTTCGGACATCAATTGCATGCAGAATTCGACGGTGTCGTTTGGCGTTACTGCCGGAAAGTCCCTGGACATAATTTCCGCTACCGGCGTGTCGGTCGAGGATTTGCCGAGAAGGATCACTTTACGGGAATAGTCTCTTTCGGTCATGATCCCGAGGTACTGGTCGGCTTCCATGACCATTACCGACCCGATGTTCTGGTTTGCCATGATCCGCAACGCTTCCAGGACGGTCGTATCGGGGGAAACTGCAATAATCCCCCTGTTTTTGTGGCCGAGAATATGCGAAACTTTTTTCATATTGCCTGTTTTTGAACCGGTGAAATTCGGGTTTGCCACCGGCAAACCCTCTTTCGCAACCTTTGGTTGCCCAGTTGGGTGAGGAAATGGCTTTTCCCAATTTACTAATTATTTTTTTCAACCCCAACATTAACTTTGGACCGGAACCGGGGTGTCCGGTCCCTCTAAATGATTACTATTATGCGAATTATCGTCGCGATTGCTGCTTTACTCCTGGGGCTTTGCCTATCCGGGGGGCCGGTTTTGGCGCAAAAGGACAAAGTAACTGACCTGGTTTCGCCCGGCGGCGCCACCACGGTCTCGCGTGACCCTGGGCGCGGAAGGGATAAGATGGTCAGTGCGTCATAACGGGCAGCCGGTTTTGGTGGAGTCGGTGCTGAGGCTGCAACTAGGGAGCGGGGAGGTGCTGGATGGGCGGGGTGGGCCGGTCCGGGCCGTCCGGGAAACGAAAGATGAGTGGATATTGCCGCTCCACTACAAAAAGGACTCGATCCGCGACCGGTATAACCAGCTCACGCTGACGTTTCCCAAAGCGGGATACGGGATCATCTTCCGGGCCTACGATGACGGGGCGGCCTACCGGTGGATGACGAAGCGGAAGGATTCGCTCCGGATCCGGTCGGAGGTCGCGGAGTTCAATTTTCCCGGCGATGAGGAGGCGTGGATACCCTATGTCAATGACCCCAGCCCGGACATCTATACCACGTCCTTTGAGAATTTTTACAGGAAGATGCGGTTGTCGGAGTTCAAAAAGGACACCCTGGCTTTTTTGCCGGTGCTGGTGGATCTGGGCGGTGGGCGGAAGGCGGCGATCCTGGAGGCGGATCTGGAAGATTATCCCGGGATGTTCGTGGGGGCGGCAACCGGCGAGGTGGGCGGGGGTCCGGCGGGGAGCGGTTTTGGATTGACCGGGCGTTTTGCGCCGTTTCCGCTGGAGGAACGACAGGGCGGTCATAACCAGTTGCAGTCGCTGGTGACCCGCCGGGCGGACTATATCGCGGTGACGGCGGGGACCCGGTCCTATCCCTGGCGGATCGTCGTCTGCAGTGACCATGACCGGGAGTTGATGAATAACGATATGGTTTACCGGCTGGCATCGCCATCGCGTGTTGCGGATACCGGTTGGATCAAACCGGGCAAAGTGGCCTGGGATTGGTGGAATGACTGGAATATCTCGCATGTGGATTTCAGGGCGGGAATCAATACCGATACGTATAAGTACTATACCGAGTTTGCGGCGGATAACCATATCGGTTATATCCTGCTGGATGAGGGCTGGTCCGATCCGACGGACCTGATGAAGATCGTCCCCGGGATCGATCTGCCGGCGATCGTAGAATACGCAAGACAGCGAAATGTTGGGGTATGGCTGTGGGCCGGCATGCGGCCGCTGGATCAGAAAATGGAGGAGGTAATGACCCGTTATTCGCAGATGGGCATCAAGGGGTTCAAGGTCGATTTCATGAACCGGGACGACCAGCGGATGGTCGGCTTTTATTACCGTGCGGCGCGGGAGGCGTCGGACCACCATTTGATGCTGGATTTCCATGGTGCCTACAAACCTACCGGCCTGCAGCGGACCTATCCAAATGTAATGAATTTCGAAGGTGTGCGTGGGATGGAAAACGAGAAATGGTCGAACGATGATTTCCCGGGGTATGATGTGAGCATTCCTTTTATCCGGATGCTGGCAGGTCCGCTGGACTATACGCCGGGGGCGATGCGGAACTATAACAAAGAGAATTTCAAGCCTATTTTCAGTGAGCCGGAAAGTCAGGGTACGCGCTGTCATCAACTGGCGATGTATATCGTCTATGAGGCGCCGTTCGGCATGTTGTCGGATAATCCGACCAGTTACAGGCGCGAGCCGGAAAGTGTCCGGTTCATAACCGGGGTGCCGACAACGTTCGATGAAACGCGGGCATTGGATGGCTCAGTAGGGGAATATGCGGTACTGGCGCGCCGGAAAGGGAACGATTGGTACATCGGCGCCATGACAAACTGGTCGGCCCGCGATCTGACGCTCGATCTGTCATTCCTTCCGGCGGGGACTTACGAGGCGGCGATCATGCGCGACGGGGTCAATGCGGATCGGGATGGGACCGACTACAAGGCGCTGACGGTTTCGGTTACGCGGGACAGTAAGCTACCGATGCACCTGGCGCCCGGCGGTGGATGGGTGGCGAAGATCAGCCCGGGGGCTGGTGGGGCGGCGTCGGCGGCACCCGGGGCCGAATCGGTTGTGCCGGGCCCGATGATCGATCTCAATCAGGTAGGTTATTATCCGTCGGCGCCGAAAATGGCGATTGTAACCGGGGCGCAGGCGGCAGACCGCTTCTTTGTGGTGCCTGCCGGCGGCGGGGACACGGCGTTCTCGGGCCGGCTGGGGCCGTCGACCGCTTCGACGAACTCCTCCATGTCTACCCGGATGGCGGATTTCACGGGGTTGAAAAAAGCGGGAGTTTATGTTTTGCTGGTGCCGGGCATGGAGCCCTCCTATCCCTTTCGGATCGGGGACGGAGTATTGTATCCGGTGGTTAGAGCGGCGGTGAAAGGCTATTATTATCAGCGGTCGGGGATGGCGCTGACCCCGGAATATGCGGGGCAGTGGAGCCGGCCGGCCGGTCATCCGGATACGATGGTACTGGTCCACCCCTCAGCGGCGTCGGCGCTGCGTCCGGCCGGCACAGTCATCTCTACGCCGGGTGGGTGGTACGACGCCGGCGACTATAACAAATACATTGTCAATTCGGGCATTACCATGGGCACGCTGCTCGATGCCTATGAGGATTTCCCCGGGTTCTTCGATACGTTGCATACCAACATTCCGCCGATGGCGGGTGTCCCGGACCTGTTGAATGAAGTTCTTTACAATTTACGGTGGATGCTGACGATGCAGGACCCGGGCGACGGCGGAGTTTATCATAAATGCACGAACGCGGTTTTTGACGGAATGGTAATGCCGGGGGTGACAAAGGCTCCGCGGTACGTGGTCGAGAAAGGGACGGCCGCCACGCTCGACTTTGCAGCGGTGATGGCTCAGGCTGCGCGGGTGTTGCGGCAATTCCGGACTTCACTGCCCGGCCTTTCCGACTCCTGTCTGCGGGCGGCGGAGCAGGCGTGGAAATGGGCGCAGCGGAATCCCGGTCTGGCCTATGATCAGAATGCAATGAACAAGTCGTTCCTCCCGCAGGTGACGACGGGTGCTTACGGAGACTTCGGCCTTAAAGATGAGTGGTTCTGGGCGGCTTCGGAGCTGCTCGTCACCACAGGAGATGCGGCTTACGGAGACGTGGTCAGGGCGCAGCTTGACAATCCGATGATCCTTCCCTCCTGGTCGAATGTCCAAATGATGGGTGGGTATACAATTCTCCGCTTTCAACGATCGCTTTCGGCCGGCTGGGCTCCTGTCGTGGAGACGATTCGCCAGCGGTTACTCGGGATGGCAGACCGCTATCTGGACAAGATCGGATCGAATGCTTTTCATACGGTCATCGGCGAATCGCGAACCGATTTTGTCTGGGGCAGTAATTCGGTGGCCGCCAATCAGGGGATGCTGCTGATCAACGCCTGGTTGCTAACCCGGGACAAAAAATATCTTGAGCCTGCGTTGGCCAATCTTAATTACCTGTTGGGGATGAATGCAACGGGATATTGTATGGTGACCGATATTGGAACGCATTCGACGATGCATCCGCATCACCGTCCGTCGATCGCAGATGGGATCGTTCCACCCGTGCCGGGGCTGATGGCCGGCGGCCCCAATCCCGGTCAGCAGGATCATCAGCACTACCTTTTCTCAGAGCCCGAAACGTCCTATACGGATCAGGACGGAGCATATGCCTCCAATGAAATCGCGATCAACTGGAATGCGCCGCTCGTGTACCTTGCGGGCGCGATCGAGGCGTTGCAGAAGGACCTGTAGGCCGAGCCGGCCGGATACCGGTTATACGGGTCTTACCCAGATATTTCGGAAGCTGATCGGCTTGCTTTTATCCCCATGCGCCTGCAACTTGATCGGGCATGCGCCGTGGGCCTTGTAGTAAGGCAGACCGATGTAGCGGGTTACGCCTTTCAGCACAAAATTATTCTCGACCAGCACGCCGTTCAGGAATACGGTGACCCTCGCCGGCGTAGCCAGGCTGCTATCGGCGTTGAAGGTTGGGGCTGTCCAAATCACGTCATACGTCGACCATTCTCCGGGCGGGCGACAGGGATTGGCCAGCGGAACGGCCTGTTTGTAGATGCTGCCTGCCTGGCCGTTGACATAGGTCGGGTTGTGATAGTTGTCCAGCACTTGCAATTCGTAGCCGTCATCGCCCTTCCCGGTTGAGGCGAGGAAAATGCCGCTGTTGCCACGGGCCTGATCCGAACCTTCGATATCCGCGGGGATGCGGTATTCGACATGGAGTTGGTAATTGGTGAAGGCGCGTTTGGTCTGGATATTCCCAGTGCCTTTGTTAACGGTCAGGATGCCATCCGCTACGATCCAGTTGGCCGGGGAACCGTCGGAGACTTTGACCCATTCGTCTTCGTTCTGGCCATTGAAGAGGACGATCGCGTCGGAGGGTGCGTCACCCGGCCGGGCGCCGGGTGTTACGATCGGCGGGACCGGCGTGTAGATTTCCGTGGTCCGATGATCTCTGATCGTATCGTTTGGAAGCTGGGCCCGGGTGACGGTCGCGCCGGTCAGCAGGCCAAGGGTAGAAAGCAAGAATGTACGGCGAAACGAAGGGCAAGCCAATTGTAGCATAGTGATGAGAATTAAAAATGAATCGACAATTTAGGACATTTTTGATAAACCGGGGAGATGGCGGTGGGCGTACGGAAAAAGGGGGCGGGTGGCCAAGGCCCTCAAAGAGAATCGGGCGTAGCAGGGTCGAAATTATTCGGCCAGCCTTCCTCGCGCAGGGCGGACACTTTAGCCAGCGCATCGGTCTCCAGTTTTGCTTTATAATTGGCTACTCGCTGCCGAACTGCCGGATCGAATGCGCCAATGATCTGGGCGGCGAAGATTCCGGCATTTTTGGCGCCGTTGAGGGCCATCGTGGCGACGGGCACACCGCCGGGCATTTGCAGGATAGACAGTACGGAGTCCATTCCATCGATCGAATTGGCCGATTTCACGGGGACACCGATCACAGGCAGCGGGGTGAGAGAAGCGACCATTCCGGGCAGATGCGCAGCGCCGCCTGCACCGGCGACGATGACTTTGAGGCCGCGGTCTACGGCCCTGTTCGCATATTCGACCATCCGGCGGGGGGTCCGATGTGCCGACACGACCGTCAATTCGTAAGGAACTTCCAGCTCTTCCAGCATTTCCGCCGCAGCTTTCATGACGCTCAGATCGCTGTCGCTGCCCATGATAATACCTACCAGTGCTGTGCTCATACAAACTTATTTACTCACCACTTTAAGGGTGTTCCTGATCTTGTGTGCCTTGTGGACGAGGTCCTGTTTCTCCCGGCTGATGATGGTAACATGACCCATTTTCCGGCCTGCCTTGGTATCGGCTTTGCCATAAATGTGCACAAAAACATTGTCCATCTGGAGCACCTCATCCAGTCCCTCATATTGCGCTTCACCTTCGCAGCCCTCGGACCCAAGGAGGTTGACGATGGCCCCGGGCAGGATCAGTTCGGTATTGCCGAGGGGGTAGCCGAGGATCACGCGCCAGAGCATGTCGAACTGGGAACTGTAATTGGCTTCGATCGTGTGGTGGCCGCTGTTGTGGACGCGGGGCGCGGTCTCGTTGACATAAACGTCACCCTGACGGGTGACAAAGAGCTCGACGGCGTAAATGCCCGGGCTTTTCAGTTCTTTCACCACGCGAAGCGAGATGGCTTCGATCTTCCAAAGGACGTTTTGGGGCAGATCGGCCGGGCAGATCTGATAGTCCAGCAGGTTGAGCCGGGAGTCAAAGACCATGTCGACCGGTGGATAAAGGGCGCATTCGCCCTTGGTGTTGATCGCGATGATCTGGGCGATCTCTTTGTCGATGGTGATCATCTTTTCCAGCACGGCCGGGGTATCGAAACCCTTGTCGATATCCTCCTTTGTCGCGATGATCCGGACGCCGCGACCGTCATAGCCGCCGGCGCCTACCTTGTGCACGGCCGGAAGAAAATCGGCCCGGTCACGAAGCGCCTGGAGGTTGTCGGTCACGATGAATTCCGCGGTAGGGATTCCATGTTCGGTATAGAATCGCTTCTGGGTGATCTTGTTGTTGATCGTGCGGATGGCAGCGGGCCGGGGATAGATCCTGACGCCTTCGGCTTCGAGCTTCTCCAGGGCGTCGACATTGACGGATTCGATCTCGATGGTAATCGCCTGGAGGTCTTTACCGAACGCATATACATCGTCGAAATTTCGGATATCTCCCTTGACAAAGTGATGGCAAAGATGGGCGGCCGGGCAGTTCTCATCTTCTTCCAAAACCCAGGTTTCTACGGGATAATTCGCGGCTGCCTGCAACAACATTCGCCCTAATTGTCCTCCGCCTAGAATGCCCGCTTTTACCATGTCCGTATATTTGACCGAAGATAGAGGAAAACTCGTTTTCGATTGGACTTTTCGGAAAATATTGGGTACCTTTATTTTCAAGAGATGAGGCCCGACTACTCCCATAAAATTTTCGGCGACAAGCGGTTGAACCATTTTTTCTTCCAGGAAGCGCTTGCCCGTGCCAATGCGTTGGCTTAGTTCCCGACAGCGTCACGAACCGTGTTCTTTTTTAAAAAAAATCTAAACGTCAAATTATATGCCTGGTACCGCCGCCACCAATATCCGCGCGCCGCATGGTGCCGATAACGATTTTCTGCCGCTACAGGGGACTGACTATGTGGAGTTCTATGTCGGCAATGCCAAACAAGCCGCTTACTATTACCGGTCCGCCTTCGGATTTCAGCCCATCGCCTATTGCGGTCCGGAGACGGGGAACCGGGAGACGGTAAGCTACGCAGTGCGTCAGCATAAACTAACATTTGTTTTTACGACGGCGCTTCGGCCGGATCATCGTGTCGCAGACCATGTCCATCGTCATGGGGATGGGGTGAAAGCGATTGCGTTGCGGGTGGATGATGCTACCAGTGCGTGGAAGGAGACGACCGCGCGGGGCGGCAGGAGCTATCTGGAGCCGATCATGCTAAGCGACAAATCCGGAGAAGTAACGCTAAGCGGTATCCATACGTACGGGGATACCGTTCATCTGTTTATCGAGCGAAAAAATTATCAGGGAGCGTTCATGCCCGGGTTCCGGGAGTGGAAGCCGGCTTATAATCCCCCGCCGGCCGGGTTACTGTATGTGGATCATTGTGTCGGGAATGTAGGGTGGAATCAGATGGATCCCTGGGTCCGTTTCTATGCCGATGTCATGGGGTTCCGGAATATTCTCTCGTTTGACGACAACGATATTTCCACGGAATATTCCGCGCTAATGAGTAAAGTGATGAGTAATGGGAACGGGTTTGTAAAATTCCCCATTAACGAGCCCGCGGAGGGAAAAAAGAAATCGCAGGTGGAAGAATACCTGGAATTTTATCAGGGGGAGGGCGTCCAGCATGTGGCGATGGCTACCGCCAATATCGTGGAGACGGTTACCCAACTTCAGGACAGAGGAGTGGAATTTCTGAAGGTACCTTCTTCCTATTACCGGGATCTGATCAGCCGGGTCGGGAAGATCGATGAGGATATCGAGCCGCTGGAAGAGCTTGGAATCCTGGTCGACCGGGATGATGAAGGCTACCTGCTGCAGATCTTTACCAAGCCGGTGGAAGACCGGCCAACCTTGTTCTTCGAGATCATCCAGCGAAAGGGCGCGCAAAGTTTTGGGAAGGGGAATTTCAAGGCTCTTTTTGAGGCGATTGAGCGCGAGCAGTCCGCCAGGGGCAATCTATAGGACTTACCCCAAAAAATAGGCGATTATTTGAGGTCCGCTATACTAAATATGGCAGGTTTTTTGTTTCTTGTGGGTGTGCTAACTATGCGTCTTTCAACCTTTTTTGGAGCCCTGATCCTTGTCACAGGTATATTATCCGCCGGTACTCTATCTGCCCAGAATGCCGTTTCATCTTTTCATTTTATCGATTATCAACGATCCATCCCGAGGGTCATGGACCTGATGAACCGCAAAGAGGACACCCTCATGAAGCAGTTCCGGGAGAAGGGGCTCGTCTGGCCGGCCCGTTATGTATATATCCGCTCCTTTAAATACGACAGCGAGTTGGAGGTCTGGGTGAAGAATAGCAAGGAAGAGCGGTATCAGCTGTTTAAGACGTATAAAATCTGTGCGCTGGCGGGGACCCTCGGGCCCAAAAGAATGGCCGGGGACTACCAGGTTCCGGAAGGTTTTTACTATATCAACGAGTTCAATCCAAAGAGCGAATATCATTTTGCCCTGGGGCTGAATTATCCCAATGCCTCAGATCATATTCTTAGCGACAGCATCCAGCCGGGCGGGGATATCTATATTCACGGGAGCTGTGTGACGACGGGCTGTATTCCGATCACGGATGGCCAGATCGAAGAATTGTATGTCTTGGCGGTCCATGCCAAGGACCTGGGCGAGGATTTTATCCCCGTACATATTTTCCCGGTGAACTTCGACAATCCGCGAAGCGTCGAATATCTGAATAAATATCTGCAGACGTTTTCGGAATATGCGCCATTTGCGCGCAGCATGCGGAGTGCGTTTTATTATTTCGAGAAGTACCGGGAGGTGCCTTTTGTGCTGGTGAACGGGAAAGGGGAGTATGTGACCGAAGAGGGCGCACAGACCGAAGCATTCGTAAAGGTGCCCAATCTGTCGCCGGTGGCGGATCCGGCAGCGCGCAAAAAACCGGTGCGTACCCGGCCGGAGCGGGTCGATCCAATCCCCGAGAACCAGTTGGCTACGGCGGTCGATAAATTGCCCGAATATCCCGGCGGCAATCCTGCATTCCAGGTTTTTCTCAATAAACTGTGTAAGGAAAGCGTCAAGGACCTGGCAGGGCAGTCCAAGGCGTTTGTCATGGTGGAGTATGTGATCGACTCGATCCGGCAAGCTGGTTTATGCGCAGGCGATCCGCGGCGGGAATGACGGGATGAACGAGAAAATCGAGGATGCTTTCCTGGGGATGCCGCAATGGGCCCCCGCGACGCGTGGAGG
Source organism: uncultured Chitinophagaceae bacterium (assembly GCA_963846405.1). Taxonomy (GTDB): domain Bacteria; phylum Bacteroidota; class Bacteroidia; order Chitinophagales; family Chitinophagaceae; genus Puia. The sequence goes on along the minus strand of CAWJVU010000005.1, from coordinate 78,325 downwards.
TATACGCGTGGCGATGAAGCTCAAGCAGACCGTAATGGTTGGGGCTGATTAACGCATTAATATTTGGACCGTTTCCCTCGTCTGCTGTCTCAACACCTCCGTTCTACCCGCGGTCAGTCTTCGCAAACTTTCTTCATTATAATGCCGGATCGTCAGCAGGGTTAGGCCACGTTCCACCTGCACGTCAAAGAATTCCGCGGCGGCAAGCGCCAGCTTTTCGATCTTGTCGATGCGGTCATCCAGGCAGACCTGGAGGCTGACGGCGCCGGTTTGGATCAGGTTAGGTTTGATCCGGATCCGGCCGAACAGGTGATAAAGCCGTTCCGCGCCCGTTTCCCCCACGAATGAAAAATCTTTCGAATGCAGGTGCAACAGCACCTGATCCTGTTTCAGTACGATGATCGGCGGAAGGCTGTTTGACGGATCTGGTTGTGGATGACGGTTCCGGGCAGCGAAGGGTCGAGGAAGCATTTTACATAAAGGGGGATGTCATTGTTCTGGAGCGGTTTGATGGTCTTTGGGGTGGATGACCTGTGCGCCGTAATAAGCCATTTCGATGACCTCGTCATAGTTGAGCTCGCCCAGGATGACGGCGTCGGGAAATTGCTCGCGGGTCCGCATTCATGACGCCTTCGACGTCTTTCCAGATGGTCAGGCTTTCGGCGCCCAGTCATGGCGGCAAAAACGGCGGCGGTATAGTCGCTGCCTTCGCGGCCCAGCGTCGTGCTTTCGTTATCCGAAGTGGCGCCGATAAATCCCTGGGTCACGACCATCTTCTCGGTTTCGAAGAGCGGCAGTACCTGTTCGCGGACCTGTTGTTCGGAGTAATCCCAGTCAATGGCGGCGTCGCGGAAATTGGCATCGGTGCGGAAGATATCGCGGACGTCGATCCATTGGTTGCCGATCCCGGATTCGGCGAGATAGGCGCTGACGATCGAGGTGGACAGCAACTCGCCGATACAGACGATCTGGTCATAATAGTAATCGTAATCTTTCACGGGCTTGTCGTGGAGCAGCCATTCGATCTCGGTGAAGAATTCTTTCAGCTGGGCTTCCGCCGCCAGGTAGTTATGCACCAGCAGGTATTTGGCGGTGGTAAGGTGATTGTCCCTGATCTGGCTGAAGAGACGCAGGGCTTCCTCCCGGGCGCCGTTATAAAAAGCTTCCGCTACTTTCTCCAGGGCGTTGGTGGTTTTCCCCATCGCCGATACGACGACGAGCAGGGGTTCCTCCCGGTACGAACGAAGGATGGCGGGCAATCGCTGGATCCGTTCCACGGTGTTGACGCTTGCCCCGCCGAATTTGAAAATGTTCATCGCGCAAATATAATCATATCGGCCGATCCACTTACTTTTGCGGGTAAACGAAAAGCCCATATGAATATCAATCGGAAAGTACTTACGCTTGACGAGTTTACGCTTCAGCAGCTTCGGATGTTCCCCAACGCCACGGGCGAATTGAGCAATCTGCTCCGGGATATCGGTTTGGCTGCCAAGCGGGTCAATGTGGAGGTCAATAAAGCAGGACTGGTCGATATCCTGGGTGATGCCGGCTCGGTCAATGTGCAGGGTGAGGATGTCAAGAAGCTGGATATTTTTGCGAACAACCAGCTCATGGGTGTCTTGCGGCATGGGATCAGTTGTGCGGGGATCGGCAGCGAGGAGTTGGATGATTTTGTCGTCTTTGATGATGAGATCAGCAACAACTCGAAATATGTCTGTCTGTTCGATCCGCTGGATGGGAGCGGCAATATCGATGTCAACGTCTCGATCGGCACGATCTTCGGGGTTTATCGTCGGATGAGCGAGCGCGGGGGCCCCTGCAGGAGGGAGGACTTTCTTCAGCCGGGGGACAAGCAGGTGGCTGCGGGATATATTATTTACGGGTCTTCGACGATGATGGTCTATGCCACGCGGCGAGGGGTCAATGGGTTTACGCTTGATCCGTCGATCGGAGAGTTCACGCTAAGCCATCCCAATATCAAATGTCCGGAATCCGGGAAGATCTATTCGGTCAATCACGGAAGCTTTTTTCAATATGACGACGGAGTAAAGGCGTATATCGACACTTGTCAGAAAAAGAACAAGGACAATGGCGGCCCCTATACGCAGCGATATATCGGCAGCATGGTCTCGGATGTTCACCGGAACCTGATCAAGGGAGGAATCTTTATGTACCCGGCGACGGTCAGCCGGCCGAAGGGCAAGCTGCGGTTGTTGTATGAATGCAATCCGTTCGCCTTTATCGTGGAGGTGGCGGGTGGCAAAGGCGACGGATGGCCGGCAGCGGATCCTGGATATCCAGCCAACCGAGCTGCACCAGCGGAGCCCTTTCTTTATCGGCAGCCGGTTGATGATGGAGGAACTGGAGGGTTTTCTTAACAAGGGGTAAGGAGAAGCTGGCACGAAACGTGTACTTTTCCGTGGGGTATATGCTTATTCGATTTTTTCTTTTCTTGCTGATTTTTGGGTGGTTTGACGTTTGCGGCACGCCAAGGCGTCACTGCTCGCTTTTGCCGGCACCCATCGCCTGCTATCGAGCCACCGCGACATTTCCCGGGAGATCCTGTTTTTTGTCAACGAATTTCGCCGGTCGAAGGGTCTGCCGGCCTTGCAGGCCAATTCCTATATCTCTTCCGTGGCGCTCGGCCATAGCCGGGATATGCTGACGGGAAAAAGCCCTTTTGGCCATGACGGTTTCCGGCAGCGGATCGACATGATCAAAGGGCAGCTGGGAAGCTGCATGTCGCGGCGGAGAATGTCGCTTCGGGACCGATGGATGCCAGGGAAGTGGTGGATGGCTGGCTGCACAGTCCCGGGCACCGCCGCAATATCATGGGCGATTTCCGGCTGACGGGCATCGGGGTAGCGGAGGCGGCGAACGGCATGATCTATTTTACCCAGATTTTTGTGAAATGAGGGGGAAGAGACTTTCCGTAACTTGCTTTCCATGACAGAGAAGATCATTATTTCCGTCAGGCAGCTGACCAAGAATTACGGCAATTTCCAGGCAGTCAAAGGGATCAGCTTTGAGGTCCGGGAGGGAGAGATCTTCGGGCTGCTGGGGCCGAACGGCGCAGGTAAATCCACTACACTGGAGATCATCGAAACGTTACGGGAGAAGACCAGCGGGAAGGTCATTGTCGACGGATTGGATCTCGACAAGGAGCCGGGAGAGATCAAAAAGATCATCGGCGTGCAGCTCCAAACTTCCGGGTATTATCCCGGGCTGACGCTGACGGAACTTATCGAGCTTTTCGGGGGGCTTTACAATCAGCCGGTCAAGCCGCTGGAACTGCTGGATACCGTCAATCTCCGCGATAAAGCGAAATCCAAATACAAAGAACTGAGCGGCGGGCAGAAACAACGGTTCTCGATCGCCACGACACTGATCAACCAGCCGCGGATCATCTTCCTGGATGAGCCGACCACGGGTCTTGATCCGCAGGCGCGGCGAAATCTGTGGGAATTGATCCAGGAGATCCGGGAAAAGGGCACGACGGTCATCATTACCACCCATTATATGGATGAGGCGGAGGTCTTGTGTGACCGGGTGGCGATCATCGATTCAGGGAAGATCATCGCGATGGAGACGCCGGACAAGCTGATCGACAACCTGGTGGCGACGGGGTTTGAGCGGCCGAAGGAGATGAAAGCGGCCAACCTGGAGGATGTCTTTATCCAAATGACGGGGCACGCTTTGAGACCGGAGCACTGCGGCCGGAGAACTGAATACCAAAACCATGAATATAACGTCTACCGATCTTCGCTATCCCATCGGGCAGTACGAAACCCGACCTTTTTCCACGCAACAGAAAGAAGAGTGGCTTAACGACATCAAATTCCTGCCGCAGTTGCTGGAAAATGCCGTCATCAACCTGGATGAGGCGCAGCTGCAAACGCCTTACCGCGAAGGGGGCTGGACGGTGCAGCAGGTGGTGCATCATGTCGCGGACAGTCATATGAATGCTTACTGCCGGTTCAAGCTGGGGCTGACGGAGGAGAATCCGACCATTCGTCCTTATGACCAGGCGGCGTGGGCGAATCTAAGCGACACGGCGAAAATTCCGATCAATATTTCGCTGACCCTGCTGTATGCGCTTCATACGCGCTGGTACTCGCTGATCAGCGACCTGGAGCTGAAGGATTGGGAGCGGACCGTCTTTCATCCCGAGCATCAGAAGGAAATGACGCTTTGGTATGTGCTGGGGATGTATGCCTGGCATGGCAAGCACCATGTGGCGCATATCACGGGATTGCGCGAACGAAATAAATGGTAATCCTATCCGATGAAAGATCTGCGCTGGAAGACTTTATCATCAAAATATCTATTTACAGACAATTGGCTTACGCTGCGTGCCGATACCTGCGAGACGCCGGAAGGCAAAATCGTCTCGCCGTATTATGTGTATGAATTCCCCGACTGGGTAATGGCGGTGGCGCTGACGATGGATGGGAAGTTCATCCTGGAAAGACAATACCGCCATGCGGCGGGGGTCACCAGTATCGAATTGCCCGGGGGTTGTGTAGATCCGGCAGACGCTTCGCTGGAGGCGGCGCTGCGGCGGGAACTGCTGGAAGAGACGGGCTATGTATTTGAATCGGTCGAATTCCTGGGCAAGGTCTCCGCTAATCCTTCGACCAACAGCAATTGGGCGCATCTTTATCTCGCGAGGGGTGGCAGGCTCGAGCAGCAGCAGAAGCTGGATCCGAATGAGGAGATCGAAGTATGTCTGTACACCTATGAAGAGCTGACGCAGCTTTTGCGGGAGAACGGCGTGGTGCAAAGCATGCATATGGCAGCTTTCTTTTATGCCTTTCAACGACTGGGTTATTGGCAATAGTGATGGCTGCTGCCGGACAGTGACTGTCCGTATACGAACGCATTGGAAAACCGTTCGCGCGGCGGAGGTTGGTTATCAATGTGATACTAACTTGGCATTTTGTTCGATGGAGGTTATAAAACACTCCACATGCTCCGTCAATTCCTGCGCATCGCCCTCCGCAACCTGGCCAAGCAAAAGGTCCTAACCTTTATCAATCTTTCCGGGCTTTCGCTGGGACTGGCCTGTTTCAGTCTTATTTTGTTGTTTGCCGTCAGCGAATTCAATTTTGACAGCTGGCATGAAAAGGCGGCGCGGATTTATCGCGTCAACGAAATGTTCACGATGGACGATGGGCGGGAGGGTGGCGATGCGGGGCTTGGAATGCCGGCGGCTCCTGCATTCCGGAAGGACTTTCCCGACGTGGAGGCGGCGGTGCGGGTCACACCGGCGCATGAACGCTTGATGAAGGGTGCCGGCGACGCCGTACGGTTGCGCCTGTCTTTTGCCGACACCGGGTTTTTCTCCGTCTTTTCCTTTCCATTACTATCGGGAAGCACACAGGAGGTGTTAAAGGACCCGTATTCCATCGTCCTGACGCGCAGCAAGGCCCTGCAGCTATTCGGTACTGCCGATGTCGTGGGCAAGACCGTGCAGATCAAATTTGACACCGTGTTCAAGCCGTTTACCGTCAGCGCGGTGGCCGCGGATATGCCCGCGACCAGCAGTATCGGGTTTGATCTCATGGGCAGCTTCGATTATCTCTTATTGACAGATTCAAACCGGGTGCGGGCGAGGAACGGCTGGCACATGACCTTCGGCGACAACACCTATGTGCTGTTACGGCCGGGAAGCAAGCTGGCCGATGACCCGGACCGCCTGCTGCAATTTTCGCTGGCGTTATTTTCCGGATGAGGAGCAAGCCTGGCGCAAGGACAAAAAGATACTGGCCCGTTTCCAACTGGAGCCGCTCGCCCGCATCCATACCGATTCCGTGGTCGACGCGGGTCCTCCGGAGGCGACCACCGACCCAAAAAATATCTGGATCCTGCTGAGCATCGCGGTGGGGATCCTGCTGATCGCCGCCATCAATTTCACGACGCTGGCGATCGCGCGGAGTGCCGGGCGGGCGAAGGAGATCGGGGTCCGCAAGGTGGTCGGCGGCCTGCGGCGGCAGCTGATCATACAGTTCCTCATGGAGTCGATGGTATTGAGTGTGATCTCCGCGGCGGCCGGCCTTTTGCTGGCCTATATCCTGTTGCCCTGGTTCGTTCAGCTATCGGGCCGGCCGATGGAGCTTTCTTTTGTCAGGCACCCCCAGCTGGGCTGGATGCTGGCCGGGGTCACGGTGACGGTGGGCCTGGTAGCGGGTCTCTATCCCGCGCTCGTACTGTCGGGCTTCCAGCCCATCCAGGTGCTGAGATCGCGGGTCAAACTGGGAGGCTCCAATTATTTTACGCGCGGGCTGGTGACGGTGCAATTCGTCCTTTCCATCGGGTTGATGACCAGTACGGTGATCATTCTCAGACAGGTAAACTTATATGCGATCGAAGGACCTGGGTTTGATCAAGGAAAATACGATCGCCGTCCGGCTCCGGGATGTCGATCCGCTGCAGACTTTTTCCCGGCTTAAACAGGCGTTGGCGGCCGATCGTTCGGTCATGGGAATTACGGCATCGGAGATAAAGATTGGGGATTGGGGTCAGATGGGTGACATGTATGACTTCGGCGGGACGATGGATGGCGTCATCGAATATCCGGTGGAGGCAGGTTTTATTCCGGTGATGGGCATGCGATTGCTGGCGGGCCGGAATTTCAATCCCGCCATCCGTTCCGATACCGTAGGCAATGTCATCGTCAACGAGACGCTGGTCAGAAGGGAGTACGGGTTGACACCGGAGGCGGCCATCGGCAAGCAGATTTATGGATGGTCACCATACTCAATACAAGACCATCATCGGCGTGACCGGTGATTTCAATTTCGAAGCCCTTACCCGCAAGGTGAGGAATCAGATGTTTACGATGCCTGCGCAGTTCGACCCCGGGTACGCCTATGTGCATTTCCGGGGCGGCGATCCCAGACCGACGATTGAGACGCTCGGCGCCGCGTGGCGGCGGATCGCACCTGAACTGCCTTTTGAGTACAGCTTCCTCGATGCAGACTTCGACAATTTCTACCGCTCCGAAACGAGATGGGGTAATATCATCGCCTGTGCCGGCGGGATATCCATCTTCCTGGCTTGCCTGGGGCTATTCGGGTTGGCTGCGCTTGCGGCCGCCAACCGCCTAAAAGAGATCGGCATCCGCAGGGTGCTGGGAGCTTCCGGGATGGAGATCGTCGGGTTGCTGACCGGCGGCTTCCTGCCGATGGTGGTAGTGGCGGCGCTGGTGGCTTCGCCGCTGGCCTGGTACTTTATGAACAAGTGGCTGCAGAACTTCGCCTATCGGACCGATATCGGTTGGGCGACTTTTGGGCTGACGGCGATGACGGCATTGGGTATCGCCTACATTACAATAGGGGTGCAGGCGTTGCGGGCGGCCCGCGCCAATCCGGTGGATAATCTTCGAACGGAATAGGATCGCTTCATACCTCCGCGACAACGAAGATGCTGCCGCAGACGACGATGAGGTCTTTGGCCTTGGCCGCTGCCCGTGCAGCCTGGAGCGCTTCCGCTACGGTTGGATAGGAATGTCCTTTGAGACCGGCGAAGGCCGGCCTGTGCTGCCAGCTCTTCCTGCGGCAGCGCGCGGGGGATCCGGGCGCGGGTGAAATAGTAGTTGGCTTCCTGCGGCAGCAAGCTCAGCAGCTTGTCGATCGCTTTATCGTTTACAAATCCCACGACGAGATGTAGTTCTTCATGGTCGGTGACCTCTATCTGGCGCAGCAGCTGGCGGATCCCGTCTTCGTTGTGCGCGACGTCCAGGACGATGTCAGGATGTTCGTGGATGATCTCCCATCGGCCGTGAAGACCCGTGAGCTTTTTGACCTGGCGCAGGGCGCGATGAACGACCTGCGGCTCCAGCTGCCAGCCGAGGCCGCGCAGCCGGTGCACGGATTCCAGCACGGTCAGGAGGTTGCGGGTCTGGTAGATGCCGGCCAGATCGAGCGTATACCAATCTACGCCCGTGGCGACCGGGCTGGTTGCGATCTCGACATCCAGGCTGTGGCGGCCGTATTTCCAGTCGGTGACATAGTGGTGATGATCCGCGAAGGAGAGTGAAGCGTTCTCGCAGGTGGCCTTTTGTTCGAAGACCGGTGCGGTCTCGGGTTGGTGTTCGCCGATAACGACGGGAACCTGATGTTTGATGATGCCGGCCTTTTCGGCAGCGATCGCGGTCAGGGTGTCTCCGAGGAGATTCATATGGTCGTAGCTGATATTGGTGATGACCGAGAGATCGGGGGTGATGACATTGGTGCTGTCAAGGCGGCCGCCGAGCCCGACTTCAACGATGGCGATATCGACGTTGTTTCGCGCAAAATAGTCAAAGGCCATGGCGACCGTCACTTCGAAAAAGGAGGGATCAAAACTTTCCGACACCGGCCGGATGCGATCTACAAAATCGACGACAGCGGCTTCGTCGATCATCTTCCCGTTGATGCGGATCCGCTCGCGAAAATCTTTCAGATGGGGGGAGGTATAGAGACCGGTCTTGTACCCCGCTTCCTGGAAAATGGCGGCGAGCATGTGGCTGGTGGAGCCTTTGCCGTTGGTACCGGCGATATGAACGGACCGGAAACGGCGTTCGGGATTGTTGATGGATTCGAGAAGGTGGATCGTATTGGTGAGGTCTTCACGATAGGCGGCGGCGCCGACCCGGCTGTACATCGGAAGTTTGCTGAACAGATAGTCCAGTGTTTGTGCGTAATCCATGCGGAAATTAGTGAATCCGTAAATTGCAAATTACCCCGCCGAAGGATTCCTGTCCGGTGGCATTGAACTTCACCTGTTTCACCTTTCTTTTGGCAATTTCGATCAGGTTTCCATCGGAGGTGGTGGATCCCCTCATATTGTATTCCGCACTGATCACATTCCCGTTTTCGTCAACATGAAGGTTCAGCACAATCGTAGCATTTTGGTTAAAGTCATCCGTAAAACTGGGTTGGCTGACAATGTGCCTTCCTGAAAGACCGCCGATTGGAACCAATCCCCCGTTCCCATGACCGCCGCCGGTATAGTTGTTGGAATTCGGGTTGCCGCCTGGTGCGCCCTGGTCGCCATGACCGCCCGCAACGCCCTGGTTGCCGCCTGGCTTGAAGTCGTCCGCGTCGTTGCCGCCGTTGCCGGTACCGCTTACGGTGCCCATGAGGGCCTTGGGATGTTTGACGACGGGTTTAACCGGCATGATCTCCGGTTGTTTAACCGGCTTGACGGTTTTTTTTGTAATGTCCTTGTCGGGCAGCTTGGTCGCATCGGGTTTGGTGACAGGCGGGTGCTTCACGACGGGGGCATCTTCCTTGTTATTGTCATCTGTTTCGACGTCCTTCACCGGCTGCTTTTCTACAACAGCCTGTTTGGGTGGGGTGTATTTCTCTTTGTCTTCGGCCGCCGGTTTGCCCGGCAAATAAGGCTGATTGGTCCCCATTCCCTTATCGCTGTTGCCGAGGTTCACCTCGATGCCTTCCTCCAGCGGTTTTGGCGGCTCGGCAGGGAGGGTCCAGCTGACATAGAGCAAAATGATCAACAGCAGGGTGCATAAGCCCGCTGTATAGCCGGTGGCTCTAATATTTTTCCGCGATTCGAACGTGTCTGCCATGATAGCTGCCACGAATTTACCAAATTATTGGGGATTAACGCAGTGGCTTGCGCTCAAATTGTCCCGGTGATTCCTGATAAAACGTTAATTTTTAGCGGCCTTGCTCCGGCTGCGCCCATAGCGTATCGGGTAATGGACGTCGTATGCGGTTTCGTAGCCCGCATTGGCGATAAATGCCTTCCGGCTTTCGCGCTTTTTTCTTTCGATGAGAAAGATAGCAGTAGCGGCTGCGATAGCAGTCAGCGCGGCAATGGTGATCACATGTTTCTTCTTCATATCAGACGGTGATGCAATTGGGATGCCAAAACGGGGGCGGCATGCCCGGCGGACAGGCGTTCAATGCGCGAAATCTTGTTCGAAGCGGCCGCGGATGCGTTCGATCGGCGGATTGAAATAGCCGAACCGGAGGTGGGGAACTCCTCGCGGATCAGGTCCATCAGTTGCCGGACGCCCAGGAATTCGCCGGTATCGGTCACGCCGATCCTGCCGAGGTACCAGTCGGGGTCGATATTAAAATTCCGCCACTGGATCATGGTCAGGCCGGTCTCGCGGATCAACCGGCGCAGCGCTTCGTATTCTTCCACGCTGTCGGTCATGCCGGGGAAAACGAAATAGTTGATGGATGCCCAACCTCCGTAGCCACGGACGACTTTGAGGCTTTCCACGATATCGTCGAATGTATAATTATTGGGGCGGTAATAGGCGGTATAGATGGAAGGCCGCGCCGAATTAAGGCTTACGCGGATGGAGTCCAGGCCGGCTTCGCACAGCACCCGAACCGCTTCAGGCCGGCTGCCGTTGGTGTTGATGTTAATGCTGCCGCGGCTGGTATGCCGGCGCATGGCGAGGATGGCTTCGGCCAGCGTTTCCCACATCAGCAGTGGTTCACCTTCACAACCCTGCCCGAAACTCACGATAGGGAAAGGGGCCGATTCCAGGTGGGGGACGGTGAATTCGACGATCTCTTCGGCCGTCGGTTTGAAGGTCAGGCGGTCCTGGGTGGATGGAATATTCTCTTCCTGCGGTTGAAAAGAGATGCACCCGATACAGTTGGCATTGCAGGCCGGTGAGGAGGGAATCGGGCATTCCCAGCGACCCATGAAGAAGTTACGGGCGGCGGGGCAATGATAGGTCAGGCAGCAGTTGTTTGCGAGATGCTTTACCAGCCTGTTATGCGGGTAGGCTGACAGGAGTGCATCGACACCGGCATTGATGATATCCCAGTCATAACCGGCGCAGTCCTGGCGGATGTCCTGCTCGATCCGGACCGCCGGGACGTAGAATTTGGAATCCAGCCAGCCGGCGGCGGTATAACAGAAAAGCGGCAGGGTGGGGGCATTCGCTTCCGTCTCGTAGGCGGCGAGGTAGAGCCCGGTATGCGCGGGCGGGATAAAGGCGGCTACGGCCCAGCCTTTTTCGCAAAGCCGCATCTGCCCGGTCCCGACGTCGATACCGATCCCTCTCCTGCCCGGCAGCTCATACAGGGAACCCCCTTCGGGCAGCGCGATCCACTCGTCGGGAGGCACAGGGAGGGCGTCCCAGCCGCTACGGCCGGTCACATAAAGTGAAGTGTCTTCGAAGATATTTCCTTTTCCGTCGGAGTATAAAATGAATGGCGACGATTGCATCAATTTCAAATATAGTGCCTGCAAAATTCGTGAATTTGTTCGAGTTTGGCGAATTCAAGATTTAAGCGGAGGTGAGCCGGTCCCGGCAATACGCGTTGAATTCTTCCTCGTCCACGTCATCGTCCTCGGCATCATCGTCGGCTATTTCTTTCTGCAGCAGGCGGTTATTCTTGAAATCGAGGGTGAGGAGCCCGTCTCTGAGCACGACATTGTTGAAGACCGACCAGTCGTGCTGTTGCCGGATCAGCGTATTGATAACGACCCGGTCGCGGTCGAATCCGATCTCCAGGGGACGTTTGGTCTGGTGCTCCAGAAAGGCCAGCAGCGAGGAAGATCAATGCCGATCCAGGGCATGAGCGGCATGCCAAACCAGCCCAGGCGCGGTCAGCAGGATCAGGTATTTATATCGGACTGGTTTTCTCGCGATGGCGGCGAATAGCGATATGGTACAGCAAGCCCGGCCAGGATAGAGCGCAGCAAGAGCATAAAGAATAGAGATTGCGGGTGATCGCTTTTTGAGCGGGTGTACCGCAGAAAATGACCGCGGAGCAGAAGCAAAGCAGAATACTCAGCAGATCAGATCGGCCCGCTCGCCGCTCTTTCTTGAGGATGACTACATACTGATACTTCATGGCTGATCAGGCGTTGTTGGCGATCAGCAAATTACAAAGTTTCCATAAGATGCGGGCGCCGACATTGGAGTCCCATTCCGTTTCGGCGATGCCGATTTCGACGAGGTCGAAGCCGATGAATTTGCGTCCGCTGCGGATGATCTGGCGGACCAGGTAGAAGACCTGTTCGATCTCAAAGCCACCCGGCACGGGGGTACCGGTATGGGGACAGAGTTTCGGGTCCAGTCCGTCGATGTCAAAGCTGATATATACATTGTGCGGGAGCTGGCTGACGATCTCGTCGGCGATCTGTTTCCAGCTTTGGCCTTCGAACATCCGTTCCTGGATATCCTTGTCGAAACAGGTGATCACCTGGTAATTGCTGTTGCGGATATAGTCCCACTCTTCCAGGCAATAGTCGCGGACACCGACCTGGACGAGCCTTTGTCAACTGCGGAGTTTCCTGCAGGGCGTTGTACATGACGCTGGCATGACTGTAGACAAAGTTCTCATAAGATTTTCGCAGGTCGCAGTGGGCATCGATCTGCAGGATGCCAAAATCGCCGTGTCTTTCGGCGATCGCTTTGAAATAACCAAGCGGAGTGCTATGATCGCCGCCCAGCAGCGCGACGAGTTTGCCGGCATCCAGCAGGGACCGGGTCTGTTCGTATACCCAGTTGTTCAGATCAGGCGCTGCCTTCATTGATCTCCTTCAGCGATTTGCACATGAAGCTGTTCTTCTCCAGCATTTCGCCTTTCGAGGTATAGTTGATATAGAGCTCGGCTTCTTTTCGAAGGTAATCGCTCTTCATCAGGATCTTCTTGTCGGGCTGGCGCATATAGATGCCTTTTCGCCAGGCATCGTCTGTTTCTGCATCGAAGAGGTCCACCTGCATGCTGGCATGGAAAACATGTTCCGCGGCACGGGCGGTGCCCGCCCCGTAGCTGACCGTTACTTCCCAGGGAACGGGCAAAATGACCAGCCGGGATTCTTCTTCCCGGAAGGGTAAGCCGAAGATGTTGTTTTTGGGGTTACTGGGTCCGTTGGGGTCGAACGGGATAGATCTGTCATGATGAACAGACAAAGTTAGTTCCTTTTTCAGGTACATGCGGTGAATGTGCTTAATTTTACGAATTTTATTGCGTATGATATGAAAAAGTAGTCGTAACAGGTATCGGGGCGGTCACACCGTTGGGAAATGATCCGGGAACTTTCTGGGAGGGCTCGTTGCCGGGTCGCAGCGGCGCGGGGCCGATCACCCATTTCGATCCGGCGTTTTCAAGACGACGTTTTGCCTGTGAGGTCAAAGGTTTCGATCCCAGCCCGCTGCTTGACCGGAATGAGCTAAAGCGGACCGACCTGTTCACGCAGTATGCGCTGGTTGCGGCGGATCAGGCGATTAAAGATTCCGGGCTGGACATCCCATCGATGGACCCGTTTGACATCGGGGTGATCTTGGGTTCGGGTCAGGGCGGGATGGAGACGTTCGAGCAGCAGGTGGAAGAGTATGCGGACGGGGATGGAACGCCGCGGTTCAGTCCTTTCTTTGTTCCCAAGCTGATCTCCAATATGGCGCCGGGCCTGATCTCGATGAAATACCGGCTGATGGGTATCAATTATGCGACGGTATCGGCCTGTTCCACATCGAACACCGCCCTGATGGATGCGCTGAACTATATCCGGCTGGGCAAGGCGAAGGTCATTGTGGCCGGCGGTTCGGAGGCGCCGGTGACGGAGGCAAGCATCGGCGGCTTCAATTCCATGAAGGCTTTGTCGACGCGCAATGATGATCCGCAGGGCGCTTCGCGACCCTTTGATGTCGATCGGGATGGTTTTGTGATGGGGGAAGGGGCCGGCGGCGCTGGTCCTGGAGGAGTATGAGCATGCGAAGGCCCGCGGCGCACGGATTTATGCCGAGTTGGCCGGAGCGGCCATGACCGCCGACGCATATCATATGACGGCGCCACACCCCGAAGGGGCCGGCGCCTTGCGGGCCATGCAGGACGCACTGAAGGATGCGGGCGTTGAATAAGGAGGACGTGGATTATCTCAATGTACATGCCACCTCCACTCCGGTGGGAGATGTAAGCGAACTTCAGGCGGTCACGCGCCTTTTTGGACCGGCGCCGGATCGCCTGGTCATCAGCGCGACCAAGTCCATGACGGGGCATTTACTGGGCGCCGCCGGGGCGATCGAAGCCATTGCCTGTCTGTATGCGATCCGGGAAGGGGTCATCCCGCCGACGATCAATACCCGGCAGCTGGATCCGGCCGTCCCGTCCGGGATGAATATCGTGCTGGGTGAGGCGCAGGAGCGGCGGGTGGAGGTCGCCATGAGCAATACCTTTGGATTTGGAGGGCATAACGGGATTGTCGTGTTCAAAAAAGTGTAGGTGAGGCTTTGCGATCTAACTTTGCACTTATGAAGAAATCACATATTGTTATATTGATCCTGATCCTGGCATCCGTCGCGGTGCTGGTCAGCTTCATGGGAAATCTGTCCACCTATGAGACCATTGCATCCGCCCGGCAGAAGACGCGGCAAGACCGTGACGATCATCGCCCGTATCGACAAAACGGCAGCCGATCGAATACGATCCGGCAAAAGAACCCAAATTATCCTGAGCTTTCATATCAGCGATACGCTGGGCAATACCGCCAGGGTCGTCTATCATTCCGAGAAGCCATATGATCTGGAAAAGGCGGAGCGGATCACGCTGAAGGGAAAGATGGACGGTGATGTCTTCAGATGTCGCCAACGGCGGCATCCTCCTGAAATGTCCATCCAAGTACAAAGACGATCCGAGCAGCAATCAGAAGGCGCTGAGCCAAAATTAATACCCGGCCATGCAATTCATCGGCGAACATCTTCTGCCCGGCAAAATTGGGCATTTCTTTGCGTTGCTTTTCTTCAGTGCTTCCCTTGTCGCCGTGATCGCCTATTTCAAGGCGGCCAGTGCGAAGACCCCGGAGGAAGAAAAGGACTGGCGGCGGATGGCCCGGTGGGCGTTCTGCATCGATGTCTTCTGCTGTTTTCGCGGTCTTCGCGACGATCGTCTTCATCATTGCCAATCATCTCTTCGAATATAATTTCGCGTGGGAGCATTCCAGCCGGTCGATGCCGCTGCAATATCTGTTTTCCTGTATCTGGGAGGCGCAGGAGGGCAGCTTCCTGCTATGGACGATCTGGGTCTGCGTGCTGGGGCTGATCCTGATCCGCAAGGCCGGCAAATGGGAGAGCCCGGTCATGACGGTGATCAGCTTTACGCATCTCTGTCTGGCCACGATGATCATGGGGCTGTATTTCTTTGGGAATAAGGTCGGCTTCAATCCTTTTATCCTGGTGCGGCAGATGGATTTTGCGGCCAATGCGCCGATCTTCAGCCGGGCCGATTATATGAGCATCCCGCAGATGCAGGACGGGCAGGGGCTCAATGCGCTGCTGCAGAACTACTGGATGGTGATCCATCCGCCGATCCTGTTCCTGGGCTTTTCTTCCACGGTCGTTCCGTTCGCCTATGCGATCGCGGGTTTGTGGAAGCGGCAGTGGGACTGGACGCGGGCGGCGTTGCCCTGGACGCTTGTTCTCCGCCTGTGTGCTCGGCACAGGGATCATGATGGGGGCGGCCTGGGCCTATGAGGCGCTGAGTTTTGGCGGTTACTGGGCCTGGGACCCGGTGGAGAATGCTTCGCTGGTGCCCTGGCTGGTGATGATCGCCGGGCTGCATACGATGGTGATCTATAACTCCACGGGGCATTCGCTGCGGGCGACGCATTTCTTCCTGATCACGCAGTTCATCCTTGTGTTGTATTCGACCTTTCCTGACGCGCAGCGGGATCCTGGGGGATACGTCGGTGCATGCGTTTGTCGATTCGGGGATGAATGTGCAGCTGGCGCTGTTCGTCTTCGTGTTTCTGATTCCGGCCTATATTTTGTTCGTCGTCCGGTATAACAAGATCCCGCATATCGTCAAGGAAGAGGCTACGGGTTCCCGTGAGTTCTGGATGTTCATCGGTTCGCTGGTGCTGTTCCTGTCGGCGTTGTATGTGATCGGCGTCTACCTCGCTGCCGGTCTTCAACCTGGTGACCAAAAAGAAAGCTGGCGATCGGCGATGACCAGCACTTTTGCGTACAACCGGATCGAGATCTTTATCGCGGTCCTGCTCGGGCTGCTTACGGCGGTGACGCAATACCTGAAATACAAGGGAACGAGCTGGGGCTATCTGTGGAAAAAGATCTGGCTGCCGACGGCGGTCGCGTTGGTGGTCTCGGTGCTGATCAGCGTCTTTGGCGGAATCCATTATGATAAATATGGCGCGGGGTTCCTGGCGGCGATCCATCTGGCGCTGTTTGCGGCCGATCTATGCCGTCGTCGCCAATGCCGGCCTATATCCGGATCGGGGCTGAAAGGAAAGCTGCGGGCGGCGGGCCCGTCGATCGCACATGTCGGATTCGGGCTGATGCTGGTCGGCATCCTGTTGTCTTCCGCGAAAAAGAGCGTCCTGTCCATCAATACGACCGGTATCCTGCTGCCGTTCAGCCCGGAATCCAAACAGGACCCGATGGAAAATCTCACCCTCTTAAAGGGGTTCCCACCGATATGGGCGTATATACGGCTACGTATGTCAGTAATGATTCGGTCGATACACGTAGTAAGATCACTTATTATCATATTCATTTCGAAAAAAGGATAGCAAGGAGCAATTCGATCTCTATCCCGATTATCTTTTCTCCACGAAAGGGGCGGGGAGACTGTCAGCCAATCCGGACAAATATCATTACTGGAATAAGGATATCTTTGCCTATATCAGCGCCACCGACAACCCGGATAAGAGGGTGATACGGCGCAATTCCGGCCGTCCGGCTGCTGGCACCGGGGGATACGGCCTATTTTTCCAAAGGATTTCTGGTGCTGGATTCGTTGCGGTCAATCCAAACAACGGGAAATATCATTTTGCGCCGACCGATACGGCGCTGGTGGCCAAAGTACGGTGGTCACGCGGGACAGTATGCGCTATGTCGCCTATCCGGCCTTGTATGTGAAGGACAATGTCGGCATTTCGTAAATGATACCGTGTTTGCCAAGACCTGGCATTGCAGTTCGATAAGGTGGAAGGCAGGAAGATCGAGCTGGGCATCAAGGAGTCGTAGCAGATGGTGCCTTTTGTTGCGCTGAAAGTGCTGGAATTCCCGCAGATCAGCATGTTGTGGATCGGGACGATCATCATGATCATCGGGTTTGTTATGAGTATCGTGTGGAGGCGGCGCCAGGCTGCGCTCACTGTGAGCCGCTGACAACCAATCCATTGAAAATTAACATCCTTTTATTACGTCCGGCGAGGTTACCGATGGCCTTTACGCGGTATTAAGAAGGGTCTTTACGCTGTATTAATTGGAAAGGTTTTAGTAACTTTATAGTCCGTCTATGCGCCCTGTTTTCGCCAAATATCTTCTTCTCCTGACCGTACCCTGTGGCGGCGGTGTGCGCATTGGCCAATTCGCATCCGCCAGTCCTGATTCTGCCAGACGCCCGCGGTTGCGGACACGGCTCCTTTGCCGCCGGACGTGATCCGGCCGGTCTATGGGCCTTACGATACCATTATTGTTGGCGCACAGGTCTATGACCATGAGTTGCTGGCGTGCCAGGACGATGCCATATACCTGGGTGCGGGCGCCGATGACGCCTGCGCATGCGCCGCCGGCTGGAGGAGTGGACGAAGCTGCGGAATGCGGTGTATGTGACCTATCCTTATGCGCGGAAGGCGGGTGTGATCATCAACGATATCAATACCAAGATGGCGCTGCTGGATACGGAGAAAGAGCGGAAGGCGTATTGCAGTCACGGGAGAAGGATCTGCGGAAAGAATTTACCGATCCGCTCGAGCAGATGTCGATCTACCAGGGGAAGATCCTGATGAAGCTGATCAACCGGCAGACGGGCAATAATTGTTACGAATTGATCAAGGAATATAAGGGCGGGCTCTCGGCCCGATTCTATCAGACGGTAGCTTTTTTCTTCAGCACCAGTCTCAAGCAGCCTTATGATGCAAAGGGGGATGACCAGGCGATCGAATCCATTGTACAGGAGATAGAGCGGATGTATCGCAGTTGACAACAGCCGAGTTGACAACAGCCGAGTTAAGCGCTTCAACCTGGTTCGGTGCGGCACTCGCGTGGTTGTGGTTCGTGCGCCTTTCGTGATTCGTGCGCATAATTGAGAATCGTGCGCATAGTCGCGGTTAGTTACCTCCGAGGTAGGTGACGTGCGCGGCGATGGCTACCCAGCGGCCTTTTCGTTTTTCATACACGTCGAGGTAGTCGGTCTTTCCGGTGGTCTGTTTGCCCTTGTCTTCGCGGTGAACACGGCGCGGGCATGCACGAGGCCGATCGTACCGTATAGCCTGATCTCGACGGTGTCGACTTCGCAGGCAAGAAAATGCGGGGCCTGTGACAAAACCGTTCAGGACCTCGCTGTCTGTTGCGTCTCTGGCCGGCAGGGTTGATCAGGATGAAATCATTGGCGCAAGATACGACTTCAGCTTTAGCGGTATCCCTGGTCATATACCCGTGGATAAACGTGGCGTTGAGCGCCTTGAGGGCAGTCTGACGTCGCCGGATTGCGCCCTGCGAGGCGATCGTGGTCAGGACGGACAAGGGCGGTGATAAAATATCTCATAGTCTAGTAATCTTTTCGAGGATGCCGGTGGTGGAGAAACCCGGTATGATGGGGTTGATGACGACGCGGCCGCCCCAGGACAGCACTTCTTTCGCGCCGACGATCTGTTCGAGCGTATAGTCGCCGCCTTTGACCAGGACGTCCGGCCGGATAGCGTTGATGAGTTCCAGCGGCGTGTCCTCATCGAAAAGGGTGACGGCGTCCACCATCAGCAGGGCGGCCATGACGGTGGCGCGGGCATTGCTGGTCGTTGATGGGGCGGCCTGGTCCTTTCAGCCGGCAGTCGATGCGTCGGAGTTCAGGCCGACGATGAGGAAATCCGCTTCCCGGGCGGCGTCCGATAAGGAGGCGATATGGCCCTGCATGGAGGATATCGAAGCATCCGTTCGTGAAGGCGATGGTCTTGCCCAGCAAGCGCCACCGGCTCACCTGGTGGATGCAGCCCGGGGCGGTCAAAGATCTTTTGCGATATGATCTGTGGTAATTTCATCCGTAGCGATTACAATTCGTTTCTTATTGATTCGTGGCAACAGGATAAAGCTGACGGTGCCGAACAGGATAAAGCTAAGAAATTGGCCGAACCAGAGCAACCAGCCGAGGGCCTGACCATAGGGAAGGGGCGGGATATTGTAGAAGGAAACGGTCTCGCGGTACGAGCAGCGCATAGGCGCCGATGCCGCCGGGCGAAACGATCATGCCAACGCTCCCCATGGCCAGGACGCTAAGGGCGTCGACGATGCTGAGGTTCCGGGTGGCGCTGATGGCGAAGAAGCCGAACCAGGTGCTAAGCAGGTAGAGGCACCAGATGCCGACCGTATAGAAGAAGAATAGGGGTTTGTTCCGGATCGAACGAACGCTGGTCAGGCCATGCAAGATATTGACGAATGACGGCTTTGATCTTGATGGACGATCCGGTTCCACCGGCTGATCACCCATCTCCACCGGATGATCGGCGAAGCCTGCGACAAGCACGAGCGACCCCAAGATGATCCACCATTTCAAGGGAGAGGAGTGGCCGCTGCTACTGCTTGTGGAACAGGGAATTGTTGGTTGTCAGGGAATGAATGACGTTGAACTGGAATAAAAATGTCAGCCCGAAAACGATAGCGAGACAAACCACATCGAAGGCGCGTTCGGCTACGATGGTTCCCACGAGTTTATCGGCGGGTACTTTCTCATAGCGGGCGAGGATGGTGCATTTGACCACTTCGCCAAGACGCGGTGCGCCCGAGGTTGACAAAATAGCCGATCATCACGCCGAGGAAGCAATTGATGCGGGAAGGCTCGTAGCCCATCGGTTCGATGAGCTGGCGCCAGCGCAGGGCCCGCAGCCAGTGACTGGCGAGCAGCAGCCAGCAGCACCGGGATCAGCAGCCAGTAGTTCGCCTGGTCCAGCGCATCCTTTAGCTGGGCCCAGCTTTTCTTATCCATTCCTTTCAGGCTCAACCACACAAAAAACGCTGCCAGAGCAGCGAAAAAAGCGTATTGCAGCACGACCAGCATTCCTTTCTTCATAGCCGGTACAAGTTACAGTTTATTTCCTTCTTTCGGAAAAACGATGGAGGGCTTGAAACGCTTTGCTTCTTCAAAATCCATCTGCGCGTAGGAAATCACGATGACGATATCGCCCACTGCACCTTGCCTTGCAGCGGGGCCGTTGAGACAACAAGTGCCGGAACCTCTTTTCCCTTTGATGAGATAGGTCTCGATCCGCGCGCCGTTGTTGACGTTGACGATCTGGACCTTTTCATTTTCGATCATGTTTGCCGCATCCATGATGTCTTCATCCAGGGTGAGGCTGCCGACATAATTCAGGTTGGCTTCGGTGATGGTGGCGCGGTGTACTTTTGATTTCAGGATTTCGATAATCATAAGAACAAAGGTAGTTTACAGAATCATATTGTCGATCAGCCGAACTTCGCCCTGGAAGGCGGCGATGAGTGCGACGATTTCTGCGGCGCTTGTCGGATCGGATACCGGCTCGAGGCGTGGCTGCATCGGCGACCGAGATGTAATCGATTCGGAAATGCAGCCTTTTTCGAGGATGGTTTCTGCGGCTTCGGCGAGCGGCTGTAGCTGGGTTCGATCGCGGAAATTGTTGGCGCGAGTTGATAGCAGCGCATGGTAGATGGCGGTGGCGTTAGCCCGTTCGGCCGGGTTAAGCCGCATGTTCCGGCTGCTCATCGCCAGGCCGTCCGGTTCCCGAACGATGGGGCAGCGGTGAAACCGGGTGGGCAGGCCCATGAGCTCCAGGAGACGTTGGACGACCATGACACTGCTGGTAATCCTTCTGACCCATAAACAGATGTCCGGCCGGACGATGTTCAGCAGCCGGTACATACCTGGCAGACACCCTGGAAATGTCCAGGCCGGTATTTGCCTTCGAGAACGGTCTCGAGGGGCCCGAGATCATAGTGCTCGAGGTTAGCCGTCCCGCCGGGGTAGAGCTCGGTTACCCCGGGCAGGAAAAGAACGTCGGCCCCGGCGGCTTCGAGCAGAGCGATATCTTTTTCGAGGGTAATGGGATATTTCTGGAAGTCTTTGGGGTCATTGAACTGGGTCGGGTTGACAAAAATGCTGCAAACCGTAATTCGCCCGCTTTTTTTGATATAGTAATAAGTGAAATATGACCTGCATGCAAGGCGCCCATGGTCGGTACGAAGCCGATGGACTTGCCGGTAGCGGTTTCTGCGTTCAGCCATTTGGACAGGTCAGCGGATCTGTTTAAATATGATCATTTTTTGGGTTTTATCCGTCAGAAGCGGCTACAGCGTGCCGATTTACGATAAAAAACCGTACTTTTGCAAACTATTTGTGGTTGTTGTTCATCAACAATTATTAAAAATAATGCTACAAAAAAAGCGAATTTTATTTATTGCCAACGAAATGTCGCCATATTTAGAGCTGACAGAATTTGCAGAGATCGTCAATAAGCTGGCAATTAAATCGAATGACAATGGATTTGAGGTGCGATGTATCATGCCGCGGTTTGGAGTGGTGAATGAGAGCAGGCATCGGCTTCATGAAGTTGTCCGGCTTTCCGGGATCAATGTATCCGTTGACAATGACGACTATCCCCTGCAAATCAAAGTAGCCTCCCTTCCGAATGCCCGGTTACAAGTATATTTCCTGGATAATGAGGATCTGTTCAAGCGGAAGTTTATTTTTCATGATGAACAGGATAAATGGTTCGAAGACAATGGGCTGCGGACGGTGTTCTATTGCAAGGGCGCCCTCGAGACGGTCAAGAAATTCGGCTGGCCCCCGGATGTCATTCATTGCAGCGGCTGGATGACGGGCCTTATTCCGCTCTATCTCAAGACAGTCTATAAAAAAGAGCCTGTTTTTGCCCACAGCAAATGCGTCTTTACCATCGGGCAGCCAACGTTCAAGGAGAAACTGGGGCCGGACTTTCTGAAACTGGCCAATATCCACGCCAATATTAAGGAAAAAGACCTGGAACCTTATAAAGATGCCAACAACAGCGCGCTTTTCCAGGGCGGGGCTACCTATGCCGACGCGATCAGTTTTGGGGCCGAAAAGGTCGATAAGAAGCTGGTAGACGAATTCGGCAAGATCCGCGGGAAGAAGGTTCTGTCTTTTAACGCCGAATCTGATCTTACAGATTATTTACAGTTGTATACCGATCTGAGCAAATAATCCGTTATGGGTTGCGAAAAAAATCCATTTTGGGGAATTTTTTTGCCTAAGATGAATATCTTTGCCGCGCGTTAACGAGAACCCATTCTTTTTCAATTAAATATTCCTTTCAAACATGCCTTATTTATTTACTTCCGAGAGCGTTTCTGAAGGACACCCGGACAAAGTGGCCGATCAGATCTCCGATGCGTTGATCGACAATTTCCTTGCTTTTGACCCTCAATCCAAGGTGGCGTGTGAAACCCTCGTTACCACCGGGCAGGTGGTCCTTGCGGGGGAAGTCAAATCCAAGGCTTATCTCGATGTCCAGGAGATCGCTCGCGGGGTGATCCGGCGAATCGGCTATACGAAAAGCGAATATATGTTTGAGGCCAATTCCTGCGGTATCTTTTCCGCCATTCACGAGCAGTCTTCCGATATCAATCAGGGTGTGGACAGGAAGAAAAAGGAAGAGCAGGGGGCCGGGGACCAGGGAATGATGTTCGGTTATGCCAGCAATGAGACGGAGGATTATATGCCGCTTTCACTCGACCTCGCACACAAGATCCTGCTGGAACTGGCGGTGCTGCGGCGGGAGGAAAAGCAGATCAAATATCTGCGACCCGATGCCAAAAGCCAGGTTACGCTGGAATACGATGACAACAACAAGCCGGTACGGATCGATGCGATCGTGGTTTCGACCCAGCACGATGATTTCGATACGGAGGCCAAAATGCAGCCAAGATCAAAAAGGATATTATCGAGATCCTGATCCCCCGCGTCAAGGCCAAGTACAAAAAGTACGCGCATCTTTTTAACGATCAGATCAAATATCACATCAACCCCACCGGGAAGTTCGTGATCGGCGGTCCACATGGCGACACCGGGCTGACCGGCCGGAAGATCATCGTGGATACGTATGGCGGAAAGGGTGCGCATGGTGGCGGTGCGTTCAGCGGGAAGGATCCTTCCAAAGTGGACCGGTCCGCCGCCTATGCAACCCGGCATATTGCGAAGAACCTGGTTGCCGCCGGCGTGGCGGACGAAGTGCTGGTGCAGGTTTCGTATGCGATCGGCGTGGCTCAGCCCACCAGCATTAATGTCAATACCTATGGTACCGCCAAGGTCAAACTGACCGATGGCCAGATCGCCAAAAAAGTGATGGAGCTGTTCGATATGCGGCCTTATTTTATCGAGACCCGGCTAAAGCTGCGCAATCCGATTTACAGTGAGACGGCGGCTTATGGTCATATGGGGCGCCAGCCGCAGATCGTGGAGAAGATCTTTGTTTCTCCCGATGGCAAGCAGGTGAAGAAGAATGTCGAGCTGTTCACCTGGGAGAAACTGGACTATGTTCCGAAGGTGAAGAAGGCATTTGGGTTGAAATAAGAAATGAGTTTTATATGGGCCTCCCTTCGGGGAGGTTTTTTTGTTTTGGGCAGCGATTTTTTCCCGAATTTCGATTTTGTACCGGTTTATGGAAAATCCCTGGAAAATATTGGCGGAGCGGACAATCTACGACAATCAATGGATTGGCGTGACCGAATATGCGGTGATCAATCCCGGCGGCGGGAAGGGCATCTATGGGAAAGTCCGGTTCAAGAGCCTGGCGATCGGCATTTTGCCGCTGGACGATCAGGGGAATACCTGGCTGGTGGGTCAATATCGGTTCCCGCTTGACGCCTATAGCTGGGAGATCCCCGAAGGCGGAGGCGATCCGGCCGTGCCGCCGGTTGAATCCGCCCGGCGCGAATTGCTGGAAGAGACCGGGCTGGTGGCGAATGATTGGACGGAGCTGATGGAAATGCACCTTTCCAATTCCGTGACGGATGAACAGGCGTTTATCTTTCTGGCGCGGGGGTTGGACCAGCGGGAAGCGGCGCCGGAAGAAACCGAGCAGCTGGTCGTTCGCCGGCTGCCCTTTGAGGAGGCCTACCGGATGGTGGAACGCGGTGAGATCACGGATTCGATGTCGGTGGCGGCCATTTTGAAGACCAAACTAATGCTATTGCAGGGACAATTGTCATTCCCATGAAAAAAAGCCAAAATCATTTGATTATTGGTCGTCAGCCGCTGATCGAAACGATACGCGCGGGGCGTCCCGTCGACAAGATACTCCTGCAACGGAATACCGCCGGCGATTCTATCGCCGAGATCCGGCAGCTGGCGCGGGAATATCATATCCCGGTGCAGGTTGTTCCGATAGAGAAACTGGCATCGCTGACGCGAGCCAACCACCAGGGTGTGGTCGCTTTTGCGGGTCTCGTGTCGTATATGGACCTGCAGGCAGGTCATCGACCATACGGTGGGGGCGGGTGGTGTCCCCCTCTTCGTGATGCTGGACGGGGTAACCGATGTCCGCAATATCGGGGCGATCGCCCGGTCGGCACTTTGCTGCGGATCGCAGGCGCTTATCATTCCCGACAAGGGCACGGGGGCGCTGAATGAAGAAGCGATGAAGTCTTCGGCGGGGGCGCTCGAACGGATCCAGGTCTGCCGGGTCGGGAGTTTGCTCAAGGCGATTGACATCCTGCACCTCAACGGGATCCGGGTGTTTACGAGCGAGATGCAGGCGTCGCGACGGGTCTTTGAACTGCCGCTGGCCGATCCTTGTTGTATCGTTATGGGTAGTGAGGATAAGGGTGTACAGGCCTATATCCGGAAGGCGGCGGATGAGCATTTTACGATCCCAATGGCAGGCGATTTTGATTCGTTCAATGTCTCGGTCGCGGCCGGGATTGTTTTATACGAAGCATTGAAACAACGGATGTCATGAGTGAACCTAGGATACAAGCTGATCGTGGAGGTCCGGCGGTGACGCTTGTTGAATGTCCGCGCGATGCCATGCAGGGCTGGCCGCATCTTATTCCGACGGAACGAAAGATCGAATATTTGAATGCGTTGCTTCGCGTAGGGTTTGACACGCTGGATTTCGGAAGCTATGTTTCGGCCAAGGCGATCCCGCAGCTGGCGGATACGGCTGCGGTTCTGGAAGGATTGGAGTTGACGGAGGTTTGGAATAAATTGAAGCCCGATGGGACGCGGACGAAGCTGCTGGCGATCGTAGCCAATTTTCGCGGCGCGCAGGAAGCGGCCGAACAGGAAGCGATCCGGTACCTTGGTTTTCCCTTTTCGGTGAGCGAGACTTTCCAGTTGCGCAATACGAATAAAACGATCGAGGGGTCCTTTGCGACCGTAGAGGAAATGCAGGTATTATGCGCCGCACGGCAAAAGGAATTGGTTGTCTACCTGTCGATGGGTTTTGGCAATCCCTATGGCGATCCCTGGAATGAGGAGATCGTTTATGAGTGGGCGGCTGCGCTCGCCAAACTTGGCGTCCGGACCATCTCGGTTGCAGATACGGTAGGCGTGGCGACGCCCGAACATGTGTTCTCGATCCTGGATTTCCTTATTCGGCAATTACCGGAGGTGACGATCGGAGTCCACTTGCATTCAACGCATCTCAATCGGAAGGCCAAGATCGACGCGGCGCTGGAGGCGGGATGTCGCCGGTTTGACGGCGCGCTGAAAGGGGTTGGGGGTTGTCCGATGGCGGGCAATGAGCTGGTGGGAAATATGGATACGGAATGGTTGATCGCGCATTTCCGGGAAAAGCATTTGATGCCGCACTTAAATGAAGATGCGTTGCGCGAGGCGGGAAGGATCGCCACCGAAATTTTTGTCGCCTGATGGAAATTCAGCTACCTGTTACGATCCCTTCGTTAGAACCGCGTATGCGGTATGGGGATAAGATCCTGCTGACGGGTTCCTGTTTTACCGAGCATATCGGTGGTGCGCTGGGGGACTGGAAGTTCGATACGTTGTTGAATCCGAATGGCATTCTTTTCGATGCTGCCAGCGTGGCATCGAGCCTGGTCTCCTATATCCAGCCGCGGGTTTATCGGGAAGAAGATCTCGTTTACCAAAATGAATTGTGGCAGAGCTGGCAACATCATGGCGTGTTTTCGCGGATGGACCTGCAGGAGTGCCTGCTGGAGATCAATACGTCGCAGAAGCGCGCACATACTTTCCTCCGGGAAGCGAACTGGCTCATCATTACGCTCGGGAGCGCGTTCTCTTACCGGTTGGTCGATGGAGGCGGGGCGGTCGCGAATTGTCACCGGGCGCCCGCGCAACGTTTCCGCAAACACCTGATGACGATCGGGGAGATCGTCTCGGACCTGGACGCCTGTCTTCATCAGCTGTTCTATTTCAACCCAACGATTCGAGTGATTTTTACCGTTAGCCCGGTAAGACATGTCCGGGATGGAGTGATCGAGAACAATCGCAGCAAAGCCCGGTTGATCGAATCGGTGCACCACCTGGTTGGGAAATTCGACCGGCTGTTCTATTTCCCCGCGTATGAGCTGGTGATCGACGTCCTGCGGGATTACCGCTGGTATGACATCGATATGGTCCACCCCAATTACGCGGCTACGGCCTATGTACTGGAGAATTTTGTAGAGAAATGTATCGACGCGGCGGGCCAGCGCTTGTTGGAAGAAGTGAAGAAGATCGTATCAGCGCGGCGACACCGGCCATTTCAGCCGGCTACGCTGGCCCACCGGCGCTTTTTGCAGGAGCATTTTCAAAAGGCCGCGGAGCTGGCGCGGGCATATCCATTTCTGGACTTTCACGAAGAGCTCAACTATTTTTCCGCGGGGATATGAGGCGGGCGTTGCGGGAATAAACGGTCGACAGTGCGGAGATGTATAGTTCGCGTTGCGCGGTCGCAAGGCCGTCCCTGCGAGGTGTGTGGCTGCTGTGGAAGAAGTTCTCAAAACGAGAACTTCTGCTTGTTTTTTGTGGGCTTATAACCGGAGACGGAGAAATTATTTTGCTGAATATCAACTGGATAAAATTTATAGATTTGTTGTATGGGGACTGTCAAGTTCTCGTTTTGAGAACTCTAATTCGTTTCCCCCCACACACCTACGAAGCGGGTTTCTACTCAAAAAATGTTTCGCCAATTGCTGGTTTACTTACAATCTACTGGGTGCGTTTCAAATAGAATGTCCCGTTCGTAATGTTGTCGGATATGGAAAAATTCCCGGCGTTATAGACCGTCCCGGAGAAGGCGCCTTTGAGATCGGTGCTTGTTAATTCCGTGATCGTAAGCTTTGCGTTCGCTACGATACCGGCGATAGGAATATTGCCATTGGCGTCTGCCAGCGACCCTACGGTCAAATACCCCGTTCCCGTAGAATCCGTCCAGAATACGGTAGCCTCCGGAACCTGAGACCCGTTGGGCTCGGTCGCTTTCTGGGGATCGTCATAGGCAACATTGGCGGCGATGGGACTTGTACTCAGGACGGTAATCAAAAGCTCGTTTTCGTTGGATAAATCGAAATTCTTGTAGGCGACCAGGGTAGCAGTATACAACCCATCCGAGTTGACCTTGGTGGTGATTTCGGCCGACGGCTCGCTGTCGTATTCGACCGCCTGCCCGTTCAGCGTAAACTTCAAATAGTAGCCGCCGCTGTTGCCCGGGTTCCCGGGGTTGGAGCTGCTCTTTTTACATTGTGAAAGCGTAAGGGCGACGAGAATCAATGCAGAAAAGGAGGACAATCTGATGAAAGAAGATCTGTTCATGATGAGATATTGTTAAGGGGTTAGAATTTTGCTGCAATGCCGACATTGAGGAAGGCGACGCCATAGCCCAGTTCAGCCAGCACAGCAAGATGGTCGCTGAAGAAATAGCGGGCGCCGACATATAAGCTCAGGCCGACCGTACTGCCATAGCTGCCGTTACCCGAGATAGAATAGCCGCTATTGTCGCTGTAGGAATAACTCAGCAGGTTATACGAAAGCATGACACCACCATACAGGTCCAGCTTATCGACATTGAGCCCGTTATAATGATAAGCGCTACGGATGCCGAGCACCGTGTAATGCCATTTTTCCGAGAAGTCAGACGTCGAATAGCTATATCCTTTATAGCCGACATAACCGCCGAGACTGATGACACCCGGTCCGCCGATGTCCCACACCCCCCGTTCGTATTGCAGGCTCAGAGCGGGGCTCTGGGAGGCGCCCGAATAGTTGAGGATCGAGCTGCCCAGGCCGATGCCCGCGCTGAGGATGTTCGTCCCCGATTGAAATTCCTGGGCGCGGACCGTAATGACGAGTGCAGACACCAACATAAGCAGCAGTAATTTTTTCATCTTTTTTTCACCAAATTAGCGGGGAGCGGATGACGGGACAAGACGCATTTATTCTTTGCGCACAGCGATTTATTTTTTGCCGGGAAAGCGATGAAATTTGCTTACCTTTTGCTATAGGAACCTCCTAAAACTCATGGCCAAATTATTACTGCTTGCGGCCCTTCTGGTCCAGATCGTTGTCTGTGCCGGGCAGCCGACGGCTCCGGTCGATTCCTTTTTTCGCATCGTCCGGCAGCATCCCGCCCGGGACAGTGTCCGGGTCACGGCGCTCGTCAAGCTGGCAGATGCGACGGTTTACACGGATCCGGTTACGGCCATGCGTTATGCGGATGATGCGTTGTCGATTTCCGAAGAGCTGCACTGGGTGAAAGGATTGGCGATCTCCTGGCGTCAGAAAGGGAATGCCTACTATTATTTCTCCGACGATCTCAACGCGATGGATTGCTATATCAAGGCGCTGAATATCGGCAGCCCCCTGGGGAACCGGCAACTGGATGCAAGCCTGGATAACAACCTGGCCAATATTTACAGTGACGAGAAGCATTTTGACAAGGCGCTGGAATATTACCAGAAATTTCTGAATGTCGCCCGGGAATTGGGTTGGAAGAAGCAGGAGGTGATTGCGCTGGTTAACATGGCTACCGTCTATACCGAACTCGGTGATCAGAAAAAGGCCCTCGCGACGAACTTCGCGGCGTTGTGGATTTGCCAGGAGCCATATTATCTTCCGATTATTTACAATAATATGGGGGTTGCCTATAACAAGGACGGCAAGTCAGATAGTGCATTGGGTTATTTCCAAAAGAGCATTGTATCGGCGGAACGTTCCGGCAACAACGACGCCAAGGCGTCTTCGCTGGAAGAGATCGGAAAGGTATATCTGGCGCGCGGCGATCTTGCCAATACCGAAAAGTATGCGCTGAAGTCATTGGCGATCGCGCGACAACTGCAATCAGCCGAGTGGCAGTCCAGCGCCTGGGAAAGCCTGTATTCGGTCTACGAAAAAAGGCGGGAGTATGCAAAGGCGCTGGATGCCTATAAGCAATATATCGTTTTCCGCGACAGCGTTTCGAACGGCGAGAAGCAGTCCGCGATGAGCAAAAAGGAAATGCAGTTCGACTTCGAGCGGAAGGAAGCGGCGACCAAAGCGGACAATGATAAGAAAGCGGCGATTGCGCAGGCAGAGATCAACCGGCAGGACCTGATCCGGAAGGGGATGGCGTCGGGCGTCGTGGTCATTTTACTGGCCGGGTTGTCCAGCTTCGTACTGTATAAGCGTCGGCGGGACGCGGAAGAGCGACGAAAGGAGGCGGATCTTCGGGCAAAGGTCTCCGATACGGAAATGAAAGTATTACGGCTGCAAATGAACCCGCATTTTATTTTCAATTCGCTGAATTCCGTCAGCGACTATATTTCGCGCAATGAGACCAGCACCGCCAACTATTTCCTGAGCAAATTCGCCAAGATGATGCGCCAGGTGTTGGAGCACTCCGAGAAGAGCGAGATCACCCTGGCTGAGGATCTTCGGGTCGTCGAAACTTATATCCAGCTTGAAATGCTCCGGCTGCGCAACGACCTGCAATATGAGATCGTCATCGACAAGGACATCGATCCGGATGCGACGATGGTACCGCCGCTGATCATCCAACCTTTTGTCGAGAACAGCATCTGGCATGGTTTGTCCGGTAAGGCCTTCTCGGGCAAAATCTCGATCCGGATCACCCGGGAGGATGGGATGATCTACTATATCGTCGAAGACAACGGCATCGGACGAAAAGAGGCGGGAAAGTACACGCCGGCGGGCAAACGATCGATGGGTCTGCGCATCACGCGGGACCGGATCGATATCATCAACCAGACAAAGGGGACGAGCGCCGGCGTGGAGATCTTCGATCTGTCGGAGGGGACGAGGGTGGAGCTAAAGTTGCCGCTGGAGTTAAACGATTAGGCTGTCCTGATCGACACGATTGTTCATGATCGACACCATCATAATAGACGACGAGAATCATTGTATCGACCACCTAAGGCGGCTTTTAACCACCTACTGCGGCTCTTTGGTCCGGGTATCGGGATCGGCCGGAACGATCGAAGAGGGTTGGCGGGCCATCCTCCAGTTGAAGCCGAAGCTGGTGTTCCTGGATATCCAGTTGGGGGAGGAAACGAGCTTTGACCTTCTAAACCGGTTCCCGGTCATCGATTTCGAGATCATTTTCGTTACTGCGTATGAGAAATACGCGATTCGCGCCTTTAAGTTCAGTGCGATCGATTACCTGCTAAAGCCGGTGGACCCGGACGACCTGCGGCAAGCCGTGACGCGTCTGGAACAAAAGCGGTCCAAGGAAGAGCTGGCGAAGCGGTTCGAAACACTCTTCTATAACCTGAAAAGCGGGACGGGTCTGCCGCGTCGGATCAGCGTGCCGACGGTAAAGGGTTTGGAATTCCTGCCGGTGCAGGAGATCGTCCGCTGCGAGAGTCACATTAATTACACGTCCATCTTCCTGACCAACGGGCAGAAGCTTACGGTGGCCCGGACGCTGAAGGAATTTGAAGAATTGTTGGAGGAGCATAACTTCTATCGCGTTCACAATTCGCACCTGATCAACCTGGCTTGGATCAAAAGCTACAACAAAGGGAAGGGCGGATCGGTATCCATGACGGACAATACCGAGATCGAGGTGTCGACGCGGCGAAAAGATGACTTGCTCAAAAGGCTCGCGGAGTTGTAATTTCGCGCGATGGTTGAGCGATTCGAGACGCAGGCAGCGGCGATCATTCATTTCTATGATAACCTCCGACCGCGGTTTACCCCGGGAGACGGGATCGGGATCATGAATCCGTATCTCATTGCCGACGTCCGGGCGATCACCCGGCAGTTTTACGAGAAATATTACAATGACAACCGGCCCCGGACGTTTATCTTCGGGATCAACCCCGGGCGGCATGGCGCGGGGGTAACGGGTATTCCTTTCACCGATCCGATCCGGCTGGCGGAGAATTGTGGGATTGCCAACGGAATGCAGAAGCGGGGCGAGCTGTCTTCCGAATTTGTATATATGGTGATCGATGCGTTTGGCGGTCCGCCAGTCTTCTATGGCCAGTATCATTTTACCGCCCTGTCGCCGCTGGGTTTTGTCCGGGAAGGCAAAAACCTCAACTATTATGACGACAAGGAGCTGATGAAGGCGTTCGAACCTTTTATGCTGCGTTGTCTGAGGCGCCAGTTGAAGACGATGCCGACGGAATCTACCTGTTTTTGTTTGGGGGAGGGGGAGAACTATAATTACTTCCGCCGGGTCAACGAGCGGTATAAATTCTTTGAGAACATTATTCCGTTACCGCACCCGCGATGGATTATGCAATACCGGCGCAGAAAAGTGGTGGAATATGTCGGATCTTATGTCGAAAAGCTGAAAGCCAGGATGTTATAACGTTTTTAATTTGTGGTAACATTTTCGCTTGTTATAACGGTCAAAAAGTTATAACTTTGTAGCGTAAAGCCAATAAAATGAGAGACGGCCTTCAGTTTACGGGTAGGACATCCATTCGGAAAGTTGGTAACTCCAGGGGGATAATACTTTCCGGAAAAATACTTGCCGAGCTTCATTTAAATGAGGGGAGCGAGGTCGATGTGAGCTTATCGGATGGCGGGATTAAGATTGTCCCTGTACCGCAAAAAAGAAAGGTGAACAAAGATCTGTCTTCATGGGGAAATCAATTCAAGGCTGCTATCAAAGCCGGAGACCAACCCGAAAATGATTTATTCGACGGCTTGTCCAATGACTTTGATTCAAAAGAATGGTAAAGTGAAATGGAATGGAAATGAAAGTGATTGTGAAGAAGAATGAGATCTGGCTGGTCAATCTCGATCCGACGATCGGGTCTGAAATAAAAAAAGACCCGGCCTTGTGTAGTCGTCTCGCCGGATGCAATGAATAAATATCTCGCCATCGTTATTGTTGCGCCTTTGACCAGCAGCCGGAAAGACTACCCGTCACGGGTAGATTCTATTTTTCAGGGAATTCCCGGCCAGATAGCTTTGGATCAACTTGAGGGCCGTTGACAAAGCAAGGCTGACAAAAAAAATGGGCCTGTTGGATAAGCAAGCTACAGAAGATATCCGGGCGATTCTGACAACAATGTTTTCAGCCTGAGGTTTTAATGGATCCGGTCGCCGCGAAGTTCCATCGACCGCATGACGCCGGACTCATAATTCAGCCATTCCGCCCAGCGTTCCCGGACGGTGTCTTTATCCAGATATGCTTCAGCCAGCTCGATGAACAGGTGATAGTGGCCGGCTTCGCTTTCCATGAAGCGGCGATAGAACTGCCGCAGGTACGAATCGTCGAGACCTTCGCTAAGCCGTTTGAACCGTTCGCAGCTTCGGGCTTCAATGAGGGCGAAGGAGAGGAGCTGGTCGAGGAAGCGCTGGACTTCACTGCCGCCCTTGCGTTCAAATTCCCGGAGCTTGTTGACGTAAAGGTCCTTTCGTTGCGGCCCCAGGTGCAGCGCACGTTTTTGCAATTCCGCGAGGACGAGCCGGAAATGTCCCCATTCCTCTGTTACGATCGGGGACAGCTCTTCGACCAGCCGTTGGCGGGCGGGGTAACGGGAAATGAGCGAAATACAACTGGTAGCTGCCTTCTGTTCACACCAGGCGTGATCGGTGAGGATGTCTTCGATGGAGATCGCGGCGAGATCGACCCAGCGCGGGTCGGTGGGCAGGTGCAAACCCAGGATATTTTTCTGGTTGGGAGAGTCCATGGGGCGAAATTAAGGGATTTGTGTACGTTTGCCGGAAATCGGCGATGGTGAACGAACAAAAGTACTATCCGGACGACTTTCTGGATCACAAGCTGGATGAACGCCGCGCGCAGGACGGACTTCGGCGGTTGAGGCTACCCGAAGGGAAAATAGATTTCAGTTCAAATGACTATCTGGGGATCGTGACCAACGAGTTGATTGGGGCCAATACCCTGGCGCATGGAAGCAAAGGTTCACGGCTGCTGGCCGGCAACTATCCGCTTATGGAGGAGACGGAGCGGGAACTGGCCGCCTTTCATCAGGCGGAAGCGGGTCTGCTGTTCAATTCAGGTTATGACGCCAATATGGGTGTCCTCAGCTGCGTTCCGCGGCGCGGCGATACGATCTTGTATGACCAGCTCAGCCACGCATCGATCCGGGATGGGATCCGGTTATCTTTTGCGCAAGCTTTTTCGTTCGCCCACAATGATGTCGCAGATCTGGAACGCCTGATGAAAACCGTGTCCGGCGGAACTTCGCGCGTATTTATCGTCACGGAATCGGTCTTTTCGATGGACGGGGACCTGGCGCCGTTGGAGGCGATAGTCAACTTGTGCAACGCGTATGGTGCGCATGGTGTCCTCGACGAAGCGCATGGGACCGGGGTGATCGGATCGAAAGGAGAGGGGCTGGCGCAATCGCTGGGGGTGCACGGGGAATTGTTTGCGCGCATCCATACGTTCGGCAAGGCCGTAGGTTGTCATGGGGCGATTGTGCTGGGCAGCGAGCGGCTTCGCCGGTTTTTGATCAATTTCTGCCGCCCGCTTATTTACACAACATCACTGCCCCCGGCGAGTGTCAGGGCCATCGCCGATGCTTACCGGCTCTTCCCAACCATGCAGGCGGAGCGGGATCGATTGCGGCAGCTTATCGACCGGTTCAGGCGGGCGGAGATTGGCTATCAGCGATTGGACAGCCCTACCCCGATCCAGGTAGTAATCGTTCCGGGGAATGCCGCGGTGAGGAAGCTGGCAGAGGAGTTGCAGCAGGCAGGGCTCGATATCCGGCCGATCATTTACCCATCGGTGCCGAAAGGCGCCGAACGGTTGCGGATCGTCATCCATTCCTTTAATACGGCGGCGGAGATCGATATGCTGACGGGTCTGCTGCGATAGGGTCGCGGACGTCGCGGATAACGCGGATGGAGCGGCGAAAAAAAAGCCGGCCCATTGCTGAACCGGCTTATCATCTACCTGAACCACCTGAACTAAGGTTAAGAGTACGATCTGTGTTTAAGAGTACGATCTGTCCTACGATACAAAGGTGCTTTGTCGCGCAGACAGTAACAATACCATTTTGTGGTAATTTTTCCTACTTTTAGCCCATGAGAATCGTTCCTTTCCTGCTTTCTCTCCTTTTGACTGCCGGACTTGTATTTTGCCTGAATGTGCGTTGGGGAGGTCTCTTAAAAACGCCGCGTCTGGGGGCTTTCCTGAGCCCGCAGGAAGGATTCTGGCAGAATGCGGAGCCGGTGGAGCAGAATTTCATCGGGAAATGTTGCGCTGCCGGGGCTGGAAAGTAAGGGGACCGTGTATTTCGATCCCACGCTGATCCCACATGTTTTTGCGGCCAGCGAAACCGACGCCTGTTATATCCAGGGCTATCTGCATGCGCGGTTCCGGCTTTGGCAAATGGAATTCCAGACCTTTGCGGCGGCCGGCCGGCTTAGCGAGTTTCTGGGACCGGGGGAAAACAACGCTTATGTGAAATATGACCGGTCCATGCGCCGGCTGGGAATGGTCACGGCGGCGAAGGCGGCGCTTGGCGCCATCGAAAAAGATAGCGTTGTCCGGAAGGATTGCGATGCCTATACGGCAGGGGTTAATGCATATATCCGGCAGCTGAACATGGGCGCCTGCCGCTGGAGTACAAGTTGCTGGATTATCGGCCGGAAGCCATGGACCAATCTGAAGACGGCGCTTTTTATCAAATATATGGCCTATGAGCTGGCGGGTGCGGACAATGATTTTGGGATGACGAATGCGAGAAGTTTTTTTAGTAAGGAGGATTTTGCCAAACTGTATCCGCCGGTTCCCGATAGCCTCGATCCGATCATTCCGAAGGGCACCCGATTTATGCCGCCCGGACCGCTTCCGAAGATGCCGGCGACGGCCGATTCATTGTACTTTAACAATCCGGTAGCGGTCACCGATGAGGAGTTACAGCCGGAGAAGAGCAACGGGAGCAATAACTGGGCGGTCAGCGGAAAGAAGACGCTTAGCGGCCGGCCCATCCTTTGCAATGACCCGCATCTCAGCACGAACATGCCTTCGATCTGGTACCAGATGCAGATCCATACGCCGGCGTATAATGTTTGTGGGGTTTCCTTCCCCGGTGCGCCGTTCGTGGTCATCGGGTTTAACGACAGCTGCGCATGGGGGATCACCAATTCCGAGCGGGATGTTCGGGATTATTATTCGATCAAATTCAAGGATGAGAGCCGACAGGAATATTGGTTCAACGGACATTGGCAAGCCGGTTACGGCGCAACGGGTCGATACGATCAAGATACTGGGGCGCGCCCCCTTTATTCGATACCGTCGTGAGTACGGTTTTTGGCCCGGTGATATTCGATCCCACGTTTACCGGATTTTCCGATATCACCTCGACACGTTCCTATGCGGTGCGCTGGAAGCCGGCCGATTCGTCCGATGAGCTGCTGACCTTTCATTGTCTGCAGTCCGCGCATAATTACCAGGATTACAAGGACATGCCATCAGACATTCAAAGCGCCGGGACAAAACTTTGCCTTTGCGGATAAGGCCGGGACGATCGCGATCTGGCAGCAGGGACAGTTCCCGGCGAAATGGAAAGGGCAGGGGCTTTTCGTCATGCCGGGGGAAGACAGCTCCTATATGTGGCAGGATAACATCCCCACCGACCGGAATCCTTATATGATGCTGGATTCAGGGGACGATCGCGGATTTGTCAGCAGCGCCAACCAGGAGCCGGCAGATACGGCGTATCCGTATTATTTCAGTGGCAACTACCCCATTTATCGCGGGCTTATCATCAACCGGAAGCTGAATGCGATGAACTCGATTACGGCGGCGGACATGATGGAGATGCAGACGGATAACTTCGATGTGTTTGCGCAGATGGCGCAGCCGATTCTACTGAATCATCTGAATGCAGTCGGGGTTGAACGACGATGAAAGAGCCGCACCTGAATATCTACAAGCTATGGAAGTTCCGCAATGATCCGGATGAGGATAGGCCCGACGATCTTCTATCTCTGGTGGAACCATTTTGATCACGATATTTTCGACGATGAATTCAGCAAGAGCTCGCTGCGTTTGCAGCGGCCGAACGATAGCACGTTGCTGGAGGCGCTGATCCGGGATACCTCCTGGTCGTTCATCGACAACGTGAATACGAAGGAGGTGAAGGAAACGCTCGAACAGGTCGTCACGGAAGCTTTCCGCCAGATGATCCCCGACCTGGCGCAGGCGGGACAGGAAGGCAGGCTCAACTGGGCCAAATTTAAGGACACCTGGACGCGGCATCTGCTGCGCCTGCCGGCGTTGAGCCGGACGCATCTCGGCGATCGGCGGCGGAACCAATTGTATTAATGCTGCAAAACAGTTCCATGGCCCCAGTTGGCGGATGATCGTCGAGTTGACGGACAAGACGGAGGCCTATGGCATTTATCCCGGCGGGCAAAGCGGAAATCCCGGCAGTCCGTATTATGATACGTTTGTCGACCGATGGGTAGCGGGTAAGTATTTGCCGGTATGGGTGATGGGGACCGAAGATAACAATCGGACAAACGGGTGAAATGGGTGCTGCATTTTTCATCATCTTCTTCCGACGAATAATCGATTATGCTGATAAAATTCCTGGTCAATACCTTACTTATCGCGCTGCTTTGTTTTGCCGGCGGTATCTTCTTTCCCAACTGGATCATCGCTCCGATCGCTTTTGTGGTCAGTCTGCTGATCCCCCATGCGGCCGCTGCTGGCCTTTTTATCGGGCTTCATTGCTTTATTCCTGCTCTGGGGTGGTCTGGCGCTGGCAGCCAACCTGGCAGAACGAGGGCATCCTGGCGACCAGGATAGCGTGGCTGCTGCCGTTGAGCGGATCGCCATATGCTGCTCATCCTGGTGACCGCACTCGTTGGCGCGCTGGTTGGCGGAGGCGGCTCGCTGACGGCGTCGTTCTTAAAAAAACCCGTAAATACTTTTGTCGTATGCTTCGACCCTTATCTTATGCCTGCTGATCTCGTTGGACCGGAACGAAAGTCCATGCTACCCGCGTTACAGGGACAGTCACCGATGACAAGGGGAATGCCCTTTCTTATGCATCCATCCTGGTAAAGGGGACCACGCGCGGCGTCACGGCGGGTAACGACGGAAAGTATGCGCTGGATCTGGCCCCGGGTGAGTATACGTTGGTCTGTCAATATGTAGGGTATACCCGGAAGGAGAAAAGGATCACGGTAGGCGAAACGGCGCTGGTTGCCGACTTTCAGCTTTCGCTACAGCAATTGTCCATGGCGGAAGTGGTCGTCAGGCCGGGCGGGGAAGACCCCGCCTATGCAATCATCCGGCATGCCATCAAAAAGCGGAAAGACTATGAAATGCCGCTGGATTCTTTCACTTGTGAGGCATATGTCAAAACGCTGATCCGCACCCGCAGACTGCCGAACAAGCTATTCGGACACCGGCTGGATTCGAATGACAAGAAGGATATGGGCGTGGACTCTGGCCGGGAAGGGTATTATCTACCTTTCGGAGTCGCTGAGTAAAATCGCGTATAAGCGGCCCGATAAGATCAAGCTGGAGGTCCTTTCGGGCCGGGAGGCGGGATCGAATGGATTCGGGTTCTCGTTCCCGGTTTTCATCAACTTCTATAACAACAATGTCAATGCGCTGGCGGGGCACCTGACCCCCGCGGTTTTGTATCGCCGATCGCCGACGGGGCGCTGAACTATTACCGGTATCATTTCCTGGGCTCTTATTTCGAAGAGGGACGGGAGATCAACCGGATCCAGGTGATCCCGCGCCGGAAATATGAACCGTTGTTCTCCGGAACGATCGAGATCGTAGAAGGGGACTGGCGCATCCATAGCCTGGACCTCATGCTGCTCAAAACATCGCAGTTGCAGATCCTTGATACGGTGGAGATCAGGCAGATCCATGCCCCCGTCGTTTCGGACTCGTCAAATGCCGGCGGCACCTCTCCGATCTGGCAGGTAAAGGACCAGGTCGTCAATTTCACGTTCAATATCCTGGGGTTCGACGCGGTGGGTACCTTCCTCGATGTTTACAATGACTATGACCTGAATCCCCGGTTCCGGAAGCGGTTCTTCAACAATGTCTTCATCCGGTATGATACGGCGGGCAACAGGCGGACCAGGGCTTATTGGGATTCGATCCGGCCGATCCCGCTGGAGCCGGATGAGAAGGTCAATTATACGGTAAAGGACAGTATCTATCGAATACAACCGGGACTCGATGGGGACGAAAAAGAACCGGGACTCGCTGCTGAAGGAGCAGGGGCCGGTGACGTTGAATCAACTGATGTCTTTGGTGTCCGGCGGTCCGATTTCCGGCAGCCGCGGCCATTGACCTATACGATCGATCCTTTGTTCACCGGGCTTAGTTACAATACGGTGGAGGGGTTCAATATGAAACTAAATGGCGACGTTGAGCCGGCCGCTGCCGAACGGCAAGGGGATGCTGACCTTTTCGCCGCACATCCGATATGGCTTTCACAATACGCATCTCAATCCCTGGGCCGAGCTGAGGTGGCGGCGGCGGACCTTTGAGCAGGAAGGCGATGATGCCTTTTCATCCCGGCAGACCTGGTCCTTGTCGGGCGGTAAACGGGTCTCCCAATTCAATCCGGACGATCCCGATCTCCGAATGGGTCAATGCATTATATACGTTGTGGTGGCGGGAGAATTACATGAAGATCTATGAGAACTATTTTGCGCAGTTGAGCTCAACCACGCGATTCGACAACGGGATGCGGCTGAATATAAAAGGCTGGTATGAGGACCGGATACCGATCGCCAATACGACCAATTATTCGATCGTCACGATCAGGGGCGATCGTTCACGCCCAATTACCCGGTGGAGCAATTGGATACCCCGTTCCCGCGGCATCAGGCGGTGCTGACCAGTGTCGATTGGCAATATCAGCCGGGGCAGCGCTTTATCGAGTTCCCCGACCGGAAGATCTCGATCGGATCCGAAGTATCCGACGCTGGAGGTCCAATATGAGAAAGGATGGAATGGGATCCTGGGCAGTGATGTCAACTTCGACAAATGGCGGTTCTCCGTTTGGGATCACGTCAACCTGAAATTGCGCGGGCTGCTGCATTATCGGTTCAGTATTGGCGGATTTCTCAATACCCGGTCGGTTTATATCCAGGATTACCAGCATTTCAACGGCAATCAAACCCTCTTTGCCAGCGAATATCTCAACAGTTTTCAGTTGGCGCCTTATTACGCGAACAGTACAACCGCCGCCTTCTATGCGACAGGGCATCTCGAGCATCATTTCAACGGGCTTCTGACCAATAAGATCCCGGTGTTTCGCCGCTGGAACTGGAACCTCGTCGGCGGGGCAAATGCGTTCTACGTCAATCCGAACAACAACTATGTAGAAGCGTTCGGCGGGCTGGAGAATATCTTCAAACTTTTCCGGGTAGACCTGGTCGGGTCCTGGCTGAACGGGCATTATAGCCAGACGGGGATTCGGTATCGGGCTGGACGGCCTGATCGGGAGCGGGCTGCGGCAGGCGGGGAGAAGCGGGGGACCGCCGGCCCGGCCATGACCAAAAATTTTGTATTTTTGCCGGATGGCCGCGTTGCACAACCGGGTGTACCAAAAAGAATTAAACAGCGGCTGTTCGCCAGAGACGGAGCCGCGGACGACGCTCTCGTTTTATCGCTATGTGCCGATTGCCGATCCGAGGGCTTTTCGCGACGAACTGTACCAGGAGTTGAATGAGCTGGCGGTATTTGGCCGGATCTATGTGGCGGCGGAAGGGATCAATGCGCAGGTCAGCGTGCCGGCTTCGCGGTTCGGGGCGTTGAAGGACCGGCTCGATTCGATCGGGGGTCTGGAAGGGCTGCGGCTGAATATTGCCGTTGATGATGACGGGAAGTCATTCTGGGTGTTGAAGATCAAAGTCACGGGATAAGATCGTGGCGGACGGCATAACCGATCCGGGGTTTGATATGCGGCGGAAAGGGAAATATGTCGACGCGGCGGGGTTCAACCGGCTGACGGATGACCCGGCAACGATTGTTGTCGACATGCGCAACCACTATGAGTATGAGGTGGGGCATTTCGATGAAGCCATCGAAGTCCCGTCGGATACCTTCCGGGAGCAGTTGCCGAAGTCCGCCGATCTGCTGAAGGACAAGAAGGAAAGTCCGATCATTATGTATTGCACCGGGGGTATCCGGTGTGAAAAGGCCAGCGCCTGGCTGTTGCATCAGGGGTTCAAAAATGTCTATCATCTCGAAGGCGGGATCATCCACTATGCCAATACGGTCAGGGAAAGGGGCTGGTCAATAAGTTCAGGGGCAAAAATTTTGTCTTTGACGACCGGATGGGGGAGCGGATCAGCGAGTGAGATCATCGCCATCTGTCATCAATGCGGCCGGCCTGCCGATACCCATACCAATTGCCGGAATGAAGGCTGTCACCTGCTGTTTATCCAATGCGCGGAGTGCGCCGCGCGTTTGAAGGCTGTTGCAGTACTGATTGCCAGACAGTTATCCATTTGCCGGAGGCTGAGCGGCGGCAGTTGCGGAAAGGAGTGGAAAAGGATCGGCATCCTTCAACAAGGCCCGGATACCGGCAAAATAAAAGTGTATTTGTCCCGTTATAAAACGTATTTCGGACGGTTAACTAAACCCGGGCTCTGATCATGAACAAGGCTGTACACCGCATTTCCATTTGGAGGGGATATATCTGGAATATCGGCTACCGGCCCGCTCTTGGCAGCTACGAGAAGAGGAAGCTAGGGATCTTCAATTTCATGAACTTTCTGGGTGTGCTCGCGGGTATTCTCATCCCGCGTTGCCGGTTTGGTCACCAATCATCATCCTCTGCCGCCGATTGCCTGGGTCGTCGGCTGGTCTTCCTGCCCTTATCAGCCTGACGTCCCTTGTCCTCAATCTGTACAAAAACATGAGCCGGCGCGGCTCTTTTTTTCACGGCATACCCGATCGCGACAAGCCTGTTCTATGCGTTGGGGATCGATATCGGGATCGAATTTTCTTTGTCCTCTTATGCGGTGCTGTCGGTCTTCTTCCTGCAAAATATCTATCAGATCATTTTTTCCTTTACGCTTTCGATGGCGTGTTTCCTGCTGGTGTATACGGTCTGGAAGCACTATGATTACAGCCTGGAGAAGACGAACTATTATTTCTACCTGTTCAATCATCTGCTCCCGATGTTCTTTATCTTCTATGGCCTTCTGCTGATCAAGAACGAGAATACCCGGTACCAGGAGCAGACCCGGGACAGGAACTGGCAGCTGCGGCGCAGCAATCTGAAGATCCTGCGGCAAAAGGCGGATATCACGGGAAAAGCGGCACTGCTGGAAGAGCAAACGCAGCAGCTGACGGAGCTGAATTCGCTGAAGAACAAACTTTTTTCGGTTATCGCGCATGACCTGAAGGCGCCGTTGTATGCGTTGCGCAACCTGTTCCGGAATGTGCAGCTGTATGATCTGCCGGGAGATGAGATCAAGCGGCTGGTACCGGAAGTCATCAATGAGCTGACCTATACGACGGGGCTGATGGAGAACCTGCTTCAGTGGGCGAAAAGCCAGATGCAGGCGGAATCGGCCCGGCCGCAGCTGCTGGATATCGCGGGTATCGCCAGGGAAGTGCTGCAGTTGTTAAGGCTGCAGGCCGAAGCGAAAAAGATCTATATCGACAGCAAGATCGAGCAGTCCGATTTTTGTCTATGCCGACAAGGACATGGTAAACCTCGTGTTGCGCAACCTGCTGTCCAATGCGATCAAGTTCACGCCGGTGGAAGGCTGTATCTTTCTCGACGCGCGGGAGCTCCGGTCCTGTATCGAAATATCGGTCCAGGATACCGGGATGGGGATCAGCCAGGAGGGATTGAAGCGGCTGAAGGAGCACAACTATTATTCGACGCGGGGAACGGGCGGCGAGGCGGGTACGGGTCTTGGACTGATGTTGTGTAAGGAATTCCTCTCCCGCAACGGCGGAGAGATGAATATCCAAAGCGAGCCGGGCAAAGGGAAGTACGTTTTCTTTCACGCTCCCCAAGGGCGACGAATAGCCAGTCGATCGCCACGTTCAGGCCTCCAGGTTTCCCAGGCTGTATAGGGTGCGTTGATAAATCTCCGAATCGCTCAGGGATTGCGGCCGGAAAGGCTTCGCCGATCACTTTTTCATAGAGTTCGATATAGCGGTTACTGATGGTCTGAACCCACTCGTCGGTCATTTCCGGAACGGTCTGGCCTTCCTTGCCCATAAAATTGTTGGCGATCAGCCATTCCCGGACGAACTCCTTGCTAAGCTGGAGTTGTCGTTCACCTTTGGCCTGCCGTGCCTCAAATCCTTCCGCATAGAAATAGCGGGAGGAATCTGGGGTATGGATCTCGTCCATCAGATAGAGGGTATCGCCGATCCGGCCAAACTCATATTTGGTGTCGACCAGGATCAGGCCTCTTCCGGCGGCGATCTCCCGGCCGCGCTGAAACAGAGCCAGCGTATACCGTTCCAGTTGCGCATAATCGGATTCCCCGACGATGCCGCGGCGGATGATCTCGTTGCGGGAGATATCTTCATCGTGCCCCACTTCCGCCTTGGTGGAGGGAGTAATGATGGGCGACGGGAAATAATCGTTCTCTTTCATCCCGTCCGGGAAGCGGTACTCCGCAAAGCTCGCGCTTGCCCGATTGGTAGGTCCGCCAGGCATGCCCCGTCAGGTTCCCCCTCACGACCATCTCTACCCGAAAAGGCTCGCAAAGGCGGCCCACCGCTACATTGGGCGCGGGCGTATCGAGCAGCCAATTCGGGCAGATGTCGCCGGTGGCTTTGAGCATATACGCTGCAATCTGATTCAAAACCTGGCCCTTATAGGGGATCGGGCGGGGCAAGATCACATCAAATGCGGAGATCCGGTTGGAAGCGATCATTACCAGCAAATGGTCGGAAATCGTATAAACGTCCCGCACTTTTCCGCGGTAGAACTTTGTCTGATGGGGAAATTGCAGTGTTCTCATGGCGGCAAAAATAAATTAAATTTCGAGGACCGCCTTACAATACGTATTTTAGTTATACGTTAATTTGTCGGCACTTAACTAACCGAAAACTTGCGCTATGAGACAAAAACTAACTCTGCAAATCGCATCCATCCTGTTATTTTCTTTTCTCTCTTTCCCGGGTTTTTCCCAGTCTGCCAATACCATCACCGGAACTGTCCGGCAAGCCACCAGCAAAGAACGCGTTGCCGCTGTATCCGTTACGATCAAGGGTACTGCTGTGGGAACGTTTACCGATGACCACGGGAATTTCCGGTTGCCGACCATGCAACAGCCGCCCATTATCCTCATCTTTTCCTCCATCGGTTTCGAAACGCAGGAGGTGACGGTCAGCAGCATCGGCACTCCGGTCGAAGTCTCGTTCATACCCTCTTCCACGCTCGGAAAAGAAGTCGTCGTTTCGGCCACACGGGGGGCAATCCGAAGCCTCGAGTCGCCGGTATCGATCGAGACGATGAACAGCACGACTGCCCATGAAGTGCCCGCGCCTTCTTTCTATGACGCGGTGGCCAATATGAAGGAAGTCGATGCCGTCACCTCTTCCCTACTCTTCAAAACGATGGGAACGCGCGGTTTTAATGGAAGCGGCAATACGCGGATGAATCAATTCGTGGACGGGATGGACAACCAGGCGCCGGGTCTTAATTTCTCCGTAGCGAATATCAACGGGTTGAACGAGCTGGATGTGGATCGGGTGGAACTGCTGCCCGGCGCATCGTCCGCGCTGTATGGATCGGGCGGTATGACCGGTACGCTGCTGATGACGAGCAAGGACCCCTTCAAATATCAGGGTTTCAGCGCGCAGGTCAAGCAGGGGGTCAATCATCTCGGGGACGATCACGTCCGGCGCAAAACCATACTATCAGCATTGACTGCCCGCTACGCGCAGGCTTTCAATAACCGTTTTGCCTTTAAGCTGACTGCCGACTATGTAACGGCGACAGACTGGATGGCAAACGACTATCGGAACTATGTGCCGACTACCGGAGCGATCACCAGCGACACCCGGGCTCTCCCCAGCTATGACGGGATCAATGTGTACGGCGATGAGAGCGCGTATTTTAATGTGCAGCAGCAGTTGAACAACCAGTCGAAATATTATGGCGCTATGGGCAACGCTGCGTTGGCGGCCGAGCTGGCGCAGCTGGCTGCGCTTACTCCGGCCGATTCCAATGTAACCCGGACAGGGTACGACGAGAACGCGCTCACCAATTATCGGGCGGACAACTTCAAAGTCTATGGCGGATTGTATTATAAGGTGGCGCCGACGACGACCCTCAGCCTGATCGGGAATTTTGGCGAAGCCACGACGATTTACCAGGGAACGGACCGGTACAGTCTGAAGGATGTCACGATCGGGCAGTATAAATTGGAGCTGACCGGTCAGCATTTCTATATAAGGGCGTACACGACCCAGGAGAACGCAGGTAACTCCTACGATATGGTG
The DNA here is from genome assembly GCA_963846405.1 of uncultured Chitinophagaceae bacterium. Lineage (GTDB taxonomy): Bacteria > Bacteroidota > Bacteroidia > Chitinophagales > Chitinophagaceae > Puia. The sequence goes on along the minus strand of CAWJVU010000005.1, from coordinate 33,514 downwards.
GCCGTGGCTACGTTACTAAATGAGGTCTATGCGCCGACGGCAACCACATGGGCGCCCAACTATCTCGGGGCGTACGCTCAGGCGTTTGGCGCCGATCTGGGAGCCGGTCAGAGCCAGGCGGCAGCTTATGCCAATGCCAGCGCAAGCGCCAGGGCCTATGCCGATCAGAACCGGCTGATGCCGGGTACGGCGGCGTTCACCAAGTCGGCCGATTCGCTGGAAAAGCTGGCCATTCCGGCTGGCGGAAAATTCAACGACCAAACCAACCTGTATGTAGGGGAGGCCATGTACAATTTTGCCAATGAAGTCAAATGGATGGATATCACGGTTGGGGCGTCGACACGGGAATTCGAGCTGAATTCCCATGGGACCATCTTTGCCGATACGACCGGCCGGATTCCGATCAATGAGACCGGCGCGTTTGCGCAATTGCAAAAGGGGTTCTGGGATGATTTCCTGAAGCTGTCGCTGTCGGGGCGTTATGATAAAAACTCCAACTTCAAGGGCCGCTTTACCCCCCGGGCAACGGCGTTGCTGCGCGTCGCGAAAGATAACTATATCCGCGCTTCGTTCCAGACGGCGTATCGCTTCCCGACGACCCAAAACCAATATATCGATCTGCAAACCGGTTCCGCGCGGCTGATCGGCGGCCTGCCGCAGTTCATCACGGCATATGGCCTGAATGACAATCAGACCTATGATACGGCAACCTTGAACAAATACCTGGCCACGGGAGCGACGCCTACCCCATATCAATACCAGACATTCAAACCGGAAAGCGTCGCCAGCTGGGAGCTGGGTTATAAGGGGCTAATCTGCAAAAATTTGCTCCTGGATGTCTACGGCTTCTATGCACAGTATACCAACTTTATAGGGCTGACGGTGCTTGTGAAAGACCCGCTGACACTGGGTCAGACGGCGGCCAATACGTTTGGCATCTATACGAACAGTCCCACCAAGGTCAATACGGGCGGTGGGGGGATCGGGCTGGACTATTCGCTGCCGATGGGCTGGCAGATCTCGGGTAACTATGCGTACAGTACGATCTCCAGCAAGGACGAGAGCCAGCAAACGGACTTCAATACACCGAAGCATAAATTCAATTTGACAGTCGCCAATTATTCGATCGCCAAAGTCTATGGGTTTAACCTGACCTATCGCTGGCAGGATGCGTACTTATATCAGTCCTCTTTTATCACCGGCCAGACACCGGCTTTTGGGACGCTGGATGCGCAGATCAGCATGAAATTGCCGAAGCTCAATCATTCGCTGATCAAAATCGGTGCATCCAACCTGCTCAACTATTATCATGTGGATGCGGTCGGGGATGCGCGGATCGGCGGATTGTACTACGTCAGTTTTGGATATAATGTTCTATGACGCCTTCGGGTGCCTTCGGCGGAGAAAGGAATAGGGTGTCATTTGATTTAGACATTAAACCGGAAGTGCATCACATCCCCGTCCTTTACGACATATTCTTTTCCTTCGATGCGGAGGCGGCCGTTCTCCCGGGCGGCCGCTTCTGACCCATACTGGATGAAATCCTTGTAGGCGATGACTTCTGCCTTTATGAACCCTTTTTCAAAGTCGGTGTGGATGACCGCGGCGGCCTGCGGCGCCCTCCAGCCTTCATGGATGGTCCAGGCCCTTACTTCCTGTTCGCCGGCCGTGAAATAGGTGGCCAGGCTGAGGAGCTTGTAGGTGGTACGGATCAGCTTATTGAGGGCGGGTTCGGTCATTTGGTATTCTTCCATGAAAAGCTGGCGGTCGGCGGGGTCTTCCATTTCGGCGATCTGCGCTTCGATCGAGTTGTTCATCACGACGACCTGGGCCTGTTCACCGGAGACGGAAGCGATCAGCGCATTGGAGAAAGCATTCCCCGTATGCATGGAGGCTTCGTCGACGTTGGCGACATAAAGCACGGGTTTTTCCGTGAGCAGAAAGAGGTCGGCTATGGCTGCCCGTTCGTCCCTGGACAAGCCGAGTTCGCGGATATTGCGGCCTTTTTCGAGTTGCTCAAAGCAGCGTTTCAGGATTTCATATTCTGCTTTGATCTTCGGATCGCCGGTCTTCAGCATTTTTTCGGTGCGTGACAGTTTTTTCTCGACGCTTTCCAGGTCTTTCAACTGGAGCTCGGTGTCGATAATCTCCTTATCGGAGACGGGGTTGATGGCTCCTTCATCGCGGAGGATATTCTCGTCTTCAAAACAGCGGATGACGTGCACGATGGCGTCGACTTCGCGGATATTGGCGAGGAACTTGTTTCCCAGGCCCTCTCCCTTGCTGGCGCCCTTCACCAGGCCGGCGATGTCCACGATCTGGAGCTGCGTGGGAACGATGCGTTGCGGCTTTACGAGGGCCGCGAGTTTAGCCAGGCGGTCGTCGGGTACGTCTACCAGTCCGGTGTTGGGTTCGATCGTACAAAACCGGTAATTGCTGGCCTGCGCTTTGGCGCTATTGCTGACGGCGTTGAACAAAGTTGATTTTCCTACATTTGGCAATCCTACGATACCTGCTTGTAAAGCCATAATTCTTCTGTTTCGGCCGCGAAATTAGGCAATTAATGTTAATTTGGGTTATGGCATTAAGCAGAATATGGGCGGCGTTTATTTTGGTCTCGATCGTAGTAGCCGCCGTCCGGTATGTCTTTGTACCTGCGGATAAGGAAATTTTTTCACAGATGGTCACCGGCAAGGCGGGGGATACGATCCGCGTGGCAGTGGCGCCGCCGCAGGCGGCGCCGGCAAAGCCGGTCGCGCGGGTGCAAAAAGCCGACGGCATCATCGGGACCTGCAGCTATGCCGTCACGCTGGCGATCGGGCTGATCGGGATCATGGCCTTGTTCATGGGATTGGTCAGTATTGCGGAAGCGGCGGGGGGGATGCGGTTCCTTGCGCGAATTACCGGGCCCTTTTTCTCGAAGTTATTCCCCGACGTTCCGCCGGGGCATCCAGCCATGGGTCATATGGTGATGAATTTCTCAGCGAACCTGCTGGGGTTGGACAATGCCGCCACGCCGTTTGCGCTGAAGGCGATGGAAAGTTTGCAGGAGATCAACCCGGACAAGACCCGGGCATCGAACCCGCAAATCATGTTCCTCTGTCTGCATCAGTCGGGGCTGCAGCTGATACCCGTCAGTGTGATCGCGCTGCTGGCCTCGAACGGGGCGAAAGATCCGACGGATGTCTTTATTCCGATCGTAATAGCGACCTTTTTGACTACCCTGGCGTCGATGAGCGTAGTGGCAATCCGGCAGCGGATCAACCTATTCCAACCGGCCATCCTGGCCTGGATCGGCACCTTGTCGATATTGATCGCCGGCTTGGTAATCTATCTGCGAACGCTCAATGCGGAAGGCGTTCAATCTTTTTCCCGCGCCTTCAGCAGCGGGCTGATCCTGTTTATCTTTTTCGCGATCGTGGGGGTGGCGCTATACCGCAAGGTCAATATTTTCGACGCGTTTGTTCAGGGAGCGAAAGGCGGATTTGATACGGCGGTCCGCATTATCCCATATCTGGTTGGGATGCTGGTCGCGATCAGCATGCTGCGGACGAGCGGGACCTTTGAAGCGGTCATTGGCGGCCTTCGACACCTTTTTGACGCCGCGGGCGCCGATACGCGGTTTGTCGACGGGTTGCCGACTGCGCTGATAAAACCCCTGACGAGCGCCGGGGCACGCGGGATGCTGGTGGATACCATGAAGACGACGGGGAACAGCAGTTTTGCTACCCATCTTTCGGCGATCCTGCAAGGTTCGTCGGAGTCTACATTCTATGTTGCTGCGGTATATTACGGGTCCGTGGCGATCCGAAATACGCGGTATTCAATCGGTGCGATGCTCATCGCCGACCTGGTGAGTATCCTCAGTTCAATCTTTCTTTGTTATCTGTTTTTCGGCCACTTGCACTGAGGAGGCGGGTGGGCCGGCTTAGTGGCCAAAGGTGAAGCGTGCGGTGAGGCCGAACGCGTCCGGCACGAAATTGATGCTGGGGATGAGGTCCAGTTCGGGTTTCCAGTCGAGGGACAGGTTGACGGGCGCATCGGGAAATTTGTAGTCCAGGCCGATCACCCCGCTGGGACCGAACCAGGTCTGGCCACTTTCAAACCCCACATAGGCGCCTCCACCGTAAAACCAGGTGAAAGCCGGCGTGGCGCCGATCAGCTGGTGGCGTTCATAGAGGCCACCCAGCCCAAAACGGGACCCAAACGACGCCAGCCCCTCGATGGCGTTGGTCTGGTCGATAAAGTATTTAAAGCTGATGGAATTGTTGAGGGTGGGTGATGCAGTGCTGAAGCGGATGCCTACAGCCATTTTGTAGCTGGCGTCCGGTGAGCCTGGCGGCTCTGGCCCCGTTGTGTCCTGCGCCGTCGCCGAATTGTATAGACCGCCGACGATCAGGGAGCTCAGGAGGGAAAACAGCATTCGCATATGAAGTGTTTGAACCTTTTGAACGAAAAAGGCGCGCGTTGTATTAAATGGAACCTGTTAGAACTTTCTTAAAATGCCGGACGCCGGGCGAACCGACGCCTCATCCGAGGCTGTGCACGGGGCTAGGGATGTCGCTTGGCCTGCTGCTTTGGCTTGACGACCTGCAAGGTAGGGAGGGCGGCGCGTTGTGAGCCGGGCGCCGTTTCAGCCGCCTTTTCCGCCGCTTCGAAGCTCTCATCTTCATTTTCCGAATGGAGGTTCTCGAACATTTCCGCTTTGGACTTGGGCCGTCGTTTCTCCTGCCATTTGAATCCGCGCAGAACCATGTCTTCGGGAATGACTTTTCGCATGGGAGTCATCGTGCCTTCGGCATCGTTGCGGAGTACGACACGGTCCAGCTCTTTTCCCTTTGGCTTGCCGGCAGAGTCCACCTCGATATTCCCGGCCGAGTCGAGCTTGGGTCCAAAGACCATATCGATAATATCCCCGTGGGCGCGGTTGGCGCCGGTATACGCATTTTTACTGTCTGCGACATAATAGATACTTTCCGCATTGCCTTTGGCGCGGATATAATTGATATCGCCGCCCTGGAAGAAGCAATTTATGGTCGTGCCTTTCAGTTGATTGAAGAGCGTTCGGGCGACCCGGTTGATCGCAAGGCCATTTTCAAACACATAAAGCCGTTCCGCTTTTTTGTTCTTCGTGTACATATACATGGTATCGCCGGATATCTGGTAGTTGCCGCTTCCCCATGCGACGGGATTGTAGAACAGCCGGAAAATGGAGTCCTTTGTCGAATAATAGAGGCTGTCGGCCACCGCCTGAAGTGAATCCGAGAAGATGCGGACATGATGGAAACCGATGATATACCGGAGGGTGCTGTCGGTAGGAGGGAGGTGGGCAATACTATCGGTGTAGTGCTGCTGCTGCGCCACTTCCCGCAGGCTGTCCTGGGTTCGTCGCAGTGCGAAGCTGTCGATCGGTATCGGAAGTCCGTTGCGGGTCAATGCGCTGTCGGTCCAGTTGCCTTTTTTCTTGAGGCTGTCGGAGAGGTGGCGCGTCAGGATGGTATCTCCACGGGCGATGGCCTGCGCGATAGAGGAATCCAATTCTTTTCGGCGCAGGATACTGTCTGCGACAGCCTTGACCCGGGCTTTCGCGACGAAGCCGGCTTTTCGGACGCTGTCCACGGCTTCGCGCTGTCGCTTCTTGACGGCCACCGCGGCGGCTTTCACGCTGTCACGATCGGCTTTTTGCTTGACCTTCAAGGCATACCGGGCGTCACTGATGCTGTCTTTTCGCGCCTGGATCTTTCGGTCGATACTGTCTTTTACCTTCTGGACAATGGCCTGGGCGCTGTCCGTTCGGGCTTTAGCCAGCTCCTTCTCCAGCTTCTTTCGTTCCTTTTCGGACCGCTTTTTGGTTGTATCCGCGAGTTTGGCATTAAGCCGGTCGATATCGGTACTGTCCCGTCGGGCAACTTTTTTTGTAGTATCGCCTCGCAAGCCTCCGAGGGTATCGAGGCCGAGCCGGCGAAGGCTGTCGTCGGCAAAACGCGCCAGGCTATCCGCGGCGCCGGGCGGCAGGCTGTCGCTCCGGTCCCGATTTAACGTGTCGGTCAACGCGGCGATTGAATCGCGGTATGCTTTGGCGACGAAAGCCCGGTGAAGGCTGTCGCTCCATCTTTTCTCGACGCTGTCGATATAGATCTTATGCAGGCTGTCCTGGTGGGCCAGGATCTTCTGTTCGGTCTCGAAATCCACCAAACGGGCCGACCGGAAGGTATCTGCGGTCATATAGAGGGAGTCGCGGTCCTGCCGGATGATCATCATCGGGTGCATGGTGGCGAGGAACGTGTTCTTTTTTCGGTTGGAGACCATGTGGTCCGCGATCAGCCGGACGCCCTGGGAGGTATCCCGGTAATCCGCGTTTCCGTCGGCAGTATTGATGCCGGTACTGTCATCGACATTGACATCGTCCCCGGTGATCAGCTGGGCCTGGTCGGTAATGACTGGTTGGTGGCCAAGGCCTTTGGTGAATTTTGCTTTTTTGTTCTGGAGGTCATACCATCCGGCCCAGGTCGTGACCGTGCGGTGAGTGGTGTCCTTGAAAAGCACAAAGGTCTTGGTAATAAAGGTCGAACGCTGGGTCTCGGTATTGTAAAGGAGGCTGTCGGCCGAGAGGTCATAGGCGTGTCGCGAAGGATAACGTTCCCGCTGAAATGAACGTCTTTGTTTTCTTCGAAATAGACAGCCCGGTCGCTGGTCAGAACGGATCCCTTGTTGACGATTTTGCCACCATGATTATAAGTGCCCATGTGCAAATTCATGTCATAATCAAGGGCGTCACTGAAGAGGGTCCCCTTCTTGTCGGTAAGCCGGACGTTCCGCTCAAAATGGACAAACTTTTTGCTCACCAGGTATTTCATGTAATCCGAATAGACATTGACCGAATCATTGTCATTGATATGGACATTGCCGAAGCATTCGATGTAGTCCTCGTGGGGGTTCATCCGGAGGCTGTCGCAAAAGATCAGCGTAGATTCCTGCTGGATCTCGACATGATGAACGAGCGTCGTGATCGTCGTCACGGAATCCACCTCTTCGGAATGATAGGTCTCGTCGCTGAGGATCTTGACGATTTTGATCGTGTCGCTGTTTGCAGATTTGAATGCAACTTGCCCCCGGGCGCGCGGGGCGAGTGCGAGGAGCAGGATGCAGACGAATACCCAAACTTGACCAACCATTAGCCGGCTTTTCATCCGCAGAATTATTTGTTGTCAGGTTTCGTCGCCGTAGAATCGGGCAGGGGGCCGCTCAGCGGGCCGGTTTTGTCCTTTTTCCCGAATACGGAGATATTGACATAGCGTTTGGGGTGGACCCGGAAATCATCCAGCAAGGTATTCAGGCTGCGGGTGGTGGCTTCCATATTCTGGTAGAGACGTTTGTCGTTGATGAGCAGACCCAGGGAGCCGTTGGTGCTGTTGATGTGACTGATGGCGGTTCGCAGGTCGCCCAGGGTATTGTTGAGGTTCTGGACGGCCTCGGGAATCTTTGCGGAGGCCAGGCTGCTGGTAGTCTTGTCCAGGTTGTCCAGGGTATGGTTGATGTGGTCGTTGTTCTTGTCCAGGTTGCCGGTGAAATCGTTTAGATTTTTTAGTGACTGGGCCAGGTACCCGGTCTGGTTATTGAGGAGCTTTTGGGCTCGGCGGTGGAGACGGCGAGGTTGGCAAGGATGGCGCTGAAATTGTTTTTTGTCCTTGGGTCGAACATGCCGCCGATGACTTCGATCAGGGAATCCAGTGAGGTCAGGGTTCCGTTCAGTTTGGCGATGATCGGGTCGATATTTTGTTGTACCTGGGCGATAATGTTCGGTTTTTGTTTTGTCTGGAGGGTGTCGCCGTTTTGCAGGAAGTCGGTCGCGTCGCCCCGGGCGATGACTACGGTAGGGGATATCAGGAGGCCGGGATTGAGGGTGGCGATAGAGTTGCGGGGGATATGGACGTCTTTTTTGAGGGTAATGGTCACCAGGATGCCCCGGCTGAGGTCGGCGTCGGTCTCCGTAATAGCCGAGATATTGCCGATGGTGAGGCCGTCGATCTGTACGGCGTTGGAGACCTCCATCCCGTCGACGTTATTGAAGAGGGCGTATAATTTTTTGGAATGCTGGAACAAGCTACTGCCTTTCAGGAAATTAAAGCCCAGGATCAGGCCGGCGAGGGCGATAACCGCCATTATACCGACCTTGGTTTCGTTGGCTATCTTCATTCCGCTAAATTAGGGTTTTTTCATATAAGGCTCCGCTAGGGCTGCCTTTCCCGCAGATTTTTAACGGTTCGAGTGGCTGGCGCGATGAATCGGCATTGGTGGGCGGATGGCCCTCAAGGGTAGCTTTATAACGTTTGAGCGCGTCGACGATATTGCGTACGATTTCGTTCTGGCCGTCTTCGCTGTTGAGGTATTTCTCTTCGTCTTCGTTGCTCAGGAAGCCGGTTTCGATGAGCACGCTGGGCATGCCGGTGGCCTGGAGGACGCGGATGCCTTCGTCCCGCTGGATAACGCCTTCGCTTTCCCGGCCGGCCTTTGCGAATTCGTCTTCGACAAGGGTGGCGAAGAGGGCGCTATTGGCGAAAATATTTCTGTTCATACAGTTGGGCGCGCATCCGCGCGGCGGGGGAGCTCATATCGAAGGCGGCGCTGTCGGCGTTACTCTCGGGCGCCGGAGCTGTCGGTCGGGTCATCGAATTCGCCGCGTTCGTTGATCGCCTCGCCTTTGAAGCCGCTGCGGTCGGCCTTCCAGATAAAGGCCTCCGTTCCCTTGCGGGTATGGTGGCCGGTAAGCTTTCGTAGATGGGGACGCGGTGCCGGTGCTTGCCCTTTCCCGACATATTTATGGCCGATGACCCGGTGAAGCGGTGAAGGGGCCGGCGGGGTGGCCGTCATTATCGGCAGTGGATACAGATAAAGAGGTCGCCTTTGGACCGGTTGGCGAGATCGGCGCGATAGTTCAATCCCGCGGCAAGGCCGGAGTGATAGGTATATCCCGGGGGCAGATCGACAGCCGACGCCCGGCATCACGTCCGTGGTCCGGGTATAAACGACTTTGATATCGGGGAAGGCTTCGTTGATCGCCGGGCCGAGTTTCAGGGAAATGGCCAGGGCTACGTCCTTTTCTTTGGAAATCAGGCCGGCGGTGCCGTTGTCGAATCCGCCATGACCGGGGTCGATGATGATCGTCCGGATGGATTGTTTCTGGGAGGGACGGGGACCCGTAGCGGGCCGGGAATCGGCCGGTTGATGATCGCCGGGAAAATCGGCATGACGGTCGCCGGAATGGAAGGAGGTCAGGGCGAAGAAGGTCCCGCCCGCCAGTAGTGTCAATAGGTGTTTCGATCGTTTCATTCTCTTCTTATAGCGTTCCCTTTCGGGGTGTTTTTCCATTAACATTTTTTGCGCCCGCATGTTCGCCGGAAGGGGCCGGGTTTTGGCCGGATGTCCCCGCATGTTCGCCGGAGGTTTGTTTCATGTATTGCCGGAAGGCGGTCATGATGTTGCTGACGACCTGGTCCTGTCCTTTCCTGCTGTTCAGATAGCGCTCCTCCTGCTGATTGGTCAGATATCCGGTCTCGATGAGTACGCTGGGCATTCCTGTCGCCTGAAGGACGCCGATCCCGATCTGTCGCTGCAGGACGCCTTCGCTCCGTCGGCCGGATTTTTTGAACGCATCTTCGACAAGGGTACCGAATAAGGCGCTGTTCGCAAAATATTTTTTCTCATACAGCAGCCCGGCCATCCGGGCTTCCGGCGTATTGACGTCATAAGCGCTGTTGTCGGTATCGCCCATATTTTCTCCGTTGCGCTGGTTGATCGCCTGGCCTTTCGGAAGGCTGCGGTCGGCTTTCCAGATATAGGTGGCCGTGCCCGTTGTCGTATTGTTGATCCACCGGGTCACGTAAACCGGTACCTTGTGTTTCTTCTTGCCTTTCCGATCGTTTTGTATCCGGTGAGGTTCTGGACGGAATACCGGCCAGGGGCTGTCCGTTGGAGTTGCAATGGATGCAGATGAACAGATCTCCGTGTTCCCGATTGGCGAGCTCGGCGCGGTAGCGGATGCCGTCGCGGATCGTCCGGTGCATTGCCGGGCATCTGATCCGTTGTCCGGGTATAGACGATCTTCAGACCGGGATATTCCTTTTGCATCGCTTTGCCCAGTTTGAGGGAGATGCCGAGCGCAACGTTCTTCTCCTTGCTGAATAATCCATGCGTACCCGGGATCAATCCGCCGTGGCCGGGGTCGATGATGATCGTATGGAGCGACATGAACAAGGCAGCGCGTCTTTCTGATCATAGTCCTGATATTTTGCTAAATCCCTTTAATCTTCACATATTCTTATGGGAGTTATAGCTATTTTTGCCGCGTACCTTATAGCCGAAACCTATTCGCTGTTTAATAAATGTATGAACAATAACGGACGCAAAATTAGCTCACAATCTTTACTGATATTGATATTTACTGTCCTATTCTTTTCAGTAACGTTCAATAGCCCCGCAAATTATTCACCCGCCGTCCGTTTTACCAAAACCCTAACATCTTCCCGTGCTGCCACCACTCTGCCCTCCGCATTCGCCGCCGACACGACCAGACCCCTCTCATCCCGACAGTTTACGCCCATGCCCGGCCGCCTTCCCGTGGACACCGGGTACCGGAACATCCGCGCGGATACGGCCCGGTATTTGACCATCCGGCTGCGCTATGGCCGGAGCGCGGATACGCCCGACTATCAGATCTCCAAGGATACCATGGAGTCGGAGGTCAATTATAAGGCGGCGGATTCTATCGTCATTGACGTTCACAAGCATCAGGTCACGCTTTATTCCAAGGCGGATGTCCAGTAAAAGGACGCCCACCTGACGGCCGACCACATCATGATGGACCAGGACCAGCAATTTGGTGATCGCTTCGCCGAGTCGGGACTCGGCGGGCAACGTGATCGGACTGCCCAAAATGGTCCAGGCGGACAATACCATGACGTCCGATACCATCATCTACAATACCAAAACTCAGAAAGGGATCACCCAGCATACCTATACGGTCTCGGGGGAGATGTATGTCCATGCGGAGAAGATGAAGAAGATCACGCCGGAGGAATATTTTGGGTACCGCGGTGTTTTCACTACCTGTGACCTGGATACGCCGCACTTTGCCTTCCGGACGAACAAGATGAAGATCATCAACCAGAAGATGGCCATCACCGGCCCGATCCACCCGGAATTCGAAGGGGTGCCGATCCCGATCTATATTCCATTTGGTTTCTTTCCCCTTACAACAGGCCGGCATTCGGGCTTGCTGCCGCCGGAATTCACTTCCAGTGACCAGGCGGGGCTGGGGTTGACGGGCCTGGGCTACTATAAGGTCGTCAAGCGATAATTTCGACATGATCTTCAGGACCGATCTGTATACCTATGGCGGCTGTGCCTTCTATTTCACGCCGGACCTACAAGGTCCGTTATAGATACAGCGGGATGGTGAATTTCGTTTACCAGTACACCAAGCTGCTCAGTTCGGCCGGCGCCGATGCCTTCGATGTCACCAAGACCTTCAGCTTTAACTGGAGCCATTCCATGGACAGCAAGGCGCGGCCGGGCACCAATTTCTCCGCCAATGTCAATGTCGCGTCCACGCAAGTTTGCGGCCAGCCAGCTTAACAACCCGACAGCGGCCTACAATAACCAGTTGAGTTCTTCGATCACGTATTCGCATACGTTTGACGGCAAGTATAACCTGACGATGAGTGCCAATCACAACCAGGATAACGAGACCAGGCTGATCAATGTTTCGTTGCCGAATCTCTCCTTCACGGCCCCGACGCTCTATCCGCTTGCAAAACAAGACCCCCGTCGGCACCCCAAAATGGTATGAGAAGCTGGGGATCGGATTAAGCACCACGGTCGCGGGCAGCGTCCAGCTTCTATGACTTCGCTGTTCACTTTCAAGCGGGCGATCGACACGTTCCAATGGGGCATGCAGAACAGCATTCCGATCAGCCTGGCACTGCCCATCAAGGGGCCGGTCCAGGTGACCCCGGGTGTCAGCCTTTCGGAACGGGTGTATTCGCAGCGGATGTACCGGCACTATGACCCGGCGTTCAACAAGGTAGATACGGATGCCATCCGGAAAGGATTTTACCAGGAAGAGAGCATGTCGTATAGCCTTAGCCTGGCCACGGCGATCTTCGGTACGTTTCAGGGGTTTGGCCGGAACAGCTACGCTGATGGGTATCCGGCATGTGATCCGGCCGACGGTTAGCCTCAGCTACTCGCCCGGATTTCGCGGGGAAGGACTGGTATACGATCCGGACGCCGTTTGATTCGGGGCGACGTGACCAAAAGCACGCCCACCCGCCGGGTGTCGTATTATGACGGGACAACGTATGGACCGTTTTCGGAGGGGACGTTCGGGGGCATCTCCTTTGGATTGGACAACCATTTCGAGATCAAAACCCGATCGAAATCCGATACGTCTTCCGCCGGGATCAAAAAGACGACGATCATCGATGGGTTTGGGATAACGGGGAGCTATAATTATCTGGCCGACTCCTTCAAATTGTCCAATCTTTCGCTGTATTTCCGAAGTACGCTGTTCAAGAATATCAATATTACGGGCGGTGCGACGGTGGACCCCTATCAGCACAATTCGTTCGGAACGGATATCGACCAGTATGCATGGGAAGGAAAGGGATTCTCGGTAGGCCGGATCACCTCCGGCAATTTGGCGATCTCGACCAGCTTCAAAAGCGCCCCGCTCGATCAGAAACTGGCCGATCAAAAGAACGCAGCGCAGGGTTCCGATCAGATCCCGATGACGATGGAGGAGCAGCAGGCGCAGCTGAATTATATCCGGCAGAACCCTGCGCAATTTGCGGACTTCAATATACCCTGGTCGCTGAATCTCTCTTTTGCGCTCAACTTCACCAATGCGTTGCAATCCAATTACAGCTATCAGACCACGATCACCTCCAGCGTCAACTGGAGCGGCGACTTCAACCTGACCGAAAAATGGAAGATCGGATTGAACGGTTATTATGACGTGAAGAACGGCGATATGCAGTCGCTGACCGCCTCCATCTCGCGGGACCTGCATTGCTGGCAGATGTCCATCAACGTTACCCCGGTCGGGTATTCCCATTTCTTCAGCTTCACCATCAGTCCGAAGGCGGGTATACTGCAGGATCTGAAGATCAACCGCACCAAGTATTTCTATAACGAGTAGATCATTGCGGACCCCGCAGGTAATAGTCGCGCATAACGATGAATACTTTTTGTTTGAGGGTTTCCACGGTTTCGTCCGGCGCGGGTGCAATCGGGATCGAGGAAATGCATGGCCAGGCGGTGGGGCCGGAAGTAGAAGGGCTTGTCGGCCGGCATGATCGTTCGGCTATGGAAGATGATGGCCGGGATGATCTCCTTGCCGGTGGTGAGCGCAGAGGCGGAAGGCCCCGTCGTGGAAGGATTTCAGCGGTTCGGACGTTTTGTTGCGGGTCCCTTCCGGATAGATGCACATATGAAGACCCATATCCAGCGCTTCTTTCATTTTGGCGAAACTGTCCCGCCGGCTGGCTTCACTTTTGCGGTCGACCAGCACGCTGCCGGTCCGGTACATCATCCCAAAAATCGGAACTTTCGCCATTTCGATCTTGGCGATGGTTTTGTTGCCGCCGGGGATGCCGGGAGAGGTCACGGGCACGTCGATGAGGCCGTTATGGTTACAGACGACGATATAGGTCTGTACCATTGACGAATTTCTCTCTGCCTTTTATCCGTAGCGGGCAGCCGGCCAGTGGGAGGAAAACGCCCATCCATATCCGGGAGTTGCGGGTGAACCAATTGGTCTTTTCGCGGGATCTTGACGGAAATAGCAGAAAAGCAGGAAGGGGATCATAAAAACCAGCATGGTCAGGACGAAGATCAGGATGCCCAGACGGCCCAGATCCGGCCGAGGATATTCCAAATGCCAAACTTTCTGCTTGTCGCGGAGTGACGTCATAGTTGATCGCGTTTAGTTCAATGTCCAGTCAACAGGGTCGATCCCTTTGCTCATCAGCCAGGTGTTGGCGCGGGAGAAATGGCGGCAGCCAAAGAAGCCCCGGTCCGCGGAGAAGGGGGAGGGGTGGGCCGCCTTCAACACCAGGTGTTTTGTTTCATCGACGAGGGCTTGTTTTTCCTGCGCGAATTTGCCCCACAGCAGGAAGACGACATGGGGTTTCTGCGCGGAGACCTTGCTGATCACGGCGTCGGTGAATTCGGCCCAGCCGATCTTGGCATGGCTCATGGGGTCGTTGGCGCGGACGGTGAGGGAGGCGTTGAGCAGGAGGACGCCCTGTTCGGCCCAATGGGTCAGGTTGCCATGGTTTGGGACGGGCATGCCGATATCGGTGTGGAGTTCTTTGAAGATATTGATCAGGGAGGGGGGAGGGGGGATGCCTTTGGGTACGGAAAAGCTCAGGCCGTGGGCCTGGCCGGGCCCGTGATAGGGGTCCTGGCCCAGCAGGACGATCTTGACCTGATCGAGGGGGGTGGTGTTGAAGGCATTGAAGATAAGGCTGCCCGGCGGATAAATGGTGCTGCCGCTCATTTTCTCCGTTTTGAGGAAGGTGGTGATCTGCAGGAAATAGGGCTTGGCGAACTCCTGTTTGAGGGCTTGTTTCCAGCTTTCTTCGATTTTGACGTCCATAGATGGTATTTATGCGCTTCCGCCGGCTGCGGGCGGGATGGCGGGCCGAAGATAGGTAAAACCTGGAATGCCGGTGGATTGGCGGCATACTTGGCGAATTTTCTTTATTTTCGCGGCGGTTTTCGCCGGTACGGTCGCTCGTGGTGTGGACCAGGTCGCCCGGCGATTTCCGGCCAATTTTTACCATATCGACCCGGTAGCTCAGTTGAATAGAGCTCCTGCCTTCTAAGCAGGTGGTCGTGGGTTTGAATCCCGCCCGGGTCACCGAACAGGACAGAGCCGAAATTTCCTGGCTCTGTCCGTTTTTATTTTAGCCCAAACTCTCATTCAGCGTGTATATCAGCCGAGCGCCTTCGTTCAAACGGGTGGTTTGAAAACGTTTTCCGTCAAAAGTGAGTTTTTCGGGAAAAATCGAACCAATGATCAGGCGCTTCTTTTCCGCCGACGCTTATTCCCACAATTGATCAGGCGGCTGAGGTTTTCCAGCGCCTTCCTTAATAGGGCTTCGATGTTTGTGTCCGCGGTATTCGCCGCAAACAACCTGGTCTTTAATTCACTGATCTTCTTCTGCATTCGCTTTTATAGCCCGGTAGTCCCCGCATCCAGCTGGTCCTCGACCAGCAGATTCCTTGCTTTCACCAGCCGGACGTTCACATCTTTCCAATTCCAGTTTGATGGACTTTAGATCTACCCTCTCGCCCTTAGTCTGGTCCTTATATAGTCGGCTGATCACCTCCTGGTAAACTTCCACCATACCCGGCCCGCCGGAATGAACTTTTTCAACTCTTTTGAAGAGACATGCGTTTGATCCGTATGAAAACACGCCTTACAAGGCAAAATGCAGTGATAATAGTAATATTTGTTCCCGTCCTGCCCCTTTGAAGAGCTTCCTGTCAGTAGTCTACCGCAATCCGGGCAGATCAGAAAACCGCGCATGGGATAGTCCTGGGATCGTTTTTTAGACACGTAGATTCGCTTCGGACGTTGAGGACGTCCTGGACGTCATAGAACAGCGTTTCGCTGATCAGGGCAGTATGCTGGCCATTTACCCACTGGCTCTCCTCTTCTTTGAATTTACCCGCGAATATCTTACCGCAGTAGAGTGGGTTGCGAATGATACCCCAAAACGCATTTTTAGAGCATTGTAAGCCCTTTTTCCGAGCCTGCTGCCAGATACTTTGAATAGATTCCTTCCCGGCAGCCAGGACCTCGTTAAAGACCCCAGAATGATTTCCGCTTCCGGGTCCTTTGGAAGCGATGTATTTCTTTCCATCCTCCGTTACTTTGTTTGCATAACCAAAGGGCTGGCCCCATCCATCGGCCCTCCTTGCGCGCCCGCCGCATTCCGTGGAGGGTATTCAATGCGCGCCGATCGTTCTCTACTTCAGGAGCAGCCAGATAAAAGGCCAGCATCATTTTATTTTCGGGGACTGAAAGGTCAAGGGGCTGCTCGATCGCTTGCGGTTCCACCCCCAGTCGGCGGAGGGTACTGATCATTTGATAGGCATCCCCGGCATTCCGGCTAAACCGATCCCATTTTGTGAAAAGGACCAGATCCGTTTGCCCTTTGTGCTTGCGAAGCTCCAACAGAAGATATTTCCATCGAGGCCGATTAAAAGTCTTTGCGGAGTGGTCTTCAAAAACAACCCTTTTTACTGTGATTCGGTTGATCTCGCAGTATCTCTTTAATACTTCTTCCTGGTTGCGTTGGGAGTAGCCTTTATCGGCTTGTTCGTCGGTGCTGACGCGGATATAGAGGTCTGCGGTTTTCATATTCCAAGGTTTGAGATAAACTTATCTTGGCTAAGTTAACCATAAATTCCAGGATAAGTTTTGCTTCTTCTTCAGTGACGTTCGTTCCGTGTGCTTTCAATATTTCCACTACCTGTTGCGGCAATAACATCTCCATTGTTCACCTCCTCTGCTTTCTCACAAATTCATTCCGAACCTTAAAGACTAGGGCAAGTTAGCCATTTAGGTAGGTGATGACTTGACCATAATAGGGCTATCTAGGTTTCAGGCTTTTCGCGATTTTCAAATCCCTTAAAAAGCACTTCCTTATTTTCAGGATCTATAATTTCTGCAATTTCGCTTGTGAAAAAAAAGTCATTAGTTTCGCCCTCAATGGAAGGGTTAATATTCGTAATGACATGAGCAAATTCGTCACCCATATCATACCCGTAAACTATATTCAAAACCTTCAAGATATTTCCATTTTTAAGTCTTAGGAATGTGATTTTACCTGCTCTTTTACTCAAAAGAACTATAATTGATTTGTCTTTGTATTCCATTTAAATAAGATTATTAAATGTAGTTTACGTCACGAATAAAAGTGCAACCAGTTTAGGAATATCCCGCCATTTTCGATCTTGACCGTATTCCGCCCTCCCGAGCGCAATCGAATGCGGTAACTAAGAGAAACTTACGGCTGTTTCTCGGAATACGTAAAAAGGTCGCCAACTTCAGTATCGTATGTGAAACTTGTGATAGTCCAGCTACTCCCGTTATTGTATAAGATGAAAGAAAATTTCAAGAAGGAATGCTGAAATTTTAATAGGTAAATAAGTTGCACCAAGGAGCTTTTAACGTCCCTTTCTGACACCTCCTCATACGACATAATGCTGCCATAACTACTGCCGAGCGACTTCATTTGATCGTTTGTCACAATCACTAGAGTGTCCAATTTATATTTCTCTATTACAGAATAGGATCTGAGCAGGTCATACGCCGCCGAAAATTTTCCAATTTTGAAGGCCTCCATAACTTTACCGCACACTCCAATGATTTCCTGTTTATTTTTGGGGTGCATTTGCTGGGCAACGGATAATTTCACGGAAAAGAATAGCATCGATATGGCAGCCAGTTTTTTCATAAATTGAATGATTTAGTTGGTTAAATTTAGGCGATTTATGTTGATACAAAGTAAGCCCCCGGTGAACCCCTATTGTCCTGTATTGATGGCGTCGATAATTTTGCAGGAAAAAAATGTATGGTCAAAGATAACTCGATCCGGGAACAGATGTTTGCCAGTATCGCTTCCTGGCAGTCCAGCGAACTTTCGCAAAAGCAATGGTGCCAGCATACAGGGAATAACCTATCATGTTTTTCATTACTGGTACCGGAAGTACCGGGATGGAGCATCCGGAGTCAACTGGTAATAATTCTTTTGTTCGGCTGACTGTTAAACCGGAAGCGGGTGCCAGTTGCGAAGTAATCTTTACGGATGGAACAAAGATCATCTTCCGGGAGGCAGTACCCGCTCAGTATCTGAAAAGCCTGTTGTTTTAGCCGTGCTACATCTGTCCTCTTCCTGCAAGTATTACCTGTATCGAAGCCCGGTCAACATGCGCAAGAGCTTTGATGGCCTTGACGGGCATTGTTCAGAATGAACTAAAAGCCGATCCGCTAAGTGCTGCCATCTTCATTTTCCTGAACCGTCGCCGCAACCAGGTGAAGCTGCTGCTATGGGAAGGGATGGATTTTCTCTATACCATAAGCGGCTGGAAAAAGGCAGCTATGAACTTCCTGCCGGCAGTGACGGGCAACTCGCCGTTACTATAGAAGCCGATCAATTATTATTGCTACTCAAAGGGATATCGCTTCGCCATATCCGCAGGCGAAAAAGATACCAACATGGGGTAAAAATGTGGATAACCAAGCCTGCTGAAGCCGCGTTATTGCTGCATTTTACTACATTTGTGCTGCCTATGCAGGAGGTAGCCACACATACTGATTACAAAGCCCTTTACGAAGAATCCCAACTCGTTATTACGCAACTGCGCCATGAACTCGATCAGCTGAAAAAAATGATCTTCGGCTCCCGCCAGGAGCGATTTATTCCCGGACAATCTGACTGATCCCACCCAATTATCGATGGGCCTCCCTGCCGAACAGGTAGCCGCCACTTCACTCATCAAAGCCAAAAAGATTGAATATACCCGTGTCGAGTCTGTTCCAGCCAACCCCATCACCACACACCAGGGTCGCATGAAGTTGCCGGATCACCTGGAGCGCAAGGAGATCCTGGTGGATGTGGCCGGGAAAGAAGGATGCCGGGAGATCGGCCGGGACATCACCGAAGAACTGGAATATGAGCCCGGCAAGCTCTATGTGAACCGCTACATCCGGCCTAAATATGCCAGCGCGGACAATCAGACGATCCTGGTGGCGCCGCTGCCTGAGCGGCCTTTACCCAAAGCCATTGCCGGTCCGGGGCTGCTGGCGCAGATCATCATCGACAAGTATGTTGATCATTTACCGCTCCATCGGCAGCAACAGCGCTTTAGCCGGGAGAAGATCAATATCCCCTATAGCACCCTTACCGACTGGGTAGGTAATACCTGCGGGTTGATCACACCCTTATATGAGGCCTTAAAAAAAGAGGTACTGGCCAGTGATTACCTGCATGCCGATGAGACACCGATCAAGGTGCTGGACAAGGACAAGAAAGGGGAGACCCACCGGGGTTACTTCTGGGTGTATCATAACAGCCTGCAGGATATGGTGTTCTTTGACTACCAGCCCGGCCGTAGCCGGGAAGGGCCTTCCGAATTACTGAAAGACTTCCGGGGCCATTTACAGACAGACGGCTATGCCGCTTACAATATCTTCGACACGCAAAAGGATGTAACCTTATTGCACTGCATGGCCCATGCCCGAAGAAAATTCGTGGAAGCCCGTTTAAATGATCAGGCCCGGGCAGATTATGTGCTGGACCAGATCCAGCAACTGTACGCCATTGAACGAAAGGCTGCTGATGAACAGTTGTCAGAAGCGGACATTTTACAGTTGCGCCAGGAGAAAGCCATACCCATCCTGGAATCCTTGGGCAAATGGATGCAGCAGGCGTACATGGAAGTATTACCCAAAAGCGCGATCGGCATGGCCTTGGCCTATAGTATCCAAAGATGGCCGCGATTAATGATCTATGCCACGGATGGAAAATTGAATATCGACAACAACCCGGTAGAAAACTGCATCCGGCCGGTGGCTGTTGGCCGAAAAAATTATCTGTTCGCTGGAAGCCATGAAGCCGCGCAACGCAGCGCCATGCTATACTCCTGATGGGAACATGTAAACTACATGACGTTAATCCCTTCGACTGGCTTAAAAATGTACTGGAAATTATCCCTATGCATCCTATCAATAAAATCCAGCAATTGCTACCTAACAGGTGGAATAATTAAAAGTAATGAAATTACAGAGGCAACTCAGCAATAAGATAAAAAATTTACTCATGAAAATTGGCAAGCCCAGAAGCTCGACCAAAAAAAAGTCCTTCGTTTTGAAATTGCTGACGATTATCCTTTGCCTTGCAAGTTGTAACAATTCCGATACAAAGGCAGATCTCCCGATATGGATCTTCACTTTTTCGTCAAAAGTGCGTTGCATGTCACGGCCGATTCGACGGAGGATATGAGAATGCGCCTGGTCTGATTACTCTGCAAAATTTCGATAGCTTAACCTTGATTAGACGACTATGGAAGATAAAGAAGGATAGTATGCATAAGGACCGTTTTGAACCATATAACGGTAAGGAGGTGAATTCAATCTATCGATATATAAGAGATTACTTTGAACCAAGATACTAACCTTTGGACGAGAATCTATTTGTTTTTGAGTAAGAAATCCGCACAGGCAGTAAAAAAATTAATCTCTATACAAAATGAGAATCCCCGTCCAGATGAACTAACTCTAGGTAATCAGTTCAAACATAACAGCGTTGAGACCTTCATGACCGAACTTCACGGCACTAAAGGGTGCTTCTAATTTAATAGACCGATATAGGGGTTCTCCGGTGGCTTACGGAGAGAAAAACGAAATTGGATTGGGCCGAATTCATCAGAGAGATAGCTGATGGTCTGTATCCCAGGGCAGCTAAAATAACCCTGGTAATGGACAACCTGGCTACACATAAACCAGGCGCACTGTATGAAGCGTTCTCACCATCAGAGGCGAAAAGGATATGGGACTATAATACTCCCCATTTTCAGGACCAAAGGGCCAGGTTGTTAAGTTAAGATTTGGTCGTTTTTCATCGGGTTGTCAAGCTGCTTTTTGGATAGGGTTTTGGTATCGCTCGTTGGGTGACTGGCGGGTGGTATGATGGATCTTTTCGTTGTAATAGGCCATGTATTCCTCGATGCCCTGATAGAGCTCGAAGCCATCTTCTGCTGGGTTCAGGTATACGTAGTCGTATTTGACCGATTTCCAGAACCGTTCGATCCAGATATTGTCCGTCGCCCGTCCTTTGCCGTCCATGGAGATCTGGATTTTCTGTTCTTCCAGGTACTGGGTCCACAGCGCGCTGGTGTATTGCGTGCCCTGGTCGGAGTTGACGATCTCCGGTTTCCCGAAGTTGGCAATAGCATCCTGCAGGACCGTTTTACACCACTCCGCGGTTAAGGAGTTGCTCAGGCCCCAACCGACGATTTTCCGGCTGTACACGTCGATGATGGCTGTTAGGTACATAAACCCTTTCTTCATCGGGATGTACGTAATGTCGGTGCACCACACCTGGTTGGGCCGGTCGATGACGAGTTCCCGAAGCAGATAAGGCTTGATGAACTGTTTCAACCCCAGTCTGGTCAGGTTCTTGCGCCGGTACAGCGTCTCGCGGCCCATCAGCCGCAGCAGACGCCGGATCCGTTTGGGTCCTACCGGGTAGCCCCTGGCCAGCAGGAATAAAACGATCGACATTACTCCTTCGGTCGGATGGTTCAACAGGTGCTTATCCATCAACTGCATCATCTTGACATTTTCCGGCTTTTCTCCGACTGGCTTATAGTACAACCGGCTTCGATGCACCTGTCAGCAATTCGCATTGCCGGCGCACAGAAATTCCCTTTATCCGGGGTTGAACAAACAAAGCGCGGGTCTTCATATCCCGAGTTCTGGCACAAGTTTTTTTTAAAAATTCATTCTCGACCTTCAGTTGGCCGATCTGCGCATACAACGCTTGGGTGTCTACGTCTTCTTTTTCAGCCGCACCTTTCTTTTCAAAAGCAGCGGCGATATTTTCCAAGAGTTCACTTTTCCACTTGGAGATCATAACCGGGTTGACATCGAATTTTACGGCGAGCTCCGCCAGCGTTTGCTGGTTCCGGACTGCTTCCAGCGCGACCTTTGCCTTAAAGTCGGCGGAGAATTTTCTGCGGGATTGCTTTTTCATGTTGAGTTGTTAAATTTAAAACTTTTATTTAACTAACCCAGTGGTCCGATTTTCGGGGAGTATTATAATACACAACCTTGCATTTCTGCGTTGGGGCTGAATTTTGCGTCTGCTTCAATAAAATTAATGAGGAGGGAACAGGAGGATTTTTCAAAATTAGAAAAAATAATTCTCTCAAGTTTTAAAATCTTGCTTTGGGGACTGATATTCTCGGCGACGCAGCCCGGACTGGATTCAAACCCCAAATAACTGCAAATCAATAGTCTTCCTATCCACCTAAATTTAGATGCTAAATTCAAACACAAAGAAACCCGCTACCAGAGCGGGTTCTTAGAAATTGAAAAATGTTCGGTGACCCGGGCGGGATTCATTTGCTGTATTGATATCCAATATCTTGAATATTTTGTCGATCTGAAGGCAAAGAACTGGGTGAATTTTACTCGATTTTATACAGGTAAATCTGTCTTTACGAAGGTAATAAAGCAGGCAAATGATCTATAAGAATTGGTTCAACATTAATGCAATATCCTCCGAGTGCAAGATTGCTACGCCTTCAATTCTTGGCCTGATATGTTATTAATCTCTTCAATATGGGCATCTGTAAGACCTATATGCGAACTTGTCTGGATCAAAAATTTTTTCAAGCTTTTAGGAAGATCATTTAGGGACTTGTCATCATCAATGATGACAAAATTTCTCTTGATGTGCTTGTGATTGATCCAATTAACAATCTCGTCTTTTCGGCTTATACCATTAGCATTTTCGGGTAAGGTTGCTATGTTCCTGACATTTATGCCGCGCCTTTCGAAAATATTCTTCCACTCCTCTACATTGAATTTGGCTCGATGGGATGTAGTCAGCAAAATGTCACCCCCATCGGAAATCAATTTTTGTAATGAGTGCGTTGCTTTGACGCTGAATGCTGGAAAACCATCGCTAAGGAATTCCGGCGATTTCCAACTCTTAGCTGGAACCATAACGCCATCTATGTCCAAGAATATCAACATTACAGTTTAAAATTAGCCTTTATCTAGGATTTCAACGATTTCTTCAACTGACATATTGTTAAATTCTGCATCAAGTTCATTTAACATCTTAATTTTTGCCGCAGTGTCCCAATCTTCGGTGTCAAATTCTACTTGTTCCCAATCAGTGACTTCTGTAGCGGCCGTGCTTGGATAAGGCGTACGGCCCAATTCAAAATTTGCCAGAAGTGAGGCTACATACCTGTGATGACCATCGCAAATGAGAATTCCATCTACTTTGATATCAGAAAATTTGATTTTTGCACTCATTTTTTTGTAAATTCTGTCAATAATCGGCACACATAAACGCTCATGTGTGCATCGTAACTCAATGTTATTGTTTGATATATACTCCAAAATCTGTTCCTTTTTAATCATGTTTGAAAATTATTTCAAATAAAGGTACAAAAATAATGGGATATTTTACCAATAAATTTGGCAGAAGTCGGTTGTTAAACAAGCATTTTCGTTGGGACTACCGCTGACATTGATTCTTAAGATCAATGAGTGCGTTTTCCCGCAAACAAGCAATTCTACTCTGAATTTCTAGATTGATGCTATTGGTTCCGGGAAGTTCTTCCTTTTTAAAGACTAGAAAAGTCTTCAGCTGTTTTTCAACCGCCTGCGCTGGGGTCATAACGGCATTCCCTCTCTCATGACGGAACGAATGAAATGTCCTGGTAACTGCTGTTTTTGACGAATTTCCTCTTCACTATTCAGCAATAAATCGAGGGGCGCACGTATCGCCTTAACAATGGCCTGATCCAGGCGAGTGCTCCATTCGATCTTCTCTTTGCTTAAGGTAGTTGGAGTGACAATAAGAAGGTCATAATCGCTATGTCTATCCTGCTCTCCCCTTGCCCGGGATCCGAACAGCAAAACGCGAGAACCCGGCATGCAAGATTGCACGGTCTCCTTTATTTTCTCGTATATAGAAGTGCTGTTCATTACTCAAATTTACAAAATGCGCTGGAAGGACGTTGTATAGTCCCGTTGATTTAGTTTCGGTTTTGGCAAGTGCGGGGCGGTCTATCTTCGACCCGCGAGCACGTAAATTTGTGGGGTAGTTCATTTTCCGCTTCAACCTAAGGTAAAAGCCGCGGGAGGGCAGCTCACAAAATAATGCCTCCTTTCATTTTGGCTTAAGGCGGTCGATCGCGTCTATACGGGAAGACTGGCCATTTCGGCCGCGGTGCAAAGGGGCGATCGTCACCGATCGGTAAAAAAATTTACCGGCGAGGATCGAGGCCAGTTTAGTGAAGGGTCGGAAGACACTATCGTGATTTCCGCCGCGCAAAATCGGATAGGCTGTCGGTTCAACCACCCGATGGGGATTAAAATAGGGGCTGCAACCCGCCAAACACGTGGCTCACCGCCGTGTTGTTCGATTTATGGCAATTAAAGCAATTAACGCCGGTCGCGAACTTGGTGCTGGATCCCTGCTGATAAGTTTCCATAGTGATATTGGCCATCTGGCTGGTCCCGACGGCATTGCCGCCGGGGAAAGGCTTGCCGGGTTTGGCGCCGCCGATCGTCCAGGTAGCGCCCCGCAGAAGGTAGTTGCGCCGCACATCGCCCGCCGCCAATTGGCCGATGACGCTGCTATTGATCGAAATGAGCTCCGTGTTCGAGGCGGCGGAACTGACATCAATGGGATTGGGCGCCACATCCGACGCGGCCCCCCAGGGGTGCCAGTCGATGGTATTGCTGGGGCTGATCGGCCGGCCGGCGGTGGATTCGATATCCGGCGGGTTTTGAAAGTCCATGTGCTGCACATTGAACGGGGTATCCGCGCCATCGGCGCAAAACACCCAGGCGCCAGCGGTTTGCTGGGCTACGGTGACCGTTTTATTGGCGGTGTTGATGTAGGAAAAAGTGCCGGAAGGCGCATTGGCTTGGTGTTCGAAGGTGGCCCAGATCATCTCGGGATGACCCGCGGTGCTGCCGACGATATGAATGCCGACAAGGGCGAGTGTCGTCGTCTTTGTCCCATTCGGAATCCACCGATCGGGTCTGGACCGGTCATAGGTGGGAATGACCGCATCGGTCGTAATATAGCTGGACGGGTTGGCCAAACCTGCCGCCTCCACCCAGGACAGTTTGATTTCGAGGGCAAGCGCATTGGGGTCATCGAATGTCTTTTGGTGCGCCGCGGCAAAGGCCACGATCTTATCGAGATCGGCCTGGGTAGTGGGGAACTGTGCCGGCGTTGGCGTAATGACGCCGTCTTTCGTGCCCGTCAGGAAATAGGCAAAGACATCGTTGACCATCGTTTCATAAAAAACCAGCGAGCCGTTTTGCGCTTCGAGCACGCCGCCGTCGGCCTGGCCCTGTTCAACGTCCACCTGGTTGCCCACGGCGTCAAGAAAAATGGCCTTATTCCCCACCGAAACTTTCTCGACCACCGATAATGGCAGCAGGTCTTTCCGGAGCAACGCTTTCGCGGTACGAATGGCTTTGCCGGAGGAATCAAAAAATCTGGCCTTACCGTCCGCGAGAAATTCCGCGCGGTCCACCGCGATGGTCGTTCCCGAAGCGTTTAGCACCAGCGGCTTTCCCCGCGGGGACAATGTCGAGGTGGCGACTTCGAACATCCGGCCCTTCCGGTCGAAAATAACCGGCAGGTCGTGCGGTCCTGCCTGTGCGGTCCGGAGATTCATCTGGATGATTTGCCCGGTATGCGGAATAAATGTCCGTTTGCCCGCCACTGGCGGCGACACATCAAAGAACGTGGAGGAGTTGAATACGCGACCCGCGCCCGATCGCGACGTAAGCCACAGGAGCATTTGCTCCGCCCATTGATAAAAACTGCAGTTGGGCGTATTGGCGAAGGCCACGCTGTTGGCAGGTTTGACTGCGCCATCGAGGCTAACCGCTCCACTCGCGAACCAGCCCGCGAACACCGCGGGAGGAACCGTACAGGTCGGTTGCGCATCGGCGGGCAATCCGTTGCCGGCAAGAATAAGGAGATGGCCAATGGGTCGCGCGCAAAGCACGAGTATGCCAAAAACCACCGCCATCGCTACGATAGGCGCGCGTCGTGCGCTGATTCGGCGAAAACCCTGGATAAGGGCCTTCCTCGCAGAGAAGATTATTTTCATGAGCGTTTATTTTTTTATGCGCAACTGGCTCCGGCATCCATCCACTTCTTGAAATCATCGATCTGGTTTTGCGGCCACTTGCCGTCGGGCGGCATTTGGCCGGAGTTGAGCATGGTATAAATGTCCGAGGCATTGCTGGCGACGGAGGCGCAATCGGAAAGATCAAGCCCCTGGTTTTTCATACAGTCGATATCCGTCTTCCGGAAATAACCCCGGATGGTTTTCCACGTCGGCGTCGATTTGGTGGTTGACATGTGCTTCATTTTTTGTTAAAGGGAAATTAGCATACGGTCAGCGCTTTGGGTACCGTGAAAACACGGAGATTTTGAAAGGGAGGCAAAAAAGGGTGTTTTAACGGTGAGCGTTCCCAGCCATCGGCCGTACATTCGACGGAAATAAAACCAGCCGAATGTTTTTCTATTTCCTGCGACCAGGGGGAGTCTGGCGCTGTATTCACACGTCGGGGGCATTTCCTCTACCCAGCACGACCACCGTATTGTGCGGCAATTCCCTTTTCTTTCCGGGCGGGCTGACCCATTGCGGCAGCAATATCCTAACCTGCAACACCGGCGAGACCCCGGTGACGGAAGTGTTCACCGACCAACCCGGGTTTACCATGCTGTCCTCGCCGGTACCACCGGACGGCGAAGAAGTGGCAACACCGGCACCGCCATCGGTCAAAAAAGTAGCGCCAGCCGTCAAAAAAAAGCCAAAAAAAAAGCAAGAAATGAAAAATACCTTTCCCCTGCGCAAAACGGTCGTCCCGGGAGTACTGCTGCTCTTGCTCGCCGCGGGTTGCTCGACCGTCAAACGCTACCGGCACATCGATAAAACCGTGCGGGAGATGGCGGTGGATGAAAGTGATCAGCCGAATTATGATGAATCCAGGATGAAGGTGACGATGCGCATGTCAGATGTAAAGATCGAACCTGAGGAAAAAAAGCCGAGCTTCAAAAGTCTCTGGGACCTCCAGGGGCAGGGACAACGGCAATTGATCCAGGCATTCGACACCCGCTTGAAGGACAACGACAAGTTTAGCGGCAGCCTAGCCGCCAAATATTTAAAGTCGGACGATAAGGTGGAACAGACCGTCGATCTCACCAAAAGAAAGGTAAAATTTGTTTTCACGATCCAGCGCTGGCATCCCTTTGAGCGGTTAGGCTGGCAAGGCAGCGACTTCTCGCTCGCCGACCGGATTGAATACATCCGGTATTCCCTGGTGCTGAACGATTCCAAACTGCATTTTCTCAACTGGAACCGCTACTCGACCGAGTATGGAAGCGTTAATATTGCAGACGTGAGTTTTCAGCAAAGTCTTGCCGTGGATGTCGGGATCGGCGACACCACCACCGGCTTTGGGGCCTCCGTATCTGGGTCGGCCTCCCGAACCGAAAACCAGCATATCCAGTACCGTTATATTCAGCTGAATGGAAGCCTTGATCGGGATCGACTGGATCTTGAATCGGAGGGGACGCGCGAAATAGACCTCTCGGGCAATGTGGTTGCCGACGTGACTATGCAATTCGATCCGCTGGAGATGCCGGTGTTTTCCATCCCGAACCTGACAAAGGATACGGGCGGTTTCAATCCACCGAAGGACGTAAAAGTCATCCCTATTCATGCAAAGATCCCTTCGGTGGAGCAGGCCGGCAAAATGACGGGCACCCTCACTTACACCTATGCCTACCGGCACGTCGTCAAGAATGCGAAAACGTTTTATGAATTCGACGACCGGGTGCAGTATTACACGGGAAAGGTGACGAAGAAAGTCAATGTGTTGTCGCTGGAGGATGTCATGCCGGCCTATTTTGGGATTATCCCACTCGGCGCAGCCATGACCGATCCGAACAAAAGGCTAAAGATCGAAGACCCGACGGGGGCGGCGGGGTTTACGATAGCCGACCTCGTCTTCCAGGACGAGCAATCGGCGAATGATTTCCTGGATTGGCTGACAAAATATCCCCTGGATAAAACCGATCCGGATGCCGAAAAGGCGGATATCGTTTTTAAAAATGGGATGCGGCTGCAATTCGCAGGGAAACCGCTGACTCGGGCGATCGTGAAGAAACTCATCACCGACAA
Source organism: uncultured Chitinophagaceae bacterium (assembly GCA_963846405.1). Classification (GTDB taxonomy): domain Bacteria; phylum Bacteroidota; class Bacteroidia; order Chitinophagales; family Chitinophagaceae; genus Puia. The sequence goes on along the minus strand of CAWJVU010000005.1, from coordinate 5,476 downwards.
AACCCAATTCATCGGCGTCAGGTATTTCCGGAAAGGGGCAATGGGCGGCGGGCCTGCCGGTCCGCCGGGTAGCGGACCGGGACAAGAATAACATGCACGTATGCATCAAGAGGTTAGAACAGCATTATCAAAATAATTATTTTATGAAACCGAATCGTTTGTCAAAAGTCCGCTTGTTTTTTTTCCTGGCGGGGGCAACGGGTTGTTTTTTTTCAGCAGGATGTAATAACGGGGCAAGTGTTTCAAAAGGCGGCGACACGACGGCGGCGACCGGCGCGGGGGGTAGTTTGTTTGTCCGGAAGAATGCCAGCACGCCTGCCGCTGCGGCCGACCTAGCAGCGCTGGCGACGGCGATGAAGGCGATGCGGGCCGCTCCCTGCGGGAGCGTGCTGAGTTGGTATTACCAGGGGGCGATCCATTCGGTGCCGTCCACCGTGGCCAATGGGAACCCGTATTGTCCGAGCTATCTTACGATGGCGGATGCGAAGCCAGCCTGGATGAATTGCACGCATGATCCGACACATCCGGAGCTTCATTTTCTGCTCTGGCACCGGCTTTTCATCTGGTTTTTTGAAAAGATCGTTCGCAAGCTCTCGGGTAAGGCGGACTTCGCCCTACCCTATTGGGATTACACGAACCCGGCCTACCGGGTGATGCCGGCGCCGTTCCGGGACAGCGGCTCGGCCCTTTTCGAACCGGCAGAGTTGGTGGGTTGAACCAGGGGCAGGCGATTGAATCATTTATGAACAGTTCGCTGGACATGCGGGGAAACGACACCCTACCGGATTATGACGAATTTAACTCCAGCATCAACGACAAGCCGCATGGGGCGATGCACTTATATATCGGTGGCGCCGAAAATGGGCTGAGCACTTTTAACAAGATCTTCCAGGTGAACCATATGACGGGGCTGATGACCAGAGTGGAATCGGCGGGCTTTGACCCGATCTTTTGGGTCCATCATGCCAATATCGACTATCTCTGGTGGCGTTGGGAACTCTCAGCCTTTGGGCAGCGGCCGGTATTGGCGGAGCTGCAGTCGACGCCGACGGCCTATGCCTTCTTTGATGAGAACGGCAATCCGGTGACGCTGACGGTAGAGCAGGCCTTTAACCAGGCCTTCAATATGGACTACACTTATGATGCGTTCTTGCTGAAAGTAAAGGTGCCGCTGCCCTTCAGCCTTGTTCCGCAGCAGATCGACACACTGGCGACGACAAAGCCGCGTATCCCGATCCCCATCCCGGTGGAGGCCAAACCGATACAGGTGACGCTACCGATTGCCAAACGGGCGCCGCAACTGCGGTTAATCGACCGGACAAAAAGCAGGCTTCAACTGGCAGTAACGATCACCTTCACCAAAGAACCACAGGGGATCTATGAGTTGTATGTGAATAGCTCGGGAGCGGACAGTACACATTTGGTTGGCGTGATGACCTTTTTTGGCGCGGCGCATATGAAGCCGGAGGGAAAACGGTTGACAAAGACCTTTCATTTTACGGTAAACCGACAGGTCGATCTGGCGGCATTTACGGGGAAACTGAATCTGCTGGTCGTGCCAAAGGGCCACGCGCGGGACAGTATCGCTATCAGCGAGGTGACCTTGTTGTCGAAAGAAGTGGCGCCGCGGTAGGGGGATAGAAGACTCATTTTTCGGACGCATCCACCTCAACGTCGGTCAGGCCGTTTTGCCTTAGCCATTGTGCGGATTGCAAGACCAGAGAAGCGGTGAAGCGACTTTTTGCCGAAGACCATTGGTAAAAAAGGTCCAGTAATTGTTGCAACCTGACTGACTGATGCTGGCTGGCCAGTTCGCTCAGACAGTAGTGAACGGTGGCCGCCAGTTCGGCTTATATTTGAGAGTTGTGTACTATTTTGTTTGGCAACTCATAGACGTTTAACAATAACTGTTGTCAATGCCTTTTGCAACCGACGACCCAATATACGCAGAACAAAGCCCAAAGGTTACCTTCCCTGTTCTTGCCCTCAGTATCGCCCTTTTTGCATCGTCACTATGCAATTCTTGCTTTTGCACGGAAACTGGTTGCCGGACCTCAATCGAAGCATTGTTAATCGGCTGGTTTGGCATTCCGGAAGGTGGCGCGTCCATAGCGTGGCTCGCCAATCCATTATTGGCCATCGCCTGGGTGCTATTGGCTAGGAATAAAAAAGCCGCCTGGATCCTTGCCTTGGCAGCCTTACTTCTTTGTCTTTCGTTTTTAAAATCTCAAGTCGTTATAGACAACGAGGCCGGCCTTTCTAGCCCTATTCTAAAAATACGCATTGGCTATTGGCTCTGGCTCTCGAGTAGCATGACAACATTTCTTGGCAGCTTAATAATAAGGATTTTGAAATATATCAAAACTCATAATTCGTAAGCCGCTGATGAACCTCAATTGTTCTGCTTCATCACCATTTACTGATTCGCATAGGATTGTAGCAACTCTGCAATCTCAGTGTAAGCTCCACTATTTTCGGCCCACTGGGATATAGAGTTTTCAAAATTTTTTAAGTAATCAAAAGGAAACGGATTAGGTTTATTCCAGCGGAGGTACTAAGCCAAGCTCTGGGTGAGGTCTTGAACAGTTGTAACAACCATCCGGCGGGACACATGATAGCCCCATACGAATTAAGATAAATATCCAGGTTTCGGGCTATCGTTGGTCCTGCCGGATGCGCCAAAGCCGTTACTACTGTCCGGCTTTTTTCTTTGATTGATCGGCTGCGGCAGCTTGGTTTAAAATCAAGTTTTCCAGGTCCATTTTCTGGCCCTTTAAATGGTCTCTTTCGGATGCCAGATGGCTATAGATTTGATACATTTTGTCACATATTTCTGTCACCTTTTCATCCGTTTTTCCTTGCAGCAAACGGAGCTCAAAAAGATAGTACCCAACCTCGTCATCTGTTGAGGCCCTATTCACCTTTCTAACCACCTGGTTAAAGTTTCGGCCAATTTCATTCATCTCATTCTTGAGCTGGACAGCAGCGTCGGCAAACTCGTCGGCGGTTCGATTTCGGTAATAAACCGTGATTGGTTGGTGGAGCAAGACCGTTCGGAGATAGGTGCTAAAGATTCTGCAAGTTGTTTCCCCGTAGGCGGTCTGTAACTTTGTGTATTCTTCTTCGGTCACTCGAAGGTGAATCCATTTCTGACGCTTACTTTTATCTTTCATCACTATTCATTTTCACAGCCGTAAGCAGCTGAGCCGCTTCCCGAATCGACTTCGGAGGGTTGATTCGCATTGCAAATGTGAAACATTTCTACATCTTGCCCTCCCCGCGGGTCAGGGGGAGCTACTGAAGACCCCCATTCTATGGCATACGCTGGCTTTCAGCTGTCCTTACACCCACCCTCAAAGATACAACAACGTCGATTGAATAGGGCACATAGTCTCATTTGTATCGTAAGCCACCGGAGAACCCCTATATCGGTCTATTAAATTAGAAGCACCCTTTAGTGCCGTGAAGTTCGGTCATGAAGGTCTCAACGCTGTTATGTTTGAACTGATTACCTAGAGTTAGTTCATCTGGACGGGGATTCTCATTTTGTATAGAGATTAATTTTTTTACTGCCTGTGCGGATTTCTTACTCAAAAACAAATAGATTCTCGTCCAAAGGTTAGTATCTTGGTTCAAAGTAATCTCTTATATATCGATAGATTGAATTCACCTCCTTACCGTTATATGGTTCAAAACGGTCCTTATGCATACTATCCTTCTTTATCTTCCATAGTCGTCTAATCAAGGTTAAGCTATCGAAATTTTGCAGAGTAATCAGACCAGGCGCATTCTCATATCCTCCGTCGAATCGGCCGTGACATGCAACGCACTTTTGACGAAAAAGTGAAGATCCATATCGGAGATCTGCCTTTGTATCGGAATTGTTACAACTTGCAAGGCAAAGGATAATCGTCAGCAATTTCAAAACGAAGGACTTTTTTTTGGTCGAGCTTCTGGGCTTGCCAATTTTCATGAGTAAATTTTTTATCTTATTGCTGAGTTGCCTCTGTAATTTCATTACTTTTAATTATTCCACCTGTTAGGTAGCAATTGCTGGATTTTATTGACAGGATGCGCCGGGATGACTTTCAATACTTTTCTGAGCCAGTCGAAGGGGTTAACATCTTGAAGTTTGCATGTCCCCAGCAGAGAGTATAACATAGCGCTCCGCTGCGCGGCTTCATGGCTTCCAGCGAATAGATAATTCTTGCGGCCAACAGCTACCGGCCGGATGCAGTTTTCCACCGGGTTGTTGTCAATATTCAACTTTCCATCCGTGGCATAGACCGTTAATCGCGACCATCTTTGGATACTGTAGGCCAAGGCCATTCCGATCGCGCTTTTGGGTAATACTTCCACGTAGGCCTGCTGCATTCTTTTGCCCAAGGCTTCTAGGATAGGCAGGGCTTTCTCCTGGCGCAATGCGAAGATGTCCGCCTCGGGTAATTGTTCATCAGCCGCCTTTCGTTCGATGGCGTACAGTTGCTGGATCTGATCCAGCACATAATCTGCCCGAGCTTGATCATTTGACCGGGCTTCTACAAACTTTCTTCGGGCATGGGCCATGCAATGCAGTAAGGTTATGTCCTTTTGGGTGTCGAAGATACTGTAAGCGGCATAGCCGTCCGTCTGTAAATGGCCCCGGAAGTCTTTCAGTAATTCAGAAGGCCCTTCCCGGCTCCGACCAGGTTGGTAGTCAAATAAGACCGTATCCTGCAGGCTGTTGTGGTACACCCAGAAATACCCCCGGTGGGTCTCCCCTTTTTTGTCCTTATCCAGCACCTTGATCGGGGTCTCATCGGCATGTAGGTAATCACTGGCCAGTACCTCTTTTTTTATCGCATCATACAAGGGTGTGATCAGCCCGCACGTATTACTGACCCAGTCGGTAAGTGTGTGGACCTGGATGACCGGGCCTGCCGCACCTCGGGATCGACCTTGTTTCCCACGAACTGCGGGACTGGATCGACACCAACCCCACCCGGGCCCGCAGCGGCCAGCCCGGCCCCGGGATCCGACGCGGTTGGCGCCCCGGCGGCCGGAGCGTCGTCCCTAACAGACCTACCAGGAGTTCCCCCGAGGGTTCGTCCTGCTCGCCCCGTCCCAGCGCCGCGCCGATAGCGACCGGGCCCGCGGCCGCCGCGCCGCGCGCTGGGCGATACAGGTGCTGCTGATCGCCGGAGCGCTGCTCGGGATCGGCACGCCCGCGCTGGCCGCCACCCACCCGGGAGCCCCGAGGCCGCACCAGATCACCCTCACCGCGCAGATCACGCCCGCGTTGCCGGGGGCGCCCCGGGGCGTGTGCCAGGTGCCGGGCATCGGGGACATCGGCGGCCTGGTGGGGCTGTGTTCGGCGGGCTCGAGCGGGATCGTCGGCGACCTGAACAACATCTGCGAGCCCTCGCTGCCGCAGCCCGAGCAGGCCACCGGCGGCATCGACGCGATGATCGAGCCGCCGGCCGCGGCCGCGGGCGGC
>CAWJVU010000004.1:0-134496 GCA_963846405.1 uncultured Chitinophagaceae bacterium | reverse complement strand
TTTTCATGTGAAGAGCGAAAGATTGCAGAGTTGCTAAAGGATGAGTTCACCACTGAGGAGATATCCCGGCACCTTCATTTGAGCAAAAGATCAATTGAGACCAAAAGGGAAAAGATGAAGGCAAAGGCAAACGCCAAGACTACTGCGGGGCTATTGTTTTATTGCCTGAAAAGGGGTTTGATTGACTGATCCGCAGCGGGATCCCATGCCATCAATGTTATGATAACAAAAAGCCTCCCTCTCCGCACGTTGTTTATCTCTCCGCGGTTTATTGCCTGAAACCCGCTCTGATAGGCAGTTTTCTATTTCTGGTCTATTTCCTGGTCTGCACACTTTCATTTTTACCTTCTACGTTAGTCAACTTTAAACCCATTGTCGAAGATCTCGAAAGAGCTTTCGCGGGTGTCACTGCGGGAACGTACGAAACAGCAACTCCTGGTTTGAATGCCATTAACGTATCTGCAAAGTATAACCCGCGCGTTATAACCTAAAACACCCGCCCTGCCAATTCTTCCCTGCCAAACGCCCGACAGGCCATATTCCCGCTATAATCCCAGAGCGACGCGCCGTATTTTGTGCGGGTAGAAATCCAATAATTATTAAAAAGAAAAACAAATGAAAAAATCACTATCCCCTATGACCATTTCCTGTGCATCCCTCTTTCTCCTCGCAGTTGTTGCCTGCCAAAGAACAGTAACCATACCCCCAGCCACCCTTCAATCAAAGATTGTCGGCCAGTGGACCATGACCACCGCTATATATAATTCCACGCAGTATGGGGTAACCGAACTGGACACAATCCCCTTTACGGCCGCCGACTATTGCGATTTCAAGGCGGACAGCACCTTGTCCATCATGGCAAATGGAGTAGCCTATAATGGGAACTGGCAGATCGACAGCTCCAAATTGTTCATTACAGGGACCAATTATTTGGATAATCCCAGTGGCTACACGCTGCCGATCCTTGACCAGCATAATCTACAATTGGATTATTCGACGAGTGCTCCGAACATATCTCTCGAAGAAACGCTAAATCTTACCAAATAACTCAGGGCTAACAGGCATCAGCCTATGTTTCGTTCAGAAGCCTCCGGCCGACCGGGGGCTTTTTTTGCCGTAAGACAACTTTCTATTTTATCCCCAATAGCTGCGCTACCCGGTCCTTATTTATCCGCGACACTTTTATGATATCGTCGTTTGTCATCACGGCCACCGGCGACTCGCCTTTTCTGAATTTTTTTATATGATGCACATTTACGAGGTAAGACTGGTGGACCCGCTCGAAACAATCAGCCGGCATCAGCTCCTGGGTTCGGCCCAGGTTTTTGGAGATCAAAAAGCTCTTCTCGTTGTCCAGGACAATCTCGGTATAGGCGCCGGCGGCCTTGCAGCAGATGATATGAGCAGGGTCGATCAGATGATATCCATCATTTACAGGCAGCGCAATTTTACCGGCAGACCCCGCTCCCATAAAGCCGTTCTCCGTAAAGTTCTTAAGAAGGACCTGCTGATTAAACAGCATTGTATTCCTGTTGATGACTTTATCTACAGCCGCCTGCAATTCGGCGGGAACAATGGGTTTAAGCAGATAGTCCAACGCACTTATCTTAAAGGCCCTGATCGCAAATTCGCTGTAAGCGGTAGACAAATATGATTTGCAAGAGAATGGGCTGCTTTAGCGCCTGGACAAAGTCAAACCCGTTCATCACCGGCATATCGATATCCAGGAAGATCACATCCGGCGCCTTCAACTTCATATGTTCCAGCGCCTCGGCAGCTTTTGTAAATTCCCCCTCGATGTTCACCCCGGGGCAATAGGCCCGCAAGTCGTTCCTCAACGTTATTAAGAGCGCTTTTTTCATCATCGATCAGTATGGCATCTATCATAGTCCGGTGTTAAATTTGATCTTTACCCGTGTTCCCGAAGGGCTGCCATCGGCGCCAAAAAGGTCCGTGGTCTGCAAGGAGCTGACCCCCTCATTGAGCCGGTTATGCACGGTAATTCGCTCTTCGAGTAAATGTAACCCTTTTGACTGGTGCAGACGGCTGCTTTTCTGCTGGTATACCGCCGCCGCGGCACGACCTATGCCATTGTCCTCTATTTCGCAGGAGACAAACGCCCCATCCCGATACACCCGGATACGGACCTGCCCGCCCTCCTCCCGGGGCAGTAGTCCATGTACAACCGCATTCTCGACAATGGGCTGCAAAGTCAGCGGCGGGATCAGGGTCTGCCCCAACAATTCATCCCCGACCTGGATTTCCCAGCCAATCCGGCCATCAAAACGCATAGCCTCCAGCTCGAGGTACAGCCGGCAGGTCTCCAATTCATCCTGCAAGCTAATTTCGTTATTGGTATTGTTCAGCTGCTTACGGATCAGCGTAACAAAAGTGGTCAGGTAGTTAATTGCTTTTTTATCCTGCTTTTCCTGGATAAGCGCCTTTATGGAGTTCAGACAATTAAAAATAAAATGAGGGTTCATACGCGCCCGCAAAGCCATGGCATGAAGTTTTACCGCCTCCCGTTCGAACTGTAGTTTTTGTGCATGAACCTTTTTAATGCTGCGAATCCTGACATTCAAAAAAAAATAAATAGCCATTCCTGTCAGGACCGCTAAAACCGTATAAAACCACCAGGTCTTCCAGAATGGCGGCGAGATAGTAATGTTCAGCCGAAGGATCCGACTCCCCCATTTTCCGCTCGTATTGCTCGCATTCAGCAGTAAGGTATAGCTGCCGGAAGGGAGACCGGTATAGGACGCCTTATTGTCATTTCCGGTTATTATCCAATTTTTGTCAAAGCCGGTCAACATATGCCGGTATTGGATCTTTTCCGGGAGATCAAATTGCATGGCCGCAAATTCCGCCGTGATAAAATTCTGATCGTACCGGAGGAATAACTTAGTGACAACAGATAGCGGATCGCTTAAAGGAGGTAGATTGGTTACACTAAGCCCGGTTAAAACGACGGGCGGATCAAACTCGTCCGTCTGCAACTGCGAGGGGTTGAACAAGGTATACCCCAGCGGACCGCCAAAGGCAAGATTGCCGTCCGGAAAAACCATGTAGTAGTACCTGTTGAATTCATCATCGGTCAACCCATCCCGGGAGGTAAAAGACCGGACCGTCTGGTTTTTGGGATTGAACGCAAATATTCCCTTGTTGGAGCTGCACCAGAACAAACCATCGTTCCCCGGTAAGATACTGTAGATCGTGTTATTGGGAAGACCTGTGGCGATGCTGAATACCTGCGTTTTTTTGGTGATCTTATCCAGACGGATCAACCCATCGGATAACGTGCCGATCCAAAGGATATCTTTGTCATCGGGATCGTTGCTGATACTAAGCAGGTCTTTACTGGGCAGCAGGGGGACAAGTTTTTCGGTATTCCCTGTGATCACGTCCCACCAAACGAGACTTTTATTGGTGCTGATATAAAAAGCGGACTCGCCATCCGGGACCATTCCATTTATTTCTTCGCCCGGGTCGAGGTCCATCGCAGGGAATGATCGGAAGCTACCTTTCCAGGTATCGAATTTCAGCGGCCGGCAGTGTTGGTCGATCCCCCACAAAACACCTTCCCTTGTAACCGATAAAAAACGGATGCTCCGGGTTTCCTTTTTCGCCGCGGCGTCCGCGTCCCGAAAATTTCTTACGACCAGCCGGCCATTGATGAAAAGCGCCAATGGAGGATCGACGCTTCGCCTGTTTACGTCCGCTATCCAGACCGTATCCTTCCAGGTAACGCTGCGACTGGCATACGGAACGGATCTCCCCAAAAAGGATCTTTCTATCTCTGTAGCGGAAACATGGTAATGACCTAGTATGTCGCTGACAAAGGAGTTGTTGTTCTCGTAAGCCTGCAGACCGGTCTTTGCCAGATCGTATTGCCGCAATCCATAGCCGTTCGTACCAACCCACAGGACGCCCGACTGGTCGACATACATGCTGGTGGGAATGCCTTTGACGCCGGGGCTTGCCGGTGACCATCTGATCAGCGAATCATTTTTCGAAAGCATAAAGATCCCGGCGTTATATTCAAAGAAATAATTGCCATCATGGTCGAACCGGGCGATGAGTTTACCCGGTGCGCGTGCCCTGGGGAGGGATATCCGATTAAAGAATCCGGTCGTGGGATTCCATTTTTTTATCCCGTCGGCATCCGTGATGATCCAATCGCCGCTCGGCCTCACAGCCGGCGAATAGATGTTCCCGGCGGAATGCCATCGAAAGATCAGCTTTATGTCGGGTGGACCTCCCCGGGCGAGTGGATAAAATACACCGTTTTTGTAAAGCAGACGGGAACATACACACTTGGCATGATGTACACCGCCAGTCAGGGCGGGAAGATATCGATTTCAGTGAATGATATTGATGCAACAGGCCTCGTTGAAATGCCATCGACTTATGTAAATGATGATCCTATACATTGGCGGCAATGGCACCACTGGAACTATTTGAAAGATTTTGGCGAGGTGAAATTGGAAAAGGGAATTCAAATAATAACGCTATCCACAAGAGAAACAGGCCAAATGAATTATAGTTATATTGATTTTACACCGGTGAAGGATCTGAGTACTTTTTCTACAGCGAAAAATAGTATTCTTGACAGGAACCTCAAGGCCTCACCTGATCAATCACCAATTCATTGCCAACCGTCCACACGCCTACTACCTTCCAGGCTATTCGCTCCGCTTCGCTCTTCTGCTCCGCGGATAATACCCTCCCGGTAAGCGTTACCGTTGACTTGGATACCTTGACCTTGATAAAACAACCGTTCAACGATAACGTAGTCTTCAGCACGGTCTCAAGCTCGGATTTTTCGATCATGATCGTTGAATATAACACTATTATCTCAGCTTGCCATCTACCATCTTTCTCCGATGATAAAAGAAACCATATAGTACACTTCCTCGGGGGAAACCGGTTTGCTCGCAAAATGTGTGGCGCCAAGCTTTTTCAACCGCACCGATTCCTGAACATCCCGGGAGGTCGTGTATACAATGACCGGAACACTGGCCATCCGCGGCTCCTGTTTGATCTCTACAAGACATTCTTCGCCCGAGAAACCAGGCATGCGCAGGTCGAGAAAGATGAAATCCGGTACGTCATTGCGGTCATCCCTCAGATAAGCCAGCGCTTCTATACCATCGGAAGCGGAGAAGCAGGCAATCGTGCTATCCACCTCTTTTGTTGCTTCAATAAAAAGCTTCCGGTCGTCTTCATCATCGTCAACCAGTAAGATGGTCATATAGAAAGAATTGGTTCGTCTTAAGTTGAAGTGCTCCCGCATGTAAGGTAGCCCAAAAGATCGGTATTTAGCCCCGCTTCCCGGTCAGCCAAAAATTATGTAAATTACATTCGAAGGAGCAGTCGAAAGGCATCGTGTATCTTGATACTCTTCATAAAAAATACCACCACCTTCAAGTCCCTGATGTTCGTTCGCAACGAGCTAAACAGACTTAGCCTCCCCGGTGTTTCCGTTGAGCTCAACGAAATAAGGACGGATGAGAAACTGAGCCCATCCCAATACGGTGCGTTATGCGGCGTGTTGAAGCAGGCCGGCGTCGAATTTTGCGAAGATAAAAAGGATATCCTGGTACAAAGGATAAAAAATGTGATCATGGATGTCGTCTACCATAGCGAAGAGCAGTTGGTGCACAATCTGTCAACCCACCTGACCGGAGCGCTAAACCATGATTATACCTATATGTCCAACCTTTTCTCTGAAACGCAGCACGTTACGATCGAAAGATTCTATATCTTCCACAAGATTGAACGGGTAAAAGAATTACTTCTCTATGAAAAAATCAAGCTGACTGAAATTGCGCATCTAATGCATTACAGCAGCCTCGCGCATCTTTCCAATCAATTCAAGAAGGTTACCGGGCTGACGACTTCCCAATTCAAACAGCAATACAGCAAAAACCTGTGAATTTTACAACATTTTCCGTTAACATTGCAACGTTTACGGGCGGAAGCAGCGTTACCTTTATTCCGTGTTTTTTTATGTGTCTAGTTTTAGCTAGTTGGGGTTTTTTGCAAAGAATAATTCAGGTAATCATTTCTTATCCCGGGTGGTCAACGATGGCCGCCCTCTTTTTTAATTGATCTCTAACCTATTGTATGGGCACTTTGATTACGGGAACAGGAAGCTTTATACCGGACGAGATCCGGTCGAACGAGGATTTTGCCCGGGCCGAATTCTATGACGGGGACCACCAGCGTCTGATGAACGGCGCGGTAGAGATCATCCGCAAGTTCGAGAAGATAACCGGTATTGCGCAGCGTCGATATGCGAACGATCATTTAAATACGTCCGACATGGCCGCCATCGCGGCAGCAGCCGCAATCGAAGATGCCGGCGTAGATCCCGAAACCATCGACCAATTGATCGTGGCGCACAATTTTGGCGACGTTCAAAAAAACAGCTTCCAAAGCGATTCTGTACCCAGCCTGGCAAGCCGCGTAAAACGCTCCCTTTCCATAAACAATCCCGCTTGTATTGCTTATGATCTGATCTTTGGCTGTGCAGGCTGGCTTCAGGGGCTGATACAGGCGGACGCTTTTATCCGGGCCGGAATGGCCAGGAAATGTCTGGTAGTAGGCGCGGAAACTCTCAGCCGCGTGATCGACCCGCACGACCGCGATAGCATGATCTATAGCGACGGCGCGGGGGCCGTCCTCCTGGAAGCGTCCGACGCCGGCTCCGGCCAGGCGGGTATGCTTGGTTCTATAAGCCAGTCACATGCGCTGGCTGAAAGTACCTTTATCACGCTGGGCAAGTCCTATTGCCCGCCGGCAAACTGCCACACCCGCTATTTGAAAATGCAGGGCCGCAAAGTGTACGAATTTGCCCTCCGCACCGTTCCCACGGCGATGAAATCCTGCCTGGACGCCTGCAAGATCCAACCGGGAGAGGTCAAAAAAATTTTCCTTCACCAGGCGAATGAAAAAATGGACGCCGCCATCGTAAAGGCCTTTTATAGCCTTTTTGACGGACAGGAGGTTCCGGACTGCATTATGCCGATGAATATCCGTGAGCTGGGCAACAGCTCCGTGGCAACGATCCCCACACTTTTCGATATGGTAAGGAAGGCGGCGATCCCGGGACACTCCCTCTATCCCGGCGATATCATCCTCTTTGCCTCCGTAGGCGCCGGCATGAACCTCAACGCCGTTTGCTACCGGATCTGACCATAAACCGCTAACTTTATCTTTCCCGCAGTCGTATGGCCAGATTGAAGAATAAGGATAAAACGGAACATCGTTCACCCAACCACTTTCCCGTCGTTGGCGTCGGCGCTTCGGCCGGCGGATTGGAGGCATTCAAACGGCTGATCAAGGCTATTCCCGAATCCTCCGGAATGGCATTTATCTTCGTGCAGCACCTGGAACCGAACCATGAAAGCATGCTCCCGGAGATCCTGCAAAAAAACACCCCGATCCCGGTGGAAGAGATCACCGACAATGTTCCCGTCGAGCCCAATCATATCTACATCATCCCTTCGAACAAGCTGCTGACGGCCGATGACGGCCGGTTACGGCTCAAACCGCGTCCAAAGGATAAGAAGAGTTTGCCGGTCGACCTGTTCTTCACTTCGCTGGCCGAAGTCCACGGTTCACATGCCATTGGCGTGGTGCTTTCCGGAACCGCCTCTGACGGGACGCAGGGTTTGAAAGCCATTAAGGAGCGCGGAGGGCTCACGTTCGCGCAGGAGCAGGGGTCAGCGGCCTTTCGCGGAATGCCGCAAAACGCCATCGATGCCGGTGTAGTGGATTTCATCCTGAGACCGGAAGAGATCCCCTTGCAGATCGCCAGGTCGACAGGGGGATTCAAAGAAGGGCCGGCGGAAGCAGAAGAAGAGATCCGGACGAGGACGGCGCTTTCAGACAGCTGCTCACGCTGCTGCGGCTGAGAAAAGGCACCGATTTCACCTATTATAAACAAACGACCATCCGAAGGCGGACCGAACGCCGGATGGGCTTGAACAAGATAAGGACGATAAGGGCATATGTAGATTTTTTCAGAGAAAACCCCGCCGAACAGGACCTGCTCTACCAGGATCTCCTGATACCCGTCACGGGATTTTTCCGCGATCCCGCGACCTTTGATACCGTACGCGAATCGCTGCTGCCATTGCTGTTCGACGGTAAAGAACCCGGAACCCCCCTGCGCATCTGGATCGCAGGATGTTCCACCGGCGAGGAGACCTATTCCATGGCGATCTCTTTGAACGAATACCTGGGAGCGACGCCCGACGTCTTCCCAATTCAGATCTTTTCAACCGATGTCTCCGAAAAAGCCATCGCCATTGCCAGGAAAGGGATCTATTCAGGGGCGGAGGTGGGCGGCGTCTCGCCCGAACGGTTAGAGAAATATTTTGAAAAGATCGCCGGGAGCTATCACGTCAGTAAATCCATTCGTGAGATATGCGTATTCGCCCATCACGATTTCCTGAAAAGCCCTCCTTTTGCGCGGATGGACCTCATCAGCTGCCGGAATGTGCTCATCTATATGGAGCCCTACCTGCAAAAAAAGGCGCTGGCAACATTTCATTATGCCTTGAAGCAGAATGGCTACCTCTTGCTGGGCCATTCGGAGACGACCGCTCCGGCCATCGACCTGTTCCTGCCTTTCGACAGAAAGGAAAAGATATACTCCCGCAAGCCCGGCTCAGCAAAATTCCCCCTGGTATCCGCCGGCCGGACGGGGAACACAACGGTCAGAGACGGAGAAGCCGATCGGAAAGGAGCCTGGCCGGGACGATTTTCAAAAAAGCGCCGACAACCTTCTGCTGTCAAGGTTTTCACCCGCCGGCGTCATCGTAAATGACGAACTCGATATCGTGGAATTCCGGGGATCGACCAGCGACTGGCTGCAGCCAGGGCCGGGTAAACCGAGCCTGAATATCCTGAAGCTGACAAAGGACAGCCTGGCATTCGAAGTCAGGAACGCCCTGCACAAGTCCAAAACGTCCAGACAGCCGCAGATCAGCGAAAATATCCCATTAGCGGGATCCGGCAATCGACGCTGGATAACGCTCGAAGTGCATCCGTTGCCGAATACCGCGGAGCCCCATTTCCTGATCCTCTTCAGGGACGCGGCTTCAAACGGCTCCGAAGCCGGGCCGGAAACGGAAGCAGGGGCCCGACTAAAGGACGGCGACGGCAGCGTTGTCTATCAGCGCAATCAACAGCTGGAAAAGGAACTCGCTTCTCTGCGGGAGGACATGCGCAATTTGGTGGAAGACCAGGAGGCCGTTATTGAGGAGCTGCAAAGCGCAAACGAAGAACTTCTGTCCGGCAGCGAAGAACTGCAAAGCCTGAATGAAGAGCTGGAAACTTCCAAAGAAGAGATCCAAAGCACAAACGAAGAGCTGACCACGCTGAATCAGGAACTCTTCGACCGGAATGAACAACTAAACCTTTCCCGGCTCTATGCCGAATCGATCATTGCCACTATCCGGGAGCCCTTGCTGGTCCTCGATCACCATATGCAGGTGAAAACGGCCAACCGGGCCTTCTACGAGAAATTCGGCGTGGCGGAGGAAGAAACGGAAGGCAAATCGTTGTACGGTCTCGGAAGGGGTGAATGGGATATACCGGCGCTCCGCGCTGCGCTCGGATCGATCTTATCCCACGAGGTCAGGATCAAGGATATCGAGATCAACTATTTGACCAAAGCCGGTGGGGAAAGAATACTTTTGCTGAATGCCGCCCGCATCTTCCGCAAGGACAACGCCCGAACAGCTGATCCTTCTGGCGATGGAAGATATCACGGAGGCCAGACAACGCGAGAACGAGCAGAAACGCTTTTCCGACGAACTGACCAAGCGGGTGGACGAGCGGACAGCATGTCTGAAAGAAGCCAACGCCGCGCTTAAATATTCCAATGAAAACCTGGAGCAGTTCGCGACCGTCGCCTCGCATGACTTGCAGGAGCCGTTGCGAAAGATCAGGACATTTGCCGCCATCCTCAATAAGGAGCATGGCGAGAATATCGACGAAGAGACCAGGGTCCTGCTTGAAAAGATCAGTCTGTCCGCGGAACGGATGGCCGCCCTGATCCACGATGTGCTTAATTTGTCAAAGGTATTGGATGCCAGCGTTTTTGAACCCACCGATCTGACCGTCATCCTTCAAAATGTCATCCGGGATTTTGATCTGCAGATCGAAGAGAAACAGGCGGTAATACGCTATGATCCGCTCCCTACGGTCCATGCTGTCCCCCTCCAGATGAACCAGCTTTTTTACAACCTGCTCGGCAATGCCCTGAAATTCTCAAAGCCCGGCCTTCCACCGGTGATCGATATCTCCTGGCGAACCCTTCCGGCGGACGAAATAAACGCCCATCCGCAGCTCGACAGCCTGCACCCCTATTGCGAGATCATCTTTGCCGATCAGGGCATCGGCATCGATCCCAGATTTGCAGAACGGATCTTCCTGATCTTCCAGCGGCTGAATACCAGGCAACATTTCGAGGGTACCGGTATCGGGCTGGCCCTGTGTAAAAGGATCGTCTCCAATCACCACGGGGAGATCTATGTCCGGCCAAACGAGGCCGGGGGGGCGCGTTTCCATATCTTTTTTCCGTTGTTGAATTAGGAGGGTTACGCGGGCTTTAACCCAGCCTTTTTCCGCTGGAGGAATGGTTCGCGGTATTGCAATAAAAAAGCCCTTTTGGAATCATGACAACAGTACCTCAGTCCAATTGAAAAAGGCCAGCCAATTCTTTGGCAGACTTCCGATTGCCGGACGCATCCCAAACGACTGAGCATTACATTATTATTGGATCAATGTTATATAATTCGCAGGTTGCACCTCTTCAAACCAATTTAGCCTTACTTTTGATGTGGTTTCTCACAGGATATCTAAGCGGACGGCCAGGTTTATATCCTGGCCATCTGCATTTATCAAACCATGTTTATGTCTAAAATAACATTCAACAATAGCAATAGTGCGTTCTTTCAGTCTGTCAAAAGCTCGGCGGATACCTATTTCAAAACACAAAAGCTCAAAAGGACCGGAAACTGGAAACTGTATTTAAAAGCCTGGATACTCATCCCGGCCGCCATTGGCGTTTATTTATTCCTCCTGTTGGGTCATTATACGGGTTTGATCGTATTCTCGCGTCTGTCTTCTTCGGGTTGACACTGGTATGCATCGCGTTCAATGTCATGCACGACGCCTGCCACAACAGCTTCTCTGAAAAAAAATGGGTTAACAATATAATGGGCTTGACGATGAATGCGCTGGGAAGTAACGCCTTTATTTGGAAGGTCAAACACAATATCATCCATCACACCTATACAAACATTGACAAGATCGACGATGATATTGCCCACGGCCGGTTGTTGAGGCAATGCAGCACACAAAAATGGATGCCCATCCATCGCTTCCAATTCGTCTATATGTTTGTGCTTTATGGGGTAAGTACGCTGTCCTGGGCCCTGGGAACGGATTTTGCCCGGTATTTTAGAAAAAGAATCCACAATACTCCGATCAAGCGGATAGACGTTAAACAGCATATGATATTTTGGGCCAGTAAGTTGTTATATGCATTCTTCTATGCCCTGCTGCCGATCTACGTCCTCGGCTGGCAGCCCTGGTTGACCGGCTTTTTAATTATCAATATAACCATGGGCCTTACCTTATCGGTAGTATTTCAATTGGCACACATCGTTGAAAAGACCAAATTCGATGTGGCAGATGGAACGCACAAGGTCATCGGCTCCGAATGGGCCATCCATGAGGTCAGGACTACCGCCGACTTTCTCCGGGGAACAAGATCATTTCCTGGCTGGTAGGTGGCCTGAATTTCCAGATAGAGCATCACCTTTTCCCGCAGGTCAGTCATATCCACGATGCAGCCCTGAGCAAAATAGTACGGCAGCAATGCGAGCTATTCGGTCTTCCGCAGAACTATTATCCCACTGTAGGGCAGGCGCTTTATTCGCATGTACGATTGATGAGAAGATTGGGCGACAGGAATCGGTAAAGTGTGAATCATATAACCCCGTTCCGGACGTGTGTAATGCCCGATTAACAAAAGATTGCCCATATTTGCTTTCCCCCCCCCCCCCCCCCCCCCTATCTAATTCCGTAGTAAGCCAAACCATTATCAAAAAATCGACCGGGGACATCAGCGTAATGTCGTTTGACAGCGGAGAAGGGACTGACGGAGAAGACATCTCCTTTTGATATTTTCGCTCAAATTATTGAAGGCAACGATGATATCGTCATTAACAACGTATCTCAGCTGCTGGAGACGGGTATGGGGATCATTATACCCGCGCATGAAACCAATTTCATAAAGCCTAATGGAAGATTCAAAATGATTTTAACGATTATCAAAAGCGGGTATGAATAAATTAAGTGACGACGATCTTACCGGCACAAAACCCGGGGAATTATTTTCCAATTCCCCTTTTAGTTTTCTGCCGCCTTATCCTTTTTTCGAAATTAGGGGGAACACGGATTGGGCGGGGCAGTGGCTAGATTATTGATTTTATTATTGATTGGGTTACGGGTTATTTTGATTTTTTTGTTGTTGAGTTTGGGTGGTTCCCTGGGATTTGGCTTAAATTTTTTGGCCTCCCGTTTCGAAAGCCCAAAAGGTTGCCCGAGAATATACGATTTATATATAGAGCCCACAGGGAAAGCCCCGCGCAAGCTCCCGCGGCTGAGATGGGGCTTAGGGGCCACACCCATATTTTCCTCTCGATCGGATGTATAGTTATTGGAGCTTTATGGGATAATTACAGGTCCTCCATCATCGATCGCCTCTTATGCTTTAGCGATTTAAAATAAGAAGGTGTCAGGCCGGCTACTTTCTTGAACTGTGTGCAGAGATGCGCCACGCTACTATAGTGCATCTTGTATGCTATTTCGGTGAGCGTAAGCTCGTTGTAGACCAAAAGCTCCTTTACACGTTCAATTTTATGGGAAATAAAGAAATTTCTCGATGGTAGTGCCTTGCACTTCCGTAAAGAGGTTGGCCAGATAGGTGTAATCGTGTTGTATTTTTTCAGCCAAATACGCCGATACATTGATGGCTAAAGGTTCGTCTGAATCATGCACCAACTCAACAATGAGCGTTTTTATTTTCTGAATCAATACGCTTTTCTTGTCATCCATCAGTTCAAGCCCCGACTTTAACAGGGCTGCCCGCAGGCGTTCACGCTGGTCCGGGGTAATTCTTTCAGGAAACTCCGCCTCTCCTAACTCAACAGAACTATATTTCAGGCCAAGTTTTGTCAACTCATCTTTAACCACCATTTTGCAGCGGATACATACCATATTTTTGATATAAAGCTTCAAGGAAATGAGTGTTAGATGATTGTATGGCTTGCAAAAGTCTACTGAAGGAATCGACATTAAAGATACCTGTTTTTCCCGACAGGCGTGTGAATCGTGTAACTTATTTTCAAAAGTGTATAGTACTTAAGAGTTGAGGAAGATTCAACTTTGCAACGCTCCGGATATTTCTTTTGGAGCCAATAAAGAAAAATTATGAAGTACAATCAACCTTTAAGGCTGAGATATAAGTGTGCAGGGTACGCACTTATAGGGGTCGGCATTTTTTTGTGCGCCTTTGCCGCAATGCCGGTGAGGGCAGTTGGCAATTTGGCGCCAGGGGTGGGGAATGCAGACGTCAAAGTGCTGGGCACATCCAACGTGCACGACTGGTCCATGGAGGATAAGGACGTCGCTTGTTCCGTCCAGTTCAAGTATGGAGCAGGCAAGAACTTGCCAGTGTCTTTGGCAGCTTTTACCTTTTCGTTTCCCGTCCACAATTTGAAGAGCGAAAGTTCCGGAATGGATTCCAAAGCATACGATGCTATGAAGGCGAAAACACAGGGCAATATCGCTTTTGCAGCTTCCTCTTCGAAGATAATTCCCGGCACAAACGATCAGTTTACCGTAAATAGCAGCGGCAATCTGACCATCGCCGGTGTAACGAAAGCTGTCTCCCTCACGGCGGCTTGCAGCGTAAAGGTTGATGGGACGATCACCTGCGCCGGCACATATGGGCTGCGAATGTCCGATTACCAGATAAAGCCGCCCACCTATATGTTGGGAGCGTTGAGAACGGGTAACAAGCTGACCATCGATTTTTCCATGACCGTCCGGAAATAGCGTGACCGTGGGTAAGAAGGTTATTCTTTCCGGAGTGGTAACGGGGTGCGTGCTCCTTATATTGAGCATCCTGGGTTTGTATGCTACCATGTGGCTCTTCCCCTCAATGGCCGTGCAATATTTCGATCCTACTTTTGAACAGCAGTCGGCGAGAGCCATTCTCTATTTCGCACATCCTTTTGTAGCCGGCTCGGCGCTTGCCTGGTTTTGGGATCGCAGTAAAGGGTTGTTCAAAGGTTCCCTCATGTACAGGGGCATCGAATTCGGATTGTTGTACTGGTTGGTAGCGGTCCTTCCCATGATGTGGCTAATCTATAGCGCCATCGATGTTTCGCTGCTATTAGTGGGCAGTTGGCTGCTGTTCGGTTTGATCCAGGGAATCGTCGCAGGACTGCTTTTTCAGAAGATGAACGCCTGAGGGCGAAAGTGTTGTTAACATGAAAAATCGCATTCTTTTCTTGCTGGCGATATGGCCGCTTGTCGGCGCCGGCCTCCCTGCTGAAAGTACGTACATACTCGCCCTGAGATACACGGTGACCATCCATGGCACATTGAGCATCCACAATTGGGTAGAGACCGTTGGAGAAGTTACCGGGGAGATGAAAGCCGGGCCGCATGCGGGCGGCGGGACAGACCTCAGCTCGATACGCATTACAATGATCGTCCGGTCCATAAGGAGCGATATGGGTAAGACCATGGACAACAACACCTATAAGGCCCTTAAGGCAGAAGCCGACCCGGAAATCACCTTTCGATTGACCGCCCCCGTGACCGTAACAGCGGCCGGTGGAAAACGACAGCCGATCGCCCTGCCGGGCCAGTTGACGCTCGCGGGGGTGACGAGGCCAACAACTCTATGGATTAATGAGCTTAGCATCGGAGCGGACAGTATGCGATTCGTGGGGGAACAATCCATAAAAATGACCGATTTCGGCGTCAAGCCCCCGTCGGCCCTTTTCGGCACCCTAAAAGTAGGACCGGTGCTTACTATCAATTTTATAACAGTTTTTATAATTCAACCAAAATGAACATTTTCAGTAAAGTCAGCTACGGCCTGTGGATCTTTCTTTTTATGATCCTGGGGATTTCCGCCTCAGCGCAGCACCAGGCAATGCAGTATTACAGGCCGAATGACCGAAGTGGGATTAATATGTTTGAGACCGGTAAGGACGATACGGTCTTGTTTAATCATTTGAAGGTGAAGGTCGGGGGCAATTTTGAGCAGAGCTATCAGATGCTGCGGGATAAAAATACGGCGCTGGCGATGATGGAGATCGGGTTTAACGGCAACGTCAATAGTCTGATACCGCTGACCAACGGATTCGACCTGGCGATGGCCAATCTGAATGTCGACGCTCAGCTCGCCGATGGTATCCGGGTGAACCTGACAACCTATCTCGCTTCGAGGCACCATGAGGACACCTGGGTCAAGGGCGGCTATATCCAATTCGATAAGCTGCTTTTCCTGCATAGTCCCCTGATCGATAGCATGATGAAAAGCTTCACCATCAAGATCGGCCAGTTTGATGTGGACTATGGAGATCAGCATTATCGCAGGACGGATGGCGGCAATACGATCTATAACCCCTTCGTGGAAAATTATATCATGGATGAATTTGCTACGGAACTGGGCGGTGAGCTCTACTATCACTATAACTCCAGCTTGTTCCTGATGATTGGAGTCACCAATGGCGAATTGGACCCCACGGTAGTGGCGCCGACCAAGGTCGACTCGGCTACCGGCCAAATGAACAAATATCCGGCCGCCATTCACGCTAAACTGGGTTTTGACCGGCAGATCTCGCCGGATTTCCGGTTCCGGCTAACTGGATCGGTGTACAGCGTCCGCAGCGCTATCAGCAATACCCTGTTCGGCGGTGACCGTACCGGCTCCCACTATTTTTATGTGATGGAAAATCAAAACGTGGCCAATGGTACCGTGATCTCGGACGAGAACGATTATAGTCCCTTTTCCGGTCGGCTTAATCCCGGCTTTAGTGAAGAAGTCAATACCTTCATGATAAACCCCTTCATCAAATACCATGGATTGGAATTCTTCGGTACCTACGAAAATGCGAAAGGCCGGACGATCACGGAAAGAAGTCAGCGCCGGGCCATTCAATATGCGGCAGACCTGATCTATCGGTTCCCTGCTCATTCGGAGAATTTTTGGATTGGATTGCGGTACAATACGGTAAAGGCCGCCCTTCAGGGGTATTCGCAGGATATAACCATCGACCGGGGTGTGGTTTCTGCCGGCTGGTTCCTAACCAAAAACATTATGCTAAAAACGGAATATGTCCACCAGGACTATAAGAATTATCCGAATGCGAACCTGCTTAATGGGGGAAAGTTTTACGGGACGATGTTGGAAGCCTCAATTGCCTTTTAATCATCTGACCATCCGGGTTGACTTAACGAGCCGAAAAATAGTCCCTGACAAAGGCTTGCTGCTCGTTTTGGGTCATTTTATCCGACTCCCTTGTCTCGATCCTGACGTGCGCAAATTGATGGTCGGCCCGCAAAAGGTTCAATAGTTCTACTTTCGCATTAGTCGGCCCGAAGAGGACAACATCCTGAAAATTGCGGATGATGGCTCCCAATTTTCCGTAATATTTGGCTTGCTCCTGTTGCTCTTTTTGGTGCATTCCCTCCTCACTCTTGCCCAGGCTGTGCGCCTTATCCCGATGGGTAAAGGGATTGGAGACAATGTTGGTGGTGATAGGATCGGTGCTGAATTCCAATAAATGAGCGTGCGCGTGATCCATCCAGATACCGAGATTTTTCGTTTTGAAACTATCCGGCAGAAGATCAACAGATATAATTCTTCTCATTATTTTCGATTTAGATAGTGTAATAATTTTCTTCCGCACCAAATTCGGCATTTGCACCACCCTCTATACTATATCATACTTTAAAAACATTACATCATTCTGACCCGTCGATACTGCGGGGGACCGCTCGCCTGGTATCAAATAACCTTGTCGAAGAAAAGAATGAAGCATGTACCGCGGCCTTCTTCTGAACTGACATCTACGACTACATGATTGTACTGAAGGATTTCGAGGGTTGTCGACAGCCCCAGACCCATCCCGCCGGGTTTATTGGTGAAATGCGGTTTAAAAATATCTTGTAACTGTTCTTTTTTTATCCCGGTACCGTTATCAGTGATCTCTATCACGTATTTGTTAGCGATGGATCTGGTAACCAGGGTTAATTCACCGTTCTGCGCGGACATGGCTTCAATAGCGTTGATGATGATATTTGTTAGGGCGATAACTATTTTTGCTTTATCCACACCTATTTTTCCGTCTTCGGCGCCATATTCTTTCCTGACCCTGATCTTCTTTAGCATAATACGGTCCGCGGTCAGTGTCAATGCGTCATCCAGCAGCTGATGAAGGGAATACTTGTTCGTCTCCGGTTCCTCGATTTCCTGGTTCAAAAGGAGTTCGTTGATCAGATGGTTAATGCGCTTCGAGCTTCGCGTGATGATATCGACGTAGACTTTGAGCTCGACATCCGTTATCGCGGAGTTCGGCATCTCGATCGACAGATTTATATTGGTCAGTGGGTTCCGGACTTCGTGTGCCAACGCAGCGGCGAATCTGGCGGAGCGGGCTCCCAAGTTTTTTATCGAAGGGGGCAGTATGGCAACGTCTTTATGATCCGGAATCGTATTGTTAAATTTGGAATAGAAGGTAGGCTGATAATCGAATGGAATGACGACGTGCGGAGAGGCGGTTGGATTGCTCATGGCGGAAGATTTTATCCAGGAAACATAAAGGTGGGGCTATTCTTGCCCGGAATCGTTACATGAAGCTCTTATTAGATTACATGATTCACACTCATTATTATCTGCGATTAGACTATTTGCAGATGTTCACTGCTGGATTGCAGCTTCATCAGATCGGCGACGTCGACACGCTGAAATTTAGATCGGGCATATATTTTCCCCAGACAATCCGTTTAGGGATGGATAGTTGTATCAACTCGGGCGGGCATCGGCGTCACTAATGGAGCCACTGCAGAAGACGTCGGAGAATATAAACTCAATTTGTATTGTTCGCCGTTTATTTTGGTTTTTAGATCCATGATCTTTTGGTTCAGGTCATCCAATTTTCCGGATTGCTTCCTCGAGTTCTTTGCATCGCTTTTTGCGTCACCAGCCTTATTGCTGGCATCATTGGCCAGTTTCTTATTGTCCGGATCGTTGCTTAATCTTTGCGCCGCATCTGCGTTGTCGTTGGCTGAACTCTGTGATTTGAGAGCGGCCCCTTCCTTGTTCAGCGTTTTCTGATAGATCATATTTTGTAATTTGCCAAGCTCGAGTTGATCCTGGCTGATCTGAGCGATCAGCGTAAGCAAGTCAATGTTCACCTGCTGTGCTGCAACCGGGGCGCAGAAAAAGAGCAACCCGATTGAAAACAAATAAAGTCCTTTTTTCATAATACCTTTTTGAAATTGACCATAAAGCTCCACCTTTTTACAGTCTGGATTGCTATATGATTTAGGCAAAAAATTACATGATTCATCTATTACAAGTCCTCCAACATCAACCGTCGCTTATCCTTAAGCGATTTAAAATGGGAAGGTGTCAGGCCTGTTACTTTCTTGAACTGGGTGCAAAGATGTGCCACGCTGCTATAATGCATCTTGTACGAAATTTCCGTCAATGTAAGCTCATCGTAGACAAGTAGCTCCTTTACCCGCTCAATTTTGTGAGAAATAAAGAATTTCTCGATAGTTGTGCCTTGTACTTCAGAAAAGAGATTGGCGAGATAGGTGTAATCATGTTGTAGTTTTTCTGCTAAATAAACGGATAAATTGATGACTAAAGGCTCCTCAGAATAGTGGACTAATTCAATGATGACGGTCTTTATTTTCTGGATCAATATGCTTTTTCTGTCGTCCATCAATTCAAGCCCGGATCTTAGCAAGGCTGTGCTGAATTGCTTAAGCTGAACCGGAAAGATATCCTCCATAATTTCCACCTCTCCTAATTCAACGGAAATATACCTCAAACCCAGCTTTGTCAGCTCGTCCTTAACCACCATTTTACAGCGGATACAAACCATATTCTTGATGTAGAGTTTCAAAGACATTGAGTGTTGAATACCGGAGGGGTTTTTCGAGCTTTGAAGATGATCGATTGGCAAAAAGCAAGATACCGAAAGTTTGTCAGGACTTTTGTCATACCTGCTCAATGTGTGAATGATGTAATCTTTCCGGATTTTTATATAATGTTCCGCCCTTGCTTCTTATTATCTTTCCTAAAAGTTTTAAATCCAGCCGACCCGCTCAACCAAATTAAAGATATTAATGAAACAGGGTAATACAATCTTCCCCAAAACACCGACCGGTATAGAAGGGCTCAATGAAATAACGGGAGGCGGGTTCCCCAAAGGCCGGCCTACGCTAATCTGCGGAAGTGCCGGATCCGGTAAAACGGTTTTGGCAATTCAATTCCTTATAAAAGGAATTACCGATGACAATGAACCCGGTGTATTCATGAGCTTTGAAGAATCCGCGAACGAGTTGATTCAAAATGTAAGATCCCTTGGTTTTGATCTGGAAAGATCGATTGCGCAAAAAAAACTGAAGATCGATTATGTACGGGTTGAAAGAACGGAAATCCAGGAGACGGGCGAATACGACCTTGAAGGGCTGTTCATCCGGTTGAATCATGCTATGAACTGAATTGGCGCTAAGAGGGTGGTGCTCGACACCATTGAATCTTTGTTTTCCGGATTGAATAATACGGCAATTCTTCGTTCGGAGATCCGAAGACTTTTCAATGGTTGAGACAAAAGGGGGTTACTACGATCATTACCGGCGAACGCGGAGAGACCACCCTGACCCGGCAAGGTCTGGAAGAGTATGTTTCAGATTGTGTCATCTTATTGGATTTTAGGGTAATTGAACAGATTGCCACCAGGCGGCTAAGGATCGTCAAGTACAGAGGCTCCATGCATGGCACAAATGAATATCCGTTCTTAATCGATGAAACCGGGGTTTCTGTTCTTCCCATCACTTCCTTAAAACTCGCGCATACCACATCCACCGAAATAATTTCCACGGGACTTCCGGGTCTCGATAAACTGTTCCATAAAGGTGGGTATTATAGAGGAAACTGCACGCTTATAACCGGTTCGGCAGGCACGGCGAAAACCATATTGGCGGCATATTTCGCACTGGGCAGCTGCAGGCGAAAGGAGAGGGTACTTTATTTTTCATTCGAAGAATCTCCCGATCAGTTCGTCAGGAATATGGCATCAGTTGGGATAAATCTTATACCCTATTTAAAATCAAAACTCTTATTGATCCATTCTTCACGCCCTTCGCTGCACGGCCTTGAAATGCATCTTTTGGCCTTACACAAATACATCCGCGAATTCAAACCGGATACGGTGATTATCGATCCGATCAGCAGTCTTGTTACAATAGGAAGCAAGGGAGAAGTCAGGGCAATGCTTGCCAGGCTCATGGACATGCTTAAAATGCATCAAATCAGTTCTTTGTTTACTTCCCTATGGCAAGAGAAGTCAATTTTCGGTGATGCTATGGCCGAAGATGCTGTATCCTCATTGGTAGATACATGGGTCAAAGTGCGGAATGAAGAACGTAATAACAATCTGATCCGCAGTCTTTATATTGAAAAGTCCCGTGGGATGGGCCATACCAGTGAAATAAGGGATTTTGTTATCACTGATAAAGGTATAAAGATCATGGGCGCCAATCTTCTGATAAAACAAGGGCAAAACGGCTCTGGGAAAGTCGGCACGCTTTCGGGGAATGGATTAAATTATAAATTCTAAAGATGGCTTTTACGGAAATGGACGAAAATTGGGAGCTTAGACTATATATTGCAGGGCAAACGCCGAAATCCATCCTTGCGTTGGAAAATATCAGGAAGATCAGCAAGGACTATTTAAAGGTAAAATATACTATTGAGGTCATTGACCTATTAAAAAGCCCTCAATTGGCGGAAACCGATGAGATCTTTGCCATTCCTACATTAGTAAGGAAAATTCCAACACCACTGAGAAAAATCATAGGGGACCTGTCAAACAAGGAAAAAGTGTTGATCGGACTAAACATTCGTGTAATTACGGCAGCCAATGAAAAATAAATCGAAACCTGAACGTATCAATAAGGGAAAGATCTTCCTTGAATTGTATATCACGGGCATGTCTGAAAATTCAGTGCGTGCTATTCAAAATATTACATTACTCTGCGACAAATATCTAAACGGCCGCGTTGACCTTGAAATAATAGATATCTATAAAAACCCATCCGTAGCCGAAGAGCAAATGATCGTGTTCAGTCCTTCGCTCATCAGGCAACTTCCTTTGCCAAAAAGGACTTTCATCGGCGATTTATCGGATGCAAAAAAAGTCATTCTTGGCCTGGGCATCACTGTCAAAGAATAACAAATGTACACAGCTACCGCAGAAGATTTGTCATCGGAAATCGAAGACCTTAAATTACGGCTCTCGGAAGCGCAGGATGCGATCGACGCCATAAAAAACGGGTCAGTAGATGCTTTTGCGATCAGAAAGGATGGCACGCCAGAGGTATTTACCCTGCAGAGCCTTGACTATGCCTACCGTGTTTTGATAGAGAAATTTGGCGAAGGAGCGCTAAACCTGACGCTGGATGGTTTAATTATATATAGCAACAGCTATTTTTCCAGATTAGTAGATACACCCAATGAAAAAGTAACGGGCTCATACATTTTTGACTATATCTCCGGGGAATCCCGGCAAAAATTCGAGGAGCATTTTGCGCTGGCGCTTCAAGGCTGCAGCAAGACAGAGATTACCTTGTGCGGCAATAATAAAAATATTCCTGTTTACGTTTCGCTGACCAACCTTCAGCCTCAGCTGGCTACGGTTGGAATGATCGTTACCGATCTTTCGGATAAAAAACAATATGAAAACTTGATCACCCTACACACAGAATCTTTGCGAAAAAAGAATGTGGAGCTGGAACATCTAAATAAAAGCCTGGATCAATTTGCTTCTATCGCTTCTCATGACTTGCAGGAGCCATTGCGAAAAATCAAGACATTTACGGCGCTTCTTAAGGGACAATCCAATCAAACTTTATCAAAGGAATCTAATGAACTGATCGACAAAATTAAAAGGTCGGCGGAACGCATGTCTTTACTTATTAGCGATGTTCTTAATTTTTCAAGAATTGTGCACATGGAAGACATGTTTGTTAGAACCGATCTAAACCAAATTTTGAACAATACTTTGAAGGATTTTGATTTGCTTATCCTTGAAAAAGATGCCTCGGTAACCATTGGGAATTTACCCGTTGTGGAAGCAATCCCATTGCAAATAAACCAGCTTTTTTATAACCTGGTGGGCAACGCCCTTAAATTTTCCAAAATCGGGAAACCCGCTTTTCTCTCTATATCTGCAAGGATACTTTCATCCGAAGAAACGGAAAATGAATTCTATTCGAGGTTCAAATTAAAAAGGCAATTTTCCTATTCTGAAATTTGTTTTAAAGACAATGGCATCGGTTTTGAGCAGCAATTTGCTGAACAGATATTTTCAATCTTTGAACGCTTGCATAATCAGGAGCAATATTCAGGAACAGGAGTAGGCCTGGCATTGTGCCAGAAAATCGTACAACATCATCATGGCGGAATACACGCTGAAGGAAAAGAGGGTAATGGAGCCATTTTTTATGTACTGCTTCCTTTAACACAATCAACAAGTGCCGTATTATGAAAGAGAATATAGTATTATTTATTGTCGACGATGATGAGGATGACAAGAAGCTTTTCATGGCGTCGGCAAAGGAGATAAATGAGCGCATTACCTTTGTCACTGCGAGTGATGGGCAGGAAGCATTGAAACTTCTGAAGGATGAACACAACAAGGTTCCTGATTATATTTTTTTGGATTTAGGATGCCCCGCGTCGGCGGGGCAAAATGTTTGAAGGAAATTAAGGAAGATAAAAGGCTGCAAGACGTCCCCGTTTTTATATACACTACCTCTGCAGACGTGAAAGATTCAATAGAATTAAAGGAAATGGGCGCGGTTCATTTTATAACCAAGCCTGTTGATCCCGGTGAAATATATTATATTTTGTCTGTTGTACTTGATGAAAAATGGGATCAGCTGAATAAAAACGGGGTCGTATGAAACGCGTTGTGTAGTTCACACCTTTCGATAGGCAATTCAACTTTCAATTCAAATATCGCTCATTTTCATGAAAAATAAATTCCATGATTTATAAAAAAAAGCCACAGGAATTCACCTGTGGCTTCGAAATGATTATGGTCTAGAACTAATTCTTTATCATTACCGTATCCAGGGAATGGATCACTCCATTTGATGAGGAGAGATCATGGCTTAGAATCTCAGCACCTTCAATCCTTACATGACCGTCCTTAACGTGTACATGCAGTTCCTTGCCGTTTAGCGATTTTAGTTTTTCGCCGTCTCTAAGATCCTTAAATTGGACTTTGCCTGAAACGACATGGTAATTCAAAACATCGGCAAGCTTAGCTTTATTTTCCGGTTTCAATAAATTATCCAAAACTCCTTTCTCCAGTTTTTCAAACGCAAGATCATTCGGAGCGAAAACGGTAAAAGGGCCGGCACCGCTTAAAACGTTGTCTAATCCAGAGGCACTGACACTTTTCTTTAAAATTGTCATGTTTTTTTCCGCGTTGACAACCTGTGTAATATTTGACATCTTTTTGATTTATTTGCCGGTAGAATAACCAGCAACGGATGTAAGGTAGCCTTATATAAAATGGTCCCACTGTTAATCTTTAGCTTTTACTTTCTTTACCGCTAAATCGCATTGTCCTATAGCGATTTAAAATGGGAGGGTGTAAGGCCGGTCACTTTCTTGAACTGTGTGCAAAGGTGCGCAACACTGCTGTAATGCATCCTATACGCGATTTCGGCCAGCGTGAGTTCGTTGTAGACAAGGAGTTCCTTTACCCGTTCAATTTTATGGGATATATAGAACTTCTCGATGGTAGTTCCCTGCACTTCCGAAAAAAGATTCGCAAGATACGTGTAGTCGTGCAGTAGTTCTTCGGCCAAATATACCGACAGGTTGATAGTTAAAGGGTCCTCAGAATAATGTACCAACTCGATGATGATCGCTTTTATTTTCTGGATCAATACGGTTTTCTTATCATCCATCAATTCAAGTCCGGACGTTAACAAGGCGGCCCGGAACTGTTGACGCTGCTCCTGGGAAATGCTCTGAAGCAGGTCCGCCTCTCCTAATTCAACGGAGCGGTATTGCAGGCCTAATTTGGTCAATTCATCCTTAACCACCATTTTGCAACGGATAGATACCATATACTTTATGTGAAGCTTCAAGGAAACAAATACTAGTGAAGAAATGACACTGAAGATACGGAATATATGTGAATGATGGAGGATCCGATGTGTGAAAGATGTATCGAATTTGAGAAAGTATGTAACACCCGGGAGGAAAGTGACATGCACCTTTACATCAAGCTAAAATCACCAGCAAAATGAAACCAACTGCCATCATCCGCCACCATCCTCATTCCGCGCTGCAACCTGTTTTGCGGTCCGCCATCGTCTCGGCGTCTTTTTCGGCCCTCGAACGAACCCGAAATAATCCCACGGGATTTGTTTCTGCTCTTGCCCATGACATAAGAAACCCATTGTGCACGATCAATCTTGCCCTGGAGATGCTTAGCATGACGGAACTTGACGAAGAGCAAAGAGAGTACCTCCGCATGATTGTGAGGGGATCCGGGCGGATTAAAGATCTGGTAACCCGCCTGTTAACCCTCGGTTTGGCCCAGGGGGTCAATAGCGAAGTTTTTTCCCTGGATGAATTGCTGGAAGTAGTGTTGGCCCGGGTCAGGGACCGGATGTCACTCAAAAACATTTCGGTCACCCGGGAGTATACCGCGACAGAGCACAGGATGTTCCTGGATCCTGAAAAAATGATGATCGCGTTGACCAATATCGTGATTAATGCGATCGAAGCCATGTCATCGGGAACGGGGACGCTAAAACTGGTTACGAGATCGACCGATGCGGAGAGTTCCATCGAAATTCATGACAATGGCATAGGCATGAGTAAGGAGCATCTGAATCGGATGTTTGAGCCATATTTTTCCAATAAGCCCGGCGGGATGGGAATAGGGTTATCCGCAACATTGGATATTCTCCGGGCAAACGATACGAGGGTGAACGTCAGGTCAGAAGAAGGTGTAGGAACCTGTTTTATACTTTCATTCGATAGGAAGTAACAATTAAAAGTCGGAGAATAGCCATGAAAAGCAAAAATGTATTCGGCGGATTTATATTCGTAGTGATATTCGGGATTGGTTTATTTGGTGCCTACTCCGCCTACGACCCCGTCGCAATGACGACCAGTATAGTCATCGGGGCTGGCGCATTCTTATTGGCCTTGCTTGTTTCCTCTGCCATCAAAATTGCGGACCCCTGGGACAAGGCCGTCGTTCTACGCCTTGGCCATTTCCAATCGCTCCGGGGACCCGGACTGTTCCTGATCATTCCCATCCTGGATACCATACCGTACTGGATCGATACCCGCGTGATCGCCACATCCTTCAAGGCGGAAAAAACGCTAACAAAGGACACGGTTCCGGTCGACGTCGACGCCGTTTTATTTTGGAAAGTGATGGACCCTAAAAAGACGGCTCTCGAAGTGGCGGACTATCTCAGTGCAATCAGCTGGGCTTCCCAAACGGCCCTGCGCGATGTGATCGGTAAGACTATGTTATCGGACATGCTGGAGGGCAGGGATAAGATCAGCAATACGCTGCAGACGATCATCGATGAGCGCACCGAACCATGGGGTATTCATGTCAATTCCGTGGAGGTGAAGGACGTATTGATCCCTTCCGCATTGGAAAATGCCATGTCCATGCAGGCTCAGGCTGAACGTGAGCGGCAAGCCCGCGTTATCCTCGGCGATTCAGAGCGTCAGGTTGCCGAAAAGTTTGGCGAGGCAGCGCTGACCTATGCCAATAACCCGGTGGCATTGCATTTGAGAGCGATGAATATGCTCTACGAAGGATTGAAACAGAATGCAACGATCGTCATCGTACCGAGCTCTGCAGTCGAAACAATGGGATTGGGCAGCATGGCCGGGTTGACGGCACTGACCATGGGCATTGGCCAGGATAAACTAAAGAAGGAGAATGGAATGATCGATTAGATATGTGAATGATGTAACCGAAAGAGGGCTATATGTAACAAAGCCTTCGGTAATTTTGCCCACCTTTACCACATCGTGATAATTTATTCGCGATTTAAATCGAATACGAATGTCAATCACCGAATCCGGGGCTAAGACTGGTACGCACACAAAAACAGAAACGGCCGATATCTCTCATCTCGAAACTCAGAAGGGAATTGAATATCACAAAAAGGCGGCCGAACATTATCAGCTCGCTGCCAAGCACCATCTCGAGGCCGCCCGTCACCATGAAGCCGGCGCCCACGACAAAGCTGCCGAAAGTACCGTCGCCGCCCATGGCCATTCCTTACTGGCACGCGAAAACCAACGAAAGGATGCAAGGCACCATGCATCCAAAAGCGAATAGGAACAATTGTACCCATCCGTTCTCTACCGGGGAGGCATCATACGAAGATCTGATGCCTCCTTTTTTATTGCCTGAATATGCCTACCTTTACGAACCATTCCTGACCTCCCC
This sequence comes from uncultured Chitinophagaceae bacterium, assembly GCA_963846405.1. Taxonomy (GTDB): domain Bacteria; phylum Bacteroidota; class Bacteroidia; order Chitinophagales; family Chitinophagaceae; genus Puia. The sequence continues at coordinate 107,644 of CAWJVU010000004.1, read as the reverse complement.
CCTATCTGGTCCTACATCCGTCTGACCGTTACTTCGATAGGAATCGCGGCGATCAAACAGTTCCATTATGATGAAAGGCACAGCCAGTACGGTCTTCGACCTCCTATCCCGCTTGCGTGTTTATTTCCAGGGATCTACGGGCCCGCGGGAGAACGAAAATGAGGAACCCTTTCGTTCCGGGTTGTATAGTTCCGATCAGTTGAACAGCCACGGGAAAACGATTGCGTCATTGCATCGATTGCAGACGGACCCCACTTCCGATCACCTGCTCAAAAGGCTGGCTGACAATGAGGACACCCTCCTTGAAGTGCGGAACCTCCTGGTCGGGAATATCAAGGCAGGTAAAACCATCAGCCCCGGAGCGGAATGGCTGGTCGACAACTTCTACCTCATAGAGGAACAGGTCGTGCTGGCCAGAAAGCACTTTCCAAAGGGATACAGCGAAGACCTGCCTGCCCTCGCCAACGGTCATTTCGCCGGGATGCCCCGGGTCTATGACATCGTGCTGGAGATCATTTCGCATAGCGATGGCCGGGTCGATTCAAACAACCTCGGCAGTTTCGTGGCGGCGTACCAGACAACAACCGATCTTACCTTGGGTGAACTCTGGGCGATTCCCATCATGCTTCGGTTGGCTGTTATCGAGAACCTTCGACGGGTTTGCGGAAGGATCGCGCTGGATATGATCGATCACAACCTTGCCGATTACTGGGCCGATAAAATGATCGAAACCGTCAAAGGAGACGCGGCCCAACTCATCCTGACCATCGCCGACATGGTTAGGTCAAAACCGCCGTTGAGCAGCCCATTTGTCGCGGGCCTTACCCGAAGCCTTCAGGGCAAGGGCCCCGCGCTGGCGCTGGCGCTCAATTGGCTGGAGCAGCAGCTTTCAGGAATGGGTACCAGCAGCAATGACCTCGTACGACAGGAAAACCAAAAGCAGGCAGCAGACCAGGTGTCCGTTCGCAACAGCGTCGGGACCTTGCGTTTTATCGAAACGACGGATTGGCGCGATTTTGTTGAAAAGCTCAGCTGCGTGGAACAGGTACTTGTGCAAGACCCCGCCGGCACGTATCGACGGATGGATTTTGCAACAAGGGACCGGTATCGGCATGTCGTGGAATCCATCGCAAAGAATTCCGGACTGCCGGAAAAGCAGGTCGCGCAAACAGTGCTCGATCTTGCTGGCGCACACATCAACAAGGACGAGCCGGCAAAAAAAACGAGCCATGTAGGCTTCTACCTCATCGATAAAGGATTGCGACAGACTCTGGATGCGGCCGGGATCAGTCATGGGCCCGCCCGCAGGTTGGTCTATCGGGCGGAAAAGGTCCCCTTCATTCTTTACTTCATGGCCATCGTGTTGCTGACCGGGCTGATCGCGACCGGGATGTTCTATTTGCCCTACAGCCAGGGAATCCACCGCCGGCTGCTCCTGGCGGTCGTCGCCTTGCTGGCCGTCTCGGCTTCCGCGCAGCTGGCGGTCTCGCTCGTCAACTGGCTGTCGACACTGCTGGTTAAGCCAAGAGTATTGCCCCGGATGGACTTTTCGAAGTCCATTCCCGCGGAGTATCGTACGCTCGTAGTCGTGCCTACCTTGCTTTCCAGCAAACCCTATATCGAATCGCTGATGGAAGGACTGGAGATCCGTTTCCTCGCCAACAAAGGTGATAACCTCCATTTCGCGCTGCTCACCGACTTTATGGACGCCAACGTGGAGACCGAAACGGGGGATCAGGAACTGACCGAACTGGCGATCGAAAGGATAGCCGCATTAAATCAGAAATACAGTCGCGACGATAACGATATCTTCTTTCTGTTCCATCGGGCGCGGGTTTGGAACGCCGGGGAGCGAAAATGGATGGGGTATGAGCGCAAAAGAGGGAAGTTGGCGGCGCTGAATGCCTTATTGCGGGGACGCGGAGAAAAAGAATTTTCGATCATTGAGGGAGACTATCGGATCCTAAATGCGGTAAAATATGTCATCACGCTGGATTCGGATACCCTGCTTCCGCGCGATTCCGCCTGGAAGTTGGTCGCCGCGATGGCGCATCCCCTGAACCACCCGGAATACAGCACCCGGAAAAGACGTGTCACCGAAGGTTATGGCGTATTGCAGCCAAGGGTGGACACCAGCATCCCGCTTACAACGACTTCACTTTATTTACACATGCAGGGGAGCGTCTCGGGCATCGACCCCTATACCCGCGTCACTTCGGACGTCTACCAGGATCTTTTTGAAGAGGGGTCTTTTATCGGGAAGGGCATTTATGATGTAGATATCTTCGATTTGGCGTTCCGGGATGTATTCCAGGAAAACCGCATTCTGAGCCACGACCTGCTGGAAGGCTGTTATGTCCGGTCGGGACTGCTGAGCGATGTGTTCTTGTACGAGGAAAACCCCGCCCAATACGAAACGGACCTCCGGCGTCATCATCGGTGGATCAGGGGCGACTGGCAGATCGCGGCGTGGCTGCTGCCCTATATCACGACCGGCAAGGGGCATTTGACCCGAAACAGGCTTTCCGCCTTATCCCGCTGGAAAATATTCGACAACCTGCGACGTAGTCTCTTACCCGTATCGCTCTTGTCCCTCCTGTTGCTGGGTTGGTTCATCCTGCGCTTCCCCTGGTTCTGGACCATGGCCGTATCCACCATCATCCTGCTGCCGCCAATTATCGCTTCCGCCTGGCAGTTACTCAACAAACCCCCGGACCTGACCCTGAAAGCGCATATCTCGGAGGTGGCCGCCAATCTGAAAATCACGCTGATCCGATTTTTATTCGGACTGTCCATCCTTCCGTACGAGGCTTTCCAATATGTCGACGCCATCCTGCGCGCGCTGTGGCGGATGCTTGTCAGCCGGCGAAAATTGTTGGAATGGACACCCTTCGCCGCGACCGATTCAAAGGGCCGGCCAGCTTTGCTGACCGCCTATGGATCACTGGCAATCGTGCCGATTCTGGCACTCGTCTGCACCGTCTTTTTACTGAGGAACCCGGCCGTCTTTGTCGTGACCAGCCCGATCTTGCTATTGTGGTTCCTGGCCCCCGCTCTCGTCTGGCGTTTGAGCAAGCCTGTGACAGAGGACCGGCCTGACCTGGCCGAACAGGAACTGGCCTTTCTTCATAAGACCGCAAGGAAGACCTGGGCATTCTTCGAACAGTTTGTAACCGCCGCAGACAATGGACTGCCACCCGACAACTTCCAGGAGACCGAAGGCGGCGTCATTGCGCACCGGACCTCACCAACCAATATGGGATTAGCTTTGCTGGCCAACCTGGCGGCCTATGATTTCGGCTATCTATCCGGAAGTGGGCTCCTGGACCGGTGCAGTCAGGCCTTCCGGTCGATGAATATCCTCGAGCGGTTCCACGGCCATTTTTACAATTGGTACGATACCCGATCCTTATCGCCGCTGTATCCCCGGTACGTGTCGACGGTAGACAGCGGAAACCTGGCCGGCCATCTGCTCACCTTACGCCAGGGACTGCTGGCCCTCCCTGGACAACCCGTCATCGCCGGTAGCGTATTGAAGGGATGTAGCACGACCGCGGCAATCATCCTGGACAAGTCAAAAGAACGTTTTGCGGAGCCGCTCAACCGCTTGCAGGCGCTTTTAAAGGAATCTGCCCGGGAAGAACGATCGTTGACTGAGACAAAGAAAACGCTCGAAGAAATGGTTCGGCTTGCCGGTGAACTCCGCCTTCCACAGGCGGAGAACGGTACCGAGCTATCGGTATGGGTCGAAAGGCTGTCCCTTCAGTTGAAGGATCAGCAGGACCATTTGTTGCACCTGGTCACCTGGACAACTCTTTTACCGCTTCCCGCAAGCTTCGATGATCTGGCCGTGCTGGATCAAATCCCGACACTCCGATCCTTGCAGACGATGAAGGAAACCTGTAAAGCAGCTTTTGATGAATATGAACAGCAGGAACATCCCGCCGGGAACAAAGACTGGCTCCGCCGGATGCAAACCGCCGTCGACCAGGCTGCACTCCTGGCAACCGAAGAGATCAGCCGCATCGAAGCGCTCGCGGAACAGTGCGAAGTCTTCAGCGAAATAGAATATGATTTTCTTCTCGAGCCGGTCCACCGGGCTCTTACACATCGGATATAACGTCGAAGATCAGCGAAAAGATAACAGTTTCTATGATCTGCTCGCCTCCGAAGTCAGACTGGGGATATTTGTCGGCATCGCCCAGGATAAACTTCCGCAGGAGAGCTGGTTCGCGCTTGGGCGCCTGCTCACGGACTCCGGCGACGATCCCATCCTGCTCTCCTGGAGCGGATCGATGTTCGAGTACCTGATGCCTCAACTGGTCATGCCATCCTATGAGAACACGTTACTGGCCCAAACCAACAAGGCAATGGTCAGGCGGCAGATCGATTATGGCAGCCAACATGGCGTTCCATGGGGCATTTCGGAATCCGCCTACAACCTGGTGGACGCGAATCTCAACTATCAGTATCGCGCCTTCGGCATTCCCGGTCTGGGATTGAATCGCGGCCTGGAGGACAATCTGGTCGTTGCACCCTATGCTTCCATGCTGGCCCTGATGATCCTGCCGGAGAAGGCCGTTAGCAACCTGCAGGCTCTGTCGAAGAAGGGGCTGGAGGGGGAATATGGTTTTTATGAGGCGATCGACTATACGGCTTCCCGGCTGCCGAGGGGCAAAACTTCCGCCATCATTCAATCCTTTATGGTGCATCACCAGGGGATGGGATTGCTTTCGCTGGCGTATGTCCTTTTGGATAAGCCCATGCAGCAGCGGTTTGCGGCGGAACTTCGGTTTCAGGCGACCTTGTTGTTGTTGCAGGAACGGATCCCCCGCGCCACCCTTTTTTACGCCCATACCGCGGATATTGTCGAGCCACATTCGTCAACCGCCGGCGCACCCATGCGGATCGTCAATACCCCGAATACGAGGATACCGGAGATCCAGCTGCTTGGCAATGGCCGGTATCAGGTGATGATCTCCAATTCCGGCGCGGGGTACAGCCGTTGGAAAGATCTTGCGGTTACCCGATGGCGGGAAGATCCTACCAAGGACGACCGGGGCATTTTCTGTTATATAAAGGATGTCGGCAGCGGCAATTTCTGGTCAAACACGTACGAACCCACCTTACGCCCTGCCAGAAAGTACGAGGTATTGTTCTCGTCGGGACATGTTGAGTTCCGGCAGACGAGACAATGGGATCAATACCAACACGGAGATTGTCATCAGCCCGGAGGATGACATGGAAATGCGCCGGGTTAAGATTACCAATACCACGTTGTTCACAAAGGTCCTCGATGTAACCAGCTATACCGAAGTGGTCATGGCGGCGCAGGCATCTGACGAAGCGCACCCGGCTTTCAGTAATCTTTTCGTCCAGACGGAGATCCTTCCGGAACACAAGGCCGTGCTCTGTACCCGACGGCCGCGATCGGAAGAAGAAACACCCCCGTGGATGTTCCATTTAATGGATGTTCATGGAGGTACAATCGAAGCCCTGTCCTATGAGACTGCGCGGTCGACCTTTATCGGTCGCGGCAGATCCTTGAGTAACCCGCAGGTGATGGACGCGGAATCGCTTTCCGACAGTCATGGAGCAGTACTGGACCCCATCGCGGCGATCCGTTACCGCATTACGCTCAAGCCAGGCCAAACCGCAACGGTCGACCTGATCTATGGGATCACTGAAACAAGGGAAGCCTGTGAAAGCCTGATGCGCAAGTACCGGGACGAACACCTGAAAGACCGCGCTTTCGAGCTCTCGTGGACTCACAACCAGGTGTTGCTGCGTCAGATCAATGCGACGGAGGCCGATGCCCAGCTTTATGATCAGCTGGCTTCTTCCGTCGTCTATCCAAATCCCGATCTGCGTGGAGAGCCTGCCGTGATCCTGAATAATTTCAGGGGGCAGTCGGGCCTTTGGAGCCACTCGGTCTCCGGAGACCTGCCGATCGTATTGCTTCGTATGACCGATCCGGACAACCTGGACCTCGCACGCCAGATGATCCAGGCGCATGCATACTGGCGGCTGAAGGGGCTTTCGGTCGATCTGGTGATCTGGAATGAAGACCATGGTTCATACCGGCAGCAGCTACTGGACCAGATCCAGGGCCTTGTCAATACCGATGCGGTCAACCAGTCCTATCAAAAGCCCGGCAAAATATTCGTACGGTCCGCGGATCAGATCTCACCCGAAGACCGGATTCTCTTTGAAAGCGTCGCCAGGGTCATCATCTATGACAATAAAGGGACCTTGTCGGAACAGGTGAACCGCATTCACACGGAAAAAGCGACTTTGCCTTTTGTGCCAACCGGTTCCCCGCGTGGGGGAAGAATCGCCTGGCAAGGGTGCCCTTCCCGGCAACCTTCTCTTCGACAATGGCATTGGTGGTTTCACCCCGGATGGAAAGGAGTACAAGATCCTGACGGACAGACGAAGGACGACCCCGGCGCCGTGGGTCAATGTGATCGCCAACGCGGATATGGGCACAGTCATTTCCGAAAGCGGCTCCGCCTATACCTGGGCAATCAACGCCCATGAATACCGGATCACGCCCTGGAACAACGATCCGGTAAACGATTCCGGCGGAGAAGCCTTTTATCTGCGGGACGAGGAATCCGGTTATTTCTGGTCTCCGGTACCCTTCCCCGTTCGCGGGACCACACCCTATATCGCGACGCATGGATTCGGCTACAGCGATTTCCAACATACCGAGCAGGGGATTTCCACGGAACTCTGCGTGTTCATCGACCAGGCGCTACCCGTCAAATGGACGGTACTTGCGGATAAAAAATCAGTCGGGCCGAAGACGCAGACTTTCGGTTACCGGCTACCTCGAGATCGTGCTGGGCGATGCCCCTGCCAAAACAAGCATGCATATCCTTTCTGAACACGATGCGGAAAGCGGCGCCCTGCTGTTCAGGAACCGGTACAATACCGTATTTTCCGACCGCGTGACCTTCTTCAAGGTGGATGATCCCAGCCAACTGACCTTTACCGGCGACCGGCTCGAATTCATCGGGAGGAACAGGAACCTGCAGGACCCGCAGGCGATGCACCGCAAAAGACTTTCCGGCAAAAGTGGCGCCGGCATGGACCCCTGCGCTGCCCTGCAGACCGTCTTCGATCTGCCCGATGGTTCAGAAAAGGAAATTGTTTTCCTGATGGGAAGCGCCCCGAACACGCAGGACGCGAAACAACTCATCCAAAAACTGTCCGGCCCGCCGACGGCTTCGCTCGCACTCGATCGCGTAAAGAAACACTGGGATTCGATTTTGGGAGCCGTGCAGCTCACCACGCCCGATGATGCTGTCAATATCTTTGGGAATGGCTGGCTGCTTTATCAGACCTTGTCCTGCAGGATCTTTGGCCGGAGTGGGTTTTACCAATCTGGCGGCGCCTACGGGTTCAGGGATCAGCTTCAGGACGTGCTGGCGATTCTTCATACCCGGCCCGACCTGGCCCGCGAACAGATCTTGCTCGCATGCGTCCCAGGCAATTTGCAGAGGGGGATGTCCAACACTGGTGGCATCCGCCTGAAGGTCAGGGGCGTCAGAACCCGCTGTTCCGATGATTATCTTTGGTTGCCTTATGTTGTCGCCAGGTATGTCGCCGTCACCGGTGATGGAGATGTTTTGGGCAACCCGGTAAGCTACCTCGAAGGCCGCGCCCTCTATCCGGGCGAAGAGTCTTTCTACGATCTGCCGGCGACCGGCAATCTGAATGGGACACTCTACGAACACTGTGTCCGGGCTATCCGGCATGGCTTCGTTTCGGGCGGCATGGTCTGCCACTCATGGGGACAGGTGACTGGAATGACGGAATGGATAAGGTTGGCTACAAAGGCGAGGGTGAAAGCGTCTGGCTGGCTTTCTTCCTTTATGATGTACTCATGCGATTTTCCGATACTGCGGATACGTTCAAAGATCATTTCTTCGCGGAGATCTGCCGAACGGAAGCTGCCGGGATGCAAACCCGGATCGAAACGGCCGGCTGGGATGGCGGGTGGTACCGGCGGGCGTATTTCGACGACGGCACTCCATTGGGGTCGAAGGAAAATAAAGAATGCCGGATCGATGCGATCTCCCAGAGCTGGGCCGTACTATCCCGGGCAGCTGACTCCGGTCGCGCCAAAACGGCCATGACCGCACTCGAAACGCAGCTTGTCAGAAAAGAGCTGAAGCTGATCCAGCTTCTCGATCCCCCATTCGATTCAAAAGGGCTAAACCCCGGTTATATAAAAGGCTATTTGCCGGGAGTACGGGAGAATGGCGGCCAGTATACCCATGCCGCGGTCTGGACACTCATGGCTTTTGCCGCGTTGGGCCAACGGGAGAAGCTTTGGCAGTTGCTGGAAATGATCCACCCGATAAACCATGCTGCCGACATCGAGTCCGTCGACCGGTATAAGACAGAGCCCTATGTAATGGCGGCAGATGTCTATGCAAACGAGTCCCATCGGGGTATGGGCGGCTGGACCTGGTACACCGGTTCAGCGGGATGGATGTATCAGTTTATTTTGGACTCCTTTGTCGGGTTGGAAAGGCGCGATCGGCTTTTAACGTTCAGACCTTGTTTTCCGCCTGACTGGCCTTCCATTTCATTGGTATACCGGTATGGGAAATCGGAGTACCACATCACCATCTTCCAGGTTAGGGACAATTCCGTCTGGAAAATGGATGGTCAGCAGGGTGACGGGAATGCCATCCAATTGACAGACGATGGCCAAAGACACAGCGCCGAAGTCTATTGCGCAGAAATTGGCGACAAAACGGGATCACAAATTCAACACGCTAAGGTCACTCATCCTTAAACCCGGTTTCTTTAACCTTGAAGTCATTACACCGCGTACCGTACGCCGCCTGCCTTCTCTCAGAACTTCAGCGGAAGCAGCGTTCCCTGCCATTTCTTTTTGCCGATCATGAATTGATATACTACCGCCTGCCCGTGCGCAAAACCCATGGGACAGTTTATGCTCGTCGGCATACCTGCCGTAAAATCCTGTTCGATAGCTCCATTCATTCGGTCACCGAGCAAATTGTAAAAGACCAGCAAACCCTTTCCGGTTTCCGGAGATATGATCGTAAAGTTTACCTCGCCTGCGTATGGGTTGGGATATACGCTGATGACGATACTGCAGGAGGCCGGCATCGGTGAGATTATCGCCACATCCGCGGAAGAGACGCAGCCCGTGCCGTCCCTGACCGTTACCGGATAACTGCCCGGGAGCAGGTTGATGAAACTGGTTTCGGGCTGATAGCTCGTATCATTAATACTGTACAGCAATCCCGCGCCCGATGAACCCGTCACAGCGATCGATCCCGTCGTCAATGAACAGGTCGGCTGCACAATGGTTACTTCCGGAGCAGGCGGAGCTGCAGGTGCGGGCAGTATGACCGCAATCGACGGCGAAGAGACGCAACCGCCGCTGTTTTCCGCCGCCACATGGTAACTGCCCGCGGCCACGTCGCTAAAAACATTTCCGGTCTGCCATCCGCCGTTGTTCAGGCTGTAACTAAGGCTGTCACCGCCCCCCGAAATGGAAATGGTCCCCGTTGCAACCGTACAGGTAGGCTGAGACACGGTTACTACCGGAGCCGCGGGCGCAGCCGGCGGCGCGACGACGGTTGCCGCAGTCGCCGGGGAGATACAGCCCTCGCTGTTACGGGCCGTTACCGTATAAGGGCCTGTCACCAGCCCCGCGAAACTGCTGCCGGACGGGTAGTTGACATTGCTGATACTATACGTAAAGCTGTCGACAGGAGAAGCAACAGATATGGTCCCGGTCCCGAGGGTGCAGGTAGGCTGCATCACCGTCAATGCGGGCGCCGGCGGCGTAACCGGCTGTGTCGAAATGACAGAGGTAAAAGGGGCGGAGACGCAGCCCGCACTGTTTTGGGCCATCACTGCATAGGTACCCGCCGCCAGACCGGTGAAAGTCCCCCCCGGCTGATAGCTGCCGTTATTAATCGCATAGCTGAGCGTGTCGATCGGGGAACGTAACTGCAATCGTGCCGGTCGCAATCGTACAGGTAGGCTGGGTCACCGTTAGTCCGGGTGTTGCTGGCGTAGACGGCTGCGTAAAGACAGTCGCTATTGATGGGGAGGAGACGCAGCCGGCGCTGTTTTCCGCCATTACCTGGTAACTGCCCGCGGCTACGGCACTAAAAACGCCACTGGATTGCCAGGCGCCATTGTTCAGGCTGTAATTAAGGCTGCCGACGCCCCCGGAAACGGAGATGGTCCCCAAAACAACCGTGCAGGTAGGCTGGGTCACCGTTATCACCGGAGCCGCCGGTGCAGACGGCGGCGTAAGAATCGCTGCCACCGTCGGAGAGGAAATACAACCCTCGCTGTTTTCTGTCGTTACGTTATAGGTGCCCACAGCCAACCCGGTGAAATTGCCGCTCGATTGGTAGCCGGAGTTCGTAACGCTATACGTAAATGTGTCGACCGGAGAAGAAATGGAAACTGAGCCGGTTCCGATCGTACAGGTCGGTTGAGTTACCGTTACAGCCGGCGCCGGAGGAGTGGGCGGTCCGGGATTGATGACGCTCACCATGAAAGACGAACTGCAACCTGCGCCGTTTTTTACTTTAGGCCAATAGGTGCCTGGCGCAAGGCCTGTGAATCGATCATATGTCACATAATACTGACCGTTGTTTATGCTGTATACAAGCCCGGTGTCGTTGGAACTCAGGGCAATGATCCCCTTAGCCGTACAGGTTGACTGGGTGATCGCAACCGTGGGTTGCACCGGCGTCACCGGCTGCGGATTAATGACCACGGTTGCCGGGGTCGACATGCAGGTGCTGTCTTCTTTTACTCGAAGGGTATACTTGCCGGGCGCCAGCTTGGGGAAGGCTGTGTCCGCCTGGTAATGAACACTGTCGATGCTATAGCTGAGCCCTGCGCTGATTGGCTGGGCGACGTTTATCGTTCCGGTACTAACCGTACAATTCGGCTGAACAATATCGGCTGTAGGCGCGGGAACCTGCCCAAGGATCTTAACGGGAACATGGGACCAGTCCGACCAGGTCGATCCCCGCAATACCTTTGCGTCATAGGTCCCGGCCTGAGTAACAACCAGCGAGTCAGTCGCGGCGCCCGATATGACGGTTCCGTTCAAACGCCATTGATATCCGTCCAGACCCGGTACGACCCCGATGGTTACCTTGAAGGACTGTCCGGGACAGAAAACCGTTTTCCCATAAAGCGTCCAGGGGTTGGACTGATAGGCATTGTTGACAAAGGGCCAGAAATTGGGTTCGAGCCAGGTGCTATCCCAGGTATCGTGCCCCAGGGTCGAATAGTTTTTATAGGTATAGTTGGAGCCTAGCGACAGGTAAGCAGAGTCAACATATTGTGCCGCAGCCGGGGTGGGGTCGTTATCAAGGCCGCCATCCAGGTCCCAAATGGGAGTGAATTTCAGCGTATTGACTTCTGCAGGCGTAGCAGATAATTCCAGGGCGGCCGACATGATAATGGCCCCCGCAAAATAGTTGGGGTTCACCCCAAACTGGTCGAAAATACCCTGGCCGCCACCGGAAAGCCCGTTTGCGACAACCCTGTAAGGGTCCCCCCCATATTCCTGAACCAGCGTATCGATCAGGTTACGGATAGCGATACATTGGACCAGGGTATATGAATGCTGATCCTGCATGAAGAGGATATAGCCATCGAAAATACCATTGACTTCCGCCTCATGGAACATCAATCCACCGTTTTTGAGCTGAGATTCATTGTCCGTGATTGGCCCTTCTTCGCCGTTGCCGTTGTAAAATATCAGAATGGGGTATTTTTTCCCATCTCCCGGTTGATAAGTCTGGGGGAAATGAAGCCGGAAATCACAGCTGTCATAGATGTAACATTTGTACGCCGTGGTATTCCAGTCCAGCGACGGGGTCCTCACCCACTTGCCGATCTTGCCAAACGCAGGCTGCACAGGAGGCGCCGCAGGGTTGTAGTTGACGACAGAATCCTGAGGGTTAAGCATTTGCTGACTGCGCGCAGCATGCGACAACATACAGATCAGGAGAATTGCAGGAAGCTGGCGGATAGAACGATTAGTTTTCATGTTTGACACTTAGCGCTTGCCGGCTCTGTCAACAGGAGTATTGGGGTTATCAGAGTGCTAGAATAGAACGGCAATTTCTGTGCCCATGCTATGCATTCCGATATCCCCGTCACTCCATTCCTGCCATCCACCCGTATCCGGCACGGATATCGCCGCTAATGCCTTTCCGGAACTTGTTCTCAGCTGGAAACTCGCGCCCGAATTCCACTCGTGTTTTGTGTCATCACTCCTATGCTGGCATTATAGCTTGCGGCAACGATCTTTCCCGGAATGGTCAGCCCGGTAGCCGCGGGCGTCGTCCCCACCCCTGGGCTGGCAGCTCCGGCGCCGGTTGTATATTGCAGCAACCATTGATAAATACTCATTCCATTCTGCGCAAACGTCGGGTCATAGAACTGGCCCCAGCAGCAGTGCCCTCCGGAATAGGAAGTCGTGATCATTGATCCGGGTTTTATTCGATTGCAATACCCCGCGAGCTGAAGCGTATTCTGCCCTTGCGGATCCGTCGAGCCGAACCCCCAGGCCCCGACATTTTCCGAAACAATGGAGTCCGCCTCTTGCTGAAATAGCGCCGCGGAAGCATTTTCCGACATCGGAACGATAGCTGCAATAGAATGCGTCCGCTTGAACATTGTAAAATTCCCGGCGTTTGTCATTTCCCCGCCAATGTATTCCACCACGGATTCGCCGCCGTCTGAAAGGCCAGTAAGGTAAACCCGGGTTTGATCAACCCGATAATGCGCATAGAGGTAAGTCAGGACATAATCGAGTTCCTGCGCTGTAGTCGACCCTTCCACGCCTTGCGGATTAGCCTGTGGGGAGACAACCATATATTTATACGATTTCCCATCCTTTGGATTGACAAAACTGGCGGGAAAAGCTCCCTGCGCTATAAAGTAAGCCGGGCCGCCCGCGGTAGAACTGGTATAAATGGATGCCGGATTAGCGCCCCCCTCACCAAGGCCATGCATAAAAATAAGAAGTGGGTAAGCCGTAGTAGTTGTTCCATAGTCATTTGGAAGATGCAATATCGCCTGAAAGGTAGTTCCCGCTGCATTGATGGGCACTTTAATAATCGTCTGATCGCCCTGACCGTAACAGATAACCGGGAAAAATAAAAGAGGTAACAATTTCTTCATAAAGCTTGATTAATAGGTTTCAGAATTTACGCAACGTTCCCCTCTGTCAGTCGACGTCATATTTTTTCAAATCGCCATCTGGAACGAAATGATCGCTGGCGAATACAAACGAAATAGAAGTTAAACGCTTGAAATTAATTCAGCCCGGAGAACACTGAAGGAATGTAATCACGACTCTTCAGAGCTATCACAGGATATTGAAAATTCCGGAGAGATTTGTCAAAAACCATGCTAAAAACGCTCAGAGCATTACGAATACACTTACTACAAAAGGCAAAACGGAGCTCCGCCACCCCGCAAAAAGGTTGAATCAGGCTTGTATCCAAAATGTTGCGCGGCCGTCCCACCATACCCTATTTCTAGGAATTGATTAATAGCTCGTTAAAATTTCGGGCAATATTTTGCCAATCCGGATAAAGACCTAATTTTCGACACCAAATTAACACTTATGCGTATCCTTGGACCCGGATTTTTGTGTTTTGCCCTTGTCTTCTCCCTCACTACCCATGCCCAGCTTTCGATTGGTATCAAAGGGGGGCTGGATTTTTCCCGGCTCATCAACGTCGTGGAAGGGAACGACGGCAGTGGTAATATTTCGGTCCTGAAAAGCGGCACAATTACCCAATACTATGGCGGCATTTACCTGGATATTCCCCTGGACACCAATAGTAAGATGTTCTACTTACGGCCGGGGGTCGACTATTTAGGCGCCGGAGGAAATATGAATCCGCAGGGGAATTATTATAACGCCAACGGATTTCAGCCCAGCACCAAATATTCCCTCCATTATGTCGACGTCCCGCTGGAATTCGTATTTCGTCCCACATTTGGTTGGGGAGGCCCACTGGTGGGTTTTGGATTTTACGGCGGCGTATTGGTCAATGGCACGATCAAAAATCCCGACGGCAGTTCCCAGTCCGTGATGATCGGCAACAAGTCCAGCGATAACTTTCAACAGTTCGACTTTGGCTATGCCTTTACGATCGGGCTCGCTCTAAAGTCCGGTTTCCTGTTTGGTTTTGACTACCAGCATAGCCTAATCCGGGTGGTGCCAAGCGCTCAGATCCAGAGCAGCCAGGAAAGGCTGCAAACCCGCAATGCTGTCTGGGGCATCCACGTAGGCTGGGCGTTTAAGCTTTGACGCCCGTTCATTTCAACCCCGATCTGCTCACTTAACCCCGAAGAACACAATCTTCGCGCCGCTCCCATCAAAATCCGCATCGATCACCGCCCGCCCGGCTCTGTCCAGACGCACCTTCACCCCTTCCGTACCCCAGATCCGCGGGTCGACCTGATGCTGGGTAATATAGCGGGTATGCCCTCCGTTGCTGAACATTACCAACTCTCCCTTACCATTTATTGCATTGATCTTTTCCACGACCTCCGAGCTATTACCCGGCTCCCCTTCCCGGACAGGATCGCTGAGCGTCACGTCGTCCCGAACCTGTTTGTATTTTTCCAGGATGTCATGGATAAATTGCACATCCCCGGCTGAGTTTTCGGCTATATTGCCCCAAACACCGTTCTGTCCCAGGATCAGCGAAGCCAGATTGATCAGTTGCGAACTACGGGATCCGTCTGTTTGATAATAGGTCAGCAGCAGCGTCGACGGCAGCCATTTGTCATAAGAAAGCACCGAACGGGTGAACCAGCCCCTCGCCGGACCAGGGTTGGTGAAAATCTGGACATTGCCATTAGCCATCGGCGTTTGCCAGGGCGGAACGATGTCGAAATTGTGGAAATAGGCGCCGTTATTCAGGATGATATACTTCCCGGACGACAGGAACCCCAGACCCATACTCCGCCCCACTTCAGTGACATCCAGCTCGCAAATAGTCCCCGGGGCGGCGGCGGTCACCTTATCTACCACCTTCGAAAGATAGATCGGCAGTTGAAAGGCATAGCTATCCGCCCTTTCCTGCGCGCTGTTGGCTTCGGTACCGTGCAACCCGTTAGCGCCATCGCAGGCATATTGATCGACCGCATCGAATGTAAAATAAGATACACCCATTTCCCGCGTCAACCGGATCAACTCATCCGCAAGCGCATTCCAGTAGGGACTGACAAGGTCCAGGTTCACGCTGTTTTCCGTTTCCCAGATGGGACCAGGCTCGCTTTTTTTCCCGTGAAGCTCCATGACGTACTGCCGGTTATTTTTCAACATTTCGCTGGAAACAGCTGCCGCCGTTGGATTGATCCAGACGCCGAGTCGCATACCGTATTTTTCAAGCATCGCCCTGATCTGCCGGAGCGTATCCGGAAAAAAGGCCGGTCCGGTATTTACGCGCCAATCTCCTGTCTTACTAAACCACCCGGCATCAAGGACATACACTTCCACGCCCATTTGATGTGCCACATCGATTTCCTTTAAAGTCGTAGCCAGGTTCTCCGTGGACAGATAGCTTCCGCCTGCCCATTTCGCCCGTTCCTGCCTGCCCCAGGTGTTATAATAGATAAAAGGCTTGCGGCTATCCAGGTTTTGGGTGATATACTTCAGGATAAAAGTCCGATACACGGAAGCAAGCCGCTCGTCCCCGCCCGCGACGCCTCCGGCCTCCAGCCAGATGCTGGTATAATCATGATCCCTGTCAAGCGGCTGTCCGTTCAGGTAATTGCCCTTTACCGCCGAGAGGGCGACGGACCTATCCGCCTGCAACCGAAACTCCAGGAACCGATCGGGGAATTGCGACCCATGCTCATAGGCCAGCACCCAGGTGAATTTCCCGTCGCTTGCTTCCAGCATGGGACCCATGAGTCGGGTGCTGTCATCAAATTCCTTTTCGCCGATGGCTTCTTCCTCCAGGATGTTAGCGTGATACTTCTCATCGAAATTGGACAGCCGCACCTCCTTAAATCGGTCCTGCACAGCCAGAGACACGGAGAAATACTGCAATTCATCAGCGCCCTGAGGCTTGGTCAGCCGATGCAGCGTCGTGCTGCTTAACGTATACCGGAACCGGACAATGGAGTTGTCCGCCGCCCATCGGAAACTGATCGCAAGACGCAACGTGGTGTCGCTGGTAAGGATACCGGTGAATTCTTCTTCCCGCGTCCCATTGGAAAAGCTTTTAACCGGACCCGCCACCCAGCCGGTCACCGATGCATTGACTTTCTTTCCGTCGAGATCGAATATGGGGAGCCCAAATACAAGCGCCTTCCCGGTGGCCGCCAGATAGGTCCACTGGCTGGGACCTGGATGGACACTGAACGAGGTCGTACGAATTTCCTGCGCCTGCGCAACCCGGGCAACAACCACACAACTTATAAATATCAGAGCCCTTAATTTCATCCTCAAATATCCAAATCGCACTACCGATTTTCAAAAGAAATTATCCCCAGCCCTTTACCCGTCATTTTGACAAAACCCTCAGCCGCCTTCACTCCCAGTTCCCTTCCCCTGAAATCTTCCATCGCCGCATGCCCGCACGCGTAGATCCCGGCCGGATCCTGGCTGGTATGGCAATAGACCGCCTTCCTTTTCTGTTCCTGGGTCTCCGTGATGTCCACGAAGTCAGTCGGATGAAATCCCATCGTCTGCTCGCCGGCGCAAACTTCAAAAAAATACAGCATAAACTTATCCGCAGCACGGACCCAGGTTTGCATAGTAAGGAGACTCGCGCATTGATGGTCCTTATGAGAGTTGATCGGCCAATGACAAAATACGATATCGGGTTTTTCCAGGATGATGAGGTCCCGCAGATGTTGTAAACTGGCATTGCTGACTACCGTATCCCCGTCGATCTGACCGGCAAACACCGGCTTGCAGCCAAGCACCTGAGAGGCGTTGATCGCTTCCTGTTTTCTTATCCGGGCGGCTTCATCATGGGAGACGCCATCGATCCCCGCCTCCCCGGTAGTCAGATAAATAATGGTTACCCCATGCCCCAGCGCCGACAATTTAGCCAGTGTGCCGCCGCAGCCGCTTTCCGGATCATCGGGATGACCACCCACGCAGAGAACCTTCCTGCCGCCGGGGGCGGTTGCAGCACCTGCCCGCAACATATCCGGCAAACTGACCAATCCGATTCCTGCCGAAGCTTTCTTGATAAATTCTCTCCGTGTGTTCATTAAGATGGCTTCTCCTCCTCCCGGAGGACCCGTTAATATCCTTTTGCAAGTCGCCTGTTGACTACAACGATCGAACCCATTTCCGTGCGGGTGATTCAGGCTCCTCAGTGCGACGACTGAAGATACGCGATGATCCAGATAATTACAACGAGCGCCGCCGCCTGGTAATATGCCCAGATGGGCTTCATGCCATTCTCCCTATCGTAGTGTGCAAGACTTACAAATACCCCAACGATGGGCAACCATAATATCAGTTTATTGTTCATAAACCAATCCTCTCCCCACCCTAAAGTTAGGCAATTTGACCGTTCCTCGTATTCCGGATCCGGGATGCCCCCCTATTTCTTGATAAATTCCTTTACCTGCCGCCCGCTCTCCTGATCGAGCGCAAGGATATAGACCGCCGGCGCCAGATTACCCAGCGGGATCACCACCGTGTTCATTCCCGGCTGCAGCATGACCCGCATCGAAGACAAAGACTGCCCCAATACATCCGATACCGTAACGCCGGCATTTTCCGCCACCCGGGAGTAAACCGTAAGCGTCAGCTGATCCGCTGCCGGATTTGGCTGGAGCGTTAGCGAAGGAGCTCCCGGCCCCGGCGTTAAGTTCAGCT
Organism: uncultured Chitinophagaceae bacterium; assembly: GCA_963846405.1. Lineage (GTDB taxonomy): Bacteria > Bacteroidota > Bacteroidia > Chitinophagales > Chitinophagaceae > Puia. The sequence goes on along the minus strand of CAWJVU010000004.1, from coordinate 89,745 downwards.
CGACCACCCGTGAGTAGAACCAGGCTCCTGTCTCATCCTGCCAGGACAACCGGTAAGATACCGGCCCGATGATACCCGTTGCAGGATCGATATAATGATAGACTGTCGAGTCAGCAGAGGCCGGCACCTTTGCCAGATCCTGAAAACTTCCCACGCCGGTTGCCCGTTCCAGTACGAAGGATCGGATACCCGATACGGATCGAGCGGAAGAAAGTGTCCAAACCAGCGCCACCTCGCCATTGACCGGCGCTGCGTTGAAGGATTGCAATAACGAGGATGCCAGTACCACACAGACCGAACTGCCCGCGGGCGGAGCCACATAGCCGCTTTGGGCCAGCCCGACCGCCCCGGTCGCAGCCCCATTGGACGCCCCGCGACAGGTTGTTTTGCTGTTCAGGGAACTTACTACGCCGTTGACACCCCCGGTCACCGATGCGGTAACCGCCGCCGGGAAGCCGCCGCCCGCCGCCCAGATCATCCCGCCCCCTCCGCCGCCGCCAGGCCCGGTGCAGTCATTGACATACTCGCTCGAATTAGATCCCTGACCTCCATTCGCCGATGCAGTTATTGACCCGGATACCGTTGTCGCATTCAGGATGATCGTTCCTCCGGCTCCGCCGCCGCCGCCGCCGTCTCCCTCCGCCTGCAGCGGATCGGTAAGCACCGGATTCGATGGTTGAGACCCGTTCGCCAGGAGCCCCCCGCCGCCGCCTACGATTGTCGGCGCCGACAAGATAATGATCCCGCCGCCATTGGCGCCCGGCTCGCCCGCGGCATTGTTTTCCTCCCCGCTTCCTCCACCGCCGCCCATGAAGATTCGGTTTACACCGGCACTATACCCGTACGCCGAAAGACTTGCGCCGCCGATCCCCGGATATTGGGCATGGCAATCAAACGCGGATTCCCCCACTCTTGTCCCACCCGCCCCACCGGCGCCATAATTTCCGCCGCCCGCGCCGCCCGAGTTGGCATTGTCGCCACCGCCGCCGCCATTGGCCAGCATACCCCGGCCGTCTGGTTCATTGGCAATCGTAGCTGCAATGCCCTCGCCCTTTGTACCAGCCGTATTATAACCGGAACCCGGATCGTTATAGTAGTAGCCGTTCACGGTGTGCAGAAAGTCGCAATTGTATGGGGGTACGGCGTAATTCACCAGCACACCGCCCTGAAAACCCTGCCCGCTGACATCGATATCCGCATTCAAGGTAATCGAATTTGTAGCCGCCAGTACGACGACCCCGCCCGTCCCGGTTGTCGAGCTCCAGGCTTGCGCATTGATCGTACCCGTAACCGTCACGGAGGAGTAGGAAGTATAAGAAACCAATTGAACGTTCCCGGTAGGGTCATACGCATTCACCAGCGTGTTTTGAAGCAAGACATCGTTCCCGCTGATGCTGCAAATCGTATTGAATTCGTAATCGCCGGCGTCGTTGACCGCCGAGATGCTGCCATAAGAAGCGGTGTTTGTGTTATTGACCGTCGCGCCCTTCATTTGAATGATAAGGATCGGCTCGCCGGTATACAGCCCCGACGCATCGGTAACCGTCGCCGTATTGGCAGCGACATTCACCGCCGTCACGGCGAAATAGGAGTTCACAACGCCCGAGACAGACTGGCATTGTGCGCCTCTACAGCATAAGGCAGTGAGGATCAAGGATAAGGCGATCCTTACAAGGGTTTTCATACATAAAGGATTTCGGCCCGGACAATCTCCGGTTCCGGTTCTACCTCCCAAAATACGGCATTATTCCAAGACTTGCAAGTGCAAACTTCAGCCACAATAAATTGTTCGTCAATATTTTAATCAATAAATTCACCATGGATAAAAAAAAGCCATGAAAATTCAATTTAATACCGTTCTGAGGCATTTATGGAGACATCGCCTTTTCACGGCGCTCAACATATTCGGACTGGCGATCGGCATCAGCGCATGTTGGATAATATACAGGATTGTCGATCATGAATACAGTTATGACAGCGGCCTCGCAACCCGCGACAACATTTATCGCGTCGTTTCAAGATTCAAATTTGACGAAAAAGAGGCTTACAACGGGGGTGCGTCCAAACCCCTATACCAGGGGCTTCGCCGGCAGGCAATCGGTTTGGAAAATGTAGTGCCGGTATTCGGTCAGCACGTCGACGCCGTGAACGTGAACATCCCGGGCGACAAACCATGGAACTTTGAAGATCCTACCGACATCGTAGGGACCGATTCAGCTTATTTTGTGATGCTCCCTTACCGCTGGATCGCCGGTAACAGAAACACCGCAATGAGTGCCCCGGGAAGTGTCGTTCTGTCGGAAAGCAGGGCACTGGAATATTTCCCAGGCAAAAAGCCCGATGAAATAATCAATCAGCAGCTAACTTACTATTCCTGGCACGATACGTCGATTAGAATAGTCAGCGGGATTGTGGCAGATTTAAAGGCGCCGACAGAATTTACCGCCCGGGAATTTTGTCGTTTACCCGATAAACCATATCCGCTGCAGGAATGGACGAATACGAACAGCTCCGATCGGCTATACCTCCAGCTCCGAAAAGATGCCAAACCGGAAAAAGTAGCTGATCAGATCACAGATATTGTTGGACAGCGGCAAAGGGAATTTGATCAAAAGGATCCAAACCACTTTAAGTTCTCCCGTTGGATTGAATTGTTGCCCTTGAAAGATTCCCACTTTTCCACCTATATCCAGGAATACGATGTCCGAAAAGCAAGTAAGCCCATACTGTTGGGTCTGATTGGCATAGGATTGTTTCTGTTGATATTGGCCAGCATTAACTACATAAACCTCAGCGTCGCCGCTATACCGCAGCGCGCAAAAGAGATCGGCGTCCGCAAGACATTGGGTAGCTCGCACAGTCGATTGATCGGCCGCTTTTTGAGCGAAACCTTGTTGACCGCTTTTTTTGCAACTGTGCTTGCATTTGGTCTCGGCTTATTCGGGTTTTGGATGCTGAAAGATATCATCCCTACAGAAGTAACAGCGTTTAACAACATCGCTCAACCCCTCGCATTCCTGGCCCTGGTAGTCATCGTGGTGACGGTCATGGCAGGCATTTACCCGGGATGGCTCATAACCAAAGTCCGCACTGTTCAGGTGTTCCGGGATTTTTCCGCCTCCGGAAAGACGGGTAGGAAAGTCAACCTGCAAAGAGGCCTCATTGTATTTCAATTTATTATTGCGCTGGTTTTCATCACCGGTTCACTCATCGTGGGCGACCAGCTACATTATGCGCTCACAAGCGATATGGGTTTTAATAAGGACGCCGTGGTGCTGGTGGAAGTACCCTGGAAGCTGCTGAGCAATAAGAAATACGACGGCAAACAGTTCATCCTCGCTGATGAGTTGAAAAACGTCTCGGGAGTGCACGCAGTATCCCTGGGATCCGCGCCTATGCAGGAAGGATATTCTTCGTCACAATACGATTATGACCGGGACGGCAAAGAACCCATTAGCAGACAGGTCTTCAAGAAATGGGTAGACACGGGATTTATGCGGGTATATGACTTAAAATTGTTGGCCGGAAGAAATCTGCGGCCCTCCGATACTCCAAACGAATTGGTCATCAACGAGACCGCGGTGCATGCCTTTGGCTTTAAATCACCGGAAGACGCGCTGGGTAAACGAATTGGGCAGAAGGATCTTAAAATGCCTATTGTTGGAGTTGTAAAGGATTTTCACCAACAGAATTTTTACAAAACCATCGACCCGCTTTCCCTGCAAAGTGAAAGGGACAATTTGTCCACCTTCAATATCAAGTTGGAAAGCAAGGACCCCGCTGCATGGCAGGGCGCCCTGAAGGCCATCGAAAAAAAATGGTACCAATTCTACCCGGCGGAATCGTTCTCTTACAAATTCTATGATGAAACGATCGAAAAAATGTACGCCCAGGAAAGACATTTATCAAAGCTCATCAACCTGGCGACAGCGATCGCTATATTCATAAGTTGCCTCGGGCTTATCGGACTTGCCATACTCACCGCCTTCCAGCGAACAAAGGAAATCGGGATCCGAAAAGTGCTGGGCGCTTCAGTCTTTGGCATCGTACGACTACTATTGAGAGAATATTTGGGCTTGATTGCAGCCGCCATCCTGGTTGCCACGCCTGTTGCCTGGTGGGCAATGAACAAATGGCTTCAGGACTTCGCGTATCGCATCCGGATACAATGGTGGATGTTTGCGCTGGCAGGAGCCATTTCGCTCGCGATCGCTCTACTGACCGTAGGTTTTCATGCGTTGAAGGCGGCAAGAGCCAACCCGGTCAAAAGCCTTCGCAGCGAGTGACCCCGAGCTTCTGTCTGACCTATACCAAATCGTCAAAACTGCATCTGTTTTTTTCACTTAATTGATCTCATCTTTGTCAAAAGCAAAGCCAACCAAACGATGCGCCCGGTTAATTGTACGATCATCGACTTTCAACCCGCCCACCAACCCTTTTTTGAAGCAGTCTACCGGGAATGGTTCACCGCTCATTTCGGCGTGCCACCCGAACCGATCGATGATTTCGTTCTGACACAGCCGGGAAAAGCAATCCTTGACAAACAAGGCGCCATTCTCATCGCCGTCTGCGACAAGCGGTTAGCCGGCTTCGTCGCGCTGAAGAAGACCAGCCAGCCAACCGCTGAATCGACGAAAAAGACCAGCAGCCAGCCAACCGCCGAATCGACAAAAAAGCCCAGCGGGCCCGCCTTCGAGTTGACAAAAATGGCTGTCCATCCCGACTTCCGCGGCAAAGGCATTGGCGAAGCCCTTTGCAGGGCGGCTCTCGATCGGGCCGAAACGCTGTGCGCCGGGTGCGTCGTTCTCTATTCTCACCGCTCATTGGGTCCCGCCCTCCAACTCTATCAAAAACTCGGTTTTAAGGAAGTACCCCTCGAAAAAGGTCTCTATTCCGATTTCCGGTGCGACATCAAGATGGAACGACAGATCATTTCAAGTCCTCCCGACGAACCCGACCGCGAAACGCCCGATCAACAAAGCCTTGACCCGGCCGACTGGGAAGAACTGCGCCGCCTCGGCCACCGGATGGTGGATGATATGCTGCACTACCTTCAGACCGTGAACGAGCGTCCTGCCTGGCAGCCGATGTCGGAAGCCGCCGTCTCCGCCCTCCGCCAACCGTTGCCGCAGTCTCCGCAGGACATGCACGCCGTATACGAAGATTTCCTTACCCGCGTGCTGCCCTTTAACAAGAACAATATCCACCCGCGCTTTTGGTCCTGGGTAGAGGGCGGCGGCACGCCCTTTGGCATGCTCGCGGATATGCTGGCCAGCGGAATGAACCCCAATCTCGCCATCGGCGATCATGCCCCCGTCTATGTCGAAAATCAGGTGCTGGCCTGGTGTATGGAGATCTTCGGCTTTCCGCCCACCGCCGGAGGCATCCTGACAAGCGGCGCTTCCATGGCGAACATCACCGCCCTGGTGGTAGCCCGCAACCAGGTATTGCCGGCTGTCATCAAGCAAAAAGGCCTCCTTGCCGCCCCCGGCCAACTGATCATCTACGGTTCCTCAGAAACCCACAACTGCTTGCTGAAAGGCGCGGTCGTGATCGGCATCGGAAGCGATAATTTTCGCCGCGTGGCTGTTGATGACGACTACCGGATCAGGATAGACGAGTTAGAGGAAATGATCCGAAAAGACCGCGCGGCAGGACATCTTCCCTTCTGCATAGTCGGCAATGCCGGCACCGTCAACACCGGCGCAATTGACGATCTGGCCGGTCTGGCGGCGATCGCTCGGAAGGAAAGCATCTGGTTCCATATCGACGGGGCATTTGGCGCCGTACCGAAGTTATTGCCCGAATTCAGCGAGCGGCTCAGCGGGCTGGAATCCGCCGACAGCCTTAGCTTCGATTTTCACAAGTGGTTCTATATGAATTACGAGGTGGGCGCGGTATTGATCCGCGATAAAACCGCCTATCGCGACGCCTTCAGCTCTCCGGCAACCTATCTCACCAGCCACGATCGGGGCCTGGCAGGCGGCCCGGAACCGCTTTCGAATTTCGGCATGGAGCTTTCACGCGGTTTTCGCGCCCTCAAAGTCTGGATGCTGCTCAAACAAAACGGCATCCGGAAATATGAGGAACTCGTCCGTCGCAACATCAAGCAGGCACAATACCTCGCCATCCTAATCTCCGAAACCCCCGAGCTTGAGCTTATGGCCGCCGTTTCATTGAATATCGTCTGCTATCGGTACAACCCCGGCAATCCGGACGACCAAAGCCTGAATGCACTCAACAAGGAACTCCTTCAGCAATTACAGGAACAAGGTATCGCCACTCCCTCCTATACGGTACTGAAAGAGCGCTACTGCATCCGCGTCGCCATCACAAACCATCGCAGCAGCCGCAAGGACTTCGAGATCCTCGTTGAGGCCAGCGTCCGGATCGGAAGGGAGATCTGCCGAATCCATCCTAACTTTGTGGCGCCAAAAAGCAACTAAGATGAACAATACAACAAAAATCGCCCTTGTAACCGGCGGCAGCCGGGGTTTGGGCAAGGACATGGCGCTAAGACTGGCCGAAAAGGGTCTCGACGTTATCATTACCTATAACACCCGGGCAGAGGACGCACAGCGCGTAGTGACGCAAATTGAAGCAGGCGGACAAAAAGCCGCAGCTCTCCAACTCGACACCGGCGCTATCCAACGCTTCGGTACCTTCGCCGATCGAACTCACAGCCATCCTGACCGAACAGTTCGGCGCCGACCATATCGATTTCCTGGTCAATAACGCCGGACAGGGTGGCTACTGCCCCATTCCTGAGGTCACCGAGGCGTTCTTCGACGATCTGTTGAACGTGCACTTCAAGGGCGTTTATTTCTTAACACAGCAGCTTCTTCCCCTGATGAACGACGGCGGTGGGATCGTCAATATTTCCTCCGGTCTCACCCGTACAACCGTTCCACGCTCGTCCGTCTATGCCTCCATGAAAAGCGCGGTCGAGACGTTCACCCGCTATCTCGCCAAAGAACTCGGTTCAAGAGGTATCCGCGCGAACGTGGTTGCCCCCGGCGCGATCATGACCGATTTTGGCGGAGGCCACCTCCGGAACGACAAGGAGCTCCAAAAGATGATCAGCAGCATCACCGCCCTCGGCCGCCCAGGCGTCGCCGAAGATATCGGCGGCGTAGTCGCCTTCCTCTGTACCGAAGATGCCCGCTGGGTCAACGGTCAGCGGATCGAAGCGTCCGGCGGAATGAACGTCTGACCCAGCTCCCTTTCCGCGATCGCCCCCACCGTTATCGGCAATATCGGGTCTTCGCCGTCCTCCAGCATCCAAGATGCCATCAACGCTGCCCATGCGATAATCCAGCGCAAGAGCCGCGGCAAATCCATTCGTGCCCATCCCGCTATCAGCCGCGCCTGCCCGGAAAGCCGTTCCGGCGATCCCGCAATCGTTAGATCGGGATTACAAAAAATATTTGCATAATCGAACCCCCTATCCCCCAACAGCCCCTTTGGATCGATCGCCAGCCATCCTCTCAGGCCGCCATCAAGAATATTCCCGTAATGAATGTCCCCGTGTAAGGCCACTGCATCACGCCGGGCGGCCAATAATTCACTAAGGACCGCATGACCCCGCGCGAAAAATCCACCCTCCCGCCCCGCCGCCGTCTCCAGCGACCGGAACCAGACCGGCAACGGGACCAGGTCGGCGAGGCCATAGCAAACGTGCGCATGCAATTGTTCCACTACACTGCAAATGGTTCGGTTCGCCTCCTCCTCCTCACCGGTCATTACCATCTGCTTCAACGATCGATCTCCGGTCGCCCGCTCCATCAGGAGCGCATGTGCATCGTGCCGGTAGACCTTTACCGCCGCGTTTCCATCCCAACAGGCCAGCAGCCGGAATCCCCGCTGTTCCTGCGTATTCAAGGGTACCTTTAGCATGGCGGGCAGACCCTCCGAAAGCACCGGCTGCAACAAACTATTCCCGATCATCGAGACTTCACCGTCATTCATCAGCCCCCATTCGGACTTCACCCGATTCAAGGTATCCATTCCCCGATTTCCCTTATTCATGACCAAAAAAATTGATGTAAGTTTGTCTATACGGCAATCGACGGTGCACCGCGATTAAAAAGCAAACTTATGCAAACATCCAGGAAAGCGGCGATGGGTTTCATCTTCATCACGCTGCTCATCGATGTTATGGGATTTGGCCTGATCATCCCCATCTTGCCCGACCTGATCGGCAAATTGAAAGGCATCCCCGCCAATGAAGCAAGTATTTATGGCGGCTACCTATTAGCCTCCTTCGCGTTCACCCAGTTTCTTTTTTCTCCCGTCATCGGCAACCTGAGTGACCGGTTCGGTCGCCGGCCCGTTTTGCTATCTTCCCTCTTTGGATTTGGCATCGATTATATTATTCTCGCGATTGCCCCCGCATACAAGTGGTTGTTTATCGGCCGCGTTATTGCAGGTATCACTGGCGCCAGCTTTACAACCGCCAGCGCATATATCGCCGATATCAGCCCAGATCCCACGACGAGAGCAAAGAACTTTGGGCTGATCGGTGCGGCCTTTGGCCTCGGCTTTGTTCTTGGCCCGGCGCTCGGTGGAATATTGGCCACCTGGGGAATGCGGGCGCCGTTCTATGGGGCAGCGATCCTTTGCCTGCTTAACTGCCTGTTCGGATATTTCCTCCTGCCGGAGTCGCTCCCAAAAGAAAGTCGTCGCCCCTTTGACTGGAAACGCGCCAACCCCTTTGGGGCGTTTAGATTTTTGGTCCGCCATCCCGAGATCGGCAACCTGGCCTTCGGCTTCTTCCTCATCTATCTGGCCGCTCAGGCAGTCCAGGCAAACTGGACTTTTTTTACCAAATTCCGGTTCCATTGGAGTGATGGAATGAACTATATTTCCCTCATCGTCGTCGGTGTCCTCATCGGTGGCGTCCAGGGAGGATTGACCCGCGTCGTCAACCCCAGGCTTGGAAATGAAAAGAGTATTTATCTTGGCCTCTCCCTATACACGCTTGGCCTCGTTTTATTTGCGTTTGCCAGCCAAACCTGGATGATGTTCGCCTTCCTCGTCCCTTATTGCCTCGGCGGCATCGCCGGGCCTTCCTTACAAGCCGTGATCTCCGGCCAAGTCCAGCCCGATCACCAGGGCGAACTTCAGGGCGCATTGACCAGTCTTATGAGCATCACAACCATCATTGGTCCGTTCATTATGAACGACAGTTTTTACTATTTCACCAGTGCCAAGGCTCCGTTTTATTTCCCTGGTATCCACTTCATCCTCGGAGCTGTTTGTATGCTCCTGAGTACCCTGATCATCTATCGCGTCCTCAGCCGGGAGAAAAATCAACCCGTGCCCATCGAAATTTAAAAATTGTCCTCGTCCCATGCTGACCATTCGAACTTCCCTGACCGCCATCCTGATTTTTATCATCACAATTCCCGTCTGTGCCCAATGGCAGGACTATATCGTCACGCTGAGGAATGACACGATCTATGGCAACTTGCAATTCCGCTTCAACGCTCCTTCGACCCTCGAAACCGATGAAATCAATTATTCCGTCGACATCCGATTGGTGGAATCCTGGTTTTCCGCTTCTCACAAGACCCTGGCCCGAAGAAGAATGCTCCCCGGCAAAAAAAAATACGTGTTTCTTCCTGTTCTCGAATCCGGCGCGATCAGCCTTTTCGTCTATACCATCGGCGGCGGCGTCAACGGGATGACAACGACGATCTTTTATGCACAGAAATCGGATAGCATCCTGGTTCAAGTCTGGACCAACCGCGGCCTTTTCGCCAGTGACAACAAGACCCTGCGCCAGGCGCTTGCCTCGCTGATTGCAGATAATGCCGCGGTCAAACAAACATTTGACAGCGATACGAAATATGACGCCATCGACGTACAATACTATATCCACGAGTACAACATGGGCAGCTCCTCCTCACCGAACCCCTAAACCTCACCGAACCCCTGATCCTCACCGCCCCCATCGTCCCGCCTTCCCGAACGTCTGAACCAGGCGATCGCCCTCGTACGCTGACACCCCACAGCGCCCCGATCGTAACCCCCTGATTCCCCACTCTAATGCGATTCTAACATTATTTTAAGCCGCTTCTAAAATGAAGTCCATATTTTTGCCCGCAAAAGTCTATTACTATGATTAAAATCACCCCAATCGTGTCCTTCCTCACCGCAGGACTTCTTTTTTTGAGTTCGTGTGTTCCACAGAGCAAATTGAATGATGCCCGGATGGCCCTGTCCTCCGCCCGGTATGATAGCGCCCAGCTGGCGAACAAAGTGAAAGACCTTCAGTCCCAGCTCGCCCAGATGGCCGCCGACCGCCAGCACCGGGTCAACTCGCTGTCCCAGCAGATCGCAATGTTGAGCCGGCAGGGCAGCGACCTAAAGCAAAAGAATAGCGATTTGTCCGCCGATGCAGCCGCCCGCCTGGCCCAACTCAGCAAAAACAAGCAAGACTTAGCCAATCAGCAGGCCAAGCTCGAGCACCTTCAGGAGCTGATGGACCGGCAGAAAAAGGCAATCGAACAGATCAAAAAGAAAATGAGCGACGCGCTCGTCGGATTCAATTCCAGCGAGCTCTCTGTCGCCATCAAAAATGGAAAGGTATACGTCAGCCTGCAGGAGAACCTCCTCTTCCCTTCAGGTAGCGCTGTTGTCAATCCTAAAGGAAAAGAGGCGCTCGGCAAGCTCGCGGCGGTACTCAACCTGAATCCCGAAATAACGGTGGATATCGAAGGCCACACCGACTCGATCCCTATCCATGCGAAATACCAGGACAATTGGGATCTTAGCCTCGCGCGTTCCGCGTCTATCGTCCGGATCCTGACGGCCGACTACCGGGTCGATCCGACGCGTGTGATCGCTTCCGGCCACAGTCAATATGATCCAGTCCAGCCTAATAGCACGTCCGAAGGCCGGGCGCTAAACCGGAGGACCGATATTATCCTGTCACCCAAACTTGACGAACTGTACCGGTTGCTCCAGACGCCCGATACGCCCGGTATGTAAGCCGCCCACCTTTGAAAAATATTTCCCTGAAGGCCTGCAGCAGCAGGCCTTTTTGCTTCCCGCGCGAAATTAATCCCCGATTAAATTTGGGTGGCCGGCCCCTTTTCACCAGAATGAAATAAATGAAAGTGGTAAATTAGCGACAGCCCAAACCTCTCCCATTCCATGAGAAAAATTTTTCTCATTACACTTTTGTTCGGCGCCCGCTTACTGTCTACCCCTGCCAGGGCCCAGACAGAATTCTCCCATTTATTCCTTAAAGGATATGTATCGCCGGGCAGCGGAGCCTATCTCGATATCGCCTTTCCCGGGCCCGGCCGCAGCAACTACTGGATGATCGAACCCGGCATGGAATATTATTACAACTATCAGGACCGTTACGCATTTGTCTTCCCAACCCTGACCGGGATCCGGCATATGCTCAATCGAAAGCGCCACGGGTTTTACATCGAACCGCTTGCCGGTTATATGTTTGGCTCCACAACCATCCCTCGGACAAATGCCGCTGGTAAGCCAGTCACCGATGTCAATGGCGATACCGTCAACCAGAAAGGGACCGGGATCATGGCCGGTTTCGGCTTCGGGTATCTATTTCCGCATAGCAATTGTTATAATGCCGAATTACGCTATGAACATACTTTTGTCGACGGCCACCCGCGGATCGACATCCTTGCGCTTCGCTTTGCCTACACACTCACCTTCTGTCGTCGCTCTCCTCCAACTTCACAATGATCCGGTAGCACAAGGCCAGCGGTACCAGCCCAACAACCCCAAAGCTGCAATCAATCAGCCGCCAACAGATCGGAATGCCCCGCACCGCTCCGGCGATAAAAGCCAGCGGGAATACCATCACACAGGCAATCATTCCAAACACGATCACCCATTTATTCCTCACCGGGTCCCGCAACGGACCGACAAAGGCCACTGCAATGACCAGGTGTGCAAAAGCCAGCCAGTCATACCCGTAAGCCAAAAACGGGAATCGGCTGTTGCTGTCCCGGAGCGCTAAATATACCCTGGCCACCCAGCCATATAAAGCCCCGGCCCTGGAAAAAGGCCAAACCTCCTCCAGCCAACTCATCTCCGTCTCCAGTGCAAAAGCGGTTATACCGCTCAACACCAGCGCCACGATAAAAAAGATGATCCGGCGACGAATTCGCCGCAAATCCCGCTCCGCTCCGGTTTCTTTCCCTCGCCTCGCCCGTTCCTGGTAATCCAATTTAGTCATTTTGCAAAGTACTTTGAAATACAAAGTTAGTGAAAAGATCCAGCCCCGAAACAAAAATCTCAATTCCGAAATTCCCGGGAGATCATCAGTCCATGCATGCCAGGTTCGATGATACCAATTCCAACGCGATGAAACTCCGGGACGTTCCTCCACCGACCCCAGGCCAATAGCCGATAACTAGCAAAAAAAGTAGGTGCGCCAACTGCATGCAAATCTTCAGAAGATCAAAAAAAACCTTATCTTAGCGCTTAGTTTAGAACAAAGGTATAATGGTTAACAAGCCGCGCCTTTTCCAAGGCGGGGCTTTTTTTGTGCTTTTCCTGTCACCGATTAACCAATCATTATCTTGTTTAACTCGGCAAACTGCAGCAGCAGGATCGTCTTCCCATCCTTGATCTTCCCGGTTCTCACCATTTCCAACGCACTGTCGTATGAAATCTCCAACACCTCGATGTCCTCACGCTCCTGTTCCAACCCACCCCCTTCGCTTACTTTCATCTCTTTCGTATATTCTGCGACAAAAAGATACAGGATCTCCGTCACGGACCCCGGCGACATATAAGCCTCCAACACCTTTTCAACCGCGCCGATCTTATATCCGGTCTCCTCCTCCGTCTCCCGCCTGATCGCATCTTCCGCATTGTCACGGTCAAGCAGCCCCGCGCAACATTCGATCAACATCCCCGTCGGATTACCGTTCACAAACGTCGGCATCCGAAATTGTCGCGTCAGGATCACCGTCTGCGCCGCCCGATTGTACAAAAGGATCGCCGCCCCATTTCCACGGTCATATACCTCCCGAACTTGCGTCACCCACTCGCCGCTCCGCTCCGCCCGTTCAAAGGTGAAACGACGAAGAACATAGAATTGGTCGGACAGCACCCTGGTTTCCAATATTTTAACGCCCGCTTTATTCATTTGAACGATTTTGATTATTTTTGATCAATTGTGGTCAAAAATAACTGGATCATATGAATTTTCAAAAAAGAAAGCAATTGATTCTTCAAACCCTGGCCGAAACCGGCGAAGCAGAGATCAAACGCCTGGCCGCTTCCCTGATTGTCTCTGAAATCACCATCCGGCGGGACCTCAATCAATTAGCCGCCGACGGCCTCCTTCTTCGTACCCGCGGCGGCGCCATAAAAGTCGCCCTTCCCAACCAGCCCTTTCCTTTCGCCAACAAAGCCGCGATCAACGTCAAGGCAAAAGAAGCCATCGCCCGCCGTGCCGCCGCCGGCATTAACGACGGCGACATCATCTTCCTTGACTGCGGTAGCACCGTTTTTCACCTCTGCCCGTTTATAAAAAATAAAAAGATCGGTGTAATTACAAACTCTATCCCCGTCCTTCATGAACTGCAGTATAGCCAGGTTAGCATCAATCTTATCGGCGGAGAGTTCGACCCGGAAAGACAAGCCATTCATGGGAAAATGGCCGAATACCATATCGCGAAGTACCGCGCCAACAGGGCATTTCTTGGGATCGACGGCATCTCCCACAGGGGCCTTTTCGCCAATAGCGAGAAAGAAGCAACCCTGACCATGGCCCTCGCGGCTAACAGCGCATCGGCATGGCTCCTGTGCGATAACAGCAAGATCGGGAGAGAAACTTATTGGCATTTTTCAGGACTGCAGCTGATCGGTACCGTAATCACAGACGCCCAGCCAACCGCCACCCGGTTCCTCCAACAGGCAGGCATAGCCGTTATAAATGTATAACCTAAACGGTCCTTTTCAGCGTGAAAACGGTGATCTCGGGCCAGATCCCCAGCCGGCCGGAAAACGCCAGAAATCCAAAACCCCGGTTGACATAAAGAATCCGGTCCTTTTCCTTGGCCAGCCCCGCCCAATCCAGGTACCGGTATTGCACCGGGCTCCACCGGAAATGATCGGCCTCCACACCGAATTGAGCGCCATGCGTATGGCCGGCAAGCGTAAGCTGGATCGCAGTAGGATGATATCGAATTTTTTCTTCCCAATGCGTCGGATCATGGGACAATAGTATTTTGAAAGCCCCCGGATCAACGCCTTCCAATGCCTTGTCTATATCACCCAGTTGGATAAACCCGCGCCCCCAGTTCTGCACCCCCAGCAACGCGATCTTCTCTCCTCCTTTTTCCAGCAGCACATGCTCATCCATCAGTAACCGGTACCCGAGCGTCCGATGATGCCCTTTTAATTTTTCAAGGTTCGCATCCTTCGCCTCCATACTATCCCAATTGATATAATCCCCATAGTCATGATTGCCCAGGATGGAGAACTGTCCGTAGGGCGCCCGCAAGTGACCGAAGTCTTCGAGATAAGGCTCGATTTCCCAGGCCACATTATTGACCAGATCGCCCGTGAAGACGAACAGATCGCTTTGCTGCGCCTGTGCAAGCCGGATGCCCCTTTGCACCGCCGCCCGGTTATCAAAGCTTCCGGAATGAATGTCCGAGATCTGGGTAATGGTAAAGCCATCGAACGCTTCCGGAAGATCCTCGAAATACAACGTTTCCCGATGCAGCCGGTAATCATACTTACCTTTTATCATCGCATACAGGAAAGCGCCAAACGGCACAGCCGCCACCAGCAGAGCCGTGTCGGCCATGAACTGGCGCCGGGCGGGCATAAACGGTTCCCCGGCGGCCCGCCGCGGACCAAACAGCCAATTACTGATCGCATAGAAGAACCGGCCGCTATCCCACAGGAACAGCACCAACACAAAAAAGAGCTTGGTGAACAGCAACGCCAGGAATAAGCTCAGCACCCATTCATGGAAGGGCCGCATACCCTGCGGCGTGGAGAAACTCCCGATCCCCACGACGAGCAACCCCATCAACCCCATGGTAACTCCAAGGTAGCCGTAAAGCAGCATTCGCCTGAACAGCACTGACTTCCAGCCGGATGCAATCGTCCGAAGCCCGTTATAGGCATACACGTCGAATAGCAGGCTCAATGCCATCAGGATTAGGAAAATTGTCAGAAATCGGCCGCGGTGCATTATATTGGGATAGAGCAGCAATTTACCCCCTTTTGTCGCACGATCAAGGACTTTTGTCGCATTCGACGGCCGGGGGAAACCCATAAATCGTAGGTTTGCCGATCCAACTTTAACCGTCATAAATGATCAGCATCAATCCACAGTGGTTTACCAGGAAATGGGTAGTCGTCAGCCTCCATGTCCTGTTTTGGAGCCTGCTTCTCCTATTCCCCTACTTGATAAAGATCTCAGTGGAACATAATTCGAATTCCAACGCCGATAACGACGCCGGCAATTTCTATCTGGCGTTTGCCCTGGAAAATCTGATGCGGGCGCTCCTCTTTTATGTGAACGCCTACTTCTTCGTTCCAAAACTGGCTTACTCCCGCCGGTTTGGGCAATACCTGACAGCACTACTCGTCACGTTTTGCCTGCTGACGGCCTGGAACCGGTTTATTTATTTACTGTTCATGCCCGGTCTCCATTTTCGGATGTGGAGCTACGCCCTTTTCGAATTGCCCTTCTACATTATTTTGATGTTGGGAAGCACCGCCTACCGGGTCGTTGCGGACAAGATCAGGGAACAGCAACGCGTAAAAGAAAAAGAAACCGAGAATCTGAAGACCGAGCTCTCGTTTCTCCGTTCGCAGGTAAGCCCCCATTTTATGTTCAACGTGCTGAATAATATGGTGGCGCTCGCCCGCAAAAAATCCGATCTCCTTGAACCTTCTTTGATCAAATTATCTTCCCTCCTCCGGTATATGCTCTACGAGACCGACGAAGACAAAGTTTTACTGGAGAAAGAGGTCGAATACCTCAAAAGCTATATCGAGCTTCAGGCGCAGCGGTTCGGCCGGAACATGGATATTCACTGTGCATTTGAGCCGATCACCGACGGCTACATCATCGAACCGATGTTGCTGATCCCCTTTGTCGAGAATGCCTTCAAACATGGAACAGGTCTGGTCCCCCGGGCCCTTATCGACGTCCGCCTGACCCTGGACAAGGGCCTCCTCCATTTTTCCGTCCGAAACCGATTTTCTGAAACGGACGAGTGGGAAAAAGATAAAACATCCGGAATCGGGCTGACCAATGTCAAAAGACGCTTAAATTTATTGTATCCAGACAGGCATTCCCTTCAAATAACAAAGAAGGACGGCTGGTTTGATGTCCTGTTAGAGCTTAACCTTCACTGATGTTACGTTGTATTGCAATAGACGACGAAGAACTGGCCCTCGAGCTGCTCGAAGACAATATCCGGAAAGTCCCTTTTCTCGAACTGGTGGCGGCGTGCAACAACCCCCTCGAAGCACTGAAGGTGATCCAGAATGAGCCCGTTGACCTTATTTTTCTGGATATCCAAATGCCCGGCCTGACTGGTCTCCAGTTTATCCAAAGCGGTCTCGCCGCTTCCTCCATGTTCATTTTGATCACGGCGTACGAGAAATATGCACTTGAAGGGTATACCCTCGACGTGGTCGATTATCTCGTGAAACCCGTTGCCCTGGACCGCTTTCTCAAGGCATGCAATAAGGCACTCGAATTGCACCAACTAAAAGCCAAAAGCAAATCCGATTCAAACGCCTCAACACCAGTCGACTATTTCTTCATCAATGTCGATTATAGCCTCGTTAAAATTCAGAAATCGGATATCGCCTGGATCGAAGGCCTTAGGGATTATATCAAAATCCACCTCTTGAGCTCTCCCAAACCGATCATGACCCGGATGAGCATAAAGGCGATCGAAGAGCAGCTGACCGGATCCCCCTTTACCCGTATCCACAAATCTTATCTCGTTTCATTACCCTCCATAACGTCCGTCCGGAAGAACAGCGTCTTCATCCAGACAATGGAGCTCCCGATCGGCGAGAATTATCGCGAAGCCTTTTTCAACGCGATCGGAAAAACAAACTAGGAAGGTCAGCCGTCTTTTAGCAACCTCGCCAAAGCCCTCCCCGCCGTCCTGCCAGTAAAAAGACACCCGCCAAGAAAAGTCCCTTCCAGCGAACTGTAGCCATGCATCCCGCCGCCTCCAAAGCCCGCCGCTTCGCCCACCGCATAAAGACCCGGTATCGTCGCCCCGTCCGCATCCAGGACCTGCCCGTCCAGGTTGGTCTCCAACCCGCCCAATGTCTTGCGCGTAAGGACATGTAGCCTTACTGCGATGAGCGGACCCGCTGCCGGATCGAGCAGCGGATGCACCGGCACCGCCCTGATCAGTCTGTCCCCAAGATATTTCCGCGCGCTACGGATCGCCCCGATCTGGAGGTCTTTGCCGAACTTGTTTTCCACCTCCCGGTCCCGCGCCCGGATCTCCTCCAATAGCCGGTCATAGCTCAATAATGAGGAGCCCGCCAGCGCATTCATCGCATCCACCAGTTCCCGCAAATTATCCTTGACGATAAAATCCACGCCATGGCGCTTAAATGCCTCCACAGGCCCTGGCGCACCCTTCCCCACAACCCTTCCCAGCAACAACCGCCAGTCCCTGCCCGTCAGATCGGGATTCTGCTCCGACCCGGATAACGAAAATTCCTTTCGGATGATCTTCTGATTGAGTATAAACCAGGAATGATCATGACCGGTATGGCGAAGATACTCCAGAGTCGCCATTGTGTCGAATCCCGGGAACAATGGAACAGGCAGCCGCTTTCCCGTTGCGTCGAACCAAAGCGATGAGGGTCCCGGAAGTATGCGAATCCCATGACCCTTCCAAATCGGGTCCCAGTTCGTCACTCCTTCCGTATAATGCCACATCCGGTCTGAGTTGATAACGTTGCCCCCTACCCGCTGCGTGATCCCCAGCATCCGGCCATCGACATGCTCCGGCAC
Organism: uncultured Chitinophagaceae bacterium; assembly: GCA_963846405.1. Taxonomy (GTDB): domain Bacteria; phylum Bacteroidota; class Bacteroidia; order Chitinophagales; family Chitinophagaceae; genus Puia. Next base: position 71,729 of record CAWJVU010000004.1, on the reverse strand, counting down.
GCCGCACAGTAGAACTCGACGGCGGCTGCCCGAGACGCTTCGGCCAATTGCTCCTCACCAGTTCGAGATTAGCGCCGATCCCCCCTGAGGCGACGATAACCGCCTGCGCATAATAGGAGAATTCGCCGACTGTCCTCCTCGAACTCTTTTCCCCACGCCTAATCTCCGAAGGCTCAAGCAGAGATCCCCGAACCCCGGTGACGGACCTACCGGTAACGATCAGCTCATCGACCTGGTGACGAAACCGCAGAGTCGCCAACCCATTTTTCATCGCTGCCCGAACACCCGCTACAAAAGGTTCCAGCACGCCAGGCCCAGTTCCCCACGTCACATGAAAGCGCGGAACGGAATTCCCGCGACCGGCCGCCGCACCGCCACCCCGCTCAGCCCAACCCACAATCGGAAAAAATCGAATACCAAGCCCCCGCAGCCAGGAATACTTCTCACCCGCCGCCCAACCAATATAGGCTTCCGCCCACTTCCGCGGCCACTCATCTTCCTTTCGGTCAAAACTTGCTGTCCCCATCCAATCCTGCATAGCTAACGCATAGCTGTCCCTGATCCCCATCCGGCGCTGCAGCGGAGTATTGACCAGGAACAATCCACCCAATGACCAGAAGGCCTGACCGCCCAGGCTCTGCTCCGGTTCCTGCTCGACCAGCATCACCCGCAGTCCTCTGCCGAGCAGCTCATGCGCCGCCACGAGACCGGAAAGACCGCCGCCCACAACAATGACATCGGCATCCATAACCAACTAAAGATAGCTAGAAATAAGTAGACAGCCCGACACTGTACCCTTCCGTGAGGCCCAGACTGGCGCCAATCACATCGCCGGTTATATCCCTCGTCTCCTGGCGGCGATAATTAAAACGCAGTACGGTTTGCGGCGTAGGCCGGAAACTGATCGCCGGCATAATACTCCAGGTATCATTGTACATCCGTCGTCCCGGTTGCGGCAAATTTGCCGACATTCCAGTCCACATATTCACCACGCACGGCCAGGTTTATCGTCGCATGATCCCAGTCCAGTATCCTGCCCCGGAAGATCGGCTGCACAACGTCGATAAACCCTCCAAATTGCCGCCCGCTGTATTCCGGAGTATAATCCGGTGGCAATTGCACAAACACCCAGGCCCATTCAGTAATGATATTGGTGTGCAACTTAGGCAGTGTCGTATTGAAGTCGATATCGAAGACACTGGCCATTCGCTTATTGTCGACCGGTGCACCCTCTATCTCCCAGGTATTGTAAATGCCGCCCATATACGATAATCCCCAGCTCGCCGATCTGGTCCTGCCGAACCGAGATCTTTCCCGTATAAAGCGGCTCGCCGCTGGCGCTGGCCGTGAACCGGGATGGATTGCTCTTGGCCGCCGGTAAAAAGGTCTTGCCCTGCGCATTGTCAATGATCGAGTCATTGAACCCGCCCGTCAGATAGAACTCATAACCGAACATCCAATGATTCGTATACTGCTTGCCATATAGCCCAAACCCGGTATTGCTCCAGGTATCCGGCAGCATCTGGCTCATGGCAATCGGCCGGTCGGTAAACTCCCATTTTGGGCCATCATGGTTCTGGTTGAAGGCGCCAATCGGATTCACGATCATCCCCCCACGCAGATTCAACAACGGATGGAACTCGATATCCAATGCCGCATATTCGATCTCGAACTGACCTGCCGTCGCATCCCCCGGATCACCCGTCGGATCATTCTCGTACTCGATCTCCGACAGGAACTTGATATGCTTGCTGATCGTAGACGCGACGAAAAGGCTGAACCGCCTGAACTGGAACTGATGGCCTACCGAAATACCGGAGGTTGCAACATATTGCCAGTCTGATTCGACATAACCGCCGATAGAGACCGGCGACTTCCCCAACCGCAAAAAAGGTCGGTTATAGATCGCATCCATTGTCAGTCCATGCCTTGCCGCCGTATCCGTCGGGGAAACAACCGGTTTCAACAGGCTGCTGTCGATCTGTGCCGTGCCAGGATGAGTAAGGAAAAGAAAAAGCCCTGTCAGGGCGGTCAATACAGTCAATTTCATTTCAGCGAAATGTAAAGTTGATGATTATGTTCAGTCACCGGAAAAGTCCGCAAATTCGTATCGGCCGGTCCGTTCTTCACGACCCCTTTGTCGTCGAATTCGCTACCATGCGCCGGACACTGAAGCCTGGATCCAAATACCTGCAATTCCGCCCCCTGATGCGGACAACGCATCAGCAATGCCGCATATTCGGTTTCGCTAAAGCGGTAGACACAAACGGGGTATTTCAGTTTTTCATGCTGCACGACGAGATACTTGCGGAAAGATTCCTTGTTTTGAAAAGCAACGACCGGGATCACCAGGTCCGATTGCTCGATCGTCCCGCTGACAGTTTTGCCACTGGTGGCGCATCCTTCCAGGAGAACCCCCAACAACGACCCGCCAAGACAAGCAAACCCACAGGTTTTCAAAAACTCTTCGCGCTTCATAAGCCCTACAAGGATTTTAAAAAGGTGATCAATGCCGCCTTGTCAGATGCGGACAGATTGGCAAACCGTCCTTCGCTGACCGCTGCTTCTCCGCCATGCATCTCAATCGCCTGCTCTATGCTGTGCGCCCGGCCGTCATGCAACAAGTAGGTATTGCCGCCCTGCACATTGGGCGCCAGCCCGAGACCCCACAAGCGGAGCCGTCCGCCATTCGGAAGTCTTGGCAGTCCCTTCGGTATACCCGTCATCCAGCCCCGGCCCCATATCATGTACCAACAGATCGGTAAACGGATTGATCGTTTGATAGGCCAGACCGGCGATCGACGAATAACCCGTCGTCAACATAGGCTGATGACAGGTAGCGCATCCGATTTGGGTGAAAATCGTGCCGCCGTAAGTAACCGTAGAATCACCGGGATTGCGCTGGATCGGCGCGGCGAGAGCGGTGACATAGAAGACGACAGATTGGAGCGTCGCATTGTCCACCTCCGGTGCCAATGGCGGCGTGGGTCCCGTTTGATCCAGGTAATTGAATGGATTATACGGCAGATAGGTGGAAGTGATCCCCATGTCATGGTTGTAAGCCAATGCAACCTGCTGCAATAAGCTATATACCGCGCCCTTTCGGCCAAACCGGCAAATATATTTTCCATCTCCTCTGGGATAGGATCCATTCAATACAAGTGCATAAGCCGGGATGGAATCATAGTTGGGATGTCCGCGTACCCCATCCGGATTGGTTGCATTCGCCGCCGCCAACGCCAGGATCTCCGAATCGGGAACGGCTTCGAGGAAGCCGACCCCGGCCGTGATCGGAGCGATCAGCTTTGTACTCGCGGCGCCATCCGGGAGCTGCTCCGCCGATACCCCGGCAAACTGAACGTACCGAGCTGCGGACCACCTTCCGCCAGGAATTTATTTCCGGTACTGTCCATCTGGCCAAACCTGGTCAGGATCGTAAAAGGATGACCGCGGTTATCGCTTGAGTGACAGCTCCCGCAGCCAGTAGCCACGAAGTATGGCCCAAGCCCTGTTGCAGCCGTGCGATTGGCGAAAAACTGATCATTACCGGCCGAGAACAGGATCGTCTGCTCACTCGTCAGACTTACCGGCCCGCAGATGCCGATCTCCGGATTGATCATGGAAGGCAGGAGCTTCGAACAGGCCGTGAAGGCCACCACGACCAAAACGATCACGCTAATGACAATAGTGCTTTTTCTTTTCACGCGACAAAACTATTCCTCCCCCACCCAGCCCGCCGCCGAATTTGGAAAAATGCAATTACGAATTGAGGAAATAAGAAATTAATTTGCGCAATCTCAATTCTTTATTATGACCCTTCCCGACGGTATCGCCCTTGGAGTCCTGCTCTCGGGGCTCCTTTTCAGCATCGGCCGCAGGAAATTGACCGTCCCTGCCGCGCTGACCGGCACCCTGCTCGGCTGGGTCATTTATGCCGGCGGAGGCCTCACAGGTCTCGCCATGATGACGATCTTCTTTGTCCTCGGAACAGCCGCCACCTCCTGGAGAAAAAATCGCAAATCCGACATCGGGTCAAATGCGGCTCACCAAACGACCCGCACAGTCGGGCAAGTGCTCGCCAACGCGGGGGTTCCGGGCCTCGCAGGACTCCTTAGCGTCCTGGTACCCCGCCATCACTCCATCCTGCAGATCGCTATTGCCGGCTCTTTTGCCTCAGCCACGGCAGATACCTTGTCCTCCGAGCTCGGAATGCTGTATGGCCGCCGGTTCTTTAACATGATGACCGGCCGGCCGGATGGTAAAGGGCTGGATGGCGTCGTCAGCATCGAAGGCCTGCTCATCGGTACCGCCGCTGCAGCCCTTATCGCAATTGTATTTGCGATCGGCCAGGGTTGGAACAGCCGGGTCTTCCTTATTATCGCCCTTTCGGGTACCTTCGGCAACGGGATAGATTCCGTATTGGGCGCCGTATTCGAACGTGGAGGCCGGCTCACCAACAATTGGGTTAATTTCCTGAATACCCTGGCCGCTGCCCTGCTGGCGGGAATATTGGACACCATGTAAGTTACCCCGCCAAACCCCCTGTGGGTAAAGGTTTTACGATTTTTTTTGCCCCGTTGAGATGATAGAATTAACCATAAGTTGTCCGCATGGTACTCGAAATGCCCACTATATTTGTTGTGTCAAAGTCAAAAAATCGAAAGCTCAATATATAGAGTAGGAGATCAAAGATTTTCATATGGCAAGCAATCGTTAGAGGTCGACTGTTTCTACAGTGGACCTTTCTTTTTTTAGCCTTACATTCCCAAAAACTGAAATCCCCGAACAATTCGGGGACTCAGCTTCCTATATGTAACACGCGCAGTAAACGGTTTGGGTTGTTCCACGAAGGGAACCGGGTGCCTAGAAGAACCAGCTGGACAGTTGAGACCTGCTCGCCTGAAGCCAGTTCTGGGAGGGCTTGGGGGTATTATCAACAAATTGGGTATCCTCGATCTTCACCATAATACCGATGGACTTATCATCAATCATTTTTTCTTTCATTTCGGCCGACAGAGTCTCGTACCCATTAATCGTCGCGGCATCCGTCATAAGTACCGCCACCCCTTTCACCTTTACAAAGAAATCCTTTCCTTTCTTGAAGAAATCCAGCTTGGCCAGCACTTCCTTTTCATACCCATCGATGTGCATCGTGGGCCGGGGAACGGCGAACCATATACGACCTTCCATATCAACCTCTACATCGGTAATAACGTGCGTCGGAAGCTTAATGGGAGATACTGATTCAGTGTAGAATAAAGCAGTTTGCAATTCAGTGATCTTGCTCTTCAGTACATTCATTTCTTGCTGCTGTGCGGTTACGGTTGTCATGGCTTAAGTATTTGGGTACAGATTAAGTTTATATCAAATCACAAGAACACTTAGAGTAAGACAATTGGCATACCAGTTCACAACGCATTGATTAACAAATGATAAAAAACGGCCATACCCCTTTGGTCCGTCCCAGATTGGGACTCCTTTTCCAAATTACACATGGCTCATGGCCTGCCGTCCAATTGCGCGAAGCATTCTAGGGGTTTCGTTTCAGTCCCGCAATTCCGAGTAGAATGAGCCCGATATACAAGAATTGATACAGGTCATAGGTGCCTTTAAGAAAAAGAATCTCCACCAACTTGACCCCCACCAGTGCAGTCCCCATCCAAACTGCCAAAGCAGTGGACGCAGGTATGTCCTTCATGGCGACGGAAATACAATAGACATTGCCAAGCCCGAACACCACGTAGCCCACAAAAGGCCAGATCACCGTCCAGTCACCGGAACCGGCAAAAAAACCCTTCCAGTGAATCGCTTTCAGTTTCTTCACGCTCATGAACCGTAAAGAAAAAGTCCAGGCCATTTCGAATATAGCCGCAAAGAATAAATACACCCATGCCATGACGGTCGATTTAATTATCTACCGCAGATACCATGACTTTTCCCGCCGCGTTTCGTTTCCTCCTGTGGATCCACGCCGCCATACCTTTCATTACCCGCCGCCGCGAATGATAGTATGCACGGAACACACCGATACTTGCTCACCAGCGCTTCTCCTCAAACCGTTTGACCGCAAAAACATGCTGCAGGAAATAGTCCCTGGGATAGTCGTAAGGCAGTCCGAACTCATGCGGCTTCTTCCGGCCGGGAAGATAAGCCGTGCCAAACAGCCAATCCCATACGAGCGAATTTAGTGGAATAATTGGCAAAGAACACCGCCCGGTCGTTGGAATGATGCCATTGATGCATTTCCGGCCCATTGATGATATATTGCAGCTTGCCCGACCGGACATCGATATTGGCATGGATATACATCCCCCAGACCGCATCCAGCAAAGCTTTGATCGGCACTACGATCGGATTAGCCCCCAGCAGAACGATCGGTGCGAATTCGACCGTCTGGTTGATCAGATATTTCAAGGGAATGGGACCGCGTTCCCGCCAGCCAGTCTACTTCCTTGTTGGAATGATGCGCTTCGTGGGTTCGCCATAGCCATTTGGAATGATGCTGTGCCCGATGAAACCAATAAATATAAAAATCATGCACGACCAGAAAGAACAACACCTGCAAGCCACCGGCCAGTGCGTGACCAGTTGCAAATTTCGACAAATGCCAGCGTTTATCCAAAGGGAGGATGATACAATTGAAGATGACGATCTTCAGGAAATAACTCTGGATAAAGGTATACCAGATCAGGTCCACCCAAAATCCATCGCGGAATATCGGCATGCCCCTGGTATATGGGTATTTCCGTTCCAGCCAGATGAACAGGAATACGCTGCCGATCAATAGGCCGGTGGTATAACGTGACAACTTTATCCATCTTATGATCCGTCTTACACGGCCTGCTCCTGCGGACCGTGCCCTTCTCAACCGCTTCATCGCGCCCATCTCGCTTTCATATACCCGCTTCACCCCATCACCCATCGCCATCTCCACGTCGCGAATATCCCGTACCAGCTTCTGCATCCCCTGCGGTTCGACGCTGGCAGCATGATCCGATCCCCACATGGCCCGGTCAAGCGTAAAATGCCGCTCCACAAAATTGGCGCCCATCACCACTGCCGCTACCGTCGTTGCCAGCCCGGTCTCGTGACCCGAATACCCGATGGGCGTATCCGGGTACAAATTCGCCAGGGTCTGCACCATCCGGAGATTGAGCTCATGCGGCGGACAAGGATAGGCCGAAGTAGAGTGCGCGATCATCAAATTGTCCGTACCAAACTTATCTACCGCCGTCCGGATCTCCTCCATCGTGGACATTCCGGTTGATAAAATATATGGCTTACCGGTCTTTTTCACTTTGTCGATCAGCGCATGATCCGTCAGGGAGGCGCTGGCAAACTTATATACCCCCGGGTTAAACTGCTCCATAAATTCCACCGACACCTCATCCCAGCAGGAAACGAACCAATCGATCCCCTTTTGCTTGCAATATGCATCGATCACGGCGTATTCATCAAAACCCAGCTCGACCATGTGCCGGTAATTGATATAGGTCATCCGGCCCCATGGCGTATCCCTTTCCAGCAGCCACTGATCCTTCGGCGTACATAAGCTCCGGCGTACGCTTCTGGAATTTCACCGCATCACATCCAGCCAGCACGGCCTCATCGATCAGCCGCTTGGCGAGCGCAAGCGATCCGTTGTGATTGATCCCGATCTCCGCAATAATGTAAACAGGGTGCCCCGTTCCGACTGCCCGTTTTGGGCTGACACGAAATGACCGGCGGCCGGTACCGCCACTCATCATGTAAATGTTCCTGGACGATGCTGTTCATAATGGATGATTTTATTGGGTTAAAAGTCTTTCTCAAACTGTTTAGATCGCCGTCCATCCCCCATCGACCACCAGGTTGGCGCCTGTCATATATGCCGAAGCATCGCTCGCCAGAAAAACGATCGCCCCGCGGTAATCGGAAGGCAGCGCCATGCGGCCGATAAGGGTCCTGGCGGAATAATTGTTCCTGAACCATTCTTCCTGGCTGTTCTCCACCCCGCCGGGCGAAAGCGCATTCACCCGCACATTCCGTTTCCCCCAATACGCCGCCAGGAATTTGGTAAATCCGATGACCGCCGACTTCGTCACCGGGTAAGCAGGGGATTTATAAAAAGTCTGCTTACCATCCCCATTCCGGTAAATTGTCTGGTCCGGAGCAACGATCCCATAAGTGGACGCCATATTGATAATGCTCCCTTTGCCCCGTTCCGCCATTACCCCACCCAAGTACCTGCGATGCAAGAAAGACCCCGCTTACATTTACTTTCCACGAACGGTCCCACATCTCCAGCGGATAGTGCTCAAACATGGACTGTTCCACCGCCAATAGCGGATTCTCGAACATATCGTTTATCGCCGCATTGTTCACCAATACATCCAACCTCCCATATCGATCCAATATTCGCCGCTTTGCACCTTCCAGGGACCCCCGGTCAGTAACATCCATCCCAATCGCCAGATGCCCGTCACCGAGCGCCGCCACCACGGACTCCGCCGCCTCCTCATCCAGATCCGCCACCACTACCTTCGCCCCCGCCGCCGCCAGGCCTCGCAATGCTGTCTTCCCAGCAACCCGCAAGCCCCGGTCACGACCGCCACCTTTCCGCCAATGAGAATAGCTCCATAGTCATGCGTTCACAATCGATTATATCCTCACAACCGGTTATACCCTCGCAACCGGTTTCATATTGAAATGACTGACTTTTCGGAACACCGGCTCAACCGGCGCACCCCTCAGCCAGGCCGTCACTTCTCCCGCGGACACAGCCTCCTTCAGCATCCCCAGCACCTCCCGGTACGCCGCCAGCGTGTAATCCACATCGTGATCCGAATGGCTAAAACTCATATTGTGAAACCCCGACCAGAGTATGCCTCGCTTGATCAGTTCCTGTTGTACATAAGACTTTAACTCCAGCGGATTTCCAGCCGTCGCGTCGAAGCTAACCAACGATCGGCAATCATATCCCGCGCATCGCGTATAACCGCCAATTCCCAATTCCGCAGCCAGCATATTATAACCGTCTTTCAGTCGTTTTCCTTTCTCCGCCAGCCAAGCCGGCACATTCTTTTCGATCATTTCCTGGATCGTTGCGATCGCTGCGGCGAGCGAAAGAGCCTCCCCTCCAAACGTTGTGAAGAAAAATACCTCTTCCCGGAACAGGTCCATTATCTCCCTCCGGCCAGTCAGCAGCGAGATCGGCATCCCGTTGGCAAACGCCTTGGAGTAACAGGCCAGATCCGGGATCACACCGAAGTATTCCTGCGCGCCACCCACCGCTATCCGGAATCCGGTCCACATCTCATCAAAGATCAGCAGGGTCCCGTTCGCGGCACAGAGCTCCTTAAGCCCTTTCAGGAAATCGTCTTTCGGCGCCTCGAAAACGAAAGGCTCCAGGATCACACAGGCCGTATCCTCATCCAAAGCAGCCCTGACCGATTCGAGGTCATTGTATTCGAACGTCGCGCTAAGCCTCCGCACCTCCGCAGGGATACCCGCCATTCCGGCTCGTGACGGAAATATACCAGTCATGCCAGCCATGATATCCGCAGCAAACACCTTGTTTCTCTTCGTGTACCCACGCGCCACCCGCACCGCTGCGCTGGTCACGTCCGCCCCCGTTTTGCTGATCCGGATGGATTCCGCATTGGGAATCACCCGGTGGATCAATTCCGCGAGTTCTACCTCCAGCTCATGCATCATCGAAAAGGTGATCCCGTCCTTTAACTGCGCGATAATCGCTTCATCCACCCGCGGATAGGCATAACCCAGGGACAGCGGGCCTATCGCCATGTTATAATCGATGAACTCATTTCCGTCCACATCCCAAACGTGTGCCCCCTTTCCTCGCTTCAGGTATTTGGGTGCAACGCCGTTGACATATTGCCCCGGCCCCTTGGCAAGAGTCTGTGTCACGGGCGTCATAATAGGGAGCGCCCGTCGATACAATTTTTCCGACTCGGTGATAACCGGATAGTCTTCATTGAACGCGATCTTATTGGACATATAGTGAATTTGCATTTTTGATCCGGGTAGCGATCCGGGTAGCGATCCGGGCGGCAATCCGTTCCGCTGTGAACCCTTCCTTCTCCAGCACCTCCCCCAGCAACCCGGGTCGGAACCACCGCTCCTCCAGGGCCACCGGCATCACCTCCCGGCCCGTTACGCGATGCCGCAGCAGCACCTCCGCAACAATCGAATAGAGGCCACCGGTTTGCAGATGGTCTTCGATCGTCACCAATAACCCCGACCCCAGCGCAGCCTCGCAAAATCGCCTCCTCATCAACCGGCTTCAGGGACCGCATATTGACCAATCCCACCGATAAGCCCTCGTCTCCGAGCAATTCCTTCGCCTGCAAGGCATTTGCAAACAGGAACCCATATACGAGCAGCGTTACGTCTTTCCCTTTCGCCACTACTTCCGCCCTGCCAGGCACATAGGCAGCATGTTCGAATTTTCCTTTCAAGTGATTGATCCGAACATAGGCAGGAGCCGGATTGCCCCAAATCGACGGCAATATCTTCACCAGGTCGTCCTCATCGGCGGGGCTATAGACCTCCATTCCCGGAATTCCACGCATAATCGCGACGTCCTCAATGGATTGATGCGTCGGCCCATTTCCATCTGAAAGGAAACCGGGGATATATCCGCTTAGCTTGACCGGCAAATGGGCGATCCCCACATCGGTCCGGATAAATTCGAATGCCCGCATCGTCAGGAACGGAGCCAGCGCATGCACAATGGGGATCCGTCCGCGTAACGCCAGCCCGGCAGCCATTCCCACCATTGTTTGCTCCGTAATACCCGTGTCGATAAACCGGTTACCCAACTGCCGCTGCGCATTCCGTACCAAGGCGCGGTTCTCCGCCGTCATCACGACGATTCGTTCATCCTTTTGCGCAGTACTGACCAATAATTCTCCGTAAGTCATATATCGAAAATTACCGAACCACCAATGTTTCAGATTGAATAGCTGCCTCTGACTGCCCATGCAACTCTTCCAGCAATTGCATGACTTCTTCGGGGGTGAACGCGCAGAACCACCGGTCCGCGCGGGCTTCAATGCTTGGCAGACCCTTGCCCCGAACCGTGTCCGCAATAATAACCCTGACTTTGCCATCCCCGCCTGTCACGGCAGCGCTGAAAGCCTCTTCCAGGTCACCGAAATCGTGGCCATCTATCCGCTGAACGTAACAGCCAAACGCCCTGAATTTATCCTCCAGTGGTTCCAGTGGAACGAGTTCCTCCGTTCGGAGATTGGCCTGGAATTGATTGCGATCCACGACCATCGTTAGATTATCGAGACCATACGCATTGGCCACCAACAATGTTTCCCATACACTCCCTTCATTCAGCTCGCCATCACCCGTGATCACCACGATCCGGTTTCCGCTGCCATGGAGCTTGCAATCCAATGCTACCCCGGCCGCGACGGCCGGGAGATGGCCCAAGGAACCGGAGTGAAATTCCACTCCCGGGATCTGCCGGTTAGGATGCCAATAAATATGATCGCTGGTGGACAAATGATTAAAAAGCCTTTCGCTTTTAAGAAAACCCATCTCCGCAAAAGTGCCGTACAAGGCCGGAACATCATGCCCCTTGGAAAGGAACAGGTAATCCCGATCCGGGTCATCCGGCTCGTCCGCTTTCCGGCGGATCACCTGCGCATAGAGATAGACCAAGATTTCTACACAGGACAGGGACGCCCCGATGAAACACCCGCCGCCTTCCGCCATGCGGATGATATGCTCCCGCACCCGCAGTGCGGTCGATTTCAGGGTATCCGATAATGCATTTGTCATAGCGACTTTGTTTGCACAGCACCGACCATTTTTAATTCATCCAAATGATTCCGGTACCAATTTACCCCAGCCAGATCGGCGTTTATGGCATAGAGGTCGGGTCTCTTCTCCAACAACTCGAGAATTTCTTCCACACCGAAAAATGGATCCACCGGGTATAACTCCTCGAAAACAGTCCGGATGAACTGGTAGTCGGCGGCATAGTCTATCGTGAACCGATGCGTCATTGAATAGTCCACTCCACCCTCCATGGTTACATTCCCGATCCGGTACCGTTCCGGCCGTTCCCAGATGAACGGTGTAGTATGCTCGCGTTCCATGGGACGGTCTGCTTCGCGCCAAGCCTGCTCCAACGCCCGGAAAGTCATGACCTCCACGTCATTTCCGTCCGGCCATGTAGCGGGGTGCAGGTTACTCACAAAATCATATTCACCGGAATGCCGGACCCAATACCCGATCACCTGATCGATAATCGCGGGATCGATCAGCGGGCAATCGCTCGGGATTTTGACAATTGTGTCCCCGCCGTATTTCAGCGCAGCCCGGTAATGCCGGTCCAGCAGATCGCGCCCATCGCCCCGGTAACAGTCCAAATTCTCCGCCCGACAGATCCCGGCAATTATATCATCTTCCCGTTCGGCGGTCGTAGCAACGATCACCCGCCCGCAAAGCCGGGATGCCTTAATTCGCTCCACCTGGCGTACGAATAGCATCTTGCCCTGCAAAGGCAAGAGTACCTTATCCGGCAGTCGGGTAGACCCCCTCCTGGTTTGAATAACGGTGAGGATGTCCGGTTCTTTCGCGTTCATGTAAGCTATTGGTTATAACCCGCGCCGTCCGCAAAAACTCCTCTCGCACGCCCTTGAATTCGAGATATCGGCGACACAGGTCGGCAATCGACATGGCTGACTGACCGCCATTCTGCACGGGCGCCAGTCGCCTTAATTTCTCCACGTCGAAATAAGAGTGAACTTTTTTCCCAAGCGCAATTCCGAGATAAACGACGGTCGAATACTGCGTAATGAGCTCATCACAATTGGCAATCATGTGATCCGTATTCCCCTCTGTAAAGATCAATGCCTCCGGAGGCGCCGCTTCCCGGATCTCCCGGACACCGCGCTCCTTGTCTTCATTGGGATGTAGCTTGAAGATCAATGGGCGGCCGGCGGCAATCGCGACACATTGGCGGATAAAAGCCGGACGATCGTCTTTTCTGAATGTCTCCCGGATATCCGAAGTGGCAACCAGCACATACCCCCGGTAAGGAAATGAGTTATTCAGGTGAACAGCCGCGTTGTCGAAATTCGGTATCCCTGTCACAAAGATCCGGCTGGGGTCCGTCCCCCGTCGGCCGAACTGTTGTTTGTAGCCTTCCGACGCGGCACAATAGATATCACAGAGATTACTGCAACCGTTATAAGCCGTATTCATCGCCCAGTATGTCGGCAAATGCAGCCGCCGGCTCCATTTAGCCCACGTGGTCACCGGATCGGTCATTCCCTCCTGGATCCATACTGTTTTTAACGGCCGAAGATCGTTCGGTACATAAAGATCGGAACATAGCACCGCCATATCATATTGATTGCCATAAACGGAACGCGCATAGTCGTTTGCTAAACCATGCCGATCGAGATAAGCATCCGATTTCCGCTTGAACTCACCACCCAGAATGGTCGTGTCGAGTATCCCCCTGTGGACCGCATGACGAATAAAAAAATTTTTACTGTAAAGCTGGCTGAAGAAACAATCGTATTCAGGCAACTGGATGGCTACCTGGTGCATCTGGCTGGTCTGATTGGGAGATCCGATAATAAAAAGGATCTTCTTCCTCCTGAATATAGTTTCTCGCAACATACAGGTCAAAGTTCAATGTATATCACGAACCACGTTCGAACCTTCATCAGAAATCACAATTCCTTAATATGCCTAAAATAGTCTACCAATATTAATTATGTCGATTAAAGAACTCGACTTATGCACCTATTATTCACTTATCCAGATAAGGCAGCAGGATCTGTTGCCACGTCCGGTATCCTTTTTCATTCATATGAAGCTTGTCGGCCAGGAAAAAACTGTCGATCGGCTGTCCCTTTGAATCCAGCATCGAATGATAGACATCGACAAAAACAGCATGACTGTACTTCGCCATGAAATCCCGGATCATGTCATTCGCCTCCTCCATTTTCGGCATCAGCCGTGTCCGGCTCGGACTGGGCTTGATGGAAATATAGACGATGTCGACTTCCTTCAGGCGGCTTCGGATCAGATCGTACAGACGCACAAATCGATTGAACACCATCGTGGCCGTCACCGAGTCCGAACTGGCCAGATCATTATCACCGCAATAAATGACGACCTGTTTGGGGTGGTAGGGGAAAATAATCTCTCCTGCATACCGGATCACATCGGGGAAAGTCGATCCGCCAAATCCGCGGTTGATGATCGTATACCCCGGAAAATAGCTTTGAACATTCGTCCACTTGCGGAAGGAAGAGCTCCCGACAAAAAGTATGGCGCCCGAAGGCGGCCGTTGCACGCTGTCCTGGTGTTTAAATTCGGCGATCTCATTCCAGAACGGCGGCGGCTGTTTTACCGGCGCAGCGGACAATGGGGTTGACGTAACAGGTGCTTGTTGGGCGAAGGAAAAATTTACTATCAGTAAGGACAGACAGCAGGTTAGAAGAAAGGTTAGACGTAAGCCGGTGTTGTTCATTACAACGTTTTGCCAAATCTACGGGAAAAAATTAAGGCCCCCCCGCCGGACCATTTCAGAATTTCTACATTTTTGTCAGGGAACTTTGTGGATATTCGCATTTAATGAAGATCCTGATCATAGAAGACCAGCAGGAACTGTCCGATAGCGTTCGGGACTATCTTAACCATGAGAACTTTGCCTGCGAAATGGCCTATGACTTCTATGCGGCAATGGAAAAGGTCCATCTTTATGACTATGCCTGTATCATTCTGGATATCAATCTTCCGCACGGCAACGGACTCAACATTCTTAAGGAACTGAAATCCAACAACAAAGCAGACGGCGTGCTGATCATTTCGGCGCGCAATTCCCTTGATGATAAAGTTTTGGGGCTGAACCTCGGCGCCGATGATTATCTGACCAAGCCCTTCCACATGCCTGAATTGGCCGCCCGGGTGGCGGCAATCATCCGCCGGAAATCTTTCGAAGGCAGGAACCGGATCGTGCTGGACAAGCTTTCCCTGGACCTGCACGACAGGATTGTCAAGGGAGCGAACGGGCGCGCCGATCTCACCAAAAAGGAATACGACCTGCTGGTCTACTTCATCGCCAACAAGAATAAGGTGGTCACCAAAGAGGCCATCGTCGAGCACCTGTGGGGCGACAGCATCGATATGGCTGACAACTACGATTTTATCTATACCCATATCAAGAATCTGCGCAAGAAACTGCTCCAGGCCGGTTGCCCGGACTATATCCACGCCGTCTACGGAATGGGTTACAAATTCTCGCCCGTGGAGGGCCGGCGCCAATGAGGCTGTTTACCAAATATACCCGCATCAACCTGCTGGTCATGTTGATCGTCTTCCTGCTTTCGGTGGCTTCCACCTATCTCCTGACCAACTATGTACTGATCCGTGAAATGGACGCCGATCTCTCAGGGATCCGTGACCGCCTTTTCGACTACTACACCCAATATCAACAGTTGCCCACCGGCCATGTACTCGATGAAGAGCAGTTAACCTACGAGCCTGCCGCGGGGCAGATGAAGGCCAGCGAATTCAAACTGGTGACCCGCTATAGCCAGCGCGAAAAGAAAATGCACAATTTCCGGCAGGTCGTTTTCACCCTCCCCGCCGGAGATCATATTTACAAAGTCACTATCGCCAAGCCAATGGAAGGCCTTCACCACCTCTTTCGCGCCTTTCTCTGGGTATCCCTGGTTACCATCGGGATCACCATCCTGGCCTTCCTCCTGACCAATCGCGTCCTCCTGCGCCGCCTTTGGCAGCCTTTTTACGATGCGCTGAATGCGATGCGCGACTTCAGGATCGGCCATACCAATAGCCTGCGGTTTCCGCCGACCACAACGGAAGAATTCGCCTTTATGAACGAAAGCCTAGGAATGGCAGCGCGCAAAGCTGAAGAAGACTACCTGCTATTAAAGGAATTTACGGAAAACGCCTCGCACGAGCTTCAAACTCCCCTTTCGATCATTCGCTCCAAACTCGAAATGCTCATCCAGGAACAAGATCTGTCCGAACGCCAGAGCGAAATCGTCCGCAGCGCTTTTGCTGCCATCAGAAAACTATCCCGTCTCAACCAGTCCCTGCTTCTGCTCACGAAGATCAGCAACCAGCAATTTAGCGAGCTCGAAGAAGTCCCATTGGACGAACGCATAGAGAACAAACTTGGACAATTCCGTGAACTTTGGCAGACCAGCGGAATCGAAGTATCATCCCGCTTGTCGCCTGCTACCATCCGCGCAAGCCCCGAGTTGATCGATATTCTGCTCAATAACCTCCTTAGCAACGCCAGCAACCACAACATTCCGCAGGGCGTTATCGATATCTCACTGGAATCCCGGCGTCTCAGCATCAGCAATACCGGCCTGTCCAACCCCCTGGATTCCCGGAGGCTGTTCACCCGCTTTTATAAGGGGGAGCAGCATACCGGCCATAATGGACTGGGACTTTCCATTATCAAACAGATCTGCGAGGTAACCACACTACGCCCCACCTATCAGTTTTCCGGTAACCGCCATACGTTCATTCTTACGTGGTAAGCCCTATCCCCGCAATTCCTCTACCGCCGCCGCGGTCTTGGCCAGCGGCTTGCCCAACAGCCGGCTGCCTCCGGCCGTGATCAGCAAATCTTCCTCGATCCGTATCCCGCCAAAATTCCGAAGCGCTTCCAGCTTCGGATAGTTGATAAAATCCGCGTATTTCTTCTCCGCCCCCCAGCGGTCCATCAGTTCCGGAATAAAATAAAGCCCGGGTTCAATCGTCACGACAAACCCCGGCTCAAGAGCGCGTGCCAGCCGCAGGGATTTCCAGCCAAACTCCTTGCTCTTTTTCAACTCCTCCGTATAACCGACATACTCTTCTCCCAGATCTTCCATATCGTGCACATCAAGCCCTATCATATGTCCCAGGCCGCATTGGAACACCATCGTGTGGGCGCCGGCAGCGACCGCTTCAGCCGGATCACCCTTCATCACGCCAGCCGCCTTTAAGCCCGACACCAACTTCTCCGCAGCCAGGGCGTGGACGTCCCTGAAGAGGACCCCGGGCTTCAATGCCGCAACCGCCGCTTCCTGTGCAGCCAAAACAATATCATACATCTCCCGCTGAAGCGCTGTAAACTTTGCCCCGACGGGGAAGGTCCGGGTCATATCCCCCGCATAATGCATCCCGTTTTCCGCCCCACTGTCACAAATCGCGATTTGGCCGCTCTTCATCACCGTATTGCTATAGTGATTGTGCAGGACCTGCCCATGCACGGTCAAAATAGTCGGGAAGGAGAGGTTTCCCCCCGCACTGATTGCAATCCCCTGCAACACACCCGCCAACTGCGCTTCCGTCATCCCGTCCCTGGCGCCCCGGATCGCCGCCAGATGCATCGCCGCCGTAATATTGACCGCCTCCTCGATCTGTGTCACTTCCTCAGCGGTCTTCTCCGAACGCTGCTCCACCACTGCTTTGATCAGCGGCACCGAAGCATGCCCCCGGACAGCCCCCGGTGCAAACCCCAGCCAGGCGCTAAGCTTCAGGATATTTTCGGGCCGGTAGGGAGGAAGGAAATGGATCGTACGGCCTGCACCTCGCGCACTAACCAGCTCCGCCGGCAATGCGGCTGACGGTCGGGTATCCCCAACGCCGGCCGGTTCGGCCTGCTCGGCCAGCGTCGGCTGCGGCCCCGTCCAGACGATATCATCCAGCGTGAGATCATTGCCAAAAACCACCTCCTGATCATGGTCGATATCGATCAGGGCCGCCAGCCCCGGCCGGTCCAACCCGTAGAAGTACAGGAAACTGCTGTCCTGCCGGAAAGGATAAAGGTTATCCTTATAATTCATGCTGCTGTCCTCATTACCGAGAAGCAAAACCAGTCCCTGACGCAGTTGCTGTTTTAATTTCTCCCGTCGGGATTTGTAAACGCCTTTATCGAACATAAATAAGTTTTATAAATCATATATGACCCTCTTCAGGTAAAAATCCCGGGTATCGATCAACGGCATACTGCTGCTTGTCACCATAACACCCTTCTTATCGACGATAACGCGATTCGTGCCGCCGCTTGTGGTTATATCAACAGGTAACGGCATGCCGATATTTTGCAACTGGACCCAGTAATGCGTGGCATCGGTCGGCCGGACCTTAATCTCCAGTTTGTCGGTGGTATACAGATAGAGATGAAATAGCTGTGATAGGTCCTTACCCGATTCTTGTTCGAATGCCTGTTCGACCGCAAGCGTATTCGTCGTGTGTACATAGGTGTGATTGCTGTCCGTCGCCACTTTCAGCAAGGCCGGGAAAAAGATACTGTCCCCAAGCACATACCTTAACGTGTGCATGAAAAAGGCTCCTTTTGGATAGATATCCGGATGATAGGCGGCATCTTCCGTAATATCTTTGCCCAGCACGATGGGCTTGTCATTGCGAAGCCGGGGTACCGACCGCTCAAAAACCTTTTCGTACGCATCTTCGCCTTCCATGTCCAGCGTATAAAGGTCGTCGGCAAAAGTTTCGATCCCTTCGTGTATCCAATAGTCCGCCCAATCACCCGCCGTTACCTTGTTACCCCACCACTCGTGGCCAAACTCGTGATTCATCAACCCATCGAAATCCTGGCCGCCGACTTGCGTATACCGGAACCGGTTGCCGTAGGCATTCATCGTCTGATGCTCCATGCCCAAATGGGGGGTCTCTACAATCCCGATCTTCTCCTTCGCCCACGGATATTCGCCAAAGTATTTCTCCTTTACCCGCGCAAACCGCTCCAGCATCTCCAACTGGTGCGGAGCCATCGCCGCATGCATTTTCAACACATAGAATTGCATCGGCACTTTGTTGCCTTTAATGGTAGTATACGTGCGCGACACAACTGTATAATCGCCGACGTTAAAGACGATACTGTAGTTGTTGATCGGATAGTTGGTTTTCCAATGGTAGGCGCTCCACCCGCCCCGCGTTTTTACATCGGCCAGGAGACCCGGTCCTGCTACAACCAATCCTTTCGGTACGTGAATGGTCAGATCAACCCCCTCATCCGGTTCATCCGATGGATGGTCTTTTGCGGGAAAATAGATCTTTCCGCCCGTTCCCTCCGCGGTGACCGCGATCCAGGGATGACCCGCAGAGTCCTGCGTGAAGGTGAACCCATCATCCCACGGTGGCCGGACCGCGATCATCGGATGACCGGCGTACTCGACCCGGACCGTGACCGGGCCCGACGCCCACGGTTGCGCATTACTGATCCGCAGTTCATGCCGCTCATGTGTGAAGGAAGCCGGCTTCCCATCAACCGTTACTTTTGCGACATGAAAGGAGTCCATCAAATCAAACAAGAGGCTGCTCGCCGGCTGCAACAGATTACAGCGGATTTCCGCGTATCCGGCCACCGACCTCCCGGGTATATCGAGTGCCAGATCGACCGTATAGTGACGGATATCCATATTGGCCTGCTCCGGCTTTAGCGGTCCGCCGTAAGCAGGCCGGTTGGTTTGAGCAAGAGCGGCGCCGCTGATAAGCAACAGACAGGTCAGAATTCGTATCATATAGACGAAATTTAATTGGCGCCGTAAGCAAGTCCGTGCTGAACTCCACGCAATTCCGCCAGCCCCCGCAGTCTTCCGATCGCACTATAGCCGGGATAGCTCCTCTTTCCAAGATCATCCAGCATCTGATGGCCGTGATCGGGCCGCATCGGCAGCGAAATCTTCCTTCGCTTCTGGACTGCCAGGAATTCCCGGATCACGCCGACCATATCAACATCGCCTCCAAGATGGTCTGCCTCGAAAAAATTGCCCATCTCATCCCGTTTAGTGCTTCGCAGATGAATAAAGTGGATATGATTGCCGAGACGCCGGACCATCCCGACCAGATCATTGTCGTCGCGAACTCCGTATGAACCGGTGCAGAAACACAGACCATTGGCAGGTGACGGCGCACAGTCCAGTAATTCGCGGGCATCCTGTTCCGTGCTGACAATCCTCGGAAGGCCCAGTATCGGGTACGGCGGGTCATCCGGATGAATGGCCAGCTTCAACCCCTCCGTTTCTGCGACCGGAACCACCTGTTGCAGAAAATAAAAAAGATGATGCTTCAGCTTCGTGGAATCGATCCCTTCATAGGTCTTCAATGCCTCCAGGATCTGTGTCTCCGTGAACCGCTCCTCGCTGCCAGGCAATCCCAGCAGGGCATTTCGGTACAGCGTTTCCTTCTCCGTCGCCGTCATCGTCGCCAGCCTTTGTTCCGCTGCGGCAATCTCCGCCGCACTATAGTCTTTCTCCGCCCCGGGCCGCTTCAACAGAAAAAGATCGAAGGCAATAAAGGCCAGCTTTTCGAACCGCAGCGCCTTGCTCCGGTCCGGCATTTCATAAACGATATCGGTTCGCATCCAATCCAGGATTGGCATGAAATTATACGTCACGACTTCAAGCCCGCCCCGCCCCACATTTCGCAAACTCTGTTGATAATTGCGGATATACTGCTGATAGTTCCCTCGCTGTTTCTTAATGTCTTCATGTACCGGCAGACTTTCGATCACCGTCCAGCGCATCCCCGCAGCCTCTACTTCCGCCCTTCGCCGCGCGATTTCCTCCGGCGACCAGACCTCCCCAACCGGAACATGATGAAGGGCCGTTACCACACCCGTGCAACCCGCCTGCCGGATATCCCACAGACTGACCGGATCATTCGGTCCATACCACCGCATCGTTTCCTCCATCAAAAAAGGTCTTTCCATACGTCTTATTTAGTCATCCCGGCTGCGGTTTCTACCGCCGATTCCCCTTCGCCTCCACCACCTCTATCTCCGTTTCCACCGCCTTTGCCGCCCCCAACTCCTCACTCCGCGGCGTCGGCAGCGAACCCGCGACGCTTATCCTGATCTTCCCCAGCGGCTGGACCAGCAGACCCTTTCCATCCACTACCGACAATTGGTCCGGCGTCAGAACGAAATGAACCCGGATCGAATCCCCGGGCGCCAAAGATACACGCTGGAAGCCTTTCAACGCAAACAATGCTGCCGAATCTCCGGCATTTTCATGCGTCAGGTATAATTCAAGCACCTCATCGGACATCATACCTTCCGGTATTCGTCACCGTTACCTCCGCCGTCAACCGGCTCTCCGCGACGGATCTTCGGCTTGACACCGCCAGCCCGCTGTAGGAAACGTCGTATAGCTCAACCCAAAGCCAAACGGATACAATGGCTCCGCTTTCATATACCGATAGGTCCTTCCCTTCATCGAATAATTGTCAAAGGAAGGCAGCTGATCGTAGGACCGTGGAAAGGTGACCGGCAACTTTCCGGAAGGAGAGACTTTCCCAAACAGCACATCGGCCACCGCATTTCCGCCTTCCTCACCGGGATACCACACCAGCAGTACCGCATCGGCTATCTGCTGCACTTCTGCCGAGATTCATGGGACTTCCGCCGGTAACGACCGCAATGACCGGATTCCTGTTGCCGGCTTTCAGTTTCCGCAGATACTCGATCTGCGCGGCAGGCAGGTTATAATCCAGGCGGTCCCCAAAAGTAGGGGACGCCAGCGACTCGCCCTCTTCTCCTTCCAGCAGGCCGGTAATCCCCATGACACAGATCGTGGCATCGGCCCCCTTCGCATTTCCGGATGCCCAGTCGATCGGGTTGACATTTGGACGGTCCAGCAGCACCCCCTGGTTGTAGATCAGCTGGCTGCCCGGCTGAACCTGGCCGGCCAGCCCTTCGAGTATAGTCACCAGCCGGTCGTTGACCCCATAGTAATTGCCAAGCAGGATATCGACGCTCGTCGCATTGGGGCCGGTGACAAAATATTTCTTCAGCCCATTCGACAGCGGCAAAACGCCGCTGTTTTTCAACAGCACGATCGACTTCTCCGCGACTTTCCGGGCCAGCGCCCGGTGCTCAGAACTGTTGATAACGGATTCGGGTATCCGATCATACGGATTGCTGCCGGGAGGATCGAAAAGCCCAAGTTTGAACCGCGTCCGCAACAGGATAGCCAGCGAGCTGTCGATCTGCGCCTGCGTCACCAGCCCTTGTTTGACCGCATCCGTCAGCGACAGATACGTATCCCCGCAATTCAGGTTCACCCCGCGCTGCAAGGCCAGCGCCGCGGCGCCCGTCTTACTGCTCACCAGCTTATGCCCGTCATAAATGTCCGCTATCGCATCGCAGTCCGAAACGATATGCCCTTTGAATCCCCACCGGGCCCGCAGTACATCCTCCAGCAAATAAGTATTGCCGCAGCAGGCTTCCCCGTTGGTCCGGTTGTATGCGCACATCACCGCCTCTACCTTCGCATTGACGACAAGCGCGTGGAAGGCCGGCAAATACGTATCCCACAGATCGTGCATCGAGACCTCGGCGTCAAAACTGATGCCGCAGCCGCTCCGGCCCGCTGTGTACCGCGTAATGTTTTGCGCAGGCCGCCGTTTTTAAATATCGCGGATCATCTCCCTGCAAGCCCCGGACTAACGCCACCCCCATCCGCGACGTCAGATACGGGTCTTCCCCATACGTCTCCTGCCCCCTCCCCCACCGTGGATCGCGGAAAATATTGATGTTCGGCGTCCAGAAGGTCAGTCCGCTGAACCGATTCCGATAGTCCTTTTTAATAGACGCATTGTACATGGCGCGGGCTTCATCCGATATCGCGTCCGCCACCTGATGCACCAGGCTGTCATCAAAGGTCGCCGCCATGCCGATCGGCTGCGGAAAGATCGTCGCGATCCCCGACCGCGCCACGCCATGTAGCGCCTCGTTCCACCAGTCATATTCGGGTATATGTAACCGGGGGATGGCCGGCGTGCTGTTCATCATCTGGTATACCTTCTCTTCCGGCGTGAGCCGTGAGATCAGATCATGTACGCGGACATCGGGCGGAAGCGCTGGATTGGTCCAGGGATCGTTTTGAGCGTCGGTCCGGGTAAACAGCAAAAAGCACGCACACACCTGCAGGAAAATGACTTTTTTCATATTGAGCATTATTTGAGGACACTAATGTAGCCAAAAAATAAATTAGATTGCAACCGATTGCAGCATGGATAATATATTGGTATCGATAGATACCAATGGTTTTCTCCGCCTATTTCGTTCCCTTCCTCCCCTCAAACGGGGACGCCGGCAATCCATCCTGGAACAGTCGGTCCCGGTTGATCAAATTGATGCCTTGCGGGTTGTCAGCCCATCCGTATCGTATCGCTACGGGGTTCGGCACCTGTTCACAGGTAACCACCACGTTTTTCCCTTCGATGACCGCTTTCGCGGGATAGAAATGATTGTCCGCTCCCGCCAGCTCCATACCATGGATCTCGCCGCCGCCTTTTATGATCAGGCCGCTTTCAACCGCATCGAAGCGGACACGGACTTCATTATGCCGGATGTGCACCGAATGGAATAACGGCCCGGTATAGATCATATCGGTCTTTTCATATGCGATCCCCTCGGCCGAAAGCGCCAGCCGTTTCCCCAGTTCTTCTTCATTCGGAAATTCCCCGTCTCTCTCCTCGCCCAGATCGGCAGATACGGCCATCCCGGTCATCGGAACGCCCAGGTCCAAGCGCTGCGCTTCACGGAGTTCTGCCCATCGACTTTCCTCCGGCTGCAGCCCCGCGGCCCCGTGAGCACCCTCCTGCACATAGATCCAGGGCAGATTGGCCTGGCCCCAATGCAATCTCCAGTCTTCGATCACCGAAGCAAAGATCCCCTGGTACTCCAAAGGCTTGTTGACATCGGACTCCCCTCCGCACCAGAGCACTCCCCGCACCGTGTAGGTATCCGCCGGCGCTATCATTCCATTAAAGAGACCGCCGGTAACCATGTGGTCGGCAGGACCCGCCCCCTCCGCATAAGTGCTGTCCGTATAGCTTTCCGCCACCGCAGCAAAGGAAGGAAACGACGGGAGTGCCTGCGGGCTCAGCCAGGCTTCGGCCGGCGCATCCGCAACGCTGGCATTGATCAAACCGATCGTTACATGGAAGTGATCGTATAACTGTAATGCAAAAAGATAAGGCAACGCGGAAAAGTCAAGAACGGAGGCGGGACTGGCAGTCGCCCATCCACCCGAAGGGACATTCTGCCGCGGCGTCTTGAAATCATACCGGGTGGAGATCCGATATTGACGGACAGGAGCCCGGTCCGCCCGGCCAATCAAATCGGCATAGCGGTCCTTTACTTTCTCCATCGTTACCTGCATCCCCCTCCCTCCCGAACAGAACCAGACTTCTCCGACCATAATGTTCTGGATCCATATATGGTTGATGCCATCAATGTCCATCGTATAGGGACCGCCCGCTTTTTTGGGCGAAAAAATGACCAGCCATCTGCCCTTGTCATCCGTAACGCCACTCTCCGTTTCCCCGTCGAATTTAACCGTCACCCGCTCGCCCGGCGAGCCGAATCCCCAGATACGGATAGGTATATCCCGCTGCAGCACCATTCCGTCCCCAACGAGGCGGGGAACCCGCACCTGGCCGCTGGCATTCCATCCCATAAGTAGCAATGATCCGATCCAGCCCAAAACTTGTCTGCCGTGCATGACCGTAAAATTTAAGAGCGGCCCCTTCGGGGCCGCTCTGCAAATATATTTGATTACGGTTCACTTTCAATACGCCCTGTAAAGGTCAATTATCAGTACCCGGTATTCTGCGGGAACTTAGGTCCGGAAGTAACGGCATCGATCTCGCTCTGCGGTATCGGCCTCAGCACCATATACGACTGGAGATGCGCCCCGGCTTCCACGGGATTCCAGGCCTGCACTCTTTCCAGCAGGGTCCCTGTACGCACCAGGTCCCACCAGCGGATCCCTTCCCCGTAAAATTCCCTGGTCCGCTCATCCAGGATAAAGTCCAGCGTCACCTGCGAAGGCGTGATGTCCATGGCTGTCGCGGCGGCCGATTCTGTAAGGCCGTGTTGGTCTTCTGATACGCCGCCCTTTCCCTGATCACATTGATGTACTTGGCCGCGTCCGTGAGGTCTCCCATCTTGAGCTCGGCTTCGGCCAACAGGAGGTAGACATCCGAGAACCGCCAGAGTACCACCGGCCGCGTGCTGGGGTCGTTAAAATCCGCCGCTGGCCTGCTCGGGTCGTCGAATTTCCTGTTGGCCGGAAAATAGGAGTTGGTCTGGAGACTCGGAGGAATGATGATCCCATGGAATGGCGTCGCGCCGTTGAATTGCGGCGCACCCGGCACACTCATAGGGAGGGAACCAGACAGCCGTATCCACGCCGACATTCATCGCATAACTGATACCCCGGGAATTGTTGGCGGCGCCGGCCGTATTGGACATACAGCAGTATTCGCGATAAATACCGTCTGGAATGTCTTGTTATAACGGGTAGTCATTTATCCTGTCCGACACTGTCGAAAGCCTCACCCAGCACATAAGCATTGTTCGGCCGCACCCGGATAAATGGCCGCCCGTTGAGTACGTCCCTCGTCATCATGCTGGTCCCGGAGTTCACGAGCATTGCCCGAACCATTCAGATAGGAATTGATCCCGCTGTTGGAAGGATAGTTCCATGCGCTGAAACCAAGGAAGCAGGTTCTGCGCGGCGCCGCCGGCAGCCCCACCGCCGGCAGTGTACTGCCCGTACTTCTGATTGCTGCTGTGATCGCTGACGAAAATATTCTCCTTGCCATAGTCCCATGTCGCCCGGGAACCGGTAACGGGATCGACATTCTCGCCGAAGGCATCGGCATAGTCCGCCCAAAGACCAAATCCATAAGTGGTTTGATTGGTGATCAGATTGGTGAAGATACTAACGGCCTGGTTGAAGATCATTTGGCTGGGCCGCAGCCGACCAGCCGCGGGTAAGATAAGTCTTCCCCAGCAGGTAGAGCGCCGCTCCCTGGGCAGCCGCTTTGCCGCCGAAAGGCGCCTGCGTAGTGGCATTCACCGGAGAAACGACCTGCAAATTCGCAGCCGCAAAATTGAGGTCCGAGATGATCGTATCATATACCTGGGCCATGGGCTGACGGGAATCCGCCAGGCTGGGCGCCGTGATAAAGGTCGTATGCAGGGGCACGTCGCCAAAGTTGATGACCAGGTAATAATACCAGAAAGCCCGGAGAAAATGCGCCTGTGCAATGCACTGGTCGACTATCGTATCTGCGGGAAGCGTTTTGGCATATTGCAGAACGCCGTTCAGCGTGTTGATGTCCTGGTACGCATTGTTCCACCATCCGTTGGTCTCGTCGGCACTGTTCATCGGGTTATAGGTGAAGAAATCAGGGCTGGTGACGCTCGCGCCTTCCAGCATCTCATCCGTCCCGCCCAGACATTGCATGGTAAAACCCTCCGTTCCCCACAGGCCCCGGAGATCGTTGTATACGCCGCCAATACCGCCCACAAGGCCGCCTTCTGTGGTAAAGATGCTGGGTACGATCGCTGATTCGGGATGCTCCTGCAATATTTTAGTGCAGCTGACAGTCATGAGCACCATCGCCACCAGACTTGCAACACAAATTTTTTTAAACTGTTTCATATTGACAACATTTTTAATTTTAGAATTTCAGGCTCAAACCGAGGTTGAATTCGCGAGTGGAAGGATTGTTTGCATTGACGGTGATCTGCCGGCTACTCCCGTTGGTCCCACCGACACCGGTGCTGCCACCCGCCGCCGTGGAAGCGACCGCCCCGCCATAACCATTGCCTTCCGGATCAGGCCCGAAACCATCCTTGACAAAAGGAGAATAGATGATAAAGGGGTTCAGCGCCGTTACGTAGATCCGCAGCGAAGTGATCCCCGCCCTGTTCAGCGCTTTTGCCGGAATCGTATAACCCAGGTTGATACTCCTCATTTTTATAAAAGAACCGTCCTGGTAACCCAGCGTGGAAGCGAAGGGGAAAGACTGCAGACTGGCGTCCGGTCGAGGGAAGGCATTCGTGGGATTGGTGCGCGTCCAGTAATTCACCTTCAGCTGATTGATCCGGCTTTGCATAAAAAAGTCATATCCTTGTGCCGAGCCGTCCGTAGTAAGATACGGAACCTCCACCTTCATGCCCATCCGCGCAAAGACGACGAAATTGAAATCGAAATTCTTAAACGACATCCGGCTGGTAAAACCTCCTTCCCATTTGGGCTGAAAATTCCCGATGATCTGCCGGTCGTTGGCATCGATCTTTCCATCCGGCTTGCCGCCATTGGGACCGGCGATGTCCTGGACCTTGATATTGCCCGGCAATTGGGCGGGCGAGGTCTGCGCCTGCAGCTTCCCGTTAAGGGAATCCGCCGTCTGCCAAATCCCGATCTTTTTTACGTCGTAAATCACCGTCAGGGGCTGTCCGACAAACCACCCGTCCGGAATATCCGACGTCTGACCGGGCGCCAGGGCCGTGATCTTCTCCCTGTTCAGGTAGAAATTTATATCCGTACTCCAGGTAAATCCACCTGGCCGTCTTAATATTGATGGAGCTTAGGTTGATCTCGATCCCCTTCCCCGTCGACTTCCCCAGGTTGGTCGTAACGCTGCTGGCGCCATTGCTGGCTGGCAACGTCTCCTGCAAAAGGATATCCTTTGTCTTTTGCTCATAGAGATCCAGCGTACCGGTGATCCGGTTCCGAAGGAACCCGAAGTCCAGACCCAGATTGGTCTGCGCGGTCTGTTCCCAATGCAGGTGGGTATTGGCCAAGGAGCTCACCAGGTAGGTAGACACCTCACCGGGCGTCGCCTGGCCGAAATTATACGTGCTGGTGTTCAGCAACCCCAGGGTAGAGTAAGGCGCGACACCCTGGTTGGATGTGATCCCCCACCCCCCTCTCAACTTAAGACTACTGATAGAACTGACGCCGCTTCATAAAGTCTTCGTTCATGATATTCCAGCCCAATCCCACTGCCGGATACGTAAAATACTGGTTACCCGGCGACAGCACCGAAGAACCATCCGTCCTCACCGTAGCCGTCAGCAGGTATTTGTCGGCAAAAGCATAGTTTACACGCGCCATATAGGACAGTAAGCCCCTTTCGGCAAAACTGCCGGGATTGTTAGGGTCCGCGACGACGGTCGCAGCCAGGTTCAGATTGGCATCCTGTACATAGTTCGCCGGAAATCCTGTGCCAAGAAAGCCGCTGCTCTGGCTATGATCCTTCTGGGCGCTGTACAACCCCGTAAAAGTGAGATGGTGCTTCTCGGCAAAGGTCTTGTCATAGGTCAATATATTTTCCAGGACATAACTATAGGTCTCCGCATTCCCAATGGTCGCCGTCGCCGCCGCCAGGGAAGTATTGGCGTTCACATAGGTATTGGGGCCGCTATAGTTGTCCGATTGATTCTGCGCATAGTTCAACCCGATATTGATCCTGTACTTCAGGCCGGGAATGATCTGCCATTCGCCGTAAAGGCTGTTAAAGGTTTGCAGCCTCCGCTGCCGGGCCAGGATGGCGCCCGCAGCCGTTTTCAGCGTCAGCGGGTTCACATACGCACTGGCATCGATAGACCCGACCAGCGGGAAAAGGTTGACAGTGCCGTTGGGATTATACGGAGAGACCAGGGGACTCAGCCGCATCAGGCCACCGGGAACACCGGCGCCGCCCGGCGTATTGGTATAGGCTAAGGAGTTGATCGTGTTAATACCGATCTTCAGATGCTTGCTGATCTAATGATCGATCGTCGTCCGCAAGGAAAACCGCTCGAAATTCTGGTTGGGGATGATCCCCTGCTGATCATAATAAGAGGCACCAAGGCTGAACTGTGTGCTCTCGCTCCCCCCGGAAAGGCTCAGATTATTGCTGGTCGTCATCGCATTTCGGTAGATCAGTTTCTGCCAGTCGGTATTGGTGCCCGCTGCAAGCCCGGCCTGCTCAGCTGCCGTCAGCGGATAGGAAGTCTGTCCCGGGTGTAGCACTGTTCAGGGCTGTCGCATCCGCCTTGAATTGCGCATATTCCTTTCCGTTGAATACCTTCAGTTCGCCCAGTATGCTCGAAATACCGTAGTAACCGTTATATGTCATCTGCGATTTCCCCACCCGGCCTCTTTTGGTCGTGATCAGGATCACCCCGCCCGAACCCCTGGAACCATAGATGGCCGTGGCGGAAGCATCCTTTAAAATATCCAGGCTGGCGATATTGTCCGGGTCGATATCATTGACGCTCCCGCCAAAAGGGATACCATCCAGCACCACCAGCGGCTGATCCAGGTTATCGCTGATCGTATTCGCATTGCCGACGCCGGTCATGGAATTGGTGACCGACGCGGTCGCCATCGAACGGTTCCCCCGGATGCGGATCTGCCCGCCGCCGCCCGGCGTGGCGCTATTGTTCACGATATCCACGCCCGCCGTTCGTCCCTGCAACTCACTGATAAAATTGGCGTTCGGCACCTCCGCCAGCGTGTTCCCGGTTACCCTGGCGACCGAACCCGTGACATCGGACTCTTCTTCTGCGTCCCATATCCCACGACGATCACCTGGTCCAGTTGAATTGCTCGAAGCCGCCAACACAATCTCGATGGAATGACGCCCCGCTACCTTTATAGTGGTGCTGGCATAGCCGACCGACGGAAATGATCAGCGTCCGCATTCGGACGGAACCTCGATCTCAAAATTGCCCTTGTCATCGCTGCTTACCCCCGATCTCGGCTGCCTTTCACCGCGACCGTAGCCTTTGCGACCGGCTGACCGCTGTCGGAGACAATATGCCCGACGACATGGATGGTGTCCTGCGCCTGCAAACGGGGAGCAGCCATCAGGAGCAGCCCGCAGCAGACAATGAAAATTGATCTTTTCAAAAGCCGTCCGGTCAGGGGAAGTACCCCGGGGACCCAGTGCTCGAACGAAACTCTCATAAGTGATCGGTTTTAATGTTTAAGCTTTGGTAATTAATAAATACAGTGCAGCCGGATCATCGCGCATCGCCGGCATCCGGCATAAGAATGGATAGAAGCAGCAAAAAGAAGGGAAAACCAAGCCCGATAAGCAATTGGCGGGAGACAGAAAGGAAGAACTCCTGCCCGGACGTCGTTTTGGCTGCATAAGATCAATCGTATTTTTTGGCATGGCAAGTATGCAGAGATCTGTATTGCGGGACTAAAATAAGGAAATTTTTGAGAAAATGTAACCGATTACATTTTTTTTCAAAAAATAAAGTACATTTATCCCTGTCTAAGGGATGTAAACGATTGCCATGAGTGACCAGAAAGAAATTACCATATATGATCTTGCCCGCAAGCTCGACCTATCCATCGCCACCGTCAGCAGGGCACTGAAGGACGACCCCGTCGTCAGCAAAAAGACCAAGAAACGGATCGCCGATCTTGCCCAGGAACTGGGATACCGCAGCAATCATTTTGCGCGCAACCTGCGCACCCGGCGCACCATGACGATCGGCGTGATCATCCCCCGTATCAATAGTTATTTCATGTCCGCCGTTATCGCCGGCATGGAAAATATCGCCAACCACGAAGGCTATAACCTCATCATCAGCCAATCCTCCGAGTCGGTCGAAAAGGAACGCGCCAACGCCACTACCTTCTTCAACAGCCGGGTGGACGGCCTGCTCGTCTCCCTGGCCTATGATACCGACTACCCTGGCCCACTTCGAGCCCTTCTTTTCAAAGAAGACCCCGCTCATCTTTTTCGACCGCGTGGCCGAACACAAGGATTGCACCTGCATCCTCATCGACAACCAAAAGGCCGCCTATGAAGCCACCACCCACCTGATCAGCCTCGGCCGCCGCCGTATCGTCCATATCACCGCCCCATCCAAACGAAATGTCTATATCGACCGGCTGAAAGGATACAAGGAAGCACTCGCGGATAACCACATCCCCTACCGCGAAGACTATGTCATCGCAGGCAACCTCAGCCAGGAAGCAGGCGCAGACGCAGCCGCCCTCATCCGCTCGATGTCCCCCCTGCCCGACGCCGTATTCGTCGCGAACGATAACTGCGCCGTAGGATGTATGGTGGCGATCCGCCAGATGGGCATCCAGATCCCCAAAGACATCGCCTTCGTCGGCTTTAATAATGATCCCGTCTCCACCGTCGTAGAACCTAATCTTACCACAATTAATTATCCCGGTTACGAAATGGGTCAGCTGGCCGCCCGCAGCCTCATCGACCACCTCAACGGAACATTCAACATTCATGCCACCAATACGATCCTCCTCCGCTTCGAGCTTATATCCGTGACTCCTCGGTCGATAAAAAATCCTCGCCGTCATGAAAAATTCCGCTTTGATCCTGCTTCTTCTGAGCAGGCTAAGCACTTCCTGGGCAGAAGATGGCTATCGGCTCTGGCTTCGCTATGACCGCATTCAGGATCCGCAGCTGCTGCAGGATTACCGCAAAGCGATCACCTCCGTCCAGCTCGACGGTCCTTTTGCCGCCAACCGGGACTCGTTCTTGGCCTGCAGGGATTACTAGGCGCCGCCCCTGGCGAAATCCACGGCGAATCGGCGGAGTTCAACGACGGCTGCCTGATCGTGGGTACGCCCTCTACCTCCCCCATCATCTCCCGGCTGCCGGGTCACGATACCCTTTCCCGACTCGGCGAAGAAGGTTTCACGATCCGCTCGATCACCCTCGACGGTAAAAAAGGTATTATGATCGCCGCCTTCACGGATAAGGGTATCGTCTATGGCGTATTTTCCTTCCTGCGGCTTCTGCAAACTCATCACCCGCTCCATTCGCTTGACATGACCGAAATCCCCGCCTACCGCTACCGTATTCTCGACCATTGGGACAATCTAAACCGTTTTGTCGAGCGTGGTTATGCGGGGCTTTCCCTCTGGAACTGGTTCAAACTTCCAACGTATAAAGACCCCCGCTATACCGACTATGCGCGCGCCGACGCCTCCGTCGGCATCAACGGAACCGTTCTTAATAACGTCAACGCCAGCCCGCTGATCCTGACCCCCGATTGGCTGGCAAAGGCCGCCGCATTGGCTGATATCTTCCGCCCCTACGGCATCCGCGTCTACCTCTCCGTCAATTGGGCCTCCCCTATGGAGATCGGCAATCTGAAGACAGCAGATCCGCTTGATTCCTCCGTCCGGCGCTGGTGGAAAGATAAGGTGGCAGAGATCTATCGCCACATCCCCGACTTCGGCGGCTTCCTGGTAAAAGCCAACTCGGAAGGTCAACCGGGGCCGCAGAACTACGGGAGAACACACGCTGACGGGGCCAACATGCTCGCCGATGCCCTGGCCCCCTATCACGGCATCGTCATCTGGCGCGCATTCGTCTACAGCGCATCCAATGAAGACCGGGCTAAACAAGCCTATGATGAATTCAAACCGCTCGACGGTCAGTTTAAACCGAATGTGCTGCTTCAGATAAAAAACGGCCCGATCGACTTCCAACCCCGCGAACCATTCCACCCCCTGTTCGGCGCCATGCCACATACTCCTCTTTTGCTGGAAGTCCAGCTGACACAGGAATACCTCGGGTTTTCCAATCACCTGGTCTACCTGGCGCCGCTGTTCGCCGAATGCCTGAACTCCGATACCCATGCGGCAGGTAACGGCCCGAGGGTAGCCGCTACCATCTCCGGGATCGCCGGCGTCGCCAATATCGGCAATGACATGAACTGGTGCGGCCATCCATTTGCGGCAGCCAACTGGTATGCCTTCGGCCGCCTGGCCTGGAACCCCGCCGCATCACCCGTCGGATATCGCGGACGAATGGATCCGCCAGACCTTTACCAACGATCCCGGCCTTTGTCCTGCCTGTCAAAGAAATGATGCTCGCCTCCCGCGAGATCGCCGTCGATTATATGACCCCGTTGGGTCTCCATCACATCATGGGTTATAGCCCACCATTATGGACCGGCGCCCTGGTATGACAAAGCGCCGCGCGCCGACTGGAACCCCGTCTATTTCCACAAGGCAGATACCGCCGGTATCGGATTCGACCGCACTGCCGCCGGCTCCAATGCCCTGGAACAATATGCTCCGGGCGCCCGCGTCCAATGGGAAGACGCCAGGACCTGCCCCGATCGCTGGCTGCTCTGGTTCCACCACGTACCGTGGAACTGGCGCATGCATTCAGGCCGCACACTTTGGGAAGAGCTTTGTTACAAATACTATACCGGAGTAGACTCCGTCCGCTGGATGCAGCGAACCTGGGATCAGCTTCGCCCGTTATATTGATAACGAGCGCTGGTCGGAAGTCAGCATGCTGCTCGATATCCAGCAGCAGGACGCCGTCTGGTGGCGCAACGCCTGTCTGTTGTATTTTCAGACCTTCTCCCGGCTTCCGCTGCCTGCAGGCCGCGAAACCCCGGACCACTCTTTGGATTACTACGAAAAAATTCAGCTATATTTTGCGCCCGGGACTCAACCAACGGGTATAAATTTGAAATAAGCATGGACTTAATGGAATCGAAAAGAACAGCGATCATCACCGGCGGCGGCTCCGGTATCGGCCTGGCAATCGCCGACCGCTTCATCAAAGCAGGCATCCGGACGATCATCGTCGGCCGCGACGCACACAAGTTGGCCGCCGCCCAACAACAACTGGGAGACAATTGCCATCCGATCACCCACGACCTGAACGACCTTCCTTCCCTGCCCGGCCTGGTCCGGCAAATCATTTCCCGCTTTGGTCATATCGATATCCTCGTCAATAACGCCGGGATCAATATGAAAAAGGATTTCCGGGATGTGACCGACGAAGAGTTCGACCATATCCTCCATACCAACGTAAAGGTCGTATTCGCCCTTTCGCGGGAAGTGGTAAAGACCATGCTGCCCCGCTGCGAAAGGGAATATCATCAATATCAGTTCCATGGCCTCCCAATACGGCATCCCCAAAGTCATCGCCTATACCGCATCCAAAGCGGCCATCGAAGGCATGACCCGGGCCATGGCTGTCGAACTCTCACCGGACGGTATCCGCGTCAATTGCATCGCCCCGGGATTCATCGCCACCGATATGTCCGCCAAAGCCCTGAACGGCGATCCTGAACGCAAACAACAAGGTCTTTGCCCGCACCCCTATGGGCCGGCTTGGCGACCCGGCAGAGGTCGGCGATGCCGCCCTCTTCCTGGCTTCCGATCAGGCCAGCTACCTGACGGGCGTCATCCTGCCCGTAGACGGCGGCAATTCTATCGGGTTTTAATACGCGTATTATGAAGACGCTCTTCTTCTTTCCTTGCTGATAACAGTCCCCGCTTCCCCGCCCTGTCCCAGGACATGATCTCGGACCGGTGTCCGGCCGGCGACTTTCCCATCGTCTCCGAACAGCTCGGGAGTAGTGCCGATCTATATCGATCCTAAAGACCATTGGCTGTTGGCAAAGCAGCCGTTTCGCTGCAGGAGGATATCCAGCGTGTCACCGGATTTACCCCGGTGCTGATCACCGACCTCTCGAATGCTCCCCGCATCCCCAACCTGATTATCATCGGCAGCCTCGACCAATCCGCCCTCATCCAGCGGCTGGCCCGCCAGAACATGATCCCCGCTCCTCACCGGCAAATGGGAATCCTATGTGCTCAAGACCGTGAGCCGGCCCATCGCCGGCGTCGACAGGGCCCTCATCATCGCCGGCAGCGACCGCCGCGGCACCGCATATGGTGTATTCGAGCTTTCCCGGCAAATGGGGAGTCTCTCCCTGGTATTGGTGGGCCGATGTCCCCGTCAGCCACAAGAACCCCCTCTTCTTTCACGGCAATAAGATCTTTGAATCCGGGCCGCCCGCCGTAAAATACCGGGGCTTCTTTATCAATGACGAAGCCCCCGCCCTTTCCGGCTGGGTCCATGACCACTATGGCAGCTTCAACCATCTTTTTTACGAAAAAGTGTTCGAACTGCTGCTCCGCCTCAAAGCCAATTACCTGTGGCCGGCCATGTGGGGCAGCGCCTTCAATGCCGACGATCCGCACAACCCCATCCTGGCCTCCGAACTATGGCATCGTCATGGGCACGTCCCATCATGAACCGATGCTTCGCTCCCAGCAGGAATGGAAACGCTTTGGGTCAGGCCCCTGGAACTACCAGACGAATCCTGCCGTGCTCGACAGCTTCTGGACAAAAGGAATCGAGAATATGGACAGTCACGAAAGCATCGTGACGATCGGCATGCGGGGCGACGGCGACAAACCCATGGAAGAGCACAGCAATATCGAACTGCTCGAAAAGATCGTCGCCGATCAACGGGCCATCATCGCCAAAGTCACCGGCAAATCCCCTTCCGCTCACCCCACAGTCCTGGGCGCTCTACAAGGAAGTGCAGGACTATTATGACAAAGGAATGCGGGTACCCGACGACGTCACCTTGCTTGCTTTGCGACGACAACTGGGGGAATGTCCGCAAACTGCCCCGCCCCGCCGATCCACCCCGCGGCGGCGGCTATGGCATGTACTACCATTTCGACTACGTCGGCGGCCCCCGCAACTACAAATGGCTTAACACAAACCCTATCCCCGGGTCTGGGAGGAGATGCACCTGACAAAGGACTACGGCGACGACCGGATCTGGATCGTGAACGTCGGCGATATCAAACCGATGGAATTCCCGATCTCCTTTTTCCTGGACTACGCCTGGGACCCCAGCCGGTGGCCGGCATCCAAACTGCCCGACTATACCCGCCAGTGGGCCGCCGAACAGTTCGGACATGACCTCGCCGATTCCATCGCCTATATCCTGAGCCAATACACGAAATACAACGGCCGTCGTAAACCCGAGCTCCTTTCACCAGATACTTACTACCTTCTCAACTACCGGGAAGCAGACAAGATCGTCTCCGACTATAACCTGCTGGCTTTGCAGGCGGAATCCATCGTCAGCAAGCTTCCGAAGAAGACGCGCGACGCTTACTTCGAACTGGTGCTCTATCCCGTCCTGGCCTGCGCCAACCTCAACGAGTTGTACGTCACTGCCGCAAAGAATAAACTGTACGCCCCCAGGGAAGAGCCGCAACCAACGATCTTGCCCGTCGTGTGCGGACCCTGTTCGACAGGGATTCGCTGCTGTCCCTGAAGTACAACTTGCGAATCGCTGATGGCAAGTGGAACCATATGATGGATCAGACCCATATCGGTTATACCTACTGGCAGGAGCCCCGCCAGAACAATATACCCGCCGTAGTCGACGCTCAACCCCGACTCCGCAGCCGGCTCCTCCTGGGGTGTCGCTATCGAAGGTTCCTCCTCCTGGTGGCCCGGCGCCGGCGACGCTGGCGAAGGCGTTCTTCCAACCTTCAATTCTTTTCAATCCACCGATCACTATATCGACATCTTCAACCGCAGGTCCAATCCCTTTACCTACACGATCCGTCCCGGAGCGCCCTGGATACAGCTCGGTTCCTTCAACCCACGGATGGAAAAAGAACAACGGGTCTGGATCAATATCGACTGGGCCCGGGCGCCCTCCGGCAGCGGTCAGGCGCCATTGCTCATCACCGGACCCGACGGAACTACCGTCACGGTCGGAGTAAAGATCGACAACCGCACTAACCCCAAACCGGGCCACTTCAAAGGCTTCATCGAAACGAACGGCTATGTCTCCATGGAAGCGCCACACTATACCCGCTCTATCGGCGCCGGGGACATCCAATGGCTAACGATACCCGACCTGGGCCGCACCGGCTCCGGTATCCAGGCATCTCCGGTGATTACCATGCCTCAGACACCGGGCGGCAATAGTCCGCGCCTGGAATATCAACTCTTTCTTTTCGATACCGGAACCTCAAAGTCGACGCTTACTTCTCTCCTATTCTTGCCTTTAACCGCGAACCGATCCGCTACGCCATGTCCGTCGACGACGAAGCCCCGCAGACTCATCGACCTCAGTACCGGCAATGAAGCCACAAGCGCCTGGAACAAAATGGTTGCCGATAATATCCGCATCAGCGTTTCGACCTTTCTCATCAAGCGGCCCGGCATCCATGTCCTCAAATACTGGCTTGTCGACGCCGGCCCTGTGTTGCAAAAAATCGTCCTGGATGCCGGCGGCGCCTTGCCCAGCTATCTCGGTCCGCCCGAATCCCCCACCGGTAACTAAAACAACGATCCAAACATTCGAAAATCGATTCCCGCCATGCGCTACGCTACCGTCTTCCTCGCCGCCGCCTTTCTGACCATGCCGCATGTTTCCGGCGACCAGCCCAAAGGCCTCGCGGTCTACTATCGCGACTACTTCCCCATCGGCGTGGCCGTAAGCGTCCGCTCCATCACCGGCCCCGACACTGCGCTCATCCTCCGGGAATTCAACAGCCTCACCCCCGAAAACGCGATGAAGATGGGCCCGATCCACCCGGAAGAAGGCCGCTACAATTGGAAGGATGCCGATGCCATCGTCGATTTCGCCACCGCCCACGGGATGCGCATCCGCGGTCACAACCTTTGCTGGCACGAGCAGACGCCCGGCTGGCTATTTAAAAATTCCGCGGGGGACACCGTAACCAAAGAAGCTTTGCTAAAACGGCTAAAAGACCATATCACGGCCGTGGTCAGCCGCTATAAAGGCCGGATATACGCCTGGGACGTCGTCAATGAAGCGGTTGCTGACGAGGCAGCGATGATACGACCAGGATCCTTCGCAACTCCGCCTGGTTCCGCATCTGCGGCGACGAATTCGTCGCCAAAGCCTTCGAATATGCCCACTCTGCCGACCCCAATGCCGAGCTGTTCTACAACGACTACAACACCGAACGGCCGGAGAAACGGGAACGGGTATATCGTCTCCTTCGAAAGCTCGTGACTGCCGGCGTTCCCATCACCGGCGTCGGCATCCAGGCCCACTGGTCGGTCTATGAACCTTCCGCGGCCGACCTCCACGCTTCCATTGACCGCTTCGCCAGCCTGGGCTTGAAAGTACAGGTCACAGAACTTGATATTTCCATCTACCCGTGGGAAAAAAACCGACGGGCCCGTCGGCCTGACGAATCCGATGCCTATACGCCCACCCTACAGCAATTGCAGGCCGGTCAATACAAGACCTTCTTTTCCATCTTTCGCGGATACCGGGGGACCATCAACGGGGTGACGTTTTGGAATGTCACCGACAAACATACCTGGTTGGATCAATACCCCGTACCCGGCCGAAAGAATTATCCACTTTTATTTGACACGGCCGGCCAGCCCAAAAAAGCCTACCGGGACGTGATTAAATTTTGAGTTACCATCAATTCTTTTTTTTGTATTTTTATAACCGAGAGAAAATTCCTTGCGTCGGCGACCAAGGCCACCATTCAAAACGATTGCTTATGGCTTTAATGAAAGATTATTGCCTGGCGTCATCTATCCGTTTGATTCACGGAAAAGGATATGCGAAACAAGCTCCGCTACATTTATATGTCGGAATGCATTGGGACTGCTTTGCTCGTCGCCATCGGCCTTTCGGTCGTCATCTTCAACAACTTCGACGGCTCTCCGATCCGATCTCTGCTCCCTGATCCCGGCGCAAGACGGGCCCTTACCGGTTTTCTTTTCGGCTGCACCGGATGCGCCATAGCCCTTTCCCCAGTCGGCCGGATCAGCGGCGCCCATATTAATCCAATCGTCAGCTTTGCGTTCCGGCTGCGCAAACGAATGTTCACGGTTCATTTCCTGGGCTATGTCCTGGCGCAATTAGTTGGGTCGATCCTTGGCGCCATCCCCCTCCTGTTGTGGGGCCGGAATGGCGCCAGCGTCGGGTACGGCAATACGGTACCGCTGTCCGGCCAAATACCCGCCGCCTTCCTTGGCGAGACCATCACCAGCTTTCTGCTTGTCGCCGGCATCTTCTTCTTCAGCGGACACCGGAAGCTCCGTCGCTTTACTCCTTTCCTCATGCCGCCGCTCTACTGCATAATGGTATTTGCCGAAGGCGCCTTATCCGGGACCAGCACCAATCCCGCGAGAAGCCTCGGACCCGCCGTTATCAGCGGCGTCTGGACCGCCTGGTGGCTTTACTGGCTCGCCCCGCTCGGAGGCGCCGCCCTTGCCGTTTGGTTCTTCCGGCTTCCGGTATTGAAATGGTGGGATGTACTGCCAAAAGTCAGGCATCGCGGCAAACCCGCCGCCAAACTCCACATTCCGGCAAGGCCGCCCCTATAATGTAAGCTCCTCAATCGCCTTCGATTCTTACACCGACAACCGGAACTTTCGCTTCTCCAGCCAACCTGTGAGCAGAACGATCAATAAAGTAAAGGCCGCAGATTTCAACAACCCGATGTCACCGCTCCTTAATCCTACGGGTAATCTCCAACTGGCCGGCAACATATTCAAAATAGCAAAATGGATATACGTCAGCAAATAACACATCAGCGTGCTGGTTCCCGCGGGGCGGATCAAGGCATACCAACTTTGCCGTCCCCGCAGATCCACGATATACGCCAGCATCGCGAATACGACCAGGCTGATCGCCGTGCAGATCAATATCCAGGATGGCGTATCCCCCAGCTTCGCGATACCGCCCAACGGCCGCAGCAGAAAACCGATCCCCAGCAGGACCGGCGCGGCGAGGAAAATCCATAAGAGACTTTTCGCTGCTCTTCCCTGCCCTGTCCATCGGCTATAGAAGATGGCCGTCAGCACCCCCGCCATGGTAAAGGCCACCAGCCCGCCGCTATCGGTAAACCACATCCATTCCCGATAGGTCATCATCCTACCCAGCCAACCCGAACTGTCGGCGATGGACAATCCGAGGAAGAACAACGCCGCAATGGTCAGCGGCAATAATCGATCGCCGATATACAAATACAATACTGCGCCGCACAGATATGCCCAGCCGATCAGTCCAAGAATGCCATACCAATGCGTCCGCATCCAGGTAGGGTGCTCGGGTGTCCCTCCCTTATAAATCCAGGCGAGTACGACGAGCACCAGGATACCCACCACCCGCAACGTCCATTTTCGGACCGCGGGCCAGTTTGCCGGATAATTAAACCATATAAAGAACCAGGCGATCGTCGCGAGCAACAACCACGCATATTTTCCGATTGCCGCTTGTCCTGTGTAATACTCTTCATAGTTGACCGTATAGATCCCCATTACCAGCAAAGCAAACGACCGGCTGAGAATGAGCCAGAGCACTTGACTTTTCGACATGCCTTTGGATTCCCAGTTTCGAACGGCAAAAACAATGGAGAGCCCCACGATAAATAGAAAAGCAGGAAATACCGTATCGGCCAGCCCCAACCGGTCCTCTCCTTCGGCGGCATGTTCCAGCCAGCGCGGAACTTTTTCGTCCAGAACGAGGTCATTGACAAAGATCATCAGCATCATGGTAATGGCACGGAACACATCGATGGAAGCCAGTCGGCGGGGGCGCGAAATCGTCATATCGTTTAGTTTTTCCAATAATAAAGCCAGTCGATCATTCGGCTCGTATATCCATACTCGTTGTCAAACCAGGCAATGATCTTCACCAGTCTGCCCGCCACCGACGTCAGCGTGCCGTCAATCACACAGGAATGGGTATTCCCTTTGATATCCAATGACACCAGCCCATCTTCGTTGTAGTCGACTATCCCCCTGTATTCTTCCCGGGCCGCTTTTCTGAACAGCTGATTGATCTCCGCCACACCCGCCTCCGACTGAAGCTGGACCGTAAAATCCGCCATCGCTCCATTGGCAACC
This sequence comes from uncultured Chitinophagaceae bacterium, assembly GCA_963846405.1. Lineage (GTDB taxonomy): Bacteria > Bacteroidota > Bacteroidia > Chitinophagales > Chitinophagaceae > Puia. Next base: position 31,220 of record CAWJVU010000004.1, on the reverse strand, counting down.
GGTACCCGTGTGGAAACTGTCGCGATCCGGCCCCTCATTTCCGGCAACAACCGCTCCAGGGAAGCGGCCAGGTCGATCCCGACCGGGATGATCGACTCCGCAGCCGCACGACCGCGCCGGAACTGCCGGTTCGGCGCATCAACCAGCTCCTGCCGTGAAGTATAGGAATGAAGGATATTGACCTGAACGGATTCGACCCCTAATCGACCCAATATGGAAAGCAACGGCGTGGAACAATTCGTCATACAACCGCCGGGCGAAATAATCGAATTCGCCGGCACCAGGGATTGATGGTTATATCCATAGATCAGCAAGGGGATATCCGACGATCCGGTTGTCGAAAGCATGACCTTACCCGCGCCGGCCGTTAAATGGACTGCAGCGGTTTCCTTGCTGGTGAATCTCCCCGAGCACTCCAGCACGATATCGACACCCAATTCAGCCCACGGAAGACTGGCAGGATCTTCCCGCCGATAGACAGCCATCGACCGGTCGCCAACCCGGAGCTGACCGTTCCCAAGGGAAACCGGGTACGGTAAGGGACCGTAGATCGAGTCATATCGCAGCAGGTACGCCAGGTTCTCCGCATCCATAATATCATTAACCGCGACCAGTTCAATTCCTTTCAGATTCAGCAGTCTTCTGGCAAGCAGTCTGCCGATCCGTCCCATCCCGTTGATTGCAATACGCATACGCAAATATACAAACCCGTATCTTTGCATCCATGTCCAGGATAATGACCTCTGCGCGGGAGATGGCCGTCGCAGATAGCGAAATCGTCAAAGGCCCCATTCAAAGAACAGTGTTCTCCGTCCTTGTCGCCATCAGCTTCTCCCATCTTCTGAACGATACGATGCAGTCGTTGATCCCCGCTACGTACCCGCTGCTAAAGAAGACATTAAATCTCAACTTCAGCCAGTTGGGGTTGGTAACTTTCTGCTTTCAACTGACGGCTTCCCTGCTCCAACCCTTTGTAGGAATGTATACCGATAAAAGGCCAAAGCCTTTTTCTCTCGCGGCAGGCATGTGTTTTACCCTCGTCGGATTGATCCTTTTGTCGAGGGCCGGTGAGTTTGCGGTTGTGCTTATTGCTGTTTCCCTTATAGGCGTCGGTTCCGCGGTCTTCCATCCTGAGGCTTCACGGCTGGCCTGGATGGCTTCCGGCGGGCGCCGCGGGATGGCGCAGTCCGTCTTCCAACTGGGCGGCAACGCCGGCTCCTCTCTTGGTCCACTGCTTGCTGCCGAACTCATCGCCCCCTATGCCAACGGTCAGTCAAGGATTGCCTGGTTTGCACTTTTCGCGCTGCTGGCCATCGCTGTTCTTCTCCGGATCGGAATTTGGTACCGACACAACCTGAACAAACGCCGGAAATCCGATCAGACGCCACAATCCGCTCTGGCGCCCGGGCTGTCGCAGACCCGCGTAGTGGTCGCCCTCAGCATCCTGCTCGTCCTCATTTTCTCGAAATATTTTTACCTGGCCAGCATGAGCAGCTATTATACCTTCTTTCTGATGGATAAGTTCCATGTCTCGATTGGCGCCTCGCAGCTATTCCTATTTCTCTATTTGTTTGCTATCGCCGCCGGGACCCTCATAGGAGGCCACGCAGGTGACCGCTTCGGACGTAAATACGTCATCTGGTTCTCTATATTGGGCGTGACCCCCTTTACGCTCCTGTTGCCATACGTCAACCTCTTCTGGACTGGCGTCCTGTCCTTTTGTATTGGGGTGATTATCGCCTCCGCATTTTCTGCCATCCTCGTTTATGCGCAGGAACTGGTCCCGGGTAAGATCGGTCTGATCTCCGGCCTTTTCTTCGGTCTTGCCTTCGGCATGGGTGGAATCGGCGCCGCCGTTCTCGGTCGGTTGGCGGACAAAACCAGTATCCAGCACGTATTTCACCTCTGCTCTTTCCTGCCTTTGCTGGGCCTGCTCACCGGCTTCCTGCCGTCCCTTAAGCCGGCGCATCGCCCTGGCTAAGCCCCAGACCGCCGCCCTCGTGGCTCCAAATGCCAAAGGCCGCCCCGGAACCGGGACAGCCTTCAACGATTGTTTGCCATATGAAAAACTATTTCTTAGTAGTAGTGTCTTTCTTAGCAGTGCTATCCATAGCCATCTTGGAAGAATCAGCGCTCATCTTGGAAGAATCGGCGCTCATCTTGGAAGAGTCGGCCATTTTAGTAGCTGTAGAATCAGATGCAGCCTTGTCACCTGCGTTGTTACAAGCGGCGAAAGCGCCAATAGCCAATACGATTAAGAACTTTTTCATTAGTGATTGTTTTTTACGTTAATTGAATGGTTCCGGGCTTAATACCTTGGCGAAAGAAAAGTAACCCGCTAAAATCAACACTTTTTGCATATTTAATTTTTTAATGTGTATTTAATGGTTTTTGAGGCATTGATACGATTATTTTTAAAAAAATTGCCGTTCATTTGGGTTACGAATCTTTAATTTGGGTATTAAACAAGGATAGCGTGAGGACCGACACGACCGAACAACAACTATTGGAAGGCTTGGCGCTCGACAACAGAAAGGCCATCGAAACCATTTATAAACAGCACTATAATATGGTTCAGGCGCTGATCCTCAACAACAGCGGTTACCCGGACGACGCGCGGGATATTTTCCAGGAAGCCATGATCGTTCTCTATGAAAAGGTCAAATCCGGTTCTTTTGAACTGAATTGCCAGCTAAAGACCTATCTATATTCCGTGTGCCGTCGCCTCTGGCTTAAACGCCTCGGGCAAATGCAAAGATCCTTTTCCGAAGTGGAAAACCTGCAAGACACCGTACCGGTAGAAGAAGAGCTAGAAAGACACGAACAACGCAACCGGGATTTCCAGGTCATGGAGCAGTCGCTGAACAGCCTTGGCGAGCCCTGCAGAAGCTTACTAAAAGCCTACTACCTGGAAATGAAAAGCATGGTGGAAATTGCCTGCGAATTCGGCTACACCAATGCGGACAACGCCAAGAACCAAAAGTATAAATGCCTGATGAGGCTCAAGAAGATATTTAGTCAGTATAACAAATAGTGCGCAAGATGCAAGACAAAGCCCTTATAGACGCCGTTGAACGCTACATCCGCGGAGAAATGCTCCCCGAAGAAAAGCTGTTTTTCGAGCATGTCCGGGAGACCAACCCAGACATCGATCAGCTCGTGATCGAGCATACCCTATTTATCGGACCAGCTCACCCAATACGGCGAAACCGCCCGTCTGAAGACCGAACTTCAAACGGTCCACCGGCAATTGGCCGAAGAAGGCCAGATCGGCGGCCAACGCCCTGCCATGGTCGTTACCCTGTGGAAAAAATACAAACGGGTCGTCTTTGTCGCCGCTTCTATCGCCGGGATCACCGCCCTGTTCATCAGCGGGCTGATCTCGCTGCTTTCTCCCAAGGTCAGTAAGGACAAGGTCGACTACCTGATCAACGTAGTCAACCATCAGAATGCCAAGATCAACAATATCGCCAATCAGGTCAATTCCAAGGAAGCCCGCCCGTTTTCGACGGCTTCGGCACGGGTTTCCTCATTGACGGTAAGGGCTATTTGATTACCAACGCGCACGTGGTTAGAGATGCCAGAGAGATCAATGTCCAGAACACCCTTGGAAACTATCACGCCCGGCTTATCCGACTTGACCCCCAGGCAGATCTCGCACTTCTGAAGATCGACGACACCACATACCACCCCTTCATTGGCCTGCCATATGGCATCAGCAAGATCGGACGGCGACCTTGGCGAAGAGCTCTTTACACTTGGTTACCCCCGCCCGGAGATTGTTTATAACAAAGGGTATCTTAGCGCTGCAACCGGCCATGGGGAAGACACTACCTCCTTTCAACTGACCATCGCAGCAAATCCTGGAAATAGCGGCACTCCTGTGTTCAACAATGACGGAGAGGTGGTCGGGGTCATCAACTCGAGCCAGCACGACGCTCAAGGTATGGTCTTCGCCGTCCGCTCCAAAAATATCTTCCGCGCCATCGATTCGATCAAGGCTGACAGCAGCCTCCAAAGTATCGACAGCAATCTCGTTCATCTTCACATGCCGCTGACCTCTGCCCTCAGAGGCGTCGATCGCCAAAGGCAGATCAAGCGGATCGAAGATTATATCTTTATCGTTAAAAGAAACTAATGGTCGGGCCGGAGAATCCAATTCCCTATTTCCAAAGATTCTTTGGATACTCCCCCTTTTCAATCAACGCTATTCAGACTGGCCTGAACACCCGGCGCATCCTCCTTATACGTAACTCCAAACCACTGCGAAGACGTCGGTATCACCCGGATCTTGCCCTTCCCTTCTTTTATCAATTTGTCCCCAATGATCGGAATAAAGAACTCCGCCTTGGGGTCATTACCCCGTTCCTTCAGAAATTCTCCAAAAATCTTTTCCGTATAGGCAAACACCGAAGGATCAAAACCCCAGAAATTCATGGATACCTTCGAATCGAACGGCACTTCAAACTTTTTATTCCCTTCCTCATACGTAATCTTGTCTCCATCCTGGAAGATCTTCGTCCGTTCGGCGATCGACACCAAATTACCCGCTGCATCCACCACACAAACTCCCCTGCTCACGGTTCCATTGTCGGAAAGGGTCTTTGTCAGCTCATACCCGATAATGCAATACAGCGAAGGACTTACCTCCCCGGTCAAAAATGCATACGCTTTTTCAAACCCATCCCTGCCATAGAAGTCGTCCGCATTGATGACCGCAAACGGCTCCCGGATCGCTTCTTTGGCGCAAAGCACCGCATGCGCCGTTCCCCACGGTTTTGTCCGCTCCGCCGGCACCAGATAGTCCCCGGTATAGGAATGCAGATCCTGGTAAACATAATCCGTCGCCACCTTACCCTTCAGCTTCGGCTCAAAAATATTCTTAAAATCTTCAGCGAAGTCTTTACGGATAATGAAAACTACTTTTTTGAACCCCGCACGGATTGCATCATAGATCGAATAATCCATGATTGTCTCTCCGCTCGGCCCAAAGCCTTGAATCTGCTTCATACTGCCATATCGGGAAGCCATACCGGCAGCCAGGATCAGAAGGGTTGGTTGCATTAATCGTAATTTTAGGACACGAAAATAAAACAATTTGACGACCCTACCATTACACGACCCATCCTTATTGCAGCCCATACCACTCCCGGAAGGAGCATCCAATAACATCACAGCGGATGTTCTGCGATTGGACCTGCTCCATCCCGTCATCTCCGGCAACAAATGGTTCAAACTAAAAAACTACCTCCAACAGGCACAGCAAACGGCCGCCAATTCGGTCATCACCTTCGGCGGCCCCTGGTCCAATCACCTCATCGCAACCGCCTTTGCGGCCCGCGAGGCCGGCTTCGACGCCGTCGGTATCGTTCGCGGTGAAAGACCTCCGGTCCTTTCCTCCACCTTGTCCACCGCCATCCGGTACGGAATGAAGCTGGAATTTATCAGCCGGAAAGATTACGCCGGAAAGACCAGTCCCGATTTTCTCAACCGGCTCTCCTTGCTCTACCCCGGCGCATATATTATCCCGGAAGGAGGAGCCGGCCCACTTGGCATCCTGGGCAGCGAAGATATTCTTCGAATGATCGACGCCAGCTCCTACACGCATATCCTTTGTGCGATCGGTACCGGGACAATGTTCCGGGGCCTCATCCGCGGCTCGCTGCCGGGCCAGATCGTCATCGGCGTCCCGGTTCTCAAAGGCAGTCGATCCCTTCACTCCATCCTCACTCCGGAACTTTTTCATCGCGCCCGCCTGCTGGAAGGCTATCACTTCGGTGGTTACGCCCGTCATCCAAGCGAACTCATCGAATTTATAAACGAATTCTATCGGGAAACCGCCATCCCATCGGATATCGTTTACACCGGAAAGCTTTTTTACGCGCTCCGGGACTAGCATCCGACGCGCGTATTTCCCCGATCCTCAAGGATATTGGTCATCCACAGCGGCGGTTTGCAGGGAAATGGTCGCTCAAGCCGGGCACGCTGGAATTTTAGGCCCGGAATTTGGTTCAATTCGATAAAACATCTTTTTAATCGCTTCGTTATCCATTCTATGCAGCGGTATGTTGGAATCCTGTCGGTTTGCCTCCTGCTTTCAGTTCCTTAAAGGCGCAGGACACGCTTCCCCGGTTCTCCGCCACCGCCCGCGGCCCGGGGAAAATTCTCATCAGTTGGCATAATAAATACCCCGTCGTCACCCAGATCAGTATCCAACGTTCCACCGACAGCCTCAGGAATTTTACAACCCTGCTCACCGTTCCGGATCCCACACTGCCGGAGAACGGAGCCGTCGACAGCAAAGCCCCGCACCCCAACTTCTACTACCGGCTCTTTATCGTCTTCGATCATGGCCAATACCTGTTTACCCCTTCCCACCGCCCTCAATCCGTCACCAGCGAAAGCGAAGTTGTCGCCCGGGAGGACAAGGCAGCGGAGAAGGTACTCGCCAGAGCGGTCGAGCCCCGGATCGTCTTTATCGATCCCCGGTCAAACCCCATCAGGCGGCAATAATCAAAAAGCATGGCAGGCACCCACGGCACAGCCGGAAATCTCGGATGTCGCGTTCTCAGCCAACAATCTACATCCGCAGAGGAGACAGCATCATCGGCAGACGTTTCCGGCAAACAGATACAACCTTCCGCGATTCCGTCTTGAACCGGACCAGAGATACACTCGTTTTTATCGATGGCGATACCCTCCTGATCAAACCGTTTGTGCCCGTAGAAGTTTATAAGGTTTCCGCTTATCGTATTTACGGGGAAATACGGGAATATCCACGTGTCGCTGCCGGAAGCCGGCAGGAGACATTATTCGGTCAAATTCTTCGACGAAAACAATAAGTTGATGTTCGAGTTGTCGGAGATCAAAGACCCTGCCCTCATCCTCGACAAAACTAATTTTCAGCACGCTGGCTGGTTCCGGTTTGAATTATACGAAGGAGACCAATTGAAAGAAAAAAACAAGCTCTTTATCCCGAGCGAATTTTAAACTGCCTCATGCCCGCGGACCTGCCAACTACCACCCACCGACCACCTCGCACCCGAAAACGTCCCCGAACTTCGAGCGCCAGACTGACTTCACCTCATCCATCTCCAACGACCTCCCCAATTCTTTCTCCAGCGATGTAACCTGCTTATGCGGAATGCCGCAGGGCACGATATCCCCAAACCAGGAAAGATCGGTACTGACATTCAGCGCGAAACCATGCATCGTCACCCACCGGCTGCACCGAACCCCGATCGCGCAGATCTTTCGTTCCCTGCCCTTTACCCCCGGTTCGATCCAAACCCCCGTCTCGCCCCTCGACCGGTCCCCCTTTATCCCGTAATTCGCAAGCGCCAGGATCGTCACCTCCTCCAGATTGCGAAGATAGCGGCCGATATCGGTATAGAATTTTTCGAGGTCAAGTATAGGGTATCCAACCAGTTGGCCCGGACCGTGAAAGGTAATATCCCCGCCACGATTGGTCCGAAAGAACTGCGCTCCTTTCTCCCGCATCCGGTCCTCCCCGATCAGCACATGCCCAACCTTCCCGCTCTTACCCAGCGTATACACGGGCGGATGTTCGACAAAGAGTAAATGGTGAGTGGTTTGGGCTCCCGCCGCCTTGATCCGAAGGTTTTCCTGCAGCAGCTCCTCCTGGTAATCCCAGGCTGCCTGATACTCCATCCGGCCCAAATCTTTGAACAGCACCTTCTGCATAAGCCGCAAAGGTAATAACTTTGCAAAAAATTTGATTATGCACAATGGAACGCAGGGGGACCGAGCGGAAGATGAAAACCCCTCCACCGACAGTTCCGACGAGTTGTACGAACGCCTCAACCTGAGGGTGGACAGGGGACAGGAACCTTTGCGCATCGACAAATTCCTGGTCCAACGGATCGAGAAGGCTTCCCGCAACAAGATTCAGAAGGCGCTTGAAGCCGGCATGGTCCTGGTCAACAATAAACAAGTACAACCGAACTACAAGATCAGACCCCTCGACGAGATCGTCGTATATTCCGACAAGGAAGCGCACGGCGAAGCCATCGTCCCGGAAGAACTTCCATTGAATATCCGCTATGAAGACGAAGAGGTCATGATTATCAACAAGCTTCCCGGCATGGTTGTCCATCCTGCAAGTGGCAATTATACCGGGACCCTGGTCAATGGAGTCGCCTGGTATCTTCAGCAGCACAACGCCTCGATCAGCGAAGAGACACTGCCCCGTTTTGGCCTGGTGCACCGCATCGACAAAAATACCAGCGGCCTCATGGTCCTCGCCAAGACCGAACGCGCCGTCCGTAGCCTCGCCAAACAGTTCTTCGACCATACCGTCCGTCGCCAATACATGGCGCTTGTCTGGGGCGACCTCGCCGAGAACGCCGGCACCATCGTCGCTCACGTCGGCAGACACCAGCGCTTTCGCAAAATGTTCGATGCTTACCCCGAAGGCGAACATGGCAAAGAAGCCATTACGCACTACAAAGTCCTGGAGCGCTTCGGCTATGTCACGCTGGTACAATGTGTTCTGGAAACAGGCCGCACTCACCAAATTCGGGTGCACATGCAGCACATCGGGCATCCGCTTTTTAACGATGACACTTATGGCGGGGACAAGATTGTAAAGGGAACGGTTTTTTCAAAATATCGGCAGTTTGTGGACAATTGTTTCGCCATCTGTCCCCGGCACGCGCTGCATGCGAAGACCATCGGTTTTATCCACCCGGCTACCGGAGCCGACATGCTTTTTGAAAGTGAATTGCCCGACGATATGACGGCGCTGATCGGAAAATGGCGGGCCTATATTGAAAACCGGGTTGGTTGATGCGCTGATCCCGCGCACCTCCGCCCTACCGCGGAAAACTCATTTTGTAGTCAACGCTGATCTTGCCTTTGGTGATGTCATCCAATTTACTTTTCAACAGCTTCCGCTTCAGCGGCTTCAGATAATCGATGAATAACTTGCCTTCGATATGATCATACTCGTGTAGGATAATACGGGCAGAAATACCGTTATAGGTTTCCGTGTGCGGTTCGAAGTGCTCATCCACGAATTCAAGCGTCACTTCTTCGTTACGGGAAATGTCCTCCCGGATCTTGGGGATGCTGAGACAACCTTCATTGTAAGACCACTCTTCCCCATCGACAGCCACGACATGCGCATTGATAAACACCTGCCGAATGCCCGGCCCGTCCGGATACTTCTCCTTTTCGTTTTCTTCAAGGTTCTCGAATACCTGGCGGGAATCGATGATAAAAAGCCGGATATCCCGGTTGACTTGCGGCGCAGCCAACCCCACGCCGTTGCTGGAGTACATCGTCTCCCACATATCCTCGATCAGCTTTGCCAGATCCGGATAATCCGGCGTGATTTCCTTACTGACCTGACGAAGGATCGGAGTGCCATAAGCAACGATGGGCAATATCATACGATTCATTGTTTTTTTTCAAGATATTCTTGCAACAGGATGGTGGCGGCAATCTCATCCACCAACGCCTTGTTTCGGCGCTGTTTTTTCTTCAACCCCATTTCGATCATCGCCCGGCTCGCCATTTTGGACGTATAGCGTTCATCTACCGGCCTTAGCGGAATCGTCGGGAACTCCCGCTGTAGCCGCACCATCAGCTGCCGGACCAACGGCGTAGCATGAGTATCGCTATCATCCAGGTTCTTCGGTTCCCCGATCAGCAACAACTCCACGGGCTCTTTTTTGAAATAGTCCTTCAGGAATGGGATCAGTTGGGATGACTCAACGGTCGTCAACCCCGTCGCTATGATCTGAAACGGATCGGTTACCGCAAGGCCGGTTCGTTTGAGTCCATAGTCTATCGCCATGATTCGTCCCATATTATTGATTGCTGTTCAGGAACTCCTCAGGCGTGCAAACCGGGAGCGTCGGCACCGCCAGACCGCAAAGTCCGCTGTTATTAGTAATAAAATAATCCAGCTTGTGGTTCAACGCCGTGTAATAGGACAAGGCCTCCTCCCTATCGCTCATTGTCGAATGCAGTGCGCTGACGATTACCGTATGTCCAGTATCGATTACCGACAATTCAGCAAGCAAAGCCAACATCAGTTCGTTTGCCTGCACCGGCCCATAGACCTGTTTCAACTGGCGGGCGGTGTCCTGCAAAACCGAAGGGGTCACATACGCCTGGATGCGACCATCTACCGTCCACGACATCAACCTCCTGGTTCGGTCGTAACCCTTTCCTTTTAAGGTAAAATCCAGCAACACACCAATGTCGAAGAAAACTCTAAAGGCCATGTTTTGCCCTTTTTACATTTGTCAACGGCCCTGGCTGCTGCATTTGCTCGCTGTCCGCCGACAATTCCAAATACGTACCAGATTCTGGCACAACTAGTTCGTCTACAATATCAAGAATATTCTTGCGTTGAATTGGCTTGGTGACATTGCGGAAATAATTCTCGACCAGCTCCGATACGCTCATTCCCTTTCCGGAGGCATATACTTTCATGGCTTCCAGCAAATCACCATCAATGGTGAGATTAAGCCGTCCCTTCATGCCCCAAATATACGCATAAATCCAAATGATGCGCATCATTTCAAATCATGCGCATCATTTACTCAGCCATCGATAAGGCCCCGGCGTCAAAAGTATGTCGGTAATCACAAAAATGGCAAAAATCACACTCGCGATGCCATTGGCGGTCATAAAGGCCAGATTGACCCTGCTCAGATCGGAAGATTTGACGATTAGATGTTGATAAAGGAGCATCCCCATAAAAATGGCCACCCCGGCCCAATACCACCAGCCAAAGGCCCCATACCACCCCGCAACAAGCACACAGCCGGCACTCAGGGCATGCAAGAACTCGGAAACGTGCAAAGCTGACGCCTTTCCCAGCCAGCTGGGCATGGAATACAACCGGTTCGACCGGTCAAACTCCTCATCCTGAAGGGCATAAATGATGTCAAACCCGCTAACCCAGAAGATGACGGTAACCGAGAACAAAATGGGTAGCAGTGCGAACTGACCGGTCACCGCCAGGAAAGCCCCGATCGGCGCCAGCGATAGCCCCAGCCCCAGGACCAAATGGCATAGCGGCGTGAATCGCTTGGTATAGCTATATCCGAGCACCACTGCAAGCGCCACAAACGATAGCCCAAAACACAATGGATTGATAAACCACGTACACGTAATAAACAAAACGCAATTGATCAGGACAAACCACAACGCAGCGTTTTTCGAAATGATCCCTCTCGGGATCTCCCGGATCGCCGTCCGCGGATTCAGGCCATCCCATTTTACATCCAGCCAACGGTTAAACGCCATCGCCGCGCTCCGGGCAAACACCATGCAAAGTACGACCAGGACGAACAAAGGAATGTATGGAGCAGGGTCCCTATTCCACCCTAAGGTCCTGTGAAGGTTCCATTGGATGACACGGGGAGCGGGGTAAATTACCCCCAGGACAAATCCGATCATCGCAAACGGCATCGCAAAAATCGTATGCGAGAAGCGGATCAAACTCAGATAATTCTTAACTGTACTCATAATAATATTATATAACGCGTCCCCTGACCAGTTCCCACAACACAATCCCCGCCGCTACCGAGACATTCAGGGAATGCTTCATCCCCCATTGCGGGATCTCCACGCTCCCATCGCACAACGCCAGCGCCGCAGCGTCGACCCCGCTCACCTCATTGCCAAAGACAACCCCCACCGGCCCCATAACCGCCTTAACCAACTCGTTCAATTCCATACTCCCCTCTGTTTGCTCCACCGCGAGAACCGTATACCCCTCTTCCTTCAACGACCGAATCGCATCGGAAGCAGACGCAAAATGACGCCAGACCACCGTCTCCGTCGCCCCCAGCGCCGTCTTATGGATATCCCGGTGCGGCGGCAGTGGCGTATAGCCGCAAAGACAGATGCCCTGGATCAGGAACGCATCGGCCGTTCGGAAAACACTACCGACATTGTGCATACTCCGGATATTGTCCAGCACAACGACCACCGGCATCTTCTTCGCCTCCCGGAATTCATTTACCGATTTACGATCCAACTCATCCATCGATAACTTGCGCATAGACAAAGGTAAATCACCGCTCATACATTTCTATGCGGCTTTCCCGATTTTATTTGTCCGTCCCGATGCAATCTTTTACATTGATCCCAAATACTTCGCACATGAGAAAATACGCCCGGCCTTCGCTCGGCCTCGTCGCCTTGCTGCTCCTCGCAACCACCCTCCCCGCACAACAAGAGAAGATCGACATGTCGGCGATCCAAAAGATCCGGCAGGAAGGCCTGCAGGATTCCCATGTCATGGATATCGCCTTTCACCTCACCGACGCAAGCGGCGACCGCCTCACCGCCTCCCCCGGCTTCATGCGGGCAGCCAACTGGGCCAAACAACAATTGACCCAATGGGGCCTGACTGACGCAACCCTCGACCCATGGGGAGACTTCGGTAAAGGCTGGGAACTCCAACGTTCCTACCTTGCCATCAGCAGCCCCTATTACAAGCCACTGATCGCTTTCCCCAAAGCCTGGTGCGGCGGCACCAACGGCCCGCAGACCGCTGCAGTCCTCCTGATCAGCGCCAAAGATTCCGCGGACCTGGATCAATACAAAGGCAAATTGGCGGGAAAGATCCTCCTGCTCGATGTAAACGACACCTACCAGCAAAGCTTCAAACCCGACGCGACACGCTGGAGCGACGAACAGCTCGATTCAATGGCGAAGGTAGTCATGACCCCGCCGGATACTGCCGCCATGCGTCGCCGCCGTGAAGCATTTCTCCGCGGCGGAGGCCAGCGCCTGATCAATACCCTGAAGAAAATGGCCACGGAAGAAGGCGCTATCGGCATCCTCAGCCAGACAGCCCGCGGTCACGACGGGACCCTGTTCGTGCAAGGCGGCGGCTCTTACCAGCCCGATGCGCCCGCCAACTTCCTAGACATCGTGATCGCTCTGGAGGATTATATGACCATCGTCCGCCTCCTCAAAGCAGGCACCCCCGTCACCCTGGAAGCAGACGTCAGGACCAAATTTTACACCGACGATACAAAAGGGTATAACGTCATCGCCGAGATCAAGGGCACCGACCCGAAGCTAAAAGACGAAATCGTCATGCTGGGCGGCCATCTCGATTCCTGGCATAGCGCAACCGGCGCGACCGATAACGGCGCCGGTTGTACGGTTATGATGGAGGCCGTCCGGATCCTGAAAACCCTCGGGATTAAACCCCGCCGTACCATCCGCATCGCGCTGTGGAGCGGGGAAGAAGAAGGACTTCTGGGTTCCCGCGGCTACGTCAAAAAGACATTTGCCGACCCCTCAACGATGCAACTGCTGCCCGCGCACGATAAACTGTCTGCGTATTTTAATATCGACAACGGAACGGGCAAGGTCCGGGGCATCTACCTGCAGGGGAATGAAGCCTGCCGTTCCATTTTTACGCAATGGCTGGAACCCTTCCACGACCTTGGCGCCACCACGGTAACGATCAGCAATACCGGTGGAACGGATCATCAGTCCTTCGACGCGGTTGGTCTGCCGGGCTTCCAATTCATCCAGGACGAGATTGAGTACAGCACCCGCACCCATCATACAAATATGGATACCTACGATCACCTTCGCGAAGATGACCTGAAGCAGATCGCTACGATCGTTGCAGCCTTTGTATACGACGCCGCACAACGTGATGAAAAGCTGCCGCGCAAACCGCTGCCCGCGGCTCGTGGTGCCGGTCGTGGCATGTTCTGATAAAGACTTACTTTTGCCTCCATGGCAAAAAGCAGCAGCGCAGATACCCCGCTCATGCAGCAGCACCGGGCGATAAAACAACGCTACCCCGATGCGATCCTGCTTTTCCGCGTGGGCGATTTCTATGAGACCTTCGGTGAAGACGCCATCGTTGCATCCAAGGATCCTGGGCATCACCCTCACCAAAAGAAACAACGGCGCGGCAGCTTCCAGCGAACTGGCAGGCTTCCCCTACCATGCTCTGGACACCTACCTCCATAAGCTGGTCAAAGCCGGTCATCGGGTCGCCGTCTGCGATCAGCTCGAAGACCCGAAATCTGTCAAAGGAATCGTAAAACGCGGAGTGACCGAAATGGTAACTCCCGGCATTGCTACAAACGAGAAGTTGCTCGACGGCAGTAACAACAATTTTCTCGCCGGAATCTATTTCCCCGAAAGCTGGCCGGACGACCCCGCCGCCACCTTAGGCATTTCCTTCCTTGACATCTCTACCGGCGAATTTTTCCTTGCCGAAGGCAATACCGAATACATTGACAAACTACTGCAGACACTCAGACCCGCCGAAGTCATCTTTCAACGCAGCTTTCAACGGGCCTTCAAAGAGATCTTTGGCAGTAAATTCTATACCTATACCCTGGAAAGCTGGCTGTTCGAAGAAACCTTCGCCACGGAAACCCTGCTGAAACATTTTCAGACCCATTCACTAAAAGGGTTTGGTGTCGCACGAAATGCACGCTGCCATCATCGCAGCCGGCACCGTCCTCCACTATCTGAAAGATACCGAACATCCGGATCTCCACCATATCTCGTCCATCCAGCGCATCGACCGCGATGAGTATCTTTGGATGGATAAGTTCACCATCCGTAACCTCGAATTGCTGGGCTCCTCCTATGACGGCGAGCCGGGGCACTCGCTTGCTGAAGGTTCTCGACAATACCGTATCGCCCATGGGCGCACGCCTGCTGAAAAGATGGCTGCTCATGCCGCTGAAAGACCCTCTTGCCATCGGGCAACGGCTGGATAGTGTGGAGCTGCTCATCAAAGATCCCGATCGCCGCACCGCGCTGTCCCACCGCATCCGCCAATGCGGTGATATCGAAAGGCTGGTTGCCAGGATCCCGGCGCGCAAAACCGGCCCCCGCGAACTGATCCAGCTGGCCCGCGGGCTGGAAGAGATCGCCCAGATCCGGTCGTCCGCTTCCGGCATGCCGGAAGGCTGGCTCCGTGACCTCTGCCTTTCCCTCGACTCCCTGCCCCGAAATCGCAGAGAAAATAACGCATACGATCATCGATAACCCGCCCGCAGCCGCAACCAAAGGGAGATTTTATCCGCGAAGCGGTGTCAACCCGGAATTGGACCGGCTCCGTAAGATCGCCAGCGGCGGCAAAGAATACGTTGCCGCTCTGCAGCAAAAGGAAGCTGCCCGCTCAGGTATCTCTTCCCTTAAGATCGGATTCAACAACGTATTCGGCTACTACCTCGAAGTCACCAACGTTCATAAGAATAAGGTTCCCGGCGATTGGACCCGGAAACAAACCCTTGCTGGGGCGGAACGCTATATCACGCCGGAGCTCAAGGAATATGAAGAACAGATCACCGGCGCCGAAGAGAAGATCATGGCGCTTGAGGCTGAGATATACGAAAAACTGCTGCTTTCACTCCAGCATACGCTCTCCCCCCTCCAGGCGAATGGACAGAAATTAGCCATCCTCGATTGCCTGCTCTGCTTTGCCCATAACGCCCTGCAATACAATTATAAGAAACCCCTGCTCCACGATGGCCGGGACCTGGAGTTGAAAGCCAGCCGTCATCCGGTGATCGAACGGCATCTGCCTGCCGGTGAACCCTATATTCCGAATGACCTGCTGCTGGACCCCGCCACCCAACAGATTATCATCCTCACCGGCCCGAATATGAGCGGCAAAAGCGCTCTCCTTCGGCAAACCGCCCTTATCACCCTCATGGCCCATATCGGTAGCTTCGTCCCTTGCGACATCGCCAGGATCCCGATCACCGACAAGATCTTTACGCGTGTCGGCGCATCCGACAACCTCAGCGGCGGTGAATCCACCTTTATGGTCGAAATGAATGAAACGGCCAGCATCCTCAATAACCTTACCGCCGGCAGCCTGATCCTCCTCGATGAGATCGGAAGAGGTACCTCCACATACGACGGCATTTCCATCGCCTGGAGCATCGCCGAATTCCTCCACCATTCCCCGCACAAACCCAAAACATTCTTTGCCACCCATTACCACGAACTCAACGAACTGGAGAACAAGCTGCCCGGCATTCGCAACTATCATATCACCAATAAGGAAGTCGGCAATAAAGTGATCTTCCTCCGCAAGCTGGCGCCGGGCGGGAGCACCCATAGCTTTGGAATTCACGTCGCAAAAATGGCGGGGATGCCGGCCACCCTTCTCCGAAGAGCCGAAGAGATCCTTCATCAGCTCGAAGAGAAACACGTCGGGTCTCCCCTCGACACATCCTTGAAGAGCATGCCGCCACCGAAAATGCAGCTTTCCATTTTCGATCAACACACCGAGACCTTTCAACGGATCAGAAAATTGCTGGAGACAGCCGATATCAATCGCCTCACGCCTGTCGAGGCCCTTCTGAAATTGCAGGAGATCCAGAACGAATTGAAATGAGCTGCCCGCTCCATCCATCCCCCGCATCACCCTTCATCCACCTCCAACCCAAGTTTATCCGACATAATCCACTGTACATCCACGAAAGCACGCGGAACCTTTTCGTTTGTTAATTTACGTTAGCACCGACTGCCTGCCAATGATCAATACGCTTATGAGTTACAAGATTTCCGCCGCTGGGCCGGAGGACTACGCAAACTCCTCGAAGTCCCGTTCCTGCGCACCGGCCACCTTTACACCGGTATTACGTGGCTTCTCATGGACTTGTCCCTCCGCGATGACCTCACCCTGATCAGCCAACCCACTCCCTCGCCCGCCCTGCTGCTGCAATTCGATCTGGAAACCAACCACCCCACGCTCCGCCTTTCCTCCACCGTCATCGGCCGGGAAACAACCCACCTCCGGAATTCCCGGATAAAAAAGATTGCAGTCCTTATCACACCCGCTTTCCTCAATCACCACCTGCATAAAGACGTCCGGAACGATCTCCTCCGCCAGGCAAGCAGGACCTCGCACCCATTCACTGAGCCCATCCCATTCGAATACCGGATCCTGCTCGAAGAGATTTTTTATTCCGATCCCGCCTCTCCGCTTCACCATCTTCTGTTGCATAACCGGTTTCTCCTGCTGGTCGAAAAGTTCCTGTATTCTTTTATAAACAAAACTCCCCAGCCCCAGCCCGGCAGCGTCAATTGGGCGAAAAGCAAAGGAAAAGGACGTGGAAGCCCTCAAAGAGGTCATGAAAATGCTAAGCGACACCCAGTTACACAAATTTCCCTCCATTGACACCCTTTCCAGGACTGCCATGATGAGCTCCACCAAATTGAAGACCCGATTTAAACAGGTATATGGAATGAAACTATATGAATTCTACAACCACCACCGCCTTCTTCAGGCAAAGGAAATGCTGCGCACCGGTAATTTCTCCGTTAAACAGGTGGGGGTCAATATTGGATTTTCCAATCTTAGCAACTTTGCCAAAGCCGTTAAGAAGGAATTTGGTGTATTACCCCGGGATATTCTTAAGAGTTCGGATGCCGACAAAAAATTGGGGAAAAAATAATTTTTTGATGGCACGTCATAAATGTCTGATCCTCCGCCCTTCGGGCGGACGATCGAACTGGACTATGTCCAGTTCGGTAACTAATTTCGCAAAATGAAGTGTTAAATAGCCTTTACGGCTACTAAAAGGATCGAAGCAGATAACTCTTTGACCACATTTTGGCATAATTTTGCGCTTTTGCACCATCCATCCCACTTTCCCAACCGCGACTGTTGCCGATGAGAATTGTGTTGCTGCTTCCTTTGAATATAATCTAAAAACAGTTGACTATGGTAATGTATTCTTTCCATCTGGAAGATTTTGAAAAATGGCTCGCCGGGCTCGCCACAAAGCTGGACGCCACCCTCAACGATCGTACCCTTGCCATCCCTGCAAAGCTCGGAGAAGGGGTCATCCTGGCTCGAAATGTAAACGCGCATTTCTCTTATGCCATCATGAATTTTAAATTGTTCGCCGATCTGGAATGGCGCCGTGAATCCGGCTCCGCAGGCTTTATGATTTCTTTTAACCAGGTGGAGACCATTAAGGATTCCCTCATCGGACTCCCTCCGCTGCCACTTACGGATAAAAAGCCCTGGTTCCGAAACGATATCTTCCTGACCGAAACCGGCAATCCCGCCGGTCTGCGCCTGTACCGCGGGAACCACGGTCAAAAGATTGTTGATCTGCTGCTCGCACGAATTGGCGATGCAATATCTCCCGGTTGACCTGTACGAAAAACTGGCCGCCTTTGCCAAGGCGAATAGCGGCAGTGACAACCCGCTGTTCATCAACCTGACCCATCGCACCATGCTGAAGGAACTGTTTGAAATAAAAGACAACGATCCCGTCAGCCAGATCAGACGTCTCAGCAGCGTCATCCACCTGATCGAAAGATCGCTCCACTCTTTCCTCCGCCAGGAACAGGCGACACTTCCGCGCACCGTCAAGAAGACGGACCTGGAAAGCATGCAGCATATCGAACAGATCCTCAGCAGCCGCCTGAAGGGTTTCCCTCGCTCGAATCACTGGCCCATGAAGTGTTCATGAGCACGAGTAAACTAAAGAACCTCTTCAAGCAGGTATATGGGCATACGCTCTACGACTATTATAACAAGAGCCGATTGCAACGCGCCAGTGAACTGTTGATCAATGGTCAGGTGAGCATCAAACAAGCCGGAAGCGAGATCGGCTTCTCCAACCTCAGCCATTTCGCCAAAGCGTTCAGAAAGGAATTCGGCATCTTGCCCCGCGACCTTGTCAAAGGGCGCTAACGCGACTCGTACGTCCATCAGGTCCTGCAACCGCCCATATAACTGCGCAAATATCCGGAAATTCTCCTGGTAAATGGCATGCCGTGCCGCATTGGGCTTATATGTCCGTACTACCTGGATCAGGTTTTTGCTGCGTCCAGGTCATCGATCAGCCCCAAGGCGAGAAACCCCATAATCGCGGCCCCGATCGCCGAGGCATCCGCCATGCCCCGCTAAGCTCGACTTTCTTTATCAAAACATCGGCGATCATCTGCAGCCACATATCAGATCGCGTAAATCCGCCGCTGGCATAGATCCGCGCAATCGGCCCGATAGTTTCGGCCAACGAATCGCCGATCTGAAACAAGCGAATAGCTGACGCCTTCCAGGCAAGCCCGGGTAAAATGCCGGTGGTCGTGAACAGACCGCACTCCGAAAAAAACACCTCTGGCGTCCGCATCCCAAACCGGCGCGCGTTCGCCCTGAAGATAGGGTAGAAAGATCAGCCCTTCGCACCCTGGTGGCACCTCATCCGCTTCTGTTACCCGCCGCTGCCATTCCTCCTCATCTCCCCCACCCTCAAAACATTTTCGAACAGCCATTGCAGCACATTCCCGCCATTGTTGGTAGCGCCCCCGCAGGCATATACCGCTTCGGCGACAAAATATAATTGAAGACTCCTCCCCTCCGGGTCATCCTCCGGCATCGCCGGTAGTCATTCGTATCGCCCCGCTGGTGCCGATCGTCAACGCTGTTTCCCCCGGCCGAACCGCTCCGCTGCCGAGGTTGGCCAGACTGCCGTCACCGCCGCCGATCATCATGAAGCCGAAAATTTGACCGCGTTACTCTCCATATGCGTGCAAGGCACCGGCTCGGAAAGCCTGCCCGCATCGATCCCGGCCAAAGCCAGCGACTCCGGATACCATTCCAGCCGGCGGATATCGAATAACCCCGTAGCAGAAGCAATACTATGATCCACCTGGTACTTTCGCGTCAACCGCCACCAGATATATTCCTTGATCCCGATAAACCTCGACGCCCGCTTGAAAAATAGCCGGCTCGTGCTCTTTCAACCATAACAATTTGCATAACGGAGACATGGCATGGATCGGCGTGCCCGTATGCTGATAGATCCGCCGCCCCGCTTCACTGCCCCTTAACGCTTTTGCCGCCGCCGAAGGCCGCAGATCGGCCCAGGTCATCGCCCGCGTAAGCGGCTTGCCCTGCCCATCGACCGCAAGCAGACTATGAAAAGCACAACTAAAACTGACCGCCGCCGGTTCGCTCTTCCCGCTTCTGCCACCCGGTTCAAACCGCCTCAATGCCGACAACACCGCTTCCATCAATTGGTCCGGGTCCAATTCATGCCGCCCCTCGCCATCCGTAAATACCGGATAACCGGCACCGGCGCTTGCCAGCACGGCGCCGCTCGCAGTAAATGCAACGGCCTTGGTATTGGTCGTTCCGATATCGATGCCGATGACATACCTCATATCGTTTAGATCAGTTCTTTCAGCTTGGCCACCACCATGTCCACCTGCTCGCGCGTATTGTGCCTGCTGAACGAGAACCGGACCGTAACCTGGTTGGGATTGTTGTTGATGGCCCGGATCACATGCGAACCCTGCTCCGCCCCGCTGGTGCAGGCACTGCCGCCCGAAGCACAGATATGGTGGATGTCCAGGTTGAACAGCAGCATTTCAGACTTTTCCGTTTTGGGAAATGATACACTGAGCACCGTATACAGACTTCGGCCAAGCGGGTCGCCGTTGAACGAGATCCCCTTCAACTGCTCGTTTCAGCTGCTCCATCATATACACTTTCAAACCCTTTATATATGCGCTGTCCGCCTCATAACCCGCCGTCGCCAACTCCAGCGCCCGGGCAAAACCCACGATACCATAGACATTCTCGGTCCCCGCCCGCATATTGCGCTCCTGCGCACCTCCATGAATATAGGGATGGATCCGGACATTCTCATTGATATACAAGCAACCCCACTCCCTTTGGTCCATGGAATTTGTGACTGGCGCCCGTGATAAAGTGGACCGGTGTATTCCGCAGATCGAACGGAAAATGCCCGACGGTCTGCACCGTATCGGAATGAAAAACCGCACCGTATAGCTTACACAGCTCCCCCACCGACTGAATATCCAGGATATTCCCGATCTCATTGTTGGCGTGCATCAGCGTGACCAGCGTCTTTTCCGGACCGGTCGCCAGTTGCCGCTCCAGATCCTCCTGGTCGATATGCCCGTTGGGCAGCACATGCACATAGCTCAACGACGCCTCCCCGCGCTTGTGCAGATGCTCTACCGTATGAAGCGTAGCATGATGCTCCAGCGGCGAAGTGATGATATGGGTGCAGCCCAGATCCCGAACCGCCGCGGTGATCGCCGTATTCGAGCTTTCCGTTCCGCCGGAAGTAAAGAATATCTCCGCCGGATGCGCATGAAGAATCTTGGCCACCGATTTCCGGGCATTCTCGATCGCCAGCCGCGACTCCCGCCCGTAAGAATAGATAGACGAAGGATTTCCGAATTTCTCGGTCAGATAAGGCATCATCACCTCCAGTACCTGCGGATCGAGTCCGGTCGTAGCCGCATTGTCGAAATAGATTCTGTTCCATAGTTATTCCCCGCCTGACGTTCCATCGAGACTACGGCGCAATCGCCTCCTTGATATCCTGCATCAGTCGAAGCGCAATATTATTCGCCGTCGTCTCGAAATTGCTTTCCGCATAGATCCGGATGATCGGCTCGGTATTGGACGAACGAAGATGCACCCAATCATTGTCGAACTCTATCTTGAGCCCATCTTCCGTATTGACCGGATGATTCTTATATTTCTTTTTGATCTTTTCCAGAACGGCCGGCACATCGATCCCCTGTCGTAGCTCGATCTTATTCTTGGAGATAAAATAATCCGGATATTTTTTCCGCAGCGACTTTGCCCCGCCTTTATGATGCGACAAGGCGCTGAGGAAAAGCCCGATCCCGATCAACGCATCCCGGCCATAATGCAGGTCCGGAACGATGATGCCGCCATTCCCCTCTCCCCCGATCACCGCATCTACCGCCTTCATCGCGGCGACGACATTGACCTCGCCGACCGCCGAAGGAAAATACCTGCCGCCATGCGCCATCGTGATCTCCTTCAGCGCCTTGGTACTGCTCATATTGCTGACCGTATTCCCCGGACGGCTGACTCAATACATAATCTGCCACCGCCACCAGCGTATATTCTTCCCCGAACATGCTGCCATCCTCGCAAACAAAACAAAGCCGGTCCACATCCGGGTCCACCGCTATCCCCAAGATCGGCCCTCGACTTCTTCACCATCGCACTCAACCCCGCCAGGTTCTCCGGCAACGGCTCGGGATTATGCGCAAACCGGCCATTGACCTCTTCATTCAGCAGCAGCACCTCCTCCACACCCAAGTGCCTTAAGCAGCGGCGGAATGAAAAGTAGCACCCGGTAGAATTGATCACATCCACCACAACCTTGAACTTTCGTGCGCGGATCGACTGTCACATCCACCAGCGGATAACGACCACCGCATCGACATGCCGTCCAAGCCAGTCACCCGAAACCCGATATTCTCCAAGACGGTCAACCGGGGCAAAAACAAAGTCTTCCTTCTGCGCTCTTTCCAGAATAGCGGCCCCTTCCTGCGGCACTCACGAATTCACCTTCCGCATTCAACAACTTCAACGCATTCCATTCCTGAGGGTTGTGACTTGCCGTCAGAATGATCCCGCCGGCCGCCTTTTCGCCGGTTACCGCCAGCTCAACCGTTGGCGTGGTGGAAAGCCCGAGATCGATCACATCCAGGCCAAGCCCTCGTAACGTACTGACCACCAATGCGTTTACCATTTCTCCGCTGATCCGCCCATCCCTGCCCACCACGATCTTCTTTCCCTTATTCATTTGCAGGATCCTGCTGCCATAAGCCGCCGTGAACTTTACGATATCCAACGGAGACAGGTTTTCCCCCGGCTTACCTCCAATCGTCCCCCTGATACCGGAGATACTCTTTATCAATGCCACAAAATGCTTGTTTTAGATGTCAATGCGAATCGGACTCCGCCCAGGTTCATGGCTGCAAAAATAAGGTTTTCCAGCCTCCGGCGTCCTACAAAATAACAGTGCAGAACCAGCTGAAAAAAATACCGCTTCCAAGAACGGAAGCGGTCAATGCAATAGAATAGGGTTTAACCGGATATCTTGGAGCGCCGGAGCCCGTCCGCCACGCATTTTTTTCTATTACAAAGATACCTTCTGCACGACGACCAAACAATAGTATTTCCCCCCTCCATGCTTGATTTTATCCTCCGGATATTTACTTTTTCTTATTCTTCAGCAACATATATCGCGACGTTTCATACATCCCTTCCGCCAGCTCCGAGAGTTCCTGCCGCACCGGTCCCCGAGCCGCTTCCGCAGGTACCGGATCGTTGCCCAGCACCGACACCATCTCCTCTTTTCCGGTGATCAAGCCCCGACGATAGAAATATCCGCTGCTCACCACCCCGATATACGCCTGGTCCGGATCGTATATAAACGCCATTCCCTTTCCCCGGTTGTGTACGGTATCAAATAAATCCCGGCCCAGTGTCGTATTCCGATAAGAAATATGACAAAGCCCCGCCAGCGTCGGTAAAATATCTACCTGCGAACAATCAACGGAAAACCGGCGCCCGCCGGCCATTCCCGGCGCATACACCAGCAACGGCACATGCTCGGCCGTCAACCTGTCCGCTGTCCAGGCCCGGGGGAACATATCCCCCGCATCCCCGGGTATCCCATGATCCCCGACGAAAAGAAAGATCGTATTTCGGAAGAAACTCTCCTTGGACGCCGCCTCAATAAAAGTACGATAGCCAAAATCCGTGTACCGGAAAGCATTCATCTCCTCATTGCTGGCAAAACCGCATTTCTGCAGCGAATCCTGGGATACCCGGACGGAATGAAATTCGTCCCGGTCCTCCTTGGGAATCGTATACGGCCGATGATTGTCAGCCGTCTGGATAACCGCAAAAAAGGGCCCCTGCTGTCGCTGCAATACCTTGGTGGCCTCCAGGAAAAGATTCTTGTCGCTGATTCCCCAGACATCCACTTTGGGCGACTGATAATCGTCTTGTTCATAAAGATGAAGATCCTGGATATTATTGGTCAATAATCCGCGGATATTTGCCCAGCTTGTACTTCCGCCCAGGAAATAAAATTTGTTATACCCTTCGAAATCATTGATGATCGTATGCTGATCGACCGCTGCAGGATTGCGGCTGGATGTGCTCGTTGCCGGCGCCACATCCGGAATGCCCGTCAGCACCGCCCATACCCCTCTGGCCGTTCCATAACTCGGCGTGAAGCAATGATCGAAAAAGAGACCCGATCCGGCATAAGCTGTCAAAGAAGGGTGTTGTGTTTAAGGGGTTCCCCCACATCGAACTTTTATACCCACTGAACGATTCACAGATCACGACGATCACATTCGGCTTCGGACCCGGCGATCCCGCATACGCGCGAACATAACCGCTGTCCCAGCCAAAATAGGGCGCCAGAACGGGATACGCCGCCTTTACTTTGGCCGCATCATACGTAGTATGCCGGAACTTCAGACTGCTGAAGAAAGACTGGAAAGGATTCAGAGAAAGATTGGCCTGATAGTCGCCGCCTTCACTGAACGCATCACTCCAACGAAGCGGATATTGCCCGACCCGGCCGAAAATGCCCAATCCCATAAGCAGGAAACGCCGCGACGAACCAGGCTGTCCGCGCCGCCGCGTGCAATCGGCCACGCTCTCCCTCTGCCGGATCCGCTCGAAATACCATTTTGACGACCCGGCGGATCAGCCAAGTACCGGCGATCAATATCAGCAAAATGCGAAGCACCGGATAGGTCTGCCAGACCAGGCCGGCCGAAATCCCCGTATCGGTCAGATAATTCAGAACGCTGGCACTTAACCGTTGGGACAGATATGCGTAATGCGCAAAATCCACGCAATAGAAGAAAACCAACCAGCAACGCGGCCAGCGACACCACGAAGTAACAGCCAGCGCCGCCCGGCAGGCCGTCGGAAAGGATCCAGGAAGAAGCAGACTTCCCGTGATCAGCAGAAACATCAGTAGAATACCCGCATATCGTAGATCATAACGGATACCCAGCCAGAAGCAGGGAGAAGCGACACGAACGAATGCCCCTGCGACGGGAAAACGATAAATAGCGCCAGCCGTAACAAGCTCATGATCAACAAAAAAATAATGCCGATAGAAAAAACCAAACGCACCGTTTTTGGTATATTTGGTAAATTTGTCGCCGATCTGTTTAACATGTCCATTTCGTTTAATTACGTGCGCCGGAGAGCCCGTCGAAACGTCATCCGGCCCGTTGAGGGGCGTAAAATTAGATCAATTATATTGAAACCATGATTTTACTCGATGCCGGTGCTCATCCGGGTTTCTTACACAAGATCTTACAGGGTGACTACTGGCTCTTTTCCCATATCAACCAGAGATGGACCTGCCCTTTTCTGGATAATGTCCTCCTCTTTGTCCGGGAAGCGGAATTCTGGGTTCCTTTCTACTTGTTCCTACTGGTCTTCATGACCATGAACTTTCGCAAAAAAGGCTGGCTATGGTCCCTCTACCTGGTCATGACCGTCATCATCAGCGATCTCATCAGCAGCCACCTGATCAAGGATCATCTCGTCTACCGCCTCCGCCCCTGCGGCAATCCCTTCTGGGCCGACTCGATCCACTTTCTGGCCAACTATTGCCCCATCTAGTTCCAGCTTCACTTCTTCCCATGCCTGCAATCATTTCGCGATGGCCGTTTTTATCTACCGGACACTCCGGCCGGTCAGCCGCTGGTGGGCCCTCGTCCTGCTGTGGGCATTTATCATTTCCTACGCGCAGGTCTATGTCGGCGTCCATTACCCGCTGGACGTCATCTGCGGCGGAATCCTGGGCTCGCTGATTGGCTGGCTGACCAGCCGCGTCTTCCGGTTCCAGGCCGGCACGCTTCATTTACAACCCAACACGCCATCCCATGCTTGAGCTGATCATCCTGATTTTCCTGATCTTTCTGAACGGCCTGTTCGTCATGGCAGAGATTTCCCTCGTGTCGGCGCGGAAAAGCCGGCTGGAAACACTGGCCAACGACGGCGATGAAAAAGCCCGCTCCGCCCTCCAACTGTCGGAACATCCCGAACTCTTCCTGTCCACTGCTCAGATCGGCATCACCCTGATCGCGATCCTGACCGGCTTCTACTCCGGCGAAAAATTCAGCGCCGACCTGCAGCCTTACCTCGAAAAAATCCCCTATCTCCGCCACTATGCCGCCGATATTTCTACGGCACTGATCCTCATCTTCGTCACCCTCGCGTCCATCATCTTCGGCGAACTGATCCCCAAACGGATCGGCCTGCTGCGGGCCGAACAGATCGCCCGTCTCGTCGCCCGGCCCGTCAGGATCCTGTCGCTGATCACCCATCCGCTCGTCTGGCTGCTCAACAACACCAGCAACCTTTTCTTCAAATTATTTCCGATCAGTCCTTCTCAGGACAGCGCCGTCACCGAAGACGAAATCAAGGCCATCATCAACGAAGGCACCGAACAAGGCACCATCGAGGAAGCCGAACAGGAGATCATCGAACGCGTCTTTCATCTCGGTGACCGGAACATCACCTCCCTGATGACCCACCGGAGCGATATCATCTGGTTCGAGCTCAACGAGAACGAAGAGACCATGAAGGAAAAGATCGTCCGTGAGCCCCATTCCGTCTATCCGATCTGCGACGGCGAGATCGACAATATCAAAGGCATGGTCACGATCAAAGACCTCTATGTGACCGCCCGACCATGTTCTCTTCAAAGACATCATGACCCCCGCCCTATTCGTTCCGGAAAATAATACGGCCTATATGGTGCTGGAGAAGTTTAAGCAATCCAAGATCCATTGCTGCTTCATCGTCGATGAGTACGGCAGCCTGCTCGGCCTGATCACGCTCAACGATATCCTGGAAGCGATCGTCGGCGAAATTACCCAGCCCGACGTCCAGGACTACGAGATCCGCAAAAGAGAAGACGGCAGCTACCTCGTCGACGCCCAGATGCCTTTCTACGATTTCCTCTCCCATTTCCATAAGACCGAATGGATGAACGAAGGCGATCACGAGTTCGATACCCTGGCGGGCTTTATCCTGAATCAGCTGGAACATATCCCCGCTAGCGGCGAAAAGCTCGCGTGGCGCGGCATTACTTTCGAGATCATCGATATGGATGCCGCTCGTATCGACAAGGTCCTTGTGACCCTTTCTCCCGAACTTAAGGCGGAATTACGCGCCGAAGACGCCGGTTAGAATTGAAAACTGGCATTGGCAGCCGGACAATCCAGCCGCGTGCTTTGCCGCTGCCCTCCAACCGTCACATGCATGATATTGATCTGCTGCGTGGAAGCCGTCATACAATAGCTCATTGAAGGCATCGATCCGTTTCACCGTCGGCACATCATTGACCTGGAAATAGCTCCAGGTACCATCATCCTCATTTTCACTGCCGACAAAATGCAGCTGCACCGGCTTCCCGTCCACTTTTAACCGCAGATGACGTTCCACGTAAGCCGCAATCAGTTTATCTGATGCTGCCGTATCCTTCACCGACGAAAGATCCACTTTTGCGCCGGCCATCTTCTCCAATACCGCCTCGAAATCGTTCGTAAAGATCTTGCAGCTGATCTCCAATATTTTGTCCTTGGGGTTGTGATTGATCTCCGTCACCGAGATATAAAGGGGGTGCGAAACAGCACGCGGCATGAAGGCAGAAACCAGCGGAACCACCACTAATACAGCGGAAATCTTAGCAAACAACCACTTATCTATACATCCAGCCATTTAAAAAGTAAATTTTTGTACTACAAAAGTCTGAATAATTTTACAAACCCGGGCGGGCCCATTTCAATTTCTGTCCAATATGCAGAGATTTCAAGCTCTACTTCAGATTGGGAACGGAACATATTCTCGACGTGGGAGGCCATGGACCATATCCTCTTCGTGGCGGCCCTTTGCCTGCGGTACCTGATAAAGACTGGAGGAAAGTCGTCGTACTGGTCACCGCCTTTACCATCGGCCACTCGCATTACCCTGGCCCTCAGCGCCCTTCACCTGGTGCATATCAACACCCGGCTGATCGAATTCCTGATCCCCCTCACCATCGTGGCAACCGCCTGCAACAATCTTTTCCAGCGGGCCGGACAGGTCGAACACCCCTCCCGCCTGCCCCTGATCTATTTCTTTGCGCTTTTCTTCGGTCTTATCCACGGTCTGGCTTTCGCCAGCACCTTCCTGAGCCTGGAGGGCCGCGAAGGCCTGCTGCTCCACTTGTTCGCCTTTAACCTCGGCATCGAAGCCGCCCAACTGCTGGTTGTAGCCATCATTCTGGCAATTTCCTTTATTTTCGTACAGTTGATCCGACTTAAGCGAATATGGTGGGTCTGGGGTGTCTCCACCCTGGTGCTGATCGCTTCGCTGAAAATGGCGGTCGACCGCTGGCCCGGTATTAGTTCCTTCAATATATCACATAAAACCAACACATGAGTAAGTTACTGCTTAAACCGGGAGGAGCCCGGCTCCTAATTCGATTCACTATCGCTTGCTGTACAGTTGGCTTCCTGTCTGCCACGCCCAGGATATTCAAAACAACCCGACATCCAACCATGGCAACAAATTCGAAGCGCTGGGAACCATCCTCCCGACCCCGAACGAATATCGCACCGCCAGCGGCGCACCGGGCCCCAAGTACTGGCAACAACGCTGCGACTACGACATCACCTGCGACCTGGATGAGGACAAACTGCTGCTCACCGGCTCGGAAACCATCACCTATTTCAACAACTCTCCCAACGAGCTGACCTATCTCTGGATGCAGCTGGACGAAAATCAGCACAGTTCCAAATACAACGCCAACTACCAGGACGGCAGCTCGCTGCCCCACGTTGTCAGCGACCAGATGCTCGGACCGGGTGGAAAGCGAAACGGAGCCCAATGACTATCGGGGACCATATCCTCAACATGACCGATGCCCTGGGTAAACCCCTCCATTATACCATCAACAAGACCATGATGCGGGTGGAACTGCCAGCGCCCCTAAAACCCGGTCAGAAATTCGTTTTCAAAATCGACTGGAATTATAAGATCACCGACCGCAAGACCGTCGGCGGCCGCGGCGGCTATGAATACTTCCCCGAAGACGGCAATTACCTGTTCACCATGACCCAATGGTATCCCCGCCTTTGCGTTTACAGCGATTTCCAGGGCTGGCAGAACAACCAGTTCACCGGCCGCGGCGAATTTGCCCTGACCTTTGGTAATTTCAACGTGAAAATGACCGTACCCGCCGATCATGTCATCGGCGCCACCGGCCAGTGCCAGAACTATCAGCAGGTGCTGACCCCTGCCCAATACGCCCGCTGGCACACAGGCCCAGACGGCAAAGGAACCCGTAGAGATCGTTACGCTGGCCGAAGCCAAAGCATCCGAAGTGAAAAAGAACAAGGCCAAAAAGACCTGGATCTTCAAAGCCGATAACGTCCGCGACTTCGCCTGGGGCTCCTCCCGCAAATTCGTCATGGACGCCATGCCGGCCTATGTAGAAGGCAAAAAGGTGATGTGCATGAGCTACTATGGCAAGGAAGCCTACAGCCTCTACCGCCGCTTCTCGACCAAAGTCGTCGCCCATACCATCAAAACCTATTCCCATTTCACCATCCCCTTCCCTTACCCCGTTGCGCAAAGCGTGGAGGCATCTAACGGGATGGAATACCCGATGATCTGCTTCAATTTCGGCCGGACCGAAAAAGACGGCACCTACAGCGAAGCAACCAAATACGGAATGCTGGGTGTCGTTATCCATGAAGTAGGCCACAACTTCTTCCCGATGATCGTCAATAGCGACGAACGCCAGTGGACCTGGATGGACGAAGGCCTCAACTCCTTCGTGGAATACCTGACCGAAGAACTCTGGGATAACCATTTCCCCGTCGCGGCAAAGGCCCGGCCTGGGCCATCGTAGATTATATGAAGCTGCCGAAAGACCAGCTGGAGCCGATCATGACCAATTCGGAAAATATCGTCAACTTCGGCCCGAACGCCTATACCAAACCCGCTACCGCCCTCAACATCCTTCGTGAAACCATCATGGGCCGCGAGCTTTTCGATTATGCGTTTAAGGAATATGCCCGCCGCTGGGCCTTCAAACATCCCACGCCGGCCGACTTCTTCCGGACGATGGATGACGCCAGCGCGGAAAATCTCGACTGGTTCTGGCGCGGCTGGTTCTACGGCATCGAACCCGTGGATATCTCCCTCGACAGCGTCAAACACCTGGTCCCCGACTTCGACGACTGCCCGCGCAGAAGAGATACGACTGTCATGGCCAGCATCGACAAACCGCTGCCCGACGGCAAATTCCCCACGGATGTCTCCAAGGAACGCAACCGGGAAGACAAGAGCATCCACTTCCCAACCGACGCCGATACTTCCCTGCACGATTTTTATTGGAAATATACCCGCGGCCTGATCCCCTATGACACGACCAAATATCCGCAGCATATCGAAGGCGTCGCCATGGGCCGCGTGCACGCAGCCGGACGAGCCGATGGACGACGCCACCCGGGAAAAGATCAAGTCCAAACAATTCTACGAACTGCAGTTCAGCAATAAAGGCGGCCTCGTCATGCCGATCATCATCGAGTGGACCTATAAGGACGGCACCAAGGAAATCGAACGCATCCCCGCCCAGATCTGGCGGAAAAATGAAAACCACGTCACCAAGGTCTTCGCCAAGGACAAAGAGGTCGCCAGCATCAAACTGGACCCCTACCGCGAAACCGCCGATATCGACGAAAGCAACAACAGCTGGCCCGTTGTCAAGACGGAAAGCAAATTCGAGGTCTTCAAGGCCAGACAACAGGCCCCGCGTCCATTCCCCAGGCCAACAACCCGATGCAGTTGACCGGCAAGGATAAGAAGGCATTCTAACGCCAATCATCTTTCTGAAAGGCCCGTAAGCATTCCTTACGGGCCTTTTCTGTCGCTTTACTCCTCCTTCAATAAAGGAATAATATCCTCCACCTCGAACAACAAGCTGGAAGAGAAGATCTGCTTTAGAAAGGAGACATGCCCCGAACCAATATAAATCAGGATCGCCTTATCATGAGCAACATCGATCTGCCGGAGGATATTGGTATAGATCCGCATGTTTCGCTTGTAGAAGTCACTGGCAAGATCAGCGCCGGGATATTGCGGCCCCTCACCCACCCGCGCATATACCAGGTTGTAGAGATCCGCTCCCGAAGCAATGACTTCTGGTGTATTGTTGGAAATGATAACGTCCGTCAGCGTGTGACCGGGCGGCGACTGGTAATAGGAATAGATCGATCCGATCCGCGCCGAGATCAGCCGGGCGATGCTGTCTTTGGGTGATCGAGTTCCGTAATGATATCGGCCTGACGATGCTGCACGGCGTAGGCCACCAGGGAGA
>CAWJVU010000003.1:0-852091 GCA_963846405.1 uncultured Chitinophagaceae bacterium | reverse complement strand
CCGGAGACTCGACCGGAGAGCTACTGATTTCCATCGTTCAGCAGTCCCCCGTTGCTTCGGCAGAGCTGAATCCCGAGATTCCCGATGGATTGGTAAGAATCATTGACAAGTGCCTTCAAAAAGACCGGGAACTTCGCTTCCAGCACGCGTGGAGGGATCCGCGCTGACTTAAGGAGACTGCAGCGCAACCCGGCTGAGGAGGTCGATGGTGCGTCTGCGGACGGGCCAGAGAATCATTGGCGCGTTCACCTTGAGAAGTAGGAGAGTTGGAGGGTTCTTCCCGGGGTGCCAATGGATCCGCGCCTCATTTGCCGGACAGCCCGGGGCGGTTAAGCCG
This sequence comes from uncultured Chitinophagaceae bacterium, assembly GCA_963846405.1. Taxonomy (GTDB): domain Bacteria; phylum Bacteroidota; class Bacteroidia; order Chitinophagales; family Chitinophagaceae; genus Puia. The sequence continues at coordinate 851,754 of CAWJVU010000003.1, read as the reverse complement.
CATCTGACGCTGCGATGGTTCCTCGCGCTCTCGGGGCTGCTGATCATTGCGGCGGCGCTCCTGGCGTTTTTGCTCACAAGTCCCCCGACCCGCGCCGAGGGTCTCAAACTACATCCAGCTAACCCACGACGGTCTGCCGAAGGCTCTGGTCGGTACCGATGGTTCACGGCTCTATCTTGGCTTTGCGAGAACCATCAACTACAACGCGTCTATTGGCATTCTGCAGATGTCTGCCTCCGGTGGGTGACAGTCACGAACAAGATCCGTTTTCCAAAGCCGAAAACAATGAGCTGCCCTCCTCATTCCGAATGTCCGAGATCATTTCGTCGCTTTCTTACGCGCTTGACCTTACAGAAGGCCAGCCAATGGGGCATTCCGTGCGGACCTGCGATCGGAATGCGCATCGCGCGCCAAATCGGTTATGTCGGCAAGCGATCAGGCCGATCTCTACTACGCGCTTCTCTTGAAAGATTCCGGCTGCAGCAGCAATTCTTCCCGCTTGTTTCACATTCTCAATACGGACGAAATTCGCGCCAAGCATGACGTGAAGACAACCGATTGGACGAAGGTAGGCTGGGAGAGTCTGAACTACGCCCTGACGCATGTCGGCACGGGCATGCCCTTTCTCGATCGGATGCGAAAACTCTTCCAGGTTGCCTCAACGCAGCAGCAGGATTCCTGCGACCTCGTGAAGATTCGTTGCGAGCGCGGTTCGTATATCGCGCGCCAGCTGGGATTTTCGGATGCTGTCGCCGCCGGCATTTACAGTTTGGACGAGCACTGGAACGGCCGCGGATATCCTCTCGGATTGCATGGACAGGAAATTCCTATTTTTTCGCGTATTGCGAATCTTTCCCAGACGCTCGACGTTTTCCTCACGGCGCGCGGCCCAGGTGCCGCGATTGACGCAGCGCAGCGCCGGAGCGGCCGCTGGTTCGATCCGGAGTTGGTCCGTGCTGCCGCCTCGCTGGCAAACAGTGGCGCGCTCTGGACCGGCCTGAACGATGCGGATCTGATGGCCAAAGTCCACGCCCTCGAACCCGAGCAGCGCCAGATGAGGGCCAGCGAAGAATCCATAGACAGCATTTGCCTCGCGTTCGCGGACATCATCGACGCGAAATCGCCTTTCACCTATCGCCATTCCAATGGCGTTGCGGATGCCGCCACCGAAATCGGCTGCTGGCTTGGCATGAACCCGCGCGAAATGAAACTGCTCCGGCGCGCCGCGCTGCTACACGACATCGGGAAATTGGGCGTCTCAAATGCAATTTTGGAAAAGCCCGCCAAACTCACTTCCGATGAATGGAAAGTTGTTAAGGATCATCCGTTTTACACCTTTGAAATTTTGAAGAGGATTCCTGGATTTGCGAGCGTGAGCGAAGATGCCGCCTCGCATCACGAGCGACTCGATGGTTCCGGCTACTGGCGCGGCTATACCGCGGATCAACTCTCGCTGCCCGCGCGCATCCTGGCCGTGGCCGACGTTTACGACGCCCTACACGCCAAGCGCCCGTACCGCGATTCGATGCCCCTCGAAAAAGTCTTCGAGGTGATGCGCGCCGACGCGCCGCACACCCTCGCCGCGCATATCGACAGGTGACATCTTCCGGTACAACGTCACGAACAACACCGAGCTCGGCGTCAAGGCCAAGGAGTACATGGACCGCGGTGACCTCGTTCCCTGACGAGGTCACCGTGGCGATGGTCCGCGACCGGCTTGCCGAGGCGGACGCGAAGGCGGGCTTCCTGCTCGACGGCTTCCCGCGGAACGTGCCGCAGGCCGACACGCTCAAGAAGATCCTTGCCGAGCTGGACCAGAAGCTGACGGTCGTGCTCGAGCTCGTCGTCGACGAGGACGAAGTCGTCCGCCGGCTGTCCGGCGGGGCGCACCTGCCGGCGCTGCCAGCGGGTCTGGCACGTGCTCTACGAGCCGCCGTCGCAACCGGGGAACTGCGACGACTGCGGCGGTGAGCTGTTCCAGCGCGACGATGACAAGGAAGAGGTCATCCGCCACCGCCTCGAGGTGTACTCGCGCAGACGTCGCCGCTGATCGAGTTCTACGCGGACGAGGGGATCCTGGTCGGGATCGACGCTACCGGGCCGGTCGAAGAGGTCACGGATCGCGCGCTCTCCGCGCTGCAGCCTTACGTGGGCTGACGAGACAAGCTGCGCCCTGTCACGGTCGCGGTGGACGCTCGGTGGATACCGTTGTAGGCGGAGGATGACGACATGCGGCTGCGAAAAGAACCCGGCGATTCAGGTCAAATCGCCCGAGCAGATTGAGCGCATGTACGCGGCCGGGCAAGTCGTGGCGCGCACGCTCACGGTCCTCAAGGAAGCCGTGCGGCCCGGGGATCACGACCGCCGAGCTTGATTCCATCGCCGAACGCGAGATCCGGGCTGCGGGGGCCGTGCCGTCGTTCCTGGGCTACTTCGGGTTTCCCGCTTCCATCTGCACCTCCGTGAACGAGCAGGTCGTGCACGGGATCCCTGGCAAGGAGCAGGTGCTCAGGGCCGGGGACATCATCTCCATCGACTGCGGGGCCATCTTGGACGGGTGGCACGGGGACTCTGCCTTGTCGGTGGGGGTTGGCCCTATTGATGCCGCCGATCAGGCGCTGCTTGACGCTTGCGAGGCGTCTATGTGGGCGGGGATTGAGCAGGCGGTGGCTGGGCAGCGGCTCGGGGACGTGTCGCATGCGATCGAGGAGTCTGTCCTTGGCGCTGGGGGCTACGGGCTGATCCGCGAGTACACCGGGCATGGGATTGGGACTGAGATGCACATGGATCCGGTCGTGCGGAACTTACGGGCCGCCGGGGCAGGGACCGCGGCTGCGGGCCGGGATGGCCCTGGCGATCGAGCCGATGATTACCCGGGCGGACGGCAGGTTACCGAGCTTGACGACGGGTGGACGGTGATAACCAACGACGGGTCCCGGGCCGCGCACTTCGAGCACACGGTGGCCATCACCGCCGAGGGGCCGTGGGTGCTCACCGCGCGCGAGGAGGAAAAGGCGGCGACAGCCCATCCCAGAACGTGTGCGGCTTACTCTGCAGCGTTCCGGTATCTCCGTCGCCGGCGGCGGGCACGATGCCGGGTGACCCGCGACTGCGCGCCTCGGACGCGGACCGGGAGCGGACCGCGCAGCTGCTGCGTGAGCATCACGCGGTGGGGCGGCTGACGGCGGAGGAGTTCGAGGGCCGCCTTGGCAGGTTTTCCAGGCAAGGACGCTCGGTGAGCTCGACGCGCTGCTCGCCGACCTGCCCGCGATCGACCTCTACCAGCTTCCGTCCGCCGGGATCCGTCCCACCCGGCGCGGCGGCTCGGGCGGACTCGGGGCTGGTACCCGCGTACGACGGCCGCTTCTGCCCGCCGCGACGTGCCCGGGATCGCCTGGACATCGGCGACCGCGCTGGCGGTCGTGCTCTGGGTGGTGATCGCCATCGCCGCGGGCGGCGCCGCGGCCTGGATCCCGTGGTTCCTGCTCGTCATCATCCCGTGGGGCTCATCCTGATGCGACGCCGCCGACGCGAGCCGTAACGCAAGTACCAGCTGGCAGCGGTGTGCGCGGCACCGCGATCCTGACGGGGCCGCTGTACGCGCCGTCCGGTGCGACCACACGGAAGACCGCGCTCGCGGTCAGCGGCGGGGTCACGAACCTGAACCCGCCGCGCGGGCCGGTGACGCCGGTGGCCACGATCCTCCACTGCGGCGACGCGGCGGTCCGCGCGACAAGCGCGACCCGCACGCCCGCCGCGGGGCTGCCGGACTGGGCGACCCGGCCGGTCAGCACGGCAACCACGCCAGCGGTTACGCGGACCCGGCCCCGCTCAACGTGATGATGTAGTGGTTACCTGATCGCGGCGATGGTGTCTTGAACACCGTGGCGCAGGAGGGGCAGTCGCCTGGCTGGGTAGCGGCGGTGATGGCCGCCGGCCCCTGGTTCGGTGCGGTGCCTGAGGACCCTTGCTGGCCGCCGGGCACGCCGAGCGGCGCGAAGACGGATGTGCGCGGCATCCTGCACCGGCCCGGGCAGCGCGTGCGTGTACGCCGCCGTGACCACTAGCGGCGAAGACCACGGCCGCCGCGGCGGCGATCGCGGTAAGCCGCGGCGGACCAGCCGGTCAGCGGTCGGCGAAGAGGGAACGACCCGGCGCTGCCGGAGCGTCGGCTCGGTCGCGGCGCGCTGGCCGGCCGCGCGGAACGCGGCGAGCGCGGCGTCGCGGCCGGCCAGCTCGTCCGGGCGGCCGTCCGCCGTCAGCGCACTGATCAGCTGGTCCATGCCTGGTTCGCGGGGCGTGTTCACTCATCCACCTCCTCAATCTGGTGAATGCGCGGATCATCCGACAGCGTGCGCAGGCCACGGTGCAGTGCGACGCGGACCGCTCCGGGTGACTTGTGCAGGATCCGGGCGACGGCCTGCAGTGTCAAGGCCCGCGATCACGCGCAGCGCCACCACCTCGGCCTGGTCCCTGGACAGTCCGCGACCATGGCGACGGCCTGCCGGGTGGAAAGCTTTTGCAGCACCTCGTCTTCGACCGGGTTCCCCGGTGTCACCGGGGACGGTACCGGCTCGATGGCCAGTATCTTGTCGCGGAACCGCCGCCGTGCTCGCGCGGCGTCGATGGCCCGGTGCCTGTCCGATGGTAAAGAGCCAGGCGCGGAACTCGTCCACGCCGCCCTTCCTGAACTTGGGCAGGTCGCGGATGACCTGCAGCCAGGTCTCGCTGGCGACGTCGTCGACGTCGTTGCAGCCGATGACCTGGAGGTACCGCAGCAGCCGCGGCTGCAGCGCGTCCCAGAGGACAAGGAAGCCGGCCTCGTCGCCTGACCTGGCGCGGATGAGGGCATGGTCGACCGCGGTGCCGCCCGCTTCGGTCCCCATCGCGCTCACTTGGCTTCCACATCCGCTGCTGCCGGGTGCTGACAGGCTACGCCGCCTGGCCCGTCAGCGCGCTCAGGCGGCTGACGGGCCAGGCAGTGCCACATTACGTCCGGATCATGTTAGGTTCGCCGCGGTGCTGGCGGAAGCGGTGCCGCCGGTGGGCGCCGGGGTGGCGCCGCCCGGCTGGCCGGCGACCGCGACGGTGACCGTGCCGCTGTGCGAGCCCGTGAACCACGGTCCTCCCGGGAACACCAGCTCAAAGGTAGCGGTACTTGACGGTTCGCGGACGAACAGCACACCGCCGTTCGGGCCGGTGCGGTGGACCGCGACCCGGACCCACTTCTTGGTGGTTGGGTCGTAGCGGCACAGGAAGACGATCCGGTGCGCCAGCGGCTTGGTGCCAGACGTCAGCACGCCGCTGACCTGAGCAATACGGAACCGAACCAAAGGAGAGGTTACCCGGCCTCCGACATTGCGTCCCGTTCTGGCTGGGCGATCCCGCTCACGATATTGCCAATCCTTTTAAGTTTCTCGTCCTTGCTGCCGCAATAAAGCTGTTTTAAAGAATTATCATAACTCGCCGGATTAAGGAACCTTCCGTCCGTAGAGTTGAACGTAAGCGAAAAGCTGTTCCCGCCATCACGGGAAATAAAATAGGTGGCATCGGAATAGCTGGTGATCTGGGTGGCAGGATTCGATTGGTCGATAAAACAGGTGACGCCGTCCCCCCCGCTTGCATAACTCACCGAATTGATCCCGGAGCCGTTAAAGATGTGGGAACCGTTATCCTGTGAACCACCCAGCATATAATTACTACCACTGCTGGGATGGAGGGCCACGCCATAGTACTGCGTCACATTCAACCCGCCATCTTTGGAAACAAAGCTGTTGCCCCCATCCGTGGTATAAAAAATCCCTCCGTCACAACCCACTATAAAAGAGGTGGAAGAGCCGGGAATGAAGGTAATATTATGGATATCCGCATGCACATATGGCAGGGAAGCACAGCCTGTCGCCCACTGCGTAACCTGAGCCCAACTGGTGCCGCTATTGGCCGTTGTCATCATATCCACTCCGGCGGTATAAACGACGGCGTCATTACCCGGGTTTACAGCCAGCGTCAGGTCATACCAGGCCTGCCCGTTGGCGAAGTCGGTTCCGCTGGAAACGCCCTGACTGCACCATGCCGTGCTGTTATTGATATTCGTCCAAGTGGTGCCCCCGTTATCCGTACGCCGGATACCGCCAATACTATTCCCCGATCCCTGCAAAAAGGCATATACCCGGTTATTCGTAGCCGGTGAACAGGCAAGCTGGATACGCTGCCAGGTCGCCCCCCCGGGCGGAGGAGTGACATCCGTCCAGGTACCGGTGTTTCCGACCGTTGCTCCGGCAGGCGACTTGTAGATCTTCCCGTTTGCCACTCCGGTACTCGCATCGATCACCGATGCATAGATATCCCCGCCCGAAGAGAAGGCAATATCATAGCCGTTAAAGTTTAACGCACACGAACAAGAGCCGCAGCCGGTATAGTTCCCTACCACCCTTGTCCAGGAGCCCCCACCGTCAGTTGACTTTAAGATTCCCCCCTCATTGCAAAACGAAGCACTGATTCCCGCCGCATATACATCTCCGTTGGAGTACACCGCCAGCTTTTGAATAAAGTTAAGGTCATTCACATTGGTGCCGCCCGTTGTGGTGGAAGCCAGCAGGCTCCAGGTTATCCCGCCGTCGGTGCTTTTGTAAATGCCCAAACCCCGGATCGCATCGATGTTAAAATAGCCTTCCCCCGTACCGGCGTACATCGTATTAAGATTGGTGGGATCCTGGGCCAGCGCAGTGATGGCAAGATTGGCCAACACCGTGCCATTTTGGGTCCAGGTAGGAGTGGTAGCGGTAAAATTTGTCGTTCGCCAGAGACCCCCGCTGACACTCCCGACCAGGACTGTATTTCCAGTCGCATCCGACCGGTCAACCAGGATGGCCCTGCAACGGCCACCAATATTATTCGGACCTCTTTCCGTCCAGGTGAGCCCCATATTGGTGCCGCCCAACAGCACCGGGCTATTGCCGGCGCCCCCATCCGTGGTTACAGCCCGGCCGCCCAAACCGACGCGGAGCTCGGGGTGTCTTTTCATGAATTCCTTATACTCCAATAGTCTCTCCGTTGGAACGTACCCCAGTTTTGGATCCCTGGTCATCAGGATCTCCTGCTTGAGGACCTCTCTTGCGCCATCTTCTTTTTCATCTTCTTCAAAAGGCATCTCTTTACTCCGTTTGCCCCCAAAGTGAGTACCGGACCTCCTACCCGGACCTTCCAGGTAGAACAGACCGGCAGCTACGACGATAATGAAGAAGATTAGGTATAATTTTTTCATAAGCGCAAAGACCGTGTTATCAAATATAAAATCTTCCCCGAATAATTCTACCACATTTTCTCCAGATCCTCCTTCGTAAAAGGATGGTCACGGGAAGTGAAATTGCTGGTAGCCGTTTGATCGAAATAGGTCAGCTTGTCCTTTTTCCGCATCCGCCGGAATACCGCCACCGGCACAACGATCAGCCAATATACGACGGATAACAGCACCGCGTTGCTGATCCGGCCCAGTACACGCGTCAGTCCCATCCAGCCCCGTGCGATCAGCCGGCTCATCCATGGCGACAGGATACCGACCAACCCAAACCCCAGGGACAGATACAGCGCCGTCTTCGCATGCCAGATGACATACGCCGCCAGACATGCTGTGGTCAGCACCAGCATCGTCTCGATCGTTTTGTAGCCCGTCTTCATATCAAAAAAGCGTGTAGATAAAAGGTGCAAGCGCCGTGCTCCCTCCCAGCATTACCAGTACGGCGATGAGTACGATCAGGATGATCAGCGGCACCAGCCACCACTTTTTTCTTTCTTTCAGAAATAACCAAAGGTCCTTCAGGAACTCCATAGATGACAAAGACTTAGTCCAACGCTGCCGCGCCTTTCGGTTTCCACCCCGTAGCGGCCCGCTGGTCCCGTTTAAAGATAACGATATTCTCCATGACCAGCACGTCCATCTCCGTGCCGGCAAAACATGCGCACGCTTCCTCCGGCGTACAAACGATCGGTTCCCCGCGAACATTCATACTCGTATTGATCAAAACCCCCTCACCGGTCAGCGCCTCGAAAGCCTCCAATACCTGCCACAATCCCGGATTCACCCGCCTCGAAATCGTTTGCCAGCGCGCGCTTCCATCGACATGCGTGATCGCCGGAAACCGGCTGCGCGGTACCGCCAGTTTCTCGGCCGGCCCGAGCGCCGCATACCCCTTCGGCAATTCGCAATACCATCGCTTCGTCAGCCGCGCAACCAGCAGCATATACGGCGAAACCACTCCCCCTCGATATAATCGGCTGCCTTTTCTTCCCGGCATACCGGCGCAAACGGCCGGAAATCTTCCCGGTACTTGATCGATAAGTTCAGCCTCCGCTGCATGCCGGCATCCCGCGGATCAGCCAGGATACTGCGATGACCCAATGCCCGCGGTCCAAACTCCATCCGTCCCTGGTACCAGCCGACAATAAGCCCTTCCGCAAGCGCTCCCGCCACCGCCTGCGCCAGCTCCTTCTCTGATTCATACCGTACCCCAACCAACCCGCCGGCCGAACAAACTTTTATGATCCGCTCCGCTGAATATGCCGGTCCCCAGGTACGCATGCTCCATCGCTGCAACCTTCCGCTCCTTTGACAAAATAAATATGATACGCCGCCAGCGCCGCCCCTACCGCCCCACCCGCATCCCCCGCCGCGGGCTGAATAAAAATGTCTTCGTAAATCCCCGCCTCCACCAGCTTCCCATTCGCCACGCAATTGAGCGCTACCCCGCCGGCCAGCACGATCCGGTCACAGCCGGTCAGCCGTCGCGCCGTCGCCGCCAGCTTTAGCATAACCTCCTCCGTGACCCGCTGGATCGCCAACGCCAGATCGCAGTATCCCTGCTCCATCACACTCTCCGGCTTCCGCGGGGGCAGCCCGAACAGCTCCTCCCATTTCCGGTCGCGCGCCATCCGCAGCCCCGGCAAATAATCGAAATATTCCTGATGCAAAAAGAAGCTCCCGTCTTCATAAATCCGAATAAGCTTTTGCAAAATCTTCTCCCGGAATTCGCCGGTACCGCCCGGAATCCTCGTTCCCATAAGGCGCCAGCCCCATCAGCTTGTATTCGCCGGAATTCACCTTGAACCCGCAGTAATAGGTAAAAGCCGAATAGAGCAGCCCCAGCGAATGCGGATACCGGATCTCCCGCAGGAACCGGATACCGTTCCCCTTCCCCACCCCGATCGAAGTCGTGGTCCATTCACCAACCCCATCGATCGTCAGGATCGCGGCATGCTCGAAGGGCGAGCAATAGAAGGCGCTCGCCGCGTGAGCGAGATGATGCTCGCTGAACAAAAGCTTCAGTTTGCGCCGGTTATACGGACCAATCACCTCCAGCTGATCCCGGATAACTTTCTTCAGCATCATCTTCTGCTTCATCCAGACCGGCATCCACCGCAAAAAAGCCCCCCATCCCCTTGGCGCCGCCGAATGGTAAGACTCCAAGTATCCGCTCCAGCTTCAGGAGCGGTTTGTCATAAAAGACCACCGCATCCAGCTCGTCTACCTTCGCCCCCACGGCCTCCAGGCAATATCGCACCGCCTGATCGGGAAACCCCGCATCATGTTTGACGCGCGTGAAACGTTCTTCCTGGGCGGCAGCAACCACCCGGCCATCCAGGATGATCGCCGCCGCCGAATCATGAAAAAAAGCCGAAATGCCGAGGATCAACATAAAAATTTAAAAAAGCCACCCCGGTCTCCCGAAGTGGCTTTGCGTTTTATTCATCAGTTAGCGGAGCCTAATTATTATACCCTCACTAATCGAACTTCAGATCCAGTCCCAGTCCCCTCAACTCATGCACCAGCACGTTGAAGGATTCGGGGATACCCGCTCTCGGGATATTGTCACCTTTCACGATCGACTCATAGGTTTTGGCACGGCCGATGATATCATCCGACTTAAGCGTCAGCATTTCCTGCAGGATATTTGACGCGCCATAGGCTTCCAGCGCCCACACTTCCATTTCACCAAAACGCTGGCCGCCAAACTGTGCTTTACCGCCCAGCGGCTGCTGTGTAATAAGACTATATGGTCCGATACTACGGGCATGCATCTTATCATCCACCATATGGTGCAATTTAATGATATAAATGATACCTACTGTTGCTTTCTGGTCAAAACGTTCTCCTGTTTCTCCATCATACAGATATGTATGACCGAAACTCGGTAATCCTGCTTTGCTAGATATGCTCTGCAATTTCTTCAACCGTACGCTCCGTCAAAAATCGGGGTTGCAAACTTCACACCCAACTTTTCACCGGCCCATCCCAGTACGGTTTCATAAATCTGACCCAGGTTCATACGGGAAGGTACGCCCAGCGGGTTCAGAACCATATCAACCGGTGTTCCGTCTTCCAGGAATGGCATATCTTCCGCACGTACAATTTTGGCGACGATACCCTTGTTACCATGACGTCCCGCCATTTTATCACCCACTTTCAGCTTACGCTTGACGGCAAGATATACCTTCGCCAGCTTCAACACCCCGGCAGGCAATTCATCACCGATCGAGATATTGAACTTTTCCCGTTTGTATCGTCCCAGTTCTTCGTTGTACTTGATATTGTAGTTGTGCAGCAGAACATTGATCAAATCATCTGTCTTCGCATCTCCTGTCCAACCCAGCGGATTGACATTCAGATAGTCGATGCCGCCCAGATTTTTGCCCGTGAACTTCGCACCCTTTCCGATCTGTACTTCGCCGAAATTATTGTTGACACCCGGCAGATGACATGATCTTTCAGCAGCATCTGTCAGCTTGCCCAACAGCACTTCCATCAGATCTGCCGTATTCTTCTCATGCACTTTTTCGATCTTTTCCAACGCCGCCTTTTCCCGCACTTTGGCGTTCTTATCTTTCTTGGCGCGCTGGAACAGTTTCTTGGAGATCACGACACCTTCAGTACCACTGGGCGCCTTCAACGAAGCATCTTTTGCATCACCTGCTTTGTCGCCAAAGATGGCGCGCAGCAGTTTTTCTTCCGGTGTCGGATCACTTTCACCTTTCGGCGTGATCTTTCCGATCAGGATATCGCCTTCCTTGATCTGGGCGCCTACGCGGATGATCCCGTTTTCATCGAGATCCTTGGTTGCTTCTTCAGAAACGTTGGGAATATCCGGCGTCAGTTCTTCTTCACCCAGTTTTGTATCCCGTACTTCCAGTTCATATTCTGAAATATGAACCGAAGTAAACAAATCTTCTCTTACCACTTTTTCACTGATCACGATCGCATCCTCAAAGTTGTAACCCTTCCATGGCATGAATGCCACTTTCAGATTTCGGCCCAGCGCCAGTTCACCATCCTGCACCGCATATCCTTCGGTCAGGAAGTCGCCTTCCTTCACTTTCTGGCCTTTCTTGACCGCCGGCTTCAGGTTGATACAGGTCTCCTGGTTTGTCTTTGATGAACTTGGTCAGTTTGTATATTTTCAGATCGTCTTCAAAGATGACCAGTTTTTGTCTTTCATTTCGATCGTAACGAACATGGATTTCATTTGCATCAACAAATTCAACGACGCCTTCTCCTTCAGAATGGATCTGGATCCGCGCATCGCGGGCAGCTTTTGCTTCAAGCCCTGTACCGACAATCGGCATTTCCGGACGAATCAACGGCACTGCCTGACGTTGCATGTTCGAACCCATCAATGCACGGTTGGCATCATCATGCTCCAGGAACGGAATCAGCGATGCACTTAGACCAACAATCTGGTTAGGCGCAACGTCCATGATATTCCACTTCGTTCCTGTCAAGGATCGGGAAGTCACCCGTCTGACGCGAAACGATTTTTTCTTCTACGAAATTTCCTTTTTCATCCAGCGGCAATATTTGCCTGGGCAATCTTGGCAATATCTTCTTCTTCCGCACTCAGATAAGTCAGCTTCTTCAGATCCACTTTACCTTCATGCACCTTGCGGTAAGGCGTTTCAATAAATCCCATTTCATTGATCTTCGCATGAACGCAAAGCGTAGAAATCAAACCGATATTCGGACCTTCCGGTGTTTCGATCGTACAAAGACGGCCATAGTGCGAATAGTGCACGTCACGAACTTCAAAACCTGCACGTTCACGGCTTAAACCACCGGGTCCAAGCGCGGAGATACGACGTTTATGCGTTATTTCGCTAAGCGGATTCGTCTGATCCAGGAACTGCGACAATTGTGATGTTCCGAAGAATGAATTGATCACAGAAGAAAGTGTCCTTGCATTGATCAGATCAACCGGAGTAAATACTTCATTGTCACGAACGTTCATCCGTTCGCGGATGGTACGTGCCATACGGGCCAGACCCACACCGAACTGTGCATACAACTGCTCACCTACCGTCCGTACACGACGATTGCTCAAGTGGTCAATATCATCGATTTCAGCTTTGGCATTGGTTAACCGCACCAGGTATTTGATGATCTCGATCATATCTTCCTTCGTCAGTGTTTTCTGATCAAGCGGCTGATGCAGATTCAGTTTGCGATTGATTTTGTAACGGCCTACTTCGCCCAGGTCATACCGCTTGTCGCTGAAGAACAATTTGTCGATGATACCCCGCGCTGTTTCATCATCCGGAGCATCCGCACCGCGCAGCTGGCGGTAGATATGCTGAACGGCTTCCAGTTCCGAGTTGGAAGTATCTTTATTCAGTGTGTTGTAGATGATGGCATAATCGCCGCCTACATCTTCCTTCTGAATGAAAACGCTCTTCACATCCATTTCGACGACCATATCGATCGCTTCTTCATCAAGGATCGTGTCACGCTCCAGCACGATTTCATTTCGCTCGATGAAACCACTTCGCCGGTATCTTCATCCACAAAATCTTCCACCCATGTTCGCAAGCACACGGGCAGCCAGTTTCTTGCCGATATATTTCTGCAAGGCTCTTTTTGTCCGACTTTTACTTCATCGGCCATTCCGAACAGTTCGAGGATATCTTTGTCAGTTTCATATCCGATTGAACGCAGCAACGTAGTAACCGGGAATTTCTTTTTCCGGTCGATGTATGCATACATCACGTTGTTGATGTCAGTTGCAAATTCCATCCATGCACCCTTGAAAGGAATTACGCGGGCGGAATAAATCTTGGTTCCGTTCGGATGAATCGACTGGCCGAAGAATACGCCCGGAGAACGATGCAATTGAGATACAACAACACGCTCAGCGCCGTTGATCACAAACGTTCCGCGCGGAGTCATGTAAGGGATATTGCCCAGGAATACATCCTGCACGATCGTTTGGAAATCCACGTGCTCCTCATCGTTACAACTTAAGCGCAATTTGCCTTCAGGGGAACGGCATAAGTCAAGCCCGCGTTCCATACACTCTTCAATCGTGTAACGGGGCGGATCGATGAAGTAATCGAGGAATTCCAGCATGAAAATTTCCGCGTATCGGTGATCGGGAAATTCTCCTTGAACACTTTGAACAAACCTTCGATGTTGCGCTTGTCCGGCGTGGTTTCCAACTGAAAAAATTCTTTAAAAGACTGGATCTGCACTTCGAGAAGATCAGGAGTTTCGGCAAGATGCTTGATTTTACCGAAATTGATCCTGGTGTGAATTTTGTTGAAGACATATTGTTTAAATCCGATTTTATTCATACAGTTCGTGACCTCAAATCATCCACTGATAATCAATGAATTTACATGTTGATAGGCAATGTGCTGAATCAACGCTTACTGATAATAGGGAAACGGACCGCAAAGTAGCAATTATTTGCAACTTAACAAAAAAAGGACCCACCCCTATTCTTAAAAAATTGACGGGATGGCCCTTTCTAATTACGTCCGAATGTCCCTCCGGGCCATCCGGGGACCCGGTTCACACCGGGGTTAAACACGTCTTAAACGACCGCAAAATTACTGAATTTCTACTTCAGCACCAGCTTCCTTCAGTTTGGCTACCAGGCCTTCGGCATCTGCCTTGCTGACACCTTCCTTGATCGGCTTGGGAGCTCCGTCAACCAGGTCCTTGGCTTCTTTCAGGCCGAGACCGGTCAGGTCCTTAACAATCTTCACCACATTCAGCTTGTTCGCGCCGGCGGCTTTCAGAATGACATTGAAGGATGTCTTTTCTTCAGCAGCGGCAGCAGCGCCACCACCTGCAGCAGGACCGGCAGCAACGGCTACAGCAGCAGCTGCAGGCTCGATACCATATTCTTCTTTCAGGATTTTTGCGAGTTCATTTACTTCTTTTACAGTCAGTCCGACCAACTGTTCTGCGAATTACTTTTAAGTCTGCCATTTTATTGTTTAAATTTTTTCCCCCTTCACCGCTTGTGTGTTTACTCCGGCGGAGGTTTAAAAAAATTGGTCGGTCTTCAAGCCCCTGAACCTGGGCTTTATCTTCATGCGATCGCCCTGCCAAGACCTTTTTCCCTGTCCCAGGGCGCCGCCTTTAACCTTAATTCTTCGTGGCGGCCCGCTCCTCCAGCGCCTTGACCAGCCCTGCCAGCTTTGCACCGGCATTTAACCCACTGATTACATTCTTCATCAGGCGATTGCAGCAGCCCGATGATCTCTCCGATCAGGTCATGTCTTGCTCTTCAGCGTTGTCAGCGTTTTCAGCTGGTTATCCCCTTCAAAAACATCCCCGTCGATAAATGCAGCTTTCAGCACCGGTTTCTCCAGTATTGGTATCTTTCCGGAACGAGCTGATGATCAGCGCCGGCTCTTTTGGATTTTCGGAGAACAGCAGGGCCGTTACTCCGTTCAGGGACTGATATACCCCGCTATAACGCGCTCTGTCCAGCCCCTCCACGCCTTCTTGATCAGCGTGTTCTTTGCCACTTTCATCTCCACTTTCTTAGAAAAGCAGATCCGGCGGAGCTTACCTACCTGTTCTACCGTCAGCGACTCCGTATTGGTGACATAGAAGTTGTTATATTGCTTGAACTTGTCTTTCAACAGTTCAATGACTTCGTTTTTTTGATCTTTGTTCATAACCTTTTTTGATGGCCCGGGCGCGCCCGATGCCAGGTCAATTCATTCGGTTTACTGCGCGAACGCTTTAGCATCCAATTCGATTCCCGGGCTCATCGAGCTCGCCATGAACACGCTCTTTACATACGTGCCTTTGGCAGTCGCCGGTTTGGCCCTGATTATCGCGTTGATCAGTTCCTGGCTGTTCTCTTCCATCTTCTCGGGAGTGAAGCTCACCCGGCCGATCGACGCATGGATGATCCCCGCCTTGTCCACCTTGAACGCGATCTTGCCGCCCTTTACCTCGTTAACGGCCGCGGCTACATCATTGGTAACCGTACCCGTCTTGGGATTGGGCATCAGGTTCCGCGGCCCAAGCACTTTACCCAACTTACCGATCTTCGGCATCACGGAAGGGGTAGCGATAATGACATCCACATCTACCCACCCGCCTTCGATCTTTTGAATGAATTCATCCAGCCCGACATAATCGGCGCCCGCAGCCTTGGCATCAGCCTCCTTATCGGGCGTGCAGAGCACCAATACCCGCTTGGTCTTGCCGGTCCCATGGGGCAGATTGACCGTCCCGCGGATCGACTGATCGGCCTTCTTGGGATCCACACCCAAGCCGGACATGCAGGTCAACGGACGCGTCGAATTTCGTCATATTGACCTCCTTGACCAGAGAGGAAGCCTCTTTCAACGTATAGAGTTTATTTTTGTCCACCTTGGCGATGGCTGCTTTTCTTTTTTTTGTGATTGCCATTTCGTAATGATTTTGACGTGAATACTCCGAATTAGTTGGATCCCCAGGGAGCTTTTCCCTCGACAGTGATACCCATGCTGCGGGCAGTACCGGCCACCATCCGCATGGCGCTCTCAACAGTAAAGCAATTCAGGTCAGGCATCTTATCCTTCGCGATCGCTTCTACCTGCGCCCAGGTGACTTTACCAACTTTGGTACGATTTGGCTCTTTGGACCCGCTCTGCAGTTTGGTGGCTTCCAGAAGCTGAACGGCCGCAGGCGGTGTCTTGATGATAAATTCGAACGATTTGTCCGAGTATACAGTGAGGACAACGGGCAGGATCTTACCCATTTTATCCTGGGTCCGCGCATTGAACTGCTTGCAGAACTCCATGATATTCACGCCCTTAGATACCTAACGCCGGCCCGATAGGCGGTGCAGGATTGGCTTGACCGCCTTTGACCTGCAACTTGACATAACCGGAAATCTCTTTTGCCATGTTACTTTTTTTGGTGTTAACGTTCCTCCTCACGCCGTGTTTCGCTCACCGCGCCCAGAAGGAACTCCCAAACCATCCATTTAATTTATAAGAACTATCTATTTGGGGACGCAAAGTTAATAAAAAAAGGTCGACACCACCTATTTTTCAAACAACTTTTTGTCGGTCGGCCCATCCGATATCCCACCCCGTGGCTTCTGCCTCATCCGCCCCGCGCGTTCGCTGTCCCGTGCCCATCCTGCTCCGGCCGCGTAACTCTAATTATGGCGATTTCGCCGCAGTTAAAACTTTCCTCAAATGGCACACCACGCCCCGGATCGCAAATCCATCTCTCGTCCCACCGCCCAACCCAGCCCCTCAATCCATCCCACTCGTCCTACCGTCCAATCTATCCCCCACCAACCAACCCGCATCCTCCTCCCACCTCCCCAAAACTCTCGCCGACCCCCATCTCCCACCCTCCTCCAAACTCTCTCCGAATCCGCATCTCCCTCCTCCTCAAACTCCCCGAAACCCGCCCTGCCGATCTCCCGCAAATTCGCTCCAACCCCTCCTCCAAAACCTAACACCAACCACCACCCACATTCCAAACCAATCTTTTGTGAAGAAATTTTTCGGTCATTTTTTTATATTTGGATTTTTCTGACTAACTTTTCCCTTAATAATCCATTACAATTCTTACTAACAACTTAAAACGCTCAACAAACTATGGCAAAGTCTAAAAAAAAGTCGGCCAAAAAAGCTGCGCCTAAAAAAGCGGCAAAAAAAGCTGCTAAGAAAAAAGCAGTAAAGAAAGCAGCTCCGAAAAAAGCTGCCAAGAAGAAAGCTGCTAAGAAAAAGGCCGCTCCTAAAAAGAAAGCCGCCAAAAAGGCGCCGGCGAAAAAGGCTGCCCCCAAGAAAGCTGCCAAAAAAAAGCTGCTCCCAAAAAAGCTGCCAAGAAAAAAGCTGCTCCAAAAAAGCTGCTCCCAAAAAAGCCGCTCCGAAAAAGGCCGCTCCGAAAAAAGCCCGCTCCGGCACCTCCCGCTCCTGCCACGCCGGAACCCGTATCAACTTCCTTCGGCGACCCGACTCCTCATTTCGACAATGACAATGGCCATTAATTGAAATATAGGCGCTACCAAATAAAAAACCTTCCATCCGGAAGGTTTTTTTATTATTAGGCCTAGCTCGAACCTTACGCAATCTTCTCTACCTGCATATAATTCAACTCTACCGGTGTAGAACGACCGAATATCTTCACCGTTACTTTCAGTTTCTTCTTCTCATCATTCACTTCCTCGATGATCCCGTTGAAATCGTTAAACGGCCCTTCGATGATCTTGATCGTTTCGCCAATGATGAACGGCTCGCTCATGCTCATACTGCCCGATTCCGCCATCTCATCCATCTTGCCCAGCATCTTGTTCACTTCCGCCTTCCGCAACGCAATCGGATTCTCCTTCCCAAGGAAATGAATGACGCTGTTGGTATTCTTGATCACCTCACGCAGATCATCTCCTAACTTCCCTTCCGTCACTTCCACCATCACATAGCCCGGATAGTAGTTGCGCTCCCGCATTACTTTCTTACCGTTCTGCACCTTATAGACCTTCTCCACCGGCAGAAAGACCTGCTTCACGATCTCTCTCCACCCACCACGGGAAATTTCCTTATCCAGATACTCCTTTACCTTTCGCTCCTTCCCACTCACCACCCGAAGGACATACCATTTCGTTTCCGGCGCCGGCTTACCTTCCGGCGGGTCTTGACTTCCTGTTGATTCACTGTTTCCGTCATAAAAAGGATTTTGACAACAATAAATTACGCGTTTATCAGCCGAAAAAGGTATAGATCAAATGAAGGACCGAACTGGCGATAACATCCATAAGCCACACCACAAGTGTGATCAGGAGTGTCGCAACCAGGACGATCACCGTCGATTGCTGCAGTTCCGACCAACGTCGGCCAACTCACCTTTTCCAGTAATTCCCTGTACGACTCTCGGAAATAATGTCGTGATTTTGTTCATTTTCTAATTTTAAATGTTCGAACAAATCACAATGCACGGGAACTAGGATTCGAACCCAGACAAAGGTTTTGGAGACCTCTATTCTACCGTTAACTATTCCCGTATGAAAGCTAAAAGCTATCCCGATCAACTCGGAACAGCTCTTAGTACTACAAAGATATAAAAAAATCCGTTTTACCAGCAGCGCCGCAATTCGCAGACCCGGAATCAGTCTTATTTGACAATCTCAGTCACCTGACCGGCACCTACTGTACGGCCACCTTCACGGATAGCGAACTTCAGACCTTTTTCCATCGCGATAGGCTGGATCAGTTTCACCGAAAGCGATGTATTATCACCAGGCATAACCATTTCCGTGCCTGCAGGCAATGTCACTTCACCAGTTACGTCCGTAGTACGGAAATAGAACTGAGGACGGTATTTGTTGAAGAAAGGCGTGTGACGGCCACCTTCTTCCTTGCTCAATACATAAACTTCACCTTTGAATTCGGTGTGCGGAGTGATCGAACCTGGTTTGCAAAGCACCATTCCACGACGGATCTGGTTCTTTTCAATACCACGCAGCAGCAAACCTGCATTGTCACCTGCTTCACCCTGATCCAGCAGCTTGCGGAACATTTCAACACCCGTTACCGTTGAAGTCAAGCGGAGCTTCCATCAGACCAACGATTTCAATCGCTTCACCCACCTTGATCCGGCCTCTTTCGATACGGCCTGTAGCAACTGTACCACGACCTGTGATCGAGAACACGTCTTCTACAGACATCAGGAATGGCTGATCAACCGGACGGGGAGGCAATGGAATATAGCTGTCAACAGCATCCATCAGTTCGTCGATTGCTTTGATCCATTTGGCTTCGCCAGCCAGCGCGCCGGTGGCAGAACCCTGGATGATCGGCGTATTATCGCCATCGAAACCATAAAATGTCAACAGTTCGCGGATTTCCATTTCAACCAGTTCCAGTAATTCAGGATCATCCACCATGTCAACCTTGTTCATAAATACTACGATACGCGGAACACCTACCTGGCGGGCAAGCAGGATGTGCTCTTTCGTCTGCGGCATCGGACCGTCCGTAGCCGCAACCACCAGGATAGCACCATCCATCTGGGCAGCACCGGTAATCATGTTTTTTACATAGTCAGCGTGACCAGGGCAATCCACGTGCGCATAGTGACGGTTTGCCGTCTGCATATTCAACGTGCGCTGTATTGATGGTAATACCACTTTCTTTTTCTTCCGGAGCCGCATCGATCTCATCATATTTTTTTGCTTCTGCCAACCCTTTTGAAGACAAGATGGTAGTAATGGCAGCAGTCAAAGTGGTTTTACCATGGTCAACGTGACCAATGGTACCAATGTTTACGTGGGGTTTGTCCCTCTTAAAGGTCTCTTTTGACATTGTTATCTGTTTTTAATTGTGTTTTTAAATAATTGATTCTATTTTCCTAAACCTGTTTTATATTTATCCATTCAACCATCTGTAATATGAGCCGTTGATGAGAATTGAACTCTTGACCTCTTCCTTACCAAGGAAGTGCTCTACCCCTGAGCTACAACGGCATGTCGTTCAGAGCTTCCAGCCGGATGCATTCACCGCTGCACAGATCCCTTCCGACACTTCGTAGAGCGGAAGACGAGGTTCGAACCCGCGACCTACAGCTTGGAAGGCTGTCGCTCTACCAACTGAGCTACTTCCGCATTGTTCGAACTCGAGCAAACTTCGCTTTCGCGCCAGGCACTCTCAACCAAATTAATCTACCCCGCTTCGGCACAACACTCGAAACTGCGGTACTTCCAGACTCATGTGGGCAAGGATGGATTCGAACCACCGAACTCCGAAGAGGACAGATTTACAGTCTGTTGCCGTTGGCCACTTGGCTACTTGCCCATTTACTACCCGGGGACATCATTCAACCCCCTGCAGGAGCCAGAGAAGGGACTCGAACCCCCGACCAGCTGATTACAAATCAGCTGCTCTACCAACTGAGCTACTCTGGCTTGTAACTCTCCCAATGCTCACCCCATAACCCACTCATCAACCTCACCCCATAGCACACTGATCCACTGCTTTTTTTGGGAAGGCAAAGGTAGGTTAAATTGTCAAATTCAAAAATTTTAAACCCCAAATTTTTGGTACCCGCTCCTGCGCACTATTCCGGCCAGATCAAAAGTTCGCAAAAGGCGAACTTTCTACTCCTTCCAGGGACCTTCCGGGCAATCAAAGCTCGCGCCAGGCCTGAATTTTCTGAATCCACCCTCGCTCAAACCACGTCCAAAGTTCGCATTTTGCGAACTCCTGTTGGCCGGCGCGAAGGCCCACCGGTAATACAGACCCGGGGCGGTACCGGCGCGCCGTTATCATGGGTCCCCGGGATTCTGCCCAGGCACGCGCCCAAAAACCAAAAAAAAGGGGCGCCCCGCTGCTACCGGAACACCCCTGTTGTTAAATTTTTTTTGTTAAACCATTTAAGCCACCTGCTTCTCTTTTTGTCTTTTTACCTGATTGACCAGCGACTCGAACGCGCTGTCAAATGATTCTTCGAATGATTTGGAGGAACACTTTACGAAGAAATGATGCTTGGGGACATGAACTCTGATCTCCGCGATCTTGTCTTTAATGTTATGAACGACATTGTCCAGCTTGAGGAATACATCTACTTTGATAATTCTGTCATGGAATGTGTTTAGTTTGCTCATTTTTTTGATTACGTAATTAACCAGTTTACCGTCTGCATCAAAGTGCACAGTTTGAATATTTACGTTCATAGTAATCCCATTTTTTATCAGTGAACAATAAATGAAAGAACTTTTGTCTTTAAGTAGTACACGCGGATAAGTAAGTTTGAGCTATTGGTCAGGCGGCCTCCCGGCCGTCAATGCAAGACAATGAAGTTAATCTTTAAGACGATTTTTTCCAAATAAAATTGCGTTAATTGCAGCGATCCGGGACAATTTGCTTACAAATTTCAATTCTGGGCCCCGCGCGCGCCACTTGGCGGGCCGCCCCGCTAAGCCTTCGGATGCGCTTTTTTATAGATATCCTTCAATTTTTCGATGCTGTTGTGCGTGTAGACCTGCGTCGCTGCCAGGCTGGCATGCCCCAGCAGCTCCTTCACCGAATTCAGCTCCGCCCCGGCATTCATCAAATGCGTAGCAAACGTATGCCTCAACACATGCGGGCTCTTCTGATCGATCGTCGTGACCTGCGCCAGATAATCATGCACGGCCCGATACACATATTTGGGATATAATTTGCGTCCCTTCCGGCTCACAAGCAGGTACTCCTTATCCGGCGCCTCCAGCTCCCCCCGCTTCCGGTCCCGGTATTCACTGATCGCCTCCATCAACTCCTTATTCACCGGGTATCACCCGCTCCTTATTCCCCTTCCCCAACACCTTGATCACCCAGTTGCCAGAATCCACCTGGCTTCCTCTCAGCCCGATAAGCTCACTCAGCCGGATCCCCGTATAATACAGAATCATCAGCAACAGCCTGGTCCGTCCACCCCTCCCAGTCTTCCGGAAATCGAACCTCCGTCGAAAAGTCCGCCATATCGCTTCTGCTCCACATAAACCGGTAACCGCTTGCCGGCCTTCGGCGAGAGGATCGCCCCCATCGGGCTCTGCTCCACCTCCCCCACCCGGATCAAATGCTTGTACCAGGACTTTAATGCCGAGATCTTCCGGTTGATCGACCTGGAGCTCAGTCCCCCATCCTTCAAAGCCGCCAGCCAGCTCCGGATAATGGCCGGGGAAATCTCCCGCACGGCCATCCGCCAAAATCTTCTTCGGATAAAAGTGGAAAATCCCTTCAGATCGTCCTGGTAAGAACGGATCGTATGCGCCGAATAACGCTTCTCGAATTTTAAATGGTCAATAAAAGACTGGATCGCTTCCTCCAAAGAGTGGACATTTGATACCCTAAATTACGGATAAGCCTATACAATAAATAAAAAAAGGCCGCCAACCTGGCGACCTTCTAAATTATTATGTTACAATTAGTTAAAATCCTATTCTTCAAATTTGCCACTGGCAACCTGCTGCTTGTACACCGCCTTCAGCACCTCACCCCTGCGCTTAACGGAAGGCTTGGTGAAAGACTGACGCTCCCTCAACTGTACCAGCACCTTCGCCTTTTCAAACTTCTTCTTGTACTTCTTGAGCGCTTTGTCGATGTTCTCGCAATCTTTGGAATCGATAATGAGCATGTTTAATATAATTTTCGGATAGGCAAAAGTACGATATTTTACCTAAACAAAACCCGCATTTTCAAAACTCTCCCCATTTTTTACGAATTTCGACCCATGTTCACCGGAATCATCGAATCACTCGGAAAAGTCCAATCCTCCGAAACCAAAGGCACCAATAAAACATTCTGGATCCAATCCCCCCTCTCCCCCGAACTCAAGATCGATCAAAGCATCTCCCACAACGGCGTCTGCCTTACCGTGGAGGAAATACAAGAAGACACCCACCGGGTAACCGCCATCGAAGAAACGCTTCGAAAAAGCAACCTCGATTCCTGGCAACACGGCACCCTCGTCAACCTCGAACGCTGCATGCCCCTCAACGGCCGGCTCGACGGCCATATTGTCCAGGGTCATGTCGACTCCACCGCCACCTGCACCCACGTCAAAGAACACGACGGCAGCTGGGTTTTTCGCTTCGAATTCCCCAGGAAATTTAGCCACCTCGTGATCGAAAAAGGCTCCATCTGCCTCAATGGCATCAGCCTCACCATCTTTAACGTCAAAAAAGATCGCTTTGACGTCGCCATCATCCCCTATACGTTCGAACATACCAATATAAAGACCATCGTCCCCGGCTCCACCGTCAACCTGGAATTCGATCTGATCGGGAAATACGTCTCCCGTCTCATGGCCACCAAACATTCCTCCCCCCTGTCATGACCACCCCTTCCGTCGCACTCGTCATCCTCAACTGGAACACCGCTTTCTATCTCGAAAGATTTCTTCCCTTCCTGTTGGCCACTTCATATGAAAACAAGAAGATATACGTAATCGACAACAACTCCAATGACGGCTCGCTGGAAATGCTTCGTACCCGCTTTCCCATGGTCCATGCGCTTCCGATGACTGACAACAGGGGCTTCGCAGGTGGCTATAATTTTGGGCTCAACCAGATCGAAGCCGACTATTTCCTCATCGTCAATTCGGACATCGAAGTCACTTCCGGGTTTATCGAACCACTGATCAATCTCCTCGAAACCAACCCCCAGATCGGAATCTGCCAGCCGAAACTACTTGCCCTCGACCGCCGGGACCATTTCGAATATGCAGGCGCCGCCGGCGGCTGGATCGACCGGCTCGGCCTCCCCTTCACGCGCGGTCGCGTCCTCACCACCATCGAAAAGGACACCGGCCAGTACGACACGCCCGAAGAAGTCTTCTGGGCCACCGGCGCCTGCATGTGCTTCTCTTCACGTCTCTTTCGCCAAACCGGGGGTTTCTATGAATTCTACTTTATGCACCAGGAAGACATCGACCTTTGCTGGCGCGTTCGAAACATGGGCTATAGCATATACGCCTGCCCCGATTCCGTCGTCTACCACAAAGGAGCCGGCACCCTTTCCTGGGAGAATTCCCTGAAAACTTTCCTGACCTTCCGCAATAACTATATCCTGATCTCCCGCAATCTCCCCTTCTTCCACGCCTGTACCGTCGTCATCCTCCGTCTCGCCACCGACTTTCTTGGCATTTTCTATTTCCTGCTCCGCCGCGAACCCGGTATCAGCAAAGCGATGGGAAAAGCCGCCCTCTCCTACTTCGGCTGGCTCCTCTTCTACCGGGAAAAGGACAATCGCCATCCACAACCCAAAGGCTGGAAGAAGAAGTCCTGCATCTACCCCGGCACCATCCTCTTCCCCTATTTCCTGAGAAATAAAAGAAAATTTACGGAACTTGTCCGGACAAACACCGTTCCGCATGCTTAACGCGCTCTTAAAGAGATTTAATCATCACCGTAAGGAAAAGTATTTTGAGAACCCCCTCTTTCATGCGCGGCAATCTTATGCCTTCGTCGGCTTCGGCATCCATAGCATGACCACGCTTTATCCCATCCTCCGAAACTACAATGTCCCGTTGAAATATATCTTTACCCAAAGTTCCGATTGGAAAAAGCAGCTTTCCCCCCTTTTTCCCAGCTGCAGTTTTACCCACGACCTCGACGCCATCATCGCCGACCCTTCCGTCACCGGCGTTTTCGTCTGTACGGCGCCGGAAGCCCACTACGCAATCCTCACCCAATTGCTCGCAGCCGGCAAATCCGTGTTCGTTGAAAAACCACCCTGCCAAACCCTCCCCGAACTCCGCGAACTCGATCGGATCAACCCCGCCGCCATCTGCAAGATCGGTCTTCAGCGAAGACACTGGCCCGGCAACAAAACAATCCTTCGAAAATGCACCCGCGCGACCAACTATCTCTACCAGTTCCAAACCGGCCCCTTCCCGCAAGGCGACCCCTTCACCGAACTTTTCATCCACCCCCTCGACTACGCCCGCTTTCTCTTCGGCGATCCCCGGCTCCAATCCTTTTCCAAACATCAGGACGACAAAGGCATCACCCTCCAGCTCCACCTCCGTCATTCCGGCGGCTGCTCGGGCCTCGCTCCACCTCTCTACCCACTATAGCTGGAACCCGCCCCTCGAATCCCTCACGTCAACCTGCCGGATGAGTCCCTCACCCTACAATATCCCACCTCCGTCACCGGGAAACAAATGCCTTTCCGCGTGATGAACATCCCCACAGAACGCCTGATGAACCGGACCCTAACCACCAAAGAATACTGGTCCGGCATCCCAACGCTCACCCCTGCGCTGGAGACAAATACCCTCTACACCCAGGGTTTCCTTTCCGAAATAGAAGATTTCATCGTTCGCGTGGAAAATCCCGGGCAGGACCCCGATCCGGGGAACTCCGCCGACAACAATGACCTCGCTTCCCTTTTTAGCATCTATGAATTATTTCATACGCTTGTACAATAGCCGGAGAAGAAACGGCGGGGTCACATTCGTAACAAAATCCTTCACCCGGTTATAGTTTCGCATCTTCCTGCTATCCCCCGGGCGCGGCATAAACTTCGTATTGATCCGGTTGTCGGCCGGCACCTCCGCGTTCGGCCGCCCGACGGTATAATAATAAAGCGCAAGCGACCGGCGGCTCCTGTCCTCCGGACAATTCAGCGGATCCGGATGGCCATGATAGGAAAGATCGGTCGTATTGAAAATCACCATCCGGTTAAAAATAGGCAGGAACTTTTTCACACATCCATTCATTTCCGGGTCCCATAGCTCCAGGTGTCCGCCATAACTCTCCTCCCAATCGGCATTGAGATAAAGGAGCAGATTGATCCTTCGGTCCAACGGGAGATCGGGATGCCGGTTAAAGTCGGCATGGATCTTCAGAAAACCTTCGCGCGGGATCTCATGCAAACCGCCGCCCCTGAAATACGGGTCCGGAAGTAATCCGCCGATCCCCGTGAGTGCGCTCAGGTATTCCAGAAAAGGCTGTGAATTCAGGTAATGCACCAGGTCCCGGGTAACGGGCCCCATCCGGTATTCTCCCCGTGACGCCAGCTTCAACTGATTCGGATCATTGAACCGGATTTCACCCGCACTCCCCAATTCGGGGAACTCAGCCGCCACACGGGAAACAACCCCGGCATCCAGAAAATTGTCCAGACAAATATGCGGATACGGTAATGCGCATACATAAGAATCATGCGCATAATTCCCCAGGAGCAACAATTCACGATGGTCTCTTGTCATCAGCATCCCATTGATAATAACCAAGCAGCTTGGTAGTAGCCCAGCGCCCAAAATATTTTTCAAAGCTCGCGATACAGCGCCACATCATATTTCCGGTGATAAGCCACCCAGCACTGATTACAATTCTGCGAATGATGCTGCTGCACCTTCCTGCTCGCCGCCGAATTGAACGCCGCATCAAGCCCTCCCGGTATACATTCCCCAACCGCGTGGGCAGATGCTGACAGAGCGGAACATCCCCATCCGGCAGCACGATCGCGCTGTCCATAATGGAATGACAGCCCAGCCGCAATTTCCCCGTCACCCATTTCTGGTATAACTGGATATAGTCGTAATTCTCCGCATACTCCCGCACCTCCTCCGGTATCAACGCGGTATAATCCTCCATCACCCTCGCCGGACAGCCACCCCCGCCTCATCAGTCCCGACCTCGCGCCCGACCCGCCGCCCGTCCGGTTTCTTTCAACTGTCTTCGCCTTCGAATACGTCAATACCTCATCATTCTTGTATTGCCCGAACACCGACCCCGGCGCATCCTCTATCGTATCAAAAAAGGGAATATTGTTGTAGATCCCCACCCGCAGAAACACCCCATTCTCTTTGCAAACCCGCGCCACATGGCGCAGATCGTCGAAATCATTGTAAGGCGACAAGGTGAACATCACAAAAACCGGCACAACCCCCTTTAACTTCCCTGATCACCTGAACACCCGCTCATATCCATCCTTTCCCCGCATATGAAGATAAGTGTCCCGATCCCCATCCAGCGAAATATATAACCGGTGCGGCCGGTATTCCCGGACAGCCGCGATCAGCCGCTCCGGCTGCAGACAATTCGAAAAAAGATCGAAATTGGGATGATTCTCCGCGAACCACTCCAGGATCTTATCGGCTTCGGGATGCAGCAGGAATTCCCCTCCCTCCAGACCCACCATCGTCGAAGGATGTATACATTTGCTGCCCATGATCCGCACGATCGCTTCAAACGGTAACACCGTGGTCGGCCGCTTCGCCCAGATCAGACAATGCTTGCATCCCGAATCACAGCGGTCGGTCGCATAGAGCATCAGCGACGAAAGCCGCTTCGAGCCCGGCATCAGCCGGTTATACACCAGGTTGAATCCCCTCGACGCATAATCCGAAAATTCATACATGTTACTGCCAAATTAACGGTTTCCACTCGTACTTATCCCAATAGTAAATCCCTTGGGCCGTCCACACCGGAGTTCGATCGCATGTCGCCGGATAAATAAACATGCAAATCGCTCCCGTCACCGGCTCGATCCTTTCCTTGACCCTCAAATACTCCAAGCCTTGTCAGAAAATGTTTGACCACCACCTTGTTCGTATCGATTCCATTCACGACCAGTCCCTGCGTTGAAATTATTCCGGAAGATATATGCCCCCTCCCACTCATCCGGCGCATTCACCAGCACCACCCGCCCCGTGCGCCGCGGCGCACCAGAGCCAAGCGCCGATTCCGCCGCCCGCGAAGCAAACACCCAGCGCCGGTTATTCCCGTGATCAACACCACACCCGCCACCACATATCCGCCGCACACAGCAGCCGCCACCTCTTCCCCGGCAGCAGCGAATAATACCGCGCCCGCCAGCAGACAAAACATACAAGACGGAAAATACAAAAGCCTGTCTCCCTCCGACGTCCGCGTGCTCACGCCCAAAAGCAACCGCCGGCAACAGCGCCAGCAAAAAGCCGATCTCGAGCGCAACATACACCCACCCTCGCCATGACCGCCGACAGTCGAGGCGAAGCCGCCGCCAGACCACGATACATGCACAACCCCGATCAGCACCACCACCCCCGCAAAAAGGATCATCATCAGCTTCGTATTTTCCTCCGGCGGCAGGAAACACCGGCCAAGCACCTTTACAAATCGCAACCCAACCGGATCCCCGCCCGTCAGCCCCCTGCGCATACGGCGGCAATAAGCCCACCCGCCACGACATACCGCATCCCAACCATACAACCCCAGCCACCGCCCACACCGCCAAAGACCGAACCCCCCTTCTCACATCCCTGAATTTTATCCACTCGAACAGCACCACCACGGCAGGCAGTACGATGATCGATTCATACGCAAAGAGCCCGATAAACCAACACAGCGCCGCCAGCACGAAACCCAACGGCCACTTCTTTGTCAGCGAAAAATGAATCGCCATCAGCCCGCAAAGCGCCGCCATCGATGAAAGCCGCCCCGACAACCATACCACCCCCTCATTGTGAAAAGGATAGAAAGAGAAATAGCACCCCGCGGTCAACGCATACGCCAGCCCCCGCGCGGCCCGCAAACAACCCAAGATCCAGCGCCACCCGATAGACCATATAACAAGCAGCCGCATGGATACACCCGATTGAAGATATAATAGCTCACAGGGTGAAGCCCCGAAATAAGATAATTGAAGTAAAACGAAATATCGATCAGCGGCCGGGAGACGTCCCCGAAAGGTACCCGTTTTTCAATCAGCAGCCGATACAGCGACGCATAGTCATCCGTCAGAAACCCATTGCCAAGCACCGGGAAATACAGCAAAAAGGTCAGGACCCCAAACAGTAATATGACGTAACGATCTCTTCATAGATGCCGCAATCCGCGCAAGATACGAATCATCGGCGGCGCCAGCAACCCGGCAACCTTCGACAGCCCCCGCATTGGTGAAATGCGACATATCATAAAAATACAGACTGTTCTTCGGCATCAGCCGCGCCAGGTCGATCATCGGCAACCCCCGCTCCGCACACATCCCGCGCACCACATCGTTGTACCGTTCCAGCATTTCCCAAAGCAACTGCTCCATTGACCGTAATGTCCACCGGGAACGCCGCAAGATCGGCACCCGTCACCGGATCCCGGCCAAAACCAAACTGATCGGGCTGCGTCACGAACACCGGAACGATATGCCAGGCCAGACAGGTATCGGCCAGCGCATTCAACCGCCTACCGGTATCCCGCAAGATAACGGCGCCTGCACGCTCCAGCCGGGCACGCATCACCGAATCCGGCAGCACCAGCCGCCGGACGCTATCCAAGACCATCATCCCGTTTGTCGTATTGTTGAACCGTCTCGCCCGCCATCCCCGCACCAGGTTCAGCCCGAGATTCAATACCTCACTGTTATTGAAAAGGAAATGCTTAAGATCGGGGTAGGCCCCGCGCTGATACAGCTTGTCATGGAATGACGGCGCAGGAGTCTCCGACATCGTTGATCCCGGTGAGAAAGACGACCACCGAAGGGTGCAGCTTCTTCACATAGTCATTCAACATCACGATATGCCCAAACGTCGACTGCCCATCCAGACCCGGCATTGTTCAGCCAGCATCCCCGGCACCGAATCCGCCAGCCGCTTACCCAACAAATAAGGCCAGGTCAAAGAATCACTCAGAAAATGACATTCGGTCGTACTTCCGCCGATCGTGATCACCGTCAGCGCCTTCACCCGCGCCCCGTTCCGCCGCGCCCCACGATCCCCCGGCACCGAGTCCTTCGGCGCCTCCGGTCCCGCGAAACCCGAGACTGTTCCGCGTATTGACGATCACCGGATCGAGCTTCGGGATTGATCCGGTTGATAATGGTCTCCCGCTCGTTGATCGGTAACAGGATCTTATCCCCCTTTAATCCGGAAATGGAATGGATTGTAGATACGCAGCGCCACCTCCATCAAAAGCAACGTCACGAAAAACAAATACACCCCATAGATCACCCGCCGCCGCCAGCGGCCCTTCTTTCGCCCGGCATCCAACGACGCATACGTTTCCCGAATTGTCGCTCTCCGTCATCGCATGAGGTACATCTTGCCGTATCCGTTATTGAAGAACCTGTCAGTATTCGTGCCCTGCACATTGTACTTGCTCAGCGACTGGCCGTTCAGATTCGTCACCACATGATACAAATATACGCCATTTGCCAGCCGGTTGCCATACATGTCCGTTCCGTTCCACTTGAACTCCGTTATATTCGTTCCCACATGCAGCGGCCCCAGTTCCTCCTTCGTGATCTCCCGTACCACCTTCCCGGTAATCGTCAGGATCTGGATCTTCATATTCTGCGGCACCTGGCTGCCCGTGATCGTAAAGACAAAGGCCGTTGAAGTGCTGAACGGATTCGGATAATTGAACACATTCGAGATCATCGGCTTGTTGATGACCGTGAACCCGACCCGGTATGGCCCGGT
This sequence comes from uncultured Chitinophagaceae bacterium, assembly GCA_963846405.1. Lineage (GTDB taxonomy): Bacteria > Bacteroidota > Bacteroidia > Chitinophagales > Chitinophagaceae > Puia. Next base: position 821,585 of record CAWJVU010000003.1, on the reverse strand, counting down.
GCCGGCCATCGTTCCCAACTCATCCTTTGCCGCTAACGATCAGCTGATAGATATCCCCCTGCGGATTCGACTGCGTGGAGAACGCCGGCGTGAAATCCACCGTCGCCACATTGTTGTTCGCACTCGTCGCCGGCGTAAACCGTACCGTATCGCCGCTGAAATAATAGTTATGCAGCGAGCCGTCCGGATACATGACCTGCACCGTGACCAGCGACGTATCCTTTAGCAGACAGATATGGCGACTGGCTTTGCAGCTTGACCAGGATATGCGGCTTCGCCGATACGATATCGTCATTCAGGATATGGACATTGTCAAACGTCACATCCATCGTCGGCGCCCGGCTATCCCCCTTCACATAGATGGTCTTGTACAGAAAGTTGTTGAAGAAATATTGTTCCGGCTGCACATTCGGATTGAAGTCCACATAGATCGTATTGGCGCCCGAAAATTGCGATCGAAGAGATCGTATAATCGAGGACCAGCGTATCCCCGCTGACGATCGGCCTTCGCTTCGGCAACGTGATCGTATGCGTCACATTATGCGCATCCAGGATATACATCTTGATCGTCATGCTGTCAAAGGCATAGGGGCTGATATTCTTGAACGCGACCGCAAACTCGATCGGCTGCCCCAGCACCACCGTATCCGGCGCCTTTAGCAGAATATTCGGCGCCATCGCCCCTTCCGGCACCGGCGTATAGTTCAACCGCCAGTAGTCCAGCTGATAAGGCTTGGCATTGACACTGTCCTCCGTAGCCAGCCTCAACTGCATATTCGGATATTGCGTCGCATTGATCGCCGAGATATCGAAGTCCTGCACCGTCCGCGGAAGCCGGTACAGCGTCGTCGAATTTCCAAGCGTATCCACCCCAATGACCTGCAGCCCTACGGTATCCGTTACCGGGCTGCTCAGATCATGACCCCGCCAGTGCACCATGACCCCATTTCTTGAAGCCGGCCCGAAAACCGGCGACAAAATACTGCCGGCGTAGATTCGTATTATTAAAGTAGATATTCTGCGAGATCTCTCCGGTAAATCCCTGTGACAGCTGCCACACCGGCGTAAAAGTCGGGTCGCTCTTCTTGTAGACAAAGAACCAGTCGCGCGGATAATTGATCGAATCGATCGCCGCGAATCCCGCATTCTTCAGCACATTGTATATCGAATTGCCCCGCGCCGTAGGTCGATTGATCCGACGACCAGGTGGCCGCATAGGAATTCCTCGCCCGTACTGTCGCAGTCGAAGCTCCGGACCACAATATAATAGCCATTGGGTACGCTGTCCAGAAATCGCATCGCCAGGTTCCCGGCTCGCCGGGGTCATATACGAGAATTCAAAGTCCCAATTGTTATACGAATTGCAGTTCGCCGACCCGCTCCCGCTCAGATAGAGGTTGTTCCCACTGCCATCCACATCCTTCCAGGCGGTCAGCGTTACCGGGTTAAAGACATTGAACATAAAGGAGTGACCCACGCACGCGCTCTGGATATAATTGTTCCCATCCACTCCGACCTCAAAATCCTCCGAGAAGGACACATAAGGGTACATCCCATTGGTCACATAAAAGGCGTGCTGCGACTTGGCAAATTGCCACTGCCGGTTCGACGCCATTACGATACTGTCTCCGGTTGATCCCAGATGCTGGAAATAATGCGACTGGTTCATCCCGACCGTGCTGTGCGCCGGATCGATATAGACAAAGGACGCCCCGGCCCAGGCCGCCGACTGACCCGCGGCCGGCGCCGCTGCCACCCGCCAATAATAGACTACGCTGTCCAGGAACGTGATCCCCGGATTAAACTCCAGCTCCCCGCCGATCTGCGTCAATGTCTTTGTCACCAGCATCGGCGAGTTGAATAGCTGGGACGTATCGATCTGCATCGTGTATTGCGCGCTTGGGATCAGCGGATTGTTGGTCGAAGCCACCAGCGTGGCGGTCGGCGTATTGATGATCGCATAATTATAAGGGTAGACCGGCGTCGCCCCGTTCTGATAAATATACGCGTCGATCGTAACCGAATTGTTGGCATAGGTTACCTCCGGGATCAGGTTCCCGGGATCGATCGTCACCGTGATCTTATTATCCCCGATATCCCGTCGTCGGAACGATCGGCACCTGCACCTGGACCGAATCCGCGTACCAGAGCCCCCACAGCTTCCCGCTATAGACGGTAGCGGTTGACCCGTTCGGATACGTCCGCGTGAACCAGTACGCCTACGGAATCCGGCACCGCCCTGCCGAGGTTGTAGAATTTCGCGTTGACAGTGAACGATGTGTTGCTCGTCGATATAAAGGTAGGGTTAACCGAAACCGTAGATGCCTCGACATCATAGTCGGTCGGCATCTGGTACATATGCAGCGCCGGGTCCCCGTTCATACAGAATTGCTCGACGTGGATCCGCGCGAAATAATCGGCTGGGCGCCGCATTCAATAGATACGCCAGCGCGTCATTCTCCAGCACACCGATCGTTTTGCCGTAATCCGATCCATTCATCAGGTTATAGACCCCGGTCAGATAAATATTCACGTAATTCACGATCTGGAAGCTCGTTGCCGCAATGAAAATACTCGATCCCCGCTCACTCGCGAGGTCATAGGTCTCCGACAACGTCATGCTCTGCCCGGAAGGCCTCAACGGATCATAAATGAAAAAGTTCCCCGCATCGCAACCATTGACAAGAAATATCGGGTACTTACCCTGGTTGTTATACGAGCTCGGCTGATCCAGCCCGTAATCCAGTACCGTGTTCGATGAGTGCCCGAAATAATTCAATAGGCTTATGCCCGTCGAGAAAAGCCCGGCGATCAGAGCTCGGCGGGACCGTCGTCCCCGTCGTCGCATTCCCGTCGCAAAACAGGCTGACACTGGCCCCGCACAACGTGTCGGTAATGATCTGCTGGTAAGCAACCATATAATTACACAGGATCGTCCCAAGATAAGGCTCGCTGACACCCGTGAGCTGGACGACATTCTTCATCCATAACCGGCCGTTGATCGTATTTGACGCCGTTGCCGCCGTCGATTCATATTCTTTGACCTTTTCCAGGTAGGTGGCCAGTTCCGTCCCGTTAATCGCCGACATCCGGCCGATCGGCGTCAACGGTTGGGTGCTGGCGCCATTGGCCGCCGCCAGCATATTGTCCGACGCAGGATAACCCCAGGTCGGCATCTCTTCCAACTGAACGGTCAGCGGGTCATGGTATTGCTCGCTGTAGAGGTTGTACTGGTCATAAGACATCGAATGCCCGAGTAGCAGCACATATTGCGGCGGAGCCGCCCAGTTGGCCCGCGCATAACGGAGGAAATTCTGGATCGACAACGGGTGTGTCTTGACACCAAACGCAAACTGATCGATCAGGTCGCTGATATCTACGACCGTCGTATTGAAGCTGCCGCCCGCCGCCGAGCTGCGGTACGCTTTATAGTCCTGCACCGGATTATCGCCCGGCGTAGAGCTCGTATTCAAGATCGAATTGGAGATCAGGATATAATTCCCCTGGTTGGCGCCGATCGCGTAGTTCACAAAATTCTTGACCGTAAACCCGGTTACCGATTGAACAGTCCCGGGATCTTCATTTACCAGTACCAGCTGCGTTGTTGACGACGACCCGGGTAGCACGAACGATAACGAGTTGTTTGGATTGACCACGGCAGTGTACCGAAAGCCATTTGTCATATCATACAATACCGGAGTATACCCGTTTATCAACGGGACATCCGTAATGTTCAGCAGGTACCCGGCCGATTTGGCCGGTAGCTGAAACGGAAAGGTCTCCTGCGCGCCGAAATCATACAACCGCGGATAGGTTAGCTCATAAAAGCTCACTACCATGGGGTCGATCGTTGACGGCGCAGTTATTGGTAAAATACAACAACGCATTATTCGAGCTGATCAGGCTCATAGGTACATTCTCGGTCGTCAGCCAGTCACTGTAGCTGTTCATAACCGATCCGCTACTACCGTTCCGTTCACGGAAACAGCAGCCGTCCGGGAATCGTCATAATCCCCGGCCATTCCGAACCGACAGCTGGCATTCGGGCCGCCCGTATAAACAAAAAGATTGGATAAACTCCCGTCGGTCAACGGAGCGCCCGGGTAGATCGGCCGCCGAACTCCAGAATTCCCCCATATCATAAGCCGACGAATACAATGCCTCCCCGACAACCTGCGCAAACCCCGGGTTAAGCTGCGAGTGATAATACACGCCGGCCGTATACATGAAATAAGTCTCCGTTGGCAACGACGACCCCGCCGGGTTATTCGGCGTATTCACATAATGGAACGTGCTCCCCGTCGCATTGACGGTAAGGAAATAGACAGCTGTGTCCGTCTCCAGGCTCTTATGCTGCGTATGCTGATATGCAGGATTCCTGTACAGCGGCGCATCCGGAACCCCATCGTTCATCTGGCCCCAGAACTCGATGTAATCGCTTGGACCCAACGTCCCGCTCGCGGCGGTCGTATAAATTGGGACCTCCTTGCCATTGCGGAACAACTGAAAATTTTGCACCGGAACATTCCCAAGGCCCGCCCCGGCAATTACCGGCTGCGGAATCCGATAAACACCGTTCGACCGCTACCTTGAATTTATAGTAGGTATTGCTGAAATTGATCCATTCATTATTATAAGGCTGCGCGGATAACCCCAGACTAAACAGTAAGATCAGAATCGTAAAAAAGTTTCGTCATACTATGTCATTTTATCCGGGTCAACGCGCCGGCACCCCCTTCTTCTCCTTCCTCCTCAAATCGACCCTCAATGAAAATACATTGGTATATAAGGGATAGGACTGATTGGCCAAATTCGTGAACGCATAGTCGATCTGGACATCACCGACCTTGAAACCCGCGCCTATGCTTGGCTGGTAGATCCAGATCTTCCGGGTATTGGTCGTATCCCGGTCATCCAGCACCTGCTGGAAATTGTCGATCCCCGCCCGGACAAAGAACACATTTCGGAACGATAACTCCAGCCCCACCCTCGGGTCAAGGCTGATCGGATTGCTGCTTACAACCGTGTTCCGGCGCCCATCGAATGTCGCATCGATGTCCGCTTCGATCAACAAACTCAATTTTCTATTCATCGGGATACTATACAGAGCCTCCGACGATCAGCTGCGGAGCCGTCAGCTCGATCGATTTGCCGGGAATCATGTTCTCGGTCTCAAAGAATACCTCCTGTACCGCCTGATCAAGACTAAACGACCAGGCATTGAACGTCGTCGTAATGTCCTTGCCTACTACACCCACCTTCCAGCGATTGCCGATGATCTGCAACGCAGCATCTACCCCGAAACCCCACGCATGCGCGAAGGTTCCCGCCTCCTGATAGATGATCTTTGCATTCCCCCCGAAGTTGAAGATGGTCCCATTATGCATTTTACTTTGCTGCGCCAGCGACAGAATGAGCGCATAATCCGCGGACGAGAATGTCGTGATGTTCGAAAAATTCACCGATCCATCCGGCTGAACAAGGAATATCGTATTTGGGATATCGTCAACCGCAAACCTCAACAGCGTAATCCCCAGCGTTCGTTTGTTATCCTTCAGCGGTAGGGTCAAATTCCCGAAATCATATTTTCCCACCCCCGCAAAATATTCGGCGTGCATCAGGCTGACCTGCGGAATATCCCTGACATTCGCCAGCGCAGCCGGATTCCAGTATCCCGCCGTCCCATCCGCCACCGACGCGACCTGCGCATTACCCATGGCCATGCCCGCGCGCCCCCGCGCCGATATTGAGAAATTCATTGGAGTATTGGGTGAACTGAGCGAAAGCGGATAGCTGTGGTAAGGCCCCGGCAACGATCAGGAAGGAGTATAAGACGATCTTACCCCGCATTCTTTTCAACATAAGCCAACGGTTATCGGTTTTTAGCGGATATCCAGATATAACGGGCTTCTCATCAGAATATTGTACCCAAAAATCCCCTAATTTGCGCCCAAAATCTCCCGCCCAAACGATGAATCTGATCGAAGAACTGAAATGGCGCGGCATGATCCAGGACATCATGCCCGGAACGGAAGAACAACTGGCAAAAGAAATGACGGCCGGCTATATCGGTTTTGATCCCACTTCCGATAGCCTCCACATCGGCAGCCTCGTACCCATACTCGTCCTGGTTCATTTGCAATTAGCTGGACATAAGCCCTTTGCACTGGTAGGTGGCGCCACCGGAATGGTGGGCGATCCCAGTGGTAAAAGCGAAGAACGGAACCTGCTCAGCGAAGACGTTCTCAACCATAATCTGACCTGCGTTAAACGCCAACTGGAAAAATTCCTCAACTTTAATCCCGCTCTCCCCAACGCCGCCGAAGTGGTCAATAACTACGACTGGTTCCGTGACATGCGTTTCCTCGATTTTATCCGCGACATCGGCAAACATATTACCGTAAATTATATGTCTGCAAAAGATAGTGTCAGGAGGCGTCTCGAAGGCGAAAACGGAATGAGTTTTACCGAATTCACCTACCAACTCGTGCAGGGATACGACTTCTACTGGCTTTATGCGAATAAAAATTGCAAACTCCAGATGGGTGGCAGCGACCAATGGGGAAATATTACCACCGGCGCCGAACTCATCCGCCGGAAAACCGGCGGTGAAGCTTTCGCCTTCACCTGTCCCCTCCTGACCAAGGCCGACGGCGGCAAATTCGGAAAGACCGAAAAAGGCAATATCTGGCTCGATCCCGCCAAAACATCCCCGTACGAATTTTATCAGTTCTGGCTAAATGCCTCCGACGCGGATGCGGAAAAATGGGTTCGCATCTTCACCTTTCTCGATCGCGCCGAGATCGAAACCCTCATCTCTCACCACCGACAAGACCTCGGCGCCCGGCTCCTCCAGAAAATGTTGGCGTCCGAAATCACCATCTTCGTCCATGGCGAAGAAGGATATCAAAGGGCATTGGCCGATACAGAAAAAATATTCGCCAACCAGTCCGCCCCGGCCCAATCCCTCAGCGAAGAAGACCTTCAGTCACTCGAAGGTATCGCTCGTTTCGATTTCAGCGCCGCCCGGCTAAATGAAAGTCCGGACATCGTCAGCTTCCTCGTGGAAACTGGAATTCTCAACAGCAAAGGTGAAGCTCGCAAACTTGTTGAAGGCGGGGGTATTAGCATTAACCGCAGAAAAGTTGAAAGCCCAAAAATGTCTGTGGACACTACAATGCTTTTGCATAAAAAATACATTCTTGTCCAACGAGGAAAGAAGAACTATCTATTTGGTTCACATAATTTGGGAGTTCAATCCGGAGGGAACACTCCTTACTTGACCTCTTATGATCTTCATGCACTATTGACTGATATCAGCAATATAATACCGTTTGGCCATTTTTATTGGCTAAATAATCCAAAATTACTATATTTATGTCATTTATTACCGATTCACCCTACTATCGGGCTTTTTAGCCTATATTTGTGGTAGATCAGTAATAAAATACCAATGATAGCTCTCAAAATAGGCTGGCAAATCTCAAATAGAAGAGAAGCATTGAAGCTTCGTCAACAAGACCTATCGGAGATGAGCGGGATAGCCATCAAGACAATCCACTTGATTGAAAAAGGATTGGGAAATCCCTCCATAACGACATTGGAAAAAATAGCCACAGTCCTCGGTTTGGAATTAGTACTGCAGGTTAAAAAAAATAACTAATGGCAAAGGCTGAAATATATAACAACGGAATACTAGCGGGGTATTTGGAAAAAAAAGGTTCCAATGAATACAGTTATGCATATACCGCAGCCTATTTTACAAACGCTTCCCTTCCGCCGATAAGCCTAACGCTTCCAAAAACGCGACAATCGTTTCAAAGCCCAACTCTATTTTCGTTTTTTTCCGGCTTACTAGCAGAAGGGATCAACAAGGATATTCAATGCCGGGTACTAAAAATTGACGACCGGGATGATTTTACGCGCCTCTTAAAAACCGCCGATGAAGATACAATTGGCGGAGTTACAGTTAAAGAAATAACCGATTAGAGATGCAATGCCATGGATGTCATAAAAATGATATAGACGGCTACTGCAATAAGTGCAAAAGACGACTTTTTGATGGTCATCGGGTCCACCCGACCCTCCCTTTTGGTACACCGCGGGCAGATAATCTCACACTCTTTCAGGAAAAAACGAAACATCTATCCATTTCAGGAGTTCAGCTAAAATACTCAGTTAAACGGGAGGGAAAAGATTTGATCCTGACTGAAAAAGGAGGACAATACATTCTAAAACCCATTCCACACTCGACACATCTGGTCGATCGGGAACAAGCCCCTGAAAACGAGCATTTAACTATGCAAATCGCGGCGGAATTGTTCGATATTACTACTGCTGCCAATGGTTTGATCTATTTTAACGACGGTGCACCTGCTTATCTAACAAAACGCTTTGATCTTCGGCCTGAAGGAAGTAAATATCAACAAGAAGACATGGCTCAATTGAGTGGCCGCACTCGATTTACTCATGGCGAGGATTTTAAATACGATGGCACATATGAAGAGATTGGCTGGCTGATCAAGCAATATGTAGCCGCCTATATGCCCGCCTTGGAGCAATTCTTCCGTGTTGTAGTATTTAACTACCTGTTCTCAAATGGCGATGCCCATCTAAAAAACTTTTCTCTAATTCAAACTCCAATGGGCGACTATCAACTTGCACCGGCCTATGACCTAATGTCTACTGTTTTGCACACTCCTCTAGAATCGGATACTGCGCTTGAACTTTATCCTCAGTCAATGGAAGGAGCTTTTTATGGATCCTATGGTTATTATGGGCAACCCGAATTTCGAGAGCTTTCAAACAGACTTGGTATTTTACCAATACGTCGCGACAGGATGATGACACAGCTAATATCTGCATCAGATAAAGTTGAACAAATGGTCGGGCAATCATTCTTAAGCGAACAAGCAAAGGCAAAATATATCTCCGCTTACTACGACAAGGTCACGCGAATGACCGAATCAGGCTCGCAACCATCTGCCGCATAGATCCATCCAACGGCCCCAGCAATTGGTCAACTAACTTCTGAATCCCTCCTACGACCAAGGTTCCGGACCACTCGGTATATTGCTTTTTCGTGGCATGAATCAGGTCCTCACACCGCACAATCGGAATACCGGGACCGATCCGGTCAAGAAAGATATTCGTGAACGTATATTGACAGGTACCACTATGAATCTGGAACGTCACCGTGCAACTGAGGTTATAACTAACGCCCGATATGATCAACTGCACCGTTTGTCTGCTCACGATCTTCCCCAACGACATATCCGCCAACCGGATCTCACTGGTAGAATATCGGAAGGCGGTATCCAGCCATTCCAGCGCGTCGACGAATCGACCGGGAGATGCAGACTGCTCGTTTGATCCTGGGCTATAGCGGCGGAAAAGAATCCCAGGCCCAGCAGAATGACAAACAATAACTTCATACAATACAGGTTTATTTACGAAAGCAGCGCCGGGCTTTGCCGGTACGTTTTCAGCACAAATTCGCCAAACAACGTATTCGCCCAGGCAAACCATTTGCGCGTATATTTCGACGCATCATCCTTATGAAAGGATTCATGCATAAATCCCGTCCCTGCATGACAGTGCTGCAACTGCTTCAGACAGGCCGACGATCTCCTGCGAATCATGGCTCGTCAACCCGCGGATAATGATACTGATCGGCCAAATCATATCCAGCCCCGCATGCGGCCCCCCGATCCCTTCGCCCGCCTTTCCCTTAAAGAAGAACGGATTCGCTTCGCTCCACAACATCCGCCGCGTATTCTGATAAACCGTATACCCCCGTTTGTCGACTATTCAAAACCGACAGGTCGCCCGTGAAATGCGTGGATTGCAGATAAGGCAACGCCAGCAGGCTCGGAACATTCGCATCATCCATCAAGCGTGTGATTTCCAAACCCGTCCGCCTCATATGCAAAGACCTCCCCAAAGACCGGATGCGTGAACAATCGCATGCTCATTCAGCGCATTCACAAGATCAGTCTCCAACGCAAACGCAGGCCCATCCAGCTCCTTACCGACCCCCAACGTCTGCAGCAACGTCCGCAGGTTGCGCAGGCTGCTCAAGGCAAACAGATTGGACGGGATCAGGAATGGATAGATCGTCGCATCATCACTCGGCCGGAACATCGAATGGATCAGCCCGACCTTCCGGGTCGGATAACCATAGCCGCCCATCGGCACGCCGTCGGTAGCCCAGCTGGTCGTATCGCTGAAAACTATAAGGCCCCTGCCCGTCCTTTCGCTGCTGCTCCCTGAACGTCTGCAACACCTTGCCCATCGCCGCCAGCCAGTCGGCATCGAACGGCGAAGCATCCCCCGTCACCTCCCAATAACCATAGGCCAGCCGGATCGGATAGCATAGACTGTCGATCTCCCATTTCCGCTCGTGTATCCCCGGCTTCATATCCGTGACATCCGTCTTCTTCCATTCGCTCACCCGGCTCGCATCCTTATAAAAAGCATTGGCATACGGATCTCGCAGGATACAGATCACCTGCCGGTGGATCACCCCGCGGATCAGTTGCTGCAGGTCCTTATCTTCCTTACATAAGGCAAAGATATGGCCATACCTGCGCACTGCTGTCCCGCAGCCACATGGCATCGATATCCCCCGTAATGACATAGGTATCCGGCTTGCCGCCATCACATCGAGAAATCAACCGTCGTATCCAGCGTATTGGGGAAACAGTTCTCGAATAACCACCCGATCTCCTTATTGCCGATATTCTCCCGCACTTCCCGGATGATCTTCTCCACCGCCTGGCTCCTGAACTTCCGCTTGCGCCTCCGGTATCCGCACCACCGGAAAATCCGCGCCGCTCAACCTCCCGCCATCCGGCCAGCCCACCGCGCCGTAACCGCCGCATGCCCTGCCACCATCATCGCCCCACCCGCCATCATCCCTTGTCTCGAAGAAATTTTCTCCTTTGCATAGATTTATCTTATTTCAGAAGATTTTCCCGCGCATCTATTTCCGCCTTATGCCCTTGCCCAGCTATCCTTCGCCACATAAAACACCACGATCCCGCACGCCGCCAGGAATAGCCCCAGCAGCGCAACGCCAACCCGGTCGATCCACCAGACGTATAACCAGATGACGACCGACAGGATCACCGGCGCCGGATACAGCCACATCCGGAACGGCAGCCCGGCTGTCCCGTTTCGTCGCCGAAGCAGCACCACCCCCACCGCCTGCGCCACGAACTGCACCAGGATCCGCATCGCCAGTATCGCGCTGATCGCATCCCCCAGCCGCAGCACCAGACTGAAACAGAAATCCCAACCCGGCGACAAAAAGCAGCGAAACATAAGGGAAATCCTTCTGCGGATGCAGCCGCGCAAAGACCGGGAAAAAGTTCCCATCCGCCGCCGCCGCATACGGCACCCGCGAATACCCCAGCACCACGGCAAACAACGACGCAAACGCGATCCACAGCACCAGCAGCGTCGCTACCCTGGCCGTCCGCATGCCCATAGATCTTCTCCATGAACAGGCTGATCACAAATTCGGAGTGCATGGCCTCCTGCCACGGGATCACCCCGACGATGCTCCAGTTCATCGCAGATAAAGGACCGCAATACAAATAATGGAAATGAAAATACTGCGTGGAATATTTCGTCCCCGGATTCTTGATCTCCCCACCCAGATGGCAGACATTGTAATAGCCCAGATAGCTATAGATCGTCTTCACCGAAGCCTGCCCGACAGCAACGCAAAAGTCCCGCTAAACAGTGAATCTCCCGGCAACGGGGAAAGGCGAATAAGCCACCTGCCGGTGCGTAAACCCGCTGATGATGATCCACCCGATCGTAATGATGACCCCGGCCCACAACAAAACTGATATCTTGCCGATCTGCCCGGATATTCCGATACAACAAAGCGGTGATCGATGATCACCACGACACCCGAAACCGCCTTCTCCTCCCAAAAGTTCAGCGGAACCAGATAGCCGAAATATTGCGAGAAGCCGATCGCACCGGAAGCCACGACGAGGGAAGACTGAAGACAGGTCTGCCAGACGAAAAGGAAAGACATCAGCGGCCCTCCCTTCTTCCCATAAGCCTCTTTCAAAAAATTATAGCTGCCCCCGCCAGCGGATAGGCGGCGCCCAACTCGCTCCAGATCATCCCGTCAACCAGTGCCGTCGACCGCGCCGAATACCCAGGCCCAAATGAACAGATTGCTGCCGACCTGCGCGATCACCAACGACATGCATCACGAACGGTCCAATCCCCACCATGTCGATCATATTGATCGACGTCGCCTGCAATAAGCTGATTTCTCTCTTCATGTAGTAGCTCAGGCCTTTGGCAAACTCCGTGATACCCGCGATCAGTTTGTCCAGGTCCTTTGGTAGTGGTATAAACGTTCGGAGTTATCCGCACCCCGTCCACTTTCTCCCACTTGATTTGGTACGCATGGATCCGATAATTGTCGAAAAGGAATTGTCCAGCTGACCCGCCGTCTTGCCCTCGATACGCGACCAACCCGATCGCACAGCCGAAACCGGGCTTCATCGATGTATACAGCTTTACTTTTGGAATATCTTTAACGGCCGTCATCCAATAATTCTTCAGGTAGAACAGCCGCTTTTCTTTCCGCGCCGGACCGATCATGTCGTAAAACCCGATCGCCTTTCCCGCCGCCTGCTCGATAAAGAATGGCCGCGTGCCCAGGTTCTCGAACTTCCGGATATCCGGCGATTTCGGATCCCCGGCCGCAAAAAGCGGATATAGCCCCGCAATCTTCTCCTTTTTTACATACACCATCCCGCTGCCGATACATGCCGCCAGCCATTTGTGCAGGCTCGTGCCGAAATAATCCGCCCCCAGCGATGGGATCGTATATTCAAAATGCGCAAAACTATGCGCGCCATCCACCAGCACTTCGATCCCCCGCGTATGCGCCGCGTCCGCGATTTTTCTCGCCGGCATGATCTGCCCCGTCCAGTTGATCACATGCGTCAAGTGAACCAGCCTGGTGCGCGACGTAAACGCTTTGATATATTGCTGGCTCATGTAATCGTCATCTTCACTCGGCAGTTCCAGATCGACCCACACCAGCTTGATGCCATCCCGCTGCTCCCGCTGTTTCCACGCATTGATACAGTTCGGATAATCATATTTGCAAACGACCATCTCATCCCCCGCCTTCAGGTTCAACCCGAAGATCACCGTCTCCAACGCTTCCGACGCATTGCGGTTGATCGCGATCTCCTCGGCCGAACAACCGGAGATCCTTGCCAGGTCCTTCCGGAGCGGCTCCCGCCCCTCATCAAGGATCCGCCACATATAATAGCTGGGCGCCTCGTTGGAAAAGTCGAAATACCGCTTCATCGCATCCTGCACGACCTTTGGCGACGGCGACACTCCCCCATTGTTGAGATTGATGATCTCCGGGCTCACCGTAAAGGACTGCTGAACATAATACCAGAAATCTTCATCCTCCGTCAACTCATGCGGCAGACGCCGATCCGCAGCCGCCAGGGCCTTATTCAGATTCCGGCTCCAGGCAGGCTGGGTCAGCGATGACAAAAATGTCGTTGCGGAAACCGTGCCGAGCACATCCAGAAAGGCGCGTCGATTGAAAGGAGCCATATGTGTAGCGGTTTAAGCATACAATATAAGCAAAAAAACGAAGCCCCCCGCTCGCCTGCCGTCCACTGTAATTAATCGTATCTTTGCCCCGCATGAAGTATTACATCATCGCCGGCGAAGCCTCCGGCGATCTCCATGGCAGTAACCTGATCAAGGAACTAAGACGACAGGACCCCACTACTACCGTCCGCTGCTGGGGCGGCGACCTTATGCAGCAGGCAGGTGGCGACCTGGTCAAACATTACAAAGATATTGCCTTCATGGGCTTCACGGAAGTGCTGATGAACCTTCGCACCATCTTCCGCAATCTCGACTTCTGCAAACAGGACATCCTGCACGTACCGCCCCGATGCCCTCATCCTCATCGACTATCCCGGATTTAATATGCGCATCGCAAAATGGGCCCATCAAACAAGGGAGCGGGCGCACGCACCGACCCGGGAGACGCACCAGCCGGCCAAGGGGACGCACCCGCCAACTCCGCGGATCATCTACTATATCTCCCCGCAGGTCTGGGCCTGGAAGGAAGGCCGTGTCCGCCAGATCCGCGAGACGATAGACAAAATGCTCGTTATTCTTCCCTTTGAAAAAGCATTCTACTCAAAATGGAACTATGATGTCGAATATGTCGGCCACCCGCTCGTCGAAGTCATCGACAGCTTCCGCGCCAGCCCGCATCAGGTCCTCCAGACCCCAAAACCCATTATCGCCCTCCTTCCCGGCAGCCGCAAACAAGAAATCGTAAAAAAGCTGCCGATCATGCTCGAGGCCAGCCGCTACTTCCCGGATTACCAATTCGTCGTCGCTCAAGCCCCCGGCCAGGAACCCGCATTCTATGACCGCCTTTCGGCATCCTTTCCGGATGTCAGTTCCATCCGCAACCAGACCTACGCCCTGCTTTCCCAGGCCCGGGCCGCCTGCGTCACATCCGGGACCGCCACCCTCGAGACTGCACTCTTCGGCGTGCCCGAAATCGTCTGCTACAAAGGCAGCGCAGTCTCCTACCAGATCGCCCGCCGGCTGATCAAAGTGAAATTTATCTCGCTCGTCAACCTGATCATGGACAAGCCGGTCGTCAAAGAACTCATCCAGGATGAACTAACACCCGATAACCTCCGTCGCGAACTCGAAGACCTGCTTCACAATGACGTGCGCCGCCAACAGCTAAGCGAAGATTACCGCGACCTCCATGGATTACTCGGCCAGGGCGGCCACGCCTCCGCCAACGCCGCCGCCAGCATCCTGCGGTTCATGACCACCCAGCAACCAGTCGGCTGCTGATGTTCGCGCCCGGTCTCCCCGTTCAGCCGGGCCCCTTAATGTCTTTTGAAAACGAATAGCCTGAGCAGCAAGAGAATGATCCCCGCCAGAAACATAAAGATCGAAATCCGGTTGATCCCATGCATATACCGCATCCATTGCGTATTGGGTTCATTTGGATCCCGTTTTTTGATATAGAAATATTCTTCGATTTGTCTCCAGATTCCCATAAAATGATGCATAAAGTTAACTCCAAAATCCATCTATATTTGCACCCCGCTCCCGGTTTGCCGGAGCGCGCACCAGGGGGATTAGCTCAGCTGGCTAGAGCGCTTGCATGGCATGCAAGAGGTCGTCGGTTCGACTCCGATATTCTCCACTTGGCCTTTACTTGCCGGGCTGGCTTGGCCAGACATTATCCTTCTCATTCGCATCCATAAATATCCCTCCGTCCAGTTTCAAAGATTTTACTGTTTTCCCGGTCTTGATCGTAACAGAGATTTCCTTTTGATTTCGCTCCCAGACCATTGGCGTCTGATGGAACGTTTCGGTCGATCCATCGTCATAGGTCGCGATCACATCAAAAGGAACCGCAAATCCACCGATGTTTTTTATATCCAGCGTATACCCGTTTCTGGTCTTGTCGACTCTGTCCAGTGCGAGATCGATCTAGCTTGGTGTATAAAACCAGTTGTAAAAGAACCAAGTCCAAATCCTTTCCGGAGCCCTTTTGCATCGAATAAAAATAATCCCACGGAATAGGATGTTTGCCGTTCCAGTTATTCATATAGTTGTGTAATGCCTTCCTGAATGTTTTGTCGCCAAGCATATCCTTTAATGCCAGATAGCTCAGGGATGGTTTACCATATTCATTATTGCCGACCCCAAAGGTAATATCGGGATTGGGCGTAATAATGGGATTCTCCTTATCATGCGCCCCATGGATCCATCGGTTGACCCTAAACGATTTATAAAACTCATCGGCCGACTTCTGCCCTCTTTCGGAAATGCCGATCAGGTATTCCAATGTAGTCGCCCAGCCCTCATCCATAAAGCCATAACGGCTTTCATTCGTACCCATATAAAAAGGGAAATAGGTATGCGCCTGCTCATGGTCCTGCACCAATTCCGCAAAAACAAGGTCAGAAATATGGCTGTCGTTGATCATCATCGGATATTCCATATCGGCAAATCCCTGGAAGGCGGTTGATTTCGGATACGGGATAGGGAATCCCCGGGCCAGTTGTTGGAAAACCAGGCCAGAGAATACCTGCCAAATTGAACGGAATGATGAAAGTCTTCCGACGAATCCGCGAAAGCCGCCTGCATGCTCACCCGCCGCTGTGTCTTGTCGTCAACAACAACGCTCCCGGCATCCCAATCGTAATGATCGCTTATCCCGATGCGCAACATCGCTCACATTTGACGGCCGACCATTTCCAGGTATTGCGGGCATTTTGAGCGGTGACTTTTTTATCGGCCAACTCCTGCCGGGTAGCAACATGAACCGTAGAATCGATGATCATTGACTGGTTCAACCGTCCGGCTATTTCGGGCTGCAGCACCTCGCCGGGGTTTTCCAGCGTGCCCGTTGCCCATACGACGAAATTCCCTGGTACGGTTACATCTAACTGATAGTCATTAAAATCGTTATAAAACTCGAATCCACCTGTATGCGGTTGGGTATCCCATCCTCTGTAGTCATCATATACCGAGACCCGCGGATAAAAATAGGCGATATAAAAAGCTGGTCGAATCGATTACCCCTTCTCGCCCCTGGCCGTGGGACAAATTATAATGCCAGGTAATGTCTAACTTTATCGAATCGTGCGGAATCAGCGGTTGAGGTAAATTCACCATCTGATTGGTTGTAGTGTCCGCATGGTTGTCCCAGGGGATTTTAACCCCGCGCACCATGGAATCTCGTCAACCTTGATCCCTGCCGACGGTATCCGGCATTCCCCGCCGGCCACGCGCGAGTGAACGTTCTCGATCAGCTTCATATTCAGACTCCACAGCGTATCGGGACTATTGTTGAAATAGATGATCTGCTCCATGCCCCTGATCGTATTGTCCGGCGGCATCACCGTTAACGAGATCGTATAACGTCCATGATTCTGCCAGTATTTTTTCCCTGGCTTGCCATCCGGCGACCGCGTTCCGTTGTCATAGGCTTTTTGTATCTCGGGAGGCATCGTGAGTGTTTGCGCCCCGACTCCCCATCCCATAAATAAGAAAAATGCGGAAAAGACGAGTGACTTTTTCATATCCAAATATAAACGATCCCGGGCTCCCCCAAACTCCGGTATCCCATGCGGTCCCTTTTTTTTGTAACTTTATTTCGCCGCCTTCTTATCCGGCGAAAAATCGGGATCACATGAAAACGTACTTTATCTCCGGGATCGGCGCAGACTATCGCCTTTTTACCCATATCCGCCTGCCGGAAGGATTCGAGACCTGTTATATCCACTGGATCACACCCGAACCGGAAGAGACGCTCCGGGCTTATGCGCGCCGACTGACCGCACAGATCGATACCAGTGAACCGTACGCGCTTGTCGGCTTTTCCCTTGGCGGGATCATGGCGGTGGAGATCGCTCAAACTTTTCCCGCCGGTCTGCACCATCCTCATCAGCAGCATCCCCGTGTCGTCCAACCTGCCCGGATACTATCGCCGGGCGCATCGGCTCCAGCTACAAAGGCTGGCCACCCCCACCCTTATAAAAGCCCTCTCCACGTTTAAACAGCGACTGACCATGCGATCACGGGAAGATTTTAAGATCATGCGCGATGTCATCTCGCAGGGCGACGACCGTTTCATCGCCTGGGCAATCGACGCGGTTCTCAATTGGCAGAATGACAAAATTCCCCAGCCTTTTTTCCATATCCACGGTACCTGGGACGAAGTTTTCCCGGTCCGGCTCACCAGACCTACGTATACCATCCACCGGGGAGGCCACAACCTGATCATGAAGCACGCCCCTATTATAAATGAACTACTCCGCGAGATCCTTTCGGTCCCCGCCTGCTGAATCCCCTCACCGAACCCCGCCTTCTTCCGTCAGCCGGGGGTCATCCCGCCTTTGCCCCTCCCGCAAGCCGGGGGTTCGCCCCCTCTCACTCCCCCTTTTGGGCCCTTTGGACAAAACCGGACAGCAAGTGCAGCGAAACCGGACGGTCAATCCTCCCGTCAACAATTCAAGTAATTGATTATCAACGCAGTCATTTTGTGGCACCGCGCTGGCACTCTCCATATCGCCCGGCGGAACAAACCAAAACCCCCGGCCACATCGAAAAAATGAACCACACCCATCCCAATATTGAACCATTCGGCCCGATCACAAAAGACGCTCATCCCGATATTTTTGCCGCTTGTAACAGTATTATGCCATTCATGGTACTATGTATTGTAAAGTACCTTCCTTAATCACTTATCTTTGTTATGTAAACAAGCAGTAAAAAAGATCTTCAAAACACGCAAAAAACTAAGTATATGTCACGCCTCAACAACAAACTCAGCACGGTCCTTGTAAATGGAACTAAGAAATTCGCCTTGATGGCCGCATTATTTTTGACAGTAGGAATCGGCACCAGTTTCGCCGAACCGGCTGCACCAGTCACCCTGGCCCCTTCGGCCGCCCCATTCGCCGCAATCACCGGCAAAGGCAACGACGTCATTGCCGTTTTCCATAAAGAATTCCGGAGCGCAGACGTCATGCAGGTGGAAAAAAAGAAGGATTACACCAAAGTGACCTTCCAAATGAACGGTGTAGTCATGTTCGCCTACTACTCAAAAGACGGTGATCTCGTGGCCGTCGTCCGCAACATCCTCTCGACCCAGCTGCCGATCCGCCTGCTGATGGAACTGAAACAAAACAACCCCGACTGCTGGATCACCGACCTTTTCGAAGTGGACCACGATGGCCAGACGGTCTACTACGCCTCCCTGGAGAACAGCGCCCTCAAGCTGACCCTTCGGTCCGCTGACAACAGCAGCTGGGAGACCTATCAAAAGGAAAACAAAGAAACAAAGGAAACAAAATCGCTTTAATCGAAATCTTTTTAACCGTATACCAGCGCAGTTTACCGTATCCCCCGAGCCCCGCTTCTGCGGGGCTTTTTATCATTAATGTCTCGTCCTGAGAAAAGTTGACTACGAACCCACAATCCGAAACCACGCTCAATACAACGACTTGTCTCCCTTTTCCCTCCAAAGCTCAAAAAGCTCCTCCGCCCCCCGTTCCGGCAGGAGGTCGAATGCAATCCTCCGCTCCCCCGGCGGCACCTCGATCTCCCGATAAATAAAGGCATCATCAAACCCCGCCGCCGCAGCCTGGTCCCGCGTTGCCGCATACACCACCCGCTTCGGCCTCGCCCAATAGATCGCCCCCAGACACATCGGGCAGGGCTCACACGAAGCATAAAGCACACAATCCGACAACTGATAACTCCCGAGCAGCCGGCACGCCTCCCGGATCGCGACAACTTCCGCATGCGCCGTCGGATCATTTGAAGATGTCACTTCATTGCGGCCCTTCCCGACCACCTGGCCATCCCGGACGATTAAACACCCGAAAGGGCCGCCTAGCCCCGACGTAACTCCTCCCCGCGCAAACTCGATCGCCTCCCGCAAATATTCCCTGTCCTTTTCTGTATCCATGTGACAAATTTACTCGCCTGAGAAAAAAAATCCACAAATTTCCTCAACATGACGGCCGAAATACGCGATTCTCCCGTCTAAACAGGATTGGACCGCTCTTTGTATAAATACTATGGCTTTTAATAGGATATTGGATTTTAGCAACGGCCTGGATTTCTATCTGGGCTTCTTTTTTTTATCTATATATTTGAGCCTCTAAATGCGCTTCGATCTGTGCACACCCGACTGCTTTCCATTATCCTGTTGGCCTTATCCTTCTCCCTGAACACCCGATCCCAGGACTGCATCCCCGATCCTGCTCTACCCGCCTTGACCACGCCATCGAAGCCTCCCCCGTTTACGATTCCGCCAAACTTCTCGAGATTGCAACAGCTGAAAAACACCCTGGCCGCCGCCCGGAACACCGACCTCCCCGCACTTATATGCCGACTATCGCGCCCTCTGCGAAGCATACAAAGTCTTTAACTACGATTCCGCCTTTTCCTACGCCCGCCAGCTCCAGACAACCGCCCTTCGAATCGGCGACCCCTCCCTGATCCTCGACGCCCGCCTGCGTCTCGACTTCTGCCTCCTCTCCGCCGGCATGTTCAAGGAAACCCTCGACTCGCTGGATAAGATCCAAATCCGCGGCGCCCCCGACAGCCTGCAGGCAGACTATTACGCCTTGGTCGGCCGCTACTACTATGACCTGGGCGACTTCGACAACGACGGCTATAATACCCCCGACTATATCCGGAAAGGGAATACCTATATGGACTCTGCCCTTAACCTCTTTCCGCCCGGTTCTTTCAACTATGGGTACTTTACCGGCCTCCGGCAGATCAAATCCGGGCGACCGCACCAACGCCCAGGCCGTATTCTGGCAGCTGCTCAAGCGCCCGGATCTCACCCTCCATCAGCTGGCCGTTACCACCTCCACCCTCAGCGATATCTATATCACCAACGGCCAGCCCGATACCGCCATCATCCTGCTCATCCGCGCCGCCATCGCCGATATCCAGTCCTCCACCAAAGAAACCGCCGCCATCTTCAACCTCGCCCAGCTGCTTTACAAAAAAGGAGATGTCCGCAACGCCAGCTCCTATATCGAGATAGCCATCCGCGACGCCATTTTTTACGGCGCACGACAACGTAAAGTCCAGGTCAGCGCGATCCTTCCGCTCATCGAAGGGGAAAAGATCAGCCGCGTGGAAGAACAAAAGACCATCTTCGTCACCTGGTCCATCATCGCCACGCTCCTGCTCCTGGCCGTCATCGCCCTCGTCATCATCGTCTCTCCGCCAGGTCAACCGTCTCAAAGACCGCGCAGCGGATCATCACCGAAGCACACATCAAGGAACAAGCCGCCAACCAACGCCTCGTCGAGGCAAACAACAAACTCTCAGAAGCCAATAAGATCAAAGAAGAATACATCGGCTTTTTCTTCAACGCCGACTCCGAGTCGTTCGACAAGATCGGAAAATTCAAAAAATCGCTCGAACAAAAGATCGCCTATCGCAAATGGGATGACGTCATCACGCTGGTGAACAGCACCAATCCCAAAAAAGAAAAAGAAGAGCTACTTCAGAATTTCGACAAGGTCTTCCTTAAGCTCTTCCCCGACTTCATCCAACGCTTCAACGACATGTTCCGCGAAGAAGATAAGATCCAGCTAAAAGACAACGAACTCCTCAATACCGACCTCCGCATCTTCGCCCTCATCCGCATGGGGATCCACGAGAACGAAAAGATCGCCCGCATCCTCGAATATTCCGTCAATACCATCAATACCTACAAAACCCGGATCAAAAACAAATCCATCGTCCCCAACGAAGAATTCGAACAACGGATCATGGAGATCCGCACCGTATAAAAACGCATGAGAGCATCCCACATTGGCGTATCAGATCATTTACGCATTCGCGTTACCACGGATAAGTTGCAATGAAAAAAAATAATTTATTAAATTAGAGGATATCCCCTAAAGAATCTACAGGTTACTTAAAAAGAATTTCAGTAATCTGATTTGCCGAAATTCTCTGGCAAAGATTTTGCACGTAGGGAAATACTTCTACGATTGTTTTGATCGGAAGCGATTAACCCCCCCCCATTTTAAATAGTACTTATCCGTCTATAATAAATAATATAGATGGAACTTATCCTTCTGTAATAACTGAATTTTCGGTTTGCATTACTGTGCTTATTTTTTCACCACATAAATTACCAGTATCCTGATTAATTTTTGCGCTAAAATCCACTAGACTACCAATATCATGACACACTCTATTGAAAGCCGGAGAATTTCTCCGATCAGGTTTGCTTTGCCTGCGACTGCGACTCGACTATTCGCCCTGGCTACCGTCCTTCAGCTTGGTTTTATAACCGCCAGATCGCAATCCACCCCCAGATATGCTGTCTCCAACGGGGAATACGCCAACTTCATTCTCGACAACAGCACGCAAACCCTTTACGGCGTCGGCTCTGGCGCGACTGGTATCGGATCCAATAAAGGTGTCGGCGGTTATGCGATACCCTGTCAGTTCCCATCGGCCAATACGAAAATAAAATTTGTTGGGGCTGGCCTGCACGCGGCAGCATGTGTCGATGTGAATGGAAATGTCTATTTCACCGGTCCCAATGAAGATGGCGACATGGGTAACGGTACCACCACCGGCAGCGCCAGTTCCTTTGTCCAGGTCACCACCGACAGTCTCGGACATCCTTTCAACAATGTAACCAGCGTAGTCATGGCCAATACCCAGTACACGGGGGGTGGAACGGAAGTGTCTACTATTTTCGCTATAAAGGCGGATGGCACTTTGTGGGTGTGGGGCAGCACGCAAGGCGGATACAGGGGTAACGGGAGTTATGGTATGATCAATACCAGGCCGGTCCAGGTGCCATTTCCGACCGGTACAGTGATCACGAAGGTCGAGGTGCAGAATATTGCGATTGCGTTGGATTCAAAAGGCAATGTATGGACCTGGGCAGGAAACGGGCCCAACAACTGTCTGCTCGGGAATACCAGCCGGACCAATTACGAAACCCCCCAGATCCTTTCGCTGCCGGCGCCGGCTACCGACATCGCGGGAGGTGGTTACTGGTCCTATGCGTTGCTCACGAACGGAAATCTATATGGATGGGGACTTTATCTTGGCTATATGGGTGTCGGTGCTACCGCAAGTTCGGGTTGGACCAATCAGGCTGCGCCCCTCCTTTTGAACAGCGACCTTAATCTGCCGAACACCATCTCCCATATTTCCTGTAACAATACCACGACCTATGTGATCCTGTCGAATGGCACCATGTGGGCATGGGGTGGTAATGAATGCGGACAGGCGGGTGCCGGCTACGAGCTCAACTATGCCACCTACACCACCAACCCCGCTCCTACCGGGGGTACCCCGGCGCCTTATGCCTGGGACTGGAATATAAGCGTTGCGGAATGCCAGCAGCATAAGCCGGTGAACATCGCACCCGGCATCCACAATTTCGTCGCGCTGTCGGAGGGTACGGCTGCGGTATTTTACAAATATGCCGTAGACGCCAATGGCCAGCTGTATTCCTGGGGAAGGAATAAGAACGGTGTGCTGGGCAACGGCGTCCTGGAAGGTGATTATACCAACGGTTCGATCGGTGCAACCTATCCCAATTCCTTCGACGTCTCTTACGTGACCGCCATTAATCCATTCGCCACCAGCCCGAAGATGATTCCTTCGACCTCACCTTGGTGTATCACCCACCCTACAGCCACCTCCTGCCCTGCCTATACCATCCCGGCAAATACAGCTCCGTCTGCTCTGATCGCCGGCGTCAAAAATGGTTCAGTCAGCACTACAGCCAGCTCCGTTTCCCTCGACGGTTCAGGCTCCACGGACAACGTCTATATCTCCTATTACGTCTGGACACAGGTCTCGGGACCCTCCACCTCTACTATCACCATCCCTTCCGGTAAGACGGTGAGCGTGAGTGGTCTCAAAACGGGGACCTATGTGTTTCAGTTACGCGTTACGGACAACGGCTGGATGAGCGATAGCACAAAGTATACGGTAAATGTCAATACAACGACTTCGGTAAAACCCGTAGACAGCGCCGGCCCTGCCCAGACGATCACCCTGCCCACGAATACCGTAACGCTTACAGGAACGGCATCGGAAACCGGCGGTACGATCAAATCCACGAAGTGGACCCAGGTCAGCGGTCCCTCCACCGCAACCTTTTCCAACGCCAGCGCGCTCAGCACGACGGCAAGCAGCCTGGTCCAGGGTAGTTATGTTTTCGAACTGACAGCAACCGATGCAAGCGGAGCCACAGCCACTTCAACGGTTCACATCACCGTCAACGCCGGGGGGGGGACCACCGAGCCCGCGCCGACGGTCAGCGCAGGCGCCAAACAAACCATCACGCTACCAACCAACAGCGTGACCCTGACGGCTACGGCCGCCGGGACAAACGGTACGATCTCGTCCTACGCCTGGACCCAGACCAGCGGCCCGAACAACTCGAGCATTATGTCGAAAACAACGGCATCAACCGCCGTTGATAACCTCGTGGCGGGTATTTATACCTTCAAGGTCACCGTCACCGGCAATACGGGTCTGACAGCATCAGCCGTCGATACGGTCGACGTCAACGCCGCAGCAACAACTACGACGACTACCACCACAACGACTACTACGGCCAGCAAATATTCTGTCGCCAACGGGGAATACGCCAACTTCATCCTGGACAACACTACGCAGACTTTGTACGGAGTAGGAGGTGGTGCGATAGGAAATGGATCCAATACCGGCCCGCTGGGCCTGCCGATCCTCTGCCAGTTCCCGACTGCCAATACAAAGATAAAATTTGTTGGAGCCGGCTTACACGCCTCAGCCTGTATCGATGTCAATGGAAATGTTTATTTCACCGGTCCCAATGAAGATGGCGACATGGGCAACGGTACCACCACCGGCAGTGCCAGTTCCTTTGTCCAGGTCACCACCGACAGTCTCGGACATCCTTTCAACAATGTAACCAGCGTAGTCATGGCCAATACCCAGTATACAGGGGGTGGAACCGAAGTGGCTACTGTTTTCGCTATAAAGGCGGATGGCACCTTGTGGGTGTGGGGCAGCACCCAAGGCGGATACCGGGGTAACGGGAGTTATGGTATGATCAATACCAGGCCGGTCCAGGTGCCATTTCCCGCCGGTACGGTGATCACCAAGGTCGCGGTGCAGGACATTGCGATTGCGTTGGATTCAAAAGGCAATGTGTGGACCTGGGCCGGAAACGGGCCGAACAACTGTCTGCTCGGGAATACCAGCCGGACCAATTACGAAACCCCGCAGATCCTTTCGCTGCCGGCGCCGGCAACAGACATCGCGGGAGGCGGCTACTGGTCCTATGCCTTGCTCAACAACGGAGATTTATACGGATGGGGCCTTTATCTTGGATATATGGGTGTCGGTGCTACCGCGAGTTCGGGTTGGACCAATCAGCCCGCTCCGCTTCTTTTGAACAGCGACCTTAACCTGCCCAATCCCATTGCACATATCTCCTGCAATACCACCAGCACCTACGTGATCCTGACGGATGGCAGTCTGTGGGCCTGGGGAGGCAGCGAATGCGGACAGATCGGCAACGGCCAGGATCTGAATTATGCCAAATACACCATCAATCCCGCTCCATATGGCGGCACAACCCCCGCTCCCTACGCCTGGAACTGGGATATGAGCACCGCACAGCTTCAGCAGCACAAGCCCGTGCAGATCGCACCCGGTATCACCAACTTCGTAGCCCTGTCCGAAGGATCGGCCGACGTATTCTACAAATATGCCGTAGACGCCAATGGCCAGCTGTATTCCTGGGGCAGGAATAAGAACGGCGTGCTTGCCAATGGTGTCATAGAAGGCGACTATATAGCCGGCACCATCGGTTCAATCTATCCCAATTCATTTGACGTTCCCTATATCACCGCCATTAATCCGTTTGAAATGTCCGAATCGATCCTTTCCTCTTCGCCGGAATGTGTATTCGTGCCGGGCGCCAATTCCTGTGGCGGTTACGCCATCCCCGCCAACACTCCGCCGGTTGCCAATCCAGGCAGCAATCAAACGGTGCCGGGGCCTACAGCCACCCTGAACGGTTCCGGTTCAACCGATAATTCGGCTATCGTATATTATATCTGGAGCCAGGTGTCCGGACCCAATCAGGCGATCATCAGCATCCCCTCCGGAGCAAAAGCCAACCTGCTGGAACTGACGAAGGGTGTGTACGTATTCCAATTAAAGGTAATCGACAACGGCTGGCTGAGCGACAGCGCGAAAGTCACCGTGACCGTGTTGAACACGATCACCAGCCAGAATACCGACGCCCTGAGCCTCGATCCCTCGTCGATGATCACGATAGACAGCACATCCACCGGTCAAACAGCTTTTGGCATCTATCCCAATCCCGTGACGGATCAGTTTACCCTGGTCATCACCAATACCGCCATGGGTAACGTGAATGCGCAACTGATCGATGCCGCCGGCAATATCCGGCATCAATACAGCTTTAGCAAGGACCTGCAAACCGTGCAATACACGATTCCGGCAAGCGGTCTTGCGTCGGGGATATATTTCCTCCGCGTGCAGATCGGAGCCTGGACCAAAACATTAAAAGTGGCAAAAAGATAACGCGGCAGACTACCCGTCCGATTTCATCAGGCCCTTCGGTTCATACCGGAGGGCTTTTTAATCTACGTCGCCACGCATCTTAAAACTACCTGCCCGTGTAGTGCGTACTCGAATACCGATGGATACTTTTGAGTTTACGGCCCTCAATTCCAGAACGATGGGCGGCGACTATTAGTGGCGGCTTTTGCAATCTCCGGTCCCGTTTCATAACTTCATCTGCAATACGCGATCCTGTTGATAAATGTGAAGTCATCTTTTGGAATCTTATTGGCCCTCGCCTGCTTCTGCGCCTCCGCCGGTGCGCAACCCAACTATGTTTTCCAGCACTTAACCGCGGAAGACGGTCTGATGCCGGGTCCCCGGATCAACGTTTACCAGGATAGGGAGGGATACTACTGGTTTGCGTCGGTAAACGGCCTTCAGCGCTACGACGGAAAAAGCTTTGTTACTTACCCTTATAAGTATAGTGGCAACCAACCCGTACGTCCCGATTGGACCGCCAGCCCGATAGAAGATAAAGAAGGGAATATCTGGGTGTTGAATCAGGAGGGGATCAACATCTTTAACCGACGCAGCCGCTCCTTTAATCGACTGTATATGAGCGATGCTCCGGATAGCTTCGTCAGCAACGTTGCGGGCATCCTGAAAGATGGCCGGGACCAGATCTGGATCGTCACCAATTGGAATATCTTCCGGGTTGACGATGCCGCCCAAAAACCTGTCCTTGCCATGAACGTCCTGAAGAACCATCATTCAGGAATGTTTACTCCTATGTATGACAGCGCAAGAGATGGTTTCTGGATTCTTACCATAGATACGGCAAAGCGGATCGCCTTTATCGATGTCAAAAAGAAGCTTGTCACCTGGCCGGTGGGTCGTTCAGCGGACCAGATGTTGGGCCACAATAATCCGATATCCTCCTTTTACCTGGACCGGGGTGGAAATTTATGGTTGTCCAACTACCTGGGAGATCTGTGCAAATACAACACCTGGTCAAAAAAAGCCGGCTTACTGCAAGTTTCCCATGGCCGGACGACAGAAAAAACCGGTTCGCCCAATTCCGCTATACAATGCATGCTCGATGACGGCGCCGGCACGGTCTGGTTTGGGGCGGACTACTATCTCGGTTTGATCGGGTGCAGGAAAGGTACGGATGAACTCTTTTTTCAACCACAGGACAACGGCTCCGAATATGGCTTCCACTATACGGAAGACGTCTACAGCTTATATACGGATAGGGAAGGCAACATCTGGGTTTGCTCGGACCTTGGATTCAATATTTTTAATCCGGCCCGGCAACAATTTCGGTACCTCCGGCCGGACCGGGTAACCACACTCAACCAATTCAGCGCGGATGTGACCTCCATTTATCAAAGCAGTTCGGGCGATATCTGGATAGGCACCTGGGGCGACGGCATCTTCAGATATGACTCCAATTTTAACCTGGTCAGTACGTATATTCATCACAACGACAATCCCACGTCGCTGGGAGAGCCCTTGAATAAAGTCTGGTGCTTTTGTGAGGACAAAAGGGGACGGATTTGGGTCGGCTGTCAATACGCCATGCTGTCCATCCTGGACCCCCGGCGCGGCACATTCAGCAACACCCGGGTCCGGGAATTCCAGGGCCGGACCATCATGCACATCGCCAGGGACAGCAACGACAATATGTGGTTCGGGCTTTTCCGCTACCTGACCGGAAAATGGCTGGCGGATTCCGCTAAAATGGTATTGTATGGATCCATCGGCCCACAACAGCTGTCGGCACTCTCGACAATCGATGGCCTCCTGGTAGACAGCCGAAATACCGTACAGTGGAGTAATGGGTATGACGGTCTCCAAAAGACTTTGCCTCGTCATCCGGTCATCGTGGACACGGGTCTCCTGCCAAAACACCTCTCCTCTCTTTGCTCCCTGAATGACACAACGCTCATCGGCGATGTAGTCGGAAAAGGGGTCTTTGTTTTGAACATCGGATCCAAATCGATTCACTATTACAACGTTACCAATGGCCCCCCATTCCATTCTATTTATGGCGCCCTGTCGGACGGCTCCTCTTCTGCCTGGATCATTGCAAACGACGGTATCGGCCACCTGAATACCCCTACCGGCATTATCTCTGTCGCCTCCATCACCGATGGAATAACAGACCGTGAATTAGAAGGACCCTATTGCCGGCTGAGGAATGGGATCATATTGTTCGCGGCAAAATCAGGCGTGATCTGGTTTAATCCGCAAGCCATCAAGCCCAAAGCCCCTCCTCCCGATGTACGGATCACCGGGTTTCGCGCAGGCGAAGAAACCGTCGCCGTGGATTCGTTTCCGCAAAACAGCCTCATCAGCCTTTCTTCCCAGCAAAACCGGTTGACGATCGAGTATGCCTCGCTTTCCTTCGAAGGAAGAAAGACTACCCAATATTTCTATCAACTGGAAGGTCTGGATAAGGATTGGATCCCGGCAGGGACAGGCCGGTCTGTCACTTATGCCAATCTTTCTTCCGGCCGCTATATGTTCAAAGTAAAGTCCCAGAACGCAGATGGCATTTTCACCGGGGATCTTACCACGGTGCCCTTCTACATCTATCCTCCCTGGTGGCGGTCCTGGTGGGCCATTACAGGATGGATCCTCGCCGCCTCATTGATCACGTATGCATTCATATACTATCGGAAACGGAATTCAGCACATCTTTCAAGAAGTCCGGCAGAAAATTGCATCCGACCTGCACGACGATATCGGATCCACCCTCAATAGCATTTCTGTTTATAGCGAGGTAGCCATACTGGAGTTCGAATCCAACCCGGGAAATTCGAAACAATTGCTCCTGAAAATGGGTGGTGCCTCCCGCCAAATGATAGAAACCATGAATGACATCGTCTGGGCGATCAATCCGCTTAACGATCAGTTTGAAAACGTAATCCAACGCATGCAATATTTTGCCGGCGAATTGCTGTCCGGAAAGGATATCCTATTGCAATTTGACGTCCCCTCAAGCGCCAGGAACATCAAACTCGCGATGGATCAACGGAAAAATATCTACCTCATATTTAAAGAAGCAGTAAACAATGCCTACAAATATTCGCACGCCAAAACCGTCACCGTAAATATTACCGCCGGTGCAAACAACTTACGGATGTCCATATCGGATGACGGAACCGGCTTTATCCCGTCCGAACCTTCTTTGCAAGGCAACGGGCTACATAATATGAAATTCCGCTCCAAAGAAATTCATGCACACCTGCAAATTATTTCCCGGCTACGCGAAGGTACCCGGATCGAATTGACGTTGCCGCTTAAACAGTCCTAAAAACCGACCATCATGACTAACAACATCACCGTGGCTCTCTTTGAAGACAATTACCTGCTTCGTGACGGGTATTTTCAGCTGATCAACGGAACGCCGGGTTTCGTCTGCGTCGGCGCCTACGACAACGCAGCCGATCTCATCTTCAAGATCAAACACTCCAACCCGGTTGTAGTGCTCATGGATATAGACCTGCCCGGTATCGACGGCATTGAGGCGACCATCCTCATCAAAGAGAATTTCCCGCATATTCATATTGTTATGCAAACCGTTTTCGAAGACGACGACAAACTGTTTCGCGCCATCCAGGCCGGTGCCGAAGGCTATATCCTGAAAAAAACACCTCCCGCAAAAATATTGGAGGCGATCGCCGAAGTCTTCGGCGGGGGCGCCCCCATGACGCCAAGCATAGCCGCCAGGACCCTCCAGCTCTTCCGTTCGGGACTTAAACCCCTTCCCGACAGAGCGGAAACCAAACTCAACGAACGCCAAAAGGAGATCCTGGAATCGATCGTAAAAGGGCTGAGCTACCGGCTTATCGCCGAGAAATACTTTATCTCCATCGAAACGGTCCGGTACCACGTCAAAAATATCTACGAGATCCTCCAGGTACATTCCCGTTTTGAATTGATCGCCAAACGCGGGAAGTCTTGAACACCCCCCCGCTCCCTAAACTACATCGCCCACCCCCCATGCCCCCAAACCACATGATCGGGTAGTGCAATGCAAGCGTAAAAAACAGAGGTTTGTCATAACGAGACACCCCGCTAAACGTATGATAAAACCCCATTTAATTTTATTACTGGGATTGATCAGCATCATTTCTCATGGCCAGACTACCGTCAGCCTCCCGGCAACCCAATCCGACAGGGCCCGGGAGCTTTTTCAATCGATCCGGTCCGGTAGCACCGACGCCCTCGCGCAGGAACTGAGAAACGGAGCGGATCCGAACGATACCCTTCAACACTACTCCGCCTTGATGGCGGCAACCCTTAATGGGTCTATCGACCAAATGCGGCTCCTGATCGATCATGGCGCCAAGGTCAACTATGTCGCTTCAACCGGAATCTCCGCGCTCTGGCTGGCCGTTCCCGACCGGGAAAAGACGATGCTGTTGCTGGACCACGGCGCAAACCTGAATTTAAAAATCGAAGGGTATGGCATTCTGGCAAAGCTGGCTGCGATGCCCGGAACGATCGACTTCTTCCATCTCCTGATCGACAAGGGCGCTGACCTGAAAACATGCGCAGCCGATAATTCGCTGGTCTATATCGCCGCAGGTTCAGGGGACACCGCTATCCTGGGCTTTCTGCTTCGCAGCGGTTTTCGTGCAAACGATACGGTATCGTATGGAGATTACCCGATAGATTTTGCCCTGAACTTTCGCTGTTTTGCCACGCTCAAAATGTTGGTGGATAACGGCGCCGATGTAAATGTCCATCCAATCATCGCCTTTGCCCTGCCGGCAACCCTCGGATTTACTCCGCTGATGTATGCTGCTTTAAGTAATGATAAACCTTCATTTCTTTATTTGCTGGCACATGGCGCCGACCCGAATCTGAAAAATAAACACGGATATACAGCCCTTATGTTACTGGAAGAATCCGAATTAGATGACCCGGAAATGACGCTCGCCTTGCTGCAACATGGCGCTGACCCGACCGCAAGGGCTCCGGACGGCTCGGACGCTTACTATTTTGCGGCCAAAAAAGGAAATACGAAATCAGTAGAAATCCTGAAAAAATATGAACCGAAATAAGACCTTCCCGATAACACGCGTCTGGCTAACATCGATTCTCCTGACCTGCGCCGTTGTCTTGCTGAGCACGCTAACCGGCTGGATCAATAGGCCGCCGATCGCTGATCCTAAAGAAGTAGAACGCTCGGTCGCGAAAGGCCTCTTTCTTTTGCAAAAAAGCGGCTACACATTTATAAACCGAAATAAGGTTCACTGTGTATCTTGTCATCACACCACGCTGACATCGATGGCTGCCGAACTGGCAAAACAAAAAGGGCTGCCGGTAATTGATTCGCTGGCCGCCCAACGCATCGCAGCAAGTGAAGCGTCCCTCGGATTCGCGCAAAATCCCAATCTGATCAACGAGTTTCTTCCGGTGAACTTCGGCGCCCCGTATATCCTGCTGGGCTTGCATGCCGAACATTGTCCCCCCAACTTCTATACCGATCTTGCAGTCGATTACCTCCTCACCCAGGCAAAGCCGGATGGCTCTTTCCTCGCAGAGTCGGGTCGGCCACCCTTGGAAACGGGGGATATTCACTTGACCGCATTTGCGATCCGTGCGATACAACTGTACGCGTCCCCGGCAAAGGCCGACAAAGTGAATGAATTAACCGCTCGAACAAGGCATTGGCTTGAGACAACATCGACTTCGCAACAACAGGAATTGGCATGCAAGTTACTTGGCCTGCACTGGTGCGGAAGCAATACGATCCAAAAAAGAAAAGTGGCCGAAACGCTTATTTCCATGCAAAATGCTGACGGCGGCTGGTCTCAGCTTCCCACGATGCGCAGCGATGCCTATGCCACCGGACAAACCCTCTATGCCCTGTTTGAATCCGGGATGATCGCACCCCTGGACTCCGTCTATCAAAAGGGAATTGTTTACCTGCTAAAATCGCAGGATAAGTCCGGCGCGTGGATCGTGGAAACAAGAGCCTATGCCATACAACCCTTCGTGAACAGCGAATTTCCACCTTACGATGAGAACCAGTTTATCTCGGCGGCGGGTTCGAACTGGGCGGTAATGGCGCTATTGAACACATTGCCCGACAAGCCCGCCAGCCCATAGGCAAGCCCGTCCTCACATCGCTACGATACTCACCGCTGCCCCACCCCCCGGCGCCAGCTTCACTTTCAACCGATCATCGCTGGTCACCACCCTTTTCTCGATCTTATAGGCCACCGGATTCGTCTTCCAATCCGCATTATCCGCGTCCCGGTAAACGATCATTTGATAGCGGCGCCCCTTCTCCAGGAACCCCAGGGGAACATCCACCTGCCGACCGCGCTCATCCGTGATCGCCCCCAGGAACCAGTTTGGCGTTCCCTTCCCTTTCCGCGCGATCGTAATATAATCCCCCGGCTCCGCCTCCAATATCTTCGTATCGTCCCAATCCACCGGC
Source organism: uncultured Chitinophagaceae bacterium (assembly GCA_963846405.1). Classification (GTDB taxonomy): domain Bacteria; phylum Bacteroidota; class Bacteroidia; order Chitinophagales; family Chitinophagaceae; genus Puia. The sequence goes on along the minus strand of CAWJVU010000003.1, from coordinate 788,965 downwards.
ACATCCCGGATGAACTGGAACGCATCGTCATGCGCTGCATAATTCTCCGGTAGATCCGCAGCCATCTGCAACGGACTATACATCGTCACATAAAGCGCCAGCTGCTTCGTCAGCGTCGTATGCACCTGCCGTCCGGGCACATTCGAATACCCCTGTATCCGGAAGATCCCGGGTGTATAATCCATCGGCCCACCCATCAGCCGCGTGAACGGCAGGATTGTCTCATGGTCCGGCGCATTCCCATCGGCGAACGCATTGTACTCGTTGCCCCGCGCCGCCTCACACGCCATCCAGTTGGGCTAGGTCCGCTGCAAGCCGGTCGGCCGCATCGGTTCGTGGTCGTCGATCATGATGTGACCCTCCGCCATCTTCGCTCACTGTATAGATATAGTGGTTGTCCATCCATTGTCCATCGTGATGTTCCCCCCGCGGTATGATCTTTCCCACATACCCTGTCTTGACGGCCGTATATCCCCATCGCCGCATAAACCCGATCGCCGTATCGATTTGGCGTTCATAATTCGTCGCCGACCCGGACGTCTCATTGTGCATGATCATCGCCACCCCCTTCGACCGCGCATATTCCGTGATCGCCTTGACATCGAAATCCGGATACGGCGTCACGAAATCGAACACGTCCTCCTTCCAGTTCCCAAACCAATCCTCCCAACCCACATTCCACCCCTCCACCAACACCCCGCCGATATGATTGGCCGCCGCAAAATCGATATACCGCTTTACATTCGCCGTATTGGCCCCATGCCGCCCATTGGGGATAAACGCACCCGAAGCCGTCAGACTATCCGCATAATCCGAATAATTCCACGTGCTCTTCCCCGTTTGCATCTCCCACCAGACTCCCACAAATTTCATCGGCTGGATCCAATCCGTATTCGTCAGTTTCGAAGGCTCATTCAAATTCAAGATCGTCTTCGACGCCAGCATATCAGCGGCCTTATCGCTGACCAGGATCGTCCGCCACGGCGTATGACAAGGCGCATGCATATATGCCTTATTGCCCACCGCATCCGGCACCAGCGCCGACGTCAGCGTCAGCGTCGCCCGGTCCACATGCAGCTGCATCGCGGGATAATTGACCTCCGCCGCCTCATGGATATTCAGATAAAGGCCATCCGCAGTCTTCATCATCAGCGGCGTTTGTACCGCATACCGGTCCGGCGCCACCCGCACCGCAATAGCCGTAGACGAAGCCACCAGCGCCGCATTATCAATCTCGCTGACGCTTGAGGTCGTATACGGATATTCATTGCTGTCATAGTCCCCGGGGATCCAGAAGGTCTTGTGATCCCCCGCCAAACGGAACTGCGTCAGCTCATCGGACACAACGAAATATCTCAGACCCTGCCTGCCGCGGAAACTCATACCGGAAACCCACCCCGTCCTCGTAAACCCTGAATACCAAATCCAGCAACCGCCCCGAACCCGCACCGCCCCCGGTCTGCCGCGAGCCCGTCTGACGCAGATGAACCCGCATCTCCCGATGATGATCCCGGATATACTTCGTCTCCCCCCATACCGGCTCCCACGTCGTATCCACCTCCCTCCGCTCCACCCCAGTCTCAACAAAACCCTCCGTGAAGGCACTATCCGCCTCCAGTAGCCTAAATCCCATCTTCGACGGCAGGATCACCGCCCTGTCGCCATAGGTCACCGAATAAACCGGCTCACCCTGCTCATCCAGTTTAAACACCAACTTCACCTTCCCAAGCGTTTCTTCCTGTGCACTGACCGAAAAGCTGAACAATACGCATAGGCACAGACAACCAAAAACCTATAGGTTATAAGCATAAGCAAGCAAAATTTTGATAAATATAGGCGATCCGGCCAAAACCAGCGGTCTTACCGAATCGCCTTTTCCTGATTGTCGATTCTCCCAGTCAATCAGCTTCTTTTCGGCCGCCCGGTCACTCGACGCCCCAAGCGATACCCGAATCCCCGTCAATACCCCGGATTCTGCTCCCCTGCCACCTTTGAGTTCGCATTGATCTCGATCACCGGTATCGGCCATGCATAACACCGCGCATTAAACGTGAGCGGATTAGCACCTAAATTATAAGTCTTGATAATACGCCGCCTCCGACGCCCCCAAGTGCCAGCGGCAAACGTCCGTCCACCAGCTCCCCTCATTGAATAGCTCAGCCCAGCGCTCATAATAGAGGGGATTATTGCCCAAAACAGGATCGCCCGCTGCCGCCGCCGCCGTAGAGCCCGTCACGCTTGCATAATCCACCGGCGAAGGCGAACCAACCGGATAGCCATACGCCCGCCGCTTCACCATATTCAGATAATCCAACCCATCCACATTGTCATTTGTATTGATACAAGCCTCCGCATACAACAAATACACATCCGCCAGCCTCAGAAGATAGATATTTGCCCCATCCGCCTGACCCCCCGGTACATTGTTGACATTGCAGAAAATAGGCGCGTACTTCCGGAAGCTCCAATCCAGTTGCGTCGCGCTTGAAGTCCCCGCGGGCTTCGAGACCGGAATATAACCAGCTATCGGCACCGTCCCGGGCACCCATCCCGCCGCAGGCACATTGACCGCCGAATCCAGCCAGGGCTGCATACAGTTGACATACAACCGGGGATCGGCCGTTTGAGTGGTCCTTACCGCCACCGCGTTCGTATAATAGGTCGGATCCATGATCTGCTTCGGGTTGGTCGGCGACGCCGGGTCCGCTGAATTGTAGCTCGGATTCGTCACCAGCGTATAGGCCCCGAGCGTGATACCCGAATCGCAGGATATTGCGGTCATGGATCGTTTCATTGCCATACCCGAGTGCCTGCGCATCGCCTTCCGACCCATCAGTTCCCAAGACCCACGGCGACCAGATCAATCCGTTGATGCTCGTACTGTTCGGCGCACCGCCATATACCCCATAATCACCATAGGAATTGTAATCGATATTCAATTCGAAGAGTGACTCCTGGTTGAACTCATTTGCGCTGATCCCGACAAACGCTTGTCGATATAGCGCATACGGCATCAGCGTCCTGCCGCTGTTGCTGATGACATTCAGCAGCGCGGTCTTGGCATCCGCCCAATCCTTCATGTAGACATAAGCCTTGCCCAGCAGTCCCTTGTGCCGCCCACTCGCTTGCCCGGCCTTTGTCATTTCCCGTCCATATCTGCCCGTGCAGGAGGGTAGTCGCCTGTGTCAGGTCGCTTACCACCTGGGCCCACGATGCCTTGATGGAACTGCGCGGCTTCTGGGAAGCCGCCAGGCTCGTCGGCAGCGTTGTGTCGATAATGATCCCAAGCGTATCCGTCGCCGTAGGGTTGGGGACAAAATCCTCCCCGAATAAGGATTCCAGCAACAGATAGTAATACCCGCGGAGACAATAGGCCTGGCCCCGGATCAGGTTCACCGTCGGCCCGTCCCCCGGCTGTGCATAGTTGGCCATGTATACCGTCGCCGCCTGCAACGTCGTATTGCAATTCTTGATTCCCGCATAGCAGACCTGCCAGACACCCTGACTATAGCTATTGGTAGCCGACAGGTTGGTTTGCAGCATCTCCTGCCATCCCGCATCATAGCCATTGTCGTCCGCCGTATGTGTAATGCTGGCCATCGCCTTGGGAAGATAATTGAACCCATACATATTCGCATCCCGCATCGCCGAATACGCCGTCGCCAGCACGCTGTTCAAATCGTCAATGCTGGCGGGATAATTCGTCAGCGCATACTCATTGGTAGGCGCCACGTTGATTGGATCTTTCGAACAACCGGTCCCCAGCAGGATTACCGGCACCAGTAAAGCAGCAATCTTTTTAAACATATCAATCATTTTATTTTTTTAGAAATTCGCATCGGCCCCCTTAAAAATTTACATCGATCCCGGCCGAGTAGATCTTCGTCTGCGGATATTGCGACTACCCCATCCAGCCCTCTGGTCGTCACCCCTACCGCACCACCGACATAACCACTCGTCGCAGCCTGGGAATAAGCACTGCCAACCTCCGGATCGATCCCGGAATATTTCGTGATCGTCAGCAGGTTGTTTCCCATGACGAAAATCCGGGCGCTCCTGATCTTGATCCGTTCCATCGCGGTATTGGAGAAGGAATAGCCGATCTGCAGGTTCTTCAGCTTGAGATAGGCGCCGTTCTCGACGAAATAGGTGCTGGGCTTGGTGTAATTCCCGTTCGGGTCATCAATATAGCCGCCACCCGAATTCACGTATCCCATCCGCGGCTGACTCGTCAGGCCGTTGGACCCAAAATAGGAATCCTTCAGCGCCGCCGTCGACACGTTGGCATCGCTTTCAAAAGCATGCTGCGCATACGCCTTCACCCCATTGAACAGCTGCACACCGGCGACTCCATTGAACAGCGCCGCCAGGTCGAAGCCTTTGTAATCCAACCCGGATATTGATCCCATACACCAGCTTCGGATTGGGATTGCCGATCACCTGCTCGTCCTGCGAGTTGAGCGTCGTTCCATTCTTGGAGTTGTGCTGATAGATCAGGTCGCCCGCATGCGCATTGGGCTGAGCGCTGGCCGCAGCCTGCGCATCCGTCTGGAAGATGCCCCTGCGCCTTATAGCCGTAGAAGCTCCCAAACGGCAGCCCGTTCTTCGTGATCGTGAGATACTGGCCGATCATTGCCCCATACGTCGAATTCCCGTTGTTGTAATAGTTAAGCCCGTCATACAACGCATCCGTCGCGATCCCGTCCAGGTTAGTCACCTTGTTGGTGTTGAACCCCGCCGTTGCCGTGATATCATAGCTGACCGGACCTTTCTTATCCTTATATCCAATCAGAATGTCTACTCCTCTGCTCTGCACGTTGCCAATATTTGTAAAGAAAGGGGAAGAAAAACCGGCATTCGGCGGCAGCGGAAGCGCGTACAGCATGTCCTTGGTCAGCTTGTTGTACCATTCCACGCTAAAATAAAGTGTGCCATGCCACAGCTCGCCATCCAGACCGAGATTGGTTTCCGTTACCGTCTCCCAATGCAGATTCGGATTAGAAATGGTGTTGATCGACGAGCCGATTAGCAACGGCGCTCCCGGTGCGAAATTGGCACCGTTGACCGACGTGTTGCCGAATCCAGCAATACCCGAATATGGTCCATAGAAGCCCGCAAAAGTATACGGCGGCACATTGCTGTTTCCCAGCGTCCCATAGCTGCCCCGCAGCTTCAGCAGGCTCACCGTCGGCAGCGATTGTCTGGAAAAAATTCTCATCGCTGATCGTCCAGCCCGCGGATGCCGCGGTGAAAACACCCTTCTGTTTCTGCGGACCAAAAACGGTGAAATTCGCATCCTGCCGCACCGACCCGGAAATATAATACCGCTTGTCGAAATTATAATTCACGCGCCCGAAATACGATTTGATCAACCCGTTGGGATCATATTCCCCCGTAGCCGTCGTCGTGGAATTGGAAGTCGTGATGATCGAGTAGTCCGGCAGCCCGTTCGACGATACCGTCGTATTCAGATTGTCGATCTTGGTCGTGATCTGCTCATAACCGGCTACGGCATTGATCGCATGCTTGCCGAATTCCTGATTGTACGTCAGCACGAAGTTGTCCAGTAGCTGCCCGCTCTGGTTATACATTTTATTTAACGAATTCGTAGCATCGACATCTGCGCCGAAATTGAATGGCGCCTGATAGAAATCCTCCGTCTCCAGGTAATAGGTATACCCTAGCGTAGTCCGGAAATTCAGGTGAAAAGGTAATTTGATCTCGGCATAGACATTACCCTGGAAATTGTTTTGAATGTCGAGGGCGTCCGCTGCATAGGCAGCGCCAACCGGGTTGGGCCCGCCGAACTGAATGCCATAGCCCGGCGGCACGGTGCCCCAGTTGCCATTCGCACTCTTTGATGGGAATGATCGGCATCGTCCGGAACGGCGGATTGTGCAGTTCCGCATCCTGGCCGACCAGCGGCGCCGTTTGCGCTGCGATACCGCCAGTTGCTCCCCGATCTTGATCCACTCACCCAGCTTGTAATCCGTATTAACGCGCACCCCGCCGATATTCGAATAGTTCCGGATAAAGATGCCCTTCTGCGCGTTGTAAAAACCCGAGAGGAGGTAATTCACAGAAGGACTGGCACCCGAGACCGAAAGATTATAGTTCTGCTCGTACGCATTCCCATAGATTGCTTTCACCCAGTCCACATCCGGCAGCGTGTCTGTTTGCAGTCGCGCTCTTGAAATAGGCCGGGTTGATCACGTTCTCGAATGCGATATAATCCTTTTTCCGCAAAAGGTTATCGTACAGCTTCGGGACACTCACCCCATATCGCGCATTGAAGTTCACCTGCGGCTTGCCGCCGCTGCCCTTTTTGGTCGTGATCAGGATAACGCCGCCCGCGGCCGCCGAGCCATAGATCGCAGCCGCACTGGCATCTTTCAGAATGTCGACCGTTGCGATATCCTGGATATTAATGTTGTCACCCGGCACGCGCACCCCATCGACAATATACAGGGGCGCAGGCTGATGCAGCGAAGACAGACCCCGGATGATGATCGTCGGTGTCGAACCACCCGGCTGCCCGGAATTCTGTATCACTTCCACTCCGGCCGCTCTTCCCTGCAATGCCGCCGTGATATCTGTCACCGGCAACTCCTTGATATCATTTCCCTTCACGGAAGCGACCGAACCTGTCACATCCTTTCGCCGCTGTACCCCATACCCCACGACGACCACTTCATCCAGGCTCGACCGGGTAGGCTTCAGGCTGACTCTGACTGTCGTTAGGTTCCGCAGCGCGATCTCCTGCGGCTCATAGCCAACATACGTGATGGCCAGGGTCGTGGCCTCTGGCGGCACAGAAAGCGAGAACTTCCCATCCGCATCCGTATTCACGCCCTTCGTACTGCCCAGGACCCGAACGGTGGCGCCCGACAAGGGACCACCCTTATCATCCGTGACCACGCCCGCAATCGTTTTGTTTTGTGCCCTCGCCAGCTGGAAAAGAAGTAGGAAACAGATGCCCGTGAGCATTCTGTTTAGCAATCGTTGTTTTGTCATAAACAGCAGTTTTAGATTTTCAGGCAATAAAGGAAAATTTTGGTCCGGCGGGATGCAACTATTATTCGCTTAGTATAAAATATATTGGGGAAATATTTGGATCATCCATTTTCAATTGAATGAAATACAGCAGATTGAAAACATATCTGAAAAGTTAAAATATAACTGAATTGTAGGTGAACTCCTGCGCATTCAAATGTGTAAGAAAAACACATCTACCCCATGGACCGCAAACTTTTCTCCGCGGCGGAACTCAAACTTTGAAAAATTTATCCAGAAGAAGATTGATCACCTCGAGCGCTACGAGGATAATTATGATCCACTCGAGAAACGTACTGTTCCGGTATTGCAGCAGGTCTTTAAAAAGTTCCAGATTTTCCCGGACGATCTCCAAACCCTCCCGGATATCCCGGTACCGGTCCTGCAGATCAAACGTTTTTTTTAAGCCCTGGTCGATCCGGTTCAGATTTTCATCCTCCCAGGTCTCGGGCGGCGAGTCGAAAATGTAAAGGTTCTCAGCAATCCGGTTCTTGAGATTGAGCGTCTTGCCGATATATTTCTTCAGATGCACACCCGTTATATTCAACCGGCCCCGCCGTTCCAAGTTCAGCGTGTTTGAATTCGTCTCCTCCTGTAACGCGTTCGTCTGTTCCGAAAAATAATCCAATGCAACCGATTGAGACACGTTCAGCATGATCAACCGCAATACTTCCACATCCGGCTTGGTGATCTCTATCTTATTGTACCCGAACTTATTCTCCGCCGCATTCGTCTCCACCTCGAATTCCTCGCTCAGCCGCTGCGCGAATACGTTCCTGCAAAACGGTACGATCCGTTCCATAAACGCCGTCGCCTCCCCTTCACTATATCCCAGGAAGCAAACCACACCATATTTGAATACATATGCGTAACACCCCTCCCCCGTCTTATAAAAGAGCTCATCCGCATCATAATGATAGATCCCTTCTTTATAAGTCGTCCGGAGACCCTTCACATCGATACTGTCCGCGATCTGATACGATACAACCTGTGGCATATCCCGCAAATTACGCCGAAAAATAATTTTGGTTTGCTAATTTATTTAGTATATTTGATTAAAACATCCCATCATGGAATCCCTCGCCCCCAATCTCTTCGTCAGAGACATCCGAGCAACCATCGAATTTTATAAACTCCTCGGCTTTAACCTCGTCATGTCCGTTCCGGCCGAAACGGATGGAAACCTTGACTGGGCCATGGTGACAAGCGGCAATGTCACTTTTATGTTCCAGACTTTTCAGAGCCTCGCCGACACCCTCCCCATGGTCAGCCGACAGGACGGCGGGTCCCTTTTGTTCTATATCCGGATCCGGAAGATCCGATCCTTCTTCGAAAGCATTAAAGACAAAGTAACCGTCGTCCACGGTCTGCAGAAGACCTTCTACGGCGCAACCGAATTCTCCATCACCGACCCGAATAGCTACTTGCTGACGTTTGCGGAAGATGAGGCCGATTAAGCGGCGCTACAGGCCGAAATGGAATATCTTATTGAACATTTCCAGGAATGGATCCCGGCCCACAACCGTGTAGTAAAAAAGCCCGGCGAGCCACCCGTGAAACAGGCCCAGCGCGTAAATATTTTTTTCCCTCAAATAAATAAACCCATAGAATGTGGCTAAAAAAAAAGTCCCGATCATTAACCAAACGAAAGGATAATGAATGGAGGAAAACAATAGTGCTGAAAATAGAATTATAGCCCAATTATTCAAATGTTTGCCTTTAAGGTCTCTCATGTTGCCCACCATAAGAGCAATCAATAAAAACTGTTGAATAACGCCCCAAACGGGATACAAAATTAAAATTGGAATAATGTGCCAGGTAATGTTTATCGTATTTTGATAAAAGCCAATGGCAAAAAAGGCAATTACTGAAAGCGCTCCAACGGGTAAAATTTTCCGAACTACCAGCGTAAAGTTATCCGTTCTGAATCCCCAATATATAAGGATCTCCTTTTCGTTTCTATTCCGGAATTTAATATAAACGGACCAGGCGACGATAACGGTGGCAGCAAAAGCAAATCGCCAGTTTAAGTAATCGATAAACACAAATTTTCCAGCCGCAGTCAAAATCACTGCCGACATCTCAAAAAATCGTCTTTTATTTGAAATAGATATCAAAATTTACCCTTCACCTTCTCAATTTCCTCCGCATTCATCTTCTCCTTTTCCATCAGATCGATCTCCCGGTTGATCATCAGCATATCCCCCGACGCAAGATCTTCAGGCAAGCTATCCAAATCGGAATGATAGGATTTCCGGATCGTCAACTGACCCGCGAGCAGATCCACCTCCTCCCCCGGCCTGCTCCGAACCGCATCTACCCGGAATTGGGACCCCGGCCCCACAATCACCAGGTTCCTGGTCGTCACCACGAATAGTTTCCCCGCAGAAACCCGCACCTGAAACATCCCTTCCCCATCCAGATCCACCACCCGGTTTCCCCGATCAAATTCCGCTCCCACCACAACCGACGTCCCACTACCAAGCTTGATCCGGCTGCTGTCCGGTAGCAATACCCACTGTGCCTCGCCGGTATTGTTGACATACCGAGTACCGTCGCCCAGTCGGATATTCGATCGACTGACTTCATGACAAGCCAAATCCACCAATGCAAACAAACAGACTGTAAGCCAACGCATGGTACTAAATTACCACCTATTTCAATTTGCATAGACAAATTGAATTCTTTCTCCCAACAACACCTCGCCCCAACGGATTCCCAACATCCTTCCTGCCGCGCCGCCCCCTCCTCCGCAAAGTCGGTCCAACCTTTTTTCGCCCATAATCGTACCTTCACCCAATGGTCCGCGTCGGCGAATACAATACCCTGGTCATAAAAAGACAACTCTCCATCGGCCTTATCCTCGACGACGGCGGCGAGGGCATCCTGCTGCCAAAGCGCTTCGTCCCCCCCAACGCCAAACCCGGCGACCAGCTCCGCGTTTTTCTCTATCACGACAGCGAAGACCGGCTCATCGCCACCACCCAGCAGCCCAGGGGCATCCTCGGCGATATTGTCCTGCTCCGCGTCGTCAGCCTGACCCCGCAAGGCGCCTTCCTGGACTGGGGGCTGATGAAGGACCTTTTTGTGCCGAAGACTAAACAGATTACCGGCATGCGCCTCGGCGGCGACTACCTCGTAAAGATCTATCTCGACGAAAAGACCGGCCGGCTGGCCGCCACTGAGAAGATCGACCCCTTCCTGAGCAATGACAATTTAACGATAAAGGATAATGACATCGTCAACCTGACCGTCTACCGCCGCACCGACATCGGTTATGTCGTCATTATCAACAACCGGCATACCGGCGTCCTTCACTCCAACGAGATCTACCGCGATATCCGGATCGGCGACCAGTTTCCCGGGTTTATCAAAAATATCCTTCCCGCCAACCAATCTCCCTCCGGTGTAACGCAGATCGACGTTGCCGCCGGCCGCCCCGGTTATGCCCGCGTCGAAGACGCCTCCGCCAAAGTCGTTCGCCTGCTGAAGGAAAACAAAGGTCGTCTCCCATACCACGACAAGTCCGATCCCGAAGCGATCTACTCCTTCTTCGGCATGAGCAAAAAGACATTCAAAATGACAACCGGAAAATTGTATAAGGAAAAAAAGATCCGCATCACCGACACAGGCATTGAACTCACTTGACCCGCGTCCAGATTTCCGTACGCCCGATTAACGAGATCCCGATATATCCCCTCACTTTCAACGTATTTTTATCCTTCAACGTCATGGTACAGCTATACGTCTTTCCCTTTTCCGGGTCGTAGATGTCCCCGTCGGTCCACTCGTCCGTATCGAAACGGAACCCCGTTAGAATAATCAGCCCCAACACCGGCCTGGCCTGCTTGGCAGCATCCGGGTTGTTCTTGTCCGCCAGCGACTTCCCGTTCTCCATCGGGAACTGCAAATACACGATCTTTCCGAAATACTGGCTGCCCGATTGGTAAATCTGGATCTTTGCCGGCTTGTCCCCATGCGTCAGCCAGGTACCCGTGACATCATCCGCCTTCAACTGTCCCCGCACCGCTCCAATACCCGCGAGTAAAAGGAGCGCCGTCATTGCCCCGCCTCTTAACCCCCCACGCTTGACTGCCGCACCTTCCCTCTCGCCTTTCGCCGCCTCGCCCTCCCCCTCGCCTTTCGCCGCCCCGCCCGTCACCCTTCCCGTCACTTCCTCAAACGCCCGGTCATAATCCGGCCGGATCGTCCCCATCCACCGGTCCCACCACAGGAAATACAAACCATAATTCCCGTTGAAGTAATGATGATGCTGATTATGCGAAACCGACGTATTGATCCACCGACCCGCCAGGGTCCGTTGAAATCCCCTGGGGTATAACTCGAACCCCAGATGACCATATACGTTATATATAATACTCAAAATAAAGAAGATAAAGACATGCCAGATCGTCACCGGGATCGTGAACAGGATGATCGGAAAGATCAGCGACTCCAGGAACGCCTCGATCGGCCCGAAAGCATACGCCGCCCACGGTGAAGGGTTTACCGACTTGTGATGCTCCAGGTGTATCAGCCGAAACAGCCGCGGGTGATGGATCAGCCGGTGCATCCAATAGAAATAGGCGTCGTGCATCACGAACATGATCGGGAAAGCCAGGAAAAAATAGAACCAGCCCCGTCCCGCAACCGGTCCATACAGCTGCGTATGTACCCGGATCTCCGGCACCCGCAGGATCATAACCGGCATCAGGGCAAAAATGATGATCGAAATGGCCGAATCGACGATCTCCCGCCGATAGTCCCTGTCCTTGGGAAATTTCAATTGGATCTTTCGCCACGCGATCCGCTTCCGCAAGACTACATAAACCAGCAAAAAGGCAATCCCTGCCACCACAAAATACTTGTCGGCAACATCCAGCAGATCGATCAGTACCGTTCGCCAGCTCATAGCCCAAAATTAACTAAATAAATAATCCACATCCTCCTTCGTCAGCTGCTTGACAAATCCCGTCTCATCCGCGATCAGATCGCTGGCCAGCGCCTTCTTCCGTTCCTGCAATTGCAGGATCTTCTCCTCCACCGTATCCCGGCAGATCATCCGGTAAGCAAAAACCTTCTTCTCCTGTCCGATCCGGTGAGACCGGTCGATCGCTTGCTGCTCCACCGCAGGATTCCACCATGGATCAACGAGGTACACATAGTCCGCCGCCGTCAGCGTAAGCCCGACACCACCCGCCTTCAGACTGATCAGGAAAATGCGCGTATCCTCTTCCTCCTGGAACTTCGCCACCGCCCGCTTCCGTTCCTCCGCCGCCACACTCCCATCCAAATATAAATAGGGGATTCCCTGCTCTTCCAATGCCGCCCGGATCAGCTTGCAGCATCGACGTGAATTGTGAGAACACGAGGGCCTTGTGATGACCGGCATTCTCCTCGATTTCCCGGATGAGCTCGTCCAGTTTAGCGCTCGGCGCCGCTTCCCCATCCTTCTCTCCTCCCTCGGGCGCCGCTTCCCCATCCCGCACCCCTGCCTCGGGCACCTCCGCCGAAACGCCGCCCTTCAACAACGCCGGATGATCACAAATCTGCCTCAACTTCGTCAACCCCTCCAGGATATAGATCGAACTCTTCCCCATCCCCTCCTCCCCGATCCGGTCCAGCAACGCCGCCCGGTACGTCTCCTTGAACCGGTCATAGATCCGCCGCTGCTCCTCTCCCATCTCACACCACAGGATCATCTCCGTCCTGTCCGGCAAATCCTTGGCCACTTGTTCCTTCGTCCGCCTCAAAACGAACGGATAGACCAGCCTCCGCAGCCGCGCAGCCGCTTCCTTATCCCCATTCCGATCCACCGGATTCGCAAATTGTGTCCGGAAGAAATCGGGCGACCCCAACATCCCCGGATTCAGGAAATCCATCTGCGCATACAGATCGAACGTACTGTTCTGGACCGGCGTTCCGCTCAACACCATCCGGTTCCGCGCCTGCAGCTGCTGCACCGCTTTCCGCGCCTGGGAGGTTATATTCTTGATCGCCTGACTCTCATCCAGGATCACATACCCCCACTTCAAACCCGCCAGTTCCGCTGACATCGCTCCGTATCACCCCATAACTCGTCACCACCACGCTGACCCGTCGGAAAACCTCCGGTGTCAATGCCCGCGCCGGACCATAATAAAGCCAGTGCTCAAGATCCGGCACGAATTTCTTCATCTCCATCTCCCAGTTATAAAGCAAAGAAGTGGGACAGATGACCAGATGGGTCTCATTCGGATACCGCTGCACAACATGCCGGAGAAAGCTCAGTGTCTGCAGCGTCTTCCCCAAACCCATATCATCCGCCAGACAGCCACCCCATCCCATCTCGTCCAACAGGCACATCCATTGGAAGCCCCCCAACTGATAATCCCGCAGCTGCGCCTGCACCGCCGATGGAACCTCCCACTCGCGAACCGGATCTGCACCCGGCCGGCTCCGATGTGCATCCAAATTTTGCCAACGCTGCCGCTTTTCCTCCAGTTCACGCTCCAGTGCCGCATCCCCGCCACCCAGACCCGCCTCCGCCAGCACCGACCAATGCAACGCCGGCAGCCGCAACCCACCCGCCTGCTCCTGGCCAATCCGCAGCAGCAATCCGTATTTCTCCGCCCATTCCTTCGGCACGATCCCCAGGCTGCCATCCGCGAGTAAGATAAAATCCTGCCTGCCCAGGATCGCCTTTCGGAGCTCGTGTAACGGCACCACCTGATCGCCATAACTCACCCGGATGGTCAGATCAAACCAGTCGATGCCCCGTCCTGTGATGACTTCAAATACCGGCGCATTGGTATTGTACTTGAATTTTCGAAGTTTGCTCATCCCCAACACCGGGATATCCATCTCCTGCATCCGGCGATAAAACGTTACGAACCACCTCTTTTCCAGCGCTTCCTTGAAATTGAGATAGAAATACCCGTTATCCTGCCCGCTGAATTTGGGATGCAGTTCCCGCAGCACCGCCTTCAACGCCGCTTCCACTTCCTTCTTCCGCGAGATCACCCATATCTTCCCCTCGCCTTCTATCCGCGTTTCCTCTTCCGGTCCATCTTCCACCTCATGATCCGCATAAAGCCACTTGGGTTTGATCAGCAGAAAATTCTCATTCAGCTCACTCAAGTATACCCGCGCCAGCGGCAGCTCATTCACCCTTTCCGTCTTGATCAACCGCGGAAAGATCAACCGCATAGGTCTCCGCCAGCGGCCGCAAGACCGTCGCGACAAACCTCGGCAAACCCTCTTCCCGGACCTGGAACTCACCCTCTCTCAACCGCTCCAATACGGCTGCGTCCTCGCGGCGAAGGATAAAGAATTCATTGCCGCTCTTCAGGAAATAAGGAGTCTGCTGAAACTCCTCCAGGGCGAATACCCCGCGATCGATAGCTACCGAACACCTTAATGCCAGCCGGATACCGTTGCGCTCCAGCCGGAAGGCCAGCGTCGGGGTCGCCGCGCTGATTGTGGCAGGTCGCACGCTGTAGCTAAAGAAGGCCTCCCCGGCCGGTAGATAATACAAATGCCGGATCGCCGGCGCCAGCGGCCTCATTTCCTGCAATACCTCGCCTACCCATTCCCGTAATAACCCATAATGTCGCTCATCCAGCCGGTCAAACGGTCGTTCAGCATCCTGCAGCCAGGCATAACCGCCGCGCACCAGGCAGCCGATTAACGCCTCATCTGTCAGTTGCCGCAACACCGCCGCAAGCGCGGGCGATAACGCCTGCAGGTAAGTTTTGTAATGATGCCCCGCAAGCGGGATCCGCTGATAACTCCGGCCATCCTTCTTCTCCACCACCAGTAGCAGCTCCACCGCTAACCCGCCCCGTTTCTCCTGGTTGAAATTCAACAGCAGCCCCGTCTACAAATGGACTCTCTTTTTTCCCCGCGGGGCCGGTTGGCACAATGATCGTTTTCCTGGGCGTTGTCATCGTTTTCCACTCTTGAAAAAAGCACAAAATAGGCTTTCTCTTTTTTCCCCGATAACATTTGTTAATCTATTGCAAATGAGCCCCCTCATGCAAATAAATCGGCAACATTACCGCTATTAAAATTGTATTTTTGTTGTTCCATCTCCACTCCGATTGGCCTGCCAGTGAAAGGAAGTTTTCAAATTATTGATTATGAACACTATGATCGATAAGTCGCAAATTGCGGCTAAAGTGAGGACTATTTTCCAGGAGAAACTGGGCCTGGACGAATCCTTGTTGACATCTGATAAATCTTTATATAACGACCTCGGGCTCGATTCCCTCGATCTCCTCGAGACACTCATGGCGATCGAAAAAGAATTTGGTATCAAGATTACCGACGAAGATGCCGAGAAACTGACTACCTTCGGAGCCGTCACCGATTATGTCCTCCACCGTGTCCGCTAAAAGGTATACAAAAAACGCCCCGGCCTCCGGGTCTTCCGCCCTGGGATCCCCCACCTCCAGTTCGTCCGCCGCTGGAGCCTCCAATTCCAGTTCGTCGGCCACCGAAGCCTCCAATTCCAGTTATTCCTCCTTGCGCGGATTTCTCATCCGGATCTTAAAAGCGATCTTCATCCGTAAAAAGGATTGTTGTAAATAAATTTTGTATATTTGGTCAACACCATAAGCCAAAGAATCATAAGCCATAAGCCAACAATTAATCTCCGTCAAACCTACCCTGCAGCTGACCTGGCGGAAAATAATAACATCGATCTCATCTGCTTGTCCCTGTCGAGATCCGATTCGAAGTCTCTCTTCATCTGGCTTGTCCCTCGCAAAGGAGTTCGCGAAGAATAACCGGGTTTTCTTTATCGATCATCCCTATTCGTGGAAGGACTACTTTAATTCAGCACGGAAAGAACAGATGCGGTGGCGAAAACCCGCGCTGCTATTTGGAAAAAACCCTTATTCAAATCCAGCCTCGTTTCCAGCAAACCTGACGGTCGTTACCACACCCCTGACGCTGCCCATCAATTCCCTGCCGGAAGGATTCTTTTACAATATACTTTCCAAAATAAATGACCGGATCGCCAAAAAAACGATCAAAAATATCATCCGGGACTACCACGTCAAGGACTATGTTTTTATGAACTTTTACGACCCCATTTTTCTCAACAGGATTTCTAACAAGATTAGCCCCGTCCGGTCCAAAGAAATCACCCTCCTCCGGTCCATCTACTATTGCATGGATAAACTGGGGGAAATTCCCTATTTTCAAAAACATGGCGCGCAGCAGGAAGAAACCTGCATGCGAAATTACGACCTCACTTTTTGCACCTCCTCCGAACTGACCCGCTTCGCATCGGAGTTTTCTCCCAAAGTCCATTTTCTCCCAAATGGCGCGGATACTGCCCTGTTCAACAAAGCCGTTATCGAAACGCTGCCAAGACCACCGGAGCTCCAGTCTGTTCACACGCCGATCATCGGCTTTACCGGCCACATCGACTTCCGCATCGATTACGAACTGGTAAAGAAAATTGCGTTGGACAATCCGGACAAAACAATGGTTTTTGTCGGCCCCATTGAATTTGTTGAGCACATCAAGGGCGGATTGGATGAAATGAAAAATGTCCTGTTTGTCGGCCCCCGGCAAATCACGGATATTCCCAATTATCTTCAATGTTTCGACTGTGCAATCGTACCCTTTGCCAAGACCAAATTGACGCGCAACGTCTACCCGCTGAAGATAAATGAATACCTCGCCGCAGGATTACCGGTTATTGCCACCAATTTCTCCAACGATATCAAGTCCTTCAGTCATGTAGCTTATATAGAGGACACGGATGAAGGCTTTCTCCGGGCTATCCGGTCCGCCATCAGCGAAAATACCCCCGAACGGGTAAAGGAAAGAATGAACGTCGCCTCGCAAAACTCCTGGACCGCCCGTGTAAAGAAGTTTTGGGAAATATTAAGCACGGAAATGCGACCAAAACAGGCCGTGGATTAGAAATAGGTATATTTGCAGGAACCAATCGCACACATCATGAGAATCAACGCCATCCTCATTCTGGTCGCCCTGTCCCTCGCCGCTTGCCACAACGAGAAAAACAAGCCGCCCCGGATTTCCTCGCTCGGACATCGATACCGCCGTCAGCCCCGCCACCGACTTCTTTGAATATGCCAATGGCGGCTGGATCAAAGCCACCCCCATCCCCGCGGCCGAAAGCGGCTGGGGCGTCGGTAACCTCGTTCAGGAAGATATTTATCAACGTCTTCGCAACATCAGCGAAAAAGCCGCACACAACGACACCGCCAAAGCCGGCAGCGTGTCGACCAAAAGATCGGCGACCTCTGGACCAGCGGCATGGATTCCTCCGGTATCAACAAGGCAGGCATCAGCCCCCTAAAACCCGAGCTCGATTCCATCCGCGCCATCCACAACATCGCCGGTCTTCTCCACACCGCCGCCCGGCTTCAGGGTATGGGCGTAAGCTGCCTCTTCGACGACGGCGCCGACCAGGACGACAAGAACAGCAACCTGATCGTTTTCCAGCTCGGCCAGGGCGGCCTCGGCCTTCCCAACCGCGACTATTATTTCAAGACCGACGAGAAATCGACCAGAGTTCGCAACGCCTATCAAACATTACCTCTACCTCAATTTCCGCGAGCTCGGCGCCGACAGCATCACGGCAATGAAAAATGCGGCCGCCGTATTCGCCCTCGAAACCAAGGCTCGCCACCGCCTCCCGCAAACTCGCAGACCTTCGCGATCCCGAATAAGAACTACAATAAATTCGCACTCGCCGGCCTTCCAGAAAACAACCCCGGCCATCTCCTGGGAAGAATGGTTCGCCAGCATCGGTATCCAACCCGTCGACTCCATTGTCGTCGGCCAGCCCGAATTCTATACCGCCCTCGACAAGGTCCTGACCAGCGCCCCGCTCGACACCTGGAAGGACTACCTCGAAACCCACCTCATCCAATCCTCCGCATCCTATCTCGACAGCACGACCTTCACCAACTTCTTTAATTTCCAGCACCCTCACCGGCGCCACTGCTCCCCGCCCACGCTGGAAACGGCTCCTCGACGCCGAGGAACGCGCCATGGGCGAAGCCCTGGGCCAACTGTTCGTACAGGAATATTTCCCGCCGGCCGCCAAACAACGCTATAGCGACCTCGTCGAAAACATGCGCACCGCCTATAAGGAACGTATCCAGAAACTCACCTGGATGAGCGACAGCACCAAGAAACTCGCGCTCGACAAACTCTCCCGCATGACCAAGAAGGTCGGCTACCCCGACCATTGGAAAGACTTCAGCGCCCTCAGCATCGACCGCGGCCCCTGGGTGCTCAATATGCAGCGCGCATCCGCCTGGTGGCGGCACTATCAACCTCGAACAAACTCGGCAAACCCGTCGACCGCACCGAATGGGATATGTCACCCCAGACCTACAACGCCTATTATAACCCCAGCAATAACGAGATCGTACTCCCCGCCGGCCAGTTCGCCGTCCCCGGTAAAAAAGACGAAGAACTCGACGATGCTTTCGTCTATGGCTATGCGGCAGCCTCGACGATCGGTCACGAGATGACCCACGGCTTCGACGACGAAGGCCGCCAATACGACGCAGACGGCAACCTCCACGAATGGTGGCACCCGCCGACAGCGCCCATTTTGTCCAGCACGCCGCCTTACATCATCCGCCAGTTCAATGAATTTAATCCCGTCGATACCCTGCACGTCAACGGCGACGCAACCCAGAGGCGAAAATATCGCTGACCTCGGCGGCCTCGTGATCGGCCTCGACGCATTCAAAAAGACGGACGCATATGCAAAAGGGGAAAAGATCGGCGGATTTACCCCCCTGCAGCGCTATTTCCTTGGCTATGCCTATGGCTGGCTCTATCAGGAAAGAAAGGAAGCCCTCGCCTCCCAGCTCATGACCGATGTCCACGCCCCCGCAAAGGAACGCGTCAACGGGCCCCTCGCCAATATCCCCGATTTCTATGAGGCCTTCGGCGTCAAACCCGGCGATAAAATGTACCGGCCCGATAGCCTGAGAGTAGTGATTTGGTAGCAGCGGCCTATGCTGCCCTCGCGTCAGGCCGGCCTGGGCCCCGCGCCCGAGCTCAGGCCCGGTCGCGGGGGCGCTTCTTCCATAACCCCTCGATCTGCTCGAGCGTCTTGCCCTTCGTCTCCGGAACCAGCTTCCACATAAAGAGCGCGGACAGGATGCCCATGACACCATATACCCAGTAGGAAAAACCATGTGGAAATGGGCGGTCAACGCCGTTATTCTCATTCATCATCGGAAAAGTCAGCGAGACCACCCAGTTGGCGATCCATTGCGCCGCCACCGCGATCGACAACGCGCCTCGGATACTGTTGGGAAAAATCTCCGCCAGCAACACCCAGCATACCGGACCCCAGCTCATCGCAAACGCCGCCGTATAGGTCAGCATAAAAATCAGCGCGACAATACCAACGTTGCCCGAATAAAAAGCAAACCCAAGCGCGAACATGCTCATCGCCATCCCGATCGACCCGATGATCATCAGCGGCTTGCGCCCGAACTTATCCACGGTCAGTATCGCCACCACCGTAAACGCCCCGTTTACGATGCCTACAATGATCGTCTGCAATAACGAACTATCCGTCGACGCCCCCATGTCTCCGGAAAATATTGCTGGCATAATAAAGGACCGCGTTGATCCCTACGAACTGCTGAAAAACTGAAAGCATGATCCCGATAAAGATCAAAAAGAACCCATAAGACAACCAGGGCGCATTCTTCTCATGCAGCGTCGCCTTTGATATCCTTGAGCGTCGCCTCGGCCTGCGCCTCCCCCGCAATCTTTGCGAGCACCCGCAGCGCCTTATCATCCTTGCCCTTCATCGCCAGATACCGCGGCGTCTCCGGCACAAAAAACAACAACACAAAAAAGACCCCCGCCGGGATCACCCCGGAGAAAAACATCCACCGCCAGCCATCGGTGATCAACCATTGCTCATTCCCCTGCCGGGCAATAAAATAATTGACGAAGTAAATGATCAGCATACCCGAAATGATCGCCAGCTGATTGAAGGATACCAGCTTACCCCGTACCCCCGCCGGTGCGATCTCCGCAATATACATGGGCGAGATCATCGAGGCGATACCTACGCCGATCCCCCCGATGATCCGATAAATGACGAATGAATAGACATCCAGGGTCCCGAAGAAATTGAGCGCTTCCGGCCGCCAGGCGCCGATCGCCGATACAAAAAAACAAATCGCTGAAACAACCAGCCCGCTCTTCCGTCCGATCGATTTAGAAAGGAACCCTGCCGACGCCCCGCCGATAACGCATCCGATCAGCGCGCTGGCAATCACAAATCCCTTGATCGCACTGGCTGTATACTCCAAATCGTCCAAACCGGTCGGCAGCGGACGGCCAACAAACGACACCGCCCAGATCGCCAGCCCCGCCAGCAAGAGGATACTTACGAGCCCTCCCTTTGCAGCTCCCCATAATTTCACGATCTGCCCGCTGATCACCAGAAACACGATAAAAAGCACGATGATCAGCAAACTCTTATACTGCGTGATCATCGCCACCGCATAATCCGCGTGCGCAGGTTGCGTGATCGGCGTGATAAAAAGAGCCGTCAGCGATTTCTCCGCCCCGTTCACTACCGCCGTATCGTACCCGAAAAGCAAACCGCCCAGCGCGGCAACAAGCGTCAGCAGCGTGAGATAGACCTGGTTGACCTTTGTGTAGGAGGCCGTTGCGGACTTGGCCGAAGTGTCGATCATTACCATATGGCAAGCGTATTTAAATATATCTGTTGATCAGATTCTCCAGGTATTCCTGACGTCCGCTGATTACAGCCGGCTCGCCATGCGCAATAGCATAATCCCGCAGCTTCTCAAGAGACATCCCCCCATTCTCGAAGGCCGCACCCTCCCCGCTGTCAAAAGAGGTATACCGATCCGCCCGCAATTTCCTGTACTCCGATTTCGAAAGGATCGTATCCGCCACAACGCAGCGCCCGGGCAAACGTATCGATACCCCCGATATGCGCATGGAACAGGTCTTGCGGATCCGTAGAATTTCGCCGCCGCTTCGCGTCGAAATTGATCCCGCCGCCCTGGAATCCACCTGCCTCCAGTATGATCAGCATCGCCTCCACCAGCTCGTTGATATTCGTCGGGAACTGATCCGTATCCCAGCCGTTCTGATAATCGCCGCGATTGGCATCCATCGAACCAAGCAGCCCCGCATCCGCCGCCACCTGTAACTCATGCGTAAACGTATGACCCGCCAGCGTCGCATGATTGACCTCAACATTCAGCTTGAAATCGCCCATCAGATCATACCCCCTCAGGAAAGCGATCACCGTTGCACAATCATAATCGTATTGATGTTTGGTTGGCTCGCATGGCTTCGGCTCGATAAAGAACGTCCCCTTAAAACCTTGTTTGCGCGCATAGTCCTTCGCTGTATGAAGGAAGCGCGCAAGATGCTCCTGCTCCCGCTTCATGTTCGTATTCAGGAGGCTCATGTACCCCTCCCGTCCGCCCCAGAACACATAGTTCTCACCCCCTAACGCAATCGTTGCATCCAACGCCGCCTTGACCTGCGCCGCGCCATGCGTCAGTACATGGAAGTCTGGGTTCGTCGCCGCCCCATTCATATAACGCCGGTGAGAAAACAGATTGGCGGTGCCCCACAAGAGCTTCACCCCGCTCGCCTTCTGCTTCTCCTTGGCATATTCGGTCATCGTTTGAAGCCGCTTCTCATTGTCCGCGACGTCATTCGTATAGTCGACGACATCGACGTCGTGAAAACAGTAAAATGGAAGGTCCAGCTTCGTGATGAACTCGAAGGCCGCATCCATTTTGTCGGTTCGCCCTCGCAACCGCATCCGCCTTTTCATTCCAGGGATAAAGATGTGTCGGCTCGCCGAACGGGTCGGCCCCGTTGCCTACAAAGGAATGCCAATAGGCAACCGCAAACCGCAGATGATCCTTCATCGTTTTCCCTCCAACAACCTTGTTCGCATCATACCAGCGATAAGCCAGCGGATTACCCGATCCGGGCCCTTCATATTTAATCTGACCTATCCCCTTGAAAAATTCCTTCTGTCCCGTGATAACTGGCATAACATGTTTTTTTCGTGATGTATTCTAATTATGGCGAATTCGCCGCAGTTAACCAAAATCCTCGCGAACACGTACTCGCCCCCACCCTCGTCCTCGCCCTCGCCCCCCGCGCATCAGAGAAACTCCTCCAACTTGCCCCTCCACCTCCAATACAGCTCCTCATATTTCGTCCCCTTCGACGGCGCGATCCACTCCAGCGGCTTCAACCCCGCAAACGCCGCTTTCCCATCCGGAAAAAACCCGGCCCCGATCCCCGCACCCAGCGCCGCCCCCACACTGCCATCGGAATTATAAAGTTCCACCGGCACCCCGGTCGCATTGACAAATGCCTCCCGGAATACCGGGCTCAGGAACATATTCGCCTTCCCCGCCCGGATCACCGAAGGGCTCATCCCATTCTCCCGCATGATATCCAACCCATACCGGAACGCAAACGCAATCCCTTCCTGACCCGCCCGATACACATGCGCGGGTCCGTGAATATTCAGATCGATATCCAGCAGTTGCGCGCCGATGATCCGGTTGCCAAAAATCCGCTCCGCCCCATTCCCAAATGGCAAGACCGTCAAACCCTCGCTCCCTGGCGCGAATCGCGCCAGCCGCCGCATTCAGCCGGCCGTAATCCGTGCCGCCGATCAGATCCCGGACCCAGCGGTTCATGATCCCCGCCCCGTTGATACACAACAACACCCCGATCCGCCGGGCGGCAGGCAAGCCTCCCGCGCGCACCACCGTATAATTGACATGCGCGAAACTATTCACCCTCGAACCCGGATCATACGTCAACTGATCGCTGACCCCATAGATCACCCCCGACGTACCCGCCGTCGCCGCCACCTCACCCGGTTCCATCACATTCAACGACAGCGCATTGTTTGGCTGGTCACCCGCTTTATACGTCACAGGTATGCCCGGCCGAAGCCGCAACGCAGCCGCCACATCCGCCCGCACCAGACCATGCGACCCAAACACCGGCCTCACCGCCGGGATCAAATCGCCCGGTCAAAACCGAAAAAAGAAAATACATCCTCCGATAACCCATCCGTTACAAAATCCCAGAAGATACCCTCGGACAACGCAGATACACGTGGTAGTCACCTCCCCCGTCAACCGCATCGCGATAAAATCCCCCGGCAACATCACCTTATCGATCTGCTCATAGATCGCAGGCTCCTTATCCTTTACCCACGCCAGTTTGGCCGCAGTAAAATTTCCAGGCGAATTCAATAAATGTTGCAGACACCGCTTCTCCCCAATCCGCTCCCAAGCCTTCTCCCCATAGGGCACCGCCCGGCTGTCACACCAGATGATACTGTCCCGCAACACCCGCTGCTGTTTGTCCACCACCACTAACCCATGCATCTGATAGGCAATACCGATCGCCGCGATATCGGCCGGATCATACCCGCCCCTCGAATGCGCTTTCAGGATAGCCTGCCGCACATTCTCCCACCAGACCTCCGGAGATTGCTCCGCCCAACCCGACTGCCGCGACCGTGATCGGCACCTCCGTCTCCGGATAAGTTGCGGAAACAAGCACGTTAGCGTTGGCTGCATCCAGGATGGACACCTTGATCGAAGAGGTGCCCAAATCAATGCCTAATAACAACATGTCGTAAATATAGCATCGTTTTAGCTATATTGTAACCGATTGCAGGATATTTTTTAAAATTCTTATTTTTACGTCCGCGAGCTTACTTTTACACACATGACAGGGAAAAAAGATATTACGATCTATGATATTGCAAAACATCTTGGCCTTTCGCCCGCTACCGTCAGCCGGGGACTGAAAGACCATCCCGCCATCAATATCAAAACCCGCAAACGGATCATGGACACCGCGAAGGAGATGGGCTACCGCTCCAATTGCTTTGCCAGCAACCTCCGGATGCAAAAGACCAATACCATCGGCATCATCATCCATGAGCTCAAGCAGCCAGTTCATCAGCAACGTCCTCTCCGGGATCGAAAAGGTAGCCACAGAAGCCGGTTATGACCTGATCATCGGCCACTCCTCCGAGACCTACCGGAAAGAAGCCGCCAACGCACACAACCTCTTCCACAAACGTGTCGATGGCCTGATCGCCTCCCTCGCCTTTGATACCCGCGACATGGACCACTTCGACCCTTTTGTGCAAAAAGGCATCCCGATCGTCTTCTTCGACCGCGTCGAAGAATTCGCTTACGGGACCCGCGTTATCATTGATAATGTAAAGGCAGGCTACGAAGCAACCGCCCACCTGGCGGCCCAGGGCTGCCGCCGGATCATCCATATCACCGCCAACCTGGGACGGAATGTCTATGCCGGAAGATTAAAAGGTTATAAACAGGCGCTTGGCCGACTATGGCCTGCCATTCGACCCGAGCCTGCTCATCGTCAACGACCTCAGCGAATCCGCCGCTATCCGGACCGCCCGCCAGGTACTCACCATGAAGAACCGCCCCGACGGCGCATTTATTACCAATGATTTTTTTGCGGCCCTCTTCCTCCAGACGCTTAAAGAAGGAGGCCTCCGCATCCCCGAAGATATCGCCATCGTGGGTTTCAATAACGACGCCATCTCCCGCATCATCCAACCCAAGCTGACCACGATCAATTACCCCGGCGAAGAAGTAGGCGAACAAGCCGCCCGCTGCCTGCTGGATCACCTCACCGGTCTGTCCTCCGCCCGGTCCACCGACACCATTATCATCCGCTCCGAACTGATCATCCGTGACTCCTCCCTCCACCGAAAGATCTGATCCCGAAGACCATTTCTCCAACAACTCCATCAACTCATCCAGCCGCACCGGCTTGCAGATATAATCATCCATCCCCGCCGCCAGACATTGCTCCCGGTCCCCCTGCATCGCATTCGCCGTCAGCGCGATCACCACCGGCTGCCGGTATCCCTGCCGCCGGATAATTTCCGTCGCCTCCAGCCCATCCATCTCCGGCATCTGCACATCCATCAGGACCAGATCATAATCCGCCCGGCCCGCCGCCTCCACCGCCTCCTCCCCATTCTCCACACAATCCGGCTCATATCCCAGATTTCCCAAGAATATGCAGGATCAACTGCCGGTTGATCACATTGTCCTCCGCCACCAGGATCCGGAACGGGAACGACCCCGCAAACGCCTTTACTCATCACCCGCTGCTCTCGACGCGCGCCAATGCATGCTTCAATACCCCCGCCCTCGTCCGGATCGTAAACGTAAATATCGTCCCTTCCCCCTCCCGGCTCTGCACCGTGATCCCCCCACCCATCAACAAAACCAACTTCTCGCTGATCGCCAGCCCCAGCCCAGTTCCCCCATATTTCCGCGTCGTCGACGAATCGACCTGCGAGAACGACTTGAATAACATCTCGATCTTCTCCGCCGGAATGCCGATCCCCGTATCCCTTACCTCAAACGCCAACTCGATCTCACCCGTAGCCTTATCCTTCCGCAACTGCACCACCCCGACACGGATCTCCCCACTTGCTCGGTGAACTTGACCGCATTGCTCACCAGGTTGATCAGCACCTGCCGCAACCGCAAGCGCATCCCCGACGATCACCGGCGGCACTCCCTCCTCGATCCAGCACGACAGCCTCAACCCCGACTGCTTCGCCTTTTTATAGAAAAGATCCAACACCCCGTCAATACATCCGCGCAGATCGAAATCCTGCTGCTCGATCTCCATCTTCCCCGAATCGATCTTGGAAAAATCAAGGATATCGTTCAGCACATTCAAGCAGGCTTTCCCCGCAGCTCAGGATCGTTTCATTGTAGCCCCGCTGTTGCTCCGTCAACTCGGTCTCCGCCAGCAGGCCGGCCATCCCGATTACCCCATTCATCGGCGTCCGGATCTCATGACTCATCGTAGCAAGGAAGACACTCTTGGCCTTATTGGCCTGCTCCGCTTCCTCCCTCGCCTTCCGCTCCTCCTGGCTCAGGATCACCAGCCGCTCCGTCCGCTCCCGCACCTGCCGCTCCAGTTCCCGCTTCTGTGCATTGATCGTTCGGATTCGCAGCCGGTACAACGTGATCGCCCCTCCTACAATCGCAAGCACCATCAGCGTCCGGAACCACCACGTCATCCAAAACGCCGGCCTGATCTCCAAATCCAGCGTCAGCATTTTGCTCGACCACTCTCCGTCATTGTTATACCCCTTCACCCGGAATACATAATGCGCCGGGTTCCAGATTGGTATAGGTGACCGACCGCCTTAACCGGACATAGACTCCAATCCTTGTCAAATCCCTCCAACCGTTATGCATATCGTTTCTTCGTCGCGTCAGTATAGTTGAGGGATGCGAAAGTGAAGGAGATCACAGAACTCTTGTAAGGCAGGCTGATTTGACCTGGTTTCCGAAATATCCGCGCTCAGCGGCGATGACCCGCTTCCACCATTACCGATCGGCACCTCCTGGTTGAAGATCTGGAAATTCGTCATCACCAGCGGCGGATCAAACGGCTCGGATGGAATATCCTCCGGCGCGACCACGTTGAATCCGTTGATCCCGCCGAAATACATCAGCCCCGACCGGCTGGCGCAGAAAGCCTGCTCCTTGAATTCATTGGCCTGCAGACCCGTCCGCCACGGTGAAATTTCGCGTATGCTGCTTGCGGTAGTCCAGCTCGCAAATCCCCTTGTTCGTACTGATCCAGAGATTGCCCGCCGAATCTTCCAGTACCCCGAAGATCGATATTGTCCGGCAACCCATCCCGCGTCGTATACGCCGTCCAGCGATTCGCATTCACCTCGTACCGGGATAATCCCTGTGTCGTACTGATCCACAGGTCCCCGCTCCGGGTCTGATAAATATTGTTGATGTAGTTGCTGCAAAGATTCCCGCGACATTTTCCCGATGCCGGTAGTGGGCAAACTGATGCGTCAACGGATTGTACAGGTCCATGCCGCCGCCATCCATCCCGATCCATATCCGCCCCTCCCCGTCCTGCATGATCGTATGCACCTTATCGTCGGCCAGACTGCCCGGATCCGCCGGGTTGTGCCGGAATGCGTAAATCCGCCATGGCCAGGTTCATACTACATTCAGCCCGCCGCCATAGGTACCCACCCAGATGGCATGCTGCCGGTCTTCACAGAGCGTCCAAACATTATCGAAGCTCAGGCTCGTGCTGTCACTCGGCCACATGCCTGAAATGCCGGTACGTATTGTTTCGCGGATTGAAAACCGTTACTCCATCAGACCACATGCCCATCCAAAGATTACCCTCGTGATCCTCAATCACCTTCAGTACATAGTTGCCGCCGATCGTATTCGGATTGCCCGGGATATTCAGGTAATGCTGAAACCGGCCTGTCTTTCGGTTCATTAAATTCAACCCGCCCCCATCCGTCCCGATCCATAAGTTTTGTCGCGAATCCTCCATGAGGCATAATACCTGGTTACTGCTGAGGCTATACGGGGATGAGGTATGTTTATAGTGAATGAACTTGCGGGCATCGCGGTTTACGAAATCAAGTCCCCCCGTAAATGTACCGATCCACATGTTCTTCCTGGAATCCATATAGATCGACCAGATCGAATTCATCGACAAACTCTCAGGGTCCACGTCGTCGTGTCGGTAGTGATAGGCCGAATTGGTCGCCGGGTCCAGAACGATCAGGCCGCCGTTCTCCGTCCCGAGCCACAGATTGCCCTCCGCATCCTCCTCCATGGAATTGATCAGGTGGCTCGTCACGCCGGAATCCGGATTTTTGTTCTCCCCCGGATAATGAATGAACTGATCCCTGGCCGGGTCAAACCGGTCAAGCCCGGTCGCCGTGCCTATCCAGATCCGACCCGAACGATCCCCAAGCACATACGTGATATAATTGGTGCGGATCGATCCCGGTAATTTGTCGCTGTGTTGATAATGCTTAAAGACCCCTGTCCGCTGATCCAGAACATTCAACCCGCCATTCAGCGTAGCTACCCAGATGCGATGATCCGCATCTTCAAAAAGATGCTTCACATGATTATCCGCCAGGCTGGTCGGGTCGCCCGGCCGGTTCCGGTAATGCACACAATGTCCGGTCGAATCCATCCGGTCCAGCCCGCCATCCTCCGTGCCGATCCAGAGCATACCCCTGCTGTCCTTCAGCAGGGCCAGTACCAGGTTGCTCGACAGACTGCCCGCATCATCGGCGCGATGTCTGAAATGGGTGAATTGATCGGTCCTCCGGTCAAATCGGTCGATCCCGCCGCCCCAGGTGCCGATCCACAGATCACCCCGGCTGTCTTCGACCATGTCGTAGACCAGGTTATTCGAAAGACTTCGGTCATCACCGACCTCATTTTTGTAAACGGTAAAAGAATACCCATTGTATTTGTTCAGACCCTCCCTCGTCCCAAACCACATAAAGCCACGGCTGTCCTGAAGGGAACAGAGAACATTGCTCTGCGACAGCCCCTGCGCCGTACCCAAATGCTCAAAGGAAAGATGCGCAGTCTGTGGGTACGCTAGCGTGGTTTTAAGAAGTAAAAGCAAAATACCTGAGTAACGGTGCAAAGCCATAGGCTAATGGGTATCCCCAGGGACCAAAACGCCCCCGGAACCCCATTTATTGCCCCGCATTTTGGCCTCCGCCCGGTACTTCGCCAGATTGATCAGCAGTACGCTGGCCAGGATAACCATTAACCCCGAGAGTTGCAGCCACGACAGCTTTTCCCCGCCAAAAAAAACCCCCAGCAAAACCGCCACCACCGGGTTCACATACGCATGCGTACTTACCTGTGTGGCCGGCCGCACCTGCAGCAGCCAGGTAAAGGCACTGTAACCCAACAAAGAACCCAGAGTCACCAGGTAGGCAATTGCCCACCAGGCAGAAAGCGGGACCTCGCGCGGCCGGAAATGTTCGAATTCCCCGGTGGCCGCACTGCAGCCCACGAAAACAAAGCCCGCAATCATCATCTGCCATCCCGCATTCACCGAATTGGAATTGCCCACCGCCTTGTATTTGGAATACAACGACCCCGCCGCCCACGAAATGCTCGCTACAACCAATACAGCGAGCGCGGCCATCTCGCGGCTTCCTCCACCGCCCTGAAGGGCTTCTCCCCGCAGTTTCTGCCCGAACAACATCAGGACACCCACCGAACCGACGACAAGACCTGCGATCGTCGCCTTGTTGTGGAAATTCTCCCGCCATTTGCTCCGGTCCAGCACGACAAACCAGATCGGACCCGACGCCAGCAGGATCGCGGCGAGCGAACTTGGAATATATTGCTCCGACCAGATCAGCAACCCATTTCCTCCGACAAGCAAAAGCACCCCGCTCACGGCCGCGGGCCGGATCGTTCGCCACGAAAGGATCTTCTTTTTCGTGAACACACACCATAATAACATCAGCACCCCGGCAATCACATACCGGAGCGCCCCGACCAGCATCGGAGGAATATGCTCAACCGACATCCGGATGAAAAAATAGGTACCTCCCCACGCCAGGTAGACAATCGCAAAAGCAGCCCCGACCTTCATCGCTGAAGGCGCTTGCCCGGTAGCAGATGACATAAGAATTATTTATTGGTGATGGATATCTTTAGCTTCTGTTCTTCCTTGACCGTCTCCAGCACGATCGTCGTTTTCGTGGATTGGATACTGCCGATCTTCGCGAATTTATTTCGCATCAACTCCATCAACGAAGCCGAATCGGCCGTTCGGACCTTGACCAGATAACAATCGTCGCCGGCAATATTGTGGACCTCCTGCACCTCCTCGATCCTCGCCAGATGCGCCCCCGTCTCCCCCGTTCCGAATCCATCCTTTGTCCGGATATAAATGAACGCCAGGAGTTTCTGTCCTACCGCAGCCGGACTGATGCCGGTCGTATAGTGCAAAATCACCTGTTTTTGCTCCAGCTTTTTCACCCGCTCCAGCACCGCCGAAGGCGCCATCTCCAATTGCTTCGCCATATCCACATTCGGGATCCGGGCATTGTCCTGCATTAGCTGCAGGATCCGCAAATCGATGTTATCTAAGGTCAACTCCATTATTTACTTCTATAAAGATAAGTAGTTTTAGAACAAAATTCAAAAAAAGGTATAAAAACAGAATTTAATTCTTGACTAACGCCTTTTTAAATTTCTTCCGGCTACTCAGGAAATGAATCACCTTATGCTCCGACCAGTGATGCAGCGGGAGCAATATTGCCGCCAACGCAATTTTGATTACCAGAACTTTCCATGGTTCATCATGCGTCAGCTCGGCAATCTGCTTGTCCGTCAACAAAATAATAAACTCAAAAAGGAAGATAAAGGACAAGAATCCCAACCCCCGGATCACTGAGGTGGGGACCGCCAGCCAACCCATCATGACCAGTGCGATAAACAACGTCACCAACCCCACCGTGAACCCCATATACTGCACATTGTGCCGGTGTTCCCGGGTCTGCTCTTCCTCCTTTGCCAGCCGGTCCCGCCGCCGGGTGTCATTGTCGACCTCCAGCTTCAGCAGTTCTGTCGCCTTGCTGAGATCACGCAGACTGTCGGAATATTGCACTTATTGAGTGTGATAAACATACGCCTTCGCAAAATCGTTCGCCTGCCGGTATAGCGTATCCAGGTTCTTATCGGCTTTCTCGAGGACATGCAGATCACCTATCGCCTTCCCGATCGCCTCTTCCTTTTCATAATAACCGATGGCCTTCCCCCAGATCTGGCGCTTTTTGTAGAATTCCCCGATCTCGTCATAAAAATCGGCCTTGGCCGGTGCATTCGCTTTGGCCTCGACCTGCGGGCTCTTCCCGGTCGAAATAAAAAGCCGCCGAATCATACCTGCCCATAATCCGTGTACGCGTCCGCGTAAATCCCGTCGATCACATACTGCATCGCCCGCCCGGCGTAAATAGTCCGAGACGACCGGATGTTGCTCGGAAATAGTCCATCCCCTTCTGATATTGACCGCTTTTGAAATAGTTGTTAAAAATGCCAAAATAGGAATCGATCTTTACCAGGTTGAAATGAATGCTGTCGGCCAATCGGATCGCATGTTCATAAAAGTCCGTCGCGATATCGTATTCTCCTTTTCTGGAAAAAAACTGCGCCAGCGTATTGTAATCGGCCCGCAACTCATAAAGATGTTTCAGCTTCCGGTCGATAGGGATGATGGATTTGACCTCATAGTCGATCGCCTTGTCCTCGTCATGGATGCCGTAATAGAAATATGCCAGATACGCCGACGCATTTCGCGTCAGCCAGTCATCCTTCCCCCGCTCTGCCACATCCAACGCCCTGAGGAAATTCCTGAACGCAAGCAATTGCTCGTTCCTTGCCTGATAGGCCTCCCCAAGCGCGGTATAGGCCGCTACCTGGACCGAGTCATCATCCAGGTCGCCCGCGGTCGTCACCGCCTGATTACTATACGTCATCGCCTGCGTGTTATCCCCCAGCGTCCGGTACGCCTCCGCAAACGCCACATCGGTATACACCAGCCCCTTATCCAGCTTCTCGTCTTTGGCGATCTTCTCCGCCCGCCGGAAATAGTCCATCGCCATTTCCAGGTTGCCCTTCAACCCCACGCCCTGCTCGAAACGCCGGCCGTTGTCAATATACGTCTCGATCATTAGCATCCGGTCCCGACTCATCTCCGCCGCTTCCACCGCCTGCCGACCATACTCATCTGACAACGGACGGTTCTGGCCAAAATAAAAGAGGGCCAGATTGGTCGCAAAATGTGCCTTATCCCGCCATTCGGTTGCATGCGCAAGTGCCTTCTTGAGACTGTCCGGCCAATAGTCCTGCGCCCGGCCCTCAGTACCGGACAAGAGCAGGAGCAACAAACACCAGATGGAGAAACGGATCGGAGGCCGGTCACTCCGGAAAAATCGTTGGGTCATGGAAGGCTTTTTAGGAAGCCGGCTAAAGATACTAAAAGGGGATTGTCAGACCACCCGGGTGGGAATCAGTAATTCACGGATATCCACATCCAGGGCAAGCGCCATCTCCCGCAACAACTTCAACGTTGGCTGAAATTCGTTGTTGCAGATCCGCGTAACGCTGTTCGGCGCAATACCAACTCTGATCGCCAATTCTTTATGGGCTATATCCTTCTCGGCCAAGACGGCCTTAATCCTGTTAATTTTGATCTTTTTTTCCATTTTCTTCCGGCAGTTTGAGGGGCAAGGACAATATAGACTATTTATGTGTATAACCAATAGGTATAGGCGAAGATAAATTCTAGGAATCAATGCCTTCCACCATTTGATAATACGCGATTGTTATCTTTTAATAGTATAAGGTATTATAAGATAATTCTTAACGTATTTCATAAGACATTCCCCTGATTCCTACTACCTGCAAAAAAAAGGCCCGGCCATATCCCGACACCGGAAACTGCCGGTTCTGCTTCTAAAAATAACGATAGATTGCCGCCTCCCCGCAACCCTTTCCTTCAATTCCTTCCGCAAAAATTTTTTTACAAAGCAGGAAAATAAATGTTATTTTGACAGGAATTCGCAAAATCAGCCCTCCCCAATCAGCCATATGGAAAAAGAGAATTATGTTATTGGAGTAGACTACGGCACCGATTCCGTCCGCTCCCTCCTCATCGATGCAGCCGACGGCGCCGAAATCGCCTCCGACGTTTTTGATTATCCCCGCTGGAAGGACGGTCTTTACTGCCAACCCCGCGGAGAACAGATTCCGCCAACACCCCCTCGACTATATCGAAGGTCTCGAACAGACCATCCTGCGCTGTCTCTCCAAGGCCGGCCCCGCCGCGCCCGCCGACGTCCGGGCCATTTCCATCGATACCACCGGCTCTACACCCGTTGCCGTCGACGAGACCGGCACCCCGCTGGGCCTGCTTCCTGCATTCCGGGACAACCCCAACGCCCTCTTCGTCCTGTGGAAGGACCATACGGCCGTCAGGGAAGCCGCCGAGATCAACGCCCATGCCCCCCGCTTCCCGACCAATTACCTGCGGTATCGTCGGCGGCATCTACTCCTCCGAATGGTTTTGGGCCAAGCTGCTCCATATTCTCCGGGCGGATGACGTCGTTAGAGAAGCCTGCTATTCCTGGGTGGAACACTGCGACTGGATACCCTTCCTGCTCACCGGCGGCCGCAAAGCGGCAGACATCCGGAGGGGCGTATGCGCCGCCGGCCATAAGGCGCTCTGGGCAAAAGACTTCGGCGGACTGCCTCCCGACGAATTCTTCACTTCCCTCGACCCGCTGCTCAAAGGCTTCACCGCCCGCCTTTATTCCACCACCTACACCGCCGACCAACCCGCCGGTAACCTTAGCCCCGAATGGGCCGCGCGCCTGGGTCTCTCCACTGCCGTCATCATCGGCGTCGGCGCCTTCGACGCCCACATGGGTGCCGTCGGCGGCCAGATCGAACCCTACCATCTCAGCAAGGTCATGGGTACCTCTACCTGCGACATGCTTGTCGCCCCGCCCGGCGAAGTAAAGGACCGCCTCGTCAAAGGTATCTGCGGGCAGGTACCTGGCTCCGTTATACCCGGGATGATCGGCATGGAAGCCGGCCAGTCTGCCTTTGGTGACGCCTATGCCTGGTTCCGCAACCTCCTGGCCTGGCCCCTTGCGACAACTTGCTCCCCGACCCCGACAGCCTGATCGACAAAATTATCCCCGTGCTCAGCCATCACGCCGCCGCACTCGAGCCGTCCCCCGATGACCCATTGGCGCTCGACTGGCTCAACGGCCGCCGAACCCCCGACGCCAATCAGCTGCTCAAAGGCGCGATCACCGGCCTTAGCCTCGGTACCGACGCCCCCCGGGTCTTTCACTCCATCGCAGAAGCCACCTGCTTCGGCGCCCGAGCCATCGTCGACCGCTTCATCACCGAAGGCATCCCCGTCAAAGGGCTGATCGGCCTCGGCGGCGTAGCAAAAAAATCGCCTTTCATCATGCAAATGATGGCAGATGTCATGGACAGACCCATTCGTATCCACGCTTCCGAACAGACCTGCGCCCTCGGCGCCGCCATGTTCGCCGCTACCGCCGCCGGTCTCTACCCAAATGTAGAAGACGCCATGGCCGCCATCGGCCAGGGTTTCGACACGACCTATACCCCGAACGCAGGCCGCACCGCCCTCTACGCCGAACGTTACCGCCATTATCAGGCACTGGGACATTTCGTGGAATCAACTACTCAACAGCTTTGACCAAACACAACCATGTCTCGCTATGAGCAAACACAACCAAATCCCGCTATGAGCAAATACAAACATATCCAGGAAGCTGCTTATGAAGCCAACCAGCAATTGCCAAAGCTCGGCCTGGTCCTCTTCACCTTCGGCAACGTCAGCGCCGCCGACCGCGACCTCGGCGTCTTCGCCATCAAACCCAGCGGCGTGCCCTACGATGATCTCTCTCCGGAGAAAATGGTGATCGTCGACTTCGAAGGAAAGACCGTCAAAGGGAAGCTCCGCCCCTCCTCCGATACCCTCACCCACGCCCTTCTGTACAAGACCTGGGATAAGATCGGCGGCATCGCCCACACCCACTCGACCTACGCTACGGCCTGGGCCCAATCCCAACGCGATATTCCCATCTTCGGCACCACCCACGCCGATCACAACACCGTGGACATCCCCTGCGCCCCGCCTATGACGGATGAGATGATCCTTGGCGATTACGAATATCAAACAGGCTTCCAGATCATTAACTTCTTCCGCGACCGAGGCCTCAACTATGAAGAAGTAGAAATGGTCCTGGTCGGCAACCACGCTCCCTTCACCTGGGGAAAGACCCCCGATAAGGCTGTCTACAACAGCGCCGTCCTCGAGTCATAGCCCAAATGGCCTATCTCACCCTGCAAATCAACACAGCCGCCCCAAGGCTAAAAGACTCACTGATAAAAAAACATTTCGAACGCAAACACGGCCCCGGCTCGTACTACGGCCAATAATAGTTCCTAATATGGATTTGAAAAAACTCGAAGTCTGGTTCGTCACCGGCAGCCAGCACCTCTACGGAGAAGCAACGCTAAAACAAGTAGCCGAACATTCACAGATCATCGCGGGAGCCCTCAACGACTCCCCGCAGATCCCCGTTAAAGTCGTCTTCAAACCCACCGTTAAATCCCCGGAAGAGATCTACCACACTGCCAGGAAGCCAACAACTCCCGTGACTGTATCGGCATCATCGCCTGGATGCACACCTTCTCTCCCGCCAAAATGTGGATCGGCGGCCTCAAGATCCTTCAAAAACCGCTCGCCCACCTCCATACCCAGTTCAACCGCGATATCCCCTGGAGCACCATCGACATGGATTTCATGAACCTGAACCAAAGCGCCCACGGCGACCGCGAATTCGGCTTTATCATGACCCGCATGCGCCTCAACCGAAAAGTCATCACCGGCCACTGGGAGGACCCCGCCGTCCTCCGAAAGCTCAACGCCTGGGCCCGCGCCGCCGCCGGCTGGCACGACTGGCAAGGCGCGAAGTTCGTCCGCTTCGGCGACAACATGCGGCAGGTAGCCGTTACCGAAGGCGACAAGGTGGAAGCCGAAATGACCTTCGGCTATTCCGTCAATACCCACGGCATCGGCGACCTCGTTCAGGCGATCAACGATACTTCCGATTCCGACGTCGAAAAACTAGTCAACAGAATACGACGACCGATACACCCTCGCCGCCTCCCTCCGAAAAGGCGGCCCCCGACATCAATCCCTCAAAGACGCCGCCCGCATCGAGCTTGGCCTCCGCCGCTTCCTCGAACAAGGCAACTTTTCAGGCTTCACCGATACCTTCGAAGACCTCCACGGCATGACCCAACTCCCCGGCATCGCCGCCCAACGCCTCATGGCGCAGCGGCTACGGCTTCGCCGGCGAAGGGGACTGGAAAACAGCCGCCCTCGTCCGCGCCATGAAGACCATGGCCAGCGGCCTGCCCGGCGGCAACTCCTTCATGGAAGACTATACCTATCACTTCGAGCCGGGTAATAACCTCGTCCTCGGCGCCCACATGCTGGAGATCTGCGAATCCATCGCCGATGGTAAACCTTCCTGTGAGATCCATCCGCTCGGCATCGGCGGCAAAGCCGACCCCGTCCGCCTCGTCTTTAACTCCGCCGCAGGCCCCGCCATCAATGCCTCCATCATCGACATGGGTAACCGCTTCCGCCTGCTCGTGAACGAAGTCGAAGCTGTCGCCCCCGCCCACCCGCTGCCCAATCTGCCCGTCGCCCGCGTTCTGTGGAAACCCTACCCCGACATGGCAACAGGCTGCACGGCCTGGATCATGGCCGGCGGCGCCCACCATACCGGCTATAGCCAAAACCTCACCGCCGAACATATGCGCGATTTTGCCGATATCGCCGGCATCGAATTCGCGCTGATCGGAAAAAATACCGATCTCTACCAATTCCGCAACGAACTTCGGTGGAATGAAGTATTTTACCGTTAATAACGATCTCATACGAATGACATCCACAAACCAACGCTGACATGAACAAGCTTGCAAATATTGACATTGTCATCTTCATAATCTATTTCCTGATCGTCGCCTCCTATGGCTACTGGATCTATCGGCGGAAGAAGAAAACAGTAACCAACACCCACGACTTCTTCCTCGCAGAAGGCTCCCTCACCTGGTGGGCCATCGGCGCCTCCCTCATCGCCTCCAATATCTCCGCCGAACAATTCATCGGCATGAGCGGTAACGGCTACGACATCGGTATCGCCGTAGCCGCATATGAATGGATCGCAGCCATCGCCCTCATCATCGTCGCTGTCTGGTTCATGCCCGTCTATTTGAAGAACAAGATCTTTACCATGCCCCAGTTCCTGAAGACGCGCTACAACGAGACGGTGGCGCTCATCATGGCCATCTTCTGGCTCTTCCTCTATGTCTTCGTCAACCTGACGTCCATTCTCTATCTTGGCGCCATCGCTATCAATAGCCTCGTCGGCGGGACCGATAACCAGTTCCATGTCATCATCATCGCCCTCTCCATATTTGCCGTATTCATTACCCTCGGCGGGATGAAGGTCATCGGCTTCACCGACGTGATCCAGGTCAGCGTTCTCATTATCGGCGGTCTCGCGACCACCTACGTGGCGCTCACGGTCGTCAGTAAAGCCTTTGGCATGGGCGACAGCGCTCTTGCAGGTTTCAACCAGCTCATAAAGCACGCCCCGGATCATTTTCATATGATCTTCGCCAAACCCGGATGCTAATTCCACTCCGCACGAGATCAACAACTATCTAACCATCCCCGGTCTCCTCTCTTACGTCGCCGGCATCTGGATCATCAACCTCAACTACTGGGGCTGTAACCAGTATATCACCCAACGCGCATTGGGCGCCAACCTGCCGACAGCGCGCAAAGGCATACTCTTCGCCGGCTTCCTCAAACTCCTTATGCCCCTGATCGTGATGCTTCCCGGTATTGCCGCCTATGTTCTCCACCAGAAAGGAATGATCCAGGCCGAAATGCTGGTCCACAGCAAGCACGGGGAAGTCAATCCCCGACAACGCCTATTCCGCCATCCTCGGCTATTTGCCAAACGGCCTCATCGGTCTCTCTCTCGCCGCTCTTACCGCAGCGATCGTCGCCTCCCTGGCCGGCAAAGCCAATAGCATCTCAACCATTTTTACGCTCGACGTCTACAAGAAATATATCAATAAAGAAGCTGACGAGCAGAAAATGGTCTGGATCGGCCGGCTGACCATCATTGGCCGCTCTCTTCCTTTCCATCCTCCTCACCTGGAAAGACGCCCTCAATATCGGCGGCACAGGCGGGTTCACCTATATTCAAAAATATACCGGCTTTATCAGCCCCGGAGTTTTTGCCATGTTCTTACTGGGCATGTTCTGGAAACGGACCACCGGAGCAGCCGCCGTGGTCGGCGTCATCGTCGGCTTCTGCCTTTCCGTTTTCTTCAACGAATTCGCGCCGGCGCTGCTCGGCAATGACACCTGGTTCTACACGGCATACCGGGCCGCTGACGGTACCTACCAGATCCCTTTCCATATTTGCATGGGCCTCGCCTTTATGTTTACGATGATCATCATGATCCTCATCAGCCTGGGCGGTCCAAAGGTCAACCCAAAAGCCTTCGTCCTCGACAAATCCATGTTCAAAGTATCCCCCGGTGTCCTCGCTATGATCGTCATCACCTTGCTCATTATATCCGCCCTATATATCCGATTCTGGTAAACACCATACCCAACTCGCAAACACACAATGAACAAATACCCCGGTGAAACGCGTTTACTCGTCGCCATCGACTGCATCATCTTCGGATTCGACGGGTCCGATATAAAACTCCTGCTCATCCAACGCGGTTTTCAGCCCGGCAAAGGAAACTGGAGCCTGATGGGCGGATTCCTCCAACCCCGCGAAAGCCTCGACCAGGCCGCAAACCGAATCCTCCAAAAACTTACCGGCCTCGAAGGCGTCTACCTGGAGCAATTGAAAGCCTTCGGCGAACCCGACCGCGATCCGGTCGAACGTACCATCAGCGTCGCTTACTTCGCACTCATCGATATCAACCAGTACGCCCGCCAGCTCACCACAGAATATCACGCCGAGTGGTTCCACCTGAAGAAAACGCCCGACCTCGTCTTTGACCACCACAACATGGTCGATATCGCAAAACGTCAGCTCCGCTACAAAGCTGCCTTGCACCCCATACTCTTCGAACTGCTGCCCCCGCGCTTCACCATCCCACAACTCCAGATCCTTTACGAAAGCATCTACGACACCAGGTTCGATAACCGCAACTTCAGCCGTAAAGTCCTCTCCACAGAATTGATCGTCAAACAAAAAGAGAAAGATAAGTCCGGCTCCAAAAAAGGTGCCTTTTTTTACCGCCTCGACAAAAGGAAATATAAGGCCAACTTCCACGCCTTCCTCAATTTCATCCCCAATCCGGATAAACTGTTGACCTGATCGGACAAAATGCTGACCGGACCGGATAAACGAATCGTCTAAAAAATCTACGCAAACGTTCCCGGAAACACGATTTCCTACCAGATCAATTGTTAATTCATTCTTAAAGGCGGTGAATTCCAATACTACGCCGGTAATTAGTAAAACACGCGGTTTGAAGTCTACACCAAGAATCGTAATTTTGACGATTATCTAACTGCGCTGCCATATTTTCACCTCATTTACGTTTTTAGTTTTGAATGGTCACAAAGTCGTGACGCGAGGGCAATTTCTATTGCCCTCTTATCTTTTTAGTCCGCCCCCTCATATTATCGGCATTTAAATTCTGTAGCGAATCTTCAGAATTATAAGTTAATTCTTTAATATGACCTAAATAGAAATTAAACATTACCAAATGGTTAATTGACCATTATGATAAGATTACCATTCCACCAATAACATTATACGTTTTTCTCCCCGGCTACTTTTGCCCCACTAAATTACTTTCACATGCTTTTGAGAAAAACGGCTATCCTTACGTTTATTGGTTGCTGTATCACCTTCCTCAGTTTTGCAGGAACGATCAGAGGAAAGATTCGCGACTCCAGAACCGGCGAACCGATGACCGGTGCGACCGTCGTCCTCGAACACACCCACTTCACAACTTCCGTAGAGTTGGACGGAAGCTTCACCTTTCGGCATATCCCAGTAGGCAAATATCAGGTTCTCGTCAGCTCCGTCGGCTACACCAACTCTGCCGGGGTCAGTGTAGAGATCGCCACGGACAACGACGTCAAAGAAGTAAGCGTCACAATGGCGCCCAACACCCGTATTCTGGAAGAAGCCTTCGTTACCGCGGGTGAAGGCAAATCGGATGGAGGCGCCCGCAGATTGGAGCAACGGGCCGATATGGTACAGAACGTCTTGTCGACCCGGGCCATCGAGATCTCTCCCGATATCACCGTGGCGAACGCCGTCCAGCGGATCAGCGGCGTTGCCATTGCCCGCGACAATTCCGGCGATGGCCGCTATGCGATCATCCGCGGAATGGACCAGCGCTACAACAACGTCCTTGTCAACGGCATTAAGATCCCCAGCCCCGACAACATCTATCGCTTCGTCCCCATGAATCTCTTCCCCTCCGAAATGCTGGAGCGCCTCGAAGTGATCAAAGCACTTACTCCCAATATGGAAGGTGATGCAATCGGCGGAACCATGAACCTCGTGATGAAGAGCGCACCCGAACATTTCCTTTTCACCGCCAATATCTCCGGCGGATATTCCACGATCTTCTCGGAGCGCCCCTTCACGGCCTTTCTCCACACCGGCATCAACAAACAATCACCCGCAGAGCTCCACGGAAACGACTATCAGGCCCTGCCAACCGACTTTACTACCAGCAATCTCCAGTATTACAAGCGGCCCAACCCCATCAACAGTACCTATGGCCTCACGATCGGGGATCGTTTCGCCGGCGGCAAACTCGGGATCATCGTATCCGCCAGCTATCAAAACCTGTTCAAAGGCACCATCTCGGATCGCCTCGTACCCGATGCGCAGCCGCTGCCCGCTCCTCAGCCCAACAGCCTGAACCCATCCGATTCTTACGTCCGGCAATTCAACAGCCAGACACAACGTTTTGGGCTGCAGAATAAAATCGACTATGTCTTCAACAGCAAAAACAAGGTCTCGCTATTCAACATGTATGTCCACCAGGATCAGTACGAGACCCGGTTTACCCCCGATAGCAGCACCGCAGGGCTGAATTCCACTGCCACGGAGACCACGATGAACCCCCAGTACCGGTCAACCTGGCAGATCCAGGATATCTACAATGCTACCCTCCAGGGCGATCACCGGGTCAGCAATCGGGTCGGCGTCAACTGGAGCGCGGTTTATTCCGATGCCACCCAGCATCTTCCGGACCAGGCTACCTACAACTGGAACGAGTTTGTCTATCGCGACTCCAAAGGAAACGTCGACAGCGTTTTTAACTATATTCCAAACGGCACCTCGAATGTCGTCACGCATCGCTGGC
The DNA here is from genome assembly GCA_963846405.1 of uncultured Chitinophagaceae bacterium. Taxonomy (GTDB): domain Bacteria; phylum Bacteroidota; class Bacteroidia; order Chitinophagales; family Chitinophagaceae; genus Puia. The sequence goes on along the minus strand of CAWJVU010000003.1, from coordinate 747,989 downwards.
AGCACAACAAAGACCAGGACCTTGCGGGCTATGGCAACCTGACCTATAAACCCACGATCTTCCAGCGGGACGTCGAATTCATGACCGGCGGCATGTACCGGTACAAGACCCGCGACAACTACGAGAATGACTATGCACTACAAGCCAATGTGTCGAGCCCTACCACCCCTTTCACCAATATCCAGTCGGTAGGGTTGTACTTCCAGACACCCGGCGACGGGGTAGGGCGAAAATACCGCCGTCAACCTGGGTAATTATACCGCACACGAAAAGGTGGGAGCGGGGTTTGTTCAGGCAAAGTTCATGACATTCAGATCCCTCCAGGTATTAGGCGGCGTCCGCGCAGAGAATACACAAATGGACTACACTTCCGACATGCCGTTAACGGCCAACGAGCGCAGCGCTACGGTTCACTATACCGATGTTCTGCCCAGCGCGCATTTGAAATACAATATCTCCTACAACCAGGCCATCCGGCTGTCCTATTTCAAATCCGTAAGCCGTCCCAGCTTCCACGACCTGGTTCCCTATATTGACAACTCAACAAACGATTTTCCGTTCCAGGGTAACCCGCTGGTGAAACATACCCGCGCAGACAATCTTGACCTGCGCTATGAACTCTTCCCCGGTCTTGCTGACCAGATCCTCGCCGGCGTCTTCTACAAAAAAATTGAAGACCCGATCGAATACTACGTCACCAATGTCTATGGGCCGAGCTCGCTTTATATTATGCCACAAAACTCCAACGCGGTAACCAACTACGGCGCTGAAGCCGTCTTTACAAAGTTCTTCGGGAAGTTCGGTATCAACGCGAATTATACCTATACCCATTCCAGCGTGACCACCCCCAAGCGCGTGGTTGCCGTCACGCAGACGGAAGGCATCCAGACCTACAACCAAAATCAAACCCGCCCCCTTCAAGGCCAGGCCGACCATATCGGTAACCTCTCCCTGCTGTATAAAGATCCGAATATCGGGCTCGACATCCAGCTGGCCTTCTCCTACACCGGTGCCCGTATCGTCCAGGTATCTCCCTACTATGGTCTCGACATCTGGGCAAAACCGTTCGAAACCCTGGATTTGTCACTCGAAAAAAGGATCACCCGTCATTTCGTCTTTTTTGCCAAGGTCAACAACCTGACGGATGCCCCCAACAAGGAATACATCAAATTCCCTTACACCACGGTCAACGCCGGTCTGCCCTCAGGCTATACGGTCCCCTTCCAGGACGCAGGCAGCAAGTATACGGTGGCACAAAAGGACTTCTACCGGCTAAGCTTCCTCGGTGGTTTCCGGTATAAATTTTAAACCCATTAACAGAATCGATTTATGAAATATATCCAACTTTCTCTCGCCCTGTTCACGTTGGGCATCGCGTTCACCGGTTGTAACAAATGGGCCGTGGACAAACAAAATGTCTATGAATATAAGGCCCCGCCTCCACCCGGGGGCGCCATTCCCGCCAATACCCCGCTTTGCGGTTCGATCAAAGGCGTCATGACCACCGGGAATACCTATAACCTTGGTTGTACGATCAACGTACCGGCAGGCGATACCCTGATCCTCGAGCCCGGCGTCACCATCGCTGCCAACCCCAACTCGGGAATCATCGTCCACGGTTCGCTGATCAGCCTCGGGACACAGACACAACCGAATGTGTTCACCGTCCCCGGCGTAACCAAGAACAATACGCCCAACCTGCCGATCACGCAGGACTCTGCCCACATCGGTCTCTGGAAGGGCATCATGTGCGATACCTCCTGTAAGATGCTCATTCTGAAATGGACGCATATCGATTTCGCTGGTGCAGCTTACGGTAACGTCGATGGACCCGCCGTTGAGGAATCCGCCGGCACTTCCTTTAATATCCTTTTCCAGAACCCCAATGGATACTTCATCATGGAAGATTCCTGGGTCTATGGCGGAACGGATGACTGTATCCGCATCTCCAATGGAAAGATCCACGTCTTCCGCAATACCTTCGAAAAATGCGGCGGCAGCGGCGGGGATTGCGTAAACAGCAAGGGAGGAACGGTTGGAACCGTCGCCTACAACTTCTTCATTGGCACCGCTTACAACGGCCAGAAGGCATCCAATAAAGGACAGCCCGTTGGCGCTCCGCAGACCAACATCGTGATGTACAACAGTACCTTCGTCAACGGTGGTACGCAGATCACTGCAGGCACCCGCGCCGGCGGCATCGACTACGAACAGGGTGCAGAGGGCGGTTTCTTTAACAATGCCTTCATCAACTGCCGCGTTGGCTACCGTGTCGTCAACAACCCGGTGGCCGATACCGCGCACCTGATATATGGCAACAACTATCAGTGGGCGGACTCACTGGTAATCGCGGACGAGTTCTTTACCTGGGGCGGCGTGTGCACCAAACCGATGCCCACCGATATCCCCAATCCTTCACTGCTACCTGCCGGCCGATTTTTATTATCCGAATCCACCTCAGAACGCCTACGACGGGACACCCGTTGTACAATATGAGAACCCAAAATTCCTGAACTACCCGCTTCCGGTACAAGGTCAACCGCTCTTTGCCTATACGGCCGTCGGGAGCTTCGACTTCCACCTGACACCCGGATCTCCCCTCATCGGAAAAGGAAACACCAGTGTCACACCGCTTACCGTCGTACCCATCGATCCGACCTACGGTGCTACCGAAGTCACTCCTCCCGGCGCGGACCTCGGGTGCTACCAGATCAGTGGCAAGGGCAACCAACACTGAAAAACCTCGGTATATAAAAGCACCCCCGGGAGGGGGTGCTTTTATTTTATTCACTATCGGACAACTTACGTTCCCAGCTTGCGGAAAAAGATATCGCCGCTGATCGTCTCCAGGTCGACCGCCTTACCTCCTGTGCCATTCAATTGCGCATCCACCGTCCGGCCTCCCACCTGTCTGTGCAGCCCATTGGTTCCACCCAGATCGAAATTCGAGTACATGGTGCCCGTGATCGTTTGCATCCGGAGCGCCGCCGGTTTCTGCGGGGCCATCGTCAGGTCGATATATCCGCTGATGCTCTTCGCCCTGACCCCGGCTGTATTGCCCGAGATAATGATGTTGCCATTGATCGTCTCCACCGAAAAATCCGTATTCTCCGGGATATGGACTTCATGGACGATATTCGTTTCACATCCACAATTGCAGCTGCAGCAGTTGTCGTCATCGTCGGATCGATGAGTACTATCGGCCGTCCGCTTGCGCCGATGATAGTTATTACAATTCGTATGCAGCTTGCCCGTTACATTGACCGAAGTGGCGGACTCGTCGAACGTCTCCTTGTAATCGTCGTTGTTCTGATTGTCGTTCACATCGATCATACTCTTCACATAGACTTCGTTCTTGTCCCACATCACGATCCGGATCGAATCCGAGATCTGGAAATTCATCGAGACAAAGCCATTCGACGACAGGGGCATGTGCTTCTCGATAACCTTTTGGGCGCTGGCCGTGACGGCTGTGGCCAGTACCAACATAATAAGCAGACTGTTTTTCATAACTGAACAATTTATTGGTTTACTATTGCCCTTTTCGGAGATAGACATTCCCGTTCACACCATGGAGCTTTAGATCGGTTCCACCGCCATTGAGCGCCGCGTGGACCGAGCTCCCACCCACCCTCCGCATATTCTTGGTATCCTGCGGCAGGTCGAAGTCGGAATACATATTCCCGTTGACGGTTGACATCTCCAGATCGACGGCCGCCTTTGCCGGGATGGTCACATCGACCTCTCCGTTTACCGAGACGATCGAAATAGGCTTGTCCTTACTGATCTCGCTAAAGACCACATTGACACCGCCGTTGACCGTGGAAATAACAAGGGGACCCGTCACATTTTTCAGGTTTACCTCCGAACAGCCTTCATAATCCACTTCGTTCTTCATGTTCTGGATCGTGGTCGTGCCGCTCCGGTTACATTCCTGGTGAATTTTGAGCGCGAGGTTCTCCGGCACTTTGAGGCGATAGGTGGCACTCTTGTGGATGGGAAGCAGACAGTGGAAGCTGACCTTATTTCCATTCTTTTCCATAAACAGCGCCAACCCGGTATTGTCCGTGCCGCCGCCGTAAACGGGCTTTAGCCCCTTGGCACGTTCCGGAGGAGCGAAATCCCCCCCATCGGCCGTAATAACGATCTCGGTGCCGCTATACCCTTCGATCGTAAAGTCGCCGGGAAAATCATCCAGCGCGATCTGGCCGTCTTTGGTGTTTTCGACGGTTACTTTGTACTCCTGTGCCTTCAGCCTTCCGGTGATACATACGAGCAGGAGGATTGGAATGACATACTTCATGGTATTCATGTTGTTTTTTTTACAGACTTGATTGGAGTTACCCGGCCCGGCCCCTGCGGACCGCTTGCCAATGCGCTACATCGTCTTCAGACTTCTTTGCGCGGCGTCTTTTACCGCCGGCAGCGTATTCTTATTCGAAATAATATCCCGGATCGGCGCAATCGCCCGGTTGTCCTTTTTTTCCGCCAGCAGATTGATCAGCATCACCTGGATCAACGGTTCGGTTTGTTTCGGCAGGGAGGTAACCAGCGAATCTTTGACCATGCGGCTATCCGCAAACGAAGCCAGCGAATACAACGCAGCCAGCCGGACATTCACATTTTTGTCGTGGTTCAGCGTGCTTACCAGCACCTGGATGACATGCTGATCCGGATTCGACATCTCTTCCGCATAACTCACGGCCTTGATCCGTTGACTGGCCGAACTCGTTGTCGATCAGCGAGAACAGCATCGCCTCCTTCATCTCCCTGATTTCATTCTGCATCGCGCCCAGCGTCCCGGCCACATTCGATGGTACGTTCGCCGCCTTTCGCGATCCCAGCATCGACCCGATCCACATCCCGCCAACGAGCAATACGCAGGCCGCTGCCGACATCCACCCGATCCTTGCCCCAGCCCCGGCTGCCTTTTCTTCCTTACCTTCCCTCGGCCTCCGCAACAGATCATCGGCCGTTTCCATATTCAGTTCCGATTGCAGCATCACCTGAAAATTTTCCCGCAGCCCATGCCCCGGCTGCCGCATTTCCTGGTCAGTTATCGTCGCCAGCAGCTCGCGTAGTTGATCCACTTCCTTCCGGCAGCCTTCGCAGTTGATCAGGTGCGCACGCATCGCAGCGCCCGTTTCGGAATCCACCGCCCGATCCAGATAGTCGATCATTACCGCCTGTACTTCGTTGCAGTTCATAGTCATTATTTGAAATAAAACGCTCTCAGTTGTTGCAGGGCCCTGTACACCTGTACCTTGATCGCAGGGACCGACAAATCCTTTATTTTCGAAATCTCATCGTATTTCAGACCCTGATAACGGCTAAGCACCAGTATTTCCCGCTGATCGGGCCTAAGCTTTGCCATCGCCGCATCCAACCGTTCGAATTGATCCTCCGAGTAGGGGGCGTCTTCACCCGTCGGATTGTCCGCATCCCCCCCGCCACCATCCGGGAACGGTCGCGTGCCCTTCATTCCGCCCGGAACCCGCTGCTCCTGCCGGAAATGATCCGCATGAATATTGCGCGCCATCCGATAAACCCAGGACCGGAAACTCCCGCTCGCGGGCTCAAAACTCTGCCGGTAGCGAATGACCCGATAGAACAGATCGTGGGTCAAATCTTCGCTCAGCGCCTCATCCATCGTCAGCCGTAAGAAAAAATTGTACAGCGGGACATGATACCGCTCGAACAGCTCTGTCAACTCCGACAGCTGGCCTTCCTTTACGAGCAGCATTACTTTTTCATCAGAAAGTTCCGGCACTGGCAGTAGAAATTATTATCTTCTATATAGATTACTCCGGAAATGAAGAATGGTTACACCCCAATTCGGAGTTTTTTTAGAATCTCCCGGCGCCCCGACCCCCCGGCGAATCTGACATCCTTCCAGCCCTGACCCGCAGTCCATGTTAACCCCTTATATGATAAGCCTTTGGCTGGACAAAAGCCCGTATCCCCTGATAAGACAAAGTCGATCCCCAACCCTGAATGTTTCCGGCCCGACCATGGCACCGTTGCACTCACCCGGTCACAGCAATTCCAATACACCGTACCGGTATTCAACTGACGCATCACCTTCTCCGCCCGCTCATAACTCTTCGAATAAACAGCTGCCGTCAATCCATATTCGGTATCCGCCATCAGCTCCACCGCCTCCGCATCATCCTTCACCCGTTGAATACCCACCACCGGCCCAAAAGATTCCTCCCGCATCACCTTCATCCGGTGATCCACTCCCACCAGCACCGCCGGCTCGATATAGTATCCCCTGCCGCCGACACGCCTCCCGCCATACAACAGCTTCGCTCCCTTCCCCACCGCATCTTCAATCTGCTGCTGCAGGAACTCCAGCTGCCCCGGCCGGCTCAACGGCCCGATCTCCGTTGCCGCATCGCGCGGATCGCCTACCACCATCTTCCGCAGCTGCGTCGGTATAGGACCGCACAAAAGCATCATAAACCTTCTCTTGCACATAGATCCGTTCAACCGCGCAACAGCTCTGTCCATTGTTATAGACCACCCCCTCCAGCGCTGCCCCCGCTACCTTATCGATATCTTCTACATCATCCATAACATACAAGGGATCCTTTCCCCCAAGTTCCAGCTGACAAGGCACCAGCTTCGCCGCCACCTTTTCCGCAATCAACCTTCCCGTCCGATAACTGCCGGTAAAGAAATACCCGTTCAACGGTAGTCCCAACAGCCATTCCCCTACCTTCCCCTTACCCGCTACTACCTGGAAAACATGGTGAGGAACCCCTGCCAGGTACAACAACCGGCGAATATGCAGCCCCGTTAAGGTGGAATATTCGGAAGGTTTATACAGGACCCCGTTCCCGCCGATCAGCGCCGGAATAAAAACGTTCACGCCTACCAGGTAAGGATAATTCCAGGCGGAGATATTGGCGATGACCCCCAATGGCTCATAGCCGATCTTCTCGCGCGTAACCCCCTCCGTTACCACCCACTCCTCCGCCAGCCATCTGGCCGAATGATCAAGGAAATACCGGATCCGGCTCCGCGCCCCATTCAGCTCATTATAGGATTGCTGCAGCGGCTTGCCCGTCTCACTCGTCAGCGTATCCGCCAACACATTTTTCTCCTGATCCAGCAATTCCGCGAAACGCGCAATACAGGCGAGTCTTTCTTCCACCGGCAACGCTGCCCATGCTGGCTGCGCCGCCCTGACAAGCCGGTATTTTTCCTGAACTTCTGCCTCCGTATCCTCCGCGACTTCCGCGATAATTTCTTCTGTAGCCGGATTGATGATCTGCATATTGCGATTATTTTGACACGGGAATCGGGTGTTTTTTAGAAGAAGATTAGTTCGCAAAATGCGAACTTTTTTTTCGCCCGCACACCCCTCGCCCGCCAGTCATCGCCGATTTAGCTGTGTCAACCGCACCTCTTCTATAAACCTATCCCTCAACGCCCGATAAAGAAATTCATCCTCAAACGCGTTCGCCAGCATCCGCTCCGGATGCCACTGCACCGCGAGCAAAAACGGCTTCCCGTCCGGCTCCGCCCATTCGATCCCCTCGATCGTCCCATCTTCCGCATAACAATTTATCTTCAACCCGTCACCAAGCCGCCCAATAGCCTGGTGATGCGCGCTATTTACTTCCCCCGAAGAATGACCCGCCACCGCGGACAGCAAACAATCGCGCTCGATCCGCACCCGATGCTGTTTATCAATCCCCGCATTCGCTTCATGCACCCCATCGCCTGCGATCCCCAAGTCCTGCACCAGATCCCCTTTCAACGTTATATTGATCAATTGCAACCCTCGACATACTCCCAACACCGGCAGCTCCCGCTCCCACGCCATCCGCAACACCGCCTGCTCGAACAGATCCCGTTCCAGCTCCCAGCCTCCCGCCGGCGACCGCTGGTATCCCCGTGCCCCGCCATACAAGGAAGGATCGATATCAATCCCGCCGGATAACACCAGCCCGTCACAACGTACCGCCTCATTCAAATTCCCAAGTGCCGCCGAAAGCCGGACCACCTCGACCTTCTCTGCCCCCGCCCCGGCCCCGCGACCCGGTACCGCGCCCCCGATCCACCGCACATAATTCAGGTGCTTCCACTCCGTCCCGGTATCCGTTAATCCAATTCTGATCATAACGCCTCCATGTATAACTTCTTAAAATCCTCCCTACTCACCGGCTTGGGATTATTCGGATGTGCAAAATCCGCAAACGCCAGATCCGCCAGGGTCTCCATATGCTCCTCCTTAACCCCAATTTCCCTCAACCTCACCGGCAGGCCAACTTCCCGGTTGAACGCAAACAACCGCTCCACCACCGCCTCCCCGTCCCGACCGGGTAACCGCATCGTGGAAGCGATCCGCCCAAACTTCTCCTCACACCCGCCGATATTATAGTGCATCCCATACGGCAGGTTCACCGCATTCGCCAACCCATGATGGGTATCCAGCAACGAAGACAGCGGATGCGCCAGCGAATGCACCACGCCGAGCCCTTTCTGAAAAGCGACCGCACCCATCAACGACCCAAGCAGCATCCGGCTGCGAGACTCCAGGTCCGGCCGGTGAACCGCCTCCGCCAACGACCCGTTGATCAGGGCGACGCCTTCCAACGCAATCCCCTCGCACATCGGATGGAACATCTTCGCGAGATAAGCTTCAAGATTATGCGTCAACGCATCCATCCCCGTCGCCGCCGTCACGAAAGGCGGCAGCTCCATCGTCAGCATCGGATCGGCAAAAACGATCTTCGCCAGCAGCTTGGGCGAAAACAAGATCCGCTTCCGATGCGTATCGTCCTCAGAGATGATCGCACTTCTGCCCACCTCACTGCCCGTGCCGGCAGTCGTAGGCACCGTTATGAAATAAGGGACCTCCTCCGTCACATATTGATCCCCCCCAATCAGATCATCGTAATCGAACAGATCGCGCCGGTGATGGATCCGCAAGACCACCGCCCGCGCCACATCCATCGCCGCTCCTCCGCCGATCCCGATCACGCTGTCCCGGCCGGCAGCCGCATAAGCCTCTCCGCCCTTCAGCACATCGGACTTCACCGGGTTCTTATGAATATCCGAAAAGACTTCCACCGATATACCTTTCCCTTCCAGCGACCGCCTGATCTGTTGGAAAAAACCAAGCTGCGCCACCATCGGATCGGTTACGAACAACGGCCTGCTCAATCCGTTGGCCGCCAGATGACCCGGCAACTCGGCAATGGCGCCTGCTCCAAACCGGATGACCGTCGGAAAATTATACTGCCTGACCGTCGAAAAATCCACCATAGCAAGTCCAAACTTTCTAAATGATTTCGAAATATCTTTTCAGTTCCCAATCCGTCACCACCTGCCCAAACTGCCGCCACTCCCATTCCCGCGTCCGGACGAAATGATCCGTGAACGCCTCCCCGAACAATTCTTTCGCCAGCGGGACGCCTTCATCGCCTGCGTCGCCTCCCACAAGTTGCGCGGCAAGACCCCATTGCGTTTGTCCGCATAACCGCTTCCTTTGGTCGCAGGCACCGTCAACCGCATCTGCTGACGCACCCCGTACAGACCCGCCGCCAGACAAGCCGCCATCGCCAGATAGGGATTGGCATCCGACCCTACAACCCTCGTCTCGAGCCTGGTCGACGCAGCGCTCCCCGGCAAGGCCCGCAATGCCGTCGTCCGGTTATCAATCGCCCAGGTCAGGGTCGTAGGCGCCCACGCCCCTTCCACCAGTCGCTTGTAACTATTCACCGTCGGCGCAACCATCGGCAAAATATGCGGAAGACAGTAAAGCTGCCCCGCCATATAACTTTCCATCAACGAACTCATCCCCGATCCCCCCGGATCATGGAACAAGTTCACGCCATCCCGCCAAAGACTTTGATGCACATGCCCGCTGCATCCCGGCAACGTCTCACTCACCTTCGCCATGAACGTTGGCAACACGCCATGCCGGTATGCGATCTCCTTCACCCCCGACTTGAATAGCACCGCCCGGTCCGCCGCCTCCAGCACATCCGAATAAAGGATGGCCGCTTCATATACGCCCGGCCCCGTCTCCGTATGCAACCCTTCCAGCGGCACACCAAATTTCTTCAGCTCATCGAACAACGATGGAAATAAGCACTCCCCTGGGAAGCTCGGAGAATGGAATATCCAAACATCCCGCTGGTCATCGGTTTCAATGCGGCAAATGACCGCTTCGCGGGATCATCCGACGACGCTTTAAAATTAAACCACTCAAACTCTTGTGAAAAATAGGCCGTATACCCCTCCGAGCCGCCTCCCCGATCACCTTCTTCAACAACCCCCGCGGGCAAACCGGCGCCTGAACATCCGCCAAAAAAAACGGCAGCCCATCTTCCCACGGCACGCGCCGCATTGTATCCCCATCCACCACCGCCATCGCATCCGGATACCCGGTATGCCAGCCCGTAAAAGCGCCATTGTCATATGCCTGATCCCCCGCATCCCAGCCAAAGACCACATCGCAAAATCCAAATCCCTTCGCCGCGATGGACTTGAACTTGTCAAAACCGATCACCTTTCCCCGTAAGATCCCGTCGATGTCCGTAATCGCCAGCTTGACCTTCTCCGTCCCCGCAACCTCCAGCTGATGCAGCAGATCATCGATTGTTATCCGATTGCCCATACGTTATCTGTTTTTCCGCCCCCGCCTACGCGGTTCTGCGCCGTTTTACAAAAAACCAAAACCAAATATAGCCAAGCCCGAGAATTGAGAAATAAATGAACGATAAAATAATATTCAGCCAGACCAACGCCACCAGGCAGACCAGTCCCACCACCAACGCCACGATCGGCGTGACCGGATACCCAGGCGCCCGATATGGCCGCTCCAGCTCCGGCTCCTTCCGCCTCAACGCCAGCACCGTGATCATGCCGAACACATATAAGGTGACCGCCCCCAACACGGAGATCGTTATGATCTGATCGGTCTTGCCGGACAATAAAGCAATAATCCCGATCACCATATTCGCCAATAACGCATTCACCGGGGTCTTCCGCCGCTCGTTCACCCGCCCCAGCGCTGCCGGGAGATATTGCACCCGCCCGAACTCCAACGTCGCACGGCCCGCCGCCAGAATGATCCCATGAAAGCTCGCGATCAAACCCATCAGCCCGATCGTGATCAGCAAATGATAAACAACCCCACTCGTACCGGTAATCTTCGACATCGCAAGCGGCAACGGGCTGTCCGACTCACCGGCCCCCGGTGACGAATACACGATCGCCTCCCACCCCGCCACCCCGATCGACGCCAGATACACGATCACACACAACACGATCAGGGTCGCCAGCGCCGATCCAAAACCCATCGGGATATTCCGTCGCGGATTGACCGCCTCCTCCGCCACATTCGCCAATCCCTCCAGCCCCAGAAAAAACCACACCGCAAAAGGTACCGACGCCCATACCCCCACCCAACCATGCGGGAATGCATGCTGTTCGATATTCTTCCAATGAAAATGCGGGAACGTCACCCCGCAGAAAAGCAGCAACTCAAACACGGCCACCATCGTCACCAGCAATTCGAACCCCGCCGCTGCCCGCACGCCATACATATTCAATGCCGTGAACACGACATACGCCACCACCCCGATCTCCTTCGCCCCCACACCGGGCACAAAAAGGTGAAAGTACGCCCCGATCGCCGCCGCAATCGCCGGCGGCGCAAACAGAAATTCGATCAGCTGCGCCACTCCGGCCACATATCCCCAGTCCCGGTTCAACCCCCTCGTCGCATAATCGAAGACCCCGCCGGCCTTGGGAATCGCACAGGCCAGTTCGGCATACGAAAAAGTAAACGTGATATAAAGGATGATCGCCCCAACCGTCGCGATCGCCATTCCCAGCGTACCGCCCTGCGGCAGTCCCAGATTCCAGCCAAAATACATGCCCGAGATAACATAGCCTACACCCAGCCCCCACAACATCCAGGGCCCGAGGCTGCGCGAAAGAGTAGCCATCTCTCAATATAACAAAAAAAAGGATGCCGCCCCTTCGGGGCGGCATCCCACCAGCTCCAATAAAAAAGACAATTTAATTTGGTATCGGCGTATACGGCGACACCGGCCAGTCGTCTCCGTCAAATCCCGTCCTGGCTACCCCCTGAATGGTCAGCGTATCTCCCGGGTTGCCGGTAAAAAGGAATTGCAGGTGGAGACTGTCGGTCACTACACCTGTTCTGGAATGCCCTCCTTTGGGGAAAATCTGTCCGGCCGCCCACTGCACCGAGCCGCCCGGCTGATAAAGATTCGCCGTCCCGCCCGATGATAAGGTATAGTTACTAAGGTTTACCCCCAACAACGCCTTTACGTCATACGCCCCTCCGATATACCCCAGATCATCCGCCCAAACAGAGTCACTCGTATTCTGGGCGGCATTGTACGTGACGAAGAATATATGATTCGAGGCGGTATCGGGACCCGTGGCCGGCGTGAGGGATACGACCCCGTTCACCGATGAATAGGCCACCACCCACCATCCATTGGAGACCTGCTGGACGGCAGTGCCCCCATAGTTCTGCCGCTTCGTACACGAACCAAGCAGGCATAGCCCCGCCAGAATCCCGATTGCTGAAAATAACTTGACCATATTATTTTTTTTTGCTTCTATTTAGTTTAATCGCGAACCTATTGCCCCCACCATACCGGGGTGGTGATCGGAACGGTAGTAGGGGCGTTCGTGTTCCGGGACACCTCATTATAAGGATAGATCAGCCGTTTGGGCATCTGCCCGGGGGCAAGCACCGAATTGGCGACGACAACCAGTTGGCCCGGGACATAACCGGGGTCGGTCGAATACACCGGGCTTTGCAACGGGAATCCCGTTCGGTTGAAGTCGAAGTAGCTTTCTATCCCGTGACAACCGTATGCACTGGCCGCCCATTTCTGACGCATGATCTGCGCAAGTGGGGTGAGTGCCTGCCCGTTTTCCGTTTCCGCCCCCCACGCATAGGCGCCTCCCCCGGCAAGAAAGGAACTGGCATCATTGCCGGTACAGTTGAAGGCCGCAGTGACACCCTGATTGTACAATGACTGCGCATTTGCGCCTCCGTTATACCGCAAGTCCGCCTCTGCCTGCAGGAAATAAGATTCAGCCATTGATATGAGTTCGACCGGGTCCGTAGGCGTTTCCGCGAACACCGCAGCGGTCGCATAGGCGGGATTGATGGAACGGAAGTCTCCCTGATTGATGCCGGTGATCGAATAGCCCGGCGTCGGCGTATAATAAGCATTCACCCTCGGATCGTTGTTGGCATTCAGCCAGGAAAGCATGGTTTCACTCGCCCTCAGGTTTACCGGCGTATTCAGCTGTCGGATATTCTGCTCGTACAGGGGGTTATCCAGACCGGGTGCGTCGGTAAAATTCGTTATGCTGGCATCACCCGTAGAAGTCCCCAGGAATATAGCCCCGCTGCCGACCAGGGCGCTGACCCCTGCCTGCGCGGCGCTGGGATTCACATTGACCATCCGCAGGTACATCTTCAGTTCGAGCGTATTGGCAAAGGCAATCCAGTTGGAGATGCTGCCCCCGAATACCAGGTCCTGGCTGCCCATATTGGTATTGGTATTGGCGGTAAAATCCTTCCCCAGGGCCGTGTTGATCTCCCCAATCAGGCTGTCATAGATCGCGAAACCGCTGTCGAATTTGGGATTCAGCTGTGCGGCTCCTTGCAGGGCCTGGGAATACGGCATTGAACTGTACAGGTCGACCAACACTTCGGCCGTATAGGCCTTCATCACCGTCCCCATCAGGTAGGAATTCCAGTCCTGCTGGGCGGAGGCCTGATCGATGACATATTGATAATTCTTCATCCCGTCAACATACATCTGGCTCCAGGGACCTTGTATAAAACCATCCGTATTGGGAAGATTGTAGGAATCAACGTCCGTGTATTGCTGGGCCAGCGCTGCCTGGGTAAAGAACTGGGACCACATCCCTCCCACAATGGCAAGATTTCCGCCCGTGCTGGCGATCGTCGCAAGTACAGCAACCGGGAATACCTCAGCCGGTGTCCCCTGAGAAAGGTTTGGAAAATTCGGATTCTGATTTATATTCAGCTGCTTTTTACAGCCGGCGCCTCCGAGGATCAGCGCTGCCAACCCGGTGCAAACAATGATCGTTCTATATTGATTAAGTAGGTTCATAATCGGATTGCTTATTTTGATTAAAAAGTTGCTTTTAAGATTACACCATAGCTCTTCAGCAAGGGGGGGCCGGCCAATTCACCATATTCTCCCTGGAGGTCGTTGCCGAGCTGGGTGGCCTCCGGATCCACATAAACATTGTTCTTGGGTGTCCACAGCAGGAAGTTTCGCCCATACACGCCAAGCGAAGCGGTCGACGCCTTAACCCCGGATGCCCACGCCCTGGGGAGAGAGTAGGACAGGTTGATATCCCGCATCTTCAGGAAGGACTTGTCAATGATCCGCTGCTGATCCGCGGCGCCGGAAAAGCTGTTGCTTTCCGAATAGGCATTGTAGTACTGATCGACTTCCCCGGCTCCGTTCGAACCGATATAGGTCGTGTTCGGTGCATATTTGCCGTTGCTGACCTCCACCACCGAATTGGGATAGATGAAGGGGCGGCGGTCGTTATACACTGTCGGCGCAGCGTTCCCAACGAATAAGGCGAGGTTGGCGGTTTCGCTAAACATAACGCCCCCATATCGGAAGTCCAGCGTGCCGCTGAGGGTCCAATTCTTATACGTGAAGGTATTCGTCAGCCCCATCTGATAGGTATATAGTCCGCTGCCCATATAACCCTTGGTGAGGTTCAGCCCATAGAGTGGTGTTGTATTCGGCAGCGGGTACCCGGTGTAGGGACTGACGACGACCTGCCCGGATGCATTCGTCTGGGGGATGCCCGTATAGATAGAGGCGACGGTCTTGCCGACTACAGCCCGCATCTCGGCATCAATGGCCTCCGAGAACCCGAACAACAGCGGATCCTGTGAAGCACCGGTCAGTTCCAGCACCTTGTTCCAATCCCGGCTAAAGACATAGGCAAGGGTCCACGTGAAGTTTCTGGTCGAGACTGCCTTAAGATTGAGGGTCAGCTCTATTCCCTTATTGCCGATTGTACCCAGATTCTGGACGAGGGTAGAATAACCGGTGGATGGCGCTACAGGAACTGCAAAGATCTGTCCTTTGGTCTTTTTGTCGTAAACCGTCACATCCAGCCCAATCCGATCCTTCAGAAACCTGACTTCCGCCCCGGCTTCCACTTCGTTCGTAAAGATGGGTTTCAGATTGGCATTGTTGATCTGGTCGGAGACCCCAAACCCGCTGACCCCGTTAAACGGTATCGTGAGCGATCCGAATGGCAGGCCGATCGTCCCTGATCCGAGCTGCGACAATGTCTGATAAGGAGCGGGGTCAGAACCGGTCCTCCCGTAAGCTGCCCGGAGTTTCAGGAAGGAGATCGCGCTGCTGTTTCCGATCAGTTGCGAAGCAACCCACGACAAGTCCGCCCCCGGATAGAAAATAGAATTCGCGTTGATCGGCAGGGTCGATGACCAGTCGTTTCGGACATTTCCCGTCAAATAGAGCTGCTCCTTAAATCCAAGGGTGACTTGTCCGTACACTCCGATCCTCCGGTACATCCCGCTTTGGTCGGACACCGTAGGGGGGGTAGCTGTATTACTGAGGTTAAAAAAGCCCGGGAGGATGATCGGAGTGATGGAAGCCACTTCCGACCGCTGTGTTGTGGTATAATAGTTCCCGCCCGCCAACGCGTCCAACGAGAAATCGCTGCTCAGATTCGTATTGTACTTCAGGATAAGATCGCTGTTAAACAATCCAAAATAATCAGAGCCCTGCGAAACGCCGCCATAATCGGGCGTTCGGGGAAAACCTTCCGGATTGGTAGCCGGAAATCCGTCCCATGTATTGGCCAATGCAAAAGCAGAGTTCTTCCACTCAAAAGTCCGGGCGCTGGTGATGTCCCCGCCGACCCTCAGTTCCGCGCTGAACTGCGGGGTGAACTTATACCCGAAGTCCAGGTTCCCGAATACCCGGTCAAGTTTTTGCTGATTTCCGTTGTTGACCAGCCCAAAATATGGGTTTTCCGCATACGGCGTAAAGAAGTTATTGATGTTGAAAAACTTGTTGTTGATGTCTTTAAAGGCCCCGATCGGAAGGTCCACCGGGATCTGCAGCAGGGATTGATACACGTCGCCGCCCGCAGAAGTTCCCTGGCCCGTGTTCGGAACCTTCAGTGTCTGTCCGACATAGTTGATGGAGGTATTAAAGGTAAAATTCCCGTAGTTACTATTCGTTCGGAAGGACAAGGTATTGCGCTGCTGGGTGTTGCCGTTATCCGGTACGATCCCATCACTGGATACGTTGCCATAGGAAAAATAGAACCGGTTCGTTTCACTGCCACCAGAAAGCGCAACCGTGTTGTTGTATTCGTGGCCCGTCACATAGAACTGACGCAAGGGGTCCTTGATGGCCACATAGGGTTTGGTTAGCTGCTGTCCGTCCACGATCGATCCCCAACCGCGTACCTGGCCATCGAACGCCGGACCCCAGCTCCCATTCTCGTCCAGAACCGCAACACCGCCCCAGCCGGTTCCAAACTGATTCTGATAGGTCGGCAGTTTTCCCGCCTCACTCATATTGAAAGATCCACTGTACTCAACTTTCAGCTTCCCGGCCTTGCCCCGCTTCGTGGTGATCATGATCGCCCCGTTCTTCGCGAGACTTCCATACAGGGAAGCGGCCGCCGTACCTTTGAGGACCGTTATGCTCTCGATATCGTTGGGGTTGATGTTGTTCATCCCGTTTCCGTAATCCGCCCCGTCCGTTCCGTTCGTGGAGCCTTGGAAATTGGCGTCGCTCATCGGTACCCCGTCAATCACATATAAGGGTTGGTTGTCACCACCGGAAATCACGCCATAACTTCTCAATACCACTTTGGTAGAAGAGCCCGGTCCACCCGTGTTGGAAATGTCGGCGCCGGCGATTTTCCCTTCAAGACCATCCAGGACGCCGGTGACCCCGTTTTTGTTAATGGTGCCCGTATTAAAGGTTTGCGTGGCGTAGCCGACCTTCGCTTTGGCTGCCGTCTGCCCCAGCGCTGTGACGACCACTTCAGTCATTGAAGTGCTTTTCCGGCTCACCTTGATATTGAGCGTGGCGTCGGCACCGACGGTTACTTCCCGGGAAACCATGCCCGTACCGCTGACAACCAGAATATCGCCGGCCCTCGCCGATATCGCAAACCGGCCATCCTGATCCGCATTTACGCCCCGGTGCGATCCCTTTACCTGGATGGACGCAAAAGCAGCGGGTTGCCCCTGATCGTCCGTCACCGTTCCCTGAATAAGCCTCGCCTGGGCGACAGTCCACAGGGAGCAAAGCAGCAACGCTCCAAGAAATACAAAGGTCATAATAGGACCGTGCAGCCAAATTCTAAGTAGTAGCTTCAATTTTCGCATTGTTGACAGTTTATATTAAATATTGATCTCAATGGAAACGCCGGCCGCGTTATCCGCGCGGATAAATCAGAACCCCCGTGTGTGTAGTAGAAAGGACATGTGCGTAGGTCAGTGCAGGAACTTGCTCAATCAGGAGACAAAAAAATTAGTCAATTTCATGCTTGATGTCAGGCGGTTTGTAACCGAAGCCGGAAAATTAACAACTGAAGGGGAAAATCTGGCCACCGGCGGTCAGTTGAAGGCAAAAAAAAAGCAGGTGGTAGAAACCACCTGCGGGTCACATGAGAAAACTTCTAGAGACAGCTTAACAAAACCGGGGAAACTGCCCCTAAAAAACGTATCCCCCGGGAACAATAATTTAAAGGTCATCACAAATTAAACACATTTTAATCTCGGTAACGTGCAAACTAACTCAAACGGGAAAAATCTCTGCTTAATGGTTGTAGGAAGTGACCGGAGGTCACCGGAGGTGACCTCGCGATCCGATGGTAAGCGAGCAATGCGAAGCTTACGACCGAGGAGAAGCGAGGAACGAAGCTTCGACGAAGGTCTAACATCGGCCCCGCTTAGACGGCGTCAGCCGTCTCAGCCGAGCAACGACTTGCCACTCATTCATCGAAGCGCGCATTCACAATAAATTAACTTTTCTATCACAGTACAATTAAAGTACTTTCCGTTATTCCCTTCTACTACGCAGCCAACGGCATTTCCCGATTTTCAAACAAACTAAACCGATCAGCCCCTGAAAGGCCTGAACGAAAGCTGCTATGAACAATAACACGATACTCCGGGACAAGATGGTCCGATCGATCGGAATCCCCGCCTTAGGCATACTTATCCCTAACCTGGCAGGATTGATCACCAACCGCCTTTATCGGTCTATCGAATTAGTAGGCAGTTATTTATATTTTATTGTCGTCTTCTTCCTCGTCTGGGAAGGCAACATCCGGCTGATGTACTTTATCCGGGAAAGATACCCCTGGACCCGGGGCTCATATTACAAAATCATTATCGCCCTCTTCTTTATTAACATCATTTACTCCGGTCTGATTTCCTCCCTCCTTCTCAAGACCTGGAAGACCTGGTCCCGTGAAACTGCCGACGATTACATACCACTGACCAACACCGTTTTCGGCATGGTCATCGCCGCCTGCTTTATCGCGAATATCTACGAAATCCTCTTCCTTAACCGCGAAAAAGAACAGCACGAAACCCGGGTGGAACAACTCAATATCGCCAAAGCCCAGGCCGAGCTCGAAGCCCTTAAGAACCAGATCGACCCCCATTTTATCTTCAACTCCCTCAACACCCTCTCTTTTCTGATCACCCGCGACCCCAAAAGTGCGCGCCGATACAACGATACCCTCGCCCTCGTTTACCGCTATATCCTCGGCAACCGCGACAGAGACCTCGTGCTGCTGCGAGAGGAAATCGATTTCATCGGCAACTATTTTTACCTGCTGAAGATCCGCTTCGCCGAAGCCATCAGCATGGTCATCGAGATCACCGACATTTCAGCCGAGAATTTCCTTATTCCACCGATTTCCATGCAGACCCTCGTCGAAAACGCCATCAAACATAACGAATTCACCGAAGCCACACCACTCACCATCGCCGTATCCATCTCGGCAGACTATGTCATCGTCAGCAACCCCATGAACCGCATCAGCGAACCGCAACCCAGTTCCAAGATCGGCCTCCGCAATCTTGATAACCGTTACAAACTGATCACCAAACGCAATATCATCATCGAAAATAATTTTGAAAGCTTCACCGTGAAATTACCGATCATCAGATTCTGAAGCCGCTACCCGAACAAAATGCAACAATTGCTGTATTACAGCGTCATATAATAAAGCCGATCCAAAATGAAAGTTCTAATTGTCGAAGATGAGCAGCCCGCGTTTTGCAACCTGGCAGAGGAATTGCACATCATTGATGAAAAGATAGACGTGGTAGCGGGCTGCAGCAGCGTGGAGGAGACCATCCGCTGGCTGAACGAAAACCCGCATCCCGACCTGATCCTCATGGATGTCCAGCTGTCCGACGGCCTCTCCTTCTCCATCTTTAAGAATTGTAAAGTCACCTGCCCCGTCATCTTCACCACCGCCTATAATGAATACCTCACCGAAGCCTTTCGGTTCAATAGCATCGACTATCTGCTAAAACCTATTAGCGCATGGTCGCTCAATAACGCCATCCAGAAATACAAGACCCTGCAGGCGCATTTCGTCGGGGCCATCGAACACGCGGACCATGCTGCCGATCAGCACTCAACCGACCACCACGCCCCCGATCAGCATTCCTCCCTGCCCGATCTGATTTCAAGGACCGACCGGAAAAGATCCCGCATCCTCGTCCGCAAAGGCGCCGAATTCCAAACCGTCCGTATCGAAGACGCCGGCTACTTTTTCACGGAACACAAACTGATCTTTCTGGTCGATAAAGAGAACCGGAAATATATGGCCGAGAAGAGCAACCTCAGCGAGCTGGAAGAAGAGCTGGATAGGAACCTGTTCTATCGCGCCAACCGGAAATATATCATCAACGCCAATTACATCAAACGCTTTAAACCCCTGGAAAAAAGTAAGATCAGCGTCGAACTTACCCTGCCGGTCAACGAAGAGATCATCATCAGCCAGGAGAACTCCGCCTCGTTCAAAAAATGGATCGGCGAGTCCTAGCCACCCGGCTATTGCGCGAACTCCTAAAAGTGCAGATAAAACGCCGTCCCAACCCCTTCAGCCGACTGCACCTGGATATTCCCTTTGTGCAAGCAGCAATATCTGTTTGCACAAACTCAACCCGATTCCCGACTCCCATTTTTCTTGGTACTGAAGAACGGGATAAAAATATTCTCCATCACCTCCGGCGACATCCCCATCCCATTATCCGCCACCTTGATCACCGGCCGCCCGTTATTTGCCGCATTCGCCGACAACGTGATCAACGGCTGCTCCCGATCCTTCACCGCCTCGATCGCATTCACCACCAGATTAATCAATACTTGCTCAATCAGATTGGTATCCGCCTCCAGCGAAAGGTCAGGATCGATCAGCAGGATCTCCAGCTCGATTTGCTTCTGATCAAGCGTCGGCTGCATCAGATGATGCAGATTCTCAAAAAGGTCCCGCGCAAACACCCTTTTCAGATTCAGCGTCGTGATCTTATTCAAATTGCGGTAAGTCTCCGCAAATTTTAACAGTCCCTCGCTGCGCCGCCGGATCGTTCCGATCCCCAGTTCCAGGTCCTCCAACGCCCCA
Organism: uncultured Chitinophagaceae bacterium; assembly: GCA_963846405.1. Taxonomy (GTDB): domain Bacteria; phylum Bacteroidota; class Bacteroidia; order Chitinophagales; family Chitinophagaceae; genus Puia. Next base: position 727,274 of record CAWJVU010000003.1, on the reverse strand, counting down.
TCGTGCTGGCCCTCCAGGACTCGCGACGTCTCCTGCAGCCGGTGCAGCATCGTCTCCGCCAGCGAAGAGATCGGCGCCACCGAATTCATGATCTCATGGGTCATCACACTCAATAGCTTCTGCCAAGCCTTCGCCTCCGTCTCATCCAACGCCTCATTTACATCCTGGAACGCGATCAGCTTGTAGACCCTGTTGTCCGTTTGAAAAGCAGTCGCCGCTATCAAAGTTTTAAAGACGTTCTTATCTTTCGTCAACTGGAATGATCTTGCTGTCTCCCGGCCTCAAGTTCAGGATCTCATGGTACAACGCCGCATCCCGGCGCTCCAGGCTCGCGATTGTCTTCAGATACGGCACCCCCAGCATATTCTTGAACAACTCGTTCATCCACCCGATCTCCCCGCTCTTATGCTCATAAGACAATATACCCGTATTCACCAGTTCGAGGATCTTCTGCAAATATTGATATTGCGTCTCCTTCTCCCGGCTGATCAGCTTGAACGTGGAATTGATCTCATTAAACCCCTGCCGCAAGGATTGGAGCTCAAGCGGCGCCTCCTTTACATCGAAGTAGCGCGAAAAATCCCGGTAATGGATCGACTCTACAAACTGCTCCACCTCCAGCTGCGCCTTGCGGTGAAAATTGTAGAAATCCACCAACAGCAAACCGACCACCAGCAACCAAAAGACCAGGTACGGATACTCCCCCTTGATCAACAGATAAGATGCCAGCGCCAGCGCCAGGAAAAGCCCAAGCACCCGGATCAACATCCGCTCCTGGTAACGTTTAAACACCATAATTAAATGTCGTATTTACTCAATCTCCGGTAAAGCGCCGTCCGCGTCAACCCCAGTTCCTTCGCCGCCTTGGAAATGTTGCCGTTGTGCTTTTCAATTACCTTAAGAATCGCATTCTTCTCGATCGTGCTCAGCTTCAGCTCCTGCGGCTCATCCGACTGCGCAGGCGCCGACTCGATCGGCGAAAAGATCAAATCCTTCGCCTGCAGCACATCCCCCTCCGCCATGATCACCGCCCGCTCGATCGTATACTGCAAGCTCCCGGACATTCCCCGGGAAATGATACGACTTCAGCTTCTCGACCGCCTTCGCATCGAAATCATGAAGCGGCTTCATATACTTGTTCGTATAGATCTTGTCAAAATGGCGCGCCAGAAGCACAATATCATCCTCCCGCTTCCGAAGCGGAGGAACCATGATCTCCACCGTGTTGATCCGGTAAATCAGATCCTTCCGGAATCGGCTTTCGTTCGCCAGCTCCGTCAACGGAACATTCGTCGCACAGATCAGCCGGATATCGATGGGCACCGATTGATTGGTGCCCAGTCTCGTCACCTGCCGGTTCTGCAACACCGAGAGCAGCTTCGCCTGCTGATGCAGCGAAATATTCCCGATCTCATCCAGGAACAACGTTCCACCATTTCCCGCTTCGAAACGCCCTATCCGGTCCTCCCGCGCATCCGTAAAAGCCCCCTTCTTGTGGCCAAAGAGCTCACTTTCAAAAAGGTCTCCGTCAACGCACCCACGTCCACCTTTATATATGGCTTTTCCGCCCGCAGCGAATGCTGATGTATGGCCTTGGCAATCAAATCTTTACCTGTCCCGTTCTCCCCCAGGATCAGGATATTGGCATCCGTCGGAGCGATCTTCTGCACCTTGAAGAAGATATCCTTCATGACCTCCGATTCCCCAAGCAGTTCCGACCCGATCACCGAATCCGTGATATCCTCCGATCCACCCACCCTTTTTGGGTCATTTCGTCTTCAACGCCTCCTTGATCGTGGCAATCAGCCGTTCATTATGCCAGGGCTTGACCACAAAGTCACCGGCCCCCTCCTTTAACGATCTGACTGCCAAGTCGATATCCCCGTAAGCCGTGATCATGATCACCGCCGCCGCCGACCCGAACTCCTTGATCTTCCGGAGCCAGAACAAGCCCTCATTCCCTGTATTGATCGAACTGTTGAAATTCATGTCCAGCAGGATCAGGTCAAAACTTCGCTTGGAGAGGATCGACCGCATATTCTCCGGATTCTTCTCCGTCACTACATCCCCCGCCTCCGTCTTTAATAATAGCCTGACCGCCGTAAGGACATCCGGATCATCATCGATCACCAATATGGACGCATTCTTAAGATTCATAATAATTTACTCCTGTTTACCAAAATCGCCGGAGGCGATTTCAAATCATTAGATAAATGTTGCGCGCATTCAGGACTTTAAAAATATTTAGCCCCGGGCGTGCAACATCTTTCTACTACAAGCATACCTTAAATGTAAACTTATAGCAATTAATTATTTACGCAAAATCAGTAAAAACACGAACTGTATCAAAACCGGACAGTTCTTGTATCGAAAGTGAACTATGAACCGGGCATTTTGCATCTAATAAACTGTAAATCATAAGCTTCCTATTCTGGCATGTCTTTGATAGAATACGATTGGAATTTTCTCATGTGTGTAATTCTCCCGGTATCTTTATATTGGGAGATTTTTAAAAATCCAATCGGACAATCTGATTGGGGAAAATGCTAAACCAACAAAAAATTCACAATCGTGGTAGACATTGTAAGAAAGAAAAGGAAATGGGGGCCCAAACGCCTCATGACAATCGGCGGGAATACTGGCCCTGGTACTGCTGATCTTTTCAGCCTTTTATTTTACCCGCGGCGGCAACAAGCTAAACGTCGATCTGGATCGCATTACGATAAGCGAGATCAAAAAGGATAAGTTCCAGGAATCGATCCCACAAAACGGGACCGTCATGCCCCTCCTCACCATATATCTCAATACGGTCGACGGTGGCCGGGTCGCCGAGATCTACGTAAAAGACGGCGATATCCTGAAAAGGAACCAGCCGATCCTGAAGCTCATCAATACCGATGTGGAAATGTCGATGGCCAACACCGCCACGAACGTCTCCACCACGCTGGCGAATATGCAGCTTGCAGAGATCAACGCACAACAGAATACCGTGGGCAAGCTGAACGCGCTGGCCGATGTCGAACAACTCTATCTGGAAGCCAAAAGGCTCTTTGACGTGGATACGACCCTTTATGTCCGACATGTCATCGGGCTCCCAGGAGTACACGACTGCCGCCAATAACTATAAACTCCTGAAGCAGAAGTTAGAGCTCCAAAGGGAGATCCTCCATGAAGATACCCTCTCCCGCAATCAACAGGCACAGCAGGACTAGGAATCCTACGACCGCGCCAAGGAAACCCTGAAGATTATGCAGGAAAAGGTGGGTATGCTGACCGTCACGCGCCCCGATCAGCGGCCAATTGACCTCGCTTGACGCGGAAATCGGCCAAACAAAAACGACCGGTTATCCCCTGGCGCAGATCGACGTGCTCGGCGGATTCAAGGTCAGGCTGACCGACGTGGACGAACACTACGTCAACCGCGTCTTCCCGGGTCAGACCGGAACCTTTACGCTCCAGAGCGACACGACCACCTATGTCCTGAAGATCACGCAGGTCTTTAGCGCGATTACCAACGGCAGGTTCCATGGTCGATATGAAATTCGTCGGCAAAGTGCCCCAGGGTCTCCGCAAGGGCCAGACCCTCCAGGTCACCCTGGCACTGAGCGATGAGCGCACCGCCATCCTGGTTCCCAAAGGCGGGTTTCTACCAGCAGACCGGCGGCAACTGGATCTTCAAGGTTAGCGACGACGGAAAATCCGCTTACCGGGTTGATATCTCGCTGGGACAAACGAACCCGGATTATTACGAAGTACTTTCCGGCTTGAAACCCGGTGATAAGGTCGTAACTTCCAGCTATGAGAACTATACCAATATGCAGACATTGGTCCTAAAGAAATAATGTAACATTTGGCACCCAAATGCCGTCAATAGTAGATTAAAATAGTTGTTATGAAACGGAAAAACCTGTACGCCCTGACCCTTCTGCTCTTCCTGAGCACCGTCGCTTTATCCAACGAAAGCGCCCGGTTCCGTTGCGGGACGGCAGGGACGACGTGCACCAACCCGAAATGCGCAGCGAAAGCGCCCGTAGCGGGTGCGACCGCAGCGAAACCCGCCGCCATCGCAGCGAAACCCGCTGCGACCGCCTCAAAAGCTCCGGCGCTTGAGCCCACCCCGACCATCGCCGAAAGCCATGTTCTTCTACATACTTTTATCAAGCTTCTATATATCTAAAAACAAACGAATCACTAAAACAGCTTCAATTATGATCAAGATTACTGAACTCCAAAAAACCTACCGCACGGAAGAAGTGGAAACGATCGCCCTCAACAAACTCAGCTTCGAAGTAAAAGAAGGCGAATTCGTCGCCGTGATGGGCCCGTCAGGCTGCGGCAAATCGACGCTCCTGAATATCCTCGGCCTGCTCGATGATCCCGATGGCGGCAGCTTTTTATTCAACGGCACCGAAGTTGCGCATTTCAACGAACGCAAACGCGCCGACCTTCGCAAAAGGAATATCGGTTTCGTGTTCCAGAGTTTTAACCTGATCGACGAGCTGACCGTATTCGAAAACGTTGAACTGCCCCTGATCTATCTCGGCGTTAAAGGACCCGAAAGGAAACAACGCGTCGAAGTCGTGCTGGACAAAATGCAGATCATGCACCGTCGTAACCACTACCCCCAACAGTTATCGGGTGGTCAGCAACAGCGCGTCGCCGTCGCCCGCGCCGTAGTCAATAACCCCAAGCTGATCCTGGCGGATGAACCGACCGGTAACCTCGATTCTTCGAACGGTAACGAAGTTATGCAATTGCTGACCGATCTGAACGAACAAGGGACGACCATCATCATGGTAACCCACTCCGAACACGACTCCCGCTACAGCCATCGCATCATCCGCATGCTGGACGGTCAGACCGTTACGGAGAATATACTGGTATAAGCCATGGCGAACCGGCGGAACGGCCGGTTTCGCATGTCGGTTCCAGCGTAATCCGGGAGTAACCACAAGTCACGTCAGATTGAATCACCTGGTCAGCCATGACCATTAACTATCTGCTATGCTTCAAAATTATCTCAGGATTGCTGTGCGCAACCTGGCCAAGTACAAGTTCATCTCCTTTATTAACTTGTTCGGTCTCACGGTCGGCATCGCCTGCTGTCTCCTGATCCTAACCTATATCCTCCACGAGACCAGCTACGACCGGTACAATAGCAAAGCCGACCGTATCTGGCGCGTCACCCGCAGCTTCAACAACGCTGACGGCATCGTCTCGCTTCATCTCGGAACCGTGGCCCCGCCGTTCGGCCCCCTGCTGCGCAACGACTTCCCGGACATCCAGAAGATGACCCGCCTGCTGGAAGAGAACCGAAGGCCGATGCGCTATCAGGACAAGATCTTCAATGAGACCGCGATATTTTTTGCGGATACGAATTTCTTTGACATCTTCGATGTGAGCCTGATCGAAGGCAACCCGAAAACAGCCCTAACCTTCCCCAATTCCATCCTCCTGACCCCGGAAGTCGCCCGCAAATACTTCGGCGACACCGACCCAATGAACAAGGTGATCCGGATGGATAACCAGATCAATTTTAAGGTGACCGGCATCTACAAACCTTTCCCCGACGCCGCCCACCTCCACCCAAACCTCCTGCTGTCCTTTTCTACCCTCAATGACACCACCGTCTACGGCGAAAAGCAGCTCATGACCAACTGGGGCAACAACTCCTTCTTTACGCTATGTCCTCCTGCCCAAAAGACTACCCGGTCAAAAGCATGGAAGCCCAATTCCCGGCCTTCCTCGATCGGCATTACCCCATAAAGGGCGCTCCTCCGGGGATCAAGGCACACCAGACCACTAAACTCTTTTTACAACCCCTTACCAGCATCCACCTGAATTCCCACCTCGACAGCGAAGCGGAACAGAACGGGGATGCCGGCCGGGTCACTACTTTCGCCGCTATCGCCCTCTTCATCCTCCTGATCGCTTGTATCAACTATATGAACCTCTCCACCGCACGATCCTCCCTCCGCGCCCGGGAGATCGGCATCCGGAAAGTCTCCGGCGCGTTGCGCGGCGAGATCATCGCTGCAATTCCTCAGCGAATCCATCCTCATCTCCTATATCGGCCTTATCCTGGCTGCCGGGCTGACCTGGCTTACTCTCCCGGCGCTTAACTCGGTTACCGGCCTGACCCTGTCCATCGAAACCCTCATCAGACCGGCAATCCTGGTTCCCCTGGCCTTCACTCCCCTGGTCGTGGGTACCCTGTCGGGCCTCTACCCGGCCCTCTTCCTGTCGGCTTTCCAACCCTCCAAAGTCTTAAAGGGCCTTTTCAAAGGCGGCTCCGGCAGCATCTCCTTCCGAAAGGTGCTTGTCGTTACCCAATTCGCCATTTCCATCGTACTCCTGATCAGCACCGCAATCGTCTTCCAGCAGCTTCATTATATGCAGAACACCGCACTTGGCTTCAATAAAGACCAGGTCGTGGTCATGAGCTATAACGCCGGTCTGGATAAGACCTACGAAAGCTTCCGCAGCCGCCTGTTACAAAACCCACATATCATCGGGATTACGCGATCCAGCCGCATCCCGAGCGGCCGCCTGCTCGATGAACAAGGCGCCTCCACCGAAAGCGGCGATTCACTAAAACGCGTAACTGCGGACATCAAAGTCGTCACCGTCGATCAGGACTTTCTATCCGCCTACAATATTCCGATCGCGGCAGGCCGGGACTTTTCGCGATTATATGCCACAGATACCAATAACTTCATCCTCAACGTCTCCGCCACCAAAGCACTTGGCATCCGCGATCCCCGGGAGATGATCGGCCGGAATTTCAGCTATGGCGGCACCAAAGGAAAAGTCATAGGGATCATGAAGGACTTTAATTTTGAAGACCTGCGCCAGTCTATTCTTCCCGTCATTTTTACGCTGCCCCCGCCCAGCGAACCAGCCAGCTACGATTTCGCGAATATCTCGCTCAAACTCACCGGTAACAAGGACAATATCACGCAAGCCCTTCACTACCTGGAATCGACCTGGAAAACTTATGCCCCCGACGTGCCGTTCGAATATACCTTCCTCGACGAACGTTTCAACCAGCTCTACCTGTCCGAACAAAGACAAAGTGAGCTCTTCACCGTCTTCTCCTGTATCGCCATCTTCATCGCCTGCCTCGGCCTCCTGGGTCTCTCCGCCTTCTCGATCTCCCAGCGCGTCAAGGAGATCGGCATCCGGAAAGTACTTGGCGCAAGCGCCGGCACCATTGTGCGGTTGCTTTCCGTCGACTTTCTGATCCTGGTCGCCATCGCCGCCGTCATTGCCTGGATTGTCGCCGCGATCGTCATGAACCAGTGGCTGCGGAATTTTGCTTACCATATCGCCATCCCGTTGTGGGTCTTCGGGGCCGCCGGCATCCTGGCCGCACTCATAGCCCTCGCCACCATCAGCGTCCAGGCCTTGAAGGCCGCCTGGGCCAACCCTGTGATTAGCCTGCGATCAGAATAACACAAACTATCCGCTATGCCATTTTATCCATTCAGACTGCACGGGCCGCAAATCGAATAAAAATTATACGCATGTTGAAGAATTACTGGAAAGTCGCCCTACGTTACCTGGTGAGATATAAAGGATATACCGCCATTAATATCCTCGGGCTGTCGGTTGGCATTACTTGTTGTTTATTGATCATGCTGTTTGTTCGCAGCGAATTAAGCTATGACCGCTGGCATACAAAAGCCGACCGCATTTACCGGGCCTGGGTCGACGAAAAGGATGAGGATAAGGATTTCATAAACACGGTCACGCCAATCCCTCTTGGGCCCGCCCTTCAGGCCAACCTTCCGCCGGTGGAATCGACTTGTCGCGTATTCAACTTCAACAGCCTCGTCAAATATGCCGGCACCGGCTTTTCCGAATCGGTTCATATGGCGGACTCAAGCCTCTTTTCCATCTTCGACTTCCGGCTCAAAGTAGGCAACTCCCAAAAACCTTTTCCCAACGCAAACTCGATCATCCTTTCCGAACCGGTCGCCCGCAAATACTTCGGCCAGAACGACCCCCTGGGAAAAACACTGGAATTACAATTGGGGTCGGATACAGTTTTGTTCACTGTGTCGGGCGTCGTCACTGACTATCCTGCTGAATCCAGCATCCGCTTCGGCATGCTGATCCCCTTCACAAATGACCATTATTTTTGGAATGAAAGGGTCCGGACCAAAGCCTGGTCGCAGGTATTTGCGGAAACCTACATCCTACTCCGTAAAGGGCAAACCGGCGCATCCGCCGAAGAACAATTTCCCGCAATGGTGCGAACCGTACTGGGCAACCGTTACAAACCCGGCGCCTACAACATTCACCTGCAACCGCTGACGGCAATCCACCTGGACACGTCCCTGCCGGCCGGCATCGAGCCCATCAGCAATCCAAAATATTCTTATATCCTCTCCACCATAGGCTTCCTGATCCTCCTGCTGGCCTGCGTCAACTTCATCACCCTGTCTATCGGCCGTTCCGCAACCCGGGCCATGGAAGTGGGAGTCAGAAAGGTGCTGGGGGCGGAAAGACAACAACTGCTCCGCCAGTTCTGGGGCGAGGCCTTCTTACTCACTCTTTTCTCTCTCGTGACAGGGCTGGCGCTCACCTTCCTGCTGCTTTCACCCTTCAACGGCCTGACGGGGAAGGCGCTAACGCTTTCGCTGGACGGCTTTACGATCGCCTGGTGCCTCCTGCTGGTGATCCTTATCGCCTTTATCGCCGGCATCTATCCAGCCATCATCCTTTCCGGATTCAATCCCGTCGAAGTACTCAAAGGGAAATTGAGGATCGGCAACAGCGCCGACCTGCTGCGCAAAACGCTGGTGGCCGGACAATTCGTCGCTTCCATCGCCCTGATCATCTCCACCCTGGTGATCCATCAACAACTGGATTATCTCAGGGATAAAGACCTCGGCTACCGTAAAGACCAGGTGCTGATCGTCCCCACCAACCGACCAAAGATGGAAGGAAAGCGACTGGCCGAGTTATACCGGACGGAACTGCTCCGGCTGCCAAACGTGGAAAATGCCAGCACCGCTATCTTCAGCTTTGCCGAGACGCCATGGATGGACATAGGCTACACCGGTGATGACCGGCAATACCGGAATTTCGAATTCAATGCCGTCGACGCGGCCTTCCTGCCGACTATGAATATCCAGCTCGCGGCAGGAAGAAATTTCCTGCCCGGTAATAGCGCCGATATCAGCTCTTCGATCCTGGTCAACGAGACCCTGGTGAACCAGTACGGCTGGAAAGACCCGATCGGTCAGCGGCTACCCGGCGCCTTCAATCAACGCATAGTAGGCGTCATGAAAGATTTTGCAGTGGAATCCCTCCACACAAAGATCCGGCCGCTCGTGTTGGCCCTCATTCCGGATTCCATCCTCAGTAAAGCCAACGATGTGAGCTTTACAATCGCACCCCAGCCACGCGTCTCCGTTCGCCTCCGGGCGGGCGACCTGGCCCGGCAGATCGAGGTACTGAAAGCCGCCTGGCATTCCGTTGCTCCCGGTCAGGACTTCGAGTATAGTTTCCTGGATCAGACCATCGCCCGTCAATACGCACAGGACCAACATACCGGTACGATCGTGCAGCTGGCATCGGCCCTGGCCATCTTTATTGCCTGCATGGGTCTGTTCGGCCTCGCAACGCTCACCGTTGCCCGCCGCACCCGCGAAATTGGAATCCGCAAAATATTGGGTGCGGGCATTCCCGGGATTGTCGGGCTATTGTCGATGGAATTCATGATATTGGTGCTGATCGCCGCGGGGATTGCCATTCCCCTGGGCTGGTGGACCATGCACAACTGGCTGCAGGATTTCGCCTATCAGGTTCCAATCCGCGGATGGATATTCCTGGTCGCAACCATCGTGGCCTTATCGATCACATTATTGACCGTTGGCCTCCAGGCCCTGCGCGCCGCCGCAGCCAACCCGGTAAAAAGTCTCCGAACCGAATAATATCAACCTTAACAACCATACGAAATGTTCGCCAACTACCTGAAAGCCTATCTGCGCAATCTTTGGAAAAACAGGACCTTTACCTTCCTCAATATTATCGGCCTCGCCGTCGGCATCACCTGCTCCACCCTTATCTTCCTGTGGATAGAGGACGAATTCAACTGGGACCGCCAGTTCGCAAAAAAGGACTACCTCTACCAGATCGAAGGCAACCAGACCTATGGCGGCACTACCTATACTTTCTCAGCTACCCCGGGTCCGCTCGCGCCCTCTATGAAGGCCGACATCCCAGGCATCGCGGGCACCAGCCCGCTTCTACCTGGCCAGACCGCACCCTCTTCAGCCTCGACAACAAACCGCTCTACGAAGAGGGCCAATACTGCGACCCGGCCTTCCTGTCGATGTTTAACCTGAACTTCGTCGAAGGCAACCCCGCCACCGCCCTTGGTGACATCCATTCCCTTGTCATTAACCAGGAAATGGCCACAGCGTTTTTCGGCGACACGGACCCACTGGGTAAAACCCTGAAAATGGATAATGCCGACCCCTACACGATAACCGCTGTCATTAAAGACCTCCCCGCAAATACCTCCTTCCAATTCCACTGGTTGGGTAACTACCAGGCCTTCTACCAAAAAAACCAATGGCTCCAATACTGGGGCAGTAACGGGCTCATGACCTTTGTCGAGTTGAAACCTTCAGCCAACACCACCGCCATCAACAAAGTTCTGACGCACTACGTCCAGGACAAGGCGCCGGGGACCGTCATGAAACCTTTCCTGTTCCCGATGCGCCAATGGCGCCTTTACTCTTCTTTCAAGGACGGCAAACAGGACGCCGCCAACGGCCGGATCCAATACGTTCGCATCTTTACCCTGATCGCCTGGATCATTCTCATCATCGCCTGTATCAATTTTATGAACCTGGCTACCGCAAGCTCGGAACGGCGCGCCCGCGAAGTCGGCGTCCGGAAAGTTCTCGGCGCCGGAAAGGGCAGGCTGATCGGTCAGTTCATCGGCGAATCCATCCTCATGTCCTTCCTGGCCGTCTTTGTCTCGATCGGGCTCACGGCACTCGCCCTCCCGGCCTTTAATACCCTCGTGGAAAAGGATCTTTCCCTCGCTCTCCTGAACCCGGTCCACCTTACCGCACTGCTGGCAATCGGCCTTATCTGCGGCCTGCTCGCCGGATCATACCCTTCCTTCTACCTATCTTCCTTCAACCCGGTCTCTGTCCTGAAAGGCCTGAAGCTCAAAGCCGCAGGCGGCGCCGTCTTTATCCGCAAAGCCCTCGTCATTATCCAGTTCGCGACATCGATCGTATTTATTGTCACGACGGTCATCATCTATCAACAGCTGCAATACGTCCAGCACCGCCAAATGGGCTACGAGAAAGAAGGCTCTGCTGTACATGACGCTGCAGGGCAAAATGGGCGAACACTTCAGCGCCATCCGCAACGACCTAGTCCATACCGGCTTCGTCAAAGACGCCACGCTCAGCAACAATACCGTCCTCGCCCTGTACAGCAATACCGGTGATTTTGACTGGCCCGGCAAAGACCCGCAACAAACAAGTCCTCATCGACCATGGAGAACGCCTGCCCCCAATACCTTTCAACCATGGGTATGCAACTGGCCGCCGGCCGCAATTTTCACGAGATCGCTGCCCAGGACAGCAACAATATAATCATCAATGAGGCCTTCGCCCATATCATCAGCAAGGATAATGTCATCGGCAGCCTGATCACCCGCAACAACGGTCAAGATAAATACCGGGTCATCGGCGTCGTAAAGACTTTGTCTATAACGATATGTACCAGAGTCGCCGCCCCCCTCATCCTGTTCTGTGACCCCGCCAACACCAGCTTCCTTACGTCCGGCTGAAGACGAACGCCGATGTCCCCAAAGCCCTCGCCGCTATCGGGAGCGTCATCAAAACCAACAATCCCGGCTATCCCTTCGAATATAAATTCGTGGACGCAGAATTCGAGAACCAGTTCAAGACCGAAACCCTGACCGGCCAACTCTCCGGCATCTTTGCCGCCCTCGCCGTCTTTATCTCCTGCCTTGGCCTCTTCGGTCTCGCCGGCTATGCTGCCGAAAGAAGGACCAAGGAGATCGGCGTCCGCAAAGGTCCTGGGCGCCTCTATCACCGGTTTGACCAGCCTGCTCTCGGCTGACTTCCTCAATACTCGTGCTCGTGTCCTGGGTGATCGCCACCCCCATTGCCGTGCTGATCATGCACAACTGGCTCAGGAGCTACGCCTATCGAACCGGCATCAGCTGGGTCGTTTTCGCCCTGGCCGGCGCCGGCGCACTCGTGATCGCGCTCGCAACCGTCAGTTTTATTACGATAAGAGCCTCACTGGCCAACCCCATCAAAAGCTTGCGAACCGAATAAACTTAACCGCCATATATGCTCCGAAATCATCTTAAACTCGCCTGGCGCAGCCTGATCAAAAGACCGGCTTATGCCACCCTGAATATCCTCGGTCTCGCGATCGGGATCACCTGCTGCCTGCTGATCTTCCACTACGTCGCGTACGAACGCAGCTACGACCGCTTCCAACAACACGCCGGCCAAATCGTCCGGCTCCGCCTCGACAACTACCAGGAGGGACGGCTTGCCTGGCAATCCGCCACGGTCTATCCCGCTATTGCCCCTACAATGAAAAAGGAATTTCCCGAAGTGGAACAGTACGGCCGCCTCATCGACGCGAATATCCTGATGACCAATACCGAAAAGAACATCAAATTCAATGAGGACAAAGGTTACTATGCCGACCCCTCGATGCTGCAGATGCTTGACATCCACCTGCTGGAAGGCAATCCCGCCACAGCCCTTGACGGCCCGGATAAAATACTCCTCTCCGCAACCACCGCCCGCAAATACTTCGGCAGCGAAGACCCGCTTGGCAAACACCTGAAGGGATTGGAACGTGGTACCACCGAATTCTATCAGGTCTCCGGCGTTTTTCGCGACTACCCGGCAAATTCCCATCTCATCATCAACCACCTCGTATCCTATTCCACCCTGAGCAAAATCACCCGCACCGTCTGGCACGACTCGACCAATATCACCGAGACGTCCTGGGGCTGGTATGACTACTACGACTATCTGCAATTGAAACCCGGCGCCGACTGGCACGCCCTGGAAGCCAAATTGCCGGCTTTCTGCGACCGCCATATGAACAATATCGAGTGGGCTAAGAAGCACAACATCCGGGAAGAGCTCCACCTGATACCGATGTCCGATATCCACCTCTACTCGAATTATAACCAGGAAGCAGAGGTCAACGGCAACGGCAAAGCAGTCGGGTTCCTCTTCCTGATCGCCTTCCTGATCATCGGCATCGCCTGGATCAACTATACCAACCTCGCCACGGCCCGCTCCCTGGAACGGGCCAAAGAAGTAGGACTGCGAAAAGTCCTCGGCGCTATCCGCATGGACCTCGTTCTGCAATTCCTGACGGAAAGTTTCCTTCTGAATACCCTCGCCCTGATCCTCGCCACCGGCGCGGTCTTCTTTCTCGCCCCTTCCTTCGCCACCCTCGTGGGCAGTGACGCCGGGCGACTTCACCCTTCCCGGGACCTACCTGCTGGGCTTCCTCGGCATCTTTTTTCTTGGCTCGTTTTTATCCGGTATCTACCCTGCCTTCATCCTCTCGGGCTATCACCCGATCACCGTCCTCAAAGGGCTGTTCCGCAATAGCACCCGCGGCCAGGTCCTCCGCAAAAGCCTGATCGTCGGCCAATTCGCCATCTCCGTCATCCTGATCACCGGCACGATCCTGATCTACCAGCAGGTACAATATATGCGCCGTCAACAGCTGGGCGTCAATATCAACCAGACCCTGGTGCTAAACGGGGCAACCTCCGTGCAGGACTCTACCTTCAAAGACATCTTCCAACCCTTCAAGACACAGATCCTGCGGCAGCCGGGCGTACAATCCATCACAACCTCCTCGAATGTCATGGGCCAGGAGATCTATTGGACAAATAGTGTCGCCCGCCTCGATGACCCCGCCAAAACAAATACCATGTACATCCTCGGCGTGGACTACGACTTCCTCCCCGCCTACGGCCTCCGCCTGGCAGCAGGCCGCAACTTCTCCCAACAATTCGGCACAGACAAAAAGGCCATCCTCCTCAACGAGACGGCGGTCAACCCTCTACGGTTTTAAGACCCCCGCCGACGCACTGGGAAAGAAACTCCTCATCAACGACACTGTCAACGATCATCGGCGTAGTCGCCGACTATCACCATCAGGGCCTCCGTCAGGCCATCAACCCGATGCTGATCAGGCTGCTCCCGAATTTCGATTTTTACTATTCGGTGAAATTCACCAGCCCGGACCCCCACGCCACGATCGCCGCGATCAAAACAGCCTGGGACCGCTATTTCCCCAATGACCCCTTCAGCTATTTCTTCCTCGACGAATCCTTCAACCAGCAATACAAAGCCGATACCCGATTCGGTGAGACCTTCGGCCTGTTTGCCACCCTGGCCATCCTGATCGCCTGCTTCGGCCTGCTGGGTCTTTCCGCCTACAACGTTCTTCAACGTACCCGGGAGATCGGGATCCGCAAAGTCCTCGGCGCAACGGAACGTAGCCTGGTCCTTCTGCTCTCCAGGGAATTCTTCTTCCTCGTGCTCATCGCCCTCATCATCGCCATCCCGGTCAGCTGGTCGGTCATGCACAGCTGGCTGCAAGACTTCGCCTACCGCATTTCGATCCGGTGGTGGGTATTCTTCCTGGGGGGCATTCTGGCCCTGCTGATCGCCCTGATGACAGTCGGCTTCCAGGCGATCCGTGCCGCAAGGGCAAACCCCGTAAAGTCCTTGCATACCGAATAAATAGATGCAACATTCTTACGGGATAGCCGTCTTTTCAGTTGCTAAACAGGAAAACTATGCTCCGCAATTTCTTCACTGTCGCTTTGCGAAACCTCTTCAAACATAAGGTCTTCTCCTTTATCAACATCTTCGGCCTGGCCCTGGGCATCGCCGCCAGCCTGCTGATTGTCCAATATGCGCGGTATGAGCTGAGTTATGACGGTTTTGAGCCCGGCGCCGGTCAGATCTACCGCCTTCAGCTGGATCGGTATAACAACGGTAAGCTGAGCACCCGCTGGGCCGCCGGCGCCACCGGCCTGGGACCGGCTGTCAAGGACGCCTTCCCTGAAGTGGAATCCTTTGCCCGGCTCCGCTCTAACTCGGCAGTCGTCTCGTATAAAGACCATGAATTCAGGGAGACCAAAATCTACATCACCACCGACGATTTCCTCCGCATGTTCGGCTACCGTACGCTGGCCGGCACTTCCACCGGCGCACTCAAAGACATCGGCACGGCCGTTATGACCGAATCCACGGCACGGAAATATTTCGGCGCCGAAAACCCTATCGGAAAAACGATCTTCCTGGACAAGACCGATCCCTACAAAGTGACGGCCGTTGTCGCTGACCCGCCCCCAAATACGCATCTGAAATTCGATATCCTGACCCCCTGGGCCAACCTGGTTCACGACAGGGGCCCCGACGTCAATACCGTATGGTTCTGGGACGGATTTTTCAATTATATCCGCGTACGCCCCGGCACCGACCCCGTCCTCCTGGAAAAAAAGATCGCCGGGATGGTCCACGACAAATGGGGCGCGAACATGCAAAAGACCCATGACGGGATGGTGATCCACCTCCAGCCCCTGTCCGACATACATCTCTACTCGCACTATATGGCGGAAGCGGAGGTCAACGGGGACGGGAATGGGGTCTACTTCCTGCTCATCATCGCCGTTTTCATCATCGTCATTGCCTGGATCAATTACGTCAACCTCGCAACTGCACGCGCGATCGACCGGGCCAGAGAGGTCGGTGTACGAAAAGTGCTGGGCTCGCTCCGCCGGCAGCTCATCGGTCAGTTTCTCTTCGAATCCCTGCTTATCAATGCCCTCGCCGCCGTCCTGGCCTTCCTGATCATCCTCGGCTGCCTTCCGCTCTTTAGTTTCGTCACGGGCCATGACCTCTCGTTCTCCATCCTGAAAGCTGCGGACTTCTGGTTGATGCTGGCCGGCCTGTTCCTCATCGGTACCCTTCTCTCCGGCGGCTACCCCGCCTTCGTGCTCTCTTCCTTTAAGCCGGTAGCCGTATTGAAGGGAAGGCTGGCAAAGACCGGCCATGGCGTATTGCTCCGCCAGTCGCTCGTTGTCATCCAATTTGTCGCCTCCGTCATCCTGATGGTCGGCACCTTTGCCGTATACCGCCAGCTGGATTTTATGCAGCACCAGGACCTCGGAGTAAAGATCGACCAGACCCTTGTGCTGACCGGCCCGGGGGTTCTCGATTCAACCTACAACAAAAAGGCGGATGCCTTCAAAAATGAAATGCTGCGGATACCGGGCGTACAACAAATGACGATGTCCACCGAAGTCCCCGGCGCCAAGGTTGGCTGGAATGCGGGCGGCATCCGTCTCGTCAATAGCGATCCAACAACCGCAAACCAGTACCGGGTGATCGGTATCGATCAGGATTTCCTGAACGTCTATGGGCTCCGGCTCCTGGCAGGCAGGAATTTCTCCCCCGGGCTCGGCGATTCGTCTTCCGTCCTGTTCAATGAAGCCGCCATCGGAAAACTCGGCTTTAAGAAGCCCGAAGAAGCCATCAACCAGCGCATCGAATTCTGGGGTAGACAATATACTATCGTCGGCGTGGTGACCAACCATCACCAGGAATCCCTCCGCCAGGATTATGATGCCCATATCTTCCGCTTCATCCCGGAAGTCAATTCCTACTATTCGCTCAAGCTGGCCACCGGCAGCAACAACTGGCCGGACATCGTCGCCTCGGTCCAAAAGCAATACAAGAACTTCTTTCCCGGCAATCCCTTCGAATATTTTTTCCTTGACCAGCACTTCGCCGAACAATACAAGGCAGATAGACAGTTCGGCCGCACATTCGGCCTCTTTGCCGGTCTCGCGATCTTCGTCTCCTGTATGGGTCTCCTGGGCCTCGCCGCCTTCGTGACCTCCCAGCGGACAAAGGAAATCGGTATCCGCAAGATCGTCGGCGCCAGCCTCTCCCGCATCCTGCTCCTCCTGACCCGGGATTTCATGAAACCCCTGGTCATCGCCTTCCTGTTGGCCGTCCCGCTTACCTGGTGGCTGCTCCGGCAATGGCTGGACAACTTTGCCTTCCGGATGCACATCGATCCATGGGTCTTTATCCTGCCCATCGGGCTGGTCCTGGCCATCGCACTGCTCGCCGTCAGTTCTCAAACCCTTCGGGCTGCCTCCGCTAATCCTGCCAATAGCCTGCGAACCGAATAAACCGAATATACCTGCATATGATAAAGAATTATCTGGTCACCGCATGGCGCTCGCTCCGCAGACACTCCTCCGGCAGCCTGCTCAACATCTTCGGTCTGTCCGCCGGTATGACTTCGGCCGTCCTTGTCTTCCTTTGGGTGCAGAACGAACGGAGCTTCGATGGATACCACGCCGACGCCGGGCGTATTTATCGGATCACCACCCATCTGACCAAACTCAACTGGACCTGGGAAACCTCCCCGCTCGCGCTCGCCCAACCCATCCGGAGAGAAATACCGGAGGTGGAGAACCTAACCGTCATGCAACCGGCCTTTGGCCCGGTCTTCCACCTGGGAACCGGCCTTTTCACCGAAAAGAGCTGTGCGTATGTGGACAGCGCCTGGTTTAGCGTCTTTCACTATGATTTCCTCGAAGGAAGCGCTGCCGAATTTTTCCGTCATCCCTTCAGCCTGATCCTCACCCGGACAACGGCGAAGAAGTATTTTGGCAACCAAAACCCTGTCGGCCGCACGATCCATGTCGATACGCTCGACTATCGGGTTGCCGCGGTTGTAAAGGACAATCCCATCAACTCCAGTTTCCAGTTCAACGTCCTGATGCCCGTCGATGCGTATCTGGCAAATCCGGATAACAGGAAAAATGAACTTCAGCGTGGTAATTTCAATTACCTCAGCTTTCTGAAACTCCGCCCGGGTGCCGACCCCATAAAAGTGGGCGCGAAGATCACGGGGATACTGAACGAAGGGGCAAAAGAAAAAACCGATTTTATGTCCCTCATCCCCCTCAAGGATATGCATTTCGAAACGGACCTTACCTATAACATCTGGGCCATTGAACACGAAAACCCCGGCATTGTCTACATGTTTACCATCCTGGGTGTCTTCCTTCTTGTCATCGCGTGTATTAATTATGTCAACCTGACGACAGCAAGGGCCAGCCTTCGCGCCAAAGAGGTAGGCGTCCGCAAGATCGTGGGTGCGGCCAGGAAGAGCCTATTCGCACAGTTCATCGTCGAATCCATGGTCATTAGCGCCATCTCGCTCCTGGTCACCATCCTATTCGTGTTCCTCGCAATTCCTATGTTCCGCGAGCTTACCGGCAGGAATTTTACCGCGCCGTTCTCTTCTCCCACAATCTGGAATATTCTTGGTTTGACCCTGCTGGCTGCTACCGTCCTCAACGGCATCTACCCCGGCCTTCTCCTTTCTTCTTTCCGGCCACTCAACGTGCTAAGAGGCGCCGCCATCCTCCGATTCAAGGACGTCTATCTCCGCAAAGGCCTGGTGGTGCTGCAATTTACTTTTTCCATTATCCTGATCATCGGCACCATCATCATCCAACGGCAGCTCTACTATATCCAAAATACAAACCCGGGTTACGACCGCAGCCAGGTCTTCTGGTTTTATATGCCATGGGATACCCAACCACACGTCGCCAGCGTAAAACAAGAGCTCCTATCCAGGTCCGATGTTTCCGGCGTGACGGTTGCGAGTTATGGGTCGGTCGTAAAAATTGTCAGCTCCAATTCCGGTTCAGCAGACTGGGACGGCCACGATAAAAAATTCAACCCAACCGTCTACCGGCTCGTCGCCGATGAAGACTATGCGAAAGTGCTCCAATTGCAAATGGCGCACGGCAGCTGGTTCAATGCCCCATATCCTGCCGATCAACACCATTTTATTCTCAACGAGACCGCGGTCAATCTATTCAACAATCTTCACAAACCCGTCATCGGCCAGCGCTTTTCCTTCGACGGCGATACGGGCAGGATCATTGGGGTCGTAAAGGATTTTCATTTCGCGAGCCTGCACGAAAAGATCGACCCCCTTGTCATTTATGATCGTGCGGATTCCCGGACCACAGTGTATGTTAAGACGCAGCCCCGCCAGGCAGCCGCGGCCCTGGCCGAAGCACGCGCCATCTGGCAACGCTATGTCCCCGGCAAGCCTTTCGACTATACATTTTTGGACGATGAATTCAATGCACTTTACAGGACGGACCAGAAAGTCTCCACCCTCATCTTCGTCTTTTCTATTATCGCCATCTTTATCTCCTGCCTCGGCCTCTTCGGTCTCGCTGCCTTTACCGCCCAGCGCCGGATCAGGGAAATCGGTATCCGCAAAGTGCTCGGAGCCACGATGTCCCATATTGTCGTTCTCCTTACCGGGGAATTCCTGCGCCTCGTATTGATCGCCGTCGGCATCGCCATCCCCATCGCCTGGTGGTCGATGCATCGTTGGTTGGAAGACTTCGCATACCATATCCCGCTCGGCGCCTGGGTCTTCGCCCTGGCGGGGGCCATCGCCATTGGCATCGCCCTGCTGACCGTCGGCAGCCAGTCGGTCAAGGCCGCATCCGCCAACCCTGCCAAGAACCTGCGAACGGACTGAACGACCGGGTCCGCCCGCCATCCCTCGCCCACCTGCCATCCCTCGTCCGCCTGCCGTCCCTCGTCCGCCCGCCGTCCACCCCCGCCTCTTTCCAAAAAAATCTTAGCTTTAGCCCGCAAACCATTTATCGACTATGAACACGCTCAAACCAGCCCTTCGCCACCTCCGGAAATATCCCGCCTTCTCCCTGATCAACCTTGGCGGCCTTTCCATCGGTATCGCCGCCTCTTTCGTCCTGCTCGTCTATACCCAGCGCGAGCTCAGCACCGACCGCCATTTCCGCGATGCCGACCACATCGTCCGCATCGGCACCGACTTTTATCAGATGGGGCCATTTGCCGTAAGCCAACCCATGCTCCGGGATCTGCTCATCGCCTCCTGCAAAGACGTCCAGGACGCTACCGCCATTGAATCGGACGGCGAGACCCCCATCCGCACAACCATCGCAGATCGTGCCTTTACGGGCATCCGACCCTATAACATCGACAGCTCTTTTTTCCGCGTCTTCGCGTATGAGACCGCTGGCGGCTTCATTCCACCCGGTGGTCCCGCCCCCGGCGAAGCCATCCTGTCGGCCACGCAGGCTCTGCGATTCTTCGGCAAAACGGATCCCATCGGCAAAACCATTTATATCGGAAAGCAGTTGACCCCCGCGAAGGTGATCGCCGTGCTAAAAGAGAGTTTCGCCAAATCGCATCTCGACCCACAGGTGCTCCTCCACCGCGATCCCGGCCCCGACGCCGGGTCCGCCGTCTGGACCTCCTGCAGCCTGTACAACTATGTCAAGCTAAAGCCGCAGGGCACCATCGCCGGCCTAAACACCTGGCTCGAACGGGTCCGCGAAAAGCTCGCCTATCCCTCCAGCGGGACCACCAAAACCTATAGCCAGTGGAAAACAAGCGGCGAGGCTGTCTCCTTTATTTCCCAGCCGCTCACCGAAATCTATTTCCACTCCGATCTCAAATTCGACCTCACGCCGGGCGGCAACCTGACCCAGGTGAATCTGCTCAGCGCAATCAGCCTGCTGCTGATCGCCCTTGCCGTGATTAATTATGTCAATCTCGTAACGGCCCGGTCTTCCATCCGCGCCAAAGAGATCGGACTTAAGAAAACCTTTGGCGCCCATCGCCTCCGCCTCATCCTCCAGATGCTCAAGGAATCCATGCTCTTCAGCATCCTCGCGATGACCATCGCCTGCGGTCTCATCCAGGTCATCCTTTTCGGCTATAGCTCCCTGACAGGCTCTGCCCTCACTGGCCCCATCCCCTTCCTGTCCGCCAATTATATATGGCTCCTCGTGTTCTCCATAGCAGTCGGTCTCCTGGCCGGGATCTACCCCGCCATCTACCTGACCGGCTTCCGGCCCGGGCTCATCGTCCGCTCTACCTCCGGGTCCGGCCGAAACCGCCCCATCCTGCGCAACACGCTCGTGACACTCCAGTTCGCGATCGCGATCGGCCTCCTCTTTGTTTCCTTCGTTGTCTACAGCCAGTTGCAGTACATGAAGACAAAAGATAAGGGTTTCCGTTCGGACGGCGTGGTCGTCATCCAAAATGCCGGTGAGCTGACCGATCGTCTTGACGCCTTTCGGCAACTCATCGACCAGCAATCCCAGGTAGCCTCCACCAGCCTGTGCTCCCGGACACCCGCCGGAAACAGCATCGTCATGGGATCCTATAACGACCTCCGACATGCAGCAGCCCTTGTTCATCCAGCAATTCCCCGTCGACGACCACTATATCTCCACGCTTGGTCTCCATCTCTCCGATGGCCGCAACTTTTCCAAAAATCTCTTGTCCGATACCAACTCCCTTATCCTGAACGAATCTGCCGTTGCCGCCCTCGGCCTTTTCCATCCAGTCGGATCCGTGATCAACGGAAGCCAGCGTGTCATCGGCGTGGTCAAAAATTTCAATTTTGCTTCCCTCCGCGAGAAGGTTCAGCCCGCCCTGCTGACGCTCTACCGCAAAGGCAGTAATAATATAACCGATATCGTCATCCGGCTGAAAGGCGGCCACCCGGCCGATTTCCTTGCCTGGCTGAAACACAGCAGCCAGGAATTCCTCCCCGATACACCACTCGATATCAGTTTCATCGATGATAATTTCCGTCGTCTGGCAGAAAAGGAACGTCTTCTTGGCCAGGCAATCAACTTTTTTACCGCCCTGGCCATCCTCCTTGCAACACTCGGCCTCATCGGCCTGACTTTATTTACGATCGAACGCCGGACAAAAGAGATCGGCATCCGGAAAGTTCTCGGCGCAGACAGGATCAGTATCCTCAAATTGATCTCCGGCGATTTCATCCGGCTGGCGATCATCGCCTCCGCCATCGCCCTCCCGCTGGCCGGGTGGCTCGTCAGCCGCTGGCTGGACAATTTCGCCTACCGCGTCTCGGTCAGCGCCGGGACCATTATCCTGACCGAAGCCCTGATCGGCGCCATCGCCCTGGGTGTCATCAGCTTGCTTACCCTACGGGCCCTGATCGCCAACCCAGTTCGCAATTTGCGAACTGAATGAGCCTAAATTTGATTACCCTGTCACGGAATACATTGATCCTCAATGCTTCAGCCTGCTGCCTGAAGTTCGCATTTTGCGACTCCCTGCCGCCGCGCCAACATACCCGGGTCCGGTTCGTCAAATCCGCGTCCGAGCGGGCGGCTCCGGCCTCACCAGCGGTTGTATCGAAACCGGACAGTTTTTGTATCGAAAACGGACTACCGCCCTTGCAATTAGTGCATAAAACAAAGATATTCAACACATTAAATGCTGGCATGTGATTGAAAGAAACAAGTCGACCAGCACAAACTCTAATAAAGAATTATGATAGAACTGAAGCGCATCTCCAAATGGGTCAACGTTGGCGGGAAACCGAATTTCATTCTCAAGGACATCAACCTCCACATCAAGGAAGGCGAGTTTGTGTCGATCATGGGTCCCTCCGGTTCGGGTAAATCCAGCTTACTCAACGTCATCGGTATGCTGGACGACGCCTCCGAAGGCGAATATTTTTTCTTCGGCCAGGCCGTCCATACCCTCAAAGAGAAACAACGTTCGCAGCTGTACAAACAATACATTGGTTTCGTCTTCCAGGCCTACCACCTGATCGATGAGCTCACCGTATACGAAAACATCGAGACACCGCTCATCTACCAGAATGTCAAGAGCCTCCGAACGCCAGGCAATGGTTGCGGATATCCTCGACCGTTTCCAGATCGTTGGAAAAAAGGGCCTCTTCCCCACCCAGCTCTCCGGCGGTCAGCAGCAACTCGTGGGCATCGCCCGCGCCCTCATCGGCAAACCAAAACTACTCCTCGCCGACGAACCGACCGGCAACCTGAACTCCCGGCAAGGCGAAGAGATCATGGAATTATTCAAACAGCTCAATAACGAAGGCGTTACCATCATCCAGGTTACCCACTCGGAAAAGAACGCAGCCTATGGCACCCACATCATCAACCTGCTGGACGGACGAGTGGACCTGTGAAATCAAAAACTATCGCAGCACACAAAATGTACATGATCATGCAACGACGACACCTCACGATAGCAGCAGTATTTCTACTGATGCTCCATTACTCCGCTACCGCGCAGAACCAGAATGCCGATTCCCTCATCACACAGTTCAGCAACGGCCCTGCCGTTATATATACGCCTCAGCAATGTGTAGATAGTGCGATCAAAAACAATTTTGGCGTCAAAGGCTTTGACTTTACCGCCCAATTGGCCAAAACGGCACGGCTGCAGCAGGTCGGCAATATGCTGCCCTCCCTGAGCGGCTACGGGAGCTTCCAGAACATCGGCGGTAAGAGCGTTGACTATACTACCTACCAATATGTCAACCAAAATTATAACCAGGGATATTATCAGTTACAAGGCCAATGGATACTTTGGAACGGCGGTAGCCTCGTAAATTTTCTCAAACAATACTCCCTGGCCTATGAAGCCGATAAGAAGGACTTGCAATATCAACGGGACCTGATCACCGTCACCGTCATCCTGGACTATCTTCAGGTGCTCAGTGCGGAAGACCAATTGGCGCTCGCTCAGGCCCAGGCGGCGGACACCCGTCATCGGGTGGAGCTGATGAGGATCCAGGACAGCCTGGGGGCCATCGCGCCTTCCGACTTTGTTGATGCAAAAGGCCTGCTGAACACGGCGGAAGTGACCATCGTACAGACCAAGAATCAGCTGGAAGCCGCCAAACTCGCGCTGGCACAGGCGATGAATATTCCCTATTCACCAAATATAGACATCGTAAAGCTGTCCATCGATCCAACACCCGTTATGTACAACGCATCGGCTGACCAGGTCTACCAGAACGCCACAACCCATCTCGCGGCAGTGGACGCCGTTAACCTGCACCTGGAAAGCGCCATCAAGGGGGTCAAGGCCTCGAGGGGAAATATGGCGCCTACCCTTTCGCTATTTTATACGGTTTACACCAACTATGCCAGCACGGCCACATCCAGCAACCCGCTGGGCACGTCCTTTGCGCTCGAAAACGGCGCCTATACGCTGTACAATGGGGCACAGCTGCCGATCTACTCCGAACAACAGAATTTTTCTCCGTCAAAACCGGTCTCTTTCGGCACGCAATTCCAACAGAACGTTTACAAAACCGTCGGCATCCAGCTCAATATCCCCATCTTGAATAACCTGCGTTACCGGGTGCAATACAAGAATTCAAAGATCACGCTCGCCCAGGCTCAGTTCAATCAAAAAACGACCATGAATCAATTGCGGCAAGCCGTCGAATCCAATTATGTCCAGATGGTACAGGCGCTTCCGGCTGTATAACTCGTATGATAAAGAAGTGCAGAATTATGAGGAATCTTACCGTCAGGCCAAGATCAAGTACGACGCCGGTGCGCTTCCATCCCTAAGCTTTGTCATTTACAATACCAACAAAAATCTGGCGGAGCTCAACCTGATCAATGCGAAATACAGCTATCTCCTCGCAACCAAAGATCCTGGATTATTATCAGGGGCAGTTGACCTGGTAAATCCTTCGCCGCCCCCGACAAGCCCCCGCGCTCAACGTCTTAGCCACTCTCCCAGCAGAGTGGCTATTTTTTCGCCCTCCACCATGAACCCATCGTGTCCGTACGCCGAATCGATCTCCACCAACTCCGCATCCGGCAAATGCGCCGCCATAAAAAGCTGCTCCTCCACCGGACAAAGGATATCGCTCGTCACCCCAATGAGTAATGTCTTCTGATCGATCCCCTGCAGCACCGCTTCCAGACTCCCCCCGCGCCCCCGCGCCAACTGATGACTGTCCATCGCCTTCGTCAGCAGCCAGTAGGCATACGCGTGGAACCGGCCGGTCAGCTTATCTCCCTGATACTGGATATACGAAGCCGCCCGATACCCATCCAACTTTTCCCGGTCAGGATCCGCCTGCGTCCGCACCATGATCCCGTAATTCCGATAGGTTAAGATCCCGATCGCCCGCGCCGCCTTTAAGCCCCGCCGCCCCGCTTCCGGCGTCGGCAGCTCCCAGCTCGGATCGGCCTCGATGGCCAGTCGCTGTGCCGTATGCACC
Organism: uncultured Chitinophagaceae bacterium; assembly: GCA_963846405.1. Taxonomy (GTDB): domain Bacteria; phylum Bacteroidota; class Bacteroidia; order Chitinophagales; family Chitinophagaceae; genus Puia. The sequence goes on along the minus strand of CAWJVU010000003.1, from coordinate 702,071 downwards.
GCAATCCCCCACGCACTTTCGGCAGGCGACGTCGCAATGAGAAAGAGCTTCCCGATCACCTCCCGCTCCATCACCGCCCATTCCAGCGCCTGGTACCCCCCCATGCTCCCTCCCATCAGCAGGTGGATCCGCCCGATCCCCAAATGCTTGCGCAGCAGGATATGCGCCTTCACCATGTCCCGGATCGTTACGACCGGGAACCGCTGATAATACGGCTCGCCGGTCCGCGGATCGATACTCAGCGGACCCGAACTCCCATAACAGGAGCCCAGGATATTCGCGCAAACAATGTAATAGTCCTCCGGTCGTATCGCTCCGCGTTCCCCGACTACCCCCGGCCACCACTGCGCCACATCTGAATTGGCTGTTAACGCGTGACAGACCCAGACGACATTGCTCCCGTCCGCATTCAGCCGGCCATAGGTATGAAAGGCAATCGTGATCCCCGGCAGCACGCCACCCCCCTCCAGCTCGAACGAATAATCATATTGAAAATACTTCATGGAGCCAATTCTCTATTTCGGTGCAAAGAAAGGGCTTAAACCGCGTAAATTTGCAAAAAAAACGATGGTCAGGATTGAACTTAGCCGGGTCGAAGGAGATTTTGGTTTCGAAGCCAAAGACGCCTATGGACACAGCGTCCGCATGGACAGCAGCCCCGAGACCGGGGGCCAGGACTTTGGCATCCGCCCCATGCAGATGTTGCTCATGGGTTTGGGCGGCTGCAGCGGCATCGATATCGTCTCGATCCTTAAAAAACAACGGCAGACCGTAGAAGGCTTCCACATGATCATCGATGGCGAACGCGAAAAAGGAAAAGATCCCACCCTCTGGGAAAAAGTACATGTTATCTTTCACCTGAAAGGACACATCGATCCGGACAAGGCAAAAAAAGCCTGCGAATTATCCATGGATAAATATTGTTCCGTCGCCGCCACCCTCCGCGAAGCCCATTGCAAAATCACCTGGGAAGTCCGGGTCAATCAATAATTCATCAATATATTACTTACACCACCTAAACTGGGTTCTTCTAATTTTCCATAGACGGGCAAAGAACTTACGTGAAAATCGACAAATTAAATTATTATATTTGCTTATTACGCTAATAATATGGCGAATAAAGCAATTAATCGAATTCGCGTGGTTCTGGCTGAGAAAAATTTAACCAACAAATGGTTGGCAGAAAGAATGCATAAAAACCCAACAACCATTTCCCGCTGGTGTAACAATGAAATGCAGCCGTCGCTGGAAACTTTGGTTGAAATTGCTAAAACCATCAATATCGATGTAAAGGAATTAATTTGGTCAACCACTCCAGTGTAGAAATGGAAAAGGATAATGTAAATATTGTCGCTGCATTAGGCCACGTGTTGGAAAATCTGGTGGAAGGTAAGAAATATGATACCCTACCGCCAAGGGGGCCAATTGACCTACTGTTTCCAACCGTTTCAAACGAAGAACTATCATCTATCGAACAGGATATTTATGGACAGGATGACGAAGACAGTACTGAAGCTGAAAAAGCTGATAGGATTCGCCTTGTAGAAAGCCCCGAGCGAAAAGAAGTTAGATTACCCGCGGAAGATAGCTTAGATGGACTTAGCGTCATCGGCATCGGCGGTGACAATAAAAGGATACTTACCACCTCATTTCACCTAATGCTCGCCAGATCTGCAGTTGTAAATTTCAAATACACCAAGGGATATGACAAACCCTATTTTTACACTCGTTTCAGGGACGCATCAGCCTTAATGATTCTGGATAACAATATTTTTGAAGATACCTATAGCATTTATACCTATAATGACTTGCCTAAAACGGATGATGGAAAAGTCCCGATTCTCGACCATCTCAATAAAAAAATAGAAAAGCCGTTCCGATTCAAGTACGATCACGAGAAATCAAAACAAGCTCCGGGTGCCCAATCTCTGGGACTAGCCGTAAAATTTCAGCATACCCTTGAACTGGCCTCAATTGCAGATACAGATTTTAATTCAAAAGGTCTGACTATTTGTATTAAAGACGGCGCACTCTTTTCAAATAGCAGCGTAATAAGCGATATTACCCACGGTTTATCAAAATTATTATCCTGGTCAGATTCCAAGCGGGTTTTTCTGGCAATTTCCTCCAAAGTGGCAAACTCCAGAGTTCTAATCAAAACTCTCAAAAAATATCCTAAACTCATCGAAACATACTTCCCCGACCAGCACATAACGCTAAGGGTTATTAACTCTTTTGGCACGGATACGCTTTTGTTGAAAAAAATATTGAGGCCAGGAACCAGGATTCCTTTAATTGAGTATATAGAACCAACAAGAGAGGCAGCAATCAACGACCCTATGCATGAAGGACTAAGACCGCTAACCTGTTACTATCATAAGCGTTCTAGACCCTTCAATTTTGTCAGATTGGAAGTGCCGAAGTTTTTTTGGGAAAAAAACAAGGCGCTAGTCGAATTTGCCATGTCCGTCGCATTTTGGCAGCACGAGTTGGGTGGCGATAAACCTTTGGTCCTGAAAGCGGCGGATGAGCGGTCCGATCTTACGCACGAAAAATGGGTAATCGAACAGCAAATGAAGGCAATATTTGACAAAAAAGAGCTTGATCTTATAGAGTTTCTCAACTTTACCTAACTCAAATCCATATCGATGGAAGAAAATTCAAAGACAGAAATAGAGGTAGCAAAACCTTATCAGGACATCAACTCCCCATTTTCAGTTGATGATAACGGCGCACTCGCAGAATATGTGATCAATGATCCGGAAAAAATGCCGAAGCTCGCATTGGGTGCAACCATATTGATACTAGACAAACGTAAAGAAGACGCATCAAGTAACGACTATAAGCCCTTCTGGTATGCCGGCAGAATTATTGGTCTCAAGGCTGTTTCGCCATTCAACCCGGAGCGAACTAGCATGTTATACCAAGATGACGAAAAAATGGATCCCGCCAAGCTGTTCGAAAATATAAACGGACCACATACGCACCAACCCATGGTGATACAGGTTGCGCTCTCCAGAGAGATCAGTATTGTGGAAAAAGACTATATAGATTCTGCGATTCAAAGACCACCTTCCGGCCATAGTCGGCTATTCTTTCCAAACCTGGAACCGGTATCAGGAGATCCTTCCCCCTCTTTAAAAGTAATTTTGCAGGTAAAAGCGCAAGGTATAAACCTTGGAATGATTGGATTTGGAAACAAACCTTATGGGTGGAACGATAAGAAATTCATCGAATACAAATTGGATATCGAAAGATTGGACAATAAGCATACATTTATAGTTGGGGAGAGTGGTTCCGGTAAAACCGTGCTTTTAAAAAACTTTGCCTATGAATTAAAGAAGCTTAATTCCAAAAACCGCATAATTCTTACTGATGTCCAGGGAGATATTTCACAGCTCCTGTTCTGGGACTTTGTAAAACCCGTTCCTCCGAAAAGCTGGCAACCTGAAATCTCTCATGCCGACTATGAAAATGCCCGTAGAATCTTTGGTGACTTCCGCTTAATTGTCCCCATGACAAAGGATGATTCACCGGACTTTGACGTTTCCGAAGTATGCAAACTGGCCCTCCGCCGAGGCGTTGATGTAAGACGGATAAGCCTACGGTTCCAGGATCTCGACTCCCCGAAAGATGCCGAATATTTATATCGCACAAGCTCTGATCAGGCGGCACTTCTATTAGAAGATCTGGCAGAGGGGCTCAAGGCAAATGATGAAGCAGCTTCACTATCGAGACTTCAAACAGCTGTTTCAAGGTTGTTGACCAGAAATGCTGGAAATCAAATCGCCCTTCCCACAAATGGAGTTTCTTATTACAGGAGTACATTCGAAGCTTCGAAAAGGGCTCTTCGCAGTCTCGAAGATTATTTCGATCTCGACGTGGAAGGGTTGCTGGAGGACAAAGACCCCTTGGATGATTTCGATTTCTCAGCTGGGACGACGATTCTGTATTTGGATCATCTCAATCAGGACGAACGTATTATGTGGGAGATGCAATTGGTAAGCTGGTTGTATAAGAATAAGAAAAAAATGAAGGATACGTATGTCTTCTTCGACGAGGCACACCAAATTATCCCGGCCGATGATAAAGGTAGTTCGGCAACAAAGGAAATATTTACAAGACTTAGGTCCAATTTTGAAAAACTTGCCCGTGAAGGCAGGAAGTTCCGCCTGAATCTGATCCTGAGTACACAAAACCCACAAGACCTGCACCCAATCGTCCCTGAGCAATGTCCCACCAGGATAGTAATGAAAATCAACCCGAAGAATGCCTCGTCTGTTTATCTAGACAAGGAACTTGCATACGTTGCCAACAGTTTCAGTCAAGGTCAGTTTTGGATACAAAGCCCCTTCAATGGAACTCCCGATTGGGTTCGGGTACACAGTATCGCTCCTCCTGTTCCCCATGTTTCAATGGATATCTTTAGGGAAGAAAGGCGAAAAAGATCGGAAAGCGAAATTTGACGACATGAAACTGAAAAGAAGGAAAGCAAACAGCCTGCCAATACCTTGGACCAAAGCGGAGGAAAGACTTCTCATAAATCATCTGAAGAAAGGAAAATTTGATTCTCGGATTCTAAAGGAGCTTTTTCCCACAAGAACGCAACCCAGCATAAAAAGCAAAATCCGAAAAATTCGAATAAAATATGACCTATTCGGCTCCTCCTATCGAGAAAAAAAAGAAGCATTTACTATCAAGATTGCTAAAAATGTTAAGCCAAAAAATGTATTCGACGCCTATGCCGGAGCAGGCCACCAAACGTTCAAATGGATTTTACACGCTGAAAAAGTATATGCTTGCGACAAAATGAAATCAAAATTCAGGCAATTCGATAAAACCGCGAAATTAAATGGCTTCACTAAATTGCTGAAAAAGGGAAAATGGATCGAATATAGGAAGGGGAAAAAAAAGGTCTTTTTCTACATTGGTGATACCATAGATGCTGCCGCTTATTTAAAAGTTAAACAAATCCCTATTGATATCGTTGACCTTGATACTTGCGGGTCCTCTTTGCCAATTCTTTCCACAATACTGCTTCTACTTCGGCCGAAATCTTTTGTAATAACGCATGGAGAATTCCATTCTTCAAGATTTAAAAGGCAAGATGTCCTGAGAAGAATATTAATGCATCGAGACATCAGAAAGAGCCCGTTCCCGTTAAATTCTGAAAAATTAGAAAAAGAGCTAGACAAAGCAGTTAAGGTCGCAGGTCTAAGAGCTCATAATGAAACTGAAGATTCATTTTGGCCTGTTCTGATAAATCAGACCTGGCTTGGCGGACGGTTTCAAGGAATGCTGCGAAGACATTATAAAGTGGAAAAACCTCGCGCAACATCAGATTGCATAAATAATCTATCAATTGCTTAATTTTATAGCACTGGTATTTTCTACTACGCAGAAACTGAATTTCCAAAATAATAGAAATGGCCTTACCGATAAATATTGACGACCTGGTAAACTCTAAGACTGTTGAATCTGTACGGATTGAATTTAAAAGAGGGTGGAACCCTCTTGCCGTATTGAAAACAACCTGCGCATTTGCCAATGACATTGACGAATTTGGTGCTGGCTACATAATTATAGGGATCGAAGAGGAAAATGGGTCCCCGATATTGCCGCCTTTTGGAATTGAACAAAAAGATTTAAACTCGATCCAAAAGGATTTTTTTTCATTGTGTCAAAATAATTTATCGCCCAGTATTTTTCCCGCCATTGAGCCAACTCAATTTATGGGAAAATGGATTATAGTCATTTGGGTAACGACGGGCGAAGAACGTCCCTATCGCGCATCTGAAGCACTTGCAAAAAATGCCAAAATGCGTATGTATGTTAGGCATGGATCTATCTCTAAGGAAGCGGACAGCCAACAGGAGAAACGCCTCAGAGAACTGGCATCTAGTAAACGATTTGATGATCGGATAAACGCTCAAGCTTCGATTTCTGACCTTGACTTAGGGCTGATTTTAGCATATCTGCAAGAAATTAAAAGCGAGTTGTTTAATGACGCAACTAAAATAACTTTTGAAGAATTGTGTCGCAGTATGCAAATCGTAAGGGGTCCAAGAGAGCTGTTAAGACCTTTAAATGTCGGTTTGATGCTCTTTAATAAAGAACCGGAAAAATACTTTCCAGGCGGATTTACAAATCTTGTTGAGTTTGAAGACGATGCTGGAACAAAATATTCAGATAAACGATTCAAAGGCCCGGTTCATCTTCAAATAGGGCAAATACTGGAGTACCTAAATCTCAATGTAATTAAGCAATTTATTAGAAAAGATCCGCACCGGAGCAGAGTCCGAACGATTTTATAACTATCCTTATCAGGCTCTTGAAGAAACCGTGGTAAATGCAATATACCATCGTGGTTACGATAACCCCACCCCAAACGAAATTAGAATATACAAAACGGGGGTTGATCGAAGGATAGAAATTCACAGCTATCCTGGTCCCATGCCACCTATAGACGATCAGGCGCTAGCGCAGTTAAAGATAACTGGCAGGGATTATAGAAACATTAGGCTCGGCGATTTTTTGAAGAATTTACGCCTGGCTGAGAAATATGCCACCGGAATACCAACCATTTTGAACGCTTTGGCAAGAAACGGATCGCCGAAACCGATTTTATCGACCGATGCAGCCAGGTCGCTATTTTTAGTGGTAATAAAAATACATATTGACACGCCCGAGGAATATCAACAGGGAATTGAAGAAACGGAGCGATTATTACTATCGAATATCCAACAATCAATACTCGAACGATTACTAAAAGAGCCTTCAATGGAAGAAGAATTAATTCAGTCCTTTGACGAAAAAATAAAGGAAGATTTAGAATACTTAATTGACAAAGAATTGATAAGTTCCAAGAAAATAGGAGCCTCGAGACTACTTTTCGTAACGGCAAAAGGAAATGAAATGCTGAAATCCTCCTTCTAAACAATAATCACCCATGTCCCCACACCGCATCACCGAAGCCATCCGTATCCGCGCCACCCAAACCCCCGACAAGGAACATTCCTCCCCGCTTTTCCTGACCAGCAGCTTCTGCTATGACGATGCGGAGGATATGCGCGCCGTCTTTGCGGACGAAAAGGACGCCTTATCTACAGCCGCTTCAGCAACCCCACCGTACAGGAATTCACCGACCGCCTTTGCGCCCTCGAAGGTGCCGAAGCGGGTTTCGCCACCGCCTCCGGCATGAGTGCCATCGTCGCCTCCTTTCTCAGTTTCCTCAAGACAGGCGACCACCTGCTTTCCTGTAACGCCATCTTCGGCAGCACCCACACCATCATCACCAAATACCTCCCCAAATACGGCATCGAATATACGTATGTTAACGCCGCCGACCCCGCAAGCTGGGAATCGGCCATCCGGCCCAATACCAAAATGATCTACCTGGAAACCCCCACCAACCCCGGTCTCGATATCATCGATCTGGAAGCCGCCGGCCACCCTCGCGCGTAAACACAAGCTGCTCCTCACGTCGACAACTGCTTTGCAACACCCATCGGCCAGACTCCCCATCGAATTCGGCGCCGACCTCGTCGTCCACTCTGCAACCAAATGGCTCGACGGCCAGGGCCGCGTCCTCGGCGGCGCTGTCGTCGGGAAAAAAGAACTGATCAATGAAATTTATCTCTTCTGCCGCAGTACCGGCCCCTCCCTCTCCCCCTTCAACGCCTGGGTCCTTAGCAGAAGCCTCGAGACCCTCGACGTCCGCATGGAACGACATTCCTCCAACGCGCTGCACATCGCCCAGTCATTGCAGGCCCATCCCGCGATCGCCAACCTCCGGTATCCATTCCTCCCCAGCCACCCCCAGTATGCGATCGCCAAACGCCAAATGACACAACGGCGGCGGCATCGTCTGTTTCGAACTCAAAGGGGGCCTGCAAGCCGGCCGCAGCTTCCTCGACAAACTAAAAATGCTAAGCCTTACCGCCAACCTCGGCGACACCCGCAGCATCGCCTCTCACCCGGCCAGCACCACCCACGCCAAACTCACCCCGGAAGAACGCGCCGCAACAGGCATCACCGACGGCCTCATCCGCATCTCCGTCGGCCTCGAACACCGCGACGACATCCTGCAGGACATCCTGCAAGCCCTCTAGCCGCCGTCCCTCTCCACTCCGTCACCTCCCAACCATATTCGCTCCATGCTAATAAGCCCGTCGCTGCCGGGCTTTTATCTTATCCTCGATGCTTCGCCTACTCCCCCCAGATCTCGCCCTTCCCCTTCAACCAATCCTTTACCAGCTCCGTCGTCACCGACTTCGGCCGCTCGATCGGGAACCCCAACGCCCGATCCCAGCAAAGGCTCGCCAGCACACCCAAGCGCCCGGCTGACGCCAAACAATACCGTATAAAATTCATATTCGACCAATCCATAGTGGACCAGCAACGCCCCACTATGCGCATCCACATTGGGCCAGGGATTCTTGATCTTCCCCAGCGATTGCAGGATCGGCGGCACCGTCTCATAAATATTCCAGACCGTTTGCACCAGCGGATCATCCGGACATATGTTTCTTCGCAAATTCCATCTGCGCCGGAGAAGCGCGGATCGGTCTTCCGCAGCACCGCATGTCCATACCCCGGCACTACCTTGCCACTCCTCCAGGGTCTTCTTTACATACGCGGCAATCTGTTCCGCAGAAGGCAGTTCCACCCCCAACTCCTCCCGCATCTCCAATATCCACTTGATCACCTCCTGGTTGGCCAGCCCATGCAACGGCCCCGCCAGCCCATTCATCCCCGCTGCGAGGCTCAAATAAGGATCGCTCAGCGCCGATCCTACCAGATGCGTCGTATGCGCGCTCACATTGCCCCCCTCATGATCCGCATGGATCGTCATATACAACCGCATCAGCTCCCGGAACGTCTCATCCTCATATCCCAGCATATGCGCAAAATTTCCCGCCCAGTCCAACAAACCATTGGGGTGAATATGATCCTCTTTCTTATACTTTCGCCGATAGATATACGCCGCTACCCGGGGAAGCCGCGCGATCAGATCCATCGAATCATCGAAAACCGCATCCCAATAATCTTTTTTGATTCAGCCCCTTTGACATACTTCGCCGCAAACTTGCTCTCCGTCTGCAAAGCCATAATCGCCACCACAAACTGCGTCATCGGATGCGAATCCTTCGGCAACGCCTCGATAGCCGCAAAAACATGATTCGGCACATGACTCCGCCGTTGCCAGTTCGCCGTGATCTCATGCACATCCTCATCCGTCGGCAGCTCACCCAGCAACATCAGATGGAACAGCCCCTCCGGCAACGGCTCCGTCCCGCCATGGGCCTTCGGCAGCCGCTGTTGCAATTCCGGAATCGAATATCCCCGGAATCGAATCCCCTCCTGCGCATCCAGTAAAGAAGTCTCGCGTGACCAACCCCGTAATACCGCGCATCCCCTGGTAGATCTGAGCCAACGTCACCTCGCCGATCTTATCATTTCCATGCTCTTTCAATAATTCCTTGATCTCGCCGGATAACTCGTCAGCCTTTAATTTGAACCGTTCCTTTGTAAATGCCATTTTTCCAAGTTTTTCGATCCCCTAAAATAGCTCATTTCGGCGTTTTCACATAAAAGACCCAGGCAACACCTGTAAAAATAATATTTGGCAGCCACGCCGCCAGCACCGGCGGCAGATTCCCTTTTGTCGAAAAAGTCACCGCGAACTTATCCATCACCACGAAGATCGCCGCCATCACGATCCCCAGCGCCAGATGCAGCCCGCTCCCGCCCCTGATCTTGCGTGAGGCAATGATCGCCCCGATCATCGCCATGATGATCACCGAAAATGGCGTCGCATCCCGATGATATAATTCCACCTTGAACGTATTAAGCCCTTCCGCTCCCCGCACCTCCTCCATATGGATGAACTGATGCAGTTCCGGGGTGGTCAGCTTGTCCTTCAGATAATCATCCCGCCGCAATTCCCCGGGTTGCACATTCAGATTCACATGCAGGGTATCCAACCGTTTTAACGTCTCTACCGGCCCGCTGATCGTCCGCTCGATGACCCCGTTCAGCTTCCAGTCTTTCTTTTTGGGATCCCATCGGATGGTCTCCGCCTTCACCGTATAGTAAACCGTATTGCCTTTCACCTTTTGCAAAAAAAAGCTGCTGGCCGTCTTGTTCGCCGTATCGTAAAACCGGAAATCGACAAACGTATGTGGGTCTACCCGCAGATAATAGCTGCTCGTGTTTCTTGTCGGATCTCCATTGTACGTGCTGTTTCGGTCCACGTAGACCATCTGAAAATTTGTCCGGATCTCATTGGCTCTCGGTACCCAATACTGACTGGCCAGCCAGAAGATCACCGAGAGCAATACCCCGCCGATCAGATAAGGTCTCAGCATCCGGTTATACCGGACACCCCCGGCGAGGATCGCAATAAACTCCGAACGGCCCGCCATCTTCGAACTGAAATAAATAACGGCGATGAAGACCATCAACGGAAAGATCATCGACATGATAAAAGGAATGAACCCGATAAAGTAGTGCGTGATCAGCTGCCAGAAACTAAGCCCCGACCGCACAAAATCATCCGCTTTCTCGCTGGTATCGATAACCACCGCAATCACCGTGATAACCAGCATCGTGAAGACAAAGGTCCCAATGAATTTCTTTAATATGTAGCCATCCAGCAGCTTGAACATAATATATGCGATGACCTCCGGCCATCAGGTGACCGCAAAGATAGGTAAATCATCGAACTGGCACAAGGCGATCATAATCAATATACTATAAAGATTTGTGAAAGCGATTACCCACGCCGTTTGCACATTCCGCATCCGACTGCCCACATGTAATCGTTTCCCCCTAACTTTACCATAACCTGAGAGATACCTGGCGCGCAAAAATGCATTAACGCCATCAATGAATTCGGATCGTGCTGCTGCTATACATATACCTTGTGTTGCAAATCATCCTGGCTTCCTGGCTCATCCAGCCATTTTTCCTGCTGTTGATCCATGCAATTGAGAAAATGACCGGCGCCCGCCCGGCCCGGGTTTCTACTTCCACAACCGTAAAAGATTACACCTTCGGTATCCTCATTACCGCCCATCAGCAAACAGATTTCCTTCCCCCGATCGTCGACTCGCTCCTGAAACAAAACTATACCCAGTTTAACGTCTATATCGTGGCCGACGATTGCGACGTCAGCCCCCTGAATTTTACCGACCCACGCATCCGGGTCCTGGTCCCGCCCGTTGCGCTTCACGATAAGGTAGCCTCCCTCCAATACGGACTGCGCCACCTCGCCGATAAGGATGAAGTGCTCGTCATCTTCGACCCGGACAACCTCGCCCACCCCGATTTCCTTCGCACCCTCAACACCTGGTACAACAGAGGGTATGAGGCCGTCCAAGGCAACCTGCAGTCCAAGAACAAGGAGGGGGTTTACGCCAAGCTCGACGCCCTCGGAGTCCTCATGGGCAACTTCGTCGAACGCGAAGCGCGGTCCATGCTGGGGCTATCTGTCAACATCTGGGGCTGTGGGGTATCGGTAAAAAAAGAAGTATATCAGAAGATCATCTACAACTCCAAAAGCCGAACGGGCGGCTTTGACAAACACATGCAGACCGAAATTGCCCGCAGCGTCGACCGTATCGGCTATGCCCGCGATGCCATCGTATACGATGAGAAAGTCGACGACGGCTACAATTTCGAACGGCAACGCATCCGCTGGATCGCAGCCTATTTCAAATTCCTGGGTGAGGCATTCCGGCTACTCTTCACCGGTGTCCGCAACCTGGATTTCAACCTGATCTACTTCAGCTACAACCTCATTCGCCTGCCCTGGTTCCTGCTGCTGCTTTTCGCCTGTGCCATCGCCGCCACCGACTGGTTGATCTACCCGATGCTAACCCATATCTGGCTGATCGTCCTCGCGATTTTCTTTCTATCTTTTGTGACCATCACCGCCATGCGCAAAGAGGGCCGCTCCGCCTCAAGGGGCCTCCTTTTTATTCCCCTAATCTTCTATCATCAGATCCGCGCTCTTTTTCGCCTGCGGGCCGGACGACAATCCATGCTAAAGACCGGGCACTCCAAGATTGTATACATCGACGATATCCTCCGTCCGACCAGCCCCCGGTGACAACCCGTCGTCCCTCTCCTCACAGCCTCGTCTTTAACATCTCCACCTGTTCACTCTTCCAACCCGCAAAGTCCCCGCGGATGATATGCGCGCGCGCCTCACGCATCAGATGCAGATAGAAAGCCAGATTCTGCACACTGGCGATCGTCAGCCCCAGGATCTCCTTCGATTTGACCAGGTGCCGCAGATAAGCCTTGCTGTAGAACTGGCTGTACACACAATCGATACCGTCATCAATCGGCGAAAAATCGGTTTCCCATTTCTTGTTGTCAATATTGATCACCCCTTTCGAAGTAAATAGCATGGCATTCCGCCCGTTGCGGGTCGGAAGCACACAGTCGAACATATCCACCCCCCGGCTGATGCATTCCAGGAGATTCCACGGCGTGCCCACACCCATCAGATACCTCGGCCGCGCCACCGGCAGCGCCGAACAGCAGGCCGCGCAAATATCATACATTTCCTCCTCCGGCTCCCCTACACTCAACCCGCCGATCGCATTGCCGGCCGCATCCTTCGCAGCCACATATTCGCAGCTGGCCTTCCGAAGATCGGGGTATACACTCCCCTGTACGATCGGAAAGAGATTTTGCGTATAGCCGTATTTGTCCGCCGTTCCATGGAACTGCTCCCAGCAACGGTCCAGCCAGCGATGCGTCAGCCTCATAGATTTTTCGGCATAGGCATGATCGACTGGGATACGGCGGGCATTCATCAAACGCCATGATGATGTCCCCGCCGATGACCCGCTGGATATCCATCACCTTCTCCGGACTGAATAAATGCCTCGATCCGTCAATATGCGATTGGAATTCAACCCCCTCCTCCCGGATTTTCCGCGTGCCCGGCAAGCGAGAAGACCTGGTATCCCCCACTGTCCGTCAGGATCGGCCGATCCCACCCATTGAAACGGTGCAACCCCCCCGCCTGCTCCAGTACCTCCAACCCCGGCCGCAGATACAGATGATAAGTATTTCCCAGTATGATCTGGGCGCTGACATCCGCTGTCAGCTGCTGTTGAGACACGGCTTTCACACTCCCGGCCGTCCCGACCGGCATGAAGATGGGAGTAGGAATCTCCCCATGATCGGTAGTGATCTTCCCCGCCCGGGCCGCCGTTTGCGGGCACCCGCCTTCCAGTTCAAATTTAATGTTGCCATACAATATCCGACGAGAACTTCGCCTTCGCCACCGGCAAGAGCTCGTTCGTAACCTGCCGGTTACTTCCGGCGGTTTTTGGTCCGCAATTTACTTTAAATTTGTACTTTCGTGTACCGCTTATGACTAAACTGTATTTGAGTTTCCCCTGGCTCGAACTGTTGTTTATTGTTTTTTGCTTGATCACCCTCGTGCAAATATTTTACTATCTGTGGTTCTTCAGAAGGCTGGCCTTCTATACTCCCCCGACCAAAGAGCAATCCCAACAACACCCCGTCAGCGTCATCATCTGCGCCCGCGACGAAGCCGCCCGCCTCGTCACCCACCTCCCGGGTACCCTCGTCCAGACCTATCCCAACTACGCATGAAGTGATCGTCGTCAATCACAACAGCCAGGACGATACCCGCTTCCTCCTCGATGAATTCAAAAAGACATTCAAAGGACTTCATATTGTTAACCTGGAACACGAAGCGCTCGGCATCCCCGGCAAGAAATACCCGCTTAGCATGGGCATCAAGGAATCCCGTCACGAGATCGTCCTCCTGACCGACGCCGATTGCATGCCCGCCAGCGAATTCTGGATGCAGAAGATGCAGGACGGCTATAGCGACGGGATCGAGGTCGTGCTCGGCTATAGCCCATACAAGAAAGGGCCCGGCTTCCTCAACAAAATCATCCGGTTCGATACCTTTCATACCGCGCTGCAATACTTTTCCTATGCGCTCGCCGGTGTTCCCTACATGGGCGTCGGCCGTAACCTCTCCTATAAAAAAGCGGTCTTCCTCCGCAATAAAGGCTTCTCCGCCATCAACCATATCCCCGGCGGCGACGACGACCTCTTTATCAATAAAGTGGCCACCAATAAGAATACCGCCATCGTCATCGACCCCGACACCTTTATGTTGTCGGAGCCCAAAAAATCCTTCGGCGAATGGTTCCGCCAAAAAACCCGGCACTATAGCACCGCAAAATATTACAAGCCGCGGCACAAATTCCTCCTCAGCCTATACGCAGCGATCCTATTTCCTGTTCTATCCCCTCCTGATCGTCAGCCTGTTCTTCGACTGGAGACTGGCCCTCGCCGTTTTCGGCGTCCGCCTCATCGTCCAGGGATTTATTTTCCAAAAAGCCATGCACCGCCTCGGCGAAGAAGACCTCTTCCCCTGGTGGTGGCTGCTCGATATCTGGATGTTCCCATATTACATAATCTTTTCATCCGTGATATGGAAAAAACCCCGGGCCAGCTGGAAATAGTGCGGCAGTACTTCGATGATTTTTCACCCAGGGAAATCAGACAGCTGACCGCACTGGATGATCTCTACAAAGAATGGAACGCGAAGATCAATCGTCATCTCGCGCAAAGACATCGACAGCCTGTACGAAAAGCATATCCTGCATTCCCTCGCCATCGCCGCCGCCTTCGACTTCCAGCCGGACATGGAAGTGATCGATATCGGAACCGGCGGCGGCTTCCCCGGTATCCCGCTGGCCATCTTTTTCCCCAAAACCCAATTCCACCTTGTCGACAGCATCGGCAAAAAAATAAAGGTTGTCGATGCCATCGCCGCCGCCATCGGTCTGACCAATGTCACCACCGCGCATATCCGCGCCGAAGATATCAAAGACCGCAAATTCGACGTCAGCCGTCTCCCGCGCCGTCGCCCCGCTCAAAGATCTCTGGACCTGGTCCCGCCCCCTCCTGCGTAAATCCGGCACAGACCTCCCGCTGACCTCAACTCCACCGATCCCGATTCCATCCGGTCTCATCTCCCTCAAAGGCGGCGACCTCGCCGCCGAAATTTCATCCAGCGGCCTCCATCCCCGTATTATTGAGATTTATCAACTTTTCGACCGGGAATATTTTCAGGAAAAATATCTTATACAAGTACCCTATTAGGCCGCACGTCACATCGCGCCGCTCCTCCCCTGCCCCTCCTCTCCACGCCGCGCCTCCCCTCTCCCCGCCACACTCCCACCGGTTCATTCCCACCCCTGCACGCCAGCTCAAATTACCCGGAAACCCCAAAAACTACCACAAAATGGTATTTCCAATTGCCCAAAGCATCGGACCTTTACCTCATGACTATCTCTGTATGCATAGTAGATGATAACAAGGACATCCGCTCTGCGCTCGAACAGATCATTCTGATGGCGGAAGGATATACACTCGCAGGGTCTTTCGGCGACGCGGAGACCGCCTTGCAAAAAATTCCCCTCGTTCAACCCAACGTAGTCCTGATGGACATCAACCTCGGCGACGGCGAAAGCGGAATCGACTGCGTACGCCAGCTCAAACCACAACACCCCGAGATCCTTTTTATGATGTGCACCATCTACGAAGAGGACGAGAAGATCTTCGAAGCCCTCAAAGCCGGCGCCAATGGCTATATCCTGAAGAAGACCGCTCCCGGCAAACTGCTTGATGCCCTCCGCGAA
Organism: uncultured Chitinophagaceae bacterium; assembly: GCA_963846405.1. GTDB lineage: Bacteria > Bacteroidota > Bacteroidia > Chitinophagales > Chitinophagaceae > Puia. The sequence goes on along the minus strand of CAWJVU010000003.1, from coordinate 686,361 downwards.
CTCTACGAAGGCGGCGCCCCCATGAGCAGCCAGATCGCCCGCAAAGTCGTAAACGCCTTCCAGTCAAAAACCGCCGATACCCCCGATACGTACTACCGCCGCCAAGTCAATCAGTATCCTTTCCAACCGCGAAAACGAGATCCTCGAACTCCTCGCCCGCGGCATGCTATACAAGGAGATTGCCGCCAAACTCTTCATCAGCCAGGAGACCGTACGCAAACATGTGTATCATATTTATGAAAAGATGCACGTCAACAACCGGGTCGAAGCCATCAATAAATTCTACGGCCGTTAGCTAAACCATGACGCCCGATCCTCCGGATCGGGCGTCACTATCTTACTTTCCCCCTACCAGTTTAACTCCAGTTTGTTATTTTTTCGGTCCACATCCGCCATCCGCTGCGTCGGATCGATCTCCACCGACTTGATATCCAGCAGCCGCCGGTTCAACTCGAAGTATACGTCGGGCTCGTCCATTTCCAGGGCTCAAACGTCGTGCGCGGATGCTCGCATCCTCCACCGGCTTCTCCCCAAACATAAAATACTGCGGAATATACGCCATCTCCTTACTACCATCCTTATACTGACCACCACATCGATCGGCATCGGCATATTGCCGACCATTTTCAGCCGGATCTTCGACTTCCCGTTGTCCTCCCACAGGCTGTCGATCCCATAGTCGATCGTCTTGGTTGTATTCACCCAGTATTCCTTATACCAATCCAGTTGCATGCCGCTTACCTTCTGCGCGACACCGCATGAAATCATTCGCATTCGGATGCTTGAACCGCCACAACCGGTAATACTCCTGCAGGATCTTGTCCCTGACGTCCTCGCCCGTGATATAGCCCAGCTGCTCCAGGAACATCTCCCCTTTTGAATAGCTTGCAATACTATACGCGAAATTGGTATTGAAATGGTCGGCATGCGTCGTCAACGGTTCCTCCAGCCCGCTCTTCACCAGCATGAAATATTGACTGTATGCTACACGCATGGTCCACCGGCAGCTGCGCCTCATCTTGCCTGTCCAGGATCTGCTGCCAATGCTTGTCCTCCGGGATGCATGCCTCAGTCATCTCCCGGTGATACCATGCGGTCACCCGGTGCTCCGCATAGCTCGTGAACCCTTCATCCATCCAGGCATATTCCGACTCATTTGTCCCCATCATCCCCTGATACCAGCTGTGCATCCATTCATGGAATGCGCCGCCGACACCCGGGCCCGCCAGCAGCGTCGCCATCGGATATTCCATCCCACCGTCGCCGCCATGCACAAACGAATATTGCTTCCACGGATAGGGCCCAAAAGTCTTCTCGATATACGGCAGCACGATCACCGCCGCATCCGCCAGGTTAGTCCATAAGGTATCCACATGCGGATCATTGTCCTTGTTTTTATAAATAACATTGATCACCATCCTGTCGCGCACCCGGCGCACCAGGTGCTTGAACTCCGGATCGGCCGCCCACATGAAATCGTGGACATTCGGCGCCACGAAATGCCAGATCAACCGGTCCCCTGCCGGCCGCACCACCTTCGTTCCCGGGGCCTCATATCCATATCCGACCTGCGCCGCATTGACCAGATATCCTGTTCCACCCATCAGATAGCTCTTGTCGATGGAGATCGTTACGTCATAATCTCCCCACACGCCATAAAATTCCCTCGCCACATAAGGCGTCGGATGCCAGCCTTCATAATCATATTCGCACATCTTCGGATACCATTGGCTCATCGAATACCGGACCCCCGTCTGCGGATTGTCCCGGCCGCTCCGCCGGACCTGCAAGGGTACCTGCGCCTCGAACTGCATCTGGAAGACCACCGTGGTATGCGGCAGGATCGGCTTAGTCAGCTTTACTTTCAGGATCGTCTCGTCCACCTATAAGGCTTGCGGCACCCCGTTCATCGACAGCGACAACACCTTCTGATAGCCGATCTCATCCGGCTTCAGGTTCAGGATCCGGTCCCTGTACCCGCGGGTCCCAGTCCTGCTGCTCACCACCGCGCCGGCCGGCATTATAGGTGATCTTACCCAGCTCCCGGCTGCGCGTATCCATCATACTGCCCGGCTGAAACGCATTCCAGTACAAGTGATAAAAAACATGGTCAAGCGTATCCGGGGAATTATTCGTGTAGGCAAGCGTTTGGGTTCCCGTAAACCGGTTCGTCTGAACATCCATCTCTACATTCATCGTATACTTGACCCGCTGCTGCCAGCGATCCGGCTGCGCCGATGCCTGCCCGAATGCCAGGCAGACCGCCAGCCCTAAAAGAACGAACTTTTTTATCATGATTGCTATCTGATTTTATAAAGCAGCATTTTCCTTGATCAGCCGCCCATTGCTGTTGAACAACAGATTCTTTTTCTGGAACTGGCTCTTCTCGACCTGCACCGCATACTGCGTCACATCCCCGGGCAGATAAAGCACCTCCACCGTCGACACCCTCCAGTCACCATCGGCATACAAGCTCTTGGAGAAACCATCCTGCACCTCGGCAGGCAGACTCGTCTGCGCGATCCTCTTCATCGCCGACTGCCATTCCCCCGTATTCTTGAACTTCGCCGTCAGCGCATCCGAACCCAGTAAAAGCTGACCTGCCAATAGCTCAAGCTTATCGGACCAGCTCACCTGCGTCGCGCTGGGATATTTGGCTTTAAAGGAATCGGTCACCGCCGAGGGTAAAGTTCTCAGCTGCGCATGAGCCGGAGCATAGCATCAACAATCCGCCTAACAACAGGCAATAAAAAACGATCTTCTTCATATCAACATGTTTTAAAGATTACAAATCCTCCTCACCTTCGTCCCTCTTCCTCCGTCTCCATCCCCTCTCCCTCTTCTCCCTCTCCACTCCTCCCTCTCCCTACCGCCGTCCTCCGCCTCCGCCCCGCGCCGCCCCCTCCACAACCAGCTACCACCTCCCCCTTCACCCCCTTCTCCCGAAATGCTCGCATACCGCCCGCAACGAACCCCGCCGGTTTTCCTCGAACACCTTCGTCAGCTCCCGGCTCACACTACAATTTCGTTCCTCCCCGAAATATACCATCATCTCCGTCATCGTCTTCACCAGCCGGAGCGGCGATTCATAAAAAACCATCGTCCTTTCCTCCGTCGCCAATTGCCGAAGCACCGTCTGCCGCCCCTTCTTCGGCGGCAGAAAACCCTCGAACACAAACCGGTTCATCGGCAGCCCGCTGTTGACCAGCGCCGGCACAAAAGCCGTCGCCCCCGGCAAACATTCCACCCCGACCCCGATCCGGATACATTCCCGCACCAACAGAAAAGCCGGATCGGAAACCCCCGGTGTCCCCGCATCCGTGATCAATGCCATCTTTTTCCCCTGTAGCAGCTGGTCCGCCAAATGGTGCAGGATCTTGTGTTCATTGTGCTGATGATACGGCGAGAGCGGTTTGATGATCTGGTAATGATTCAACAGCCGGGAGGAATTCCGGGTATCCTCCGCCAGGACCAGATCCACCTTCTTCAGCACCTCCAAAGCTCTAAGCGTAATATCCTGCAGATTACCAATGGGAGAAGGAACAATATAGAGCAAAACAATAATATTAATTTACAACTGATCTCGAAGTACTCCATGACCGGATTCGCCAGCAGCTTTCGCCCCGCTTCCTCCGCCACCTGCCGCGCTTCCTCCGCCGAACCCGCCTCGATCTGCAGGTAAATGCTCTTCCCGATCCTGTACATCCTGACATTGCGCAGACCCAGGCTCTGAAGCCCACCCATCACCGCCTTTCCCTGCGGATCCAGCAACTCCTTCAATGGCATAACTTTTACCTGAACAGCAAAATTCATGTGGTCTTATTTTTGAAACGCCAAAGATACAATAATGTAGAAAACAAATACCACCGGAACCGCCAGCCATCGCAGGAATATCGCCGCAATGATCGCCAGCACCACAAGAATGATCTTCGGCATATTGCTCCGCAACGAAGAATTGTTAAATTTTATCGCCATCAGCGGAAGATTGCTGATCATCAGATACGCCACCACCAGGATCAACCCATATAACACCCACTTATTCAGCAACGCCGTCTCAACCAACCGGCTGTTCGTATACCACGAGATCAACGGCAACGACGCGATCAGCAATCCCGCCGCCGGCGTCGGAACACCCTTGAACCCATATTGCTGCGAATCATCGATATTGAAACGCGCCAGCCGGTACGCCGCCGCACAAGGGATCAGCAACGCCGGCAACAACCATCCTACCGACACATCCAGCCCATTCGCCTGCGCCGCCCAGCTCAACCGCAACAACTGATACAGGATCATCCCCGGCGCCACGCCAAAACTGACCACATCCGCCAGCGAATCCAACTCCTTCCCCAGCGGGCTCGTCGCCTTGAATAACCGCGCCACTAATCCATCCAGAAAATCTACCAACGCCGCCAGCCCGATAAAGATAGATGCCAGCGCCGTCTTCTCCGGCATCCCGATAAACTGCAGCCCGCTCCCATCCGGATTATCCAGCGCCGTGATCCCATTCTGCAGGATAAGGATCACCGCGAGACAGCCAAAGAACAAATTCAGTAACGTGAACAGGTTAGGAATGATTTTCATGCCTCGAAAATTACATTTTTATTTCGTTAATTATCGCTTATTCATCAACCCTTCGATCTCCTCCGTCGTGATCGGCACCTTCTCCATCAGATCGATATTCCCTTCTGACCTGATCCAAACATCATTCTCGATCCGGATCCCCATTTGCTCCTCCTCAATATAGATCCCCGGCTCAACCGTCAACACCATCCCTTCCTGCAGTGGCCCATTACGCGGCCCCAGGTCATGTACATCGATCCCCAGATGATGTGACACTCCATGATACATATACTTCATATATGCCGGGTTCTCCGGCGTCTGATCCCGACCTCCGCCGTCCGTCAGCAACCCGATCCCCATCAACACCTCCGTTGCCTGCTCCCCCATCGCCTTGCCATATTGCGCCAGGCTGATCCCCGGTTTCAACAACCCCTTCGCATGTCGATGCAGCGCAAGCACTGCATCGTAAACCTCCTTCTGCCGCGCAGAAAACCGGCCGTTCACCGGCACCGTCCTCGTCATGTCTGCATTATATCCCCCGTATGCGGCGCCAAAATCCATCAACACCAGCTCCCCACCCCTGCACTCACCATTGTTCGAAATATAATGCAGCGTCCTCGCCCGGTCACCCGAAGCGATGATGCTCTCATACGCCGGGCCCGTCGAACGCCGCGACAGAAAACCCACGCCAGATCTCCGCCTCGACCTCATATTCCATCACCCCGGGTCTGATAAAGGACAACAAATGCCGGAACGTCGCTCCCGTAATATCGGCCGCCTCTTGCATCAACGCTACTTCCACGCGCCGTCTTGACCGCCCGAAGCCCCCGCAGGATACGGGCCGACCGCCGGTATTCGTGTAACGGAAACCGCTCCTTCATCTCCTGGATATACCGGTATTGCCGCGTATTCAACGGCCCGCTTTGCCGATCATTCTCATTTGACCCGAGATAAATATGATCCGCCAGGATATATCCATTGCTGCAACAGCGACTCCAGGTTGTCCAGCCAAACCACCGTGGCAATCCCCGAGATCCTCCTGGCCTCCTCCGCCCGCAGCCGCCGCCCATCCCATTTCTCCTTCACCTCATTCGGCCGCACCAACACCAATACCTCCCGGTATCGCGGATCGGGATGCTCCGGGAAAAGAATGACCATGCTGTCCTCCTGCACGATACCCGATAACCAAAACAGATCGCTGCTTTGACGGAAAGGATAATGCGCATCCCCATTCGACGGCATTTCATCATTGCTCACAAAAATGGCAATGGAACCCGGCTCCAGCGCAGCAGCAAACCGCACCCGGTTTTCAGTGAACAACTCCGGTACCTCTGGATAATATTTCATGTCCTGTCGATTTTAACGTCGAACCAAATTTCAAGATTTATTGAATGATTACCAAATAGGCGTTTTATTCCGATAGCCTCAAACTAACGTTCGTTAGTCATTAACCAAATCTTAACTAACGCCCCATCAAAAATTTGATAATATCAAATTCAGCCCCTGTTTACTGCTTGCTAATGAAAAAAATAATTTTAGCTTTGCGCTAAACAAACGATTGCCTCTATGCCAGTGCCTGTCATTGCACTCCCGACGGACAGCCTTACCCGTCTCGGTCTGCGTATCTCCGATTCCATCCACTTTCAGTTCCCGCCGGAAGACCTCGCCCGGCATTGCCTTCGTCGCAAGGAAGGAGTGCTGGACGATACCGGCGCACTCGTCATCCGCACAGGCGCCTTCACCGGCCGCAGCCCCAAAGACCGGTATATCGTCAAAGACGAAATCACCGCCGACTCCGTCCATTGGAACGACTTCAACCAACCCATCGACCCGGCCTATTTTCATCGCATATTTACCGCCGTAACCGCCTGGCTGAACCAAGCAGCCCGAAGCTCTTCGTCCGCGATTGTTATGTCTGCGCCGACCCGCGTCATCGCCTCAATATCCGGGTCATCAATGAGACCCCTTCCGGCAACCTCTTCGCCTATAATATGTTCCTCCGCCCCACAGAAGAAGAACTCGACAACTTCCGCCCCGACTGGCAGATCCTGGCCGCCCCCGGCCTCTACCTGAATCCGCCGAATGCGGCACCCGCAGTTCCACCGCCATCGTCATCTCCTTCCGCCACCGCCTTATCGTACTGGCCGGCACCGCCTATACCGGCGAGATCAAGAAATCCGTCTTTACCATCCTCAATTTCCTCCTGCCCCGCGATCGTAGCGTCCTGAGCATGCACTGCTCCGCCAACAAAGGCCCAAAAGGCGACACCGCCATCTTCTTCGGCCTGAGCGGCACCGGCAAGACCACCCTTAGCGCCGACCCCGGCCGCCGGCTCATCGGCGACGACGAACACGGGTGGACCGAAGACAATATCTTCAATTTTGAAGGCGGCTGCTACGCCAAATGTATCCACCTTCGGGAGGACAAGGAACCCGCAGATCTATCACGCTATCCGCCCCGGCGCACTCGTGGAGAATGTCAAATTCTATCCCGGCACCGACCGGATCAATTTCGACGACGGCTCTTTCACCGAAAATACCCGCGTCTCCTATCCGCTTTCCTATATCGACAACGCCCTCGAGCCCTCCGTCGGCCCCGTTCCCGACTAATATCTTCTTCCTGACCTGCGACGCCTATGGCGTTCTGCCCCCGATCTCCCGGCTCAACCCCGGTCAGGCCATGTACCAGTTCATCTCCGGCTATACCGCAAAAGTGGCCGGCACCGAGACGGGAATCACCGAACCCAAACCCACCTTCAGCGCCTGCTTCGGCGCCCCTTTCCTCCCCCTGCACCCCGGCCGCTACGCCGAACTGCTTGGCCGGAAGATCAAACAGCACGGCGTAAAGGTCTGGATGGTCAACACCGGATGGTCCGGCGGGCCCTACGGCCAGGGCAGCCGGATCCAACTTTCTTACACCCGCGCCATGATCACCGCCGCCCTTGAAGGCGCCCTCGATAAAGTGGAATATCACCCCCATCCTGTTTTTGGGATGGCCATCCCTGCCACTTGCCCCGGCGTCCCGGCGGAACTCCTCAACCCACGGAATACCTGGCCCTCCCTCACCGCCTACGATGAGATGGCAGGCCACCTGGCCGATTGGTTTACAACGAATTTTCAGAAATATGCGAAGGAAATCGCCTCCCCCGAGATCCATGCCGCTGCACCACTCCGTCCAGGCGGCCAAAGCGTCCGTCCATAGAAAATGGCCCCCCGTAATGCAAAAAGTAAAAAAAAGTTAAAGAAAAACGCAGAATTCTAAAATAAAATCCAGAACTTGGCGGGCACAATTTTCAATAAGGTCTACGATTGTTTGCCAAAACTAACTCCATCAACGGCTTGATGGGGTTTTTTATTTCCTACCTGCCGAAGCGCCCCTCCACCTCAAAACAACCCATACAACTGCGAATCGATCCGCGTAATGATCTCCCCCAAATGCTCCTCATTCTCCGGAAACTTATTTTTATCGATATCCACGATCAAGAACGGCCCCTCCTTATACCCCTCGATCCACTTATTGTAAAAATCATTCAGCCGTTTCAGATAGTCCAGCCGGATATTCTCCTCATACTCCCGTCCCCGTTTCTGGATCTGCGCCACCAGCGTCGGCACACTGGCCTGCAAATAGATCAGCAGGTCCGGCGGCTGCACCATCCGCTTCAATGTCTGAAAAAACTGAAAATAATTGTTGTAATCCCGCTTGCTCATCAACCCCATCTCATGCAGATTGGGCGCAAAAATATGCGCATCCTCATAGATCGTCCGGTCCTGGATGACCGTCTCCGTCCCCGAATGGATCTCCAACAGCTGGTTCAACCGCGTATTCAGGAAGAAGATCTGCAGATTGAAGCTCCAGCGCGGCATGTCCTCATAGAAGTCGTTCAGATAAGGATTGTGATCGACGTCTTCGAATTGCGGTATCCATCGATAATGCTTGCTTAACATTTCCGTCAACGTCGTCTTGCCGGCCCCGATATTCCCGGCTACAGCAATATGTTTGGTCTTCTTCTTTGACATGGTATTTTTCAGTCGGTCATTAGTAATAGTTCAACCCGATCGCCTCCCGCACCAGCTTCAACGTCTCCTGCGCGCTCGCCCTGCGCCTTGTCAGCCCCTTGCTCCATCACCCGCCGCAAATACGGCTCATCATTCCGGATCGCCTCCGCCTTCTCCCGGATCGGCCCGATAAAAGCCACCATCCCCTCCGCCAGCTCCTTTTTCATATCCCCATATCGGATCGTCCCCGTCTGCATAATCCGCCTCAAATTTCCGGACAAGTCCGGAGACCGCCACCAATTCGCAGCAGTAAGAACAGATTCGCGTACAGCCTCCGGCATTCTTCGCCCCCCACGCCGCCACTCTCCGTTTTCGCCTTCATGATCTTTTAGACGGATCGTCTCATCACTATCCGCCAGATACAAAGTCGCATTCTGATTTTCACTACTTACTCATCTTCCCTCCCGCCCCATCCAGACTCGGCACCCTGGCCAACGCCTCCCCGAAATTGAAAGCATATGGCTCGGGGAATACCTCCCCATAGCGACTGATTGAACCGGTTGGCAAAATTCCGCGCTGATCTCCAGATGCTGCTCCTGGTCTTTTCCCACCGGCACCAGCTTCGCCCGCTGTAACAGGATATCCGCCGACTACAGCACCGGATAAGTCAACAATCCCGCATTCACATTGTCCGGCTGCAACCGTACCTTATCCTTGAAAGTAGGGGTTTTCTCCAATTCTCCCTTATACGCCAGCATATTCAGTAAAAGATAAAGCTCCGCCGTCTCCGGCACATGGCTCTGACAATAAAAGGCGCACCTTATCCGGATCGAGACCGCAGGCGATATTTTCCGCCATCACCCGCCGGACATGCCCCTTAAGCTCTTTGGTTTCCGTCAGGGTCGTCAGCGCATGCCAGTCAGCCACCATGAAGTAACACGTATAGCTCTCCTGCATCCTTACATAGTTCCGTACGGCGCCGAAATAGTTCCCCAGATGAAGAAACCCCGTAGGCCGGATACCGCTCATAACGATTTCGCCCTTTTTTGTCCATAAGAAGCGCGAAGATAGCTATTTTTGTCCCAAAGCACCTGCATGGAAGTAACCGACGAATTGATCGATAACCTGTCCAACCTCGCCCGGCTGGAATTCAGCGCCGCTGAAAAAGAAGCGATCCGCAAAGACCTCCAGCGGATGATCCGGTTTCGTGGAAAAATTGGGCGAACTGGATACCACCGGTGTCGAGCCCCTCCTGCACATGAGCTCCGAAACCAATGTCCTGCGAGATGATATCCCCGGGCGGTTCGGTTAACCGCGCCGCCGCCCTGTCCAATGCCCCGGCTACCGACGGCACTTATTTCAAAGTACCGAAAGTCATACGCAAATCATGAGTGTCAAGATTGTCTCGAATATCGCCGACCTGATCCGTAACCCTGAACCGGGCCATCCGATTATCCAGTTGGAAGATATTCATAAAAGCTATTTCATGGGCAAACAAGCCCTTCCTGTCCTCAAAGGCGTTTCCCTAACTATCTTCAAGAATGAATACGTAGCGCTGATGGGCCCTTCCGGTTCGGGTAAAAGTACGCTGATGAATATCCTCGGTTGCCTCGATACGCCGACAGACGGCGCCTATATCCTCAATGGCCAGGACGTCAGCAAAATGTCCGACGACGACCTCGCCGACGTTCGCAATATCGAGATCGGCTTTGTCTTCCAGCAATTTAACCTGCTGCCCCGGCTTACAGCGGCCGAGAATGTCGCGCTTCCCCTGGTCTACGCCGGCGTCCCGCGCCGCGAACGCCTCGAAAGAGCGATGACCGTATTGGAGAAGGTCAGTCTGGCCGACCGCAGCCACCACAAGCCAAACGAGCTTTCCGGCGGCCAATGCCCAGCGCGTAGCCATCGCCAGAGCCCTGATCAATAATCCTTCTCTCATCCTGGCCGATGAACCCACCGGCAACCTCGATACCAAAACCTCCATCGAGATCATGGATATCTTCGGTTCCATCCAGGCTTCAGGAAATACCGTCGTCCTCGTCACACACGAAGAAGATATCGCCAACTACGCCCACCGGATCGTCCGCCTCCGCGACGGTTGATCGAAAGCGACCGCCTCCGCAGCCTCCAACCCGCATAACAATGGCCTCAAAGATTTATACCAAAACAGGCGACAAAGGATCCACCGGGCTCATCGGCGGCACAGAAGTCCCCAAAAGCCATCTCCGGATCGAGGCCTACGGGACCGTAGATGAATTGAATTCATTTATAGGATTGCTCGCTGACCACCTTAACGCCGCGGGCTGCGCCACGCCCCTCCTGAATGAAATCCAGGACCGGCTCTTCACCATCGGCTCCTCCCTTGCCTGCGATCCCGACAAAGAACCTCGTCTTAATATCCCCGATCTGAAAGAAGAAGATATCCGGTTACTGGAAAAAGAGATCGATCGGATGGAGACCGAACTGCCTCCGATGCATTCCTTTATCCTTCCCGGCGGGCACATAGCCGTTTCTACGGCCCACATCACCCGATGCGTCTGCCGCCGCGCCGAACGCGCTTGCGTCCGTTTACAGGAAGAAGACTTATTCGTTGAACCTCTTGTACTTCGCTACCTCAATCGCCTCAGCGATTACCTCTTCGTCCTGGCCCGCTACACCGCCCATGTCTCTTCGTCCCCGAGATCCCCTGGCGGCCTCGCACGTAGTCGGCGCCAGCCTGTATCCCGCCTGCTCAAGCATGCACAATCAGCCCATCTTTCATATGCAATACCCGGTCGCTCATCGTCGCCAATTCCTCATTATGCGTCACGATCAGAAACGTCTGCCTGAACTGTTGCCGGAGATCGAAGAAGAACTGATGCAGTTCTTTTGCATTCGCCGTATCCAGATTACCCGTGGGTTCATCCGCAAAGACAATATCCGGTTGATTGATCAATGCCCTCGCCACAGCCACCCGCTGCTGCTCCCCGCCCGATAACTCCCCCGGCTTGTTCTCCATCCGATGCCCAACCCCAAGGTTCTGCAGCAGTTCTACCGCCCGCTGCTCAACATCCTTCTTACGGAAACCCGCGATCCACCCGGGTATGCACACATTCTCCAAGGCAGAGAATTCCGGTAATAAATGATGGAACTGGAAGACAAAGCCGATATGCCGATTACGAAAGACCGCCAGCGCCTCCCCCTTTAACGTATGGATCTCCTTGTCCTGCAATACGATCCTGCCCTCCATCGCTTCATCCAGCGTTCCCAGGATATGCAGCAGCGTGCTCTTCCCACATCCCGAAGGCCCGACAATACTCACGATCTCCCCTTTCGCGATGTCCACATCCACCCCTTTCAGTACCCATAAATTGCCGTAATATTTTTGTATCCCCCTGGCCCTTAGCATATCAAAATCGAGTTAAATTTCAACTGTTATTTGGTGGTTTCGTTTTAAAAATTACTTTTGCGGAAAATTGCACTGATGTTCTGGACCCTCGAACTAGCCAGCTACCTGGAAGATGCCCCCTGGCCGGCTACCAAAGATGAATTGATCGACTACGCCATTCGCTCCGGTGCACCGATCGAAGTGGTCGAGAACCTGCAGGAACTGGAAGACGAAGGCGAGATCTATGAAGGCATCGACGACATCTGGCCGGACTACCCTTCTCAGGAGGACTTCTTTTTCAACGAAGACGAATACTAATCAACAGTTTACACATTAAACAAAACCTCCGCCTCTTCCCCGCTCAAACATCTGCCCGTCCGGTCACCACCCTGAATCCATGTCTTCACAATCCCTCCGCCACCCGGTCCCGCCTATTTCTCCATCTGATTGATCACCGCCTCCGGTAACCCCCGTAAACGAAAATCCCCCGTCATGGAAGAGATTCTGCATCGTCACCATCTTCGTCAGATCGCTGAACAAAACCGCACAGTAGCCCGCACATTCATCCGACGATGCATTCCCCAACGGACTCATCTTCTCCGCATACGTAATAAACCCATCAAAACCCTTCACCCCGCTACCCGCCGTCGTCCGCGTCGGCGACTGCGATACCGTATTGACCCGCACCTTTTTCTTCACCCCATAATAATAACCGAAACTCCGCGTCACACTCTCCAGCAACGCCTTGGCATCCGCCATCTCATTGTAATCCGGAAAAACCCGCTGCGCCGCAATATACGTAAGCGCCACCACACTCGCTCCCTCATTCAACGCATCAAGATCCCACGCCGTCCTCAACACCCGGTGCAAGGACATCGCCGAAATATCCAGCGTCTTCTTATTCCATTCATAATCGATCTCTGTATAACTCTTCCCCTTCCGCATATTCAGGCTCATCCCGATCGAATGCAGGATGAAATCGATCCCGCCCCCGAAATGCTTCATGGACTCTTCAAACAATTTCTTCAGGTCATCCATATTCGTTACATCCGCACCAATCACCGGCGCTTTCACGGCCTCCGCCAGCTTATTGATCTCTCCCATCCGCAACGCCACCGGCGCATTCGTCAACACCAGTTGCGCACCCTCCTCGTGACACTTCAACGCCGTCCGCCAGGCGATCGACCGCTCATCCAACGCCCCGAATATGATTCCCTTTTTCCCTTTAAGCAGGTTGTATGCCATAGATTGAATTTATTTGTCGCCAAATATAGGAGATTACCCGAATACTCTAAACCCCGGTCGGCCGGAAACTGGGGGCGCTTACCATATTACGCAGCTTTTCTTTCATTTTCCCGGTTAATGGAACTTGCCACCCAATTTCAACGTGGGAAAATGCGCAACACGATCCCGACTATAATAATCGTGTAAAGCACAATCAATACGAAGACAGCAAAAAGAAAAAGAAAGAATCTGGCTGCCGATTCCCGGGGACGTATAAATCGAAGCAGCCCGCGATAGAGATAAATACAGCGGCACAACCATTGCACGATCAGAACCAGCAATATCAGCAACGCCCGCACCTTCATGACATCACCATTTCCCGGGCATTCTCCAACGCCGCGGCAGTCGGCTTCTCGCCGCTCAGCATCCGCGCAATTGCCGTGATTCGTTCTTCCTGCCCCAACAACCGGATCCGGGTCTTTATCGCCTCTCCTTTCACCTCCTTATAAACGAAAATAATGCGCATCGCCTTTCCCGGCAATCTGCGGTTGATGCGTGATGCAAATGACCTGCCGCTTCCTCGCCAACCCTTTCAGAATGATTCCCACTTGCCTGGCTGCCTCGCCCGAGATCCCTGTATCGATCTCATCGAATATCAGCGTCGCCAGATCGATCGATTCGGCTACCAGCGATTTGATGCATAGCATCAGGCGGCTCAGCTCCCCGCCGGACGCTACTTTTCGTATCGGCTCGAACCGGTTGCTCTTATTCGCATCGAACAGGAATTCGATCCGGTCCGCTCCCCGACCATCCACCTCGCAAGCCTCCACCACGATACGTAGCCGAGCATTCGGCATCCCCACCTGCTTCAGTAATTTGTTCACCCGGTCCTCCAGCCCCGGTACCTGCGCAACCCTTCCCGCCGACAAAACCGCCGCCTTCTTTTTTACCTCCTGCAATAACCGCGCAACCTCCCGTTCCCACGTCGCAATACTTTCTCCCAGCTGGAATGAATCCTGCATCCCGAGCTCCAGTTTCTCCTGCAGTGCCAGCAGCTCCGCTGTCGTTCGCAGCCCATGTTTCTTAACAGCTTATATCCGACGGATAACCGCTCATTGATCGCTTCGATCCGCCGGGGATCATAGTTGATCGATTCATTGATGTGATCCGCCTCCTCCGCAATATCCTGCAGTTCGATCTGAACCGAAGCCATCCGGTCCGACAGCGCACTCAACCCGTCATGATACGCCGAACAGCCGCCCATCGATTGCTGCAGCGATCGTAACTGCTGCACAATCGGCTGCTCCCCCTCTTTCAGCTCATTGTAGACTTTGGACAACATCGTCTTGATCCCCTCCGAATGACTTAATAGCTTCACTTCCTGATCCAACTCCTCCAGCTCCCGCTCCCTGAATCCCGCATCGCTGAGTTCATTCAGCAAAAATTTATTGTAGTCGAGTTCTTTGTTGGATTGTGCCTGCCGCTCCTCCAGTGCCGCCAGTTCTTTTGCCGCCGACTGCCAGGCCCGGTACAACGCCCGGTATTCCTCAACCCCCGCGAGTTGTCCCGCCAGCGCATCCAGCACCTCCAGCTGAAAGTCCGTTTCGCCCAGCTCCAGCGTGTCGAATTGCCGGTGCAGATCGACCAGCATCGATCCCAGCTTCCGCAATTGCTCCAGGTTGACCGGCGTATCGTTCACAAACGCCCGTGATTTCCCGCTCGGCGCTATCTCCCGCCGGATCACCACCTCTTCCCCGAAATCCAGATCGTTCGCCCGGAAGAAAGCCAAAACGCCCGCGTAGCCACCAACTGCAAAAATCCCCTCCACCACACATTTTTTATCACCCTCCAGCAACACCGACGTGTCCGCCCGGTCCCCCAGGATCAGCGACAACGCTCCCATCAGGATTGACTTGCCCGCGCCGGTCTCTCCCGTGATCACATTCATCCGCGCCGAAAAGTCGATGCTCAGCTCATCAATAATGACATAATTCCGAATCTGGATCCGCTGTAACATGGGACCAATTTAAGTAATTCGCGAGTTCCCGACCCCACAAAATTCCCACATTGCCTGCCAGGGACCCGGCATGGCAGACCCGCCGAAGCTCCGGCACAGGCGGGCTCACAGGATCCGAACTTATTCCCCCCTGCACCGTGCAATTCCCGCTTTCGCCCGCTGATCCAGCGAGTTCTTATAGTCATGGTCTTTCAGCGACAAACATTTCTGAAAGAACTCCATGGCCCGCTCACAGTCTCCCCTCTCCTCATATATGTACGCCGCCTGAAGCGCAGCCCGTGCCGCATAATATTCCCGCAGTACCTCGCCCGTCTTGATCGTGGTCAGATACGCGGCTATCGCGTCATCTTTCCTGCCGAGCCCATCATAGATTCGCCCAAGCCGGTAGGCCAGTTCACACCGCTCTTCCGGCCGCGCAAAACTAGAGGTACTTATGCCTTGCAACGACCGCAACGCCTCCTCCAGGTATCCGCCATCCGTCAACAACCGCGCCTGCAAAAGCCGCTTATCCGGCCAGACACCGCTACGCGCCTCCTTCAGCGCCTGCCGGTCCGCATCCGATTCCGCCGTGCCGCGCCGGATCACTTCCGCACGCAACGAATCCGCCGTCCCCTGGTTCCCCTTTTCATAATAATACCAGCTGAGCTTCTCCAACGCATCCTTGACATAGAACCTGCCCCTGAACCGCCGGAGAAACCGCTCCAAATAAACCGGCGTTCCCGGCTCCAGGTGATTGAGCGCAGCATATCCCATCTCCAGATCCCAAACGGGCATATCCAGGTATCCCGCTTTCCTGCTCCTTCCGTCTATGATCTGCTTGGCCAGGGCCGACTGCTGATCGTTCAAACAAAGATTGGCGTACAAATACGCATAGAGGTAATTGTTCTGCACATCCAGGCCGTGCTGCCGGATATACGCGAAGACCTGCTCATGTTTGTTGAGGATATAAAACTGCAGATACAGATAGTAGAAATTAGCCTCGTCCCGAAATAGCATTGACCACTCATCATCCAGCCGGAGAAATTGTTCCAGCTCACCCATCCCTTCCCTGACACTTCCCCGGATCCCCATTAAATTACTTAGCCATTTATAGCCGTCGGGTATAGTGCTCGCTACCACCTTCATCGCTCCGCTTAACATCAGCGCGGGGCCGAAAGCCGGGAATTTTTGCCTGCATGCCTGGCTTTCCAGGAACGACCGCCGGAACTCCAAGCCCCGCATCCAGATTACTTCCCATCTTCACCTTGATCGCCGCCCATTGGAATTGAATAACGCTCCGGGTAAAAAGAAAAAAGGGTGAAGCGTCCGGACCTTCGGACATGCGATCGAGCCGCTGCCCTATCCTGACTTTTATCGCCGGATATTCCGCGGCATCCTCATTAAAAAAAAGTTGGAAGAAATCGATGTAATTGGCCAGGAACTCCGGGATCAGATTTTCCGGATCACGCTTCCTTTCCGCCGCCAGCATTTGGCTCCCCTCATCCAGCCGAATTGCACGATTGCCCGATACGCCTCCCGGCAACCGGGGCTGAAATCGAAATGTTTTTGCCCGAATCCGGCAACCGGGATCAATAACCCTGCGAAAATGATGACCCGGAAAATCACGGACCTTACTTGACTTCTACGGCGTCGTTCAGTTCATTGTCGACCAGGATACGGCCGCAGTTCTCGCAAACAATGATCTTCTTGCGCTGCCGGATCTCACTCTGTCGCTGCGGCGGAATCGCATTGAAACATCCGCCGCACGCATCCCGAAGCACAGGCACCACCGCCAGCCCGTTCCGGTAATTGCCACGGATCCGATCATAGGAGTGAAGAAGCCGCGGCTCCACTTTCTCCCGGGCATCGCTAGACAGTTTCGCGAAATGCTTCTCTTCTTTTTCCGTAGTCGCGATGATCTTGTCCAGTTCGTCCTTCTTATTCTTCAGCACCGACTCCTTCGTCGCAATATTTTTCTTGGCCTTCTCAAGCAATTGTACTTTCTCGGCAATCTCCTCATTCGCATCCTTGATATGCTTCTCCGCCAGCTTCACTTCCAGCTGCTGCATCTCGATCTCCTTGTTGATCGCTTCGAATTCCCGGCTGTTCTTCACGTTCTGACTCTGCTTGTCATATTTCTTGATCAACGCATCGGCCTCCTTGATCGCCTCTTTCTTCTGGTTGATGAATTCCTGTATCCCATTGATCTCCTCCTCTACCCTTGTCTGACGCGAATGCAGTCCCGTGATCTCATCCTCCAGATCACTGACCTCCATCGGTAGCTCACCCTTCAGGATTTTATACTCGTCCAATTTCGATTCAATTTTTTGGAGGCTCACGAGAGAGGCGAGCTTTTCCTCAACAGAGAATTCTTTTACGTTTGACATAATTTAAATTGACTTTACACCAACATGATAATGAACCGGGTTTGTCCGGACATCCGATTTAAGGACCGCAAAATTACTAAATTTTTCCCGCAAATGGCCAATCAGCAAATCGACGGTAAATTGCTCGCTTTCAAAATGGCCGATATCGGCTATGACCAGCCGGTCATTCGCGTCCATAAATTCATGATATTTAACATCTGAGGTGATATAAAAGTTTGCGCCCTCAGATAAAGCGCTGGGAATCAGAAAGCTGCCGGCACCACCACAAACAGCAACCCGCCGGACCCGCTCGCCCGTCAACCGCGTGTGCCGGACAACGGGTACCCCGAACACCCGGCACAATTGCTCCAGGAAAGCCTCCTCCTCCATCGGCAGGGGCAACTCCCCGACCAGCCCAGCCCCAACCCCCGGCTGCACATTTGCCAGCGGCACCAGGTCGTAAGCGACCTCCTCATATGGATGAGCCGCGACCATCGCCGCGACCGCCGCCCGGCTTTTATTCACCGGCAGAATGACCTCCAGCCGAACTTCCTTCCCGGAGTGCCGCACCCCCACCTCCCCCACCCAGGGCTCCGCCCCCTCTCCCCCCTTGAAAGTGCCTATCCCCTCCACGGCAAAACTACATTCGCTATATTTCCCGATATTCCCGGCTCCGGCGCCCCACAGCGCCGACCGCACCTCCTCGACCTGCGCCACCGGTACCAAGCACACCAGTTTGCAAAGCGTCGACTCCCGCGGGACCAAAACGCGCCTGCCCTCCAGCCCCAACTTGTCCGCAATCCTCCCATTCACTCCCCCCGATAGCATATTGTCCAGGTTCGTGTGGATAGCATAGATCGCGATATCCTGTTTAATGGCCGTAATGACCGCCCGCTCCACATAATTCCGGCCCGTGATCTTCTTCAACCCGCCGAAAATGATCGGATGATGCGCCACCACCAGATTACATCCCCTCGCCGCTGCCTCCAGTACCACCTCTTCCGTCGCATCCAGCGTCACCAAAATACCCCTGCATTCCCAGCCCGCATCCCCCGTCAGCAGACCCGAATTGTCATAGTGCTCCTGGTACGCCGGCGGAGCCAGCATCTCCAGGTGACCGATAACTTCAGAATTATGCATGCGCAACTTCCTCCCGGCGGTTATTGAATGATCGTTTCCATATGCGTAAGCTTGCCATCTTCATTAAACCCTTCCAACACCACCCGAAGTTTCTTTGTGATATCATTGTTGAAAAAGTCGATGTTGACCCGCTCCGACTGCCTGTCCGTCATGACATACGGCTTCCAGTACAACGTCGTCCGCAGGTCTTCCCGTTCATTGTTGAGGTTATTCTCTAGGTAGTTCGGAGTGTAGAATTCTCTCGGCATGGAATAACCGATCAATGGCGCCCGCGGCAATCCTTTGAAGGTAGGATCACTTGTCTTCGTATCCCCTCCCTTCTTCGTATATACCGAAATGATCCCTCCGCCGCCGCCGCCAAACCCTATTCCGGATCCGGGCCGGAACACCTTAACGAACGCGATATCCGGCACGGAAATGCTTTGCAGCTGCGACGCGTCCACCTGCATTTCATTCAGGTATAGGGTCGGCCGGCCTCCGCGCCAACTTAACGACGGCGCGCCGCCGGGTCCGCTGCCCGTCGTGATCTGCAACCCGGCAACCTTTCCCTGCAAATACGTAAAGATATCGGGAAACGCAGTCGCCAGGTTGTCATTCAGGAGATCGAACTGGTACGCATCGCCACCGGCAAACATCCCGGAGGTATATCGCGCATCCAGTTTTTCCGCTTCCGTCTGTGTTCGCGCCCGGACAATTACCGGCGTCAGCAGTTTGGCCTTCGCCGCCTCGATCGGCTCGACCCGCGCCCGCTCCTGCGCGATGTACCGGTTGCGCTTCAGATAGACCGAATCTTCTGCCGTCCAGCCGTCGAATCCGTTGAACAAAGGCCTGGCCGCTTTCGGCGCGCGAACCAGCCCGTTGCTGAACGTCACCGCTGCCTGATCGGAGAGGGCCTTATTGGTATTAAACATATAATACGCTCTTACCGTATCGAAAAAGACAAGCCCCATCACCCCGAACCTCGTCCCGGAGATATGCGGTACAGACAACATCTGCGTGGTCGAATCCTTCCGGCTCAGGATCACATTGATCGACTCATCCTTCGCAATTTTAAATGGATCTACTCCAAGTACATCCACCTTCATCGCCAGATAGTCCTGCTCCGGATTTTTGATTACCGGCACCTGGCCTCTCGCCAGCGCCTCCCACTTGATCCGCCGCCAGCCATGCGTCATCATCACCAGATCCAGCATATTGGTCAGGCTGTCCGCCGTGCGGGCGAAATAGAAGTACGGGTCGTGTACCTGCCCCCTGATCTCGCCCGTCAGCAACAGGTGGGAAATTATATTATCGTCCTCGGGGAACTCTCCGTCTGCCGTGACATCCGTTACCGCCACCGACATATTCGTCTTGATGGTGTCCGGCACATCGATGACCAGACTGTTCTTCCCCCGCCTGGTTACCCCTTTGATCTGCACCGACAGCTCCGGAGTGAACAGATATTCGTGGTTATTGACGAACACAACCCGCTCCGCCACCGGGATCATGTTGTCGTCAAACAAGGTCAACACCAACACCCCGCTCGGTAACTGCCCGGTTGGGATCGTGCCGCCGCTCATATAGTTATCGTCAAGATTGACCCTCGCCTTGTAGACCAGGTGCTGATGCATATGCCCGATAATGGTGAGCCGCTTCAATTCGGGGCCGCCGGTGGCCGACCGCGCCACCGAAAAAAGGATCTTCTGGTTTCCCGTGATCGCGCGCAAAACCACCCCCGTCGCCTTTGGCGAAGGCAGCCCGGTCCGATGTTCGTTACCCTGGTCGTCCTTCCATACCGCCGTCAACGAATCCCCCTTGTCCGGGGAGAGCAGGAACTTGCCCATCCCGTCGTGGATCGACTCAAACGACAAGAGCTCCTTTCCGCTCTGATCCTGTATTACTCCCTTCGCTGCCACCGGCAGGCCAAACTGATCGTTTGCTTTGAATGCAATCATCGTCTCCACACCTGCGATCATGTCCCCGCCCTCCGGAAAGAACTGGATCTTTGCCTCTCTCGGACTGACCGCTACCGTCCCGGCAGAATCAAGCTTGTCATCATAGATCCGGATATCTTTCTCAAAATAAAAGGCGGTATCGAAATTGGTCATCCAGGTCGTATACGCCCTTAAATGCAGATGTCTGCTGGTGATCGTCAAGGGCAGATCGAAGTTGCCGGCCGTGCTCGACTCGGTGACCGGATAAATTTTTCGCTGCAGGATCGTCCCGGAGGGATCGGAAAGCTCCGCATAGAAATTCCTGCTTAACAGGGAAGGATCGGCCCCGGTAAAAATATTCGCCTTGAACCAAACCGTTTCGCCCGCCCGGTATATTTTCTTGTCCAGCTGCAAATAGATCTTTTCCTGCGGATAATTGTTGGCATAAATATTCAACATGGAATCGATCTTCTGGGCACGAATAAAATGCGGAAAAAAACAGATGACGGCAAGGAAAAATCGATATTTGTTCATTCAGCTAAATTATCACGTTTTTTTTTGTCTCAACACCAATAATGTCTGCGATTTCCTTCCTTTGGGTCGTAAACCGCGAACTCGGCTCCGCCCAATTATAAAATGTTAAAATGGAATTAACAAAACCCTCGCCAGACCTGTATGCTGCCTATGTTGATCGTATGCGAAAAATAGCGGATATCAAGTATTCCGCTGCAGTGCTCGAATGGGACCAGGAAACCTACCTTCCGCCAAAAGGCGCGGCAGCCCGCAGCCGCCAACTGGCAAGCCTTGCCGAGGTCGCCCATGAAGCCCAGATCGCTCCGGACCTCGGCGATCTCCTTCGGGAACTGAATCAACGCGGAGATCTCGCGGAAGATCAGCGCCGAAATATCGGGCTCAGTTGGGAGGACTATAACAAACAAATCAAGTTCACTCCCGCCTTTATCCGCCGCCTCACCGAAACCAGTTCCCGCAGTTTTCATTCCTGGATTCGCGCCCGCAGCGCCAATTCCTTCTCCCTGTTCAAAGCCGATCTCCAGGAACTTGTTGCACTCAAACGGGAAGAGGCAGAACTCGCCGGCTACGGGCATCATCCCTATGATGCACTGCTCGACAATTACGAAAAGGGATGCACAACTTCCCTGCTCGACCAGGTGTTCAGCACCGTGCGTACGCCGCTGAAAGAACTCCTCGACCGCATCGCCGCCCGTCCCCAGGTCGACGACAGCTTCCTGCGCGGCGACTTTCCTCGTAAAGCGCAATGGGACTTTGGTCTCGACGTCATCCGGCAACTCGGGTTCGATTTCGAAGCGGGGCGGCAGGACCTTTCCGAACATCCGTTTACCACCAGCTTCAGCGCCCGGGATGTTCGCATCACGACCCGGATCGACGAACACAATTTCAATCACATGACCTGGAGCTGCATCCACGAGACCGGTCATGCCCTTTACGAACAGGGACTTCCGGACGAATATTATGGTCTCCCGCTTGGGGAATTTGCATCCCTGGGCATCCACGAATCCCAGTCCAGACTTTGGGAGAACAACGTCGGCAGAGGCCTCGCGTGGTGGAAACCAGTGTTTCCCCGCCTGCAAGCGATCTTCCCCCAACCGCTTGGCGGAGTAAGCCTCGAACTATTTTATAAGGCCATCAACAAGGTCGCCCCCTCCCTTATCCGGACCGAAGCGGATGAAGTCACCTACCACTTCCACGTGATGATCCGTTACGAATTGGAAAAACGTCTCATAGAGGGGTCGCTGGAGGTCGGTGATATCCCGGGCTATTGGAAAGAGAATTATGCCGCCTGGCTGGATGTCGACGTTCCGGATGATAAAACAGGATGCCTCCAGGATGTCCACTGGAGCCACGGCAGCTTTGGTTATTTTCCCACCTATAGTCTGGGAAGCTTCTATGCGGCCCAATTTTACCAATCTGCTGTTAATCAAGATGTTAATATCAACAAAACCTTGCAGGAAGGTCAAACCGGCGCCCTTCTGGAGTGGCTTCGGACCCATATTCACCGCTTCGGGCGCCGGTTCCGTAGCGAAGAGCTCTGCCAGGCAGCCACCGGCAGCGGCCTTGATATCCGGTATTTTTTAGACTATTTATTAAAAAAATACGTTATAATCTATGACTTTTGATCTTAAGGTCTCGTATTGTATCTTGAGGTAAATATCTGAGACTATGAAACACCTTTTACTCATCCTTTTATGCGGCACTCTTCTTGTGTCTTGTAAGAAAATCATCCAGAACCAGGAAGAGAAGGCTGTAATTTCCGATGTAACGAATGGCCTGTGGTATGTTACCAGTTTTACGCAACAGGACAGCAATATTACCGCAGCCTTTTCCGGCTATGTCTTTAAATTTAACACAAATAACACCGTAACAGGGATCCTGAATAATACCGATTCCGTGCCGGGAGAATGGGTGGTCAATATTAACGCCCGGACAATCACCTCTGATTTCCCGGGCGCCGGTTACCCGCTCGATCGACTGAACGAGACTTGGTATGTAGATGACAGCTATACGGACAGCGTCTCCGCTCAATGGACGGATACCGCCACCAATATGTCGAATTACTTGCAGCTTAAAAAGCAATAATCCACCATCTAACGAAGACCAGCAATCCACCATCTTAGCGAAGACCGCCCAATTTCCTATTCACTAGCCATCAGCCGCAAAACCGGCGGTTGACACGCATTTTATCGAAGTACCTAAACGACCCTTTAGTTGAACAGAAAACTATTCATTCTGGCCAGCTGCTTTTGTCTGCTTGTGAATGTGGCTAGCGCGCAGGTGCCCGTTGCCGCATTCACGTCCGATGTCACGTCAGGCTGCTCCCCCCTGGGGGTTAAATTTACGGACCAATCCACCAATAATCCAACCTCCTGGACATGGTCATTCAGCAATGGCGTAATTTCCTATGAACAAAATCCAACGGTCGGCTTCTACTCGCCAGGTACCTATACCGTCACCCTGATCGTCAAGAATGCCGCCGGCACTGCGGCTATCCGGGATTCCAACTATATCACCGTTTATGCCTCACCCACCGTCTCCTTTGGCCTTAATCACCTCGCCTGTTCGCCGGCCGCTATCCAATTTCAACAGTTTTCCCAGCCTGGCCAGGGGTCGATCACCAGCTATGTCTGGAATTTCGGTGACGGTCAATCCGGAAGCGATCCGGCTCCTATCCATTTGTACACCCAACCCGGTTACTATAACGTGAGCCTCACCGTGACCAACTCCGGCGGCTGCAGTTCTTCCGTTACGTATTACAAAACATTGCGTCTTGTCAACGGCGTCCAGACCAATTTTGCCTGGAGCGAAACGGGCAACACCTGCACCGCACCCTTCTCGCTCAATTTCCTGAACCAGACCGCCGGTCCCGGCACCATGACCTATAACTGGAGCTTCGGCGGCGGCGCGGCCCCGACCGGCTCGTCATCGAACAACCCCACCGGTATCGCCTACCCGTCCGCCGGCAGTTACCCCGTAACGCTTATCGCCACGAGCAGCCTGGGTTGCGCAGATACCCTGACCCAAACAGTACCCCTGACTTCTAACAGCCCCGTTATCATTGGCCCCACAGCGGGCTGTATCAACACCCCGATCAACTTTTCAAATGGCACCAACCCTATCCCCATTGCCTCCTCCTGGAGCTGGGGCGACGGGTCCCAGGGATCCAATGATTCGGCGGTCACGCATACCTATACCAGCGCAGGGACGTATACGGTCACCCTAACGAATACCTATGCCAACTGTACCACTACAACAACCGCCAGCATCTCGATCGGCGCAGCGCTCGTCCCGACTTTTACCGCGACCCCGGTCAGCGCCTGCAAGGCCCCGCTGACGGTGCAGTTCACCGACCAAACGACGCCTGCGCCCACCCAATGGTCCTGGAAATTCGGTGATGGCGGAACCGCTACCGGTGTGCCGACACCAACGCATACGTACAACAGCACCGGCAACTACAACGTAACACTCACCGCGACCACCGCGGCCGGCTGCACCGGCTCGACAACCCTCAGCAATTACGTCAACATCACTGCGCCCACGATCACCATGATCGGCCAGGGCGCCTGCATGGGCCAGCCATATACGCCGGCCTATACGGTAAATTCCGTAGACCCCGTCACGGCGTACAGTTGGAGCGCACCGGGGGCCTCACCCTCCACCGCGACCGGAGCAAACCCCAGCTTTACATATCCATCGACCGGTTACTACTCGATAACACTGACCATCCAAACCGCCAGCGGCTGTTCTGCATCACAGACCTTTAGCAACATCATCCAGGTGGGAAACCCGACGGCTGCAATTTTCACCTATAATCCGGCAAGTCCGATCTGCGGCGCCAACGCGGTCAGCTTCTCCTCGACCTCAATGCCCGCCGATCTATGGTACTGGAATTTCGGCGACGGCGCCCGGACCGACACTGGCCAATCCGTTACACACCAATTCCTTTCCATCGGCAATAATACCGTACTCCTTTCGGTGGTGAATAACGGGTGTCTCACAACGACTTCCCAGGTAGTAACTGTCAATCCCCCGATCCCCAATTTTGGCATGGTCGTAAACTGCTCCGCCAATAGCCCAGTGATAAACAATAACTTTTCTGTCTCTTTCCTGGATTCCAGTTTGCTTAAACCAACTTTAACCCCCTTAGTATTCACGTGGACGATGAGCGATGGATATTCGTTTACCGGATCCCCACCAGCCGATACTGTCCCACCTGCCCACACATTTCCGGGCCAGGGCACTTATCTCATTACCGAGACCATACAAAATGGAGGCTGTACGTCGTTTGCGAGCAAACCAATCACGCTGGAAAACATCAACCCGTCCTTCACCGTCTCGTCAAACCCGGTTTGCAGCGATCAACCGTTCACATTGATATCGACGTCGACAACCACACCATACGGCACACCCAACGCGGGTTATATTTGGTCCTTTGGACCTGGGGAGCTTATCCAGGGAGGAGACACGTTGACCACCCATTTCGGTTTAGGCACGTTTAGTACCACACTGACCGTCATCGATCAGAACGGTTGCCGGTATGTGTCGAACCCGGTTACGATAACAACAACCGCGCCCACCGTCAAATTCACCGCACCACCCGGTGGCTGCGACGACAGCACCATCACCTTTACGGATAACTCTACCCCATCCGCCCGCGGCAACCGCGACACCAGCTTTATCTGGAATTTCGGTGACGGCCAACAGCAAACCTTCACCAACCCACCCTTCAGCCATCGATACGCGGACACCGGCCTCTACACCGTAACCGAAACAGTGGTAGACAATGCAGGCTGCTCGGCCTCCGACACCATTCCAGTTACCGTTCAGGTCACCTCCCCGCAGGCGATCTTCGTCCTGCCCGACAGTTTCTATTGCCCGAACTCCCCCGCCACGTTTATCAACCTCTCGGAGGGCTACGGCCTGACCTACTCCTGGAACTTCGGTGACGGCACCGGCCCGGGCTACTCTACCGCCCAGAACCCCCAGCATCCCTTCCCGGCTGCCACCGGCGTTACCTACCCCGTGACCCTCAGCATTACCGACAAATACGGCTGTACAACCGATACAACGGAAAATATCAAGATCGAAGCCCCTGTTGCCTCCTTTACCATCGCCGATACAACCGCGATTTGCACTCCCCTGCAAACCATTTTCAATTCCACCAGCCAATACTACGATTCGCTGTACTGGGAATTCGGCGACGGCCAGACGTCGACCCTGGCCCCCGGCACGGTACACTTCTACAGTGCGCTCGACACTTTCACTGCTACGCTGGTTGTCCAGGGTCCGGGCGGTTGTCTTGATTCCACCAGCCGGAAAGTTTACCTTACCAATCCGAACACAACGATCTTCAACTTCACCCCAAAAACCGCCTGTGACTCCGTCGTTGCCCAATTCACCATCGTCCCGCCGCCCTATACCACCTTCACGCTGGAATTCGGCGACAACACCGCCGATTCCTCGCAGAACCATGCTCCCATCCATACCTACCGAAGTCCCAATACCTTCGTCCCGCTCGTCGATCTGACGGATGCCACCGGCTGCTTCGTTACCGTATCCGACACTTCGCTGACTGTTCTCGGTGCCGTGCCATTCTTCACCGCATCCCCGGGCGCTTTCTGCGATACGGGGACCGTTGTCTTTATCGATTTCACGATCACCAACAACGGCGTGCAGAGTAAGAACTACAACTTCGACGACGGCACAAGCGCGTCCAAATCACCCCCGTTGACCACCCCCTTCGATACGACCCATTACTTCAATACGCCGGGAAACAGACTGGTCACCCTAAACGTTGTGACCCTTGCCAATTGCACGGCGAGCTATACCGATACGATCCACATCTACCAGACGCCGCAGGCGACCATCGCCGACAGCGGCTATCTGTGCGCCGGCCTCATCCAATTCCTGGGCAAGCTCGCCGTTCCGGACGTCGATACCCTTTACTGGAAATGGAGCTTTGGCGGTGGACAAACCGCAAACGTCCAAAACCCGCTCGTGAATATTGCTGCCGGAACCTACACCATTGCCCTCGTGGCATCCACCTCGTTTGGTTGCGCCGATACCACGTCAACATCCGTGACCATAAATCCGGACCCGACGATCAAAGGTCCAAAAGAGATCACCACGCCTGTCGGCGTTCCCGTGACCATTCCCTTTACCTACAGTTCCGACGTCACGACCTGGTCCTGGACGCCCGCCGTAAACCTCAGCTGTACCGATTGTGCCAATCCGGCGGCCACCCTGGTTTTCGCCCAGTCCTATTCCGTATTGGTAACGGATTCCAATAACTGCACCGATACGGCCTCGGTCCTGATCAATACGATCTGTAACGAAGGAAACTATTTCTTCCCCAACACCTTTTCGCCGAACGGTGACGGGATGAATGACTATTTTTATCCGCGCGGTTCCGGTCTGTACAATATCCAGTCCCTGACCGTTTTCAACCGCTGGGGTCAAATCGTCTTCCAGCGCAAGAATTTCCCCGCCAACTCGGAGACTATGGGCTGGGATGGAACGTTCAACGGCAAACCCGCACCGATGGATGCTTACGTCTATCTCGCGGAAGTAATATGCAACAACGCCCAGGTCGTCGCCCTTCACGGTAACGTCACCCTCGTGAGATAAATGAACTAAATGAATGCGAAAAAGCTTTTGTTGCTTTTCTTTCTAACCGGGACCCTCCTTCTGTCCGCGGACCTGCTCCGGGCACAGGATATCCATTTCTCCCAGTTCTACGAAGCGCCCCTGCTGCGTAACCCGGCCCTGGCAGGGATTTTCACCGGCGACTTATCGCATCCAGACCCTCTTCCGCGACCAATGGAACAGCTTCAATAACGCCTACCGGACCGGCTCCCTCAGCGGAGAATACAAATGGCCAATCGGAAAAGGAAACGACTTCCTCACTACCGGCATGGAGATCCTCTACGACAAAGCCGGCACCGCCGCCCTGACGACCACCGAAGTCATGCCCGCGCTCAACTACCACAAATCCCTAAGCAACGTAAAGCCCATGTACCTCTCCGTTGGCTTCATGGGCGGCGTAGTGCAAAAGACGCTCGACCTTTCCAAAGTGACGACCAACAATCAATATAACGGCACCGCCTACGACCCGGCCCTGCCCACCGGCGAGACCATCCTTAATCCCAATATCCACTACCTCGACGGCGCGCTCGGCATAAGCTTCAATACCACTTTCGGCGCCGACTACAAAAATACCCTCTACTTCGGTGCTGCCTATTTCCACCTTAACCGGCCCAGAAATTCTTTCTACCACGGACCCCGCCGTCGAGCTCGATCCGAAGATTGTCTTCTCCGCCGGACTTCATCAGATCATCAATGACTATGTCGGTTTTACCATCCAGGCGGATCATTCCCAACCAGGGCCCCTCACAGGAAACGATCGGCGGCGTAATGGTTTCCTATAAACTGGGCGACGACCTCGAAAAGTCGGATTACGTTTTTAACCTCGGTTCCTATATCCGTTGGGGTGACGCCATCATCCCCGCCATCAAACTCGAATCCAACGCCTTCACTATCGGCCTAAGCTACGACGTCAATATCTCTTCCCTCGCAACAGTCAGTGAAGGCCGGGGCGGTTTTGAACTTTCCCTTTCCTATATCGGTTTCCTCGAACACGAAAATCCCCGCTACCTCTGCCCGAAATTCTAAAATCCATTACTTTTGGGCCCCAAAACATTCATCATGAGCACCAATTCCATTCAGGTCGGCCAACCCGCGCCGAACTTTACCCTTTTCAATTCGGACAAAAAACAAATTTCGCTTAGCGATTTCGCCGGTCAGAATGTCCTTCTCCTGTTTTTCCCGCAGGCATTTACCGGTACCTGCACCAGGGAACTCTGCAGCACCCGCGACAATATCGCCCTCTACAACAAGGCGGACGCCCAGGTTCTCGGGATCAGCGTCGACTCCGTTTTCACACTTGCCAAATACAAAGAAGACCAGCAGCTTAACTTCCCTCTTCTGAGCGATTTCAATAAGGCCGTCAGCAAGGCCTACGGGGCCCTCTACGATAATTTCGTATTCGACATGCACGGGGTCTCAAAGAGGTCCGCATTTGTCGTTGATAAACAGGGGGTTATTCGCTACGCTGAGGTGCTCGAAACGGCCACCGATCTCCCCAGTTTCGACGCCATCCACAAGACACTCGAGCAATTATCCTCCGGCCAGCCAAATAATTAAAATATTGATTATCAATGCAATATTTTGCTTCATATTAACGTTTGTCGATATTTAGCATTTTATTAGGCATCTTTTTTGTATTTTAGAAGGAAACTAATCATTTTGGAAACACGTGTAAATAATACCCCGGCATGAGGATTTTTTACATCTTAGTATCCATGATTCTGCTGACAACTACCCAGGCCAGAAGCCAGGTTCGGGGTCCTATTCCCGATCCGGAGCATAAAGTGGTAAAAAAATTCTATCCCAACCCCGCAGTTTCCTACATCATTTTTGACCTCGAGAAGGAACCCAATACAACATATAGATTGGAGATTTTCAGCTTTTTAGGCAAAATGGTCAAGGATATCCCCGACATGGTTGACCATTACACGCTCAACCTCAGCGATCTCACCCGCGGCCTCTATACCTTCCAACTCCGCGACCAATCCGGCCGCATTACCGACTCGGGAATTTTCCAGTTGAATAAATAAGTACTCCTTTCTCCGTTCGATACCCGGTTAATACGCGAGTACATTATTTTGAATTGCGCTCAGGTGCTCGATTTTGATTGGCCTGGCAGTTCTCAAAATGTGAACTTTTGCCCCTTAAAGACCGCTTTTGCAGAAATATTTTTATTGATAACCATTTAGTTAGATTGTATCCAGTATACAAATTTCGCTCTGAAGTTCTCATTTTGAGAACTTTTAAATCGCAGCTTCACATCACCTGCACGATCAGAAATTTCAGATAATTCGTATTCTCCCATCCCTCAATGATCGGATGATCGCTCGCCTGCGCCGCAAAAGTCACCTTCCTCAACCGCCGCCGCGCATCCTTCGCCGCCAGCTGTATCGTTTCCAAAAACATTTCCGGGTTAACCAGATTCGTACAGGATGACGTCACCAGAAATCCCCCGCGACGAACCAACTTCATCCCGCGTAAATTGATCTCCTTATAGCCCGTGATCGCCTTCTGGATCGTCTCACGGCTCTTGGTAAACGCCGGCGGATCCAGCATCACCACGTCAAACAAACGTCCCTCTTTGCTCCATCGCCTTCAATACATCGAACGCATTGACCGCCTCATACCGGCAAACCGCGCCAAGCCCATTTAACTCCGCATTCCGCCGCGCCTGCGCAACCGCAGTCTCCGATATATCCAGGCCCAAAACCGACCTGGCCCCATAATATCCCGCATGGGTCTCAAAGCTTCCCGTGTAACAGAACGCCCCCAATACATCCGCCCCCTTCACAATATGCCGGATGGCCCGCCGGTTGTCATGCTGATCCAGAAAATAACCCGTCTTCTGCCCATTCTCCAGGTCCACCTCCATCCGGATGCCGTTCTCCCGGATGACGATCCGCGCATCAAAAGGCGCGGATAAAAACCCCTTGACCTGGGGTAGCCCCTCCAACTCCCGCACCGGCACATCGTTCCGCTCATAGATCCCTTTCGGCTGGAACAGCTCCTCCAGCGCAGCTACAATAGCCGGCTTCCACCGGTCCATTCCCAGCGCCAAAGTCTGAATCACAAAATATTCGTTGAATTTATCGATGATCAGCGCCGGCAGATCGTCCGCCTCGCCAAACACCAGCCGGCAATTCTCCGTATACCCGATCCGCTGCCGGTATTCCCAGGCTTGCCGCAACCTGTTCCTGAAAAACCCATCGTCGATCATCTCCCCCCGCTCCCGCGTCAACAGCCGTACCAGGATCTGGGACTTGGGATTGATATATCCTTTTCCGACGAATTTCTTGTCGTGCGTATAGACCTCAACCGTATCCCCCCCATTGACTTCTCCTTCCACCAAACCCACCTCATTTGCAAAAATCCAGGGATGCCCGCTCTCCACCCGCCGGCTGATCTTCCGTTTCAAGTAAACCTTTGTCATGGCCGCAAAGGTACGCCGCCATGACCAAACCCGCGGAGGACCGATCACCAAATGAATGTTCCCACCGCATACCCGTTGAGGGTCGCGGAGAAAAGCTGACCATTGAATTGCACCGAGAACGTCGCCGAACCCGCTTCATCATTCAGCACGATCAGGACCTTCTTCCCGTCCGGTCGCAGAAATGCGACGTTCTGCATATTCCCCGGGATATTCGATGCCACCCGGACCGAACCCGGCACGACGAACTTGCTCGCATGCGCAATGATATAATACGACGTATTCCTGCTCACCGACCGTCCCGTTGATCGTATAAGCGCCAAGACAAGTACTGCACCCGCCTGCCGTATGCGGGCCATAATTCTGATCCGCTGCCAGATTCCACTCCAGCACATTGCGGCTCCAGTTGCGCGGAGCTCCGACAATCAGATTTTTGATCGCCCACTCCATATCGTTCTGGAAATTGCCAGGTCCTCCTACATATTGCTCGGTAAAATACAGGTTCTTGTTTGGGAACAGCGTATGCACAGCCGACAAGGCCGAGATGTCCCCCGCATACAAATGAAAAGCCGACCCGTCGACATATTGCGCCGCGGTCGCATCGCCCAGGATATACTCCGGATAACCGGGCTGATCGCAGTTGTGATCGTAAACGATGATCTTCGTGCTCAATCCGGCCGCCTGAAACGCAGGTCCCAGATACTGCCGCACAAAAATATCCTCCGCCGTATCCGACATTACACATGCCGGATTGTTGTTTGCATTCAATGGCTCGTTTTGCGGTGTCATCGCTGAAATCGCAATCCCATTTGCCCGCATCGCCAGGATATATTTGACGAAATACTGCGCATACACGGAATAATATTGAGGAAGCAACGACCCGCCCGATGGATTATCATTTGTCTTCATCCAAGCCGGCGGCGACCACGGCGTCGCCAGCAGCTTGATATAGGGGTTGATCGCCAGGATCTCCGTCAACAAAGGGACCAGGTACAAGCTGTCATCCGACAAGGTGAAATTCGCCAGGGTCGTATCCGGCTGGGAAGGGCTTGCATTGTCGTCATACGAGAATACCCGCGCACTCATATCTGAGGCCCCCATCGTCAGCCGCAAATAGCTCACGCCGATATAGGTGCTGTCGGTCGTGAACAACTCCTGTTCAATCGCCTGCCGTTGCCCCGGCGGCAACCCATAGATCAGCTGCGCACTCCCACCCGTCATACAATAGCCGAACCCGTCCATCTGCTGATAGGTCGTTGTCGTATCCACGGTGATGACCGGCTGCACCGCCGGCCCCGATGAGAAATTAAGCGCCAGATTTTGTTTCTCCAGCAGGACACTCTTATCCGGATTGGTCAGCCAGAACGCCACCTGCGACATCACCGGCGTAGTCGTCGTGTCAGGGTGGGTTGGTGAAGTGGTCGTATTTCCCTTTTTGTTGCACGAGCAAGCGCTCATCAACAGCGCCACACACAAACAAGCTATCGTAAACTGCGTTTTCATCTTTATCGCTGAAATACCCGCACATAATCCACGAACATCCGCTGCGGAAAAAGGGTCGTATTGTCAGGCGGTCCCGGCCAAGCCCCGCCAACAGCCACATTGAAGATGAAGAAGAACGGCAGATTGAACGGATACGTTCCGCTCGTCACATTGTTGATGCTCCCATTCACATACAAACTGTCATCTACATAGAACTGCACGGTATCATGCTGCCAGAGCAGGCTGAAAACATGGAATTGCTGCGAGAAATCTCCGGAGGAAAGGTAGTAATTATTATTGTACGTCCCCTCCGATCCATCCGAATTCTGCCAGTGCATCGACCCCGTTACCCGGTTCGGATTGCTCCCCACCAGTTCCATAATGTCCGTTTCGCCGCACCCCGGCCAGGGCACCGAATTGATATCAGATCCTAGCATCCACAGGGCCGGCCACAAACCGTGCGCGACCGGCAACTTGGCGCGGATATCGATCCGGCCATAGGTAAATTGCTGTATCCCTTCCGTCTTGAGCCGCGCCGACGTATAATTGAATCCGCTATTCGTCTCCTGCCGGGCCTCGATGATCAGGTTGCCGGCCGATACAAAGGCATTATTGGTGCTCAACGTGTAATATTCCAGTTCCTGATTTCCCCATCCATTGTTGTTTCCATTATCAAAGGTCCAGTTCTGCGGATTCAGCGTATTTCCATTGAATTCATCGCTCCAGGCCAGTTGATAACCCGGATAACCCGAAGGCGTCGAATATCCCGACGTATCGGTCGGCAAATACAGCAGATCCGAATTCACGATCGTCGCCGACGCCTCCGACGTCCCGATTGTGCAATGGACAGGCGAACTGAGCTGCAGATAGAAGGTCCGATCCGGCTGACGCAGACTGTCCCCCGTCACTTGTATATCAACATAGGTTTCCGTCTGCCCCGCCTGAATATTTGCCGTTCCCGACGCCGCCGCATAATCAACTCCCGCTTTTGCTGTCCCGTCCATCGTGGCATATTGCACGGAGACGGTTTGCTGGCTGGCGGCGCTTAGATCGATATAGAATCGGAACGGCCCCGCCTGTGCTGGCCTGTTGGCGGTTATGTCGGACACATTCACCGATGGCTCGGATCCCCCCGAGCCTTTGCCGGCGTTCTTCGAACAAGCCGCTACGACCGATATTATCCCGATACAAAGAATCACATTACGATTTTTAACACTCATAAACTATTGATATACGATTATTTATACCCAGATCTTCGCCGAGGCTTCCCGCTTGCAATTTTCTCAAAATTAGTGACATTTTGTCTCATCCTCAGGGTTGGCAAGAATATTGACTAGCTTATATTTACGTAATTTTTATGTCTATGCCAGAGTTGAACAGA
Organism: uncultured Chitinophagaceae bacterium; assembly: GCA_963846405.1. GTDB lineage: Bacteria > Bacteroidota > Bacteroidia > Chitinophagales > Chitinophagaceae > Puia. Next base: position 652,331 of record CAWJVU010000003.1, on the reverse strand, counting down.
AAAGATAACGGGCCCGACACATCAGAAGATCTGAATACCGATGAGAATATCGCCGGTACTACCCATCTCAGCGAAATGAGCGCAACGGATGAAGAATTGGACCGTCTTCGCGATGAGCTTCAGGAACAAAAAGACAAATACCTCCGGCTCTTTGCCGAATTCGATAATTTCCGCAAACGCAGCGCAAGGGAAAACCTCGAACTGCGCCAGACCGCCGGCAAAGAAGTCATCGTCTCCCTGCTTGATGTCCTCGACGACTGCGATCGCGCCGAGAAACAATTGCAGTCCGCAAGCAATATCGACCAGATCAGGGAAGGCGTACAACTGGTCTTCTCCAAGCTACGCGCTACCCTCATGGCCAGAGGTCTCAGAGCCATGAAAAGCATACACACTGAATTCGATGTGGAAAAACATGAAGCAATCACTGAAATCCCCGTATCCGACCCGTCCCTGAAAGGAAAAGTTATCGACGAGATCCAAAAGGGTTATTATCTGAACGACAAAATCATCCGCCACGCCAAAGTAGTGGTGGGCAATTAAAAGCCATCGGAATCATCCAATGTCAAAACGAGACTACTACGAAGTGCTGGGCCTCTCAAAAGGTGCATCGGCTGAAGAGATCAAGAAGTCCTATCGCAAAGTGGCCATGCAATTCCACCCCGACCGAAATCCCGGCGATAAGGCCGCAGAAGAAAAGTTCAAGGAGGCCGCGGAAGCGTATGAAGTCCTCAGCGATGCGGACAAACGTGCCCAATACGATCGCTATGGGCATGCCGGTCTCAGCGGCAACGGCCGCGGCGCCGGCGGCGGGATGAACATGGATGACATCTTCAGCCAGTTTGGAGATATCTTCGGCGACGACCTCTTCGGCAGCTTCTTCGGCGGCCGTCGAAGTGGCGGTAACTCCCGCTCCCGGGGCGTCAGAGGCAGTAACCTTCGCGTCAAGATCAAACTCAACTACGAAGAGATCGCGAAAGGCGTGACCAAGAACATCAAAGTAAAAAAATACGTTTCCTGTACCACCTGCAGCGGCACCGGCGCCAAAGACCGCAGAGCATCCAGACCTGCTCCACCTGCGGCGGCAGCGGCCAGGTGCGGCGCGTCAGTAACACCTTCCTCGGCCAGATGCAGACCGTCACCACCTGCCCCACCTGCAACGGCGAAGGGCTCCATCGTCACCGCAAAATGCGGCGTTTGTAAAGGCGAAGGCCGCGTCTATGGCGAAGAGACCGTCACGCTCGACATCCCCGCCGGTGTTCAGGAAGGAATGCAACTCAGCGTCGGCGGCAGAGGTAACGCCGGCGAAAGGGGCGGATCCTCCGGCGACCTGATCATCCTTATCGAAGAAGAACAACACCCCGAGCTCCACCGCGACGGCCTCAACGTCGCCTACGAACTTCATATCTCCTTTATGGATGCCGTCTTTGGCCTCCAGGCGGAAGTGCCCACCATCGACGGCAAAGCCAAAATCAAAATTCCTGCCGGTACCCATAGCGGAAAAATCTTCCGCCTCAAAGGCAAAGGCTTCCCCGGTGTAAACTCCTATGAAAAAGGAGACCAGCTCATCCACGTCAACGTCTGGACACCCCAACACGTCACCCCGGAAGAAAAGGACCTCCTGGAAAAACTAAGCGACTCGCCGAACTTCCAGCCCAAGCCGGACAAGAACGAACGAAGTTTCTTTGATAAAGTAAGGGAAATGTTCTCTTCGTAGGATTTTATCTGTTTGCCGCACTGACACGATCCTCTTTATCCAGCCGCCGCCGGTTCTTCCCATATATTTTCCGCGCCTTCTCGATCAGGCCGATGAACTCCTGCTGCATCCCATCCTCCGGATCACCCGATTGCTGCGCCATCTCAATCACCTCCTTCCAATCCGCCTGCTTCATAAAAGGCGACGTCTTCAACAGCCCGCCGAACAAGGCAATCGAAGAGGCAAACCGATAGCACGGCTGAAGATCACGGAACGCGATCAGTTGGTCCGGACAACTATAACTCGTCATCCGGTCCACCGAATCATGCGGTAACTTGTAATTGAGCACGACCTTCGCCAGCAGCTGCGAATCACCCGCCAACCACACTGTCCGGTCTTACCGGCGTCAACTCGAACAAGGCCAGCAACGAATGACCCGACCCTACCTCGCCACCCTGTATCTCACTCAGCGAATCCGATAACGCCTTCACTTTATTGTCGAAACCGATCAACCGGTAGTCCTTTACGATCGAAGGATTGAACTCAATATTCAAATAGGCATCATCCGCCACCGCATATACCGTCTGCGTAAATTCACGCACCAATACCTTCTCCGCCTCCTCCTCATCATCCAGATAGGCAAAATTCCCATTCCCCTTTTTCGCCAGTACCTCCAGCTTGGAATCCTTATAATTTCCCATCCCGACCCCAAGACAAGTCAGATAGATACCCCAATCCTTATATTGGGCCACCAGCTTTTCCAACTCTTCCTCCGAGGTCTCCCCCTCATTGAAATCCCCATCCGTAGCCAGGATCACCCGGTTATTGCCTCCCTTGATCAATTGACTCTTCGCTACCCGGTAGGCCGCCCGGATCCCTGCCTCACCCGGTGTCGCCCCGCCCGGCGTAAGTTCGTCAATCGATTCCAGGATCTTCTTCTTCTCCTGACCCCGACGTCGGCGGCAACCAAACGCCAACCATGTTTCCATATGTGACGATCGTAACCGTATCGATAGGGCGCAAATTATTGACTAACAAACTAAAAGCAGATTTTATCAGCGGAAGCTTGTTCGGCAGGTCCATCGACCCGGACGCATCGATCAAAAACACCAGATTGGCCGGCGGGATTCGCGCCGGATCGAGTTTTCGCGCACACACCTGAAGGAAAAGAAGCTGATTTCCCGGATTCCAGGGACATTCCGAAAGATGAGACCACAACGCAAAACAGCTGTCCACTGGCGGATCCGTATACCCGAAATTGAAGTAGTTGAGCAATTCCTCGATCCGAACCGCATCCGGCGGGATCGTACTTCCCATATTCAGGAAGCGCCGGACATTGCTGTAAGAAGCCTTGTCGATCCGAACCGCAAACCCCGTCTCCGGGATATTTTACCGCCGGAATGAATCCATTCTCCACCAGCGAACTGTAGGTTTCCGCCCCTACCGTCCAATCCCGACGGGTCATCGGCCGCCAATCCTTGGTCAAAGACATCAACCCCTTCTGTTGCGGCGCCGGCGGCGTCGCCCGGAAGATTGGTTTCAGCCGGATGGTCTGGTATTCCGTGGCGTCCACTCCCATCGTTCTATCCTCATATCCGTCCGCAACAATGTCACTGTATCTCTGGCCTGAGCAATAGGTATCCCGAAAGCCCCCGAACCACCGGAATAATAAAGGTATCCACTCGAGTGGAGCCGTATTTTCACATTGGGCATGAGGCCATTGTTCTCATCTCTGATCTCTCCGCGCAGATAATACTGCCCCTGCGAAGAATAAAATAGCAGAGAACCAAGCACCAGCAATAAATGCACTTTTCAATCGGATATTTTGATTAAAATTAATACGTTCTTTCCTCTTTGTCAAGACTACTCCACCAAATGATAAATGGACGGTATATTCCTCCCTAAGCCGTCATAATCAAGCCCATAACCCAGCAGGAACTTATTCGGTACGGAAAACCCGAGGTAATCTACCTGGATCGGATATACCGTCGCCTCCGGCTTATGCAGCAACGCCGCAATCCTCATTGACGCCGGCTGCTGATGCTCCAGCTGCGGCAGGAACTCACTCAGCGTCTTGCCCGGTGTCCACGATATCCTCGATGATCACCACATGCCGCCCGATCAGATCCATATCCAGCCCTATCGCCGTGATCACATGCCCCGACGACTTCGTCCCTTTATAGGACGCCAGCTTGATAAAGCTGATCTCCGCCTCGATGCTGATCTCTTTGAACAGATCGCTCGCGAACATAAACGCCCCATTCAGAATCGCAATGAACAATGGCCGTTTATCCACATAGTCCCGGTTTAGCTGCGCCGCTACCTCCCTGATCTTCTCCGCAATTCGCTCTGCCGATAAATAAGGCTCAAAATTCTTGTCGTGTACCCGTATTCTCGTCATATTGCTTAATTCGAAACCAATTTCGGCCTCGTCGGCGCCGACCGCCGCAAATAGATCCGCTCCCCGGTGCCGGCCGCTCGCCAAGCGCTAACTGGTTCATTTCCAACAAATCCTGCAACCTTACCCCCTCCGCCTGCGCAATTTCATACATCCCCTCCCCCGCCTGCACCACGTGATATTCGATCGACCCCTCCCGCCGCTTCCGCTGCAAAAAGACCAACTGCCCCTTCACAAGCACTTCTTCCTCTTTCATATCGTTGAATTCCAGCAACCGCCCCAGCGGAATAGTATATTGGTTTGCGATCGAAAGCAACGCCACCCCCGCCTGAACATACACCACCCTCGTCCGGTTGATTTGGAACTCCCCCTCCGGATAAGAGACTTGCGGCCCGGCTGTCGCTGCATCCGACTTCCCGCTATCCCTGCCATCACCCATCCCGCTCCCCGCTGCCGCTGTATCCGGCCGCGCCAACGGCGCGGCCGATGTTCCGACCGCCGCCCCCGCCCCACCCGGCACCACCTCCTCCGTCGCCGCCATCTTCCCGACCGCAATCAGCGTATACTGCTGCAGATTATAATCCTGGATCAACTTGATCAGGATCTGCGAATACCGGGTATTGGTCGCATACCCCGCCTTCCTCAGTCCATGCGCCCATCCTTCGTAATCCGTTGGATCCAGTTGGAAAAGGAACGAATATCTGGACCCCTTTCGAAGAAAATCTGAATGATCCCGGTACGAATCAGCCGCCGTCACATAGCTTCGGAAACACTCCCGGCGCGCGTCATCGTCATGGTAGATCACCGCACCCTTCCAGTCGTCCTTGCACTTGATCCCAAAATGATTGTTGGAGCTCTTCACCAGCTCACTCATCCCCGCCTCCGATTCATGCAGCCCTTGTGCCAGTGTGATGGCAGCCGGCACTCCCGTTCGCTGCTCCTCCGCCATCGCCAAAGTCTTATACGCATTTACATAATTCACGCCGTTTGTACTCATCTGGGCAGCCGCCCCACCGCCGAACGCCATACATCCGACCCCTATCAGCATCCACTGTTTGATCATCGTCGGGTATTACTTTTTTTGGATAACAAATAGCCCATCCCTAACCGTAAGCATGACCTTTTCAACGGACTTGTCCAATGCAACCATTTCATTAAAGGCCTGGATCGCCCGGGCACTCTTCCCTTCAACCTCCGGCTTCAATACCTGCCCGTGAAACAAAACGTTATCCGCCAGCATCAATCCCCCCCGCCTCAACCTGGGCATCACCAGCTTGTAATAGTCGACATATCCTGTTTTGTCTGCATCTATAAAGACCAGATCCCACTGCTCCTGGAGGGTCGGAATGATCGCTAACGCATTTCCCCGGTGCAATATTATCCGGTCCTGCCAATTTGCCTGCCGAAAATTACCCTCCGCCAGATCCGCATCCTCCTCCCGCAGCTCGATCGTGTGCAGCCGGCCGTCCTCCGCCAAACCCGCGGCCAGGCATAATGCACTATATCCCATAAATGTCCCGATTTCCAGGATGCGGCGGGGCCGCATCAGCCGGCTCACAATCTCCAGGAACTTCCCCTGCAGCGGACCGCTCAGCATATGCGCCTCCGGATGGTTCGCTGCCGTATAAGCCGCAATCTCTTCGAGCAACGGCGCCGTCGCCGACGAATAACGCTCCGCATACGCCTGCGCCAACGGTTCGATCAGGTCCATAGGAAAATTTTTCGCAAATATACCCCTAAACCGCCTTTCTTGATAACACCGCCAAACCGGCAAAAGTGAGCAATCCATTCAATAACAACAGTTCAATCCCGATTTGGTACCCCCCAAACCACTCCGCCGCATGCCGGCTCACCACCCAGCAAACCGCCGGCGCAACGAGGCACAACGCGGTGATCTTCCAGTTGTCCGGCAACGCCCGGCGCGTGAAGATCCCAAAAGCAAACAGCCCCAGCAGCGGCCCGTAGGTATATCCTGCCAGATCAAGAATGATCCCGATCGTCGAAGGATTGTTGACCGCCTTGAATAATAAAATACACAATAGGAAAATCACCGCAAAACTCCCATGCACCGCCATCCGCGTCCGCCGCTTCCGCTGCTCGCTCCACCCCGCCCTGTTCCGGAGATCGAGCAGATCGATACAGAAGGAAGAGGTCAGCGCAGTCAACGCGCCATCCGCACTGGGGAACAACGCCGAGATCAACGCGATAATGAAGATGATCGATACTGCCTTCGGCAAATAATGCAACGCCAGCGTCGGGAAGAGCCCATCCCCGATCACATTCTTCCCACCCAATATCAATTGATGATCCGCGCTCACTACTCCCCCCTGGTTGATCGCAAAAAGATACAATAGCCCGCCTAACAGCAGGAACAGAAAGCTCACAACCGCAAAAACACAGGTGAAGACGATCATGTTCTTTTTGGAGTCCCGCAAATTCCGCACACTGATATTCTTTTGCATCATCTCCTGGTCCAATCCGGTCATCGCGATCGCAATGAACATCCCTCCCACGATCTGCTTGGGAAAATAGTTTCGGCTGTTGACATCCGTATGATGGAATATCCGGCCCAACCCCCTCGCATCCAATGCTTCCAGTGCTCCGCTTACCGAAAATCCCAAATGTTGTAATATATACGCTATGCACACGACCAACCCCAGCAACATAAAAGTCGTTTGCAGCGTATCCGTATACACGATGGTCTTTACACCCCCTTCAAACGTATAAAGCAGGATCATCAACAGGATAACACCTGTCGTAAATCCGAATGATACGCCAAGATCCTTCAATATGAATACATGCAGGATATTGATGACCAGGTATAGCCTCGCCGTCGCTCCCACCGTCCTCGACAGAATAAAAAAGAGCGCCCCGGTCCGGTAGGCCACCAGCCCCAGACGTTCCTGCAGATATCGGTAAATAGACGTAAGGTTCATCCGGTAATACAACGGCAGCAAAACAAGGGAGACGATCAGGAAACCAATCCAGTTCCCGATGATCACCTGGAAATAACCAAATCCGCCGAACCCATCATCCCCGAATTTCCCAACCGTTCCGGGTACTGACACAAAAGTCACTCCCGATAGAGACGTTCCAACCATGCCGAATGCCACCAGCATCCAGTTGGAACTCCGGTTTCCGATAAAGAAGGATTCATTGTTGGCATGCCGCGAAGTGCGCCACGCTACCAGCAACAATACAAGAAAATACCCGATAACAAAACTAAACAGCAGCGAAGGAGCCATATGTGACAGCCAATTTAGGAAATACCGCGAAAATCACTGAATTTTAATTTCAATATGCAGATCCGGTCCGTCGCCGTCTTTTGCGGCTCCAAAAATGGCAATAATCCTCTTTTCGCGCAGCACGCCGCCCTACTCGCGAATTACATCGGCGCGCTAAAACTCAAACTGATCTATGGCGGCGGCAGTAAAGGCCTGATGGGCCGGATGGCCGATACCGCCCTGGCGGCCGGCGTAGAGGTCATCGGCATTATCCCTGAAATCCTCACCGAATGGGAACACCAACATAAAGGCCTTACCGATCTTGCCGTTGTTCCGGATATGCATACCCGAAAAAAAATGATGTACGAACGTTGTGACGCCGCCATTATTCTGCCCGGCGGCTTCGGCACCCTTGACGAATTTTTCGAGCTGCTGACCTGGAACCAACTAAAGATCCATAGCAAACCGATCTATGTGCTAAACTCCGCAGGCTTTTACGATCACCTGCTCCGCCATCTCCGCCAATTGGAAAAAGAAGGATTTTTATACGATAGGGTCGACGACCGCATCATCGTCTGCAACACCCCCGAAGAGCTCTATAAGGGCCTTATCGCTTATGCGGAAACAGGTCAAACCCCGCCCTGATCACCGGCACCGGATGCCCATATATATCGTTATAGGGCGAACTTGTATTCCCGAGCACGTCGAGCATTATGGCAAACCAAAACGTCCCCTGCCCGATGTTCCGACGCCCATATCCTATACCCAGCAACAGGCTCGGCGCATTCTCCTCGAATACATAGGTCGCCCCGCCACTCGCCTCATAGACCTGCCGGTCATGCGTCCAGTTGAACTCCGGCTGCGCCGTCAGGAAAAGGAATGGCAGCACATACGCCCGCGCAAACAACCCGCCTCCATAAATAAACTCCTTCTCGCTGAGGTCGGGATTGTAGATCCCGTAAGGATCCGGAGTAACCGAACTATAGTTGAAATTCGCAACGATACCCACATCCAGCCATCGGTTCAGCGAGTACCCGACTTCCGGATTGACCCCGATACTGAAAACATTGTCTGCAAATCCAAGCCCCAGACTTCCGCCGACAAAAAGATTTTGCTTCCGGAACCCCGTCCCGGTCCCTTCATCGGAATACGTATTCACCCGGCCCGGCATGCGATCCTGGGCAAATCCAGCCGCCGCCGTCATCGTCAAGCATACGGTAAGAACAAAAAATTGTAGTTTCATCATACAAAAATGAGAAAAAAGATTTGAAATCATTACGGCTTAAACGAAGGACAAAGCGACTGCCGCCGATCCCCATTATACTGACTGTAGAATCCCTGGCTTTCCAACGCAAACTCAAAGGCCCCGTATCCATTGTTATAATTCTTCAACGATGACGTCGTCGCATCATACGTGAACGTCAGCTTGAGATTGTGATAGACGAACCCGATCATCGGTATGACCGCATCCCCAGCCCGGTAATACAACCCACCGATTACCTGCTGATCGCCGTTATCCTGAAGATCGTATTGCGCATTCAACCCAAGCGATAGCTCCTGGGCGCCTGCATCCACCGTGTAGTACCCGCCCGGATTGATAATGACATAGTCATTTACTTTTATACTGGCATTGATAAACCCGATATACCGCTCCGGTATCCTGCTGTCAAACCCCGCGGGGTCCGTTGTAAAAAAGGACTCACGCGCCCGGTTGATATGCTGGATCGAAAAGCCTCCGTTCAGGTATAGGTTGTTCGTCGGAAAATAAGCATAATTAATCCCGATCTGCATATCGAAGAAGTTCACGTTCGGCTGATCGATGACCACACTCGTCGGCAACGTGTTGTCAAAAAACTTCCCGTCGAACTGATCCGGGAACTTCAGTCCCTGCGTATTGATCCGCTTGTTGATATAATCCGGTATTGAACCCCAGCGAAATCAGGCTTGAATATCCCACCATCTGGTGATACGCCACCGATCCGTATACTTCTGTTGAGGTCAAGGTACTCGCCCCCGCATCGTCCTTCAGGATCGCACCCCCTAACCCCATCCAGCCGTTCTCTATCCGGTTGCGGAACACCTGCGCATCCCCCCAGACACTCATCGTTTGATAAGGAACCGACATCACGGAAGACCATTGATTCCGGTAATTGGCGCCCAACCGGTAGTCCGCATCCGGGATAAACCCCGTATTGGCCGGATTGGTCATCAACGGAGAATTAAACCACTGAGAAAAATGAAGATCCTGCCCCGCTACCTTCACCACGCTCCCGATGATACAGCAGCCCGCGACCGTTATTTGTCTAAGGCTCCCCTTTAAAGTCCCCAGGCTCCCCATGATATGTCTCAAGCTCGCCATCTTTTTTAGTAACGTCGAATAACTGTTTTTGGTTGTCTGTTTACCACCCGTTAACGAACCCCCCGCGACCCCACCCGCGACGCCAGCCTCCAACCGGAGACCCCTCTGCTTAAGGTCAGGATCACCGGATCAAAGTTATGTCTCCTTTCTTAGTTACGTGCTTCCCGTTTGAAAAATCCGCCTCCAGCGTATAGGCATACACATCCATCGGCTGGATTTTCCCCTCGTAATACCCGTCCCAGCCTACATTCGGATCCGTCAACTCGAAGACCATCTTCCCCCAGCGGTTGTATATTCGAAAATCCATATGCGTGATCCCGAAGCCCATTACCCTGACAACCGAATTGGTCCCGAACCGGCCGGGCGTAAATGCATTCGGCACGTCCAGTAAGGGGTTTATCAACGCCGCTACCGGGTGGCAAACCGTATCTGTACATCCCGCCGTATTGGTCGCCAGCAAACAGACGTCGAATGTATCTGTCTGATTATAAAGATGTGCTACCGTGTCCGACGTCGTTCGGATCGACGAATCTCCATCCCCGAATAGCCACTTGTACGTGCTCGCTCCGATCGAGCCGTTCGTGAAGATCAACGGCGTATTGGATATCGGAGTCTCGGGAGTATAAGAGAAAGCCGCCGTCGGAGCGTTGCTCACAACAATCGTCTCCTGGGTCGAATCCCGGTGATTGCAGGTAGTCGTATCGACCTCGAACAGACTGACCGTATACGTTCCCGGGTTTTGATAGAGATGGGTCGGATTCGCACTGGTGCTCGTATCCTGCCCGGAGGACGGATCTCCGAAATTCCAGGTGAACTGCTGCCCGCCCAGTGACGTATTATTAAATATCGCCGTGTAGGGCGCACAGCCCGTTGACGGGGTAAGGAACTGGGCCTTCGCCACGGGCGACACACGCAGGGTCTTGCTGGCCGTATCCGGATAATTGCAATACGACGTGTCTACCATGATACAAGTTTACGATATACGTCCCGGGACTTTGATACGCATGCTGCACGGGTTCCGGCCCGTCGGTAAGTTCCGGCGAATTATCCCCGAAATCCCAGACAAAGGACGTCGGTTTGAACGGCTTTCCCGGGGGAGCCGTCGACAGATTGGTGAAATCATACGTCAGCGAATCACAGGGCAGGTTCGGGTCCTTCACAGCCGCAAAATCCGTCGGCGCCTTATTCGTCCGCGCAATCACATACCGGTACGTCGTATCCGCAACATTGCAACTGTTGGAATCGATCGCCACCAGCATGATCTTGTACACGCCCGGATTGCTATAGGTGTGCTGCACTTCATAACCCGTCGTCGCCGTATCCGGTCCGCCATCCCCGAAATTCCAGATATACGATTTGGCATTGCGGATCGTATCCTGCAGGTCGCCAGCAACGGCACACAACCCGACGTATCCCACAACCGCCCGTTCGTGCTGACCCGCAACCCCGCCGCCACCCCCGCAAAATTGAAGGCGATCTTTACCGCCGCCTCATTACAGCCATTCGCTCCGGCGCCATTGAGCGGCGCCCATACCCCAACCGTCGTGGGAAAGGCACTGCTCGCCCCGCCATTGCAATTCGCACAGATGCCCTGATAGATTATTCCATTCTGGTCGTACCGGCTCGTCCCGCCATCCACATGCTCGCTGATGCTGTGATCATTGTCATTTTGGCCGAAGAAAGTGCCATACAACAACGCAGAAGAATTCTTCTGAAGGACGATAAAATAGAAATCCCGGTTATCACTCACCGGCTTGATCGCATTCGCTGTAACCGGCATCCCCGATGTACCCTGCAATCCGTAGGGATCGGTCTCGCCCGCCGATGATCCAGCCGCCCCACCCGCTGACATAGATATTCTGACACCGGTCGATCAGGAACGCAACCGGCGAAATATTCGGCAACCCATGGCCCCCGCCTGACGATGTCCCAAAAGTCGTCGAATACACATATGCCGACAGATCCGGCTTCAGCTTACTCACGAACTGCCTGGCTCCCGGATTCGAATAAGCAACATTGATCACCGGCCACGTGGCATTCGTCGTCCCCATCACATACGGATATCCCAGCCTGTCGAACTGGATCCCGTATATGGCTTCTGCATCAGGCGTCCCCAGATAGGTCGACCGCTTCAGGGTCGTGCCGTCAGCCGATATCTGCGCGACAAAGCCGTCACACGTGCCGCCCGCGAACGCCGGCTGGATTACCCCGGCCTTATTGCCCGGCAGATCGGTGCTCGCGGTAGCCCCGGCAATAAAAATATCTCCGGTCAGCGGATTTTGCTTCAGTACAAACGCGCCATCCGGCCCCGAACCACCAAAGAAACTGCTCCAGATCAGGCTCGTACAATTCGGATCGATTTTGAACACCACGGCATCCTGCGCCCCGCCGCCGTAGCTGGGCTGAAAGACGGCCCCGACGATCGGGAACCCGGGGGACTGCGTATTCGACGCCACCAGGATATTGTTGTTCCCATCCAGAATGACTTCACTTCGGGAATCATCCCCATAATTCCGGATCAGACTATTCGCCTTTTCATTGTGACTCCTCAGCTGATCTTCAATATTGACTCCGTCATCCTCCACGCCGCCGACCCCCAGACATCCGATCAGGTGCGTCCCGTCCGACGAGATCTTGGCGACGAAAATATCCGCCCCGCCGCCCGCGCCCGCTCTCGTCCTGAACGGAAAATCCGGCGAATACGTCCGTCCCAGTACCACCAGGTTCCCTTGCGGATCGGAGATCATACTGGAAGGCGTCTCCGCATTGCTCCCCCCCAGAAAAGTGGCATATACCTTGTTCGCACCATTCGGGGTAAATTTCATGATCCCGACGTCAAACGGATCTCCGCCGTATACCCCCTGCACCGGCCCGGTTGTATATGGATAGGCATTCCCGAATACGATACCACCCGCATAAAAACTTCCATCCGGGGCCGGCGTAGCCGTGAACCCCCAGTTGCTTATCTTACTTCCCGTGAACGAACAGAAGACGATCGTCGGATCGATGATCAGCGTAGCGCCCGGATCATGATCCTGCACTTCGAATCTTACCGTATTGCTGTCCCCGATGATATAACGGCATCGGATATCCGTCCTCCCCCGTTGCGGATCGAACGTGTAGCTGTAGGGCGCCAGTTGCGTGACATCCCCGACAGAAGTCGATGCGATGAGCTGGTCTTTCTTCCGGCTGAGTCGGCTCACACCGTCATAGCGCATCCGGATCCTGCTGACATCCGCGCCGGGATGGACGATCAAATCGTATTTCAGCTGCCCGTTATTCGTGTAGTAGCGGATATCGACACCCGGATAAAGATCGTGATAGGTGACGCCCTGATAAACTTTGCAGCCGGACGCCCATTTCTTCGGATCATTGCCGAGAAAATAATTGTTGTATCCCGGCAACGGTTTGTCAGGCAGGATCTCCGGCTGGTCATTGGCACCCAGGAACCGCACCCGGTAGGCATGGGCCCGCAGGATATTTTCAGGTATGCCTGCCGAAGCCGTTCCGGCCCCGCCTGCCGAAGCCCCGGCGCCGGCAGCCCCGATCCCATGACGACCCTCTAACCGCGCCAGATCGTCGGGATGATACAGCAAAGTCGTAAACCCCCCCCTTTCAAGGAAAAGGCTCCCGATGCCGATCTGTCCCACATACCTGACCCGCGGATCCCACTGCCCCTTGTTCTCCACAAATTCAATGTTGGAGGAGCCCGGCTGGGCAAAACCCCGCAGACTGCAAAACGCCAGTACAACGATTATATAGTATCCTTTTTTCAAGGCGATGCTTTTCATGTTTTCATTCGTATCCGACACCCCGTTCAACCTACCGGATCAGCGTGATATCCCCTTTCTTGCTCGCATGCGTCCCATTGGAGAATTCAGCCTCCAGCGTATACGCATACACATCCATCGGCTGCATCACACCCCGGTAATACCCATCCCAGCCGACATTGGGATCGTCACTCAGGAAGACAACCTGTCCCCACCGGTTGTAGATCCGCCAGGTCATATGCACGATCCCGAACCCAACGACCTTGATGATCGCATTCGTCCCGAACCGTCCCGGTGTAAACGCATTCGGCACATCCAGCAGCGGATTGATGAGCGCGGGCACCGGATGACAGACCGTATCCGTACATCCTTCCGCATTCGTCACCAGCAGACAAACGTTGAAAGTGTCCGTACTGATATACTGATGGACGACCGTATCCGGCTCCGTCTTTGCCTCCGAACTTCCATCCCCGAACAGCCACACATATCGCACCGCAGGCGACGAGGTCGGCACAAATGTCGTAGGCGTGTTGGCCTGCGACGGTTGCGGCTGATAAGTAAAGTCGGCCGTCGGCTTTGTATACAACGTGATCGTCTGGCTTGTCGAATCGATCAGGTTACAGGTGTTCGGATTCGTTGCCACCAGCTCGATTGTATACGTTCCGGGGTTTGGATAGAAATGCACGACCGGTGTATCGCTATAGTACGTCGAGTTGGTCCCGCTCCCATCCCCGAATGTCCAGTAATAGGTTTCCCCGCCGATCGTCGTATTGTTGAAGATCGCCGAGTCCGGCGCACAGCCGATCGCCGGCGTCACGAAGGCTGCCTTGACGTTTTGGGCTACATTGACCTGTTCCGTAGTATCCAGCGGATAATTGCAGTAATTGGTATCGATCAATGACAGCGTCACATCATAAGATCCCGGTGATTGGAAACTATGCGTGATCTGCGAAGGCCCGTCCGCTATCGGCGCCGTTCCGTCCCCGAAACTCCAGGAGAAAGAAGTATTGCCAAACGGCACCGCCGGCGGCGCCGTAGACAGGTTCGTAAAGACAAAGCTAAGTGAAGTACAGGGCGGGATTTTGGCATAACTGAAGTCCAACGTGGCCGGATTGTTCTTGACAACGATCTGGTGGTAGGCCGTGTCCGCCCCGTTACAACTGTTGGGGTCGATCGCGATCAGCATGACCGTATAGGTGCCGACATTCGGATAAGTGTGCGACATCTCGTAATTCGTCGTTGGAAAATTACCCGTTCCATCGCCGAAATTCCAGACATAGCTCTTGGCATTGCGGATCGTATCCTCAAAGATCGCCGACAGCGGCACGCAGCCCACACTGTCCCCGCGACCGTGCGTAATCGTCTTTAATCCCGCGGCTACCCCAGCGAAATTAAACGCGATCTTTACCCCCGCTTCATTACAGCCCGTCGTCTGGCCGCGAACATCCGTCCCGTTGCCGGGCGCAAATACACCCAGCGTGGTCGGGAACAACGCCCCGCCATAACAATTCGCACAGATCGCCTCATAAATAACTCCCTGGGCGTCGAACCGGCTGGTGCCCCCATCCACATGATCCCCGTAATTCCCGTTAACCTCGCCAAAGAAACTGCCGTACAGCTGGCTGGCCGCATTCTTTTGCAGAACAAAGAAGTAAAAGTCGCTGTTGTCCGTAGTCTTCCGAAGCGCATTGGCCGTCGCGGTCAACCCGTTGGTTCCAACTCCATTGCTGCCGTCGTTCCCCGTATATCGCTCATAGATATTCGGACCTCCACCCCACCCGGCCACATATACGTTATCGCACCGGTCCACCAGGAACGCCGTCGGCGAAATATTGGGATAGGGAGTGCCCCCGGGCCCAAAATTGACCGAATACACAATTCCCGACAGATCAGGCTGGAATTTGGTTATAAACTGCTTGCCGGTCGCCTGGTTGTTGCCGCCATTGAATGGCGAGTTTACCACCGGGATTAGCCCGCTGGTCGTCCCCATCACATAGGGATATCCCTGCTTGTCGAACTGGATCCCATAGATCATATCCGTCAGTGTGCTGCCATAATAGGAGGCCTTTATCAGCGTGCTGCCATCATTGCTGACTTGCGCGATCCAACCATCGATCCCCCCTGCATTGGCCGGCTGTACTACCGGCGCATTGTGCGTTCCCGGAAATCTGGCGCTCAACGTTCCCCCGGCCACCCAGATGGAATTGTCCGCCGGGCTCAACGCCAGCACCGTCGCCACGTCCAGATTCTCTCCGCCCAGATAGGAACTGAACATAACCGTCTTCAGATCCGCACTCAGCTTGAGCAACACGCCATCCTGTCCTCCGCCACCCGCCGCCGGCTGGAACACACCGCCGGTCACCGGGAAATTTGTCGACATCGTACACGCGGCCAGATACATGTTGCCGGCCGCATCCAGGATGATCTCGCTCCGGCCGTCATCGCCATAATTTAACCGAAGATCATGCGCACCCTCTGTTATATACTTTGGCGCATAGTTGACCCCGTCATCCCCCGTCCCGCCGATCCGCTGGCTGCCAAGCAACCCGGTTCCGGTAGCATTGAATTTCGTAACGAAAAGGTCAAAGCCGCCCCCGGGACCATATGGCCCCCCGACGCCGGCCAAAGGAAAATTAGCGGAGCTGGTTCTCCCCGTTACAATCAGGTTTCCGCCGGCATCGACGATCATGCTGTGCGGCTGCTCATCGCCGCTACCGCCCAGATACGTGGCAAAAAGCCGGGTCGATCCGTTGGCGCTTAATTTCATGATCCCGACATCGGTTTGATATCCCCCGGCCGGTCCGCCCTCACTGGCGTCCCCACCCTGGAACGTCGTCTGAAACGCCCCCGGACTCGCCAGGTAGCCGTTCCCATTCGATCCCCCGATGTCCGTCTCATCCAGCACGATCCCCCCCAGGTATAAATTTCCGGCGCCATCATAGGTCGCCGTATAGCCCCAGTTGTCCGATTTGCTGCCATCGAAGGAACAGAAGACTTCTGTGGGATCGATCACCAATGTCGCCCCCGGTGAATAACTGCCTACCGAGAACCGGATCCGGTTGCCCGGCAGCAGGGTATATTTGCACGATACCTCCGACCTGCCCGTTTCGTCGACCTGGTAAGAGTGCGGTTCGAGTTCCTGCACCGTCCCGACGGTCGTCTGGACATAGATCCGGTTCTTCCGAACACTCAGCTTCGTTGGCCCGTCATATTGGAGAACGACCTGACCCGGATCGGCTCCGGGGTGTACCACGATATCGTATTTCACCATACCCGCGTTCGTATAATAGTGGATATCGACTCCCTTGTACATATCCTGATAAACGATCCCCTGGTAAAGTTTGCATCCTGTGGCCCAGTTCCTCCTGTCCCCGATGAAATAATTGTTGTACGATTCCAATGCCTTGTCCGGCACGATCGTCACTTCATCACTGGCCCCTACAAAACTCACCCGGTAACTATGCATGCGCATCACCCAGGGATCGCTTTTTGCGCCCCCTGCACTCGCTGCACCCCCACCGCCATTTCCCGGCGGAAGGATTTGCTTTGGCGGCGACGAAGTCGCCGCCGGTGAAACAGCCGTCCCGACGGTTTCAGGCCTCCCCGCCACCGACGTGCCCTCCACTCCGCCACCGCCCGAACCTGTCGCCCACCCGCCGCCCGTATGACTCGGGTAATTAGGCGCCGCCACCCCCGCCCGCGCAAAATCCCCATGGAACAACTCGCCGATGCGAACCATATCGGTAGTATCCGCCAACAATACGGTAAACCCCTTACGCTGCATGTATAGATATCCGGCCGGCATCTCGGCCTTGAAGCGAACGGAAGTATCCCATTGCCCTTTATTCTCAACAAATTCGAGATAGGAATACCCTCCGGATTGTGCTGAGAGCGAGAGGGCAGTTAGTGTGAACCACGTAACGATCAGGCCAATTCTTCCCAATTTGTTGAGTTTCACCTGGTAAATATTAAACCTATGCGCCGTAATTTACGATATTTTGCTCCAGGCCGTCTTCCCCCTCTGGGCCTGCAGGAACTCCCGAAGTCGACTGTTCCCCTCCGCCAAAAGCTCCGGATCATTTTCCAGCAGCGCCTCCACGGCAACCCGGGCCATCTCCAGCCATACCCGGTCTTCTACGATATTCGCCAGTTTGAAGTTTAACAGGCCGCTCTGGCGGGTTCCTTCTATATCCCCGGGTCCGCGAATTTCCAGGTCCTTTTCCGCAATTTTAAAGCCATTGTTAGTGGCTGTAAGGATACTCATCCGCTCCTTCGCGTCCTGTCCGAGACGCGGGCTTGTTAACAGGATGCAAAAACTCTTTTCCGATCCCCTGCCTACCCGCCCCCGCAGCTGATGCAACTGCGACAACCCGAATTTCTCCGCACTCTCAATTACCATCACCGTGGCATTCGGCACATTCACCCCAACCTCGATTACCGTCGTCGCCACCATGATCTGCGTCTCCCGCCCGACGAATCGCTGCATATTCGTATCCCGCTCTCCATTCTTCTGGCGGCCATGTACCATGCTGATCCAGTATTTGGGTTCGGGGAACCACGCCTTCACGTTGTCATAACCTTTCATCAGGTTCTCGTAATCAACCTTTTCAGATTCCTCAATCAATGGGAAGATGATGTAGGCCTGCCTCCCCTTCCCCAGCTCATGCCGGATGAAATCCATGACCTGCGGCCTTCTGTCTTCGTAACGATGAACCGTCGAGATTGGTTGCCTTCCGGGCGGCATTTCATCCATCACACTATAGTCCAGATCGCCATACGCCGTCATCGCCAGCGTCCGCGGGATCGGCGTTGCCGTCATCACGAGCACATGCGGCGCCTGCTCCGCCTTCGTCCACAACCGGGCCCGCTGCGCCACCCCGAAACGGTGCTGTTCATCCACGATCGCCAGCCCCAGCCGCCGGAACTGCACCACCTCCTCCAGAACGGCATGCGTCCCGATCAGGATCTGCAGTTCGCCTCCTCTCGCCAGCTCCAGAACCTCCCTCCGCGCCTTCGACTGCGACGACCCGGTCAGCAGCCTCACCTCCACCGGCAGCCCCTTTAACAGATTCGATATCCCATCGAAATGTTGCCGCGCCAGAATCTCCGTTGGCGCGATCATACAGGCTTGATACCCGTTATCGAGCGCCAGCAACATCGCCAGCAGCGCCACGATCGTCTTCCCGCTGCCCACATCCCCCTGTAATAACCGGTTCATCTGGCGCCCCGCCCCTGTATCCCGCCGGATCTCCTTAAGCACCCGCTTTTGCGCACCCGTTAACTCCCACGGCAGATGATGCGTATAGAACGTATTGAACAACTCCCCCACCCGCTCAAAAACGACCCCCTGCGACGACCGGTGCCGCTTCGATTTGATCAACCCCAGCCTCAACTGCGCCAGAAACAGCTCCTCGAATTTCAACCGGCTCACCGCCTCCTGGTAGATCCCTGGCTCCGTCGGAAAATGGATCTGCCGGTATGCCTCAAACCGCGGTAACCACCGCCTCCGTTCCCCGGTCGCCGGGTCGGGATATTCCAGGATCGAATCAGAAAAATTTTCAGGCAAGTCTCTCTCTTTCAATAAGTTAATAAGTGTCTTCGTCAACTTCCCCAGCTGCCGTCCACCCAACCCCCGCCTCTTTAGTTTCTCCGTACTCGGATACACCGGTTCCAAATGCTCCGGTGGCCCCGCCGCCCCTCCATTCTTTGCTTCCAGCTCCGGATGCGTTAACTGCGGACTGCCCTGGTAATAGCTCACCCGCCCGAATACGAGGTACTCGCCGCCAGGTTGTATCAGCTTCTGGACCCCAGTGATCCCCTGGAACCAAACCAGTTGCAGCACGCCGGAACCATCCCGCAGCTCAGCCACCAATCTTCTCGCCCGCCTGTCCCCTACAATTTCTACCTCCGTAATCCGGCCCGCAACCTGCACGTATTCCGTGTCCGGCCCAATGTCCCGGATCAGCGTGATCTTCGTTCGGTCTACATGCCGATAGGGATAATGCTCCAGCAGATCCTGGAACGTAAATATGCCGAGCTCCTTTTTCAGTAACTCGGCACGCTGCGGACCAACCCCCTTGAGGTACTCGATCGGCTGACTTAATATGGATGAGATACTTGGAACGGTAGTTATTTCGGCAAATTTCGGACAAATACCTCAATAACCCCCCGGGTCTCCGGACCACGCCTGGGCGCAGGAAAGGAATCGATCTGGAGATAATGAGCATGCAGGGAATCCCGGATGCGAAAAGGATAAAAATTATTCAGATTGGGAATGTACTCGAATAACACGAGGTCATAATATTGTTCCTTGATGCGAACACCGAAAGTATCCGCCTGCCGGTTGAACATGCCGACCCCGAGATGATACCACAGGGGCAGCCCCGGATTCCGCTCCAGCCGGTAAGGGATCTCGCGGGCCAGCGGAGTGAGCTCGGACATATTCAACACCCGTAGATTACCCGCTCCGCCCCGCACCAAATCCATCCCCATCAACCGGTGGATCCCATCGGCCGTCGGGGCGGGCATCGTCACCCGCCGAAAAGCCCGAAGCCCGCACTCCACCCATTCCTCGGTCGGAATATCCCGCTGCCGCCGCGCACTGTCCGGGTCGAGCATGTACGTATCCTTGTTCACCACATTCTCCCCGGTGGGCGAGACATTCGACACCTTTGGCAACAACGGCCCGGTTAACCGCTGCGTGTATTTCCACCAGACACCGCTCCACCAGACCATCACCCCGGCTGCCAGAACGATAGCTGCCCTCCGCCCGGCCAGGGCCCCGGGCGCCAGCGCCGCCAGAAAGGTAAAGATCCCAGGTATCGCAAAACTGTGAAAGAAGATATTATTGTCCGGCGGCGTATAGCTCGTCACCTGCAATACCGCCGCTTCCCCCAATATCCCGACGACTACCACCAACAGCAGCGCACCCTGCCGGTCCGCCCGGAGCGCTTGTATATTTCGGTATCGCATAACCGCCAGCAAACCGATCAGGAACAAATAGAATTTGATCCACTGGGAGGATCCGAAGAACTCCGTGGCGATTTCCAGCGGCGAGACCCGCGACGAATGCGGCGCCTGCCCATGATTGAACCAATACCCGAACCCATGCCCAAGGAACGGCAGGATCATCCCGGCAAAGATCATCACAAAGCTGCACGTAAAGATGCCCAGCGGCCTCCAGTCCCTGGTCAGCCATCCATCTGCAGCCAGGAGCACGCAGCACAACCCGAACGCCACACCGCCGCCATCCTGCTTGGTCAGGAAGGAACAGCAGGTAAACAGCGCACCCGCAGCCAGCCAACCCCAGCTCACCCGTCCACGCGGCCCATCTGCCCCCGGCCGGATCCCCCGCAGCAAACAGGCAAGCCCCATCAACTCAAAGACGATGACCGTGTGGTTGTACCAGGGCCAGAAATTGAAAAAGGAATAAGATAGACAGAACAGCAGCACCGACGCAATCCGGATTCCCCGCGGCACGCCCAGACTGCTCAGGATCGAGAGAAAAGAGAGACCCGACAAAATATTTATGAACACCTGCGCCTTCACCAGCGTGATCATCGCGGGCCCGAATAGCCTGAAGAAGACAGCCGGTATCACCCAGTACATCCCACCAAGCGGGATCCCGAAATCCCTGAACGGCAGCTGGCCCTGACTCAAGCGGTACGCCCCTTCCCACGACAAAAAAATATTCACCCGGTACGGCATCCGGATAAACAACGGCACGATCGCTAACAAAAAAATAATAAACATTTCCGGTTGGTATCTCGGCTTTAGGGTCATTCGGTTGGTATTATATTTGCAAGCAAATTAGAGAATCCATCTTTTTGTTTGTACTTTGTTCCGTAAATTTAATGCGGTGGCCTACCTAAAACTCCTGCGTCCAAAAGATTGGGCAAAAAATCTGTTCCTGTTCATTCCCCTGTTTTTCGGTCGTGAGATCTTTAACGTCGACAAGCTGTTCCACGTGTTTCTCGGAGCAATTGCCTTTTCCCTTGTAGCCAGTAGCATCTATATCATCAACGACTACCGCGACCGCGAAGACGACCGGAAACACCCCGTGAAATGCAAACGGCCACTGGCCTCCGGCGCCGTCAGACCTTCCACGGCTTTGATCATCTGTGCCCTCCTTATCATCGTAGGCTTCACCCTCGCCTGGTTTATAAGAGACAAATTCCTTTTCGTACTGGCTATCTATTTCGGGATCAACCTGGCCTATTCGCTGGGACTGAAATCCATCTCCATCCTCGATATCGTCATCCTGGCTACCGGATTCGTCCTCCGCATCAAAGGCGGCTCCGTCATATCCTACGTGCCGCTCTCCGAATGGATCGTGATTATGGTCTTCCTCTTGTCCATTTTTATGGCCATCGGTAAACGCCGCGACGACGTGCTTCTCAAATTAAGCTCCGGCTCCGACATGCGCAAATCCATCAAAGGCTACAACCTGGAATTCCTGAATACCCTACTGGCCCTCGTCTGCGCCGTAATGTTGGTGGCCTACCTGATGTACACCATGTCCCCGCTCACGATCGCCAACACGGGCTCCGATCGCCTTTACTATACCTGTGTTTTCGTTCTGGCCGGTCTGATGCGATACCTTCAGATCATCTATGTCGCAGCCGATTCCGGATCTCCGACGAAAATTTTATATAAGGATCGTTTCATCCAGATCACCCTGGTCCTTTGGTTCTCCAGTTATATCCTGCTGCTGTATGTAAAAGAATTCACCCTGTTCAAGTAAGTTCATTCATTTTCGACTATGCCAAATGTTCTCATCCTCGGAGCCGGTTCGGACATGGCCGTGGCAATCGCCCGGAAATTTGCCGCTGACGGCTTCGGCGTCCAACTCGCCGCCCGCAACATCAACCGGCTAAAACCTCTTCAATCGGACCTGGCCATTCGCTACAACAGCGTTTGCTCCCTTCACGAATTTGACGCGGAACGACCCGATACCCACGACGCCTTTCTGAACGCCCTCCCTTCCCTGCCGGATGTCAGCATCTCCGTATTCGGGTATCTCGGTGACCAGCAAAAGGCAGAATCAGACTGGGAAGAGTGCCACCGAATCCTCCAGGTGAACTTCGTCGGCGCCGTCTCTATTCTCAATCGCATCGCGGAAAAATACATCGCCGGAGGTCATGGAACCATCGTCGGTATCAGCTCCGTCGCCGGCGAACGCGGCCGGAAAAGCAACTACCTCTATGGCAGCGCCAAAGCCGGCTTCACCGCCTACCTGTCCGGCCTCCGCAACCGGCTCTTTTCCAAAGGCATTCACGTGCTCACCGTTCAGCCAGGCTTCGTCTATACCAAAATGACCGAACACCTGACGCTCCCGGCCCCGCTGACCGCCTCCCCCGAACAAGTAGCCGCCGCAATCGCAACCGCCGTCCGCAAAAAAAAGAACATCATCTACGTCAAATGGTTCTGGCGCTGGATCATGCTCGTGATCCGCTGCATCCCCGAACCGGTCTTTAAAAAAATGAACCTGTGAGCCGCCAGATCGCATTCCTCGACTTCGACGGGACCATTACTACTAAAGACACCCTCCTCGAATTTATCAAATTCAGCAAGGGCAGTTTCCGGTTTTACCTCGGCTTCCTGATCAATAGCCCCTGGATTCTCGCCTGGAAGATAAAACTCATATCCAACCAGCGGGCCAAGGAACGCATGCTGACCTGGTTCTTTGGCGGCATGAAGTTGGATGCCTTCCAGGACACTTGCAACCGCTTTGCCGTTGCCGCAATCCCCAACCTCATCCGGCCAAAAGCCCTCCACGAGATCCGCCGCTTGCAGGCCAAAGCCGTGGAAATCGTCATCGTCAGTGCCTCTCCCGCCAACTGGCTGCAACCCTGGACCAATCAGCTCGGCGTCGCCCTCCTGGCCACCCGCCTCGAGACCCGCGGCGAAATCATAACAGGTAAGATCCTCGACCGCAACTGCCACGGAGAAGAAAAAGTCTGCCGTATCCGCGAGTCCTACGACCTGTCAGCCTACGATACCATCATCGCCTATGGCGACAGTTCTGGAGACAAACCGATGCTAGCCCTTGCGACAAACCCCTTCTTCAAGCCTTTTCGCTGATCCGGCCAGGGATCCCCGACCGGTTACATTACCTCTTTTTTAACCCTCCAAGATTTCTGCAAAAATTTCATTTTATTTTATAACTTGCGGAGGTCATCTCTTTCGTTCCTGCACCCCGATATACTACGGATACCTAGGCGAACGTTGTAAAGCTATCCAATTTAATATTATCAATATCAATATCATAGGATTATGGAATTTATTCATCGTTCCGTAGAAGAGTTGAAGGAATTTGGCGCGGCCCGGCATGAGGAGTATGTCCACGCCGATCCGTTCCCGAACACCTGGTTTGACGACTTTTTCGTCCCGGAGAAGCTGCAGGAAGTCCTCGATGAATTCCCCGACCTGACCAAAGGCGCGGACCTGAAGTTCAATGACGCCAACCAGGTGAAGCTGGCTTCCAAGGGCGAATACCGTTTTGGGCCCGCGACATTGAAATTCATGCATTTCCTGAATTCGCAACCCTTCCTCGAATTCCTTTCCGCCCTTACCGGAATCGAGAATCTCATCCCCGATCCCTTTTTCGACGGCGGGGGCTGCCACCAGATCCAGCCGGGCGGAATGCTGAAGATCCATGCCGATTTCAACAAACATCCAAATACCAGGCTGGACCGGCGCCTGAACGTCCTCGTCTATATGAACCAGGATTGGAAAGAAGATTACGGCGGCCATTTCGAGCTCTGGGACACCGAAATGAAAGGCGTCCGCAAGAAGATCCTGCCGCTATTCAACCGGATGGCCATGTTCTCGACCACCAGCAATTCCTACCATGGACACCCCAATCCCCTGACCTGCCCCCCCGACCGGACCAGAAAATCGCTGGCTCTGTATTACTATACAAACGGCAGGCCCGAATCGGAGATCGTCAAAGGGATTGAAGACCACAACACGATATTCAGACACCGGCCTGAAGATAAAAAGTCCCGGTTCGCCAGCTCCATTAAGGAAGTGGTCCGGCAAATTACTCCTCCGATCCTGCTGGGAGGTTTGAAAAAGGCAAAGCATTAGGATGGATCTGTATAAAGTGGTCTCAAAACATCTACCTTAGGCAGATGAGAACACAACTGCCATTTCCCCTGCCCTCCGATAATCCCCGGGCCGCCCGCCGGTACCTGGCCCTCATCCTGGTTATTGGCGCCCTGGCCCGCATCGGTATCGTGTTCTTTACCTCCCTGCCGCATATGCATAAGGACTCCTTCTCGTATTTCGCTCAGGCTGATACGTTATTAAAAGGCGGCTATACGGACTATTTTCCCAACGGCTATCCATTGATGATCGCCCTCGTCAAAGCTGTCTTCCCCTTCGCCATTGAATCCGTTCTGCTTTGGATCCAGATCGCCATGTCGGTCGGCACCATCTTTTTCGTCTATGATATCGGCCGCCGTCTCTCGGGTCGAATTGGCTACGGCCTTCTGGCTGCCGCCATCCTGGCCGTCTTCCCCTCCCAGATCAACTACGTTCGCTGGCTAACGACCGAAACCCCAACCGCCTTCTTCCTCCTCGGCGGCTTCTTCTTCTACTACCGAAAACAATGGGTCTGGGCCGGGCTCTTTCTCGGGTTCGCCACTGTAATCCGCAGCAACATATCCCCCGTCTTCCTCCTGCTCTTCCTGTGGCATTGGTGGCATACCAGGCAACTGCCCTTGTCCTTGATCACCTTTACCCTGTTGCCCCTGCTGGCCATCGGTAGCTATTGCTGGCTAAAGACCGGCCGGTTCTCGACAGCGGGCAATAACCAGATAAATATCCTCTATGCGGTGACGGCCAGCGGCCCCGACATCGACTTCCAACTGAATAAAAAAAATCCCGGGGTAACCACTACCGAAGAAGCGTTAAAAATGTATGTCGATCACGCAAAGAACCAACCGATGGAATTTGTCCGCCAGAAACTGGCGAACTTTTGGGAACTCTGGGGCTTCTTTGCTTCTTCTGCCAACCACAGCCGAACCATCGGTTCCCGGTTGCTCCTCGGCGCCGGTAATTTCTTCCTCCTTACGTTCGGGCTCATCGGTTGGTGGAAACAACGCCGTAATTACCCCATTTCCATCCTGATCCTCCCCTTTGTAGTCGTCACAGTTCTCCATACCATGCTTTTTGCCATGCCGCGATACACGTATCCGGTAGAGCCTTTCATGATTCTCCTTTCTGCATGGTCCATCCTGCCGTTCGCCGAAAAAAGCCGGCCCGGGATCACTCCCGGGCCGGCGAAAAGTATGGTGGCCTAGCCAATTATTGTTTAACCAATTTGAACAGGTAGGGTTGGCTTTGTCCCTGGAACCGGACACTCAGAACATAGACCCCTGCCGCCAGCCCATTCGGCATCGGAATGGTCTGATTGACCTGATCACCGGTCTGGTCGAACTCATAGTTCATGAGGACGCCGCCGTGTATGGCATGTAAGGTAACCAGGACCTGACCGGTATATCCGCTGATCCCGCTCAACGTAACCGTCGTACCCAGAACCGGGTTCGGGTAGATCTGCAGCGAACCCTTCGGAGCGATCGACCGGGTTGTACTCATCACCGTCACCGTCACCGAACTGGTACCCACATTCCCTTGCGCATCCGCTACGGTCAGTTCGAACACATAAGTGCCGGTGGCAAGCTGCGACACTGTGGAAACCGCATTGCTATCCGTTGCGATCGTTGCACTGGTAGGACCGGAGACTTCCGTCCAGTTGTAGCTGACGATCGTTCCATTGGTTGAATAAGACTGGCTTCCATTCAGGACGGCGCTGGATGCCGGATAGGCAATCGTCGTATCCGCACCCGCAACCGCTACGACCCCACCCGATGAACCGGTCACCGTGATCGTCACCTGGGCCGAGCCGCTGGCGCCGTAATTGTCCGTAACCGTCAGCTGGAATACATAGGTCCCGGCTTGCAATCCTTCCAGCCCGGCCACAGCCGAGGAGGAATTCGTGATCGTGACGCCTCCGTATCCGGAGACCTGCACCCATTCGTAGCTTACGATCGTGCCATCCACATCATAAGAGCCCGAACCATTCAGGGTCACTCCAGACGCCGGTAACGCAACCGTTTGGTCAGGGCCAGGAACAGCCACCGGCGGGATATGTGGAGGAGCGGCATTCACCGTCACATTCACCTGGTCCGTCGCCGTTACCCCGGAATTATCCGTTACCGTGAGCTGGAAAGTATAGATCCCCTGCGCCAGCCCGGTCACCTCGGTGGCGGCCGACCCGGACGAAGCGATCGTAGAGATAGACGGCCCGCTCAGCTGCACCCATTTATAGGATACAATGGTTCCATTTGCTTCTGTGCCGCTGCCCAGCAGTTGCGTGCTGTCAACCGGCAGCGTGATACTCTGATCCGTACCGGCGTTCGCAGATGGCGTCCCCGGTGGCAGCGCAGCCGAATTCACCGTGACCTTCACGACATCCGTGGCCGTTACCCCGGAATTATCCGTTACCGTGATCTGGAAAGTATATACACCGGCAATAAGCCCGTTTACTACAGTCGACGTCGTGCCGGACGAAACAATCGTAGATATCGACGGACCGCTCAGCTGGGCCCACTTATAAGTTACAATGGTTCCGTTTGTCTCCGCTGCCGTCGCGGTCAGCGTCGTGCTGCTGGTCGGCAGCGTAATGGTTTGATCGTTCCCCGCGTTGACGACCGGTAAACCGGGAACAACGGCGGCATTCACCGTCACTACGACCACATCCGTAGCCGTAACGCCGGAATTATCGGTTACCGTGATCTGGTACACGTAAACACCCTGCACCAGCGGGCTTACCAGGGTCGTCGCCGCGCCCGACGAAGCGATCGTAGATATGGACGGTCCACTCAGCTGCACCCATTTATAGGACACAATCGTTCCACCTCCCGTTTCCGATGCCGTCGCCGTTAACGTTACACTATTCGTTGGTAAGGTGATCGTTTGGTTGCTGCCGGCGCTCACTACCGGTGTGCCCGGTGTCACCGCAGCCGGATTTACCGTAACCTTGACCACCGCGGTAGCGGTTACCCCGGAGTTGTCCGTCACGGTGATCTGGAAGGAATAGACGCCCTGTACCAGCCCGTTCACCACGGTCGTCGCCGAGCCGGAGGAAACGATTGTAGATACGGACGGTCCACTCAGTTGTACCCACTTGTAAGAGACGATCGTCCCGTTGGTTTCCGATGCCGTCGCCGTCAGGGTCACACTGTTGGTGGGCAACGCGATCGTCTGATCGCTACCCGCACTGACTACAGGCGGACCCGGAACGATGGCGGCATTCACCGTCACCTTTACGACATCCGTAGCCGTAACACCGGAATTATCCGTTACCGTGATCTGGAAAGTATATACACCCGCGACCAGCCCGTTTATCGCCGTCGAAGCCGATCCGGACGAAGCAATCGTAGAAGTGGACGGACCGCTCAATTGAACCCATTTATAGGACACAATGGTTCCGTTCGTTTCCGATGCCGTTGCTGCCAGGGTCACACTGCTGGTGGGCAGCGTGATCGTCTGATCGCTCCCCGCATTGACCACGGGCGGGCCCGCAACAACCGCGGCGTTTACCGTAACCTGTACAGTCGCCGAAGCCGTGATGCCCAATGCATCCTTAACCAGCAGCTGGAACCGGTAAACTCCCTGTACCAGGCCGCTTATTGCCGTCGACAACTGACCGGCGGAGCCGATCGTCGCCGTGCTCGGACCACTTACCTGTGTCCAGCTAAAGGACACGATCGTCCCGTTGAGCTCCGATGCCGTGCCCGTCAGCGTCGCCGTGTTCGTCGGCAGCGTGATCGTCTGGCTGGAACCCGCGCTCACTATGGGAAGACCAGGAGCAGGGTTGACCGTTATCTTCACCGTTGACTGCACGGTGACACCATTGGCATCGGTCGCCGTCAGCTCGAAAACGTATACTCCCTGCACCAGGCCGCCGGCCGTCGTGCTCAGGGCTGAAGCATTGCCAAAAGTCGCTGTACTGGGGCCGCTCAACTGTGTCCACTTGGTGCTTGCAATCGTGCCACCGGATTCGGATGCCGTCCCGGTCAGCGTAACACTGTTGGTCGGCAGCGTGATCGTCTGGGCCGGACCGGCGCTGTCCACGGGATGCGGCCCGCTGGTGACACAGTTGAGCGTGAACGTCGTACTATCACTCAACCATTCGTTATCCGTGCACCGCAGCTTAAAGACATAGGTGCCGCTCGTCAGCCCGATAATATTCACCGACACTCCCGAAGGGATGCTGATGACCGGCGTATTCGGCCCCGATACCTGCGTCCAGACATAATAAGAAATATGCACATTATCGGTAGACTGTGCTCCACTCAGATTGACCGTAGTGGCGGAAACACTCTCCGATCCGTTCTTTACCCCGTTGATCAGGGCGCTTGGCGGCGTATTCGCCGGTATGGTATAGACATTACACGGACTGGAAGTGGGATTTCCCAGACAGTAAGGCGAAGTCGTTTGGATCGTTTGCGTATTGGTCGCTGCGAAAGGGTTGATCGCCGTAACATAAGGCACATCCCAGGAATTCGGATAGGTTGATGCGATACTCCCGTTAATTGGATTGGCTTCCATCACCCCATTGGCCAGTATGCCGGATTTATTCCTGCCCCAGGAATACAATTGCCCGTTGGCGTCAACGGCGAATTTGTAAAATACCGCAGCCGTACCCTCCGACAGCGCGACGAAATTGTGGATGCCGGGTGCGATGTTCACCGGCTTATGCTGCTGGCATTCCGCAACGCTTAAATTCCAGTCCCAGGCATAAGGTGACGGGGTACCCCCGGTAGGAGCGGGGTTGCTGGTGTAGGTGGCGTAATTCAGCTCGTAGCCGGCGCCCGCCTGTCCGCATTCGTTACCCCCCCATGACCACATGGTACTATCCGACAAGATCACATAGGTCGTAGTATTGTTACACGAAATTTTGGCGATAGGGTTCGGCAGATTAAGATCGCTGTTCAAAAGAAGCGGAGCCGCCTGGATGGTATAGTCCGTACTCGCGGTAGCGCCGACACCCATATCGCCGAGATAAAGGCCCCAGCCGTACAGATCTCCGTTCGTGAGCAACGCATAGGACCAGTAGCCGGCGCCCGCTATATCTTTTGCAGGCCCGGGGAGCGACAGGATCTGGGGGGTTTCGTAATTGGTCCGGCTGGTATTCCCGAGCAGACAGTTGTTGGGCCCGTTTCCTCCCCAGGTCCATACATTGCCCTGGGCATCCAATGCAATAGCAATCACCTGCACCGCGACCTTGGTGATCACCGTACCGGCAGGAAAGGGCACCTGGACTGGCCTGGTATTGATCGTACCATACGTCCCGTTACCCCGGTATCCGCCTTGCGTGCTACCCCACACCCACAAAGTACCATCCGCCTTTATAGCGAAAATAGTAGACACTTCCGTTCCACCCCCCGTATACTGGGAATTCGCCATGAGTACGCTCGTCACATTGGTGAAAGGATTTCCAAGACTGTCGGTAGTGATCTGCACAAAGGAACTTGCGCTGCCGGTGGTGGTTCCGTTGCCCATGTCGCCATCTTCATTGGGACCGGCGAAATAGACATTCCCGTTCACATCGACCGCACACCCCGCGTGCAGTCCGCCGGCGACGTATTTTATTTTTGTACCGGCAGTAGGGAACTGACAGGGGATCGGATATCCCAACACCCCGGTGTTGGAACCTTCACCATTACCGCCCTGACCCAAGCCGTACAAGGTTTGAGTGCTGTTGTCCAAAATGAAATCTTGATACTCCCCGTTGCCGACAAAATATCGCGGCGTTTGAGCATCAAGGTGAACAGACAGTATGAGGAGTAGCAAGGTTGAGCGTACACATGCTTTCATAAGTACTGGATTTTTAGTAGGATATTGGATAAATCACAAACATCTCGCGATATGGCCTTGTGCGTGGATCATCTTTTCCAGCCGTAAACTCGTAACACAAGACTTGATACATCACAGCGACGTTTTGGATTTAGCATTTTTGGTTACACAATAGGATTTCGATCACAATCATAGGATTTCGCTGGTCAACCTAATTCAATCGCGGTGACAAAGACAAGAACCATACCAAATGGGGAATATTTTCCTAAAAAAATGCCCTATTATTTCAACAAAAAAATGTGGAAAAACTAATCAATTGAATATAAGTGGTTATTCCCTCGCATTTAAAATTTAATGCCATCTATTGTAGCCGCAAAAGGCAAAAACCACGCCAACGCTCGTTCCGGAAAATCATCATTTGGACAATTATTTTTGAACGAAGTATTTTATGTTATCGATCATTCGAGTACTTCCCGAAGGGATTTGTAGTAAATCAACGACCCCGCATTCGTCGGCTGCTGACACGGGCCCGCTTATCCGCTACTGACGTGTCCGGAATTGATTGCACGGCGAACCGTCAGGATGAAGGATACACCAGGGAGATGTGACGACTTTATTTTCCTTCAACGCAAAAGGATCCACAAGAGTTGGCTCTGTCACATCCCATGAATTAGGATAAACGGCAACAATATCAGGACTGGCCCCGACTACCCCATTCCCGATGACACTGCCCTTATTGCGTCCCCAGGAATACAATTGCCCCGTAGCCGTTTCCGCATATGTGTAGAACACCGCACAGCTCCCGCCAAATATCCGGACGAAATTGTTTACTCCCTTGAGCAGTCGGACCGGTTTCTGTACCAGGAGCTCACCAGGACCCCAATCCCATGCATAAGGCGGGTTGTGGTTGGCAAAATCGAGCTCCTTCCCGTTGCCGACACACCCGCAGGAATTATCCCCCCAGCCCCACAACGATCCGTCAGTGAGGATGACATGCGTGGAAACGCTATTGGTAACAACGGAGGACACCGGGTGCGGCAGATTCAATTCCCTGGTAAGGTCCCTCGGCGCCGCCGGAGGAGGCTCCCCCCCCAAATACCCCCGGTTGCCGATCCCCAAATAGGACGTGTAGAACCCCCATCCGTATAAAGTGCCATTGACGCCCAGCGCATAAGAAAAAAAATTCCCCCCCGCAATGTCTTTGGCGCGCTGCGGCAGCGGCAGCCGGTGCGGATGCGTATAATCCGCACTGTTGGTGCCCAACAGCACCTTAAAATTGTTACCACCCCAGCTCCATACCGTACCATCGGAGGCCAGCGCAATCACGATGCATCCTGCCACTACCTTGACTATTTTCTTCCCTTCGGGTATCCTCACCTGCACCGGCCGGGTATTGACCTGGCCTGCCTGCCCATCCCCCCGCATGCCTCCCATCGTATTCCCCCAGATCCAGACCGTTCCGTCCGATTTCAGCGCGATATTTCCATTGGCGATTTCGGTGGCTCCCCAGGACCAGCAAGTCACAGCTACCACATCTTTAAACGGTTCCCCCGAACTGTCCACACTTATTTTCACCGGCGCAATCCCAAGGTCGGCCACGCTGCCTGTCCCCGATTCTCCCACCACATTCGACCCCCACGTCCACACCTCCCCGTTCCGGTCGACCGCCAAGCTGTTATGCAACCCGGAAGCAATATCCACCAGGAAAACATTCTCGGGGATCCCCACACGTACCGGCAACCCGGGAATACCCGCATCCCAGGGAACCCCCGCCGTAGGCAGATTATTGCTGACACCATACGCTCTGCCGGTAGAGGAATTTATTATAAAGCACTGATATTCACCCGTTCCAACCAAATATTTCGGCTGGGCTTGCTCCTGTCCATCGGCAGGAAGAGAAAAAATATAAAGCAGCAGCATACAAATTGTACGGGTCATATGTGGTCTTTTACCTGCATAATATACGAATAAATAGGAACTTACTATCTATGGATCACTCTTTTATAAACCGGGTTTTTTATTGTATGTTTGAACTCCTTCAACCTCGTTCCAAAAAATTTTCTGGCCGTTGAAAAATATCTTTTCGTCATACTGGATCCGTTCCGCCTTTTATTCCATCCTGCAACGTTCCTCGGTATCCCTTTTCGGGCTCTTCAATTTGATCGTACTCATCCGGACCTTGTCAAAGCCGGAAATGGGCGCCTGGGGACTATTCCTGGTAGTCACGACGATCTTCGAACAGACCAAGGTCGGGCTGCTGAAAAATGCCCATATCCGCTATGTCAGCAGCAGCGATGAACACGCCGAAAAATCTGCCATCGCCTCCTCCTCCTTCCTGATCAACGCCAGTATCGCCGGACTATTCATCCTGCTCATTATCCTCTTTTCCGACTGGGTCAGCGCCCGCCTGCACACCGGCATGGAATTGGCCCGCATGCTCAAATGGTTCATCCCCGGATTGATCTGTATGGTCTTCTTTTCACACCTGGAAGCCATCCAGCAATCCTTCCTCGACTTCAAGGGAGTTTTCGCCGGTTATTTCGTACGCCAGATCGTTTTCTTTCTGTGCATCGCCGGCTGCCTCGTTTGGCATATCCACTATTCCCTGATCGACGTGGTCCTCTTTCAATCGCTGGGTTTTCTCGTGGGTACCCTCGTCATCTACTATTACAGCCGCCGCTACCTCGAATACCGCTTCAACCCTACCGTAGCGTGGATCAAACGGATCCTCAGCTATGGCAAATATATCTTTGCCTCCGGCGCCATTTCCAATGTCTTCGCCAACCTGGATCAACTCATGACCGGCACGTTTATGACCAGTTCCGTGGTGGCTGACTATAACACGGCCACCCGTATCAATTCCTTGCTGGATATCCCCACCTATGCTGCCGCAGATATCATTTTTCCAAAAAGCGCCCGGGCCTCCATGGAGGAAGGCCTGGGAAAGGTCAGATACCTGTTCGAACGCATGGTTGGGATCCTCCTGTCGTTAAGCACCCCCATCGCCCTCTTCATCATTATCTTCCCCCGACTGGTGATCTGGCTCATCGCAGGCAGCAACTACCTCTCCGCCGCGCCCATCCTGCAACTTTACATGATCACCGGTCTGATCCGGCCCATGCAAAACCAATCGGCCAACCTGTTAAATTCGATCGGCAAACAGGCCATTGCACTTTGGATGAACACCGCCGCCCTGGTCGTAAACCTGGCAATAAACTACGTCTTTCTGAAAACGATCGGCTACTACGGAGCCGCTGTGGGTACGACCCTTTCCTATTCCCTGGTATTGATCGGCTGGTATTTCATCATGCGGCGCCTGATCGGATTTCAGCCGCGTAATATCGGGAAGTATATGCTGGAAACCTACATAACGATCTATTCCTTTGGAATGCAGTTTATCCGTCGCAAACAACCCAACGCCTGACTATCCCCGCTCCTGCTTCTTGAACAGGGAATTACTTACTTCTGTTTTTGTATGCTCCGTATGAATAAACGTCTTATTGGCCTTCCGGATCTGGAATAAAGTACCCACCATCACCAGAACAGCTTTCGGCAACTGGGAAATGGCGACCAGCAGCCGCCTGTTGACCATGTTCGCAGGGACGCCGGTCATCAGGCAGAACAAATAGAGAATGCCCATTCCAATCGCCGCTATGCCCCACGCCGGATGAATGATAAATCCAAATATCACCAACAAGGGCAACAGAACGAATAGAAATGCCCTCGGCAATACAAGATTATTTGCTACCGCCAGGTTGAAATAGCTGAAATGGCCTTTCAAAAGATGCCGGCATCCGGGTCCAAAGAACCGTTTTAGATAAATGAATTGACTCGATACCCACCTTTTCCGTTGCCCCTCGAACGCATGAGCCGATTCGACTTTTTCATCGAAAACCAGCGCATCCTCCAGGTAATGGATCCGAATGCCCCGTTCCACGACCGATAATTGCAGGATTTTGTCAAAACCGCCGACAGCGCTTATTTCACTCAATATCGCTTTGATCCGATCGAATTCAAAGGCCATCCCCGAACCGATCACGGATGAAGACAAACCAAGCGCATAAGCCCCTTTCCGGAAGATATGATTGTTGATCGCCTCGCTGCAGGCATCGAGTATCGCGAAAGACGTATCAAGGTTCTTGGCCACCCGCCTGCCCTGCACTGCCTGCGCCCCGCCGGCGAAGGCGTCATTGAGACGCCGCAGGAAATCCGGCGCCAACATGTTGTCCGCGTCACAGATCAGCGCAATATCGAAATCTTCGGTTATCCGTCCGAACGCTGCATTCAACGATTTCGTCTTGGTGCTCTTGTCG
Source organism: uncultured Chitinophagaceae bacterium (assembly GCA_963846405.1). Taxonomy (GTDB): domain Bacteria; phylum Bacteroidota; class Bacteroidia; order Chitinophagales; family Chitinophagaceae; genus Puia. The sequence goes on along the minus strand of CAWJVU010000003.1, from coordinate 617,705 downwards.
AACGAAACGACAATGACTTCCAGCGGCAGCTGCCTCAGCTCCGCAATCGTTTCCTCCTTGAAAGAATCGGCGATGATATAGATCCTCCTTAATTCAACGGGGTAATCAAGCTCAAGCAGATTGCTGGCGGTCGAAAGGATAATTCCATCCTCCTTGTAAGCCGGTACCAGGACAGCGATCCTCTTTACAGGCAATTCCGCCGTAAAACCCGTCCGCTTCCGGGATCCCAATCGGCCGGCGAGGGATAGGGTGAAGAGGTAGAGAACGGAAACGGCACAATAGGCAAAACAAACAAGATATAATATTAATGCTGCCTGCGTAAATAACATTGCGTCAAATTTAAACATAAATTGACTTTTTTCGCGTTATTTTTAAATACACAATGGCCTCATGACGGTTTGGTTCTATCTTTTCCTCGGCAGCTGTTTCATCGTATTTTACAATTACGCGGGCTACGCCCTCATCATCATCCTGCTCAACCGCATCCGGCGGCGCCCCCCCGCCCCGATACCCGCCGACGATCGGTTGCCCTCTATCTCCTTTATCGTCGCCGCCTACAACGAAGCAGACTGCATCGACCAAAAGATCATCAACTCCCTCGGGTTGGACTATCCGCAGCACAAGATCGAATTTGTATTTATCAGCGATGGTTCCAATGATGTAACCCCATCGATCATCCGCCGCTATGATCGGATCGTTGCCCTCCACCAGCCCGAAAGACAAGGCAAATCCGCCGCCATCAACCGGGCCGTCTCGTCGGCCCGTCACGAAATCCTGATCTTCAGCGACGCGAATACGATCCTGAACCGGGAAGCCGTCCGCCTGATCGCCCGCCACTACTATGACCCCGCTGTCGGCGGCGTAGCCGGGGAAAAAAAAGTGCTCTCCGCCGCCAATGGCAATGAAGTCGGCGACGGCGAAGGTCTTTACTGGAAATATGAGTCTTTTCTAAAAAAAACCGACGCGGACTTCTATTCCGTAGTAGGCGCTGCAGGTGAGTTGTTTTCCCTACGCCGCAACCTCTATACGGTCCTGCCGGCCAGCATCGTGCTGGACGATTTTGTCCTTTCACTCAAAGTGGCCCAGCAGGGATTCCGCGTCGCCTACGAGCCCGCAGCGTGGGCATCGGAGCTCCCTTCGGCCTCCATCGAAGACGAACGCAAAAGGAAAGTCCGCATCGCCGCAGGCGGCTTCCAGGCCATCTCCCTGCTCAGTCCCCTCCTGGCATTCTGGAAGTACCCGCGTCTTTCCTTCCTCTATATTTCTCACCGCGTCCTGCGCTGGGCCGCCAGCCCATTCTGCTTAATTCTCGCCTTCATCAGCAACGGCATCCTCGTCCTCCGCGGCGCCGGCCGGTTCCCTGCCGTTCACCCGGCTCTTGTCGCGGTCTTCATCGTCCAATGCGCTTTCTATGGCGCCGCCGCTCTTGCCGCGATCCAACCCTCCCTGCGCCGCTTCAAACTCGTCAAGCTCGCCTATTATTTTGCCTTTATGAACTACTGCGCCATTCTCGGTTTCTTCCGTTTTCTTAAAGGCTCCCAATCCGCCGTCTGGGAAAAGGCCCGCCGGGCCCAGTCCGATTGAGTAGGAGGCGCAGGATTATTTCCTGCGCCGTCCCCTCACACCACCGTACGTACGGGTCCGTATACGGCGGTTTGTCAGAATAGTTTCCCTTGGTATTCCGTTTTCCAGTGGTAGTAGTTATAAAATCCCACATATCCCAGCCGCTGGAGCCTTGCGTTGGTGACCGTTGTGCTGGTGGCCGGGTGGTTGCCCATCCGGTAGCATCCCCAGCTGCTGTTTCCCCATCGTTCGGCATTACGCTGACTAGCACCCAGTTTTCGCAGGTTCCTGATCCGCGTCCATGGACCCTTCCACTGTTTCCATATCCCCGTCCTGATCCGGTGGCGAACCATTTCGTCCAGGGCTCGCATCACGCTCTTGGCCCGGGCTATCCGAAAATAATTGACCCATCCTTCTATCACCACTTCCAACTTCTTTATCTTCTCTCCGGCATTGGATGGATCACTACGTTTCGTCTTTGACCGGATTTTCTCTTTTATCCGTCTCAGGGCTTTAGGGGCTATCCTCACCTCCCATTGCCCCTTGCTGCGGTAAAAGGAAAACCCTAACAGGTTGCTTTGCTGCCCCTGGCTTACCTGTGTCTTTTCCCGGTTCACCCGCAATTTCAGCTTCTTTTCTATGTATTCAGTGATACTCTCCTTTACCCGTTGGGCAGCTTTTTCACTTCCTACATACAGGCTTAGATCGTCCGCGTAGCGCACAAAACTATGACCCCTTCCTTCCAGTTCCCTGTCCAGTTCGTCCAACATGATATTACTCAGGATGGGCGACAGAGGACTACCTTGCGGTGTACCTTCCGTCCGGGGGCCTACCAGCCCTCCTTCCATGATGCCGCTGTTCAGATGGCTCCGGATCAACTTTAGCGTTCGCTTGTCGGCTATCCGTTTAGCCAGCAGTCCCATTAGCTTGTCATGGTTCACCCGGTCGAAGAATTTATCCAGATCCATTTCCACGACCCATATCTTCCCTTCGTCCAGATACTTCTTCGCCTGTTCCACTGCCTGATGCGCGTTGCGACCTTCCCTGAACCCGTAGCTGTTTTCCGAGAACCCGGCGTCGTACTGTCCGCTTAGCCATTGATGGATCGCCTGGCCTATCAGCCGATCCACGACGGTTGGGATGCCTAACGTCCTGGTCCCTCCTGATGGCTTGGGTATTTCTACCCTTCGCACAGGGCTGGGAAGATACCTGCCTTCTAAAATACTTTGTTTCAGCTTCCTCCAGTTGGCCTCCAGCCATTCGTGGAGTTCCGCTGTCTGCATACCGTCCACACCTCCGGCTCCCTTGTTGCTTGTTACCTGCTGCAAGGCTTTGGTGATGTTCCGATAATCAAGTATTTCTTCCAGCATACTACTACTAAAAAAAAAGTCTACACCGGCATTGTCCTTATTCGTCGCATAATTCGGCTCAACTTCCTTTCGGGGCTTTCCGCTTCCGGCTTCCAGCTCACTCCGAAAGTTCTCTTACGCGGTTCAGTTGTCTCCGCTTCGTTACAGACTTCCTAATTTCTTTGCCATTCCAACATTCAGCCCTTCGGCTTGTCCGTGAGGCTTCCGTCTTTACCCTTTCGCTTCGGGAGACGGCTCGTTTCCTGCCTACTATGGCCTCGGCTGACTTCTGCTCCTTGACGATGATTCGTCGGCAGACCTCCCAGGGTAAGTCTATCCGCTTTCCGTTCATGCAGCCTCTGCATCTACAGGGTGGTATCCCGTACAGTATCGGACTTTTGACTCTATGGCGTCATCATCCACACTACCCCGCCTCCTATGCAGTTTCTGTTCGTAGGCTCGAACGTTTGCCGCCGGCTTCCTTCAGATTCGTGGTCGCCCACGACACCCTTGCCCTTGGCTAAAGCTTCCTACTGTAAAGCGCCTTCGGGACTTTCACCCTATAGCCGATAGACATGCCTGGCACACCATAAAAAAAGGCCGGCGCTTCGCGCCGGCCTGAGTATCATTAAAAAGATCCCTACAATTTCACGATCTGCACCACATGCGTCACATCGTTCACCCTGATCTTCACGGCATACGTTCCGGGGGCAACATCTGTCAGCGGTAAGCTGATCCTCGTCGTCCCGGATGCAATCGTCTGCATCAGCGTGGCTACGCGCGTTCCACCCAACGTCCAGATCTCCAGTGAAGCGTTTCCGCCGCTCGCCGCATTCAGTTCAATCTCCGCATTCATACTGCTGCTCGTGACCGGGTTGTTCAACGTCCGGATGCTGAACTCGGACGCACTGAGATTCGCCGTTACGATCTTGCTATAGACCTGGAACCCATCATTGTCGGTCTCCAGGATACGATAATAATGCATCCCCGCACCCGCATTCGATTGAACAAACGAATAGGAAGTCTGATTCAGCTCGTTCGCCACATCGCCGATCGCTGTAAATTTCACGCCGTCAGACGATTCCTGCACCTGGTAATCCTTTGCCTGCTGGTTCTGGCCAACGCTCCAGCTTACATCGATATCCGCGCCATTCGGCTGCGCTGCCACATTCACGAAATTCACGGGCAGCGGTGTACCACCCGCAGCAAATGATATGATCGCCATCACCTCCTTGGAGCTCTCCGATAATTGAACGTTCGTAAAATTGGCAACATTACCGGAGAAAGAGGTGGGTTGGTACAGATGGATAAATCCGGTGGTGAAATCCCCATCCCCGTCGACGTCTACCGCGAGCCGGAAATCCCCCAGCACCTGCCCTGCGACGTTTCCACTTACCGTCAGCCCACCGAAATCAAAGCCCACGTTCACCGTCCCGGGATCCCCGGTTGTTGTCACCAGCCACTGGGTCATCAGCCGCTGCGAGCCCGCCGTTGCGGCCGGAGGCAGATTGTTCATCGTCTCCGTCAGGCCCGCATTGTTGCTTCCGACGAGGAGAAAGGTCTGGTCAACCAGCGAAGAAGGATTGGAGATCGTGATGTTTCCCATTCCCGATTGCCCCGCCCCATTGCCCGAACCCGTCGTAGCGCTGTTGGACTGCGTTACCGACAGCCCGGAGCCATTATCCTGGCCGATCCCGAAGATCGAATTGTTGTAATTGAGGCTGCCAAGGCCATAACTGCTGGCAGCAACGGCATCCCAGATCGTCGTCCCCGCGGAAGAAAAATATGTTCCCCCCAGCGAGATCCCGTACTTGAGCGAAAGATAAGAGAAGATCTGGGATCGCTGCGCTGCGCTTACGTTGCTCGAATAGACGATCAACTCGGCCAGGTTGCCGCTAAAGGGCTCGTCCAGGGCGGTGCTTCGCACACCCAGGAAATTGCCCGCATCGGTCAGTACCCTATTGACGGTGGCATTCGAGGACGGATCGGTACTGGTCACGCCGGGACCGGTGGCGTAATTGGTCTGATCCATGAGCTCGAGATCATTCGTGTTCTGATTCAATAAATTGAGCTCGCTGATAAAATACGTATTGGGTGTGTAGGTGAGGATAGCCGTGTTATAGGTGGGGGCCGCCGACACCCCGGTTACATAAGGGTTGATCTCCGGCTGATCACCGTACGGAGAGGGAGTGACAAAAAAAGGCGCCCCGCCAAATTGACCGCTGGGAAACACAAAAAGCGACGCTCCGTCGAAATTATTGTCGGCGGCAGTACCGGCGTTGGCCCGCTGCGCCCAAACGCGCATATTGGGGACGCCATTTGCAACCGGCGCTGTGGACGACCAAACGCCAAATATCGAATAAGCCAGGCTGCCCGCAGGTATGGGAGCGCCGGTAGCCCCGGGGCCTGTAGGACCAGCCATCATCTGAGACCCGTTAAACGCGATCGTTGGCAGAAAATTAAGCGTGGAGGGAGCAACCGATGGCTGACTGCCAACAGTGGCCGTGAACTGGTTGGTGTTATTGGAATACGTCCAGCTAGTCAGACTGCCCGTAGTAGGGCTCAACGTCGACGTGTTATCGGCTTTTAGCCAAAGTGAAAGATTGGGGCTCACTCCCCCCGGGCTCTGCGCGTAAAGCCCCGGCACGGATAAAAACACAAAGGTGACGATGGACAGGTAAACTTTATTCATATAGTGAAGTTTATTGCGCGTTTCAACAAGGTCGACCGGGCTCACCGCATTACAAGACACAGGAATATTGGACGCAAGAATATCCACACAAGAATATCCACACAAGAATACTGGAAACAAGAAGGACATTGGACTGCCGGAGCCCGGCTCAGGGACTGGTACGAAATTGGAGATAATAAAAGGTTAGATCAGACCGTTGGAATTTCAGAGGAAGGAACCGTAAAAATTTAGCGTGCGCATAAAGATAAACCTTTCAGTGATAACTTGCATGAATCTGGATATGGTATTATCTTTACGCGTCATAACGCCGGCCCGCCTGCTGCCAAATTCCCATATCGCTGAAATTCAATGTTTTAAGAAATCATTTAATCCGCTGCCGCGCTGATCGGCCGTTTAGAACTTATTAAAAAAAAATTGAATGGATTTCCTGTACTTGCTGAGAGTACTTCTCAAAAGAAAATGGCTGATCCTCGGGACGGGCCTGGCCGCAGCGGCCATCGCTTTTGGATTGACGATAAACCAACCGAAGAAGTACCGTTCCTTTATGCAGTTCTCGACGGGCTTTACCGTCAGCGATGAGGTCAAGGTCTCGACCGAAAACATCGACATCTATGCGGCCGACGGCAAATTCAACAATGTGATCGTTACCGTCCTCTCGCCTTCGGTCGTCAGCCTGCTGTCCTATAACCTCATCCTGCACGACCTCGAAAGCTCCACACCCTTCCGCCAGCCCGATTTGAAGCAAGGCGGGGCGGCCCTCTATCAGTCGATCGAACCGCGCAATGCCATCCTGACCTTCCACGACAAGCTGGACTCTATGAGCGTGCTTACTTCCTTCAAACCCGACGAACGCCGGCTGCTGGAATACCTGGAGCTCTATCGCTACGACTATAATTCGCTGATCCGGGATATACCCGTCTACCGCGTCCAGCGCACCGACTATATAGAGATCGATTGCGTCACCGAAAATCCCGATCTTTCCGCCTTCATCGTAAACAATATCTTCCCTGAATTCCTGCGCTATTACAAGGGTGTCCGAAACGTCAAATCCACAGAATCCATCGACACCCTCCGAAGCCTCATGGACAAAAAGAAAGGGGAGCTTGACCAGCGGAATGCTCAGCTCCGCAGCGTGGGCGTGGTCGACGTGGGGGACGAGAACAACAGTAAGATGGAAATGATCATGAACCTGGACAATACCCTTACCCAGCAGCAAAGTCAGCAAACCCGGAGCAGATACGATCTCGAAAAGGTCAAGCAGCAGATCGCCAATCTTGGCCCCGCCACCCAATCTTCCAAATCGGCCAACCACTCCGCCGCCAACGACGAATTGGTGATCCTGCGTCGCTCGATGGACGATGCCTTTAAAGCCTATGTTAACAGCGGCTCGACCGACGCCAATCTTCTAAAGAGATACGAAAACCTGAAAACCGACTACCAGAATAAGGTCGCTGCGCTGGCGCCCGACGACGCCGCTACAACTACCGCCAACACGCAGGACACCAGAGCCAAGCTGGAGGAGAAGCAGGGCGACCTCGAAGCCGATATCCGCGCCGGTAGCGACAATATCAACTCCATCCAGACCAAGATCGCCAGCATCAGAGGCAGCCTCGTCAAAGACGCCTCCAAAGACGCCGATGTGGAGAGCATGATGAAGGAAGCCGAACTGGCCATGAGGGAATACCTCGTCGCAAAACAGAAATATACCGACGCCATCGATATAACCAGCTCCTCTGTCAACAATTTCCGGCCGATCATCGCCGGCCAGCCCGCTATAGAGCCGGAACCCTCCAAACGCGCACTGATATTGGGAATGGCCGGAGCATCGGCTGTCGTGGTCACGATCCTTATCCTGGTCCTGTTGACCTACCTGGACACTTCCATCAAGACACCGTTGATCTTCGCCCGCACCGTTGGTCTGCCGCTGATCAGCATGGTCAATTTTATGAGCATTCGCCAACGCCGCCTCGGAGAGCTGATCACAATCCGGGAAACAGCCCCCGACGCCTTAGATAACCGGCGCCACAACCAATTCCGCGAGTCACTCCGTAAGCTTCGGCACGAGATCGAAAGCAGCGGCAAAAAGATTTTCCTCTTCGCCAGCACCAAAAAGGGAGAAGGAAAGACCACCCTCATCCAGGCGGTCTCCTACAGCCTCAGCATGAGCAAAAAGAGGGTCCTTATCATCGATACCAACTTTTGCAACCCGGACCTCACCGAACAGCTGGGGGCCGAACCGATCCTGGAGAAAATCAATCCTCAACCCGGGCGGAAGGACCCCAGCCTACTGATCGATCAGGTCAGGCAAGCCGCCAAGAAAGTGGATGAAGGGATCTACGTCATTGGCTCGATGGGCGGCGATTACACCCCTTCGGAGATCCTCCCCCGGGAAAATCTCCTCCAACACCTGCAAACGCTGACCGCCGAGTATGACTTCATCTTCCTGGAGGGCCCCCCGCTAAACGATTTCTCCGACGCCAGGGAACTGGTTGGCTACGTCGACGGCGTGATCGCCATATTCTCTGCCCAGCATATCATCAAACAGATCGACCGCCAATCGATGGCCTTTTTTAACGAGCTCAACGGGAAGTTCTGCGGCGCCGTCCTGAATATGGTCGACCTGGAAGATGTCAACGTCACCTAACCAAATCGGAGAATCTTGTTAAACACTAAACTCGTAAATGTTCACCCTTATGGATTCAATTTGCCGCATGAAAGGTAAACTGATCATTGCCCTTTTGCTGATCGTCCCCGTCTTTCATACACTTGCCCAGCAGCGCCCAGCCGGAAACCGCCGCAGGGACGACAGCCTCATCTCCCTGCGCCATAACCCGCCCAACGATTCGATCATCCAGGCAAGGCTTGTCATGCTCACCCTCCAGGGTCCGCGGTACGAAGCCGCAACCCACCAGGTCGGCGTAGCCACGCAACAGCTTAGTACTTCAAAACGCACCTGGCTTAACCTGCTGTCCATCTCCGCCAACTTCAATGAGTTCGACCTTCCCGGCCATAGTCAGCAGAGCACCCAATACGTATACCCGAAATACCTGATCGGCGTCACTATCCCGATCGGGCTCTTTTTCGAAATGGGGCCCCAGATCAAAGCCTCCCGTGAAAACCTCATGGTCATCCGAAGCAACCAGGAGGAACTCGCACGCACCCTTCGCATGCAAGTGCTTTCCCAATACGCCACCTATAAGAACTATAGCGCCCTCATCACACTCGAGAATACCGTTCTTGTCGACCAGCAGGCCGCCATGAACCAGATCGAAAAGAAATTCCAGGATGGGAGCGTCTCGATCGACCAATACAATACCGCCAACAGAGCGTATACCGACGAACGCGTCAAAATGCTGAACCTTCAGCTTTCCCAGGACCAGGTCCGCCTCGACATCGAACGCATGATCGGCGTCAGCCTCGATACCGTAATAAAATAACTATGGAAACGCAGCCCGCCGCCATGCGACCCGATCCACCCACCCCGCCCGATCCAGGCGCGCCACCCACCCGACCCGGTTGGCTATACCGGGCCTTCAATCTCTCCATACTCGAAAAGAAACGACTCGCCTGGGTGGATTACCTCAGAGGCATCGCAATCGTCCTGGTCGTTTATCGGCACGTCCTCATCGGCATCCAGCGCAGCGTAGCAACCGCCCTGGCATCGGGCCAATCCGTTCCCAAAGTACCCGACTACCTGGAAACGGCCAATATGATCTTCTTTAGCTTCCGGATGCCCCTCTTCTTCATCCTCTCGGGCATTTTTATCAGCGGCAGCCTGGCCAGAAAGTCACTCAAACAGCTCATCGGCATCAAATTTGAAAACCTCCTCTATCCCTACTTAATCTGGGTCTTCCTCCAGGTCACCTTTCAGATCCTTCTGGGCGCCAACACCAACTCCAACCGGACGCTCATCGCCTATACCTATATTTTCTACCAACCCCGCGACCTCGACCAGTTCTGGTATCTGCCCGCCCTTTTCAATACCACCGTCATCTACCTGTTGGTGAAAACTTATTTGAAACCCCCGGTCTGGGGACAATACGTTATCGGCCTCACCCTGTATTTTTGTTCCCCCTTCCTTCATGGCATCAGTATGATCTCCGACTGGATGGAATTTTACATCTTTTTTGCCCTCGGCGATAGTGTCTCCGTCTTTTTCTTCAAAGATTCTTCTCAACGCGTTCTCAAGAACCCCTACACATTGCTTGCCATCACCCCGGTCTTCTTCCTTACCCAGATCTATTATCTGGCCCACCCAACGGACCCCGGAAAAGCCGACTTCCTCGCTATCGCACTGATCGGGTGTCTAAGTATGGTCATCCTCTCTTTTCGCATGCAGGCGTGGAATACCTTATCCTTTCTGCGCGTTATTGGCTATCACTCCTTATATATTTATGTTACCCATGTCTTCGTCGCCGGCCTCGTGAGAATATCCTTGACAAAATTCCTGCATATCCATAACCCCTTCATTCTGCTGGGGGTCGGGATCTTCTTTAGCGTAACCTTTCCGATCATTTTCTATAACCTGCTCGTGCTGGATGGCCCTCTCTGGTTCCTCTTTTTCTTTAAGAAACCACAACCCAAACCTGCCAAGCCAAAAGTAAGTCTGACATGAAAAGACGCAAAGCCATCGGTAGAATAGCGCTCACCGGCGCCGGCGCTGCCCTCGCCTGGGGCAGCTATAAATGGTACGACTGGACGAAGACCCCGGACCTCCAATACCTGGAACAAAACGGGGTCCTCATCTCCGCACTCGCCGGGTCGATTATCCCCGCAACCGATACTCCCGGCGCCAAAGAAGCAGGGGTCGGAGACTTTATCATCGTCATGATACGCGATTGCACCGACCGGAAATCCGCCAACAAGTTTATCGATGGCCTCAAAGATCTGGCACATTACTGCCGGAACCATTTCGACAAACCATTCGAACTATGCTCCGCAGCAGACCAACAAGCCGTCTTGAATTATTTTGAAACGAAAGGTACCCCTTACCGCGGGATCATCGGCAAAGCCCAGGAAGTTTACCTGGGCCGGTCTTTTTTTACCACGCTGAAGAAATATACGGTCGAGGGCTATTGCACCTCGCAGGCCGGCGCCACCAGAGGCCTTTCCTACCAATATGTACCCGGAAGCTTCCACGGCTGTATCCCGCTGCAGCCGGGCCAAAGATCCTGGGCCACCCGGTAGTTCACACCCGCGTCGTGACCAGTTCGAACCGCTTTTTCCTCCTCAGGAACCACATCTCGTAATAATTGTAGGAAAGATACGCCACGACCCCGGTAGCCGCCAGACAAGCCAGCGGATAAACCAGGTCATATGCAAGCCGCCACTCCGGATGCCCGACAACCTTCCTGAATGCCAACAGCACCAGCTGGCAAACGGCCGTATGAAAAAGATAGATCCCGAACGAGACCCTCCCCAGGGTAGTTAGCAACGGATTTTCCAGCCTGAACACCGAATTCTCTGCGACTGCTGACAATAACAAATACCCGAACAGGGCGCCGCACACATAATGGTCGCAAAAGAGCAGATACCACACATTGTCGGGCTTGATAATAGATAGCATATACAACAGGGCAATGACCGCCACCGATACCTGCATCCATGGCCGGAAGAACCCGCTGAAAAATGCGGCATACCTGCTGCGGTTCTTATAAAGCAGCGCCGCGAACAACCCGCTGCCAAACAAGTCCAGCTTGTCGAAGATCAACAGATGATTCATCAGCAATACCTTCTCCTGCGGCCAATTCGGATAAAATATAGGCAGGTCCAAAACAAAGAAGACCCTGGAAAGAATGCTGATACCGAACATGACTACCAGGAGCACCTTCAATCTCTTCCGGAACGTATTGATCAGTATCGGCCAGATGAGGTAAAACTGCTCTTCGATGCACACCGACCAGCTGATCTCAAACATCCCCCTATTGGTGCCGACAAACGCAATCTGGAAGTTGACGGAGAAGAAGACAAGGAACAACAGGTTGAGCATCATCGTCGGAAAATCGGTATCGTTATACCAACCCAGTTTATCAAACACATAAGGCGACAAAAAGGTCAGTACCAGCCCGTATCCCAGGTACAACGGCCAGATCCGCAATATCCGCCGGAGATAGAAGCTCCGGTAGCTGATCGTGCCCGTGGAGTCTTTTTCAACCAACAATAAATAGCTGATCAGAAAACCGCTGAGGACAAAGAAGAGGTTGACACCCATTCTCCCGGTATCCGAGAAGCACCGCTCGAGGAAAGGTCCGGCGGGCGAATAATCATGTTTGAATCCATAGGCATGTTGCAGCAGTACCATCAATGCCGCGAAAAACCTGATCCCGTCTAAATTCTTAAAATAAACTTTCATTTATTATCCGCCCGATTGAGTAGTTGTAAAAATAACGTGAAATCGCTATTTTTATGCATAATTATATGGGAGATCCCCGACAATCCAACAGCTTCGACGCTATCGTAATAGGCTCAGGTATCAGCGGCGGCTGGGCAGCCAAGGAACTTTGCGAAAAAGGACTGAAAACCCTGGTGCTTGAAAGAGGAAGAAACGTGAAACACATAGTCGACTACACGACCGCCCTGATGCACCCCTGGCAATTCCCCCACCGCCTTAACATCACCGAACAGGATAAGGCCGACGACCCCGTCCAAAGCACTATCTATAACGAAGCAAGTCGACAGTTCTTCGTAAGCGATAAGGAGCATCCCTATATCCAGGAAGACCCCTTTCACTGGATCCGCGGCTATCAGGTCGGCGGCCGTTCCCTCACCTGGGGAAGACAATGCTACCGGCTAAGCGACCTCGACTTCGAAGCCAATGCCAAACAAGGCATCGCCGTGGATTGGCCGATCCGTTATAAAGACCTCGCTCCCTGGTATGACTACGTGGAGGAATTCGTTGGCATCAGCGGGAAACCGGAAGGTCTCGCCCAACTGCCCGACGGAAAATTCTTCCGCCGATGGAAATGAACTGCGTCGAATCCCACTTTTCGGAGAAGATCCGGGAACTCTACCCGGAAAGGACCGTAACCATTGCCCGCGTCGCCAACCTCACCGAGCAATGGAAAGGCCGCGGCCCATGCCAGTACCGCAACCTCTGCAACCGGGGCTGCCCTTACAGCGGCTACTTCAGCAGCAATGCCGCAACCCTGCCCGCTGCCGCCGCCACAAGTAACCTGACCCTGTTACCCAACTCCATCGTAATTGAGATCCTCTACGACACACAAAAGGACAAAGCCACTGGCGTCCGCGTGATCGACGCGCATACCCATCAGGTAACGGATTACTTCGCCCGGATCATCTTCGTCAATGCCTCCACGATCGCCACCGCCGCTATCTTGCTGAACTCCGTGTCAAACAGGTTCCCTACCGGCATGGGTAACTCCAGCGGCCAGGTCGGCCATAACCTGATGGACCATTTCACCGGGACCGGCGCCATCGCCCAATTCGAAGGCTTCCATGACCAATACTATTCCGGCAGGAGACCCGCGGGCATCTATATCCCCAGATTCCGTAATCTGAATTCCGGTCAGCAGCAAAAAGACTATATCAGGGGCTTTGGATTTCAAGGCAGCGGCAACCGGTACGAATGGGAAGAACAGGCATCGGTTCCCGGCTTCGGCACAGCCTTTAAAGACCAACTGCTTCAGCCCGGCCCCTGGACCATCTGGATCGGCGCCTGGGGCGAGACATTACCGTATTTCGATAATAAGGTGACACTCGATCCCCATAAGAAAGACAAGTGGGGACTGCCCATTCTGCGCATTGCCTTCCGGTACCACAGTAACGAAGTCGGCCATGAGGAAGGATATCCTGACATCAGCGCAAGAAATGCTTGACAAAGCCGGTTTCACCAACATTCATTCCTATAACCATGAAGACCCCCCGGGAACGGCTATCCACGAGATGGGAACAGCCCGGATGGGAAAAGATCCCCGAACCTCCGTGCTGAACGGGAACAACCAACTGCATGACGCAAAAAATATCTTTATCACCGACGGCAGTTGCATGACCTCTTCGGCCTGGCAAAACCCCTCCCTCACCTATATGGCCCTGACCGCCCGAGCCTGCGATTTCGCAGTCAGCGAACTGAAAAAAGGTAATCTTTAATAATAGCGCACCGTCACCCCCGCGGGAAGCCAACGCTCGTATTCCCGCAGATCTTTTTTCAGCTCCGGCGCATCCTCGCTCCCGACAGCAAAAAAGCTGACCGAGTCATCCCCGCAGATCACATTGTTCCGGATCTGCCAGATAGCCACTTTTGTCCATCGGCGAAGCAGCGAATCGCTAAACCACTTATCATAAAGAACCGCGGCCCTGACCCGCCGGGACCGGCAAAGACTGTCCAGAAAATCAGCCGTCCAGTATCCTTTCTTTTTGGCGCGCGCCACCTGGATATTCCCCAATCCCCATAGGTCTACATTGGGGCCTTCGGTAAAGAACGATACCGCCCCGATATCATTCGCGGCAACGGCGTCCTTATCGTAATACGTATGCAGGAATTGCCCCATCTGGTACTGCTGCTGATAGACGTTCACACAAGCGGTGCCTGTCTTTGAAAAAGCGGCGGTACTTCTCAACACCGCCGGGAAGCAGAGGGCAAACAATGCGACGGCCAGCATCAGGCACGCCCCGATCGCTTTTTCGCGTATCACCTCCCGCCCGTATTTATAAACGAGCACGCCGGCGATCACTACCGTACAGAAAATAAGATAAGCCTCATACCGGTAAAGCCAACCCGTAGACGCAAAACAGAGCTGCAGGATCGTACAGCCCAGCAGCATACCCAGGATATACCCGTAGGCTAACCGCTGCCGGATATATTTCAGGAAGATCCAGTATACGGCCGGCAGAATGATCAGAAGCCGCTGCGTCGCCAGCAGGCTGATCCCCGGCCGGGGGGTGCCGTAAGGAATTTCATCCGTCTTCACGATCGTTAGCTTCTGAATCAGTGTATTGTCCAGGAATTGCAGCATCCCGTTCAACGACATCGGAGCTCCACCCGATTTCAACAACACCGAATTGGGCAGGAAATAACTCCCCCTGATGACCGAAAAGATCCCGAAGAGGGCAACCGGCAACACGGAGATAAATCCCAGCTTCACCGCCAATCCCAACTTGCGGTGCCAGACCAGTATAAGACACGCAATCGCTACAGGGAACAAACCCTCATACCGGATGAAGGTGACCAGCAGCCCGTATATCGCCACCGGCCAGGGAAATTTCCATTTTCCGCGGCGATCCGCCAGCGACCCTTCCAGCCATTCGGAAAACCCGTATAGGAAAAGGAAAGAGAACAAACATTGCAGCGTATGCTCCATGCCGCAGATGATCAGGATCGGTAGCGGGACCGCAAAAACGACGACCAGCAAAATACCCAGCTGGCCCCCGGCGGGTATCCCCTCCTTGCGGAGCCAACGCTGTACAACAGCCAACAAAACAACACCCACCATGCAATTGAGAACAAACGGAATGATCACATGAACGGAAAAAAGCTTGAACAGCCCGGCCAGCAGCATCGTATACAACAGTGAAGACGAGGCCGACGCGAATTCATGCGGGCTTATCCCCCAGTTGCCATGGACCGCGAGATTCCTGGCCAGCGCCATATGAATGTACGTGTCATCCAGCGGATACGAGAAAGTCCCGTTCGTACGCGCCAGGACCTGATATTCGATAACGGCGACGCAAAGACCGGCGACAGCCAGCGTCAGCGCCAAAACTGATTTAGAGGAATACAAATTCTTCACGTGTTTGGAGAAAATTTGAATCGTAAAATAATGGCAAGCACCGGATAGTAAAAAGCCATATCCGTGATACTGCCGATCATGCTTTGCGCGAACATCCCGACATAATAGGAAAATAACGCGCAGGTGGCCGCCGCATAGACCCACCTCATCTCCTCGTCTCCCGAGTGGAAATAGGCCCTGACCCCGCTTCTAAGGACATAGTAATACATCGTGCAAACGATGATCAACCCGATCCACCCTGTCTCCAGGGCCAGTTGAAGATATCCGCTGTCCGTCTGAAATCCCGCCAGGGGAGAATTCGGATTCAGGGACAACCCGAGATTGCCGGTAGTACCCAGGCCGCCGCCGAAAGGATGGCGAAGCATATACGGCCGGATAATGTCCCGCGCCATCACCCTGATCTTGTACGATTGGTCATCGCTGTTCATGAAACTGGACCGGAACCGGTTGATCGTGCTGTTACTATATATGGGAGCAAACAAGACCCCGATCAGCAAAATAAGCCCTATCGCCGCGAACACCCACGTGCGTTTCTTGTCGATCGTCAGCAACCCATACATCCCCAGGCCCGCCACCAGCATGACATTGGCCGTGCGGGTGCCCGAAAAGGCCATGGCCAGGACCATCACGACAACCCCTGCCAGGTAGATCCGCCGCATGCGCTTATCCCGCTGACCCATCGCCAGGATGGAAAAAAAGATGCCGCAGGCCGCCATGATGCCGCCAAAGGACGTCGGGTCATTGAAAGTGGAGAACTTCCTGAATTCACCGTTGATGAACAACAGGCCAAACCTGAGCGGCTCAGCCGTCGCCCAACGAAACTCGAAATCGAAAAGCCCGTGCCATTGCTGAATACAGCCGTATACGGCCGCTACGACACACAGCACGAACAGGACCCGGATATACCTCCGGATATTTCCCTCTTCCTTAAAGAACTGAAAGGCGATAAACAGAAAAACAAAAGCCTCAAAAGCCTTTCTTATCGCCTGCGACCAGGCCTCTACCGAATGCCCCTCCGGGTTGAAGAGCTCCAGGCTGCTATAAAAGAAGGTGAGCACCATCAGGATGATGACCGGCGAACGAATAAATTCATTGAGACTCGTCTTTAGCGAAATACCCTTGATGAAGAAACTTAACAATAGCACCAGGATCAGCAGATCCGTGACCACCCCCACCGGCACCTCATCGTTGAATAACAGCCTGGACAAATGGTACATGAAAAAACTACAGGCCATGTTGATATAAAAGGCGCTCTCCGTACTCAGAAGACAGACAATGATCAACGCCAGCCCTACTACAAAACCAAACACCCCCAACCCCAGGTTTATATTCCACGCGAGCACCAAAGCCATCGAGACGGCGATCAGTCCGAACAACAACACCCCGGCCCAGTTATTCAACTTTCCCCCCAGAAAAACGCTTTGGATCCCTTTGGCAACCTTGGAAGGGCTTCTTCGCTTATGGTTTGTAAATTCTTTATTCACGACGATTCAGATCAGAACAATAATATCTCGAGGACAAGGGTAATCATGATGCCGGCGATAACAAGGGTCACAAATCGCTCATGCGTAGATATTTTATTTTCTGCCATACCCCCAAAGTTAACGCTTAATCGATAAAAAAGCAAACAGGGACCGAAGCCCCTGCTTGCCTTGTATGATCCATTTATTGCCGAAGCATTATTGCTTTAGCAACTTGACCGTCTTGATCGTCTTTCCGTCCGAGTACATCAGCCTGGCCACATATACTCCGGTCCCTGCAAAGTTCCGGTCCGCTTCGATCATCAGGTAGTTCTCACCCTGCACCAGACCATCGAACTGTTTCTTATAGACCAGGTTGCCCTTCATGTCATAGACCGCCACCACCACATTCTCGTTATTGAATTCCGCAGGTACCTGCAGCGTGAACGACGTACGGAACGGATTTGGATAGGCGCTGGCCACCGAATCGGTATTGACCGTCGCCTGTGCCACGAGGGCCGTCGGACTTGAGAACATCGCGGTCGTATTCGAACCACCCGTCACCGCCGGCGGTGCAGGTGCGTTCCTCGGTACCGGCGTGTAGCCATCGACAACGATCGAGTTCAACCACCCCACCAGAGCGCCCGGGTACGAAATAAACTGCATATAAATATTCCCGAACTGATCCGGTTTCACCCCGCGCATCGTCACCGTCGCCTGCTGATTGAATAACGCATTCAGCCATACGGTATCCCCATTCACAATATAGGCCGTATTTTGGTCGCCGCTGAGTTCATAAACCTCACTGCCCATAAAGGTGATATCGTAAACCTTCGAAATATTCAATCCGTTTAACGTGAAACCGCCTAAGTTGCCGGGGAACAGCACATACTGGTTCAGCAGCACCGCATCCGGATAGACACCCGAATTGTTACCCGTGGGATCACCAAGGTCATTGGCGCCCGCAAATATCCCGGTCTGCAACAGACCCATACTGGTGGCCACACCGGTACTGTCCAGGAAGTTACTCCAGGTGTAACCCTGCCCACCGGGCGAGTTCAGGTTATTCCAGGGTTTCGGCGCCGCCGTATTATTGTCCACCGCGATATAGACCGCGTCGGTATAGGTAGTCACCGCCAGCACATTGCTGTAGTTGGATAAATTCGCGCCGTCGACCGCCTGCACGACATAATAATAGTTAGCTCCCTTGGTTAGCTTCGTATCCCGGTAGGTCACCGCATTGGCCGGCAGGGTTGCAATCAGCGAATAAGACCCGGTGGCATCGCTGGCCCGGTATACCTGGTAACCCGTCGCGATCGCCGACCGGTCCTGCCAACGCAGGCTCACTGTCGTCTGCGTAACTGCCGTAGCGATCAGCCCTGATGGATTCAACAGGGTACCGGCAGCCTGACTATAACCCTGGATGACGATCGAATTGATATAGGCAACTGTCGCGGCCGGGCCTTTACTCACGCCAATCGTCACCACTCCGTTCACCGGTATAACCCCATTGATCTGCACCGTCTTGTTGATGTTCCAATCCGCCTGTAGCGAATCGGTCACTCCATTGATCGTGAAATAGGTCATACCCGGCGTTCCATCCCACTGGCTGTTGAAGAATACGAAATTATACTGCATGGAATTGTTCAAGCCACTGATCTGGATCCTGCTCGTTTTGACGCTCGAATTGTACAGATAGAAGAAGTTCTGCTGTACCGACGTTGGGTAGATCGGGTCATTGTTCCCCGTGACCCAGCCCGTGCTGCCAGGCTGCGTGAAACCATCCAGCAAGGTAGCCGTGATCGTCGTTGGATTACCACCGCCATCCTTCATGTTGGACAAAGTCGTCCCTGCAAGCGGGTAGCTCGTAATCGTATTCCACGGCGCCGGACTGACCGGTCCACCCGTGAAGTTCAGGTACACCGACTGTACATTTGGCTCCGTCACCGCAACCGTAAAGCTCGTCGTAGCAGTCGAATCATACTGGTCCGCCACCGTCACGCTCACATTGGGATACACGCCAACCGTTCCCGCGGACGGGGTCAGGGTCAGCACACCGGTTCCATTCCCATTATCCGTAAAGGACGCAAAAGGTGGTAGATTGGCAGCCGTCAGCGTCAATACCGCCGTTGGATCGTCTGTCGTCGTTACGTTAATAGTGACTGAACTCGTATCCGCCATGGTAACATTGGCGATAGCCGTGATCTTCGGCAACCTTGTCAGCGTCGTGACACTGGCCGTGTCCGAATACCCGGATTGCCCATTTGAATTGTAGGCATCCACCGTATACAAATATTGCGTGTGAGCCGTAATACTGCTGTCATTATAGCTGGTTGCCGAATTGCCGGCCGCCGTGGCGATCAGGCTGAACACGCCCGTGCTTGCCGGTGCGCGCCAGACCTGGTAACCCGTAGCATTATACGCCGAGTCCTTCCAGTTCAGCAATACTGCACCTGTCGACGCTGCTGCCGTCAGGCCGCCGGCGCCTGCAGGTCGCGTACCATCGTTGTATTGCTTGGTGATGACGAGGGCATTGAAATAGCCCAGAACGGTACCGCTGGAAAGGCCCAGCGTGAACGGAATGGTCCCGTTCGTTGGCTTGATGTTGGCAATACTTACCGTATTATGCTGGTTATCCTGTACATTCAGCGATACCGTCTGCGATCCCACCGTATAAGTCGTCGTACCATTGTTCGCTACTCCGTTATACGTGCTGCTGGAGAAGAAGGTCAACGTATACGTTGAAACGGTATCCGTCAGACCCGTCACTGTCCCGCCGATCGTATTCGGTCCGCCATAGTAAGCGCCGAACCACATATAATCCTTCAAGACCACATCGGGATACACGCCGGAGTTATTCCCGGTCGGAGATCCGTCGTTGGACACATCCCACCACGTGGAAGGCGTAAAGGCCAAACCCACGGTCGTCGTATTGCCCAGCGAATCCAGCAGGTTATTCGTCGTCGTTCCCTGCAGCGGATTCCAGGGTGCTCCCAGCGCAGTCGGGTCGCCGTTGGAAACCCGGGTAAAGATCTTCGTATTCGGATTCTTATAGTTCACGGTCAGTGTGAACGTACCGGTCGTATTTAACCCATTGTTATCGTGCGCAGTCACTGTCACCGTATACGTACCCGCCGCCGAATAATTCGGGTGGAGGAACAGATTCGCGGTACCATTACCGGTAGGCGTCACCGTGAAACTGTTAGGGCCGCCTGATACCGACAGGCTTAGCGTATCGGAGGAATTCTGGTCCGTCGCCGACAGCGGCACCGTCAGCGTATCGCCATCATTCATCGTTTTATTCGACAGGGTGCCGATAACCGGTGAATAGAAGTTGTTGACCGCAACGCTGAAATAAGCCGTATCCGTACCACCGTACGCATCGGTTGCCACGATATAGTATCCGTTGTAGTTACCCACGTTACCGCTGGTTGGATTGAACGTCAACGTCCCCGTTTCGTTCCCATTATCCACAAAGGAACCAAAGGAAGGCAGAGTGGAAGCCGTTAACTTCAATCCGCCCGTATTCACTGTCGTAGCGCTCACGTTCACGGTCGTCGTCACCCCATACCGGGCATTCAGGTTCCCGATATTCGCAATGACCGGCAGGTTGTCCGCCGATGTGAGCTTGATTTCGGCCGGGCTGGCGGATACGCCGCCGACATTGGTAGCCGTCACCTTATAATAATATACGGCATTGGAGAAGAGACTGGCATCCGTATAGCTCGTCGTCCCGGCAGGGAAAGACGCGATCTGGACATAACTCTGATCGTTGGTGTTTGACCGGTACAACTGGTAGCTGGTGACATTGGCCGTACTGTCCGTCCAGCTCACTTTCGCCGTCGTTGGCGTGCTGGAAACCGCCGTGAAATTATACGGCGTGGAGGGCACCGGTGGCAATGCAGGCGTGGTCGCATTTGCAACGGCCGAATAAGCCGATTGGCCATACTGCCCGAGCGCCCTGACCTCATAATAATATTGCGTGCTGCCGGCAACCGTTCCGTCGGTAAACGACGTCGCATTGGCGCCGACCGTATTTACGATGGCAAAGCCTGAAGTAGCACTGGTCGACCTCCAGATCTCGAAGCCTGTTCCGACCGTCGTGGTATCCGCCCAGGTCAGCCCGATCTGATTGTAAGCAAGCGGAGTAGCTACCAGATTGGTCGGTGCTACCGGTATCGGCCCGGTAACCGCCACAGTTCCAAAGGAGCTGCCCGGAATGGTCACGAAAGTAGTCTTTGCGGATGGCGTCTCCCAGGACACCGTCAGCGAAGCCCGGCCTTGGGCGGCCGTACCATAGAAATAGGCAATGGCGATCGGGTACACGCCCGCCGTCAGGGTCATCGCGGAAGAAGTCACCGTGGCGCTCGTATGCAGCCCGTCGTTAACGACAATCGCCGTACCCGTAAGGTAGGGAGACCCGATCCCGCCCAGATTGCCCAGCCAGATCTCACTGCCGTCTACCGAAACCGTCCGGAAACTATACGTACCCGTCGTCGGTATAATAATATACCCCTGCCAGAGCAGGCCGTAATTCGTGGACTGGGGCGCAATAAACGTCGAAATAGACGTTGTTGTACCGCTGGAAAATACCGGCAGCGAAGTGAAGTTGGGGAGAACCGTCGGCGACGGGCTCAATTCATACGTTTGATAAGAGATAATACTCTTCTGAGTGGCTTCTCCGCTGACCTGGTTGCTGGCAACCGAAATATTACCCGCCGCATCAAAGGCCTTCACGACAAGATCATAAGACTGGGGATAGACCAGCCCATCTACGCTAAACGTCGTCCCCGTCGTGGAGTACGTTTTTACCCCGTTGATGTAAATATAGTATCCGATCACCCCAATATTATCCGTGGACGCTGTCCATTTCAGACCAATAGACGTATTGGTCGTACTGGTGATGGTCAGATTGCCGGGAGCCGTTGGCGCCTGCGTATCACCGCCCGTAGTCGCGCTCACCTGATTCGAAACCGCAGATGCCGCCGTGGCGCCAAGCGCCCTGACCTCATAATAATAGGTCGTACCTGGTGTCAGGTTCTTGACCGTGTCGACCGCAATATCCTGACCCGTAACGGCGATTAACGTATAGGGCGTACCTGGTTTCGTCGTCTGCCACACCTCAAAACCGGTATTGTTGATCACCGGATTGGGGTTCTGACTCCAATTCAGTACGATGGAGGTCAGACCCAGGGGTGTCGCGATCAGATTCGTTCCCGGATCGGGCGGGTTCGGGCCTTTGGCATTGATCACCGTAAAGAATGGCCCAAAACTGCTCGAACATCCATGGAGCTGTGTCACTTCGATATCATATCCACCCGCCGTGCTCACAGGCAGGGTATTGCTGGTCCCGATGACCGTACTGCTTCCCGACTTCTCCCAGGCATACGTGGAATAGTTGGCCGGCACGGTCAGGGTCGTCCCGTTCCCGTTCACATCCGGGATAGCAGAACTGAAACCCGGCGCAACCGCGATCGGCGGTGCGACCGTCGGCGGCATGACCCCGATGACCGCCGGAACAGGCGACCAAAGCGACCAGTTGCCGTTTCGCTCCACCCGCGCACTATAGGTCCCATCCGTTGTCACATTGATCGAATTGGTCGTCCATTGCGGTTGTAACACCCCGTTCAACTCCCACTGATACGCCTGGAAACCCGGCGCCAGCCCGATCGTTACATTGGGCGTGACCCCGGGACAAAATAAGGTCTGCCCGAATAGGGTCCAGGGATTCGAACAATATTTATTCAGCAACCAGGGCCAGAAAGTCGCCATCGACCAGGTGCTGTCCCAGGTATCATGTCCCTGGGTCAACATATCCAGGTCCACATAGTTAGCGCCGGCTGCTTGAAAAGCAGCCAACACCTGCGCCGCAGTGTAAGGAGCAGGCGAATTGTCAAGCTGGCCATGGATATTCCAGATGGGCGTAAATTTCGCCTCATTCACCGTGGCAGTCGCGGTTAACTGAATAGGGTCCGATGACATGGGCATGATCCCGGCATTGTAGGTCGGGTACGTCGTGAAGAATTGCCAGGTGCCTTGCCCGCCGCCGGACAGGCCATTGCCCAATACCCGGAAGGGGTCAAGCTTATTATTGGCGATCATGTAATCGATAATGGCCTTCTGAGCGGCAAATTGCGAAGTGCCCCAGCCGGATTGGCACTGCATCACCAGGATATAGCCGTCAAAGGTGCCGGCCGCGACCGCATTCTCAAAGATTTGACCTCCATGATACAACGAATATTCATTATCATAGACAGTCCCCGTTTCCCCCTCACCATGATCGAAGACCAACATGGGGTAAACCTTTCCATCATTAGCTGTAGGGTTATACGTCAATGGAAAGCAAAGCCGGAACTCGCAGCCATTATAGATATACGCCTTGTATGGGGTCGTATTCCAGGGTAACCTGACTGTCCTCACCCACTTGTGAATGGTATTGTCGTAAGGCACCGCTGGTGGTGCTGCCGGATTGTACGTCACCAGCGTATCAGCCGGGTTCAATACACTTTGCGCCTGGACTCCAGGTCCGGCGGCAATAGCAAGGACCATCAACAATAAGCCGAGAATCCGAGTAGAAGTTTTCATGATAAATACATTGGTTAAGGGGAAAAACTTTTATTATAAAAACACATTTATATTTTTCGTTAACAACTAAACGCACAAATCCACACCATTCCGTACCCCACGCAATGGAAATAGTCCATTGTGCTGGATCGGTTTAAAGGGCGGATCGTATTAAAAGAAAAGGAATGAAAGAGAAATCGGATCACTAAGAAATTGGATCACTAAATTCAACTGTGGTAACGGGTAGCAGGAAATTGGAAGATGATCTCGGCAATTCAGAAGGATGAAAAATAAAGGAGAATTGGTCGTATCAAAGGAGATCAGAGCAGGTGGAAATTAACCGCCTCGAAATTATATTTTTTTTCGCTTGTATGCAAGAATTAATAAGTCTTTTTTTGAATATACCACTAAATGGGTACATATAAAAAAAACCGGTGATTTCTCACCGGCTTTTCAATAAACGGCGCTTTCGAGCCGCTTTTTATAACATCTTGATACTAAGTATTCTATTGCTTTAGCAGTTTGATCGTCTTGACCGTCTTTCCATCCGAGTACATCAGCTTCGCCACATACACGCCGGTTCCCGCAAAGTTCCGGTCCGATTCGATCATCAGATAGTTCTCACCCTGCACCAGTCCGTCGAATTCTTTTCGGTACACCAGGTTGCCGTGCACGTCATAGACAGCTACTAGCACCTTCTCGTTATCGAATTCCGCAGGTACCTGCAGCGTGAACGACGTACGGAATGGATTCGGATACGCACTGACGACCGAATCGGTATTCACCGTCTGCGTCTCCGCTACAAGGGCCGTCGGATCGGCATGGTCGACCATCGGCGTATTGGCGCCACCGGTAACCTGCGGTGGAGCAGGCGCGTTTTGAGCCAGCGGCACGTAACCATTGATCACCAGGGAATTGAACCATCCTGCCAGCGATGGCCCGTAAGCGATCGCGGAAATATTGATCTGTCCCAGGCTGTTGGGTACCACCCCACGCATGGTCACCGTCGCGTTTGTGTTGTCCAGCGCATTCAACCATACCGTATCGCTACCCACAATATAGGCCGTGTTGTTATTGAGACCCTGATAGTCCTCGCTTCCCATAAAGGTAAGATCGTATTTTTTGGCGAAATCCAGGCCAGACAGTTGGAAGGCGCCGAGATTACCGGGGAAGAGGACGTACTGGTATTCCAGCACCGCATCCGGGTACACACCCGAATTCTTGCCCGTCACATCGCCCAGTGAATTGGGTCCTGCAAATGACCCCGTCTGCAGCATGCTAATGCTGGTCGGCGCACCGGTGCTGTCGATGAAATTGCTCCAGCTGGCCCCGACACTCCCGGGATTATTGAGGTTATTCCAGGGGTATGGCGCTGCATTCGCGTTGGCGACCGCGATATAAACCGCATCCGTATACGTCTCTACCGCCAGCACGTTGCTGTAGTTCGAAACATTGGCGCCGTCGACAGCCTGGACGATATAATAATAGTTGGCGCCCTTGTCCAGCTTCGTATCCTGGTAGGTTACCGCATTGGCCGGCAAGGTTGCGATCAGGGAGTAAGACCCGGTGGCATCGCTGGCCCGGTATACCTGGTAACCCGTCTCGATCGCCGACCGGTCCTGCCAGCGCAGGCTGACGGATCGTCTGCGAAACAGCCGTAGCGATCAGCCCGGTTGGGTTCAGCAACGTCCCGCCGCCTGACTATAACCCTGGATCACGATCGAATTGATATAGGCAACCGTAGCAGCCGGGCCGGCGCTTACGCCGATCGTTACCACTCCGTTCACCGGTATAACCCCGTTGATCTGCACCGTCCTATTGATGTTCCAATCCGCCTGCAGCGAATCGGTCACCCCGTTGATCGTGAAATAGGTCATGCCCGACGTTCCATCCCACTGGCTGTTAAAGAATACAAAATTGTATTGCAAAGAATCATTCAAACCGGTGATCTGGATCCTGCTCGTTTGGACGCTCGAATTGTACAGATAGAAGAAGTTCTGCAGTACCGACGTCGGGTAGATCGGGTCATTGTTCCCCGTGACCCAGCCCGTGCTGCCCGGCATCGTGAAACCATCCAGCAAGGTAGCCGTGATCGTCGTTGGATTACCACTTCCATCTGTCAGGTTGGACAAAGTCGTCCCTGCAAGCGGGAAGCTCGTCACTGAATTCCACGGCGCCGGACTGACGGGGCCACCCGTGAAATTCAGGTACACCGACTGTACATTCGGCTCCGTCACCGCCACCGTAAAGCTCGTAGAGGCAGTAGAATCGAACTGGTCGGTCACGGTTATCGTTACATTGGAGTACACACCCGTTGTTCCTGCCGTCGGGGCGATGTTCAGAACACCGGTGCCATTCCCATTATCTGTAAAGGTCGCAAAAGGGGGCAGGTTCGTTGCGGTCAGCGTCAATTGCGCCGTCGGATCATCCGTCGTCGTTACATTAACGGTTACGGATTGCGTATCGACCATCGTAACATTGGCAATAGCCGTGATCTTGGGCAACCGAGTCAGCGTCGTCAGATTCACCGTATCCGTATAACCGCTAACCCCATGCGCGTTATAGGCCTGCACCGTGTACAAATACTGCGTGTGACTCGTGACCGTACTGTCGATATAACTATTTGCGGAATTGCCGGCCGCCGTGCCGATCTGACTGAACACGCCGGTGCTTGCCGGTGCACGGTAGATATTATAGCCCGTCGCGTTGTAAGCCGAATCTACCCAGCTCAGTTGCACCTGACCCGTCGCCACCTGGCCTGTCAGACCGCCGGGACCCGCGGGAACCGTCCCGTCGTCGTATTGTTTGCTGATCACGATTGCATTGAGATAGCCCAGCACCGTATTGTTGCCAAGACCCAGCGTGAACGGAATGACGCCGCCCGATTGCGGCGCGATGCCGCTGATCGTTGCCGTGTTCTGCTGATTACCCTGCACATTCAGGGATACGGTCTGCGATCCTACCGTATAAGTGGTCGTACCATTGTTCTGTACCCCGTTATATGTACTGCTGGAGAAAAAGGTCAACGTATACGTTTGAGTGCTATCCAGACCGGTGACCGTCCCGCTGATCGTATTCGGGCCGCCATAGTAGGCGCCGAACCACATATAATCCTGTAACACCACATCCGGATAAACGCCGGTGTTATTCCCCGTCGGGGACCCATCGTTGGACGTATTCCACCACGAGGAAGGCGAGAAGGATAGACCTACATTCGTCGTATTGCCCAGGGAATCCAGCAAGTTGTTCGTCGTCGTTCCTTGCAGCGCATTCCAGGGTGCTCCCAGCGCACTCGCGTCGCCGTTGGACACCCGCGTGTATATCTTCGTATTCGGACTCTTATAGTTCACGGTCAGCACAAACGTGCCGTTCGTAGACAACCCGTTGTTGTCGTTGGCAGTCACGGTCACGGTATAAGTGCCCGCCGCCGCATAACCCGGGTGGATGAACAGATTCGCCGCCCCGTTGCCGGTTTGCGTCAACGCGTAACCTGCAGGCACGCCGGATACTGCCATACTTAACGTGTCGCTCGAATTCTGATCCGTTGCAGACAGCGGTACCGTAAGCGTATCACCCTCATTCATCGTAATGTTGGACAGGCTGCCGATGACCGGTGAGTAAAAGTTGTTGACCGAAAGGCTGAATGTAGCCGTATCCGTACCACCAAAGGCATCGGTCGCTACGACATACAACCCGGGGTAAGTGCCTGCATTTGAAACGGTCGGATTGAAAGTAAGCGTACCCGTCCCATTGCCGTTATCCACAAAGCTGGACAAAGGAGGACGGCAGATTACTGGAAGCCGTCAACTTCAATCCGCCCAGGTTTACCGTCGTAGCGGTCACATTCACGGTCGTAGTCATCCCATACCGGGCAGTGAGGTTGCCGATATTCGCAATGACCGGCAAATTATCCTGTGTAGTGACCTTGGCTTCGGTAGGGCTTCCAGACACCCCGCCGGCGTTGCTAGCGGTTACCTTATAATAATATACGGCATTGGAGAAGAGGCTGACATCCGTATAGCTGGTTGTCCCTGCGGCAATATTAGCGACGAGGACATAATTTTGATCGTTGTTGTTCGAGCGGTACAGCTGGTAACCCGTCACATTAGCCGTGCTGTCCGTCCAGCTGATATTCACAGTAGACGGGCTCGGAGATACGGCCGAGAATTTGTACGGCACGGAAGGCACCGCCGGCAAGGCAGCCGTGGTCGCATTTGCCGTGGCCGAAAAACCCAACTCGCCATACTGTCCGTCCGCCTTGACCTCATAATAATATTTCGTTTTGGCGGCAGCCGACCCATCGGTAAACAACGTCACACCGGCGGCTACCGTATTGACGATAGCAAACCCTGAAGTGGCGCTCGTCGATCTCCAGACCTCGAAGCCCGTCACAACCGTACTGGTATCGGTCCAGGTAAGCCCGATCTGATTATAAGAAAGCGCGGTAGCAGCCAGTTTAGTCGGAGCCACCGGTATCCTTCCTGTAACAGCCTGGTCGCCAAAAGCGCTGCTCGGAATGGTCACAAAAGTAGTTTTTGCGCTCGGGGTTTCCCAGGAAACCGTCAGCGAAGCCGAGCCATTGGCGGTCGTGCCATAGAAATACGCAATGGCAATCGGATACACACCCGCCGTCAGCGTCATGGCAGAAGAGGTCACGGTGGCGCTCTTGTGAAGGCCATTATTGACCACGATCGCCGTTCCCGTATTGTAGGGAGACCCGATCCCGCCGAGTTTACCCAGCCAGATCTCACTGCCGTCTACCGATACCGTCCGGAAACTATACGTACCTGTTGTCGGTATAATAATATATCCCTGCCAGAGTAAACCGTAGTTCGTGGATTGAGGCGCAATCGACGTCGAAATAGTCGACGCTACCCCCTGTGATGTCAATGTCAGCGAACTGAAGTTGGGCAGAGTTGTAGGCGACGGGCTCAATTCAAATGTCTGATAAGGAATACCCGACTGAACAGGTTCCGCAAAGACCTGGTTGCTGGCAACCGAAAGATTACCCGCTGCATCAAAAGCCTTCACGACAAAATCATAAGAGTTCGGATAGGCCAGTCCATCCACCGTGAACGTCGTCCCCGTCGTGGAATACGTTTTTACCCCATTGATATAGATATAATATCCTGTCACAGCGATGACATCGGTGGATGCACTCCAGCTCAAGCCAACAGACGTATTCGTCGTACCGGTCGTGACCAGGTTGCCGGGAGCCGTGGGCGGCGTCGTCTGAGCGCCTGTCATCACCTTCACCTGATTCGACGGCGCGGATGCTGCCGTGGCGCCAAGCGCTCTGACCTTATAATAATAGATCGTACCTGGTGTCAGGTTTTTGACCGTGTCAAGCGAAATACCCTGAGCCGTAACGCCGGCCAGCGTATAAGGTCCGGTTGGGTTCGTAGACTGCCATACTTCAAAACCGGTATTCTTTACCACCGGATTTGGATTCTGGCTCCAGTTCAGCAAGATGGATGTCAGGCCCACAGCGGTCCCGGTCAGATCCGATCCCGGATCGGGCGGGTTCGGCCCATTGGCATTGATGACCGTAAAGGGCGTCCCGAAACTGCTCGAACATCCATGGAGCTGCGTCACTTCGATCGCATATTGCCCCGGCGTTGTCACGCTTAATGTATTGTTGGTCCCGATGACCGTGCTGCTTGCCGTATTTTCCCAGGCATAACTGACATAGTTTGCCGGCACAGTCAGCGTCGTCCCATTCCCGTTTAGATCCGGAATGGCAACACTGGAACCTTGCGCAACCGTGATCGGCGGTGCGACCGTCGGCGGCATGACCCCGATCACCACCGGGATCGGTGACCAAAGCGACCAGTTGCCGTTTCGCTCCACCCGCGCACTATAGGTCCCATTCGCTGTCACATTGATCGAATTGGTCGTCCATTGCGGCTGCAACACCCCGTTCAACTCCCACTGATACGCCTGGAAACCCGGCGCCAGCCCGATCGTTACATTGGGCGTGACCCCGGGACAAAATAAGGTCTGCCCGAATAGGGTCCAGGGATTCGAACAATATTTATTCAGTAACCAGGGCCAGAAAGCCGGCATCGACCACGTGCTGTCCCAGGTATCATGCCCCTGCGTCGTCATATCCAGGTCCACATAGTTAGCGCCCGCAGCCGCGAAGGCAGCCAACACCTGCGCCGAAGTGTACGGAGCGGGCGAATTGTCAAGCTGGCCATGGATGTTCCAGATGGGCGTAAATTTCGCCTCATTCACCGTGGCAGTCGCGGTTAACTGAATAGGGTCCGATGACATGGGCATGATCCCGGCATTGTAGGTCGGGTACGTCGTGAAGAATTGCCAGGTGCCTTGCCCGCCGCCGGACAGGCCATTGCCCAATACCCGGAAGGGGTCAAGCTTATTATTGGCGATCATGTAATCGATAATGGCCTTCTGAGCGGCAAATTGCGAAGTGCCCCAGCCGGATTGGCACTGCATGACAAGGACATATCCATCAAAAGTACCGGCCGTCACCGCATTGGCGAAGATCTGGCCGCCATGAACAAGCGACTCCTCATTGTCATATATCGAACCTATTTCCCCCTCTCCGTGATCGAAGACCAACATCGGATATAACTTTCCGTCGTTTGCCGTGGGATTATAGCTCTTCGGATAGCAAAGCCGGAATTCACACCCATTATATATGTAGCACTTGTACTGGTTCGTATTCCAGGTCATCCTGACTGTCCGCAACCACTTGTGGATAGTATTGTCAAAAGCCGGTTCAGTAGCCGGCTTCGCTGGATTGTACGTCACCAGCGTGTCATTCGGGTTCAGAACATTTTGACTGCGTACAGACTGGCTGGAAATAGCGATCAGGGCAATCAACAGTAGGGTGAAAATCCGGGTAGAGGTCTTCATTTTTGTACTCGCTTGATAAATAAATATATTTTGCACTCTCGGCATACCGCACGGTTTTGCGCGCATGCTGAAAGCAAATTCAACACGATAGCATCGTTAGCAACCAGATTTGTCAGGTAATATTGGAGTTAGGGTTTACCCAGCCGTTTGTATTTGGCGGGGCCGATGTAAATACAGTTAGTTAGCGCTTGGTCTGCCGCAGGATCTGGAGAGGAAAGAAATTTAAAGTGCGGTTATCAAAGGAGTGAAAAAGGACTGTCAAAAGTAACGTATTTTTCCCAATCATCCAAGCAAAAAACACAAAATCTACGCAGAAATAACGCACAGATAACAACGCCGGGACTACGTTTTCTCCCACACGGTCATAAATCCGCCATTCCACTGGTACGGCAATATTTCGGCGACCCGACAGTCGAAACGCTGCAAGGCCTTGATCTTCCTCGAAAAGAACGAAAACGGAAAAACATCCTCCACGAAATTTGTCTTGCCGAACCGGATGATCCGGAACCGATGCTCATCCGCCAGCCTTTCCAAAGACGACTTAGTAAAAAATTGTATATGTGTCAGGTCATCCGCACTGCTCTGTACGGTCGTACCCTTGTACCCAAAGAGCTTTTTCATCCCCTGCACCCCCCTCCATATCCAGTTATTCCTTTTCTGCAAGGCAATGATCGGCCGGGTGACAAACAATTCCCGCGGCCCCACCCCATTGGGCACCGTCACGATCAACACCCCATCCTTGTCCAACAGCTCATGCAGCACATTCAACAGCTTGCCCGGATCGTTGAGATGCTCCAACACCTCACTGCAGATCACCGCATGGTAACGATGCCCGTCGGCCACCAGCTTCTCCGCACTCACCACATCGAATTTCACCTGCGGGAACTTATTCAGCTCGCGCGCCCGCTCGATCGCCTTCTCACTCACATCAATACCCTGCACGGTAAAGCCCTTTTCTCCCAGACTTCGTGAAATCACCCCATTCCCGCAGCCCACGTCCAACACTTCGGCGTGCGCCGGCAGCTTCGCCTCCAGCACGTTGATGATAAAATTCAGTCGTTTGATATCTGCGATCCTGTCGAACTCCATGAAGACCAAGATTTGGTTGAAAAATAATCGCTATTCGGCGATCTCCGTATATATATTTTCAATTTCCTTTGTCATAACGGTCGCATTAAATCGCTCCCGGACCGTTTCCTCTGCCCGGGCACCCATCGATTCCCGCAGCTCCCCGTCCCCCGCCAGCCGAACTATGGCCGCCGCCAACGCGCTGACATCTCCCGGTTCAACCACCAATCCATTCTCACCGTCACACAGCACCTCCCGCGTACCATCCACCTTCGTTCCGATCACCGCTTTTCTCATCGCCATGGCCTCCAATAACCCGATCGGCAATCCCTCCCACAACGACGGGAGAACGTAGATATCGGCGGCCGCCAGCACATCGGGGACATCCTGTCGGAAGGGACTGAAATGGACTTTCTCCGACAAACCAAGCTCGGCAGCCAGCCGCATCCCTTCCTCTTTCTCATCTCCTTCGCCTACCATCAACAGTTGCAATCCCGCCGTCTTCCCGACCTCCGCCATCTTCCCGATCGCCTCATGAAAGGCCCTGATCAGCGTCAACGGCTGCTTATGCCCCGTGAACCGCGCGAGAAACAACAAGAGTACTGCATCCCGGGGAATATCGAGCTCGCCGCGGATATCCGCGAGCTTCCGCGACGGGGAGAACTTCCGCTGATCGATACCATTATTGACCACCACCGCCCGGAATCCCGCAATCTTTTCTATCCCGGTCTGACGGCTTGACGCCGAAACCGCGATATTCAACGCCGACCGCGCCGTGATCCAACGCTCTCCCCATATCCGGAGCTGCCGGACCCAAAAAGGCTGATCATCATGGAAAGACCAGCCGTGTATGGTGTATACCAACGGGATCCTCAACCGCCGCGCCGCCCACAAGGTGTTTGAACTGGCCCTTGTGCCATGTGCATGCACCAGGTCCACCCCCTCGGCTGCCATCAGCTGCTTCACCTTTCTCCATTTCGCTACATCAAACGGCCGCTCCGTATAAAGAACATGAGTCCGAACACCCATCGCCCGCAGCCGCTCGACCATCGGCCCCTCTGTAAAAGAAAGAACTACCGGCTCGAACCGCCTCCGATCCAGGTTCTCTACCAGGCTTAGCAAATGTGTCTCGCCGCCCCCGATCTGGCCCTGTCGGATACACTCCAAAACTCTTATCTTCCGCTCCATCCTCGATTTACAATTTTTGCATCCATCGATCGTACCATAGCTGGAACATCAACACTTGCCACAGCTTTTGGTAATTGACCTTCCTCCCAGCCAGATACTGATCCCGCAGCTGAATGATTGGCCCGGCTGCCAGAACTCCGGATACGCTCAAACTCTTTTCACTCAGATAATACCGCAACTGCTCCCGAAGATCATCCCTGAACCAAACCATCAGCGGCGCAATGAAAGGACGTTTCGGCCGCTCCATCAATTCCCGCGGAATGTACCGGTGCACCACCTCTTTCAACAACCACTTGTTCACGCCGCCCCGGATCTTAAACGACGACGGCAGCCGGGACAGGAATTCGATCAACCGGTGATCCAGCATCGGTTCCCTCCCCTCCAGGCTGACCGACATGGTAGCCCGATCCACCTTCACCAGGTTATTGTCAACCAGGAAAGTCTTGTAATCGATCGCCAGGAGCCGGTTGACTACCCCATCATGGTGCTTCAACCGATCCCCTTCCTCAAAGGAAGTCGGGTATCGTTGGAAGTCGCTACCGAGAAAGGCCGCCACCTCCCGCTCCGTGATATACTGGCTGATATACTTTACCGCGGTCACCGGGTCGCCGCTTCGCCAGATCAGCTTCATCTTCTCATACCGGGTGCTGAAATTGTACTGGCGGTTGAAATACGGTATGCGATCCGGATTCACCAGCGACATGGCCCCGCTAAGCAGGCTCTGCGCAAACCCGGGCATCATGGAAGTGTATTTTTCAGCCTGATTGAACTTGTTATAGCCGCCAAAGATCTCGTCGCCTCCATCAGCGCTCAGCGCAACCTTTACCTGCTGCCGCGCCAGCTGAGACACCAGCACTGTGGGGACAGTCGAATTGTCGGCAAAAGGCTCGTCATAAATCCCGGGCAGGCGACCCAATACTTCACCTGCCTCCTTTGCCGTGAGGTACCATTCCGTATGATCAGTGCCAAGGTAATCCGCAATTTTCTTTGCTTCCGGCGCTTCATTAAATTCCGCTTCATGAAACCCGATCGTAAACGTCTTCAGCCTTTCCGTCCGGCCAGTCTGCAACAAGGCAGCAACGCTCGAACTGTCATAACCACCGCTGAGGAAAAGACCCACCGGTACATCCGCTACCATCCGGTATTCGTATGCATTCTTTAACAACCTGTCGGTATGCTCGATGGCCTCCTCATCCGACAACTCGAGACACGGCTCGTTATAAAAATCGACTACATCCCAATATTTCTTTATCTCCACATTCCGGCTACCAAGATCCATCGTCAGATAATGCCCCGGCAACAGCTTATAGGTATCGTGGAAAATGCTGTGTGGTGCGGGTATGTAGCTGTATTGCAGGAACAACGCCAGGCTGTTCACATCGATATTCCGGACAAAACCCGGATGGGGATACAACGCCTTCAGCTCCGAACCGAATAACAGGAGGTCCGTCGTATGGTAATAATAAAGCGGCTTCACTCCCGCGCGGTCCCGGAGGAGGATCAGCTGCCCCTTCGCCCGGTCATACAGGGCAAGGGCGAACATCCCGATGAACCGCTGCACCACATCGATTCCCCAGCAGTCATAGCCCTTCAGGATAACCTCCGTGTCCGACCAGGAGTTGAAAGTGTACCCCTTGCCCTCCAACTCCTTTCGAATCTCCTTAAAATTATAGATCTCCCCGTTGAAATTGACGATCAGGTCACCGAAATGCATCGGTTGATGACCAAGCGGGGAAAGGTCGAGGATCGATAACCGCCGTTGGCCGAAGCCGATCTGTGCTTCCGGCGCATCATAGATTTCATGCCCCGCATCGTCCGGACCGCGATGGATCATCGCATCCGTCATCGACCGCAGTTGATCAACCGAAGTGCTTTTCCTGAAATCCACAAAACCGGCAATTCCACACATATCAATAAAGCTTGAGTTTAGGATTCAAAAGACTAAAAATGCCCCTCCAGAAGGAACGGAGATGCTCCCGCTGACCCCTAAAAAGATATTGAATTGTATTCTTAGGGATCGTAAACAGGATAAAATAGACGGTAAACACGAGCCTTGTCCTCCAGGGCATGTTCCGCCGCATAAACAGCAGCCTGTTACGGGTCAGATAATACGTTTTGAGCGGACTGGACTTCCCCGTAGTCATCGATTCCTTGTGATAGATCAGCGACCGGGGCTGATAATAGATCCGATATCCCTTCCGCTTGATCTGCTCCGACCAGTCAAACTCCTCATAATAAAGGAAATACTGCTCGGGCATCATCCCCACCTCGTCCACAATCCTCCGGGGGACCATCATCGCCCCGCCATGAACATAATGCGTCTGCCGGATCGCGTCATATTGTCCCTCATCCACTTCCCGGCAGCCAATCATCCCGTTCCGGCCAGTAAAAGGATTGACGGCCGCATAACCGGCATATTCAATCGTACCCTTCGCAAAAAAATAATGAAATTTCGGACTGGCCATCCCCGCATCCGGGTATTTGCGGAAGATATCAAGAAGTCCTTCCAGCAGCCCGGGCGTGAATTCGGTATCGTTATTGACGATGAAAAGATATTCTCCGGTAGCCACCCGGATTCCCGCATTATTCCCGCCGGAGAATCCCAAATTGGCGGAATTGCGGATTACCTGAACCCCCGGGTAAGCCTCCATAAAAGCCCCGGTTGGATCCTCCTTCGAAGCATTGTCCACCACGATGACTTCCACCGGCTCATACCTGTTCTGCTCACGGATGGAGCGGAGAAAATCGCAGGTAATATCGGCGGTATTCCAGTTAAGGGTGATAATTGATATCGTGGGTGCGACCTTGACCATAAAGGCTATGGCTGTTTCTTTTTGAGGACAGGTTGGTACGATTGCGCGCTATACGTGCTTCTCGCGCGTTATACGTTCTCCCGCTGGAATAACGCAGAAGGTGTATTGGCTATTATCCAAAGATCGGTTGCAAAACTGCATTTGGCGGCGTAGTCGATATCCATGGAAATCCGCTCCTCGGTCGACATGTCCCGGTTACCCCTTTTCTTTACCTGCCAAAGGCCGGTAATCCCCGCTGGAGCCAGGAACCGGGCAGCATAATCGTCTGTCGTCAGGGCGACTGCCTCATAAAGGGGAAGCGGACGGTTTCCTACAACTGACATATGGCCCAAAATTACATTCACCAGCTGTGGCAATTCGTCCAAACTGGTATTGCGGAGAAAACTCCCCACTTTCGTTACCCGTGGGTCATTGCTAACCTTGAAAAACACCGGTGCAGTGGAATCGACGGTGTACTGGTTCAGATGCGTCAGATGCGGCATCTTCTGGTCCGCGCCCTGGACCATCGTCCGGAATTTGTAGAAATTGAAGATCCGATATCCCCGCCCGGCTCTTTTTGCAATATAGAATACCGGTCCCTTCGATTCCAGCTTAATGGCCAGAGCGATCAGCAGGAACAGTGGGCTCAATAACAGTAAAGCGATGGAAGCCACAAGAATATCAAAACCCCGCTTGAACGCCAGCCCAAGCCGCAACCCATGCCCGGCAAACGGCTCTTCGATCCGGGGCATCCGCTCCTGTTCACTCTTCAACCGTTTCAGAAACCCAACCTTACTCTTGAACTGCTCTTCATTCAGCTTGCTAAAATGCAGCATCTCATCCGGACGGGTATTCCGACGAACCTTGCTCAACTCGGATTCCGACAGCCCGGAGGCATCCAGTATGAAAGGAATTGAACTAAAGGAACGGTGATTACGAAGGAATTCGGTAAACCGGCGGATAAGGGCGACTTCGAACCGGGCTTCACAAATGATCACCTCGGGAAAAACAACCGGTTCACGCCAAAGCATCTTTTGCATCTCGGTCATCACAAACTCGGGATCGTCAAAGGCATAACCCCCTCCGTACAGATTTACCAGCTTGTCAATGTGTGAGGAATTCTTTCCGATATAGCAGAAGCCGCTATACTGGCATGTTTCCCGGGAAGGATAAGAGTAGCTTCTGAATCTTGAAGCAATCAGTTGTCTCCTCGGAGTTACGGTTTGGGGTTGAAATAATACATCCATACAACAGGTTTACGGTTTCATAAATACGGTGGTTCAGAAATAGTCCACAACAAATTTCATCGGCTCAACATCTTTCGAATATCTTGTTGGTAGCTTTCGCTCCCACTTGTCTGACTTTTCTCATACTCCCCACTTACCACAGTCCCCATTCAAATCGCGTTCCAGCCAACGCACATGCTCATTCATCCGCCCCACATTCCACCTAAATCGCATAACTCGTCACATCGCCCCTCAATTCCGCTCCCGCCACCAGCTGATCGATCAACTGCATCAGCTCGATCGGATTAAAAGGCTTTAGAAAATATCTCAAAACGCCATATTCGGAGCATTTCGCAACCGTCTCCGGCTCGCCAAGACCCGACAGGACGACGACCGGGATACCGCCATACATCGCACTCGTAGACAGCTGCTGGATCAGTTCCCAATTGTCCATATCAGGTAACTGCGGATCGGCAATGATCAGGTCCGGTTGCCCCCGGTGGGTCAAATAATACATCGCGGAATAACCATCAGGAACTGTAATCACTTGATAATCTTTTCCCAATACAGTCTGCAACAAGAATCGGATCGCTTTGCTATCATCTACGGCCAAAATCTGCTTTTTCATTTACCAGTGTTCATTTTAAGGGTTCAAGTAGAAACTTGATCTTTCATGGGCGACCAAAGGATGATCAATGGACACGATGGCTAAACAAGGTATTGGGATCAATAACAATTGCGGCTCTAAACGCCTCAGAAAAATAACTGGATTGGATTACTTACGAACTCTTCGTCAGGAACGTCGGGAATTTCAAGGATGGACGATACAAAAAAGCAAGCTTTATGCTAATTGTCCCGATATTCAGAGGATTTTGAATATGGCAGGCTCTTACAGTACCGTAAAAATACAAGTAGTTTTTCTATTTTTCAAATTATTCGGAATATTATTTTTGATTAACGACGCTAAATTGAACTATTTAATTTATCCGGCCAATACCCCAAAAATGGTATTTTTCCTGTCCATTACTCTTTCCGCCGTTCTTCGTTTCTCAATTTGGGAATGGACACTTGTCTGAACTTATAACAATTCTTCGATAAATTACTATTTTGCAATTCCCGGGCCAGCCTCAATTCTGCAACAGCAACCTACAACACCAGCGGGTTCAGTTCCGAAGCCGCAAGCCGTCCCGCCGGTAGTCCACCCAACCAGTTGTTCAGTTCATAAACCTGCGCCTCATGCGCCGGTTGCGCCACCCGCGCCCCATCCGCCATATACGTAATCGTCATCATCTCCCGCCTGCGGTCCGACTCATTGGCCGACGTATGATGCACCGTGTTGCCGTAATGCCAGCTGGAGTCACCCGCATGCATAGCCGCAGCAAAACTCAGCGGGAATTGATTTTCACGAATATATTTTCTGTAAAGGCTGTCGGGCTCCGAAGACAGTTTGGAATCCATCACCGTTCCATAGCGATGAGATCCGGTTGCAAATACGAACATCCCCATCCCGATACTCAAATCCGTCAACGTCATCGCCATCGTGACCGTGTCCGCCGTGTCCAGCGGCCAGTAGTATTGATCCTGGTGCCAGTAGGTCGCCCGCCCCCCGGCCTCCTTAAACAAAGCATGATCATGATAAATCCGAACGTTCGCCACCCCCAGCAAATCCGCCGCCACCTTTCCTAACCTCTTCGACAGAACAAACTGTCTGACCCCTTCATCCAGCCGCCACAAATTTACCATCTGACCGAAAGACCGGCCATAAATCCCACGCTCCGGCGCATTCCGCCGCTCCCTGCTCCGCTGCTTGACCACGTCGACAATCAATTGCCGGTATATCCCA
The DNA here is from genome assembly GCA_963846405.1 of uncultured Chitinophagaceae bacterium. Classification (GTDB taxonomy): domain Bacteria; phylum Bacteroidota; class Bacteroidia; order Chitinophagales; family Chitinophagaceae; genus Puia. The sequence goes on along the minus strand of CAWJVU010000003.1, from coordinate 579,332 downwards.
ACCTCCGCCGCACTCAGCAACCCCCGCACAAGCAGGTGCCCGTTTTGACGGAACTCATCCCGTTGTGCGGTTGATATCTCCCTCAGCTCATCCAGCAGCGGTATCGTTTTGGAGCCAGCCATGTCCTTGTAAGTTAATAAAATCATTGCAGCACCACCTTCCATCATTGCAGCACCACCTTCCATCATTGCAGCACCACCTTCCATCATTGCAGCACCGCATCCCAATCCTTCCATACCGCCTCATATCCCTGCCCCCGGATCATCTCCGCAATCGCGGCCGGCGTTCGATCATCATCGATCTCGAATTGCTCCAACGACCCCGGATCGACCACATATCCACCCGGATTCGTCCTCGACCCCGCACTCATTGCCGTGATCCCTAACCGGATCGCATGATCCCGGAATACCCGGCTCTCCCTCGTGGACAAAGACAATTCCACCTCCTCATCCAGCAGGCGATACGCGCAGATCAGTTGGATCAGCTCCCGGTCTTTCATCTCCACCTTGGGCTGGACGCCATACGGCCGTTCCCGCTCCTCCCCCTCAAACGGCCTTAGCCTTGGAAAAGACAGGGAATACTTCGTCCGCCAATACTTCCGCTCCAGATACTGCAGATGCAGGGCAGTGAACCAGCTGTCCGTCCGCCAATCCTCCAACCCGATCAATACCCCAAGCCCGATCTTATGGATCCCCGCCTCCCCAAGTCGGTCCGGCGTCCCCAGCCGATACCCAAAATTTGATTTACGCCCTTTTACATGATGCAGCTTATAGTCTTCGTGATGATACGTCTCCTGATAAACAAGTACCGTGTTTAACCCATGCTCCATCAGGACCGAGTAATCCTCTCGCTCCAACGGCTGCACTTCCATGGAGATATGGGAAAAATGTGGCTGCACGACATCCAGCGCCCGCGCGAAATATTCAACTCCCACCTGTTGGTTTGCTTCCCCGCTTACCAGCAGCACGTGCCCGAATCCCAATTCCCGGACCGCCTGCGCCTCCGTCAGCAACTCTCCCGCGGTCAAAGTCCGCCGCCGGATCTTGTTGTCGAGGCTGAAACCGCAATACGTACAGATATTCTGACATTCGTTGGATAGATATAACGGGATATACAGCTGAATGACCTTGCCAAATCGCTTTTGCGTCACCCGCTGACTCAACTGCGCCATCTCCTCCAGATAAGGCGCCGCCGCCGGCGAGATCAGGGCCTTAAAGTCTTCAAGGTCCCGGTGCGTCCCCGCCAACGCCCGCTCCACGTCAGCTGCGCTTTTGCCGTAAATACTGCGTTTTACAGCCGCCCAGTCATACTGGTTAAAAACTTCTTCAAACATTTGTCTATGCAAATTCAAATTTCCAAAAAACACTTACCCCGGCCTGGTTCAATTCCTCCGAACTTCATCGAAACGTCGTTCCTAACCTTCGCTCCGCTCGGTTACCCTCAATCCAAAAACGCCGTCAATGGACTGCTCGCCACCGCAAATTCCGACCCGATCGCCAGCCTCGCCTCCCACGCCATTCTTCCACTCTCCACGGCCAGCCTGAACGCCCTGGCCATCTGCACCGGATCGGGCTCGCCGCAATCGCCGTATTCACCAACACCGCATCTGCCCCCATCTCCATCGCTTTCGCCGCATCCGAAGGCGCCCCGATCCCCGCATCCACCACCACCGGCACCTGGCTCTGCGCAATAATGATCTCCAGGAAATCCACGGTCTTTAATCCCTTATTACTTCCGATCGGCGAGCCCAACGGCATCACCGCCGCAACCCCCACATCCTCCAGCCGCTTGCACAGCACGGGATCTGCATGGATATACGGAAGCACCACAAACCCCCGCTTCACCAACTCTTCTGCCGCCGCCAGCGTCTCGATCGGATCTGGCAGCAGCCACTTGGGATCGGGATGAATTTCCAGTTTCAGCCAGTTCGTCCCCAGCGCCTCCCGCGCCAGCTCGGCCGCAAACACCGCCTCCCGCGCACTCCGTACTCCCGACGTATTGGGCAGCAGGTGAAGCTGGGGATGCCGCAGATGATAGAGCAGGTCATCATCGGGCCGCTGCAAGTCCACCCGCCGCAGCGCCACCGTCACCAGCTCCGAACCACTCGCCACAATGGCATCCTCCATCAGCTGGGAAGAACCGAATTTTCCCGTGCCGGTAAACAACCGCGAATGAAAGGTCTTATCGGCTATCTTCAGCATACCTAAACATTTTTTAGATTTTTCATCTCCGCGTCCAAACGCAACGCCATACCCTCATCCAAACGCCGCACCAGCCCCGCCCGATCCGGCGCCCCCACCAACATACCCGAAAACGCGACCCCATACACCCCCGCCTCCACCAGTCCACCCACATCCTCCAACCCGATCCCGCCGATCGCAAACACCGGAACCACGATCCCCTCCGCCTCCATCTGCCGCATGATCGCCGATATCCCTCCAGCCCCAGGACCGGGCTCAATTTCTCCTTTGTTGTCGTATACCGGTAAGGCCCCAGCCCGATATAATCCGCGCCGCCCTGATAATGCACCCGGATATCTTCAAGCGTATTCGCAGTCCCGCCTACAATCTTACCCTCTCCCAATATCCGCCCGTGCCTCCGGCACCGGCATGTCTTCCTTGCCCACATGTACCCCGTCTGCATCTACCGCTGCCGCTATCCCGACACGATCGTTGATGATCAGCCGGCTTCCGTAACCGCGACATATCTTCATCGCCTCCCGCGCGATCGTTAGAAATTCGGCATCAGACGCCTCCTTCATCCGCAGCTGGATCAGCCGCACCCCCGCCGCACAGGCCGCTTCGACCTGCTCCAGCGGGTCCGTTTCCCCCGTAATAAAATATTTCCTGCTCAATGCCATCCCAGTAATGTTTTGTTGCTCCTCAGAAATCGCTCGATATACCGTTTTGCCCGCTCCGCCGCCACCGGCAACGGATAACCGAGTGCCAGGTTCGCCGCCAGCGCCGATGACAACACGCACCCTGACCCATGCTTTGGCGTATAATCTCCCTCCAACAGCGCTCCAGCACCTCCGCCTCCCCTTCGCTCCACAAATAATCCCTTCCCGGATGTTCGCGGTTATGCCCGCCCTTTAGGTAAATATGACAGGCCGCCCGGGAACTCAGATCCGCACACCGCAACCCGGTATCTTCCCCCGGATACAACCACCCGATCTCCTCCCAATTCGGCGTCACCAAATAACATTTCGCCGCCACTTCCTCCCACTCATCCCGGTCCAGCCGCTTCCAGAATTCCTTTCCGCTGCTTGCCCTGATCACCGGGTCCATCACCACCCGCAGCCATCGGATTACCGTCGGTGAATATGATCGATGATCGCCCCGGCCGTCTCCATCGACGGCGTGATCCCAATCTTCACCCATTCAAAACCCGCCGATTCAAAACATAGATCGATCTGCTCGCAGATATCCTCCGTCGCCAGCCAGTCCACCCGCCGGATCACCCGCTCATTCTGGAACGTCAGCACCCGTAATCACCGCATACCCATATACGCCATGCGCCTCCAGCGTCTTGATATCCGCCAATACCCCGGCTCCCGCACTTTGATCATATCCCGCTACCACCAACACCTTTGGCCTGTCCATGCGATTAATCTTTTTTAATTGCTCAAACCGGCTCACCGCCTCCCGTGGCTCCTCCCAGATCCAACCCAGCAGCGCCGCCCCTGTCCATCCCCGCGCGATCATCAACCCGATCGTATCCGCACTGACACCCCCTAATCCAACCGGCCGGCAAGGCAAGCGCCCGGCGGAATCTCCAACAGGTCCGCCGTCGGCCCGATACCCCGGCTTCGAAATGCTGTCAAACAACGGACTGATAAAAGCATACGCCAGACCCTCCGGCAATCCCCTGAATTCGTCCCACGAATGCACCGAAGTTGAACCGCCATCCCGCCACCCTGGTCGCCCTCACCGCCCCATGCACCTGCGGCACCCCATACTGCGCCGCCAGCTCCGCGCTCCCCATGCACCACCAGCCTCGATGCCCACCGCGGCGCCAGCCGCTCCAGCAATCCTTCCACCGACTCCTCCCGGCTTGCGCAAATGCAATCGTTCTCACCCCGGCCTCCAGCAGTCCCTTCCAGATATTCCGGCCTCCCCGGGGAATATCCACCGGCAAAGTGATCACCGCCAACAAAAACCCATCTCCTCCCATCATAAATAAATTTCCGATCCGGCCTCCTTGAACGCCTCCGCCTTTTCCTTCATCCCTTCCTCCAACGCCGCGCCCTCTTCCATCCCCCTTCTCCTCCGCAAACCGCCGCACTTCCTGCGTGATCTTCATCGAACAGAAATGCGGCCCGCACATCGAACAGAAATGAGCGATCTTCGCCCCCTCCGCCGGCAACGTCTCGTCATGGAATGACCGCGCCGTATCCGGGTCAAGCGATAAATTGAACTGATCCTGCCACCGGAACTCGAACCGCGCCTTGCTCAACGCATTGTCCCGGTATTGTGCGCCGGGATGCCCCTTCGCCAGGTCAGCCGCATGCGCCGCAATCTTATACGTGATCACCCCATCCTTCACGTCTTTCTTGTTCGGCAGCCCCAGATGCTCCTTCGGGCGTGACATAACACAGCATCGCCGTCCCGAACCATCCGATCATCGCCGCCCCGATCGCGGAAGTGATATGATCATACCCCGGCGCAATATCCGTCGTCAACGGACCCAGGCGTATAGAATGGCGCCTCCTGGCATTCCTTCAGCTGCTTGTCCATATTCTCCTTGATCAGGTGCATCGGGATATGCCCCGGCCCTTCGATGATTACCTGGCAATCCTGCTTCCAGGCAATCTTCGTCAGCTCTCCCAGTGTCTCCAGCTCCGCAAACTGCGCCGCATCGTTCGCATCCGCGATCGATCCCGGCCGCAGCCCGTCACCCAAGCGAAAAAGATACGTCATATGCCTTCATGATCTCGCAGATCTCCCCGAAATGCGTATACAGAAAACTTTCCCGATGATGCGCCAGACACCATTTGGCCATGATCGACCCGCCTCGCGACACGATCCCGGTCATCCGGCCGGCCGTCAGCGGAATATACCGCAGCAGCACACCCGCATGGATCGTGAAATAATCCACCCCCTGCTCGGCCTGCTCGATCAGCGTATCCCGGTAGATCTCCCAGCTCAGCTCTTCCGCCTTGCCGCCTACCTTCTCCAGCGCCTGATAGATCGGCACCGTTCCCACCGGCACCGGCGAATTCCGCAGGATCCACTCCCTCGTCTCATGAATATTTTTACCCGTCGAAAGATCCATAATGGTATCCGCCCCCCAACGACACGCCCAGACTGCTTTTTCTACTTCTTCCTCGATACTCGAGCTGACCGCCGAATTCCCGATATTGGCATTGATCTTCACCAGAAAATTTCGTCCGATGATCATCGGCTCCGACTCAGGGTGGTTGATATTGACCGGGATAACCGCCCTTCCCGCCGCAACCTCGTCCCGCACAAACTCCGGCGTAACCAGCTCCTTCGGCGTATTCGCCCCAAAGTTTTGCCCCGCATGCTGGTGAATCAGGCTCTCCGTCAACATCCTATCTCCGTTTCCCCCCGCCCGTGCCGTATGCACCACATATTCCTCGATCCGCTGATTTTCCCGGATTGCGATATACTCCATCTCCGGCGTAATGATCCCCCGCCGCGCATACGCCAGCTGCGTCACCGCCAATCCCGGCTTCGCCTTCATCGGCGGCCGGATATGCTCAAACCGCAGCCCGGTTAGCGCCGTATCTTCCTGCCGCCGCCGCCCATAGGCCGAACTGACTTGCTCCAGCTGCTGCACATCCCCCCGCCGCACGATCCATTCCTCCCGCAACCTCGGCAACCCCTCCCGCACATCGATCTCCGCTGCCGGGTCCGTATAAGGACCACTCGTATCATATACCGTCACCGTCGGATTCGGTGTTACCTTCTGCGCAAACATATCCATTGTGTCGCCAACCGCAATCTCCCGCATGGCCACGTGGATGGGATGCAGCCTTCCCGGCACATAGACCTTTCGCGACGCCGGAAAAGGCTCGCGGCTGATTACATGTTGCCCGGGAATCGTGTCTTTCTTCATATAAATAGAATTTAATTGCAAAGCCCTCCAAACTTCAACCATTCACGCGCGTCCTTCCCCTAACCCCCCTGCGTCGCCCGGATCACGAACACCCTGTCCCGCGGCTGCAACTCACGCTTCCCCCACTCCGACCGGGGAATGACTTCTTCATTTACAGCAATGGCAATCCCATCCGCCTGACGGATCTCCAGCAGCGGAAGAACATCCGCCAACGTCCCGGCCTCCGGTAAAATATAATTCTTCAGATTGATCGATACCTCTATCATAAACATTAAGGAACGTTAGAGGCGCCGCGAAACGGGCAAAAAGAGAAAGCTTACCTTTTCCCTTCGCCGGCATTACCCGGATCAGGTTCTGAGGGTGTTATCTCAGCCTGCAACAAACAGGCACCCCTAAAGTCCTACTCCAAAGTTAGGGAAATTCGAAATAAAAATTATTATTTCAGCTCCAGCACCACGATCGATTTCGCCGGCATCTCAACCACCACATCTTCCCCCTCCTTCCGCGCACCCGTAAAATCGGCCGGCTTGACCTTCCCCGGCTGATCGAAGCTGTTGATATCGGTAAATTTCCCGGAAGTCAGCACATGGCCCGATACACGCGTAAACGAGATCCCCGGCAGCCCCGCACGCACCGTGATCTTATTCGTCGGATCGAGGTTCACCAGCGAAATATGGATCGCCCCACTCGAATCCCGTGAAGCCGACGCATTCACCGCCGGGATCCGCCGCCCCCCATACACATAGTCCGGGCTCGCCAGCTGGATCACCAGCGACTTCGCATCCTGATGGACTTTATACAGATCGAATACATAATACGTCGGCGTCAGCAGCATCTTGTCCTTATCCGTCAGGATCAGCGATTGCAACACATTCACCGTCTGTGCCAACGCTGCCATCCTGACCCGATCTGCATGGCTGTTGAAAATATTTAGCGTCGTCCCGGCGATCAGCGCATCTCGCAGACTGTTTTGCTGATAAAGAAAAGCCGGATTGGTGCCCGGTTCCACGTCCGTCCAGATCCCCCACTCATCCACCACCAGGGCTACCTTTTTCGATGGGTCGTATTTATCCATGATGGCGGCATGCTTCCGAACGATCTCATCCATCTTCAGACAGGCTTCCATCGCTTTGAAATAAGTATCTTCTCCAAACTGCGTCGCCGACCCCTTGTGACGCCATTCGCCCGCGACGGTATAATAATGCATCGACAACCCCCAGAGACGTGAAAGCGGTAGCTTGTCCATCAGCACTTCGGTCCAATGATAGTCATCCCCGTTAGGCCCGCTCGCGATCAGTTTCAGCGGCGCGCCCGGATAATTCTTGCAGAACTCAGAATAACGCTTGTATTGATCCGAATAAAATTCCGGTGTCATTTGTCCGCCGCAGCCCCAGCTTTCATTGCCCACCCCCCAAAACGATACATTCCATGGCTGGTCCCTCCCGTTCTGCCGCCGCAAATCGGCCAGCGTACTCTTTCCGTTATAATTCAGATACTCCAGCCAGTTCTCCATCTCCTGCGGCGTCCCTGTTCCAACATTCCCGGCAATATATGGCTGGCATCCAAGCAGTGAACAAAGGTTCAGATACTCATGCGTACCAAAACTATTGTCTTCCGACACCATCCCCCAGGTCGTGTTCACCGTTCGCTTCCGCTGGTTTCCCGGCCCGATCGCATCCGCCCAATGATATTGGTCCGCGTAACACCCTCCCGGCCACCGTAACACTGGTACCCTGATCTTCTTCAACGCTTCAACCACATCCATCCGGATATGATCTCCCGTCCAAAACCCGTCATAGATACACCTTCCCAGATCTTCGGAAAAATGACCATAGATATTTCGGCTGATCACCGGGCCGGACGTATCCCGGATCGTTAAGTAAACCGGAGCCTGCGCAAACAGACAAACCGATATGTTCATCAGGAAAAGCAGCAGAGAGGGCTTCTTCATATCGCAAGGTAGTTTTGAAACCCAATTTAAGCGTTTTTCTGACAATTATCGAACCCATCCCGCGCGTCTCCGCCCTAACCCCTCACCTGACCGTTGCCCCGCATGATCCATTTTTCGGTAACAAGCTTTTCCAATGCAAACGGCCCCCGGGCATGTAATTTTTGAGTGGATATCCCAATCTCCGCCCCAAGCCCCAACTCCTCCCCATCCGTAAAGCGCGTACTGGCATTCGCATAAACCGCCGCCGCATCCACCTCCGCAAGAAACCGCTCACGCTTTCCTTTATTCCCGGACACGATCGCTTCCGAATGTCGTGTCGAATAACGCTCAATATGCGCCAACGCCTCTTCCATATTTTTAACCACCTTCACCGCGCACTTCAGGCTCAGCCACTCGCGGGCAAAATCCTCCGCCGACGCCTCACGCAGGAATGGATAGCCGCGTAGCAGCCGAAATCCCACGGCATCTGCAAAAACCTCTACTCCATTCTCCGCCAAAGGCGTTCGCAATCGCCGCAGCAGCGCCGGCGCAACCGCCCGGTCGACGATTAACGTATCCATGGAATTACAGACCGAAGGCCGGCTAACCTTCGCATTGATGACAATCCGGACTGCCATCTCCAGATCCGCCTCCTTTTCCACATACACATGACAGACCCCCGCCCCCGTCTCGATCACCGGAACCAGACTGTTCGCCCGCACATACCGGATCAGTGCCTCCGAACCCCGCGGAATGATCACATCCACCCACCGGGTCGCGGTGATCAGTTCCTTCACCACCTCCCGCTCCGGCGGCAACAGCACCACACAGTCCTGCGGCAGCCCCGCAACCTTCAAAGCCTTGCGGACCAGCACCATCGCCGCTTTATTCGTTTCGGCCGCCTCCTGACTGCCCTTCAGCAAACACCCATTCCGGCTGCGAAGACACAATGCCGCTATATCAAACGTGACATTCGGTCTTGACTCATAAATCGCTCCAACCACACCCAGCGGAACCGCTCGCTTCTCCACCCTGAGCCCGTTGCCCAGCACGCGCCGCTCCAGCACCCTCCCGGACGGATCGGACAGCCGGCAAACCTTCCGGATACTGGCGGCAATTGCCAAGATCCGTTCATCCGTCAGCAGCAAACGGTCGCGTTGCGGATCGTTTGGGTCCTTTCGCGCCAAATCCAGCGCATTCGCCCGCAAAAGCAGGCCGGCCGAAGTCTCGAGAAGTTCCGCCAACGCCCTCAATGCCGTCTTTACCTGTCTCCCGTCCGCCCCACGCAACCCGGCCGCTGCCTGGTGGACCTTCCTGATCATTGGTTCTATCGTCATAGTCGTCATATCAAAACAAAACAATATCGTCCGCATGCGCCGCCATCACATTTCGCATCGCCAAACTCTCCCTCACCCCCGCCGCCGCCAGCCGCACTTTGGCCACTCCGATAATATTCCCTTCCTCATCTTTCAATTGCACCACCTCCCCGGCATCGAACCGGCCTTCTACTTCGCGAACGCCCACCGTCAACAAACTGCGCCGCTGTCCCAACGCCCGCACCGCGCCCTTATCGATATAAAGCCCACCAAGCGTGATCGATCCGCTTGCCAGCCATTTCTGCCGCGCCCGCAAATTCGAAGCCCGCGGCATTATCGACGTGCCGCTCATTCCGCCCAACGCACGGGCGAACGGGGTCTTCCCTTTTAACCCGCAGATCACCACCCGGATCCCCAGCGACGACGCCAGCCGCGCAAACGTTAGCTTGGACAACATCCCTCCCAGCCCCACACTGCTTTTCCCCGACCGGACTAACCCCAATATTCCTCCATCCACCTTCTCGACGGCAGACACGATCCGTCCTTCACTATCCAACAACCCGCCAACCGATGTGCAAAGCAACAGCGCCGAGGCATTCAGCCCGATCGCCGTCAACGTCGCCAGCTCATCATTGTCGGAAAAAGTCAACTCGACATTGCTAAAGAGATCATTTTCATTCATGATCGGCAAAATTCCGTTCTCCCAGAAGACCTCGAAAGTCTCCTTCAACTGCAGGAATCGATGCCGGTCAGAGAAATGTTGCCGCTCGCAAAGCGCCTGCGCTACCGGTATACTGTATACCGAAAAGGCCCGCTGGTAATGCCGGATCAGGATCGGATTCCCAACCGCCGCCGCCGCTTTGCGCTCCGTCAGCGTCCCCTTGTACCCACCGAAGAACCCCCGCCCGCTCCCCACGGCCCCGCTTGACACCAGGACCACCCGATAGTCCGCCATGAGCGCCGCCACCTCCGCCGCCACTTTCCGGATCGTCGCCGAAGCGATCTTTCCTTCCTTGTTCGTAACAACCGCCGTCCCTAATTTTATAACAAGCACCCGCTTTTGCATGCGGCAAAAATATCCTATCTTGATGGTTTACACAACCTATACCTTCCGACATGGAAATTCGCAACACCCCATCGCCTGCATCGACCGCCCCGGTTTCCGCATGGACCAGCGCCCAACTCCTCCTCTTTCGCTTCTCGGTTGCCTGGTTCCTGCTCTATATCTTCTTTAACCCGAACGGCATCCTGCCCGGTGTAGATGAAACATTCAATTTTTATATCACCCCTTTTCATCGGCTGATCCCCTGGATCGGTCAGCACATCTTACGCCTGTCCAAACCGATAACGGTCTTTACGAACGGCTCCGGCGATACGACATATGACTACGTCACCCTGCTGTTCATCTGCTTTCTTAGCACGCTCGCGTGCGCCATCTGGACGCTTCTCGATCGCAAACGGACCACCTATGCCACTCTCTACTACTGGGTAACAACCATCCTGCGCTATTATCTGGGAATTACGATGCTGACCTACGGCTTCTCCAAGGTATTCAAAATGCAATTCCCTTCACCCGGTCTTTACACATTGCTTGAACCCTACGGCGAGTCTTCCCCCATGGGGCTGGCCTGGAATTTTATGGGCTACTCGACCGGTTATAACCTGTTTACCGGCTTCGCAGAGGTGATCGCCGGTACGCTACTTTTTTTCCGGCGGACAACCGCTATCGGCGCCTTCCTCGCTTTTATCGTCGCAGATAACATCGCGGCGTTGAACTATTCATTCGACATCCCCGTGAAGCTGCTGTCGAGCGCCATGATCCTCATTTCTCTCTTCTTGCTGGGCGACAACATCCGGCGTCTCTTCAACCTGTTCTTCCTTGGCCGCGGCACGCAGCTGGCCGTCGTGCCCCGCGCACCCATCCGCAAAAAGGGCTTCCGCATCACCCTCGCCGTTGTCAAATGTATCCTGGTAGTTTATTCCTTCTTCGGTACCGCGTGGCTGTCACTAAAGGCACGCGAAGAATATGGCGACTATGCCCCACATTCGGCCTTGCGCGGGATTTACAATACCCGGACCTTCCTGTTTGACCAGGACACGCTCGCCGCCATCCAGTCCGATACCATCCGCTGGAAACAACTCGTCATCGATGGCTCGCCGACCTTCGCTTATGGAGTAATAAAAATGATGAATGACAGTAGTCGCGGCTACAGCATCAAGACCGACACCACGGCGCACCTGGTGACCATCCGCGATTATTATGACACGACAAAGAAATGGCGCCTGCATTACAGCTTCCCGCTCACCGATACCCTTACCCTCTGGGGTACCCGCTTCTGGGGGCAGAAAGCCGAACTCGGTTCACATCGCCATGGCCCGCTATCCCGTGACAAAATTTCACCTGAATTCGAGAGGATTCAACTGGATAAACGAATATCCCTATAACCGCTAACTCAACGCGCCGCCCCCGCCTTCTGCATCACCACGACGCCATTCATCACGAACGTGCTCCCACCTCCGGCCACAATATTATACACCGGCTGCATCCCGCCGGCCGCTTCCGTCTTGTCCCATACAACATACCGCACATACGTCCCGTTCCCGTCCCGGCAAACTACTTTATCTCCCACAGCCAGCTCACCCGCCTTTTTCTCCCCCGCCGCCGTAACCATCGGATGATTCGGCGTCGCTTCTAACATCCTCGACGACAACAACACCTCGCGGTCCCCCCGGACAACGACCGACACGAGCACCAACCGCGTGATCGCGTAATTCCTCACCGCATGCACCGTCAATTCTTTCACGACAACCGCACGACGCCCCTGCGTCACCGGATCGACTGTCACCACCTCATCACCCGGCCGCATCGCACTCAGCAGCTTCGAAGACCCATCGGCCATGCTCACCCGCATCTCGCCGGGAAAACAGATATCATTCCCATACGTTCCCGCCTCCTCCCGGCTGACCGCCGCCCCCTGCTGCCCGCTGGAAGCCCGGTAGAGCTGAAAGCCAAGCTCCTCCGACAAGACATAGGACAGCTTCATCACGAAAAAAGGCTCTTCTTTATCGATCGCATGGATGTCCTCGAAGTACTTGCGCCAAACCTTCGGGTCCGCCTTATATCCCGGCATACACGCCGTATAGCGCTTTCCGCTCTCCGTCGTATAGTAGATAACCGTGCCCAGCTCTACCCGGCCTTCCTTCAGGATTAGCTTATACAGGTCGATCCGTTTCCGCTTGCCGTCATCGCCGGTGATAAAATAAGGCTTCCCGAATCCATGATGATCCAGGATATACGTATTGTCAAACTTCACATAAGTGTCCTTATCCGGATCACCCACGGAAAACATTTTTGCCTTCTCATATTCATCCATCGTCAACGCCCGGACAGCACTCGTATCCGCCCGCGCACCGTCCGTATCCTGGGCCCGCACAGCCCCTGTGCCCGCCACCAGCAGGCACATAAACAGCAGTTTCAGTCTCATATGTATATAATTGTCCTGCCCGTTAAGCCAGTTCCTTAAACGCCCCCGCAAAAGCCTCCATTTCATCCATCCGGCCAATGCTGATCCGGCACCAATCCTGGTTGTTGAATTTCCAGAACCGCACTCCAACGCTCCGCTTCATCATTTCATCCGTGAACTGCTTGCCGTCCATCTTGATGGGAAAGATCACGAAGTTGGCGACCGCAGGAACATAGCTGTACCCTTCCTTCTTGAGTACCGAATACAGGTACTCTTTGGACTCGGTCGTTTTCTTCAGCACCCCATCCATATATTCCCGCTCCTGATAACTCGCAATCGCCGCCTGTAACGTAGTCGTGGCAATAGACATGCTGGCCTCCGTGTACAACAACAGTTTCTTGATCGTATCCGGCTGCGTCACGATATAACCGATCCGGATACCCGCAAATCCATAAATCTTCGAGAACGTCCGGGCAATAATAATATTCGGACCCGCGTCGGCCATCGGGATCAGGGTCGAGCCCTGCGGATCCACCATATAGTCGTTATACGCTTCATCGACAAAAACCATCGTTTTCTTCGAAACCCGGTCGACAAATGCCCGCAACGCCGCAGTATCCACCACCGTCCCCGTCGGATTGTTCGGGTTACAGATGTAGACCAGCGTCGTATTGGCGTCGACGGCTTTTTCCATCGCCTCGAGGTTCAACTTGTAATCGGTCGTCAGCGGCACCTTTATCCAGGTGGCCCCGTATTTTGCCGCCTTGCTGGGTAGATCGGCATAGGTAGGGTCACCCGAAACGACATTGGTTCCCGGCTTGCAATAAGCCAGCGCCGCTGCCATCAACAATGGCGTCGATCCGGCGGCCAACAAAATATTCTCCTGCTTGATCTTTTCATAAGCAGCGATCTTCGACGTCAGATCCCCCATTGCCCGCATCGGGTATCGACAGGCAACCGGCAGCGTGTCCATTATCGCCTTCTTGGCTATGTCGGATGGCCCAAAAGGGTTCTCGTTCGCAAACAGCCTCGCCTTCAGCGGCTCGACCGCATTCAGGGCAATGTCTCTTTCTGACCAGCCTTCCGATGCGAACGACGTAAAGGCATGGCCGCTGACCGACGGCGCAGCCTGCAGTTGATTAAAGATGCTACCTGCAAAAGGAAGCCCTCCCGCTAACAATGCGCCTTTCCGGAGTAAGTCACGCCGGGAAATGTTTGTCTTGTTGCCCATAAGAGTATATTTTTTGGTGATTGAATCAACTTCCCAACACCGGATACGAATAGCGCTGTCCCGTAACGCGATTGTGTATCGCCGCCACCACACTCCGCGCCGACTCCAGCGCCCCAGCCATCCACGCATTCAGATAGGTCATGTGCTCCCCTGCAAAATAGACCCGCCCGTCCGGTACCAACAACGCCCTGTACAACGTCCGCCGCTCCTCTGCCGAATACAACGCCCACCCGCCCAGATTGTAGTTGGTCTTGTGCCAACTGACAGCGAAAGAAGTTTCAAACTCGCGCCGGTACTGTGGATGGATCAGACTACCTTTCTCCAATGCCAGCTTTTCCCGGTCCGGATATGATAAATTTCCAGTCGCAACCGCCTTCTCATTAAAGTTATAATATCCAATCAATATTCCCTTACTGCTTAAATAATCATAGGAAGGATAAAAGATCTGCGTAAGCTGGTTATTGGTATGCGTAATCCCGCCATAGATCCCTTCGTCCTCCTCCCAGAACCTGCGCCTGAACTGCAGTCCGATCTTCCCGGTCGACATATATACCACCGAATCAATTGCCCGGCTTGCATCCGACGCAAAATTATGTTCGATATTGCTCAATACCGGCAACGGAATGGTGCAGATACAGTACGGCGCTTCAATCGTCTTTTCTTCCCCCCCATCGCGGTAAACGACTTTTACCCCTTGCTCCACATTCCGGATCGAACGGACGGCACATCCAAACCGGATCGATGCCCGAACCTTCTCCGCAAACGCAGCTGCGATCCGGTCCATCCCGCCAACCGCCTGGAACAGCGTCCCCTGCAACTCATAGGTGTATTCGGCCACATTGTAAAAATCAGCATCGATTAACCCCGATTGCAATAGTTCCAATAACGAATGCGGTTCGCCGAGCTTCCCTTCGATATTTCCCGGTCCAGGAGGTTCAACGTAACCACGTCGCGCCGACGCTTTATAGAGCTTATCGACATCCAGTCCCCCCTCGGCGCGCAGATATTCAATAACCTTCAACGTATCCTCCCTGCTCATCCCCGCATCGATCTTTCCTCCATCCAGTCCCTTTGCCAACAGCTCCGCCATCCATCCCCGCATGTCATTGTGTACTTCGCGGACCCTTATTTTCTTATTCGACAACGGTCCCTTCCCTTCGCTGAAATAATAGGCGTTCTCATTAACATTATTATAGACCTCCAACCGCACCCCAAGCTCTTTACAATAATGCAGCGTCAACCCATGATGATGCGGAATCCGCGACGGTCCGGCATTGAAATACAAGCCGTCATCAAATCCGGCCACCTGCCGGCCAGACCCGGCCTCCTCACCCGCCGACCCCTTCCGGATACTCCAGCAGCGGCCGCCCGCCCGCTCCCGCGCCTCCAATATCGTGCAACGATATCCCAGCTTTCCCAACTCATACGCCGCAGCCATCCCCGCCAACCCGGCCCCGAGGATCAATACCTCCTTTCCATCCCCCTCCCCCTCCAACCGGAACGGATGAGCCGGGGCAGCCGGCAATATCCCCAACGCCATCATCGCCGAATAGGCCGCTCCCGCACCGCTTGCCGCCTGATACGCGCCCCGGCGCAAACTCCCGCCTTCCTTAAAAATTCCCTACGCGATAAAAAGTTCAAATATCAAAAAAATGAAATATTACTGTTTAATGAGTACTTTCGATGAAAACGGCTCCAAACTAACTCGATCTTCAAAAGATTTTCCACCAACGTCCTTATATGTCCCGTCTAAAGATACAGATTTTACAGATTTGGAATCATTATATTCGAAACGAATTATCCCCGTCGGCGCAGCCTGCACCGAATTGGCATCCTTCCCATACTTCGACTGCCAGTCCCCCAGCCCCCCTTTTTCCTGCACATTCTGATTGTTCTGCCGCGTTACCGCCCGGTAAAATTGGCCACCACCCCCCTGAGCATAGTGATTATCATGCACTCCGGCAAAAGCTGCAACATTGCCTCCAATCCCCGACGTCACTCCCGCACTCATCAACAATACCACCTGCCCGCTTTTTGCCGCAACCGCCGTATTGCCCGAAATATCGTTGTTACGAAGCGTCCCCTTGTCCAGCGCGTGCCGGATCTCGATCTGCGCCTGGTTGTCATAGACCGTATTTCCCTTCACCGTCACTTCATGCGCATCCTGCAGGAAGATGCCTGATGTACAATGTGCCATCGTATTGCCGCTTACCTCGATCCCACTCGAATTCTCATCCAGGTAGATCCCATTGGCAATGGCCGCGTGCGCATTGTCGGTCCCATCCGGCGCCGTCGCCCCATTGAGGACGATATTTCCCGTGATGACCCCTGCATTCCGCACGGTCGCCGAATCGATATCCCCCGACCAGGTGTAAATTCCGCCGCCGTCATCCTTGAGATAACAGAAGTAATTCACGGTATTATTTCGGATCAGATTGGGGCCTAAGAGGAAAAAAATCCCCACATATCCGGTCGTGTCCACCGTATTGTATTGCACCGTATTGTTCTGGCCGCTGATATTAATGCCAATATAGGAATGCTCCGGATTTCCCATACCCGGGAAATTCCCCGAATGCCGCACGATACAATCCGATACCGTACAGTTTTTTCCGCTGATATTGATCCCGTTGTCATCGGAATGATCCACGATCAAATGGGAAAGCGTCAGGTTGGTCGACCGGATCGCATTTATCCCATCCAGTGACGTGAAATAGATCCGACATTCGCTTACCACGATATCCGCTGCATCGGAGAGATTGATGGCATTGCCGTTACTTCCGGTGAACGTCAGGCCGGTTATAAATATATGCTGCTTCCCCTGGATCGTCACCAACGTTTCTATACTCGATGCCATGACATCCGGTGGCACCGGCCCTGCGCCATAGTAAATATTCATCGCATGTTCCTTCGGATCATAATACCATTCCCCGGCCTGATCCAGCGTCCGGATATCATTCTGAATGAAATAGCCGAACCGGTCCGTCGGCTGATAATAAGACCCGCCTTTATAGGTCAGCGTTCCACCCTGCTGCGATAGGACCGTGTTCCGGTCGATAATAAACCGGTTCTTCCGGATTACCGCTTCCGCTCCCGTCCAGTCCGTACCGCCCGTCAACCCCGGGTCCGTGATCGAATTGTTTCCGCTGTGCGACTGGATCGTCAAATACCCGCTATTCGGATACCGGCCCATCGGCTGCGCTACATTTTCAACGGTTACCATATTCACCCGCACCCCGCATCCCTGACACGGCGCCTGCCAGACACCGTTAGCGCTGCCCGCCTTCCATCCGGTAAGCCGCGAGAAACCGCTGATGATCGGTTCATATCCCTGCCCATAAGCCGCAAAAACGATCGGCCGCCCCTCAGCGCCGGAAGCCCCCGCGACAATCGACCCGTAATACACCTCGCCGCGTTTGAACAATACGGAATCTCCCGGCTGTAATTGTGCAAAGACCTGGTTCAGCTTTGCCAGGCTTCGCCAGGGGGTCGCCGGATTTTGCGCCTGCGCCAGTGACCGCGTATCGTCACCATTCACAGTGGAAAAATAATACGAGTTTCCATGAACGGGAATGATCCCCGTAAAAATTGGCATCAGTATTGATAAAATAGAATGTATCGATTTCATGCCGGATTTTAAGTCTTGTGCTTAAGATTTTCTAAAAAATCGCTGAAATTGATTTAATCGCTAATTTCGTACCAAAGAAGACCCACACTTCATACCTGGTTCTGCCAGAATTCTAAAATCCTTTCTTAAGAAGAGACATTTGAGCGCTGCCGTCTCGATCTTTATTCTCAAACGCCATTCCATTATCTGTTAAAAGCGCCCAAACCCCTACGATCCCCATTCGACCGGAGGAACATTTGCTAACCCTTGCTGTGCCTGAGATTCTTTTCCTTCTGCAAGGAGGGAACAGGATCTTGCTTGTGCTATAATCTTAAACGTTTCCAATGAGATTGAGACCCAGGGAAATCCATTTGCTGATCCTCTCTATCGATCTGTTTATCCTGAACGCATCGTTTTTTCTCGTTCGGGTTTTTCTCGACGAAGGAGATCCGGAATGTCTGAAGAATCTTTTGATTGTTCTCAACGTCAGGCTATGTTATCATCAGCCCCATTTTTGTGGAAAATCTGCGGGACCTTAAATCGGACTACCCCAGGATGGCCCGGTCCCTGATTCGCCGCTTTGTGTATTATTTTGCTTTTACTTCGCTCATCCTCCTGGTCTCCGATCGGACCAGCTGCCCCAAACGTCAATATCTTTCCACTGTCTCTCTCTTCTTCCTGCTGAAATTCTGTGTTTCTTCCTGGTTCTTCTTCCGCTATTTCTTCAATACCCACCTCTATCTCAAACCGACCATCATCATCGGCGACAATAAATCTGGGAACCCAACTTCAGGACTACTTCCTGACCAATAAATACCTTGGGATCAAACCCATCGGCCTCCTTGCCGACCGCGCCGCCATAGACGCCGATCACAACGTGATCGGCTCCGTCAGCGACTTCCAGAAGATCTTTGATATCCGGCCCTTCGAAGATGCCTTTATCGTTCTGCCCCTAAGCGAGGTCGAAAAGATTAAAACGCTGATCGCCGTCGCGGAACGTAACGGCGTCCGCACCCACCTCGTTCCCAATTTCCCGGGCACCACGGGAGATCCATTTCAAGGTCGGCACCCTCGGTGATATCCCCCTGCTCCAGATGCGGACCTTCCCACTCGATACCTATGCAAACCGCTTTCTCAAACGAGCCTTCGATATCTGTTTTTCCTCCGGTATGATGCTGCTCCTCCTGCCGCTGGGGGCGCTGATCGCCGTCGCCATCAAACTGACCAGCAAAGGCCCCGTGTTCTTTAAGACCCACCGGCTTGGCGTTACCGGCGCCCCATTCACGATCTATAAATTCCGGACGCATGCGCCATCAAACCGACCACGGACGATAAACTCTCGTCCACCATCGCAAGGCGACAATCGCATCACGCCCCTGGGCAAGTTCCTGAGAAAATATAGCCTTGACGAGCTGCCCCAGCTCCTAAACGTTCTGACCAACGATATGTCCATAGTTGGCCCCAGACCACACCGGCTCAACCTCAATAAGGCCCTGCAGCAGAAAATGGGGACCTATATGATGCGCCATACCATCAAACCCGGGATCACCGGCTGGGCGCAGGTCAATGGCTGGCGCGGCCCCACCGAAACCAAACTCCAGTACTGGGGAAGGACCCTCCATGACCTTTGGTATATCGAACATTGGAATTTCTGGCTCGATCTTTATATTATCCTTACTCACACTTATCGGGAAAAAAACCCGTAAAAATGCATTTTAGTCATTGCCGTAACCCCTTAAAGATCAATCCGTACCGACCCTAAATAACTATTTTTATAACATGAAAAATGTCCATGTAACCTCACTCTTGACCCTTGCATGCCCGCTGTTTCTCTATTGCCTCCTGTACCACCGCAAAAAAGCTCACGATCATGCAAGACCTCAGCCCCAACCAGACCGTTGTGGGTCCAAAACCTGCGCCTGTTTATCATATCCGCGCAAAAGATAATCTCTATGTCGGCATCGCAACACCCGACCAGGACCTCACCAAAATGACGGATCCTACGACCAATGGCGTCTCCAACGCCATGGCCTACGAAGGCACAACCTCCAAAGCCGTCAACGGTGACATCGTCGACGCAGACGGCAATATCTCCCTCCCCATGCTCGGCAAGATCCCCGTAGCCGGCCTTACCCTCACCGAAGCAGAAGATACCATTCGCGGCATCTCCAAACAATACCTCAAGGACGCCACCGTCAAGGTCCGGCTGCTCAGTTACAAAATAACCGTCCTTGGTGAAGTAAAGATGCCGGGTATCTATTACAACTATAATAACTACATCACCGTCCTCGACGCCATCAGCCTCGCTCAGGGCACAAGCGATTACGCCAAACTCGCCGATGTCCTTGTCCTGCGCCCAACGACAGCCGGGACCAAAACTTTCTCCCTCAACCTCAACAGCAAGTCAGCCATCCAATCACCGGCATGGTATCTCCAGCCGGATGATGTGGTCGTCCTTCAGCCAGGTAAGAACAAGGGCTTACAACAGAAACTGCCCCTCGTCGGTATCGTCGTCGGCTCACTTTCCGCCCTGCTGCTGTTGCTGAACTATCTAAAATAAAGACATCGCATGGACCCCAATCACGCACCTTTCATAGCGGCAAGAGTTTCAATAAACAAATGATCCTGCCCGCAATCCTGCGGAACTGGTTCTGGTTTGTACTCGCCGGCGCCCTGGGCTTCGGCGCCGCATTCCTCCTGCACAGGGCCTTCCCCGGCAGCTACCGGAGCACCATGACCATCCTGCTCATCAACTCGCCCCATCAGGCGCCCTTTAACACAGCAGCCTGGACAATAACCTGGAAACCCAGCAAAACCCGATCAATGTCCAGGACGAACAATCCGTCCTCTCCGCCTATAGCCTCCAGCTTCAGACGCTCCAAAACCTCGGTTGGAAAACCCGCTGGTATAAAAAAGGACCCATTATCGGCAAAAAAGATATTTACAAAGAAGACCCCTATGTCGATCAGCTTCTCCGATGACTCCGTCCTCAAAGGCGTGGAGCTTGACCATCACACCTCTTTCGGCAACCCGCTATCGCGTCGATTGTGATTATAAGGACCGTATAGCCGATACCGATCGGCTCATCCGCTTCTCTGACCCCCGCCATCTTCGGCCAGCCATTTGTCAACAATACTAGTTTCACTTCACGCTTTTCCCGATTACAAGTACCCTTCCCGCCGACGGGGCACCCAATACGTCCTCCTTTTCAATGACCTCAATTTCATGGCCATTGAATACCAGGGCGCGCTGGAAGTAAAGATCGTCGCCCCCGAATCCGACGTCCTCAATGTCGACCTGAAAGGCGAAAACGTGCTGCGCAACGTGGACTATCTAAACGAGCTCGGCAATACGTATCTGAAATTCGGCCTCGACCAGAAAAATCAATCGGCTGTCAATACCCTTACATTTATCCGTAGCCAGATCTCCAGCGTGCCGACTCCCTCCGCGTCTCCGGTGATCGCTATACCGACTTCCGCACCCGCAATAAAGTCGTCGACCTCACCACCGAAGGCGCCATGGTCCTTCAAAATGTGGAAGACCTCGACAAAGCAGGAGAATCTTCTTAAGCTGAAAATCGATTATTACGGCGGCCTCAATCGCCATCTTAACGACAGCGACAGCCTGAAGAGTTTTGTCGCCCCTCCGCTTGGCGACCCCGACCCCGACCTCAGCGCCAATGTGCAGCGGCTTGCTTCCCTCTACAGCCAACGCGCTGCCCTCGCCCTCTCCGTTCAACCAAAGAATCCCAGAATGATCGCGGTCGGCGACGATATCGCATTGACCCAAAACTTGATCCAAAACAACATCGGCAGCCACCTCGCCGCCACCCGCGACCAGATCACCAGCCTTGAGCTCCAGAAGCAGGAGAACAACAATCGCCTCACAAACATCCCTGCTACCGAACGTTCCTTCCTCGATATCAAAAGAGGCTTCGACGTCAACAGCACGCTCTACAATTTTTGTTGCAGAAACGCGCCGAAGCCGGCATCGCCCTCGCATCCAACAACCCCGACGCGAAGATCCTCGACCCCGCAACCATCCCCACTACGGGCCCCATCGGGCTGAAACCGATCATCAGCGCCGCCATCGGCGTCATCCTCGGCATGCTCATTACCCTGGGCATCGTCCTGCTGAAACAATACACCAACGATCGTCTGCGCGAACCCGAAGAAGCTATCCGCCGCCCTCCACCTCTCTGTCGCCGGGCTCATCCCGCATAACCGCCTGAAGAACCGAACTTCCCGTCATCCAGCATCCGCGATTCCGAGATCACCGAATCTTTCCGGAACCTGCGCGCCAATCTCCGTCTCCTGCTGAAAGACCAAACCCGGCGCTGGTCGACAATCCGCCCTGATTGCAGTGCATTCAGCCGCTTCCGGTGAAGGCAAATCCTTTATCGCCGCGAACCTCGCTTCCCTACTTGCCCTCAGCAGCAAAAAGACGCTGCTCATCCAGGCGGACCGACATAACAGCACAACTCGAAGAGCTGGTCGGCGCCCAGCCCCGGAAAGATCTGACCGATTATCTCGAAGGAACCGCCTCCTTCGGCGAATTACTGACCCCGACCGAATTCCCGGTCTTAGCTTCATCCGCGCCAGCCAACCGGATAGCCACCTGTCCGAACGATGGACACTCCCTACCATGGAACAATTCATCCGCGAAGCACGGGCCGCCTTTGGTTTTATCATCGTCGACAACCCCCCGATCAGCATGCTCAGCGATGCCCGGATCATGGCCGCCTTCGCCGATATCAACCTTTTTGTCTTGCGGATCGGCAATAGCACGGTGAAGGAATTGTCCTTTATCAATAAAACCGCCGAAGAAGAAACCGTGAAGAATATGATCGTTGTGCTGAATGACACTCCGCCCACTCCGCAAAAAATAAAGAAAGCTGCCTATTTCAAAGACTAATTCGCATGCTGACGCTGACCAAAATAAAAAACCAGTTCCTCGGAGGTCACGCCCGAACCGCCAAGGCCAATAAGAATATTGTCTATTCCTTTCTCATTAAAGGTTTCAGCATCGCCTGCCAGTTCGCGCTCGTCCCGATGACCATCCACTACCTGGACAATGCCAGCTATGGCATCTGGCAAACCATCGCCCAGATCGTCGGCTGGTTCTCCTTCTTCGATATCGGCGTCGGAAATGGCCTCCGAAACAAGCTCTCTGAAGCGCTTGCCAAAGGAGATAAAAAACTGGCCAAAGTCTATATCAGCACCGCTACGCCTGGGTAGCCGGCATCTTCCTGTCCCTGATGGTTCTCTTCGTGGGTCGTCAGCCCCTTCCTCAACTGGGCTCAACTTCTCAGCCTATCACAAAACTACGCCGGTATCCTGCAACGGACCATGCTGGTCGTCTTTTCATTCTTCTGTCTCCAATTCATCCTCAACCTCATCGGTAATATCCTTTTCGCCCACCAGGAACCCGCTCTAACCAACCTCATTACCCCGCTCGGCAACGTCGTATCACTGATCATCATCTTTATCCTGATACACGACCACGCCGTCCGGCGACCTTTTTACGGTGTCCGTCGTCTTCAGCGCCGCCCCCGTCATCGTCTTGCTTGTCTTCAACCTGCTGTTCCTCGGCTGGAAGTATCGCCCCATCGCGCCAGGTTTCCGCTATATCGAATTCCGACACTCCAAAGACCTTTTCGGCCTCGGCGTCCAATTCTTCATCATCCAGATCGCCTTCATGGTGATGTACTCCAGCGCCAATATCATGCTGATCCGCTGGTTCGGTCCCGTCTACCGTCACCGTCTATACCGTCGCCTATAAATATTTCACCGTCGCCCTGCTTGATCAATGGGATCATCACCGCTACCTATTGGTCGGCCTTCACCGACGCCTATGTGCGCCAGGAATTCGACTGGGTACGCAATACCATCCGCCGTATGGAGAAAGTGACCTACCTGCTGATGGCCGGCGTCATTCTCCAGACCATCCTTGCCGGCCCGCTGATCCACCTCTGGGTGCACAAAGTACATGTACCCCTGGATATGCAGATGACCATTTGCGCTCTTCACCCTGATCAGCCTGATCGCCGCCCCGCAGCATATCTTCCTCAACGGCACCGGGCAAGATCCGGCTCCAGCTCTATACCGCCATATATTCGATCTTCATGACGATCCCCTTCGCCTGGGTTTTCTGCAAAGTCCTCCACCTTGGACCCAAAGGGGTCATCCTGGCGATGATCTGCACCAGCCTGCCGGTGACAATCCTCTACCGGATTCAATATAACAAAATAATGAGCGGAAAAGCCACCGGTATATGGGTAAAGTGACCAATACATCCATCTGCTTCCATCCTCGTCGACACAGTTTTATAATCTGCTGGGCCATTCCTGCCGGCTCGCCTTTACCCTCGCCTTCCCCCGAAACCTCTCCGCCGACAAACCGCTGGCGGACACCGACCTGCTTCTTTTCTCCGGCAAAAGGGGTGCAAAAATGATGAAGGCCGTCCTGCTGTCCGATCTACTATAACTGGAACAAGATCCCGCGCCTGACCATCGTCTCCGATGGCACGCCGAAAGAAATCGCTGGAAGCCGCACTATGCGTTCTGGCCCTACCCCTACGAGATCAAATCCTGGGAAGACTGCGCTGCCTGGCATCGCGATAAAAGCCAGCAGGCGCATCATCGACTTCGCACGCGTCAATCCCTTCGCCCGCAAACTTCTTTCGCTACTCGCCGAAGCCGAAAAACGACCGGTTTTTTATTGCGATACCGATGTCCTCTGGTTCGCCGAGCCCCGCCTCCCGGTCCCGTCCCCGGCCAACCACTGCATCATGCGCATTTCCCGCGATAATATGCATTGCTACCACCTCCCCGCCATCCGCTACCTCAACCGCGAAGACCTGTTGGAAAAACCAGCCATTAATTGCGGCGTCGTTTACCTCTCCGGATCGGTCTATGACCATTATCCCGACTTCGAATCGACTCACGCAATTCATGCGCATCTTTAACGAAGCCCTTCTCCGAACAAACCACCTTTGCCCTGCTGGCCGACCGGCTTGGCGATACCTGGTCCCCCGATGAGATCATCCTGACCACCAAAGACCTGCACTGGCCACTCATCCCCCGTTATCTTTTCGCGGGCAACCAGGCTGCCCGTCACCATGTGGCAACAAAACATTCCTGGTTCTGGCGCGACGCCCTCTTCATCCGCTTAAGAAAAACGAAACCCCGCCGCCATGCCAGCTAAAACCATCACCGCGGGTAATCCTCCATGGATGAACTGGTTAACCATGTTCCTGCTCATCGGCAATACCGCCAATCCCTTTTTCTACGAGTTCATCGAAATGCTTGCCCTCTCCTTTATTATCTTACTGGCCTGCTGGTTTCTGAAAGAAGAAGACGATACGAAACTCAACAGCTATTTCTGGCTCTACCTGCTGGTCCTGACTATCCTCCAGGCATCCCAAACCCTCGTCTACCATGTCTTCCCCGTAAAAACATTCCTCGGCGAATACCTCCGCATCCTCTTCGCCGTCCTCGCTATCCGAATCCTCGGCCGTGACTTCTTCGACCAGTTTGTTCGCTTTGTTTACCTCTTCGCCGTCATTAGCCTGTGCTTTTATGTCCCATGCGTGCTGATCAAACCCCTCGCTCATTTCCTCATCGACCACGTAGCCAAATATACCCAGTGCCCCTTCCACCGCGCCGCCACCGGCGAGCTCTATGACGCCCCCTATAACATGATCATCTTTAACCTGGGCCAGATTACCTTTAACCGCAATTCCGGCTTCTACTGGGAACCGGGAACCCACGGCGGCTTCCTCTGCCTTGCACTATTTATCAACCTCTTTTACCGGAAGGAAAAGCTGACCTCCAAATTCAATATCATTTTTATCATCACGATCCTGACCACCCTCTCAACCACAACCTATCTCGCCCTGTTCTTTGTCATCGTCGCTTATCTCAAAAATTTCATTGTACGACGGCCGGTCATATCCTTGCTCACTCTGACTCTTGTGGGAACGATCGGCTTCCTCGCCTTTACCCGCCTGGACTTCCTGAGCAACAAGATCGACCAGCAGATCGCCAAAAGCGGAAGCCGGAAGACGGGCGAATCCCGTTTTAGCAGCTTCTTCGCGGACCTGCATTCCCTGGAAGAACATCCCTTCGTCGGCACCGGCCGCAATGTCGAAATGCGGTTTGGAAAAAATTTCTACAACGCGGACCTCCGCGAGCTGCACCGAAACAATGGCATCGGCGTCCTCCTGAGCACCTACGGAATTTTCTTCTTTTTCTTTTTCTTTTACCTGAACTGGCGGAGTTTTTACGGGTTGCTGGGGAACCGGGTCAACGCCTGGCTGCTGCTCATCCTGGTCGGGATCATCGCCTTTTCAGAAGATTATTTCTTCAAAGCCTTTTTTATCTCCCTTACACTTTATTGCGGCGTAACAATGGTTTCGTCTACCCGGCCCGTTGTAATCCGCTCCCGTAAATTGCAGCTGGGCAGAAACACCGTCAGCTATGAATAAATTAGGCGCCATAATTCCTACGTTCAACCGCGCGGCCAGCCTGAAAACGGTCCTGATCTGCCTCAGCCAGCAATCATTGCCCGTAATCCCGATCGTCATCGTAGACGGTTCGACCGACGGCACCCTCGAAATGCTGTCTGCTGATTTCCCATGCGCTGTTGTGGTTCACGGTGACGGCAACTGGTGGTACACCCGCTCCATTAACGAGGGAATAAAAAAGGCCAGGGAGCTATCCTGTACCCATATCCTGACCCTAAACGACGACCTGACTTTCGAATCCAACTACCTGGCCACCCTCGTAGCCGACCACATCGCCGCCGGCCCTGATTCCATCATCGGCTCAATCTCGCTAAGCGCCACCACCCCGAGGCTGATCACCTTTTCGGGTGTGTCCCGCGTCACCCGAGCCCTCAAGGAATACAATT
This sequence comes from uncultured Chitinophagaceae bacterium, assembly GCA_963846405.1. Lineage (GTDB taxonomy): Bacteria > Bacteroidota > Bacteroidia > Chitinophagales > Chitinophagaceae > Puia. The sequence goes on along the minus strand of CAWJVU010000003.1, from coordinate 552,794 downwards.
ATCTGCCAAAGTTTTCCGCCGTCGAAGAAAACGACCTCTCCGGCGTTCGACCCTCCACCGTCCTTTCCGGCCGCGGCATCCTCTATCCATCCGCCGTCTTCGACCGATTCGGTCTCTACGATGAACGCCTGGTTCAATACAGCTCCGAAACCGATTTTACGTATACCGCCTCCCGCAACGGCCTCCCTGTATTGATTTCCTATAATGCCCATGTCTATGAAAACGTCCGGCTAACCTCTCTGGGCGCCGTATATAACAATCCTTCGCTCCGCACCCTGCTCCGCAGCTTTCGGAACAAATATTCGATCAACTCCTGGTACAAAACCCGTTACTATGCCGTCAAGCATCGCGGTCCCGTCGCAGGCTCGATTATTGCCCTGATCCGAATGGCGGGCATCCTGAAAAATTTCGCCCTCGTAAAACTGAAACCGAAACCATGAAACTCCTTTTCCTGTCACATCACTGGACCAGCAACTCCCATCATTCCCTGCACAGCGGATTCCAGCGCCTCGTGTACTACGCCGCCGCCGAACATGACGTGACCCTCGTCACCTGGGCCGGCCGTGAACAGGACTACAAGGAAGGCCCCATTCGCGTCATTACCGTCAAAAGCAGCCGTCGCGGCTTTCTGTTTAAACGCCGAATGGCCATCTCCCGCAAAGCCGCTGCCCTCGCACCCGCCTTCGACGCCGTACACTGCCTCTACGAAGACTGTGCCTTTGCCCTTTCTCCAAACAGTTTCACGACCACTTTCCACATCCTTCCGGGTGTCGTCCATTACAGGGAACCCAAACACCGGCTCTTTCTATTCCTGAAATACCATTTCCTTCAACGGCGTGCCCTTCGCAACGCCACCTTCATCGCCTGCGTCTCTACCAACCTGCTAAACGCAATCCCGCCCGGTTACCGGGCTAAATCCCGCTTTATCCCCCACGGCGTCGATACGGACTTCTGGGATCCTGAACTCGCGTCGGTCACCACCGGTGATTACATTCTCTGCGTTGGCGCGCACGGCCTTGACCGAAAACTGTTATCGGACTTTATCCGCGCCAACCCCACCCGTCAATTCATCGTCGTCGGTCTGAAACCGCAGCTCAAACCCTTTCCCAATACCCGCTATATGTATGATGTCTCCGACGAAGACCTGCGCGATCTTTACGCCGGTGCTGCCCTGCTGATTCGTCCCCTCGAATTTGCCACCGCGAATAACTCGGTGCTCGAAGCCCTGTCGATGGGCAAGACCATTCTCGCAAATCGCATCCCCGGAATCACGGACTACCTCTCCGACAGGACAGGTGTCTTTATCGATACGCTTCCCGACCGTTCCCTCGAGCAAATAAAACCGCTGGATCCCGGTCTTATCCGCCAAACAGCGATCGATTCCTTCTCCTGGCGACAGGTTCTTTCGCAATATTTAACATGTTACCATGCCTAAGAAACGCATCGCAATAATAGGTCTGAAAGGCTTGCCTCCCTTTGGCGGCGCCGCAAACGTCGGCGACAATATTATTGAACAACTTTCACAGGAATATGATTTTACCATCTACGCCACCGCTTCCCACACCCACCATAGAGGCAACTACAAAGGCGCCCGGCAGATCGTCTTCCGAAAATTCCCGATCAGCCAACTCAACGTCCTGTATTATTATATCGCTTCCGCCGTTCACGCCGTCTTCACGCGCCGCTACGACGCCATCCACCTCCACCAGATGGACGGCGCCTTCATCCTTCTGCTCCTTCGGTTACGGTATAAGGTAGTGGCGACCAGCCACGGCCTTACCTATCGTCACGCAAAATGGAATAAATGGTCCCGCCCCTATTTTAAACTCAACGAATGGTTTCAGGCCCGTCTCTCCAACCACCTGACCGTCGTATCCAAATCCCTGATCCCCCATTATGAAAAGATTATCCCAACCAGCCGGATCTCGTATATCCCCAACGGCGTCACCCCGGCCGACCCTGCGGCCCTGACGCTAAGCGCAACGGACTATATCCTCTTTGCCGCCGGTCGCATCATCCCGACGAAGGGTCTCCACATTCTCCTCTCCGCGCTGCAAAAGAGCGGCTATAAAGGAAAACTGATCGTCCTCGGCGACCACACCCAATTGAAAGAATACTCCCGCGAGCTCTTCGATCTTGCCGCCGGTCTCGACGTGGAATTTAAAGGCCTTATCCGGGAAAAGCCGCTGCTGAACGCCTGGATCGCCGGGGCCCGGCTCTTCGTCTTCCCTTCTACCTACGAAGCCATGTCGATGATGCTACTGGAGGTAGCCTCCCTCCAAACCCCGATCCTTTGTTCCGATATCGTCGAGAATACAGATATCTTTAACCAGGATGAATTGCTTTTCTTCCGTTCGGGGTCCGAAACCGACCTGGCAGCCCGTCTGGACTGGGCCCTCTCCCATCCGTCCGAAATGCGGACATTTGCCGGCAAAGCGTTCCGGTCCCTCATGGACAAACACCAATGGACCACGATCGCCCGGCAATATGCGGGTATCTTTGATCGCCTGACTACCCGTCAACCCTACCCTCCCAACCCATCAACTTCATTGCCACGCACAAACAAAATTCATCACCCGTGAACCCCCCACCCGACCAACCATGAAACAAGTCGTCGACTACGCCCAGGGAATGACGGTCTCCCGATTTTCTCGTTTCTGGCGCAATTGTCTCCAGATCCCTGCCTGGTTCATGCCCTGGAAAAGACTTCGCACTTTTTTCCACCGGCTCAAGGGAGTACACATCGGCAGGAAGGTTGAGATCGGCTACATGGTCCTCATCGATAACCGCCGACCCGAACTCATCACAATCGAAGACCAGGTAACCATTACCACGATGTGCGTGGTCATTTCACACGACCTTTCGCGTCACTTTAATGAGGGCAAAGAAGTTATCGGGGAGGTCCGCATCAAACGCGGCGCGTTTATCGGCATGAACTCTACCATCATGCCCGGCGTCACCATCGGCGAAGGCGCTGTCGTCGCAGCCGGCTCCGTCGTAACGCATGACGTCGATCCATACACGATTGTCGGCGGCGTGCCCGCCAAAAAGATCAGGGATTATTACGCTGCACCAACGACCGTATAATTTTACAAGGGTTCCCCGCGGCAACCACATTGGCCGGGATCTCCCCCGTCACGACACTGCCCGCTCCGATAACCGAATTCTCCCCGATCTTCGCGCCTTTCAGCACCATTACTCCCACACCCAGCCAAACATTATCCCCGATCTCTACCGGCCGCGGTTCCCCGCTCCTCGGGTCCTCCGGATGCCAGTTCCCGTCTGTGATCAGCGTATTGGCTCCGCACTTGACATTCTTTCCGATCGTGATCCCCGCATACGCCCCGATTACCGTCCCGCTAAACCCCCCCTGGCTACCGATCTTTACCACAGTACCTCGATTGTACACCGAAACAATACAAGGCCGGTTGATCCCGATCAGATTATCCGTATGCCCCGAGAGGAACGTACACCCATCCCCCACAATCACCCTCGTCCCCGGATATAGTTTGAATTTCGGCCGCCCCATGAATTGACACGACCCGAGAAACTCCACCCCGCGACACCGCGCAAAGAATTTATGGTACCCGCCCCACAGTATCCGCCACCGCAATCGCGCCGAATCCAGTAAATGAAAGATTTTCCGGGTCCCCATATTATTTGCCTGAAAATTTTTGAATGATCTCCCGATATCGCTCCAGCATCGCCGTTACGATCGCCCCCGGATCATGCCGCCGCTGCGCCACCCTTCTCCCCTCCGCCGCCATCGTCGCATGCTTCTCCGGCTGCTCAAGCACTTCCCGCATCGCCCCCGCCAGCACGTAGGGGTCGCCATCCTGAACCAGAACGCCATGCACCCCATCCTTCAACAATGATCCGGTCCCGCCCGCAAACGACGCGATCACCGGGACACCCGCCAGCATCGCCTCGCACACGCTGTTCGGGCTGTTCTCGATATGCGATACCTGGATATATGCATCCGAAACCAATAGCTGATCCGCGACCCCTTCCTCCGATAACGTGCCCAGCAGCCGGATATTCAACGCCTCCAGACGATCGATCTTTCTGTCCTCACAGATCAGCCGAACCAGCGGATCATCCGCCTTCAAACCCGCCACCCGCCACTCAAATGCGACGCCATTCCCTATGAGCACACGTGCCGTATCGATGATCGTTTCGAATCCCTTATAGATCGACGGGCTTGAAGTCGTGAAGAACAACGGCACTGCGCCTCGCTTCCCCACCGCCCAATCCAACCCATAAAATTTCGGCCGGATCACTTCATTCACATGAAAATATGCGGCGTCCGGAGCCAGAACCCCCGCGATCCGCCGATCCCAATCCGTCCGGCCAAACACAAACCGCGTCCCCCGCAAAATCTCCTGCTCGATCTCCATCCGCCGCCCCCAGATCTTATAGTCCGCACCATAGAACGGATAACCCGTCCGCCATCCCTTCCACAATCCCGGCAGCGAAAGCCCGGCAAAATATTTCTCCCGATAGACCGTCAGATTCCCCTGGATCGACACAACAACCGGGATCTCCCGTACTTCCCGTAAAATGAGCCCGAACGGAAACTCTGTCCCATGTATATGAATAAGATCGGGCTTGAATTGCTCGATCGCTCTTAAAAAACCCGGCAGATTCTCGTCCGCCTCCACCCGGCCGTTTATTCGATTGACCAGCCTTTTCCGCTTACTCCTCCCCAGCGGCTGAACCGGATAATACCATGTCTTCCCATATTCAAATGGCGCCATCGCCTGGCCGGTATAGAAAACAAACCCCAACCGACACTCCGGGACCGCCTCCACCGCCTGCTGCAGCGCGGAAATCCATCCCCCCGCCGCCAGACTGATCTTCAGGTATCCCGCACTCAACCCCGGCGTATTGGCAAACCACAATACCCGAATCGGTTCGTTGTTTTTGTCCATTTTTTGTCGGTAACTTCTTCCCTATCCCAACAATCGTTCCGGATTAAATTATTACTTCTTCTTCTTAAACACAATCACCTCCCCCTGTTTCTTCATCACCGTTGCAAAGAAAGTCCTCAATGGCTCATATGCATCCGGCATAAAAAACGTCCGCTTAAGGGTCAGCCGGCTTCTGAACTGGATCGCGTCACTATCGACCTGAAAAAGATACTCGTACGAACCATCCCCATCACCCAACCGCACCCGCCCCTGCTTCGGCATCTCCTCAACCTCATACCCCTTCGGGATTTCCATCCGCAATACAAAAAGCTCGTCCATCCTGAAAGGCATTTCGATCGGATAGCGCCGTTCCGCAGCCGAGAACAAATTCTCCTTTATCCCCTCCCCCATCATCGGGTTAAAATAGATCCGGTCCTCATCGCCGATCGGGAATCCAAGCGTATAATGGACCGTTACCGGCAGATCGTACTGCTTTAGCGAGTCGACCCGGCGGTCCGTCAGCTCCACGGCAAAAGGATAGGATTTTCGCTCGCCCTCAAAATAACTTTTTTCATCCTTGCCGGCAATCTCATCCCGGATATCCTCCGACCCATAATATCCGTGCTGCGCATTGTAAGCCCCGGTCAAACTGTCGCCACGATCGCTGTTCGTCAACAGCAACGTACTGATCTTGAATTCCGACAACGAATCCGCGTCCAGATCCAAACTGTCCGGCTTCTCCGAGACAACCCGCGCATACCCGTTATAACACTCCGAAGGCAAATGCCCAAAACCCATCCGGGGCTCCGCCGCGTCGAGGAAATATGTTTCCCCATCAATCCGCAACCGCACCACCACATAATTGAAATTCTCCATCACCGGATAGCTTGGAACGATCTTCCCGTTATCCCTCGTACTCAGGATGACCGCATCCGCGGTAAGTCCCTCCTCCCGCAGCATCGCCGTCAACAGAAGATTGATCTCCGCCACACTCCCTTTATGCGACTTAAAAATATCCTTTAAGGATTGATCCTCATCGGCAAGGATATCCTTCCCCATATTCGTAAAATGATCCCGGATATAGGCATATAAGGCTCTCGCCTTGTCCAACCCATTCACCGTGTCATTTACGATCGTCCGCATCTCTTTTCGTAACCAATGGCTTGAGGCGGTCATAATCCCGCCAAAAGACTTGCTCTTATATAGATCTTTGTTTACTTCATCCCACGTATCATATACTCTGACCTCCTTCTTCTTCTCCAGATCCGGATATTCGTTTAGCTGAAACCGGAGCGCCGAAACATAATTATCCGAAGCCGAGATATACGGCTCCTCCCGGAATGCCGGCACATCCGTCATCTCCCATCGGATCGCATAGCATTTGGTGGTGATCGCCTTCATTCCGATCTGATAGACGGAATCCCATGCCGAATCCGTCCGCACGATAGGCAGATACCCTTGTTTGGTGACGATATAATTAAATACCGCGGGAAAACTCATCCGATAGGTGCTTTTCAGACAAGGGTATTCTCCCTGAAAGGTCCAGGGATGAAAAGTATAGATTGAATGCGAAATGATCGAATAGCTGTATTCGATGATCGAACCCTCTTTAACATTGGGAAAAGATATCCGTTCCTTCATCCACCCGCTGCTGGTAATTTCCGGAAAGATCTCACTGGAGTCGATCGCGGTTCTGACAACCGAGTCCCCCACGAGATTACAGGTGGTTCCCCGAAATCGGATACCAAAAAAATTTAACGACAGATCATAGGAGAGGGTGAGTTTGGCGGCGTCAAATCCATTCTTATTCCGGATCAGAAGCCGCCGATACCGCCTTTGTCTTATCTGCCAGCCGACAAAGCCCCCTTCCAGATCGGCACTCCCGCTATCCTTGAGGACTACCACGTTGGCATTCGAATCAATAACCGGAGAGACAGGATGAAAATCGACGGCCCGGACTTCGCTGACAAGCGTATCCTTCGAGATAAACCGCACCGTAATTTGGCCGTAGCCCGGATTGGCAGCAAGCAGTCCGGCAATCAGGAAAATATAATGGCTTCGCATATGTATGCCTATTCCTCGCCCGGATGATACGTCGCCGCCGCACCCGCCTTCACATCCTCCGGATAAAACAAGACATCTTTAAACTTCCCGTTCAGGTACATCGCCGCCTGATCCGTAAAATGCGGCGAAGCGGGGTCACTACTCTCGCCACCCGTCACGACCGTCCGCGCCGTTACCTTTTTGCCGAATTCCACCGCGGCGATAAAACTATTCCCGGACACCCCGTACCGCCTGCTCGTCCCCGGCATCGCCCGGCTCACATACGATGGCAGCTCCCCAAAGGTCGACGCCACCAACCCCACCGGCAAACTGGGCTTTCGGTCATCATAGGTCTCCATGATCTTCCCCGTCAGCCGTTGATAGCGGCAGACATCCCCCCACTCAATCCGCCAGCTCCCATACCGTTGCCGCAGATCGGCCAGCACAGCCGCCAATTCCGCGATCTTCTGTGCCGGCGTTGAATGTTCCAGCGCCGCACCGGCCATGCCAACCGCATTCGAACCCTCCTCTGCCGTCCCCGGCCGCGGCGCATCCCGCAATATCCGCGTCCCCCATTCCACCGCAAGCGTCGTCGCCACCGAACGTGCCGCCGAACGCCGGTCCCATTTCTGCAGCATTGTGATCGGTTCCTGCAACGCCTTCCGCATCGAGTCCGGCGCAACATTGTACGCATCGAACAACGCCGGCAGCAATAGGTCGAATGTTTTCAGGTAATGATCATATCCTTTCGCGATCAGGCTGTCCAATGTAAAATCATTCGCACCCGCCAGCAGCCGGACCGCATTCAACGCCCGGAAATTCTCCCCGTCCGGCGCCATATACGCCGGATATTTGCCCCGCACCGGACTGGCGCGCCCGGATGAGGAATACGGCGTCGAGTTGCAGTTTTCGATCCACCCGGTCGCCGGATTAAAGGAATGCACGATCTCATCCAGCGCATGGATGCCCTTCCATTCCGTCGCCGCGATACTCCCGTCTACCGGCAAGGACCAGTCGTAGGCAGTGTCCCGCCGCGGCATGAAGTTCCCATGCCAGTACGCGATATTGCCCTGATCATCTGCATAGACCGTATTGTTCGTGGTATTGGCCCGCAGGTCCATCGCCTGCCGGTACTCGTCGAATGTATTGGCCTTCGTGATCAGCCACGCCTCCAGCAGCGCATTCAGCGATCGGTTATTTTCCCGCAGGCTCATCCACTTGCCGCCGCGGCTTGCCAGTACCGGCCCGTGATGCGTGTAATATCCCTTCAACGGCATCGCGAATACGGAATCATTGCGCATATAGTAAACCGTAAAAGGCCGCGAGACAACCGGCCTCGTTTCTCCCTCATAAGCATATACCCAGCCATCCCCCTGCCGCTGCACTTTTTCTGCATATACATCGGCCACATCCGCCAAACTCGACGTATGCATCCACCCGCAATGGGCATTGAACCCCTGGTAAACAAAGAACTGGCCCCAGGTAACCGCTCCATACGTATTCAGCCCTTCATCACTGACCAGCTGTACTTCGAGCCGGAAATAGAAAGGGACATGCGGATTGATATACAATTCGGTATTCCCCGAAGCCGTCCGGAACCCCGCCAGCGCAAACCCGTTGCTGCCGCGCTCCGCATCATCCGGCAGCCACCCATCCCCGCCGCCGGCTTCGACCCCGCCATTCCCTCCATCCCCGCCGCCATCCCCCGGCGTCTTTATCCCTCTGTCCTTCAGGATCATTTTCTCGATATCACTCACTTTACTCACCCGGTTCATATTCCCGCTATAGAAATCCTTGATCTCCTCCACCCGCAGCCCGCCTGTGCTCGTCGCCGATACGCTCCCATCCGTGAACATCAACGGATACCATGGCTCAAAACGCTTCAGCGCCAATGGCTTCACATCCGGATGTTTATAAAGAAAAAAATTTACCCCATCCGCAAAAGCATCCAGCAGCTTATGCATCCAATCCGGGCTTTTTTGATAATCCTCCATCGCCTTCGTGCTGTCATAGATCAGCCGCATCATCACGTCATAGTAGAGATAACTCTCCCCATACGCCTCCGCCTGCCGGCCCAACACCTCCAGGTAATTTTTTTCCACCCGCGGGAAATCTTGCTGGCACTCGGCATACATCAGCCCGAAAACGGCGTTGGCATCTGTTTTCCCATAAATATGCGGGATACCCCATTTGTCGCGAATGATCGTCACATTCTTCGCCTCAGCCTCCCAGCGGGCGAGATCGGCGGGCTGCCCGAATCCTTCTAGTGTCATCACGCAGAAGACAATCGTGATCCATCGGATAATCATCCCCCAATATACATAAATCCTAATATTTTGCAGGCTCCCCCGGCTTCGGCAACGACGCCCGGATAAACTTTCTCAAATTCTCATTGGCCTCCTCCAGGTCAGGCTTGCGCAGGTATAACATATGTCCGCTCCGGTATCCCTGCCAGTTGAGCCGGTCTTTCAGCTTGCCGCTCGGGTCGAGCTGCCACAAACTATATTTGGCATTGAAGTAATCGCAGGCGCCGTCATAGTACCCCGACTGGATCAACAGATGCAAATAGGGATTCTCGGCAATCGCCTGGCGAAGGTTTTCACCGGTATGATTGTTCTGATTGTCCCACGGATGCACCGGTCCGAACATGTTGTATTTCAAATCTGTTTTGTAGTGGAGGTCTTCCCGCAAATAAATATTGATGGCCGGGGTAAACGAGTGCAGCCAGGACGTCAGCTCGGCATTATAATCCGGCTCATCCCCGGCATCCTTGCTGTCGATTCCGCGATATCGCGAATCCAGCCGCCCGACCGTAAACCCCTTGTCCCTGAGCAGTTCCTTCCAGAAAAAATTGGCGGGAATGATCAGGTTGGATTCAAGAATGGACTTCTCCGACAACCCGATATACCGGGACAACTTGGCGGCCAGCTCCTTTTTCCGGCTTTCCTCCAGGAATCCGCCTTTCGCCAGCGCCGGGATCAGCTCATTGATCGTGAAATTTTCCACTTCCGGCAACATATCCGTCAGGTCTTTGCCTTGCAGATCGGGCGGCAGAACTTTGTGGTACCATGCCGTAGCGGAATAGTAAGGCACCATCAAAGAAGCCTGAACGAACTCGCTGCGCTCAATCCCGAGGTCGGTAGGCGATACCAGGATGACCCCATTCAGGTACATCCATTGCGTTTCCTGGAGTTCCAGCGCCAGTCCGGCCGCCCGGGTTGTCCCATAGCTTTCACCAATGAGGAACTTGGGGGACGCCCAACGATTATTCCGCGTGACAAATGTCGAGATCCACTCCGCCAGGTATTTGATATCTTCATTGACACCAAAAAAGGTCGATGGCGGGATATCCTTGCTCACCGCCCGCGAGAACCCTGTATTCACCGGGTCCAGGTAGACGATATCCGCTATGTCCAGGATGGAGGAATTATTCTCTTTCAACCCGTAGGGCTGGATCGGGTACCCCTCATCATCCAGCAGCAGCCGCCGCGGCCCCGTATACCCGATCTCCATCCAAACGCTCGGCGTTCCCGGCCCGCCATTAAAAGAGATCACGAGCGGCCTGGACGCGCGGTCTTTTACATCCGTCCGCATATAATACGTATAGAACAAGCCCGCAATCGGTTTCCCGCTCTCATCCCAGACCGGGATCGTGCCGGCCACGGCATCATAGGGAACCCGCTCTCCCTTGATCGTCACTTCGGCATGCGTCGTTACCGATGAATCCACATTCAACACCCGGCTATTCGCCGGCATCTTCGCCGGGCCCGCAGGCCCATGTTCTCCCCCACTCGCTTCCCCCGCTGAACCGGACCGCTGGGCGCATACACCGTCGGCCAAAAGACCGAATAAAAGTAAACCGATCAATTTTCGCATATCATTAGATTGATTCCTACGAATATAAGCCCGCAGCCGGAAAGAATGGCCGCGTTTTTGATAATTTCTTCTTTCAAAAGGCGCTAACGCAGGGTCATCACGGGTTTCAACGGAAAACAAAAAACAGGGAACTGTGGAGGAAATTCCACACTTTCCCCTGAAATAAATTTGATCACTTTATCGTAGCGATCGGCGCATGCCCCCGACAACAATTGACATGAAGCAGACAAAAATCCTCCTGGTAGACGACGACATCGATGACCGGCTCATCTTCGCTGACCTGTTGGGTGCGGCAGATCCGGGTACTGCGCTGAACTTTGCCGAAAACGGCCTCGAAATGATCGACCTTCTTGAAAAGACGATTGGCGAAGAGCTGCCGGATATCATTATACTAGACCAGAACATGCCGCGCATGACCGGAAAGGAATCCCTTGTGTTTCTCAAGGATAGTCAACGCTATCGTCATATCCCAACCTTCATCTACTCGACGTACCAGGTGAGCGATTTCTATCGCGAATGCATCGACCTGGGCGCTATGGACGTCGTGGCCAAACCCGATACCATGCAGGGCTACCGCGAAATGATCGGGCAATTTCTACTCCACCCCGCGCACCCGCATCCGAATCATGTATAAACCCGCCGAAGCGGTAATAAATAAAGTCTTTTTATCCGTGCCGCCGAAACAAAGATTCGCCGTCCAGGGCTCCGGCACCGCAATATGTGCAATTTTCCGGCCGGCCGTGTCGAATACCGTTACCCCGGCCCCCGTCAGGTAAACATTTCCCTGTTCATCCAGCGTCATCCCATCGGATCCCTGCGCAACAAAAAGCCGCCTGTCCGATAATGACCCGTCCGCGTCGATCCGGTATTTATACGTTTTGCCCGCCCCGATATCCGCCACATACAGATACTTGCCATCCGGCGTTCCCACGATCCCGTTAGGCTTGACCAGATCCGAATCCACGACCCGAACCTCCGGGCTCTCCGTCCCCCCAGCCACATTCCGGTCCCCCGTCCCCCCAGCCACATTCCGGTCCCCCATCCCCACAGCCACATTCCCGTCCCCCGGTCCCCCCCGCGCCAAATAATAAACCCGTTCCCCATCCATTTCGGGCTTTGTCCTCGTCCAGTAAGGTCGGTGATAGTAAGGATCGGTGAAATAAATGCCGCCGCGGGCATCGATCCACAAATCATTCGGCCCGTTCAAACGCCTGCCCCCTACATCCCGCAAAAGAACGTGTACCTTTTTATCCGGACCGATCGCCCACAACTGCTCATTCTCATCCGCACAAGTCACCAACCGACCCGACCGGTCAAAATACATCCCGTTCGACCGGCCGGCAGAATCCATGAAAATACTCAACCGGCCATGTACATCATACTCCCAGATCCGGTTATTCGGCTGATCCGTAAAAAAGACATTCCCCCGCTTATCCACCGATGCCCCTTCTGTAAAACTGAATTGTCGCGACACCAGATGCACACCGGTATCCGCCACCACGTCCTGCGCAGGCGCATGGTCAACCAAAAACAACCCGACAACCGCCGCTGTCCAATAACGATACATCATCCGTATTTTTTTGGAAAGATACAATCGATCACGACGCAAGCCCACTCCACCAGGCGAAGCCACAACCTTACGAGAAAAAAGACCATCCACATATTAAAACAATAATGTTCTAAATTAAACAAAATCGTTTCAATATAAAACAAACTTGTACTATTTTTTCGTAACTTGGAGCAAAACCGCTTTAATTATGTCCATAATCCCCTTAATATCAAGCTGGGAGCAGTACCTACAAAGCCACCCCGCGGGTAACCTGCAGGACTTTGGCCGTTGGCTCCAAACCACATCCCAGCCTACCCAACCCCCATCCGCTGCCAAAACCGCTCCCTCATCCGAGGCCCTATCCACTGCTCCATCCGCGAGCCCATCCGCTACCTCAGCCCCCTCAACCGCCTCAACCGCCAGCCCGCTTGCCCATGCACGCCTGGTCCTCGGCAACAACGCTGATCTCGACGCACCCGCCTATGGAACCCTCCTCGTCAACCGTCTGGGCAATATCAACCTCTTTCTATCGAAACCGATCATCCGCAAGCTCGGCTTCGCCAAAGAAGTGGAATTCGGCGTCCTCATTCAGGTCTATCTGATGGACCACCCCAACAAAAAAGAACTATCCCGGCGCCTGCTGATAGAGGCCTCGACTGGCGTCGAGATCACCCGCCGCCTGGCAAAGAAAGGACTGTTACGTGAAACCATTGATCCAAACGACCGTCGCTCCGCTCGCCTAACCGTCACCGAGAAAGGGATGCGCCTCATCAAAGAAGGTTATACCGGAATAGCTCCCATTCACAAAGAATTCCTCACACCCCTGGAACCCGGCGAGCAGCTCCAACTTGTCGGCATGCTCGCCAGACTATACGAATACCACTCCGCCCGGATCGTCAGTCTCATCGACCGTCTCCGGGATCGCACATAATTAGATACGCTTATTATTTTAAGTTTATCAATTCGACACCCCGCAACATTGGCGTATCTTACCTGTATATTTACTCCACGTAAATCCCGACTATGGTTTGGTACGAGAATGAGGTCCAACGGCTGGAAAAAGAACGGACGGAACTGACGTACGACCCAAAATTGCTTTTCTACGGCAGTTCCTCCATCCGGCTCTGGGAGACCCTCCACGATGATTTCGCTGACTACAAACCCGTCAACCTCGGCTTCGGCGGTTCCACCCTCGCCGCCTGCGACTGGTTCTTCGACCGCCTCGTCGCCCCCTTTCACCCCGATTCTATTATTGTCTATGCCGGCGACAACGACCTCGGCGACGGCCGTCACCCCGAAGAAGTTTTTATATTCTTTCAGCAGCTCGTAGCGCGCACCCGCCGCCAGTTTGGTGACATCCCCCTCGCCTACATCTCCGTCAAACCCAGCATCAGCCGCTGGAACATCGTCGACAGCATCCGCTATTGCAACAAGATAATTGAGGAAGAGATCAAACGCCTGGCGGACAACCTGCACTTCATCAATATCTATAACCGAATGACCGATAACGCCGGGTACCCCAAACGCGAATTCCTTGACCCCGACGGTCTTCACATCAACGAAAAAGGTTATGCATTATGGAAAGGAATCATCCGGCAATACCTATCCACCATCAACCCATGAACCGGGAATACCACAAATGGTTCAGTCCCAGCCTCCAGCGGGACATGGAACTGCTCATTTTCGGTCACGCCGGCGACCCCGTCATCTTCTTCCCCACCCGCACCGCCCGCTTCTACGACTACGAAGACTGGCAGGTAATCGACGCGCTTCGCGTCAAAATCGAATCCGGCGAGATCCAGGTCTACTGCCTCGACAGCGTCGATAAAGAAAGCTTTTACGCCAAACACCTCCACCCTTCCGATCGCATCCTCCGCCACCTTCAATATGAAAAATATGTGCTGACCGAAGTGCTCCCCCTCGTTCAGCTAAAGAATCCGCATCCCACCATCGTCACCGCCGGCTGCAGCCTCGGTGCCTGGCATGCCGTCAACCTCGCCTTCAAATACCCCCACCTCTTTCACAAAGTCGTCGCCCTTAGCGGTCGCTATGATCTCACTATCTCCCTCGAACACTTCGAAGACCTCTTCGAAGGGCACCGCGACCAGAACATCTATTTCAATATGCCCAGCCAGTACATCCCATTTCTCCATGACCACGCCATCATCGGGCAACTCCGCAACCTCGAGATCATTTTCGTGGTTGGCGAAAAAGACATCTTTCTCGAAAACAACCTTGCACTGAGCAACGCCCTTTGGTCCAAAAATATCTGGAACGCCCTTCACCTCTGGGACGGAGAATCCCACAAAGCCCGCTACTGGCGCCACATGGTTCAACTATACCTGTAACCACCCCACCTCCATCTCCCCTCACCTTCATTTCTTCCTCACCTCCACCGCCCAATCGCCCCCGCTTTCGATCTTATTGACCGCCGCAAAATTCCCCTGATTCAACGCAAACGACAACTGCAGCAAGCTGTTCAAATACGCCAGCGGCTTCCCCACTCCCACCGACCCAAAAGTCTCCTCATACGGCATCTCGCCCCGATACACCTCACTGCCCGAATGAAAAACCCTGACCTCGAGCATCCCCCCAAACGAAACCCCCAACTGTTTGAACAACTCCGCCGGAATATTCGTCCACACATTCCCGTACTGCACATCCAACACCGGTATCGCCCCCCTGATCACCCCATCCGCCAACACCGCCCGCTGATAAGGGATCGTCACCACCTCCTGTTTCGGCAACAACGGCCCTACCTGATCGAACCGGATCACCCCCGCCGCCAGCCGCGCAGCCGTATAGGAATAAACATCCCGGCCATGAAACGTAAACGAATTGCGCGAACTCCGGCCGCCGGTTGACCGACTCATCGATCTCCCGGATCTCTCCGATCCCTAACGTCTCGGCAACCAGTGTCAACGTTCCATTATCCGGCGTCACAATAAATTGCCCCGTCTTTGTCTTCAACACCACCGATTTCCGTGCTGTCCCTACCCCCGGATCGACGACCGACACAAAGACCGTTCCCGCCGGCCAATACGGCACCGTCTGCTGCAACCGGTATGCGGCATCCCAGATATTATACGCCGGGATCTCATGGGTCAGGTCAAACAATTTCAGTTCCGGACTAACCCCCATGGCCACCCCCTTCATCTCCGACACCGCCCCATCCCTTAGCCCAAAATCCGATTGATACACAACGATCTTATTCTGCGCACGCCCCAGCTGCGCCACCAAAAGCAACCCGACAATCATTCGGAAACTGACCATACGTATTGTTTTGTTTCCGCTAATATAAGATTTGAAAACCGATCCTCTTTTTACCCCTATATTTATCGCCTCCATTTATCATTAGCCAAAATCCAGGAACATGTACAAATCATTTTTATCGGTTCTCGTTCTGACTGGAATCCTGTCCTCCGCCAATGCCCAGATCAACGCAGCCCTCCTCCGTTATCCCGACGTCTCCGCCACCCAGATCGTCTTTACCTATGCCAACGACCTCTGGGTAGTGCCCAAAACAGGTGGTATCGCCTCCCACCTCAGCTCCCCCGCCGGTGTGGAAGTACTCCCCAAATTCTCCCCCGACGGTAAGACCATCGCCTTCACCGCCGATTATGACGGCAGCAATTCCATCTATACCATCCCTACTGCCGGCGGCATCCCGACCCGCCTGACCTGGTACGGCGCACCCGAACGCGTGGCCGATTGGTATCCCGATGGTAAAAGCATTCTTTTCGCTTCCGGCCGCGAGAGCGGTCGCGACCGCTTTAACCAGTTCTATAAGATCCCGGCATCCGGTGGCGACCCGCAGAAACTGCCGCTACCCTTCGCCGAATATGGCACCCTCTCCCCCGACGCAAGCCATCTCGCCTTCACCTTTACCTCACAGGTGGGCCGCAACTGGAAACGCTACCGCGGCGGCTGGCGCGGCCAGATTCACATCTTCGACCTGACCGGCTACGGAGACGAAAATATCTCCGGCACCGACGCCGATGACGAGCTCCCGATGTGGCATGACCATAGCGTCTTCTTCCTTTCCGACCGCGGTGATGACAAACGAATGAACCTCTGGGAATACGATCTTAGCAGCAAACAATTCACCGAGCGAACCCATTTCACCGACTATGACGCCCATTACGCTTCCCAGGGTCCTGAAGATATTGTCTTCGAAGAAGGCGGCCACCTGTGGCTCTACACCTATGCCACCCACGACTCCAAACAAGTGCCGGTACAGGTCGTTTCCGACGAAACGGCCTTACGCCCTACCCTCGCAACGGTGGATCATCTCATCGCCGGCGGCAATATCAGCCCCGATGGCAAACGCGCCATCTTTGAAGCCCGCGGCGATGTCTACACCGTGCCCGCCGAGAACGGCCCCGTCTACAACCTTACCCGCACTTCCGGTATTGCCGAACGCTTTCCCGCATGGTCACCCGACGGCAAATACATCGCTTATTGGAGCGATCGCTCCGGCGAATACGAACTGACCATCCGCGAAGCCGGCAAACCGGAAAGTGAAAAGAAGCTAACCTCCTACGGCCCGGGATTTCGCTATAACCTCTACTGGTCCCCCGATAGCAAAAAGCTGGCCTTTATCGACAAGGCGATGAAAATCTTTATCTATGACCGCATCAGCGGCCAGACAACCACGATCGATCAGGGTGCACGCATGTCGGAAGGCGCGCTCGAAGGTTTCACCCCCAGCTGGTCACCCGATAGCCGGTTCCTCGCCTATGACCGCGACCTCCCCAATTATCCATCGGGCCGTTTTTATCTATGATGTCGAAGGCCACCAGCTCCACCCCGTCACCACCGGCTATTACTCCTGCGGCAATCCGGCCTTCGATGTCACGGGGAAATATCTTTTTGTGACTACCAGCCAGGCCTTCAACCCGATCTATAGCGACCAGGATAATACCTTCATCTATCCGAACTCTACCCTGCTTGCGGCGATCGTTCTGAAGAAGACCACTCCTTCTCCCCTCTACATTAAAGACGATACCGTCGCCCTTAACGAAGAGCACAACACCCCGGCGCCGGCCAAGCCACCCACCGCAACCCCGGCGCCCGCCAAGCCCGCCATCCCGACCGTCAGCATCGACTTCGACGGCCTCGAATCGCGGCTGATCATCCTCCCCGAAGAACCGGGCAACTATGGCAGCCTCTCCGCCGCCGACGGCAAGCTGCTCTACGTTCAGGCACCGAACACCGGCTCTCCGGAGCACAACCAGTCTCTGAAATTTTTTGACCTCGACAAACGGAAATCGAAGACCATCCTGGGCGACATCGACGGCTACCAGCTCGCAGCCGACGCCAAACATGTCCTTGCCGCCAAAGACAATAACTGGTTTATCGTTGCCGCCGACGAAGGCCAAAAACTCGACAAAAAACTCCGCACGGGCGAAATGCAACAGTGGGTCAATCCACGCGAAGAATGGCGCCAGATCCTCGTCGATGCCTGGCGCTTCGAGCGGGATTTTTTCTACGACGCGAAGATGCACGGCGTAGACTGGAATAAGGTAAAGGACCAGTATCTCAAAATGCTCGATGGCGCCGTGACCCGGGAAGAGTTGGACTTTATCCTCGGCGAAATGATCGGCGAGCTGAGTTCCTCCCACACCTATCACGGCGGGGGTGTCACCCAACCGACCCTCCATGTTCCAACGGGCTATCTCGGGATTAACTGGGTTGCCGACGGTGATTATTATAAAGTCGGCGAGATCATCCGCGGCGCTTCATGGGATGCAGAGCGTTCTCCCCTCGATCTGCCCGGTATTCCCATCAGGGAAGGCGACTATATTCTCGCCGTGAATGGTACACCCCTCCGCTCGACGACCGATCCCTACGAAGCCTTTGATAATCTTAGCAACAAACCCGTCGAACTGACCTACAACACGACAACCTCCATGACCGGCGCGAAGACCGTTGTCGTCCAGACCATGAGCGACGAATCGGAGCTCCGTCACTTCGCCTGGATCGAACAAAAACGGGCCACCGTAGAGAAAGAAACGGGCGGGCAATGTCGGCTATATCTACGTCAGCAGTACGGGCATCGACGGCCAGAATGAACTGATCCGCCAGTTCGTCGCACAGCTCGATAAGAAGGCCCTCATCATCGACGAACGTTTCAACAGCGGCGGCCAGATCCCCGATCGCTTTATCGAAATGCTCGATCGCAAACCGCTCGCGTTCTGGGCCACCCGCGACGGGATCCCATTCAACTCCCCTCCGGCCGGCAACTTCGGCCCCAAGGTCATGCTGATCAATGGCTGGAGCGGCTCCGGCGGCGACGCCTTCCCCGACTATTTCCGTAAAGCGGGCCTCGGCCCCCTTATCGGTACCCGCACCTGGGGCGGCCTGATCGGTATCAGCGGCGCACCCGGCCTCATCGACGGCGGCGTCATCACCGTCCCCACTTTTCGCATGTACAACCCCGATGGTACCTGGTTTAAGGAAGGCCACGGCGTCGATCCCGACATCCCCGTCGCGGAAGACCTCACCGCCGCCGCCCACGGCAAAGACAACCAGCTCGAACGAGCCATCACCGAAATAAATGAATTGCTGAAAAAAGGATTTACCCCGCCTAACCGACCGGCCCCCGAAATCAGGTAGTTACCCCCGAAATTCGCCGATCCTTTGCGAGCCCCGCCTTCGGCGGGGCTCGCCTTTACTGCCTGCGCCAAAGGCGCATTCTTATTCTCCACCCACGAAGTAAAAAGCGTATAGAAAACCGAAAGGATAATCGCCCCCTTGAACATCCCCGTAAAACCCCACGCCGCCAACCCGCCGATCACCCCCAGGAACAAAACCAGGAAAGGTATCTTCCCCCCGCTCCGCGCAATCAATATCGGCTTCAAGCAACCCATCGATCAGCAGCAACGCCGCCCCATAAATGATCAGGAATATCGTCATCCCCGTATGCCCTTGCACCGCCGCCCACACCACCAGCGGTACCCACACAAACAACGGCCCCAGCTGGATCAGCACCAGGAAGAACACCAACCCCGCCAAGCACCAGCGAATACTGGATCCCCGCAATCCACAACCCGATCCAGGCAATTACCGACGCAATAAAAGCCGTCCCCATGATCCCGATCGATACCCCCTTGATTGCCTGTGTGATCACCGCCAGCAACGAATCCCCATCCTTCTTTCCCAACAAATGCTCCGTCGTCGACCGGATCGGCTCCAATATCTTCTCCCCCGTCGCCAGGAAAAACGCCGAAATGATGATCCCGAGGATCACTTGCAACGCCGTACTCAGTATCCCCACCCCGCTCGTCAGCGCATGCCGCAGGATCATCCTGACCTGCTCGCTATGATGCGCAACCGCATCCTTCGGACTATCCTGCACCTGCTGCCAAAATGAGCCGATATCCTCCCCCACCAACGGCAAATTCGTCACCCACTTCGGCAACGGCGGGATCCCATTCGCCTTCACTTCCCCCACCCACGAAATCGCCTCCCGGATATGACCCC
This sequence comes from uncultured Chitinophagaceae bacterium, assembly GCA_963846405.1. Lineage (GTDB taxonomy): Bacteria > Bacteroidota > Bacteroidia > Chitinophagales > Chitinophagaceae > Puia. Next base: position 532,931 of record CAWJVU010000003.1, on the reverse strand, counting down.
GCACCTCCGATACGATATATGTGACCGGCAACGCGATGATCGCAATCAGCAGGATCGAATACAACAACGCCCCGAGGGACCGCCGGTTTCCCAGCAGCCGGACCAGCCGCTCATACGGTCCAAAAAATGAAACCGAAAAGATCAGCGCAAAGGTCAGTACGCCGAAGAAGACCCTTAAAACATCATAAAGCGCCAGCATGAGCAGCAGCAGCAACAGCAGCACCAGGATCGTCTCGATGATACTCCGGCTGTCGTTGGGAAGGATTTTGTTCATAGATCAGTCCGCTTACATCTAAAGTTAGCGAAAAAACCGCTCTCCCCGCTACCGCGCTCCACCCGCCATCGGGTTATTCCGTCCTTAAACTCCTGCACCGGATTCGCCAACGCCGCCTTCACCGCCTGAAAACTCACCGTCAACATCGCAATCCCGATCGCCAGCAAAGCCGCCACCGCAAAGACCTCCCAACCAATCGTGATCCGGTAGGCAAAATCCTGCAGCCAGTGATTCATCGCCCACCACGCCAACGGAAAAGCGATCAGCATAGCGATCACCACCAACAGCAGGAAATCCCGCGACAACAAGCCGATGATCCCGCCCACCGTCGCCCCCAGCACCTTCCGGATCCCGATCTCCCTCGTCCGCTGCTCCGCCGCATAGGCCGTCAACCCGAACAACCCCAGACAGGCAATGAAGATGGCAAGCAACGAGAAGGACAACGAAATACCCCCCATGCCGCTGTTCGGTCAGGTACATGTTGTTGAATTCCTCATCCATGAACGTATAGCTGAAAGGCTGCGATGGCGCCATCTTCCGCCACAATGCTTCTCATCTGCCCGGCCAGCTGATGCACATTCGCCGCCCTTGATACGCAGCGAGATCCGCCCCTGATCCACCCCAGAATACAACATCATCGGCGTCACCACCTGCCGCAGCGTATTGAAATTGAAATCCTTGACTACCCCGATGACATGGATACTCCTTCATCTTCTTGGTCTTCAGGTCATCGATCTCATATAACTTGGCGCCAATTGGGTTCTCTCCGTGCATCAACCGCACCGCCGCCTCATTAACGACCACCGCCATCGAATCCGTCAGAAAGTCCTTGGAAAAATTCCGCCCGGCTATCACTTTCATCCCCAGGACCGGGATATACTGGTCATCCACCGGCCAGACCTGCGTGGAGATCGATTTCTTGACATCCAGATCCGGAGAAAGAAAGATCGCATCGTTATTCCCATTGCCCGCCGTTGGCACATAACCCGTCATCGTCGCCCCCTCCACTCCCGGTCATCCCCAATACCTGCTGCTCGAAGGCCCTTGCCTGATCGCCCATGCACATACGTATTGTTGATGATCATCACCTGGTCCCGGTTGAACCCCAGGTCACGGGACTGAATATATCTGAGCTGCCGGTAGATCACCGCCGTCCCAACCAACAAGAATATCGAGATCATGAACTGGAAGACGACCAGCGAATTCCGCAGCCAACCTGTCCGCATCCCACCGGATACCTTCCCCTTCAACACCTCAACCGGCTGGAAAGCCGACAGGAAAAAGGCCGGATAACTACCCGCCAGCATCCCAACCACCACCACCAGCCCCAGCATCGCCGGCAACATCCACGGCCGTGAAAAAACCCGATCCCCATTTCTTTGCCCGATAGCCTGTTGAACACCGGCAACAGCAAAGCCGCCAACCCCAACGCCAGCATCAGCGAAATCAGGCTGATCAGCACCGACTCGAACAGGAACTGCGAGATCAACCCGCTCCGCATCGACCCCAGCACCTTCCGGATACCCACCTCCTTCGCCCGGTTGGCAGACCGCGCCGTCGACAGGTTCATGAAATTGACACAGGCGATCAGCAGGATAAAGACCGCGATCGCCGAGAAGATATAGACGTACTGGATGCTCCCATTCGCATCAAACTCCGCGATCTTGTTGCTGTGCAGATGGATGGCCGTCAGCGGCGTCAGGTAGAAGGCCACCATATTCCCCGACTTCTTAAAATCGTCCAGCGAAAGATGCACCACGTTTTGCAACAAGGGAGCAACATAACGTTTGACCAGGTCATCCATCTTCGCCTCCAGCTTCCTGGGATCAGCGTCCTTTTCGTAAAAGAATATAAGTCTGGAAATTACCGCTCAGCCACGCATCATCCGTCTGCTTCGCCTCTTCAGATTCGGTTAAGGATAGGAAAAAGTCAAAATGAAAATGCGAGTTCGTTGGCATGTTCCGGATCACCCCCGTCACCTTATACGGGATGGAATCATTGATCATCAGCGTCCGGCCTACCACCGCCGACATCGTTGCCGGCGTTGCATCGAAATATTTTTGTGCCATCCGCTCGGTGATCACCACCGTATGCGCATCCTTCAACGCCGTATGCGGGTCACCCGCGATCATCGGCAGCGTAAAGACTTCAAATAGCGTCGAATCCGCCAGGATCACCGCATTCTTCTTTGATATTCTGGTTCCCCTTCTTCACCAGCCGGCCTCCGTTGTTCCGGAACCGCACCTCTTTCTCCACCTCCGGATAATCCCGCAAAAATGTCGGCCCCGCCGGCGCGGGCGCCACTGCCAGCGTCATGTGTTCCCCCCGAACCTGATGTCATTATCTATCCGGTAGATCCGGTCCGCATTGACGTTGAACCGGTCATAACTCAACTCATCCGTCACATAGATCAGGATCAGCAGACAGGTAGCCAGCCCGATCGCCAGGCCCAAAATATTGATGGCAGAAAAACCCTTGTTTTTCCACAAATTGCGGAAAGCCGTCTTCAGGTAATTGCGTAGCATGGGGGGTGAATATAACCCTTTGACGATCATTCCCGCAATATAGTTACACGCTCGCCAGGTTTTGCCGCACCACCCCTTTAACGCCCCGGTAAAGGAACCACCGGCAAACTCTCATTCCCCGCCCTCCGAAACCGACTGCACGCCAAAAAAATAATTATCCTTCGAATAAGGCAGTTTGACATCCGTCTCTGTGGTAAAGACTTTTCTCTGCCAGACCGGGCTTGTCGTCTCCCTCATCAATATATAATACCCGCGAACCTTCCCTTCTGCCGGCGCCTTCCACGTCAGCTGCGTCCCATTCGTCAGACTACGGACCTCCACCCGGACATCCTGCGGCATCCCCGGTGATTTCGCCAGATTGGCCAGATTCGCCAGATTGAGCGCCGTATTCTTCCGCAGATATTCGAAATCCATAAATTCCTCCAGGTCCCCATACTCCACCCCATTTTCCGTCCGCACATCCTGATGCTGGTGATTGAAATTCTCATTCATCTCCGTGATCCGCACCGCCGCATAGCCGGTATCCACATACGGAGTATGATCCCCGCCGCGGAGGAACCGATCATTGCGGTACACCATCACGACCTCTAGATTGTCCACATACCGCTCCCCAATCTCCTTAACGTACCGCGCCAGCTGCCGCGCTTTTCCGTCATTCTCCAAACCCATACTGCCGGATCATCGCCGCCTGCTTGCTTAGATCAAACGCCGGCAACCCCTCACTGAACACCCGCACCCGCGTATTGTCGATGATATTCGTCTCACTACTGTTATTGCTCCCCATGATATCATTGTTCAGCACCGCCTCGATATTCCAGTTCTGGGCCCTCGCCTTCTTTGCCATATACGTAGACCCCAATAACCCCTGTTCCTCCCCGCTCACCGTAACGAAAATGATCGTCGCAGAGAACGAATGTTTGCTCATGATCCGCGCACACTCCAGCACCGCCGCGCTGCCGCTGCCATCGTCATTCGCGCCCGGCGCATCTTCCGTACCATTGATCACGTCCGTCCGACGGCTATCCAGGTGGCCGCTGATAATAAAAATCCGGTTGTCATTCGCATCCGTCCCCTTCAACGTCGCCACGACGTTGCCAAGATTGATGTCGGCCTTTACCCGTTCGGCCGTCCGCCGGATAGGTCGTCGTATCCAATGCCGCCGTCATCCTTCCTCCCGACCCCGAAGCAAATTGGCTGAACTTCATCAAGACCCAGTTCCGCGCCGCTCCAATCCCTTTCGACCGGTCCGTCGTCGAGCTCACCGTACTGCGGGTCCCAAACGATACCATCGTTTTGATATAAGACTGCAGCGAATCTGCATTGACCTCTTTCACCATCCCGGCAATCTCCGGGTCGCGGTCGATCGTCGTCTGAGCTTCGCCTCTGATAACACCCACGAAAAAAAACGCTGTAAGAACAAGTGTTTTCATGTATCAAAAAATTTAAGCAAACAAGTTAATGTAATGTCGACACACTACGTGAATTATTAGTATGTCTATACGGATATTGTTAGTTGCGAGTGATAGAATTATATCCTAAACGAAAATTATCTTTCATATTGTAAACAAAACAACTGTAAATGAGAAGACCACTCTTAACGGTCTTGGTTATCCTTTTTGCCTGGCTGCAAGGGATGGCCCAGACCGCGATCACTGTCACCGGAAAGGTTACCGACGAAAAAGGAGCGGCCATAGCCGGCGCCACGATTACTGAAAAAGGAACCCACAACGCCACCACTACGACAGACGACGGTTCCTTTACCCTCAAAGCAAAATTGAAAAGCCGCCTCCTCATCAGCTATGTCGGCTATGAGCCCTATGAGGTCGATGCCAAAGAAGGTCTCCGCATCGCGCTGACACCGAGCAGCCAGGCCCTTTCCGATGTTGTCGTCACCGGCGTGGGCGTCGCCACCAGCAAAAGGAAGGTGCCCATCGATGTAGCAACCGTCAATTCCAAAGATTTTGCCCCAAGCGCCACGATCAATGTCCAGCAACAGCTCGACGGGCAGATTGCCGGCGCGAATATCCAGCAGACAAGCGGTACCCCCGGAGCCGCCTATCTCATCACCCTTCGTGGTATCAACGACCTGAGTAACCCCAATCCCATCATTCTGGTTGATGGAGTGCTCATCACCAACCTGAACAATATCGACCCCGCCATCGTCGATCGGGTCGAAGTCGTTAAGGGTCCCGCAGGCGCCATGCTTTATGGCGCAAAAGGCGCAAACGGCGTCATCCAGATCTTTACGAAAAAGGGCAGTCTCAACGGCAAACCGACCATCACGTTCACCTCAAAAGCCAGCGTCGATCATATTCTTACCGGAAGTCACGATATCCTTTCCAAATTACACCACTATGTGACCGACGCGAATGGCAATATCCTGGACCTGAACAGCAACCCCATTGCCATGGACGCCACCGGCCAATGGAGCGATCCCCAGGTCCCCGACCCAACCGTAAGCCCGAATCTGCAAAACAACCTTAAGTTCAATCTACCCATCTACGACCACCTGAAACAAGGCTATCACCAGGCGAAAACCTTCACCAATTCTGTTTCCGTTATCGGCGGCGGTCCCATTTCTGATTATGCCTTTACGGCATCCCAGCTTAACCAACAGGATGTCCTTAGCAACGCTTTCAGCCGGACCAACATTTCGGTCAACCTTGGCTTCCACCCGTTTAAAGGCTTTACTTTCAGAACCATTACCCAAGGCATTGTCGGCTACGAAGACCTGCTCGACGGCAGCCGCTTTAATATCCTGACTGCCTATCCCTTCGTCAATTTTGGCTGGAAAGATTCCACCGGTCACTATCCCTTCAAAACAAATATCTCCTCCAACGGATACAACACCCTGTCGGAGAACCAATGGCATAACGTTAATAATCAAACGCTGGAAGTTTTTCAGAATTTCAATCTGAACTATAAATTCCCCCGCTTTTTCGAGCTCGACGTGAAATACGGGCTGGAATATAGCCAACTCAATCAGGCTGATTTCTGGCAAAACCAAAACTCGGCGCTTCAGCAAAACGTCTACTGGGGCCCAAGCCGGGATGGGGCGATCGTCAATCAATTCGACCGGCACTTCAACCAGGACGGGCTCTACAGCGCTTTCTTCCGGACCGATTTCGAGAAGGATTTCCATTCCCGGCTGCCGATCCGCACGACGACGCAGGTCACCTATGAATATATCCGCCAGGACGAACAAGCCTACTATGCGGAAGGGGTGGGTCTGCCTCCTTATCCCCCCGCTTCGATCGGCTCGGCCAGCATCAAGACTTCCGGCATTAGCTTCATCCAAGGCCTCCCTATTCCTTACAACGACCAGACCAGCGTAACCTTCGGCGCTCTGATTAACCAGACCGTCGAATGGGGCAACCTCTTCGGGATCTCCGGCGGTCTGCGCTCTGACTATGGAAGCGCCTTCGGCTCAGCAGGCAATGCCGCAAATTTCCCGAGGGGAACGGTCTATTTCCGCCCTTCAGAGCTGATGGAAAACCAACAGCCCTGGCTCCCCGACTGGAAAGTACGCGCGGCATACGGCGCCGCCGGTATCCAGCCCGGCCCTTATGACCGGCAGATCACCCTCACCAACACCACGCTCGGGTCCGGCGTATCGCTTTCACTGCCCAGCACATCTAACAATAATGCCCTGCTGCTCGCCACCAACTATGAGTTGGAGGCAGGAACAGATGCGACTTTTACCCCCTTCTCCGGCGAATGGGTGCACAAATTCGTACTAAGCGCTACCTACTGGCACCGGACGTTGAACAAAACCTACCAAAATGCGGTCGACGCTCCCTCCACCGGCTACAGCGCACGCCTTGATAACCTGAGCGACATCCACTCGCACGGTGTCGATCTCGCGCTCGACGTTTCCGTTTACAATGGACCCAATGTCACCTGGGATCTCAGTACACGATGGGGCTATTACCGGGCTACCGTCACCAAAATTGCCAACGGGCAGCCCATCATCGATGGCGGCTTTGCCATTATGCAGGGCAAACCACTTGGGCTCTTTTATGTGCAGACTTTGATGACCAGTGTCAATCAACTGGGGCCTGACGGCAAAACTCCATTGATCCCGGTAGCCAATCAGGGGGACTATGTGGTAGCCAGCAACGGATACGTCGTCGACACCAAAACGAACGCAGCAGTATATACTCCCGCCAACGATCTCTCCGTTGACGGTCACGCCTATCCGGACTTTACCTCATCCCTGATCAACCGGGTCACCTTGTACAAAAAGTTTACCATCTCCTTCCAGTTCGACTGGACACATGGCAACAGCATCTACAATATCACCAAACAATGGCTCTACACGCCCGTCGGCGGTTCCGGCGGTCAAGGCGCCAATTCCAGCGACTTCGACAAGGCCATCACTGTAGGTGCCAACCGTGGAGCCTTCGTGAATTACTACCAGAGCCTTTATAACCTTGTGCTGCCAAGTTCGCCCTTCATCGAGAATGGCTCCTTCATCCGGCTGAAAGATCTTTCCCTGACCTATGACCTGAGCCGATATTTGGCCAACAGCCGTGCGATCCGACGTTTGACCGTTACCGCATCGGGCCGGAACCTGCTGACCTTTACCAAGTACTCAGGTCTGGATCCGGAAAACACCGGCGCTTACGATGCCCAGGGTGACAACCTGTCCGGCAATAGATTGGGCGCATTCGCCGGCGTCGACTATTTCGGAACGCCTAACCTGCGGTCTTATCAGTTCTCCCTGAATGTCGGCTTTTAATTGACCAACACTAATTATCAACAACTATGACGATCAAAAAATATACCCTCTGTTTGTTACTCCTCTCAACGGCGTTGTTGCTGGGGTCTTGCAAGAAGGGCATCCTGCAGCTCAATAATCCAACCGAGCCCACTCCTGGGGGATCCCTCGTAACCGAACCCGGTATCGACGCTTTCGCCCAGGGCATCTTCGAAAAATGGATCGCCTTTGAGACGGGCGACGGCAACCTCAACTTCTTCGATATCGCCTGGCTGATGGAGGCCAATATGGGTGACGAAGACTTCTCCCCTTATTCGAATTTCGGCGGCCGTTATCCGATGAATATCTCCCAGATTACCCTCCCGGCGCCCTATGGCACCGTGATCAACAACCCTTCCGGCTTCGCTACGCAGCTCGACATTCTTCAGGCTGAGAACAGCCGGACCGCCGGGGACGGTAACTCGATCCAGTACGAATGGGACTGCTTTTACTATGTCAATGCGCAGGCAAATTACCTGCTCCATTCCCTACAGGACCCGGCTCTTAAACTCAGCGGTGACGCCGCAACTAAAATGAAGCTCCTCCAGGCCTGGGCCTATTATTGGAAAGGCTACTCCTACTCCAAGCTGGGCTCCATGTATATTGCCGGACTTATCGACGACTTACCCGACAGCACGGCCCTGGGATTGACCAGCAACACATATGTTGTTCACGACAGCATCATCTCCGCCGCCACCCGCAATTTCGAGACCGCGGTCTCCCTTTTCAGCAGCATCACCGAGGACGCCGACTACGACGCGACATTTCAGGCGATCATCCCCAGCTTTAACCTGCCCAATAATATTATCACCCCTGCCATGTGGGTCCGCCAAATCCGTTCCTTCGAAGCCCGCAACTATATGGCAAATCATAAGGTCGCCAGTATGACCGCAACGGACTGGCAGAACATTCTTAGCTTGGCCAGCCAGGGCATGCAGCAAGCCGACCTCACCCTCCAATGGGGCGAAGCGCCAAGCGGAATCAACGACCTTTCCTCACTCGGCGGCTTCGTCTTTCACCCGCTGGAACGCATTACCGTCCAGGGAGGCGCCCTGACCTTCGTCAGCGAACGGCTGATCCAGGACATCCAGCCCGGCGATAACCGCTTTACAAAGGGGTTCGAGCCCTACCCCGGCGGCTCCGTAGTTAACGTCCGCAGTCGCGGTATCCAGTTTGGGACCCGTTACGGTGTCATCGACATCGAGAACGGCGGCCTTTATGGGACCGAAAATTATCAGGGAACCGTTCCCATCGCCCCTACCTGGGAAGAAACAGCCTTGATGGTCGCCGAATGCAATATTTATATGGGCAATACCAACGCAGGCCTGCAATTGATCGACCAGGTCCGCGCGTCCCAGAACGCCGGCCTGCCCCTCCTCGCGGGTTCCGGCATCTCCCAGGACTCGGCGATCAGCCAATTGCACAGCGAACGACGCATTGGCCTTTACCATCACAACGTGGCCTGGTACGACGCCCGCCGCTGGGGCATTACCGCACCGGCCTCTCAAGGCGGTGGAAGATTTGGCAACATCCTCGTACCCGGCACCCTTCTCTCAGCCACAAATCCACCCCCCGCCACCATCCTGTCCTGCTTTATTAATTACGATTTCACAGACTACTGGGACGTTCCGGCAAATGAGCTGAACTTTAATGCGGCTTCCTCCAGCTCTGCTCCCGTCGCCAATAACTAAACTCAATAAAGAAACCCGGTCGATCGACCGGGTTTCTTATTTCAGCCGGCCTGCCACGGGCCGACGATATGCAGAGTACAAAACCTATTCAAAGCTCAGCGTCACATGACCGCTGCTTCCCGTGATCCGCACCGGAACCCCACCGCCATTCAGCGTCCCCTCCAGATTGTGGTCATCCATCGTCCCGGAGAAATTATTTAGCTTGTCCGTGTGGATCTTATCCGCGCTGATATCCAGATTATATCCCTGCCCATTCGGTAAGGTCAGGTGGATATTCCCGCCGGAATTCCCGAGTTCGACAAATTTTCCGAGCTTTTTGATCGTAACATCGATACTGCCGCCGCTGGTTGACGCATTCAGACTGCAAGAAAGATTGTCCAGGCGAATATTTCCTCCGGATGTCGACGTCCTCAGCTCGCCGTCAACGCCATCGCCTTCAACATGACCACCGGAGGTCGTCGCATGTATCGTTCCCTTGACATTCTGGAGATGCATATTCCCACCCGAAGTTTCCATCGTGATCGTCCCCTCGCAATTGGTCGCATGCATGTTTCCCCCGCTCGTCCGCAGATCGATATCATTCTTCGAATCGGTGATCGTGACGTTGCCGCCGGACGTCTCACCGGTTATCTTCCCGGACAAACCCTGCAGGTGAAGGTTTCCGCCGCTCGTCGTAAATTTCTCGGTCCCCGTCAGATCACTGAGATGGATATTCCCGCCGCTCGTCTCCAGATCGGACGAAATCGCCTCCGGAACGTAGATCACAAACGAAACCGACACGCTATGTCTCCAATTGTCATCATCCCGACCGTCTTTATGCTTTGCTACGGTTTCCAGCGTTCCTCCATTCATAGCAACCGTCAGATCGACAGATGCATCCAAACGCTTCTGTGCTTCGTCATGACTTAAATTGCGCCCGCCATCATTGGAACGAACATACACTTCCACTTTGGCATCCCCTGTCGACTGGCCGTAAACATGGATATTCCCACCTGAAGTCTCCGACTTTAACTGCTTTACCTGATCACGCGTAAACGTCTTGACCAGATAGGGAGTCTCATTTATGTCTTGCGCTGCTGCCGCGAAAACCTGCATACCGCAGGCTGCCATCAACACCGCGCTTTTCAAGATTGTGTAGCTCATATGATTTGTACATTGTTTTCCTAAAGTCAGGGCGGGTAAAAAATATGTTGCATCGCAACCGAACAATAACTGTATCATTTTCGGACACCTTTTTCACCGGAACACCCCCATTTCCTGCCTGCAATTCGTTATTATTCAGCAATTACAACCGGAAATCTCCCTATATAAAACAATTACCGTGCTCATTTGACTCAATCCCGCTGCATCGACCACGAACTGCCCTTCCTGACATACTTGGCGATATATTTTTTCTCCATTGCCTCTGTCAACCTTTTCCCATTTACACATATTTCATCGGCATTTACTTTTATTGAATGAACACTTTCCCTGTTCGGTACAATCCCGTCCGCGACCAGGTCCCGCATCAAACTATCCATCAACTTCCGGTCCTCTTCCGCCTGCACCCGATCCCGCTCCGCCTGCTCCCGGTCCTTTACCGCCTGTTCCCGGTCCCGCTCCGCCTGCTGCCGATCCTGTTCTGCTTGTATCCGGTCGCGATCGGCTTCCCGGCGATCTTGCTCAACCTGCTGGCGGTCCCGTACAGCCTGCTCCCTGTCCCGCTGACCCTCCGCCTGATCCTGCTCCTTTTCGCGGTTCGCCTGCTCCCTGTCGCGATCCGCCTGGCGTCTGTCCAGTTCTGCCTGTGCCCGATCCCGTTCGGCCTGCTGGCGGTCCAGTTCCGCCTGCGCCCGATCCCGGTTGGCCTGCAGCCGGTCCCGCGCTGCCTGCGCTTCCGCTTCTTTGACCCGGACTTTGATGGAATCGATCACTCCCTGATACTTTCCAAGACCATCCAGGGGTATATGCTCTCCGTCTACACTGAAATTCACGATTTTACTCCCCCGCATCTGGACGACATAAACCGGACCATCCTTATAAATGATCGTCACAATCCCGGTGGAATCACTGCCTGACCGCGAAATATTCATCTGGAACGACCGGTTTCCATCGTCTTCATAGATCTGCCCGATTGAATTTAGGCTGACCATAACCGTTAGTAGCATGAGCATAGCTGCTCGCAAAATGCGTGATTGCATAGTTGTCATTTTTATTTGTTCATCAATTGCTTTTTGATTTTTGTTGGTCCCGCCGCGCCTGCTGCCTGTCCCGCTCCGCTTGCTTCCGGTCCTGCTCCGTCTGCTGCTCTCGTGTTGCCTGGTCCCGCTCCTTGTCTGCCTGCTTACGGTCGAGCTCAGCTTGTTTCCGGTCCCGCTCAGCCTGCAAACGATCTTGCTCGGCTTGCAGACGATCCAGATCGGCCTGATGACGATCCCGCTCCGCCTGCTGCCTGTCCAACTCTGCCTGTTTCCGATCCTTATCCGCCTCCAGTTTCTCTAACTCGGCCTGCGCCCGGTTCACTTCTTCCTCTTCCTTTGCCACTTTCTGCTCCTGGATTTGTTCTGCTGCCTCTTGTTTAGCCTGCTCCGCTATCGCTTGGCTGGCCCGCTCCGCCCGCTCCGCATTCATCGCCTCCTGATCCATCTCACTCGTCTTTTTCTTTACGGCCGGTTTATGATGAAGCTGATCCAGCTGCGCCTTTACCCACTCCATATTTTGGGTCACCTCCTCCCTTTGCTGCAATACCGCGAACGTCTCCTTCGACACCCCACTCACCACCTGAGCGTTTGCCAGCCGCGTCTCCGCAACCGGCGCCACTTTTATTTTCATATCCGCCCTCGCCACCAGCAGACACAATACCATCAGACACCCACCAAGCAACACGAGCCGCTCTTTCCCGCCGAGGGTCTTGTTCTCCTGCCGGGAGATCCGTAGCACCCGATGCAACAACTGCCGCCTGTTTCCCGGAAAAGCCAAAGCCATTCCCCCCATACTATGTTCCTTGAACCGCACCAGCGCCCGGACAAATCCCACCGGGTCCTGCGTATACGCAATGGCCATATCATCACAACAACTTTCCCGCTCCTCCCGGATCAACGAAGAAATCCAAAGGAACCCCGGGTTGAAGAACAACAGACATTCCGCCGCCTGCTGCACCATGTTCACTACATGATCATACCGCCGGATATGCGCCAGCTCATGCAGCAGCACTGCCTCCATCTCGTTCGCCGGCAAATGATTGATCAACCCCAGGGGTATGTAGATGATCGGCCGCAGCTGCCCGATAACCATCGGCACCTTGACCAACGCGCTCTCTACCAACTTCACCGCCCGGTGCAAACCCAACTGCCGGCTCAGAAGATCCACCCTTTCCCGCCAAATCGCCGGTGCCGCGAGACCTTCCCGCTTCAACCGCCGGATATAACTCCAACCCGCTGCCATCCGAACCGATTTGATGATCGCCACCGTCAGCCAAACCATCACGACCTGCATCGCATGGGCCGTACACCAATCTCCCAGCCAATTTATCGAAACCCCAATCCTGCCGATCCCATCTCCGCTTTCCGTATCCAGTATCGATTCATAAATCAATGTGGCCCCCACGACGCCCAGGAATATTCCGGCCAGCCCGCACAACAACCGGTACCGCACCGCTGGCGCCTTCCGCTTCGTACATAGGATTACGCCGCCGCCCGCCAGCGCGAGCAGCAAACCCTGCCAAAGGGAATGGACCAATACCCAGCAAATCGACTGTATCATACAACAATTTGTTTCGTCCGATAATCCTCCGTCTTATCTCTCCCTCTCCCTCTCTTATCTCTTCCTCTCCATCTCTTATCTCTTCCTCTCCATCTCCGCCAATAGCTCTTTCATCTTCCTGAGATCCTCTTTCGACGTCTTCTCATTTCCCAATAACGCGATCATCATATTCTCAACCGAACCCGCATACATCGTATCGATAAATTTGCCCAACAAATGCCCCTTCGTCCCCCCCTCCTCCAGCAAAGGATAATAGACATGTTTCATATTTGTCTCATCCCGCCCAAGCATCCCTTTGTCCGCCATCAACTGCATCAGCTTCAACGTTGAGGTATATTGTGTCGCGTCCTTTCCTTCATTGATCGTATCATGCACGAACCGGACTGTTGACGGACCATGCTGCCACAATACCTGCAACACCGCCAACTCCCCCTTGGTCGGTTCCGAATTCTCATCCCCGGTTCTTTTTGATCGCTTCATACAATAATCCTTTTATTCTTTTTCTATCATTGAATCTAAATCCATCATGAAGGTACGTAAAAAAACGTACGTTCAAAATATTACCCAATATTTTTTTCGGATCACAGATGGTTCGCTTCCGCCTGGCTGTGCGCTCGACCAATACATTGGATTTGTCTATGCAAATTGAAGAAATCAAAAGATAATACTCGTTGACAATCAAGCATTCCATCGGCTACCCTGTTCCAATTTGTCTATGCAAATTGAAAAATCTCGGGAAGGATCACCCGCCCCCCTTTTTCGCAAACTCTCTTATCTTCGCCCTATGCCTTTTACCCGTTTTGCGTTCCCGGCCGCGCTTTACATCATTCCCCTTTACCTGCTACTGTCCGGCGCCGCCAGAGCCACCCCTTCTTCAACCACCACCCCCTCTTCCACCGTCCGGCAAGCCCTCGACTACCTCAACAAAACCCCCCTCCCCGACACCAGCGCATGGTGGCCCAATATCCGCCGAAACCTCTTCCTCGAAAACCTAAAAGCCAACCTCCTCCAACCCTACCGCCTCTACCAGGGCACCAACACCAACTTCTGCGGCTACGCAGCTCTGTCCTGGCTACCCCTCCACGACGACCCACTCACCTACGTTCGCTTCCTGATGACACTGTATACCGACGGCCACGCCGCGTGGGGCGCTATCCGCTTTACCCCATCCCGCGAAATCTATCGCGCCGCCGGAACCCTGCGCTTCAAAGGCATCCTCGACATCCGCCCAGCAGACCAGCTCTGGTTTCTGATCCTCGCCGATCATTTCAAGAGCTATCTGAACCTCTTTTTCAGGCGGTTTCATCCCGGGTCTGAAAATACGTTTTGGGCCGCAGTCAACTATGGCAAGTTCAACCGCATCATCCGCGACATGTTCGGCTACCAAATCCAGGCCACCGGCTCGGATCTGCTCCGCCCTCATATCCCCGATTTCTTCACCTACCTGAACCAGTGCAGGCAAACCGGCCTGACCTACCTCTATGTCAACAATACCTATCTCCACAAAAAAAACCACAACAAATTCAAAGGTCGCTTCCCTACCCATTTTATCATCCTCGACGAGATCCGCCAGATCCCCGACCAGCCCGACAAAGTAGATATCATCTACTGGGATTACGGCGGCCGTACGCTCCGGCAGGTCAGCCTCCGCTTCCTTAAGAAGATTACATTCGGTATCACCGTTTGCACCAAACGCACAAACCAATGAACCGCAGATCATCGTGGTTGCCGATCTTGATCTTCCTGGCGCTGACATCCTGCACCAGCCTTAATATCACCAACTACTACCACAGACACCGCTTTACCCTCGACGGCATGGCCCGGGTCTACACAGATGCCTGGCATACTCGCCGCTTCTCCATCGAATTCACCGACCGCTCCTTCGATCACGTCTCCCTCGAATTCGACACCGATACGCTCACCTATATCTACGAATTTGCCGTCGGGGAGCCCCGCATGCAGGACAGCATCCTCAAATATGGCTACGACACCGCCGCCATCAACAACCTGATCTTTAACATGCATTCCATGGAATGTACGTGGATCAATAACCTGGATTATTACACCGATACCACCCGGCGCTCCCTCATCTATATCTCCCTCTGGCCAAAAGCCTTCAACCTGCCCTTTGTGAACAAAAAATATTATATCCTCACCTACTTTTCCCAGCCCCAGTATTTTGACGCCGAAGGCAACCTCATGACGGGCCGCAGATTACGCCGCATAAGAAAAATCAACGGCGAAACCTTTAAAAAAATCAACGACAAAGTCTGCTACACCATCTCCTCGGAGTTCCGGTAATCAACCCTTCAATTCAAGAACCACATTGATCGCGAGGGCGACGATCACCGTATTAAAAAGAAAGGAAAGTATTCCATGCATTAACGCCACGCGGCGTATCGTCCGGGATGAAATTTCGATATCCGAGACCTGGAATGTCATACCGATCACAAACGCAAAATAAGCAAAGTCCAGATAGTCCGGCCAAAGCTCATTCGGCACCTGCAATCCTACCGTGTGCAGATCGGGATCCAGCGGATGATCGCCATAGTACAATAACGCGTACCGGTAAGTGAATATCGTATGCAGCATGAACCAGCTGCAAATCACCCCCGCGATATATATAAAGGTTTCCAACCCCTTACCCAGCAGAAACTCCTTACTCCCCAGCAGCACCATCACTCCCATCAGACTTCCGATCGTCGTGGCCAGCACGATTCCGAACACCACGATCCGTCCCGCATCCTCCTGTTTCGCCAGCAACCGGATCTGCCGTGGCCGCATGCTGGTAAAGATGACAACACTGATCGACCAGCATACAAATGCAGAAAATTCCCACCCGATCATCACTCGCGTCATAGGCTCCATACGAACGGGTATCAATGCCGCCGAAACGATCGTTGCAACACCAAAACTCACTACCAGCTTATAGATCGACGGCAATCGGTGAAACCAGCTCGGGCATTTGATGTATTCAGCCATACTGCAATTTAAAGTATATTTATACCAAATTCTCTCCATGCGCTTATTTTCGCTGCTGACCGCTCGCCTGCTCGCTCTCCTGCTCATTTTCCTCCCGGTCGCCCGCACCACCGCCCAATTATACAATCCCATCGTCGACGTTCAGCACTATGACTTCTCCCTCGCACTAAATGACGATAGCAACAGCATCCGCGGCACAGCGGTCATATCCATTCTTTTCCGAACCAACGCAACCGGGTTCAACCTCGACCTCACCGCAAGGAATAGTTCCGGTAAAGGCATGAACGTTCTTTCCGTTTCCGAAAACAACCAACCGGTTCGCTACGCGCAGGATAGCAGTCACCTCATCCTGCAGACACCTGTTCTCGCGCACTCCCAACATACCTATACGGTCCGGTACGAAGGCGTTCCCGCAGACGGCCTCATCATCGCCAACAACAAATACGGTCATCGCGGCTTTTTCGGCGATAACTGGCCCAACCGCGCCCATAACTGGCTCCCATGCGTGGACGACCCATCCGATAAGGCCACCGTCGATTGGCGCATCACCGCGCCCGATCAGTATGCCGTCGTCGCCAACGGCGCCCTCCAGGAGGAACGCGTCCTCCCCAACCATTTCAAGCTCACCCACTGGAAAGAATCCGTCCCCCTGGCGCCCAAAATTATGGTCATCGGTGTTGCCGACTTTGCAATCGACCACCCCGGAAATGCAATGGGCGTCCCCGTTTGGAACTACGTTTTTCCCGAAAATAAAGAGATCGGCTTCAAAGCTTATTCTTTCCCCCTGCAAATCCTGCCTTTTTATATCACCCATATCGGCCCCTATCCCTTCGAAAAAGAGGGGAACGTCCAGTCCAAAACCCGTTTCGGCGGCCTGGAGAACGCCAGCGCGATCTTCTATTTCGAAAACTCCGTCAACTCACCCGGCATCGAATCCCTCATGGCCCACGAGATCGCCCACCAATGGTTTGGCGACGCGGCGACCGAGATCCCAATTTCAACATCTTTGGCTTAGCGAAGGCTTCGCCACCTACATTACCCATTGCTATCTTGAAAACAAATACGGACCCGATACCCTAAAGAAGGGAATGGCAAAAGACCGATCGGTTACCATTGCAGAAGAGAAAAAGCGGTTAACCCCCATCGTCGATACCGCCTTCCATGGAGACTATATGGACCTGCTAAACCCCAATAGCTACCAGAAAGGCGGCTGGGTATTGCACATGCTTCGCCGCCGCCTCGGCGACAGCCTTTTCTGGAAAGGAATTTCCACGTACTATTCGACTTATAGAAACAGGAACGCAACCAGCGAAGACTTTGAAAAGATCATCGAGACCGTCAGCGGCCAGGACCTCCAAACCTTCTTCCACCAGTGGCTCTACACCCCCGGTCACCCGAATATCCGCATCAGTTGGAAATACAACCCCGATAAGAAAGCCGCCATCATCGACTTCATCCAGACCCAGGATCAATTGTTCGATTTTCCGCTTGAATATTCCATCGACGGCCGGCTCTATCACATCGACCTACATGATAAGACCACCCACGTGGAACTCCCGCTGCCGGAACTGCCAAAACACATAACCTCCGACCCCAACTGCAACCTTTTGGCCAGTTTCGAGCTTTCCAAAACGCAATAGACAAACTCGCTTCTCCGCTACGCCTGCTGACGCAGGCTAACCGGGGCCAATGTCTGCTCCGCAAATGTCGGCGCTTCGCGCCTCCTTTGCTCCGCGACGACCCTTCCAGGGTCGTCAGACCGCATCCGACAACGACGAGAACGTAAAATCCCTCGCTTTTATCGGCGGCACCAGGTAGCTCCGGTAAGACTCCACACTGATCGTCCGCTCCGGCTTGCCCAATGCCTCTACATTGTTCAGCATGATCACCGGACTTTCATTGAAGCGGAAATTCTTCACCGGGAACTTGATCTCACCATTCTCGATATAGAACGTGCCGTCCCGCGTCAGCCCCGTCAATAGCAAGGTCTGCGGGTCCACCATCCGGATATACCAAAGCCTCGAAACCAATATCCCCTTTTCGGTACTCTTGATCATCTCCTCCAGCGTATCCGTACCGCCCGTCATAATGACGTTGCTCGGTCCCGGCACGGGATCTACTCCTTTCTTCTGCGCCCAATATCGCGAATAGCTGAGGTTCTTCACCACCCCGCCTTCGATCCAGCTTCGCTTCCCGACTGGCTGTCCTTCCCTGTTCCAGGTCGAAGACGGAAGATCGGGATTGAAGGGATCGGTATAGATATTTACTTTGGTGTCCATCAACTGATCACCCAACCGGTTTCCACCCCCCGGCTTGCTCATAAAACTCCGGCCTTCATCCGCGCTCCGTGCATCCAGACCAAAAAACATATTCTCCAGCAGATACGCCACCGCCACTGGCTCGAGAATCACCGTATATTTTCCCGGCTCGATCGCCCGCGCCCCAATACTTCCGGTTGCCTTCGTCGTCGCAATCTTCGTCGCCGATAATGTATCCAGCTTCGTCACATCATTGTACCCGCGCGCCGCATACCCCGAGCCCGTACCCTCCTCATTCCGCGTCGTGATCGAAAAGACGACATCCGTCGCCTTATTGTACGCAAAGAGCCCCTTCGAATTCATGACCGCTTCGAATTCGGTTGTATTCTCCAGGTAACCCGCCGCCTGCAACCCCGCATCCTTCGACACCTGGATACTCTTACCAACCGCCTCGGCCCGGGTATCCGGCGTGATCGCCGCCGTCTCCGGCACATACGTAATCGAATCCGCAAACGTCTGCGGGCCCAGCAAGGGCATATGCTCGGGATTCTCCGGCGCCAGCTGCGCAAGTTCCTCCGATCGCTGAACAACCTTCCGCAGCGACGCATCGTCGAATTCATTGATGGTCGCGTTCCCCGTCTTCTTCCCATAACTGGAACTGACAGCCAGGCTTAATTGGTTGATCTCCCCGGACGTAGATACGGAATTCCGCGCATACCGGATATTTCCGCTATCCGACCCCGTTAGCGACACTTCACACTCATCGGCCTTCGAATAGCTCAGCACCTTCTGTAATAGCTTCTGTGCTTCTTCTTTTGTGTAAATCATATTCTATCCTATTTTCCTGGCAGTATTAATAACGTTGACACCATTGAACCTCGACGTGGCGCTCCCATGCGAAACCGCATTTGACTGCGCCGGCTGACCCTTCCCGTCGTTGAAGGCGCCACCCAACCGGTAATCCCGCTCGTCCGCAACAGCGGCCAGCGAATTCCAGAACTCCTGGTTCACGGCCTGATAGGCAACATCCTTGAGCATCCCCACGATCTTTCCATCCTCAATTTCATAGAACAGCTGTCCGCCAAACTGGAAATTGTATCGCTGCTGGTCGATCGAAAAGCTGCCGTCCCCAATGATATAGATCCCTTTCTTCACATCCTTGATAATGTCATCCACGCTCAATGGTGTCTTGCCGGGCTTTAACGACACATTGGGCATCCGCTGGAATTGCACGTCGGCCCAGCTCTGGGAATAACAACAGCCTTGCGAATGCTTCAACCCCAATATATGCGCCTGATCACGGATCGCCTGGAAATTGACCAATACGCCGTCCTTCACCAGTTCCCATTCGCCGCATTTTACCCCTTCATCATCATACCCCACCGCCCCCAGGCTCCCCGCTTGCAGCTTGTCAGCGTGGATATTCATCAATTTGCTGCCAAAGTGGAAATTACCCGACCGCAATTTGTCCATGCTCAGGAAGCTCGTGCCTGCATAATTCGCTTCGTACCCCAATACCCGGTCGAGCTCCGTCGGATGCGCCACCGACTCATGGATCGTCAGCCAGAGATGCGAAGGGTCAAGCACCAGATCATACTTCCCGGGTTCGACCGTCTTGGCCGCAATCTTCTGCGCAACATCTGCCGTCGCATTCTTCACATCTTCCAGGATATCGTACCGGTCTTTATACCGGGTAACAATACCCGCCACCTTGCTCTCCGGCGGACAGGTCAGATATTCATACCCCATCCCTACCGGCGAGCTGAGCGACCGCCTGGTCTGGAATTTACCCGATGCCTTATCAATTTTGGTGACATTGAAGTTCGGATAGATGCGGTGAACATCCTGATCGATATAGCTCCCGTCCGTCGAAGCAAAATATTTCTGTTCGTCGACCGAAAAAATTCCCGAGTTGATAAAACTGGCGCCGTTCTGCATTGCAATCCCGTTTACACTCAGCAGCAAATCGATCTTCTCTTTCAACGGGACTTCGAAAGTATTTTTCTCAATCGGCGTTTTCCAGCTTACCTCGCCGTACCCCTGCTGTGGCGCCAACTGCACCGGCGCATTCATGATCTTTGCATTGGCCTTCGCCACCGCCACCGCTCGCTGCGCCGTCTTCGCCATGCCATCCATCGTCACGTCGTTGGTAGCCGCAAATCCCCAGGCGCCACCCGCAACTACGCGGATCCCCACGCCGAATGATTCCGTATTCGCAATGGCCTGTACCCGGTTCTCCCGCGTGATCACAAATTGATTGAGGTAACGGCCGATACGCACATCCGCGTAGGTCGCCCCAACCGAACGGGCAGCATTCAACGCCGCATCCGCCAGCTGTTTTTTGGTCGCCGCATCCATCCCTTCCTGCAACGCTTCTGCGGGATCGATCAACCGGGAACCAAATGGCAACTTCGGTATCGCCATCGCCCCAAGCCCCAACCCCGCCATCTGAATGAATTGTTTTCTTTTCATAAGAGCAATCTAACTAAACTTTTTTTCAACCCACAAAAAAAATATACTTAATAAAAAAGCAGTATACATCCAGTATTTCGGAACCGGAACCTCTTCTTCCTGCGCCGGAACCCGCTCCGCCTTAACCCGCGCCGGCTTGACAACCGGCTCCGGCCGGCCCATCGCAGGCCAGCTCCCCCGCTTCCACACATACATCCAGCTGGAATCATTTATCGCTGCCCAACCCGCCGCCTCCGGCCAGTACCTGCCATGCCATACAAAAGGCAATACGGCATCCTCCGCCAGATAGACACTCTCCGCCCGCCCAGCCTGCACCATCGTCCCCTGCGGCGCTGCTTCCCCGGTCTGCAACGTCAGCTGGACTTCATCCCCGACTCCCGGCTCAGCCGGGTCCCAGGTCCATTGATCCGCTGACCGCTTCGGCCTGGCAACCAAACGCAGCAACTTCGCCCAATTCGTCGCATAGTCCAACGCCTGCCCCTTCATTAATCGCATATAGGTCGCATTCTCTTCGGAATACAGGACAACACCCGATCCCATTTCCTCCCCCACTGCATTCTCCCCCCACACGGTATCGAAAACCATCCGCCCTACCGGCTCACGGGGTAAAAAGCTACTATCTGTTCTGATGATCAGACCAAGCTCCTTTTTCTCCACCTGCTGTCGCAATACGGCCCGCTCAGGTCCGGTCCACACCGCCTCATCCGCGATCACCACATCAAACCCATCCAGCAACGCCCGCGTCAGCCGCCCCAGCGGCCGCGGTTTCATATTTACATACGACGTTTGATATTTGTCGCGGCTCACCATCGTCCGTATCGCTACCTGCTGCCCGTTCTTCGCCAGCCAATTCACCAGGAACGCATTCTCGAAATCCGGCGAAGCCGCCAGGATCAGGATTTTCATCGGCGACTCATGCCCTACCTCCACCGGGATTGCCTCCTGCTCTATCGTATCCCGACCCCTCACCGCCGCCAACTGAAATACTTCCCTCCCCGTCTGCGGCGGCACAACACCCACCTCAAATACTCCGCCTGTTCGGTTCGAAGTCCACCACCGTTCCAAACCCCATCAATAACAGCTTGACGGATCCCGATCCCACCCGCCCTTCCCACCGGCCCCGGACATTCAGCCGCTCGCCCGTATACAACTGCCGCCGCCACTCGATCTTAGAAATCCCCTCCGTTTCCCCATGCGCACGTTTCGAGACCCGATAGATCTGCTCCACCCGATGCCGATACCTCAACGGCAGGATCATCCCCGCAAGCGCCGCCACAGCAATAACCGTCCCGATCACCCGCCACCACAGCCGCGGCCGGGCCGCCCGTACCTCTTTCCAAATCAAGAAGACCAGCAGCCCCGCACATAACAATATCTCGATATCGTTCATCCCGCTCATCGGTCAATCTCCTCAAAATAAAGTTTTCCCAGCCCGCCGTCAGCCGGCCCTTTCTTCAACCCCGGCGCCGCCTCCGCCTCCGGCAGTAGTTCCCGGATCGCCCGCTCCACCGCCGCGACATCGCCATGCCCACCTTCCAGTATACTTTTCAACGCCTGATACGCACCCAAATACATCGATGGCTTCGCCGCGGCAGCGGCGCCAAGTCTTCGCCCGGCCCGACGAAGTATCGCAGAATCACTTGCCCCCTCCCGCCCGCTTTCCAGCACCGCCAGCGCCATCCTCAACACCTCTTCCTCTGTTAACGAACCGCCCACGACCACCTCCTGGACCGGAGCCTCGATCGCACCCAAATCCCCCGTCAACCGTTTGTCCGGATTCAGCGGCGTGACCCTGACACCGGTCTTGGCTACATATGCCCGCGACTGCTGCTGCAGGTCTTTCAAAAGCCGGAGTGCTTTATACGCAAAAGGCAGCGCTTCCTGCGGATGATAGGTACGCAACTGCAGCTCCGCCCTCCACATCTCATTCAGCGTAGCCTTTAACTGCTGTTTGACCCCGGGCTCGAAATAGGTAGCATCCTCCGCATTGTCATGCCGATCCGTTATAACTTGCAAGATTCTTGTCGCATCCCCGAACGTGCCATAATCCGTCGTATCCTCCGGCCCGCCCGCGGCTTCCCCCTCTTCCGCCTCCTCGCCGAGGAACTTTCCATACCGCAGCCGCAACAGCTTCTGATCCACACCCAATTCATTGCTCTTTTCCCTGAAAGCCGGTACCGCCAGCGTATCCCGTTGCTTCAACAACTGCTCCGCCTCTATGATGATTTGCCGCTCGCTGCGAAAGAACTCCGGCTTTACATCGGTACCCAAAGTAATTCCCGCCAGGCTCATCAGCTGCGCAGTATCCGCCAAAGAAATAATGTAGGTTTCCGTCCGCCCTTCCTGCCCACGGCTGTCCTTCGCCCGACAATAAAAATATAACTCGTCTCCCGGTCTTAACCCCATCGATCCGAGATCGAGCACCTTCGAAAGGGAATAGGCCCGGCCGCTGCCATCGAATCCTTCACTCCACCTCAATTCCTGCCGTTTGAACCTCACCGCCTCACCGCTCCCGCTGGATTCTGTCAAAACCAGCGAAGCATCCGCAATCCCATAATCATCCTTCAAAAAAACCCGAACGGGAATTTTGGTTGCTTCTCCATAGTCGATAATCGTATAGGGCTTCGGCGCCTCGATCAGCGCCTGCGGCGGCTCATCCGCCTGCACGTCGAGTTGGTACAAGGACGATAGTTTCCTCGCCACCCGAACCTGGTAAAACCCGGATCGCATCGCCCTTTCCGAATATCGCCATACCGAATGGCTGGTATCCGCCGCCGACAACACAACACGATTGCTATCGTTAAAAATGAATTCCACCGTATCCACTCCAGCCTCCGTCTCCAGTTCCCAACCCACTACCGCGTCTTCTTCCACCCTTAATCCGAACTCCGCCTGTTCCCGCACCGCCCGCCCGGTATACGCCGGCGGCGCAATCCGAATTCGCACCGTCCGGATCCCCGGGGCTTCCACCTCCCGCCTTGTCACAGCAACAGGGGCCGCCGCACGCGGCTTCGCAACGCGATGTCGAACCATTGCCTCCAACCCGGTACTCAACAAAAAGGCCATCACCGCCATTCCCAAACCCAACATCAACTTGTTTCGCAATGGATCCGGCACCATGACCCGTTCAAGCCGCTCCCCCACCTTTCGCGCCTGTATTCCCTCCAATGAATTCAGCTCCGCAGGAGGCCGCAACAGTAACCCGCAACTTTCTTCCAGCTCGGGTAACCGCCGGTCAAGATATCGGACTATATCGGTCAGGCCTAACCGCCAATACGGCGAAAGCCACACCACGATTATCCCCAGGCCCGATCCGATCGCCCACGCCGCCCGATACGGCCAGTCCGCAAACACATGCATCGCCGCCGTAAGCAACACGCTCCCCGCCACGGTCAGCAACCCGCAGTAGACCAGGCTTTCCGCCCGCCACCTTCGGCGCAGCTCATTAAGCCTTCTTTTTCCCATGCGACAATATCCGCTCCATGATGAATAATAAAATCGCTATCCCCCAAATCACCGTCTCAACACCTCCGGTTACCAGATCTAAAACCTTCGACCCACCGGCCGCCCCCACGCCCGCGGCGTGCAGCGGCTCAATCTGCTCCGGGTCGAGTACCCGCAGATCCTTCGTTCCGGCGCCCGTGTCGACAAACAATGTCTTCCCAACCCATACCGGGAATGCTCCGCTCCACAATAGGTCATTCGCCGCCTTCCCACTACTCCTTTTCCATGCGGCATAATCCAAAATCTTTTTATATCCATCCCGACCGGCGACTGGCCGGTCTGACAACCAGATCAACCAGTCCCTTCCTCCATCGGCCGCCGAAGCCCCGGCGAAGGCGGTGTCAACAACCGCGATCCTTCTCAACGTATATTTCTGCAACGCCACCAATGCCGCTTTCACCCGTCGGGCATCCTTGCGGTATGCCGCATCGGCAATCACCGTTACCCGAAGCACACTCGTATCTCCGCCGGTCGATGCGCCTGCCGTCCTCGGCGAATACGATGTACCCGTAGCTCGGCTCACCCCCTCTATCACCCGCACACTATCTCCCGGCAACACCCAGGCCGCCTGCGTCCACCGGTTCACCGAATCTCCCGCCAAATCCACATCCCAACGCACCGCCCGGTCCGTCATCGGCCGCTCCCCACCAAAACGTCGCGCAAGGCCGGTTGTCCAGACATAGAACGCTACCCCTGCCGGCGCCTCCCGATCGGCCAACCGAAACTCCTCCCAATAATTCGAGCTATCCGCAAAAGAATGTCGTTCCCAACCCGCCTCCACCAGCGAGTCCGCAACCCGCCCCGCCCCCAATACCCACCCGTTCACCCCGATGTGAAGTACCGGCCCGGCCATCAACAACGCCAGGGCAACCAGCAACAAGCACCGCGTAAGTAACAGCAGCCAATCAGAAAGCCGCCGCCTCCACGCCATCCGCTGCGCACCACCCGTCAACAGCGCCACACTTCCAACCCGAAGCACCTTCCCCCGCCGGTCATTCCACAAATGCAGGATTACCGGGACGACGACCGCCGCCACAGCCGCCAGCCAAATGGGATGTAGAAATTGGATCACCCCCATATTCTTAGCCCGTGATTTGTTGCCTAAGTTTGAGAAAATCCCGCAGCGCCTGATCCACCGGCTGATCCATTCGCATCAATTGATACGCGATCTGCTTGTCGAGCAGCCGCGTCCGCACCGCGGCCAGCCAGGATCTGATCCGGTCCGCATAGTCAGCATCCATTCCCGGCTTAACCGCAACCCGCTCCCCCGTCTCAAGATCTTCTACTTCATCATAAGTTCCAAAATCCTTCTCCAGCTCGTTCCGTCCCATGATATGGAAAACAATGATCTCATGACCCAGCGATTCCAACAAGTCCAATATTTTGGCGATCTCACCATTCCGTTCATACAGATCGGTAATAAAAACGAGCAGCTCGCGCTTCTGCTCCCCCATGAAAATATTCTTATAGTGGATCGGCTGTCCGATCTTCCCTTCCGGCCGCAATTCCCCCAATTGATGCATGAATCTCGCCAGATGCTTTGCATCCTGCCTTGCCGGCAGCGCATGCACCGTTCCGTCCCGGAATACATACAATCCGATTGCATCCCCCTGCCGGTGTGCAAGCCATCCGACCGCCGCCGCCAGATACCGCGCATAATCGATCTTGGAATACGAACCGTCCTGATGATTCATCGACAAGCTCGCATCCACCATGAGTCGCACCCTTATGCTCGTCTCGACCTCCGATTCCCGGATATAATACCGGTCAGTCCGCGCAAACCGTTTCCAGTCCAGCCAGCGCAGATCGTCTCCCGGCTGATAGCTTCGATACTGGTTGAATTCCAACCCGGGCCCACGGACCTTGCTTTTATTGATCCCCGTCATAAATCCATCTACCGTCCGGCGCGCCGCCAGGGACAGGTCTTTTATGGCCATCAGAATATGGTGATCGGGTATCATTTCAAAAGTCCAACCGGCCGCACAATCGTCTTAAGAAGAAAATTGGTCACATCATCGGAGCGGATATCCTCAGCCTCCGCCTTGAAATTCATAAGGATCCGATGCCTTAGCACCGGGTAAGCCATCGCCCCGATATCCTCCGGTAAAACGGCATACCGCTGATGCACAAGCGCTCTTGCCTTTGCCGTCAGGATCAGCGCCTGCCCCGCCCTCGGCCCCGCGCCCCACCGCACCCACTCCCGGACATACCCGTGCCCGCTCGTCTCCGGCCTCGTCGCCCGGACCATGTTGGCCACATAGCGGATCAGGTCACCACTGATGCTCACCTCACGCACCAGCCCCTGCAATTGTCTGATCTCCTCCCCACCAAGCACCGGATGAACCACCGGCCGCCGCACCCCCGTCGTGGAATCCAGGATCGCCGCCTCCTCCTCCGCGCTGGGATAACCAATCCGGATATAAAGGAGGAACCGGTCCAGTTGCGCTTCCGGCAAGGGATAGGTGCCGGCCTGCTCGATCGGGTTCTGTGTGGCCAGGATAAAAAATGGCCGGTCCAGCAGATAGGTTTGGCCGGCATAGGTGATCTCGAACTCCTGCATCGCCTCGAGCAATGCCGATTGCGTTTTTGGCGGCGTCCGGTTGATCTCGTCCGCCAATACGATATTGGCAAAAATCGGCCCTTTGTTGAATTTAAAGAAACGCCGGCCCGTCGTGTGATCCTCCTCCAGGATCTCCGTCCCGAGGATATCGGTCGGCATCAGGTCCGGCGTGAACTGGATCCGGCGGAACGTCAGGTCCAGCGACTGAGACAAGGTCCGCACCATCAACGTCTTTGCCAGGCCCGGAACGCCCTCCAGCAGACAGTGCCCGCCCGCCAGCAGCGCCACCAATATCTCCTCTACAATGGCCTCCTGCCCCACAATGACTTTGCGGATCTCATGTTTTAATTGCGATAATTTTCCCAGTAGTGACTGTACTTCGCTTTCGACCATGTTCGTAGACATTTACCTATTCGCTGCGCAAAGCGCTCGCAGGGTTGACTTTTGCAGCCCGTAGGCCCTGCCACCCGACTGTGATAAAGGTGATTGTAATGGCAAGCGCCCCCGTTAGCGCAAAGATCCACCCGCTAAGGGGGATGCGGTAGGCAAAATCGTGCAACCATTTATTCATCAGCCACGCCGCTACCGGCGAAGCGATCAAAAGCGCAACGACGACCAGCCGAAGAAAGTCCCGGAACAACAAGAGAATAAGCCCCGGTACCGTCGCGCCCAAAACCTTTCGAATGCTCATCTCTTTCGTCCGCTGGACAGCTATGAACGACGCCAGCCCAAATAATCCAATACAGGATATAAAGATAGCGATGAGGGCAAACCACCCCACCAGCCTGCTCAAATCCTCCTGCGCCTTATACAGGGTATTGATATTCTCATCCAGAAAATTATATTCAAATATCCGCCGCGGAAAATACTTTTCCCATACCCGCTGTATCGCGGCGATCGTCGCCGGGACACGTTCCGGATTTACGCGGATCGCAAACAGGTTGAACCGCGGCACATTCACATCCATCACCATCGGCGCCAACGCCTTGTCCAGCTTGTCGAAATTGAAATCCCTGAGCACCCCGATGACATGCCCTTTTTTCCCCGTCTTGCTGTCGCCCCGGACAAACGTTTTGCCGATCGCCTCCTCCGGACTGTTCCAGCCCAGCGACCTGACCGCCGATTCGTTTATAATAAAAGCCTGCAAATGATCCGTCCCGGTAGCCTTCGAAAAATCCCGTCCCGCAACAAGATCCATCTTCATCGCAGCGATATAGTTATAATCCACCGACACCCATGCCATAAAAATATTATCCTGATCCACATGTCCCTCAGGGATCACCAGCCCACGCACCGGCGACTCTCCCGGCATCCCGCTGGCCAGCGTCACCGCTTGCACCGCCGGATAGGCACGCAGATCGGCCTCGAATGCATTCATCTCCGCCCGCTGGGCACTGTCGATTTTTCCGCCAAAGGGCGACGGATTCCTTCCGAACAACGGCAGCACCAACACCTGGTCTTTATCGAATCCCAATGGCTTGTTCCGCAGGAATACCAACTGCCGCTGGATCACCAGTGCGCCGATGATCAACGCGGCCGCCACCGCAAACTGCGTAACGATCAATGACTGCCGGATCAACCGCCCGCTCGATGACGCCCTTCCCGTATTTCCCTTCAGCAGCGCCACCAGCCGCCAGCGCGTGATGTACAAGGCCGGATATAAACCCGCCAAAAGTCCCGTGCAGACGAGGAGCCCAATCAGCGCCGGAACCATCATCCCCGTCCACAAAACCGCGGCATGCAGTTCTTTTCCAGTTACCGCATTCAGCAACGACAACCCCGGTATGGCCAGCCCTAGCGCCAGAATGCCCGCCAACACACTCACCAACAAACCTTCGCCAAGGAACTGCAGCAACAACTGCCGGGAACCAGCCCCCGAGACTTTGCGGACCCCAATCTCCGCGATTCGCGTAAGCGACTGCGCATTAGACAGATTGATGAAATTGATATTGGCGATCAGCAAGATCAGCAGCGCGATCCCCGCGAAAATATAGATATAGGTGATGCTGTTCGTACTCTCACTCCCACTCACATCCGAAGCATAAAGGTGATTCTCAGACCAGGGCTGAAGCGAAAAATAATAGGCCTTCCGGACCCGCTCATCCCCGTATTTTTTCGTGAGTTGCTCCATCGCCTCCTCCACGGGAGCCACCTGCTGCCCGGGCCGCAACAAAATAAACGTCTCGGCTGGGTTATACAGCCAGTTGGTCCGGATGAAATCTCCCACCGGTTTACTCTCCACCGTATAGAGGGTCTCGAACGAGATGAGGCCGTCAAACCGGATATCCGAATTGGCAGGCATCGAATCCACCACCCCCGTCACCTGCAAGAGATTTGAATTGTCGTATAACAATGATTTCCCAAGCGCCGGCCCATCCCCAAAATATTTTTTTGCCATCGCGCTCGTCAGCACGATCGAATTTACCTGCGTCAAAGCGCATCCGCCGCCCGACCCTCCCGCCAATGCATCGTAAAAATCTTCGAAAGCGCGTTATCCGCAAAAAAAACATTTTGCTCCTCAAATCGTTTCATCGTCCCGCCCCTCGCACCTGCCCCCGCACCATCCTGCGCCGCCAGGATCCCCGTTCGACCGTACAACCTCGCCACCGCCTCCACCGGAATATCTTTCTCTATCGCCGGTCCCGCCGCACAAGTCACCGTCGCCGACTTCCCCGCACCATCGCCGGTCTTCACAAAATCAACCCGGTAAATATCGGAGTAATGGGTATTAAATTTATTATAGCTAAGCTCATCTGTGAGATAGACAAGGATCAGCAGACAACAACACATCCCGATCGAAAGCCCCGCCAGCTTGATCAGGCTGGCCCCCTTATGCCGCAGCAGGTTCCGATAAGCAGATTTGAGATAATTTTGGAACATAAAGAGAAAATTAAATTAAAAATCATCAACTTTAAAAAAATTACATAGCCGGTGAGCAGCTCAGTTAAGGACAAATTCACATTTATGCGGTTCCGTTACCGGTCCGGGGATTGGGATACCGACCAGCGGATGCCCTCCAACCTCCTTAATTCCCTGATAGAATATACTACCCTCCCCGTCGACCTGCAGGAAAAGGTCATCGACCTCGACAATTCCGACATTTTCCGCTATCCTTTCGCCTATATCAGCGGGCACAAACTGGTTCAGTTCGACGCCGGCGAGAGTGCCAATTTTCATCGATATGTTCAGAACGGAGGCTTTGTCTTCGCCGACGATTGCAACCATGACATCGACGGCCTCTTCGCCCGTTCTTTCGAAACCCAGATGTCAACCCTCTTCGGTCCCGGTGCCCTGCATAAGATACCCAACGACCACGCCCTTTATCGCTCCTTTTTCCATTTTCCAAAAGGGCCGCCCAATACCAGTTTCGAGCTCAATGGCTGGGGCGACGACCTTGTCCACGACTACCTCAAAGCCATTACCATCAATGGCCGCACAGGCGTTCTGTACAGCAACAAGGACTATGGCTGCGAATGGGATTACGACTTCCGCAACAAGCGCTTTCTCGCCGAAGACAACACCAAATTCGGTGTCAATATCATCATTTACGCCCTCACTTCGGTATCAGCTTTGGCGCCATCCGCATAAAAGCCCCCGGCGCCCACCTGCTCAGCCACAACGCAATCCGGTCTCCTCCCGTTTTTCCGATATACGCCTCATTCTTCCCCTTTCCTACCACGCGCAGGATCTGCCTGGCCGCCCGATCCGCAGGCAACCCGTTATCAATATTGACCGAAGCCTTCCCCAAAGGACTGCCATCCCTGGTCAACGCATGCAGCGCGATATTTGTCTGAATATATCCCGGTGTCAATACAGTTACCCCGATCCCAAGCGCCGCCACTTCCGCCCGGAGGCAATCAAAATATCCGTGTAGCGCATGCTTTGCCGCCGCATAGGCAGACCGCAGCGGCGTCCCGATCTTCCCCATCACACTGCTCACCACGACAAATCTCCCCGACTTCTGCTGAACAAAATGCGGCAATACCGTCTGCGTCAACGCCACATAACTGAAATAATCCACCTCCATGACCTTCCGCTGCACCTCCATCGACGTCTCCATGACCAACCCGCGCTGACTGATCCCGCCATTATGAACCACAACATCGATCCGCCCGAACGCCGCGATCGCCTCCGCAGTCTTCACACCAAACAACGCGTGATCCATCAGATCCATAGGGATCACCTTCACGCGTTCCGGCCGGGCGCAGGCCAGCCGCACCCGCTCCAGTTCAGCCGCCCGCCGGCTCGACAGGATCAGCTTTGCGCCGCCGGCCGAGAACGCATAAGCCAACGCTTCGCCGATTCCCGAAGACGCTCCCGTGATCCAAATAACTTTATCGTTGAAATCATAGCCCATAAAAGTAACTTTACGGAAAGTTAGGCACTGCCATGTCAATTACCATCACCCATCCTGTCAATATTCTGGTCGTCGGTAAAGATCCCGAGATCCTCAAAGTCGTCCTCCGCCTCCTCAATGACCACCAACCGGCATCCTACCATGCCGTCGGCAGTACCAACCCCGACCAGGCGCGCTCCCTCTTCGCGGACACCGATATTGACCTCGTCCTGATCACCAATGTCATCGACGCCACCCTCGACGCCTGCCTCCGCGAATATTTTCTCACTCGCCGCCCCGGCGTTCGCATCCTCCAGCATTACGGCGGCGGCAGCGGCCTCCTGTTTGGTGAGATCTCCGCAGCGCTCGCTACCATTGAGTAGGAGGCGCAGGATTATTTCCTGCGCCGTCCCCTCACACCACCGTACGTACGGGTCCGTATACGGCGGTTTGTCAGAATAGTTTCCCTTGGTATTCCGTTTTCCAGTGGTAGTAGTTATAAAATCCCACATATCCCAGCCGCTGGAGCCTTGCGTTGGTGACCGTTGTGCTGGTGGCCGGGTGGTTGCCCATCCGGTAGCATCCCCAGCTGCTGTTTCCCCATCGTTCGGCATTACGCTGACTAGCACCCAGTTTTCGCAGGTTCCTGATCCGCGTCCATGGACCCTTCCACTGTTTCCATATCCCCGTCCTGATCCGGTGGCGAACCATTTCGTCCAGGGCTCGCATCACGCTCTTGGCCCGGGCTATCCGAAAATAATTGACCCATCCTTCTATCACCACTTCCAACTTCTTTATCTTCTCTCCGGCATTGGATGGATCACTACGTTTCGTCTTTGACCGGATTTTCTCTTTTATCCGTCTCAGGGCTTTAGGGGCTATCCTCACCTCCCATTGCCCCTTGCTGCGGTAAAAGGAAAACCCTAACAGGTTGCTTTGCTGCCCCTGGCTTACCTGTGTCTTTTCCCGGTTCACCCGCAATTTCAGCTTCTTTTCTATGTATTCAGTGATACTCTCCTTTACCCGTTGGGCAGCTTTTTCACTTCCTACATACAGGCTTAGATCGTCCGCGTAGCGCACAAAACTATGACCCCTTCCTTCCAGTTCCCTGTCCAGTTCGTCCAACATGATATTACTCAGGATGGGCGACAGAGGACTACCTTGCGGTGTACCTTCCGTCCGGGGGCCTACCAGCCCTCCTTCCATGATGCCGCTGTTCAGATGGCTCCGGATCAACTTTAGCGTTCGCTTGTCGGCTATCCGTTTAGCCAGCAGTCCCATTAGCTTGTCATGGTTCACCCGGTCGAAGAATTTATCCAGATCCATTTCCACGACCCATATCTTCCCTTCGTCCAGATACTTCTTCGCCTGTTCCACTGCCTGATGCGCGTTGCGACCTTCCCTGAACCCGTAGCTGTTTTCCGAGAACCCGGCGTCGTACTGTCCGCTTAGCCATTGATGGATCGCCTGGCCTATCAGCCGATCCACGACGGTTGGGATGCCTAACGTCCTGGTCCCTCCTGATGGCTTGGGTATTTCTACCCTTCGCACAGGGCTGGGAAGATACCTGCCTTCTAAAATACTTTGTTTCAGCTTCCTCCAGTTGGCCTCCAGCCATTCGTGGAGTTCCGCTGTCTGCATACCGTCCACACCTCCGGCTCCCTTGTTGCTTGTTACCTGCTGCAAGGCTTTGGTGATGTTCCGATAATCAAGTATTTCTTCCAGCATACTACTACTAAAAAAAAAGTCTACACCGGCATTGTCCTTATTCGTCGCATAATTCGGCTCAACTTCCTTTCGGGGCTTTCCGCTTCCGGCTTCCAGCTCACTCCGAAAGTTCTCTTACGCGGTTCAGTTGTCTCCGCTTCGTTACAGACTTCCTAATTTCTTTGCCATTCCAACATTCAGCCCTTCGGCTTGTCCGTGAGGCTTCCGTCTTTACCCTTTCGCTTCGGGAGACGGCTCGTTTCCTGCCTACTATGGCCTCGGCTGACTTCTGCTCCTTGACGATGATTCGTCGGCAGACCTCCCAGGGTAAGTCTATCCGCTTTCCGTTCATGCAGCCTCTGCATCTACAGGGTGGTATCCCGTACAGTATCGGACTTTTGCACTCTATGGCGTCATCATCCACACTACCCCGCCTCCTATGCAGTTTCTGTTCGTAGGCTCGAACGTTTGCCGCCGGCTTCCTTCAGATTCGTGGTCGCCCACGACACCCTTGCCCTTGGCTAAAGCTTCCTACTGTAAAGCGCCTTCGGGACTTTCACCCTATAGCCGATAGACATGCCTGGCACACATAAAAAAAACCCCGCCATCGCGGGGCCTTCGCTCTCAACAGGTCCAATTCATTACTTATTCGAATACTCGGGATGATCCGGGTCACTGCCAGAACTGCCGCTGGGTCCATTCCCCGTAGGGCCATTACCCGGAGCCGGCTTATAGTTCCGCATCTGCGCGTTGAAGAAATCATGCCTTGCCTGCGTGATCGCTGCATCGCGCTGCTTTTCCAGATCATTGATCTTTGCCTCCTTGTCACTATGCGAAAGGGCCTTATCGTGTTTTACATCCTTGATCTGAGCCTTATAATCACTCTTTATCCCATTGATCTGATCCTGTAGTGCCGGCGGCATGGTCCCGCGGCCATAGTAGTAAGGAGGATAGCCATAGCCATAAGGACCATATGGATACATCCAGGGTCCGTACCAGCCGGGTACACCCCAGCCGAATCCGAAACCCAGGCCTAACCCCCATCCCCAGCCATAATAGCCGGGCGCATAAACAACCCGCGGCGCATAATACGGATGATAAACCCCATGGAACCCCCCACCAGCAAATCCGTGACCAACGTAGCCCCGCTGAGCCGAAGCGCCATAGGCGAGGCCAAGAGAGAACAATATGATGAATAGCCTTTTCCCATATTCTCTTTCTTTTTTCATTCATCATCGTTTTCATATAAGTTTTATTTATAACTTATAGACGCAAAAACCAGACGAAGGTATAATCGGCAGGCCGGGTATAACTATTCTATAACATTGTCTTTACCAACGGATAACGTAACAAAACGTTAAAACAACAACCATAATTTCTAACTGCTTATGAACAAACGAATTCCATTTTTAGCCCTGCTCCTCCAGGTTGGTTTGACCTGGGCGCAATCACCAACCGCGAAGAGCCAGCCGTCCATTTCTTTTCACAAATGGCTAAGTATTACGCAGGCGGGCGCTGCCGTCCTGTCGCCGGATGGCGCCAATATTGCGTACACCGTCACAACGACAGATTGGAAAGAAAACAGCTATCGATAACGAGATCTGGCTTTCCCGGCAAAACCATCCGCCATTTCAGTTGACGCAACAACCCGAAAAACAGCAGCAACTCTCCCGATGGAGCCCGGATAGCAAATGGATCGCCTTTCTAAGCGACCGGGGCGATAAGACCCAGATCTATCTGATCTCCGCCGAAGGCGGCGAAGCCTTTCCGCTGACCAAAGAAGAGGAAGGGATCCGGCATTCGCCTGGAGCCCCGATGGTCGTCAGATCGCCTTTATTCGCGCTGAGGCCGATAGCAAATCGCTAAAATCGATCAAAGACCATTATGGCGCATTTGGCGAAGAAGGAAAAGAGTTCAAACTCTCCCATCTCTGGCTGATCCGCTTCTCCCTCGATAGCCTGACAGATCCCGTTATACAACCCGATTCAACATATTACCAGTACCCTCCCGCCTTACTCCGGCAACTTCACCGTTACCGATCTGAGCTGGAGCCCCGCATGGCCGACGATCGCCTACAACCGGCAGCCCGATCCGTTATCCCCTCCTCCATCCACTCCGCATCGACGTCCTGGACACGACCACCCACAAGACACCAATAACCATCTCCGACCCCGCAGGCGACGAGCTGATTGCCTGGAGCCCCGACGGGAACAGCCTTCTTTATACCAGCCCTCTGACGGACACCATCTTCGAATTACTATAAGAACAACCGGTCTATTTATTACACCAATCTCGAGAGCCACCGCACCCCAATGAGATCGGCAGCCGGCTTCGACGAAAACAAATCGGTCCAGGACTGGAACCCAAAAGGAATTTTTTTCATCGCCCTCCAACACACCCGTTCCACGCTTTTTCACCTTGATCCTGCCACCGGCGAAGTAACCCGGTTACCACGGCTCCGGACATCATCAACAATGTCAGTCCTTCAGCAAAGACGGCAACAAATGGCCTGGAGCGGCCGAAGCTATAGCGGGCTAACGGAGATCACCACCCCCGCCGGACAACTTACCCGCCTCTCCGACCAGCTAAAAGGCTTGCCACTGCCCACGAACGAAGTGATTCAATGGAAAAGCAAAGACGGCGCCACCATCGAAGGCATCTTGTTAAAACCCGCCAATTATGATGCCGCAAAGAAATATCCCCTGCTGGTCGTCATCCACGGCGGGCCGACCGGGTCGATTTCCCGGAACCCGTTCCAACCTATGTCTACCCCATCGCGCAGTGGTGCGAAAAAGGCGCCCTCGTCCTTGGGTGAACTACCGGGGATCAGCGGGCTATGGCGAAAAATTCCGTTCCCTCAACGTTCGTAACCTCGGCGTCGGTGATATGTGGGATGTTATGAGCGGCATCGACTTTCTGAACAAAAAAGGGTTGATCGATACAAGCCGCATGGGCTGCATGGGCTGGAGCCAGGGTGGTTATATCTCCGCCTTCCTAACCACCCATACCGCCGCCTTTAAAGCCATATCCGTCGGGGCCGGCATTTCCGATTGGGCCACTTATTACGTCTCGACCGATATCACCCCCTTCACGAGGGAATACCTGAAAGCTACCCCCTGGGATGACAAAGCGATCTACGAAAAAACCTCACCGATTACGACGATCAACCAGGCGCAAACCCCCACCCTCATCCAACACGGGGAGCTGGACCATCGGGTCCCCATCCCGGATGCCTACGAACTCTATCGCGGGCTCCAGGACCGGCATATCCCTTCCCGCCTGATCGTCTACAAGGGGTTCGGTCACGGCATCACAAAACCAAAAGAACGCCTGGCGGCCATCTGGCATAACTGGCAGTGGTTCGCCAAATACATCTGGGGCGAGGACGTCACCCTGCCCTGATCCGGCTAACCGGTTGGCTCATGGGAGGTTTGGTTTATAAGTGAAAACCCTTAGGTAAACTGAAAAGGGCCATTGAGTATAAAATACATCCACATTGCAACCGTTTACACCAAGGACCTTTTAGGTTGATCTTTTTCGTTAAGCTCTGAAACCCAAGCTGATGATGCTTTCCTTACCCGTTTCGACCTCGCTCGCACTCCCTGCTCGGCATAACGCTGATCCTGATCGGTATTTGCCTCTACTATAGCCGGGCCTGCGGATCCGCCGCCTCACCGCCCGCACCACCATGCTCGAACAACAAGTAGAATATCGCACCCGCCAGGCCGAAGACGCCCTCCATATCAAAGACCTTTTCCTGACCAATATGAGCCACGAGATCCGCACGCCCATGAACGGTCTCCTCGGCATGGCCTCCCTGCTTTCCCAAACAACCCTCAACCAAGGAACAAAATAATTACGTCGATAACATCCGCTCCTGCGGCGATACCCTCCTGACCGTTATCAACAATATCCTCGACTTTTCCGCCATCGAAACCGGTAAAATAACCCTGGATGAGAAAGTAACCGACCTCCGCAGGCTGGTGCAAGAAGTGATCGAAATGTTCATCAACCGCACTTCAAAGCCGGCATCCAATTGCACTACGAACTTTCACCCGATGTGCCCAACCGTATCATGACCGACAAAGGTCGCCTTCGGCAGATCCTCATCAATCTCGTCGGCAATGCCGCCAAATTCACCGCGGCAGGGCGAGGTCAGGATCCGCATCGCCCACGCCGACGCCGGCTCTATTCAAACAAAAGGCGAACAGATCGGGCTCGGACTTCGAAGTAAGCGACACCGGCAATCGGATCGACGCCGAGCCCCTCGACGAATTGAAACAATTTTTCGCCCGCGCCGACCCCGCCGCCCGCCCCTACGGCGGCACCGGCCTCGGCCTCATCCTGTCCGACCGGCTCGTCCATCTGCTCCATGGCCGAATCCGCGTCAGCAGCGAGCCCGGGAAAGGCTCCCGTTTCAATTTCACCATCCTCGCCAAACCGGCCCCCCAAAAAGCTACCCCAGCCACCGCAGAGGCGCTGCCTCGCCTGGCGGAGAAATACCCGCTGCGGATCCTCCTCGCAGAAGACAACCCTATCAATCGACAACTCGCCGTTATGATCCTCGATAAAATGGGCTACTCCTGCGGAGTCGCCGAGAACGGTAAAGAAGTCCTCGACCACCTGCAAAAGGAGCCCTTCGACCTCATTTTTATGGATATTCAAATGCCCGAAATGGATGGCCTCGAAGCCACCCGTCGCATCCGGCGCGGAAATGGCAAACAACCCGTTATCATCGCCATGACGGCCAATACTACACGTAAAGACCGCGACGACTGCCTCACGACCGGGATGAATGACTTTCTCAGCAAACCCGTCCACCTCGACGAACTCATCCGCATGATGGAAAATTGGGGCCAAACCATCAACGGCGCGCGTGAACTGGCCGCATCCTAAATCCTTCCCACCCTGCAGCCGACCTCACCTCCAACTCCCGCCGGGCGCCTAATTCTTTTTCATCAACTCCTTGACCGCCTCCTCAATCTGCTGATCCCGGCCCGCCGACAATAGATCCGGCTCATTCCGCACCCGGATATCCGGCTCCAGCTGATGCCCCTCTTCGAAATACCCCTCCGGCGTCCTCCATCCCCCCATCGGATTCCCATAAACCAGCCGCGGATCGATCTGCCCCTCCCACCACACAAACGTCCCCGTGCCGGGAACCGGCATCCCCAGCGTCTTGCCGACATTCTTCAACTTATACGCCGCCGGGAACAAATGCGCATCCGAATAGTTGGATTCGCCGATCAGCACGATCGACGGCTTCACCCACTTGTCGGACGGCTCCGACCCCACATACTGCCCATGCGGGATGATATCGAAATATTTTTTTCCATTCAGGAAATCCGATAATTGCTCGTGGATGTTCCCGCCGCCATTAAAGCGCGTATCCACAATGATCGCATCCTTTCCCAGATTCCGCCCCAGCGCTTCCTCGAAGACTGTCCGCATACTCTCATCATCCATCGCCCGCACATGGATATACCCGATCTTGCCCCCCGACAACGAATCCGTTTCCTTCCGCCGCATCTCGACCCATCGCTTGTACTGCAGTTCATCCTCCTCACCCAGGCCGATCGGCTTGGTCGTCTCCTCCCACCGCGTTCCCGTTGCCGGATCATACAGCGACAATAAGACCAGCTTTCCCGCCTTCCGGTTGAGGTATTTATAATGATCGACCGAATCCGTGATGGCCTCCCCGTCTATCTTCTCCAGGATCACCCCCCGATGGATCTTCACCGTATGCTTGTCCAGCGGACCACCCGCAATCACCTCCGCGATCTTTAGCCCCGGTCCCGTATATCCGTAATCATAATAGATGCCCAGCGAAGCCGTCCGGTCACCCATCGGCCCGCCGGCCCCAAAATAATAACAACCCGTATGGCTTACATTCAACTCGCCCAGCATCTCGCTCAGCATCTCTGCAAAATCATAATCGTTGTCGATATACGGCAGGAATTTCTGATAGGTCTTATAATAGTAATCCCAATCCACGCCGTTCAGATTGACGACATAGAACTTCTCCTTGATCTGCCGCCACGCATGATCGAATATATAGGCCTTCTCCCCCGCGTCATTCAATACCATCTCCCCACTGATCCCTACCGGCTCCATCTTGCCGCTTTCCGCATCGATCTTGCTGATCCGCCCTTCCGCCAGCACAAAGATATTTTTCCCGTCCTTCGACAACTCCATTCCCGCATAATTCGCCCCCAGCTTCGCGAATAATTTCGTCTCCTTCGTCCGCAATTCGGTCATCCACAGGTCATACCCCTTTTCAAACCGGCTTAAATAATAGAGCTTCTCTCCATCCTTTGACAACAGCCAGTCCGCCGCATCCGACGTATGGGTCGTCAACCGCAATTTCCGGTCCGTCAAATGATCCCAGTCCACAACGATTTCCTTCACACCCGTGTCCTTTTTCTTTTTCGCTGTATCCTTCTCCTCCACCTCTTTCACCAGCGCCAGCTCCTCCTTGCTCAACTTAAAGCGATCGAACGCATCCTTGGAAAAAAACATCCCATACACATCCGCCGTGATCGCATACCCCGCCTGCTGCCTTGCCCCTTCCCGGTCTGATCCCCAGATCATCATTTTGCCGTCCATGGCCCACTTGGGCGCAAAATCATCATAACCGCTCAAGGTCAGATTGATCACCGCCGATTTCCCGTCCGCCGCCACCAGCCCGACTTCCGGGGTCTGCACGCGCTCCGGTAGCCCAAAAGTCACCAGCAGCCACTTGCTGTCCGGCGACCACTGATAATATTGGTCTCCATCCGCATACGAATAATTCTTGTCCGCCGGCAGGACCGCCCTTGTCTTCTTCGTAGCCAGATTGATTACTTTCAACGTCGTCCGGTCCTCCAGGTAAGCGACCTCCTTGCCGTCCGGCGAGAACGCAGGCTGAAACTCCTCCGCCGACGTGGCGACAACCGTCTCTTCATTCAATACCCATAGCAAAGCGTATTATCCTTCGCCACGGTCAGAAACCGCACCGGATTACGCGCAAAATGCGTCAGCTGCGCGGGTTTGTCCGGCGCCGCCAACGAGCTTTTGTATACATTCATCGTCCCGTCCTGCTCGCTCAGATAATAATAATCCTGGTCATTGGCTGCTATCACTGGATTCCGGTC
This sequence comes from uncultured Chitinophagaceae bacterium, assembly GCA_963846405.1. Classification (GTDB taxonomy): domain Bacteria; phylum Bacteroidota; class Bacteroidia; order Chitinophagales; family Chitinophagaceae; genus Puia. The sequence continues at coordinate 492,989 of CAWJVU010000003.1, read as the reverse complement.
CTCCCCTTTGAATGTCGTCAGCTGCCGATACTTCCCCGAATGCAGATCATACAACCAGATATCCCGCGCAATCGCTGAAGTATGATGTTTACGCCAGTCACTTTCATAGCCCTTCTGATCTTCATAGATCAGCTTGTCCCCCGCGGCATTCACCGTCGCCTCTATCGCCGGTACCGGCAATACCTGACCGACCCTGCCTCCGCCCACAGGCACACTATACAGTTCGGTCATCACATCCACCGGGAACTGTGCATTCGTCACCAGATCCTGCCGGTTGGTTGAAAACAATATTTTCTTGTCATCGGCGGTGAAGCTGCTGGGTATCTCATTGCCCGAAAAATAGGTCAGCCTCCTCGCCTCTCCACCCGTGGCAGGCATCACAAAGACATCGAAATTGCCATACCGGTCCGAAGCAAACGCGATCCATCGCCCATCATGTGACCAAACCGGCGCAAACTCATACGATTCACTGATCGTCAGCGGCACCGCCGATCCGCCTTTCGCAGGCACAGAATAGATATCTCCCTTGTAGCTGAACAAAATGGTTTGACCATCCGGTGAGATCGCCGGATACCGCATCCACAAAGGGTTTTCCTGTGCATGAACTCGTCGCCGTGCCCGCAATAGCCACCAGCGCGGCCAGAAAAATCTTTCTCATTTGAAAATTTTTATTTGAGGTTTGGTTATCATTCAACGCTGCAATTTAAAAAATTGGTTATCAACAAACTAATTCGTGTTTTCTCGCGCTTGGCGTCAGGAAATCGCCGCCAAATGTGTTTGTGCACCAGTTTAATAGGTTATACTTTTGTATCGTCTTGTTCTACTCGCTCTGCCACCAGATTCGCTCGCCATCCGATTCGCTGCACCACGAGATTTGCCTGCCAGTTAAAATTTTTGTAAAATCAATTTTGTAAAGTTTAAAAAAAGTATATTATGAACACGAACACGAAAAACCACGCAGTTAAAGTAATCGCAGTTGCCCTTACCGCAGTATTGTTCCTCTTTGGTAGCCCCCTGACCAGCAAAGCAAACGGCGGCGGCAAAAAGTCCCCCTCGATCACCGAAGCCCAGGTCTCTGTTACCTATCAGGGCATTAGCGATAATAGCCTTGTTTTCAAAGTAGATTATGAGAACCTCACTGGCGAGAAATTCTGGCTGATCATCAAGAACGATGCCGGCGACGTCGTCTATCAGAAGCACTTTTCGGATGCTCACTTCGGAAAAACGATCTTCTTCCAGAACACCGACTCGAATATCAACCCGACCTTCGTTATCCGCACGGGCAACGACGAGATCGTTCGTCAGTTCCAGGTGAACAAGATCATCACCGAAACGACCGTAGTAACGGGTCTCTAATTTAAAAAATAAATAACACCATAACGGGCCGCGCTTTGCGCGGCCCTTTTTTTATCCCCCTGGCTTCCATCCATCGTTACCCGTCATTCACCGCCTCCAACCCGCCGCTCACCGACCCGGCGAATGGAATAACCGCAACCCTCTTGTCCCTGCCCCGCGAACCGCCTACCTTAGCATCCATGAACACGTCAACCGACCAACCAGTCCTCCAGGTCGAAAACCTGGATATCTTCTACGGTAATTTCCAGGCCGTCCGGAACGTCTCCTTTGAAGTCCGGCCCGGTGAAATCTTCGGCCTGCTCGGCCCAAACGGAGCCGGCAAAACTAGCACGCTGAGCGCCGCCGAAGGCTTGATCAAGGCGACTTCCGGAACCATCCGCGTCGCCGGGTACGATATTCGCCGCCAGCCCCTCTATGCCCGCGCTTGCATGGGTGTGCAGCTGCAAGCCACCAGTTTCCAGCCCGAACTGACCGTCGGTGAAATTATCCGACTTTACGCCGGCCTCTACGGTGTCAGCCTCACGATCGATCAGATACGCCCAATCCTCGCCGGCATTAAGTTGGCCGACCAGATCGACAAACGTTTTGGCCAGCTCTCCGGCGGCCAGCAGCAACGCGTCTCGCTGGTCATCGCGACCATCCACAATCCTCCCCTCGTCCTCATGGATGAGCCTACCACCGGCCTCGACCCGCAATCCCGCCGCCAGCTGTGGGTCAGGATCGAAGCCATGCGCGATAAGGGTCACGGCATCCTCCTCACCACCCACTCGATGGAAGAGGCCGAAGCCGTCTGCGACCGCATTGCGATCATCGACCACGGCCGCATCATAGCTACCGACGCCCCCCAGGCCATCATCGACAATAACCGCGAACGTCCCGAAGTCATCGCCGCCTCCCGCCGCGGAAAAATTACCCTCGAAGACGTCTTTATCGGACTGACCGGCGACGAAGTCCGCGCATGATCCAATTCAAAAATTGAACCCATCAAAAATAATTTGCTATGTCAACAACTTCAACTGCACTCACCATCGATCTTCCCGTAACGCTGTCCGCACCCCGCCGGCTACCCTCCTCGCGGGACGTTTTCATGTCCCTTTTTAAAGCTGACCTTACCACCGCATGGCGCAATCGCCGCGCATCCGTCATGGTCATTCTACTGCCCGTCATCATCGTCATCGCATGGAAAGGTCTGATCGACAAAGCAGGCGGAGCATTCGTATTGGCAAGCGCCATAACTCTCGGCCTCAACGCCATCGGCCTCATGGGCTATTCCAACTCCATCGCCCGTGATCGCGAAAAAGATATTTTTCAAAGGCTTCGCGTAACCCCATCCCCGAACTGGACGATCATGGGCAGTAAACTCAGCGTCCAATTGGTCATGATCACCCTGGAGTCGATAGTTGTCATGGTCGTCGGTTATCAATACGACCATATCGTTCTGACCCCTATTGGTTACATCGCCGGCCTTTTGATGGCAATCGTCGGGGGAGCCGTTTATCTTGCGCTCGGCCAGGCCATCGTCGGCAGGATCACAAATCCCGAATCAGTTCAGGCCACAAGCCGTCTCATCTATATCGCCTTTATAATGATCGGTATTTTCGGTTCTTTTAACATGCTGGGAGATGTCTTCAATAAAGTGGCCAAATATACTCCCTATGGCACGGTGAACGCCATTGTGCGCGGCGGGCTCACGCCATCTTCCTGGACCTCGGATACCTCGATGAACCTCCTGATAACCCTCGGTTATACCATTGTCTTCGCCTATCTCGGGATCAAATGGTTCAAATGGTCCACCAAAAAATAATCTACATCGTCAGCTTCCCGCCGATTATAAAATACGCCCGTGGATCGGTCACATCGGAATAACGACAGATTCAATGGTTCGCTTCGTACAGAGGGTTTACGTCTCCCGAAGGTATGACACTTTATCTGCGTGTAACTCCCCGTGAATGCGCGCAAATTCACTCAGGCACCTTTACATCCGTCGCCCGCCCTTCAATCACCGTTCCCCGAAAGACAACATCTGCCAGCCACCCTACGATATGCACCGGTTCCCACTGAGAGCCGTCGATGACATTGCCGTCAAACAATACATGGTAAATCCCCTTGCTCGCATCCAACTCTACCGCCCCCTTCGGCCGGTCCCAGATATCCGCCGTCGTCCCGCTGCCGGCGATCGTGTTGTCAGCAACAGTGATTGCCTCCTGGGTGCTGTCAAATCCAAATCCGGAAAAATCATTGGTCATCCGGATCGCCGACCCGCCAACACCGCCGAGAAATAGATTATGATCGATCCGGTGCCCCCATCCGCCGAAGATCGCAGCACCCGCGGCCCGCCAATTGTCCTCGACAGTATTGTTGCGAAAAGTATCATCCACGCAGGGCTGTTTTACCCCCGCCCCGTTATTCGGCCAGACAGCCATTCCATCATCCCCGTTATTACGGATACTGCAATTCTCGACAACCGAATGGGAAGTACCCTGACTGAAGTTGACTCCATCCGCATAGTTATTGCGGATCCGGCACCGGGCAATCACCAACCCCTGGGTAATCGGCACCCTACCGGGAGGATCGTAACCAGCTATCCAGAATCCACATTCAAAATGCTCGACCCATAGATCATGCAGCCAGGACCCCGAACCAAACGTTCCGGAAAAGCCCTTGTATTGCTTGTATTTGCTTCGCGGCATCCTCGCCCCCTCCTCCCCATATCGCAAGCGGCTATTGTTGACCGTATTCAACGAAAAGTCCGCCATCTCGACCCCGCTCACCCGCGCGACAATGCCACCGTAATCCTGCCGGTTAGTAGAAAAATACAGCTGCGTATACCAGATGCCCGCACCCCGGATCTTCAAACCGGTCCCCTCGAGATCCAATTTATCACTAAGCAGATATCGCCCGGGCGGTATATAGACGCTCTTGCCGCCCGCCATGGCCGCACGGATACAGGCATTGAACGCTTCCCAATCGTCCCCCTGATCATCCGGGATCGCCCCGTAACTGGTTACGCTCAGCGCACCCGCCATCGGCGCAATGAGGGCCGGCAAAGGCTCCAGCTCGATAAAGTCAATCCCGTACCCGATCGTATCGAAACCATCCTTCTTAAGCCGGATCGTATCTCCGGGCCGCACCGGCGCCTTAAGTCGAAAATGAACCTCGTCGAATCGCATAAACGTCTTTTCCTGCCTCGTCGGAAAAGGATCCGATACACCGGTCCGGAAATACTGATAAGCCCAATAGGATGAGAGCGCCACCTCATCCATTTTCATTCCATTCACATACAGTCCCAAGACACCCTTCACTCCCATCCCGGTCACATTGTCCGGCAATGTGAAACGCAGATTGAAACCCTGTGCCTCAGCCCGGACCGTCCACTCAATGGCCTCACCGGGCGTCCTCAGACACACAAAACGCCGTCCGGTCGCCTCAGGATCGGCCAGGATAATCGCCCCCCTTATCCGCCCCTCTTCCGAGCCATAGCGGATATAGGGTAACCGTGCGCCGCGCTCCTGCGCCACCAGTTGACCCGCCAGGAGTAATAAGAGAAAATAACAGCTGATTTTCATCTCCTAAAGTAACAGGAGCAGTTTTTAAACGCCTAACTTTATCACAATTGTATAACAATTTCCAGCGGTACGAAGCTCGAATTAACAACGCAACAAATTAATAACCCATCAATTACATCAGTATTTTCTTATTTATCATATATCCGGAATCAGCATCTTAACAGTTGATACCAAACCTCAGGACCCTTTCCTTCGTTTATTTACAGTAAAATAAAAAGAGCCATGAAATACGCAGTCCTTTTAACAGCCTCATTTCTTCTCCTGTGGACCCTGCCTTCGGCGGCCCAGTCAAACAAATATCCTGATCCTCCTCAAGCTTCGCGTGACGGTAAATTCCCAATGTCCTTTACCGACGCCCAATGGAAAATACGCCTGACACCGGCACAATATTATATCCTCCGGCAGGCAGGTACCGAAAGCGCCGGCACCGGCAAATACGACCATTTCTATCAAAAAGGCACCTACTATTCCGCCGCCTCCCTCCAACCGCTCTTTAGCTCCGACACTAAATTTGACAGCGGCACCGGCTGGCCCAGCTTCTTTGCCCCCATCAACCCCGACGCTGTCCGCCTCGTCATGGATCGCAGCGACGGTATGACCCGCTGGGAAGTGGTAGACAGCAAAACCGGCTCTCACCTCGGCCACGTATTCGACGACGGCCCCGCACCCACCGGTAAAAGATATTGTATGAACTCCGCGGCGCTGATCTTCGTCCCTGAAGGCGGAACCCCCCAACCGACCCCAGAACTCCGGCAACTAATCAAATCTTGCAAAATGAAACGAATCCTCTTTACGCTTTCGGCAATCTTCCTCCTGCTGGCGCTGCGGCAGACCTCAGACCAATATGAATGTCCCCACCAAAGACCCCGGACAACCCTCCGCCAATGAGCAGGTAGCCGATTTCTCCGAAGGCTGCTTCTGGCACGCCGAGATCGTTTTCAAAAGCCTGGTCGGCGTACGGGACGCCGTATCCGGCTACGCAGGCGGCAACGAGCTACATCCCGATTATGAGAAGGTCTGCACCGGCACCACCGGCCACGCCGAAACGGTTCAGGTATACTACGACCCTTCCAAGATCTCCTTCACCACCCTCGTCGAAGCCTTCTTCGCCAGCGTCGACCCCACCCAGCTCAACCGCCAGGGGAATGATATCGGTACCCAATACCGCTCGATCATCTTCTACCGGAACGCCGAAGAAAAGAAGATCATCGACGACGAGATCGCCAAACTAACCGCTGCCCACAAATTTTCGGGAAAGATCGTCACCGAGGTGAAACCCTTCAAAAGCTTCTACCCCGCTGAAGACCTACCATCAGGACTATATCAAAAACCACCCCGACAACCCCTATGTTCAAAACGTCTGCATTCCCGAATACCTGGAATTCCGCAAAACCTTCAAAGGTCCCTTCAAACCGAATTCATAACTACCACCCAATCCCATAATCCAACCCATAATTACTGCTCCCACCCCACAAGGTGCCATGCTTGGCGTCAAGAAAGATCGCATTGAGCGGCCCGCTGGTCCGCTCCCCATAGGCAGGAATATAGCCCATCCGCAGTAACTCCTGCCGCACGTATGGCGGCGTCACATTGTTCAGCAGGATATGACCCGGCCGCGGTCTTCGGTCTGCCAGCCTCTCCCCGCCCAACGAAACCACAACTGGTCGGTATTGATATTGGGCGCTTCCGTCGCCTCCTGTACCGTCATCCCGAAATCCGCCATATTGAGGAAAAATTGCAGGAGATTCTGATCCTGCGTATCCCCACCCTGCACGCTGAAACAGTAAACCGGTTTCCCATCCTTCAGTGCAAGCGTTGGTGTCAGGGTTACCCGCGGCCGCTTATGCGGCTCAACAACATTGAACGGATCGATGATGGAATCCAGCACAAAACTCTGCATCCGCTGGCTCATGCCCACACCCGTATGACCCGCGATTACCGACGGCGGCCATCCGCCGCTGGGCGTCACCGAGACCACCCATCCATCCTTATCCGCCGTTTCGATACTCGTCGTACCCCGCCATAACCGGTCATGATACAAATCTTCATCTATCGCCACATCTCCCGCCAACGGTCCCACACCGCTGTTCATCGACCCGGTCGTCGAAGGCGCAGCCCGACCCGGCGTCCCGCCGGACGAAATCATCGCCGCCCGCTGCCTGAGCAAATCCCCAAACGGATTCGTCCGCCCCTCAAAAGGATACGGATCACCCGGCCCGATCATCGGATCATTGTGGTCGGGCTGAATCAAGGCGGCCCTGGCCTTTGCATATTCTTTGCTCAGCAACCCTTTCATTGGCTGCCCCGTATCCATATACGGATCACCGTAATAGAAGTCCCGGTCCGCAAACGCGAGACTCATTGCCTGATATACTGTATTGATGTACCGCGAACTGTTATACCCCATCGCCTTCAGATCGAAATTTTCCAGGATGTTCAGCGCCTGCAGCATCATCGGACCCTGTGTCCATTGCTGTAGCTTGTAGACCTCATACCCCCTGTAATTGACATGCAGCGGCTCCTCCTCAATCGGTTTCCAGGCAGCCAAATCCTGCATGGTGATCAACCCGCCCTGCTCCTGGCAGCCACGAACGAATTCCTGCGCGATATCGCCTTTGTAGAACCTGTCCATCGCCGCATAGATCGCTTCCTTTCGCGTCTTTTTGTGCTTCAGCGCATCCTGTTCCGCCTCCACCATCTTGGTCAGCGTCTCCAGCAGGTCCTTCTGTACAAAAAGCTCACCCGGTTCCGGCGCCTCCCGCTTCTCCCCAAGATGCGGCAGGAACAAGGCCTTGCTATAAGGCCATTGCTTCAGCCACCGCTTGCCGGATTCGAACATATTGGCGACCTGCGCGTCGATAGCAAGCCCTTTCGCCATCTCCATCGCCGGAGCCAGCACGTCCTTGAGCGACATGGTCCCATATTCGGCCAGCATATAACAAAGGCCGCCCGGCGTTCCGGGGGTCACTGCCGCCAACGGTCCATACTCCGGCGGAAAGTCGTACCCCTTGCTTTTGAAAAAGGCCGGCGTTGCTCCCGTCGGCGCCCAGCCGAGCGCATTGATCGCAATCACTTTCCCCGTATGCGGATTGTAGATCAGTACCTGCGTCTCCCCACCCCAGGTCAGCACAATGTGCATCGTACAAACCGCCGCCAGCGTTGCACAGGCGGCATCGATGGCATTGCCTCCCTGCTGAAAGATCTGTGCCCCGGCTTCCGCCGCCAGCGGCCTGCCCGTAACTACCATCCAATGATTTCCATGCAACGGCGGCTTCTCCGTCCGCTGCGCCATAACTACCGATCCTCCGGCTACCATCAGGCAAATCAGGAATAGTATTTTTTTACTTGCTTCCGTCCACATCGCGTAAAAATTTTATAAGTCCCGGAAAATAATGTTCCTGATCATCCCACATATCACAATGACTGCCATTCGGGCAGTATAGATAGGTACCGTGCTGTACCTGCTTGCTCATCCACTCCATATATTTTGGGTCCATGGTATCGAACTCCCCGCCGATCGTCAATGTCGGCACCTTGATTTGTCCCAGATCCTTCGACCTGTCCCATTTGATCAGCCTTCCCCCCGTCTTGAACTCGCTGGGCCCCTGCATGCTCACATAAATCCCCTTGCTTAGATGCTTAAAACCCCGTACCACCGGATCGGGCCACGGCACCACCCGGCACAAATGCTGATCGTAATACTCATTGATCATCAGCGTCTCGTAAACCGGATCGTCATATTGTCCCTTCGCCTCATACGCCTGGAGCGAATCCACCAGCGTTTTCCGCATCTTCGACCGTAGCACGCCGTTATATTTTTCATATTCAGGCATGCTCGCCATCATGTTCGATATGATCAGCCCTTTCAGATTGTCCTGGTATTTCAACGCATACTCCATCGCCAAAATACCACCCCAGGAATGTCCCAGCAAATAGAAATTATCCTTGTTCAAACCCAATGCCTGCCGCACCTGGTCCACCTCTTCCACAAAATGTTCCGGGGTCCAAAGACTACTGTCATTCGGCTGATCGCTGTAAAAGGACTCCAGCTGATCGTAATAAATGAACTCTATTCCTTCCGGCGCCAGGAAATTTTCCATACACTCGAATAGTTCATGCGTCCCGCCCGGTCCTCCATGCAGCAACAGAACCTTAATCCGCGGATTGTAGCCGAACCGCTTCGTCCATACATGAAATTTACCCTTGGGAGTGGTAATCTCAACCAATTTGATATTTCCAGTCTGCACACCGGAATCCTGCCGGACAAAATAATCAGCCGGCGTAGGACCCGCCGCCGAACCCGTGGCCGCAGGCGGCCCATCACAACCGGCCAATACCCCAAATGCCAGAATAAAAAATAGAAATCGCATAAGCAACTGTTTATAAGTTTAAGATACGCCGGATTCCACCGCTATATTACTCACTTTTTGCGTAGTACAGCCGGGAAAATCATACTTTAGATATATGAAATTCCTCCTTTTCCTTTTCCTCGCAATCGCTTCCTGCGCAAACGCACAGCAAACCCCCGCCAGGACCTACCCCAACCAGGCCGAAGGAGATTTCAAGATCAAAAACTTTCCCTTTCAAAGTGGTGAGACCAGTCTTCCTGAGCTGAACATTCACTATATCACCCTCGGCCAGCCCGTCAAAGACAACAACGGCAAAGTCACCAACGCCGTCCTCATCATGCACGGTACCACCGGCAGTGGTAACAACTTCCTCTCGTCGCTTTTCGCCGGTAACCTTTTTGGGCCCGGCCAGCTTCTGGACGCCGGCAAATACTATATCATCCTTCCGGATGGCATCGGCCATGGTCATTCAAGCAAACCCAGCGACGGCCTTCACATGCGCTTCCCCAAATATACCTATGATGATATGGTCCTCGCAGATTACCGGCTCCTTACCGAACACCTTGGCGTCAATCACCTCTGCCTCTGCATGGGCACCTCGATGGGCGCCATGCATACCTGGGTCTGGGGTTATACCTATCCGGATTTCATGGATGCCCTGATGCCGCTCGCAAGCCTGCCGGTAGCCATCGCCGGCCGCAATCGCATTTTGCGCAGAATGGCCATCGAAGCCATCGAATCCGACCCCGCATGGAAAAACGGCGAATATAGCAGCGCGCCGGTGGAAGGTTTACGTGGCGCATACGGCCCCTTTTTCTTCATGACGAGCAGCCCCTGGCACCTGCAGGAGCGCGCACCGACCCGCGAAGCCGCCGAGAAATTACTGGATAACGGCGTCGCCGCCTTCATAAAGAATACAGATGCCAATGATTTCATCTACGCCTTCGACGCGTCCCGCAATTATGATCCCTCGCCCAACCTCGGTAAAATAAAAGCCCCCCTCTTCGCCATCAATTCTGCCGACGACGAAGTCAACCCCCCCGAATTGGGAATCATGGAAACCGAAATAAAAAAAGTGGCAAAAGGAAGATACATCTTGCTGCCCTGGTCCGAAAAAACCACCGGGCACGGTACCCACTCCAACCCCACGATCTGGGGCGACTATCTGAAAGAATTGCTGGCCATCACCGGACCCGGCCACTAGGGCGCGCCGCAAAAAAGCCGCGCCCACCGCGCCCGACAATCAGTTCGGCGCCCCATCTAGCTCGACAACCGCAAACCCCAGCCGGTTAAAGCGCTGATACGGGATCACGATCTGATCCTTAGCCACCTGCCGCGACCGCTGAAAATCCAACGGCGCCTTAAGGCCCCAAAACATAACCCCCTGGTCCGTTACCAGCTGCCCTTTCCGGTTTAACACAGTCGACGCCGCATACAGCTGGTCATTTTTTACAAAACTGTTGTACAAACAGAACAGCTTATCCTCCAGCGGCACGATCAAATACGACAGATTGGGCGAATTCATCTCCGTGATCTGCTCCTCACTGATCATCCCGCTCCAGGTACTATCCCCCCGCATCGACGGAAAATAATACATGCTCAGATCCCCCCGGTCATGATACGGAATATTGATCGCCGTCGCATACCGCGCATACCCATAGTGCGGGGGCGGCACCTTCACCTTGTTTGAAGACGGTCCCGAATCCGGATTGGGAATATTATTTTCCGCAAACATAATCATCGGATCCCACCCTTCATCCAGTGACATATCATCGATCGGCTCCTCGAATACCCGCCCGTACTCCTTCAACAACAGGAAGCCACCGTCCGGCATCGCCATGAAATTCTCTTTCACAAGGTTGTTGTTCCGCACCTTCCCCTGCCCAAGGGTCGTCAGGCGATATGTCGTATCGAAGTCGAATTGCCGCAGTCCCATCGAATAATGCACGATCCGAATATTCTTCAATGGCGCATAATGGAAATCAGACAAAACCCCCGCAACCGCCTCACCATGGACATTGTCGATCGACAAACTGATATCCTCCGTCATCGCAATATTCGGTAGCCAGATCTCCTCGTAACGAAACCCTGTATCCGTGCCGGCAAAATGAGAAAGCAGATAATTGTTATTGGTCCGCGAAGGCGACACCATCAGCCATTCCCCGTTATTCGCCAGCTTTACCGTCCCCTGATCGTAATCCTCCAGCGGATAGCCAACGTAATCATCCTGGATCATCGGCTGTGTCAGGAACTTATGATTATACACCCGCGACGACAATATCCCCCAGTCCGAATTGAATAAAATTGCATGGATCTTCGGCGCACCCCCCGGAACAAACTCGAACCCCAGCAACAGCGCCAGACTCCGGTCCTCAGAGCGCACCAGCAAAAAACTGTTCCCTGGCTCATTAATGGGCATGAACCCTACCTTCCTGCCATTCCCCATCGGCTGCCCGTCAGGCATATACCGCTGTACCCAAAAGTCCGCCTGACCTTTGGTGTTCTCCGACAGATACAATTGATCGAAATGATCGGAATTAAGGATGAGGTATTCCTTGAGCTCAGCACCCGGACAGGCGAAATGAGTAATCTGATTGACCGCCTTCATCCGGAAATCATAGATCATAAAAGAACGTTCTTCCACCGGCCCCGTATCATGCTTCATCGGCTTTTGCCGGCTGACCATGTTGATCCAGTAATATTGTCCGATCTTCCCCAACATCTCCTCACGGATCGTGAACCGGTCACTATAGGGTTCACAGAAGGTGACCTCCTGGGCATTTAAGCGATGCCCGGACAAGAGCAGGAGGATACCCAAGTATGCCAACATCCTTGGTCCCATAGAACAGCAGTTTAGTGTTTTATCTGTAGAAAAGAATTAACGCTTTTTTTTAACGGGCGGTTTGCCGCCTTCTTTAAGTTACGATTATTTATAACATAATTCATTCCAACAATCCGTCACCGATCCTTTCCATCCATGGGAAAAAGTTTCCAGCCGTGGGAGTAAAATTGACTTCCGGCAACTTGGCCGGCGTTTGACCATCCGGCCATATGTTTTCACAATATACTGATAATCAATATTTTACAAAATAATTTCATCATTCCGGCACGCCTCGTCTCCTTCCGGCACGTACATTGCCTTATACACTTTGGTTTTTCATAGGATATTGGATTTAAAAACGGGGCTGGATTTCTATCCTGGCCCTTTTTTTTTAATTTAGCGTTAGCCATCAACCACAACCCCTGCATGCGAATTGCACTATCCACTATCCTTTTGTTTGTGTTTTGTCTATCCGCGTTCCCCCATCCCAACGTCCATACCGGCGCCTTCCCTGTTTGGCTGATCCCCATAAATCCCGACCTCAACCGCAAGCCTGCTCCCGATGAGATCAGCGACGGCTACTATTATGAACTGCAAGACAAGCAGATCAACATCCTGCGAAGCACCGAATACAATCACTTCATAAAGTATATTATAAATGCAACCGGTGTTCAGGGCGAATCCGAAGTCTCCGTTACCTTCTCGCCGCAATTCCAACAGGTCGTCTTCCACCGCGTTTGCATCCTGCGCGACGGCGCTTCCCTGGATCAGCTCCAGCCGTCCCGGATCAAGGTCGTACAGGAAGAGACCGATGCCAAAGACTTTGAATACAACGGCCTCCGTCGTGCTTTTATCACGCTCTCGGATGTCCGCGTCGGAGACCGGATCGAAGTAGCCTACTCCGTTATCGGATTCAACCCCGTTTTCGGCGACAAATTTTCCGCGCAACACTATTTCACCCGCTCGACCGCCGTCTGCAACTATTTCCACACGATCATCAGCAGCCCCGACCGTCCGCTCCACATTATTACCCGCAAACAATGCGCCAGTACCCGAAGAACAGCGCGAAGGGAATACGCTGGTGTACCGCTGGATCAATCCGCCATTAAAAGACAATAACGATGAGGACAACGCCCCCTCCTGGTTCAACACCCTCCCGTTCGTCAGCATAACCGAATACAAAGATTGGCACCAGGTCGTCGAGTGGGGTCTCAATAACGTTCAACCGCTACCAATTCAACCTTCCGCCTGCACTGCTTCACAAGATCGCAGATTGGCACAAGACCGCCGCCGGCAACAAGGACATTTTCGCCAATCTCGCTGCCCGGTTCGTACAAAACGATATCCGGTACCTTGGCCTGGAGATCGGCGAGAATACCCACCGCCCGCACGCGCCCGCGGATGTCTTTACCGGCGCTTCGGCGACTGCAAAGATAAATCCCTGCTGCTCGCGGTCATCCTTCAGCATGAAGGCATCCCGGCCTATGCTACCCTGATCAATACCACCGAAGGCCGCAATCTGTACAGCATGGCGCCCTCCCCCCATATCTTCGATCATACCATCGTCGCAATCCAGCGGTCCGGCCGGCGGGTGGCTGTTATGTCGACCCTACCATGTCAGCCCAACGCGGCGACCTGACCGATCTTTATATCCCAGACTATGGATATACGCTCGTCCTTCGGGATGGCGAAGACAGTCTGCGTACCGTACCGGCCGGAAAAAACTATAGCTACATCATCCGGGAAGACCTCGATGCGCAGTTTGATGACACCTCCCGACTTTACCGTCACAACCACCTACACCGGCGGCGCCGCGGATAAGACCAGAAGCCAGTTCGAAGAGGATAGCCGTAAAGATATCGAAGACAGTTATGTCAAATATTATGGCTACTGGCTTTCGGGTATCCAGCGGGACCGTCCCATTGACTATTCCGACGACAGCCGGAAGAATGAGCTGACCGTCAAAGAATATTATTCCATCCCCAATCTTTGGACGATCGACAAAAAAGGTAAACGCTCCTTCGACTTCGTCGTCCGAATGATCCGGGACTACCTTCCCGATATCCCCGAAACGCATTCCGCAGCCCCCCTTTCCCTCACTTACCCCTTACAGGTCCGCTATACACTCCATCTGACCCTCCCGGAAGAATGGGAATTCAACTCCGGTCCTCTCCATATCCGGAACAAAGCATATCAGTTTGACTTCACGCGCGATCTCAGCGGCAAGGAAATGACGCTGCAGTTATTCCCTGACCACCTTCTCCGATCATATCGACGCCGCAGACATCCGCCAATACAAGGACGACTACAACGAGATAGACGACCGTATCTCATTTTCCCTGTACAAAGAAAGGGACGCGCTCGCACCCTCCCTTGATCAGCCGCCTGTACAAGCCGCGAATCCGGACCACGCCGCTCCGACAACAGTCCGCCATTCCGGCCATGCTGGCCCGCAATCTGGCTGAGCTTCTTCTACGCCCTCCTTGCCTCCCGCCTGTTTATCTATTTCAACACCCGGAGCATGGACACCTTATATGCTTCCGGCTCCGGCTACCCGATCGGAGGCTGGACCCTCGTCCTCGGTCTTTTTATCGGCGCCGGCCTCCTGCTCGATGCCTACCAGTTCTTTAGCGCCAACTATTACAGCCAGGCTAACTGGATCGCCTGGTCCAACGCCGGCGGCACGGGCATGCAATTCCTCTATCTTGGCCAACTCGTGATCCAATTGAATTTTATCGCCGGCGCCTGCGCCGTTTTATTCTGGTTCCTCAAAAAACGAGACATCTTTCCCGCGCATGTTTATCTGGTATGTCGCCATCGTCCTCACCGGCCGACTTGCCCTGGTTGCGCTCTTTTATAGCATCCCCAACCCCGCAGCACTAAGCGCCTATCGGGCCGACCTGCCCTGGGCCGTCGTCCGCACCGGCGTTTACGCCGCCATCTGGGTGACCTACGTGCTGCGGTCCGGTCAGGTAAAAAGCACCTTCCTCGAACCCTTCAGATAAAAAAACCCGCAGGCCCATCCACAAAAAACCCCGACACCTCTCGGTGTCAGGGCCATCTTAAACATAGGAATTATTTATTCCTTGACCAGGTACCCCCATATCCCATCGGCCTCATTGTTCGGACCCGACGTAAAGAATAACCATTGCGGATTGATCGAAGTCGCCGTTGTCGGCGCAAAACCCAATGCCCACAACCCCGGGATAGTGATCACCCGGTTATGCGACTGCAGCTGGCCCAACCATACTCCATCAATCGTATACACATTGATATGCCCGTCCCCAAAATTGCCAACCAGGATCACCGACGTCGAAATATCGAATTTACCCGACCTGGCCGTCGAATCACCACCCTCACCCTTCTTCATATCCTCCGGATGCAGAAATCCCGCCGGCGGCATCACGACGCCCCAGGGAGAATTTAGCCAGCCGCGCGAAGCCAGCCGCTTAACCCATGCGCCCGCTGTCGTAAAGATATCTACAAAACCTTCCCCGCACCGACAGCCTGCCGCCCATTGGCAGGTACCTTCGCATAGGTCACCACCAGCCAGTTGCCCACCGACTGAATATTGAAATTGTGATACCCCTTCGGGATACCCGGATCATTGAAAGGCATCCACGTGACCGGATTCCAGGCCGTGTCCCACACCTCGATCTTACCGCTCTTGAAATTCGCGGCATATAGGAAATTCGCGCCGCCGCTGTTGGCCAACGCTAACCCCGTATATGAAGCCGTCTGCCAGTTATTGGCGACCCGGAACGCATTATTCCCCGCACCCCCGTTCCAGGCGGAAACAACGCCATCCCCGCCATCGAAGATGAACGACGCCGTCGCATTGTCCGGCAACAAAAAACCCTTCGTGGAATTGAACACGATGCCGATCGGCGCTCCCCCCACCGAATCCGTAGGCGACGGGATACCGATTGCGGCGCGCGCTTTCGAAGGCGTGACCGTATACAATTCACTGATCCCACCCACCGTGGAATTCGCCCAGGCAATCCCGATCGGCGCCCAGGCCAGACCCCACGCATCCTTTAATGTCGGATCAACCAATGCCGGATCGTAGCTCGATTTATTGGCAACCAGATTGACCTCTTCAAAATTCTTCAGGTCCTGCTCGATAATACCCGCTTTCCGGCATCCGGCCGCAAGGACCACACATACAGCAATCAGTTTGATTTTTTTCATCATTAAAGTTTTTAAAATGAATGGATGGTACAGCCGGCCGGCTCTACGGAGAAGTCCCGCCTGTGGCGGGGCAATAAGGACAAACGAAGATTTATGAGCGGGAGTTGCCTATTAAGTTTTCACCACGCCCCGGAAGAACCCGGCCAGACTCGGCGATACCAGGCATCGGATCATTCATATCCATTTCATGTTCAATGCTGCAGACACCTGCATAACGATTCTTGATCAACGCCGTTAACAATCCGGGGATATCCAGCACGCCCCGCCCCAGCTCGATCGGCTGCGCCTCCCGGCTGATCACCTTCAGATCTTTGATATGCAGATCGAATATCCTCGGTCCGTAGTCATTCACCACTTTCACCGAGATCGGCGCCGGCCCTCGCCGCATGCCCGATATCCAGACACAGTCCGATCCGCTCGTCCAACCCCTTGATATGCGTCATAGACATCCACCGGCGACGGATACAACTTGTCCTCCGGCCCATGATTGTGGATCGCTACCCGAATTCCACTGGCCTTCACTTCTGCTCCACATGCGGCAACAACTCCGGATTCGGAGCGGCAATGATCAGCCCAACCCCCAATGTCCGCGCATACTCGAACGCCCGGTCCACCTCCGCAGCCGTCTTCATATAAATTACCCCGGCCGCATAGATGTGGATACCCGCCGCCTGGAATTTGCGCATTCACGGCATGAATGGTGTCCGGCGAACTGTCCAACGGTAAATAGAAATCCTTGATGGATAAATTACTCACTCCCACCCGCTTCATCATCGCAATCGCCCCGTCCATCGGGACATGCAGGAATGTATATCCCGCAATCCCCAATTGCAAGGTATCCAACGGCATCGCTCTTTGCTCAACTCCGAACATCCGTCCGCACACCCATCGCCGGCAACCCCATCATGCGCAGCCCCGCCATCCCTACCAGCCGATGCAAAAATTTTCTTCGTGAAGTCATAAGAAGCTCGTTTGGTACCCCGAATATAAAAAAAGATCAGCCACATTCGTAGCTGATCTCTTAAATAAATTCTCCCGGTATCCTATTCCGTGATGCTCCGGTTCACGCGGCGCGGGACGCGGAGCGCCGGACGGGGAGCCGGATGGGCGCAGGACGCAGGCCGATGCACCGGCTGCGGTATGATTCACCTGCGGCGTTGCGGATTGTGATTTACCCGGCGCCGTGATATGGTATGAGCACCGGTGTCGTACATTATGATGCACTACAGGAGCCGGATTATGATGTCGCCGGCAGATTATGAGTCCGCGGGCGCATGATTCACAGCCGGAGCATGCGTAGCCGCCGGAGCCACACGTATGGCGGCACATTGTTCGGTCTGTTCATCGTCGTCGCACGCGCAAGATCCTGGCCGTCGTATTCGCCGGATGATAAGCCGTAGGCCGCGCTACCGCCGTAGCGGCAGGCCGCCCATGATTTACCGACGCAAACTGATTCCGGTCGATGCTGGCATTGTGCTGCTGCGACATCTGGGTCGCGGTAGCCTGTACATGCCGGTCATGTGCGGCAGCCTCTTCCGCCGGACTAGGCCGCGCAGCGACCCCGCCAGGGCCGCCATTATAGCTGACCCGGTTGACTGTCGTATTGTTGATGACCGTCCGGTCAATATAAGTATTGTGAACGATCGTGGTGTTGACGTTGACCACCGCCGTATTATACCGGAAATGACCGCCTACCCAATTGCCACCGGCAAATCCCGAACCGTAATAGCCGCATCCATAGTTGACCCCGCCATAGAACCCGATATGAGGTCCCCAATATCCGGCATTCCAGCCATAGACCCCGCCGACATAACCCCAATAACCGGGCGTCCATAAGGAAGCCGACCTCGGGCGGTTCAGCCCAATATCCCGGTACCCAATAATATCCATAATCATCATCATATGCCCAATATCCCGGGACCCACAGATAACCGTCCACAGGGCAGACCGGCTGCGTATATACAGGAATGACAGGAGGCCCGACATGAATGCTGACGCCTACACTGAATACCTGCGCATCAGCCTGCTTAACCGTCAGACTACTGGCAGCTAAAATTAAAATGAGTAAAAAGATTGGTCTTCTTCATAAATTTGGTGTTGTGCTGATGAACTAATTTCATTCTACAGGTATGTAATGCAAGATTGCAGCCAAAGCGTTATAAAAAATCCGCATATCTTGCAAAACGTTTGTTAATCCCATTTAATCTCTCAATTTAACAATATGACTATCAAATATTTGTGCCGTCTCATCACTCTTTTCATCCTTTTTTGTCCCTCGCTATCCAACACCGCCTTTGGGCAAAAAATTCTACGCGTCGGGGTTGCCGGTCTCACGCATGACCATGTGCACAACATCATGCACCAGTTCAAAAACAGGCCAAGTCATCATCGCCGGGATCGCAGAATCGGACCCGCAACTCATCGCCCGCTATAAGAAGACCTATCAGCTGCCCGACACGCTCTTCTATAACAGTCTGTCCGATCTCATCGCCCATACCCACCCCGACGCCGTACTGGCTTACAACGCCATCTCCGAACACCTCGGCGTCGTAGAGACCTGCGCCCCAAAAGGCATCTCCGTCATGGTCGAGAAACCCCTCGCGACGACGGTCCAGGACGCCGATCGCATCGCCGCCCTCGCCAAACAATACCATATCCAGGTTCTCACCAACTACGAAACGACCTGGTACAATACCAACCAGCAGATCTTTGAAATGGTTAACGAACAGCACGCCATCGGCGACACCCGCAAAATGATCGTCCATGATGGCCACCAGGGACCAAAGGAGATCGGCTGCAGCCCCGACTTCCTGAACTGGCTGACCGATCCGGTAAAAAATGGCGGCGGCGCAATCCGCGACTTCGGCTGCTATGGCGCCAACCTCATGACCTGGCTGATGCACGGCCAGGCGCCCATCGCCGTCACCGCCGTCACCCATCAGATCAAACCAAACCTCTATCCCAAAGTAGACGACGACGCCACCATCCTGCTCGAATATCCCACCGCCACCGGCATCATCGAAGCCTCCTGGAACTGGCCCTTCGGAATTAAAGATTGGGAAGTGTTCGGCGCCACCGGCTACCTGCACGCGCTGAACGATAAAGTGCTGGAAGAAAGAACGCAGCGATCCTATGACAGCATCCCGGTCCACCCCGCCGCCTATCACGATAATATTACCTACCTCGCCGACGTCCTCAGCGGAAAGACCGACCCCGGCAATGACC
Source organism: uncultured Chitinophagaceae bacterium (assembly GCA_963846405.1). GTDB lineage: Bacteria > Bacteroidota > Bacteroidia > Chitinophagales > Chitinophagaceae > Puia. Next base: position 473,481 of record CAWJVU010000003.1, on the reverse strand, counting down.
TCTCCTCCCTCCCCAATAACCTGATCGTTGTCCGCATCCTCGAGGCCGCCACCCGCTCCGCCCGCGAAGGCAAGCGAATTACGCTATGACGCCAGCGCATGCACCAACCTCCCTGGCAGGCTCCTGATATCGCGAATAGCTATGCGAAATCTCCCGCGCCAGTTCCAACGCTTTGCTCCGCGCCTCCGCCGGCATCCACATCATTCCTTTTCAGCCACGCCAGCGCCAGGTACCATCTTCGCCGTTTCATACAGGATATCTCCCGGCTTTGTTCCTCAGCACCACCGCCTCCAACTCCCTCACCGCGTTCGGCGCATCCCCCGTCGCCAGATACGGAAAGACCCACATATAACCGCATATAATCCCTCATCACCACCGCACGTTGCCCGGTCCCCATGCCGGGGAATCACCTTCCGCCACCACTGCCGCAAAATTTCCGTTTTCGGTAATCCTGGAATAATACTCCTTGCAATTCTCTCGGGATCGTCGCCGCGGGCATACGGCTTGTATAAGGTCGCAAAAAGACTATCCCCGGTAGTACCCATGCCTCCTCCCTTCCCGGCCGAATTCACCGGGCCCGCCGTTGTCGCCGCCGGCGGGGTAGCCGCCGCCGCGGAATCTACCCGGGTTCCCTTTTTCGCAGCCCCGCTATCCGCAGCCATAGCCGCAACAGTCTTGTCCCATAAATCCTGACGCCCGCTTATTATGAACATAGCCACCCCCGCAATGATCAGCAGCAGTAGCGTAATCGCAACGATCCAGCCGCTTCCCAGGAATCCCGCCCTCGCACGCTTCCGCTCGCCCGGCCAGCCCCCTTCCCCTTCCTCCGGTTCCGGCTCCAACGGCTCAGCGACCTCCGCCGCTGACACTTCCTTAACCAATGGCTCGGGTGGCACCACCGGTTCCGGCGCATAGGTCGCCACCAGTTCCGGCTCCCACACCGCCACCGGTCTCCGGCTCCCACACCACCACTGGTTCCGGCTCGGGCGTCACCTCCGGTTCCGGCAGAACTTCCGGCACCGGCATCACCTCAGACTCCGGCTCCCGCTCCACCTCTGCACTGCCACCCGCCCTGTTCATCAGTGCACTTACATACTGTAGCCGAAGCTCATCATCTTCACCCAGCCGCCGCTTGAAAGCCTCCCTTTCTTCCGGCGAAAGTCTGTTCTCCAGATATGCCACGATCCGCATCGCATTTTCGTTTTGGTGATCACTCATATTTTTTTGTTTTTAACGCCGGTCTAAGATAATTCAAAAAATAATGTATCTTCGTCACGACCTGTCTCCATCGGATGGACCTGTCTCCATCGTGTTTTTTTCGCTACCCCTGTCTCGCAATTTGCGTGTAAACCTAACATATATAATCAAAACCTGTGTACATGAAAAAATCAGCTTTTTTTAGCATCGCTCTTGTGATCATCTCCATTTTCTCAGCTGTCCGTGTTCATGCCCAGGCATTCGAAGCCGGTACGAATGTAATCAGCGGTGGCATTGGTCTCGGAAGCGCGCTAGCCAGCGGCTATACGTACGGCACCCAAAGCCCGGGCTTTAGCCTCGCCTACGAACGCGGCATCTGGGAAGCAGGCCCCGGCGTCATCAGCCTTGGCGGCTATCTGGGCTTCAAGACCTTCAAATACGGCTACGCGGATGCCGGTTATGTCTACAGTGAAAAGTGGACTTACTCCATCTTCGGTGTCCGCGGCGCCTACCATTTCACCGGCCTCAATGTCGAAAACCTCGACCTGTATGCCGGTATCATGATCGCCGTATGACAACCTCAATTTCTCCTACAGCGACAACGACGGCAATTCCGGTGGCGGCAACATTGGCAGCTACAACAGCGGCCTCGGCGTTTCCGTCTTCGCCGGCGCCCGTTACTATTTCGCCGGCAACCTTGGCGTCTTCGGTGAACTAGGCTACGGCGTCAATATCCTGGGTATCGGCCTTTCCTATAAATTCTAACTCTCCCTATACAACGGCCACGGCGAAGCAGGATCATCAACCTGCTTCGCTGTTAAATTACGTCTTTTTACCTACATCAGCACGTCCGCTACAAAAGACGGAGCCACCCTTTTCATCGTCGCCTGCTCGAAGCAATACGCCATCCCCAATAACGCCGGCTCATTGTACGGTCCCGCAATAAACGAAAACCCGACCGGCAGCCCATGGACCATTCCCATCGGCACCGTAATATGCGGATACCCTGCCATCGCCGCCGGCGACGAAAAAGAAAACCCCGTATCATAATCCCCGTTTACCAGATCGATACAACAGGCCAGCCCGTTAGTCGGCGAACACACCGCATCCAATTGATGGTCGTTCATCAACCGGTCGATTATCCCCCTCGCGCTCGTGCTCCGGCGCAGTGCTGCCTTGTATTCTTTACTATCCAAACCACCCATCGCCTGACTGGTCTCCAACGTCTCCTGCTGAAAATAGGGCATTGCAGTATCCGCATGCTGCTTGTCAAACGCAATGATATCCGCCAGGCTCTTCGGCAGCCCGGCGCCCGTGCCGCGCAAGATATTTGTTCAGTCCATCTTTAAACTCATATTCCAACACAATGAACTCATCTTTTCCCAGCGGGTTGATCTCTTTCATCAACTCGACTTCTACAACCGTGGCTCCTTGCGCTTTCAATGTCGCGATCGCCGCGTTATATAACGCCACGACACCTTCATGCCCCTTCAGATAGGACTTCTCAATCCCGATCCGCTTGCCGCTCAATCCCCGCAGATCAAGGAACTTCGTATAATCGCCGGGAACATGCCCTGCACTTCCCTTCGTGACCGGATCCTTTTCATCCACGCCCGCCAGTACACCAAGCAGGATCGCGGCATCCCTGACCGTCCTGGCCATCGGCCCCGCCGTATCCTGCGTTGCGGAGATGGGTATGATACCGGTCCTTGACCACAACCCGATCGTCGGCTTGATCCCTACCAACCCATTTACCGAACTTGGCGAAACGACAGACCCATCCGTCTCCGTCCCGATCGCCACCGTACACAGATTCGCCGAAGTCCCCGACCCCGACCCTGCGCTTGATCCCGATGGGTTGCGATCAAGGATATACGGACATTTGGTTTGCCGGCCCCGGCTGCTCCAGCCACTCGTGCTCCGCGTCGACCGGAAATTCGCCCATTCGCTCAGATTCGTTTTGCCCAGCAACACCGCTCCTGCCTTTCTCAACTGGGCGATAATAAAGGCATCCTGCGCCGCCCGGTGACCAACCAGCGCCAACGACCCCGCCGTCGTCATCATCTTGTCTCCGGTATCGATATTGTCCTTCACCAGTACCGGTATCCCATGCATCGGGCCCCGAACGGTACCGGCCTTCCGCTCTTTATCCAGCTGATCGGCAATCGCCAGCGCATCCGGATTGACCTCGATGACCGCATGGAGACCCGGTCCGGCCTTGTCGATCTGTTCGATCCGCTTCAAATAAAGTTCCGTAATGGAACGCGCCGTATAGACGCCCTGCTGCATCTTCTGCTCCAGCACATCGATCGTGGCCTCGTTCAATGCAAATTCGGTCGGCGGCGCAGGCGCCGCCGACGCGGTCGTGTCGGTACCTTTCGACCCGCCCGATGAATTACAACCCGCCGCGGCCAGTGTTGCCAGGGACATCCCCGTTAGTGAGGAATTTCGGATAAACTTTCTCCTATTCATAAGCATTAGTGGTTTTGGCATTTTCTCCAGTCACTTCTTCACGAACTCTTTACTGATCTCATCATACAGATAAAGAAGCGAATTCGCCTTCCCATCCTTTTCAAAAATTCGCTCCCACGTATTCAACGGCTCCCAGATACAAGTCCCCTTTCCTTTCCCATCGGGGATCGAGAACGCAATATCGTTGACCTCTTGCTTGCGCTGCGTATATTCCACTACGATAACATCCTTCCCATACTGCCGCGCCAGATCATCCACATTGTACCTTAGATCTGCCAGCGATCCATGCCATTTCGGATAATAAGACAGGCCGATCACATCAAACGGCACCTTCCGCTCCAGCATATTGTCCAAAAAGAAATGTGATTCGTCATTTTGCCCGCCGAGCGCGATATGCAGCATGATCGGACAACCCGGATCGACTTCCTTCACTCCGAGGATCCCCGCATAGACCAACTTCGCCAGGCTATCCGGATGCCGGATACTCCCTTCCGGCCAGATCATCCCGTGATTGATCTCATTCCCGACCTGCACCATATCCGGAAGCGCCCCCGCCGCCTTCAGCGAATCCATCACCATCTTCGTATAGTCAAAGACCGATTGTTGCAGTTGTGCAAAATCCTCTCCCCGCCACGCCGCCGGCTTGAATTGCTTGCCCGGGTCCGCCCAGTAATCACTGTAGTGAAAATCCAGCAGGAACCCCATTCCCAATGCCTTCACCCGCTTCGCCATCTGGATCGTATGCGTCAGATCGCAGAAGCCCTTCCGCGGCGAATACCCGCTGTCCCGCGCCGGATTATTGAAGATCCGTAGCCGGATATAATTGAACCCATGGTCTTTGAGGATCCGGATCGCGTCCCGCTCCCCTTTATTATCCGAAAACTTCACTCCACGCGCCTCCAGCTCAGGCAGAAAAGAAATATCGGCTCCAAGCATCTTCTCTACCGGCCGAATTTTCGCCCTTTCAGGACCACCTTCCATCTGCACAATCCCACCGGCCCCGTTATCCCCGACCGGCTTCCACCCGAGCACCGAATGCGGCACGCCCGGTACGATCGTCGTGATGTCTGTGGCCCCGACCTGCAGCCCCTCCGCCGACGCCGTAAAATGATACATCCCCGGCTTCACCCCCGACTGCACAATCACCTGCGCATGCCCGTTAAACAAATGTCGCTCCGCCACGCTGTCCTCCCCCTTGTCTGCCTCATGACTGCTCGGATCGCCATTGCCAACCCCGATGATATGCAGATCCCCCGCCGCAGCGAACCGGATCGCCGTCTGTGCATCCGGGACCTCCCGGCCCTGCCTGTCCACTACACTTATATTCAGCACCGTCGCATCTTTCCCGTCCGCAAGTATGGTCGTCTTATACGGAGTCACGACTACCTCATAAGGATCGCCCGTCGTCTCGACCGCCGCGGAGAACTGTTTTCCTTTCTTCGTCGCCATCGCTTCCAGTTTGCCCGCTTCATACGGCACCGTCCACTCCAGATGACTGTTTCGCGGCATATCTTTCTTCCCCAGACTCTTTCCGTTCAGGAACAATTCGACCTGATCCGCATTCGAATTGACCCACACCTGGATCGGCTGGCCCTCCTTCCCCTTCCAGTTCCAATGCGGTGAAATATGCAGGACATCATCGTTGGTCCACCACGACTGATAGTAATAATATATATTTTTCGGAAACCCGCACATATCCATCACCCCAAAATGACTGCTGATATTCGGCCATTGATAGGGAGTAGGTTCGCCCCGGTAATCGAACCCCGTCCACACGAACCCGCCCATATACCAACTGTCGTTCGCCGCCATCGGCCACCATTGCTCCGCCGTATTCGCCCACCACGGCGCCGTCACATCCTCATCCGGTACATATCCTTTTACCGTATCCTTTTCATAAATTCCCCGCGTCGTGACCGTGCTTCCCATTTCCGTCCCGATGACCGGCTGACCCGGATGATCCGCATGATAAGGTTCTACCCCTTTTATCCGGTAGTTAAATCCCCGCACCGGGATCACCTCGTTTATCCCTTGATAGACATTCGCCACGTCTGCCGCATACGTACAGGTCCTGGTCGGGTCCCACTCCTTCAACCGGCTCATCATCGTTCGTGCAATCTCCCGCCCTACCGGCCGCGTCTGCACATACCCTTCCTCATTTCCCAAACTCCACATAAATACCGACGCCCGGCTTCGATCCCGGAACACCAACCGCCGGAACTGGTCCAGGTATTCCGGCCCGCTGTTCAACAGCCGGTTCTCATCCAGCACCAGTAACCCAAGACTGTCACAGGCGTCCAGCCATTCCGGCGTCGGCGGATTGTGGCTCGTCCGCACCGCATTGACCCCCATCTGCTTCAGCAACCTCGCCCGATAATATTGCAAATAATCGGGCATCGCCGATCCTACTCCCGCATGGTCCTGGTGATTGCATACCCCCTTAACCTTCGTATACCGGCCATTGACATACAATCCCGTCGAATCGATCCGGATCGTCCGTATCCCCACCCGGATCTTCTCTTCATCGACCAACCTTCCCGCCGATCGGATCTCCGCTCCCGCCCTGTACAAATAAGGCTGCTCCGGTGACCACAACAGCGGATTGCTCACGGTGATCTTCTCCACCACAGTCCTGCTTTCCCCCGGCTCCAGCCTCACGGTCTGCGCGACACCCCTGCCCAGAACCTTACCCGCCCGATCGGTCAAATAGGCCCCGACCTCCGCCCCCGCAGGCGCCGCATGGTCATTGACAACCACCGTCTCCACCGTCACCTCCGCCGCCTGCCCACTCTCCCCCGATCCCTTCCCGCTCGTCTCATGAACCCCCGATCCCTTCCCGGTCGCCCCGTGAACCGCCGAATGCACAAACAAGCCATTCTCCGCAATATGCACCGGATCATACTGATTCAACCAGACATGCCGGTAGATCCCCGCCCCCTCATAGAACCATCCTTCGTATTGTGTTGCATCGACCCGCACCACCAGCACATTTTCCTTGCCATACCGGATAAAGTCCGTCACATCGACCGAGAACCCACTATATCCACTCGCATTCGCGCAACAATAAAACCCGTTTATCCATACTTTGGAATCCCTGAATATCCCATCGAACTGAAGCACCATCCGCTCCCCGGAATCCGCCGGCGACACCATAAACCGCTTCCGGTACCAGCCAATACTCGTAGCCGGATAATGGCCGCCAACCGGTTTATACCCATGACTCATGACATCGAAATCCGGCGAATTCTCAAACGGCAGCTCCACCGCCCAGTCATGCGGTACCGATACCTCCCGCCAGTCCCTGTCAGAATCATTAAATCCCGGCGCAATCGCCGTCCCCTCTGATTTACCTGATTTGGAATAGATGTTTACTGTCCCAAAATTGAAATCCTTTGCGGGATCAGCCGCATTCCCCAAATGGAACCGCCACCCGTCATCCAAAGACCGATGCTGCCGTTGGGCCATCCCTGACAGGGCGGCGAGACAACAACACAAAACAATAATTATCCTCATCTGAAAAATTAGTTTGCAAAAGCATCCATAGCGACCGTCGGTTTACCCGTATTATCAAACGCAGCCAGTCCGTATCCAAGAAACGGCGCATAGCTCTCCGGCTCCCAATATATTACCCCTAATCCATTTCCCCCATTCACCGCCCGAACCTTGTGGATCAGGTCCGTAATAAACCAATTACAGGTACCCGCCTCATTCTCCGGCATGCCTACTTCACAAATCATCGCCGGAGTACCATACCGCGCGACCATATCGTTCATATTGGCAAAACACTCCGTATTGTAAGCTTGCCAGGACCCCGCAGACGGATACAACGACATGCCGATAATATCCCATTTCGCACCGTTCGACTTGAGGCCATCGAACAACCATTGAAAATGCACACTGTCATACCCGTTCGACACATGGACGATGACCCTGATCGAATCATTGATCGACTTGACCGCCTGATATCCCGCCTTGACCAACGCGGCGAAATTCGCCATGCTCGAGTCCGCCTCCCCTGCCGGCCAGCACATCCCATTGTCCACCTCATTCCCGACCTGGACAAAACTCGGCACCACCCCCGCCGCCTGCAGCGAGTCCAACACCGACACCGTATAACTATATAGGGTATCCGCCAACGCAGGGAAAGCCAAACCGCTCCACGCAGCCGGCGTCGTCTGATGCCCCGGATCAGCCCACGTATCACTGTAATGGAAGTCGATCATGATCCGCAGCCCGAGGTTTTTTGCCCGCACCGCCTTCGCCACCACATCTGCCGTACCATTGTATTTCGTGGCCGGATTCACCCAGGCCCGCAACCGGATAACACCGATATCCAGGCTTTTAAGCAATTGCAGGCAATCCATCGCCGCCCCGGCCGAATCATAGAATTTAAACCCGGAATCTTCCATTTGCGTCAACCAACTCACATCCGCCCCCTTGAAGATCGGCGTGTCCTTCGGCGTTGCGGTCGTGTCAACCGTCTTTTGGCCGCCACCGCCGCCCTTGTTGCACCGACAAAGCACCACCGAAGACACAACAAAAATCACTAATACGAAAAATGACCTCATACCCCAAAGTTAAATATGCCCGGAATGCGCCCCCAATAAAATTAGCGCATTCCCGGCAAAGCGATTATGATTGTCCTTCCGCCGAAACGCCTCCGCGTTTCCAGGGTACAGATTAATAAATTGTAAAACTTAACGCATGGTCCCGATTTTCACCCACCTCGTCGTAAACTTGCCTGCATGAGCCCAAAAGGTTTTATATTGCCCGCCTTCCTGTTGCTGTCCTTGTCGATACGGGCGCAACACCACGTTTACTCCGTCCTGACTGTCCCGGGTAAAAACGCATATGCACATCTCGATACCGCCGGAATAAGCATCCTGGCCAGCGGCCGCATCATCGCCCCGGCAGGCCGCACGATCCGCATCACCCATGACCCCTTCGGCATGGCCATTTCTCCAGATGGCACGAAGATCGTTACGCTGCACAATGGCGTATTTACCATCATCGACAACAACACATTGGCCGCAACCCGTGTCCCCAGCTATGACGGAAAAATCCGCTCACCGCTCCGGCATGGCTCATTTCTCGGCGTAGCCTTTGCGGGCGATTCGAAGACCGTCTGGCTTAGCGGCGGCGACGACGGCTCAGTTATCGCCTACGATATCTCCACGCTTCAACAAACGGACTCCATCTCGCTTAACGGTCGCGTTCAGGCCTCCGGCATAGCGCCAGTCGCGGACACCAATGACTACGAGGACTCCTTCACATCCGATCTGCTATACAACGCCGGCGAAAATGAATTGCTGATCCTGGACCGCGGCAACTTCCGGCTGGTCCGGATCGACCTGAATACCCGCAAGATCACCGCTTCCATCCCAACCGGACGGCAACCCTTCGGCCTCGCCCTCAGCCCCGATCACCATACCGCCTTTGTTGCCAACGTCGGGATGTACGACTATCCGCTGCTGCCTGACCTGACGGCACAGAACTTCGACAAAATGCTCATTCCGTTCCATCCCTACGGGAACGACACCAAAGAATCAAAAGAAGGCTATATCTGGCAGGGCAGAAAGATCCCCGGCGTCGGCGACCCGCTGGCCCCCGAAGCCATGTCCGTATATTCGATCAACCTGACCGCCAATCGCGTGACCGATCGCTACAAACCGGGCTTCCAGATCGGTCAGATGGTCGAAGGCGCAGAAGTCGTCGGCGGGTCAAGCCCCAACTCCATCGTCGTGGGTAATCGCTTCGCCTATGTGACCAATGCCACAAATGACAATATTTCTGTTATCGACTACCGCCAACACCGGATCGTATCGACTATCCAAATTCACGTTGATAGCCTGATCGATCATTACCGGGGTCTCCTTCCCTTCGGCCTGGCGCTCAGCAAAGATGAGCGGACCCTATATGCCGCCCTGCTTGGTTTCAACGCCGTCGCAGTCATTGACGCCGAAACCGGCGCCACCAGAGGCCTCATTCCCACCGGCTGGGGCCCTTCAAAGGTCCAGCTCAGCAATGACGGGCAATCGTTATATGTGATCTCCTGCCGCGGTTATGGCGCCGGCCCCAACGGAGGAATCGGATTCATCCGCCCGCCCCAGGGAACCTACATCGGTGACATCCAGCTAGGCACTTTTCAAAAGATCAAAACCCCCGACGAAGGAGAGTTGTTCTACCACACGAAGCACGCGATCGACCACAGCTTCGTGCGGACAGAGGTCGCCGACGACGGCCGCAATCCCGTGCCGCCGGTGCAAGGGATCCGCAAAAGCCCCATCTGGTATATTGTCTACATCACAAAGGAGAACCGGTCCTACGATGAAGTCCTGGGCCAGTTGCCCTCCGGCAAAGGCGACTCGACCCTCGCCCGCTTCGGCCTCGATGTCAATATTGTCGTCAAAGACAAAACCTGGCGTCATATGAACATCGCTCCAAACCACATCAAACTTGCTACCCAATTCGCCTTTTCTGATAACTATTATTGCGATAGCGACGCTTCCATCCATGGTCACCACTGGATGCTTGGTGTTATTCCAAACGAATGGGTAGAAGCGAACTCCAACACCGATAAGACCGCTAAACTGTTCTCCAAAGCTTCCGGCCGCAGATTCCCTGGTTCAACCGGCAGCATGGACCCCGAAGACTACGCGGAACGCGGTGGTCTGTGGGAAGCGCTGGAACGCAGCCATATCTCGTTCTATAATTTCGGTGAAGCAAACGAGACCGCCCATGTCCGCGAAGCATGGATGGACACGGCCACCGGATCCGCCCACGCCGTTATGGTGCCAATGCAAAAAGCCCTCTGGCCCCGCACCAGCCACAATTATGCCGGTTTCAACACCAATATCCCCGATCAATTCCGGATGGACCAGTTCGAATCCGAATTCACCCGGATGTGGCTCCGCAGCAAAACGGCCGTAAAAACAACAATGCCCCGCCTCATCACCATGCAGGTCCCGAACGACCATACCGCCCGCCCCCGCCCTACTGACGGCTATCCCTTTATTCATTCTTATGTCGCCGATAACGACCTGGCGGTAGGAAGAATTTTACACTTCCTCTCCCGGACGCCCTACTGGAAACATATGCTGGTAATTATTACGGAAGATGACCCGCAGGGCGGCGTCGATCACATCGATGCCCATCGCAGCATCCTAATGATGGCCGGCCCCTATGTCAAACACGGGTATACTTCCCATGTCCACGCCAATTTCGGCTCGATCCTCAGGACGATCTATACAATCCTGGATGTCCCGTACGTCAACCAATACGACGCTACCGCAACACTTCTCCAGGATTTCTTTACAGACAAACCCGACTTCCGGCCCTATAACCTCGTATTCCCCTCCCCGGAAGTATTTGATGCCCAAATGGCCATGAAGAAATACAATCGAACGATCGACTGGAGAAAAATAGAAAAAGGACCCGAGATGGATGATGAAGACGAAATGCGCCGGGCACACTACGAACAACAGCGCCGGCCTTAAAGTATATACTGCCCGAACTTCCGGGAATGATAAAGAAGGGGCACCCCGATCGCTGCGCTAATCCCACAAATAACGATCATTCCAGTCAACAGGACATGAAACCGCGCATTTTGACCCGGATCCGGAGAACGGTGCGCGTGAATCGCCGCGATCACCCCGATCACGGTCAGCGCCACAAAAATTACGCTAAACAACACTTCCCCCGTCATCCTCGCCTGGAGAAACCCGAAATAAACGACGCCGATAACGATAAAAAGAATATTGATCCCGAAAATAATGGAAGAGACACTGATAAAATCCGAAGAGAAGAACCCCACCGTGCCCTCTTTCCGCCACAGCAAATTAAACGCCAGGCAAAGGATGGTGTCCGCAATACCAACCGCCAGCCCCGTCATAAACGCCTTTACAAAAGGCAGCGTAGAGGTATAATCCATATTATCCCCGATCTGGCTCGAATGATCTTGTTCCATACCCACATTCCCGCAAACGCCATGCCTTACCCCCGCATCACTCCTATTTTAACCCCATTCCAATCCGGAAAAAGCACCCGATCATTCGCAATCTCTAAGTGTCTATCCGCAACGGCGCTGAATACACTCCTGAAATCCGTCGTCACCGGCAGGTCCCTCCCGTCCTCAAGGTTCTCAACGGCAAGCGTCTTCACATCCCCATAAACCTTCCCGCCAGCCACCTGGTTGCCCAGGATGAAATTGCAGGAAGCCCGACCGTGATCGGTGCCGCCAGTCCCGTTTTGATGCACTGTTCGCCCAAACTCTGTCATCGTCATCACCGTGACCTCATCCTGGTACGCCTCTACATCCTTCCAAAACGCCGCAATACTGTTGCCAAGATCGGTAATGCTCCGCGCAAACACGCCATTATCCGTCCCCTGGCTAAAATGTGTATCCCATCCGCCCGATTCCGTAAACGCGACCTCCAGACCGACATCGATCTTGATCAGCTGCGCGATCTGCCGCATCGACCCTCCAAGGGGCGAATTGGGATAGACGGCCCCGTTAGCCGGTTGATAATTGCGAACATCCGCCGCCTGCAACATTTTCATGGCCTCAAAACTTTCCCTCCCCGTCTGTTGCAGCAGCCCCGGTGACGCCTTGTTATATGAATCCTCGAAACTCCGGGCAGCCGCCGCGGCCAGTGCCGGATTCCCCTTGAGCTGGATCGCAAATTCCTGCAGATTGCCGATCGCCAGCGAAGGATGATCACCGTACAGGGACCTGGGCAACGCCGACGTCAGACTCACGGCCGCAAAAGGGGTCATTCCATCGTGTCCCAATAACCCCACCGCCCTGTTCAGCCACCCGCTTGCCGTTCCCTTGTCAAAAGGAGTCCCCGATTCCATATAATCCTGTGCATCGAAATGCGACCGCGTCGTATTCGGTGAGCCAATCCCATGCACGATCCCCAGCCTGCCTTCAAGGAACAACGGCTCGAATGCCTTCAACCCCGGGTGCAGCCCCCACCTTCCGTCGAGATCGATCATCCCATCGCCAACAAATAAATTGGGCCGGGCTGCCTTTAAGTATTCATCCCCAAACGGCGTGACGGCCATCAATCCATCCATTGCGCCGCGCTGGAAGATACACACGAGCACCTTTTTTCGCTTATAAAGTCCCCCGCTTTTCTCACTGGCAGCCGCTTCCGCCATAAACGACGGTATCCCGCCCATCAGGCCGACCCCAAACAACGCGATACCGCCACTTTTCAAAAAACCTCTTCTCGATACTACCATAAAAATGATGTTGTTAACGTAATTGATTCTCCGGCGACCCGATCGCAAGCCCGACTTCCTGGGCATTGATCGTATCCGCTTTCATCCCCTTAACCCAACCCGTAACCAGATCGATCTTAACCCCCCCGATCTGCCCCTCCGCCAACGCAATCCCGAAATTCATCCGGTTCAGCAGATTGCCGGTGTTGATCCAGTAGGCACTCTTATCCGGAAAGCCCGTTGGCGCAGAATAATAATATTTTTTCTCCCCCATCCGTTCGACCCACGTATATAACGGATATGGCTGATCGATCTCCGCATGGAGACTCCTTACCGCCCCGATCGCCAGCTCAAACGGTGTTTTGGTCTTCTCCCCGACGACTGCCGGGCTCCAGAATTCCGGCGCCGCTACCATCGTGATCAGCACCTGCCGGATGTCCCCGTTTTTGGCAAGAAAGGTTTTCGCCATCTTATCGATTAGACTCTGCGGCGGGTCGTCACGCACGAACCTGACCGCGATCTTCCTGCAAACGAAATTCGCGGTGGAAGGATGATGTGCCAGCATGTTCAGCAATTCCACGCCCTCCCCATAACCGCCGCCGCCGGGAAAGACATGGCCCGATGACTGTCTTGGCGCCGTTATCATGCCGGTTCGCATTGAAAAGGAAATCTCCCTCATGAACAAACCCCCTGCGCGCCAATTGATCCGGATTGAACCGGGTAATCAATCGCTGCACATGCTCATTCATCGGATAAACCGTCCAACCTGTCAGCACCCGCGCCGCCTCCGTTACATCCGCCTGTGTATACCCGCCGTCCACACCCAGCGTGTGAAGCTCCATCACCTCCCGCGCATAATTCTCATTTAAACCCCTCGCCCGCCTCGCTTGCCCCACCAACCCACTATCCGCGCCCCCGACAGGCGCCCCGACTCCCCTTTCCTCCGCAGGAGCAGCGCTACTAAAGTTATCCAGATAATAAAGCATTGCGGGCGCCTTCGCCGTCTTCAACAGCAGGTCCCCAAAACTCCCCAACGCATTCGGCCGGATCACGTCCCGTTCATAAGCCGGAATAAACTCCGCACAATCATTCTTGGTGATCGACACATTGAAGTGATTGAACCAGAAATCCGTCATGACTTCCTGAAGCTGATTGTTCGAATAAGCAGCCCGCAGGATCTTCTGACAAATAAATTGCCGGAACAACTCTTGTTCCGGCTTGTACCCTTTCTCTGCCATATACGCCCGGATCATCTCCCGGTATTCCTTCCGATCCGTCTTAATTGAGTCCTTATCCACCACTCCGTCCCGTATCGCCATTTTCGCTACCTGACCCATCCTCGGGTAAAGGTTGACCACCTGCTCATTGGAGAGTTGCAAAGCATCATAGGGCCGAAGCAGCGCCTCCAGCGAGTCATCCGGCAGGTCGGCCGCCAATTGCTGCGCCCACCAGTTTTCCAACCCTTGACGTACGACCGCATCGATCTGACCTGGTGTTGCTCCATACGTAAACCGGCTCAGCAGATGCGCTGCGGCCTGCCGCTCTGTCAACCCCGCCTGCCGCCAGGGAAATTTATACGGGACCGGTGTCAACGGAGCACCGGAGATAAAAGAAGAAAGGATAAAATGGCCACCCACCAGCACCAAAATAATACTGAGTAACTTGAAGATTGTTTTCATACGCATGACGGGCGGTGATATACCCGGGGTGTTGGATACGGTCCTACCCCCAAAGTTTAATCCAAAAACGATTTTAACTGACCGTTAAACCTTTCGCCGGCGGTTCAGTCTCAGGGATTAATATATATTTGCCTGCAATGAAACAATCCCTCCTTTTGGCAACCCTCTTCATCGGGGTCGCCTGTTCCGGCTACGCTCAAACAACGGACACCACTACCGACCCCGGTTATAATGCCGCTCCCGCGAAGCAGGCCGCTTCCCCGACCATAAGGGCTGCCCGCCAGCTCACTGTGTTGCAGAAAAAGCTCAGCCTCACCGAGGACCAGGTCATTAAGCTCCGGATGGTCCTGCTAAATTTCGACATAGCCCTCGATAGCCTCCGCACTAACCCCTCTACCGATAAAAAAGCCAATAACCAGGCCCGCCGCGCAATCAACCAGGATACCGACGGGAAAATCTACGCGCTGTTGACGACTGACCAACAAGTAGCTTACGCGCAATGGAAACAGGAACAGCAGCTCAAAAGACAAATGAACCGTGCTGCCAACAAGGCCCCCGCGACGGACCCCACCACCCAACATCCCTAAACCGGCCGTACGCTCACGCCTTCACAATATTTTTTGCCTCTCTTCTTCGATGATTCCCCGTAATTCCTTAATCCAATAATCCAATTCCTTAACGTCAGCGAAGTATTCACCCGCCGCTGCGCCTGATCCTTGAAATATTGATTGGCTTTCCCAATGGCAAGCACAAGCTCACTCATGCCGCCTTTCAATGGCGTTTCCATGACAAAAAAATTTAAGTAATTAAAAGGAACTCATTTCCCCTTCAAGACCTTACAGAAGACGCCAAGATGAGTAGTGCAAACCAACGGCAAATCCAAAAAATCCCGATAAGGCTTATTTATTCTCAAATCTAACCTATCTTCTCAAAAAAATAAAATCATCCTCGCCAATGTTAAATCACCGCCTCACCGTAAAATTTATCGTCCTTAGTCTCGTGATCATATGTCGGGTTCCAACCCTCGCTCAATCCCTCCCATCCCAAACAAACGCCCAGCCCCCCCTGACAACCCGCCTCGACTCCTTCTTTCATACCCTTCCCGCCAACCAACCCGGTATCGCCCTTTCCATTATAAAACACGGCGAAATCCTTTACCAAAACACCGCCGGTCTCGCCGACCTGAATACAAATATCCCCCTCGACTCCACCACCAACTTCCGCATGGCCTCCCTCACAAAACAATTCACCGCCATGGCCATCCTTCTCCTCGATAAAGATAAGCGTCTCACCGTCGACGACCCGATCGGCCGCTGGCTGCCCGAACTCCCCGCCACCATCGGCCATCATGTCCTCATCCGCCACCTGCTCACCCACAGTTCGGGCATCGAAGACTATGAATCGCTCATCCCCGACAGCCAGACCACGCAAGTCCTCGACGCCGACGTGCTCAGGCTCCTAAGCCTCCACGATTCAACTTATTTTCCACCCGGTTCCCGCTTTCGCTACAGCAACTCCGGCTTCTGCCTGCTGGCCCTCATCATCGAACGCGCCTCCCACGAGACCTACGTCGACTTTATTAAAACACACATCTTCATTCCGCTGCACATGGACCATTCCACCATCTATGAAAAAGACCAGTCCATTTTTCACCGCGCAATGGGTTACGCCAAAGACAGCACCGGTACAACCATCCCCTCGGACCAGAGCGTCACCAGCGCTACCAAGGGCGACGGCGGGGTCTACACCTCCCTCGCCGATTACCGCAAATGGATCCGGGCCCTCCAACTAAACCGGCTCATCAATCTCCCCGCCACGCTGCACCATCTCCAATTCCCGATAGAAAACAGACCCGCCACCTTCTATGCAGCCGGTTGGTTCATCAATAGCCAGTCCCCGGCTAATCCTCTTCCACTCCGGCAGCACCTGCGGCTTCGCCAATTATATCATCCAGATCCCCGGCGACGAATGGAGCATCACCTACTTTTCAAACCTCGCTGAAAACCACGCCCCCTTCCTGCAGATTCTGAAGCTCCTGGAAGCCAGCGGCATAACCGGTCTCTCCGGCGCCGTGGGTCTTCAAGACCTCACGAGATAATTTCGCACAGCCCGGGCCACAATCCGCGCTCCAGTTATCCAATATTTTCAAATTTTTGTCGTTAATTTACCTCAAAAGGTCAATCCGCCAATGTCCCGCGCTAAAATCCAGTTGCTCTGTATCCTGGTAAGCCTGCTCCAAACCGCTTCCGCTCAGGACCAAAGCCTGTATAACTATCAGGACCTGTCCCACCTATACTATCAGAAACAAAAGGACTCCCTGAAAGAAAGCCTGGGTCTGCCCCACCCTCTTCAGGGATAAAGACGGTCAGCGCCAATACAAAGAGATATACGACAGCCGCACCGACTTTCTGCTTGCTGCCATCGCCAACGACGACTATGTCCACGATCAGGAAGTATATCCCTATATCGCCGCCATTGTCCGCCAGATCGCAGACGCCAACCGCGACCTGATCCCGGTCGACCCGTTGCTGCTGCTCGACAGAAACCCATCCGTCAACGCCTACGCACTGGGCGACAACGTCCTCGCCGTCAATCTCGGTCTGATCACGTTCTCCCAAACCCGCGAAGAGCTGGCCCTTGCGATCGCTCACGAGATGTCCCACAACATTCTCCACCATCCGGAAAACGCGATGCGCGATCGCGCGGCCTGGCTGAGCTCCGACGAATACAAACAATCCCTCAACGCCGTTCTCAGCTCCCGGTATGACCGCCTCACCCGGCTCCAAAAGGTCCTGGAAGCCTTCTCATTCAGCCGCAGCCGTCACCAACGCTTCCACGAATCCGAAGCCGACTCGCTGGCCATCATCCTGCTCCTGAAATGTAATATCACCTTTGACGCGCGATATTTTCTCCATCTCGATAGTTCCGACGACGAATACCACCAACACCTTCACCTGCAGCTGCGCGACTATTTCACGGCATACCAGCTTCCATTCGATGACAGTTGGGCCACCCGCCACTCGCACGGCCTATCCACCCGCAATTATAATTTTTCGGATACCACGACGCTGGAAGACTCATTAAAGACCCACCCTGACTGCCCCGAACGATACACCCGCACCCGGAGCCGGTCGTCCGCTCGCCCCCTGTTGACGCCGATCCCGCCGTCCCTTCGCGAACATGCAAACAAAATGCTGATCTGGAACCTCTATTCCTCCGGCACCCTCACGCCCTGCCTCTACCGCATCTTCCTCTCAAAAGACAAGGGCAATAAGGACCCCTGGTATGATTTTATGGTCAGCAATATATTTTATGGTTTGTTTTTTGCCGACCGGAACCTCAACCGCTTTAACGCCATCGGCATCGTTCAAAAGGAATATATCTCCCGCGATTACTATTCCCTCCAGACACTCTTCGAGCAGATGCCGCGAGACAACCTCCGCCAATACTGCGAGACAATCGGGAACGGCGCATTCTGGAATAACCTCGCCAGTCCCGAACGCGGTCTCAAGAGCTTCCTCTATACATTGGCCCTCGATCCCGACGGTTCCGACCGCAACCGGTCAAAAGCAGCCCACACGTTCGCCGCCGACAACGCCGGCAGCATGTACTGCGAATTCGCTCAAAACTTCGAAAAGAAATAATCACCTGCATGAAAAACACGTTCTTCGCCCTGTTACTCCTGGTCCTCGCCACCAACACCCACGCCCAAACCAAAGTTTTTAAGGAAGTCTCAGAAGACATTTCCTCTCAACTTGCAGCCATCCTGCAGGATGGAAAGTTGGTAGGTTACCTGTTCTTTACCACCCTCGAGAAAAGCAGCGCCGATTCGTTCAACTATCGCCTATCCATTATGGATGAGAATCTCAACGACATCGGCAAAGTGGAATTCCGGCAGGAACACCTCGACCTGAAGGAAGTCGCCTTTGAGCAGGACATTCTCTGCCTGGCCTATATAAAGAGTAACTTCGTCGGCAAGGAATTCCGCAACGGGAAGGATTTCAGAAAAGAGACCTCCAACGCCAAAACCGCGCTCTTCACCCAATTCGTAGACCTCAACGGAAAGATCGTCGGCGTCAATACGACCCCCATGGATATCAAGCCGGAATCCGACTATGTGTACACCGGCAACTACCGCACAAGACTTTACGGCAACGGCAGGCTCAAACACCCCCTGCAGCTGAGCAACATCACCGGCAAAGGTTTCGCCTGCTTTTACGGGGACGATAGCCGCAACAACCTGCTCGTTTTTAACACCGCCGGCAAAACCATCTGGCAAAACCAGGTCCGGGAAGACGCCACTGATTTCGATATGCTGACCTCCGGAACGGAAATAGACCTGCTCGTCAAGAAAACGGACGAAATGAAGGAAGGCGGCTTCGAAATTCTGAGCTTTAACACAAAGGATTCCACGACTTATCCAAAATTCATCCTGAAGGACAGGAAAGGCAATTCATTAAAGGCGCTCGCTTTTGAGAACGATCCAGCCACCGGAAAACCCTTCGTCTCGGGAATGATCATCGACCCCAAAAACGGTAATAAATTCGTGACCGGTAACAACTTGCGCCACGGCCCTTACGACGGCGTATTCACCATCAACCTCAACGGCCATTCGAAGAAGGATATCCAGGCTTCCTTTTCCTATTGGTCCGACGGTTCCCAAACGTTTGTCGACAACCAAGGGCTTTTCGCAGAACCCAACCTGTATGCCAACGTCGAACGCTCCTTCAAAGACTTCAATGGCAACACCTGGTTTGCCGCCTGTGGCGTCAAACGCCGGTTCCGCTGGGGTGGCCTGGCCTGGGGTGTTGTTTTGTCGCCGCTCGTATTGCCTCCATTCCTCTACCTTGGCGGCGGTCTTCACAAATATGCATTCAAAGACGTTTTGTTGATCCGACAGGATGCGGCCGGGAAGCTATCCCTCGCAACTACCGTTCCGGAGACGACGGGACCCTACCAGTTCTGCGCATATCCCCTCTCCCTGGTGGACCCGCGCAGTTATTATACAGTTCCCAATCCGGACACGCGCTCCAATTATCTGGTCATCAATTCTGAAAAGAGCATCGACATTTACAACGTCAGTCAAAATAAAATGGCGCGTTCTGTCCCGCGTAAAGACGGAAACAGCGTGATCAACATTTTCCCGGCAAAGGAAGGCTATGTAATGGTTTACGAATACAATAAGAAAGAAAAAGCAACGCGGTTATCCATTGAAGCACTTTAATTGTGCGGAGTCAGCTTTTGGCGCTCCCGCACAGTAGCCAGCATGACCTGCGCGTACCATCTCGCCAGATAATCGTTGGGGTGCAGCGGATTAACAATACAGTCCTTCGCCTTTTTCCGACTATACAGGACGCCGCTCACTGTCGTCATATCGGCAAGGACTATTCCTGCTCCTTGCACGCCCGTCCCGGCCACCTTCCCTTCTACTCGCGGTCCTTCCAGCCCCGCCAGCACATCCCGATACCCCGCCAGGTTCCCGGTATAAAACCCCTTATTCGGGTCCGAATCCAACACATAGTCCGGATCAAATTTCATATTCGCCAGCAGCAGGATCTCCGTCTCGGGCCGGACCGCCCTTACCTGCCGGATAATACTCCTTACCGAATCCCTAAACTCCGCCGGCCGCATCCGCCAGAAATCGTTCATCCCAAAGTCGATCACCACGAGGTCAGGCTTGAGCGGTGTCACATAAGACGAAACATACTTCGCCCCCCAGTCCACCGCTGAACCCGGTAGCCCCGCGTTATAAAGCCCAATCAAAGCGCGCGGATACCGCCATCGCAACCCGGTAGCAAAAAGATCCATATAGGTCGGCATATACGGCTTCACCCCGTCATACCCGCTGACATTCAATCCTCGAGTAATACTCATCCCATACGCCACGATCGTCACGGGTTTGCCCGCGCGAAGACGCCCCAACAACCGCGGTAGCCGGTCCCCCTTGCCTTCCGGCACAGGACCTGCCCAGACATCGCGATGTGTATAGGTCACCACCACCCACTGAGATTGCAGGTTGTACCAGGCCAGATCCTTGGACTCAAACGAAGCAGGCGCCCGGGACGGCATCTTCGAACCCGCCAACCGTATCAGCCTTCGCCCCTCGACTGCATAATCCACCCCCCGCTTAAATACCGTATCCAATCCAAAACTCCGCACCGACAAAATCCGATCAGGTTCAAAAAGCAATCGGCCCTCCTCCGGGTACATCAACAGGGTCTCATTGTAGATCGTGTCGCTTTTCCAAAACGACTTAAGATACTGTCTCAGATCACACCCCGGCGCGTGCGCCGCCGCCGTCTCCCCGATATTCGGCTCGACCTTCCAGTCTTTTGTTTTTCGTACCCCCTCCACCCCGATCATCCCATAACTTGTTCCTACCGGCGTCTCGACATAGTTTCCTGTCTCCACCCATTTCCCCGTGTCATTCACCGGAACCGAAAATTCCAGCAGCTTTCGGTCAGCAGAATCATAGAACCGGATATAGGAACTGCCCCCGGGCTCATCCGCCCAAATATTCACACTATAATTGACCAATGCCAACTGTCCGACCTGGACCCGCCGGGTCTCTTCATCGCTGATTTTCACGCTTCCATTCCTCACGGTTAACGGCAGCCACAAATATCCCGACTTTTCCAAATCTGTCTTATTCCACCGATCCGCCATAAACAGGAAGCGATCCCCGCCCAGCGGCAATACAAATGTACTCTGGGAGTGAAATGTCGTCGCTGAATCCGGCCCTACAGATGGATTTCCCCCCTGAACCCAGTCACCCAGCACACTATCCGCCACCGCGACCCGCGCCGCGTTCGGGTCCCAGCCGCTGCACAAGGAGGTAATCAAATAATATTTACCATCAGCCCTGAACACCGCCGGTGCCTCTCGCCGTTCCCCGATCAATATTCGCTTGTATACTTTTGTCGGCGAAAGATAGTCCGAGGCCAACAGACAAACCTGCATCGTATTGTTGTTTTCCGACGCATATACGATATACGCCCTCCCGTCCTCATCCTGATACAACGTCATATCCCGCACCTGCTGCCCGTTCGGCCGCACACTCCCCAAATATCGGAACGGCCCTCTTGGACTCTCGCTCACCGCCACTCCCGCCCGCGCATATCCGTAATCATCCCGGTCGATATGCATCCACATCACATATTGTCGCGTCACTCGATTGTAGATCACTTTCGGCCGCTCGACTACCCGCCCGATATACAGATCGCTCGCTGTATCCGCCGGATTCGGCGCGAGCGCGACCCCCTCATTCTTCCAATGCACCAGGTCCCGCGACGAATAACAGGACACTCCGCCCGCAACTACCCGGTAATCTTCCCAATCCTGCCCCGGCACCAACTTTGTCTTGCCCTTCTTGATCTCACCATACAAATAATACTCCCCATCATGAAATAAAACCCCCGCTCCATGTGCGTTGATAAAATGACCGTCCGTATCCAGCCATTGACCAGATTCTTCAAAGATCATTACTCCCCAGGCCGGCGGCGCAACCCCCGCCATCACCAGCAGTGACACCGCCGCGAAAATGTGAATAACTCCTGTCCTTATTTGCATAGACAAATTGAAATTCCCTCCGCACCGATACCCCGCCGCGAACATCCGTCGGTCCGAACTCCTCGCGACTTCCCCGTCAGTCAAAATTTCGCCCCGAAAGCTGCCCCGACTCCCCTCAACACCGCCGGACCCAAAACCTGATACTTATCATACCCCGCCAAACCCCGGATATCCTTCACCATCGTCCCACCAGGATTCCTGAACTCCGGTTTCACAAAAAACCCCGTCAACCCCGCATCCCCGGGTCTTTCCGACCGGCCGGCCGGCACCCCGAGAACCCACCAGTCATTCCCCTCAAAGATATCCGTTCCCCGATTCCCCCTGATCAGACTATCCGCTCCCACAAAAATATTCCCCCTGAACACAAACCCCCGCCTCGCACTCGTCGTCGAAAAACTCAACGCCGCCTCATGCGTATTGTACACCGTATTGTTGTACACCCGACAGTTATAAAACTGCATCGAATCACCTGAACTGTTCCAGACATACATTCCCGCCTTTGAATCAGAAACCAATCCGTCATCTTCACTAACATTACACCGGATCACATTGTCATGCCACGGGCTGGCGCCCCAGTACTGAAAGATACAATACCCGCTCCCCTGATTACCATAGGACAAACAATACTGGATAACCGAATTCGTCACTCCGCCATCCAGATCGAATCCACCCCCATCAGCAGCCCCAACCGACGTCTTATTGCGATAAGCCAGGCAATGCTGGATCGTCACGCTGTCCGCTTCATAACACCAGATCCCCACCGGACCGTTCCCGATCCGGGGCATGTCCCAGCCATTATTCGTCGCCGAACAATGATCGATCAGCAGATGAGTACAATGTCCGCAAACAATTCCGTTCCCGCTATGATTGGTGAGATTGGTCGGATCACCCGGGTTATCATCCGCCCGGCAATTCAAGATCTTCAGATCCCGCGACCCCGTCTTCCGGTCATAAGGACCTTCAACCGAAATCCCCGCCGCGCCATTCTCATGCGCATACACCCCATCCACAATCACATCCTTCGACCCATACACGAATACTCCGGTCTTCTGAAATCCGCTGACATCCACGCATTCCACCCGTATATGTTCGCAGTCATCCACCTGCAAACCATCTTTTACATTCCCCGTTTTCCTCCCCGCCCCGACCAGCCGCAACCCCCTAATCACCACCCATCGCGCATCATACAAGACAAACCCCGATGAGTCACCGCCGTTGATCGTCGCTTCGCCACGCCCATAATTCCCGATCCAAATCGGACGTCCCGGTCCCCCCGACGAATGCACCCGTACGGTCCCGTCAAAAGTCTCTCCGCCCCGAAAGAAAACCGAGTCGCCCGGGCCCAGCGTCAGTCGATTGACTTCAGCCACCGATTCCACATAAAACTTATGTCCGCCTCCGGCCCAACAGTGCGAACCTAAAAAGAAACAAATCCCAATTGACCATATCCTATCCATCCGCATCACCAGTTCGCGTTTTGTTGCAGCTTCGGATTCAGGACAATCTCCTGCTGCGGGATCGGTAAATACTCATTTTTCCCAGCCGTAAAAGTCGCTCCGGACAACACACACCCAACGCCGCGCGTCTGCTCAACTTGCTCGTATGCATTCAGGTACGCCGCTGCAATCCCCCACCGCACCAGGTCAAAGAACCGATGACCTTCTTCGGCAAATTCCAGGCGCCGCTCAAATCGTACCGCATCCCGTGCATAAGACTGATTGGTCCAGGTCGAATTATACAGTCCCATGCTGTAATTCGCCGATGGAAATCCTGTGGAATTGTCGATCGTTTCGGTACACCCGTTCAACGCCCGTGACCGGATCATATTGACATATGCCCTCGCCTGCTCCAGACTTCCCAACTTCCACCTCACACTCGGCCGCCCACAACAGTACGTCGGCATAACGTATAATATTGTAGTTGACCGCCCCATTCCCCTCATAGTCATACCCAATATAAGGATTGTAGGCAATGCCCATTTCGCTTTGCTTATACATATTTTTGATGTTGAGGTACGGGCCGCCAAACGCCTGATCATAGATCCAGCTTTGACCCGGGTCCACCCCCCAGTCGAGGAACGGCACTCCCCGACGGCCAACCGACCAGTCCAGCCGGGGATCGATTGTACCCTGATAGGGAACAAACGCGGTCGAAGACGAAATCCCATCATCATTTGTCACATTCGTGACATTCGACGTATCATTCCCCGATGCGTCCATCATCGGCAACCCATTGACATCCGTCTTGAACGCATTGACGCAGTTGAATGAAGGCTGTTTCCAGTATCCATAATACACATCGGAACCCTGATAGTACAGCGGAGAAACGCCGGTCTCCCCGACATTCGAGTTGATCGGTATGCTGGCCTGGTCAACAGAGAATTCGATCTGCAAAACCGACTCCGAATTGTTTTCCGTAGCGGCGTCGAAATTATCATGATAGCAGGCCGTTAACGCATACGCCACCCCCTGTGAATTCGCCCCACTGCCAATGATCGTATCCAGCAAGGCCTTTGCCGCAGTATAGTTCTGCTCGAACATATAGCACTTCGCAATATAACAGGCCGCGGCCCATTTGTTCGCCTGCCCGGGCAGCGACTGCGTGACCGGCAGATTGTTAAACGCAAACCGGAAATCCGCTTCTATCTGGGGCCAGATGCTGGTTGTATTCGGCAGGCTGTTGAAATTCGTCACCGTCTCATCTACATAGGGGACATTATTCCACAGCTTCTTGGCGTCAAAATGAAAATGTCCCCGCAGGAACCGGGCCTCCGCAACCGCTTCCGTCTTCTGCGCAGCATCCATATCCGTGGCGTTCCCCGCCGCGATGATCACCGCATTGGCCCTCGCAACACCATCATAATCCGCCGTCCACTTGGCGTCAACAAAACTCGTTGTCGGCAACACCTGGTAGTTCTCGATATTCAGCGCATCCGGGATCCCGGCCGGCAGTCCTCCGCCCCCTGTTCCGCCCACATAACAATCACCTGAAGTAATATCGCCCCAGATCCAGTTCGTCCCCGCCGTGCTCCACCAGGTACTCTTCACATCCATCCCGGTCAGATCATGATAGGCGCCGACCAATAGTTGCTGAACTCCCGCCGCATTATAAAGCTTGTTCGCCGTTAACGAGTTCCCCTGCGGGGATACATTTAGAAAGGTCTTGCTGCAAGATCCGCCGATCAATATAATCGCAGTGGCAGCAATCGGAAAAAATATCTTTTTCATATATAAATGTCTTTTTTGTTGTGATCTTATAACCCAAGGTTAACCCCGAACAGGAACTTCCTCGAGATCGGATATGCCGTCCCGTAATCGATGCCCAGATCGCTGGGCGCTCCATCGTTGACCTCCGGGTCTAGACCACTGTAATGCGTAAAGGTGAAAACGTTATAGGCCTGCACATATACCCTCAAGCGGCTGATCCCCTTGATCTTCGGAAAGGTATACCCCAGCTGCATTTGCTTGACCCTCAGATACGAACCGTTTTCAACAAAATGATTGGAAGCGTAGACGTCATTCACACTGAGATCCTGCGAGTAGATCGGCAGTTTGGCATTCGGATTGGATGGCGTCCACGTATCCAGCGATCCCTGCACCAGGCCGCCTTGTCCTGCAATCGCAACATTCGGATACATCGTAAGCGTCTTGGCCAGATTGTAGATCTTGTTTCCATAAACACCCTGGAAAAATATCCCCAGATCGAATCCCTTAAAGTATAAGTTGAGGTTATATCCGTAAGTAAACTTTGGGTTTGGATTTCCGATATAAGTCTGATCATGCGTGTCAATCACCCCATCTCCATTTAGGTCTTTGTATTTTGAGTGGCCCAATGCATTGGAGGCCGTAATTCCCAGGAATGATTCCGTTGCATGCGCCGCCACATCCTGCGCATTCTGATAGTATCCCTGGAAGATCAACCCGTAGAAGCTGGATACCGGCCTTCCGATCGCGACCTGCGTCAGCGAACTATGATCACCCGACCCATAGTAACCGCCCGCGATCGAATCGCCCAGGACCCCATCGATATAATTCACCCTGCTGCGGTAAGTAGCGACATTAAATGCCATGTCGAATTTGACCGGGCCGATATGATCCGCATATCCCATTTCCAGCTCAACACCCTTGTTCGTAAAGTTCATCACATTTTCGATCGGCGATAAGGCAGAGCCCGCCGTCCCGGGCGAAGGCGGCGCATACAACAGCCCCTTTGTCACCTTATCGTACCAGTTGAAGCTGCCCGTTAGCCTGTTATTGAACAACGCCGCATCGAAGCCGACATTCGTCGTGATATTGCTTTCCCAATGTATATCCGGATTGCCCAGCTGATAGGGGAAATAACCCGTCATGGATGTGGTGTTCGTTCCTGCCAGATCATAGCTTCCAAACGGTCCCGAAGACAACGTCCCAAGATAAAGCCCGGAACCGATCGCATCATTCCCCGTCGACCCGTACGACGCCCTTAGCTTAAGGTCATCCAGCCACACCAGCTTATCCATGAACTTTTCTCCCGTGATCCGCCATCCACCGCTGATCGCGCCAAAATTTCCATACCGGTCGTCAGGGCCAAATTTGGAGGAGCCATCCCGCCGGCCGGTAGCCGTAAACAAGTATTTATCCAGCCACGCATAGGTCACGTTGGCAAACTCCGAAGCGCTCGTGTACGTGTCTCCACCGCCGCTGACTCCCGGGGCAACATATGCCGCGTTTCCCGTATTTCCGTTGCCCAGATATTCCGTATTACTGGATGGGTAGCCGATATTCCCTGTAGACGCAAAACTACTTCGGTTGACGTACTGCCTCGCCTCATAACCCGCAAACGCCGTGATCCGATGGATATTATTGATCGTTATCGAATAGGCCAGCTTGTTCAGCCAACGCCAGTCTGTATAATAGCCGCTGCCCTCGCCAAAGGAATTGATCGTATCCGAAAGCGGCTCCTGGAACAACGCCGGCTCGTAATAGTGATACTCATTGGGCTCGAACTGAAACCCGATCTGGTTCGTGTAGACCAGCCCCTTGATCGGCTCGACCTCCGCGTATGCCGTCCCCAGCATCGACTCGCTATAACTCTTCGAAGCGGTCGAATAGAACCGGCTGGTATATGGATTGCTGCCACCAAGCACCGACGTTCCCTTTGTTCCCGCCAGATTACCTTGTATATCATAAAGCGGCAGTAGCGGCGACAGCTCATACAACGCTGCGATGTCATTGTTGAAATTGCTGCCAAAATTGCTTCCCCCCGTACGGCTTTCCGTATTAGACGTGCTGTAAGCCAGATCGACATTTTCCCCAACCCTTAACCAGGGCTTGACCTTGAATTGGGTATTCACCCGCAGCGAAATTCGCTTGAAATAAGAATTCAGCAACGTACCCTGATCATTGAGATATCCCATCGAGATAGCATAGTTGCTTTTGTCTGTCGCACCGCTGATGCTTAATTGGTTGTTTTGCGTCAGCGCCGGCTTGAACAGCAGCTTCCACCAATTAGTCCCTGCTTGGTTCGCCTTCAGGATACGGTAATTTTCCAGGTTGTATAGCGCGGGATTGGCCGCGGGGTCCCCGGCCATGACCCCTACATTCGCGTTACTGCCTTCGACAATATAGTCTGGCAAAACCGGGGTAGTCCCGGTGCCATAAAAGGTCGTCGGTTGCGGGCTTTCCGTCGGACTCGAATTGATATAGGAGTTATACAACGCATTCGCCTGCTGCTGCGGCGTGATCATCTTCGGCAGCTTGATGGGCGCTTCCTCACCCGCATAAGTATTGTATTCCAGTCTCGGTCCACCTAGTTTTCCCGTCTTCGTCGTAATGACGATCACGCCATTGCTCCCCTCCGATCCATACATCGCGATCAGCGATGGGTCTTTGAGCACCGTTATGCTCTCGATCTCCGCTGGGTCCAGCAGATTCGAAATATTCTGACTTTGATTGGCGGTACCCACCCTCACCTGTACCCCGTCTATTACATATAGCGGATCATTATTCCCCAACGTGCCGATGCCCCTGATCCGTATCGTCTGCGACTGACCGGGACCTCCCTGCTCATCCACGCTAACCCCCGCTACTCTGCCCTGGAGGACATTCTCCACACTGGTCACCGGTGTCTGTGCGATCACATCTGCCGAGATCGTAGAAGCGGCACCCGTCACATCCCGCTTGCTTTGCCGCGAATAACCGGTTACCACAACCTCATTCAGCGAACTGTTACCGGCCTTTAATTGATAATTCAATTCCAACGTTTGCCCCTCTGCGACCGCAATGGACCTGGTAACCGGTTGAAAACCTACTGCCGAGATCTGGATAGTATAGTTGCCGGGTTTTATCCCTGTTATAGAATAGTTGCCCGAGAGATCAACCATCGTACCTCTGTCAACGCCCGACAACAATACAGAGGCCCCGACAACCGGTTCACCTTTCTCATTCGTCACCTTCCCTTTGATCGTCCCGCCCGTCTGCGCTGCGATCAACGCCTTCAGCTCCACCGGCGTGCGCCCCGCCGTCGAGTCATCGGCCCGGTATACGATGATCTTGTTGCTGACCCGCCGGTACAACAACCGGGTGTTGGCGAGCACCAACTCCAGCGCCTTCTCGACAGTATAACTCCCGCGCGTAATCGTTACGCTCCCTGATTTGTCGATAAGCTGCCGGTTATACGCAAACCGGAAATCCGTTTGGTGCTCGATTCGCGTAAATGCGGTTCTTAAGGGCTCATTCCTCAGCTCCAACGAAACTCTTACCTCATTGAGTTCCTGACTTTTACCGGTATTGGCCATCAGCAGCTGCATCCCGGTGCACCCCATCGCTACAAGCAAGCAAGTTAGCTTCATAATCCAACCTTTGTAATGAGCAGGACGGACAGCCGGAAATACGCGCATAATTCCCAGCTGTGGAAATGAAAATTCCATAGTTTTGGCAAGTTTTAAATAGTTACACCATTATTGTTTAAAACAACCCGCATCCCGGCTCCACCCGGGATGTTTTGTTAATTACACCCTTTCCCGTCGATTTTCACCGTACTTCCTTCAATCACCCACCGCGATTGATTCACCCCGCAGATCACCGTCATGATCTGATCCAGATCATCCTCCATATAGAATGTAGCAGTGATCCGGCAATCCTTCAGCGCCGGATTGACAAAATCAAACTCCACCCTGAACCGTCCCCCGATCCGCCGCGTCGCCTCCTGCATTGTGATATCGTCGAAACTGATCTCTGCCGGCTTCCACGCCATCACCGTCTTCAGACTGACCTTCTCCGCATGAACAACCTCCGCTCCCGCGTCAAACCGCATCTGCTGCTTGTCCGAAAGCATCCCCATACTGTTCCCGCCCTTCAATACCTGCACCTTGCCGTGATCCACCGTCACCTCGACCGACTTCTCCGCCGCATAAGCCTTGATGTTAAAAGCCGTTCCCAGCACCCGCGTCACGATCTTGCCCGTTCGTACCAGGAAAGCCTGATCCGGCCGGTGCACAATATCGAAATATGCCTCCCCATTGAGTACTACCTCCCGCGATCCATACGCTAGCCGGCTATGTTTATTCAGAATAACCATGCTCCCATCCGGCAAATGAATAACTTTCTTGTTTTCCACGGTCTCCCAGGACAACTCCGCGACCCGCTCAGCACTATCCTTCTTCACAACCGCCACAGCCCCCCCGGCCCCGGCCGTGACCGGCCGCCGATAAGTCACCGATAAATAAGCCATCCACCCCGCCAGCCCAATAAAAATCGCAGCGGCCGCCCGCCACCCCCAGACCCGCCAAATCCCTGCTCGCCATCCCGTATCATGTGCCGTAACCCGCCTGTACATCCGATCCCAATCTACCGCATATTCAACCGGCCTGGACTTCAGCTCCTCCCATATCTGACGCATCGAACCGGACAACGCCTCCTCCGCATCAGCCCGCTGCAACAGCGATACCAGTTCCTCGACCTCCGCAGACGGCAGGTCCCGCCGCAGATAGCGGTCAAATAACTCCCTTAAACGTTGTGAAGATGAAAAGTCCATACCAGCAAGACACCCGGAACGAAAAGAAGGACTAATGCAGCAGGAAAAAAATCAGCGCCAGCACCGACCCATGCTGGCCAAGATAACTCCGGATGAACCGAAGCGCCTCTACCATATGATTCTTAACCGTATTCCGGGAAGATGCAGTTGCGCCGCGATCTGCTCATGATTCAATCCCCTGTCACGGCTCAGCTGAAAGACCAGCCGCCGTTGCGGACATCAGCTCGGAGAGTGCATCCCGCAGCAGCTGATCATACTCCATACAAGCGCCCGCTCCTCTACATTATTGTTTTGAGGCCGCGCCTGCGCAGGATTGGACTGTTCCCGCAGCTCCCGCAGCAGCCGCATATCATAAGCCGCCTTACGCAAATAATTCAAGGTCCGGTTCCGCGCGATCGTGAAAATATACCCGTCCAGGTTCTCTACCTCCTGCAGCAGATCCCGGCATAACCATAGTTTGATGAAGATTTCCTGGGTGATCTCCTCCGCAGCATAAGGAGAATGAGCAATGGCCAGTACGTATCCATAAACACGGTTTTTATAGCTGTCAAAAAGACAATTAAACGCACTGGCACTAAGTTGGGGTCGCTCCTCTGATTTACATGGCAGCAATTTTGATTTTTCAGCAATCGCCGCCATAAAAGTAAGAATTATTTTATCACCACAATAACCGTCCATCCAGCCTACCCCGTAACCACCGCCACCTTCATCCAGCCTACCCCGTAACCACCACCACCTTTCCCCTGGCCCTTCCCGTCGCCACCAGGCGATGCGCATCCGCCATTTGCGCCAGCGGGAACACCTTCATGATCTCCGACCGCACCTCCCCCTCCTCCAGCAATTGCGCAATATGCTGCATATCCTCTCCCGCCGACTGTACAGACATCCCCAACGCAAAAATCCCCCGCGACCTTTGCCTTCTCCTTCGTCGCATCACTCAACCCGGCCGTCGTGATCAGCGTTCCGCCTTTTTTGAGGACCGCCGAGCGACCGCTCCGCGTTCTCGGCGCTGATCGTATCGAACACAAAATCAATGTCCTTCGCAACCTCCTCAAACCGCTGAGTCTTATAATCGATATGCTCATTCGCCCCCAGCGAAAGCACAAAGTCTTTGTTCTCCGCAGACGAGGTCCCAATCACATATGCCCCGATATGCCGGGCGATTTGAACCGCATAATGCCCCACACCGCCGGCAGCCCCATGGATCAAGATCCGCTGCCCCGGCCGGAGCCGCCCATAATCCGAGAATGCCTGCCAGGCCGTCAACGGCGCCAGAGTGGCTGCAGCAGCCTCTTCATAGGATACATTCTCCGGTTTTAGCGCCAACTGCTCCGCCGGAGCCGACACCTGCTCCGCATAGGCCCTTCCGCTTCCCGGGAAATGAATCAGCCCAAAGACGTCATCCCCCTCCGTAAACAAATGCGTCGTCGACTTGAGCACCACTCCCGAAATATCCCAACCCAAAACCATCGGTTTGTCATCTTTCAATCGTTCAGCCATCCCCTTGCCTTCCCTCGTCTTGACATCCACCGGATTGATGCTGATCGCCTTCACCTGTATCAATACATCCCCATCCTTGATCCCGGGCGCGGGCAGCTCCGCCGGTTGAAGCTGCTCGACCCCGCCAAAATCATTCAAAATGATTGCTTTCATCTGCTGATATTTTATTTCTCCCGCAAAACTAAGGCTTTCTCTCTGCTCCCCAACCGAACACTTTGCCCCCCAGGGAAACATTAATTGTAACTTTCCGGGCCATTTGATCGTCCCTCGGAGGCACCTTATTTTTGAGTTCGTCCCTCCCAAACACCTTATTTGTCTTTAAATAACGGTAAATTTAAATATGTAGCCATAAAATCAATTATGATTAGCAATTACCTTAAACTCGCCTTCAGGCACCTGCTCCGGAAAAAGACCTTTTCCTTCATCAATATTTTCGGACTGACCATCGGCCTGACCAGTTGTATCCTTATCGGCCTCTTCATCGCTGAGGAGCTCAGCTTCGACCGGTTCCACACAAATGCCGACCGCATCGCCCGCGTGACCATGGAAGTTTCCAGCGGCGGAGCCGTTTTTCCCTCCGCTATGAGCGGCACCATCGTTGGTCCCCGTCTCCAGTCGATATTTCCCGATGTCCGGGCGTTCACACACGTATACGTGGGCCGCGAGATCGTGGGCCAGGGGGTGAACCATTTCGAAGAAAATAATTTTTTATTCGCCGATTCTTCCTTCTTTAAAATATTTACTTTCCCAATCCTGAAAGGCGACCCCGATCCCCTCGCCGAAAAACACAACATAGTCCTCACAACCTCCACCGCTAAAAAATATTTCGGCGACCAGGACCCCATCGGGAAAACCCTTCGGGTAGGAGATGAGAAGGAATATCGGGTGGCCGCTGTCGTGGCCGACCCACCCGGAAATTCCCAGCTTCAATTCGATTTCGTTGCGCGGTTCGACAACCTCAACAAACCCGTTGAATGGTTCACTGCCAATTGGATCACGTATTTATTGCTCGGGGATCCTCAATCATTTGGCCATCTGGAACACATGATTGATACCTATATCCAATCTCCCGCCATCCGAAACGAGATGGGCGCAAGAAGCGACGATTTTATCCATTACCATCTCGAACCGCTCACCCGGGTACATTTGTATTCGACCCTGGAAGGATTCACCCCCAACGGCAGCATTACCACCGTCTATGTACTAAGCATTATCGCAGCGCTCATCCTGGCAATCGCCTGCTTTAACTACACCAATCTGGCCATTGCCCAATCGACGTCCCGCATGGGCGAGATCGGGGTCCGAAAGGTGCTCGGAGCCGCCAGGTCCCAACTGTTTACTCAATTCACCGGCGAATCCCTTCTGGTGGCCTTCATTTCCCTTGTCCTGGCCCTCGTCGCAGCGATTGGACTCCTGCCGTCTTTTAACAACATCGCAGGCAAACACCTGACCAGCGGCGCACTGCTTCATCCCGGTCCGCTCGCCGTCATCGTGCTTGCCGGTCTTTTAATCGGGCTCATGGCTGGTGCTTACCCCGCGCTGGTCTTATCCAATGCACGTTTGATCAGTATCCTCCGGTCAGGTTTCCGGGTCGCGGGCGGGCGGGGCGGTCTCCGCCGGTCACTGGTCGTTTTGCAATTTGCCATCTCTCTCTTCCTGATCATCACCACGATAGTGATCCTGCAGCAGATGAACTTTATCCGCCACAAAAACCTTGGTATGGACCGCGACCATGTGATCGTACTTCCAATCGACTGGACGATCCGTAGCCGTTATCATGCTTTAAAAACGGAATTTGGCCGACTGCCTGGCGTTATGGATGTCTCCGGCAGCTACAACCCGCCTGTTTCCGTGGGCTGGGAAGATCAGGTCAGTACAAACAATGGTAAAGAAGACATTCACGTTTCGGTCCATGCCATTCCTACCGACCTCGACTTCCTCAAAACGATGAAAATGCAGCTTGTCGCAGGTAAAGACTTTACTCCCTTAGATCAGCCGGCAATTACCCAACAGGATAGCACTAAACCGCTTTATCACTTTATTATTAATGAGTCCGCGGTTCGGAAAATTGGCTGGACACCCGAAAACGCGATCGGCAAACGTCTGAATAAAAATGCGCCCGGTATCGTCATCGGCGTCGTGCATGATTTCAATTACAGTTCGATGCACGAGCCGATCGGACCGCTTGTCCTCTGGCCGGATACCGGCGAAGTCCGCAATCTTCTGGTTCGCGTGAATGACACCCATTTGCCCGAGCTGCTCAGCCGGATGCAAAACACATGGAGTTCCATCGTCCCCGATCGCCCATTCAGCTATCATTTCCTCGACGAAGACTATGACCGGCTCTATCAATCCGACCAACGCACCGGCCAGCTCCTGACCCTCTTCTCCGCCCTCGCGATCTTTCTTGCCTTGCTCGGCCTTTTCGGGCTCGCCGCGATCAGCGCCGTCCAGCGGACCAAAGAGATCGGTATCCGCAAAGTCCTTGGCGCCAACAGTCTCAACATCGCCTTATTACTGGCTCGCAATTTTATCCTGCTGATCCTTGTTGCTTTTGCCATCGCAACTCCCGCAGCGTGGATCGCGTCCGCCAATTGGCTGAATGACTTTTCCTATCGGATCACACTGCCGGTCTGGACCTTTCCGCTCGCCGGCCTCGCCGTCCTGTTCGTAGCTTTCACCACCGTCAGCTATCACGCCTGGCGTGCCTCCCGAATCAACCCGGCGGTCAGTCTGAAAACAGAATAAACACGCGGCCTCCCCCGGCGCACAAGCCCGCGCCGCCCCGCGACCCTACTCCTTTATCCCGGTTGTATTGGCCGGTTTATCGAAGTTCCATTCGCTACGGTCCAGCACCCGCTGCGCCGGATAAACCTCATTGCAGGTGTTGCCCTCATATAACCGGCCATTTTTCATGACATAAACGACCGAATTCGTATTCCGGATATTGTCAAGCGGATTCTTGCCCATGATGATCAGATCGGCCAGCTTGCCGGCCTTAAGACTGCCTAGGTCATGATCCAGTCCCAGCCCCGTCGCACCCAGGATCGTCGCTACCCGAAGGACGTCCATCGGCTTCATGCCGCCCGAAGCCATCGCCCACATCTCCCAATGGTAACCGATACCGTTGAACTCTCCATGACTGCCGATCCCGGCCAGGCCACCGGCCTGTACGAGCGCATTCATGGTCCTGGCGTGTTTAGGGAAGACCTGCTCGTCATAACTGAACCATCCCTCTTTATCCCGCCTCGTCTTGCTCGCAAGCTCCTCATACGGCATCAGATACTGCAGCTTGGGATCGGCATACGCATTCTCCGTTTCCCACCAATAGTTCTCGGCGAACGGGCCGCCATAGGACACGATCAGCGTCGGGGTCACGCACATCTTCGCCTCCGCGATCGAATGGATCACATCATTGTATAAAGGATAAATCGGAATCGCATGCTCATGACCCGGGTAACCGTCCAACAGGTTGGTCAGGTTCAGCTTAACGTTCAATCCGCCTTCCGTCGTCGGCATCAATGCCTGATGGCGCGCCGCCATGATGATCCATTCCCGTATCTGCCGGTTGCCCGTAAGATACATCTTGATATAATGCGTATTATAGTATTTACTGTACTGCCGCAAAATGTTTTCTGCCTGCGTGGAATCCTTCACGTTATAGTCCCAGAAGCCGACCCCGGGGCCCGTTGAATAGATCCGCGGCCCAAAAATACTCCCGGCATCCACCTCATCCCCATAGGTCAGGATATCCGTCGTCGCCGTTTGCGGGTCGCGCGTAGTGGTTACCCCATAAGCGAGGTTGATGGCATACTTCCAGACCTGGTTCTTGTGTATCCCCCACATGGGCCACATATGCGAATGCGTATCCACAAAACCCGGAACGATCGTCTTGCCCGCCTCATCATAGACTTTGACACCGGCCGGAACGGTCAAACTCCCCGTAGCTCCGATCGCCTTGATCCGGTTATTCTCCACCAGGATATCCCCGCTTTCAATGACTTGATCCCCTTCCATCGTAATAATCCTCGCCCCCTTCAATAAGACCTCCCCCTGCGGCATATCCCGCTGATAGTACACCCTTACCTGGTTTTCGACCGGCAGAAAAAGCTTCGATGAATCGAATTTACCCGGGCCCATCCGCGCTTTGGCGACACTGTCTGCCTTTACCTGCGCCGAATCGGGCTTCGGATGAAGCGCTGCGTACTTTTTTACACTGTCCTCGAATGCTTGCGCCGCATCCACATCGTAAATGAAATGCGCATTGCCCAGGCTCCAGTGGATCGTTTTGCCATCCGCCGCCCAACACGCAAATTCACCCCCCAACTCCGTGAGCTCCCGGGCAGGGAACTGAGCCGATTCCGCATCGGCGACCGAAATATTCACCACTTTCCCCGTTTGCGGGATCGTGGCAACATAAACCTCATTGTTGATCTCGACAAGGGCCCGGTTTCCCGTCGGGGCCATGGTAATGGTGCCCGCGACCGAAGGCATCACCATCTCTTTTGGGCCGCCCTCCGCTTCCGCTCCTTCCTCTCCTGCTCCTCCCACCCGCGCCTCTCCACCCGAAGCCTCAATCGTCATCCCCTCCTCACCCGTAGGTCTCCCATTTTTATAAATGCTGATCCCAAACGTCGTGATCCCGGTGATATGCGCAACCGTCTTCTCATCCGTCCCATCCCATTTCAGCGAGATCAGATCTCCCCGTCCATTGTTGAGGTATATTCGATCCTGCCCCTGGACAAAATGCGGGTTATACCTCCCATTCGACCGGTCGATGACCGTGATCTCACCTCCGGCGGCCGGCATCCAGCATAGCTCGTCCTCCGAATCATCATAGCCGACCTCATACGCGTCCCTGAACTGCTGCGCCATCGTCCGGACAAACACAATCCGGTCTCCACTATTATCGAATACCGGGTTCTGATACAACGCCGCCTGCTTGCTCAACTGCTGCGCAGCACCGCCCGCCGCCGCAACCCGCCACACCTGGCCGCCCTGTGGCGCCCAGGTGACAAACACAATATATTTCCCGTCCTTGCTCCATGCAGGCTGGGCCTCCGTAAACGTATTCGTCGTCAGGCGCCGCGGCTTGCCGCCGGGATAGTCCATCACGTACAACCGATCCAGCGCAGTGAATGCAAGCCGCTTCCCATCCGGCGACGGAACCGCATCCCGGATCTGCGTCGCCAGCCCATACGCGCTGTCTGAAACCGGATACTTGAATTCCAGCCGCGGTCCTAGCTCCAGCTGAACATCGGCACTGAACGGGATTTCCTGCGGAGCGCCGCCATCGACCGGAATGCGGTGGATCTTACCTCCAAACGATACCACCAGCGACTTGCTGTCAGGCGTGAACGACATTCCCGGCAAGACCCCCATCGTGGCGATCGACTCCTGGTCATCCCGCTGTACCGGATAAGCCAGCCATTTCTCGTCGCCGGTATGAAGGTCCCGGATCACCAGTCCGGTCTTGTCCTCGAACCGGCTCCCATACACCAGCCATTTCCCATCCGGCGATAAGACCGGCGTGAAACCCGACCCATACCGCGAAGTAATGACCGTAGTCTTTGCGTTGTCCCGGTCATAAACGCCGATCTCATATTGCGGCAACTGCGCATTGTACGACCAGGGGCCAATCCGTCTCGAGAAATAGATATACCTGCCGTCCGGGCTCACCGCAGGATCGATCGTTTTGACGCCGGCATCACTGACCAGTTGCGTACCACCACCCCCATTCTTATGGACAAGGTATAACTGAACGTTGAGCTTGCCCTTCGAATAAACAATGTAGTTACCATCCGGCGTCCAGGCGGCGCTGGGAAAATTCTGATCGTGGTCCTTGGTCACCTGCAGCGTGTCCTTTTTCTCGAGGTCTATCCACCACAGGTTCTCTGACCCGCTTCTATCCGAAGTAAACAATATCTTTTTGCCATCCGGACTATATCGCGGATGCGTATCGAACGCGATCCCCTTCGTAAGTTGGGTGGCCTGACCGCCGCCGATCGGCACCGAATACAGATCCCCCATCAGATCGAAGACAATTGTTTTCCCATCCGGACTGACATCCAGCGACGTCCAGGATGCCTCTGTGGTCGTGAACTTGATCGACCGCTCCGGCTTCAACGGCAACCCTTTGAAGCTGGCGTATTTTGTCGTGTCTTTCCCGGTGGAATCGATAGGAGTCATCGGTCCGGTATTCCTGGCCACCGCCGTAAGGCCACCCAATACGATTGGGAAAATCATAAGTCGTTTCATTGTATTAGTTGTAAGGCGCGGAAATTACTAAAAATAAGTATATTCACCACTGCCGCACATAAAACTACTGCACATGATCGCTCAAAGACGCCTCTTAATGGCCCTGCTTGTCCTGGCCACACCTGCTATTCTTCAAGCCCAAAATATCCCCACACCCAAGGATCATTTCGGCTTCAACATCGGCGACAACTACATGCTCGCCAACTACACCCAAACCGAAGCCTACTTTAAAAAACTCGCCGCCGCCTCCGACCGCGTGAAACTCGTGGTGATCGGCAAAACCGAAGAAGGCCGCGACCAAATTATGCTGATCGTCTCTTCCCCCGCCAATATCAAAAACCTTGACCGATACCAATCCATCTCCCAACAACTCGCCCACGCCGAAGGTCTTACCCCCGAACAGGCACATGCCCTCGCCGCCGAAGGCAAAACAGTCGTCTGGATCGACGGAGGCCTTCACGCCACCGAAGTCGTCGGCGCCCATCAACTCATCGAGACCGCCTACCAACTGATCAGCCGCCAGGACCCCGAGACCATGCGCATCCTGGACAACGTCATTATCCTGATGACCCATGCGAATCCGGATGGTCAGGAACTGGTATCGGATTGGTACATGCGAAATCCAATCCCCGAACACCGTTCGCTGGACAACGTCCCCCGTCTCTGGGAGAAATATGCGGGACATGACAATAACCGCGACTTCTACATGCTAAACCTCAAAGAGACACAAAACATGGCGCGGCAGCTTTTCGTCGAATGGATACCTCAGATCATGTACAACCACCACCAGGCTGGTCCCGCCGGTTCCATTCTCGCAGGGCCGCCCTACCGCGATCCGTTTAACTATGTCTTCGATCCCCTGGTCATGACCAGCCTCGACGCCGTGGGCGCCGCAATGGTCAACCGTCTCAACCGCGAAGGCAAACCCGGTTACACCGAACGCGCCGGTTCCGTTTATTCCACCTGGTACAACGGCGGCCTTCGCACCACTACCTATTTTCACAATATGATCGGCCTCCTCACCGAGATCATCGGCGGCCCCAACCCTTCCGAAGTTCCCCTCGTTCCCCAACGCCTCATCCCCAGTGGCTCCACCCCCTTTCCGATAACCCCGCAGAAATGGTTATTCCGCCAATCCATCGACTACTCCGTCTCCCTTAATTACGCGGTGCTTGACTACGCCTCCCGCTATCGCGACGAGTTGTTGTTCGATATTTATCAAATGGGCCGCAACTCCATCCAGCGGGGGAGCGAAGACTACTGGACCCTGTCTCCCAAACGTATCGACCAGATCAACCAATTGAACACCGCCTCGGCAGCCACACCAGCAAGGGGTCGCCGCGCCACCGACTCTACTCGCCGCAACACCGACTCCACTCGCCGCGCCCCGGATTCCAACGCCACGATCGCCGGCGAGCGCGAAGGCCAAAACCTCATCCCTACCCGCTTTTTTGACAGCGTGCTGAAGAACCCCGCAAACCGCGACGCCCGCGGCTATATCCTTCCTTCCGACCAGCCGGACTTCGCCACCGCCACCCGCTTCATCAACGCCCTCATCGGCGACGGGATTGAAGTGCAAAAAGCGACCGCAGCCTTCACCGTGAACAGCAAGTCCTACCCCGCAGGTTCTTTTATCGTCAAAACCGACCAGGCCTTCCGCCCCCACGTCCTCGACCTCTTCGAACCCCAGGACCATCCCAACGACTTCGCATATCCCGGCGGCCCTCCGATTCCCCCATATGACGCCGCGGGCTGGACCCTCGCCTTTACCATGGGCGTTCAGTTCGATCGTATAACCGACGGTTTCGACGGCCCGTTCCAACGCATCCCTTTCGGACAACTCCAACCGATCGTTCCCCCGTCGCCAAAGGAAAGCCGCCTCGACGCCCGCAGCAACGCCTCATATCCGATCGTAAACGACCTTCTCCATGAAGGCAAGACCGTTTACCGCAGCAACACCAATGGCGACTTCTACACCAGCCATCCTCCACACAACGCGGTTAAGATCCGGGCCGCCCGTATCGCCCTCTGGGATGCCTACGGCGGTTCCATGTCTTCAGGCTGGATCCGTTGGATCATGGAACAATACCATTTCCCCGCGACGGTCATCTACGCAAAGGACATCGATTCCGGCGACCTCCGCTCCAAATATGATGTGATCGTCTTTGTCGGCGGCGCTATCCCATCCACTACACAGACGGGCGAATCCCGCTTTGGCCGCGAACCCAACCCCGACAGCATTCCCGCGGAATATCGCTCCCGCCTGGGCCGGATCACAGCAGCGAAATCCATCCCCGAGTTAAAGAAATTCCTCGAAGCCGGAGGCGATATCGTCACGATCGGTTCCAGCGCCAACCTCGCATCCCAGCTCGACCTCCCGGTTCATGATGCACTCGTCGAACTCGTCGGCGGCAAGGAACGCCGCCTGCCAAACGAGAAATACTATATCCCCGGCAGCGTCCTCCGCGTAACGCTCGATACAACCGTCCAGTCCGCGTGGGGGATGACTTCCACCGCCGATGTCTATTTCGACAATAGCCCGGTCTTCAATATCAATCCCGCCGCCTACGCCAACGGGACCGTCCGCCCCATAGCCTGGTTTGCCAATGACCATCCCCTGCGCAGCGGCTGGGCCTGGGGGCAGGCCTATCTCCGCGACGGAGTCGCCGCCTTTGTTGCCACCGTCGGGCAGGGCAAACTGTTCGTCTTCGGTCCCGAGATCACCTTCCGGGCCCAAACCCACGGGACATTCAAACTACTCTTTAATCAACTCTATGTAAAGCAATAACATATCCATTTGCCGAATAACCATATTTTTGTATCTTACCGGACTTAAAGCAGGAAATGCCCATGCCCGAGAACAGCGCTTTCTATCCCCAGGTAATACAACGGTATGCATCCGAAACATCCCTGCCGGATGATCAACAGGAATTCATAGCCGCCCTGCTGGGTGTTTGAGGTGAAAATATTTAGCGCGAAGGATTTCGAACCCTTTCCGATTGGGACGATCGTCGACTATATCCAACGCACCCACGTTTATTATTTTGAAAAGAAGCTCCCCGAGATCGAACAAAGCATCGGACTGCTCGCCGGTCAATACGATTCCCAACACCCTATCCTTGCGG
The DNA here is from genome assembly GCA_963846405.1 of uncultured Chitinophagaceae bacterium. GTDB lineage: Bacteria > Bacteroidota > Bacteroidia > Chitinophagales > Chitinophagaceae > Puia. The sequence continues at coordinate 432,443 of CAWJVU010000003.1, read as the reverse complement.
CCCTCCGCAGTTTTTTCCATCGGTACGTCAGCGATCTCTCCGAACATATCCGGACAGAAGAAAACCAGCTCCTGCCCTATATCGGGATACTCCAGCGATGCCCGCAAAACACCGGCTCATTTTTCCACCTTCATCGTCGCCCGCCGCGATTATTCCATCGACCGTTTCGTGAGCGAACACCACGACACCGAAGATGAGCTGAAAGACATCCGCCAGACCATTCGCCTCTACGAGCCACCCCAAACCAACGAATCCCTTTACCGGATCCTCCTGACCCAGCTCCAGGCCTTCGAACAGGACCTTTGCATTCACGCCCATATCGAAGAAGAAGTCCTCATCCCCAAAGCCCTCGCATTGGAAAAAGAATTGAACGCCCAGCTTCTCTACCTTTCGCCGTTCAACTAAACTCCCGCCAAAACGCGTAAACTTCCCGCCAAAACGCGAGCTCGCCGTCATCACTCGAACCTCCCGCCAACACGCCTCCACCAGTCGGCCAACTCTACAACTGAGCCAGAGACAACGTATTCCCGTCAGGGTCCTTGAACCATGCTATCTTCGCTCCCTCCGGTGACGTCCAAACCCCCAACTCATCCTGCTCGAAGAAATCGTAACGCTCAAACCGCACACCTTTCGATTCCAACTCGGGGATCGTCACCCGGATATCCGGGACGGCCCAACCCAGGATCGTAAAAGGAACCGGTTTAAGTTCGCCACCCACCACCGACATCCGCAGCATAACCCCGTTCGCATCGAACATCACCCCATAGGGGTCTTCACTAACCACTTTCAATCCCAACGTCTTTTCGTAAAAAGGCCGTGCCCGCGCCGCATCGGTCACCGGCACAAAGGCCATCAACGATTGATTGGCTAACATATTTTAGTTTTTTTAAAGATACAAACATCCCGCGCAACCTACTCCATCCTCAACCGTTCGATCGGCTTGGCCACCGCCGCTTTCACTCCACTAAAGCTCACAGTCGCAAGCGCGATCACCAACACAATGAGCCCCGCAGCCGCAAACATCCACCACGACAACGAAATATGATAATCCATCACCCCGAGTACCTTCTCCATCAAAAACCCGCTGACCGGCGCCGCGATCAGAAATGCAATCGCTACCGGCATCAGGAACTCCCTGGAAAGCGAGAACCATACCGCACCCGACCCCGCACCCAAAACTTTCCGGATGCTGATCTCTTTCCCCCTTCGTTCAGCCACATAAGCAGACAGCCCAAATAAACCGAGACAGGAGATTAAAATCGCCATCCCCCCAAAAATATTCCCCATCTGCCCCATCGCCTCGACCTGCCGGAACTCTTCCTGGTACTCTTTATCCGTAAACTGGAAATCGAAAGGGAATTCCGGGCTCGCCCGTTTGATCACGCCCTCGATCTTCGAAAGACAATCCCTCCAACGGTCATTATTTTCGATGCGGACAAACAAATGCCCCAGGTTCTCCTTACTCAGGTACACAATGACCGGCGGTGGGTCTTTCGACGGGTCCTCCAGCACAAAGTCATGCACCACCCCGATCACCACATTGTCCCCCAATTTGGTACCCACGATCGGCGCTTTTAATTTCATCTTCTTTGCCGCGGTCTCATTGATCAGACAACTCATCGAGTCGGCCCCATAGGCCGGACTGAAATCCCTTCCCTCCGCCAGGCTTAGTCCCATCGTTTGCACCCACCCATAGCTTACAGAAGTTGTCTTGATGGAGAAATCCTGGTCGGGCGTTTTACCCGGCCATTCCAGGCCGTTGAAAGCCGCACTGAACCGCGTCATTCGGTCATTGGCCGCCGTTACTGCTTTTACCCCGGGAATCCGCAGCAGCTCATTCTTCACCAGCGCAAAATGACTGGAAACATTCCCCCTCGCCGCAATATCGACGAGGTTGTCATTGGAATAGCCGATCGGCCTGCGCTCCACATAGTCCATCTGCCGATAAATGACGATCGTACCGATGATCAGGAATAGTGAAATGGAAAATTGGAAAGTTACCAGCGCCTTCCGGAAAAATCCGCCTCCCTTTCCCGTCCCGATCCAGTTCTTCAGCACCTTGATCGGTTGGAACCTGCTAAGATAAAACGCCGGATAACTCCCTGCCACCAGCCCGGTCAGGACGCCCAACGCCAGCAGCAATACCCACAAAAACCAGTTCGAATAGTCAGGTGCGAAATATTTCCCCGAGATCTGCATGAACCCCGGCAGCGCAAGTTTCGCCAGCAGCATTCCAAACGCCAGCGAACAAAAAGATAAAAGCAGCGCCTCACACAAGAACTGAAGTACGATCACCACCCGCGATGCTCCCAGTACTTTTCGCACTCCTACCTCTCTCGCCCTTCGCTCCGAACGCGCCGTCGTCAGGTTCATGAAATTGATACACGCGATCAACAATACAAATCCGGCGATCACGCTCAGTAAGTCGATCATCAGGATAACCCCGCCGCTCGGCTGCCCGTTCTTGAAACCGCCATACAATCTCAATCTTTGGAACGGGTAGGCAAAAAGGGTGATATCCTCATTTTGTTTTGCCAGGAATAACTTCTTCAATTTGACATTGAGCGCCCCTGCATCAACCATCGGTTTCGCCTGTATCCAGGTTTGGATCCGATTGTCATCCCATTTTTTTAACCAGTCATTCCCCCGCTCGAATAGCTGAAAGGGCGCGACCAAATCAAACCGGATGCTGCTGTTCTTCGGGACATCCGCGACGACGGCCGCTACCTTGACCGGATTTTGATTGTTTAACAGAAGCGACTTCCCTATCGCGTCTTCCTTTCCGAATAATGCCTTGGCCAGACTCTCCGTGATCACCACCGAAGAAGGATCACGCATCGCGGTGACCGTATTCCCCTCGACCGCCGGGAACGTCAACATATTGAAAAAATCCGGATCGGCATACATCGCCGTCTGGTAAATGCTTTTGTCTCCAGCCCGCACCAGCTGTCCTGACTCGTCACTCAGCCGTACCACGTATTTAATGTCCGGTACCTCGCTCCGCAGACTTGCCGCCAACGGCCCCGGAGTAGCCCTCCCGGTACTGATGGCATTGCCGATCTTGTGGTTCACCATCAATACATGGATATCCTTCAGGTTCGCATGGAATTTGTCATAACTGAGCTCATCGGTGATCACCAGCAACAGGATGATTCCTGTAGCCAGCCCGACCGATAAACCCCCGATATTGATGATGGAAAAAAGCCTGTTCTTGGCCAGCGCCCGCCACGCCATTTTAAGATAACTTCTTATCATATCCGAGAAGCCTCAATCAAAATGCCAACTTTCCAGCTGTCTATTCATCAGGGTATTAACCCCAATCACCTGTCATTCAACGTCCGCTTTTGATACATCCCATGTCCGTGAAACCTCACTATCAGTGCTATCCGCCCCTACGCCCTTTTATATCCCCGTTTCACTTCAACGTGATCCCTTCCATTTCCTCCACTCTCGCCATCACCCCCCATCCATAAAAACCTCCACCTACCCCGATCAGCAGCGCGTTGTCACCCTGGCGTAATGGGACCGTCACCGTGCTGTTCCCGATGGAGATCCGCCCCCGCTGTTTGGCGATCGGCGTCCCAAAATAATTTTTGTCTACATATAGCCATTCGCCGTTGAGAAAAACCCAAACCTCATTCAAAAACCCCAACTGAATCCGACAATCCCTCGCCTGATCTGAGTGAACCGTTGTTTTGAGAAAAACGATCCTGCGCACAAAATCCTTCTCCGGATATAACCTCGTCAAATTGACCAAACCCTGCCGTTCCACACCCACCGGCCTCCAAACCTGCTGCGAATCAGGCAGCTGCTCATAACTGAAGTCGATATTTTTCGGGATAAGCCTCGGCTCCGAAACCAGCCAGCGCCGGATATAATGGGGATCATAGGCGACCGGATCGACCCCCTCCGCAGCCGACAACCCCTCTACCTGTCCCGGACGGATCACGAGGTTCGAAAGTATCCCCTTGCCTTGAAAACAGATCGCCCCATGCGTCACATTCCCCTCCAGCCTTGGCACCTCCAGGGCCGGCTTCGCCGCGCCGTTGAGATACACGCGCATCTGACGGCCGGACACAACCAGTTTGGTATGGATCGGCACGCTGAGCTGCCATTCCGCCGCAGTCTGATAATTGTCAAAAAGATTCCAGCAATTGACCCCGCCGATGACCGGCGCATACTGGATTGCCTGGGGTTGCCCTATCCGGTCCGTCCGGAAATAGAAGATCTCACTTTCCAGCGAATCCTTCCAGCGGAAATACATCGAAGCGAACTGCTTTTCTGCCGGCAAAAGATCAAACTCAATTATCCCATCCGAAAAATCGACCCCTTTCAGGATCACCGGCCTGCTACCGTCCGTGACCTTCATCGCCGCCCCGCCCGAATTAGCACCACCGCCCGAACTAACACCACCTTGCCCGTTTTGTAGAAATTCCACCGTTCCCGGCCTGAAATCCCAATTCTCCGCCCGCAGCGGAATGACTTGCGCCATCGCCAAACTGTTAAAAAAAATGAAACTGATTAAAAAAAATACTTTTGTCATAATTTTAAATTTGATGGTCAACCTTGGGCAAAAATGCAGAACCCGCCCGAAAGCCGCCCGTCCAAACCCATTCAAGTTGATTCAACCGAATTCACATATCGAAGAATGCCTCCGCCTCATCGAGACCAAATGGCAGCGAGGCAACAGAGAAGAATGGAGCAGCTATGACTTCGAAAAGCTGAATGCCGCGATCTTCGACACTACCGGTGTATCCCTCAGCGTCTCCACCCTCAAACGCCTCTTCGGAAAAGTCGCTTACTCCAACCTCCCTTCCGTCCATACCCTCAACACCCTGGCCCGCTTCGCCGGCTTTGAAGACTGGAATGAGTTCCGGCAGCGCCATCCCCAACTTCCTCCGGATCCGGCTAATTCTAATTATGGCGAATTCGCCGCAATTAAGCCAACGTTCGAAAACAGCACAAGTCCGACCCCGGCAATACCCGCAAAAACGCCGAGAACCACCCTCTCCCGCTGGTGGCCCGCGCTCCTCCTACCCATGGCCATACTTTTTTACTCCCTACTCAGCTCCCGAAACACCCCACGGCCAAAACCGGACCCCTCCCAATACGCATTCACCGCCAATAAAATCATCTCCGAAGGCGTCCCCAACTCCGTCGTCTTCCACTACCGAAGCCCAGTCGGCCCCACCGACTCCGTCTTCATCGTCCAAAGCTGGGACTGGCGCCGCAGAATAGCCGTCCCGCCCACCGGAACCGAATACTCTGCCATCTACTACTACCCCGGCTTCTTCAAAGCCAAACTCGTCGTCGACACCCAGATCGTCCGCACACACGACCTGATGATCACCTCCGACGGCTGGCTGGCGCTCGCGGAAGGAGACCCCGTCCCCGTTTATTTCCGACGGGAAGAAGTGGCCCGCAAGGAAGGAATTGAAGTAGACTCGGCCACCCTCGAGCGCTATCATCTGGCGCTTCAACCATCCGCACCCAAAGTGCGACTTTTCTACATGAAAGATTTAAAGGACCTGAATGACGCCGATTTCAGCTTCGAGACTACCCTAAAGACCGGGCCGCCGCAAGGCTCCGGCAAGTGCCAGAACGTCCAGGTTTTGATCCAGTGTAAAAACGACGTATTCATCATCCCCCTGGCAGCAAAAGCCTGCATCGGCGATCTTAGCCTCTACGCCGCCGGCGCCGCCATATCCAGCAGCAATGCCGACCTCTCCGGATTCGGCAGCGACCTTACACAATGGACTACTCTCCGGGTAACCAGCGTCCACCGTCATCTCACCTTCTTTGTAAATGGAAAACCCGCATGGTCCGCCGACTTCCCGAACCAACCGGAAGATATAGTCGGCGTTCAATATCGCTTTTCCGGAACCTGCGCCGTTAAAAATGCACGCTTTACCACCGCGAATCGAACCATCGATCTGAAATAGTCGCAACCCGCACTCCCTACGCATGCAACACCAACACCGCCTTGATCGACCGGTTCAACACTTTATTCACCGTCGACGTATTAAAAAGCCGGTACACCAACCCATGGTGCCGCTTGACCAAACACACAATATCTGTCTGACTGCCCGAAATGAAATTGACGATCCCCTCCGTAGGACTATCCTCCTTGATATATCTGAACTCGAGCTCCGTCGCGGGATAGCGCTCCCGCATCGTCTTCTCCCCCTCCTCATTGGTCGCCCACGCCGCCGTCTCCACAATATTCACCACATATAATTTTTTCGAGTCCAACGCACTTAGAAGGTCGGTCAACGCCGTCATATCCTCCCCTGAAGGCAAAGCCGAAAAATCCGTCGCCAACGTCACCACCGGATGCGTAGCATATTTGCTCTCCAACGGCATGATCAGCGTCGGTATCCTGGTCTTCTCCACCATCGTACTGGCATTGCTGCCAAATATCCCGCTGATCCCCGAAGACCCCATCGTCCCCATCACCAACATCTCCACCGGATTGGCGTCGATATATTTCAAAATCACCGCGCTGACCGAACCCACCTCGCAACTCGTCGTTACCGGCACGTCTTTGAACGTTTGCCTCGTCGTAAATGTAGCCGCCCAGTTGATCAACGCCTGACGCTTGCTGTTATGATATTCTTCAATATACAATGCGTTGTAAGTATTGTTGAAAACACCTTCGAACGACCCTATCGCATGGATGGCACACACCTCGGCCCGTAACACCTTCGCCAGATCCATCGCATACTCCATGGCGTTTGACGCACACGCGGAAAAATCTGTAGCAACTAAGATTTTTTTCATGTTATTTCGGTTTCCAGTTTAAACGAACAAATGGAATATAAAGAATAAGACGAACGACAACGCAATCGACACCGGTAAGGTCAGCACCCACGCCATCCCGATCGCTTTCAGGGTATTGCTATTCAGATTCTTTGTGCCATTGGAAGCCACCATCGCTCCCGCAATCCCGCTGGACAGCACATGGGTTGTGCTCACCGGCAAACCCGCACCGCTGCTCAGCCCGATCGTAGCCGCCGCCGTGATCTCCGCGGTCATACCCTGCGCATAGTTCAGGTGCTCTTTCCCGATCTTTTCTCCGATCGTCAGCACGATCCGCTTCCACCCGATCATCGTCCCGATACCGAGCGAGAGCGAGATCGTCGCAATCGCCCAGACCGGCGCATAATCGGTTGTGTCGGTCAACCCCTTGGACGCTGTCGTCAACGTCGCCCGATTGGCCGCCGGGAGCTCCACCTCCTTATTGGCCAATATCGCTTTGACATCCTTGACGACCGCCTGCAGCTGCTTCCGGAACGCAAAAACATGCTTGCTATCCCTGCTCATCCCCCCGGCAATCGTCGCCTTTGCCGTATCTACCGCCGCACTAAGCTGCTCAAGCGTAACCGCGCCCGCCTTTGATGGGTCCGCCTTCGCTATCGCTCCCTGGATGCTGTTTAAAGATACCAAAATTTTAGCGTCATCGGTGTTGCGGTCCACCGCGAACTTGGCCGGCAGGAATGCGATCAGGATCAACATCAGTAGACCTACCCCCTTCTGTCCGTCATTACTGCCATGGAAAAAGCTGACCAGCGTACAGGTCGTAATCAGCAAGAGCCGGATCAGGATCGGCGGCCGGTCATTTTCGCCCGTCGGGGCATGGAAAAGTATGGGAGATTTGATGATATACCGGAGGAAATACATCAGCAGCATAGCCGCTCCAAAACCGAACAGGGGCGACAGAACCAGCGACAAACCGATCTCGCTTGCTTTACTCCAATTGACACTACCTGCATAGTACATCGTGAAACCCAACCCCGCTCCGATCATCGCACCGATCATCGTATGCGAGCTGCTGCAAGGTATCCCAAGCCACCAGGTACCCAGGTTCCAAATGATCGCGGCCAGCAGAACCGCCAGCACCAGGATGGCGCCGATCTTCACCGGCAACGCCATCATCTCGTTCAATGGCACCAGTTTGAGGATACCCATCGCCACGGCTACGCCACCGGTAAATACCCCGAGGAAATTGAAAAAGCCCGACCAGGGCACGGCTACCATCGGCTTCAAGGCCTTGGTATAAATGACGGTGGCCACCGCATTGGCCGTATCGTGAAACCCGTTCACAAATTCAAAGCAAATCGTCGCAAGCAAACAAAAGAAAAACAGGAAAAGCAGCCCTCCGCCCAGATCCACCTCCCCAATAAAGGGAAGGTTGATGAAGTTCAATAATACATGCATACCAGTGGATTGATTGGGCTAAACCTAGCGAAAAAGGGAACGCCGGGGCGGACTGGTATGTTAAGTCATCATTAATTCAAAGCTCCCCAGCTCGCAGCACCCACGTCTAATTCAAAGCTTCCTTGTTGTATTTATTGCGGTAATCTACCGGCGACATCGACGTCACCTTCCGAAAAATATCCCTGAACGCCTTCGTATCATTGTATCCCACCTCATACATCACCTCACCCACCGTTTTACGGCTCATCTCCAGCTGCCGTTTGGCCACCTCAATCTTCACCCGCTGCCAATATTCCAGCACGGTATTGTGCGTTGCCTTCTTGAATCGCCGTTCAAAAGTGCGCCTCGCAATCCCAAATTTCCTGCACAATTCATCAACCGTAACTTTGTCCTGATAATTCGTCTCGATATATTCCTGAACTTTCACAATCTCCGGATCATTATGGACTTTCTGCCCCTTGAAAATGTGAAAGGGCGACTGACTGCTCCGGTCGATATCCAGCACGAAAAATTTCGCTGTCAGCACCGCCATCTCCCGGTTCGTGTACTTCTCGATCAGATACAAAAGCAGGTTCCAGTAGGAAGTCGCCCCGCCGCTTGTATACAACCCCATCTGATCTGTAACGATCTTGTTATCCAGCAGCTCCACCTCCGGGAACCTGCTCCGGAACTCATTGGCAAACAACCAGTGCGTCGAACACGTCCTTCCATCCAGCAAACCCGTATCCGCCAACAGGAACGCGCCGAGACAAAGGCTTGCCACCTCCGTCCCCTCCTTATAACGTTGAACGATCCACGGAATAAACTCTTTATTTACCTGCAGCGCCCGGCTCAGATCGCCGCTCAACGCCGGGATGATGATCAGATCGGGCTTTCGAGCCTTCTCCAGCGTCGTGTCCGTATGGATCGTGAACATTCCGTCCACCACCCTGACCTCCTTCGTCAATCCCACCAGCTGCACGTGAAAGACCGGTGTCTCTCCGGTACTTTTCAGAAACTCATTCACCGCCGTAAAAGCATAGCGTGGGTCAGCCACCGCCTCCACCACCGCCGTCTCCGGAACCAAAATGGTAATGTTTTTCATACCTATAAAGGTAATCCCATTCCATGTCGTAAACAACCCCTTGAATTGACGGAACTGTACACCCTGTATGCGGTAAAAGGCGCTTAGCTTTACGGCAATAAATCTTCCCGCGATGACATACCTGAATCCTTACTTGAATTTCAACGGCCAATGCCGCAACGCGCTCACGTTTTATCAGCAATGTTTAGAAGGCCAGCTTGAGCTGCAGAAAGTCGCCGAATCCCCCATGGCCGCCAAAATGCCCTCCGAAAAAGGCCCCCTTATCCTCCACGGCGCCCTGTCAAAAAATGGCCACACCCTCCTCATGGGCTCGGATATGATCGGCAGCGCCCTCCAGACCGGTAACTCGATCATGCTGTGCCTCAACTGCAACAGCGACCAGGAAATCAACACCATCTTCGATCGCCTCTCCGCCGGCGGCCACGTCAAAACTCCCCTCCACCAAAGCTTCTGGGGCGCTACATACGGCGAACTAAAAGACAAATTCGGTATGGACTGGATGCTCAACTATACCCGCAACTGAAGGATTTGCCTGCCGCTGTTCTAACCTTTGTGGAATCTTGCCCCCCTCGCATCTTATCTCAAAACCATATAACCATGGCCGATATCTCCGCCCCCGCCACGACGCGCAAATCCCGCGGTGTCCCCAAAACCAAAAAGCTTTCCACCCGCGTCGATCTTACCCCCATGGTCGACCTCGGTTTCCTCCTGATTACCTTCTTTATCTACAGCACGGAAATGTCCAAACCATCGGTCATGCCGCTTCACCTGCCCGCCGACAGTACTCCCACGCTCCAACCAGAGAGCGGCGCCATCACCCTCCTTCTCGGCCAAAACAACATCTACTACTACGAAGGGAAAAACCCCGACATCGGAAAATCCGTCGACCAGCGATCCATCCGCACCATCCTCCTCGATAAAAAACGCCGCACCAACCCGACCTGGTTCGAAGTCATTATCAAACCCTCGAAAAGCGCCACCTTTGGCAACACCGTCAATATCCTCGACGAAATGAAGATCGACAATATCCATCATTTTGTCCTAACCGACCCCACGCCCTACGAATCCCAACTCCTCCATTCCAAACGCTAAGGCACGATCAACACCTGCTGAACAAACCCCCGCCCATCCCCGAATATCCCTGGTGCCTGCACAAAATACACACCCGGTCTAAGTCCCTGAACCGGCACATCCGTTGAACCCGCCGCCTCAATCCGCCGCACGACTTGACCTGTCACATCGGTCACCAATACCACAAAGGACCCGCTCGTCCCGGCCACGCGTAGCGTAAACTGCCCATGTCCCGGATTGGGGAACAAGGATACCGTTACTCCGTTTCCAATCCCGCCCACCGCCTTGACGCCCGAATAAATCCAGTGCCCATTCAGGTCTTCCTGTCTCAGCCGGTAATAGCTGACCCCCGAATAGCTATTCGTATCCGCATATGAGTACGCAATTTGCGAACTGCTGTTTCCGCCGGGTGCTTTGCTCGGCACCCAACCAAACGTCGAAAAACTATTCGCACTATCCAGCTCCCGCTCAACCGAAAATCCTTTACTATTTTCTTCCATCGTCGTCTCCCAGTCGAGCCCAACCAACCAGGCCGAGATCCGCTTCGCCTCAAATCCGATCAAGGTCACCGGCAACGGGACATCCGTCTGCCCGATCCCCCACTGGCTAAACGAACCAAGTCCGTTCCGCCGTGCATACCCACCGGCTACCGTCCGGCCAGCCGCCCCCTCGCCCGGCAACGTGCTCCCCGCAGGCACCGTCCAATCCGCCGCATCGGAAGAACCATCCGGCCGCTCAAGCAGCGCAAACTCGTTATCCTGCAATCCGCTGAATCCACCCAGATAGCACAAAAGGTCAAACTTGCCGCCCGTCGGCTCTGCATCCGGACTTAGATGCCAAACGCCCGCCGTATTGACCCCGATATAAGGATGACCATCTTCAGTAACAATCATTCCGTTGTCATTACCCGGTTTAGGGCCGAAATTTACATCGAGATACTGTATTCCAGTCAACGGACTCGCCGTAAGGTTCGCCAGCGTGACCAGATTGTTCCGACCACCGCCACCGACCGGAAAATCATAGCTGTCAACCGTTGCCGGGGCAATGTACCGCCGCGCCATGCCATTGATCCAGCTGACCGCATAATCCGGATTGGCCGGATCTGCCTGAATCGCCGTCGCCACTGTCGATGTCGCCACCACCATGAACGAATTCGTCGACACCACCCCGTTCTTCAGCAACCACGTTTCCGCCGTCACATTCGACGCCAGGCTTAACGCCGCCCCATCCACGGTCACCGAACCAAAACTACTCGGACCGCTCACCGATTGTGTAGTCGCCCCGGCAAAGACAGTTACCCCACTTCCATAACTATACCCCGTCAAGCTGTTATCTATCCAATTTCCCGTTCCAGATCCTCCATACGTTCCGATCGTCATCGTTCCGTTATGAATCAGCTGGCTCCCATTGTCCAGCGTGATCCCCCCGTTCAGCGTCAGCACCGCACCGTTCGCCACCGTGAGTATCGCCCCATTCTGTACCCGCATTACCTCCTGCGTCCGGGCAAAAACCGGCATGACCAGCATCGCAATCAGTACTCTTATCCTGCTCATAATTTCCCTCCCGCTCATAATATTAATGTTGGATTTGTTTCTTCAGCTCCGCCACCTCTTTTTGTAACTCCTCGATCATTTTCTGCTGCTCCTGTACCGCCTTCACCAGCGGCACGACAAAGTCCCCATATCTCAACCCATAGAAATCATTTGCATTCTTCGGCTTATCCACCCCGCTGAATGCATACCCCGAAGCCGCCGCCGCCGCCTCCACCTCCTGCGCTGCGAAACCGGACAATACCTCGGCCTCCCGCTCCGCAATCGACCGCCGTGTCCCCTCATCCTTAACCTCCCGCTGCCCGAGGTGCGCCCGTATCCCGGTCACATCAAGACTATACGTGATCGGCCGAAGCCGCATAATAAAATCCAATCCCTTCACATCCTCCCGCATATTCTTCTTATACCGCCCATCCGAAAAATTTGTCCAGTCCGCATACCCGCCAATCGAATTCGTTGCCGAATTCCCAATCCGTGCCTGACTGGAAGCCGTGCACGTCACTGCCTGCCCGATCGCAATCACATTATAATACCCCGCGCCATTCACATCATTGTTCGCCCCCACAAACACGTTATTATAGCCATTGTCGAAAAGGACCCCGGAATTATATCCTACAACCGTATTGTACCATGAATTCGTTGTCGCGGTGAGCGCCGAACTACCGATCGCCACATTTCCGAGACCTGAGACATTACTATAAAAAGAATTTGCCCCGATGCCTATATTGTCGTGACCCACCTGAGTATTAAAACCGACATCATATCCGATACCTATATTGTTATCCCCCTGAGAACCGCCAAATGCATAACCTCCAATGCCGATACAGTAATTACCTGTGGTTGAGAACAAGGCGTTGTTGCCGAGACCGATACAATTTTTTCCGTTCGCACTCGCCATCGCACTGTATCCGATCCCGATGTCGTTATTTCCCCCTCCTCCGTAAAGGGCATCATATCCGATTCCAACGCTGTAATTGCCGCCATATGTCATCGCTTGATAACCCAATGCTACGGAATACTGGCCGGTGGTTCCTTCATCAACCATACCACCTTGCATCATCGACAACTCTCCAATCGCGATGGTATGTGCCGTAAGCGTTGTATCAAGCGGATCGAGTATCCCCGCACCCTGACCACCAAGCACGATATAAACTGGGGTTTTATCATACGTCCCAAAGCCCCTCCCTACTCCGCCGGAATTACCTCCAAGTTGCCAGCTGCTGTTATTATCGACGCTTTGCCATAAAGGCTGAGAAGGTGTACCCAAATTTGCCACCAGCCGATTATTCGTACTGTCGAAGATTATCAGACCCTTCGCAGGGTTTTTCATCGGATAAATAGAACCCCACGGAATCCTTGGTATCAACAGCCCGTGCGAGCCGCTGCTGATATCCAACTGCGCCGTAGTATCCGGCGCGCTCGTCCCGATCCCCACACTCTGCGCATCACCAACACCCCAAAACATCAAAAATAAAAATCCAAGTGGCCATCTCATAAGCTGCTCATTTATTTTTTATCAATTGCTGGATCAACTTCTCCTGCTCATCCAGCCGTTTCTGGATCGCTTCGATCGTCGCCCGTTGATCATCGATCATTTTCTGCTGCTCCTGTACCGCCTTCACCAGCGGCACCACAAAGTCCCCATACCTTAATCCATAAAAATCCTTATCATTCTTCGGCTTATCCACCCCGCTGAAATCATACCCCGCCGCCGTCGCTGCCGCCTCCACCTCCTGCGCCGCAAAACCCGAGAACACCTCAGCCTCCCGCTCAACAATCGACCGCGTCGTCCCCGCGTCGGCAGGTGCCTTCAAACCCAAATGTGTCCGTATCCCCGTCACATCCAGATTATACGTGATCGGCCTTAATCGCATAATAAAGTCCAATCCCTTCACCTCCTCCCGTATATTCTTCTTATACCGGCCATCCGAAAAATTCGTCCAGTTCGCATACCCCCCGATCGAATTCGTAGCCGAATTCCCCAGCCGCACCTGATCCGGCGCGGTGCACACCACCGCCTGCCCGATCGCGATCACATTATAATATCCCGCTCCATTTACATCATTATTCGCCCCAAGAAAGACATTATTATATCCATTGTCATAAGCCTGCCCTGAATTATAACCGACAACGGTATTATAGTAGGATTGAGTAGTGCTAAACAGCGCCGAGGATCCAACCGCAGTATTGTACGAGCCGGTAGTATTACCTTCGCCGGCAGAAGCTCCGACAAAGGTATTGTTTCCTCCGCTGCTGTTGGAAGACCCTGCCCGTTCACCAACGGCAACACTATAGGACCCGGAGTTTTCCCACAAACCAAGGGTGCCAATGGCAATATTATAGGAACCGGAGTTGTTTTGTGCAGTCTGATAGCCAATACCGATATTAAAGTGTCCGTTCGCATTTTGACCGAGCGCCAAGGTCCCGATCCCAATGCATCCGGCCCCACCCGGATACAGCGCTCCGGCGCCGATAGCGATCTCATCGGTGGTATTGGTGGCGCCAGGCCCCCCGAGCGCATTCAGACCAAACGCAACCTGGTGTGCCCCTCCACCAGTCAGGAGGCCCGCTATGGAGCTGTCGGTCATAAAAAGGAGCGGAGTATTGTCGGTCGTACCCAATATGGCCCCCGTACCATGGTTTCCCTTCAGAACTCCATCCGCTCTTTGCGATTATGTTCTCCCAATCCGGCGTCGCAGCCGTCCCCATATTCACCAACAATTGCCTCCGGCTGCTGTCGTACACCATCAGCCCCGGCGCCGGATTGGCGATCGCCATGACGGTCGCGCTATCCATCCGCGGGATCAATAACCCCCGGGACGTACTGCTGATATCCAGCTGCGCGGACGAATTCGGCGACGTAGTCCCGATCCCGACACTTTGCGCTTGCCCCACTCGCGCTACCAGCAAAAAAACGGTCAATTGCAACAGGGCGTAGGTGTTTTTCATACCCCAAGTAACCAAAAAAGAAAAAATTTTGCTACCGCATTCTAAGGAGTGGCGCCGCTGCCCAAGCGACCGGCGTTAATCCTCTAACAACCGGCGCCACTCCCCAATCACCCCGAATTCCACCTTCTTTTAATCCATCCAAATTGTATCTTTAATCCATGCGCCGACCCCTTCTGTCTTTGATGATAGCCCTTTGTCTGTGCTACCCTTCCCACGCTCAATGGCAGGAAGGGACCGGGTTTACCCGCTATACCCGCCACGAAGGACTTTCGAACAACTCGATCACCGGCCTCGTCCAGGATTCGCTCGGCTACATCTGGATCGGCACCTCCAAAGGAATCAATCGCTTCGATGGTCGCTTCTTCACCAGCTACTACTCCGGCTCGGCCGACCTTCCTTTGCTGGGCACCAGCATCGGTCAACTAAAGACCATGGGCGATGACATCATCGGATCCACCAATGACGGCGCCTTCAGCTACAACATCGCCAGCCACCGGTTTACCACTTTCGTCGTACCCATCGACTCCATCATCCGCTTCTGGGCCAACCAGGTTTTCGAGGCAAGCCGGGACGGAACAGGCAACTATCTGCTTTCCACAAAAACCGGCCTCTTTGCCTTCGATTCTACCGGCAAGATCATCGACCGGTATGACTACAATCATCCAGCAGACGCCGGCCGCGTGGAGTTGCTTTTCGGCGGATCCCTCTACCTCCCCGGCGACGGCACCGTCCTCCAGGAAAATACAAACGGATTCGCCCGCTATAACCCCTCGACCAATCACATCGACACCGATTACCTCGCCATCGACACGGCGCTCAGAAAAGTCGTATTCGACGAACATGGACATCGCCAACTCACCTACACCGAGTTCCAAAACCAACTCTACCTTTTTAACCCCGAACGCAACGCCCTCCAGGTCTTCCGGTTTCGCGATCACCGCCTCCGGTCTTTTCCCTTGCCATTCGACGGCAACACAGAGCTAAACGGGATAAAGCAACAGATCTTCGTCCTGAATGACAGCTTGCTCGCCATCCTCGGAAGATCGACCGGTTTCTATCTGATGCGCTGTGACCCCGCCACACAACAGCTTCGGCTGCTCGGCGGTAAACGCTTCGACTCGCTCGACGTCACAAACGTGCTGCTCGATCGAGACGGCCGCATCTGGGTCGGCACCGATGACGGCCTCTACAAACAAAATCTCTCCAACCCCGTCTTCAAAGCCTACGACATTGCGGATGACCTGCCCGAAATAAAAAGCTGCAACATCCGGGCGATCTACCCGGATAGCAGCAAACTTTTCATAGGCCTCTCGAATCGCGGCGGCATCCTCATCTTGGATAAGGCCACTTTGCGTATCGAAAAACATATCTTTCTCGTCCACAAGGATTCCATTTTTAACTATATCGATTTCTTCATTCCCTACAACCCGGACACCCTCTGGGTGGGTACCGCACGGGGCCTCTTCTGGTTGAACCGACACAATTACAGCAACGGCCGTGTTCCCACCACACTGATCCGCCTGCAACGATCCAACGGCCTGACGTACACCGAAGACAACACCGGGCATATCTGGCTTTCCTTTGGCGGCCTCAACCGGGTCCAACGCTACGACCGCGCTACGCGGCAGTTCACCGAGCTGACAAGTGAGCAATACCCAAAGATGCGCATTACCCACTGTTTCTCGATGGCGACGGATAACGACGGCAATCTGTGGTTGGCCGGCGACGGACTGTGCCGGTGGAACTGGATAAAAAAGGATATCGACACGCTTATTCCCTTTCCCGGCAGAACTCCCTTTCTTCGAAACTACATCGCCATCATCGGCCAGGACAAGGACAATAACCTCTGGCTGTACTCTGCCGACAATGGAATCCTCCGGTTCAACTACCACAGCGGCCAAATGAGCCTGGAAAGGCAGGAGAACGACCTGACCGACGGATTTGTGCTCGGGAACACCGGCATTATCCGGGACACCGTCTGGATCGGAACAGAAAACGGGATGCTCGCCTTCGACATCAAAGACCGCAGCGTCCGGCTTTTTCCCTACGGTGAGGGAGTTCCCCAATTACCGATAAAGGGCCTTCCAAAAGGAATGATCTATGACCAGGCGTCGAACTGCTTTTATATTGCCAGCCGGCACCACCTGATCACCTTCCGTCCTCAGCTGGACGTCGCGCCGGAGAAAAAACCACGGCTCTTCGTCGATGCCATCCGTACCACCGAAGGCATCCTCCCCGTCAACGACGACCGTGCCGAATTACACTACCCCGACAATAGCGTGACCGTTAGCTTCAATGCAATCGACTACTCCAATCCGGAAGGCAATCGCTTTGCCTGGCAGGTCACCCCTTCCGCTGATTCCGGATGGCATCTCCTAAACGAACAACATAGCGTCAGCTTTAGCAATCTTTCCTCCGGCACTTATCACATCCGGTTAAGATTGTTCTCCCCAAATAACCGTTGGCCCGAACAATACAAAGACATCACCCTGATCGTCGACCCTCCATTCTGGACAAGCAAATGGTTCATTACCCTCATCGTGCTGGTCCTGCTGGCCGGAACTACCCTGTTCTATCGCTACCGCCTGAAACGGATCCGGGAAAAACTCAACCTCGACAAACAAGTGGCCGAATACGAAATGAAAGCGCTGCACGCCCAGATGAACCCGCATTTCATATTCAACGCCCTCAACAGCATCCGCGAGATGATCCTGCTGGATGACAACCGAAACGCCTCCCGGTACCTGAGCCGATTCGCCCGCCTGATCCGCCTGAATCTCGAACATTCGAAGCAGACCTTTATCAGTTTGCAACAGAACATCGAGTATCTCGAATCCTACCTCGAAATGGAACAACTGCGTTTCCCCGATTTTTCCTTCCGGATCGATGTGTCCAAAGACCTCGATCGCAACGAAGTCCGGCTTGCTCCCATGCTCATCCAACCCCTTGTAGAGAACGCCATCTGGCATGGCCTACTGCCAAAAGACAAAGACAAATGGGTCCACATCCGCTTCTTCCATGAAGCAGGTCAGTTGGTCTGCGAAATCGAAGACAATGGCATCGGCATCCGCGAGTCCCTCAACAGAAAGTCAGCCGGCCAAACCACCCATCGCTCCGTCGGCATCAGCAACATCCAGGAACGCATTGCCGTGCTGAATGAAAAATACCGTATACGCTGCTCGTTGGTCATCCGCGACAAAACAGATATTCCCGGCGGCGCCGACACCGGCACCATCATCACCCTCATCTTCCCCGCAAGGGAAGAAGAACTGATCGGGTAAAAAAAGGAAATATGATCAAGACCATCCTTGTAGACGACGAACCCCGCGGCCTCAGCGCCCTCAAGCGGCTGCTCGAGCTTTACTGCCCTGACGTCCGGATCATCGGTGAGTACTCGGACACCAGCACCGCCATCCTGCAGATCCAGCTGCTCGAACCGGAACTCGTCTTCCTCGACATCGCCATGCCGGACCGGAATGGTTTCGACCTGCTCAACGAATTAAGCCCCGTCCGGTTCGAGATCATCTTCGTCACCGCCCACAACGATTATACCATCCAGGCATTTAAATACAGCGCCGTCGACTACCTACTCAAACCCGTGGAAGAAGACCTGCTGATCGAAGCGGTCCGTCGCGCCGCCCAGCGGATCACCAGCAAAGCCTCCGCAAATCAGATCGAGACCTTTCTCTACAACCTGCGTAAACTCCAGACACCCGCGGAAATGAAACTCTGCATCCCCGATATGAAGGGATTTCGCGTGATCGACCTGAACGACATAATCTATTGCGAAAGCGAAAGCAGCTATACCATCTTTCACTTGCAAACCGGCCAACCGATCACGGCTTCCAAATCCATTGTGGAATATGAACTCCTGTTGGAACAAAACGGTTTCTGCCGCATCCACAAATCCTTCCTCGTCAACCTCCGGCATATCCGGGAATACATCCGCGGCGAAGGCGGCTCCGTTATGCTCACCAACGACAAGACCATCGAAGTCTCCCGCCGGAAGAAGGAAGTCTTTATCGCCAAAATGAAGGAATTGTTTAAATACTAGGCGATTCCGGTCCACTCCCCCCACTCCCGATTATCCTTACCTTCGTTTCATGCCGATAACCATTCGCCCCGCCACCATCGCCGATCTCCCCACCCTCCTTCGCTTCGAACAAGGCGTAATAAGCGCCGAGCGCCCCATGGATCCCACCATTCAGGACGGACCGGTCCATTATTACGACCTCAATAAAATGCTCGCGTCGCCCGACATCCACCTCCTCGTCGCCGAAACCAGCCCCGGTCCCGACCTCAACACCAGCCCCGCCACAATCATCGGCTCCGGCTACGCCCGCATCGACCCCTCCCGCCACTACCTCAAACATACCCACCACGCCTACTGCGGATTTATGTACGTCGATCCGGCCTACCGCGGCCGGGGCATTAACCAACTCATCATCGACGCGCTAAAAGCCTGGGCCCAATCAAAAAACCTCACCGAGCTCCGCCTCGACGTCTATACCACCAACGACGCCGCGATACGAGCCTACGAAAAAGCGGGCTTCACCCCCTATCTGGTCAATATGCGCATGGGGATCTAATTGTCACGCACCGTCCTCACCGCCGACCCGCGCCCCCTATTTCCCTGAATCAAACTCAATCCCCTCCCGACACGTCCACTTAACCGTCTCCCCATAAAATGTCGCCGGAAACCATTTTGGCGAAAGTCGCATCACACGTATCGCCTCCGCAGCCAGTCGCGGATTTACTTCATCGGGATTTGTCACCCGGACATCCGACACCGTCCCGTCCTCCGACACCGCAAACTCCAGCATCACCGTTTGCCAGGCCTCCTGCTCTCCTGGAGGGACGACGACATACCGCCGCGCCAGCCGCGGATTCACCTCCGAGCCCACCCAGACCTTCCACGCACTATCCCCCCCGGGAAACCGCGGGAACCGGATTCGCGACGCCCCGAACAACGCCGAGATCGGCAGATCCGGTAGCCGAAAAACCGAGTCCGGCACCCGCCGCCGATCCACCCGGATGCAGCTGTCTGTTTCGGTCGCATACGGATAATCTGTCCGGATCCAAAGCTTCAACCCGCCTCCCGTCTCCGTCGCATACAGCTCAGCCTGCGCCAGCATATCGTACTGATCATCATCGGGGTTGGTCCTCAACGTCGTCGAATAATAATATTGGCGCGAGACCTTGCTTGTCTCGATCGTGACCCCCTTGCATGGATAACCGCCAACTGGAACGATCGTATTGCTTCGCACAATCGCAGTCACCCGGTCGGTATCCGCATCGAAATTCAAAAGGAAGACCGTATCGATCTTTCGGAATTTTATGTATTCCTTTCGATCGGCCTTAATGATATAGGTGTCCGCGTAAGCCGTCGAAAATTTGTAATTGCCCTCCTTCATCGTCACCGTCATCTCATCGCCGACGGTCAACACCTTATGAATATCCCGGTCACTCAGATCCTCCAGCTTCGAATGCACCGAAACCCGGTACACACAGCTTCCCTCAAAAAACCCCTGCCCCGCCGCCGGATAAACCATAAAGAAAAAAGCCAGCACCCCCATTAGGGGCGATTTATCCACAAATTTTTTGTTAATCATACAAAACCTATATAATAAGCCCCTGTTTACCCGCGTTTTGCGTCTGGCAGGATTTTCGAATCAATATTACTTTAAAAACCACTTTTTATGAAGCACACCGTTAAAAACGTGCTGAGTCTCGTTTTCTTCCTGGGAACTATATCGTTTGCCCTGGTTAGCTGCTATACCGGCTATGAAGGCAGCTATTACCATCGCTACCATCACCATCACCGGGAGTGGTACTCAGCCCATCATCAGCCAGAGCCCGCGGGCGTCAACTGGTCGGCCGACGTAGAAATTCGCTAAGCGCGACCAACTACCTTTCATATTGGATGACCCGGAGACCCCGGGTCATTTTTTTATATCTTCGCGATTCAAAGCAAGTACAATTGCCCGCCCTTCCAGTCAAATACAAATCCACCAGCCGCAAGATTCTCCTCCCCATTCTTTGTGCCTTCCTCATGCCGGGCATCAGCCTCCTGAACAGCAACGTCTTCTCCGCCAGCGTCGAGCCCCGCCGCGTTATCGGCTCCTGGATCATGGGCTTTTTTTTCCTCCTGCTTCTCTGGGCCGTCGACCAATGGATCGCCGACCGCTTCAACCGCTCCAAACGCGCCACAACCCCCGAAAGCCCTGCCAAAACCAGTCCCGCCCTCCGCTTCACCATCCAAACCCTTGTTAACCTCATCCTCATCATCGCCTTCATCCACGTCGTCGACGCCCTTGACGACTTCCATATAAATATCCACTCCAATTTTACCCTCGCCTTTATCAAGCTGGCCCTCGCCTCCCTGGTCATCCTTTCCATCCAGGCCACCCTCGCCTCCCTCGCGGAAAAGGAAGACATCCTGCTCGCCAACGCAGAGCTTCAAAACGAAAATCTCCGCACCCGTTTCGAAGTGCTCAAACAACAGGTCAACCCCCATTTCCTCTTCAACGCCCTCAGTACCCTCCGCATCATGATCCGCGAAAAAGACGACCGCGCCGAACCGTTTATCCTTAAGCTATCCGATCTCTACCGCCAGCTTCTCGGCAAAAATACCAGCCAGACCGTCACCCTTGACGAAGAGCTCGAATTCCTGCGATCATACATCTATATGCTCCAGGCCCGTTTTGAATCGCTCCTCCACATCGATATCGACATCTGGCCGGACAGCCTAAGCCTGAAGATCCCCGCCTTCAGCCTCCAGCTCCTCGTCGAGAATAGCATAAAACATAATATTATCTCCTCCGCCAAACCCCTCTTTATCCGCCTCTTCCAGCAACAGGAAGACCGCATCATCATCGAGAACAACCTCCAGACCAAACCCGCCGCCGAAGAATCCTCCGGCATCGGCCTCGACAACCTTCGCAAACGCTACGAGCTCCTCCAGATTCGCGACGGCGTCAGCATCGACAAAACCGATACCAAATTCTCCGTCACCCTTCAACTCCTGCAACCATGAATATCCTGATTATAGAAGACGAACCCCGCACCGCCAGACTTCTAAAGGAATTTATCCTCGCCGTCGACGACACCCATGCCGTCCTGGGGATCTGCGACAGCGTCGAAAGCTCCATCCAGTTCCTCGCGACCAGCTCGCACCGGATCGACCTCCTCTTCATGGATATCCAGCTCGCCGACGGCAGCAGCTTTGATATCTTTCAAAAGATCGCCGTCACCGCCCCCGTTATCTTCTGCACCGCCTATGAAGACCACCTTCTCGAAGCCTTCAAATCCAACGGTATCGACTATATCCTCAAACCGTTTCATGAAAAAGATATCGAACAGGCCTTCCGCAAGCTCCACCAGATCCGCGCATCCCTCCTCCTCGCGCCCAGCCTCCCCGCGCGAATCCAGCAAGCCCTCGCCAGCCGGACCCAGTCCTCCTTCCTCGTCAATTTCGCGAAAAAATGTACCCCGTAGCCGTCCGCGACATCGCCGCCGTCGCCCTCGAAAAGGAAGTCGTCTACCTTTATACGTATAATAAAGAAAAACACGCACTTTTCCGCCCGATCGACGACATCGAAGCCGCCCTCGACCCCCAAACCTTCTTTCGGATCAACCGCCAGATGATCCTCAACCGCGAAGCCATCCTCGAAATGGAACCCTTCTTCAATCGCCGCGTCATCGTCACCCTCAAAATCCCCACCGCCGAACGCCCCCTCGTCAGCCGGCTCAAAGTAACCCCCTTCCTCGAGTGGGTAGAGAAAGGGTAAAAAAAGTTCGCAAATTGCGAACTCGACCTTGAATTCGATGTCCCCACGCACCCGTGCATCTCCATGTCAAAAATCTAAGTATCACACATTCAGCGTTTTACAACTCGACCGCCCTCATCCTTTATCTCAGCGACCCCTTTTCCCCACTTCAAGTTCGCATTTTGCGAACTCCGATTCCTGCCCCAACACATCGCCTCCCCCTTCCCCTCCCCAGCGTCTCCGTCATTTCAACGTCGAAATTGTCCAATTCGCCCCATTTCCTGCCAATCCCCCCACGACCTCCCCGACCTTTGTCCCGTCTATAATTTGTCCGGCCCATAAACCATTGGCCTATGCGAAAAATCCTATTAGAGCGAAGAATCCTGCAAGCCTCACTAGCCCTCCTGCCCTTCGCAACCCATGCGCAAACCGTCTTCCACTCCCTCCCGGAGGTCTGAACCGCCGCCCTCCGCGACAACCCCACCCAACATATCTACCGAATGAAAACCGGCCAGCTCACCGCCGACTATCACGCCGACCAATCTTACCTCCTCCCCCAGGTCGCCGCCAATTTCTCCGGCCAGGATAACCTCAAACTCTCCGTTACCCCGGTTCCGGGCGAACTCATCGGTCAACCCGGTAAAACCCTCTACCTGACCTTCGGTAAACACTATGTCTATAACGCCGGAGTCTCACGCCACAGAAAATCTCTTCAACTGGCAATACGTCTTCCACGTCCAACGACGCCCACGAAAACATCACCCTCAACAACCTCGAACAACAGCCTACGAACAAAACCTGAAAGCCTCCACCGCCCAATATTATTTCTCCGCCCTCATCGCGCGCCTCCTCCATCCGGATCTCCGACCGCGACCTCCAACTCGCCGACAGCATCCTGACGACCGTTAAAAGCCGCTATACCCAGGGCCTCGTCGACCTTAGCGCCGTACACTCAGCCGAGATCAATGTCAATAATGTGCAGGAGAACATCCTCCAAAGCACGCCAACTCCTCAATCAATCCATTCAAAATCTCAAGCTCCTGACCGGCTGCACCGCCGGGCAAACCCTGACCCTCGACGAACACCTCGCCGCCGACTCGATCTCAACCGACAAGACCGCATCGCCCGGCATCGGCCCCGACAAAAATCTGAGTGTATACGCAGCGAACGCCCATTTCGCCGACCTCCAGGCAAAATTTGCAAAAGCCGCCTTCTATCCCACCCTTTCACTCAGCGGCTTCCTCGGCTCCCAACAATTCCGCGACAATTTCGGCCTCAGCTTCGGCGACCAATCCTGGAACGACTACCGGTACCTCCAGCTCAACCTCAATGTCCCCCTGTTCACCGGCTTCTATAACCGCAACAAATATCGCAGCGCCCAGGCCCTCGCCCGCATCAACGCCCAGCAATACCGCGATGCCGTCGAACAAGGCAAGATCAGCGACAGCCTCCTCATCAACACCTATGATAACTACCGCCTGCTTGTCGCCGCCTCCGGCCGCAACCTCCTCCTCTACCGCGACAACGTCGACGCTGTCACGCCAAAAGTTCGAAGAAGGCCTCATCAGCATCGACACCTTTCAAAAGACATTCGAAGACTACCTCCGCGCCGAGAACACCCACCTCAATAACCTGTCATCGCTGTTCTCCGCCCTATCCTCCATCATTTCAAGAAATTAAGACTCATGAAAAATATTCACCCTCGCCTTGTTATCCTGCTCGATAGCCGGCCTGCAAGCACACCCCGTCCACGAACCCGCAATATAAAGACATCGTCGACGCCGTCTTCGCCAGCGGCAGCACCCAGGCAAAGGAACAATACAAAATCACCGCCTATGCCGACGGCTATCTCCAGCAATCCTTCGTCGCCGAAGACGACAGCGTCCGAAAAGGCCAGCTCCTCTTCCGAATCGCCAACGATCTCCAACGCACGCAGGTCGACAACGCCGCTACCAACTACGACTACGCCCTCCGCAACGCCTCCGAAAAGAGCCCCCAAATCCTTCAGCTCGAATCCCAGATCGCCCAGGCCCAACGAAAAAAGACCACCGACTCCCTGAATTTCGAAAGATACCAACGCCTCCTGCCCTCCCACGCCGTCGCCCAGGTCGACTTCGATAACGCCCGCCTGACCTACGAAGCATCCACCGCAAGCCTTGTCCAGCTGCAGAAAAACCTCGAAGACCTCCACACCAACCTCAACCTCAATACCGGAAAACACACGCGCCCAACTCCGCGAACAACAGGAGAACAACGCCTACTTCGCCATCATCGGCGCCGCAAACGGCCGCATCGAGAACGTTTACAAAAAGGACGGTGACCTCATCCGGAAAGGCGACATCATCGCTGACCTCGGCGCAGGCCTCCAGATCGCCAGCCTGCTCATCGCTGAAGAAGACATCCAGCGCATCCAGCTGGGCCAGCGCGTCCTCGTGTCCCTCAACACCGACAAAGTTCATGTCTTCAACGCGACAATTACCAAGATCTATCCTTCCTTCAATACCAAGCGACCAGGCCTTTATCGCCGAAGCCACCTTCGACCCTCTGCCTCCCGGTCTGCGGAACGGCACCCAGCTACAGGCCAATATCATTCTCGGCGAAAAGAAACACACCCTGGTTATCCCTTCCAACTACCTCCTTGCCGGCGACAGCGTGATCCTTGCCTCCGACCATAGCCACATCCCCGTCCAAACCGGCATCCGTACGCTGGAATGGGTTGAGATCACCGGCGGCCTCCACGACAACCAACCATCCAATATCAACCCGGCCAAATAATGCGCTTACCGATCAATTACCAGATCGCCGACACCTACCTCACCTCCAAGTTGAAGCAAACGATCGTCGCCGTGCTCGGCGTGACCTTCGGCATCTCGATGTACGTTTTCATGAACAGCTTCATGAGCGGCGTCAACCTGGCGCAAAACCGCCTCGCCTTCAGCACGCTCGCCCATGTTCGCATCTACAACGACCGCCCCGCCGACCGCAGCGACATCGTCAGCCGCGTCTTCCCCGCCGGCACCATCGCCAATATCCGCAACAGCAAGGTCATCAAGTATACCGACGGCATCAAGAACTCACCGAAATCATCCACTATCTGCACACAATCCCCATCGTCCAGACGGTCACACCCGAAGTCAATATCAACGTGTTCTTCAAAAATGTAGGCAACAAGGTAAACGGCACGCTCTCGGGCGTAGACGTCGCAGGCGAAGACCAGCTTTTCCAGATGTCGCAGCATCATGGTGCAGGGCAACATGGAAAGACCTCGCCTTTCGCCCCGACGGCATCATCGTCGGCGTCGAACTCGCCAAAAGCCTCAGCCTGAAAGTCGACGATAACCTCAATATCCTGACCGCCGACGGAGTCTCCCATACCTATAAAGTGATCGGCATCTTCCGGACGAACCTATCCTCCATCGACAAAACAAAAGCCTATCTCTCGATCACCGCTACCCGCCAGCTCCTGGCCGAGAACCAGGACTACGTCACCGATATCCAGGTCAATGTCATCGACTTCAAACTGGCCAACCAGCTGGTCTAGCGAGCTCGCCCCGCTCATCCCCTATAAAGTCGAGTCCTGGTCGATGGCCAACGCCCAGCTCGAAGCCGGCTCCAACCTCCGCGACGTCATCGCCGTCGCCGTCTCCCTCACCATCCTGATCGTCGCGGGCTTCGGCATCTATAATATCATGCTCATGACCATCAACGAAAAGATCCGCGAGATCGCCATCCTGAAAGCGATGGGCTTCTGCCGGCTTCGACATCCGCCGCATCTTCCTCACCATGAGCTCCGTCATCGGGCTCGTCGGCGGCTTCGTCGGCATGGGCCTGGGCTATACTCGTTTCCGGCCTCGTCAACCACGTTCCCTTCAAC
This sequence comes from uncultured Chitinophagaceae bacterium, assembly GCA_963846405.1. Lineage (GTDB taxonomy): Bacteria > Bacteroidota > Bacteroidia > Chitinophagales > Chitinophagaceae > Puia. The sequence continues at coordinate 405,930 of CAWJVU010000003.1, read as the reverse complement.
GTGGCCGGCCTCGCCACCCTGCCCATGGCCTATGACCCGAGAGATTATATCCTAGCCTTCTTCTTCGGGCTCATCACCACCTTCGTTGCCGGCTACTTCCCGTCCCGAAAAGCATCCCGCATCGACCCGGTAAACATTATAAGAGGATAAACATGGAAACCCCCACCCTACTCCAAGTCGACAACATCGTAAAATATTTCTACGAACCGGAGAAGTTCCAGGTGCTGAAAGACATCAGCTTTTCAGCCCGCAAGGGCGAATTCCTCGCCCTCGTCGGCAAATCCGGCAGCGGCAAATCCACTCTTCTCTACGTCCTCTCCACCATGGACACCGAATACGAAGGCCAGCTGACCATCAACGACGAAACGATGACCGGAAAGACACAAAACGAACTCTCCGCCTTCCGCAACCAACACATCGGTTTCGTCTTCCAGTTCCACTACCTCCTTCCCGAATTCACCGTGCTGGAGAACATCATGATCCCCGCCCTGAAACTCAAACGCCTGTCCCGCCCCGAGATCGAACACAAAGCCTATAGCCATCTCGAAACCCTCGACCTCAAAGACCAGGCCCTCAAACTCGCCAGCAAACTCTCCGGCGGCCAGCAACAACGCGCCGCCATCGCCCGCGCCCTCATCAACGACCCCTCCATCATCATGGGCGACGAACCTACCGGCAACCTGGACTCCAAAAATTCTCAGATCGTCTTCGACATCTTCCGCGATATCGCCCGGCAAGGCCGTCAGACCATCATCGCCGTTACCCACGACGAAGACTTCGCCGCCAACTGCGACCGCGTCCTCGAACTCAGTGATGGCCGCCTTGTAAAATGAGGGTGTCGACTACCTTCGGCATCAGGCCGGAATATCCGGATGCCGCTCCTTCCAGTCATCAGCAAAATAATCGACTCCATTCACGGATATAGTGGTAGTATTGATATTCCGTTTCGCAGCTGGTAATGAACTCCTTCGTCGGCCGGTACAAAACCATAAAGGTATCCAGCGCCGGTGTCTCCAACCCCGTCACATGCCGCACGATCGCCTTGCTGAAGTGGTGATCGACAAAGTTCTGCTCCTCCTCCCACTTCAACCGGTCCTGGAAGGCCTCCATCCGCCGATTCTCCGCGCCGTTGAACAGGATGTCCAGGTTCAATCCTACACCCATCCCCCCCCTGCCCGTCGTCTTCACATTGGAAAAATAAGGTGTCGCCATAACCGAATACCTTCGCATAATCTTTTCGCGTCGACAAAGAATCCAGAAAATAATTGTTTCCGCGCACAAACGCCGCCGGTAAGGTATCAATGGAAATGGAGAGTGCCATATTAAACGGCTGGTTCGGGTTGATCTCCCTGGCCGGAAACCGCAGCGTTGATTTGCCCAAATAGGAGAAATATACGGAATCATCCAACCCCATCCGGATCCGGTATTGGCCCGTCGAATCGGTAGAAGTTCCCAGCCCCGACGTGGTGAGCACACTCACCCCCGCCATGGTATATTTCTGGGAATTGTCATAAACGGTGCCGGATATGACCACCTGCCCCAGAGCAGGCCGCACGGACCAAATAAGAATAGCCATCAAAAGGCAACGTAACTTCATCACTCCTAAAAACTAAGACCCAAATATAGCCCTTTTTTCTTCCCACCCCGCAACGCACGACCGAATTCCATTGTCAACCATGGATAGAGCCAAAAGGCATGAAAATGGGATTAAAAACAGCCGCCCTCCTTCCTATCTGTCTGACGTTTATGCTTTCATGCAAAAAGTCGGAATCCGGGTCCAATTCCCCCGCCGCCGACTGCATTTCGGAAGGAACCGTCAGCGCGCAATCCCTGGCGCCCCCGCTTACGCAAGCCCAACTGGACGTGATCGATGCCCTGTTTCAGCAAAACAACCTCTCCACCGCCAACCAGCAATTCTTCTACGTAGACAGCAATTACATCGACACCAATCAGTACCTCCCGCCCGGAGGTAATGCGGATGTTGACCAGGTCATGATCCTGTCCTATCGCTGGTACAACAACCTTCCCGTATTTAGGTGGAATGACAATTACACTTTTTACAATGGTGTCCTGCAGCCTTCCCTCATTTACACCGGACCAGCCCCCGGGCCAAACACGACCTTCCGGCAGACCCTCTCATCCGTACGCACAATCTGGCTGAACAATTACATGAAGGTAGCGACCTACGGCCCCCTGAACAATAAACCCACCTACCCGAACGCCGCCTGGCGGGATTCCTGTCTGACCGCCACGCCTGGCTATCTTGACGCCGCTTTTTTCGATTCGACGATCGCCTGGCAGACCCAACTCGTAAAAGCCTGGCAAGTCGCACCCACTGGCGGACCTTACCCGTTGGTATACGTGGAAGACAGCACCGCCGCCGCGTGGCCCTCGGATGTTTTCATCCCATAACACTATTTGATCAGAATAACCGAACTCCATGCCGGGATCGAGACAGACCCCGAATGGCTAACGCCGGCCGCGTCCTCATAAGTACCACTCAACCCCAGCGATACCGCCGAATTGGACGCATTGTATTGGAAGATATAATTATTCGCCGGGTTATTCAGCGTCACATTCGCCTGATATAACGTGATATTCGAAATAGCCAGCGTCGGCACATTGCTATTGATCTGAAAGACCAGCAGCGCACTTGAATTGCTGCCTGTCGCCTGCCAAACCACAGAATTGTTGAGGCTCGGCGTTACCGTTGCCGTACTAACAACGGGAGTAAGCGCGGGCCAGGGCGAAACGCTCGCCTCCAGGAAGTTCAACATCGTATGCAAATTGTCCGGTGCCGCCATTGTATAATTGAGGACATAATAAGCGCCCGAGTTGACCGCACCAATCCCCGCCGACGTGATCACCCGCACCCCCAGCAATGCATCCAGGAATGGCGACGTGATACTCGCGCCCTTGTACAAATTTCCGCCGATAAAGCTGTTGACCGTATAGGGGGGAAAGTTCACCGGCAGCAAATTCGAATACATCTGATCCTTCCCATACGTCGTCTGCCAGGCCCCAAACGTCCCGGTGCCATAATAATCGCTCATCGCCATCAGGTAGAAATAACTCCCCGAAGCAATCTGCGCATAATGGTTATTGTGTTGCGACGAATAACTCGGTAACCTCGAGACCGACCCGATCGAGCTGACCTCGACTATATACTGCGTATCCAGCCTCGAAACGCAGTAGTTGCCAGACACATCATTGCCCGAAAAACTACCAGTCGCCAACGCATGGCGCATCACCAGCTGGCCGATATTGTCAAAAAGCGTATTGTTCTGGATCGCACAGTTCCGCGCATCCTGGAAAAACACCCCGGCGGTGCAATGCGCCACCGTATTCCCGGTCACCGTACACTCCGTCGTATTTTCGTCAAGATAAATGCCGTGGGCGATCCCCGCCACGCTGCTGTCCGTCCCCGCCGGCGCCGTAATCCCGTTAATTACGATATTGTTACTGATCGTGCCGGTAACATGGCTGTTCGTACTATCCTGGTTTCCATTCCAGGTATAAATTCCACCACCGTCGTCTTTTACAAAACAGAAGTAATTGACCAGGTTTTTCGAGATGGTATTGCTGTTCCCTTGAAATTCGATCCCCGAATAACCCGTGGTATCGATGGTATTTCCCAAAACATTGTTGTTGTTCCCATATAAATAGATACCTATCCCCGAATTGACCGGCAGGGTCATTCCCGGAAACGCAGCCGTCCGGCGGATCGTACAGTTCTGGATTGTGGAATTGCTGCAATACGCCATGACTCCGTTATTATTGGAGTAATCCATCAGCACATTGTTGATGTTCAGATTGCCGCAGTTCGTGATGTCAATTGCATCGACCCCCGAAAACCGCAATGAACAGTTAGACAACGTAACATTATAGGAATTGACCAGAGAAACCCCCGTTTTATTGGCGCCCTGAAAGGCGATGCCGTTCACCACCACATACTGCGCACTGTTGAATTGCAAAAGCGTGTCGATCCGTGCGATCTGCATATTCATCGACGTTGGAATCCCAACCGAATATACCTGTACCACCTTGTTGGACGGATTATAATACCACTCGCCCGGCTGATCCAGCGCATAGGCGCTACCCTGGATAAAATAGCCGAACTTATTAGCGGGCACCCAGGTGCTGCTCGTTTTATACGTAATGGTGTTCCCGCTTTGCGATACGATCGGATCGGTCTCAATCACCCAGCGATTCTTGCGGATCACGACATTCGCCCCGGTCCAGTTATGACCTGACGTGCCGATATGACTGTCCGTAATGCTGACCGTTCCGTTAAAGGATTGGATCTGCGCATATCCCGCGTCCGAATTGGACCACGAATTCGGCCACCGCCCCGTCGGCCGCGAACTGTCACCGATCATCGCGATGTTCGCGCTCAATCCGCAGTTCGAGCAGGTCGTCTGCCAGATATTGCCTCCACCCCCGCCCCAGCCGGTAAGCGACGTGAACCCGCTGACCAGCGGCGGATTCCCCGATCCGTATGTGGTGAGAACGATCGGTTTCCCGGAGGACCCCGATTTCCAGATATTCAATCCGCTCGAAAAAACGCTGCCGCATTGAAGTTTGACGGTGTCACCTGGGTTCAGGCTGCCCCAATAACTGTTGACCTTACCCATCGATCGCCACGGCGTAGCCTGATTTTGCGCCTGAGTGGGACTATAAGAATCATTTCCGGTAGTGGAAGATACGTAGTAAGTAGTAGCAAAGGCCCGCAAGCCAAAGGAAAAGAAAAGGAAAATGACAAGTATTGGATTTCTCAAGCGCATACACACCAAAATTCAGGGAACCTATTTACATCCAATTTCACGCCAAAATGCCTTAGATATTGTCTTCACATCAAAAATTAAGTACTTTCTTCCATCGCATCGCTTGACTGCCCTCATTGCTTCCTCAGCCGCATCACCTGCCCGCCGCCCGGCGCAAGCCAAAGTACCACACTATCCCCTGCCTTGACCGTGCGGACTTCCCGGACCAAATGATTTGGGTTCGTTCCGGCATCCGGCGCATCACTGAACATCGCCGCCTCGTACGAAGCCCCCGCCGAAAGCCAGTCCAGGCGCAGCGTCACCTCCCTCGCTACGCCGTTATTGATCGTTCCCACCCACCACTCATCTCCCTTTCTCCTCGCCAGGGTCACCCGCTCCCCCGGGATCGCCGCCGGCGCCTTCGTCTCATCCCATGTGGTCGGTACCGCCCGCAAAAATTCAAAACCATCCTGGCCCTGATACGCCGTGGGATCGTCACAGACCATCCCGAGATAACTTTCCAGCACGACATACATCGCCAGCATATGACAGCGTGTACCCAATACGAACGGTCGCACGAAATGGGCCAGATAGCCCGCAGGCGTCACCGCTCTGAATCCTCCGAGGTGATAATCCGTCGGCCCCGCCAACAGCCGCGTAAAGACGACATTCAGATCGTCATCGGGCGTGATCGGCACCCCCCATTTGTCATTTTCATAGTTAAGTGTCCCTTCCCGTGTAAACTCATTCGGGTAGGTGCGGCTCAAACCGGTGGGCTTATAAGCCCCATGAAACTGGATATGCAGATGGTGCGCCGCCGCCTTCTGCAGGATCGTCGTTTGGATATTCACCATCTCCTGGTCATCGCGGTTCAGAAAGTCCACCATCATTCCTTGTATTCCCCAGCGTTCGAATTGCGCAAAGACAGTGTCAATCCTTGGCCACAGCGCCCGCCAATGCACCCAAACCCGGATCCCCACCCCTTTGCTTTTCGCATAATCGCAGATCGCTTTCATATCCAGCCCCGGTATCGGCCGCGCCGGATCGGAATGCGGCCCCGCATCATAGCTAATCCCGTCATTCGTATACCATGCGATTCCCCCGTACCCAATGACAGTATGATAGCCAATCCCATTCCGCGCACAGAAATCGATATAGTACTGATTGGTCTCGAAGTTGATCCCCGGCTGGAAACCGGTATCCGCTACGACGTCCCCATTCCACCAATGAAAGTCCGTTTTCCCCGGCCTGATCCAGCTGACATCCTTTATCGCGCAGTCATCATTAAGATCGGTAATGATGTTGGACTCCACAAGCGCCCCGGCCCGCGTTCCCAGCAAGATCACCCGCCACGGCGTCTCATGCGGCAACGTCGCCCGCACCCGCTCCGCCATCATGCGCCCCGATTCCAAATCCCCAACCGTCCCCGCCTCATGATCAACACCCGCTCCCGCACCGACCGGTCCATCCATCCGCACCGGCCCGCCGGGCTGCCCGGGCAAGGGCGACAACTCACTCTTCAACACATCTCCATGCCGGATCAGATACATCCCCGCATAATCCACCAGCCGCGCCTCCGTGATCGCCGCATAAACCCCCCCAAAATCCAAAAAGATCGGCATGTCCATCAACGTGTCTTCCTTGATCTGACTAAACCTCCCCTTCCAATACAATCCTTCATGCGACGTCGTGAATCCCTCCCTGAACGAAGCCATAATATTCGGATCTCCCACCACCCGAAAAGTACTCGCCTCATCCAATAACTTGAACGAAGTCCACCCCTCCTGTTTGTGAATAACCCATCGAAATGCCAATCCGTCATTAAAGACCCTCACGACCAAATCGATCTTCCGGCCAGGTATATTAACGTCAATCTTTCTCCAATTCCCCGCACTATCCACCATCCGCCCCTTTAGTGGTGGCTCGATCAATGGGATGACTGCCTGCCGGTACCGATCATGTACGGCATTGGCCTTTCCTACAACCAGCGTATAATCATCGGTCCCTTCAGTCACAACCGCTACACCCGGTTCCACGAATGCCCCAAATGGATATGTCCGCGAATGATCACTAAAGCGCAGGCTCAGCGGCGACCGCTCAATCAGCGGCAATCCCCGATACCTGACGTCATACTCCGGCACACCTTTCTTACACCGGAACAGAAACAATATCCCCCCATCCGGCGACCTCACCTCGATGTCCTTCCCCACCACCCCCTCAGTCAATCCACCCCTCAATCCATCCGTCAATCCCTCCGCCACCCGATCCCCCACCGCGCTTCCTGTACCCATGACCCTCCGCGCCGCCATTAATACGATAAGAACAAGTCCGATTTTGAAAAGCCGACTACCAATCATTGTATTTCAATTTTCCGGATTTGCATAGACAAATGAAAAAATAAAAAAAACACATAGCTCGACCCGCGACCGCGACCAACACCGCAATCATACGGCTCCATTAAAGATAGATTACATCTTCCAAAATATCCCGTAATAGCATTAATTTACAAGGTGTACGCACACTAAAAACGCAATAGCCCCCCAAGCGCAGTTTCAGATTCGCCATAGGCGCCAGGGATTACTTCACCAGCAAATTGCAGTAGCGATTCATCGTTGTTTTGTGGGATCAACGGGAATCCGGGAAAACACTCCAATTAAATGCCTCTCCGCAGCCACTGAGCGTGGACCGATATCTGAAAGACACGCATGAACTGATCACCTGGCTGCTGCGCCGTTTCAAGCGCCCCCGACTTTATCTCGTCGGCTTTTCCTGGGGCACCGTGCTGGGAATAGAAACGGCCCAACAATACCCCAGCCTTTTATATGCGTATACCGGAGTAAGCCAGTTGGTATATCAGGTGAAGAGCGAGCAACGATTGCTGCAACGGCTAAAAGACCAGGCCACAACAACGAAAAATCAAACCGCGTGGTTCCTTTTACCGGGCCAGATCTGTTTCAGCAAACCATCATTGATAAAGTTCTTCCGGAAACCTTCAGATAAACCTACCCTATCCCTCCCTCCTCAACACCTCGAGGGGCGGCCTGTTCAACACCCCGCGGACATTGTATAATCCGATCAGTACCGTTAGCGAACTAACCCCGACAAACAAACCAGCCACGACCCACCAATTCGGAACAAAAACCGCATCAAAAATAAGTTTCGCCAGAGCCACGCTGAATCCCATCGATAATCCAATCCCGACTACTGAAGCCAACGCGCCGATAAAGAAATATTCTAACATCGTAATCACCAGCACCTGCCGGCGGCTGGCCCCCAGCGTTCGCAACAAAACGCTTTCCTGGATTCGCTGGAACTTGCTGATCAGCACGCTCGCGATCAGCACAATCAGACCGGTCAGCATACTGAAACCAGCCATAAACCGGATCACCGCTCCTATTTTCCCCAGGATATCCTGCAGCACATTCACGACGAGCGCCAGATCGACCACGAGAATGCCCGGAAATTGCTGCACTACGGCACGTTGGAAGCGCGCTGAGGCCTCCGGCGACGTCAACATCGCCGTAGCGATATGGAACTGCGGCGCCAACTCGAGCACACCGCTTGGAAAAAGGATTCCCTGGCGCAATGGGCTCCGCTCAAGATGACGGATGCTGCCCACGACCGTAGGTATCTCTACTCCTTCCACATCGAATACGACCTGATCCCCTATCTGCACGCCGGCCGACGCGGCAGCATCATCATCATACGACACATGGATCACGTCCCGGGGCGAATGGACCGGTGGCCCCAGTTTTCCTGCAACCAGCTTCTCCGTCGGCCGCAAGGTATCGCTGTAGGTGACTCTGGTATCATAATCTCTTCTGCGCCCGACACCATCATTCCCCTGCGGAATGCCCTTGATGGAAGCATACCTTATCGCAACTACAGGCACATCGTCCACCAGTTGCACCTTCATCTCCGATGCCAGCTTTCGCACTCCTGCAATTTGTAAGGGCTGCACATCATACAATACCATATTGCCATCCGTGCTTGCCAGGATGTTCACCCGATCAAGCAACAGTTGCTGTATAAAAAAAAGTGTCCCGATAAAAGTTGTGCCCAGTCCGATGGTCACCACCAGGATCAGTGTCTGATTGTTCGGGCGGTATAAATTGGCAAAACCCTGCCGCCATAAATAGTTCCAGCGGCCGGGAAAGAACCGCCGCACCGCAGTCATCAGTAATTTTGCTGCACCAGCCAGCAAAAGAAACGCGCCAAGTATCGACAAGGTAAAAACGAGCGCCTTGCCGAATTTATCCATCTGCGCATAACTGAACAAGGTAATAAAGACAAATACCGTCGCGTACACCGTCGCTTTCCAGCCATCCCAGCCGGATGCCGGCGGTTCGACCGCTAACCGCAGCGTATTTAACGGCGAGATCTTCCGCACGGCGAGCAATGGCGGCAACGCGAACAACAACGCGATCGCCGTCCCAATCCCGATGCCTTCACCGATCGCCGGCCACGAAAGCCGGAAATGAGCCTCCACCGGTAAAATATCCTTGAATAACATGGGGAGCACCTGCTGCACGACAACGCCCAAACCCGCTCCGAGCAGCGACCCAAATAACCCGATGGCCAGAACCTGGATCAGGTAGATCAGAAAAGCCGCCCGCGACTTCAGCCCCAGGCAACGCAAAACCGCGACGCCGGCGATTTTATCCCGGATATAGATATTCACTGAACTCGCGACGCCGATACAGCCCAGCAATAAAGAAATGAAACTGATCAATGTCAGAAACTGCGACAGATCCTTAAAGGCACGAGTCATCCGCTCCTTCCTAATTTCGACGGTTTCATATCGTACATGCTGCGAATCCAGGTCAGGCCCGAGCGTGTCCATGAGTTTGGACATATCAGTCCCGGGTTTGAACCGGTAGTAGATCTCCGACTCGATCTGGCTGCCTTTTCTCTCCAGTCCTGCAGAGTCGATATATCGGAGCGGAATATAGACGGGCGCCGCCACGGTCAACGACACCTGGTTCCGACCGGGCATCTTGATAAGGGCCCCCGCAATCACCAGGTCAATCGTGCCCACGCGAATGGAATCGCCCACCCGCACACCAAACTCGAGCATCAGTGTTTGATCGACAAGCGCCTCCGGCTTTCCCCGGAAATTCCTGGCAGCCGACGCCGGCTTCGTTTCTATCGTCCCGTAATAAGGGTAATCGCCGCTAAGCCCGATGAGTTGCACAAGCCTGCTCGACTGGGTTCGGGGAAAAAATACCATCGATGCCATGGATTTCAACTCCGAACGACGCGCGCCCGCAAAAGCCTCCATCGCCTGAACACTGTCCCGAATCCCGTGCCGCCCGCGAAGCACGAGATCGGCCCCCACCAGTTCCTTGGCTTGATCGTCTACATCCTCGCGAAGATTGTACCCAAAAGATAACGTCGACACGAGGGCGGCAATCCCCAACACAACAGAAGAAATAAACAGGAAAAGTCTCCCGCGGTTGCGCCGGCTGTCACGCCAGGCCATTACGAACAGCCACAATGGGTGCGAGCCGTTATCTTTTTTCATGATCTTCGACAATTCTTCCGCCCGCCAGCCGGATAATCCGTTGCGTAGCGGCCGCCAGTTCCAGATTATGCGTCACAATAATTAAAGTAGTGCCTGCCTCCCTGTTCAGCTCGAACAAAAGTTGAACAATCCTTTCACTCGTCTCCGCATCCAGGTTGCCTGTCGGCTCATCTGCAAAAAGGATCCTCGGCTGGCCCGCAAAAGCCCTCGCCAGCGATACCCGCTGCTGCTCTCCTCCCGAAAGCTGCGCCGGATAGTGATGCAGCCTGTCCTCCAACCCCACCTTCGCCATGAGCTCCTTCGCCCGCTCCCGGACACCCTTCTCGCCCCGCAATTCCATCGGCACCATGACATTTTCGAGCGCTGTAAGCGTCGGCAATAACTGAAAATTCTGAAAAATGAAGCCGATATACCGGTTTCGGATAACCGCCCGCTCATCTTCATTCAAACTCTCGAGCACAATGCCATTCAACTGTACCGACCCGTCGGAGCATCGATCCAGCCCCGCACACAAACCGAGCAGTGTCGTCTTCCCACTCCCCGAAGGCCCCACAATAGCCAAGGTCGAACCTGCCTGCACCGTAAAACTGATGTGCTCCAGAATGGTCAACACCCGCCCCGCCGCCCGGTACGTCTTACTGATATTACTGACCTTTAAGATTGTTTCCATGTATCTTTACATTACACAACATCCGCCTTTATGTTGAAATTTCGTCACGCTATTTGCCCGGTCATCCTTATGCTGCTTGCCTGCCACAATACCACCAACGCTCCAAACAGCGATAACCCGGCCGCAACAAGCACTCAGGCCGGGAACCCGGCGTCTGTCGACCCCCGCAAATCCATCATCTTCTTCGGCAACAGCCTCACAGCAGGCTACGGGCTCGAACCCGGTGAGGCTTTCCCCACTCTCATTGGCCACCGCATCGACTCCCTTCATCTGCCTTACAAGGTCATCAACGCCGGCATCAGCGGCGAAACGACTGCCGATGGAAAGAGCCGCATCAACTGGACCCTCCGCCAGCCCGCCGACATCTTCTTCCTCGAACTCGGCGCCAACGATGGGCTTCGCGGTATCCCCGTTACCGATACCCGCGACAACCTCCAATCGATTATCGATACCGTTCATGCCCGATACCCCTCCTGCAAGATCCTTCTTGCAGGAATGCACGTCCCCCCAAGCATGGGCTCCACCTATGCCAACGACTTCCATGAAATCTTCGCACAACTCGCGGCAAAAAACAAGACCGCTTTAATTCCTTTCCTCCTCGATGGCGTAGGCGGAAACCCTTCCCTCAACCAGGGCGACGGGATCCATCCAAACTATACCGGTGAAAAAATCGTAACGGAAACCGTCTGGAAAGCGCTCCAACCCCTCCTGTAATCCCTCCATCTCCCGACTACCCCATCCGGTCGCGCAATCCCGCTTCCGGCCATATGGTCATTTAAAATCCCCCGCATAGATCAGCGTTATCTTATCCGGACCGACGTACTTTTTCAGCGCAGCATTCACCTGATCCACCGTCAGCGCCTTTGCCTTGTCCTCATAGTCCGCATCGAAACCCAGGTCCTTCCCCATATCCAGGTAACTCTCAATATGCGACACCAGGTATTGATCCAACCCAAGGGAAGTCTTGCGCGCACTCAACCACGCTTTTACCGCCTTGCTCAGCTCGTCCGCCGTGAACCCTCCCGTCAACGCCTTATTCAACTCGTCCCGGAATGCACTATCCAGCCGGTTCTTATACATCGGATTAAAGATCGCATATACCCCCCAGCTACCAACAGGGTATAAATAACTTGCATTCAAAATCGTTCCCGCACCATAGCTCATCCCCTCGTTTTCCCGCAGACGGGTCGGAATTCTCGAAGAGAGAAACTCCCCGCCGCCCAGCATTTCATTGGCCATATCCAGCGCCACATAGTCCGGATCGGATTCTTTCAACGCCAGGTTGATTCCGCCAAACATCATGGCATTCTTCTTGTCAGGGATCTGGATCGTCTGCGTTCCGCCAGAAGGGGCAACAGTTTTCTGCACGATCCGCGCATAAGGCTTCTTAGTCTTGAATGCGCCCAAACTCTTGTCCAGCCATCCCTTGATCGCCGCCCCATCAATATCCCCCGCAAAAGCCACGTACCCGTGATCCGCTCCATAGAAGTCATTATAGAACCCGCGGATATCCGCCAGCTTCGCCGCCTTGTAATCTGCCATTAGCTCATCGGGGTTCTCTGTATACAGCGGATGACCCTTGGGATAAGCCGACATTTTTTGTAGCAAAGCCGTGATCGCCACGATTTGTGGATTGGTCCGGCTGGCATCGATACTCAACTCCATGTCGATCAGAGTCTTGCCGAATTCGTTGGAGTCAAAAGCCGGATGCAGGAGCATATCCGCCAGCAGGTCCAGCGCCGCCATACAATTTTCCTTGTCCGTCACCACATTGATGCTGATGGCCGACCCCCCGGCGCCGCCGTTGAAAGAGATGGACGACTTCAGCTTGTCCAACTGGTCATTGATGTCCTTTTTGCTCCTCGTCGTTGTGCCCGTCTTTAACATGACGGCCGTCAACGCCCCGATGACGCCCTTGCCGCTGAGACTTCCTTCGTCCCCGACCCTAAGCATGAAATTCGCATAGATCTTATCCCCCTTCACCGGCTTCTTCAGCAACGCATATTTCATACCGTTCGACACGCTGCCATATTCCGTATTCTTCTTGATATTCGCAATCGTCGCTTCAAAAGTCCCCGTCTCCGCCATCACCGCCCGGCCCTTATACCCCTTCACCAGCGCTGCCACATCCGGCCGGTCCGGTACGACTACACGGTCCGCCGATTTGTCCGGTATAAAGACCCCAACCGTCCGGTTGCTCGTGTGATAATATTTTTTCAGACAGGCCTGCACATCCGCAAGCGTCAGTTCATCTATCCGGTCCCGGTAAATATAGAATAACCGCCAGTCCCCCGCACCGATGATGTCCGCCAACCCAAGCACAAAGTTCAGCGTGTTATTCTGCGCATCGGATATTTCCTTTTTCAGCGTGTTTTTCGCCCGGTCCAGGTCTTCCTGAGTGATCGTCAGCATCGACAGCCGGTCGGCCGCTCCGAGAAAGGCAGCCTTCGCACTGTCGAGACTCTTGTCTTTCGGCACGCTTACCCCGAAATAAGTATAACCCGGGTCATACAAATTCTGGCTAAATCCATACTCCTTCGTGGCCAGCTTGGTATCCACCAGTAGCTTGTAGAAGTAACCGGAGGGATCATTGGTTAGGATCTCGACCACCAGGTCATTTGCCACAAAGTCCTTATCCGAATAAGCAGGTGTATGAAAAGCCATTCCGATAAACGGGAGATCGCCATTCCGCCGCAGTTCCACATATCGCTCCCCATCCTGCGGCGGTTCTACCGTATAAGGCTGCACCAGCACCCTAGCCGGTCTCGGGATTTTCCCGAAGTAACCCGCAACAAGCGCCAGCGTCTTCTTCTCATCGAACTTCCCCCCGATAATCAACGTGGCGTTGTCCGGCTGATAGTATTTTCGATAGAAAGCCGCGAGGTTCGTGATCGGCACCCGCTCGATATCCTCCTTGCTGCCGATTGGAGATTTTCCGTAATTATGCCAGATAAACGCTGTCGAGACGATCCGCTCCCGCAGGATGTTCTCCGGATAATTCTCGCCCATCTCAAACTCATTCCGCACCACCGTGAACTCCTTCTGTAGGTCCTCATCCCGCATCAGTGAATTTACCATCCGGTCCGATTCCATATCCAACGCCCAGTTCAAATTACTGTCACTCGCAGGCAGGATCTCATAGTAATCCGTCCGGTCATATGCCGTCTGGCCATTGGCAAAAGCTCCTTTATCGGCAATCGTTTGTTTGATGCTGCCAAACTTCTTCGACGGCCGGAATAGCATGTGTTCAAGCAGATGCGCCATTCCCGTTTCTCCATAGCCTTCATACCGCGACCCGACATGATAAACAACATTGACAACCACATTCGTCTGCGCCGGATCGGGCGCCAATAAAATTTGTAACCCATTGGAAAGCCGATACTCTTTCACCCCCTCCACTGAAGTCACAAATTCCGGTGTCACCGGAGCGGCGGGAGCCTTGGGCTGGGCGAAAGTGAAGGTGACCGATAGCAGGAGCGAAAAGGTAATGGTTAGCGTTCTCATCTTGTTGTGTTGAACACCTAAAATACCACTATTCCGCCAAATAAAAATGACCGGCCCCGATCCTGCCCATCGAAGCCGATCCCCGTCTCCACATCTCAATATAGCGCTTTCAATGCCGCATCGAAATACAAGTCCGCCTCATTTCCCAACTGCGAGCTCAATACTAACATTTTCGGACCATCCATACTCCATATCAGCGATCCCTTCCACCCGCTGATCCGCATCGTTACATTCGTAATATCCCATACGTCATGACCGACGCCATTTGCCGAATTGGGCAGATAACAGATCGGCCAGATATGGATATGTCCACCCGATTTCTCCAGCACCGCCAGATCAGGCTTCCCTTTATAGGTGGGCGCAGGCTTCAGGACAACAGTCGCCGTCGAATGCCCGCCGAACGCCTCGTTCTCCGTCCCGCAGGTGTATACCGTAAATACTGGATTGGCCGAAGCGCCCGGCTCCATTCCCGCGTCAATGTCCACCCGGTATCCCGTCGCGGGCTCCTTTCCATCCCTGCCTTGCGTAATACTCAATTCGATACTATCGATCACAGCCCGCTGATCGCTGACCATCACATGACCGACGGACCGATCGCCCGGCGACCGACCCTCCGACGATCGTCCTCCCACGGACGGATCCCCCGATGACAGACCCCTCGACGATAGCCCCCCCGACGACCATCCCCCCCAGGCCACCACAAGCGCAAACACCACCGCGAGTTTTATCCCGTTCATACCAGGCCGATTTAAATTGTTATTTTTGTTTCAAATTTTGCGCGAATTCCCCAAGGAAAAATCACCCAATCGACAAAACGCAATTTTAATCGACGAAATGAGCGAGACCGAAAAGTCAGAACTTACCTGCCTCATCGCCGACGATGAGGAAATTGACCGCCTTACTGTCACCGCACACTTGCGCAAATACCCGTTTATCCGGATCGCCGCGAACTGCGACAACGCCCGCCAGGCACTCGATTTCCTGCTCGCCAGCCCCGTGGACATCCTATTTCTCGATATCGACATGCCCGGCATCAACGGCATCCAGCTCCGCTCCCGCTTCATGGACATCCACGCCTGCGTCTTTATCACGGCCTATCCCGACTACGCCGTCGACGCTTTTGAAGCCGCCGCACTCGATTTCCTCATTAAACCCATTACCGGCGACCGCTTCGCCCTGGCGATTCAACGCATCCGCGACTATTTCGATATCCGCCGCAAAGCAGACCTCTTCGAACACAGCCTGGGACAAGACACCATTTTTATAAAGGAAGGTCACGAGAAAACAAAGATCCGGCTGCACGACATCCTCTACCTCGAAGCGCTGCGGGACTATACCACCATCGTCACCCCCCAACGCAAATACCATGTGCTGACGACCCTGGGCAACCTGCTAAATGAAAATGAATTTCGCTCCTTCATCCGTATTCACCGGAGCTACGCCGTGCAACGCCACTTCGTTAAAAAGCTGGACACCCGCAACGTCTACCTGGAAAATATAAGCCTTCCCCTGGGGAAGGCTTATAGATCCGATATCGAAAAATTATTTATCTAAACCGCCCGCCAACCTTTTTTCGCTATCTTCAAGTTCTTCGATTGCTTCCCATTCACCGCAAAACGCCGCATTATGTCCATCCGGGTTGCTGTCAACCATAACACCACCTATTCTTACGACCGGTCCGTCTCGTTGTCTCCCCATGTATTCCGGCTGCGGCCCGTCGCGCATAGCCGCACCCCCATTGAAGCGTTTTCATTTAAAATAACCCCGGAGAAACATTTCATCAACTGGCAGCAGGACCCGTTCGGCAACTACCTGGCGCGGGTGGTATTCCCGGAAATGACCCGCGAACTGCGCATCGAGGTAGAAGTCATCGCCGATATGGTCGTGGTCAACCCCTTCGACTTCTTCGTCGAAGACTACGCTACAGATTTCCCGTTTCGATACCCGGCCCAACTTGCCGGCGAACTCGCTCCCTACCTGCAAACCAAAGAGAAAGGTCCCCTCATCGATCAATGGCTCGAACAAATCGACAAAAGCCCCCGTCATATCAATGATTTTTTGGTCGGTATCAACCAGGCCGTCAACCGCACGATCCGCTACAACATCCGCATGGAACCCGGAGTACAAACATGTGAAGAGACCTTGTCAAAAGCGTGGGGCTCCTGCCGGGATTCCGCCTGGCTGCTGGTTCAAATCCTCCGCCGCCTCGGATTGGCGGCCCGCTTCGTTTCCGGCTATCTCATACAACTGACCGCCGATATCAAATCCCTGGACGGCCCATCCGGGCCGACTTCAAGATTTCACCGACCTCCACGCCTGGGCAGAAGTATATATTCCCGGAGCCGGCTGGATCGGCCTGGATCCTACTTCGGGCCTGTTTGCAGGCGAAGGCCATATCCCCCTGGCCTGCACCCCTGACTATGGCAGTGCCGCACCCGGTCGAAGGTACAACCAGCCAATGCGAAACAACATTCTCGTTCTCCAATACCGTAACCCGCATCCGCGAAGATCCCCGTGTGACCAAACCCTATACGGAAGAACAATGGGCTACCATCAACGCAACCGGATACGCTGTGGAAAAAGACCTCCAAACCGGCGACCTTCGACTGACCATGGGCGGAGAACCAACCTTCGTGTCTATC
Organism: uncultured Chitinophagaceae bacterium; assembly: GCA_963846405.1. Lineage (GTDB taxonomy): Bacteria > Bacteroidota > Bacteroidia > Chitinophagales > Chitinophagaceae > Puia. The sequence continues at coordinate 388,827 of CAWJVU010000003.1, read as the reverse complement.
GATGACCGCGAATCAGCCGAATGGAATACTGCCGCCGACGGAACATTAAAACGCGCCCTTGCTCACGACCTCATCTTCCGCCTCCGCGAACAATTCGGCCCCGCAGGAATGATCCATTACGGCCAGGGCAAATGGTATCCCGGCGAACCCCTCCCCCGTTGGCAATACGGCCTCTTCTGGCGAAAAGACAAGGTCCCGATGTGGAAAGACGACCGCCTCATCGCCCGCCCACGCATCCGGGTGAAATCCACCACCAGCACCGCCGAACGCTTCCTGCGCGAACTGACCAAATGCCTCGCCGTAAGCGAAACCAATATCCGCCCGGCTTATGAGGATATCTTCTACCAGCTGTGGACCGAAGGCCGCCTGCCGGCCAACATCAACCCGCTGTCCGCCGACCTCAAAGATCCCCTCGAACGCCGGACCCTGGCCAACATATTGGATACAGGCCTCGCTACCCCCGCCGGCTACACCCTGCCGTTAAAATGGGACTACACCGCCGACAGATGGAATAGCTGCCGCTGGACACTTAGAAGAGAAGAGCTTTTCCTCCTCCCCGGCAATTCCCCGATCGGACTGCGCCTTCCCCTGGACTCCCTCCCGGCCGTCGCTAAAAACAAAGAACCACAAACCATCGAACGCAGCCTCTTCGAAGAACTGCCCCCCCTGGGCGAATACCGGTCCGTGATCGCCAGCCGCTATGACCGGAGCCCCACATCGCAATCCAGGCCGCCGACACTTTCCGAAGCTCCGATCATCAAAACCACCCTCTGTACAGAAGTCCGCGACGACATCCTCTACCTCTTCCTCCCACCCGTTGATTTCCTCGAACACTACCTGGACCTCCTGGCGGCTATCGAATACACCTCCAGCCTTCTCAATATCCCCGTGCGCATTGAAGGCTATGAACCACCACGCGATTACCGCCTGGAACGTCTGGTCGTTTCTCCCGACCCCGGCGTAATCGAAGTCAATATCCAACCCGCCAACAACTGGAAAGAACTCATCGATATCGTGGATACCCTGTATGATCAGGCCTTTAAGGCCCGCCTGGCTACGGAGAAATTTATGCTCGACGGTAGACATACCGGTACCGGCGGCGGCAACCACATCACCATCGGCGCCGCCAAACCCGCCGACAGTCCGCTGCTGCGCCGCCCCGACCTGCTGCGGAGCCTGATCAACTACTGGCAGCACCACCCCGGCCTCTCCTACCTGTTCTCCAGCGCCTTCGTAGGCCCCACCAGCCAGGCCCCACGCATCGACGAAGGCCTGACCGACCGCCTTTATGAAATGGAGATCGCTTTCGGACAGGTACCCGAAAAAGACTCTATTCCCTTCTACCTCGTTGACCGTATCTTCCGCCACTTGCTGACTGATATCACCGGGAATACCCACCGCTCCGAATTCTGCATCGACAAACTGTATTCCCCGGACACCTCCTCGGGAAGATTGGGCATCCTCGAATTCCGCGCTTTCGACATGCCACCTCACCGCCGGATGAGCCTGGTCCAAATGCTGCTGATCCGGGCCCTCATTGCCAAATTCTGGAAAAAACCCTACCACCACCCCCTCGTCCGCTGGGGCACAACCCTGCACGATAAGTTTATGCTGCCCTACTATGTCCTGCAGGATATCGGGGAAGTGGTCAATGACCTGAATGAAGCCGGATATCCCTTCGACATCAGCTGGTTCGACCCCTTCTTCGAATTTCGCTTCCCCCACTATGGAACGGTCAACCTTCAGGGCATCAACATGGAGATCCGCATGGGCATCGAGCCCTGGAATGTACTGGGAGAGGAAATGACCGGCTCGAGCACCGCCCGCTACGTAGACTCCTCCGTAGAGAAGATCCAGGTTAAACTGACCGGGCTTACCGGGAACCGTTATGCGCTACTATGTAACGGCAGAAGAGTACCGCTGCTCCCTACAAAAACCCGTGATGAATACGTCTGCGGCATCCGCTATCGCGCCTGGGCGCCCTACTCGGCGCTCCACCCTACCATTGGCGTGGATACCCCCGTCACCTTCGATATCGTCGACACCTGGAACAGCCGCTCGATCGGCGGCTGCACCTACTACGTTTCCCATCCCGGCGGCCGCAGCTATGACGTCTTCCCCATCAACAGCTACGAAGCCGAATCCCGCCGCGTGAACCGCTTCAGTACTACCGCATTCACCCAAGGCCCCCTTCCACCCGGCCCCGGCGCGACCTCCGTGAAACGCTTTATCGAACAGAACCGCATGCCCTTCCTCTGCGACCCGCCCGCTGAAGAGATCAACAAAGACTTTCCTTATACCCTCGACCTTCGCCGCTCCGGTCCCCGGCCCACCTAACCCCGCACACCGCGGAATTCCCCTACCCATTTACCATCCCATGTATAAACCTCAACTTCTCCACCACCGGAGCCGACAACACAAAGGGATAAAAATCCCCGTGCCCCATGCTCCGATTCAAACTGTTGACAGCAAAACACAACGGCAACCAACTCTTGATGATCCGATCAAAATTTCGAACCTCATACGGATCCTGCACTATGTTCGCGCGGATCCCCGCCTCTTCCTCCGCCTCCACCGCATTGATCCGGATCCCAAATGACCATGCCGTTTCTAATGTATCCATCATATGCAGGTAGTGCGCCCAGGTCTCGGCCCAATCCTCCCAGGGATGCGACGTGGCGTATGGACTGATAAGCCGCTGCATCCAATCCGCCGGAGCCCCATTTGAATAATAGGTCTGCAAAGCCGCGCCGTAATCCGCCCGCTCGTCCCCGAATAGCTGCCGGAAGCCGTCAAACAAACCCCGGTCCCTCACCAACAGATCCCAATAGTAATGCCCTAACTCGTGCCGGAAATGCCCCAGCAAAGTCCGATACCGCTCTCCCAGATCCAACCTGTTCCGAACCCTCGCCGCCTCATCCGCCTCCTCAATATTAAGCGTGATCACCCCATGGTCATGCCCGGTCAGCACCTTCGATGAGCCATCGGCTAAAAAGTCAAACTCCAGGTCCTCCGACCCGCGAAAGGGGAGCTTCAACCGCAACAACGAATAAATAAGCCGGTGCTTGGCCACTTCGATACTCCTCCACAACCGCAGATTATCCTCCCCCCCAACGCCGGAATAGTCCGGTTCAACGCGCAAGCCACACAATAAGCCCCATCGCCATCTCCCACCAACCAATTACAGACACCATACTCGGCATTTTTGCAATACCGGTACGCCCAACCCTCCTTCAAAGTGAGCATCGCCATGCTGCCCGGATCAAATCCTACCGACCAGCCACAGTTTAAACATTGATTATTCTCAAAATACAGCGGATTCCCACAGTGATCGCAGCTATAGATTTTCATGAAGAGACCGTTTGCAATAACTATACCTCCCTTTTCACATCGACCGAAACATCCAACCCATGCGTTCCACTGCTCAAAATGATTCCGTTCAACGGCGCAATATCCGCATAATCCCTGCCCCACCCGATCGTGATATGCTGGACGCCGGGAAGTATATTGTTCGTAGGATCTAAGTCGACCCAGCCCAGCCCGGAAATAAAGACGCTAAACCAGGCATGACTCGCATCCACTCCCACCAGCTTCTCCCCGCCTGAGGGCGAGATCGTTTCGATGTACCCGCTGACATACCGCGCCGGAACACCAACCGAACGAACACAGGCAATAGCCAAATGCGCAAAATCCTGGCACACCCCCTTGCGTTCCCGCATCACTACTTCCAATGGCGAAGCCACCGTCGTAAACCCCGGCTTAAACTCAAAATCCGTATATATCCGGCGCATCAGATCCATCACCGCCTCGAGCACCGGCCGCTCCGGCAAAAATGAAACTCGCGCATACGCCCCTATCTCTTCATTCCAGGCCGTCATCGGCGTGGCGACCACAAACTGTCTGACCTCCGTTAAATCCTCAGTCACACCGCGGTCACGCTTCAGCAAGGCCCTATCCAGGGATTCAATCTCCGACCGGACATGCACCGTTAACTGCGTATGTTCCTTCTCGATAGAAAAATAAACGATGTTATTCCCAAAGAAATCCTCGTATTTGTTGACCGTATCCGGCTCGGGATCGATCCGCACGACAACATTGCGGCAATACTGCCATTCCGTATCCCTCGGAACCAGCCGCGCAATATTATGACACAGGCTGACTGGCTCCAAATACTTGTAGGTGGTCTTATGGTCGATCAAATATTTCATCCCCTTGAGATCATTGATTTCGGCCCCTGCTCATGCTTGAAATACGTCTTCGAGATCACCCCCGGAATAGCCGATAACAAAGCATAAAGACTGGATAAATAGATCTCCAGCTCCTTATAAGCTACGCCCTCATCATCTGTCTCCTCCAACGACTGCCTGTCCGCCTGCTTCAACAAGTCATCGGCCTGCTCGATCAGCCGCTCATACTCCATCCGCAACGGGCCGCCACTGGTCCTTGGCAGCGCTTTCAAATAAGCCTTCAGTCGCTCGACCTGGTAGACCAGCGACCGGGGATTGTTCGGGTCGAACAGCAAAAAGTCGAGCACCAGCGAATGTTGGAGCGGCATCCGGTACTTATACCGGTAATTGACAAGTCCCTCACTGCTCATCAGGATGCTCTGCAAAAGATTATATTCGATCTGCTCGTTCCATCGGATGATCATCATCGTCCGCAGCAAGGTGATCAACAGAAGGCTTTGCTCAATCTTGCGCCCGACATCGAGCATGATCCACCCCTGCTCCCGCGAAATGCTCTCCCGGTTTAACCCGATAAAAGCGACGATGGCCGTAATGAGGTCGTCCAACGTATGCAGCATCTGAAGCCGGCCATGACCCGACAGGGAGAGCTCGAGCCGGAACTCCTCTTCGATCGACCGAAGTACCCGCCAGGTATCCGTAGACCAATGCTCCCGCACCTCATGGACAGCCTTATAAAACTGCTGGAAATTATGCTTTAAACTCCCGGCCCGCTTCTCATTGAATAACACCTCGGTCAACTCTTTCCAGGGGGCGGCCACCCGCTCTTCGGCGCCATCCCCGATAAAACCGGGATACGTAAAGCTATACTGCGTCAACGCCGTCAAAAGACATTGCTCCGTTAAAATATTGTTCTCCGTTCGCAACTTGTTCCCTTCGACAACGAATTGCATCACCGTTCGCAGAAAACGTGCATTACCCAATACCCGCTCCGTATACCTGCCGACCCAAAACAGATTCTCAGCAGCATGACTGGGTAACATATCGTTGTAGCTCACCGCCAACCGCTCGGTCGCCTCCATCAACACATTCAGGATCCGGCCCGGCTCAGGTGATAATACCCAGGCATCCTGACTGATCCCTCCCAATTGATTGGAAATAACAAAATTGCCCGCCTCCGATGACGTCCGGCACAACCCCCCGGCCATCGCCGTATACCCATCCTTGCCCGCTACCAGGAAACTACGGAACAATACCCTTCTCGATTCTATCTTGCCGTCCACCCAAGTAGGCGTGTGGGAAATATCGACCTTTTCCTGCCCGACATATAGAGTAGGATTGGCCAGGATCCGCTGCCGAAGCTCCTGCAACTGCTGTTTCGTCAACGAACCTCCATCGATCGAGCCGCCGGTCGGACTACGATAGATTCGCTTTATCACCAGGGAGGCCAAATGCTCAAGCACATAATCCCGCTCTTTCTGCTGCCCACACCACCAGGAAGCAATAGTAGGCATCAGGAGGTCCTCCGCCAGGAAATAACGCGACAACTGTTGCAGGAACGGCATCAGCCCCGGATTCTCCAGGATACCAGACCCGATGGGATTGGCGAGGCTGACATTGCCGCGCCGCACACACTGCAGCAACCCCGGAATACCCAGCTGCGAATCTTCCTTCATTTCCAACGGATCGCAATAAATGTCATCTACCCGCCGCAGGATCACATCCACCCGCTCCAACCCCCCCAGTGTCTTCAACCAGACATGATTATCCTTGACGATCAGATCATTCCCCTGCACCAGAGTAAAACCCAGATAGGAAGAAAGATAGGCATGCTCAAAATAGGTTTCGTTGTTGGACCCGGGCGTCAGAATGACGATCCGCGGGTTCGCCCGCCGATGCGGCGCAATCTCATTCAACCCCTCCCGCAACGCGTTGAAATACGGCGACAAATGCCGCACCGGCAATTCCTCAAAAAGCTCCGGCACGACCCTCGTCATCGCGGTTCTGTTCTCCAACGCATACCCCGACCCCGAAGGAGCCTGCGTCCTATCTCCCACTACCCAAATACTCCCGTTCTGACTCCTCGCCAGATCCGCCGAATATAAGACCAACCGGCGCGTCCCGGACAAGGGAATACCAGCGCAAGCCCGGATAAATCCCGCATGGTTGTAGATTAACTCGGGCGGAACAAGGCCACTCTTGACCAGCCGCCGCTCCCCATACAAATCACCCAATATCAGGTTCAGCAACTGCGCTCTTTGTTTCAGCCCGGACTCGACGGTCTCCCATTCCTCCCTGTCGATCAGGAAGGGAATCAGATCCAGCTTCCACGGCCGGTTCAATCCCGACGGCTCCCCATAAATATTGTAGGTGACGCCATTCTCTTTCAGCAGCCGCATCATATCCTCGTTCCGGCTCGCTATCTCCGAATCGCCCAGCTGGCGGTAAGATTGGAAAAAGGTCTCCCAGTGGGCATCTACACTCATATCCTGCAAATATAAGATTATCCCCTCCTTCCCCGTCCCCCTCCTATGCCCCCAACCCCCTCATTCCGCGGATCGGTTTTCATCTTCAGCTGATACTCGTGCGGCGGCGTCATCCCCGCAAGATTCTTCACGAAATAATCCCACCTCCTCCGCATCATGTACGGCGCAAATTGCCCATACCCATGCGGACTGTTCGGGAACACGACGAGATCATAGTCCTTCCCTGCCTTCTCCAGCGCATCGATCACCAGCAGCGTATTGCTCGGCGGGACATTGTCATCCATCAACCCATGCGCCAGAAGCAGCTTCCCCTTCAGGTTCTTCGCCCAGGTCTCATTGGCCTGCGTCTCATAATCGGAATTAGCGACCAACCCGTCATACCGCTCACCCCAGTCGTCCTCATAATTCCGGTTGTCATGATTCCCCGACTCGGAGATCCCGACCTTGAAGAAATCCGGATACCGGAATATCGCACCCGCCGTCGCAAACCCCCCGCCCGAATGGCCCCAGATCCCTACCCGCGTCGTATCGATATAGGTATACCGCTGCGCCAGTTGCCGGATTCCTCGCCACCTGATCCGGCAACGTATTCTCCGCCATATTCCCATAGCTCATATCATGAAAGCTCTTCGACCGGTTTGGATTGCTCGTCCCCTCGATCGCCACTACGATAAATCCCAACTCCGCCAACGCCTGGTTATCCCCCCTCGATGCCGCAAAACTCCAGCTTCCCACACTCCCTCCCTGCGGCCCCGGATAAATGTAGTCGACGATCGGATACTTGCGATTCGGATCCAGCTTCTCCGGCGTGAACATCAACCCGTAGATATCCGTCACCCCGTCATGCGCCTTGACCGTGAAGGGGATCGGCGGCTTCCATCCCGTCACCACCAGTCGCGAGATATCCGTCTTCTCCAGCGCCACGACGACCTTGCCCTGCAAATTCCGTAGCACACTGACCGGCGCCACATCCGGCTTGGACCAGGTGTCGACGAAATAATCCTCCGTCGGCGAACCGCTGACCGTATGATTCCCGGGCTCAGGCGTCAATAACTCCAGGTGACTGCCGTCAAAGTTGACCTTGCAAAACTGATCGAAATACGGGTTCTCCGCCTCCCGGCCCGCCACGCTGAAATACAGGATCCGCTTCTTTTCGTCTACTTTATACAACCGGGTCACAACCCATTCACCCTTGGTGATCTGGTTCTTTACCTGCCCCGTCGTCGCATCATAAAGATAGAGATGCCCCCAGTTGTCCCGTTCCGAATACCAGATGATCTCATTGGACTTGGGCAAAAAACGCCAGTCGATCGCTGACCGGCCCAACTCGTACTGCGTCGCGACCTTTTCCTCAAATACCTCCCGCACCGAACCCGTCGCCGCATCCGCGATCCGGAACTTCTCCTCTTTATGGTCCCGGCTCGTGCTGACAAACGCCAGTTGCGACCCATCCGTACTCCAGTCTACATCGTCGAAACCGCCTCCGCTGGAAATATCGTCGCTCAGTGTCCCCCGATGTGCATCCGGCGCTATTTGCAAGCGAATTACCTTCGGCGTATCCACATTGATGATCACCCGCTGGATCGTCGCGATATCCTTGTCACCCGGCAATGGATACTTCCAGGCCCGCAGCTCCGAATGCCCCACATTCGTCGTCACCAGGTACATTTCCCCGACATTCCGCTGGTCCTGCTGAAACGTCGCGATCTTCCGCGAATCCGGCGACCAGGCCAGGATCGCCCGGTCACTGTGTTTCCAGCCGGCATTGTCGGTCGCATAACCGAAATCCTTGACGCCGTCGGTCGTCAGCTGCGTTTCATTCCCGGTCGCAATATCCCGGACCCACAAATTATAGTCTTTGATATAGGCCGCCTTCTTGCCATCAGGCGACACTTCCTCAGGCGCCCCGCGCCGCTCCATCGACATCCCTGCCTTCGCCTCATCCGCCTTTACGGCATACGTCTGCAGATCGCAAACCCACGATTTCCCGGCCGCCCTGAAGCTGATCGACTTCCCATCTTCCGAATACTGAAAAGTTCCGAACGGCAAATGGTTCGCATCCGCCGTCTGCCCGCTCGCCGCCGCCAGACCCGCCGCCAGCTTCGCCTGATCGAACGCCGGAACCCGCGTCCCCTTCGCAGGATTCACCAGGATAAACTCACTCCCCTGCGCCGTCAACACCCGATACCAGAACCGATCCCCGGAGATCCAGTTCGGCCGGCCTAAATCATGATCGATCAAAGGCGCCGTCCCATAGCTTAACAATGTTTCCGCATGTGCATAGTCGTTATCAGTCAGGGTCCCGCCCTGCTGCGCCCGGGCGCCCGCGGCCCACGAAAGCGCAACCATAAGAATTAATGATCTATTCATTTCTGTCCTTTTTTTACAAACAAGATTACCATCAGCGCCCCCGTAAATGCAAGCCCCGCCGCAATCCGCAGAATGGTCTGGTATACCTCGATAAAACCATCCCGGTACGCCGCCGATACCTGCGCCGCCATACCTCCATCCGCCCCCGAAGCCCAGGCCTGTACCGCCTTGCTGCCACCCTCCCCATTCGGGTTCGAAGGCCCGCTGCCGCGGCTGACGTCCTCCGGCACCTTCGCATCCCCCAACCTGGCTGTCTCTGCCATCACTTCCTGCCGGTCCCGCGGATCCAGCCCCAACCCATCCACCTTGAGCGCGACATTGCCCGTAAACAGTACCACCGCCAACGCTCCAAGGACCGCATTCGCAAACACACTCGCCACCCGCGACAAGGCATTATTCACACCCGACGCAACTCCCGAGTAGGCAGACCCCACCGTCCCCATCACCGTGGCCGTCAACGGCGCCACCGTCAGGGACATTCCCAACCCAAAAACCACGATACCCGGGAAAAAGCTAAACCAATAGTCCGAATGCCGGTGCACCTGCCCGATCAGCGACAGGAGGATCATCCCCGCTCCCGCGATCACCGGCCCTGCGATCAGCAGGGCTCTCGGCCCATGCCGGTCCGCCCAACCGCCCGCATACCGCGACAAGCCGATCAGCAACAGGGTGAAAGGCAGAAAACTCAGCCCCGCCTGCAACTGACTGTACCCTTGTATCTGGACCATATCCAGCGAAAGAAATAACATCGATGCCGACAACCCGGCATATAAGAAAAAGGTCAACAAATTGACCCCGCTGAAAACCCGGTTTTTGAACAACGACAACGGCATCATCGGGTCCTTACTGCGTTTCTCAATCGCTACCATACACCCCAGCAGCACCACACCCGCTCCCACCGCCGCCAACACCGACCAATCCCGCCATCCCGCCGTCGGGATCCGCAGGCAACCCAGTGTCACCAGCGCCAACCCCAGCGCCGCCGTTATGGCCCCCGCCAGATCCAGCGTACGCTTCCCTTCGGACGCCTTACTCTCCGGCACCTTCCGCCATAAGATCAGCAGCGCCACCACCCCCAGCGGAACATTCACAAAGAAGATATCCCGCCACAACCCCGCATCCGCCAACGACCCGCCAAGGATAGGCCCGCCCAGCGTGACCATCGTCGTGAACGCCGACCAAGTGCCGATCGCTTTTCCCCGTTCATCTTCCGCGATCAGCGCCGACAACATCGTCAGGCTGCCGGGGATCATCAGAGCCCCGCCTGCGCCCTGCACGATCCGGAAGATGATCAGCATAACAGTCGACACCGAACACCCGCAGGCCACCGACCCGACCAGGAACACGACGATCCCGGTCATATATACCCGCTTCCGCCCCAATTTGTCGCCCAGAACACCCCCTATCAGGATCAGCGCCGCCAGCATCAGCAAATAGGCATTCAGCACCCAGAAAAGCCCCGCTCCATCGGCCTGAAGAGACTGCTGTAAAGACGGCAGGACAACATTAAGCGCCGTGGCATCGATAAAAGCCATTGCGGATGCCAGCACCGCGGCCACCATGATCCATCTCCCCGTAACACTGTGTAGTGGAAATCCAGCCATGATTAAAAATACCTAAAATTTGCGCTGCCACGCATGCGCAGCCATAAAATGACCGCCGGGCTTGCACAGCCATAAAATATTGTTTATATTTAAACGATTAAGTCCAATATCGACCATACCCCCCATTCCCGTGCCCCAAGGCACAAGTTCTGGCAGCTGAATACGTTTATCGTTCTCGCCATCTGCTGCAACGGCCTTAATTTTTTATATGATCTCTATGATCGGATGACCTGGAGCGCCATCATCGAATTGTCCGGCATCCTCCTGCTTTGCTTCTTTATGATCCTCCACCGCATCGGTTACCTCGAACTGCCCAAAATCCTCAGCATCATCGGCGCCAATCTCCAATCCTTTTTCCTTTGCTATGTCCAGGGAACCAGCCAGGCCTCCTATTTGTATATCTTCCCATTCGCCATGGCGATGATCTTCTTCCTGCGCGTGCGAAAGAATGACGTCATTGTTATTTCAGCCCTGAGCGCAACCATGCTGATGCTCTCGGTCACCGTGCTTGCCCTGCCCTACCGGTCTCCAATCGACCGGTTCTCCGATCTCGTCAATTACCACCACCTGGCCGTCAACATCATTTTAAACTTTTTTCTGGTCATCGTATTTTTTTATTTCATTCTACGCCTCCTCGACGCCAAGGAACAGAAAACCAAGATCGCAGCAGCAGCCAAAGCCCGCTTTATGAGCAATATGAGCCACGAGCTGCGCACACCACTCAACGCCATCATCGGCACTACCCACCTGCTGGCACAGGACCATGAGAATTTACAGGCAAGCGAACATTTCAGAGTGCTCACCAACTCATCCGAGCACATGCTCCAACTCGTTAATGCCGTCCTTGACTTCAGCAAACTCGATGAAGGGAAACTTGAATTTGTCCGCGAACCGTTCGATCTCGCCCATACGCTGCAGCAGGTTGCCGATTCCTTTGCAACCGTCACCCACCAGAAGAAGATCAGCCTGGTCCTCGATATGGATCCCATACCCGATGGAAAGAAGGTGATCGGTGACGAAATGCGCCTGAAGCAGATCATTCTCAACCTCCTTTCCAACGCCGTCAAGTTCACCGAAACCGGATCCGTAACGTTGCAGGCTAAGATTGAAGCGGGTACCGAAATGGAAGCAGATATTTATTTTGCTGTGACCGATACCGGCATCGGCATCCCGGCCGAAAAGCTCCACCTGATCTTTGAGAGCTTTACCCAGGTCGACGCTGAAACGACGCGTAAATATGGCGGATCGGGTCTTGGTCTAAGCATCTGCCGCGAACTGGTGCGCAAGATGGGCGGCGAACTCAGGGTGACCAGCCGGCCGGCACAAGGCAGCACCTTCTTCTTCACCCTGAATTTCAGCCTCCAGTCCCAGGTCGTCATCGTGGCAAAGGAACGTCTCCGCGGCCTCCGGAAACTCACCGGCGTTAATATTCTCCTCGTGGAAGACAATGCCGTGAACCTCAATATTGCCCGTCGCTTCCTCCATAGCTGGGGCGCCAATATCCAGCCTGCCGAGAACGGCCAGGTCGCCTGGGAACTCTTCCGGAGCCGCCCCTTCGACCTGCTCCTCATCGACCTCGAAATGCCCCTGATGGACGGAAAATCCCTCCTCCGGCAGGTCCGAAGCGTCAACAAGGACATCCCTGCAATCGCCTTCACCGCAGCAGTCTATGAAAACATGTATCAGGACCTTCAGGAACACGGTTTTAACGGCTTCCTGCACAAACCCTTCCGCCCCGACGAAATGCACCGCAAAATATTGCAGCATCTGTCCAATTTTTAGCCCGATCCAATCGTTTCTCCCAAACAAATCCTATATCATGCGCCGCTACGTCGCCATCGTTCTCGTTTTAGCAGCCTGCAACAAAAACTCCTCATCCGGCCCAACCCCCGCCTTTAACGTATCGGCCTCCATCAACGGCACCCCGACCACCTTTAACGCCATCATCACCGTGGACAGCCTGAGCATCCCCGGCACCGTCTATATCGTCGCCCATTCCGATTCCGCCAACCTCACTCCTCTGCTCGAGATCACCATCGGCAGCACTCCCCTGAAAACCGGCATTTACCCCATCGCCGACAGCACCGGCGGCCCTCAAAGTCTCCTCGGCTACACCGCCTGGTCGGATTCCGCCGGAACCTTCGTTCAATACCCCGCCGTCAGCGATACCATTACCCTTACGACCGTATCCCAAAACTGGTTCTCCGGAACCTTCCAGGGCACCTGCGCATACAGCGCAGACTCCGTCGTCTCGGTCACCAATGGCAAGTTTACCGTTGGCTACACCCCGCATTAACCCCCTCCGGACCCTACCCGCGAATTTTCGTACCTTCCGATTCTTGATAGAAAAGACGAACCTTCCTTCAGCCCGCTGGTGGCGATTGATCCCAGTCGTCTTCATCACCTATAGCCTTGCATACCTCGATCGGGCCAACTTTGGGTTCGGTATGGCCGGCGGAATGCAGAAGGACCTCGCCATCACCCGGGACCAATCCTCCCTCCTAGGCGCCCTCTTCTTCCTGGGTTATTTTTTCTTCCAGGTCCCCGGTGTCTACGCGGCCATCCGCAGCGCCCGCCAACTCATCTTCTGGTCCCTCATTTTCTGGGGCGCCCTCGCCGCTGCTACCGGCATCGTCACCAATATCCATTGGCTCATGTTCGTCCGCTTTTTATTGGGGGTGATCGAAGGCGCCGTATTCCCTTCGATGCTCGTCCTCCTCAGCCGCTGGTTCGTCCGGTCCGAGCGGTCCCGCGCCAACTCGCTCCTGATCTTCGGAAACCCAGTCACCATCATTTGGATGTCCATCCTGTCGGGATATATCATCAATTCCCTCCGCTGGCGCTGGATGTTTATCATCGAAGGTGTCCCTGCTATCGCCTGGGCCTTTTGCTGGTTATATCTCGTGGAAGATCAACCCGGGAAGGCGATCTGGATGCCACCGCACGAATCGGCAGCACTTCAAGCCGCAATCCGGGACGAGCAGCAAGCTATTCCTCCGGTCAGGAACTTCTTCGCCGCCTGCCGCTCACCCGCCGTTTGGATGCTTTGCCTGATCTATGCTTTTTGGAGTTTGGCAGTATATGGTTTCGTCCTCTGGCTTCCCACTATCCTCCGTGCCGCCGGGGTCAATATCATCCGGATCGGCTGGCTCTCCGCGATCCCGTATTTCCTCGCCATCATCGCCATGATGGCCGCCTCCTGGTTCTCCGACACGTCCGGCAACCGCAAACTCGCGATCTGGCCTTTCCTTCTCCTCGGCGCCCTATCCTTCTATTTCTGCTGGCTTTATAGCCCGGGCGATTTCTGGCTTACGTTTACCCTTCTTTGCCTCGCGGGCCTCTCCTTATATGCTCCGTACGGCCCATTCTTCGCCCTCATCACCGAGATCCTCCCCGCTAACGTTGCGGGCGGCGCCATCGCCCTCATCAACAGCTGCGGCGCCCTCGGCGCATTCGTCGGCACCTACTTTGTCGGCAACCTCAGCGGCCCGGGTAACCACTTCCGCAACGCTTATATCTTCCTGTCCGTTTCTCTCCTGCCCGCGGCCCTCCTTGCGCTTACCTTGCCTTCCAAACCCCGTCGCCGCCAGCCGCCCCCTCCACCGATCCTCCCATCCGCAAAAGAAAGTTTTAACGTTTGATCATTTTATCCCGGACGATCTCCGCCACTACCTTCTCCCGCAAACTCTGACTGATCGTGATCTTCTCATTCCCGATATCCAGGATATTGCCGTCGATACGCTTTACTTTGCCGATATTGACGACAAAGGATTTGTGAACCTTCATAAACTGATCTGCCGGCAACTGCTCCTCCAGGCTCTTGATCGTCACATATACCATCATCTTCTTCGGTCGTCGTATACAACATCACATAATTGAACATCGCCTCCGCATATAACAGATCGTTATAAAAGACCTTCTCGATCTGATTATTCGACTTGATAAAGAAGTGGTCGTTCGCCTTCTGCGCCTGCCCCGTACTCAGCCTTTTCAGCTCCGCCGCCTCCCGCGCCTTATTGCAGGCCTTCAGGAATCGGTCGAACCCGATCGGCTTCACAAGATAATCCAGCACATCCAACCCATATGATTCCACCGCATAGTCCGCATACGCCGTCGTGATGATCACGCTCGCCCTGCTTTTTGAACTCTTTCAGAAAATCGATCCCATTGATCTTCGGCATATTGATGTCCAATAGCAGAATATCGACATCCTGCATATTCAGGATCGACATCGCCTTCAACGGATTCTCCGCCTGACCCGCCAGCTCCAGGAAATCGATCTCCTCGATATATTCCTGCAACACCTTTCGTGCGATCGGCTCGTCATCTACGATCACGCATTTCAGTTTCATGACAGATCAATCGTTAAACTGGTTTCATAACAATCATAGTCGCTGTTCACCGTCAACTTGTATTTGTGGTTGTAAAGCAGCTCCAGCCGCCGCCGCAAATTCGCGATCCCGATCCCCTTTCTTTCTCCTCCTTCGCCGACTGGGCGGCTCCCACGTATTCAAAAAACTGCCATATATCACCGACCCGTTTGTAAAGATCTCGATACAGATCCTATTTGGCCGGTCAGAAAAATTGCTGACAAACTTGAACGCATTCTCGATCAGCACCACCAGCATCAACGGCGCGATCTTAAGCCCCTGCCCGATCTGCCCCACCTTGAAATTCACGATCAGCCGCTCATCTTTGCGAAGTCGCTGAAAAGCCACATAATTCTCGATGTACGCGATCTCCTTTTGAAGACATACCTTTTCCGCCGTACAGTCATACAATTGATACCGCAGCAATTCGGAGAACTGCAGGAGAATATTCCGCGCTACCTGGTTGTGTTTGTCGATATGCCCATAGATCGTGTTGAGGGAATTGAAAAGCGCATGCGGGTTGATCTGCGCCTTCAGATAATCCAGCTCACTCCTGATCCGCTCCTTCTCCAACATCTCCAGTTGCTGCTGCGTCTGCATCCGCTCTACCAGCATCCTGCCCAATGTGACCGCCAAAACCCACAACGAAATATTGATAAAGGAGCGCAAATACAACGCCGCATAGTCGATCTCCCCCCCGACCAAAAAATAGTGCCGGATCATAAACAGCGCCACCCACGCGCGCAACGCCGCCGAGACCGCAATGGTCACCACAACCGCCCCGACAAAAAGTGAGTATTTCTTCCGCCCCAACAGCCGCGGGACCGCAAACGAATTGATCGCATAATAGTCGGCGGTAATAAAAAGGAGGTAACAGAACTCGATCGTCATCGTCCGCGTGATCGCCACCGAATAGCTCCGGAAAAGCAACACCCATAACCCGTAAATGGCCGCCCACCAGAGGATATGAAAAAGGATCTTCCTGCTCCGCACCGCTCAATTTTTCTCAAAAATAGCGACAATCCGCCAGCCGGATAGTTTATTACACGATGCAAGCCTTTTTCTTGATGATCTCCCTACAATTCTCCCGCCAGCTCGTACCCCATGACTGAAAACAGAAAATTTTGAAGCTGATGATAATACCTGATCGGCATCGCCCCGGGTGTCGGATGCCTTAACTTCAAACCCTCCTCTGTAAACGTAAAGTCAATGTGGGTGTTCCCAACCGAAAGAATCCATTCCTCCCGGACAAAATTCCGGAACCCGCATTTCTCCAAAACCTTGGGTGTGAGTATAATGGGGTCCACCTCCGTATAACCGGCTTCCTTTACCACCTCAACATATTGAGTGGCATAGGCCGTACGGAGGGAGCCCCGAACCGCGGCAACTTCCCGGCTCACCCGCATCTGCGTATCGTAAATCAATGAATTTCCCAGTAACTGATGGACAGTGACCATCTCCCCGTCCCTTGTCTGGACCTTGTTACCGAAGCGTAGATCTTTTGCGTGTATCATAGAGTCTATTTTAAATACCTGAAATACACTGGATTATAAAACCGGTATTTCAAGGGATAAACTCCGTGGAGGATCAACTGAACAGTAAAAGTAATAGGTGGCGCCCATATATGCAATACCCCAGCCTCCCCTACTTTTCCACATATTCCTTCAGCCCGCGTAAATACTTGATACTCTGGGGCACCGGCACCGTCGGGTCCGCACTTTCATCCTCAATAAAACAATGTGCCACGCCGATCACCTTCGCTTCTTTCAGGATCGCCGGAATATCCTCCTCTCCCTGCCCCAGGGGCACGTCATTTTCCGGTCCCGTCAACCCCGTTAGATTCTTCGGCGCCCCTTTCCGCAGATCCTTCAGATGCAGCAGCTTCCACCGCGACCCGTATTTCTTCATCAACCCTACCGGATCACCGCCGCCAAAGGTGATCCACATAATATCCATCTCAAAGGATACATACATTGGATCGGTCTGCATAATGATATAATCCAACAACGTCCCACCCTGATACGGCTGAAACTCATACCCGTGCGCATGATAACAGAATACCAGTCCCGCATCGCCCAGAACCTTTCCTACGCGGTTGAAATCCTCCACCGCCTTCCTCGCATTTTCGAAAGTCAAGACCCCGTCAGTATGCGGTATCCACGCACACATAACATACTTCGCCCCAAGGATCTTCGCCTGAATAATGATCGAGTCCGGATGCTGTACCAGCTGGTTGTAGTCCGCACCGATCGATGGGATCCTGATCCCCCGCTCATCGCACAGCTTGCGGAATTCATGCGGGTCCATCCTCGTTCCACCCTCCAGTTCCGTAAATCCCAGCATCCTGATCGTATCCAGCGTCTGCGCTACCCCCCTCGGCCAACTGTTTCGATACGTATAACCCTCCACCCCCAGTGGCCAGGTATACAACGGTTTCTGCGCACTCGCTGAAACCCACCCAACCAGCCCAAGCAAAAAAACCATCCGCTTATTCATTGCTTAATATTTTCATCCGCAGCGAATCCCAGGAACCCAACGCAGGCTTTGCATGGAGACTGGTGTCCACCACCCCAAGAAACGCAAAAGCAGCCAGCCCCGCACTATCCTGCGCCCCCCAGCCCGAAAGCTCCAGATCCGTAAACGTAAGTTGAAACACCCCGATCGCCTTCGCCTGCGCCAGCAATTGCCCCTGCCGGTCGATATAGGCCGCCTGTACCGCCGGACTGCTCGTCACAGCCAATCCCGTCGCCGGGTTGATCAGCGACGCTGAACTCCATCCGCCCTCCGTAACAAACAAGGGGACCGAATGCCCCGACCCCAACTGCGAATAATAATTCAATGGGATCGCCGAAGGCGCAACGAACCCACCCAGATATGGATACGAAGAAATGCCCAGTTCCTGCACGAAAGGGAAATCGGTAAAATCCTGCGCCACACCCACGTAACTCGTCCCGCCCAGCTTTCCCCAGGCCACCTCCGCCTGTACGCTGACACTCAACGGAACCTGCCCGTCCACCACCCGCACATCCGCCGCCGCCGCATTAACCGCCGCCTTCACACCGGCATAGATCGGGACCGGCGCCGCCAGCCGGATGAGGTTGGTCTCCAGCGCCAACCCCAGATGATCCGGCCGCAACACACTATCCATCACCACCGCAAACCGCCGGTATACCTGCTGCACCGCCGGCTGCGCAATACTTTTTCCCAGCGCCACCAACGGGTACGAATCTGACGCCCGGTTCAATCCATTCTCCGGATCGATATAAACCCACAGTTTCAGATTCTTTGCCCGGTAAACCCCGGCCAGCTGGACATAGGTATCCTCAACATACGTCACCGGGTCCTCCCCGCTCATCAGGGAATCCCAGGGCACCTCCGTGCTGATGATCGCCGCATCCGCATGCTGCGTCCACAAACCCAATGTCTCAATGATCAGGTTGAGATCAGGCCGGGGCGCCGAAGTGCCGAAGCCCATTCGATAACTCCGACCCACTGACGACGACGACGTCCGCTTGTGACACCCCCCGGCCACAACCCCCAGACCCACGGCCAAAAAGACCGTCGCAACAACAGGTGCCCGCCGTCGCCCCCAGGTCAGCACCGCCATCATCCCATTGAATAACCACAAATATGCCGGAAACAACATATAAATAAGATCATGATGCAGACAAATGATCAATGCAAGCGTCGACGAAACCACGCCCAGCAGCCACGCCACGGATCGCTCCAACGCCGGCTGCCGATAGGCCTTGACAATCGTCGGTATCCCCAGCAACCCATCCGCAATGATCGCAAATACCGTCGTCACCCAGGGATTATCCGAGACGACATAGACACCTACGCATCCAAGCCCTGCTGCCAGGAACACCAGATCACCCCGCCGAAATGAAAAGTTTCCGCTCCGCCATGCCACCCCGGCGATCACCAGGCATCCCACCGTAGAACTCGCAATCCCCGTCATACTCCACTGCCATCCGGTATGTGCGATCTGCGAGACAAGAGACGTCCCCATCAGACACGCCCAACCGAACCACGACAAAACACTCGGCGTGATCTTTCGTCGCAAACAATTGATCACATAGATGATCTGCGCGAGGCTGATCACGACAGCCGCCAGCAGGCCCACGATTCTTTCCACATCCATCATTTTGGGACCGCGATTGTAATGTTCCGGTATTCGATCGGCCCGTGATCCCCCTGCAGATAGATCGGCCCCGGCTCCCCTTCATGACTGTTCAGCGCCCCACCCGTGATCCCGGGGATCTCCCCATGGCAGATAACGGTCTGTCCGTTGAATACTACCGTCACCAACCTGCCCACCAGCGTTATATCATACGTCTGCCAATCCCCCGGCCCCTTTGCCGCCTGAACACTCGGCGGGAGGAACCCATAAACTGCGCTGATTACATCATTCGGCGGCTCGGCGCCTTCCAGGTCCTCGATCTGCACTTCATACCGTCCCCGCAGGTATACGCCGCTGTTACTTTCTTTCGGATACTTGAACTCGATATGCAGCTTGAAGTCCATATAACGGCCATCCGTAATGATATTTGACCCCGAATGCGGACTGCGAAGGATCCCGTCCACCGCTTCCCACTGATTATTATTTCCCGACGCGTGCCAGCCCGTCAGCGTCTTGCCGTCAAAGATCGAAACCGGTTCGCCCCATACCGGCTCCGCATTCCGGACCAGTGACGGCGCCCGGTAACCGGCCCAATGATAGGTCTGACCGCTGGGTACGACCATCGTCCCCACCAGACTGTCCCCCTGGAAATGACCTTCCACCGATAGATCGCGGTCCTCCCGCTCCCATTGCGGCGGGATCGAAAAGCTCAGCTTCCCATCGACAAAAAAATACCGCGACACCGGCCGTGCACTCCCGCCGCCGCCAACGAAACGCCCCACCAGCATCCTCGTCCCCGACTTGATCACCTCGAACCACGACGGTACCGCGCGCCCATTCATATAAACCGTAAGATCCCACCGCCCCAGCAACGCCGCAGTATCCGAGACGCCCGTCGAACAGCAGGACGCTCCAACCGAATAGTGGGACACCCCCGATGCCGAACAGGTTACAACCACCCACCCGATAAATGCAATCGTCAAAAACCAGCTTTTCATAATATGAAATTTAATTATTCCGTACGAAGACTTTTGGACGGGTTGCCAACCGCCGCCCGCAGCGTGTGAAATATAACCGTCAACATCGTGATCAGCAATACGGTCAACACCGAAAAGACAAACGGCAACGGCTGTAGTCCGATACTGTAAGAATTAAAGATCTTTAACCAGCTGTGCATAAATAACCCCGCCACCGGACAAGCGATCAGACAGGAAATCGCCACCAGCCAGACAAAATTCATCGTGAGCAACGGCACGATCTGCCCGATTCCCGCCCCCATGATCTTCCGGATGCTGATCTCCTTTTGCCGCTGCTGCGTCGTAAATGCAATCAACCCCAACAATCCCAGACAAGTGATCAGGATGGTCAGCACGGAAAAGCTCGTGAATATCTTCCCCCGCTTTTGATCGGCTGCATACTGGGAATCGAAATCCTGGTCAAGGAACGTGTAAGAAAAAGGCAGATCGGGAAAATCGGTTTTCCACGTCTTCTCAATCCCCGCGATCGTTGCCGGAATATTTTTTGGGTCCAGTTTGAGCTGAAAACCATAATTGTGCGGGTTATACTTGATGATCAGCGGCGCAATCGGATTGTACAACGATTTTTGATTGAAATCCTTGATCACGCCAACCGTTTCCCAGAAACGACCGGACGTGTCCCCTGGGAACTTTACCCTTTTCCCAATCGGATCATCCCACCCGAAATACTTGACCATATTCTCATTGACCAGGATACTATGCAGCGTATCGGTCAGGCCGTCAAAATTTCTTCCTTTTACGATTTTCATCCCCAGCGTCTTTACATAATCTTCATCTGCCCGATAGACATTGACGCCCTGGTTGACAAAACCATTTTTCGATTGGACGGCAAACAGTTGGAGACCGATGTCATTCCCGGGAACGGCCTCCGACGTGCTGACCGAAAGCACCTGCGGGTTCTTCCGCATCTCATTCTTAAACGCAATGACCTTACTGGTCACATCCCTATTCGCATTCACCGGTAGCGTTAGGACCTCATTTTTGTCAAATCCAAGGTCCTTATTGCGCAGATAACTAAGTTGGTTATACACCACCCACGTACAAATGATCATGATCATCGATATAGAAAACTGAAGCACCACAAGGATCCGGCGCAAAACAACATTGCTGGAACCCTTCGATAGACTCCCTTTCAGCACCGTTACCGGATTGAATTTCGAGAGATAAAAAGCTGGATAGCTTCCACCCACCAATCCCACGAAAACGATAACCGCAACCAGAAGCACAAACGTGCCTGGCTCCATCAACGAACCAAACGAAATCGACTTTCCCGACAACGAATTGAACAACGGCAGCAACAACGCGATACACCCGATACTGATAATCAGGGCAAAGATTGCCGTCAGCACCGATTCGATCAGGAACTGCGCGACCAGCTGCGATTTGGTGGAACCCGTCACTTTCCGGATCCCGATCTCCTTCGCCCTTCTCGCGGAACGCGCCGTCGCCAGATTCATATAATTGATACACGCGATCAGCAACATAAACAATGCAACCGACCCAAAAATATATACGTATGAGATATTTCCCAACTCTTCCGGCTCACCCTGGAAATCGGGATGCAAATGAATGCTGCCAACGGGCTGCACGCCATAATGGATCTTGATATTGTATTGGGCAAAGATTCGCGCCATATACTTGTCATACATGGGCAACAGCTTCTTTTGAAATGTCGCCGCATCTGTATTCGGCTTCAGCAGCACATAGGTAAAGATGTTAAAGCCTCCCCAGCCCCGATCCGAATTAAAATCTTTTCCAAGCGTGCTGACCGAGATCAACAGATTGAACCGGAGATGCGAATTCATCGGTATGTCCTTTATCACTCCCGTGATGTTATAAACCGCCCCTTTGTCGTCGCGCAGGGACTTCCCAATCAGGCCCCTCGTCTTCCCAAAATATTCCTTCGCCACCGCTTCGGTCAGCACCATGGAGTTTGGCGCCGCCAGCGCAGTCCGGGTATCGCCCTCCAGCATTGGATAGGTGAACACCCTGAAAACATTGCTGTCCGTATAATAAACCTTCTCAACATAAAGCTTCAGATCGCCAAGCTGGTACATGTTTTTGCCGCCGCCGGCCATCCGTACGGCTTCCTCGACTTCCGGGTACTCCCTTTTCAGCGTCGGGCCGAGCGGGTTTTGCGTGCTGGCCCATTTAAGCGTATCCTTCTCCGGCTCCTTGATAAAGGAAGTGATCCGGTAGATTCGGTCCAGCTTCTCATTATAATGATCATAGCTCAGCTCGTCCTTTATATAAAAGATGAGCAGCAACCCGAACGTGATCCCGATCGTCAGCCCAAGTATATTGAGCAAACTATACCATTTGTCTCTTTTGAAATTGCGCAACGCGACAAGAAGGAGGTTCTTTAGCATAGTGACTCATGATTTCCTATAAATATACACGAAAACCTTATCTTAGTAAGTATGAGAAAATCCCTTTCGGCCGGTACGCTTCGCCGGGTCATTCTGCTCCCCGGAATACTAATCCTGCTGTCTTACACGCACCTGAACGCCCAGCTCTCGGCAAATGAGCGCGCACTGACGGATTACGTCGACGCCCACCTGGAAGCCTCCATCCGCTTACTCACCAACTCCGTTAATATCAACAGCGGAACCCTGAACATCGAAGGCGTCCGAAAGGTCGGCGAACTGTACACGCTCGAATTACAACAGCTGGGGTTCACCACCGAATGGGTCAACGAGCCCGACTCCCTCCACCGCGCCGGCCACCTCGTCGCCACCCATCACGGAAACGCCAAAGGCAAACGCCTCTTTCTCATCGGCCACCTCGACACTGTGTTCGAACCCGACATGCCCGCCGGGCCGTATACCAAGCTCAACGACACGACCGCCACCGGTCAGGGCGTCAACGATATGAAAGGGGGAGACGTCGTCATCATCTCCGCATTAAAAGCCCTTGCCGCCACGAACCAGCTGAAAAACATGAACATCATCGCTTATTTTACCGGTGATGAAGAGCGGTCCGGAACACCCCACGCCGTAGCACGCCATGACTTTATCGAACGGGCGCGATCCTGCGATATCGCCCTCGCCTTCGAGGGCGCCAAAGGCCTCAATTCCGTCGCGGCCGCCCGGCGGGGCGCCAGTGGCTGGATCCTGGATATCACCGCAAAGACCGGCCATTCGGCCGGCATCCTCACCGATTCTTCCGGCGACGGGGCCATTTATGAGGCCGCCCGCATCCTCAATAGTTTCCGCGA
The DNA here is from genome assembly GCA_963846405.1 of uncultured Chitinophagaceae bacterium. Taxonomy (GTDB): domain Bacteria; phylum Bacteroidota; class Bacteroidia; order Chitinophagales; family Chitinophagaceae; genus Puia. The sequence continues at coordinate 365,436 of CAWJVU010000003.1, read as the reverse complement.
GCAATTGGGCAACGAACAATACCTGACCTTCAACCCAGGCCTGATCGTAGGCGGCTCCGACATCCAGATCGACCCGCAGGACGCGCGGGGCACCGCCCTCGGCAAAACAAATATCATCTCCCCCGCTGCCCATGTCACCGGCGACCTCCGTTTTCTCTTCGATGGTCAAAAGGACACCGCCCGTCAGAAGATGCGGGTCATCGTCGGCGCGAGCCTGCCCGGCGCCCATGCCACCATCCGGTTCTCCGACGGCCTGCCGGCCATGCCTCCTACCCCGGGCAATCTGCACCTCGTCAGTATCGTGTCGCAAGTCACGACAGACCTCGGTCTGGGACCCACAGTGGCCGGTGACCCCGGCGCGCGCGGTGCCGGCGATATCTCGGATATCGCCCAATACATCGATTGCCTCGATGGACTGGGAGCTTCCGGAACTGGGGCTCATAGGGCAGGCGAGACAATCAATCTGAAAGAATACCCCTGGCTGATCAAACGTGCGGCAATCTTATTGGCACGCCTGGCCGACTAACCGTCTATCTGAACCTCCCATCCACCCCCCGCCACCTTCCCCGGCTAAACAACATCAGAAAAAGATTCAAAACAAATAAGAGCTGCGCCGCCACCAGAACCATCGCCATCGCCAGATAGGCTCCGCCCACCATCCTATAATTTTGAAACTCATGATATTCAAGATACCCCTTTACCTGATAAGCAGGATTGAAATCCTTCATCCAAAACAACAGGTATAGTGCCGCATGAGTCACCGCAAAGTGTACATATCCCATTATCCGGTTCATCCCCCGCCCCAGATAGTAGATGGCGCCAATCACCGCATACAAGAGCACGATGGCGCTGATCAATTGCAGCCGGAAAATAACAAAGATGCTGTCATGTATGACAATATCGAGATGCTCTCTGGGATCCATCCACCAACCATATCCACCCTGAATCGCCCACGCCACCGCCCCGATCATAAACCAGTCCCCCGGTCCCAATCCATTCCGCCCCAGCCATCGCTTCAACCATCCACCAACCAGCACTGCAAGAACCGCAAGCACCAACCCCACCCCAAACCGCATCACATAAGTCATGAAAGGATCACCCCCCATCATCAGCATCTCCCGGACCTTGTCCAGATAAGTCCCGATCCCAAAGACCAGCACTCCCCAGATGAGAATAGCCCACAGCTTCTTCATGCTTACTTTTTTTCCAGCACGTCCGACAATTCACCCGCCGGCGGCACCAGCACAATACGGGTTCCCTTGCCATATTCCCCCTGACCCGCCGCCACTAGCCGCGCCGCCGCCACATTGTATTGATTCTGTAACGTCCGCACCACCGAAGCCGCACGCCGCACATCCAGTTCCCAACCGTCCGTCGTCACACTATCCGGATACACCTCAACCCGGCAACCAATATCCGGCTGATCCCGGAGTACCCGCGCCAGCCGCACCAGTACGGTCTTACCCTTATCCGTAACCGTGACATTCGCGGTGTCATCTCCCCACAGCAAGGGATCCGCCACCGTCAAACTCACCATACCACGCGCCACCTTGATCCCCACCAGCGAATCGCTGAAACTCCCCATCGCCGCCTTGACCTCCAGCAAGACCGCCAGATTCATAGAATCGCGCCGTGACAACGCCGTTCGCAGTTGTTGAAGATACAAGTCCTTCGCCCCGATATTGTCGATGGATTTCCGGATGCTTTCCGCCTGCGCCGTGCTGATCGCCGAAAGGTCATCCAATTGCTTGTGCAGCGTGGTATTGTTTTGTTTTACCGCGTTCACTTCGACGATTAGGTCACTTACCGTATCTTTCATCGCGGCCTTCTCCCGCGATAGCCGGGCATTGTCACCCTGACTGGCCTTCAGTGTACCCATCGCCCAGGTATACAGCGAGTCGCTCTTCGACTTTTCAGCTTGTAACGCTTTATAGGTTCCCGTACTGACACAAGATTCAAGGCAAAAAGAAAGAATGAAAAAATAGCAATAAATTGGTCTCATGGATCAAAGATAAATATGGTACGGCATAATATATGGACCCCCAATTTATAAATAATGAAAAGATAGAGGCGCTCCTGCCCATGCGGGACTGTATCGCGGCAATGGAGACTATGTTCCGCGACCTCGCCGAAGGCCGCATCCTCCAACCCTTGCGCTCCCTCATCTGGCTTCCCGATCGAAGCGGCCTGCTTGGCATGATGCCCGGCTTCGCCCAGGGCCCCAATATCATCGGCGTCAAGCTCATCACCGTCTTCCACGCCAATGGCCCCGCAGGCATGCCCTCTCACCAGGGCATCGTCATCCTTTTCGAAGCCACCCACGGCACACCACTGCTCCTGCTCGACGCCGCCGCAATTACCGCCATCCGGACCGCCGCCGCAAGCGCCCTGGCCACGCGAATACTCGCCCGGGAAGATGCGACGCGACTCGCCGTCATCGGCACCGGCGAACAGGCGGTCCGCCACATCGAGGCCATCACCCTGGTCCGCCCCATCGACGCCATTTACTGCTGGGGCCGGACCCCCGGACATGCCGCAGCCCTCCGCAACCGGCTCTCAGCCCGATACCCGATCCACCTCTCCGCCACGCCGCGGGAAGCCGTCGAAGCGGCAGACATTATCTGCACCGTTACATCCGCTTCGCAGCCCGTCGTTGAAGGTCGTTGGCTAAAACCCGGCGCTCACCTCAACGTCGTCGGCTCCTGTACACCCAACAATCGCGAAGTCGACAGCGAAGCCATGCAACGCTCCTGCCTCTTCACCGACCGGTATGAGTCGCTTTTCAAAGAAGCCGGCGACTTCCTTATCCCCAGACAGGAAGGCGCAATCAACGACACACACATCAAAGGAGAATTGGGAGAGGTCCTCATTGGCACCAAACCCGGCCGCACGAGCGCCGCCGACATTACGCTGTTCAAATCTTTGGGGATCGCCGCCGAAGACCTGTACGCCGCCTGGCATGTTTACAATGCCCTGCATCCCGGAGGCCAATGAAAAAGCCCGCCTCAATGAGACGGGCCGCTCAGGTTAGGTTAATATTCTATAAAGTTCTGATTGCAGTAATCATCCTGTCCGCATCGCTCTGCTGGAAGTTTGTCAGCTCGCCCTCGCCGCAGCTTAACGTATACCAGATACCCGTACCTTTCACATCGATCCGCTTGATCGAATAATCCTTGTACTTGGCGATATCACCCGTGCCACCCTTCTTCAATGCCGTAAGCCCCTGCATAAAATATCTCAACTGCAGCATATTCCCAAACCGAAGGGTCGACATATTCACCACGTTACCATACTGCTGGTCCCGAAACTCCAAAACATAACAGGTATCGATGTCTTTAATGATCCGCTGCAATTCCATCGGCCACGTCCCCTCCCTGACCTGCAGCAGGCTGGTCGTCGAAGAATTCGTGATGGTAAACTGCGCCTTCAAAATAAAAGGAGAAATGAATAAGGAAAAAATGATGATCTTTTTCATAGCGGAAATTTTCATTTAAGATTTTACTACGCCCGGTTCCGTGTTACAACAAATTAGAACGCGTTGTCTGCGGTTTTATTATCTCAGTACGTTAATAGTTTTGCACAGGATATCCGCCTCCGGCTGTTGAAAATCAGTCACTCCATACTTGTCCCGGAGGATATACCAAACGCCACCTTCATAACGCTTATCCGCGCGTTTGATCGAATAATTTGAAAAGTTGGCGATATCGCCGTTTTGCCCCTTCTTCAGCACGTCCAACGCCTGTCCCATATATTTCAACTGCTTCAGGTTCGCGAACTCAAGCGTATCCATCACAACCCCGTCCTCATAATGCTGATCCCGGAAAATAAGTGAGTACGACGTATCCCGCCGGTCGATATCCCGCTCAAGATTCATCGGCCACTTTCCCGTACGAACATCTGCCAGATTGGTAGCGGTCGGGTCCAATGGAAGCCACGATAAAATGGTAAAAGGAAAAAAGAAGAAGGTCAGTTTCTTCATAGAATATCAATTGGTAACTCCAAGATAGAAAACAAAAATTATACCTGCAAAACGCCCCCAATCATTAACGCCTGATTTAACGTTCTCTTGTATCCCGTCTCATTTTCAAACAACCAATTGTGCGAATTCGGACAGTCCGGATCTCCGGGCCACCCATAACGCCCTAACATTCAATCCATTCAAACTCTGGCATATTTTTGCCCGGATAAGACCTATGCTTAAGAGTTTTTTCACGACCGCCTGGCGAAATCTTGCAAACAACAAAGTCTATTCCGCCCTCAATATCATCGGCCTCGGCGCCGGTATGGCCGTCGCCCTCCTGATCGGCCTCTGGGTGCTCAACGAATATTCTTACGACCGATTCCTCCCCGGATATCAACAGGTCTACCAGGTGGAAATGAATAACACCAGCGATCGCGGCGTAGTAAATACGCAACAAGCCGTCAGCCTTCCCCTCGCGACAACCCTGCGCAAAACCTTCCCCGAGATCGCCGTCGTGGCCGAATCGGATTGGTTCGAAAACCATGACCTCCTCGTCGGCGACAAAAAAATCTACTCCGCAGGCGGCATGACCGGCGAAGATTTCTTTAGCATTTTCCACTACCCTTTTCTTCAGGGTGACCCTGCCACCGCATTGCACGATCCCTATTCCATCGTCCTCACCGCATCCACCGCGAAGGCCCTCTTCGGTGACACCGCGGCAATGGGCAAGACCGTGCGGATCGACAATCTGCATAACCTAAAAGTCACCGGCATCCTGCAGGACATTCCTAAGAATTCCTCTATGCAATTCAACTACCTGGTCCCATTCAGCTATCGAATCGCCACCGACAACGACATAAAAGAAGCCACCACCTACTGGTACAACAATTCCTTCCAGCTATTCGTAGCCCTGAAGCCAAACGCCGATTATGCCAAACTCGCTCCGAAGATCAAAGACATCGTATACAATAACGCCCCGAACATGCGTTCCGCCAAACCGGAGATCTGGTTTCATCCACTCAAATCCTGGCGCCTCTGGTCGGACTTCAAGGACGGCCGATCGGTCGGCGGCTTTATCGATTACGTTCGCATGTTCAGCATAATCGGCTTCCTCGTGCTGATCATCGCTTGCATCAATTTTATGAACCTCTCTACAGCCCGATCCGAACGCCGCGCCCGCGAAGTCGGCGTCCGCAAAGCCATCGGTTCCCAGCGCCGCGACCTGATCCTCCAATTCCTGATTGAATCCGTCCTCACGACCGCCATCGCCGGCGCCCTATCCATCCTTTTTGTGCAGTTGGCCTTGCCCGCCTTCAACAACCTGACCACCAGCGCCATCTATATTCCCTTCAGCAGTTTTTTATTTTGGTTGACTATAGCTGTATTTACGGTATTGACCGGTCTCCTCGCTGGTAGCCGGCCCGCGATTTATCTATCATCCTTCAACGCAGTAACCGTATTGAAAGGCTCTTTCAAAACCGGCCGTTCCGGCGCCCTTGCCCGCAAGGTCCTCGTCACCGCCCAGTTCACCTGCTCCATCGCGCTCATCATCAGCACCATCATTATTTACCAACAAGTCCAATACGCAAAAGACCGGCCGACCGGTTATAACTCGGCCCGTCTCGTCGAAACCGATATGAGTGACGATCTCTTCAACCACTATGAAGCGCTCCGCAATGACCTCCTTCAAACCGGCCTCGTCCGGGACGTCGCCAAAGCCTCCAGCAGCCCCACCTATATCGGCGCCGGCACCGAGATCGAGAGCTGGCCCGGCAAAACCACCGGAGACCGAACCGTCCAAATCGGCCTCATTTCCGCATCCGCCAATTATTTCCGGACCCTCGGCGTCGAACTGCTCGAAGGCCGCGACTTTGACGACAGCTGGTCCGCCGACACTGCCTGTGTCATCCTCAATGAGGCTGCCATCCGACACATCGGTCTGGAGCATCCCGTCAACCAGATCATCACCTGGAACGGTGGCACGCGCGCCCGCGTTATCGGCATCGTAAAAGACGCCCTGATGGAATCTCCGTTCGCCGAGGTCAGGCCCACCGTCTTCACCCACGGCCGTGGCGGCAATGCCATCCTCTACCGCCTCAACGCCGGGACAAATAACCACGACGCCATCGCAAAGATTGCTCCCATCTTTAACCACTACAACCCCGCCTTTCCCTACATCTATACCTTTGTCGATGAAGAATACAACAAGAAATTCGACCTCGAAACCCTGGTAGGCAAACTGGCCAGCCTTTTCGCCGCATTGGCCATCTTCATCTCCTGCCTCGGTCTCTTCGGATTGGCCGCCTATGTCGCCGAACAGCGAACAAAGGAGATCGGCGTCCGAAAAGTACTCGGCGCCTCCGTCTCCCAGATCTGGTTTTTGTTGTCCAGGGATTTTTTGGGCCTCGTAGCCATCAGCGCATTGATCGCCTCCCCGATCGCCCTCTATTTCCTGCATCAATGGCTATCGAAATATCCGTACCGGATCACCATCGGCCCCGCCGTTTTCGTCCTCGCCGCCGGAATCGCCCTGCTGATTACCCTGATTACCATCAGCTTCCAGGCCATCCGCGCCGCCAGCGCCAACCCGGTCACCAGCCTCCGTAGGGAGTAAGTAAATACCCCTAATTTTAGTATATTTACAGGTCAATAACTGAATGGTGAAACGACCGGCTCTGTCAACCCTCCTTTGTCTGACCCTGATGGAATTTTCCCTGGGCCAAACCCTGTCCCATTCCGGTAAAGGGTTCGACTACGAATCCGCCCTCGCACCCCTCCGCCAAACCCTCGCCAGGAGTATCGCCGGCAAACCCGATACAAATATCCTCGACGCCTGTTATCAGATCGCCGACATCTTCAACATCCGCAGCCGCACCTCCGGCGACAGCCACGACACCACCTACATCGATTCCAGCCAACAATATGTCCTCCGCCTGATCGACGACAGCCGCCAGCTTGACCGCCCCGACTACGAAGCCGCTGCCTATACCCTGTGGGGTCAAAACCTTATCTCCTCCCACGCAGACGAGAAGGCGATCGTGGAGAAATTTCTCAACGCCCTCACGCTTTGTGACACCTGGCTCCGCGTCCACCACACCCCAAACGATCAAATCCTCGAACGCCAAAGCATCGCATACGCCAATATCGGCTATACCTATTTCGCGAATAACGAATACCAAAACGCGCTCCGTTACTGCGACAGCGCCGTCCGGCACGCCTGGCCCGCCTATGCCGCCGGTCTCCCGCTGGTCTACAAAGCCCGGACCTACATGGCCCTCAACAAGCTCACAGATGCCGAGGCCGCCCTCCGGAAGGCCCTGCTGGTTATGTCCGTCCAACCAATGACCATGCGCTGGGAAGCCATGGATTATCTCGCCGGGCTTTATATCCGGAAAGGCGAACCCGACAGCGCCCTTGCTACCATCCGTCAGGCCCTCATCGGTGACAAACGTGGTTACCACATTAACTATCATTACTATTGGTTGGGAAAAGCCTATCTCGCCCTGCACCACCGCAACTCCGCAATGAAATACGCGCAACTCGAACTAGCATTGGGTACCCAGCGCGGCAGCAGCACCGATCGCCTCCGCGCATTCGAGCTGCTGTATAAAATCGACTCGCTTAATAACAGCACGACCGCCGAACTTACCCACTTCCGCCAATGGGTCATCCTCGACGATAGCCTCAATGAAGCCCAACACGGGAAAGACATTGCCGAAGTCCAGCACAAGTACGACTATCAGGCCGTTCAGGAAAAGGCCGAACGGGAGCATTTCGTCCAGCAGGAACGCCTCCACCAACAAACCCGCTGGTTTCTAATTATTGTCCTATTCCTCGTAGCTCTCACCGCCGCCCTCCTTGCCTGGTACAATCGAAAGGTGCGCCGCAAGAATACCGAGCTAGCAAAGAAAAATCAGGAGATCCTCGACGCCCACTTCAAAGGCCAGCACTTCGAGCGGAAACGCGTGGCGAGCGAGCTGCACGACAACCTGAGCAGCCTCCTCGCCGCCACAAAACTGAGTATCCAGGTTCTCGACCCCTCCGCCCTCCCACCCGGTGAACAAAAGCTCTTTCAAAGTGTCCTCGATATGATGGATACCGCCTGCAACGAAGTCCGCTATATCGCTCACAACATGATGCCCGTTAATCTCGAGCGCCAGGGCCTGCCCGCCGCGCTGGAATCGCTCGTCACCAAACTTAACCAGACCGGCATCATTGCCTTCGAGCTAACCAATATCGATCCCCGCCTCACCCTCGATAAGGTTACCGCTTTCAATATCTACTCGATCTGCCTCGAATGCTGCAACAACATCCTTCGGCATTCCCGGGCGACCCGCGCCGCGATCCTTTTCAAGGCCACCGACAAGGAACTCCATCTGCTCATCTCCGATAATGGTAAAGGAATCCCGGACACCCGTAAAGATGGTATGGGCATCCGCAACGTCAACGAACGGATTGAGTCGTTAAGGGGTAGTCTCGAGATCCAGACATCCACGGATGGCACTTCCTTCTGGTTCACCATCCCGCTTACCCCCCAGGAAGTTGCCGCCCGCTAGACGATCCCATGCTTCCGCGCATAATGTGTAAGCCCCACCGCGTTCTTAACACCCGTCTTCGAAAAAATATTCTTCCGGTGCGTATCCACCGTATTCACGCTGATGAAAAGCCGCTTTGCGATCTCCGAGCTCCTTAAACCCGCCGATATTAGCCGGACGATCTCCACCTCCCGGTCCGTCAACCCATCCGGGCCGCCTTCCTTGCTCTCCTCCAACCGCTGCAGCAACTCCTCGCCATAGTAGGTTCCGCCGGCCGCAACGGTGTTCAGCGCCGTTGCAAACACCGCCAGGCTCGCACTCTTGGTCACATACCCGGCCGCACCCGCCTTCAACGCCGCCCTGACCGTGTCCGTATCCTCGAGCATCGTAAGCATCAGTACTTTCACAGCCGGGTATAACCGCCGCAACTCCCCGATCAGTTCAATCCCTCCCATCCCCGGCATTTGAATATCCGTCAACACCATGTCCACCGACGATTGGCGAAGAAACTCCAGCACTTCCCGTCCGTTACTCATTTTTCCAACGACCTCATAACCGGGAATCTTCGCAACCAGCAATGGCAAGCTTTCCAGGAAAACAGGATGGTCATCCGCAATCAACAATCGCATCATAATGATCTATTTAAATCTAGCCGTCAACCCGATCGTCAGCCAGCTATCATTATCGGCATCCGTTTGGTTCCGCAACAGCCATAAGCCATAAGGCGAAACAAAATACCGGCACTGACATTCCACCATTCCCTCGTCTCAAGAGACGTGCCATTCTCATAACGCCGTTGCCAACCAGAATGCCCATCCGCAGCCAGCGACCACTTGCTCGTCGAGTCCGCCTGCGCGTTGACGCCAAGACTGATCAGCAAGCAGCCAAATGTAAAAAGACGTTTCATCCTGTCGTTTTACCGTTTGCTCAAAATTACCGAACTATTCTCCAGCAACAACCGGAAGTCGTCCGGATCATTGATAATGACATTATGCTCCCGTGTACTATGTATGAAAAGGACCTTGCTGCCCCTCAACTGGTCTGCATTCAACATCCCCTCACCCGTCCGGACATAGTCGATATGCTGCGCTTTCAGCTGTTGCATCAGCGTATCGGACATAACATCCGTACCCCCGCCGTGATCCGTGTACCAATGGACAAAATGATGCCGTTTGTCCTCCCCGATCCAATTCAGAAAGACCGGCAACCGCCCATACAGCGCGTCAAAAAGAAATATTTCATCCACCGGCATTCCCCCATTTCCCAGAATATCGGCCACCGCCGAATAGCCGCCGCTATGACAGCCCAAAACAATATGTCCGGCAACCGCGTCCCCCGGAACAATCCCATATTGCTTCAGTTCCTCCATGACGCCTTTCACCAACGCCGCAAAGTCTCCTTTGCGTTTCAACTTACCTCCATAGCTATCCGCCGCATTCTTTGCCGCCTCCGCCAGCACCAGCACCGCATCGCAATTCGCCGCTGCAAACTGCCGCGCGAGCCCGTAGAATTGCAACGCCGTGTCGATATTGTTGTGCCAGCCATGGAACCAAAAGATCAGATCGGTCTTCCGGTCCTGTTTCAACCTCGGTGGGATTACCAACAGAACACTGCTATCGTCATAATGACCGGCTGCAGGCCGAAACACGCTGTCACCATCCAGCCAACCGCTGGCCCTGCCCGTGTCGGGAAATGGAGTGTAGGCGGAGGTCATCCGCAAGGTTTGATACCCTTGGTCCCTTTGCGCCAGCAACACAAAAACGGGTGAAAAGCATAGGACGACAGTGGCTATCCATTTGTAATTCATATCCGTCCGATTAATGACCGAATGTACGAATTACCCCGATGCCTTTACCGCCCGTCACTTCCACCGACCGTCCCCACCCGCATTTCGACTATCTTTGCAGGAAATTTTAACCCCATGTTCTTTCTGATCTTAGGTATTCTGCTGCTGATCGCCGGGTTTGTTATCGCCGGCAGAACCGATAGCGTTAAACGTTATAGTAGACCCGTTCAGATCCTCGGTGTGTTGATGGCCCTTGCCGGTCTTTCCTCAGCCTCCTTCGTCCAGATCGATGCTGGCGAAGTCGGCGTCCAAACGCTGTACGGAAAAGTACAGAACGATGCGCTCACCAGCGGTCTCCACTTCATCAATCCGCTGATGGAGGTGACTAAGATGGATGTAAAGACACTGAACTACACGATGAGCGCCGTCCACGACGAAGGCTCCAAAGAAGGCGACGATGCCATCCGCGTCCTTACGTCCGATGGTCTCGAAGTCATCATCGACCTCACCGTCCTCTATCGGGTATTACCCACCGAAGCCCCCCGGATCCTACGGGAGATCGGGATCGACTATACTGACAAGGTCGTCCGGCCCATCGCCCGAACCCGCATCCGCGACAACGCGGTCTACTACGACGCCGTATCCCTCTATTCCAGCAAACGCGACGAATTCCAGCGCCGCATCTTCGAGTCCATATCCTCCGAGTTCCAGAAGCGCGGGCTCGTCGTCGAACAATTGCTGATCCGCAATATCAGCTTGCCCCAGGCCGTCAAGGCCAGCATCGAACAGAAGATGACCGCTGAACAGGACGCGCAGAAGATGCAATATGTTTTGCAGAAAGAGCAACAGGAAGCGCAGCGCAAACGCGTGGAAGCCCAGGGTATCGCCGACTACCAGCGGATCATCAGCGAAAGCCTGACCGACCGCCAGCTTCAATATGAGTTCATCAAAGCGCAGCTCGAGATCGCCAAATCACCAAACGCAAAAGTAATCCTGATGGGAAAAAGCAGCACACCCGTGATGCTCGATACGAAAAATTGAACGCGCCGCATGCCCACGGTTCATCTCGTTATCCGCGGCCTTGTACAGGGTGTCAGTTACCGCGCCGCGGCCCGCGAATTCGCCACCCGCCTCGCCATCACCGGCTGGGTCCGCAATACCCGCGAAGGAAACGTCGAACTGACCGCAACCGGGCCCGAACCCGCACTAAAGAAACTCATCGCCTGGTGCCATCAGGGTCCACCATCGGCTGACGTAATCGACGTCTCCGTCCAACGCATGCCGGAGACCCCCTTCGATGGATTCGAGATCCGCCGTGGTTAGCCCCCGACAATCCCTGCCAGTAACGCAAGTATAATATCCCGGATCGGATGAAAATTCATAAGAATAATTTTAACCCGACAAATCTTGCGATTATTCCAATGCCCCGGAAACCCATTCAACCGTCGAGCCCGTTTATTTAACCCCTCCTCCTCCCGCTTCAATCAGCGATGCCCCCTCCCCCTCCCGCTTCAACTGCCCCAGGTTCTTCATCTCGGTCGGACCCTTGCCAAACCTTAGTTTAAAGGCCCTGCTAAAATGCGAAGCGTTTTCAAATCCGCTTTCAAACGCCGCCTCGCTAACCGCCTTATTCCGGCCATTCATCAGGTATAGCGCGTGATGCAATCTTTTTTCAAGAAGCCACTTGCCGGGAGTGCAGTGAAAAACCCGCTCAAAATCCCGTTTAAACGCCGATAGGCTCCGGTTGCTCAACTCAGCATACACCTCAAGCTTCAGGTTGTAACAGAAATTATCCTCCATTACCCGCTTCAGCAATATAGCCTGCGGCTCGTGTAATAAGGAGCAGAAATAAGACAAGAGGTCTTTATTGGCCGCATTATCCGCGATATTCAGTACAAGCTCTTTGAATTTGATCTCAAGCAGGGAAGGATCAGGATCCCTTGTTTCTGCAAAATAGGAGGACATCGAAAGAAAGAAACCTTTCAGGGTTTCATTTGATTCAAGCAGGATGACAGGTTCGAAATCCTGATTATAATTTACCAATGGCCTCGATCTTGTTTCCAGCGTGTCGCAAATAAACTCATCCGGGATAAAGAACAGCATCACACAAAAACCGATATCGGAGAATTGTTCCAAAATAAACCCACCCTTTCTTACAAACACACAGCAGTCCTTTTGAATATCGTACAGCCCCTTTGCGGTATGCCAGGCCTTATGACCATCGACCACATAAAAGAGGCAATTGTGTTGCGTCCATAAGTCCGCAAAACGCGTTTTCATCAGCCGGGCTTCCATCGGGCAATTAAAGGCGGTGATCAGCGATTTGCCGCAATTGAACTGCCTGTAATATTCTGGGTGCTGTAGTACTCTTTCAAAGAAGTTTTGCATGACACCTAAATTTAGGAATTTTCCTCAAATTCCCCGTTGACCTTTTAAGTCACACAATTGAACCGCAAAGTCAAGAGCCGCCGCGATGCAATGGCTATTATTGTATAATCGTTCAAAAACCGCGATATGCTCCTAAAAAGAAATGCCCCGGTCGAAATGCAAGGCTCCGAATTCAGACAAGCCGGCTACCAGCTCATTGACCAGATCGCTGACTTTATTGATCATATCCGCGAGAAGCCGGTTACTACCAGCCCGTCCTCCGCAAAACTTTCAGCGATCATCGGCCTCGATCCACTCCCGGAACAGGGCAAGACAGCCAATGAAATAATAAGCCGGGCTTCCAGTCTATTGTTCAACCACTCCCTGTTTAATGGTCACCCCAGGTTCTTCGGGTACATTACCTCTTCCGCCGCACCACTTGGCGCGCTGGCAGATTTGCTCGCGGCTGCCGTTAACCCGAATGTAGGTGCGTATATATTAAGTCCCGTCGCTACAACCATCGAAAAGCAGGTGATTAAATGGCTGGGTGAATTTATTGATGTCCCGGCCTGTTTTGACGGGATATTGGTAAGCGGTGGTAATACGGCCAATTTTACCGCCTTTTTTGCCGCAATCCATGTAAAGATTCCGGAAAGCAAAAAAAAGGGCATTTCCGGCGCTGCCAATCAACCGGTGATCTATTGCTGCCGGACAACCCATACCTGGATTGAAAAGGCCGCTTCCTTATCCGGACTAGGTCTGGATTCGATCCATTGGATACCATCCGATAGCGCCAACAGAATCGACATCGTTCTTTTGGAAAATGCAATCCGGGAAGATAAATCGATCAACCGGCAACCGGTCATGGTTATCGGAACCGCCGGAGATGTCAGTACCGGGGCAGTCGACGATCTGAAGCGTATCGCCGCCATCTGTAAACGGTATGATTGCTGGTTTCACGTGGACGGAGCATATGGCATCCCGGCCGCGGTAGTACCCGAACAACGGTCTCTTTTTGATGGAATGGCGGAGGCCGATTCCATTGCGCTGGATCCCCACAAATGGTTGTACGCGCCACTGGAAGCGGGGTGCACCCTTGTTAAAGACCCCAACCACTTGCTTCAAACATACAGCGCCCATCCGGTCTACTACAATTTCAGCAATGAAGCGGAGCCGGATGCCCGCAACTTCTACGAATACGGCTTTCAGAATTCCCGTGGCTTCAGGGCATTGAAGGTGTGGATGCTTTTGCAACAGGCCGGACGACAGGGTTATATAGAAATGATCTCCAGGGATATCCAACTCGCCAAATTGCTCTTTGAGCTGGCTTCACAACATGCGGAACTGGAAGCGGTGACCCAAAACCTAAGCATTACAACGATACGGTATCGCCCACCCGGACACCCCGAATCCGACCTGAACCGGCTAAACGAAGGTCTATTAAATGAGCTGCAGCGAAACGGAGAGGTGTTTTTATCAAATGCAGTCATCGCGGACAAATACTGCCTGCGCGCCTGTATCGTCAACTTCCGGACGTCAGAGACGGATATCGAAGAGATCGTGGAAATAATTGTGCGCACCGGCCGGCGAGTCACCGAAATCATCAAAAATAAATCAATATGAATCCCAACAAAGCATTATGGGAAAAAGGCGACTTTACCCGCCTCGCCGAAACCATGCGGGAAAGCGGATCCGCCCTTGTGGCCCAACTGGGTATCAGAAAGGGTCTTAAAGTACTCGATCTCGCTTGTGGCGACGGCAACACAGCCATTCCGGAAGCCAGACTTGGAGCCGACGTTGTGGGAGTTGATATAGCCGGCAACCTGGTGGAAGCGGCTAAGAGACGGGCACAGGCGGATGGACTTGCCAATTGCTCGTTTGGCGAAGGAGACGCCTGCGACTTGCTGGAACTGAAGGATCAAAGCTTTGACCTGGTCGTAAGTATCTTTGGCGCAATGTTCGCGCCAAAGCCATTGGACGTCGCGAAGGAAATGGTTCGGGTTACCCGCCCCGGAGGAACGATCGTTATGGGGAACTGGATTCCGGGAGATCCGACGCTCGTTGCGCAAATATTAAAGATCAGCTCGGCCTATACGCCGCCGCCGCCGGAGGGTTTTGTCAGCCCGATGCTATGGGGTGTGGAAAGTAATGTGATCGAACGGTTTGGTAATGCCGGCGTGGCCAGGGAAGATATCTCATTCGTAAAGGATACGTTTAACTTTAAGCTGTCTGCCCCGCCATCGGAATTTCTCGACCGGTTCAAGTATTACTATGGACCTACGATGAATGCCTTCGAAGCGGCTGAAAAGAATGGTAAGGGGGCAGACCTGCAACGCGAATTGGAGGCGTTGTTCAACGCCCACAACAAAAGCGGGAACAGTCACACCACCCTCATCTCCGCTAACTTTTTAAGGGTGACGGTCAACCGCCGATAGAATTATTTGCAATATAATGCGAAATTGCATAAAATTGCAGACATGGACCGAATTCAACCACCCGTCGCCCGGACAATCGCCGCACGCGTTGCCGCACCCGTCGCCCGGGCCCTCGCCGCAGCCTTCCCGGCCGTTTTTTGCCTGCTTTTCATATTCGGCTGTTCGAACAAGACGGAACGCGAAAACAGGCTTTCCGACCAGGAAGAAAAGGAAGGCTGGACATTGTTGTTCGATGGAAAGACCTTGAACGGTTGGCATCTGTTCAACAGGGGCAAAATTCCATCGGCCTGGTCCGTTGACAGCGGGATGCTCGTGTGCAATCCCCACGCCAAAAATGTGAAACACGGAGACCTGGTGACGGACAACGTCTATCAGGACTTTGATCTGATCTTCGACTGGAAGATATCAAAAGCCGGCAACAGCGGTTTGTTCGTAAACGTTCAGGAGCGGCCGGATCTGGGAACAACCTTTTCTACCGGACCGGAATACCAGTTACTGGACGACAGGAACGTCGAGCCCGGTTATTTGGATAACCCGTCCCATAAAGCCGCTGCGATTTTCGGTGTGGTCCCGAACGAAAGCAATACCATGCCCAAAACCGGTGATTGGAACACATCGCGCATCCTGCAACTTGACGGAAAACTGACGTTCTGGCTCAATGGTGTCCTCACAGTCCGCGTAGATCTGAAAAGCGATGATTGGAAGCGCCTGGTAGCCGCAAGTTCCCTGAGTAAATACCCGGATTTTGGCGTGGCGGTCAGTGGACACCTCGCGCTGCAGGACTGGACGAATGGCGTAGCGTTCAGAAATATAAAACTCAAAGAGCTTGGGCAAAGCACAAACCAGGCCACGCCGGGCAACGGTCAGGAGAATTTGGACAGCATGGAAAAAGCAGTCCCCGGTGCAGAACAGCAACAATTTACAGACACCATCCGC
The DNA here is from genome assembly GCA_963846405.1 of uncultured Chitinophagaceae bacterium. Taxonomy (GTDB): domain Bacteria; phylum Bacteroidota; class Bacteroidia; order Chitinophagales; family Chitinophagaceae; genus Puia. The sequence continues at coordinate 349,416 of CAWJVU010000003.1, read as the reverse complement.
CTGCAGGCGAATGAAAACATGCGGTTCGACAAAGAATTATTCAAGATTCACGCAGGGAAAAAAATAACACTCCTTTTCAAAAACACCTCCACCTCCTCGGTCGCCGCTATGACTCACAATGTGGTAATCCTGACGCCCGGAACCGACATTGCCGACTTCGCAGACGTGGCCCATAACGCACAAAAGGAGCAGTACATTCCATCCGCAGCAGCATCGTTGATCATTGCGCATACCAGGCTGGTCGGCGGCGGAGAATCCGACCAAATAGAATTTACCATCAACCAGCCGGGCATTTATGATTTCATCTGCAGTTACCCGGGACATTGGGGAACCATGCAGGGAAAGATCGTGGCGGAATAAATTCAGCTGACCAAAATCTTGATCATGCAAATCGAACACCTCGCGCTTTGGGTTCACGACCTGGAAACAATGAAAGCTTTTTATCTGACCTATTTCGACACCACAGCGGGAGAAAAATATACGAACCCGACCACTCAACTTGCCGCCTATTTTATTTATTTCAGGGAAGGCAAAACACGGTTGGAATTAATGACCCGTCCCGAAATTCAAGACGCGGCCGGAAAACGGGGGTTTACCATGGGGCTCGCCCACTTCGCCATTTCCGTCGGCGGCAAAGAGCGGGTCAATACGCTGACAGAGCGGTTGAGAAAGGATAAGTATACGATCTTCGGGGAACCCCGGACCACAGGGGACGGATATTATGAAAGCGTTGTCCTGGATCCCGAAGGAAATTATCTGGAAATTTCGGCCTGATATGTTAAAAGAAGAACGGTTCACACATATTCTGACGACTATTAAGAAGAAGGGTAAAGTCGATTTCGGGACCCTTTCGGGCGCGTTGAATGTCTCCGAAGATACGGTCAGACGGGATATCGAATCGCTTCACAACAACGGACTGCTGGTAAAGGTGCGTGGCGGCGCCATATCGCTTTCCAGGAACCCGCTAAGCTTCCAGGATCGCACTCATTTTCTATCGGAAGAAAAAAACATCATCGGCATAAAAGCGCAACAGTTCATAAAAAATGGGCAAACAATCTTCATGGATGGCGGGTCCACGGTATGTGCGGTGGCGTCGCACCTGCGCGCGAATGCAAGCTTCAGGCTGATAACCAACAATATGGCCCTGGTGCCGATCCTTTCAACATTCAGACACATTGAACTTATTCTGCTCGGGGGAATATACGATCGCGAAACAGCTGTCAATACGGGCAAGCAAACCCGCAATGAAGCTGCTCAATATATTGCAGATCTTTACTTGATGGGAACCTGTGCCCTTCACCCCAACTTTGGTATTTCCGCGGTATTCCAGGCCGACGGTGAGGTAAAACAAATGATGCTGAAAAATGCCGCGCAAACCTACGCCCTGGGAAACCACGCAAACCTGAATTCAACGGAGCATTTCAAAGTTTGCACGTTGAACGAAATTAGCGGTCTGATCACCGATCTGCCCACGGACGATGCCCGATTGGATGACTTCAGAGACAAGGGGGTGCGGCTAATCTAACTGCTAGCGGAATTACCCATAAATTTGCGCATGACGAAGTTCTACGTCAATCTTCTCCGGCTCCTGGCTTTTGTCCTCGCCGGCCTGGCGCTTATCCGGCCGATGTTGAACCTTGTGGCATCGCCTTCTGTCATAGATCTTCCCAAGGACGACTATGCCGCGGTTCAATATGCCAACCATTCGTGGGCGTGGCTCGATCTCATCCGACTTGCCTCCTTCTTTTCGATTGTCGGTCTGTTTCCCTTTGAACGCGAGCACAACCGGGTAATCTGGCCCATACGCGGCGCGTTCATTGCACAATTGTGCATCATCATATTATATGTCGCGTTTACGCTTCCGATTAACATCTCCACATTTCATTGGACCTATTTCCCGGACAGCAACTGGGCATGGCTACGTGTAGAGTGGGAATATGCGAACGCGCTAAGCGCGATCATCGGCGGGATTTCTTTCGTTCTGCTGCTCTTCGACCTCATTTGGGCAAAATGGCGTTAAATATTCGGCTCCAATTTGGATCTAAAATGATGAAAAAAGGAATAATATTAACCTGCTTTATTGTTGCAAAGTTTCTATTGCAGTATCTTTTGTACAACCCTGCGTATGACTTACACCGGGATGAATATTTTTATCTTGACCAGGGAAATCATTTGGCGTGGGGTTATTTATCCGTTCCTCCGGTTACTTCCTGGATCTCTCGGGTCATCGCCGATCTGGGGAATACTATTTTTTGGATCAGGTTTTTCCCTGCCTTGTTCGGGGCGCTTACCCTGGTAATCGTGTGGAAAGCGATTGAAGAACTGCAAGGAAGGCTTTTCTCATTAATCCTTGGCGCCAGTTGCATTTTGTTTTCCTGTCTTTTGCGGGTAAACTCACTCTATCAGCAAAATTCACTGGATGTTTTAGCGTGGACAGCATTTTGTTTTGTACTCATCAAATACATAAACACACAAAAAGCGAAGTGGCATATTATTGGAGCGATCGTTTTTGCGATCGGATTTTTAAATAAGTACAATTTTCTGTTTTTGTTATGCGGGCTTATACCCGCCGTGTTACTATCTAGACAACGTAAAGTTTTTGCGAAAAAGGAAATTATTTTATCCGTACTATTGGCGCTGTTGCTTATTCTACCGAATCTGATATGGCAGGTTAATAATCATTTTCCTGTTTATTATCACATGAAAGAGTTGACAGAAAGACAACTCGTAAATATAAACAGATTGGGCTTCTTAAGGGAGCAACTGTTTAATTTTATCGGCTCATTTTTGGTCATTCTTCTGGGTGTTTATTCACTCCTCTTTTACGCGCCATTTAAAAAATATTCATTTTTTGTTTTGGCAATGATTTTTACACTTTCAGTTTTTGTTTATTTAAGAGCGAAAGGTTATTACGCTATCGGGCTTTACCCGATCTATATTTCATTTGGTTCAGTTTTTATCGCTGATATTTTAAAAGAAAGTCGGAAAAGATATTTGCAGTTCATTTTCGTTGCCATCCCTGTTCTGGTTTTTGTCCTTTTCTTCAAGGTTTTCTTTTCAAATCAATCTCCTGCGTATATTATAAAAAATAACAGAGACTATAACGAACTCGGGGCGCTTCGATGGGAAGATGGAAAAGATCATCTATTACCCCAAGATAACGCAGATATGCTGGGCTGGAAAGAATTGGCTCATATAGTTGATTCAATCTATTCAACATTTCCGACCACCGATCAAACGCTTATTCTTTGCGATAATTATGGGCAGGCAGGCGCAATTAATTACTACGCAAAACATATTAACCATACCGCCGTTTCGTTTCATGCAGATTATATCAACTGGTTTAATCTGAATATGCGATTTGATAATCTGATTCGGGTAAAAGAGAATGATCAGAAAGAGAATGAATTAACAACCTCGGGCCCCTTTTTTGGTAGTGCCGTTATTGGCGGATCGATTACAAATCCTTTAGCCAGAGAATACGGGACAACAGTTTTTGTTTTTGAGAAAGCCAGGATTGATATTAGAAATAGGATAAAACAAGAAATTGAAAAGACCAAAAGCAACCGATAATTGATCAAGTACAGAAATTTTAAGTATTTTTCTGTTCGACTGGAATACGATACATACATACCGTCTGACCCCCTAAAGCCTTTTATCAGGTCGTTTGCCATCCAGGAGGTGGCAGAGGAGGCTACGTACAAGATTCTTCCCGACACCGGTGTTGTTATCGGCTTTCAGTACAAGGGTAGACTTTTCCGGGTCGACGATGGTAACGCCATCGCACTCGATACTTCAGGCATCTCCGGGCTTGCCGATCATCACCGCAGCTTCCGGAACCTTCCGGGTACCGGCACGATCCTCGTATTCTTTAAAGAAGCCGGGGCCGCTCCCTTCTTCCGCCAACCGCTGCACGAAATCTTCCGGGAGAGCGTTACCCTGGAAAACTTCATGCTCCGTTCGGAGCTCCTCTGTCTCGAAGAGCAGCTCGTCGAAGCCCCAACGAATCCCGAAAGGATAGTCCGGCTGGAGAAATTCCTTATCGGCCGAATGACCGGGGTCGAGCCGGACAAGCTTGCCCTTGCGGCACTGGCCCTGATCCACCAAAGCAAGGGCAATATTCGCATCAAGGACCTCGTTCAGCAACTGCATACCAGCCAGAGCCCGCTGGAAAAGCGATTCCGGGCGGCAGTGGGGGCCTCGCCGAAAAAATTCGCCTCTATCGTCCGGTTGAAGAATCTTCTGCAGCAATATCCCAAAACAGGTTCCCTCACCGAGCTTGGCTATGAGGCCGGCTTTTACGACCAGGCGCACTTCATCAAGGAATTCAAGGCGTTTACCGGCGATACCCCCGAGAGCTATTTCAGGAAGCCATAGAAAAACGATTTTTTACAATTCCGCCTTCTGGTTCGTACGCATCTTTGTGATACCAAAAACAATCATGTATGCCACGGTACAAATCCTACGATGCCCCCCATAAGGGCCTGCGGAATGGCCTCTCACAAGTCTCTTTAAAGGCTGGCCGCACCGACTACTCCAATCCGGACGAGATCGCACAGCTCTATCAACTCGCTACCCGCGTATTCAGCATTCTCACCATTCATGCGGAGGACGAAAATAGCGTTACCCTCGCTCACCTGGAGACACGCTGTCCAGGCTGTACTCAGCACGATATTGATGACCATGAGGAGATTCATGCGACCCAGAAGAGCCTGGAAGATCAACTCGCAGCCATCAGCGCCGGTGCAAGCAAAGTAAAAAATATGACTGAAGCCGGCGCGGAATTCTATCTGGCGTTTAGCGAGTTTCACGGCAAATACCTCGAGCACACCGCAGAAGAGGAGCGTGTGACCCAAATTCTGCTCTGGCAGCATTTCACGGATGAAGAGCTGGCCGCTCATCGCGTGGAGATCATGGCCAGGAACCCGCCGCGGACCCTGCTCACCTGGTTTGAATTCGTCATCCCCGCTATGACACATGCCGAGCGGGTTGGGCTCCTCACCGGGTTCAAACGAATGGCTCCGGCGGATTTCTTTGCCCAGGGAATTGAGGTGGTTCAAAAAGCCCTTTCACCATCGGAGTTTCAACGTCTGGAAGATGCCTTGTCCACTTTATCAAAAATGCTTGAAATGTGAAGCCACAAAACAGCTCGCAAGGCTTTTCTATTTTTGGGATCTGTCTTTTTTACGTTATATTTAAGCATAGCACAAAACTTTTTCCCAAAAAATAGTTAATGAAAAAGATTATCTTATCAATCCTTTTTCTCGTATTAGCTCAATTTGGGTTTTCACAAATTGAGACAGCCAAAATTGATAGTCTAAAGCATTTGTTGCAATCAGAAAGACAGGATACTTCCAAATGTATGCTGCTTGTTGATCTCTGTTGGCAATATATTTATTCCAAACCAGACACTGCCCTGATAATTGCTCGAAATGGCCTGGTGTTGTCAAAACAAATTGGTTTTACAAAAGGAGAAGTTTATTTCATGTCTGACATTGGAATACTTCTTTGTGAAAAAGGCGATAATGTCCAGGCACTTCAACTATTACTTCAGTCATTTAAAAAATCAGAGACTATCAATAGCCCATCGCTGAGTATCAATATCAATATAGGCATCGGCCACGTTTTTATTAGTGAAGGTGACTATAAAAAATCACTTGGATACGACATGTTGGCGATGAGTATCGCAAATGATGCACATGACGAATTTTTGATGATGAGAAGTGCAAATTCGGTTGGTAGTATTTATGCAGCTTTAAAAATATTAGATTCAGCAAAGTTGTTCGATGAAAAAGCGTATGACCTTGCGATAAAAATAAAAGATGATGATTTTGCAGGGGTCGCTTTAACCAATTTAGGAGACGTTCACTCTGAAATGGGACAGTATGCTATCGCCATGGATTATTACAGATCTGCTTTGCCATTTTTGAAAACCCTGGTGAAGGAAAGAAGGAATTGCTGGCCACATCCAGGTCCATCCCGTCATTGCCCGCGGCATGCACCAGGAGCACGTCCCGGGACATGGCATACCGTACCGCGCTGTCCACTGCCTCCCTGTGCAGCGAAAAGGTTTTCCCGAAGCTCATGCTGATGACCCGCGCTCCGTGATCGACGGCATAGCGGATGGCAGGTGCCAGGTCATCGTTCCGCATTTCCCGGATATTACCAAACAGCTTGAGCATCATGATCCGGGCATGGTCGTCAACGCCATTGATACCCTTCCCATTGTTTCTGACCGCCGCAATAATACCCGACATCATCGTGCCATGCGCGGATCCGGAAGGGTCCGGAGTAAGTCCCAAGGCATCGTTGCTGATATCGGCATTGACGCCTCCGGGATGCGCGGACCGTAAAGTGTCCTGCGCGGTCATTTTCATGTTTAGCCCATGGTCCAAATGATACTGTCCGAGATCGATTAGGTGGTCTACCTCGCAGAATTTAAGCCTGTCGAAATCCGGGTAGGCGGGCAGACGATCCAATACGAGGTCGAGTATCCTTCTTTCGCCCTGGTTGCGGGGCTGGTATTGCTTTAGATCGCTTGGAGACGGGTTTTCCTTGCCCATGTTTTTTAGGATCTGCTCCAATATCTTTTTGGATTCCTTCAGGCGGCTGATGAAAGAGTCTAGCCTGTTTACATGGAAGTTATAGTCGTCCAGCGTCTTACGGTATCCGGGGGTATTCGTTTTGGCCAGCATCGGGATAAAGTCTTCCTTTCCTGTCTCCGGTCCGATATAGTTCCGGCCATGCGATCCATGCCACAAAGAAGTCCCCGTCAAAACCCGGCGTATTAATGGGGGCCGCCTTACGCGATACCGCACATCACCCCCGAAACCCGCTTACTTTCTATTCAAGTTCATTCAACTTCAATCATCTCCGCATCCTAAACTTTTAGATATTAGATAATAAGTTAATCTATACCCCGTGGTCCCTATGGTCCAATCTTTGAACTATCTTTGATAAAGCGCATTATACATAGACTGCACATACTATTAAGGTTGTCGACCCGTTAAACAAGAACTTTCACTTATATGATAATAAAAAGAAATTGGCCCCTGGCCCTGTTGATTTTGGTCCTCGGCATGGCCACTCCCTCCCGCAGCTCCGCCCTACCCAAACCGCCGCATCGCACCCCGACCAAATATGAAAAGATCCTCCACGACGTAGGGGAAATGATCGCGGAAATCCACTATAGCCCACGACCGATCGACGATAGCTTCTCCAGCGAAGTTTTCCGGAAATACCTCAATGGCATCGACCCGGAGAAGAAGATCCTGATGCAGGCTGATATCAACTCCCTGCGCCGGTTCCAGTATACCATCGACGATGAGATAAACGGCAAAGCCCCGGTTCAGTTCGCGCAAACGGTGAACGATATTTATCGCAAACGTCTTCAGGAGTCCGAAGCCCTGTACAAAGACATCCTTTCTCACCCCTTCGACTACACGAAGGACGAATACGTCGAACTAAACGATGACCGCCTTGATTTCCCAAAAAGTGACGCGGATCGTAAGGAAGGGTTGAGGTTACGCCTCAAGTTTCTTGCGCTCGAGAAATATACTGAATTGCTCGACCAGGCGAAGAACGGCAAAGACTCCTCCACCGCACATGCCACGAAGGAGCAACTCGAAGCCTTGGCCCGCCAGAAAGCCATGCGTAGCATGGATCTCTACTATTCCCGTCTCAAAGTCAAAGCCAACGACAACGACCGCTTCAACGAATTCGTGGAGACCATTGTCCAATGCATGGACCCCCATACGGATTATTTCCCGCCGGTGGAGAAGCGTTCCTTCGATGAAGACATGAGCGGCCGCTTCTTCGGTATCGGCGCCTCCCTCAAAGACGATGACGGCACGATCAAGATAGGGTCTCTTCTCACCGGTAGCCCCGCGTGGAAATCCGGCCAGGTCAACGTCGGCGATGCGATCCTGAAGGTTGCCCAGGGCAGCCAGGAACCTGTCGACCTCACCGGTTACACGATCCCGGACGCGGTCAAGATCATCCGCGGCAGCAAAGGCACAGAGGTCCGTCTTACCCTCAAAAGGACCGACGGCACCATCAAGGTCGTTTCGCTCATCCGTGACGAAATTGTCCAGGATGAGAAGTTCGCCCGTAGCGTCATCGTCACGACCGAAAAAAGCAAAATCGGTTATATCTATCTCCCCGAATTTTACGCCGATTTCGAGAACAACAACGGCAACCGCTGCTATATCGATGTCGCGAAGGAGCTGGTAAAGCTCAAGGAAGAAAATGTCGACGGCGTCGTTCTCGACCTTCGCAACAATCCGGGTGGCTCCCTAGGGGACGTCGTCGAAATGGTTGGTCTCTTCGTCAACCAGGGCCCCGTTGTCCAGGTAAAAGGCCGGGAAGGAAGACCGATGGTCCTTGAAGATCATGCCCGTAGCGCCCTCTATACCGGCCCCCTCACCGTCATGGTCAACGAATTCAGCGCCTCCGCCTCCGAGATTTTTGCCGCCGCAATCCAGGACTACAAGCGGGGGATCATCATCGGCAGCACCTCTACTTTTGGGAAAGGCACCGTCCAGCGGCCTTTTCCCCTCGAAAGAAACAACAATATGGGATTGGACAGCGGCCTCGGAACGATCAAGCTGACTATGGAGAAATTCTACCGCATCAGCGGCGGCTCTACACAACTGCGCGGGGTCGCTTCGGATATCGTTCTTCCCGACGCATACGAACATTCCAAATACCGCGAAAAAGATCAACCCGACGCTCTTCCCTATGACGTCATCGCCCGGGCGACATATAGCCCCTTCCGCACGCCTTATAACATTAACACGATCGCCAGCGAAAGCAATGGCCGCATAAAAAACAACAGCATATTCAGCCAGATCGGGGTCGACGCCGACTGGCTCGACAAAGAGTCCGAACAACCTTACCCGCTGAATATCGACAAGTACCGCCAGCGCCAACTGGAAGTCAAGGATACCGTTGCCCATATCGAAAAACTCGCCAAACTATCCCAGCCGATGAGCCTTTCGTTCCTCACCGTTGACAGCGCCAAATACAACGCAGATAAAGATAAGGGCGACCGCTACCATGCGTGGCTCAACGCCTTGTCCAGCGATATTTATCTCAAAGAAACCGTCACCGTCATGGGTGATATGATCACTCAAAAAAATATGGCCCGCCTATAAAGACAGGCCAGACAAACGCACATCTAACACACGCGGCGGCCCTTCGGGCCGCCGCGACTAATTTTATTCCACCCGTAAACTTTTAACCGGATTCGCCATCCCGGCCCGCACCGCCTGGAAACTCACCGTCACCAGCGCAGCCAGCACCACTACTAACCCCAACCCCGCGAACATCCAAATGGATAGCGTCACTCTGTATGGATACCGCTGCAACCACTTATCCGCCCCAATCCACACCGATGGAATGGCAACAATCAATGCCAACATCACCAGTCGCAGAAAATCCCTGGACACCAGCGCAACGATGATCCCGGGCGAAGCACCCAAAACTTTCCGTACACCGATCTCCTTCGTCCTCTTCTCCACTGAAAATACCGACAGCCCGAATAGCCCGACACACGAGATAAAAATGGTCACGAGAGAAGCGAACAATAACATCTGTTTCCATTTTTCCTCCGCCTCATAGTTCTTCCTGTTCTCGTCGTCTTTGAAGACATAGGAAAACGGCGTCAACGGGAATAGCCGCCTGAACGTGCTCCCAATCTGACCCAGGCTTGCCGTCTCGCTACCCGGCTTTATTTTAATATACATCATCCCGTAGTCCTGGTCCATCCTCAATAGCTCCGGTTGAATTTCATCAGCCAACGACCAGTAGACATAGTCGCCCATGACCCCGACGACACGATAATTCTCTTTCTCTCCCATACTGACCCGCTGACCAATAGGGTCTTTCCACCCGGCCTTCTTGACAAAACTTTCATTGACAATAACCGCATTGGCTGAATCTGATGTAAAAGCCGACGAAAAATTCCTGCCTTGCAAGACGCGGATCCTCATCACGGGCAGAAACGATTCATCAACTGTCCCGTTTACACAGTCGATACTCGAATCGCCGTTTATTTTTGCCGGGTTTATGCCATAACCGCCGTCCTTCGGAAGTACGGCGAGAATATCCGGGTCTTTCATCAATTCCGTTTTGAATAACCTCGCCTCGGACCGTGTCAAATCAGCCTTATCCACCCGTATCAGATGACGATCGTCATATCCCAGGTCCTTATGAATGAGAAAACTGAATTGGGAAAATAGCACCACCGTCGCGCCGATGAGAAAAGCCGAAAGAGCGAACTGCAATACCACCAGACTTTTCTGCAAATAGTTCCGCCCTCCAAGGCTAACCCGGCCATAGAGCGTTTCTACCGGATTGAACCCCGACAAGACCAGCGCCGGATAAAAACCTGCGAGGAAGCCGGTCAAAAGAAACAACGCAATGTACCCGCAAACCAGTTTCGTGTCGAACAGGTAGGACAAGGCAAGCGCTTTATTTGCCAGCCGGTTAAACAAAGGCAAAAGCTCCTGGACCACCCCGAGCGCCAGGATAAAAGCAACCGCGCAAAGGACAAAGGATTCGCCCAAGAATTGAAAGATCAGCTGCCTTCTCGTACCGCCCGTTACCTTGCGCACGCCAATCTCTTTCGCCCGTTTCAGACTGCGCGCCAGGGTGAGATTCACAAAATTGATGCACGCAATCAGCAGGATAAAAAAGGCGATGCCGGAGAGGATATAGGAATAGGTGACGTCGCTTGCGCCGGTGATGTCATATCGATCCATATTGTTCGTCAGGTGAATGTCGGTGAACGGCTGCAGCCGGTATCCGCCCTCCAGTTTCCCGCCTGTTGCCGCTTTTATTCGCTTGACCATCTCCGGGTTGTCCTGTATAAAGACTTGCGTCATTTTGTCTTCGACCTTTTTCAAATCTGCATGAGGATCGAGCAGAAAATAGGTCGTCTCAAAAAACGAGCTCCACGCCATGTCACCTTGTTCAGTCGCCGCTGAGCCCCGCTTTGACAACAGCACATCGAATTGCAGCGAAGAGTTTTGCGGACATCTTCTGGCAACCCCGGTTACCGTATAGTGCTCGAATCCAGAATCCTTTTTTAGCAGCAGGACCTTTCCAATCACATCCGTGGACCCAAAATATTTCGTGGCCGCATCCTCCGAGAGAACCGCAACATGGGGCTGTGATAGCGCCGTTGCCGGACTCCCGCTGATCAGCGGAAATGAGAACACAGACAAGAAACTGGAGTCGACATTCAGGATCGGCTGGGGGACGAGCGTCGACCCGAGTTTGGCATCCCTGTAACCGCCCTGGATGCGCACGAACGCCCTGATCTCCGGGATCTGCGATTTGAACCGGGGTCCCTGGGCATCACCCGTGATACCCATTCGTCTTGTTTCCCCGCTAGGCGCCTTTGCCTCTGTGTACAACCGGTAGATGTGATCACCATTAACATGGAAACGATCGAAACTGAACTCGTCCTTCAGATAAAGGACAATCAGCATCGCACACGCCAGCCCGAGACACAACCCCGAAATATTGACGATCGAATAAAGCCGGCTCCGCAGCAGGTTCCGCCAAGCCGTCAGCAGATAGTTTCTCAACATAAGCTCATGTTTAATAAGTCAAACGTCTCGAAAATCCTGCCATAATAATTACTCTTTGAAAATCAATCCAATAACCAAAACCCAGACCCCGGTACTGACCGCTTCCGATACACCCGCTGTATCGGCCGACCCTAACCCTTCCGAAAAACAATCGATCGGATAAACCATCTCCTTACCCCTTCCGATAAACCACCGACCGAATAAACCGCTGATAATGGAAGGTCGTATACAACGACCGATACCCCTCCTCCGAAAAAACCCGCTCCATATCCGGTAACCGCTTCGCTTCAACTCCGCAGATCAGTCGCGCCGAAAAATACATCGCATACAACAGGACCGCCTGCCACAGCTTACCCCTCCCGCGCGGATAATAGAAATCCGCCTCCAGCCAGTACCCGCCCTTCTTCAGAAAAGGCGTTACCCGCCGGACAATTTCCGCCGCATGCACTTCCTTGAAATTATCGAAAAAGAAACCCGTGAGGATACAATCATATCCCGCCTCGCCCCCGCCCTTTCCGTCAACCCCCGCCCCCCCATCCCCCGTCCATTCCTCTACCGTCGATATAATTAACCCCACCTCATTTTGACCCCAATTCCTCTTCTTCGTCAGCTCCATCATCCGCTCGCTGCTTTCTATATAGGTGATCCGCAAACCCGCGGGAAAAATCGCCGCAATCTTTTCCAAAATCCACCCCGTACCGCCGCCAAGGATCAACAACCTGTCCCCCGGCCGGATATAACCAAGAAGTTCCACCTGGGCGTTGATCTCCGATTGCCCGTAGACCAAGTGGTGTATCCGATCATAGTAGTTAGCGATCCTGTCGTAGTTATTTCCCACATCCGAAAATACAGATTATCTCCCGATCCCGCACCCGCTCACTCACCCGAATGCCGCACCCGCTTACGCTACGCGATTTTCCGTAAATTAGCCTTATGCTAAGTCCAGGCCGCCGCCTCCTCGTGCTCAGCCTTTCCCAGCTTCTGCTGTGCTGGTACGAAACCTATCTGATCTCCAAGATCTCCACGATCGGCAAGATCGGGATCGCCACCACCTATCATCAATATCACTGGCTCCGCGTCTTCTGGCTAACTTACACCATTCTGACCGGCTTCCAGCTCGCCCTCATCCTAACCCTCTACATCATGGGCAAACGCTCCACGAAGAAGATGATCAACCTCATCAGTACCATCTTCCTTGTCGCAGGCGGTCTCGGTCTCATCCTCACCTTCCAGGACTTCATGCACACGTATAGTCATCGCCTGCTAAAAGAACGGTTTCATCTCGGGTTTTATATTTTTTGGATTAGCTGGATGGCCACCTGTGCCTACTTCCTCTTTTCCAACCGCACAAAACCCTTTCCAGTCGACCCCAACGCGCCCCCCGTTCTCGGGCCGCAGCATGTCGCCGCTCAATCTTCCCTTAATTCCGCACATCAAGCGCCGCAACCTGTGCCCTATACGCCGCCGGCAGAACAATCGACTTCACTGCCCGATCCAGCCGAATAAACCGGGCGAAGGTATATCCAGTCACCACCACCTTCATCCAATTTCCTCCCCACAAACCCAACAGCCGCTTCACCCGCTCCGGCGCCAGCAACGCTTGTCCGCCAAGCAGGATCCGATACCGGATAAAACCCAAACTCTTCCGATACCGCCCATACAGATCCTTCGTGAGTTCGCTGTAGACAAGATCCCGCTGCAGATGATCCTCCCGCATCAGCTCCCATATCCCAAAACTCTCCGGCAGCCCCCTTAACCCCATCCGGACCCCAACCCGCAGAAAAACGTCAAAGACTTCCTCCCGCTCCGCAGCCGTCAATTTCCGCTCCAGCAACTCAAAGGACCGGATCGTATAATCGATGAGCATAAACAGGACATCCCGGTACGCACTGTCCGGTATCTTCATCTCCCTGCTCTTCTCCACCCCGCCATGGATCGCGGTGATTTGGTCGATCGCCGCCCAGCGCCTTGTCTGCCGGCGAGAAAATGATTTCCTGCGCATACCGCACCGTAGAAAACAACCGTCCGATCGGATCGGCCGGCAACCTTCCCGTATAGTATAGCCAGTCAACCGACCTGTTCAACGCGAACTCTGCCGCCGACCCCGCAAACACAAGCAACACCGTGTCACTGCTCCCCCAGATCTTCCGCACGATCGACCCCCTCGAAACAAAATTTGTTCCATGCGCAAAGTACTTTGAAATTCAAAGTAACATAGATCTCGCGGAAAATCAGTAAATTTATTTCAGCCATGTTTCACTTTCCTTTTTTCAGCATTTTCCACGGGTTCCTCGGCCTCGGTGCCGGCACCATCTGCCTGGCCCTCTATTTCCTCCCCACCATCGTCGCGGCTCTTCGCAGCCACCCCAGCGCCGGCGCCATCTTCGCCGTCAATTTTTTCTTCGGCTGGACCTTCATCGGCTGGATCATCTCGCTCGTTTGGGCCGCTTCCGACGCCAACCGCTATAGCGGCCCATATCCGCCCTACAACCCTTCCTCCGACTCCCAGGACCGCATTATAACTCAATTGCGCCAACTCCAACAACTCCGCGACGAAGGCGCCCTCACCGAAGAAGAATTTAACCGCCAAAAGGCTTCCATCCTGCGCTAGACCAGCGTTCGCCGATCATCCGGTCTATTCTCCACGATCACACGATCCCCCGCCCCATCACCTTTAACCCATAAGCATGCTCGCATGGTTTCTACCCCGGTAACGCAACCTTCAATCCATCTGTCTCCTGCGTAAACTCCACCTTTCCATGACCAAGCAATTCCACTCCTTCCACATTCGCCCCGGTCAACGACCTGATCTTCAGGATCCCCCATCCGGCCAACCCATGAAATACGCATACAACATCCCTCCCTTGGTCATAAACCGCACATCCGAAGCGCCAAGTCCTTCCGCTTACTTTCATTGAACGACTGGCCGCCACCTGAATCCGCACCACCCGAAGACCCGGTCGCGGAAGGCGCAGATTCCCCAAATCTCCTCCATGGCCTCGTCCCATAAATCCCCTCGCCATTCACCGCCATCCACTTTGTGATCCCATCCAGCACCGCCAGCTCATCCTCATCCGGCATCCCGCTCGCCGGCAACGGGATATTCAACATCAGGTTCCCATTCTTACTCACGATATCGACCAGCATATCCACGACCATCTTTGGCGTCTTGTAATGCCCGTTCATGTCCCTGTTATAATGCCAGTCGCCGATACAGGTGTCCGTCTGCCACGCCAGCGGCCAGATATCCTCCACCACGCCCCGCTCCACATCGAAGACACAGATCGCCTTTCCCTTCACCGAATCCAGCGCCCGCTTGCTGGTATAAACCGCCTGCGTCTTACCTCCATGCGATAGCTGCATTTTGGTTGTAGAAATGCGCCAGCAGATTCAGTCCATACTCCTCGAATGGCAATTGCCCGTCACAATACAGCAGGTCCGGCTGATACTGATCCACCAGGTCCTTGATCCGGTCAAACCAATGCCGCTTCCAGACCTCCGGTATCGTATTCTCATTCCAGTCCAGGTCATTGTCACTGCTCAATACTTCCTCACACCGGCCGTAATACTCGATCATTGGCGCGGTTCGCGCCATCATACGGCACCCCCGCAAACGCCCCGGACCTGTCGCTCCCCTTGCTGCTCGAATACCATTTATACGAGATCCATAGATGATCGCTGATCGCAAACTTCAATCCATGCTTTTGCGCCGCCTGCTTCCACATGCCCACAATGTCTTTTTTGGGCCCCATATTCACCGAATTCCACCGGTTATGCTGCGAGTTCCACAGATCGAAATTGTCGTGATGCACCCCCATCGTCATGAAGTACTTCGCACCCGCCTTTTTATACAGGTCCATCAAATGATCCGGGTCGAACCGCTCTGCCTTCCACGCCGGGATCGTATCCTTGAATCCGAATTTCGACGGATGTCCGTACGTCTTCACATGATACGCATATTGCGCACTCCCCTCGATATACATATTCCGCGCATACCAATCACCCGCCTCGACCGCCGACTGCGGTCCCCAATGCGCCCAGATCCCAAACTTTGCATCCCTGAACCATTCCGGGATCTCATACGCCCGCAGCGAAACCCGCGTCCCCTCAAACGGCCCCTCCGCCAGGCCAGCCAGACCCAACGTCCCCACATCCGAACCAAATCGCTCCCCCTTGCGGCCGCCAACCCCAAATATATTTCCCCGCCCCAATCCCACTGCAGCCCCCAACAATCCGTTTCTTATTAGATTTCTTCTTGATATTGACATAGCCGAATGTACTATTTTTATAGCCACAAAACCTCCGTTTTGCCCTCCAGACCGCTTCGCCTGCTCTTTTGCCTTTGCCTGCTCTCCATGAAAATGAAGAGCCAGGATACCTGTCATCAAGTTCCGCTAAGACCCATCTTCATCCTCAACAACCCCAGCCTCCTCGATCCCACATCCTGTAACTCCGGCTTTTCCGGTATCCCTTTCTGGTACCCCACCTCCACCGAAATGCTCACCGGCTTCCTCGAGCCCTGCACAAACTATGTCGTCCCCGACGCCGCCTATGTCGCCGGCGCGGCACAGACCCCGCAGGCGGCCACTCCTCCCGCTGGTCCCCCAACCCGTTCCCGATGGAGCCGGGATCATCGCGGTCAGCGACTATGGCTACGCCGCCGGAAGCATTTATACCAACCCCGACTATAAATCTTTTGCAACCACCTGCCTCACCCAAACCCTCCGTCAGGATTCACTTTATCGTCTCGACTTTTACGCAGGATTCGGCCAGGCAGGCACCCAGGCCGTCCAGGTAAGCAATGGCCTGCTGGGCCCGGAATATTCCTCCACGCCCGAGACCGTCGGCCTCTACGGCAGGCCGGACTGTTCCGCCGTCGGCAACCCCATCCCCCAATATAGTTGCATCAGCCGCGCTGGCTGGATCCCGCTCGGCGAAGTCACGGTCAAAGGCAATCCCGGCAACTGGAGCAAAGCTTCAATCTTCTTTACCCCGCCTGTCGACATCAACGCCATCGCCATCGGCCCCGGCTGCGACACCAATTTCTCCGTCGTGAACTTCATCGGCACCTTCAACGGGGTCTCCTACGACGTCAACCGGTATTCCTTTTTCCTCGACAGCCTCCAGTTCTATGGCGCCTACGCCCCGCCCCCGATCGTCAACCTTGTCTCCGGCGACTCCTGTACCCCAACCGTCGTTCTCCAAATGCAGCCTTCATCCTACTACGCCGGCTCCTCCTTTCAATGGTACCGCAATGACACCTTGCTTAGCGGCCAGCAAGGCAACCAAATTACCATCCCGCGAAGCAGCCCGGGGCCCGATACCTTTCGCTGCCAGGTGCTCAACGACACCCTCTGTCTCGTGTCCGACCCCTTTTTCGTCCTGTGGTCGCCGATCCCAACCGCTGCCGCCCTCGGCAGTGCCGATACCGCAGTTTGTCAGCCGGATTCCATCGTCCTCAACGCTTTTACCGACGGCTCGTTTAGCTATGTCTGGCAGGACGGCTCCACTCATCCCTGGTTCGAAGTCACCCACGACGGCACGTACTCCGTGACCATTTCGAATTCCTGCGGTTCCGCGCAGGCCAGCAAGACCGTCCGCTTCGTCCAATGCGACTACGATGTCCACGTCCCCAATGCCTTTACCCCAAACGACGATGGTCACAACGACCGGTTTCGCGCACACTTCTCTTTACCGCCGGCCCGCTTTTCTATCCAAATCTTCAACCGGGGCGGAATGGAAGTCTACGCGGCTCAGGATCCCGACGATGGTTGGGATGGCACCTTTAATAATACCCGCCAGCCTGCCGGCG
Source organism: uncultured Chitinophagaceae bacterium (assembly GCA_963846405.1). Taxonomy (GTDB): domain Bacteria; phylum Bacteroidota; class Bacteroidia; order Chitinophagales; family Chitinophagaceae; genus Puia. The sequence continues at coordinate 332,007 of CAWJVU010000003.1, read as the reverse complement.
GATATATCTGGTATATTAAGTTTACCGACAGCCTCGGAAAGACGCACTCCGTCACCGGCACCCTCGTCCTCGTCCGGTAACCACGCCCTCAAAACCCGCGCGTAACCCCGTGCAACATTTCCGCGTTTCACCCGTCTTTCGTCCAACACCATTACTATGCTCCGCAACTACATCATGACCGCCCTCCGCAGCCTTCGCGCCGCCAAAACGCATGGCATCATCAACATCATCGGCCTTTCCGTCGGCATGGCCGTCACCATCCTCATCGGCCTCTGGATCTGGGACGAACTTACCTTCGATAAAAGCACCCCGCATTATGACCGGATCGCCCAGGTCATGGGCAAGGCAACCATGAACGGCAGTATCAACACCTTCCCCACTCAGCCGGTCCCCCTGGCCGACGTGCTGCGCCACGACTATGGCAGCGACTTCAAATACGTCGTGAGATCCTCCTGGAACGAGCTCCACATCCTCTCGACCCCCGGTAAATCGGTGTCCGCCGCAGGTACTTTCTTTGAACCCCAGGGTCCCGACCTGCTGGAACTGGATATGCGCAGCGGCTCCCGGGACGCCCTTAAAGACCCAGACGCTGTCCTGCTCTCTTCCTCTCTGGCAACAATCTTCTTTGGAAATACAAACCCTATCGGCCAGCTCATAAAGATGGACGGCAATATTGCCATGAAAGTGGCCGGCGTCTACGCCGACCTTCCCGCAAACTCCAGCTTCGCCGACGTCAGCTATATCATGCCCTGGGAACTCGAAGTAGCGATCAATCCCTGGATCCGGCAAATGCACAACCCCTGGGGCAATTACAGCTTCCGTCTTTACGCCCGGATCGCTGACAATGCCAGCATGGACCAGGTGTCGGCAAAAATCAAATCCACGGTCCTCGATCACGTGAATCCCGCCGAAAGAAGATTCAAGAATGAAGTGTTTCTGCATCCCATGAACAAATGGCACCTGTTCAGCGATTTTAAAAACGGCGTGAATACCGGTGGCCGCATCCAGTTTGTCTGGCTCTTTGGCATCATCGGCGGGTTCGTCCTGCTGCTGGCCTGCATCAATTTTATGAACCTCAGCACCGCCCGGAGCGAACGGCGTGCAAAAGAAGTCGGTATCCGCAAGGCCATCGGCTCGCTGCGTAGCCAGCTAATCAGCCAGTTCTATACCGAATCGCTGCTTGTTTCATTCCTTTCCTTCCTCCTCAGCATCGGCCTGGTTCAACTTGGCCTGCCTTTCTTCAACCATATTGCCGATAAAAAAATGTCCATCCCCTGGACAAATCCCTTTTTCTGGCTGACGGGCATTGCCTTTGCCCTGTTCACCGGTTTCCTGGCCGGCACGTATCCCGCTTTTTATCTTTCCTCCTTTCAACCGGTCACCGTACTGAAGCGGGCTTTCAAAGCCGGTCCCCTCGCCTCGATACCTCGGAAAACACTCACCGTCCTCCAATTCACCGTGTCCGTTATCCTCGCTGTCGGCACCATCGTCGTCTTCCGGCAAATCCAATTTGCAAAAGACCGGCCTACAGGTTACGACCGGGCCCAACTCATCAGCGTTTTTCGTCTCGCCCCCGGCATCCATGATCATTTCGACATCGTCCGGTCCACCTTGATAAAAGAAAACGCCATCACTCAAATGGCTGAATCCAACAGCCCGCTGACCGACAATTGGTCTTCGAACGGCGGTATCGAGTGGAAAGGCAAAGACCCCAACCAGGCCGTAGACTTTCCAAATACTTCCGTCAGCTACGACTATGGTAAAACGGTAGGCTGGCAATTCCTGGCTGGGCGTGACTTCTCCCGCGACTTCGCCGGCGATTCATCTGCCTTCATTGTCAACGAAACCGCCGCAAAATTTATGGGGTTGATGAACCCCGTCGGCGAGATCATTCGCTGGGACAACCATCCGATGCCGGTCATCGGCGTGATAAAAGACGTCATTGCCGAGTCTCCCTTTGAACCGGTAAGGCCCACCCTCTATCACCTGGACCCCAACACAAGCAGTTTTGATTTCTTCAAACTCAACCCGACGATGAGCACCCGCGACGCCCTCGCTAAAATACAGGCAGCGTATAAAGTCTACAGCCCCCTCCAACCATTTGATTATAAATTTGCTGACGAAGAATATGGGAAAAAATTTGGCGACGAACAACGTACCGGCAAACTCGCAACCGCCTTCGCCATCCTCGCCCTCTTTATCAGCTGCCTCGGCCTTTTCGCCATGGCCACCTTTATGGCCGAGCAACGCATCAAAGAGATCGGCATCCGCAAAATACTCGGCGCTTCTGTATTCAATCTCTGGGGTCTGCTCAGCCGCGAATTCATCACGCTCGTTTCCATCGCCCTCCTCATCGCCACCCCCGTCGCCTGGTACAGCATGCACAAATGGTTGCTGAACTACAGCATTCACTCCAACATGCCCTGGTGGATCTTTGCCTCCACCGGCGTCGGAGCGATCCTCATCACGCTGACAACCATCAGCTACCAAACGATTAAAGCTGCCCTTACCAATCCCATCAAAAACCTCCGCACGGAATAAGCCTTCATCCAACATTATCACCATGCTCCGCAATTATATCAAAACCGCCCTCCGCAGCCTTCGCGGCAACAAAGCCCTCGGTCTCATTAACATTTCCGGCCTCGCCATTGGCATGGCCACCGCCCTTCTCGTCGGCTTGTGGATCAACGACGAGACAACCTTCGACTACTATGCACCCAACCACGACCGCATCGCCGAAATCATGCTCCTGCAACGGCTCACCAGTTCTGTCATGGGTCACCATGCGACCCCGCAACATCCGGAAACCTATGTCGGACCCACTGTCGCACCCATTACCGGCGATGTCCTTAAACATGGGTACGAGGACCTTTTCGAAAAAACCGCCCTCACCACCGGAGTCGAAGACCATTTGATTGGCGCCGGCGACGTGAAATTCGTTCGCAAAGCCTGCTTTGCCCAATCCACTCTCCCGGAGATCTTCGGCTTCCGGATGATCGCCGGCACCACGGCGTCGATGGAAGATCCCAGCACCCTCCTGCTTTCCGCCACCACCGCCAAAGCCTTGTTCGGCGCAGCCAACCCGATCGGCAAGAACGTCCTGCTCGATACGCGCGAAGTCCTCCGCGTCGGCGGCGTCTACGCCGATCCCCCCGATAACACCAGTTTCGCCGGAACGGATTTCATCATTCCCTGGGACGACAAAAGCATCGGCTGGCTCGCGAAGGACATGTTTTGGGGGGACCATGGCTGCCGGGTCTTCGCCTTCCTTAACCATCATGTGACCTATGACCAGGCAACCGAACGGATCAGGAATCTACCAACGCCCTATATCAAAAACTGGCACGAAGAGCTGCTCGCATTTCCCAACGACCGCTTCCATCTCCATGACCCTTCCCGGGAACAGGACCGCGTAAACGATCTCTGGCTATTCGGCACCATTGCCGCGCTCGTACTTCTCCTTGCCTGTATCAATTTTATGAACCTCTCCACCGCCCGCAGCGAGCGACGCGCGAAAGAAGTCGCCATCCGCAAGACCATCGGATCGCTGCGCAGCCAGCTGATCACGCAATTCCTCAGCGAGTCCATGCTCACCGCCCTGCTGGCTTTTTTCCTCGCCATACTGCTGGCATGGCTCGTGCTGCCCGGATTCAACAAGCTCGCTGCAAAAGATATCTCCTTCCCTTGGACCAGCCTCACTGGCTGGACCGCCGGCCTCGGATTGACAGCCTTCACCGGTCTCCTCGCGGGCAGCTATCCGGCTTTCTATCTTTCCGCGTTTAACCCGGTCAGACAACTTACCCGCCGAACCGGCCTGTTCCGCAAGGTCCTCGTCGTCACCCAATTCACCGTTTCACTGTCCCTGATTATAGCGACCATTGTCATCTTCCGCCAGATCGCATTTTCAAAAGACCGGCCGGCGGGGTACAACCGCGACGGTCTCCTTACCGTAAACATCAACACGGATACGCTCCGCGATCACGCCGAAGCCCTGCGCAACGAACTCCTCCGAACCGGTCTAATCAGCCAGGTTGCGCGCTCTTCATGGAGTACGGACGGCTTCTGGTCCAACAGCTATTTAACGTGGAGTGGTATGCCACCGGAAAAACAAGGTATCGTCTACCGCGATGTGCGGGTTTCGCCTGAATTCGGGCCTACCCTCGGCTGGACGATCATCCAGGGCCGCGACTTCTCCCGCAATTTTGCCACCGACAGTAGCGGCATGATCATCAATGAGGCGGCGCTAAAAACCACCGGCTTTTCAAACCCCATCGGCCAGGAGGTAACGTTCCGCGAGAAGCATTTCCACATCATCGGCGTGGCCGCCAACATGCTCACCAACTCGCCCTATTACAATATCGAAGCAGCCGTATTTTTCGTGGACCGTGGTCTCGACTTTTTCACGATCCGGATCAAGCCCGGACAGCCCATACATGCTGCCCTCACGGTCATTCAGACCGCATTCAACCGCTATAACCCCGAAAGCCCCTTTCTTTACCGCTTTAGTGATGATGACTATGCAAAAAAATTTGCCGACGAGACCCGACAGGGGAATATCTCCAGCATCCTGACCTTTCTCGCGCTCTTCATCTCCTGTCTGGGGCTGTTCAGCCTTGCTTCCTTTATGGCCGAACAACGGACAAAAGAGATCGGCATCCGCAAGGTGCTCGGCGCAGGCGTGATCAACCTCTGGACGCTGCTTACGGGGGATTTTTTGTGGCTGGTTCTGCTCTCCATGGCGGTCGCCATGCCCCTCATGGCCCTGCTTATGAAGAAATGGTTGGAGAATTACACGTATCGTACCCCCCTGTCCTGGTGGATTTTCGCTTCCGCCGGCGCCGGTATCGGCCTGATCACGCTTTTTACCGTCAGTTTCCAATCCCTCAAAGCCGCCCTCAGCAACCCCATTGAAAGCCTCCGAAGTGAAAAATAAAATTTAAATTACGTATCATGCTCAGGAACCATCTCCTCACCGCCTGGCGCAATCTCCGTCGCAATCCCTTTTACTCCGTGATCAATATCGCCGGTCTCGCCACTGGTATGGCCATCGCCCTTCTCATAGGCCTTTGGATCGCCGACGAATATTCCTTCGACCACTACAACCCCAACCACGACCGCATCGTAGAGGTCATGACCCGCCAGGAGTTCAGCGGCGATGCTCTCCGCCGCGCCATTAGCTCGGGCAACACCCGCTTTGTGGGCGCTTCTGTCACCACTGCGCTCGGTCCCGCCATTCGGAAAGGTTACGACGATATCTTCGAAAAAACCGCCTTTGTCACCCATTATCAAGGTGCTTCCCTGCTCAACGTCGGCGAAAGTGCTGTCTCCGTCACTGGCGAGTGGGCCCAGTCTACTTTTCCCGAGATCTTCGGCTTCCACATGCTCGCAGGAACTAGCACCGCCCTAAAGGATCCGTCGAACGTGCTGATCTCGCAAAGCACCGCCGTCGCACTTTTCGGCCATAACAACCCCGTCGGCAAAACGATCCGCAGAGACGCCAAATCCAGTTTTGTTGTCGGCGGCGTCTATGAAGATCTGCCGCTAAATAGTTCCTTCTACGGGACGGGCCTGCTCCTGCCCTGGGATATGAAGGAGATGGCCTGGCTCAATCAAAACACCAACTGGCAGGACCACAGCGCGCAGCTGTATGCCCTGTTAATCCCCAGTACGACCACCGAACAGGCAACGGCCCGGATAAAGTTCCTGCCCACTCCCTACATCAATTACCCCGGAGTAAAAGAATACCTGATGGCCTATCCGCTTGACCGAATGCACCTTCACGGCGATTTCAGCTTTGGCGTCTCCGAGGGCGGCCGGATCCGTTTCGTATGGTTCTTTGGGATCATCGGCGCCTTTGTCCTGCTGCTCGCCTGCATCAATTTTATGAACCTGTCCACCGCCCGCAGCGAACGTCGCGCAAAGGAAGTCGGCATCCGCAAAACCATCGGCTCGCTCCGCAGCCAGCTGATCGCACAGTTCCTGGGCGAATCTGTCCTGCTGGCGTTCTTTTCCCTCCTGCTCGCCATTGGCCTCGCGTTTGTCAGCCTGCCCATGTTCAATTCTCTTTCTGCCAAGGAGATGGTTCTGCCCCTCGCGAGCCTTCAGTTCTGGCTCTACGCCCTCGCCTTCACTTTGTTCACGGGCATCCTCGCCGGAAGCTACCCCGCCTTCTATCTTTCGTCCTTCCGACCCGTAAAAGTGCTGAAAGGCCTTTTTCGCACGGGCCGCGCCGCTACCCTCCCGCGCCAAATACTCGTCACACTCCAGTTCACCATCTCTCTATCACTCATCATCGGGACCATCGTCGTCTTCCGGCAGATCAATTTCGCAAAAGATCGCCCCGTCGGCTATACCCGTGAAGGCCTCGTCACCATCCCCCTCAACACCGACACGCTACACAATCATTATGATGCGCTGCGAAACGAATTGCTGGCGAGCGGCCTGGTGAGTAACGTCGCCGAATCGTCCCTGCCCACTACGGCATTCGTGAATGGCAACGGGATGCAGTGGGAAGGACAGACGGAGGACCAAAAAAGCATTAACTACAACAACGTAAATATTACACCCGAATTCGGACCGACCGTGGGCTGGAAAGTGGAAAAGGGGCGCGATCTTTCCCGTGACTTTCCTACCGACAGCAGCTCCATGCTCATCAATGCCGCGGCAGCCAAAGCAATGGGTATCCGTGATCCCATCGGCCTGAAAGTAATGTTCGCGCCGTTTGGGGAAACGCCCAAAGCCTACCATATCGTAGGCATCGTGGGTGACATGCTCGCCAACTCACCCTATGAAGCCATCGGCCCCGCCATCTTTCTGGGCGACGGCTGGATGGGCAACATCACCCTCCGGATCCGCCCCGGTACCTCCATGCACACCGCCATCGCCGGCCTGGAGAAGATTTTCAAGAAATTCAACCCCGCCAGTCCGTTTATTTATCATTTTAATGATCAGGACTATGCACAAAAATTTGCAGCCGAGAACAGCATCGGCGGCCTCGGCGCTGTCTTCGCCGCACTGGCCGTATTCATCTCCTGCCTGGGTCTCTTTGGTCTCGCCTCTTTCGTGGCCGAACAGCGAACAAGAGAGGTCGGTATCCGCAAAGTCCTCGGTGCAGGCGTGATCAACCTCTGGGCACTTCTTTCAAAAGATTTCCTCGGGCTCGTCTTCCTCTCTATGCTTATCTCGATACCCCTCGTTTACCTGGGCATGCACCGCTGGCTCCTCAGCTATCCCTATCGCGCTCCCCTGTCCTGGTGGATCTTCGCTTCCGCCGCCGCCGGTATCCTGCTGATCACCCTGTTTACCGTCAGCTTTCAGTCCATCAAAGCGGCCCTCGCCAACCCCGTCAAAAGCCTCCGAACGGAATAAGCCCCCACCCAACCAGTCCTGGCTATTCACAATCCTACCTGATCAACATCACCGTCCCGCTCATCTGAACACGCCCTCTCGTGAGCAGATCTGTATAGTCGATCGTCCACACATACATGCCTGTAGGTTGGCGCGCACCACCAACCGTTCCATCCCAACCCTGCGAGACGTTCGCCGTTATAAATACGCGCGCCCCATCCCGATTGTAAACCGCAAGCCGGATCAATGTAATCCCTACCCCCGGGGGTATCCGAAACACATCATTGCGACCACCTCCATTTGGCGTAAACGCATTCGGAAGCACAAAAGGTCTTGCCACCGCAATATGAGCCGTGTCCGACGCCGAACATCCCGTCACAGCTGACACCGTTAACCGATACGTCGCCGTTACCTCCGGAGCGGCCACCGGATCCGCCACACCAGGATTACTTAATCCCACAGAAGGCGTCCAAACATAACTCACCGCCGGCCCTGTAACGACCGATACCAGCCCGACCGACTTCCCAAACGCAATTACCGTATCCCTTGGCCGCACCACCACCATCGGCGATGGCTGGACGGTCATTCCAAGAATATTCGATCCAACCGGTGCGCGGCAACTCCCGACAGCCGTCATCACGCACTGGACCGTATCCCCATCCCGTAAGGAATCCGTAACGTACAAAGAATTGTTCGTCCCCACATCGACCCCATTTACCACCCACTGATACGAAGGACCGACACCCCCATCCGTAGGAGTCGCTACAAAACTGACGGGCACGGCGCTGCATACCAAAGTAGCCGCCGTCGCAATACGCACGGAGGGATTCGCCGTCCCCGCCGCCGGCATGCAAGCCTTTATTTCCCGAACAACATAGTTGAATATATCCGTCAAAAAGAGATTTCCGGCCGGATCACAAGCCAGCGCCGTAGGATAGGAGATCTCGGCCGCCGTTGCAGGCCCTCCGTCCCCCGTATATCCCACAATGTGGTCTCCGCCATAGTCGCTGATGACCCCCGAAGGGTCGATCTTGCGGATTTCCCAGTTCCCTTCATCAACAATGAAGACGTTTCCGTTACCATCCACCGCAAGTGCCCACGGAAAATCCAGCTTCGCGTCGATCGCGGGACCGCCGTCACCATTATATCCCGCCGACTGCTGCACCCCTGCAATCGTACTGATGATCCCGGATGGATTGATCTTCCGGACGACATTGTTATTCGCATCCGGAATGTAAATGTTACCCGCCTGATCGACCCCCACCGCATAGGGCTCATTCAATTGCGCCCGCACCGCCTGCCCGCCATCGCCGCTGTACCCGCTCGTGCCTGTCCCCGCAATCGTATTGATGATTCCCGCCGTATTCACCATCCGGATTGTATTGTTGTCGCTGATGTAAAGGTTGCCCAGCGCGTCGGATGATATGCCCCGGATGCTGTTGAACGTCGCCGCGGTGACCAGGCCCCCATCCCCGCCCGAGAAATGCTGCGCCGGGTTTCCGGCTACCGTGCTGATTACCCCCGCCGCCGTGACCTTTCGGATATAAATTCCCTGCTGATCGGTGAAATACAAATTGCCGCTCGGGTCCAGGCCCAACCATTCCGGCTGATACAATAACGCCTGCGTCGCCTGCCCGCCGTCACCACTATATCCCTGCGCGCCGGTACCGGCGTAGAAGCGAGATCGTCCCGCCCGCACTGATCTGCCAGATTACATTATTCGATTCGTCTGCCGTGTACACATTCCCCGACCTATCCACCGCTATTCCATACAAAGATCCAATCTCCGCCTTCGTCGCCGGTCCGCCTGCGCCGCTGAACCCCATGATATGATCACCCGCGATAGTGGTGATGATCTGGGCCCGCCCGCTCTCAGCCAGCAACAACAACAATATGGCAAACGCACTCCTCACTTCTGATGGTTTTTACCTAAATTAACGCAATGAAAAATACCGTCGTTGCTTCGATTGGCCTGCTTTTGCTGCCTTTCCTGCTTCCCGCCCAAAACCCCCAACAAGGCGCCCCCGCCGCCCCCGCCACCCCCACCGTATCTACCTACGCAGATCGCCTCGGCTTCCCCAAAGGCGCCCGCATCCTCATCCTCCACGTCGACGACGCCGGAATGTCCCTTGAATCCAATGAAGGCGCCATCGCCGCCCTCACTAAAGGCACCGCTACTTCCGTCAGCGTCATGATGCCCTGCCCCTGGGTCCCAGGTTTTGTGAAATGGCTGAAATCCCACCCCGACATCGACGCGGGCCTTCACTTTACCCTCACGTCCGAATGGGATGACTATCGCTGGGGGCCCGTAGCCGGCCGAACGGTTGTCCCCGGCCTTGTCGACAGCACCGGAAACCTCTGGCCATCCGTCGCCGACGTCGCCCGACACGGCTCCGCGGACGAAATCACGGCCGAGATCACCGCCCAGCTCAATCGCGCCCGGGCCATGGGCTTTCAGCCGACCCATCTTGATACCCACATGGGCACAGTATACGCCACTCCCGAATTCTTGAAGAGATACATGCAAATCGGCATCAGCAACCATATCCCCGTCATGCTGCCCGGCGGCGCCGACAAGTTGATTCAACAGGAGACCGGTTTCTCTGATGCCGCAGGTCATGCAGATCCGCGCCCTCGGCACCATCCTGTGGAATGCCGGCCTTCCCGTACTCGACGATCTCCATAATTTCAGCTACGACTGGAAGGTGCCTGACAGTCTCTCGACCACCAACCCAACCCCCTCCTCCGACAATCGCCTCGAAAAATGGCGCACCGCCAAATACATCGACGCCCTCAGCACCCTCCAACCGGGTGTCACCATGATGATCATGCATTGCTCCGACGCCGGCGCCCATTTCGCCCACATCAGCGACAGCGGCCCCCTCCGCCGCGGCGATATGCTCGCCATGCTCGACCCGGCATTCGCAAAAGCCATCCGGGATCAGGGTATCATCGCTCACGACCTGGCGCGAACTGATGCGCCGCCGGGCCCAAAACGCTCATTAACCAGGCATCCCCGCCGCACCATCGTCATCGTCACCGGCAACCGTTCCTGAAAAGCCAGCAAGACTTCCGCTGACGCGATAATCCGCATGCCTCGTCTACACCCGCAATCCCCCATTCTCCACCTCCACCTGCCAGATGTCTCCATACCGCACAGGCTCGAACCGCGCCCGGCTCTTGACAAACAACAGTATCCAGCGGCCGCGCTGCAAATTCCGGGTCCATCCAACGGTTCCAGATGCGCACCAGGTGCCCCAACCGGTATGGCGGCCGCAAATGTCCGTCCAATGCCTGTCGCCAAATGCGCCGTGCACTTCTCATTTCTCCCCGACAGGAATACAACACGCTTCGGCGCACCAATCATGGTCGGACGCAGCCGCTGATAGTCATCCCATTGAACAATCCGGATAAATACCCATTCGATCATTTGGGTCCGCAAGATCGGTTCCGCACTGGCCATACTCGCCGCTACCCATAATTTCGGCGGCTCAGGCCGTTTCATTAATAATTCGGAAAGCTCACGCGCTGCCGTTTCATCAGCATCGATAAGCAGAATGCTGCAGTTGTTCCATGCCATAGTTAGTTTTTTGTGGTTTCCCGATCAATTTAAGGGAACAAAACCACACAGCCGTGACCCAACCAAAGCAACTTGGACGATTTTAAATTTTTGAGACGGTCTTTGCTAGATAGTTCCTACTATTTTTTTATCATTCGACCATACCACTACTCCAACGCCCCTTTGTCAGGCAGCACTTCCGTTGCAGGCTGCCGGTCCAAGCCCATGATCTTCCCGCTTTCCCGCGAAAACGGCTCCCATCGCGGCAACCCCGCTCCATTCGGATCGCCTGTCTTCGCAAAATTCACCCAATAGGAAGACATCTCATCCGAAAGTTTGTAAGTCCACCGGTTCAAACGGTCGCTTGACAAATTTAATGTCGTCATAAGCATAGGGAACCTCCGCGGTATGAAACGCTCCCCATTCCTTCTCACCCGCAGCCGTTGGCGGTTTCCGCACAAACCGATAGACAAACACCTTCTGGCCCTGCGCGCTCGCCATCATTGCCCACGCATAGTTTTGATGGCCGAAGATATCATCCCGCGACAGATAAAGCTGCGAAACCCCCGCCACCGAATCATTATCCGCGGGATAGTATTTCAGCACGACCTCCGCATCCGCTCCATATTGTTTGGTGATCTCCTGCCTGTAATCCGCCGCTTTCTTCGCCGGCCCGAACATAAACCCCTCATCCTGGTTCCAACCGGTAAGCAACACCACAATATTTTCTTTCTTCTCTGCGAAGATATCCGCGATCTGCTCCGGCAATAGATACCCATCGATGATTGGCCGCCAGGTCCCCAGCCCCGCTCCCTTCTTCTGCAACTCTTCTGCCGGGATTGCCCGCAATGAATCCAACGACACGGCGCCCAATCCCGCGCCCGACGCGACACCCGATCCCGCGCCCGACGCGACACCCAGCTTGCGTGCGATCCTCTCCCCTTCTTCCTCCGCGTGCGCCAACGTCGCATTTTCCCGGCTGAAATTCGCGCCGCTCTCTCCGATCGCCTTGACAAAAAGTCCCTTCGCCAGCGGCGAAGCAACGAGACAATTCACGCTCATGCTCCCCGCCGACTGCCCCGCGATCGTCACGTTGTTCGGGTCGCCGCCAAAAGCGGCAATATTGTTCTTGATCCACTTCAACGCCGCGATCTGATCCATCAACCCATAATTCCCAGAGGCCTGATGTCCCGACTCCTACGGGAAAGCTCCGGATAGCGAAAAGAACCCGAATATCCCTAACCGATAGTTGATCGTCACATAGACCACTCCTTTTCTGCGCCACCGCCTCCCCGTCATAGATCGGCACATTTCCCCCGCCGCCCGTAAACGCACCGCCATAGATATATACCAGCACCGGCCGCCGGTCCCCGCCGTCCCGCGCGGCCGTCCAGACATTCAAATAAAGACAATCCTCGCTGACCGGCTTCTCCGGGATCAGGTACTCCTCCGGCCACATCAGAAAAGGCGCCGGCTTATTCTGCATCGGACTCGGGCCAAACCGCGTACAGGCCCGCACCCCATCCCAGGGCGCCGCCGGCTGCGGAGCCCGCCACCGCAACGCCCCCACCGGCGGCGCCGCAAACGGTATCCCTTGTAAATATGCAACCCGTTCACCTCACTCCGAGATCCATCCGCCTTCCACCTTCATCTTGTCAAATCCCAGCTCCTTCCCACTCCCCTGCCCCCTGCCAATACCTCCGGCCGCCAAAATCGCCAGCGCAACAAAAATTCTTTTCATATCGCAAACTTTGACCTAATTTAATACTTCTTACGAACCTCATATGAATACATACGACGCCATCGTCATCGGCTCCGGGATCAGCGGCGGCTGGGCCGCCAAGGAACTTTGTGAGCACGGCCTAAGCACCCTCCTGCTCGAACGCGGTCGTCCCGTCGAACACCTGAAAGACTACCCGACCGCCCTGACCCCGCCCTGGGGTTTCCCCCATCGTGGCCAGTTGCCAAAGGCCGTCCTCGATGACAACCCCGTCGTAGCCCGCTGTTACGCTTATGGTGAAGCGACGAAGCACTTCTTTGTCCCGGATAAATTCCACCCTTATATCCAGGAGAAACCCTTCGACTGGATCCGCGGCTACCAGGTCGGCGGCAAATCCCTCCTCTGGGCCCGCCAGACTCAACGCTGGAGCAAATACGAATTCGAAGGCCCCGCATCGCGACGGCATTGCCCCGCCCTGGCCCATCGGCTACGAAGACCTCGCACCCTGGTATAGTCATGTCGAGAAATTTCGCCGGCATCAGCGGCAATAAAGATGGTCTTGAACAACTCCCCGACGGCGAGTTCCTGCCACCCTGGGAAATGAACTGCGTCGGAAGCCTTTATGCGCGAAAAGATCATGGCCAATTATCCCGACCGCCCTGTCATCATCGGCCGCTGCGCCCACCTGACAAAACCCAACCCCATTCATATCCAGCAGGGCCGCGGTCAATGCCAGGCCCGCGATATGTGCGAACGCGGCTGCCCCTTCGGCGGCTATTTCAACTCCAACTCCACCACCATCCCCTGGGCCCAACGTACCGGCAAGCTGACCCTGCAGCCCTTTAGCGTCGTCCATTCGATCATCTACGACGAGAAAAAAGGCAAGGCAACCGGCGTCCGGGTGATCGACGCCAAACACAAAAACCGCAACCGAATATTACGCCCGGATCATTTTTGTAAACGCGGCCTGCATCAATACGAACCTGATCCTGCTAAACTCAGTACCTCCAACCGCTTCCCCAACGGGCTTGGCAATGACAACGGAATCCTGGGTCACTATATCATTTTCCATAACTACCGCGGAGGCGTCGGCGGTACCTTCGAAGGTTTCCCGGATAAATATTATTATGGCCGGCGCCCAACCGAACTCTTTATCCCCAATTATCGGAACCTCCGCCGCGACGAAGGCCTACCCTTCAAACGCGGTTATATGAGCACGTTATCCGCCGGTCGCGCGAACTGGGGCCGGGGCGAAGACACTCCAGGTCTCGGCGCCGATTACAAAACCGCGATAACCGAACCCGGTATCTGGGAGGTGGGGATGGGCATGCAGGGCGAGACAATCCCTAAGTTCACCAACCACGTCCGGCTAAGTCCCGATCTGAAAGACCAGTGGGGCATCCCCCAACTGATCACCTCGGTCGCCTATGATGACAACGATGACAAAATGGTTGATGATTTCGTGGCCCGTTGCTCGGAAATGTTGGATACTGCAGGCTGCAAAAATATCTCCGGTGGCAACAACCACCAGAACCCCGGTCTCGACATTCATGAAATGGGTGGCGCCCGCATGGGGAAAGATCCGAAGACCTCCATGCTCAACGAATGGAACCAGCTCCACCATTGTAAGAATGTTTTTGTCACAGATGGCGCTTGCATGGTCTCCACCGGAAACCAGAATCCCTCTATCACCTTTATGGCCCTCACCGCCCGCGCCGCCAACCACGCCGTCGAAGAACTAAAGCGCCAAAATCTCTGAAGAAACGGACCGCCGAAGCTGTAGCCAAAAAATCGTATTTTCACGCTATGAGAAATTGCCTGCTCCTGGCGTTCGTCGCCTTAACGATATCAACACAAGCCCAGCAGTACGGAAATAACCCCGCTGCCGGGCATTTTTTAAATACCCGCGGATTTCAGCTCTACTACGAATCTTACGGCCAGGGCGAACCGCTCCTGCTATTCCACGGCAATGGCGGCTCCATCAGCAGCATGAGCAACCAAATCCCCTATTTCTCCGCCCACTACCACGTCATCGCCATAGACACCCGTGCCCAGGGGAAATCGCATGACCCTGGCGATTCCCTCAGCTTCGAGATGATCGTCGATGATTTCAACGCCCTCTGCGATTCCCTTCATCTCGATAACTGTTACATCATCGGTTGGAGCGACGGCGGCATCGACGCCATTCTCTTTGCTATCCGCCATCCCGACAAGGTAAAAAAGATGGCCTTCACCGGCGCCAACCTCTGGCCCGATACCACCGGCCTGACCCCCTTTGTCTTTCATCTTATCCAAACAGAGCACGACAGGCTGGTAAAAACCCATCGGAACGCAGAGGAAAATAACGCCCTCAAGATCGTCGACCTCGATCTCTACCAGCCGCATATCACCCTCGACCAACTCCACCAGATTCACTGCCCGACTTTCGTCATCGGCGGCGACCATGACGCCATTCCCGTCCCCCATACCGTTCTCATCGCAGCCAATATCCCTCAATCTTATCTTTGGATCGTCCCCAACTCCGGCCATTCCGTTCCGATCTTCAAAAAAGATGCCTTCAATATGCAGATTGAAGATTTCTTCACCCACCCATACCGAAAGATCGAAGGAGCCGCCACGTTTCAATAACCCCGGGACTCCAACCCCCATCCCCGATCTCTCATCAACGATCGCTCATCAACGATCTCATCCCCGATCGCTCATCAACGTTCTCATCCCCGATCTCTCATCAACGTTCTCATCCCCGATCTCCCATCCCCCGCCGCCTATCCCCACTCAGTGCGGCTCCTCCGATACCCGCGCCCGGAATTCCGATGGATTCTCCCCAACCAGTCCCTTAAATATTTTCGTGAAATAAGATAGACTGTCCAGCCCCACCGCATAACATGTCTCGCTCACATTACACCCCTGCATCAACAAATTCTTCGCCCGCTCGATCCGGTATTGGTTGACAAACGTCGTGAACGTCATATTGGTCTGGCGCTTGAAATAGCGACAAAACGCCGCCGTCGTCAGATTGACTTTCCGCGCAACCGCATTTACATCCGGATCTCTATCATAATTCGAATCGATATACTCATAAACCGCACCCATCCGAACCTTATCCTTCAGTATAAACCGCTGCCCATCCAGGTCCTGGTTCAAATAATCGCCTTCTGTCGAAAGCGCCAGGATCTCAAAAATATTGATCAATCGCAGCAACTGTCTCAATGGCGGTAAACCATCCAGCACCAGAAGGATTTCCGCGACTTCCTCCTTTGTTTCCCCGAAAAAGGAGATTCCATATTGCGCCTCCTGAAACAACCTCGCTACATCCCCGAGTTCCGGCGCAACCGCCATCGCAGTCCCCAGGAAATCGGTCCGCAATTGAATAACGGTCTGATGATAGTCACTCCGCAGCCGGTAATCGAAATTCAAATGTGGCACGTTTCCGCCGATGAGCACAAGGTCACTTTTTGTATACGTCGAAATATGCCTCCCGACATGCCGGATTCCCGCATCGGCTTTTACATAAACCAGCTCAATCTCCGGATGATAATGCCAGAAGAATGTATTCCGCAGCCGCGGCGAGAAGATTTTGAAAGATTTTCCCGGCATCAAACTGATTTTCTCTAATTGAACAGTTTCCATCGTCGTAAATGTACCAAAAAGGTCAATACAGAGCAAATACTGGTCAATAAGAACAACATCGCGCACAGACACACCTGCGTACCTTTGTCTAAAAAAGAGGAAAAAATGACAACGACACCTACTATCGACACGAAGCCACTCCGCCATCGACGACGCCAAGTCCTCCACCATTGACGCCCACAAGGAGATTCCCGGCAACCCTTCCACCGCCAAATCCAGCACAAAAACTAAACGACCGCAGCAACGGCGAACCCCTCCGCATCCTCACCGAGGAAGACTGGAACTTCTGGACCACCAACGGCTACGTCGTGATCAAAAACGCCGTCCCGAAAGAACAAGCTGAACGCCTCGCCGACTATCTCTGGGAATACGAAGCCAAAGACCCCACCGACCCCGGTACCTGGTACCGCAAGCCCAACGTCGATATGCAAATGAAGGAACTGGTCAACACCGGCATGGTTGAGATCTATAACCATCAATATATGTGGGACAACCGGCAATACCCCAAAGATCCATCAGGCTTTTGCCGACATCTGGGGCACCGAGAAACTCTGGGTCACCATCGACCGCGCCAACCTCAACTTCCCCGTTACCCCCGGTTTTGAGTACAAAGGATTTATCCATTGGGACTATGACCCGGAGACGCGGCCACAAAACGTTCAGGGCGTCCTCGCCCTCGCCGACCAGACTGACCAGAACATGGGCGGTTTTCAATGTATCCCCGAACTCTTCCGCACCTATGATACCTGGAAACTTACCCAACCGGCAGACCGCGACCACTACAAACCCGACACGACGGGATTCGAAATCGTCAAAGTACCCCTCGAAGCCGGAGATCTCCTCATCTTCAACAGCCTCCAGCCCCACGGCATCCGCCCCAACCGCAGCGGCAACAAAGTCCGGATCGCTCAATATATTTCAATGATGCCCGCCCAGGAAGACAATGAAGAACTGCGTCAATGGCGCATCAACAGCTGGCAAAGCCGCAATCCGATGGAAGGGTACGCCTTTCCCGGAGACCCGCTTAAACGCGAGAAACTTAACCCGGTCGCGACCCTGTCCCCGCTCGGTGAACGTCTCCTCGGCCTGACCCGCTGGTAGCCACGCCAGCCCGCAACATCCCCACCCGCAACCTGCAACTCCACTCGCGCGCGCCCCTCCCGCAAAACCCGCGCGCCACGGGCGCGCCCCTTACCGGACAAGAACAACAAAACCTTTCCTGTTTATAATTTTCCCCGCATACGTCAACGCCTCCGCCAACCAAATAAACGTCCCGGAAGGCTGTACCACTCCCCCAACCCTGCCGTCCCAGCCCTCGCCCATCTGCGACGTGCTGTAAACCAGCTGGCCATTCCGATTATAAACTCTGAAATAGTTTAACCGCGAAATCCCCACCGGTACCGGCCGGAACACCCCATTCGCAGCGCGACCCGGCGTGAACGCGTTCGGCACGAAAAGGTCCGGCAAGGACTTGAACACGATCACCCGGATACTGGACACTCCCGCGCAGCCAAGGGAATCCATCGCCGTTACGAAATATCGGATCGAATCTATACCGTCTCCCAACACGGCAACGGGGTTTGCAATCGCCGGATCGCTCAACCCTTCCGGAGGCGCCAGGAGAAGATATCGCCCGTGCCGTCCGAACTCCGCGCATTCGAGCTGCAACGGCTGACCGATGACCACCGCCGTATCATTTCCCGCCCGAACTACGGGCAGCGCCTGGATAAATACCGACTGATAGGCCGTATCCGAACAGCCATCTGTGGCCGCGTAGCTATACATCAGCGTGTCTGCACCCGGACCCGCCTTCACGGGATCCAGCACTCCCCGGGTAGTGATCCCCCGACCCGCAAAAAAATAGGTCCCCGTCAATCCCGTTAGCTCCGTCGCCTCCGTAAATGTCCACGGCCGTATCGATATCGCACAACGCCGGGACGGCCCCAAACTCCACATGCGGACTTGGATTAATCGTGATGTTTTGGTCCGTTGCATTCTGACAGGTAACGCCCGATGAAGCAGTTACCGGATCGTATAGGCAATCGTCTGCGAAGTGACCGGATTGGGATAATTGTGCGAATAGACCTTGCCGGAATAAGGCAGTGAGTCCATATAGGAAACCCCGGCCGTATCCCCCACGAGATCTGAACGGCCACTACCGAACCGAAATTCACCGTGCTGAGATTGTCGAGTTGAACTGCGGCTGTTGCTGCAAAGCCGGGTGGGGCTGTTACCTGGAAAACCGCCTCCGGATCGTCTCCGTTGACGGTGAAGATTTTCAAGGCGCTGTCCACGCAACCTTCGCTGTTGTTGACGGTCAGGCTCATATTGTAGTTGGCCGCGGCGCTATAACGGTGTGTCGGATTTTGTAGGCTGGAATTATTTGGGTTGCCCGGCGGCGAAGCATTGGGGTCGCCGAAATTCCACTGATAAGCGAAAGGCAACGTCTCGCCATCCGCCGTATAACTGCTGTCATAGAATTGCCCTACCGCATCGTTCAGACAGATCTTCGGCATCGTGAAGTTGACGGTCGGATTGGGATAAACCTTAACCGTTACGCTGTCCACAGAAGCACAGCCGGGGTTTTCGCCAAAAGCCGTTCGGACAAAATATTTGTGCAGCACGGCACGATCTGTGGTATTGTTGCAAGATGCAGGAAAGGCGCCGCAGAGGTCGTATCGCTAAGACCCGTCGGCGGCGACCAGGTATAGGTATAGGTTGGATTGGCCGGGCCGCCAAGCTGGACCGTATCGTGGACAAAACGCCGTGGCGGATTCCCGGCATAAGACGGCGGCATCTGCGTATAAATGATCACATTCTTGATCGAATGGTTATCGTCAAAGCCCCCTGTGCTGGCGGTAAAACCCATATAACCCGTGAAATTGAAAGGATTTGGCTGATAGGTTGTCACGTATAAGGTATCGTTGACATACACGGAAATAAGCCCCGTATCATAGACAATCGTAGCCCGGTTGTAATTGGGGCCGCGGATATAAGCTAAGCCTGCCGTTTGTGTTGGCCAGCGTCGGCTGACTCGTGTAGACATTCCCCGATAGATGGTGGTGTCCGGGAGGACCTCGTTGTAGCCCGTGCCCCACCGGATCTCGATCTTTGGCATATCCTGGTGGACAGTCCCGGTGTCATAAGGGGATACAGTTGTTCCAGGTGTCAAAACAGATTTTCAACCCGTTGGCACTTTGCGGAATACCCAGCCCGCCCCCGTTGACATAACCGGTCGGCGGCACATCCAGGAAACAAAACGCCAGCCCATCCGCCCCGGTCCCGTCATACATCCGGAAATCGAATTGTGCAATCCATTTATTGCAAATACTGAGATTGATGGGCTGGCCATAAAAGCCGCGCCGCTGTTTTCATCCGCAACCCGGCAAATGATCAGCTCTGAATCGGCCGTCCCGATGATATTCCCCACATGCGCATCCCCCGCAAGATTCCACCCGGTGGTGTTCATCGGGGCACCGGTTAACTGGGCGAATATATAGTTCTGACAAAGGGCAGAATTTCCGGCGCCTATGAACAGGAAGGATAACAGCAAGCATCTGAAATAGCAACTCATCTCGCCACAATATACAAATTACCCCTGTTCCCGTCAATCCTCCACGCGTATCCAATCAGCCTCCGGGATCCCGCCCCGCCTTTAGCCCTGCCCATCAACCTGCCTTTATTCCCCCAAATTCTAACTGTGGCGAATTCGCCGCAGTTAACCCGATCGCCGGAAACACCTACTCTCACCCCCCAAGCCTCTCACCTCCCCAATCCCCCAAGCCCGCCCCCCAAAAAATCCTCCCCAATTCGGCCAAATCTTTCAATATATTTTGAAAGTTCAGAAAATATGAATAAATTTGTACAAACCAAACGCCCCAATCATGCGCACGCTCCACAATCACCTCATCCTCTACGACGCCGACTGCCCCATGTGCCAGCTCTATACCCGCGCATTCACCCGGTCCGGAATGCTCGACCCCGACGGTCGCGCCCCATATCAGGATATTTCCGCCGCCGCCTGCCCCCTCGTAGACCTCAACCGCGCCGTCAATGAGATCGCACTCATCGATACCAAAACCGGCGAAGTCAAATATGGGATCGAAAGCCTCTTCAAAGTAATCGGCCACTCCTTTCCACTCCTCCGCCCCCTTTTTTCCTGGCGCCCCTTCCTCCGGACCATGCGCAAAACCTATGCGTTCATCTCCTATAACCGGAAAGTCATCATTCCCCCGCCCGCATTCGCCCCGAGAGCCGCAGAACCGCTCGCGCCCTCCGCGACAATCGCCGAAGCGCGCGCTATACCCGCCGAAGCGCCCGCTCCACAACCCGCCTTCCGCCTCCCATATCGCCTCGCCTGGCTCCTTTTCACCGCCCTCATCGCCGCCGCCATCCTCACCTCCTACAGCCGCCCCTGACCGGCATCCTGCCCGCTGGTGGTCCCTGGCGCGAATACCTGATCTGCACCGGACAGATCCTCGCCCAGGGAATGGTCGTCAGCATCATAGCCCCCGCCAAACGTTGGGACTACCTTGGCAACATGATGACCATCTCGCTCGCCGGTTCGCTCGCCCTCGCACCCGTGCTCGCCATCGCCTCCTGCACTCACCTGCCCCCCATTGGCGCCACCGCCTGGTTCCTGATCGTCGCCGGCCTTATGCTATTCGAACATATCCGCCGCACCAGTTTACTCGGCCTGGATTGGACACTCACCATCAGTTCGGTCGCCTACTGCCTGCTTGTCTTAATCCTCATCCTGGTCTGAATCCAACCCACAACTAACCATCTCCGTTAACACCCGAACAACAGTTTGTTAACATCCCCACAACCGCTTTTTAACGATTCATAAACTCAGAATGATAAAACCTTTTTGCAACTTTATTGCATCTCCCGTACCCGCCCGCCCGACCGTACCGACCAAACCACCATAGAAAAACACCACCAAACATGTACAGATACCTGTTCTCAACTGCCGTTGCTATCCTTATTTTCTTTACCCTCGCCCGCGCCCAGGATTCCACCCGCACCGCTGATTTACAAACCTCTGATAAAGTTACGCTCGGTATTGGCTGTGGCCACAACTACATGGATCAGCTAAGGTCCAACGGCGTAACATTCAACGGCAACTTTACTCCGGTCACGCTGTCGATCGGTTACAAGTTCATACTGAATTAGCTAGCCTTATACCTTCCCTGGAAAGGAGCCGAAGCCCCAGCCAACGCTCCTTCCGGGTTTTTTTTCGCCCGCCTCACCAGCATCTCCGCCACAATCAAATTCGGAACCCAGCACAACCACGAGATCACCCGATAGGACGGAATGAAATCCAAATGTAAAATGGCCGTCGCCAACGCCAAATAGATCCGCAGGGTCACGGCAGCAAACGTCAGCGAATAATTCCGCAGCATCCAGCCCCGATGCCGTTCGATGTCCAACCTCCGGATCGCGAAGTATCCCCTGAGATCCGTATACAACCAGACAATCGCCAGAAGCCCAAAACCAGCCATACACACCGCCCCTCCCGTTGCCGACATCGCAATGATATAGCCCCCGATCGCACTCAGACCCACCGCCACCATATACGCCTTTCACAACCCACGATGAAGTTCCGGATTTCTCACTCTGATCCTTTTGCTAAATTGCACCCAACCGATGAGCAGCGCCAGGACCGCTACCAATGTCCGTAGCATACTTTTTGCAATCATAGATTCGCATATTTTTTAAAATATTCGCCCGACATGCCCGATCGCCCCACCTACTGGTTGACGCGTTTCCTCATTCTTCGCCTGCTGGGTATCGTCTATGCCGTGGCTTTTCTCGTCGCCATCAACCAGATCCTCCCCCTCATAGGTTCTCACGGCCTGACACCCATCGACACTTTCCTAAGACGTGTCATCGATTCCCTGGGTAACAAAACTGCCGGTTTTTTTCGCCTTCCCTCCATTTTCTGGTTCACCCACTCCGATTCCGCCCTTTTGACCGTTGCCTGGATCGGTTTCCTGTTCTCCTGCGTCGTGGCCGCCGGTTTCGCCAACGCACCGATTCTTTTCATCCTCTGGTTTCTCTATATGTCATTCTGTAACGTCGGCCAGGATTGGTACGGCTACGGCTGGGAGATCCAACTGCTCGAGACCGGGTTCCTCGCCATCTTTCTTTGCCCCCTCCTCGATCCCGCGCCCCTTCCCCAAACGCGAACCGCCCCTGCCAATCATCTTTCTGTTCCGCTGGCTGATCTTCCGCATCATGTTTGGCGCGGGACTGATCAAACTCCGCGGCGATGAGGTCTGGCGCAACTCTACCGCCCTTTACTATCACTTCGAGACCCAACCCATGCCCGGCCCCTTGAGCCGCTGGTTCCATTTCCTCCCGCACCGCCTGCTTAGAATGGGCGTCTGGTTCAACTGGCTGGCCGAACTCGTCGCCCCGCTCTTCGCTTTTGGCCACGCATCGCCCGCCATATCGCCGGCATCATCATGATCCTTCTTCAGGTCATCCTCATCCTCAGCGGCAACCTCTCCTTCCTCAACTGGCTGACCATCATCCCCGCCCTCGCCTGTTTCGACGACGCCTTCTGGGCCAACCTTCTCCCGCATACCCTTGCCCGCCACGCCACACAGCCATCGCCACCGCACATCCCCTGCCGTCCCATGACCATCACCGCCTGGGTCGTCACCGTGCATCATCGGCCTCCTCAGCATCCAGCCCGTCATCAATATGCTTTCCCCCAACCAGATCATGAACACCTCCTTCGACCCGCTCAACCTCGTCAATACCTATGGCGCTTTTGGTTCGGTCGGACAAGAACGTTACAACATTGTGTTCGAAGGAACGATGACGACATCCCCACCGATTCCGCCCACTGGAAAGAATATCCCTACAAAGGTCTCCCCACCGAGCCCCGATCAACGCCCCGCCCAGGTCGCCCCCTACCACCTCCGGTTCGACTGGCAAATGTGGTTTGCCGCCATGTCCACCCCCGACGAATACCCATGGACCCTCACCCTCATCTCCAAACTCCTGCACAACGACCCCGAGCCCTTAGCCTCTTTGCCGCCAACCCCTTTCCAGACAAACCTCCCCGCTATATCCGCGCAGTCCTGTATCGCTATTCATTCGCGCCGCCCGGCAACCCCGGCCACCATTATTGGACCCGCCAGCCAATCGGCGCGCCCTGGCTCCCCGCAATGGCCGTGGACGATCCCCGCCTCCTCGAATATCTCCGCACCTCAGGCGCCACACCATAACCCACCTCAGGCGCCGCACCCTAGCGCGCCGTCGCCTTCCACGTCACATACCGCTCCTCCAGAAAAGTAAATCCATCCGCCCTCCATTGCGGCGTCGCCACCGTAAAATGGTCCCCGGGATAATAAGCAAAAACAAACGGAGCCACCCAGCTTCCTCATCTCATCATCCAACATATGCACCGCATAATTCAACAGAAAATTATCACTGTTGCCAACCGTTACCCGCACCTTTCCCTGCAAGTCCTTTTGTAACTGCGCCCACTTTGTCCGCAGATACAACGAAATGTCGTACTGCTTCCAATGCTCCACACATTTCTTGTCGATATCCCCCGTCACCGGATCACATAACGGGACCGGCTGACCGTCCGTCCCCTTCGGCACTGAAAACATAATTGAAGGAATGCATCTGCTCCCCCCGGTAAATGACATTCTCCTGCTGAAAACACTGCTTCATCGTCGCCACCGGAAACCGACCCGCAATCGTCGCCACCAGCCATTCCGTGCTGTCAGGTTTATAGTACATGTTATCGCTTTCATACAGATTCACCCGCTGAAAGCTCCTGAAATCGACCGGGTCCGGCGAGCTCGACCAGCAACCCGCAAAGACTTTCGGATAATGGGTCTGCAGCCACAGTACCGTCCAACCGCCGCTGCTATGGCCCCACAACAACCGCGCGCCATTGCACCGGTACGTATTCTCCATCGCCGGAATAAACTCCTTCACAAGCGCATCCCCCCACGGGCCCGTTATTGTCGCTGTTCGCATATACCGAATGCCCGCCCGGACAATTCCCATCCAGATAGACCGTGATACAAGGCACCGTATCCAGCACAATCGCACGATTGGTCGTATCCCCGGAGTACCGGTGATAATCGCCGCCATAGCCCGATACATTATAGATCACCGGGAACCTGCGCTGCGGCTGACTAAAATATTCTCTCGGCAAAAGGATCGCCGCATCCACCGTCGTCGACCGGCCCTGAGACCTTGCGATAAACAGCTCGGACGCCACCCTCAGCTCTTTGGCAAAAGTCGTCGGCACAAAAGGCCGTCCCTGCCACCACCTGATCACAGACCATATTGAACCGCGTCCCTGTATCCTTTTTCAGCGTGATCTTCATCGGCACGGAATACATATTCCCGGGACTCTCCGCAATCGCCCTCCCGCCCAGATTCCTGTCCCAAACCGCCTGCACATAATATTCCCCTCTTTCGAGATCGGAAAGGACAACCGGAAAAGAGATCGCCTTGTCATCAAATAGCACCTCGTCCCCCGGCTGACACATTCTTCACCGCGATCGCAAACAGGGGAAGCGTCTCCAGATCCGCCATCGCATCCTTTGGGTTGTGATTCTCTTTGTTTAGATAAAGAAGCACCTTGCCGCTAAAGCTTCGGCTATAAGCGCCAGTAGTATAAGCTAACCTGGAATCGCTGACTGTGGCCAATCCGCCAGAAGAAGACAGAAAGAAGAAGTAAAGACGTTAACTTTTTCATAACACTGAAGGTAAATCTTTTCGCCGCTCATCCAAAAACGTATCACCGCTCATCCAAAACCGTACACCTCCGCTCAAAAGCGTACACTCGCGTTGACCAGCAAATCACTAACTACCTGATTTTCAGCTAAGCGCATTTTTTTGGCATCCCGCTCGCATTCTCTCTGGCATCAATAACATTAAAACTTAAAAATATGAAACGCAATACTTCGCACTCACCACAGCCCTGCTCCTGACAATAGGCGTCAGCACCAGCTTTGCCAACGGCGCCAACAACGGCGGCGACAACAACGCCTGACTTCCAAAGACTTCTCGCCAGGCAGAAGTACTCGACACCAGAACCGACCCCGGCTACACCCGCTTCACGTTTAAAATGAGCGGCATGATCCTGAACGCATACTATTCCAATCAGGGCGAACTGCTGGCCGTCACGCATAATATTACAGTCGACCCAGTTGCCCCTGACACTCCTGATGCAGGTCAAACACGACTACTAGCAGCTATTGGATCTCCGATCTGTTCGAACTCAACAGCAACGGCGAAAGCAACTACTATATTACGTTAGAGAATTCGCCGACAAGAAGTCACCCTGCGGTCCAGCGACAACAATTGGGAAGTCTTCAGCAAAACGATTAAAGAATAAGTGTTCAGCCATTATCAATCAGGCCCTGTCACTGGACGGGGCCTTTCTTTGTCTGACTCTTTTCAACAACTTCACCAGCACCCCATAACCCGCGTCATTCAGATGTAACCCATCCGGTTTCGCATATCGCTCATCCAGATTGCCCGACCCATCCGCTACCTTGCTGGCCAAATCAATATACACATAGCCGTAGGACCCGGCCGCGGCCCGCAGCCTCGAATCCAGGTCTTTCGCCACATCATTCTTCCCCGCTATTTCCGGATAATTCTGCTTTGCCTGCTCGTTCGTCGGTAGCACACTCACCACATAAACCCGCGTCGCCGGAGATTTTACCCGAACATATTGCACGATCGACCCGATATTCCCCGCAATCATCCCCGCCGGAACACCCTGTCCGATATCATTGATCCCCGCCTCAACCACAAGTACACGCGGCCGCATCCCGATCACCTCGCTCAACCGGTCCAGCATCCCAAAAGTATTGTCCCCCGCAATCCCCCTATTGATCGCCCCCAGAGTCCCCGAGCAACCGCCTCCAGTCCCCGAACTCGGTAATACTGTTGCCCAACAGGACGACCCCGCCCCGATGTGCTCCCTCCGCCCGAAATGCCCCGATCCGCTCCCGATAGTGCTCCGGAATATAGCGTAACGTATCATATGTCTGGTAGAACGGCGGCATCCACACACCCGGTGTGGTTTCCGCCGTCACATGGATGAGGCTGATCTTCCAACCCGCTCCAGTCTTCCTGAATGTCGCCGTTTCAAGAAAATTAAGCGTGAACTTTACGGTATCCCGTACCACAAAGTCCGCCCGACTATGATACCGGGCCTCACCCGACCGGGTATCCGTAAAAATATGGAAATCGGTCAGTGTAAACTTTACCGAAAAAGGCTGGTTATATTGAACGTTGTGGAATACGCTGTCATTATTCCAAACCTTCCCATTCTCATAGATAGAAAAGTCCCGGGTAACGACCGAATCCAGCTTGACAAAACTCTTCGACGCCACCCCATCGAAATAGGCGTCGATTAATCGGTGCAGGTTCGCACTGTCGCCATCCACTGCCCTGGCCCCCGTATACGCCATCACCCCGATACAGATCAATACAAATTTGCCGCTTATCCGCATAAATATAGGTTTGGCCCAATTTACCGATCGAACTCCATTAAGAATGTGCCAAAATCCTCAAATTTGGATCGATGTATTTTACCAGGCTGCCCGACCATACCGCCCCCGGATTTAACGAACAGGCCCACTTCAGCCGGTTCAGCCGGCATAACCTCATCTTCAACGCCTGCAGCCCGGAAATTTACTGCGACAACCACGTCGGCTGTCTTTCTATCAAGACGATTCTGGCCGGCGAAGAATGGTATACAGTCGGCGGTCGCCAGATAGCCATCAACCCCGGACAATTCCTTATTCTGAATGATGCCCAAAACTATTCCTACCGCATCCAAAAAGGCAACGCCCACAGTCTTTCCGTCTTCTTTCAAAAGGATTTTGCCGCATCCGTCTTTAACGACATGCTTCACCCGGAAGCACAACTTCTCGACGACCCCTCCTGTCGTCCTACTCCCACCCCGGAATTCTTTCAAACCTTGCACGCGATCGAACCGGACCTCGCCAAAAGGCTGACTCTTTTGACAACGCGCCTCGATACCTATGGCGACGATTCCAATCGTACCGATGAAGAGTTGGTTTTCCTACTGCAATATCTCCTCCGCATCTTTCGCAGAGACCGGCAACTCTCCCGGCAGGTCGACGCCGCCAAGCCAAGTACCCAAAAGGAGATTTACAAGAGGTTGTGCATCGCCAAAGACGTTCTGCACACCTACTACAAAGAGCCGCTGGACCTCTCCCAACTAAGCGCTCACGCCTGCCTGTCCACCCCACAATTGATCCGCCAGTTCAAATCGGTCTTTGGCCGAACACCCTATCAATACTTGATCGACATCCGCCTCCAACATGCCGCTTATTTGCTTATGCAAACTGCGGAAGACATCCGAGACATCACCTGGGCCAGCGGATTCAATGATCCCAGCGCTTTCTGCCGCGCCTTCCGGACCAGGTATGGCGCATCCCCCGGACAATTCCGCGCCCGCCACTAGCCGCCACCGCACCATCCCACACTCCCCCCGCGCAAAGCCTATCTCACCTTCCCCGCCTCATTCGCCAGGACCAACTTCGATAAAACCGCCGTATCCTTCGTCGCCGGCAAATGCGAACAGAACCCGATTCCTACATAAAACGGTGCATCCAAATGCAGTTGAACCGGCTCCCCGACCGGATGCATAGGCTCCCCATGCATACTGATCCACACCCTGAACATATCCCCCTTCTTCTCGATCCCGATCCGCTTCGCCAACCCCACATTCAGACTATCCGTACTGTGATCCTTCCGATGATTAACCCGCATTTCCGTCATCATCTGCCCACCTGCGGGCCGCCACGCCAAATGCATCAGGCCTGCGCCATGCAATGCAACCACTGCCTCCTTCGCATCATCCTCAAGACCTTGCCGGATGACGAGCACTACCTTCCGGTCGTTATATCCCGCCATATCCGGAAAAGCGACATCCGCCGCAAGCGATACATCACCCGACATCCTTTTCCAGACATAACGGAATTCATCCCGCTGATACCAGATATTGTAACCGGCCGAAACGATCGTGTAGACCCTGGTCCGCGGATTATAGCTCGACGAACCCGCCACCAGGGCGCCACCTACATCACTCTGCCCCTGGAAAACGCCAAGCGGTCTGATCTCCGTCTTCGTATCCCGGTGAAAATCCGCCGGCGGCGGAACCTGTTTATGCGTGGCCGACCCCGGCTGCGCCCAATCCGGCACTTGGACCTGTGCGATTAAGAAAAACGGATGACAAAAAAGCAATACAGCAAGCTTGATTTTCATGGTTATAATTTTGATCCCTAAAACTATAACCCCTCCCGCGTCTATGGCAAGCAATCCACTACATCAATACTACATCACAACACCCTGAACCGCAATACCGCTACATCTTTACCTCAATTCCACCCGCCCCGGCGATCTCCAACCGATCCCATAACTTTGTCCGATGGCCAAAATTCTCATCACCGGCTCCGCCGATGGTCTCGGCAAAGCCGCCGCCCAACTCCTCGTGAACCAGGGGCACAACGTCATCCTTCACGCCCGCAACAGCGAGCGCGCTAAAGAAGCCCTGGCCGCCACTCCCGGCGCCAGCGACGTCATTTCGGGCGACCTCGCCAGCATCGCTGAAACCAAAGCCGTCGCCGCCCGCGCAAATGAACTCGGCCCCTTCGACGCTATCATCCACAACGCGGGAATCGGCTATAACGACCGGAAACGCATAACGACATCCGATGGCCTCCCCGCTATCTTCGCGATCAACTCACTCGCGCCCTACCTCCTCACCTGCCTGATTGAAAAACCAAAACGCCTGATCTATCTAAGCTCCGGCCTGCACCGCGGAGGCGATGGTAGCCTCGAAGATCTTACCTGGGAACGTCGGTCGTGGAGCGCATCCGGCGCTTACTCCGATTCGAAACTGCACGACGTCATCCTCGCCTTCGCCGTCGCCCGTAAATGGAAAGAGATTTATTCGAATTCCGTGGACCCGGGATGGGTGCCAACCAGAATGGGCGGCCCCGGCGCGCCCGACAGCCTCTCAGAAGGCTCGATAACACAGGCCTGGCTCGCCGTTAGTCAGGACCCCGCAGCACGAACGACCGGCCATCACTTTTATCACAAACATCAACGGGATTTCCACCCCGCCGCCGCCAAAACCGAAATTCAGGAGAAATTCCTCGCCGCATGCGCCGGCATCTCCGGCGTATCATTCCCTTAGCTGCCCGCCGCCTGGGAATTCAGATTCCCGCTCCACCGACCACGCCGGTTTCGCCATTTCCAACTACCTCTCTATTTCAATCATATAAAAATGGTGCTGCCGCCTCGTCACAAACCCAAGACGTTCATATACCCGGATCGCCCCGACATTGTGCGCCCAAACATGCAGGATCGGCACCTCTCCCCGCTCCCGGATCCGTTCCACCTGGTAATACGTCAACGCAGCCCCGAGCCCGCGACGGGCATAATCCGGATGTGTACAAACCCCGCTGATCTCCATATACGGGGAAGGATGCAGCCGGTGCCCTGACATCCCCATCAGCCGCTCCCCGTCAAAAACTCCCGACAAAACCACCAAACTCGATCGTGCGCTCGCCAAACGGTCCCGGATTCGTCAATTTCGCAAGCGTCCACCATGGAAGACACATGTTCCGTTCGCAACGGCACGAACTCCCACCCATCCGGCAAGGGACCGCGCGATCTGCTCACCCATCATCTGCAACCCTACTCCATGATAATTGACCTTCCACGGCGCAGGGATGCCGATCTCATCCGGCGAAACCACCACCACCCGACTACGCTCCGCCGGCAACACCGCCGCCAGTTCTCCAAAGCGACACTTCGCTGAAATCCGCGAGGCCCACAAATGGCGAGACCTCCTGCGGGAAAATAACGCACGTTCGATGACCCAAGCGCCAAGTCTGCATTACCGCTCATCGTGGCATGATACGTTGGGTTGTCCAATACCCGCTCCATACTGTCCAAAATCTGCTTCATAAAAAGACCCAATTTCGTAACTTTAAACAAATCTCAGAACATGAATAAGATATTGTTAGGTCTTCTCGCCGGCATCGCCATCGGCATTGCCCTCGCCCCGGATAAAGGATCGAAGACCCGCGAGAAGATACGCGAAGGATTCGACGATTTTAAGAAAAAAGCCGGCGACGCCGCCCGGGAATTCGCCGACGAAGTCGACAAAGGATTCGAGAAAGTCCGCACCGCATTCAACGGCGCCCAATAACCTCACCCGCGCCACCGGCAAATTCGCGATTTATCATTACCTTAATCCGGTGAAACGCAGAAAATTTCTGTTCCTGACGATTGCCGGCGGCATCGTAACGATGACCCCATTTTGCAGCACCCGCCCCGCCGGACCTCCTACCCCCCTCAACACCCCCGATCTCCTCGGCGCAATCTGCGACTCCCAAACCATCCGCAAGATCGGAACCGACTACCGCACCACCGCCACAAACGAAAACCGTGAAGACGAGCTCACCAACCTCCTCACCGCCGGTTTTGACCAAACCAAAGACCAAACCCAACAACTAGATTCAAAAATCAAATGCCGACTTTACCGCCGGCCGCACCGTCACCCTCGACGGCTAGGTGATCTCCCTCACCGAAGCCCGCCAATGCGCCCTATATTCCATCCAATTGCCATAAAACATTCCCCGCGCCACACCAAACCCTCCCCCATGCACACCGACGCCCGCCACCTGCCCGACAACACCCACATCGAAGGCGACATCTGCATCGTCGGCACCGGCCCCGCCGGCCTCAGCATCGCCATGGAATGGAACCACACCCGCTACAAGGTCATCCTCCTTGAAGGCGGCGGCTTTGAATACGACGACCAGATGCAAGACCTCTACGCCGGCCCCGAAACCGGCCAACACTATTACCCCCTCAAGTCAACCCGCCTGCATTACTTCGGCGGCACCAGCAACCACTGGGCAGGCTTCTGCTCCACTTTCGACCCGATGGACTTCGAGAAACGCGACTGGGTCCCCCACAGCGGCTGGCCGATCAAAAAGACCGACCTCGACCCCTATTACGCCAAAGCACAAAACGTCCTCGACCTCGGACCCTATGAATATGACGTCAAATATTGGCAAGGCAAAGACCCCGCACTCAAATCCCTCCTCCCGGAAGACAACCCCGCCGTCTGGAATAAAGTCTGGCAATTCAGCCCGCCCACCCGGCTCGGCAAAGAAATATGGCGACGCCGTAAAAAAATCAAAAAACATTCACCTCTATACCTATGCGCACGTCACAGAGATCAACGCCAACGAACCCGCGACTACCATCGAAACAGCTCACCGTCAACAACTTCGCCGGAAAAACCCACACCGTCAAAGCAAAACAATTCATCCTCGCCTGCAATACCATCCAGAATGCCCGCCTCCTCCTGGCCGCCTGCCCACAAACCCCCAAAGGCCTCGGCAACGACCACGACCTCGTCGGTCGCTTCTTTATGGAACACCTCGAAGTCCAATCCGCCTGGCTCCACCTGCCCCGGCCCGCACCCCTCAAGCTGTACATGTTCGGCGGCATCGGCGGCACCCGCATGCGCTGCGAACTCGCCATCCATCCCGAAATGCAGGCCAAATACCGCATGCTAAACGGCACCTGCTCCTTCGCCCCCTGGGAACTGGCAAAAGGTATGACCCCGCCATCAAAATGTGGAGCAGTGATGACCCGCGTAAAAACGAAGATTCCATGAAAAGGATGTGGCATGCACACGAAAGGCGACGGCGAAAAACCGAAGGCTATAATGTTTTCGAACTAAAGACCCGGATCGAACAAGCGCCCAACCCCGATTCCCGCATCATCATTAAGTACCGACCGCGATGCGCTCGGCATGCCCCGCGCACAGCTCCACTGGGTCCTCACCCCCTTCGAAAAATACAGCATGCGAACCCTCTACGAACTGATCGGCCAGCAGGTCGGCATGCACGCGATCGGCCGCATCCAATTGATGGATTATCTCGAGAGACCCCGACGACCACTCCTGGCCCGATACCACCGGCGGCGGCTGGCACCACATGGGCACCACCCGGATGAGCGACAACCCCCGGACGGGCGTGGTAGACTCCAACAATAAATTACACGGAGTTTCCAACCTGTATATCGCCGGCGCCAGCGTCTTCGTCACCGCCGCGGCGCCAAATCCAACCCTTACCATCACCGCCCTCAGCCTGCGCCTTTCCGCCCACCTGAAAAAAGTCATTCAAGCCGCGACCTGAGTCGCCAGGACCCTGACTTCATTCAGCCCGCTTTTTTCATACCGCACCCACAGCAGGATCAGAAGACCGCAGGTCATACCCAGGGCAAGACCCGAAATATTGATGGTGGAAAACCCTTTGTTTATCCAAAGGTTCCGCACCGCGGTTTTAAGATAATTGGTAATCATGTCAAAAAGTCCTCAAGCAATATGCCATATTACAAATATTTCATAATCAACAAAAAAAAGCAAATCGACCCACCTTTCCTGTCCGCTCCCGATACACGCAATGTCCATTTTTGTCAGCCTGCCCCGTCCCAATCCGGGCTAACCTTGTTCCATTTTGGGAACGCTCCTGGTTTTTTTCGACCCCAACCCCTTCGCAATCAGTCGGGAAGATAATGGCATCCCATTCGCAATAGTATAATTACCTATAAATCCAACCGTATGAAACCGCGAATAACCCATATTCTCTGCGGATTTCCGATAATCCTCCTGCCGCTGGCAGGAATCGCCCAGCCGGCAATCGAATTTGCCAGCGGCACCGGTCCGGCCGGCAACGGCTCTTCTATAGCCAACCAAGTCGTCACCTTTCAGCAAAATGCCCTCAACCCGGTGACGGGCACCTACATTCCGCTTGCACCTGTCGTCACCGCTACATTTGCCCTAAGCAACCAGCAATACGTTTTGCCCGTCGCCCAGAACCCCAACGGCGCAGTTGTTTCATTCGGCGCTAACGTTAATTCTGCTGGCAAAACGCCCAGCGCAGCTACCATTTACCCTGCCATGAATTACATTAGCGCTGCTCCAGCCGCCGATTTCAGCGCGACCCAGGACAATGTCGGGGCAGGGATATCGATGGCCAACAATTATGCCGTCGAGATCTTTACGTCCGCCATGGGTCTTTACAACGCCAACTCTTCGACCAACGGAACGTACTATATGGCAAATCTGACCATCACGTTCAGCGCCCCAATCACCGATCCTGTCATCCACATAATCGGATTGGGCGGCACCTCCGGTGCGCTGGGCTTGACAACCCAATTGACTTTGACAACAGCCGGCCTTACCATGACCGAATTAACCGGCTCGACCGAATTCAGTGTGACGGGCGGTGGCACCCAGATCGTAAATACTGCCGCAGCGCCCACCGCTACTACCGGGTCAGGCGCAGCATCGGGCTCGGTACTGATCAACGGCAACAGTGTAACCAGCCTGACATTCAAGATCTATCTCCGGGGCGACGGCCATACCCCGACCTGGTCAACCGCCAACGAGCACGTCGGAGACGCCTGGCAGATCGGCGTTTCCGGGCTAAATACCTTTGTCGCCCTTCCCTTAGGGACGACTTCGTTCACTGCCCAGCCGCAGCAACACTCCGTGAATCTGGAGTGGAAGACCGCGACGGAACAGAACTCGAGCTATTTTACGATCGAACGCAGCCAGGACGGCCTCAATTGGAGCAGCATCGGTCAGGTGACAGCAGCCGGTAACAGCCAGGATCTTCTGCAGTATAATTTTGTTGACCGGAAGCCCGTGTCCGGAGCAAATTATTACCGCCTGCAGGAAGTTGCTGACAATGGGACATCAGTCTACTCGGCCATCCGGAACGTCGACTTCTCCAGTGCCCCGATCGCCATCAATTGGTACCCCAATCCGACCCATGACCGGTTGACCCTGACAAGCAACAGTGATCTTCAATCTATAACCCTGACATCCCTTGACGGCCGGATCCTCCAGACCGTCGCCGGATCAGCATCCACCCAGTCTATCGACCTCAGCCGCTATACATTCGGGATCTATTTCCTGATCATCCGGACGACTGACGGCCAGACACGGACTGCTAAAATCGAAAAAAACTAACCTACTGGCAATCAATCGGTTTCAGAAATAAGGGAAAACACTTGCAGTACTGCGATTTTGTCGCTACATTTATGGTGAATCCCTACCCAATGAAACCGCAAATAACCAGTATCCGTTGCGGAATCCTGCTGTCCCTTTTACCACTTGCAGGATTTGCGCAAACACCCGCGATCGAATTCGCCAATGGCTCCGGACCTACGACCAATGGCTCTTCCCTTGCAAATCAAGTCATTACGTTCCAGGATAACTTATTGAATCCTACAACGGGAACTTACGTTCCGCTTTCCTCACCCGTAACCGCGACATTCGCCATCAGCAACCAGCAATACATTCTTCCTGCTTCCCAGAATCCAAATGGGGGCGATATCTCTTTTGGGGCCGGCAACAACACCACCGGCAAATTGCCGCTTCCTTCTTTACTTTTCCCGACCATGGGTTCGATCAGCGCTCCTATGGCGGCTGAATTTAGTTCAACTCCGGGCAATATCGGTGCCGGAATGTCTATGACCACGAACTACACCGTTGAAGTCTATACGTCTGTCATGGGCCTGTACAACGCCAATGTGCCGACAAACGGAACATATTATATGGCCGACCTGACCATCACGTTCAACGTCCCGATTACCAATCCGGTCCTCCAAATCGTCGGGATTGGTGGTTTCTCCGGTGCGCTGGGTTTCACAACCGACTTGACCCTGACAACGCCCGGGCTCACCATGACCGAATTATCCGGCTCCAAAGAGCTCAGTGTGGCAGGCGGCGGCACCCAGATCGTGAATACCTCCGCAGCGCCCACCGCAACTACCGGATCCGGCGCGGCATCCGGTTCGATAATGGTCAACGGGAGCAGCGTGACTTCGCTGACCTTCCAGCTCTATGTTCGGGGCGACGGCAAGACCCCCACATGGGCCACCGCAAACGAGCATGTCGGCGACGCCTGGTTGATCGGCGTTTCCGCGATAAATACATTGTTCACGCTTCCGGTCGGTATGACCGGCTTCACCGCCCAGCCCCGGGGACATACGGTGGACCTGCAGTGGACCACCGCGACAGAACAGAATTCAAAGGACTTCGTTATCGAACGCAGCCAGGACGGCGTCAACTGGAACAGCATCGGCCAGGTAGCCGCTGCCGGTAACAGCCAGGAAAGTCTGCCATATAATTATGTTGATCAGACGCCCATGACCGGCGCAAACTATTACCGCCTGCAGGAAGTCGCCGAAGATGGTTCATCGGTCTACTCGGAAATTCGGAGCGTCGAACTCACGGGCACCGCTATCGCGGTCAATTGGTATCCCAATCCGACACATGACCAGGTGACCCTGACCAGTAGCACTACGCTGCAATCGATCACGCTGATCTCCCTCGACGGCCGGATCCTCCAGACCGCCCAGGGATTTACTTCAGGCCAGTCCATCGACCTGAGCCGGTACCCGTTTGGGATTTATTTCCTGATTATCCGGACCGCCGACGGCCAGACCCAGACAGCTAAGATTGAGCGGAACTAACTATCCTTCGCTCGTTTCCACCTGGCCCACTCAACCCCTACCGGGTCCTAACCCCCTTGGCCGAGCCCCTCAACCCGTCCCGCGCTATCCCCGTCCAGAAAGAGGATCGCCCTTGGATGTCTTCTTAGTATAGTAGACGGACAACGCTCACTTACTTCCTCGTATAAAGTCCGCCGCACCGCCTCCGCTTTATTTTTCCCCGGAACGATCGCGAATACATTCTTCGCCCGCATCAGCCCCGGTATCGTCACTGTGATCGCCCGCCGCGGCACCTCATCCAACCGCCCAAAACATCCGTCGTTAACCTGCTGCGTCCGACAAGCCTCATCCAACTCCACCACCTTTACCAACTCCGGATCATCGAACAAGGCCGCATGCGGATCATTAAATGCCAGATGTGTATTCTCCCCGACCCCCAGAACGACCATGTCCATCGTTACTCCAGCCAATCTATGGGCATATTCTTCAAACGTCCGCATAAAAGCAAAATCCCTGAACGGCACCCGCCCGACCAGTCTTTCCCTCAGAAAATTCCCAAAACCCTGCGGCGCATCCTCCGCCAACCCGATATATTCGTCCATATGAAAACCATTCACCCTCGACCAATCCACCGGCATCCGGACCAGCGCCGTGAAAAATTCGTTTTGTGACGGCGCCGCCGCAAACATGATGTTCGCCACCGCCCCCGCCGACCCCCCCGCCGACCTCTTCGCCGAGCTCCCGGCCGCCTCCTTCCCTCTCAGGACCTCCCCAATCGCCCCACAAACCGCCTCCGCCGCCGCCAGCCCCATGACCGCCCGATCCGCCGCCACCCGAACCTCCAACCGATCGACCTTAAAGGTTTTCATAAACGACCCTCCCCCCGATCATTGTCAAGCCGACGTTAATATCCGCATCGAACAGAATAATATCCGCATCTTTCCCCGCCTCCAGTGACCCCTTGGACGAACCCACTCCGATGATCCTCGCGGGTGTCGCCGTCATCATCTGAACCGCCTCCGCCAAAGGAACCCCGACAGAGATCATCGTCCGGATCAGCCGGTCCGCCGTCGCCACACTCCCCGCAAACGCGCTCCGGTCCGGCAACTTCGCGACGCCATCTTCCACGATGACCGGCAAGCCGCCGTCAAGACCGCCCAAAACACTTTCCCCTTCCCCCATTCCCGCTGCCCGCATCGCATCCGTCACCAGCACCGTGCGTTCCGCGCCCTTGATCCGATAAGCCAGTTGCAGCAGCGGCGCCGGAAGATGAACTCCATCCGCGATAAGCTCTACATCAATTTCGGGCACAAGGTAAGCGCATTCGACAGCCCCCGCATACCGATGAAGTCCCCGCCTCGTCACTCCATTCATACAGGAATAAAGGTGTGTCGCCAGCGTAAACCCGTTTCGGAATCCCTCCAGCGTCTCGTCATACCGCGCATCTGTATGCGCAAACGACCCCACGATACCCCGCGATCTCAGTTCCCGCCCAAACTCCAACGCCCCCTCCAACTCCGGCGCCGCGCTCCATCGCCGGATAAGATCCGGCGCCCGGTCGAAAATCGACCGGTACTCCGCCGACTGGGGTCGGCGGATGGAGCGCCCGTCCTGAGCCCCGCGCTGAGACATCGCCAGATACGGCCCCTCCAGATGAAACCCAAGAAACTGCGCCCCCGCATCGTTCGCCCTCACCGCCGCCGGATAAATATCAAGGATCTGAAATAACTTCTCAACAGAACAAGTCAGCGTTGTCGGCAGCATCGCCGTCGTCCCATAACGGGCATGCAAAGCCGCCACGCCCACGAACGCCTCCACCGTCCCATCCATAAAATCATACCCGCCCCCGCCATGAACATGAAGATCAATGAACCCCGGCGCCACGTACCGCCCCCCCGCATCGATTACCGTCGCCTCCCCCTCACCGCCAACCTCATCCATCGCAACCCGTACAATTTTCCCCCCACCGACCACAACCGTCCCCCGCGAAAGAATCCCCTCCGGCGTCAGTACCCGCCCATTATGAATTTTAACAATTCCCATATCACGAATTTATGGCAATCTCGCAACCTTAACCGAAGCGCATTTTAGGACTGCTTCACCGACCCGCGATTCCTGGTCGTAAAAAGTTCGCAAAATGCGAACTTCAGTGCGAATTCAATCAGCTCATTCTCGCTTTTCATGAAATCCAATTTCTTTTATCCCAACAGATTCAACAAGTTATCATCATCTCAACGTCTTCAGTTTGAACTCCTGACTTCCGCGACCGCCCTTCGCAAGACCTGAAGTTCGCATTTTGCGAACTTTATTTTCATCCCAAACACAACACCCGACCCCAAACTATTCGCGCTCTACGCACACATTTTTACATGAAACCATGTATCCTTAATTTCGTTCTCCTTTATTTTAGCAAACACGCCCCCTTCCGTGACCGCCCATAAGCCCCGTCACCGTAACTTTGCCCAATCGATTTTACCTGCAAAACTTTTATTTTATGAAAAACCGCCTCGCTAGAATCTTTTCTACCCGCAAATCCTCCTTTTTACCCTTCGAACCCACTAACCGCCGGATCAAGGTTTCGCTCCATCAGTTGATCAACGACCTCCTCACCAGCCTACAACCACTTGCCCACAGCCGAAACAACGTCATCCTGAACGGAGTGCCCCAAGGACTATGTTTTATCGCCGAAGAGAACATGCTCGCGTTCAAACTCTGGAACCTCCTCGGTCACGCCCTACAGGCCCGCAACAACGAACGCATGCACGTCTTCGCGCTCGTCGACGACCATCAAACCACCATTTCCGTTGAAAACGCCGGCCAACATTATGCCCTGAGCATCCCCAACACCCGCCTCGCCATATAGCCGTTGCAAATCTCCAATTCCTGTTTATCTTTGGCGCCCCGCAACCGCCAACTTAATGAAGTATCAACTCCTCGGCCGCACCGGCCTGAAAGTATCTGAACTGTGCCTTGGCACCATGGGCTTCGGCACCGAATCCGGCTGGGGCGCCGACAAAACCGCCAGCTTCGCCATCATGGAAGCATTCGCCAACGCCGGCGGAAACTTCCTCGATACCGCCAATATTTATAAGCTGGGGACAAGCGAAAAGATCATTGGCGAATTCATCGACCCCCGCGACCGCGATTTCTTCGTCATCGCCACCAAATATTCCCTCCGCGACAACAATACTAACCCAAACGCCAGCGGCAACAACCGCAAAAACATGATGCGGAGCGTCGAGCAAAGCCTCCGACGCCTGAAAACCGATTTTGTCGACATCCTCTATCTCCATATCTGGGATGATCTGACTCCGATAGATGAAGTGCTGAGAGGGATCGACGACCTCATCCGGCAGGGGAAAGTAAATTACGCCGCCATCAGCGATACACCGGCCTGGGTCGTCAGCATGGGAAACACGCTCGCGGAAGCAAAAGGATGGACCCAATTTGCCGCCTTGCAGGTGGAATACAGCCTCCTCCAACGCACACCCGAACGCGACCTCATCCCTATGGCCAACCACTTCGGAATGACTGTAACGCCGTGGGCCCCACTGGCCGGCGGAGCCCTCACCGGCAAATACTTGAAAGGTGGCCAGGGTCGCATCAAACCCGAATCCAACCGCCGCGATGACAACAGTATCCGCATCACCCGGGAAGTCATGGCCGTCGCCGACCGTCTTGGCGTGGAACCAGGCAACATCGCCCTGCAGTGGACACGTCAACAAGGCTTCAACTGCATCCCGATCGTCGGCGCCACCCGTCTCGAACAATTACAGGAAAATCTTAAAATAACCGACCTCGTCATTCCACCCGAAGACATCAACCGCCTCAACGAAGCCAGCGCAATCGACCTCGGCTTCCCCGGCAGGTTCTTCAGGGAAGAAGGCGTCCGCCTCAACAACTACGGCGGCTTCTACGACCGCATCATTCGGCGAACTTAATCCCCGCCTTTACTTTATATCCCCTCCGGTCGTCCCCACCCCCGGATACGCTTCCTCACCTTTTGCCGCAAACCACAATATCCGATTCATCAACTCATCCTCCCCCCCATCCACATCCTTGAAAGCCCGGGTAGCCGACAAATGCGCATAATACGCCTCTTTCCCCGTCAATCCCACCATCCCCTTGTTCATCTTGTTCAACGGGATCCGGTTTGGCACAACGGAAAAGAGATTGTCCGTCCTCCGCGGCCCAAAACAATCCCACATCGGCAGCGCCGTCGCGTCCAGCACATTCATCGGCGGTATCCCCAGGATCTGCTCGATCGTCCGCACCATCCCCGTCTGATTGTAATTGGTGTGGATCACCTGCCCCATGACCGAGTAGGGGCTGATCACCAGACCCGTCGTCCGGTATGGCGAGATATGGTCCCAGCCGCTTTGCGAATCATCCTCCGTCACAAAGATCACGGTACTGTCCCAGAATCGGCTATGAGTAACCGCTTCCACGATCCGGCCCAATGCAAAATCATTGTCGGCGACCATGGCCTGCGGCAACGGAAAATTCGGCGAAATCCCCGCCGTGTGGTCGTCCGGCAGCGAAAGCACCATCAGATCGGGAAGACTATCTCCCGGGGCCTGCCCGGCCTGCTGCAGGTCGTGGATAAAAATCTCCGCACGGATCTGGTCCGTAAAAATCAGATTGTCGCAATCCGGGTAAGCCGGCGAAATGATCGGCCGGATCCGCCCGATCGTCGTGGAATTGACAAAACCCTGATCCGCATGATCCTGATATTTGGTGTAGATATCTCCCCAGGTCAGCGTATGGTCGTAATGCGTCGTACACGCCTCCCCGTAAATCCGTACTTTTTTCCCATGGTCCAGCGCATCATTCCAGATAAAACCATTTTTATTGTATACCAACGCATCGTCCTGCCGGTGCGGATAGCTTCTGAACCACGCCCGGACGCTTTTTTCGATATAGTCGGATGTCATCGCGGCGTCGGTCCATTGGTGCCCCTCCGCTGAACATTTGCCGGAAGCATAATAATTGTCCATCAACCCATACTTTCCGACCAGTTGATGCTGATTCGGCGTCACGCTGTCCCCATAAATACAAAGCGCCGGCGCCCCCCTGCCCACGGAAATATCGCCATACACCTGATCGTAAGTCTTGTTTTCCTTGATGATGTAGATGACATGCTTGAACAAACTTGGCTCCCCGATCCGCTCCGGCACCGGTCTCGCCGCCACCCGCCGTCGCGGCCCCCGGTTGGTCAGCGCCAGACGGAAGAAAAGACTCTGCTGCCGCACTTGTTTGGTATAGGTCTTCAGCTCCCGATCACTCGGAACCGGAATAATGCTCAAACTCGCCATCTCCTGGTGGATCTGATACGCATCCACAGACCCTGGTGCGCCTGATCCATCTTTGACAGAAGCCAGAACCCGCGAACCCTTCGCCTCAATATTCGCAACAAACAAAACATCATTCAATATGACGATCCCACCGGGATACGCCTCCGTAGGAATATATCCTCTGACAACTGTTTTCCCCTTCCCCGACGACGAAATACCCGCCCCAAGCCGCACCACACAAACCGCATTATCAAACCCATTTGTCACATAGAGCGTCGTCCCGCTCGGGTCGACAGTGAGCGCATTAGGACTACTACCATAATAAGTAATATTGCCGGAGAAAAGTCCCACAGGAATCGAATCCACAACCGCCCCCTGTCGCACATCCACCACGCTGACATAATCGCTATTTCCATTGCTGACATAAAGAAACAAACTGTCCGGACTGGCCACAATCGCATTTGGATGCAGTCCCAAATCGAGCTCACGAATCAGCGCCCCAGTCCCCGCATCGAACACCGACAGACTGCCCCTCGCCGTAGCGCCCGTGACGGGATTGGTATACACACTACCCCAGGGCGTACCCGCATGTTCCAAAGTCGTGTCCGTCACCCGCGGGCCGGCCCAGTTCGTCACATACACCTTGTTGTCGATAATCTTCAACCCATACGGCGCTTCCCCCGTCGGGACTGTCCATACGACTTGTTGGTCCGAAAACCGGATCTTCAGCAATTGATTGTTCCCATTGAGCACCACATAGAGGTACGGAATACCTCCCTCTTCCTGCACCGCAATATCATTCGGGAGTGCGGCTAATGCCGGCGCCACCGCTGCAATTAGCAACGAACTCACCTTCCCGATCCCCGCGCTGTCCCATGCCGCCATCATTATCGCGGACGAATGCGATGTCCCCGCGCTCCAAACGAGATAAACCTGCCCGTTATACGAAAAGGATTTGATCCCCGAATACGTGCTCATCAGTCCCTTGACCGACGACGAAGGATCGTCCCGATACGCCCACCGCTGAACGACCCCCCGCGCACGCGCATCAACCAGCGCAATCCCATAACGATCCTCCACCGCAACATGCCGGCCATCCGGCAAAACCGAGAAATCCAGCGCATGATTCTCCTGCTTCGGATCCCCGAATGTGACCACTTCACCCGCCGACCGGACTAGCCGGTTAAACGGCATCAGCGTAAACGCCCCTCCTTCCATCAGGGTGCTGTCTTCATACCCCGCCCGGAACCGACTGCCCTCCTGAGCCGACAGCGATCCACACATAACAAAAAAGAGAAAAGTGAAGATGAGCCTGCTTTGTGTCATGCGCCCAAATTACGCAAATAATTATTCACTCCTCAGCGCCTCCACCGGATTCGCCAGCGCCGCCTTCATAGCCCTCGAACTAACCGTAACCAGCGCGATCAGCGCCGTCGCGCCCCCCGCCAGAATAAATACCCATACCGCAACCGGCGCCCGATAAGCAAAATCACGCAACCAGACATGCATGATCCATCCCGTAATCGGAGCAGCCAATAAAAATGAAAGCCCGACAAGCAAAAGAAATTCCTTCGCCACCAACATCAGCACCTGCTGCACCGACGCCCCCAACACCTTCCGAATGCCAATCTCCTTCGCCCGCTGCTCGGTCGCAAACGCCGCCAGCCCAAACAACCCAAGACAGGCAATGACGATCGACAAGCCCGCAAAAAGCCCAAAAAGCCCCGCCATCCTTTGCTCATCCGCATATAGCCTCTCCAGCCGCTCATCAAGAAAAAAATACGTAAACGGCGCGCCCGGGTTCAACGTCTTCCATCGCTGTTCCAGATCTTTCAGGAAGCCAGCCATGTCATGCGTGTTTACTTTGAGGATCATCCCGGTACCCGGACCCTGATAAAACAAGAGCATCATGGGAGTTATTTCCCGTTTCAGGGAGACATAGTTATAATCGGCCACAACCCCCACCACCTTAAACGCATTATTATCGGATCCAACAACGATCTTGCCGATCGGATCGGTATGATCCCAGCCAAGTGCGTGTACCGCCGCTTCGTTGATGATCGCATTCTGTCCGGTTGTGTCCAATCCAAACTCGCGCGAAAAATTTCTTCCACGGATAATTCGCATTCCAAGCGTGGGGATATAGTCGTAGTCAACGTTAAAAATACCCGCCGTAATCACTGCCTCATTCCCGGTCGATTGCTTGTCCTTCGGATAGATCAGACCTCCACCCGGATCCTCCCTCGCCGGTACATCCGACCCAAGACTGATATCGACGACCCGCGGGTCTTGCATCAGCCGTTGACGCAACGCAAAGCGGGTATCCATGCCTATCGGCGTATACGTATCCGGCAGGCAGACGATCTGGTCTTTGTCATATCCCAACTTGACATCCTGTATATAATGCAGCTGCCGGTAAATAATCAACGTCGCGATCATAAGCGAAATAGACACCCAAAACTGAAAAACAACCAGCCCCCGCCGCAGCGAAATTCCATTCCCATTCGAAGAAACAAAGTCCCCCTTTAACACCCGGATCACGTTGAAGGAAGAAAGGATAAACGCGGGATATATCCCCGCACACAAACCCGTTACCAGCCAGAGGCCCACAAGATCAGCTACCAACCAGTAACCCGCCAGCGAAACAAAAGGAAGATACCTCCCCGCCACCGCCACCAGCCCCACCGCCACAACCAGCGCCAGTAAAGTCATCA
Organism: uncultured Chitinophagaceae bacterium; assembly: GCA_963846405.1. GTDB lineage: Bacteria > Bacteroidota > Bacteroidia > Chitinophagales > Chitinophagaceae > Puia. The sequence goes on along the minus strand of CAWJVU010000003.1, from coordinate 288,165 downwards.
GCAGTGCTTCCGCGAGAAACTGGACCATCAACTGTCTTTTCAATGACCCCATCACCTTGCGGATGCCTACCTCTTTTCCCCGTTTTGTCGCAATAGCCGTCGAAAGATTGGTAAAATTGACACACGCCAGCACGAGGATGAAGATGGCCAGCGCGCTGAATACATACACATAGTGGATGTCCCCGTTGCGCTCCAGCTCCGCATTGCTGTTTCCATAAAGGTGTATCGCCCGCAACGGCTGCAGCTTGAAAAGGAAAGTGTTCACCGATTTTTGCGCATCCGCAAGGCTGATATTTTCGTCATGTTGTATTTCCGGTACCACATACTTCGCCACCAGCTGCGGCATCCCCGCTTCGATCTTTCTCGGATCCGCCCCTTTCTCCAGCTGCACATAGGTATAATAAACCGCATTGCTCCACGTATGCCGGGCGGGAAGGATCGTAGCCAGACTGCACATGCCGTCAAAATGAAAATGAGAATTCTCCGGCATATCCTCCATGATGCCCGTTACCTTCCAGGGACCTACCGGCGTCTCGATCGATTTTCCAACTGGTTCGGTATTCCCAAAATATTTCCTGGCCAATGTCCGGCTGATGACAATACTAAGCGGCGCCGATAACGCCGTTGCCGCATCCCCTTCCGCCAGCGGCAGCGAAAAAAACGTAAAGAAATTACTATCGGCAAACCCTATCCTTGTCTCCTTGAATGTCCTGCCGCCATAGCTCCAATAGCCCCCCGGCCCTCCGGGAAGGAATCGGGTAAAACCCCTCACCTGCAAAAATTCCCTGGTAATACCCGCCCCAACCTCAATGTCTGTGGTTGGATAAATCTCCATCCCGCCATTCGTCGTCAAATGGATCTCTACCCGATAGATGTCGTCCGCCGCCGCCGCATACGTGTCATAATGCAGCTCGCCCCAGACATACATCGAGATCAGGATAAAACACGCCAGCCCGATGGCCAGCCCAAGCACGTTGATAATGGAGAATATTCGGTTTCGGCGCAACTGGCGCAGCGCGATGGTCAGGTAATTCCGCAGCATTGGAATAAGATACGATTTCCCGTCTTTTCCACAAAATCTCGTACCCCACCAAGTCCCGACCCAAAACCTTACTTCTCCCCTACATTATTCACCATCATCGACTTCCCATCCGTGATGATCACCTTCGCATTCGGTGACTTCACCAGCTCCTTCGTTACCTCAATACTCTTATATTTCAGCAGCTTGTCGGTCAGCGACGCCGCAATCGTCAGCTGATAATTCCTGATCGAATTCGCATCGATTTGCATGATCAGCGAATCATTCCTTTGCTTATCCAACGAAAATTTCAACTCCTTTGCCCGCGTCTCCAGGTCAAAATCTTCCTGCTCCCGCTTCGTCTGCAACTCCAGCTTGGTCAGTTTGGCTACCTGATCCGCCTTCGCCTTGTCCTCGATCGCGCGCAAAACCTGCTCCGGCATATCGATATCCTTCACCAGCACATCATCCAACACGATCCCATATGGTGCAACCGCGGCCCTCAGATGATCTTCAATATTCTGCTCGATCGTTTCCCGCTCCCCGAGCAGCTCGACCGCCGAATACGTCATCGTATACTCCCGGACGATTGCCATGAAATTGTTGACGACAATCTCCTGCCCATAGTTTGTCCCCACCTGCGTAAAAATTTGCGGAGCCGCCTCAGGCTTGATGTGATACAACGCCGTCAGGTACATTTTCACCTCGAGCCCCTCCTTCGTCGGCGGGGTCATAACGGTAGAAAACTCCGTTATCCGCGTGCTGAATCGGAGAATTTTGGAATTAAAGATATTGTAGTGATGCCGGCCCGCGGACAAGATACCCGGCTGTATCACCCCCTTGTGAACGACAAAACCAACTTCACCCGGGTTGATCGTCTTACAGCCAACGACGCCCGCCATCACAACAAGCAAAAGGATCCCGGTACATTTAGTAAAAGATTTCGGAAAAAAATTGCGAACCGAACTACGTTCGGTTAGGGCGTTTTTCATAAACCAACGGTTTTTATTTGAAATAAAGATTAGCGCACCGAAGTTAATTCCACTGCGCGTTAAGCCGTGGTTAATCTCCGTACGTTTTTCCTAACCGTTAGTTAATGGGGCCGTCGCCCTTCCCCTATTTACCATTGATGTACTGGAGCGCCTGGTCCACCACCAGGTCGTCCCCCGCCAGATAAGCGGCATTGGTTTCCCGCGCATAAATGTCCGGCGGCACTCCCACTCCTTCGTAGATGTCGCCATTGAGGTATTTGAACATGGACGAGCTGGTATAGACGAACATATATCCGCCCGACCCAAAGGCTGCACTGCCAATCGTGAACTGTCCCGCCGTCGAAATATACGGAGGAGGTCAGCGGCCCGTTAGCGCCCCAGGTCCGCGTACCGATGAACTTACCATTCCCGTTTGGCAGGATTCTTGATGGCCATCGTGGTGATCTCCGACATGCTCACCGATAAGTGATCGGCCAGCACGACGATGGGCACGGTCACGTTGACGGCGCCCCCGACCCAGGGTTTAACGACGGCCGGCGCCCACGGCGAATAATCCAGCCGGTTGACGCCATTCTTATAACGCGTATACCCGAATGTATACTCCGACGTCGTCAACTGCCCCACGAGAAGATCCAGGTCGCTGATCTCGCCGCCGCCATTGCCGCGCAGATCGATGATGATCCCCTTGAGCGCAGGGACACCGCTATGCAGGACCCGGAAGAAATAATCAAACACCGGACCGTATTGTTGCCCGCCTGGGAGATCGCAAAATTGCTGAAGTACAGATACAGGATGCTTCCCGTATCGTACCGCTGACCGCCGTGAACGGTTCATTGGACTCCCTCCAGGTTCACCGTATCGGTTCCCATGACCGAGCGAAGAAGGATCGATGTATTTCGCCGGAATCAGCGGAGTCCAGCACGGCCGCCGGGAAATGCGCTGTCCGTAAAATAGTTGGGATCGGTCCGGAGCTTGCGATACGTGAGAGGGCTGAAAGCATTGCCGGTCAGCATGAACTCCAGCGTATAATGGGAGTCGATCAGCCCCTGGGTCATTTGCGAAAAATACTGCTCCGCCAAGGCTTCGTGGGCGCTGTCGAAAATTGTCAGTTTATCGAAATGGGCTTGTATACCGTATACATATTGTCCCAGTTCGTCGTGTCGATCCCCCAGAATACATAATTCGTGTTCATTCCATTCCAGAAAGATTGGAAAATATCGGGGTAATTGTCGCCCGGATAATCAGCAGCCTCAGGCGACGAACTGATCGTTTTTCTGCAGCCGGCAAGCGCCAGGAAAAGCCCCAAAAGCATACGCAAATACTTTTACTTGTTTCATGAATGGGCTTTTTTAAAGAGGGTAGAGATATAATCTTTTTTAGTTTTACAGTGCGCCGAGGGTCAGGCCATAGTTGTCGTTGTATCGCGGGGCCTGGTTGATTTCATAATGTTTCTGCTGGTCGGTCATCGCCCTGAAATAGCGGCCTTCCAGGTAGAAAGTATAGGTCTGAAAGAGCTCGTAGCTTACCCCGAGACCGCCGATCAGCCCGAGTTCCATCCGGTTGTCTCTGGTGCTGTTGAAGACGTATACGCTGATTATAGCTGTAGGGATAGTTCTCGCCCAGGATGCTGGTCGGATTGACCGTTTCGTAAGCCGTATCCACCCCATTCAGGATATTTGCTTCGGTACCCTTGATGCGGCCGCTTTCCCAGTACGCGCCATATCCACCCAGATCCACAAAACCCCGCAGTGCCTTGCCGCCGAAGGAAAACCGAAGGCTCAAGCGGCAATTGCAGATAGGTATTGTAGTTCTTCTGGTAAACGCCGGTAAAAAAACCCGTTCGGACGATGTCGAAATTCTTTTGAATATAGGTAGGCGCGGCCTCAACGCCAGCCAATCGAAAAACTGATAGCCAACCGGGATTCCAATATTCCAGCCACGCATTCCATCATAGTTGGTAAATGGCTCGCTGGCATTGCTGGTCGTGAGATAATTCATATTCGGCCCCCCTTCGACCCCAAGGAACAGTTGGCCCCTGCCTTGCAAGCTACAAAGCAGCATCAGCACGCCCGCCACGCAGCTAAAGGTCAATACCCGCATAGATCGATAGTTTAAAAGCCGGCCCGCCGCCGGCAATAAGTGGAATACGCGTTTTTGTGGAATATGGTTGCCCTGTGCAATAATCGGGCCCGCGCGTTCCACGCGCGGGCCCGACCCCTCGAAATTACCCCCTCACAACGACCGCTTCAGCAAGTCGACCGCCCGCTTCTGCTCACCTAAATCCAGCGACGCGAAACCGAGCCCTTTTGAATTATATCTGGAATTCCCGGTGTCATAATCCGTTCCATCACTCATAATAAGCCCATTCTTATGCGCCCGCTTGACCACAGCAGGCAGATCGTTATTCAAAAAACAAGCCCACACCGCCATCCCACCCTCCGGGATTTTAAACACAAGACGTCCCTCCAGTTCCTGTTCGAGTAATTCGCAGAAGTGATCCCTGCGCTCCCGGTATAGTTTTACCGACTTCTTGATGTGCCTGCCGATCGTTCCGTCTTTATATAATTCGGCGATCGCATTTTCGATCAGGCTGTCCCCCTGCGTGTCGATCGCCTTCCGCAAAGAGGTCGCACCGCGAATAAAACGTTCCGGAGCCACCATAAACCCCACCCGGATCGCCGGTGCAAGCGATTTGCTCAACGCCCCGATATAGATGACATTCCCGTTCCTGTCCAGGCTCGCCATCGGCATCATCGGACGTTTGCCATATTGAAAATCATAATCATAGTCGTCTTCGATGATCGCAAACTTATACTTGGCTGCCAGTTCGAGCAGGTGAAGCCTCCTTTCTGAAGTAAGCGTCACCGTTGTCGGATGATGAAAATGTGGAATCACATAAACCATCCGGACCGGCTTGGTTCTACAAATCTTTTCCACCCGCTCCGTATCGATCCCCATTTCGTCCATCGGAATCTGACTTATCTTCGCACCTGCCAGCTGAAAAGTGTGGTTGGCCCTTGCATATCCCGGCGTTCCGACGATAACCACCTGATCGTGCTTGATAAGTAGTGAAGCCGCAATATATAGCCCCATCTGCGTTCCTTTTGTGATCAGGATATTCTCCGGCGTGATCGAAAGTCCCCTTGTATCGTTCAGAAATGCAGCCAGTGTTTCGCGAAGAAAAAAAGTTCCCTGCGAACCACCATAGGTCAGATATTTCTTGTTGAACGATAGCCGCGAAAAGCTTCTGATGCATCGGACAAGATCTTCGATTGGAGCAAGACGCGGATCGGGAAATCCATCGTCGATGACCAGTTTCCCCACCGGCGGAAACTCCTGGGAATAATAGGGGAGGATTTTTCTCTCCTCATACGTAAAGCCCGGTTTCTCCGGAAGGTGAAAAACAGCGGCCTCATCGGCCAATTTCTTCGGGGAAAGCATGGGCAGGTCGATTTTGACAAACGCGCCTTTCTGCGGTCGGATCTCCACCCAGCCCTGTAATTCCAGCTCGTTAAACGCCGCCCCAACCGTAAGCCGGTTGATACCCAGCAGGTCAGCCAAACTCCTTGCCCCCGGAAGCCGCAGCCCCTTGCGAAGCTTGCCCTGTCGGATACCCTGGATGATCGCCTGCGTGATCTGCAGATAAACAGGCGTTCCGGAGGTTTTATCGATCTGGATCAGTTCATCAATGATCGGCATAGTTGGTCGCGCCCTCGGTCGGTTTTATCTGGCCTAGTTGATATCTTGAATCTGGATTATTTGCCTACTCCAGTAAAGATATAGCTTTGATCCATAAATTCACCAATATGGCACATTCACCTTTTCCCAATTTTCGCATCGCGCCCTTCCACTCTCCCCGACTGCCCGCGACCCTCCTGTTTTTCGCGATCTTCGCATCCGCCTCCGCGCAAATCGATAGTTTCCCGCTCCCGCCCCTGAAATTCGCGCCCAACGGCGACCTGGTCATTACCGCCTCCCCCGAATCGTCCAACAAAGACTTCGACTTCTTCATCGGAAATTGGACCATGAAGAATAAACACCTGAACGCCCGGCTCCAGGGTTGTAAAGAATACACTGAATTCGAGAGCAGCACAGAAGACCATGCTGGCCTGGAAGGGATGGGAAATTTCGATGTTACACGCCGGCAAATGCCCGACGGCACCGTGTACGAAGGCAGAACGATCCGCACCTTCGACCCCGCGACAAAACTTTGGCGGCTATACTGGACGGACAGCAAGGGCGGCCCGATCGACCCGCCTCAAATCGGTTCCTTTCACAACGGCATGGGCCTCTTCTTCGCCAAAGATTACCAGGTAGGAAGACCCGTCATTATCGTATTCAGATGGGACAAGACAAATCCCAACCAGCCCGTCTGGGGTCAGGCTTTTTCGGATGACAACGGTAAAACCTGGGAATGGAACTACTCCAACACCTCCTACCACGTCAAATAAGAAAAATCCTGTATATTTAGAGATGACAAAACCGCTTGCCATCTTCTTCGGTTTTTTTCTCTTAGCCATCTCCGCAACAGCGCAAGATCAAACGCTCAAGACCCTGCTCAATCGCGTAAGCGAATCCTCCCTAAAAACAAACCTTCAAAAAATTGCCGGCCCCGAAATGGAAGGAAGGATGGCCGCCTCCAAAGGCGACGACCTTGCCGTCGAATACATCGCCGCCTGGTTTAATACCCATCACTTAACTAATCCATACACTACCTCCACACCGTATCTGCAACCAGTGCCGCTGCTGAAAGTGGATTTCCAAAATTCCTCTCTATCCGTAGGAGACAAACCCTACGGTTTGTACAGGGACTGGACCTATTTTATGGTCGATAAAGCCGGAACGGCGACCAATACCGAAGTTGTTTTTACTGGCTATGGCCTTTCCGTCCCGGCGTACGACGACCTCAAGGATGTGGACATCACCGGGAAATTGGTCCTTTTCCGATCGGGAGTGCCGACAGATTCAGCCGGAAAACCTTTGCTCGCAACCGGCCAAATCCCCAATTTGTCAGCCCGGTTGACCGCAGTCCGCAGCCTGAGCCCGCTAGGCATGTTGATGTACATTGAAGATCCCATCGCTGAAAACGCCAACTCGCTGAAAGAGATTAAAGCGCTATACCCCTACCACGAATTTGGTACCCCGGGTTTTCCCTTGTTGACTGGCGCAATCATCTCCAAAGACCTCGCGAATACCATCCTCGGCGGCAGCGTCGACTCCATCTACGACCTCATCAATCGGTCCGGTAAACCCCACTCCTTTAATACACATAAGCAAGTGAGCCTGTCAATCGTCGAAACGGATGATCACCGCGAGACCTCAAATGTCGTCGGTATCATCCCCGGGACCGACACCTCACTTGGAGCCATCGTAATAACCGCACACCACGACCACCTGGGGACTTTCGAGGGAAAAACCTATTACGGCGCCGACGACAACGGTACAGGCACCGTAGCCATATTGGAGATGACCAAAATCCTTGGCGACGCGGCCGCAAAAGGTATCCGGCCAAAAAGAACGCTGGTATTTATTTCAACCGCTGCCGAAGAGCAAGGTCTGATCGGTTCTACCTGGTATGTGAAGTCATCCCGTCCTTCCACTCGCCAAAACATCCTATCACATCAACATCGACATGTTCGGCAGGGTAGACAGCTTCTACTCCGGCAAACGCCCCGACAGCAACTATGTCTACGCGATCTACAAAGGTTTCTCCGCAGAAAAAATAAACGGAATCAATGAGGCCTGCTGCCAGCTCCAACTCGACACATTATATAATAAGAAAATAACGCCCACATCCAACGGCCTGATGGCCCGCGCCGATGACCTTCCTTTTATAAAGGCAAACATCCCCAGCCTGTGGTTCTTCGGCGGTTATCACCCCGACTACCACGAACCGACCGACACGCCCGATAAAATCAATTACGCCTTATTAAAACGTCGAACCCAACTGGTCCTCGCCACCGTCTGGCAACTCGCCAACGAATAAATCGATCCCGCCAAACCGATCCCCCGATCGAATGACCAACCTCCCGAACAAACAAATCATCTTTTCCGTTGCCGGTCCAACATCCCCCGGATGTCCTCCTTGGAAAAATATTTTCCGTTCACAATAACCGCATTTATTTTCTGCGTATTCCGGATCTCATCAAGCGGGTTGTCATCCAGAACCACCAGATCGGCCAGTTTTCCCGCTGTTACCGTACCAGTCTCTTTCTCCATATATAAAAACCTGGCCGGATTGATCGTAGCCGTCTGAAGCACCTGCAAATTGGTCAGCCCCGCTTCATGAAGATTGACCAGCTCCTGCTGCAACCCGAACCCCGGAACGCAAAAGGGATTGTTGACATCTGTCCCCGCCAGGATCAGCACGCCCTGGTTCATCAGGTACCGCGCGGCAGCCCCAAAGTCCCGCACGAATTCTTCGGGAAATGCCGTCGGCTGTCCCTTCCAATAATCGACAAATTCGGCCGTGAGGTACTCAAGCCCTTTTGTCACCCTGGCCATCGAATCCGCTTTTATACTGCGACCCTTTGAAAGCGTTAGCGTGGGTACGACGGCAACCCGGTTCCTGACCATCTTATCCCGGAGCTCGACCGGAAGACGAAAGTCCTTTTCAGAAATCCCCAACGGTTCGATATGAACCATATATTGTACATCACCCGTAAAATGAACCGTATCCAGATAACGATGCGCCCATTGAACGCTTTCCGACTCTGCGCCCGACCAGGTACCGGTTGACCCCGAACCCATGCTCAAAACTTCTTTGCCCGGCATCAATCGCCTGTTCCAGCCCGACTTCAATAGGTATATGTCCCTCTAGATAAATGCCTCTCTTTTTGCATTCGTCCGCAATCGCCAGATAAACCGGCGCCCGGACAAGACTGTATATTTTGATAAAATCGTAACCGGCATCCGCCAGACTGTCGACAAAGTGTCGGCCCTGTGTTTCGGTAACCGCCCTCAGCGTTCTTCGGAACATCGACCGCTCGCCGTCAATGATCGGGCTGCCAATGACCATCCTCGGCCCGACAAAACGTCCCGCCTCTATATCTTTCTTAAGTTTCAACAACTCGGGGTTTCCCCACATATCCCGTATCCCCGTCACCCCATTGACAATAAAAAGCGGACAGTATTCGTATCGATCCGAACTATCGTCGGCATCATGAATATGCATATCCCAGAGCCCCGGTATCAGGTATTTGCCCGTACAATCATAAACCGTTTCCCCCGCCGACGCCACATCCCCGGAAATAGCAGAGATCCGGTTCCCACGAACCTCCACCGTCCGATCCTTAATAATAACCCCCTTCTCCACATCAACGACATTCACATGTGAAAGCGAATACTGCCCCCGTGCGCCGAAGGCGCACGAAAACACAAGCACCAGCGAAAGCAACTTCCCCGCCAACCCACCCGTATCGATCCGCTTCGATTCATATTCCTCCTTCCACGCATGTTTCCACCTCCGGTGACTTCACAACCACATATCCGGATGCCGGCGGATCACCCCCTCCAGGTACCGCACATATTCACGCGTCAGCTCGCCTTCCGGCAACTCCGCCGCATCCATACAGGCGATCTTTATCGTAGCATGATAATGCCCGCGCCGCGGCTTCTCGATCGAAGCAAAAACAACCGGCAAATGCCCGCTCCTCGCTCCTTTTTCCGGCCCGGCTGCAAACGCGGTAGGCCTGCCCAGAAAATCGATCCAGTATGCATTCTGCATATTCCCCGGACTTTGATCCGCGACAAGCCCGAGCAAGTATTGAGCCGACAGATAAGGTACAATGGCCTCCCGCATATCCGGCGCCGACAAAAAGGCATTCCCGTTCCGCGTGCGGAGACGATAGAACAGTTTCTCCAGCGGTTTGTTGCTGATGGGCATATAGACGACAAGGATCTGATATTTCGTCAACGCCGTCAGCACCAACTGCCCCCATTCCCAATTGAACGTATGCCCCAGATGCATCTGGGCGCTCTTACCCGTCGGATACAACTGGTCCAGGGCGGTTACGTCCACGGTGAACCGCCGGGCAAGCCATCGATCACTCGCCGAGACCAGCTTCACCACTTCGATAAACGAATCAATAAAGTTGTGATAGAATTTTTTCGCGATCATGACAAGCTCCTTCTCCGTTTTTTCTGGAAAAGCCCGCCGCAAATTGTCCATCACCAGCTTCCGACGATAACCGATGACATAATAAACAAAGCCATAAATGCCATCCGACACCAGGTAAAGGATCCGCATCGGAAGCAGCGACAGGACATAGAGGAACCCGTATAAAATATAGTACATAAATATTAGCCGTTTTGACTATTGCTTCTTTTGACCCACGCAGGCCGTTGAACCCAGAAGAATGACCGGATATATAAGAAGCTTGATTATGCCCTTGAATATATACATTTTCCCGGAAATTTGCCGGTGACCATGACACACTTGCCAAAACTACTGATCTTTTTCCTGGCGATCCCAGCAACAATCCTGGCGATCCCCGTAACGGTATACTGCCAGACACCTGTCAAACCGGGCGACACCATCCAAGCCGCCCCGAAGGCAAAAACCATGCAGGAAGCCACCGTTACCGGCCACATCCCACCCGTACAGCACAAGAAGGACCGGACCATCATCAACGTCGAAGCCTCTCCCACCAATACCGGCGCAACCGTCCTCGAAGTACTGGAAAAATCCCCCGGCGTCACCGTGGACCGCAACGGGGGTATCACCCTAAACGGTAAGCCGGGGGTCCTGGTCATGATCGACGACAAACTAACCTATCTCACCGGACAAGACCTAAACAACCTCTTAAGCAGTATGAATGCCGCGGAGGTCTCGAAAATCGAACTGATCCCGAATCCACCTGCCCGGTATGATGCGTCGGGGAGCGCCGGCATCATCAATATCCGAACAAAGCGAAGCGATAATGCCGGCTTCAACGGCAGTCTCACCACTTCCTACGCCCAGGGCGTCTACCCCAAGACCAACAACAGCCTCGTACTGAATTACAAGTCGGGCCAGATCAGCACTTTCTTCAACTATAGCATCAACGACGTCGGATACCTGACCAATCTCTATGCGTACCGCCAGTATTATGATCAGAATAATAACGTGACCGCCATCCTGCAACAGCCTTCATATTTCACCGGTACCGTCCTCAACAACACGGCCAGGACAGGACTGGACTATTCCCCGACGGCGAACACCACGATCGGCCTGGAACTCACGGGTGTCGATATTCACCGCCATGGCAACAATACGGGACACGCCAATTGGCTTGATGCCGCGGGAAACATCGACTCTTCGGTTCTCACCACGACGAAGCCCGACAACAGTTTCAAAAACGGAGCGGTCAATCTCCACGCCCGGCAGTCCCTGACCAGGAACACCGAACTACGAATGGATCTTGATTACCTCCACTATCAGATGGGCCAATCACAAGCCTACGACAACCAGCTGCTGGAACCCGGCGGTTACGATTCGGTATTCAGAAGCTCCATTCCCACAACGATCGACATCTATTCGGGTAAATTGGACCTCGAGACCCCGTTAACCGCCACCCTCACCCTTCAGACCGGGCTCAAAACATCCTCCAGCCACACCTCCAACGCCGCCACCTACCAGGACCTCGAATTCCAACAATGGGTGACGGACGAAACCCGGAGCAACCAGTTTACCTATCAGGAGAATATTCAGGCTGCCTACGCGTCGGTCGAAGGGAAAATCCGCACGATCAGCTATCAGGCCGGTTTACGCTACGAATACACCGCGTACACGGCAAACCAGGCCGGGAACAGCCTGCAAAAGGACTCCACCGTCTCGCGGAACTACGGCAGCTTTTTTCCCACCGGCAATTTTTCCTGGACCATCGACACGGGACAAAGCCTGATACTGACGGTCGGGAGACGCACCGACCGACCGCCCTTTCAAAACCTAAATCCCTTTCTCTATATCATCAATAAGTACACCTATGCGACAGGTAACCCCTACCTGCTCCCGCAATACAGCTGGAATTTCGAGCTCACGCATCAGTATCGCGACCTCCTGACGACAACGCTGTCGTACAGCCTGCTGACAAACTATTTTTCCCAGATCTTCCTGTCGGATCAAACCGGAACGATCCTGTACTATACACAGGGCAATGTCGGAACCGTAAAAAACCTCGGCGCCTCCGAAAGCGTAAATCTGAAACCCGCCCGCTGGTGGGCCGTCCAGGCCGGCGCCTTTTTCAATTACAAACAATTCCGCGGCTTCAACGGAAACAACTATTCGTCGGACATCAACCAACTGACGATAAACGTCAACAACCAATTCACCTTCCGGAATGGCTTCACCGCCGAACTCACCGGATTTTATTCCACCCGCGCGCGCGAAGACATCCAGGAGTTACAATATCCTACCGGCCAGGCTTCCACAGGGCTGAGCAAAACGGCCTTAAAGAAAAAAGGAACCATTAAACTCAGCTTTCGGGATATGTTTTACACGGGTTCCTTCTCCGGGCTGACGTCGTTCCCCGACGCCAGCGAGTATTTCAAAATCAAAAGAGATAGCCGCGTAGTTGCCCTTTCCTTCAATTACCGCTTCGGTAAGTCCTTTAAAGTGACCAAACACCAGGGCGGCGCAACCGAAGAAGAAGAGCGGGTACAAAACGGAAATTAACCCACACCGGACAATCAGTGTATCAAAATCGTGCAATGTCTCGTCTAGTAGATACACAACGCTGTGAATATCACACCGGTAATCAAACGGCATCTTTCTTGTCACGTGGCCTGTACAAACTTGTTTATGGTTGAAAACTATTTCAAAGCCGCCTGGAGGAGCCTAAGCAAAAACAGAATCTTTACGACGCTAAATGTGACAGGTCTTTCCATCGGTTTGGCCTGTTCGCTGTTAATAGCGCTGTATGTCGTCGATGAATTAAGCTACGATAAGTTCAATACGCATGCGGATCGCATCTATCGGATTGATGAACAGGTCAGGTTCGGTGATTTCAATTACAATGGAGCGGAAGTACCGGGAATATTGGGCCCAGTCCTTGCCAGGGATTTTTCCCAGATCGAGCAGTATACGCGCTTCAAGAGCAGCCCGGACGTCGTTATCCGAAAGGGTAACGAGAACATCCGGGAGGACAAAGCCGTCTATGCCGATTCCTCGTTGTTCAATGTTTTTTCATTGGAAATGATCGCCGGGAACAAAGAGACCGCACTGAAGGAACCACATAGCCTGGTGATCACCGAAAGTGCCGCCAGGAGATACTTCGCCGGCTCCGATTTTATCGGAAAGACGCTCTCGATAGATGGCACTGATTATAAGATCACCGGGGTCGTCAAAGATATCCCCAAACAATCCCATTTCGATTTCGATCTGTTCTTGCCCCTTTGTGAATTAGCATCAAGCCGGAATAACTCATGGATAACTTATAATTTTCAGACCTACCTGCTTTTGAAGCCGGGCACCGATGCGCGGAAGTTCGAAAAACAACTGAACCGGGCGGTGGAGCAATATATGGCCCCGGAGCTCCAGGCAAAGTTGAACACCAGCGAAGCCGATTTCAAAAAAGCAGGTAACTACATAAAGTACAACCTGATGCCGCTTACGGACATCCACTTGTATTCCGATGTGGCCGATGAGCTTGGGACAAACGGCAGCATCCAATATGTCTATATTTTTTCCTCGATTGCCATTTTTATTTTATTGATCGCCTGCATCAACTTCATGAACCTTTCAACTGCCCGTTCTGCCAATCGTGCAAAAGAAGTCGGAGTAAGAAAGGTATTGGGAAGCCCGCGGAATAAGCTGATCGCCCAATTCCTCACAGAGTCCCTGCTTGCCTGTTTTTTGTCCTTCGCGATAGCCATTTCGATCGTCGCGCTTCTTTTACCGCTTTTTAATCAGCTGGCCGACAAACAAATCAATGTATCCATTTTATCAAGGCCCGCTATTTTGTTGGCCATCTCAGGTCTTCTTATTCTGGTAAGTCTTATTTCGGGTAGTTATCCCGCATTTTTCCTTTCTTCCTTCCAGCCCATAAAAGTGTTGAAAGGCAATTTGTCGATGGGCTTTAAGGGCTCGGCTTTGAGGAACACGCTCGTAATTCTCCAGTTTACCATTTCCATCGTATTGATGATCGGGACGCTTGTGATTTATAACCAGCTTCGCTATATCAGGAATAAGGATCTCGGTTTTAACAAGGAACAGGTTTTGATCCTGCAAAACACCGATGCACTGAACAACAATACAACCGCCTTTGCCAACGAATTGTTACAAATGCCGGGAGTGAAAAACGTAACCACCTCCGGTTTTTTGCCCGTGACCGGCGCCCGGACGTCTCAGGGCTTCATCACGGTGCCGCATTTCGATGGTAAGAATTTTACACTCATGCAGGCATGGCCCGCGGATGAAAGGTACCTTCCCACATTCCAGATACAGTTGAAAAGCGGACGGAATTTTTCCGCGCAGTACCGGACCGATTCCACGGCCGTAATCATCAATGAAACGGCAGCAAAAATATATGGAGGAGTTGACCCCGTAAACAAAAAGCTCTATATGCTTACCGACCTCAAAGGGGCATTCACTGCTTACAATGTCATTGGCGTGATAAAAGACTTTAACTTCAACTCGCTGCGCGAGCAGGTAGCGCCATTGGTATTGTCGCTCCGGCAAGACAATGGAGGCATGGCCCTGCGGATCGCAGGTCGCGATATTCCGGGTTTGTTGGACGAAATAAAAACCAAATGGAAGTCAATGGCGCCTTCCCAGCCACTCAGTTATACCTTCCTGGATGATGAATTCAACAAAGAGTACGGCGCAGACCAACGCCGGGGAGAGATCTTCCTCGTATTTTCAATCCTTGCTATTCTTATTGCCTGTCTGGGTCTTTTTGGTCTTGTCACCTTCGCGGCGGAACAACGCGTAAAAGAGATCGGAATCCGAAAAGTCCTGGGCGCCGCTATCCCGGATATTTTCGCCATGCTTTCCAAAGATTTTATCAAAATGCTCTTATTGTCCATATGCATCGCGTCACCGATCGCCTGGTGGGCGATGACAAAATGGCTACAGGACTTCGCCTACCGCATCAGTATCACATGGTGGATGTTCGTGACGGTGGGTGCCATTAGCCTGCTGATCGCAATTGGTACGCTAAGTTTCCAGGTAGTCAAAGCAGCATACGCCAATCCCGTTAAAAGCCTGAGGACAGAATAAAAAAAAATCCCATGTTCAAGCATTTCCTGACGGTCGCACGCCGCAGCCTCCTGAAGAATAGAATGTCCGCCTTCATCAATATCGGCGGCCTTTCCATCGGCATGTCCATCGTGATCCTGATCGGTCTGTATATACGGGATGAAGTGACGTTCGATCATTATCACACTAACCACCGGACCCTGGCCCAGGTCATGACCAACCAGCGATATAACGGCCAGACCGAGACGATGTCGAGAGTAGCCGTTCCCAGCGCCGAAGCGCTTCGCACCGGATACGCCGCCGCCTTTGACCATGTCGCCCTTGTCTCCCGCAGTAAAGACGACCATATCGTGGTATGGGGCGACAAGAAACTGTCGCAATCCGGCTTCTGGGTGGAACAGGACTTTCCCGAAATGTTCACACTTGACATGCTCGAAGGACAGCGGAATGCACTCGCCGACCCCTCCTCCATCCTGATAAGCCGATCCGCCGCGACAGCCCTTTTCGGCGAAACGAACCCCCTCAATAATACCGTCCGGGTAGACGATCAACTCGATTTTCGTATCGCCGGCGTTTACGCCGATCTCCCGGAGAATACCAGCTTTTACGGTACGCAGATCCTGCTTCCGTGGAAGAACAAGGGCAACTACGCGAATACCAGCACCGACTGGGAAAACCACAAGGCCCAGCTGTTCGTTCAAACAAAGGTTATTCAGAACGAAAGCAGTCTAAATGACCGCATCAGAAAAGTCCCCACCCCACACATAAAAGGGATCGAAGAGGAATTCCTGCTACAGCCGCTCGACAGACTTCATTTGTATTCCCAATTCGAAAATGGTCGGGCGACAGGCGGCCTCATCAGTTATGTGTGGTTATTCGGGATGATCGGGGTATTCGTTTTGTTGCTGGCCTGCATCAATTTCATGAACCTCTCCACGGCCAGAAGTGAAAAGCGCGCCAAAGAAGTCGCGATCCGCAAGACACTGGGATCCGTCCGGTTGAAATTAGTGATACAATTTCTCGTCGAATCCGTCGTCGCCGCGTTGCTCGCCTTTGTTTTCGCCCTCCTGGTATCCGGCCTGTTACTCCCCTATTTCAACACCTTGTCGCAGAAAAAACTTTCCCTCCCGTGGTCGAGCACCGGCTTCTGGCTAACCGCCATAGGATTCACGATCCTGACCGGTCTTGTCGCCGGCAGCTATCCAGCATTGTACCTTTCCCGCTTCAAACCAGTGAAAATCCTGAAGGGAACCGCAAGGGCCGGCAATTTCACCTTTTTGCTCCGCCGGTCACTCGTCATCCTGCAATTTACCGTCTCCATCACGCTCTGCATCGGAACCATCATTGTTTACCGACAGATTCAATACGCGAAAGACCGGCCCGCAGGGTATTCCTTACGAGACCTGCTGACAGTGCCGGTAAATACCCCGGACCTAAGGAATCACTATGACGCCATTCGAAACGAATTACTGTCCGGCGGCGCAGCAATTAATGTGACCGAATCCTCCTATCCGACCACGCATTTCGACTCGGAGAACGGGATGGATTGGGAAGGTCGTGATCCCAACCTCGCCATCGCATTCCGCAATGTCAACGTAACCCGCGACTTTGGGAACACCATCGGGTGGAACATTTTACAAGGCCGGGACTTCTCAAACGAATTTAGCGCGGACTCTGCCTCCGCCATTCTAAATGAAGCGGCAGCGACAGTGATCGGATTCAAGGACCCTATAGGACGACGCATCCGGTTTGACGGAATAACCTATACGATCGTCGGCGTTGTAAAAAATATGGTGACCCAATCCCCTTATCAGCCCGCCGACCCGTCCGTATTCTTTTGCGGCGGTGGAGGTTACCTGGGAACCCTCACGATCCGCATAAACCCCGAACTTCCCCTGAAAAGCGCGCTGGCAAAGACCGAAGCCGTATTCAGGAAACACAATCCCTCCAGCCCATTTGTATACAGCTTCAACGACGAAGACTACGCCAGGAAATTCCAGAGCGAAGAGCGAATCGGAAAGTTGGCCACCTCGTTTTCGCTGCTTGCTATCCTGATTTCCTGTCTGGGGTTATTTGGTCTCGCGGCTTTCCTCGCTGAACAGCGCACCCGCGAACTCGGCATCCGAAAAGTTTTGGGCGCCTCGATGCTCAATCTTTGGGCGCTTCTGTCAAAGGAATTTGTCGCGCTCATCCTCCTTTCCGTCCTGATCGCGACACCCCTCTCCTGGTATTTCATGCACCATTGGCTGCTCAACTATACCTATCGCACCTCGCCTTCGCCGTGGATCTTCGCCCTTTCCGGTCTCGGCGCCCTCGGGATCACCCTCCTGACCGTCAGTTTCCAGGCCATCCGGGCTGCGACCGCCAACCCGACCCAAAGCCTGCGAAATTCCCTACCTTAGCCGGATGCCGGAAATAAAAAATTTCCTTGAGATCTCCGACCGGTTGGCTTGTGCAGGACAGCCAGACGAATCCCAGTTGGCGATAATAGCCGCGCGCGGATTTGAGGTTGTTATTAACCTCGGCCTCTCAGACGGGAAATACGCATTGCCCGACGAAGCCGCCTCCCTCGCTGCACTGGGCCTCGAATACTATCACATCCCGGTGCAGTTTGAAAATCCTCGGCTTGCAGAATGGAAGTCTTTCATGGAAACAATGAACCAGCACCGCTCCAAACCAACCTTTGTTCACTGCGCCGCCAATTACCGCGCAACCGCCTTCACCGGTCTGTATCTTTTCGCCACCGCTCAACTCGATCAGAAAGAATTATATTCATTCGTCGCCCAATTTTGGCAGCCAAATCCGGTCTGGCAACAATTCATCGAAGAAACCATCCAATACATAAAGAAACCATCCAATACATAAAGAAACCGTCCAATACATAAAGGAAAACGCCCACTAATACCCGACCCGATCAACGCCCTTTCCATTCACTGGTATCATTCCGATTTTTATCCTACCTTGATCACTGGCGCGTAACCAAATTGATTAATATAAATAAATCGTTATGCTTTCCGGAAGATTCCTCCTCACGGTTATCGTAATAGCGGTCGCCGATATTTTTATCCAATGGTTTTTTATCGGCTTTCTTTTTCACAAATATCAGGGACTGACCCCATCGACGTGGCGAAAGGAAAACAATCGCTCCTATATGGCCAGCATGATCCTCTCCTTATTCCTGGCATTCATGTTTACAGTGGTCTTCTATTTTTGGAAAAGCAGATCCGGAGGCATCTACCTGATGGACAGTATCAAGTTTGGGCTTCTTTGCTGGCTCGCGTTCTCCGTTACCACCGAGATCGGAAACGCGATCTATGTCAACTATTCGCGGATGTTCGTTTTGGGAAAATGTTTGAGTTCATTGTTTGAATACGTCGCAGCAGCCATCGCGGCCGCGTTGTTGTTGTAATTTTATTAAAAAGGTTTCCCATCCGTTTTCCCACCCGTCGTCGGGGCGCCCTTCCAAACATTGTTCTCCCGGTTTACATCCGGCAACACATGATCCGGATCAAGCTCGACCGATGTCAGATTCGTCGTCGAAGCATACTTAAAAGTCCAGCTACCACTCCGTTCCCAGATATCAACCGGCAGCTTCACGATCTGCGAATTCCCCGACGCATCGGTAATCTTGATAATAACCGGCATCGCCATCTTGTCAAGATTATCGATCGTGATCAGCGCACCTTTGGTCGAATCGCCATCCACGTATTTAACAGCGGTGACCGCCTGGTCAAGATGGTCATTCGTAAAAAACCATTCTTTCCAGAACCAGTTGAGGTCTTCCCCCATCGCGCTGTTCATCGTGCGGAAAAAATCATCCGGTTGCGGATGTTTGAATGCCCAACGGCTGATATAGGTCCTGAACGCATAGTCAAACCGGTTACTGTCCACCACGACATTACGCAACAAGTCCAAACCCGCGGCGGTTTTAGAATAATAAGCGCCATAGCCGCGCAGGCTCATGGCCTCGGGCGCCGTCATCAGCGGATCCTTATCCCGTTCGAAGGAACGAAATATAAATTCCGGCCGTCCGGCGCGGTAATACTCACCATGATTGAATTCACGCGTCGAATATTCATTGATAAAGGTATTCAGCCCTTCATCCTGCCACATAAAACGCCGCTCATTCGACCCCACGATCATGGGAAACCAGTTATGACCGATCTCATGGGTTATATCCCCCCAAAGGTTGCCCTTCGTGAGGTTGGATTGACAGAAGATAATACCGGGATATTCCATCCCGAGCGCAACCCCGGCCACACTAACCGCGGAATTCCACGGATATTCAAAATAAAGGTCGGAATAGATTTCAATGCTGCGTTTGAGATATTCCGTGGAACGGCCATAACGATCGTTGCCAGCCGCCTCGATAGGATAAACCGACTGGGCGATCGCCGGCCGGCCCGAAGGAAGCTTGACCCTGGCTGCGTCCCAGATAAATGCCTTGGAAGCAGTCCAGGACACGTCCCGGGTATTGTTCATTACAAAGTGCCAGGTCAGCGTACCCGTCATTTTGGGCCGGCTCGAAGGCTGCCCCACTTCATCGGGCGTGACGATCATCACCGTCGCATCGCTCTTCCGCGCCTTCGCCAACCGCTCGATTTCCCGCGGCGTCAAAACGTCCTGGGGATTCATCAGATCGCCCGAGCCCGCAACCGTCATATCCGCGGGTGTTGTCAGATAGTAGTCGAAATTGCCATATTCGCAATAGAACTCGCCCAAACCCATATAAGGAAGCGTGTTCCAGGAATCGATGTCATCATACACACACATCCGCGGATACCATTGCGCGAGTTCGTACACCACACCGTTCTTCGTATACAGCCGCCCCATGCGGTCCGCCCCGTAAACAGGGATCGCAAAACTATACTTGACCTTGATCTTGATCTTATCGCCACCCGGCTTTACAGGCGACTGCAAACGCACCTGCATCCGCGCATCCGTGATTACGGGTGTAACGGAATAGGATTTCGCCGCGTTTATCACCTCCACCGATTCGATATGATAGCCCCCCTTCGAGAAGCCTTTCACGTCAAAACGATCCCCCGTCACCGGCGTCGTCGCCGCTCCTCTGCTGTCCGGCCGAAAAAGATTCTGATCCAGCTGCAGCCACAGAAAATCCAGCTTGTCCGGGCTGTTATTGGTATAGTCGATCGTCACCTCACTCTTAATCGTGGTGTCCTGCTCGTCCAGGGTCGCGCGGATCAGGTAGTCAGCCCGGTTCTGCCAGTATTTCGGCCCCGGTTGTCCGCTGGCGCTCCGATATTCATTACCATTCGTGGAGAAAAAATAGGGCCCGAATAACGCATGCGGATCATAGTTGGAGGTCGTCTGCGCCGAAAGCCGCAAACCCGTCAGGCCGAATATAATCAGGCCCGCTATGGCAAGTCGCGCCGCCCGCCCGGCAAGTCGTTGTATTTTTTTCATCCGGCGAAGATAGGCAACCTTACCAAATCCTTATTCGTTTGTCTTCGGGCAGGTAATTGCTATCCCCCGTCTGCACGTTAAACGCCCTGTAGAACGGATCGGCGCTCATACACGGGCCATTCACCCGCCATTTAGCCGGCGAATGCGGGTTGGTGCTCACATACAACCGCATATACGCGTCTCTTGTCTTTACCCGCCAGATCCTCCCAATGGATAGATAGAACCGCTGATCCGGCGTGTACCCATCGATTTTGGTGGAATCCTGTCCCTCCTGCGTCATTTTGAACGCATCATAGGCAATGGCAATACCCCCGTTGTCAGCCGTGTTTTCGCCCAATGTCAACGCGCCCTTCACATGCACAGTATCCAAAACAGTAAAGGAATTGTATAATTCAATTACGCGCTGTGTTTTTGCCCTGAACTTCTCATAATCCTCCTTTGTCCACCAGTTTTTTACGTTCCCAAACTTATCGTATTGCGCCCCCTGATCATCAAAGGCGTGGGTCATCTCATGCCCGATCACCATCCCGATGCCACCATAATTGATCGCGTCATCCGCCCCAAAATCGAAATAGGGGTATTGCAAAATGCCGGCCGGAAAGACAATTTCATTGAATGATGGATTGTAGTAGGCAGTAACCGTTGACGGGGTGGTAACCCATTCTGTCCGGTCAACCGGTTTGTTCAATTTTGCCATTTCATATTGGTACTGGTTTTGGGCAAGTGCGAGCAAATTTTCGAAGTATTTCGTTCTGTCAATCTGTACTTTATCATAATCCCGCCATTTATCGGGGTAGCCTATTTTTTTGGTGATCGCATACAACTTCTCGATTGCCTTCTTCTTTGTGCTATCGCTCATCCAGTCAAGATGATTGATCCGGTTTTCAAAAGACTTCTGAAGGTTGTTCACCAGCGCCAGCACCCGCTTTTTTGCATCCTCATTAAAATATCGTTTCACATAAAGCTGGCCAAGCGCCTGTCCGAGAAGACCATCTACTTCCTCTGTCATGATCTGTGCCCGGGGCTTCTGCACGGCTTGACCGGATAACGCTTTTGTAAATTCAAAGGACGCATCCACAAATGGCTTACCAAGCCACTGAGCATAGTTCCGTAGCGTTGCCGCTTTCAGATAGGCCTTCCAGCCAATTATCCCGACCGACTTTAGCAGCACGTTCAACTGGTTGTAATACCCCGGTTGAGCCATATCCATCGAATCAGTCCTGGCCTCCAGATAACCAAATACGACGTCCCAGCCGATATTGGGTTGAGATTTGCTGATCGCCGAAACCGCCATTTTATTATAATTGGCATTGATGTCCCTGAGCTCGATCCTCGTTTTGTGCGCCGCGGCAATTTGTTTTTCGATGCTATAAGCGGTTTCCGCCTGTTCGGAGGCAGCCGCCGGAGAACTGCCCGTCAATTGAAAAAGGGTACCGATGTATTTTTTATACGCTTCCTGAATGGCCAGGGTAGACGAATCCGTTTTAAAATAATAGTCGCGGTCGGGCAACCCGATACCCGCCTGAAATACATGGGCGATATTGATAGCCGAATTTTTATTGTCGGGCGAAACCCCGTAACCAATGATGGAGCCGTTTCCCGTTTTGAGCTCCAGAGCCGCAAATTTGACGACCGCCGGAACATCGCCGACGGCGTCGATCCTGGCGAGGATGGACCGGATGGGATCGTAACCGCGCTGATTGATGGCAACGGTGTCCAAACCGGAAGCATAAAAATCCCCTACCTTTTGTTCAATGCTGCCGGGCGTATTTTGCGCTTTTGAAACACTGTCCAGAATATTTTGCAGGAGCTTCTTTTGCGGAATATTCAGGAAACTATACGACCCTATACCAACCTGATCGTCCGCAATCCTCACGGTATCATACCAGCGGCCATTGACATAGCGAAAGAAATCGTTGCCGGGCTTTATGGAGATATCGATCCCGCTTACATCGACCCAGCTTCTTTCGGACGTATCCGGATGATTGCACGCGTCCAACAGACCAAACGCAAGAAATATATAAAGAATTTTCTTCATAAACAGTTGGTTTGGCTAAAGATAGGAATCTTTTGGACCCGCTTACTTCGTCTTCTTATACAAACCCACGAGGTCCCCCTGTGCAAGAATATGTCCCTCCATCGCTTTTTCCAACTCCGCTTTCCCTGCCTGTGCGGTAAGATCCAGCCGGGCGTCAAGCGCATACACCATGAAATGATAATGGTGCGTACCGGCCGGCGGACAAGGCCCCATATACCCGGCCTTTTGAGCGCCATTCATCGCCTGCACTCCACCCTTAAACCCTTCCGGAATATCGGCGGACGGATCGATATTAAAGGCCACCCAATGCGTAAACCCGCCGGGCCGGCCCGCATCCGGATCATGAACAATAATCGCCAGAGACTTGGTCTGCGCGGGGAATTCCCCAATATGAAGCGCAGGACTTACGCTCGTCCCTTCACAAGTAAATTTGATCGGGATCATGGTGTTGGCCCCAAAGGCCGGGCTGGTAACTGTCAACATCGCATTCATAATAACGCTGATTAACGTAAACATATAAATTGGTTTTTATTTTTTCCGCAAAGCACGTACCATACAACCAATCAAAAAAGTTCGCAAAATGCGAACTTCAGACAGCCAGCTGAGCAAAAATTCAAAATGATTTTTTTGGCGATCGCTGATAATAATAGTCTTACGTATTGTATTTCTTACCATCTAACGTCAATTCTCCAAAAATTGTCGCAGAAGTTCGCATTTTGCGAACTCCAAAAATCGAAACAACGAACTCATTCCCCTGCCATTAAACATTTTCGTCACTACCTTTATCCGGCCAAACATTATACCAATGAAAAAATTCATTCTCCTCCTTATCGCCGCCGAAGCGGCCAGTCCATCCATGGCCCAGGATTCCATCTGGTTAGTCCCGGCTCTCCCTCAGCGCGGCGCCCGGGTTGCCATATATTTCAAAAGCGACAAGCCAGTCTTTGCCCACGCAAAAACCCTCTCAGGCGGTTTTTTCAGCCTTGACGGCAATAATCGGATCGTTGCTCAAGACCTGGCTTTGGGAAGATCCGGAGACAGTTGGATGGCCACGGCCACCGTTCCCAACACAGCTTATGCTGTCGTCGCCAACCTAAGCCGTCCGGATACAAACGCCCTTCCGACAGCTGTGGCAGCGGGAATCGACAGCAGTAACGGGCAGCCTTTTTTAAAGAGCTACCGCGCGCTTGCCTTTGTTAACGAAGGTCAAAGCATGTCACTGGGCATACCATTGGACCGGATTAAAGCCGGCATACTGGACGAACAATATGAGGAAGGCCTATCCGCCCCGCCTTCCAACTTTGCCGGTAAAGTATATTGGTACCTGATCAGAAAAAAGGACACGGCCAAAATCCTGAATTTATCAGCCAATCTTCCCCTGGACAGCACAGCCCTGGAGACTGATTACGAGGCGGCAATCGACTTTGCCGAGCGGTTCGGGAACAAGCCGTTGTACCTGGTGCTGGAAAATATCTACCACCAGCGCTTCCCCCACGGTGATTGGAATCGTCATGACTTCTCCACCCGCTTCGAGGCAGCCAAAGACACCGCTGAACGGGAAAGGATTATCCGCGAATATAAACAAGCCTATCCACATGAATCATCGCTGTTTTCGCTCCTACCCACCTTCAAATCCATGATGCAAGACAAGCTGGTCGCGTCAGGCGACTTGTCCGGCGCACTGGCACTGATCCCCAACGACGCCGGCAGCCTTGATATAGCCGGCGAGTACAACAATCTGGCATGGACCGCCTGCGAAAAAGATCTCGAGCTTCCCCGGGCGCTGGCCTTGTCAAAAGCATCCCTCGATACGCTCCTGGCCTTCGAAGCCTCCGGAAGAGACAAACCCGCGGACCAAACGACAGCTCAGTACCGAAAATTGTTAAAAGACAGTTACGCGCTTTTCGCCGATACCTACGCCTATCTGCTCTTCAAAACGGGAGCCTACAAGGAAGCCTTCGCCTACGAGAAAAAATCATTGGCGGGCAGCGGCCCGAAGCCACAGGTGGATATCATCGCCCGGTATCATCTATTTATGGAAAAAGTGGAAAAACCTACCAAAGTACTGGCTTCCCTGTCCACGTTCATCGCCACGGGCCAGTCAGATTCCGGCATGCGGGCCCAGTTCAAACGTCTATACAAAGGAAGTAAAAGTGCGGACGACGCCCTTGCCGACCTGACGTCGCAGGCTCAGTTGCTCAAACAACCCGAAATGGTCAAGACAATAATGAATGACCCGGCCGCAAAATTTACCCTGCTGGATCTGAACGGAAAAAAAGTTTCTCTCGACAGCCTAAGAGGGAAAACGGTTGTGGTGGACTTCTGGGCAACCTGGTGCGGCCCATGCAAGGCTTCCTTCCCTGCCATGCAAAAATTGGTAGACCGCCACAAGGAGGATAAAAAGGTAGCCTTTCTTTTTGTGGACACCTGGGAACATGCAGAGGACAAAAAACAAAATGCCGCCGACTTTGTGAAAAATTCTTCCTATACGTTCCAGGTGCTGCTCGACAACGACAACAAGGTCGTACAGGCGTACAAGGTTTCAGGCATTCCAACAAAATTCGTCATCGACAAGAACGGAGTTACCCGCTTCATGGCCGAAGGGTCCGATGGGAACACCGACAATATCGTGGCCGAGGTCGAATCTATGATTGCGCTCACGCAGAAGAATTGATCAAACCCGTTTGATACCCCTTACATATACGTTTTAAACCAACCCAGCATCCTTCGATAAAAATCGACATTATGATTCAGCTCCCTGAACCCGTGCGGCTCGCGCGGATAAAGCACCAACTCCGAAGGAACATGATAATAATGTAACCCGCGATAAAGCTCCTGCGACTGCCCCTTCGGATCCGTCTCATCCTCCTCCCCCTGGATGATCAACGTTGGCGTCGCCACATTCTTCAGATACGCAATCGGTGAGTGCTTGACAAACAGATCCAGATTCTCATATGGAACCCCCCAGAACCAACGATCATAATTCGCCCCGTTTTCCGTCCCGAATTCGCTTGCCAGGTTCGCCATCCCCGCGCCGCTCACCGACGCCTTGAATCGCTTCGTCTGCGTGATCGCCCACTCGGCCATATAGCCGCCATACGACCAGCCGCAAATTCCCAACCGATCCG
The DNA here is from genome assembly GCA_963846405.1 of uncultured Chitinophagaceae bacterium. Taxonomy (GTDB): domain Bacteria; phylum Bacteroidota; class Bacteroidia; order Chitinophagales; family Chitinophagaceae; genus Puia. The sequence continues at coordinate 262,385 of CAWJVU010000003.1, read as the reverse complement.
GATCGACCCGCTCATTCTTGATCAGATAGTCAATCCCCGCCATGATATCTTTATAGTCATTGCCGCCCCAATCCCGCCGGTTGGCGGTAATAAATTCCCAGCCATACCCCGTAGAACCCCGGATATTCGGACAAAAAACGGCATAACCGGCCTGCACCAGCAGCTGCGCCCACGCGTTATAACTATTCGCAAAGGAGCCCGTTGGACCGCCATGGATCAACGCCACCATTGGCAGCTTCGCAGCGGAAGCGTTCACCGGCAAATAAAGCGCTGCCTCGACCGGCAATCCGTCAAAACTCCTATAGGTAAAAACCTTCGGCGTAACAAGAGAAATACCAGCCAGACTTCGATTCAAATCGGACACTTTCTCGGGCGCGCCTCCGGGCAGCGCCAAATACAATTCAGGTAGGTTCGTATAATCCGCGCGTACATAGACAAGCGTGCCATCCGCAGCCACATCAAAAGACTGCATATTGTCGGTTGGGCCAAATGGCTTCGCCGATCCATCATCGTTAATCGCATAGAGATGCGCATCAAAACCATGCTGAACCAACCCCAGCAACCGGTGAGCGTCGGTGAATTTGTAATTCACAACCAAACGATCAAGCGATTTATCGGTAATATTCGAATAGGTGTTGGCCTCCAGATGATGGACAAAAAGATCATGAACGGTCGGCCCGTCCATCCGCGCGGCAATAAAAACGGCAGTCTTCCCATCCGGCGACAATTGGAACCCCCCGAAAAATCCGTGTTGCGGCACGGCAAGTTCCTTCAGACTCGAATCTGCCGGTTTGAACAAAATTAGCTTCGTCTGCGGCATTTCTTCTTCCGGCAATACGGCTGCCAAAATCAGCATCCCATCCCCAGACGGCAGCCATTTCATTTCCCCGACACGCCAATTGCGACGTAGAATGGGCCGGACAACCCGACTGACCACATCGATCCGATAAAGCGTGGAAGCCCGATCCGACTCACCCACAACAAGTTCATCAAATTTGGCATCCCGCCGTTTTTTCAGCGAATCCGACAATTCATCCTGACAAACATAAACAACGGACTTCCCATCCGGCGACCACTCGAACATCCTCACGTCGCCCTTACTGCTTGTCAACAGCATCGCCTCGCCGCCAAGCATGTCGATCAGATAGATCTGCGACGAACCGCCACGCGCGGATACAAATGCCAGCTGCCTCCCGTCAGGGGACCACTTGGGATCACTCTCGGATTTCGTCGAATTGGTAAACTGCCTGAACACCTTTGTCTGAAGGTCGAGCAGCCAGATATGCGTTGCCAGCGAATCAGCCGGCGCCCCCGAAACGGAAACGGTAACAACCGCCTTCTTCCCATCCGGCGAAACCACCGGTCGTCCGATGTTACGCCTGAAAAGCGCCTTTTCTATAGAAAGCGTGTCCCCGCACCAACCAACAGTTCCAATAGTCAACATCAGGCATAGTAGAAAAAATCGGGTCATATATATTGCGTGATTTTATCGAAGTTCGAAATCCCAGATCGCCTTCTCCCCCAGCAAATTCTCCACAAAGTAGTTCCACCGCTTTTTCAAAAAATAGTCCGCAAACTTCCCCTGATATCCATGATGCTGGCTCGGCAGGATCAGCATATCAAATTCCTTATCCGCCTTGACCAACGCCTCCGCCAGCTTAAAAGTCGCCGACGGATTTACATTCTCATCGACCCCTCCATGAACCAGCAGCAATTTTCCCTTCAGGTTACCCGCCATCGTTACGTTGGATACTTGATTATAGGTCGAATCAACCGGCCATCCCATATACATCTCCGGCCACCAGTCCTTCTCCATCCGGAAATCATGATCGCCCGAACTCGCCACCGCGACTTTATAAAAATCGGGGTACTCCAGTACCGCATGTCCCGCATCATACCCACCCGCCGAATGCCCAAAAATTCCCACCCGCGTCGTATCCACCCATGCATATCGCCGCCCGAGTTCCCGGATCGCCAGCACATGATCCAGCAGGTTTTTTCCCATATTGTGATACGAAACATTATGAAAGGCCTTCGACCGCCCCGCCGTTCCCATCCCGTCAACCGTTACCACAATAAAACCCAATTCAGCCAGCGCCTGGTTGGATCGATTAAGCGACGAGACAAAATCCTCCGGAAACATATGCGTATGCGGCCCCGTATAGGTCTGATCGATGATGGGATATTTTTTTAGCGAGTCAAAATGAGTGGGTTTCCAGATGACGCCATAGATCGGTGTAACGCCGTCGCGACCAACCGCCGTAAAAGCCTCCGGAAAACGATACCCCAGCTCCATCAACCCCCCAATATCGGCCTCACCTATTTCCTCAAGGATTTTACCTGTCTTACTCTGCCGCACCACCGTCCGCGTCGGCTCATCCAGCGCAGAGATATTATCGACAAAATAATCTCCATCCAGCGACACCGAAACGCTATGATTCGCATTTTCCGGTGTCAGCAGTTTTAACCCGCTGCCATCCAGGTTGACTGTATAGACATGTTGAAAATAGGGGTTTCGACCCGGTTCCCTGCCACTCGCCGTGAAAAGCACCCTTCCCTTCTTCTTATCGATAAAAAGAACATCATTCACATACCACGCCCCATTCGTAATCGGTTTTACCGCATGATCCTTAATATTCAGCAGATACAATTGCCTCCAGCCATCCTTCTCCGAGATCAGCAGGATCTTCCCCAATTCCTCGATCGCCTCGGAACGGTATCCATCAATGTTCGTCGAACTCGATTCGCTATATATTTTGTCAAGATTTCGTCCATTGAGATCATACCGATATAAATTCACATGCTGATACCCCCGGACCTGTTCCTCGACATAACCAACCCCGCTTTCTTTCGACCAATCACAAGACACCGCATTCACATTCCGGAACTCGTCTCTCCGTATTTCCTCACCCGATCCTACGTTAAAATAAACCGGGGTCATATACACCATGTCGGTATCGCCGGGAGAACCCCGGTAATACGACAATAACCTTGCCCGGTACAAGGTATCCACGCTCCAGTCGAGCAGATACATTTTCTTCGCCGACCGAACATCGCAGATATACGTCTGGATCCATTTGGAATCGGGCGACCAGCTTACGCTGAAATGAGGCGGCCGCGTCCCATTCTCACCCACGATGATTTCGCCCCAATCATAATAGGAAGCATAATCATAATCGGGTCCTCCAGAGGTACTCAATTGCCTGGAAACCCCCGTTTCCGTCGATCGCACATAAAGATTATGCTGACTGAAATAGGCAATGCATTTCCCGTCCGGCGACTTCTCCTCAAAGGGATTTCCATGCTTTGCCGCCTTGATCGTCACGGTGTCAGCCGACACGATCGGGTGAATGGAGTGGTCGGCTTTTAGCCATTTTTGGTAGGTCTTGCCTTCCTTGCTCTGCGTCACATACCAAAACCCCGAACTGTCAGGAAACCAGTTCGCGCGCAAAAAAAGATTATAAGCTTTTTTATTATTGACGTTCGGCCACAAAAAAGCAACTGCCCGCGCATAATCCTGCTTCGTCGGACCTTGCGCCGCCGCCCCCGAACTGTTTTGCGCCTCCACCCGGACCAAAAAGAGCGAAGCAATTACAAGCAGCCCGATCCCTTTCATAAATTCAACATATTTAGACCACACTAAATATATGAACTTTTAAATATCGAGCCTTTTACGTATTTTGAGCCAACCCTAAACCACCATAACCATGACCCGTCAACCATTTAACTACCATTGTGCTTTCATTTTATGCGTAATATTCTTCGCCTGCGGCAAGACGGGTTCAAAACCCGGAAATTCAAACACGACACCCCCGCCCCCCCCACCAACCGTCGGAACGATGAACATCAATCTGACCTACCCTGGCTCGGGAATACAATTTGAGCTGATTGTCAGCGAGCCCGGAGGCGCCGTACTATTGGACACACTGGTAGTCACCGGCGACGCCGTGATTGCCGCCCTTAAGACCAACGATACCCTCGTGGATGTCACATCGGTTTTGCCCGGCGGCGGTGCTTATTACACGATCAATTGCTACAAGAGTGTCAACGCTTCTAGAATTACGGCGCTGTCTTTCTATGACTACACGATCGTTGATGGCTTGAAAACACCGGCGACCACCCCGGCATCAATCTACTACGACAGTATTCCTCCCGGGATTCTTACATATGGCATTTCACCCGAGTTTCTTTTTTCAAATTTTCCCTGGAATGATTTTAGCGGATCATTGACCTATCCGGCCAGTAATGCTATCCATATCAACTACGGTAATTATGCCGGCAACTATGCCTATTTGCTTCTTCCCTCCGCCGGTCTTTATAACCTGCACATGCAGGTGAACGCGTTAGATACCGTCGATTGCACCCACATGGATACCGCCCTTTCCCTGACCTTCAACCGACCCCAACCCTTCACCATTAACTCGCTATATTCCACATTCATCGGCATTCCGGATACAACCGACCTGACCAAAATCATTTCATTTACCGACATCTCCGCCGCTCCTCCAAGCACGACCGGTGTCGACTTCGAATACCCCAACATCCCTGTCCAGAAATACGAGCTAAACGCAACCGGCAGCGACGCCAGTAGCGATGGGATCTTCTATTACTGCTACACCAACAGCGTCCCCCTCACTCTGCCGTTCTTCCAGGAATCCGATTTCAACGTCTCCTCCACCTCCAACAATAATTTCACCGTCTCCTTCCCCGGCGCCCAGCCTACCTTTTACGCCACTACCTGGCGCGACAGCTTAATATCCATGTTCATCTACTCGCCGGCGGACAGCGGCACGCAGCATCCCTTGACCTTACTAGCGAATCAGAACCCCAAACTGCTCAAAGGCACAAACTTTGCCGCCTTCACCCTAACTCAATTTTCCATCGGGAATGTCAACGGAATGCACTACGGCCCCTGGCTCAGCTTTATCACCAATCAGGCCGCGACAAAATCGACCCGGATTTCTTTCGCCACCGGTTTAGAAAAAACCTATCCATGATCCGCAGAGGACCCGAAATCCCGGTCCCCCTATTGTTCCCAGAACAATTTCGCCGACACCACATCCTGCCCCCCCGGCAGGTTCTTGGTTGCCGCCGCCCAGTTAACCGGATTCGAACTCACCTCATTGATCGGGTAATAGAGCCGCAACGGGAAATTGGACACAGCCCCAACCGGCGGACTTACGACATCAATATCCGGATAACCCAGCCGTCGGATCAGCGTCCAGGATTCCCAGTTCCGGTTATACGAAGAGATCCATTCCTGGTAACCGATCTTCTGCCGCCATGTCCCCGTCGCCGTAGCATAGTTCACTGAAGGCTGCGCGAGGTAGGCCGTCGCATCGCCGGCGTTATTATCGCCCCAGAACTGTATGGAGGCCGTGATCGCATTGTTATAATAGGTAGTCGCCGGCCCCGCAATAAATCCGCGCTCCGCCGCCTCCGCCAGATAAAATTGTACCTCCGGATAATCAAGCAGATCGGCGGGCAGGGACGCTGTATACAATGCGGTCCCAAAATCTGAAAATAACCCATACCCATTCCCCTGCCCCGGAGTCCCGCCGGTATATCCGCCGTTATATTGCGTAAAGTAATACGGAAGCCTCGGATCATTCCACCCCACCATCGTACTCACCAGCAGGTTCGCGGGCACAAAATCATGTCTCCCGCTATACGCGATCGACTGCCAGATCGGATTCGAATTCGTCGGCGATGCCGGATCATAGGAAAAGAGCGCATTGTCGCTATTGGACTGAAAAACCCCGGTCGTGATCGCTTCATTCACTTTTGTAGAAGCGGTAGTGGGGTCTACGTCAGCCAGCAACATCGCCATCCTCAACTTCAGACTTGCCGCAAATTTCAGCCATTGCGCCACATTTCCTCCATAGACCAGGTCCGCGCTGCCCATCGCGCCTTCATTTACATCCAACCCGGCGATACAACTGTCTATCCGCAGCAACAAGTCGGTATAAACGGTGGCAGCAGCATCATATTTCGGAAACGGAATAGACGCCTTCTCCGCCTGGGTATACGGGATGTCGCCAAAGGTGGCCACAAGCTCGCTATAGGCATAGACTTCCAACAGATCGCTGATGTCCAGACAATTCCGAAGCGCGCCTTGCGTGCCCGGGAAGTTCACCGGAAAAGCCGTCTTGGCCTGCTCAAGATTATGAATAACGTTGACATACATGCTGTTCCACCAACCATCGGGACAGTCATACACCGCGAAATCGTAGATCGCTTCGTATACATAGGAATTCTCGGTCCATTCCTGCGAAACGACCCGGAATGGCGCAACGGCTATGTTCGTAGTCGCATTGTTATCCGAGAAACTCTTTTGCACCTGTGTAAAGATCGCGGTCGGTAGTCCGGTCGTAGTGCTCTTGGGGTCGACATTCAGCGAACCCAGCGGCTTTGTACAGCCGGACGCCAAAAGCGCCACCCCCGCTAGTATTGAAATTATATTTTTCATCTTTAGTGATTTTAGAATTTAACCTTGACGATAAAGCTCACATTCCGGACAGTCGGGTAAGCCCCGTTTTGAAAACCAACCGATGCATTCCCCGCCGCCTGCCCTTGCTCCGGATCGGCATACGGTAAATCCTTGTGGATGATCCACAGATTTCGACCGGCCAACGACAGGTCTATCCCCTGAACCGCCCCCAGCTTTTCGATCGTTCTTTTCGGAAAAGACCAGGAAATGGCTGCTTCGCGCAACTTCACATAGCTCGCGCTGTACACAAATTCCCGGTTGGATTCTCCATTACCAATAGACCCATACGACCAGGCGCCGAAATCAAGATTCGATTCATCGATCCGATGCGTGTTGGGTTTCCCATCCGGAGTTACCGCTTTCAGGATGGTCCCTCCCCCCTGAGACAAGGGGGACCGGACAGGATTCCCAAGGTCATTAAACCCTGCCGTCCTCGGATACAACCCCGAAAAGGAACCATAGTCCATATCCAGCGAATACACATCGCCGCCCTGATGGATGTCGATCAGGAAGCTAAGCGTGAATCCTTTGTACGTAAAGCTGTTATTAATGCCAGCAATCCAGTCAGGCGCTACACTCCCGATATCCGAACGGGTATTCGCGGCGATCATATAATGCCCCGTCGTGTCCACTTCCTTATGCCCGTTCAAATAGACATAATCCGTTCCACGGATAATCCCATAGGATTTCCCAACTTCGGCAACAACCTGGATAGAGTTCTGATAGGCGCCGACGACGAAGGAAGGCTGGCCTCCATAAAGCGACAAAACCTTATTGATATTCTTGCTCCAGTTGACCATCACGTTCCAGGTGAAATCCCTGTTCTTAACCGGCGTCAGCCGAACCGTAGCTTCGACCCCCTGGTTTTGGACCGCACCCCCGTTTACGCTGTACGCCGTGTAGCCCGTAGCGGTTGAAATACGGATCGGCAGGATCTGGTTGCTCTGGATCGAATGATAATAATCCGCGGTGAATCCAATCCGGTTTTGAAGATATTCCGTTTCTAACCCGATCTCGTAAGTCTTGTTCTTCTCGGGCACAAGGAATTGATTGTTGTTTTGCGTACCCGACACCATAACCGGCTGGCCATTGATCGGTGTATTAAAAGAATAGGTATTGTATACATCATAATATGGGGCGTCTCCGCCAACCTGTGCATAGTTCGCCCATACCTTGCCGTACGACAGCCACCCGGCGGTTTCCGGCAACAGCTTGGAGAAAATAAGGTTAGCCGATATCGACGGATAGTAGTAGGTATTGTTGGCCGTCGGTAAGGTGGAAGACTGATCCCTTCTCAGGCTTCCATCCAACGTGACCATATCTTTGAACGATAGCGTTACCCCACCAAAGACACTATTGATCTCTTTTCGTAAATCGGACTCCGCCGGCGCATTTGGCGCTTTGAGTGAATTGGACAACGACCAGAATCCGGGCAGGATAAGCCCTCCGTTCGTCGATGCAGAGATCTGCGGAATATTATCCTTCTGAACGTTGCCGCCCGCCAACGCCTTCAGGTTGATATTGTTCCCGATGTTCTTGTTAAAGTTCAACAGAAGATTGAAGTTTGTTTCGTTAAAAGAAGAATTTGTCCGGTTGTAGGCAGAGGGCTCAACGCTGCCGACATTAAATCGCGTCTCGATGAGTTGGGTATAGTAGTCATCGGAAACAGCGCCGGTCAAATTCAGATAATCCGTAAAAGCGATGTTTATCTTCGCATGACCGGTATACCGCTGCCTGGAATCAGCTTCATAATTCTGGTAAGCGAACCAATACAGGTTATTGTGATAGGCGGGAAGCCCGACGCTGCTGGCGTCATTCGTCGCATAATCAGACGGATTCCAATTCCAGGTGGCATTTGTCCCGCCGGACGCCAGATAATCATGTTTCTGCGCCTGGATATCGACATTGGTCGGCCACCACTGGCGAAAGTCGGTCATCGGATTCGTCGTAGCCGTGTATTGGAACAAATATCGGTTGGTGGCAGATTCATTGACAAAATTCAGCCCTCCGTCAAACGTTACTTTCTCCGATGCCTTATAGGTGGCCCCAAAATCGAATAGATCCTTCTTGATATTGGAATTCGGGATAAAGCCTTTCGAGTCGTCGCGGGTATAAGCCAATTTAAACGTACCCATTGCACCGCCGCCCTGCACAGTGATATTTTCTGTCGTGGTCGCCGGCGTCACGAAAAAGTCCTGGGGATTGTGGTGAGCCGCCGGCTGCCAGGGCGTCGCCTTATGAAAGTTAGGATCAAATGGCGAAAAAGCGTCCCAGTTATACACCATCATTTTGGGATCATACGCAGGCCCGGTGGCGGCATCATCATTGGTCGCCGGAATGGATATCGGATTTCCACCGTTTACGCCAGGTATGGACTGATAATAAAACCCATAGTTGGGGTTGCCCGGATCAAAATATCCGTCCGCTCCATATCCTTCCCCGTTCTGGGTCTGATAGGACGGTAACGTGCTGGGATCGAGACTGCCCAGACTGACGCCAAAACTCGCCGTAACCCCAAGTCCTTTGCGCGTTACTCCTTTTTTGGTCGTGATAAGGATGACCCCGTTTGATCCCCTCGAGCCATACAGCGCCGAAGCGGCCGCTCCCTTCAGAACGCTCACCGAAGCGACGTCATCCGGGTTGATGTCCGCCGCCGCGCTCCCGAAATCATAACCGCTGCCGGTATAGCTGCTGTTATCATACGGTACGCCATCCACGACGAAAAGCGCCTGGTTGCTTTGCGTCAGCGATTTGAAACCCCGCAGCACAACATTCGTCGACCCGCCCATCGCATTACTCGAAGTGATCTCGAGACCGGCGACTTTGCCGGAAAGATTGTCAATGGCATTTGTAGTAACCGTCTTGGTAAGATCATCCCCGGTGATCTGCTGCGCCGCATAGGGCAGCGAATTTCTGCTCCTTCTGATCCCAAGCGCCGTGGTGACAACCACTTCACTCAGGTTGGCGCTCCGGTGCGAAACCTGGATGACATAATAACTCTCGGCACCGATCCGAACCTCCTGGGGCGCAATACCCGTCCCCGTAACCAGCAGTACCTGCCCATCCAGGGCTTTGATGGAAAAGTTTCCTTCCGCATCCGAACTGACCCCGACCCTCAGTCCCTTTAACGTGACCGATGCAAATGGTACTGGCTGTTTGAGCGAATCCGTGATCTTACCTCTGATTTGGCGCGATTGCGCGTTTGCAGAAACGCAAAGAAGCACACAGGCAAGTACTGCCAGGGCTTTAAGAAGTTTCATAAAATAGATTAGTTTTGGTGAACAATGTGACCCCGCAATAAAATTATTCGAACAAGTCACATCGGATTGGACTATTCTACGGGTAACCTTGTAGAAGTGATTGATACCCGATTCCGTCGCATATTTGCAATTCGTACATAAGTGGCTGCATTTGGGAGGGCGCTAACCTTCCAACTCGCGAAGCACGAGCCTAACCTTCCAACTCGCGAAGCACGAGCTCCTTATAACTCCGCCCGATGGGAAGCCGCTTCCCCGCCATTTCGACCTCCGTCGCGCTAAAAGCCTCGATCTTATCCTTCGCGACGATAAAAGACCGGTGGATGCGCAAAAAATTATTTTCGCTCAGCAGCTCCTCCACCTGGGTCAGTTTGAATTTGGTCAGCACGCTCTTGACCTTCGTATTCACCCGGATATACTCCTTCATGCTTTCGATATAAAGGATCTCGTCAAGAAATACCTTTACCTTTTTCTTCCCGACATTAAAGAACAAATAAACCCGCTCCGCCGGACTGGACAACGGGCCGGGCAGCCACGACAGTCTGTTTGGCTTGCACGATCCGGTTTACCGCTTTCAGGAACCGGCTGAACTCAATCGGTTTTAGCAGATAGTCCACCACGTCGAAATCATACCCTTGCAACGCATATTCCTGGTAAGCAGAAGTAATGATGATCTTCGGTGGATTTTTAAGAACCTTGATCAGGTCAAGCCCTTTCATTTTCGGCAAATGAATATCCAGGAACATGAGATCGATATCGTTTGACTGGAGGCTCTCCATAGCATAGAACGCATCACTGCAACTGCTGACCAGCTTCAGAAAAGGCACCTGGCTGATATAATCCTGCAAAACCTCCGCAGCCAATGGCTCGTCCTCGATTATAATGCAGTTATAAGTTTGCATGTTCCCTGAGATTTATTTTGACAAACACCATATGGACGGTGTCCTCACATTTTATTGAAACTTCATAATCTTTATACAAAAGCTCCAGTTGCCTGCGAACGTTCGTAAGCCCTATATTTTCATCGTTGAGCCTTTTTCCGTTGTACTCTTTTGAATTGGAGATACTGAATTCCAGCATCCCATTCTGCAGGATCATTTCCAGGTTGATAAAGGAGTCGAACCTGCTTTCGCTCGCACCATGCTTAAAAGCGTTCTCCACAAGCGGGATGAGCAGCAGGGGCGCTATCCGTTCGTTCTCATTGTCAATTTCCCGCACAAAACCGATCGTAAGCCGGTCATTATATCGCAGCTTCTCCAATTCAATATAATCATCGAGGACCTTGATCTCATCGATGATCCTGATTTGTGCCGATCCGGTTTCATACAGCATAAACCGAAGCAGCTTTGACAGTTTCATCACGACATCCGCGGTCTCATTGGACCTTTTTCTTGCGAGGGCGTAGATATTGTTTAGGGTGTTGAAAAGAAAATGAGGATTCGTCTGATTCCGCAGGAACTTCAGCTCGGTTTCCAATTTCTCCTTGATGAGATTCTTTTCCCTTTCCTTGTCCGCCAGCTGAAGCCTGAATTGCTTGATCACAATCGCCGCACCCGATGCAAAGCCGATATCCGCAAGCATTTGTAAATACCACCCGATGCTGAAAAAAGGACCAAAGTTGACCGTTTTTTTATAGATCACCGGACTTTGAAAGTATATGGCCATTACCCGGTACAACGATCGTGGTCAAAAGAAGCGCCAGACAGGAGCTGGGCAATGTATTTTGTTCCTTTCCTTTTTGCTATTTAAAAGTTTGGGAAGATTGTAATAAAGCACATAATAGCAAAAAAGCAATTTCGGGATAAGCGAGCTTGCACTGTTCAAAAAGGCGAACATCAATTGACGGCTGATCGAAACCCCCGGATGTTTGTCTTTGTCCCACAGATAGATCAGCGTGATGTCCTGCGCAAGATAGGCCAGCCAGAACGCAACATGCAGCAATATCCGTTTGTAAGAAACTTTTTTCATTAATGACCTTAAAATAAGCCATTTCCAAAACTAAAAGGGGGATTTTCGCCGTCAAAAGCTCCCTAATTTCGGTGATCATCCGTTTCACCCTGTCGTCTGTACGGTCGACGGGCCTATTCGTTGAAAACTCGCCGAACGCGCGGGAGATTATCCTAATTTTCCCCGACACCAAAACATAAATGTATGAAAATGAGTACCGTCTTAGCCGGAATCCTGCTGGCAGGCATTCTCCTGACCTCCCGCACCAGCTTCGCACAGCCTTCATCCGAACCCATAGGAGCGACCCCAAATGATCCAAACGTAAAGGCTATTATGGCCTACTATACGGCATTCGAGAAAAAAGATTGGAATATGATCCAGGGCGTTCTTGCAGACGGCTTTACCTTCTCCAGCCCGCTCGATGATCACATCTCCGTTGCAAACTTTAAAGAACGGTGCTGGCCGAATTGCAATAATATCAAGAGTTTTAACGTCGATAAGTTCGTCATCAACGGGGATAACGCTTTCGTCATCACAAACGGTTACACAAACAACGGCAAATTATTCCGCAACTGCGATTGCTTCAAGTTAAAGGATGGAAAAATCGTCGCCTACGAATGTTTCTTCGGCCCCGGGGTCAACTATCCGAATTCAGGGAAATAAGTGGTCAATCCCGGATTTTATCCGCAACCCCATAAATTACATTTGTCTCGATTCCCGTCAGCGACGTCAATCGTTCGACGAGCTGGTTTTTAAATATCATCGCCTTCTCCGGCCCCAGCTGTTCTATCGGCCATCGCAAACCGCTCCCCATCGCGACACGCCAGAAATCTTCCGGACCCCCAAGCGGTTGCACCGACTCCTCGGCATAAACACCCACTTTGCTACCCTCCAGATCGATCAACCGTTGAACCGCCTCCACCGACGTAATCCGATCCCAGGGGTTGAATTCGCTTACCAACCCCGGCGCCAGCTTTGTAAGCACGGAGTTCCACTCCGCATAAGCGGGCTCCCAAAATCTTGAACCCCACGTAGTCACCGCCAACTTACCCCCCGGCCGCACCAAACGCCAAAGTTTCCGCACCTGGTCTTCCATATCCGGCACGAAGAAGATCCCGAACACGATGATCACCGCATCCCAACTCCCGTCCTCATATGGCAGCGCGGTCATATCCCCTTTCACAAATTCGACCTGCTCCAACCGCAGCGCCGCCGCCTTCTTCTTCGCGAGCTCCAGCAATCCCTCCGCCAGATCGACGCCGATAACCTTCCCCCGAGCACCAACCGCCTCCGCAGCCGGTAGCGCAGAAGCACCTGTCCCGCAGCAAACATCCAGCACCCGCATGCCGGGTCGCAAGTCCAACAGCTCGACCGTCCGCCTTCCGGCCCGGTCCCAAAAACCAAGCGCCGGATCATCAAAAAAATCCGCCGTGTAATTATAGGTTCTTTCCGCCTTTTCCTGTGGGGTAAGTTTGCTCATGTTCGCGCGCAAAGATGCATGGTCATTTTTTCCAAGTGATTAAATTTACAAAAAAGAACCCATTGAACCAACTTGTTCAAACTTGTACAAAGCCGTAGCACGCGCAGCCACAGGGATTCTGTATTTTGGGTGACACAAAACTAATTTTCGGATGAAAACGCTTGCAAAAGCAGGACAATGGGCATTCGCCATTTGCCTCATCGGCCTCGCGGGCCAGCAGTTGTATTATTCGGACCCACGCCCCGTATTTGTCCCGGCATGGGCATCGCCGATACCAGGCCACACGCTCATCGCCGTCATTTTCAGCATTATCCTGATCGGAACTGCCGCCACCCTTTTACTCCGGAAAGGGGTTCGGATCGCCATGCTCGCCCTCGGCAGCCTCCTCCTTGCCCTGTTCATCTTCAGTTATCTTCCATTCGAACTGCTCGTCGATCCGAACAGGAGCCAGCTCGGCGCATGGAACAACGCATTAAAGGAGTTGAATATCTCCGGCGGCGCATTCCTCATTGCGGGTATTCCTGATGCCCGGCGCCTGGCCAAAAGTATTCATCCCCATGGGCCGCGATTTTTTACTCGATCATGCTGGTCATCTTTGGGTTCGAGCATTTTCTATATGCCCAGGGCGTCAGGCAACTTGTTCCCGCGTGGATTCCGGGTGATCTTTTCTGGACTTATTTTGCCGCTGTCGCGCTGATCGGCGCGGGTATTTCGATCCTGTTCCGCATAAAAGTCAAACCGATCAGTCTACTTCTGGGAATCATGGTTTTTATTTGGTTCCTGATCCTCCATATACCCCGGGCAGTAGCTGCCCCGGCGTCCGATATGGGCAATGAATTGTCGAGCGTGTTTGAATCCCTCGGGGTAAGCGGGATCGCCTTTGTGATCTACGGCTATGCTACTTCACAAAAATCCCCCAGACCGTACTAGACTGCGCCGGATTTTTATCCAGCTCCACCACCCCATTCGCCGACCAATACGCCGCAATCACCTGCCCGGGCGCCGACACATTGCCGCCAACATAGACGGCCCCATTTACCGCGGCGACCCCCCACCCATACAAAAGATCGGAAGACCCCGCCGCCAGCGACAAAAGCTGCCCGTTCTTCCAGACCGAAGCTCTGTAGCCACTGCCCGCCACCTGGGTGTTACCGGAGATATAAACGTCTGTATCATCGACGGCAATAGAATTGATCAACACATCCAGGCTGCCGTCCGAAAGGGAGGTCAATATTCCATTTTTCCAGAGTACGGCCTTCCAATTGTTCGTTATGGTGTCGATCTGCTGACCGGCGATGTATACGTCATTCCCCTCAACGGCGATCGCAGAGGCAGAGATATTAGCCCCTTGCAATTCGGTCAGTTGCCCGTTCTTCCAAAAACACGGATTTCGCAGGCTGTCAATTCCAAGCAGATAGACATCGGTCCCGGAAACGGCCATAGAACTGATCGCAGAACTGACAAAAGCGCCATTCACGATGCTCCCCTGCCCATTTATCCAAAAGGCGGCATAGCCGTAGTCTTCCCCGGCCACATAGACATTTCCATTCGCCACAACGATTGCATTCGCGATGGCATCGAAATTCGCCGAATCCAATCGGACCTCCTGGCCATTTTTCCAATAAACAGGGATATTGGAATTGGCGTTTCCAATGGTCCCGATCGTCCCCGCCACATAGACGTCATTACCGGTGGCATAAACCGCGCGGGCAAACGACACATGCAGCGTATCCGTCAGGGAGACCAGCCGGTTATTTACCCAGTAAGCCGCGACATTATATGTTGTATTGCCCCATTCGCCGGCTGTATAAATGGTCGGACCGGAAGAAGATCCGCCGGATTTATGACAAGAGGGAAAGGCTGCAGCAGCACAGAACAGAAAGAAAAGAACGTTTTTCGGGCTCATTTAGGCGGGGTTGTACCCCGTTGCCTCAATATAGTTAATATCAGCGGTAATTCTTTACATTCAGCCTAAAATTCACCCACTATGGTCAGCAAGCTGAATTGGGATTCGGTTCCCGCCGAGACTGTAAACCCTTCGATGTCGCGCCAGCTCGTTTGGGGGGAAAAACTCATGATCGCAAGGATCAAATTCAAGGACGGTTTTGTTGTGCCCCTGCATTCCCATATCCACGAGCAGGTAACGCAGTGCATATCCGGAAAAATGCGTTTCTGGTTTGGAGAAAACAAGGACCAGGTCATGGATTTGGACCCGGGAGACGTAGTAGTCATTCCCTCAAACCTGCCGCATGAAGCGCTGATGATCGGTGAAGTAGAAGAGGTCGACACCTGGGCCCCTCCCCGCCAGGACTGGCTGGATAAAACCGACGCTTATCTTAGAAAATCATAAAACGCCATGAGAAAAGAAACCGGCAGACGCAAGTTCCTCAAAACATTGACCGCGGGAAGCCTGGGCGTGGCCGCTGCCCCCGCCGCCCTCCTCAACCCCACGAACGTCACGCATCCGGAGAGCCCGCAGAGCCCATCCGAACAATCCCCCGGTTCCCCACTTCGCCCCCACAACACTCCTTACACCGGGGAAAACCTCAACCGAATCGCCTTTCCGATTGGCGGCCTCGGCGCGGGGATGTTCTGCCTTGAAGGTACCGGGGCAATCTCCCACCTGAGCGTTCGCAATCGCCCCGAAATTTACAACGAACCCGCCCTGTTTGCCGCGCTATCCGTAAAAGGTCTCACGAACGGCTCCAAAGTCCTCGAGGGCCCTGTGCCCACCTGGAAACTTTTTGGGCCGCCCGGCACCGGCAACGGAGAATCCGGCGCCACATACGGTTTACCCCGGTTCACAAACGCCGTCTTTACGTCCAACTTCCCTTCGGCCACCATCTGGTTGACAGACAAGGATATTCCCATTGAGGTTACCATCACCGGCTGGAGCCCGTTCATTCCCACCGACGAAGACAATTCCAGCCTTCCGGTAGGCGCACTGGAATATACATTTGTCAACAAAGGAAAGCTCCACGCCGATGCGATCTTTTCCGTCAACGCAAAAAACTTTCTCATCGAAGACGATAAAGACAACCGCATCGCGGCCTTAGCCAATGGTTTTGCGCTTCAGGCAAACGATTCCAGCTTCGCGATCTTTACCGACGACCCCACGACGATCGTCGACCACTGCTGGTTCCGCGGCGGATGGTGGGACCCCTTTACCATGGCCTGGAATACGGTAAAAGAAGGCAGGACCAAAGACACCGCCCCTGTCGACAAAGGCGCCCCCGGCGCGTCGATCTTCCTACCCCTCTCCCTGGGACCCGGCGCTGCCAAAACCATCCGCGTGATGCTGTCGTGGTATTCGCCCCATTCCACGCTGCACATCGGGCACAGCCTGCCGTCGTCAGATACGTACCAGCCCTGGTATAGCGCAAAATTCGCTGACATTTTCGCAGTTGCTGACTATTGGCGGAACAACTACGCAGATCTCCAACACAAGACAACCCTGTTCAAAGAAGCTTTTCACTCGAGCACGCTGCCCCCGGAAGTCATCGAAGCAGTGGCCGCCAATCTGACTATTCTCAAGTCCCCGACAACCCTGAGACAAACAGATGGCCTTTTCTGGGGCTGGGAAGGCTGCGGGGACGATCAGGGCTGCTGCAACGGCTCCTGTACCCATGTTTGGAACTATGCACAGGCCATGTGTCATCTGTTCCCCGCTTTGGAACGTTCCATGCGGCATACCGAATTTTTTGTTGACCAGAGCGACGAAGGGCACCAGAACTTCCGCGCCAACCTGCCCATCAGCCCCACCGGGCACGATTTCTACGCCGCCGCCGACGGCCAGCTCGGAGGAATCATGAAAGTCTACCGCGACTGGCGGATCAGCGGCGATAACGAATGGCTCGCCAACATCTACCAGAAGGTCAAACAAAGCATGGATTTCTGCATCCGCCAATGGGACCCCCGCCGGAAAGGAGTAGTCGAAGAGCCCCATCACAACACCTATGACATCGAATTCTGGGGGCCCGATGCCCTTTGCACCGGCTTTTACCTCGGAGCCCTTAAAGCGATAACCGAAATGGGCGCCCATTTAAAGGAAAACACGCAGGACTACAGCGATCTTTATGCAAAAGGCCGCCTCTTCATGGAGAGCACCCTCTATGACGGAGAATTTTTCATCCAGGACATCCAATACAAGGGTCTCAACGCTCCTGATCCCGCAACGGCAAAGTCATATGGTGGCGATTACTCCCCCGAAGCCGTCGCGCTCCTCCAAAAGGAGGGCCCAAAATATCAATACGGCAAAGGCTGCCTCAGCGACGGCGTCCTCGGCGCCTGGATCGCCCGGATGTGCAGCCTGCCCGATATTCTCGACCCACACAAAATAAAGTCCCACCTGCTCGCCATCTATAAATACAATCTCCGCAAAGACCTCAGCGAACACGCCAATCCGCAACGCCCCGCATATGCCCTCGGTCACGAAGGCGGCCTGCTGGTTTGCACCTGGCCAAAAGGCGGCAAGCTTTCCCTTCCTTTCCCCTATAGCGATGAAGTATGGACGGGCATCGAATACCACGTCGCGTCGCACCTCATGCTGATGGGCAAGGTTGCCGAAGGCCTTGAGATCGTTCGACTGGCGCGCAATCGATACGACGGAAGGATCCGAAACCCATTCAATGAATATGAATGCGGCCACTGGTACGCCAGGGCCATGTCCAGCTATGGTCTGCTTCAGGGCCTCACGGGGCTGCGTTACGATGCTGTCGACCGCACACTCTACGTCGATTCCAGGATCGGTGATTTCACGTGTTTCCTGTCTACGGCCACCGGCTTCGGAACGGTCCGCCTGCAACAGGGAAAGGCGACCGTCCACACCGCCTACGGAACCATCCCCATCGAAAAGACCGTCATCGCATGATCGAAAAGAACACAATCGTTACGATACATTATACCATGAGAAATGGCCGGGGAGAGCTGCTCGAAACCACGAACAAGCTACCTACTGCACGGCTCCTCCGCCATCTCGCCCGTCCTGCAGACGCAATTGGAAGGTCTCGAACCCGGGCAAACCAAAAAGATCTTTATAAACAAAGGAGACGAAAACGCCGACGACGATTTTACATTTGACGTCGTCGATCGAATGCCGTCATCGCCAGCTCCCCGCAGATTCCATCTCCTTAGCGGTTTTCTAGGCAGCGGCAAAACGACCGCCATCCAACATGCCTGCCACCTGTTAGTGCAAAGACGGTATCCCCACCGCCGTCATCAGCAACGACCAGGGAGAAAAGCTCGTGGACGGCGCGTTCTTCGAACACCTCGGCCTCCCCTCAAGACAAGTAACCAACGGTTGTTTTTGTTGTAATTATAAAGACCTCGATCGCTGCATCCAATCGCTTGCCGCACCAGATCCCCCCGCCGACCCCGCCGCCACCCAACCCGCCACCCGACCCCGCCATCATTTTCGCGGAGTCCGTCGGTTCCTGTACCGACCTCGTCGCCACCGTACTAAAACCTCTCCTGAAAAAATACCCCGGGTCGCACCCCACCGTCTCCGTCTTTGCCGATGCCAATCTACTACCCGATCTGCTGGAAGATCATACCGCCTTCGACCCCGCCGTCCGGTACATCTATTTGAAGCAATTGGAGGAGGCCCAGGTAATCGTTGTCAGCAAAATCGACCTGACAAACAACTTGACATCCGTCCGCCAGTTACTGGCGAAACACTATCCCACCAAAACCATCCTATATCAGAGCTCCTTCAACTCGGAACACATTCTCCGTTGGTTACAAACCCTGGAACAACTATCCCCGCAATCGAATACCCTCCCCTCACTCAATATCGATTATGAACGCTACGGAGCGGGCGAAGCCAAACTGGCCTGGCTCGATCAACAACTGGTGATCGAAAGTCCGGCACTCAATGCCCACGACGCCGCGCTGGGCCTGCTCACCCGCCTCAGCCAAACCACCCATCCGATCGGCCATCTGAAATGCCTGATCGACGGCGCGACGAAGATCAGCTTCACCTCAACCGGAACCACCGACCGAACCCCAACCCATCTCCCGGTCCACCCCGCAGCCAGTGCCAACCTCCTCATCAACGCCCGGATCCAAACCACGCCCGCCCACCTGACCGAACTCATGACCGACGCCATCCAAGTCCACCGCGAAAACCCACATCTGCACAATTCGTACAATCTCCGCCAGCTGCTTCCAACCCGGTTTCCCCCGGCCGACACACCGCATTCCCTGACCCCCCGTTGACCAATCAAGATGTCTTCAGTACCTTTTCCACCTCATGCCGGTAGCTTCGGCTAACCGGCAATTCATATTTACCAATCTGGACAACCCCCGCCGTGAACGACTCGATCTTGCTGAGCGAAACGATAAAGGACCGGTGAATGCGCAAAAACGCGTCTTCCGGCAGGCTCTCCTCAATCGCTGAAATCGATTGTTTCGAAACGATCGTGCGGTCTTTGGTCACTACCTTGACATAATCCTTGAGGCTTTCTATAAAAAGGATTTCATGTAGTTGGATTTTATGATTTTTTCGATCGGCCCTCAGGAACAAAAAGGATTGTTCCGGTTCCTTCTTTGGGATTACATCCTGCGGAAATCCCTGTCCGACCGGCAAATTCAATTTCATCACCTTATTTACCGCTTTCAGGAACCGCTCGAAGGCGATAGGCTTTAGTAGGTAGTCCACGGCATCGAGCTCGAAGCCTTCAATCGCAAACTTCCTGAATGCCGTCGTAAAAACGACCCTGGGTGGGTTAACAAGCGTTCGGATGAAGTCCGTCCCCAGGATTTGAGGCATTTGAATATCCAGAAAGATCAGGTCGATGGGGCGCTGCTGTAGGATCGACATGGCATCCACTGCATTGGCACATTTGCCGGCTAAATGCAAAAGGGGGACGGCGTTGATGTATTTCTCCATCAACAAAAGCGCCGGCGGTTCGTCATCTACGACCAGGCAATTTATCTTTTTACCGTTCATTGGCGGGTGATTGGGATTTGCATATTGACCGTATAGGTATTCTTCGTCGCTTCGATAACAAGCAAATGCGCGGCCGGGTACAACAGCTCCAGCCTTTTCCGCACATTGGCCAGCCCGATGCCCCGCTTATGGTTTACCATTTCTTCTGCGGGCTTGCTATTGGTCAGCGAAAAATGCACCACATCGTCGTCTGCCTGGATAAATAATTTTATCCAGGGCTCCCTCAGGATCTTGCTGGTGCCATGCTTGAAGCTGTTCTCGACAAAAGGGATCATCAGCAATGGCGAAATGACCTTTCCTGATAATCACCCGCAATTTCAACCTGCATGTCGATGCTGTTCCCATATCGGATCCTTTCCAATTCGAAGTAATCCCTCAGAATGGCGATCTCCTTTTCCAGCGACACCAGCGGCTGTTCACATTCTTCTATCATATAGTGCAACATGTCCTCCAACATTCTCACCATTTTTTTCGCCTGCGGGGATCCGTCCAGGGTAAAGGAATAGATATTGTTCAGCGTGTTAAACAGGAAATGCGGGTGGATCTGTGCCTTAAGCAAAAGCAACTCGGCATTGGCATTTTCCTTTCTGAGATCGAGGTTATCTTTTTGTTTTTGCTGCCAGTCCTTAAAGAGCTTCAATGAGATAAACAGAAAGCCTATCAAAGGCCGGTCCTTCGAAGTTCTGGATAACACTGTTCTTGGCAATTTGGTCCAGGGAATTTACGTAAAAATTCAGCCCCCGCATGATCGGGTTGTAAATAAATGCGAAAATAGAAAATCTCAACAGCGAAGTGATCGCCAACTAAAAGCAACAGCATGCCCGCAAATTGCCAGTACTTCCTTTTCCAAAGAAAAGCCGGGACCAGGAAATAAAGGAGGGGATAGCAAAAGATCATCTGACACAGGATGTGAAAAAAGGATCTTATCCCGACCATCTCATAATATTTGGTAATGCCGTCCACCTCGACCCCATTTGGGGGACCAAAAGACCCATGCGGCGGATAGGAGAGCGCCGCAACCAGATAGCAGGCGACCCAAAAAATAAGATGTCTGTAGATCCTCATCGATCAGATTTTTGCCGTTTGCATTACAATCTTAAGACTGTCTGCCGCGGGGAAAATTTCCAATTTTGATTTTTGATAGTGGAAGCTTTGGAGTCGTTTTCTTACCGCGTTAAGGGTTGTCTGTACGGACGGTTCCTTTACAATCTGCTTCCCCGGGCATATTGTTGATCAGGCTGAAATAGACGTTCCCTCCCGCACTCTGATCTCTATCGCTACCGAAGTCTTTCGCGGGCTTTCATCCGGCCGTTCTATTCCAATCTCCAATAAGGGCAGGAATAGACCGGGGGTAATAGACGGATCGCCCGGCTGGCCGCCGGTCTGGAACCGGATATCGATACTACCCTTATATTCCAATTTTTTCAACGCGATGTAGTTTTCGATCATTTTCACCTCCTTGTTAGCGGTACACGATCGGATTCTGATTCATACAGCAAGTAACTCAGAGGTCGGATAATTTTAAGATCATTTCAGGCGCCTGCCGGGTCCCTGATCTATTTCTACGTGGATGCGATGCAAAGAAGCAAATAGTATTCTCGGATGCATCTGCATTTTTAGCAACTGGAGTTTGTTCCGGATATTTTCAACGGCGAGCTGCTCGTTTTCCCGCTGTTGAAGGAAATAGTCCTTCAGGATCTTGATCGTGACGGCTGCGCCGGTAATGGCGATAAGATCGGCCATGCTGTGCTGGAGACCCATCGACAGGACGTCGAGCCGATTCCCTCCATAGCCATGTGTTTTAAAGATCATTTTGGTGATAAAATATCCGGCAGGGATCGATATGGCCAATAAAAGAAACCCATAGAACACGAGAAATCGGTTATTCCGGCCACCGAGATACCTTGGCAGAAAAAAATATAGGGCGGAATACACCGATAAAAGATAGACCGGCCAATACACAACCGCGTCGAATAAGGCAATCCCGATTTGGTGAGGGTCAGTTTGTGCCCAGGCTCCGATCGGGGGTAAATACGTTAGGATAACGCATACAAAATACATTCCCCAGAAGACAAAATGCCGCGCCAACCTCGGCGCTATTTTTTTGGAGAAGACAAATGAATACATGGTAAACGCAAAGCTTTTTTTTAAAGATACCGACCAATTCACGGAATTCCCCGGGTTTCGGCAAAAAGAGCCGATTCGGTGACAGATGGCAAATGTCTAACGAAAGTAATTATGGGCACAATCCATTCAGCGAAATAGAAAAAGACCGGTTGCCTGAGTGATTACATTTAGCAGAATAAATAAAAACTTTTATGAGAAAAAAAACTTTGTGGCGGATTTGGTGCCGTCCTTCTTATGACGGCGCCATTTGCGTTTTGTGGCAAGCACATCAAAGATGATACGCCCGTATGCGGCGGACCCGATAGTACGGTTACCTCTGTCAGGGTGATCGCGACCGGTTTTAACTGACCCGCGCGGTCTCAAGTTCGGCCCGGACGGAATGTTATACGTTGCCGAAGCCGGCATCGGCGGGACCAACACAAGCAACTGTATTCCTCAGGTCGTACCGCCGGTCGGCCCCTATATGGGCACCGATACCGGCAGCCGGATCTCTCGTGTCGATTGGAATGGCGTGCGTACGACCTTCGTCGACCATTTACCCTCCAGTATCACGCAGGCCGCAGCTGGTAGCGGCATTCAGGGCGTCGCAGATGTTCAGTTTATCGGCAACACCCTATACGCGGTGATAGCAGGCGCCGGCTGTTCACATGCCGTACCGGACATTCCGAATAGTATCATCAGGGTCAACCCGGACCACTCCTGGACACAGGTGGCCAACTGCAGCGAATACCTCATGACACACCCGGTTGCTTCCCCCGACCCGGACGATTTCGAACCGGATGGAACGCCCTACAGCATGACAAGCGTGGGGAGCGATCTGTATATCACCGAACCCAACCAGCAGGAAATCGATAAGATCTCACCCGCCACCGGCAAGATCACTCGGATTGTAGATTTCTCGATCGCAAATCCCGGCACCGGTGACACCTGGCGCGGCCCGACATCGATGGTCTGGCACGATGGCAGTTTTTACTTTGGAACACTGGGAAAATTTCCCATCGTCGAGGGGCAGGCAGGCGTATACAAGCTCTCGCCTGATGGAAAATATAGCCTTTTTGCGAGCAACCTGACGACGGTTTTAGGAGTTGCCTTTGACAACCACAATCGTCTTTATGTGCTCGAATGTACGGTCGGCGCCGACGAACTCACGCCCGGCTTTGGTGAAGTCGTCCGGATCGACCCGAATGGCTCGCGACACGTTATCGTTACCGGCTTAAGCCTGCCCAGCGCCATGACTTTCGGCCCCGACGGCAAGTTGTATATCTCCGATTGGGGCATCGGCCCTCCCGGCATGGGACAGATCGTCCAGGTGACATTCAATTGCGAACTCGTACAAGCGGACATGAAAAATTAGTCATAAAGCCCAAACAATCCTTAGCCCTCACCTCCGGTGAGGGTTTTTTTATTATCTCCAATCATCGATCAAAAAAACTCCTGGCCGGTTATACCCAGACTCACCGGGCCGTTGCATCGCGACACCAACCATCTTTCCGCGCCATCCGCTATCCAGCATCGCCGCCCAGGCTTCCTGCCTGGCCGTATTGACCCCTCCTGATACCCTTCCCAACCCGCGCTCCGCCGCCAGCTGCTCACATGCCGCCAGAAGCCCCCGGAACTCCGGGTCCCCGCCCCGCAAGGCGTGTGCGGCCCCAAACTTAATATAGCAAACCCCACTTCCCGCCTCCGTCCCCGCGCCGCAATGACAAACAGCCAGCCCCGTAAGCTCGTCGCCGGTCCACAACAGGACGATCTCCCCCAACCGCTGCTCAGCCACCGATCGGATCTCCACCCCTACATCCAGTCCTTCCAATATTTTTTCCGTCAAAGCACGACACTGGTCCAGCATCTCCCCCCTCTCTGCAATCGGTACATCTGAAAATTTCGTCCACACCGGCGCGCCCGCCCCGGTTACCCCACCCGCCGCCACCCCGCTCGCCTTTTCCACGCCGCCACTCCCCACCTCCTTCTCCATTACAACCGTCAAGAACCTCGGCCAGAACCCGAACTTCCGGTACAACCCCACATGCTTCAAACTCGTCGCAAATGTAAACAACCCCATATGCCGCGTACCCCAGTGCCCAAAACATTCCATCACCTTCCCCAGCAGCAACTGCGCCACTCCACAATCCCAATAATCCGGGTGAACCGTCAACGGACCGAAAAAACCAACGCTTCCCCAATTCCCGACAAACACCGACCCGACAACCACACCCTCCACCTCCGCGCAAAAAGCCGCCCCCGGATCGCCCCTCCAACGCGTATACACATAGTCGGCATCCCCCATAAACTGCATCGGATCGGGCAAATTCAAAAACGTGCCAAAAGCCAGCCGCATCACACGGTTCGCCGCTTCAAGATCGCGCTCCACCATCGGCCGGACAAAGATTTCCATGACGAAAAATTACAAAATAAAATACACATTCCGCTTCGCACCTCGCCGCACCTGCTCCAACAAAAATTTGGCACTGTTGTTATTATGGTTATATTTAATACCTCTTCCCCCTTTTTTAAACTCTTAAATTCAGAACCGATGAAGCTTTTCAGATTCAACAACTCCCTATTATACGTAGGGGTAATCCTCCTGACCGCATGTGGTTCCGGTGGCGGCGAAACTGCCAAGGACTCCACCGCGACAGCGGACAGCACCGCCAAGGCCCCACCCCCAAGCACTATTGTGACGACACCCCAGAATATGGTCGTCATCTATCACAAAGTCGCCGATTATGCCAAATGGCTCGCCTCCTATGAAGGGCATGATTCCGCCCGGATGGCCGCGGGGTTGCACAATTATGTCATCGGCCGCGGTCTCGGCAACTCAAATATGGTAATGGTTGCCCTGAGATCCGATGACACTGCGAAGGCCATGGCATTTGCAAAGGATCCCGGCCTCAAGGCGGCGATGAAAAAAGGGGGAATTGTCGGCACTCCAATGATCACATTTGTCACAGAGACCTGGCAGGATACCGGGAAAACCGACATATTACTCCGCGGCAGGACCTCATTAACGGTCAAAGACTGGGATGTCTTCCTAAAAGGATATCAGGACGGGAAGCAGGAACGAATGGATAACGGCCTTATCGACCGGGTTATTGGACATAATCTGGACGACAACAAGAAAGTGACGATCGTGGCCGCTATAGCCGATAGCGCCAAAGCCTTCGCGTACTACAAATCCGATGCCCTGAAAAAAAGAAGAGAGGCAGGCGGCGTAGTCGGAGATCCCGTTCGGTTTTTTTACCGCATCGCAAAACATTATTAAACTACCGGATTAAAATTACCGTCCCATTTTTCTCGACCGGCCGCCCATGGTCGTCGACTGCCGCAGCCGTCCAGACATACGTGCCGGTTAAAGCCGGCTGGCCGCCGACCGAACCATCCCATCCGCTGCCGGAGTCGGATGTGGCAAACACCAGTTGCCCCCATCGGTTGTATACCCGGAAGTATTTCAGTTGAACGCCGAAGGTATTGACCTTGAGGACATCGTTGCGGCCGCCATTATTCGGGGTAAATGCGTTCGGCACGAGGATACCCGTAGTGGTCGCCGCCCCGATGACAATCGTGCCCGACGCCGAACACCCGGAAGTCGTAGTCGCCACAACCGTATAGGTGACACTGGTTGTAATGATCGTGGTCGGATCCGCGATGTCCGGATCACTCAAACCCTGCGCCGGGGACCAAACATATGAGGTAAATCCGATGCCATCGACATCGACTGCATTCAGTTGTAAGGGTTGTCCGATCACCACGACTGTATCATTACCCGTAGAGACCTTCGGAGGCGGCGACACCACCACCGTAGTCGCGGCAGAGTCGATGGACGAACAACCATTCGCTCCAATTACCGTCAGATGATACGTAACAGTCGATGCAGGTTGCCCCACCGTGGGATTTGGTGAAGTGGAATCGCTCAGATAGACAGCCGGCGACCAAACATACCCAACGCCCCCGCTCCCCTGCAACTGAGCCGATTTCCCCGGACAGATGGTATCCGACGCCCCGGCATCGGCAACGGGCGCCGGTAACACCGTCACTCCGACGCTCGCCGTATCGGAACACACCCCTACGGTAGCTGTTACCGTGTATGTCGTTGTAGACACCGGCTGTGCTACCGGCTGGGCAGCAGTCGGGCTGCTAAGACCTGAGGCGGGTGTCCATGAATACGAGCTGCCATTGGAGGTGATCGGCAGTTTGACAGCAACTCCCTCGCAGGTCGCAGGAACCGAACCTGCGGCAACCATCAGCGTGTCGGTCAGCGGCACAAGTACCGTCGTCGAAGTTTGGCAGCCATTGCCGTCCGTAATGGCGATGCTGTGCGTACCTGAGTCAAGGCCCGCCCAGGTCGTCTGACCGGCGCCGGACGCCCCTCCGTCCATGGAGGCGTTGAAAGGAGGCGTACCGCCGGTGGTCGTAATTTGCACCTTTCCGTCATTGTTCATACAGCTTGCAGCCGTCGGGATCGCCGCAATCTGCGGGCCCTGGACATCCCCGATTACGGCAGCGATGGTAGCCAGGTTGCCGTTGGCATCTTTTACCGCCACCGTATAAGTGCCTCCTGCCAGGCCCGTAAATAAGTTGCTCGCCTGATAAAAATTCCCCGCGCTTAACGAATACTGATAGGGGGACGTGCCATTTGCCGCATTCACCGTCAGCGCACCATTCGCATTGCCGCAGGTAGCCGTCTGGGTTACCGTACCCAGCGTTATACACAGATCTCCTACCGCGACCGTAGTCTTTGCCGTCTGGCCGTGACTGTCGGTGACCGTCACCGTGTAATACCCGCCCTTCAAATTGGAGAAGACCCCGGAGGCTTGAAAATTTACCCCGTCGATACTATAACTATACGCAGGGAACCCATTCACTCCCTGAGCGTTAATACTGCCGGTCGATAGATTGCATTGAGAAGCGACAGTCGTTGCAATCGCTGACATACAAACCGCCGTCACATTTCCGGAACCATACTCAACAACGCCATGCGCATCCTTGACAATGATCGTATAAGTACCCTTTGCCAGGTTACTGAATGTCGCCCCAGCCTGAAAATTCGTCCCGTCGATGGAATAACTAAGCGGTGGTATGCCGCTTGCTTCGGTCACCGTCAGCGTGCCGGTGCTCGCCCCGCATTGAGCGGGCGTCTGAGAAGTAGCGATCGCGCAATCATCGGGGAAGGTATAGGAGTAGCTGGCCTTAAGACCCGTCGCATCTTCCACCGTCACCGTATGTCCTCCCGGGGTAACATTGGAAAAACCACCTCCCGCTAGCGGGCCAAAAGCCCCGCCATCCAGGGAATAAACATACGGCGCCGTACCGCCGGAAGTACCGCCAATCGTAATGACGTTATTATTGCCACAGGCCGGTGCCGAAACCGTCACGCTCATGACAAGCGAGCAGTTGGAGGCGCCGACTTTCACAAATTTCGCATTCGACCACAATTGGAAATTGTCATAAGATACCCCGACCGCCGACCAGGGCGCCGTGATACAACCGTTCGCATCCTCGATCAGAATGGGATAAGATCCGGGAGCCAGATTGCCGAAGACATTGCTGGCTTGAAAACTAGCCCCGTCATTTATGCTGTATTGATAGGGCGGGGTTCCGCCCGCCGGCGTCAGCGTTACCTGCCCGTTATTGCTGTTACATCCGGAAGCATTGATAATGGTAGAAGTAAAATAAGGAAAAGTCCCGGGTCCGGTCAGCACCACCGACGTCGTAGTTTGCTTGCCCTTGATATCCCTGACCGTAAGATCATACGTACCCGCCGCCAGCTCGCCAAAGATCCCGGACGAGTTGCTCTCCCGGGCGGCGTTGCTAACGTAACTATACGGCGGCGTCCCCCCCGTTGCCGTCGCAACAAAGCTGCCGTTATTGTAAGCGCAGGTTGGGTTGGTTATTGCTACAGTAACCACGGGCTGCCCGACGCAAACCGCCGCAGGCAAAAGAAATGCCGCGTAGAGGATACGGGAATAGGTTTTTGAATTTCCCACCCATTCCCCAATACAAAGCCGGTGCCAAATCCTCCTGCTATCTCCAGCTCACGGGTATCATTTCAATCCCGTCGACCGTACCACCATTGAAATACAACGTCTTCCCGTCACGCGAAATCGATGGCCCCCAAAGCATTCCCTTCTTCGAAGCGTCATTGACTTGCGGCCCAAGTTTCTCACCCGGTGCCCAACCTTGGTCCGTTCGATAACTGATATAGAGCGCATTGTCGCTGGAAAACAGGATATAACGCTCATCCGGGGCGATATAGGGATCGAATGTGGGGTCGTTTCCGTTCAATATTAAAAGTTGGGGTTTTTCATAGTGATCGCCCACCCGACGGCATAAATAGGCGTGCATACCCTTGTCACCGTCCCGATCGCGGGAACAAAAACAAATCGTGCCCCTGGCGCTGATCGACGGCCCATAATTGACAAAGCCGAATTCATTGACCGGCGAATCCACGTGCGCGGGTTCCGCCCACTTCCCGTCAATTTGCCGGGACATCCACAGATGAGCGCCCGTCTTGGTGCTCCCATCCGATGCGACATAGGGGCGGTTGGATACAAACAAAAGCCCCTTCCCGTCCGGAGTAAGCGTCGGATCCCAGTCCTTGTATTGTCCGGTAAATGAAATGGGCTTGGGTTTTGTCCAGCGATCCACTGTTTTTTTAGACCAGCAAATGGCGCCGTTGTCGGCCAGATACACCGTCTTACCGTCGGGCATAAATGACGGAGTGGACTCCCCATTTGGAGTTGAAGCGCTGTCCTGCGTAAAAACGGTTGATTTGGCCCCCTCGGAAACCGTCAGGCGGGCCTGGCAAAATCCTCTGTTGATCGCAAATGCAATGAACAGAAAAAGTAGTGTGATTCTCATCGCCTCAAGCTAGAGCGATTAGCCGTATCCGCAACGACCATTCAACGAATCCAGTCAGATTTTCAACGGATTTTTATTATATTTGATCGTTATTCCAACTCACTCCGTTTTCCTCCACCAACGACATTATTGTGTGTAATCAAAAAACAGGTAACCCATGATCAATAGTCATTTAAAAACCGCGTGGAGAAACATCTGGAAAAACAGGGTCTCCTCCTTCATAAATGTCATCGGTCTGACCATCGGACTGACAAGTTTCATCCTGATCGCCTTGTACATTTTTGATGAACTCACTTTTGACCGGATGCATGCTGACGCCGGTAATATCTACCGCGTTGTGGAGCAGACGACATCTCCGGAAGGCAAAACCGAAAAGCGAGCCGGCACCGGTTTTCAGGTTTCAGCAAGAGCGATCATCGGTTTCCCCGAAATAAAGGACGTCGCTCGTCTATCGAAGTATTGGCGTCCGGACATTACGACAGGGGACAACAAGGCAAAGGTTTTCCATGAAGATTTTATCGCGGGCAATCCCGGGTTTTTAAACGTGTTTAGTTTCCCGCTGATCTCCGGAGACCGAAACACGGCGCTAACCGAACCAAAGTCAGTCATTCTCACGGAACAAACCGCAAAAAGATTTTTTGGGTCCACCAACGTCCTTGGGAGGCTCCTGTTCTTCGACAACGACTCCGTTCCATACAAGGTGACCGGCGTTCTAAAAAACTTTCCTGCCAACTCAAGCATTTCCTTCAACCTCCTGGTTTCGGAGGCATCCCTTCTAAATAATCCGGACGCAAAAAATTGGTTGGCCAATGACTGGACCTCCGGCGCCTTTTCGACTTATTTTCTACTTAAAAATGCCCCCGACATCCCCGCCTTAGACAACAAACTGGATAACCTGATCGCATCAAACCACAAAACCGACCCGGGCATCATGACCAGCCTCCGGTTGCAGGCATTAAAAGACATCCATTTTTATTCAGGCGACATTGAAGGAAACTCGGGGAAAAAAGGAAATATCTCCTACATATATGTTTTTCTGATTGTTGCCTGCTTTATTGTTTTGATCGCCTGTATCAATTATATGAACCTCTCCACCGCACGGTTTGCCAACAGGGGAAAGGAAATCGCAATCCGGAAAGTTTCAGGGGCGTCGAGGGCGACTCTGGTGAAGCAATTCCTCACGGAGGCCTTCCTGGTGATCATGCTCTCCGTTTTTCTTTCGCTGCTGCTGGTCAACGTTCTATTGCCAATATTCAATTCATTTGCCGAAAAACACCTCACCGTCAACCTGCATACGGATTACCGGATCTGGACCGGCATCGGGTTGATCATCGTAGTGGTTACGCTATTGGCGGGTCTGTATCCTGCACTATTCCAATCCGGCCTGAATCCGCTGGCGTTGCTGAGAGGTAAATTCCGGTTGGGGCGCGGGAATAGTTCGTTACGACGCTCGCTGGTTGTATTCCAGTTTATGGTTTCGATCGTCCTGATTGCAGCCACGATCATTATATACGAGCAAATGCAATATGTCAATAAGAAGGACATGGGCTTCGATAAGGAAAAACTCGTGGTGATCGACATCAACAGCGGCCAGGTACGCCGAAGCGCCGCAACCATAAAAAATGAATTTGTAAAACTTCCACAGGTCAAAGCGGTGACCGAAACAACGAGGGTGCCCGGCGAATGGAAGATCATTCCCGCCGTAAAAGTTAACAAAGGCAATAGCAACGCCACAGACGGGACCGACATGTACTTTTTTGGGGTGGATGGACAATTTCTTTCAACCTATGGTATAAAGCTATTAAAGGGTCGAAACTTCTTTGCAACCGGCAAGGCAAACTCATCCGCAGTCCTTCTAAATGAAACGGCCGCGAAAGCGCTTGGAATAGCGGATGCACTTGGGCAGGTGATAACCATTCCATCGGCAAAATTCGGCGGCGATACCCGTGCCGGGCTCGACAGACCCTATACCGCGACCGTTGCAGGAATAGTGAAAGATTTTAATTTTCAGTCCCTGCATGAGCCGCTTGCCCCGATGGTGATAGGGTATCTGAACAATCCTTTGCAGAGTATCGACTTTGGCTATCTGACCGTACGGCTTTCCGGCGGCGATGTCAACAGCACGTTGAAAAAAATGAACGCCATACTACGCGGTGTGGACCGGGATCATCTCTTCGAATATCATTTTCTGGATAAGCAATGGGACTTGCTTTACCGGGAGGACAAAACAATGCAAACTGTTTTCATTGTTGTCGCGCTGCTCGCCATCTTCATCGCAGTCCTGGGACTATTAGGCCTGACGATATATGCCGCGGAACAACGGGTAAAAGAGATCGGGATCCGCAAAGTATTGGGTGCAAATGTCAGCGGGATCGTTCTGATGCTCACAACCGATTTCCTAAAGCTCGTCCTTGTCGCCTCGGTAATCGCCATCCCGGTCGCCTGGTACTTTATGCAAAAATGGCTCGAAGACTTTGCCTACCGGATAACGATCAGCTGGTGGGTATTTGTTGTATCCGCCTTTTCAGCCATGATAATCGCGCTCGCCACGGTCAGTATCCAGGTGGTAACAGCGGCCGTCGTAAACCCGGTCAAAAGCCTCCGCGCCGAGTAGGTCCAACCCAGA
Source organism: uncultured Chitinophagaceae bacterium (assembly GCA_963846405.1). Lineage (GTDB taxonomy): Bacteria > Bacteroidota > Bacteroidia > Chitinophagales > Chitinophagaceae > Puia. Next base: position 230,654 of record CAWJVU010000003.1, on the reverse strand, counting down.
AATTCACTTTTTGTCAATCCGCTCCGTTAAGCAAACAGTGACCATATCGCCCGCTTCCTTATTGATCAACTGCCTGGTCTCCTTGTTAAAGGACAATTTGTGCGTTCCATTGCCCAATGCCATAAAAGATCCTTGAAACGGCTCCCTGTCCACGCTGCCACGGACCTTTACCAATCCTTTTGTTTTGAAAAACCTAACCGACTCCGGCCAGACGACATAAGTCCACCCGCCTTTAGCGGGGCTCTTCTGAAGGATCGCCGTGAATTCTATTTGTAATTTGCTCATGACATCCCCAACATTAAATGTATACATTCGGAAAAATCTCCAATTCATACACAAACCGCATTTCTCTAAGTCGGATAGGCGACCGCGGTTTCATTTTTTTCCAGTCAACATGCGAAGGCGCATTCTCATTCGACCTATATTGCCACTCATGCTTCGCCATTCCGGTTGAAAAATTAAAATCCCAACTCTCAAATTTCGACATGGATGCTCCGGCATCCGATACCCCAATGAGAAAGAGATCCGATTGTTTGTATCGAAACTTGTAGGTCAGCGCTTCCCGTAGGAATTGATAATCGATTTCCAACACGCCACGTTGGATTTTAATACCTGAATAAGGGTCCCCACCCATCCCACCTTCTCCCGAGCGCAACACAAAAGTATTGTTTTGAACATTCACAGAATACGCTCGCACCGCAGAATCCCACAACAAGACCAGCAAAACTCTCGGCTTTCCGGAATTTACATCGCTGTCCTTGCGCATCTCCTCAACGGTATCGCCATATTCCAGCACAAGCGCCATATCGGCCTTGTGATCTCCGTTGAGATCACCGGAGGTGCTGTCCTTTATCACCCATTTGGGCAATAGTAATTCATTGTAACAGGATCAAATAACCCAGTAGCGTCCTTTCTAACAGTTTGGACATGCAAGTAAGGAATAAGTTGCCTTTACTGCGCTGCCAACCCCAATTGTTTCTTCACCTGGGGTAACAGGTCATCCCCCTCCGGTCCGATGATGACAAAGTTGTGCTGCTGGTTATTCGCCCCAGCCATCTTACGAAAAACGTAAGCATAACCATTTGCCTTGGCAGTAGCCGTGATCGCATCCTGCGCCTTGGTCGCAATGACCACCGTCAGCGCCTGCCGCACGGAATCCAACTGTGCCTTTGCGTCTGATACGAATGCTCCTTCCTGCTGAATGATTTTTTGCAGAACCCGCCGGTGCGCCTCCTTCGTGGTGGTGTCCATGCTGGCCGAATCCTGAAAAAAAGCGTCCCGCTTCGTGATGAAATCCTGCTGCATACCATTGTCGATCCGGGCAAGGGAATCGGCATACGTTTTCAAGGCCTGTTGCGCTTGTTTTGTTTCGGGCATGACGGCGACCAACTCATCCATATTGATATACCCGAGCTTACGCTGAGCGCTCACACCCGTCGGTACCGAAAGGCAGAAAGATAGGACCGTCACGCAAAAAAAGAAATGCTTCATTAAGACGATTTTTTACTAGATTGGGCAAGATACAAATTTCCGTCGATTGAATAGAACAACTTCTATAAGTCAACGTTCAATGCGCTTTTTCAGCCTGATCTGCGTCCTTTGTTCTCTCCACGTATCCGGGCAGGACAGAACCGGCGGAGGTAACAACAAACAGGGTACGGCCAGCCGACCCAACAACAAAGTCGTGTTTGGCTTCGCGCTTGGGCCCAACTTAACCCGGGCGCCGGCCATTTCATATACGCAGGACCAGGCGGCCGCCTCCCTGGGCCAGTATACGATGTCCAAATTCGCGGTGGGTTTCGATGCAAAGGCCTTCCTCATTCTGCCGATGGGACAAACGACCTATTTCCGGCCGGAACTGGGGTTTGCTCTGCTGAACCAACGCCAGATATACGACAATTACGCCCAACCAAATACGGAACTGTCCACGGCGTACACCGAAAAACTAACCGAGACACAAATATCTGTAAGCGCCTTACTGGGTATCCGTTTGAAACCTTTTTCCATCGAGCTGGGCCCGCAGTTGGGCGTCGTTACCGGCGCGGTCGATCATTCGTCGTACGTATCCCTCGCCTATAACGGACCGGTATATGGCAACGCCATGCTCGATTTCAAGAAACTAAAAATGGCAAACACCGCGGTTTGCTCTGTCTTGCTAGGCGTGACCAGACAAGATATTTATAAGCGATTCGGAGCCGGCCTCTACTACAGCTTCGGCGTGGCTGATTATACGAAGTTCGATTACTCCAGACAGGTCACCAAGGTAAATGGCTTACTACTAACGCTAACCATGACGCTTTAAGTTTTACGACGTAGGCAATTTAACCCCTTGCCGAACCTTATCACCCTGCTGAAGATCGGCCCCACTGCTCTTGGTTTCTACGTCAGTCTTGTTCAATGGCTCCATGGCGGCGTCATCAATCAGCGACGGGTTGATTATCTTAAGGCATTCTAATAACCTCGGAGACGGATTCGGATCGATATTCTTGTCGTGCCGCAAAAGGACCGACCGATGAATTTTTTCATGCGTGTCCTTAAAGGCCGGCGGCAGCAAAAGGTTGAAAAATAGTTGACGCCATGCTATTTTTGTAAACCGGTACAACCAGAAATCCGCGATAAAGTCCCGCATAAAACCCAAAACCATCGGGTTGATGGAGACAGGCTTAGTAGGATTACTGTCATCGACCAACCGGGTTTTATCGACCAGCAGCCCCACCTCGGTTGCCTTCTCGATCATCCAGACCAGGGCGATGTCGCTAAGACCGGATTGAGCGTATCCCCCGCCGACGTTGGCATGCACACCGGAAAACCAGACCTGTTCGAGACGGTTGGCCGCAGTCATGTTAGGACTCGCCTCCCAAAGGGTGGGCGAGAAAAGGGCCCTTCGCTCGTCGATGGCCAGGGCTTGAAATGCGTTGAGCACCCAGCTGCTCAGGGTCACATCGTGAAAATTGTAGCGTGCCTTGTCCTCGATCAACCGGAAATTAAAGGGAATTCCAAGCGCGCCAACCGTGTCCCAAACCCCGATACAATGGATGGGGGTGGTATCCGCGCCATTAAAACAATAATTTCGCCGGAAGGACTTCATCGCATCTGAATCCGGATGCGTGACAAAGGTCCGGTCCCGGTAAAGCTCATATGCCTCGTCCACCAGGTGCAAATTGGAGGGCTTTAAGATCCCGCAGTTGCGAATAAATCCAGCCAGACTGCGCGCCGTATAAGCGCCGCGGCTAAAGCCAAAAAGAAAAAGCTGATCCTCCCTTGTTTCATAATTCCACATCAGGAACCGGTACGAATCCTTGATATTCTTGTCGATGCCCTCACCGGTGACGCCCCCGACAATTTGATTGAAAACACCCGGACTCGTGCCCACACCCTCATCATAATAGCATACCTGGGCGGTACCCTGTTCATCGGTAGCCGGGATCATTTTGAATAGTTTCTCCACATTCGTCATGACGCCGGCCCCATGGTCCGTCGTGCCGGGTTGATTCCAGGTCCCATCGTTACAGGTAATGATTCGTTTCATGGTGGAGTCTTTTTGACCCGGAAACAATATAAACAACTTTTAACCCGCCCGAACCCGTGAAATCACCTTTTTTTGCTCCCTATTCAACATGGCCCCCGCTTCACCGGTCGATCTTGAGACGCCGCTCCTCACAATTCCCCTTCTTCATACCCCGGGACGATTTATATTCGTCTGGATAACCTTCATGTATGAAAAAGACTTCCCGACGAACTTTTCTGCGCTCTTCCGGCGTGGCCGCCGCGGGCATCACACTCCTACCGAATTTCCTGACCGCACCTTCGGGTAAACTTTACGAAGGGAAAAAGCTGAATGTTGCTCTGGTGGGACTGGGATCTTATGCCGGCATCCTTGCCGATGGCTTGCAGCAGTCTCAGTATTGTCGGCTCGCCGGCGTAGTCACTGGTCATCCGGTCAAGGCAGAAGCCTGGAAAAAGAAATATAACCTCCCCGACAAGAACATCTATAACTACGACAATTTTGATTCAGTGGCCGGCAACCCGGACATTGATCTTATCTATGTGGTACTGCCCAACTCGATGCATAAAGAATACACGATCCGTGCGGCAAAGGCGGGTAAACACGTGATCTGCGAAAAACCCATGGCGATCTCTTCCGCGGAGTGCAGGGAAATGATCGAAGCCTGCAAAAATGCCGGCGTGCAACTGGCGATCGGATATCGGCTGCATTATGAGCCCTACAATCTCGAAATGAAACGGATCGGCCAACTCAAGATCCTCGGCACCGTCCGCTACGTGGAGGCCGGCCTGGGTTATAAGACAATCAACTTTGAGAGCGCGAATGCCGGCAAAGGGTTTGACATCAATGCCCCTTCCGAATGGCGGCTAAACCGAAGGTGGTCGGGGGGCGGCGCATTGATGAACCTGGGCGTCTATTGTGTACAGGCCAGCCGGTATGTGCTTGGAGAAAACCCCTCGTCGGTGACCGCGCAATATGGCACCGTACACGACCCCCAACGATTTGCCCAGGTCGAAGAGACGATCGTCTGGCAGGCCATCTTCCCCGGCGGCGCCATGGCCAGTTGTAACTCGTCATACGGGTACAGTATCGACGGCGTCCGGGCGATTGCGGATAATGGCTTTTTTGAGCTCACTCCAGCAATCAGCTATGGCCCATTCAGAGGTCGATCGAGTAATGGCGAAATGCATTTCCCCGACATCAACCAGCAGGCCGCACAGTTGGATGGGATCGGAAAACTGATTCTGGAGAGCAAACCACTCCCCGACCATATCTCGGGAAAAGAGGGACGGATCGATCTCTGTGTGATGGAAGCGATTTACCAGGCGGCGAATACGGGGGTTCGGGTGGAGGTGAAATATGCTTAAATATATCCCCGCCAATTGCCGAAGTCATGTCGCAAAAAATAAATGGGCACCGGCATAAAATAAATACCGGTTGCTTCGGCCGGGCATATTGTCTATTTTCCACCTAAATTTTAAATCTACGAATATGAACTTTCAGGCATTGCACAAACAGCGCAAATATATTCTCGTTCTTGCGGCCATCGGCGCGATATCCGTCTTCCTCCCCTGGTTCACGATAAGCGCTGAGGGCCTGGGTGTTCGGATCAGTGACAGCGAGAGCGGATTCCATGGTACCGGAATTCTAGTGTTTTTTGCCTTTATCGGTACCGGCATCGTGGCCCTGGCCGGGGATCAAACCAGGGTTCTCGACAAAACAATGTGGATGGCAACCCTCTGCGGCGGGGCTATAGCCCTACTCTTTGTAATAATCAACCTCGTCAGAACTCCAAATTCGGGTGACACATTCGGGATCGCCCATGCCGGTCCCGGATTTGGCATCTGGATTTCACTCCTCGCTTCGATCGGAATGCTGGCAGCCGCATGGATGCTGAGAAACCCCGGCGATACGTTGAAAAGCGGATTTGATAGTCTGAAACGCGACAAATAAGTTGACTATTCCTTTACAAATTCTACCCTGCGATTATTCGCTTTCCCTTAGAGGTTGTGCGCAGCCGTCCCGGTATTGTCGGTGTGGCCGTCCACTTCGAACTTCAGGTCGGGGTTGTCTTGCATCAGCTTTACGATCATGTTGAGCGTCCCCATACTTTGAGGCGTTATGGTTGCCTTATCGACGTCGAAATTGATACCATGCGTCACCAATTTTGCATCGGTGAACTTTTGTCCGGTCATATAAAACTGAACACTGTCGGAAATCTTAAAACTTTTGAAAATGGCGGGTTTATCGTGATCGCCGATCCCCTCGATTTCCAGCCGGGAAGGCGCAAGCCCGACCTGCGGTGGCGAGCATACCCTGGTACCCGTCGGTTCCAGAGACGTCATATTCCACGGAGAAACTGTTGGTTAGATAGGATTTGTTCTTCATCAACGGCGCAACGTGGACATAGTTGCCATCCGTCAGGAAAAAGGCCTTGTCCGGCCCAACCATATTAAGGATTGCCTGGCCCCCCGTAAGGCTCCAGTGCGTGGGGAATTCACCGCTTTGGTCGTCGGTAAATTCATCTTCAAAAAGGACTTAACTTGTCCAAACGATAAGAACGAGTGGGAAAAAGCTGAAAAGCTTTTGAATCATTTTCATGGCGATAATTATATGCCATAAAGTAACGAATAGCAAATCAGCGCGTCAATCGGATATTTATCCGATTTTTTGCATAAAAAAAAGTCGCCAGGTAAATCGGGCTCAAAACCCCGATCCTGCTCCAGGGGGCCTTGGCCCACTCGCCTTCGCTTCTTTAATGTTTAGCGGATTTGTCGCCAGCACCTTGCCCTGGAGCGCCGCCATGGCCTTTTTTGCCTCTTCGTCCTTACTCATCTCGACGATCCCTTTGCCTTTACTGAGACCAGAAAGTGGGTCGATGAGGATTTTTGTATAGTCTACCCAGCCAAAGGGGTTAAAAAGCCGTTGAAGGTCAAATTTGTCGAAATGGCGGGGAAGCCCTGATATGGTCATTCGCATGGGACAAAAGTACAAGGATTTACTCAGCAATCATAAATTCTGCCCCTTCCCCAGCCGCTTTCTCTAGAATACCTCCTCGATGATCCTGTCCACGCCGTTGAATAACAAACGATCCCCCGCCTTCTTGTTTTGCAGGGAGCGGGCAAGCGGGGCCACGGGTGAAACGAAAAGGATCGTCAACCCCTCGACCTCCTGTTTACCCAGTCCCGAACTCACAAAAAAGGCCATCCCGGCCGTCCGGACAACGGCGCCCGCGCCAGCCCGGTCGCAAAACGAATCCACGAAGACTGCCTGAAGTGCCTTGATGTCTTTCACGTACTCGGCCAATTGACGGCCAAACATCTCTTTTTGAAGCTGCCCCATGGCCCTCCCGGTCTCGTATTTATCACCCGCTGAGCTTTTCTCCTCGCTGTTGGCTGCCTCCTGGGCCTCGTTCATGGCTTTCTGCGCCGCGACGATCCGCTGCCGCAGTAAGTCCAGCCCGTAATTTTTGAGCTTGTTTTTAAACGCAATCTTTTCGGGATTGTTCATTTGATTACCAGCAGACCACCATTTTTCAATAAATTACGTCTAAAATACAGCAATGAAGCCAACTTGCCTTATCGCCCTTGCCTTCCTACTCTATTCGACCCACGGCAACGCCCAGATCACCCCCCAGCCCAGTTCCAGCGAAACGATTACCCAGGGATTCGGTTTAGGGACGATCACGCTCAACTTTTCACGACCCAACACAAAAGGGCGCAAGATCTTTGGCTACGTCGAGCCTTACGATAAGGTATGGCGAACCGGCGCGAATTCGGCAACCATCGTCACGTTCAGCGACGACGTCACCCTGGAAGGCAATAAAGTACCTGCGGGGGAATATGGCCTGTTTACCATACCCGGAGAAAATCAGTGGACCATCATTTTGAGCAAGAAGTCAAAACAATGGGGCGCTTATACCTACAATCAGGCGGATGACTACCTTCGCTGCTACGTCAAGCCTGTAAAAATGCAGCAACCTGTTGAGACCTTCACCCTGCAGTTCGAAAACATGTACCCCGCCACCGGGGAGCTGCACTTGCTTTGGGAGAATACCGCCCTGGCCATTCACCTGACCTGTGATATCGACTCCAAAGTCATGGCGCGGATCGACTCGGCGATGAAAACGGACAAAAAACCCTACTACGACGCCGTAATCTACTACTGGAACAACAATAAGGACATGAATCAGGCTTTGGAATGGGCTAATCAGCTGGAAAAAATACCGGGTATGCCGCCGATGGTCGCAAAACTCTGGAAAGCCCGCGTCTTATTGAAAAAAGGTGACAAGCACAACGCCGCCGCGACAGCGCAGGAAGGCGTCAAGGCCGCCACCGACGCCAAAAACGACGAATATATCCGCCTGAATACGGAAGTGATCGCGGAAGCCGGGAAATAAATCCGTCCGACCTACTTCTTCTCTTCAAATTTATCCGCGCTTAGCCGGATCCTTTCGCCGGGTTGATTGTCCATCACGGCCAGCAAAGTCACCTTTCCGGCTTTGCCCTCGATCGTGACGGTGAAGTGTTGCGATTCGCCCTGTGGATTCGTGAGTGTTACTTTCATCCGGGTCTTTCCCTCCTTATACGGGGTGGACCAGCTGCAGCTGACGGAATCCACCTTGCCGGTCATCGGTTCTTCGTTCGGCGGGTTAACGTTAAACGTGGTTTTGTCGAACTCGATCGTAATGACGCCATCGTCGCTACGTTGAACGCTGCTGTCTGCACCCAGGTGATCGGTTTTTGAGGCGGTGAGGACGCTCTTTTTATCGCATTGCCCGTACCCCGTCCTAGCGGCGATCAATAATACGGCGACTGCCAGGAATTGTTTCATATTTGGCTGTATTTGTTTGGTGGATATCTCTGACGCCTTGGGCGAACCCGAAGTTACAGGCAATCAAAAAGCAATCGGACACAATTTCCGTACCTTCCTGCAAACTACCAGCACATGCGTCGACCCCTGACCCTCCTTGCCGGTCTCCTGCTTATCATAACGTCTTTCCCTGAGGCGCAGTCGCTCACCGACACCAGCCTTCTGGCCTGCATCCAATCTTTCAACTCGAGCGCCATTTCCTCCGCCGGCCGCGAATCAGCCGCTGCCTCAATGCTCAAGCACTATTTTCCTCCGGGTGCCATTAAAGAGGACCGTCTTGGCAACCTCGTTATCACCATCGGCAGCGGCAACCCGAAAAGGCTACTTTCCACAAGTCTCGACGAGCCCGCCTACGTCATCAGTAATATCCAGCCCGACGGCTATTGCCGCGTCACCCCCATCGGCACAAGCGCCGCAGAAATAACCCATCAGTTCATTCCGGGCAACCCGGTGCTCATCCAAACATCCACCGGCCCCCAGTATGGCGTCGCCATCACTCCTTCGACGCATTTCGACGGCCTTCGCCAAATACGCGAAGACAAAAAGCCCGTCCATACCTGGCAGGAAACCATCCTCGACCTGGGCTGCAGCAACGCCGAAGAAGTCGCCGCCCGCGGCATCCGACTTTTCGATCCCGTAACGACATGGAAGACCACACAGATTATCGGCCAACCGGACCTCCCCGCTTATTCCATTGCCGGGCCGAATATCCGGGTAAAAAGCGCCGTTATTGCCCTGGCCACCGTCGCCCGGACCCTTCTTCAATCCAAATTTACCGGCACGGTCACCATCGCTTTTACCGTGCTGGACGACATAAACGGCAAAGGGTTGGAAGACGTTCGGAATAAATACGGCCCCTTCGATGAAACCGCGCGCTTCGGCACCGATGTTCAGCTTCCGGCCACCTTCGCCAAAACGCCCGTCGAGAAAGTGCAGGCTGCCGCTATCCGGCAATTGATCACCGACTGGCTCGACAAAGTCAACAAACGTGCATGGGAGCCCGTCGACATGCAGCCCCTACCCATCCTTGTGCCGCCACATGTAGCAACGAATTTTGTAAAAGAGGACGAACTGCTCTCGGGTCTCGTCAGCCGATACGGCGTAAGTGGTTCCGAAGCCCCAGTCCGTGATTTTATCCTCTCTTCCCTTCCCGCATGGGCCCACCCGGTTACCGATGAAAAAGGGAATATCCTGATAACTTTTGGAAAGGGACCGCAACACATCGCCTTCGTCGCACATATGGACGAAGTGGGCTATGCAGTCGACAGCATCCTCGAAGATGGTACACTCCGGCTGACAAGACGCGGCGGTTTCAACAACTTCATCTGGGAAGGCCACGCGGCCATCATCCACACCGCAAACCGACAAATTCCGGCGCTGTTCGAACCGCGACCCGATTATCTTTCCACCACAATGGAGATAACCGGCAGCAAGTACCTGATCGCCAATGCCGGCTTTACAAACAAACAAGCGGCGCTTGACGCGGGGATCAGGGAAAATTTCACGACGGTTACCATGCCAAAACAACTCTTTCGCCTGTCCGCGAACAAAGCGGCGGCGCGCGGGTTCGACGATCGCGTCGGCTGTGCGGCCCTCCTGCTGGTGCTCCGTCACATCGACCCCGAAACGCTGCCGTTCAAAGTCACCATCGTCTTTTCTACCGGGGAAGAGATCGGCCTGCTGGGCTCGACCTTTGCCGCAAAAGGCTTGCAGGATTGCGACATCGTTTATCCGATCGACACCTTTGTGTCGTCCGATGATCCGGTAGAACCGCACACGTTCGCGTATTGCCCGCTTGGAAAAGGCGCCGTTATCCGGGTGATCGAAAGCATCAATATCGCCCGGAAACCCGACGTGGACTACTTGCAGCAGCTCGCCGCCCACCACAACATCGCGATCCAAATGGGTATGACCGCCGGCGGGACCGATGGCCAGGGCTTTCTCGCCTATGATATCCCGTCTGTCCCCTTGTCCTGGCCGGGTCGATACTCCCACTCACCCATCGAAGTCATGGACTTCCGGGATCTCCGGGAACTGGTCGCACTCATCCAGACGATCATGGAGGACAAGACAAAGAAATATTGATACAACGCGCCCTTGGAAACCTATCGATGACTGTCCCGCCCATATTTTGAAAAGATAGCGTAACTTAGAATCATATTCCCATCTCAAACTTGGATTATGCGAACCAAATACCTGCTTACAGCAGTCATCGCCCTGAGCCTGTTCAGCTCCTGTAAAAAAAATAGCGGCACCAATTCCTCCGGGACCCCCGATAAGTTGAAAATGTACATCGAAGACGCCACAACAGCCGGTTCGCACCAGGTCGACAGCTTTGCGGTTACGTATGACGGTGACAACCGGATCACCAGCCTCGCGTCACCTGCCCTGACCTTTAATTATGCCTATTCCACCAAAAGCTTTACGCTCGACCTGTTTAACTATAGCCAACTTTCCATCCACGAGGTCGCTTATATTAACAGTTCGTCTTACGTCGACAGCACGCTGCAAATTGACAATACAAACGATACAACGACGGAAGGATATACTTATTCCGGTGGCCTCCTCATGCGCTTGATGACGTATAACTATTCCTACGCGGGCTCTACCATCTACTCCGAAGACGATTACACCTATGATAACAATGGAAATGGGATAAAGGACGTGAATAGCGATGGGTATGGAAATATAAATACGATTTATACTTTTACATATACCACTTATGCGCTCAAGGTAAGGATCGATCCCACCTATCTTCCTGCCGCGTCCAAGTATCTGCCGGCCACACAACAACTGACCGATGGGTTCGGCAATTCCTTAGGAACGATCACCTATTCCTATGTGTTCGACAGTTCCGGCAGACTAAGCAAAGAAACCGATTCGGTGGATAATGGCGATGTTGTCGTGAAAACGTATATCTATCAATAGCCCCCTCTACCCGAAGTATACCGATTTCAAACTGCCCGTCTACTTTTTTATCGGAAGATATGACCATATCACCTCTGCCGAAGTTGCCGGGGAGTATTTTGGCACGATCAAGGCGCCAAAAAAGAAATTGTATTGGTTCGAGCATAGTGGGCATTCGCCGAATTGGGAAGGGCGGGCGCTTTTTCGCCAAAGGCTGGTGGAAGTTGCCGCTGAATGCAGAGATTAACAAAGGTACATGTTCGAGTGATCATTTTTTCTATTGTCCCCAAAATAGCTTAACTTAATTCATTAAAATCCATCTACTTTAATGAACGGAGAAACAGAAAACCGTGACCTGACAGCAGACGAAAAGAAACTTTTCGAAGACCTCATGCCGGAAGACCTGAACGAGATACTTGACACTGGCTTTAACAGGCGACATTTTCTTAAGTTGATGAGCATTGCAGGCACGGGTGTGTTGGCTGCGCACCTGTTGGGAACAGAACAGCTTCTTGCCAGGCCGCTAAGTCCGGTCCGCCCGGACAATCTACCGGCGGGCGTTGAATATGGCGTAAAAGTCTCTTTCAGCGTAAACGGGGCAAAAACAAGTCTCCTCGTCGATCCACGGATGACCCTATTGGACGCGCTCCGGGAAAGAATGGAATTAACAGGCTCGAAGAAAGGATGCGATCAGGGACAGTGTGGCGCTTGCACGGTAATCGCAGACGGCAAACGGATATTGTCCTGCCTGACCTTGGCAGCCAGTTGTGAAGCCAGGTCAATTACTACAATCGAAGGAATTGCCGACGGCAACAACATCCATCCCATACAGGCCTCCTTTATCAAACACGACGGTTTTCAATGCGGTTATTGTACGTCAGGACAAATCTGCTCCGCGGTAGCCTTGCTCAAAGAAGCCAAAAACGGCGAGCTGAGTTATGTGACGACAGACATAAGGAAACGCCCGACGGCGCTTCTGCTTTCCGAACACGAAATCAGGGAACGCATGTCGGGAAATATCTGCCGCTGCGGTGCTTACCCGAATATAGTGGCGGCTATACTCGAAGTCCAGTCGGGCAAACCGGTAGAGCAAAACTGGAACGAATTATGAGACCATTTAAATATACCAGGGTCAATGCTGTCCCAGCGGCCGTAAAGTTCGCCAGGGCCAACTCAAATGCAACATTTCTTGCGGGCGGAACAAATATCCTCGATCTCATGAAAGAAGATGTTGCGCAGCCGGATGAGTTAATTGACATTAGCACGTTGAAATTAGCACAGATAAGGCCCATTAGCGATGGCGTCAATAAAGGCGGGGTGTCCCTCGGCGCGCTTGCGAAAAATGCGGAAACGGCCAATCATGAACTTATACGTATGAAGTACCCGTTGCTGACCCAGGCTATACTCGCCGGGGCATCGGCCCAGATCAGAAATATGGCTACCAATGGCGGCAACCTCATGCAAAGGACCCGCTGTTCCTATTTCTATGACGTGGCCTTACCCTGCAATAAGCGCGTACCCGGGTCGGGATGCGGAGCGATGGATGGTAGCAACCGGATGCACGCTATTTTCGGCTGGTCGGAAAAATGTATCGCCGTATATCCTTCGGATATGGCCGTGGCATTGGCCGCCATGGATGCGGTAGTGTTAGTTCAAAATACCGAAGGTAGCCAGCGCAGAATCCCTTTTGCGGACTTCCACCGCCTGCCCGGCGAAATGCCGGAAAAAGACAATACGCTTCTTCCTGGTGAATTGATAGTTGGTATTGACTTGCCCCCAAATGGTTTCGCCAGCCATTCGTACTATCTGAAAGTACGCGATCGGGCATCCTACGCATTTGCGTTGGTATCTGTAGCGGCGGGCCTGGAACTGAACGGCGGGAAAATAGCCGACGCGCGGCTTGCAATGGGTGGTGTTGCACATAAACCCTGGCGCGCGCTGAGGGCGGAAAAGATGCTTGCCGGAAAGGAACCGACAGAAGACAATTTTAAGGCTGCGGCCGAATCAGAAATGGAAATGGCAAAGTCGCTGGCCGGCAATAAATTCAAGGTTGAACTCGGCAAACGTGCCATTGTCCTGGCATTAAATACGGCACTGAATAATTATGGAGACAAATAAGCTAATCGGCACACCTGTTGACCGTGTGGATGGTTTGTTAAAGGTAACCGGAAAGGCGACATATGCCACAGACTACAAGGTGGATCATATGGCGTATGCCTGTATATTCAAAAGCACGATAGCCGCCGGAACAATTACCCGGATAGATTCGGCCGAAGCGGAAAAGCTACCCGGGGTCCTGGCCGTGATCACACACTTAAATGCGCCAAAACTCAACCCCGGCGGAGGGCTGAGAGGAGGCGCGCTGTTACAAGGGCCTGAAGTGAAATTTTTCGGGCAGCATATTGGGATCATCGTTGCCGAAACCTTTGAACAGGCGAGTTATGCGGCAAGGCTGGTGAAAGTGGAATACCAGCCATCGGAGCCAAGAAGTGACTTTGATAAATTGAAAACTGAAGCAGTACCCGCAAGAGAGCCCGATATTAAAAGGGGGGATCCGGAAACTGCTTTCAGCAGTGGGGAAATTAAAGTTGACGAAGTTTATGAAACTCCTGTTGAACATCACCATCCAATGGAGCCTCATGCCACGATTGCCGTGTGGGAGGGCGATCACTTGACGTTATACAACGCTTCGCAAATTGTGAATGGAGCGCAACATGCCGCTGCCAATACGTTGAATATCAAACCAGAAAATGTTCGCGTCGTATCTCCGTATATCGGGGGCGGGTTCGGCTCCAAAGGGGGCCAGTGGGCCAACCTGGTCCTATCGGCCGTAGCCGCCAAAATAGTGAACAGGCCGGTCCAACTTGCCCTCAACAGACAGCAAATGTTCAATTCGGTGGGTCTCCGGCAGCGCAATGTGCAAAGGATGCGCCTTTCAGCAAACAAGGACGGAAAGATGCTGGCTCTGGTGCACGAAACCACCACACACTGCGCAATTGACGACGAATTTGTGGAGCCCTGCGGAGATTGTTCAAAGATCATGTACGACGTGCCCAATTCGCTGATTGGTTACCGGGTTGTACATATGAATATGATCACGCCCACCTACACCCGCGGACCGGGCAAAGCCACCGGGAGTTTTGCATTGGAGTCCGCTATTGACGAACTTGCTTTTAAGCTGAACATGGACCCGATTGAGTTCAGATTAAAAAATGAGCCTGCTAAAGATCCTTCAAATGATAAGCCCTGGTCTTCGCGTAAACTGGTGGAATGTTTAAAAGAGGGGGCCAGGGCATTTAGTTGGGAAAAAAGGAATGCTCAGCCCGGCCGGCAGCAGCATGGTGACTACCTCGTGGGTTATGGCGTTGCCGGTGGAACCTATCCGGCACATCAACAGGCAAGCTCTGCAATAATTAAATTAACCAGAGAAGGAAATAAAATAGTGGCAACCATAGAAATGGCCGCCGCCGATCTCGGTACGGGGACGCATACGATTTTGGCACAAACAGCAGCTGATGGACTTGGCCTGCCTATCGGCCAGGTGCACATAAAGATTGGGGATTCAGATCTGCCGCCGGCAGCAGGTTCTGTAGGATCGGTAGGCGCCACAAGCTATGCTAACGCCGTAAATGATGCCTGCGTCAAGATCACCGATGAGTTAATTACTAAGTCCGGGAAGAAGTTTTTGGTACCGCCTACTGCCGCCCAGTTAATGGAATCCGAACAGATAAATGCATTTCAAACGCGTGTTGATGCCAGAGCGCCTGCGGGAGCAAGCGCGTATTCTTCTCACAGTTTCAACGCAAATTTTGCAGAAGTATGGGTAAACCGGTCAACCGGAATGGCGACCGTTAAACGCTTTCTATCGGTTACCGCAGCGGGTAAAATTCTGAATCTCAAAACAGCGCGTTCGCAGATCATCGGCGGGAACGTGTGGGGAATTGGAATGGCGCTTACGGAGGAATCAGTGGTTGACCCCCGGTGGGGAAATTTTATAACCCGGTCGTTTGCCGATTATCATGTGCCTGCCAATCTTGACATCGGGCACATCGAAACAATTTTTATCCGCGAGGAAGATGTTATTCCCAACAAAATGGGCGTAAAAGGCATTGGCGAAATTGCTATTGTCGGCGTAGCGGCTGCCGTCGCCAACGCTATATTCAATGCCACAGGAAAACGCATCAGACAATTGCCCATAACTCCTGATAAATTGCTCTAAGGCATTCAACATAAAATGGTGACCCTGAAATTGGTCTATAATACCTGTTCAAAATAGCCGCCAATACCTTGTTAAAATAATGAATAATTATCGAGCGGCATTTTTGACGATCTGTTTGCTGATGGCCTGGATCACAAACGTCCGTGCACAATACGCACCCGGCCACTCCATCTATACAGAAAAACCGAATGACCCGCAAGCGGTCTATTTCACAGCTGGTGACAACACGGATGTCAGCCTCTCGTTACAGACTGCCATCGACCGACTAAAAAAAGATAAGAACTTCGGCATCCTTTTTATCCCGCAGGGCACTTATACCATATCCCAAACGATTTACATCCCCGCCTCCATACGTTTGATCGGCTATGGGAAAACCAGACCGCTCATTGTCCTAAAGAAAAGTTCTCCGGGGTTCCAGGAAGAGGACCCGAAAGACAAGGGCAGGGCCCACTATATGTTTTGGTTCACCAGCAGTCTCCCCGACTCCACCGGAACGATCCATGACGCCGGCGCCGGCACGTTCTATAGTGCGCTATCCAACATAGATATTACCATCGGAGATGGCAACCCCGCAGCCGTAGCGCTCAGAACCCACTTTGCCCAGCATAGCTTCATCTCCCATTGCAATATCGATATCGGAAAAGGGAAGGCCGGGGTTTTTGACATAGGCAACGAAATGGAGGATGTGAGATTCTTTGGTGGAGAATATGGCATCTATACGACAAAAGCATCCCCCGGATGGCAGTTTATGATGCTGGATACGTATTTTGAAGGCCAGCGGCAGACGGCCATAAAGACGCAGCAGGCAGGATTCACCATTGTCAGGATGCAGGTCAGAAACACACCCGCCGCCATAAAAGTAGACTCTGGCTATTGGGAAAAAATATTCATGGAAGATTGCCGGTTCGAAAACATCTCCGGCCCCGCCATAACAATCAGTGACGAAGGCAACGCCAACATGCAACTCAACATTCGCCGCCTCGTTTGCCGCAAGACACCCATCTGCATTCGTTACCCAAAGACAGACACGTTCACCCGGATCGCAGCCCCGATATACGAAATAAATCGGCTGATCTACGGTCTTCAAATGGATGATTTGGACAAAGAGCCCCGCTACAACACGGTCTGCGAGATCACCCCCCTCAAGGCGATGCCCCCACCCACCCCAAGCGATATTCCCGAATTGCCGCCGATGCAGGATTGGGTAAACCTAAAATCACTGGGGGCCACGGGCGACGGCACCACCGATGATACAAAGGCTATCCAAAAAGCCATCGACGAACATCCCGTCATTTACGTACCACAAGGCTCCTACCGGATCACCGAAACCATCCGGTTAAAACCAAATACAATACTCATCGGCCTGCATCCCTTGGCGACAAATTTTGCCTTAAGGGAAAATACGCCCTCATTCGGGGGGTTCGGCGAGCCAAAGCCATTGATCGAATCGCCCCAGGGCGGAACGAATATCCTGACAGGCATTGGTCTCTACACCGGAGAGGACAACGATAGAGCCGTCGCCTGCAAATGGCAGGCAGGCGAAAGGTCCATGATCAATGACGTGAAATTCATCGGCGGCCATGGCACCATGCGCCCGGGCCCAAAAGTTACCTGGAAATGGGAAGAAATGCCCGCGGCAGAACGCCGTCCCAATACGGGCCCGGAACAGACCTGGGACACACAATACTGGAGTTGCTGGGTTACCAACAACGGCGGCGGTATCTTTAAGAACATCTGGTCCGCCAGCACCTTTGCCACATCCGGTTTTTATGCCAGCAACACCACTACACGCGGAAGGATCTACGCCCTCTCCGTCGAACACCATGTCCGCAATGAAGTACGTTTCAACAACGTCTCCAACTGGAATGTTTATGCCCTCCAATTGGAAGAAGAAAGCAGGGAAAGCACGGAATGCCAGCCGCTGGAGTTGCAGGGCTGCCACGATATGAGTTTTGCGAACCTGTACATGTTCCGCGTCATCCGCGTCAAAATACCCTACCCCTATTCCATTCGAACCTGGGATTGTAATAAGGTCGAGCTGCTGAATATCCATAATTATAGCCAGATCAAATACACGACGGATAACCCCCTATACGATGTCAATACAGATATAGAGGTCCGCCCCACCGAACTATCCCGTCTATACATCAGCGGAACAACCCGGAATATCGCCGAAACGCCGGCAAGCGGTCCTGTACAACAGCTGGCAAAAGGTTTCGAATTCGCCATCGGTCTTTGCAGCGACTCAAAAGGGAATGTTTACTTCGCCGAACAACGGATGAAAAGAGTGTATAAATGGTCCGCCACAACCCATTCCCTCCAGCTAGTGGCCGACTTTCCCTGGGAACCGCTTTCCCTTGGCTGTGACGCCAACGACAATCTACTCGTGGTTTTCAAATACAATCCGCAGCCCGGTTTTCAAAGCCCCGATGATTTCAAAAATCCGCCGGACGCGAGCGGCACATCTTTCAGCGGCTGGGGCAACTCGGGTTTTGGCACATTTGTATATTCAATAGACCCCAACCATCCCGATGAGACGATCAAAATACTCAGCGTCGTCCCCATGGGCTCCGTAACCAATATTTATAAGGCCCTTTATCCATCCAACAGATGGCGCGACTTTCACGATTTCAATGAGGTAACCCTCAACAGGGATGAAAAGTGCTGGATCGCCCCGGATGGAAAGACGATCATCCCCGTGTGCTATGATCTGGCCAGGGCGTGTGCGCTGGTGGAAGCATTCCCCGGAAAGACCTTGTTCGCAGTAGATGAATACGACAAGCGCACCGTAAAATGTAAAGTCGACAGCCGGGGCTACCTCTCCGACTTGAATTATTTTGCCGAGAAGGGCGAATTCAGCGCTGTACCCGACCAGCAAGGCGACGTCTGGATAGCCGATGGCGACATCTATGTTTTTGACGCCGGCGGAAAGCAAATAAAGTGGGTCCGGGTCCCCGAAAGACCATCCACCCTGGCCATCACATCGACAGACGACCATACGGTTTATTTCACAGGCCGGAAAGCCCTTTACAGGCTGACAGGCCACGCTCAATGAGTTTTTCAACAAAGTAAAATGACCGTTTTAACAAATCATTCCTGCCAATCCTCGGATCTCAATCCCGATGGCCTGTTTCCAATTTGAGTACCTTTAGCTCTAAACCCCTTTTTATGACCAGAATTAACCCCCTCATCCCCGCCGTCTTTATCGCGCTATCTCTCTTGCCCTCTTGCAAAAAAGCCTACGACTATATAGAGGACCATCCGAATACGAATTCTCCATGTCGTATCACCAACTACCGGGTGGTATGGTCCGGCGAATTTCAATACAACTACGTAGTTATCTATAACGAGCAAGGAAATCCCATCACGATGATGGATTCTGACCGGGTCAACGCCGTCGGCTTTGACGAATACTTCCGATATGACAAACTGAACAGGCTTTCGGACTTCATGCTTGCCTACGCCCCCAACCTCGGCGCCATAGAATGGCATAAATATGCCTACCCCAGGCCGGATTATATTATCGACACCGTCATGTTCTATAACACCGGTCTTGTTACGGGGCCTTCGCCGATAGCCAGTAATACGACTGAATATCGGATAAGTGCCTATACCCTTGATCATTTCGACCGGATCGAAAAGGTCTGGTCCATACCCAATGACTCACCCCACACCCCTTCATTGCAAGGCACAAACGTCTATGACGCAAATGGCGACCTTCCCTTGCCCGCCCAGGCTGTCGGTGAGTATCCCAGGCTCGGTTATGATGACAAGGTCAACTTGTTCCAAACCAATAAGGTTTGGCAGTTTGTATACCAGGATTACAGCGCAAACAACCTCATCATTCTGGACAGCAGTTCCTCCATCCGGTACAATGCCTTCGGCCTGCCCCTCAATCTCAGCAACCTTACGATCTACGAGATATATCCCTTTGAGGAATATAACTTTGGTGGCACCGAGGAGATTGTTAATTATGCCTGCTCATTACCCAAAGGACCGGTCGACTACTAGATCAAAAGACCCGCCGGCTAAGGCGGGTCTCCTGGATTTCCCATGTGCGCTGAAGTGTACCTGAATGATGACCGTGAAAATGTGTTTATAGCAGCTGCTCAAAATATCCGCCAATCTTATCCCTGGGATCCACGAACTGCAATTCCAGGATCCAATGCCGTTTATTGCCAGTTGAGTCAAGCAGGAACATATCATTATGATTTTCCGGGTGAAAATCCAATTCCAGGCTTTTGGGGTCCGGTGGCTGCTCGTGCGGGTATTTTCCAACAATATGACCAGCGATCGCGCCGCCAAATTCCCAGCCGAATTCCTTTGCCTTTCCGGCAGTATAATGGAATAACGCGGAGGCTTTTAGATTACCCTGTCGCCCGTACCATGCCTGGATCTCATACCAGGCCTTTTCTACATCATTTTTCAGTTTCAGCTTTCGGGAATTGTTGCCCACTACATAGGTTCTTCCAATATCGGCCTCATACCCATCTACGATTGGGCCCAGATCGACAAACAAAATATCGTCCTCCTCAATAAGGCGGTTTGGCGGGTTGTCAGGATAAATGGAAAGGGTATTTTCGCCGCTGCGGACAATTTTCTTATGCCAATGCTGTCCGATCCCAAACTTCATTTCCCCCAAATAGCACACTTCCGCATTTAACTGTTCTTCAGTCTTGCCGGGAACAATCAGGTGGTTCTCTTCAATCGCCTGGAAGAATTGAATGGAGACGTCCTGAGCGTAGCGCAATTTTTTGCCTACCATATCGTATCTTTTTTCGCAAATTAATGAACCGATTTGAGTTGAAAATTAATCTAGATTAACTAACCCCATCTTTTTCTTCAATGTGCTCAAAAATTGTGGGGTAATCCCCAGGTAGGAGGCAATGTCTTTTTGAAGGAACCGTTTTTCGGCGTATGGCTTTTTCTTCAGGAATAGGCGGTATCTTTCTTCGGCTGAGGCGGACAAGGTCTGGTTTATTTGCTCTCTTTGGGTAATGTATGCATTTTGAAATAGAATGCGGAAGAACCGCTCGAGCTTTGAGATCTTTTTATAGAGCAACTCCAGATCGGGTTTGCTGATTTTTGCAACACATTGGTTGGTTCAATCGCCTTAATGCTGTATCTGGATGGCGTCTGAGTGAGATAACTATAGAGATCATCCGCCCACCATTCTTCAATGGAAAAATCGATTATGTGTTCGAATCCGTTCTCGTCCTGGTAATATGTCTTTACGCAACCTTTGGTCACAAAGGATACGTATTTACAAATCTCGCCCTCCCGGAGGAGGAATTCAGCGGTCGTTAAGGATTTCGATTTGAGCAGCGGCGTTAGGAATTCGATTTCCTCCGCAGTCAGGAAAATGTGTTTTGAAAAATTCGACAGCAGGATGTTGATGTTTATTGAAGACACGGAATTAATCCCGGATTACTTGAATCATTTATGCGGATTCACCCGGTCCGGAAAGGGCGGCACAGGCGGAATTTCCTTTCCCTTTGGCAACTGCGACTTGATGACCTCGATAGCCTTGTCGAGCTGGTCATCAATCCCTTTAAATTCGCGCGCCGGGTCATTATCTACCACGATATCCGGATCCACCCCGTGGCCCTCGATCACCCAGTCCCCATTCGGGCCAAATCGCCCGAACTCCGGCTTATTCAGGAATCCGCCGTCTACAAAAGGTAATGTTCCGTTGATGCCAATCACCCCGCCCCAGGTCCGGCGGCCGATGATGGTGCCGAGCTTGTAGGTGCGGAAACGAAACGGAAAGATGTCCCCGTCGCTCGCGGAATACTGGTCGGTCAGGAGAACCTTTGGCCCGATATTGACGGCCGGGTCCGTATGCGCAACAGTATTCCGCGCAAGATCGAAAAATACCAGCTGCTGGGACAGCCGGTTCGCGATGATCGGCGAGACGAAGCCTCCACCATTGCCCCGGTCGTCGATGATGAGACCCTTTTTCGTCAACTGCGGCCAATACATACGCATGAACTGGTCGAGACCCTCAACCCCCATGTCCGGGATGTGGATGTACCCTACCTGGCCGCCGGTTGCCGAGTTGATATAGGCAATATTGTGCTGCACCCAGTCATAATAATACAACTGTTCCTCATCGTTGATGGGCCGGACGATCACGGTATGGGCGCCGGCAGGCGTGGGTCGGTCATTGAGCGTGATCTGGACCTGTTTGCCGGCCTGGTTGAGAAGCAGCTCGTAGGGGTTGTCGACTTTGTTGACAGGGGCATCGTTGATGGCGATGATGTACTCACCCATGCGGGCGTCCACCCCTGCCTCCGTCAGCGGGGAGCGCAACTTCTCGTCCCAGTTGGCGCCCTTTAGGATGCGCGTGATCTGGTAGTAGCCCAACTCGTCTCTGCGCAATTGCGCGCCCAACAGGCCGGTATTGACCCTGGGTAGCCTGGGTTCGTCCCCGCCGCCGGTATAGGTATGGCCGTTGCTCAGTTCTCCAATCATTTCCCCGATGACATAGGTAAGGTCTTCCCGTCGACCGACATAAGATACCAGGGGCTCATATTTTTGATAGACCGCCTTCCAGTCCGCTCCGTTCATGGTAGGCGAATAAAAGAAGTCCCGCATCTGCCTCCAGGCCTCGGTGTATATCTGTTGCCATTCCGCGTGCTTGTCGACCAGCAGCTGCATATTGGTCAGGTCCACGGCCTCATCGGGTTTGAAAGGAGAGGTCCCCATGGCCGTAATATAGAAGCGGCTCCCTTTTCGGAGCAGGATTTTGTTGTTGTCCGCGGAGACGATATAGTCGTCGAAGCCGCCCAAATCGGTTTCCTTCCGGTCCTTGAAGGAGTAGGTCATCAGATGGGTCTCCTGATCTTGAAATTTGAGATAATAGACATTTTCGCCTTTCCAGTAAATGCTCCCGTAGTTACCGGGCTCAATAGGCAGGGACAGTATCCGGTCTCCGATGCCCTCCAGGTCCACTTTCGAAGTGTTCCCCTCCCGATTCGCCCCTGAATTACCCTCCCGACCCGCCCCCGAAGCGTTCCCCTTTTTGGCCGCCGTATCCTCCGGACCAGCCTTCACCTCATCATCCTTGGGGGCAAGCGGATTGGGTGTGTTCGCGGAGAGCGGAACAAAGTAAACTTTGGTGGTGTTGAGGAATGCGGCGTCCAGCTCGATGTCGCTGAAAGTGGGGTTGAAGTCTCTTGAGGAAATAAACAAGAGATACTTCCCGTCCCTCGAAAAGACAGGGTTACCCGACTGGTACCAATATCCGGTGACGTCGGTCCTCCGCCCCGTTGCAATATCGTACAACATGACGCGCTGCATGCCGCCGGCGTGAGGCTTGTCGTAGGTGACCCACTTGCCATCAGGGCTCCAGTTATAGCTCCGGAACGTCCCGGCATCGCTTAAGTCGATCACCGTTTTTCGTTTCGTATGGACGTCGATATAGTAAAGCCCCTGTTTACGGTCGCTCCAGGCAATCTTGCTGCCGTCAGGGCTCCACGCAAGGTCGAACTTATAATTGTCTCCCCCCGAAGTGATCCGCTCAGTAGGGCCGCCAGGAAAAGGTGAACGGACGTAGATCTCATCTTCCCCGGAGCTGTCGCTGATGTAGGCGATCCACTTCCCATCGTCACTCCAGTGGGCGCTCCGTTCATGTACACCCGACGTGCGGGTAAGGTCCCGTGTTATACCGGACTTGGCGGGGATGGTCCAGAGGTCCCCACGGGCCGTCAACAGCATCCTGTTCCCGTCCGGGCTGATGTCGCCGTCTTCTATGTACTTCGAAGCATCAATCCACGCGGTCCGCGCCAAAAGGTCGTCGTCCGAAATTCGGACATGGACCTGCGAAATTTGTTCCGTGCCCAGATCCATCGTCCAGATATACCCGGCGCGCTCCCAGACAATAGCGTTATTGCCGAGCGAAGCGAACTTGACGTCGTAGTCGTCGTAATGGGTCACCTGCCGGGTCGTCCCCTTCTGCATGTCATAGGCGAACAGGTTCATCGTGTGAGATTGATCGGAAAGATAGTAAATCGTATGGCCGGCCCACATCGGTTCGATGTCCTGGGCGGTGTCGTTGTTGATGTCCGTGGTCATCCCGGTGGCGAAGTCGAAGATCCGGATGTCGTCCGCCATGCCCCCGTGATAGTACTTCCAGGTCCGAAACTCCCGGAAGACCCAGTTGTAGGCGATCTGCCCCCCGTCCGGGGAAAAGGAACAGAACCCGGCCACCGAGAACGGCAACGGTTTGTCGTCGAGGCTCCCCTGGATGTTCGCGAGGAAGAGTTGGCCCTTAAAGCTGTCGAACGACCAACGCCGCGAGCGGTACACGATGTGGTCATTGTCCTTCCAGGTCATGACGATGTTGTTCGGCCCCATGCGATCGGAAATATCGTCTCGTTGAAGGGTGGCTGTATACGTCACCCGGCGCGGCACGCCTCCCTCCGCGGGTATGACATACACTTCCGTATTACCGTCATACTGGCCCGTGAAAGCGATGTGTCGCCCGTCCGGAGAAAAGCGGGGGAACATCTCATAGCCCGGCGAAGTAGTCAGTTTGCGCGCCGTCCCGCCGCCGGCATCGACCGTATAAAGATCCCCGGCATAGCAGAACACCACCTTGTTATCGTGAATGGTAGGGAAGCGGAGCAGCCGAGCTTCTTCCTGGGCGAAGGCGGCCCGGGAAAAGCAGATGAAGGCAATGACAGCAAGCAGTCGCGTTTTCTTCACTTTGGTTACATTTATTTATCGAATATAACGCGATTTTCATGATTTCGCCCTCCGGTCGCCATTTTCATAATTTCCCCTCCCACCCCAAAACGAACCGGATTTCCTATTTTATTTTTTTAGAAACGCGATGATCAATTTACCCATCATTAAAAGGTTATCCATCATTACAGCCAGGATCATCAATACAATGGCTATCGCCCCGGCAAAATTTACCGTTGCCGCCTGTCTGTTGAAATAGATCAACGTCCCCGCCGCTATCGCCAGAAAAAAATTTACAAATTTCTTCTTTCGAATTGCCTGTATGAGTAATTTAATCAGCGTGGCCAAAAAAAGCACCAGAGCAACCGGAAAAAACCATGACCGGTATTGTATCGACAGGCCCAAAGAACTCAGCACGCTCATATAAGCTGCCCAGCACAATGCGCATTTCGGCATTAGCAACACCAACACTCCGGAGATCAATGCCGGAGTATTCCCTGGCACCGATAGCTTATCCCGATCGCACTCATTTTTACACAATAGTCTCATAGCTAATGACAACAGTTGCTTCCATTCGATCCTGCTTTCGAGACGGACGGAGGAACGTCATTGGCAGGGTTTTCATCAAAAAATCCCAATGGTTTTAACAGGAACCCCAGGTAGGCGGTCGGCATCACTGGATAATCCTCAGGCCGCGGGATATGGGTGTGGCCCATCGTATACCAGAGCACGATATCCCGGTCTTCGATCGGACGATCTCTGCCGGTCCAATGAATGAGCCCTTCACCGCCACGGCTTTGGTTAGGATAGTCTCCCGCGGCATAATTTTCTCTTTCATGATATGGTGTTACCCATATATGGTTCTCGACAAAACCCGCCCTCTTTCTCCAGTAGGCATCCCTGGAAGCGAAGGGAACACAGTTGTCGCCCGGCACAAATTTATAGGCCACAGGCTCGCCGACTTGATTCTTCCTGTTATGGTTGACAATTTTCCAGTAGCGTGCCGTTTCCAGGTTCAAATTTGACCTTGCCCTCAACTCCGATTTAAGCAGAGTTGACTTTGCGTAAAAGGCGTTCCCAAAAGGGTTGCTGTCATCCGCGGGCTCCGCTTCAATGTTTACCTCATATACTGAATTCTCCTCCCCGTCAAGATCGAAATCGCAGCGCACATTGAAAAAATGCTGGTGATTGGGCGCATACAAACAAGGCGCTACCAGGTTTCCATACTTGGGTTTGACGCCATTTGGATATGCGCCAAGAGAGAGAATACCGGTAAGTTTGATCTCCAATTGGATATTTCCGTCCTGGTACAAATACCAGAAAAAACCATATTCATAATTTTCTACGGTAGACACCGAAGAGATGACCAGTCTTCGTGAACGCCGTACTTCAGGCCTCCCGATCCTTCGGTCGGTATGTTTCCAGAGGATTCCGTAGTCCTCTTCGTGCATGCATATTGCATTTTTGATCGTCAGCAGGTTCCCTTTACTGTCGGTCATATTCGCATCGAAGTATTTTATGTATCCAAGGCAGTCGCACCCGAGCTCCAGGCTGTTGGCACACGTCCCCATTCCATATTCGCCGGTGTCGAAGGCATTTTTTCTTCTCTGCGTAACGGTGGGGTCGCCATAGGGCACAACCATTTCGGAAAGCGACGCCCGGTACAGGATCGACCGCCTTTCCCCCCGATCGTTGTAATTAAGCTGATGCAGGGTCAGGCCCTCTCGGGGATTGAAACCGATCACAAAACTCCATTTCTGCCAGCTCACCTCATATCCATTTACAGTAAAACTTGGCCCCTCTGGTTGTGCGATCTCCAGCGGCTTTATATCGGTTCGCCAATTTTCCACGCGGTCCTTGGAATAATTGCCGGGTAAAAGAGGCACTTTGACATAATCGTATTCCTCCACCCGGATCACTGTCATGGTATTCAGGTCGACCACCGGCCTTATTCCCTCGATCGGATGTGCATACCCATTGTCCCCGGCATCGGCGCGCAGGAAGCACAATGGCCGGGCAAGGCGCATGGTGACCTCCTCCTCAGATCCATAGTACCCTGCCGACCAGATATCGACCATCACCAGGCTGGTGTCGGTAACCCCGTATTTTTTCATCGCATCCCTGAACGCTTCACTTTTCAATACAGCCTGCTCGCATTCGATTTGTTCGTCAGAAGACATAGTGGGCTGGACGCCGGGAATATGGGTCCACGAAATCAGGGCTGCACGGTCGATGTCGACGACCGCTTCATAACACTCGTTCTTGCTGTTGTCGAAAAGCACTATAAATGCTTCCCGGTCGATCTGCAAGCCGGGGTCATTAGAAAACTCCCTGATCTTTTGTTTGAAAGGCTCCTTTAATGCCACGGAAATAAACCGGGTTTCCCTTCCCGCATTTTTTGTTCTGCGGATAACACCGACTGCGCTGCTGATCTCCAATGAACTCAGCGGCGACAGCGGATGACCTCTTTTTGTACTGGTTTGTGTGCTGCGCATTCCGATATATTTAAAAAACTCATTATTTTCCCATCACAACAGACGGAATCAATGGCAGCGCAGTCGTAGCGGGATAGGCCTAGCGGAAGATATGACTTTTAATCCCCAGATTAAAATTTTTTTGCATCGCACTTCTCCTCCTCGCTGCCATCTCCTGTAAGAAAAGTAATAGCAGCACGGGCAACACGCTCTCCGGGTCTTGGAACTTAATAGACATTGTCGCTCATACAAGAAGCGCTGTGAACCCGGTCTACGGAGGACGTGTTGTCATCCGCCGGCTGCGATATACCGGAACATGTCCAGGTTGGAGCCGAAATAAGTTATCGGAAAATGGGATTTATATCTTCCGTTGATAAACCGAAGGAGGAATCGGCTTCGCCTAAACTGCAACGTAAAACGGGTTGGTATTCGCTGAACCGTATCGCCCTTGACTATTAGCAAGGGAATTTTGCCGAACAATGCGTTATAGATGGGAACCACATAGGAGTTAACATTACGATCCGTGATCTCCTTTTCGGGGTTTTGAAATAAGTCGTAGACATCTGCCTTACCGGAAGCCAGCAGGCGCGCCAGGTAGGTGTGACCGAGGTAAGAAATATTTTTATAGTCCGTGTGTGGCTCCGTCGCACTGTCGACCCTGTCATACGCAATTTCTGACGAGTAGTTCCGGGAATAAGCGATACCGCGGATATAGACTACCCGATAATACACGCGAACAAAAACAATATCGGACCTCCTGACCCCTGTCACTTTGGTTGCCCGCGTTGCGCTGTCTACTGACCTAAAGAAGATCTGATCGGAGCTCCGGTAACTGGAAAGCGAATAACTTAACTGCGGGATCAAAACTTCCCCGGACAGACTATCGCCATTTTTCAAAAGAAGGTATCCCGGATAAAATCGGGGATGATAGGGCGCGTAAGTGGCCAAAAGGCTTGTGCTGCACAAAATAGCTAGGGCCAAGACAACGATTGCCTTTGGGAGTGGTATATTCATGGTTAACACCGGAGGGTAAAACCCGATATGGAAAGCTCGCGCGATTTGTCCGAAAACAAGGATTACCGGTTGTTAAGCTCCAGTTGTTCAATTGTTAATCGTTGCTAAGAAATGGTCCACCGCCTTGCGCGTTCTGTTGCCAGTATTAGCTGATCATCGTATCTTCCGCCGTGAAACTGACTATGAACGGTAACCCGGTTGACAAAAAAATATCCAGACCCCGTCTTTACATTATGCACATGACGTATAAGGAATATATCCGGCAATTCGAAAAGCAGACGAACGCGCTTTCGTATGAGAAGGGCCTGGCCATGGCTATACTGCTGTGCCGGAAGCTTTTGCCCGATTACCAGGCCTTTTCTGCGACACAATCGTGGGGCGATCCACGGGCCCTCAAAGAAGCGCTTGAGTGCTGCGAAGCGGCTCAGGCAGGAGAGGTAAAAAAGGAAGTCATCGACCCGCTGTTTGAACGACTGTATGCTGTCACTCCCGATACGGAAGATTTTGGGGATTACGACGGATCGTACGGCCTGAATGCGGCGGCGGCACTCCTCCACGCGCTGAAATATGTCAACGGGAGAGATCCGAAGGATATTTGCGCGGTCGGCACCTTATACACGGACACCGTCGATGTCAAGTTGCACGAAATGGGTATTGAAGAGGGGGGCGACACGGAGAACCACCCGTTGATGCAAGAAGCGTGGCGGTTGGTTTTGCAGCTCTCTCACTAGTACGAAACAGCAACCCCACTAAACTCCGCATCCGTTGCCACCCGCAAAAAAGGGACGCCCGGGCGGCTAGCAACGAAGCGATCGCCCGTCACGACGCCAGCGGCATCGTCTCGGGCATGATGCCGGATTATTCCATTGTCACCGGCAGGGGGCAGCACATGCACCAGCACTCACAGACTTTGTAATACTTCAATAATTGCCCCGATGAGCTGCTTGTCGGGAGTCTTGCCGCTAAACCCCTCGGGAAGGATCGCTCGGAACTCGCCCGCATCATCCCGCTCCAGCGTCACTTCTACGCCGTCGATATCGACCAGGAAGCGGTGGCCGTAACTCCAGGCTTGAACTTTCGCGAGAAACACCCGCTCTTCGCCGCGGATCTCGACCGGGATCTCGACTGTTTGTTCCATCGCCCCTAAATTAAGCAATTTGGGGTTCATCAGATTTAGTGACTGACAGGAGGCTGCCAAATTTCTGCCATCAGTTCAATATTTTAAGCTTGTCTCTTAACATTACAAAATCTACCGGTTTGGTTAAAAAATCATCTGCCCCCAGGATTTTTGCTGCATCATAATTATCGGCATCGCCATAAGCAGTTATCATCACGACAATCCGAGGCGGTTTTAGATATTTTTGCTTTATATGGCTCAACAATTCAAGCCCGCTCATACCGGGCATCTTGATGTCGGACAGGATCAAAACAGCCTCATGCTCATGGCGAGTAAGATAAATTAGCGCCTCTTCTCCGGAAAAAGCAAATACGAATTCCATTTCACCATTCCTGATCTCTTTTCTAAATCTTTGCTCAAACAAAAACCTGACGTCTACTTCGTCGTCCACTACTAAAATTTTCATCACCTTAGGTTTACAAATTTATATGGGTAATACTATTATAAATTCAGCACCGCTACCTTCAATTGAATCTAGTTTCAGCTCTCCCCCATGCCCCCTGGTTACAATATCATAGCTCATGCTAAGTCCCAGCCCTGTTCCTTGTCCCGAAGGCTTGGTCGTAAAAAACGGCTGAAAAATTTTATCCTTTATTTTTTGTGGAATGCCGTTGCCATTATCTTTTACCGAAATCAGGATCTTACCATCCCTTTTATGTGTGCTCAAAGAAACTGTAGGTCTGTAATCAACCGGTTGCTGCTTAATTTTTTCAGCTACTGCATAAAATGCGTTGGTGATTAAATTCAGGATGACCCTGCCGATTTCCTGAGGAATTACATTGATGTGGCCAACCGATTGATCATAGTCTGTTTTCATCGTTGCATTGAAGGACTTGTCTTTTGCCCGCAAGCCATGATAGGCTAATCGAAAATATTCATCTGCCAGGGTATTAATGTCTGTCGATTCCTTTGTGCCACTGCTGGTTCGGCTATGCTGAAGCATGCCTTTTACAATAGAATCAGCCCTTTTCCCATGAACATTTATTTTTTCTTCATTGTCGATAATATTGTCGGCGATTGTTATTACGGCATTCATATTTCCTTTTCCTATTTCCTCCTTCATTTCCGTCAGCAACTCCTTGTTTATTTCCGAAAAGTTATTGACAAAGTTTAGGGGATTTTGTATCTCGTGTGCAATACCGGCAGTAAGTTCTCCAAGTGACGCCATTTTCTCGGATTGAATAAGTTGCTTTTGTGTTTTTTTAAGGCTGTCTATAGTCTGATTCAATCTTTTGTAAGAGTTCTGCGTTTTCTAATGCAATAGCAGCATATATCGCTATATTCCTTAGCATATAAATATGGTAATCTGAATAAGCGTCTTTCCGAAAGCTTTGAACGGTAACAACACCCAATGTTTTACCTTTTATTCCTAAGGGTAGATAAATAAGTGAGACAGGTTGTTCGCCCTGGATGGATTTCGGTATTTCCTGTAAAAACTCCTGGTAATTGTTTTCAAGATCGCTAATTACAATTTCCTTGCCGCTTGAAAAACATAAAGAGGCAAACCTGTTTTGATCATATATTGAATTGGAATAGAATGACAGTGCCTCCCCTTTCTCATAAGTAGCCGGAAAATCAATTTTCTTTCCTTCGTCATCTAAATTCCTATCCCGAATACAGAGGCATCCATCATCGAATTTACTTTATCATATACAGTTCCTATGATCGTTTCAACAGAAAGTGAAGAGGTAATTTTTCGGCCTATTTCGCCAAGCAGCTCGACATTGGCATAAGATTGTTCCAGGTAATCTTTTTGTACTGACAACTCGTGTGCCTTTTTATCAATTTCCTCTTTCTGCGTCTGCAGGAGGATGTTCGCTTTTTGTTTGTTTCGGTTATTTCGGTATAGCAATATCGCAAGAGCAATCAACATGACCAAGCCGCCTAACAAGGCATATAAAAAGCCTCGTTCTCTCCTGTTTTCTTCTACTTGCAATTGTTTATCTTTTGTAAGCAAAGAAATTTCCGCTTGTTTTTTATCAAGGTCAAAACTTGCCTGCAGCATAGCAGTTTTTCGTGCCGTTTCTTGACCGGTCAATGTATCTTTCAGATTGGACGAAAGCACCTCGTATTTATACGCTGTATCCCATTGTTTCAGTTTCGCTGCTGATTCTGAAATTAAATAGGTGATCTCGCGGAGATATAATCTCCAGCCCATTTGCTGCGACAACAAGTAGGCATGTTTTGCATAAAGTAGGCCACTGTCTGCATTACCGGAATGAGTGAATGCTTTGCCCATCGCCCATTCATCCCAGGGAACCACGGTATTCCTGGGCTTCGCCAAATAATAATTCCGGGCCGGCCGTAGATAAGCGAAAGCTTCTTTATAATTGCCCATGCGCTCATATACATCGCCTATATTACTATAACCAACATAAATATTATTTGAATCCTTTAATTCTTCATCGACATGAAGTCCTTTTATGTAAGCATCAAGGGAAGCAGGATAATTGCCCTGGGTCTTGTAGGTCTTACCGATAGCATTGTATGCCCCGGAAACTCCTGATTTATATCCAATACTTTCCGCTTGCTTAAGCGCCTCGGTTTGATACGGAATTGCTTTCTCATAATCACCAATCACATTATATAGATAACCGATAGTACGGTTAAAGTCTGCAGCTTGCCGGATATCGCCGGCTTCTTCTGTAAGTTTCAGCCCATGCAGAAAATCATCAAGGGATTGCGCATATTTGCCCTCATCCATCAACAGATTGGCCCGCATTCGGAAAAAATAAGACAACCCAGGGGTATCACTGGCTGAATCGAGCAATTGCTTCGCTTCATCAAAGGTTCTAGTAGAAGATGGAAAATCAGATTCATCGTAAAGGCGCACTGCTTTAATTGTAAGGGCATTGCCTTCACCTTTTGGATAATTTAAACGCTCGGAAAGAGAAATGGCGATTTTGATTATCGAATCAGTTGTCTTGGGTTTCACACGCCGCAATTGGACAGAAAGCTGATTTAAAAAGTTGATTTTGACCGTATCTTCCCGGGCATGAGCAAGAATCAATTTTCGGAGACTGTCTGCGACAGGTGTCTGCGCAAAAACAAATTCGTTGCATATTAATATTAGCACCAACAATACGTGCAGTTTCCTTCTCATGTGACGATTGAAAAAATAAAAAAATATGAGTCGACAAACAAATCAGAATATTGGGCCCCGGGAAATATTTAAGAGGATAAGCAGCGTGGTAAGGCTCTTTAAGCGTCCGGAACACCTTGAAATCTATCGCCCCAGACCCGAATTGACCATTAATTTATGAAAAAAAACCGTACCGCGCGTATTTTAGGGGAGTCACTGTGAATTTTCCTTTTTGGAAATGCTCCTACTTCCCAATACAAAAAATGAAAACGCCCGATTTCGGGGCGTTTGAGTAGAATTAGTACTTTTCTAAATAGTTCTGACAACTCGGGTTTATTCGTCTATTTTCCCAGTGACTGAATAGTAACAGTTTTTTTCAAGAGAAAAATGGAACCTTGTTAAACTACTATTGCCAGGAGGGAAGTACAAATTTTAGTCTTACTTTCAATCTGCTGATCACAATTAATCGGCTCAATTATTCCATATGAATCTTATTTTGCGACCGGGGAAACCGGAGGATGCCAGGGCATGCGGAGCTATTTGCTACGAGGCATTTAAAGCCATTGCAGATGCACACCATTTTCCACCGGATTTTCCGGATGTTGAAATGGCTGTTGGGTTGATGAACTATGCTTTTTCCGCCCCAGGCATATATTCTGTAGTAGCTGAAGGCAACGGGCAAATAGTCGGCAGCAATTTACTTTGGGAGAATGGATTTATTGGAGGAGTGGGTCCCATAACGGTGGACCCGAACTGCCAGAATGATGCTGTAGGGAAAAGACTGATGGAGCAGGTTCTTCAACGGGCAGAAGAACTCAAACTTGCAGGCGTGCGATTGGTACAGGCAGCTTATCATAACCGGTCCCTGGCACTCTACACAAAGCTTGGATTCGATGTACGGGAACCTATTTCTGTGATTCAGGGCGCTGCACTTGGCATTCGTTTTCCTGGTTATGATGTTCGCCAGGGGAATGAAGCGGACCTGAATTCCTGCAACCAGTTATGTTATCAGATACATGGTCATGACCGCAGTCATGAAGTGCCAGGTGCTATCAAAAGCAGGAACATTTTCTGTTGTTGAATATGATGGAATAATTACCGGATATACGACCCAGGTTGGCTTTCTGGGGCATACGGTCGCAGCATCGAACACCGGGCTGAAAGCATTGATTGGCGCATCTGCTAATTTTTCGGGCCCGGGCTTTTTACTTCCTTCGCGTAATGCAGAAGTGCTGCGGTGGTGTTTGCAAAACGGTTTACGTATTATTGATGCCGATGACATTAATGAGTAAGGGATTGTATAACGATCCGGCGGGCGCCTTTCTGCCCTCCGTTCTTTATTAAAGTTTCGCAAAGTTATTTTGCTAGTTAAAAATTTGGCTACAATGCCATCGTTAACCATGACCCGCCAGTTATTCTTCTGTTGTGTGGTTCTTTCAACCATCCTCGCTTGCAGAAAAGCCAATGAGGCCAGCATTACTGTAACACTCATCTATCCTGATTCTGACGGCCTGGGCGCCAGCGTTCAGATCTACGGCAAAGGGTTTGGGAACGACGCCGCGAAGGACGCCCTTTATTTTAATGGTGTTAAGGCCACGATCGATTCCTGCTCGGACAGCGTACTGGTGGTAGTTATCCCCGCGGGCGCAACCACCGGACCGATTACCATTACATCCACCGGCTACCTGACCTTCCGGAGCCCCACCAATTTTGTCATTCTTACGGGAACCTGGATACAGAAGGCCAGCTTTCCCGGCTTGCCAAGGGCCGACGCCGCTACCTTTTCGATAAATAACATCGGATATGTGGTGTCCGGCATCAGTGAAAATGGCACGTTACTCGCAGACATGTACGCTTATGACCCGACCGCAGATTCCTGGACCCAAAAAGCGACCCTGCCCGCTCCGCGAAGACAAGCTGCCTTTGGCATGACCATTGGAAATAAAGGATACCTGATCGGCGGCTGGGACACGACCTACGGTTTGACCTTTTTACCCGATGTTTGGGCATACGACCCCGTGGCCGACAGTTGGACCCGGATGAACGACTTCCCCGACAAGCCAAGAATAGACGCCGGCGGGTTTTCAGTAGGGAATATCGGTTACTATGGATTGGGATACCTCGGCACAGCAGATGCTATGGATTGGTGGCGCTACGACCCGGCCGCGGACACCTGGACCCAGAAGGCTAATTTCGCCTATGACACCTACAACGCCAATTATGGTTTTACCTTCGCCGGCACCGGTTACCTGTTAAGTTTTGATGATCAGAATTGGTATTCCTACGACACCGCCGCCGATCAATGGATACCTGGATTGGCGCTTCCGTCATTTGTCGAACCAAGCGGACTGTCGGCTACAGCCGGGAGTAAGGGTTTTTTTGTTGAGGGAGCTGGCCGGTTCCACCTAACCTAGGTTTATGACGCCTCAAGCGCCACCTGGTCCCGGCAGACCTCATTCGCTACCCAGAAGGTCGGATCTGTCAGCGTCGGACTGAATAACACCTTGTATATGGGTTTAGGCGAAAATATTTCACCTCCCTCCAGCCCTTGGCCAAATGACTGGTGGCAGTTTCAACCGTAGTCCCCCGCCATTTCCGACGCTCCTAATCGGAAGGTCCCATGAAAACCCGTTGTAGTCCCGGATTGGTAAGCAGTAACCTTTATTCCGTCCGGAGACTTCTAACCGGATTAGCCATGGCGGCCTTCACCGCCTGGAAGCTTACCGTTGCAAGAGTGATCAGCATGGCCATCACCGCGACCATGATGAATATACCCACGCCGATGCTCGTCTTGAACTGATAAGATTTCAGCCATTCATTCATGGAATACCAGGCAATGGGGCTTGCGATCGCGCACGAGATAAGCACAAGGATCACAAAATCCCTTGAAAGCAATTGCCACAGATTAAATACACTGGCACCCAGTACTTTCCTAACCCCGATCTCCTTCACCCGCTGTTCCGCGGTGAACGACGCCAATCCGAATAGCCCAAGGCAGGAAATAAAGATCGCTAGAATGGCCACGATCGCCGCCAAACCCTCTACCATTTGTTCGTAGTTAAACTTCTTCGCATATTCTTCGTCCGCGAAATGATATTCGAATGGATAGGCCGGATTGTATTTATCGAAGAGCGGCTTTATCAGAGCAATTGCCTTTGAAATGGGCATGCCGGGGTTGATACGGATTTCAAGATAACCCACCCAGCCCTTGTTGAAGATAATGGTGAGGGGAGAAATGGGACGATAGGGAGATTCCATTTGGATATCGGGTATCACTCCCAGGATGATCATCGGCTTATCATTCCATTTCAATATAGTGCCAACCGGATTTTCCAGATGCATGCGTTTGACCGCAGCCTGGTTCAGGATGACGCCATTGGAATCGGCAAAATCCCGCGAAAAATCTCTTCCGGCGATCAGCTTGATCCCCATCGTCTGGGTATAATCGTAGGTAGTGGCGATAGTCGAGAACAAGACTGTCTTTTCAACCGGCGTGCTACCCTTCCACTCCCAGCCGTTGTTGTTGCTAAAGAGCTCCGATGGTGGCGAATTGCTTTGGGTAATGGAGACGACAGCGCCTGTCCGGAGCAGCTCATTTCGGATAACATCAAAACTCTTTCCGATATCGTCCGACCAGTTTACGGAGATCAGCCCCTTATTATTGAATCCGATCGGCTGATTCTTTCCAAATTGTATCTGCTGATTAACCACAATCGTCCCGATCATTAGCACCACCGAGCTGGCGAATTGCAATACCACCAGGACCTTCCGGGGCAACGAGCTGCTTTTACCCGCCCGCAGATGCCCCTTTAGCACGCGTACAGGATTAAAGGAAGAAAGATAGAACGCCGGGTAACTGCCCGCCAGGAGACCGGTAAGGACCGTGAAAAGAAGCATCACACCCCAAAACAGCGGTTTGGTGACCTGGAGGCTCATATCCTTATCGGTGAGCTTGTTAAAATAGGGCAGCGAAACCACCACGAGCACCAGGGCGAGCAGAAAAGCGATCCCCGCGATCAACAATGACTCACCCAGGAATTGGCCGATCAATCTTTTTCTTCCAGCGCCTATCGCCTTCCGCACCCCCACCTCTTTCGCCCGTTTCTCGGAGCGCGCCGTGCTTAGATTCATGAAATTGATACAGGCGATCAGCAAAACAATAAAACCCAGTATCCCAAACATTCTCACATACTTGATAAATCCGCCCGTATTTTTTCCATTATCGAAATCGCTGTATAGGCGCCATTTCCACATGGGATGCAGGAACACCTCCGGTTTGATATGCTTTACCATATTGTCATCGGTGAAATGAGCAAGCACATCGTTTTTCACCTTTGCATCCACTCCATCTTCGGTGGCGTTGTCGTTCAGTTGAGCAAAGCATTGCCAGGAGTTATTTTCCCAATTGTTCTTATGATAAAGTTTGACCCAGGGATATATTTGTTCCTGTATTTGGAACGGAATCAGGTAGTCGAAACTCAGCGAACTATTTTTGGGCAGCTTCTCCACTACCGCCGTGACTTTCAGGATAGTGGAATTATCCAGCTTTATCGCCTTTCCCACGGGGTTATCATTGCCAAAAAGGATATGGGCGGTCTCGTCTGTCAGCACAATAGAATAGGGGTCATGCAGCGGCTCCCTGTCTCCTTCCAGTATCTTAAGCGAGAACATATCCACCGCCGCTTCCCCGATAAAATGTCCGGTCTTGCTGATCTTCTTTTCCCCATACACCAGGGAGTGCGGCTGTCCCCAGTCGCACATCGCAACCGCCTTGAAATCGGGAAATTTACTTTTCAGTTCGTCGCCGAGGGAGTAAGGCAATGCCTGCTGCGAGCCCCGCCCCTCACCCCAGGTTTGGTGCATCATCACCTGATATAGCGTGCTATAATTCGAAAAATGCCGGTTGGCGCTCGCCTCGTCATATATCCACAACCCGATGATCATCGCAACGGCCATCCCCGTCGCCAGCCCGGTGATATTCACAAGGGAATATAGTTTGTTCTTTAAGAGATTTCTCCAGGCAATCGTGAAGTAATTCTTAAGCATACGGCGTTCTTTGCTTAAGGATGTCCCGGAATGCGGGATTGTTGCATGGTGAGAGAAATTAATTTACCATCGCTGATACCATGTATATAAGCTTCCCCGCTGAAAACCCGCGTGCCAGCATCGATTTGCTGCTTGTCCTGGAGACAATATATTGCTCTTATATCGATTTTTTAATGTCGTTTGTCGATTAAAAACCTTTCATACCCAGGCACAAATTATATTTAACAAACCGATCATTTATAAAAAGCTCCAACCATGTTTGTTGAATTTCAGGTAGCCACACAGGCATTCCTTGATGGGATTTTACTTTCGCTGCAGTCACAGAAGATAGATTTTTCACAGACAATTACCTTTAACAATCAAGCATTTGCTATTGATCATCTTGAGTTTGGAAACAATCGCCTTGAATCCCCGGGCACTCAGCAGCTTCCGGTATATTATAATGATAGCAGCTATGAGAATCCAAATGGAATAGGTAATACACTGGAAACTCAGAACTTGTTGCAACTTGTTCAGCCGATAACTATTATCTTGGTGAATCTCGCAGATGTGGAGTCTCATCCAAATAGCAACCCTTCTGCCTTTTTCACCATTGCTGTTGAGGTGTATTACAACATTCAATATTCAGAAACATATTACAGCCAAAATCATCAAGATGCAAATCTCGTAGACTTGTTGACGCTTACTTATGAAAGTAATTCAATAATTTCTCTCCCTCTTGGTAATCTTGGAACGACTGCAGATCAATTAAAAAGCTGGATAGGCGGGTTTTTTTCTAACAGCTCTATTGGTAGAATACAACAGGTTATAGGACTTGCCAACAATGCATTCGGCGGAAACCTGAGCAAAGCACCAATTAATACCGGAATGTCATTTAATTTGCAGATGGGCATTTTATCTTTCAGGCAGGAGTTGGGAGGAGGAGTGCCTGCGGACTGGGTAAGCTATTATTCTGGAAATATTACAAGCCGGCTCACTGGGGCCATCTATGCGATTTATTTGGATTCTGATTGTATTGAATACCAGACGCAGGAACAGATTTATACCTCCTTTGAAAAGCATCCGAATCCACAATTCACTTTAGTTTCCGGAGTATCCAGTGTCTTTAGTGGGACAGGTGGTATCGCTACAGTCAACAGCTCATTCGGCGGGAATGTCTACACACCCTTATGCACGATTTGGACCGATGTTTATGTGAATTCCACCCTTAGTGTAGATATACCAAATGATCTGAAATCGGATACGTTGTTATCCTGGAAACCGCACGCCGGACTCTGTGCGATAGAGGCCTCTTTTCTGGGAGCTGCTATAGGCCTTGGAACAGATATCGTAATGCCATGGCTCACCGATCTGATAAATCCGGTAACCGGGGCGGTAGGCGCATTTTCAACAATATTAATTTTAAAAGGAACCGAAAGCCCGGATCTTCCACCTGTTGAAGATTGCAAACAGGTTAGCGATAACGAATTGATTTGCCACAAGACTTTTAAGGCCATTTCTACACCGTTCGGATCACTCAGCTTTGAGTCGATCGAAGTCTTTACCGATGGTCTGGGATTACAGGGACAACTAATATCCAATCCTGTGGGCACGGCGGCAGCCGTTTTTATTATTCAGGACGCCCTGTTCTGGGACAGTCCCTCATTCTCCTGTGCGAATATTGGTCCTTCCCTTATAAAAGAGGTTGAAGCCAACCCTCAGAATTATGCACAGATAAAAGCAATAATTACCATAGAATCCGCCAGTCTTGCCCCGGTGTATACATTTTATGCGCAGGTCATAGGCGACAAGCTGAATATTTTTCCCACATCATTTGCGATTGCGGCACCGCAAACGCCTGCAACGATAACCATTGATCTTCCATATCCAGGAGATGCATACTTTGCCAGTCCCTATCCACTGCAACTACTTATTGCTACTTCGGGTGGAATCCGCCTGATTTCCCTTGGAGATATTCCCCCATTGTCGCAACAAGACATTGACGCGATGATCGTGGGAATTGGAGCACAACTCAACAGGTGTAAGGAGAAGGTAAACAATAGCTTTTTAGGAAAATATAGGGCTAGGTGGAGTATTGACCCTTATCCCGGTCAGAAACTCTACCATTACTACCAGATTGAAGTGAATGGTTTGGAAAGGGGTTCAAGAATTCGTATCGCAGATTCCCGGGGAGCAAATCCGCAGGTTGTGCAAAGTGTTCAGCCGGGGACTTTGACGACAAGCGTGATGACCCGTGCAGTTACTTCAGACTTTTTGGAAATTATTCCTGAAAAAGCAGAACAGGCAGCTATGACTACAGAAGAATTACACCAATCGTTGGTAGTAACGCAACAAGAACTGGTGACAATGGCTGCAATCGGTATTCCCTCAGAAACAAAACAGGTTTTGGCCTGCGTTAATAAAAATAGTCCGATGGTATTTACGGTCACTGATAATGAGATCTTTGGATATGATATCAGCAATCCGTATATCCCTGTCCTGGCAATGCGCATTCCGTGTGATGGTATTAATGGCCTGCTGCCGTTCAGGGGCAAACTGGCTGGGTTCGGTGAAGATGGTTTATATATAGTAGGAGAGAGAAATAATAAGAACGCGTGCTGCGAATCCGGCAGAGTATTCTCTGCACAATTTGCAGGTGGCAACCTGTATGCGCTTACAAATGAAGGAACTTCGGGATGTATTCAAATGACCTTAAAAGGATCGCCCTACTCAACCACGAAGAAAATCAGGCGGGTCAGGTGATTGTATCGCGTAACGGACTTCTTGTAGTTTCGAACGGCAAATTAAAAGAATACAAAATTATCCCAGGTAAGAAACCCTTGTTGATCGCTACTCATACGAATCTACCAGAAATCAAAAGGGTAATTACACCACCTGTAAGTCAAGGTTTGGAACTCTTGCTCATATTCGACAAAGAGGTCGCCTGCAGTTACAGCTTTATTGAAGGCAAGTTGCCGGTAAAATTAGCTGAATATGCCGTGCTCCCGTGGTGGACGTCGGCAAATTTCTTGAATGGTTATTTAATACTTTGGGAAAATGATAAAAACAAGGTGGCTTTGAATTATTTCGGGCGCTCAAAATTTACATCCCCCGGTACCCGCAATTGAAAAACCAAAGGCAAATTCCAGTTCATTGTTCCTGATCTCTTTACGAAACCGCTGTAAAAACATTGGCTGTACATCAGCCTCATCATCTACTACAAGTATCGTCATTAGGTAAGTGTAACCGTTGGAAATTTAACGATAAATTCTGTGTATTCGCCTTCCTTTGTTTCAACACTTATGCTCCCGCCATGCCCCTTCACAACAATATCGTAGCTTAAAGACAAACCCAATCCTGTTCCCTCGCCCGTGGGCTTGGTCGTAAAAAAAGGCTGCATGATCTTTTCTTTTATCGAACCAGAAATACCATTCCCGTTATCTTTTACTTTGATAATGATGTTGTTTTTTTCTGATAAAGTTGTAACGGTTACTTCCGGCTTATAATCCGTCCCAGCAGTTTTCTTTTTCTGATTTACGGCGTAAAATGCGTTGTTAAACAGGTTCAACAATACCCGGCCCATATCCTGCGGAATGACATTTACGAGCGGCAATTTCTCATCAAAATTAGTGATGAGTTCGGCATTAACGCTTTTGTCCTTTGCCCTCAGGCCATGATAAGCCAGCCGAAAATACTCATCAGCAAGTTTATTGATATCAGTAGGACCTTTTCGCCCGGTAGATGTGCGACTATGCTCCAGCATGCCTTTTACAATACCGTCAGCGCGTTTACCATGATGCCTTATCTTTTCCAGGTTTTGTTCCACATCGGTGGCAATGGCAGTCGCTTCTTCAATATCGCCTTTGGCCAGTTCTTCTTTTAGTTCACCGATCAGTTCCGCGCTTATTTCTGAAAAATTAATGACAAAGTTGAGCGGGTTTTGTATTTCATGTGCGATACCAGCGGTTAACTCACCAAGCGAAGCCATTTTTTCGGATTGTATCAGCTGCGTTTGTGTTGCTTTTAATTCCGCAAGCGCTTTTTCCAGATCGTTGCGCTGGCTTTCCAGCGAGTCGCGCTGTGCCGCTATCTCTTCGTTTTGCTGCACAATTTCTTCCGTCGCCAAATGC
This sequence comes from uncultured Chitinophagaceae bacterium, assembly GCA_963846405.1. Classification (GTDB taxonomy): domain Bacteria; phylum Bacteroidota; class Bacteroidia; order Chitinophagales; family Chitinophagaceae; genus Puia. Next base: position 189,561 of record CAWJVU010000003.1, on the reverse strand, counting down.
ACCTTATCTTCCAGTTCGCGTTTTTCTTTGATCAGCTTAAGCGATCGATAGTGCACAAAACCACGTATCGCCCCGACAATTATTGCGACATAAATAAAATACGCCCACCAGGTTTTCCACCACGGCGGATTGATAGTAAAACTGAAGCTGGCAGGTGCACTCCAGGTATTATTGGCATTTGTGCTTATTACTTCGAAAGAATAGTTACCCGGCGGCAGGTTCATATAATTTACGGTGGTGGTATCGCTTGTAGGGCCGCTCCAATTTTTATCAAAACCATTCAATATATACTGGTATCGGGTTGTATCGTGCGGCGCTAAATATAAATTGCTGTACTGAAAATGAAGAAAGTTTTGATTGTACGGGATCTCCAGGTTGGCAGGCATATTACCCAGGCCTGCAACAGTATCCCATCTGAAACCGCTTCTAAATGCATAGCTTGTATTTACCGGCGTAGCATCCGCCGGCAACGAGGCCTCTCCACTGGATTGCCAAAGCGTATCGGCAGATGATGGGTTAAACCTCTTTTTATCAAAAAAATACAAGGGGTGGTCAAACACGCTGATGCCTTTGACAAATGGGATTGATTTAGAGGAATCACTCCGGTTTAGAGCTAACGCAATCGTCCCAAAATCGCTCGACCAATAAGCGCCATCGCGTGTTACCAGGTCAGCATTGTAATTGTAAGGTGGCTGTTTAATGTGCGCATAAGAAACAGCCTGCCATTTTTCTGATTCAGTTATATTTTCGACAGGCGGAGTAATTACGGTAATTCCCAGGTCGGTACCGGCGTACACACTTGAGCCGTGTAGCACCATCGAGATCACCTTGTTCGTGATAAGACCTTGTGCAGTTGAAAAATAAACCAGCTTTTGGTCTTTCGTATCCGCAATATAAATCCCATTGGCCGTGCCCATCCAAAGATTACCGCGGTTGTCTGTTAAAAAGTGTACCCAGGTGTCCTTTTTCTCGCGCTGTATGTTGCTAACGTATCGGATGGTACCAGCATCAGGGTCAATAACTGCAACGTCCCCGCGACCGCTGCTGATCCAAATTCGATCCTGTGCATCAAGGCTCAGGAAATAGATAACGGCATTAAACTGTAGTACAGCACGGCCGAAATGTTTGATGGTTTGATCTTTAGGATCGTATATATTTATCCCGGTTTCATCATGATCCAGGAAATATATCCGTCCTGCTTTATCAAATAAAATATTGCTGTAATTACTTTCAAAGTGGGTTATGGTCTTTTTCACGGTGTCTACGATCTCCATACTCGCAGCGGTGGAGATAAAAATGGCGTTGTTTTTCTCTTCAATAAAATATACGGTGTCGCTGGCGAGACCTTCCTTAACGCCCAGGTGCCTGCTTGTATGTTTTCTACGGTCAAGTATATCTATCCCGTGCAAAGTACCCTGCCATATCAGGCCGTGCTCGTCCTCCATCAGGTTCGTTACCAGATTATGGCCGCTATACTCCAGCAAAGCCGTTTCACTGACCACCATATTTAACCCCGAATCCGTTGCCAACAATATGCGCCCGCCGTTATCGTGCATTATATCAGCAATAAAATTTGACGCAATGCCGTCGGCTTTGTTCAGATGCATGACCAGGTGTTTTTCAATATCTATCGCCACTGCACCATTCTTAGTTGTTCCAATCCAGATACGGCCTTTATTATCTTCTGATAAAGACGTGACGAAACCAGATCTGTCGGCCGATTGCGCTTCGCCGATGGTTTGAATAAATTTTTTCTCGTTATCGATAACCTGTACCCAGCCACCAAACAGACCTACCCATAGCCGCCCCTTATGATCGAAAGCAATATTGTTTACCCGGTTTGATTGCAAGCCATGCGCCTGATCAAGGTATTTGATTTCTTTATTCGTAACATCTACTATATCAATTCCACCGCCGCCTGTACTTATCCAAATTTTTCCGCTTCTATCTTTTGCGATACCTGCAGTCCGGCTTGCAGTGGAAAGCCCATGTTTATTATCGAGTATTTTAACGGTTTGCGATTTGATGTCGATTATCCTCACCTCGTCTGATTGGGTAGTGGCCCAAACCCGCTGCTGATCATCGTACATCAAATGCTGAAGGCCGTTAGCTCCGGTATTCGGCAGCGCTTTTTTTAATATGCCCGCCTTGGGTTCCAGTATCATTAAAGGGCCACGCGGATCAGGCAGCCAGAAGTTACCCTCACCGTCCTGTATCATCCCGTAATCTTCCTGTTCCTCCTGGTAAGAATAAATCAACCAAAGATCTTCCCCGTCAAAACGGTAAAGGCCCTGGTTGCATGATATCCACAAAAAACCATCCCTGTCGCGCAGCAAACGCGTTATCGCTACAGCCGTACCCGTTTGATCGCTACCAACCCTTAAAAGGAATAAATTACCACCTCTCATTTCGGGCCTTATTCCTTTTATCAGTTTCGGTTGAGGCAACAAATAGGTTTTAAATTTCAGCGGCTGCGATGACAGCTTATCTATATTAAGCGTTTTACCGGGCAGAGCGCTGTAATCGAATTTAGCCTCCTGCACAGGATATTTAAAAGGCTTATAGCTGGTGGTATCTTCCACCTGTTCAGGGAGTTTGTCCCAAGCCAGTTTGGTCACGGTGGGCCGTGCAGGTTCGGCTTTAACATCTGCCCAGGCTATTTTTGTTGGTTTGCTGAAACTAAGCTGTTGTATAACAACCGTCGCATGGGCTATTGAAGGCGGAGGAGTGCCTGTATTAAAAGTATCGTTACACGAGGCCGATAGTATAACCGCAATAGCACCGAATGAGTAAAAACAACTTTTGATGTACATTTTATTTATTGATATAATTTAACCAGGCAATGAAATGGTAAATACTGAACCATCGCCCTCCGTGCTTATCCTTTACCCGGATCTCGACCACATCGCCTTTTGCCGCTGTACTTACTTACCCTTGGAAACGAAAGAACCAACAGTGAAAATTCTGATTTTCAGCGTAAAGCGTGCGTCCAAAGCGGACATCCTACTTCCCAACACAGAAAATACCTTTCCCGTTTGAAGCGGGTTTGAGCGGAATTTATCACCAAATTCGTGAAGTGCCCTCCAACCACCTGCTTCCAAGCTCCTTTACGCGAACATCCGCTCAAACTCGGCTTTTGTCAGAATTTTCAGTTTCTTATACTTCCTTTCCAGGCTCTTCTTCACAGATAGGATATCGTCATCCCCCGAAGTAATATAACCCGAAGATGTTTGCAAAGCCAGGGCGATCAGATAGTCATCATTTTCGTCCTTAGGTATATATCGCCTGATTGGGTAGGTCAATGTGTAGCTGGTTCCTAAAGTCTCAACAAAATTGACCGCCTGCTTAATGTCTATTTTGAACTTAGCTAGCCGGGGATACCCCAAAACCCGCCTGAATTCCGCGATCAACTCGTCACAGATCACGAACTCCAATTTGTGCTTAATAGCGAGAGCCGCGAGTGTATTTTGGTTTCTGGAAATGAAGTAGCTAATGTAAATATTGGGGTCCAGGACGAACCGCTTATTTCGCATGGCCTTTTCTTGAAAGGTGCTTTATCTCGTTGATCTCCTCCAAGGAAATAGGTTTTACCCGCCGAGCTCCGACAATAGGCTTGTTCTCGGCCAAAAGCCTCCTTATCTTCAACTCCTTCAGTAAGAGCTGGCGATCAGTTTCCTTTAGCTTCTTTGCTTCGGAAAGTATCTCATTGATTGTTTCGCTGGAGGATGCCATAATCTACTATTTACATGCAAGTTATAAATTTATAGCGAAATCCAATACAGAAAATGAAAACGTCCAATTCTACTGGGTTGCATTAACTCCGACCCACGAATACTTCTCTTTGGTTTAACGGCCTGCCCCTTCCGTGGCGGGCCCTTTTTTCAAATCACTCAAATAATCATCAAATTGTCGAGCAGGAAACAACGACTTGAACAGATACAAGGCGACTGGACCGCCGCAGAGATTCTCATCTCATATAAGCCCGGCGTAAAATTCAATGTTATGATCTTTGGGCAAGCTGACGCATATATGCTGATATATTCTCTAATTTCCATCAGTATCGCTTATCCATACTGAAATACCCCTTACTGCTAATATTACCTTGCCAAAATAATTTCTACAAAATCGTTGGTCAGGTACCAACCTCGTAGGAAGGTACGCTCAGATTGGGGTTGCGCCGTTACTCCTGCGTCCGGCTATCGAAAAGATGATGGGCCTCGTTAGGGCCTCCGAGCGAAGCAACTCGCGCCCCAATCATCCAAACTTTAAACCTCGCTACGTTATGAACAAAAAAAACCTTGACATGCTGAAGGGTATTCTTCAAACCCTCGGATTCACTAACGATCCCGAATTGCTACCCCAACTTGAACAAGAGCTCTCCCAGGATCAATTCAACTTCCAGCTCACAACAAAAACCAGTTTTGACGATCTAACCTCCATCGAAGCTACCCTATACTTCTATAGGCCAAGCCGGAATACCTACCATCGCCTTGAGATGTATGATTGCCGGCTGAATTATCCAGCTTCGCCCGGCTAATCGCCTTCTCTCGCAACCGGAGCTTGTATAATCGCTTTGCGCAAGGGTCAGAACACGTCTCTGTAGTAGTCTTCCTTGCTATGAATTCCTGCTTGCAATAGGCACAAACCTTGACAATTCTCAAATTACTGCTCATAAGGGGATTTGCTTGGGTTATCTCGCCCCGGAAACCGTATCATACGGTATCATAGAATATCAATTTCCAGTGCTCATAACCGGAAGGTCCCCTGAAAATCGAATTAGTCCCAGATTCGTAACAATAATTCGGCGACTAAAGGCCGTAAAAGGCAGGTAAAGGCAAAAGAAAACCCCTGATAATCAGGGGCAACTGAATCTAACGTGCATGGAACGTGCACTCCACGTTCATCGGTCACTTCCCAATACAAAACTTCGAAAAAATAAAATCCAACCGATCCTCTGTCGTGATCTCTCCCGTGATCTCCCCCAAATAATGCAACGCAACCCTCATATCCAACGCCAGTAAATCCCCCGGCAACATCTCATCCAACCCCTTCCGGATCGACACCAGCGCCTCCGACACTTTAACCAATGCCTGGTAGTGTCTCGCATTCGTCACGATCGTCCCTTCGCCAACCACCGCCTCTCCCTGCAATACCAGGTCGACCAATCGCTGCTTTAATCGATCCACCCCCTGACCATCCCGCGCCGAAATCAACACCTCCTCCGGATACCGCACCGCCAACGACCCAGCCCCCGACCCTCCCGACCCCAACGATCCACCCGCCAGATCGATCTTATTCCCCACCAACAAAAACACTTTCCCCCGCTTAATCAAATCCTCCCGTATCATTTCCAAATCATCCGAAGCCTTGGAGATCGTCGACAAACTCGCCCCACCCGCGAATTCTCGCTCGGCGATTCCCACCCGCGCCCCGGCATCAAAAACATAAACCACCACATCCGCCATCGCCATCTTCTCCATACTCCTTCCCACACCCATTTGCTCTATTTTGTCAGAAATATGGTCTCTAATACCCGCAGTATCGATCAACCGGAAGCAAATCCCCCCGATATTCAAAATTTCCTCCACAGTGTCCCTCGTCGTCCCCGCGATCTCCGAAACGATCGCCCGCTCCTCATTCAAAAGTTTATTCAGCAGCGTCGACTTCCCCGCATTCGGCTTCCCAACGATCGCGACAGAAACTCCATTCCGGATCACATTCCCCAACCGGAATGACCGTACCAACTCCGCCGTCATATCCGATGCCTCGGCAACAAGACGATACAACTGCTTCCGATCCGCAAACTCCACATCTTCCTGCGAAAAATCAAGCTCCAGCTCAATCAGCGCCGAAAAGCTGATCAATCGCTCGCGCAGCTCCCGAAGTGCCCGCGAGAACCCTCCCCGGACCGTTTGCAGCGCCGTTCGCGCCGAAGCCGCCGATTGACTGGCGATTAGGTCAGCCACCGCCTCCGCTTGCGCCAAATCCAGCTTCCCGTTCAGGAACGCCCGCTGCGTGAATTCACCAGCCCGAGCCAAGCGGGCGCCTCCGCGAACAACCGCCTGGATCACCCGCTCCAGAACAACCGGACTGCCATGACAAGAGATTTCGATTACATCCTCCCCCGTATAGCTGCGGGGACCCCGGAATAGCGAAACCACCGCCTCATCCAACTGCTCCCCCCGATCAACCAATAAACCAAGATGTAAAGTATGAGAAGGTTCCGTGAACAGGTTTTTACCGGCAAGCAACCGGCCGACAATAGAGAAAGCTTCCGGCCCGCTGACCCGGATTATGCCGATCGCCCCAATCCCCGGCGGCGTCGCCAACGCAACGATCGTATCGGCCCAACCCGCGAGTTTTCCTAACATACCCGCAAAGATACCCCTTATCTGATCAGGATGACCGTCCCCTGCCTCGACACGGACCGGCCCGAGAAATCCAACCCTTGGGCCATCCAGACATACGTCCCTACCGGCTGCGCCTGCCCGCCGAGTGTCCCGTCCCAGCCGCCTCCTTCATTGGTCGTATAATATACCCGCTGCCCCCAGCGATTATATACCGCGAAATACTTGAGAACCTGGATTCCGATCGCATGCGGCCTCAAAACATCATTTTTGCCATTCCCCCCATCCGGCGTAAAGGCATTCGGAACAATAATGTCCGACGTGTTCACCGCCTTGATCGTGATGGTGTCCGTGCCAGCGCAGCCCTGAGGCGTCGTCGCCGTCACAGTATAGGTAATATCCGCCGTTATCGTCGCGATCGGATCCTGGATTCCGGGATTATCCAACCCGGTGGCCGGAGACCACTGATAGCTCGTAAACCCGCTGTTATTGACATCGACGGCGTTCAGTTGCAGGGTCTGCCCGATCAGGATCGAAGTATCGTCGCCCGCAAACACCACGGCCGGCGGCGTCACCACAACCAATACCAACGCGGGCTGGATAGAAGTACACCCATTGCCATCCGTCACATTCAGGCCGTATGTAATGCTTTTTTGCGGCTTCTGAGAGATCGGATTGGATATCGTTGAATCGTTAAGCCAGGTAGACGGTGACCATTGATAGGTCACGCCTCCGCTCCCTTGAAGCTGCGTAGACTGTCCATAACAGATCGTTACTTCCGGAGGGCTGGCCACCGCGATCGGCGCCGGGAGGACCGTAACGGTTTCCGTACCCGACGAAATACAAATCCCGAGATTGGCCAGAACCGAATAAGTCGTGGTAGTACCCGGACTGGCGATCGGTTCCGCGATCGTGTCATTGTTTAGGCTGGCTGCGGGGGACCAGCTGAAAACCGTGGCATTCGTCGTCAAAGTTAGCATCGTACTCGTCCCTTGACAGATCGTCGTCCCAGGCCCCATGGTTAGGGAGAGCGTGTTGTTGATACTGACAAAAGCCGGTTCAGAAACGGTACATCCATTGAAGTCCTCGACAGTAATAGTATAATTCCCGGAAGCAAGACCAGTGATAAGTGGGTTAACCCCATATCCCCCACCACTCGCAGAGTACTGATAGGGCGGCGTCCCACCGACGACATTTGTGACATCCACGTCACCATCATTATTCAAGCAGGAAGCGTTAATCGCGATAGGGACAAAAGAGGTCGGACCCGCGATACCACCCATGGGCGCGGTTCCCGTACCGGTATTCGGCGGGCTGGCGTTGTCCTCTACTGTGATTGTGTGAATCCCCAGAGCAACATTATTAAATGTAGGTGAACTCTGAAAGGTCCCTCCATCGATTGAGTAAAAGTAAGTTCCGTTACCGCCAGCAACGTTTGTTACAGTTATAGACCCGTTCGCTAATCCACACGTCGCCGTATTATTCGTTTGCGTCGTAAATGTTATAGTGACCGCCTGGACCGCCCCATACCCCCTCCCCCACAACCCGGAAAGAATCACCCCAAGCATCACAGCCCGTTTACATTTCAGCCATAGGACGGAAGAAGATTGGGTTCTGGTCATGGGTCAGTTCTCTCTTGTAAAATTAGTAAATCCCCGCCAAAACAGGGATTCACCTTAATGTACCCACTCCGAGCAGCAAAACCCGAGCCATTCCTCAAATCTGAAGCGCATCCGATCGCGCTCAATTCCCATCCACCACCTTGAATACCACCGGCTGCAACCGGTACGCCTTCACATACCGCCCGTTCTGCAGTGCCGGTACCCACTTCCCGCTCTTCCTGATCACCCGGACCGCCTCCTCCCTCAACCCGCCTTCCACCGGACCGCTTACCACCGTCACACTGCTGACGCTTCCATCGACATCCACCACAAACTGTACCGTGACGGTTCCCTGGATGTCTATGCTCATCGCCTGTTCCGGATATCGCAAGGTCTTGTTCAGGAACCGGGCCCAGGCCTCCGAACCACCCGGAAACTCCGCTTCTTTCTCGATCGGGATGAAGCGGGTATCCTCTTCTGATCTTTTCGGCTCCGTCACAACGCCCGAAACGACACCATCTGTGGCCGGAGGACCCGTAACCCCAACATCCGTGATCCCGTCCCTATTTACCGTCCCAATTTTCACATGATCAAGCGCATCATTTTCCGGCGGTCGCTCATCCGGCTTAACTTCACTCCTTACGATCAATGGCGGGGTAAATATCTTCGTCGCCACCTGCGGCTGCGCTACTCTCGGCGGTGGAGGTGGTGGAGGCGGAGGCGGATCCGTTAGCGGACTGATAAGCTCCACATCCCCTCCAACCTCCATCTTCCCCGCCACCCGCGCCTTCCCCAACCCCGACACGACCCCGCCAACCGATACCAGGATCACCACCGATCCCATTACGATCATCGACTTCACCATCCTTCTGTTATACGTCTTTCGCAGCTCATAAGCGCCATACTCCTTGTTCCTTCCCTCGAAAAGGATATCCAGGATATCCGCGTTCTTGATTTGATTTGGTTCCATAAACAAAGGTTTATATACTAAGACTCGCTGCCTCATCCGATTCCACATACTTTGAGCGCGTCAATCTAACCCCCACGCATACCCGCAAAAAAAATCCCTCCGAAATTCGGAGGGATCTTAATTCTTATTTTCGCGCGCGAAGCGCGAGCCAAAAAAATCTACTGAGATTCCAACTTGAACACGATCGGCTGCTTCTTATACGACTTCACCTTACGACCATTCTGAACAGCCGGCGTCCACTTACCACTCTTCTTGATAACACGCACCGCTTCTTCCCGGAGTCCGCCCTGAGGACCGCTGATCGCCTTCACATCACTGACATTACCTTCCTTGTCCACAATGAACTGCACGATCACCGTACCCTGGATCTCATTGTTCACCGCTTCATCAGGATAACGCAGGTTCTTCTTCAGATAACGAAACCAGGCCGCTGTACCACCGGGAATATCCGATTCGATTTCCACCTTCGTAAATGTCTTGTCATAATCCTGTCATCCTTCTTCGGCGCTTCCACCACACCCTTACCGCATCACTTACAGGCGGTGCGGTAATATCATCATCCTTGATACCTTCCTGGTTGACGGTACCGATCTTGGTGTCTTCCAGCTTTTCCTGTCCGGCGGCTTCTCTTCCGGCTTCACTTCCTCATCCTTTACGATCTTGGGCGGAGTGAACTTGGCCATCTCCACCTTCGGCGGCTCCACTTTGGGAGGCGGCGGAGGCGGTGGCTCATTTTTCTTTTCTTCCTTGACATCTTCGAGCTGCACGTCCTCGACGACCATGCGCCTTCTTGTCGTGGCCGCCATTCAGTTGGATAGAAGAATCCAGCGAAAAGCAGCACAATCATGATCGCCATCCCTATAATAGACTCTCACCAGCCGCTTATTATAAGTCTTGCGCAAATCGTAAGCGCCGTACTGCTTGTTTCTTCCATCGAAGATGATGTCGAGGATATCGGCGGTTAGTATTTTATTGATTTCCATTGATGGGTTTGCTTGTTAATTCGTATAAAACTCCGAGCCCTAATTTAACCCTCTGGTCTCATCACTATTAAGATTCATGCCCGGCCCCGGGGACTTCCACTAAATTTTCGACAACCATCGGCAGCCTTTATTTTATCCCGTTGGCCTGCTCCGTTTTCTGGATAATAATTGTACTCGTCCGGCGAAATATCCACCATGGCATACCGCTTGACGCCATCGATGGTCATCTCGTCCAGGATATTCACCGTATTCTTATAGGTAGCATCCTTGTCGGGCTTGATAATCACCATGAAATCCTTCGGATCGGTCCTCCTCTTTTTGTCCACTATAATATCCCGGATCGTTTTTGAAGTCCGTGGCCTTGAATCTTCGAAGGATCCAGTCCCTCATAATAATAGATCTTGTCATTCTTGCCCAGCATCAGCGTAATTGCCGCCGAGTTCTTCACTTATTCTGCTCATCCGGCTTTTTCACATCCTTCGGCAGGAACAAACGCATGGCCGTTGGCTGGCTCATGGTTGTCGTAAAGATAAAAAAAGTGATCAGCAGGAAACCCAGATCCACCATCGGCGTCAGATCCACCCGGGTGACAGCTTCTTTCCTTTTTTGACGCCGGGGCCCTTTTTATGGCCACCGCCGCCCGAGGTATCCATTTCTGCCATATCTCTTTTTTTAAAGTTACAATTTTATTCTACATTCGGTCCCTTCAACGCCGTTTTTAACTGTCTATATGACAATTAACCACTAATTGACCCTTAACCTTTATCCTTTCTAAGCAAAGACCACCCAATTGTTGACCTAGTCGACCGTCTTCTGGCCGGACTTGATCTGTCCTATCCAGTTCCGAACCCATAGGCGCGGCAACCGGACTCGTCACCACCTGGAACTTCATCTGGTCGTTCTTTTTCAATGCCATGATCACCCCCTGAAAGAAGGATATTTCGATGCATCATCCCCTTTGACCAGGATATTCATTTGTCCCACCGCTGAAAAGCCTGCAACGGCCGCTGCATCCAGTCCATCATTTCATTATTCGTGCTGTCCTGCGTCGGAATTCCCGGCTTTGACCACATTCTTCAGCTGCTTCCGGATCGGATCCTTTATCCAGGTAAGATTTCAACTGGCTGAAAGGCGCCCCGATATAGGCATTCGGATTGGCATAGAAATTGGCCTTCTCTCAGCATCTGTCAGACCCATATTTTTGCTCCGTATTGATCGCATCGATCATCTCTTTTTCTCGGCCACATTGGCGTCGCTGACGCTGAAAATATACTTTCCCTCCTGATCGATGGTCACCATCACCACATTCTTTTCCGGCGCGATTTTGGTCTACACCGAACTCGGGGTCATTACAGTCAACGCCTCCGGTGGCTTGAACTTGGTAGCCAAGATGAAGAAAGAAAGCAACAGGAAGGCCACATCGCACATCGCCGTCATGTCGATGTTCGTGCTCTTACGCGGTAACTTTGCTCTTCCCATTTTAAATTTTTTTATTTAGATGCTATTTATTCGAAATTCCAAAATTCTATTTACCGTATATATTGACACTTGATCATATCCACGCTGCCCTCGAGCACCGCCTCGTCAGCTTATTTGTAAAGCGAAGCGAAACTCTGAGTCAAAGTAAATCCGCTTTCATCAATACCATATGTGATACCATCGATCTTGGTAGTGAAGATGTTATACATGATGATGGAAACAGCTGAAGTACCGATACCGAGGGCCGTATTATACAAGGCTTCGGAAATACCCTGGCGCAGTCTTGATGCGGCTTCACCGCCACCAGCTGTCACCCAGGGCGGCAAATGAACGGATCATCCCCATTACCGTTCCGAGCAGACCCATCAGGGTAGCCACGGAAGCGATAGTGGAAAGGAACACCAGGTTCTTTTCAAGCATCGGCAGTTCAAGCGCCGTAGCTTCTTCCACTTCTTTCTGAATGGCCAGCACTTTTTGTTCTGTATCCAGTTCGGTCGGTGATCATTTCTTTGTACTTGCGCAGACCGGCTTTCATTACATTGCCAACAGTGCCCTTTCTGCTTGTCGCATTCGGCGATAGCAGTGTCCACATTCTTGTTGGCCAGATGATATTGCACTTTGCGGATGAATTCAGTGATATTGCCGCTTCCGGTGCCTTGGTAATTGTTAGGAAACTCTCAATCACGAAAGTAATTACGGTAAGCAGGCACCGATCAGAATCGGTACGATGATTCCTCCCTGATACATACGGGCAAGACCAGTTTTCGCACCTTCATGGTCAGGGCCAGAAACCACCGTTGAGATCGGGTTTGGTAAAATTGCATCGGCATTCCGATAAAAACCTCCAGATTAAATAACCAGCGATAATACACACAACGGGGCGACCCAGGAAATAGAATTGCCTTTTCTTTTAGGTTGTACAGATGTGGAGCTTTTGCTGCAGCCGTTGCAGTCGGTTTTGTTTTCCAGCCATGATCGTTTGTTTTTAGTGTTTTTAAAAAAATTGAAGTATGTAATAGAAAATGAATTGACAATTCTAATGAAAAAAGCTTTTCAATCGGAGAAATTGGATGTGAAATTTTACTAGGGCCACACAATATAAGTAATTTTTATAACCTACAACTCCAATTACAAATGTGTTGGATCCCCCAACCGCCCGCCACCACAGTTCCGCGTCCAGCGTCAACCCTCACGTATATCGCTAATTTAAATATTTGTTATACCGCCCACACTTGTACATGTCCTGAACATGTTCGAAACAAATTGACAAGCCACCGCATCCACCGCACAACACGCCTCTCACCAATCCGAACAACACCCAGACCCCGAACAGCGCCATCCAAACCACATCAGCGCAAACTTACTCATACCTCAACGCCTCGATCGGATTCAACCGCCCCGCCTTCCACGCCGGATACACCCCCGCCAACAACCCCACCAACGTACACACCGCAATCCCCCCTACCATCCAACCCCACGGCACTACAAATCCCGTCGACAAAACGATCGAAAAAACATTCCCAACCATCACCCCCAGTACCACCCCGAAAGCCGCTCCCATCAGACTGATCAACACCGACTCCCACAGAAACTGCTGCCGCACCATCCGCTGCCGCCCCCCAATCGCCTTCACCAACCCGATCTCCTTCGTCCGCTCAGTCACCGCCACCAGCATGATATTCATCAACCCCACCGCCGCCCCCAGAAGCGTAATCCCCCCGATGACCAGCGCCGCGCATCGTAATGAAACTCAAATTCCTCAACAACAGATTCACAAACGTATCACTCTTGTCAATAAGGAAGTTATCCGCCTCCGTCACATCCAGCCGCCGCACCGGCCGGAATATCCCCTCCGCCTGATCGATCGCCCCATCGATCTGCTTCACATCCGCTACCTTGATCTGGATGGAAAAGGAAGTCTGCGACCCGTGACTAAAAAACCGCCGCACATTATTATAGGACGTCAGGATCATTTTGTCATAGTTCATCCCCAGACTGCTCCCCTTCGAAGCCAACACCCCGATCACCCGGAAAGGCAGGTTGTTTACCCGGATGATCTTCTCCACCGCAAACTCCGGATTGCTGCCAAAAAACTTCTTCGCCACATCGGACCCGATGATCGCCACATTCCGCCCCGACTCCAGATCCAGCGCATTCAGATTCCGGCCCGCCGCCAGCGTAAACCCATTGAGATCGATATAGTTCTCATCCCCGCCTTGTACCCGGACATTTGGATTCGTCTTCCGGTCCCCAAGCGAAACAACCGCATCCGCCACTCCCCCAAACCCCAACGCCATCGTCGCCGGAAAGTTATACCGGGACCTGAAAGTCTCCGCCTGCAACTTCGTGATCGGCTCATTCGTATTCGACCGTTTCTCCTTTAACGCACTCTTTTTCTGCGATCTTGACCCCGTTGTTGTCGGAAAATTGAACCAGCTTTTGTAGTGGATTGTAAAGCCATTGGCCCCCATGGCGGAGAAGCTTTCGGTGAACTTCTGCTTCATGGCATCGATGGCCGTATTGATCCCCACCAGCGCCATGATCCCGAAAGCAATGATAGCCACCGTCATACCCGTCCGAAGCCGATTGCCACGGATCGTCCGGAAGGCCAGGGATAGTGTGTCAGTTAGTCGCATGCGTCTGGAGGTCAGACTGGCAATATACAAAAAAAACCCTCCCCTACCAAGTATAAATAAAATGCTGCAACTGGCTCAGAAGCGCCTGCGGCCATACCCCCAGCAGGATCACCAACGCCGCCAGCAGCACCAGCATCCCCTTGAACCCCGCACTCGGCGCGTGCCTCCGTCGCCCCATCCCCATCCTTGAAATACATCGCCTGGATCACCCGGAAATAATAGTAGACGCTAACCGCCGCACACAGCACCGCAAAAACCACCAGCCACATCCACTTCCCCGTCGATACCACCGACGCCAACATATAATATTTCGCAAAGAAGCCGCCGGTCAGCGGGATCCCCGCCAGCGACAAAAAAAAGATCGTACACGTAGCGGCCAGCAACGGCTGCTTCCGGGCCAGCCCGTTGAATCCCTCGAACGTATAATCCTTCATCCGCATCAGCACCGCGAAAATCCCGATCGTCGCCAGGCTATATACCGCCGCATACAGCAGTATACCCTCCTTCGCCACCCCGGTAAGCGACAACAACGCCAGCAGCATGAACCCCGCCTGCGCGATCGACGAATACGCCAGCATCCGTTTCACACTCTGCTGAAATACCGCGGTTATATTGCCCATGAAAAGGGTCGCCGCAGCAATGATCGCCACAAAAATCTGCCATTGCGCCGGATTCTGCCCGAACCCCTCATCAAACAACCGCACAAACCCCACAAAGATCGAGACTTTCACGATCGTTGCCATGAACGACGTGAAAACCGTCGGCGCCCCATCATACACATCCGGCGTCCAGAAATGAAACGGCGCCGCAGATACTTTGAACGAAACCGACACCAGCAAAAGCAACAATCCCGCCATCATCAGCGGCGACACCGCTGTTATTTGCCGTCCACAGATCATCGATCACAAAAGAGCCGTTCGGACTCGCCCCATACAGGAATGCAATCCCCAGCAGCATCAATCCCGTCGAAAACGAACCCATCAGGAAATATTTCAGCGCCGCCTCATTTCCCTTCAAATTCCGCTTCTCACTTCCCGTCAGGATATAAAGCGGGATCGACAGGATCTCGATCCCCAGGAAAAACATCAGCAGCGAATTGTACGACGTCACCAGCGTGATCCCGCAAAGCGTAAAAAAAATCAACGCATAATACTCCGCCAGGTTATGCCCCACCTTCTCCATGTCCCGCCCCGACAATAACACCAGCAACAGCGTACTCGCAAATGCAATACTGTTCCCGAACAACCCGAAGTCGTCGAAAAACAATCATCTTATGGACCTCGATGACCAGGAGATGATGCCCCATCCAATCCGCATAATTCCCGATCAGCAAGCAGCGCCAGCCCCAATAACTCGCCAGATTGCGGATCGCCGTCTTACTCTTCACAAAAACCCCACTGAACATCATGATGATCCCCCAAACCGCCGAAATAATAATCGCATTCATATATCTACAGTTTATAATTCATCTTGGTTAAAATAAAATCTGCCGCCTCTTTCGTCATATCCAAGCACCGGCTTCGGATATACCCCTATAACGACAATCAATACCACAATCACCGAAAGCGCCAACTTCTCATTCATCTTGATATCCGTCACCCCCGCCGTCAACCCATTCACCTCCCCATAAAAAACCCGCTTGATCATATTTAAGGTATAAACCGCCCCCAGGATGATCGTCACCGCCGCCGTCACCGTAAAGACCACATTGTACTGCGTCGCCGTCGACGTAAACACCCCGCTGAACAACAGAAACTCACCGATGAACGCATTCGTCAGCGGCAACGCGATATTCGCCAGCGCCACGATGACCAGCAGGATCGCCAGCCCCGGCGCCTTCTGCGCCAACCCGCCCAACTGCGAGATCTTCCGCGTTCCTGTCTTCCGCTCGATCAGATCGGCCACTATCCACATCCCCAGTATATTGATCCCGTGATTGAACATCTGGATCATCACCCCCTGCATCCCGATCGTGCGTCGTCGCAAAGACCGCCAGACACATCAACCCCATATGCGCAATCGAAGAATATGCAATCAGTCGCTTCAGATCATCCTGTCTGATCGCCACCAGCGATGCATAGATCATCCCGATGATACAAGCCGTCGAGACCGTATCACCCCAGGCCCAGGTCCCCTCCGGCACCACCGGCGCCAGCCACCGCATCACCCCGAAAATACCCATCTTCACCATCAACGCACTCAGGACCATCGTCACCGCCGTCGGCGCCTGCTCATACGTATCCGGCTGCCAGGTATGCAACGGCCAGATCGGCATCTTGATCGCAAACGCCACAAAAATTACCCAGAACAACCACATCTGATCCTTCGCCTCGATCTTCGGCCTCATATTATACCAATCCGACATCGCAAACGAATGCCCCGGCGTATGCCAGTAGATCCAGATCAACCCGACCAGCATCAGCAGAGACGCCCACAAACGTATACACGAAGAACTTGAACGTCACCTGTATTCTCCGCTCCCCACCCCACTGGCTGCACAGGAAATACACCGGGATCAACGCCAGCTCCCAGAAGAAATAAAAAAGCAGCGCATCCGTCGCCAGAAACACCCCCATCAATCCCGCCTGCGACAACAACATCAATGCGAAGAAATTCCAGGACCTCCGATACTCATCCCGCCACGTGGCAATAAAGATGATCGGGAAACTCACCGCCACCAGCAAGCTCAATATCGTCGACAACCCATCCAGCCCCACCGCAAACCGGCTCCCCAGATCGGGCAGCCACTCCACATTCGCCTTCAACAGCGGCTGTCCTTATGCACCGACAACCCCCACAAGCGCAACGACCAGCGTGATCAGCGACGACAACAACGCCCAGCCCCGGGCGCCGCGATCACTCCTCAGGAAGAAAGCCGATCAAACCGCTGACCAATGGAATAACGATTAATAAAACAGGAATCATATCATTTAATTTAATGCGGCAGTCGTCCCGCTGAAGGCGACAAAGCCTGCGCGGCACTCCCGCTTCCGGTATGAAACAATTCAACCAGGAACAAAACCAATATTCCCAGCACCATCAACAACACATACCCCCCGACCTGCCCGCTCTGCAACAGTCGCAACTGCCGGCTCCCATACTGCACCAGCCTCCCACCCCAGTTGACGATCCCGTCGACAATATTCTTATCGAAAAATTCCAGAAACTGCGCCAGCAGATCCAACGGCCGGACAATAATCGCATTATAGAATTCATCCACATACCACTTGTTCGCCAGTACCTTCCCAAATCCCGTCGGCTCCCCAAGATCCGGCCGCTTGCTGAAACCGAGCCACCGCCCACAAGGTTCCCACCAGCGCCACCACCACCGAAACCCCCATCAATCCCCACTCCGTCCCAGGGCTAACTCCCGACGCCGCACCCCCTCCGGCCCCTGCCGAGGCGCTCCCTCCTAACACCGGCTCCAGGAACTGCCCAAGCCAGTGCGCATCCGGCTTGATCGCTTCCGGAATCCCGACAAACCCTCCGACAACCGCCAGGATCGCCAATATAACCAGCGGGATCGTCATCGCCGCCGGGCTTTCATGCAGTGCGCTTCGCGCGTGACCTTCGTCGGGTCCTCGCCCGGACCCTCCTCGGTCATACTCCTGATCATGAGTTCCGCGAAACCCACCCATAAACGTCTCGCATACAACCGGAACATATAAAAAGCCGTCAGCAGCGCCGTGAACACCCCAATTACATAATAGACTGGACTCTGCGCCATATGCCGCCGACAAAATCTCATCCTTTGAAAAGAAACCCGAAAACGGCGGTATCCCCGCAATCGCAATACACCCGATCAGCATCGTCCAACGCGTCACCGGCAGCGATCTTCGCCAGCCCGCCCATCTTCCGCATATCCTGCTCCCCACCCATCGCATGGATCACCGAACCCGCACCAAGGAAAAGCAGCGCTTTAAAGAACGCATGCGTCATCACATGAAACACCGCACCGGTATAGGCGCCGACCCCCAGGCCAAGGAACATATACCCCAGCTGGCTCACCGTAGAGTACGCCAGCACTTTTTTAATATCGTTTTGTTTCAGCGCAATACTCGCCGCCAACAAGGCCGTCGCAAGCCCGATCACCGCCACCACCGTGCTGCGTAACCGGCGTCAGATCATAAAGGACATGGCTCCGCGCGATCATATAAATCCCCGCCGTCACCATGGTGGCGGCATGGATCAACGCCGATACCGGCGTGGGGCCCGCCATCGCATCCGGTAACCACGTATATAGCGGGATCTGGGCCGACTTACCGGTCGCCCCCACAAACAACAGCATCGTAATCGCCGTCAGATACCCGACATCGGTCCCGCTGGCCTTCGAAAAAACCGTCTCAAAATCAACCGACCCGAATTTATTGATCATCAAAAAGATCGCAATCAAAAATCCCAGATCCCCGATTCGATTCATGACAAACGCCTTGATCGCCGCCTGATCATAATCCAAATTTTTGAACCAATACCCAATCAGCAGATACGAACAAAGCCCAACACCCTCCCAGCCGATAAAGAGGATGACGAAATTCGACCCCAGCACAAGCAGCAACATGGAAAAGACAAACAAATTCAAATAAGAAAAATACCGCGCGAAATGCGGCGCCGCTTCATCGTGCATATACGAAGTCGAATAAAGGTGGATCAGAAATCCCACCCCCGTAATAATCAGCAGGAAAAGCACCGACAACTGATCGACCTGGAACGAGAAAGAAATATGCAGCGTCCCCACTTGGATAAAATCGAACAGATTCACGATCGCCGGCACAAAATTCGGTTGACGCACTTCCCCAAAGATCAGCACACTAATCACAAAAGCCGCAAGAACCGTCCCACACCCGATCACCCCCGTCAACCCTTTTGAGAGGTAGTTTCTGAATAACCCCGTTAACAGGAAACCCGCCAGGGGCAAAACCGGTATAAGCCAGACAAGATTGGTCATATTAATGTTTCAGCCGATTTAAAAAGTTAACATCGATCGAATGTGTGTTTCTATACATCATCACAATGATCGCCAGACCCACCGAAACCTCTGCCGCCGCCACGATCATAATAAAAAACACAAACAACTGCGCCTCAGTCCCTGCCGCCGGATTCGTCGCCACCTGTGCCTGCCAGTGCATCTTTGAAAACGCCACCATCAACAGATTTACCGAATTCAACATCAACTCGATGCACATGAAAATGATAATGGCGTTCCGCCGGGTCAACACTCCGGCCACACCGATACAGAACAACGCTACAGACAGAAAAATGTAATAATTTATCGGCATGTTCAATCCTTTTTACCAATTACGACAACGCCAACCATCGCCGAGAGAAACAGTACGCTACTGATCTCAAACGGAATCACATAATCATGGAAAAGTGTCATCCCCAGATTGTGCACAAGCCCGATATCCCCAATCGTCGGGTCCTTTATCTGGGTCTTCAGATCAGCCTTTTTCAACGCCGCCACCAGCACGAGCAGCAGCGACCCTCCGGTAATAACGCCGGCAATCTTTAACCACCGGTTCTTTTGCGGCTCCGAGTTCCGTATTCAGGTTCATCAGCATGACCACGAACAGGAACAACACCATGATCGCCCCTGCATACACAATCAAATTGACAATGAAAAGGAACTGCGCATTGAGCAGGATATAATGACCCGAGATCGCAATAAAGACAACGATCAGCCACAAAATACTATGAACGGGATTCTTGCTGATCACAACCAATATGGCACTTGCAATCGCCAGGACACTAAGAAACCAAAATAGAAATTGCGTAATACTCATTATGAAGCAGTTATTAAAAGTCTACCTCCTACCTGTTCCCCCCTCGCCTTCGCATAACCATCCGGATCTGTTTTCGGATCCGGGATCAACAGTTGCTCCTTCCCGTAAATAAACCCCTTCCTCGTATAATTCGACGGCGCGAAAGTCTCCGACAAATAAATCGCATCCTTCGGACAAGCCTCCTCACAAAGCCCACAGAAAATACACCTCAGCATATTGATCTCATACTTCACCGCATATTTCTCTTCCCGGTAGAGCCCCTCTTCCCCCGGTAGCCGCTCCGCCCCTTCCATCGTGATCGCTTCCGCCGGACAAGCCACCGCACAAAGCCCGCAAGCCGTACACCGCTCCCGCCCTTCCTCATCCCGGTTGAGCACATGCAAACCCCGGAACACCGGCGAGAACGGCCGCTGCTTCTCCGGATAATTCACCGTCGGCCGCTTCTTAAAAATATGCCCAAAAGTGATCGACATCCCCTTGGCAATCGCCGGCAAATACATCCGCTCCCACATACTCATCGGCCTGCGGTCCACCGCCTTAGCCCGGCTCGTTAACCCTTGCATATTGAATCATTTAATGGTGTCGCAAAAGTATTAAAAATCCCGTCACCAGCATATTCACGATCGCCAGCGGAATCAACATCCTCCATCCCAGCTTCATTAACTGATCATACCGAAACCTCGGGATCGTCCAACGCACCCATATAAAGAACAGGATAAAGAACACAATCTTTACAAAAAAACAACCAGCCTGCAGGATCGCCACCGGATTCTGCCCCCAATGCTGCGCCAGCGCCGCATTATCGACAAACGGAATATCATACCCGCCAAAATAAAGCGTCGCCATCACCGCACTGCTGATAAAGACATTCACATACTCCGAGAACAGATAAAAACCCAGCTTCATCGACGAATACTCAAGATGGAAACCCATATTCAATTCGTTATCCGCCTCTGACAAATCAAACGGCGTCCGGTTGCACTCCGCAAACGAACACACCAGAAAGATCAGGAAACCCAGCGGCTGATACAGAATATAGTAGTGGTGCGCCTGCTGCTGCTGAACGATCGTCCGCAGCGAAAGACTACCCGTGATCATCAACAGCGAAATGATCGCAAGTCCCATCGACAGCTCATAAGAGATGATCTGGGACGCACCCCGGACCGCCGCCAGCAGCGAGAATTTATTGTTCGACGCCCAACCTCCGATCATCACCCCATATACCCCCATGCTGACCACGCCAAAAATATACAATATCCCTATATTCACATCCGCGATCTGCAGATCGAAATGCCGGCCCCCGACCTCCAGGTAACTGCTCCATGGCACAACCGCACTCGTCATCATCGCCGTCAACATCGCCAGCCCCGGGCCCAGTATAAACAATAACTTGTTCGATGACCCCGGTACAATTTCCTCCTTCATAAACAACTTCAACCCATCTGCCAGCGGCTGCAGGATACCCGCCGGACCCGCCCGGTTCGGCCCCCGCCGGTCCTGCATCAACGCCGCCACCTTCCGCTCCGCCCAGGTCTCATACATCGCGATCAGCAGCGACAACCCCAGAATTACCGAGATCAGGATCGCCTTATCGATAAACAACGTCCAATCAATAGCCAGTAAAGTTGTATGCATAAATTATCGCGATTCAAAATCTGTCGAATGAGCAGGTCCCTGTATTTTTGACAAATCAATATCGGGTCGATCCACTTCACTTACCGAATGAATATCCATCAGCAGCTGCGGCCTGCGCCCATCCAGCACATCATACAAGACTTCCTGCGGTCGCTCCACACCCACATAGTGGCCCTGTGAAATCACGGAATGCCGGCTCACCTTCGTCGGCCCCTCAATCTCCCAATCCGCCGTCGCCTTCTTCTCAAACCGGCACTCATTACAAATGAAATCATGGACCTCGCCCCACTCATCCTTCCTCGCCGTCACCCGGAAGACCTCCTCACCCCGGTACCACAAGGTCACCTTTCCACTACATTTCGGATGCGGGCAATTCCGGTGCGCATCCACCGGATTGAGGAACCATACGCGGTTCTTGAACCGGAACGTCTTATCCGTCAAAGCGCCCACCGGGCAAACATCGATGATATTCCCGATAAAATCATGATCGAGCGATTGCTTGATATACGTCGCGATCTCCACATGATCCCCACGATCCAATATCCCGTGTTGCCGCTTGTCCGTCAGCTGATCGGCCGCAAAGACGCATCGGAAACACATAATACACCTCGTCATATGCAGCTGGATATACGGCCCCAGGTCATGTTTCTGGAAAGTTCGCCGCGGGAACTCATACCTGGTCCTTTCCAAACCATGATCGTAACCCAGATCCTGCAAACTGCACTCACCCGCCTGATCACAGATCGGACAATCCAGCGGATGATTGATCAGCAGAAACTCCACGACCCCGTTCCGGGCATCGATCACCTTATCGCTCGTAATATTTTTAACGACCATCCCATCCATTACATTCGTCCGGCAACTCGCCACCAGTTTCGGCATCGGCCGCGGATCAGCCGTCGACCCCGCCGCCACTTCCACGAGACAGGTTCTGCATTTTCCGCCACTGCCCTTCAGCGTGGTATAATAACACATCGCCGGCGGCGCCACATCCCCCCGATCTTCCGCGCCGCATTCAGAATACTCGTCCCCGGCTCGACTTCGATCGTAATGTTGTCAATGGTAACTTTAAATAACTTTTTCTCGTCCGGCATATCATTAATATTTCAAACTATTACCTTTTTGACGCCCTACTCCGCATCGGCCGCCTTCGGCGGCCTCCACGGGGCTAATGTCTGCTCGTTTTACTCGCAACGACCTTCCAGGTCGTTAGG
The DNA here is from genome assembly GCA_963846405.1 of uncultured Chitinophagaceae bacterium. Taxonomy (GTDB): domain Bacteria; phylum Bacteroidota; class Bacteroidia; order Chitinophagales; family Chitinophagaceae; genus Puia. The sequence continues at coordinate 166,916 of CAWJVU010000003.1, read as the reverse complement.
CCGTCGCCACTTCCAGTGGATCCGCATAATTCGCCAACCCATAGTTTCGTACCAGACATTCCTGCGGATTCTCCACATGCCACTCAAACTCATCCCTGAAATGCCGGATCGCCGCCGCAACCGGCCACGCCGCCGCATCCCCAAGCGGGCAAATCGTATTCCCCTCGATCTTCCGCTGAATATCCCACAACAGATCAATATCACTCTTCTTCCCTTTCCCCGTATCGATGTTCCGAATGATCTTCTCCATCCACCCCGTCCCCTCCCGGCAAGGCGAACACTGCCCGCAACTCTCATGGCGATAAAACCGCGCCAGCGTAAACGTATGCTGCACCACGCACTGATCCTCATCCAGCACAATAAAACCTCCAGACCCCAACATCGACCCCTTCGCAAACCCGCCATCAGACAGCGATTCATAATTCATCAACCGCTTTTCGCCCTTCACCGTACGCAACAAAAGGTTCGCCGGCAGGATCGGCACCGATGATCCACCCGCGATACAAGCTTTCAGCCGCTTCCCATTGGCAACCCCCCCGCAATATTCATCCGAATAAATAAAATCTTCCACGGAGATCGTCATATCGATCTCGTAAACCCCCGGCTTGTTGATATTGCCACAGGCCGAAATCAATTTCGTCCCCGTCGACTTCCCGACCCCGATCTTCGCATATTCTTCACCGCCAATATTAATGATCGGCACTATCGCCGCCAACGTCTCGACATTGTTGACCACCGTCGGGCAATCCCAGGCCCCCTTCACCGCAGGGAACGGCGGCTTGATCCGCGGATTACCCCGTTTCCCCTCCAACGACTCGAGTAAGGCGGTCTCCTCACCGCAGATATAGGCGCCCGCACCCGTATGCACATAGATCTCGCAATCGAACCCGGTGCCCTGGATATTTTTCCCCAGCCACCCGTTCGCCTTCGCCTCCGCAATGGCCTGCTCCAGGATATCCGGGATCCATGCATACTCACCGCGGATATAGATATAGGTGGCCCTCGAACCCAGCGCATACGAAGACACGACCAGCCCCTCGATCAGCAGATGCGGCAGGAACTCCATCAGGTACCGGTCCTTAAAAGTCCCCGGCTCCGACTCATCGGCGTTACAAACCAAATAACGAGGCACGCCCTCCGGCTTCGCCAGAAAGCTCCACTTCAACCCCGTCGGAAAACCCGCACCGCCCCGGCCGCGCAACCCACTCTTCTTCACCTCATCCGTCACCTGATCCGGCGTCATCGTCTTCAGCGCCTTCTCTACGCTCTGATAACCACCTTCCCGGCGATAGACCTCATACCCCCGGATACCCGGAACATTGGCCTTTTCCAATAATAATTTTCTACCCATAATATTAATTGTTCAACGCCGCCTTCTGCCGGCACTCATCGATAATTTCATCCACCCGTTCCGGCGTCAAATGCTCCCTGAAATACTTGCCCAGAAGCATCATCGGCGCATACCCGCAGGCCCCCAGACATTCCGCCGTCTTCAACGTGAACATCCCATCCGGCGTCGTCTCACCCACCTTGATGTTCAGCCGGCTCTTTATATGCTCGATGATCTCGTCGCAACCCTTCAACATACAAGGTCCGGTATGACAAACCTCGAAGACATACCGGCCCACAGGCTTCAAATTATACATGCTGTAAAACGTCGCCACCTCGTACACCTCGATCGGTTCCAGTTTCAACAGCGACGCCACATAATCCATCGTCTCCACGCTCAGCCAGCCGCCAAACTCATCCTGCGCCAGATGCAGCAACGGCAGCAGGGCGCTTTTCTGCTTCCCCGCCGGATACCGCGCGATGATCTCATCGACCTTTTTAACTTCTCGTCCGAAAATTTCACCATAATAAATAGCGTTAGGCATCCATCTCCCCCGCAATCAAATTAAGCGAACTCATCACTATCACCGCATCACTCAGCATCGCCCCCTTCGTCATCTCCGAATATGCCTGATAATAAATAAAACAAGGCCTGCGAAAATGCAGCCTGTACGGCGTCCGCCCGCCATCCGAGATCAAATAAAATCCCAGCTCGCCATTCCCCCCTTCAACCGCTTGATACACTTCACCCGGCGGGATCTCCGTCTCACCCATAATGATCTTGAAATGATAGATCAACGCCTCCATCTTCGTGTACACATCCTCTTTAGACGGCAGATAATAATGCGGCGAATCCGCATGAAAGACCTCCGCCTCCGCGCCCTTGAATTCCTGGACCTTCCGGAAAGCCTGCTCGATGATCCGCAGCGACTGCCACATCTCCCCGTTCCGGACAAGGAACCGGTCATAGCAGTCACCCGTGGAACCCACCGGGATATCAAATTCAAAATCCTCGTAGCTGAAGAATACGGCTGTTGCACCCGAACGTCATAGTCGACGCCCGCCGCCCGTAGATTCGGCCCCGTAAATCCATAGTTCAACGCCCGCTCGGCCGAGATTGGACCGGCACCGATCGTCCGCTCCATAAAAATACGGTTCCGATTAAACAAATTCTCGAATTCCCTCAGCACCGCCGGGTATTCTTTAAGGAACTTTTCGATCTTGGTCATCGCGGCTGCAGTAAAATTCCGCTCGAACCCGCCGATCCGCCCCATATTCGTCGTCAGCCGCGACCCGCAAACTTCTTCATAAATTTCGTAGATCAGTTCCCGGTACTGCATCACATACAGAAACCCGGTAAACGCACCCGAATCCACGCCGACGACCGAATTACAGATCAGATGATCCGAGATCCGCGCCAACTCCATAATTATGATCCGCAGATAGTCGACCCGCTTCGGCGTCTTCACGCCCAGCAGCTTCTCGCACGTGAGGTGCCACCCCATATTGTTGATCGGTGACGAGCAATAGTTCAGCCGGTCCGTCAACGTCGTGATCTGATACAGCGGCCGCCGCTCCGCCAGCTTCTCGAACGCCCGGTGAATATACCCTACCGTTTGCTCCGCACTGACGATCCGCTCCCCGTCCAACTCCAGGATATTCTGAAACACCCCATGCGTCGCCGGATGCGTCGGCCCAAGGTTCAACGTCGTGGTGCTCTTCTCGATACTGCCTTCCGGCAGCTTAATATGTTGCTCGACACTCATTTGTTTAATTTTTAGCCTTTCGGTGCCATCCGGTAACACCCCCCGCCCAAACATCGCATCGTCTTTATCGATCCTCGTCTGATCCTCCAACGGAAACTCCTTCCGCATCGGAAAATACTCCATCTCATCCACATTCAGGATCCGTTTCAGATTCGGATGCCCTACGAAATGGATTCCAAAAAAATCGAAAGTCTCCCGCTCCATCCAGTTTGCCGAAGAATAAAGCTGCACAGCCGTAAAGATATCCGGCCGCTCAACCGCGGTAAATACTTTGAATCGAAGCCGGATATTGTCGACAAGATTGTGAAGATGATAAACAACCGCCAGTTCCCGACCGGTTTGATCCGGATAGTGAACCGCCGTCAGATCGGTGAGGAACCGGAATTGCAGCTCCGGATCGTCATACAGGAACTGCATAACTTTCAGGTTGAGCTCCTTGGGCGCCTCGAACGTCAGCAAGCCATAAGGCTCCTCGAAATGAGAGAGTTGGTCCCCGAACTTCGCGATCAGCCGCTCTTTGATTGTCTCGTTGGTTAACGCCATAATATACTATTGTATCCCGTACTCGTGCAACAAGGCCTTGTATTCTTCGCTGCTCCGCCGCCGGACACTCTCACTACCTACCAGATCCTGGATCCGCATAAACCCATCCAGGATAGCTTCCGGCCTGGGCGGACAACCGGGAACATATACATCCACCGGAATGATCTGATCGATACCCTGCAGGACCGAATACGTATCAAAGATCCCGCCGCTGGAGGCGCAGGCGCCCACCGCCATCACCCAACGCGGCTCCGCCATCTGCAGGTAAACCTCCTTCAGAGGCGGCCCCATCTTCTTCGCGATCGTACCCATCACCATCAGCAAATCACACTGCCGGGGTGTAAAGGCCAGCCGTTCAGCGCCAAAACGTGCCAGATCATAATGCGACGCCATCACCGCCATGAACTCGATCCCGCAGCAGGAAGTCGCAAAAGGCAAGGGCCAAAGCGAATTCTTCCGCGCCAGACCAACAACACTGCTCAACCGCGTCGTAAAGAACCCCTCTCCCGAATAACCCTCTGGAGCATTCGCCAAACTGATATTGTCTTTGATATCCGCCTGGATGGGACGAATATTAAATCTTACCGGACGTGCCATATAACGAATAATTTAAGCTCAAACGATCAATCCTCCCAAGTCAGTGCACCCTTCTTTATTATATAGATAAACCCAGCCAGAAAAAGTGCCACAAACAGCAACACCTCACCAAAGCCAGCCCACCCTAACCTTCTGAAATTTACCGCATAAGGATAGAAAAAGATGACCTCAACGTCAAAAAGAACAAACAAGATCGCCACCATGAAGTATTTGATGGCCATCGGCTGCCGCGCATTACCCACACTTTCAATGCCGCTCTCGAAGTTTTGGAGCTTTTCCGCAGTCCGCCGCTTAGGGCCAAGCAAATGCGTAACCCCCAGAATAGCAGCGACAAAAGCAAATGCAAAGATGAATTGAAGACCGATAGGAAAATAACTAATGGAATTATTGTCCATTGTTGGAGGATTTTAGTGGATTTCGGAAAGCAAATTTAAGTCAGCCCGTGGAATATCCAACCAAATGCCAAAAAAAAACGATCGGCCCGGCTTCGCCGGGCCGATCTCATACCCTTTCAGATCAATCATTTACCTGCCCGTCTTCGGCTTGGCAGCCGGTTGGGCCGGACGCGGTTTCGCCGTCAACGCCTTGATATACCCGGCCGCATCCTTATTCTCCGGATCCACCTCCAATATCTTCTGCAGCCAGAAGATGGCCTGCCCCTTGTCTTTCTTTATATTGTTATTATAGAACGCCAACCGTTGATAACAATCGATCACATATTTCTTGTAGAGAATGGAGTCCTTTGACCCGGCCGCTTTCGCAATCGAATCCTTCGAACGGCCAAAATCCGCCAGCTTCATCTCGGCATCAACCGCAAGACCCTGAGATTGCAAGGAATCGTCTTCCAGCGCCTTGACTCGCATACAATACAGATATCCAAAGACTTCATCCGGATACTTCGTCTCATAAACGCCGCAGAAAATACTGTCTGCCGTCTGATACTGCGCCGCCTGGTAATAAGCCATCCCAAATTTGAAAAGGTCCGAATTTGTCGGATTCTTAAGACCCGTATAGACGATCCGCGCAACCACTGCCAATGCATTTTTATCGCCCAGCTTAATGGCCAGGTTCGTGGCCATATCCAAATATTTCTTCTTATTTTCCACCAGCGTGTCCTTCTGGATCGCCAACCCGTAATCATTAAATGCCAACACCCGCGTGGCCGAATCCGTCGACTTGCCTTCTATACCAGCGCGCAAAACATAATCGGACGGCTTCACCGCCCCCGGGTCCTGCTTGGCAAAATACGTCGCGATATTCTGCGTCGCACAAGCGGCATCCCCCATCGTGTCACAGCAATAAGCAACCTTGGCATAAAAAAGCGGATCGACCTTATCACCCGCCGCGCTAATAATCGCCAGGGCCTTGGCCTTCGCTTCAGCAAACTTCCCCGTCACGATCAGGAAGTCCGTCTGCAACAGATCCACATAAGCGCCAGGATCCGAATTGGCAACATATTTATTCAACGCATCCGTCGCCTTCGGAATATTCTCGGGTGTCCAGTGGTAAAAGTAATAATAGAACAACTCATAATAGGCAGGCGCATACGCCGGGTCCATCTCCACCGCCTTGTTAAAAGCCGGCAGGAAATAATCCGCATTGTTTTGCGTCAGATAGATCTTCCCGATCTGAAATTCCGCCGCGGCCAGCTTTGGATCAAGCGTCAACGCCTTCTGATAAGCCTGCACGGCATTCCCGCCATCGATCTGCCTCCGGTAGGCGTCTCCCTCCAGCAAATAAGTATCGGCGTCATTGAATTTCTTCACGTTCGTTGCCGCATCCAGTTTCTGTAACGCATACACCATATCCCCCTGTGGCGCTTCAATGTTGTTTCTCGCCACCGCATTGAAAACGAGGACATCCTTGTCCTTGGTCAGTTGAAGTGCCATATCGAAATGCGCACGGGCATCCTGGGCCTTTCCGAACCGAAGCTCGACACCCCCCATCCCCGCCAGCAGCATCGGCGCATTCCCGTTTGTCTGAAGCGCCTTCGAATACAGGTCCCGCGCACCCACGGAATCTTTCATCGCCAGCATCGTCTGTCCATCCCAATAAATAGCATCGATGTTGTTCGGGTTAGCCGCCAGTACCTTGTCAAAAACATCCTTCGCGCTTTTATACCGCTGGTAATAGAAGAATCTTTTTCCCTGATCCGCCGTTTGCGCAAAGACAGAATTGCAGAGACCTGCAACGCCAGCTACCAAAAACAGAAGTCGCAACTTACATTTCATGTACTAGTCGAGTTTTGAAGTTAGAAGTGGTAAATTTATCAAAATCTGGTATATAACTGTTAAAAATTTCTATCCCCCTCCATCCATCCAAACACCTTCAAAATCCCTACCCCCCTTACTGGGAAATTTGTACATCCCGCTTCTGAAACGACATCCCCGTCGGCCACAAATAGGCCTTCTGAAAGATCAGTTGTCCGCGTTCATATTGCAGGAAATTCACAAAATTGTTTCCTATCCCACTATAGCTCTCTTTCAAAATGTAATACAGGCTCCTCAGGAACGGATACCGGTGCAAATAGATATTTGCCTGATAAGGCTTCACATAGGTCGGGCCGCCACAACTGGTGCACCGGACCGCCGCCACATTCACGCTCTTCAGCCAGGTCTCCTGCTCCGGATCCTGCTTGTTCCCGATCCAGCTAACCCCGACAAACCCGATCGCATTCTCATTCTTGGAGACATAATCTACCACGCCCTCGCTGCTCTTCGCTGCCATTACATTCTTCCCGATCTGCTGCCCGCGCAGGATCGAATCGATCGCAAACCGGACCGTACTTGTCGCCGACACCCCGTCCATAACCGCGACATGCCTCGTATCTGTTCCATTCAGCAGATTCTGTAAGTCCTTGATCTCGAAGACCGAATCCGGTGAATGATTGTTCACGATTATGGCTACCGCATCCAATGCCAACGGTCCAAATGTGGGCTCCGTGTAAAAAGAATCCTTATAGAACTTTTCCTCCGCTTCCGTTAACCCCCTGGTCACCAGGACCAACCGGGTCGTATCCGTCGACAAGTCACGCAAACACTGCGCCTCCGCCTTATAATGGACGATGATATGGGCATTGGGAAAAGAAGATTCGAATACTTTGATCTCTGAATCGATGACCGGCTCATAACGATTCATCGACACTGATATGGATGGTCCCCGATGTAGGCGTTTCCCGGGGCGTTTTATTCCCGTGCCCACAACCGGCCACCAACCCGCTGATCGCAATTCCAATCCAAATACCCGAACTTACTTAATCATTTGAAATAATCCTTTTGCGTCCCGCGATAAATCCGAAAACCGCCGTACACCACGCAAAGCCCGAAAAATAAATACCTCGCCGTATCGTCTATGGCGACGTTGAGCTTCAGCTTTGGTGCCAACAGGACCACCACCCCAACCGTCAGGATCAAAAATCCCATCCCGAAATCCATGATGGCTCGCCGCAGCGAATAATTCTTTTTTCTGCTATCCCCTTCTCCTATATCCATTTATCTTATGATTGTCTTACAGAATGGGTTGGACGGGCAAATTAAGCAAATAACCTTAAAATAAGATGCCTCATGGGCTACTTTCCACAACTCCGCCGGTCAGCGTACACCGACCCGGAATTTCCGCCCGCCAGCACATGCCGCCCGGGAACTTCGTCGAAAAATTCGTATCTTAACATCCAAACCTCAAACTGCCTCCATGAGAAAGCTCCTCCCCATCATCCCGCTGCTCTTTATCGCAGCCGCCTGTCAGAAAGACCCCGGTACCCCCTTTGCAAGCGCCACCTTCGATCGGACCATCGACAACAGCGACCTTTGGACCTGGGACTATTCCAATAAGACCGACGGCAACCTCAGCTTTACCCAAAGCTACTACACCGGCTCCCTGACCAGCTCCAAAATATCCAGGTGGAGAGTCGGCATATCCCCTGCAGATACCGGCACAAGCCTCTTCTTCACTTTTCCCGGTGCCGACAGTTCCACCAACCCGCCGATGGGTAAAGAAATGTTCTTCGCCACCCGCGTAACCGACAACACAGCGTCCCTCGTAAACTGTACTTATGTTGAAAACAAAACCGTCTATACCGGAATTGACAGCACATTCATCGGCATTACGATAGAGGACATTTCATATGGCCTGATCACCGGCACTTTCTCCATAAAACTTTATAGTCCGACAGCAACCGTCATCATCACGGAGGGCCACTTTACCAAAGTCCCCATGACCCTACAATAACGCGCATTCCGTACCTTCGCGCCCATGCCATCCAAACGAATATTAATGGTTTGCCTGGGCAATATCTGCAGCAGCCCGCTCGCCGAAGGCATCCTCCGCGACAAAGCCCGCGCCGCAGGCCTAGACTGGGAGATCGATAGCGCCGGCACAAACGGCTACCATACCGGCGAACCCCCCACCCCCTGTCCATTAAAGTCGCCCGACACAACGGCATCGACATCGGCGACCAACGCGCCCGCCGGTTTACTGCTGCTGATTTTCAACGATTTGACAAGATCTACGCCATGGCAGGCGATGTCATTGATGAGATGCGCCGCATCGCAGGCCGCCAGTTCGACGGATCCAAAGTCGACCTCCTGATGAACGAAGTCCACCCCGGAAGCAACGAAGATATCCCCGACCCCTGGTCTGGCCCCGAACCCGGCTATCATGAGGTATTCGCCATGATCGATCAGGCCGCCGACAAAATAATCGCCAAAGCCGAAAAAACGATCTCCCAGGAATGAGCACAAAACCAACCCTCCCCCAAGGCACCCGCGACTTCGGACCCGAGACCGTCCGCAAGCGAAACTATATCCTTTCACACCATCCGCCGGGTCTTCGAACTCTATGGCTATCAACCCCTCGAAACCCCCGCGATGGAACAGCTCGATACCCTCATGGGCAAATACGGCGAAGAAGGAGACAAACTGATTTTCAAGATCCTCAACAATGGTCTGGGCGATCCAAAGAACATCGCCAAAGCCCGCGAAGCCTTTGAAAACGTCCTCAATGGAAAGAACGATCCCAACCTGACCGAACGCGCCCTCCGCTACGACTTGACGATCCCGTTCGCCCGATATGTCGCCATGAACCACCAGCAACTGACCCTCCCTTTCAAACGATACCAGATTCAACCCGTCTGGCGCGCCGACCGCCCCCAGAAAAGCCGGTACCGCGAATTCTACCAATGCGACGCCGATGTCGTCGGCAGCCGTGCACTAATCAATGAGGTCGAACTCGCATCCATCTACCAAACCGCCTTCGAACGCCTCCGCATTCCCGTCGAGATCAGGATCAACCACCGCAAGATTCTCGCCGCCCTCGCCGAAGTCTGCGGCGGCGCCGATAAACTGACCGATATCACCATCGCCATCGACAAGCTCGATAAGATCGGCATCGAAAAGGTCAGCGCCGAACTCATCGACCGGGGCCTGATCGATTCCCAGGTCGCCACAATAGAAAAATATCTCTCCATCGGTGGCCCCAACTCCAAAAAAATTTCCGTCCTCGAAACACTCTTCTCCGCCAACCCGACCGGGCTCCAGGGCATCGCCGATCTGAAATATATCCTCGCCTCGACCGCCGAAGCCTCGCGCGAAACCCTAACCATCGACCTCACCCTCGCCCGCGGTCTCAACTATTACACCGGCGCCATCTTCGAAGTGAAAGCCACAGCGGCGAAAATAGGCAGCATCGGCGGCGGCGGCCGCTACGACGACCTCACCGGCACCTTCGGCGTCCCCGGTATCCCCGGCGTCGGCATCTCCTTTGGCGTCGATCGCATCTATGACGTCATGGAGGAAGCCAAACTCTTCCCCGAAGACGTCCACACCGGTACAAAGGTCCTCTTCTTCAACCTGGGCGAAACCGAATCCCGCGCAGCATTCCGACCTCGTCCAACAGCTCCGCGGCCAGCGACATCCCCGCCGAACTCTACCACGAAACCGCCAAATTCGACAAGCAATTCAAATACGCCGAAAGAAAGGAATCCCCTACGCCGTAATCATCGGCAGCTCCGAACTGGAAACAAAAACCGCCAAACTAAAGACCTCCGCGACGGCTCCCAACGGGAATTACCATTCGAACAAATAACGCCGTATCTTACAGGCACAATTAATTGACCATGAAAAAGCCTTTCTGCCTGTTCCTTACTGTAGCCGCCTTGTGCCTGTCCGTTATCGCCTACAGCCAATCCCCCAACCCCCTGTATCAACATCTGTCGCCGTCCGCAAATCATATCTATTCCGTCCGGCTTGGCCAGATCATCGCCAAAGGCGAACTCACCGGGTTGCTCGGCAGCATTCCTATCAAAGATCCCAATGCCCAGAAATTCATCAATATAATCAAAGACCCCGCTTCAGCAGGTGTCGATCTGAACCAGGAGATCCTGATCACGCAAACGACTGCCAGCGGCAACGGCGCCGACACGTTAAGCATCACCCAAATCCTGGTACGGCTTACCGATTCCGCCAAATTCAGGCAAGCCTTTCTGGCCAAAGAACATGTCCACCACGCAACCGGAAAAGGCGCCACGATGACCCACGCCAAGGACGCCCTGGCATGGAACGATCAACTCCTGGTAGCTACGGAAATTTCCACCGAAAAACCCAATCCCGGCACCGCTCCCGCACACAGACCCGCTCCCGGCGTACACAGGCCGCTCGGTGAACTGGCCCTCGAGAAAAGCCTGGCCTCGCTCGGCGGATACCCCGGCAGCACCTTGCTTGCCGATCAACGTTTCCTCACTGCATTCGAGTCCGACGAAGACTTGCACGCCTGGACACCCCGCGCGGATTTCATGTCCATATTCCGCAAAACCTTCAAGAAGATGATGGCCAAGGGCGGCACGTTTAAAGGCCCTACCCCGGATTACAGCAATATGGAACAAATGCCGCATCCACCCATTCTCACAACGTTCAACTTTGAGAACGGCCGCATCGTATTTCGGTTGACCACCTATAACTCCCCGGAAGACGCCGCTTTATACCGGCGCGCATTGGATCATCCGTTTAACCAGGATCTCCTGGCCCGCATCCCCGGTGGCCCGCTGCTGGGCTTCACCGCCTTGCATTTCAATCCCACGGCGATCCCCGAAATCATGGAAAAACGCCATTCCCTTCACATGGTTGATTCTATGCTCGCAAAACAAGGTTTATCGGTCAGTGATATCACCGGGGTTTTCGGCGGTGACATCGTTGTCGCCGCGCTGGCAGATACATCCGCGATGACCGACACAACGAAAAAGAAGGTGGATGTATATTTTGTCGCCACACTTGGCGATCCCACCAAACTAATTCAGCTAGGCGCTAAATTGGCCGCCGCCAACGCCAACAACACAGACACCGCGAAGGCAGCGAAAATGAAAAAACTGACAGACAACTACGTGATGCGGGACAACATCCTGGTTGTCAGCAACTCCAAAGAAATGGCCCGCAAATATTTCGACAATACCGCCCGCCGTTCCGTCGACTTCCCGGAGGACAAAAGCGCACAATATCTGAAGGTCGACCTGAAAGCGCTAAGCGCCTTTGTCACCGCAACCATGCCCAACAATCCCAAAGCAATGATCGGCGCCCGCGTCCTCGAGAAACTCGACAAGGTAGAAATGACCAGCGGCCTTACCGAAAGCGGCAACACCTTCCTGACCTTCCAGATCGTCACCGGTGATCCCTCAACGAACAGCTTAAAAACACTGGTCAATTTGATGCATTAAAACTATTCAGCCCGCAATGCCTCCACCGGATTCCGCCGGACCGCCTTCCAAACCTGCATACTGATCGTCGCCACCGCGACCGTCAACGCCGCGACCCCAACCACCGCATACATCCACCAGCCAACGGTGATCCGCTCCGCATACCCCTGCAGCCAACGGTTCATCAGCCATCCCGCCACCGGCGCCGCAATTGCAAAAGCAATCCCGATCATCCCCAGGAAACCCAGCGACAAGGTCGCCGCCAGATCAGCCAGCGTGGCGCCCAATACTTTCCGGATGCCGATCTCCTTCGTCCGGTTGGCCGCCGTAATCGCTGACAACCCGAATAGCCCCAGACACGCGATCAGGATCGCAAAACCGCAGCTGATCTCCACCGCCTTACGCCATCGCATATCCGCCGCATACATCTGCGCAATCGACTCGTCCAGAAAAGTATACCCGAAAGGATAATTGTTCGTGATCTCCCGCCATTCCTTTTGTATCGCCGCAATCGTCGGCTGCATTTCACCCGCCCTGACCTTGAAGAGGAAATCGCTGGCCGAGCTTGTGCTTAACCGATGCTCCATCGGCTGCACCGGCTGACTGAGCGACGCGATATGGTAATCCTTGACAACCCCGATGATCGTCCCATAAAGCGAATCATCAAAAACGCCCAGTTTGGCATGGTTCCCCAACACCTTCCACAAAGACTCATTAACGACCAACGTCCGCGTCTTCCGCATCGTATCAGTCGGATAGGCGGGGCTAAACACCCGGCCCTTGATGACTTTCAGCCCCAGCAGGTCAAAATAACCATAATCGACCGCCAGCACTTTCATCGATTGATGCTTTCCGTCCAGGCTGAAGCCATTCGTACTGGCTTCCCCACTCAATCCCCCGATCATCGCGCTATAAGAAAGGATCGAAGGTTGTGTCCGGGCAAATGCATACAACCGGTTCTTCACCTGTCTCGCAACCGCCGGCTCAAAACCGGGGTCATGCACCATCAGCACCTGATCCTTATCAAATCCAAGGTCTTTGTGATTGATATAATTCATTTGCCGGTCGATCACCAGCGCCGCCATCATCAGCACCACGCAGCACGCGAACTGCACCACGACCAGTATCCTCGAGAACCGCGGCCGGATGCGGAACGCCGAAAAACTTTTGATGACCGACACCGGCTTCAGCCGCGAGATCAGCATCGCCGGATAATACCCCGCTACCAGGCCCAACCCCAACGCCAGCACCAGCGCCGCAACCAGCACCTCCCTCCACGAGATATCCGCATACCCAACCCCCGACCCAATCACCGTTTTCAGAAAGGGAACGCCCGCCAGCGCCACGACGATCCCGACACTCACCGCAAACAACACAATCAGCTGCGTCTCCACCCACCACTGGAAGATCACACTGCCCCTCCCCGCACCCATCACCTTTCGTAAGCCAACTTCCTGCGACCTCGAAGCCGCATTGGACACCGTGATCAGGATATAATTGAGCGAAGCCAGCAGCAGGATGATGATAACGATACAAGCCAGTTGGTAGATCGACTGAACGTCTGTAAAATGTCCCCATGGGAACGACGGATTAAAATGCCCTTCCGCCAGCGGCCGCACGAACCACCGAAACGATTTGACAGCGGCCGGCGTGAGTTGGTAACCCTGCGCAATATCAGGGAGAAAATAGCCCCGCATCCATCCATTCAGTTTTTCCTCAAAAGCCACCCTATTAACCCCAGCGTTCAGTTCAACCACCGCGAGATACTCCATTTGATTGAACCGCTCCCCGAGATTCGCCATATATCTGGGGTCCGCCGTCAACGGAAAGATCATCGAATATTGAATGCTGGAATTATCCGGCGCGTCCTGTACAATCCCCGCGACCCGGAAAAGCCGGCTGCTGTCGCTGATCAGCTGGATCGTACGCCCCACAACCTCCAGACTGCCAAAATACTTCCTCGCCGTACTCGCCGATAACACCACATTGGCTGGCAGGTCCAACACGGTTCGCCGATCGCCCTTCAGCAGCTGAAAACTAAGCCCGGTTAAAAAGCTGCTGTCCGCATAGTAAACGCCTTTCTCCTTATAGACCTGATTGTCCGCGCGAATCAGCTGTTCCCCCATATGGATGGACTGATCCTTGAACACGATCATATCCTTCACCTCCGGAAATCTGCTTTTCATGTCCCTCCCCACGATCAGCGGAAATTCAAGCTGTCGCCGCTGACTACCGGGATCGTTACTCCCGAAGTCACTCATCTCCAACCGATACAGCCGATCCCTGTTCGCATGGAAGCGGTCGAAAGACTGCTCATAGCGCATATGGAAGAAGAGCAAAACACAGAACGCAACCGAGACCGACAACCCCAAAAGGTTGATCGAACTGAGCATCGGATGACGCAGCAGATTCCGCCACGCGATCTTAAGGTAGTTGGTGAACATACGACCTCCAGGTTTTGATTCCCCCGATTTCTCCTCCTCCCTCCGAATTTTACTCCCCCTTCACGTTCGCGGGAAATTTGTGATAAAACTGTGATATCTGAAGTTACTTAAATTCCGTAATTTTCCTCATGGATTCCGAATGAAAAAAATCGTCCCCAAACATCCCCTCGCCATCCGCTGGATGCATTGGATCAACTTCCCGATCCTGGCCGCCATGATCTGGAGCGGCCTGTTGATCTACTGGGCAAATGACGTCTACAAGATCCACGTCGGTCACAACATTTTATTCGCCTTCTTCCCCGAGTCGTTTTATAAATCGCTCAATATTTCCTACCGCCTCGCCGAAGGGATGGCCTTTCATTTTGTTTTCATGTGGGTATTTTTCCTGAACGGCCTCGTGTATGTCACCTACACCTTGATCTCCGGCGAATGGCGCTACCTCCTGCCCAACCGGCATTCGTTTAAAGAAGCCTGGTTGACCGTCTTACACGACCTGCATATCCGCAAGACCGCGCCACCCCAGGTGAAATACAACGGCGCCCAGAAGATCGCCTACACCGGCGTGATCGTGATGGGCCTCGGTTCCGTCCTGACAGGGCTCGCCATCTTCAAACCGGTTCAATTCGCGTGGCTGACCTGGATGTTCGGCGGCTATGGAAGTGCGCGGGTAATCCATTTTATATTGACGTTAGGCTACTGCCTGTTTTTTGTAATCCATGTCGCCCAGGTCATCCTCGCCGGCTGGAACAATTTCCGCGCAATGGTCGCCGGCTTCGACGTCGTCAACGAGCCACCTTCCACTGCCATCATCAACAATCCACCAGTCAGCAATCCCCCAACAATGGAAATCGCCAATGAAAAACTAAGAAACCACGTCCCCCTCTCCGCGAAACATTCCGTAAAGCCATTGGCCGCGACCCCGCCCAGCCCATCCGGCAACAGATCAACCGCCGGACCTTTGTTTCATTCGCCGCCTTCTTCGTCCTGGGCGCCGCCGCATGGAAATCCTGGTTCTTGATCAAGGACGCCGCCCACAACGACGGCGTCCAGGGCCCCCTCCGCGACGGCCTCGACATCGACGACAAGATCTTCAAACATACCCTCTCCGACAATCACCTCGTGCCAACGTTCCCCAAAACCGCCGCCGCCCGCAATGTCCGCTACAATGCCAACGTCGGCCTCGGCCCCAACGGCTTCGACCTCGGCAAATGGACCCTCCAGGTAACCCGCAACGACAGCACGGACCTCCATATCGGGATCGACGAGCTCCGCCAGCTGCCCAAAACCGAAATCGTCTACGAATTCAAATGCATCGAGGGCTGGAGCCAGGTCTCCTGGTGGGGCGGCGTCAAATTCAGCGACTTCATCCAACACTACAACCTCCAGCCGGAGACCAGCCACGACTATGTTGGTCTCAGCACCCCCGACGACCAATATTATGTTGGGATCGACACCCCCAGCGCCCTCCATCCCCAAACCATCCTTGCGTACGAAATGAACGGCGAACCCCTCCCCGTCCGCCATGGCGCCCCCCTCCGCCTCATCATCCCCATCAAATACGGCGTCAAAAACCTCAAACGCGTCGGCAAAATGTTCTTCTCCAACACCCGTCCCCCTCGATTATTGGTTCGAACGCGGCTACGACTACTACTGCGGTTTATAAGTCCCCAGCCCATCAGGCTCGTCCCATCCTCTTCGATTCCACCCATCCAACCCCATTCCCTTCAGCCCCCATTTTTCCCGCCTCGGTATAAATTCCCGTGCAAACCGCTCCTAGTCTTCTTATCTTAAGCATGCCAACAATCACTGTCATCCAAAGTCAACAACCATGCAAACACCAAAGCTCTCCCGCTATGGAGGATCCCTCCTTTTTGTCTTTTCAACTTTCCTCGCAACCGCCCAGACCAACCTGAACCTTTCGCTCCCCCGAGTCCCCAGCCCCGCCGCCTCCGTCTCCCAGACGATCGGTATTTCGAGCGTGAGCGTCAAATATTCAAGACCCTCCGTAAAAGGCCGTGAGGTCTGGGGCGCCCTCGTGCCCTACGGCTGGAACGTCCAGGGCTTTGGCCTCGGCAACAGCGCGCCCTGGCGGGCAGGAGCCAACGAGAATTCCGTCCTCCATCTTTCTCACAACGCGACCATCGAAGGTCACCAGGTTCCCGCGGGCGACTATGGGCTTGTTCTTTGTAGTGAATAAGGACAATACCGGCGAAGTGATCCTATCAAAGGAATATCGGTCCTGGGGCAGCTTCTTCTACGACCCAAAATTCGATGAAATGCGCGCCAACATCAACTTGAAACCCGCTCCCTTCACCGAATTACTGACTTATGATTTCCAATAATGTAACCAGAAACCTCGGCGGAACTCGACCTCAACTGGGAAAAATTGCAATTCCCCGTCAGGATCGAATTCGAAGTCGACAAGATCGTCATGGAAAACGCCAACGAAGAATTAAAAAGCACGGCCGGTTTCAGCTGGCAGGGATACGCCAACGCCGCCAATTACGCACTGACCAACAAACTGGCCGCTGATTATGACCAGGCGCTCAAATGGGCCGACCAGTCCATCGCCATCAACTCCAATTTCACCGACCTTAGCATCAAGTCGAACCTGTTGAAGGAATTGGGCAAAGCCGCGGAAGCCGAAGCGATCATGAAGGACGCCGTTGTTGTGGCCACCGAGAACGAGCTGAATAATTATGGCTACCAATTAATGGCCAACAAGGAACAGGACAAAGCCATTGAAGTCTTCGTTCTCAACACTCAACGCAACCCCAAAAGCGCCAATACGTTCGATAGCCTCGGCGAAGCCTATGCGCTCAAAGGCGACAAGAAGAACGCCATTATAAATTTCAAAAAATCACTGGCCCTCAACCCACCGGCCGCCACGAAAGCAAACTCTGAAAAATACCTGAAACAATTGGGGGCAATGTGAGGACTTTACGCGAATCCTTCCCCTCGCTTCATTTCCTCCAGCTCGTTTTTCGACCTAACCTGCCGGAACAAAAAGGTAGGACCGCCCTGGTTGCATTCGCGAAAAGGGATCCGGCGCTCATAGTAGATTCGGAAGACCTGACCAAGCTGGCTCATCGAACCTGATCTGGCAAATAGAACTGGTAAAGACGCTTTTTGCCGTTTGCGCGGAAATGAATCTTATTTTCTGTCGCCGCTCATGTTGCGCCTGCCACGAGACACTCCGAATCTGCCATATCGAAGCATCGGCTGCCCGTCATATCCCTCTACCCAAAAGGCAAGGTCGGTCAGCCGATCGTGCGAATAGAATTCTTCCCCGACGCGGACTCCATTCTCCGCCACCATCAGCTCGGTATCCGAAAGCCCGATCCTGAACAAATTCCCTTTTGCTATTATCCGTCCGCCGATCATGCACAAAATACCCAGAACCAATAACCCGTACACCATAATACTCATAAAAATCCGGCACCTTCACTAATTTCAGAAAACCCAGGAGAACAACGGATCCCATGACAAGGGGCCCGCCCAATTCGGCTATTCGAGCTCCAGGGTTCCTCACGGAAACAAAGATTTTGGCTTGAAATTCCATCTCTCGAATTTACGCCAAATTCTCCGTAATCCAATATTTACCGATACCCATACCGCGCCTTGAACTCCTCCAGCTCCCGTTCATTCAACACCTTGAACAGATACGTACGCGTGGAGCGATTCCGCTCCACGAAAGGGATATGCCGCGCATAGAACTCGTTGAAAACCGCTGCCAACTGCTGCACATGCGCCGTGTTGTGCAGAAGAAATCCGCAATCCACTTTCGCCCCGCCCGACTCGAAAGTCAGCGAATTGGTCATGCCATCCGAATTGCTCCCCGACACCATCGCTCCATCATTCACATACATCCCGTTATATGCCTCTACATTGAAATTCATATTGCCCACCATCCGCATCGGATAGTGAATAGCCCCCACCGTGATCCCATCTAAGTTCACAACCAGATCCTCATTTGACAACCCATAGCTACGCACATCCCCGCGGGCAATCACCGCACCGATCACCACAAGCGCAATTCCGCTGCCAAACACATAAGGGATATACCCATTCATCCCCGGTATAAAGACCAACAGCAGCGACGATGCCGCAACAACCAGCCCCGCATAGGCCAGAAATGCCCGTTTATTCCGTCTTGAGGTGACCAATTTCGTCCGAAACTCCATGTCCCAATTTACGACTTTTCGTAAACCGCGCGCCACCTCATAACCCTTCGTAGATCACCGCCGCCCCCTGCCCAACCCCCACACACATCGTCGCCAACCCATACCTCACATCCCTCCGCCCCATCTCATGCAAAAGCGTTGTAGAAATCCGAACCCCGCTACACCCAAGCGGATGCCCGATCGCAATCGAACCGCCATTTACATTCACCCGTGACGCATCAAGCCCCAATTCCCGCATACATACCAACGCCTGCACCGCAAAAGCCTCATTCAGCTCCACCAACCCCAGATCTCCGACGGATAACCCCGCGCGCTGCAACGCCTTGTGCGTCGCCGGAATCGGCCCCACCCCCATGATCGCCGGATCGACCCCGGCGACCGCCATACTCACAACCCGCGCCACCGGCCGCAGCCCATACCTCGAAACCGCCGTCTCCGAAGCCAGCAACATCGCCGCCGCACCATCGTTGACCCCCGCCGCATTCCCCGCCGTCACCGTCCCGTCTTTTATAAACGCCGGCCGCAGCGCCGCCAGTTTCTCCATGGAGGTATGACGCGGCTGCTCATCCTTATCGAGCCCATCAATCGGTGCAATCTCGGCAGCCCATTTTCCTGCATCCAACGCCGCAAAATATTTCTCCTGCGACAACAGCCCAAACGCATCCTGCTCCGCTCTCGATACTACCCATTGCCGCGCGACGTTCTCTGCCGTCTCGCCCATGGAATAAGGATGATACTTCTCCGCCAGCCGCTTATTTACAAACCGCCAGCCAATCGTCGAGTCAAACACTTCCGCCTGACGGCTAAAAGCCTGCGTCGCCTTCCCCATCACAAAAGGTGCCCGCGTCATACTCTCCACCCCCCCGGCAATATAAAGATCGCCTTCCCCGCACGCAATCGCCCGCGCCGCATCCATCACTGCCTGCAGCCCCGACGCACACAGCCGGTTGACCGTATTCCCCGCCACCGTCACCGGCAACCCCGCCAGCAACGCCGCCATCCGCGCCACATTCCGGTTGTCCTCCCCGGCCTGGTTCGCATCCCCCGCGATCACATCCTCGATCGCCCCAGGATCCACCGAAGGATTCCGCTCCAGTAAGACCCTGATCACATGCGCCAGCAGATCATCCGGCCGGATCGAACTCAACCCGCCGCCCAATTTCCCGATCGGCGTCCGAACCGAGTCAACGACATATACCTTGTTCATATCCAATTCAAAATTTGGCCCGCAAGTTACCATCTTCTATCAACAATCATTTCCATAAAAAGAAGTAACTTCCCCAGAATACCAAAAACAACCCCTTATGGGATCCCAAGCCGTTCAGGCCCAACTCTGGGGCCGCCATCCAAAAGACTGGTCCGCTATACAGGAACCAACCGGCAAAGCCGGTTATGATTACGCCCTGACCTCGCTAAACCTCACCGGCAATGAGACCCTCCTCGATATCGGCTGCGGAACCGGAATTTTCCTGAGCCTCGCCGCGCCCAAAGTCCGCTGGATCGTCGGTTTTGACGCCACCGTAGAACTCGCCGAAGAAGCCCGCCGCCGTCTCCCCGCCTACCCCATTCTGGTCGGCGATATGGAAGACCTTCCACTTCCCGACGAAGCATATGACATCGTCACCGGTTTCAACTCCTTTCAATACGCCGCCACCATCAGCAACGCCCTCGCCGAAGCCCGCCGCGTCCTCAAACCCGGCGGCCGCCTCGTCGCCATGATCTGGGGCAACAAGGAAGACTGCCAGGCCGCTATTTCCCTCGGCGCCATCGGCAGCCTCCTTCCACCTCCGCCACCCGGAACGCCCGGCCCCTTTGCCCTCTCCGAACAACATTTACTCGAACGAACCCTCGAGAAATCCGGCTTTACAGTACTCCAATCCACCGATATCGACACCGTTTGGGACTATCCCGACGTCGCCACACTCCTTCGGGGCTTTCTGTCCACTGGTCCCGCCGCCAAAGCCGTCGCTTCGGTCGGACATGACAAGGTCGCCGAGGCAGTAAAGGCGTCTCTCCCGCCATTCACCCGCCCCGACGGCCATATCGTCTACAACAACAAATTCCGTATCGTTATCGCGTCGCGACCCCCTGAGGCCGCACATCGTTAGGAACCGGTAACTGTAAGGGCTCACCCGGCTCACTGACTGTCCCGTCCGCCGCAACTTTCAGCACATGCAGCCAGTTGTTATTGGACGCAAACGTCGTATCCACATTCTGGCTTACTACATACAACGTCCCTCCATCCGGTGAAAACCCGAGCGAAAAATCTCCGCTCGTCAAAGCCCCCGCCGGGCCCGAATCTTTCAACGTCAGCGTATTGATCGGTGCCGGCGCCTGCGGGTTTTCCGTATTATAAACGCCAACCGCATTCTGCCCGGAATTTAGCGTATACAACCGCGACCCGTTCCGGTTCGTCCGAAGCCAGCACGTCGCCGGTCCGCCCGCCACCTGCGTCACGAAATTCAGCACCCCCGTCGAAGGATCGATATCGTACACTCCAAAAGCCCCCGCCACCGGGAAACCCACATACAAAGTCCGGTCACTCGCCGGATTCGTCGCCAGTCCCAACGCTCCGCCATCACCTTTCGGGACGACATAAGGCGCGCCAGACGCCAGCGCCAGCCCCCGGTCACCCTGTACTTGAAACGATAACAATGTCCCTATCGGTTCCTCCGTAGGCAGCATGAAAGCCAGAAAATCCGTCGCAAACAGGAATCTCCTGTCATTGGACAACAATACCTGCGAAGGCGAAGAGCCAGGCGGCACATTGATTGTCCCGTTTGGCACCGGCGACAACCGCCCCGCGTCATCCACCTCAAACGTCGTATAATTCGGCTGCCAGGTGATCACATGGAGCGGATCGAACGCCTTATTCGCAATATATACGAACCGCCCGTTGACCGCTACACTGCAAGGCGTCTGCCCACCCGAAGGGAACGGACTGCCCGGAACTTGAACCAGCGACCCGTCCGGATTGATACTAAAAACCGCAACCGTGTTGCTGCCGCCATTCACCGCGAATAGAAATCGCCCATCATCACTGATCACCAATGGGTCATCCGTATCATCCGGGCCCAGCACTTGTTTCGGATTCGCCAGCCCCGCCCCACGCGTCGGGAATGGACTGCCCGGCACGGGCGCCAGCGACCCGTCCGCCTTACGCCGATAAGCCAGCACCGCATTGGCATTGTCGTGATAATCGTTACTGATCACATACACCACCTTCCCGCCATCATCGATGACCGCACCGCCAGATCGTTTGTTGCAGGAGAAAAAGACCGCGCAGACTGCCACAGCAGCCGCGCCCCGAAAGAGTAAACGCGCATTCATATGAGTAATTTTCCAACAAAGGAAAACCACTCCCCCAAAGAAGTTCTCACGGAAAAATCACAAGATGGTATCAATAGCATCACCCCACCACCGCCATCCGGCGATTCCAATTACCCCGCAACGGGCATCCGAAACCAAAAGACATTAACCCCTTCCCTCATTTCTGCACCATGAGCAAACCCATGCATCCCCAACACCCGCTTAACAATCGTCAACCCAATCGAAGACTTTTTCGGCCGCGAGCCGTCGACCCCATTAAACCAGTCCAATATGTCCTGCCCCAGTGGTTCCCCCTCATTTGCGATCTGAAATCTCAACACCTCCCCGTCCCGGGTCAACGAAACCACAATCCCTCCCCCTTCCCACGTATAAGCCACCGCATTGATAACAAGATTTTGAAGAACCCGCTCCATCATCGGGACATCGGCGTTCACCCACGTCCCATCCTCGCAATTTTCACAGATGATCTCCCCCCTCCAACCCGCCCCACCTAATGTGCCATCTCCCTTCCCCCTGACCACCTCCTGCACCACCTCCGAAAACAGCATAGGTTCCCGCCGCAACTCAAAGCTCGCCGACTCCATCTTCGAAAGCTCCCAAATCTGCCCCACCATTTTCTCCACTTGCCTGATTTTGCCCAGCACCAGCTCCCCATATTCCTTCTCTTCGCTATCACTCAACTCCCCGCGTTTCAGCTGCAAAGTCTCCGCGTACCCACGCGCAATCGCCAGCGGCGTCCGCAGATCATGCGACATATTGGTCATAAAATCCCGCCGCTCCTTCTCCGACGCCACAGCCCGCTTTGTATGCTCAACCAATTCAAAACGCCTCCGGGCGCGTCGGATATACACCACCGTTATCGCCAACGAAACCACCACAATAAGAAGCGCCGCCTCCAGCGCTGCGGGCGTGACCCTGCTGTTCACCAGCATTTGCGCCACCGACCGGTATTGCTGGTTACCAAAAATCACATAGATATAACCCAAACGACCACCCGACCAACCCGCATTCGCCGCCCCCTCCACACTCGCCGCCGAGAAGATCTTCCGATGTTCCGGATCCCGGGGATCGGACCCGCTTATATAGCGAACCCCACCCGCCTCCAGATAACGCCGCAGCGCCTCCATATCGACCTGCCAGCTTCGGATCTCCGAAGTATCCCCATGGAAATAAATAACTCGGCCCGTCGTATCGAGGAAATAAACTTCCGCACTGGGACTGATGACCATCGCCTGATAAAACACCGAATCCGCCTTCTGCCGGTCAAAACCTTCCCGCCCATACGGCGACGTGAACTTCGCGATATGACCCGCCACATCTTTATTAAGCAACTGCGTACTCGCCGCATAGAAGGAAGTCGCTGCCAGATAGGTCACGCCAATAAACAACGTCCCCAACACCGCGATCAGCAGGACCACTACAACGTATATACGCCGAAAAAATGCAAACGGTTCTTGCTTCATAATCGCATCCTTTTCAGTTCATCGCCCCCCCTCTCATTTCATCGGCCCCCTTCACTCTGCAAAACGATACCCCGTTCCCCAAGTCGTCAGGATATATTCAGGCTTACTGATATTTTTTTCGAGCTTGATGCGCAGCCGGTTAATATGAGAGGTAACTGTATGTTCATATTCTTCGAACGCAAAGCCCCAGATCATCTCCAACAACTCATGACGCGTAAACGTCTTTCCGGGATAACTCGCCATCAGCACCAGCAGATCGAACTCCTTCGGCGTCGGCTCAATTCGATGTCCCCGGATCATCACCTTCTTCTTGTCCCGATCGATAGTCAATTCTCCCCGCACGAGCAGCCTGTCACCTGCAACTGATCCCATAACCGAATCGGATCTGACACCCGTACCCGATCCCGGACTCGCATCTGATCCCATACTCTTACCCGATCCCATACCCGCACCCGGCACACCGCCCTGTCCCACTCCGGGAATTTCCTCACTTCCACGCCGCAACAGCGCCTTCACCCGCGCCATCAATTCGAATATCCCAAAAGGTTTTGTCAAATAATCATCCGCCCCCAGCTCCAATGCCGTCACCTTATCCGTCTCCTCCGCAAGCGAACTCAACATGAGGATAGGCATACGCCCATCCCGCTCCCGGATCCGCCGACAGATCTCCACGCCGTTCAGATCGGGAAGCATGATATCCAGAATGACAAGGTGAAATAAAGAACCCGCGAGCTTCTCCAACGCTTCCGCCCCCTGGCCACAAGCCGTGACCCGATAAAAAGGCTCATGCAAATGCAAGGCTAGTAAATTTGTAATCTGCGGATCATCTTCAACCAACAGAATATTCTTCATGCGGAGCGATTGAGACAGAGAATCCGCAAATGTAGGATGTTATTTTGGTAGTGACCATTGGACCTTCCCCACAATCCAACCTTCAATTTGTCTATGCAAATCCAAAATTCTCCAAAACAAATACCCCGCGCCGCGCTTCGCGCGGCGCGGCACACCACAACACAGCACAGCGCGACACAGCACACCACACCACAGCACACCACACCACAGTACACCACACCACAGCTACAACTCCACCCGAAACTTCGCTCCACTCAATTATTCCGCCCGAAGGCTTTTCACCGGATTCGCCCGGGCGGCACGCACCGCCTGCACCCCCGCCGTCGCCAGCGCAATCCCCACCGCCAGTACCGCCGCCATCCCAAACATCCACACCCGAATCACCGTCTGATACGCAAAGCCCCGAAGCCACCAATTCCCAAGCCACCACGCCACCGGCGACGCCACCACCACCGCCACAAGCACAAGCCCGATCAACTCCCGCGACAACAATCGCACAATCCCTCCGACCGAAGCCCCGAGCACCTTCCGGATCCCGATTTCCTTCATCCGCTGCTCTGCCGCATAACTCACCAGCCCATAAAGTCCGAGACACGCGATCAGGATCGCAAACGCCGCAAACGACACAAATAACCTTCCCGTCCGCTGCTCCGCTGCATATAGCCGGTTAAAATCCTCATCCATAAACGTGTACTCGAACGGCTGCCCCGCCATTTCCGGCACAATCGAATGATATTTTGCCTCGATCCCCTCCATCAGTCGCGGCAGGTCATCCGTTCGCACCCGCACCGCCATCTTATCCACATTATTCTGCAACATCAGTACGATCGGGGGCACCTTATTCCGCATACTCCCGGCGCTGAAATCCTTCACCACCCCGATGATCGGCAGAGCCGTTCCCGGCGATCGCGGATCGGTCTCCCAATATAATTTGTGCTCCAGCGGATTCGCAAATCCCAACATCCGGGCAGCCGTTTCATTGACGATCACCGCACCCGAATCCGTCGGCATCACCGGCGAGAAATTTCGCCCCGCCGCCATCTCCATCCCCAGCGTCGGAATATATCGCGCATCCACCAACCAGCGACCCATACTGATCGTCTGACTCTGTACCACGCTGGCAGTCGGGCTGAACACATTTATATTCCAATCTCTGCTCGTTGGAAAAACCGACGCCATCGTCGTTGAAACGACCCCCGGCATCTTCCGCACTTCGTCTTCGAACGTTCGCGCATGCAACCACAACGATCCCATATTCGAGATCACCGCCACCTGCTCACGGTCATAACCCAGTTTCCGGTTTTGCATAAACCGCAGCTGACTGTAGATCGTCAGCGTCCCAATAATCAGGATGACCGCCGTTGCGAACTGGAACACAACCAGCGCATTCCTTATCCATATCCCGCGAAAACCCTTGCTCAGCCGCCCCTTTAACACCTTTACAGGTTGATACGCCGATAGAAAGAACGCCGGATAACTCCCCGCCGCCAGACCCACAACCACCATCAATCCGACAATCGCCGGCGCCAGCCACACCCACGGCAAGTCACCCCACGAGATTGTCACTCCCGCCAGTTCGTTCAAATAAGGCAAGGCAATAGCCGCCAGCAACAACCCCAACCCCAACGCCAGTCCGCAAGTCACAAGCGATTCGATCAGGAACTGTCCCACCAGCTGACCGCGCCGCGACCCCAGCACCTTTCGAACTCCGACCTCCCGAGCACGTCCCGCAGACCGCGAAGTCGAAAGGTTCATAAAATTGACGCAAGCCAACAGTAGGATCAACACCCCCGCGGCCACAAAAATATACACGTACTCCACATTCCCAACTGCCTCCACCTCATTCGTCAGGTCCGAATACAAATGGATCCGCGTTACCGGAATCGGCTTATATTGATAATGACTGCCCTGCGCCTCCAGATCGCTTATCCCCGCACGAAGAGCAGACTGCAGATCAGGTTGAATATATTTCAGGACCGCCGCCCGTAAATCACGCTCGAGTTGAGCCTGCCGCACACCCGGCCGAACCAGGACATAGGTCGCAACCGAATTATTCAGCCACTCCTGCGGCTGGCCGGCGATAATCGTCGTCAATGACCGGATAAAGTCAAAATGCACATGAGAAGTCTCTGGCATATCCTTCATTACCCCCGTCACCTTGACCGTTCGGACATTGTCGGTCAACATGGACCTCCCCATCGCCTCCCCGACGCCACCAAAATACTTCTTTGCCATCCGCTCTGAAATGACCATTGTATTCGGTTCCGCCAGTGCCGTCTTCGGATTACCCGCCAGCATCGGCAGCGTAAAGACGTCGAACAGGCTGGGATCGGCCCAACCGGCATGTTCCTCCAATATGGTCTGATCTTCCTTCTTCACCAGCATCGTCGGGGAAATATTCACCCTCGCCATCGTCTCCACATCGGGAAAATCCTTAACCAGCGCAGGCCCCAGCGGCAGCGGCGAATCCCAACTATAATACCCCATCGCCCCGACCTTCAGATCGGCATCGAGCCGGTAGATCCGATCCGCATTGACATGATAACGGTCATAACTCAGCTCATGCGTCACATACAACGCGATCAGCATACAAACGGCTAGCCCGATCGCCAGACCAACAACATTGATCACCGAGAATACCCGGTTCTTCCTCAGCCCCCGCCACGCCACCAGGAAATAGTTCTTTAGCATATAAGGAATTTATTCTGTTCGAAGAGATTTGACCGGATTCGCCCGGGCGGCCCGCACCGCCTGCCAGCTTACCGTCGCCAGCGTAATGCCCATTGCCACCCCCATCGTCTCCGCAAACACCCACCACGAGATCGTCACCCGATAGGGATAATGTAGGAGCCAGCCGCTCATCACCCGGTACGCGACCGGAAGCGCAATCAGAAAAGACAAGCCTACAAGCCATAAAAAGTCGCGCGACAAAAGCATCCAAAGCTGAACCACTGTCGCCCCCAGCACTTTCCGGACCCCGATCTCCTTGATCCGCTGCTCCGCCACGAAGGAGGCAAGCCCGAACAAGCCCAGACAACTGATCAGGATCGCAAGCGCGGCGAAGAAAGCAGCCAGCTTCCCGATCCTTTCCTCCAGCGCGAACTTTTTCGCATACTCGAGATCCGCAAAATAATAGTCGAAAGGTACATTGGGGTCGATCTGCTTGAAGATCGCCGCCATTTGCGGGATCGCCTGGCTGGCAGAAAGCCCTGGATTGATTCGTACAGTAACCACATTTCCCATATCATAACGGTCAAGCATATAGATCGCCTGTTTGACCGGAGTAAAAGGCGATTGCATCACGACATCCTTCACTACTCCGATAACATGCAAAAAGACCGGGTCCGACAGGTTGATCGCAAAACGTACCTTGGCGCCGATCGGGTTTTTCAAGCCCATATACCGGACAGCGCTCTCATTCAGCACAATGCCAAGAGAGTCCGAAGGATATTCCCGGGAGAAATTCCTTCCGGCCATCATTTCCCATCGGACCGTTTGACCATACTCAATCGTATTATAAAAGACCGCAAATGTTGGGGAAAGATTCGGGTCCTTGCCCTCCCAGTTGAACCCGCCATGGTTATTCCAGATACTCGTCATCGGACTGCTCGACAGCGTGGCATCCACCGCAACCCCCGATTGCAGCAATTGCTGCCGGAGCGCCTGGAAATGAGCCGGCACAACCTTATCCAGGATATCGATCGTAACCAGTCCCTTCCGCAAATAACCTACCGGCCGGTTCTTGACGTGAACGATCTCCTGGTAAACGATGATCGTGCAGGCGATAAGCGCGACCGAGACCGTGAACTGCAATACGATCAATACCTTCCTCGGCAATGCCGCCGCACGCCCCGCCTTGAAAGACCCTTTCAGTACGCTTACGGGATTAAAAGAGGAAAGATAAAAGGCCGGATAGCTCCCCGCAAGCAGCCCGACCAGCATCGTCCCGCTCAACGCCAGGCCCCAAAACCACGGGCTGTCCCAGACGAGCTGCATTTGTTTATCCGCCACCTGATTAAACCAGGGCAACGCCAGCGTTACCATCAGCATCGACAACCCGAGTGCCACAAAGGCCAGGAAGACCGACTCGCCAAGGAACTGCCCGATCAACTGCCCTCGCATCGACCCCACCGACTTTCGAATACCTACTTCCTTCGCTCGCCTCTCGGACCGGGCCGTCGACAAATTCATGAAATTGATACAGGCCAGCAGCAAGACGAAAAGACCGATCGCTCCGAACATCCATATGTAAACGATCGAACCTTTTGCGTTTTTCCCGTTCTCAAAATTATTATATAGGTGCCAATGCTCCATCGGATGCAGCACCACAACCGATTTGTCCGTAAGCCCATGACCGTCCAATTCATGTTTCACCTTCGCCTCGACCTGCCCCGCATCCCGATGATCCTCCAGCAGCGCAAATGCCTGGTGCGAATTATCGTTCCAAAACGTCTCTGAGCCCTTCACCCAGGGATGCGTCTGCCGGTAGTTCTCCCACGGCGCGAAAAAGGTGACGTCCTTGAATTCCGAGTTGTACGGCAGATCCGGAATGACACCGGCCACCCGAAAGACGGTGCTGTCATCGAACTTCAACGTCTTCCCCGTCGCCTCTCCGCTGCCGAACAACGCCCTGGCTAAGCTTTGACACAGCAAAATAGAAGACGGATCATCCAATAACGCCTTCCGGCCATCCATTGTCCGCAGCGAGAGAATATCGACCATTTCCGGCTGGACGAACATCCCCGCCTGACTTAGTTGTTTCTCACCTACCCGAAGTATATGCGCCGAATTCCAGGAAGTTGCTGCGATTTCCTTAAAATCACTCGGGAATTTGTCCCGCAGATCCCCGACAAGCGGAAGCGGGATCGATTCGTTGGTCCGCACATCGTTCCCATTCGTCTGCGTAACCATGACGCGCACGATATGCTCATAATTCGCAAACCCCCTGTTGTAATTCAGTTCATCTCTGATCCACAGGCTGATGAGGATTATCACCCCAATCCCGGTCGCCAACCCCGTCAGGTTGATAAACGAGTAGACCCGGTTCTTGACCAGCCCCCGCCATGCGATAAGGAAATATGATTTAAGCATGCCATCCTGCCCCAAAAACGATTCCACCTCTTAACTTGTTCATCCTCAGCACATCCCCGCCTCCACCCTGTTCGCTTTCAATACAATCTCCTGTCCGCTTTCGATACAAGCTCTCCACTCCCCCACCCGCCAATCCCCGAATTATTCGTAGCTTCGCGTCCCTCATGGAAAAGGCGAAGAAAAATATCAGAAACCTGACCTACGACGAGATCGAAATATTCTTCGAAGCCCTCGGCGAAAAAAAGTTTCGTGCCAAACAAGTCTACGAATGGCTCTGGCAAAAACACGCTCGCTCCTTCGAAGACATGACCAATCTCGGCAAGCCGATCCGCCAGCTGCTCGCCGACACCTTCACCTTTCCCGCCCTTACGATCGACGCCACCCAATACAGCAGCGACGGCACTGTCAAAAGCAGGTTTCGCACCGCCGATGGCCACCTCGTCGAAGGTGTCCTCATTCCGACCGACGAACGCAAGACCGCCTGTGTTTCTTCCCAGATCGGCTGCTCCCTGAGCTGCAAATTCTGCGCGACCGGATATATGGACCGGAAAAGAAACCTCGAATTCGACGAGATCTACGATGAGGTGGTCCTCATCAACCAGCAAAGCGAGAAGGCATACGAAAAGAAGCTGAGTAATATTGTTTTCATGGGCATGGGAGAGCCCTTGCTGAACTACCGCAATGTGCTGAAAGCCATCGAACGCATCACTGCCGCCGACGGACTCGCCATGAGCCCGCGCCGCATTACCGTTTCCACCGCCGGCGTGGCCAAGATGATCCGCCAGCTCGGCGACGATCAGGTCAAATTCAAACTGGCACTGTCCCTCCACGCCGCAAACGATAAGAAGCGCAACGAGATCATGCCCATCAACGAGACAAACAACATCAAGGCACTCGTCGAAGCGCTGAACTATTTCTACAAATGGACCGGGAATGAGATCACGCTTGAATATATCCTCTTTAAAGGATTAAACGACAGCTCCAAAGACGCCGACGAACTCGTGAAGATCTACCGCCAGGTCCCCGCCGACCTCGTAAATATCATTGAATACAACCCCATCGACCAAGCCCTGTTCGAGAAACCCGACGAGACCACCATCCACCAGTTCATGACGCATCTCGAAAAGAGCCGGGTTAACGTGCGGCTCCGCCACAGCCGCGGCAAAGACATCGACGCCGCGTGCGGCCAGCTCGCCAATAAATCCTAACGCGCGCCCCCAACCCACAGGCCCGCGCCGCGCTCAATGACAACAACTTCCGCCCTTCGCCTCATACCGATGTCGCAACCTCACCCACCGCGCCAGATCATACCTCGGCCCGGTCCCATTGCGCTCGACAAGATCCACGGTGAGTGACGGGATC
Organism: uncultured Chitinophagaceae bacterium; assembly: GCA_963846405.1. Taxonomy (GTDB): domain Bacteria; phylum Bacteroidota; class Bacteroidia; order Chitinophagales; family Chitinophagaceae; genus Puia. Next base: position 136,274 of record CAWJVU010000003.1, on the reverse strand, counting down.
AGCTGCTCCCCCTCCCTGCCATAACCTGACCACGCATGCAACACCTCCCCGTTTTTCCCCTTCTCGAAAAGACTCATCCCCGGCATCACCACCTCCATTCGCGGCTGCCATTTGTAATTATAAAAAACCTGCCCCGCCTCCAGATCCGCGGCCGGAAACGCCACATGAAAATCATAGTCGAAATCGGTGCCCGCCGATGACACCCAGGGAAAGGACCAACCCATCTTTTTCTTAAAGGCTTCCAGCTTTTTCAGCGGCGCCAGCGAGATCGCCACAAAACCATACCCTTGCGTCGCCAGATGCGCCAGCACCCCCTGATCGTAATCCGTCCCAAAAGAACACCCCCTGCACCCTTCCTCCCAATCCGGCGAGAACATGAAATGCCGGACAATGAGCGCACGATTCGGACCCATCAACCCCGCCAGTCCCACCTTCCCCTTCGGACCCTCAAAAACGTAGTCTTTTACAACGCGCTCCCTCGGCATCCTCCGCCGCTCATCCGTAACCTGGTCCATCAGCCGCGTTAGCACCTGCTCCTTCGCCAAAAGCTCCATCCTGGCCTCAAGCCAGGATTTGGAATCGACCACCGGCCCCGCAGCCGTCTGGACATGAGTATCCATTTGAAATGTATTTAGTTCTATATAAAGACAATACTTCCCGCCGAATCCGGACATTCTCGCCGGAAATATTTTTTCACCGCTCCCCCTCCCCATCAATTCACCGCTCCCCACAAACCCATCAATTCGGTAAACACCTCATTTTTACCGGAATACACCCCCCATTGGAATTAAACGAAACCCCCAAACTTCCTATCTTACTAACACATAAAAAGGTAAAATCATGAATCGAAAGACATTGTTCCTCCTCCTGGGAGTATTGACCCTGGGTTTTGCAGTGAACGCTCAAACCACCGACACCACCCATATGACGCATCATCGTTTCCACCGCGCCCCCAACGATACAAGCTTTCATCGTTTTCACGGCTCCCCCAATGGGTACGCCTTCCATGGCCCCGCCCACAACCAGTTCCACCAAAACCAATTCGGTCGGAACCGCTTCGGCCGCGGTCGCGGACATCGCGAATTCATCCATTACACGCCGGAACAACGTACACAAGTCATGGCAATCAACAAAGACTATCGCCAAAAACGTGAAGACCTCTACAAGCAGGACAATATAACGTTGAAGCAATACAAAGCCGGCCTACTCGCCCTCGACAAGGAGAAAAAGTCAAAACTCCACGCCCTCCTGACCCCGCAACAGAAGGACCAGATCGCCGCCCGCCGCAGGAAGATGGATGAAAACCGCCAGGTCATGGCCGCCGCTCACCTCGAGCGCCTTCGCCTGGAACTCAACCTCACCGACGACCAGGTAGCCCAGATCAAAGCCGGGCAGCAAAACATGCATAATCAGACCCAGGCCATCCGCGATAACGACAATCTCCTGCCTGAGCAAAAGCGGGAACAGGTGAAGGCGCTGATGACCGCCCGCAACGACAGTTTCAAGACGATCCTGACCGCCGACCAATTTAGCAAGTTCCAGCAGCAAATGAAGTTCCGCCATCATTTCGGCGGTACCGACAGACGCGGCGGCCCCGGAAACAGCCCCTGGCAGGGTCGCGGAGGCCGAATGTCCTAGATAATATTCACCCGGCTGATCCCCGCCACGCGCGCGGCCCAAAATCGCCACACGACAGCATTCATCGCCACCACCCGGGTGGCGATTTTTTTTGTACCTTTGCCCCTCACTACTGTTGTAAAACAGCAAACCCAACACACATGAAAAAGAATTCCCCCTCCGGGAAGCGGCCAAGCCTGGGCAAACGCAAAACCGACAATTTCAGCAAATTCTATAATAAGAAACGCAACAGCGCCATCAAGGAAGCCTTCCGACAGGAAAAAAAGGCCGAGAAAAAAGAACGCAAAGAAGCCATTGAACGGCACTTTGACGAACGTCGCAAGACCCGCCCCGAACAGCCCGCTCCCGTCATCACCGGCAAATCCGCCTCCGGCAAACCCGCGCGAGCCCACATCCCCGCCAAACCCGCGCCCTCACGCCCCGCAACTCCGATCACCCATGAAAGCACCCCGACCGAAACACTCCCCCTCAACAAATACATCGCCCACGGCGGCCTCTGCTCCCGCCGCGACGCCGCCGAACTCGTTCGCAAGGGTAAAGTCACGGTCAACGGCACACTCATCACCGAGCCCGGAACAAAAGTCCATCCCACCGACACCGTCAAGGTCAACAACAAAAAAGTCACGATCTCGAATAACTTCGTCTATATCCTTCTTAACAAACCGAAGGACTACATCACGACCACTGAAGACCCCCAGGGCCGCCGCACCGTACTTGACCTCATCCGCCCCGCAACAACCGAACGCGTCTTCCCCATCGGCCGCCTGGACCGCAACACTTCCGGCGTCCTGCTCTTCACCAACGATGGCGACCTGGCCCAGAAGCTCGCCCACCCCAGCCACCAGATCCGAAAGATCTACCACGTCACCCTCGACAAACCCCTGACAAAAGCCGACTTCGAAAAGATCGCCTCCGGCGCCATCACCCTTGAAGACGGCCCCGCACCCGTCGACGACCTCGCCTATGCCGAACCAAAAGACAAGACACAAATCGGTATTGAAATCCATAGCGGCCGCAACCGGATCGTCCGCCGCATCTTCGAGCACCTGGGCTACGATGTAAGAGGCCTCGACCGCGTCATGTATGCCGGCCTCACGAAAAAGAACGTCCAGCGTGGCCACTGGCGTCTTCTCAACGACAAGGAAATCCGCATCCTCAAATACCTCAATTCCTCCATCAAAGGATCTCCCGGCCGCGCCAAAGACATCGCCGCTCCCCAACAGCCCGCACCCGCATCCCCGACCCGCCTAAAGCCGGCCCCGCCAAACCCCACGCCTACCCCTCGAAAACCAAAACTATGACCCCCCTTCATATCCTCCTCGAAACGGACGACTTCATCGCGCTCGATAAACCCGCCGGCCTCCTTAGCATCCCCGACCGGGAAGGCAAAGACGCCTCCCTTAAATCCCTGCTCAGGGATCGGTACACCAACATCTACACCGTCCACCGTCTCGACCGCGAGACCAGCGGAGTCATCGTCTTCGCAAAAAACGAAGCCACCCATAAGTACCTTTCGAAAATTTTCGAAGACCGGGCCGTCGAAAAGATCTACCAGGGCATCGTCCAGGGCACCCCGCCCCAAACCAAAGGAGCCATCGACCTGCCTATCATGGAACACCCGACCAAACCCGGCGTCATGGTCATCAACCGCCGCGGCAAACCTGCCCTTACCGACTACGAAGTCCTTGAAACCATCGGCCCCTATTCGCTACTCCAATTCCGTATCCACACCGGCCGCACCCACCAGATCCGCATCCACATGCACTCGATCGGCCATCCCATCGCCTGCGATAACCTATACGGCGACGGACAACCGATATTGCTCTCCGGCTTAAAACGAAATTTCAAGCTATCCAAATCCGAAGAGACCGAACGCCCCCTCCTCGCCCGCGTCGCCCTCCATTCCCAGTCGTTGAAGTTCACCGACGCCCACGGCGCAATCCATACCATCGAAGCCCCGCTGCCCAAAGACCTCCGCGCCCTCCTCAACCAGTTACATAAGTGGAAATCCTGACCGGTCGTCAGACTCGTGTCCAATCCGCCGTCGCCTTCACCAACTCCGCAATCACATCTCTTTTCCCCGCTTTGAACGCATGATTTGCCCCTTCTATCTTAACCAACGTCGCCAGCGGCAACGCCTTACACACATCGACAATCAAATCCCACGTTGCCAACTCATCTTTTGTTCCCTGCAAAAAGAGCATCTTCACCTTCACCTCTTTCAGGTGCTCCGCCCGCTCGACCGAAGGTTTGCCTGTCGGATGCAGCGGAAATCCATAAAAGACAATCCCCTTCACGTCCGCGCGCGCCTGCCCGGCCAAATACTGCGAAGTCATCCTCCCCCCAAAAGATTTCCCCCCCGCAAACAACGCCAGCCCCGGAAACGTCGCCCGCGCATGATCGATCGCCGCGGCAACCGTCGCATGCGCCACAGCCGGCTGATCGGGCCTCCCCCGCTTATGCTCTGTAAAAGGAAAGTTAAAACGCAGCGTCGCAATCCCGGCTTTCTCCGCCAAAGCAGTCGCCAGCTCCACCATCCAGGAATGGTTCATCCCCGCGCCCGCGCCGTGCGCGAGCGTCAGGATGGCCTTGGGTTTTTCCGGGATCATATATACAGCTGAAACTTTGCCGGCAACGGGCGAAACCGATAAATACACTGATCGGACATTCATGGTATAGTATTTGAACAAGCAATATTAACGTAGGCTCATGAAACAACGATCATTTCCGGCCGTAATCATTGCAATCTTGTTGTTGACGGTTTGCGTATTTCCACTGCAAGGTTGGTTGACGTCCTGGTTTCCCAGCATATCCGGACGCGCTACGCTCGATCCAAGCCTGACCATCTTCGAGATCCCCCTTCATTTGCCATTTCCCATCGATCTGATCCTTGTCCCGGGTTTGTTCCTCATCTTGTATACAACCGCCGTCCTGATCTTCAAGGCAGATCTCCGAAACGGCTGGCAACCATGTTCATGGGTATCGGTATAATTTTGTCGGGTGTCGCCGCCGGAGCCCTGATCTCCATGTTAATTCGGGATCACCTCCCGCCGCAGATCCGCGAAGGCATGCGCACGCTCGCGGTCAACGCGGAACTTCATCTTCCCGGCGCCGGCTATCCGGACATCCCTTTATTGGGAGATACCCTATCCCTGCTCGGCCTTATCGTCGGAATCGTCACAAGCATCCGGATCATGACCAGGACCCCGCCGAATCGCGCAAAAAAAAGGATCCGCCTGACCCCCGAACAAAGAATGACCCCCTACCAAAGGATGTTACTCGAACGCCCCCCCGGCACACTACACCGACCCGGCGTATCCCCGCATCAACCCATTACCCGGGTTTCCGTAAAGCCCCGCCACTACGAACCTTCCCACGGCCTTTGCCGCAACGAACCGCTCCGGACCCTCCAGCCCGAAGCCGTGAATTTCCGGCCACTGGGATAACCCCCTCCGGCCGGTTTTTTCCCTACCTTTAGAAGAAATAACCTCCCATGGAACAGATTCGCGTCCACCACTCCACCGCACGCATCGAAGCCACCGAATTCAACCTCGAAGGCTCCGAATTCACAAAAGGCACGCTCCGCAACAGCCACCTCAAAAACATCATGATGAGCGGAACCGTCATCGACGACGTCAACGCCAGCGACATGAAGATCATCAACGCCAACCTCAGCGACCTCGAAATAGAAGGTGCTCAACTCGGCGGCGCCTACATCCACAACATCGGCATGCCCCCCAAAGGTCACCCCCATCACAACGAAGGCGTCACCATGCGCCCGGTAAAATTCGAAGACTGTTATCTCGCCGGCAGTAAATTTTCCAATTGCAACCTAAGCGGTGTCCATATCACCGATTGCAACATCACCGGCATGACCATCAACGGCATTTCCGTCGAAGACCTCCTCGCCGGCCGCTAACAGCCCGTCCCAACCATCATTCCATGCTCAGAAGTTTCCTCCAAATCGCCATCCGCAACTTCGCCAAACGCAAAGGCTATTCCGTCCTGAACCTACTCGGGCTGACCATTGGCATCACCTGCTGCCTGCTCATCTTCGAATACGTCGCCTACGAACGCAGCTACGACAGCTACAACAGCAACGCCAACCGCATCTACCGGGTACAGGAAAGCGACTACCAGAATGGCCGCTTCGAAGTCCGCTGGGCCTCCACATCCCCCGGAGTCGGCCCGGCCTTAAAAAGAGACTTTCCCGAGATCGAGAACTTCTGCCGCCTGACACAGTGGACCCTTCAGCCCAGCAACCCTGCAAATAACGCGCTCTTCCACGAAGAGAAGGTCTATATGGCTGACAACTCTGTTTTTAGTATTCTCCAGATTCCGCTGATAAAAGGTAATCCAGCGACTGCACTGATCGGAGTTAGCAAGATCGTCCTCTCCGAAAAGGCCGCGCATAAGTATTTCGGTACTGAAAACCCGGTTGGCAAGACCCTCTACGATGAGAATTCCGGCCGCCGTCGTCCGTTGGAAGTCACCGGTGTCTTTGCGGACCTTCCTGCCAACTCGCATCTCGTCATCGACATGCTGGTCTCATATCCCACCGTGAGACACTTCATCGGAGCCGACGGCAACCCCAAAGATCCCACTGAAACCTCCTGGACCTGGTCCGATTACTATACGTATATCCAGCTAAAACCGGGCGTCGACCCGAAAGCCCTTCAAGCCAAACTGCCGGATTTTGTAAACCGGCATTACAATTCTCTGCCGGAGAATAAGGCAAACAATGACTACTATACGCTCGAACTCTATCCCCTCACCGATATCCACCTCTATTCCCACTACTCCGAAGAAGCAGAAGCGAACGGCGACGGGAGCTCCGTCTCTTTTCTGTTCGTGATCGCCTTCTTTATCGCCGCCATTGCCTGGATCAACTATATCAATCTCGCCACCGCCCGCTCCCTCGAACGTGCAAGAGAAGTAGGCGTGCGTAAAGTCCTCGGCGCTCTTCGGGCCGACCTGATCAGGCAGTTTCTCATCGAGAGCATCCTGCTCAACATTCTCGCATTGACCCTCGCCCTACTTATTTGCTGGTCTGTCACCCCACTCTTTAATCACCTGACCGGACGAACCATGGACACGCTGCCCCTAACTTATTGGCAATACTTCGGGGCCCTCTTCATCATCGGTACATTCCTTTCCGGCACGTACCCCGCGTTTGTCTTGTCCCGCTACAATCCGGTCACCGTTCTGAAAGGTCTCTTCAAAAATACGGCCGGTGGCCAGTTCCTTCGCAAAGGTCTCATCATCGGTCAATTCACCGCTTCCATTCTCCTTATCGCCGGAACCATTATCGTCTATAACCAGGTTCGCTATATGCGCAGCCAGACCCTCGGTGTCGATATCAGCCAAACCCTGGTACTCAACGGCACTGCCTCGATGCAGGACTCTGTCTATTATTCGGCGTTTCCTGCCTTCCGGCAAGATCTTCTCAAACTGAAAGACGTCAGCGCCATCACCGCCACTTCCGACGTCCCGGGAACCGAGATCACGTGGTCGACCAACTGGCAGCGCCTGCGCGCCCATCCGAAAGTGAATTACACTCTCCGCCATCTGAGCGTCGACTTCGATTATTTCAAATACTACGGCCCCAAGATCATCGCCGGTAGAACCTTCTCCAGGGACTTCGCCACGGACAACAAAGGCGTCATCCTCAATGAGGCCGCCGTCCGCGAACTCGGATATACTAAACCGGAAGATGCGATCGGTGAACCACTGCATGCCAATCAGGACCAGATCGATACCGTTCACGTCATCGGCGTTGTCGCCGACTTCCACCAGGAAGGGCTGCAAAAAGCCATTACCCCCATGGTCATCATGATGGGGGCCGCCAATCCAAATTATTACTCAATACGAATAAATTCAAAAGATGCGCATAATTCCATAATGGCTATACAGGCCATATGGCAGCGCCATTTCCCCGCCGACCCCTTCCGATATTTCTTCCTCGACGAATACTTCAACAAGCAATACGCCGAGAATGAGCGCTTCGGGACCGTCTTCGGTCTCTTCGCCACCCTCGCCATCATCATCGCCTGTCTCGGCCTGCTGGGACTGTCAGCCTACAACGTCCTCCAACGCACAAAGGAGATCGGCATCCGCAAAGTCCTCGGCGCCTCCGTCCGGAACCTCCTGTTCATCTTGTCCCGCGACTTCCTGCTCCTCGTCGCCATCGCCTTCGCCATCGCCATCCCTATAACGGCTGGGCTATGAACAGCTGGCTGCAGGAATTTGCCTATCGCATCCATATCGGCTGGATGACCTATGCGATAGCCGGCATCCTCGCCTTCGGTATCGCCCTCATCACCGTCGGGCTCCAGGCGTTCAAAGCCACATTGGCAAACCCGGTCAAAGTTTGCGCACCGAGTAAAATCGCCGCAACCAAAACACCCGTTCCCCGCCAGCGGGGCCGTTCACTCATTCTTATAAACCACCCCCTCCTTCATCACAAACCTCATCTGCCCCATCGCATGGATATCCTGCATCGGATCACCCTCCACCGCGACAATATCCGCCCACTTCCCCGGCTCGATCGTCCCCGCCTTATCACTGATCCCGATCAGCTCCGCCCCATTCACCGTCGCACACTTGATCGCCTCCAGCGCCGGCATCCCCGCCTCCGTCATATAGACAAACTCCATCCAGTTCTTCCCATGCGCATAAACCCCCGCATCCGTCCCGAAAGCGATCTTCACCCCCGCCTTATACGCCTTCGCAAACGTCCCCTGGATGATCGGCCCGACCGCCAGCGCCTTTGCCTGAATCACCGGTGGAAAATAACCCGGGCTTCTTCGCCGAATCCGCCACCGACTTCCCCGCAATGATCGTCGGCACATACCAGGTCCCGTATTTTTTGAAAAGCGCGATCGCCTCATCGTCCATGAACGTTCCATGCTCGATCGACGTCACCCCCGCCCGGATCGCCCGCTTGATCGCCTCTGCCCCGTGACGCATGCGCCGCGACCGCCATCCCATAATCCTTCGCCGTCTCCACGATCGCCTTCAGCTCCTCATCGTTGAACTGCGCGCCCAGCCCGTCCTTCTCCAGGCTTAGCACCCCGCCGCTAGCGGTGATCTTGATCAGATCGGCCCCCTCCTTATACATCTGCCGGACCGCTTTGATACACGCATCCTTCCCATCCGCCACCGTCTCCGTATATGCGGCTCAGCATAAAGCCCCTCACGGAATCCATGCGTCGGATCTCCATGCCCGCCCGTCGAAGAAATGATCTTCCCCGCCGTATAAACATGCGGCCCGACCACCAGCCCCTTCCTGATCGCATTCCGCAGTGAGATATTGACCCCGGTCCCGCCCACATCCCGCACCGTCGTGAAACCCGCCATCAGCGTCGTCTTCGCATAGACCGTCGACTTGAAAGGCGATATCCGCCTCATTCAATGTGAATCCCTTCAGCTGCTGATTGGCGCTTATCTGATCCTCCAGATGCACATGCGAATCGATCAGCCCCGGCATCACCGTCCGGTTCTTCAGATCGATCACCTTATCATCCGCCGCGGCCGCCGTATAACCCTTCTGCACAGCAGTGACCGTGTTCCCCGACACGATCACCGTCATTTCGGTCAACACCTGACCCGCCTTCGGGTCGATCAACTTCCCGCAATAAATCAACGTACGTTGTGCAAACAGCCCGCCTCCGATCCATAACCCCATGGCCAGTAGCAGCAGTCTTTTAGTCATAACTCATTTTTTTGGTATCCGGAAAATTAAGAAATCACGACCACAACTGAACACTCGTCCCGATCACAACTGAACATTACCTGTATCGATTCCGAACATCGCCAAACCTCACCCCCGACATAATGCACAGTCCTTCAGCAATTTAACCAGTTGGCATTTTATATGCAAAGCCATAATCATGCTCCACAATTACTTCCTCCTGGCCTGGCGCCACCTGACAAAGAAAAAGGTATACTCCGTCATCAATATCGTCGGTCTCAGCACCGGCATGGCCATCGCTCTCCTGATCGGTCTTTGGATCCACGACGAACTCAGCTTCGACCATTATTTTCCCAACCACAAGCGCCTCGCCATCTTGATGGAAATGGACACCGCGCAGGGAATGCACTACCGCGGCAGCACGATCATGGTGCCGCTTGGCGCCGCCCTCCGTACCAACTACCCCGGCCTCTTCAGCCGGACTGCGCTCTACTCTGACGGCAGCAATCACCTCTACTCCTATAATAATACGACCGTCTCTGGGCCCGGTATCTGGTCACAGCCCGAACTCCCCGCGATGTTCGGGTTCAAAATGGTTGAAGGCACCGTGGAGTCCGTCAAAGACCCTTCCACCGCGCTGATCGACCAATCCATCGCCACCGCACTCTTCGGCGCCAGCGACCCGATCGGCAAGACAATCAAGGTAGACAACGAAATCCCGCTAAAAATCGGCGGCGTCTATCAGGACCTGCCGAAAAACACCTCCCTTCAGGGTTCGACCGCTCCAACACATAGCATCCAGGTGGTCATGCCCTGGTACAATAAAACCAACAGCTACTTCAACAGCAATACCGACTGGCAGGACCACAACAGCATTCTCTACGTCGAGCTGGCCCCCGGTGTGACTGCCGAACAGGCAACCGGCCGAGTGAAGAACATCGCCACTTCATATTTCAAGTCCTGGCACGAAGAATTGATGATCGATCCCTTGGACCGGGCCTACCTCCACGACCAGATCGATCCCAGCACCGGCAAAGAATCCGGTGGCCATATTACCTATGTTTGGTTGTTTGGCATCATCGGCATCTTTACCCTTATCCTCGCCTGTATCAACTTTATGAACCTCGCCACCGCCCGCAGCGAAACCCGGGCCCGCGAAGTCGGCATCCGCAAGACCATCGGCTCGCATCGCTGGCAGCTCATCGGCCAGTTCTTCAGCGAATCCATTCTCGTCGCAGGGATCGCCTTCATACTCGCGCTGTTCCTCGCTTCCTTAAGCTTGCCTTTCTTTAATAATATCGCCGACAAACAAATGGCCATGCCCTGGACATCTGCCTTGTTCTGGACGATGGCGATCAGCTTCGTCGGGCTGACCGGCCTGCTCGCCGGCAGCTATCCGGCCTTTTATCTCTCGGCGTTCCGCCCCGTACAGGTCCTGAAGTCCCGTGTCGTGACCGGCCGCTGGGCCAGCCTGCCCCGGCGCGCCCTCGTCGTGCTGCAATTTACCGTTTCGCTGACCCTGATCATCTGCACTTCGATCGTCTATCGCCAGATCCTCTATACAAAGGACCGCCCCGTCGGTTACTCCCGCTCGGGTCTGATCACCGTGGATATCAACACGCCCGACCTCGGCAATCACCGGGATGCAATCCGTACAGCCCTGCTCCAAAAAAATCTCGCCTCCGACGTTGCCTTCTCCAATATGAGCCTTACCGATTTCAACGACGGCAATGGCCTTGACTGGCCCGGCAAAACTCCCGATCAGAACACGGTTATGTTCCGCAACGTCAACATTTCTCCGGACTATGGCCGCACGATCGGCTGGACCATAACCGAGGGCCGCGACCTGTCTCGCGACATGGCTACGGATTCCGCCGGGATGATTATCAACGCTGCAGCCGCCAAAGCCATCGGTATCCGCAATATCGTGGGAACAAACGTCAAATTCTTCGGTATGCCGTATCACATCGTCGGCGTGTCCGCGGATATGGTCAACGTATCCCCCTCAGATACCGTCGAACCCGCCATCTTCCTTGGCGGCCGCTATACCGGAAAATACATCATCCGCATCAACCCCCGCCTCTCCGCACATACCGCCCTCAGCGGTATGGAGACCATCTTCAAAACATACAACCCCGCCGGCCTCTTCATCTATCATTTCGTCGACGACGACTATTTCGCGAAATTTAAAAGCGCCGAAAACATCGGTAACCTCGCCGCCATCTTCACCGCGCTCGCCATCTTTATCTCCTGCCTTGGCCTCTTCGGTCTCGCATCCTTCATCGCCGAGCGCCGCACCAAAGAGATCGGCATCCGTAAAGTCCTCGGCGCCCGCGTCGCCAATCTCTGGGGAATGCTCTCCAAAGACTTCCTCCTTTTGGTGTCACTTTCGTTCATTATCGCGATCCCCCTCTCCGCATGGGGAATGGAAAAGCTGCTGCACCAATACACCTACCGCGCCGTTCTTTCCTGGTGGATCTTCGCCGCGGCTTGCGCGGGCATCCTCCTGATCACCCTCGCCACCGTCAGTTACCAGGCGCTCCGCGCCGCCCTCGCCAACCCGACAAAAAGCCTCCGCACGGAATGACCTAACCCGACTAAACGCCTCCGGGCAGAACAGGGAGCCGGACAACAAACGTCGTCCCTACTCCTTCCTCCGTTTCTACGATGATCTCCCCGCCATGCGACTTGATCACATCGTAGCTCAGGCTCAATCCCAAACCCGTCCCCTGCCCGGCTGCTTTTGTCGTAAAGAAAGGCTGGAATATTTTATCCAATATTTTTTGCGGGATACCCATCCCATTGTCCTGCACCCGGATTTCTACCCGATTACCCACTTTCCTTGTTCCGACAGACACCGCCGGTTCATATCCCGAAGGCTGTAGCTTTCTTTTCTCCGACACGGCAAAAAAAGCGTTATTGAACAGGTTCAAAAATACCCGGCCGATATCCTGCGGAATAACATTAATCTTACCGATACGGTCATCAAGATCGGTGCGCATCCCTGCATTGAATGACTTGTCCCTGGCGCGTAAACCATGGTAGCTCAACCGAAAATATTCATCGGCAAGCGCATTAATATCCGTCGGCTCTTTCTGCCCGGCGCTGGTCCGCGAATGCTGGAGCATCCCTTTTACAATCGCATCCGCCCGCTTCCCGTGGTGATTGATCTTTTCTTCGTTCTCCCGGATATCCTTCGCCAGTGCCTTTACTTCCTGCATATCGCCGGTATCGATGGCCTCCACCATCTCGCCGATCAGCTCCTTGTTCACCTCTGAAAAATTATTCACGAAATTCAGCGGGTTTTGGATCTCATGCGCAACCCCCGCCGTCAGCTCGCCAAGCGAAGCCATCTTTTCGGCCTGAACCAGCTGCGCCTGCGCAGCCCGCAACTCATTTAGCGACTGATTCAACGCCTGTGTCCGCAGATCGACTTTCTCCTCCAACAGCTTGTTCCGCCGCGTAAGATTCCGGGACCTGAAGATCGAAAAAGTGAACACAACAGCGCAGAACACGACAACGTACAAGCCATAAGCCCACCACGTCTCCCACCACGGCGGCATGATCTCGAAGGCGAATGAAGTGGGCGGGCCCCACAAGCCCTTGCCTTTCCTGCTGGAAACTTTGAAAATATAACGGCCGGGAGCAAGATTCAGGTAATTCTCAGAGACTGCAATGGTAGTATATGAACTCCATTTCTTATCTACCCCCTCTAGGATATAGCAATACCAAATGCTATCCGTATTGATAAGGCCCTCCCGTGCGTAAGCAAACTGAAGCAAATTCTGATTGTACGCGATGCGCAGGTTAACCGGCAGGTTGAAAGGTACGGAAACGGAATCCCAACGATCACCCCCCGCTATCCCCGGGCTGTCAGGTCTTCCCGCCGCAAAATAAACCGGCCGATCCAGGACATTTAATCCGACAACCCACGTCGGCTCCCGGCCGCCTTCTTCTTCGACCCGGTCAACAATCGCGACCCCATAATCGCTCCAGAAGTATTGCCCTTGCCTCGTGATGATATTGACATTTTCAGACGAAAAAGACTTGGTGAGCCCATCCGTTCCTGCCATCAACCCGATTTTCCAAGCATTCGAGCCAACAGACGGCGGACTGATCACGTCAACTTTGTCATATGTCCCGACAACGATCTGGCCTTTATACGAATTGAAGGAGTTGATATAATTGTTGGACAACCCTTCCCTCGTGCTGATGTTCGTCAGCGTCCCATTTCGGGGGTCCGCGATATAAATGCCTTTGTCGGTGCCTATCCACATCCTGCCTAGTTCATCCGGAAACAAGATTCGTTCACAGGTATCCCTTAAGCCAGCCTCCTGGTTTAACACCTGAATGCTTTCCTTTTCCGGATCGATCAGATACACGCCTGTGTTGCGCGTGCTTATCCAAATCATCCCCCTGTTATCCACCTTAAGATCGATCATGTAACGATCAGAGATATCGCCTGGAAAGACGGCCCGCTCAAGTATTTTTTTGCCGGCATTCAGCCTTTCAAGCCCTTTCGGCCACTCCGTAAACCAGATATCGCCCTTGTCGTCTCTTTGGGCGCTGAAGACGGAGTTGCTGCTGAGCCCTTCCTTTCGGCCAAAATGTTGCATGGTCTTACGCGCAGGATCGATAATATCGAACCCATTGTAACTGGTTACCCATATGGCTCCATTGGCTTCAACAATATTTTGGGTGGTGTTATCGCCCGCCCCTAACTGCTTTTTCAGATATCGGATGTATCTTCCTGCGCGGTCAAGGATCTGGATCCCATCCGCCGTACCCACCCATATTCTCCCCTGGCCATCTTCATAGAGGGATTGGACCGCGATCTTGTCAATCGGGTGAACCAAATTGCCCCCCTCGTCAATAACCTGTAGACCCGTCAAAGTTCCCACCCACATTCGATGACGCTCGTCCTCCACTAAATAGGTCACCCCCGAAATCCCAACCCCATTATCCCTGCGGATGCGTTTGAATATCCCCTTTTCCGGGTCGAGTACGGAGACCTCATTCGGGATGGCCCCCGTCCAAAGCCTGCCACGATCATCAACCAATTCTGCAAGGGTGTTAACGCTCGCCCAACCTTGCTGCGGCCCATAATGCGTGATCGTTCCGCGCCGGATATCCACGAGATCAACACCCCGGCCAAAGGTTGTTACCCAAATCCGACCCGATCGGTCACCCGCTATCGCCCTCACCGACTTGCCGGCCAGTCCGGCCTGGCGGCCTAACTGCTTTATCCAGCCCTTTTCGGGATTGATGATCGCCAATCCGCCATCGCCTCCCATCCAGATATTCTTCGCACTGTCCTGCCATAAGCCATATGGAAAGGCTCCGGAATACCCCAGCGAATCAAGCAATCGCACCGTTTCCCGTTTCGGATCGATAACGGCTGACCCTCCGCCGACTAAATAGGAAACCCAGATCCGTCCCCGGTCGTCATTAAGCAGTTTAGAAAGCGAAGCGGTAGCAATGACCGGCGACCAATCAACCCTCCCGTGCAACAGATCAATCCTTCCAAGACCAAAGCGACTGATATACCATATTCGCCCGATGCTGTCCTGTGTCATGCCGGTAACATATTGGAACTTATCTCCCGCAGTATAGGCTTGCGTATATTCGCCATCGAATCGGAACAATCCCATCTCCGTGCCGACCCAGAGAGATCCCGCCTTGTCCCTGAATAACCCCCAGGTGATTTTCCCCTGGATACCCTGCGCCGGCCCGATATCCCGGATCGAAAGGGTCGTCCCGCTCTTTTCAACCGGGGCCGCTGCCTTTATCAATGTAGGATGTGGAAGAGGGTACGTCTTAAACCCGATGGCCTTCGAAGGCACGGTGTCAAGCGAAAAGGGCCGCCCCGGCAGACTGTCCCAATTGAAATGAACCACTTCCGGCGGCCGCCTAAAAGGCCGGAAATCATCGGTGTCAAACGGAGAAGCCGGCAGGGCGTCGATATCCAGTTTACTAACGGCCGGCTTTATCCCTCCCGACCGAACAGTCACCCAATTAAATTTTTTTGGCGCGCCGAAACGTAACGATTTGGCAACCGGTTGTGCATACCCGCTGTCGCTGGCGGGAAAAGGAATATCGTCAGGCCTGTTGTGGCATGACAAGACAGTTACAAAGCAGCAGGCGATGATTAACCCACTATACAGCAGCTTGACCTTATCCATACGATCGGTATTCAGGGAACACTGAAAAGATAAGGACATTTATTGATCCGACTCACTCGGTTCGAAGACTTTCCACCGGATTCCTCCTCGACGCGCGCACCGTCTGAGACCTAATCGTCACCAGCCCGAGCACCAACACGATCAACACCCCAAGCCCAACCGTCCCCCACCCAAACTCCACCCGATTCGGAAACATCCTCAACCACATCTCATTCAAAATATAACTCAACGGCGCCGCAATCGCGACCGATACCCCTAACACGACCAGGAACTCCCGGGACAGCAGGATGACATTCCTCCAATCCCCGGCCCCCAGCACCTTCCGTATTCCCACTTCTTTCCGCCGCCGCTCCGTCGTATACGTCGCCATCCCTAGCATCCCCAAACACGCGATCGTCACCGCCAACGCGGCAATAAAACCCAGGATCGATACCACATCGAAAATCCCCTGCGACTGATTCGCCAGTTCATCGCTATAAAACGAGAATTTTAGCGGATGGACCGGATCGATCTTCCTCCAAACCGCCTCCACCCGGGCCACCGTGCCACGGCTATCCCTGGTCGACAATCGGAGATTGACATATTGGTAATTCTTCGCATTATCGTACAAATACAACGGATCGATCTTATCGTTCCCCAGGAGCAGCCGCATATGAAAATCCTGCACGACACCGATCACGACGACCCCACTGTCGTTCCACTGTGACTCGAGCCGCTGTCCAACGATCGCTGCCGGTGAGGAATAACCTAAATACTTCACAAGCACCTCGTTGACCACAACCTGCTGTCCCACACCCGGCCCCTCCGGCAACAACCCCCGACCCGCCACCAGCTTAAGCCCCAGGTTGTCAAGAAAATGTTCATCCGCCCCCAGCGTCATCACCGGCTTGAAATCCGATTTGTCCGCATGCAACTTGCCGTCAGGCCTCCGCAACGCCCCGCCCTCCGACCGGGTCTCCGCCGGCAAATACTCACACGCTGAAACCTCCGCAACCCCGGGGATCTCAGCCATCGCCTTTTCCGCCACCCGATAATCGTTATTCTGAAGATCGATATTGACCACATTTCCCGTATTGAATTCGTAGCTAAAGTTGATAAAATACCGGAATTGATTATAGATCAAAATCGACGTCACGATAAACAAAAGCGAAAAAACGAACTGCACCACACTCAGCGCCTTCCGCATCCCCAACCGCCCCGGCCGCAGTCCATCGTTATTCTTCAACGCATTGATCACTCCAATACCTGACAAGCGAAGCGCCGGGTATATGCCCGCCAGCACCCCGACAACCACTGCAAAACCGACAAAGATCAAATACACCAGCATGCCCCCGCTCAGTTCGAAATTCAAGTATTGATTGACCCACAGCCGGACGAAGGCCGCCTTCAATACGACCAGGAAAATCACCGCCATCCCCAACGATGCAAGCGCCGTGATGACCGACTCCCCCAGGAATTGCAGCACCAGGTTGAGCCGGTTCGCCCCTGTAACCTTACGCACACCAATCTCTCTTGCACGGCTCAACGCCCGCGCAACCGATAAATTGACATAGTTCAGCCCCGCGAGCAAAAGGATCAGTATGGCCAGGAACGCAAAAAGATAATAAACGACCATCGGCAGCGCGACCACCGGGTCGTTCCCCAACAGAATGCCAGGCGAAATATTCATCAACGGTTGGCCGCGCAGCGAGAATCCTTTAAAGTCTGCTATCCCCGAATAATGCCGATCTGCCAGACGCTTCAAACCCGAATCCAGACCTGCCTCGCTTTTCCCCGGTTGCATCAGCGCATAAGTGAAACAGTTGCTATACCATTGCCAGTTCTGCTTGTAATCCGGAATTTTCTTATCTTCCACCAACAGCGGCATGGAGGCCTCGGACATCAGCACATCGAAGACCAGGTGCGACCGGTAATGCCGGTCAGCGATCACCCCCGTGACCGTATAGATGCCCCAGTTCACCGGCGTCGACGCACTGCCATTGCCAAAGACCGACAGCCCCCTGTCCTGCCACTCCACTGCCCTGCCAATCGGATCGGCATCCCCAAACAACCTTACCGCCAGTTCATGCGTGATGACCAGCGAGCGCGGCGCAGCCAACGCCGTCGCCGGATTGCCTGACGCCAACTCAAAGCTGAAGACCCGGAAGAACGCCGTGTCGGCAAAATATCCCCGCGCCTCCACTGAACTTCGGCCGGGCGTCGTCCCTCGCCCGGACCTTCCTCGGAGCGTCGTTCCTCGCTCCTCGTCGGTCGTATCCTTCGCCTCCGGCAGGGCCGCCACCCCGACATCCCCACCCACCCCCATCACCAGATGAGTCGTCGCCTCAACCCCCGGCAACTCCGCCTTGATCGCCGCAGCCAGCGGGACCGCCGACGTCGCATTCGGATTCCGGAAATCCGGCCTGTCACTCAGGATCCGGTAGGTACGGTCCCGATTGACATTGAACCGGTCATGACTTTTCTGATCCGCCAGCATCAGCAGGATCAACATACTAACGGACAGCGCCGCCGCCAGCCCAAAAACATTGATAAAGGAAAAAACCTTGTACTTCAGAAGGTTCCGAACGCCTACTTTGAGGTAATGGAGAAACATAGCAGTGTAATTTAAAGGTGAATACACCGCTGGAGAAAAGTTGGAAACGTCCCCGATCGCCCGCTACCGCAGCCACTTAAGGACTACTGCAGCCGCTTCAGCCGGAACAAAAGCTGCTGGATCCCCTCCTGATACTCATCGAGGATGGACTGGACAAACTTTTCGGAAAAAAGCTTTCGCTGGTGCTCTACATATTCGTAGAAAGCCTCAATATGCCCCACAAAATCATCGGGTCGCTTTGTTTCCGGGATGACAATGTCCAGATCGCCAAGGACCGCATAACTGGTTTCAACAATCCGGTCCGTAACACCAAGCAAAGTCTCGATCGCCTGATCAAGGGAAAGATGTGCAGCATAGCTGCCCTTGCCCGTAACATGCCAATGGATCAGCTTCAGGCTGCTGTTAAAGGAAAAGATCTTCCCGAAAAAAACCGAAACCTCCTCTTTTTCAACGCCCCGCTTCGCGGCCGGCTTCTTAATCGTCTCAGTACTCATAGTCGTATGGTTTTAATGACTTCCATACAAATCTAACCTTTAAATTGTTGTACAAAACCAACTATTCCGTCCGGAGACTTTTTACCGGGTTGCTGCGCGCCGCCCGGATCGTCTGTGTACTCAGCGTCAGGAGCGCTATCAGGATCATCCCCGCACCGCTTAGGGCAAAGACCCACCAGCTCAACTCCGTCTGAAGCGTATAATTCTGGAGCCAACGATGAAGCGCCCACCAGGCAACGGGCAACGCCACCAGAAAAGCAATAGCCACCAACCCGACCAGCTCCCTCGACAGTATAGACACGATATTCGCCACCGAAGCGCCAAGCACTTTACGGACGCCAATCTCTTTGAAACGATGCTGCGTCGTATAGATGACAAGTCCAAGAAGACCGAGACAGCTGATAAAGATCGTTATGCCTGCAGCCCAGGTCAAAAGGCCGGCAACGCTTTTTTCGCCGCCATAAGCCGAGGCGACGTCTTTATCAAAATACGAATAAGAAAAGTCCTCCCCGGGGTAGGTTTTTTTATAGATGGCCTCGATTTGCGCGATCGTTGCCTTCCAGCCGGTTTTTCCTTCCCCTGCTGGCGGCAACGCTATAATGACATCCCGGCATTCCTTATTCGCCTCAGTAAGGACCAGGGGCCCCAGCTTGAAATCCGAATGCGCATAAAAATCCTTCACGACGCCCACGATGGGAATATGGTTGTCATCCCAGTGAAGGGATTTTCCGATTGCATCCTGCGGTCGCTGGAAACCAAGCTTATGAAGATAGGTCTCATTGATAACCACTTCCTTGAAGGTGTCGGATGGCTGCACATCTCTCCCGGCCAGGAGGGGTATTTCAAAAATCCGCCGATAATTCGTGTCGCCCGGTTTCAGCTGTACGCCATCCGATTGTTCGCCTTTCCCATTGTCGAAATTGATACCGGCCATCCAGGAACCTCCGGAGGAAGGCACATCATAGGCCAGACTGGCCCGTTCAACACCGGAGATTTGTTCCATTTCATGGACAAAAGTTACCCGGTGCCGGTAGGATGTATCAGAATAGGGAATCCCGAAACTCATGATGGCTTGCTGCCGGAAGCCGAGCTTCTGGTTGAGCAAGAAGGAAATTTGCTTGCTGACAAGCAGCGTGGCGATAACAAAGAACTGGGCAATCACAAATTGCGCGACAGTAAGGGTCTGCCGGATACGTGCCTTCCGCGTCCTCCCGCCCGAAGAGACCTGACTCTTCAGCACATTGACAGGCTTCCAGGAAGAAAGGACCACTGCCGGATAAAATCCCGCCAGCAGGCTGACAACGCAGATGAGGAGCGCCCCGAAAATCAGCAGGTATGGCTGCCAGGGCGAAAAATGCAATTCTTTCGGAACATAATCAGCAAATGCCTGTAACAAAAGAGGCGTAACCAGGACAGAAAGGACCGTCGCGAGTAACGTGATAACAAAGGTCTCCCCCAGAAATTGCCGGATCAGCTGTCCCCTCGAACTGCCCATGGTTTTACGGATACCGATCTCCTTCGCTCTTTGAACCGCATGCGCCGTGGTGAGATTTACAAAATTAATACAGCCGAGCAGCAACAGAAAAGCCGCAATAAGCATCAACCCGACCAAAACGGTTTTGTCGGCTGTAGGACCGCTTAACACTCCATATTTTTCGTTGAAATGGATATCCCGCAAAGGCTGCAAAAGAAAGCTCGCCTTGTATTCTTTCCATCCACTCATGTATTTCGCAGCCAACTTCGCCAGGCCGGCCTCGATGGTGGCAGGTTTTATCCCTCCGGCAAGCCGGATATAGACTTCATGGTCGCTGGCGAACGAGCCCCAATGGTCCCAGTGGAAATCTTCCCGCATCCATTTATTGTCCAGAATTGTCCGCAGTGAGACAAATTCATGGAAGCTGAAATCGGTATTGCCCTGCTGCTTCAGATCCGCTACCACACCGGAGACCGTCGTCTCGACCGAATCATTGTAGACAATCCGCCGACCGATCACCTCCGGATAGGTCAGATGCGGGAAATAGAGCCGTGCCCGGGTTTCATCCAGCACAACCCGGCCGGGGGCCGCCAGCGCAGTACCGGGCGATCCCGCCAGCCACCGGTAAGGTAACAACCCGAAATAGTGGCCATCGGCAAGAATAACATCCGGCTGAAACTTAAAGGAAGCAACCGACTGATCCCGCATAGCCGGGATAACCGTCTTCTGTACCTGCCAGAGCCGGAAAGTCGTGTTCTCCTCTATCCCGGTCAACTCCGTTTGGATGGCATCCCCCAAAGGCGCCGGCACCGCGCGGCCATACCCGACATTTCCCTGATAGAGGCTTTTTGTAACCACCCGGTAAATCCGATCGCCGCCGGGCTCAAAACGGTCAAAACTATAGCTATACTGGACGATCAGATAAATGACAAGTGCCGAACTGACCCCCATGGACAACCCGAGAAGATTGATGACCGAGAAGATCTTGTTGCGAAGCAAGTTGCGAATGGCAACCCGGAAGTAGTTCTTAAGCATGTGCAGGCGCGTTATGCCGAAAAGGGGCAAATAATTATGCCAGAAACCCAACTTATTAATTTGCAAAGCCTTACCAGATCAGCCGACAAAAGACCTGTCCGAATTTGATACGCGCATTGTCCGGATATACGTCCCATCCAACCATCTACATGCTGATCCCCGCCAACCAATGGGTTCCCAGTCCTACCCTCCTGAAACGACTCTACTTTCATGGTAAGAGTAAACCTAATGACCATGCGCATTCCCATTGGCATCTTCGCCACCCTCCTTCTTACAATAGCCGGTTGTTCAAAATCCAGTAGCCCGTCGGGCCCAAGCGGTCCGACGGGTCCAACCGGTCCTACCAGTCCAACGGGTCCAACAACGCCGACGATCACTACCGTCGCCCCGGACACCGGTGCCTATAATACAACCGTAACCATTACCGGTACCAATTTCAGCACGACAACCAGCGATGACATCGTCAGCTTCAACGGCACATCCGCCACCGTCAGCGCCGCAACCGCCACGCAGCTTACCGTCACGGTCCCCAAAGGCGCCGGTACCGGGAACCATCAAGCTGACCGTCGGCAGCAACACGATCACCGGTCCAACCTTCAACTATCTGTATACCTACACCGTCAGCACGCTGGCCGCCGCCGTCGGATTCAACGACCCGTACGGTATCGCCGTGGACACCGCGGGCAACGTGATCGTCGCCGACGACGGCAACAACCAGATAAAAATGGTCACCCCCGCGGGCGTCGTCACTACGGTGGCTGGAAGCGGATCCCCCGGATTTATGAACGGAGCCGTCGCCACCGCCAAATTCCTCGACCCGCCTGCCGTCGCGGTCGACCCGATGAATAACATCTTCGTCGGCGATGCTTTCAACTATAAAATCAGGGAGATCAGCTCGGGAATGGTTTCAACCTTTGCCGGTACGACGGTTGGCGAAAGCAACGGCCCGGTAGCATCAGCTCAGTTCGACAGCCCGACCTGGCTCGCCATCGACGCATCGGAAAATGTCTTTGTCTGCGATGCTCATTATATCCGCGAAGTCAGCGGCGGCAGCGTCTCAACCCTCTATGACGGATATAACTACAGTAGTACCCTGGTGTCCTTTACTGCCATCGCGTTAAAAGGGGCAGATACCCTCATCCTCCTCGACGACCTGGGCGCGAATGTCTTCCAGTTGACCCCGGGCGGGACGTTCACCAGCATTGCCGGAACAGGCGCCCTCAGCTACCTCGACGGTCCCGCAGCCTCGGCTCAGTTCAGCAGCGCAAAGGGTATCGCCATCGATGCAAATGGCAACATCCTCGTCGCCGATGAAGCCAACCAACGCATCCGGATGATCTCGCCCGCAGGCATGGTCAGCACCATCGCCGGATCAGGAACCGCCGTGGACATGGACGGAACCGGGACCGCCGCCGGATTTTATTACCCGCTCGGCATCGCAGTCGACAAACGGAACGGAACGATCTATGTACTGGAACCCATGAGCAACCGGATCAGAAAGATAACCGCAGAATGACCCCCACCCGCTACACGAAAAATTGGAGTAAATTTATAGCAACCCCGCCGACTTGAAAGCGCTCCGGCTCCATATTACACTTTTGCTCGCAGCAGCCGGCATCCTTTTGCCGGCCGCAGGACCCTTCATCCTCTTGCTGTTGCCTGCCCCCGCCGTCGCCCAGACCTTGCCGGATCTACGTTTTTCTCATGTGACCGAACGGGATGGCCTGTCCAACAATTTTGTTCGCTCCATCGTCCAGGACGGCGACGGTCTGATCTGGATCGCGACCGAGAACGGCCTAAACCGCTTCGACGGTTATGGCTTCAAAACTTTCTACGCCGACACCCGCGATACCCAGACGCTCCAAAACAATCGTATCCAGCAACTCATCCCCGACAACAAAGGGCAACTTTGGGGAAGTACCAGCGACGGCGTGTTCTGTTTTAGCATCGCCGAACAACGCACACTCGCGTGGCCGCCCAATCCGGCCGACTACAGAAATATCAGCGGCAGCATCCGCCCCTTCCGCGTTTTTCTGGACCGCAATCAACTCCCCTGGGTCTCCAACTATTCAGGGATCGCCTTCGATAACACAGGTGGCTTATGGGCTACCCGGTTCAATTCGATCTATCGCCTCGATCCCAATACCCGGGACATTCTCCAGACCATGCAGGGGCCGCCGAATTTTGTCATCCGCGATATCCGGTTCGACAGCTATCACCGGTGCTGGATTTCTACCTGGGGCAACGGAATTTATTTGGTTGACCTCGGCAAGAACCGCTGGACACCCTTCTCGCCTTCCAATATCCGTACTGTCGTCTATGGCGGAGCCGAATGGCGCCTCGAATCCCAGCCCTGGATGGTATTTGCCTGCTCCTTTCCCTGTATCTTCCTCGTCAACGAGAAAGACCTTTCCACCCGTACGATTCTGTTCGACAGCACGACGATGGCCTTCTCGGGGCCGCCATTCGTAGACCGGCAGAATATCCTCTGGCTTCCCACGTCGGACGGCGTTTATTACTCCTCTTCCTCCAACAACCTCTTCAAGGTCATCGACATCCCGGTCCTTCCCAGTAAGGTCCCCAAACCCGCCTTTGCCCATGTCTATTGCATCCGGGAGGACAGCACCGGTTACTGGTTGTCGAAACGCTACTATGGCGGCATTTTCCACTACGACTTGAGCTGGCATTTGCTCAAGACCTGGGCCGGCGCCGAAGTGCTGCCCACCGGCCGGTTTGGCTCGGCCGGCGCTCCCTTCGGTGAAGCCTTCGACTTCCAGCGGATCGGAGATGACTTGTTCGTCACCACCGAATCCGGGATCTCTATTCTGGATCTACTTACAGACCATTGGACCATCATTCCGCCGCCCGAGCCAAATCCCCATCCAAGGCTCCGCAACATCGTCATCCGTGGACCCCGCAGCTGGTGGATACGCTCTTATGACCATGGCGTATATGTCTTCGACCCCATCGCCCGTCAGTTCACGCATCGCTATACCAGTCCGGATACCAGCAGTGCGAACCAGCCCTGGGTCCTCCACTACCTCACACAGGACAAATACCGGCATGTCTTCGCCGCCACCAACGCCGGCCTCTTTCAATACGACCCCGCTACCGATGCTTTTCGAGGAGTTCGGATCACCGGCACGTTCAACCCCGGCCGGACTCTTTTCGGAATGGCAGCCGACAGCAGCGGGTTATTATTGGTCGGTGGCGAAAATGGTCTTTTCGTCTACAATCCGCAAACAGGCGCGATCCAGCGAACATTTAAGGAGGACAACAAGATGGGTCTCGTCACCCGCATCTGTATCGACGACCATCAGAATGCCTGGTTCGGCAGTGTCTCCGGGTACTGGTGCTGGTTGCGAAAGCCCGATAAAGTTGTCCATTTTGACTATGGGCTGGGCCTGCCCACGACCGACGACGGCACCCTGTATAAGGCATCTGACGGCGCCATTTACGCCGGCGGCAAAGATGCGATCACCCGGTTTTATCCGGACCGCCTGATGACCTATCACTCGACCGCACGTACCCGGATCATCGACGCCCTCGTAGGCGACTCGGTAAAACCCTTTACACAACACCGACAGCCGTCGCCAGCTCACCCTCACACCTGATCGAAACAGCTTCAGCATCGACTTCGACGTCGTCAATTATGACCTGATCAGCAGCAACCAGTATTTCTATAGGCTCACGCCTGGCAATCCGGCCTGGCGACAAAGCGAAACCGGGCATTTGACCTTCTATAACCTCCAGCCGGGCGGCTATATCCTCGAAGTCCGGGGCGCAAGCAAGCTGACCGGAGCATTCACCAATACCGATACGCTGGATATCACCGTCAACCCGTATTGGTACCAGAGTATCGGATTCAGGGTTGGCTCGCTGCTCCTGTTATGTACGCTGGCCTGGTACCTCGTTCGCTATCGGATCCGCTCGGTGCGAAAAGACGCCGCCTTCCGGCAAAAGATGAGCGATATGGAGATGACCGCCCTCCGGGCACAGATGAACCCGCATTTTATATTTAATTCCCTCAACAGCATTGAAAATTTTATCATGCAAAACGAGAAGCGGCTAGCCAGCGACTACCTGAATAAGTTCGCCCTTCTGGTCCGTATGATCCTTGAGAACAGCCGGACCCAGGCCGTCCCCCTCGTCCAGGATATGGAAGCCATGCAACTGTATGTCGATCTCGAACGACTTCGGTTCGAGAATAAATTTGATTACATCACCGAGATCGATGAAGTGCTGCTCAAAGGCGACTACCGCGTAGCGCCGCTCCTGATCCAACCTTTTGTCGAAAATGCCATTGTCCACGGCCTTGCCCCAAGCGACAAACCCGGCCTCTATCTCAAGATCTTCGTCCGGCTATGCAACGACTTTATCCATTATACGATCGAAGACAACGGCATCGGCCGCACGGAATCCATGGCCTACTCCCGCAAATACCGGCCCGGACACAAAAGTCTTGGCCTCGAGATCAGCCGCGAACGGATCGACCTGATCAATCGGAAACACGGCACCGCCGGAACCCTCGATATCATCGACCTTTACGACGACCACCAGCCCACAGGCACGCGTGTCGTCTTAACTATAAACATTAACTGATGTCAGACGCCATCACCGCCATTTTGATCGATGACGAGCTCAGCAGCTTGCAAAACCTCCGGCAAAAACTGGAAGAATTTTGCAAACCCATTCGTGTCATAGCCGTCGCCCAGAAGCCGGAGGAAGGCATCCTGCTCATCCGCCACCACCGGCCCGATGTCCTTTTCCTCGACATCGAAATGCCAAAGATGAGCGGCTTCGGTCTGCTGGAGGAACTCGGGCGACTATGATACCGAGATCATCTTCACGACCGCCTACAATCAATATGCGATCGACGCCGTGCGGATAAGTGCATTTGATTATCTCGTCAAGCCGGTGTCGATCACCGATCTCCAAAGCGCGGTGAATCGCCTCGTTACCCTCCGCGCCAGCCAGACCCGCGAACGCCTCCAGGTCCTCAAGGATTCGATCAGCGACACCAAAACCCAGGAACAGAAGATCGCCGTGCCCACCAATGAAGGACTGGAGTTCGTCACGATCGGCGAGATCATCCGTATCGAATCCAGTTCCTACTACTCCAAACTCTTCCTCACCAACCGCCCGCCCCTGCTGGTCACCCGTCTCCTCAAAGACTTTGAAGACCTTCTTCTGCCCTATCGTTTTTTTCGCGTCCACAACAGCCACCTCGTAAATCTTCGATATATCCGCAAGTTCGTGCGCGGCGACGGCGGCCAGGTCTACCTCGAGAACGGCGACATCGTAGACGTCTCCCGCCGCCGAAAGGAAGAATTTCTTAAATTGTTCCATCAATAACACATGAACAGTTTCCACCCATCCATCGTTTTCACCCTCTCCGCCTTCACCATCTTCTCCCCGCCCTGCCCCGCCCAAACCCCTGGAACCATCCCGTTCACCCCTATCCTGACCAGCCCCTCTACCGAAAAAGCGGTCGCCGCCGCCACCGCCTTTATGAACGCCGTCATCCTCGACAGCACGGCCGATAAGTTGATCGACCTTTGCGCCCTCCCTTTCTGCCACGACGATAGCGTCATCCTGACCACCCACGCCGCGCTCCGCAACGACCTCGGCCAATTAATCACCGCCGCTGCCAAAATGCGCGCACGCAACCACCCCCGCGTCGACAGCGCCTACGTCGTCGACATCCGCAAAGAAGTCATGTTCGGCATGGTGCCCATCAATATCTATTTCACCGTTGTCAGCCTCAAATTCTCCGCGCAAGGAAAGAAGCCACCAAACTCGTTATCCTCGCCATCCAGCTCAACCGACGAAGCCCGCGTGGTCGGCATCCAGGACTGACCCTCCGGCGCCTGTCCCCTCCAATCTACTCAAATATTTAAATATTTCAAATTATATGATATTTCTTATATCTCTCCTCCCCACTCAATCAATCACCTAATATACTCCGTTAATCAACTCAAATAAGCACTTACACTTAACCGTTATACAGCAACAGACATCCAAAAAAAGAAAAAATGGCGGTGCGTTCAATTCTAATGCCAGCAAGCCCTCCGGGGAAAAGCCGCCCCAACGTAACCCATAACGAAGCATCGCTGCCCTATTCGCTCGCGGAATAATACGGTGCATAACTTTGGCGATCTTTTTGCATTACCCTATTGCAGAATCCGAAATTTTTGTTATCTTTACAGGAACCCACGCAAGCCTTAACAGACCGTTAAGTCGTTCCACCGCTAACATTCTACGAAAGCCTTTTAAGATGTCATTTGTTCGGTCAATCAACAATTGATATACCGTTAATTATTACTCTCATGAAAAAGGCAACACGCTTACTCATTCTGACCGCTTTCGTATTTCCGCTCTCCCTCATCGGTAGCGCCTACGCTGGCGGCCCCGTTCCGATTCTAAGGCCGATCTACAGTGGCTACAACCATTCCGGCATCCACCACACGGATCCCTTCAACCCAACGCTGACTACCACGGACGGTTTTCAGCCGAGCGACAACCCCCTTCGTCTGCAAGACCCCATCTACAGTCCAGGCCCCGACATCAACCGGGACGACCTGCTCCATCGTTCGCCCTTTGCTGATCACGACCCCTACCCGGGCGCTGGTCACACTGGCTATGATGCGGGCGGTTCAGGTGGCCAGACCGCACCCATCGACGGTGGCATCTCGTTGCTCCTCGCTGCAGGCATCGGTCTGGGGCTTAAGAAGGCAAGAACAGGAAACAAGCGGTATGATCCGTTCGTTTCGGCTGGACCAGATCCCTGGTCCGGTTAAGTCCTTTCTGGTAAAGGCTGCGGTCCTCTTTCTGGGCTGGAAGGTGGTTTATTTAATATTCCTGCTGCCGGGGAGAGTATTGGATAAACCGCTTACATACCGGCGTCGGCAAAGGTACCGCGGCTACCCTCGCATTTTTTTCTCCCGCCGCCGACTACAACGCCGCGCCCGGCACCCATCTGATCATCGACGGCCGCGAAGGCATGGAACCGGTCATGAAAATCCGCTCCGGTGATACGGTGCTGCTCAACATCGCCGATGCCTGCAACGGCCTGGAAGTACTCGCGCTCTACGCGGGCCTCATCCTTTGCCTGCCCGCATCACCCAAACGCAAACTCGCCTACATTCTGGTCGGGATGGTCGGCATCGAAGTCCTGAACGTCATCCGTTGCGCGGGCCTTGTCCTCGTGTACCTCCATGATCCCGAATACCTCAATTTCTCCCATCATTATCTCTTTACCCTGGTAGTCTATGCATTTATCTTCTGGCTGTGGTACCTTTACTCCCGCAACCCGAATATTGCAAAAAACCTCCAACTCCATGCCTCATCGCGCTAAAAAACGCCTGCACCACCAGACCGACAAATCCCGCCCTCCTCTCCAACCCACCGACCGGACTCGTCATTCCCTCCAAGCCACCGACCGGGCCCGCCTCTACTTCTTTTTGGGCCTCCTCGCCACCGCCATCCTCTACTCGTACTTCGTCCTCTGTCTCCTCAACACCTCCATTTATGAGACCATTCCCCGCGGCACCCGTCACCTCTATAAATTCGGCGCCCTGATCCTCGCCTGGCTGATCGGCTTTTTCATTTATCGAAAAATCGCCCCCGCGTGGCTCCTCCAGCTTTGGAACATCAGTTTTGCCGCAAGCCTCAGTTTCCTCCTAGCCCTCGCCGCCTACGACGCCTTCTTTCATACGCTCTCCCTCTCGTTCCGGGATATCATCAACGCCTTTCACGAAGCCCTCATCTCCCCCATCCCCTACGTCGTTTTCGGTCTTCTCAACTTCGCCGTCGACCGGACCGCCTCCAAAAAAACAACCGATTGACCCAACCTCCGAGTTCGCATTTTGAGAACTTTTGCCCCGCATTTAACCGAAAACGCGCGCCACTACTGCGCTCCAGGAGTTCGCATTTTGAGAACTCCCATCCGTTCTAAAAAGCATCACCGCCACCCCGCAAACTCCCGACCTGACGTAAGAACAAAAAAAGAGGTGAGCCGACTACGACCCACCTCATATAGAACCATTTTCAATTACAACGCAAATCCGAAAAATCCCATCCTGCCAAAGCAATTAAAGATTCGGCTGCGGCGTATACCGCAGATAAGGTTTCACGACCTTTACCCCCTTCGGAAACTTCTTCTGCGCATCTTCCGTTGAGATCGCAGGCACTACGATTACATCTTCCCCATGCTTCCAGTCCGCCGGCGTTGCCACACTATGATTTGCCGTCAGTTGCAGCGAATCCACAACCCGCAGCACCTCGTTGAAGTTACGACCCGTCGAAGCCGGATACGTAATGATCAGCTTCACCAGCTTGTCCGGTCCGATGACCACCAGACTGCGGACTGTCGCCGTCGCACTCGCATTCGGATGGATGAACTCGTACAACGTGCTCACCTTCCTGTCCTCATCGGCAATGATCGGAAAATCAACGGTTACCTTCTGTGTTTCATTGATATCGTTGATCCACGCGATATGCTTATCTACCGGATCGACACTCAACGCCAACACCTTTACACCACGCTTGGCAAACTCATCCTTCAACGCAGCCGTCCTGCCCAGCTCGGTCGTACAAACCGGCGTGTAGTCGGCAGGGTGAGAAAACAGGATACCCCATTTATCGCCCAGATATTCGTAAAAGTCGATCTCACCGATCGATGTCTTAGCTGTAAAATTGGGAGCTTTGTCCCCTAAACGTAATGACATATTCTTAAAGATTTGGACGGTAAAGATACCAATTCCCTATTAACATAGTAGACTTATATGTTTATTTTTCCTGCCCCCCTCCAACCGTCTGATTTCCAGCTATTCTGCCCGCAAACTCCTGACGGGGTTCACCAGCGCCGCCCTCACCGCCTGCACACTCACTACGAGGACCGTGATCAGCAGCGCCCCCGCACCCGCCGCCGGAAAAATCCACCACGGCATCGGCGTCCGGTAATCGTAGTTTTGCAGCCACCCACGCATCGCCAGGTAAGCGACCGGCACCGAAATGAAGAATGACACCGATACTAAAAGAACAAAGTCCCCCGACAACAAACCCCAAACATTCACCACCGAAGCCCCCAGCACCTTCCTGATGCCAATCTCCTTCTTCCGCTGCTCGGCCACAAAAGAGATCAGCCCGAACAACCCAAGACAAGAGATGAACACTGCCAGCCCGCTAAAGACACCCGCCAACCGTCCCACCCGCTCTTCGTTGCTGAACTTCTTCGCATAGTCGGCATCTACAAAACTATAGTCGAACGGCAGATCCGGATCGAATCGCCTGAACACCGGCGTGATCTTTCCAAGCGCCACACTTGCAGTCATCGCCGGGTTGATCCGCGCAAGCACGACATTGCCCTCTTCCTTAGGACCCATCAACGTAAAAAGCGTAGGCCGCGACTTCTTCATAAGGCGATTCCATCACCATATTCTTTATTACGCCTACGATCCGGCCCGGCTGCCCCCACCACGTCACGCTTCGCCCCCACCGGATGCTCCAACCCCATCACTTTTACGGCCGCTTCGTTGATAATATACGCCCGACGAATCGCTCGGAAACTCCGGCGAGAAGTTCCGGCCCTCCTTGATCTCCCAGCCAACTGTTTTCCCATAATCATACGTTGATCTTCGTCCTATTGGAAATCGGAAGAAAAATTGGGATCTTTCCCCGGCCAGGAGAAAGCCGCTGGTACTGTTACCCGTTGGTCTGCGTCATGGAGCTGCCCGATTCCGTTATCCCGACGATCGCACCCGTCCGCATCAGCTCATTCTTTACCGCGTCCCAATGATTATGGATCGCTCCATTCATTTCCGGCAGCGTAACCAGCCCCGCCCGCGTATACCCGACGGGTCGGTCCTTCGCAAACTGTATCTGCCGGTAGACAATACTCGTCCCGATAATGAGCGTAACCGAAATGGTGAACTGCACGACCACCAACACCTTCCTTGGTACAATCGCCAGGCGCCCCGCCTTAAACGTACCCTTCAAAACTTTTACCGGCCTGAACGACGATAAATATACCGCCGGATAACTCCCCGCGACGAAAGCGGTAAAAAGCACAAAAGCCACCGCCGCCACCCAGAAGGGCGGCCGGTCCCACAAGATATCCATCTGTTTATCCGCGACCTCGTTGAAGAACGGCAGCGCCAGTCGCACCAGCACCAGACAAAACACAAAAGAAAAAAAAGCCGTCAACACTGACTCGCTAAAGAATTGGATTACCAACTGCCGCCGCAACGAACCCAGCGTCTTCCGAATGCCCACCTCCCGCGCCCGCTTCTCGCTTTGCGCCGTACTCAGGTTCATAAAGTTGATACAGGCTAACAGCAATACAAACACACCTATCGTCCCGAACATCCAGACATATTGGATCGCCCCGCCCACATTCACCCCGTTCTTGAATTCAGCATGCAAATGCCAGAGGCGCATGGGAAAGAGGAAGACAGCCGGCTTCTTCGCGGCCAGATGCGCATTTATATGTTTAAGCTTCGAGTCCCGGATCGACGTCGAAACCCGATCGAAATCCGCATTATCCGCCAGTTCTACATAAGTCGAAATAAAATTTGGCCTCCACGGATCCTCGATCGTCCGCAGCCAAACCGCCCGATTAAAAAAGAAACCCCAGGTTGCCATAAACTTCAATTCCGAAAAACTGGAATTGCGGGGAAAATCTTCGTATACTCCCGTAACCTTAACCACACTCGTGTCAATCTGCAGGTTCTGGCCCATCGGGTCCGCATCGCCGAAAAAAGCCTTCGCCATCGACTTCGAAAGAAAGATCGATCCCGGATGACCATCCAACCCATTCAGGCTCCCCCGGACCATCCGCACCCCGAATAGCTCCGGCGCACCCGGTTCGAAGTACCCGCCATGCTCGCTGATTTTTTTATGGCCAAGCGTAATAAGCTCATCATTCTCCAACGCCCTGACCACCCGCTTGAAATTGTTGCCATAGTCCGACCGCAATACATCCGCCAGCGGAAACGGAGTCTGCTTCCATGTCTCCACCGCGTTGTTATTAGTAACGTTCTGGACTACCCGCGCAATCCGGTCATAATGCGGAGCCTGCCGGTCGAACGACACCTCGTCATAGATCCAAAGCGCGATCAGCATCGCCACCGCCATGCCAACCGACAAACCCGTAATATTGATGATGGAATATAGCTTGCCCTTGGTAAGATTCCTGAGCGCAGTCTTAAAGTAATTCTTAAACATGCAGAACCTCCGGCGAATAAAATGCCAGAGGTCTACACGCTCTAAAAATCAATTATTTATCTCATGCCAAACGGATAATCCTGTTCGCTTCCGATACACCGGATGTCCGCTCCCGAGCCTCACTTTTCATCCGCCTTCTTGTTGTTGAAGATCGTCCAGAACAGATCCAGCTGGAACCCGCTATTATGCCAGTTCACATCCTGGAAATTCGCCTGATTGGTGTTATCCACCGTCGTCAACCCAACATTATAACGTGCACCTATCCCAAGGCCGAACGGGCTTTGATACCCCAAACCAGCGCCCCAGGCGAATTCCGCGTTGTTGGTGAAATTCTTCACGCTTTCATTCTCATACGAGCCTCCGCTCACATTGAAATTGATTTCAGGACCAGTCTCGAGATAGAACCCGCCGGTGAACCGCACCTTTGCCATAACCGGTATGCTCACATACGCGAGATGTAGCTGATTGTTGACATACACGTTCTGATTGTTCTCGGAAGTAGTTGTCTTGATCTGCGCACCCGCGGTCGTATAGTCGACTTCCGGCGCAATGGCGAAATGATTCCCCAACCAAAAATTCGTGAAAACGCCTAAATTCCATCCTGCTTGAAATGAATATGCATTATAAGCAGGATTAGAGCTGCTTGACGTGAAGGTGGTTAAATTTCCACCGCCCTTGATGCCAAGTTGAAACGATTGAGCACACAGACGACCACTAGCCGCCAGCACGGCTATAGCCACAATACACAATACCTTTTTCATAATGGTAGTTTATGGACATGTCTTCAAATCCCATGCCCGCCGCGACCCTGCCGCACCCCATGCCCGCCTACCCCGCGCCATCCCCCGACAAATCCTCTTTATCGGATCGCCGGATAAACCTCGACGTCGACTTTCCGGCCGACCTCGCCCGCTCCGCCTTCTGCCCACCCGCCTTAACGACCGCATCCTTCCCATAACGTCCCTTTACCTCATCGATCGCCTTATACAACTGCGTCTTCTTCCCCGTATCCTCAAAAAGATTCGTCTGTATCGCCTCCGAAGTCAACTCACTCAACCGCACCCCCAACAACCGGATCGGCTGCCCACGCCGCCACAACTGGTGAAACAACTCCTTCGCCTTCGCGATCAGCTCATCATCATAGAAGGTGTAGGGAATCGTCATCTGCCGCGACGTCGTCTCGAAATCCGGATACCGGATCTTCACCGCAACACACCCCGCCGTTTTGTTATCCTGTCGCAGCTCATACGCCACCCGCTCGGTCATCCGCACCAGCTCCGCCATCAGGAACTCCATATCCGTCTTGTTCTCCTCAAACGTATTTTCCGTCGAGATCGACTTCGCCTCATGGTAGGGGATCACCTCCGAATCATGAATACCCCTTGCCTTGCTCCAGAGCTCCGTTCCATATCGCCCAAAACGCCTTTCCAGCTCATCCACGGAACGCTCACTCAAATCCCGGATCGTCACAATCCCCAACTCCTGCATCGCCTGATAGGTATGTTCTCCCACGCCGGGTATCTTGTTGACCTTCAGCGGGGCGAGAAATTCCCTTTCCATCCCGGGCAGCACCTGCAAGTACCCATTCGGTTTAGCCTCCTGCGTCGCAATTTTTGACACCATTTTATTGGAAGCCAGCGCAAAAGAGATCGGCAGCTTCGTAGCCGCGATAATCTCCTCCCGCAACTCGATCGTCCATTGGTAAGGGTTGAAGAACCGGTCCATCCCCGTGAGGTCCAGATAGAACTCATCGATCGACGCCTTCTCAAATAGCGGTGCCTTCGCCGCAATGATCTCCGTCACCCACCGCGAATACCGGCTGTACTCGCCCCGCGTGCTCCCCACCACCACCGCCTGCGGACAAAGCCGCATCGCCGTCTTCATCGGCATCGCCGAATGTATCCCAAACTTCCGCGCCTCATAGCTGCACGCCGCCACCACCCCGCGCTCCCGTCCACCCACCAATATTGGCAACCCCTTCAACGACGGGTCGTTCAGGATCTCCACGTTCACAAAGAACGCGTCGAGATCGAAATGGGCGATATATCGCTGTGGTTGTAACAAAATTTCACGATCTCATCCTAACACCAGAAAAGTTATAACCGCCGTCACGAGAATGGCAAAAATCAGTGTAAAGATCCCCGCCATTTTCAACTCCCGCCTGCCCTTCCGCCAGCCGACCAGAATTCCAATTACCGATCCGACAACAAGCAGCACAAACACTCCCAGATAAGAATAATAGACCGCATCGATATCTCCCCCAAGCGATTCAAAAAAACCGTCTTGCGGCGGAACCCATAGAAGCGTAAGGATTGCTCGCGACAATAAGAACAGGCCGACAGAAGAAACAATTGCAATCGCAAGGAAGATAAAACGTCTGGGCATTGGGTATATCTGGCTACTTCGGACAAATATACTATTTTCCCCTCCGTGACGCCAGCATGAATCCCGCAATCATCAACCAGATAAACCCCGGAAACCGCGTCAGCGGGATCAGAAATGTCAGCTTCGGCGACAGCAGCGCAAACGTACTCGCTTCGCCGATGATACCCAATACAACCCCAAACACCACCACCCAGCGCGGCAACAGCCGCATAAAACCAGCCGGAACCGCAATCCCCGCAATCAGCAGCCCCATCGGTACCGAATAACCGACTCCGCCAAGCGCAAATCCCATGTAGTAAAGTGCGCGCAATACACCCTCATCAGCCGCCATACCTGGAAATACCATCGTCCAGGCAATCATGCAACCGACGACCATGTCCACGGTCGTCAGCAGGCCGCCCAATAACGCAATCGAAGGACCAACCGCCTTCGCCCCTAACCATCTGAGGCGCGTCCATACTGTCACCGTAAACAGCCCCAACGGGATCGCCGACATAAATTGAAAGAACATACACATCAACGCATCATGCGGATGCTCCCTAAAATACGCGACTATCGCCGCCGCCGGATCATATGGGTTGGGATAATGCGGCGCTCCCGGAATAAAACTGATCACATACGAAAGCCCATAAATAAACAGCGCGGCAAAGATCACCGCCAGAATGCCCAAATGCGGGCCCCTGAACCGAACCGATTGAGTGCTCTCCATATTTTTTTAGTTTTAATTGTTAATGTTGTTTGTGGTACAAACTAAATAGGTAAAAAAAATCCCTTATAAATGAAGATATTTTTTGATGTCCTCCACATACTGCTCAAACGCCTTCCTCCCCTTCGTCGTCAGTTTCACAATTGTGTGCGGATAACTGCCCTTGTATGTTTTGAGCACCTCCACATACTCCTCCGTCGACAACCTTTTCAGCTGATGAGACATATTGCCCTGCGTCGTACCCGTAACCTCCATCAGATAATTGAAGTCAGCCTGCTTCAGCTTCACCAGCGCCGAAACGATCGCCAGACGCACCGGCGTGCTCAACACCGGATCCAATTCGTTATACATCCCCTGGTTACTCATTCATTATACTTTCTTCTCATTTTCCCGTGCCGATTTTAATAGATAGCCCGGAACCAGGTATCCGCCAATCATCGCAAACACCGTGAGCAACGGCAAATACGCATCCGCCAAATAGACGCCAATCACCGCCGCCCCCATAAACAATACTCCGCCCCAGACCAACGGCCTGAACTTCATCGCCAACCCCGAGACCATCGTCCCGATCGCGGCCACGATCAGCGTATAGAGAAACGGCGGCCATCCCCGGCTTACGGAGATAAATACGACCAAAATAAAACTAAGCCCCAGCACCATCCACAACCGGTTGACAAAATACGCCATGTACGTCTCTGTCGGCGACTTCGCCTTCTGCTGCCGGTACCAAACAATCGTAGTAACAATCCCTATCGTCGCCAGCACCGGGAACGGCAAAAAGAAAAACCGCGTGCCCGTATACTGCCGAAGAAAGAAGAAACCCAGGCTCGCCGTCGCTATCAACCAACCCCACAAGAGGTAAAAGCGGCTGTTCTCCCTGAAATTTTCCTTCGTCTTCCGAATGGCTTCCGCAATCAGCGCCAGGCTCTCCTGCGGCAACAAGATTCTTTCTTCAGGTACCATGATAACAAATTTAGTCACAAACAAATTTACATCACAAATCTAATCTAGTTTGCGATACAAACCAAATTTGTTTTCCACCACACTTCATTATCTTTGAATACGCCTATTTCCATGCAACATTCCGTCACGTTTAGCCTGCTCCTCGCCGGGATCCTGACCCAGGGACTCGCCGCCAGCAGCCAACGCCCGGCCTTCGGAGTCTACTATACCACCGGCACAATCAATTGCATTCCTGCGCGCGGGCCGTCGAGACCCGTCCTCGCCCATAGCTGGGTGTACCAGGGCGACAAGATAACCCTGTTCGACGACCTCTCCGAACTCACCCTCTTTGACCGCGATACCAGTTATGTCCGACTTCGCGGCAAAGGCACCTACACCATGGAGGAGATCGGTAAACGGGAACATACGCGCGTCCGCGACTCGATCCTCATCCAATATCTCGCGTTGTCGTGGGCCGAAGTCATCCAACCTCCCCCTCCCGCCCGCACGGCGGCAACCCCAAAACACAACTCCGCCCCAACCAACGCCGCCAACGCTTCGGGAACGCACGCCATCTCAAGCCGCCCATACTCAAATCCCATCTCCGCCCTCGCACCCCGACCCGGCTACGTCACTTCGATGGATAGCCTGATTTTCCGCTGGCACAACGTCTACTGGGCCCGCAGATATTTTCTCCGCCTGCGAAGCCCCGACGGACGGCTCTGCTTCGACAGCGTCATCATCGACACGGAGGCGGTCGTCCACTTTCCCGGCCGGATGCCGGTAGGCAACAGCTATACCTGGACGTTGGATATCGTCGGCGAATCCGGCCGGCTCCAATTCGCCAACTCCAGTCATATTGTGCTGGTAAATGACACCGCCATCCTCCCCCATTTGCCCCCGATCACCCCCAACTCCATCGGTGGTTTCGCCGCCCTCCTGCAACGGATTGAACAGTGCGAAAACGCAGGCTGTATAAAAGAGGCGGAGAACCTCTTCGAACAACTCACCGCCGATTTTACCCTGGACCCCGCCCTCGATAAATTATATGCAGACTTCCGCCGAAGAAATTATTTCTAACCGCACCACCCCTACAACCTCACCGCCATCTGCGGAACCTCTCCCGCCCAGAACGCCATGCGCTGAAACGGATCCGCCAGATCCATTCGGAACCGGACCCAAACTCCGTTTTCTAACACCGCGCAATATTTATCCCCGGAAACATCATCCGGAAACTGCCAGAGAATATGATCTCCATGATCGTTGGAAAAACCTTCCAGGTCGTTCTGCAGCAAGCCGCCGGTCCGCGCCCAGATCGCGGTTTTCAGCGTGCTCACAATCTCAAAATTATCTTCCAGCAACGCCGCATCCAGGACGCGGAAAGCATAGACAACCGTGATTCGCCCGAAATAGTTGTCCAGCCACTGCACCGCCGAGAGGGGCTGATGCGCGCGGATAATTTCCCTGAACTCATCCAGTTCCTGCTGTGCCAGCTTTCCCGGCGCCACACGATTCCGTTCGATTTGTGCTAATTTGGCCCCGTGATCAGCCCTTACCTCCAGCATCGACCATTTCCGCGGCTCACAGGACTCTCCCAGTTGGAAAACGGCCTTTAGCCCGGCAGTCTTCAACTCCACCGTGAGATCATCCAGGTGGATGTCGGAATCTTGCAGACCCAATACCCGTATATAATATGCCATAGCGTGAAGGTACTGAAAATCAGGAATCGCTCAACGCGCCCGATCCGCCACAAAACGCTTCAGAGAAGCACCGATGCCTTTTATAAAGTAGTAATTCGTCGTCCCGCCGATTGCCGCACCCAATATCGGCACAATTCGCGCCGCTGTCCGCTCGCTCATCCCCACCAGCAGCCGCTCCGCAATCCGGATCAAAACCGATTTGGTGATCATCACACCCGCCTCCACACCGATCGAAATGGCCACGATAGCCATGAAATCTTCAAAACTCACTTCGCAATCTCCGGTCTTCGCATAGACAACTGCGAGAGTAACCCTGAACTGCTGCGTCAGGCAGTTTAACATATCCGCCGGCACCCCCACCAGCGCCGTGGCGATCCCACCGATACCCGAGATAAAACCTGTCGTCGCCCCCAGCCGCGCACAGTGTTTGATAAAGCCATTTAGCCCCATCTCATCCACTCCCCTCCTGACCGCCCCCTTGTCCACCCGCTCGAAAACGCGCCGGAAAGCATAGGTTGCCAGCAAATTGGCCCGTTTAGGTATCGTCTTCTGTATCATAATCATATCGGTGCAAAATCCATACCCGTTCATCCCGTTCCACTCGAAACCTGATACAAAACATGCCTCCTCAGCCAACTCCCCTCCTCCACCATCGGATGATCAAACTCGCCCGCAAACCTCATCCCGATCTTCTGCATCACCCGCGCCGACCGAACATTCGGCAAAGCCGTAAAAGAATAGATTCGCTCCAGTCCCAACTCCTCAAACCCAAACCTTAAACACTCCTTCGCCGCCTCCGTAGCATACCCAAACCCCCACGCCTCGGCACGCAACCGCCACCCAATCTCGACACAAGGTGTAAACCACGCGTCCCAGGAAGGCCGCGCCAACCCCACATACCCAATGAAGTCGCCAGACGCCAGTTCATCCACCGCAAACAACCCATACCCATTCTGTTCAAGAAAAGCCCCGGTCCTCGCCACCATCGCCGCCAACTCTTCCGCCGTCCAGATCCGTGGGAAAAACTCCATCACGCGGGAATCCCGATTCATCGCAACAAAACTCTCCAGATCCGAATCCTTCCACCGCCGCATTCCCAGCCGTGAAGTCCGCAACGAGTAGTGCCAATTGCCTCATAATTTGCAAGATATCACATCATTAGCTATATTTGGAATATGAAGCCATTGTATTTGATTGCCCTCCTCTTTTCTGCCTTCGCGGGTAAAACCCACCCATTTCCTTCGTCCTTCAACGCAGCTAAGTATATGAGGTCCTTATCTGACGGATAAATCAACCAAATGATTGCCATCCAACACCTGGGCGATGCAACGGAATGGCGCGCCCCATACCCGATGATCAATTCCCCGACCCCGGTAAACTATACCCCGTCTCATCAACCACGTTATACCTTGACGGCACATTAAAATAGGCCGGCGATCGGGGTTTGAAATTCGTATCGACATAAATAAGATTCATCGAATACAGAAGCCCTTGTCTTGCGTTGCTGCTGTTCGCCTTTACGACGACACCGCTTGCGCCCGCCGCGGTCAACTGAGCAAGTGTCGGATGACCCGGCGCCCAATAGGTATGAGCGCCCACGATCCAAAGCGAAGGCGACCCGCCGATATCACCCGTCGTCCAGACATCCCTCGTGCCGGACCCTATCGGTCCGGTGCTTGTGATTACATAATGGTTGCAGTTATATCCATCAGTGGAGGCCGACCCGGCACCTGCAACGGAAATAGAGGCCTTGCCCTTCAGTCTCGCCGCCATCGCAACCGCCTCCATATTTCCGATAAACTTTGTCTTATAGGCCTGCATCGTCGAAAACTGCAAATTCGTCTCCGTACCGGCCGCAAAGTCAAAAATGAGCGTATCCTGAGGTTGGATCGTTGTGGTGTCCGTCACGCCATTGTTCAACTTAATGGTATAGGTCTCTACGATGGCGCTCGTCCCTCTCTGGATATAGGTCATCACCGTCCGTTCCCCATTCTGATCGAGTTGGTAGACAAGTTTACCCGTAAACTGCGCCTCAGCCGATCCGGCGATGACGACCAGTAGGAAAAAAAGAAAAATCCGCATGGTCAAAAATTTGACCCAATATTACCCGCCGGCATCGCGTCATAAAATCGCAAATCCATATCCGGCGGGTCCCGTTCCATATCTGGTTACAGCCGCCCACTCCAGGGGAAACATCTTCATCGATATACATCCAGCAACCCTTCCGGCAACTCTACATGAACCTCTCGGGCGCGAACATCCACCCGCTTCAGCGTCTGCTCATGCAAAGGCACCAACGCCGACTTCCCCGCCAGATCGATCCGAAACAACACCTGGTGCGGCTGCTCGATCACTTCAAGGATCTCCCCGAGGTCCGCGGACCCGTCGAATAACCGAAATCCGACCATCGAGATCGGCGCCGACTTCCCCGCAAACTGCTCAAAATCCGCCTGCGTCAACCAAACCTCCTTTTGCACCACCTTCCTCGCTGCCTCCTTCGTATCCAAACCCTCCAGCTTCACATATACCTCCGAATCACTCTTCACCCGCGTACCTTCCATAAACCAGGGCAGCATCTCATCCCGCCGCTCCTCGAGAAAGATCGTCTTCAGCCCCTTTAGACCCGTTTTTTTGCCCAAGCCGATGGAGCAGCACAACCTCTCCCTGCAGTCCAAAGACGGCCACAATCTTTCCGATATTTCGATAATTCGATATCCATAAAAAAAGGAGGCCGCACAGCCTCCTCAAAAATTATTAAAAAAAGCGGCTTAAGCCTCCAACTTGGGCCCGCCTTCACTCTTCTCAATCTTCTTCTCGGGACGCTCGATACGTTCCGGGCGCTCTCCACGATCCGGGCCACCGACCCTTCTCATCGGAGGACCACCGGGTCCACGACGACCGGGCCGGGCCTTCCTGTTCTCTTCCTGCGCGTTTCTTCAGAGCTATCTCATGCTCGCCATGCCACTTCTGGAATTTCTCCATCGCAGCAGCGTCATCGAATAACCCTAATTTGACACCACGCAATAAATGTTTCAGATACAATACCCCCTTGTAAGAAAGAATGCGGCGGACCGTATCGGTCGGCTGAGCACCTTTGTGCAGCCAATCAAGCGCCTTTTGGCGATCGAGCTGAACGGAAGCGGGAACTGTTAAAGGATTGTACGTACCGATCTTCTGGATGAATTTACCATCCCTGGGTGCACGGGCATCAGCCACTACGATGAAGTAAAATGGCCTTTTCTTAGACCCGTGGCGTTGCAGTCTGATTTTAACTGGCATCTTAAATAGAAATTTAAATGCGTGAACTAATAAGGTTACTGTCCAAAATTGGGAGTGCAAATCTAGCACTCATGAATCACATTTCAAAAATAATACTTCAGGAATTAACGAGCGAATATTGCGGGGAATATTTTATAACCGCCTATAACGATTTAACATTCATGGACAATTATGTCTACAAGTACACATTATCAGCAATTTCTCGTGCCTCCAGCGCGGCTTACCCCACGCTCCAAATCGCGCCCCTCAAATCCCATCTCCCTATCGGCGCTTCCCTATTCCCCTCATCGCCCCCATCGGCATCTTATTCATCTGCTTCATCATCGCCTTCATCTGCTCGAACTGCTTCAAAAAGGCATTGACCTCGGAAATATCCTTCCCGCGCCCCTGCGCCAGCCGCCGCCGGCGGCGAAACATCGATCACATCCGGATTCGCCCGCTCAAACGGCGTCATCGAACTGATGATCGCCTCGATCCCCTTAAATGAATCATCGCTGATATCGATGTCCTTGACTGCCTTCCCGACCCCCGGGATCATCCCCAGCAGGTCCTTGATATTTCCCATCTTCTTGATCTGCTCCAGCTGCTGCATGAAATCCTCGAAATCGAACTGGTTCTTCCGGATCTTCTTC
Organism: uncultured Chitinophagaceae bacterium; assembly: GCA_963846405.1. GTDB lineage: Bacteria > Bacteroidota > Bacteroidia > Chitinophagales > Chitinophagaceae > Puia. Next base: position 94,295 of record CAWJVU010000003.1, on the reverse strand, counting down.
TCCAGCTTCTTCGCCTCCGCCTCGTCGAACTGCGCCTGCGCCTTCTCCACCAGCGTCGTGATATCCCCCATCCCCAGGATCCGCTGCGCCATCCGCTCGGGATAGAAAACATCCAGCGTATCCATCTTCTCCCCGCTGCGAGATAAATTTGATCGGCTTGGCCACCGTATACTTGATCGACAACGCCGCCCCACCCCGGGTATCGCCATCCAGCTTCGTCAGCACCACGCCCGTAAAGTCCAGCCGGTCATTAAAAGCCTTTGCCGTATTGACCGCATCCTGACCCGTCATGGAATCCACGACAAAAAGGATCTCCCCGGGATTAACCGCCGCCTTGACCGCCGCCACCTCCTGCATCATCACTTCATCGATCGCCAGCCGGCCCGCCGTATCCACGATCACGACATTCTTATTCTTGCTCCGCGCCTCCCGGACCGCATTCTGCGCAATCTCCACCGCATTCTTGTTCTCCGGTTCGCTATAAACGTCCACCCCGATCTGTTCCCCAAGCACCCTCAGCTGCTCGATGGCCGCGGGACGATAAATATCCGCCGCCACCAGCAAGGGCGACAAACCCTTCCGCGTCTTCAGATAATTGGCCAGTTTGCCGCTAAAGGTCGTCTTACCGCTACCCTGCAACCCCGCAATCAGGATAACCGCCGGCGAGCCCTTTGCATTGAACTCCGCCTCGCTGCCCCCCATCAGCTCCACCAGCTCGTCCTTCACTACCTTGACCATCAACTGGCCGGGACTCACCGCCGTCAGCACTTTCTGCCCCAGCGCCTTCTCCCGGACCGTATCGGTAAATTCCTTCGCAATCTTATAGTTGACATCGGCATCGATCAACGCCCGCCGGATATCCTTCACGGTCGCCGCAATATTTAGCTCGGTGATCCGGCCCTCCCCCTTGATCTGCTTAAACGCTGCCTCCAGCCGCTCCGACAAATTCTCAAACATATGTATTTGACCAAAATAAAAAAGTGAACATAAACAAGTTACATTCACTTAAAGAGGTGCAAAAATAAGAATTAGTATTGCCGGATGAAAATCATGTGTAAAATTATATTCCCAAATAACTCCTCAACATTTTGGAGCGCGAATTGCTGCGCAGTTTGGTAATCGCCTTGTCCTTGATCTGCCGGACCCGCTCGCGGGTCAGGTTGAACCTCTCCCCGATATCCTCCAGGCTCATCGGATGATCCACCCCAATCCCAAAAAAGAAACAGATCACCTCCTTCTGCCGCTCCGTCAACGTCCTCAGACTCCGGTCGATCTCCTGTTTCAGCGACTCCTTATGTTCGATATTCGCATTGGCCATCTCCGCATTCGGATTCTCCAGCACATCGATCAAGGTATTGTCCTCTCCTTCCGACAACGGCGTATCCATGCTCACATGCCGCGCCGCAATCCCGAGGGAAGAAGAAACCTCCTCGATGTCCAGCTCCAGCACTTCCGCCAACTCCTCCGCCGAAGGTTCACGCTCGAACTCCTGCTCCAGCTGACGAATACGCCTTCTGGATCCGGTTCGTAAGCCCCACCTTGTTCAAAGGAAGCCGGACGATCCGTGACTGCTCGGCAAGCGCCTGCAGAATACTTTGACGGATCCACCAAACGGCGTAGGAAATAAATTTAAAGCCGCGGGTCTCATCAAACCGCTGAGCGGCCTTGATCAAGCCCAGATTGCCTTCATTGATCAGATCAGGCAGGGAAAGACCCTGGTTCTGATACTGCTTGGCTACGGATACGACAAAGCGAAGGTTCGCCTTGGTAAGTTTGTCGAGAGCTTTTTGATCTCCCTGCTTGATACGGATGGCGAGTTTGACTTCTTCTTCGGGACTGATCAACTCTACTTTTCCAATCTCCTGCAGGTATTTCTCCAGGCTCTGAGATTCACGATTCGTAATACTCTTCGTGATCTTCAGTTGACGCATGCTCATAGGCAGAGGTCGTTTAAAGGGTTTTTAGGTACTGCTTTTAATCGATATTGATATAGATGAAATCGGTTGAAATATTTGTATCGTCCTGGTTGAAAACGAATAATTTAACCTTTTCTTGTATCAATCGCCCGCCTATTAGCCCTGAATAAATCATAACAATTTACCAATTTCCGCCATGGTTTCACCAATTTATTTCACAAATGATTGATAATCAATTGTGTTACATTAAAATTTGCTTAAAAATTATTCTGGGGTATAAAATACACATAGCGGAAAAAAAATTTTGACGGACCAATTATTTTTCTATTATTGCACAAAGCCGGTTTGAACATCCTTAAAGCCAAGGTTGTTGATGGCCACGAATCAAAAGCAATAGATGATAGAAACAATTGTTTACGGTAGAGTATCCGGTCAGATGTTCGCCCTCGATCTTGTTTGAATTCTTAAGCACTCCGGCAGGATTGCAGGAGTGGTTCGCAGATAAAGTCGATGAACGGGATAATGTGTTTAGCTTCTCCTGGAACGGAACCACCGATAAGGCGGAAGTAACCGAAAGCGAATTCGAAAAATTCATCCGCTTTCATTGGATGGATGCACCTGCCGAAGAATTCTTCGAATTCCGCATCGAGAAGTCGGAAGTCACCAACCAGACAATTCTTGTCATCAGTGATTTCGCAGGCAAAGGCGAAGTGAAGGACCAGACGCAACTCTGGAGCTACCAGGTGAAAGACCTCTTTCACCGGTTAGGTAGTAACTAATATCCCCGCCAGGATCCCGAACTTCTCCGTCAAACACGCCGACTGATCCAGTTCGCATCGCGCCGACAACTTAAAGAATTGTCCGTTCCCGATCTCGTGCCCCCATGTTCCGGATTCCAACTCCCCACTCCCCCATGCTCCCGGTAGATGATCGTGTTCCCATTCCTCATCCGAAACCCCCGGCCAAAACTCTGCCGCCTCAAGTTCCGCGCGCCGCGCGAGAATAACAGGCAGGTATGTACGTAAATATTCGCCTTTGAGGTGTAGCGTCACGCTAAAATAGTGTCCCCACCAGAACATCGTCCGGATCGCAAAAATATCCTCCTTCCCGAAAACCCGCGGATAATCCAGCATCACCCACGGCAGCCCCTTATATTGTTCACCCTTGGATATTCGCGGGTCGCAATCCCAGGGCAGGATACCCCTCCATTGACCGCTCAAATCGCCAAACATCTCCACAACCTTTCGGATCGCCGAATTCTTCGTTAAAATCCACGCCGGATCAGACATCAGCTGCATTTCCTCTGCCGAAAATTGTACCTTTGCATCCATTGGATAAAGTTAAGTATTGCGCGTGAACCGAATTTTCAAAAAACTGGATCTACTCATCGTAAAGGCATTCATCGGCCCCTTTATCGCTACCTTCTTTATCACCTTATTTGTACTCGTTCTTCAATTTTTCTGGCTCTATATCGATGACGTGGTAGGCAAGGGGATCGACGCGCTAACCGTCGGACGCCTGGTCATGTATCTCGCTGCAACCCTCGTCCCGCTGGCAATGCCGCTTGCCGTCCTTCTTTCATCGATCATGACGCTCGGCAACCTCGGTGAGACCTATGAGTTGATCGCCATCAAGTCCGCAGGCATCTCGCTATTGCGATTCATGCGCCCCCTCTTTTTGGTTAGCATCCTCCTGACCATCATCGCCTTCTTCTTTAATAATAATATTCTTCCGATCGCCAATCTCAGAATGAATACGATCAAGTACGATATCATCGTCACCAAACCGGCGTTTGATATCAAAGAGGGGGTCTTCTATGACCGCATCGAAGGGTTTGTGATCAAGATCGGAAAAAAGGAAAGGGACGATTCAACGATCCGTGACGTGGTGATCTACGAGCAGAACGGCGGCAACGGCGACAACATGATCATCGCCGACAGCGGCAAAATGATCGTGACCCCCGACAGGCAATCCCTCGAATTCATTCTCAAATCCGGGTCCCGCTACCAGGAAAAAGCCAACGGCGGCGGCCCCTACGCCTCGCAGCTCGTCCGCATGTCGTTTGAAACATACAAGAAAGTGATGGACCTGAGTTCTTTCCGGATGAACAAGACAGATGACAGCACCTTCAAGAACAACAAAGATGCTGACCATTCCTCAGCTGACCCGCGCAATCGACAGTATAAAGAAAATCAACGCCAAATTTGTCGCTCAGGCAGCGCAAAGAGTGGACAACAATATGAAGTTCTCCGACTACCTCGACAGCCCGGCGTGGAATAAAATCGACAAGGACACCGCCTGGTCCAAATACCTGGTAGCAAAGACCTACGTCACCGACAGCATCCGCAAGACCTGGGCAAAGGCCCACCACGCTCGTGATTCGGTCGACAAAGTCCAGGCTGCGCAGGAAAAAGCAACCGCCGACGCCGCGAAGAAAGCCTCCGACGCCGCAAAAAAGGCCGCGCCGCCCCCGTCGTCCGCCCAGAAGTCGCCCGCCGCCGCCGCACCACAGAAATCGCCTTCCGCCCCCATCGTCTCCGCGCCCCCCGGCCATCCCACCCCAAATCCCCCGGTCCATCTCACTATCCCCATCCCGGGCGGCCAGGCGATGAACCGGCTCGCGACCCAGCCACAGCCTCCACCGCTTACGTTCGAAGACCTGCTCCCCGACTCGCGTCCGGGTCGCCGTAATCGAACACTCCAATACCGCGATCAACAACGCCAAGGTCGGCGTCGACCAGCCGATCGTGTTATATGAAAACGAAATCAACAACCTGCGCGGGTTCCAGATCGCCTGGCACGAAAAGATCACGCTCGCTGTCGCGGTCCTCGTTATGTTCTTCATCGGCGCGCCCCTCGGCTCGATCATCCGCAAAGGCGGTATCGGCCTGCCGGTAATCTTTGCCGTGGTCTTCTTCGTGATCTTCTTCCTCTTAAACAATTTCGGGAAAAAATTCGTCAAAGAGGGCGTCCTCAACCCCGTCAGCGGCATGTGGATGGCCACGTATGTCCTCACTCCGATCGGCTTCTTCCTCACCTACAAGGCCATGCACGATTCAAACCTGTTCAACAAGGAATCCTATTTCCGCATAACCCGCCGCATCCGCAAATTGATCCAACGCCTTCGGGCCCGCCGCGAAACCGCCGCGTCCTAATTTTTCCTACCTTCGGCACCCATCCCATAACATGACAAAAAGCGCCGAAAATATTACCACCCAGCGCTGGGTCGCCATCATCGCCGTCATCCTTTTTCTTTGCAAACTGGCCGCCTATTACCTCACTCAATCCGTCGCCGTCCTCACCGACGCCCTCGAAAGCACGGTCAATGTTCTTGCCGGGCTCATCGGCCTGTATAGCCTCCACATTGCCGCCAAACCCAGCGACGAAGACCATCCCTACGGTCATGGCAAAGCCGAATTCCTCTCAGCAGCCGTCGAAGGCGCACTCGTCACCATGGCCGGCCTCATTATCATATATGAGGCCATCACGGACCTCATCCGTCCCAACCAGCTCCAGAAGCTTGACCAGGGTATCTACATCGTCGCTTTCACCGCAATCGTCAATTTCATCGTAGGCACCTATTGCGTGCGGAAAGGGAAACGCAACAACTCGATCCAGCTGGTCGCGGGCGGTAAGCATCTCCAGACCGATACCTGGTCCACAACCGGCATCATCGTCGGCCTGGCGCTGATCTGGTACACAAAGCTGGCCTGGCTGGATGGGGTCGTCGCACTTTTTTTCGCCGGCCTGATCCTGTATACGGGATATCAAATCTTGCGGAAATCGATCGCCGTTATCATGGATGAGGCAGACAGACAATTGTTACAGGACTTGATCTTTTATCTGAATGAACACCGGCGGGAAAACTGGATCGACCTGCACAATCTGAGAGTGATCAAATACGGCGACAGCCTCCATGTCGACTGCCATCTGACGGTGCCCTGGTACCTCAACGTCCTCGAAGCGCATGCGGAGATCGACGCGTTTACATCACTGGTCAAACGCAAATTCGGAGAGTCCATTGAATTTTTTGTCCATTCCGATGCCTGCCTCGATTTCTCTTGCCGGATTTGTACAAAGGAAAACTGCGACGTGCGCAAACACGCCTTCGAAGAGCGCGTCGAATGGACACTCGCCACGGTGACCCCCAACCGCAAACACCACAGCAGCAAACAATCCTCACCCGCCTGACCGCGATCCCCTATTTCCGGCGATCTGACCCGCACTCAGCTCATAGTTATAAATGCCCAAAATAATCGACGAAACCGTATCTTTGGCGCCCAATTTACCCACCATGTCTACCTGGCAATCCTTTCAATCTCAGCATAAAGACCGTTTTCTCGCCGAACTCCTCGACCTCCTTCGCATTCCATCCGTCAGCGCCCGCAGCGAACACAAAGCCGACATGCAAACCTGTGCGACCGCGGTCCGCCAGCACCTCCTCCAGGCCGGCGTCGACAAAGCCGAAGTCTATCCCACGGCAGGCCATCCCGTCGTGTATGGTGAAAAGATCACCGACCCGAAAAAACCAACCGTCCTCGTCTATGGCCATTACGACGTCCAGCCACCCGATCCGCTCGAGCGCTGGCACAGCGGTCCCTTCGACCCGGTGATAAAGGATGGGAAGATCTATGCCCGCGGATCGGCCGACGACAAAGGCCAATTCTTTATGCACGTAAAGGCGTTCGAGACGATGATCGCCACAAACACGCTCCCCACCAACGTCAAATTCATCATCGAAGGGGAAGAAGAGATCGGAAGCCCCAATCTCGCGACCTTTGTCAAGACGCACAAGGACCTCCTAAAAGCAGACGTCATCCTCATCAGCGATACCGCGATGCTCAGCCTTGAGACGCCCAGTATCGACATCGGGGTACGCGGCCTTAGCTATATCGAAGTGGAAGTAACCGGACCCAACCGCGATCTCCATAGCGGAGTGTATGGCGGAGCGGTAGCCAACCCGATCACCATTCTTGCAAAGATGATCGCCTCCTGCCACGACGGGAACAATCATATTACAATCCCCGGGTTTTACGATGATGTCGTGGAAGCGACCGCAGCCGAGCGAAAATTAATGTCCCAGGCCCCCTTCAATGAAGCCGAATACAAGAAGGACCTCGGTGTAAAAGCGCTCTGGGGCGAAAAAGGTTATACGACAAACGAACGAACCGGCATCCGCCCGACGATTGAACTCAACGGCATCTGGGGCGGCTATACAGGAGAAGGCGCCAAAACAGTCCTCCCCTCAAAAGCCCACGCCAAGATCTCCGCCCGCCTCGTCCCCAACCAATCGTCAACCGTCATCACGGAAAAGTTATTGAATTACTTCCGCACCATCGCCCCCGAAGGCGTCACCGTCAAAGCGGAGGAACACCACGGCGGCGAACCCTACATGACGCCGATCGACAGCAAGGGCTATCAGTCCGCCGCCAAAGCCATCGAAGCGACCTTTCACAAAGCTCCGATCCCCGTTCGCGGAGGCGGCAGCATCCCGATCTGCGCCCTTTTCGAAAAGGAACTGGGGATAAAGATCGTCTTTATGGGATTCGGTCTCGACAGCGACAACCTGCACTCGCCGAACGAAAAATTCAACCTCGAAAATTTTTACAAAGGGATCGAGACCATACCTTACTTCCATAAATTTTTTGCGGAGAAATAATTTAACCAGTATATCATGGACATCCCCCCTGAAACCCCCTCCGAATCCCCCGAACTTCCTGTAGAATCCCCCGACATCCTCGACGACGTCCATTACATCCTATATCAAGCCAGTGGGGGCAAGCGCTTCGTCAATTACCTGATCGACTGGATTGGATTTTCGCTACTGTGGCGGTTCTTTCTCGCCCGGCTGGTTGGCGAATTTATCGTCCTGATCAATTTCCCGATCGAAGATCGGACGGCCCTTTATGCATTTTCCTATCTGTCGGCACTTACCTTCTTCGGTCTCATCGTTGGTGGCGTCGAAGCTGCCACCGGCGGCAAAACCCTCGGAAAGCTCGTCACCGGCACCCGTGCCATCAAAGACGACGGTTCCCGCCTCACCCCGGCAAAGGCCTTCCTCCGCTACCTGGTGCGCCTGGTCCCGTTTGAGCAATTTTCCGCACTCGGAACTCCTAGTTACCCCTGGCACGACCGCTGGACAAAAACCCTCGTGATCGACGAAAAACTGACTACGCTCCCGCCACAGGTATAATTATTGCTCTATTCCGGCAAAGAGCCCAAGTCCATGCCGCTATCGCCCGGAAAGTTAACTGATCGTCAGGTCCTTATCATTGCCGTCCTTTCTTTGATTATTCCCGTCGCGTGGATCGAGGTCAGCGTTCTCCGGGCCACCCATGGTATTCTAGCCTACCCGCTCGACGATACGTTTATCCATATGGCCGTTGCGCGTAATCTTGCTTTCGAACATTACTGGGGTATCGCCGGCCATGTCTTCGCCAGCACTTCCTCCTCGCCATTCTACACCGTTTTATTGGCCGCAGTCTTCCGGATCTTTGGTGTTCACGTTATTATCCCGTTATTGATCAACCTGGTTGCCGCCATCGTGGTCCTTGTCGTCATGCACCGTTGGTTAAAACGCCAGGGTCTGAGTACCATCGCCCGGCTAATCATCCTTGTATTGGTAAATTTCCTCACTCCCCTGCCGCTGCTCGTCATCAGCGGGATGGAGCATACCTTCCAATTACTCTTTACTTTTCTATTCGTTTTCTCGATACCCCGAAATAAACTCCACTGGACAATATATCTCTATGCCGCCCTCATGATCAGTACCCGTTATGAGTGCCTCCCGATCCTCGCTATCGCGTGTCTGATCCTCGTGACCCGCCGCCAATGGACCCAATCCATCCTCCTCGGCGCCATCGGCATCCTCCCCATCACCATATTCGGTCTCTACTCGATGTCCAAAGGAAGCTACTTCATGCCCAACTCGGTGTTGCTGAAAGCGGCCCTTCCCAACTCAATCGGCGGCTGGGCCCGTTTTGTCGCCGACGACATCTGGTTCAAAATTTTCTTTTCACCGCGGGACTACAACTTCCTCGCCGCGCAGCGACTATTGCTGCTATTACCCCTGACTTACCTCGTCTTTCTCAAACAACTCCGTGACCAGCCGGCATACCGGCAAATCCTTCTCCTCCTGATGGGCGCCACGCTGGCCCACGTTGCCTTTGCCTATCCCGCCAGTTATCCGCGGTACGAAGATTATCTCGTCGGCTGCAGCACGCTCATTATGGGAACATTGATCGCCAAATATCGCCGCGACCTGACGCTCACCAGATTCAAAGGCGCCGAATGGGTCGCCGTCGCGGTGCTGATTCTATTATTCATCCCTCTGCTCATCCGCACCGAGAAGTCCTTTCAGAAGTCAAAACAATATTGTCTGAATATCTACGAACAGCAATATCAGATGTCGCAGTTCGTACATGCGTACTATGACAGCACGCCCCTCGCCTTCAACGACATCGGTGCGATCTCCTTCTATTCCCGCGGCGCCAAAACAGACCTTTGGGGCCTCGCCAGCCTCGACGTCGCCCGCGCCCGCCAAAACCACTATTGGACCCCCGCGTTCGCCGACTCCCTGGTCCGCCAGCACAACACCCGCCTCGCCATCCTCTATGATACCTGGTTCGATCCCGCCTTGTTACGACGTTGGACAAAGGTCGCTTCCTGGCATAACCAGCACAATGTCGTCCTCGGCGACGACAGCGTATCTTTTTATTCGATCCGCCCGGAAGACACGACGGAACTACGGAAAAATCTGAAGGCCTATCAGCCGCAGCTGCCCTGGGATGTGCGCGTAAGTTATTATTAAAGGAGTGCACCTATCGGAAGGTCGCAACGACCTTAAAGTGCAGGATACTGCCGTCCGTCGCGGTGACGAGATACGATACGACACTGTCGAAATCCTGGGGTACCCCGCTACCGGGGGTAATGGACTGGCCGGTGAACGTGATCGTCGGCGAAAGACTGGAGACGACCGTTCCAGGAAAAAAAACAAGCTTTACCGAGTTAAAAAAGACACTACCCTTCACATCGTTCGCCAGCCCCGGATTATTCGCGGCCTCGATCACGAAAGAGTTGATTCCTTTATTGGGACTGGAGAGCGCCCCGCTGTCCGGGGCCGTATACTGGATATTCACCGGCCGATTTTGAATCGTTGTTGGGGAGCAGCCAAGGTGCAGAACGAGACCAAAAGCAGCAAGTATGGTGAGTACCCGTTTCATAACCGAAGTTCGGACATCGAATTTACGTCAAAAAACCGGGATCTCAAATTTAGAAGGGATCACCATCTCCCAAGCCCAAACGGCTTCAAGTCGAACCCTGCCGGCCGCCCCATCGCCCAATCGCACGCGATCTTACCTACGATGCTGCTGAACTTAAACCCATGACCCGAGCACGGGCTCAACACCAGGATCTGCGGAGACCCCGGATATTCGTCGATGATAAAATCTTCGTCCGGCGAATTGGTGTACATACAAACCGACGCCCCGTTGAAGACCGGATCGATCGCCAGCCAATTCCCCGCGACCCCCTGTATTTCCTGTATTTCATCCGACCCCGCATCCTGCCGCAATTCATCCGCCCGGATATGCCTGCCGCCGTGATGAAACCCGATCTTGATGCCCTGCCCCATATCCGGAAAGCCATAAAACATTCTCCCCGCCTCATATTCCCAGATATACACAGGCATCCGATCCGGCCGCAAAACGTCCCCGCCAAGTCCCGCATCCCTGAACCAACAAACCACCTGCCGTTCCAAGGTCAGCGGCAGCCCTAACTCCGGAAGTAACTCGCCTACCCACGCCCCCGCGCTAACAATGACTTTCCCTGCTAAATAGCGCCCTTTAGATGTCGCCACCTCCACCCCATCTCCGCAGGCCTCGATCTTTTGAACGACCTCCTCGACTCGAATCTCCGCGCCCCTCGCCGCCGCACCCGCCAAATGCGCCTTAATGCACTCCTCCGGAAAAAGGATCCCCGCCCGTTTTTCGAGGACACCAACCGTATCATCAGTCGGCCGAAAAGCCGGAAACCGCCGTCGAATATCCGCCGCTTCCAGCCACTCGTAATCGACCCCATACCTCTCTGCACTAAGCCGCGCCCCGCGCACCACCGTCGTATTCTCCCTACCCAACAAAAGCCCGCCCGTCGTAATAAGCAACGGTCGCCCCGCCTCCCGCTCAAGCGCTGCCCACAGTTCATATGCCTTCCGGATAAAAGGCACATAAACCGGATTCTCATGATAAGCCTCCCGGATAATCCGGCTCTGCCCATGCGAAGACCCATGCACATGCGGTGGCGTAAACCGGTCAATACCCGCCACGCTCCTCCCCGTCCCCGCGAGATGATAAAGCGCCGAGCTGCCATGCGCGCCCAGTCCGATGACAAGAATATCGAAAGATTCAGTCATTTTAAGTTCAGTCTCAGACTACTTTCTGGAAATGGAATCCCAAAATCGAATAGCCCTCGTTGAAGTAGAATTTATGTGATCTGCTGTTTTGAATATAGGTATTCAGCTCGATGGTTTTGCATTGATGCCGGACCGCCCATTGCTCGATAAAGCTAAAAAAAAGTTTCCCCACTCCCTGTGACCGTAGATCCGGATCAACGATCACATTGTCGACTTCAAGCTGTTTACCGGAATAGAACCGTACGGTTATCCAGCCGAATGACACAGCGATAAGTTTCCCTTCCTGCCGGAGGCCGAAGCAATAAAACGTTGGAAAGCTGAACATCGCCGCAAGATATTCCCTAAGCTGGGCGGAGTTTGCGGCGGGGCGCAATTTGTGGGCCAGCGGAAGGATCTCGGCGCTATCATCTATTGTTAGTTCGATAAATTCCATATCGCTAAAATAGGAATTAGTGGACAAATTCCACGGCCAACAATATCGTATTCGCGATCAAATCATTCGTTCCTTTCACTCCGATCTTAAACTCTTAACCGGGTTCATCAACGCCGCCTTGATCGCCTGCACACTCACCGTAACAATCGTGACAACAATCGCCGCCGCCCCCGAAGCAATAAAAACCCCCGGCCCGATCCCGATCCGGTAATCATAGGTCTGCAACCAGCCGTGCATAAAGTAAAAGGCAATCGGCGCCGCGATCAGACAGGAAACCATCACCAAAATAATAAACTCTCTGGAAAGCAGCATCCACACCTGCGTGACCGACGCCCCCAGCACCTTCCGAATGCCGATCTCTTTTGTCCGCTGCTGCGCCACATAAGCCGCAAGCCCAAAAAGTCCCAGACACGAGATAAAGATCGCCAGCATCGCAAAGATGCCCGACAACTTTCCGATCAGTATCTCCTGACTGAACTTGGCGGCATAACGCTCATCGGCAAAATGGTAGCTATAAGGATAAGCCGGGTTATATTTTGAAAAGATAGGCGCGAATGTCGCCATCGCCGCCCCCGCATCCACTCCGGGCGCCAGCCGGTACATGATGCTGCTGGACCAGGAGGGATTGTAAGCAAAAAAAGTAGGCTGCGCCGCCGAATACGGTGAAATCATCAGCGCATTTTTCACCACTCCGATCACGTGTATCTTGTGATGACCGTTCCAGAAGATGACCTGGTTGATCGGGTCTTTGAACCGCATCCGCTGAACCGCCGCTTCGTTCAAAATAACATCCGACGTGTCCTCCGCCATCCCCCTTTCAAAATCCCTACCCTTGATCAATTGCATCCCCAGGGTCTTAAAATAGTCATCGGTGATACCCACGTTGGCCACCCCAAGGGTTTCATTCGGATACTTGCCCTGCCAGTCATCGACACCTGCCGCCGAATAAAGGTCCGTGGCGGGCGTCGTCGCCTTCGTCACACTTGACACCAATCCCGTTTTCAACAGGTCATTTTTCAATGCGGCGTAGTTATGATCGAGATCACTGCTGGCATTTGTCATGATCAATCGGTTTGCATCGAAGCCCGGTGGGCCGGTTCCTGCGCATATTGTATCTGTTGATAAACGATAACCGTGCTGATGATCAGCGCCACCGAACACGTAAATTGCAAAACGACCAGGATCTTCCTCGGGAGTGTCGCTGCTCTGCCGGTCTGAAATGCTCCTTTCAATACCTTCACCGGTCGGAAAGAGGACAGGTAAAAGGCCGGCCGGCTCCCCGCCAGCAATCCCGTCAACAGCACATACGACAGCATAACGCCCCAAAACGTCGCACTCGACCAGGGTAGGACAATCGCACTCGTCGTCAACGCATTAAAGGCCGGCAATGCGACCGACACCAGCATCAACGCCAGGACAAAAGCGATCAGGGTGATCAACACCGATTCCATCAGGAACTGAATAGATGATATGCCTTTTCAGGCTGCCGATCGCCTTTCGCACGCCCACTTCCCGGGCCCGTCTTTCGGATCGCGCGATGGAAAGATTGGTGAAATTGATGCAAGCGATCACGAGCACCAGCAGCCCGATGATGCTGAACATCCGCACGTAGTCAATAAAGCCGCCCGATGCAACTCCATTTTTGAAATCACTGTACAAATGCCAATCCTTCAGGGGGTAAATGAACGCTTCCAGTTTCTCCGCCTGGTAGCCATCATGATCATATCGTTTATAAATGGGTTTCAACGCCGCCTCCGCCTGGTCCTTGCTGACATTGGGCTGCAAAGCAATAAAAGTCTGTATCGGGTCCATATTCCAGTTGCCCAGGTTTTGCCGGATCCAATCCTGCGTCTGGATATAATAGGAGAATGGGATGATGTAATCGAAAGTCAGGGATGAATTAGCGGGCAAGTCAGCCAGTACGCCCGCGACTTTCACGTCATGGAGGTTATCCAGCCGGACTGTTTTATTGATCGGGTCCGTGTGCCCGAACAAGGCAATGGCCGCGGACTTCGTCAGAACGATGGAGGCCGGCTGTTTCAAAACTTCCTCCGCATTGCCCTGCAACAAAGGAAAGCGGAATATCTTCAGAAAATCTTCGCCCGCGAAAAGGCCATTGCTATATAATTTTTTGTCGCCGGTCATCAGACTATGCAGGCCGCCAAAATCCGCCTGCGCCACATATTTCACCTCCGGCACGTCCTTCTTGATCGCATCCGCCAGCGGCAGGCAAGTGGCCCAGCCGCCTGCCTCCGCCACACCGTTCCGGCTACTTCTGACCATGGTCCGATAGGCCTGCCCGTAGTCCGGTAAAAACCGGTCGTAGGACAACTGATATTGAACCCAAAGTCCGATGATAAGGGCGACAGCCATACCGACGGCGAGACCAAGAATGTTGAAGCCGGAGTAACCTTTTTCTTTGATAATATTCCGCCAGGAGGTTTTGAAATAGTTTCTGAACATGGGAGGGTGTTTTGCGATATGCGTGGAGAGCAGCGAGAAAAATGCCGGATTGGTTACGGGCTAAGAATCAGATGGTTAAGGCTTTGGGCTCAGCTTGGGCTGTCCGTTTGCGGACACTCGGTGTTCCTTTTGAAGCGCGTTGTTGTTGATATTCCGTATCCGATTTGTCAGCTTTAAACTGGCATTTCAGATATAAAATATAAAACCATAGGAGATGCGGCGGCCATTTTCCATATTTTAGTATGAAATATTACCCGTGAGGTTTTATTTAGGCGTGACCGATAATAGTTGGTACTCATTCCTTGCTGCTGAAAATAGAGAAGATGTCAATTTTTGGAAGCCAGGAGGCGTTGCGGCATTCAAAGCAATACCGCAAGGTTTTCCACTCTTATTCAAGCTAAAAAGCCCTTACAATGCCATTGGAGGATTAGGTTTTTTCTCAAGCCACTCCTTTCTACCCTTATCGGTAGCGTGGGACGTCTTTCGCCGAGGAAATGGATGCGACTCATTTGCAGCCCTGCACCGGATGATCTCTGCATACAGAAAAAATGATGGGAACCTGAACCCGACCATTGGCTGTATTGTACTAACCAATCCGATTTTTTTTGACCGACAGGACTGGATCAAACCCCCCGAAAACTGGAGCAATTCTATCATGCAAGGGAAGACCTACTCTACAGAAGAAGAAATTGGTCGGGATCTCTGGGCAAAAATTCAACTACTGCTGGATAAGTACTTATATTCAGTGCCAGAGGTAAAGAAGAACCAACTTATGGTGGAAGAGCCATCGGCTCAGTATGGTAACCCTGTCCTTGCAAAAGTTAGGCTGGGACAGGCAGCATTCAGGGTTCTGGTCACAGATGCATATGAAAGAAAATGTGCGATTTCAGCCGAAAAGACCTTACCGGTTCTGGAAGCTGTGCATATAAAAGCCTACGCAGAATCAGGCCCGCATTTGATCTCCAACGCTCTGCTGCTTCGGTCTGACTTGCATAAATTGTTCGATTCGGGTTATTTGACGATAACCAAAGACTTGCGAGTGGAAGTTAGTAGAAGAATTAAAGAGGAATTTCAAAACGGAAAGGAATATTACAAATATCACGGCAATAGTATTGTCAATTTGCCGCATCAAATTCAGGACAAACCCGATCCAAGATTTGTTCAGTGGCATAATGAACATGTGTTTGTCGGTTAAAAGCTGATTGTTCGATCAGCCTCCGCCTAAACTGTTCGGAAATTCCGAACAGTTCCTTTCGGCCAAATTTACTAGCAAAAGTTAGTAAATTGTGCGATGGATAAACCCATCATTTATACAATAGGGCACTCCACACACCCACTCAATTTCTTCCTTAGCCTCCTCCGGGAATACCAAGTTAATTGCCTTGTCGATGTGAGAAGCGTAGCAGCAAGCCGCTATAACCCGCAGTACAATAAAGAGCCGCTTTCAAACTTTCTGAAAAACAACGGCATAATACACATGCATTTCCCGGAAGAGTTCGGTGCAAGACAAACAGATGCTAATCTGCTTGACGAAAACGGCAAAGTTGATTTTGCAAAAGTCAGAAGGTCCTTGAATTTTAAGAATGGCGTAGATAGACTGTGGCTGGGAATCACCAAAGGGTATACGATCGCCTTAATGTGTTCAGAGAGCGACCCGTTCGACTGTCACCGATTTTCGATGATCACTGTTGCATTAGAAGAGGCTGGTTTTGAGGTTCTGCATATTATGAAGGACATAACGCTAAAAAGTACTTCGGATCTGGAACAATTACTCCTGAAGAAATATGCCCCTCAATTACCAAAACCGGATATATTCCAACCAAATGTAACCCCTGATGAGCAATTGACTGTTGCGTACCGCCTAAGAAATATGGACATCGCCTATTCGCTTTACGCAAAGGAACCAGATCCTGGATAAGACTAAGATTCGTACGATCGGGTTCACCGGTAAATCGGCGGAAATTATCCCTTATCAGGTTGATCGTCCATCGACTTTCCCCAACATCCCTACCCCATCCCCCTCACCGCCTCCACCAACTTATCCAGCTCCTCCAAACTGGTAAACACATTCGGCGTCACCCTGCACCCCACCACCCCAGCCTCCGGCGCATCAATCGCCACCGTATAAATCTTATGCTCCTTCATCAACCTGTCCGCCATCTCCCCCGCCTTCATCCCCCTGATCCCGATATTCGCAATCGCACAAGTGCGCGAAGTCTCCACCGGCGTATTCACCACCACATGCGGCATCTCGCGAACTTTCGACGTCCAATATTGCTGGAGGTACCTAAGCCTGGATTCCTTGCGATCCGGCCCGAGTGAAGTATAATAGTCCAGCGCATCGCCAATCGCCAGATCCGTATGCACCGGCGCGGTACCCGTATGATTCAGCCGCGCAATCCCCACCGCCCCATCATCCGGCTCCGCCAACAGCGGCCAGATCGGCGTCCGGACGTGGCCGGCGACATACAGCACGCCCGCCCCCAGCGGCGCGCTCAACCACTTATGTAAACTCGCTCCATAATAATCACACCCCAGCTCCGGAACGGAATGTCTCACCTGCGCAAAGGTATGCGCTCCATCTACCATCACTTCCACCCCGCGTGCATGCGCCATATCGCAGATCTTTCGCACCGGCAGGATCTGCCCCGTGATATTGATCATATGGCTCACCATCAGCAGCCGCGTCCGCGGGGTGATGGCGCGAGCGTATACCTCAACCACCTCATCGTCGGAGGCAGGGTGATTCGGCACCGACACGACCACGCCCTTCACCCCTTGCCGCTTCTCCACCTGCCGGAACATCTGTAGCATCGCCCCATAGTCCTGCAAAGCCATGATCGCCTCATCACCTGCCGCCCAGGGATAACCGCCGATGATCATATCCAGCGACTCCGTCGTATTGCGCGTGATCACCAACTCGTCGGACGAACAGCCGGCCAACGCAGCAAGCCGCGCGGCCACCGCCTTCTTGTTGTCAAACTGTACTGTCCGCATATAATGCGCACCCTCCATATTCACTTCCCGGACATGACGGACAAAAGCCTCGAGCACCTCGAAAGGCTGGACACAGTAATACCCATTCTCGAGGTTGATAAAGTCCGGGGTCAGCCGATAGCCGGCACGAATTCCGGCCCAAAACTCCTCATACGCCGCCAGCCGCCCCGCAGGCACCCGATCAAATCGGCTGATCCAATCCGCCATCGCCCGCAGGTGCAGAGGAAGAGCCGCGCCGGCCAGCAGGGAGCTCTTAAGAAAAGTTCGCTTGTTCATGCATCCAATATCGCGTTTTTCGCACGATCCTCCTCCTTCAATCCCATCCCCCAGATCCAATACCGCACGCCATCCGTCTCACAACCGAACACCCCCAGCCCTGCACAAGTCCGCAACTCGTTGGTCGCCAGCCGCCTGCAAAACCGGCATATTATTGGCCCCGCATCCCAAAACCTCCCGTATGCTCACCAGCTATTTCCGCGTCGCCTACCGCAACCTGGTCCGCAATCGTTTTACTTCCGCCATCAATATCGGCGGGCTCGCCATCGGCATGGCCGTAGCCATCCTGATTGGACTATGGATCTCCGACGAACTGTCCTACGATCATGTCCATACTCGTCATGACCGCATTGCCGCCGTGCTCCAGAACCAGACGATCAGCGGCGGCATCCAAACCTGGCGGGGCCAGGCGATGCAGCTCGCCCCCGCACTCAGCAAGGATTACGGCGGGCTATTCAAATATGTCGTCAGAGACGGCGGCACGAACAAGCTGCTGGTGACATTCGGAGACAAGGAGGTCAAGTTCAATGGGAGCTATATGGACCCGGCCATCATAGACCTGTTGTCGCTGCATATGCTGAAAGGCAACAGCGCGGCGCTGCAGGATCTTTCCTCCGTAATCATTTCGGAGAAAATGGCCAGGGGCTTGTTTGGCGCCGACGACCCCATCGGCAAGGAAATCAAGGTGGATAATAATTATCTCGTAAAGGTTACGGGTGTTTATGCCGATCTCCCTGAAAACTCTTCTTTTGCCGATATGGATTTCATCTCTCCCTTTGAGCTGATGATCAAAGTCCGGAACCTCACGACATTGGTTTGGGGCAACAGCTGGTTCAGGACCTATGTGCTACTTAATGATCATGTCGATATGGCCCAAGCTTCCGCAGCGATAAAAAACGTGAAGCGGCAATATTCACCGGGCGACCGGCGATTCAAACCTGAGCTCTTCCTTCACCCGATGAACCGCTGGCGGCTCTATTCCGATTTCGACGGGGGGATCAGCGTGGGCGGCAGGATTAAATTTGTCCGGCTGTACGCCATCATCGGCATCTTCGTACTAATCCTGGCCTGCATCAACTTTATGAACTTGTCTACGGCGCGGTCCGAGAAGCGAGCCAGGGAAGTAGGCATCCGGAAGGCGATCGGTTCCGTGCGCGGCCAGCTGATCCGCCAGTTTTTCAGCGAGTCGCTCCTGGTGACCATCTTCGCGTTTATCGTTTCCATCGGGCTTGTGCAGACTGATGTTACCTCTCTTCAATGCCGTTGCCGGCAAACAGATGCGTATTCCGATGGAGTTGCCGTTGTTCTGGACGGCCGGCCTCTGCTTCACCTTGCTGACCGGGCTGCTGGCTGGCAGCTATCCTGCCCTCTACCTCTCGTCCTTCCGTCCCGTCAAGGTGCTGAAAGGATCTTTCCGCGTAGGGTCGAAGGCATCCATCCCGCGCAAGGTTCTTGTTGTTTTACAATTCACTGTTTCGGTGATTCTCATCATCGGCACGATTGTCGTCTTCCACCAGGTTCAGTATGCGAAGGACAGGCCCGTGGGATTCGATCGCGAAGGGCTCGTTTCGGTGCCCAGGCAAAGCATGGACCTTGCACCGCATCTTTCCACCCTGCGTCTCCTGCTCCGGCAGACCGGCATGATAGACGACATAGCCGGATCCGAAAGCAGCCCTTCCAATACCTACATCAACAATATGGGTTTTGAGTGGAAGGGAAAAGATCCGTCCTTGCAGGAGTTGTTTGTCACGAATGGCATCACCCCCGAATATGGCAAGGTCACGGGGTGGCAGATCATCGATGGCCGGGACTTCAAACCCAACTATGCCACGGACTGACCGCCTTTATCATCAATGAGACGGCGGCAAAATATATGGGTCTTACCAACCCGGTCGGCGAACGGATGAAGTGGGGCGACAACGGCGGTTTCACCATTATCGGCGTCATCAAAGACATGATTTCGCAATCGCCCTATGAGCCGGTTGCGCCAATGATCTTCTATTTGTCGTCATCCCTGTCGTTCTCACAAATCGGGGTCGTCAATATTCGGTTACATCCCGGCGTTAGCCTATCCGGCGCGCTCGCAGCCATCGGGGGAATATTCAAAAAGATCGACCCCCAGGATCCCTTCGAATATCAGTTCGCCGATGAGGAGTTCGCGAAAAAATTCGGGGATGAGGAGCGGATCGGGCGGCTGGCGGGGTTTTTTACAGCACTGGCCATCCTCATCTCCTGTCTCGGTCTCCTGGGTTTGTCTGCCTTCGTAGCGGAACAACGAACGCGCGAGATCGGGGTGCGAAAGGTGCTGGGTGCATCCGTGTTCAACCTATGGCAACTGCTCTCACGCGAGTTTGTGGCGCTGGTCGGATTGTCGCTGCTGATCGGCGGCCCGGTTGCGTGGTGGTTTATGCATAGCTGGCTGGACAGCTATCAGTATCGCGCCAGCCTGTCATGGTGGATCTTCGCTGCAGCGGCTTTGGGGGCAATTGGCATCACCCTGCTGACCGTCAGCTATCAGGCGATCCGGGCCGCGATAGCCAACCCCGTGAAGGCCTTGCGGAGCGAGTGAGGTACTGCGGTCGCGTCGTCGAATTCCTTCGGCTTCACTACTTCACCTTCTTCCCTTCCATTTTTGTCGCTTGGTTCCAGTCGACCACCACCAACCGGCCGCCGACTGTCCCGGCCCCTCGAACTTGCTCGGAGAGCGTCATGCTAAGTAGCATCCCCGTCTTGATATCGACTAAAAAGACGCCCGATTCTTTTCCGGTAAGCGGGCCCCGGAACCGGTTGCCTTGTAGCATGGTTGCATCGGGGTCGTTACCGATCAGACCCGTCGATCGGATGGTGGCAATATCCGCGCTGACCGATTCGAGTTGAAACGTACTGTAGACAACGAAATTAATGTCTTCCCGGTTGTGCCAGATTGTCTGCCAACGGTCGCCGATGCGGAACGCGGAATCCGGAAAGATCAGGGTCAACGGATCGAGATTCTTCCATACGATCTCCGTTTCCACCCATTGCCCCCAGGTCTTTATTGCCCCTTCGAGATCAGGCTGCGCATAATACCGCTCCAGAACAGGCCGAATGACCTCGAACATGCCGCTGTATACTACTGTGTAATCGGCAGCATGCACCCGGGCAAAAAGCCCATTTGCCTTTAACGCAGCCAGCAGGCTTCCCATCGGCTTCGACGCCGCCGGCGTCTCCACCGCATCGACATCGGTCACCTTTTTGCCATCGCTGGCATGAACATGGAGTTTGTCAAAGTTCATGTCGAGCTCGTATCCCTTCTCCTCCTTGCTGATGCCGTAATGAACGACAAAGTCAAACTTCGAGTGCAGATCGATATATTTTACACCCCCCGAGACCTTCAAATTGGTCTTACTGGTCAGCTGATATTGATAGGTCGACCCGTCCTGCGGGTTGAACGGGATGGGTAAGCCAGCATGACCGGCGGCGGCCAGGCGGCTGGAACTACGATGGGGGTAGTACGCCGCAGTGCTGATGAGCAGGATGAATAGAACAATGTTTTTGCGCATAAAGGTTCGGCCGCTTGCCTCGAATAACCCTATTTAATAATTTTCCCGCTCAATTTGGCGGTCGTCTCCATCTTGATCTCCGCATCCCGTCCCGCGAGCTGGACTGCGCCCGCTACCTTGGCCGTAACCTCCGCACTAACCGGCATCCCCGTTCGAATGTCGATCTGGTAGGTGCCCTCCTCCGTTCCTTTGAGATCACTCGTACTGGAATAACCCATCAACACGGAAGCAGAGCTGTCGCTGCTCAACTGGCCCTCCGACCGGATCGTCGCGATCCCATCGTCGATCGATACGAGCTGATAGACATTCTCCAGGTTGAAAGGGATGTCCTCTTTCTCTGTCGAATTAATCTTCCAGCGGTCGCCAATATGCAGGGCCGAGTTGGGAAAGGCCCGGATAAGCTGATCCATATTTTTTTTCACAATCCCCTGTTCAACCAACTGCTGCCACATAAGCCTGGTCTTCGCCTTATCCGCTTCCTGCCCATAATTCGTTTCCAGAACCTTGTTGATGACCTCCTGGTAGCCGCTGACCGACCTGATGGTACCCCCGGGACTTACCCTCGCGACAATTTTTGCCCCCTTGAGCCCGCTCAATAATTGACTCCCGGGATTGAACGTACCGGAAGATGCATCATCGGCGTCCAACTCCGTAACGGCGTCCCCGTTTTTGGTATAAATATGGATCTTATCATAGTTCATTTCGAGAACGATGTCGCTGCTGTCCCGGCTAATTCGATAGTTCACCCCTATTTCCGACTTCCTACGCGTTTCGACATCTTTGTCTTCTACTTTAACCAGGAGGTTGGATGCGTTTGTAAGGTCATAGTGATAGGCCGATCCGGTCGATGGCTCGAAACGAATGTGATACGTCTTGTCATCCCCTGGATTGTTCCGGCCCGAATTAAGATGGGTCTTGCAGCCCGCCGTGCCCGCCGCGGTAACCGCCAAAACTGCGGCCAAACAAGCAATCGCGAAGCCTCCTAAATAACCTTTGGTCTTTTTCATTTTTATTCTGAGTTTAATGGTCGGGTCACCGGATAAGGATAACCGTTCCTTTTCTTTGTATAGTATTGCCATGATAGTCCACACCCGCCGCCATCCAGACATAGACGCCCGTTACCTGCGGTTGCCCGCCAAGCGTCCCATCCCATCCCTGCCCCGCGTCCGTCGAATAGAAGACCCGCTGACCCCAGCGGTTATACACCGCCAGATATTGAAAATCCCTTATTCCCAACGCCACAGCCTTAAAACGATCATTTCTGCCATCTCCATTCGGCGTAAACGCATTCGGCGCCACGATATCCGAAACCAGATACACCTTAACCGAAATCGAATCCGTCCCCACACAGCCATCGGCGGAGGTCGCGGTCACAAAATACGTAATGTCGGCGGTGATTGTCGCAACCGGATCGGGTACAGTCGGATTACTCAACCCCGCAGCCGGCGTCCATTGCCAGCTGACAACCCCGCTATTACCCACGTCGATGGCATCCAACGGCAGCGGCTGACCGATCAACACCGCGGTGTCATCCCCGGCGAAGACTTTTGGCGGCGGGGTGAGGCTCACGGTGACCGTTGACGGCTGCAGCGAGACGCACCCCATAGCATCAGTCACGGTCAAACTGTAGGTTATACTTTGTAACGGATCCGTAACGGTGGGATCGGCAATTTGCGGGTTGCTCAGGAAAGTTGCTGGTGTCCACTGATAGCTGACGCCGCCAGTTCCCTGCAGTTCGACATTTCCCCCGGGACATACGGCGGTATCCGCACCGGCATTCGGAACGGGTGCCGGATGAACAAGCACCATCACTGAATCTTCGGCGCTACAAACCCCAAGTACAGCATTTAAGTAGTATTCCGCCGTGGAATCGGGAGTGACCGTCGGCTGCAGCCCGTTCCCGGCACTAGCCCCGGAGCCCAAAACCCAACCGTAAGAAGTCCCATTCGTCGCACCGTTTAGCGCCACACCCACCCCCTGACAGGTTGTTAAGGCGGCACCTGCATTCACAGTCAGGTTGCTGGCCACATGTATATCCACCATGGCCGTATCCGTACAGCCGTTGGCGTCCTGTACCGTAATGATCTTCATGCCGCTGTCGAGCCCGGTAAAGCCGCCACCACTCTGAAACGCGCCGCCATTCAGCGCATATTGATAAGGTGGTGTCCCGACAGAGCCCGAGGCATCAACAGCACCATCATTATTCAGACAGGAAGCCGGGATAGGAATCCCGGTTGCCGATGGGCCAGGGATGGTGAAAAGCGTCAGCGTCGTCGTAGCCGTAATTCCATTCGCGTCCCTGACTGTAACCGTGTAGCTACCTGCCGCAATCCCACTAAAAGTCCCAGAAAGCTGAAAATTTACGCCGTCGATGGAATACATGTATGGCGCCGTCCCGTTGGTGGCCGATGCCATAATAGAACCATTGGCATTGCCGCAGGTCGAAAAGGTCATCGTCGCGTTCACACTGAGACAGCCATTGGGAACGATGACAGAAACCGTCGACGTAAACCCAAGCGCATCGCGTATCGTGATCGTATAGTTGCCCGGCGCCAACCCGCTGAAAACCCCCGAAGCCACAAAGTTCACCCCATCGATCGAATACTGATACGCGCCGTCCCCTTGAAACCCGCCGCATTAATAACCCCATCATTCCCCAAACAACTCGCCGGCGACGCCACCGCTTCCACCACCGGACAGCGGTCATAAACATTCGCCGGAACGGAACTCTTTACCCCCGTTGCATCCATGGCTGTGATGTAGTAGTTGCCCGGCGCGAGATTATTAAAGACATTACTCGCCTGGTAGTTTATCCCATCGATCGAGTACGTATAGGGAGCCGTGCCATTTGCCGCGGTGACCGTCAGCGACCCGTTATTCTGCATACAGGCCGCACTAACCGCGACATACTGAATGGTGAGCGCGCAATTCTCAGCCTCACTTACACCATAGATCTTGATCACGCCAAAATTATCCTGGATCCGAAGAATATGCATTCCCGGTCCTAGTCCGGTAAAATCGCCGGTACTTTGCCAGGGACTGCCATCCAGGGAATATTGAAAGGGGCCGTTGCCGTTGACGCTAAGGTCTTCGGCCGTTAGATTCGCATCGTTATGGCAGGTATACTCCCCGATGATCCCGCCGTTGGCATCGCAATTCCTGGCATCCATGGGGATCGAGTTCCAGCCGATACAACCATTGGCATCCTTAACGTAGAAAAAGAAATCGCCCGATGGTAATCCGGAAAAGACGGGACTGGTCTGGAAGTTAATCAGGTCCATGCTATAGGTATAGGGCGGCGTGCCGCCTGTCGGTTGCAGGGTCACCGATCCATCGGTCATCGAGCAATTCGTGGGGGCCGCCATTGTAAATGGAACCAGGATCGGGCCGGGCAGGATATTCGTTAGCGTGACCGTTGTCGTCGTACTGGCGCCGGTAGCATCGGTCACCGTCAGGGTATGAACGCCCGCGCCCTCGACGGGAAAG
Source organism: uncultured Chitinophagaceae bacterium (assembly GCA_963846405.1). Classification (GTDB taxonomy): domain Bacteria; phylum Bacteroidota; class Bacteroidia; order Chitinophagales; family Chitinophagaceae; genus Puia. The sequence goes on along the minus strand of CAWJVU010000003.1, from coordinate 69,776 downwards.
TTTCCGGTATTCTGGGTATATCCATCCATGATAAAGGTATAAGGTGCGGTTCCGTTGGCGGCCTGGACGATGATACTGCCGCTGGCATAGCCGCAGGTGGCATCCTGGGTCTGCAAATAGAGAATTATCGGTCCGCCGGCCAGGACGGTAGAGTGTACCGGGGCTTTCATCGAACACTTCATGCAAAAATTTAGCAACCCGGCAGTCTTAGCGCCAGTTGGCGTCACCGGCTTCCCGGCAACTTGTGCCGCAGCCTTTCCTCCGCTCAAGCCTTCGAGCAGAGTGAGAAAAAAAAGTAGGATAAAATGTCTATGATTATCAATCTTCGATATAGCCCACCTCCTTAATTATAAACCCCGTGATCCTCGCCTCGTCCATGGCTTCCCTGAGCGGTTCGGTGACAAAAAGATAGGCCGCGGACAGGTGTGATAGATAAAAGAGTTGATGTTGTAACGAAGTCTTCATGACCAGTTTCGTTACCCTAACTCTATGGGTAAAGCTGTCTTTTTCCAGCTTGAACATATAGTCCTCATAGTTTTCATATTGCAGTAGACTTTTATCCATAACGGAACCACCCATCCAAAAGTCATAAGTCGATTTTTTAAAATTGACATTTGGAATATCATTTCCGAACAATTCCAGGATAAAATACTTTTTCTCCGTGACCAACTCTTTAATCCTGAAGATATTGATCGGGATCACCCTGTGTTGAGGCACAGCAAATGATCCTAAGAGTTGAACGAACTGTTCTGAAACGATCGGGGTACTCTTCACCATGAAACTGCTCAGGTAGTCTGTCAGTTTGCAGCTTTTAGCAATTTTTGCCCCGTATCCCCCTTGCGGGATATTCTGGAATTTCACCTCCGGTGCTCTTTTCCTATTTCATCCACAAGCACCGGTGTAGGCGTATCGGTAATTTGCGGATAACTGCGTCCAATCACTTTTGCTTCGATCTCTTCGCGAATTGAAAAAATTTTGATCATTCTATGGCATAGTTGTGGGATGGAATTTACTAAAATCCAGCTTAATTTCGTTAAGTTTCAGGTTAGCATGCCAGCCATCCTTGGCCTGCTGAATCAACCAATTGTCCAATTCTTGTAAGGTTTGGGCCTTGTCTGCCGGGGAAAGCTCCAGAAACCTCGGGTCTTCCTGCAAACCTTCCTCGTAAGCCCGCCATTGCTGATTCCAATTCGGATGATAGGCATGGAATACCCGCTGCTCGTCTTTCGTGTACTTCGGCACCTTTCTTATGTTCCCATTTTCACCCGTGCTTTGGTGGTTATATCCGCCTTTCTCGGCTTCCTTGACAGCGGGGTCATTTTTAAACTGGTTAGGATTGAGGTGGTGTCCCTCAGCCTTTTTCGCGATCGCCGCATTCCATTCCGCGTCCCGCTTTGCCGCCTCCGCCGCCGCATCTACAGGTTTTTGAATCGCTTTGGCCTCTTCCGCCGCCTCTTCCGCGGCTCTGGCAAGTTCCGCGAGTTTGCTAGCCGCCTCGGCTCCATCTTTTGCCGCCGTGATCCCTTTTACCAGATCGGCCACCTCCGCCGGCCCCACGAAGAGTTGAGCGATATCGCCGGTCAGATGGCCAAGAATCTGCGCTCGTTGCTCCGGCGTTCCGTTTACAAAATCATGGTATGTTTGAGTGACGACCTTTTTTAGGGCGTTAAACGTTCCGACGGGATCCTTGATAACCTGGACAATGCCTTTGAGGGTCTCCAGGGGATGAATGATCATCGATCCCACAGCCTTTAAGGTACCGAGCACGCTTTCACCGATACCTTTCAGAAAGCTACCGGTTACGGACAGCCAGGAGGAACCGGAGGACGCGGCCTTCTTTACATATCCGATGACCGTTGCAGACTGCATTAACGGTGTCCCTGCGCTCGCAGCGCTGGCCGCGGCATCCGCTGCAGCGGTCGCAGCCGACTTCAGACCGTCCAGATCGACATCCCCCACCGGATAATTGGCGGCGTACTGATAGGGGGTCATATCGGAATACCAGTCGCTCATCGGGTCGAGCTGAACAAAGCGGCCGATCTGCGGGTCGTAATTCCTATACCCGTAGTCATACCAGTTCAGCGTGGCGTTCTCATCCAGCATCTCCTTACCGTTGTAAAGGAAAGGATTGCTTAGTTTTCCATCGCCGGCATCGCCCAGCTTGTGGCTGCTGATCGCCGCGATTTTTAACCCGAATGGATAATAGTGATCTTCTTCAATGATATTTCCGGCAGTGATCGTCATTTGGAGATTATCGAAGAACACCGACTGGTCACTCAGGTTGCTGACGTATACATAAGCGTATCCGTTCTTCGGCGCCTGGACGGTGAATCCCAGGGTCTCATTGGAGGATGACCAGGTGGAAGCAACCTGCTGCTGCATCATCCCACCGTCCGACACCGCCACCAGGTTAAACCGTTCATCGAAGAACAGGACGGTCAAATAAGCCTGCGGCGTGTTGGCCGGAGGGCTGGAAGGATTCACGGCGCTAAGGAAGTTGCTGTTCCCATTCAATTCCGTGGCGATCGCGCTGGCCTCTGAATGGACAAGCGTTCCGACGGTCGATGGTCCGTTGATCGCACCGGTCAGGCTATTCAGGATATTGGCTACAACATTGGGGTTCGTGTTGCCGGAAACATTCTGGAAATAATATATCGCGCTGGCCTTCACCACATCTCCGGCCATGACTTTTTGTAAACTATTTGGCCCCACATTGTGCCCCAGCAGGTTACCCAGGCCGCTGCAGGAAGCGCTGCTGTTTACACTTTCCCAACCCGTTGGCGTAGCGACGGCGTGTGGCTTCCACCTGTTACCAGACCCACTCTGCCCAAAGATGGGATCTTCAATCGAAGCCCTGCTGGTTTCCATCGTACAGGTGCTGAACGCGCTGTGCGTCTCCTCCGTCAGGACCATCCGGGTGTTGCCCAAATTATCTATGATGAAATAGTCCCACGCACCGGAGGTCCCACCGCCCGATGGAGCGGCCGGCAGGGTGATATTCCCATTTTCACTGAAGGCATCATAAGTATCGCTGGTATTGGCGGAAGTCATCACCCGGATGCGACCCTGCTCGAATGTGATGTAAGCCAGTTAGGGTTGGAGCCGGAGTATGGCGCCGGCGTAGACGTCGTGATCGTCGTAGAAGTTTCCTGATAGATATAGCCGCCAATATAGGTGGTAATGGTCGAATCTCCCCGGTCTCGGGTTAAAGACCCGCTGCAACTTCTCGCCGCCGGCGCTATACACGATCTCGATCGTCCCCTGTCCCACCAGCCGGATCTCATCGGGCTTGTTCATGAAATTGTAGTGGATACCGTTCGTGCCGGTTGCCCCGTTGTTCAGGCTCTGGATATTTTTGTTCAGATCGATGACGAGATTCCCGTTGGCGTCATATACATAATCCGGCGTGGAACCATTGCTCCCATCCTTGAAGTCCCCGAACTGTCCGTTCAGCGTAGGCTGGTTCATGTTGTCCGTCACGCTCTGCAGTTGGTTGCTATATAAATTGTACGTATAGGTCAGCTTGTCAATGGTAATAGGGGTAGCCGTCCCGGAACAACGCCGTTATTCATCATGTTCAGGATATTCCCGTTAAGGTCATAGCCGATCGCGCCATTGGTGCCCGTCTCCCGGAAGTCCATACTGGAGCTGCTCCAACCGGTGCCCGGCGTCGCCGCCGATGTCTCCAGGTAGATCGCATAGGTCAGCCGGTTGTTATTGTCGTAGGTAAAATCATACCTGCGCTGCGCATCATCACCCTGCGTCGACCACATTTCTCCACCTAACTGGCCGTTCAGTTGCGCATGAGAAAAGGCATTGTCCTTGTTGTCATAACCCAGATACAGGCCGAAAAAATGCCCCCACTTGCTATAATCGGCCGGATTCTTGGTGGCATAGTCCTTATTGATCCCTGTCAACTGATCATGGATATTATAGGTGTAACTAAGTGATTCCAGATCAGGTTGGCCGGAATTGGGGTTGTTGTAATTGGGGTCCAGATGCTTTGTTTTAAGCCGGCCTACATCATCATAGTCGTAGTTATATGCCGTCTTCATCGCATTTGAACCCAGTTGTTTCTGCACCGATACTACTCTTCCGATCTTATCGAAAATATACTTGGTCAGCGTGAGAAAGGCGTTGTATCCCGCGGACAAATTCGTATGACTATTGCAGGTGCTCAGCACCCGCCCGTCCCAGCGGTACTGCACTGTGTTGATATCTACCCCCGAACGGATATTGGTCCTTAGTCCCTGGATATTCCTCCCTTTTTCGTCGAAATAGCTGGTCGACGACAGAAAGACATTCGTTCCAAGGACCCGGGTCATACCGCCGGTCTGCATACTTTGGGTTCGCAACGACGTCGCGATGGGCATCACATTCGGGTCTGAAGTGCCATAGGCGGTCAGATTGTTGTAATTGGTATTGAAAGACAATACGTTCAGGAAACTGTAATTGTCGTAGAACTGATATTGCAGGACCGACGTGCTCGTTGAGCTGTTCAGACTGGTATTGTTCAACGAGACCGGGCAAAGGGAAAGATTGACATTCACCGTACCGCCGCCCGTATTGGCGCCTGCTGTGATCGAAAGGGCGGTATTGGCGGCGGCACTGTTGATATCGCTTTGAAGGCTGGCGATCGTCTCGGTCGTATTGAAAAGCGTTGAGATCACCTCCCGGTCCAGTGCATCATACAAATGGGCTGTCCATTGCGGTGTTGATAAGCCCGCCTGGAGGCCATCCTGCGTGAAGACCAGCCGATCCCGGATATCATACAACATGTTCAGCGGCGAAGCACCCGGCGCCTTCTTCCAGGTGATCCTGCCCCTGGCGTCGTAATTGTATTCGAATACCTGTTGGGCCAGCACCGTGGAGCCATTGGTTCCCGAAAAACTCCATCCGTTGGCTGCCAAATACTGCACTCCCATCGGCTGGATCTGGAACCGAAGCAATCCAAAATCATCATACACGAAATACGTGCAGATCCATCCATAGTACCCCGTCGCCGGCGATGGAATAACTTGCTCTTTTCTCAGGATCCGCTGTCCGGATACATCCGTGTATTCGATGACCTGATTCCCATTGACGTCCGTGAACGTTCGCTTATAGAGCGAATTCACCGGGTAGGTGCCGACATAAACCGGGGCGTCGCCCTGCACATAGTCTGTACCCAGGATCACCACACTGTCCGCCGCCGTATTCATATCGTAACTATTCGAATTGCCGGCGCTGGCCGCCCAGGACGAACCGGGGCTCTTCACATTGGTGACCCGGTTCACCGGACTGTTGTCAAACGTAACCGTCGAGAATGCCGATGTCTCATTGTAGGTAGCCGTATTCGAAAAATAGGCAGGCTGGTCCGTCAACGGGGAAGTCTTGTATTTGCCGGGCTGATTCGTGGTTGTATAAGGGAGATAGCCGGTCGGTCGCCGGCCATAGACGTCGAATTCGGCAAACTGGACCATATCGCCCCAGGTATTGGAACCCGTTGGGGGCGTAGCGGTCTGCTTGCTAACCTTCTCCACCGCCCGGTTAAGTCCGTCATGATAGGTCGTCGTTTGCAGTTTTGATCCGATTTGCATGGTATCGACCTCTTCCCATGTCGTCATCCCGATATTGAGCACCTCATGTTCCCGTGCATAATTGATGTCTTCCCAATTCTGCGAAACCACTTTTATCTTTACTATGTTGGAACTGATGCTGCTCACCAGGATTCCATTCAATGGCATGGCAGTTGAACTGCTGGTGACCCGGAAATAATACGTCGTCACGGATGTCATTGTCACTATCGGCGGCTGGTAGCTCGGGGATGTTGCGTTGGATATTGGGAGGAAACCCGTGGTAGGCGACGTGCTGCTATACCATTGATAGTTTAGCAACTCATTCGGGATCACCGCTATATATATTTCGCCCAGCACAGCGGGTGTCTGCCCCGGAGAATAGTAATAGGTTCCGGACGTACTCCCGATCTGATGGTCAGGATTCCATACCTGGGCCTGAAGCACCTGGCTAGATCCGCAAAGGCCAAGCAAGATCAAACCGATCAGCTTCGAAATTCTTAGTGAGTTCATCTGGTTGGCTAGTTTATTCGATTAAAAAAAACTGATAGTGCCGCCGCTCGCCGTCACCGAAACGTTGTTAAACGTCGCACACACGACATTTAGCTGTTCCGAACCAAGAACGGTATAGTTATTATTGGGCGTGTAATTATTGATGGGGCAGATATAAACTGTATAAGTCCCGATCGGTACCTGGCCCAATGTCCCGCTTGAGCTGGCATTCGCCGTAAAATTGTAGACGTTGTTCGTGCTGGTGTTTGTAAACCGGATCGAATACTGGAATGTTCGGCTGTCTGTATACGTTATCGACACCATTTTGGTACAAGTTCCGTTGCTATTTGCATAGTTCTGCCCATTCGCATTAATATCGTTGGTGGCCAGTTGATTCGCCGCCGCCTGGCTCGTGGTCGAGCTGTATTTGCCCGGCGGTACGGTGTACGTCACCGTACTACCCAGATATCCGGTGCCGCAGTTGTTTCGGGTAAAGGCCTGGCTCATTTGGGCGTTGTAATAATAGTTCGCCGGACAAGCGCTGTTTGGCCCATAGTCCCAATATTGCTGATGTCCGTAGGTCGGGCTGTTGGGATTGAGATCCGTCGCGAAAGCGAACAAGTGCGGCGGCAATTGCCCATTGACCGATAAACAATAAGATGGGTCCGCCGGCGTTTCGCCGTCCCCCGGATTGTACTCCCAATCGGCAGCGGTATCGACGGTGCACACTTGGTTAACCGGCGAATTGGCATACTGCTGGGCGTTGGCTGCAATATCGGTCAAGGCTTGTTGATTGGCATCCGCCTGACTGATGATCGAACTATAGGTACCGGCCGGCACCGTATAGGTCACCAAGCCTCCGGAGTAACCTTCGGCGCACGATTGGCTGGTGTCCGTTTGAGATTCGACGACATTATAATAGATCAGGGAGCAAGTGCCATTAGCATTAGCATAGTTAAACTCATTTGTCAGGATATAGATCTCCGCCTGGATATCGGCATCCTGCTGGCTGATCGTCGACGTGAACTGACCTGCCGCTACAGAATAAGTAACCGCGCCGCCCTGATATCCCGCACCGCAGTTGCTCCGGTACGCCAGCTCCGAAATAGCCTTATTGCTAAATGAAGCGGGACACCCCGTCGCTTTGGCAGCGGACACGGTATTGAACTCATACATCTTTACGATATTGTGCGTCTCGTCCGCCACCAGTTGCATCCTGTTCAGGTTATCGTAGGTGTAATACGTGATCCGGTTATTCTCATCACACTCCGATGTTTTTCCGATCAACGGATCATACGTTAACGTATGCATTTTCGAATAGGATGGATAAAGCCTGACCTCATCGATGCTGACATTCGTGGCAGTATTATTTTTGAGCACGACACTGGTCGTCCCGGCCGCAATATTGTATTCATAATAGGTAAACCCATTGTATGCCGGCGCCGATTTGGTCAGCGTTGCCCCACCGGTCACGGTGACATTTGAATTGCTGGCCCAGAAGGATAAAACATAGGCAGCCCCGGTATTCAGGGAAGCGGTTGTCGTCAGCGAAGTGCCGCCGGAAGACAGCAGCGTCAGGGTGTTGTTGCCGGTCGGGGAAGGCACGTTATAGTTATATATCGCGGTCCCGCCTATCGTCCATCCGCTCCGGGTCATATCCGAGTTTTCAAAGCTGGTATAGGCCGGATGATCGACCGGCGCATTACAATTAACAATGGTGGCTACTACGTATTTATCAAGGTAATCGTAGATATAGCTGATGGCACGACCGCCTTCATCCTGGCCAACAGCAATATTGCTGTTGGCGTCGTACGTCCAGGACTGCGGAATGGCGTAGTTGCTATAATTCGTAGTCGTTGGTCCGCTATATTGCGTAATGGAGGAGACCGGCGCGGCAAATCGTTGCTCCAGGGTCCGGTAGGGTTTGATTTCGTTGTCGGCGATCTGAGTATACTCCGTTACTTTTTCAGTAATATAGTTGACGCTTGTCTGGTTTGCTTTTTTGACCGATGTTACCGATGAAATAGGGAGCGCAACCACATTTTTCGCAACCATCGTGGCGAAGATGCCTGTATTGAAGTCCGAGGTATAATAGATATTCTTATAATTCACGTCACCATTGCTTTTCCGGGTGGTGATCTGGTTGACTTCGTAGTTGCCCTGGGGGCCGGCCGTACAACTGATCACGGGATTACAACCACCGCCGGTATTGTACGTGTAATTGGTCTCCGACTGTACAAATTGGGTATGATCGGTTGTTCGGTAAACCCGTTCATAGGTCGAATCCAGGTTGACCCGGCCGGTGTAAAAGCTATAAAAATCAACCAGCATATCCGGGCTCGATTGGGCGAGATAGGACGGAGCATCACTTCCCCACCAATCCGACCGCTCTGAATAATTGTTGATCACCTGGCACTTGCACGATTGGACCGGCGGGTCATACTTGGGACAGGGGCAAAGGGGCAGACTGAGCACCGCCTCTTGTACATAGCTCCAATCATAGACATTCTGGGTCTCCCTGATCAGGTTCCCGTTTACGTCATAAACGTCCGTATAGGTCGGCAGTCCGTAAGCCCAGGGAGCGAATCGTTGCTTGGCCGAAAGCGCGGTATTCGACCCATCCGTAAACCAAAGGGGATAGTAGTTCGGGTCTGGGGGATTAGCCGTGGCTCTGGGGTCATTGGGATCCCCATAAGTGAATTGCACCACCGTCTTTCCGACCGTTGCGGGCATTTGCGTTATCTCCACCCGCTTAAATTGTGCAGGAAGGGGTGCCGCCTGGTTAAGATCGAAATTGTAGTAGATCGTTGCTGGGGTATATTTCGATTTCTGCTGGCAGGTAATAATGTAGGTAACGACAGCCGAGATCACGTCCAGGATGATGCCGATTATGGTCATGGTGCTGGCAGCGTTGATCACATTGATGACATCCATGACAGTGCACGCGACCGACAGGATGCCCAACGCCGGGCCGATAGCCGTCATAAACTTTTGAAATCCTTCGAGACTTATCGCTTCATACTGTGACAGGATACCCGGGTACACGAAATGCCAGAGACATTCACCAGTAGGATTCGACCAGGAGAAATGTATTGTCCAGTGCTCTTCCTCCCAGCTATTGTTGCTCACTACCGAATTGACAGGCGTTTCGATACCCCAAAGCGACGAAGCGCTCCCGGGCCCGTTCATCACATAATTGTATCGCGTGACCATCGGGTTGCTGCATCCGTTGGAATAGCCGCCGTCCGTGGTAATAGTGGTGTCAACATGGACGCCCCCGAGCGTTCGCGTGGTGGCGGGGCTAGCAAGGAATGTACCGGTATTCTGTGCATAGGCAAAAGTAATTGACCCTCCGGTGGGGTAAATGATCTCTTTCAACAAGCCATTCTGCGCATATTGCGACTTCGCATTGTAATTAATCCCCGTCACGGTGGAACTCTGAAAACACAAACCCTTGAGCTGATTAAAATTTAGATTAGCATAGGGTATAGTGTAGGTAAGGTTAATAGCGGTTCCGTCATAGGCGACACTGTTGTTGCCGTTGTAATAACCCCAGATATCCTTCGCGTAAGTAAAGGGCGGCGGAACGACATCATCGCTGGTACCCGTACCGGTGGCGGTATAGTAGTCGAATTGGTAAGGCTGTTCATCCTCCTTTAGATCCACAGCGATCCGTTTGACCGACCGAAGACATAATCGGGCGACGCTCTGCTGATACGCCGTGGTTGGATTACCATACCGGTTCAAAATAAAGTAAGTAGTATTCAACTGATATTGGGAAATGTATCTGGCGTCGTAAAGGACGCCTACACTGGCTAAGGCATGCTCGCCGGGATAATCGTAGCGGGAGGCGTTGGAATAATTGAAATTGACTGTATGACCGTCCGGGCAGGTGATGGAGGCAATATCCAGCGTCGTGGTCATCGATTTTTTGTAAGTGATCGTCATAAAATTATCCGTGCTGGCGGTATAGTTGAAATCATAACCGACCGGAACGCTTAAGTTCATGGTGTTATACGTAAAAGTAATCTTGCGGGAAGTGAATGGATCGTCGATCTCGGACAGGTACCAGTTGCTGATGATATACGGGTAAGCCATGTTCGTGTTGATCCAGGGCGAAGCGGTGGGGCCCAGGTCGAACGCGGATTGGCAATAGACACCACCATTGCTGACTTTTGGTGCGCCGGCGATTTTGGAACCATCCCCGCTTGAATAGATGTCCTTCAGCAGCCGGGTAAGCCCGTGAAGCGTGAATTTATAGATCAGCCCGTCGACATCGGTTATCGTAAAGGAGGTGATGGTCGTTCGAATGCCTTGAGAGATCATCGTGGTATCCACCTGAAGCGAGATCTGCATCTTGGTGTCACCCAGCGGGACGCCATGCCAGCCGCCAACGGTGTCGATCACAAAAAGCCCACTCCTTCCGTTGAATGAGAAAGAGAAATAATCCATTTGCAAATCCTGTCCGGTCACGGTCTTCTGCGCATAGACCTCATTCTGGCCACCGTAGATCGGGTATTTTGTCAATGCGTTCGGGCAGCCGTTGGCGACGGCCCCTTTATTATACAGATACCCCGCTGGATATCTCGTTATGTCACGGTCTCCATAGCTTGGATAGGCGCCGGAATAAGCTCGCTGGTCATCGGGCTCGCCTACCTGCAACCGGGTGATCACCCCGCCGGCGGTCAGGCTCCAACCCTGACCCTCATTGGAAGCGACGTCGTTAACCTTTAATCCGCTCCCGGAGTTATAATTCAACGATACCATCGTCTTTAGCGAGCTTTTGTCATCCTCCCAGTTGAACATCGGAATGGAGAATACCGCGCTGCCGGTCTGAAGATTCACCTGCGCCAACGAGCGTAATGGGAGGACGAATAGGTAGACCGACACGGTCAAAAGGAAAATGAGCTTCTTAGCTGACATATTGGTAGCCTTTAATCTTGAAATTTTATTTTAGAAACTATAGCCCACCCTGAATATAAAGGGCTGGGTTTGAGGGATCGTGTAGGAACTCAGGAAGTTCCACAGGAACTGCAGCTTGGCATTTTTTAAAACCTTTGAATTCACGGAGACGATCTTGCTGACTCCTATCAATCCCGCCGGCTGCCAATTGTCCAGGCTGCGGAGCAAATGGATGGTATAAACCGGCTGCTGGTAGTTGTACTCCAGCCCACCGCTGGCAAACCAGCTGTCTTTGATCCGGATGTCGAGGAAACTTCGGACCGAGGCGCCCTGGCTACTAACCTGGAGATGTTGGAGATTGCCCGCCCAGCCGATCTTATAGCTGGCCCCAATGCCGATCCGGTTCTTATCGTTCAGCTTATACCCAAGCGAGACCCCGAGATCCGTCGTGGTAGGATAGAAATTTGTGCTTGGCAGATTTTGCAGGTTGACCCCAAATTCAAGCCGGCACCATAGCGGTCTGCCCTTTTGTGAATTCGGCTGGAAGCCGGGACCGGATGAAGCGCCTGTTGTGCCGCTGCCGATGCTTCCGCTTCCCGCTGCCGCCCAGCCCCGGAAGGCTTCCGGCCAGTGCTGAGATCGATGCCATCGATCCCATCGCCGATGACGATCCGGAGCCGGCGCCTGATCCGGACCCCGACCCTGATCCCGGTCCGGTTGCAGATTGAATTTTTTGCTTAGCCAATGCCTCGGCGCTTGGGCCGGTCTTCCCGCCCATTTGTTCCTGGAGAGTTGCCAGCACTTGGCTCCTGCTGGGCAAGCCCTGGCCTGGTTTACCGGAATTGGCAGTTACCGGCGGCGCGGCCCCTTCGGGAATGAATGGTGACAGCATACTATGACTTTTGACGAAATTGTTGAAAGCCGGCACTTTGTCCAGTACGGACAGTGCCGTCTGCAGCAGCTTGTCGGGGTCATTCAACATGTCCTTGTAGACGTCGACTTGTTGTTTGTAATAGTAGACTTGCGCTTTGTATTGGTTGAATGTGTTGCTGATCCCGGAAGGCAGTTGAGCGTACTTGCTCAGATATTGCTGGATCATCTGTTGGCGCTGCTGCATATACTGTTGAAGCACATTGGCGTCCTGCAGTTTGGCCTGCAAAGCCTGAAGCTCGCTTGTTGCGCCCTGGAGCTTACCGGTAACGGTCTGCAATTTGGTTGTTACGTTGCTTGTTACGCCTTGCAGTTCAGTCGGGGCGGACTGAAGCTGACCGCTTGCCGATTGCGCTTTTCCCTGCATGAACGCCATGACCATCTGCGTCGAGTTGGTATAAGGCCTATAGACACCCTGGATCAAAAGGTTCTGCCTGCCGGTATCCTGTTGCAGCCTGCCCGCCAACGCGCCATACCGCTGACCGGTATTGGCAAAAAGCTGCGCCGCCCCAGCGGAATCCATTTTACTCAGCCGGTTCCTCAGCCGGTCTTCCTGGCGGATCATTCGCCGAACGTATTTCTGCGTCTGATCGTTCAGCTGCTGATTGAGGCTTGCAGTCTTTTTTTCGATCCGGTCAAATAGCCGGGAGGGGAGGTCTGAGATCTTTGAAAGTGTAGAATCTGGTGTTTGAGCGCTCAGGCCAATGGAAAGCCAGCAACAAAAGATAAGAAGGATTGACCTTTGGCAGGCGCTCACAGGAACAAGGTACATAGGTTGGACAGTTTATAATGGTTACTAAAAAAGCGGGTAGGAACAGATACGGCTGCGAATGCTTTTAAAAAGGAATAGTGGGAGAAGAATAATTTCAATACAATACTAAGGGGAATTTTTTTTTCCAACAACGCTATAAGTGAAAAAACTTTTATATCACCGTTTTTTCACCCTTTTTTGCGCCGCCCGAATTTTGAATCTAAAATTTTATTACATTTTCGCGTGCGCGCGATCATTGCACGCGCGCGCGATTATTCTGCACGTCCGCCTGTCCCCAACAACTCCCCCATCACCCCATCATCACTCACCTGCGACCCCGCCTGATAAATATCCCCCTTCCCATCCATAAACCCTTCAACCCTTTCCTTTGCAAACTCCACCGCCCTTGCCGAAATATCCCCCCCGACCCAACTACACCCGCACCGCAACGCCGCGATCGCCGACGACCCACTTCCCATAAAAGGGTCGCACACCACCGACCCGGGAGACACGCTCCCCCGCAACATCAGCTCAAAAATCTCCGTCGGCTTCTGTGTCGGATACGCCGCCTTCACGATCCGCCGGATCTTCCACACATCCGGAATACTCTTGGAGTTCAACGGCCGCTTTCCCTTACTCGCGAAAACAATAAACTCATGCCGCCGCCGGAAATAATGCCCCATCCCGATACTCGCCTTATCCCAGCACAGGATATTTTTCACTTCAAAAAATTCCCTCACCACCGGCCCCAGCGTCAGCAGCGAATACGAATCAAACATCAAATAAATATGCGTATCCCGCCGCAGGACCCGATAACACTCCTTCAAAAAAACGCGATAATTCTCCTCCGTGTCATGAAATTCTTCAAACCATTTTGCCCCCGCCTGCCCCGCGTCTTTATACCGCCCGATGATCTTCCCGCTTCCCAGTTTCAGCCGCTGGTTCATCCCCGAATACGCCGGGTCCGTCACAATTACATCCACTGAATCCGCGTCAAGACTTCGCAGGAGCGCCACCGCATCCGCCCGGAAGATCGCAACCCGCCGGTCCTTACTTGAATAATATGGTTTTAACGCCATGATTAAAACAACGTCTTCATAAACTGATAATCTTTCCGTGCGCATTCCAATTCCGGCAATTCCCCAAACGACTCCTGCTCGACAAGAAAATATTTCACCCCACCCGTATCCTGCCCCAGCCGCACGATCTCCGCCAGCTTTAATTCCCCCTGGCCCAAAACAGTACTTTCATACCCCTGCCCCCGCTCCCCTCCCCCCGGTTTGCGAAACTCGTCCTTAACATGCATGAGCTCAAACCGACCCGAATGGTCCGCTGATCATCTTCTGTGGATCCACGCCCGCTGCATAAAGAAGCCCCACGTCAAGCTGCAGGGCCACCAGCGAAGGATCCGTATACTCCAGGATCAGCTCATAGAGCGTTGCCCCGGAATACACCCGGTCAAACTCCATCGTATGATTGTGATAGCCGAATTTCACGCCCAAGCTCTTGCAAAAGGAGCCACACGCGTTGAAGACTTCCAGATAACGCAGAACCGTATCCCTGTCTTTCCGCCAGGACTCGGGAAAACCCGGCGTTATGATATACCGTTGACCCGCCGTAGCAGCCGACACCACCGCCTCCCGCCAGTCCGCGCTGAACTCCTTCGACCCGTCGTTATAATCCGTCGCCTGAATCGCCACATGCCCGCTAATCATGTCAAGCCCGATACCTCCCAACAGCGTCGCAAATTCCTTTGCCGGATAGCCATAGAACTTCCCTTTCCAATACCCAGCGTGTTCAACCTGTGTATAACCAATCTCTTTTAACTTTTTGAGCGTCCCCGCCGCATCCCGGTTCATCTCGTCGCGTACGCTATAAAGTTGCAAACCAATATCCGTCCCTGCCACAGCACCAACCCGCGCCGCCGCGGCAGCACGCACCGCCGCAGGCCATCCCCCGACCGCCACAGCCGCCAGACCAATAAACCTCCTTCTCGATAACGAAGACATCCAACAATTTAAGTAATTTTGCTCTTCGGCCATCGCCGCGCCCGAATATGCCCTCAAAAGAAAAAATCCGCCTCGACAAATACCTTTGGTCCATCCGCCTCTTCAAGACCCGGACCGAAGCCGCCGAAGCCTGCGACAAGGGCAAGGTAAAATTCAACGGCATCGCCGCCAAAGCCGCCCGCAACGTCAGCGTCGGCGATGAGTACGAAGTAAAGACCGAAGCAAAAACGCTGGCGCATAAAAGTCACCGCCCTCCTCGACCATCGCCTCCAATACGCCCAGGCCATTAATTATTATATCGACATCACCCCCGCCGAAGAGATCGAACGTCTCCAATACCAGGCCGCCAGTTTCAACACCGGCAAACGTCAAAGCAAGATCGGTCGCCCGACAAAAAAAGACCGCCGCGAACTCGGCGACTTCCTCGGCGAATAAGCACACCACACCGCCGTCGCCAAAAAAATTTAACCGCCATTTCGGAACATTCCCAGAAAAAATACGCGTCGCACGCCCGAAAAAAAAGGTGTTTTTACTCTTTTTTTTTTAAAATTAATTTTTAACCTTCGCGATGAATCCTGAACAATTCGTGATTCAACTCTCCTTGTAAAACCGCATCAGCCCTACATCTATCTACATCGCCTGCTCTCTCCTACGTTACCCCGTGCATCCGCCTGCGTACATCTGACCATGTACCCTATAGCAATCGTATTGCCGTAAACTTCCATTCAATCGCATCGCATGATTGATAAGGCCCTTTTATTGATCCAATCGGAGCTCAACAACTATCTTTCGAGCCACGACCTGTCCTCATCGACAGAAGTGACGGTCGACAACATCGCCATGCTGGAAACCAGTAGCGGCGATAACCTCACCGGCAAGATCGTCATCTCGGTGGTGAACGTCGAAGAAGAAAGCACGTTAAAGAATCAGCGATCCCGCCTGCGAAATCCACCCACCGGCACCATCTACCTCAATCCACCCGTATACCTGAATCTCTACGTACTCTTTACAAGCAACTACGCCGGCGCGACCCAATATATTTCCGGTCTGCAACGGATCTCGTATGTGATCCAATTCCTGCAAAGCAAGAATTCGTTCTCCAGTCAGACGACCATCGGCGACAGCAGCGTGGGAATCACCAACACCGCGAGCTCCGATCTGCTCAACCTCTGGTTTACCCTGGAACTGTATACCCTGACCTTCGAGCAGCTAAACCATTTATGGGGTTCGCTCGGCGGTAGACAAGTACCCTTCGTGATGTACAAGCTGCGACTGGTAGCGATAACCGAACGAAATATCATCCGGACAACACCGGTGATCCTGGAAATCGACACCGATATCAGCCCTGCCCTATAAGACGCAAACCGATCCTGGATTATGACCGCTGACCTATATAATGTACTATTCGAAGTGCAACTCCTGCACGAATTTTATCTGACCGATGCCGACCAAACCTCGGTTTTCGACACGGCCAATATTTCGAATGCCGGCGCCTACGTTTCCACACGACAGGCGCAGGGCCGGCCATCCATTGGCAAGCTGGCAAACTTTGTACTGCCCGCTCTCACCCAGACTGTCTTCCGGAACCAACAACTTCGGTTGATCAATACATATACCGGATTTAAAGTCGCGGCGAAAGTCACCGGGCCCACCCCCGCCATACCCATGGCCACTACCTGTAACCTGCTTTTCCTGATCCAATCCCCCGGCGGCGATCTCGCCGCCATCAGCAACGGTCGAATGCACCGGGAAATCCAAAGCCTTTATTATTTCTGCAACAGTACGCTCACCGGCGCCAAAACATTCCCCTCGCTTTCCAATCCCGTCCCCGCAAAACAAAACCCCAGCACCTATCCCTACGATCAAGGCGAGCTGGTCAATGATCCGTCAAATGCCAAAAGCCCCATCCAGTTCGCCTACTATACCGCCGGCGCCACCGCGGCATCCTTCGGGAACGCGGGCGCCACCGACAACCTCGTCAACGAGACGGACCGCCTCCTCGTGGGCCTTCAATTCAATTATAGCTTCCAGTCGGGCAGCACGGTCACAAACGCGACCTTTACACTGAAAGATTCCACCGGCGCCACGGTGAAAACCGTCATCAGCAGCTCGACAACCCCGCTGACCACCGTAGCGCTGGACTTTTCGGTCGACGCGCAAGGCAATCCGCTTTCAGTCAACACGCTTCCAAGCGCCGGTCTCAGCGACCCGATTTTGTATACCCTGAGCGTGACCGGTACCAACTACAACAAAACGTTCTCCCTCATCTTTTATCAGGATTCAACCGAGCTAGTCGGCTGCTGGGGCCTCATCCAGATTCAGGCGTCCGTAAGCGGAGCCAACTATTCCCTCCTCGGCGCCAACGGCCAATTGGCTGCGACCACACCCGTCTTCCAGATCCGTTGCAAAAGCCTGCCTACATTCCGCTTATTTCGCTGCAACAGCGGTACGGCAACCAAGATCCAGGCGGCATCAAGCCTGGCCAACATCCTCACGCAATCCGCAAACGATCTGATCAGCATACAGCCCGTGCCGCTGACCTATATGCCCTATTTCTTTATCCCGAACCAGTGGCCCACAAAGGGAAATCCCCCGGGTCCGCCGGGTACGGTCTACCTGCCGGGCCCGGAACCGGACAACCCGATGGTATCCAGCGCCAACCAGCTTTGTTCGCTGATCATGGTGCCGCTATCGTCTCTTTTTGCAGCCGCAACCACATCAAACAATTCTTAAAAACATAAACATGGCTACAACAACAAATCTTAACAATCTTGCCACCCCGGGCGTCTATATACAGGAGATCCCGGTGATCCCGCAAGACATCGTCTCGGTGCCAACGGCGGTCCCTGTGTTCGTGGGCTATACCCAAACGGCGATGCAAGGCATCAAACCCCTGACGGGAGTGCCATTCCCCATAGAAAGCATGTTGGACTACATCAATTATTTCGGGACAGCCTTGCTCGAGCCCGGTCTGGTGGTTACGATCGATAATACCCAAACAACGCCGCTCATCACGGCAAAAACAGACCCGGCAAAGCTTTCCAAATACCTGATGTATTATGCGGCCCAGTTTTACTTCGACAACGGTGGCTCCATGTGTTACATCCTGTCGATCGCGCCATACAACAGCGCAAACCAGGTCAACGTGACCGACTACCTGGACCCCGTTTCGAAGCTTTTCTGCCCCGTGCTCGAACAGCACAACGATATCACCCTCGTCGTCTGTCCCGATGCACTGGGCCTTCCGGTGGCATCAACCTATTATAGTCTCCAAAACGCCGTGCTGGCACACTGCATCAAAATGCAAAACCGCATGGCGGTCATGGACCTCTATCGCACCCCCCAGAATACCTGGCAACAGGACGTTCAGTTCCTGCGAAATGCTCAGGACCCCACCGGCGGCGCCAACTCCACCTTCCCGGGTTTACAGGTTCCCGCGCCTTCTCCGGAGAACTACAAATTCGGAGCGGTTTATTTCCCCCGGCTCCTGACCACGCTTTCCTTCAACCTCGACTATACGCAGATCGTCGTCAACTCCATACCGGCGGGTTCGGTGGCGGCCACAACAATGATCCAGCTAAAGTCCGTCAACAACCAGTTGTACAACCAGGCGGACAGCTACCTGAAAAACCAACTGGAAATGCTGATGCCCGCGGCGCCCGCCATGGTGGGCATTTATGCGGCGACAGACGACACATTCGGCGTATGGAAAGCGCCGGCAAATACCTCCGTCACGGATGCCGTGGATGTCGAACAACAGGTTAGCGCCTTTGACCAGGGGGGCCTCAACGTCGATGCAACCACCGGGATGTCGATCAACGCGATCAGAAGCTTCCCGGGCAGAGGCTCGGCGATCGTTTGGGGAGCCCGCACCCTGGCCGGTAACGATAACGAATGGCGGTACATCTCCGTCCGACGCTTCTTTTTCATGGTGGAGCAATCCATCAAGAATGCGCTGGAGCCCTTTGTATTCGAGACAAACGATGTCAATACCTGGACAAAAGTAACGGCGATGATCAGCAGCTATCTGACCGAGTTGTGGCGTCAGGGCGCCCTGATGGGCAGCACCACAAAGGACGCCTACGTAGTCCAGGTCGGACTGGGCATAACCATGACCCAACAGGATGTGCTGGATGGACGGATGATCGTCCTGATCCAACTCGCCGTCGTAAGACCCGCAGAATTTATCGTCCTGCAATTCGAACAGCTCATGCCACCGCAATCCTGATAACATTTTATTCATCTAAAAAAATTGTAGCAATATGGCCCAGCAAATCCGAAATCAAACTACCGGCGGGAGTTCACCCGCACCATCCGCCAACGCCCCGGCTCCCCCGGGCCCGACCTCGGACAGACATACACCGACGGAAAAAAGCTTCATCGCGGCCAGGGATACCTGGTGCACCGCCCTGGAGAACGCCAGGAAAGACCACAACGCGGCCATGACGGCCTACGACAACTCGGTGACTGTTTATAAAAAGCGGAAAGAACTATTCGAGTGGACAGAAAAGAATTACCGTCTCTACAGGGACCTCGATCTCTGCCTCGACACCGAGCTGACGACAGGCAATGCCAGCCTGACGACAAACGTCGCGAATTACAACACCCTCTATGGAACCCTTTACAACACGCTCTCCGCCGCAACCGGCCTGACCAGTAATCTCAAAAAACTAAAGGCGCTTGTCGTCACCCTCCGGGACCGGGCTTCCGATCTTGAGAACTATAAGAACGACCAGTCCAATGCCACACAATGGTCCCTGCTGACGGGCGAGAACGTCGAGAAATGCAATCCGCCGATCAAAGTGCCGAAGGATCGCCCCGATTCCTGCAGGGATACGGCCTTGCTCTACAACGAGCTGATCGCGATCACCCGGATGTCCCTGGTCTTCGATATCGACTACCTCATCCAGAGTTCGGCGGATGTAACGGGTATCCATACCTTTTCCAACGTCGCAGCGCTCACCACGCTCCAGGGGCAGCTGTCCACCGCATCCACCAACTTTGTCCAACAGATCCAGAAGACGGTGGCGGCACGATCCACGGATCTGAAGCAGACCCAGACTGATCTCGTAACCGCCGCACAGGACTGCACAAAGGCCGGCGTCGACAATTTCAACAAGATCAGCATTTACAGCGGCGCCCATCATACCGTGGAATTCCTTTGCGATGCACGCTGCGGTTGCGCGGCTCCCCTCATCCCCGTCGCGCCGGAGGCCCGGCTGCGCGAATGCGAATGCCGGATCTGCCGGATCGGCGAAAAGGTCAAGGTCGACTATCCGGGCGCCCCACCTTATGTCGCGCCACCTCCCACCGCCCCGGCCGGTACAACCGCACCCACTACCTAAAAAATAAAAATCAATAACAATGCTCAACAAATTAATATATCCCAAAGACCTCCCGCTGGACGAAAAAAAAGTCGCCTGCTGCCCGCCCGACAGGGACCCAAAACAACCGCCGTCCGGCCAGGACCCCGATTGCTGTTACAACACCTGGCAACATGAGCTCAACCATGTCAACCGGATACTGGCCGATCGCCAAAGCGAGCTCACATTTATCAACAAACATCTCCAGGCAGCAACCGACCGGCTCAACCGCCTGTCGACCTGGAATTCCGAACTGGTCCTCGCCAACGACCTTGCCCTCAAGATCTGCGCCCAGCTGGAACTCATCGAAGGTCAACTGATCGTGGTCTGCCGCAACACAGAATATACCCGGCAGGGCATCGAACTGCTGGTCTGTATGGTCCGGGATTTCTTCGGCACCGTCGACGAGCTCCAATTCAGATATGACCGGATCATCACCTGCCTAAAGGCGCTTAATAACCCCGCGCTTTCATTGACCACAGGTATCGGCCTGACCCTAAGCAATTTCGGGACAGCCCTGACGGCCATCACGGCTATGCGCGATACGCTGATCCAGCAGGTAATAACCGTGTTCAGCGCCGCCGTCGGGCTGCACGATCAGATCTGTGACCAGGGTCACGGCTATAAGAAGTTGATCGGGATCTGGAGGGATACACTGGGCTGCAACATTTCCTGTGAAGAGGGTTTCTGGGCTGCTGATCCTGCACGCAAGGGAGCCCCGCCGCCAAATATGCCCGATCCTTTCTGGCTCGACCCGATCCTGAAGCTCCCGCTCTGCAACGAAGGCTACGTCTTCGAGATCGCCGAGCTCTACAAATCGGAGAAAAAACTGGTCAAACAACTCACGGACGATCAGACACGCGTGACCGGAGACATCAACCACCTGACGATGGTCCAGCTCGGTTTGACCAGCGGCATCAAGGAAGTACTACCCTCGGTTCGCTACAGCTAATAAATCGTCACCGCATATTTTATAACACAATAAAACAAATAATATGGCAGATCCTACAAAGACATATCCCTTACCGAAATTCCATTTTCAGGTAACCTGGGGGAAGACCCGCATGGGTTTTACAGAAGTGACCGGTCTGGATTTCGAAACGGAAGTCATCGAATACCGCGAAGGCAACAGCATCAAGTACAACAAGAGCAAACAACCGGGGATGACGAAATACAGCAATATCACGATGAAGCGGGGAACCTTCCTCGGCGATTTCGATTACTTCGAATGGTGGAAGCAAACCTATCTGTTCCAGGACAAAGCAGGCACCTTGCGGGTCAACGTACTCATTCAGCTGATGGATGAAACGCACAAACCGATCATCAGCTGGAGCCTCGCAAACGCCTGGCCGACAAAGATCCAATCCACCGACCTGAAGGCCGACGCCAACGAAGTGGCCATCGAATCGATGGAGCTGGTACATGAAGGGTTAACCATCAACGAAGCACCGTAAAATGGCTTTCTCCCCGTATCAAACGGTCAACTTCCATTTCAGGGTGCAATTCTCGTTTGACCTCAGCGGGACCAGCGTGGACATCCATTTCCAAAGCGTGACCGGTCTGGATTCCACCATGGAGACCGAGCCGCTGAAAGAAGGCGGAGAGAACCTGTTCACGCATAACCTGCCGGTGAGACGGAAGTTCGGGCCACTGGTACTGAAACGCGGTCTGTTGATGCCGGGAGATTCCACACTGACCGATCAGTTCAAGGCGGCATTTCAAAACGACAGTTTCATTCCGTTCAAACTGGTGACCATTCACCTGCTGGACCAAAACCATAACAGTATGGTGCACTGGCAGGTCGACAACGTGTGGCCGCTAAGTTGGAAGATCGGGGAGCTGAACGCGATGGAAGGCACCGTGCTGATCGAAACAATGGAGTTGAACTATAACCATTTGATATATACGAAAATAAATTCATGAGCCATGCCGATCGAAATTCGCGAGCTGATCATCAAGGCCACCGTTCAGCAGGATACAGGCAGCCCGGGTAAGCCGCCGCCGGCGCCGGCACAAAACAACCAGGTAGGGACAAACGAACTGTTGATCCAGGCTTGTATTGATCGAATGACGGAGATCCTAAAAACACGTTATGAGCGATAGCGTTTCCATGAGCGACAATGCACTCACCAAGATGGTGATCCACGCCTTCTCCGACAAGGACTTTTCGGATGAACTGGACGACCTGCTCTTTACCGTTCCGGTCAACCCGGAGTTGTTCTCAAAGAACTACAAAGTGGACCTCGACGAGCGAACAGGTCACGGCCAGCCAGGCACACAACCGGGTTACAAATCGAGCTCCCCGCAGGAGCTGAAGCTGGATTTCGTGCTCGATGGAACAGGAACGATCCAGAACTATGCCCAGCAATTCGTGGGAGTCTCGGTTCATGACCAGCTTACTGCGTTTATGAAATGCGTGTACGCGTTCAACGGCGATACCCATAAACCAAATTATGTCATCATCATTTGGGGGCCGGAAGTGCGTTTCCCCGGTCAGGTTTCCGATGTCACGGTCAATCATACCCTTTTCCAGCCAAACGGCGATCCGCTTCGCGTAAAGATCAGCGCAACATTCAAGATGTCCGAATCGGACCAGGCAAGGATCATCGCCAACGAGATGCACTCGCCGGACCTGACCAAACGTCATACGGCCCAGCGCGGCGAACGCCTGGATCTGCTGACCTACCAGCAATACGGCGATCCGGATTTTCTTTTGCAGGTCGGCCGCGTCAATAACCTCGTGTCAATCCGAAACATCCCGCTGCCCACGATGCTTTATTTCCCACCCTTTGCCCAAAACGACAACACTCAATCAGCCAGCACCCAATCCATCCTCTAATGCCCCAACAGCTCTTCATACCAAATACCTCACAGCACAACGTCGTGACCTACCAGGTCCTGATCAACGGCCAGGTAGCCAATCCGGTCTATGAGCTGCTCTCCCTCACCGTGACCCGCGAGATGAACCGCGTACCCGCCGCCCGCCTGGTCTTCAAGGACGGTGACCCCTCCCAACGGACCTTTGCACTAAGCGAATCGAACGATTTTGTGCCCGGAACCCCGCTTGCCGTAAAGCTGGGCCGCGACGGGACAAATACGCAGGTCTTCCAGGGCATCATCATCCGCCACGCGATCCGGGTGCGGGAAAACGGTCTCAGCGAGCTGATGCTCGAATGCCGCGATGAGGTGGTACGCATGACAGTCGGCCGCCATAGCCGGTATTACGTGAACCAGAAAGACAGCGATCTCATCGATACCCTCGTCAACTCCTACCAGCATTTGACCTGTAACATGGCGGACAGCAAGCTCCAACGCGAAGAGCTGGTACAGCACCATTGCACCGACTGGGATTTCATGCTGATGCGCGCGGAGGCAAACAATATGCTGGTCAACGTGATCGATGGGACCGTGAATATCGCCGTGCCGCAGACCGGGACCCAGCCCGTGGTGCAGGTTGCATTCGGCTCCTCGCTGCTGGAATTCGAAGCGGAGATGGATGCCCGCAACCAATACCAGAAAGTGGAAGCCCAGTCCTGGGACTATCACAACCAGCAGGTATTCGAAGCCGACACCTCTTCGATCTCGTCCTGGACCGAACCGGGGAATATCAAGAGCTCCGACCTCGCAGCCATCGTAAGTCCCACAAGCTTCGAGCTGCACCACAGCGGCTATCTGACAGCGCCGGAACTTCAGGCATGGGTGAATGCGCAGAAACAACGGAGCCTCCTGGCCAAGATCTGCGGCCGCGCGAAATGTACCGGCTATTCCGGCGTGAAGCCGGGAGATCTCGTCACGGTGACCGGCGTAGGCGCCCGGTTCAACGGAAATGTTTTTGTGACCGCGATCCGGCATGAAGTAGGCGACGGGATGTGGGACACCCATATCCAGTTCGGGCTTGACAACCGGCGCTATGCGGAATTATATCCGGACCTCAACGACCCCGAAGCGGCTGGATTGCGCGGCGGGATCCGGGGTTTACAGATCGGCGTCACCGTAAAGCTCGCCGGCGATCCGGATGGACAGGACCGGATCCAGGTAAAACTGCCGATGGTAGACAACAACGCCACCGGGATCTGGGTGCGGATCGCCAGCCTCGACGCGGGCAATCAGCGGGGCGCCTTTTTCCGGCCGGAGATCGGCGACGAAGTGATCGTCGGGTTTATCAATGACGACCCCGGCGAAGCGGTAGTGCTCGGGATGCTGAACAGCAGCGCGAAACCCGCCCCCCATCCAACCGAGGACGCCAACAATATAAAAGGCTTCACGACCCGAAGCCAGATGCACATCACGTTCGACGACGACAACAAAAAAATAACGATCGACACCCCTGGTCAACGCAGCATCGTGCTCGATGACAACGGCGGCCAGATTTCGATCAGCGACCCGAACCAAAATTCGATCACGATGGATTCCTCCGGGATCACCATCACCGCGGGTACCGGCAATATTTCGATCAATGCAACCGCCGGGCAGGTGAGCCTGTCCGCGGGTACACAATTCAGCGCAAGCGGCCTTACGGCAAGCCTGATGGGTCAGACCTCGGCAACCATCCAGGCCACAACGGTAATGATCAATTAAAACGACACTATGGCGACATTCAATTCTTTTTTGGGCACCGGCTGGCAGTTCCCGCCCCAATTCGACCCCGGGGTCAACGGCCCTGTTATGGTAAGCGATGAGGTGGACATCAATCAAAGCCTGAATATCCTGCTGTCGACGGCGTTGGGTGAACGCGTAATGGAGCCGACGTTTGGTTGCGATCTGCGCCCTTATTTGTTCGATCCGTTATCGCCGCACATGATCGGTTATCTGAAGGACAGGGTCCGGAACGCGATCCTGTATTATGAAACCCGGATCAGCCTGATCAGCGTGGATATTACCTCATCCAATTCGCCGACGCTTATGCAGGGACTGCTGCAGATCACCATTAACTACAGTATCGCCCAGACCAACTCGAGGCTCAACTATGTATACAATTACTTTAGCAATGAGGCGCTCCAGGGCGTCTGACGATAATCCGTATTGCACAAAACATCGTTCATGTACAGCTGCGACCATTTAGAACATCCTTTCCTGCAAGATCCGGGCACCGGCAAGTCGGACCGGACACCGGACAACCTGAGCGGGAGCAGCACGCCCATCGACGGCCGGAAGATGTCCGATTTGCTCAACTATTTTTCAGGTCTTGCCGGGCAGATAAAATTTTATCGCGACGACGGTTCGACGACAAACTGGCGTTCTTTTTTTCAAAGCCATCTGCCTTTCCAGCTGAGCCAGATCGACACGACGACCGGCGAACAGATCAGAAACAGCATGGCAACCGCGGTCACCCAATTCAGCCGCAACCCCGACCCGAACGGTCTGCAGCTGCTTTTCCTCCAGGTATATTATACGGCGATCTGGCCGCTGCAGCAATGGTCGACCTTGCTGGCAAACACCGGCCTGTCCGTCGAGTCACAGCTGAATACCGCCATCAGGGACCGTCTGCTGTCCCCCATGCAAGCCTACCTGAGCTGGCTGAACACCGCCGTATTTGGCTGGAGCATCCAGCCGCCCGACCTGTCCGGGCTGACCGCGAACCCCGTTTGGGGGCTCACTCCCGCACAGCTGTCGGCATACGAATCCGACTTCTCCTACGCGGTGCCGAGTACCCGAAGCCAGCTGCTCGTGGTCCAGGCTGCCCTTTCGGACATCGTGAACGCTTTCGCCGATGTCGTCGATACCGGCGCTACTGGCGTAGCGGATCTCGTAAATAAAAAGCTCTATACACTACTAAAGAACAACGGCCAGGCCGACACCCCCCCGCACCTCGCCGTGTTGTATGCGTTTCTGTCCCAGTATCAGAAGGTGGTGAAGGACCTCAACGGTCTCACCGCAAAACAACTGAACTTCTTTTTTCAACAGGTGCTGAACCTGTCGCCCGGTCCTTCGGTTCCGGACCAGGCCTTCGTCGTGTTCACCATCCAGAAGCAGATCCCGAGCTATACCATCCCCGCCGCGACCAGCATCCTCAAAGCGGGCAAGGACAGCAAAGGAGCCGATATCTATTTCAAGCTGAACGCAGATGCCGATGTCAACCAAACCCAGGTTTCCGCCGTACAGACCCTCTTCGTCAATACCGGTCCCTGGGGGAACAAAAACTATGTGGAGGGTGTCTATATGGCGCCAAATGCGCTGATGGCCGATGGAGTTTCCAAACCATTCGCCGATCCTTCAACCGCCGCCTGGCCAAGCCTGGGCGCGCAAAAAAGCCTCTATACCCCACCGCTGGCAACCATGCCGGTCGACTATCCTTTCGCCCGGTTGGGTTTTGTGCTGGCCAGCAAGGTGCTCTACCTGAAAGAAGGTAAGCGCAAGATCCATATCCAGCTCGTCTGCGAATGGAATCCCTGCGGCTGCAACGACGGCGTGACGTTCGATGAGACCTTCGACCGCGCAAGCGAGACCATCTGCTCAAGTTTTGCCGTGATCACGCCGGATCTCCTCAACCAGGCCGCACAGGCGGGCGTCACCACCAATACGATCACGGCGATGCAAAACAAATATCTCCAGGACAACTGCACCAATCAGAACCAGTGCCCCGGAGCGCCGGCAACCTTGCTGAACAAATTTCTTATCCGCATACCCTGCTGCGGGCTGCCGAAAACGGACGGCAGCGAACGGGTGATGCGCGTCGAGATGGAGTTCAGCCCCAATGAAAGGGAAGCGATCGAGATCGAGCCATCCCACCGTTGCCCGGGCGACTGGGAAGAAACCTATTGCCAAAAGAGCGCCATCCGCCTGCTAAAAAAAGAATTGGAATCGATACCCGGTATCCAGCCGGACGAAGTGAAGATCCTGCAACAATTGCTGGTCCTCCAACAACTGTTCAATGTCGGATTCAGCGGCGAAAAGGGTTGGCAGGCGCCGGACTACGTGGATATGCGGCTGGAACAACTGCCGGCCGGAACCGTAGCTGGCAGCACCACCTGTTCCGGTACCCAACAACTGATCTGGCATATCCACGCGACCATCGCCACCGGCTCGCCGGGCATCGTCTTCTATGACCCCGCCAAAATGGGGGAGGATTTCAACGTCACCGATCCGCTGGTCAAGATCGAGCTGAACCCCGTCATTACCTGGGAGATCGACAGCAAGACACCCCCCAAGCCGTCCAACTGCCTTGCCAAACCCGACCCGGTCTGTAACCAGCAGGCGTCGCCCTACGAGTTCTTCCGCAACCTTACGCTCTTCGCCCCCATGGACAAGGACGCAAAATACAAAACAAACATCGGGGTAAAAGTTTGCGGCGTACAGACCCTCGTGGCACAAAACGACAATGGTCTGCTCAACGTCAACAGCGCCTTCACCCCCTTCGGTGTAAAACCGCTGATCCCCGACTTCATACCGATCCCCTCCGGCTCCGCGGGTACCACGCAATACGGCACGATCGACGGGCCGAATTTCTACATCGGCAGCACGGAGGTCCTGCTGAAGAAGTGGACCGAGATCTATCTCCGCATGAACTGGCTGACCAAACCGGATAGTTTTGACGCCTATTACGCCGGGTATGTACCCAACGGCACCACGCTGCAGACCCTCGATGGCCACTACAATATAAAACTCAACTGGCTCCAAAACGGTCTCTGGCACCCCCTTAACGCCGGCGAGATTCCGCTTTTTCCGCCATGGCACGGAAGCTTCCCCGGTTGCTGCGGACAAGACTTCCGATACACGTTTCAGTTGAGACCGGATGAATTTCAGGACCCCGTTTCGGTGTACGACGCCGATTTCACGCCCATCACAAAATGGACCCCGGGAATGCAACGGGGCTTTTTCCGGATGACACTGGAGACGCAGGACTTCCTTCATAAATACTATACCACGGTGATGGGGAAGGCTATGCAAAACACGAGCGGTTACCAGATTGTGATCAATGAACCCTGGACGCCGAACATCCTTCCCGGGATGTCCATCGACTATTCCGCATCGGCCTACGCCGAAGACATGACGCTTGTTCAACTCTATCCCTTCGATGGAACAAGCAAACTCGTCAACATCTATGGCATGCCGACGCTGATGGCGCAGTTCTGTGCGGAAGGCAATCTGTTCATCGGAATGACTGGTCTGTTGCCCGGGCAAAGCCTGAACCTCCTGTTCCAGCTGGCTGAAGCCACCGCGGGTCCGGGGAATTCAGCGGCGACCGTGAACTGGTGCTATTTGGCGGGAAACGAATGGAAGCCGTTGCGAAGCGGCTTCGAGCTCGCAGCAGACGGCACAAAAGGGCTAACGAGGACCGGTATCCTCCAGATCAAATTCCCCGACGACATCAGCAACACCAGCACCATCCTGCCGACGGGCAATTACTGGATGATGGCCCAAATGCAGACCGGGACCGCGGCGACGAGCCGGACCATAGCGATCATTCCGCAGGCACAGGAGGCCACTTACGCCCCCGTCGCCGGCGTGAACGATCCAAATCGCAGCGCGACACCCTTACTGGCACAGTCGATCACAAAACTGACACAGCCGGACGCCAACGTTATCAAGATTGCGCAGCCATACCCATCGTTTGGTGGCAGTGCGCCGGAAGCCGCTGGAAATGCCTACATAACGCGGGTAAGTGAACGGCTGCGGCACAAAGGACGGGCGATACAGGCATGGGACTACGAGCGGCTCGTGCTGCAACAGTTCCCGCAGGTCCTCCGGGTGAAATGCATAAACCATAGTCTTTACCTCGACAGCGGGGCCTATAAATACGATTTCCCGATGGCGCCCGGCAATATCCTGGTGGCGGTACTGCCGGACACGACACAACTGACGGTGGCAAACGCACTGCAACCCGCCGTGCCGACAAGCATGTTGCAGGATATCGCCACGTTTCTCCAGGCAATGCAATCCCCGTTCGTCACCGTTGCGGTGGCTGGTCCCCGTTATGAACCGGTGACAATCTGCGCGTCGGTCGAATTTAATGAAGGCGAGAACGATAACGCAAGGGCGGCCCAACTGGAGCAGTTACTGCAGGGTTTGCTCGCGCCCTGGCTCGGAGGGAACCTGGATGACTTTGAGTTTGGCCAGCCGCTCTATGTATCCGATGTCGTCGATAAGATCCAGAGCCAACCCTATGTAGCGAGCCTGAACAGCCTGACCATTAACCATGCCGATGACCCTGCCGGTTCGGGAAGTCAGCAGGGCTATATCGCACCACGTACGCCCCGGTCGATCCTGACGGCGGGCACCATTTTCGTCAACCCGTCAACCTAGAACAAACGATGTCCACAAGCACTCCCAATACAAGCGTCTCCATCAGCCAGGCCAACTCAGGGTTCCCGGACTACCTGGATTTTAATAAAATGCGGAGTGACGTAATCAACTACCTCGGTCCGATCACCTCTACCTACTGGACGGACTACAACGAGCATGACCCGGGGATCACGACGCTGGAAGCGCTGATGTATGCGTTGCTGGACCTGGGTTATCGCGTCAACTGGCCCATCGAAGACCTGCTCGCGCAAAAGACCGGCGCGCCTGAGACGGACTTCCTCACCCCCGCACAGGTCCTCGGCTCCAACCCGTTTACGATAAACGACTACCGGAAAAAACTGATGGACCTGAAAGAAGTGCGGAACGCCTGGCTAAAACCTTCCTCCACAACAATCAACGGAGTCTACGAGACCCAACTTGAATTGGAATCGGACCCCTCCGATTTCGCAACCGACGAAGATTGGAAAAAATACCGCGACGCCGCAATCGCATCTGTCAAATCTACGCTCCAATCACACCGCAACCTTTGTGAAGATTTCCTCGAACCCGTAGTCATGAGCAAACAACCCTGGTTCGTGACAGCGGATATCGAACTGGAGCCCGGCTCGACGCCGCCGGAAGTCTATGGCGCATTGATCAAAACACTCTATACGTTTTTCTCGCCGGTCCCAACGTACTATACGCTGCCGCAGCTGCTGGCAAACAACGTACCGCTGGACCAGGTATTCGCGGGGCGGCCCTACGACCGGCGCCCGAGTTTTGGATTTTTGCTCGACAGCGAATTGCCCGACCTCCCCGGCGACGGAACAAGGAAGATCTACGCGTCGGATGTATTAAACGTCCTGTTGGACGTAACCGGGATCGACGCCGTCCAGCAACTCAATGTGGGAGTGGTGAGCAGCGGCGCCAAAACGAAAAAAACCGGCTTTGGAACAATACTCTGGTCCTTGCCGCTCGCAGCGGAAACCCTTCCTGTCCTGTCCGTGGCCGAATGTCGGTTCCGCTGGTTCCTGAACGGCCAGCAGCTGAGCTGGAGTCCCTCGACAAGCGCCGTCCAGTTGCAAAAGACCCTCGCCTATTCCGGCAAGGTACTTTATCCCTTCGGATCATCCGAGCTGGACGGTACCGTTCCCACGGGTACTTACCTGAATGGGCTGGGTACATATTACTCGATCCAGAAAGACTTTCCCGAAGTATATGGGATCGGTACGGGCGGACTGCCGGCTTCGGCCCCGATCCCACGACAGGCGCAGGCGATGCAATTCAAAGGGTACCTGCTATTCTTTGAACAATTAATGGCGGATTTTCTCGCACGGCTGGCGAACGTCCGCTCGCTTCTGTCCATGCAGGGGCTCGCCGCGGCGCCCACCGGGCCGGAAGAAGATGACGATCCGGAAGACCTCACCGGATGGGGGCCGGGCATCGATCCGCAGGGCTCCATCGGAACAGGATCGGGTGCCGCCGCCGCGACATGGCATGGTGACCTGTCCGATGTTCCCGATCTCGACAATTTATTACTTTTTCCACCGGGCGATGAGACAAGCGTCACCCTGGCTTACCCCGTGGATGCACGCAAGTGGAAGGAGTTGACCAACAAAGGATCCATCAACCATGAAGACCTCAAAAAGCTCGAACCATACCGCTTCACGCACTGGCACGACCGGGATCTCGCCGTGGCGGAATTAACCCTATCCTTCACCGTAATGCCCCCGGCGTCCCAGACTTTTGCGCTCGAAGACGGAAAGAAATCGGTCTTTGCCATCACCGGCATCCGACGGGACATTGTCCTGCTCAGCAGCTCGGTATTCAATACGCCATCGGACGCATCCGGAGCAGCTGCATCCGCGCTTTACGCCGGAAGCTCCAAAAATTACTACACCCTTTCCGTCCTGACCCACAACGGTCAGGTCGGCTATAGCTTCACCCTCGGTCAGTCCGGTCTCGACTATTACGACTATGTGGACCAGCTGTCGGCAAACCCGCAGGCCGATATCGGCGAGCGCACCGGCTATCTGCTCCATCTGATCGAGCGGTTTGCGGAGAACTATGACGACTATGCACGGCTGTCCGCAGGTTTTTTGACAACACAGACGATCGCCGCCAACCAGGTAGGGCTGATGCAACAATTCCTTGGCCAATTGCCGACGTTAGGCGCCAACCGGGGCAAAGCGTATAATTATACCCGCCAGTCCTGGAACAATTCAAATGTCAGCGGATTCGAACAACGATTCAAAGCCTATTGCGGTATTCCGGACGGGCGGCGGCACTATCTCTGTCCCTTTGAGGTGGTACAATTGGAACCAAACAGCTTTGTCTATCAGCTGGTGGACAAGGACCGCCCGCGCGGGTATCATGTTTTGGCGCAGGGGATCCAAAGGACCGCTGCAGAAGAGACCCGCTCCAAACTGATCGCCGAATGGTCACACAGGTTATCTATACCCGGACTTCTATGTCGATGGAGACAATGTCGTCCAGCGAAAAGACGGCTATTACTATCGGATCCGCACATGTAATGACTATTTCCACGAGCTGTATGCCGACCAAACCCAAATTTTCGCGCGCGGCAAGGAATGGACCTTGTTCGAAAGCGTCCAGGGTTATCCACGTGAGGATGCAGCCCGTCAGGCGTTTTCGGCCGAATATCTGCGCATCCTGGATAAGATCGCGCAAGGGCATCGCGTGCCGGAAATAGTTGTCGGGGAAGACCTGCGCGTCGCGCTTGCAGAAGCAGGATTGCCGGTTACGCCGGTTCTCGAGCGGGCGGCGCGGGAATACCCGATCCACAAGACCGAACGGGGAAAAGCCTTTGGATATCAGCTGCGAAACAAAGAGGGCGGCCAGGTCTGGGTCAGCGCGGGCCGGTTCGCCTCCGCGCAGGATGCCCGCGACGCGTTGAGTTACTTCCTGCTCCTGCTCCGGGTACCCGCCAACTATTTTATCGAGTTCGATCCGGAGAAATGTCACTACCGGATAGCCATAACCGAAGTGCTCGCGGAAAGTGTGAAAGCTTATCCGACGGAAGACGAAGCCTGGGGCCCGGGAGGTTTACAGCGCTTCATCGCCGCGGCCCAGACCGCCGGCGGATGGCATCCCGCAGAAAGCGAAGCGTGCGTCTGGGGATATTGGGTGGCGTGCCCGAGTGAGAAAGCGATCCATCCCTGCCGCTATGAGACAAAGGACGAACGCGACGATGCAATGGAGCGATTATACGATGAAGCCCGTATCTTCCCCGCCGGCGAATGGATGTCAAAAGAAGGCGATGATATCGTTTTGCGCGATCCGGCAAACCAACACCGGCTCGCCAGTATCCCGGGCGATCTCGACCTGGACATCATCTTCGACCTGCTCGACGCCTTGTGGGCCGGGCTATTTTTTGAAGACGAGCAAGGTCTCTACCTCCAGGCAGGCAACCCGAAAATCCGGCCGGCGCATCCCGACACCCCACGGGATAGATGGGAACCCGAGCTCCTGCATTACGGCGCCTACTTCCCCATCACGCGGACAAAGGTTACCGGCGCGGCTTCACAATACCGCGTCGAAATAAAATTGCGGGGCTTTACGGCGCTGCCGGGCAAATCGCACCGGGCCGAGTTTTGTTATGCAGCCTGGATAAACCCGGGCGACCCGCTGGGTAGCGCAGCGGAAGCCTGGGCCGCCTATGAGGCGCTCCGGCCCCTGCTGGCGGACAAAAACAATTACCGGCCGGTACACGACGAAGCCGCGCTTTTGTATGGCGTCGAACTGCTGGAGGAATCGGCGATCCTGGCCCGCAGCATCCAGCCTTATTGGTATGCAAAGATGGCCGCGCGCGGACTCGACCGGGCAGGCACCCTGATAAATATGGAAGGCCTGAACCTCGTAGAGCATGTGCTCTTGCGGGACGAAACCATCCCGATATGCCCGGCGACCGGCAAGGACAGCAATCCTCCGCTGACAAACCCGAATTTTCAACCCGGCGCCGATCCATATTCCTTTATCATGACGGTCTTTCTACCCGCCTGGCCGCAGCGGTTCCATAAAAAAGAGAACCGCCAGTTGCTGGAGAGCATCCTCCAGCGGGAAGCACCGGCGCATATTCTTCCCCGCATCCTTTGGTTAACGCCAAGGGATATGTGCCGGATGGAGAGCGCCTACCGCGAATGGCAACATTGGCTTCGTACCGGCAAACCCTGCGGCGATTTCAAGACAACGGATTTCATCAAATTGCTATTCAATACACCCTTCGCGTGTTCGACCGCCGACAACTGGCTCAGTGAGATCGATCGGCTATACTGTTGGGCGGACCAGGAATGCGAACCGACCGTTAAGCCAAAGGTCAGCGAACCCGCGGAAACCTCGTCCACGGAAACCTCGTCCGCGAAAACCTCGTCCGCGAAAACTCCCTTCCTGATCGCCGGAACAAAACTCGAACGACCCGCCACCATAGATCCCATTCCCGAAAAACGACCCGAAAAACGACCCGAGCGAAAACAAGAACCTCCACGGCCTCGGAGAAGATCGCTCTGGCGACGATGGTTTGCGGCAGTAAAGGAGTTCCTCCTGGATACCCGCGAGAGACTGGACGAGTGGTGGGACAAACTGGGGGAATGGGGTGGCCAGATGCTGAAATGGATGCGAATAAGACCATGATAAAGCGACAAGCATGAGACACAACATACAAAGACAAGCATGAGACACATCATACAAAAACAGGTATTCGAGTTGGCCCTGGGCCCGGGCGTGGAAGCCTTCGGGTCGCCGCACGCGGCCAGCCGGTTCTTTCAGGATGTCCTCGTACCGGTCCTCGAGCGGATATTCGACGACCTCGCCGGCGAAGGGATCGTGATCCGGGTGGATAGACTGGTCCTTGATCTGGGCAGGCTTGACGAGCGGTACCTGAACGGGCACATTTCCGGAGACCAATGGTACACCCTACTGATGACTTAGCTGCGTCAAAAGTTGAACAACGGGACAACCGCCGGTACGGAGCGGCTTCAGAGCCGGGTAAGCATTTTTGAGCAATGGTGGTATTATATGGAGAAAGGACGGCTGCCCTGGAATGCGACCATCGTGGATGCCGACTGGTACCGGTCCGTTCTGGAAACCTTGTCGGTTGAATACGAAGCCGCCGGCCGCCTCCGGCAGGCGCTGGCAACACAACTCGCATTCCGGCGACGCGTAAGCCTGCAACACCCCGATCGGTTTCTGGAGACACTAACAGGAATCCTTATGGGGACTAGACAGGATTCGCTCACCAACCACGTGGAAGCGATCTGCGCCAGCGCGGACAAGCTGGAGCAATGGGCGGGAGAACTAGCCAAAGAAACGGACACCGCGAACCTCGAATGGACAGAACCCGGGACCCGGACAGTTCGTATCCTCCGCCAATGGACCCGGGAGCACCGAGATTTGCTCTCCATGCGCGGCGAAGAGCGGAAAGCCACCGTATGGCAACAGGTCCTCCTTGCCGCCGCCAAAAGCCCGGAAGAAAAAGCCGACCCCGTCCTCGTCCTGACCCGCTGGCTCTCGGAAGACGAAGCGATCCACCAGCTGTTAAGAGAATCGCATGCGCACCCGTCGCCGTGGTCCAACACCCGGCGACCGTTAGCCATCCCAAAACCGGAACCCTCACGACCGCCAAATCCGGAGCAACCCGAAGTCGATCGGGAAAAACCAGTTCACCCCAATCACCCCGATATCCCCCCGGCTGTCCGCCCCGAAGACCCAATATCGAAACTGATCAACCCTCCGCCGGTCCGCGCCGAAAATCCGGTTCCCGAACACATCCCCGAATCCGCAGAACAGCGCCCGATATCCCCGGAAAATCGCCCCCTCGATCTCAGCAGGATGGAGGAGGACGGCCTGTTCGGCCCCTACGCAGGTCTCATCCTGCTAAGTCCATTTCTAACAACCTTCCTTAGCCGTTGCAATCTCTATAGCAGCGACGGCTTTCCCGATAAACACGCAAGACAACAGGCGGTCTTTTTATTATATTACCTCGCCACCGGCGAAAAAGAAGCGCCGGAGCACGAGCTCCTGTTCCCGAAGTTGTTTTGTGGCTGCGATTTGGCGGGGGAACCTTTCCCGCTACGAGCCCCGCAGGACGTGCGCAACTATGCGGAAGCGGACGAGCTATTGCAAATGGTGCTGCAACGCTGGGAAAAACTGCGGGATACTTCGGTTGCGGCCCTCCGGGAAGGCTTCCTGCGCCGGAACGGCAAACTGGTCAACCGCGGCGGCCGGTTGGTGTTATTGATGGAAAGCAGCGCCATTGATGTGTTGTTGGATTACCTCCCCTGGAACCTCAGTATCGTCAAACTGCCCTGGATAAAAGAATTGATCTATGTTGAATGGAGATAAATGAAATCGGCTCAAAACAAAACAAACGCAACAACCGCCCAACCGGCACGGAAAAGCGGCCCCTTCTTCGGAAAGGACCCGCGGCAATCGTTTTTCAAACCGGCCGGGCAGGGCATCCAGCGAAAGCTGACCGTGGGTGCGCCAAATGACGTCTACGAAAAGGAGGCGGATCATATGGCCGACCACGTCGTATCCGGTGTTCAGCGGAAGCCGATCTTCGAAAGCAAGAACGACCTCGCGGAAGGGCTCCAGCGAAAATGTGCCGACTGCGAGAAAGAAGAAAAGGTACAGAACGAAAGCCGCCGGCGCGGCCCGATCCGCAGCCGCACCCTCGTCCGCCGCCCCCTCCGTCGAAAGCGGCATTTCCCGATCAAAGGGTTCCGGCTCCTCCCTGCCTTCATCCACGCGTAACCAGATGGAATCCTCCTTCGGCACCGATTTTTCCGACGTAAAGATCCATCAGGATTCCGGCGCGAAGCAAATGAACAAAGACCTGAACGCCCAGGCCTTCACCCACGGAAAAGACATCTATTTTGACAGCGGCAAATACAACCCCGGCAACAGCGCAGGCAAACACCTCCTCGCCCACGAGCTAACTCACGTGGTGCAGCAGACAGCGCCCCAAGCTCCAGCCAAACAATCCGCCCCCTCGCAGCCATCTGCTCCCATCCAGCGATCCGCAGCAGACACAAGCGACAAACCCATCCAGGAAGCCCCCATGGAAGAAATGCAGGGAGCGACCGAACCCGCCGTCCAAACCAAACCAACCTTCGACGGAGCCTCCGGTCGCGTACAACGCCGCATCCAACGGGCCGGCTCGGATAAGCCGGAAGAAAAAAAGAAAACGCTCAAGGATATCACCCGGCCGGACGAAGGATATATCGAGAACAAAAACACCATCGTACTGACGAATTTCCCATTAAAAAAATATGACAAACTCGACGCCGGCGAAACCCCGACACCGCCTGCCGGAAGGATAGAGAAACCAAAACCCGGCGCGCGGGCAACCACCCAGGGAAGCAAGTGGAGTACCACTGATCTGAAGGAAAAGATCCAGGCCAGACTGGCAAAGATCGCCCAGGTAAAAGATCCGGAGGCGATGCAAATGCTAAGCGCCACCGGAAAAGGCGGGACAAAGGAATGCGCCGCTGGTGCAAAGGGCAAGGCAAAAAAAGGTGGCGGCGATCAATCGAAAACCCAGGTACTCGGTGACCTGAAGACCTTGGCGCGCGTGGCATCCGTGCCGTTCTGGGACGAGAACGGGAACCGTCTCCTTCACCAGATCGAACACGTGATCGACTGGCAGGTCATCGGCGAAAAGGCCGACGGACTAAAGAACAACCTCATCCTGCTGGATGACAAGACAAACCGTGAGCAGGGAGCCGACGTAAGACAAAGCATTATCGCGTGGATAAAGAAGATCCAGGCTCCCTACAAAAAGGATATCAATATGGCGATCGTCAAGCAGGAGCCAAACGACGCCTTTTTGCTAAAATACCAGGTCTATTTCGAAAACCTAAAACCGCCGGCGCCAAGGAAGAAGGCCATCGCTACAGACTCGATCGTTACGAAGTCCGACCTCACGGATGAAAAGGCGAGTATCTTGTCCAAGCAGACGATCACGATCTGCCATCCCACCATCCCACCCGGTCATATCGTGATCAAGACCTCGCTAAAAGGAGAAGGCTATATCGTACCCATCAATCAGGATGAACAGGGCAAGAACATCATCATCAAAGGGAACGAGAAGACCATGGAGCTGAAAGAGGTGAAACAGCGGCGTATTGTAAAAGGCGGCAAGAATAAGAAAGCGGTGGAGGGAAGCGACCAGCCGTTGAAGCTTTGGCACATGAAGGATGAAAAGCAACCGGACGGTAACAAAGTCGGCTACTACAAACTGCTCGACCGGGGCCATGCCGCGGAATTAAAGTCCATCCTGAAGCTGACCGGTTTGAGCCCGATAGAGTTTGACCCCGAAGTAGAGGTCAGCCCCGTGGAAGGGGTCACCGCCCATGGCAAAGTCAAATCGGATATCCCGATACTCCGCGATGCGGATATAAACTTCGAGCTCTCGGATGGCGCATTCACGGTCACCGGGACCGTTTCCTCCGATGCCCTCAACGGGAAATTGCCAAAGCCCCTCAACATCGATCACTGCGACCTCACGATTTCGGCAAGCTCCGATGCCTCCTGGTCGGTGGGTGGGGCAATCTATTACAGCATCGATAAGATGGGCAAGGGCTCACTCGGCGCGGAGATCAGCAGCAAGGGCTTCGGTCTTAGCGGCGATTTCGAGTTCGATGAAAGCAAATACTACAAATCCGCCCAGCTGTCCATCGGCTACTTCCGGGAAAAGGGGAAGGGCGAAGGGAAATGGAGCGGGTCGGGAAGTTTGGTTTTTGGCGAAAACAATGTCCCCGGAATAAAGGAGGGCGAGATCAAGCTCGGATACGGCGAAGGCGAGTTCAACGGATCGGGGCATTTCACTACAAAGGTCCCAAAACTCAAGAAGGTAACCGTTGCCGCCAAGTTCGATCAGAAGAACAATTTCATCATCACCGGCGAGACCGGTCTGGAAAATGTCCCGGGTATCAAGGACAGCACGATAACGGTAACCGTGACACGCGACGAAACCGGCTACTCGCTGGCGGTAATGGGTACGGCAACACCCAATCTTCCCAACATCCCGGGCCTGGGTGCCGAGTTGACGGTGAGCTACAACAACGGGGTCTTCACGCTCCAGGGTAAGGCGACCTATCAGAAGGACAAGCTGGAGGGATCGCTGACGGTTGGCGTGACAAATGCGGTGGTGGATGATAACGGCAACCCGTCAAAAGACAGCGCGGACAACAACCTCAAGATATTTGGTAACGGCTCGATCACCCTCCATTTCTTAAAGGGTGTCGATGCTACACTGGCTGGCGCGGTCGACGCAAAAGGCGAGATGTTTATCTGGGGGAATATGAGTGTGACTGCAACGCCCTTCGACCCGGTTGACATCAACAAGCAGATCTTCTCGATGGCCACGTCGATCCCGCTGGTCGGCATTCCGTTTGCCAGCATCAACCTCGACCTCAGCGCCAGCGCGAACTTCCATTTCCATTGGGATCCCCTGACGATCCATTTGGAAGCAAGCCTTGACCGGACGAATATCAAGGACATCGGGAAAGCCGGCGGGGAGTTGACCGCAACCCTGAGCTCGAAAGCAGAAGCCGGCTTTATGTTCAAGATCGGCGCTGGCGTAAGCGTCAGTATCGCCATCATCAAACTGGGCGCGCACATAAACGGCGCGGTAGACCTGGGGCTAAAGGCAGAAGTTGGCGCCGAAGCAAAAGCAAAATGGGATATGCAAAAGGGGTTGCAGTTGGAGGAAGCGGAGGCGCATCTGACCGGCGTTCCCACCGTAGCCTTTATCCTCTCCGGCGACATTACCGCCGACGTCGATCTTTGGCTGACTTCTTATAACGTCTACAAAAAAGAAATGACCCTCGCCAAGAAAGAACTCGATCTGAGCCAGTTTGCCTTTGGCGTATCCATCCCGTTAAAGATCAACGATAGCGGTAAGATCGAAGGGATCGACTATAGCAAGCTGAAGCTGACACCGGAGTTGGGCAAGGATGCCGGCGACACCATCACCGATAGCGTGTTGAACGGGGATGACAAGAAAAAGAAGGAACAGAAGGAACGCGAAGCAAGGGAAAAGATCCGGGACAAGGTGGTCGCGAAACTACAAGCAAAGAAGGCGGATGGCGAGACCAATCTCCGCGAGTATGCCTCCGATCTCAAGGACGATATAAAAGACGATACACCCGACGAGCTGGCCGGGATGGTGGATGAGGTGGTGGAAGAGGAGCTCGTAAAGATGGAAAAGCAGCAAGCCGCGGAGGACGCAGCTAAAGCGGCCGCAGCCCAACCGCCCGTGCCCACGACGCCACAGGCGGCTGCACCCGACCCTACAGTATCAACCATATAAAATAAAACCTATGGGCTATCAGTTAAGAAATTACCGCCATCGCAACCCCAAAGGGAAGGAAGACAGTTCAAAAAGCGGACCTTTCTTCCAGCCCGTGCAGCGGAAAGAACCGCCGGGGGTCCAGCGGCTGGCGACCTCCAAAGAAGATGAGAAGCTGGGCACCAACGACGCGCGGATGGAAAAGGACAAGGAAGAGCCGATGAAACCTGTGCAGAAAAAAGAAGCTCCGGACAAGCAAAAGGGGGACAAGGGAGACGCGGAAGAGAAAAAGAAAAAACCCGGCGGAAAACAGGGGGGCGCGGCAAAAAAGGGCGGCCCGAAGAAAGAAAAGGCCGGGAAGAAAGGCCCGGAACCTGGAAAAGACAAAAAGGAGAAGCCGGTGCAAAAGAAAGCCGAGAAAAAGGCCCCGGACAAACACGAAGCCGTCGCCGCCGGGATAAAGGATCAATCCGGGAAAGGCAGCCCGCTGCCGCGAAAAATTCTCGCCGAAATGAACAAATCCTTTGGCGTAGACTTCAGCAACGTCCGCATCCACCATGACGCCGCCGCCGCCACCCTCTGCCGCGAGTTAAACGCCATGGCCTTCACCCATGGCCAGGACATTTTTTTCAACGAAGGAAAATTCAATCCCGAAACAAAAGAAGGGAAATTGCTGCTGGCGCATGAGCTGACCCATGTAGTCCAGCAGGCAAACTCGACCCAGTCATGACACTACCAAAAGAGCTGCAATACCTCGACGAGCTGATCAGGAGCCGTGTCGGCAAGGAGCTGAAGAAGGCCGTTGTCGTACCGCCCATGCCGCCCCCGGCCAAGTGGGAGCTGCCCCTTGGGAAGTTCGTAAAGGAGAACAAGCTGGATGAAGACGCAGCCTGTCTGTTGTTGATCGGGCTCGCGCATACGATCCATCCGGGTCTCTTCCAGGCGGCCATCGAAGGGGCGCTCGGTGGCGGCGGAGAATTTCCGGTCATTGGGGGCGCCTATGGAAAGAATTTCCGGGGTTTTCTGCCGACTGGTGACACGGCACTGTTTCTCCTGGCCGACGGGGACTGGAAAAAGCGGCTGGAAGCGCAGCAGCTTTTCTCGGCCGACCATTTTTTTGCCGCCAAGAAGATCCTTTGGCTGGAGGAAATGCCACAGGGCGAACCGCTCATGAGCGGAAAGATCATCGTCTCGCAGGAGTATATCGAGCTGCTCACCCGGGGACAGTTGGCGTTGCCGCATTTCGGAATGAGTTTCCCCGCGCAGCGGATCACAACGCTGCTCGATTGGGATAGTCTCGTCGTGAATGCGGAGCTCCAGAAGCGGATTGACGACCTGATGGATTGGAAGCAATACAACCCGCAGCTCCTGGAAGCCGATAAGAAAGGGGGGCGGTTCCGCAATGGCTACAAAGCGCTTTTTCATGGACCGTCCGGAACGGGCAAAACCTTCACCGCGAAGCTGCTGGGTAAGACAATGGAAAAGGACGTATACCGGGTCGATCTTTCGATGGTCGTCAGCAAATACATCGGCGAGACCGAGAAGAACCTCGAGCTCCTTTTTGCCCGTGCGGAAGACAAGGACTGGATCCTCTTCTTCGATGAGGCCGATGCGTTGTTTGGCAAGCGGACCAATGTCCGGGACGCCCACGACAAATATGCGAACCAGGAGGTCTCCTATCTGTTGCAACGGATCGAAGACTTCAATGGTCTGGTGATCCTGGCAAGCAATATGCGAAACAACATCGATGAGGCCTTTATCCGGCGATTCGATTCGATGTTACACTTCCCGATGCCGGATGTGGAGGAGCGAAAGAAGATCTGGGAGAAGACCTTCCTCCCCGAGACGCGCTTTCAATTAACGCCGGACTCAAAGCCGCAGGAAGACTCCGGACCGGTGATCGAACAGATCAAACACTATCAGCTTGCCGGCGGAAATATCCTCAACGCGGTGCGGTATGCCGGCATCAAGGGGTTCAAACGAGCCACCAAAAAAGGCCCGCTGACCGTCCAGCTCCAGGATGTGATCCAGGGCATCCGGCTGGAATTCCACAAACACAATATTCCCTTCAAATAAACCTGCGCAACATGGGACAACCCGCGGCCCGACTAACAGATATGCATATATGCCCGATGGTGACGCCACCGGTACCCATCCCGCATGTCGGGGGGCCAATCCTGGGACCGGGATGTCCGACCGTGCTGATCGGCGGCCAGCCCGCCTCGGTGGTCGGCGATATCTGCACCTGTGTGGGACCGCCGGATACGATAATCGTGGGCTCCATGACCGTCCTGTTTGGCGGCCAGCCCGCCGCCCGGCTGGGAGACCCCACCGCCCACGGCGGAACGATCATCGTCGGCGACCCGACGGTGTTGATCGGATGAAATTGCCAACTGCCTCCAACCTGCAGTACCCAACTGCCTCCAACCTGCAGTCGGCGAAGATACCTTTAATGGTATGGTCAACCGCAACCTTATCCAACGCCTTATCCTGTTCGCAGCCATCGTCGCCTTATTCTTCCCCATCGTATGGATCGAGCACGATGTCCTGATCCAAACCCACGGCACCATCGCCTATCCCCTCGACGATGCCTTTATAAACCTCACCCTCGCCAAAAACCTCGCCTTTGAGCACGTCTGGGGCATCACCAGATATTCTTTCTCCTCCGTTTCTACATCGCTGTTATACCCCTTCCTCCTCGCCATCTTATATCTCATCACCGGCGCTTCTGTAATCGTCCCGGTCCTCGTCAACATCACCGCCGCGATCTGGTTCCTGGTGGCCCTCCATCGCTGGTTGATCCGCCGGCAAATAAGCCCAATAAACCAACTTCTGATCCTGTTGGCGGTCATTTTTCTGACCCCGCTGCCGTCATTAGTGATATCCGGGATGGAGTACCCGCTGGAATTACTCTTCACATTCCTCTTCGTCTCAAATTTCTTCGGTCAAACCACTCAACCCACCAGGAAAACCTATATCTACGCCATCCTCATGCTCACCTCGAGTTACGAGACCCTGCCGATCTTGTTGGTCGCCTGCATTTTTCTGGTCACCCGCCGCCATTGGTGGGATGC
The DNA here is from genome assembly GCA_963846405.1 of uncultured Chitinophagaceae bacterium. Classification (GTDB taxonomy): domain Bacteria; phylum Bacteroidota; class Bacteroidia; order Chitinophagales; family Chitinophagaceae; genus Puia. The sequence continues at coordinate 27,166 of CAWJVU010000003.1, read as the reverse complement.
GGTCAAACTGCTTTTCATCGCCGTTTTGCCGCTCTATTTATTCGGGCTCTTATCCATTACGCGACATAACTTTTTTGTGCCCACCCCCCTTATTCTAACCTGGGTATTCCATCCATTTGCGGTATCCCATTACTACCTCAGCGTCCTAATCGGCTCTGCAATCGCCCTCGTCGCGCCCTTTCTCCTAAAGTCTCGCAACAAATGGCTCATCTATCCGGTTCCCGTCATAATCGCCCTGCCCCTATTAGCTCGTTCGATCGCATCTTTCCGCCACACCGCCAACGACTGTGTCGACGTCTACATCGAACAATACCAGACCGCCAAATTCGTATATGCCTACTATTATCAGGATCCTGTAGCCTCCACCGACCTGGGAGCAATCTCCTTTTGGTCCGCGGAACAAACCCGGATCGTCGATCTCGCCGGCCTCTTCGATCTCGACGTCCTCAACCGAAAACGGATCCACAACTGGACGCCCGCCTCCGCCGATTCCCTCAGCGAGCGAATGAATGCCAACATCGCCATCCTCCATCACAGCTGGTCCGACGCGGATGTCGAGCCTTATTGGTACCGGATTGCAACCTGGCAAATGCCCGGTGACAGCGTATCGTTTTATAGCATCGACCGCCGGTACATCGAAAAACTCCAGACCAACATGCACGCCTTCGAACCCAAGCTCCCACCCGGCGTGACGGTCCATTATTTCGCGCCCATCGACTAGCCGCCCGGGACCATCCCTTCCGACCGGCGACCCGAAAACCCGCCGCATTCCTATCTTTGCCCAATGAACATCGACATCCTTACCGTCCTCCCGGAGCTCCTGGAAAGCCCTTTCAGCCATTCGATCCTAAAGCGCGCAAGGGAAAAGGGCCTATTGACCATCCAGGTCCATCATTTAAGACAATGGGCCGTCAACGAATACGGCCAGGTCGATGACTACCAGTATGGCGGCGGCGCCGGTATGGTGATGATGCCCGAACCCCTGGCCAACGCCATCGAAAGCTCTGTCAAAAGACCGGAAATACGACGAGATCATCTACATGACCCCCGACGGCGAGCGGCTCAACCAGCAGATCGCCAACCAACTTAGTCTGAAGGAAAACCTGCTGATCATCTGCGGCCATTATAAAGGCATCGACCAGCGAATAAGAGAGCAATACGTGACCAAAGAGATCTCCATCGGGGATTATGTCCTCAGCGGAGGAGAGCTGGCCGCGGCCGTACTCACAGATGCCATCGGCCGCCTGATCCCGGGCGTGCTCAACGACGAAACCTCCGCCCTCTTCGATTCCTTCCAGGACAACCTCCTCGCCCCGCCGGTCTATACCCGTCCGGCCGACTTCCGGCGCGGCCAAAAAGTCCCCGAGATCCTCCTCAGCGGCGACCCCAGGAAGATCGAGGACTGGCGACATGACCAGTCCCTGAGCCGCACCCAGGAGCGCCGGCCGGATCTTTTAAGCGATAATGAATAAGCATTATGTCTGACCTACCGGTCGAGCCGGCCTCCGGCCGTCTCCGGGAACCCCTTCCCTTCACCCGAACCCCGGTTTACCGGAAAATCATGGCGAGCCAGACTAACAATTGAAGAATGAAATAATATCCCAGAATAAGCAGTAGGTTAAAGACAATGGTCTTTCTCATAAGGTACGGATTTTGACGTTTTATATAGGAATTCGGTTTCTAGTCAGCCTAAAAGGTCCCAAAACCATACCAAAGCCCACTTATCCACATCGGATTTCTACCCATTTACACCTGAAAATTCATCCCGAAAAAACCCGTAAACACCCAAGCCAATACGCATACGACCCATTTTTAATCGCACTTAATGCCTTCACCGAATTTTGTAATCATTATTAATTGCCGTTATCCATTTGTTAACGCTTGCAGGCAAAGTTCCGTTTGTCAGCGTTTAATTAGCTCTTAATCCACGATTAAGCCTGCACGGAATTTGTTAGTCTATACCCTAGATTATAGCGATCCATAAAACATGGCCTATGACCATTAGCGGATTCACGATGGTGCGCAATGCCACCAAACTCTATTACCCCATCAAGCAAGCGATCACTTCGATCCTGCCCATGGTTGACGAATTTGTCGTCGCCCTGGGAGATTGCGACCCGGATGACAATACCCTGGAAGAGATCCGGAGTATCGGGTCCGACAAGATCCGGATCATCCATACCGTCTGGGATCTGGACAAATATCCCCGCGGCATGGAACACGCCCATCAGACCGATATCGCCAAGGCCGCCTGTACCGGCGACTGGCTTTTCTATCTCCAAAGTGACGAAGTGGTCCATGAGGACGATCTGCCCCGGATCCGCCAGCGCTGTGAGGAATTACTCCCACGAGACGGAAGTGGAGGGCATCCTGTTCAAATACCGCCATTTCTGGGGGGATTATGATCACTATATTACGTCCCATGCCTGGTATGCCAATGAGATCCGCATCGTCCGAAACGATAAGGAGATCCATTCCTGGGAATCCGCCCAGTCTTTCCGCCGCATCCCAGAATTTGACGGCATCCACTACCGGGAAAAGAAGGGGACATTCAAGCTAAAGGTCGCCCGCGTCGACGCCCATATTTATCATTATGGCTGGGTACGCCCGCCGCATTATATGCAGAAGAAGCGGAAGGCCTTTGCCACCATCCACAGCGGCCGGGATAAGGCCGAAGAGTATTTTCGTCGGGAACAGGAAGAGTTCGACTTTGGCAACCTCAGCCAGTTGTCGGTCTACCAGTATAACCACCCCGCGGTGATGCAGGAACGGATCCGGCTCTTTAACTGGGCGGACCAGCTGGAACGTCAGCGCCATCCGCAAAGCCTGGTCCGGCACAAACACGAGCGGCTGAAATATCGCCTCCTGACCTTCATCGAACAAAACTTCATGGGCGGACATCAGATCTTCTGCTTCAAGAACTATCATCTCGTAAGCAGATAAAAAAGGGGGCGCCTTACGAGCGCCCCATAGACTGTTTAAATTCAAATATTTTATTACTTCGGCATGTCGAAGATAGTCGGGTCGATGGTTGGGTTGACCGTTATCTTTTTAATCGCGATCCCAAGCGTCATACTGCGGCAGGTCGAGCGATTCCGTAAAAGGATATAGGATACCGGCATCGGTCTTCCGGTAGTCGGACATATTGATCGTCGTTTCACCCTGGTCCCCTTTGCTCACTGCTTTGTCGATGAGGTAGGTTTTCATATTGATGTAATAGGTGACGTCCGCGCCATTGCCCGTCATCTTGAGTTTATAGTCGGCGCTATCCTTGCCAAGAAATTCAACCTTATATCCGTTGGCGGCGTAGTTGGCAAGGGGATCGATCTGAAGCTGAAGCTTGCCGGCTTTGGCCTGTTCATCGGTCAGCGCGGTGGGCGTGGCAGCGCCCGCCATCGGATTCAGCATCCAGCCGCCTTTGTCGCTGACAGCACTGGACCATCTTTGTTCCCTGAAAGTCCGATTCATTCTTGTAACCCTTGCCAACGACGATGGTGGTGGTGCTGGGGATGTCGTTGCCCATGACCGATAACCGAGCTTTCGATGATCAGTGATTTGACACCGGTGATGGCATCTTTTCCGCCGACAGCAGTCACATATTTACTGATGATATCGTCCGCCGTCTGGGCGCGGAGGGTGGTGAAAGCCAATAATAGCCGCCAGTGCAAAAAACGAACGTTTCGTAAGTGTTTCCATTGATTTAGTTTTATATAAAATATCTATAATTCGACAAACATAATCCAAAATTCCCGGAGGCTGTTTACCTTTCATAAAATTACGCATTGTCCACTAATCAAACCTTATTCCTATGCAAAAAGAAATCTTTCAGCGGCTTGACCGCATCGACCAACTTATCCGCATTAAAGGTACCGGCACCCCCGCACAATTAGCCGACAAGATCGGCCTTTCCGAACGCAGCATGTACGAGTACATTCGGTTGATGAAGGAATTCGGGGCGCCTGTCGTTTATTCCCGGGAAAGACAGAGCTACTACTATTTACACGAAGGGAGATTTATTGTTCGCTTCCTGTCGGAATAAAAACCTCACATTCACACCTGTCCCTCTGCTTGCCCGGCCGGTATATCACCGGCCGGCGGCGGGAGATAGTCCGCTATTGCCGACTTACCGCATGCAGTTTCCCCCGGGAACGCCATTTCAGCTCGGAGATCCTGACCGCCGCCCCCGCCACCTCCAGCCTGCTCAGGAACAAAGCCCCAAGAAATAACGGTACATATAACCGAACCGCCCACAGATCCCCCGTGGCCAACGAGCTAACGATATACGGTAAGCTAAAAAGGAAGAACCCGCCGATCAAATACTTATTCTCCTCCGTCGCCGCAATCGCAAACGGCAAGTATACAAACAGGACCCAAAAGATCACGCCCATCATAAACATGTCGGGCTCGAAACCGGCATTGGAGGTAATCGCCGCCGCCTTCGGCGGCGGCCCCCCGGCCCCGATCACTAAGCGAACGCCGCATACGTCACTACCCAACATCGCCACCATCCCCACAATACTCCAGATCACCCTTCTCGTCGCCCCAAACCGTGTCAGCAATAACAACGCGACCATCGCCACCGACACCTCCGCAGCCTCCCGGTTCAACGTGGAAAGCACGATCAATCCCATAATCGTCGTCATCGTCTGGCCATAACGACTATCAATATTTTTCAGAAAAACATAGAGAATCAGCAACTCCAGAAAATAACTCGACAGATCATAATAGTGGACCGTAAACTGCGTCAACCCAAGCAGCACCGGGACAAAAAAGCAAATCAACATCTTCTCCGTATCCGAGAACTTCAAACTCTTTTCCAGATTGAGCAACAGCACAACCATAAGCGATGTCAACGCCAGGAAAACCGTATTGACATAATAGATCGCATTATAGAAGCGCTCCGAAGCTCCGCCTGTCACCGTCCGCACCCGATTCTCCGCCCCGCCCTCCTTCATACTCCGCGACAGCAACCCATCCACCCCGTATACCAGGTACTTGCTCAACACCCGATACTGTGACCCACCATGATCAAATTTGGCATCAAATGCTTTCCGCGCAAAAATATCCGCCCCATAATTTGGCGTAAACCCAAAGTAGACGATCTTGCTGACGACCATCGACAGCATAATAACCAGGACCGAAGTCATGAAAAGGTTGAATTTCATATGAACAGGTTTTTTACGTGAACGAGGGCACCAATCTACCCCTGAACGCCGCAACCCGCCCGCAGTAATTAATGAAATGCCCCCTTGATCTGCTCCAACGAAACCCCCAACACTTTTCGGCTCACTGAATCCAACCCCGCCTCGCTTCCGGTAAAATGAAATACCATATGTTCGTGCATTAGGAACTGTCCCGGCTCCAGGAACGCCGCGGGCGACACACTCTCCAACTCATAAAACGGACCCATCTGCGACCCGTCTGCCAGCGGCCCGTCATTATAGGCATTCATTCCATCCCCGCTGAATGGCGCTTTCAGGGTGTTCCATTCCTGATTTAGAAACCGCCCGTTAGAGTCGACACCGAATTTAATAATCGTTAGGACATGCCGCTCGGCATCATAACTGCCCGCAACGCCCGTCTCCCTCGACGGATGGATGCCCAGCTTTCCCCGGCTCTTACCATCCGCCTTGAAATAGACCACCGCATCCGCAAATTTGATCCGATCGGAAGGGATCTCGCCAAAATAATCCGTAGTCGCCGGTTTGCTTGTGTCTCCTGCGCCGGAGGCGTAAGGAATAACAATCGTCGTGGCCGACGATGGGTTGAACATATCTAGCATCCAGATGCAGGGCATGCCCGAAGAATCCGTCCAGGCCTGCGTACCCTTATTCACAATAACATTCACCGTTATATAACCCACCATCGACACCGAAGAACCGCTACCTTCGAGACCCAAATCAAAATTCACCCCATCCCGGTTCAATAACCCAATCGTCCGCTTGATCGACAAGCTAAGCCGCGCCCCCGCATAATTTACCAGTTGAATATCTTTTTGCAACGATACCTCCTTATCCGAACGATTCATCACCGTCCACGGCTCACTATCAAACCCCGCCGGCGTCTTCCAATTCGCAAACTCCATATTCGCCCCCTTCGGGAAGAACAACGAGTACCTCCCGCCCTCCGGCCCCAGCCAAAGCCGATTCTCCCCACCATACGCATTCATATGAGGATCCAGTGGCCCGTCAAACGCCTTATAATGGATCCACCCAAAGCTCGGTCCGCCGTACCCCGTATCTGTCGAGGTAAACACCTTCGCTTGATATTTGGGTGACACCAATAGCCGCATGTCCCCACGATGTAACTCTACCAACGAACTGTCGTGCTTCTCCAGGAACTCGCGATCATACTCAAAAGTGCCGGGGCCATTCGTCCCCATCCCGCACGACCCAAGCAACATCGCTCCGATCAACCATTTATTCATCTTACGATAATTTTAATTCACCTCCAACTAATCCTTCCCCGGCAACACCGGAAACGCCCCATGGGGCTCACTCTGATACCAAAACACCGTCGACGAGATATCATCCTGTAACGGCAAATACCTTCCCCCTTCCCTCCAACCCAGCGCCTGGATCGTCACTCGCAGACTCTTGTCAAACCGGATCGGATCCGTAATATGCCACCGGTATAGCCCAAAACGCTGCGCCACATCATAATGCCCATCCCCCTTGATCACCTGCGCCAACCCGGAATAGGGACTGTTGAACTCCGTATAATGACTCTCATTCACCCCGGCCGCATTCCGCGTATGCGTATCGAAGTCATAGGACCCGCAGAAATAATCCTCCGTCCCCGTCCCGCAGATCGTCGGCCAGTCCTTATCCCCATCCATATAGAACTTGATCTCCCCTTCTCCCCACCAACCGTTATTATGCACCCCCCAGGCCAGATAGGTCCCCACATATTGCCCCTTGCCCCGAACGCTATCCAGCAAAGTCACGACCCCCTTATACGGCAACGGATTCACCCGCCGGAACTGCGCATGAAAGTAAGCCGCATTGGCAGGTACCTCCGTCAACAAATAATCGACACTGTAATACAAGCGTCATATCCTTATCGTCGATATTCTCCATGCGTGATCCGGCATTTTTTCCGGAACGGCATCGGCCAGTAACAGTTAAAGGCGCTCCCCGGGTTCACACAAACCGCCAGCGACTGCAGCGGCGAATACTGACCCCAACCCATCCCAAAAAAGTCCCCCACCGGCACCTCCACCGACGGCGTCGGCTCATCATCCCAATAGATCCGCAGGATCTCCCACCGCCAGTTCCCCGTCGGCGTCATCCAGATATGTTGGATCGATCCCGGCCCATCGATCTCCGCAATTGTAAACGTCGAGTGCGCCTTGATATCCACCGAAGGGCTGATCTTCCATCCCTGCCCCAGTTCCCGCGCCGCCCCGGACCCCGGTACCGGTCTCCGCCTTGCCGGCCGCTCCCTTGGCGCCATTGAAGTTCTCCGGGCTGATCGACCGGCTTTGAGCATTCGACAGCAGGAAAAGATTGCCCAAGTGGGAGTCCACGCCGTTGTAGGGCTGTTGGGCGCAAACGGTGCAGCAAAAGAGACAAATCGGTACCAGAAGACTATTTTCATATAGCAGCTTTTAAGTTTTATCTGTATAAATGTACGATATCTTTCCACCCGCAAAATCAATGCAGTCGGAACCCTTATCCTTGTATCTACTCCTGAACCCGGCCCATCTACTAACCTTATCGACTAGCTTCATGAAAAGAAGAGATGCTACAATTGATCGAAGAAATCCGGCAATATCTCGACGACAACCTCTATAGCAGCCTCACAGCATCCCGGACCTCTGCCGTCAATTCACCATCAACCGGGAAAAGCTCCAGCTCGGTTTTCACGAGCTTAGTCCAATCCACCGTCCACGCTTATATCATCCGCCAGCGGCTCGAACGCGCTGCGCAACGGCTGACTCGAATCCGACGACTCCATAAAGGCGATCGCGATTGAAAGCGGGTATAAAAAGCAACGGAGTTTTAACAAAAGCCGTATGGACATATGGATTCACTAATGAGTAGACATGGAGCCATCATTTGATATAGACGGGATTATCCTTAAATATGTACGTGATCGATCGCTGTCCTCCGAAGAAGCTGCCCGGCTCCGCGAATGGTTGGCAGTATCCGAAGATCGCATGGAACTCATCGAGCGCATGAAGACTGATCCCGATTGGGTCCAGACCGAGTTGCGCCGCATGGAACAAGTCAATACCGATCGGATCTGGTCAAAGTTCGAAACCCGCATCAAACCCACCCCCTTCAATACCCCTCAAACCCACACCAGGCGTCGCTGGTGGACCTACGCCGCCGCAGCGTCCGTCATCGGAATTGTCTGTGCCGGCGGCGTCTGGATGTGGTACTCCCGCAATCATCCGAACCCAACCCCTGAAACCATATCCGCCGTAGTCGCTGCTGATGTAAAACCCGGCGGCAACAAGGCCGTTCTAACCCTCGCCGATGGTCGCAAAATCGACCTTGGAACAACCGCCAACGGTCTCGTCGCCGACCAGGGGACCACAAAAGTCTCCAAGCTATCCGACGGTCAGTTGTCTTATAATAAACCCGTGGGTGAAAAACCGCCTTCCATCGCATACAACATCCTATCCACGCCGAAGGCCGGTCAATTCGCAATACTTCTTCCCGATGGCACCCATGTTTGGCTCAACAACGCATCCACCCTCCGTTATCCCGTCGCCTTTACCGGCCCTGACCGCAACGTCGAACTAGCCGGTGAAGCCTATTTCGAAGTCGCCAAGGACGCTGCCCACCCCTTCAAGGTTGAAGTCCAAAACGGCGCTACAGTCCAGGTCGCTCGGCACCTCCTTTAATATTATGGCCTATCCCGACGAACCCACCGAACATACAACCCTCATCGACGGCAGCGTCCGCGTCACCGAGAAAAACCAAAGCGCTCTTCTAAAGCCGCCGAACAAACCGCCGTCGATGCCCATGGAACTCTCCACGTAACCCCCGACGTCGACGTCCAGGAAGTCATCGCCTGGAAAAACGGATTCTTCCACTTCGATAATACAAACCTTCAGTCAACCATGCGCCAGCTCGCCCGCTGGTATGATATAGATGTCGATATTCAGGGCCAATTCCCCGACCAGGCCTTCACCGGGCGGATCCAACGCGACCTGCCCCTAAAAGATGTCCTCAAGGGGCTGGAGACCGATCAGATCCACTTCAAACTCGAAGGCCGCAAGCTCATTGTAACCCCATAGCTCCACACCTCCCGCCCCCATAGTCGTTTTGCATAACCTTAACAGAATAAACACTTTGCATATCTGGTTAAAAATCCCTATATTTCGTTACTGCAATTAAACCGCAGTGATGAAAACCAGGCGATTAGTATACCTCCTTTTTTGCCTCGCGATCCTCAGCAGTTGTCGACAGGGACGCCCCGCAAGAAAAGAATTACCCCCAAGTCTCAGCATGCTGCCTGAGATCGGAGCCACCGTTACCCCCTACCCATCCCGCTGGTCCCTGAATTCAGCAACCTCCACCGATTATCTCTTCTACAGCACCGATACTTCATTATTGACAAATGGCATCCGCCAGGACTTCCTGGTACTTTCACTCCCCGATCCCACCCACGACTCCGCGATCGGTGCGCTGATCACCGCCGGCCAAAGCCTCGCGCCCTATTTGCTGACCCAACTGCATTCACTCAAAAAAGCCGGCATCGTCATCGATCTGACGGTTGTCGGAAAATAGCTCCACGATCCGCCAGGATTACCAGGTAACCAGCGCGACGCTGAAAGAGACCAACCTGCCAGTAATATTCCTTTGGAATAGCGAAACCTCCGGCCGGGCCGCCTTTTTCACGCAGTATCTCGCAACATTCCCCGACATCACCTGGTCGATCACAAATGACCGGCCCACGTTACCAGTCCGATTGTTTCAAAGACGTTCACCCCAGCTTCTAATTCATAGTCAACATACATCGTTATGCGCAAAAGCTTATTCTTTATATCCATCGGTCTCACGCTTATCTTCACCCAAGTAAACGCCCAAATCACGCGCCCCGCCGCCGACACCGCAAAAAAAGACAGTGTCAAACCCGATCCCCGCTCGATCATCAAGCCATACTGGCAAGTCGTGACGTCCGCCTACTCAACAAAGACCGGACTTTTCACCGTCCATGAGTGTAAGGATACCGTCTACTTTGAGATCCCTGATTCGATCTTACACCGCGACATCGAAGTCATCAACCGCCTCAGCGCCGGCCCCGGCGGCACAGGGGTCTATGCCGGAGAAGTGTTGGATGAGAAGACCATCCAGTTCGAGCGTAATCTCTGCCGACTCGACCATCCGAATCCGTTATGACCTCGTCATCAGTTCCGCCGATTCGACAAGCGACATATACAAGGCCGTCAAATCTTCGAATGAAAACCCCGTCGCCTTTTCCTTCCCCATCAAAGCGTACAACCCCAACCACTCCGCATACGTCATCGACATGACCAAATGGCTAAAGGATGCAAAATCGTTTGTCAATACCGTCAGCCCCGACAATACCTTCGCCCGGCGCTGTCGACGGATTCCGCGACTTCAACCTCGACTTCATCCACGTCTACCCCATCAACGTCGAGATCGCCATCAGCAAGAATGCCGAGGCCCACATCCCCGGCCTGCCCCAGGGTACGCCCGCCACGCTGACATCGATCAGCTCCTTTGTCGAGCTCCCACTCGTGCCCATGCAACAGCGTATCGCCGATCCCCGCGTTGGCTACTTCGCGGACCAGGAATATCATTTCAGCGATGACCAGCAACGCGTCGAAGACCGTCGGTTTATCCTGCGGTGGCGCCTCGAGCCCCGGGACGAAGACCGCGAACGTTGGCTCCGCGGCGAGCTCGTCGAACCAAAGAAGGCCATTATCATCTATATCGACCCCGCCACGCCAAAACAATGGCGCCCTATCTGATCGCCGGTATCAACGACTGGCAAAAAGCTTTTGAACAAGCCGGCTTTAAGAACGCGATCTTCGGCCGTGAATGGCCGGAAGGCGATACGACCATGCACATGGACGACGCCCGCTACTCATTTGTAAACTATTTACCCTCCGAAATCACAAACGCCTACGGCCCACAGATCCACGACCCGCGAAGTGGCGAGATCATCCAGACCCATATCGGCTGGTATCACAACGTGATGCAGCTATTGCACGAATGGTATATGATCCAGGCCGGCGCCGTCGACCCGCGCGCCCGTCATCCGAAATTCGACGACCAGCTGATGGGCCAGCTGATCCGTTTCGTGTCCTCGCACGAAGTCGGCCACACGCTGGGCCTGCGCCACAATATGGGCTGCCAGCAGCCGCACCCCGGTCGACAGCCTGCGCAGCCGCCACTATCTCGCGCTCCACGGCCATACATCCAGTATTATGGACTATGCTCGCTTTGACTATGTCGCGCAGCCGGAGGACAATATCCCGGAAGAGGAATTGTTTCCCCATATCGGTGAATATGATCGTTGGGCGATCGATGGGGTATATGAAGCGCCGGCGGCCGGAATGCAGACCAGGACAAGATCGCGATGCGCAAGCTGGTGACGGACAGCCTCGCCGCCAACACACCGCCTCTGGTTTGGCGCCGACAACCGCGAGACCGGCCGCACCGACCCGCGGTGTCAGAGCGAAGACCTCGGCGACGATGCGGTCAAGGCCAGCACCTATGGAATTCGGAACCTGCAACGCATCCTTCCCAACCTGCCCGCGTGGACCCACGAGGAAGGCGGGACCTATGACCAGATGAGCGAGATGTACCGGAGCCTCAAAGGACCAGTTCACCCGCTATATGCAGCAGGTGATGAACAATATCGGCGGCGATCTACACTACGCCACGCGGCGAGGATGAGAAAGGGCTACGTCTATTCGCCGACTCCCGCAGCTCAAGCAAGCAGGAAGCCGTCGCCTTCTTTAATAAGGAACTCTTCACCACTCCAACCTGGCTCCTCGACGAACGGGTAACCCGCTACGCTTCCGAGCCAGCCGAGCCCAACTACGTTGAAGACCTTCAGGTCCGGGTGCTCAATACGCTCCTCGGACATCGGCAAGATCGACAGATCTTCGCCAATGAACGGCATGTTCCCGGACCAGGCCTATCAAATCGAGGACTATTTCGCCGCGATCCACAAAGGGATTTGGGCCGAACTGAAGACGGGCAAAGACCATTGACCCTTATCGGCGCAACCTGCAGAAGTCGTATATCGCCAGCCTCCAAAATATCCTGTTGTCGACCAAAGCCGATCAGACCGAATCCGATGCGTTCAGCCTTATTCGCGCCGATATCCTGCAACTGCAATCCGAGATCAATGCCGATCTGCCGCGGGTCAGCGACGCTCATGACGAAGTATCATTTGCAAGATTTGCAGGTGAGGATAAAGAAGACGTTGGAGGCGAATCCGGTGATACAATGATGACCAAGGTTCGAATTCTTCCTTGTTCTTGAGGTGTTCTCAAGAAATCAATTTAGCGAAAAAGCCGGAACCGATGACTCTACTCAAGAATATGTCGTTGGAATAAAAAGCTTTGGCCTTGAAGAGAAAATCGGCGAAGAAGATTGGGTAACAACTTATCGGATTAAAGACCCAAAACTCGTATACCCACCAAAGAATAACATTAAAAATGAAAAATTATTTAAATTCCGTGACTTTATCCATTTCAGTTATAATTTTTTAACGCCTTCATTCGACAATTAAACCAAATGTAATATGGGACTTGTATATGAATCGATAAGTGATGAAACGAGAGCTTTTATGCTTCAAGAATTCAACTCGGATATTATGAATGACACAGTCTATTTACGCAAACGATTTAATGCCAATGGGACCAGGTTGTACGCCAATTTCATGATTAAGCATATAAAAGACGGTCATGATGACGGACTATCTGAGGATCTAAATTCAAATGACTTCTTCACAACCCACGAAGAAAGAAAAACAAAAACAGGGACAATCATGGCACGTGTCCCTGATCCAGCATCACAGACGTTCGCCGAAGGTGAATTTAATAGATATTATTTGAGGGGGCTTTGCTTAAGATCAATAAAAGAAAAAAGGCAATTACAGGTTTATCGTGGAAGGATTTCAGAGAACCCAAGACCCAATTCAGAGGCATCAATTGGATCATTTATTGATCCCGTCCAGTTACTTTCAGATCTAAGAGAAAATAAGGGCGTCGACACAGCGCTGGGACTACCCAATGGGCCGAACTCCGGGCTTACGTTGAGGCTCGTCTGAGCCAATTCCAATGTTCAATGACTCTTTAGGCAGCTTCGGATAGTTTAACATTATAAAACTATGGCAAAAAATAAAAGAAACAAATCACTAGATTCCACAGAAGCAAAGGGTAGGACATGGACTTTCCCAAAAAATACATTGGAAGACGCGATCCTCATACCAAAAGCAATCGACGAAAAAAATGCCGGAAACCCAATGCATTCATCCGATCTTGCCAAAGCTTTGGGATTTAATTTAAGCAGCGATTGGAGATACCTTGATTTGCTTAGGTCCGCAAATTTGTACGGATTGGTAAATGGATCGGGGAGATCAGTGGTCGTAAATATGGAAAAACTGGGTCAAGATATTGTTTCACCTAGTTCAACCAGAGAAAGGCAAGAAGCATTGCTGAATGCATTTAGAAATGTTCCGGACTTTAAAGAAGTAGAAGCATTTTACGGCGGAAAAAGAATCCCTGAAGATGAGTTTTTTCTTAACACCCTGACTAGAAATTTTAAAATACTTAAAGATAGAGTTGAAAAATTCTCTGAAATTTTCAAAAGAAATTTGGAGTTTCTTAAATCATTTAATGCCTATCACACTGAAGAGCCTTCAGAGAAGAAAGATGAGCCAATAATTGAATATACCTCCACCGACAATGCATTGAGCAAAAAGACTAGAGTAAGGAGATTTTTGGATACTTGCTTTGTTATGATGCCGTTTGGAGAGTGGTTTGATTTGTATTACCAAGAGTTATATGTGCCTGCAATTCGCGATGCTGGTTTTGAGCCCGTTCGGGCTGATGAACTTTTCAGCACCGGCAGCGTTGTGGAACAAATTTGGGAACAAATCTCAAAAGCAAAAATTGTTCTTGCTGATCTGACCGACAAGAACCCAAAGTAAACATTCGTCCAACCACGTCTTCCCCTTTGGTGCTGCATGTTATAGTTTTGGGCGATAAAAATTTATAGTCATGGAATCATCTAAACAGGAAAGAATGTTTGCCCTCGTAGCGGCAAGAGATTCGGAGCAAAGTGTAGCGAGCTTCTGCCAGGCGCAAGGTATCAATATTATAGAACTTGATGGAAGTGACATCTCTTTTCATATAGTTTAATTTTTAGTTTATTCATTCCATGAACCCATATTTTTTTAAAGTCTCCAGATTCAGCAAGACAATCCGCTTGCTTTGGTCCCTTAGCGGGGATTTTCCGTTGACAATATTCATCATATGTTGATAATAATGAGGCTTCAACTTTTTGTGTATTCTGTCCCAATCTGTCATTCTTATGATCAGATCCATGGTGACTTTCTCTTGATCCGGTGGTTCCGTCGCCAATTCTTCTATATCAAACAAAATTTCCGGTGCCTGTTCAATTACCGTATCCATAATCCGAATACCGGCCGTTCTTTCATAATCCGTGATCTTGTTTTTATTCCGTATCCTTCCAGCCAGGTTCCAGGCCACACTCTGCTGTTGCACAGTCAGCAACCCCGTCGCACGACCCCATTCTTCGATCTTACTCCAGACAGCCGCGGGAACCGATTTAACCTTCTCATACTCCGCCTGGACCTCGGAATGACTGGCTTCCTCTTCAGTGAGTATCTTTCGGGTAGTTGGGTTCCTGGGATCTGTCAGGTCCGACTTGATCATCTCCAGCGGAAGCTGGAAATTTTGTTTCTTTACTTCCTGCCAGCATTCGTCCTTCTTTGCCCACTCACTGTATAGCGAACCAGGTGCATTTCCCTTAATAAACGATTCGATCTGTACCATCAGGTTGTATAACAGCTCCTGTAGGTTCTCTGAAATGGCTTGTGCCTTCCATATCCTGTATAAATCCAGTGGCCTTTCCAGCCGTGCGGAGAGATAAGAAAGGGTATACGGAACGGTGATATACCGCATGTCCCCGATGGAATTTGGCTTGACACCATATTTTCTTTCCGCCGTTCGAAATAAGATGGCCTTGGCTGCCACATCTTCAAAATAAACACTATCCACATTCCGGGGAAGATTGAAATTCATAAATTGTACATAATTCTTCTGGTTACCCCTTACCACATAATTAGGCCCGATTGCCGATTTCTTTCCATCCAAGACTTCCCCGAAAGCATTTACATATTTCGCGAGATCTTCTTTGGTAAACATCTGGCCTTTGGGGTTTTTCAGTTCAAATGCTTTCAGCTTAGCCTTCGTGAATCCTTCCTTGATCATGGCATTCCGGTATTGTCCTCTTGCCCGTTCATAAAACCATCGGGTCTCACAGACTGCCCTTCGGCCGGTGGCGCCCAGATATTGCGTGATAACTTCTCAAGTTCGATATGGAAAGGGCGGTTGGAACTAAGATCCGATACGGAGACCTTATTCTGTGTGTTGGCGTACTCTGAAATCTGACTGACAATATCGCTGAATTTCTCTTTATTCTTTATTACTGAAAGTTTAACCTGTACCTGCACGTCCGTAACCTCTTTCTTATCCTTCTTCCAAGTATGGTAGATGGAGGCGGTAGTCTGTCCTCCGTTTACAATCTGCAGGTCATTCACTTTAACGATGAATAATCCGCCTTCTGTCTTCTCCAATTCCAGTGATTCCGCGGTTGCCGCAATCCCATTGTTAAAAGCCAGAAACATATGTGGTTCTGTAAGAATAGTTTTCCGGATACCTCCGTTAACTTTTCCCGTAAACTGCAGAAAGGAACGAACATTCTGTTCCAGTAATCTCGAGCCAAACCGCTCATAAATATTTACCAGGGCCTCCCCTGGAAAAATGGCCAGATACGACTGATATTCGTCATTCCGGGACGGAGCAGGAATGCACGGTATTTTGTACCCGCCATTCTTAAAATCGATTTCTATGGGTATGTGGGATTTTTCCGAAATATTATAAAGGTAATTGAGGTCGACTACCTTGTAAAAGACCGGATAGCCACTAATGGTCTGACTGGCAGGAGGTTCACCCGGATAGATACCATCTGTTATTACCGTTGCATTCACTCTGACCAAGGTTGCTTTAATATCTTTCGATTCAGCCAGGGTATGCGCCAGCTGAAATATTTCAGAGGACTTCTTCTATTTCATTGACATAGTCTTTATACACAGCATTCTTGAAAAAATTAGATACCCTTTTTGCGGCCTTGTCGACATCAGCTTTTGATACCGTACTGACTGCTTCCGTACCATTATAAATAGTGATTATCAAATCAATGGTCTCATAGTTATCTGAAATGGCATAGGCATTGATTTTATGCTGGACACCCGACTTCAGCACTTTCTCGTCGTATGCCACCCTGATGTTCTCCGCTTCTCCGGACTCCGCAGGAAACCTGCTGCGTATTCGGTAAACAATTGTTCCAGAATGCCTCCGTCTCATCCGATACTTGCTCTGAATGCAAATCCTGTTGAAGGCTTTGATAAAATTTGCCGATTTCAGTCGTTTCAATTCTCTCAGACATAATCATTAATGAATTTGAATACCGAAGATTCATCCACGATGAAATCATTTAAATTGGACACAATAATGCTGTACTTAACCTCTCCCACTCCTGCCCTCAGATCCTTTTCCTCCAGCCGCGGAAATGTATCCTTCACGGCATAGAAAGTTTCCTGCCTTACGTGATAACCTGTTTTATCATAGAAAGTCTGATGATGATTCAGGTAACCAACCTGCAGTAATTTGGACCTGAACCGGGCCTGGGCACCCGGATCATCCACCAGCAAGTTCAGGACACTGGATCGAAGCTGGTTAAGGGTCTCCCCGTTCTGATTCTGGGATTCAAGGGAGAGATGGTACAGAAACAGGTTCTTTAAATGGGAAGGATCCAATTGCCGCTCGCTGCTTATATGAATTCGTTGATGGTTGTTGCCGAAAGTAGTCTTGACTTCCACTCCCCAGTCCCCATACTGAAAGTCTCTTAACTCCATTTCCGGCCCGAGCCAGGAATCAAGACAACGCTGATGGTCAGAAGATTTAGTGATCCATTTTCTCAGTAGATACATTTCGCCGAAAAGTCCCCGCTGTTCTTCTGACGACAGCTCCAATGAAGCGACTTTTTCAAAAAAGAGACTTCCATTTTTCGAGACGATTCAGCAATTCCTTTACAATTTGCCCCTTTTGTGTTAGGTTATGAATTCCCCATATCAGGTCCTCGCAGAGTGTTGCAAAAACATCACGATGCTGTTCGCTGGACAATAAGATCACCAGATAATTCGCAGAACTGTCTCTCTCGTCAGGTAGAATTTCCAATCTTATATCCTTCAAATAGCTGAATCCCGATAAATTAACAGCATCCGCAGCCTGAAGCCGGACGGCAATACTTCGCAGTTTTTCAGGCCGCCTTAGGGCCACATAAATATCTGGTAGTACATCCGCCGCATACCTTCTAAGAAGTAAGCCCCCGGAGAAGGAAAGATCCTCTTCCAGTTCTTTCCAAATGTCTTCAATCTTCGTCATCATCTTGTTCTGTTATTTCCGCGTCATCCTGCAGATTGAACTGATTGAGTAATTGTTCATGGACAGCAAAACTCACCGCATCATCCCGGTCATTGGCCGGAAAGCTGACCGCATACCCGACAATGGGTCCGACGCTTTCTACGCCCGCACCTGCCGGATCCAGGAAATATAGCAACAACAGCGGCCGGTTGGGCTTCCGCACCGTGTTTCGCACCACTTCTCCGCTTGGGAAGGATGCCGTCCCTTCCTTTCCCTTATCCCTCCAGAGCTTATCTGTTTTTTGTAACGCCTTCTCATATTCTGGAACAGAGAGATCGATAAACTCGTCCCTGGGGCTGATAATATGTGATTTTCGGATATAATACAGCTCACCCTCTGATTTACCTGCATCCTTTGTTCTGGTCATCAGCCCGATATCCAGGCCGGAAATCAGGCACCTTTTGGCAGTCCTTTCTTTGGACATTATGCCCACCGACCAATTGTTCAGCTCATCAAATCTCTCATTGGATTCTATAAATCGTAACAGGTTGGCGGGGGCGGCGGATTTCAGGTTGTCAAAAGTAGTAAACCGGCGAAGGAAATCCTTTATAGTCGTGACACCAGCATTCCGCCACAAATAATATCTTCCCGAATTTTCCCCGGGATTCCCCATGGAGGTGATCAGACTGCTGGCTGCTTCAAAATTGGATTGAATTATATCACGTCTTAAAGACAATTCGTAGGATTCTACCAGACGTCCGGACCAGGAAACCCGAACCTCAACCGCTCTCCTGATTTTGTTGGAGGCCGAAATCTGCAGAACGCCAGGATGGGTTCTTACCCGTAAGGCGTACTGATCAGGCGTGCTTCCGGCCACATCCGCCATATAATCAAATTCATTCCGCAATTGTTCCGACGCCAAGGTAATGTGACAAAACCATTCATTCAATTCCCGGCTGATAAACAGACGGCAGAGATCGACATAACCCGGTCGATATCCAAACCAACGCCCCATCTGCATCAGGGTATCATACATCCTGGAAGCCCGTAGATAATAACTGACGGATAACCCCTCCAGCGTTAGACCTCTGGACAATTTATCCCCCCCGACAGCGATCACGGATAAGCCATCCTTGTGGTCGAAGTAATTAAGTGCATCGGCCGATCCGCCGTTAATCTCTCTTACCATGATTCTGGAAGCGGCCTCGTTAAGAAAAGGCAGCACCTCAGACCATTCATGCACCTGTATCTGCGGATCGATGCCAGCCAGGGCCCCGTTCAGAA
Organism: uncultured Chitinophagaceae bacterium; assembly: GCA_963846405.1. Lineage (GTDB taxonomy): Bacteria > Bacteroidota > Bacteroidia > Chitinophagales > Chitinophagaceae > Puia. The sequence goes on along the minus strand of CAWJVU010000003.1, from coordinate 8,214 downwards.
TCTCACGGGATGTCGTAATATAAGACTTCCAGGAATCTGTATCTTCTTCAAAAACTGTTTTAAGCTCTTCAATAATTGTCGGTACATTCATCTCAATTCCCCTGCGGTAAAAATCGAATATATTTTCTACCAGCTCTTTCAGCTGCCGCTGCATCGCAATCAGCCGCGAAATATGTATCAGCATGGAATTATGTACGCGGATCTGTGCCCTCAATCGCCGAATTGCGCAGGTAACAATAAAACTTTTTATGGCGACTTTCAGTGAATCGGGGACTTCGGGAAGCATCCCATCCCCCTCTCCGGCACCCGACATAAGAGGCTGGTGATCCTCCACCCTCCTGATGATTGGCAATACGGTATCCGACTCATCCTCCTCCTCCACCGGTTCGAATCCGAATACTTTCTCCGGACCAATATAATTAGAAGGAGCGGGAATATTAATAATAAAATCTCTGGGAAACAGATCATCCTCCGTCAGTGGAATGAAGATATTGGCGAAGGGGGTAGCCGTGTATCCCACATATCCACTTCTATCAAAAAGTCGCAGTATATCCCGGATTAAACCGTTGATCCGAGTAGTGCCATCGTTTTCAGGCCGGGTGTTGATCGAGGCATTATCCGCCTCATCATCAATGAGCAGCAGTGACTTGTTTCGAATCACGCGACGGCCATCGGTCATATCCACAGCATGGGAGGAAAGCCACACAAGCAGGCGATTCAGCACACCCCCGTTTTTCTTTACTACCGCAATGATGGGCTCATTGGTATTGAAATTGATGCCGAGACCATTGGCGGCACCGGTCGTAAAATCCCCTTTGTCCAGACTACTGGTCAAGGAATGGGCGATGACTCCGGTATGAATGTTTCCGACCCCGATCCAGTGATTATTCTGATCGAAGGCCCGCTGATGCTGGGTATCAAATCCGAGAAATCCTTCATCAATCCGCAGCTGGGTCTGACTTCGAAGGTTATTATGTATTCCAGCCAGCACTATAATCAGCTTAAATCCGGCATCCGCAGCCTTGCATATTAGCCCGGTATAGTTGGAAGTCTTGCCTGATTGTACCTGACCGACTACCAGACCTCTTTTGTCGATGATTACAGGTTGAGTGGGATCGAATAAACTGTCCAGGGTTCGGTCGGTCAACCTGTCAAGCCGGTTAAGTACCTCCGGGGAGTAATTTTTCTCAATTTCAAGGTAATCTCTGTATCTGCCCCAGAAACTGGTATGTCCCGGAGGCCAGATCTGAGTTCGCCTTTCATTTAACCAGGGTCTTCTTCTCTCTGTGGATTCTATAATCCGGAAATCATCCATTCTCACATTATAAATGGATTGGATTTCTCGCACCAGGGTATCTCGGTCAAGGCCAGCAAACTGCCTTAATCCCAGCACCTGGTCGACGGCCTGGTCGATCTCCGCCAGAGTAACAGCACTCCCTTCCGGAAGCAGGGTTCGCGTAGTTCTGATTGCATTTTGTATCATAAGGATTCAGTTCAGATTTTCGATCAGCTGAGGGTACAGATTAAAAGGTTCGATGTTCAGGATGATGGATTGTGCCTGATCAGAGGATCGCCCTTCCGCGACCAGGTTGGTATACATTTGCTTCATCAGTTTTTGTAAAAGATCCAAGTCCGAATCTTCAAAAGGTTGCCCCTGCAAATCCGGCTGCTCACTTTCCCGAATGGTAATTAAAGGGACGGGGACGGTTTCTTCGACCAAGCGCAGCATTTGCTCCAACTCGCTGATTTTTCCAGTAAAGGATTGGGAGAGGGCCTTAATAAAAGGATGCTCTCGGTTGATAACATAAAACCTTTTTCCCTGCCGGATCTTCTCGTGCCAGACCGGCTGAAATTGTACGGCCGCATATCTGCGTTGCAGAATTTTCCCCTTGTGCCGGTATACTTCGACCGCTTGGGATCTGACTCTATTGGCGTAAGCTTTCAGTTGATCCCGCACGACCAAGGGGGGTCTGGCAACGGACTTTTTGATATCGATCTGCCATTCCGGGTCAAGGCTATTAGGCAGGTCGATCTGGATCCTGGCCAGTTTATAATGCTCCTCTTTTCTGAACATGCCCAGCCAGTCTCCGGAGAGGAGCAGTCTTTCATTACGGTATATATAAAATCCCTGTTGGGCGTTCCATCCTTTCGGACCTTCTGCATTTTTAAATTCTTCTTCTGAGAGCTTGGATTTGTGAGGCAGGACGTATCCGCGGATCTTAACCTGGTTATTCAAAAGGGGTTCTTCGGGAAATTTCTGGGTCGCGCTGTGGTCAATCAGAAAGGGATTCCAGGGTTCTACCTTCCTTGCTTCTGTGCCTGCATGCTGGAAGAAAATTTCAATTCTTTTGCTTTCAATAAACCGGTGAAATACCATGGCCAGATGCCGCTTTGCCTGTTCCATGATCTGCAGAAACTTATTGAGGGAAGACTGGTCCTCTTCGCGCAGGTTCTTTACCAGCCGATCCAGCTCGTTCCAGATCACTAGGGTGCCGGTGCCGGGATTATCTAAGGCTGCCACAAAAGGGGAAGGGAGGTATTTTATCAGTTCCCATTTGCCGGTTTGACGGACAAAATCGAGATCCCAGGTCCAGAATACGCTGTCAGAATCCGTCTTTCTGCTGAGTACGGTCAGTTTCCGGCATTGTGAAAAAGAGGCGGTTTTTAGTCCCAGCCCGAATCGCCCCAAGTCTTTGCTCTCCCTTTCCTCATTCGGATTTTTGCTGCCGGGTCTCATGGCCTGAATCAATTCGGGATCGGTCATTCCGCTGCCATCATCCCGGATGGACAACCAGGTATCGGCCCCTTTCCACTGAAAATCCACCCGGATTTCCTTAGCGCCGGCGGAGATGGAATTATCAATAATATCAGCGATGGCAGATTGAATACTGTATCCGATGGCCCGGAAGGTTTCAATCATCGAGGATGCTTCGGGTTCGGCAGGCGTCGTTATATATTGGGAGTAATCAATCATGGTCAATGTTGTTTCCGATTTCTGATTCGGACACGGACCAGTTAATCTGAATGACCTGCGTAAGATTTTTCTTAGACTTCAGTTTTCCCGCCGGATTTCTTATCAGCCTTACCACTGGCTCATTGTTCACATTCGAAACAATGGCAAGAAAATAACGCTCTCCCTTCTCATGGGCAGTTCGCCACTCCTTATCAGTAAATAGAATCCCGCCGGAAACTTTTGAAATGCCCTTAACCTCCACAAAATATTCCTCCGAACCGGGCGCAATCTCAAAATCATACCCCGTTCCCAAATCCCGGGTGTCAGTCAGATTTCCGCAAACTGGAAGCGCATACAATCGGAAAAAATCAATAAAGTGTTCTTCAGCCTTTCGGCCGGTAGGATTTCGGGGAGCGAAAACCGACCTCTCATTTTCATCACTGACAGCAGCAACAGCCAAGAGCGTTTCCATCTCTGCTTTATCGGTCTTTCCCTCAAGTATATCCATTACAAGTTCCCTTATCTGAATCTCTGTGAGATCCTGTAAGGCGTTGACCACCTTGACCCTCGAGGGGCCCAATGGTTTCTGATACCAGCCGGCGCGGTGGACGTGATATGGATCAAATTCATCTCTCATATTTTTGATAGTATGAGGATTGGTATTCAATATCTCTCCAATCCTGGAATGTGCTTAATTCTTTGTCCGATATCCCAAATTGTGGTATGCCTCTTCATTAAATCGGGAAAGGTAATACGCTACATAAAGTGCCAGCTTATGATAATTGTCCATTGGATAAGATATATCCTTATAAACCCTGAAATACTTCGCTCATTCCCTCCGCTATCCTCTTCGCCATCAACGGCGGCACCGCATTCCCGATCTGCCTGAACGCCGGCGTCCTGTTGACCCCTTCTTTCGCCCCCTCAAAGTAATAGTCATCGGGAAAAGATTGCAGCCTCGCCGCCTCGCGGATTGTTATTGACCGATTCTGCCCGATATCCGGATGAATATAGTAATGACCATCCTTCGAAATATGCGCAACAACCGTCTGCGAATAAGGAAGGTCCTGGGCAACAACCTTGAACCGGTCAAAGAATGATGTCCTATTAGAATGTGACTTCAAGCGCTCGGGCAAGTCATTGTAATCAAGACGCTCTTTTTTCTGATTCCATTTGTCCACGGCAATTCGGTAGATCTTCTTATCCTGTTCCGTATGCGGTCTTGATACATGTTGGGTAAGGACGTCGATGCCATTTCGTATGCCCGAAAATTCAAGATAATCGTTGGTCTTTTTCCGATAAGTCAGATATTTATCCCGGCCTCCCCCGGCCTCAATCCTCGGCAAATCGCTGAATATGCTTTTAACCTTAAATTCCTTTTGTATTTCCACCGCTTCCAGGTCCGGAAGATTAGGTGTAAAGTCATCCCTCCAGCCAATAATAATTACCCGCTTTCTATTTTGCAACACTCCAAACCTGCTTGCATCCACCGTAAACAGGTGCATTTTGTACCCCTTTTTTAAGAATAGCTTTTCCATATTTTGGAGATATAGCCCATCTTTGGCGGACTTAAGCCCAATCACGTTTTCAAAAATGAATAGCTTGGGCATATATTTTTCCAGATATTTTCCATATTGGACGTATAAATAGTTCCGGGAATCGCCTTTCATCCCGTTGGCATCTCTGGCGCGTCCTACGACAGAATACGCTTGGCAGGGAGGACCTCCTATCATAAGATCAACGTCCCTGTCATCAAGTTGAATACTTATGGCCCGGTGAATCCTTTCATTATTGTCTGCCCCTATAGAGAGGTTAATCACGTTATAAAGAAGATTAGCGGGGATTTTGGCGTACAATTCCGGCCTCGTTATTTCTCCCTTAAGGTATGCGACATAGGAATCGAGGCTCTTTTTTTGTTTGAGATAGTGATAGGCGGCGCGGGTTTTGAGAGTATAACATGCCGCGGCATCCATTTCTACATGGACGATGGGGTCGAATCCAGTCCTGATAAAACCTTCTGATAAGCCTCCGGCCCCGGAAAACAAATCAATGTAATTTAATCGCGCCATAGGATTGTAGATCAGCAGTATGTTTTGAGTTTATCGGTAAGCTTTCGAATCGTTTTCTCAATTTTATCCTTCTTCAACTCGCACTCATAGATTTTAACCACCCTCCAACCCAAATCTCTTAGCTTTTTGGCGTTGATCGCATCCAGCTCCTTGTTGCGGTTGATCTTCTGCAGCCACCACTCCGTACGAGTCGCGGGCACTACAAAATACTTGCACTTTTCATGACCATGCCAAAAACAGCCATGCACAAATACAACGGCTTCATACTTCCTCAATACAATATCAGGCTTGCCTGGCAAATTGCTGGCATGAAGGCGAAAACGGAACCCGGCCGAATGCAACAGCTTCCGTACTACTAACTCAGGCTTGGTATTCTTCGATTTGATCCGGCTCATGTTATAGCTCCGGACTCCTGCACTGTGGACATCGCTCATTTATAACGATATCAGATTAAATTGCTGAATGTTATGAAGTTACGCCGAAATCACCAGCCATCCCACAAAGCTAAAAAATTTAGTTGAAATCCTAAAAAATTATTTTGTGCAGACAGGGCTCGCGATTCAATAGCAAAATACCCACTTTAGGTGAAACAGTTACCCGTGTTTTAACGGTATTATTTCCTCATGATTCCATAGTTGACAATAATCAAATTACTCATTCGAATAGTGACTGCAGGATTTGCTTGAATCCCCCTTTCCAATTTATTTTGTACCTTATCCATATGATTGCCACGCCACCCCTCATCCCCCATCCCATATCGAATGCGCTCTCCCTCGCGATCGCCCGGAGAGATACCCGCCAGGTGCAATACCTCGTGGAAGAAAATTCCCTCGACGTAAACACCTTTCTCGACAGCTCCACCTGGATGCCCTTGCTCATGGATGCCCTGCTATCCAACAGCTTTGAGACGGAGGAAGAACGCCTGCCCCTCCTGCGCTACCTGCTCGGCAACGGTGCCAACCCGAATATTTGCTGCCGCCGGGGATACAACTGCCTCCACGTTGCCGTACAGCAGGATAAATACATCCGGGCGCTCGACCTCTTCCTCGACCACAAAGCCGACGTCAATATCCCCGATGCAGATGGCGCCAACGTCATCTACTGGGCAGTCCAACGCTGGCTGCTGAGTAGTCCCGGGACCGACCGAAGCGCACATCTGCAGGTTTTTGAAAAGATACTCCATCTCGGAGCCGACCTCGACCAGCAGACCCGTTACGGCATGACCGCCCGCCAATGGCTGCAAGTCGCGCCGCCCGAAGTACAAGCCGTAGTCGCCCGCTGGGAATCGGGGAACCCGTATGTCCGTCCCGTTTCGACGATCCAGCCTGCCCTCGCCATCCGCATCCAGCATCCCGAGTTGGCGCAAAAGATCTGGAACGAGCTGGTGCCCTCTTCCGGTCCGGCCCCCACAGTGCAGGGTGAACTGCTTCGGGCCGTAGAGACGCTGCGCGACGACGCCCAACATCACGCGCACGACTTTAGAAAAAGCCACCGGCGAATGGCTGTCTTTGTCCGGGACACCCTGATCAAATCCGGGATCTTCAACGAAACGGAGACCAAGGACATTCGGTCATCCGCTGCCAGACTGATGAAGACCGCGCAGCCCTATACAAAGGACGACATCTATGACCAGCTGGTGGACCAGGTCTGCGAATTCTATACCCGGAACCAGCAGCCGATCCCGTATAAAGCAAGGACATAGTCACCCGCCATCCCCCGTCGCGGTGAATTCCGGCAAATTCCCTAAATTCAAGCCCTAAATTCCACCGCCATGTCCCCAAGACTAACCTTTCTCCTTTGCGCGCTCGCAACGAGCCTCACCGCACCCGCTCAATCCACTACCCCCCAACCAAAAGGCTACTACCGCACCCCCTCCCTCTGGCACAACACCATCATCTTCACCGCCGAAGGCGATCTCTGGAAATATGACATGACCACCCGCATCACCGCCCGGCTGACTACCCATGAGGGGCTCGAGACAAACCCGGTCATCGCACCCGACGGGCGCAATGTCGCCTTCACGGGTCAATATGAAGGAGCCAAACGAAGTATACGTGATGCCCCTCGATGGCGGCGTACCCAGGCGACTGACCTATGTCTCGATGGGAGCTCCCGGCCCAGGCCTGGCTGAAAGACGGTAACTCCTCTATGCGCACCAGCGCCTATAGCAGCTATCCGATCCCCCAACTAGGAGCTCGATCTGACACACTGGCCACGGAGCCCGTCCTTTGTCACAGGCGGCAGATGGCGTCTATGATGAGAACGGCATGCTCTTCTTTACCCGCCTGCCAAATCAGGGCAGCAAGACCAAACGTTATAAGGGAGGCTTCATCGAGCAGATCTGGCGCTTCGACGGCAAAACCGAAGCGACCAACCTTACCGGCGACTTCGACGGCACCAGCAGCCACCCCATGCTATACAACGGCCGGATCTACTTCCTGTCCGACCGCGACGGAACGATGAATATCTGGTCGATGGACAAGACGGCAAAGACCCGCGCCAGGAGACCCATTCCAGGTCGGCTGGGACCTCGAATCACCCTCGATGTCCGACGGCCGCATCGTCTACCAGAAAGGCGCCGACCTCTGGCTCTACGATACAAAAGACAAAAGCGACAAAATCTTAGATATCCACCTCCTCTCCGACTTCGACCAGCAAAAACCGAAGTGGATAAAAAGCCCCGTCCAGTCGATCACCTACACGGATCTGTCACCAAACGGGAATTATGTCGCCATCATCAGCCGCGGCCGCGTATTTGTCTCCCCCGCAAAAAGCGACCGCTGGGTAGAGGTCACCCGCCGCAGCGGCATCCGGTACAAGGTCGCCCATTTCATCAATGACCATACCCTCGCTGTCCTCTCCGATGCCAGCGGCGAATACGAGATCTGGAGCATGAGCGCCGATGGCAGCGACCCGGGAAAACAACTGACCCACAATACGCCGGTGATGATCCCCGGATTTTTCGGTGTCACCCGACGGGAAATATATCGCCTATGAGGACAAGAACGATGTCTTGCGCATCGTGGACGCCGCCACCGGCAGCCAGAAGTTCGAATACGACTAAGGCGTATGATGGCATCGGCGGCTACGACTGGTCGCCCGACAGCCGGTTCCTCACTGTTAGGACAGGGTCTGGAGAACGGCGTCGACCAGATTGTCATCGTCGACCGCGAAACCATGAAGATGCAGCCG
>CAWJVU010000002.1:0-107231 GCA_963846405.1 uncultured Chitinophagaceae bacterium | reverse complement strand
CTCAACAAGCGCCCGCCGACTTCACTTCTGTAGACAGCTTTGCCAAAACTATCCGGTACAAAGGCAATCTGGATACACTCACCCGACAACTAACTGCGCGCTATCCCAAGCCCCTTTTGAAAACCAGGGCCATTTTCATCTGGATCATGGACAACATCCGGTACGATTACCGTTACTACAATAAGGTCAACTTTAATGGCAAGGAAGAGAGAGTCCTTCAGCTGCACCGACGACGAAAATTGTGCCGCGCGGCAAATCGAATGGGAAACCGAATAAAGCCTATTTTAGCATAGATGAATACCAATCCATCTAATCCTATCCATTGGACCAGTACAGCCATGGATTATTGGTCGTCCCTGGGCATCAGCCTTCAGGCCGGTGCTCATTTGGAAGAAATTGCCAGAACCGAATCCGCGGTGGGTTTCGCTTTCCCTGCTGACATGCGCGAGCTGTACCAGCGTGTCAATGGATTTAGGAATTTCGATTGGACGCCTGGAATGATATCGATATGGCCACTTGAACGGATTCGGGAAGAATACGTTATAGGTGCAGATCGACATTTTGTCGGGTTTTGCGACTTTCTAATCAATAGCCACAGTATTGGTTTTCTTAAAGACCAATCCGGTATCTTCAAAAGTTATGGCGGGAACCATCCTCTTGTTTTTGTCGCAGACTCATTCAGCATCGCCATAGAACTGATCAACCGAGATTCCGAGTTGATATATTGACGCCGGGGGCGGGGATTTCTTAAAACCGCGCTGCGGTTGGAAAAACAGCATGTCTGCATCAGCTCAGATAAAATTGCCCATTGTTAATTACCAATATGTCAAAGAGCGGAGTTGCCGGCTCTTTTCTAGAGGAATGTGTGATAGTCGTCTGAATTCTCCGGGATCAGGTGGAGAGGATGACTCGTCTTATATTTCCTTTCCAGCACCGCCGGCTCCAGCGGCTGTTTCTGCGTCCCGAGGCTGTTCCCCGCATGAAACGGCTCCGTGTTCCCGTGTACGCCGGATAGAAATTATCCTTATATTCGGTATATCTCGTTATCTATGCACAATCGCCGAGCCTTCCTTTCCGATATGGCAAAAGCATCCGCCTTTGCTTTCTTGCCCCTGCCCACCAGACAATTGTTTGCCGCTGCCCCAATAACGAAGGACACGATCATCGATACAGTGGAGATCATCCGGGTCACCGGCCCTTTTACCACCCGCCCTGGGGTAGACCACCAGTTCCAGGCGCAACCTATCCATATCTATGATGACCTGCGGCCGGCTCCCTATAAGGACAACCCCGCCTCCGGAGAAACTACTTCGGATATCACGCAGGCCTATATCCGGATCCGGACAAAAGGCGGCATCGAAGGACTATACGGCATGCTGGAACCCGAAACAGTCACCCCGATCCTGGAACAGCTCCGACCCTTCCTTCTCGGGAAAGATGCCATGATGGTATCGGCGCTTTGGGATCAACTATACCGGAACAACCGACATTCGCGGGCAGGGGCTTACATGATGGCGCTGTCAGCGGTCGACAACGTACTTTGGGATATCCGCGGTAAATATTTCAAAACCCCCGTATACGAATTGCTCGGCGGCGCGACCCGTAAGGAAGTCGGCGCCTATGGTAGCTGCCTCAACTTTTCTGTAGAGAAAGGTAGAATCGCCCCAAAGGCCAAAGAGCTCTTCCAACAAGGATTTATCCACCAAAAATGGTTTATGGCCTATGGCCCGGGAGACGGCTATGCTGGAGTTCGGAGGAATGTGGAGATCGTCGAAGAGCTGCGGGATGCCCTGGGGGAAGACGCCCAAATCATGTTCGACGCTTACCAGAGTTGGGACATCCCCTTCGCCACGCAGTGGTGCAAAGCCGCTGAAAAATACAATCCCTACTGGATCGAAGAGGCGTTCCCAGTGAACAGGCTGGAGAGTTTCATTCAGCTCCGGCGAAATACAACGATTACTCTCGCTACCGGCGAGCATTTTTACAACCGCTGGGAAGTGCTGGAATTCCTCGAGGCCGGGGCCATCGGGATCGTGCAGGCGGATCCCGAATGGTGCGGAGGTGTCAGCGAGCTGGTGAAGATCTGCAGTCTCGCGTCTGCTTATGGAGTCAAGGTCTTTCCCCACGGCCACAATATACATGCGGCATTACACGTCGTGGCCAGCCAGTCGCCTGAAGTCTGTCCCCTCGTTGAATACCTGGTCTACCACATGCCGTATAAATTGCATTTTCAGAAAGATCCCCTGCTGACATCAAGCGGCGTCCTCCAGCTTCCCCAAAAGCCCGGCTTCGGCATCGAGTTCGATGAGGCCAAGATCACCAAACGGCAGGTGTTGACGAGTTAACGCGATCTGCGGTTGATATTTGATCAGCTATTGTATGCTGCAGCAAATTCCCTGGCGAATTCGGCGAATTTTGTTTTTCCCAGGACAGCGGGTTTATGCTTTATATAGTCATCCCACAGCTTATTCTCGCGTACGGCCGTACCCATTTCCGTGTAATTTTTGGCTATTTCTTCCGGCAATCCGGCCTGCTTCATTCCGCCGAGCGCATCGGCATCGCTGAATTCGACCCATTTCAGGTCGGGTTTGCCGATCGCTGCGCCCAGGATAGAAGCCGCTTCGCCGGCGGTCCGCTCGTCGCTTACGACATAACGAATGCCTTTGCCGGTAAAAGGTTGTTGAAGCTCTTCAGCAGCGGCGTCGGCGATATCCGCCGGACTTACCAAGGGAAGGTGGTTGCTGCCTGCATAGTTGCTCCCCAGGATGCCCATGTGTTTGATCATACCCACGTTGGCATAAAAATTATTGTAGAAAAAGCCTGCACGCACGTGCTTTACCGCTACGCCATCCAGTGCGTTCAGGGTGTGTTCCACATCATATAATCCTTTGATCGGCCCGGTACCTTCTGGTAAATGCGCGCCGATGCTGCTAAGGTTTACGATCTTTTTGACGCCTGACGCCCTGATTGCCTTTGCGTAGTTATTACCGACACCGCTGATGTACCCACGCCAGTCTGCTGCCGCGAAATTGGGTGGCACCATGGTGTATACTGCGTCGGCACCGGTGAATGCGCTGGTAAGAAAGGCGACGTCCTCTACCGAGCCGATGGCAGCGTTTGCGCCCAAAGCCTGGATTTCGGCTGTCTTTTCTTTTTTACTACTCACTACCGTTACCTGATGACCGGCTTTGACTAAGATTTGCACCAGCGGCCTGCTGATGTTTCCTAACGATCCTGTTACTGTTATTTTCATGATGTTGACTTTTGTATTTGTCGGGAACAAAGGTATATTTGTACTAACTTTTAAACAAGTACTTACCCTAAAGTATGTACCATGACAAAGATCAAGCCAACCTCCGCCATTCAGGAGAATAAGCAGTTCGCCTTTCAGGAGTGCCCTGTTACGTTTGTGATGGAGAAGATTGGCGGCTATTGGAAACCCATCATTTTGTATCATCTCCTTGCCGGCAGCAAGCGCTACAGCGAGATCAGGAAAGCGATTCCGGCCATCACCGAAAAAGTATTGATCCAGCACCTGAAACACCTGGAAAGCGATGGCTTGCTGCAGCGGGAAGCCAAGCCTGTAGTACCTCCCTATGTAACTTATCGTCTCACTCCTTCTGGTCGGGCGCTGAAACCGGTATTGGACGCTATGATCGTTTGGGCCATGGATTTTCCAGGTTAAGAGGTCATTCCGTTGTGCCGTTAGTACGCAAAGGGCAGCTTGAATTTTCCATTGGTAATCGTCGCCGTATCGGCCGCCTGGGTCGTAATATTCCATCCCGCCACCTGTCCGCTAAACGTTCCTTCGAACCAGCCCGAGTTATACGCAGTGATTGTTACCGTAAACGGCAACCCTACTTTCGGGAAGTAGGTTCCGCGGTGCAGATCATAACTCGTATAGAACCTGAAGTCACTCATTGTGTCAAGCCGCCTCGAGTTTGTCGCGCTGGTGTCCGCGCTGTAGGTGCCTGCGAAGTCGTTGAACGGCGCGCCCCGGTTCCAGCAGTAAAAGCTCCAGGTTGCCAGCTTGGTCAACCCCGCTGCCGCGCTGTCGGTCTCGGCCGCCGTTCTATAGCCGGCCATGGTAATCAAACCGTAAAAGGTAGTGGTCGTGTCCCGGCACTGCAGCAAGCTGTCGGCAACAGCAGTGGAATAGGTGATGTTCCCGCTCTGGAAAGTGAAATAATAGGGAGTTCCCACGTTGTGTTTGGAGCAGCTAGAGAGGAGGGCAGCGAGGATCACAACAAAGGTGAATGGCATTCTCATGAAGTGAAAATATAAAAAAAATCGCTCTTCAACCTTGCCACTTTAGAAGGGAACTGGTTTGCCTGCGCCAACTTGGCGGCTCGATCTTCTTCTTTCCAAACCCGAAGACCCTTAGTCCATTGGAATAGATTCATGAGCGAATCCTCCTGGGTAAAAGTACGGGATTGCGGACAAACGGGTCACTGCAGCAAGTGTGTGATGCGCATAGGGCACATTGAGCTACTTCTTCTCTTCGAATTTATCCGCGATTATCCGGATCTTGTGGCTGGGTTGACCCTCCATCACTGCCAGCAAGATCACCTTCCCGGCCTTGCCTTCGATGGTGACGGTGAAGTGCTGTGGTTCGCCCTGTGGATTAGTGAGTGTTACTTTCATCCACGTTTTTCCTACTTTATACGGGGTGGGCCAATTACAAGTGACCGAATCTACTTTCCCAGGGATCAGGCCCTCATTTGGTTGGTTGACGAGGAAGTTAGTCTTGTCGAACTCTACGGTAATGACCCCATCCTCACTTCGCTCCACACTACTGTCAGCGGCAAGGTGATCGGTTTTCGAAGCGGTGAGGACGGTCTTTTTTTCGCATTGCCCGTACCCCGCTGTGGCAGCCGTCAGTAATCCGGCGGCTAGCAAGAGTTGTTTCATAACAGATTGTTTTTGTTGAGTTGCTATATTTGACAGCTTTTACGAGCAACTGTTTCAATTAATCAGGAAAAAACATTGCCGCGCAAGCGCACCCTTGGATACCCTGGTTTTTGTTATTCCGATCATTCGTTATACCTTCCAAACACCTTTTTAGCCCAAAGCCTCTCCTTATGGCCTATAACGAAGCACTCGCCGGTCGCATCCGCCAGCGGCTCGCGGACGTTCCCAAAGTCCAGGAAGTCAAGATGATGGGCGGACTCACCTTTATGTGCAACGGGAAAATGTGTGTCGGTGTTCTAAAGGACGAGCTGATGTGCCGAATCGATCCGGCCCTCCACGACTCGGAGACGAGCAAACCCGGCTGCCGGACGATGGATTTCACCAAAAAATCCATGAGCGGATTTATCCTGGTCGAGGAATCGGCGATGCAGACGAGCGAGCAGTTCGACTATTGGATCAACTTGGCGCTGGCTTTCAACGAGCAGGCGAAGGCGTCCCGGAAAAAGAAACAGCTCTGACACGCCCGCTGGCTGAAGGCGACCGCCACGCCCCTTCCGCATTGAATGACGTCATTATTCCGGCAGTGGTGTTCCTCCTCCCGTGGATAGCGACCAGTTATCAGGAAGAAGACCGGTTTAGTTGGAGTTCCCGCCTGGCCGGCGCAAGGCCGCTGTTATCTTTGATCCCGGTCTTGACCCGCTTTCTTCCGGCTATAAATTGATGTATATGAGAAAAGGTCTGATAGTATCCTTGTGCGGACTGGCGCTCCTCGCCGTTGATTGGCTGCTGGCTTACTTTAAATGGATCACCGTTCTTCAGAACCTTCTCATCGCCATCGTCATCTTTGCCGCCATCGTCACGATAAAGGTCCGAGGAAAGATGTATCGGCGGCGGCGCTGGCATTGATTTCCTTTTCACCTTTCTCCAGGTCCCGCCCCCGTTGTCCTCGTCGCTCCAGTGGTCCTTTCGCGCAGTGTGCAGGTCGTATCCCATAAGAAGCTTTTCCCTCTATCCATGCCCCTTTCCATAGTTCATTTCCCCCGCCTGGATCGCCACCGGCAGATCATTTTCGCGCGGCGGGATCGGGCAATTGAATCCTGCCTTGTAGGCACAATAGGGATTATAAGCCTTATTGAAATCCAGCACTAAAATGCCGCCCTGGATATCCGTTACCGCGCAGTCGATGTACCGGCCGCCGCCATAACTCTCACTGCCACTGGTCGCGTCGGTGAAGGGAATGAAAAGATAGTCGCGCGTCGCTGCTTTTTGCAGGAGTGCCTGCGATTGGTAGATCAGAAGGTGCAACACCGTATCATGAACCAAAAACGTCAGGCGCCCATATTTCCGCTGGATCTGGGGCGTCCTTCCCGATGTCGCCATGGGGAACCAGGGACTGTCCACATATCTTTCAAAGCGGGCTGCCACCCGGTACGCCGGGTTGAGCGGATAAAACCGCAACAAGGCCTTTTCCTCCGCAGTGGTCAGGAGCTCATGGGTCTGGATGTAGTCCGCCCGGAACGCTTTGATCGAATCCATATACCCCGGCGTGTCCATTTTCTGTCCCGCACCGCGGAGAACACCCAGAACCATCAGAAGCAGTAGTATTGATCTGTTCATACGTAAATAGTAAGCTCTTTCATATACCCATTCATTTGCTACCCCCCGGCTGATGCTCCATCAACCGATTGATCAGTGACTGCACCTCCGCCACCGGCCGCTCCTCCACCAAATGCGCCTGCCCACCTGCCTCATCATCCACCCACCGGTCGCTCCCATCCGCCTTCACCGTGATCCGCCCGCGTTTCACCGTATAATACGGCGCATACCCGCAAATCCCCACCAGCACCGCCGTCTCATCCCAGCTGCACCGTCCCGCACTATCCTCCGCCGCCAGCGGAATGCTGATGCGGAACACATCCTTGACCGGATCACGTTGGATCGCAGTATTCGCCACCAGCGGCAGCCCGCACTTGATCTTCACCCCGATCTCAAAACCGCTCAACAGCACCGGCGTCGGCCAACCGTTAAATACCGCCTGTGAAGCCGCCGCATCCTTCAGCACGTTGAACTCCCAACCCTCCGGGAATTTCCCCGCCATCGACACCAACTGCCGCACCTTCTTCCGCACCAGTTCCACTCCGCTCAATGTCGAATAACGATCCGGTCCAGTTTGCAACAAACCCGCCAGATTGGTGAGGAACCCCACCGTAATAATGACGACACTGTGATCTGGCTGCCCTGCCAATAGCCTTCCGATACAACGTCACCGCATCTTCCGCCTGCTCATTCCGGACCATCGCATGCGGATAGCGCGCAAGGATGCTGTCCGTCCAATGCTGCCCATCCCGCTGATTGACGCCATTCCCTTTCGGCACTCCGATCGGGATCCCCGGCCGCCGGAAGTATGTATTGAAAAGATTCAGCACCGCCGCCACCCCCTCATATTTATTGCTCGCCATCGTCGCCAGAATCGTCGCCTTCCCGCTGTCGGCAAACGCATGCAGCAGCGCGATCGCCCCTACGTCATCATAATCCGGCCCCATATCGGTGTCGAAGATCACCCCAACTTGCCCATATCCAACACTAGTCCACGTCAGCAAGACCACCGTCAACATCCGCCGAATCGCCGGAAAACCAAATATCATAAAGAAATCTTTTGTGTCCCGCCTTTCAATTCCACTTCCTTTCCACCATACACAAACCTGCCCGTCACCCCCATTGGCAACTCCACCTCTCCCGTGATCCCTGTCCCGCGCTTGCGCAGCTTCACCCGGATCATCCCCTTCGGATGCGGCATACTCCCTTCCACCTCCGTCAACTCCCCCAGCGCCGGCCGGATCAACACCCGGCTGAATCCCGGTGCATCCGGCATGATCCCGCAAATCGTCGCCAGGAAATCATATTCCGGGCTCGCACTCCACGCATGACAATCCGACCGCGTCGGCTCCGGCTTCTCGGCGAACGTTGTCAACCCGATTTGCAACATCTTCCGCCAGGGCCCCAGCTGAGAATAATATCGGTCACCCAGCCCCGCCGCCTTCATCGCCTGATTCAGGTAAAACCGGAAATAAAACGTCGCCTGCTGTAGTGTGCTATCATACAAGTATCTTTCCCATCACCGCCCGTCGATCACCAGCCGGGATCGCATCCGCCAATATCGCCAGGATACCCGCATGCTGACTATAGCTGCTCTTCTCCGGCGTATTCGCCATTTCGCCCCGGTGCATATCATAACATGCCCTGTAGGTTCCCCGATCCAGATCCGCCGCCAACTTCCGGCACCGCCCGGCGGTATATTTATACTGGCCGCCAAAATATCCAAACAGCTCCGCCGCCTGTCGTAACGTATATGCATACTGTAACGTGATCACCGCCGAATGCCCATTCGTGGCGCCCGCCGGCTGACCATCGTCAAACGCATCGGCCCAATCTACAAAACCCCACCAGGGCATCGGCCCCAACATCCCCATCGTCGTATCTACCTGGCCCTCATACCAGTCCAGGACGCCACGCACCGCCGGCAGGAATTGCCGGATAAACCCATCATCCTTCCGCAACATCCAATAGTCATGGATCATCACGATCCACCACAACGAGAAAGGCGGGATCACCTGGAACGGCTGCTCGGATACCGCCCCTGTGTAAGTCCTTCGGGTATCCGGGAATGGTAGAAGTCCAGCAGCGCCTTCCGCATCAGCCGGTCATCCCCCGTGGCATATAGCGAGATCAAACTCTGGATCCGCGTATCCGCCTCATATTGCAGTTGCTCATAATAAGGACAATCGAAATAGGTCTCCCCCGCACAAACCGCGCCGTCCGCCACCCCACGTCCCAGATTGCGCCAAGTGACGTATCGCTGCTCGTAAAGTTTGCCTTCCGCTCGAAAGGATATCCTGTATACATCCCATATAAGTCATCGATCTGCAGCGGGTCATCACCTGTCGTAATATCCAATTGCAAATACCGGAACGTACGCACCCACAATGGTCGAAACAACCGGCGCGCTCCTCCGTCCGGCATAAACACATCATAGTTACCCCGGATCTCCTTCCCATCGATCGCGCCGCGATCTCCCTTTTGACCGTTCTTATCGAACAACGACTCCGCATACGTAAGCTTGATACTCGTTCCCCCGCCTCCACTCACCGTCAACTCCGGATAGGCAACCGTATTAAACGTTTGATCCATTAACACACTCATCGTCGTATGCGCCGGAACACTAAACGCCCCTTTGCCTCCCAGCATCCCCGTCAGCCCCGCCAAAATCGTTTGCTGATCGCCGCCCCCAATCCGCCGCACCTCCGGGATTCGCTGCTGCTTCTCCTCCATCAACGGTATCGCCCGCGGGACAAGCGTCCACCAATTATCCGACCCCGATCCCCAGGGCTCCGGTCTGCCCACCTCCTCCGCTGCCGGCCAACCGCTATCATCATACCCCGGCTGCTCCCAGCCCCAGGGATACCACGCGCCCTTTACATCATCCCCCGGCCCGATGACCATATAAGTCCGCAGCCGCTCCCCATTATCCGTCGAACAAGGGCTATACGCACTATCCCGCACCACTTTCCACCGCCGATCGCTGTTCACCACCTGCTCTGCCTTCCCATCCCCTTGCAGCACAAAAGCAGTCCTGTTCGTGATCTGCGCCACCGGCGCGTAGACCCCCATATTCCAAACCACCGCGGCCACCGTATTCGATCCGGTTTGCAGATAACCCGCAATATCGACGGTCTCAAAGTTCCAATGACCAAGATCCCCCCTTGCCGGTCCGCTACACACCGCATGACCGTTGACCCACAAACGGTAACGGTTATCCGCGCTGACATGCACGACAAAAGTCGCCTGCCGGCCATCCAGCTGAAACGTCTTGCGAAAATGATACACCCCATAGTCTCGCGCCCCGATCCCCGGACAACTGATCCACGACGCCGGCCACCCCTGTTTCAATAAAGAAGGATTGATCGGTAAATCCTGGCCGATCAGCTGCGCCGGCAGCCAGACACCGCAAAAAAAGAGGCTAAAAATTATTTTTCTCATGGCAAATTATCTATCGACTTAATTGTCAATCTACAAAAATTGTTTCAATTCAGTACATTTAATAAATGAACCACCGGTACAAGCCCGTTATTTCTACAATAATAAATCAGCCTCTTTTATGAAACAGCTAACACTGTCAATCCTCACACTATTTTTCTTTATCACCATGAACGCACAACCGACAAGGACGATCTTTATTACCGGCGGCGACTTCAGCACTCCGTTTATCAAATATGTTGTCAGCCTGACCCATAAGCCCAACCCCAGGATATGTTTTATTCCCACCGCCAGCGCAGACAACCCCTATAACATCGCGCATTGGTATGAACTTTGCGCCGAGCTGCCCGTCAGACCCCACGTGCTCCGCACCTTTATCAATTCCTCTCCCGAACAGAAATCCTTTGACGAGACGATCCTAAGCATGGATGCTATAGTCGTAGGCGGCGGTAGCACGCTCAATATGATTGCGGTCTGGAAGGCGCAGGGCATCGATACCGTCCTGCGAAAAGCATACGAGAAAGGGATCGTGATGGCCGGCGGCAGCGCCGGCTCTTTATGCTGGTTCACCAGTGGCATCACCGACTCAAGACCCAAACAACTCACCCTGGTCGATTGCCTCGGCTTTATTCAAACCAGTCATTGTCCGCATTACCATAGCGAACCCGGCCGCAAACCCCTCTATCAACAGGAGGTCCTGAGCGGACATCTCCCCCCGGGCTATGCCTGTGACGACCGCGCCGGCATCCTGTTCCAAAATGAAAAAATGATCAGATCTGTTGCCATCGACGAGGACAGTCATACCTATTTCATTTCCGTCGCTGATGGAAAGATCAAAGAAGATGTCCTGCCTGTCGAAACGATTAAATGATTACTCGGGTTGGAGAATTATTTTCCTGATCACATTATTGCTGAAATCCATCACATAAAGATTCCCGTCCACAGGATTATACGCCACCCCATCCGGGTAGTTGAATTGGGCCTGCGCATAGGTCCCGTTGACGAGCCCCGAACTCCCGGTACCCGCAAGGGTTAAAATGGGCATATCATAGGAGTGGTCCAAAGTCGGGTCGGATTGCGAATACCGAATGGCGTGATTACCCGCATCGGCAATAAAAAACTCTACCGGCCCATTCGCATTCTTCGCATACCCCCACGCTGTTCCATTCGGACTATTGAAACTGGCCGGTTCAGGATTCAAAAACCCCGAACTATTGTTTTGATTGCCGGCCAGCGTCAACACTATGGTCTGATTATCGCTGGCAGTGTAGATCTCCCTTATTTTATTGTTATAGTAATCGGCGACGAAGATGTATAGACTGTACAAATTCGCCGTCCCTTGAGCAATGACCGTAAGGCCGCGCGGCCCGTTAAACGACGCCATCTGCGGATATCCAAGCGGAATGGTCGCGTCAGTCGATCCGCTGGTCGTACTCCCCGCATAGGTCGTTACATTCCCGCTGGCAATATTGATTTCCCTGATCTCGTTGTTGTTGGCATCCCCCACAAAAATGTTTCCGCCAAGCGTATCCACGCCGAGCCCGATCGGGTTATTAAAAGTAGCATTGACCCCCGGCGCGTCGCGCGCCCCCGATGCCCCGCTACCCGCAAGCGTCGTCACATTTCCATTCGGATCGATCATCCGGATCGCATTATTTCCCTGATCGGTAACAAATAAATTCCCATGATTGTCAATAGCCACCCCCGACGGATTCTTAAAAGTGGCCGTCGTTGCGCTGCCGTTTCCAAACCCCGGCTGACCCGTTCCCGCATAAGTAGTCACATTCCCGGCAGTATCGATCTTTCTGATCTCATTATTGCCATAATCGGCGACATATAGATTACCCTGCTTATCGAAGACACCCGCCTCAGGCCGGTTAAACGATGCGGCCGCCCCCTTCCCATTGCCCGCACCCGGCGTTCCACTGCCGGCAAAGGTGCTCACATTCTGCTGATTCGGCGGCGGCGGCGGGGCCGGCGCTGGATAGTGAAAAAAGCCGGCCGGAACAATAGCGCCCTGGATCAGCACGGTAATCAATGCCGAGTTGATCGACAGGGGGTCGGGCGGCATCGTAAAGACAATCCGGGTGGTGGTGGCCGACACAATACTGGCGAGGACACCGTCGACGGCTACCGAATCATTGGCCGCACTGCCACTAAACCCGGATCCGGTGATGGTTACCTGCGTACCCGCGGCGCCGCTGTCCGGAGTAAAGGAATTTACTGTCACCGTCCTTCCGGTACTGGTCTTATTACAACTCAACGCAATAGATAAAAGGACGCCGAATAAAAGAACACAGCAGGCAATTTTCTTGTTTGGGACACGCATAATATGGGATTTGATGGTCCCAAATTACCCACTCCCTTACTCCCAGGCAATCCCGAATACTGGGGATGCGGGAGCCACCGCCCCGCGGCAACCTCAATTCTGCTGATCCATCCACCGATAACGCTCCGGATGCGGCTCCTTCTCGGCATGTGTATGCACATCGATCACCATGATCTCCGACCCCATCGTTTTCATCGGCTCCCAGGTCGGTAAACCTTTCCCATTCGGATTGCCCGTCTTGATAAAATTGGCGAAATAGGATTCCATCGTCGCCGATACTTTTTCATCCTCCGCCGTCCAGGCATATACCGGGTTGCTTTGCAGATTACCCAACGCATATTCGATCTCCCAGGAATGGGCCGCCCCGGTCGGCACCGGCTGATTTCCTGTAGCCCCAACGACCGGCGGCCGCGGATGCGCATACAAATATCGGTATACCGGCTTCCCGCCGGTGGCCGTAGCCCGGTCGATCCATTTCCAGGTGCTATACACAATAAAGCCGTCGCTCACCAGGTCCGTCGCCACCTGCCTGACTTCTTCAGGTGTGGTTGCCTTGTATAAATTCAGCACCTCATCCGCCTTATCGCCGTATTGCTTCCGTACCACCGCGGCATAGCCTTCTACCGTCGGCGCGGCATTGCCCATCATGGCTTGATAGGGCACCTCCGCCGAGTTCCATCCGGCTAACAAGGGTACCTTCATTTGGTCACCCGCCGAATAGATCTCATCCGGCGCCTCCGGAAGGAAATAACCGTCGATCACGATCGGGAATCGCGGGCTCTTTGCCGCCGCCTGCAGCAGATCCGCCGCGCTCATTGCCCGCAGATCGGCAATGGACTTGTTCCCAAGCCCGGCTGCAAATTCCTTCCCGTACTTTTCCCCCGTATCCAACGGCGCCGGTTTTAGGTTGCCCGTCAAACCCCCGCTTTCCCCGATCGCGCCAACAAATAAACCCTTGGACAACGGCGATGCCATCTGCGCACAGACGGACATCGACCCGGCCGACTCGCCCGCGATCGATACCCGACCGGGATCACCGCCAAAAGCCGCAATATTCTGCTGAACCCACTGGAGTGCCGCATGCTGATCCAATAACCCGTAATTGCCGGAGCTTTGGTGCGGCGACTCTTTTGTCAAATCGGGATGCGCCAGAAATCCGAATATCCCCAGCCGATAGTTGACCGTCACCGCTACGATCCCCCGCTTCGCCATGCTTTCCAGGTCATATCGGTATTCACTTCCGTCGCCGGCGATAAATCCCCCGCCATAGAAATACACCAGCACCGGCAAATGGCCTCCGGTCGCCGGCGCCCAAACATTCAAATAAAGGCAATCCTCACTCACCCCGTCCGACCGGAATTTCATATCGTCATATATCGGTAACTGCATCGCCCGTGGCCCAAAAGCCTTTGCCTTCCGGACGCCCTGCCACGGACTAACCGGCTGCGGTTCCCTGAACCGTAAGTCGCCGACCGGCGGTGCGGCATACGGAATACCTTTAAAGGAATGTACCCCCGACAACTCAACCGTTCCCTGGATGGAACCAGCCGCTGTAGCCACAACCGGATCCTGGCCATTGCCTTGCGCGCGAATGCCGGATGCCGGTAACAAAAGGATTATCGCGGGATATAGCAATTTATTCATGATATAAATATATGAATTATAGCGCCTTCGGGCGTCCATCACCCGCGCCCCCCTTTCCGCCCTCCCCATTTACCATGATTTTTGCCGGAAAATCCGCTCTGGATATACGTTCCATTCCCTTCCCGCGTTTATAGGCCGAACGGACCCGGATGGTCGGGCCCGATAATCTGTAAATCCTAAGAAAACAAGTATTCGTATGAAAACAACTATCCTCTTCTTCCTGCTGATCCTCAGCTTCGGCCTTGTTAAAGCCTCAGGTGGCTCCGACAACCGCGAGAAGAGCCCCGCGTCTCACAACATTCTTTCGAATCGATTGCCCACAAGGCTATTGACCACAATTCACAAAAACTACAAAGACTATTGGATTACCGATCTCTACAAAGAGAACACGGGCGGTAAGATTTCCTATTTCATTACGTTGGAAAATGCCGATCAGACAGTGAAAATGAATACCATCCATTCAACCGGCTGGGCAATTGCCCGCGTCGTTCCAAAGGATTCAGCTACCCGCTAACCCTTAATCAATACAAAAGGACAAGGCCCCTATGCATGAAGAACCGGCATGGAAGGCCTTGTTCGCCTATTTTGGCCGTATTCGCATTTCACCGATATTTGCAGATTATCCTCAAAATCCCTGCAGCTTTTGATCAACGGTCGGACGTTCCTCATAGTCTTTCTTCTTTTGTCGGTCGGCCGCCTGAGCGCTCAGGTCGAAAAGAATGTTCCCCTCACCGTTGCGAAGAACGCCCGCGCCCAGGACAGCATTCGCGGGGACAGCACTCACCATCACCGCAAATTCGTCCCCCAGAAAGATATCACCGACGAACTGCATTTCCTTTTTAAAAAGAAGCCGTCGGATACCGTCATAAAGGAAGTACAGAAATTGACCTTTTCCCTCCTGCCCGCAATAGGCTATACCCTCACCACGCGGGCCGCCGTCACCCTGACCGGCAACGCTGCTTTCCGCACCGATACGAACGTCGTAAACACCAGGATCTCCACGATCACCTCCAGCGCAAACTATACCGAAAACAAACAATTCTCCGTTCCGCTGGAGACCAATATCTGGACAAAAGGGAACAAGTACAATTTCGTAGGGGATATCCACTTCATGAAGTATCCGCAGGCCAGTTTTGGGCTGGGTTCCAACTCCTGGATCGGCAACGTTGATTCGATGGCGTACAACTATATCCGTTTCTATGAGATCGTGTACCGCCAGATAACCCCCGACTTTTTCGCCGGCGCAGGCTACATCATCGACTGGCGCTACCACATCACCTACGATAACACCCGCGCGCCGGTTCCGGACGACTACGAACTTTACGGCCCTCAATCCACCACCGTCTCGACCGGATTCACGCTCAACGCGCTCTATGACGCCCGCGATAACTCGATCAACCCCTATAAAGGCGCCTACGCCAACATCGCATATCGCAACAATCTGCGATTCATGGGCAGTAACAGCAATTGGCAATCTATGATCATCGACCTGCGCAAATATTTCAATTTCCCCTATGGGTCGCGCAATATTCTTGCCCTTTGGAATTACGACTGGCTCGTCCTGAGCGGCAAACCACCCTACCTCGATCTCCCCTCTACCAATTGGGATACCTATTCCAGTACCGGCAGAGGCTATATCCAGGGCCGGTTCCGCGGCGACGAAATGGTCGACTTCGAATCCGAATATCGATTTCCGATCACCGCGAACGGCTTTCTCGGCGCCGTCGTCTTCGCCAACGCCGAGTCCCTTTCGGGGTTAAACTCCCACCGGCTCCAGACCTTACAACCCGGCTGGGGCGCAGGCCTCCGCGTTAAGCTCAACAAGACCTCCCGGACCAACCTCGACATCGACTATGGTTTTGGGACACAAGGCTCCAATGGCCTTTTCGTAAACATCGGCGAACTTTGGTGATGCGTTACATATTGCCAACGACGTCCGCCATTTCCTCCCAGGTTGAAGCCGGTTCATCCGATCCCAGCCGCCGTACGATCATCGAAAAGATTTCATCCGGCTTAACTCCCTGCCGCCGGAGATACCAGATGGATGTAGCCCCCGCGGTCTTCGAAAGTTTTTCATCGGCTGAATCCATTAGCAGCCGATGGTGATAAAAGTAGGTACGATTGAATGCATCCAGCCCCAGTTCCCGCGCCAGCCATTGCTGCGCGGCCGTCGACGCCCGCAAATCATCCCCCCTCACCACCAGGTCAACCCCGAAATGCAGGTCATCGATCATCGACGTTAATTGATACGCCGGATATCCATCCTTCTTCCGCACGACGAAATCCGTCATCTCCACCGGCAGACCCGAGTCTTCCGTCCTCACCCGCCAATTGCACCCCACCTGATCAAGCGACAACCCCTTTTCCCGGCAAGTCCCCGAGTACACTCCATCCGGGCTCTCCCGAAGAATCTTCGACCGGCTGCAGTCACAGGCAAAGACCTTTCCGCTACCCCTCAACCGCTCAAACGCGTCCCGATATATCCCCATGCGATGCACCTGCGACCAGGTCCGCTCATATTCTTCCCAATTCCGCGGTCCTTCCTCCCACGGGATACTCAGAAAATTCAAGGTATCAAAAATATCGTCCACATATTCCTTACTCACTCGTTCCCTGTCAAGGTCGTCAATCCGAAGCAGGATCGATGCCCCCGACCGCCGAGCCAGTGCGGCAGTCAATGCAAACGACATAACATTCCCCAAATGCAATAACCCGCTGGGGGTCGGCGCTATCCTTGTTCTGTTGAATTGCTGCATAAGCAATAAGGCCCCCGCAGTTGCGGGGGCCTTACAAATTAGCAAATAATTTTAGTGCATGTCCTTGTAAAGACGGAAATATAGCGCCCTTCTCAACGAAACAAGAGCCTGGTGCATGTCAGCTTCCGCCTGGGCCTTGCGGCCGCCGAAATCGTCCGGAGCTTCATGCAGATGCTTGAGACCATCTTCGAGGTCATGCATGGCTTTAGCAATGTTGGGGTGCCTGTTTTCTTCGGCCCTCATCAGGTTCAGTTCATTGGGGGCAGGAGGCCGGTTGCCGACAATAACATCAACGCTGATCATCGGACCCTGTGCAACGCTCCGCGTTGAGACCGCAGATACCAACAGCAATACGGAGAGAGAGAGGATTAGTTTTTTCATACTCTGTTTTTTGGTTTCAGCAAAGAACGCGAACACTTTTCGTTTATTGTAATAGATAACAGCCATTAACATATGACCATTCTGTTTCTCTTTCAACTATTTCCACCCGTCCGGGCCTGTTTCCGCAAGCGTCAGATCTCCCCGTCCACCTCAATTTCCCTGAAAGACAGGTCCTCCATGAGGGCCTATTTTTCCTCCAGCCAGATCCTGAATTCCTGGATCTTCGCCGGGTTTTCCGGCGTCAGGGTAAACCGGACTGCAATATTCGCCTTCTCTCCCACAAGTCGGAATGTACCGCGCAATTGGTTATCCGCCTCCATCTCCCCCACCCGAATGATCTTCCCCGCTCGCGCAAACAGTTCTTCACTCTCTTTCTTCAGCGAATCCACAAAATAATCCAACCAGAAATTGCCCGCAAAAATCCCGCTCTCCTGAGCCCCCCGCCATTCCGGAAGCAACGCGGTGAGTTCCCGCTTCCGCTGCTGTAGTATCCGCGATACCATCACCGCCCTCGGCTTCAACCCGGCCAGCGTCACCAGCGTGTCCAGCACCTGCAGGTTGACGGCGCCCATATTCGCATAGGTCAGATTCGCAAAACTGATCACCCCAATCCCATAATCCGGAAGCGTATTCCAGTTGCTTCCAAATCCGGGTAACCCACCCGTATGCCCCACAAACGTCCGGCCCTTACAATCATGCGACCAGCGTATTCCATAGGCGTAGGAGGAGGTCAACGGACAAACCGCCCCATCCCCATAGTATCGGAATTCGGAGTTAAGATTATTGAATGTCCACGGCTGCTGCATTTCCCTCCTGCTGCTTCTCTTCAATATCCCTTCATCTCCGCCGCTTCGCGACGGCCACGCAGCCAACTGAAAGATTTCGTATTTCGCAAAATCCTCCAGCGTGGTGATCAGTCCACCCATTGCCCCATACGCGCCGTCATGAAGCATCGGCTGCTCGACCCATTGCCCGTTCAATAGCCGATATCCATGCGCCAGTGCTTCCGCCGGCACCTTTGTATACTCCCAGAACGTATGCGTCATTCCCAGCGGCTGGAAAATATGCTCATCGATGTACTGTCCATACGGCTCGCCCGATACCTGCTGCACGATATACCCAAGCAGCGCAAATCCTGTATTACTATATTCATACCCGATACCCGGACTATTGGAGAACGATAACCCATTCCTGACCATCCCAAGCAATTCCGTATCAGCGTCTGCCAGCTGGCGATCACCCCAGGGATTGTCTTCCGGGAATCCGGCCGAATGCGTCAGCAGGTTTCGGATCGTAATTACCGGCGCATCCGAAGCCAGCCCTCGTTGATCTTTTAGCTCCGGGATATATTGGTAAGCCGGATCATCAAGTTTTAACTTTCCTTCATCGCGGAGCTGAAGGATCGCGACCGACACAAAACTTTTTGTCATGGAAGCGATTCGGAAATCCGTCTGCGAACTGACCGGGATCTGCTTTTCCACGATACTAAGTCCTACACCACCCGTATGCACCAGCCGGCCTCCCGCCACGATCCCGTAAACCATCCCCGGCATCCGGTTCCGCATCGCATACCGGCTGAATATATTTATCGATTGCCGGGTAAGCAGAAGCCAGCTTCGTCGTATCGACCCAGGCGCCCTGCCCGATCCGCTCCATCGCATCCTCCACAACGGTATCTGTCGCGACCGCCTTGCCGGCCACATGATCATAGATGATCCTCGACACAGTCGACTCCAGCTCAACGGCTTTTCCATAATCGGCGATCCCCTTCGAAAGCAAGACCACGACATACTTCCGGCCATCCGGCAAAAACACAATCCCGGAGTCATGACAAACGCCCTCGATCCATCCGCTCTTGCTTGCTACCTCCACGTCATCCGGCAGCTTTCCGGCGATCACTTCTTTAAAATGCTGCGCCTTCAGAATATCGATCATCGCCGCACAGGAAGCAGTATCTACCACTTTTCCGCGCGCAATCCGGTCGAAGATCAGCATCAGATCATACGCTGTCGTCATATTGTTCATTCCCTTCCGGAACGCTTTCTCATCTTCCACCCCGCGGAGCACCTGGATATCCGCTGCCCCAAGCTGCCGCATGGTCGACATGACATTCGCGGCGCCGACCGTCTCGATGACGAGGTTCGTTGACAGGTTACTGCTACGGGTGATCATCCGGTACAGCAGTTCCCGCAGGGACATTTTTTTCCCCTTCTCCGCGTACAGGTCCGTTTCGCTGTCCGACGCCTGATCGAGCTCATACCGGCTCCCATCCGCAATGCTGATAAAATCGGTGTGGATCAATATGGAATCGGTCAGGGCTAACCGATGCGCCGCCACCTGCCGGAAAGTCTCGATCAACACGGGCGTTTTCATCGTACTGGCTGCATGGTAGAGCATATGCTCATTCAGCAAAAGCCGCTGCCCGGTCGTCAGGTCCTCGAAAGCCACCGCAAAAGTCGCCCCCGGCTCGCGGCCATAGACATTCTCGATCTCCCGGCGCATCCCGGCCGTATCGCTTACGGTTATCGGCCGCATTCCGGCGACATTGCCCGTCAATGCAGGAGCGGCTCCGCCCGCGATCAAAGCAAATGCCGCACCCGCCACCACAGAATTGAAAAAAAATTGAATCACGACAGAATGAGTTGGTTAAGCGAAAAGATACGAATTCCTAACGGATCAGGATCATCGTACCCTGGTGCGTGATCACCTGCCCCGAATAAGTTTTACCCTGCACCATCCAGACGTAGGCCCCGGCCTCCGCCAATTGCCCATCGATCCGGCCATCCCATCCCGCACCAAGCGTTCTCGTCTCATAGACCAATTGCCCCCATCGGTTATATACCCGGAAATACGTCAGACTCGCTATCCCTATGGCGATTGGCCGGAGTGTATTGTTTGTCCTTCCACCGGGGGTGAACCCTGCTGGTACAAAGATTCCTGCAGCCGTGCCATATACCTTCACCAGCAGGCTCGCGCTCCCCATACATCCGTCCGGAGCGGTTGCTGTCACCAGGTATCGGATCGAATCGGCCATGCTATAGATTCCGACGGGATTGGCGATGGAAGGGTTGCTGAGCCAGGTCGCCGGCGTCCACGAGAAGCCGTAGCCGCCGGCCATTATTTCAGTGTCGATCGCACCGGCACTCAGTTGGAGCGGCTGCCCCACAACCACCGAAGTATCATCGCCGGGATTTACCTGGATCGGCGCATGAACCGCCACAACAAACGTATCCCGCAACACATTTGGACAACCCGAATTATCCACGGTTAGCACATAGTCCGTCGTCTGCTTTGGCGAAGCTACCGGTTGGAGCAGATCAGGTATTGTCGTCACCGTCCCGTTACCCGGATCTTGCAGCGTGCCGGCATTCGTCCACTCATAGTTCGTTCCGGTCTCGATCACCGCGTGAAGCGGGGCGGTGCTGCCATAACAGATAAGGGTATCCGCTGGCGCAATGCTGACCTGTGGGTACGATATATTTATATATTCGACTTCGACCGACGGGCTGGTATCGGACGGGCATACCCCGTCTTGCACCAATACCCGATAAAAAACGGACGCCGTCAAATTATTTATCACAAAGATCGTCGCCGTATCCACCGGCGATACCCCGGCCCAATGGTCACCGTCGGCCGATGTTTCCCAGTCCACGACCTTACCGGTCTGCCCGGACAACGTTAGTGTTGCATCGACATTTTGACCTTGACAGTATTGCAACCCGATCGGCGACAATTTCCCCCCGGCACTCATCGGATCGACAAACACCGTTGTACCGGAGGTGGTATCGATGGAACATGCAGGCCCATTTTGGATCAACGCCCGATAAGTTGTGGTCGTATCCAGGTTCCGCGCCGTGTACTGCGCGGTCGTATCGCCCAGGGTCGTATAGTTCAACCCATCCGTCATTGCCAGCCAGCTGAGTATGTTTCCCTGATTGCCGCCGGAAGTCAGCGTAACCGCATTTACCCCGGTGCATACTTCGGTACCCCCAGTGACAGAGCCGGCTATCGTCGGCGGCATTGCGACCACGTGCAGGGAAGAATGAAGATTGGCGCAGCCATATTGCGTATTGAGGAGGATCGTTCCCGAAGTATTTCCCGTCAGTACCTCGATTGTAGTATCTCCTCCGGCCAGCAGCTCCGTCCATCCCGGTGGAATCGACCATTGATAAACCGCCCCCTCGAGCGAAGGGACCGAATACTCTACTGGCACATTGGAACAAACTACCGAATTCCCGGAGATGACCGGCGCCGCCACCCCCATTGCACAATTGCCGCGGATCGCGATATAGGAATAGGCATAGTGGCCGCCCGGGACACAATTGTCTGTTTCAAATATAAGCGAAACCTGCTGCCCGCGGTAGGGCGCCAGATCGATCGACACTTCCGTCCAACCCTTTGCCCAAAAGGTTGTCCCCACCTCCGCACCGCCGCCCATTGGCGGACCGACCACCCGATAAAACCCCTGCAACCTGGCACTCGCCGTATCGAGGTCTCCAGAGGGAGTTGTCGGCAAATAGTGCACGGGCGACGCACAAGTCACTACCGAATCGCCCTCCATCAAGGTGACGGAAAATAATGGCTGTTGGTTATTGGGATGGTAACCATTGCTCATCCCCATCGCATATGCGTAAGTAAGGCTGAATGGCACCGTCGAAGCGCCGGCAGGTACATCGAACGTCATGCCCACTCCCCGCACATATCCTCCAGTCTGTTCAGCATGATCGATGATCTGTGATCCGATCCGGATGGATGTTGAATATTGATACCCGCCGATGGCTGGAATGGCAGAGAAAAACCCCAGGTTGTCTAAAAAGTTGGTACGGATCACTTCGATCCCGATTGAATCGTTCTGCGGCGTGATCCCGGGCTCGTACTCGTAGATAGAGGTAACACCGATTGTACCCGCCGGCGCCTGCTGGATGGAGTTGTAAGTCTGTTTGATGGCGCCCGGACCATTCCCTACAGGAAGGGCATTGTTCCCTGTATAGGCAAACCAATGTGTGAGTGTCCCCTGTGACCAATCAATATTGAGCGGACAAGTCTGCGACTGTGAATACCCGTTACACACAATCAGCAGCAGCACGACAAATAAATCGTATTTCATTTCCCCGGTAAATGCCTATAAGTTACGCATTCTAGCGCACCAATATCATCGTTCCCTTGTGAGACACCGTATGGCCGGTATACGTTGTTCCCGCTACCATCCACACATAGGTACCGCTAACCTGAAGACGGCCGCCTACCCGGCCATCCCATCCGTCTCCGATGCGCGTCGTGCTATAGACCAGCAGCCCCCACCGATTATACACCCGGAAGAACTGCAAACTGCTGATCCCGACCGGGACCGGACGAAATACTTCATTGGTCGGTCCGCCGGGCGTAAACGCATTCGGCACAAAAATATCCGGCGCCGTCTTGAACACCTTCACCGACACCGTTCCCGTCCCGATGCACCCATACTGTGTAGTCGCCGTTACGATATACCGCACGGAATCCGTCTCGCCGGTGTATACGCCGACGGGATCATAAGTATTAGGATTGTTGAGACCAAGGTCCGGGGTCCACACAAATCCGTCGCCTCCCGGCGAAGTTGTATCATTGGAAGTGGCGTTCAACTGCAGCGGCTCCCCGATAACTACAGCCGTATCATTCCCGGCATTGACGATGACCGGCGGCAGCACCCGGACCTGGAAGGTATCCAGCAACAGGTTCGGACAACCCGCATTCTCAACGCTGAGGACATAAGAGGTCGTGGTTTTAGGCGTTGCGACAGGATTGATCGTATACGGCAGACTGGTGATCTGGTCATTGCCCACGCCCGTCAATGTGCCCGTATTGCTCCAGGCATAATTTGTCCCGATCGTAATGGTCGCATGGAGATAGGCAGCCGTATTATAACAGATAATGGTATCCACCGGCGCATACGTCGCCTGCGGGAACGGAACATTCACATAGCTTACCGCCGCAATTGCGCTGGTATCCGGCGGGCAAACTCCGCTCTGCACGATCACCCGGAAATCCGTGCTGGCCGTCAGCCCTGCGAGGCTATATTCCGAAGTCGTATCCAGCGGCGCAAAACTAGTCCAGTCGATGCCGTCCGCAGAGGATTGCCAGTTCACCGGATTGCCCGTATCGCCCTGCAATTGAAGAAGCGCGTCCTTGTTCTGCCCCTGACAGAAGGATAAGCTGGCGGGGTTGAGTGTTCCACCCACACTGCGCGGATCCACCAGCACCGTCGACCCCGACGTCGTATCGACAGCACAGGACTGCCCGTTTTGTATCAGCGCCTGGAACAGCGTGGTCGCCGTCAGGTTTACTGCCGTATATTGCGCAGTTGTATCGTTCAATGGCGTCGAGACCCCGCCGGCCGTAGCCAGCCAGCCGATCACCGATCCCCGGTTGCCTGCGGTGGTCA
Source organism: uncultured Chitinophagaceae bacterium (assembly GCA_963846405.1). GTDB lineage: Bacteria > Bacteroidota > Bacteroidia > Chitinophagales > Chitinophagaceae > Puia. The sequence continues at coordinate 83,758 of CAWJVU010000002.1, read as the reverse complement.
ACGTCACCGTACTCATGCCCGTACACACTTCCATCCCGCCGGTGACAGCCCCGGCCACAGTCGGCTGAATCGCCACAACATTCATCGAAGCCTTCAGATTGGCACAGCTGTTTTGCTCGGTCACCGCAACCGTCCCCGGGTCGTTGCCAACCAAAACCTCTATTAGGCTGCTGTCGCTTCCCGAGCTGATCGACCAGTCAGGCGGCACCGTCCAATTATACGTGGCGCCCCCCAGACCCGGGACCGAATACACGAGCGTGGCGCCGATGCAGGCAGATGAATCCCCGCTGATCTGCAAGCCTCCACAGATATTTCGAAGCGCGATATACGAATAGGCAAAATGGCCGCCGGGAACACAATTGTCCGTTTCGAACGTAAGTGTCACTTGCATGCCGCGGTACGGTGACAGATCGAAAGTCACCTCTGTCCAGCCTTTATACCAGACATCCAGCAAACGCTTATTGCTACCTGCTTGTAAAGTGACGTTGGGGGACGCGATCAGGCTGAGTTTGAATCCTTCGCTCTCCGCCAGGGCCGAATCCAGCGTCGCCCCGATGCCACCATTCTGCGCATTGTTAAACGTTGGCAGGAAATATTGGGGCGAAGCGCAGGTCACAACACTATCCCCAGCCGTTAGCGTCGCCGAGAACAAGGGCTGCTCGTTGGAATTGTGTGTTCCGTTCTCCAGTACCATCGCATACGCGTAAGTCATCGTATACGGCTCGGTGCTTGGCCCGGGAGGCACGCTGATGAGCATTTTTACCCCCCGAACATAACCGCCCTCCCCGCCTCCTCCCCCGGAAACCCTTATGGAAGTCGATCCGAGCTTAAGGGAATTTGTATATTGATAGCCATTGATATTCGGGATGGTGGCAAAACCACCAAAAGGATCGATCGCCGGTGCAGCAACAACCTGGATGCCGCTTACGGAAGGCAGTTGGTATTCCGGGATCGCCTGTACGTTGATCGTGCCGCCTGGCGCGCCCGCGGAAGAATCATATGTCATTTTGATGGCGCCCGGCCCATTGCCGACGGGAAGTCCATTATTCCCGGTATACGCGAACCAATGGGTCAGATTACCCATGGACCAGTTGCTGTTCAAAGGACACATCTGCGACTGTGAATAGCCCGGGCGCACAATCAGCAGCAACAAAACAAATAAACCGTATCTCATTTTAGCGCACCAATATCATCGTTCCCTTACGAAATATCGTATGGCCCAAATAGGTAGTCCCTTCCACCGCCCACACATACGTCCCGCTGTCCTGCAGACGCCCGTCAACCCGGCCATCCCATCCATCCCCGATCCTGGTCGTAGAGTAGACCAGTTGTCCCCACCGGTTATAAACCCGGAAGAATTGGAGACTGCTGATGCCCACGGGGACCGGCCGGAAAACATTATTCGACAGCCCGCTTGGCGTAAAGGCATTCGGCACAAAAATATCCGGCGGCGTCTTGAACACCTTCACCAGCACCGTGCCGGTCCCCGTACAGCCATACTGCGACGTCGCCGTTACGATATACCGCACGGAGTCCGTCTCGGCGCTGTAAATCGCCGACCGGATCAAAGATGTTTGGGTTGTTTAGCCCGATGCTTGGCACCCAGCTAAAACTGTCTCCTCCCGGCGTGGTCGTATCATTGGAGGTAGCATTTAGCTGCAGCGGCTCACCAATGACAACGGACGTATCGTTCCCGGCATACACAAGGATCGGCGGAAGCACCCGGACCTGAAAGGTATCGAGCAACAGATTCGGACAGCCGGCATTCTCGACGCTGAGTACATAATCGGTTGTCGTCTTCGGCGTGGCGACCGGATTGATCGTATACGGCAGACTGGCCACGATGTTATTGCCCTCACCCGTCAACGTCCCGGTATTGCTCCAGGCATAATTTGTCCCGATCGTAATGGTCGCCGTGAGATAAGCGGGAGTATTATAACAGATAAGCGTATCCGCCGGCGTATACGTCGCCTGCGGGAACGGAACATTCACATAGCTCACCGCCGCGATCGTGCTGGTATCCTGCGGACAGACCCCGCTCTTTACGATTACCCGGTAGTCCGTGGCGACCGTCAGCCCGACGATTTGGTAGGCGGTATCGGTATCTGTCGGTACAAAACCGGTCCAGTTGATGCCGTCCGTAGAGGATTGCCAGTTCACCGGATTGCCTGTCTCCCCCGCCAACTGAAGCAGCGCATCCTTGTTCTGCCCTTCACAGAACTGCATCGTAGCCGGGTTTAGCGTTCCCCCCACGCTGCGCGGATCCACCAGCACCGTCGACCCAGATGTCGTATCGACGGCGCACGACTCGCCGTTCTGAATCAGCGCCTGATAGAGTGTAGTCGCCGTAGGTTCCACGGCCGCGTATTGTGAGGTCGTATCGTTCAGTGGCGTCGCGACCCCGCCGGATGTAGCTAGCCAGCCCACCACCGACCCCAGGTTGCCCGAAGTTGTGAGAATTACCGTGCTCATGCCTGTGCACACTTCCATACCACCGCTGACAGACCCGGCTACGGTCGGCTGCACCGTCACGACATTCATCGTTGCCTGAAGATTGGCACAACTGTTCTGCTCATGCACGGTGACCGTTCCCGGATTGTTACCGATCATCACTTTCAGGATGTTGCTGTCGGCGCCCGAACTGATCGACCAGTTAGGCGGAACGGTCCACATAAATGAGGCGCCTTCCAGACCAGGGACCGAATACACAAGCGTCGAGCCGATACAGGCGGAGGAATCGCCGCTGATCTGCAAGCCCCCGCAGGTATTGCGGAGCGCGATATAGGAATAGGCAAAATGGCCGCCGGGAACGCAATTGTCCGTCTCGAAAGTCAGGATGACCTGCGTTCCCCGATATGGAGAAAGATCGAAAGTGACCTCCGTCCAGCCCTTATACCAGACATCCAGTAAGAATGGCGCAATCCCATTCCCCGCATAATTGGGATCGGGATTGGGAGACGACTTTAGGCTGAGCTTAAACCCCTCGCTCTCCGCCAGCGCCGTATCCAGCGTCGCCATATTGTCCTGCATGGTGGCATTATTGAACGTGGGCAAAACATATTTGGGTGAAGCACAGCTTACAATACTATCACCGGCCATCAGCGTCGCGGAGAACAACGGCTGCTCATTCGGTATTGTGCGTCCCGTTCTCCAACACCATCGCATACGCGTAGGTCATGGTATATGGCACGGTAGTCGGCCCCGGCGGCACATTGATCAGCATACTGACCCCCCGGACATATCCGCCGGCCGACCCGCCTCCGGAGGCGGAGTGCGTGATCGAAGTGGAGCCCAGCTTAAGGGAATTGGTATATTGATACCCATTGATCTTTGGAAGCGTGGCGAACCCGCCAAAAGGATCGTGCGTCGATGACGAAACAACCTGGATCCCGGTAACGGAAGGCAGCTGGTATTCCTGGATCGCCTGGGCATTGATCGTACCCGCTTGGCGCCAGGCTCGTAGAATCATAGGTCTGATACCGGTCGGCAGGGGCTGTTGCCCATCGCATTATTCCCCGTATAAGCAAACCAATGCGTCAAATTCCCCGAGGACCAGTTGCTGTTCAACGGACAAACCTGCGACTGCGAAAAAGCAGACTGAGCGACCAGCAACAGGATAACAGGGTAAATCTTTTTCATTGGTCAGATATCCGTAAAGTTACATTTCAAACCACGATTCCTACCTCGTATTCTATCATCGCTTACGAATACTCTGTAGGATACGTGGGAAAAGCAATCCGAGTTGACTGCACCCGCCGCTATTTTTCCGCCATTTTCGTTCCAATCTTAATAAATTATGAATCAATTACTTATACATTTATTCATTCGGAATGCAGGGCACATTCAGATTCTTCAGGGTGAATTAATGACACGTAACCCCCTTTATGCCGTTCTTCGCGTTATTTTTGGGAGATGAGACCATTGCTGTCCCTACCTTTTTTGCTGTTTTCCCCTTTCCTGTCCCGGGCGATCCCCAGCCCTGCCCCCCTGGTCGACCCAGCATCCCCGCCGATACCGGCCACGCCGTCATCCAGATTGTCTTTACCTCCGACGTCCACTTTGGGATCACCCGCCCCGCATTCGACGGCGACAGCAACGTCCCCTCCGTCATCGTCAACGCCCGCCTCGTATCGAAAATTAACCGTCTGCCCGCGCTGTCCCTGCCCCTGGACAAAGGCGTCGACGCCGGCCGACCCGTCGGCCCGATCGACTATCGTCATGATCTCCGGCGATATCGCCAACCGCGCAGGAGGTCCCCATCCAAAGCGCCGCCGCCTCCTGGGACCAGTTCCATCATGACTACCTGGAGGGCATCACGCTGCGAAACCAGCACGATCAGCCGGCCGACTTTCCTCCTCGATCCCGGGCAACCACGACGTATCCGACGCCATGGGGTTCTACCGGAAAATGGACCCACCCACCGACGCCACCAGCATGGCCGGGATCTATAATCTGATGTTGCATCCCGCCACCCGCATAACAAGCGCCAGCTTTCACTATCCCGGAGGATAAGATCAATTATTCCCGCACCATCGGCGGCATCTGTTTTCTGTTTATCACCATCTGGCCCGATTCTGCAAACCGGATCTGGATGGAAAAAGAACTTTCGCGGGTGGACCACCAATACCCCGGTCATCATCGTCGCCCATGACCCCCCCGACGGCGACCCCGCTCATTTCGTTAACCCCAACGGCGACCATGGCATCAATTCCAGGGACCGGTTCGAAAACCTGCTGGAAGAACACTCCAAAGACCGCAACAACGGCCTCGGCGACGACGGCAAGCCGAAGGATGACCGCATCGAACAACTCGGATTCGTCCGCTTCCTAAAAGCCCACCCCAACATCAAAGCCTATTTTCACGGTCATAACAACTGGAATGAATTCTATACCTACAAAGGCCCGGAACGGCGACATCAGCCTCCCCAGCCTTCCGCGTCGACTCCCCGATGAAAGGAAAATTCTCCTCCAAAGACGAACGCCGGCTCTCCTTCAACTCATCAGCATCGATCCCGTCAGCCGAACACTGACCGCGCGGGAATGTCTCTGGAACCCCGACCCCTCAAAACCCGACGCCGCTCCGGTCTGGGGCGAAAGCCGCACCATCCGGCTATAAGCCCCGGATGTCCGGACATCCTACTCGCCCGCGCCCCGGATCTCCAGACAAATCCTCTCCAGGAATTCCCGGAGATACTCCGCCCTCTCCTCCGCCATCCGCCGCCCGGTCGCGCGTATTCATCATCGCCGGCAGCCGCAGCAGCTTCACCTTGGAAATGGTCCAACGCATATCGCTGATCGTCCGCCGCCCGGTCCTCCGCCAGCGGGATCGGCACCATGAAATAAGCGACTGATTCATCTGCCCGGCGCTGTACCAAACCCTTGCCAGACCGATCGCCCCCACCGCTTCCATCCGGTCAGCATCCTGCAGGATCTTCGCCTCCGCCGTCATCGGCGCCACCCGTGCCGAGTAGCTATGCGCATGGATCGCATGCCGCACTCCTTCCAGTTTACTCGCCGGAAAATCCTCCCATCGCTCGCTTCAACAACTGCACCGCCCGATCCGCACTCAACCGCGACGCATTCCCCCGCTCCGGATGATTCTTCGGCAGCGAGACAAGATCATGAAAATAGGCCGATGCCAGCAGCACCAACCGTCCGCCACCGCCGCCTTCCTGCCGGTTAATATCCCGCGCCATCCTCCACACCCGCTGAAAATGCCCCAGATCATGCGACCCGTCGGCTTAACCGTGCCTGCGAGCCGAACCAGGCAATAAAGGCTTCTTCCCATCGAACCGTTTCATTTTCCCCCCGGTCTATTTTGCTTTTTTCCATTTTTAAGTGATTTCTTTGGTCGAAAAATACCCATTTTCCTATTTCCGGTAATTATAATTTAACGATCATCTTATATTATGTGTAATTTTGTTCAGGCCCCGAAACATGCCATTCATTTCGTCCATGTTAAAGGCTTGTATTCTAGCGTTTGTATCGGGGATCTTCTTCTTTTTTCTGATCCTCCATTCCGCTTGGTGGCTGATGCCGGGCGCACTGACCTGGATAGCTATCTTCGTCTGGCAGGAACGCCAGGAACGTACCCGGACCAGCAACCAGGTACACGGGACCGACGTCGACTCGAATAAGGAGGAATAAGATTATGGGGCTGCTGACTTCCAAAATAAAATGCGGGAACGTGTATTTCACTCATTTATTATCTCCGCCCCTATCTTCCCCTATCAGCCGGAGCAGACGCACTTTCCTTAAGCCTGGTCAAATTCAAGCAACGCATCCAACCCGATCTGAATACGTGGATAGAAGATGCCGCACAACTACTCAGCCAGTTGTCCTTTTCCCCCGATACCATTATTATACGTGCGCTTCGCCACGATGAGACCTGCGCCCGGCCGGAATTCCCATCCGCCCTCGACCTGCTGGGTCAATCCCTTGCCACGAACCTCCACTGCCGCTACATCCCAACCCTCGTCTCCAAGTCCCGGGTTACCCTTCCCAACAAACACCTGACCCGCCGGGAACGCCGATTCCAGCTCCAGGACGTCTATCACGTCGCAACCGCCTCCCTCTCCCCCTTCACTCCTTTTCTCCTCATCGACGATATCCTGACCACCGGTGCTACCATGCGGGCCCTGATCAGCGCCATCCGCTGTCTTTACCCCGATTGCCCCATCCACGCCTTTACCCTGACCCGCGCCGATTATGCCTGGCCGGTTGAACCGGAGACCACTGGGGTCAAATCAGGGCCCCCGAACGCTTCGGAACCCGAGCAGGCGCTCCCACCGACCCCTTCGGAACCTGAGTATGTGCCCCCCCGGATCCCTGAAACCCGGACCATGCGCTAATACGGTTTAGCTAAAATATTGCGAAACTTGTTGCAGCATTTTCGAAATTTGGATTGTCCAGCTTACACAGAACATTGGATTACAGAGAGTAAAAAAAATTGTTAATTCAGTTTTAATATTTACCTTAGTTTAATAATTCGCTAAACTTTTGCTTTATGACCATCAAACGATTGCTAGCACATGCGGCAACGACTCTACTGCTTTGTGTACTTTTCACACAGACTTCCTTCGCTCAAACAAAGACAATCACCGGCAAAGTAACTGACGACAAAGGCGCCCCGATTACCGGTGCTACGGTTGTTGCCAAGGGATCCAAATCCGGAACCTCCACCGGCGCCGACGGCTCCTTCCACATTACCGTTCCCTCTGGGGCAACGACGCTTGTGGTCAGCTCGATCGGTTACGGATCCCAGGAGATTGACATCTCCTCTTCTACGGAAGTGGCCGTTCACCTGACCGCCAGCACCGCCAACTTAAATGAAGTGGTGGTAATCGGTTATGGTACCGCGCGCCGCGCCGACATCACCGGTGCCATCGCTACCGTAAAAGCCAAGGATTTTAACGCAGGCGCAACGACCACCGACCAGCTCTTGACCGGTAAGGTGACGGGCGTTCAGGTCGCTGAAAACAGCGGCGCACCCGGCACCAGCGTCAACGTGAAGATCCGGGGTAACAACTCGATCTCCACCACCTCCAACCCGTTGTATGTGGTCGACGGAGTTCCCCTCGATGCCACCTCACCGGTTGCCCCGGATAAACTGGGTGTGGTTGGAACGGTTGCTGCGGCAAACGGCCTGCTTTTCCTTGACCCGGCCAACGTCGCTTCCATCACCGTATTGAAGGACGCTTCCGCCTCCGCCATCTACGGCGCCCGCGGTGAGAACGGGGTCATCCTGATCGAGACCAATAAGGGTCCTGGTAAAACCCAGATCGACGCCGGTGTACGATTTACAACCGGAGCTGGCCTGATCAAGCCGCTCGACCTGCTGGATGCCAGCGGTTACCGGAAAGCGATCGCCGAATATAGTATCACCACCGACTCCGGTGCCTCCGTCAACCCGTTCAAAGCCATCCAGCAGAATAAGCTGAGTGGCGTGTATTACGTTGCCATCAACGGCGGCGGTGAGAACGGAAGATACCGGGCATTATTCTCCGCCACCAATCAAAACGGCTATATCCTCAAGTCAGGTCTTGAGCGATACAACGCCTCTTTCTCGGCCGACCATTCCTTTATCGACAAACGGCTGAAGATCGGATTCAACCTCGCACTGTCGAATTACAAACTGCAGACAGCGCCGACGAGCGCCGAAGCAGGCAGCAACGGAAACCTCATCAGTATGGCACTGCAGTGGAATCCCACACTCAACCTTTTTAACCCGAACGGGAGTTACGACCAGACCAATCCTTCCGGTCAGGGAAACCCGCTGGCGATGTCGAAATACTATGATAGTTATGCTTACGTGACCCAGTTGTTCGCCAACACGAACCTTTCTCTTAAGATAACCAAGAATCTGAGCTATAACTTCCTGTACGGCATCAACTACGCGACGTCGACCCTCGACGAACAAACGGTAGGTCTGCTGCAGGCAGTCGGCAACAATTCGAACCTTGGTCTTGCGGAAGTCGGCCAGGCCAACCTGACTTCCCAAACCATCACGCACACCCTGACCTGGGACCAGGCGGTCAACGATAACTTCAAGTTCAATGTGCTGGCTGGTTATGAATATTACAGCTCGACGGGTCTCCAGGACAATGAATCCTGGGGTTACGGGTTCACGTACAATGTACAAGGCGGCCCGCAATACAACATACCCTATTACAAGGCGATGCAGACGTTAAAACAAGTCAACCTGAGCACCAATACCGATGCTCCGGCTAATTCGGAGCTGCAATCCTATTTCGGCCGCGTTCGCTTAACCGCTCTCGACAAATACTCGCTGACAGCGACCGTCCGCGATGACGGTTCGAATAAATTGGGCGCCAACAACAAGTACGGGGTATTCCCCTCCTTTGGCGTGGGCTGGGATATCATGAAGGAAGACTTTATGTCCCGGCAGACGATCTTCACCTATTTGAGCCTTCGCGTTGGCTGGGGCCAGACCGGTGGTACGGACGCCATTCCGAACCCGGGCTATCAGAGCTCGCTGGCGAACCTCACCGGCTATGGTACCGTCGGAGTGGGACCTGCTACATCGACCCAGAACTACGGCAACCCCGGTTTGAAATGGGAAACGCTGACCTCGACGGACGGTGGTGTCGATTTCGGTCTGCTGAATAACCGCCTCACGGGTGAGATCGACGTTTACAGCAAATCGACTACTAACCCGTTATTCCCCGGAACCCTGCCGGTTCCCTCCTCGGGCGCCACCGTATGGCAGAACCTGCCGGGTCATATCGATAACAAGGGATTCGAGATCGGCCTAACCGGCGTTATCGTCCAGAATAAGGACTGGCGGTGGAGCTTGCAGGCTCAGGTATCCTACAACAAGAATAAATATATTGCACCGGCTCTTGGTTCCAATCCTTTGTTCCTGACCGGTAATATCGCCGGTAACGGGGTATCGGCAACGTACGTCGAAGCAATCGCGAACAACCAGCCCCTCGACGCCTTCTATCTGCGCAGCTGGACCGGCTATGATCAGAACGGTATCTCGCAGGTAAAAAGCCAGGGCTCAAGCTATGTCGGCGATCCGAACCCGCACTATCTCGTTTCGGTGAATACGGAAGTCAGCTACAAAAAGTTCTCGCTGGCCATCAATTCCCACGGCCAATTTGGTTATGAGATTTACAACAACACCCTGCTGACCGTCACCAATCTCCAGGAGTTGAACAACGGCAAAAATGCCGCTAAATCCGTGGTCGGTACCGGCGAAGGTATGGCAGACCCCGTTTCCGCTTCCACCCGTTATCTGGAAAAAGGCAATTTCATGAAGCTGGGCAACGCGACGCTCTCTTACCAGATCGGAAATTTTGCAACTTATATAAAGGCAGCGCGGGTATTTGTCAGTGCGAATAACCTGTTCGAAATAACCAAATACCACGGCTTCGACGCGGAAGTGAACACCTTCGCCTCCAACGGCGGTGTTGTTCCTTCCCTGAACGTAGATTATATCGGTTATCCGACTTTCCGAACAGTCTCCTTCGGCCTAACTTTCTCGCTTAACTAAACATATAATAACAGCTATTTTATGAAACGATATAAATTAAACGGCTTTCATCTTCTGCTCCTGGCGGCTGTGGTTGCAACAGGTTGTACCAAGCTGCATGAAAACGAACAGAACAAGCTGGTGATCGGCAACGGTGGATCGGCAAACGCCGGTACCCAGCTGATCGCTGCTTACAACGACCTGAATACGGTCATGCACGGCCAGGATGAGATATTTTCCCTGCAGGAAAATACCACCGACGAATGTCTGGTACCGACCCGCGCAGGTGACTGGGACGACAACGGCGTATGGCGCGTGTTGCACGCGCACGCCTGGGACGCCACCCACGGCCAGGTACAACAGGTCTTTTCCAACTTGGGTATCCTCGAGAGCGATGCAACAACCGTTCTCGCTCTCAGCCCAACAACCGAGCAGGCCGCCGAGGCAACCTTCCTCCGCTCCCTGGCTCAGTATTATTTCGTCAACCTGTTTGGCCAGGTTCCCTACCGGACAGTTGCAAACTATAATACCATCAACGCTTCGCCGGTCATGACACCGGCAGAGGCCATCGATACGCTTGTCTCGAACCTGACCGGGATCATCCCTCAGCTGTCCCAAACCGACCCCTCCTATGCAACGGCAAATGCGGCAAGGTTTCTTCTTATGAAGGTATTGCTGAATAAGCAGTGGTTCCTCAATCCGTCAAAGCCAGCCGCACAGGTAGCTGCCGATATGGAAGAGGTTCGTACCCTTGGGCAGGCGATCACAGGTTTCACGCTTACCACAAATTACTTTGACAATTTCGGTCCGAACAATGGCGGTTTCGGTGCTCCGGGTACGGGCGGCGTATCAACCGAAAACATCTTTGTCTATGGTAATAACGGAACCGCCACCAACGCAAATGGTACCGGCAACGGCGCGATCGATGATCGCTGGATGATGGCTCTACACTATAATTCATACGATCAGGGCGGCAACTACGGCTCCGCCGGCTGGAACGGGTTCAGCACCATTGCCGATGTGTACACGGCTTTCGATCCGGCCGACACCCGCAGAGGGAATGTGGCTTATCCGATTGGTGGCGCGAATGTACATGGCGTTTCCCCGATCTCCGGCTTGCGTGTTGGTTTGGATTCCGGCGCCCAAATGAACGAGCTCGGTGTACAGGAAATGGACAGAAGAGGTAACCTCCTGTCTTTCCAGGGCCCGGTCGCCAATACGGAAACCGATCTCCACACCCTCGAAGGCGCCGGCATCCGCGGGATCAAATACTACCCGGACTATGCCAACTACACCAGCCATGCTTCCAATCAATTGGCCATTTTCCGCTATGCGGATGTACTGCTGATGGAGGCAGAAGCCGACGTAAGCGGTGCCAGCGGCGGAACAGGCGAAGCGCTGTCGATTGTCAATACGCAAATTCACGCGGCTCGCGGAGCGGCGCCCGTTGCTAACGTCTCGCTCGTCAATACCGGCAACCTGTATGATCCGACAACGATCCTCGAGGAGCGTCAAAAAGAGCTCTGGTGGGAAAGCTGGAGAAGGGAAGACATGATCCGGACGGGCGTGTTTCTGTCGGCGTGGAATTTGAAGACCGCCGATGTTGGCATTACTTATTTGTTGTTCCCAATCCCGGTTGCCCAGCTCGTAGCCAACCCAAATCTTAAACAAAATCCTGGCTACTAACCCAACGGTCAATCCTTCACATATCTTTATCGCAAAGGTCATTATTTAATAATGACCTTTGTATTTTTACAACCATGAAGCTATTGTCCGGATCGCTGATACTTGCCTGCTTGTTGGCCCTGTCGTCCATTTTTTCCTGCAGCCACCGGCATGAGGAACAAGCCCTGTTCACCCTGATGGACAGCACCGGCATCCGCTTCGAAAACAACGTAGAAGACGGCAGACTGGACAACAGCTTTTTCTTCCGCAATTTCTACAATGGCGGCGGCGTAGCGATCGGCGATATCAATAACGACGGTCTGCCCGATATCTTCTTCACCTCCAATATGGGCGACAACAAACTCTACCTCAATAAAGGAAATTTCAAATTTGAAGATATTACCGACAAAGCAGGCATTCGCCAGGACAGCATGTGGAGCACCGGCGTTACCATGGTCGACATCAACGGCGACGGCTGGCTCGATATCTACGTCTGCAATTCGGGTCACATGAGCAACGGCAACCGGAGGAACAAACTCTACATCAATAACCACGACGGCACTTTCACCGAATCGGCTCGCCAATACGGCCTCGATATCTCCGCCTATACTACCCAGGTCACCTTTTTCGACTACGACGGCGACGGCGATCTCGATTGCTTCATGATCGACAATAGCCCTATCCCCGTTAATACCCTTAACAATGCCAACCGGCGCGACCTGCCCGATTCCGCATGGCCCGTAGGCCCCATGTTCAAGGGCGGCGGTGATCATCTTTTCCGCAACGATAACGGTCATTTTACCGAAGTGACCCAGCAGGCCGGCATCCACGGCAGCCTGATCAGCTTCGGCCTCGGTGCGCTCGTCACCGATATCAACGGTGATGGCTGGCCGGATATCTATGTGTCCAACGATTCCTACGAACGCGACTATCTCTACATCAACCAGGGCAACGGCACCTTCAAAGACGAACTGGAGGATTGCATGGGCCATATCAGCATGTCCTCCATGGGCACCGACATGGCCGATATCAACAACGACGGCTACCCGGACCTCTTCACCACCGACATGCTCCCGGGCGACGATTACCGGTTAAAAACAACTGGCTCCTTCGACAATATCAATTTGTTTCAAACCAAACTTCGCTCCGGCTTTTATTACCAATACGTCAAAAATTGCCTGCAGCTCAACAACCGCCACGGCAAGTTCATCGAGATCGGTAACTACGCCGGCGTCTCCGCCACCGACTGGAGCTGGGGTGCGCTGATGTTCGACATGGATAACGACGGCTATAATGACATCTATGTTTGTAACGGCGTCAACCGGGATGTCACCGACCTGGATTTCCTGAATTTTTTTGCGGACAATGTTTATCAGAAGATGGCCCTGAGCGGCAAAAAAGAGAATATCGACGTGTTGCTGGGTAAGATCCCCCGCACCCCGCTTCTGAGTAAATGCTTTCGCAACCTGGGCGACCTGCATTTCCAGGACATCGGCGCCGAATGGGGCTTTACCCATCCCTCCTTTTCCAATGGCGCCGCCTACGGCGACCTCGATAACGATGGCGACCTCGACCTGGTCGTTAACAATGAGAACGGCCCTGCCTTCCTCTATCGAAATAACGCCCGCCAGCTCAACCACAACCATTATATCGGAGTCCTGCTCCGTGGCAACCGCCCCAATACCTTTGCCATCGGCAGCAAGATCCGCCTCTACCGCGACTCCTCGGTCTTCTACCGCGAAGTCGTCCCCTCCCGGGGCTTTCAGTCCTCCGTCGACTATAAACAGATCATCGGCCTCGGCCAGCTCCCCGCCGTCGATTCCCTCGTCATCACCTGGCCCGACGGCCAGTCCACCCGCTTCCTGCATCCTACCCTGGACTCCGTCTATACCGTCCACCAACCCAACGGCCCTACCCTCCGCCAAGCCGCCGGCTCCGCTATTCTAATTGCGGCGAATTCGCCGCAATTAACTCACCCCTCGAAAACACATACCCCGACCCCCGGCGCACCCCCAACGGCGACCCCCCTTCTCACCCCCATCCCTTCCGCCTTCGACAAACACCAGGAACACGATAACCTCGACTTCGATTTCGAACGCAACCTGCCCAAAATGCTCTCCCGCGAAGGCCCCAAAGCCGCCTTCGGCGACGTCAACCACGACGGCCTCCCCGACGTCTATATCGGCGGCACCATCGGCCATCCCGGTCAGCTCTATCTTCAAACCCCCCATGGAACCTTCATCAAACAGCCCGAACCCGCCTTCGACCCCTTCTCCGATTTCGAAGACCAGGCTGTCCTATTCTTCGATGCCAACGGCGACGGCAACCTCGACCTGTTTGTCGGCCCCGGCGGCAACTGCTATCCGCCCTTCAGCCGCCAGATGCAAAACCGCCTCTTCCTCGGCGACGGGAAAGGTCATTTTACCCTCGCCCCCGATGCCTTCTGCTCCCATCCCGACGGTGTAAATACGGCCGTGGCCGTCGCCGGCGACTTCAATGGCGATGGCTTCCCCGACCTTTTCATCGGCGGCAGAAGCGTCCCGCGTGAATATGGCGCCACCCCCTCCAGCTTTATCTATCTCAACGACGGCCATGGCCACTTCACGGATATCGCCCCCGCCCGTAACCCCGATATCGCCCACATCGGCATGGTCACCGCCGCAGCCTGGGCCGACCTGGACAACAATAACCAACACGAGCTCATCATCACCGGCGAATGGATGGCGCCCCGCTTCTTCCGCTTTACCGGCGACCACTTCACCGAAATACCTTCCAACCTCGGGCAGCTCTCGGGCTGGTGGGAATCCATTGCCGTAGCCGACCTCAACGGCGACGGCCGCCCGGACCTCATTTTCGGCAACATCGGCGAAAACTTCTACCTCCATCCCGATTCCGCAAACCCCGTCAAACTCTGGGTCAATGATTTCGACCACAACGGCATCCCCGACAAAATCCTCACCCGAACGATCGACGGCAAAGACATGCCCGTGTTTCTTAAACACGATATGGAAGACGAGATCCCTTCCTTAAAAAACAAAACCTCCGACACGCCGACTATGCCAAACGTTCCATCCAGCAGCTCTTCCCCGCCGCCCAGCTCGACAGCTCCCTGGTAAGAACCTTCAATTACTGCTCCTCCATCATCGCCATTCAATGAAGGCAACGGCCACTTCCGCATCCAACGCCTTCCCACGATTGTCCAACTTTCCTCGGTTAACGCCATCCGCTGCCTCGACGTCAACCATGACGGCCATCCGGACCTCATCCTGGGCGGTAACGAATTCGGCTTTCTTCCCCAGTTCGGCCGGCTCGACGGCAGCTTCGGCCACCTGCTCCTCGGGGACGGCCACGGCCATTTTCACCTGGACCGACCCGCGACCGCTCCGGGCTGGACCTGCCCGGTCAGATCAGGGATATCGCCCCTCTCGACGGAAAAGATCATCTATATTTACTCTTCCTTCAAAATGATGAATTCCCCGCATTGTATGAAGTCACCCAATAACCTTGCGATCGCCGTTCGCTTGCTAAGCTCCTTGCCCTCTTCCCTGCCTGCAGGCATCTCGACCGACAGCTCAAAACCCCGCCTTCGAAGTGCTGGATAACAACCGGACCGGCCTGGATTTCAGCAATACCCTCCACCCCACCCGCGACTTCAACGTATTCGATTACATGTATTACTACAACGGCGGCGGCGTAGGCGCCGGCGATTTCAACAACGATGGCAAGATCGACCTGTTCTTCGCCGCCAACCAGGGACCCAACCGGCTCTACCTCAACAAAGGCGACCTGCACTTCAAAGATGTGACCGCCGAAGCCAAGCATCCCCGAAGACAGCGGCTGGTCAACCGGCGTCTCCGTGGTCGATATCAACAACGACGGCTTGCTCGATATCTATATCTGCAGAGTGGGCCATCTCGAACGGCCTGCCTGTCACCCACAACCAATTGCTCATCTGCCAGGGCATCGATTCCAACGGCGTACCCACCTACAAGGACGAAGCCGAAGAATATGGGCTCGACTTCTCCGGCTTCAGCACCCAGGCGGTATTTTTCGATTATGACGGCGACGGCGATCTGGATATGTACCTGCTCAACCATTCGATCCACCAGAACGGTACCTTCGGCCCCCGCCAGAGAAACTGCGCTACCACTAACCCCTTTCCGGCGACCGGCTTTTCCGCAACGACGGCAACGGCCACTTCACCGACGTCACCGAAGCATCCGGAATCCATAGCTCCGTGATCGGCTACGGCCTCGGCATCACCGTTTCCGATATCAATCTGGACGGCTACCCCGATATCTATGTCGGCAACGATTTCCACGAGAATGACTATCTCTATATCAACCAGCATAACGGCACCTTTAAAGACGAACTGAACGAACAGATGATGCATACCAGTCAGTATACCATGGGCGTCGACGTCGCCGATGCCAACAACGACGGCTATCCCGAGATCATCACATGGATATGCTGCCCTACGATCCCTATATCCTCAAACGATCGGAAGGCGAAGATAACTGGGATATCTTTAAGCTGAAGATCGGCTACGGCTATAACTATCAGTACACCAGGAATAATCTCCAATTCAACCGCCGCAACGGCCAGTTCAGCGAAATCGGCCTGTATTCCGGCGTAGCGGCTACCGACTGGTCCTGGTCACCGCTATGGATGGACTTTGATAATGACGGTCTGAAAGACCTCTTCATCTCCAACGGCATCCCCAGACGACTGAACGATATCGACTATATCAACTTTATCTCCAACGACGAACTGCAGGAGAAGATGCGCGACAGCAGCCTCGACCATAAAGACCTCGCCATGATCGACAAATTCCCCCAGATCAAACTGCCCAGCAAATTCTACCGGAACGACGGCAACTGCATTTTCTCCGACCTGAAAGACCGGATCGAAGGGTTCCAGAACCTGCTATTCCAACGGCGCCATCTACGCAGACCTGGACAATGACGGCGACCTGGACCTCGTCGTCAACAATATCGACGATCATGCGCTGCTCTACAGGAATACCTGCAACGACAAAAGAACACAAGCCATTTGTCGACATTACCCTGAAAGGGCCCCCGAAAAATGTCAATGCCCTCGGCGCCAAGATCATTCTCTTCGCGGGCGGCGGCATCCGCACCTACGAAAAATATCCCGTCCGGGGTTTCCTGTCCAGCATGCGAAACCCCGTTCACATCGGTCTGGACAAGACAAGCATCGATTCCATGTTCCTGATCTGGCCCGACAATAGCTTTCAACGATCAGCGTCTCCAAAGGACAGCACCCGCCTGACCTTCGCCTAGCAAAGGGCCTTCCCCGTTTCGATTATTCACGTCATCACCTCACTTCTGGAAAAACCCGCGCGACCCGATGGAAGACATCACCGACCAAACCGGCCTTGCTTATCAACCATAAGGAAAATGATTTCCATGAATTTGACCGCGAAACCCTGATCCCGCACATGCTGTCCACCGAAGGTCCCGCCCTCGCGATCGCAGACATCAACAAGGACGGCCTCGCAGGACGTATTTATCGGCGCTTCCAAAAGGGAGAAGCCCGCCGTATTCCTCCAGAACGCTCCGGCAAATTCACCCGCATCGCCGAGCCGGACCTCGATCATGGACTCCACCTATGAAGACGTCGACGCCTGCTGGACCGATGTCAACAACGACGGCAACCCCGACCTCGTCGTCGCCAGCGGCGGCAATGAATACTTTGGCCACGATTCCATCCTGACCCCACGCATTTACCTGGGAGACGGCAAAGGCAATCTCAACAAAATGCCCCATCCCTTCGACAGCCTTGTTTGTCAACGCATCCTGTGTCGCAGCCCTCGATTTCAATGGCGACGGATATCCGGATCTTTTCATCGGCGGCAGATCGGTGCCCTATGAACTATGGCGAGATCCCCCGCTCCTACCTTCTGCAGAATGACGGAAAAGGCAAATTCACCGATGTGACCGACCATTTGCTCCCGGATTGGCCCACATCGGATTCGTTACCCGCGCCCTGTGGTTCGACCTGGATAAAAACGGCGAAAAAGATCTGATCCTTTCTCTCGAATGGGGCGGCATCATCGCATTTATGAACCATAACGGCACATTCACCAGAAAAGTCCTGACAGATAAAAAAGGCTGGTGGAATTTTATCCTGCCGGTCGATCTCAATCACGATGGCAACATCGACCTGATCGCCGGCAACCTCGGCCTGAACAGCCGGCTGAAGGCATCGGAAAATGAGCCCGTAAGATTATATTACAATGACTTTGACGACAACGGGAAAAAAGAACAGATCCTGACCTACTATCTCGATGGCCGCGAGACTTCCCTTTGCCAATAAAGAAGAATTGGAAAAACAGATGCCTGCGCTGAAGAAAAAATTCCTCTATGCCGAAGATTTTGCAAAAGCCTCGCTGGAAGACCTTTTTTCGATCGCAAATTACGAACAGGCCGATACGCTCACCGCCAATTATTTTTCCAATGCCATCCTCATCAACCACGGCAACCTCAATTTCAACGTACAGGCGATGCCCTGGGAAGCCCAGCTATCCCCTTACCGGGACGCCGCTCGTCGTCGATGCCAACGGCGACAGCCTTCCCGATATCCTGCTTGTTCGGCAACTATTATGACAACAATATCCAGATGGGAAGATATGACGCGGACTATGGTACCATCCTGGTCAACCAGGGCCACGACTCGGTTACCGCCGTTCCCCTCAACGGCCTTGCCGTCAAAGGCCAGGTGCGCCGCATTCGTGAGATCGATTTGGCGGGAAAACAAGCCTTTATCCTGGCTAAGAACAACGATAGCACCCGGGTCATCCGCTTTCGGAATCCGGGGCCCTCACGCAGCTAATGGATTGGAAACAGGGAATATATATTCTCGTCAGCCACTTCGTCGTATCCGGCTCCTTCCGCCTATCCGTTACTAGCGATTGGAAAGGGATGGCCATCGACCGTCCGCTTGTAATCGCTGATATAATTGCCCATCTGGCCATAGCAGTCCTGACCGCGCCATCTCCTCCGCGAACATCCGCTTCCAGGAATTTACCCGGATCAGCTCCCTCCACTCGATGATCGCCCTCGCCGTTCATTGTCCTTATCGGTGGGAAGCGCCACCCGCGACTTTAAACGCGCCCCCCAGCTGCTAGTGACATTGAACATCGGATAGCCCGTCTCATGCCCGCCGTGTCGCCGGATAAACGCCGCAGTTTCTCGATCCTTCCATATAGATCGCTGATCGGAAGGATACTGATCGAATGATCCGCACGTGTCGACCAACATACTGTCCGGGTGTGATGTCTTCCGTGATCGCCAGGCCATATACCTTGCGCTGATCCTCCAGATGGTCCGAAGCCGCGTAAGGAATACCTTCCATCCGCCTGAACCCGCTTTCTTCCCTGTCGAGATCGCTGATCCTTTTGACCGGGTTCAGACCGAAAGTAGACCGAATTCCAATTGCAGATACGCGACGAATCGATCCTGCACTTTTGGAAATACACGACAGGCGGCCGCACGTCGTCCAATCGCTCGTCATCGATCGTGAATTCGACCATCCTTCTGAACTAGACCCGTTACCTGCATACCGGATCGGTTGATCCGCCTCATGTCGGCCACCATCCCGCCCGGGTACCCGTGTCCCTAGCATTCTGTCCGCCCCATCAATATTGCATCTGACGGGCATGATCAGCACAACACTCCAATTCGACGGAATAAGAAAGTAAACGCGCAATACACAACAACACAACGACACCGCCGGCGAGCGATCAACGCATTTTTTCATACGGGGCCCAAAATACTTAATAATCTGTATATTAGCCTTTGACGGTTGCAAAATTTACAGCTATGACTATCCGCGCCACCACCTACGCCGCCTTCCTTGTTTTCCTCGCGTTATCCTGTCTGTCCGCTGATCGCACAGGATCAATCTCCCGATACCTGGACCATCCGCGCCGACAGCATCGACCCCGCCCATTACTTCGGCGTCACCGTCGCCAACGGCATGATCGGCCTCGTCTCCTCCGCCGACCCCTTCCGCGCAAAAGACATCGTCCTCAACGGCGCCTTCGACCTCTACGGCCGCGGCCGCGTCAGCAACATCCTCAAAACATTCAATTTCATCAACCTCTATCTCGACATCGACGGCAATCGCATCGGCAAGTTCAGCCAGGTCTCCCACCTCCACCAGGTCCTGGATATGAAGAACGCCTGCCTGACCACGACCTTCGATTACCAGGACAAGGCCACCGTCAGCTATACCTGGTATTCCCTCCGGCAATTACCCTATACGGCACTGGTAGATGTCACCATCACCGCCCGTAAAGACATCGAGATCGTCCCCGCCAGCGTGATGGAAGCCCCCGACATGCTCCGTGATGTCGAGAACTACTACAACGAGATCGACCGCCCCCATGTCACGGATTTCCCTGCTCACCTCTACCGCCAAAAGCCCCACCGGCAAACTGCTGATGGCCGCCTCCAATAGCTTCATCTTCGACGAGCCGCATGGCTCCGAGCCGGCTGTTATTCATGAGATGTGGGACAACAATATGCACCTGATGAAATTCAAAAAGAAGCTGACCGCCGGCACGACCTATCATTTCGCCGTGGTTGGTTCTTCGCTTACCTCCGCACACAACGACGACCCCCTCAACGAAGCCGAACGGCTCACCATCTTCGCCGCTCCTGCAGGGAAGCCGCCAGCTCATCAAAGACCATGAGGCCGCCTGGGCAGACCTCTGGAAAAGTGATATCATCATCGACGGCGACGACAATACCCAGCGCGATGTCCGGCTCATGCTCTATCACCTTTATTCCTTCGCCCGCCAGGGCACGGCCTATAGCCTGTCTCCAATGGGTCTTAGCGGACTGGGTTATAATGGCCATACGTTCTGGGATACCGAGATCTGGATGTACCCTGCCCTGCTTCTACTACACCCCGAAATTGCAGCTTCCCTCATGGAATACCGTTTCCAGCGTCTCCCCGCCGCTATCCGCAACGCCGCCGAACACGGGTATAAAGGCGCCATGTTCCCATGGGAAAGCGCCGCCAGCGGCAATGAAGAAACACCCGTATGGGCCCTCAGCGGCCCCTTCGAACACCACATCACCGCCGACGTGGGCATCGCCGCCTGGAATTATTATTGTGTCACGCACGATAAGACCTGGCTAAAAGACAAGGGATACCCCCTTCTTCAGGCTACCGCCGACTTCTGGACCAGCCGCGTTCAACGTAATGGCCCCGGACATTATGATATCAACAACGTCGTGGCAGCCGACGAATGGGCCGAGAATGTCGACAATAATGCCTATACCAACGCAGCCGCCCGCGCCAACCTGCAGGATGCCACCGATGCCGCCCATGTCCTCGGCCTGACCCCCGACCCGGACTGGGCAAACGTCCGGAACAATATCCCCATCCTCCATTTCCCCGACGGCACCACCCGGGAACATCGGACCTATAACGGCGAATCCATCAAACAGGCGGACGTCAACCTCCTCGCCTATCCGCTTAAGGAGGTGACCGGCCCCGCCGCGATCCGAAAGGATCTGGATTATTATGAGCCAAGAGTAGGGGAAGGACCCGCCATGACCCACGCCATCTTTTCCATCCTCTACGAACGCCTGGGATCGCCTGACAAAGCCTTCCAGGACTTCCAAAAAGGCTACCAGCCCAACCTTCGTCCCCCTTTCGGCGTCTGGCAGAAACCGCCGTAGGGGATAACCCTTATTTCGCCACCGGAGCCGGCGGAATGCTCCAGGCTATGTTGAATGGCTTCGGCGGGCTGGACATCACTCCGGAGGGGGTGGTCCAGTTACCAACGAAGCTTCCAACTCAATGGAAATCATTAACTATTACGGTGTAGGCCCCGCGAAGACAACCTATAAGGTTAATTAGGTTTTAATCTCGAATTTTATCCGCTTTGGACAATAAATAGACGTCTAATGCGTTATTTACTACGTGCAAATCGTATTTTTAACAAGTGTCCGCAACGGCAATCCACTCTCCTATTCGCTAACGTCTTAACCACTTTGAAGAACTATGGGATCTTGGTACCCCTTCCGTATTTTACGACAGGCCTTCAGGAATCTTTATTTCCTGATGTTCCTTAACGGTTTTCTAGTAGCCTCCCTGTTTTATTTCAAAATGGAATCCTACTACGAAGATGGTCTCTTTGCTTCCATCAAATCTACGATTGATTCCCGACTGGATTCCGATGACAATACCGACTCAGTTGCCGTAAAAGCAATGAATACCTGCTATCATCTGTTAAACAACAAAGGGTCCACCTTTTATAATGGAATGTTCGGCCCGGAAGCCGACGTAATCCATTCTACCTCCTTCGACCTGATGACAACCCGCGGCGCCTGCGGCAGCTATTCCCAGGTACTCGCGCGGATCCTCAAGACCTATCATATCCCTGTCCGGATCGCGCAGATGAAGGCCGGCGGCTATTTTGGTGCACACAACATCGTCGAAGCCGAAGTCGGCAGCAACTGGATCGTACTCGATCCGACCTTCAATCTCTGTTTTCACCGGCCGGATTCCAGACTGGCCAGCTTTCAAGGATGTGCACGCCGACTGGAGCTACTACGCCAAACAGGTCCCATCCGACTATAACCCGATCTACCGGTATGAAGATGTCCGTTATACCAATTGGACGAAGATCCCCATCATTTCCCCCGCCGCCAAATCCCTGCTTTCGCTGTTCATCGGCCGCGAACGGGCAAATACCTTTTCCATGCGGACCCTCTTTATGAATACTTACCAGGTCTACCTATATTTCTCGCCGCACTCTATATACCCTTTTCCTTGTTACCATCCGCGGTCTGCTGAAGACAAAGGTCTTCCCCAGTCCGGAGATCCCGGTCACGATCCGAAACGTGGTTAAATATATTCAGGCTCCGCCTGCAGGGCACCCAGGGAACGCCGTCCTCCTACACCCATTGACCGATTTTTCACCTTTTTAATGTAGGTTTGAGGCGGCAACAAAACATAATAAATGCTTAAAGTAGGTGTTTTTGGCGTCGGTCACCTGGGTAAATTTCATCTGAATAACTGGAAAGAGATCAAAAAGGCGGAATTGATAGGATTTTATGACCCCGACGACGCCATCGCCCGCGAAGTCGCCGATAAATACCAGCTTACCCGCTTTTCCGACCCCGCTCAATTGATGGATGCCTGTGACGTAGTCGATATCGTCGCCCCCACCCCTGCTCATTTTTCCCTCTGCGAAAAGGCCATCCGTAAAGGCAAACACGTTTTCGTCGAAAAACCCCTGGCAAATACCATGGCTGAAGCCACGGGAACTGGTCAAACTGGTCCGCGAGTCAAACGTCAAACTCCAGGTCGGCCATGTCGAACGCTTCAACCCCGCCTTCCTGGCCGTCCAATCCATGCCGCTGAATCCCCTCTTCATCGAAGTGCATCGCCTGGCCCAATTCAATCCCAGAGGTACCGAGGTCAGCGTCATCCTCGACCTGATGATCCACGACATCGATATTATCCTCAGCCTCGTCCACAGCGAAGTGAACAGCATCTCCGCCAGCGGGGTCGCCGTCATGACCGAGACCCCGGATATCGCCAGCGTCCGGATCGAATTCCACAACGGCTGCGTCGCCAACCTGACCTCCAGCCGCATCTCCATGAAGAAAATGCGCAAAATGCGGCTTTTCCAGAAAGACGCTTATATCGGGATCGATTTCCTCAACAAGAAATCCGAGATCATCAAGCTAAAGACACCGGAGGACCTCGATGTATTTGCCTTCGATATCGAAACCCCGAACGGAAAAAAGACGATCGCCCTTTCCAATCCCGCCGTTCCCGAAGTCAACGCCATCCGGATGGAACTGGAGAAATTTACCGAAGCCATCCTGACCAATACCCCCACCCGCGTATCCGAAGTAGACGGATACCGGGCCATGGATATCGCACACCAAATCCTTCAAAAAATCAAACACAACACGATCAATACCTGACCCCGATGGCCGTAAGGAAAAGATCACATACCATCCCTATCCTTTGGTATATCCTTAGCGACTATATCGCGGCCCTCTTATCCTCCAACATTTTTCACTTTAGCCGCCGTATCCTGCTCTCCGAGCCAATTTTTGTGAACCACCGGCTCCTGCTGACCTCCCGCTTCTGGCTGGGCACCACCACCATCCCCGTGGCGTGGCTGCTCCTCTACACTCTGTTCGGGTCCTACAATTCCCTGTACCAGAAATCCCGGCTGAGCGAAGTTGCCAACACCTTTGTTTATTGCCTGATCGGCTGCACGATCGTCTTTTTCTCGATCGTCATCAACGACCCGGTAAAAGACTATCATTATTTCTACCAGACCTATATGATCTATCTTTCCTCCCATTTTATCCTGACCCTGACCGGAAGGATTTTCATCCTCAACCGGGTACGCCGGCAGGTGAAAAAGGAAAGGTCATATTCAATACCCTGCTCGTCGGCAGCGACAGCCTTGCCACCCGAATCTACAACAGCTCCAGGGAAGGCCTTCGCTCTTCCGGCTATCAATATACCGGCTATGTCACCAATCCCCAGCAGCCCAGCAATGGTATCGCCGCCTATCTGCCCCAGCTGGGAGATTCCGATAACATCGAATCGGCCATCGACCGCCATGATATCCGGCTGGTCGTCGTCGCCCTCGACCGATCTGAACGCAAGGAAGTGGAGACCATCCTCGAACGTCTGAGCAATAAGGACGTCCGCATCAAGATCATCCCCAGTACCCTCGATATCCTCTCCGGTTCCGTCCGCACCAGCAACGTCATGGGCGCCATCCTTTCGGACATCCATATGGGCCTGATGCCCGAATGGCAACAGAACATCAAACGGGTCACCGACCTCGTCCTCTCCGCCGTCGCCCTGATCCTCCTCTCCCCCCTCATGCTGTATGCGGCCATCCGCACCCGGCTGTCCTCTCCCGGCCCCATCATCTATGAACAGGAACGCATCGGCTACAAAGGCTTCAAATTCCAGATCTATAAATTCCGCTCCATGTACCCCGACGCCGAGAAAGACGGACCCGCCCTTTCCTCCCACGATGACCATCGCGTCACCCCCTGGGGTAGGACCATGCGCAAATGGCGGATTGACGAACTGCCGCAGCTCTGGAATATCCTCAAAGGCGAAATGAGCCTCGTCGGACCCCGGCCCGAAAGGGAATTTTATATCAACCAATTGTACGCCCGCACCCCCTATTTTCGTTACCTCTTGAAGGTCAAACCCGGCCTTACCTCCTGGGGGATGGTCCAGTTTGGCTATGCCGGCAACATCGAAGAAATGGTCGAACGGATGAAATACGACCTGATGTATATTGAGAATATTTCCCTCGTCCTCGACTGGAAGATCATGCTGCATACGCTTAGAATCATCTTTACAGCTCAAGGACGGTAATAGCGCCATCATGACCAAATACATCTCTACCCATACTAACCGCACTCCTCATTCGCCGGCCCCCCCTCGCCCGCGCACAGCACTGGCAACAAAAAGTCAACTATTCCATCGACGTCACCCTCACCGACAGCACCCATTCCCTCGACGGCCATATCAGCATCCAATACATCAATAACTCCCCCGATACCCTGACCTATATCTGGATCCACTGCTGGCCCAACGCTTATAAAAATGACCGTACCGCTTTCAGTGAACAACGCCTCGGCAACGGCCAGACAGACTTCTATTTCTCCAACAAGGACCGCCGCGGCTATATCAATCACCTGGAATTCCGTGTCGACGGCCAGCTGGCCCGGATGGAAGACCATCCCCAATACATCGATATCATCAGCGTCATCCTTCCCATCCCGCTGGCACCCGGCGCCCAGGTCATCGCTCACTACCCCCTTCCATGTCCAGCTCCCGTACAAATTCTCGCGGAGCGGCTACCACAAGGGCGCCTACCAGGTCACGCAATGGTATCCCAAACCCGCCGTCTACGACAGCCACGGCTGGCATCCCGATTCCCTATCTGGACCAGGGAGAGTTCTATAGCGAATTCGGCGACTTCGACGTCCGCATCACCGTCCCCAAAAGTTTTATCGTAGCCGCCACCGGCGAACTGCAGGACGCACCCGGCCGCCAGGAATCCGGCTTCCGCCGCGGGAGACGGCCATCGCCCACTCCGCGACACCAGCCGAACCCACAAAAACCCTCCATTATCACCAAAACAATATCCACGACTTCGCCTGGTTCGCCGACCGGCATTTCCATACCGCAACACGATACCCTCCAACTCGCCTCCGGCCGCGTCATCGACGTCTACTCCTTCTATACCCCTCGGCAACCCCAGCCTGGCATCATAGCATCGGATATATCAAAGACGCCGTCCGCTTCCGTTCCGCCCTCTCGGCGAATACCCTTTCAATGTCGTTACCGCCGTCCAGGCCCGGCAAGGCGACGAAGGCGGCATGGAATATCCCACCATCACCGCGATCCATCTCCCTAAGGGCAAGGACAAGGAACTCGACCTGACCATCGAACATGAGGTCGGCCACAACTGGTTCTACGCCGTCCTCGGCACGGACGAACGCCGCTATCCCTGGATGGACGAAGGCATCAATTCCTACTACGACAACCGCTATACGGATTTGAAATACCCGGCGTCCGACAACCCAAATACGGCCTCCGGCGAAGAAAATCCCCGCGGATGCGCGATACCGGTCCTGAGCGAGTCAAACCCAGGCCGCCATCCATGTGGACCAGCCTATCTCCACCCCCTCCGAAGACTTCACGGCGGAAAACTACGAGCTGATCGCCTATACAAAGACCGCCGTCTGGATGAAGCTGCTGCAGGACACCCTCGGCACCGCCCTTTTCGACAGCTGCATGCGCGAATATTTCCGCGCCTGGCAATTCCGGCATCCGTATCCCGACGATTTCAAAGCCGTCATTACCAATACCAGCCACCGCAACCTGGATTCGCTCTTTTCGCCTTCTCGACACGACGGGCCCCTTGCCGCCCTTTCCGTCCGCACCGACCCCTCCGGCCTACCCTACTGTTCAATTATCGCCACGCCGACAATATCGACTATCCTGAATATCCTGCCGGCTGCCGGTTTCAACAACTATGACCACTTCATGATCGGCGCGATCATCCATAACTTCAACCTGCCGCCCGAACAACTGGCAGTTGCTGGCGGCGCCACTATACGCCACCGGCAGCCACCAACTCAATGGCCTCGTCCATTTCAACTACGCCTGGTATCCGCCACCAGTCTCTTCCGCCTGATCGAAGCCGGTATCAACGCATCCCGCTTCTCCACCATCAGCGGTACCGACAGCAACAGCCACAGTATCTTCGGCGGATTCTATAAAGTCGTTCCCTATCTCCGCCTGTTCTTCCCAAAATCCTCGCCCCGCAGCACCCAGGACAGCTGGCTGGAATGGAAGACCTATCTCATCGGAGAAAAATCATTCAATAATTATGTCCTGAAATCCACCGACTCACTATACTATCCCACCATCGGAAAATACGAATTCCGTTACCTCAACCAGCTCAGCTTTACCATCCTCGATAGCCGCGTTCTCTATCCTTACCGTGTCAACCTGCAGGTACAGCAGGCTGCCCCCTTCTATCGGGTCAACCTCAACATAAATTATCTCTTCAATTACGAATCGGGCGGCGGTCTCGCCATATTCGCCTGTTCGGCGCGAAATTCGGCTACCTCGGCGGCCGCGATCCCGTCACAGGACCTGACGCCTTTCGAACCCAAACTGACAGCCGTCAGAGGCAGCGAAGACTATACGTACGACAATTATTTTATCGGCCGCACCGATTTTAGCGGCCTGGCCAGTCAGCAGATCATGATGCGCGACGGCGACCTGAAACTGCGCACCGATCTCTTTCAGGGCCTCCAGGGCCGATCGGACAACTGGGTGGCGGCCGTCAACCTGAAGAGCACCCTTCCGCCGCAGATCATTCCCAATTGGCTCCCCCTACGCCTCTTCCTGGACATCGGCACCTACGCCCAGGCCTGGTCCGACAACCCGCCGACCAGCCATTTCCTCTACGTAGGCGGCTTTGAACTGGATCTCTTCCATGACGTGCTCCGCATCTACGCCCCTCTGGTCTATAGCAGCGATTTCAGCAGCCAGCTAAAGACCGTTCCCGGTCAGAATGGCTTCTTTCAAAAGGTATCCTTCAGCATCGATTTTCAGCAGATCCCGTTTCGCAAATTGTTTGGCTATACCCCGTTCTGATGTCTACCGCCCGCCATATCGCCCCCGACCTCCGACCGGCTCCCCCGCCATCCGCTACCTGCGCCGCCGCGAGATCGATACCACCCGCTGGGATCATTGCATAGAATGCCTCGCTCAGCCCCCTCATCTATGGCCGCTCCTTCTATCTCGACGCAATGGCCGCCGGCCAGTGGGATGCCCTGGTGCTGGATGACTACCAGGCCGTCATGCCCCTGACCTGGCGCTCGAAATTTGGCATCCGCTATCTCTACCAACCCGCCTTTACCCAGCAAACCGGGATCTTCTCCGCCAGCCCCTTTCACCACCACCTTGATCGAATCCTTCCTCCGCGAGGCTCGATCGCCATTTTCGCTTCGCCGAGATTTATCTTAACTATACAAATGCCTACCCTTCATTAAAACCACGTACCAACTTTATCCTTCCCCTCGATGCGCATTATTCCGAACATGCTCGCGCGCAGTACAAAAAGGACCTGATCCGCAACCTGAAGCTGGCCCAACGCAATCCAGCTAACCTATACAAAGGATTTTGACCTGCACACCGCTCTGCGCGATTTTCGCCGCGAGTACACCTCCCGGTTGCCCGCCATTAAAGAAGATGATTATCGCCGCTTGGAAACCCTCTGCCTGTTCCTTCAAAAGCAGGATCAACTTCTGACCAGGGCGGTCCTCGACGAACAAGAGCAACCCCTTTGCTCCGCCGTCTTCCTGCGCGATACGCGCCGCTTCTATTTGATCACACTCCACTACCCTTCCCGCCGGGCGCGTCGCAGAAGCCAACCATTTCCTCCTCGACCAGTTCATCCGCGAATGGGCGGGCTCCCCCATGATCCTCGACTTCGAAGGCTCCGACCATCCCGGCATCGCCCATTTCTACAGCAATTTCGGCGGCATCGACCAACCCTATTTCTTCTATCGCCGCAACCGCCTCCCCTGGCCGATCCGTTGGCTGAAATAAGCCCATCCCGCCCGGCCACACATTGCTCCCCCAATGCCCGCTAATTGGAGTTATCCTAAACTCATTGTATCTTTATTTTCAACCACTATATCTTTTTTAAACATGAACCACAACATATCACTATTAATCCTCTTTTTGGGCCTGTCATCGGGCATTATCTTCAGCTGTAACAAAAGCTCTAAGTCAACTACACCAATCCTGGCGGTTACAGCCATCAACCCAACTCATGGTCCTGTTGGAGATACCGTGACCATATCAGGCACAGGTTTTGGGTTGTCTGCGACGCTGAATAGTGTTTCATTTAATGGTAAAACGGCAGCCGTAATAAACGCCAGCTCTACCCAATTGCAAGTAACAGTGCCATCCCTTTGTGGAACAGGTAAGATCAATGTATCGACAAATGGCACCACTGCCCCAGGCCCGATATTCACGTATGACACAACATTCAACTTAACCACATTCGCAACGGGATTAAATAACCCGCAATATTTGACAATAGACGGAGGCGGAAACTTGTATGTAACAAATTTTGGTAATGGTACCATTTCAAAAATATCTTCAACTGGAGTTGTGAGCACATTTACCAGTGGCCTCAACGGTCCAACAGGGATTACCATTGACGTAAATAGTAACATTTATGTCGCTACTAACAATAACTTGAATCAAAGCCCTATTCTTAAAATAACTCCTTCAGGCGCTGCCGACACATTCGCAACCGTAACCGGATATGTTTATGGGCTGACAATTGACAATAACGGCAATCTTTATGCTGCAAATTCAGCGCCTGGTGCAATTTCAATGATTACCAGTAGTGGAATCGTAAGCACTTTCGCAAGTGGAATGGCTGGCATTTCAGGCATAACTCTAAGCAGTAATGGAAATTTATATGCTACAGGTTCGACCAACGGCGGTGTTTATAAAATCACACCTACAGGCTCTGTAACGTCATTGTATGGCGGGTTTAGTTTTGGAGGTCCTAACGGGATAGCTATTGATAACAATAACAATCTTTATATTACTGTTTTTGGCAACAATACGCTTTCTCAGATTAATACAGTTACAAAAATTAATGCATTGGGGACAATTACCACCTTAACAACCGGACTGGATGATCCATGCGGTCTGATTATCGATGCAAATGGAAACTTTTATATTGTCAATTCATTAAGCGGAAATACAACTGCAGGGTCCGTATCTAAAATAACTGTTCGATAAATTCACCTGAAATCCAAATCATCTTCGCCCCAACAAACCCTCTGCAAATACCATATCCTCCGGCGTAGTGATCTTTATATTCGTTTCCTCCCCTTCGATCAATTGCACCTATGACCCGACACCTCCACCACCGTCGCCTCATCCGTAAAATGCCTCCTGATGATCCAACATATACGCCCCCAGACAGAATATCCCCCCTGAACGTCTGCGGCGTCTGAACCAGCTTGATCCGGCTGCGATCGATCGGTTTGCTTCGCCCCTCGTCTTCCACAAGCCTGACGCTGTCCCTGCAATCCACCACCGGCACCGCCGACCCAAGCTGCACCGCCTGCTCATAACAACGCCGGATCAGGTCCGCACTGATCAGACACCGTACGCCGTCATGCACCCAGATGACCATGTCCTGCCCGACCTTCGCGGGAGCCCCCGCCTTCCCATCCACCTCAATCGTCCCTCCCAACTTTTGCCGAATCAATTGCAGCCCGTTTCGCACCGAATGAAACCGCGTATCTCCGCCATTCGCCAACTCGACCCGCTCG
Source organism: uncultured Chitinophagaceae bacterium (assembly GCA_963846405.1). GTDB lineage: Bacteria > Bacteroidota > Bacteroidia > Chitinophagales > Chitinophagaceae > Puia. Next base: position 53,174 of record CAWJVU010000002.1, on the reverse strand, counting down.
CCTCCCGCCAGGGTCATCACCAACTCCTTTGCCGTGTCCTGATATCCGGTCGGCACAACCAGCACGATCTGAAGATCGGCATAAGCCTTCAAAAAAGCATCCAGCGTGTACCACAACACCGGTGCTCTTGCAGCGGCAGAAATTGCTTCGGCACCGCAGCCCCCATCCTCATCCCCGGCCCCCCCGCTACAATAACAGCAAATTTTCTTCATATCCACTTTATTTATAGATAGCCACCTTCTCCACTCCGTCACTACTCTTATATCCCCGGTACATCCCCTGGCTGTTGAACACCAATGCCGCATTCCCCTGCCCGTCCACGCCGATCATTCCACCTTCGCCGCCTATAGCGATCAACTTTTCATGCACCACGATCTCCATCGCCTTCTGCAGGCTAAGACCCTTGTACTCCATCAGACAGCTTACATCATGCGCGGCAACGGCCCGGATAAACAACTCCCCATGGCCCGTGCAGGAGATGCCACAGGTGGCGTTGTTGGCATAGGTCCCTGACCCGATCATCGGGCTGTCCCCGATCCGGCCGTATTTCTTGTTGGTCATGCCCCCCGTACTCGTTGCCGCCGCAATATTGCCTTGCTGGTCGCAAGCCACCGCGCCGACCGTCCCGAATTTCTTGTCCCGCATCAACTCTTCCAGCCGCTGATGCGTATGGTCCAATGAATACGTATCGGAATCCCGGATCGATTTCCACTGGTCATAGCGGAACTGCGAGAAGAAGTATTCGTCCGGCTCCAGTTTGATCCCCTGTTTGATCGCAAAATCACTCGCCCCCTTCCCGCTAAGGAAAACATGGTTACTGTTCAGCATCACCTCCGCCGCCAGCTCGATCGGGTTCCGGACATTACGGACACCAGTAACCGCACCCGCCTCCAGCGTGCTTCCGTCCATAATCGCGGCATCCATCTCCTGTACGCCTTTTTTGGTAAAGACCGATCCCCGGCCGGCATTGAACAATATATTATCTTCCAGCATCACGATCGTCGCCTTGATGGCATTGACAGCAGAACCTCCCTGCTCAAGCACAGCGAAACCCGCCCGCAACGCCTGCTGCAAACCCGTCAGATAAGCCACCTCAAGCTCCGGCGTCATATCTTCTTTTAGTATAGTCCCGGCGCCGCCGTGGACCGCGAGTGTAAACCTCGGCATATCAAATCATTTTTCAACGTTTCCAGAGAGCCTGCTCGCGAACTTCGTCGGACCATCGTCCCTCGGTCCTCCTCGCTCCTAACCTTCGCTTCGCTCGGTTATCCAAGCAATTTTCCACACTCCGCCAGTAGCAGGTCCCGGCTGATCGCCACCGTTCCCACTTCCTCACATACCAACCCCCCGGCGATATTCGCCACTTCCGCCATCAACGCCAATCCCGCGTCGCCGCATACACCAGCGCAGCCGCTGCGATCACCGTATCCCCCGCTCCGGAGACATCGGCGATATTCCGCAAATGGGAAGGAACGATCGCCGCCCGCCGGCCATCATCATAGAAAACCCCCTTCTCCGATAAGGTGATCATGGAGATCTCATGCCCCAACCGCTCCGTCAACTGTACATGAACCAATTCCAGCGCCGTCAGACCCACCTCTTCCAGGCCGATATTCAACCCTTCCCGGACCTCCTTAAGATTCGGCTTGAAGATCGTCACCCCTTCATAAGAAAAGAAATTCCGTCGTTTAGGATCCACTGCGGTTATGACATTCCGCTCCCGGCAAAGCGCTACCGCCTCCCGGATCACCCGGTCCGTCAATACCCCTTTATTATAGTCTTCGAAAATAATCACCTGTGGCCGCTCCAACTCCAGATAAGTTTCAATCCGGCGCAGCAGATCCTCCTCCTCAGCCGCGATAAGTTCACGCGTAGTCTCCGAATCCAGCCGTATCATCTGCTGATTCCGCCCGATCACCCGCGCTTTATTGGTCGTGATCCGCGCAGCAGATTTCAAATGTCCCGAAGTCTCGATCCCGTACTCCGCAAAAATGAGCTCCAGGATCTCCCCATCGCTATCCTTCCCGACCACGCTAAAACTGGAAACCCGCGCCCCCAGGCTTGCCAGGTTCAGCGCCACATTGCCCGCCCCACCGATCCGATGCTCCCGGCGATCCAACGTAACAACCGGCACCGGCGCCTCCGGCGAGATCCGCTCCACATGACCCCAGAGATAGGTATCCAGCATGACATCGCCGATCACCCCGGCCCGGATGGAACCGAACGAAGCAAATAACGAAGGAAAATCGACCATTACTTTACGCTTTTTTGCGGGACAAAGCTATATAATACAAAGGAATTCCCACCAACACGATGATCGCAGCCAATACCGGAATAGATGGCTCCTGCATGATCAATGCGACACAGAATACCAGCGCCAAGATGATATAGATCGCCGGCAAGACCGGATAGCCAAACGCCTTATAAGGCCGCTCCGCATCCGGGCTGCCGGCGTCGCAGAATAAAAATACCCAGGACCGTCAGGGCATAGAACAAGTACCGCCACAAAGGAGATCATCACCAGCAGATCATTATACTTCCCGCTGACGCACAGAATACACGCCACCAGACATTGCGCCCACAAGCGCCCAACCAGGCACCGGCTTCCTGTTCAGCCGCCCCGCCTTTCGGAAGAACAGCCCGTCGCATGCCATCGAATAGTAGACCCGTGCACCCGCCAGGATCAGCCCGTTGTTACAGCCAAACGTCGAGATCATGATCATGACCGCAATGACATAAGTTCCGGCATGACCGAATATCACATCCGCCGCCGCTACCGCCACCCGCTGCTGAGGGGCCGAAGCGATATGTTCCAGGGGCATCACGCTCAGGTACATCAGGTTGGCCACGATATAGATGAACGGTGACCATCAGGGTCCCCAGGAACAGGCTCAGCCCGATATTCCGCTTCGGATTCTTCATTTCGCCGGCGATAAAAGTGACGTTGTTCCAGGCATCGCTGGAAAAGATCGATCCGGTCATCCCCGCCGCAATCGCGCCGACCATCGCCAGCCCCATCACCGGATAGCCTCCGCCATGTTCCCATCTCATCAGCCAGCGTTCATCATCTTCCAGCCATCCGCCCAGTTATGCTGCCAGATCTCATGCCGCGCGCCAAGGAAGAACCCGAATACGACCAGCCCGAAAAGCGACAAGAGCTTGGTCACCGTAAAGATTCGTTGTATCCATTTCCCGCCTTCAATACCCAACGTATTGACCCAGGTCAAGAAAAACGATCAGGACGATCGCGACCAGCTCCGCATAATGCACGTGTATGCCTCCAAGTGAAAAGGCACATTCTCAGGTTTCAATTCCAGCACCGGAAAAAAATACCCGGCAAACTTGGCAAAAGCCACCGCCACCGCCGCAATCGTCGCCGTCTGGATCACCGCAAAAAAACTCCAGCCATACAGAAAACCCGTCAGCGGATTATACGCCTCTTTCAGATAGATATACTGCCCGCCCGCCTTGGGATACATCCCGCTCAGCTCGCCATAGCTTACCGCCGCCGTAATCGTCATGAAACCCGTGATCAGCCAGACAAAGATCAGCCAGCCGGCGCTCCCGGCAATTGCGGTTATGTCGAGCTGACGATGAAAATACCGGATCCGATCATCGATCCGGCAACGATCATGGTGCCGTCCAGCAAGCCAAGCGTGGGCTTGAAATGGGCCGTAGTTTTGGTTGTTTCTGCCATAAGACTAAATGTACATGAAAAGTGTTTTCCGGAAAAATAACCCTTTTCAAATCCCCGCACCCGTCCTTCCCCTATTTGGGCTTCTTATATTCCGCATTCAGCCCCTCCACCAGGTCGTTGGTGATATTGTAGAGGGTATCCTTGTTGTAGATAAAGGAATTGGCATCGTCATACGCGATGATATAAGCGATAATTCTTCTGCTTGATTGTATTCCTTGATGAAATCCTCGATCTTCTTTCGGATCTCGCTCCGTCTCTCCTCCTGGAATTTGTACAGCTTCTGCTCCAATTCCTGCTTGCGACTGGCAAACTCCTGCTGCATTTCCTGGTATTTCCGCTTGCGCCTCCTCCCCCTCCGCCTGGGTCATCGTATTGCCCTTTCTGACGCCACTGCCTCGATCTGTTGCTGGTTTTTCCGATCCAGGCTGGCCAGGTCCTGGTTGATCGCATTTTCCCTGTCCACAGCCTGGTTCTTCACGTCCTTCATATATTCATACCGCGCCTGCAAGGTGTCCAGGTCGAAATAGGCGATCTTGAAATTCGACGCCGCCGCCATTACCGGCTGACCGCCTTGCTCCATCGACCTGCTTTTTCAGTTGCGCGATCTCGCGGTTCTGCGTGAAAAAGACGACGCCGACCAACGCCAGCGCAGCAATGCTAAGAATGGTAGAAATATACTTCATACGTCCGCAAGATAAAAAAGTAGGAGGTTACGACACCTCCTACTTTCACGATTTTTAACAATCTATTATTCGATAGCTCCGGAGCTTCGCTCGGCACCCCTTCGCTCGTTACTCCTCCTCATCGAACTGCATGGCTTCACGCGTCGTCTGCAGCAACTCATATTCTTCCTTGCTTCCGACGATCATGTTCTCAAATTCACGCAGCCCGGTACCGGCAGGGATCGGATGACCTGTGATCACATTCTCCTTCAGACCCGAGCATATCGTCACTCTTGCCCTGGATAGCGGCAGAAGACAGTACCTTGGTCGTTTCCTGGAAGGAAGCAGCAGAAATCCAGCTTTGTGTACCCAGCGAAGCCTTCGTGATACCCAGCAGCAACGGCGCCGAAGTAGCCGCCTTCGCATCCCTGAATTCTGCCAGTTTCTTGTCATTCCGGCGAAGGATGGAATTCTCTTCCCGCACTTCCCGCAAACTCACGATCTGACCCGCTTTCAGCTTGGTCGAATCACCCGGATCGGTGACCACTTTCTTATCGAAGATCCAGTCATTTTCTTCGAGGAATTCAAATTTATCGACCGTATCCTCTTCCAGGAACCGGGTATCTCCCGGATCGACGATCGTCAGCTTACGCATCATCTGGCGAACGATCACCTCAATATGCTTGTCATTGATCTTCACACCCTGCAAACGATATACTTCCTGGATCTCATTCACCACATATTCCTGCACTGCAAACGGTCCTTTGATGGAAAGGATATCCGCCGGAGCGACCTGACCGTCAGACAACTGCGCGCCGGCTTTGACAAAGTCCCCATCCTGCGCCAGGATCTGCCGGGTAAGCGGAACCAGGTATTTCTTGACGACCCCGTCTTTGGCTTCCACGATGATCTCGCGGTTACCTCGCTTGATATTCCCAAAAGCGACCACACCGTCGATCTCGCTCACAACGGCCGGATTACCCGGATTACGCGCTTCGAACAATTCCGTTACACGCGGCAGACCACCCGTGATATCACGCAGCTTACCAAGCACACGGGGAATCTTCACGATTACCTGTCCCGCCTTCACTTCTTCGCCTTCTTCGATAATGATATGCGATCCTACCGGCAGGTTATAGTTCTTCACTTCCTTATCGCCTTCGATATTGATGCTCGGGATCTTGGTCTTATCCTTTGTTTCAATAACCACTTTTTCGCGGTGACCGGTTTGTTCGTCGGCCTCTTCACGGTAAGTGATGCCTTCTATTACGGCTTCAAATTTCACGTTACCGGCGATTTCAGAGATCACGACATTGTTGAACGGATCCCAGGTACAGATCACCTCGCCCTTGGCTACTTTCTGTCCGTCTTTCACCATCAGCGTAGCACCATAAGGAACGTTGTTGGTGATCAGCAGCCGGTCATTCTTCACATCCATGATCCGCACCTCACCGGTACGGCCGATAACGATCTGGACTTTTTCGCCTTCATTATTTTCCGTCAGTAACCGTTCGCAGTCCATCGAACTGGATCGTACCGTCGAACTTGGCCATCATCGCAGATTCAACCGATGCGCTGCCGGCAACACCACCCACGTGGAATGTACGCAGTGTCAGCTGTGTACCCGGCTCACCGATGGACTGGGCGGCGATGATACCCACCGCATCCCCTTTCTGTGCCGTATAACCCGTCGCCAGGTTCTTACCATAACATTTCACACACACCCCGCGCTTGCTTTCGCAGGTAAGCACCGAACGGATCTCCACGGTTTCGATACCGGCTTCTTCGATTGCCTTGCCGATCTCTTCCGTGATCTGCTCGCCGGCGGCAACGATCAGCTTATCGGATGCAGGATCATACACATCATGCAAGGAAGTACGGCCCAGGATACGGTCATATAAAGGTTCTACTATATCTTCATTATCCTTCAGCGCCGTAGTGGCAATACCCCTCAGCGTACCGCAATCTTCTTCCGTGATCACCACATCCTGCGCAACGTCCACCAGACGACGGGTCAGGTAACCGGCATCGGCTGTTTTCAGGGCCGTATCGGCCAGACCTTTACGCGCACCGTGGGTAGAGATAAAGTAATCCAATACATTCAGACCTCCCTTAAAGTTTGAAAGGATCGGGTTTTCGATGATTTCACTTCCCGTGGAGCCTGATTTCCTCGGCTTGGCCATCAGTCCCCGGATACCTGCCAGCTGCTTGATCTGCTGCTTGCAACCACGGGCGCCGGAATCCAGCATCATGTAAACGGAGTTGAAACCCTGCTTGTCATTGGCCAGCTCCACGATCAGACGTTTCCGTGATCCGGGTATCGACGCGCGACCAGATATCCACGATCTGGTTGTATCGCTCGTTGTTGGTGATCAGACCCATATTATAGTTTTCCCATACCTCATCCACTTCGCCTTTCGCATTGTCCAGCAATTCTTCCTTGGTATCGGGAATGATCAGGTCATTGATATTAAATGACAATCCTCCGCGGAACGCCATACGGAACCCAAGCTGTCTTGATATCATCCAGGAACTTCACCGTCTTCGGGATATTCGTCCACTTGATGATATTACCGATGATCTCACGGAGCGATTTCTTCGTCAGCAGCGCATTTACAAAACCAACTTCAACAGGTACGTTCTGGTTGAACAGCACCCGGCCTACCGTCGTTTCCAGCAGTTTGTTCTCGAGCGTATCCATCGCTCGTTCCGGACATTCACCTTTACCTTGATATAAGCATGCAGATCAAGCTGTCCTTCGTTATAAGCAATGATCACTTCTTCGGGGCTGTAGAAAGCTTTGCCTTCACCTTTTACTTTTTCTGTCGGCGTGGATTTCTTACCTTTGGTTATATAGTACAGACCCAATACCATGTCCTGCGAAGGCAGGGTGATAGGCGTACCATTCTGCGGATTCAGGATGTTATGCGAAGACAGCATCAACAACTGCGCTTCCAGTACAGCTGCACTGCTCAACGGAACGTGAACCGCCATCTGGTCACCGTCAAAGTCGGCGTTGAACGCCGTACACACCAGCGGGTGCAGCTGGATCGCCTTACCTTCGATCAGTTTGGGCTGGAATGCCTGGATAGACAAACGGTGCAGCGTTGGGGCACGGTTCAGCATTACCGGATGACCTTTCAGAATATTTTCAAGGATATCCCATACAATGGCTTCTTTTTGTCAACCAGCTTGCTGGCGCTGACTTCACCGTTTTCACAATACCTCTTTCAATCAGTTTGCGGATGATAAACGGTTTGAACAACTCGGCAGCCATATCCTTTGGCAAACCGCACTCATGCAGTTTCAATTCAGGACCTACCACGATTACCGAACGACCGGAATAGTCAACACGTTTACCCAGCAGGTTCTGACGGAAACGGCCCTGTTTACCTTTCAGTACATCACTCAATGATTTCAACGCCCGTCCACCTTCCGCCTTAACGGCATTGGATTTACGGCTGTTATCAAACAGCGAATCGATCGCTTCCTGCAACATACGCTTTTCATTACGCAGGATCACTTCGGGCGCCTTGATCTCCATCAAACGCTTCAAACGGTTGTTGCGGATGATCACCCGGCGATAAAGATCATTCAAATCCGAAGATGCAAACCGGCCACCATCCAGTGGCACCAGCGGACGCAATTCAGGCGGAATAACAGGAATATATTGCATCACCATCCACTCGGGACGGTTTGTGATCCGTGTATTCGCATCACGGAAAGCTTCCACTACACTCAGACGCTTTAATGCATCCGCCTTACGTTGCTGGGAAGTTTCATTGGCAGCAGCATTCCGCAGGTCAAAAGACAACTGATCCAGGTCGATCCGCTCCAGCAGATCATGCACGCTTCAGCACCCATCTTGGCAATGAACTTATTGCGGATCGTCGTCAGGCAGATACTGGTTGTCCTTCGGCAGCGTTTCCAGGATCTCCAGATATTCTTCTTCCGTCAGCAGATCCCCGTAATTCTGAGCCTTTATCCGCACGGATACCGGGCTGGATCACCACATATCTTTCATAATAAATAATGCTTTCCAGTTTCTTGGAGCTCATCCCCAGCAGATAACCGATCTTGTTCGGCAAGAGATTTGAAATACCAGATGTGAACAACAGGCACCACCAGCTTGATGTGGCCCATACGTTCACGGCGAACTTTCTTTTCCGTTACTTCCACACCGCAACGGTCACACACGATCCCTTTATAACGGATCCTTTTGTACTTTCCGCAGGCACATTCGTAATCCTTCACCGGACCGAATATCGCTCGCAGAACAAACCATCCCTTTCAGGCTTGTAGGTTCGGTAGTTGATGGTTTCAGGCTTTAAAACTTCTCCATAGATCTTTCCAGGATGCTGATCGGTGAAGCAAGACCGATAGTGATTTTTGAAAAAGTGGCTCTGGGACGATTTTCTTTTTTAATAGCCATATTGCAATATGCGGTTTTTTGTCTTCCTTCAATCCATTGCATATCAAAAGATTACCCCACCTAGCTTACGCCAGGGGAGCAACAATTGAAATTCTTGTATGCTTTAGGGACCAAATCAAGGAGGGCAAAGGTACGAATTTTATTGGAAAAAAATTTAATTGTGCCAGCCCCCGCCCCCCGCGCCCGTATCTTCAAATCCAAACACCCATTCACGGGATCACAATCATCATATCTAATTGGATTACAAAGAATTGCTATTTCCCCGCCACCACGAACAAAATGACCGCCATGGCAATGCCTATGACCCAATACACCGTCTTGATCTCATTGCTGAGTTTCTCCTGGGTCATTTGAATTTTTTCCTCAGTCATCTGAATTTTGGCTTCCAGTTGCCTTATTTCTGCAATCACTTCCCTCATGTCCTGATTGATTTTGGCGTCGATCAATTGAAATATTGCCTTCTTTTGATCAGCCGGCAAAGAGACCTTTTCCAAGCCGCTGTTTACTTCCGATATATCCATACCCCCCTCCTTTCCAGCCCTTCAAGCAATTTGGTTACCCAAATTTACAACCAGAAATAATAATAACGCGAAAACTTCAACCCCTCCTTGTCCCGTTCAAATACTTCTCCCGGATCACATCCTGCACCGGCACGGCGGCAATCTTACTCTCCAGCCACGAAATGATATCCAGGTACATAAACGCCCTTGTCTCAAACCTGCTCTTCTCATAGGTCTTTAATTTCTCCAGCAGCTTGCCGAACTCCGGCTTCAGCCTCGCCGTCGTCAGCTGGAAAGCCTTCCGCAGGAACTTGAAAATCTCCTCCTCCACCAGACTCAGACTCTCCATCTTCGCCATGAACCGGTACACCGACTTTGTCAGGTACTCCAGCAGTTCGACATTCCCCAGCTCATAATGCGCGATCAGATGCAACAGCCGCGAATAACACTGCAGGTCCGTCCGCAGGTCAACCTTCCAGTTGATGATCTTGTTCAGATAATCGATCGTCTTCTCATAATCCCCGCTGCCGAAATACAGACAGGCGATCTTGTAATAGAAGACCAGGATCCGATGCCGGTCCAGGTAAATCCAGTACTCCGTCAGTTTCTCCTCGATATAGGGCACAAGCGACAAACCTTCGGTAAAAGTGCCGTCGATAAAATGCTGGTTGAGCTTGGAGATATATAGATACACAAAGGTCTGTATCCGGTTGTTCACGTTGTTCTTCACGAGGTCCGATTGCGAGAAATCCTCGAATTGCTTCAGCGTCTCCCGGAATTTCTGATCGTTCAGCAGGTCAAAATGCGCCCCCAGGAGATTATGCATGCCCTTGATATACTGCGACGTCTCTACAGCCAGCATGAAAGGCTCCTTCTCGAACAGGTCCACCCATTTCTGCGTATACCGGTAATACATCAGGAAGTCCTGCCGGATAAAGGCATACCAGACATAACTTTGGTACAGATACAGCTTCTCATAAAACCCCACGCAGTGCCGACAGGTCCGTCGGCATATGTCGCCTCAAAGAATTCCTGCACTGCCGCTTCATCCTTCTCATTCCGCGCCACCCCATGACGGATATACCAGCTGTATAGCTGCAGCGCCAGATTGGATAAGCTGGCTGATCAGCCTGAGCCGCTCATTGACCGCATCCAGCTCTCCCGCCAGCTGGTCCGCCCGGTCCTGCATACTTCGCGTGATATGCAACGACTCGATCGTCTTCTCGAAGAACAAGCACTTCCAGCAGGAACGTCTCCTGGTGATGCATCCCGCGCACTCTCCTTGATCCGGTCCAGCGTCCGCAGGCTTTGCAGATATAAGCCCTTTATTATAGAGGATCCGGGCATAATCCAGCTGCTCATGTAGTTGAATATCAATGTTGTCCTCATGCCGGATCAGCCGCAGGCTGGATAGGATCTCCCGATACAGGTGTGCCTTGGCGTTTGAAAGCTGCGCCTTGCGAATATTTTTGTTTTTATTTAACAATTGGGCCTCGTCATACTCCTCCATCTTGTCCATCGCATCGAACAGCTGGATGCTTTTCAGGTCCAGACTGGAAGAATTCCGGGTGATATAAAGCTTAAAATTCCGCTTCTCCGACTTTTCCAGAGATTTAATCAGTTGAAAAAGCGCATCTGATGATCGGTTGGGCATCGTAATTTCAGGCTTTAAAATCCTTTACAGTACTGGGTTTCAGGCCAATTCACCCCCTATTAAGGGCTGTAAAACCATCCCAATTATGATTTCAACACCACAGCAAACCTAGCTAAATTGTGTTAATCTACCCCCAGCACCCAAATCCAAACACTTTAAATCTCCATATGGCTGACCAAAAAATTTTCATTTTCGACACCACCCTCCGCGACGGCGAACAGGTTCCGGGCTGCAAGCTCAATACCAAAGAAAAGATCGAGCTGGCGCTCCAGTTGGAGGCCCTTGGCGTCGACATCATCGAAGCCGGCTTCCCCGTCTCCAGCCCCGGCGATTTCCATTCCGTGGAAGAGATAGCCCGGATCATCAAGAATGCTACGGTCTGCGGCCTGAGCCGCGCCGTACAAAAAGATATCGAAGTCGCCGCCGCCGCGCTCAAGCATGCCCGCCAGCCCGCGTATCCATACCGGTATCGGCACCTCGCGACTCACACATCAGAGAACAAATTCAACGCCACCCGCGAAGAGATCCTGCAACGCGCCGTCCAAGCCGTCAAATGGGCCCGTAACCTCGTCGACGACGTCGAATTCTATGCCGAAGACGCCGGCCGCACCGACAACGAATACCTCGCCCGGGTGGTCGAAGCCGTGATCGCCGCAGGCGCCACGGTCGTCAATATCCCCGATACGACCGGCTATTGCCTCCCCGACCAATACGGCGATAAGATCGCCTGGCTGATCAACCACGTACCCAATATCGATAAGGCCATCCTTTCCTGCCATTGTCATAACGACCTGGGTCTCGCCACCGCCAATTCCATCGCCGGCATCCGCAGCGGCGCCCGCCAGATCGAATGCACCATCAACGGCCTGGGCGAACGCGCCGGCAATACCTCCCTCGAAGAAGTCGTCATGGTCATCCGCCAGCACAAACAGCTCGGCTTTTATACCGGCATCAAAGCCAGCGAACTGAACCCCATCAGCCGGCTGGTCTCCGATACGATGCGCATGCCCGTCCAACCCAACAAGGCTATTGTAGGCGCCAATGCTTTCTCCCATTCCTCCGGCATCCACCAGGATGGATTTCTCAAAGACGCCTGCACCTACGAGATCATCAACCCCGATGAAGTTGGCGCAGATGGATCCAAGATCGTGCTGACCGCCCGCAGCGGCCGCAGCGCCCTGGCCTTTCGTCTCCAAAAGATCGGCTACTCCTTCAACCGCAACGATATCGACACCCTCTACGAACGGTTCCTGCAGGTCGCCGACACCAAAAAAGAAGTCATGGAAGAAGACCTTCACCAGCTGGCCCATGCCTATACCGGGACCGTCATTCCGCTCATAAATCATACAAAACAGCTATGCCAAAAACATTATTTGAAAAGATCTGGGACCGCCACGTCGTCCAGTACGATCGAATGGCGGCCCCTCCGTGCTCTATATCGACAAACATTTTATCCACGAAGTCACCAGCCCCCAGGCATTCAAGGGACTCGAAAAACGCGGCATCGAAGTGTTCCGGCCCCAACAGATCGTCGCCACGGCCGATCACAATGTACCCGACCATCGACCAGCACCTGCCCATCAAAGAAGAACTATCCCGCATACAGGTGCAGCAGCTGATCGACAATTGCAGGAATCACCACGTCGAACTATACGGCCTCGGCCACCCCTATCAGGGGATCGTCCACGTCATCGGACCCGAACTCGGCATCACCCAGCCCGGCATGACCATCGTCTGCGGCGACAGCCATACCTCCACCCACGGCGCCTTTGGCGCGATCGCCTTTGGCATCGGCACCATCGAGGTGGAAATGGTCATGGCTACCCAATGCCTGCTGCAAAGCAAGCCAAAGCTGATGCGCATCAACGTCGAAGGCAAGCTCAACAAAGGCGTCATCTCCAAAGATATCATCCTCTATATTATCGCGCAGATCTCAGCCAGCGGCGCCACCGGCTATTTCGTCGAATATGCCGGCTCCGCCATCCGCAACCTGTCCATGGAAGCCCGGATGACCATCTGCAACATGAGCATCGAGATGGGCGCCCGCGGCGGCATGATCGCCCCCGACGAAACCACCTTCGCCTATCTGAAAGGCCGCCCGTTCGCCCCCAAAGGCGCCGACTGGGATAAAAAACTGGCCTACTGGAAAACACCTATACTCCGACGAAGGCGCCATATTCGACAAAGAGATCATATCGACGCCGCCGACATCGAACCGATGATCACCTATGGCACCAACCCCGGCATGGGCGTCGGCATCACCGGACATATCCCCGCCACCGCGGACCCCAAATCCCTCGCCTATATGGGCCTGCAGGCCGGCGCGGCCATCAAAGGGAAAAAAGTCGACTATGTCTTTATCGGCAGCTGTACCAACTCCCGCATCGAAGACCTGCGCGAAGTAGCCTCCTTCGTCAAAGGCCGCAAGAAAGCAGACCAATGTAGAAGTCTGGATCGTCCCCGGCAGCAAACAGGTCGAACAGCAAGCCATCAAAGAAGGCATCGACAAGATCTTCGAAGCGGCAGGTTTCCGCCTCCGTCAGCCAGGCTGCAGCGCCTGCCTGGGGATGAATGAAGACAAGATCCCCGCCGGCAAATATTGCATCTCTACCTCCAACCGCAACTTCGAAGGCCGCCAGGGACCCAATGCCCGTACCCTGCTCGCCAGCCCGCTGACCGCAGCCGCCGCCGCCATCACCGGAGAAGTAACCGACATCCGCGAATTCATCTAACCCACACACGAACCATGTGCAAAGCCATCAGATAAAATCAATTCCACCGCAGTCCCCATCGACCTGGAAAACATCGACACCGACCAGATCATCCCCGCCCGCTTCCTGAAAGCCACCAGCCGCGACGGATTTGGCGACAACCTCTTCCGCGACTGGCGCTATAACAGCGACAACACGCCCAAAAAAGATTTTGTCCTGAACGACCCGACCTATCAGCGGGAAGATCCTGGTCGGCGGCAAGAACTTCGGCTGCGGCTCCAGCCGCGAACACGCCGCCTGGGCCATCAAAGACGCCGGATTTGACGTCGTCGTCAGCAGCTTCTTCGCCGATATCTTTAAAAACAACGCCCTGAATAACTTCCTGCTGCCGGTAACCGTCAGCGAAGACTTTCTCCAAAAACTCTTCGCCGCCATCCAAAAAGACCCGGCTACGACCAGATCGACGTCGACCTGGAAGCCCAGACCATCAGCCTGCCCGAACCGGCGAATCCGAAACATTCGAGATCAACAATTATAAAAAAACCTGCCTGCTCAACGGATACGACGACATCGACTTCCTGCTGAGCATCCGCGGCGAGATCGAACAATTCGAAAAAACAACAATATAAACCCTATACCCAAAATGATATCGTATGCAAAAAAACATCGTAGTCATCGAAGGTGACGGCATCGGGCCGGAAGTAACCCGGCAGGCAATCAAAGTGCTGAATGCCGTGGCGCAGCAAGGCGGTCATGAATTCACCTATAAATATTGCCTGATGGGCGCTGACGCCATCGACAAGACCGGCAACCCGCTGCCCGACGAAACGATCGAAGCCGCCCTCAACAGCGACGCCATCCTGTTCGGCGCCATCGGCCACCCCAAATACGACAACGATCCCACCGCAAAGGTCCGGCCCGAACAAGGATTGCTGAAACTCCGGAAATCACTGCAGCTGTTTGCCAATATCCGCCCGTCACCACCTATCCCGGCCTTCAGCATCTCTCCCCGCTAAAGGCAAAGATCCTCGAAGAACGTCGACTTTATCATCTTCCGCGAACTGACCGGCGGCATCTACTTTGGCAAAAAAGAGACTCAACGCCGAAGGCACCCAGGCCTCCGACGAATGCGTCTATTCCCGCGAAGAGATCGAACGCATCGCCCACCTCGCCTTCAACCAGGCCCAACAACGCCGCAAGAAACTGACCCTCGTCGACAAGGCCAACGTCCTCGAAACCTCCCGCCTCTGGCGAAAGGTCGTACAGGACATCGCCGGCAGCTATCCCGACGTAAAAGTCGACTTCCTCTTCGTCGACAATGCCGCCATGCAGATCATCCTCAACCCCAAACAATTCGACGTCATCCTCACCGAAAATATGTTCGGCGACATCCTCAGCGATGAAGCCAGCGTGATCAGCGGATCACTCGGGCCTGCTGCCCTCCGCCTCCATCGGCAAAGGCGCCGCCCTCTTCGAACCCATCCACGGTTCCTATCCCCAGGCCGCCGGCAAAGACATCGCCAACCCCCTCGGCAGCATCCTGTCCGCAGCCATGCTGCTCGACCACTTCGGCCTGCATACGGACGCCGACCGGATCCGGGAAGCTGCCAACTGGACACTGCAGAATGGCTTCGTGACAAAAGATATCGACCCGATTAATTTCTATTTCACCACCACCATCGGCGAACTGATCAGCGATTATGTAGGCGGCAAGATCCCCGGCGATATCCATAAAGATAATATCGAGCTGAGAAAGTCGACGATTATATAGCGACTTGGCCACTGGCCGAAGGCATCATAGATAAAAGTTCTTTGTTTATTTCAAAAGGCGGAAGTATATTGCGTACGAAAAATTCTTCGTTGATCAAACGCGGACGTATATATCATCATGAAGTCACTCGCTTTAATAATTATTGTAGTGGTAATTATTATTCCTGCGATCCAGGGAGGAGGGTGGTAATTGTAAAAATAACGAATCAAGATACCAGCGACCCGCCTCCAAAAGGCGGGTCGCTTTTTTTTAAGCCGCCAGCACAAATAATACATTATGGCAAACTATTATAACGAAAACACGGTTCTCTGGCTGGACGGCCAGATCCTAAAGGCCTCAGAGACGAAAGACCGACCTCTACGGCCAGTCCCTGCACTATGGCTACTCCGTATTCGAAGGCATCCGCTCCTATCGCACCGCCGCCGGTACGACAAAGATCTTCAAAGCCGTCGAACACTTCGACCGGCTCCAGCGCTCCGCCGCAGCCCTCAACATGCCCTACCGCTATACGACGGCCGAAATGATCAGGGCCACCTACGAAGTACTGGAACGGAACAACCTCCAGGACGCCTATATCCGCCCCGTCGTTTACGGTCCCGCGAACATGAGCTTTAACCCCAATACCGAATCCTTCACCGTCATCGAGACCTGGGAGATGGCCCCCTTCCTCGGCGAAAAACTGCTCAGGGTCATGACCTCTTCCTTTCAACGCCCCAACCCGAAAGGATTCAAGATAGAAGCAAAAGCCGCCGGCCACTACGTCAACTCCATCATGGCCAGCCAGGAGGCAAAAGGCAAAGGATTCGACGAAGCCCTGCTCACCGATATGAACGGTTATATCGCCGAAGGGCCCGGCGCCAACATGTTCTTCGAACAGGACGGCAAACTCTATACCCCCGCCGCCGGCAATATCCTGCCCGGCATCACCCGCGCCACCGTCCTTGAGCTCTGCGCGGAACTGGATATCCCCGTCGAACAGGGCCAGTATACCCCGCAGCAGCTGAAGACACGCCGACGCCGCCTTCTTCTGCGGCACCGCGGCCGAAGTCATCGGCTGGGAGTCTATCGACGACATACGCCTTCCCGATACCCTGGAAAGAATCGCAGAGCAGGCAGATCCAACTGGCCTACAAAGACATGGTAATCGAAAAAGCAACATCAACTGGAAACGATCTAACTAATGCATGGAACTCAACAAGTATAGCAAGACACTCACACAGGACACGACGCAACCCGCCGCACAGGCGATGTTGTACGGCATCGGACTGACAGACGAAGACCTCGCCAAAGCACAGGTAGGCATCGTATCCATGGGATATGACGGCAACACCTGCAATATGCACCTCAACGATCTCGCCCAGACTGGTCAAGAAAAGCGTCTGGGAGAACGACCTCGTCGGCTTGATCTTCAATACCATCGGCGTCAGTGACGGCATGAGCAATGGGCACCGACGGCATGCGCTATTCGCTCGTCAGCCGCGACATCATCGCCGATTCCATCGAAGCCGTCTGCGGCGCCCAATACTATGACGCCCTCATCGCCCTGCCCGGCTGCGATAAGAATATGCCCGGCTCCGTCATCGCCATGGGCCGCCTCAACCGCCCCGCCATCATGGTCTACGGCGGCACCATCGCCCCCGGGCATTATAAAGGCCAAGACCTCAATATCGTCTCCGCCTTCGAAGCGCTCGGACAAAAGATCGCCGGCAAACTGGGCGACGCCGACTTCAAAGGCATCGTCATGAACTCCTGCCCCGGCGCCGGCGCCTGCGGCGGCATGTATACCGCCAACACCATGGCCGCCGCTATCGAAGCGCTGGGCATGAGCCTGCCCTACTCTTCCTCCAACCCGGCCCTCAGCGAAGACAAAAAGAAAGAATGCCACGCCGCCGGCGCCGCCATCCGCCTGCTCATGGAACAGGATATCAAACCCCGCGATATCATGACCCGCGAAGCGTTCGAAAATGCCATCACCGTGATCATGGTTCTCGGCGGCAGCACCAATGCCGTCCTCCACCTCATCGCCATGGCCAGCAGCGTCGGCGTCCCCCTGACCCAGGACGATTTCCAGACGCATCAGCAACCGCATCCCCGTACTGGCCGATTTCAAACCCAGCGGCAAATACCTCATGCAGGACCTCCACGAACATGGCGGCATCCCCGCGGTCATGAAATACCTGCTCGAAAATGGACTGCTTCACGGACAATGCCTGACCGTACCGGCAAGACCCTGGCCGAAAACCTGAAGGATATCCCGTCGCTCGATTTTTCAAAACAAGATATCATCCATCCCCTCGGAAAGCCGATCAAAGCCACCGGCCATCTCCAGATCCTTTATGGCAACCTCGCCGAAGGCGGCAGCGTCGCCAAGATCAGCGGCAAAGAAGGCGAACGGTTCGAAGGCCCTGCCCGCGTCTTCGACGGCGAACACGAACTGATCGCCGGCATCAACACCGGCAAGATCCGTCCGGGCGACGTCGTGGTCATCCGCTACGTCGGCCCCAAAGGCGCCCCGGGTATGCCCGAAATGCTAAAACCTACCTCCGCCCTTATCGGCGCAGGTCTCGGCAAAAGCGTTGCCCTCATCACCGACGGTCGCTTTAGCGGCGGCACCCACGGCTTCGTCGTCGGCCATATCACGCCCGAAGCCTATGAAGGCGGCGGCATTGCGCTGGTCCACGATGACGATCCCATCGAACTCGACGCGAAAAATAATACGATCACCCTAAAGATCAGCGACGCCGAACTGGCCAAAAGAAAAGCAGCCTGGAAACAACCCGCCCTCAAAGCAACCAACGGTATCCTGTTCAAATACGCCCGTCAGGTCAAAACCGCCGCCGAAGGCTGCGTAACCGACGAAGCTAATAAAATTAAATATTTATATGAGCCAGCTCACATCAACTCCGCAAACACGACGCCAAAGCCCAAAGCCGAACCCGCAGCAACCAAACCCGCTCCGCGAGAACTCAGCGGATCGGCCGCCGTACTCGAAGCCTTTCTCGCAGAAGGCGTCAGACACCATCTTCGGCTACCCCGGCGGCGCCATCATGCCGATCTATGACGCGCTCTACGACTACCGCGACCGACTGAACCATATCCTCGTCCGCCATGAACAAGGCGGCATCCACGCCGCACAAGGCTACGCCCGCACCTCCGGCCGGACCGGCGTCGTATTCGCCACCAGCGGCCCCGGCGCCACCAACCTCGTCACCGGCCTCGCCGACGCCATGATCGACAGCACACCCGTCGTCTGCATCACCGGCCAGGTCTTCGCCCACCTCCTCGGCACCGACGCCTTCCAGGAAACCGACGTGATCAATATCACCACCCCCGTAACCAAATGGAACTACCAGGTCACCGACGCGACCGAAATCCCTTCCGTCCTCGCCAAAGCCTTTTATATCGCCGGCAGCGGCCGCCCCGGACCCGTCCTGATCGACATCACCAAGAACGCCCAGCTGCAGAAGTTCAGCTACGAAGGCTATACCCGCTGCGAACACATCCGCAGCTACCGGCCCAAACCGATCGTCCGTAAAGAATATATCGACAAAGCCGCCCAACTGATCAACGAAGCCGAACGCCCCTTCATCATTTTCGGCCAGGGCGTCATCCTCGGCAAGGCGGAACAAGAATTCCGCGCATTCGTGGAAAAAAGCGGCATCCCCGCCGCCTGGACCATCCTCGGCCTCAGCGCCCTGCCCACCAGCCATCCCCTCAACGTGGGAATGCTCGGCATGCACGGCAACTATGGCCCCAACGTCCTGACCAACGAATGCGACGTCCTCATCGCCGTCGGCATGCGCTTCGACGACCGCGTCACCGGCCGCCTCGATAAATATGCCAAACAAGCAAAAGTCATCCACCTCGATATCGACCCGGCCGAGATCGACAAAAATGTAAAGACAACCGTTCCCGTCTGGGGCGACTGTAAAGAAACCCTGCCCCTGCTAACCGCGGAAGATCCAAAAAAAGACCCATCCCGAATGGCTGCAACGCTTTAAAGACCTCTACCAACAGGAAGTCGACGCCGTCATCAAAGACGAGCTCAACCCCGCCGACAGGCGAACTGACCATGGGCGAAGTCATCAACGAACTCAACGACCTCACCGGCGGCGACGCCGTCATCGTCACCGACGTCGGCCAGCACCAGATGGTAGCCTGCCGCTATGCGACCTTTAACCAATCAAAAAGCAATATCACCTCCGGCGGCCTCGGCACCATGGGCTTCGGTCTGCCCGCGGCCATCGGCGCCAAATTTGGCGCACCGGATCGCACAGTCGTCGCCATCATCGGTGACGGGGGTTTCCAGATGACCCTCCAGGAACTGGGCACCATCATGCAGTTCGGCGTCGACGTCAAGATCCTCATCCTGAACAACCGCTTCCTCGGCATGGTCCGCCAATGGCAGCAGCTGTTCCACGACAAACGCTATTCCTTCGTGGATATCACCAGCCCCGATTTCGTCGCCCTGGCCAAAGCCTACCATATCGAAGCAGATAGCCTCAGCGAGCGCGCCAATTTGAAAACCGCCATGAAGACCATGCTCGACCATAAGGGGCCTTATCTGCTGGAAGTCTTTACCGGCAAAGAGAACAACGTTTTCCCGATGGTACCCCAGGGCTGCAGCGTCAGCGAGATCCGACTAAAATAAAATCTATCATTATGACCAGCAATAAGCAGGAATATACCATCACCGTCTACACCGAGAACCAGATCGGTCTGATCAACCGCATCGCCATCCTGTTCTCCCGGCGGAAGATCAATATCGAAAGCCTCAACACCTCCCCATCCGAAGTGGAAGGCATCCACCGCTTCACCATCGTGATCAACGAGACCGAAGAGGTCGTTCGCAAACTCTGCCGCCAGCTGGAAAAACAGGTCGATATCCTAAAAGCCTACTTCAACACCAACGAAGAGATCATCTGGCAGGAAATGGCCCTCTATAAAGTGTCCACCGATGAGATCGCCGAAAAGGTAAAGGTCGAACGGCTCCTCCGCGAATACGGCGCCCGCGCCGTCGTGATCCGGAAAGACTATACCGTCTTCGAAACGACCGGCCAGCGCGAAGAGACGGACCGCCTGGTCACCGTCCTGGAACCCCTTGGGCTCATCGAATTCGTCCGCAGCGCCCGCGTCGCCATCATCAAGGACAGCCAGCGGCTTCCACGAAAAACTAAAAGAATTCGAACTCACCGAGCCCGGCGAAGAACTCGTCGAGAACGAATATCTCGATAAACAAGATCAAGTATTTTCCATGTAAACACGCGGCCCCACCGCCTCCGGCGAAGAACCAATCAAAAAATAAAACAATCATGGCAAAATTAAATTTCGGCGGAGTTGAAGAAAATGTAGTCACCCGCGAAGAATTTCCGCTCGCCAAAGCACAACAAGTACTGAAAAATGAAACCGTCGCCGTCATCGGCTACGGCGTTCAGGGCCCCGGCCAGGCGCTCAACCAAAAAGACAACGGCATCAACGTCATAGTCGGTCAACGGAAAAACTCCAAGACCTGGGATAAAGCAGTACGCGATGGCTTCGTGCCCGGCGAAACCCTCTTCGAGATCGAAGAAGCGCTCGAAAAAGGCACCATCATCTGCTACCTCCTCAGCGACGCCGCCCAGATCCAACTCTGGCCGACGGTAAAGAAACACCTTACCCCCGGCAAAGCCCTCTACTTCTCCCATGGCTTCGGCATCACCTTTAACGAACAAACCGGCATCATCCCCCCCAAGGATGTCGACGTTTTCCTCGTCGCCCCCAAAGGCTCCGGTACCTCGCTGAGAAGAATGTTCCTCCAGGGCCGCGGCCTTAACAGCAGCTATGCCATCTTCCAGGACGCCACCGGCAAAGCAAAGGACCGCGTCATCGCCCTCGGCATCGCTGTCGGCAGCGGATATCTTTTCGAAACCGATTTCAGAAAAGAAGTGTACAGCGACCTGACCGGCGAACGCGGCACCCTCATGGGCGCCATCCAGGGGATCTTCGCCGCACAATACGAAGTGCTGCGCAAAAAAGGCCACACGCCCTCCGAAGCATTCAACGAGACCGTCGAAGAGCTCACCCAATCCCTCATGCCCCTCGTCGCCGAGAATGGCATGGACTGGATGTATGCCAACTGCTCCACCACCGCGCAACGCGGCGCCCTCGACTGGTGGAAGAAGTTCCGTGACGCCACCCTGCCCTGTTTTCACCGAACTCTACGAAAGCGTCGCCGCCGGAAAAGAATCTCAACGCTCCATCGATTCCAACGGCCAGCCCGACTACCGCGAAAAACTCGACGCCGAACTCAAAGAACTCCGCGAAAGCGAAATCTGGCAGGCCGGCAAGACCGTCCGCAGCCTCCGGCCCGAAAATCAACCCGCACCAAAAATCAACTAAAAGTGAACCAGTCGCCTACTAATAACCTTACAACAACCCCAGCCCCATCGTCCCGGCCACAGGCTCGGACAAAGTCGGACTCGGGGCTGGGATTTAGACTTCGCACGCAGCCGCGAAGCGGCTCAGCAAAGTCGTGCAACCGCACCCCGCTTGCTTTCAACCAACGCCTGTCCCGCAAATACGACTGCCAGCGTCTTCCTCAAAAGAGAAGACCTCCAGGTCGTACGCAGCTACAAACTCCGCGGCGCCTATAACATGATGAGTCACCCTCCCGGAGGAACAGCTAAAGAAAGGCGTCGTCTGCGCCAGCGCCGGCAACCACGCCCAGGGTTTCGCCTACTCCTGCCACAAACTCAACGTCAAAGGCGTCGTCTTCATGCCGATCATCACCCCGCGCCAAAAGATCAACCAGACCCGCATGTTCGGCGAAGACAATATCGAGATCATCCTTACCGGCGACACCTTCGACGACTGCAACACCGCCGCCATGCAATACACAAAAGAACACGGCATGACCTTTATCCCACCCTTCGAAGACCTCCGGATCATCGAAGGCCAGGGCACCGTGGCCGTCGAAATCCTCGAAGACCTGCCCGATATCGACTATCTCTTCGTCCCCGTCGGCGGCGGCGGCCTTGCCTCCGGCACCGGCACCTATTTCAAAACCTTCTCCCCAAAGACAAAGGTCATCGGCCTCGAACCCGAAGGCGCCCCCTCCATGCTGACCGCCTTCCACAACGGCCACCCCGTTACGCTCGACAACATCGACCGCTTCGTCGACGGCGCCGCCGTCAAAAGCGTAGGCGACCTGACCTACAGCATCTGCCGCGAAGTCCTCGACGATATGCACCTCGTACCCGAAGGAAAAGTCTGCTCGACCATCCTGAAACTCTATAACGAAGACGCCATCGTCGTCGAACCCGCCGGCGCCCTCAGCATCGCCGCCCTCGATGACTACGCCGAAGAGATCAAAGGCAAAACCGTCGTCTGCGTCGTCAGCGGCAGCAATAACGATATCGACCGCATGCAGGAGATCAAGGAACGCTCACTTCAGTATGAGGGCTTAAAACATTATTTTCTCATCACCTTCACCCAACGCCCCGGCGCCCTGAAAGAATTTTGAACCATGTCCTCGGACCCAACGACGATATCACCCGCTTCGAATACATGCAGAAACACAACAAAGAAACCGGCCCCGCCCTCGTCGGCATCGAACTGTCCTCCAGAGAAGACTATCAGGTGCTGGAATAAATTAACCCTACATAATATCACTTATACCGAATTGAACAAAAATGACACATTATTCGGATATTTAGTGTAATTTTAGAAGGAACCGCGACCAATGCCATAGGAAAATCTAAGAATTCGGGTATTTTTTTGAATAACGTCTAATATTGCTGTTTAAGATGGTTAAAACCGGTCTCTACTCCCCTGAGTTTGAACGTGATGCTTGTGGCATCGGTTTCGTTGCCAATATCAAGAGCAACAAATCCCACCAGATCGTCTCCGACGCGCTGACGATCCTGGAGAACATGGAACACCGCGGCGCCTGCGGCTGTGAAAACAACACCGGCGACGGCGCCGGCATCATGATCCAGATCCCGCATGAATTCTTTTTCGACGAATGTATCCGGCTCGGCATCCACCTGCCCTCCTATGGCAAATACGGCGTCGGCATGCTCTTCTTCCCCCGCGATATCCGCCTCAAAGAAGAATGCCGCGATATCTTCACCCGCTCGGCCGAAAAACTCGGCCTGGAGATCCTCGGCTATCGCAAAGTCCCCGTCAACCCCGACGGCATCGGCCCTACCGCCCTCTCCGTAGAACCGGAAATGGAACAGGTCTTCATCGCCTGCCCCGATCATATCAAACAACCGGACGATTTCGAACGGAAGCTGTTCCTTCTTCGCAATTACGCCAGCAACACCATCAACAACTCGATCAAAAAGGACGCCATCGGCTTCTACGTGGCCTCCCTCTCCTATAAAACCATCGTCTATAAAGGCCAATTGACCAGCGGCCAGGTCCGCCACTATTTCCCCGACCTCTGCAACAAACGCGTGGTCTCCGCCTTTGGCCTCATCCACTCCCGCTTTGCCACCAATACCTTCCCTTCCTGGAAACTGGCCCAGCCTTTTCGGTATATCGCTCATAACGGTGAGATCAATACGCTGCAAGGCAACCTGAACTGGCTCCGGACAAGCGAAAAAGGTTTCACCACCCCCTATTTCACGCAAGGAGGAGATGGACATGCTCCTGCCCATTATCGCCGAAGGTGCCTCCGACTGCGCCTGTCTCGACAATGTCATCGAACTGCTGACGCTCTGCGGCCGCTCCCTGCCGCACGTCATGATGATGCTGATCCCCGAAGCCTGGGATGGCAACGACCAAATGGACCCCGTAAAAAAAGCATTCTACGAATTCCATGCGTCCATCATGGAACCCTGGGACGGCCCCGCCTCGATCTCCTTTACCGACGGCAAGATCATCGGCGCCACCCTCGACCGCAACGGCCTCCGCCCTTCCCGCTATTGTGTGACCACCGATGACCGGGTCATCATGGCCTCCGAAACCGGCGTCCTGCCCATCGACCCCAGCCTCATCAAGGAAAAAGGCCGCCTCCAGCCCGGGAAAATGTTTATCGTCGACCTCGAACAGGAACGCATCATCAGCGACGACGAACTGAAAGCAAAGATCTGCTCCCAACAGCCCTACGCCGAATGGCTCAACAAATACAAGATCCGGCTGGAAGAGCTGCCCGAACCCCGCGTCGCTCTTCACCCATCTCGAACACGACCAGATCTTCAAATACCAAAAGGCCTTCGGCTATTCCACCGAAGACCTCGATAACCTCATCGCCCCCATGTGCCTCGACGGCAAAGAACCCGTCGGCTCCATGGGCACCGATGTTCCGCTGGCCGTACTCAGCGACCAGCCACAACACCTCAGCAGCTATTTCAAACAACTGTTCGCCCAGGTCACCAACCCGCCCATCGATCCCATCCGGGAAAGACTGGTCATGTCCCTCGCCAGCTTCGTCGGCGGCAACGCCAACCTGCTGGGAGAAGACCCGCTGGCCTGCCACTCCGTGGCGCTGAAACATCCTGTTCTCAGCAACCATGAGCTGGAAAAAATCCGCAGCATCGATACCGGCGTCTTCCAGGCAAAAACACTTCAAACCTATTTCCGCGCCGATGGCAAACCCGGTTCCCTGCAGGCCGGCCTCGACCGCCTCTGCCGCTATGCCGTAGACGCCGTCGAAGACGGTTTTGAAGTACTGATCCTCACCGACCGCGCCATCGACTCCGACCACGCACCCATCCCTTCCCTGCTGGCCTGCTCCGCCGTCCACCACCACCTCATCCGCAAAGGATACCGCGGCCAGGTCGGCATCATCGTGGAAGCCGGCGACGTCTGGGAAGTGCACCACTTCGCCTGCCTCATCGGATTCGGCGCAACCGCCATCAATCCCTACCTCGCCCTCTCGACGATCCGCGATCTGAAGCTCACCGACAAACTGAAGACCGACCTCGACGCCGAAGAGCTGAAAAAGAACTATATAAAAGCCGTCTGCGAAGGACTGCTCAAAGTCTTCTCCAAGATGGGCATCTCCACCCTTCAGTCCTACCAGGGCGCCCAGATCTTCGAGATCATCGGCCTAAATCGTTCCGTCGTTGACAAATATTTCACGGGCGCCACCTCCCGCATCGAAGGCATGGGCCTCGACGAGATCGCCAGGGAAGACGCTGACCAAACATTATTTCGCCTTCAGCCGAAAGAATATCCCCGTCGACCGGCTCCCCGTCGGCGGCATCTACCAGTGGAAACGAAAAGGCGAATTCCACCTCTTCAACCCGGACACCGTTCACCTCCTGCAATATTCCACCCGGATGAACGACTACGACGCGTTCAAAAAATATTCCAAACTGGTCAACGACCAAAGCGAAAAAGCAGCGACCCTGCAGAAGCCTGCTCACGTTCAAGCGTAACCGCCCCTCCATCCCCATCGAAGAAGTGGAACCCGCCGAGAATATCTATAAACGATTTGCCACCGGCGCCATGTCCTTCGGCTCCATCTCACACGAAGCCCACTCCACCCTCGCCATCGCCATGAACCGCCTCGGCGGAAAAAGCAATACCGGCGAAGGCGGCGAAGACGAACTGCGCTACGAACCACTGCCAAACGGCGATTCCATGCGCTCCGCCATCAAACAGGTAGCCTCCGCCCGCTTCGGCGTCACCAGCTACTACCTCACCATGGCCGACGAACTGCAGATCAAAATGGCCCAGGGCGCCAAACCCGGCGAAGGCGGCCAACTGCCCGGCCATAAGGTTGATGAATGGATCGGAAAGGTCCGCCACTCCACACCCGGCGTCGGACTGATCTCCCCGCCGCCGCACCACGATATCTATTCCATCGAAGATCTGGCACAATTGATCTTCGACCTGAAAAATGCCAACCGCGCGCCCGCATCAGCGTCAAGCTGGTCTCCAAAGCCGGCGTCGGCACCATCGCCGCAGGCGTCGCCAAAGCAAAATCCGACGTCATCCTGATCTCCGGTCACGACGGCGGACCGGCGCTTCCCCCCTCAGCTCGATCCGGCATGCCGGCCTGCCCTGGGAACTCGGCCTAGCCGAATCTCACCAGACACTCGTAAAAAACAAACTCCGCAGCCGTGTCGTCCTGCAGGCCGACGGCCAGATGAAGACCGGCCGCGATATCGCCATCGCCACATTACTGGGCGCCGAAGAATGGGGCCTCGCAACCACCGCCCTTGTTGTGGAAGGTTGTATCCTGATGCGCAAATGCCATCTCAATACCTGCCCGGTCGGCGTCGCCACCCAGGACCCTGAATTGCGCAAACGCTTTGCCGGCAACGCCGATCATGTGGTCAACCTCTTCAAATTCATCACCCAGGAATTGCGGGAGATCATGGCCGAACTTGGATTCCGGACCATCGACGAAATGGTCGGCCAGGTCGACAGCCTCCAGGTGCGGGAAAATATCAACCACTGGAAATATGGCAAGCTCGACCTCTCGCCGATCCTGTACAAGGAACCCGCCTCCATGTATACCGGGCTCTACCACCAGGAAGAACAGGACCACGGCCTGGCCGATGTCCTCGACTGGAAATTGCTGGAAGCCGCACAGCCCGCGCTCGACCACCGGCAAAAGGTTTTTGCGGCATTCCCGATCCGGAATACCGACCGCACCGTCGGCACGATCCTCTCCAACGAGATCTCCAAACGATATAAAGGCCATGGCCTGCCGGAAGACACCCTGCATTTCAAATTCACCGGCACCGCCGGCCAAAGCTTTGGCGCCTTCAATACCCGCGGCGTATCGCCTCGAGCTGGAAGGCGACGCCAACGACTACTTTGGTAAAGGCCTCTCCGGCGCCAGACTGATCGTCTATCCCTCGCAGAATGCCGGATTCGTTCCGGAAGAAAACAGCATCATCGGCAATGTCGCCTTCTATGGCGCCACCTCCGGCGAAGCCTTTATCCGCGGAAAAGCCGGCGAACGGTTTGCCGTCCGCAACTCCGGCGTCAAGGCTGTTGTGGAAGGCGTTGGCGACCACGGCTGCGAATACATGACCGGTGGCCGGATCGTCATCCTCGGCGATACCGGCCGCAACTTTGCCGCCGGCATGAGCGGCGGCATCGCCTATGTTTATGATGTCCGCGGCAAATTCCCCATTCATTGCAACCGCGAAATGGTCGAGCTGGACCCGGTCGAAGCGGAAGACATCGCCGAGCTGAAAGACATGATCCAACGGCATTATGCCTATACCGGCAGCACCGTCGCCAAATTCGTGCTGGATGATTTCGACAACCAGCTGCAGCATTTTGTCAAAGTATTTCCGACCGACTACAAAAAAGTTATCCGCGCGGCGGCAACGGCGCCGTGCCCTCAACGTTAAACCCTAAAATTCACAATCGTTAAAATCTGATCCAATCGACAATGGGCAAACCAACAGGATTTCTCGAATATACCCGACACCTTCCTTCCAAACGCCCCGTACAGGAGCGAAGGAACGACTATAACGAATTCGTACACTCCTATGCGCCCCAGGAACTCAACCAGCAATCGGCCCGCTGCATGAACTGCGGCATCCCCTTTTGTCATCACGGCTGCCCGCTCGGCAACGTCATCCCCGAATTCAACGACGCCGTCTACCGCCAGCAATGGAGGAAGCCTATGAGATCCTCCGCTCCACCAACAATTTCCCCGAGTTCACCGGCCGGATCTGCCCCGCTCCCTGCGAAAGCAGCTGCGTACTCGGGCATCAACCAGCCGGCCGTAGCCATCGAAGAAATCGAGAAACACATCATCGAGATCGCCTTTGAAAATGGTTTTGTCAAGGCCAACCATCCCGCCCTGCGGACGGGCAAGAAAGTAGCCGATCGTCGGCTCAGGCCCCGCCGGCCTCGCCGCCGCCGACCAGTTGAACGCAGCCGGACATACCGTCACGGTTTTCGAACGCGACGACGAACCCGGCGGACTGCTGCGCTACGGCATCCCGGATTTCAAACTGGAAAAATGGGTCGTCGCCCGCCGGATCAAATTGATGGAAGAAGCCGGCATCACCTTCCGATGCAACGCCGAAGTCGGCGCAAATATCAGCATAAATGACCTGCTGCGGGAATTCCACGCCATCGTGCTCGCCGGCGGATCCACCATCCCCCGCGATCTGCCGATCCCCGGCCGCAGCCTGAAAGGCGTCCACTTCGCCATGGAATTCCTGAAGCAACAAAACAAACGTGTCAGCCACCTCCCCGTCGACAGGCGAACATATCTTCGCCACCAACAAAAACGTCGTCGTCATCGGCGGCGGCGACACCGGCAGCGACTGCGTCGGGACCTCCAACCGCCACAAGGCGCATATCGGTTACCCAGTTCGAGCTGATGCCAAAACCGCCGCATGCCCGGACCGCCTATATGCCCTGGCCCACCTATCCCATGGTCCTCAAAACCATCCTCCTCGCACGAAGAAGGCGCCGACCGGCATTGGGCCATCGCCACCAAAGAATTTATCGGCGACGATCAAGGCAACCTCAAAGCCCTGGAAACCGTCAACCTGGAATGGTCCTTGACCGAAGACGGCAAAGCCGCCCACTTCGCCGAAGTCCCCGGCAGCGAACGCGAACTGCCCTGCGAACTCGCCCTCCTCGCCATGGGCTTCGTCCACCCCCAGCACCAAGGACTGCTTAAAGAACTCGACGTCGAACTCGACGACCGCGGCAATGTCAGCGCCACCGACAAGAACTACCAAACCAATATCGCCAAGGTCTTCACCGCCGGCGATATGCGCCGCGGCCAGTCCCTCGTCGTGTGGGCCATCAGCGAAGGCCGCGAATGCGCGCGTAAAGTAGACGAATACCTCATCGGCGCCGCCGCATCCCTGCTCGAACGACGCGACCAGTCGCTCATCGAGCTCTAACCGTTCATCTCAAAACCTGCAACGATAGAGACCCGTCAAAAGCCGGCCTTTTTTCAATTTTGTTGAAAATCTGTATATTCGGCTACCATCAACTGTCCCCCCGCCTGAAAAGTATCCTGCTTACTTCACCTGGCCGATTTTACAACCTCCTAATACTGCTCCTATGCGCACCGCTATTTTTATTCCTGCTTTTTTGCTTGCTGTTCTCTCCTTTCCGGGTGCTGTCCGGTCCCAGATCACCCAGGATTGGGCAGAAGTCTTTCCCGCCCAGTCGGCTATCAATCCCCAAATCACTACGGATGGATCCGGTAACATCTACGTCGCCGGCAATGCTGCATACCCCGGTTATATCCTGCTCAAATACAATTCGGCGGGAGCGCTGCAATGGGGCCTCTCGGGTCCTTCCGGCAGCTCAAAAACGGGAGGGATCGGTATAGTGGGCGTCGGCACCGACAATGCAGGTAATGTCTACCTCGTGACAAACGCCGCCGCCGGCATATTTGCGGCGGCGTTCAATTCCTCCGGAACGCAATTATGGAGCATTACTCTCCCACTCACCGGCCTTTCCCCCACCGCATGGGTCATGACCACAGACGGGTCAGGGAATGTATATATCGGCGGTCAGATCTATACCTCTACATCCATTCCCAGTTATAGTTTTATGACTATAAAGATTACCGGTGGGGTCGAGCAGTGGCTCTCGACATTCCGGGGTACAGGAGACACCTATAATGAGGTGAAGGGTATCAAGGCCGATGCCTCAGGGAATGTCTATGTCACCGGCACCAGTGGTGGCGCACATATCTATATCAACGGACGGTTCGGGGCTATCACCCGGGACGTATCTTATGACATTACTACCATCAAATACGGTCCGTCCGGCAATGCCATTTGGACAAACACCTACAATGCGGGTTACGATTGGCAGGACTACGCCTTTAGCTTGGCGGTTGACCCCACCTCGGGTAATGTATACGCCCTTGGACAAAGCGCGAACACCAGCACTTTTGTACTCGTCGGTGATGTTATCGCCTATTCGTCCGCGGGGTCTCAGCTATGGCTGGCAAACAACAGCATTTCCCAGAACAACACGGCTATCGCGGTCGACCCTTCCGGCAATGTCCTTACAGGGGGCGAATTTATCCCCAACAATAACGGCTTCAACATTTCAAAATATGCCTCGACCGGATCACTCACCTGGAGCTATTCGAACACGGCCTTTCCGATAGAAGGGACCCCCATCGGGTTTAGCTTCTCCATGGCCCTCGACAAACAAGGGAATTGTTACGTGACTGGACCACAAACGGGGACGAACAACTATACCACGGCGGAAGTCTCGTCCGGAGGAGTCCTGGCGTGGTCGATAGCCTACGCTGCAGGCGGAGGAGCAGGCCCCTCGGGCATCGCCATCTTTACACCGGCGTCCCGGTTTGGCGGCATCATATACCCTCAAATAAATGTCACGGGTACTACAGGCAATAGCGCCAATTTCGCCACCGTCCAATACCAGTATCACCCGGAAAACACGAACGCATCATACAACCCTGAAAACTTAACCGGCCTGGACAATGCGCTCGCAACCGTTCTCGCTCCCCGCCTCTCTAATTTCCCCAACCCCTTCCGCGGCGCCACGACCATCACCTATACCATTCCCAATGACAGCCATGTGGCCATCCAGGTATTCGACCAATCCGGACACACCATAACAGCGCTCTTCGACGGCAAACAAAATGCGGGGTCTTACACCGTACCGTTTGCCGCAAGCGGCCTCGCCCCCGGCATCTACCACTACCGGATCGTCGCCACCTCCCCCCAAGGGAGCTTTGTTCAAACAAAACAAATGCTGATTCTATAAACGCTAAAACCTCACCACTAACGCCAGTACAAACCTTGATTCCGACATGACCATGTCCGGCATCCACGGCTGCCCGTTTGGACCGCTTGTGTTCCAACTGCTCAGCGGTGGCGCTATAGAGGCGCCGTTCGATGCGTAGGTATAGCCCCCGATATTCGCAAATCCATTCGGAGAAGTGACGCCGCCATGGCCTGCAAAATACCCAGTCAGGCCAGCGCCTCCCGGAGCAGGATCGATCGAATTAACCTTCCGGTGGACCCATTCTAACTTAAACGTAAGGTTCTGGCTGGGCATGTAATCGACCGAGGTCGAATAGTCCCAGGCGTCGAAGGTCGAGCCGGGGCCGGTCTGCTTCTGAAATAAGGTATCGGCATAACCTGTGGGCGCCAACACGAGGTACTGCCCCGGATTGTGCATATAGCCTCCCCCGACCGTCCACGCGAATTTCTGCTTTTCCCCAAACCACAACCGGTTATACAACATACCGCTGATGAAATTCTGCGCAGGCAGGTAACCCGGCATTCCCTTGGTCCCCTTACCGAATGGCGTAACCCCATCCCCGTTTTCAAACCCGAAATCACCCGTGAACGAAAAAGCACCCTTCGTTAAAAAACCGTGCTTACGGTTTACATACCGGTACTCATAGCTGTTGTCGCTGTGGATCCGATAGCGGCCCGGAGCCCCTTCGTCATCCTTGCCGTAGTAAAAGTTGAACACATAATCCACGCGCTCCTTCGGCCGGTAATAGATCGAGTAACCGATACCCGGTGAGTTATTGAACATCCCATATGACTGCCAGCCATTGATCAGCCACAATTCGACCTTCAGCTTGTCACTCGGGAATAGCTGCAACCGAAGCCCGTTGAAAAACCAGGGCGTATTGTCCGACGTATACGAAGGCTGATATCCCCAGTTCTCAAAGTTATTATAGGAGAATAACCCGATATAGGACATGAAAATACCGGCATCCAGGTTGATCCCGTGCCAGACATCCCAATGATACCCTCCATAGGCTTCGCTGATATACCGGTAGATCGTTTGCAGATCATACTGTCCCTTATACGAGCTCCCGTCATTGCGCGGAACCACCGTCGACCGGGTACCGAACTGCATCATGATCCTGCCCCGGACATTGTCCACATGGATGTCGCCGCCAAAACCCAGAAAGGAAAGCTGAAGCTCGTTGTCCCTGGATAACGCCGTAGAACCGACCACCGTATTGTCGATGGGGTTGTTGTACGAGTGCGTATAGTTCAGGTCCAGCGTGATATCGCTGGTAAAATACTTGCTGTCGATCAGCGGGGGACTTGTCTTCCGGCTCGTACCGTTCAGCCAGGAAAAATCCCCAAACGCAAAAGGCTCACTGGCCGGCTCCTTCGCCGCGAACGATCCCTTGGATGGGGCAGGCCTGGTCACCGTCGAATCCTGGCCATAACCGGAAAAAACAAAAACCATTACCCCTGCGCTGATACCAAAAACAATTCTCTTAAACATAAGCTAATTTTATGCTGCTGTACTGTCCAATAATATACCAGAGCGTTGCCCGCTGCGACGCTTTCATGTCAAACCCAACAGTGTTAATGATTTCTAATCTCGCTATCACAAAGTCTTTCTCCGGCTTTCCGCCGAAATCCACTCCATAATGAAAAGAAAATTTATCAAATCGGCAACGCCCTGGCAGCCACCCGCCGGTTAACCACCTGCTCCTTGACACAATCCGGGCTAAACAACATCGCCGTACACAGACAACGCTGCCTGCCCTGCGATTGCAGAATAGGATAATTGACACAGTTCCGGCACTTGTCCCAGAAATGCTCATCGCGCGTGATCTCCGCATATGCCACGGGCCGGAAACCAAACTCATGGTTCAGTTTCATGACCGCCGCACCGGTTGTAATACTGAATATCTTCGCTGCCGGATAGATGCTCCGGCTCAACCGTAAGATTTCTTCCTTGATCCCCCTGGCTACCCCCTTCCCGCGATGGACCGGATTTACGATCAACCCGCTGTTCGATACAAACTCGCCATTACTCCATGCCTCGATATAAGAGAAACCCGCCCAGACACCATCTTCACCCAATGCGATAACCGCTTTACCGTCATAAATCTTCTGACAAAGGGACTGTGGTGTCCGCTTGGCAATCCCCGTTCCCCGCGCCTTCGCAGAATCTTCTATCTCTTTCAAAATAGCGTATACATATTTGATATCTGCCGGCGTCGCGACCCGGATCTCAACCCGACCCTCGGCGATTCCCAGCATCCCACCAATCCCCGTTCGACCCTCAGGTTCTTCTTTCATTGTTTTTTGATCAAACAGCGCCAAAGAACATTCCAAAAAACACAAGTAATTGAATATCAAAATAATCACGGCGAAGCCAGCCTACTTCACCCTACTATTTTGGTAACCCCACCGTGTCAAACCAGTCGCCTTGCCACTCGCCCGATCGTAAGCCCCTGCACAAGGATGGAGAAAACCACCACGATATAGGTGATCGGGACAAGCAGATTCCCCTTCATCCCGACAGGCACTGAAAGCGCCATGGCAACCGATATGCCGCCCCGAAGCCCGCCCCATGTAAGAATCGGAATCGCATTTCTTTCGAAACACGTAAGGTATTTTAACAAGCTAATGGGCAGCAGCACCGAAAGATAACGCGCCATCAGCACTACAGGGATACAGATCAGCCCGATGACAATGACAAAAGGATTGAATGGCACTACCAGCATCTCAAATCCCATCAACAAGAATAGGATCGCATTCAGAAACTCATCGATCATTTCCCAGAACTTATCCAGGTAACCCCGGGTCGTCTCGCTCATTCCTTCCGCCCGGCTCTTGTTGCCCGTTATCAGCCCGGCTACAACCATAGCAAGCGGTCCGCTGACACCCAGCCGGTCAGCAAGAAGATATCCCCCGGTAACGATCCCCAGCGTGATCATCACTTCGACCTGGTAGTGGTCAATCGAGCGGATCAACCAAAAGCCCAGATATCCCAATGCAACCCCGAGAAGTATCCCTCCCCCGGCCTCTCGCGTGAAAAGCCAGATAATATGACCGGCGCGAAGATGACCGGCGCCGCCTTCGATTACATCATAGATGGTAATGAAAAGTACAAGGGCTACCCCGTCGTTGAAAAGCGACTTCGCCGCTTATCTTCACTTCCAACGTATCCGGAATCCGCGCCTGCCGGAGGATGCTCAGCACGGCAATCGGATCGGTCGGCGAGATCAGTGCGCCGAACAGCAGACAGTACTGAAATTCCAGCGCTGCATGCAGCAGCGACGAAACGACATACAATAACCCCGCAATGATAAAAGTGGAGGCAAGCGTACTGATTGTGGAAAAAGTCAGGATGGAGACCCGTTGTGATCTCATCCGCTTTCCGTCCAGTTGAATAGCCCCCGCGAAAAGAAGAAAGCTGAGCATGATCTTCATCAGGACGGTGTAAAAGTCGATGCCCCGGACAAACCGGCTGATGTCCTCAATGGATCGGGGATAGATCCGCCCAACTAAAATAAGCCCGAGTGAAAACAAAAGCGATATGAACAGGATGCCGATCGTCGCCGGCCAACGGATAAACCGGTGATTGATATAGGCAAATAGCGCGGCCAGGACCGTCATCACAGCGAAGGCATTATACAACGCCATAATGGAAAGGATTTTTCATTTTGAAAGTTAGCCTTTTCCGCTGTTACCACTTCCCCACGAACAAAAACACTTACTTGCCTGAATATCAGTACCGTCCACCGAGCAGGCCCAAATCGGCATTCCGTTGGTTGTCATGCACCCATAAATTGGCAACTATGTTAAGTCAACACGAAATCCCCTCCAGCCGTCCCGCCATTTTCAGTACAATCCAATCGCTGACCGATCAAGCCAAACGCCTCGCGTTCCAACATGACCTGGTCGGCCTGAAGCACTGCATGAACCTCGTGCAACAAATCTATAAGACGGGAAATAACACCGCAAAAAATGCGGTTGAGAATATCTTCGTCTTCGCGTTTTCCTCCATCCTCCCGCATGGCAATCAGATGGAGTGGCGCCTCGTGCAATCCTGCATGCCGGCAGAACTCTACTCCCTTTACCTCCACCAGGTCATCAAATCGGGTTGTTGACCCTTCTTTTTAAAATTATTCAAGAAAAATACCATATATTTTAAAACGCCAAAATTTAAGATATTGATCATGTTTTTAGCGCCATTTTCATATATTTAGGTAGCCATATGATGAAATAGGTCATCTCAGTCATCCAAAACTACATATATGAGAAAAATGAGACTAATCATCGGCTTGGCCCTTTTCTTTATTTTCCTTTCCACAACCTCGCACGGCCAACAACCCGCTATTCCCCAACTCACAAATCCCGTCGGCGTCGTCGAGACCTACCCTTCCGCCAAAGCCTACCTCAGCTTCATCATCCCGTGGGCAACATTCAACAAAAACACCACCACCACTGAATTCCAGTCATCTACAACCGTCGGCTTCCCTGTGGGCGTCATCGTATATTACAGCCCAAAATTCGCCTTCAGCTACGAAATCACCCCCTCGGTCGTCTGGCAAAGAACAACCGGAAAAACAGGAACCAGCAAGACCAGTAACCTCCTCTTCGACCCCGGCCCCATGTTTCGTTTCAAGCACGGATTGAATCTAATCACCCGGCTGGCCTTCGAAACCCAGGGCCGCTACGGCTTTACCCCGGTCCTCAACTATGTCTATATGCGGACCAAAGCCGTCAACTATTGGTTCTCCGTCTCCTCGCCCGTCCGATTCGGCAACAGTCAGCCCGCATCCGTCGGCCTGAGCCTCCAGATCGGCTTCACGT
This sequence comes from uncultured Chitinophagaceae bacterium, assembly GCA_963846405.1. Taxonomy (GTDB): domain Bacteria; phylum Bacteroidota; class Bacteroidia; order Chitinophagales; family Chitinophagaceae; genus Puia. The sequence continues at coordinate 17,246 of CAWJVU010000002.1, read as the reverse complement.
TCAATTAGCCATTCCCAATAGGACTATCGGGCCGCCCTTCGGGCGGCCCTAACCGTTTCCTCATACTCCGCCGCCGATACCCGGCCCATTCCCGCCGTTCCTTAGAACCCCATTTCCACAAATCGCAGATCTCGTTACATTCGGCGCATATAGACACTCTTCACCTAAATCTGTCGCTTATGCGCTCTTTCGCCCCGTTATCCATCGCCGCAGTGCTCCTCCTTCCCGCCGTCGGGATCGCACAGGTGACCGTCAGCCAGGCCTGGGCCCAAAACGATGGCCAATCCTCCACCACCTACCCGCCGATGGCCACCTTTACCGACGCCGCTGGTGACCTCTATGAAGTCGCCAGCAATAACTCCTTTACCGATATTTCGGATTTTATCCTGCTCAAATACAACGCCTCCGGCGCGCTGCAATGGATCAACACCTACAATAACCCGAGCAACGGTGAAGACGATGCCTACACGGGCACAATCGACAATGCCGGGAACGTTTATATCTGCGGCACGTCCTATACCGCGATCAACGGCGCGATAATCGGGGTTTTAACGACCATCAAATACAGTTCTTCCGGCTCCCTACTCTGGATTAGCAGTCTTGATATCTCCAACGACGCCATTCCAAGCGCCATGGTGGTCGATCCGAGCGGTAACGTCTATATTACCGGCTCCATACCCCAATTTTTCACCGTAAAACTAAACTCGAGCGGGGCCGAGCAGTGGGAACAAACCTATTCTTCTTCCAACTACAATACGGCCCAAAACAATTCCATCGCCCTCGACCCATCCGGCAACATTTATGTAACCGGCCAGGCTGTCGGCAGTGACCTGATTTTCCGTATACGCGAGCCCCCACTCATCATCAGCACCGGGGCCGATTTCATAACGATTAAGTACAGTCCGGCCGGAGTGCAGCAATGGGTCGCCCGGTACAACGGCTCCGGAAACACCAACGACTTCCCCCACGCCATCGCCGTCGACGCATCCGGAAATTCCTATGTCACCGGCCAAAGCGGAAATTATGGTTTTACCATCGCCTATAATACAAACGGCGCCAGCTTATGGTCTGACCTTAACACAGGCGTCACGAATAATTCCGCCATCGCCCTCGACCCATCCGGTAATATCGTGGCAGCGGGCTACCTGCTGGAAAGCAATTCCACCATCAACTATGTGCTGAAAAAATACACCCCCGCCGGCGCGGAATCCTGGCTGAGCAGCTATTTCGGCAATGCATACACCAGCACGCAGGGCTATCGTTTTGGGCTGGGTCCCAATGTCGCCCTGGCCATTGACAACGCCGGCAACTGTTATATCGCGGGCACCAAAGGGACCACATCAGATCCCAGTAGCGCCAGCAGCGACTGGGTGACCGCCGCATTTAATTCTTCAGGAGGCTACGAGTGGGCCGAGATTTACAGCGATCCTTTCTATACCAACGACGTCCCCTCGCACATCGCCATCGTCAACCCTACCAGCCCGTTGATCACCGCCATGGCCAGCGTGTATGTTCTACTCCGACCGCCTCGCCGCCGGTATCTACGAATATCACATCGTCGCCACCTCGCCGCAAGGCAACTATACCGCAACAAAACAAATGATTATTCACTGACAGCCGACACCGTCAGCCCGACACCCCACCCACGCGGCCGGCTTCGCCGGCCGCGCCTTTATGCACTATTCCGCGCCGCATTGATAATCCCGAATGAACTCCGCATAATCAACTTCTCATACACCTCCTTCATCGCCTTATTCTCCCCGCTCTTGTCGATCGCCCGGAACTTCGACAACGCATACTGCTGGATCGTACTCAACGGCAGCACGATCCGCTCCCGCATTTGAATTGACAACGCTCTACCGGGTAGTCCGCCATTAATTCACTCTTCCCCGAAAGCCGCAGGATGTATTTCTTCGTCAGCTCGAATTCATCATAGATCATCGTCCAGATTTCCCCATAAACGGGATGCTGGGAGAAATGTTCCGTCAGCGGGAAAAAACATTTCTTCATCGCCATCTCACAATTGTCCAGCAGCGTCCGGAAAAAAAGCGAGTTCTCATACAAATGCTTCACCGCCGTCCATTTTCCCCGTTTGTCCATCTCCTGCAACGCGACCCCCACCCCATAATACCCCGTTACATTCTGCTTCAGCTGACTCCACGCACCCACAAACGGGATGGCCCGCAGATCCGTCAACTCCAGCCGCCCCCCCTTCCGCCGCGAAGGCCGGCTCGCAATATTCGTCTCATTGTAGAAGCGCAGCGGACTCACCTCATTCAGATATTGCAGAAAATAAGGATGGTCCTTCAGCTTCGAATAAGCCGTATAGCTATCCGCCGCCAGCGCAGCGAGCAGCTCCTCCTCACCAGCCTGCAACGTCACCTCCTTCGCGGAGAACAGGTCATTGGAGATCCCCGCATGCAGCAGCTGCTCGATATTGTATTGCGCCGTATCCACCGTTCCGAAATTCGAGCTGACCGTTTGCCCCTGGATCGTCAGTTGGATCTCCTTGTTGGCAATATTCTTCCCCATCGACGCATAGAAGCGGTGGGTCTTGCCCCCGCCCCTCGCCGGCGGACCGCCGCGTCCGTCGAAAAATACCGCATCGATGCCATATTTCCGCGAGATCGACGTCAGCTCTTCCTTGGCCTTATAGATACCCCAATTCGCCATGAGATAACCGCCATCCTTCGTCCCATCCGAGAAGCCCAGCATGATCGTCTGCGCATTCCCGCGCTGCTTCAGATGTTTCCGGTAAATCGGATCGCTATACAGCTCCTCCATCACCGAAGCCGCCGCCTGTAAATCTTCCACCGTCTCGAATAATGGTACGATATCCACCGAAAGGGCGTCCGCTTTCCAGCCGCCCAGCACGAATAACTCGAAGACCTCCAGAACATTCACTGCGCTGCTGCAATGGCTGATCACATAACGGTTACACCCTTCCTCGCCGTTCATCTGCTGAATCACCCGAATCGTCCTCATTACTTCCAGCGTATCCTTAACCGAATGGCTCCTCAAACAAACCCGGATCAGCCTGACCAACCCCGTTCTTGTCACCAATAGCCGCCAGCACCGTCGTATGCACGCCACTGTCCTGCCGGATATCCAGCGTCGCGAAATAAAGCCCGAAGATCATGACCTTCCCGATCAGGTTTTCGACCAGGTTCAGGAAAAGGCTGTTATGCTGATAAATAACGATCTCCCGGATCTCCGCCAGATCGGTCCAGGATCTCCTCCTTCGACAGGTCCGTCCGCTGATTGGGAATAAAAATATTATTGTATAGCTTGTCTTCCAGCTCCGCGATCAATACATCCACCCCCTTGAATGTCAGTCTCCGCTTCAGCCGCCGTACATCCAGATAATAACACTTGATGATCGCCCCGCGCAACGCCTCCGCCACCCGCAGCGTCGTCTCCGCCTTGACAAACGGATTGCCGTCCCGGTCCCCGCCCGGCCAGAATCCCATTTTGATCACCGCATTCTTATTGTCCAGCACATCCGGGAATTGGTCCCGCAACGCGGAGATGATCTTTCCACTCGCAGCATAGAACACATTCTCCAGATACCAGATCAGACTGATCGCCTCATCATATGGCGTCGGCTTCTGCTTTTTCAGGAACGGCGTCTTCCCCAGCTGCTGCATATACAGATTGATCTCCCCTGCATTGTTCTCGATCACCGCCCGCGATAGATCATTGATGATCCCGAGCACCGGTCCCGGATAGAATTGCGTCGGATGCGCCGTCAGCACCAGCCGCACCGAATAATCCTTCAGCTTTTCCGTCAGCTCCTCCTCCTTGTTCGTCTGGATCACCTCCGACAACAAATGCTTCAACGTACCCCTGACCGCCCATATCTTGACATGCCGGAACGCCGCATCTTCCAGCGCGTCGAAAAGTACGATCTGCCGCTCCACATACTGCACGAAACGGAACAGAATATCCGCCCGCTCCCGCTCACCCGCCAACGCCGTCTGCTTCCGGAAGAACTCCTCCAGGATCTCCTCCGGACTCTGCTTCTTCATATACCCCTCCTCGCAAACCGTCAGCAGCAAGGACAGCAGGATACCCGTTTTCTCGATCCGATGGAACGGCAGTGAAGTAAAAAGACTGTTGTAAAGCTGGAACTTGATCCCGACCAGGTTCTTAAATTGCGGCAACCCCTGGGATGGTTGATAATTCATAAATAGGTTTTAATGACCATTCAAAAAACACCCAAATACTGCAGAATATATTCAATGGAGGACCGAAATTACTTTATTTCCCTTAAAGAAATCGTCTTTTTTTGTTTTTCCATTCAATTCCCCTACCTTAGCAGCCTTAGTGATCTCCATCAACACACATATCGCCGCTTCCGCGCAAGCCCTCGCCCTCGCGCCACAAATTACGACGATTATCTCCATTACAACCCGTTAAGGGTTGCCACATTCCATATTACCCCATTTCATTCCCTGCAAGGGCCCTTTTCAAATAAATTTCGTGTACTATGCAGGTCCTAAAATTCGGCGGCACCTCCGTAGCCAACGCAGAAAATATCTCCAAAGTCATCCACCTCATCCGCGAAGCGCTAACAAAAGATCAGGACCATCCTCGTCGTTTCCGCATTGGGCGGCATCACGGATATGCTTATCCAGACCGCCGCGTCCGCAGCCGCAGGCGACGAGACCTATAAAGACAAATTAGCAGGAGATCGAACACCGCCATCTCGAGACCGTCCGGTCACTGCTCCCGATCACCCGCCAGTCCGCCGCCCTCAGCGCCGTCAAAACCCGCTGCAACGAGATCGAAGACATCTGCAGCGGCGTCTTCCTTCTAGGCGAGCTTTCCCCCCGCACCCAGGACAAGATCGTCAGCTATGGCGAATTGCTGTCCTCTTATATCATCGCCGCCCGATTCGCCGCACTTGACCTCGACCACGCCTGGAAAGACACCCGCGATCTCATCGTCACCGACTCCCGCTATGGCCATGCCGCCGTCGATTTCGCCAGCGACCAACCGGAAAATAAAGGATTATATCGACAGCTCCTCCGCACCGCTCTTCATCCTGCCCGGCTTCGTCGCCGCCGATGACAAAGGGCATCACGACTACCCTTGGCCGTGGCGGCTCCGACTATACCGCCGCCATCCTCGCCGCCGCTGTCGACGCCCGCACCTTAGAGATCTGGACCGATGTCTCCGGAATGATGACCGCCGACCCCCGCCTCGTATCAAACGTCAAACTAATCCCCCGTATCTCCTACCAGGAAGCCATGGAGCTCTCCCACTTCGGCGCGAAAGTGATCTACCCGCCGACCATCCAACCAGTCATGCGAAAGAATATCCCCGTCTCGGATCAAGAATACCTTTGCCCCCGAAGATCCCGGCACCGTCATCGAACTCGACGCCATCCACAACGGCGACAGCATCCGCGGCATCTCCAGCATCCCCCGCATCGCCCTGCTCAGCCTCGAAGGCAGCGGCATGGTCGGCATCCCCGGTTTCTCCAAACGGCTCTTCGAAGCCCTCTCCAGCCACCAGATCAACGTCATCCTCATCACCCAGGGCTCTTCCGAACATTCCATCTGCGTCGGAATCGACGAGACCAACGCCGCCACCGCCAAACACGCCATCGACCATAGCTTTCACCCCGAGATCGCCGCCGGCACCGTCGATCCGCTCGTCGTCGAAACCGGCCTCTCCGTCATCGCGCTGGTTGGCGATCACATGAAAAGCCACCCCGGCATCAGCGGGAAGCTGTTCGGCGCCCTTGGCCGCAACGGCGTCAACGTCCGCGCCATCGCCCAGGGCTCGTCGGAAAGGAATATCTCCGCCGTGATCGCCGCCGGCGACGTCAGAAAAGCCATCAACGTCCTGCACGAAGAATTTTTCGAGACCTCCTACCGCCAGCTCAACCTGTTCATCACCGGTACCGGCAACGTCGGCCGTCGCCTCATCGACCAGCTCAAACAACAACAGGACTGGCTCCAGCAACAACTCCGCATCCAGTTCCGCGTTGTCGGTATCGCCAACAGCCGCAAGATGGTCTTCGACAACGAAGGGATCGATCTCCATAACTGGCGCAACCGCCTCGATCAAGGCGAGCCGATGGCACTCGACCAGTGGGTCGAAGGCATCACGTCCCGCAACCTCCGCAACTCCGTCTTTGCCGACGTCACCGCCAACAGAGAAGTGGCCGCCAGCTACGCCGCCTTGCTGCGCCACAGCATTTCCGTCGTCGCCTGCAACAAGATCGCCTGCTCCTCCCCGTACAAGAACTACCGGCACCTAAAAGACCTTGCCCGCGAATACAACGCCCGCTTCCTTTTCGAAACCAATGTCGGCGCCGGCTTGCCCGTCATCGGGACCCTCAACGACCTCCTCCGCAGCGGCGATACCATCCGGCGGATCGAAGCCGTCCTCAGCGGGACCCTCAATTTTGTATTCAATCACTACGACGGCGGCCGCCCCTTCGCCGAAGTCGTCCGCCAGGCCCAAAAAGAAGGCTATACCGAACCCGACCCCCGCCTCGACCTCAGCGGCACCGACGTCATGCGCAAGATCATGATCCTCGCCCGCGAAGCCGGCGAACGCATCGAGATGGACGATATCGTCAACCACTCCTTCCTTCCCGCGTCCTGTATGCAGGGAAGCGTCGAAGATTTCTACGCGGAAATGGCGAAAGAGGAAGCGCACTTCCGGCAACTCTACGAAGCCGCCGCCGCGAAGCGAAAAAAACTGAAATTTGTCGCGCAATACGATAACGGCAAGGCCAGCGTCGGCCTCCGGCACATCGGGCCCGAGCAGGACCTTTATCATCTCTACGGAAAAGATAATGTCGTTCTGTTCTATACCGACCGCTACAGCGAACAACCCCTCGTCGTCAAAGGAGCGGGAGCCGGAGCCGAAGTCACCGCCTCCGGCGTATTCGCAGATATTTTACGAATCATCAATTCATGAAAAAAGTCACCGTCCGATGCCCCGGCACCGTCGCCAATCTCGTCTGCGGATTCGATATCCTCGGAATGGCCCTGCAAGCCCCCTTCGACACAATGGAGGTCCGCCTCCTCGACGAACCTGCCATCCGCGTGTCGAGCCGGGACGGTTTCCCGCTGCCTACAGACCCCGCCCTCAACACCGCCGGCGCCCCCCTCATCGCCATGCTGGAAGAGTTAAACGAACCAATCGGGTTCGAAGTGATCATCGACAAAAAAATAAAGCCCGGCTCCGGCATCGGGTCCAGCGCCGCCAGCGCCGCAGGCGCGGTGGTGGCCGCCAATCACCTGCTAAAAAACCGCTTCTGCAAAAGAAGACCTCGTCCGCTTCGCCCTCTTCGGCGAGAAGGTAGCCTCAGGCGTTAAACACGCCGACAATATCGCGCCCTGCATCTACGGCGGCATTACGCTCATCCGCTCCATTTTCCCCCTCGATATCGTCTCCATTCCCGCCCCCACCTTACACGTCACCGTCGTACACCCGCAGATCGAAGTCCGTACCTCCGACGCACGCCAGATCCTGCGCAAACAAGTTCTGCTAAAAGACGCCATCCGCCAGTGGGGCAACATCGCCGGTCTCGTAGCCGGTTTCATGACAAACGACTATGACCTCATCGGCCGCTCGCTGGAAGACGTGATCATCGAACCCGTCCGCAGCATGCTGATCCCCGGTTTTGACCAGGTCAAACAACAATGCAAATCCGCCGGCGCCCTTGGCGGCGGCATCTCCGGTTCGGGTCCTTCGATCTTCATGCTCAGCAAAGACGAAACCACCGCCCGCCGGACTCGAGACGATCATGCACGACATCTACCGCACATATCGGCCTCGACCACCATACCTATGTCACCACCATCAATCAACAGGGAGTACAAGATCATATGAACTATTATAGCCTCAATAACCCCGGAACATTCGTCGATTTCAGGGAAGCCACCATCCGCGGCCAGGCGCCCGATAAAGGCCTTTATTTCCCCGAACAGATCCCGCAGCTCCCCGCCAGACCTTCTCCGCAACCTCAAAACCCTCTCCCGCGAAGAGCTCGCCTTACACATCATCCACCCCTATGTCGGCGATACCCTCCCCGAATCCGAACTCCGCCGCATCGTCGCCGAAACGATCGATTTCGATTTCCCGCTCGTCCCCGTCACACCGCGATATCTACGTCCCTCGAACTCTTCCACGGCCCGACCCTCGCCTTCAAAGATGTCGGCGCCCGCTTCATGAGCCGCTGCCTCGGCTATTTCGTAAAAGATAACACCCGCCCCGTCACCGTACTTGTCGCGACCTCCGGCGATACCGGCGGCGCCGTCGCCAGCGGCTTCTATGACGTCGAAGGCGTCCGCGTCGTCATCCTCTACCCCTCCGGCAAGGTCAGCAGCGTCCAGGAACTCCAGCTCACCACCCTCGGAAAAAATATCACCGCCCTCGAAGTAGAGGGAACATTCGACGACTGCCAGCGCATCGTAAAAGAAGCCTTTGCCGACCCGCACCTACAACGACGCCCTCTTCCTCACCTCCGCCAACTCCATCAACGTCGCCCGCTGGCTCCCCCAGCAGTTTTATTATTTTTTTGCCGTCCAACAATGGCCCGACAAAACCCGCCCACCCGTCATCAGCGTCCCCAGCGGCAACTTCGGCAATATCTGCGCCGGCCTCCTCGCCCACCGCTCCGGCCTCCCCGTCCGCCATTTCATCGCCGCCTGCAACGCCAACGATATCGTCCCCGCCTATCTGCGCACCGGCGACTATCAACCCAAACCCGCCCGTCCCACCCTCTCCAACGCCATGGACGTCGGCAACCCCAGCAACTTCGTCCGCATCCTCGAGCTTTTCCATAAAAAACTCCCCAGCCTCCGCCAGACCCTCTCCGCCGTCAGCATCTCCGACGCAGAAACCACCGCCGCCATCCGCGACCTCTATACCCATCACCACTACCTGCCTGATCCCCACGGCGCAGTCGGCTACCTGGCCCTCCAACGGTACCTGGCTGCCCACCCCGGCACAAAAGGCATCTTCCTCGAGACCGCCCACCCCGTGAAATTTTATGATACCGTCGAATCCGTCGTCAAGGATAAAATTCCGCTGCCGCCGGTAGTGACGGCTCTTTTAACCCAAGAAAAACAAAGTATAAACATCACCGCGAAGTATCGCGAGCTAAAAGACTTTCTACTTTCTTAGGACGTACATCCCCATCCAATTGGCACTATTGCTTCCGGAATTTCCCGGTAAACTGTCGCCCATCCTTGCTTAGCAATTGAACGACATAGATCCCTGCCGCAAGCGCACTGATGTCTATCGACTGGGACTGATAGGGGACTTCCCTGGCCGCAATAAGCCGCCCGGTCATATCCAGCATCCGGAAACTGAGCGGCGAAGTAGTACTGCCGCTATTTATGCGGAAGAATAACGTATTGCCCGAGGCAGAAAGATATTGCACCAATGTCTTCGTGGGTTCCCGGTCGATGCTGACAATGGAGGAGTAGGTTACATTTCCATTGACGTCTGTTTGAAGAAGACGATATAAAGCCCTGCTTTGGCCCAGGTCGATGAGCGAGTCGGTAAAGGAATACGTGTCAGAGGAATGAAAAGATGTCGATACCGATGGGATAAAACCGATCTGGCTAAAAGGGGTATTACCACCATAACTTCTTTCAATGCTAAAGCCCTTATTATTATATTCATCGGCCACAGTCCAATTTAGGTAATTGCTCAGCCCCATCGGCTTCCCGGTAAAGGAAATAAAATCCAACGGCAAGGGTACGGCCGTCATAGAAGCAGTGAATAGACCCCTCCCATGGGTGGCGGCCACCACCTGGTTGTCGGAAGATCGGTATTGCAACATCCTGGTGCTGACATTTCCCATAGAAGCGGAGTTCTCGGTCCATACCGTACTGGTTCCGGCACTCGCCGAAGTCGACCAGATCCCCATTTCCGTCGCCAATACGATGCCTCCATTCGAGCCACCGGTATTCACATTGTCGGTGCCAGGTACGATCATGGCCCATACACAGGCATATCCGGTAGATTGACCGCATTATTGTCCAGGGCGGTCCAGGTAGTCCCATGATCGGTGGATTCCCATACACTGGCTACACCATAATTAGATATCGCGACCACCAGGTGGTTGGCATTACCCTGCTCCACATCGATGCTATTGATATAGGCTCCTGCCCCGGGAATAAGGGTGGCGGACCCCATATTTGTGACCACCGGGCTTCCGGTGGAAGCCCCCGTCACCAGGTAAAGCAGCGGCGCCTGGGCCGCGCCGGCATCATCCGCCGTTGAAAAAGCGACCCATACATTATCGGCCGTATTTGGATCCACCTTTACCGCGGAAACTTCTAATTGGGCATTGGTGGCAACGGTTATATCCGTTCCGGCCGGCGTCCCGCTCACGATATTGCCAATCCTTTTAAGTTTCTCGTCCTTGCTGCCGCAATAAAGCTGTTTTAAAGAATTATCATAACTCGCCGGATTAAGGGACCTTCCGTCCGTAGAGTTGAACGTAAGCGAAAAGCTGTTCCCGCCATCACGGGAAATAAAATAGGTGGCATCGGAATAGCTGGTGATCTGGGTGGCAGGATTGGATTGGTCGATAAAACAGGTGACGCCGTCCCCCCCGCTTGCATAACTCACCGAATTGATCCCGGAGCCGTTAAAGATGTGGGAACCGTTATCCTGCGAACCACCCAGCATATAATTACTACCACTGCTGGGATGGAGGGCCACGCCATAGTACTGCGTCACATTCAACCCGCCATCTTTGGAAACAAAGCTGTTGCCCCCATCCGTGGTATAAAAGATCCCCCGTCACAACCCACTATAAAAGAGGTGGAAGAGCCGGGAATGAAGGTAATATTATGGATATCCGCATGCACATATGGCAGGGAAGCACAGCCTGTCGCCCACTGCGTAACCTGAGCCCAACTGGTGCCGCTATTGGCCGTTGTCATCATATCCACTCCGGCGGTATAAACGACGGCGTCATTTCCCGGGTTTACAGCCAGCGTCAGGTTATACCAGGCCTGCCCGTTGGCGAAGTCGGTTCCGCTGGAAACGCCCTGACTGCACCATGCCGTGCTGTTATTGATATTCGTCCAAGTGGTGCCCCCGTTATCCGTACGCCGGATGCCGCCAATACTATTCCCCGATCCCTGCAAAAAGGCATATACCCGGTTATTCGTAGCCGGTGAACAGGCAAGCTGGATACGCTGCCAGGTCGCCCCCCCGGGCGGAGGAGTGACATCCGTCCAGGTACCGGTGTTTCCGACCGTTGCTCCGGCAGGCGACTTGTAGATCTTCCCGTTTGCCACTCCGGTACTCGCATCGATCACCGATGCATAGATATCCCCGCCCGAAGAGAAGGCAATATCATAGCCGTTAAAGTTTAACGCACACGAACAAGAGCCGCAGCCGGTATAGTTCCCTACCACCCTTGTCCAGGAGCCCCCACCGTCAGTTGACTTTAAGATTCCCCCCTCATTGCAAAACGAAGCACTGATCCCGCCGCATATACATCTCCGTTGGAGTACACCGCCAGCTTTTGAATAAAGTTAAGGTCATTCACATTGGTGCCGCCGTTGTGGTGGAGGGCAGGAGGCTCCAGGTTATGCCGCCGTCGGTGCTCTTGTAAATCCCCAGGCCCCGGATTGCATCTATGTTTTGATAGCCTTCCCCCGTACCGGCGTACATGGTATTAAGATTGGGGGTTTTGCGCCAGCGCAGTAATGGCAAGATTGGCCAGTACCGTGCCATTTTGGGTCCAGGTCGGAGTGGTGGAGGTAAAATTTGTCGTTCGCCATAGCCCCCCGCTGACACTACCGACGAGGACGGTATTTCCGGTCGGATCCGTCTGGTCAACCATGATGGCCCTACAGCGGCCGCCGATATTATTAGGGCCTCTTTCCGTCCAGGTGAGCCCCATATTGGTGCCGCCCAACAGCACCGGGCTATTGCCGGCGCCCCCATCCGTGGTTACAGCCCGGCCGCCCAAACCGACGCGGAGCTCGGGGTGTCTTTTCATACCGCGCCGCCAAACGCGGTCTGGTGCGCCGTGATTCCAGTCGTGACGACGGAAGAGCGGTCCGTGTCAGCCTCACCCCCGACGGGCACCGACTCGCCTGCGAGATGACGGACGAATTCAGACCTTGTCATCCCGATGACCAACGTCTCGGTCCGGCCGAACGGGAGCGACTGCGTGTCCTGTTGGAGAAGCTCTCGGCCTGAGCCGATCCTCCCTCTACGTGTGCGTCGAACTGCGGCAGGCGCCCAGCGGCTTTCGCCGACATACTGGGTCCATGGAGTCCGATCCCCTCGACGATGCCCTCACCGTCTTCGCCGCCACCGCGCCCAGTTCGGCCCGCACGGCCTGTCGAACCACGGGCCGATGGCCGCCGAGGCCCTGGCATGGCTCGGGCGCCCCGAGGCCATCGGGCGCTGGGTGGGGGCCTACGTGCCCGCTCGACTCGCGCCGCCGCCCGCCCCCCCGCTGCCGCCGGCCGAGTGGGACACGCGCTGGGGCACGGGCCGAGTTCGCCCGCTGGCTGGCCCTCTTCGAGACCGAGCTGGCCGACCGGCCCGCCGCGGTCGTGGGGGAATCGGTGCCCCGCCTCGTCCCCGGCACCATCGGCGCGGCGGCCCACGGCTTCATCCGCACCGCCCACGCCCTGCGGGCCCTCGGAGCCGCCGATACCCGCGCCGCGTGGAGGTGGCCACGGGTCTGGCCTACTGGGCCTCGAGCTACCAGGAGCTCCCGGGGCCCCCGTCTGCATCGGCCACCAGAGCGTGGCCCAGGCCCTGGCCGACCTGCCCTACCTTCCCGAGGAGACGCCCCAGCGTTTAGTGCATCAGCGCCGCCGTGCCCACATGGCGGACATCGCGGAGGAGTTCGAGCAGGGGGTGGCCTCGCTGGCGCCCGGCGGCGACGTGGTGGCCGTGCTCGACGCCCTGGCTGTGGGCGGGGCGCAGGCCTACCTGCGCAATGCCGAGAGTCCGGAACGTGGTCGCCCTCGTCCATGCGGTGACCGCCCCCATGGCGCTCGAGCTGGTGCTGCCCTGGCTGGCCGGCGAGGACCACGCCGCCGCCTTGGACTACGCCTGGCAGGCCGCGGCCGCCCTGCACGTGGTCTACGCCGTCGATCGTCATGCCCCGACGCCCCGCCGCGACCCGCTCCGGCCGGACCCATCGAGCGTGCCGTGGCCTCGGGCGACGCCCACGCCATCAAGCTGGCCGAGGCCGCGGTGCGCTGCTACGCCCCGACGAAGGAGCCCGCCTTGCTGATCAGGCGGCCGCCGACACGTTGGCCCGACTTCGGGATTGAGCGGGGCGCCCCCCCCCGCGCCCGACCGACTCGCTGACTACAGTCAGCCCGATGGAATATCGCACGCTTGGCCGCACCGGTGTCAAAGTCAGCCCCCTCTGCCTGGGCGCCATGATGTTCGGAGCATGGGGGAACCTCTGATCACGAGGAGGCGATCCGCATCATCCATCGCACCTCGACGCGGGGATCAATTTCATCGACACCGCCGACGGTACTCGTTGGGCGAGTCCGAGGAGATCGTTGGTAAGGCGCTGCCCAGCGGGAGCGCGACGAGTTGTGCTGGCCACCAAGGTCCATGGCGTCATGGGTAAGGATCCCAACGCCCCAGGGCAACTCACGCCGGTGGATCATCGCCGAGCTGTAGAACAGTCTGCGTCGTCTGGGGACCGACTACATCGACCTCGATCAGGTCCACCGGCCTTCGCCCGAAACCGACATCGACGAACGCTAGGCACGTTGACCGACCTGGTGCGCGTCGGGCAAGATCCGTTACTTCGGTAGCTCACCTTTCCGGCCCACGCGGTTGTCGAGGCGCAGTGGGTGGCCGAGCGTCGTGCCCGCGCGCGGTTTGTCACCGAGCAGCCGCCCTACTCGATCCTGGTGCGAGGGGTCAGAAGGCCGTGCTGCCGGCCTGCCAGCGTACGGCCTCGGGGTGATCCCCGGCAGCCGTTTGGCCGGCGGATGGCCGACCGGCGCCTTCGGCGAGGGCAAGGCCAACACGAGCCGGCGTTCGCGATGGTGCCGGACCATTACGACATGAACCTGCCGGGCAACCGGCAGAGGTCGAGCGGTCGACCGCCCTGAACACGCTGGCCGACGAGTCCGGGCTGAGCCTGATCGAGTTGGCCTTGGGTTTCGTTTTGGAGCACCCCGCGGTCAAGTCACCGATCATCGGCCCGCGGACCATGGAACATCTGGAGTCCCAGCTCTCCGCACTCGAGCTGCGTCTCCCCAGCGAAGTCATGGATCGCATCGACCAGATCGTGCCGCCCGGCGTCGACTCAACTCCACCGATGTCGGCTGGGTCCCGGCGGCAATCGCGGAGCCTGCACTCCGCCGCCGCCCCCGCTAGTCTTCGCTCCCGGGACCCTCAGACCCGCTGCGCCCGACCGGGTTCCTGCCGGGCCATGATCTGGTGCTTCGGCACGGGGTAGCGGCTTGTTGCCGGAGGTCTCCAAGATGTCGAGCTGTGTGCACCCCTCCGCCAGACGTCGGCCGGGAGGTCCTTCGACGTCGAGGGCAGCGGAGCCGACGCATCCTTGTGATGCATGTGCAGCGTCGAGGTCAGATCACCTGCGTGTTCCCGTCGCCACGCCGAGAGGTTCGGGGCCCGCACCCCGAATCGCTCCTCCAAGAAGCGGAGTTGTGAGGTGTGGTCGAAGACCTCCTACGCCGACGTACCCGCCGCGGCTGAACGGCGAGAGCACGAGCATGGGCACGCGGAAGCCCATGCCGATGGGCCCTCGGACGCCATGGTCCGGAGGGCAATGACGATGCGGTCAGGTACTCGCCGCGGTGCCGGGGGCGCCGTCGGTGGGGGGACGTGGTCAAGAATCCGTCGTTCTCGTCGTACATGTGGAAGAGAACGTCTTCGACCACACGTCGGGATTGGATTCCAAGATCTTCAGCATCTGGCTGGTGAACCACTCACCGAGAGCGGGCGGTGCCGGGGGATGTCGTCGTAGCCGTCGGGCGGGAGGATCCAGCTGACGGAGGGCAGATTGCCCGAGGCGACATCGGACACGAAATCGCTGGGGTATTGGGGCAGGAACGCCTTCTGATAGAGCGACGAAGAAGGGTTTTTGTATTGGCTGAAGTAGGGGAGGATCGCATCACCGACCAGGAGTCCGTTCTGCTCGAAGAAGGCCGGGGCGTACAGAGCTCCCTCGGGGTTGTAGACCTTCCAGCTGATACCGGCGTCTTCGAGCACCTCGGGCATGGTGGGCCAGCTTGCGCTCCAGATCGCACCGACATCCTCGTTGGTGGCGATGACGGGACCACCGGCTCTCCCCGCGGGATCGATGGTCCCCGAAAGCGCCATGAGCCGGTTCGGATGCGTGGGGCCCATGACTGAACAGTGGTAGTTGTCACAGATGGTGAAGGCATCGGCCAACGTGTAATAGAACGGAAGGTCCGCTCGTGTGTAGTAGCCCATGGTCAACACGCCGTTCTGGGGACCTTCGAACGCCGCGATGGTGTGGGTCTTTACGAAGTCCGCGTTGTGGCCTGCGCCGCGACTCAGATGCTCGGCGGCACGTGTGATTGAGGTCGTAGGTGCATTCGCCCATGCCCGAGTCGGACTGGAGGTGGAAGGGGAGCAAATGCGAGGACGCCCCGCCGGGCCACGCCTGGGCGAACGCAGCGAGCGAACCCTTCGGATGATCGTCGAAGCCGCGCACGCCCTTGTAGGCCCCGTAGTAGTGATCGAAGGACCGGTTCCTGCATGAAGAAGATCACATGCTCGATAGCGCCGAGGTCTGAGCCTGCCGCCTTGACCTTGGTTGCCGCACTGATCGTTGCGGCACTGGCGCCGCCTTCGCCCATCGCGGCGAGGGCCCCCCGCCGCCGGCGGCCAGCGCGGCAGCAAGGAAGGTGCGCCGGTTCAGCTGCGGCCGTGAGCCGTTTGGGTCGAGGGGCGGCATGGCGAGGCGTTTCTCCTTTGCGCGAGTCAGTCTGCCGCACCTGCGCGTCGCGCGCGTGGCAGCTGTCATCGTGCGGGTCTTCGGCCAGCTACCCGCCTACCTCGCGACGCTTTCGGTTAGATTCTCCCCGGTGCAGAGGAGACCGGGGAGCCTCGCTCACGTTCTCCTGCTTGCTGTCGCTCTTCTGGCAGTTGGCGTGCTTCTTTGTTCGGCTGCGTTTCCGCCGCATCGAAACTGCCACATCGCTCCACGTCCGCTCATCCGGACTGCAGCAGTCAACCGGGGCGTCCACGATCGGTGAGCGCCCCGATCATCGGGGGCAGCAGGTTTCCGATCGTTGCGGGAATAGATGCCAATGGGTGCGATGCATGGCCCTATGAACTCGCCTCGAGCCCGGATTCCGCCACCTTCTTCGCCAGTCCCGGCTTTGCGCCCGGTATCAGGGCCTTTGAATACGGCACGCGGGAGACGACCGAGGTAATGAAGGGGGAGCAGGTGATCTCCGTCACCGATCCCACGAAGGAATGGCGAAGGGTTTATGCCGGCTACGACCTCTGTGACGACCAGACGGGAAGACGGTGTGCGTGGCCCCAGCGGTCGACCCCCGGCCCGACGAACTCGTCTTGTACATACCGGTCGGCGTACTTCTTGCGGCCCTCGTGCTCTTCGTCGTGCACTTCCTGCGCCCTGCGGACCGGTTCGCCGCCGCCGGCATTTCCACCACGCCCGCTCCCTCATCGCCGAGGGTGCCGTGCCGGCCAGGGATCCGCTCCCGGACACGATTGATGTCAGGCAGCTCCAACGGCGCCTGCGCCGTCTCGAGAAGTTTCTCAGTCCTGAGCTGTCGGAATCACAGCACAGGTGGTTCGTCGGTCACCTCTCGACGGGTCGTCACGGAATGGCACTCGAATCCCTGGCCCGGTGGCTCGGCGAATCCGGGACTCCGATACCCGACCACATCCGCGAAGAGGTCTTGTGGATCGCATCCTCGATAGAGATCGAGCGCGTCGTACGGCCGATTCTCGATCATCATGCGTACCGGGAGAGCGACCAACCCGGGTCCGCCCCGAACGTGAGCGACGGGTTCGACGTCCCGTTGGAGCAGTTCAAGCAACTGGTGGCAGAGGCGGTTGATTCGTTGCCGGAGGCGTTCGGGCGGGCCATGACCAACGTGGCCGTGACGGTCGAAGAAGAAGCGGAAGGACGGAATCTCTTCGGCCTCTACATCGGCCACCCGCTTTCGATGGCTCGTTTCCGGCAGTGGAGTATTCACCCCGACCAGATCATCATCTATCGAAAGACCATCTGC
>CAWJVU010000001.1:0-627921 GCA_963846405.1 uncultured Chitinophagaceae bacterium | reverse complement strand
CAGGATCATGCACGCCAGCAGGCAGGCAGTCAAGGGGCAGTTTAGCTTCTTCATGGTTTTTGTAAAGGTAGATTCGAAATTCGACAAAAAATTGGTGCCCAATTAAAAAACTTCGGTCCCAACACTGTTGGGACCTCGTTCGCAACCTTCGCCTTCGGCTCGGTTTTGTCTCATTACCATTTATGTCTGCACTTTCCTTACTATCGTTCGTCAAGTGCGAACTGGGCGGAGCCCAGTTCCGGAATAATCATTATCTTCAGCGCACCGGGAACGCATGAGCAAAAAGCAGCTGAATTTATTCGATCTCATCATGATTGTGGTCGCGCTGGTCATTGGCATGGGTATCTTCCGTACCCCCACGGTGGTGGCAAACCGGACCGGAACTCCGCTTTTGTTCTTTCTCGCGTGGCTGATCGGTGGCGGGATCGCCTTTTGCGGCGCGCTCACCTATGCCGAGATCGGCTCCCGGTACCCGGTTACCGGCGGATACTACAAGGTATTCTCGTATGGCTATCATCCGTCGCTGGCTTTTGCCATCAACTGTATAATCCTGGTCTCCAATGCTGGGTCCATGGCCCTGGTAGGCGTTATAGGCGCAGAATATATCGGGTATTTCTTCTATGGGAACCAGCCGACGCCCGAGCTTTTCAAGCAGCTGGTGACGACGGCCGCGGTAACCTTCTTCTATTGTATCAACCTGCTTGGACTTAGAATGAGCAGCCGGGTTCAGAATATCCTTACCATCTTTAAAATTATATTGGTTGCGCTGCTGTTGACTTCGCTCTTCGGCCATCATCCTGTGGTGATCCACGCTGCGGCAGCGCCTCCGGGGGAAAGCGGATCGGGGGGCTGGCTGAAAGCGCTTGCGTTTGGCATGGTCGCGGTTTCTTTCACGTATGGCGGTTATCAGCAGACCATAAATTTCGGTGGCGATGTCCGGGATGCCAGCCGGATCATCCCGCGTGGGATCGCGTCGGGGGTGGTGCTGATCATTATCCTTTACCTGGCGATCAATTTCGTTTACGTCAGCGTGATCGGATTCGACCACCTCAAAACGGCCGATTCGATCGCTGCAACATTGATCGACCATCTGTTCGGCCCTGCCGGCGACCGCATCCTGCGTATCCTGATGTTCCTATCCGTCCTCGCGTATGTAAATGTATCGGTCATGAGTAACCCCCGAGTCATGTATGCCATGAGCGAAGAGGGAATACTGCCCGCCATCTTTGGAAAAAGGACGGCGAAACAAGACGTGATCATCTGGTCGCTTACCGCCTATTCCGCGGCGATCTGCCTGACCCTGCTGTTCATGAGCAAGGTGGAGAAGATCCTTGATTATACCATCTTCCTGGACAGCATCGGTTTCGCGACGTCGGCATCCACCATCTTTATCCTGCGGCGCCGCAAAGTAAGGGAAGATCAGGACATCTATCGGATAAAATGGTTTCCGCTGGTCCCCGTGATCCTGATACTCGCCTATATCGGAATTGCCGTCAGTGTGGTTTGGAATGACCCGCGTTCCGCCGTTTTCGGCGCCGGGATATTTTCCATTTTCTTTTTGCTGTATTTTGTGTTACGCGCCCGGAAGCGGCGGGGCTCGCGCGGCCCCACGGAGCCGGCTAATCCTAAATCCTGAATATGGACCTTTCATATATCATAAATGAGCTGGGCGAGGACCGTGAAAATTACTTTAACGCCATCGCGCCGCCGATCATGCAGACGAGCAATTTCCGGGTAGAAAAAGTCGACGAGCTAAAAGCCTTGTTCGAGGACGAATACAGCGGCTATCTGTACAGCCGGGGCCTCAACCCGACCGTGGAGATCCTCCGGAGGAAGCTGGCCGCACTGGACGGCGCGGAAGATTGCCTGGTCTTCAACAGTGGAGCAGCGGCCATTTTCGCGGCTGTGCTGGCGAACGTAAAAACCGGTGACCATATCGTATCGGTCAACCGGCCTTATACCTGGGCACAACGGATGTTCGATGTTATCCTCCCCCGTTTTGGCGTGACCACGACCTATGTCGACGGGACGAGGATCGAGAACTTCGAGCGGGCCATTCTGCCGGCCACCAGCGTGATCTACCTTGAGTCGCCGAACTCCTGGGACTACCAGTTGCAGGACCTGGGCTCGATTGCCGAGCTGGCCCGGGCGGAAGGGATCGTGACGATCATCGATAACAGTTATTGTACCCCGCTGTATCAGCGCCCGGTCGGGCTGGGCATTGACATCAGCATGCAGACGGCCACAAAATATATCGGCGGCCACAGCGATACGGTGGGCGGGGTTCTGACCGGCAGTCGCGAAATGATGAAAAAGATCTTTGACAGTGAATACCTGAATATCGGGAGCGGGATACAGCCCTTTAACGCCTGGCTGTTGATCCGGGGTCTGCGCACGTTGCCGGCGCGTCTGGAGCGGATATCCCGGACGACGCGGGAAGTCGTTGATTTCCTGAAGGGGCACCCCCGCGTAGAAGGCGTGTTGTTCCCGCTGGATGAGACCTTTCCCCAATATGCCCTGGCCCGGCGACAGATGTCGGGCGCGTGCGGACTGCTAAGCTTTTATGTGCGCGCGCAAAGCCGGGGGGAGATTGTAACCTTCTGTGAGCGGCTCCGTCATATCTTCATGGCGGTTAGCTGGGGCGGTCATGAATCCCTGATCCTGCCAAAATGTGCGTCGCTTACCCCGGAGGAATTTGACGCGGATAACCCCGACCATCGGATGTTGCGGCTCTATACCGGGCTGGAGGATGCCGCTTATATAATAGGCGATCTGGGGCAGGCATTCGATGCGGCATGGTGAAAAATTATTATAAATTTGCCCCATGACTAAGAAAGAAACTCCTGCTTTTTCTAGCCATACCTCTCTTTTTAACCTATACCGCCGCGGCGCAGGACAAATGGGACCTGAAAAGATGTGTTGATTATGCCGTCGCTAATAATATTTCCGTCAAACAGGCCGATGTCCAGGCCAGGGTGGCCAAGCTTACGCTTGATCAAAGCCGGCTTTCAAAAATCCCAACGCTGATCGGCGGGGTTTCAGCGGGCATTAATTCCGGCCGTTTCCAGAACCCGACCACCTATGTGCTGGAGACCCAGACCACCCTTCAAAGCGGCCTGTCCCTTCAAAGCAACGTAACGCTTTTCAACGGCTTCTATCTCCAGCATACGATCGACGCCAACCGGTATTGCCTGGCAAGCCATGCTGGCCAATACCGACCTGCTGAAGAACAATATTTCGCTTAATGTGGCCAATGCTTATCTAACGGTCCTCCTGGCCAACCAAACGGCCGAGGCTGCCCTGCTGCAACTGCATCTTTCACAGAACCAGCTCGAGCTTACCCACAAACAGGTGATTGCAGGGACATTGCCGGAGCTGAATGCCGCCGAGCTCGAATCGCAGGTTGCCCAGGATAGCTCGACCTATATCATCGACAAGAGCAATGTCGTCCAGGACATCCTTCAGTTAAAGGGTTATATGGACCTGGATGCGGCCATCCCCTTTGAGGTAGATACCCCGCCCGTGGATAAGATCCCCATCGAGCAGCTGGCGGACCTGCAGCCCGACGCGGTCTATGCCCTGGCATTGGCGCACCAGCCCCTGCAGAAGATGGATGCGCTGCAGATCCAGTCCGATCAGCGAAACGGTGCGGGCGGCGAAGGGGGCCATGTATCCCGTTGTCAGCCTGTACGGCAACCTGAGCTCCTACTATCTGAATACGCCCGGGCAGGCGGCAGTCCGTATACGGCACGTCTGTCGATACCGTCGGACATGTGGTCGGCAGCGGTACACCCGTGACCAGCCCGTACCGCTGTATAAATTCGTCGATACAAAAGCGCCGGGCTATTTCACGCAGATCAATAATTATTTCGCGCAGTCGATCGGGATCAACGTCAGCATCCCCATCCTCAATCACGGTATCCTCCGCACCAACTATGCCAAATCCAAGCTCAACCTCCGCAACCAGGAGCTACAGCGCGATCAGGATAACCTGACGCTGAAAAACAATATCTATCAGGCGTATACCGCTGGCTGTAGCGGCGCTGGAGAAATTCGAAGCCCAGAAGATCACGCTGGCCGCCACCCAGAAAAGCTTTGAATACGCACAGAAACGATACAATGTCGGCATGAGCAATACCATCGACCTGCTGACCAACCAGAATAATTTTTTCAACGCCAAGGTCAATCTGCTGTATGACCAGTTCGACTACGTCTTTAAGATGAAAGTGCTGGAATACTATAAGGGGATGGGGATAAGGCTGTAAAAAGAATGACCAAAAAAAGATATAACCTATTACACACATGAATAAGCTATTTCTCTGGATCATCATAATCGTGGTCGTCATCATCATCGCTGCTGGTGGTCGGCAAACAGGCCGGCTGGATCGGCAAAGCGGATGGGACGAAAGTCACCGCGGAAAAGGTCATCAAACGCAATATCACGGAGATCGTCACGGCCAGCGGGAAGATCTATCCGGAAAAAGAGGTGAAGATCAGCCCCGATATCTCCGGCGAAGTCGTGGAGCTGGGTGTCAGCCAGGAAGGCGACAGTGTACACAAGGGGCAGGAGCTGGCCAAGATCTATGCGGATATCTATACGACCCAGCGGGATCAGGCGGCGGCGCAGATGAACCAGCAGCAGGCGATGGTCTCCAATATCCGACGAGACATTGCCGGGTCTGAAGGCCACGATGGAAACGGACAAACGGGCGCTTGACCGGGAAAAGCAGCTGCTGGATCAGAAAGTGGTCTCCCTGTCCGAATATGAAACGGCCGCAGGCCACCTACCTGACGGCACAGGCCAATTATCATGGCCGCGCTCCAAAACGTACAGGGTAATGTCGCCGGGGTGGCCAGCGCCAGGGCCAATCTGGAGCATTGCCGCCAAGAACCTCAGCCGGACCACGGTCGTCTCGCCGATCGACGGGGTTGTTTCTCTCCTCAGCATCAAGAAGGGAGAACGGGTGGTCGGCAACTCCATGATGGCCGGCACCGAGATGATGCGCGTGGCCGATATGAGCAAGATCGAAGCGATCGTCGACGTCGGCGAGAACGACATTCCCAAAGTACAGCTGGGCGACACGGCGCTGATCGAAGTGGATGCGTACAACAACCGCAAATTCCGGGGCATCGTGACCCAGATCGCCAGCAGCGTGACGACTGCACGCGGTTCGACGACGACGGTATCCACCAATGACGTCACCAATTACAAAGTGCATATCCGGCTTTCGCCCGATTCGTATAAGGACCTCATCGATCCCAAACACTCGCGGCATTTCCCATTCCGGCCGGGGATGAGCGCCAGCGCCGATATCCAGACCCGTACGCATAAAGACGTGCTGTCCATTCCGATCAATGCCGTCGCCACCCGGGAAAAGAATACGGACAATGCGGTCGTCGGCAACACGGAATCGGCAGACAATTCGCGGCGACGATAACGGAGACAACGCAACAATGGCAACAATAACGATGACAACAAAGGCGAAACCCATTCGTCCGGCGGCGACCTGGATGAAGTAGTCTTTATCGTCATGCCGGGCGACACGGTCAAAAAGGTCAAAGTCCACACCGATATTCAGGATATCAACTACATCGAAATAAAGGATGGGTTGAAAGAAGGGGATCAGGTTGTCACCGGCCCTTACAGCGTGGTCAGCAAGACCATGAAAAGCGGGGTGCGGATCAAGGTCGTCCCCAAGGACAAACTGTTCGAAGGGAAAAGAATTAATAATCTGAATCTGAAAGATCGCATGCGTTTTGGAGTGATAGGCAGCGGCAGCTGGGCTACGGCATTGGCCAAGATCCTTACCGATAACGGCAGACCGATCCAGTGGTGGATCAGGAATGAGGCGATTATCCGGCATCTCAAAGCCCGTCATCATAACCCTCAATATCTTCCTTCCATCTATTTCGACACCAGCCTGCTCATCGCTCAGCGGCGATGTGGCGGAGGTGATTGCGGCGTCCGATTGTCTCGTCATGGCCGTTCCGTCGGCCTATATGGCGGCCACCCTGGAAGGAGTGGACCGGAAGGCCTTGCAGGGCAAAAAGGTTCTTTCCGCGATCAAAGGGATCCTTCCGGAACACAACCTGTTGCTGAATGAATTTCTCGAGCGGGAATTCGATGGGTCGCCGGACGATTATTTTACCGTCATGGGCCCCTGTCATGCGGAAGAGGTGGCGGCGGAGAAACTGTCCTACCTGACGTTTTCCGGCCGGGATGAAGAGACGACCCGGGAAATAGCCGCCTGTTTTACAACGGAATATCTGAATACGGTGGTCAATGGCGATGTCTATGGGGTACAGTTTGCGGCCATTCTGAAGAATATCTATGCGTTGGGGGCCGGGATCGCGCATGGACTGGAATATGGAGATAATTTCCTGAGTGTGCTGATCGCCAATTGTGCGGATGAGATGGCCGGATTTCTCCGGAAATTGGGCATCCACCATATCGAGGTCGGCGTCCATAGCCCTCAGGAAGGATTGTCCAACCGGAGGAGCGCAAACTACGCCGCATCGGTTTACCTGGGGGACCTGCTGGTGACCTGTTATTCGCTGTACAGCCGCAACCGGACCTTTGGAAATATGATCGGAAAAGGATATTCGGTCAAATCCGCCCAGCTGGAACTCAACATGGTGGCGGAGGGATACAATGCCAGCAAATGTATTTATTTGAAAAACAAAGAGATAAAGGCAGAAATGCCGATTGCCGAGCATGATTTACCGGATTTTGTGGGAAAATGTTAATGTGGGGGTAGGAATGAAACAAATTGAGGCGTACCTTGTCTAATAGATAGAGGACCTCCTAAAAGGAATACTCTCGATTATGCCACTCTCCTTCCAGGGATTCGGACCAATGGCCATCATCGCGATGGTGCTCATCCTCTCGGTAGCGCAGGGGATCAATTATCTCCGGGCAAAGTACCGGCATCACTAAGATCGGCGGATTTCCTCCTCAGCAAAAAGATCCGCGGCAATCCCGTCCGCCAGCAATTTCCCTTCCCGCGTCAGAAGAATATGCGTAAGGACGATGTTTTCCGCCAGCCTCACCGTACCTCTGAGGACATGAGCTTGCGCCCGTTCCAGCAAGGCTTCCGCGACCGCCGACCCCCAACGTTGATTCACCGTACCCAGATCCACTCCTTCCATCGTTCGCAGCGAGATCATGATATATTCATTAAATTGCTGGAGAGGTGTCAGCACTTCTCTTTCCGCCACCGGGAGTGTTCCGTCCGCCAGCGCGGCGATATATCGTGCGTTATTGGCGATATTCCATTGCCGCGAACGCCCGTCATAGGAATGGGCGGAAGGCCCCAGACCCAGATAGGGTTCCCCTTGCCAGTAAGCGGAGTTATGGCGGCTGCGGTGACCCGGGCAGGGCGAAATTGGAGATCTCGTAATGATCGTAGCCGGCCTTGCTCATCCAGTCCATGAGGAGCAGCAGCTGCCGGGCCTGGTCGTCGGGATTTACGTCGGTGCGTTTGTGTCCGCGGATCATCGTAGTCGAGGGCGGTGCGGGGTTCGACCGTCAGGGCATAGCAGGAAAGGTGCGGAATCTGCAGCCGGATCGCTTCGGCGACGTTGTGTTGCCAGTGGTCATCCGGCAGGGTAGGGCCGCCGTAGATCAGGTCGATGCTGATGTTGTCGAATCCTTCGGCTTGGGCGAGCCGAATCGCTTCCGCGGCCTGGGCGGCATTGTGGGCGCGGTTCATCCATCGGAGGTCGGCGTCGAAAAAAGACTGGATCCCGATGCTCAGGCGGTTGATCCCGGCGGATCGCCAGGCTTTGATCTTCCCGGCGGTCCGTCATGTCGTCCGGGTTGGCTTCGAGGGTGATCTCCGGGTCGGGTTCGAAGGTAAAGTGCCCGCGCAGCCTGTCCAGGATCCGGCGAAGCTCCTCCGGGTCGAGCAGGGAGGGAGTGCCGCCGCCGAAATAGACGGTTCCTGCCGTGGCGTCGCCGAGATAATCGGAACGGTGTTCCATTTCGTTCAATAAAGCGGGGACAAAATCGTTCATACCCGGTAAAGACGTGGAAAAATGGAAGTTACAGTAATGACAGGCCTGCCTGCAAAAGGGGATATGGAGATAGATGCCTGCCATTCGGATCGATTAACTTGCAAAATTAGCCAACGCCTGCTGCTTCTGCGGACTTTTTTTCCTTCCCTTGTTCGGTTGGGCTCAATACACCCTGCACATTGATCCGGTCGATAAAGATACCGGATTTGTCTCAAGGCAGCTTGGTCTCACCACCAGTTTCCGGTCACAGGAGGCCTGCAGGATATACGTCTATAATCTGCTGCCGCTTCTTCAGGGAAAGGGATATGTCGCGGCGTCCGATCGACAGCATCAACTATGCCGCGACATGCGGCCAGCCTTCGGTTGTATGTAGGCGATGCCTGGCGATGGGCGAAGATCGACACCCGGCATACGGACCCGACGCTGCTATCCGCCGCCGCCTGGAACGACAGATCATTTGCCGATCACCCCATGGATATGCGCGTTATTCCGGTGCCGGCAGCAGTTGATGCTGGATTATCTGGAGAATAACGGCTACCCCTTTGCAAAAGTGGGTCTGGACAGCGTCGTGCTGCGGGATTCCGGAGCTGTTTCGGCGGTGCTGAAAGTGGACAAGGGTCCCCTCTACAAGATCGACAGCATCCGGGTTTTTGGGAATGCGAAGATCTCCAACCGAATTCCTGCAACGGTATCTGAATATCCCCAATGGCAGCATTTACCGGAAGGACAGGCTGCAGATCATCACCAAAAAAATCCTGGAGCTGCCCTATGTCCAGGAACAGCAGCCCTGGAGCCTGACCATGCTGGCGGAGGGATCGGTGATCAACCTTTATCTCAAACCGAAAACGGAGCAGCCAGATCGACGCGCTGGTCGGCTTCCTGCCCAGCGACAATCCTGCGCTTGGCAATAAGGTGGTGGTCACCGGCGAGGCGACGGTCAACCTGCAGAATACGCTGGGGAACGGGGAGACGATGAAGCTTGACTGGCAGCAGCTGCAACAGGGTTCGCCGCGGCTGGATCTGCTGTATCCAGCAGCCGTTTATGTTTAATTCTCCGTTCGGGCTGAGTACTTCCTTCGATCTGTACAAACAGGATTCCACCTATATCAATATCAACTTACCGGTGGGCGCCCAATATACGCTCTCCGCCAATCAGAACGGATCCGTCTTTCTTCAGCTGGCGTCCTCCAATCTGCTGAATGTAGACACGCCTGGGGATCATCGCCACCCATACCCTGCCGCCGGAGGCCGATATCAGTTCGGTCAGCCTGGGCGTGACCTATAGCTTCAATAATACCAACTACCGGTTTAATCCCCGGCGGGGCAACGAGTTGAATTTTCTCGGCTCGGCCGGCACCAAGACGGTTCATGAGAATGCCACGATCGTCGGCCTGAGCGATCCTTCCGACAGCGGCTTTTCAACTTCGCCAGTCTTTATGATACGGTGAAGCTGCATTCCTTTCAGTTCCTGATGCGGCTCGATGCGGCCCATTATTTTCCGATCGGCCGGGCCGCGACGGTAAAGCTGGGGGTCGAGCGCGGGGATCTACAGCAGTCCGAATACCTATCGGAATGACCTGTTTCTGATCGGCGGGTACAAGCTGCTGACGAGGTTTTGACGAGGCGAGCATTCTGGCGTCCGAATATGCGGTCGGAACGCTGGAATACCGGTATCTGACCGGGCTTGAATTCCTTTCTGTTCACTTTCGTAGATGTCGGGTGGGCGATGAATAATGTATACGGATTATAATCTGAACAGTATGTATATCGGCACCGGTGTGGGGATGGCCTTCGAGACAAAGGCGGGGATTTTCAATATATCGCTGGCCGAAGGAAGGACGAGTGAATTGCCATTTGATTTTCATGAGACTAAAATTCATCTGGGGTATGTAAGCTTTTTTTAACTTTGCCGAAATCATGAGAATTTCCCTAAACCGGGCGGAGCCCGGTAGGACATTAGACTTGTTGAGACAAAAAATTACATTTTTCCGCAATTTTTTGTCGAAATCTATTATCCTGGTAACCTGCTTGTTTATCTTCAACCACCTGCGGGCACAGACGATACTACCCGATCGCCGCCGCCGAAGGCGGCGGCGATCGCTCCTTCGCCATCTCCTGGATTCCGCCGCAAAAGCCCACCGGGATTCAATCCGCCGTGTCCGTCGGGACTCGATCGCCCGGTTTCGACGGGACTCGATTGCCCGGGTACGCGAGGATTCGATCGCAAAGGCCGGGCAGGATTCCATCGTGAAGGCCCATCAGGATTCGATCGGTAAATCCCGTCGGGATTCGATCGCGCGGATTCGAACCGTAACGGCGGTCCCGAAGGGACCGCCGGATCTTCCCGAGGAAATCCACCAAGCCAAATTCAAAGGACAGTCTTTTTTACCTGATCGTCGCGATCCTGTTCTATTTCGCGCTGATCCGCATTTTCTTCGAAAAGTATTTCAATAACCTGATGACCCTGTTCTTCCGGGTTTCCCTACGCCAGCAGCAGATCCGGGAGCAGGTGCTGCAGACGCCGCTGCCGTCGTTGCTGCTCAATATCCTTTTTGTGATTTCGGCCGGGCTCTATGCCTGCTTCCTGTTGCACTATTCGCGGTGGGGGGCCGGGGTGAACTTCTGGGTCCTCTATTTGAATTGCATGGGGTTGCTGGCCGCGATCTACGTGGTAAAATTCCTGGTCCTGAAGTTTATCGGCTGGGTTTTCTCGATCTCCCGGGCGACGGATATTTACATCTTTATCGTCTTTTTGGTGAACAAGATGCTGGGAATTTTCCTGCTGCCATTCTTGATCGTGATCATCTTTTCCGGAGCACGAAGCGCGAGAAGTTTTCATAACTATTTCATTAGCAATGGTTTTTGTATTATGGAGTTATCGGGTGCTGGCGTCCTACCGCCCGGTAAGAAATGAAATAAAACTAACGCCGTTTTACTTTTTTTTGTACCTTTGCGCCTTCGAAATAGCACCACTGCTCTTGATTTACAAGGTGTTATTGACATATTTGGAAAAAGTGTATTAAATTTGCTAAACCGGGCGGAAGTCCGGATCCTGAGGGGAACTCACATGACTAAGAACGAGGATAAAAAAAAGATTTTAATCACTCAACCCAGACCTGAAACCGACAAGTCGCCGTATTTCGAGCTAGCCAAAAAATACGACGTGGAGTTGGCTTTTTATCCGTTCATTCGCCTTGAACCGATTGCGTGCAAGGATTTCCGCAAGCAGAAGGTCGATATCACCCAATTCACCGCCGTTATCTTTACCAGCCGGAACGCGATCGATCACTTCTTCCGGATTTGTGAGGAAATGAAGATCAGCATTTCGCAGGACACGAAGTATTTCTGTATCACGGAGGCGGTTGCCTTGTATCTTCAGAAGTTTATCCTTTACCGAAAGCGCAAAGTGTTCTATGGCGCGGACGGGTTGAACAAGAGCATGTTCGATGTCATCAACAAGCACAAGGAGAACGAGAAGTTCCTGTATCCCTGTTCGGAGAACCAGCAGGACAACGAGATCATCAACTGGCTCAAACTGAACAATTGCGGATTTGTTACTCCGTTTATGTACCGGACCATCAGCAATGACGTGCGGGAAGTCCTTAATCAAAGCGAATACGATATCATCTGCTTTTTTACTCCCAGCGGCGTGAGAAGTCTTTTTGACAACTACCCGAAGTTTAAGCAGAACGGCACCAAGATCGGCGCGTTTGGCAGCAATACTTCCCGGGCGGTGGAAGAGGCCGGTCTTACCCTCGATATCAAGGCGCCCCAGCCGCAGGCTCCCTCCATGGTGTCCGCACTGGAGAAATACCTCGCGGTGACGGAAAAGAAAAAGTAGGGCGATCGCGCCGCTTAGCGCGAATTTTGCGAATACCTTTAGGTCATGCCCAACCGACTTGCCAGGGAGACCAGTCCTTATTTATTACAGCATGCGCACAACCCTGTTGATTGGTATCCGTGGGGTGAGGAAGCTTTACAGCGGGCGCAGCAGGACGACAAGCCTATCCTCGTCAGTATCGGCTATGCGGCCTGTCACTGGTGTCATGTCATGGAAAGGGAAAGCTTTGAAGATGCCGGCACCGCGCAATTTATGAACGAGCATTTCATCAACATCAAGATCGATCGGGAAGAGCGGCCGGACCTGGACCATATTTATATGGATGCGGTGCAGGCGATAACGGGCAGCGGCGGCTGGCCGTTGAACGTATTCCTCACTTCCGACGGCAAGGCCTTTCTATGGCGGGACGTATTTTCCGCCGCGGCCGTTCTATAACCGGCCTGGCTGGAAGGACGTTCTGGCGGGTGTGGCGCGGTCATACCGGGAGCGCCGGGCGGAGATCGAAGAACAGGCGGGAAATCTGACCCGGCATGTGGCGGTCGCGGGATCTTTTGGGTCCGGGGCGTCGGGCGGTGGCTCGACGACGGGAGACCTTTCGCAGGTCGCCCCTCTTTTCACGCCCGAGATTCTCCGGCAGATCCGCGATCAGTTGCTGGCGACGGCCGATCGCCGCGAAGGAGGTTTTGGCGGCGCCCCCAAATTCCCCCAAACCTTCTCGATCCGCTATCTGCTCCACTATTATTATTATACAAAAGATCCCGATGCGCTTGGCCAGGCATGTCTCAGCCTGGACAAAATGATCGCCGGGGGTATCTTCGACCAGCTTGGGGGAGGCTTTGCCCGGTATTCGACCGATAACGAATGGCTGGTCCCGCATTTTGAAAAGATGCTTTATGACAATGCGCTGCTGGTGATTGCGCTTGAGCGAGGCCTGGCAGTTGACCGGCAAACCGGCCTACCGGCGAGGCGATCGAACTTACCATGGCATTTATCGCAGGGAATTGTCCAACGGGGAGGGGGCGTTCTACTCGGCGCTGGATGCCGACAGTGAGGGTATGGAAGGAAAATATTATGTCTGGGATAAGGCGGAGATCGATCGGATCCTCGGAGAAGATGCCGAGTTGTTTTGCACGTATTATGGCGTAACGGAGGCTGGGAATTGGGAGGGGAAGAATATCCTCACCCGCGCGGTGGATCTTCCGGTGGAAGCGGCCGGGCAGGCGGCCGGTCTGGGGAGCTGGAATTGGCGGCCCGACTGGAAGCCGCCCGATTGCACTGCTGGAACACCGGGCCGCGGCGCGTCCCGCCGGCCCTGGATGACAAGATCCTCCTCGGATGGAATGCGTTGATGAATATCGCCTGTTCGAAGGCCTACGGTGCGCTTGGCAAGCAGGAATACCGGGACCGCGCAATTGCCAATATGGATTTCCTCCGGAAGCGGCTGAAGGGGGAAGGGATTCATTTTTATTATCACGCATACAAAGGGGGGGCCCGCATTCCGGCCTTCCTGGATGACTATGCTTTTCTGATCGCCGCGTTGCTTGAGCTGCAGGAGATCACGGGCGATGGCGGCTACTTGCTGGAGGCGCAGCGGAATCCTGGTGGAGGTGATCGCCCATTTTGGCGAAGAGGAGACCGGCTTTTTTTATTTCACCCACGACGGGCAAACGGATCTGATCCTGCGGAAAAAGGAGATCTATGACGGGGCGACCCCATCGGGTAATTCGGTGATGGCATTCAATTTGTTATACCTGTCGCTGTTGTTCGACGAACCGGCATGGGCGTGATCGTTCCCGGCAGATGGCGGTAGCCGTCCGGCGTGTCGTCACGGGTTATCCCGGCTCTTTTGGAATTTGGGCAACCCTGTATCAGGCACTTACGTATACTATTCCGGAGATCGCGATCACCGCCAGGCGGCCGGAAAATGCCCGGAAGGAGTTTCTAAGTCAATTGATTCCTTACCGGGTTTTTCAGTCTTCGTCACAGGAAGATACCCATTTTCCCCTATTGCGCGACAAGCCCGTGAGGGAGGTGCCGCAGTTCTTCCTGTGCGAAAATTATAGCTTGCCAACTCCCTGTAAATGAAGCTCTCTGCATTGATCCGCCTCTTAGAAAATGTGCATAAAATTCCATCGACTGGGTACAATAATCCGTAAAGGGCTGCGTTTCATTACATAGCGTCAATCCGATTCGCCCTATGGAAACAATTTTGTCCGGATGAAAGCTTTGACATTCGAAAAATTAATTTTAAACTTGTAGCGAGATGTTGTCAAAAAATTTTTTTTGCCCAATACCCTTTAATATTATGAAAATGAAAAACCTATCCGTTTTAACGGCTTTTTGCGCCATTTTTTTGATGGCTAGGCTGTAAACTAGGTGGAAAATCCGGCAAAGGATTGCCGGATGACGGGCAGCTGCATGGCGTAGCTCCTGCAAGTGCCTATAACCTTCAAAAGCCTCCGGGCATGGTTTATATCCCGCCGGGCACCTTCCACATGGGCCCCAGCGATGAGGATGTGAACTATTCTTTTACTTCCCGTAATCAGCAAATCTCGATCAGTGGTTTCTGGATGGACGCTACCGAAATCACCAACAACGAGTACCGCCAGTTTACCAACTGGGTACGGGATTCGATCGCTGCAACCGTCATGCAGTATGGTAAGGACGTAGACGGCCGTTTCCAGATCGACTGGAAGAAAGCCGCGACGATCAAATGGGGTGATAAAGCCACGATCGAAAAGATCAGCGCGATGATCGTTGAGCCGGACAACCGGATCTTCGGCAAGAAGGAGCTCGATCCGTGTACAAGCTTAAATTCATTACGAGACTTTTGACCTGAATGCAGCCGCGCAGAAGATCAATGAAGGCAAACCGCGCTCCCAGTTCATCTACAAGGACGACGTAAAGGTCTATCCGGATACGCTGGTGTGGATCCGCGACTTCAGCTATTCCTATAACGAGCCGATGACCAAGCGGTACTATTCGCATCCGGCCTTCGGCAACTATCCTGTCGTAGGGGTCAACTGGAAACAGGCTACCGTTTTCTGCGAATGGCGGACCCAGTACCTGAATGCGCACCTGGAAGCGAAGCATATGGCAACGGAATCCAGCTTCCGGCTGCCCACGGAATCGGAGTGGGAATATGCGGCCCGCGGCGGTCGTTCCCAGTCGATGTATCCCTGGGGTAACTATTATCTCCGGAATAAAAGGGGCTGCTTGCTCGCGAACTTCAAACCCGGCCGCGGGAACTATCCCGAAGACGGCGGTTTCTATACGGTTCGGGCCGATGCTTACTGGCCCAATGATTTCGGCCTTTATTGTATGGCCGGAAACGTCGCCGAATGGACCTCTTCCTTTTATTATGAGGGCGCCTCCAATTTCGAGCATGACATGAACCCGGATATCCGCTGGAATGCAAAGGACACCGATCCCCCCCGTATGAAGCGGAAGGTTATTCGTGGCGGAAGCTGGAAGGATGTGGGCATTTACCTGCAGACCTCGGCCCGGACGTATGAGTACCAGGATACGGCCAAATCTTATATCGGGTTCCGTTGCGTGATCGATCTGGCGCCGACCTTGACAAACAACCGTAGATAAATCAATTCCGGATACGTAAAATTTTTAAACAGAAATTGCGTTTTTGATTTTGAAAACAGTTAAAAAATCAATTAAAAATCTTTTTCCTTAACCCTTTTAAATCCCTTTAAAAACACTTTAAATTTTAATCACTATGAGCGCTGGAGTATCAAAATCTACCGAAAGACTTATAAATATCATCGTGTGCGTTGGTGCGGCCGATCGTAATTTTTGGCGCCCTGCAGAAGATCCTGCACACGGAGCTGGCCAACTTCTTCCTGACGGCCGGGCTGTTGACCGAAGCCCTGATCTTCCTGGTGTATGCATTCCTCCCCCCTCCCGGTGGTGAAATGCACGCCCTGGTAGAAGCGCTCCCCAAACTGGCCGGCGGCACCAGCGGTAACCCTGCTCTGGACAAAATGGACAAGATGCTCCAGGAAGCCGATATCAATCCGGCTAACCTGACCACGCTGAGCGAAGGTTTCAAGAAGTTCGGCACCACGGTCGACAAGATCGGTGACGTTTCCGGCGTCCTGACCGCGACAACCGAATATACCACCAAGACGAAGGAAGCATCTGTCGCGCTGGACAATATGAAAGGCGCTTATCAGAATGCAACCAATACGATCTCCAGCTTCAATGCCGCTGCAGACAGCACCAAACAGTTCCATTCGCAGGTACAGGTCCTGACGAAGAACCTGGGTTCGCTGAATGCGATCTATGAGCTGGAACTGCAGGACACCAATAACCATCTGAAAGCGATGAACAGCTTCTATGGTAACCTGGTGAAGGCGTCCGAAACCATGCAAGGCAGTGTGAACTGACGCGAAGAAGACACAGGAACAGATCGCCCTGCTGGCCAAGAACCTGGGTAACCTGAACCATGTTTATGGTAACATGCTGAGCGCCATGCAAGGACGTCAGGCGTAATAAGGCCGACAAGATCAGTCTACCAGAGCCAAGCCCGTTTTGTCCGGCCCGCATGAACCAAATGAAAAACCTTTTAACGCATTTAATAATTTACTGACCCATGTCTTTACCTAAAGAACCGAGGCAAAAGATGATCAATATGATGTATTTGGTGCTTACAGCGCTGCTGGCACTGAATGTATCTACGGAGGTGTTGAATGCCTTTACGACCGTAAACCGGAGCCTTGAAAACTCCAATAAAGTTATTGCCCAAAAGAACGATCTGACCTACAAGCAATTTAACGATGCGCTTGCTGATCCAAAGACCGCCGCCCAGGCTAAGATCTGGTCGAAGACGGCCTTCCAGGCGCAATCGATGGCCGGAAACTTTTCCAAGTATATCGAGAACCTAAAGCTCGCCCTCAAAAAGGAGTCGGGGCTGAAAACGGTCGATGGAAAAGAAGAGTACATCATTGGTGACCTTGATGCCGCCACCCGGATGTTCGACCAGGGCGGTCACGGCAAAAAATTATACGATTCCCTGATCCAAATCCGCCAGGCACTCCTAAACCTGCTGGATCCTTCCAATTACGATAGCCTCTCGCCAACCGTGAAGGACGAGCTGATCAAGACCAAGGCTGACTTTACCACCCGCCTGCCGATCGACACGCGTGTCCCGCCGTCGGAGACCGGCGAGGCGGAGAAAAAGGATCCCGCCGAGAATTGGACCATCCGTTATTTCCATATGACGCCGACGGTTGCCGCGCTGACCATTCTCAGCAAATTCGAAAGCGACGTCAAGAACTCCGAATCCCAGGTCGTCGACTATCTGCACAAGCAGATCGGCGAAGTCAAGGTCCGGTTCGACCAGTTTGACGCCATCGTATCGCCGAGCGCGACGTATGTGATGCCCGGTGACGAGTTGACTGTTAGGGCCGGTATTGGCGCCTTTAGTGCCGCTGCCAAGCCGACCATCACGATCAATGGCTCTAATGCCCCGGTCGATGCGGAGGGTATCGGTGAATTCAAAACAAAAGCGGAAGGCTCCGGTGAACACACGGTCAACGTGCATATCGTCTTCACCAAACCCGACGGATCGCAGGCCACTAAGGATGTACCGGTTAAATACACGGTCGGTATCCCCTCAGGCGCTTCGATCTTCCTGCAAAAAATGAATGTTGTATACATTGCTGTAGACAATCCGGTGACCGTTTCCGGCGGTAGCGTCGGTGCGGAGAAAGTTCACGTGAGCTTCGACAAGGGTGCGATCACCAAAGTAAACGGCGATAACTATAATATTGTTCCGACGACTCAGGGTGATGGACACATCACGGTTAACGCTAACGGCAAGCCATTCAACTTCGACGTACGGGTCAAATATCTGCCAAACCCGACCGGCTTTGTCGGTATCCATACCGGCGGGGTCGTATCATCCGCTGAGTTCAAAGCCATCGGCGGTGTCCTGGCCAAGCTTGAGTTCGGTGGATTTCCAGGCCGGATTTACGGTCCTTGACTACAAGATCGCTGCGTCGATCAACGGTCAGTATATGGAGGCCGCTAATCAAGGGCCCCGGTGGACCGGTCAGGCACAGGCGCTCGTTAACCGGTGCACGCCCGGAACCCACGTATTTATCGATGAATTGCGTTGTCAGGGTAAGGATGGCAAGATTCGAACACTGCCCGGCATGATCTTTTCGCTGAATTAGAAATAGAGACAAATCAAGCAGAATGAAAAAGTATTTAATCAGATTTTGCCTGCTGGCCCTGGTCTTCTCGCTTGGGGTTGGAGTGGTGAATGCGCAGACGACGCCGCCGAAGAAAAAGCGGCCACCCGTTGGAAACAAGGGAAAGAAAAAGACCAACACTTCCAGGAACCGGGCGGCAGCATCTGCAGTCGTCGCCCCCAAGGACACGACAAAACCTGCTCCTGTCGTCCTCCCGGTGGCAGACGTCAAGCTGGATACGATCCGGCGGTCGCTGCGGAACGATGCCATCATCGAGCGGCAACTGGTAAAGGACCGCACTCCACTGCCCTACCTGCATATTCGTGAAGATGATGCCGTATACCGGCAACGGGTATGGCGGGAGATCGACGTCCACGAGAAAATGAACCTGCCCTTTGTCTACCGGGCGGTAGAAGATAACGGAAGCCAGATGTTTATCAATATCCTGCTGCAAGCCATCAAGAGTGGAGAGATCACGGCCTTTGACGCCAACGTCGATGACCGGTTCACCACGCCGATGACCTTCTCGCAGATCTCCGGCTTGCTGGTGCCGAAACCCGAGAGTATTCAAATCCCCGATACCAAGAATGACCCGGATGGATCGAAAGGGACGATGAAAGACACGACTATTCTGCATGAGTGGAACCCGGATATTGTCGTCCGTTACCTGATCAAAGAAGAATGGGTATTCGACAAGCAAACTTCCCGGCTCTATGCCCGCATCCTGGGGATTTGTCCCGAGAAGGCGGTTGTGAACCCCGACGGTTCCCTCCGGGCCGTATCTCAGCTTTTCTGGGTCTATTACCCCGATCTGCGCCCGATGCTGGCCAAGTTCGAAGCGTATAACGGCAAGAACTATGGCGCCCGGATGAGTTGGGAAGAGCTGTTCGAAAGCCGCATGTTCGCCAGCCGGATCGTCAAATCAACGATCGATAACCCGGCTGATCTGCCGATCTCCGGCTATATCCGGGACAATATCCTTCAATTGCTGGAGGGGGAAAACATCCACGAAAAGATCTTCAACTACGAACAGGATCTCTGGTCATACTAAATCTGGATAAACGTTCAGACTTCGATAAAAAGATTCACCTGAAGGGGTGCCGCAGCAACGGCATCCCTTTCTTTTTTGGCTAATAAGTGATTATAAATTAATCAGTTAGCGCGGGGAATTTTTTTTAAAAATACCCAAAAGCGGGTATTGCCGGGTTGATTTCTTTTACTACTTTTACACTGGTTTTTCATAGGATATTGGATTTTAAAAACGGGGCTGGATATCTATCCGGGCCCCTTTTTGTTTTATAGGAGCGAAGATTTGCCCTATCCCGCTCCGTCGGCGCCCGCGGTCCCTTTCGCGTTAAAATAATCGTAGATATGTTTGGCCTTGGCGGGCCCCACCGTCGCTGCCAATTCTTCCTCCGTCAATTCCCGGATCCGGCCGACCGACCGAAATTTCTTTAACAGCAGATCGGCTGTCTGGCGTCCAACTCCCGCTATCTTTTCCAGCTCATTGATAAACGTGCCGCTGCTCCGCTTCTGACGGTGGAAGGTGATCCCAAA
This sequence comes from uncultured Chitinophagaceae bacterium, assembly GCA_963846405.1. Lineage (GTDB taxonomy): Bacteria > Bacteroidota > Bacteroidia > Chitinophagales > Chitinophagaceae > Puia. The sequence goes on along the minus strand of CAWJVU010000001.1, from coordinate 608,298 downwards.
ACGATGGACCTCATCCCGGATCCGCCGGATCAAATGAAGGCTATCGCTATTGTAGGGTAGTTTGACGGATTCGGTATCGCCGGGGAAAAAGAGCTCTTCCTCATTTTTCGCAAGGCCGACCACCGTCATCATTCCTACGATCCCCAGCTCGGTGATGCTTTCCATCGCCGCCCCCAGTTGTCCCTTCCCGCCATCAATGATCACCAGCTGGGGCAGGGACTGCTGCTCCTCCAACAGACGCTTATAACGTCGATGCACCACCTCTTTCATGGTGGCAAAATCATTGATACCCTGGACCGTCTTTACATTGAAGTGGCGATAATCTTTTTTGCTTTCTACTCCATCCCGGAAACAAACCATCGCCGATACCGGATAGCTGCCCTGGAAATTGGAGTTGTCGAAACATTCGATGTGCACGGGCAACTCCGCCAGTTGCAGGTCTTCCATTAGCTGCTCCAGCACTTTCCGCCGCTCATCCGCCGTCTTCCCCTCCAGCTGCAGCATCTTTTTCCGGCGGAGCTCTTCCCGGAAATATTCCACATTCTTTTGCGAAAGGTCCAGCAGCTTTTTCTTATCGCCTCCCTTGGGGATCGTTTGAGTCACCCCTTCTTCCGGGAAGTCGATCGGGAAGGGAAGGATCAGTTCCCCGGCCATGCTGTTAAACGTTTCCCGAAGTCGCGCCGCCGCAAAGGCAAGCACTTCGTCATCCGTTTCATCCAGGTGCGTCTCCACCTGTGTCGTATGCGCCTGCACGATCGTCCCCGTTTCGACCATCAGGTAATTGATATAAGCCAGATCGCCGTCGCGCGCGATCGAGAAGACATCGGCGTTGCTCAGATGCCGGCTAACGATCACCGAGCGGGATTCGTAATTCTCGAGATGCAGGATCTTTTTCCGGATCTGCTCTGCTTTCTCGAAATCCATTTTGTCCGCCGGCGTCGCGCATTTCCTTTTGGAATTGCTGGATCAGCGGGCCAAGGTTGCCTTTCAGGATGTTCTTTAGCTGCAGTAATCCCTCCTGGTAATCTTCCGGGGTCTGCCGGCCTTCACAGGGACCCTTGCAATTTCCGAGGTGAAATTCGAGACACACTTTATATTTCCCTTTCCGGATTTGAGTCTCCGCGAGGTTGAGCTGACAGGTGCGCAGCTGAATATTGGCTTTTCACCAGGTCCAGCAATTCGCGCACCCTGCCTACGGAGGTATAGGGCCCAAGATATTCCGATCCGTCGCTGATCTTTCGCCGGGTGAGGAAGACGCGCGGGAAGGGCTCGTTCTTGATGACGATATACGGGTAGCTCTTATCATCCTTCAGGTTGATATTGAATTTGGGCTGGAACTGTTTGATCAGCGAATTCTCCAGCAGGAAGGCGTCCTGTTCCGAGTCCACGATGGTGAATTCGATGCGCCGGATCCGCTGCACCAGTTCATGGGTCTTATAGGTCGTAAAGGTCTTTGTGAAATAGGAGCTGACGCGTTTGCGCAGGTTCTTGGCCTTACCCACATAGACCAGCTCGTCCTTCTCGTCGAAATATTTATAGATGCCCGGATCGGCCGGGATCGTCGCCGCTATCTGACTGAATTGTTCGGAAGTCATGTCATTGTTATTCGTTGTCCCCATCGGTGTTCACCCATCCCAGGATACGATCAATTGTCGTTGAACGCCGCTGGCCCCCTTTATGCGGATCAGGCTGATCACCTGGAACTGTTTGCCGGCCCGCCAATACATCTTTTCCAGGATGCTGCTGTCGCCGGAGACTGCGGCTGCCTTTCGAGGTAGACGCTCTTCATCTGGTGGTTGGCGCCGTGCGGGACGGTGATGACATCGACCCGTTGAAGCGGCAGATCCTTGTCGGTTGTCGAATAGGTAAAGGTTGCGGCCTGCGTGGCATTGTCAATAAAGGAGGTTTCGGTAAAATCCTTTTCGAACTGGCCGTTCCGGAATTCCGGGACCACGAATTGCATGGCCAGCGCCTGGAATTCCGCCGGTTTGATAAAACCGGAATCCGTGCGTCCGTTGCCAGTAATCGAATTTTCGGAGGGCCACCGGAGTGGTATCGATCTGCAGGATCTCCGATTCGAGTACCTCCGCGACCGGGAAAAAGACAGTCCGGCAGTATCGGGCTGGGATAGCGTGTCTGTCGAATGGAGAGGAAGGCGGCTGCGGATGATGGGCACAGGCGCCGCACAGCAGCCATCCGCCTGTGATACAGGCGAGGACGAATTTCTTCATGACGCAAAATTACGAAAATTAGGTGGCGCGTCAGGGACATTTCACGCCGTTAGGGCAATGGTTTGGTAATGCCAAGCTTGATCCCATACCCTTTCAGGTTTTCGCTGATGGGATAGGGGCCGCCGCTGAGATAGCTGGAGAACAACTGATAACGGAACTCGGGTCCGATCTGCCACCGGATGGGTCCGCTCTGGTAGGACAGGAAGGCTTCCACGCCGCCGCTGAGGTTCCATCTCCGGAAAGCGGACGGCTCCTTGGTATAGCTGGTATAGTCGGAGCTCAGGATATACGAGTTGGTATTGAGTAGATAGCTTGGCTGGATGGTGGCGCCGATATTGAATTGCAGGCGCTCGTTGCCCAGGATCCGCAGGTCGAAGCCAATGGGCGCGGACAGTTGGTAGTAATCGTTGTAAAGGTTGCCTGTACGGTGTTGCAGGGAATGCTCGGGTTTTGTGACCGCTGGATTGGCTGAGAAGCGGCGATGGAGTCCAGTAAGACGCGATTGCCATATGGAGTCCGGTAGTTCGTTGTTTGCCGATGCGGTGCTGTTGAGACTGCGGTGGAGGGGAATTTGTATAAGCCATCATCTTGTAGCGGCTGTAATTGAATTGCAGTCCGCCTTTTATCGTCAGGTTGCGGGTTACGCGGTACAATACATTGGCGCCGAATTCGAAACCCAGGGCCGGAGCACGGTCGACCCAACTCTGCACATCGCCGGGACGTACGGTCGCCACCGGGCCGCCCAGCTCTTTGGAGGATGCGGGCGTACCGCCGGACAGGTTCCGGTAGTTGACGGTTGGCGCCAGGATCAACTGGAAGAACAGCCGGCCGCGGCTTGGGCTGGGCGGGAGGGAATAAACGGCATAGTCATGAAGCCAGTTGACACGGGAAATGTCCGATCCTTCGCCGATCTCGTCGGCCGATGCTTTCGCGATGCGCCGTCTGAATCTTTGATTCTGCCCGGTTGCCGAACTCTGACGGGCGGATGGGTTGCGGGACAATGGTGCCGTACGTGTAGATGGGTTGCTGGCCTCTGGCGCTCAGGCTTTCGATCACCCCGCGAACAGAGGCGTCATCGGCGTCCAATTCATGCCCGGTCTCTTTGGAACCCGTATTTCGGCGGTCTCGCGGGTGTTCTCCGTGGTCTCCCGAAGGGTCTCCGCGTTGTTATGCGACATCCGCGGTCCGATGTGCGGCCTGATTTTCCGGCTGCATTCCGAACCAGCCAACTGTCCAGCAACCCCGGTTCGGATTGCGCGTTTTCCGATGTCTTTTTCATAGCGACTGCCGGCGTCCCGGTCGATCCGATCAGCGATGGCGCTTCTCCCGGTAACCGAACGGCATGGCTCAGCAGCTCGGAAAGATCGGGCTGGCTGACGACCGGATGGCTGATGGTGATGGTCAGGTGGTTCAAGGGCTGATCCGTCTCCACCTCTTCCCGCCCGCATTGCCGGCGGATTGAGATGCCGGCCCGATGCAGCGGCCGGATTGACCGGATGGACCCTGACGAAATTGGCGTGCGGATTATCTTCGGGCTGACCTGATCGCGCCGGATCGGTATTGAAGCCATCGGTGGAGCAAGGTGCCGGCGGCGGCTAATTTATGCGATGAGGAACGGCTGGGAGCAAGCAATTCCTTTGCCGGAAAAGAAGAGGATACCGGTCACCAATAACGCCATCGAACCGATAAACCATTTGCGCTTCGTATGTAAAGAATTGTGAACACCCTTCCAAACGTTTTCGGAAGGGTACATTTTATATTGCTCTGTCTTCTCCCTGATCAGTTGTTCAAATTCGTCACTATAGAAGTTACTTTCCTTCATTGGTCAATCAGTTTTTGGGATGCTTTCACCGGTCGGATTTTAGTTAACGGATCGCCAACAGCCACTCTGATTTCTCCCTGGGTTTGGAAAGGATCTTCTTCTTTATCAGAATATCCTCCAGCATTTGCTTTGCCCTGGTATACTGGGACCGGCTCGTACTTTCCTCGATATCCAGCATATCCGCTATTTCCTTGTGCGAATAGCCTTCTATCGCATATAGGTTCAGGACGGTACGATAACCGATCGGCAGGATACGGATACATTCTACTATCTGTTTGGCCTGAACGATGGATGGAACGCTTTCTTCCCGTACCTGGACGCCATGCGCATGCACGATGTCCAGACTTTCATTGAACCGTTTATTTTTTTTCAGGTTGTTGATACAGGTATGAACGATGATCCGCCTGATCCAACCCTCGAATGCACCCTTATTCTGAAAGGTGTGCATCTGGGAAAACACTTTTATAAACCCTTCCTGCAACATATCCTCCGCATCTTCCCTGTTGTGGGCGAACCGGTAGCATACGGCCAGCATCTTCGGGCTGTAGCGATTGTACAGTTCCCGTTGGGCAGTGGCCACATTCTTCAAACAGCCTTGTAAAATGGCTTCTTCGGTCATATGATAACCGGATTGGTTGCCCTGTAATTTAGACAATTTTAACGAAGTAAAGCTGCGTGTAGCAAAAAAAAGGCGTACATGTTCGTACATCGCCGTTCAAGTCCGGACGCGCCCGTACGGACGCGTCCGCTGTCGCGGGATGAACCCTTGTCAGATAAGGATTTCGCCCGTCATTTCCGGCGGAATCGCTAATCCCATCATTGTCAGGATGGTAGGCGCGAGGTCTCCCAGCTTGCCGGTCCGGATGCCGCCCTTCCAGCTCTTGTCGATGATAAAGAAGGGCACCGGGTTCATGGTATGCGCGGTATTGGGCGTTCCGTCCTCATTGATCATAAAGTCCGCGTTGCCGTGGTCGGCTGTCAGAAAAACGGTATAGCCATTGTCCAGTGCCGCGCCGACCACCCTTTCCACGCAGCGGTCTACCGTCTCGGCCGCTTTGATCGCGGCAGTCCAGACGCCGGTATGTCCGACCATATCCGTATTGGCATAGTTCAGGCAGATGAAGTCGGCCGCGCCGGCGCGGATCTCCGGGATGATGGCGTCGGTCAGCTCGGTCGCGCTCATTTCCGGCTGCAGGTCATAGGTCGCGACCTTTGGCGACGGGATCATGATCCGGCGTTCGCCTTCGAAGGGCGTTTCCCGGCCGCCGCTGAAGAAAAAGCTGACGTGGGGGTACTTTTCCGTCTCGGCGATCCGGATCTGCTTGAGGCCATTAGGCGGCAATGATCTCGCCGAGCGTATTTTTCAGGTCGTCATTTTCGAAAATAATGTTAACCCCCTTGAATCGCTGGTCATACTGGGTCATGGTGGTGTAGTGGAGCGACAGTTTTTGCATGGATCCTGCTCGGGAATATCCTTTTGGGTCAACACTTCGGTTATTTCCCGGCAGCGGTCGGTCCGAAAGTTGAAACAAAGGGCGAAGTCCCCGTCCCGGATCGTACGTAGCGGTTGCCTGTCGGGGCCAATGATCACCGTGGTTTGATGAATTCGTCGGTTACGCCGCCATGGTAGGATTGTTCGATTGCGGCCAGTGCGTCCGTCGATCGCTCCCCTTTCCCCAGCACCATGGCATCGTAGGCAAGCCGCACCCTTTCCCAGCGTTTGTCCCGGTCCATGGCAAAATACCGCCCGCTGACGGTGGCGATGGCTGCCGACCGTCTTGTCCAGGTGCGCCTGCAGTTCCCGGATGAATCCAAGACCGCTTTTGGGATCGGTGTCCCGGCCGTCGGTAAAGGCATGGATATAGACGTCTTTCAGGCCTTCTTTCACGCAGAGGTCGACGATCGCCATCAGGTGGCGGATATGGGAATGAACACCGCCGTCACTGACCAGGCCCAGCAGGTGCAGAGGTTTTCCCGCTGTCCGCGCCCCGCGGATCGCAGCCAGCAGCGCTCGTTGCGGCCAAAAGACCCGTCCCGGATGGCGACATTGATCCGCTGCAATTCCTGGTTGACGATCCGCCCGGCGCCCAGGTTCAGGTGGCCTACTTCGGAGTTTCCCATCTGGCCTTCCGGCAGGCCTACGTCTTCACCGTAGGTGACCAGGGTTGTATTGGGGTAGGCGGAATAAAGGGAGCTGACGAACGGGACCCGGGCATTCTGGATGGCATCCGCGGTCTTTTCCCGGCCGAGGCCCCAACCATCCATGATCACGAGAATGACTTTCCTGTGACATGGGTTGTCATGGGCACAAATGTAGGCCATACAGTCCTTCGCCCGCAAAACAGTATTTTAATGCACAACCGTCAGTTTGGCATAGATTTGGGATTAAGCAGGATGACTAATATTCTATTATATGAAAAGCGCATACTGGGGATGATTCGGTTGTGGCCCTTGCGCTTGTGTTGGTTTCTTTCCGCCCTGTGTATACGCTGGATGATATCACTTACGCCATCCGGCTCGGTAATGCCGGGGAGTTGTCCAGGTTTCTCGATAACCGCGTCGACATCAGCCTTCCCGAAAAGAGGATAACTATAGCAAGATCCAGGCTGAAATGATCATCCGGGATTTCTTTTCGACGAATGGCGTCCGCAATTTCGTTGTTCGGAAAATGGGGTATAGCGGCAGCACGGAATATTGTGTCGGCGTATTGCAGACCCGGAATGGCGATTACCGGACCACGCTCTTCACCCGGCAAAAGGGGATAAACAGCTGCTGCAGGAACTGAGGTTCCAGGTCAATCAATAAGATTTTTCAATTCGTTGCATACGACCCGGCCGAAGGGCCGGGTGTGTTTTTTCCGGCCCAACCGGTCTCTCTTTTTGGGCCCAACCGGGCGAAGCAAAGAATCCATATTTTTGCGGCATGTCCAAATTTGACGAGCAACTGCAGATGCTTGTGCTGAATGCCCTGCAGGAAGATGTCGGCGACGGCGATCATACTACCCTGGCCTGTATCCCGCCGCAGGCCCGCGGTAAGGCCGTCCTTCATATCAAGCAGGACGGTATCCTGGCGGGAATGGAGATTGCCGAGAAGATCCTGCGGATCAAAGAGCCGTCCGCCCGGTTTCACCCCTTATAAACAGGACGGTGACGTCATGCGGGACGGCGAAGAAGCCTTTGTCGCCGAAGCGACCGTCCATACGATCCTGCAATGCGAACGGCTTATCCTGAACTGTATGCAGCGCATGAGCGGTATCGCCACGCTGACCCGGCAATACGTCGACCGGCTGCAGCGCTATAAGACGCGGATCCTGGATACCCGAAAGACCACGCCGAATTTCCGGCTGCTTGAAAAAGAAGCCGTTCGGATCGGCGGCGGGATCAACCATCGGTTTGGGCTCTTCGACATGATCCTGCTGAAGGATAACCACATCGACTATGCCGGCAGCCTGGAAGCGGCGATTGAGAAGGCCAGCGCCTACCGGCAGACGCACAAGCCCCAGCTGAAGATCGAAGTAGAGACCCGGAATCTCGATGAGGTCCGCCGTGTACTCGCGATCGGCAAAGTAGACCGGATCATGCTGGACAATTTTACTCCCCGCCAGCTGACCGAGGCGCTTTCCCTGATCGGCGAGCGGTTCGAGACCGAAGCAAGCGGCGGCATAAATCTGACAATATCGAAGACTATGCCCGTACCGGAGTAGACTATGTCAGCGTCGGCGCGCTGATCCACCAGGCCAGGAGCCTGGACATGAGCCTGAAAGCGGTGATCCTGTGAACCGATCCGTGACCGATGATCCCTCGGCGGCCCGTGATCCTTTAAAATGAAATTCGTATGAGCAAAAAGAAACCCGACAGAAACGGCATTGTGTATTCCACCGATCCCGGCTTTCGGCCGGAAGAAGAGCCCGTTCACGAAGATCGTTTGACCCCACGTCAGCAGAAGCTGAAAGTAAGGCTGGATACGCGGCAACGGGCCGGAAAGGCGGTGACGCTGGTGGAAGGTTTTGTTGGCCCCGCGTCGGAACTCGAAGCGCTCGGCCGGCAACTCAAGACGTATTGCGGCACAGGCGGATCGGTCAAGGACGGGCTGATCATTATTCAGGGGGACCAGCGGGACAAGATCACCGCATGGCTCCAAAAAAACGGTTATGCACAAACCCGCCGCATCTGATCTCCTTATCCAGCTGACCGTCGCCGCCTGTCTGGTCAGCGCCGTTGTGACGATCATCAGTTTTTTCCTCTACGTCAGGACCCGGCTCGCCGACCGGTCTCCCGATTTCCATGTCAGTGCCGAGGATCACAGCCGGCATCTCCGCGTGCTCGATCAGCGGGAGGAACGCTACCGCTCGATCCATTTTATCACCCTTGCTCTTTTTACCCTGTTGGGCGTTCTTCTTCTGGTCCAGCTTTCCCACCACCTGAATCACCCGATCCTGAGGGACTGATCCGGACAGACCGTGTGAGATGGCGGGGCGTCCAGGGAGTGGGGCCAGCCGCGGGCGGGGGCAGCGCCTATCGTTTTATAAACACCCGCGCGGAATGCCAATTTTTACCAATGGCCTGGATAAAATATGTCCCCGTCACCAGATCCCCGATATCCACCTGCTGTATCCAGTTATTGGTGGTTTTCTGAAAAAGCCATTCCTTCAGGACATTCCCGCTGATATCGACCAGTCTAAGCTCCAGCGATTCGGATACGCTTCCTCCGATGGTGACATACAACGTCGAAGTGGCTGGATTCGGGCTCACCCATAAGCCGATTGCTTCAGGGCCCGCCGGAGTTGTGCCCGATCCTTGCCCGGTGATAACCTTGCGAACGGGCGATACGCTCGCGGTCCCGTCCAGATGGTACTGCAATACCCGGTAGTAGTCGGGACCCGGCGGCGGATTGGGATCGACTTCAGAATAACTTTCTCCGGTGAGAAACCCCAGGATAGCGTTGACGGTATCGATCGAGCTGAACTGAATACTATCCACGGATCTTTCCACGACAAAGAATCGGTTCTCCGGTTCGGAAGAATCGGACCAGGACAGTTGAACTTCCGGTTTGACCGAGCCGATCGGTACCGCTGTAAAGGACGTGAACCCGAGGGGGAAGAGGATCGGCGGCGGCAGGTTGAAATGGAACCCGGCCAGGGTAGCTGTTCCGTACGGACTGGTCACCACCACCGAACCGCTGGCGCCGCTGTCGACAATCGCCGAAATCACGCTGTCCGACACGATGGTAAACGCGCTTGCGCCCACCCCGCCAAACGTTACCGAACCGGCGCTGACAAAGCCTGCTCCGGTGATCGTCACGGTCGCTCCCTGGCCGCCGCTGGCGGGGGTGAATGTCCGGATCGCCGGCGGTGCGAGGAATTGGAAACCAGCAAGGTCAGCCGTACCGCCCGGCCCGGTAACCAGGACGTCGCCGCTCGCGCCGGCACCCACGATCGCTGAAATCACACTGTCCGATACCACCGTGAAGGTCCTTGCAGGCATTCCGCCGAAGGTCACCGAACTCGCGCCGGTGAAACCGGACCCCCTGATCGTCACGGTTGCCCCATTCGGATCGCTGGTTGGTGTAAACGAGGAAATAACCGGGATCTGGATATATTTGAACCCGGCGAGGGAAGCAGAGCCGCTTGCATTCGTCACTTGCACCAATCCGCTGGCGCCGTGACCGACGACCGCAACGATCTGGTTGTCCGATACGATCGTAAATCCGCTGGCCGCGACACCCCCAAAGCTGACGGCATTCGCCCCGGTAAAACCCGATCCGGTGACCGATACGGTCAGACCCAACCCTCCGGTGGTTGGAGTGAAAGCCGTGATGGTTGGTGTAGCCGGCGGCGGCGGTGAATTGCCTCCCGAATCCCGGCTGTACAGCAGCATCCATTGATAGATGTTGAGACCCTGGTAGAAGATCGACTTCGGATTATATGTCGAATCCCAGGCGTCGTGACCGGAGTTGTAGAACATCCTGAACTGTGCCGCGGGACTTATAGGCGGGTGAATCGAGTTGTTAAGCAGCGAGACCATATAGATATCCGCGGCGCAAGGCAGTGCGGGGTCATCCTTGTTGTGCGTGGCAAAGACCGGGAGGTGATTTGCCGCCATAGCCTTCGCCCCCGCCAGGTCGATCGACGTATCGGAGGCAATCGGCACAATCGCGGCCAATGAGCCCGCCCATTGTGAAACGGAGGCATAGGCCCAGGTGGCCATTCCCCCCATGCTCAATCCGGTGAGGTAAATCCGCCCCGTATCGACGCGGTAATGCGCCATCGCATACTGGATGACATCGTTCACATCATCGCCGCCGGGCCAGTAGACGAATTGGGGAGAGATCACGATAAACTCGTAAGCTTTGCCGCCTACCACGAAGCTGTCGGGGAATCCTCCTTTGGCGATCAGCCCGGGTATCGGGGTCTGCAGGAGCAGGGGAAGCTGCGTGGTGCCGTTACCTAACTGACCGGCGCCATGGAGGAAAACGATCAACGGGAATGTTTTGGTAGAATCCTGACTGTATTCGCGGGGGAGATACTCGTAAAATCCGTTGCTGTTCGGACCAGTGGAAATGAATCGCTCGGTCTGAATCTGACCGGATGTTTGCCGGGCACAGATAGATAACAACATGCAAAATAGAACCCGAACCAGGGGCGGGTAATATTCTTTCATAGAGGTCTTTTTTGACGAGTTCAGGTAATGCGAAAAAGGTCGGCAAGAATAGTGGAATTAGCGAAGATGGCGTCTACGGCGGAAAAGGGAGGGAAAGAGTCCTTTAAGATCAAGCCAATTTTATGCCAAATCAGGTTGGGGCGGGTTTTCCCAAAAACGCCTGGTCGATTTTGCTGGCAGATCCTTCCGGCCGACGCTATTGCCCTTGCGCCAGTGAGTAAGCCTTCTGATCGCCGAGCAGATTCAACAGCTCCGAGGAACAGATCTTGAAATCGCCGCTCAGGCTGACATAAAGTCCCAGTACATCCTGCTGGTTCAACGGGGAACCGTCGATGCTCTCGAACCGGACATTGAACAGGTTCACCAGGTTGGTATAGACCGACCCCGTCGGCCAGACCTGTGTACCCCGGTTGCTGATATTGATCAGGTTGAACTTTACGCCGCCATGCCGCTGGCATTTTTTGGCAATGCTTTGTGGCTGCTCCGAGCTTTCGATAAAAAAGTCCACCCCGACGATGGCTTCTTTCTGCGGGTCGTCGGAGACCATCATTTCATTTTTAGAGAGCTTGAAGGCGGTGGTTGTCATCGGCTGATTGGGCAGGATCGGCCGGGCGCCATGCTGCGGGATCTTGCCGAAATTGGCGGTGATGGCTTCGGCAAAAGCCGTGGTGCTTAAAGCATGGCGTCTTCTTGTCCCCGAAATCGCCGGTATGGACACCCTGCTCCAGGGTATATAACAAGGCGTTCTCGATAATGGCCGCATTTTCCATCAGCCCGAGGTGCCGCAGCATCGCGATCCCGCTCAACAACAAGGCGGTTGGATTGGCCACATTCCTGCCGGCGATATCGGGCGCCGTGCCATGCACCGCTTCGAAGATCGCGATATGATCCCCGATATTGGCGGACGGAGCGAAACCGAGACCGCCCACCAGACCGGCACAGAGATCGGAAATGATATCTCCCTGGAGGTTGGTCAGCACGACCACATCGAAATCCTGCGGCCGGACGACCAGCTTCATCGCCAGATCGTCGACGATGATATCATCGGACTTCAGTTCGGGGTATTCTTTCGCCACCTCCTGAAAACATTCCAGGAACAGCCCATCGGTCAGCTTCATAATATTGGCCTTATGACCGCAGGTGATCCGGCGGGCGCCATTCTTCTTGGCCATCTCGAACGCGTATTTGATGACCTGGAGGCTGCCGGGCCGGGTAATGAATCGGCGGCTCAATGCGACATCCTGGGTCAGCATGTGCTCGATGCCGCCGTAGGTATCTTCGATATTCTCCCGCACGATCGTGATATCGACCGGGATCCCTGCCCGGGAGAACACCGTGTCCACGCCATGCAAAGACTGAAAGACCCGTTTGTTGGCATAGGTGTTCCAGGTCTTACGGGCCGTAACGTTCACGCTTTTTACGCCCTTCCCTTTTGGCGTCTCCATCGGACCTTTGAATAAGATGCCGAGGTCTTCGATGGTCAGCTTTGCCTCCGGAGTCATCCCGTTCGAGAATCCCTTGTCAAAAACCCATTTTCCCATTTCCACCTCCACATATTCGAGCGGGACCTTCCCTGCATCGAAAATACCCAGCACCGCATCCATTATTTCCGGACCGATCCCATCTCCTTTTGCTACTGCAATCTTCATATATATTAATTAATTTATTTGTTATTCGGACCTCTCGCACGCGGCGCAAAATTACCCCCATTTGCGCCTAATTTGTTTAACTTTAGGAAAATTTGGTGATGATGGCAAACAAGATCTCGGAAGGAATGGAGGTGAGCGTGGAGACGTTCTATCAGCCAGACTATTCCAATCCCATCTCCGGCGAATACATGTTTGCCTATAGGATCACGATCGAAAATCACAACGGTTTTTCAGTAAAATTACACCGCCGCCACTGGCATATTTTCGACAGTAACGGAAGTTATCGGGAGGTGGAAGGTGAGGGGGTGGTTGGTGTCCAGCCCGTCCTGCAGCCCGGCGAAAGGTACCAATATGTCAGTGGCTGCAACCTCCGTACCGAGATGGGAAAGATGTACGGTTCCTACACGATGGAGAATCTCAATAATAAAAAGACTTTCGAGGTGAATATCCCCATCTTCGAAATGATCGTGCCGTTCAAAATGAGCTGAGACGCCCGCTCGCGCAACGCTGCTTGCGTAACGCCCGCTCGCGCAACGCTGCTTGCGCACCCGATCGGTTCCTACAGCATCGGCTGCTGTTTCGACGCCCCCGCGCGGTACAGTGCGTATCCCATCCCGACAAAAAAGACGACACCCAGTAAATAATAACCTTGCTCACTCAGCGCTGAAGTCAGCGTTTTCTCCAGGCTGAGCTTGATCGAGGAAGTCCACTACTTTCGCGGGATATGCGGAGGAAGGCGAAGATCACGCCCATCAACGCGCCGCCGGCGACCAGGCCGGTGGCAAACAGGTTGCCTTTCTCGAGGTCCTCGCCTGATTCAGCGTACTTCTCGCCGCGTCTTTTCTTGACCTTATCGACCAGGCCGCGGATGGCGCCGCCGCAGAAGATCGTCAGCGTAGTGGAAAGCGGCAGGTATACCCCGATGGCAAAACTGAGCGAGCGAACGCCGCAGAGCTCGACGACGAGTGCCAGTGCAGCGCCGACCAGCACATAGTTCCAGTCGAGGTTCCCGGACTGGATCCCCTTGATCAGCGTAGCCATCAAGGTAGCCTGCGGCGCAGGGAAGGTCGTGCCGATCGCATGCTTGACGCCGTGGGCGACCAGGTCGGGGGTGGGCGTGTCGAGCACCTTGATCGTGAAGCCGACCGCGATGGCCGAAACGATCACGCCGATGATCAGGGCCAGCTGTTGATATCGTGGCGTCGCGCCGACCAGATAACCGGTCTTCAGGTCCTGTGAAGTACCGCCGGCATTGGAGGCGGCGATGCAAACCATTCCGCCGACGACGAGCGCCATCGGCTCATAGACCTTTCCGCTCCAGCCGATCGCCAGGAACATCAGGCAGGTACCCATTACCGTAGCGATCGTCATGCCCGAGACTGGACTGTTGGAGGAACCGATCAGGCCGACGATCCGGCTGGCGACCGTCACAAAAAAAGCGCCGAAAACCAGGATCAGCAATCCGATCAGGAGCCGGGAGAAAAAGTTGTCGCCGGGAATAATGGGAAGACAGCCGATCAGGACAACGAGACCCAGGCTACCGAACGCCACGACCTTGATGCTGAGGTCACGTTCGGTGCGGACGCGGCTCTGCTTGCCCGGCCTCTTTTACCGAACCGATACTTTCCCTGAAGGAGGCGACGATGGTGGGAATTGTTTTGATGAGCGTGATCAGACCGCCCATGGCCACTGTACCCGCGCCGATCAGCCGGGTATATGCGCGGTAGATGGCCGAAGCCGGATCGGCAAATGTCCGGGTAACCGGGTCCCATCCACCTGCGCCGCCGGCCGTATGGATATCTGACGAGGTAACCCAGCTTGACCTGCTGTTGGGCGATGGTCACAGGATCGATCAGCGAGGCCAGAAGCGGATGGATGACAAACCAGCTGAGCACGCTGCCTGCGACCAGCACACCGGCGATGCGGGGACCGATGATATAGCCTACTCCCATATACTCCGGGGTGATATTCGCCGAAAGTTGCGCGGACGGGAAGATCGCGTTGAGGCCTTTACTTTTTACCGTATCGAAGACCGGCGTTTCGGCGATCAGATGGAACAATTTCTGACCAAGGGCATAAATGAATGCGAAACCCAAGACCCTGAAAGGCTGCTTTTGCAAAACTCCCGCCCTTCTCACCCGCCTTCAGGACGGAAGCGCAGGCGGTGCCTTCGGGATAGGGAAGGGTCTCGTGTTCTTTTACGATCAGCGATCGCCGAAGCGGGATCATCAGCAGGATACCCAGCATGCCGCCGAAGATGGAGAGGATAAAAATGACCGCGTAGTTGAAAAAGCTCCCGGATTCGACGCTGGACAGGAAAAGGAAACCCGGCAAGGTAAAGACCACCCCGGCCGCGATGCTTTCACTGGCGCTGCCTGTGGTTTGGATGATATTGTTTTCCAGGATGGTCGTTTTGAACAGCCGCCGGCCGAGCGCGATCGCGAGGACGGCGATGGGGATGGAGGCGGATACGGTGATCCCGGCTTTCAACGCCAGGTAGACTGTGGAGGCGCCGAAGAGGATGCCGAAGATACTGCCCAGCAGCAGCGCCTTGAAGGTAAACTCTTTCATCTGCGTGTCCGCGGGGACGAAAGGCTCGAATTTTTTAGCCGCCATTGGGTTGGTTTTGGTTATTATTGTTCTCCTCGAACTTCGTCGGAGCTGCTTCGTCACGCTCCTCCTCGTTCGGGAATTTCGCGTCGCTCATTCCTTGCGCAAAATAGCATTCAGTGGCCGGATCCGGCTGAAGATCAGCAACCCGCCGATCACGGCGGCAACGAACCAGACCAGAAAATAGATCCGCTTGTCCGGAAATTTACCCCAGGAGCTGGTCATCAGCCCGGCGACTTTGCTGCCCAGCGACATGGTCAGAAAGAAACCGCCCATCAGCAGCGAGGTCAGTCGAGCGGGCGCCAGTTTCGATACCAGCGACAAGCCCATGGGGCTCAGGAAGATCTCGGCCAAGGTAATCACGAAGTAAGTACCCCAAAGCCAGCCGGGTGAGACCTTGAACTGATAAATGGAGGGCACGGACATCACGGCAAACAGCATAACGATGGAAGAAAGTCCTGCCAGGAAAAGGGCGATGCCGAATTTGCCGGCGGTGGTCGGTTCCTTTCGCCGCTTGCGCAGATACTGAAACCAGGCGACCAGCAGCGGCGTCAGGGACACGATGAAAAAAGGACCGATCGACTCGAAGAGCTCGGGGTTGACGAGTTTGACGTTTTGACCGGGTGGCGGCCAGTCGGCCCTGGGAAGATTATTAAAATAAGGGTCCGGCCCCATCACCATACGCAGGTGACCGCTATCGTCCTTAACCGGTTCCAGATGGTTGTCAACCTCCGTTACCTGCCGGGGTGTCGTATTTACGTATTGCAGCTGACCCATGAAATCGGCGCCTTTTTCTACGGCACGTGTCGATATCGTCCGGTCGGTATGTTGGTCCGCCCATAACGAAAAGGCGGTAAAATTTTGATAATAGATGGCCCAAAAAATCACCGACACCATAAAAATAAACAGGAGCGCCCCGATCCCCTTCTTGTCCTCTCCCCGCGCCTTTACCCAGATCGACAGAAAAAACGCGATGATCGGGATACACGCAAAAACAAATGCGTCGCTGGCGGGACTACCCATGAAGGTCGTATGGAAAAGGCTACCGGGCACATAGTAGCCGATGACCGCCGCCGCGATACCCGGGGACAAAAACGTACAGGAGGATCTGCGACAAGTTCATGTCTTCCTTATTTGGCTCCCGGCGGACGTCCCCCACGCGCACGTGTTTGAGATTGGACCCGAAATTGATCAACCCGATGATCATCCCGATACCTGCCGCGCCGAACGCATAGCCCCAGCCGTATTTATTTCGCAGATAAGCGGCGACGAAATTGCAGATCAGCGCCCCGATATTGATGCCCATATAGAAGATATTATAGGCATTGTCCTTTATCGGCTTGAGGTCTTCCCTATTATAGATATTGCCCAGCAGGGTGCTGATGTTTGGTTTGAAAAAGCCGTTCCCGCAGATGATCAGCCCGAGAGAAATATACATGGCGGTGTCGCCCGGCAGGATCAGACCGAGGTAGCCGGCCGCCAGCAGGCTGCCGCCGATAAAGATGGACTTGATATAGCCCAGATACCGGTCGGCGATCATTCCGCCGATAAAAAGCGGCAACCAGATCAGGGCGATGAAGCTGCCGGTGATGTCAGCGGCCTTTTCCGGGGTAAATTGTTTGCCGTTTTTGAGGTACAGCAGAAGGATCCCTGCCAGCAGATAGTATGCGAACCGCTCCCACATTTCCGTCATGAAAAGAACATAAAGACCTCTGGGATGACGGGCCCTGGGGGCGGTGGGTTAGACTCATGCGAAATGGGGATTATTGGGTTCCGCTTTCCGCGGTTCCTGCACCTAAAATAAATTCTTTTTTACAATTTGCGCCTTAAATTCGAATTTCGGGCCTGATATGAATATTTTACTGCTTGGTTCAGGAGGCAGGGAACATGCCCTGGCATGGAAACTGGCTCAAAGCCCGCTTTGTTCGACATTGCACATCGCTCCCGGGAATGCCGGCACCGCCCGATGCGGAAGGAATATCGACCTATCCCCACTGGATTTTGACGGGATCGGAAGACACTGTACGGCGGAAAAGATCGATATGGTTGTCGTCGGACCGGAAGAGCCGCTGGTTAAGGGTATCGTCGATTATTTCGCGGCGGATCCGGCGCTGCGTGACATTCCCGTGATCGGCCCGTCCGCGGCGGCTGCCCGGCTGGAAGGGAGCAAAGCCTTCTCCAAGAAATTCATGGACCGCCATAAGATCCCTACTGCCGCTTACCGGGAATTCAATAACGAGAGCCTGGCCGAGGGGATCTCCTATTTGCAGCAGCATTCCCTGCCGATCGTGCTGAAGGCCGATGGCCTGGCTGCCGGGAAGGGGGTAGTCATCTGCCAGAACCCGGTCGAAGCCGTGGCGGAATTCGAACTGATGCTGCAGGGAAATAAATTCGGCGAGGCGGGTAATAAGGTGGTCGTAGAAGAATTCCTGACCGGGATCGAGCTTTCGGTCTTTGTGCTGCTGGATGGCCGGGACTTCGTGATCCTGCCGGAGGCAAAGGATTACAAGCGGGTGTATGAAGGCGACAACGGACCCAATACTGGCGGCATGGGCGCGGTCAGCCCGGTGCCCTTTGCGGATGAGACGTTCATGGGCAAGGTGACCGACCGGATCATGATCACCGACGGTGAATGGGCTTGAAATCCGAAGAGATCGACTACCGGGGATTTCTTTTTATCGGGGTGATCAAGGTCGGGGATGACCCTTATGTCATCGAATATAACTGCCGGATGGGCGATCCGGAGACGGAAGTGGTCATGCCGAGACTGACAAATGACCTCGTGGAGCTATTCAATGCCGTGAGCGGGCAAACGCTGCGGGAGATACGGATCCGGCAGGAGCCGCGCACAGCCTGTACCGTGGTGGCAGTCAGCGGAGGGTATCCCGGTTCCTATGAAAAGGGGCTGCCCATTACCGGCCTCGACCAGCCGCTGCCCGCGGACAGCCTGATCTTCCATGCGGGAACGCGGAAGGAAAAGGAAGACATCGTCACCAATGGCGGGCGGGTGCTGTGTGTCACCTCTTTTGCAGATACGGTATATGAGGCCGTTGACAGGTCGCGGGATATCCTTGAAAAGATTTATTATGAGGGGATCTACTACCGGCGGGATATTGGATTTGAATTCTTATGAGGGAATGAAACGGAATGACCTATGCACTACAGGATTATCTCCAGCTGGACAAGATTCTCGGCGCGCAGCAACCGGAAAGCGACAAACAGGGGCAGCCGGCCCACGACGAGATGCTTTTTATCGTCATTCATCAGGCATATGAACTTTGGTTCCGGCAGCTGCTGTTCGAGACGGAATCGGTCATTGCCATTCTGGGCCGGCCCACGCTAAACGACAATTCGCCCGAGCTTCAGACGATCGTTCACCGGCTTTCGCGCTGCGCCACCATCCTCAAAGTGCTGGTCCACCAGATCGATATCATGGAGACGATGACCCCGATGGACTTCCTGGATTTCCGCGATAAGCTGCGGCCGGCCTCTGGCTTCCAAAGCTGGCAGTTCAAGGTGCTCGAAGCAAAATTGGGGTTGAAATACGAGCATCGATACGGGCAGGAATATTATCTGTCGCAACTTGCGCGAGCCCGAGATCGATCTTATCCGGTCGGCCGAGAAGGAACCTTCCTTGTTGCAGCTGCTCAACAGCTGGCTGGAGCGGATGCCTTTTCCGCCTGGTGAGATGGCGGGAGGTTTCTGGGCCGATTATCGCGGGCGCTATCAGGACAGCCTGAACGACGCGGAAAAGGGCAACCGGGCGTATTATGATGCGGTCCTTGGCGGATCGGGCGTCGCCGCCGAAGGCGGCGACGCTAATGGAACGGGCCGCGAAGCGGCCCGTTCCCTCTCGCCCGCGGCTTGCCGCGCGGCCCTCTTTATTATGCTCTACCGGGGTTATCCGCTGCTGCAGCTGCCCTTCCAGATGCTACATCAGCTGCTGGAGATCGATGAGCAGCTTAGCACCTGGCGCTTCCGCCATATGAGCATGGTCCACCGGATGATCGGGACCCGGATCGGCACCGGGGGCAGCACCGGCAAAGACTATCTGGGAGCGGCTCTCGAGCGTCATCACCTGTTCAGGGAGATCGCCGCTCTCACCAGTTTCCTGATCGAGCGGAAACGGCTGCCTCCACTGAACCCGGAGATGGAAAAAAGGCTCGGGTTTTCGGCCCATGAAGAGGAAACCCTGGCGGTTCAACAAAGGATATCCGGATGGTCCATCAGAGAAATTCCTGAAGGTTTAGGTGTTTTGTATAGGGTCGAATACGATCAGAAACGTTTGGAGATATCGTTCTGAAGGAGATCGTACGGCAAGTGAGGAATACCTTGTTAATTCAAATTATTTCCTTCAATTTTGCTGCACCAAGCGAGCGTGACGGCGCACCATTTAGAACTTAAAATCTGACCTATACACAAAATGGGATTATTCAATTTCCTTACACAAGAAATAGCCATGGACCTGGGTACGGCCAATACCCTGATCATACACAATGACGAGATTGTGGTTAATGAGCCCAGTATCGTAGCGCTCGATCGAAATAATCCCAAGAACGTGCTGGCCGTCGGCAAACGGGCCCTGATGATGCACGAGAAGACCCACGAGAGCATCCGGACCGTCCGCCCCCTCAAAGACGGGGTGATCGCAGACTTCAATGCAGCCGAGCTCATGATCCGGGAAATGATCAAAATGATCTATCCCAAGAAACCGCTTTTCCCGCCGAGCTGGCGGATGATGATCTGTATCCCCTCCAGTATTACGGAAGTGGAAAAAAGGGCGGTCCGGGACAGCGCCGAACAGGCAGGCGCCAAGGAGGTCTATCTGATCCACGAACCGATGGCCGCCGCGCTGGGTATCGGGATCGATGTGGAAGAACCCGTCGGCAATATGATCATCGATATCGGGGGTGGTACGACCGGCATCACCGTTATCGCGCTGGCCGGTATCGTCTGCGACCAGTCGATCCGGATCGCAGGCGATGAATTCACCGCCGATATCATGGAAGCCCTTCGCCGCTATCACTCCCTGCTGATCGGCGAGCGGACGGCCGAGCAGATCAAGATCCAGATCGGCGCCGCGCTGAAAGATCTGGATAATCCCCCCGATGATATCCCGGTCAATGGGCGTGACCTGGTTACGGGGATCCCCAAACAGATCATGGTTTCCTACCAGGAGATCGCCGAAGCGCTGGATAAAAGTATCTTCAAGATAGAGGAGGCCATCCTGAAGGCGCTGGAGACGACCCCGCCGGAACTGGCCGGGGATATCTACCGCCGCGGTCTTTACCTGACCGGTGGGGGCGCCCTGCTGCGGGGTCTTGACAAACGACTCTAGCCAAAAGATCAAATTACCCGTACATATCGCCGACGATCCGCTGAAGAGCGTCGTCCGCGGGACAGGCATCGCCCTGAAAAATTATGACAGGTATCCGTTCGTGATGCGATAGGACGGATAACAATCTGTAAACTCGAATAAACCACTACCGGTGCGTAACGTTTTTCTCTTCATTCAGAAGGCATTTCAACTTCCTCTTCTTCCTGGTGTTGCAGATCATCGCCCTTTCCTTTCTCTTCCGGTATAACAAATTCCATGAAGCCGCTTTTTTGAATGTCAGCACCGAGGTTACCGGCCGGCTCAACGAGAAATACAATAACATCGAGTATTATTTCCAGCTGAAGAAGACCAATGAAGCCCTTGTTCAGGAAAACCTCCGGCTTCGCCAGCAGCTGAAAGAGAATTATGAAGCGCCCGGACTCCAACAAGCGGCTGTTCCACGACACGATCCGCGTAGATTCCGGCAGATCGATCCGTAAATGGCAGATCATGGAGGCCAAAGTGGTCAACAATACGATCTCGCTGCCGACCAATTACCTCACCATCCATCGCGGCTTCCGGCAAGGCGTCCGCCCGAATATGGGTGTTACCGGGCCGCAGGGTATCGTCGGCTCGGTCATCAATGTCAGCGAGAATTTTGCCATCGTCATGAGCGTGCTTCACCCGCAGTTCAGGGTGGTGGCCAAGCTAAAGAAAGGCGGCGAGACGGGCACGATCTACTGGGATGGCATCAGCCCGGCCTTTATTTCCATGCGCGGCATTCCCAGCAGCGCCAACGTGGTTGTCGGCGATACGGTCGTGACCAGCCAGATCTCCTCGCTTTTCCCTGCGAATCTGATGGTCGGGACGATTGCGGAGATCGTGCCCGACAATACCTCCAACTTTTACAATTTAAAGCTCAGGACGGCGACCAATTTCTCCAATATCGAATATGCGTATGTGATTGATAATGTTCAATATGACGAACAAAAAAGGCTGGAAGACTCGACCCGCAAAAAAGTCCAATGAGTGAATTGCTGAAAAATATCATCCGCTTTATTCTCTTCATCCTGGTGCAGGTGTTCATCCTGTCCAAGATGCCGCCGCTTCATCGGTTTGTCACCCCCTATCTGTATTATCTGTACATCCTTTGGCTTCCGTTCAGCCTGTCGCGGATGTCGCTGACTTTTATCGGATTCGTTTTTGGGCTCAGCCTGGATTATTTTCTAAAGACGCCGGGGCTTCATGCCGCCGCCTGTACGCTGATCGCCTATGTCCGGCCTTTTGTCATCGGGATGCTGATCTCCCAGGAAGGCGCCGACAAGAACTATATCGCCCCTTCGATTGTTAGTATGGGGTGGGCGCCTTATGGCACCTATGTCATTGTCCTCACCCTCCTGCACCATTCCTACCTGGTCCTGCTGGAATGGATGAACTTCGGATCTTTTGTCTACTTCGTCGGAAAGGTGGTCGCTTCCACCGCGGTCAGCCTGTTGCTGGTCCTTCTGACGGAGGTGTTATTCTACCGGAAACAAAAGTTCAGGACCAATACGATCTAGATCCCTTTTAACGTTTAAATGACCGAGTACTTTGTAAATTGCAGGTAGCTCCTATATATGTCTGTATTCAATCAATCGCGCAGCAACATCATCCGCCTTATTTTCGCCGGCTTGTTCCTCATCATCGCGGCACAGCTTTTCCACCTGCAGATCATCTCCAAAAAATACAAAGTACAGGCGCAGGAAAATGCGCTGTTCCGCAAGAGCGTCTATCCGACCCGCGGGATCATCTATGACCGGAAAGGGAAGGGCCATCCTCAACAACACGATCTTCTATGACCTGATGGTCACTCCGTCGCAGGTCAAGAATATCGATACCGCCTATTTCTGCCAGCTGATGGATATCGATACGGCCGAATTCCGTCGCCGGATGCTCGAGCCCGAAGATCAAGAACAGCCCCTTCCGGGCCGTCGATCTTCCAGGACCTGCTCGCGCCGGAGATGTATGCCCGCATGGAAGAGAATCTCTGGAAATTTCCCGGCTTCAACCTCCAGGAACGGCCCGTCCGGATCTATCCCTTCAATGCCGCGGCGCAGGTCACGGGCTATGTCGGTGAAGTGGATTCGCGCCATCCTGCGCCGATCCAACAATTACTACCAGCTGGGTGACTATGTCGGCCGCAGCGGGCTCGAACAATCCTATGAAAAGGTGCTGATGGGTCAGCGCGGCACCGAATTCTGGCTCAAAGACAACAAGAACCGGCTGGTCGAACGATATCAGGACAAGGCCCTTGACACGCCGGCCGTCGCCGGGAAAGAATCTCAATACCTATCTGGATATCGAGCTGCAGCAGCTCGCCGAGCGGCTGCTGTATGGCAAGACCGGCGCCATCGTCTGTATCGATCCGACAACGGGCGGCATCCTCGCGATGGCTTCGGGGCCGACCTATGATCCCAACAGCCTGACGGGACCGGACAAGCAGGCCAATTATGCGCGGCTGGCGCTGGATGTCTCGGGACCGCTGCTGAACCGCGCCATCAAAGGACAATATCCGCCGGGTTCCACCTATAAGCCGCTCGGCGCGCTGATCGGTCTGGACGAAGGGGTGATCACGCCGGCCAGCGGGATCAACTGTCTGGGCTTTTATTATGGCTGCGGTGAGGTCCGGAAATGTGATGAACATCAGCCGGGTCATGCCGCCAACCTGCGGCTGGCCATCGCGAATTCATGCAACTCCTTCTTTTACAATGCGTTTCGGCTGGAGGTGGATAACCCCGCTTTTCATAGCCCGCGGATCGGCCTGATGAAATGGAAAGAATATGTCAATGGCTTCGGTCTTGGTCATCGGCTGGGGGTGGACCTGCCCAGCGAAGATGGCGGCAATATCCCGGATACCGCGGCTTATGACAAGGACTATCATCATTCCTGGAATTCCTGTACGATGGTGACCATCGGAATCGGCCAGGATAAGATGCAGGAGACGCCGCTGCAGATCGCCAATTCGATGTGTATCGTCGCCAATAAAGGATTCTATTATACCCCGCATTTTGTCCGGGACATCGAAGGCTCGCCGGAGGACGATACCCTGCTTAGCCGGTTCCATGTCAAGCATCAGGCGGTATCGCATATTTCCGATGAAGACTATGACGTGGTACAGACCGGGATGCAGGGCGTGGTGGAGATCGGGACCGGCAAAGCGGCGCGAATACCCGGGATCGACATGTGCGCGCAAGACCGGTACGGCGGAGAACAAGACAGGTCATCGACGAGCGAGTCGTCAAGTTGAAGACCCACTCCATTTTTGCGTGTTTTGCGCCGCGGGAAAATCCGAAGATCGCCGTAGCCGTGATCGTCGAGAACGGCGGATATGGCGCGGATGCCGCGGCGCCGATCGCCTCGCTGCTGGTGGAAAAATATCTCCGCGATACCATCGCCACCGATCGTCTGGAGCTGGAAGATGAGATGACCAACAAGAATACGATGCCCCGGTATCTGGTCCGGCAGCAATTCAAGGCCGACTCGATCCGGGCGGCGGATTGGGCGGATCAGACCGGCGACAGCAGCCGCTGGCTGCAATATCAGACGCCTTCGTTCCGGTATATGATGCTGGATACTCGGACAATTCGCAGGAGCCCGCTGCTGGCGAATCTGCGGAAACCGCGCCTTATAAGAGCGCGCTGGCCGAGCGGCTGGCCCGGATCAGGGCGCAGGCCGCCGCGCAGCAGGCGACAGCCAACAGCGCAGCAGCCGGCCCAACGGATTCTTCCGCTCCGACGCTCCTGCCCGGCGCGCCGCCGACGCCCGACAGCGCGGACAAACCAAAAGACAGCACCCAACGATGAGCTTATGAGTCAGCGAAACCCCACCATATCAAAAGGCGTAGACTGGTCCCTGGTCTGGATCTGGTTTATCCTTTGCGCGATTGGCATCACCTGTATTTTCGCCGCGTCCTGGCATGATGGGGACAATATTGTCCAGGGGTTTATTTCGCTAAAGACCGATTATAGCCGCCAGCTGCTCTTTCTGATCCTGGCCGGGATCGTCGGCACCTTTATCCTGCTGACCGACAGCAAATTCTTTACGGCGACGGCGAACCTGGGCTATGCGTTCGGGATCTTCCTGTTGCTGCTGGTCTTTCCGTTTCATACCCGGATCAAAGGTACTGAATCCATTATCCGGTTTGGCAGCGCCTTTCAGCTGCAGCCAGCCGATCTGTGCAAGCTTTTCGTCAACCTGGCCCTTGCCAAATATCTGTCGCGCGTGGATACCAACTTTACGCGGCCGCGGGCGCAGACTCATTGCGGCGGCCATCGCGCTGACGCCGGCGGTGCTTGTGCAAATTGCAGGATGAGACGGGGCTTGCGCTGGTCTATTTCTCCTTCTTCCTGGTGATGTTCCGGGAGGGCCTTCCGCCCGCGGTGCTGATCATCGGCTTTTCTTTTTCCGTTCTGGTCGTCGCGACGCTTGTTGATGGAGCCGAATACGCTGGCGCTGATCCTGACGGGCATTGCCGTCCTGGCCATCTATTTCCTGCGAAAGCCGATCAAACGCAACCGCAGCGATCCTGCTGGCGATCGTCGGCATCTGGGCTGTCTGCGTCGGCACGCAGCGGTTTGTCGTTCCCTGGACCTTCCGATCATGTCTTTAAACCTTACCAGGTCAAACGCATCTATGATGCGATCGGTAAAGAATATGTGCCGGAAAACCAGGCCGCGCGAGGTGGCGCTGGAGAACGAAGAGCAGACCAGCAGCAGGAAAAGGGATGCCAGCAATAACAACTATAACGTCAGGCAAAGTAAGATCGCCATCGGCAGCGGCGGCCTGATCGGGAAAGGTCTGCTGAAGGGGACGCAGACGCGGTATGACTTTGTACCGGAACAGAAGACGGACTTTATCTTTTGTACCATCGGCGAAGGGTTTGGGTTTTTCGGCAGTCTGGTGTTCCTCGGGATCTATGTCGTGCTGCTGATGCGGATCGTGACGATCGCTGAGCGACAGCGAAGCGTCTTCAGCCGATGTTATGCGTATGGAGTGGCGAGTGTCTTGTTCTTTCATATTACCATCAATGTTTGTATGACCATCGGGCTGGCGCCGGTGATCGGCATCCCGCTGCCATTTATCAGCTATGGCGGTACGTCGCTGCTCACGTTCAGTATTATGCTTTTTATCCTGGTCCGGCTGGATGCCGACCGGCAGATGGTGTTGAGGTAGATACGGCCGTATCTTTGCGTCATGAAAATTATTCCGCTGTCGGAAGGCGCTTTCACGATCGACAAGACCAAACTCTTCGTTCCTTTCGACACTCGAGCAGGATGATCTTCAGCAACGACCCGTCGGCAGTCTGCTGGTGGAGGTCCAGCCCTTTGCCGTCGTCACGACCGACGATATCATCGTCTTCGATACGGGTCTTGGTTTTGAAAAGGAGGGCAGCTTGCAGATCCACGCCAACCTGGAAAAAGCGGGCATCGATCCGGGTAAGGTCACCAAGGTATTGCTGAGCCATCTCCATAAGGATCATGCGGGCGGGATCTGTCCGATCGGGAGGCGCAGCCGGGCATCGGATCGTTCATTTCCCAATGCACATTATTACGTCCAACGGCGCGAGCTGGAATATGCGTTTGAAAAGGGTCCTACTTCTTATTTGACGGAAGAACTGGAATGTCTGAAGACTTCTCCGCAGGTCGTTTTCCTCGATGGCGATGGCGTGCTGGATGGCTATATCCGGTATCGGGTCACCGGCGCGCATTGTCCCTGGCACCAGGTCTTCTGGATCGTCGATGGCGGCGAGACCGTCTTTTTTGGCGGCGATGTCGCGCCGCAGCTGCAACAGATGAAGAGCCGCTTCGTGGCGAAATATGATTATGATGGGAAGCGGGCGATGGAGCTGAGACAGGAGTGGTGGGAGCAGGGGCAGGCGGAGGGGTGGACTTTTCTTTTCTATCATGATGTGAAAGTGCCGGTGTGGCCGGGTGCCACCGGCGGGTAGGCATCGGGTGGCGATGGCAGAAAAAAGGCCTGCCCTGGAAAGAGCCGGCCGTTGCTAACCTATGAAAAACACCAAGTTCAAATATCGTTAATCGAGATCTCGTATTTGTAAAATTTATCGGTCAATTGGCCAAAAGTCGCGGTCTATGTGCTCCGCGGGCGTCGGTCTGGTCCCGTCTGGCCGGCATGCCCGCGCCGGCGGCGGTTCATCTCCTGCTGAACAAGCCGGTTGAAATCCCGCTTCCGCGATAAAGAAATCGTTGATCTTTCCCGGCGATATCGCCTTGAGAAATTCAATCGCTGTATTTTTCCCGGATACTCAGCAAGATCTTCTCGATCTCCAGCTCATTCGCATTTGGCGATATGCCGGAAATTGTAATTGGCTTGTTTCACTTCCGCAGCATACAGATTATAGATCGGCCAGAACTTCTCCGCTTCCTGCGGCGTCAATCGCAGCCGCGTAGTGATGAACGTCGTCTTCATAGCCTCCAGTTGCCCCGCCCAGCCATTGTTAGGGCGGCCGGAGCCTGCGATTGCGCTGGTAGGGTTAGCCAGCATAGGAGTACCAATACGGAAAATAATTTTTTCATTGTTACGTCTAATTCGTGGCAAGGTCATCTGCTTTTCCATGTTCCTCCATATATTGCTGCAAGTCTCTATCCGATACATCTCCCAGAAGAGACTTCACGTCTCCTTCATTCATATCCAGCGTCGCGGTGCTGTTGTTCGAGCGGGTTCCGCGAGGATGGTATGCTGATCATCGAGGTAGGTCTGCATCTCCTGGTCGCTCACTTTTTGAAGGCCCTGGCTGATCATGAGCTGTTACGTTGCCTTCGCTTGCTTTGTGTCCGCACCTGCGGCCAGCTGAAGATCAGCAGCAGGCAGGCGGCGATGGCTGCGACGGACGGAATATTTCCACCAGTTTCCTTTCAGCACCTTTCCCCGTACTTCGCACGCTTCCATCGGAATAACTTTCGCTCCAGGACCGGCTCGGCGACCTTTTCCAAAATCTTCCGCGGCCAGCGCGGCAAAATATCCTTCCGGCACCGGTATGCCGCCTTATCGCGAAGGACCGCCAACAAAGGGGACAACTCCTCCAAATATCCCTCCGGTACCTGGTAGGGGGT
This sequence comes from uncultured Chitinophagaceae bacterium, assembly GCA_963846405.1. GTDB lineage: Bacteria > Bacteroidota > Bacteroidia > Chitinophagales > Chitinophagaceae > Puia. The sequence continues at coordinate 580,898 of CAWJVU010000001.1, read as the reverse complement.
TATCCGGCTGAGCCGGTTAAAAACAGGGGGAAGCTCGTCTTCGACGGAAGAAACCTTGTCCTGACCGACGTTGGCGGTGGATGCGCCAGCCTTTATCCGGGCCAGAACCTGCGCGGCAAAACCATCAAAATAGCCATCGGGAACCTGAAAAGCAGGCGACTGGGTCGGGGGATCGGGAACCCGGAACGATGGAGAAACCCGGAACGTTCGGGGAACCCGGAACGACGGAGGAACTCCCGTTGATCCGGTCCATCACGGCAGCCGGAAACCGGTCGAAATATCCAACCGGCGCCCCATAAGGGGTTTGCCGGCTGATCCCGCCCACCAGCGCGCTTAGCGCGCTCAATTCCACCGATATTTCATTCCGTTCTGTCCATCTATTTTCAGACCCCCTTGGGTAATCAAAGTTTAATGATCGGCCCGTCCATTTCGATTTTTTTTTAGCACGGGCCGGTCTAACGATTCAGGATATAATCCTCTATTTTTTTGACGGCATGGTGATAGGACGCCTTCAGCGCTCCTTCCGAAGTGTCCAGCACCCGGCTCATTTCCTCGTAGGGCATTTCATCGTAATATCGAAGGGTAAATACAACTCTTTGTTTTTCAGGGAGTTGCTGGATGGCCAACTGAAGCTTCCATTCCAACTTGTTCGGATCGAAGTACTTGTCCGCTATCGACCTTGTTGCTTAGCCCGGTTTCCATTTCATCGAGGGAAGCGGAGGATTTTCGCTTTTGCTGTTCCAGGTAGCTCAGACATTCATTGGTGGCGATCCGGTATAGCCAGGTATACAGCTGGGAATCTTCCCGAAATTCTCCAGCCCATTCCAAACACGTATAAATACATTTTGTAATACGTCGTTTGCGTCTTCATGCTCCACCACCATCCGCCGGATATGCCAATACAGCTTCTCCTGGTATTTCTTTATGATAGCCGTAAAGGCCTTTTCCCTGGTGGCAGGATCCCGGAATTGCAAAAGCAACTCGGTATCTTGGATGGTCACCCCCATAAAGTTAGCTATTTATTTTTTCTTCCTATAACCTTCTCCGCGGCTGCGACGATATTCGGGGTATCCAGCCCATATTTCACCAGCAGCTCCGCGGGAGTGCCGCTTTCGCCGAATGTATCATTCGTGCCTACATATTCGATCGGCGCCGGGAAATGCCGGGCCAGGGTTTGTGCAACCGCGTCGCCCATCCCACCGATAATATTGTGCTCTTCCGCGGTGACGGCACAACCGGTCTTTTGAACGGATTGCAGGATGGCCTCGGTATCCAGCGGCTTGATCGTATGGAGGTTGATGAGTTCGACCGAAATGCCTTTTTCCTGCGAGGATCCTGCCGGCTTCGATCGCTTTCCAGACCAGGTGTCCGCAGGCAAAGATGGTCACGTCCGTTCCTTCGGAAAAGATCTGGGCCTTCCCGATCTCGAAGGGCAGCTTATCGGTGAAGATCGGCCATACCGGCCGGCCGAAACGCAGATAAACCGGGCCCGGCGTAATCGGCGATCGCCAGCGTTGCCGCCTTTGTCTGGCTATAGTCGCAAGGCACGATCACGGTCATGCCCGGCAGCATTTTCATCAGCCCGATATCTTCCAGGATCTGGTGGGTAGCGCCGTCTTCGCCGAGGGTTACCCCCGCATGGGACGCGCATATCTTTACATTCTTTCCGGAATAAGCGACAGACTGGCGGATCTGGTCATATACCCGGCCCGTGGAGAAATTGGCGAAAGTAGTCGTAAAGGGGATCTTGCCATTGATCGTCAGCCCTGCCGCGATGCCGATCATATTGGCTTCGGCGATGCCGCATTGTACGAACCGCTCGGGGAATTCCTTGATGAACTGGTTCAGTTTCATCGAGCCCAGCAGATCGGCGGTGAGCGCGACGATATCGGGGTTCTTACGGGCTGCTTCTACGATCCCATCTCCAAATCCGCTGCGAGTGTCTTTCTGTCCGGTGACTTGAATGTCTTTTAGCATTAATTCTGTTTTTTTTAGCGCTACAAATGTAAGGTTTCGAAAAAAAATCGCTACCTATTCAAGCCGTGGAAACTTCTTAGTTGAGCTTGGAAAACTTTCCATTGTAGAACTTCTCGTCCGCTTTTAGCTTCTGCTCCCATTTCCAGGCCGTCGCCATCATCTCTTCCAGGCTGTATTCGGTCTTCCATCCCAACTGTTTCCGGGCGAGATCATTGTTGGCATAGATGGCGATCACGTCACCGGGCCGGCGGGGGCCGATCACATAATTCAATTTGACGCCGCTTACTTTTTCAAAGGCCCGGATGGCTTCCAGCACGGTGACGCCATTGCCGGTCCCCAGGTTATAGACTTCCGCATTCTTCACGATCTTTCCATCCAGCATATATTGCATCGCCAGGGTATGCGCATGGGCGATATCGCAGACATGGATGAAGTCACGGATACAGGAGCCGTCACGGGTCGGATAATCGTCGCCATATACGGTCATCTGCGGAAGTTTGCCGATCGCGGTTTGCGTGATCGCCGGCACGAGGTTGGCCGGGCGGCCGACCGGCATCTCGCCGATCAGGATGCTGGGATGCGCCCCGACGGGATTGAAATATCGCAGCAGGATGCATCTTGGTATGCGTGGTCGCTTTGGAGAATTCGTTGATGATCTGCTCGCCCATTTGTTTGGTATATCCATATGGGGACTCTGCCGGTTTGGGCGGGGTCAGTTCCGTTACGGGGATCACATCCGGGATTGCCATAGACCGTACAGGAGGAGGAAAAAACAAAATGGGGGATGCCGAACTCCTGCACGCATTTCAGCAGGTTGATCAGCGAAAGCAGGTTGTTCTCGAAATACATCAGCGGTTGTTCGACGGATTCGCCGACCGCCTTATAGGCCGCGAAATGGATGATCCCGGCAATATTCTCATTCTCCTGGAAGATGGCGAACGTATCGTCATAGTTGCACAGATCGACCTTGTAATTCTTGATCTTTTTTCCGGTGATCTTTTCCACGCCTTCGAGTATCCGGGGGGAAGAGCGGACATTGTTATCGACGCAAATGACTTCAAAGCCGTTGGCAACCAGGTCTACAATGGTATGGGAACCGATATAGCCACATCCGCCGGTGACAAGGATCTTTTGCATAGATTATTTTTTATCCTGATTGTAATAAGATTGATCAGGTATTGGCCATAGCCGCTTTTCAGCAACGGCTGGGCGATCTTCTCCAGTTGGACGGAATCGATAAAACCCTTCCGCCAGGCGATCTCCTCTATACAGGCGATTTTGATCCCCTGCCGTTGTTCGATGACCTGCACGAACTGCGTGGCCTGCATCAGCGAATCGAAAGTTCCGGTATCCAGCCAGGCCGTTCCCCGGTCGAGGATCGACACCTTCAGCTTGCCCTGCCGCAGATATTCCCTGTTGACGTCGGTGATCTCGTATTCGCCCCTTGCCGAAGGTTTGAGCGATCTTTGCGATCCCGACGACGCTATTGTCATAGAAATAGAGGCCCGGAACGGCAAAATTGCTTTTGGGCTTCGGCCGGTTTCTCCTCGATGGAGATCGCTTTATTGTCCGCGTCGAATTCCACTACCCCATATCGTTCGGGATCGCTTACCCGGTAAGCATAAACGATGCCGCCATCCGGCCGTGTATTCCTTTCCAGCTGTTCGCCCAGACCCGCGCCGTAGAAGATATTGTCACCCAGCACCAGCGCCACGTCGTCGTTCCCGATAAAGGATTCGCCGATAACAAAGGCCTGCGCCAGCCCGTTCGGCAGGGGTTGTTCCGCATAGGTAAAGGACAGACCCAGCGCGGATCCGTCGCCAAATAGCTTTCTGAATAAAGGCAGGTCATGCGGGGTGGAAATGATCAGGATCTCCCGGATCCCCGCCAGCATCAACGTGGATAAGGGGTAATAGATCATCGGCTTGTCATAGACAGGCATGATCTGCTTGCTGATGGCATATGTGATCGGATGCAGCCGCGTGCCGGATCCACCTGCAAGAATAATTCCTTTCATTAATTAGTCCTTTTTCATTTTAAGTTCGACAAAAAATTGGTGCCCAATTTTTTTCCATTTAATGTCTGCACCTTGCGGTGCTAACCGGGCTCCGCCCAGTTAGGCCACAAGTTAATGATAAAATACACGACTGCTGCCAGCAGCGCACTGACGGGAATGGTCAATATCCAGGCCCAGAGCAAATTGATCGTGACGCCCCATCTTACGGCGGAAAGACGTTTGGTTGCGCCAACCCCGATGATCGCTCCGGTGATGGTATGTGTCGTGCTGACCGGGTATCCCCAGTTTTTCGGTCAGGAATAAGGTGAATGCGCCCGCCGTTTCGGCGCTTACCCCTTCCAGCGGGGTCACTTTGGTGATCCGCGTGCCCATGGTCTTGACGATCTTCCAGCCGCCGCTCATCGTGCCGAGGGCGATCGCGGTGAAGCTCGCCAGCGGCACCCACATATTCGCGTCGATGAATTGCTGTAAAGCTCATGTCATGTCCTTGTGATTTGCTATACCAGATCATGGCCGCCCCGATGATCCCCATGACCTTTTGGGCGTCGTTGCCGCCATGCCCGAGGCTCAACAGACCGGAAGACACCAACTGCAACCGCCGGAACCAGTTATCGGCCTTATAGGGATTGGCGTGGCGGCAAATATTCAGGATGAGCAGCGTGATCACAAAGGCGACTATCATGCCGATCAGCGGCGCCAGGAAGATGAACAGAAAGGTGGGGATCGACCTTGGCATAGTTGATGACCGCTTCGCCATGGCGGCTGAACGCCCCGGCATGCGCCAGCGCCGCGCCCATGAACCCTCCCAGCAGCGTGTGGGAAGAGCTGGAAGGGATGCCGAACCACCAGGTCAGCAGGTTCCAGGCGATCGCCGCGATCAGCCCGGAAAAAATCACCTCCAGGTTGATAAAATCCTTATTGACCGAGGCGGCGATGGTATTGCCGATCTTGAACTCACCCACCACATAGCGGGAAATAAAAAAGGCGGCGAAATTGAAGACGGCCGCCCAGAGCACGGCCTGGAATGGCGTCAATACCTTGGTCGAAACGATCGTGGCGATCGAATTGGCCGCGTCATGAAAGCCATTGATATAATCGAATATCAACGCCAGGATGATAATGATAACCAGGAAACTCATAGGGCGTTATGCATATTTAATGATGATGGACTCGATCACGTTAGCGGCATCTTCACATTTGTCGGTAACGATTTCCATCACCTGGTAGATCTCACGCTTCTTTATGACTTCCTTGGCATCGGGCTCGGTCTCGAACAGCCGCTCGATGCTGAGATCGAAAATGTCATCGGCCTGGTTCTCGATGCTATTGACCTTCACCAGCGCATCGGTGATCTTGCGCATATGCCGCATATTCCGCAGCTCCTTCACCGCAATCTGGATCTGGGTGGTTCCCTGGTCGATCAGATCGGCCAGTTTCTGGATACCTGTATCATTGGGATTGACGCGATAAAAATTGATCTTTTTTGCCGTGGCAAAAATATAATCGCAGATATCGTCCAGCGCGCTGGCCAGGTAATGGATATCCTCCCGGTCAAAGGGAGTGATGAAATTCCGGCCCAGCTCGGTAAAAATGCGATGGGTCAGGTCGTCGTTGACATGCTCCTGGTCCTCTACCTGCGCGATCAGGGCCGCCCGTTTGTCAAAATCCGGCTCCGCAACGACCTCTTTCATCAGTTTACCCATCCTGCCGACGCTGTCCGCCACTTGTTCAAATAAGGAGTAAAAAACCCTGTCTTTTGGAGTGAAAAGCTGGAGGAAGGAACTAAACGCCATGCGCAGAATCTTAAGATTTTGCGCAAAAATAGGATTTTTCGCCCATCCGTTCCGGCCTATCTGCCCGGGTTTGTGATTGTCCGGCCGGTGCGCAGCCCGACTGGGGCTGTCCCGCCAACAGGCGGGGGACCAGCGCGAAGGCAGATCGATCGGGTGTCCCGGCGGATGTCCCGGCGCAACCGGATCACCCAGCAGGGCCGCGATGGTGGCCGCCAGCTGCTTTTGATAGACCTGGCCGCGCGACCGCATTTCGCCGGCCGGGCAGGATATCGGGGCCCAGGACCGCCATCCAGATCTCGCCGGAACCCTGCGCCCAGAAGCCATGTGTCGTCCATTTGTTCGGCTTCCAGCCCCGGCCATGATCGGTGGTGATCAGGAAGGTCGTGCTGTCGCGGTAATATGGATCGGTTTGCACCAGATACCACAGATCCGCGATCATCCGGTCGATATCGGCCGCCTGTTGCAAATAAAGATCATAGCGGCCTGCGTGCGCCATCTCGTCCGTTTCCCCCAAACCCAGAAAGAGGACGGACGGATGGTGCTGCTCGATATATTCTCTGGCGGTCAGAAAGGTCAGCAGGTCATGCCGGGTCTTGCTGTGCTGCATGGACTGCCTGTACGCTGTCGATCAGCCCGCTTCCGGATCTCCTTTCTCCGCCAGCGGGCGCATAGCCGCTGTTCACGGGCAGCCCGCTCCGGACCTGGTTCAAAATAAAGGGAAATACATTCCACGAAGTAAAGACGGCTACCTTACCCTTATATTCCCGGCTGTTGTTCAGGTATTCCAGCACATTCACGTGCGGATTTTCCATCGGGAAGATTGGGACTGTTAAAGGCATCGGTATGACCCGTGAAGATTTCGTTATAGCCCGGATAGGAGATCTTATAGAAATTCCGGACATTCATTTTATTCCCCAACAGCCGGTTCCCATAGATCCGCCCCTCTGCGGGCGACGGTGCTCCAGAAGAAAGGCATCAGCTTCTTTCGGCGGTCTCTGCGCGGAGCTGTCCCAATACAGTTGGCGGGTCAGCAAGGTATCCCTGACATAGTCCGGGTTTGTCGACGAGCAGCGGATCGGCGCCGGTGAAGACTTCCTGCCACCGGAATCCGTCGATCGTGATGATGAATAATTTTTTTGTTTTCGCGTGGTCGGCAGGAGAGGGAGGCGGGTCCTGTGCGGATGTGCGGGCGGCATAGCAAAGCCAGGAGGTAAGGGAGGAATAATTTCATTTTAATGGGTTTGTCAAAGGTATCGTGCATATATGATCCCATGGTTATCAGAACATTAACTTAACATTATCGCCTCCGCCGGCTGCCGGCGTGCTTCAGATTCAGGAAGATTTTTAACGCAATCATAATCCCCGAGCAACCCGATCCCGAGGGAATCAGTATAGTTTTATTGCGGTAAAATCTCCTGTTCATGCACCTGGTTAAACTGGCTGGATCATTTGGACAAGAGTGCTGTTTGTACTCATCCAGCATGACACGGACGGTCCGATGCTGGACAAGATAATGCCTATCCTGCGAGAGCCGCTGACCTGGGTGCCGCTTTACGCGTTCATGCTGTTTATTCTTTTCGTCAGGGTAAGGCCAAAGGCGTGGCCCTTTATCATCCTGACCCTGTTAACCTTTGCCATCACCGATACGGTTGCCGCCCAATTGCTGAAACCGCTTTTCGGCCGGCTTCGCGCCCTTGTCATGACCCCGATCTGCCAGGGCATGATCCGCGGGCTCGTAGATTGCGGCGGTCTCTATTCCATGCCTTCCAATCATGCCGCCAACCATTTCGGGCTGGCCGCGTTCTGGTATTTCTCCATCCGGGAAATGAACGGGCGGAAATGGAGTTGGCTTTGGGTTTGGGCGGCGTGCGATCTGCTATGCGCAGATCTATGTCGGCAAACATTATCCTTTCGATATTCTCGCCGGAGCCGTATTCGGCTTTCTAACGGGGCTGGGTATGTTCCGGCTTTTTGTTTACTGGGAGGCGCGCCAGCGCCTTATATTTGCTGCGTGATCACCGATCCACACAAGGCGGAGTGGGAGACCTGGCTGCAAAAGTGGTTTGTCCCGCTGCTGATCCCGGCGATCCTGGTGAATGCCGGCGGCCTGCTCATCCCCATTCTCGAACCTGACGGTGCGCTATATGCGACTATTGCCAAAACGATCGCCCGTTCAGGGAACTTTGTCGATCTGTACGTGGATGGGAGGGACTGGCTGGACAAGCCGCATTTCCCGTTTTGGATGGCGGCGCTGAGCATGCGCGTCTTTGGGATCAACGGTTTCGCCTACAAATTTCCGGCGCTGCTTTTCTGGGGCTGCCGGGGCTTGGTATACCTGGCGGCTCGCGCTGTCGCTATACGGGAAACCGGTGGCCCAACTTGCGACCCTTATCTATGTATCCGCCGCGCATCTTGTCATCTCCAACAACGATGTCCGGGCCGAGCCTTATCTGACCGGGCTGATTATCGGGGCGGTTTATCATTTCTATAAGAGTTCACGAATACAGGACCCGCGTTCCCCGGAGCACCGCTCGGTGCGGCCCTGGCTGCATCTGCTGGCGGGGTCGGTGTTGTCGGCTGCGGCGCTGATGACCAAAGGACCATTCGTGCTGCTGACGATCGGCGCCGGATTTGTCCTGGACTGGATCATCGGTAAGGAATGGGACCAATTCCGGAACATCCGCTGGTGGATCGCCATCATCCTGACCGCGCTATTCACCGTACCGGAATTGTATTGTCTTTATGTCGCAGTTCGACCGGCACCCGGAGAAACAGGTCTTTGGACGAACCGGCGTCTCGGGTATCCGCTTTTTCTTCTGGGATAGTCAGTTCGGCCGGTTTTTCAACACCGGCCCCATCAAAGGCAGTGGTGATCCTTTCTTTTATTTCCATACGCTGCTCTGGGCTTTTCTTCCCTGGTCCATGCTGTTGTATGCGGCGGTTATCCGCCGATGCAAGACCTCCGGCGTATGGCGCCCGGCGACTGGATCTGCGCCGGCGCGGTCCTTGCGAGCTTTGTGCTCTTTTCGCTTTCCCGGTTCCAGCTGCCGCATTATCTCAATATCCTTTTTCCGTTTTTTGCGATCCTGACGGCGGCCTGGCTCTATGGCATCCGCCGGAACGGCACCCGCCGGTTTGTCGGCTTGTTCAGGGCATCATCAATATCATTCTGCCCGGGCTCCTGCTGGTGCTGGCCTGGGTGTTCTATTTCCCGCACAACGTGGTCTTGCTGGCGGCGATCGCGGCCGGGTCACTGCTGCCTTTCGCTCTGTTCCGCGGCGTGTCGCATTAGCGGCGCCCTTTACGCGGAGTTTCTGGCTCGCCTTGCTGGTCTTTAGTTTGTAAACTTTGTGCTTTATCCGGCGATCTTGCGTTACCAGGCAGGTACACAGGCGGGGCAGCTGGATCGGGCGAAACAGACCGGATGCGCACGAGTTGCTTTCTGCTGCAGGAGGCGCCGGTCAACTATTCGATCGAATTCTATAGTCCGGTACCGGTCCGGCGAATCCCGATGGATAGTCTTACGGGGTGGTGACTGCGAGTGGTGGGTCCGCCCTCGTCTTTGCCCCTGCCGCTTTCTCGGACACGCTGACAAGGCACGGATTTCGCATGCCAGCACCCTGCAGACATTCCCTAATTTTCACATCAGCCAGCTTACCGGCGAATTCCTGGATGCGCGGACGCGAGATAAGGTTTTGGAAGATTATTCGTATAGGTTCCAGTAATCCTCAATTTCGTCCGCGCTTGGGCCATAGCTGCCGGGGATTGGAATATCCAGTAGCCGCAGGAATACTCCCAACTGGGCCCGGTGATGGACGATCTGGCAATAAGCCATCCGGACGATCTCGCCTTTGGTGGCCACCTGCAGGACTTCTTCCCCGTTGCGGAGGGTCCAGGGTTCGGCAAGGGTCTCTTCGGTTACGGCGATCAGGTGCTCGCGGCCGTCCGCGAGGGACCGGTCGAAATAGTCCAATAGTTCCGCGGTATTGTTGATTGTTTCGGGCTGATAGGGACCGGTGGCGAAGTCAATCCGTCGGTCGTGATGGCCATGGTGACCCAACCCGGAAGCTCGGCGATATGGGTGGCGAGGCGCTGGACGGACATGCTTTTCTGGTGGGGTTGCCAGTCGAAATAGGCGGTGGGCACTCTTTCGAGCATTTTGCGGGTGGTCCGGGCTTCCTGTTCGAGCTCTTTCAGCAGCGGTTCGATCGTTGACATAAATGACGGTTTTTGAGTGAGTTAATTGATTTTGGTCCAAAATAACGACCGGCTGGTGACAGCCTTATGTCAGGAGAATGCCGCCTCCCCCGGAAAAACTTAACATTGGGGTTTGTCCACTAAATATTATTTTTATGTTACTAAATTATTATCAAAAATCGTTATTCGTATGACTTAACAAGAAACAGCCGCTCCTGAGCTGTCGCCGAAGAAGAAAGTGCGGAAGGAGATCGGTGACAAGGTGGCGGGCGCATTGGCAGATTACAAAAAGGAGCTGGGGGAGAAGGCTTTGGCTACCCATATCCGTCAATTCAGTAAATTGATCAGCCGCGATTTGGTGAAGATCACCAAGAAGCGGGAAAAGACTGCAAAAAAGAACAGGGTAAAAAAAACAAGAAAAGCAACCAAAGCGGTAGCTAAACAATAGTTCCGGTTCGGTGTTAAAGACTTAATCTGGCCACGTTGAGTGGCCAGATTTTTTTTGGTGTGCCAGGCATGTCTATCGGCTATAGGGTGAAAGTCCCGAAGGCGCTTTACAGTAGGAAGCTTTAGCCAAGGGCAAGGGTGTCGTGGGCGACCACGAATCTGAAGGAAGCCGGCGGCAAACGTTCGAGCCTACGAACAGAAACTGCATAGGAGGCGGGGTAGTGTGGATGATGACGCCATAAGTCAAAAGTCCGATACTGTACGGGATACCACCCTGTAGATGCAGAGGCTGCATGAACGGAAAGCGGATAGACTTACCCTGGGAGGTCTGCCGACGAATCATCGTCAAGGAGCAGAAGTCAGCCGAGGCCATAGTAGGCAGGAAACGAGCCGTCTCCCGAAGCGAAAGGGTAAAGACGGAAGCCTCACGGACAAGCCGAAGGGCTGAATGTTGGAATGGCAAAGAAATTAGGAAGTCTGTAACGAAGCGGAGACAACTGAACCGCGTAAGAGAACTTTCGGAGTGAGCTGGAAGCCGGAAGCGGAAAGCCCCGAAAGGAAGTTGAGCCGAATTATGCGACGAATAAGGACAATGCCGGTGTAGACTTTTTTTTTAGTAGTAGTATGCTGGAAGAAATACTTGATTATCGGAACATCACCAAAGCCTTGCAGCAGGTAACAAGCAACAAGGGAGCCGGAGGTGTGGACGGTATGCAGACAGCGGAACTCCACGAATGGCTGGAGGCCAACTGGAGGAAGCTGAAACAAAGTATTTTAGAAGGCAGGTATCTTCCCAGCCCTGTGCGAAGGGTAGAAATACCCAAGCCATCAGGAGGGACCAGGACGTTAGGCATCCCAACCGTCGTGGATCGGCTGATAGGCCAGGCGATCCATCAATGGCTAAGCGGACAGTACGACGCCGGGTTCTCGGAAAACAGCTACGGGTTCAGGGAAGGTCGCAACGCGCATCAGGCAGTGGAACAGGCGAAGAAGTATCTGGACGAAGGGAAGATATGGGTCGTGGAAATGGATCTGGATAAATTCTTCGACCGGGTGAACCATGACAAGCTAATGGGACTGCTGGCTAAACGGATAGCCGACAAGCGAACGCTAAAGTTGATCCGGAGCCATCTGAACAGCGGCATCATGGAAGGAGGGCTGGTAGGCCCCCGGACGGAAGGTACACCGCAAGGTAGTCCTCTGTCGCCCATCCTGAGTAATATCATGTTGGACGAACTGGACAGGGAACTGGAAGGAAGGGGTCATAGTTTTGTGCGCTACGCGGACGATCTAAGCCTGTATGTAGGAAGTGAAAAAGCTGCCCAACGGGTAAAGGAGAGTATCACTGAATACATAGAAAAGAAGCTGAAATTGCGGGTGAACCGGGAAAAGACACAGGTAAGCCAGGGGCAGCAAAGCAACCTGTTAGGGTTTTCCTTTTACCGCAGCAAGGGGCAATGGGAGGTGAGGATAGCCCCTAAAGCCCTGAGACGGATAAAAGAGAAAATCCGGTCAAAGACGAAACGTAGTGATCCATCCAATGCCGGAGAGAAGATAAAGAAGTTGGAAGTGGTGATAGAAGGATGGGTCAATTATTTTCGGATAGCCCGGGCCAAGAGCGTGATGCGAGCCCTGGACGAAATGGTTCGCCACCGGATCAGGACGGGGATATGGAAACAGTGGAAGGGTCCATGGACGCGGATCAGGAACCTGCGAAAACTGGGTGCTAGTCAGCGTAATGCCGAACGATGGGGAAACAGCAGCTGGGGATGCTACCGGATGGGCAACCACCCGGCCACCAGCACAACGGTCACCAACGCAAGGCTCCAGCGGCTGGGATATGTGGGATTTTATAACTACTACCACTGGAAAACGGAATACCAAGGGAAACTATTCTGACAAACCGCCGTATACGGACCCGTACGTACGGTGGTGTGAGGGGACGGCGCAGGAAATAATCCTGCGCCTCCTACTCAATCGGGAGATATGGCGAAAAACGGAACTTTACAGACCAATTAAATCAAATCACTATGGCCAGTTTCGGCGAATTGAAGCCCAACACGTATTATCTGATCCAGGTAGATGAGGAATCAGATATCGAGCTCGTTTCAGTGATCCTCGAGACCAGGGAAACGGTGCTCCTTCGCAGCTATCTGCCGGAGACCGAAGACTTTTTTAAATTGCAGGAGGAGACGATCTACAAGCTTGTCGAGGAAGTCGATGAAGACACGGCCGCCCAATTCGAAAGTCTTTACCAGCAGCCGGCGGCAGAAGAGCAAGTCAGTGAATATGAGGAAGAGGAAGAATAAAGACGAATAAATGAGCGATGTTTACCGGGTCGCGATGGGCCTCCGTGGAGCTCAGAAATTCAAAAGGATGACCGCCAGGACGAAGCCAGTGATCAGTACATAGAGATAGTCCTTTTCCAGGAGGTAGCCGATGATAGAAAAGGCGATCCGGGCGATCGGCGTGAGGATGAGCAGCAGCAGCCCAAACGCGATAAGGGGCCTGCCTTCGCCATGACCGATGGCCTTCAGCATCTCCAGCGGTTTTCGCATTTTGTCGGGTTCGCCCCGGAAGGTATCGAAAGCCGGTTGTTGATATCCGTGGCGGATGAAGTAGACGATCCCGCCTGCCGCTACGACCAGGGAGGAAAGCAGCACGCCATATCGCAGCAACTGGCCGATGATGAGCTCGAGGTCTTTGTCCTGGATCTTTTTCTTTATTCCTTCCATGTTTTTTATCGCTCTCATGATCAGATCGTGTGGTGGATACCGTTATAGATCATTTCGATCGCGAGGAGGCCGATCACGGCGGCAAAAATCTTTTTGAGCTGCGGCACCTTCGCCCAGTCAGGATCCTCGAACCCATGAAGGCGCCGGTCAGGACGCCAAGCATCACCGGCATCGACAAGCCGGGGTCGATATATCCTTTTTTCAGGTAGATGCCTGCACTGGCCGCGGCCGTCACTCCGATCATGAAATTGCTTGTGGTGGTTGAGACCTTAAAGGGCGCCCGCATGATATTGTCCATCGCCAGCACTTTCAACGCGCCCGAACCGATGCCCAGCATCCCGGACAAAACTCCCGCGATATTCATCGTCAGGAAACCCCCGATGACGTTCTTGACCGTGTAGTCCTGTCTTCCTTCCGGGGTCGGGTAGTTGCTCGCGAGCTTTAGCCATTGAGCCAGGCGGCTGCCCGGACCCGTGACAAGGTTGTCCTGATTTTTGAAAAAGGAGAGGATGGCCGAAAGGATCAGTACGGTGCCAAAAATGATTGCGATCATCGCTGTGGACAGATGCGTGGCCAGGCTGGCGCCGGTGACCGCGCCGACCGTCGTCGCCACTTCGAGGAACATGCCCAGGCGGATATTGGAGATGCCATCGCGGACATAGGCCGCCGCCGCGCCGGAAGAGGTGGCGATCACGCTGATCAGCGAAGCGCCGATGGCATAGTGGATGTCGACGTGAAAAAGGAGGGTGAGGAGGGGGATGAGGACTACGCCGCCGCCAAGACCGGTGAGCGACCCCAGCAAACCTGCCGAGAGGGCGCCTGCAAAAATAAGACCCGAGAAGAGAAAGACGGTCATGTGCGGGGGCGGGTATGTTTTGGGCAAACCTACGTCATTTTCCGGCCCGGATTTGAGTTTGATTCTACTTTTTGCGGCCCTTGCGCTTGGCGGCAATCAAACCAGCTAGTTTTTCGGTTGGCTCATCCATGACCTTATTATGGGTTACCTCCATATCAAAAAGTCCATTTTTCAGGGTTGTAACGGTAACTGTAACGGTCTTACTTCTCAAATAAGTCATTTTCCGGAACCGTTGCCGGCAGGATATTTTTGTCGGTCAATCCTAAAAGCAAGCTCAGGCCAATAACATCTTCTCTCGTGCGATCTTTTAGAAATACGTTTGGCTTCGGCATAAGAACAAAATTTTTAAAAGTTACTTGTTTCTATCGAGATTCGCGTATTTATTAATCATCGAAGAATGTCCTTTGTCAAGAAACTGATTACCTGCGTCATTGCGGGTTTGGTCATCGGCGAAACCAGCTTTCGCTTTTGTATAACTTATCTTAGAGCATACGCGCCGATCCGGCTGTATTCATCGATCCCTTTTTTCGCGGTCGCGGTTGCTATAGTTTACAGTCTTATTTGGCAGGCCCGTAAGACCAACAAACCGGCCACGCTTTCTTTCTGGCAAGGGCTGATCCGCTATGGCGTGGCGTTCGACCTGGCAGAGTTTGGGTGGGCAAAAATTTGTCACCGGCAACTGGTGATGCCGCTGTATCAGCTTGATCTGCCGTATAGCAGCTTCACGCCATCCCAGTTGTTCTGGACGTTCTACGGCCATTCCTACGTATTCGGGTGTATTTTGGGCGCTCTTCAGATCGTTGGCGCAATGCTGCTGCTTTTTCGCAGGACAACGCTGGTTGGGGTCTTTGTGCTTCTGCCCATACTTGCGAACATCCTGTTGATGAACATTTTTTATGAGATCGGCGGTGGGGTGGTCTTTCATACGTCCATCATGTTAGCGGGAACCTTGTATTTCCTGTTTATCGAATTCGATCGTCTGAAGGAGTTCTTTTTCGTCGCAAAAAGCAGCCTGCCGGTCGTGCATTTCTCCCGGCTTGCAAAAATGGTCCTTCGTCTTTCGATCGTCTATATCCCGTTGGTGGCGATTGCGCTGCATCCGGGACGGGATAGAAACCCGCAGCTCACGGGCAAGTATGAAGTCAAACAACTGCGGGTAGATCAGCAGGATCTCCACCCGGTTAATTGCGCGGACAGTGTGCTGACGCTTGTCTATTTTGACATCGGGAATCGCTGCGTCTTTGAATTTAACGCGCAGCAAAGAAGTTGGTTTGGGAAATATACAAAGGAGGACAACCGGCTGGAGATAAAATGGGACAAACCCGGCAATAAGCCGGAGTTCAACGGTTTCCTGCTCCCCGCCGACAGCGGTAGACTGCTGCTGCGCGGAACCCTTGGAAAGGATTCAATACGTGTAGTGCTGGAGAATAATGGGCGTTGACTACCGGAGATGCCGCCCGTCGATAAAATCCATAAATGACTTGAGATAGGTTTCGCCGATGGGAATCCGGACGCTGCCGATGTCGATCTCGTTGTCCTTTACGCTGGCAATCGCGGTCTTGGCGACAATATAGGAGTTATGGACGCGGATGAACTTGTCGGGAGGCAGCAGGTCTTCGAGCGCTTTTAGGCGTTGGAGGGTCACGATCTTTTGGGTGGGGGTGTGGATGCTGACGTAATTTTTGAGGCCTTCGATGAAGAGAATATCGTGGATATCGACTTTGACATAACGAGTGCCGTCCTTTACAAAGATATAGTCGGGGTCGGCGGACGTCTCGTTACCGGATCCCGTACCCGCAAAACGCTGTGCCGCTTTGCCGACTGCCCTGGCGAAGCGTTCGAAGGTGATGGGTTTTTGGAGATAGTCGACAACGTCGAAATCATAACTCCGGAGGGCGAATTCGGAAAAGGCGGTGGTGAGGATAACGAGCGGCCGGCTGGGGAGGGCTTCGAGAAGGTCGAGACCGGTCATCCCGGGCATGCGAATGTCAAGGAACAAAAGATCGACCGGGGTGGTCTTGAGGGATTCAAGGGCTCGGATGGGGTTGTCGCTGACGGCGACGAGTTGAAGAAACGGAAGTTTGCTGACGTGGAGCTGGAGGAGCTTGCTTGCCATGGGTTCGTCGTCGATGATATGGCAGCGGATTGTCATGAGCGGTCGATGGTTAACGTGACGCACCAGGAATCTTCGCGGTCGTCGATCCGGAGTTGGTGTTTGCCCGGATAGCTAAGTTCAAGCCTTCTTTTGACATTGGTCAATCCGATGCCGTCGCCATTGGAGTAAGCGGGCGTTTTGACTTTGCTGTTGGCAATCGTATAGCGTAAACGGGTATCGTCAACCTGGAGGCGGCTCCTGATCCAGCAGTGGTCGGTTCCGTTGCTGATCCCATGTTTAAACGCATTTTCGAGAAAAGTGATCAGGATAAGGGGGGAGATGAGCATGTCGGTGCGACCGGCAACTTCCAGTTCCAGGGGGATGCCCTCTTTCAGCCGGAGGCGCTCCAGGCTGATGTAGTGTTGCATGTATTCGATCTCCTTGTCGAGGGTGATCTGTTCGTGGTTGGAATCGTAGATCATATACCGCATGACTTCGGAGAGTTTGGCGATGATGAGGGGCGCGGTGTCGGATTTGATCGTGGAAAGATAATACAGGTTGTTGAGGGTATTGAACAGAAAATGGGGGTTGACCTGTGCCTTGAGGAACTTGATCTCGGCGTTTAGCTTTTCGGTCTCGAGCTGGCGGCGGCGGGATTCCAGCGCGGGCCAGTCGGCGGCAAACCGCAGCAAAGCGATGAACAGGACAATAAACAGATCGCTCACCGTCGACTGGATAATCAACTGCGTCCGACCCAGCGCCTGGGCCTCCCAGGACTGGCCGAAGGCAAGGGTCTCCGCAGCGACGCGGAGTAAAACCAGGACCGCGAACGATACGAAGAAAAGGACGATATAACCGCCGACCTTTTTTCGAAGCAGGAAGACGGGGATCAGGTAAAAGTAATTGAAATAGGAGAGGATAAACAGATAAGATACGCTGATCAGCGACGAGCCGATCACATGACCCCAATGGATCCGCGGTCCGGTCTGATAGGAAGTGATATGGTTGACCATAAAAGACGCATATACCGCCCAGAAGGCGGTATGAAGCAGGAGTTCGCGCTTCTTATACAAGGTCATCGACCTACGCGAATGATCAGAAGCCCGAAATTTCTGTAGTTACCTAAGTTTTTCAAAAGCGCCATGGTGAACCGTTATCGCTACAAGTTAATCTAATCAGCGGGTCCCGCCGAATCGGGTGCGTCAGTTCGGTCAATTTTTAAGGCCGATCCGTCAAGTATTCCGGGCAACGGGTACAAGGGGGTCAAACGACCGGGTCCTTTCCGCTATTTTGCTGATCATTATGAAGCGGGTGATATTCTTTTGTCTGTGGATGGCCTGGGTTTTTCAGGTCTCGGGGCAAACCGCTCCCGGGAAGGCGAAGGATTCGGTGTCCGTGGCCAGGGAGGATTCGCTGCCGGCGAAAACATTAAAGGTCGTCGTAGTGAAAGGGAAACGCGCGCTGATCGAGGAGAAACTGGACCGGACGATATACCATGTGGAGCGGGACAAGTCGCTCACAGGGGGAGATGCGACGGATGCGCTGCGGCGTGTGCCCCTGCTCTCGGTAGACATCGACGGGAATGTGACCCTGCGCGGAAGCGCGAATGTCAAGATCCTGATCAATGGAAAACCTTCTATGATTACTGCCGGCAATCTGGCGGATGCGTTAAAACAGATCCCGGTGGATCAGATCCGGTCCGTCGAGGTGATTACATCGCCATCGGTGAAATATGACGCGGACGGGTCGGCGGGGATCATCAATATCGTTTTGAAGCAGGACCGGCTTTATGGTATCCTGATCAACCCCGATATGGCGATCGGAACAAGGGCCTCCTTCCTGGGGATCAACGGCGCGTACAATAATGACAAGATGTCTTTTTCCATCGGTGGCTTCGGGCGGGCCACTTATAATGTCACGGGGACCTACGAGAATGTACAGACGGTTGGCGTCAAAACGATCAGCCAGCAGGCGCCAACGCGGAAAATCGAACTCACGGATAACTACAACCTGGGGTGGGAATACGACATCGACACGAATAACTTTCTGAACGCTACGGTTCGTTATAGCCAGTTCAACACGCACAATTACCAGGATAACCTCCTCAGTAGTTTTTATACCGGGTCCGCGCTGGATAGTATCGAGTTGAACCAGGTAGCCATAACGGGGCAATCGGGGACGGTTGATGCGACCATCGACTTCACCCACGCTTTTGGGCGGTCCCGGCGTGAATTGAGCTTTTTGACGCTGTTGAGCCGGACGGATGGGACGAGCGGATTTACGAATGCGCAGGAAGTAAACAATGACCGAAGCTCGAACCAGGAAATTACGCTGCAGCTGGATTATCAAACGCCGCTGGATTCGGGCCAACTGCTCGAGTTCGGCGGGAAATATATTATCCGGCAGGTGATCAGTGATTACAACTATGTCGCGGAGACTTCACCCGGATTGACAAACCGGTTCACCTATGATCAGAACGTGACGGCGGCCTACCTGGAATATACCCTGACGACGCGCACGCCGTTGAGTTTGCGGGTAGGCGCGCGGTATGAGTATGCGGGGATCCGTGCAGGATTGGTCAGTCCCGGGCTGACACTGCCGGCGATCCCTTCTTATGGGGTCCTTGTTCCCGCGCTAAATCTCGGCTGGCGGCTGCGCAACGGGAAACTGATCAAGCTGGGCATTACGCGGCGCATCCAGCGACCATCGATCCAGTACCTCAATCCGAATGTCGTGGCCGCTACGCCGGGAAGTTTGTCGACGGGAAATCCGGCATTGGGCGCGGAATATTCGGACGATATCGAGCTGGGGTATAATACGGAGATCGGGGACGTGACGGTGGGGGGATCGATGTTTTGGCGTCGGACGACGGGGGCGATTGAACCTGTAAGCCTGCCGGTTGGCGGCGGCGATACCATCGAACGGACCTATGCCAATATCGGGACGGAACATACCGAGGGACTTGACCTCTTTGCCAGCCTGGACCTTGGCCGGAAACTGTCGCTAAGCGGCGGCGCGGATCTGTACTATACAGATTTGAATGGCGGGTCATCCGGTGGCTCATCCGGTGGGTCACCCTCGCCGGACATCGGGGGCCACAATACCGGCTGGGTTGTCAGCGGAAGGTTATCGGGAGGCTATACGTTTACAAAAGGCTGTTCACTCTATCTATACAGCTATTTCCGGGGGAGCCAGGTTCTTTTACAGGGCTACCAGACCGGTTTCCCCTATTACAGCCTTACGCTGAAACGGGAGTTGGGCAGGAAGCGCGGGACGATCGGGCTGGGGGCGGAAAACTTTTTGTCGCGCGGGATCGCGGTCACCACCAAACTCAGTTCGCCCGGGTTGTCGCAGTCGACCACGAACCTCAGCCACACGCTGAGTTTGCGCGTTTATATGAGCCTGACGCTTGGGAAGCTGAAGGTGGAAAGACAAGGGCGGCAGAAAAAGGCGGTTACGAATGACGATCTGAAAAAGGGGTAGCGGATATTCGCGAAATCCGGGACGCGTTAAAACATCCTTAAATCTTCCCTCCCTCTGCCTTCGCGGGAACAGAAATTGCATCATTTATTTTTTTAGAACCAATTAAAATGATGTGTTATGAAAAGGATAAAACTGGCGATTACAGGTGTCGCTGTTTTCGCGATTCAATTTGCAGTCATGGCGGCCCCCAACCGGCGAAGCGATCTTCCGGCAAAAGTCTCTTCTGCCTTCTCGCGGCAGTATCCCGCCGGGAAGATCGGCTCGTGGGAGATGAGCGGGGACGACTATATGGTAGATTTTACCGACAAGAAAGAGCAGCGATCATCGGCCTTCTATTCGCCCGACGGCGCATGGCTGCGTACCGATACCAGACTGAGGTCGAATGCCGACCTACCGGACGCGGTTCAGAACGGATTGGCAAAATCCCGTTACGATGGATATTTTATCGATAAGATAGAACGGGTCCAGCAACCATCTAATCAGACGCTCTATCTTTTACATGTTAGTTATGGCGCCAACCTGGAGTTCGATCTCCATGATCTTTCCGCAAATGACTATGTCCTGTATTTTAACAACAATGGTACATTAAGGGACGCGATCGGCCGCGAAGAATAAAAGCGAGGCCGGGCGGCGAAGCCGCCCGGCCTTTTGCTGCACGGCTCGCCCGGCTATTGCCGGTCCTTTCTAACCAATTTTCCGTCTTCGGAGAAGTAGATGAAAAACTCCTCATTGAAATTATACATGTGCTCCGCATCCAGGAGCGGCGAGTTATTGACGTCCAAAGCATAGAGTGTCTGACCCGGTGTCAGGAGCCGATACGCTTTGACCAGGTACCAGGCCGAGAAATCACTGTGCCGCCAGCCCTGCTTGACATCATGGGGAAAGCGAAAGGGGAATTTGATCGGCGTTTCGGTGCCCACCCAGGTTCCGTCGGGCCCATAGTCGGCAAAGAGCTGCTGGCCATTCAGCTTAAAATCAGCGATGAATCCTTTTGGACGCGCCAGCCATTTTTTTACCGGCGTGTTGGGAAAACGTGCGTTGAAGGAATCGATCACGGCTTGCGGCGGAGTGACGGCGCGGTTGTTGACAGATGGAGCGGGGGGAGTACGGGTACGGACACGGGCGTTGCGGGCGGCACGGTCGCGGTAGTCGCCGGGCCGGCTTGTGCGATCATGGTTTCGGAAACGAATGCGATGGCGAAAAGAACGATTAACTTTTTCATTGTTTTAATTTTTTTTGATTTACTACTTTATGGCGAGACCTTCCTGCAGATCGTCGCTGGCATTGGTGACGATCCTTTCTCCCGGATGCAGGTCTCCGGATATCTCCACCTGATCGGCGGATTCATTACCGGTAGCGACATCGATCCGAACGGTCCGATGATCGCGGATGGCAACGACATATTTTCTTTCGGTAGACGTGACTACGGCGCCGCGCGGCACGATATAAGCATCCGGATTGCCCCGTGAATCGAAAAGTACGTCCGCATACATACCCGGCGCTAATTTCCCGTCATGGTTGTATACGTCGAGCTCCATACGTTCGGCGCGAAACTGGGAGTTAACCAACTGGGACTTCCGGCTGATGTGCCCCGTCATCTTCCTCCCGGGATAGGCGCTCAGATAAAAGGCAATGGAATCGGTGCTGCGCAAACCGGCGGCAATCCCTTCAGGAATATCGACCTGCAGCCGAAGATGGTCGATTTGGCGGAGGTCCAGCATCGGCCGGTTGTCGTGGCTTTCTGCACTTACCAGGGCGCCGGGGTGAACATTGCGTTCCGCGATCACGCCATCGAAAGGCGCGGTCACTTTCAGATAGCCCTGCATGGTTTCCTGCATTTGCCAATTGGCGTTCTCCGCGTTGCAGAGGGCGCTGTCGGCGTCCGCCTTTGCCTTCAGGGATGCCAGGTTCATGGGAGATACCGCCCCTGGCGTTTGTGAAGCCTGCAGCATTCGCCGGTAGTTCTGATGCTGATGGTAGCGTCCAGTTTCGCGCGGGCATAACGCTCGCGGGCCTGCGTCGTCGCCTGCTGCAGTTCGGGCGCTTCCAGCGTCATCAGCAGCTGGCCTTTGCGAACGGCTGAGCCGACGTCTACGAAGACATCCTTCACGTAGCCGTTGACCTTTGGGAAAATGGATACTTCTTCGAAAGCGGCCAGCTGGGCGGGCAGTTTAACCTGTTGCGGGAGCGCTCCTTTTCGGAGAGTCATGCGTTTCGACTGCAGGCGATTGAGGCGGGGCGCTCGTCGATGCCGTTCCCGGCGGAGCTCCTTTTCCGTTGGAGCATCCCGCGACTGCAAAAAGTATTGCAGCAATTGTCATGTTGCGGTATTGAATCATATTTTTTTGTTTAGAGGCTCTTCCCGCTCGTCCGGCAGGAGAGAGACCGAATCATAAGATTGTTTCTGTTGGATCCAGCCATACACCAGCGGGACGATGTAGAGCGCCGCCAGCGTCGATGCCGCCAGGCCGCCGATGACCGCCCGGCCGAGGGGCGCGCTCTGGTCGCCGGCTTCGCCAAGTCCGCTTGCCATGGGGATCATCCCGGCGATCATGGCAAAGGAGGTCATCAAGATGGGCCGAAGCCGGATACTCGCGGCCATCGATGCCGCTTTGAAGGGATCGCGATATTCGAGCCTCAGCGTCTCCGCATTGGTGACGATCAGGATAGCGTTGGCCACGGAGACGCCGACCGACATGATGATGCCCATATACGATTGCAGGTTTAGCGTAGCGCCGGTTGCGAGTAAGATCAGCAGCGAGCCCGTCAGCACGGCGGGGATGGTTGATAGTACGGCGACCGACAACCCAAACGACTGATAGTTGGCAGCAAGAAGCAGCAGGATGACCACGATCGCTACCAGCAGCCCGCTTTGCAGGGAACTCAGTGTCTGCGTCAGGAGAGCCGACATCCCTTTCATCTCCGCTACCAGACCGCGCGGCGGAACTCCCATCTCATCGATCGCCTTCTGAACGGAAGTCGTTGCGGCACCAAGGTCCTTTTTATAGATGTTCGCATTGATCGTCACAAAACGGCGGGGACCGGACCGGTCATACTCACCCGGGAGCGAGTCGATCCGGATATCGGCGACATCTGACAGCACCGGGCGCATCTTCCCGGGAACGATTGGGATCTCCTTCAACTGCTGAAGAGAATTCATCTGGTACTCGGGTACCTGGACTTCGGTGTTGTATGTGTATTGTTTTGTGTCATCCAGCCAGAAATTCTTCAACGTAAAGCGGCAGGAAGCCGTGGCGTCGGAAATGCTCTGCGAAACGTTCTCGATCCCGAGCCCCATCTGCGCCAGCTTCTGGCGGTCCATGCGGATCGTCAATGTGGGAAACTTCAGGGGCTGTGCGATCTGAACATCTCTTAGAAAAGGGATCGCTTCAGCTTTGCGACGAGCTTCGCCGAATAATTCCCGATGTCCCCGATATTTTTGGATGCGACGCGAACTTCGATCGGCGTGGATGCGCCCTGGGCCATCAGTTTCTCCGTCAGTTCGATCGGCTCAAAGGAAAGCCGGACGGCGGGATAACTTCTCGCGATATTCGCCCGGATCCGGTCTTTCAGCTCATCCATATTCACTTTGTAGTCTTCCGATAGCTCCACTTGCAGGACGGCCTCATGCGAACCGCTGTTAAAAACATAGAGATTACTATGGCCATAATTGGGCGACACGGTCCCCACGAAGGCTGACGTGATCGCCACATGACCACCGACGGTGCTGTCGATGATCCGGAGTATCCCTTTGACCGTCCGTTCGGTGACTTCCAGGCGGGTACCATCGGGTTCCCGGATTCGCAGCTGCATCTGACCGGCATTGGAATGCGGCAGCATGTCCTTTCCGATGACGCTCGCACAAACGGCGGCCAGAACCAGCGTCCCTGCCAGGTAGCCGATCACGATCAACTTACGTCGCGGCATCCAGCGGTCGAGGCGATGGAGAAGGCCTATCTTCATGCGCTGGAAAATCCCGTTTTCCTGCGAGTGGCGTTCGTCCTGTCTCGTATGCAGCCGCGACCTCCTGCACTTCCTTGTGGTCCAGTGCCAGGCCTGCGTGCGCGTGCAGCCCGGTATGGTGGTACCGGAACTTCTCCGCCTTCAGCAGCCAGTTTGCCAGGATTGGCACCAGCGTTTGGGCGGCGACATAGGAAATGATCATCGCAAACGCAATGGAAAGCGCGAGCGGAAGGAACATAGCCTTTGGGACACCCGTCATGACAAAGGAGGGCGCAAACACCGCCAGGATACAGAGCAGGATCAGCAACAGCGGGAAAGCAATCTCTGAACAGGCATCGAGAATCGCCCTGCGTTTCGGCTTATTCATCTCCAAGTGCTGGTGGATATTCTCGATCGTTACCGTCGCCTGGTCCACCAGAATACCGATCGCCAGGGCCAGCCCGCTCAGGGTCATGATATTGACAGTCTGACCGGCCAGCTTCAGGCATAGCACAGCGCCAAGGACGGCCACCGGGATGGTGATGATTACCACGAGGCTGCTTCGCCAATCGCGGAGGAAGAGCAGCACCATCAGGCCCGTGAGCAGGGCGCCCAGTATCCCTTCGGTCATGAGACTTTTTGCGGCATTCATGACGAAGACGCTCTGGTCGAACTCATAGCTGAGGCGGACGTCTTCGGGCAGCAGGCTTTGCATTTCGGGGATCTCCTTGCGGAGGCCCTGAACGACGTCCCAGGTAGAGGCATAGGCTGTCTTGACAATTGGGAAGTATACGGAGCGTTTGCCGTCGACCAGCGCATAGTCCACCACGATATCCGATGCGTCTTCCACGTTGTGCGATATCCTTAGCCGTGATCATGTCCAAGCCGCTGCTGGTGATCGGGATATCACCGAAATCCTTCACCTTTTCCTCCTGCGAATTCATCGAAGCGATATACATGGTGCTGTCGATGCGGATATTCCCGGAGGGCGTCATCGCATTATTCCTGGCGAGGGCTTCCACGACCGCCTCTGGAGAAAGGTTGTATTCCCGGAGCTTCTGAGGGTCCACCTTGATGATGACTGAACGGGCGTTGGAACCGAAGGGCGGAGGTGCGGAAAGCCCGGGAACTTTTCCAAACAGTGGTCTTACGAGCACGGCTGCCATATCGAAGACATCGTTCAACGACCGCGTTTTACTGCTGAAGACCAGTTCTCCAACGGGCAGGGAAGATGCGTCGAAACGCACCACTTCCGGCGGGCAGAGAGCCGGCCGGGAAGAAGGCCATGCAGCGGTTGACCTGGATAGCCACCTCCGCGGCGGCTTCGGCCATATCGGTGCCCTGATAGAAGCTAAGCTTGATCAGGGTGAGACCCTGGATATTTTTGCTTTCGATATTGCTCACGCCGTCGATATACAGGAAGTTGTCCTGCATCTTCGTGGAGAAGAAGCCTTCCATCTGTTTGGCGGTCATTCCGCCGTACTGCTGGATCACATAGATCACGGGGAGGTTGAGGTTGGGGAAGATATCGATGGAGATCGTCCGGATCGCCATCACGGAAAAGAGCAGAGATTCCGGTAAAAAGCACCAGGATGGTAATCGGTCGCTTCAAAGCTGTTCTTACCATGGTGCTTATTTGATTGTTTGGATGAATAGATCGAGATTGCCTGCCGCCGCCGCCTTGTCGAGGCTCGCCGTGTACCACTGGTTGAGGGTCTGGATATAGGCCGTCTGTGCCTGTGTCAGCTCGAAAGCTGCTGTCACGAGGTCAACGAGGTTGATCACCCCCGCCTTGTACTGCGCCAGCTTTTGGTTGTAGGCATCGGAAGCCGCTTGCAGCTGTGCGGGCAGCTTCGTCCAGGTTCGCCTTTGCCGTCCGGATCGATTCCTCCGCCTGCACCTGCTGGTTGTGCAATGCCAGTTGCTGTTGCTGCAAGGCATAGTCCGCGGCATTTGCCTGCAGGCTCAGGACGTTGATCCTGTCCCGCCGGTGGATGCCGTTGAACAGGTCATAGGTGATCCCCACTCCGGCCAGGTAGTTCAGCCGTTGATAGCCCAGACCCTCGGCCGGGGATTTGTAATCGTTGCTATACTGAATAGACGATCCGCGGACCCAGCCACCGGCGCCCAGTACGACGCGTGGCAGATAGCTCTTGCGCGCCAGCTGCGTTTCCGCGTCGTATTGCTGCTTCTGTTTGGCGAAATAATCCTCCAGGGGATTGATGGGGGTCGTCGTGTCGGTAATGAGACCTGTGGTAGGGTATTGTTTGCCCGACAACGTTACGCTGCTGGTATCCATGGCAATCTCGGGATTGTTAATGCCGGTGAAAAAGGCCAGCTGGTCCACCAGGCGATGCAGCTCGCCGAGGGCGTTGTTGTAGGACACGCGGGTGCGGGAGAGGCCTGCCCTCGCCAGGGAGGAATCCACACCGGGGTTAACCCCCGAGCCTGTCAAGGCGCGACTGATCGAATACATGGATTCATACCGCCGGATATCTTCCTGGTCGACAACCAACTGGTAGCGGTGGCTGAGGATGTTGAAATATAACCGGGCGATATCCCATTTGACGAGATAGCGCTGCTTTTCCAGGTCCGCCTGTGAGAGACCCGCGAAGGCACGGGCGCTGGTTACCCTGGCGTCTTTTAGTCCAAAAGTGACCAGATCATACTGCCCGTATAGTGAGGCCATATTGCCGGTGACGGCCTGATAATTACTGGCCGGGTCGATACCGCCGCCGATGGGGTGGATTACGCCTGGTACGGGCAAATAGGGACCGGTCAGGTCGTTGGCGGAGCCGATCGAAAGTTCCTCCACCGCATTGGCCTGGGGAAGGAAGGAATGTCTTGCTTCGGTGATCCCTGCCTTCGCGCTTTCGACAAGGGCTTGCTTCTCCAGCAGTAACGGGAGATGCCGGTTAGCGGAGTCGACGAGTTCCGCCAGGGAATAAATGGGCTTGGTTTGTGCGTGTATAGGGCAGGCCGCCATTGTCAACAGGAGAAGTCCCATGACGGCGCAGGCCGTGCGTTTGCACGAATCAGTCATTGATCAAATTTTAGAAATGAGAAAAGTCGGCTCAGTTAAGCGAGCGACAAGCAACCCGGATCAGGCTGCGGGGGGAGGGCCTCGAAGGGCATTGGTGGGGAGATCGGCTGAGGTAAAAGTCGGAGCAGAAATTTGGAACCGGGTCCTGACGATGGTATAGGAGATCACCCCGGGCGCCCGGATCGGCGGAATGCGTAAACCCTGCTGGAACTTATACCGTTTGTCTATGGCGAGATGGCCGATACGCTCTTGTTTCAGCTGCAATGCGAGTGAATGTTGCGGCGCCCGCTCTTCCGGGGCTGCGACGGCGTTTGCGGCTTTGTCTTTGTATTGGGCGCCGGTGGCGGAGCTCACAGCTTCACGACCGTAAACAAAGAAATTGGCAAGATTAAAATATTGATTGTTGGATTGGGCAATGAAGAGGAACAGATACCCGATCAGGAGGAAGCTCCGGAGCATTATTGTGGGATATCCTTTTCTCTGCGTAGACATCATCAATGGGGTAAAGATAGGGAAAAATTTTATTGCCGCGTTTGCAGCGATCGGGGTTAACGTATATTTGACAACAATTTTCTACACCTCATGATTGAGATTTTGAGCAGGCGCCTGACAAACAAAATATTGCGGAACGCAGGTTTTTACGTGGTGCCCGCGGTGGGCATTTGGATGGCGGGCTGCCATGTACAACGTCATACGGTCGCATCGGCGGCCGCTTTGCCGGGCATTGAAAAAGTGGGCCATGTCGTGGTGATCTATATGGAGAATCACAGTTTCGACAACCTGTACGGTCAGTTCCCCGGAGCAGACGGGTTGTCGGTCGCCACAACAGGCGAAATCACACAGGTCGATTCCAACGGTCAGCCTTATCCATATCTGCCGCCCATCGCGGGAAACAGCGCATTCCCTACCAACCTGCTCAACGGCATCTTTAACATCGATCAATATGTTGCTTCCAACCGGGAGACGCCCGATGTCCTGCACCGCTGGTATCAGGAACAGTTACAGATCGATGCCGGTAAGATGGACAAGTTTGCGCTTTACAACACAAGCAAGGGTCTGACGATGGGGTATTATAGGACGGATCTGCTGCCGCTGGCCGCTATCGCGCACCATTATACGCTTTGCGACCACTTTTTTCACAGTGTTTTTGGGGGATCGTTCCTCAACCACCAGTGGCTGATCGCTGCTGCCACGCCGGTATTTATGAATGCCCCGGACCGGATGAAAGCAAAACTGGACCCTTCCGGTCACCTGCTGCATGATGGGACGGTGACCCCGGACGGATATGTTGTCAATACCAGCTTTTCGGTGAATGCGCCGCGTCCGGCGAATGTCGCCCCCGAGCTGCTGATCCCCAACCAGACCAACCCAACGATCGGCGACCGGCTTTCGGCAAAAGGCATCTCCTGGGCGTGGTATTCCGGAGGCTGGGACAGCGCCCTGGCCGGCAAAGCCGATGCGCATTTTGAATATCACCACGAGCCGTTTATGTACTACGCCAGCTTCGCGGACGGAACGGCGGCAAAAAAGGAACATCTGAAAGATGAGGCGGAGTTCCTTGTCGCGGCCAGAGAAGGGCGCTTGCCGAGCGTCTCGTTCGTGAAGCCCTGCGGCGGAGAGGATGAACACCCCGGAAGTTCCGATGTCTTCCATTCCGAGAACCACGCGGTGGACCTGATCAATGCCGTCCTTAACGGCCCGAACGGTAAGGATGCCGTTATTGTCCTCACCTACGACGAGAATGGTGGCTTCTGGGATCATGTTCCCCCGCCGGTGGTCGACAAGTGGGGGCCGGGAACGCGGGTCCCTGCGGTCATTATATCCCCCTTTGCCAGGAAGGGGTTTGTGGATCATACGCAATACGAGACGGTGAGCATCCTGGCCTTTATCGAGAAAAGATGGGGGCTCCAGCCGCTCAATTCCCGTGACGGCAATGCACATCCGCTGGAGAACGCTTTTGACTATTCGCAATCACCGTGACCCGTATCTGTCTGATTTTAGGAGCGCTCGCGGCGATATTGGCTTTCGGCTTTTATCCCGCTCGTCCGGAGACGCCGGAACAGGCCGTTGCGCGTCAGTTATCGGGACAGGTCGATGCTTTCGACAGCATTGTTGCTGGGCCGTTCATAGAGGCGGTTCAGAATAACATCGGTCAGGCAAGGCTGCAAGCCCTCTTTTTGGAAACGCGGCTGGCCTACAAACGTTGGGAATGGGCGGCCGAATACTGGAATCCTTTGCTGGCACGCCGGATCAACGGGGAACCCGTATCAGAGGCAGACCCGGTCGTACAGGCCGACCCAACATCGGAGGGCGGGATTCCGGGCCGTTTCATAATTGTGCCACCCGAAGGCCTGCAGATGATCGAAGGCTTGCTTTATCCCCGCTACGATACATCCGGCAGGCAGGTGTTGCTCGCACGGTTGAGGCGGCTGCGTGAAGTGGCCATGCAATACAAAAACGATTTCGATAACATTGGGCTTTTGCCGGGGCAGATCTTCGATGCCGCCAGGCTGGAGGTATTCCGGGTACTGACCCTCGGGATCGCCGGTTTCGATGCGCAGCTGACCCTGAACAGCATGGAGGAATCGGTGGAAGCGCTAAAGGGGGTTTCCGGAGCAATGAGCTTTTACCATGGATCCGACAGCCTTCTTGTCGTGTCGGGCGCGGCGCGTGACTACCTTCACCGGCATGCAGTCTTTAATACGTTCGACCGGGCCGCATTCATCACCCGGTACGGCAATCCAATCTGCCGGGGTATCGCGGGGCTGGAGGCGAGGCTGAAAATCCCTGTTATCCGATATAACCGGCTGCTGCGGCAGGAGACTGTCACGCTTTTCGACGCGGGCGCGTTTAACGCCGACGCGTATGTGCCGGATGGTGGCTCGCCCACTACCCCTGCGCTTGTCTCGTTAGGCAAAAGGCTGTTCTCGGATCCTGTTCTCTCGGGGCCGGGTAATCGCAGCTGTGCTTCCTGTCACCGGCCCGAGCTGGCTTTTACGGACGGACTAACACGCAATACGGTGCTGAATGGACACGTACTTCTTCCACGCAACACACCGACGTTGCTGAATGCGGCTTTGCAGCCGGCGCAGTTTTATGACCTGCGCGCGGCCACCCTGGAAGAACAGGTGCGGGACGTGCTGAACAATCCGGACGAGATGCAGGGATCGCTGGCTCGGGTCTCCGCGCGTATGGCTGGTGACAGCGCGTACGCAAGGCTGATTGCGGCGGCATTTCCGAAAGGCGGTCCCGACGGCGGTTCCGACACGGTGCGTATCGTGAATGCCCTGGCGGCCTACGTCCGGAGCCTCGTCCGGCTCGATAGCCGGTTCGACCACTACATGCGGGGCGATAGTGCTGCCCTGTCAGGAGACGAGATCGAAGGGTTCAATCTCTTCATGGGGAAGGCGCGTTGCGGCACCTGTCATTATATGCCGCTTTTCAATGGCAATTTCCCGCCGATGTATAACCGGACGGAGGCCGAAGTAATCGGCGTGCCCGCGGCCGCAGGCTCCCGGGCGGTGGACGCGGACGAAGGCCAGTTCGCCATACTGCCCGCTCCTTTTCTGCAGCATGCATTTAAGACCCCGACCCTGCGAAATGCCGGCCTGACAGCGCCGTACATGCACAACGGCATTTATGGGACGCTCGAAAAGGTGGTGGATTTTTATGATGATGGCGGCGGATCGGGAGAAGGGGAACACCTGGTCAATCAGACCCTTCCCAGAGATTCGCTGCATCTGAGCACGGAAGAAAAGAAATCACTGGTTGCCTTCATTCACAGCCTGAACAGCCGGTAATGTTGCGCCGAAAAATAGTATATTGCGTCGGTTGAAGAAGATTGCTGCCATATTACTTACGGGTCTCCTGCTTTTCTACTGGTCCGGATACCAATTGCTGTTTGCATACTGGCAATACAGCGGCGAGCGGGCGATGGAAGCTCAACTCGACAATGGGGAGTACAACGAATCCGATTTGATATCCGTCAAGATATCGGCGAGGCAGCTGGTTTATTACAATGAATCGGTAGAGTTCAAGCGGGTCGACGGCGTGGTCATGGTCGGCGGTTTCACTTACCGGTACGTCAAACGCCGGTTTTTCGCCGATTCGATCGAGCTCCTTTGCCTGCCTGATGCCTCGGAGATCAGGATGGTCCAGGCCCGGAATGACCTGGCGGACTGGATCAACAACTTCCACTTTCCACCATCCAAAGGCAGACCGGGGTTAAACCTTCAGAAGACCTGCTCGCCGGGCGCCTTACATCTTCTTTTCCGGCCACTCAATCCTTTGATGGCCTGCCCCGCCGGATTCAACGAGGCTTCAACGCCATCCGGTCATGAGCGGCTAGCCGAAAGACCGCCCGACAACGGAACGGTATTATCCTGATCATCGAAACTACTCTACATTCTTTTTAATGGCAAGGTTTACTCCTTTGCCATAACCATTCATTCTGCATGTATGAATTCGAATTCATTATTAAAACTCGCTACGCTTGTAGCGTTGATTACCGTACCTGTATCCGTTTTAGCCCACCCAAAAATGATCAACGGAACGATAACAGGGAGCATTACCAACAAATCCACCGGCAGGCCTATTGCAGGCGCCAGTATCTCCATACCGGACCTGAAGATCGTTGCCGTGGCGGATACGGAAGGACATTATGTCCTGAGACGGCTGCCAAAAGGAAACTATCTGATCCAGGTAACGGCCGTTGGCTTCGCCGGGTGGACAGAAGTCGTCGATCTTTCCGGTTCAAGCAGACTTGACTTTCAGTTGGCGCCTTCGTGGAATACATTGGCGGACGCCGTTGTAACTTCGCCGGGCAATACCACCAGCAAATTACGGACGCCGGTCCCGGTCACGGTAATGACGCATAATATGCTTATCCAGCAGGCCGCCACGAACGTCATCGACGAGCTCGCCCTCCAGCCAGGCTTGAATGAGATCACGGAGGGCCCCGGAATTTCAAAACCGGTGATCGACGGGTTTGGGTATAACCGGGTGCTCACCTTACTGGACGGCCAACGACAGGAAGAATTTCAGTGGGGCGACGAGCACGGCGTCCTCATCGATCCTTACGTTGTATATGACGCGGAAATCATCCGGGGAGCGGCTTCGCTCCAATATGGCGCCAATGCGATTGCGGGCGTGATCAATTTCAAAACGCAGCCTGCCCCCGAGAACGGAACGATTAGGGGCACCTGGGAGTCGGAATACCAAAGTAATAACGGCCTCATCGGGAACTCTGTCACGATGAGTGGAAATAAAGACGGCCTGATCTGGAATGTGGTAGGAAGTTATGAGCTGGCGCATTGTTATTGGGATCCAAAGGATGGTTATGTATGGGGTACCGCATTTACCCAGAGTAACCTGGCCGGAACGATCGGGATAGACAGGAACTGGGGCTATTCGCGGCTGACCGTTAGCGCGTTTCATCGCCAGGTGGAAGTCCCCGACGGCAACCGGGACAGCGCAACCGGTCAGTTCGCGTTCGATCAGCCGCTGGGTGATGGGCAGTCGATCGTGGCGAAGTCCAATTTCCTTTCTTATCAGCCCACTATTCCGCAATACCAGGTGCTTCAGCATGACCGGCTGTGGTGGCAAAACAGCGTGAATGTGGGCAACGGAAGAGTGATCGCCGATATCGGATATACGCAGAGCAGGCGACGGGAGGCGGTGGACTCCGCGTTTGTCGGCCAGGCGCATATGTTCCTTCATGATCTGCCGTACTCCTTCAAATATCAAAACGTCAACGCGAAGACAGGCGTGAAAGGGACGACCGGCATTAACGGGATGTATGAATGGCAGAACAATTTTCCGGAAGCGCCTGAACCCTATATTTCTGTTTTTCTGATCCCCAACTACACGGATCTCGATGCGGGGGCATACGGTATCCTGGAAAAGGACTTTCAGCGGCTGACGCTCAGCGGCGGCCTCCGTTACGATGTCCGGCATATCATCGGTCAGCCCATGTATCTGCTCAACATCAATACGCCACAGCAGGAGCAGGTTCCGGCGGGGACAGCTGGCGCCTATACCCAGTTCGCGGCGTTCAACAACAGCTATACAGGGTTGTCGGCAAGTATCGGCGCCACGTATCAATTTCCGGGTCACCAGTATGCGAAGCTCAATCTGGCGAGGTCCTACCGGGCGCCGTCGGTCAATGAGCTTTCCAGCAATGAGCTCTCGCCGGGTTCCAACGCGTTCGAGCTCGGGAATCTGGCGCTCAAAGCGGAGCACGGGTATGAGATAGATCTGGCTTATGGGAATAACGGGCCGGACGTCAATTATGAAGTGGGAGGCTATTATAACTATCTCAACAACTTTATCTTCTCCGACCGGCTTGGGAGTGTCGGCGGCGGCGATTCCATGCTGGTAGGCGAACCTGTTTACCAGTATGTGGCCAATACGGCGATCAGTGCCGGACTCACGGCGACGCTGAATATCCATCCGACCGGGTTCCGATGGTTAGAGTGGGATAATGGATTTACCTATTCATATTCATATTTCCCTGGCTCGGGCGACAGCACCCGGCACATTCCGTACACGCCTGCCCCGAGATGGACTTCGACGATCAAATTCAGATTGAATGAGAATCCTCATTCGACGGTAAGTGGCGCGTATGTTTATTTTGGCCTTGCGAAATATTGGGCCCAAAACGATATCTACAGCGCCTTGTACACCGAACTCCCTTCTTTTGCCTACACATTATACAACACCGGTTTGGGGATGAATTTCGTCAGCCGGACCAGCAAACGTGTTATTTGTTCTTTTTATGTCAATTGCGCCAATCTATTTAACATTGCCTATGTCGATCACCTAAGCCACAATCAATATTTCCTGGCGTATGACGGTGGTACGATTGCAACGGTGACGAGGCAAAGTCAGGGTATTTATAATATGGGCAGGAACATCGGCCTCAAGCTGATCGTTCCATTCGGCTTCTAAATCCCGAATGATGAACAGAAATACGCCTATTGGACGCTCACCCCCTCCTTGCCGGAAGCGGGTCTGAAATCACGTTAGCCCTTCGATTCACTATCATCTTCCGGCAGCAGCGATGCGGACCCAAAAGACGCACGTTGCCGGATCCATCCGTATACCAGTGGCACGATCAACAATGCGGCGAATGTGGAGGCGGCCAGCCCGCCGATCACGGCGCGCCCAAGGGGAGCGGATTGGTCCCCTGCTTCGCCCAGGCCGCTGGCCATAGGGATCATTCCCACGATCATCGCGATACTGGTCATCATGATCGGTCGAAGCCGGATGCTGGCGCTGGTAATGGCCGCCTTGAAAGGATCCTTGTATGTCAGCCGCAGTTTTTCAGCATTTGTGACGATCAGCAGGGCATTGGCTACGGACACGCCGGTGGACATGATAATACCCATATAAGATTGGAGGTTCAAGGTCGCGCCGGTGGCCAGCAGCAACAGCATGGCGCCCAGGATGACGGCTGGCACGGTTGAGAGCACGGAAACGGCCACACCGAAAGACTGATAATTGGCCGCCAGCAATAAAAGAATGACAACGATGGCCGCGAGCAACCCTTTTTGGAGGGAATCCAGGGTTTCGGTCAACAGGGAGGACATCCCTTTCACGTCGACTACCAGTCCATCACCGGTACTTCCAAGCTCCCTAATGGCGTGTTCCACTGCATTTGTTGCGCTACCCAGATCCCGGTTATGTATATTCGCGCTTACGGTGACATATCTGCGGGGTCCGCTCCGGTCATATTCGCCTGTCAGGGTATCAACGCTTATTTCCGCCACATCCGACAGGACCGGCCTGGGTTGCCCTTTTACCAGCGATACCGACTGTAGCTGCTGGATAGAATTCATGATGTATTCCGGCACCTGCACCTGCGTCTGATACGTGTAGGCCACTTTGTCATCCAGCCACAAGTTTTTATTTGTATAGCGGCTGGACGAGGTTACATCCGTTATGCTTTTCGAAACGGAACTGATCGAAAGCCCCATAAGTTCGAGCCTGTTTCTGTCGATGGTAATGTTGATGGTCGGGAAATTCAGCGGCTGCGCCACCTGGACGTCCCGCAGGAAGGGGATGGGTTTCAATTTAGCGACCAGCCTTTCGGCGTAGTCTCTGATTTGGTCCATGTTTTTGCCGGCCACCCTCACCTCAATCGGCGTAGCTGCGCCCTGCGCCATGATCTTTTCCGTTAGTTCGATGGGCTCGAAGGAAATTTTAAGCTCTGGAAATCGCTGCAGGATTACTTTGCGCAGGGTTTCCTTGAGGTCCTCTATTCTTACTTTGTAGTTTTCATCCAGGTTGATCTGGATCACTGATTCATGCGTCCCGCTGTTAAAGATATACAGGTTGCTGGTGCCGAAGCTGCTGGGCACCAGGCCGACGAACGCGGATGAGATGTCTACATGCTGATGTACGGTTGAATCGATGATCTCCAATACCTCCTTTGTTGTCCTTTCGGTGACTTCCAGCCGGATGCCATCGGGCTCCCGCAAACGAAGCTGCAATTGACCATTGTTCGTCTTCGGCAACAGGTCTTTCCCGATGATGAGGAAACAAGCGCCCGCAGCTCCCAGCGCCAATACCAGGTAAAGCAGAACGATCCTTTTTCTTATCGGCATCCATTTTTCCAGTCTTCGGGCGAGGGCCGTTTTCAGCCGGTTAAAGAACCCCTTTTCGTCGGAAGCGGCGTGACCGTGATCTTCGTGACTGTGATCTTCGTGACCGTGACCGGGCACGACCCCGGTTCCGTGTTTTTGATACATTTCTTCCTTTAGGATCCAGTTGGAAATGACCGGAACAAGGGTTTGAGCGGAGGTGTAGGAACAGATCATAGCGAAGGCGATCGCCAGGGACAGGGGGAGGAACATTGCCTTGGGCACGCCCGTCATGACAAAAGAGGGTGCGAACACGGCCAGGATGCACAATAGGATCAGGAGTTTGGGGAAAGATATTTCATTACAGGCATCCAATATAGCCTGCCGCTTGCTCTTTCCCATTTCCAGGTGCTGGTGGATATTTTCGATGGTGACGGTTGCTTCGTCGACCAATATTCCGATGGCCAGAGCCAGACCGCTCAACGTCATGATATTGATCGTCTGCCCTGTCAGCTTTAAAAAAAACACGGCGCCCATGACGGATACGGGAATAGTGATGATCACCACCATACTGCTCCTCCAGTCGCGCAGGAAGAACAGGACCGTCAGCCCGGTCAGTATGGCGCCCAGGATACCTTCCGTCATCAGGCTCTTGGCCGAGTTGATCACAAAGACGGATTGGTCGAACTCGTAGCTGATTTTTACGTCATCGGGCAATAGGCTTTCCATTTCGGGGATTCGCCGGCGCAACGTCTGCACTACCTCCCAGGTGGAGGCATCGGCTGTTTTCACCACGGGAATATAAACGGACCGCTTGCCGTTCACCAGGGCATAATCGACGGTAATATCGGCGCCGTCCACCACGTTGGCCACGTCCTTAACATAGATGGAAGTCGAACCGTTGCTTTTTATCGGGATATCTTCAAATTTCTGCACTTTATCTTCCAGGGAATTGATGGAACTGACCAGCATCATGCTGTCCAGGCGAAGGTTACCTGACGGCGTAATGGCATTATTCTTCGTGATCGCCTCCACGACCTCATCGGCCGATAGATTGTACATGCGCAACTTTTCCGGGCTGACATTGATCAGCACCGACCTCGCATTGGACCCGAAAGGAGGCGGTGCCGACAGACCCGGTACCGTCGCGAACAAAGGACGTATCCGGGTAATAGCCAGGTCGAAGATATCCTTCAATGGCCTGGTCTTGCTGCTAAAGACCAGCTCGCCTACGGGCAGGGAAGAAGCATCGAAACGGACTACCTGGGGCGGCAACGCGCCCGGCGGAAAGAAAGCCATTGTCCTGTTAACCTGCAGGGCTACCTGGGCCGAAGCTTCGGCCATATCGGTATTTTCGTAAAAGGTAAGTTTGATCAGCGAAAGCCCCTGGATATTTTTACTCTCGATATTCTTGATGCCATTGACATACAGGAACTGGTCCTGCATCCGGGTGGCAAAGAATCCTTCCATCTGTTGGGCGGACATGCCGCCATATTGTTCGATCACATAGATCGTAGGAAGGTTCAGCCGGGGAAATATATCGATGGATATAGATTGCACCGCCATGATCGAGAACAGCAGGAGCCCGATAAAAAATACAAGTACGGTGATCGGCCTTTTAAGGGCTGCTCGTATCATGTCGGTTATTTTATGGTGATTCCTTGTTTGATCTCATCGTCGGCATTGACGATGACTTGTTCACCGGCTTGTAAGGCTCCTACGACCTCCACCACGTTATCCCCCTGATTGCCCGTCATGACGTCCACCTTGACGGTTTTGCCCTTTCGGATGACCACCACATATTTTCTTTCCGTCGAAGTAACGACGGCCGATTTTGGAACGGACAGGGCGCCTGGTATACCTTTGGAATCGAACAGCACGTCTGCATACATGCCCGGGGCCAAGGCCCCATCCAGGTTATAGACGTCCAATTCCACCCGTTCGGACCGGTATTGCACGCTGATGTTCATCGATTTTCTGGCGATAACGCCGGTCATGCGTTTGCCTGGGTATGCGCTAAGGTAGAACGACAGGGTATCGCTATTTCTCAAGGTAGCCGCCATGGTTTCCGGAATATCCACCTGGAGACGCAAGTGGTCCACCTCCTTCAGCTCGAGCATGGGGATATCCTTGTTCTCGGCATTGACCAGGGCGCCCGGATGAACGTTCCGCTGGGTAATGACGCCGCTGAACGGGGCGGTTACCTGCAAATAATCCAGCATGGTCTGCTGCATTTGCCAGTTGGCTTTTTCCGCGTTGCTCAGGGCGCTATCCGCCGTCATCTTTGCTTTCGCGGAGGCCAGGTCCATCGGGGAAATGGCGCCCGGCGTCCGGGATGCCTCATCAAGCCGTTCGTAATCCTCCTTGCTGATGGTATAATCGGCCTGGGCGCGGGCATATCGTTCCCTGGCCTGCGCGGTCGCCTGTATCAGCTCGGGGGCTTCCAGCACCATCAACAACTGTCCTTGCCGCACGTGCGAACCAATATCCACCAATACGGTTTTCACATAACCGTTTACTTTCGGGAATATGCTCACTTGCTGGTAGGCCGCCAGTTGAGCCGGCAGTTTCACGATCTGCTCCACGCTTTTACGCTCGACCGTCGCGAGCTCATAATGAGGCGATGGGGTGGTGGTCGTTTTGCTATCGGGGTCTTTTTTATCGGAACAACTGGAATACGTCCATGCAGACAGTAAAAGCAGTATCAAAAATTTGTTATTCATATTGTTTTATTTGGGAGAATCTTCGGGTAATAAGGAGACGGAGTTGAAGGATGATTTTTGTCGGATCCAGCCGTAGACCAGTGGTACGATGAAAAGGGCGGCAAAGGTGGAGGCGGCCAACCCACCGATGACGGCACGGCCCAGCGGGGCCGATTGGTCGCCCGCTTCTCCCAGCCCGCTGGCCATGGGGATCATCCCGGCGATCATGGCCAGGCTGGTCATCAGGATCGGCCGCATCCGGACACTGGCGGCCACTATGGCCGCTTTGAAAGGGTCTTTGTATTCCAGCCTTAGCTTCTCGGCATTGGTGACGATCAGTATCGCATTGGCCACCGATACGCCGACGGACATGATCAGTCCCATATAGGATTGCAGGTTCAGGGTCGCTCCGGTTGCCAGCAGGAGCAGCATGGCCCCAAGCAGAACCGCCGGGACGGTAGCCAGCACGGAGATGGAAAGACCGAAAGATTGATAATTGGCGGCCAGCAAAAGGAGGATCACGACGATGGCGGCCATCAGCCCGCTTTGCAGGGAATCCAGCGTCTCGGTCAACAGCGAGGACATGCCCTTTATTTCGGCCACCAGGCCTGTCGGCGGCGCGCCCATTTCGTCGATCGCTTTTTGTACGGCAGCGGTTGCGCTGCCCAGATCTTTTTTATAAATGTTGGCGCTGACCGTAACGAACCGCCGGGGTCCGCTGCGATCATATTCCCCGGGTAAGGTGTCGATGCGGATGGTCGCCACATCAGACAGGACAGGCCGCATCTGGCCCGGCACCAGCGAAACAGATTCCAATTGATCAACCGAATTCATGATGTATTCCGGCACCTGCACCTGGGTCTGGTAGGTATAAGCTGCTTTATCGTCGAGCCAGAGATTCTTATCGGTATAGCGGCTGGAGGAGGTGACGTCCGTGATGCTTTTTGACACATTATCGATGGAAAGCCCCATCAGGGCCAGCTTGTTCCTGTCTACTGTTATATCTACCGTAGGGAAGTTCAGTGGCTGGGCGATCTGCACGTCCCGCAGGAAAGGAACCGATTCCAGCTTTGCCACCAGCCTGGTCGCATAGCCTTTTATGTCAGCCATATTTTTCCCGGCAACCCTGTACTTCAATGGGCGTAGAGGCCCCCTGCGCCATGATCTTTTCGGTCAGCTCGATGGGCTCGAAGGAAATCTTTACGGAAGGGTAATGCTGCAAAATGACTTTCCTCAATTCCTCTTTCAGATCTTCCATATTACTTTATAGTCTTCGTTGAGGTCTACCTGGATCACCGATTCATGGGTACCGCTGTTGAAGATATACAGGTTGCTGGTGCCGAAGTTGCTGGGCACCAGCCCGACATAGGCGGAAGAAATGGCCACATGATGGTGTACGGTGGAATCGATGATGCTCAATACGCCCTTCGTGGTCCTTTCGGTTACTTCGAGCCGGGTGCCGTCCGGCTCCCGGATCCGCAGCTGGAGCTGGCCGTTATTGGTCTTTGGCAGCAGGTCTTTGCCGATTATCAGTAACAGCATGCCGCGGCTCCGACAGCGACCAGCAGATAGATCAGTACGATCAATTTTCTTTTCGGCATCCATTTCCCAGCCGGGAAGCAAGCCGTTTCTTGAGCCGCTGGAAAAATCTTCCTCTTCCTTGTGGATGGCGTCCTCCTCGCCGGTGTTGCTCGATCTCCTTGATCTCCTGCTTATCCAAAGCCAACCCGGCATGGGCATGCGGCTCATGATGGTATTGGAATTTCTCCGCTTTCAGCAGCCAGACCGATACTACCGGCACCAGTGTCTGGGCGGCGATAAAGCTGACGATCATGGCAAAAGCGATCGACAGGGACAAGCGGCAGGAACATCGCCCTCGGCACCCCGTCATGACAAATGCAGGGGCAAAAACGGCCAGGATACACAGCAGTATCAGCAATAAGGGGAAAGAGATCTCCGAGACAGGCATCCAGGATCGCCTGCCGCTTGGTCTTTCCCATTTCCAGGTGCTGGTGGATATTCTCGATGGTCACTGTCGCCTGGTCGACAAGGATGCCGATGGCCAGCGCCAGTCCGCTCAAGGTCATGATATTGATGGTCTGGCCGGCCAGCTTTAAGAAAGAATACCGCGCCCAGTACGGCGACGGGGATGGTGATGATGACGACCAGGCTGCTTCGCCAGTCGCGGAGGAAAAGAAGGACCATCAGACCGGTCAGGATGGCGCCCAATATGCCTTCTGTCATCAGACTTTTGGCCGAATTGATCACGAAGACCGACTGGTCGAACTCATAGCTGATCTCTACGTCGTCGGGCAGCAGGCGTTTTCATTTCCGGGATCCTGCTCCGCAGGTTCTGCACCACCTCCCAGGTGGATGCATCGGCTGTTTTGACCACGGCATATACACCGATCTTTTTCCGTTGACCAGCGCATAATCCACGGTAATATCGGCTCCATCTGCTACGCTGGCCACGTCCTGCACATAGATAGAGGTCGTGCCATTGCTCTTGATGGGTATATCCTCGAAATGCTCGACCTTTCGCTTCCAGCGAATTGATGGAAGTGACATACATGATGCTGTCCACCCGCAGATTGCCGGAAGGGGTGATCGCATTGTTCCTGGCGATGGCCTGCACGACCTCATCGGCTGACAAATTGTACATCCGCAATTTTTCCGGGTTGACATTGATCAGCACGGATCTGCGCATTGGAGCCAAAGGGAGGAGGCGCCGCAAGCCCGGGCACCGTCGCGAACAAAGGGCGCACCCTGGTGATCGCCAGATCGAAGATCTCTTTCAGCTGACCTCGTCTTGCTGCTGAACACCAGCTCACCCACCGGCAGGGAGGAGGCATCGAACCGGACCACCTGCGGCGGCAAGGCGCCCGGCGGGAAAAAGGCCATGCGTCCGGTTCACCTGCAAGGCCACCTGCGCGGAGGCTTCGGCCATATCCGTGCCTTCATAAAAAGTCAGTTTGATCAGCGAAAGCCCCTGGATATTCTTGCTTTCGATATTCTTGATCCCGTTGACATACAGGAACTGGTCCTGCATGCGGGTGGCAAAGAATCCTTCCATTTGCTGCGCGGACATCCCGCCATATTGCTCGATCACATAAATAGTGGGTGAATTTAGTTTGGGAAAGATATCGATGGGTATCGTCCGGACGGCCATTACCGAGAACAACAAAAGGCCCATGAACAATACCAGGATGGTAATAGGCCTTTTTAAAGCTATTCGTACCATTATAATATTTATTTGATAGCTTGAATAAAAAGATCCAGGTTGCCGGCCGCAGCAGCCTTATCCAGGTTAGCCAGCAGCCAGTCGCTCAGGGTCTGAACATAATCGGATTGCGACCGGTACAGCACGAAAGAGGCATCGGTAAGATCCACCAGGTTGATAATTCCTGCTTTGTATTGGGCGGTCTTCTGGTTAAAGGCATCCTGGGCGGCGCCGATCTGGATCGGGATCTCTGCCAGGTTCTTCACGGCGGTACGGATGGCTTCATCTGCCTTATTACCGACATTCTGCAGGATGGACAATTGCTGCTGCTGCAGGTCATAATCGCTTGCGATCGTATTGTTGCGGGCGATGGCTTCCTTATCCCTCCGGTGAACGATGTTGAAGAGGTTGTATTCCAACGTATGCCCGCCATGTAGTTGAATCGCTGATAGCCCAGGCCCGTCGCCATGGATTTGTAATTGTCCTGGTAATCGATGCTGGAACCCCGTCGCCCAGACTACGCCGGTCAGCAGGACCCTTGGAAGAAAGCTCTTCTTGACGAGGTCTTCCGTCTGCAAATAGAGTAATTTCTGCTTGTCGTAGTAATCGGTCAGGGGATTGAGGGCGGCCGCAGTATCGCTGTATCCGATCTAAAATGCCTGCTGTAGATAAGTAGCCCTGTGTCCTGGAAGTATCGATATTGACCTCATTGGCAGGGATGCCGGTAAGATAGCTCAGTTGCTGCTGCAGCTGCCGGATCTCCCCTTCGGTCTGATTATAGGTGATCCGGGTCCTGGATAATTCGGCCATTGCCAGGGCGGAATCGGCGCCCGGGCTTGATCCCGCTGCGCGTCACCGCCTGGATGACCGTATAAAGGGTCTCATACCGGATCACATTCTCCGAATCGATGCCAAGCTGGAATTCATTCTTAAGGATTTCGAGGTATAATTTGCCCACCTCCCATTTTACCAGGTAGCGCTCTCTTTCGAGATCCGCCTGGCTCAGGTCGGTAAAGGCTTCGGCATTGCGTACCGTCGCCTTTTTTAGGCCGAAATCCAGCAATTCGTATTGATTATACAGGAAACCGATATTGCCGATCGCAGATTGGTAAGTATTGGCACTGCGCACGCCGCTTGAAGTCGGATGGTATGATCCCGAAAGAGATATACGAGCCCGGCAGCGAATTATCCGTTCCCACCGACGCCTCATCTCCCAGGTAGGATGTCGGCAGGAAGGCATGCCTGGCGTCCGTAATACCGGCTTTGGCAGCATCGACCAGCGCCTTCTTCTGGAATAGAACCGGCAAATGACGCTGGGCGGAATCGATGTAATCGGATAGAGAATACTTGCTTTTGTTGCGCAAATAACGAAAGCGAGGGCATCAGCAATAAGATACTGATTACCCGAGAAACTTTCTGTAACAGAAAGTGACCATACTAATGATTTAAATTCAGAAATTTAGTTGCCTAAAAGGTCAGGCCATGGAAGGAGGGCCGCGCAAAAATAGATGAACAGGCGTGACGGATGGCAGAAGATGCTCCCGGTAATGCCCCAGTGTCCGCTGCAACAATATAAGGTTCGGGTACTTCTATTGAAAGGATATCACAGGTGGGGGTGCTTTCCTGGTGGAAGCGCTTATTCAGCCGGAATGAACAGGAAGAAGAATGAGAAGGCGTCTCTTTTGCAAAACTGACCATCTTCTCCGGATGATTACCTGAGCGGAAATGCCTTAGGAAATTTTGGGCATTCCCGACCCGGGGATGTCAAAATTAAAAAAGAACTGAACGGAAAAGAATACCGTATACACGGACATCAACAGTGCATAAAACGTGATATGATGTATTCTCTTAACCATTTTGGCAATGGGGAAACATAAAATTAGCCATAAATTGATTATTCGCCTATTCCATCCTGCTTAAAGAATCAATAAAATATATCAAATCATCGTCAGCGCATGATACAGCCAATACACGATGGCCGCCAGCCCCGCGCTGACCGGAATGGTCAGGACCCAGGCCCAGACCAGGTTGATGGTCACTCCCCAGCGGACCGCCGACATCCGCTTGCGTGGCGCCCACGCCGACAATGGCGCCGGTGATCGTATGGGTCGTGCTGACCGGGATACCCAGGTACTGGGTCAGGAACAAGGTGATGGCCCCGGCGGTCTCCGCGCAAACACCTTCCAGCGGTGTTACTTTGGTGATCCGGCGTGCCCATCGTCTTGACGATCCGCCAGCCGCCGCTCATCGTTCCCAACGCAATGGCCGAGAAGCAGCAAATCGGCACCCAGGCCGGAACATCCTGCACCCGGTCCAGATCGCCATGCGCGACCAGCGCGGCAGCGATGATCCCCAGCACCTTCTGCGCATCGTTCCCGCCGTGTCCCAGGCTCAGCAGCGCGGACGACAACAGCTGCAGCCGCCGGAACCACCCTTCTGCCTTATAGGGATGGCTGCGCCGGAAGATATTGACGATCAGAATGGTGATCACCAGCGCAACGATAAAGCCGATCAGCGGCGCCAGCACGATAAAGCAAAAGGTCGGGATCACGGTGGCATAATCGATCACGTTCTTTCCATGGACGATCCATCCCCCGGCATGGGCCAGCGCGGCGCCGACAAAGCCGCCGATCAGCGTATGGGAGGAACTGGAGGGGATGCCCAGCCACCAGGTCAGCAGATTCCAGCTGATGGCGGCGATCAGGCCGGAGAAAATGACCGGCAGGGTAATGAATTCGCGGTCGACAAAATGCGCGATGGTATTGCCGATCTTGAACTCGCCGATAAAATACCGGAAGATGAA
This sequence comes from uncultured Chitinophagaceae bacterium, assembly GCA_963846405.1. Classification (GTDB taxonomy): domain Bacteria; phylum Bacteroidota; class Bacteroidia; order Chitinophagales; family Chitinophagaceae; genus Puia. Next base: position 537,006 of record CAWJVU010000001.1, on the reverse strand, counting down.
AAAGGCCGCGAAATTGAAGATGGCCGCCCACAAGACCGCCTGGAAAGGGGTCAGCACCTTGGTGGAGACGATCGTGGCGATCGAAATGGCCGCATCATGGAATCCGTTGATGTAGTCAAATACCAATGCCAATATAATAATGGTAAAAAGGAAGATCATGAGTGCCGGCAGTGCGAAGCCTTGATCAGGAGATTTGTTAGGCGTACTTGATAATAATAGACTCGATGACGTTGGTGGCATCCTCACATTTATCCGTCACGATCTCCATCACCTGGTAGATATCCCGCTTTTTGATCACCTCTTTTGCATCCGGCTCCGTCTCGAACAACCGCTCGATGCTCATATCGAAGACGTCGTCGGCCTGGTTCTCCAGGCTGTTCACCCGGACCAGCGCATCGGTGATGGTCCGCATATTCCGCATATTCCGCAGCTCCCTGACCGCCCCCCGGATCTGCTGCGCCCCCTGCTCGATCAGGTCCGCCATCTTCTGGATACCCGGGTCGTTTGGGTTCACCTTATAGAAATTGATCTTTTTGGCGGCGGCATAGATATAATCGCAAATATCGTCCAGCGCACTGGCCAGGTAATGGATATCCTCCCGGTCGAATGGGGTAATAAAATTCCGGCCCAGTTCGGTAAAAATCCGATGGGTGAACTCGTCATTCACGTGCTCCTGGGCCTCCACCTGGAGGATCAGCGCGCGCCCGTTTATCAAAATCCGGTTCGCTGACAACCGCCTTTAATAAGGAGCCCATCTTGGCCACACTGTCCGCCACCTCCTCGAAAAGGGAGTAAAAGACCTTGTCCTTTGGCATGAATAGTTGAACAAAAGCATTGAAATCCCTTCATTCCGGCAAAATAAGCGGAATGTCTCCTGGCAAATGGTTAAATGGATCTTTGATAATGATTTCTTAACACGGGGCCTGCTCGCGCGGCGACAAATGCTTCCCCGGGCTCGGCCAAAACTGAAGCCAGGCTTTAGAATTAAAAATAATCGCCTTTTATAATTCATTTGTTAACAGGACAAAAACTGCCGGGCTTTCTGCGGATGCGTCCTCCTTTTAGACGAGTGTTAACATTAAGGTAATATTCCGGTAACATTCGGGTCATCGCTTAAACATTGCTTTGCAGCACATTTAACCACGATTTCAGGACACTGCAAACAATTATTAACGAACCAAGACTTTTATGAAACGCAGCTACACAAGTCTCACTTCTATTTAGTCGTTATCTTTTCTATCGTAACCATCTCTACCCAAGCCCAATCTTCTCTGCTTAGCGATTCTGCATACAAGGCGGGAGCCGCCAGTACGGGCCGCCTGTGGGGTTATGTATTTGGTGATTTTTACTATAAGTCCCACGCCGATTCCCTGAACAGGGGCGGCAGTAACCAGTACAGTGGGATCCCCCAGAGCCGGAACGCTTTCAGTTCCGGCGTATTTACCTGGGATATGACTATAATATCAATGCCAAATTTTCTACTGAACTGCTGCTGGCGGCTGAAGACAATTTCCCGGCATACAACGCACCCGGACAAACCGCCGCGAATGGGGATGAGCTCTCCAACAGTAAAGAGACTTTCTTTATTAAGCTGGCCAACGTCCGCGTGAAGAATATCTGGAAAGGGACGGACCTGGTCGTGGGTGAGCAGTCTACGCCAGCCTTCGCCATGTTATCGGAAAAGGTTTGGAACTATCGTTCCATCGAAAGGACGATTTCCGATATCCGCAGAACGCCTTCTTATGACCTCGGGGTAGGTCTGCAAGGAGTGTTCGATCCCGCGACCAGAAATTTCGGTTACAATCTGTTGATGGCCACAGGGCAGCAGCGACAAGCCGGCCGCCAGCAGCTTCAAATGGTTCTATGGTGACGTTTATGGCTGGTTTGCCGATAAGCAGCTCGTCATCGATCTCTATGCGGATTATCAAAGACTGAACTGGGTAACCAACTGGCATCATGACCGCCAGATGCTGAAAGGTTATATCGCCTGGACATCACCATGGTTCACCGTCGGCGTGGAAGGCTTTATCAACACGATCAGGAATGATACGAAGGCTACGCTAATCGCCGGCGGGGCCGATACCATCGATACAAAGGCAAGCGGGCTCAGCATGTATCGTCCATGGCGCGATCGTTCCGGAAAAACTGCGGTGGTTTGCGCGGGTCGATCTGTACAATCCGAACAAGAACGTCAACACCGGCCTGTATTCCGCCTATGCGGGGATCTCCTCTCCGAGCGCCTATATGACCCCGGGCTATAAATATAGCTACGCTGGTTCAACTACAGGTGCGCCGACCGCCGAAACCAGCACCGGCGATCCTACCTCCAAAGAAACGTTTCTTACCGCAGGTCTGGACTTCATGCCCGCAAGAGACGTACATTTCGAGCCCAATGTGTGGGTGGTGAATTATGCGTCCCAATTGGCCGCCGGTAAGGAAGAGTGATCAGGATGTGGTCTAGCGTTTGACGTTCTTCTTCGTATTCGGCAGGCATTATAGCAAGAGCTATACTCAGTTGTAATCCTAATGTAACACACATAATAATCATGAAAAAGAATTTGCTAAGCTTTAGAAGCACCTTAATGGTTGCCGCTCTTGTCCTCGGATCGATGGTCGCCGCATTTAGCCTGGTTTCCTGTGGGGCGGCGGGGCACCTCCGGCGGCGGACAGCACGCTCGGGCAATGATGATGCTCTGCTTCGGTGCAGGCAGCTCTTTCGACTACATCCTGTTCTCCAAGCAGTTCTCCGAGTACAACAAGACCAACGGGCTGAAAGTCAACTACCAATCCGTCGGTTCGGGCGCCGGGATTTCCCAGCTGACCAACAAGACGGTTGACTTCGGGGCATCCGACGCGCCGATGAACGGCAAGCAGGATTCCGCCTGTCCGCTCCGGCCATCCATATCCCGGTCACCGCCGGCGCCGTAGTCCTCAGCTACAACCTGCCCGAAGTAAAGGATACGCTGAACCTGACGCCCGATATCATTGCCGGGATGTTCCTGGGGAACGATCACCAAATGGAACGACCCGAAGATCGCCGCCGTCAATAAGGGGGTCAAGCTGCCTCTACGGCGATCCTGATCGCTCACCGTTCCGACGGCAGCGGTACGACCAATATCTTTACTACCTATCTCTCAAAGGTTAGCATCGACTGGAATAGCAAGGTCGGTAAAGGTTCATCCGTCAACTGGCCTGCCGGGATCGGCGGAAAAGGCAACGAAGGTGTTGCCGGAACTGATCAAGCAATCTCCGGGTGCGATCGGCTATATGGAAATGAGCTTATGCCATTCAGAACAAAATGGCTTATGCCCATGTTCAGAATAAGGCGGGCAATTTCATTACCCCCAGCATCGCCAGCGTAACGGCGGCCGCTAATATCCAGATCCCTCCGGATTCCAAGGTATCCCTGACGAATACGGACGCGCCGGATGGCTATCCCATCTCCGGATTCTCCTGGGTGATCATCTATAAAGAGCAGAATTACGACGATCGTCAGCCTTGACCGCGCAACCAAACTCCTGAAGCTCCTCTCCTGGATGATCCATGACGGCCAGCAATACAGCTCGGCGCTGAACTATGCGCCGCTGTCGCCGGCAGCCGTCAATGTAGGTGATGCGATCCTGAAATCCGCAACCTATGACGGCAAGCCGATTTTACAGTAACTTGACATTCATATGTATGGATACTAATTCTGTAGAGAATGGCGCAGTTACCCGCAGCGATCTACCGCTGCGGGTAATTAATTCTACGCCGGACGGCGATATGCAAAGGCAAAAAGGCGGGTGAGACGATCCTTCCGCCAGATCCGCACCGAAAATGTTTTTCGTCAAACCCTGATGATCATCGGCCTGCTGATGGTCATCCTGGTCCTGGGCATCCTGCTGACGCTGATCGTCCAATCCCTGCCTTCCATAAAAGCACTGGGCGCGAAATATCTGTGGGGAAAGGCCTGGGACCCGGTCCAGGACATGTACGGGGCTTTACCTTTTCTGCTGGGCACCCTGGTCACTTCCTTTCTGGCGCTGATCATTTCGATCCCTTTTTCCCTTGCGGTGGCGATTTGGCTGGGTGAATATTATCCAAAAGGCTGGCTGCCCGATTTCCTTAAGAATGCGGTCGAGCTCATTGCGGCGGTGCCTTCCGTCATCTATGGTTTCTGGGGCCTTGCGGTGCTGGTGCCGATCGTCCGGACGCTGGAGACCCATATCGGCGTGGCACCAATCGGCCAGGGGATCTTTAGCTCTTCGCTGATCCTGGCCGTGATGATCATTCCCTATGCGGCTTCGCTGGGGAGGTCGATGATCCAGATGGTCCCTTCGCAGCTGAAAGAGGCGGCTTACGGACTGGGCGCTACCCGCTGGGAGGTGATCCGCAGCGTCGTTCTTCCCTATACAAAATCCGGTCTTTTCGCCGGTATCCTGCTTTCCCTGGGCCGGGCCCTGGGGGAAACAATGGCTGTAACCATGGTGATCGGGAACACCAGCCTGATGCCTACCAATATTTTTGCGCCGGGCAACACGATGGCCAGCGTGATCGCCAATGAATTTACCGAGGCCGACAAGCCGGTCTATCTTTCCGCGCTGATCGAGCTCGGTCTTGTCCTTTTCCTGGTCACCGTCGTGATCAACCTGATCGGAAAGAAGATCATCGACCGCTTCACCAACGATTAACTACCCGCATATGGAAATCGGCAGTGTCAAATACAGGATTGGTAAAAACTACGGCTTCAAGGGACTTGTAACGGTCTTTGCTTTTGCCTGTGTCGTTCCCCTTCTCTTTATCCTTGGCTTTATCATCAAGGCAGGGGATCACCAAAATCAACTGGCATTTTCTGGTCAATGTGCCAAAACCAGTTGGCGAGACCGGGGGTGGGATCGTCAATGCCCTTGTCGGCAGCATCCTGATCATTTTCTTCGCCGCGCTCATTGCCATCCCGATCGGGATCTTGGCGGGAATCTATCTCAGCGAGAACAGAAAAAGCCGGCTGGCCTATTGGTGCCGGCTTTGCACGGATATCCTGCAGGGCGTTCCTTCCATCGTCATCGGGATCGTCGCCTATTTCTGGCTGGTGAAGCCCCTGGGCGGGTTCTCGGCGCTCTCCGGGCAGCGTCGCGCTGGCGATCATGATGCTGCCCGATCGTCGTCCGGTCGACGGAAGAAACGCTGAAACTGCTGCCTTCCTCCCTGCAGGAAGCGGCCTTTGCGCTGGGCATGCCCTTTCACCGGGTCATCTTCAAGGTCATCGTTCCCGGTGGGGATCAGCGGCATCCTGTCCGGCGTCATGCTGTCCATTGCGCGCATCACGGGCGAAACCGCCCCGCTGCTGTTTACCGCCTTCGGCAACCCCTATCTTTCGTTCAATATCACCAAACCCATGCAAAGCCTGCCCCTGCTGATCTTCAACTATGCCACCAGTCCGTATGACGACTGGAAGGATCTGGCCTGGGGCGCTTCACTTATCCTGCTGCTATGGGTTCTATTACTAAACATCTTTACCAAGCTGATCACCAGAAAATGGAAAGTACAATTATAAAGAGCAGGAATTTTAACGCTTCGTTTGGCAGCAATCACGTCGTTAAAAATGTCAACATCGATATTCCCCGCAATAAGGTCATTGCCGTCATGGGCCCCTCCGGCTGTGGGAAGACCACCTATCTGCGCTGTATCAACCGGATGCACGAACTGATCCCGGGCGCCACCAGCTCCGGTGAGATGACGCATCAACGATGAGAATATCTATCAGATGCATCCCATCTTCGTCCGGCTGAAGATCGGCATGGTCTTCCAGCGTCCCAACCCTTTTCCCAACCTGAGCATCTATGACAATGTCATCGCCGGGTTATAAGCTCAATGGCATCAAGGTGCCCAAGGCCGAAAGGGACCGGATCGTCGAGCATTCCCTCACCCGGGTGGCGCTTTGGAACGAAGTCAAGGATTCGCTGAACAAAAAAGGTTCCTTTCTCTCCGGCGGCCAGCAGCAGCGGCTTTGTATCGCCCGCGCCGTCGCGATGGAGCCGGAAGTGCTGCTTTTCGACGAACCGACCTCCGCGCTGGACCCCATCTCCACCTCGACCGTAGAGGAGCTGTTCCATGAGCTGAAGACGAACTATACCCTGATCATCGTTACGCACAATATGCAGCAGGCGGCGCGGGTGAGCGATAAGACCGCCTTTTTCTATCTGGGCGAGCTGGTGGAATACGACGAGACGAAGATCATGTTCACCAATCCCAAGGACAGCCGGACACAAAACTATATTACCGGTCGTTTTAGTTAACTTTAATTTATCGCGGGCTAATTTATTTTATCGATCATCATGGCACAAATAGAAACCGAATTACAACTGCTGAAAACCGAAGTCATCAATATGTGGACGCTGGTCAATTCCCAGCTCAACAAGGCCCGGCTGGCCTTTTCAACTTTGATAAGGACCTGGCCCGGGAAGTGGTGCTGAAGGAAAAACGGGTCAATGGCAGCGAGCTGAAGATCGACCGGGATTGCGAGAATATCTTTGCGCTGTTCTGCCCGGTCGCCATCGACCTTCGCTTCCTGCTGGCCGTGCTGAAGATCAATACCAATCTCGAACGGATCGGGGATATCGCCGAAGGCATCGCCAAATATGTGATCGATGCGGAAGTCCCTTTACTCGCAGGAATTGCTGGATGTCGCCCGGATCCTGCCGATGTACGAGGAGTCGGTGCGGATGCTGGAAGATACGCAGGAAGCCTTTGAAAAAGAGGATACGATCCTGGCGAGAGGTGTTTTCAAAAAAGATGAATTCCTGGATGATATCAATCGCCAGTCCCATAAGGTGCTGGAGACGCACCTGAAAGACCATCCTGAAGATACCGCCCAGGCGTTATGGATCCTGTCCACATCCGGAAGCTGGAAAGGGTGGGCGACCAGTCCAAAAATATCGCCGAAGAGATCATCTTCTACCTGGAAGCCAAGGTGTTGAAGCATCAGAATAAGTTTGTTATGGCGGATGAACCTGTGAATATCCTTCCTTAATATAATATATGGATAACTATTCAGTAAACTCCCCGTAATACGGGGAGGTTACATTTGTATCCTATTCATTGGTTAGTCAAATCGACATCACCTGTTAATCGATGGTTTATATATGTAGAGTTGAATTTTCTCATGCAGAAGCCACTTCATTTCCATGATGGTGGCTTATTTTTTTGGCGGCCGTCGCCTAAGTTCGAAGGACCGGCATCCGGATACAAGCATATCGAGTCGCATCCTTCTTCTTTCCTGCGTACAATGATGCATCAGGTAACTTACGATCGCCTCCGTTGAATAGTCCAGGTGGAGATGCGGCCTTTTTCTTCAGCTCCATCCACGGCCGGAAAACTCCCTGCGAATCCGGCATCCAGCGCATCCAGCACCGGCACGCCCATTCGCTCGCAGGGCCGCCGCATTACAGAACTGCTCGTACTGACCCCGGATCGGGATCACCATCAGCTTTTTACCCAGGTATAGCGCTTCCGCGGGCGTCTCAAAGCCGGCGCCCGTGAGAATGGCGCTGCAGTTGATCAGGCTTTTGTTGAAGGCCGCCTTTGCTGACGGGGATAAAGAGGATATTTCCATCCTGTACCGGCTGACGGACCTCTTTGGAAAATACCTGCCAGCGGAATTCCTTCAGCGGCCGGAGGTACTGCCGGACCGTGGCATCGCTATAGGACGAAAGATAGACGGTGATATAGCCTTTGTCCTGCGGCTCGGCCTGCAGGATATCTTTTTTGATCACCGGCGGCAGGATAAAGTCGTCGTATTGTTTAAAGTGCAGCCCGATATATTGGGTTGCGCGGGCATAATTCCGGAGGATCCATGCGCCCATCGGGTCTTTCTTTGCCGGGCGGGGCACTTTTGGCTGAGACGAAGCTGGCCTGGTGGCCGAAATTGACGGAGGCGACTTTTTTATAGCGCGCAGGACAGGGAAGTGATACACTCGAAATCGTTGATCACCAGGTCATATTTTTCAACGGGCAGATCGCGTACCTCCCGGTAGAGGCGGAGCGGCGACAATACCTGCCGGGCGATCTGCCAGTAATTCAGGCCGCCGCTATGGGTATAAAAAAGGCTCAGCCCCTTGCTTCGATACCGGACCGAAGCGTCCAGGGTTAGACTGTTGTTGGCTCCGCTCAGGAAGATATCGACCTGCCCGTACCGTTCCAGGTAAGGGAGCAGCTCCATTGCCCGGCTGATATGGCCGTTGCCTGTTGCCTGTACTGCGTAAAAAATTTTCATGTATTAAAGGGTTAGATAGCTGCCAGATGAGTTGATATAAAAATTGATCTCGTCCGTCAGCACACTGACATTTGACTTCATTTCTATGGTCTGGGTTACCGGGAAATCCTTTTCGTTGTACTCGAAGATGGTCCATTCGTTGTGCTGGTATTCCAATGCCGTGCAATGCTCCACCCAGTCCCCGGAATTCAGGTAGGTGACTTTTCCGTTCTTTGTCTCTACGACCTTTTTCTGGGGCTGATGAATATGGCCGCAGATGACGAAGTCATACTTTTTTTCGATGGCAAGCTCGGCGGCTATGAGCTCAAAGTCGTTGATCTTACTGACGGCCTTATTGACCCCTGCCATTACCCGTTTGGAGATGGAAACCCGCTCACGGCCAAAAGCCTTTAGTATAAAGTTAATAAATCTGTTGAAGCGGATCAAGAGATTATATCCACTGCTTCCCAACTTGGCCAGCACTTTGGCACCTCCCTTGGTCGTATTGTCAAACACGTCACCGTGGAAGATCCAGGTCATTTTGTTGTCGATCTCCAGCACCAGCTTGTCGGTCAGGGTAAAATTGCCCATCTGGATGTCGGTATACCGGCGCATCATTTCGTCATGATTACCGGTGATGTAAAAAACCCGGGTCCCGCTCGTGATGAGCTGGATGATCTCCTTGATGACCATCATATGGGCAACGGGGAAATAGCGTTTGTTGAACTGCCAGCCGTCGATGATGTCGCCGTTGAGGATGAGTATGTTGGGGGTGATGCTTTTGAGGTAGTTAACCAGTTCCTTGGCGCGGCATCCGTAAGTCCCAAGGTGAACATCCGAGAGTACGACTACATCTACAGATCGTCTTTTCCATTGTGGTGGTTTTTCAAAGGTCTATATAACATATTATTCCTGTATAAAGCCAGTATTATCAAATTGTGAGTTTTGTGTGAACCCAGTATTACCCGGGTTGGAAACAATACCTTGGCGCGCCGCAATTAACGTCCCGCCATTTTTTCTGTACCTTGCCGCCGCGATAAATGCGAAGCCCCGCAAAAACAGGCCCCCGAAAATGAACGAAGAGCTCCTCCTGCTGATCGGCGACAAGATCAAGACAAAAAGAACGCAAAAGAACATCACGCTGGAACAACTGGCCCAGAAGGCCGGGGTCAGCAAAGGGCTTATTTCGCAGATCGAGAAAGAGACGATCGTCCTGCATGAAGGCGACACCTTGTTCTTCGACGGCCGCGCCCCGCACCGGGTCCGCAATCTCGGCGACGGCGACGCGTTGATCCTCGTCTTTTATTTCTTTTGACTCGCTCCGGGTTCCCCTTGTCTCGCTCCCGGTTCCCCCGCCTAAGGGCTTACCATTATTTACAAAGACTTAACATTGGTTTAGTATTTATAAACTGTTAACATTTCCTTAAATCAGGCCTAACCTTCCCGTCACATTGCCCTTATACTTTCGCCGGGAGAAAAATGGACAGCACCTGAAGCCGCCGGAGGCGGCTCACTTTAAAACAATTTTAAACACCTGTTTATGAGTAAGAAAATTCCCCTGCTTGCAGGAGTCTTGCTTGCGGCATTCCTGTTGCCGCTCGGCTCCTTTGCTCAATCGGTCATTGTCGGCCGGGTACTTTCAAAGATCGATCAATCGCCGCTTCCCGGAGTCACGGTAAGCATCAAAGGCACCAAGACGGGCACCGCAACCGGCATCGACGGCGCGTTTGCCATCAAAGCCAAAGTGGGAGATATGCTGGTGATCTCGGGGATCGGGATCGACCGGATGGAACAGGAAGTCACCGGCAATACGCTGGTGATCACGGTCGGGACCAACAGCCGCGAGTTGAGCCAGGTAGTCGTGACGGCAACCGGGATCAGAAAGGAGGCCAAGCGGCTGGGTTATGCGATCCAGACGGTCGATGCTTCTACGCTTGACGACGGCCCGCGAAGCCGACCCGGTCAACTCGCTCAAGGGCGAAGCGGCCGGCCTCCAGATCAATATCAACTCGGAGATCGGCCATTCTCCCGATGTGATCATGCGCGGGGAGAACGGCTCGGACGACCGGCCGCTCTTTGTGGTCGATGGGGTTCCGATCAGCTCCGATACCTATAATATCAACCCCGACGATATCGAGACCTTCACCGTGCTGAAAGGGCCGAATGCCGCCGCGCTTTATGGGTTCCAGGGGAAGAACGGCGCCATTATTATCAGCACCAAAAAGGGGACTAAAGACAAACGCGGGCTGGCGGTCAACCTCAATACCAGCAACCAGGTCAATAAAGGGTTTATCGCTCTGCCGAAATACCAGGACCTCTATGGCCCCGGCGACAACGGCAAATATGCCTTCGGCGGCGGCGGTTCCAGCCCGTCCTCCTATTTTGGCAACGGTGCGGTTGGCGTGGGGATCAATGACTATGACTATGACGTCTGGGGCCCGCAGTTCAGAGGTCAGCTCCTCCCGCAATATGACGGCGCCTATGATCCCACCCAAACCTATACGACGACTTTTGCGGACGGCAGCATTTATAAGGGCCATGTGGCGCCGACCCCTTTTGTCGCCAGGGGAAAAGACAACCTTAAGAATTTCATTCAGGCCGGTCTGCTTTCTTCGAATAGCCTTTCCATCAGCTCATCGACCGAAAAGACCGATTTCCGCGCCTCTCTCGCCAATATCTACCAGCGCGGGATTGTTCCCAATACGGAGCTGAACAATACGAACGCCACAATCAGCCTCGTCCACCGGCTCAACCAGCACTTCGCCATCACCACCTATTTCAATTACAGCCGCCAGGCGACTCCCAATGTTCCGGACGTCCAATACGGTCCGAACAGCATCATTTATAATATTATTATCTGGGGCGGCGCCGACTGGGCGATGAAAGACATGCGGAACTACTGGCAGCCCGGCCACAAGGGGGTCGAACAGCTGTATGAAGAATATTACCGGTATAACAACCCCTACTTCATGTCCTATGAGTGGCTGCGCGGTCATTATCAGAACAACGAGTATGGTTATCTGTCGCTGAACTATAAGGTCAACGAGAATCTCGATTTCCAGTTCCGGCCAAGCATGACTGCTTACGATATGTTCAATTCGGAAAAAATGCCTTACTCCGCGGGTGTCTATGGACGGCCGCTCCGGCAGGGTGATTATCGCGAAGACAGAAGGTCGCAATTTGAGAGCAACTGGGATCTCCAGGCGCGCTATCACCGCAATGAGATCGCCGGCTTCCTCGACCTTTCCGTCCTGGGCGGTGCGACGGTTCGGGAATTTAATTTCAACTCCTCTTACCAAAGCACCAACTACCTGAATGTTCCGGGTATTTATGCATTCTCCAACTCGCTGAACCCGGTCCAGGGTACCAGCTTCACTTCGACCATGCTGACACTTAGCGCGTATTATTCCGTGGACCTGGGCTATAAGTCCTATGTGACCGCCAGCATTACCGGCCGGGAAGATAAATCTTCCACCCTGCCCAGCAATACCAACGGGTATTTCTATCCCAGCTTTAACCTGGCCACCGTCATTTCGGACTATGCCCGGATGCCTGGCCCGATCTCTTTCCTGAAATTAAAAGCATCCTACGCCGAAAGCAAGAACGGCGGTACCGTCCCGTTGTTCAACACCAATCTCGCCAATATTCCGGCTGCGAATGGGTACGGGTATAACTGGTCTTCCGCGTATGATGGCCCGAACTATCCGTTCCAGCAGTCGCAATATAATCTTGCACCGACCTATAGCGCTCAGTCCAGCGCCACCTATACGACAACCTCCGTCAGCCCTACTATCTTTGCGTCCGCCAGACAAGCGACGGAATTTGGCGGGGACATTCGATTCGTCAACAACCGGATCGGTCTCGATGTGACGCATTATCATTACAAGAATACCTTAATTGTAGCCCAGGGCACCTCCCCTTCATCCGGATTCTCCGCGAATGAAACAAACGGGAATGTCTATACCAACGACGGCTGGGAAGCGGTGCTGACCGGCAAGCCCATTGTCAACCCCAAAGGCCTGAGCTGGACGGTCACGGCCAATTTCTTTACCTATGTCCGGAAATGGGTCAATAACTCCAACCCGGACAATTGGGAATTCAACGGTAGAAGGGTGGATCTGAACTATGGCGACGGCTTTGTCCGGACACCGGACGGCAAACTGGTGATCGACCCGTCCTCCGGCATCTATCTGCGCTATACCGACCTCGGGTCGGCGGCCAACCGGATCTACGGCCATGGCGATCCCGATTGGCAATGGGGTCTGATCAATACGTTCAGCTATAAGGGCGTCTCGCTTCGGTTCCAGTTTGACGGGATGGTCGGCGGGGTAATCGAAGATTATGTACGCGTGAAGACCCTGCAGGGCGGCCGGCATATCGAAGCGGCTACAGGCGCTGTCGGCGCGGCCCGGCCAAGTGATGAGGCGAATGTAGCGGCCTATGTGGGGCCGGGTGTCAACCTGATCGGCGCTCCAATCTCGCTCGATCCGATCAACGGCTCGATCACGAACATGAAGCAGCTCACCGAGCAAACGAATACGACGAAGAGCCTTGTTCAGCCATTTGTATACAACGCGGCTTCTATTGCTGACCTGAACATGATCAGCAAGACGTACGCTAAACTCCGGGAAGTCACCCTGACCTATAACCTGCCACAGCAGTGGGTCCAGAAATCCTTTATCCAGAACGCATCCGTTTCGCTGGTTGGCAGGAACCTGCTTTATTTCTTCCCGGGCCGTTACAAGGACCTCGATGTGGATCAGTATTCGCAGAATATCGTTTCCCCGGGCTCCTTTGCGAATAGCAGCGGTTCCGGTCTGCAGACGCCGACCACACGCAATTTTGGTTTCAACTTAAATCTGACTTTCTAAATCCATCAAGCCAAAATATATGAACAAGTCAAAATACCTCTTTTATATCCTGATCGTGCTGGCAGGGGCCTCCTGCTCCAAAACGATCGACAGCAAGGAACCAAATCCCAATGTGCCCAGCAGCGTTCCGCCGCAGCTGATCCTGGGTACGCTGCTCAACGATATGTCCGGCAATGGACCGCAGGGAGAGCTTGGTGGGATCAATTCCTGGAGTAATGTCGGTGATTGGGATCAATACCATTGTCAGAATTACGATTACTATGGCAACAATATCTATTCCTGGGCCGCAAACAGTGCCTCCTTCGACCCGTATCTCGTCATGCAGAATGAGAAGCAGATGGAGTTGGAAGCGACTACGAGGGGCACGGCAGCCCTCAACCCCTATGAGGCGGTCGGCCGCTTTGTCAAAGCCTATTATTATTACAACCTGACCTCCTTGTATGGCGATGTCCCCTTGACAGACGCCCTGCAGGGGGCGTTGAACACCACACCGGCCTATACGCCGCAGGAGCAGGTGTTTGTCTATATCCTGAACGAGCTGGATTCGGCCAATAACGATCTGGCTACCCTGATCGCCGCCAATGACAACTCGCTATCCGCCACGCAGGATATCTATTACGGCGGCGTCCTGACCAGCTGGCAAAAGGCCGTCAACAGCTTCAGGCTGCGCGTGCTCGTGAGCCTCAGCACCCAGGCTGCCGACGCCACGCTGGGTGTCCCGGCCCAATTTGCCAATATCCTCGGTAACCCGTCCAAGTATCCGGTCTTCGCCAGCCCCGCCGACGACTTGCAATTTGTCTATAACCCGGGCGGGACAAATACGTACAGCACGTATCCGTTCAACCCGAGCAATTTCGGCTCGATCGCCGGCCGCTTCAACATGGCGTATACGTACGTCAACGCGCTGACAACGATCAACGACCCGCGCGTCTTTATGACCTGCGATCCGGCCTGGGCGCTGGTGACAAACCTCGACTCGCCCGCCCAGTATCAGTATTTCGTCGGAGCAAGTACCGGGCTCGATCTGGGTACGATGTACAGCAACGCCAGCGCCGGAGAATACTCCTATATCGGCCGCTTTCGCTATTATTCCAACTTCACCGGGGATCCGGATGTGCTCGTGGGTTACAAGGAAATGTGCTTCAATATCGCCGAAGCGATCGAACGCGGCTGGACAAGCGGAAGCGCTTCAACCTGGTATCAGGCGGGAATCCAGGCCTCCATGGCCTTCTACGGTATCAATACCGCACAGACCAGCCAGACGGCGTACTTCCTGCCGCCCGGCGCCAACTCCGTCACCCAGGTTGCCCCGTACAACTATTCCTTCAACTGGAGTACCTATTACGCGCAGCCCGCGGTGCAGTTGTCCGCGACACCCGCAACGGCCATCAACCAGATCGTTCTTCAGAAGTATATCGTATGCTTCGAGAATTCCGGATACGAGGGCTATTACAACTGGCGCCGGACGGGCGTTCCGGCCTTCCAGGGCGGCAGCGGCGTAGGGAACAACGGCGTCGTACCTTTGCGCTGGGCCTATCCCGTTGGCGAGCAGACCCAAAACGCGAAGAACTGGCAAGCCGCTGTCACCAGCCAGGGTTTCAGCGCCGATGACCTCAACCAAACGATGTGGCTGATCAAATGATAAACGCAAAATATATATTATACAGGCTGCTGATCCCGGCAGCCTGTATTTTTTCCAGCAGGATTGCGGGTGCGCAAACGCCGAACCCGGCCCCGAAGTCTAAGCACAACTTTATCGTGGTGTCTCACCGCGGCGACCATACCCATGCCCCCGAGAACACCCTCGCTGCTTATTCCAATGCCATCGCAGCCGGCGCCGACTATGTGGAGATCGATCTGCGGACGACGGCAGACAGCCAGCTGGTCATCATGCATGACGCTTCGGTCAACCGGATGACCGATGACAGCGGATTAATCCGGAATATGACCTGGGAAAAATTGCGGACGCTAACCGTCAGGGACCGGGCGCATCCGGAGTGGGGCCGCCAGGAGATCCCGTTATTCACGCAGGTGCTGGACCTCTGTAAAGGGAAGATCTATATTTATCTTGACTTCAAAAACGCAGATCCGGCGGCGGCCTGGCGGGAGATCGTAAAAAGAGGGATGGAAAAGGAGGTCATCGTCTATATCAACGCGCCGCATCAGTTTGAAGAATGGCGAAGGGTTGCACCGGCGATGCCGCTGATGGTAAGTCTGCCGGCAAATGTTCGCGGTGCGGACAGCCTGGCGGCTTTTCTGGATAAATATCATCCGGATATTCTCGATGGTGATTTTGACGAATATACGCCGGAGATGATCCGGGCGGCTTCAGCGATTGGTGTAATGGTCCTGCCGGATATCCAGCGGCCCGGCGAAAGTGCAAACTTATGGGATGCAGCGATCCAAAAAGGGTTGCAAGGATTGCAAACCGATCATCCGGCGGAACTGATGGATTATTTGAAAAAAAAGGGAATTCGTTAATTTTAAGTCTAAATACATCAACAATGACCACTCAGCAAGCCCGCGAAATTACCGATGAGATCATGAGCCTGTATGAAGCACATGGCGGTGCGGAATACGCGGGCGAAAAGGTCTCCCAGCTGGAGCATATGGCGCAGGCTGCGCAGCTGGCCGAAGCACAGGGTTATGACGAAGAGGTGATCCTGGCTGCTTTTCTGCATGATATCGGGCATATCTCCGAAGCCGCGAAGGGCGACAACGAAATGGACGGGTTTGGGATCAAAGACCATGAGGAGCTGGGCGCCGAATTTCTGCGGGGAAAAGGATTTTCCAAAAAGATCGCCCGGCTCGTCGAATCGCATGTGGAAGCAAAACGGTATCTTACCTATAAAGACCCGGCCTATTATGCCAATCTTTCGGACGCCAGCAAAAGGACACTGGAATACCAGGGCGGCCCGATGACGGCGGAAGAAGCCGCGGCTTTTGAGCAATACCCGCTTTTCGCCCTGATCATCCGGATGCGGAAATGGGACGAACAAGCGAAGATCGAACACCAGCCCTTGCCCGATCTCGGCCATTACCGGGAAATGATGCTGCATCACCTGCAGACGGCCGCGACCCGCTAATTCACTTTTCAACGAATCAAATGAGCTCTATCCAACTAGTCGTTTTCGATATTGCCGGCACTACTGTCCGGGACAACGGCAATGTTGCGGAGGCCTTTATCGCCGCCTTTGACGATTATGGAATTCGATGTTCCCGTGGCCGAAGTGAAGAAAGTAATGGGCTTTCGGAAGATGGAAGCGATCAATCTGTTGTTGAAAAAGTTCGCGCCGGAAAAGTTCGCTCCCGGGAAGGAGGGCCAGGAGGACGATGAGGAGCTGATCGACCGTATTCACACCCGGTTTATCGACAAAATGATCGAGTTTTATTTGAACGACGAGACGCTTTCGCCACTGCCGCATGCAGAAACCGTCTTTCGCGCTCTCAAGAAACAGGGGATCAAAGTAGCCCTGAACACCGGCTTTACGCGCTCCATCACCGATACCATCCTGCACCGGCTTCGCTGGGACGATCGGAGCCCGCTGATCGACCAGGTGATCTGCAGCGATGAAGTGCCTCGCGGCCGGCCATACGCCGACATGATCAAAGTCTTGATGGACGATCTCGGGATCGGCTCGCCGGCGTACGTATTAAAGGTAGGCGACACCGAAGTGGATGTGGAAGAAGGCCGGAATGCCGCCTGCGGGCGGGTGGTCAGCGTGACCACCGGCGCTTATACCCGCGAGCAGCTGGAGCCATACGACCCCGATTTTATCATCGACGATCTGCAGGAGCTCCTTCCGATCATCGAAAAAGCATAAATCATCGAAAAGGCTTAAACCGCACGCATGCAAAACCCGGCTCCTGTCCCCGCCGCCTCCCCCGGGCCCGCCGTCCCGCCCGGCCGCATCTGCCGGCGTCAGAGTCTGGCTTCAGCGGTCCCCGGGCTGGGTCTTCGTCCTTTATGTTTCCCTGACCTCCTTTATGGTCTATGCCTGTATGTATGGGTTTCGTAAACCTTTTACCGCGGCCTCTTTTGACGGGATCGTGATCTGGAGCATCTCATTACAAGGTGGTGCTGGTCATCGCCCAGGTCATCGGCTATATGCTGAGCAAATTCTATGGCATCCGGATTATCGCCGGGATGGACCCGGCGAAAAGAGCAGGGTTTATCGTCAAGCTGGTCCTGACGGCCTGGGTCTCCCTGCTGCTTTTCGGGCTGGTCCCGGCTCCTTATAATTTCGTGTTCATGTTCATCAACGGCCTGCCGCTGGGCATGGTCTGGGGACTTGTGTTCGGCTTTGTCGAAGGCCGGCGGACAACCGAGCTCATGGGCGCGGTCCTGGCCACCAGCTTTATCTTTGCGTCCGGGTTGGCCAAGACCGTCGGCAAAAGCATTCTTTTGTATGCGGGCGTCAGCGAATTCTGGATGCCCTTTGCCGCCGGCGCGCGTTTTCATCGGCCCGCTCGCTGCTGGCACCTGGCTGCTCAACCAGACGCCGCCGCCAAGCGCGGCGGATGTCGCCCTGCGAACGATCCGGCTGCCGATGGGGAAGGAGGAGCGCAGGAACTTTCTGCGGATCTTTGGCTTTGCACTTATCCCAGCCGTTACAGCCTATGCGATGCTCACCGTCCTGCGGGATTTCACGGAGGATTTTGCCAATGAGCTTTGGACGGAGACCGGCTACAAGAATAACGCCGATGTCTTTGCCAGCACCAGCACCATCGTATCGCTCATCGTGCTGGCGGTGATTGGCGGCTTCTTTCTGATCCGCAATAATTACCGGGCCTTTCAGCTCAATAATGTCATCGTCATCGGCGGCTTTGCTGCTGGCGGCGGGCGCCACGGTCGCCTTTCACCTGCATCTGATCTCGCCCGTGGCCTGGATCGTCACCGCCTCCGCCGGCCTCTATCTCGGTTATGTACCCTATAATTGCTTTTATTTCGAGCGGATGCTCGCGGCCTATAAGATACCGGGGAATGTCGGCTTCCTGATCTATATCGCCGATGCCTTTGGTTACCTGGGAACGGTAGTCGTGCTGCTGATCAAGGAATTTGTACAGATAAAATATACCTGGGTGGACTTTTTTACGGGGATGTTCTATGTCGCGGCCGTTGCCGGCATCCTGCTCGTACTGTGGAGCGCCGTCCTCTTCGCCAGGATCTATCAGGAAACAACATATCATGAATGGAATTATGCAATCGCGATCAGCTATCGTTATAGGCGCCGGCATCGTCGGGCTGGCCACGGCAAGGGCCCTGGCATTACAGGGATTTTCCGTCAAGGTTTTCGAACGATCGGACAAGGCGGTTGGCGCGTCCATCCGCAATTTCGGGATGATCTGGCCGATCGGCCAGACGGCGGGAAAAATGTATGACCGCGCCATCCGCAGCAGGGATATCTGGAAAGAGATCGCCCCCCGGGCGGGTTCTGGCACGAGACGGCCGGCAGCCTCCACCTGGCCTATCATCCGGATGAATGGCAGGTTCTGCAGGAATTGTATGACATCTTCCGCAAAGAGGGCCGGCCTGTTCAGCTCCTGGATCCCTGCGCGGTCGCCGAAGTCTCCGGTGCGGTCGTGACCGATGGGCTTGCTGGGCGGCCTGCACAGCCGCGATGAGGTGATCGTCGATCCGCGCGAAGCCATCGCCACCCTGCCGGGCTGGCTGGCCGAACAATTAAAGATCGAATTTTACTGGGGGAAATGCGTCTCTTATATCTCCGATCAGATCGTCTATATCGGCAACGAGGAAGAATATGAGGCCGATCTGATCTTTATCTGCAACGGCGCGGATTTCGAGACCCTGTATCCCGAACATTTTGCCCAGCAGCCCGTCACCAAATGCAAATTGCAGATGATGCGGCTGGCCGCCCAGCCCGCGGACTGGCGTATCGGTCCGGCGCTTTGCGGCGGGCTTTCGCTGATCCACTACAACAGCTTCAAGGCGGCGCCTTCGCTTGCCGGGCTTCGGCAACGTTATGCCGAAGAAATGGCGGATTATCTGCAATGGGGCATCCATGTCATGGTCTCGCAGAACGGCAGGGGAGAGCTGACCGTCGGCGATTCTCACGAATATGGGCTTACCCATGATCCCTTTGATAAGGAGTTGATCAACCGCAAGATCCTGGACTATCTGCGGAAGTTCGCCTGCTTTCAAGGACTGGACCGTTGCCGAGACCTGGAACGGCATCTATGCCAAGCTGACTGACGGAGAGGCCGATCTGTTCTTTTCTCCGGAGCCCTATGTCTATATTATCAATGGTGTAGGCGGCGCCGGTATGACGTTGTCCTTTGGTCTGGCGGAAGAACTGGTGGCGCGGGCTTTGATAACCGGTTTTCGTACTTTTGCCGCGATGAAGCGCCTGAAGGCCATACTGATCAGTAACCGCAATTTTTTATTTTTTATTTGTTCTTCTTTCGCCATCGGGCTGGTCTTTCTGCTGAGCGTCGGAAAAGCGACCAGTTTTATCGAGCTCAACCCCTATCATCGGAGCGCACTGGATACCTTTTTTGTTTGGGTGACCTTTCTGGGCGACGGGCGTTTCGCCATCGTCATTTGCCTGATCTTTCTTGCTGCTTCGCCGCTGGTCGCGGGCCTTCCAGCTGATTGCCGCCTTTCTGGTCTCCGCGCTGGTGGCGCAGATCCTGAAGAATGTGTTCTCCATGCCGCGGCCCAAACAATTCTTTCCCGCCGGTCAATACTCTTATTTTATCGATGGGGTGACCCATATCGGGTTTGCCAGCTTTCCATCCGGCCATTCCACTTCCGTCTTCGCCCTTGCCACCCTGCTGGCCATCTTTGACGGCAACAAAACAGCGAATTTCCTCTACCTGCTCGCGGCCGTCGCCGTCGGCTATTCCCGTATCTATCTGGGTCAGCATTTCCTGGGGGATGTGCTGGTGGGTTCGGTGATCGGGGTGGGGACGGCGGTGCGGATTCACTGGGTTTTCCTGAAGAAATGGCCTTCGCACCGCGCCGCTGCAGCGGCCAAATTTTAGGAATTGCACGGTTTAATGTACGTTTGCCGTCAATTTTCATGGATTTATGATTTTAGGCAAAAAACTGGTCATTGTCCTCCCCGCATACAACGCAGAGCTTACCCTCCGTAAGACCTATGCGGAGATCCCGTTCGATATCGTCGATGAGGTGGTGCTGGTGGATGACAACAGCAGCGACCGGACGGTCGCCGTGGCCCGGGAACTGGGGATCTCCCATGTCATCAGGCATGACAAGAACCGGGGGTATGGCGGCAATCAGAAGACCTGCTATGACAAAGCGCTGGAGTTGGGCGCCGATATTGTCATCATGCTCCATCCGGACTATCAATATACTCCCAAACTGATCCCTTCGATGGCGTGGCTGATCGCCAACGATGTGTACCAGGTCGTTCTGGGCTCCCGGACGCTGGGCAAGGGCGCCTTGCATGGGGGGATGCCGCTTTATAAATATGTGTTTAACCGGGCGCTTACCTTTTTTGAGAACGTGATGCTCCGGCAAAAGCTCGCCGAATATCATACCGGTTACCGCGCTTTTTCGCGCGAGATCCTTGCAGCGGATCAACTATCATATCAACTCGGAAGATTTTGTATTTGACAATCAAATGCTTTCCCAGATCATCTATCTGGGCTATGAGATCGCCGAGATCACCTGTCCGACACGGTATTTTGAAGAAGCGTCCAGCATCAATTTCAGCCGGAGCGTTACCTATGGGCTGGGCGTGCTCAAGGTCAGCGTCGTCCACCGGCTTTGCAAATGGGGAATCATGAAAAGAGACATGTATAAACCACTCCGCTAATGCAGTTGAATAAGCGAATCACTATCCTGCTGATCGTCCTTCTGGCAGCGCTGCTCTTCATTCCTTTTCTGGGCCGGGTGCATCTGTTCGACTGGGACGAAATCAATTTTGCCGAATGTTCGCGGGAGATGATCAAGATGGACGACTATACCCGGGTATATGTCGATTTCAAACCCTTCTGGGAAAAACCGCCGATGTTCTTCTGGATGCAAAGTACGGCGATGAAGATTTTTGGGGTCAGGGAGTTTGCGGCCCGTTTTCCCAACGCCATCTGCGGGATCATTTACGCTGGTCACCGTCTTCCTGTGCGGGTCCAGGATCTATCGACCGGAAATTTGGACTTCTATGGGCGCTGGCCTTTGGCGGATCGCTTTTTCCAAACATGTATTTCAAATCCGGGATCATCGACCCCTGGTTTAATTTATTTACCTTTCTTTCGCTTTATTATTTTATCCTTTACCATTGGAAACGGAACGGCTATGACAAACCGGGGATCGACAAACCGAAGATCTACTATGTCGTGGTGTCCGGGATCTTTATGGGGCTTGCGGTCCTGACCAAGGGGCAGGTTGCGTTGATGGTCTTCCTGCTGGCGCTTGGGGTATACTATATCTATAACCGGTTCCGGTTTTTCTTTAATTGGTGGGACGCGGGGCTGTTCATCCTGGTCGCGTTGCTGGTAACTGCCACCTGGTACGGGTATGAGACGATCAAGCGCGGCCCCTGGTTTATCAATGAATTCCTGAAATATCAATGGCGGCTTTTTACCACGCATGATGCCGATCAAAAGGGTTTCTTCGGCTATCACTTAGTGGTGCTGCTAATCGGTTGTTTCCCCGCTTCGCTGCTGGCGATACCGTCTTTCTTCAAGGCGAAGTACAATAGCCGGTATGAGCGGGACTTCAAGTTCTGGATGCTAACCCTCTTCTGGGTAGTGACTATTCTTTTTACGATCGTCCAGTCCCGGATCATCCATTATTCATCGATGGCGTGGTTCCCCGTCACCTTCCTGGCCGCCTACTCTATCTATAAATGGGATCGGGGAGAGCTGATCTACAAGAAATATGTCGGGATCGGGCTTGCGATACTCGGTGGGCTGATTTCGCTGCTGATCCTTGGCGTGGCGATCATCGGGCTGAATGTAAAACGGCTTGCGCCCTATGTCGACGATACGTTTGCGCGGGGCAATATGGAAGCGGATGTGCATTGGTCGGGTTTGGAGGGGTTGATCGGGGTCCTGCTGGTTGTGGCGCTTGTCCTGGGGATCCGCAGTTTGTCGCGGGGCGCCGGTGGGGGGATCGCCCGGGGGGGCCTTGTCCCCGGAGCCTTTGTGCGGGGGGCCGTCTTTTTGTTTGCGGGGACTGCCATCGTCGTTTTTTTTGCGTCCGCAATCATCGTTCCCAAAGTCGAGCGGTACAGCCAGGGGGCCGACATTGATTTTTTCATCGCCCGCCAGGGGGAGAACTGTTATGTCCATACGCTTGGGTTCAAGAGTTATGGGGATCTGTTTTATACGAAGAAGGAGCGCCCGACCAATTTAAATTCCTATGATCAGCAGTGGCTGCTGACGGGCCCGATCGACAAGCCGGTTTATTTTGTCACCAAGGTGGACCGGGTACAGCACTGGGAAGACCCCGCGAAGTATCCGGACCTGAAGGAGTTGTACCGGAAGAACGGGTTTGTGTTTTTAAAAAGGGAGGTTCCGGCGTCGCCGTCGCGGACCCGCTAAAAACCGGCCCATAGGGCCGATAACAAATCGGATGACAACACGCCATTGTCCTTTAGAGCGGCGCACCCCGCCAGGACCGCCCCGCTGGCAACGAGAAATATCCAAAGTTTAACTCCCCGGCTCGCCTGGTAACGCATCTCTTCGCTGTGCGGGGAGAAAAGCTGCACGCCAAAATAGCCGACCGGCCCCAGCACCGCGCCGTAGACAAACCCCATCGTTCCCTTTCTTTCTTTGAACCGGAGGTGCGGCTTTGGAAAGGACGATGCAAATGACGCGGCATGGGTCGCGTCGGGCAGACAGGTGTAAAGAACGACCATTAGTGCGGCTGCGAGTAAGGATAAACGCATAGCGGGGGTTTTAGATTCCAATAAATTTCACTAAAATCGTATTGGTTTGCAAGCGGCCTGTCGTTAAAGTAATGCTAACATATGTTTTATCGCGAATATCCGCCTCCGCAATCGGAACGGTTGGCGTATACGTGGAGGACCAGGGACGGGCGCTGAAATTCTGGACGGAGAAAATTGGTTTTGTCGAGAAAGATCGAAAAGATATGGGCAACGGAAATTTCTGGCTGGAAGTCGCGCCGCCCGGGGCGGAGAGTGCGCTTGTCCTTTATCCAAAGGGGCTGATGCCCGACTTCGCCGAACTCAAACCTTCGATCGTTTTTATGTGCGCCGAGATCGATACGTTCTGTGCCGGCTTGAAAGCGAAGGGGGTGAAATTTGAAAAAGAATTGACGAATCCAGGTTGGGGCAAGTTCGCCTCGTTCCTCGATGAAGACGGAAATAAATACGGGTTGAAAGGTTAAAAATGCACACCGATTGTGTTGAAATCGGACAGTCGCAACAGGCGCCGATCACACAAGAGATTGATTATTAGCTCAATTTAACAGTGGCATCGTATTAGCATTCGTAGCGGACAACCAGTCCATCGTATGATCAGGAATTATTTGATCGTTGCCTGGCGCAACATAGTCCACAACAAGATTTTCTCGGGTATCAACATTCTGGGTCTTGCCCTGGGCATGACCTGTAGCCTGCTGATCATGCTGTGGGTCCAGGATGAGCGAGGCGTGGATGGCTTTCATGCCAATGGTCCGCAGCTCTACCAGGTATATGAACGCGACTTTTTCGATGGGAAGGTAAACGCCGATTTTCCCACCCAAGCCTTGTTGGCCGGGGAGTTGAAGAAACAGATCCCCGAAGTGCAATATTCCAGCAGCCTGGAATGGAATACCACCAATACGTTTGAGGTGGGGGATAAGATTGCCAAGATGAGCGGTTCATTCGCCGGCGCCGATTTTTTTACCATGTTCAGTTATCCGCTGCTCGAGGGAACGCCGAAGACGGCATTGAACACCCTGGAAGGCGTCGCCATTTCGCGAAAGATGGCGAACTTATTTTTTGGCAGCCCCGGGGCGGCGATGGGGAAAACGATCCGGTATGAAAACAGCGATAATTTTCGGGTCTCGGCCGTTTTTGAAGACCTGCCCGCCAATTCTTCGCAGCAATTCGATTTCCTGCGAAGCTGGATTGCCTTTGAAAAGGAGAATGCCGACTGGATTGACAACTGGGGCAACACCGACGCGCCCACTTTTATCCAGCTGCGCCCGGACGCCAACGTTGCAAAAGTAAAGGCGGAGATCAAAGACTTCGTCTACCGCTACCATAAAAGAACAACAGGGTTTCGTGTCGAGCTGGACTTGATTTCCTATCCGGAAAAATATCTTCATTCAACTTTTAAAAATGGCCAGACCGACGGCGGCCGCATCGGATATATCCGGCTGTTCAGTGGGGTTGCGATCTTTATCCTGCTGATCGCGTGTATCAATTTTATGAACCTCGCCACCGCCCGCTCTACCAACCGCGCAAAGGAAGTTGGCGTACGCAAAGTGATCGGGGCCGCCCGCCCGCTGCTGATGGCGCAATTTATAGGCGAGGCCCTGCTGTTGACCTTTTTTGCGATCGGGCTCGCCATTCTCCTGACCACCCTTCTCCTGCCCGCGTTTAATGAGCTGACGGGAAAACATCTCTTCCTGCCGGTGCGTCAGCCGCTGTTCTGGACGGCTATGCTGGGCCTGTTGTTGGTCGCCGGTCTTTTATCCGGCAGTTATCCCGCCGTTTTCCTTTCGTCGCTGAGTCCCATCCGGGTATTAAAAGGGGCGTTGAAGTTTGGCGGCGGCGCGACATTTTTGCGGAAGACGCTGGTGGTTTTTCAATTCGGGCTTTCCATTGTTTTTCTTGTCGGGATGATCGTCATGTACCGGCAAATGGATTATATCCAACGCGCAAACATGGGGTTCGACCGGGATAACCTGGTCTATATGCCGCTCGAAGGCGATCTGTCAAACAAATATGAGCTGTTCAAACAGGAAGCCGAAAAAATGCCGGCGATCGAACAGGTCTCCAAGATCCGGCAGCCACCGACTACGCTCTTTGTCCATACCGGCGATATCCGGTGGATCGGGAAGGCTCCCGATCTCGTCACGTCATTTGTTCAATCGGATGTAGGCTACGATTTTGTAAAGACCATGAAGCTGAAGCTGGCGCAGGGACGGGACTTCTCCCGCGATTTTCCAACCGATTCGGCGGGTTTCATCGTCAACGAAACCGCGGTCGCCAAAATGGGTTATACCGATCCGATCGGCAAGCCCGTCTGGTGGGGTGATCACGAGGGAAAGATAATCGGTGTACTGCAGGATTTCCACTTCGCTTCATTGCACCAGGCGATCGAACCGCTGATCATCCACATGAATGAAGAACGCCAATATGGCACGATCCTGGTCCGGCTGAAGGCAGGGAAGGACAAGGAGGGGATAGCGGATTTGGGAAAGTTGTGTAAGGAGCTGAATCCCGCCTTTCCATTCACCTACCAATTTTCGGACGCGGAATACAACAAGATGTACCGGAGCGAACAGCTGGTCAGCAAACTGGCCAATTACTTTGCGTTCCTGGCCATCTTTATATCCTGTTTGGGGTTGTTGGGGCTCGCCATCTTCACCGCTGCGCAGCGGACGCGTGAGATCGGCGTGCGAAAAGTACTCGGAGCGAATGTACCCGGGATCGTTGCGTTGCTGTCAAAGGACTTTTTGGGCCTGGTGTTGATCGCCATCGTGCTTGGTTCCCCCCTGGCCTGGTTCCTCATGCATAGCTGGCTGCAGGATTTCGAGTATCGAACACCGATCAGCTGGTGGATATTTGTGGTGGCGGGTTGTTCGGCCGTCGGGATCGCTTTTGCGACGGTCAGCTTCCAGGCGATTCGATCGGCCCGGGCCAATCCGGTGAAAAGTTTGCGGAGCGAATAATCCCCGCGGGCACCTGTGCGACGACCGCGGGCGAGCGCCTCTATTTTTTCTTCCCGGAAAAAAAGCGCAGCATCCTGCTCACCAGCTTGTCGTTGGCGCCCAGTTTACCCTTGAGAGCCGTATAGGCAGACAACAGGGCATTGTCGACCTTCACCAGCAGTTTGTTGCTGCCGTCGCCCGGTCTGGCCTGGTAGTATGTTGCCCGGCGATAGGGATTTTCTTCGACCGTATAATAATATAAGGCAATGGACCGACGGAACGTTCCCTCGGGACAGGTCATCGGCAGGGGATGGCCATGATAGGAGTCGGCATCGGTATTGAAAATAACACAGCGATTGAAGACGGGTGAAACGCTTGCTTCGCAGGCTTTCATTTTGCGTGTCCCACAGCTCCAGCTTGCCACCCCAATCCTCCTTCCAGTCTTCGTTCAGATAGACCAGTACGTTCACCCGCCGCTGCCAGTTGCGGTGATGGGGATGGACGGTAAAGTCGGCATGGATGTTCAGGAAGCCGCCGCGGGTGGATTGGTGGATCCCGCCGCCTTCGAGGCCTTCGTCCTTCTGCAGGTCCCGGATCCCCGTGAGCGCGCTGAGCCATTCAAGGAAGGCGGGCGAATTGAGCTCGTTGATCGTGGACTTGATCGTCTCAGGGAGCAGATCGATCTTATTCAACCCGCGTTTATCTTCGTTGTAGTGTTTGTAGTTGATCCACCCATCCGTTTCATTCAGCCGGTTGAATTCGGCGATACACTCTTTCAGCACTTCAGGATCGAGGAAGTTCTCCAGCACGATATGCGGGTAGGGAGTTGCCGACTGGTATTTCTTACTCAGCTCCGGAAGCTGCGCTCGTCCATTTGTTGTAATCGAAAACCTGGGTCGAGGTTGTCACGTTGGATAAAATGCAAAAATACTGCGTTTTTGCCAATCCTGATGCGGGTGTCTCTCCGGGTAGGCTCAATCCCGCCGCGATTCCAGGGTGAATCCGATGGTCGTCCCGACGTCCGGCCGGCTCCGGACATGGACCGACTGCCCGTGGGCCTCCATGATATGCTTGCAAATGGCCAGCCCCAGACCGGTACCGCCCCTTATCCCGGCTCCGGGCGGCGTCGGTGCGATAGAACCGCTCGAATATCCGCATGCAGGTGCTCTTCCTCGATGCCGATCCCATCGTCACTGATCTCGATCAGGACATTCTTTTCGTCGATCTTATAGATGCTGGCGACGATGCTACCGCCGGTCTTGCCGTATTTGGTGGCATTCTCCACCAGGTTGATGAGGACCATCCGGATCTTTTCCTTGTCGGCGAAGACCGTGATCGGGGATTCGCAGCCTTTTTTGATGGCTGTCCGGACATTCTTGTTATTCGTCTTGATCGACAAGGATTCGAAGATCTCCCGGATCAGGTCCTGGATGACGAAATTCTGTTTGTAGAGCAATTGTTCACCCCGCTCCAGGGTGGAGATCTCATCGAGGTCATTCATCAGGTTGACCAGCCGCTCCACATTCTTGGCGGTATTTTCCAGGAATTTTTTCCGGATAAAGGAATCGTCCATCGCGCCGTTGAGCAGGGTATCGACATAGCCTTGAATGGCGAAGATCGGGGTCTTGAATTCATGCGCGAGGTTTTGCAGAAACTCCTTCCGGTAGGCCTCATTCTTTTTTAGCATCTCGATCTCCTCGTTTCGTTTCTCCCCCCATTTCTCCACGTCCTCCCGTACTTCATCGATCCCCTTCTGCGGCAGGATGTATTTGAAGTATACTTCTTCCTTTTTGGTGGCTTTTGTTTGGTGGATGAGCTTGTATATCAGCTTGATCTTTCGGTAGATGAACTTTTCCAGGGTAAAGAGGATCAGTCCGTAGCTGCCTCCCAGGACGATCAGCAAGCGATGCGGCTCCGACGGCCAGATTGGCTGTTAGGATATAGATACCCGCCGAGATCGGCAAGGCGAGCAGGACGGCGGTAAGTGCAGATAATTGTCTGGGGGATAGATTTTTGGTTGAAGGCATGGCGCCATAAAGTTACAGATTGAACTTATAGCCTACGCCTTTTACCGTGGTGATACAGTCCAGCCCCAACTTCTGGCGGATCTTTCGGATATGCACGTCGATCGTCCTGTCCCCCACGATCACTTCGTTGCCCCAGACCTGGTTGAGGATCTCATTGCGCAGGAAGACCCTTCCCGGCCGGGACGCCAGCAGGTAGAGCAACTCGAATTCCTTTTTGGCGAGGGTTATGTCTTTTCCGTCGACCATCACCTCAAATTTGGCGGGGTCGATACTCAGGTTTTCCACCTTCAGCACTTTGTCCTCCGGTTCCTTGTTGACGCGGCGGAAAAGCGCATTGACCCGGCTGACGAGCACCTTGGGGCTGATGGGCTTGGTGACATAATCGTCGGCACCGGTCTCGAGCCCCCGGACGTGGGAACCCTCATCGCTGAGTGCGGTCAGAAACAGGATCAGTGTTTCCTTAAAGCTCGGCTGTGACCGGAGTATTTCGCAAACTTCCACCCCGTTCTTTTTGGGCATCATGATATCCAGGATGATCAGATCGGGCCGGACGGTCTTGGCTTTTCCCACTGCCTCATCTCCATCTTTGGCGGTGCTTACCTCATATCCCTCTTTCGTCAGGTTGTATTGGATGATTTCAAGGATATCGGGCTCATCGTCAGCAATCAGGATCTTCTTGCCTTTGGATTCCATTAAGAGAAATTTACGCAAACCTACTGGAAATAAAGAATGGCGCGGGAATTTGCCGAATCTGTTTACAATTTATTAATACATAAATAATATGGAAGTGGGCGCCCAGCGGGGACCGCGTTGGATTTTGGCATTTTGATCGTACTTTTGGCGGGGTGCGTTTCCCGCACAATTTTTGTAGTTGTGCGTTTCCCGCACATTTTTTGATTGAGTTTCTGAGGAGTATGTTATGAGTCCAAGTCTACGCCCACTTTTTCGGTCGATGGTTGCGCTGCTGTTTCTGGGTCTTTCGGTTAACAGCCAGGCCCAGCCCAACTCCTACCCGTTCAAGGCCGCCCAGGACCGGATGATCTTGCACGACAAGGTTGACCAGGCGCAGCAGCGGCTGATCCTGATGGGAAGCGGTAAAAGCGATAGTGTGATCCGGCTGACCCCGGACGATGCCGTCAACCTGCAGATCACGGATGCCCTTTGCCGCCAGGTCGACGAGCTGCAGGAGCGGATCGAACTCGATTCCACCTTGAACACCAATGCAAAGAAGCGTTACCTCCGCGGTCTGGAGTCCCTGCTTAACGGCTTCGATAAAGACTACCGGGCGGGACAGATCCCCGCTTCGATGGCGCCGGACCTGGTCGCGGCCTTTGCCGAGGCTATGCCTCTGGACGAAAAATCGCTTAGTATCGAACCGGTAATCACCGGCCATCCCTACCAGGTGGGGAATATCCTGGTAGACTGTTTCCTTTACCCCAATACCAACCCGGGGATTGCGCCCTCCCGGCTTCTGCTGACCCGTCGGTATTGCGAAGCGCATCCGAACCTGATCTTCTCCTATTTATCCCGTCACCGGGGTTTGCCTTACGAAGACAGCCTGATCATCGTCGCCGGGCGCCATGATATCAGCCAGCTTTATGACTACGCGGCGGCGGGGGATGACCTTGCCCGGCGGATCCGCAACAGCAAGGATTCCCTGATCCATACGGTTGCCGTGCTGGCAAACAGCCGCAGCGGCCAAATCTATTTTCCCTTCCTTGACAAGCTGGTCAGCGGCGAGCTCAGCACCGATGACATCGACAAGGTCAAGGGCGACGACCTGAATTATTTCCGCCTGCTGGTCCGAACCCGCCTGGACTATGCTGCCCGTGTGCTGCCGCCGCTCCGCGATACGCCGCTTGAAATGAATGCGCTTACCGCGATGCTGGAAAAGAAAAGCAAACAGGTATTTGTTAATGAGATAAATGCACTTCATACCGTCGATAATCCGGCAGTCCGGTTCAAGATCCTGGATCCGCTCACCCCGGAAGAACTGTATTACCTGATCGTCCTCAGTGAAGATGAGATCTATACGTCCAGCTATCTGGGTGTCTATGACCGCATCTTCCAGCGGATGCGGCAGCCGTTTGGGGACAGTCTGCTGATGGCGGTGCATGGGGACTATTTCCGGAAATTCATCAAGATGGCCGCCGCTTACAACAAGCTGGAGCATTTCCTGGGCACGATGGACAAACAAAATGCGGGAACCGTCATGAAGTCCTTTGTGATCCACCTTGAAAATGCCGGTGAGGAAGAGGCGGTCGACGTCGCCGATTCGTACAGCAGCATTGTAGAGAAAAGCCCTGCCCTTGCCCGCTATATTCTGGGGGAGGTGAAATGGAACTATGAGAAGAATTTGGTGGAAGGCGATAAGAAAGGAACGATCATTTACCACCTCCTCGAGACCTTGTTCGAGTCTGCCGATACGGCGAACCATATCGACCTGTCTGCCCGGCTGGGGATTCCCCCAATTTATACCGTCGATCACCAATCGCTCGTCGATGACAGCGGCCGGGTTGTCGAGCAGGTTTTTTTCTACGGGGATAAGGATAAGGATGGGCAGAACTCCTACCAGGATTTCATGGCGCTGTTCCGGCGACACAATATTCGTCCGGCCGTCCACCCGGCCAAGGGGCATGGTCCGGTCAAGGGTCATCAACCCGCGGTCGGGGCGGTGTCCAAAGCGGAGTGGAAGATCGTTGAGAATCCGCAGTG
The DNA here is from genome assembly GCA_963846405.1 of uncultured Chitinophagaceae bacterium. GTDB lineage: Bacteria > Bacteroidota > Bacteroidia > Chitinophagales > Chitinophagaceae > Puia. The sequence goes on along the minus strand of CAWJVU010000001.1, from coordinate 506,349 downwards.
GACGACGATAACGTCTATCCGGGGCAAACCGGTGCTGATCTTTGCCAATAAACCGCTCCTGGGGGATGACGACCCGGATGACAAGGCACAGAAGGCGCTTGCCGGCTACCTCACCGCGCATGGCCTTCGCCCCACCGTCGTGATCCATCGTGGTCATAGCTATCACGTAAAATACACGATCGACCAGATGGCCCCAACGGCCCGGATCGTCGTCCTGGGGTCCTGTGGCGGCTATAACAATTTGAGTGAGGTCCTGAAGCGCAGTGAGGATGCCCACATCATCTCTTCCAAACAGGTCGGCACCAAGACGGTGAACGAGCCCATACTCGAAGCGATCAACAACACGCTGATCGCCGGTCGGGATATTGAATGGCTCCCGATGTGGCGGGAGCTGGAGGACCGGTTCCAGAGCGATCCGGCAGGCAAGGAGAAGTTCGACGACTATATTCCGCCATACAAGAACCTGGGCGCCATTTTTATCAAGGCGTACCGCAGGGCGATAGAGGGAGGACAGTAGGATGACCGGTAGGGGCGCACGCGGAAAAAGCAGTAAATTGCACGCCTAACCACTGTTGCGTATCCGTATGGCGGAGGAGATAAAAAGGAAAAAGATTTTCGAGTTCAGCTTGTTGAGGCGGGTTTTTCATTACGCAGCCCCTTATAAGAGCCGGCTTTACTGGTCCGTTGCCCTGGCCATCCTGCTGGCCATCGTTTCACCGCTTCGCCCCTGGCTTATCCAATTAACGATCAACGATTTTATTCGAAAAGGTACGGGTCCGGACCTTGGGATCAAGCACGCCATGGAGGTGTTGATCATCCGGATGACGATCCTGCAGATCGTGCTTTTGCTGCTGGAGACGGTCGCCCGGTTCTATTTCGCCTTTATTACCGCCTGGCTGGGTCAGACGGTGGTGCGGGACCTGCGCGTCGATGTGTACAAAAAGGTTTTGGGCCTCAATCTTTCGCAGTTTGACAAGACCCCGATCGGAACGCTCACCACCCGGACGATCAACGACATCGAGGCCATCAACGATATCTTCTCCGACGGACTGATCCCCATTATTGCCGACCTGTTGTCGATCCTATCGGTCCTGCTGTTTATGTTCTGGACGGACTGGAAACTGACGCTCGTCTGTCTGGCGCCTTTCCCGCTGCTGATCCTGGCGACGTGGCTGTTCAAGGAGACGGTCAACAAGTCCTTTATCCGGGTGCGAAATGCGGTCGCGGCGCTGAATGCGTTCGTGCAGGAGCATATCACGGGTATACAAATTGTGCAGGCTTTTGCCGCGGAGAAACGGGAGGCCAGGAAATTTGACAAGATCAACCGGGAGCATCGCAACGCGAATATCAACGCCATATTCGCTTACTCGATCTTTTTCCCGGTCGTCGAGATCATCCTCGCGTTCAGCACCGGGCTTTTAGTTTGGTATGGCGCTACGCACGTGATGGGCGACCGAATAACCGAGCAACAGGCCCGCGACCTGGCCGGGGAGATCGTCTCGTTTTTTCTCTATCTCAACCTGCTGTTCCGGCCGCTTCGGGTCATGGCCGACAAGTTCAATGTCCTGCAGATGGGGATGGTGGCCAGCGAGCGGGTTTTCAGGGTCCTTGACAATCCCGATGTCGCCCGAGACACCGGCACCTATATTCCCGAGCGGGTTAACGGGAAAGTAGAATTCGACAAGGTGAATTTTGCCTATGTCGACAATCGGTATGTGCTGCGGAATATCTCCTTCACCATGCAGCCCGGGCAGACGATCGCGATCGTCGGGCATACCGGTAGCGGAAAAACCTCCATCATCAGTCTGCTAAACCGGCTATACCATATCCAGGAAGGACAGATCCGGATCGACGATGTGCCGATCGACGACTATCAACTGGCGGCCTTACGACACAGTATCGGGGTGGTCTTGCAGGATGTCTTTCTGTTTTCGGGGTCGGTAGTGGACAATATCACGCTTCGAAATGAGGAGATCCCGATGGAAAGGGTGATTGAAGCGGCGAAACTGATCGGCATGCACGACTTTATTATGCGGCTGCCGGGCGGATATCACTACAACGTGATGGAACGTGGGACTACGCTTTCACTGGGCCAGCGGCAACTCCTGTCATTTGTTCGTGCGCTGCTTTACAATCCGGCGATCCTGATCCTGGATGAGGCGACCTCCTCTGTCGACACGGAATCGGAGCTGTTGATCCAGGAGGCGATCGACAAACTGATCTCGGGCCGCAGCTCGATCGTGATCGCTCACCGGCTATCGACGATCCGGAAGGCCGACCAGATTATCGTGCTTGATAAGGGCGAGATCCGCGAGATCGGGACGCATGAACAACTGCTGGCGAAAGGAGGATTTTATGCAAAATTGCATGAGATGCAGTTTAGCAAGAAGGATGCTGCCTCGCGGAAAGCTTCCTAATTTTTCATAATCTGACCCTCCCCCCCTATCTTTGCAGCAAATTTCGAGGAAAGTATGGCATCCGGACGGTTCAAATCTTTATTGGTAGCGGCTTTCAGCCTAGTTAGTATATTTTTTTATAATATATCGAGGGCGCAAGAAACCGGGAAGGAAAAGAAGGAGACATTTGATGCCAATGAGGTCATCTTTGGCCACGTCCTGGATGCGCATGAGTTCCATTTCCTGTCCTATAAGGACGGCAGCGGTACCGTTCACTCAGTTGTCATCCCGCTGCCAGTAATCCTATATTCCCCGCAGCGGGGGCTTTCTGCTTTTTTATCGTCCCGTTTTGAGGAAGGGGGGGCGACCTATGACGGATATAAGATCGAGAAAAACAAGATTGCGGCGGTCAGGCCGGATGGCTCGGTCGAACCCACCGTCAAGGTATACGATATTTCCCTGACCCGCAATGTGGTGCAGATGCTGATTGCGCTTACCGTTCTTGTTGTGCTGATGCTCAAAATTGCCAGGAAATACAAGAAAGGGATGGGCAAGACCCAGGCGCCAACCGGGTTTCAGAACGTCATGGAGCCGGTCATCACCTTTATCCGCGATGAGGTGGGAAAGCCCAATCTGGGTGACCGATACGAGAGCTATATGCCTTTCCTGCTGACGGTATTCCTCTTTATTCTGATCAACACGCTATTCGGTCTTTTACCCGGGTCGGCGAATGTCACTGGCAATATTGCGTTTACTGGGGTACTGGGAGTGATCTCCTTTATTGCGATCATGTGAGCACAAGCAAACATTATTGGGGACACATCCTCAATCCGCCGGTGCCGTTCGGGGTCAAGTCGATCATGGTCCCGGTGGAGATTCTCGGGGTGTTCACCAAGCCGTTTGCCCTGATCATCCGTCTTTTTGCGAATATGATCTCGGGGCATATCATTATTATCTGCCTGGTGTCGCTGATCTTTATTTTTGGGGCGCTTGAACAAAGCCCTCGGCTGGGGATTCTCGCCGGTCTCGATCGGCTTTTCGGTGTTTATCTACCTGATCGAAATTCTGGTGGCCTTTATTCAGGCGTTTATTTTCACCAGCCTGACAGCGGTATTTATCGGTCAGGCCATCGAGGTGCCCTATGACCCCGAATTTGAACATCACGACGAACCGGCTCATAAGGAACCGGCCGCCGCTTGACATGGGCTTCTTTAAATCAATATAAAACGTAAAGTATGAAGTTGATCGATCACTTTATTAAGTACGGTTCCCTGGGCCGGTGCAGGCGGTGCGATTGGCGCCGGTCTTGCCGCCGTCGGCGCCGGTATCGGTATCGGGCAGATCGGTAAAGGCGCCGTTGAAGGCTATCGCCCGCCAGCCCGAAGCTTCCAATGACATTCGTGCCAACATGATCCTCGCCGCGGCGTTGGTGGAAGGGGTTGCCCTTGTTGCCGTTATCGCAGGTCTCCTGGCTATGTTCGTAGTAGAACGCATCAGATCTACTGCATCCGAAGCACAGGGCGGAGGATGCAGTATTCTTTTGAAAATATTCTAGAAAACCATATAAGATCATGGATTTATTAACGCCGATCCTTCGGGCTTATTCATCTGGACGCTCCTGGCGTTCCTGATCGTTTTCTTCATACTGAGGAAGTACGCCTGGAAGCCCATCCTGAAATCGCTGAACGAACGGGAGCAAGGTATCGCCGATTCCCTGGCCACGGCCGAAAGGGTAAAGGCCGAAATGGCCCAGCTGAAGAGCGAGAATGAGGCGCTGCTGGCCAAGGCCCGGGAAGAAAGGGCGCAGCTGCTGAAGGAAGCACGGGATACCCGGGATAAGATCGTCAACGAAGCAAAGGATCAGGCCAAAGAGGAGGCCGGCAAAGATTATCGCCGACGCCCGGGTCGCGATCGAGCAGCAGAAGATGGCGGCCCTCACCGAAGTCAAGAACCAGGTGGGAAACCTGGTCGTGGAAGTGGCAGAGAAGATCCTGCGCCGCGAACTGGCGGATAAGGGACAACAGGAAAATTATATCCGTCAATTGACGAACGAAGCGAAACTGAACTAACGAAACCATGGCACCCAATCCCCGTCTTGCAGCCCGCTATGCCAAATCCATCCTCGACCTGGCCGTTGAAAGAGGTCAGCTGGAAACGGTATATAAGGACATGATCTTTCTTGCGGACGATCTGCCGGTCAAGCCGTGACCTGGTGAACTTCCTCAAAGCCCGATCATAAAGACCGACAAGAAACGGAAAATCCTCGAGGCCATCACAGCAGGCCGCATCTCCCCGCTCACGACGGCCTTCAATGCGCTGTTGATGAGTAAAGAACGGGAAGCCTATCTGCCGGAGATCGCTGCGGCGTTTATCGAGCAGTATAAGGCATATAAAGGAATTCAGACCGTCAGGCTGACCACTGCAGTCCCGGTGAGTGAAGACCTGAAGCAGGCGATCCTTGAAAAGGTAAAGACGGACCGGCATGTTTCGGCAGATCGATCTGGAAACGGAGGTTCGTGAAGACCTGATCGGCGGCTTTGTACTGGAGATCGGCGACGAGCTGATCGATGCCAGCATCGCTTACGACCTCCATAAGATCAAACAACAATTCGAGAATAACGATTTTATTTATAAGATTAGGTAAACAAACTTCAAACTCGAATATAATTATGGCAGACATTAAACCGGATGAGATCTCAGCGATATTGCGACAGCAATTGAGCGATACCAACGTAGCCACGGAGCTGGAAGAAGTTGGCACCGTGCTGCAGGTCGGTGACGGTATTGCCCGGGTGTATGGGCTGAGCAGTGTCGGCAGCGGCGAGCTGGTTGAATTCGAGAATGGCGTCAGAGCGATCGCGCTCAACCTGGAAGAGGACAATGTGGGGGTGGTATTGATGGGGGAGAGCGGCGATATCAAGGAAGGCGCCAAGGTCCGCCGCACGGGTAAGATCGCGTCGATCAATGTTGGGGAAGGAATGCTGGGCCGCGTGGTCAATACGCTTGGCGAACCCATCGACGGGAAAGGACCGATCACCGGCGAACGATATGAAATGCCGCTGGAGCGCAAGGCGCCGGGGGTTATTTTCCGGGAGCCTGTTAAGGAGCCGCTGCAAACCGGGATCAAGGCGATCGATGCTATGATCCCCATCGGCCGCGGACAACGAGAGCTGATCATCGGCGACCGCCAGACCGGGAAGACGGCCATCGCGATCGATACGATCATCAACCAGAAAGAATTTTTTAAGGCCGGCAAACCGGTATATTGTATATATGTCGCGATCGGTCAGAAGGCATCGACGGTGGCCGGGGTAATGAAGACCCTTTCCGATAACGGCGCAATGGACTATAGTGTGATCGTAGCCGCATCGGCGTCCGACCCTGCGCCGCTCCAGTTCTATGCGCCGTTTGCCGGCGCTGCGATCGGCGAATTCTTCCGGGACAGCGGCCGTCCTGCACTGATTATTTTTGATGACCTGTCCAAACAGGCGGTGGCTTATCGTGAAGTGTCGCTCCTGCTGCGCCGTCCGCCTGGCCGTGAAGCATATCCCGGTGACGTATTCTATCTGCATAGCCGTTTGCTGGAGCGTGCGGCCAAGATCATCACCGACGATGGTGTCGCCAGGAAGATGAATGATCTTCCCGAATCCATCCGTCACCTGGTAAAGGGCGGCGGTTCGCTGACAGCCTTGCCGATCATCGAGACCCAGGCCGGTGACGTTTCCGCCTATATCCCGACGAATGTGATCTCGATCACCGACGGGCAGATCTTTCTGGAAGGGAACCTGTTCAATTCCGGTATCCGGCCCGCGATCAACGTAGGGATCTCCGTTAGCCGGGTGGGTGGGAATGCGCAGATCAAATCGATGAAGAAGGTGGCCGGTACGTTGAAGCTCGACCAGGCGCTATACCGCGAAATGGAAGCGTTCTCCAAATTTGGGGGCGATCTGGATCCGGCGACCAAACTGATCATCGACAAAGGCGCCCGTAATGTGGAGATCCTGAAGCAGCCCCAATATTCACCGGTCACCGTCGAACACCAGGTGGCGATCATCTATCTCGGCACCCAGGGTCTGCTGCGCCAGGTACCGGTCAGGAAGATCAAGGCATTCGAAGAGCAGTTCCTGTTGGAAATGGATAACAAATTGCCGGATGTCCTGGCCGAATTCAAAAAAGGCAATTTGCCGGATGACGGTGTAAAGAAAATGGTGGACCTCGCGAACGGTCTCATTCCGCAGTATACGAAATAGGATTGGCATATTCGTTAGTGAAAGCTTTGTGTGAGCCCGGTCAATGTTGACCGGGCTCACTTTTTTGGGCCATGGGGCTAAAAAAATTAAGTATAAACGCTTGCAGAATTAAAAACTTTTGGCAATCTTTACAGGGTCGCCACAGACAGCCCCTCCAAGCTCCCGAAAAACATCCGTTCGTTTTATTTCCAATCCTTTTTTCTTCTTTCCGTACATCGACAGATTATGAAGCTATTTTTATCCGTGTTGGCATCGGTCTCCTTCATTGCGGCGTGTAACCCGTGTCTTTCTGATTTTATTCGAGTTAAGTTGTTGATTGCCAAGAGTTAAGCAAATAGGAGAATCGTCGATATGGGAACAAATGGATAAACGATAGTGGATCAACGCATTTATATAATAATTATATAGGAAGATTTTAGTTTTAAAGGGTACGATCAACAACCGCCGGGCTTGTCTAAGCCTGGCTTTTTTAGCTGCACCCGGGCGTCTCCAAACGCCAAACAGAAGTTCGCAAAATGCGAACTCCAACGACCGAAATCCCCTTTCGTGGAACCTCACCCCCTTGCCAGGCTTGCGTTTCACGGGTCGTTCAAGGCTCGTTTTAAACCCAAAGTTCGCATTTTGCGAACTTTTAAATGGACAGATCCACAAAGCACTCAGCCGGACATCCGGATCCAGCGTCTTGAGATCCTCTTGTCCGCTTTCCGCGACCAACCCGCTCCGGGGCCACCTCTCAGCCGGGAACGCTGGACCCTCCCGGCAATCCGGCTCCAGGCAAAAAGTCAAAAAGATCCTAAAGTAAAATTTGGTTTATAATATAAACTAATTTACATTAGCAATAAATTTATGAGAAATGGGACCGAAGAATAGAGAAATGCGACCCCTCTATAAAAAAACAAGACCGCTGACCTTATTGGCTGCCCTTATCCTTTTATCCGCCTTATCCGCCCGGCTTTCGGCCCAGACCACCGTTGCGGGCACGGTCAGGGACGCCAAGGGGCATCCACTCCATGGCGCCAGCATCGCCATCAAGAACAGCTATGACGGGGCCACGACCGATTCTACCGGGGCTTTCCGCTTTGTTACGACCGAGAAAGGCGCCGATACGCTTATCGTGTCCAATATCGGCTATAATCCCGTCCAGCAGCCCATAACGCTCAATGGAACACCCGTGGTCCTCCACCTCGCCCTGAAAGAGCAGCTCAGCGAATTAAAGGCGGTGACCATTACCGCGGGATCGTTTAGCGCCGGCGACTCCAAACGAGGAGCCGTCCTCAGCTCACTGGATGTCGCCACAACGGCGGGTTCCAACGCCGATATCACCGCCGCCCTCAAGACCCTCCCCGGCGCCCAGCAGGTAGGGGAACAGGAAGGTCTTTTCGTTCGTGGCGGCGCCGGCTACGAGGCCAAACAATACATCGACGGTACCCTGGTCAATAACCCCTATTATTCCAGCGTCCCGGATATCGCCCAGCGGGGCCGGTTCTCTCCTTTCCTTTTTAAAGGAACCGTATTCAGTACCGGCGGCTATTCCGCCCTGTATGGTGAGGCGCTTTCGTCCGTCGTCCTCCTGGAATCGATCGACCTGCCCGAGAAGTCGGAAGTCGACGCCACCATCTCTCCCCTCGTCGTGGGTCTGGGAACCCAGCAGCTGGCAAAAGACAAGCAAAGTTCCTATGGATTCAGCTATAACTACGTCAACGCACTGGCCTACTTCAAGGCCGTGCCGCAGGATGTGAATTATTTCGAGATGCCCCAATACCACAACGCAGACGCCAATTTCCGCATCCGGACCAAAAGCGGCGGGATGATCAAATACTATACGACCTTTTCCTATAACATGCTCGGTCTGCGCCGCCAGGACTGGGATAGCCTCAATATGAACGACGCTTTTGGACTGACGAACCACAACTGGTATAATAACCTCAGCTGGCGGGACTACCTAAGCAATGGCTGGAAGTTCGACCTGGGTGCGAGCTACAGCACCAACCTTGATAATATTGGCCAGAACGTGCAGAACCTCGCCAACCAGAACCAGGTTTTTCCGGATTCCACGTTCTGGATGAACTATAAGAATTTCGGGGTGAACCAGCGCCAGAACCTTACCCAGGTCAGGGCCGTCTTTGACAAAAAACTGGGCACGCTGAGCGCGATCCGGTTTGGCATCGGAATACTGGTACTCCTATAACTATCAGCAATATCATACCGTAGAATACAATATCGACACGCTTGTACAAATTCCATGACAATTTCAATTCCCTCTTCGCCGAATCGGATATCTATCTGACCAACGCGGTTGGCCGCAAAGGTCGGCGTGCGCTACGAGCATTCCACCGTCATCAACAAGTCCGACATCGCCCCCCGCCTTTCGCTGGCCTACCGCACCGGCCCGGAAGCACAGGTCTCGCTGGCATACGGCATCTTCTACCAGAAGCCGGAGAACAGTCAGCTTTTCTTCACGCAGAACGTCGGGTTCACCAAGGCGACCCACTACATCATCAATTATCAAAAAATGACCAAGGACCGGATCTTCCGGGTAGAAGCCTATTACAAAAAATACGAGGACCTGATCAAGACCGTTCCCGTCAACTACTTCTTTTCCACCTACAACAACAGCGGCAGCGGGTATGCAAAGGGCTTGGAATTTTTCTGGCGCGATAAGAAGTCCATCAAGAACTTCGATTATTGGATCAGCTATTCCTACCTGGATACGAAACGCAATTATCTAAATTATACGACCCAGCTGATGCCCAACTACGCGGCAACCCATACGGCCTCCATCGTCATGAAGCGCTTCTTCACCAAGCTCCGGTCCGGGGTCAACCTGACCTATAGCTTCGCGACCGGCCGCCCATATTACAATTTTATACTCGACAGCCTGAATAAGTACAACCTCGCGGAAAGCGGGAAGACAAAGGATTACAACAGTCTTAACTTCAGCGCGGAATATGTTCCCAGCTTCGCCAATCCGAAGGCCAGGACCTTTGTGGTGCTTTTTGCCAGCGTCAGCAACGTCCTGGGATATAACGCCGTCTATGGCTATAATTTTTCCTATAGCGGGCTTGTACAAACAGCCGATCACTCCGCCGGCCAAACGGTTCTATTTTATCGGCTGCTTTCTGAGCTGGGGTGTGGACCGCTCCCAGGATGCGATCAATAACAACTTATAATTGAATTCTTAAAATAAAAAGCAAACTACCATGAAAAAGACGCTTGTTCTCATCGCTCTTCCCCTGCTGATCGGTTTTGCCTCCCGGGCCCAATCGGATAAATATGTAGCGGCCATGCAGAAGAATCTCTCGCTGTTCGATTCCACAAAGACCATCGATCAGTATCAAAGCCTGGCTGCAACCTTTGACCGGATCGGCGATGCCGAGAAGACCCAATGGCTACCCTTTTACTATGCCGCGCTGGCGCAGACTTTGGCCGGCTGGAACCCCGATTTGAAGGACAAGGACGCCAATTCCCGTAAGATCAACGCCTATCTGGCCAAGGCCGAGGCGATCGAGAAGAATTCCGAGACCTATGTCATAGAAAATATGTCCGCTACCCAGCAAATGCTTGTCGATCCGCAGAACCGCTGGATGACCAACGGCAAAGACGCCTCCGAAGCCCTCCAGAAGGGCCTGGCGCTGGACCCCAACAACCCGAGGTTATACTATCTACAGGGGATGAGCCTATTCAATACGCCGGCCCAGTTCGGCGGTGGAAAGGACAAGGCCAAACCGCTTTTCGAGAAGTCCGTCGCCCTATTCAAAGTCGCTCAACCCAAACCGCTGTATCCGAACTGGGGGCAGAAACAGGCTGAGAATATGCTGGCGCAGTGTCAATAAATAGTTGGCGCGGCCGCCGGCGAAGCCGGCGGCCATTTGAATTTTTTAAATTAACGTTGTAACATGGACAATCAACCGGAGACCCTTTCGCCCGAAGAAAGCCTTCAGGTTATCCGAACGATGATCGAGAAGGCGAAAACCACCGTGGCGGATAATAGCTTCTATTTCCTGCTCTGGGGCTGGCTGGTCTTTACCGCCGCCCTGCTCCAGTATATCCTGGTCGTGTTTGTCAAGACCCCGCTCGAATGGAATGGCGTGGAATCTCATGTTCATCGGGTTCATCGGCGTCCTCAATCCGCGGGGCAAGGAAGGAGCAAAGAAGGGTGCTGACCTATATCGACGAAGGGCTGAGGACATATCTGGGAGTGCGTGGTGGTCCTCGCAGATCGTCATCGTGCTCATTTACTTTAAGCGAAGTGACTGGGAGCACTGTTATGTCTTTTTTATTCTTTCCTATTCCATCGGTTGTTTCCTGACGGGACGGCTGCTTAGGTTTGCGCCTTTGGTATGGGGCGCCTTTGCCTGCTGGGCGATCGCCATCTTAATGACCTACACCGATACGCCGACCAACATGTTACTGACGTCTGCCGCCGTGCTTGTCAGCTATATCGTTCCCGGGTACCTGCTTCGCGCGAAATACAAACATCAACTGCTAAAGAAATAATTGCACATGGAAAACGAACAAACCCTGACCGGCGAACAAAGCCTGGAACTGATCACCAGCATGATCAAGCAGGCCAAGAACGACTATTATGACACGGGCATCAGCGCCCTGTTGTGGGGCAGCGTGATCATCTTTTGCAGCCTGGCTACGTATGCCAACCACTGGCTGAAATGGGTTGCGCTGGACTATATCTGGTTCCTGACCGTGTCGCCTGTCGTTCCGCAGGTCATCATTTCGATCCGGGAAGCGAAGCACCGGGGTTACAAATCCTACCAAAGCGACCTGATCGGCGGCATCTGGTTGAGCTACGCCATCGCGATCTTCCTTTTCTCCTACCTTGCCTACGCCCTGAATATCGCTAGCAACGCGCCGATCTACCTGACCCTGTTCGGGATCCCGACATTCGCCTCCGGATACGGCAGCCGGTTCAGGCCGATGATCGTCGGCGGGGTAGCCTGCTGGATTCTGGCGATCCTGGCCGTGTACATCCCGTATCCCAATGCCCTGTTCCTAATGGCGTCCGGGGCTTTACTGGCCTGGTTTATTCCCGGGCTGCTCCTCCGGCGTCGCTATCTGAAAGCAAAAAGACAACATGTTTAAAGACCTCAACCCGATATTGCATTCCCAACTTCGGCTGGCGGTTGTTTCCCTGCTGATCACCGTGAAAGAGGCGGAATTCACCTATCTCCGGGAGAAGACCAATGCCACGGCCGGTAACCTGAGCGTCCAGATCAACAAGCTTAAGGAAGCGGGCTATATCGATGTCACTAAGTCGTTTAAGGACAATTATCCGCAGACGATCTGCAAGATCACCCCCCAGGGCGTGCAGGCTTTTGAGGAATATGTAAAGGATCTGCAGGCTTATCTGAACATAAAAAAATAGCGGACCGGGGAAATGGAGGGGGGCGAAAAAAATAAGGTCGTCCGCGCAGCGGACGACCCTTTATAAACCGTAACCATTCAATTTCTCAAAATAAAAACTTAGCTCTTTTCCAGCATCATCGTCAGGCGCTCACCGCTATTGATGATCACTTCCAGTTGATACATGCCCGGCTGCAGCTGCGAAGTCCCTTCGATGTTATAGCTGTTCTCGCCATTCTCGCCATACGCCGTCTGTTTGATCAGCTCACTGCCTTTGGAATCCGTGACGCGCATCACGACGAAACATTTTTCCTTCAGCTGAACCCCCACCTGGATATCGTTGATATTCGGGTCAGGCGTCACACTGACGGCCTCTACGCTGCGGCTGTTGTAAGATCTCAGGATCAGCACTTTGGAATAGGTCACGCGGTGGGCGGCATCGGTCTGCCGGATCCGGTAGTAGAGATCGTTCTTCCGTTCCGCCTCATGAACCTTGTCGTCAAACGTATATTGTCCTGCAATATTCTGACCGGCTGCGCCCGTTTCTATGGCGTGGATCTCGCCAACCTTGTCATAGCTGCTCCCGTTGAGGCTCCGTTCGATCTCAAAAACTGTGCTGTGATTATCGTTTGCCGTATTCCAGCTAATCGCTACCGCCTTGTGACTATAGAGCGCGGGAAGCTCGTCAGCGCGCTCTTTGACGGGAACTTGATGGTTGCGGTCGTCGTGATCGAGCAAAGCGCCGGGCTGCCGTTGTCGCAGACCTTATAAGAGAACGCGTGGAATTGCCCGTAAAGCCATCCTTGGGAGTAAACACGAACTCGCCATTTTTATTCAGATCGACGCGGCCGTCGGGTGACTCCGACAGCAAGTAGGAGGTCATCGTCTCATGGTCCGGATCATAATCGTTGCTCAGTACATTTCCGGCGGCGGTATGGCTGGCCGTACCCGTAAACCGGTCCCGTACGGCCACCGGGGCAACATTGCAAGTGGAAGCATAATGCAAAGGGGCGCCGACGACCAGTTGATCGATGGCTATCCGTTCGCTGCCGCCGATACCCTGATAATTGAGGACCAATTTGTAAATGCCGGGAGTGGGGAAGGTCAAAATCTTTATTATAGGTATACACATGGGCGGCTTGCGATCCCGTCAGCTCCAGGCTGTCGAGGAGGATGGCAGGCGCATCACTGGCATCGGCTGCATAGATCTTCAGCCAGCGACGGTCCTGCACCGGTCCGTTGAAGCTGTAGCTAAAAGAGACCGGAGTGGTGCCTGCCATGTCCAGGATCGGGGTATAGATGCCCGTGCGTTCCGTAGCGCTGGACCCTGTTCCGGAAACCATCGCGCCGTCGCCTTCTATGCCGGGCGTCCAGCCATTTCGATTGACGTCAAAATCGGCAAAGAACCAGCAACGGCCTTGAAGATACCCTTTTACCTGGGAGAGGCTAATCCCGGGACGGGAATTGAAATTGTCGGTAATACCGGCTGCGTGTAGTGAAGAAAAAGCGATTACCAGCGCGCACGAAAAGAGTTAGAAGTTCCGTTTCATCTTTGTAATTTTCAGAAGGTGAATAAAGCAATAGGATGCTGAAAATCAGAGGCGATTCAAAGGAGAGGAACTCACGACTCAGGAAATTGCGAACTGTTTTTCGGGGAAATGAATTTAGGGGAGATAACGGGAAAGACCCTTGGGTACAACTCAAAGATAGAAAAGACATTCTGTTTTTGCAAGCCCCCCGGGAAAAAAATGTGGGGGGAGGGGGCGCGACCGCCGCCAAATGTAGGGGGTACCCCCCGCGAATGTGGGGCGGGTTACCCCCGCGTCCCTTCGAACTTCTCGTCTTCCGCGTTCCCCATCACGGCCGCACCCATCTTTCGCATTGGGTTGCTGCGGTTTTCGTCGAACTCCTGCCGGTTCCGGATGATATCCATACAGGCATATAGGGCGGCCAGGAAGGAGGTGGTGTCCGCCTTGTTTTTCCCGGCGATATCAAAGGCGGTGCCATGGTCGGGGAGGTCCGGACCATCGGCAGCCCCGCGGTAAAGTTTACGCCTTCCCCACCGGACAGCGATTTGAACGGGATCAGGCCCTGGTCATGATACATCGCCAGTACGGCGTCGAACCGGGACTGATAGTTGCGGGCGAAAAAGGCATCGGCGCTGTACGGACCGAATACCATCATATGATGTTTGGCTTCCTTGATCACCGGTTTGATGATCTCTTCGTCTTCTTTTCCGATCAGGCCTTCGTCCCCGGCATGCGGGTTCAGACCCAGAACTGCGATCTTCGGTTTGTCGATGCCGAAGTCCCGCATCAGGCTGTCATGCAGGATCCTTAGTTTCGACTGGATGGCTTCCCGGGTGATATACCGGGCGATATCCTTTACCGGGATATGCTCGGTCACCAGACCTACTTTCATGGTATCCGATACCATCAGCATCAGGACGTCGGGGGCATTGAACGCGTGTTTCAGATAGGGGGTATGGCCGGTGAAATTGAAGCTGGCAGACTGTGTATTCTTCTTATGGATTGGCGCGGTCACCAGGCCCTGGATCTTTTTATCCCGCAGGGCCTCCACGGCCGCTACCAGCGATTTGACGGCATAGGACCCGCCGATATCGGTCAGTTGGCCTGGCAAAATGGCAATCTCTTCCTCCCAGCAGTTGTAGATATTGATCTGTTTGGGCGTGATCCGCGAGAAATCCTTTGTCGTTTGGTAATTGAAGCTGGTCTCCGGCGTCGACTTCCGGTAGAAATTGATCAGCTTGTTCGAAGCAAAGATCAGCGGAGTACAAAATTCCAGCAACCGGTGATCGGAAAAGGTCTTGATGATCAGTTCTGCTCCGATTCCATTCAGATCGCCGATAGAAACCCCTATCACTGGTCGTTGGTGTTGAATGCTCATGCGCTAAATCTTATTTAAAACTGGGCGGGGCCCAGTTTGCACATTACGACCAATAGGGAGTAATGTGCCGATATTATGGTAATGAGATAAAAAATTAAAATGCCCAAATTTTTTGTCGAATTTCAATACCGCTCAAAAGTACGACTTTTGCGCTTTATTCGCCCTTTACACGCTTTATTCGCCCTTTATGTATACGCTCAGCAAATCCCTCGGCCAGCATTTCCTCCGGGATGAGAACATTTCACGGAAGATCGTGGCGGCACTGACCGAAGGGATCGCACTCGCCGGGGGGACCATCCGTCTGCTGGAAGTGGGACCCAGGGGGCGGGGCGCTGACCAAATACCTGATGGATCTGGAGGGCGTCGACTTCAAAGCGGTTGAGCTGGATGAAGAGAAGATCGGCTATTTGCTGACGACATGGCCCGCACTGCAGGGCAAGATCCTGCCGGGCAGTATCCTCGAGCTGGAAAAGCCCTTTGACGGCAAATTCGCCGTGATCGGCAATTTCCCTTACAATATTTCCTCGCAGATCCTGTTTAAGCTGCTGGATTGGAGAACTGACCTGCTGACGGTGATCGGGATGTTCCAGAAAGAAGTGGCCCTGCGGATGGCCGCCAAAGAAGGTTCAAAGACCTATGGCGTGCTCAGTGTGCTTATCCAGGCTTTCTTTCGGGTCGAGTATCTGTTCGAAGTGCAGGAGCAAGTTTTATGCCGCCGCCCAAGGTCAAGAGCGCGGTCATCCGGCTTACGCCATGTCCGCCGCCCGCCTTTCGCGACGAAGCAGCCTTTTTCCGGTTAGTGAAAACCGCGTTTAACCAGCGCAGAAAGACGCTCCGCAATGCTGTCAGGTCGCTTTTCGATCCTGAAACGCTTCGCGACCCGCTGTTCGACCGGCGCGCGGAACAATTGACGATTTCCGATTTTGCGGCGCTGACCTGGAAAATGACCGACAGGTGAAAACATGATCAACTGATGAAAAACGATCAACCGATGAAGGAAGACCAACAAATGAAAACCGTTATTATAACCGCAAAAACACACGATTATCTCCCGGCCACACTCACTGAAAAAGGGTATACCGTCCGATATCCCCCGCAGATCGCTTACGAGGAACTGCTGGATAGCATGGATGGGGTGGAAGGGCTTATCGTCACGACCCGCCTGAAGATCGACCGCACGATAATCGACCGGGCGACCGGGCTGAAATGGATCGGGCGGCTGGGCAGCGGGATGGAATTGATCGACGTCGAGTATGCCGAATCAAAAGGCATCCGGTGCGTCAGTAGTCCCGAGGGGAACCGCAATGCGGTAGCGGAGCATGTCCTCGGCATGCTTCTGACCCTGATGAACAAGCTGGTGTCCAGTGAAGCGGAGATCAGGGCGGGGAAATGGATCCGGGACGCCAACCGCGGGACCGAACTGAGCGGGAAGACGGTCGGGATCGTCGGTTTCGGCAATGCCGGCGGCGCGTTTGCCAGGCTCCTGAGCTCGTTTCGACACGACTGTTCTTGCGTATGACAAATATAAATTCGGCTTTGCCAGGGGGAATGTCCACGAAGCTTCCTTTGAGCAATTGGCCCGGTATTCCGATGTCATCAGTTTCCACGTGCCGCTGACGGAAGAGACCTTTCATATGGCCGGGGAAGGGTTCTTCCAATCCCTGGAACGTAAGCCATGGTTTATCAATGCTTCACGCGGGAAAGTCCATGATACCGCGGCGCTGATCCGCGCCCTGGAGACGGGTAAGATCGCCGGCGCTGCCCTGGATGTCCTGGAAAACGAGAAGCTGGAGACGTATACCGACCTCGAGCGGCAGCGACTGGACACGTTGCTGAACCGCCCTGATACCCTGATCACCCCTCATATCGCCGGGTATTCCCAGGAAGCGTTCTTAAAAATGGCCAAGGTCATCCTGGAAAAGCTTGGTATTGTATCCGCCTGAGACAGGGTCCTCCAGACCTCTGGAAACCGGGGTCCGCCCCCGCTGACAAAAATTGGGTGGATCGTAGTCCGGGGTTACCGCCAAAAATTAGGTGGATCGTGGTCCGGACGGGGATCGTAGTCCGGGCCGCTTTCAAAAATTGGGGGATATAAGAAGAAATTAAGAAAATTCTTATCTTTACAGCCCTAATGCAATGCCTTGGATAATTCCAGGGCGTTGTATTTTTTTTCTTTATAAAAGTTGGACGATGTCCAAGGAGGGATTATGAGTGGATTCACTTATTACACCAAAGACGCGCTGGAGCACCTGAAAATCGAATTGCAAAAGCTGAAAACCGTGGAACGGCCGGCCGCATCCAAGGCGATCGCGGAAGCCAGAGAAAAAGGCGATCTACGGGAAAATGCCGAATACGACGCGGCCAAGGAGGCTCAGGGTCTGCTCGAAGCCAAGATCGTTAGATTGGAAGGTGAACTCGCCAACGCGCGGGTCATCGACCAGGGCACCATCGATACCAGTAAGGTGTCCATCCTGACCAAGGTGACCGTCACCAATCTGACCAACAAGAAACTGATTACCTATTACCTGGTATCGGAAAAAGAAGCCGACCTCAAGCAGGGTAAGATCTCTGTCACCTCGCCGATCGGAAAAGGCCTTCTCGGCAAGCAGGTGGGAGAGGTCGCCAATGTCCAGGTACCCGCCGGCACCTTACAATTCAAAATCGAAAACATAACGGTGTGACCCTTTTTTCAAAGATCATCTCCGGGGAAATACCTTCGTATACCATTGCGGAAAATGAGCGGTTCTTTGCCTTCCTGGATATCTATCCCCTTCGCGAGGGTCATACGCTGGTGGTGCCCAAGCTGGAGGTCGACCGGTTCTTCGATATGCCGGATGACTACCTGGCGGGTCTGATCTTGTTTGCCAAGCCGATCGCTCATGCGATCGAACGGTCCTTTGACTGCAATCGCTGCGGGCTTTCGGTAGTCGGCCTCGAAGTGCCGCATGCCCACCTGCACCTCATCCCCATCGACCATGCCGATGACCTGAACTTCACCCGGCCCAAGAAAAAACTGACGCCCGATCAGCTCCGATCCGCACAGGACAAGATCCTCCGACATCTACATCCATGAGTATGGAGATAAAAACGCTCCAGGAGCGAAAGCTCCAAGAACTTCTGGCCTACACCGCGCGGAAATCACCGTTTTACCGCGACCTTTTTGACCGCCACTGCATCGATATTTCCGCCATCCGCGATCTTGATGACCTGGAGACCCTCCCGACTACGGCCAAAGAGGACCTTCAGCGCCGCAACGACGACTTCCTGTGCGTCTCCCGCGACCGCATCGCCGAGTATATGACAACCTCCGGGACGCTGGGCAGTCCGGTCACCATCGCACTGACCGCCGCCGATCTGGACCGGCTCGCCTATAATGAATATCTGTCCTTCCGCTGCGCTGACGGAACTGCCGCTGATACGTACCAACTGATGCTCACACTCGACCGCCAGTTCATGGCGGGGATCGCCTACTATTCGGGCATCCGGCGGCTTGGGGCCGGTGTCATCCGCGTAGGCCCCGGTGTTCCGGCGCTCCAATGGGAGACCATCCGGCGGCTGAAGCCAACCGTCCTGGTTGCCGTCCCTTCTTTTCTTCTGAAGCTGATCCGCTATGCAAAAGAATATCGGATCGATCTCGACGGTTCCTCCGTCCGATCGGCGGTCTGTATCGGCGAGAATATTCGTCAGGCCGATTTTTCGCTGAATATCCTCGGCAAGAAGATCACCGAAGCCTGGAATATCCGCCTCTATTCGACCTACGCCAGCACTGAAATGCAAACCGCGTTTACCGAATGCGGCGAAGGCAGGGGCGGTCACCTGCAGCCGGACCTCCTCATTGTCGAGTTGCTGGACGAACGGGACCGGAAAGTAGGGCCCGGCATCCCGGGGGAAGTGACGATCACCACGCTGGGTATCGAAGGCATGCCGCTAATCCGCTACAAGACGGGCGATATCTGTACCTGGTCCGACGAGCCTTGCGGCTGCGGGCGTACAAGCCTGCGGCTTTCGCCGATTATCGGCCGCAGACAGCAAATGATCAAGTTTAAGGGGACCACGCTCTATCCGCCGGCGCTTTTTGATTTGCTCAATGAGATGGAGGATATTGCAGACTTTGTCGTGGAGGTCTATTCAAATGAACTCGGACTGGATGAGATCCTGCTCCACGTGGTCTCGGCCAGCCGGACGGAAGAAGCTGATCACCGCATCCGGGCCTATCTCCAGGCCAGGTTACGCGTCAGTCCGCAGATCAATTATAGCAGCCTGGCGGACTTGCAAAGAATGCAGTTTCCCGAAGCCAGCAGAAAGGCCATTAAATTTCTTGACCGGAGAAGCGAATATAAATAACTTGCAGCCCATGATCACTCAGCCCTTGATAGCTGTTGGACAAAAGCCCCTTTCGTTAGCTGATTTTTCCGATATTCTCTCCCAAAAGAAGGAATTCACGCTCGATGAATCGGCGCTCGACAACGTGGCGGACAACTTTCGCTTCCTGACGGAATTTTCGGAAGACAAGCTGATCTATGGCATCAATACAGGTTTTGGGCCCATGGCGCAGTACAAAGTCGGGAACGGCAACCTGCTTGAACTCCAATACAATCTCATCCGCAGTCACTGCTCGGGCAGCGGCAGCCTGCTACCGGCGGAGCTCGCAAAAGCCACCATGATCACCAGGCTGAACAGCCTGATGCAAGGGTATTCCGGTGTGCACCCGGAGACGGTGATCCTGTTGCGGGAAATGATCACCAAATCCATCCTCCCCTGCATTTACGAACATGGGGGTGTGGGCGCCAGCGGAGATCTCGTCCAGTTGGCCCATCTCGGCCTGGCCCTGATCGGGGAGGGAGAGGTGATCTATGAGGGATCGGTCCAGGCGACCGCCAGTGTTTTCGAGCGATTGGGTATTCAGCCCCTGCGGATCCACGTCCGCGAAGGTCTGGCCATCCTAAACGGGACTTCCGCCATGACCGGGATCGGGCTGGTGAACCTCCTCCGTGCCGGGACGGCTCGTAGAATGGGCGCATTTTCTTGTCTGCGCTGACCAATGAGATCGTCAGCGCGTTCGATGACCACTATTCCTACGAACTCAATATCGTAAAGCACCATCCCGGTCAGAACGCAGTAGCCGCAACTGATCCGGCAAATCCTGACGGGAAGCGGAATGATCCGCAACCGCTCCGAACATCTGTATCATGCCCGGAGCCTGGAAAAGGAAGTTTTTGAAGACAAGGTGCAGGAATACTATTCGCTTCGCTGTGTCACCCAGGTACTGGGCCCGGTGTACGACACCGTGCGTCAGGCGGAGCAGGTACTGGTCGACGAATTGAACTCGGTCAACGATAACCCGGTTATCGATCACCGGCACCACAATGTCTTTCATGGCGGTAACTTCCACGGCGACTATGTCGCACTTGAAATGGACAAGGTGCGAATCGCCATTACCAAGCTGTCCATGCTGGCGGAACGACAGCTGAACTATTTGCTCAATGACCGGCTGAACCGGAAGTTCCCGCCCTTTGTTAACCTGGGTGTGCTGGGTCTTAACTTCGGCATGCAGGGCGTCCAGTTCACGGCCACTTCGACCGTGGCGGAAAATCAAACCCTGTCTTTCCCGATGTACGTTCATAGCATTCCGAACAACAACGATAACCAGGATATCGTCAGCATGGGCGCGAATGCCGCCTTGCTCACCCGAAAGGTGATCGACAACTCCTACGAAGTCCTGAGTATACAGTTGATGGCGGTCCTGCAGGCGATCGAACTCGGTGGATTGCAGACAAAAACTCGCTCCCGCCACCCGCGCCATATACGAGCGTGTGCGGGAAATATTCCCGATCTTTGTCGACGATCACCCCAAATACAAGGAACAGAAAAAGGTAAAGGAATTTCTGCAACAATCAAGCCCCCTGACATGAAATGTGCGCTGGTAACCGGCGGATCGAGAGGGATCGGCCGCGCCATCTGCCTGGAACTCGCGGCTGCAGGTTATTATGTGCTGGTTAACTATCGTTCCGGCCAGGAAGCGGCGGCCCTTACCCTGGAGATGGTCCGCGAAAAGGGCGGTGATGGAGAGTTGCTGCCATTTGATGTCGGCGACAAGGAGCAGGTGCACCGTCAGTTGACGGCGTGGCTGGAGAAAGATCCGGACCGGTATATCGAGGTGCTGGTCAACAACGCGGGCATTAAGGCCGATGCGTTACTATTGTGGATGCAGGACGAGCAGTGGTCCGACGTGATCCGGACGAACCTGGATTCTTTTTTCTTTGTAACCCGGATCGTTCTGAATGGAATGTTGCTGAGGAAATATGGCCGGATCATCAATGTCGTTTCCCTTGCGGGGTTAAAAGGTCAGGCCGGGCAAACCAATTATTCCGCGGCGAAGGCCGGCGTAATCGGCGCTACCAAAGCGCTGGCCGCTGAGGTAGGCCGGCACGGGATCACCGTGAATGCCGTTGCGCCGGGGTTTATCCATACCGACATGACCGAAGGGTTGAATGAGAAGGAAATAAAAGTGCTGATACCAGCCCGGAGGTTTGGGATGCCCGAAGAGGTCGCTTTTGCGGTTGGATTTCTGGCTGCTCCGCGCGCATCGTATATCACGGCCGAAGTACTAAGCATCAATGGCGGATTATATTCCTGATCAATGGCGGACCTTTTCCCGGATATCAAGACGCTGATCCCGCAAGGGCCACCGTTTGTTATGGTGGACCGGTTGCTGGATTCGGCCGAATCGGCTACGACGACGAGCTTTTTGGTTACGGCGGATAATTTGCTGACGACAGGCAGGAAGTTCAGCGTGGGCGGTTTGATCGAGAATATGGCCCAGACGGCCGCCGCCGGCGCGGGATATGCGGCGTGGGCTGCCGGCGGCGCGATCAACGGCGGCGTGGCGGGCGAGGGTGTCGTGCGCGGGGGTAGCGAGCGCGAAGGCGCTGTGCGGGGCGGCGCGATCGTGGCCATCAACAAGCTCGAGATCGTCCGGCTCCCGGAATTGGGGGAAGAGTTGATTACGGACGGTCACCGTCACCGCCCGGGTCGCGGATATTGTCGTAATTTCAGGCCGGATTAGCTGCGGGCAGGCGGTTGTCGCCACGGGTGAGATGAAAATCTTAATCATTTAGCTCCGGATGAAAGACATCTTTGTTGTTGCTGATAATATTGTTTCCCCGCTCGGTAAAACTACGGCAGAGAATTTTTCGCTATTGCGTGAAGGGATCGCCGGCGTTCGCCGTCAGAACAGGCCGGAGATGGCTGACCAGCCGTTCTATGCCGCATTGTTCGATCGCGATGAATTCAAGGAGGATGAGCGGCATACAAAATTCGAGCAACTGTTGACTGCTTCCATCGGTGAGGCGCTGATCAAAGGCCGGGTGGACCCTACCGGCCCGGGAATCGTTCTTATTTTATCCACCACAAAGGGCAATATCAGCCTGCTCGAAGAAGGCATCGAAGACCCGGCGCGGATCTCGCTGAACGGTTCAGCGCGGCTGCTTGCAAAATACTTCGGATTTGTCCATCCGCCGATTGTCGTTTCCAATGCTTGTATCTCGGGTATCGTCGCGATGATAACCGCCATGCGGCTGATCCGCTCGGGCCGGTATGAAACGGCCGTGGTGGCCGGAGCCGATGTCATCTCCAAATTTGTCCTGTCCGGATTTGGCTCTTTTCAGGCGATCAGTGCGTCGTGCTGCAGGCCGTTTGACCAGGCCAGGGATGGGATCAATCTGGGTGAAGGGGCGGGCACGGTTATCCTATCGGGTCATTCGCGGTATCGCGGTAACCTGCGGCTCCGCGGCGGATCGGTCAGCAACGATGCCAATCATATTTCGGGTCCTTCGCGGACGGGGGCGGAACTGGCCCAGGTCATCACGAGATCGTTGGCGGAGGCAGGTTGCGCTCCGGGCGGTATCGATTTTATTTCGGCACACGGCACGGCGACGGTGTATAACGACGAAATGGAAGCCCGGGCGATTACCCTGGCCGGCGTCGGTGCCGCGCCGGTCAACAGCCTGAAGGGTTACTATGGACATACGTTGGGCGCGGCGGGGCTGATCGAGACCATCGTTACGTTGCAATCGATGCGGGAAGACCGGGTGTTGCCCAGCCCGGGGTATGAAATCAATGGCGTGTCAAATCCGTTGAATGTGTGCACGACCCTTTTGTCTGCGTCGTTGGACCATTGTCTCAAGACGGCGTCCGGGTTCGGCGGCTGCAATGCCGCCCTGGTCCTTAGCAAATAAAACATGTTCATGTACCACATCACTGCCAGCTGCGTTATCCGCGACAATCGAGTTTACCAGCAGGGGCGGCTCGTTTGGGAACAGACCGGGAGCGGGCTGGCGGATTTCCTGCTCGCGGGTTATCAGCATTTCGGATTTCAATATCCCAAATTCTATAAGATGGACCATCTCAGCAAACTTGGCTGGCTGGCGGCCGAGCTTCTGCTCCACGAAGGGTTCGACGGAATTGGGCTGGGCAAGGGGGGGGTCGACGGAGGTGGGTTGGGCAGGGGGCCGTTGGACGGGGAGGGGCTTGAAAGGGGGCCGTTCGGCGCGGCGCAATACCGGCCGGAGGAGATAGCGGTCGTCTTGTCGAATGCGAATTCCAGCCTTGACACCGACTACCGGTATTTTGCGTCCGTCAGCGATATTCCGAGCCCGGCGCTTTTTGTCTATACGCTTCCCAACATCATGATCGGCGAGATCTGCATCCGGAATAATTTTAAAGGGGAGAATGCCTTTTTTATCACCGAGTCGTTTGACGCGGCTTTTATCGCGACCTATGTCCGCGATCTGCTCGCGGCCGGTAGTGCCCAAGCTTGTATTTGCGGTTGGGTGGAAGTATTGGGTGATCGTTATGCGGCGGTACTTTTTTTGATTGAAAACAGGGACGCAGGGTTATCATTCACCGCGGAGAATATGATTGAACTGTATAATTTAAAACCGCCGGCATGAGTAAGACAAGACCAGTGACAGTGGCCGGGGCGGGGGTCATTTCCGCTATCGGCAACAATCGCCGCGAATGTCTTTCGGCGCTGGAGAGCGGTCAGCGCGGGGATGGGTGATATCACCGGACTGGATACGATCCATCGGGGCGAAATTCCGGTGGCGGAGGTGAAGGCGGATAACGCCCGGCTGGCAGAGATCGCGGGTGTTTCGGAGGGGATAAGTCGAACCGCGCTGCTGAGCCTCATCGCCGCGCGCGAAGCGCTTGATGATGCAGCGATCCCCGAACGGGATCGCTGGCGTACGGGCATTGTTTCCGCCAATACCGTCGGTGGCATGGATTTGACCGAAGAATTCGTGTCCCGGGGCTTTCGCGGCCACCTGCGCGAAATCGTGCAGCACGAATGCGGGTATAGCACCGAGTGGGTAGGTGACCGGCTCGGGCTCCGCGATTACCAAACGACCATCAGCACAGCATGTTCCTCCTCAGCCAATGCAATCGGTCACGCCGCAAGTCTTATTCGCCATGGTATCCTGGACATAGTCGTGGCCGGCGGGACCGACGCACTGACAAAATTCACGCTGAATGGGTTTAACTCGCTGATGATCCTCGACCGGGCCTGGTGCAAGCCGTTTGACAACGACCGCCAGGGTCTAAATCTCGGCGAAGGCGCGGGATACGTTGTACTGGTGTCCGACGCGGTAGCGGCGACGCTTCCCGCAACGTTTGGCTGCGTGCTAAGCGGTTATGCCAATGCCAATGACGCCTATCATCAGACGGCGTCGTCACCGGATGGCCGCGGGTCCTGGCTGGCGATGAAGACGGCGGTGGAACGAAGCGGCCTGCAACCCACCGATGTCGACTATATCAATCTGCACGGGACGGGCACACAGAACAACGACCTGGCCGAAGGCACCGCGATCCGTCGGCTGTTCGATCCAACCTATCCAAAAATGAGCTCGACCAAGGCTTTCACCGGTCATACGCTTGGCGCCAGCGGGGGGATCGAAGCGGTGTTTTCCGTCCTGGCGATCCGGTATGGTCTTATCTATCCCAATCTCCGTTTGCACACGCCGATGCCCGAATTGCCCTTTGTACCGGAGACCGAGCTGATTCGGGATGTGTCTATCCGCCATGTGTTATCCAATTCATTTGGTTTCGGCGGGAATTGTTCTTCCTTGATCTTTTCAAAATGCTAACCGTGAATCAACCCCTCTATATCCGGTCGGCAGCGGCCATCAACCCGCGGCAGGGCGAACCCGACTACCGGGCGCTGCTGGACCCCCGATTGATCCGCCGCATGAGCCGGATCATCCGAATGGGCGCCGCCGCGGCGCTGACTGGTCTCCGTGAGGCGGGGGTTTCGACGCCGGACGCCATCGTCACCGGGACCGCCTATGGCTGTATGGAAGACACCGGCCTGTTCCTGAACAGCCTGATCGAACGCAACGAAGAGACGCTCCAGCCCGCCACGTTTATCCAGTCCACGCACAATACCGTGGGTGCGCAGGTCGCCCTGCTGCTGGGATGTACCGGGTATAACAATACTTTTGTTCATCGCGGTTTTTCTTTTGAATCCGCTCTGCTCGACGCCGCCTTGCTATTGGCGGACAAAGAAGCGGGGTCGGTCCTGGTGGGCAGTGTCGATGAGCTCACGGAGACGAGTCGCGCGTTGCTGACGCGTTTGGGGCTATTCCGGCGGGCAGTTGCCGGTGAGGGCGCCGCCTTTTTCCTGTTGACCGATCGGCCTTCGGGAGCGGACCTTGCCCGACTGGATGGATTTCATCGTTTTTATAAGCCCGCGATGGACGAAGACGTGCGAAAGGAGGTGACTCGCTTTTTGCGGATGCGGGGTCTTGAACCTTCGGACATCGATCTGGTCATTACCGGTGACAATGGGGAGGAGCGGGAGGACCATATCTACCGGGAGATCCGTGCGTCGCTTTTTCCCGGCAAACCGGCTCTGGCTTACAAAGATCGCTGCGGTGAATACCCGACGTCGACATCGTTCGCCCTGTGGCTGGCTGCGCAGGAAGTTAGGTCGGGATCCGGCCGGGTTCTGGTGTACAATAACTATTTGGGAATTTATCATTCCGTTTATTTGGTGTCTGATGCTGCTAAATGAACTTTTTGTCGTGGAGGACCGGAAAGCGGGGGACGGAATGCTGAGCGCGTCGCTGCGGATACGCTTTCCCCATCCGATCTTCGATGGTCATTTTCCCGGGCAGCCGGTGCTTCCGGGCGCTTGTCTGGTTCAATTGGTAGTGGAATTGGCATCGGCAGTCGCCGGCAGGGAAGTCCGGCTGATCCGCGCGGGCCAGATAAAGTTTATTTCCATGGTCGACCCCCTCCGCGACGCGACCATTGCGATGACGCTTCAACTCAGCGCCGACGGACAGATCACCGCTGAAGGGGCCCACGCGGGCGCGGTCTGCTTCCGGTTCAAAGGAGTATTTTTTGGGGATTAAGACTACGGAGATCTTTTGGGGAGGGTAAGGTTACGGGAGTCTTTCGAGCAGGATCAGACTATGTTGGATAAGTTTGTAATTGTTATAGATGAGGATGTGACGGGCGCGCGTGTCGGGTAGGTTACAGGCGAGCCAGAGCGCGAAAGCGGTCGCGGTTGGGTATTCGCCGCAGAATGTTTTGAAGCGGACAATCCCTGTGCCGGGTCCCATCATCGATTCAGCGATCCTGTACAACTCGCGTGCGCGCGGGTCACCATTTTCACCGCTGCGTCCATTCTCCTCGCTGCGTCCATTCTCTCCGCTCAAAAGAAGATCCGGCGTCCGTCCATCAAGAATACCGGTTAGCGCTGCCCGCAGCACGTCTTCCCCAGTTCCACCCAACCCGACGATCTTGTGGATCTTTGCCAGGGCGCCGTTTGGCCGGTCCTTGACCAGGAAGGCGGCGGCCCCTTCTCCTGCGATGACGCCATGGTTGAACCAGCCTTCGGCACATTCAAACCGGTAGTGATGATCCGAGATCTCGTCTACTCCACCGACCAACCAGCTTTTGCCGGGATTTTCCTTTACCAGCATAGCCGCGTCGAGCAGCGCGCTTTCGAAGGACAGCCCCCGGCTGACATACGTAATATTGTATCCCCGGTTGTGATGGAGCAGCCCGAGCTGGGAGGCAATGGCATTGGCCGTACTTTGAACGAACGTTCCGGGCGTCAAGAGACCTTCGTCGTACCCGATGATCTGGTTGAGAAAGCGAACGCTGTCTTCCATCCCGCCGTATCCCGTGCCGATGAGGATCCCTTCGGGAGCGTATTTTAGCAGTGGAAGCGCGGCGCCGATACCCATTTTGACCGATTTGCTCATCCTCCTCAGCACGTTCCCCGGGATTCCTTCATAGCCGGGCTCGACGGCCTTTAGCTGGTTGTTCACCGGCGTCGCGGGCGAATCGAGATCTTTTTGCGGATGGATACAGGAGGTATGATGGATATAGAGCATGGCTAGTTGACGTTGGAAAATACGAGCGAGGTGCAATTGCCGCCGAACCCGAAGGAATTGGACATTACATGGCGGACGACATGCGGCCGGTAAACGGACACCGGACGAATTCCGACATCCGCGATGGGTTCGGCAAAATTCAGACTGGGATACAATTCCTGGTGTCGAATAGAAAGGATGCTAAAGACGGCTTCTATAGCGCCAGCCGCGCCAAGGGTATGGCCGGTATAGGATTTCGTGGAAGCAAAGGGGGGCGGCTCGCCGAATACCCTTAGCATGGCCCTCCCTTCTGCCTCATCGTTGTTCTCCGTGGCGGTCCCATGGGTGTTGATGAAATCGATGTCCGGCGGGTTCAGTCCGGCGGATCGCAGCGCTCCCTGCATCGCCAGGCAGGGGCCGTCACCCGTAAGCGACAGGGCGGATGGATGAAAAGCGTCGTTGGTATTGCAAAAACCGGTCAGCTCGGCGTAGATGGTTTTGCGGCCAACACCCGTTTTCCCGCCGACTGTCTTACCCTCCAGGGCTTCCTCTCCTTCCAGGACGAGGAATGCTGCGCCTTCGCCGAGATTCAGACCGGCCCGGTCGCGGTCCAAGGGTCGGCATGGCTCGGACGATAGGATCTGCAAGGCATGGAAGCCATTGATCGTGAATTTGGCGAGGCTATCGGTCCCGCCTACGATGGCGGTTGTGGCCAGCCCGTTGCGGATCAGCCGCGCCCCGAACTGGATGGCATTGGCGGAGGAGGAGCAGGCGGTATTGATCGTCGTTCCGAGGCCGGTCATCCTGTAGCGCGACTGCAGGTACAGGTGTACGGACGCACAGTCGTACGAAGAAAGATACGGGCTGCCGTGACACGATCGCGTCGTGTCCCGGTATAGCTCATCGGTCAGACACATCCCGCCGACCGTAGTAGCCCCCACTAAAGCGACCCGTGGATCGCGTAGCGAAGGCCCGGTCAACCCGGCATCCGTTACAGCATCTGAGAAAGCGTTGAGCGCCAGGAGCGTCGTGCGGGTGATACCCGGGTCGTGGATCCCGAATTGTTCCCGCCACCGGTCGGTCGAAGCGGCGATAGAGCCGCAGGGGAGGACGCCGGCATAGCGCGAGGGCAGGGTGGCGGCGTAGCTGATGCCGCTTTGGCCGGCAGCGAGTGCGGAGCGGTTTTCGCTCAGGGTAGATCCGACGGCGCTGATGATGCCTATCCCGGTGACAAAAACCCTGCTCACGACTGCTGAATTTATTTGGTTCTGTTTTTTTCGATATAGTCGACCATGGTGTTGACATCGACCAGCACCTTGCGGCCTTCCTTCAGGTCTTTGATCACGATGCCATATTCCCGGTTCAGGAGGACGATCAGTTCGAGAGAATCGATTGAATCCAGACCCAGGCCCTCATCGCCGAAGAGGGGTTTATCATCCTGGATGCTTTCGGGTGTCGTATCGGTCAGATTCAGGAATTCGATGATCTGTCGCTTCAGTTGCGTTTTAATTCGAGTGTTTCCATTCAAATCAGGTTTTTTCTTTTCAGACCCCAAAGCGCAATGCCCTGCAGACCTGCGATTATAAGAATTAAAGATAGCACATTTGACCAAACATCTTTTAGTTTGGCCCCTTCCAGGAAGAGGGCGTAATACGCATCGAGGCACCAGTGCAGCGGGGAGAATTGCATCGCGGTCCGGAATGCGCCGGTCATAATAAAGTCCGGTATCATCAGTCCGCCGATCGCAGCCAGGATCACGATCGAGATGACGCCAAAGCCATTGGCCTGTTCTTCGGTCTCGGCGAAAACCCCGACGCAGATGGCATAGCTGACGGCGCACCAGCCGCAGAGCAGCGATATGATGATAAGAGCCGGCACAGTCATCGGGCAGGTCCAGCTGCGGCAGTCCGACTAACGGAAATACCCAGACTCCGATGGCAAAGATCAGGACGGTTTGGATCATCGTGACACCCAGATAGGTGATCTGCCTTGACAGGATTGCGACAACGTAAGAGGTGGGCAGCGTCTTGAGCCGGATGAAGCTACCGCTCAGTTTGTCCCGGACGATCCCGCTGCCCAGCGAGACGACCACGAAGAACATAGCGAAGATGGTCCAGGCGGGCACATTGTGCTGGGAAACGGTGGGGGCTTTCCGGCTGTCGTTCCGCGATACCGGAATTTCGCTGATCTTCTGCCGGTTGTTCATCAGCTCATTCTCAAGCGTATCGGGAAGCTCCTTTTCATTGATTGAGAAATAAAGTGTTTTTAGCAGTTGGCGGCTTTCGACCAATTGCAACGCGCTATACAGGGAGCCTTCGGCCGACCGGCGGAACGATTCCTGGATGACGGGATGGTAATAGAGGCGAGAGGGGGGTGTTCATCGGTGCTTTCCGGTTCTTTCCGTTACACTATCGCCAAGCCCGAAGCTTTTGAGGGCTTTACCGGCGAGCATGTCCGCCCGCGCGTTGACCTGCGCTGGAGAAGTCGGCCGGCAATACGATGGCCACCAACGCTTCTTTTCGATAAAGCCGCTCCCGGATCAATTGCTCCCTTTCCGTGTCCGGGATGGGGTGGACCTCGAAAAGCCCCATGGTATCGACCGCCCGGATGAATTGAAGACTGGCGGCGCCGGTATCCTTATTGCAGACCAGCAGCGGCAACCTATTTTTGTTGATCAGCTCGAACGTGCCGCTTTGCATCCCGGTGACGATCAGCACCAGCAGCATCGGCATGACGAACATGAAGGTCAGGCCAAGCCGGTCCCGCCGGAGCACCTGAACATCTTTTAATATGGTAGCCCAGAGCTTATACACTTTGGTCGCGAAAATTTTTTCCGGTCAATTCCAGGAAAAGCGCTTCCAGCCCTTCCTGTCGATGTTTCGACAGCAGGCTATCCAGCGCTTCGTGCGTAATGATCCGTCCTTCGTCGATCAGGGCGATCGTGTCGCAAAGTTCCTCTGCTTCGCTCAGCTGGTGGGAGGTATAGATCAGCGTAGTGCCGCTTTCATTCAATTGCTTCAGGTAGTTGACGATGGCATGGCGGGTCTGGACGTCCACGCCGACGGTCGGTTCATCGAGGAAAAGCAGTCGTGGTTTGTGGATGACACCGATGGCCAGGTTAACCCGCCGTTTCATGCCGCCGGAAAATTGCTGCACCTTCTTATGCCGGACGGCGGCCAAACCCAGGATATCGAGCAGCTCACGGGTCCTTTTGCGGATTGCTGCCCCGGTCATCCCCGACCAGGCCCCGAAAAAAGCGAGGTTCTCGACTGGGCTCAGCTCCTGGTAAAAGGCGAACTCCTGTGGAATATAACCGAACAGCTTGTTCAACCGGCGCTGATGCTTTTTCATTTCGTGGCCGAAAAGCCGGATCGTTCCGGATGAGGCAGTCAGCAGACCGGTCATGAGGTTCATCAGGGTCGTTTTGCCGGCGCCATTCGGACCGAACAGCCCAAAACGTTGTCCCGCCTCCACCCGCAGACTGAAATGCGAGAACAGATCCGGCTGATCCGGATAGCGGAAGGAAATATCTTCGATCTGCATTGCGGGGCGCGGCAGATCCGGTTGATTGGGGTTGATATGGTCCGGTTGGTGCGGCTTCATATCTTCCATTTGATTTTTGACAGGCTGGTGAAACTTTGCTTCTCCAGCTCGGCGATCTCCAGCAGATAGTCGCCCATCTGGTCGAAATCGGCCTGGCTGCCGAGCCGACCTTTATAAATTCCGGCTGCCTGCACGGCCGCTGTCCGCCAGAGATCCCCCGGCGCGGGTAAAGGATGCGGAAATTTCCAGCAGGACATCGTCCGGATAGTACCCGTAGGCTTCCTGCAGAAAGGCGGCATAGATATACCGGAAGCCGCCGCCGCCCGTCCCGATCTCCTCCTGCATCCGCACCAGCTGCGCCAGATACAGACCCGCCTGTCTTCAACCCCAGCTTTTCGCGCCATTTTTTTATTCGCCGCCCGGTATACCGGATGCCGCTTACCCCCGCGATCGGACCGGGAATATGGAGCATGTCACGGATATTCCGGGTGATCCCGCTGCGGATCCCTTTGCGGATCAGGTCGTCGGTAATGGGCTTGCCCGCCACCGGATAATAAAGCTGGCCGCGCGGCGACAGCACACCACGTGCAAACCGGACCCGCTCCAGCTCATCCTCCGACAAGCTGGTCGGATTCTCCATGATCGGGTCGCTGACGAGATAACGGCCGCTGTCCTTAGCCATAAACGATCAGGTTGTGGGCGTTGAAATGAAACCGGTATTCTTTTGGGAAATAAGGGAGATAGTAAACGCCCACCTGGCATCCTACCGCGTGACCGGCCGCCAGACAGTCTTCCAGATAGGCCTGCGCTTTGTCTTTGTCGACGGAATTTCTTTCGCCGGACGGTGATGCCCAGGGCCCGGCAGGTCCGTTTGAAGATCAGTCCCGGCATGGTCCGGAAGGCAAAGGCCGGCCCCTTGTTTACTTTCAACAAGGGGATATAGGTAAAGAACAGCCCCGATCCGATACCAAAGGCAAGGGGTTCGGTTATCTTCTGCTACGCCGATATTCCGCAGCAGGCTAACCGTCACCCCATTCTCGCAATGCGCCGCCTGGATATGTTCAAACTCGGATCTTCATGGGCGCTCACGCTGTTTAGGTCGCTGACGGAAACGTCGAATACTTCGGCATATCGACGCAGCTTCCGTTCGGACAATTTTTTAAATACGCGCCGGCCGCAAATGCCGCCGCACCTGCCATTTCCAAAATCCGGTATAGCCGGCCAGCACGCCGACATCCATCAGCTTCAGCTCCATAAAATACAACAGCGGGCTGGCTTCGCCCCGCAGCGACCTTCTCCTTGGCCGCGGCTACCCGTTCGGCAATATCCTGCCAGGCGACATCCAGCGCGCCGGTCTTTACTTCCCAGCCCTGGCTGAGCTCGGTGGTATATTTTCCCGATGTCGTCCGTGGCATAGCAGACCTCTTTGGTGACCTTGCCCAACGAACCGGGATCCTGCGGAACTTCTTCCTTTTTCATAATCGCGGGTATCTAACAGGCAGTCAACATGGCATACATATAAGAAAAACGCGAGCTTTCCGGGACCAGCAGCAAGAGCCGGTCTCCTTTCTTCAGTTTCCCGGAATGGAAAAGCTCGTGGACCATCAAATACACCGAACCTGCGCCGACATTTCCCATGGTGCTCAGGTTGACAAACCATTTTTCATAGGGGATATTCGCCCCATGCAGCGCGATCTGTTCGAAGATCTTCGGCTTGAAGAACTCGCTGGACATATGCGGCAGGAAATAGTCGATATCGTCCGAAGTCAACCCTTTCTTGTCAATGATCTCTTTGATCTTTTTGGCGCCGAGGCGGACGATATTGTCGCTGAGCAGGTTGATGTCCTGTTTGATGCTGAGGATCGATTTGCCGATGATCTCCTCCGGGGTACAGTCCAGGTAGCTTTTTAATGTCCCGTCCGGCAGCTTCACGCTGGCCATATACATGCAGGTCTCCATTTCATTGGCGTACGAGACGCCTTCGATCCAGTCTATCCGCAAACTTAGCCCTTCCGGGTTGGGTTCGTCGGACATCAAAAAAGCGGCGGCGCCGTCGGACAGCATCCACCGCAGAAACTCTTTATCGAAGGCGATAAACGGGTTTTCGTTCAGCGCTTTTAACTTCTGCGCTTCTTCTTCAAAGACGTTGGCGACGAGCGAGGCGGAGAACCTTTCCGAACCGGTGGCAACGGCGCAGTGGATATCGCCGGTTCTGAGGGCCATAAAGGCATATTTGAACGCATGCATGCCCGCGCAGCAGACCCCGGCCGGCGAGACGACCTCGATGGATTCCATTTCCGGTAGCCAGCCATGCACCATCACGCCATGAGAAGGCATCATCTGGTCGGGCGACGACGTGCCGCAGGACAATAATTCGATCTCCTTTAGCCGGTCGGCGTTGTTATCGAACAGGCCCCGGACGGCCAGCGCCGCCATTTGCGCGTTGGTATGTGTTGGTTTTCCTTCTTTTGTCAACGCATAATACCGGGTCTTTATGCCATTATTTCGCAGAACGATCTTTTTTGACTTGGATGGCTTCCCATTGATATACCCCAGGTACGATTCCATGTCGTCGCAGGAGACGGGCTCGTTGGGCATAAAGATGGAAGTATTAACGATATATACAGGTCGGGACATAGCTGCGTTGAATTAGTTAAGCGATAAATAATGGCTTCTTTTTTCCTTGATCCGTTCTCGACGAAAATGGTCTGATCAGCGCCGCATCGATTGCCAGCAGGATAGGAGCGGCAACAAAAAGTGAAAATAGCAGATAATATCTGAATACGGTCAACCACGGCTTTCTTTTTTTGCGTTTCGACGATGAACCGGGCCCATCGCTCATACGTTGGAATTGCGATTGACTCCAGCAGCAGCAATGAATAGTGGGTGTTGACTGCGTTCTGTCGAACCAGCTCTGCCTGAAGTCCGGTCCCATTCTTCCTTCATCAAACAGGGCGCCAGTGTGCGACCATATTCCGCGCTATGTGCTATGTCCGCGGCCGATACCCCCGGAAGGGGAAAAATCTTCAGGTACCGGTCCTTTTTGCCGCCCATGCAGCCAATGGAAGATGGTAAAAAAGCTGATATGATTTGGATGCCGGTCGATCAGCGCAATATTGCCGACCAGCCGGCCATCTGGCGTCGCGGATCAGCTTCTTTAATTCCAGGAAGGTATTCAGCCACATATTCCTTGCACCCGTTACGGTCACAACCGGAGTATCCGTTCAGCACTTGCCGGAAGGCCGGATCGTGCAGCAAGGTATTCACCGGAATGCTGGGGTACAAAAACCAAGCCTGATACCCCAGCACGATCAGGTCATAGGAGGTCTCTTTCAATTGGAAAGGCGCCAGCCTGCCGGTCACTCCCAATACGCAATCCGGCATGACGGAATAGAAACGCTCGGTGGTCCAGGGAAAGGGATAATCCGGTATCGGCTCGATCCGGACATATTCGACGGAAGCTCCGGCGTCCACCAGCGGCGCGGTCAACCGGGCCATGATGTCCGCCAGCTGACCGGATTGTGAATAGTAGATCGCCAACACTTTTTTACCCATTCAGCTCCTTTTGGTGTAATCGTTTTGAATGCGGGCAGTAATCCAGAATGGCTTTTTGGAGCACCGGGGATAAGGTGCGGAAGGATCGGGTTATTATCTGGCTGTCTTTCTCCTGATCCTTATCGTAGTGGACGATCCTCGGGTGCATGCTCCTGGATCATAAGCCGGAGAAAATGATATTCGACATTTGCGCTGTCATTTGCCAGGCAACCCGCCAACAATGTGGCGCCTGATTTAAAGGCGGCCAGCTTTTCTTTTGGCCGTGAAAGCAAACCCGCTTTTCGCATGAGGAGGGCGCCTTTGTAGGCTTCATTTTCCTGGGGCCGTCGTCGCGGTTACGCTAGTCAGCTCCTTGTCGATCTGCTCCAGGCTGGCAGATGCCATGGCGGAATAAAATGCGGCTTTATCAACCGATTGAAAACCCAGCTGGCACACCTACAAGGGTTAAAAGGACGCATAGTTTCATTGTATTAGAGCAAATATAAATAATTAACTTTCATTATTTTTGCCGCCAGTTGATGCAAAAACAATTTAACGATCAGTGGGCGATCATTCTGGGCGGTTCGAGCGGCTTTGGACTGGCTGCGGTAGAGAAGCTGGCCGCGTATGGCATGAACATTGCCGCCCTGTACCGCGAAACCGGCGCCGCGGATCGGTTGCTGAAGGAGCAGTTGGGCGCGGCTGGCGGGGGGTGCCGGCGTCCGGATCGACGCGTATAATCTGAACGCGCTGGAACCGGCATCGCGCGCGAGTTTTATGCAGCAGTTTGCGGCGCGAGCAGGGCAAAAGCACAGTGTCCGCCTGCTTCTCCATTCCATCGCCAGGGGTAATCTGAAACCGCTGGCAGGTGAAGGGGAGACCGATCTTCTCACCGTGGAGGATATCCGGTTTACGACCTATGCGATGTCTACCAGCCTACTCGACTGGGCCCGGATGATACTAAAGGAAGGACATTTTCAGCCGGATGCACGGATCATCGGGTTGACGAGCGAAGGGGCGCATAAATACTGGGACGGCTATGCCGCCGTATCGATCGCCAAATCCACGCTGGAAAGCCTGGTCACCTATATGGCGGTGGAGCTTGGGAAATATGGATTGAAAACCAACCTTATACAAGCGGGGATATCGGACACGCCTTCGCTGAAGAAAATCCCCGGCAGCGACCGACTGCTGGAATTGGCCGACCAAACGGAATCCGCTGGGAAGGACGACGAGACCCGAAGACGTCGCGAATGCCATCTATCTGCTTTGCCTTGATGAAGCATCCTGGATCAACGGTTCGATTATCCCCGTAGATGGAGGCGAACATTGCCGATAGAAGGTATCCATGATTACCAGTATATCTTGATCGTCTCCCGTATAAATCCTCCTTTCGATTCGTCGACGAGATCTCCTTCCTCGATCCCGATAAGGTGATCGGTCATTATACCTTGAGGGCGGATGCTTTTTTCTTTGCCGACCATTTTCCCGGAAATCCGGTGACTCCCGGCGCAATGGTGACCGAGATCATGGCGCAGATCGGGTTGGTGGTTTTGGGGATTTACCTTTTGGCGGAGCCTGCGGGAGGTGCGCGGGAGCGGGCCGATGATCCGGCGGAGCCTGTTATCCCCTTGTTGACATCGGTCGATGTGTCCTTTCTCAAAATGGTCCTGCCCGGGCAAAAAGTTACTGTAATTTCCAGCAAGGTCTATTTTCGGTTCGGCAAATTGAAATGCAAGGTAGTCATGCAGGATGAGGCGGGCGATGCCATCGCGAAAGGGGTGTTTGCGGGGATTATACTAAAAAACAGGATAGCATGAGCAGGCGAGTGGTCATTACCGGTCTGGGTGTTGTCTCGCCGAATGGCGTTGGGGTTCCCGCTTTTCTAAGCGCGATCCGTCAAGGAACCTCGGGGATCCGGTACAATCCGTTATACAAAGACCTGCATTTCAACTGCCAGGTTGCCGGTTCGCCGGAGTTTGATTGGGAGCGGTTGAAAGGATATGTTTCGGAGATTACGTTTCATGGCCTGCAGGGTCATGCCCTCGGTTATGGGATCATGGCCGCGCTGGACGCCTGGACGGACGCGGGGAACGAAATCGGCGGCAAGGAGACGATGTGGGATACGGGCTGTGTCTTTGGAAGCAGCGTATCGGAATGCGAAGTAGTCAAAAAAATCTACAACAAGGTGGATGCCGGCGAAGCCAAGAAGTTGGGTTCGCGGGTGATCGAGCAAATGATGAATAGCAGCATAACTGCCTATATCTCAGGCCGGTTGGGGCTTGGAAACCGGATCGTCGCCACGTCTGCCGCCTGCGCTACCGGTACGCAGGCTATCCTGATGGGCTATGAGTATATCCGGCATGGGACGGCCCGACGGATGGTAGTGGGCAGCAGCGAGCATGTGGATCCGTATATTTTTGGCGCCTTCGATTCGATGCGCATCCTGTCCCGGAAATTCAACGCGACACCGGAGAAGGCTTCACGGCCGATGAGCGAGACGGCAGGCGGTTTTGTTCCCGGATCGGGCGCCGGCGCGCTGGTCCTGGAGGATCTTGATTTTGCGCTGAGCCGTGGCGCCCGGATCTATGCCGAATTGTTGGGTGGGGCGTGTAACTCAGGCGGCCAGCGCAACGGCGGATCGATGACCGCGCCGGCTTCGCCCGGTGTGATCCGTTGTATCACGGATGCTGTGGCCAATGCGGGGATCGACCCCCGGAGCATCGACCTGATCAGCGGCCATCTGACGGCCACAGTCGCCGATGCGA
Organism: uncultured Chitinophagaceae bacterium; assembly: GCA_963846405.1. GTDB lineage: Bacteria > Bacteroidota > Bacteroidia > Chitinophagales > Chitinophagaceae > Puia. Next base: position 469,213 of record CAWJVU010000001.1, on the reverse strand, counting down.
TGGAAATTCAGAATTGGTGCTTGGCACTTGGTAGAAATGGTCGTAATTTCCCGCCGGTCAATTCGTTAAAATCAATGATCGGACATTCGTTGAGTGCGGCAGGGTCGATTGAATCGGTGGCGGCGATTTTGCAGATCGTACATCAGTTCGTTCATCCGAATATCAATCTTGAAGATCCCAATCCCGAGATTTTACGCCAGATCGATCCCGGGTTGCCTGCCCGTAAAGACGGTGGAGAAGGAGACTCAGGACCGTGGCGAAGGCGAACTTTGGCTTTGGAGATGTGAACGCGTGTTTAATTTTTTCAAAATATAACTAAAATGGAGAGACGAGCAATCCTGGAAGAGCTTAAAGAAGGTGCTGTACCCTTATACGGAGAATAAAGAGCTGTTGCAAAATATCGATGAAAATACCACCCTTGTTAAGGACTTGAAGATTAATTCAGCTAACCTGGTTGATATCATTATTGACGCGGAGGCAAAATATAATATTGAAATAGACTTTGATTCGGCCGAGAAGATCATTACGGTCGGCGATTGTGTCAACGCGATCGCGGAAAAAATCTGATTGAACGATCATGAAAAGCGTAAACGATAGGAGCACGGGCAACGATATCGTTGCGCTGGCAGCAACCGATCCGGACTCGAACCTCCCGTTACCGGTTTTATTCCCGGATCGTTTCACCGGAAGAATTTTCCTTATTCGACGAGTTGAAAGCCGGAGGATTATCCTTTCCGATATTGTATGGTTATTGTGGTCGATCAAAGAATCCGCCTATAAATATGTTAGCCGGGCGGACCGCGCGCTTCGCTTTGCGCCGTTGAAAATCCCGGTGACGCGGCTCACGCAGCGCGAGATTTTTTATGAAGGGATGATCGGATGTGGCCACAGCATGTTTTATTCCCGATCGTTTATCGATCCGGGGGAAACGATCATGACCGTCGTCAGCGGGCAGGAGGATTTTGGGGATGTCCGCTGGGGTATGCGGAGGATCGGCGATCCGAACCATGCCATGCAGTCGGCCCTGGTCCGGAAATTTGCGCTTCAATCTCTTTCGACGGTCTTAGCCGGTGCTTCGCTTCGGATTGTGAAGGCACCGGACGGGCCGCCAGAACTTTGGGACGGCGACCGCCCCGTGGATATTCCCGTTTCACTGGCGCATCATGGTCACTTGGGTCGCTGGTCCTACCGGTTACCGGTCAAGGCTCCTGCTGCTTGTCCGCAAACAACTCATCATACAGGAAATCCGCGGCGAACCGAGCCGCCTCCAACCATCTCCGCCGAGTCAATTTGCTGGAGATCACCGGGTTAAAACGTTTTTGCAACTCATGGGAATAATCATCATAGGTTTTCAGCCGATTGGGAATATGGAGGGAATCTGCCGTCCGGTGAATCGCCGCGCTGCCATAGAGCGGAATTGCCGATATGGTCATAAGGCACGATATTGTCCAGACGCCCGTGGACGCTGACGATCGGCACCCGGGCGTTCCGAAGCCAATCGGCTTGAAAGATGCCGCCCCAGAAATTGATGATCGCCGCAATATCGCCGGGTTCGATCGTATGGCTGGCTCCGGCGGAATCCGGGTTGCCGATTAATTTTAGCAACTCCGCGTCGCTGGCATAACCGGTCTGCAGCGCCATCATCCCACCCGCCGAATTACCGGCCAGGATGATCCGGGTACTGTCGATCCGGAGACGTGCGGCATTGGCCTTGAAATAGGCGATTGCCAACCGGGTATCCTGAATGGCTGCATAGCAATTCCGGACCAATCCCATCGATGTCGAACCGAAAATTCGTCTTACCAAGCCGGTAATCGATGGCGGCACAGACATATCCCAGTCTGGAAAAGAAGCTGCACCATAATCGCACATTTTCCATGCTCTTCGATCCGAACTTGAAGCCGCCGCCATGCATCCAGATAATGAGTGGACGTGAGGAGGCGCCGGTATCCCCGATCGGTTCGTACCAGTCAAAACGATGTGCGGATTTCTTCCCGTGGGGGGAATAGGACAGGTTCTTTCCAACGGAGAAGTCCGGAAAGACTTCGTCTTTATACCGGGTCGGTGACTTCATTTGCGGATAAGTCGATTGTGAGACCAGAATGAGCGCGCCTGACAATACAAACGCACGGAACAACGTATAATTAATCATATTAAGTCACCTTACCCGGATTCTGCCGGATGAATTCCTCCCAGCTTCCCGGCTTGTTCCGCCTCCCGCTTACGCTCGCCTTTTTGGTTGCGGCCGCCGGTATCCTTCCCGCGGTCTGGTGCTGAAAACAGTGACAGACGGCCACTGCAAGCGCATCACTCGCATCGTAGCGGTCGATTGCTTGTTCTTCCAACCGCAGGATATGCTGCAGCATTTTCCACACCTGCTGCTTTTCCGAATTCCCATTCCCCGTGATCGATTGCTTGACTTTCTTCGGCGAATACTCCGTCACGGGAATTCCCGCCTGCATCGCGGTTGCGATCGCCACTCCCTGCGCCCTCCCCAGTTTCAGCATACTCTGTACATTTTTTCCGAAGAAGGGCGCCTCGATGGCAAAATCCTGCGGCGTGAACAGCCGATCAACTCATGGACCTTCTGATGGATCATCCTTAACCGCTCATAGGGATCCTGCCGGACCGGCAGGCGCACGGACCCCCATTTCGATCAGCGTAAGCCGGTTGCTCTTGAATTCGATAATCCCATATCCCATGACGACGGTACCGGGATCGATGCCAAGAATTATTTTAGACGGCGTTTGCAGCAAGAAGAATTATTTTTGACGCTGATCGATCGGACGTTGAACAAAAATATCAAAATAATAGTCAACTACCTCCTCGGGCCCGGTTGTCTTTTTAGTGCTGGTTTGGTTTATCCGCCAGCAGATCATCCGTCAACCCGACTGGCGAAGCTCAATCGATCAGATCGGAAATGCGATCAGCGGCCCGGGTTGGTGGAGGTTATTGCTGGTCATTCTGCTTATGCCCGTCAACTGGGGTATCGAGGCCCGGAAATGGCAGCTGGCCATGCGGCCCGATGGCGGCATCTCTTTTAACGACGCGTTCAAGGCTATTTTTACCGGCGCTACGATGGCATCTTTCACCCCCAACAGAATGGGTGAATACCTTGGCCGGATCCTGTATGTCCAGGAAGGACGGCGGGTTGCCGCCATCTCTCTAACGATGATCTGTAGCATCGCCCAACTCCTTGTCACGCTGATCTTGGGGGTCTTTGGCCTGACGGCGCTTTTTCCTTTGCTAAGCCGTTGGTCCCTGGCCGGTCATCCCGGACTTGATCCAGGGGCTGCCGCTGACGTTGACCGTCGTCTGCGTGCTGCTGTTGGGACTGGGGTTTCTTTATTTCCAGTTTCCCCGGATAACCCGGCGCCTGGCCCGGATCCCGGGGATGTCGGCATCAGGTCCTTTCCGGAACCTCAGCGCTTTCATAAAAGTTTTAGAAAATTTTGATCGGAGCATCTTGCTGCGGATTTTGTTCTTATCTTTTGTCCGATATATTGTGTTTATTGTTCAATATAGCCTGGTTTTTCCCGTTTTTAGCGTTGGGCTGGGATTTGGCCAGGTTTGGGAAGGCATGAGCGTTGTATTCCTGATCATGGCTGTTGTCCCCACCTTCACTTTTCTGACAGAATTGGGATTGAGGTTGGGGGCGAGCATTCAGGTGCTGGAGCTTTATCACGGCAATACCGTCGGGATTTTCGCTGCTTCCTTTACCATCTGGCTGATCAACCTGGTCATACCGGCATTGATCGGAAGTTTGTTAATCGTAAGCATCAAATTATTCAAAAGTAGATGAGAGCACCCATTACGGCTTTACTCATGTTGCTGACGGGTTTGTCTCAGGCTGCCCCATGCCGGGGACACCCGTCCATAAAGTTCCTCGCACCCGCTTCCGCCCCCCAGGATTCGACGACCCAGCCGGACCAGACCTTTTGTTCCGGTATCCGAAATACTGCTTTCAATGCCGGAGAACAGCTGACTTACCGGGTATACTATGCCGTGGCCGGCGCCTATATCGCTGCCGGCGAGGCGATGTTTCACCACCACGCTCGAGAAATTCGACCATAAGGATGTCTATCATGTGGTTGGGGAGGGGAAAACGTATAGTTTCGAAGACAAATTCTTTCGGGTACGGGACCGATACGAATCCTATATCGATACCGGAACTCTTCAGCCTTATAAGTTCATCCGCGACGTCGATGAAGGCGGGTACAAGACAAAGGAGAATGTCACTTTTATCAAGGCCGCAAGACTGCGATCACCAATACCGGTGTTTACAAAGTGCCGGACTGTATCCAGGATGTGCTGAGCGCCATTTTCTACTCGCGCAATATCGACTTCAACCAGCATAAGCCGGGGGACAAGATCCCTTTCGATATGTTCCTCGACCGGCAGGTGTATCCATCTCTACATCCGTTATCTGGGAAAGGAGACGATCCGGACGAAATACGCCAAATTCCGCACGATCAAGTTTAAACCGTTGCTGGTCAAGGGGACGATGTTTGAGGGCGGCGAGAAAATGACGGTTTGGGTAACCGATGACCCCAACCACATCGCGGTCCGCATCGAAAGTCCGATCACGGTCGGAAAAGTATCTGTGGACATGAGCTATTACCGCAATTTGCGGTATCCGTTGAACTCGCTGGTGGATCTGTAAACCGCCGCCACCCACCCGGATGAACCGGGCAGGCGCGGACGGCTTCTTCTGCTTCACCATGAACGATCTTCGCTGTCAGGAAACCAGCGTAGATGATTCAAGCACCCAGGCTAACTGCATTTCGAGTTTACCTTCGGAAGAATAAATATATTGCACATAGCGGACCAGGCCGACCCCGGGCTTGACGAAATAGACCTGTGCGAGTACTTTGTCCGCGGAACAATCATAAATGACCACCACATTCTTTATCGATCCGGTAAACGTTGTTCCATCCAAATTAATCAGCGTGGTGTCCGAATAATACCCATAAAGTTTTGCTGTTCCCGTACAACTGTTACTGACCGTCACCGGCCAACTGCTCGCACTCGCAGTACTGTCGCCGCTCCCGGTGGCGAATGAAAGGTAATAGCTTATGCCACCCACGCTGTCGATGCTGCCGAGCGTCGTGGCGCTTAGATTGGCCAGCCAGAGGCTGCTATTGTCAAGGCTGCTGACCAATTTATAATAGGTGTTACCGTTGGCGGTTGCCGTACTATTCGCTGTCAGCGAGAAATTGCTGCTGTCGAGGAGGGCGCCGGTGGTTGGATTGTATGTCTTGAGGCGATAGTTCCAGACATTTCCCTGGGCCAGGGGGAATAGCGCCGTGTTAGTATTGTTGCCGGATCCGTTATTGCCGGTATTTCCGGATGTGCCTTTGGAGCCACCGCTCTTCGAACAGCCGGCCAGCGTGGCGACTATTAATAAGGGGAAAAGAAGTTTTTTCATTGTATTTGCTTTTCCCCAAAACTAGCGGGCGTACACGCCGGCAACAATACTCCATTTGGATAGAATTCAGATCAGCCCCTTTTCATAAGCGAGTTTCAGCGCTTGCGCCTTACCGCTGACATGCAGTTTCTGATAGATGTTGATCACATGCTTTTTGGCTGTGTTGACGCTGATAAAGAGATTTGTACCGATCTCTTTATAGCCGAGACCATTGGCGAGCAGCCGGAGGATCTCGAGCTCGCGCGGGCTTAGACTGAAAAAATTATTTACTGCATCATTGGGCTCCGGAACCGCGGGGCCTCTTTGCAGCAGCGTCAGGATCTTCCCGGCTATGCCGGGGGAGATCGGACCCGAGCCGATCTCATGCATCTGCCAAAGCGTATCCTGAATCGTCGCGGAGCTTTCGTCTTTCAGCAAATAGCCGTTTGCTCCGGCCTTGATTGCGGTAAAGATCTTTTCTTCGTCGTCAAAGATCGTGAGCACAACAAACTTCACCGAAGGATACAATGCCGAGCCTGCCGCAATTGCCGCCACCCCATCCATATTGGGCATCTCGAGATCCATGAGAACGATCTCGGGGAAATGCGCTTCATCCAGGAGTTTCATCTTCTGCAGGAAATCCTCTCCGTCCACCGCAAGGAAGCTGATCGAAAAGAGCGCATGACTTTGGAGCTTATCCCGAAGGATATTCCGGTTGCTGGGCTTGTCATCCACGATGGCGATCTTGACGGGCATAGTGTAAATTTCTGTCTTTTAACTCAATCCGGACAATACTCCATTTGGACCCTACACCTTTACTTCGATCCGGCAGCCTTTGCCGGGCTCAGCGTTCAAAACAAATCCGAACTTCAACTCCGCCGCCCGCTGCCGCATATTGAAAATGCCGTTTCCCTGTAAGTGCTGTCTCATCCCCCGGCCAGAACCCTTTCCCGTTGTCGGTGATGCTGAACAGGATCGAGGAGCCGGAGCCATCCGTGCGCTTCTCGCAGATCAATTCGGTGCAGCCGGAATGACGGACGGCATTTCCTGCCGCCTCCTGCAAGATCCGGATCAGATGGAGCGCCTCCTGGTACGGGAGCTTTTTCTCGGCGCATTCCGATTCCCGGATCTCGAAACGGATCGCGGAATAGGTGTCCCGGAGTTTGAAGACAAAATTTTTAAACCGTACCCAAACATCGGCGGACAGGATCGATTCCTGCTTCAGCGTCCAGACCGTTTCACGCAGCGATTGCATCAGGTCATTCGATGTCTCCCTGATCTGCGATCCGAGTTCCGGCGACACTTCCATCAGCCGCGAGGCCGCATGGCTCAGAATATTGATCCGCGTTCCCAGATCATCGTGCAGCTCGGCTGCTACCCGCCGCCGCTCCTTCTCTCCCGCATCTTTCACGGCCTGCTCGGCCCTGAACCGCTCCCCGGTTTGCATGAGCTCCAGCCGGAATTGCTGCCGGCTGCGGTTTACCCGGAAAAGCAGCAAGGCAAACAGGACGATCACCGCCGACAGGATGAACCCGCCATAGATCCAGAAGTTCTTTCGACCCAGTTCAAATTGCTGGCGAATGATGGTGTTCTCCTTCTTCTGCAGCTCGTACTTCGCCTGAAGGTCGGCGATCGCCGCAGCGGAGTTCCTGCGGGCCGTGCTATCCTTTAATGCGGCCAATTGCTCCAACGCTTCGGAATAGTCTTTGAAATCGCCTTCGGATTTATAATCTTCTGCGATCGTCTGATATAAGTAAGGCAGCTGCGTGACAAGCTGGTAACGCCGGGCGTACTCGATCGCGCTACGACAGAGTTCGACGCTTTGCCGGTACTGACCCGTCTTTCCCATATACGTACCGCTGGCAATATTGGCCGCGATGATCATATAAGGGTCGTTCAGCCGCCGCGCCGCCTCCACACATTCCATAAATGGCGACGTAGCCAGTTTCTCCCGGTGCGTTTCCATATAAACCGCCCCTAGCGCCGGCAACACTCCCGCCAGACCCGGTGTAATTGAGGGAATCCCGGTCGTAACGGATCGCCAGGCTGCCATATCGTTCCGCGGAATCCCACTGCGCCATCGTCACATAAAGGATCGCCAGATTACCATAAATAAGGGGAAACTGCCGATACCAGGTTGAATCGGCCGTAAGGGCCAGCCCCTTGCGATACCAAACCAGCGCATCCTGCTTCTGGAGCATACGCATATGCGCCGCACCGACAAAATTGGAAAAAATGATCTGGAAAAGGGTATCCTGTCGCGCTTCCGCGAAGGCCAGATAGTGCAGCGAGGCCGCAATCGCATCTTTGTATTGATTGGACCGCGTCAGCAGCGAGACCTGGATCTGCCCCAGTTGCTCATAAACTTCCGGCAAACGCGCCGAATCCCTGAGCACGGCAAATGCCTGCGCGAGCACCTGCCGGGCGCTGTCCGGTTTTGCCTGCAAGAGGAGGCACTGGGCACAGTATCCGTCCGCCAGTGACCGGTCCCCCTCCGACCCGCCGTTGGATGCCTGTTGGCGTGCGAGCTGTGCATACCGGCAAAGGCTATCGGCGGAGGTGTTCTTCCAGCGCGCGCAGGCGGCCAGGTATTGCGCGGATGTGGGCGTGGCCCAGAAAAAAAAGACCAACCAGACCAGCCATTTATATCGTCGTTTGCGGAACATCCGGGTTTTCGGAAAAATAGCGATTTTTCAGACGCCCGCAATTATCCAAATGGATACCTATATTCGAGGCATGGAACTCCGGGACTATTCGTTTATCATTGTCGGGAGCGGATTTTCCGGCGCGGTCATCGCGGAACGGATCGCCAGTCAATTGGGGCAGAACGTCCTGGTCATCGAAAAACGCGATCATGTCGGCGGGAACTGTTATTCCGAGACGGACCCGGACGACGAATATTGAATTCCATCGCTACGGCACGCATATCTTTCATACTTCCAACGAGCGGGTTTGGAATTATCTCCCCCGGTTCACCACCTTATCCAATTACCGTCATCAGCGTGCTGAGCTGTCATAATGGACGAAACTACCAGTTCCCGATCAACCTGGAGACGATCAACCTCTTCTACAAGGTCAACCTGAAACCGTTCGAAGTAGACGAATTTATGGCCAGCATCCGGGAGCGTTCGGGCACCTCTCCCGCAAATTTCGAAGACCAGGCGATTGCCCAGCTCGGACGCGGGCTTTATGAGGCGTTCTTCCGCCCTTACACGATAAAACAATGGCAGGCCGATCCGCGAGCGCTCCCGGCCTCTATTTTCAACCGGATACCCATCCGCAAAAACTATGACGACAGCTATTTCTCCGACACCTGGCAAGGCATCCCCGAAGATGGTTATACCGCCATCTTTAACCGGCTGTTCGCGGACCCGAGGATAAGGGTGTTGCTGAACACGGATTATTTTTCGCTGAGAGCGGAACTGAATCCCGACGCCTGTCTGATCTATAGCGGCCCAATCGACCGCTTCTTTGACTATAAGTATGGAAAACTCAGCTGGCGAACCCTGCGATTCGACCGTGAGCTGATCGATACCGACAACTACCAGGGAAATTCCGTGATCAATTTTCCGGATCCGGACATACCTTATACCCGTATCCACGAACCCCGGCATTTGCATCCCGGAGCGCAGTTATGAGGTCGACAAGACCATTATCTTCCGGGAGTATTCGTTGGCCGACATGGGCGATGAGCCCTATTATCCCATCCCTTCCGACGAGAATCAACGCCTGCTCTCGCTATACCGGCAGGAAGCGCGCACCGCAAGAAATCTTTTTATCACCGGACGGCTGGGGGATTACAAATATTATGATATGCACCAGACGATCGACCGGGCGCTGGATATATACGAGACAGGCATCCTTCCACTAACGCGGTTAACTCATGTCTGATAATCCGACACTGGTCATTGTAGTTCCCGTCACAACGAACAGGAGAACCTTATATCGCTTCTTCGTGACTGGAAGCCGGTCTTCCAGGGAGCCGGGGTTCCGTACCAGGCGGTTTTTATCGACGACGGATCGACGGACAATAGTGCCCGGCTGCTTGAAGAACCCGGGGATGCCCGGATCGAGGTCGTCACGCAGCCCAATGCCGGTCATGGTCCCGCCATCCTACGCGGCTATCGGCTCGCGATCGACGCGGGCGCCGAATGGGTTTTCCAGATCGATTCGGACCATCAGTTTGAACCGGCCGCTTTTGAGGAACTTTGGCATAATCGTGAACGTTATGACCTTTTACTGGCGGAGCGGGAGGACAAAGATGCCAGTTTCGGCCGCCGTGTGATCAGCAGAATGTCCCGCGGGATCGTTCACGGCTTTTTGGGCATGGGGTAAATGACGTCAATAGCCCTTACCGGCTGATGCGGGCCGCTAGATTAGCCGAAGCCCTTTCAGGGGTTCCCGTGGACCAGCTTTGCGCCCAACGTCCTGATCACGGCATGGTTTGTTTGAAAAAAAGCAGGATATTTACGACGAAGGCGAGGCCACGCGGCGGCGCCCAGCGCCGCCGCAGCAGGCTGAACGGCTATTTCCTGCGGGGAGCTATCCGGTCCGCCATTCCAGACCTTGCTATTCCGGCTAAGATGGTGAACCGAACCTATAGCACCCTTTTCTTACTCCTGGCGGGGAGCATTTTGCTTTCCCTGCTGTACTGTCCTCCTGTCGATATCCCGCTCGACGACAAAGAAGTATTCCGGTATGGTGGTTGGGTTTTGTCCAAAGGCGGCGTGCCCTACCGGGACTTTTTCGATCATAAACCGCCCTTGATCTATTTTCTGAATTTTGCCGGCCTTTTGCTTGGGTTCCTGGGGCCTCTGGATCATTGACGTGATATTGGTCCTGCTGGCCACCGGACTCTTTTTCAAACCTGCGAGCGACACAAGCTTGCCTTTTCCCTGGTTATTGCCGCTTCTCTTTAATCTGATGCTGCGGGATTTCCTGATCACGGACGGGATCGGCATGACCCGGGAGTATACGACGATCTTCCAGTTGATCTTCTTTTGTGTGCATTGTCGAGCGATCCCGATCGCGCTACCGGGATCTTGTGACCGGGCTTTTGGCCGGACTGATCTTCTTTATGCAGCAGGACCAGGTGCTGATCCTCATCCCGTTTGTGCTCTGGTCCTGGATGTCTACGGGCCCCCGATCGGTTCCTATGCGGGCCGCCCGGATGATCGGTGGCTTTGGCGTCGTTGTGGGCCCACTCCTCCTCTATCTGGGCTTCACGCATGCGCTGGGATACTTCTGGGACGACGCTTTTCAATTCAATTTCTCCTGGTATACGACACAGCGGAAGTCGCTTGGCGATCATTTCAGGACCATCAAGCAAGCGCTGGATGCGGGAAACTATGCCCTTCCTTTCCTGGTCTCCGCTACGCTTGGGGTGAGCGCGCTGTTGCTGCGCCAGCCGGAGAAGAAGTTTGATTGCCGCGGGACTGGCCGGCCTTCTTCTATCCTTCAGTTCGGAGCTGCTCGGCGCGCGAGCCGGGGATTCCGATTTCTCCTATTATTTTATTCCTCTTTCGGCTGTCGTTCCCATTTTGCTCTTTGCCGTTTTTGCGTTTGCGGAGGACCCGGTCATCAGCAGCCCCAAGGCGCAGCTGATCTACGGATTTCTCGTGTGCTGCGGCCTGACCTATACCGTGCTGCAACATGCCACTCATCTGACTCCCCGGGACCGGCGGCCCTTTTGCAACAGCCGGCGCTGGTCTGGTTGCGTGCAGCACCGGCCGGCCGATTACCAGCTTTATGCTGTCGGCAATACCGGCTTTGTATATGCGTATAACGAATTCAATATACGGTCGCCATCCCGCTGGATCTATCAGCAATTCTGGGAATGGTATGACCGCTGGGATGAAGACGGAACGATCCTGCATTCGATCGGCGATGACCTCCTTCGGCACCATACCCGGTATATTTGGATGGATAGTGTGCGGGTTGCCCGGTTCCGGAATCCCGGCGAACTACAATTGGTGGATGGATTTTCTTAAGACGCATTATCGCCGGTGCCGGGGCTCAACGATCCCCGTTCTTCGCTGTGGGAGTGGAAGTGTTAGCTCAACTCCGCCAGCCGGAAGGTAGCGCCTTTGCGGATCCCTTTGTCGGTCTTCTCCAGTGTGCAACATTCATGGACGGGGTCGTGCTCGAAGAAAAGGACATAGTCGCCGGCCACCGCCTCCTCCAGAAAGGTTTTCTTTTCTGTGAGCGTCGTCAGCGGGAACATATCATACGCCATGATCCAGGGCATCGGGATATGGTCGACGGAGGGCAGGAGATCGGCCATGAAGACGATCGTCCGGCCTTTATAGGTGACCTGCGGCAGCATCATGGCGTCGGTATGGCCATAGACCAGCCGAACCGACAGCCCGGGAAGGATGGCGCTTGCCCCGCCCAGAACTTCGCTGCGCTCGGTCACATCGATAAACCGCAACTGCCCGCTCGCCTGGATCGGCAAGATATTCTCTTTCAGAAAGGACGCTTTTTCCCGGTCATTGGGTTCGGTCGCCCATTTCCAATGGCGTGAATTGCGACCAATAGATCGCATTCCGGAAGGCGGGAACCAGCTCGCTCACCATCCCGGACAATACTGCCGCCGCAATGATCGAAATGCAGATGGGTCAGCAGCACATCCGTAATGTCATCCCGGTGAAAGCCGTGCGCCGCCAGGGATTTATCCAGGGTGTCGTCGCCGTGCAGATCATAGTGGCTGAAGAACCGGGCATCCTGCTTATCGCCGATGCCGTTATCCACCAGGATCAGTTTGCCGCCGTCCTCGATCAGCAGCAACGCAGGGCCCAGGTGCAGAGGTTGTTTTCGTCCGGCGGGTGGACCTTGCTCCACAGGCTCTTGGGGACGACGCCGAACATGGCGCCGCCGTCTAATTTGAAAAAACCGGTTGGGATACTATATACTTGCATGGGATCAGACTTTTAGCCGGCTGGGATGGGGGCGGTGCGACCTTGTTCTGTTTCATGAGCGCCGCATACAGGCAGGCCAACCCGATCACAAAAAAGACGGTCAGGGAGATCACCGAATTCTTCATGCCCAGCTGTTGGGTGATCAGGCCAAAACTCCCCATACCGATCACGATGGCGATCTTTTCCGTCAGGTCATAATAGCTGAAATAGGAGGCTGTATCCTTTGTCTCCGGCATCAGCTTGGAATAGGTCGACCGGCTGAGGGACTGGATCCCGCCCATGACCAGCCCAACCGTCAGGGCCAGCACATAGAAGGAATATTCGATCGGCTCCTGCCGCGGCGCCAGGGCAAGCTGCCAGCGGGACAGTTCGGCTTCGATCGTTGCATCCTGCAGGTCATATTCGCCCGCGTCCATCCTGGCCTTGCGGGCATCGAGGTCCTCTTTCTGCTGCTTCAACTGCGCGATCTTGTCATGAAAAATGCCGCAGCCGCTCCGCCCTTCCCGCCGTCAGATAGGCCGATACACAGACCAGGATCCAGATGACGATAACGCCCATCAGCACTCGAAAATTGCCGTATTTCGCGGACATCCGGCTCATCCAGACCGCGCCGATGATGGCCACCAGCTGGATCAGCACGATCGTCACGATCAGCTTGGTGTCGTCCAGGTGCAACAGCTTGGCGCCAAAGATGGTGGCGGCCATCATGACCGTCTGCACGCCCATGCTATAGAAAAAGAAGCCTCGGAGAAAGCGTTTCAGCACCGACATTTTCCGGATCTCCCGGTAGACTTTTCGCACCTCGGAAAATGCGGCCTGGAAGATCGTTCCCGTCTTTGCTGCTTTGCCCTGGCTTTTCGGCAGAACGGCGAAAGTCATCTGGGCGAAGCCGGCCCACCAGATACCGACCATCAAAAAAGTCAGCCGGAGCGAAAGGTCGCTTTGGTGAAGCGCCAGCACGAGCGCAAACCCGAGCACCTGCAGGATCACGCTCCCGATATAGCCATAGGAAAACCCTTTTGCGCTCACGGCATCCTGGTCTTCCGGCGCGGCGATCTCCGGCAGATAGGCATTATAAAAGACGAGGCTGCCTACGAAACCCATGCTGGCCAGGATGAAACAGCCGATCCCCCAACCGAGGTTCGAACCGTCGAAAAAATACAACAGGCTGCAGCCGGCGGCGCCCATATAGCAGAAGAACCGCATGAAACTCTTCTTATTGCCCCGGTTATCGGCGATCGAGGTCAGGATCGGGTAGAGGACCGAGATGAACAGATAGGCCGCCGCCAGTGCGAAACTGTACAGCGCACCGTTGTCAAATGTTCGGCCGAGGAAGGGGATATTGGTGCTTTTGAAATGATGTTGAGTGGATGCCAGGAAATAGATCGGGAAAAATGTTGTCGTAATGACCAGGTTATAGACCGAATTGGCCCAGTCGTACATGGCCCAGCCATTGATCACTTTCTTCGTGGCGCCGTGACGATCATAGGATCCCCCTCCACAAGAGGAACAGCATCACCAGCCCGACGACGATCCGGTAATAACCCCAGATCTTGAACCCGTGCTTTTGGAGAAAGCCGATAAAGAAGCGGATGACGATGATCGACGACCAGGAAGGTCACGATACCGCTCAAGCACCAGTAAGGTCGCATTGTCTTTTGTCAGCACGTCGGGATGCTCCTTATGGACATCCCAGATAGCTTTTGACCGATGCCGCCAGCATCGTCGGAACGGCGAGGAAAAAAGAGAATTCGGCTGCCGCCTTCCGGGTCAGCCCCTGGCTCAGACCGCCGATGATCGTCGCTCCGCTGCGGCTGAAGCCCGGCAGCAGGATCGACAGCACCTGGAAACAGCCGATCCGGAAGGCGGCCCCGTTGGAGACATTCCGTTCGCTCTCGAACCGGGGATGTGTTGAACCAGCGGTCCACGAAAAGGAAAATGACCCCGCCCCCGATCATCACCGCGGCGATAAAATAAAGATTCTCCAGCGCCTCATCGATGTGCTTTTTAAGGAGTAGCCCGAAAATGACCGCTGGGATGACCGCAATGATCAGCTTGACATAAAAGCTGATCCGGGTAAAGTCGAAGAATTTCTTATAATAGACCACCACCACGGCCAGGATGGCAAACAGCTGGATGACGATCTCGAACAGATCCGAAAAGGGGGTTGGAGTCGACCCCGATGATCGGGTTGGTGAATTTCATGTGGGCGGTGGAGCTAATGGGCAGAAACTCCGTCAGCCCTTCCACGATGGACAGGATGATGGCCTGGATGATAGTCATATTTGGTTACGCTTGGGTGCTCGGCTTGTCTTTCCGGAAAATCGCAAAGATCTCGACCACAAACCCCGCCAGGATCAGGATCGGGGCGAGCGGTGATCCGCCGAAAGCTATAGACCTCATCTTTATTGAACACATTCGGGTCCGGGCTCTTGCCGCCGCCCATCAGGATCAGGCCGAGAGCGACCAGTGCGATGCCGATCAGCATCCAACGATAATTTTCTTTCCCAAACAGGGGGGTATTGGAATGGCTTTTGGTGGCAGCCGCTTTCGACTTCGGCCCAGCCACGGTTGTTCTGGCGAGCCGGGGCATGCCGTCCTGGTAGCCGGGAGTAGCCGTTTCTTTTTTTGTCGTTGCCATGAAAATCGAGTTGATTATTGGGCCTGCAATATACGGGAATCCCCGTTTCGGCCAAAATACCCTCAATAGAGGTCGTCCAGCTTCATTTTCAGGTATTTCAGCACGCTTCGGTGGGTGCTGATAAAGGAGATGCCGATCCCCAGCACGAAAATCGTCGCAAACATCACCGACAGCAGGGTATAGTCCCGGAGGGCCTGCATCGGCGGGAGCCATTTCTCGGATACGAAAATGACCCCGATGATCCCGCCCGATGGCAATCAGCCCGCTGATGGCCCCATTGATCAGCGCGCGGACGTCCATGGGCTTGGCGATGAACCAGCGGGTCGCGCCCACCATCTGCATGGTCTTGATCAGGAACCGGTTGCTGAACATCGCCAGCCGGATCGTATTGTCGATCAGGATGATGACCAGCACCGAAATGATGACCGTGACACCAGCAGGATCAGGCTGATCTTGCGGATCCGCTCGTCCAGGTTGGTCACCAGCGCCTTGTTGTATTGTACTTCGCTGACCGCAATATTCTGACTGATCTCTTTGGTGATCATGGCCAGCGAATCCGGATTGGCATATTCGCTGCGGACTTTGAAATTTACGCTGGCCGGCAAGGGGTTCTTGTCCAGCACCGAAGAGAAATCGGAATTTCCGTCCGACACGAAACGTTTGCTTGGGCCAGTTCCTTGGTGATATATTCGCAGGACTTCGTATACGGCTGGGCAGCTGATATACTGCACCAGGGCTGCGCTATCTTTGGGCGTAGCTGTTTCGATGCACATATACCTGGACTTCCATGTTTTCCCTGAAGTTCTGCCCCAGCTTGTTGGCATTGATCACGATCCAGCCCAACATACCCAGCAGGAACAAGACCAGGGAAACACCCAGGACCGCCATGAAATAGGAAGGAGTGGAACGTTTGGCATACCCTTTTCCGAATTGCGCCATGGTATTCTTTAGTTTTATTGGGTTAGTAACTGGCGCAGTAATGCAAGGACAAAAATAACGGTTTTGATGCCATCTTCCCGTCCATTTGACGGCAAATTCGCTGCCATTTCCGTATTTTTGTCCCCCCTCTTAACGATTGTTTGCCTCGCATTATTTCGGGAACACAATCAAGGCTTTTAACTTTTTTCCAACACGCGATTTATGGAATATAATTTCGGCGATATTGAAAAGAAATGGCAGCAGCGCTGGATAGCGGACGGCACCTACAAAGTGACCAACGATCCGTCCAGACCGAAATACTATGTCCTGGATATGTTTCCTTATCCCAGCGGCGCCGGTCTGCATGTCGGTCATCCCCTGGGCTATATCGCCAGCGATATCTATGCCCGCTATAAACGGCTGAAAGGGTTTAACGTCCTGCATCCGATGGGCTATGACGCGTTTGGCCTTCCCGCCGAACAATATGCGATCGATCATGGCATCCACCCCGCGGTCTCCACGGACGATAATATCGCCAATTTCCGCCGCCAGCTCGACAATATCGGCTTCTGCTATGACTGGAGCCGCTCCTTCCGGACCTCCGATCCGGACTTATTATAAATGGACCCAATGGATCTTCCTTCAACTCTTCGACAGCTGGTACGACCGAAAAGCCGGCCAAGGCCCGGCCCATGGCAGACCTGGAAGCCTTTTGCCGAAGAAGGGAATGCCGCTCATCCCTGTCCCGGCGATCCGCCATCCATTTCGACGCGGCCTGGCTGGAATGAGTTCGATCACCGCCGCCGGCAGGAGATCCTGATGAATTATCGCCTGGCCTATTGCGGCTATGGGGAGGTCAACTGGTGTGAAGCACTGGGTACGGTCCTTGCCAATGACGAGGTCATCGGCGGCGTCAGCGAACGCGGCGGCTATCCCGTGATCAAAAAGAAGCTCCGGCAATGGTATCTCCGCATCACCGACTATGCCGATCGCCTGCTTGAAGGATTGGAGACCGTCGACTATCAGCGACGCCATGAAGGAAATGCAAACCAACTGGATCGGGAAGAGCTTTGGCGCGGAAATCGATTTCGCGATTTACCGGCTCGGCCGGAGAAAAACTGCGGGTCTATACGACCCGGCCCGACACGATCTTCGGCGTTGACTTCATGGTCATCGCCCCGGAGCATGAACTGGTGCAAAAGATCACGACCCCGGAACACAACGCCCGGCCAGTGGACGAATACCTCGCTTATGTCCAAAGCCGCAGCGAACGGGAACGGATGGCGGAGAAAAAGATCACCGGCTGTTTCACCGGCGCCTATGCGATTCATCCGTTCAGCGGCTTGCATATCCCGGTCTGGACATCCGAATATGTGCTGGCGGGATATGGTACCGGCGCTATCATGGCCGTACCTTGCGGCGATGAGCGGGATTTCAAATTCGCGCAGTATTTCCAACTGCCCATCACCAATATCATCGGCGACGCGTTCAATGGGCATCGAGGCCAACCCTACAAAGGATGCCATCCTGCGAGAACAGCGATTTCCTCGACGGGCTGGTCATGAAAGACGCCATCCTGATCGCCATCCGGAAAATCGAAGAAAGGGGCATCGGTATCCGGAAAGTAAACTATCGGATGCGCGATGCCGCCTTTAGCCGCCAGCGCTACTGGGGCGAGCCGTTTCCGATCACCTGGCAAAATGGGATCGCCACGCCGCTGAGCGAAAAGGAACTTCCGCTGGAATTGCCACATATCGACAAATATGGCCCCGGTCCCGAAGGGGAAGGCCCGCTGGCGAATATCCCCGCCTGGACCGCCCGCCACCTCGAGACCAATACCATGCCCGGTTATGCCGGCAGCAGCTGGTATTTCCTTCGCTATATGGACCCGCAGAACGACGGAGACTTTTGCAGCCGCGCCGCCTCCGACTACTGGGGACAGGTCGATCTCTATATCGGCGGCGCCGAACATGCCGTTGGCCACCTGCTGTACAGCCGGATGTGGACAAAATTCCTGTATGACCGCGGCTGGATCGGTCACGAGGAGCCCTACAAACGGCTGGTCAACCAGGGGATGATCCAGGGCAGTAGCCGCTTCGTCTACCGGCTGGAACTTCCCGGAACAGGCGATATCGGAGCGCTGTCGCGAAAGACGCCCATCTTCGTTTCATCCGGCCTGGCGGCGTTGGACAACAACCCGCAGTTCATGACCTGATCACGCAGGCTGTCCGGGAATTCTTTGGTGAACTACGATATCGAACTGGATATTCGTCACCTTTTCGGCGCTGCATGTCGACGTCAATATCGTCGATGGCCTGGAGCTGGACATGGACGCATTTAAAAAATGGCGGCCGGAATATGCCGACGCGCAATTCATCCTGGAAGACGGCAAATATATCTGCGGCTCGGAGGTGGAGAAGATGAGCAAACGGCTATACAATACCGTTAACCCAAACGACCTCGTAAAAAAATATGGCGCCGATACCTATCCGGATGTATGAGATGTTCCTGGGCCCCGTCGAACAAAGCAAACCCTGGGACACCAAAGGCATCGAAGGGGTATACCGGTTTATTCGCAAATTCTGGCGACTGTTCTACGATGAGACGAAGGGCAAGGTCTGGACGACGGATAAGGCGACGGAGGCGGAATGGAAATGCATTTACCGGACGATCAGGAAGACGGAAGACGCGACTGAACGCTTCTCTTTCAATACCGGCGTCAGCGCGCTGATGATCGGCGTCAACGAGCTCACCGATCTGAAATGCCATAAGAAGGAAGTGCTGGAAAAGCTGGTCATCATTCTGGCGCCTTATGCTCCGCATGTGGCAGAGGAGCTTTGGCACCTGCTGGGTAATGCAGGATCGGTACTGGATGCCGCCTATCCGGCAGTCGATGGAAAGATATCTCGTTGAGTCGGTAAAGAATTATCCCATCGCCATCAACGGCAAGACAAGGACCGAGCTCAATATTGCGCTGGATGCGACCCAGGAGCAGGTAGAAGAGATCGTTCTTGCCGATGAGACGGTCCGGAAATGGCTCGATGGAAATCCGCCGAAAAAAGTCGTCTATGTCAAGAACAGGATGATCAATGTGGTTGTATAAATACGTATGGCACTACGCTCTACGCCGTCTGGACAGGCATTCCCGGTTTTCATCCGGTGGTCCCCTTCGACCCGGCAAGACCGGCTCTATCCGTTCGACTTTACGGAAGACAATACCGATCTTGACGCGGACGATATCGCGGATACGGAGCGCTTTGCCGCCTATATCAACCGGACCCTTCGTGAGCACGGGGCCCGCTATGGTTTCGGCGGATATGACGAGCACCGCACGCTATATGCCCGCAGCAGGCATTTCGACTCGGCAGAGCACGGGAAGAGCCCCGCCGCCTGCATCTCGGCATCGATATCTGGGGGCCCGCCGGAACCAAAGTGATGGCCCCGCTCGACGGGATCGTCCATAGCTTCGCGTTCAATAACAACGACAGCGACTATGGCGCGACGCTGATCCTCACCCATCAGTTGGACGGCATCGGCTTTCATACCCTGTATGGCCATCTCAGCCTCAATTCGCTGAAGAACTCTAGAAGGGCAAGCATATCACCAGAGGCGAAGTCATCGCCGAATTCGGCATGCGCTTCGAGAACGGCAACTGGCCACCGCATCTGCATTTCCAGCTCATCGCCGACATGCAGGGTTGGAAAGGCGACTATCCCGGCGTCTGCCGATATTCCGAGCGGGCCCATGGCTTGACAACTGCCCCGATCCGGATGCGATCCTCCGGCTTCGCAGGTACTTGCTATCGAACGGCACCTGATCAGGCCCTCCCTTTCATGGTATAAAAATTGCCTATCTTTAGAACACGCATGACAAAGTATGACGCCATTCTCGTCGGCTCCGGGCAGGCCGCTAACCCACTGGCAAGAAAGCTGGCTGCCGCCGGCTGGAAGACGGCGCTGATCGAACGGCAATGGGTTGGCGGTACCTGTGTCAATGTCGGCTGTACACCCACCAAGACAATGATCGCTTCCGGTCGGGTAGCCTACCTGGTGAAACGCAGCGCTGATTTCGGGATCCGGACCTCAGGATTCGCTGTCGACGTCGAAACCTTTCTCCGCCGGAAGAATTCCGTCGTGCTGACCTTCCGGGAGGGGTCGACGAAAAGCCTGCTGAATACACCGAATCTCGATCTGATCTTTGGGACGGCTGCCTTTTCGGGACCCGAAGGAACTTGCCGTCGCAAAGTCGGACGGGTCATCCGAGACGATAACCGCCGATAATATCTTTCTGAATGCAGGCGCGCATCCGTTTATTCCGCCGATCCCGGGGCTCGACGATATCCCTTATCTGACCAGTGCGAGCATCCTGGACCTGCATGAAATCCCCACTCATTTGGCCATTATCGGCGGCGGCTATGTTGCGCTGGAATTCGGGCAGCTATATCGCCGGCTGGGCAGTCAGGTTACCATCATCGAAAACAACCCGCGGTTCCTGGCAAAGGAAGACGAAGATATCGCGGCGGAGATCCGGCGGATCCTCGAGGAAGACGGGATCCGGATCTTTACCGGCACGCAGGTCAACAAGGTGACGCCGAGGAAGGCAGGTCGATCCGGATTGACATGGGACGAACAAGCGTCCTGACGGCCTCGCATGTCCTGGTGGCATCCGGGCGACGGCCCGATACCACCGGTCTCAACGTCGACGCAGCGGGCATCCGTCTCGATCCGCACGGGTTTATTTCGGTCAATGACCGGCTTGAGACAAATGTGCCGGGGATCTTTGCGCTGGGAGATGTCAAAGGCGGCCCGCAATTCACCCATGTCGCCTGGAACGATCATCTGATCGTATATAAGAACCTGATAGAGAAAGCGAACCTGAGCATCGCAAGACAGGGTGCTCGTCTATTGCCTTTTTACGGACCCTGAGCTGGGAAGGGTCGGGCTTACCGAAAATGAGGCGCGGGCAAAGGGCTTGAATATCAAAGTGGCTACCATGCCGGCCAGCTATGTCGCCCGGGCGTATGAGAACAGCGAGACCCGCGGTCTGCTGAAAGTGATCGTGAATGCCGATGACCGGAAGATCCTTGGCGCGGCGATGCTGATCTCCGGCGGCGGCGAGCTGATGAGCGTTGTCCAGATGGCCATGATGGGCGGCCTCACCTACGATACCGTCCGGGACGGCATGTATGCCCATCCAACCTTCGCAGAGTCGTTGAACAATCTTTTCGCTAAATTGTAAAGGTCTGGTCGACGGCTAACCATCAAGTTTTCCATTAAATGATCGAGGTAAAAAATATCACCAAAACTTTTGGCTTGCACAAAGCCGTCGATCATATTTCTTTTTCGGTCGGAGACGGGGAAAATGTGGTTTTTCTGGGAACCAGCGGATGCGGCAAGACTACGATGCTCAAAATGATCAATCGCCTGCTCGACCCCGATTCGGGCGAAATCTCGATCGGGGGCCGCCGGATCAGGGAACAGCCTCCAGAGAAGCTGCGCAGGGGTATCGGATATGTCTTTCAAAATAATGGACTTTTCCCGCACTATACGATCGCGGAGAATATCGGCATCGTGCCGCGGCTATTGGGCTGGGATGCGCCGAAGATTGCCGCCCGAACCGACCAATTGATGGAAAAGCTCCACCTGCCGCCGGATCAATACCGTGATGCTTATCCGCATGAACTGAGTGGCGGCCAGCAGCAGCGCGTGGGCATTGCCCGGGCGCTGGCCGCCAACCCTCCGGTGCTCCTGATGGACGAGCCCTTCGGCGCGCTGGACCCCATCACGCGGGCAAGCGTCCGGAAAGACTTTAAGGAACTGGACGAACTACGGTCGACCACCATCGTCCTCGTGACCCATGATGTACAGGAAGCATTCGAGCTGGCCAACCGAATATTCCTGATGGACAAGGGAACGATCGTGCAGCAGGGAACACCCGATCAACTGCTCTTCGAACCCGCAGGCGAATATTCCCGTGATTTCTTTGAAGCGCAGCGGTTCCAGCTGGAGGCTGCGCGGATCGGCGCTGCCGACTATCCGGCCCTTATCCGGGCATTCGATCACTTCAGGAAAACACCCCACTGATGGACCAATCCGAAAGCCTCTGGCAATTCATGCAGCAGCAGTCCGGCAAATTACTGCAACAAACGGTGCAGCATATCGGACTGACCTTTATTTCGCTGCTGGTCGCCGTGCTGATCGGATTGCCCCTCGGCATCTATATCACCCGGCATCGCGGGGCCGCCGGCATCGTGTTGGGGATCGCCGGTGTTCTGCAAACCATCCCCAGTATTGCGCTGCTGGGCTTTATGATCCCGCTGCTCGGCATCGGCCCGCTGCCGGCGATCACTGCGCTTTTTCTTTATGCATTGCTTCCGATTATCCGGAATACCTCTACCGGCATCGACGGGGTTGATCCGGGTGTCCGGGAGGCCGCAGTGGCGATGGGCATGACCGGCGCGCAACGTCTGTTCAGGGTAGACCTGGTCCTTGCCTTTCCGGTGATCATGGCGGGAATCCGCACCGCGACGGTCATCAATGTCGGGGTCGGTACGCTGGCTGCCCTGATCGCAGCTGGCGGTCTCGGCGAATTTATCTTCGGCGGTATTGCCCTCAACAATACCAATATGATCCTGGCGGGGGCTATCCCCGCGGCGTTGCTGGCGATTGGGCTAGATTTCCTGCTCTCCAGGCTGCAGCGCCTGAGTGGGAAGGGCCGGGTAGCCGTTCTCCGCGTCTTGCCGCTTGTCCTCCTGTTGCTGTCGTCGCTCTACGTGTTGCCGCTTGGATATAACAGCCGCCTGCTGGCCGGTTTTACGCCCGAATTCATGGGCAGGAGGGATGGCGATATCGGACTGCGGTCGGTCTACGGGCTGAAGATCCGCACCGTCGTTATCAGTGATGCCGTCATGTACAAAGCCATTTATAATGGCAAGCTGGATGTCATCAGCGGCTATAGCACCGATGGCCGGCTGAAAGCATATGACCTGACTGTTCTTGCCGACAATCTAAAGATCTTTCCGCCTTACTATGCGGCGCCGGTCGTACGCCGGAATATTCTGCAGCACTATCCGGAACTGGCCCCCGTCCTCAACAAACTGGCGGGCCAGATCAATGATTCGGTAATGACCGCGCTGAATTATCGAGGTCGAATACCAACATCAAAGTCCGGAAAAATGCGCCCATGCTTTCCTGGTTTCGCGCGGTCTTTACCAACCGCCGCGGAATGGCGCCAAAGGCACGGTCCGTCTCGGCTCCAAAATATTCCCTGAGCAATACATCCTCACTCGCCATGTATGCCGAGCTGATCCGGGGCTATACCGATCTTCGGGTGGACAGCAAGACGGGACTTGGGGGGACACAGATATGTTTTGAAGCGCTGGTCAATGACCAGATCGACCTATATCCCGAATATACCGGCACTGCGCTTCTGGCGATCCTCCGGTCGCCGCCCGGCGTTGCTGAACGCCTGGCTGCCAACCGGGACAGTGTTTATGACTATGTTCAACACCGTTTCGAATATACTCTATGACCTGGAATGGCTGACCCCCATTGGCTTTAACAATGCCTATGCGCTGATGATGCGCCGAACGGAGGCACGGCGATTGGGAATAAATTCGATATCGGATCTGGCCGACTATCTTAAAAAAGACAAGTTATGAATCTGCTGAACAACTACCGGGCGGTCCGAGCCGCCAGCGAAGCCATCTGCCGGCCCTTGCAAAAGGAAGACTATGTCGTGCAACCGATCGTGGACGTTAGCCCGCCCAAATGGCATCTGGGGCATATCACGTGGTTCTGGGAGACGTTTATCCTGATCCCGCACCGGCCTGGCTACCGGCCCTGCAACCCAGACTACAACTATGTGTTTAACAGCTATTATGAGACCATCGGCGCGCGCGTCGTCCGGACCGACCGGGGCAACCTCAGCCGCCCTTCGGTGGATGAAGTGTACGCCTACCGGCGATATGTAGACGAGCGGATGGCGGAGTTGATTACGGCCGACCCTAACCCGGCCCTGGAACAGTTGATCATCCTGGGTCTGAATCATGAGCAACAGCACCAGGAGCTCTTATATTCGGATATCAAATATATCCTGGGTCATAATCCACTTTTCCCCGCATGGTCGGAACGCGATATCGATGAAGGGGGCGGGTGCGGGGGAGCCGGGCTTCCAGACCGATTCCCGCCGGGATCTACGAGATCGGATACCGGGGCGACGGATTTTGTTTTGATAATGAGCTGGCCCCGCATAAGGTGTACCTGAATGAATTCCAGCTCTCCACCAGCCTTGTCACGAACGGGGAATACCTTGAGTTTATCGAACTCGGGCGGGTACAAAAATTTTAGCTACTGGCACGCCGAAGGCTGGGATTGGGTGAAGAATCATGGGACGGGCGCGCCGCTGTACTGGCATTTGATCGATGGTCGTTGGCAGTACTATACGATGGCTGGCCTTCGCCCGATCGATCCGGAGCAGCCAGTTTGTCATATCAACTATTACGAGGCGGCTGCTTTCGCGGCCTGGAAGGGGTGTCGATTGCCGACCGAATGGGAATGGGAGGCTGCGGCCGAACGCATCGGGTGGGGAAGGCGATGGGAATGGACGGAGAGCGCTTACCTGCCGTATCCCGGATTTAAAAAGGCTCCCGGGGCTATTGGAGAATATAACGGAAAGTTTATGGTCAGCCAGATGGTCCTGAGGGGCGCGTCGGTGGCGACTCCGGCCGGCCATAGCCGGCCGACCTATCGTAATTTCTTCCATCCTCCGCTGCGGTGGCAATTCACTGGCATACGTCTTGCACGGTGATTTGGCTCAATCGACCGAACCTTAATTCTCGTAATTTGTTAAAACAGACCTATGTTATCGACTACTCCCGTCAGACTGAACGGCCGGAAGGCCTCCTCCACTTTCCATGACGAGGTCGTCAACGGCCTGAGGGCGGAGAACAAATACCTGTCTTCGAAATATTTCTATGATGAGGCGGGAGACAAACTCTTCCAGCAGATCATGGCCTGTCCGGAATATTATCCCACCCGGTGCGAGATGGAGATCCTTCAGCATCAGTCACGGGACATGGTCCATCTCTTCCGCGAATATGGCCACTCGTTCGATCTGATCGAGCTGGGCCCGGGCGATGCAACCAAATCCTGGCATTTGTTAAAGGAGCTGCAAAAGGAAAAGGTACCTTTCGTGTATTACCCCATCGATATTTCCTCCAATGTGATCCGCTGGCTGGACGAGCGTCTTCCTGTGAGCCTTCCCGGGCTCAGGCTGCACGGGCTGAACGGGGAATACATGGAAAAAATGGAGCAGGTCGGGAACTTTTCTGCCGGCCAGAAGATCGTGCTTTTTATGGGGGCCAATATTGGCAATATGACGATGCCGCAGGCGACCTTTTTTTGTCGCCAGTTGCATGACCGCATGCAGCCCGGTGATCTGCTGCTTGTCGGGTTCGATCTGAAGAAGCATCCCAAGACCATCCTCGACGCGTATAACGACCACCAGGGCATCACCCGGGCGTTCAACCTCAATTTGCTTCACCGGATCAACCGCGAGCTGGGCGCGGACTTCCATCCGGACCAATTCGAACACTATCCCGTCTATGATCCCGGCAGCGGCGCCTGCAAAAGCTACCTGGTCAGCCTGAAGGCCCAGGACATACATATCGGCGACAACACGTTCCTTTCAGGGAGAATGAACCGCTGCATATGGAGATCTCCCAGAAGTATACCCTCGCGGAAACGGCGCAGATGGCGAGCCAGTCCGGCTTCAAGCCCATCCATACTTTCCTGGACACCAGGAAATGGTTTGCCGATGTGCTCTGGCAGCGTTTGCCCTGAGGGCCTGTCCATACTAATCCCGGGCCTTGGTTTCCGTCGCCAGCATTGCCAGCTCCCGCTGGATGGTCACCGTCTTGTCCTTGTTGTACCAGCGTTGTAATTCCTCCTTGATCACGTCATAGGGGAGACCTTCGGAACGCATGCCGTAAAACGTTTCCTGAAGCACCGTCGGTCGTGGGTCCCCAGGTGAACAATACGCGTCCGGTTGTCGGGTCAACAGCGATCAGTTTGGGGATGCTCCGCGCGATCCCGTTTGTCAGATATTGGTCTATCAGCTCCGGATTCTCATCGCGCAACAGAACACGCAGCCCGATATTTGGGTTCAGGTCCGCCAGTGCCTTCATCACGGGCAGACTTTGCGCCGCATCCCCGCACCATCCTTCTGACAGGACCAGCCAGGTTTGTGGCCGGTTGACGCGGATCAGCTGTTCTTTTACCTCCGGCAGGACCTCGATCGTCTTCTCGACACGATGCATCCGCTGTACATTGAGCTGCGAATAATGGACCATTGCTTCCGACTGTTGTGGCCCGGTGGCTTTTCCTTCGGCCAGCAAATTTTCTACCAGTTGTTTATAGGCGTCATAGGTGATGGATTTTTGCAGGTACTTTTGTTCAATTATTCGTTCGGTTCCGGGCATATTTATTTTTATTGTTGTTGGGCGGTCGGATGTTGGATGTTGGGATGTTGGGTGGTAGATCGCTCATTATTTTGTCACTCGCCTCATTCAGGAACATCGTCAGTTTGGTGAGGCGGCTCTTGCCAAAGAGTTCAACACAACGGTCTTCAAGAACTTTGTTGGATTCAAGGAGGGCAGGTAAGAGTTGGCGCCCTTTTTCCGTCACCCCGAGATAGTTCCAATGACCACTTTGAATGCGATAAACCAACCCTTTTGCTTTCAGTTGGTCGGCTAATCGACTAACGGTGCTTGGATTTACTCGCAGATCGGAACTGATGTAGTAGGGATAAGAATAGGGGGTATTCATCACATGAAGCAGAAGATTCCCCTGGCTGGGAGTCAGTTCCGAATTTTTCCAACATGCAACAGCCAGCTTCTCAACCGCGCGGGCAAATGCACCGCTGGCAAAATACAACGACTCCGCAAATGCACTATCGACCGCCTTTTCTTTTTTCACCGGTTTCATAATTCCACTCCAGCCCGGCGCGCGGGCATTCGTAAATCTAATCTTTGCAATTTGCATAGACAAATTAAAAGTTAGTTGTCGAGAAGATGTTTGAGACACAGCATTCTACGAATCGGCAATCCGTCAATTTGCATAGACAAATTGAAATTTTCAAAAAACAATACTTCCCGCGCCCCGAATACCCCACACCTCGGTATCTTTGTTCCATGCCCAATCTGAATCTCAATAGCGACAAGAATCAATTGACCTCCGCGGAAAAAGAGTTTGAGAACAATCTCCGCCCCGCCGTTATTGACGAATTCGCCGGGCAACCGCAGCTGATCGAAAACCTGCGGATTTTTATCCAGGCAGCCAAGATGAGAGGCGAAGCGCTGGACCATATCCTTTTTCATGGCCCCCCAGGCCTTGGCAAAACCACTTTATCGAGGATCGTGGCCAATGAGCTGGGGGTGAATATCAAAGAAACATCGGGACCCGTCATCGAAAAACCAGGTGATCTCGCGGGGCTGCTGACCAACCTCGAGCCCAATGACGTCCTGTTTATCGATGAGATCCACCGGTTGAGTGCGGTCGTGGAGGAGTACCTGTATGCGGCCATGGAAGATTATCGGATCGATATCATGATCGACAGCGGTCCGAGCGCCCGCAGCATCCAACTGACCATACATCCCTTCACCCTTGTTGGCGCTACGACGCGGAGCGGATTGCTGACGGCGCCGCTGCTTTCCCGTTTCGGGATCAAGTCGAGACTGGAATACTATAATGCCGAAACAATACAGAAGATCATCCTCGCTCGGCGGGTATCCTGCAAACCAGGGTCACCTCCGATGCTTCCGCCGAGATCGCCCGCCGCAGCAGGGGCACCCCGCGTATCGCCAATGGATTGCTGCGCAGGGTCCGGGATTTCGCCCAGGTGCTGGGCAATGGGGTGGTCGATCTTGGCATCACCCAGCACGCGTTGCGGGCCCTTCATGTCGATGAGCACGGTTTGGATGAAATGGACAACCGCATCCTGTCAACGATCATCGAGAAGTTTAAAGGCGGCCCTGTCGGCATCACGACCATATGCAACAGCCGTTGGAGAGGAGACCGGCACGCTGGAAGAAGTCTACGAGCCATTCCTGATCCAGGAAGGTTTTCTCATGCGAACGCCCCGCGGCCGTGAAGCAACCGCCAAAGCCTATGAGCATCTTGGCAAAAAACAGCCGGGCAAAGAAGGAGAATTGTTCTGATACCCGTCGTACGCACTGACTCGGGACCACGAGCCGGAACCCGTTCCCATGTATATTCACGATCTCGATATGATCGTCGTCTTTCAGGTATTTGCGCAGTTTCGCGATGTATACGTCCATGCTGCGTCCGTTGAAATACGTGTCGCTGCCCCAGATCTTCTTCAACGCCTGTTCCCGCGGCAGCAGATCATTCATGTGTTCGGCCAGCATTTTCAACAGCTCATTTTCCTTGGGCGACAGGGTCTGCGTCATGCCCCTTGTGGCTTAACTCCCGCAGTTTCGGATTGAAATGATAAGAACCCATTTCGAATTCCTTATTGTCCGACTCCTTGTTCATGTCGTCATTCCGTTTGAGGATCGCCTTTATCTTCAGCAACAGCACTTCGCTGTCGAAGGGTTTGGTGATATAGTCATCCGCGCCCAGTTTGTAGCCCTGGATGATGTCCTCCTTCATGGTTTTGGCGCTGAGGAAGAACAGGGGGATATCCGGGTCCACGTCCCGAATCTCTTCGGCCAGCGTGAAGCCGTCCATATGGGGCATCATGATGTCCAGCAGACAAAGGTCGAAACGTTCCCGCTGAAAAGCCGCGAGCCCAAGCCGGCCATCCCTTTCGAGGGTCACATCAAAATCACTCAATTCCAGGTAATTCTTCAACACCATCCCCAGGTTGGGGTCGTCTTCGCACAACAATATTTTCGGTTTCTTTCCTTCCATAATTGATTTGATTTTTATCTGCTACTAAAATTAAACCATTGCCTTTCAAAATCGACTAATATTTTGTTAAACCGCCCTAAATTCGCCGGTAAAGCGCCTGAAATTCAACGTTATCGCTCGAAGATGCACGAATTCCCCTTATCTTTGTCGGCTATTGTAGTATCAAGTAAACCGAATGGACGCAAATTTCAATCCAGACAGACAACATACCTTGGGCTCTGTGACCAGTATTTCCGGGACCGGACTACACACCGGCATCAAAGTCGATATGACCTTGAAACCGGCCAATCCGGGATTCGGCTTTCAGTTCCAGCGGGTTGACCTGCCGGGTCAGCCCGTCATCAAGGCGGATTGTGATCTGGTAACGGATACTTCCCGGGGTACGACGCTCGAAGATAACGGCGCGAAGATCAGCACCGTCGAACATATTCTGGCGGCGCTGGTTGGAATGGGCGTCGACAATTGCCTGGTGGAAGTCAACGGTCCGGAGATCCCCATCATTGACGGCAGTTCGCAACCTTTTGTCGAGATCATCGAAGAAGCGGGTGTGCAGGAACAGGACGCCACCAAGGCCTGGTACAGCATCGACGCCAATATCACGCATCACGACGAAAAGAAGCGGGTAGAGATGGTCGTCATGCCTTCCATGGAATACAAAGTGACGACACTGATCGACTTCAACAGTCCGGTTCTTGGAACCCAGCATGCGGGTCTGAAGACGATGCGGGATTTCAAGGCGGAGATCTCGCCGTGTCGCACCTTTTGCTTCCTGCATGAACTGGAGATGCTGCTTGACCACAACCTGGTCAAGGGCGGGGATATCAACAATGCGATCGTGGTGGTAGACAAACCGGTTACACCCGAAGAAATGGAGCGGCTGGCCAAAGCATTCAAACGGGAAAAGATCGAGATCAAAAGCGAAGGCTACCTCAACAACCTGGAATTGCGTTTTCCCAATGAACCGGCCCGGCACAAGCTCCTGGACGTGATCGGGGACCTTGCGCTGATCGGCTATCCCATCAAAGGGCATATCATCGCCAACCGCCCGGGCCATTCGACGAACGTGGACTTTGCCAGACGCATCAAACAATACATAAAAAAAAACAAGCATCTGAAGAATACGCCGGTCTACGACCCTAATCAGGCGCCGGTTTTCAACACCCAACAGATCGAGAAGACGTTACCGCATCGCTTCCCCTTCCTCCTGGTCGATAAGATCATCGAACTTACAGACCAGCATATCGTCGGGATCAAGAATGTCACGTTCAACGAACCCTTCTTTGTCGGTCACTTTCCCGGCAACCCCGTGATGCCCGGCGTCCTTCAGATCGAGGCCCTTGCCCAAACGGGCGGGATTCTTTGTATCAACGCCATGCCTGCCGGCGAATACGACACCTATTTCCTCAAGATCGACAACTGCAAATTCAAGCACAAAGTGGTCCCCGGTGACACGATGATCCTGAAGATGGAGCTGCTCAACCCCATCCGGCGGGGCATCTGCGAAATGCGTGGAACCGTGTATGTCGGCAACAAGATTGCCACCGAAGCGGACCTGATGGCGCAACTTGTAAAGAGAAGTTAAGACGAGGTAAAAACGGGCAAATTGTATTAAATAAGTTTATTTTTGCGGGATTCCTGGGTATTCCCAGCACTTTTTATGAAGAAAACAGCAATCCGCAAGGAAGAGTTAATAATGATCCAAGAAACTGAAAATCAACCAATTAGCGGCAGAATGATCCACTCCTTGACGTCCATCCACCCGGAAGCGCGGCTCTCCAACGATGTACAAGTGGACCCATTCACGATGATTCATAGAAATGTTCAGATCGGAGCGGGAACCTGGATCGGAAGTAATGTAACCATTATGGAGGGCGCCCGGATCGGCAGAAACTGCAAGATCTTCCCGGGTGCGGTTATTTCTGCTGATCCTCAGGACCTTAAGTTTGACGGTGAAGAGACGACCGTGGAGATTGGCGATAATACCACCATCCGGGAATTTGTCACCGTACACCGCGGGACACGCGACCGCTGGACGACCCGGGTCGGCAACAATTGCATGATCCTGGCGTATAGCCATATCGCCCATGACTGTATCATCGGTGACAATTGTATCCTGAGCAATAATTCGCAGGTGGCCGGTCATGTCGTGCTGGGCGATTGGGTCATCCTTGGCGGGATGTGCGCGATCCATCAATTCGTCAAGGTCGGTTCGCATGTCTTTATCGGCGGCGGCTCGCTGGTTGGCAAGGATATCCCCCCCTATATCAAGGCGGCCCGGCTGCCCCTGAGCTATGCCGGCGTCAACTCCGTCGGCCTGAAACGCAGAGGGTTTACCATCGACAAGATCAATCATATCCTCGATATCTACCGGGTTATTTATAACAAGGGCATGAATACCAGCCAGGCCCTCGAATTCCTGGAAGAAGAGTTTCCCGCCAGTGACGAACGGGACGAGATCATCGCCTTTATCCGGGAAAGCGGCCGTGGCATCATTAAACGCTACAGCAAAAGCAGCTTTGATGAAGATTACGCTGATTGATGCGGGCAAGCGCTTCAACCGTGACTGGATCTTTCGTCATCTCCGGTACGAATTTCTCCCCCGACAACATTATGCGATCACCGGACCAAACGGTTCCGGCAAGTCGACCCTGCTGCAGGTGATCGCGGGCGCGATCGGGATCAGTGAGGGAGAGGTTCGCTACGCGAGTGGGTCTTCCGCCGATATCCCCCCCGATCAGGCGTATCGATACTTGTCGCTCTCCGCGCCGTATCTTGATCTGGTCGAAGAGATGACCGCCCTGGAGTTCCTCAACTTCCATTCCGCCTTTAAGCCATTTTTGCCCTCTATTGGCATTTCCGAGATACTTGAAGCTGTCGGATTGGTCAATGCAGCACAAAAGCAAATTCGATTCTTTTCCTCCGGGATGAAACAAAGGCTGAAGCTCGCGCAGGCGCTCTTTTCCGATACGTCGGTTATTTTATTGGACGAGCCCTGCACCAACCTCGACGCCGAAGGCATCGCGCTTTATCAGCAGCTGGTCCGGAAATATGGCAAAGGCCGCCTGGTCATCGTCAGCTCCAATGATCCGCAGGAATATGATTTTTGCGAGAATAGGATCGATATCCGGGACTACAAATCAACACTTACCGCTGGCTCGCGATCAGCAGATTCAGGTCCGTATACTTCAGATCGAACCGCTGACTGAGATGGAAATTGGTCAGCGCGCCTTTGAACAAATAAATTCCGCTGCGCAGGTGGATCTTGTGCCAGACCAGGTTCTCGAACCCGCCTTCTTCGCCGGCCTCCAGCAATAGCGGCATCAGAACATTGCTGATCGCATGCGAGGCCGTTCGCGCGAAACCGGATGGGATATTCGGAACGCAATAATGGATCACGCCATATTTTTGAAAGACCGGATGTTCGTGCGTCGTGATTTCGGAGGTCTCGAAACAGCCGCCCCGGTCAATGCTCACATCGATGATCACACTCCCCGGCCGCATATTGCTGACCATTTCTTCGGTGACCACCACCGGAGTGCGGCCGCTCTGCGAAGACAGGGCGCCGACCGCAATTTCACAGGTCTTGATCTGCTTGGCCAGGATGCGGGGCTCCATGACGGAGGTCCACATCCGCTGACCGATATTGTTTTGCAGCCGTTTTAGGCGGTAGACGCTGTTGTCGAAGACCTTGACGCTGGCCCCGAGCGCCAGGGCGGCACGGGCGGCGAACTCACCGACGATTCCGGCGCCCAGGATGATGACTTTTGTAGGCGGGATCCCGGAGATCCCTCCCAGCAGTACGCCCTTCCCATGATTGGACGAACTCAGGTACTGGCCCGCGATCAGCATCACGGCGCTGCCGGCAATCTCGCTCATGCTCCGCACGATCGGGTAGGTGCCACTGTCGTCCTTCAGGTTTTCGAAGGAGATCCCGGTGATCTTCTTCTCCATCATTTTCTGCAGCAGTTCGGCCTTCATGGCGGAAAGATGGATCGGCGAAATAACGATCTGGTTCAAGTGCAGCAACGGGATGTCCTCGTCGATGACCGGGGCGCTCTTGACCAGGATCGGCGCCTTCAGTACTTCCGATTTGTCATAGACGATCCGCGCTCCGGCCTCACTATAGTCTTTATCGCGGTAATGCGAAGCTTCGCCGGCATTGTGTTCGATGACGACCTTATGCCCGTTGCTCACCAGCACGCCCACCGCATCCGGCGTCAGGGCGATCCGGTTTTCCTGGAAAGCCGTCTCTTTCGGAATCCCGATATGCAAAGGAACGCCTTTGGGCTTGACGTCCAGGGTTTCTTCTAAGGTTTCGTAGCTGAAAGAGGTGCTGATAACTGGCTTTTGCTGCGACATAGTTGGGCCCTTCGGCCAATTTTTGAACGATGAGTTTCAAATTACAATAATTTCCCGAATATCGCGGTCGATCGCGCGGATCTGCAGGTCGATCGTCCCCGGGGGAAAGATCCCGGGCGCCCGGTCCGGCCATTCCACCAGGCATAGCTCACCGCTGTACAGCACGTCTTCCACCCCGGCCCGCAGCGCCTCCTCTTCATCTTTCAGCCGGTAGAGGTCGATATGAAAGATCTTCCCGCCGGGGTATTGGTACTCATTGATAATCGAAAAGGTCGGGCTTCCGACCGTGTCCGTCACCCCTTTCAAATCGCATAGGGCGTGGATAAACGTGGTCTTGCCGGCTCCCATCTCGCCATGAAAAGCAAAGACTTCTCCTGCGGGGAACTGCCGCCAGAAATCCCGGGCAGCCATCTCGATCTCCTGCAGATGAAAGCAGAGCTCCATGCCGTAAAGATAGGTACCTTTGCAGTTGATATGGAAACCATTAATTGGAAAGTGGAAGGAATGAGCTGTTCGACATGTGCCCTGACGATCAGTAAATTCCTGGAAAAAAAAGGTGGAGAAAATGTGAAGGTTAGCCTGGCCAGCGGCGACGTCAGTTTTGAGATCAAGGGCGACCTGGACCGAGGGCAATTGAGGCAGGGGATCAGCAAGCTTGGTTACACGGTCGTAGGAGAGCAGGAAGGCGCCCCGATCGAAAAACGTTCGATCAATACCCATCTTCGTTATTTTCTGTTTTGTCTGCCTTTTACCCTGGCGCTGATGCTGCCGATGGCGCCGGGGTTGTCCGGTCTACACGTTCTCATGCATCCCTGGGTGCAACTTGTGATCTGTCTGCCCGTTTATGTCACCGGCATGTGCTTCTTTGGCCGGAGTGCCGTCAAGAGCCTGCTGAACGGTTCGCCGAATATGAATGTTCTCATCGCGCTGGGCGCCACCGCCGCTTTTGGTTACAGCCTGGCCGGTACGGTCGTTGGGCTTGGCCCGGCCTATCAGTTTTATGAGACGGCGGCTGCGATCATCACGATCGTACTGTTTGGATACTATTTGGAGGACGCCTCTATTCAGGCTACGCAGCGATCCCTGAAAAAACTGGCCCTGTCCCCAAAGACAATGGCCAACATGATCGCTTTTGACGACCAGCACCAGGAAATCCTCTTTCCGGTCGAGAGCACGCAGCTGCGAAGCGGCGACCTGGTCCTGATCCGTTCCGGCGAGCGCGTTCCCGCGGATTGCAAGATCCTGTGGGGAGATGCCGGCGCCGATGAGTCGATCCTTACCGGGGAAAGCCTGCCGGTGGAGAAGACAGCCAAAGACACGCTGATCGGCGGCAGCGTGCTCGTCTCCGGCACGGTAAAGGCGCAGGTTACTGCCTCTCCAGGTGAGTCCGTACTGGCGGGCATTGTCCGGCTCGTACAGTAGGCGCAGGGCGAGAAACCGCCGCTGCAGCAGCTCGCCGACCGGATCAGTGCGGTCTTCGTGCCCGTCGTCCTTGTGCTTGCGGCGATCACCTTCCTGGGAAATTATTTCTATCTCGATGCAGCAACCCCCGCGCTGATGCGCAGTATCGCAGTGCTCGTCATCGCCTGCCCCTGCGCGATGGGTCTGGCTACGCCGGCGGCCATTGCCGTCGGGCTCGGCCGCGCGGCCCGAAATGGCATCCTTATCCGGAATGCCCGGCATCTTGAAGCGTTCCGCCATATCCGGCAGGTCATCTTTGACAAGACCGGTACGCTGACGACCGGTGAATTCTCCATCCACGATTGGCGATCGCTGACCCTTTCTCCGGACGAGTTCCGGCAAATCGTCTTTTCGCTGGAAAAATATTCCAGTCACCCGATCGCGCGGAGCATTACGCGCGAATGGAAGGGCAAGAATAGCGCGCGCGGACCCCTTCGCTGGGCCAGAGTCGAGGAGGTCAAAGGGCTTGGGATGCGGGGCGAGACCCAGGAAGGGGATGTTTATTGGGCCGGATCGTATAAGGTAGCCGCTGAGCTGACCGCTGACGCCACGCATAATGTATATATCGTCTGCAATGACCGGCTGCTGGGCTGGATCGATGTCCGGGATACCGTCCGGCCCGAATCCGCCGCCGTCGTCCGCTGGCTGCAGCGCAACGGCATCCACACCGTATTGTTGAGCGGCGACCGCCGGGACACCTGTCTTGCCCTTGCGCGCGAGCTGGGCATCACGCGAAGTGCTGGCGGAGCAGACCCCGGAGCAAAAACTTCAACAAGTCGCTTTTCTTAATGGGCGGATGCCTGCCGCGATGGTCGGGGACGGGATCAATGATGCGCCCGCGCTTAGCCGGCGCGACGATCGGCATTTCGATGAGCGATTCCTCGCATCTGGCGATGCAGACGGCCGATGTCGTGCTGATGGATCAGGGCCTGCGCCGGCTCCCCGCCGCGCTGGAGCTTGGCCGATATACGTTTGCGACGATCCGCGGCAATCTGTTCTGGGCTTTTTCTACAATGTCATCGCTATCCCGATTGCGGCTTTTGGCGGGCTGGTTCCTGCGGTTGCTGCGCTGGCGATGGGGTTCAGCGATGTTGTCCTCGCGGCAAATTCACTGCGGCTTTACACGAAAAAAATCTCCCAACCCGATCATGCCGGCTGATAACCCGCTGCCATCCCGCGAATCCCTGCTTTCGCTGCTTCGGCAGCATTGGCGTTATACCAGGCTTCCGGCCGCAGCAGGAAGACATTATTCAATCGGTGCTGGCGGGTAAGGACACCCTTGCCCTGCTCCCTACCGGCGGCGGCAAATCGCTGTGCTTTCAGTTACCGGCCCTCGCCAGACCCGGTCTTTGCCTCGTGGTCAGCCCGCTCATCGCGCTGATGAAAGATCAGACCGACAGCTTGCGCCGGAAGAATATCACCGCCTTCTTCCTCCACACGGGGATGAACCGCCGCGAGCTGGCAGTCACCCTGCAGACAGCGGCCGACAGCAATTGCAAATTCCTGTATGTCTCACCAGAGCGGCTGGAGACGGAGCTTTTCGCGGAATGGCTTCCTTCGCTGGATGTCCGCCTGATTGCTGTCGACGAAGCGCATTGTATTTCGCAATGGGGATATGATTTCCGGCCCTCCTATCTGCGCATTGCCGCCCTGCGCACCGCTTTGCCTGGCGTGCCGCTGCTGGCGCTTACCGCTTCCGCCACCCCGGAGGTGATGACCGATATCGCTGACCGGCTGGAACTAAAGGAGCCGGCTGTCTTTCGACAGCCCTTTACCCGGCCGAATCTTTCCTATAGCTTCTTCCGGGAGGAGAACAAGATCCGCAAGATCACCCGAGATCCTGGAAAAGGTGCCCGGAAGCGGCATCGTCTATTGCAGGACCCGCCGCGCCACCCGGGAGATCAGCGAATGGCTGACCCGGCAAGGGTATTCCCGCGGCCGCGTATCATGCCGGACTGACCCGGGAGGAAAGGGAGCAGCGGCAGGAGAGACTGGCTCAAGGATCGCTAAGGGTCATGGTTAGTACGAACGCTTTTGGGATGGGCATCGATAAGCCGGCGGTCCGGACCGTAATCCATGCCGATGTCCCCGA
Organism: uncultured Chitinophagaceae bacterium; assembly: GCA_963846405.1. Lineage (GTDB taxonomy): Bacteria > Bacteroidota > Bacteroidia > Chitinophagales > Chitinophagaceae > Puia. The sequence continues at coordinate 432,486 of CAWJVU010000001.1, read as the reverse complement.
ATCGGTCGAAAGCTATTACCAGGAATCCGGCCGCGCGGGAAGGGATGGACGAGAAAGCCTATGCGGTGTTGTTGGCCACGGCCGGCGACGCGGACCGGCTCGGAAGCCTCCCCGATATCCGATATCCGCCGGTAACGACGATCCGGGAAGTTTATCAGCAGCTGATGAATTATCTCCAACTGCCTTCCGGCAGCGGAGAGGGGCAATATTATGATTTCGATCTGACGGATTTTTGCAGGCGGTTCGGAGTGGGAGATATCCGCGGTAACCGATGTCCTTGAGGCTGCTGGGGCAGGAAGGCGTGCTGAGCTTTCAGCAGCAGGTATCGATACCTGCCCGGGTACAATTTATCGCCGGCAAAGCTGCGCTCTACGAATTTGAAGCGGGTCATCCGGCGCTTCAGCCCCTGATCCATGCCCTTCTTCGCGGGTACGAAGGGATCTTCGATCTGCCCGTTTTTATCCGGGAGCGCCAGCTTGCCTATGCCCTTCGGGCGACGCCGCAGAAACTGGCGGCGGAGTTGGCGGAACTGGCGGCATTCCGGATCGTTGAATACGTGCCGCCGAAAGAAACACCGCAACTCTATTTTTTTCGGGACCGGGTTGCTGCGGAAGACCTCTATATCGATCCGGTAAAATACAGGGAAAGAAAGGAGGCGTATGCGGATCGTATCCGCGCGGTGGTTCGTTATCTCGGGCTTGTCGATGAATGCCGAAGCCGGTATCTGGCGGCATATTTCGGCGATAAGGACGCGGGGGAATGCGGAGTTTGCGATAATTGTCTTCGCGCGCGGCGTGGGTAGGATGACGGGGGATAGGACGCGCGGCGTGGCGCGTAAACTAGACCTTCTCCGCGAGCAGTTGTTTGATCTGATCTTCCAGCTCCTTGAGGCGTTGTATCAGTTCCGGGAGGTTCTTGCTGATCACCTGACTGCGAAGCGCGCTCGTATAGTCATAAGCGGGGCTGCCCGTTACGGCGCTCCCTCTTGTCTTTATAGATTTGGAGACGCCGCTTTGCGCATTGATCCGGGCCCCGTCGGCTATCTGAAGGTGGCCTACAATCCCGGCCTGGCCGCCGATCATTACCCCGTTGCCGATCTTGGTGCTGCCGCTGATTCCCACCTGAGCGGCGATCACGGTATCGTTTCCGACTTCTACGTTGTGCGCGATCTGGATCAGGTTGTCCAGCTTGGCGCCTTTTCGAATAAGGGTCGACCCGATCGTCGCACGGTCAATTGCTACATTGGCGCCGATCTCCACTCCATCCTCGATCAATACATTCCCGATCTGGGGGACCTTTCTTAAAGCTCCCATCCGGTTGCGGGGCAAAGCCAAAACCGTCCCCGCCGATCACCGAACCCGCATGGATCGTGACGTTGGCGCCGATCACGCAATCGTGATAGATCTTCACCCCCGGATGCAGCACTGTATTGTCACCGATCCGGACATTATTGCCCAGATAGACCTGCGGGTGGATCTTGGCCTGATCACCGATCACCACGCCCTCACCGAGATAGGCAAAAGCGCCGATAAAGACCTTATCGCCCAGTTTGGCCGATTTGGAAATATAGGACGGCTCCTGGATACCGGTTAGCTGTTGCGCTTCGATCTCCTGATATTTCGCCAGCAGACTGGCAAAGGCCGAATAGGCATCGGACACCCGGATCAGTGTTGCGGCCACCGGCTGCTTCAGCTCCAGCGTCTCACTGACGATGATCACCGAGGCGCCGGTCGTATAGAGATACTCTTCGTATTTCGGATTGGCCAGAAAAGACAGCTGTCCGCCGACAGCTTCTTCGATCTTGCCAAAGGCCCCCACGGCGGCGTTCGGATCGCCTTCGATCTTACCGTTGATCAACAGGGCTATCTGTGCGGCTGAAAATTTCATGTTTGGTTATTGCGTTTCGAAAGCACAAAGATAAAATTTTTTCACGGGGCTCGATAAGGTTTGCTGGATCAGGGCGTTGTCGACCTGGGAAATGTCCCTGACCGATCCGTTTTTGAACAGAATATTGATCTTCTCATCTGCAGGGTTATACGTCGTGTTGGCCGCCTCTCCCGTAAAGACGAAATACCGGGCTTCCGCAGGCCCGATCGACAGCGCGTTGCTGATTCCCGCTCTCAACGCTTCGACGTAATTTTCATCAAAGGGGGTTGCCTGGAATTTTACTTTTAACAGTTGCCGGTTGATCAGGCCCTGCGAGAGGGTGGAGAGGACCGGGTCGGAATGAAACATCCACCGTTTGACCGCACTCATCACGTCGAAGTCATCCAGCAGGCAAAACTGGTCTGATGTCTACCGTACTCCCGACGCCTGATTCCCCGATGAAAACATTCTCTTCCCGCAAAAAATAATCCAGCACCGGCGAACCTGAGTTAACCTCCTCTCCAGCCCGTGCCAGCTCCCTTGCCCTTTCGATGATCCGCACCAGCATTTTCTCCGCACTGAGCACCGTCTTGTGCAGATAGACCTGCCAGTACATCAGCCGGCGCGAAACCAGGAATTTTTCGATGGAATAAATGGCCTTCTCTTCCACCATGAGCTTGCCATCGTGTACGGTCAACATCTTCAATATCCGGTCGTAGCCGATTACGCCTTCGGAGACGCCGGTGAAGAAGCTGTCGCGGGTAAGGTAATCCATTCGGTCCATGTCCAGCTGACCGCATGACGAGCGAATGCAGATACCGTTTTGGGTGTTTATTCGTAAAAATTTGGATGGCGGTCTCCAACTCGCCGCCGAACTCCATATTGAGGGCCTGCATGATCCCCACGGAAAGATACCTCATGTCGGCTACCCCGGATCAGGATATTCTCCAGCGCATGTGAATATGGCCCGTGCCCGATATCGTGAAGCAGGATGGCCATCTTTACGCCCAACTCTTCGTCTTTACTGATCTCTACTCCCTTCGCCTTCAGCTCGGCGACGGCATTGCACATCAGGTGATAGGCTCCCAGCGAATGATGCAGCCGGCTATGCATTGCGCCTGGATAGACCAGGTGCGCGAACGCCATTTGCTGGATACGCCGAAGCCGCTGATAATAGGGATGAGCAACGATGTTCAGCAGGAGGTCGTGGTCCAGCGTGATAAAACCATATACAGGATCATTGATGATCTTACGCGATAATTTGGCCATTCCGGCGTAAATTTACCCATTCTCGCGGGATTTGTTAAATCGGGTGTAAACAAGCTCCAAAACTAGGTAAAATTGGCCAGGAGTTTGTAGTTTGTGGGATATGTCATTAGCAAAAATACTCTGGGTCGACGATGAAATAGAAAGCCTTCATTCCCAGATCCTTTTCCTGGAAAATAAAGGGTTATGAAGTAAAGGCGTTGACCAATGGTTTTGATGCCATTGACTTTGTAAAGGAAAACCCGATCGACGTTGTCCTGCTGGACGAAACGATGCCGGGTATCACCGGGCTGGAAACCCTGGCCAAGATCAAAGAGAACAATCAGCAAACGCCCATCGTGCTGATCACCAAGAACGAGACGGAGAACCTCATGGACGAGGCCATCGGCAGCCAGATCACCGATTACCTGATCAAACCCGTCAACCCCAACCAGGTCCTGCTCAGCCTGAAAAAGATCATCGACAATAAACGGCTGGTGTCCGAACGGACGACGACGGCCTATCAGCAGCAATTCCGTAATCTTTTCATGGCGCTCAACAGCAATCCCGATTACAACGAATGGATGGATATTTATAAAAAGCTGGTCTATTGGGAGCTGGAAATGGAGAAATCGGATAGCCCCGAGATGCGGGAGGTCCTGCAGTCCCAGAAACAGGAGGCCAATACGGAGTTCTTCAAGTTCATTTCGAAGAATTATGCCAACTGGATCAAACCCGCGGTCCACGGAAAGCCCGATCATGTCCCATTCGCTTTTCCAGTTCAAAGTGCTGCCGCATGTAGAGAAAGGCACTCCCACCTTCTTCATCCTGCTGGACAATCTGCGGGTCGATCAGTGGAAGGCTATCCAGCCCATTTTCGCGGAAAGCTTTCGCATCCTGGAGGAAGATAGCTTTTACAGCATCCTGCCGACCGCGACCCAATATAGCCGAAATGCGATCTTTGCGGGGCTGATGCCGCTGGAGATCGAGAAGCAATTCCCTGTCGCTATGGAAGAATGACGAGGAAGAAGGCGGAAAAAACCTTCATGAAGAGGAACTGTTCCGCGCCCAGCTCAAACGGCTGAAAAAAGATCAGCTGAAATTCTCTTACACCAAAGTGGTCAACTACCAGGCGGGCCAGGAACTCGTCAACAATATCCACAATCTGCTGAACAACGACCTGAACATTATCGTTTACAATTTCGTCGATATGCTCAGCCATGCCCGGACCGAAATGGAAGTGCTGAAGGAACTGGCCGGCGACGAGATCAGCTATCGCAGCATTACCGCCAGTTGGTTCGAACATTCCCCGCTGCACCAGGCGCTGAAGAAGATCGCCGACAAGAAGATCAATCTCATCCTGGCCACCGATCACGGCAGTGTTCGCGTCAAGACGCCTTACAAGGTGATCGGGGATAAGCAAACCACGGCCAATCTGCGGTACAAACACGGCCGGAATCTCAATTATGAGCCAAAGGAGGTGCTGGCTTTCCGCGACCCCAAAGAAGCGGGTCTTCCTGTCCCGACGGTCAACTCTTCCTTCATTTTTGCCAAAGGCGACGGGTTCCTCTGTTACCCGAATAACTATAACTATTACGTCAACTATTACCGCAATACCTTCCAGCATGGCGGCGTCAGCCTGGAGGAAATGATCATTCCCATCGTCCGGATGACCAGTAAAGGTATAATGTCCGTTCCCTGTGGATAATTTCGAAACCCCTGCGATACCTCGACCGGCAGTGTAAATGTAGTAACTTTACAGCAATGAGGTATACGCAAACCACACTGGATAAGATCGAGAAGATCCTGGACGAAGCCGGATATATCGTCCGCTATGAACGGGGAAATTTTCAGAGCGGCTATTGTATTCTGGAACAACGAAAAGTGGTGGTCCTGAATAAATTCCTGCCCCTGGAAGGTCGTATCAGCACGCTGATCGACATCATTCCCCAGCTGAAGATCACCCCGGAGCTGCTTCAGCTCCCGACGCCCGCCGGCATATACGAGGAAGTGCTCGCTGCCAGCCTAATACCGTGACACAGCCGGCCTTATTTCGTAACTTTGCTCCGTGAGCCATCCGCCAATCAAAATTACCTTCCTGGGCACCGGCACCAGCACCGGCGTCCCGATGGTAGCTTGTCCCTGCGAGGTATGCGCGTCCACCGATCCAAAAGATAAACGGCTTCGCTCCAGCATCCTTGTCCAGTCCGCTTCCACCACGGTCGTGATCGACACCACCCCCGATTTCCGATACCAGATGCTCCGGGCCGGGATCCGCCGTCTTGATGCGGTTGTCTATACCCACCCGCATAAAGATCATCTGGCCGGTCTCGACGATGTCAGGGCCTATAATTTTTTCCAGCGCCGGGCCATGCCCCTTTACGCCAACGCCATGACCCAGGAATCGATCGTCCGGGAATTTCCCTATGCGTTTGCAGATGTCCGATATCCGGGTATCCCGGAGCTCGAGCTGCACCATATCGACCAGGAACCGTTCACGATCGGCGATATCACGTTCACTCCGATCCATGTCTGGCACATGAAGATGCCCGTGCTGGGTTTTCGGATCGGCGACTTTACGTATATCACCGACGCCAACCGGATCGATGAAGGCGAAAAGGAGAAGATCAGGGGCAGTCGTCAAATTGTCCTTAATGCGCTGCGGCATGAGAAACATCTCTCGCATTTTTCTCTCCGGGAGGCGATAGCGGAGGTGGAAGAGCTCGGCGTTCCCGAGGCGTGGTTTACCCATATCAGCCACCAGCTGGGCAAGCATTCGGTGGTGGAGGCCACTCTTCCGGCCAACCGGCATCTCGCCTTTGATGGGCTCTCTTTTACAATTGATTAACATTCGTTAAAGGCGTGGACGGGGTCCCGCCCGTTAAACTTTTGGCAAGATTTTGTGTCTATTATCTATATAAATCGTTCGTATGAGAAAAATAGGAATTGTCGCATCTGTTGTTCTTGTTCTTTTATCGACGGGCCGTGCCGTTGCCCAAACATCGGTGGAACTGATTCCCCAGGTCGGCTATGCCTTTCCTGCACGGAATGACTTTTACTACTACAACACGTATGGCCGTATTGCGGGCGGTTTGAATGTCGGCGGCGCGATCAACTTTAATATCAACCGAAATGTCGGGATCGAAGTGCTTTATAATCACCTCTCTTCGAGTTCGGGGGTCTACAATTACGGCTTTGACGGAGGAGCCCAGATCAATGGCGGCCACCTGGGCCAGGATTTTATTATGGCCGGCCCGGTATTCTCGGGGAGTATCCCCAATTCGACGGTCAGGCCCTTCCTGGGTTTGCTGCTGGGGGCCGACATCATGACCCCGGGGGCTTTATCCGGTTATCAAACCGCCAGCTATTTCGCTGCAGGATTTCAGCTGGGAACAAACATCTATATTTCTCCCCGGGTGGGCATTCAATTAAAAGCGCAGTTCCTGTCGCCGGTTGGGGCGGCAGGGGGGGCGTACTATTATAACAACAATTATAACGGCGGGATCAATCCGAATCAATCTACCTACCAGTTCACGCTGGGTGGTGGGCTGATCATCGGCCTTGGCCGGGTGCTTCCGCAGCCCAAGACTGTTTACCGCCGGCCAAGACCCCGGTACTACCGATACTATTGATCTTAATCCATACTCCAGCAAGTCGGCCGGTCCTGCGGAAGCGGGATCGGCTTTTTTTGGGCCCGCATCCCCAAGGGCCGCCGGATAAAATCGTTTTGCAGACTAACAATCGTTAGTTCATCTGAAAAAAATGCCTTATTTTTATACAGATAATCGTCCTTTGGGACCCTAACGCTGGCCGGAGGCCAGCGGGACAGACCTACGGTCGTAACCTTCGGTCGCCCGCCACCGGCGGACGCCTCTCGGTTAGGTCCAGACATAAACGTTTTGCGGGAAATTTGCTAATTTACGTCAAAGCAAATTTCCCGCGTATTTCAAATAAGGATTGTTTGCCAGGTGTAACCAGGCAATAGCCTCGCGGTTGTTGCCTGGTTCTTTTATTCGTCGGTCGTATAGTTTAAATCTAAACATGGATTTTTCAACAGAAGAACTCACACAGCAGGTAGGCCGCACGGCCCGAGATTTCGCTAACAAGTCGATCCGGCCGCATGTCATGGAATGGGATGAAAAGCAGGAGTTTCCCCATGAGTTGTTCAGGGAGCTTGGCCGGTTGGGCATGATGGGCGTAGTGGTCCCCGAGGCCTATGGCGGATCGGGTCTTTCCTACACCGAATATGTCACGATCATCGTGGAGATTTCCAAGGTATGCGGAGGCATCGGACTAAGCCTGGCTGCTCATAATTCCCTTTGTACGGGCCATATCCTGTCCTTGGGGCTCGGAAGAGCAGAAATTGAAATATCTGCCCGGGCTTGCTTCGGGGGAGAAGCTTGGCGCCTGGGGGCTGACCGAAGCCGGGACCGGCAGCGATGCCGGCAATATGCGTTGTACCGCCGTTAAAGAAGGGGACTATTGGGTCCTGAACGGCACCAAGAACTGGATCACGCATGGGATCAGCGGCGATTTTGCGGTTGTCATCGCCAGGACCGGGGAACCCCGTGTCCGCAACAACGCCACCGCCTTTATCGTCGAACGTGGCACGCCGGGCTTCAGCGGCGGCAAAAAAGAAAACAAGCTGGGCATGCGCGCCAGCGAAACTGCGGAAATGATTTTCGACCAGTGTCGAATTCCCGATCGCCAATCAACTCGGGGAGATCGGGGATGGTTTCAGACAGGCGTTGTCCGTGCTGGACGGTGGCCGGATCTCCATCGCGGCGCTATCTCTCGGGATCGCCAAAGGGGCGCTGGAAGCCGCGCTGAAATACGCCAAGGAACGTCATCAGTTCGACCAGCCCATCGCTAATTTCCAGGGGATTTCCTTTAAGCTGGCCGATATGGCGACCGAGATCGCTGGCGGCCGAGCTTCTGACCTACCAGGCGGCAGATCTGAAGAATAAACACTTACCCATGACAAAGGAGGCGGCTATGGCTAAATATTATGCCAGTGAAGTAGCGGTCAGGACAGCTACGGAAGCGGTGCAGATCTTCGGCGGCTATGGCTATACGAAGGATTTTCCGGTGGAGAAATTTTACCGGGACAGTAAGCTTTGTACGATCGGTGAAGGGACCAGCGAGATCCAGAAGATCGTAATCGCGCGGGAAGTGTTGAAAGGTTAAGGCATAAAGTCTTCGTCTTTTCCGGCCTCATTCGGACCATATTTGTCGAATAACTTGTCGACGGCGCCGGCGAAAAACGGGAATTTTTCCTTGGTGAAATTCTTGATGACTTCGATGGCTTTGTACGCCTGCTCTTCGGTTAACCCCTGCGCCTTGAGCTGGTCGATGAGTTCCTTCATAATGCTTAGGCTACTTTGAGCAGATTCATCTTACTCTTGTCAAACTTCTTTTGCGCATATTCGAGGTCGAGATGGAACTTCTCTTCTTTTGCCGAGGGCAGCTCGAACATAGCGTCGGTCAGAATGCTTTCACAAATGCTCCGTAGTCCGCGGGCGCCAAGCTTGAATTCGACGGCTTTATCCACCATGAAATCCAGTACCTCCACATCGAAAGACAGCTGGATGCCTTCCAGTTCGAACAACTTTTTGTATTGACGGATCAGCGAGTTTTTCGGCTCGGTCAGGATGGAACGCAGGGTCGGCTTGTCCAGCGGGTCGAGATGGGTCACGACGGGGAGTCGACCCAGCAGCTCGGGGATCAGGCCGAAAGACTTGAGGTCCGGCGCATTCACATACTGCAACAGGTTTTTCTTGGCCGCTTCCTGCTGTTCTTTGTTGACGTTAAACCCAATGGCATTGGTATTGATCCGCCGGGCGATGATCTTGTCGACGCCGTCGAACGCCCCGCCGCAGATAAAAAGGATATTTTGCGTGTTGACTTTGATCAGCTTTTGCTCGGGATGTTTGCGGCCACCTTGTGGCGGCACGAGCACATCGGTCCCTTCCAACAGCTTTAGTAAGCCCTGCTGGACGCCTTCGCCGCTGACATCGCGCGTAATGGAAGGGTTGTCTCCCTTGCGCGCAATCTTGTCGATCTCGTCGATATAGACGATGCCTCTTTCTGCAGCCGGTACGTCGTAATTGCAGACCTGCAGGAGCCGGGTCAGGATGCTTTCCACGTCCTCACCGACATAACCGGCCTCGGTAAAGACGGTCGCATCGACGATGGCGAAGGGAACATTCAGCAATCTCGCAATTGTTTTTGCCAGAAGGGTCTTGCCCGTCCCGGTCTCACCGACCATGATAATATTGCTCTTTTCTATCTCGACTTCATTTTCGACGACTTTCTGTTGAAGACGTTTGTAATGATTGTAGACTGCTACCGACAAAACCTTCTTCGCATCATCCTGCCCGATGACATATTCATCCAGGATGCGTTTGATCTCCACCGGTTTCTTTACCGTCAATTTAAAGGCACTGCTTCCGGCCGAATCTTCCCGGATCATCAGCTCCTGCTGAATGATCTCCTGCGCATGCTCGACACAATTCTCGCAGATATGCCCTTCCTGCCCGGCGATCAGGATCTTCACCTCATCCCGGTTACGGCCGCAAAAGGAGCAATGCAAGGTATTTTTTGCCATAATGTAAAGTTACCCAACTTATTCAATTCTCCCAGTATGTGCGAAAAAACAGTCCCGAATTACTTCGGGACCATTTGATAGAAAGTTGTCGTTGTAATTATTTAATAATCAATATGTTGTCCTAAATTCGCTCGTAAATTTGATCAACAATGCCGTAATCGACGGCTTCTTTCGCATCCATCCAATAATCGCGATCAAAATCCTTCAGGACCTGCTCTACTTTCTTGCCGCAATTGTCCGCGAGGATCTTGGCGCTGATGTCTTTTACCCGGCGGGTTTGTTTGGCGGTAATTTCCAAATCGACACTTACTCCCTGCATATATCCGCCGAGGCTGGGCTGGTGGATCATGATCTCGGAATGCGGGAAGACGAACCTCCGGCCCTTTACTCCGCCGCTGAGCAAGACCGAACCCATTGAAGCGGCGAGACCCATACAGATCGTGCTGACAGGGCTCTTTAACATTTTCATGGTATCGTAGATGACCATGCCGGAGGTCACAACGCCGCCCGGGCTATTGATAAAGAACTTAATCTCTTCGCCGGGTTTGTCGGCATCCAGAAGGCGCAATCGGGTGACCACTTCCCGGGCCGATTTGTCGTCAACCACTCCCCAAAGCTCAACGGTCCTGTTCTCAAAAAAATATTTTTCCAGCTTCTTCGCCAGCATCCCAAGCTCGGGTCCTTTGTCGTCCTTGTCGTCTTTGGGATCTTCTTTTTCCGGCTCGTCGTCGTTGAGATAGGATGGCCTCAACAGATATTTTGAATTGTTCATTATAGATAAAATTTTGTGGGTGGTTAGTTCGAATCCCTTTCTTTCCGCGGGTTTTGCAGCAGGACTTCGTCGACGAGACCATAATCCTTGGCCTCCTGGGCGGTCAGCCAGTAGTCACGGTCGCTGTCTTTTTCCACCTGTTTGGCTGTTTTGCCGGTATGGAATGCGGTGACCTCATATAGTTCTTTCCGCAGCTTTTTGATTTCGGCGACGGTGATCTCGATATCCGAAGTTTGACCGCCGATCGCGCCGCTGGGCTGGTGCATCATGATGCGGCTATGTCTGAGGGCCGTCCGTTTACCTTTTGTGCCCGCGCACATCAATACCTGGCCCATGCTGGCTGCCATGCCGATACAAATGGTGGCCACATCGGGGGTCACATATTGCATCGTGTCGTAGACGCCGAGACCGGAATAAACGCTGCCGCCCGGGCAGTTGATATACATCTGGATATCCCGGTGGCGATCGGTACTGTCCAGGAAAAGCAGCTGGGCAGTTACGATATTGGCGACCTCTTCATTGATCGGGTAGCCGAGGAAGATGATCCGGTCCATCATGAGCCGGCTATAGACGTCCATGACCGCTACATTCATCGGGCGTTCCTCAATGATGTTTGGGGTCAGGTTTGTAACCAGGTGTTTATTATAATCATTCAGGGTATTACTGGAGATACCCCGGTGTTTGACAGCATATTTTTCAAATTCATTTGCTGGATTCATAATCTTATTTTTCAATGTAAAAATGCCTGTTCTGATTGGATAGACAGTTAAGTTCCTTTCAAATCTCCGTCCAAACTTTTAAACTGCCAAAAAACTGACATTCCGGCATGAGGGCCGCGGGGCTAGTGATGATGCTGATGTTCTTCGACGAGGTGCCGGAATTCATCCCGGCCGATCGGCTTCTCCGTAGGATGGATCTGCGTCTCGGCCCAGGCGAACACCTTTTCGGTCCGGATGCGGTGAACCGTATCCTCCACGAACTTCCGGTCCTGCATCATCCGCTGTACATAATCGGCTATCCAGGGTTGTTCCTCAGCGCCCGTCTGCATCCCCATATAACCGAACAACTGCTGCCGTGCGAACGCCCGGACATCGTCCTGGCTCACCTCAATATGATTGTCGCCGACGATCTTATCCACGATCAGCGTCCACTTCAACTGATCGACAAAAGCCGGGAACTCCTGCTCGACTTCGGCGGAGCTCTTGTGTTTTTCGCCGCCGGTCTGCATCCAGCGCTTCAGGAAATCCTCCGGGAATTCGATCTTCGTATGATCCAGCAGAAGGTGATAGAGCGCGTGCTGAAGCTGGTTGCGGCTCTGACCGTCCCAATATCCCTGGATCTCGTCTTTTACCGCATCGCGGAAGGCTTCCATCGTGGTGATCTGCCTGGCCGGGTAGACGGTTTGGAAGAATGTCTCATTCAGCTCGGTCTTTTCGACCAGGCCGATCTTGGTGATCTCTGCCCGGAAATATTTGTTCGCGGCGTCAGCATCCTCCTTTGGGAGGCCGAGGTCGTTTAGTAGCCACTCCCGCTCTTTTTCTTCGAAGGCCCGGGAGGGTTGCAGGAGGATCGAATCCCGAATCTTAAGTCCAAGCCATTTGGGCCGGGTGGCTTCGTTAAAATATTTGACCAGCAGCGAATTGTCTTTCCGGATCCCGTCGGGCACGGGCTCGCCGGCTGCGTCGGTCTCGGTAAATTGCAAATTCAGCACATTCTCATCGCTTGCTACCGTCTCCGGTTCCGTCATTTTGCCATTCCGGGTTTGTTGACGCTCGACCTCTTCATCGATCATTTCCGGGGTTACCTGCACTTTGTAAAAAGTGGGCGCCGCAGAACCAAGGTCGGCGAGGTTAAACGCAGGCTTCAACCCGATCTCAAAAGCGAAGGAATAATCGGATGGATTGCTCACGTCGATCTGCCGGGCATCGTTGTCCGGCATCGGCAGCGGCTGGGCGAAGATCTCCAGCTTTTCGTTGGTCATATAGGTCGTCAACTCCTTCTCTACCGTGCGCAGGACTTCGTCGGTAAATACCGAGCTGCCGTACATTTTCTTGATCAGTCCGGCCGGAACCATCCCCTTCCGGAAACCGGGAATATTCGCCTGCTTGCCGTATTGCTTAAGGGCCTTTTCAAAAGACGGCAAATAGTCGCCTTTGGATATCCTGACGACGATCTTGTCCGTCAGCAGCCCGATATTCTCCCTAGATACTGTTGCCATAATGGATTCAATTGGGCGGCAAAGGTAATTATTTTTCTTTTTGGTGAGGGGAGATTTGTGCGGATGATAGGACTCGAACCTACATGCCTTGCGGCTCCAGATCCTAAGTCTGGTGCGTCTGCCAATTTCGCCACATCCGCGATCGTCAATCTAATCCACTGGTTCCCAACGATCCCCATGGGCGGGTCAGGGAGCGTATCCACGCCTGGGGAAAGCGTGCAAAACTAGGCTTTTTTTTCGTAAATTCGTAGAGATATGGAAATGGAAACTGTAGCTGCAATACCGAAATACAATCTTACGGAAGACCAGGAAAAAAAGCTCATTCTCAGGGAATACCGTGCCCTGCTCCGTTCCCTGAAGCCAAAGCTCAAACTGGGCGATAAAGAGCTGATCCGCTCTGCCTTTGAAATGGCCGCCGATGCGCATAAGACCATGCGGCGGAAAAGCGGCGAGCCCTATATTCTTCATCCCCTTGCCGTCGCCCGGATCTGCTCGGAAGAGATCGGCCTGGGCGTTCGGTCCACCATCTGCGCCCTTCTTCATGATACGGTCGAAGATACCGATATTACCCTTGAAGACATCGAACGGGAATTCGGCGGTGAGATCGCCCGTATCGTCGACGGATTGACCAAGATCTCCAATGTTGTCGATGTCAACGCCTCCCGGCAGGCGGAAAATTTCAAGAAGATCCTGCTTACCCTGACCGACGACCCCCGGGTCATCCTCATCAAGCTGGCCGACCGGCTGCACAATATGCGGACCCTCGACAGCATGAAAAGGGAAAAACAACTAAAGATCGCCTCCGAAACGGTCTATGTCTATGCCCCCCTCGCCCACCGCATGGGGCTGTATACCATCAAGACGGAGCTGGAAGACCTGGCGATGAAATATCTCGAGCCGGAAGAATATCGCGAAATCGCCCGCAAACTTTCCGAAACCAAACGGGAACGCTCCCGTTATATCAACGAATTTGTCAAACCGCTAAAGGAAAAGCTGGATCAGGGCGGATTTGACTTCGATATCTATGGCCGGCCAAAGAGCATTCACTCGATCTGGAACAAGATGCGCAAAAAAGGCGTCGCGTTTGAAGAAGTCTATGACCTTTTTGCCATCCGCGTCATCCTCAACTCCCCGCTGGAGAAGGAGAAGGAAGACTGCTGGAAGGTCTATTCCCTGATCACCGACGAATACAACCCTTCTCCGGAACGGCTTCGCGACTGGCTGAGCAATCCCAAATCAAACGGGTATGAAGCCCTGCATACGACCGTTATGGGTCCGCAGGGCAAATGGGTGGAAGTCCAGATCCGGTCGAGACGGATGAACGAGATTGCCGAGAAAGGGCTGGCCGCCCACTGGAAATATAAAGAAGGCGCCGCCGATGAAAGCCGGTTTGACAAATGGTTCCAGCAGATCCGCGAAGTGCTCAACACGGAAGACAACGACTCCATCGACTTTCTGCAGGATTTCAAGACCAGCTTCCTGGCCGAAGAGATCTATGTCTATACGCCGAAAGGGGATGTAAAAATGCTCCCCGTGGGTTCCACCGCGCTTGACTTCGCCTTTTCCATCCACTAGGCCATCGGCGTGCAATGTATCGGCGCCAAGGTCAATCACAAGCTGGTGCCCATCAGTCATAAACTGCGAAGCGGCGACCAGGTGGAGATCATCACCTCCAGCAAGCAACGGCCAAATGAAGACTGGCTGAATATTGTCGTGACCGCCAAGGCCAAAAGCAAGATCAAGGACGCGCTGAAGGAAGAGAAGAGAAAGATCGCCGACGAAGGGAAATATATCGTTCAGCGAAAACTGGAGAACTTCGGCGCCGCCTATAACCAGCACAATATCGATGTGCTCACCACCTTGTATAAGCTAAGTTCTTCCCTCGACTTCTTCTACCAGGTCTCCGTCCGCAACATCGACCTGAAGGAACTGAAGGAATTCCATCTGCTGGGCGACAGGCTGGAGCCGCCAAAGCCGCCCAAAACGGCCGTCGAGCAGCGGCTTGCCGAGCGCGTTGCGTCCCCGGCGGTCCCGCGAAAGGATACCGAGCTGATCATCTTCGGCGAAAGCAGCGACCGTATCGTCTATACCCTGGCCAATTGCTGTAAACCCATCCCCGGCGATGACGTATTCGGATTCGTCTCCGTCGGGAAAGGGATTGACGATCCATCGGACCAATTGCCCCAATGCGGCCAAACTTCTGGCCAACTACGGCCATCGGGTCGTCAAAACCAAATGGGCAAAGAATAAAGAGATCTCCTTCCTCACCGGTGTCCGGATCGTCGGCATGGACGACGTCGGCGTCATCAATAAGATCACCAATCTGATTTCCGGGTGAACTGAAGCTCAATATCAATGCCCTGACGATCGAGGCGAAAGATGGCCTCTTCGAAGGCAATATCCGCATCTATGTACATGACAAAGAAGAGCTGGAGGAACTGGTCTCGAGACTGATGCAGCTCAACGGGATCCATTCGGTCGTCCGGTATGATACGGAGACGGCGTAAGTAGTTCGTCGCGAATGGTGCGTCGCGAAGGGTGCGTCGGGAATGTCAATCTTATCCCTTATTTTTGCCGCCTCTAAATGTCAAATGCACGATTAAATGGTTGATGTCATTTTAGGCCTACAGTGGGGTGATGAAGGAAAAGGGAAAATAGTGGATTATTTCGCGCCCCGCTATGATCTGATCGCCCGGTTTCAGGGCGGTCCCAATGCGGGGCACACCTTATATGTAAGGATAAAAAGGTCGTTCTTCATCAGATCCCTTCCGGCATCTTTCACGAAGGCACTGTCAACCTGATCGGCAATGGCGTTGTCCTCGACCCGGTCACGCTAAAGAGGGAATGCGAAACCGTCGCTTCCTTTGGCGATCGACTATCGCAAAAATCTGTATATCGCCCAGCGCACCCACCTGATCCTTCCGACACATCGGGCATTGGACAAAGCATCCGAAATCTCAAAAGGCCAGGAGAAGATCGGAAGCACACTCAAAGGCATCGGACCCGCCTATATGGACAAGACCGGCAGGAACGGTCTCCGGGTAGGTGACCTGCTGGACAAAACCTTTACCACCCAATACATCAAACTTCGCCTCAAACACCAGAAACTGCTGGACAGCCTCAATTTCCAGGAAGATCTATCGGAATGGGAAGAAGAATTCTTCGAAGCGCTGGACTTTATGCGTCAGTTCAAGATCGTAAACGGGGAATATTTCATCAACGACAAACTGTCCCAGGGTAAGACCGTTCTGGCGGAAGGCGCCCAGGGCAGCATGCTTGACGTCGATTTCGGCACTTTCCCCTATGTCACCTCTTCCAATACCATTTCTGCGGGTGTTTGCACCGGTCTTGGCGTAGCACCGCAGCAGATCCGGGACGTGATCGGCGTAAGCAAAGCCTATTGTACGCGGGTGGGCGGCGGCCCTTTCCCCACCGAACTGGAGGATGCGACAGGAGAAGAACTGCGGAAGACCGGAAACGAATTTGGCGCGACGACAGGGCGGCCGCGCCGCTGCGGCTGGATCGACGGAGTAGCGCTGAAATTCGCCTGCATGATCAACGGCGTGACCAAGATCGTAATGACCAAAGCCGATGTGCTCGATGCCTTTCCGGAATTGAAGGTCTGCACCGAGTATTCGGTGAACGGCGAGATGACCAGTGAAATACCGTTCCAGATGAACCGGGTACATATCCAGCCGGTACTGAAGTCATTACCCGGCTGGGGAACGGATATCACCGCAATAAAACAATATGAGCAATTGCCGGATAACATGAAGGAATATGTGCAGTTTATTAACAACTATCTGGGCGTGAAAATTGCCTATATTTCCAATGGTCCCGGCAGAGATCAGCTCATCGAGGCCAGTTAAAAAACAGCGGAAAAATTATTCTAAAAAAAATTTGGCGGATTAAAAACTTCGCCGAAAATTTACATTACAATCTTATTGGGCAATGGCACCAAAATCTGATAAGGAGGGAAAGGGTTCAAAGAAATCCGCGCCTCAGGCACCGAAGGACACGCCGGAAAAACCGTCTTCCAAATCCAAGAAACAATTGGATGAGGATGATGACGATGACTTGGCTGAGGAGGATGATGCTCCCAAGGCTGCTGCTAAACCGTCAGCCAAAGGTGCGTCGAAAACTAAAAAGGAGGACGAGGAGGAGGATGACGATGACGAAGACTACGAAGAGGTGGACGAGTGGGATAAGGTCGAAGAGGAAGAAGAATGGGATCCCGATTTCGACGAATTTGATATTCCAAAATCCAAGACCAAAAAAAGCACCGGCGGAAATACTTCAAAGAAAACGGCAAAGGCCGGCGAGGAGGATGACTTGGGTTTAGATGACGATTTTAAGGATCTCGACCTTTTCAACGAAGAGGGGTTTGACGAGGAGGAAGATGATTTCTGACAACCTTCCATCCGGAAAAGAAGGTTTGTCTCATTTCCCATAGGCGATTTTCAAAAGACAAAAAGACAAATGTTGACCTGGGCCTCCCATGTCGACATTTTTTGCTTTCTGGACAACCAGGGCTATCCGGATGGTATTGCCCCAGGTGTCGGATGCCTGCTGGCTGCCGGCGTCCGGGACAGCTGCGAAGCCGCGGCGGGGCGGGCATTTGCGGAGCTGAAGGCGTGGGCAGGCGAGCGGGGGGAATGGATTTTTGGGCATTTTGGATATGACCTTGCCGCGGAGACTGAACCGGGCGTGGGTGGACCGGAGGCAGTCGGCAGGGGGCGAGCCGGGTCGGGTCCGGACGGGCGTGCGCCAAAATCCGACCCCGTCGGTTTTCCCGACCTTTTTTTCTTTGTTCCGCAGGTGCTGATCGAGCTCAGCCCGGGGTAATGCGGATCGGCATGTTTTGACGCCGAGAGCGAGGCGATCTGGAGGCAGATCGGGCGGATTCCGGTTGATGGCGTCTCTACCGTGAGGGAGGGCTGGGCCGGGATTCCACGTTTTGACAGCCCGTTTTACAGCGGCCGAGTACCGGGAGCGGGTGGCTGCAGCTCCAGCGGCATATCCTGCGCGGAGATTGTTACGAGATCAATTTCTGCCAGGAATTCTTTTCCCAGCCCGCCGAACTGGACCCACTTGCCGCGCTGGTGGTCGCTTAGCCAGACATCGCCCAACCCCTTTTCCTGCTTTTACCGGATCAAGCGTTCGCTACCTTCTTTGTGCCAGCCCCGAACGGTACCTGAAAAAGACCGGAAATCAGCTTGGTCTCCCAGCCGATCAAAGGCACTTCGGCGCGTCATCCCGGGTGTCCGGCAGCGGATTCGGCCTCGGCCAGGGAACTGTCCGACAGCGCAAAAGACCGCTCGGAGAACGTCATGGTCGTGGACCTAGTCCGGAACGACCTGTCAAAGGTTTGCTTACCGGGTTCTGTGCGGGTGGAGGAGCTCTATGGCATTTATCCGTTCCCCCAGGTATTCCAAATGATTTCAACCGTCAAGGGCGCCCTTTCTCCCGGATCTGCATTGGACGGAGGCGATCCGCGAGACTTTTCCGATGGGGTCGATGACCGGCGCGCCCAAGAACCGGGTCGTCGCGCTGATCGATCAATATGAACGCTCCCGCCGGGGGATCTTCTCCGGTTCGGTCGGGTATGTGACTCCAGGGGGCGATTTCGATTTTAATGTCGTGATCCGAAGTCTCCTGTATAATCGAGATCACGGCTATCTCTCCTACCAGGTCGGCTCGGGAATTACCTTCTACAGTGACCCGGAAGCGGAATATGAAGAATGCCTGGTAAAGGCGCGCGGAATATTGGCGGCCCTGGGGGTCCCGGAAAGTTCGGGACGGCCTGAGGTTCGAAGACTTAGGGGACGGAAAGTTCGGGGGGCCTGAGGTTCGGAGATTTAGGGGACGGAAGGTTCGGGGACGGCCTGAAATACAGAAGCCGGCGGATCTTCTCCAACCGGCCTCGTATCGTACATGAACAAGGTGAATCTATCTCTTGATTTATTTATTTGTTGACCGCGACCTGTGCGATGTCGGCGGCGTTGACGACGTTCTGCAGCTGCTCCATCGATTCAGTCAGGATCTGATATTTATTGGCTTCGAACAAATCCATCTTATCCGCCGGCAGTTTAAGATCATAGCTGTTATTGGCGCTGGCCATGATCTTGTCGAAATCGGGGTTATACCGGTTAAACTCGGCGGAATCCATGAACGTATAGCGGGCGATCACCGAAGCCATGTATTTGCCGGAAACGGATGTGGTCCTGGATTCATTCAGCTCCTTTACACTCAGTTGACGGTGAAAGACATACATCGCCGAGCCGGACAGCTGCTCCATCGCCTCTGTCCCGGGTAAGGGTGGTGACGCCACCCTGCCCTTCGAACACGTATTGAGTGCCGATGAATCGCTTGACGTGGTTGCGGGATTCGAACCGGGAGGTAATATTGGAGATCCCAGAAGTTCCGGCTACCGCTCCGCATGGATGGCATGGTGGACATTGCCCGTTCCGGCGTTGTAGGCCGCGATCACCAGCAACCAGTCTCCCAATTGATTGTAAAGGTCTTTCAAATACAGGGCGGCCGCACGCGTGCTCTTTATATAATTCCGGCGCTCGTCCACATTCTTGTTGACTTTCAACCCCAGGTCCCGGGCCGTTTGGGGCATCAGCTGCCAGGGCCCTACGGCACCCACCCGGGAGACGGCGGATGACTTGAGATCGGATTCGATCACCGCGAGATATTTCAATTCGCTGGGGCAGATCGTATTGGGTAAGGATGCTTTCGATCAGGTTGAAATATGGACCGCCGGTGGTGCGCACCTGCTGCAGTTCTTCCCAGTTCTCTTTCACATAATCCTGAATGAAATTCAGGGCCTTAGGATTCAACCTAGCGAACCATTGCTCCCACCTACCGAGTGGCCAGGAAAAGCTCGGAGAAAAGATAGGTTCTGGGGATTTGCTCCGGTCAGCATTGCGCCGACATCGTTGGGGCGCCGCAACCAGCCGCTCGGTATCGGTTAGAGGGTGAGAAGATCATTTTCCGCGGTAGCATGTTGTCGTGGGCAGGGTACATCCATCCTGAACCCAACACAAGGATGGTGACGCCCAACAATAAAAGCCTTTTGTTGCACATTGTGTCCAACGTTTTAGATGGTAAACAGCCCCTATCGGCGTCTACAATCTTTCATAGGTTCGGACATCGGGAGATTGCCTGTTAAAAGCCATCAACCAAAACGGATTTGTTCAAGTAAATCGCTTCACATCTCTCAGTCACCATAGAGTAGGATTTTCGTAGGACTTTATTGTTGCATCATCTGATGCGAGAACTGAAGCAAAGATAACTCTTTAAATCGACTTGTCATAGCCTGAATACCAAAAGGCATGCCATTTGTGTGGGTAAATAAGGGGAGGGAAATACCGGGAATTCCGGTGAGATTGGCGTAAACTGTATATATATCAGCGAGATACATAGCAATAGGATCACTCATCTTTTCCCCGATGCTCAAGGCGGTAGCTGGGGAAGTGGGAAGGATCAAGAATATCGAAGTCATTGAATATCAGATTGGTATGGTCCACCAGCATTTTTCTGCACCTGCTGGGCCTTGGTAAAGTAGGCGTCGTAGTAGCCTGCACTTAACACAAAGGTTCCCAATAAGATACGTCGCTTGACCTCCCGGCCGAACCCTTCGGATCGGGTCCGTTTGTAAAACTCTGTTAATTCAAGGTCCTTTCCGGCGGTCCGGTGGCCATACCGGACCCCATCGAAGCGAGCCAGGTTGGAAGAGGCTTCTGCCGTTGTCAGGACGTAATAGGCGGGGACGATATAATCGAGGAGCTCAAAATCGACCGCTTCGACGGTATGACCCTGCCGAGCCGCCAATCGTCCAGCCGGCCCAGGATTGCTTCGCGGATCTCGGGTCCAGCCCGGGGTGGTCAAGCGCCTCCTTAAAATAGGCGATCCGGTATCTTGTGCGATCGGCCGGGTCGATTTTCCCCGGGAAGGGTTCCAGGGTCTCGCGTCCGTGCGGCCGTACTGTCGAATTCGTCCGGACCTGCGATGACCTCCAGTACGCGGGCGACATCCGGTACCGTCCGCCCAAAGATGCCGATCTGGTCGAAAGAGGAGGCATAGGCAATCGAGCCGTAGCGGGATACCCGGCCGTAACTCGGCTTCAATCCCAGCACCCCGCAGAAATCGGCCGGCTGCCGGACCGAACCTCCGGTATCGCTGCCCAGGCTGACCATGGACATTCCCGCCTGTACCGCGACCGCCGACCCGCCGGAAGACCCTCCCGGGACCCGGCTTGGGCAGCGGGCATTCAATACCTTTCCATAGGCGGAATTCTCGTTGGTGGAGCCCATGGCAAATTCGTCGCAGTTGTTCCGGCCGATGATGATCGCCTCTTCCGCCAGAAGCTTTTCAACGACCGTGGCGTTGTAGATCGATGTATAGCCCTCGAGGATCCTGGATGCGGCGGTCAGGATGTGGCCGCGATGCGCGATGACGTCCTTGAGCGCGATGACGACACCATGCAGTTTGCCGACACCAGCGCCGGAGGTCCTTTTTCTGTCAAGTGCTTTTGCCCTTTCCGTCGCTTCGTGTTCATACACTTCCAAAAACGCGTTGAGATTTTCGTGCTTCCGGATCTGTTCCTGATAGTGGCGAACGGCTTGTTCACAACCGTCGGGTTGACTCTCCAGCCAGCGATGATAATTTTCTATGGAATCGAAATGCTGCATGCTTAATGCCACTCAGCCTCCTCACGCTTTTCCCGTTTTTCCACTCGCGTGCAAAGCACAATACTGATCTCATATAAGAGGATAAGGGGAGCGGAAGCAACGACCGTGCTCAATATATCCGGTGGAGTGATGATGCTGGCTACGATCACGATGATCAGGATGGCATATTTACGAACTCTTCGCAGATAACTTGAGCTGACAACTCCGATCTTCGCCAGGAAATACATCGCCAGCGGAAGCTGGAAAGCCAGACCTGCGCCCAGGACAATCTGGGCCATGGCGGTAAAATAGCTGCCGATCGTCCAGATGTTCTCGATATTGCTGTCCAGTTTGAAATTGGCAAAAAAGCTGATGGTATAAGGCGCGATGACAAAATACCCGAAGAGTACGCCCAGGAAGAAAAGCATCGAAACCCAAAAAATGACGCCACGGGTGTTCCGGAGCTCATTTTCTTTCAGGGCCGGTTTAGTAAACCGCCAGAACTGCCAGAAAATATAGGGGAAGGCAACAATAAACCCGCCGATCAGGATGACGTTGAAATACGTATCGAACTGTCCCGACACGACATTGCTTTGCATCTTCAGTTGAATCTCGGCCATGCACAATTTATTGCCGAATCCCCATTTATGGCCCAGCTCGACATAAGGTTCTATACGTCCAGAAATCGCTATGCGTTGGGCCCATGAGAATGCGCTGGACGATAAATTTATTATAAACAGCCATGACGATCGCCCCTGCAGCGACACCAATGGCCGACCTGAACAAGTGGCTCTCAATACATCCAAATGCTCGACAAAGGACATCTCTTCTGTCGTTCCGGTCTTTATCCTTCTCTTGAATAGTGCCATGGAAATGAAAACTACAGAGTATAAAAGTAAAGTATAAAAGAAAACCTCGCAAAAATTGCGAGGTCCTTCTACTCGATAGCGAGCAAAATCTTTTAATTATGGATGGACGAATCCGTGGTAGTCTGTTTGGTGGCGGCTGTTGACGATGGGCTCGTCGTTGCGGTGGTCTTCTTATCCTCATTCACATGATCCTCGATCTCCCGTTGCACGTTGTCTTTTGCATCCTTGAATTCGCGAATGCCTTTACCCAAACCACGCATCAACTCAGGGATCTTTTTACCACCGAACAATAAGAGCACAACAAATGCTATCAGAATAACGTGCATCGACTGAATAAATCTCCCATAACTTCATTTTAAGTACCTCTAAAGGTATGCAGATATATTGACAACAAAAAAATCATTTGCCCGCGGCAACCGCCATTCTCTTCTCCTTGATGCGGGCGCTCTTACCGCTTCGGTCGCGCTGGAAATACAGTTTGGCCCGGCGTACGCGGCCGACTTTGTTCAGCTCAATCGACTCGATATTCGGGGAGAACAGCGGAAAAGTCCTTTCCACGCCTACGCCGTCAGAGATCTTTCGTACGGTAAAGGTAGCTGTTTGCCCATCGCCCTGGCGCTTGATCACTTCACCTTTGAAGCCCTGGATACGCTCCTTGTTCCCTTCAATGATCTTGTAATTGACCGTGATGTTATCACCGGCTTTGAAATCCGGGAACTCTCTTTTTCCCGTCAGTTGCTCGTGTACAAAAGCTACAGCAGCGTTCATAAAACAAATTTTTGGACGCTTTGGCGTCTTTTATTATGTACCGAAAATGCGCCCCGGTTAAATTAGCGCATTTTCGGCAAAGCGCTAATATATGTCCTTCGGACAAAACGCGGACGCGTTTTTAAGGGAGTGCAAAGCTACTAAGAACGGCGGTAAAGTCCAAATTTTTTCGTGTTCAGCTTTGTCCGGTTTAGCGCGCCACGTTTACCGCCCGCTTTTCCCGGATGACCGTCACTTTGATCTGGCCGGGATAGGTCATTTCCGTCTGGATCTTCTGGGCGATCTCAAAGCTCAGTTTGTCGCTGTCGATATCCGTTACCTTATCGGCTTCGACGATCACCCGCAAGTTCGCGGCCCGCCTGGATCGCATAGGCTTTTTCCACGCCCGGATAGGCGAGGGCCAGGTTTTCCAGGTCCTTGATCCGCTGAAGGTACTGCTGCATGATTTCCCGGCGGGCGCCGGGCCGGGCGCCGCTGATCGCGTCACAGGCCTGGATGATCGGGGCGATCACGTATTGCATTTCCACTTCGTCGTGGTGCGCGCCGATGGCGTTGACGACCGCGGGGTTCTCCCCATATTTTTCAGCCAGCTTCATCCCCAGCAGGGCATGGCTAAGCTCTGTTTCCTCATCCGGTACCTTGCCGATATCGTGCAGCAGACCGGCCCGTTTGGCCAGCTTGGGGTTCATCCCGAGCTCCGCCGCCATAATGCCGCACAAATTGGCCACTTCCCGGCTGTGCATCAATAAGTTCTGTCCATAAGAAGAGCGGAAACGCATCTTCCCGACGATCCGGACCAGTTCCTTATGCAGACCGTGGATCCCCAGCTCGATGACCGTCCGTTCCCCGATCTCCATGACCTGCTCTTCGATCTGCTTCTTGGTCTTCTCAACGATCTCTTCGATCCGCGCCGGGTGAATCCGGCCATCGGTCACCAGCCGCTGTAGCGAAAACCGGGCGATCTCCCGCCTGAGCGGGTCGAAGGAGCTAAGCACGATGGCTTCCGGTGTATCATCGACGATCAGGTCCACCCCGGTAGCCGCTTCGATGGCCCGGATATTACGACCTTCCCGGCCGATAATCTGACCCTTGATCTCATCGCTTTCCAGGTTGAAGACGGTGATCGAATTCTCGATGGCCTGCTCTGCGGCCGTCCGCTGAATACTTTGGATGATGATCTTCCGGGCCTCCTTATTGGCTTTTTGCTTGGCGTCGTCGATGATCTCCTGCTGCAGGGCCATTGCACGGGTCTGGGTTTCCTGCCGGAGGCTCTCGATCAGCTGCGACCTGGCTTCTTCCGCCGTCAAGGCGGCGATCTTTTCCAGGCGGCGGATATGTTCCTCCTGGTGCTTTTCCAGCTCTGTCCGCTTCAGATTGACCACTTCGATCTGGCGGGTAAGATTCTCCTTGATGGTATCGTTATCCTTCGCCTGCTTGTCCAGGTTCTCCAGTTTCTGATTGATGCTCTGTTCCTTCTGCTTAATGCGGGATTCAGCATCATTCGCCCGCCGGTTCTTTTCCAGCACCTCCTTATCGTGTTCGGCTTTCAACTGGACAAATTTCTCTTTGGCTTCCAGTAATTTCTCTTTTTTCAGGTTCTCGGCGGCAACTTGTGCGTCCGTGACTGATCTTTTTGGCCTGCGCTTCGGCCTCTTCCAGCTTTTTGGTCGTGTTTTTGGCGAAAAGGAACTTTCCGGCGATGATCCCAAGGACCAAGGCGATAGCTCCCGCTATGATAGCCTCCATTTATTCCTAGTTTAAAACGTTCACAATCATAGATTTACGAAACAAATCCAGCTTGTGTAAAAATGATACGTGCCCCCTCTGGGCGGCCTGGCACCTCTGGACTTCGGGGTCCATTTGTGTTAGTTGGCGAAGATACGGGAAAAACTTCTCTTATAAGGCCTTGTCCAATTGCTGTTCCATCCGGCTCAGCGCCTCCAATAGCGGCGTATTGCCCGTTCCCCCGACCGCCGGGTACTGCCTGGGTGGCGTACCAAAGGAGGACCATGGCGATATAATCCTGCATATCCCGGCCGGCAAACTGGGTCTTATATTCAATAATCTTGTCATTTATCGTCCGTAAAGTCTTTCGGACGATCTCTTCATCGGGTGGTTCTATCTTGATCCGATAAGTGCGATCACCTATTACCACATTAATTGTCATTAAATCTTGCATACATCAAATAGTTGTTATATATTTATCCACACCTTGTGCACAAGCGAAACGTGGCTGGAGAAGTACCCATTAATTCATTACTCGATTAAACTAATGTTTGCTCACCAATACCCTATATAAAAACTACAGCAGCCATGTTCCTAAAAGTCAAATCCCCCGTCTTTATTGACCACCTGACCTTTCAGGTTGGCGATTCACAAAAATGTATGTTGCGCGCTGTCCTCAGTGATGATACCGGAATCGTTTGCAGCGCACTCGAGACAGAGGTCGAGAAAGACCAGCAGGAGCTGGACTGGAATGGCCTTAACGACTTGCCGTACGGTGTCTACACTCTGGAGATTTTCCGGGGTCAGGATGAAATGAAGTTGCGGCTCGTCAAACGAGTTTGAAGTTTGACCTGATCACTCCCCTAACAATGCAATACACCGGTCAATTTCCCGGATGTATCTGGCCCAGCCTTTTTTCCAACTCCCTTTTTTCCCCTTCACTCATCGCCGTTTTCGTCACCCTTAAGACCTCTACCTGTTGCTTCAGTTGTTCCAGCCGCCTGGTATCGTCGGCCTGACCTTCCTGTGTCTTGCGCAGCTCTTCTCTTAGTTTGCCATTCTCTTTCAAAAGGAAGTCCCGCTGCCGGAGCAATTGCTGCAGCTTATCCTGTATTCGTTGGATCTGACCTTCGATCGGGTTATCGTCACTCATATGCGCTTTGAATACAAATCGATGGATAGGATGAAGCTCGATGGATAGGATGCGGCGATTCGGCTTGCGCTTAGGGTAGGAATGAGCGCGATTATTTCCGGATCTCAGCGTGCACCTCTTTCTCGAGGGCGGTCATAATCCGGGCGACCATCCCATCGATCTCCTTATCCGTCAGGGTTTTCTCCTCGTCCAGAAATGTGAGGCTCAGCGCCACCGATTTCTTGTCTGACCCCAATTTCTCACTTTCAAATATATCGAAAAGCCGAATATCCCGCAATTTGTCCAGCCGCGTGCTTCGGATCGCTGCCTCAACGTCCTTCCATAGCAGCGTTTTTCCGACAATCATCGCGAGGTCCCGGTATACCGGCAGCTGACGGGGCAATTCCCTAAATTCGATCTTCCTGGCCTCGGCCAGCAAGATCGCGCCATCCCATCGAAAATCGGCAAACAGTACCGGCTGACGGATATCGAACTTCTTTAAAACCTTCGGATCCACTGCACCGACTTCCAGCAAGGTCAATTCACCGACGGTCGCGGCCAGCATTGTCGTCAGCTTATCGTGCGAAATGTCGTTCTGGGTCCAACCGGGAAATTGCAGTCCCAATACCTCAAACAATCGCTCGCACAACCCCTTTAGAAAGAAGATATCGACCGGTCCCCCTTTTCCCTTCCAGGTGTCTTCGGTCAGTTCCCCGGTCAGATACAAACAAAGATGGTTGGTTTCAGCGTACTTCCCCACCCCTGAAGTCGAATAGGTTTTACCGAATTCAAAGAACCGGAGACGGCCACTTTTGCGGTTGAGATTCCAGGCGATGGATTCCAATCCGGTCTCCAGCATCGAAGGCCGCATGATATTCAACTCGGCGCTCAGGTTATTGATCATTTTGACCGCCGATCTCAGCTCGTCTTCGCCGAAATACGCGCTGTTGGTGATCGAGTTGGTCAGGATCTCGTTGAATCCCTGGCCTACCAGCCAGCTTGCGGTCTCCCGCCTCCAGGCCGCAGCGGACGGATCTTTCTCCACCGAAGGAGACACCGTAATAGCGGCGGGGATTGCAATATTATCCAGTCCGTCGATCCGCATGATCTCCTCCACAACGTCCGCCGGCACGCGTGATGTCCGGCTTGTGCCACGGCACCGAGATCTGCAGGCCGCTGTCCTCTTCCCGGGTGATCCCGAATCCCAGGCTGACGAGGATCTTCTTCACTGCATCGGGTGCATATTGTTTTCCGCTTAGCTTTTTCAAATAGGCAAAGGTTAATTCGACGAGCGGTTTCTCTTTTTTCCCGGGATAGACATCCACGATCTCCGAAGCGACCCCGCCACCGGCGTGATCCCGGATCAACTGCGCCGCCCTTTTCAGTGCATGGACCGTGCCGGAAATATCCATTCCCTTTTCGAAGTGCAGGGCGGCGTCGGTGCGCAGCCCATGCCGGAAGGAGGTTTTTCGGATGCCCGTCGGGTTGAACCACGCGCTTTCCAGAAAGATATTCCGGGTGGACCTGCCGATCCCGGAATGGAGACCGCCAAAAACGCCGGCCATGGCAATGCCGCCTTCGGCATCACAGATCATAAGGTCTTCCGCGGACAGTTTCCGCTCCTTCTCGTCCAGCGTTTTGAATGGGGTCCCCTCCGGCAGATTCCGCACGATGATCTCCCGGCCTTTGATCGCATCCAGGTCAAATGCATGCAGGGGCTGGCCCAGTTCATGCAGGACAAAATTGGTGATGTCGACGATATTGCTGATCGACCGGATCCCGATGGCGTTCAGTCGCTCCTGCATCCATCGGGGGGATTCTTTGATGGTGATCCCCGTTATGCTGAGACCGGAATAACGGCCGCAAGCTCCGGGGTTAAGGATGCTAACGGCGACGGGAAGTGAATTGGCGTCGATGGTAAAGGGATTCACCGAGGGACTTATGGGACGGTAGTCTTTGTTCTCGTGGTGCGATAGCCAGGCGCAGACATCCCGTGCAACTCCCCAGTGGCCCATGGCATCCATATGGTTGGGGGTTAGGCCGATCATGATCAGCGTGTCCGACCAGGGTTTGAACCAATCGGCTGCGGGAGTTCCCACGGGCGCGTCTGCCGGAAGGATCAGGATACCGGCATGGCTTTCACCCAGTCCGATCTCATCTTCGGCGCAGATCATCCCATGGCTTTCCTCGCCCCTGATCTTTGCTATTTTCAGGGTAAGGGGCTCGCCGTTCATGGGGTAGATGGTCGTGCCGGGGAGCGCCACGACGACTTTCTGCCCCGCAGCTACATTTGCCGCACCGCAAATGATGGAAAGCGGCTGGGGGCCGCCGGTATTCACCCGTGTCCGCTTTAATTTGTCCGCATTGGGATGAGGCCCGCATTCGAGCACTTCACCGATCACCAGTCCCTTCAATCCTCCCCGGACCGATTCGTATTGCTCCAGCCCTTCCACTTCCAGGCCGACGGAGGTCAGGATCCGGGCAAGCCGATCGGGCTCGATTTTTACCGGCAAATAATCACAAAGCCAATTGTAACTGATGGTCATAACCGTTTTTTAGATTTGGGCGAAAAATCCCGGAAAAAAATGAAATGAACGGAATCTTCGCTTCGCCCGATTCTGTCGCAACACCATTTATGTCAATGAACCGGCCTCCGGCCGGTTTGGTTGGTTTGCAAAGGTAATTGAGGTAATTGAAGAATACGGAATCCGGCCCAAAACAAATTGTCTACGGCACCGTTAAGTGTGACCGACATGACAACAATTGTAAATCTGTCAGAATTTGGGGATCAATCGTTAATGCATCAAAATGGACTGTAATTTGCATGATTCCTGCTACTCACTTATCAAAACCACCTAAAAATTGTTTTATGCGTAAGCTGTGTTATGCGCTGATCGCCCTGTTGCTCTTTGTTCAATTTTCCTGCGGACCGACCCATGTTGTCGTTGAAAGCCCCGCCCCGCCGCCGCCTCCTCCTCCCGAAGTCTCTTATCAGAATTTCTACGATGCGTTGAGCCCATACGGCGAGTGGATCAATAACCCGGAATACGGATATGTCTGGATGCCGAATGTTGGCCCGGATTTCAGACCGTATGCCAGCAACGGCAACTGGGTGTATACCGATGAAGGCTGGACATGGGCCTCCGACTATTCCTGGGGTTGGGCGCCGTTCCATTACGGTCGCTGGTTTTATGAAGAGGGTTATGGCTGGATGTGGATGCCCGGTAACGAGTGGGCGCCGGCCTGGGTGAGTTGGCGGAGGAGCCCCGATTATTATGGCTGGGCGCCGCTGGGTCCGAATGTAAGCGTTACCGTCGCCGCCGGTGGCGGCTATAATCCGCCGCCGCACTATTGGTGCTTTGTTCCGCATCAATATGTGACCAGCCCGCACATCAACAATTACTACGTCAGCGAGCAGCAGAACGTCACGATCATCAACAACACCACGATTATCCGGAACACGACCGTAGTCAACAATACGCATAGTAATACGACGGTGGTCAACAACACCCGCGTCAACAACTATGCAGGTGGTCCTGATCCGGGGGAAGTGTCACGCGTTACCGGTACTCCGCTGCGGCCTGTCCCGGTTCGGGAAAGCAATGCGCCCGGCGCCGTCTCCAATGGAGGGGTATCGGGCGGCGGAGGAGGATTGGCGATCTACCGGCCAAAGATCAATGCGCAGCAGGCGGGTGGCGGTACTGGTGGAACTTCATTCCATCCTGCTCCGGCGCGTGTTCAGCCCTTGACGAATGTCCGGCCGGTGAATACGACGGTTTACAATCCGAAGCCGGTAAGTCAGCCGGAGAATCCACCTGTCCGAGAGCCGGTGAAGTCAGCCGGTCAGTCTACCGACAAATCAGCCGGTCCATCAGCCTGTGAATCAGCCGGCAACCAACAGCACCGTGTCCAAACCGCTGCCCCCACAAGGTCAGCAGCCAAAGAACAAGCAAAAGAAACCGAATCCAAATAACCCGAAAGACCCGAAAGACCCGAAAAATCCGAACAACAAGCCGCAAAACCGATGAAACTGCATTCTGTAGTTTCGGTTTCCCGGCAAAATATTTGCCCTGAATTCTTTCTGCACAAGAAGTGTGAATTTTGTTGCGAAAAGAACTGAAAACTTTTTTAAATTGTGGATAGCTCGTTGGGGACTGTGCGTAAAGGTGGGTGGACGGTGGATAAACAGGTGGATTTCTATAGGAAAAATATAGAAAAAGAAATTTTTCTTTGTTAAAGATCAGGAGTTCTATATTCGCCCTCCTGTCTCAAAGGGATAACATTCTGTTCATGTTGCCGTAACAATATCTTAATAAAAGCATGGCCTGGAGAGAACCCAATGAGCACGGTCCCGAAAAGGGACAATAGAGGCTGGACACCCTATTTCTTAATTTTTTTTGGACGGTTGACTCATTATGGATCTCACTAATCTGAACCTGAACAAGGACCGAAATAAGCTCAGGCGTAAGCCTTCCGTAGATCTTGGCACGATGGTTTACGGTAAAGTACCCCCCCAGGCAAAGGAACTCGAAGAGGCCGTACTCGGCGCTATTATGCTGGAAACCGGCGCTTTCGACACGGTTGTGGAGATCCTGAAGCCCGAATGTTTCTACCTGGAAGGCCATCAGCGGATCTACCGCGCCATGCAAGGGCTGGCTCAGAAAAGCCAGCCGATTGATATCCTCACCGTTGTGGAGGAGCTGAGGTTGAGGCAGGAACTGGAAATGGTCGGCGGGGCATATTATGTTACCAAGTTGACCAATGCCGTCGTCTCCACCGCCAACATTGAGACACATTCCCGGATCATCCTGCAGAAATTCATCCAGCGGGAGCTGATTCGCATCAGCGGCGAGATCATCGGCGATGCCTATGAGGACAGTACGGATGTTTTTGACCTGCTCGATGACGCCGAAAGCAAGCTGTTTGAGATCACGAACAACCACCTCCGGAAGAACTTCGACAGCATCGATACCGTCCTGGTCAAGACGATCCAGCGGATCGAAGACCTGCGACACAAGCAGGAGGAGATCACCGGCGTTCCAAGCGGATTCCCCAGCCTTGATAAAATAACCTATGGATGGCAGCCTACCGACCTCATCATCCTCGCCGCCCGGCCGTCAGTGGGGAAAACAGCCTTTGCGCTCAATCTTGCCCGGAATGCGGCGTTGCATCCGACAAAACCGGTGCCGGTAGCGTTCTTTAGCCTGGAAATGAGCTCTGCCCAGCTTGTCCAGCGAATCTTAAGTGCCGAGAGTGAGATCTTCATGGAAAAGATAGCCCGCGGCCGGCTCGAAGAGCATGAAATGAAGCAGCTGTACAAAAAAGGGATAGACCGGCTGGCCAAGGCGCCCATCTTCATCGACGATACGCCGGCCCTGAATATCTTTGAATTACGGGCGAAATGCCGCCGTCTCAAGAACAAACACAATGTCGGGTTCATCATCATCGACTACCTGCAGCTGATGAGTGGGACGGGCGATAACCGGAACGGCAACCGCGAACAGGAGATCAGCCGGATCTCCCGCGATCTGAAAGGGCTGGCCAAAGAGATCCAGGTTCCCATTATCGCGCTGTCCCAATTGTCCCGCGCCGTCGAATCCCGAAAAGAAGGGGAGAAGATCCCCCAGTTAAGCGATCTGCGGGAATCGGGCGCGATCGAACAGGATGCCGATATGGTCATGTTCCTGTACCGTCCTGAATATTATGGGATCACCGCCAACGAAATGGGCGAAAGCAATAAGGGGGAGACGCATGTGAAGATTGCCAAGCACCGGAACGGCTCGCTGGACACGATCAAGCTGCGGGCGCTGCTGCATATTCAGAAATTCACCGAATACGGCGACGATGACTTCGGCGGGATCGGACTGCCTGGCGGCGGCAATTGGAAACCGGTTCCAGGCGCTGAAGGCGGCGGCGCCCATCTGTATATCCAGGCACGGCAGCCGGATGAAGGACTTGCCGGTGGATGACGACGAATCTCCATTCTAAGACGAATTACCGTTCCAAGTCATGGCGCTTCCGATATTTTACACGTCCTCCTACGAGCCGGGAGTTCAGGCGATGGAGCTGGATGAAGACAACTCCCGCCATATCGTCCAGGTGCTCCGGATGGAGGCAGGTGAAATGCTGAACCTGACCGATGGCAGAGGCGCCTTGCTTACGGCAGCGGTTGAAGTAGCCCATAAGAAGAAATGCCGGGTCACTGTCCGGTCGGTTGAAGTCCACCCGCCGCCGGAGCGAAAAGTAACGGTGGCAATCTCCCCGCTCAAAAACGCTTCCCGTTTCGAATGGTTCCTGGAAAAGGCTACCGAGATCGGCGTCGCGGAGATTATCCCCCTGATGACCGAACGGACCGAGCGACAGCACCTCCGACCCGATCGGCTTCAAAATATCCTGGTCAGCGCGCTTCTTCAGTCCCAGCAGGTCTGGCTGCCGGTCCTGCGGCCGGCAACGCCGCTGCCGCAGCTGCTCGAAGGTGCGGGATTCGACCGTCGGCTGGTCGCCCGGATGGAGGAGCGTTCGGTAACTGTTTACCCCGTGCCGCGAGTCGGATCAACGCTGATCCTGATCGGCCCTGAAGGGGATTTTACGCCGGAGGAAGCCGCTGCTGCGCTGGCCCGGCAGTATATTCCGGTTACGTTGGGGAAGAATCGGCTGAGGACGGAGACCGCCGGAGTTGTTGCGGCTACGCTGCTTTGTATCGGGTGACTTATTTGTACTGCCAGTTCCTGGATTTCCCTTCCAGGACCCACTCGATGGTCGTGGCAATCCGTTTGTCGCGGGTTGGCTCCGTTTTGGCTTCGGTGATCCATTCGATATACTCGCGCCGGTGGGAGGGCGGCATTTTGTCGAATTTGGCCTTTGCCGTTTTATTCTTTTTTAATGCGGCGGTGAGGGCGGGTGGTGTCGGCGGGACCTTTTTGGGCTCTGTGGTTTTGGCCGGTTTCTTTATCCCCTGCTCGTTGAGTTTCGCCGCCTCTTTGATCAGGGCCAATATGGTCTTGTCCGGGGGCAGATCTTTGAGAGAGGTGATGCGTTCGAAATGACCCATGGACGTTCTGTTTTTTACCTGCACCGCACCTTCGGGATCCTTCAGAAGCGATGCATTCCAGAAACCGAAGGAACAATGTTGTTTGAAGCCGGCCATATTGCAGAGCAGGCTGCCGCTGTATTCGAAGAAAGGCATGCCCCATTTGATCGTTTCGCTTGCTGCGGGACAGGCCTTATGCACCAGTTGGCGCAAATGCGCCAGGATGGGCCGGGCAAATTCTGCACATTTCGAAATGTAGGCGTCGACTCGGGGATCGGTGTTGGGCATGGCAAAAGGATTTTCTTGGCGTGACCAGGCTATTTGGGGGTCGCCTTCTTTTTTATCCGGGAATTTAGCAATTCTACGCCAAATGCAAAAACCATCGAAAAATAAATATAGCCTTTGTCGATATGCGTATGATGCAGCGGCTCCAGGCCGTCAAAGACGAGGCTGAACCCCACCATCAGCAGAAAGGACAGGGCCAATACTTTTAAGGTGGGGCGGCGGTTGATGAAACTGGCGATCCCGGCCGAGAAAAAGAACATCAGGATCATGGCGATCACAACCGCAGTGATCATTACCGCTACCTGCTGCGCCAGCCCGATAGCGGTGATAATGCTGTCAAAGGAAAATAAGGTATCCACCAGCACGATTTGACCCGCGATCGCAATGAATTTCCGGTGATCCGGTATGCTGGAGGGCGTCTCTCCGGTACTGCCGGGTTCCAGGCGGTTGTGGAGCTCTCCTACCGTCTTATAGAGCAGGAATAGGCCACCTGACAGCAGCACAAGATTGCGGGCGCTGAACCCGTGTCCCGCGATTGTCAGAAGCGGCCGGTTGCCGTTGGTTACCAGCCAACCGAGGCACAGCAGGAGACCCGAGCGGATCAGCATACCGGCGATCACCCACACAAGCCGGGCATCGCGTTGCCGCGACACCGGAAGCCGGAGGATCAATATCGAAACAAAGATGACGTTATCGATCCCCAATACGATCTCCAGGACGATGAGCGTGAAGAGACTTACAAGGGAATCCACACTGAATAGTGCATGCATTCGAGGTTAGTTAGCTTACAAAAATAGGGGTTCGCGCGAAATGTACTGCGCGCACTAACGAAATAACGCGGCTAATCCTGTGATCAACTATCCTTGAGTATCCTCCTTACCACAAATGGCCCCTCATAAATAAACCCGGTCCACACCTGCACCAACGATGCGCCGGCGTCGAGCTTTTCGCAGGCGTCTTCCCGGGTGAAAATACCGCCGGAAGCGATGACCTGAATTTGCCCTTTCCTATTCCGGCACAGATAACGCACGACTTCGGTGGACCGTTTCTTTAAGGGCTCGCCGCTCAACCCACCCGCTCCGGCCGCCTCGACCCTGTTATAAGGAGTCAACAATCCCTGACGGCTTGTGGTCGTGTTGGTGGCGACGAGTCCGTCCAGCCGGATTTCCAACGCAAGCGAGATCACATCGTCCAACTGTTCCGGGGTAAGGTCGGGTGCGATTTTTAGGAGGAGAGGTCTCGGGCGGATACTATGGTGGACCGACAGCCGCCCATTTAGCGTTTGCAGATTCGTGAGTATCCCCCGCAGGGCGCTCTTTTCCTGGAGTTCGCGCAGTCCGGGCGTATTCGGAGAGCTAACATTGACGACGAAATAGTCGACATAGGAATATAAGGCCCGGAAGCAGGTTTCGTAATCTTTCCATGCGTCTTCATTCGGCGTAACCTTGTTCTTCCCGATATTTCCACCGATGATCAGTGGTGCTGTGGGCCGGTCACGCCATCGGCGCAACCGATCCGCGATCACATCTGCCCCGTCATTATTGAACCCCATCCGGTTGATCAATCCCTCGTCCTGTGGCAGGCGAAACAAACGTGGTTTCGGGTTTCCCTCCTGCGCCAGCGGCGTTACGGTCCCGATCTCGACGAAGCCAAATCCAAGGGCCGCGAGTTCGCGCAGATACAATGCATTTTTGTCAAAGCCGGCGCCCAGACCGACCGGGTTTGGGAAGGTCAGACCGAAAACTTCCCGCGACAACCGGTTCGTTTCTTTGGAGGATGATCGGTTATCAACGGACGACCCGATCCCTCCCTCCGGCTTGCACGCCCACTCCACCAGTTTTCTGCCCGGCCGCCATGCGCATAACAGCTTCAGACATTGCATGGAGAAGTGATGAACCTCTTCGGCCGGAAAAAAGAAAAGGATCGAACGCAATATCTTGTACATCAGGATTTCGCTAAAAAATAGTTTTAAATGAAATTTTTTAACTCAACATTGATCATGTCTGTCCACTGCGGCCTATCGGGCTTGTGGACGAACCGGGCGCAGCCCGGTTGGGCACGAAGATACGTATCCATCAAAATTTCTTACCTTTATGACCGTAAAGTTGCATAAACAACCAAAAAAAATAATCCTATGCAGGAAGCATATATTGTAGCCGGTTACCGCACGGCGGTCGGAAAATCCAAACGCGGTAAATTTCGCTTCTACCGGCCCGACGATATGGCGATCACCGTCATCAAAAGTCTGCTCGCTTCCGTTCCGCAGTTGGATCCGCATCGGGTAGATGACGTCATCGTTGGGAATGCCGTTCCCGAAGCCGAACAGGGGCTCCAGGTGGGCCGGATTATCGCCGCCCGCGCGGTGGGCATTCATGCCCCGGGTGTGACGGTCAACCGGTATTGCGCAAGCGGCCTGGAGACCATTGCCATGGCCACCGCCAAGATCCGCACCGGGATGGCGGATTGTATCATTGCCGGCGGGACGGAAAGCATGAGTATGGTGCCGCACGTCCGGCTGGAAAACGGTGCCCGCCTACTCGATTGCCGCCGACGAACCGGACTATTACCTTAGCATGGGCCTCACTGCCGAGGCAGTGGCTAAAGAATATGATGTGAACCGGGAGGACCAGGACCTTTTTTCGTACAACTCTCATCAGAAAGCGATCCGTGCGATCCAAAGCGGGTTTTTCAAAAACGGCATCCTGCCACTGCCGGTGGAGGAGGTGTACGTGGATGAAGAGGGCCGCCGCAAGAAGAAGACCTATATGGTCGATACCGATGAAGGCCCGAGGGCGGATACATCGCTTGACGCCCTGGCGAAGCTGAAACCCGTTTTCGCTGCCGGTGGCTCGGTCACGGCCGGCAATTCCTCCCAGACCAGCGATGGGGCCGCCTTTGTCGTCGTCATGGGCGAGAAGATGGTAAAAGAGCTCGGGTTGCAACCGATTGCCCGGCTCGTAGCTTGTGCGGCAGCCGGTGTCCATCCGCGGATAATGGGGATCGGCCCGGTCGAAGCCGTTCCGCGCGTACTGAGGCAGGCGGGTATGAACCTCGGGCAGATCGATCTGGTCGAGTTGAACGAAGCGTTTGCGTCGCAGGCGCTGGCCGTCATCCGAAAGCTGGAGATCAATCCGGATATCGTCAATATCAATGGCGGTGCTATCGCGCTGGGTCATCCGCTCGGCTGTACCGGCTGCAAGCTGACCATTCAGTTGATCCACGATATGAAGCGGCTGGATAAAAAATACGGGATCGTCACGGCTTGCGTCGGAGGCGGGCAGGGCATTGCGGGCATCATAGAAAATCTTAATTAGGAAATAACACACCGCACTCATTTTTTTAGAAGGCCCCCTTTTAGGGGGCCTTTTTAGTCCTTCATATCATAAATAGTTTTAACTTGCCTTGTAGTTGAAATACTTACGGAATCTACTTTTACACGATGATTCGAGTTTTTATTACCGATGATCATGAAATCTACTTAGAAGGACTGGCCTTGCTGCTAAACAAGCAGGAAGGCATTGAAGTCACCGGTACAGCGACGTCCGGCAAGGAGCTCCTGGGATGCGTCCAGAAGGGGTTGGAGGCCGACATCCTGCTGTTGGATGTGTATTTGCCGGATATGCCGGAAGAAGAGATCGTCCAGCAGATCAGGGCTGCTTATCCCGACCTGCGAATCATTTACCTTACGTTATTGCGGGGCACCCGATACGTGCATAAGCTGGCGAAATACAATATACAGGGCTACATTTTGAAGAATGCTTCCCTGGACGAATTGTTGGTGGCGCTGCGGTCCGTATACGATGGCGGACGTTACTTCAGCAAGGAAATCCATATCGGCGATCGTGACGAAGATTTCCGCAACACCATTACGATTGAAGACAGACAGATAGACGAGATCCTTTCCCGGCGCGAGCTCGAAGTGCTTCGGCTGATCTGTAAGGAATACAGCAATGCGGAGATAGCCGAAAAATTATTTCTTAGCGTAAGTACGGTGGAGACGCACCGGAAAAACCTGATCGCAAAATTAGGGGTTAACAATACCGTCGGTCTTGTCAAGTTCGCGCTGCGAAACAATCTCACGGATTAGCCCGGGGAGGATCGCGGTTTCGGGGCCGGATTGCGTGTTTGGCCGAGGATCGCGGTTTCACCGAATTGCGGAAAGATGCCTATCTTGAGTGAAATGAACGGTCTTTCCCGTGAGACGCCTATTACCCTTGCTGTTCTTGCTCCCCCCCTTGTCCTTCTATGGTCAGGCAGATTCGGCTAACCTCCGACATATCTACTACCACAGCATGAAGCTGACGGAAGCAAGGACCGATTCTATCGGCTACTATGCCCGTTATATCAGCCACAGCTACGATACCGATCATTGGCCGGAAGCGAAGGTCATGTCGCTACGGCTTTATGGGTATTATTACGAGAATAAAGCCGACTATACCCAGGCGATCAACTTCTATCTCCAGGCGCTCGAAGCTGCGCGGCGTTCGGGTTATATCGAACATCAGACCAAGATCCTGGCCGACCTGGCCGCGGTATATACCCAGGATATGAGGCAACCCGGGAAAGCCAAGGAGATCTACCAGGAATGTATTCGATTGAACCGGAAGCTTGGCAACGCGCATTCACTTCTCAATTGCTACATCAATCTCGGCGCGATCTATAACCGGTTGGGACTGTACGACAGCGCTCTGCTCTTCCTCAATGAAGGGTTGCGGGTCGGCAAACCGTTAGAGGAAAGCGGGACCGCTGACCTGACGAACCTCTACAATAATCTTGGCAATACCTACTATTATCTGAAGAAATACGCTCAGTCGATCGGTTATTTCAGCGCCAATTACAACCATGACCTGGCCGGGCATTCGCCGTCCCGCGCCGCCGATATCTGGCTCGACGTCCTTAATCTGGCCGATTCTTACTCGGAAGAAGGGGGGTATGATTCTGCCGGTAAATATGCGGAGCAGGCATTACAGATCGCGCAGGAACTGAATTCCCGGAGTAAAGAAAGCGATAGTTACCAGATCCTTGCCCAACTGTACCAGCATCGGGGCGACTATAAGAAAGCCTGGGAATACCAACGCCAATGGTACAGCCTCGACACTGCACTTGTCAACGCGGAAACGTACAAAGCCACTGCCGAGCTGCAGGAGAAATTCCAGGCACGGCAAAGAGAGAACGAAAAACTGGTGTTGGAAGCGGAAATCAACCAGCAGAAATTCCACTTCAGGGTCATCCTGATCATGGCAATAAGCCTGCTGATGATCGCAGTCGCCGCCGCCGTTTTGTTCATCTTTAAGCGCAGGGCCAACCGGCAGCTCATGCTGACCAATGAGCAAATTGTTCGCCAGAACGAACGTTTGTCCGAGCTGAATTATGAAAAGAACTCCCTGATCAGTATCGTGTCGCATGACCTCAGCACGCCGTTTGCCAGTATCGGGATGTGGCAGCAATTGCTGCTGAACGAACGGGACAACCTGACCGATAGCCAGCGAAAGGCCCTGGAGCGGATCGGCCAGGCTACCCACTACGGGGAAAGGTTGATCCGCCATATCCTCGACGTGGAAAAGGCACAGACGAATCAGCATAAGGTCAAGCTCGAGAATATGGACCTGCGCATCTTTGCCGAGTTGCGTCTCGATAATTTCATGCCGGTTGCCGCCAGTAAGAATATCCAGCTGCACCTGGAATTTCCGAACCGGACTATATATTTTCTCAGCGATTCGCAGCTGCTGGGACGAATGTTGGATAACCTGTTATCCAATGCCATCAAATATACGGAGACGGGTAAAAATGTCTGGATGAGCGTTAGTGAGGACAGGGACGCGGTCAGCATCAAGGTGCGGGACGAGGGGGTAGGGATTCAGCCCGACGATCTGCCCCACCTCTTTAACAAATATAGCAAGATCTCTTCGAGACCTACCAACGGTGAAGCGTCAAACGGACTTGGATTGGCCATCGTCAAACGGATCTGTCAGGAGCTCAACGGGCAGATCTCTTGTGAAAGCGCGGTTGGGGAAGGGTCCGTTTTTACGGTTGTATTAAAAAAATAGTAATAATATTACCTGTTTTACGTTAAAAGAAGATACTAACCCAATCAACCGATAGGCTGATGGAGGCCGTCCGAACGTTCAGGACGGCTTTTTTTGTGCCGTGTCTTCTCCCCCTTCCTTTGGTAGAAAATAGCTTTCGGACTCGTAATCGAATTTTTTTACAGCCGTTGCTTTATAGTCGGGGTCATAGTAGACAAAGAAATAGAGCCAGATCACCCGGCTCAACCGCATGAGCCACGGCTGCAGAATAATGAGCAGGACCGCGTTAAACCCAAGCCACCAAAAGAAGCGATTGTCCTGCGTTGACATACCGATTATGACCCACCACGCGACGAAGGAAGCCACGGAGATGGCAAAGGATAAACCATAGCTGACGTAGCCGGTTCCATACCAGAAGCCGACCTCCAGTTCGAACGGCTGGCCGCACTCCGGACAGTTGTGCGGCATTTTGGTGATCTCGTTCAATTTCCAGGGATTGGGTTGCGAGAACATCGCTCCGCGCCGGCAACGCGGACATCTCATCGTGAGAATACTCCAGAGATAGCTTGGTCTGTCGTTAGCGGGCATGCGGTAAAATTAGGTAAGTTTTTTCACACCCGGCGAGTCGACGCGAGGCGCGGGTCGTTGCACCGTTCTGGTCGACGTGAGGCGCGGATCGTTGCACCGTTCGGTCGTCGCGAGGCGCGGGTCGTCATACCGTCCAGGTCGTCAACCCGTGCCCGGTAAAGTTGTAGGGTTGACAGCGACCGCCCAGACCGGCCAGCACCTCCATCACGCGATACTTGGATATCCCGGGGCAATAGAACGTCATGAAGCCGCCTCCACCCGCACCGGAAATCTTCCCGCCCGTGGCGCCCGCCTTTTTTGCCTGCTCGTAGATATTGTCGATGTAGTCATTCGTGATCCCTTCGGCCATCTGTTGTTTTTGCCGGAAACCGAAGTCCAGGATCTGCCCGATCTCATGGATGCGACCCTTCAGCAACGCCTCTTTCATCAGCTGGGCCTGATTTTTCAGCTGGTGCATCGCCTCGATCGAGCTTTCCTTCTTTTCGACGACATTGCGGCTTTGCACCTCGATGATGCGGGCCGACTCGCGGCTGGTAGCGGTATAGTAGAGGAGCAGGTTGTTCTCCAGCTCAAAAAGATATTGTTGCTTCACGCGAAGCGGATTGACGATCACCCGGTCTTCTTTATAGAATTCCATATAGTTGACCCCGCCGAAGGTGGCCGCGTATTGATCCTGTCGGCCGCCGGCCATCCGCAGGTCCTTTCGTTCGATGTCGTAGGCGAGATGCGCCATATCGTATTCTCCGAGCGGCAGCCGCATCATTTCCGCAAAGGCGCCGATGATGGCGACGACCAGCGTGGAAGAAGTGCCCAGACCGGAGCCTGCCGGCGCGTCGACAAAAGTGGAGAGACGGAAACCTTTTCCTGCCCAGCCATAGTCCCGGCGGATCCGGTTATACACGCCCTTTAGCAGATCCAGTTTTCCATCGATCGGCAATGTCTCCGGGCTTACGCCGCCTTCAAATCGCAACTCTTCCTGCCGGTCGATCCCCTGCAGGATGATCCGGTCATCATCGAGCGGTTCGATGGTCGCATGGGCGTATAGCGATAGCGTGGCATTCAGGATCGCTCCGCCGTAGATGTCGCTGTATGGGCTGACATCTGTGCCGCCTCCGGCCAATCCGATGCGTAAGGGCGCCTTGCTTCTGTATATCATGATAGCTCGTTGAGTTCTTCGTGGGCCCGCCGATAGTCTTCCGGGATGCCGATATCGATAAAATACCGGTCCTGCACCAGGCCGTAAAGGCGTTCTTCCCGGCTGGCTTCCAAATAATCCTTCTCAAAGGAAAATATCTTCGGCCATTCCCGGTGTAGCAGCGCCGCTTTTTCCAGCGCATAGACACCGCCATTGATCAACCCGGCCGGATAATACTGTTTTTCCCGGAACCGGCTTACGCGATCGTCAGCAGCCAGTTCGACTACGCCAAACCGGTCAAAATCCTGCATCGGTTTCAGGCAAAGGGTGCAATCGGCGTGTTTGGCAGCGTGGAAATCAGTCAGGTCCTGCAGCCCGATGCGGAAAAAGGTGTCGCCATTGAGGATCAGGACCGTCTTTCCTTCGACTTGATCACAGGCCTGGCGGATGGCTCCTCCGGTGCCCAACGGCTCCGCTTCGAGGCTGACAGCATAGCCGCCATCGGGGAAATTCGGTCCGGAAGAATGTATCGAAATGGGCGCTTTTATAACCAAGCGCAAAAATGAATCGCTCGATGCC
Source organism: uncultured Chitinophagaceae bacterium (assembly GCA_963846405.1). Taxonomy (GTDB): domain Bacteria; phylum Bacteroidota; class Bacteroidia; order Chitinophagales; family Chitinophagaceae; genus Puia. The sequence continues at coordinate 390,963 of CAWJVU010000001.1, read as the reverse complement.
CTCCCGGCGGAAATAATCGGTCACATATCCGATGAAGGGCCGACCGCCTACGGGGCCAGGCATTTTGGGAGATCGGGCACGGCCGACCGCAGCCGGGTCCCCAGTCCGCCCGCCAGGATGATCGCTTCCTTGATGGTCGATTCTTTGGTGGCCGTTTCTTTAATGATCGCTTCTTTGATACCCCCCATGGCTATTTGGAAAAGTATTTTTCTTCCACCAGCTGGCAGATAATATGCCCCAGCAGCATATGCGCCTCCTGGATGCGGGGCGTATTGCGGGATGGGATATCGATCAGGTGATCGCTGAGCGCCGCCAGTTTCCCTCCGCCCTGACCCGTCATGCCGATCGTCGTGATGCCTTTCGCCCGCGCGGTCTCAAAGGCCTTGAGGATATTGACCGAATTACCCGACGTCGACATCCCTACCAGGATATCCCCTTTTTTCCCGATCCCGTTGATCAGCCGGGAATAGATCAGGTCATAGCTGTAGTCGTTGGCTACGGCCGTCAGATAGGAAGTATTGCAATGCAGGGCTTCCGATGGGAGTGCTTCCCGGTCGATATAGAAGCGGCCGGAGAATTCGGCTGCCAGATGCTGGGCGTCGGCGGCGCTGCCGCCATTGCCGCAGAAATAAAGATGGTTACCCGCGCGGAACCGGTCAACGATCAGGTCGACGATCCGGCCGACCCGGTCAAGGAGGGACGGGTCGTGGAGGACGGAAGTTTTCACGGCAACGGATTCCCCGATGATATCCTTTATTTTTTCGTTCATAGTTGCAAAGATCAGGTTTGGAACGGAAATGGCGGCATCAATTTGGATCGGAGACCGTGTTATCATCCCTGGATTTTCCTAAGCAAGCTCTGCCAATTCCCGCCATTGATCACCTGCTTCAGCCCCGCATTCCGCAAAACATCCATCGCTTCCCAGCATCCGCCGCCGGGTCCGCAGCAAAGGATCACCGGTTTCCGCAAGTCTCGTATCCGGTCGATATTCGCCTTGATCCGGTCCGCAGGAATATTGAGCGATCGCGGGATATGTCCCTGATCGTATTCATAAGCCGTTCGCAGATCGATGATCGACCGCGCCCTGCTGTATCGCCTCCCGGATACTGCCACCACCGCCGAATAGAGTTCAGATAACCAGCTCATACGTTTTTACTAGTGCATTGGGTTATTAGTTAAGGGTGACTGGCGGCGCCGCAGGCGCCGCATATTTCCGCTCACCGATCTGCTGCCTCCACATGGCATAATACAATCCTTTCGACGCCAGCAGGTCCGCATGCGTCCCCACTTCTTCGACTTCCCCTTTTTCCAGCACATAGATCCGGTCGGCATGCATGATCGTCGACAACCGGTGCGCGATCAGGATCGTGATCTGGTCCCCTTGTGAAGAAACCTCCCGGATCGTCCGGGTGATATCTTCTTCCGTCAGCGAATCCAGCGACGGATGTCGCCTCGTCAAAGATCAGCAATGCCGGCTTGCGCAACAAGGCCCGGGCAATCGACAGCCGCTGCTTCTCCCCGCCCGACAGCTTCAGGCCGCCTTCCCCGATCATCGTATCGATACCCTTTTCCGCCCGCGCCAGCAGGTTCGTACAGGACGCCTTTCGCAACGCCTCTGTCAGATTCTGCCTCACTCGCGCACCGGATTGACGAACAACAGATTCTCTCGGATGGTACCCGCGAACAACTGGGTATCCTGCGTGACAAACCCGATCTGCCGCCGCAGGTCGTCGAAATTGATTGTGTTTTCCTCAAAGCCCGTTATACAAGATCTTCCCCTGCTTGCGGCCGATAGAGCCCTACGATCAGCTTCATCAGCGTGGTTTTACCGCTCCCGGACGGCCCGACGAAAGCGATGGTCTCACCCTTGCCCGACTTCGAAACTGATATTGTCGATTGCCCGGTATTGCGCTGTCCTGATGCCGGAAGACAACATTCCGAAAGACTAGACTTTGCACATGGCGCCGAGCCGCACGCGGATCGGACAGGCGGCAGCTCCGGCTGCTTCTTCATCAGGTTGTCGAAATTGATCAGGGATGCCTCAGCCTCGCGATAGGACAGGATGATATTCCCCAGCTCCTGCAACGGGCCGAATATAAAGAAGGAATAAAAGACCATGGTCATTACCTCGCCGCCGGTCAGCCGTCCCCTGAATACCAGCCAAAGTAAAAGGAACATGATACACTGCCGGAGGAAATTCACGAAGGTGCCCTGAATAAAGCTCAGCGCCCGGATGCTTTTCACCTTTCTCAGCTCCAGCGATCAGGATTTTGAACGTGTTTCGGTTCAGCCGCTTGACCTCCTGATCCTGTCAGCCCCAGGCTTTTGACCAACTCGATATTCCGGAGGCTCTCGGTCGTGCTGCCGGCCAGCGCATTGGTCTCTGCCACGATCGTTCTTCTGGATGCGCTTGATCTTTTTGCTGAGCAGGCTCGTCAGCACGGACAGCAGGATCATGCCGAGCACATAGATCGGCATGATCGACCAGTGAAGCGAAAAAGAATATATACTGACAAAAATGACGCCCACCAGGATGCCGAACAGCACATTGATAAAAGCGATAATGAACTTCTCGGTATCCGTCCGGACCTTGGTCAGCGTTGAAAGGGTCTCGCCGCTTCGCTGATCCTCGAACTCGGTAAAAGGAAGACCCATCGAATGCCGCAGGCCGTCGGTAAAAATGGTGGCCCCGAATTTCTGCACGATGACCTTGCCGAAATAATCCTGGAAGGCCTTGGCGATCCGGCTAACCATGGCTACGCTGATGAGGATGCCAAGGAATTTGACAACGTCCCAGATGAATTGCGACTGGGTGCGCGGGCCTGTCCTCTGCCAGACCTTTTGGTTACCAAGGGTCACGAAATGACCGTATTCATAAGGGTGATTCGCCAGATGGTCCAGCCCCATCGTCCCGAAGAAATAGGGGTCCAGCATGGAAAAACACTGGTTGATTGCGGCAAGCAGCAAGGCCAGCGCTATTGTCCAGCGGTAAGGTTTCAGATATTTTAACAGTATTCTCATCTTCTTATTGTCATCGGTTCACCGATCTTTTGAGCATGTAATTTCGTTTAATTTTTGATTATCCAGAAGGACCCCGGCTCCTCACCGGGGCGTTGTCCGCCGGTTGGACATTTCTCCGCCAACTCTTTTGCATGTTCCTTTTTCAGGAGGTTAACCGCTCCGATGATGCGGAACTCCGGATTAAATGTGAGAAAGGCTTCCAGCAGATACTGCTCGTTCCACTGACTATGCTGATCGAAGATCCATTCTTTCAGGTAATCCCTGGGAGAAAAGACGTCATGGACGTGGACCAATACGCCTGGCTGAAGGATCGGAAGGATTTGCAGAAATTCGAATAATACGTCCCCCTGGGGCCGGATAATGTGTGACGAATCGATGAACAGGATATCCCCTGCTTCCAGCTCGCTGAAAACGGCGACGGGCACATTCTCGACCTTTGTTCTGATCACCCGGATGCCCAACTTCTCCAGCCAGCGCATCTCATAAGGTTCGATACAAACATGATCACAACGGCGGGATCCGTCCTTTTCCAGGTTCTTTCGTTCCGCCTGTAGCGCCAGCAGGGTCGAGTACCCGCAGCCCACCTCGATAACCTTTCGCGGCTTGAAATGACGGATGATATTGTAAAGAAATTCTGCGTCCGTTGGGCAAAGTGATGGATTGTCGTAATGAAAGACCAGCTCCTCCTTTCCCGAGAACGGGATCGCCAGCAATTCTTCCTGATAACAGAAATCCTTCAGGAGGCCCAGCTGTTCAGACCGGTTCCAATCGATGCCCGGCAGTAACCTGGGCTCATTCAGCGGCTTTTGCAGATCTCTGACCGGGTTAATCAGCGGTTGGTAGTACTGGTCCCTGATCGGAAGCATGCCGACGGACATAAATATCCTTTCACTCACCGGCATTTGTCTGACCGTTCCGGTCCTGATATACTTATACCATATCGCTCCGAGCAACGTCAAAGGGCTCATCAATAAATCCATTGTTCTTCTGAATGCAACGCTCTTCAAAAATTTTTTCATGGTCAGCGACGAACGGTTTTGGATACAATTTCGTAAAAAATAGGGAAGTAATGGCCTATTCCGCATTTTGGGGTACATAAAGCAACAGAAGAGGGAAGAAGCAAAACAGGAAAATCCCATGTTGCATCGTTAGCGGCGCCTCGGGAATGAAAAACACCGCAAGCGTCAGCACAACAAACCACCCCTCCCTCGTACCTAGCCGGTATGCATCCGCGAAAAGTAGAACGAAGATCACTACCAGGGAAGCAAGACCGATCAATCCGCTCCTGACCAGCGTCTCCAGATACTGGTTATGGAAATTATAGCCGATGAAACCCCGGACCTTTCGGTGCGGGCCGTCGGCCGGATTGCCAATATACATGTTGGCGGCCACATATTTATCGTCAAGCAATTCCTGACTATCCCCCGGGCTAACACCGACCAACCAGGCGTTCCGCTCATGGAGAATCTCATATCCAAAGCGCCATTCGAGGAGGCGCAGTTGCATTGCATTGAAATACATTCCCGGATTGAATTTTTCCTGCCGGACCACCGCCAGGTCACCCGCCGCGAGTTCCCTGTACCTCCTGCTAATGGGATTGTCGGTCATTCCCAGGAGGCAGACCAGGAAGATCAGTATCGCAGCGACAGCCAGTAAGGGTCGGGGGTGGGTCCGAAAGGAGTATTTCCGGAATATGGCATTCAACAAGACCAAAAGCCCGATCACCAGCGTAAGCTTGGAATTAAGCAGGACTAACATTCCGAGATAAAAGGCCGCCAGCCCGTAACGCAACAACATCCTGGCGTTTGGCGTCAATCTGCCGGCAAGGGGAGCTCCGCCGGGTGCAAGGAGGAATACCAGGCCGAAGAGGATATACACCGAATAGAACACGGCATTTTGAGCGATAGGCCTGGTTAGCAAATGATAAAAGAACACGGAGCTATCCCCGGAAATCCGGTAGTTATGCACGGCTACAGCCAGGCAATATACCGAAGCTGCCAGCAACAGGAAAAAATACCAATCCAGTAACTTCCGGTAACTTCCTCCGGAAAAACTTCCTTCCAGACAAAACACCAACGCAAAGGCGATTAGCGTAGCTTCTTTCGCCACATCGTTGGCCTGGGTCTGCAGGTTCCGGGTATATAGAAATCCAGCCACTCCCGCCAGGCAAAAAGCCAGGTAAGCCAGGAATATCCTTTTGGTAAAAATCGTCCTTAAAAGATGTAATGGCCGATATAAAAACCGGCTGCCGACCATCAGAATGATGCAAAAGCTATTGATATGGAACCAGGCGAACAGCGTAGTGAAGATGACTGATACCACCGAATAAAAGAACAGTCTTTGCTGCCACGCATACATGTAGATTACGACTCAGATTTGCGGCAAATTAGGGTTTTTTCCCATTTTTGAGCGAACTTTGCTGGCTGAATTTAGAATATGCAAAGGGGTTTCATCTATGGACAAGCGTGAATATCCACTGGTTTCGATCATCACCATCGTGTATAACGGCGAAAAACATATAGCGGAGACGATCAGTAGCGTTGGCGCCCAAACTTATCCCAATATTGAATACATTATCGTCGATGGTGGATCTACCGACAATACGCTTTCTATTGTCGACGGGTTCAAAGAACAGATCACCTGCGTCATCAGCGGGAAGGACCGGGGTATCAGCGATGCTTTCAATAAAGGTATCCGTATGGCGAAGGGCGAGATCATCGGGATCATCAATGCAGACGATTGGTATGAAAAAGAGGCCGTAGAAAAGATAGTCCGTCAGATCGAGGGCTATGATGTGGCTTACGGCGATCTTCAGCTTTGGAAGGAAGAAAACAGGGATTTTATCGTAAAGGGTAGTCATCACCATCTCCGGAACGAAATGACGATCAATCATCCAACGGTATTTCTTCGCCGGCATTGTTACGATCGATTCGGTCTGTTTGATGAGAAATATAAATGCGCCATGGACTATGACCTGCTTCTTCGCCTGCTTACCGGCGGTTCCAGGTTTGTTCACGTGCCAGCGGTCCTGGCCAACATGCGATGGGGGGGCATCAGCGATGCGCAATGGAAACTGGGGTGTCGTGAGACGCTTCGGATCAAGAACACCTATTTGCCTCGCCGAAAATTCATCAACCGATTGTATTACTGCAAACACGTGCTTGCAATACGCATTTCGAGATTACTTCAGAAAGCCGGGTTAGACGCCATTGTTCGCGGATACAGATCACGTTTTTCCAAGGTCCGGAAAGTCTACAGTTGACCGTGTCCCTACATGGATCTCCTTGTCAAACTCCGGGAAAAGACCCGGCGTGAATGCCAGTATCCAGATGACATATTCGGCTATATTGGTTAAATAGCTGCCGGTAAACTGATAAATGAAAATGAACACGAAGAGGCTGAGCCGGTAATAGTTCCTATAGACTTTTGTCCGGAAAAAGAAATATATCTCGGTTCCAAGCCGCAGGAACAAGCCGGCAACGCCGAACGTGGCGAGCGTCTCCGCAAGCACGTTAGGGATGGCGGTATTGGCCACCGTGTAGGTATTGGATTGGTAAAAGTGCCGGAGCACATCCACGCCTAAGACCTTGATCTGTCCCAGGCCGCATCCGAATAAGATGCTCCTCATTTTGGCGATCTGCCAGGCGATAAAAAATGAATCGGTCGTCCTCCCCTTGAACGAGGTATCCTTCCCTCCGAACACGTTGGCCAGCCTTTTGAAGAGAACATTACCGGGGCTGACCTTGTAGAGAATAATTGACCCCAGTACAACCAACACACCGAAAAATATAATGCGTCTGATCGCTTTCCTGTTCTCCGTCAACAACCTGAGGTCCGACAGATACACGGAACCAATGGCGACGATCAGGCTCAGAATGACCCCGAAAGAAAGTGATAAAAGGATCGGTATCGTAGACATGAGCAGGATCAGCCATTTCTGGAGCGGTTTAAGAATCATCACCTTCAAACAATAATAGAGTACAATTGGGGCAAGCAGCGTGGAATAATAAGAGGATTCATAAGTAAACAGCCTAAGCCTGAGTACATCTTTTACGCCGTTCGTGATGGTATTGTTGTACCAAACGATGTCCCTTAATCCAGGTATCGCCAGAAAGGTCAGTGCCAGTAATACCAAAAAAGCATTGATGAGCAGGAGGTCTTTGAATAACCGGCGCAAATCGCGGATCTTGGAAATAAAGACATAAAATGCTACGCAGAATATAAAGGTCGCCAGCAGAAGGAGATAGGACTGGAGATAGTACACCGGGTTCACCCCGTTGTAAAAATGGATACAGGCGAATAATAATGTCAGGATCAGAAAATGTCCCAGCCATGAGGGCCTCTTTTGATAGTAAACCCAAAACAGGAAAAAGGGCGCCAGGATAGAGGTATAAAGGAGACCGAGCGGAAGAAAAACGGAGTTGAAAAAAAAATACAATACTGCAACAGGCAGGTATTTATTGATATAACTGGTTCGTTGCATTTCCTGGAAAGTTATACCCCTGTTGAAGGGTCTGGTTGACCCTGTTTATCCTTCGCTATCCTGATTCGAAGCTCCCGCCATAGAGCGATCAGGAAGCTTAGCAACACGCCGATGAGAAACCCCCAAACCACCAGACTTAATGAGCGCTTCGCGGAGATCCTTTCCTGTTTGACCCCGTTTATCATGCTGGCCGCATTCTCCTCCGTGGCAAACCAAATGGCCAAATTCTGTTTTCGGTCCATTAGGATGGCGGATCTGGCATAAATATCTGCCGGATTGAATGCATTGTAATAGATGGTTGGATTTTTGCCTGCGTTTAAACTCCGATTATATTCGGACTTGAGCGAGTCCAATTTCTGGAGCTCGCCGTTTACAAAGACAAGCTCATCCTGATAAAAGGCCCGCTGGCCTTCTTTTAGCCTTTTAATGTACGCGTTGTTATTGAAATAACCCATTATTGCGGATTGGACCGCATCTGCGGCGGTGATGCTTCGGAGGGTAACGGTTATCACGAAAGGCGTTCTGGCTGCTATGCTGTCCTCCGGTGACCACGTCTCTTTACCCGGCTTATCGATGCTAACTTCCGTGATTTGCTCCGCATCATCCTTCTTTATGTCAAGTTCCGTCGCAAGCCGGTCATAACCCTTTGATTTGGCTTGGTCGTTCAGCGAATTAATGATCCCCAAATAAGTGGAAGGATCAAGGTCGTTGAATTTCACGAGTATGGAAAGTTCGCTGTTAAAGATGACGATGCTTTTCAGCAGATATCCGGTACCAGTGCCCAGGACGACCAGGACCAGGAATAGCAACCAATATTTCCTAATTAGTCCCGAAGCATAATCGACAACGGAAAAAATACCCTTTGCTACACTGTATAAAAAAGATTTGATATGCTCAAAAGATATATAATCTTCAGAATTATAACCGGGATCAGTCATATTGAATGCCGTTTGATATTGAATGATGCATTGCCGCAAAACGCAACAGCACAATAATAAGAATAATTTTCAAGATCATTAAAAACGGTTCCCTGCTAAGTAGTTGATTATTACCTCGGCGACGCGTTTTAAGGGTCCGATCGAATACGACAAACCCGTACTTCCCGAAATGCCGCCGAAAAGCGGAGGGACCCCGAACCCGGTATAGGGCCTGCGCTGGGCTTGCAATGCCTCGTAATAGGCATGCTCCAGGTACTGGTCCTCCCGGTCGTTGACGACTTTGTATGCATGCAGCAGGCGGGACTTAAACAGCTCCAGGTTGCAATAATAGAACCTGGTGTCCACCTTTTTCAGATTCACGAACGGATTCCTGCCGACCCGTTGGAAATAAGTCTTCCCCGGTTTCACTTTGCGGGCGATTTCATCAAAATTAAGCACGAGCAATCTGCCGGTAACTTTGAAGAAGGAAGCGTCCGCCCCTTTTAACAACCGGCTTTCCATGAAGATATACGCCATCATCTCCCCTTCTCCATACCCCTTACCTTTGGCGGCTATTGCTTTTTTTTCGCCGGCAAAGCAAAGGAATTCGGTCTGCTTGCCGCTTTGCGCCGCGGCTTCCATGACCCGGCTGTTCGTGGAGAAATCGAATCCGCTATTGTCGCAGACGACAATGGCGGCCAGGTAAGGCGACCTCAGATAATACAGAATGCTGTCGATGCATTGCTGTTCCCGGATCACCGGATCGACTAAGATCGTCATGTCGCTGTTGACATATACGGTCGACGTGATGATCAGCGTACCGGACGGATGCGCAGGTCTCATAGACTTAGCCGTCAGATCGTTCTTTAAAGGTATGGTCATTTCACGGCTCATTTATTCCAAATGCCCGTCGCCGTACGATTACTCAGCTTTCGGTATTGGATGATTTCGAAGACAGCCGAAATTGCGCACAAAAGGATCGACGACATAAGCACGCCGGTTGCTCCGTATTTTTTACACAAAAAGATCCCAAGCGGGATATTAACGATTCCGGAGAGGATAACCAGATAGAGCTGAAGCATCACTTTTCCGGCCCCGTTCATATAATAATTGAAAATCGTCCTATAGCTATTGAGGGATATATAGATCGCCACGGCCACAGAGAGAGAAAAAGGAATCGTAACGACCGTACCCAGCCATAGGCGGTAGACGTAGGGAGATATCGCCAGCATGAAAAGAGAGAGGAAGAAAAGAGCCATGGCTATCTTTTCCAGTTGCCTGACCGTGTTCCTGATCCATTCGTGGTCATTCCTGATCCCGGCTTCGATGAAAGCCGTCCAGAAGGGAGCCATTAATATAGCCGAGAACATAGAGATGACCGTGAAATACTTAAAGGCCAGATTGTAGGGCGTTACGGCTGCCGGGCCCAAGATTTGGGTAATGATCAGGTTGTCGCAGTTATAGTAGAAGATCAGCCCGATCTGGATGATAAAAAACTTGATGCCCAGACCCATGATATCCTTCAGATAACGACGGTCCGCAAGACGAAAAGAGGGGGCTATTTTTTTATAGGGACCCATAAAAAGTACTATGGAGAATACGGCGAGGGCCAGGACCGGCGTCACACCGATGGAAAGGCATAGATTAAGCAACGACCCCCGGGTGGTCTTGGTAAGAATGAATACAATAATCAGCCCGATAAAGCTTCCGCTGAAGCTGATCAGCGAAGGAATGATCGTATTTTGTTTAGCCTGACAGACGACATTGATCAACTGCAGCACGAATTGCACCGAAAATATGCTGAACACGATTACGACGATCAAGTTGAGCTCCTTTCTCATGCCGGCAGGCACATTCAGCACGGCCGTCCAGTCAAGGAAGATATTGGTCAACAGGAAAATGCCGAAGAGACCGGCGCCGACGATCATAACAGCAGCATAGGTGGTACTTATATAAGACCTGGCCAGTTTTTCATCCCCTTTCGCCAACGCCTCCGTCAGTTTATTTTTTAACCCGTTGCCGAACCCGATGTCGAACAGGCTGAACCAGGTGAATAGTGAACTCAAGGTCAGCCAAACGCCATATTGCATGGAATTTACATAATGAATGGCCATGGGTACTGTCACCAAAAGCACCAGGATCGCCCCCCCCTTTACGAAAAGAGAAACGACAACATTCTTTTTCGCAGCTAACGTCCGCTCGTGTCCGGTGGAGAAGAAATCTGTTATCCTTGCAATCAGCTTAGCCATCGTTTCTTTTAGCATTCCTTGCAAATTCGCCAAAGATAAAGTTTTACGCCTGTTTGTGGCCGGTTATTCGCAGATATGCCGCCCTGGTCTTGATTGCGGCCTGAACCCAGGTGTATTCCGAGACGATCTTCCGCTGCAAAGCGCCATCGGCGTTACAAGCGGAGGCTTCGTCAACAGCTCGCCGGATGGAATCAGGAGAGGATGGATCGCAATACCAGGCATGGTCCCCGAAATATTCCCTTGTGTCTCCTTTGTCCGTGATCACGATATTGCAGCCGAGTGCTGCCCCTTCAAGTGAGCTCAAGCCGGTGGTTTCAAACCAACTGGGAAGGACGTGCACTTTTGCTTTCAAATAATAGCCGATCAATTCGTCTTGCGGTAAATAGCCGATGAATTGGACGTTTGACGCTGCAGCCTTCCTGCACGCATGGTAATAGCTCATCTGATGGGTCGCCGGCTGGCCGATCAGGACAAGCGTATACCGGGTATCGTTCAGTGCTTTGATCAGGTTCAACTGATTTTTCAAACCTTCGATCCGCGCTACGCATAAAACCAGGAAAGGGGCTTTTTCCGAAATGTGTTGCGCAGCCCGGATGAACAGGTCGCCGACCGCGTTTGGGATAACGGAATAATTCTTTCCAACCCCATATTTCCCGTACAACCTGTTGTATTCGCTATATGAATTGGGTAATAGCAGTTTCGCCGACTGCAGGATCTTTTTAATCGATCTCTTTTGACCTTGAAGAAGATATTTTAGTGAATCGATCTTTTCCCCTTTCAGCAGGAAACGGCCAAGGGTCTTAACATATTCAATTCCGTTAGGCCCGAGGAACCCAAGAATCAACCCGCTGGGACCTTTCCTGAAACTCCGGTCGAATTCCGAATAATCGACGAAAATAGGTGTTATCACATATGGTTTTCCGCTTCTTTCACTATGACTTAAGATGTCCGCCGGCCGTGTTATATTGAAGAAATGCAGGAGATCAAACCGCTCATAGGTAATTTCTTCGAGCGTGCTCACAATCGTTACGGTTACTCCCAGTTCCCGTAAGCAATTCGCTGTCTGCACGATCTGGATTGTGTCTCCTCCCTTATTGGAGAATAGCGTGGATCTTATGATAAATAGTACGTTCATTGCAGTGCAAGCCGGCGATCGCGTCGTCAGCTCTGTAACTGACGGCAGAATACCTTTTCGTAGTCGCTGACAATTCTATCCCAGCGGAATATGACTTTGATCTTTTCCAAGTTTTTTTCCCGCCACGCGGCAGTTTTTTTCAGATCGCTTTTTCTGTCCAGCGCGTCACAAACCTGATTGGCCGATGAAAAATAATACGTCTCGTCGCCCAGGATCGCCCTGTTAAAGGGATTGTCATGTGCGGCGATGACGCATCCGCAGGCCATGGCCTCCAGCAAGGAGGGATTGGTACCCCCCACCGAATGCCCGTGAAGATAAAGAGCCGAATAATGCCGGAGCGCGTTTATGGCATCGGTTTCATAGAGCCCACCGATAAAATGCAGCAATTTATGCCTATAGGTTCTGACGAGGTACTGGCCAAATGAATTTTGGGGATTCCCCACCAGAACCAGGGGTCTGGTCTTGCCCGAAGCCATCCATCCCCGAATGATCGTCTCGATATTGTTCTCTGGCTCCATCCGGGCTATCAAAAGCGAATAGCCGCCGGGCTCAAGTCCATACCGGGCAGGAATCTCCGGATCGAATTTCTCAGGGATTTCGGCTCCATAAGGGATATAGATGGATGAACGCCCATATTCCTTCTGGATGTAATCCCGGATACCGATCGAATCAGCTACGAGCACATCGCCGTGCTTAACCGCCCAACCTTCAGCCTTTCGGAGGAATTGCCGGGTAAGCCGGTTATACTTGCTTCGTTTCCATTCCAGCCCATCCATGTTAATGATGTTGATGGCTTCCCGGGGCCAGATCCGCCTCCAGATTGAGCTGCTCGTATAACCCAACTGTAACAATGCGTCGTACTGTCGGCCGGCTGCGTCTCTGAAGCAATTATAGTCATAAATAAACTGCCCCGCGGTGCCAATCCTTTTTTCCCAATCCTTGCAATGGATGATATGAATACCATTCCATTCGCTATCCGTATAGGGATGATCACTCGAATTGTATACGTACACTTCATGGCCCTTTTTGAAAAGACCCTGCGCCAGGTGTTGTGCGAACTGTTCAAACCCACCATAAGCGTTGGGTATACCCCTCGTGCCTAAGATCCCAATCTTCATTCCCGTTAAAAATTTTGCAAATCTAAATGTTTCAGAATGGAATTGCTTTTTGTGTCGTTTATTTTGTCATCTTTGCAAAAAATTGTTACTTTGCTGAAGGTCAATCAATTTGCCTTCCAAGAGCATTGTTTTTGCCTACCGTACCCCATCATAAAAGTCACACCGGGAAGACGTCCCGCGCAAATAAATAATATCGATCAGGCAGCGCAATAACATGAATAAATATCTGTTATAGAGGGTTTTGGGATATTATTAATTGATAAAAATCGTAATATATTGAAAGGACTTAAAAAGGAGTTCTAATTAAACCATTAACTGAATATATCTTCAAATGCCGCAGAGAATCCAGGCATATGAGATAACTAAACTAACAAACCCAAGGCCTTATGCTAGAAACCGCCGTTAAGGAACAAGCATTGACAGAAGGGAGGAAGAAGATCGACACGCAAATTGCTAACTTAAGGGATTACATCGAGACCCGGCGTTATTACCTTACCGCCAAAAGAGTATTCGACATCGTTTTTTCTTTGCTCGCTATCTTATTCATATTCAGCTGGTTATTCCCTATTATTTGGATATTGATCAAACTGGACTCCCGAGGTCCGGTCTTCTTCATGCAACGGCGGGTGGGTTTTCTTGGCCGTTCCTTCCCTTGCCTTAAGTTCAGGACCATGTGTGTCAATTCGGAGGCCAATAGCAAACAAGCCACCGAGAACGATCCCCGTATCACCCGGATGGGAAGATTCCTTCGTAAATCCAATTTGGATGAAATGCCTCAGTTTCTAAACGTGTTAGCGGGTCATATGAGCATTGTCGGTCCCCGGCCGCATATGTACAATGATTGCCATAGCTTTTCCCGCGCGGTAGGATCCTATAAATTTCGCAATCTGATGAAACCCGGTATTTCCGGTCTCGCCCAGGTCAAAGGTTATCGCGGTCCTGCACAAAGCTTTGAAAAGATTTTTCGTCGATACCAGTGGGACGCTTTTTACATACGCAATGCCGGATTTCTGTTAGATTTACGCATTGTCCATCGCACCGCTGTCCAGACCGTTTCTTATATCTTCAGCCGATTCACGGTTATAGAGAATCTACCCGACATGAGTATCCGGAAGGAATGGATCGATCCTTCCAACGTATTTAACTAAAAGTTAACGTATCCCATCCCTTTCTGCGCTTGTTTGCCATAAGAGGTTTTCGTGGAAAGATTGTTTGCCTGCGTCTACGGTGAGCGATGTATTTTAACGATTCGGCAGGCAAATGCAACGTTTTCGGCGCGAGCTTTGTCAAAAGCCCGAAAGATCACTCTGATATGTAGCTAACGATATCCCGCCCTTAATTTAGACGGTTTTCGGCCTCTCCAATGGCATCGTTATTGCTAACGGAGAGTAGAGATCGGACCTATTATAACCAATCCTTCGTAACATGCAGAGCACTATTGTTGAATCGCCCGTTTATTATCCGGAATCCTGGGAAAAAGGAAACTGGAAATTTATCCGCGAATACTGGAACGATCGGTATAATTATTTGGTGTACAAGAGGATTATGGATCTGGTCACTGCCGGGATCGTCGTCCTGTTTATCCTTCCCTGGTTATTTCCGATCGTCATCCTATTGATCAAGCTCGATTCAAAAGGTCCTGTCCTCTTCCGCCAAAAGCGAGTGGGTTTTCTTGGCAAGACCTTCTGGTGCTACAAGTTCAGGACGATGTATGTCAACGACTATGCCGATACCCGTAGGGCTTCGAAGAACGATCCGCGGATAACCCGTGTCGGGTGGTTCCTCCGAAATACCTGTATCGATGAGATCCCCCAGTTTATCAATGTCCTGTTGGGGCAGATGAGTATTGTAGGACCCCGGCCGCATATGTTAAAAGATACCCAGGAATTTTCCAACATCGTCTCCAACTATAGTTTCCGGAATATGGCCCGCCCGGGTATTACCGGTCTTTCCCAGGTCAGAGGCTATCGCGGCCCGGCCACCAATTTCGAGAGTATTCTCCGGCGGTATCAATGGGACTCCTACTATGTCCGCAATGTTAACTTTCAGTTGGATGTCAAGATCATGATCCAGACCGGCTGGCTGATGGTCAAATCGCTCTTTTACCGCGACCGCCCGGTTCCGGTGGACCGCGCGGTTATCTCCCAAAAGAGCGGCTGGTTACTGCCAAAAAGATTGCCTGAAAAGTCTTATCTTCCGGGTGAATCAAGCCGGGACCGACCGGCGCAAAATCATCCTTTAGATGACCATCAACCGACGGACCGCAATCCGGCAATTGGCGTATTTTTCAACCGGCATCGTCCTTTTGCCTGCTTGCTCGGGCAGACATTCCAAGCCAGATCTGGTGCTAAGTAATTTTACGGTGGACGACTCGGGGCAGCGAACACTCGACGTGTTGACCGCCACGCTCATTCCGACCACGGAGACACCCGGAGCCCGGGAGACAGGCGCACCGCTATTTATCCTTAAGATGCTGGATGAGTGCTCCTCAAAGAAAGACCAGGATACTTTCTTCAAAGGACTGAAGCAGTTGGATGAGGCGTCCCGCAAGATGACGGGCGGCCCATTTATCGCCGCCAATGGCGCTCAGCGCGAGATGATGCTAACTGCGATCGGCAACAAGCAGCTTCCGGGAGATGAATTGAATTTCTTCTATTCGACGGCCCGAAAGCTGACAATCCTGTCGTATACATCCTCATCCTATTTTCTGACCAACGTGCAGGTATACGAGCTGGTGCCCGGCCGCTGGCACGGGGACGTTCCAGTTCCGGCTTCGCAGAAATCCGTTTCGTAGTCCATCTAAATAATTTGTCATGGGAGATCCAATCGGGAATAATCGTTTCGACGCCATCGTCATCGGCTCGGGAATGAGCGGCGGCTGGGCAGCAAAAGAATTTACTGAAAAGGGCTTCAAGACGCTGGTGCTTGAGCGAGGCCGGGATGTCCGTCACATCAAAGATTATCCGACGACCAATCTGATGCCCTGGGAATTCGGGCACCGGGGTGAGATTCCCTATGCGGTTCGCGAGGCGAATCCTTCGGTCAGCCGGTGCTACGCATTTCGGGAGGATGCCATGCATTTCTTTGTAAAGGATACAGAGCACCCCTATGTCCAGGAACGGCCTTTTGACTGGATCCGCGGTTACCAGGTTGGCGGAAAGTCGATCATGTGGGCTCGCCAAACGCAACGCTGGAGCGATTTTGACTTCGAAGGCCCGGCCCGTGACGGGTTTGCTACCGATTGGCCCATTCGGTATAAAGATCTTGCTCCGTGGTATAGTTACGTCGAAAAATTCGTGGGTATTTCAGGCAACAAAGACGGCCTGCCACAATTGCCGGACGGGGAATTTCTGCCTCCGCTGGAGTTGACTTGCGTGGAGACCTACTTTGCCGATTTCGTACGAAAGAAATACAAGGATCGCGCGGTCATCTACGGCCGTTGCGCGCATCTCACCGAACCGACGGCCCTGCACCTCCAGCAGGGGAGGGGTCAATGTCAGAAAAGGAACCTATGTCAGCGCGGCTGCCCTTTCGGCGGTTACTACAACAGCAATTCCACGACCATCCCCTGGGCGGAAAAAACCGGCAATCTCACGCTGCGGCCATTCTCCGTTGTGCACTCCATCCTTATTGACGAAAAGAAGGGAAGTGCAACGGGCGTCCGCGTTGTTGACGCCCATTCCAAAGCCATCTTCGAATATTATGCGCCGGTTATTTTCGTGAACGCCGGAGCGTTAAACACCAACCTGATCCTGTTGAATTCTGTAACGAGCCGTTTTCCTCATGGCCTGGGCAACGATAACGGTCTGCTGGGCAAATATGTGGCATTCCATAACTATCGCGGGCATATCTCTGCGGAGTACCACGGATTTCCGGATCGGACAACGGATGGCCGGCGCCCGACAGCCGCCTATATTCCCCGCTTCCGCAATCTCTACCGGCAGGACAAGGATGCCGATTTTCTCCGCGGTTATGCGGCCGGATTTTCCGCATTCCGATCCTTCGATCATCCGACTGACGGCGTGGGGTTGACACTGAAGCAACATCTTTCCGGCGGAAAGCTTGGGCCCTGGCGGGTCGGCTCGCATATGATGGGGGAAACAATTCCAAAAGAAAGCAACCAGGTCAGCCTCGATCCTGTCCTTAAAGATGACTGGGGCATCGCCCAATTGAAGATCGACATCCGGTATGACGACAACGATGAAAAAATGCTGAAGGATTTCAATTCGCAATTGACGGAGATGTATTCCGCCGCGGGGTTTACCAATATCAAGACAAGCGATTCAGCGCAGGCCCCGGGTCTCGATATCCATGAAATGGGCGGAGTTCGCATGGGTAAGGATCCAAAGACCTCGTTACTGAATGAATGGCATCAGCTGCATGCGTGTAAGAATGTTTTTGTGACGGATGGTGCCTGCATGACTTCTACGTCTACGCAGAACCCCTCCTTAACGTATATGGCGATGACCGCGCGGGCGGTGGATTACGCCGTGACGCGCCTGCGGAAGAATGATTTGGTATAATATTCGGATATGAAGAGCCTCCTATTAACGATTATTTCCTTTCTCCTCGTCTTGATCACGCTGAATGCGGGGTACTACGCCACCTGGTTCAAGGCCAAGCCTGTTCAATACTGGAATGACTTCCTGAACGAAAAGGATGATACGCTCGATGCGGCCGGGATCAGGAAGAGCAGATATGGGGTCTCCTACGTGATTTCCATCAGCGTGAAGCAGGCGGTGGAAAGCAAGCATCTTGCTAACCCCGTCATCCTATTCGAGCCCAACAGTTATTACCGCGATTCGCTGCACATTTATCCGAATGTCAAGGCCCCGGAGCCCGCCGTATTTTATTATTATACCGGGCTGGAAAGTGTTTGGACCAATTCACCCGGTGTTGGCAGAGCCAACTACATGGTGCGGGTGACAAAGAAGGGTGTGGCGCTTGAGGCGATCCATAACCCGGCACAATTGCAGCAAATCCTGGCTTTTTATCGAAAATTTACTCCTATATTATAAACCAATGCTGCTGATCTCCTATTTGCTCTTACTCCTTTACTACCTGGTCGCCGGTTACGGGGTGCTAACGTTGTTCCGGCTACGGCTGAAGGCTGCCTATATGATCACGCTCTCCGTGCTGCTCGGTGTGGCGATTGCGTCGGTGGTGCCCTTCCTTATGCAGCTGCTCTTTATCCCGCTGACCCCTTCCGCGGTCTTTGGCGCGTTGATCCTGGCGGCGGTTGCGCTGAATACTCCCAGCATTCTTCGTATCCGTCGGGAAGGTTTTGTGGCTTTCCGCCTGTCGTTAAAACCGGCCGCGTTCCGGGTTCATTATTATGAACTTCCCTTTCTGGTCATTTTCGGTTTCTTCGCGATCGTGAGCATCTGGAGATGTTATTATCTCCCCCCTACATCCCGTGATGCGCTTTCGGGTCCGGAGGCGATTGCTGAATTCGCCGTGCGGGAACATTCGATGATCAATTCTTTTTTTAACGTCGATCTCTCGACGACCAACAACCAGTTCAAATCTCCCTTCCTGATCAGCCTGCAGATGATCTGTAAAATGGCGGGATTTCCCTTCGGTCAGATCTGGCTGAGCGCGGTCTTTGTCAGTTTTACCGTTTTCCTCTACCACGCGCTGAAGGAAAAATTGCACCCCATCATCGCCGGCTTGCTCTTACTCCTGTTCCTGATGACGCCCGAGACGTACGCGTATACATTCATGATCCTGTACGATTACAGCAACATGATCTTTTTTTTCCTGAGCCTTTGGTTTCTTTTCGGATATTTTCGAAACAAGATGGCGGGATGGTTCTATTTCTCCGGTCTGCTCATGGGTATCGCGACTTATATCCGGTCCGAGACTCTGATTCTGGCCTTTCTTTTTCTTCCGCCCCTCCTGCTTTTCCAGTATCGCGAACGCATGACCGCGGGAAAGATGGCCTTGGCCTGTCTGTATTTCATTTTGCCTTCGCTGCTCGGGTATTATCTGCCGGGCCCGCTTTACATCGGGCACTATCTTCCCGCCCATTATGATGTTGGAAATCTGGTAAACACACACTTGTCCGACCTGGGCCCCCTCTTCCAGCGGTATTCGGATATGACGACGCGACTGGTCGCCAGTGTTTTCGGTGTTCATTTGTGGGGCTATATTTACTTCGTCGCCGCGGGCCTGCTGATCATAGAATTTTTCGTCCCCGACCGGTATAACCGGGACGCCCGTAACTGGCTTTATGCCATTGGGATATTGTATCTCGGGCTCGGCGCGTTGGGGTTTGCGCTGCCGCTGATCGACCTCAACGATACGACCAAGCGGGAATTTTTCAAGATGCTGCCCCTGCTTCTTTTGTACCTGGCGAATAATGCAGCACTGATCCGCCTCTCCCAACGGATCTCCCGCTGGGAGGGGAAGCCTGTTTTTATTGGAAGATCTTTTGCGGCAGCGGCGCCAAAGGCTGCGGGATCGGCGAAGGCCGTCGTGGCGGCCAAATCCGGGGGTTCCGCGAGGAACGCTCCGGGTTCCGGTTCGGGCAAAGGCAAATCCGGGCCGGCTCCTTCGTCACCTGCTTCGAAAAAACGGCATAAGAAATAAACGACGCCTGCTCTTTTTTACCCGCCCCACCCTTCACGGTCGAGGCTCCTGAATCCGATCGCTTCGGCGAGGTGGTCTTCATTGATGTGTTCGCTGCCGGCCAAATCGGCAATGGTCCGGCCTATTTTGAGGATATGGTCATGGGCCCGCATCGACAATCCCAGGTTATCCACGGCATTCCGCAGCAGTCTCTGGCCCGCTCTATCTACGGTACACCATGTTCGCAATGTCTTGTTTGTCATCTGCGCATTACAATAAAAGCCCATCCGTTCATAGCGCCGGTGCTGCCGGTCGCGCGCTGCCATTACCCGCTCCCGGATTTGACCCGAAGATTCGCCCACGGCGTCTTTGGCCACTTGTTCATAGGGAACCGGAATGACCTCCACCTGAAGATCGATCCGGTCCAGCAATGGTCCGGAAATTTTGTGGAGGTACCGGATCACCGCTCCAGGAGGACAATTGCAGGCCTTCGTTGCATGACCGTAAAATCCGCAGGGGCAAGGATTCATTGCGGCCGCCAGCATAAATGAAGCGGGGAATTCCGCCGATTGCCTGGTCCTGCTGACCAGGACCTTTCGCTCTTCCATTGGCTGTCGCATTACTTCGAGTACACTCCGGTCGAATTCCGGCAATTCATCGAGAAACAGGACGCCGTTGTGGGCAAGCGAAATTTCTCCGGGCTGTGGATAGGTACCGCCTCCAACCAGCGCTGAACCGGATATCGTATGATGCGGGCTTCTGAAGGGGCGTTGTGAGAGTAGTGTTGTATGCTCCATCAATTGGCCGGCAACACTGTGGATCCTGGTGGTCTCCAGCGCCTCCTGCAAGCTTAGCGGAGGCAGGATACCCGGCAGGCGCCGGGCCAACATTGTCTTGCCGGCGCCCGGTGGCCCGACGAGAATAATATTGTGACCACCTGCCGCGGTGATCTCCATGGCGCGTTTGATCCCGTCCTGTCCTCTTACATCATTGAAATCGAGATCGGAAGAACGTATGGCGGAATGAAAGGCTGCCCTGGCATCTACGATCACCGGCTGACAAGTCGATTGCCCGCGGAAGAACCCGATCACCTCCCGGAGATGACTAAATGAAAATACTTCGAGCTGGTTGACGATCGCGGCCTCCGTGCCGTTCGATCGCGGGACGAGAAGCCCTTTGAACTGTTCTTTTCGAGACTGGATCGCGATCGGTAGCGCCCCCTTGATGGGTAGGATCTGGCCATCCAAGCCTAATTCCCCCATGATCACATAGTTTTTCAGCGTATCGGCCGGGAGTTGGCCGCTGGCGGCGAGCACGCCGAGGGCGATCGGCAGATCGAAGGCGGACCCTGTCTTCCGGATACCGGCCGGCGCCAGGTTGATCACCACCTTGGTGCGCGGCATAAAGTACCCATTGCTTTTGATGGCGCTCTCTATCCGTTGAATACTTTCCTTGACGGCACCGTCGGCGAGCCCGACTACGTAGGTATGAAGCCCCTCCGTTACATTTACTTCGATGGTAATGGTGATCGCTTCGACGCCATACACTGCACTACCGAACAACTTCACCAGCATCGCAAAAGCGTTTAGCCGGTAAACCTAGAGAATAAATTGGAATCGTTGCGGAAAACCTGCCTTGCGTTCCACGAAGGTGTTTCACGCGAGGGCGGCGCGCCGCCGCTACCCGGCCTACCTGCTCCCTTTGATGGCTGCCAACACCCGGGTATGTGTTTTTTCGACTGATCGGATTTGTCTATGCAAATCCAAATTTCTCAGAAATAGTATTACCCCCGTCCTACAACTTCTCCAGCATTTCCACCACCTTCTCCCGCTTCAGGATCAGATAGCCGATCCGGTCATTGCTGACCCCCTCCTTTAGCTGGTAGCTGAATTCCAATTGGTCATCCACGACATTGGTCTCAAAATACCGGAATAAAATGTTCGGATACCCTTTGAGATCATCCCCGATCTCGTACAGATGCGTGGAAAGGATAAAAAGGGATTTACGGATGCGAAGGAGCCCTTTGATAACGGTCGTACTGCATTTCATTGCATCCTGGACATTGGTGCCTTTGAAGAGCTCGTCGATGAGTACCAGCCATTTTTTCTGGTTGCCGATTTTTGCGAGCGTGTTGCGGATACGTTGGACTTCGTTGAAAAAAAAGCTTTCTCCCTTGGCGAGATCGTCCACCACATTGATGTTGCTGAGGATGCCGTCGAACAGGCTAAGGCGCATGGTTGCTGCGGGAACACCCATCCCGAGGTGAGACAGGAAGACGACGACGCCAATCGCGCGGATGAAGGTACTTTTGCCGGCCATATTTGCCCCGGTAAGAAACAGGAAATTGGCGTCCTTGTCGAGCCGGACATCATAAGATACCGCCTGCGGCAGCAGTAGATGATACAGTGCCGTCGCTTCCAGATAAGGTTCGGCCTGATCGACAAAAACCGGGAAGCTCAGCTGGAAGCGACGGGTGGCCATCGCCATCGAATACCAAGCATCCAGCCGGCTATGGATCTCGATCAGCGACCGCATCGCGGTCTTGAACCGTAACCGGACAAAGTGACCATAATAGATGATTTGGATCTGATTCAATTTGACACCCGGCGCGTTCTTTGCCATGGCCTGCAGCACTTCCTGGTCCAGCAGCCGGCGTGCCCGCTCCAGCAGCTCGCTCAATAATCGCGGATTGTCCGGACTGTCCAACAGCGTTACCAGTTGGTTCATCCCCCGGACGAAGTCTACAAAATGTCCCATTGAATACCGGACCATCGCGTAGTCGGCGGAGTGGAAGATCTTATAGCTAAGTGCAGCCGGAAGGTTGTGCGCAGCCGGGAGGTCGTCGATCGCCGTCTCATAGAACTTGTCCATGACCATGATGGTTCCGTTGCTGACGGTTGGCGGCCATTCGTCCAACCTTTCCAGGATCCGTCTGAGGACCCGCTGAGTGGCCTGGATATCTTCCAGTTTATCGAGCGGGTTGACGAATAACTCCTGCAGCAGGTCCCTGCCGGATTGGGTCCGCGTGAAGTTCAGCTTATGGAACAGGGAATATTCTTCATGACGGCTGAAAAGGGACAGGTCCTCATATGTAGTATTGTCGATCTCCATAATTCGAATATTTACCGGTCGAACCGTAACCGTTCGCCCCATTGAGATTCATCAAAGATCCCATTTCCATAGACCTGATGGCCATTTACGAAGGTATGGGTCACCGTGGCCGGGAACCGGAACCCTTCCAGCGGGCTCCAGCCGCATTTGTAGAGGATATTTCCCCGCTCGACGACGGAGGGCCTATCCAGGTCCACCAGGACCAGATCAGCAAAATACCCTTCCCGGATATAACCCCGTTCGGCAATCTGGAAGCAGACTGCAACCGCATGACACATCTTCTCCACGACCTTTTCCAGGCTGATCCTTCCGTCGCGGACATAATGGAGCATAAGCAGCAGCGAATGCTGTACCAGCGGCAGGCCCGCATGCGCCGTTTCGTACGTCCCGGATTTCTCTTCCAGGGTATGGGGAGCGTGGTCCGTTGCGATCAGGTCGAGCCGGTCATCGAGCAACGCCGCCCAGAGCGCCTCCCGGTTATCCGGGGCCTTGATCGCAGGATTGCACTTGATCTTGTTGCCCAGCCGGGCATAATCATCCGCCGTAAAATGCAGATGGTGCACGCAGACCTCCGCCGTGATCCGCTTCTCGGGCTGCGGGAGCAGATTGCTGAACAGCTGCATTTCTTTTTCGGTGCTGAGGTGGAAGACGTGCAACCGGCTATTGTGCTTTTTTGCAAACTGGATTGCGGTGAGCGATGACTCGAAACAGGCTTCGGCATCCCGGATCAGGGGATGATCGGCTGCAGCGAGTTCCCGCCCTTCCCGTCGCAATCGCTCCAGGTTCTGGCGGATGATCTTCTCGTCTTCGCAATGCGTCGCGATCAGTACTTCACTATCCCGGAAAAGCCGGTCCAGCGTGAGATAGTTGTCGACGAGCAGATTCCCTGTAGAGGAGCCCATGAAGATCTTGAGGCCGCAGACGTCCTGTCGCTTATCATTGGTCCGGAGCGCTTCTTCCGCATTGTCGTTCGACGTGCCCATATAGAAAGAATAGTTCGCCAGCGAGCTTCGCGCGCCGATCGCATACTTTTCTTCCAGCAATTCCTGCGTAAATGCCGGGGGAATGGTATTGGGCATTTCCATAAAAGAAGTGACACCGCCGGCCACTGCGGCCTTTGCTTCTGTATAAATGGTAGCCTTATGCGTTAGACCGGGTTCCCGGAAATGAACCTGGTCATCGATCACGCCGGGCAATAAAAATTTTCCGTCGCCGTTGATCTCGGTAACCGCAAAGGCGGGCTGGATGTCCCGGCCGATTTTTTCGATACGGCCGTTTTTAACTAGCAAATCTCCTGTACTAATCCTACCTTCGTTGACTATATAGGCGTTCCTGATCAGGTAATTACGCATAGAGAAAATTGGTCGTTGCTTAATTTTGACCCTTTATGATGCAATTTATTAAAACCCTTCTAAGGTGGGAGATAATTCTCGGGGCGACACTTTTCCTTCTACCGGCTGCCGGTTTTTCCCAATCCAGCTTTCTTCCCCAGGGGTCTGCATACGAACATTTCCTGGATCGGCTGCAGATCCTTGAGCAAACCAATCCAACGCTGAATTTCAGCTCGGACCGGCCGATCAGCCGCAAGGTTGCCGTCCGGATGGCCGAGATGGCTGATTCGCTGAGCAAGAACTTTCCCTATGATGAATTTTATCATCTTTCACCGGTGGACCAGGCTACGCTCAAATCCCTTCTTGTCAACAATATTGAATGGACCCGCGGGAACGACCCAGGTTTTGCCAGTAAAACGCCCTGGTTCCATACCTTCTATACAGAAAAAGCAAATTTCTATGAAGTAAAGGAGGGGGATTTCTTCCTGGCCATTGATCCGGCCATCGAGGAGACGCAGTCGATCGAAAGCGGGAATAACGAGCGTGTATTCCTGAATGCGAAAGGGCTTACCCTCCGCGGGTTGATCGGCGGTAAAATCGGCTTCTCGGCCTTTCTCACCGACAACCAGGAAAGAGGTCCGACCTTCTTTCAGCAGCGGGCGGTACAATTCAAGGCCGTGCCCGGCAACGGATATTGGCAGAGTTTCAAAAAAGACGCGTATGATTACTTCGATAACCGGGCTTCGATCTATTTCAACGCCTTGAAATATTTCGACATTCAGATCGGCTATGACAAAAACTTCATTGGCGATGGCTATCGCAGCCTCTTTCTCAGTGACTATGCGGCGCCCTATTCCTTTATCAAGATCAATACCCGCGTCTGGAAGTTGAATTACCAGGTAATGTATATGCAACTGGTCGACCAGCACCTCGTCAACGATTCGAATTATGTCTACCCCCAAAAATATGGCGTTACCCACCATCTCAGCATCAATGTCTTGCCCTGGTTGACCGTCGGCTTGTTTGAAAACGTCATCTTCACGCGCACCAATGGGTATGCCTTCTCTTATCTGAACCCCGTCGCCTTCCTGGTCTCCGCCCAACAGCAAAATGGCAGCCCGGATAAGACAACGGCAGGGCTGGACGCTAAACTGAATATCGGTCACAGCGTTCAATTATACGGGCAGCTGCTGATCGATGAATTTATCCTGCACCAGATCCTGCACTATTCGGACGGCTACTGGGCCAACAAGCAAGGAATTCAGGCGGGGCTCAAATACATCAACGCCTTTAATCTGCAAAACTTCGATCTGCAATTCGAGACAAACATCGTTCGTCCATACACTTATCAGCACAATGATTCCATCGACAACTACAGTCATTACAACCAGCCGCTGGCGCATCCGCTGGGCGCGAATTTCGAAGAGCTCATCGCGATTGCGCGTTATCAGCCCTCCTACAAATGGACGCTTGAAGGTAAGGTCATCTGGTACAAGCAAGGGCTTGATTCCGCCGGTATCAACTTCGGGGGCAATATTTTTGAAAACTATTTGACCCGACCCCGCGATTACGGTTTCTACATCGGCTCCGGTATTCCGGCCAACACGATCAACCTGTCCGGGCTTTTGTCCTACCAATGGAAAGAAAATGTCTATCTGGACCTGTCGGCTATGTACCGCCGCTTTTCGGTCAATGACCCCACCAATACGTATCATTCGTCCAGCTCCACGACGTTGACAGCCGGTATCCGGATCAATATGTTCAGGAGACAATATGATTATTGATAGAACTAGCCCTCGAAAATCAAGGAAAAGACCACCATCCGCGTCTTGAGTTTGTCGATGACATTCGAATACTGCAAATTCGGGTCGCGATCGTGAACATTCTTGATCCCTTCGCTGAATTTGAGCTCCGGCGATAAAATAAACACCGGGAAATAAAACTGGAATCCGATACCGCCTTCCACGCTGAAATCGGAAGGGTTCAATTTGACGAGGTTCTGCGCCTTGCGGGCGGAAGAATTGGAAGCAAGATCATATTGATAATTGATGCCGCCCAGCATATAGACCCGGAAATTATTGATCCGGTCCGAGAGGAATTTGACGTGTGCGGGGAAGCCGAGGAGGAGTGACTGGATCTGTTTTGTCGCCAGGCTGGTCTCGCCGGCCGGCGGATAAGTAACATGATAGGAGAGGGTGTTGGAAGCAAAGATGAATTCCGGGAAAGCCAGGCGAAATTCCCAGTGATCGGCGACGTGAAACGTAAACATACCCGATACGCCAAAACCGCCCGAATTCAATGGATTGACATACAGGACACTGTCGCTTTGGAGAAATTTTGGGTGTGCGCTTACCTGTAGATGGGACTGTTCATACATAAACCCGATACCCAGGTAGAAGGGTTTCGAATCATGATCCACCAGGTTCAGCTGGTCCCGGAGCTGGGCGTCGGCGCGCGCCGCGGCCAACAAACTGAATAGCAATAGAACAGTACGGAAAACCCTCCCCTTCATAAATCCAAATGCTTTCATAATCAATTTAAAATCAGTAGATTAAGATGTCGGATAGGCTTGAGGGTAAATTGATCTCTATAGGCTTGATTTTGGGATTGAGCCAGTTCGGGCTATAACGCAAAAACAACCGTTTAATTGCGGGCGACGGCCTTTTCTCCGGTGTAAAGGGAACAGACGCCGAGGCTTAATTTGCGGAGCCCGGTGTGGATATAACCACAGCGCTCCAGGATGCGGATGAACGCCTCTCCTTCGGGAAAGGCCTGTACCGAATCGTTCAGGTATTGATAGGCTTCCCGGTTGCTGGCAGCCATCCCGGCGATCCGGGGCGCGATCCGCCGCATGTATGCGCGATAGAGTTGGCAGATGACCGGCGTCTCGCGGCTGGGAGAATTCCAGTACCACCAGTTTGCCGCCGGGCTTCAGCACCCGTACCATCTCCCGCAGCCCCTTCTCCAGGTTCTCGAAATTGCGCACGCCGAATGCTACTGTTATGGCGTCGTAGTGAATTGGTCGGAAAAGGGAAGGGCCTCGCTGTCTCCCGATTGGAGGGAGATCCGGCCGTCCAATTGCAGCGTGTGTCAGTTTCTGACGGCCGATTTCCAGCATTCCCGTTGAGATATCGACACCGGTGACCCGCGCTCCGGGGAAGGCGGCGGGCCATCAGGATCGCCATATCTCCTGTTCCCGTCGCCACATCCAGAACCGTGGCGTTCAACGAGGGTCCGCCCGGGTTGTCCTCCACTGAGCCCGCGCAATTCCCGGATCGCCCGCTTCCGCCAGTAGCCATCGATCCCGCCCGAAAGGAAACGATTCAAAAAATCATACCGAAAGGCGATTTTGTCGAACATTTCGGCGATTTGTTGCTTTTTGCCCAGCTCCGAGTCCTTGAAAGGGACGATCCTGTCATGTGAATAGTTGGCCATGGCGGCGGCAAAGATACGTATCTTGCGCGCTCTTATTCAACCGTATGATCATTCGTTCTGCCGTCTATGTCATCAGCAGCCCGGACTATCTGCATTGTCCGAAGGCGGACCGGCCGGAATATGCCTTTATCGGCCGCAGCAACGTCGGCAAATCTTCGCTGATCAATATGCTCCGCAACAACGACAAACTGGCCAAGACGTCCGGAACACCCGGCAAAACGCAGCTGATCAATCATTTTGTCGATGAATAACGAATGGTATCATTGTGGACCTTCCCGGCTATGGCTTTGCCAAGGTCTCCCAAACCCAACGGAAGAAATGGGAGAAAATGATCGAGGACTATCTGCGAAAGCGGCCCAATCTCGTTACTGTCTTTATCCTGATCGACAGCCGGCACTCCCCGCAAAAGATCGATCTGGAATTCGTCAATAAGCTCGGGGAATGGAAGATACCATTTTGTCTTGTTTTTACAAAGGCCGACAAAGAGAACCAGCGCACCGTCAGCCGGAACGTAAAGGATTTTCTGGACAAGATGCGGACCAGCTGGCAGTTCCTTCCCCAGCATTTTGTTACCAGCACGGTCAAGAAAATGGGCAGGGATAAGATCCTCGGGCTTATTGAAGAGGGGAAATAGGGAGATTTGACGGCTAGACCGTTAGTTGACCACTTTGTTTGCGCAGCTGCTGCTGGCAAACGCTTCAGGCTTGGCTTTGAAAGCAAATCCCATCCCGAGGATATAGCCCATGGCTTCCTTCAGGGCGTCATTGCTCTTGAAATGGGGATTGGTATTGATGTCGGCATGTACTTCCATGTCGACATTATACCGGCTGAAAAGATTGCAGAGCTCATAAGCAATCTCGATGCTCTTTGCTACTTCCACCAGCATCCGCTCTTTGATCGAATACTGATGTCTGGTCTTTTCATTGTGGATGAACATGAATCCGCCATGTCCTTCGCGTAAAAAGACGATCACTGTCGCAAATTCCGTTTCAAGACCTTTTACCTGGGAGTCGGTGCCGATGCAGACTTTTAGCCGATAGCCGTTTTCGGTTTCTCGTCGGATGGCATTTTCAACGGCATCAACAATGGGGAGCTCGATCGGATCACCATTAAATTTTCGCCATAACATAGTATCAAGGATTTGTCGAATTTACCAAAAAACCGATTATCCGCAAAATCAGCTATTTATTCACGTATTATTAAGTTCGTCGGGGGCCGTGTCTTCCCTGATCAATATTGACCCGTGCTGAGCAGTACGAGTGTGCAAGCCTTCAGGGGCTCGATACCGTGAGCGGATGCCAGGGTTTCCAGTTCGGGATTCTCGGCACCGGGGTTGAAGATGATGCGCCTGGGATGTAGGGAAAGGATATAATCGTAGTATTCTCGCTGGTTGGCGGCATTTAGATAGAGCGTTACTGTATCCACGTCTTTGACTGCGGCTTTGTTCGTGATGATGTCGACGTCGCCGACGGTTGCGGATTTGCGGCCGATTGCCGACACGGGATAACCCGCGTCCCGCAGCCTGTTTACCGCGAGGTAACTGTAACGTCGCGGGTCGGAGGAAGCCCCGAGCACCATTGTCTTTTTAGTCGATAGGGACATTTCTCTTATATTACAATTTCGACCTGCTCGTTGTTCGGAGGACGGAAGCCAAAGCTTCTTCCAATTGCGTATAAGCGAAAACGAACCCTGTCCGCTCCAGTTTTGTCGGTAGCACCCAGCGGCTCTTTAGCAGCAGTTCTGTTTCCGTTCCGATCAGGGCCGCGCCGAGCTTCAGCAGCCAGGCCGGTGCCGGGAGTCCGAACCGGCGGCCCATGAGCCGCCGAAGTGTTGCCATGAAACGTTGGTTGGTGACTGGCCCCGGCGCAACAATGTTGAAGGCACCCTCCAGTTCAGGATGATCGAAGAACCATTCGACCGCACGGCCGATATCTTCGATATGCACCCAGCTATACATTTGTCTGCCGCTTCCCTTTTTGCCGCCCAACCCCCACCTGATCAGGCGCCGGTAGGGAACGAGCACGCCTCCTTCGCCCAATGTGATCGCGGTGCGCACCGCAATTTTGCGCGTAAACGGAGTTCGCTGTTCAAAGAATGCAGCTTCCCAGCGCTGGCACACGTCAACCGAAAACCCGCTGCCTTGCTCTCCGGTATATTCATCTTGCGGGCGATCCTGTGCATGCCGGTAGATCGTGGCGGAAGCCGCATTGATCCACAACTTTGGCGGTGATGTCGCGTCGCGGATCGCCTGTCCGATGGCTCTTGTGGCGTTGACACGGCTGTCAAGGATTTCCCGGCGGTTACGCCGGTTATAACGGCAGTTGACGCTACGCCCCGCGAGGTTAACAACGAGATCGCAACCATCGATCGCCGCCGCCCAGTTTGTTTCCACCTGGCGCCCGTCCCAGCGCATATAGGCAATGTGATAGCCATCCGCAGCTGTTATGGCGTGTTGGCCATAAGCGTTGTTGTGGGCCCGCGCATCCTGGCGACCGAGTATTACGATCCGGTTGTCTTTTCCCCAGCGCGCCGCCAGCGCCTGTCCAATAAAACCTGTTCCGCCTGCGACAATGATTTTTTTGTTCTTCATATTTGAGGATTTCGGGTTATCGGTTCGTTTCGCCGGTGGGGTTGATCGGAAAATTCGAAGCGCTGAACTTCCGGTTTTGTAGGGCCTTGTATCGCAATTTAAAAAATATGGCCATATTGAAGAAGTGCATAACGCCAAGGATAAGGATGATGGCGCCCACCTTGATGCTGAGTATTTCAATCAATTGCCGGGTGTCGGTGATGTTCTCGGTGATGGAGAGGGTACGTACGGCGTAGCCGATGTTGACCAGATAGAATCCAACCAGCAGGAGGTTATTAACGGAATTCGCCAATGGGGTATTGCCGTGGAAAATATCTACGAGAAAGACCTTTCCGTTGCGGAAAAGGGTGCGGGCTACCCAGATGGTCAGCGTAATGGTAAGGACGAGATAAAGGCTGTAGGTGGTAATGATGTAAGACATCGTTGGATGATTTAAAAATGAATGGATCGGGTTATTGATCGATTTTAGTTATTTATTTCTCGTTTGTTTCTGAACATTCAATAAGTATTGAAATTACTTTTTCAATAAAAAGCCGAAACTCGGCTCACACGGGCTGGGATGGTCGGACCCGGTTGGTTGACGGTCGGCGCCTGACCTAGCCCGTTGTTTTTCCGGCGAACAGTTTGACCAGGCTGCCGAGAAACCAATTTTCATCGGCACGGATCATGGTATCCAATGTCTTATCGGCCTGTTCGCTGAACTTTCGGATATTCTGAATTGTGTCCGTGAAGGTTTTCACCGCTTTATCCCGCGGGTTCCCTTCGATTTCGCTCAATTCCTTTAGGACCGGGATCATCTGATCCAATTCCCGCTTTTTCCGCTCCTTTACGATCTGCCGGGATACCTTCCAAATATCTTTCTCCGCCGAAAAGAACTCCCTTCGTTCGCCCGGGATGAGCACCTTTTGGACGAGGCCCCAGTCGATGAGTTCTCTGAGGTTCATATTCGCGTTGCCCCGGCTGATGCTAAGCTCTTCCATGACTTCTTCGGCGCCCAGGGGATCGGGGCTGACCAGCAGCAGCGCGTGGATCTGCGCCATGGTCCGATTGATCCCCCAGTTCGTGCCGAACCGGCCCCAGTCTGCAATGAATCTCGCTTTTGCTTCTGCTAGTTGCATGCCGTAAAATTAAATTAAATTTCTGAACTTTCAAAATTTATTGAAAGAAAAATTTCGGAGTCATTGGAAGGATGGTCGTTCGAAGGATGGTCGTTGGGGGATGGTCGTTGGGGGGCCGGTCGATTGGTAGCCGGCTAATTCGGGGGGCAAGTATACCGCTTCTCTTCTTTGAACGAGAACCCCTTTCCCGGGCGGATTACCAATGCCAGGTAGATCCCGCCGTTGGCCATTTTCGTTTTGGCGAACAGGTTGGACCAGTTGTCGATACCCATCAACAACGGACCCACCTTACATGCTCCGCCTATCCAGACCTTCCCATCTGTAGTCACTTCCACGGGTAAATAGGCGCCAAGCCGTCTGACCTCCCAGCGCGGGGTGATCGAAAGCAGCGTGATTTCTTTGGTAAAGAATCGCAGTCCCTTGTTCGATCCGCCAAGATTCAGTGTCAGGCTGGTGTTCACTGCAAAGTGATCGGGCAGCGGCCGGTCTATATTGATCACGATCCGGGCCGGGTTCCATATCTTGAATCCGCC
Source organism: uncultured Chitinophagaceae bacterium (assembly GCA_963846405.1). Lineage (GTDB taxonomy): Bacteria > Bacteroidota > Bacteroidia > Chitinophagales > Chitinophagaceae > Puia. The sequence continues at coordinate 359,352 of CAWJVU010000001.1, read as the reverse complement.
GGAGATGGAATTAAATGAATTGACGATCGTCGACATGCTGTCATTGAAGACTGCCAACGTATTGAATCTGGCGAATTTCTCATCCAAAGCCGAGTCCGTCACATTTGTCTTTGGATCGCCGAACACCCTGCTTTGCGATCCGTACCGGTATTGATTGTACCCGATGTCCAACAGTGAAACACCGATCTTCCAATCATAGTCATAATATCCGTCCCCTTCGCCATAGACATTCACGGTCTGTGGCTTTACCAGGTACTCGGCCCCGATGTCGACGGCTGCTCCCGCCTTTGTGTGACCCAGGAAGTCCTTCAGGTTCTGTACCGTGCTTTGATCTTTTTTCCAATCGTCATAATTGGAGGAATACGCATAGCGGCCGCTGCCGGCCGCCAGGTCGTAGACGGTGAGCGGGTCTCCGGGGGTGATGGTCCGGTTCACCAGCCCCCCGTTCAACTGGGCAAATGCTCCCGAGACTCCTCGCATACCCTTAAGCGTTATACCCGCGTTCAGCCGCCCGTAGGCGTTATCCAGCAGGACCCTGGCATAACTGATGAAGCCTTCTACCCAGCTGCTGCTGACCAGGGTAGCGTTGTATCCTGTTCCCTCATTGAGGTTGAAGAATTGGTTCATGTTCCGGAGCGTGTCATTGTATTCGACGGGTCCTGTCCGGACCGAACCGTAACCGCGGATATTGGCGCCAAAACAAATCGCCTGCTTTCTGCCCATCGCCAGGCGGACGTTCAACAGATGCACGTTGAAATTGAATGCCGCATTGCGCGCCAGCCGGCCGTCGACCCAGGTATACCGGACGGTATCGTGTGTCAGATAGCCAAAATCGGTGAACTTGAGCGCATTGGTTGTGTTGGTTTCCTGCAGGGAAAAAAGGGTAATATCCCAGGGGTAGGGAGTATTGACGATGGAAGCCGGATTATTGGCGACGCCGATCGCACCCGCATATGGCGAGCCTTCGATCGCATGATAGTCCTGCGCGTAGCCGGACAGTGAACCGATCAACCAAATTACAATGGTAAGTACGGCTCTAAAATGGTTCGCCATGAGTCTGTCGGATCAAAAATGAAACCAATCCCGGAAACGGTTTCAACGAAGATATTAAAAGATTGGTCCGTCGCTCGTTCCCGAACCAGGCTTGCAAAAGCCTGCCCGTCCAAAGCCTTCTTCCGAATTGCCTGTGCCATTGGTCGGTGTATTCCTGCTCCAGCTCATAGCGGGCAATCTGCCCTTTGAGGAATGCATCGATACTCCGATGCGCCAGCTTACTGCCATGTAAGGCCATGCTCATGCCGTTCCCCGCTAATGGTGGGATCATTCCCGCCGCATCGCCGACGAAAAGAACATGCTCTTCCACGCGTGTCCTTCGCTCGTAGCTTATCTGAGAAATCGTTACGGGTTGGGGGAAAAGAAAGTCGGCTGAAGAAAAGATTTCTGCCAGAAAAGGATTTTGCCGAAGGATCATTTTTTCCATTTCGGGAATGGAATTTCCGCTTATTTTTAGGTTGCGCGCCGATGTGATGTAGCAAAGACAGCACTTCCCGTCTTCTATCCGGGAAATACCGCAATAGCCGTCCCTGAAATTGTGCAGGCTGATCCGATCTGCCGGGATGTCGGCGCGGATGTGATATTTAACTCCGACATAATTGTTAAGTCGATCGGACTTTTTCCGGATAAAGGCTCGTTGCCATTTGACATCGAGGTTGCTCCGCTTGCCATAGGTACCGCAGGCGATCCGGGAACGAAGGATCCCTTCGCTGCTATAGACCGTGAAGGCCGACCCCTCGAAACGCATATCCGTCACTTTGGTCGATTCACGAAGGGCTACCCCCTCCGAACGAGCAACTGCCGCCATGGCGGAATCCAATTTGTAGCGGCTGATTCCAAACCCGCCCAGCGGAAGGTCGTGCATGATCGAGTTGCCATTTGGCGCTGACACCAGCAGCTGGTGAATGAGCGGCAGATTCCAGTCACTTAGCGGAAGACCCAGCTCCTCCAGAAAATTCCAGCTTTCCAGGCTGATATACTCTCCGCAGACCTTATGATAAGGGTAGATTTCCTTCTCCAGCAACGCTACCGAATACCCGGATCGGGCCAGTTGGATCGATAACGCCAGTCCCGCCAGCCCGCCGCCAGCAATAATCACATCGTAAAAGGGGCTATCCGGCTGCATAAGAGACGGTTAATCCGGTGGAGCGGTATAGTAACCAGCGGAAAGCCCATTTCCATTTTAGCTGATAGGCGTCGACCCCCGCCTTTTGGAGGATTTTCGTCCATTCCGCGCGGGTAAAACCCCGCAAAACGGATAAAGGTGCATCATTTTTAACGAGGTAGGAGCGCGAGAGCCATTTCGTCAGCCATTGAATAGAATAATACGCTATTGGATGCCGGTGCAGGTCATTTACATACCAACCGGTGGTACTGTTCAGCTCCATCCAACGGACCATCGACACCAGCTCCTCATCGGTAAAGTGATGGCAGAAGAGCGATGAAAATATAATATCCGGCTTGCGCCGGTCGAATGCCACCAGCCGGTAATCTCGCGTGCAGCCATTCCGCGTGACCATCCTTCCATTTCGCCTTGGCAAATTCGATACAGTGCGCGTTGATGTCCACGCCGACCACTTCGGTCTCGATCCCATGGCGATGACAATAGCGGCTAAGGACCCGCAGGTTGTCGCCTCCTCCGCAGCCGATCTCGCAGATCCGTATCCTTCGTCTGCCTCCCAAAAGCTGCTTCAATCCCAGGACGCTGATCCGGTGACCGCCCAGCCAGGTATTGATCCGATCCAATTCCAGCATGTTCCGTTCGATATCGGCAAATGGAATGCTGTCCTGATCGAGGATTTCCTTCGCGCAGCTTCGATTGACAAATCGGGTCATGCTAGTTCGTTTCAGCAATAAATGTCTCCATCGTAAGACCGGGGCCGAAGGCGGCGCCAAAGATGTGATTGGACCGGCCGTATTCGAGCCTTGCCATCATTCGCTGCAGAACAAAGAGGATCGTGGGAGATGACATATTGCCGTATGATTTTAGGGTTTCATAGCTGTCATCCAGGTGACCTTCCGGCAGAGAAAGATTTCGGATGATCGAATCGAGTATCTTTTTACCTCCCGGATGGATACACCAATATTGGATGTCTTCTTTGCGTCTTCCGCTTTTTTCCAGCGCGCGGCCCACCAGTCCGGCGAAATCGGCGTCGATCAGATCCGCCACATATGGGCTTAGCGTCATTTGAAATCCGGTGGAAGAAAGATCCCAGGTCATTTCGCTTTTTCCCTCGGGTACGATCTCGGAATAGAACCCGCGGAGGGTTACTCCTTCGGCCGGATGATTACCCGATGTCATCAGTACGGCGGCGGCTCCATCCGCAAACAACAGGCTGGACAGCATATTGTCGATGGTCGGATCCTGCTGGAAATGCAGGGTACACAGTTCGGTGCACACCAGCAGGACGTTTGGCGCCGGGAGTCAGCGGTGATCAGGGCATCGGCTAGCTTCAGCGCATGTACGGCCGCGTAACATCCCATGAAATTAACTGAAGTACGGAAAATAGTGACCGGCATTCCCATCGCTTCCACCAGCTCCAGGTCTAAGCCCGGCGCGCTTACTCCGGTACAACTTACCGTGATGAGATGCGTGACCTGCGCCGCATTCAATTTGCCTTCCAGGCAACGTCGGATAGCGGTGGCAGACAACGGCGAAGCATACTTGCGGTATATCGCCATTCGCTGCTCCAGCGATGGGAAAGGCTCCAGATTTTCTGTAGGCGGATAAAATTCCCATTCCGTTGCCGGCCGGGAATAATCCGGGATCACCGAATATCTCGATTCGATTCCACTCTGCTGATACAGGAATCTTAGCTTTCTGTTAGCCTGACTATCCCCCGCATAAATTCGTTGCATGAACGGGAGAATATCTTCCTGGCGGTGTTTGTATGCCGGAACAGCTGTTCCGATGGAGATGATCTTGCTCAAAATATACTTCTTGGTTATTTATATTGGAGGATGCTGCAAAGATAGGACCAACTACATACCCGTTCATGATCAGCACAAGAATGAACCCGAGGTTAAGACAAATGGAACCCAACACATTCATCCGGATCGAATTGGCATAGCTTGCCTGAACAGGATCCTTCCACACCCTGACGGCCCATATCAGGAAATAAACGACTATCGGGAGCATGCAGGTTGCCAGCACATAAAATTCCTTATCCTGCAAAGTGGATAGGAAATACCAGGCGAGGAGAAGAAAGGCGATGATATGGAGAATCCCTGTGAAAAGAAAGCTTCCGCGGTAGCCCAGGACCATGCTCAATGTCCTTACCCCATCCTTCCGGTCCGCCTCAAATTGGTAAATCTGGGTAAGCGGATAGAAGCCGCCCAGGAGGAGGGAGCTGGCGATCATTGCCTCCACCGGCAGGTTGATCGAACTTGCGTTGGGCGGATGGCATCCAATGTATACAATGAAAAAGACGAGCGCTCCCTGGCATGCTGTGACGGTCAGCCATCCGATGAACGGATATTTTTTCAACCGGATACCCCGGAAACTGTAGGCCCGGGATGCAACGATATACAGGAATAAACCGGCTGCGACTTCCCAATTGATCAACAGGCCCAGCAGGAGCGCCAGTACGTCCATTACCAGTGTCACCCGATATAGCTGACGGGTGGGCTGGAGGGGGTGTTCCAAACCGCCGATGGGATCCGTGTCGCGATCCATATAGCTGTTGTAGCCATTGCTTGCGGGATAGACCAGCAGATGCAGGATCACGAAGAGGAGCAAGGCCCGGCCCCAGTCCCGCGGAGTCACCTGACTCAGGGCGAACCAATATACAGGCATCAGGAAGATCGAAAACGGCAGCCTTAACAGCTGCACGGTCGAACGTTCGATTCTCATCATATCGTTAATGTCTAACAGTCCTGCTATTTGGGAAGCTCAGTTGTTCATATACGATCTTACCCCAGATCACAATGGCCATGACTGCTTTGATCCCATAGGGCCGGATGAAACCATTTCGGATCTCCGCCGGTACGAGGTCGGATACCGACATGCAGATCAGCAGGAAGGAAGCGATCAGCAATATGCGGTCCAGCCCGATCGCGCTGCCGCGAGAAATACCAGATACCGATACCCGCCATAACGATGATATAAGTCGGCGACTCGGCCTTGTGGTTAAAGATCACCATCCAGATCAACGTAGAGGCCAGATATAAAAGCCGGTAGGTCAGGTTCCGGATACAGCCGCCATCGGAGCAGCGGCGCCAGGAACAACAGCAGTCCCGCAACCGTTACGATATTCTTGGCCGTGGCCAGATGAAACCAGCTTTCCAGCAATCCCATGACCGAAAGGCCAATGGAGGCAGAGCGGTCGTTCAACAACAAATGCAGCCAGCTCTGGTACAGGAAAACAAGCTGATGGCCGCTCACCGCCAGCAGCGGCAGAACGGCGAACAGCAGCATCCAGCCAATCGACCAGCCCGCCAGCTTCCACTTGCCGGGATACCAGAGGTAGAAAATGAAAGCCAGCGGCACCATAGATCTTAATATAGAACGAGAAAACAATGCAAAGGGTTGACAGCGCATAATTGCGGCGCTCGGCCAGCGCAAAACCCAGGACAGTCAATCCGGCCATGAGCCCGTTGCTTTGCGTATTCTGGATGGACAGCAGCATTTCCAGCAGGCAGAACAAGAGGATCCAGCTCTTCTTCTCGTCGTCTAAACCCGGCAGCAGCCGGACCCCGGCAAAAAGACATAACGAATTGATGAGGTTCCAAAGCAGCAGGCCGATCGGATCGGGCATCCAGGACAACAAGCCGAAACAAAGCGCAAATCCCGGACTGTATTTGTACAAATCCCAATGATCGTCCGGAAAGAGCTGATAAATGTCCTTTCCCTGGATCAAATGATAAAAGGAGAATTTGAAGATGCGGAAATTGTTGTAATCGATATAGGGGCGGCCGCCCGGAACGTAAACCTTTGGGCCCGCCAGGCAGCCCCTGCGCGGCGGCAATGACGGAGATCCCGATATAGGCATAAAGCACGATCTGAAGACCATTGTATTGCGCAGTCCGGAGGAGTTTCGCTTTGGTCAGGTTCATGGTATGTTATTGAACGGAATTGTTAATCGGCATAGGCAGTCATCCCGGCACAGTCACAATCCTTCTCCACCGGCACCTGTAAAAGGCCCGCGAAATACCGGTAATGGCCGATCCGGTCTTCCCGATCTCTTCGGGCTGCGGGCGACTGCGTATGGCATTCGACATTGCCGTTGATGATATTGATGGTCATGCCGAAACCGGGTCGTCTTCCCAGCCGCCGGTCTTCCGCGTCCGGCTGCCATTTGCCGGTCATCGACCTCATGACAGGACGGCTCATCGTCGTCCGCACGCATCCAGAACCATAGGGCTGTTGAGAAAGCGATCACGCCGTCGTGGCTCACCAGCTCCGGATGGTCCAGCAACGGCAACCCCAGATCCGCACCGGCCTGGCCATAATTGTATGGATAACTCAACTGAATGGGTCCGCGGCCATAGTAAGTCTTTCCCGGCGACAGCCTGATATCGGCCGCCATTATCGGAATTGTATTGCCGGCAATGTCCGTCACCGCAGCCCAGCTCTTCGGTATAGTAGAGGCCCCAGGCATAAGGGCCCGCCCGCCGCTCCGGGTCCGCCATTGGTCGTCTCGTGAGCGATCTCGGCGAAAAATGCGGCCAGTTCCCGTTTGCGCACCGTCACGTCTCCTTCTCCGGCAAACAATGGAAAACCGGACGCCGCCTTCATCAGGGCTTCATAACTATACAGGGGATGGTGATGTGGGAAATAGCTTTCGTATTGCGCCCTGGTGAGGACCGATGCGAGGTCTGTTCCGGCAGATTCGAAATCTATTGCGGCTGCGGGGCGGGGAGAACTGCCCGACATCGTCGAAATTCCTGCCAGCAACAATAGATGGAATCGCATCATTGCCCAAATTAGGCAAATTCTACCATTTTTCGTCCCCTTCGCTTTGGTTGATCTTGAAGGAAAAGTTGGTTGGTTCGTATGGCTTACGCTCTTCCGGCGGCTTGACTTCTCCGTTGCGTCGCAACTTGGTATTCCGTTTCGGGTCTTCCTGAGGTTTTGGTTCATCGTGGCGCTTAGGTTCATCGTGGCGCTTGGGTTCTTCTGGTCTTTTCACTTCGCCGTTCCGTACGGGTTCCTCCGGTCGTTTGGGTTCTTCCGGTCGTTTGGGCTCCTCCGGTCGTTTGGGCTCGGGGTGCCGCTTCCGCTCTTCGGTTGCGTTTGACTTCGCCGTTCCGACTTCGGCTCCGCGGGTCGCTTGATCTCGCCATGCCGCTTCGGTTCTTCGCGCCGCTTTACTTCCGCCATTACGCTTGGGTGCTTCGCGCCGTCTATCTGCCGGACGCCGTGACATCGAGTTCCCTGCCCGTTCCTGCGGCGTCGGACGGGCCTCTACGGGCGCCCGATAGGAAAGACCCCCGACCATCACATGGGGATGATCCTCCACTACCGGGAATGTTGCGCGCGATCAGCTTTTGAATATCGCGCAGGTATTCTTTTTCTTCCTGGTCGCAGAAGGATAATGCGGTGCCGCTGGCTCCGGCCCTGCCGGTCCTGCCGATCCGGTGCACATATGTTTCGGGCACATTCGGCAATTCGAAGTTGATGACATGGGTCAGATCATCGATGTCGATGCCCCGCGCCGCAATATCCGTAGCTACCAGGATCCGCGTATGCCGGTTCTTGAAATTCTCCAGCGCGCGCTGCCGGGCATTCTGGGATTTGTTGCCATGGATGGCTTCCGCGCGGATGCCCGCCCGGACCAGTCCCTGGGCTACCTTGTCGGCGCCGTGCTTGGTCCGCGTGAAGACAAGCGCAGTAGGGATGGAACGGTCTTTCAGAATATGCAGCAACAAAGATCGCTTATCCTTTTTCTCTACGAAATACAGCGATTGCTGCACCGTCTCCGCCGTGGTGGATTCAGGAGTGACCTCTACCTTGAGCGGGTTTACGAGGATGGTGTTAGCCAGCTTCTGGATCTCGGGCGGCATCGTGGCGGAAAAGAACAACGAATGCTTCTTTGGCGGCAGCTTCGTCAGCACTTTCCGGATATCATTGATGAAACCCATGTCCAGCATCCGGTCCGCCTCATCCAGTACGAAATACCGGATATGCTGCAGGTGGACATAGCGCTGATCGATCAGGTCGAGCAGCCGGCCGGGTGTTGCGACCAGGATGTCCACGCCATTTTGAAGGGCCTGTACCTGTGCTTGCTGCGGGACGCCGCCAAAGATGACCGTATGCCGGATGCCGGTGAACTTGCCATATGCTGCAAAACTTTCATCGATCTGGATCGCCAGCTCACGGGTAGGCGTAAGAACCAGCGCCCGGATAGGGCGGGGTGCGCCGGGACGGGTCTCTTCGGATTGACACCCGCCGCATCTTCGCACATTAATTGTAATAAAGGTAATGCAAAAGCGGCGGTCTTCCCGGTTCCGGTTTGTGCGCAGCCCAGCAAGTCTTTTCGATTAAGGATGATCGGTATAGCCTGCTCCTGGATAGGCGTAGGGATAGTGTATCCCTCATTATCCAAAGCCTTTAACAAAGGCTCAATGAGATTGAGATGTTTAAACGACAAAATGAATAACTATTTAAATTGTAAAAAAGCCCATCTACACAGCAATATCCTTCAGGAGTTATAACAGAAGGTTGTCACGAAAGTGGATAGAAAGGAGTATAACGGGCGCAAAGTTAAGGGAATTCGATGACATATCCAAGTTAAGGTTTTGGGCCGGCGTATAGTCTAGTGATAATCAGCAATTTGTGAAAAACTGACCAAAAAATGGAATTTTTTTTAAAATTGCGGTCTTTTTAGACCGCACGAATCATTATTCTATATATTTGTACATTGTTAGCGGGTTCAGACATTCAATCCTGGTTACGGCTCGTCGAAGTCCGCCGCACAATATCCCAACAACGGGTAGACCACGCAAACTATCCAAAGGACCTATATCAACTCTTTAAGTTTGGTTGGAACAGCAAGGACACAGTTCTTAAGGGCAGCCTGTTTCTACAGGACGGCCCAATAGGATAAGGTTTAAAGGGCCGCCTCATTTCTATGAGGCGGCTTTTGCTTTTGTCGCGGAGATCGTACTCAGAAAAAGCTGACGTAAAACTGTCCGTCTACTTCATAATAATAGGAGTGTTCCTGTCGGGAGAACCGGATGGGCGCACCCAATTCCTTTAACACTTTGAGATATTCATAAAGGCTTCGTTCGGAAATACCCATCTTCCGGGCAAATTCGGGCGGGGAGCCCGTCTTTTTCCGCCGGATAAATTGGTCGAGCTGCTGCAATAGGTTAAGGTATTGTTTCATAAAAATAAAGTTTACTATGGCAGCCTTAACGGAATAAATAGTACATGACTAAAATACAGCATGTACCGCCACGGGACGCAGAAAATCCGCATAAGAGATAATACCGAGCTCCCGCAATAAAATCATATCATCATCCGGAGTGGCTCCTCCAGCAGGCTCTTGACAGTTTGCAGAAAGGCCGATCCCGTCGCTCCATCCACGACCCGGTGATCACAGCTGAGTGTCAGCTTCATGATATTGCCCGGAACAACCGCACCGTTCTTCACGACCGGAACTGCCTGGATGGAACTTACCGCCAGGATACAGGCATCCGGCGGATTGATGATCGCCGTGAACTCGTCCACGCCGAACATCCCCATATTGGAAATAGTGAACGTGCTTCCTTCCCAGTCTGCGGGCTGTAGTTTTTTATTCTTCGCCCGTTGTGCCAGGTCTTTTACTTCGGAGGCGATCTGTGACAGACTCTTCGTATCGGCAAACCGAACAACCGGCACCAGCAATCCGTCGTCGATCGCAACCGCCACACCGATATTGACATGGTGATTGATCCTGATCTTGTCGCCCAGCCAACTGCTGTTGATCGCCGGGTGCTGCTTCAAGGCCACCGCCACCGCTTTCAGCACGATATCATTGAAGGAGATCTTTACCGGAGACACCTCATTCATCTTCACCCGGCTCTCGATCACCTTATCCATATCAACGGTCATCGTCACATAGAAATGCGGGGCGGTGAACATGCTTTCCGCCAGTCGCTTGGCGATCATCTTTCGCATTTGCGATACGGGGACTTCGTCGTAGCTCACCTGGCCGGCCGGCGCGGCCGGGGCAGCCGTCCTTGCCGTGCAGCCGGTTGAGGGGCTGCCGTGGCTTCCGGGCGTGTAGCTGTCAACGTCTTTTTTGATGATCCGGCCGTTGTCGCCGCTGCCGGTGACTTTGCTGATGTCGATCCCTTTTTCCGCCGCCAGTTTTTTTGCCAGCGGGGAGGCCTTGATCCGGCCGTCGGCAGCTGACCGACAGGCCGCTGTGCTGTGGCTTCGGCGTTCGTGGCGGGAGGTTTCCGCTGTGTCGGGGGCCGCGGCCGCCGGCGCTGCGCCGGATGCGGGCGACGCGCCTTTATTCTTGGCGGCGGCAATGATTTTGTCCAGGTCGACTTTCTTTTCGTCCCCGATGACGGCCAGCAGATCATTTACGGCAATCTTTTCACCTTTCTGCGCGCCGACATATAATAATTTTCCTTCCTTATAGCTTTCCAATTCCATCGTCGCCTTATCGGTCTCGATATCCGCCAGGATATCCCCTTTCTTCACCGGATCCCCCACTTTCTTGTGCCAGTCGGCGATCACTCCTTCGGTCATGGTATCGCTCAACCGCGGCATCAGGATCACTTCCTCCTGTTTGGACAAGTCGAGCGCTGGACTTCCGGAAGCAGCCGGGGCTGCGGCGGGAGGGGTCGCAGCAGCGGGGGCGGTCGACTTGGCAGGAGCTGCGGACGCCGCCGGGGTCGCGGAGGCGGAGGCTGAAGCAGGAGCGCCTTTCATCAGGCCGGAAATATCTTCGCCCGGGGCGCCGATGATCGCCAGCAGGTCATTGACCTGGATCTTGCCTCCCTTATCCGTCCCTGTATATAATAAGGTACCGTCTTTATAGCTTTCCAGGTCCATCGTCGCCTTGTCCGTTTCTACTTCCGCCAACAGCTCCCCTTTCCTGACGGGATCTCCTACCTTTTTGTGCCAGGCGGCGATCACCCCTTCCGTCATCGTATCACTTAACCGGGGCATTAAAATAACTTCAGCCATAACGCTTTGTCTTGTTTGGAGTTAAAATGAGTGGTCGGCCCGAGGCCGGCCCGTTAAATTGAGCCGTGAAATTAAGACATTTTAGGCAACCTTGACATTCCCGGTGCGTTTGAGCACGCCCCAATGCTGCAACTCACCTTTGAAGGCGCGCCGCACGGCCCGGAACAGCACCAGCCAGGTCAGCCAGCGCCAGATCAGCCGCTGTGGGATCAGCCACAACAGGCGGGATATTTTCTCCCGTTCGAAGCAGAATGCCAGCAGGGCTACCAGCAGGTCTACGATCATAAAGACCAGGTAATAGCCTGCGATCTTGGATGCATTTCCGGTCAGTAAGCCGACCACCATAAAAAAGTCGGCCAGCGGGATAACGAACGGGATGATATATTGGAAGATCAGGATGTTCGGCAACGCCGCATAACCCAGCCACCGGTATCTCCAGTTGAGCAAGGCATCCCGGTTCTTCCAAAAGGTCTGCATCACGCCATAGCTCCAGCGGAATCGTTGCTTGAAGAATTGTTTCAAGGTCTCCGGCGCTTCCGTCATGGCGATCGGCCGCGTTGTCGTTCTCAACAATATAGCCACAGCGCAGGATTCGGATGGTGAGATCGCAGTCCTCCGCGAGCGTATCGGTCTGTAAAGCCGCCGGCTTCTTCGATCGCCTTTTTCCGGAATGCACCGATCGCGCCAGGGACCACGGTGATCGCATTCAGGTAGGCGAACGCCTTACGATCGAAATTCTGACTGCTGATGTATTCGATCGCCTGCCACTTCGTGAGCAGGTTCACCTGGTTTCCGACCTTCACATTGCCTGCGACCGCGCCGACAATGCCCTTGCCGGCGGCCGCTCCTTCTCCTCCCGTCTTTTTCGGGCGGTATTGGTTATCGCCGAAATGCATAACCAGTCGCGAGACGGCATCAGGCAACAGTTTGGTATCCGCATCGATACAGATGACAAATTCCGCGTCCGACCGGCTGATCCCATAGTTCAATGCCGATGCCTTTCCTCCGTTCGGTTTCGAATAGACCTTGACCTTCGGGTGATCCGCAAAAGCCTGGCTGACCCGCTCATAGGTGGCGTCGGAGCTGCCGTCATTGACAAAGATGATCTCGAAATTGGGATAGTCGGCGTTCAGCAGGCTCTGGACCGAGCTGACCGCATTGACCTCTTCGTTGTAAGCCGGGAACGATAATACTTACCAGCGGCGCGCCAATCCCTTCCGGCGTCCACCAGGCCGTCAGCGCGTATTTCCGCTCACGGAAGAATTCCTTGGTGGCAATAAAGGCGATAAAGAGGACCCGGCTCACCGACAGGATCATGAAGACTACGAATGTAGAGAAAAGGATATGGCCGCTCCAATAGCCCAGCTCCGCAAAATAATAATTGATCTGCAACAGATAGTACCCGCTGCCCTTGGGCACCGGCGGCATCATCTCGTCCCGCGTCTTCCCGAGGATATCCGCTACGGTCGTGAAATGGAAGCCCCGCTTCTGGAAATATTCGATAATCCGCGGCAGTGCCTCCACGGTTGCTTCCCGCCCTTCGCCACCGGCATCGTGGAGCAGGATGATGTTACCGCTCAGGCCCTGTCTCGTCATCTCGTCCTTCCGGTCGATGGTCCGCTGGTAATATGCTGTCAGCCGAGACGCCTGGCTCCCAGTCCAGCGGATCGATCGACTCCCCGATATCCAGGTAGTTCTTCTTCCGGGCAATCGCCACGGGTATCAGTTCCTCCCACTTCTCCGGCTCGAAGTCCGCATTGTATGGCGCCCGGAACATGATCGTCGACCGTCCCGTTATACACTCGATCAGCAGCCGCGTCGATTCCATTTCCAGGATGGCCCTTCGCTGGCTGACCTTGGCAATATTGGGATGGGTGAACGTATGGTTGCCGATCTCATGTCCTTCCCTGAACTCCCGTTTGACGATCGGGATATTGTTCTCGGCATTGATTCCGACCACAAAGAAAGCGGCCGGCACATGATATTTGCTAAGGATATCCAGGATCTTGGGGGTATATTCGGGATCGGGGCCATCGTCAAAGGTCAGTACCAGCTTCATGGAGTCCTGGGTGCCATATTTGCGGGCCACAAAACGTGATGGCAGGCTGTCATAGGTTTCTTCACTGATCAGCATTTCTCCCGTATCGACCTCCGGCGTGATCCGCCCGTTGGTCGGGGTCGCGATGATATCCAGCACCTCCCCGGACCCTTCATAGTCGACGAAGTCCGCATTTGACCTTGGCATCCACTTTGCTGAATGCGGAAAAGTCAAAATGGGCCACCGCCGATTTGCGCATATCCTGGTCATAGAAATCCCAGACCCGCGGGTCCTCGTCGCCCAGGCGCCAGATCGCCGTACCCGGCAGCCCATACTCCGTGGCGAACCGCAGCGCATTGAAGATCGTCGCCGCATCCGTGAACTGCACCTGATGCTGCACATTATCATCGTCGTCATAGACGTAATGGAGGTTGTAGGAGTCGTTGTCAAAATCGATCGTCGCCTCCTCGTCTTTGGCAGTGAACAAAGCCTCCTGATAGCTGACCGTACGGCAGGACATTTCCTTTCCCAGCCGCCAGTCATATCCATAGGCCGCCAGGCAGAGGATCAGCTTTTGGACGGGAATATTCTTTACCGCAGCATCCACCGCCCCTTCGATCCATTTCTGGTGCGCGATCGGCCCGGGCCCGGAAGCATCGGAATACTGGTCGTAGGCCATCAAAAAAATATAATCGTTGTATTTCGACAGCTCCTTGAAATTATAGTCCTCATTAAATGGAATTACGTCCTGTGTCACCAGCAGGTGCTGGGCATGCAATTGTTCATAGAGGTCCTTCTGGAACTCCACCAGCTTTTCGTTGTTCGGTTCCTGCAGCTCCTCAAAATCCACGTTCACGCCGAGCGAAATCGTCCCTATTCAGTATCGGATCACATCGGAGATCAGCCGCTGCTTTTTCGCCGGATCATTGATGATCCTGTGCACGGCGTCACCCCTGAATACTTCCTTGTAATTGTTGGAAAGGATCGGCAGGATCTTGACCCCCGATTTTTTCATCACCGCCCAGGCGCGCGGATCGATATCCGTCGTGACCGTATCCGCAGTCGGGTCGATAAAGATCCATTCGGGGATCACGAGGTTCATCTTGTCGATATATTGCTGCAGGGAAAGAAAGGACTGCGCATCCCAATCGACATAGAAAGCCGCCCGGATACCCGGTCGGGAACTTGGTGAATGAACGGAAGTTGGTATCCACTTTCAGCCGGCGCGCCCGGAAAGGCTCGGAATCGCGCTTCTGACCCGGATATGCTCCCCGGCTGATACGGCACCTTTTCGTTGATGTACTTGCGGAATCCTCCATATTGCTCGATCAGGCTGTTCTTGAACAGGAAGGTCCGCCCGGTGTCCAGCACCTTCTTGTACAGCTGGCTTTGCTCCTTGATGCGGGGAAGTGCGGGCGTGTAGTTGCGCGAGATCGTGATATAGACGATAACGACACCCAGGATCAGGAAAAGCAGAAACGATCCTTCCACCCCATTTAAGTCTTTGCCATCGGCCCGTCGAATTCGTCTGGAAGATCTGTCGCTTTAAAGTTGGTGTCGTGTTACCGTTCATAGATCGTGTTGGTCATGCGTATCATATCCTTGGCAAAATTCCCGCCAATTGGTTATATGTCCAAGCTAAGCGGGGCGGTTTTAACTAAATATATTACCCGCAGCGGGCGGTTAATAGTCCAGTTCAAGCCGCAGCCGGTCCTTCAACTCTTTGACCAGCGGATATTGCTCCACGATCTGCATGAACTGCTCGCGCTTGTTCAGCGGCCTTCCCGCGGGCTCGTCCGGCTGGGCCTTTTCTTCCACGATCACCGTAAAGCTGATCGCCTTGTTCGCAAATACCTGTTGCAGGTGATCGGATATACCGCGTTTCTCCTGCTCGATGAACCGCTGCTCCAGGTTATTATTCGACGATACCTCAAATGTGTGTGCATCGATGATCCGCAGCGCTGCCAGCTCCAGGCTCTGTACGGCGGGATTCCTGTTCTCCCGCAGCGAATCGGCATATTGCTGCCAGGCCCGGATAAGCGGTTCGATCTCCAGTGTCCGGCTGCTGGCCGAATCTTTGTCACGGGTCCGGTCAGCGATCTGCTGGCGGATCCTGGATAAAGAATTTGACGAGCCGACGACGGTACCAGGTATCATCGGCTTGGTCTCCTGTGGAAACTCCGGCACCGGATCGCCGGTATCGCCACCGGACGTCTCGATCATCAGCTTTGCGCCCGCGGCCTGCCCGGTCTTCTTCTCGCGCCGGATCACCGGTTCCATCGCCGGAATATTCCGGAAAGATACCGGTCTCAGGGGCTCAGCCGGTTTTCTTTCCGCAGTCGTCCCCGCTACTACCTGCATAGCTTGTGCCAGATAACACAGTTTGATCAGCGCCAGTTCCACATGCAGCCGTTTGTTGCGGGCGGATTTATAATTGATCTCCGCATCGTTCAGTACATTCAGGGCGCTTACCAGGTAAATGGCGTCGACTTTTTTCCCCACGCTGATATATCTGTCCCTGAAACTCTCCACTGCATCCAGCAGTGAAGCCACTTTTTCGTCCTTGCATACCAGCAGATTGCGGACGAATTCGGCCAGGCCGTTCAACACCAGGTCACCTTCAAAGCCTTTCCGGTTGATATCGTCATAGGTCAACAGTGCTTCCGACAAGTCCTGCCGCTGCATGGCATCCAGGATCCGGAAATAATAATCGGCGTCCAGGATATTGAGATGTTCCAGCGTATTCTTGTAGGTGAGCTCGCCATTGGTGAAGCTGACGATCTTGTCCAGGATGCTCAGGGCATCCCGCATGCACCCTTCGCTTTTTTGCGCGATGAGCTGCAAGGCCGCTTTCTCCGCACTGGATCCCTTCCTTCGTCCCGATCTCTTCCAGATGCTCTACTGTATCCGCGGCCGTGATCCGCTTAAAATCGAATATCTGACAACGCGACAGGATCGTAGGCAGGATCTTGTGCTTCTCCGTCGTTGCCAGGATGAAGATCGCATAGGGCGGCGGCTCCTCCAGCGTTTTCAGAAAGGCATTGAACGCCGAGGTGCTGAGCATATGCACTTCATCGATGATATATACCTTGTATTTGCCTGCCTGCGGGGCAAAACGCACCTGTTCCACCAGCGTCCGGATATCGTCGACCGAGTTGTTGCTGGCGGCATCCAGCTCATGAATATTCAGCGAAGTCCCCTCATTAAATGACACGCAGGAATGACAGTGATTACAAGCCTCGCCATCCGGGCGCACATTTTCGCAATTGATGGTCTTTGCCAGGATCCGGGCGCAGGTCGTCTTACCCACCCCCCGGGGGCCGCAGAACAGAAAAGCATGCGCCAACTGGCCATTTTTGATGGCGTTTTTCAGGGTAGTGGTGATATGGGATTGGCCCACAACCGTCGAAAAATCCTGGGGCCTGTACTTTCGGGCGCTGACGATGAATTTGTCCATTTTAGCAAACCTACCACAAATCCATAAATCCCGGCGCACATTGTACAAAAAACTGTCAATGAACCATCTATATCGTTCCGATCCGTCTGAAGAAGGGGGTGCGGTAGGTGTCTCCGATGGGGATACTGGTTTTCCCGATCTTTATCCGGCTTTTTTCTACCGTATTTATTTTATTGAGCGCGACGATATAGGAGAAATTCTGAAGGCTCACAGCGAGGCCTCCGGGGTGATGATGGCGACATAGTTTTGTAGTGCTTCCACGTACAGGATGCTGTCCAGCGGGATCCGTTGGATCTTGTACGCCGTTTTGACAGGATGGTTTTGATCTGCGGGTTCATCAATTTGATAAGCTGGATGCGGTTCAGTTCGGACATTTGGATATCCAGGAATGCGAGGTCGACCGAATTGTTGTGTTTGACAAAAAGGTGGGTTACAACCGCCGGTTCATGCTGGAAAATTTCCGGGAAAATGCTGACCGCAAAGCTATTTGGGTCAATTCTACTCGGGTAAGCCTGTAAACCGTCTCATTCTAACTCCTTAAATGCCTTGAGGCCGCCATTGGCGACCTCAAGGGTTTTTCAGATCTTACGGATCAGGATCTACTTTCCTGCCGCTTTCAACATTCTAAATCTTCAGGTATTATCAATTATTCATACATTGTGCCAATCTGATACGAGCTGGAAATCAACGATTTATTGAAATATCGTTTCACGGAATAATTCCGATGGCTGGAATGAAATCCAGTTTTTGGAAAATTCCAAATTACGAGGGTGCGGGGGGTTGGTTACGCCAGCATCGGATGCCGCTTGAACTCCTTGGTCCGGTCAAACAAATACCGATAAGTCGTCAGTTTGCGGCTGACATAGGTCTCGCCCAGCGTCTTTGCTACATTGACCATCTTCGGATTGAAATCTCCGATCCACTGCATCTCATAATGGGTATAAAAGGCATCCGGCTGGATCACCTTTGCCGATTCCGCTACCATATAGGCTTCTACCCCTATCGACTTGATAATCAGGTACTACTGCAAATACGATACCCGTAAAATGCCGGCAAGCCTTTCGCCAGCGAAGCCAGACAAAATACAATTTCTGCAGCAGCCCGAACTTCCCGTTAAAATGCTTGAAATACTGGTTCAATTCCGGGATATTGACAAACATGGCGATCGGCCTATCATTATGATAGCAAAACCAAACCACTTTTTCATCGATCAGGGGCTTCATCCGCCTGAACATCCCCATCACCTGTTCCTTTTTCATCTCCTTCCCTCCGCCATGCCCCGCATATGCCTCATTGTATACCCGGAGGAAATCCATGGCGTATTTCTCCAGGTTTTTCTTCTCGATCATCTCTGCGCTATAAGCCGGATCCGCCGCCAACGACGGCATGTCTTCGCAATAACTTTTCACTCAGCGGCTTCAGCGGATCGAGCCCAAAACATAATTGATGGAAAAAGGGCTGGAAACCATAATTTTCGAATAGCGCCTGATAATAAGGCGGGTTGAAATTCATCGACCACAACGGCTCGTTGAAGCCTTCTACCAACAACCCCCACCATTTATCCCGTTCCCCGAAATTGATCGGGCCGTCCATTGCCTCCATCCCCCGCTGACCCAGCCAGTGCCGGGCTACGTCCAGCAACATATCCGCCGCTTCCTGGCTATTGATACAATCAAAAAAACCAATACCGCCGACCGGGTACATCGTCTCCCTTATTCCGGTACTTCTTGTTGACAAATGCGGCGATCCGCCCGATCGGCCGGTCCTCGTGATCCTTTAATATCCAACGCGCCAGTTCCCCATGCCGGAAAGCCTTATTCTCGCTCCGGGTCGAACACTTCCTCGATTTCCTTATCGATCGGGCGGATATAGGCCGGATTGGATCGATTGAGCTGCACATTTATCCGGATGAATTCTTTTGCCAGGGAGGGGGTGGTAACTTCTATCAATTGCATAGGGGAACAAAAATAGAGAATTCATTGGTTCTTTGGGTGCACCCCCCCAAACTGGGCGGAGCCCAGTTAAAGACATCAACGGTTCGAGATACAACCGAAAGGTTGCAAACGAGGCTTTGCCAGTGGCAAAGCCGAAGTTTTTTAAATTGTTACACAATTTTTTGTCTCGATTCAATACCTTTGCAGCCAAATTTTAAACCCCGAATATCTAATAATCATTATATGGCAAGTACCGGTAAGATCAAACAGATCATTGGCGCGGTTGTCGATGTGCAGTTTGATGGCAAGCTCCCTGAAATTTATAACGCACTGGAACTGAAAAAGTCCAATGGCGAAACCTTGGTGCTGGAAGTTCAGCAGCACCTCGGGGAAGACAGTGTCCGCTGCATCGCGATGGATGGTACGGAAGGTCTGGTTCGCGGTACTGCCGGTAACCGATACCGCATGCAGCCATCACCATGCCGGTCGGGGAAGGGATCAAAGGCCGGCTGTTCAATGTGACCGGTGATCCGATCGACGGTTTGCCCGCCGTTTCCAAGGTTGGCGGCCGCCCCATTCACAGCCAAGCCCCCGGCCTTCGAGAACCTGAGTACCAGCACCGAAATACTCTTTACCGGCATCAAGGTTATCGACCTGATCGAGCCCTATGCAAAAGGGGGTAAGATCGGTCTGTTTGGTGGCGCCGGTGTCGGTAAAACAGTATTGATCCAGGAGCTGATCAACAATATCGCCAAAGCCTATGCGGGCGTTTCCGTTTTTGCCGGCGTAGGCGAACGTACCCGTGAAGGGAATGACCTGATGCGCGAAATGATCGAAGCCGGGATCATGAAATATGGCGATGACTTTAAGCACGATATGGAAAAAGGCGGCTGGGACCTGTCCAAGGTCAAAATGCCGGAACTGGCTGAATCCAAGGCAACTTTCGTCTTCGGTCAGATGAACGAACCCCCCGGCGCCCGCGCCCGGGTTGCGCTTAGCGGTCTGACCATCGCGGAATATTACCGCGATGGCGACGGAAAAGGCCAGGGCCGTGATATCCTGTTCTTTATCGACAATATCTTCCGGTTCACCCAGGCCGGCTCCGAAGTATCGGCGCTCCTGGGCCGGATGCCTTCCGCGGTGGGTTATCAGCCGACACTGGCAACCGAGATGGGTTTGATGCAGGAACGCATCACTTCGACCCGCAACGGCTCCATTACCTCCGTACAGGCCGTCTACGTACCCGCGGATGACCTGACCGACCCCGCTCCTGCGACGACCTTTGCCCACCTCGACGCAACCACCGTATTGAGCCGGAAGATCGCCGACCTGGGTATCTACCCCGCCGTCGACCCGTTGGACTCCACCTCCCGTATCCTCACCCCGCTCATCGTCGGTGACGCGCACTATGATTGCGCAAACCGGGTCAAGCTGATCCTTCAGCGCTATAAGGAATTGCAGGATATCATCGCCATCCTCGGTTTGGATGAATTGAGCGATGAAGATAAGATGACCGTTGCGCGCGCCCGTAAGGTCCAGCGTTTCCTGTCCCAGCCCTTCCATGTGGCTGAGCAGTTCACGGGCCTGAAAGGCGTGCTCGTTCCCATCGAAGAAACGATCCGTGGGTTCAACATGATCATGGATGGTGAAGTCGATGAATATCCGGAAGCGGCGTTTAACCTGGTGGGTTCCATCGACGATGCGATCGAAAAAGGTAAGAAACTGTTGGCGCAGGCCCGTCAATAAATCGATACAACGTATGAACCTGGAAATATTGACACCCGAGAAGAAGCTCTTCAGCGCCGAAGTATACGGCATTCAGTTGCCTGGCGTCATGGGACTTTTCGAAGTGCTTAACCGGCATGCTCCGCTGGTCAGCGCGCTGAAAGCAGGTAAGATCAAGGTGCTGAAGGATAAGAATAACCATCTGGCCTTCTTTACGATCCAAAGCGGATTCGTGGAAGTGCTCAACAATAAGGTCACCGTATTGGTTGAAGGCGCGGAACCCGTTGAAGGCAAGCCTTAGTTCAATTGCGGATCGATCGGGAAATTCACCATCATCTCATATTCCCCGCCCAGGTCGCGGAGCGCGTCCTTCCAAATCTCGGAAGGCTTTTTGTGAAAGACCAATCGCCGGCTGGCCTGGGACGTCAGCCAGGATTTTTCCTTGAACTCATCGGCGAGCTGGCCGCTGCCCCAGCCGGAATACCCGATATAGAACCGGATCCTCCCCATGTCGATCTCGCCGGACCGGATCAGCTCGATTGCCGTCTCGAAACTCCCGCCCCAGAAGACCCCATCGATGATCTCGTAACCTCCGCTGATCTTGTCGGGATACTGATGCAAAAAATGGATGGTGTCCATTTGCACCGGCCCCCCCAGGTATACCGGGATCTTCGTCAGGTCATCCAGACCGCTGACCAGCTCATCCAGCGTATACTCATAGTTCTTGTTCAATACAAACCCAAAGCTACCTTCATCCTGGTGCTCGCAAAGAAAAACCACAGTCCGCATGAAATTGGGATCTTTCAGGAAGGGATCGGCGATCAACAATATGCCTGGCGCAGGGCTCTCCATGGTGTCTAAATTAAAAAATCCGTCTTACTAAATATAAGTTTTTTTCAGGGGAAAAC
This sequence comes from uncultured Chitinophagaceae bacterium, assembly GCA_963846405.1. GTDB lineage: Bacteria > Bacteroidota > Bacteroidia > Chitinophagales > Chitinophagaceae > Puia. The sequence continues at coordinate 338,111 of CAWJVU010000001.1, read as the reverse complement.
CCCCATCTTTGTGAAACCTTCGTTAAATACCTTCTGCTTGGGGTATAGACTGGTATCCCCATTAACCTTTTTCTATTTTTGCAGTTGCGGGAATCGCCAAACTCAAACGGATTGAAAAAAATTTTCCCTATTATTTTTCTACTGATCACACTCTCATTGGTCGGGATCATCTACATCCAGGTCAATTGGATCGTGACTATGAATCAGAATAAGAAGGAGCAGCTCAATCATCAGATGAACGATGCGGTGGATGCCGTAGCGCAGAGTCTGACGACCCAGCGCATAATGCCTCCCAGTTTCAAATCCTTTCCGCTGCGGCCGGGGAGTGGACGTGGGACCATCGACCCATTCCTCACGGAAATGATGCGCATTCCTCCGATCACCCAGACCTTCACCGAGCCGGAGATCAATAACCGGCTGCGAAAAGCGTTCAACAGCCATGGACTAAAGAATGTCCAATTCGAGTTCGAAATCTTTTCCAATATCGGCTCGACTTCCGATGTCAGCTTTCATATCCCCGACCTTCATTCGGCCAACTTTGGCTCCGAATACGCCGATTCGATCAACAACTGGAGTGTCATCGAATTCCTCCAGGCGCCGGAGAATACCAGCCCCGGCAGCGTTCTACCAGATGAAGGGATTATCGTAGTTGTCCATGATTTCAAAGGACTTGTCCAGGGTCAAATGCGGATCATGATCATCAGCGCCATCTTTTTCACATTGATGATCATTGCAGCGTTCTATGTGACGGTAAGTGCGCTGCTCCGGCAGAAAAAGCTTAGTGAGATCAAAAACGATTTTATCAACAACATGACCCATGAATTCAAGACACCGCTGGCCACCATTTCGCTGGCGGTAGATGCGCTCCGAAACGAAAAGGTGGTTTCGGATAGAGAGAAATCGGGGTATTTTACCAGCATTATCAAGGAAGAGAACAAACGGATGAACAAGCAGGTGGAGACCATCCTGCAGGCGTCCCTGCTCGATCGGCAGGAGCAGCAACTAAATCTCAGGTCCCTGCATGCCCACCGCATCATCCAGGAAGCACTGGAGAATGTTCGCCTGCAGCTGGAAGGCAAGGGAGGTTTTTACGAATTGCAGCTAAACGCGAAGACCGACCTGATCGGAGCGGATGAAGTCCATTTCATGAACGTGATCACCAACCTGATCGATAACGCGATCAAATATTCAAAAGAGAACCTGCTGATCCGCATTAGCACCCAGAATACGAACCGGAACCTTGTGATCCGGATCGAAGACAACGGGATCGGCATGACCAAGGAGACACAGCGCCGGATCTTCGAGAAATTCTACCGTGCTCATACGGGCAACTTGCATAACGTCAAAGGGTTCGGTCTCGGACTTAGTTATGTAAAGACGATCGTGGAAGCGCATGAAGGAAAGATCAAGGTTGACAGTACAATCGGAAAGGGAACGGCTTTTACGCTTGAATTTCCGCTAAAAACGCGCGGGGCGGAAAGCTAGGCAGGAGGAAAAAAAGGCGGGGTAGAAAGCTAGGGGATGAGGAGACATCCGTCTCCATAGCTGAGGAACCGGAAGTTATGCTCCAGCGCATAATGATAGACACGCTTCCAGTCTTCACCGATCAGTGAAGCAACGAGCAGCAGCAACGTACTTTCCGGTTGGTGAAAATTCGTGATCAATCCGGTGGCGAGCCTCCATCGGTAACCGGGCGTGATCAGCAGTTGTGTCGTGGTGATCAATTCGGCTATCTTCTGCCCGTTCATCCATTCAAGTAAGATCGATAGCGCAGTATCCGTTGGGAGGGCGCACGATTCTCCATATGCATCCCATTGGTTGACGACCAGATCGGTTAGCCCGATCTCCGGTTCCCGGAACAGCTTTACTCCCAGCCAATACAGGCTTTCGATCGTCCGCGCCGACGTTGTTCCGACCGGGATCAGCGGCTTTCCCGCGGTTATCGTCTTACGCAGTTCGTGGATCGCCGGCCGGCTTACCGAAATATATTCCGTGTGCATGACATGTTGCCCGAGGTTAGGGGACTTGACCGGCAAAAATGTACCTGCTCCGACGTGGAGGGTGACAAACAAATGCCCGACGCTCTTCGCCTTTAGCGACTGGAGGACTGCGTCGGTGAAATGCAGCCCGGCCGTTGGGGCGGCGACCGATCCGTCCAGTTGTGCATAGATCGTCTGGTAGCGCTCGATGTCCGAGTTTTCCGGTGGCCGGTGGATATAGGGTGGGAGCGGAATCCCCCCCGTCCGATGGAGCAATTCGGCGAAGCTTAAATCTGCCGGGCGCCAGGACAGTTGGATGAGAAAGGAATCCTTCTCCTTTTCCAGGTAACGGGCTTCCAACTGGACATCCCCGATCCGTTGCACCAGCACCTGGCCCGCTTTCCATTTGGATGCTCCGCCAATCAGGCATTTCCAGCGCACTTCTCCTTTCAGGGCCATTGCGGCGGTCATACCGCCGTACTCCGGCGGCGGCTCGAGGCAGAAAATCTCCACCTTCCCGCCGGAGGGCTTTTGAAAGACCAGGCGCGCCTCCACGACGCGGGTGTTGTTAAAGACCAGCAGACACGCTTCCGGCAAGACGGCGGCGATCTCGCGATAGGTCGTTTCGCTGACGGGCCCGCCGCGGTATACCAGAAGGCGGCTGGCATCCCGTTCAGCCAGGGGATAATAAGCAATGGCTGACTCTGGTAACGGATAGGAGTAATCGGAGATGGAGATATCCTTCGGATCCATGGTCAAAGCGGCCGACTGCCGCCATTTTGACGTGAAATTAGGAAACTGTACGTATATTCATAGAAACGAATACAAATGGTCTGGCAATTCTACCTCTGCGCATTCTTCGCTGGCATTTTTCTTACCAATGCTGTTCCGCATTTTGTCCAGGGGGTATGCGGTAATAGATTCCCCACGCCTTTTGCAAAACCTCCCGGGAAGGGCTTGTCTTCCGCTTTGGTAAATGTTATCTGGGGGTTGCTTAATGCGATTATCGGCACCTTTCTTTTTATTCACAGCGCCATTAAAGCGGAGACAACTGGGCTGTGGGTGACGTTTTTTGCCGGCGTGGCGTTGATCGGGATTCAGCTCGGTGTTCATTTTACGAAAAAGGATAAGGAATAGGCAATTGATCAGACAAATGCCGAAGGCGGAGGCTTCGCCCGGTCCATATATTCTCTCGGGCTCATGCCGGTGATCGCTTTGAAAGCGCGCTGGAAGGTTGGAAGGGAATTGAACCCGCATTCATACGCTAACCCGGCGATCGTCAGCTGTCTGCTTTCCGGCTGTACGATCCGCTCCTTGACCGCATCGATCCGGTAGTGGTTAATATAGTCGGTAAAGCTCGTACCCATGTGCTGATTCAGAATGGTAGACAAGGTTTTTGGTGAGATCCCGCAGAATTGGGCCAGCTTTCCCAGGTTAAGATCCGCATCCAGCCAGATCCGGTCTTCTTCCATCGATTTGCGGAGAACCTCGGTCACGTGGTCCATCTTTTCTTTTGGGATGGATAGCGGCGCGGGTTTCTTGTCCGGCGCATTCGGCGACGGCTGTTTCCGATGACCTGTGCTGATAAAATAACCCTTGGCGCCGAGGAAATAGATGATGACGACCATTGGAATGTATAAGGGATACCAATCGAACCGGCCGATCAATTCATCTCCGATCTTCGGTAGTTCGTAGGGAATAAGATGAGCCAGCCATAGCACATCGAACGCCCAGAATACCCGCAATAAAATCTTCAGCCATCTTATCCGCAGCTGGTCCTCTTCGTCGGTTGAAGCCGGGTTCGGCTGCCGCCGTTTTAAATACCGGGTCGCCAGCCCCAGATAGATCGTCAGCGATAGCCACCTCGGGATATCGGCATATTGATCATAGTAGTCTTCCCAAGTCCCTACCGGATATTTGTTGGGGGGGACCAATCGCGCGATCAGCGCGATGAGATAAACTAGAAGGAAACCATGTTGGAAGAGGTCGATCACCACGGGGATAAAATGTCTTCGGCGTCGGGGTGTCAGCCGGAAATTGGGCTCCTCACAACTGCGGATATAGAAGTAGATCAGCGGCCCAAGCGGCATAACCACGATCAATGGGATCACTGCAGCCAGGATATTCCCCGGTAATGTTTGCGTCCAGAATGGCTCGTGAATCAGATCGAGGTTCAGGCAAGCCAATGCGATCCAAAAGATCAGCGCGGCCAGCAGGCGCCGGGAAACCCGTTCGTCCGGCCGAAAACGACCCGATGCCCGCAACAGCCAGCTGACGATAAACCCCTGGAGTGCACCCAGCAGAACGATCGTTTTCAAAAGCAGCATATCACTGAGACGTTTAAGATCATCGTTTGTTTAACGGCACCACCAATTTCAGTCCGCTCCATTCGTCGCTGACGGCGCATACCTTGATATCTACCAACCCGTTGCTCAAGGGCATAGTCCCGGATCAGGTCCTCCGTCAGGTCGGTGGCGATCCCGGAACTCTTTTTATACCAGGAGACCCAGATCACCAGCTGGGGATTTTTCTTCCAGGCGGGCGCGAGTGAGCGCATCGACTTGACAAAGATGGCTCGATCGGCCGCGAAGAGATGAATGCAGATCCGGAATCTGCTCGTGGCCCGCAGACCTGGGCGGAGATGTCCGCTTCCAGCCAATTGAAATAATTATCGGGTGCGTGGAGCAGCCATACCCGATGGTTGTCTTTTACGCCCAAGTTTTTTCAGCAGGGGCGTGCCTGAATAGCCGGCCGTAGCCATAGATATCCATTTTTAAATTTCGCGTTATCCACCCTTTATCCACCGCAATTCACAGCCTATTCACAGCCTTAAAGGACCATAAAATCAGCCCTATCCTCTTCTTTGCCGGTCTCCGCAAGGCGTTCAAGGCAATGCACTTTGTGGAAAAATTAAATTTTCCAATTTTGACGTCCATGGTGGGAAAAAGTGTTATTTTGTGTTAGTTTAAGAAATAATTGATTCAACTCTTCATAAATGGTTGGTTTTCTGGGCGAATACGAAGCTACTCTCGACACGAAAAGTCGCTTCCTGCTCCCCGTCGGCTTTAAAAAACAGCTGCCGGAGGCTGGTCCCACCCAGTTTGTCATCAACCGAGGATTTGAGAAATGCCTGAGCCTCTACCCGATGAAAAGCTGGGAGCCGATTTTCGCCAGAATCAGCCAACTAAATGATTTTGATCCCGAAGTTCGGCAATTCCGGAGATATTTCCTGAATGGTGCAACCATGGTCGAGCTGGATTCCGCCGGACGCCTCCTGATCCCACCAAACCTGAAAGAACATGCCGGCCTCGATAAAGATATCGTGCTTACGGCTGCAGTAGACAAGATTGAGATATGGGATAAGACCAAGTACCAACAGTTCTTTGAATCCTTTTCACCGGAAACATTCAGCAGCCTGGCGAAACAGGTTATGAACCCCGGAGGGCCCTTGCCTTGATACCCCCCCTACACAACGAGGAGGGCGCCTATCACCTCCCCGTACTGCCGGAGGAAACGCTTGACTATCTCCGGATCCGACCCGGAGGCCGTTACGTCGACTGTACGTTTGGCGGAGGTGGTCATTCAAGGGCTATTCTGGGACGGCTCGGACCTGCCGGCAGACTCTTCGCCTTCGATCAGGATAAAGATGCGCGAAACAACCTGCCCGATGATCCTCGCATCCAGTTCCTGTCGCACAACTTTCGCCACCTGGGACGATTCCTTCGGCTGCATGAAGTCACCGCCGTGGACGGTATCCTCGCCGATCTGGGTGTCAGCAGTCACCAGTTCGATGAAGCCGCCCGCGGCTTTTCCTTTCGCTTTGAAGGCGACCTTGATATGCGGATGGATCAACGGCAAAGCCTGACCGCCTACGAAGTGGTCAACAACTGGTCCGAGCAAGAGCTGCACAAGCTGTTCGAGCAGTATGGCGAAGTCACCAACGCCAAAACGCTAGCCCGCACGATCGTCCAGGTCCGCAGGTCCGTATCGCTGAAAACGATCTCTAACTTTCGATCCGCGCTTGTCCCCATTGTGAAAGGCAACCCGAATAAATATTTTGCCCAGGTGTTCCAGGCACTCCGAATCGAAGTGAACGACGAATTGGGTGCGCTGAAAGAATTGTTGCTTCAATCGCCCGGCCTCCTGTCGACGGGCGGCCGGATCGCCTTATCACCTTTCATTCCCTGGAAGACAGGCTGGTCAAGAATTTCTTTAAAAAAGGAGGTTTCGAAGACGAGGAGCCCCAGGATCCTTTCGGGCGAAGCGTATCGCCCCCCCTGTTAAAAGTGATCACCAAAAAGCCGGTCACTCCCGGTGAAAAAGAACTACAAACCAACCCGCGATCCCGCAGCGCCAAACTTCGGGTAGCTGAACGAATATAAAATATGGATCAGAGCAAAGAAAATAAGAAAACCGACGAAACTAACGGTCCTGCGAAAACGCGGGGCCGCTGGAAGCCATCCCGGCTCGGCTACCGCTGGGTGGTCCGCAACGTCGGCTATCTCCTTTTCCTCACTGTGCTGGCTGTCATCTATATCTATAACGGCCACTACGCGGAAAAGATCTCCCGCGACCTCAGCCGGACCGACAAGGAATTGAAGGAATTGCAATACGAATATAAAACGCTCAAAAGTGAAGTGATGTTCCGCAGTAAGGAAAGTGAACTGGCAAAGGCCGTCGCTCCGTTTGGGCTCGTGGAGCTGTCCCAGCCGCCGTTTGTACTGATTGATAGTGTAACATGGAAGTGAAACGCGACATATTATGGAGGGTCTATCTGTGCTTTATCGGCATCGTCGTGCTGAGCGGAATCGTTTTGGGCAAGGTATTCTATATCCAACGGGTCCAAGGCGCATATTGGAGAGGCCTGAGTGACAGTCTCCACCAGAAATGGGTCGAGCTCGATGCGGAAAGGGGTACCATCTTCAGCGAAGACAGCAGTATGCTTAGTACTTCCATTCCCTGGTTCAATATTTATGTCGACTTTGGCGCCGATGGTCTTCGCGAAAAGAATGGCCGCCGGTTTACTTCGAATGTCGACTCCCTTTCCCTCTGCCTGGCCCACCTCTTTGGTGACCGGTCCCCGGCTTCGTACCGGAAAATGCTCTGGCAGGGGTATCGCGCCGGAGATCGGTATTATGAGGTTGCGGCGGGCGTTCCCTGGGAGAAGTACCAGCAGCTTCGAGGCTTCCCGCTCGTCCGCGAAGGCCGGAACAAAAGCGGCTTTATTGCGGAAGTGGTCAATAAAAGATTGAATCCGTTCGGCTTGCTGGCCAATCGTACCCTTGGCCTGGCAAGAGCGAATGCTCAGAACGTGGGTCTGGAGCGTACTTACGATACCCTTCTCAAAGGCGAGACAGGCCGTCGGCTTGTCCGCTATATTGCCGGGGGCGCCTATGTCCCTGTGGAAGGGTACGAGATTGAATCCCAGAACGGCAAGGACATCATCACGACGATCGATGTCAATATCCAGGATATTGCCGAGAACGCACTGCTTCGGGAGATGATCGCCAACCAGGCCGAGCACGGCACCTGCATGGTTATGGAAGTGGCGACCGGCAAGATAAAGGCAATCGCCAATCTTGGCCTTCAATCCGACGGCACCTATTGGGAAGACCTCAACTACGGGATCCGCGTCACCGAACCCGGTTCGACTTTCAAATTGGCCACCCTGTTGTCGCTGTTGGAAGACCACAAGGTCTCGCTGAGCGACAAACTCAACCTCGACGGCGGGTCCTGGAAAGTAGCCGGGCATACGGTCTTTGATTCAGAACCTCACGACTTCAGGGAGTTCACTGTGAAAGAGGCATTCGAGATCAGTTCCAATGTCGGCATGGCGAAGCTGGCGATGAGCCATTATTCCGCGAATCCCTCCGAGTTCGTCGCGCATCTGAAAAAGCTCCGGCTGGACCAGCCTACGGGCGTTGACCTGCTCGGTGAAGGCTTTCCGGTTGTCAAACATCCCGGTTCGCGGACCTGGAGTGCGACAACGCTTCCCTGGATGGCCTTTGGTTATGAGGTTCTCGTCTCTCCGCTGCAAACTCTTGCCCTCTACAATGCTGTTGCCAATAACGGCCGGATGATGAAACCCTACCTGGTGAGTGCTGTACAGGAGTCGGGCGTCACGGTAAAAGAGAATCAACCGACTGCGCTTATCGACCGGATCTGCAGTGAGACGACGCTCAGCCAACTCCGGGATTGTTTGAAAGGTGTCTGTAAAGACCCGGAGGGGACGGCCCACAGCCTCTTCCAGCACAATTTCTTTGCGGTCGCGGGTAAGACCGGGACCGCACTTGTCGCCAATGGCGCACACGGGTATGCGGAGCATGTCTACCAGGCTTCATTCGTTGGCTATTTCCCGGCGGATCAGCCGAAGTATAGCTGTATCGTCGTTATCAAGAACCATCCTTTTGCGAAGGTATATCTCGGGGCCAAAGTTGCGGGGCCTGTTTTCAGGGAACTGGCCGATAAGCTGATGAGCCTCGATCCGGATATCGCGGCACCCATTTCTGCCGACTCCGCGGGCCCGAAATACATTCCTGTTTCTAATCCGGCGCCTGCGCAGACGCACGGCGTGCCCGATGTGAAGGGAATGGGGTTAAGAGATGCCCTTTATGTCCTCGAGCGCGGGAATCTGCGGGTAGTGGTAAGGGGTAGCGGAAAAGTAAGGACGCAGAGCCTCGAGCCGGGATCCGAAATCAGAAAAAACGAAACCATAACGATTCAACTCGACTAACGATCGCCGAATGGCACAACTACGGGACATATTATATAAGGTGAGCATCCGCTCAGTCCGCGGTGAAATGGATCGGTCTGTCGACAATCTGCAAACTGATTCGCGGCTGGCGGGGCCGGGGTCGCTTTTTATTGCGCTCAGGGGAACGCATGTGGACGGCCATGCCTTTATTCCGCAGGTTATCGCTGCAGGCGCTTCCGTTATCGTTGGTGAAGAGATTCCCGCCACCTTACCCGATGGAATAACGGGTCTGCAGGTAGAAAGTACCGCTGCCGCGGCGGGGATTATCGCCCATAACTTCTATGGTCAGCCCACCGAAAAGCTAAAACTGGTCGGGGTGACCGGTACAAACGGCAAAACAACGATCGCTACCCTCCTGTACAAACTCTTCAGTGCCCTGGGCTACAAGAGCGGCCTGCTCAGTACCGTCGAGAACCGTATTGTCGAGCACGTTCTGCCCGCAACCCACACCACGCCGGATCCGCTTCACCTGAACGCCCTGCTGAAGGAGATGGTCGACGCGGGATGTACCCATGCTTTTATGGAGACCAGTTCCCACGCGATCCACCAGCAGCGAATCGCCGGTCTTCACTACGCCGGCGGTATTTTTAGCAACATCACCCACGATCACCTCGATTACCACAAGACGTTCGATGAATACATCCGCGTAAAAAAGTCCTTCTTCGATTCCCTGCCCTCCGACTCCTTTGCCATTTCCAACGCCGATGATAAGCGGGGCGGGGTCATGCTCCAAAATACGCATGCGAAGAAGTATTTCTACAGCCTCAAGACGCTCGCCGAATTTAAGGGTAAGATCCTTGAAAACAACCTGACGGGCCTCGTCATGACGATCAATGACCAGGAAGTCCATTTTCGCCTGATCGGCGAATTCAATGCCTATAACCTGCTTGCGGTTTACGGGGCCGCGATTTGTCTGGGTGAGGAAAAGGCGGAAGTGCTCCGGTATCTCAGCACGCTTAGCGGAGCCGAAGGCCGTTTCGATTACATCGTCTCACAAAAAGATCGGATCATCGGGATTGTCGACTATGCGCATACCCCCGACGCCCTGATCAACGTTCTGGTGACCATCCAGAAATTGCGGAAGGGAAATGAACAGATCATTACCGTCGTCGGCTGCGGCGGGGACCGGGACAAGACCAAACGACCGCTGATGGGCGCTGCTGCCTGTGAGTACAGCGACAAGGTCATTTTCACTTCCGACAATCCGCGCAGTGAAGACCCTGACCAGATCATCCGGGACATTGAAGAAGGCCTGAATACCGCGGCAAAACGCAAATATATTTCGATCACCGATCGCAAAGAGGCGATCCGCACGGCCCTCAATCTCGCCAAGGCTGAAGATATCCTGCTGGTCGCCGGCAAAGGCCACGAGAAATACCAGGAGATCAAAGGCGTCAAATACCCTTTCGATGACAAGCAGATCTTAACCGAATTTTTTGAACTATTCGATAAATAGCATGCTGTATTCATTATTTGATTGGTTCAGACAAAACAGTATCAAGGTGCCCGGCCAGGCCCTGTTCCAGTTCATCACGTTTCGCGTGCTGCTGGCTGTCGTATTCTCGCTGATCATCAGTATGATATTTGGCAAGCGGCTGATCCGCTATCTCGTCAAACGTCAGATTGGCGAAACCGTCCGGGACCTCGGGCTGGCCGGAGAGCAGCAAAAGAAAGGCACGCCAACCATGGGCGGCTTTATCATTATCCTCGCCATCCTGATCCCTACTCTCCTGCTGGCCAATCTCCACAAAGCATATATCCGGCTCATGCTTTTCAGTACGATCTGGCTCGGCATTATCGGTTTTATCGACGATTTCCTCAAGCTGCGGGCCAAGCGGATCGCCAAGGAACAGGGGGTTCCCTACAAGAAAGGAGATAAGGACGGGCTGGCGGGCTGGTTTAAAGTTTTGGGCCAGGTAGTCCTTGGTCTGGTAGTCGGTTATACGCTATACTTCAATAGCAATACGCGGGTCTGGCGTGAATATGTCGGTCAGACCCTGCCTTCGGATACCACGGGCCTGAAGGTTGTGACGCTGGATAAGGAAAAGAAGTTTTTTGTGGAGGCGCGGGAACCGATCACCACGATCCCTTTTGTTAAAAATCATGAGTTCAATTACTCCAAGCTGCTCCCTGTCGCGCTTCGGGGTCTGACCTGGGTACTTTATATCATCGTAGTGATCTTCATCGTTACTGCGGTGTCCAATGGCGCCAATCTGACGGATGGCCTGGATGGCCTCGCGACCGGATCGAGCGCGATTATCGGCGCCTGTCTCGGCATTTTCGCCTATGCCAGCGGCAATATCCGTTTCGCCGAATACCTCAATGTCATGTACATCCCCAATCTGGGTGAATTGTCCATCTTCATCGGCGCCCTGGTTGGAGCATGCGTAGGGTTCCTTTGGTACAACGCTTACCCGGCACAGATATTCATGGGCGATACGGGGAGTCTGACGCTTGGCGGAATCATTGCTGCGCTGGCCATCATCGTCCGTAAAGAATGGCTGATCCCGATTTTCTGCGGCGTGTTCCTGGTTGAGAGCCTTAGCGTTGTGATACAAGTGACCTTTTTTAGATACACGAGGAAGAAGTATGGCGAGGGAAGGCGGGTTTTCCTCATGAGTCCCCTGCATCATCATTATCAGAAGCTGGGTTATCATGAAAGCAAAATTGTGACGCGATTTTGGATTGTAACGATCCTCTGTGTGGCATTTGCTATTGCTACACTGAAGATCCGATAGTTCGCCCGTTCGCGCGGGCCGGTAAATAGGTAATATGAAAAACCAAATCCGTCGGCAACGGAGGCTCGTCGATTAAGAAATTGTGGTGCAGTAAGATCTATTCTTTTGAAGAACCCCCTTAATCCGGATCGTCCGGGGTGGCGACATCCGGACTTCCCGGTCCCCTGCAACCGGACAGAAAATGAAAGGACATGAAAGAGCGAATGGTCATACTCGGTGGTGGCGAAAGCGGCGTCGGCGCAGCCTTGCTGGCGGCGCAGCGCGGATACGACGTGTTTGTGTCCGACGGCGGACCGTTGAAGGACGAGTACCGGCAAACGCTGACGGCCAATCAGATCTCGTTCGAAGAGGGAGGTCACACGGATACCCGGATCCTGAACGCGAATGAAATCATGAAGAGCCCCGGCATTTCGGAAAAGAACGAACTGGTCAAAAAGATCAGATCCAAAGGCATCCCGGTGATCGGCGAGATCGAACTGGCGTACCGATATAAAGGCGATAGCCGGATCATCGGGATCACCGGCAGTAACGGAAAAACGACGACTACTGCCATGACCTATCATATCTGCCGTCAAGGCGGGCTGGACTGTGCCCTCGTGGGAAACATCGGCTATAGCTTCGCGCGCCAGGTGGCGGAAGACCCGCGGCCCTGGTATGTGGCGGAGATCAGCAGCTTCCAGCTGGATGATATCGTCAGCTTCCGGCCCGGATGTCGCTATCCTCACCAATATCACCGAAGACCATTTGGACCGGTACGAATATAAGTTCGAAAATTATATCCGCAGCAAGTTCCGGATCGTCATGAACCAAACTGCTGATGACTATTTTATATACAACCAGGATGATCCCGTGATCACTACATATATAAGCCAATCTAACTTCACTTCTAACCCATTACCATTCACCATGCAACAGGAACCCAACAAAGGAGGATTTATAAAGAACGGTCAGTTGAACAGTCAACGCAGGAACGGAACGACTGCAGATGAGCATTTACGATTTTGCCCTTAAGGGTATTCACAATCAATACAATACTATGGCAGCAGGTATCGCCGCCGCTACTGTCGGCATCCGGAAGGAGAAGATCCGCGAAGCGATCCGGAGCTTTGAAGCGCTGGAACATCGGATGGAATATGTCAGTGCGGTCAGAGGCGTTCAATTCATCAACGATTCCAAGGCGACAAACGTCAATAGCACCTGGTATGCGCTCGAAAGCATGGATAAGCCCACCATCCTGATTCTTGGCGGCGTGGATAAAGGAAACGATTATTCCCTGATCCGGGATCTGGTGAAAGAAAAAGTAAAGGCGATCGTCTGTCTCGGTATGGACAACCGGAAGATACACGAAGCCTTTCAGAATGATGTTCCCCTTATGGTCAATACGGGCAGCGCCGAAGAGGCTGTCCGGGCGGCGTTTCATTTTGCCGTCAAAGGCGATGTGGTTTTGCTGAGCCCCGCCTGCGCCAGCTTTGACCTGTTCAAAAATTATGAAGACCGCGGACGGCAGTTCAAGGAGGCTGTCCGGGATCTATAAGGGATCCATGAGCGATATATGAACCAGCTATGAGCGCTGCAACGACGATAGAACGTACACCTTTCCAAAGCCTCCGGTCCAGGACGCGGGGCGACAAGGTTATCTGGACAGCCGTGTTCCTGCTGGCCATCGTGTCCTTACTGGTTGTATACAGTTCCACCGGTCTGCTGGCCTACAAAATGTATAAGGGAAACACCGAAATCTATCTGTTCAAGCAATTCGCCTTTATCGTCGTTGGGATGGCCATTATTTACTTTGCCCACCAGGTCAACTATACACTGTATTCCCGCGTCGCGAAGATCCTCTTCCTGGTGTCCATCCCGCTATTGCTGTATACCCTGTTATTTGGAGTGAAACTAAATGAAGGCAGCCGCTGGATCCGCCTGCCGATCATCAACATGACCTTTCAGACCTCCGACCTTGCCAAGCTGGCCCTCTTTATGTATCTCAGCCGGCTGCTCAGCAAAAAACAGGATGTCATCAAGGATTTCCGGAAAGGCTTCCTGCCGGTGATCATTCCCGTAGCGATCATCTGCCTGCTGATCGCTCCGGCCAATCTGTCCACCGCGCTGCTGGTTGGCGCTACCAGTCTCATGCTCCTCTTCATCGGCCGGGTAAGCGCAAAGCATTTGCTCCTGACGCTCGGTGTGGCCCTTGTGCCGGTCCTGATCCTTGTCGCTGCGGCCATGTTCCGGCACTCTTCCAATGCAGGTACAACGGAAAAACCACGGACGGAAGGACATTCGGGGTTCTTCATCCGCGTCGATACCTGGATCAGCCGGGTCGAGACCTTTATCTATGGCGGCGTCGACAACGGAGATAACAACTACCAGACCAACCAGGCCAAGATCGCTATTGCCAAAGGCGGTTTCCTGGGTCTGGGACCGGGCAACAGTCAGCAACGCAATTTCCTTCCGCATCCCTATAGCGACTTCATCTATGCAATCATTATCGAAGAATATGGACTGGCGGGCGGCATCTTTATCGTGCTGATCTATCTTGTCTTTTTGCTGCGCAGCATCCGCATTTTCCGGCGTTGCCCCTTTGCCTTCGGCGCGTTCCTCGCATTGGGGCTCAGCTTCACCCTGGTGATCCAGGCGCTTGCCAATATGGCCGTTAATGTCAACCTGTTCCCTGTCACGGGCGTGACGTTGCCGCTGGTCAGCATGGGCGGGAGTTCCTTTCTGTTCACCTGTCTGGCCATCGGCATTATCCTCAGTGTGGCCCGTAACGTCGAGCAACTGGAGGGCTCGGTGCATGAATAAGCGCATCATCATAGCGGGCGGCGGTACCGGCGGACATATCTTCCCAGCGGTTGCTATTGCGGGAGCGCTACAGCGACAGGATCCCGGTATCGAATTGTTATTCGTCGGAGCGAAAGGCAAAATGGAAATGGAGAAGATCCCGCAGGCGGGATATCGGATCGAAGGCATCGATATTGCCGGATTCAACCGGAGCTCGCTGCTAAAGAATGCAGGGTTGCCCTTCAAACTCATCCGAAGTTTTTTCCAGGTCAGCCGCATCCTGCGCAGTTTCCGGCCCGATGCGGTCATCGGGGTTGGAGGATACTCCAGTTTTCCCGTCTTGCGGGCGGCGCAGGCCCGGAGGATACCCACGTTTATCCATGAAAGCAACTCGTTTGCAGGGAAAAGCAATATCCTGCTGGGTAAAAAGGCGGATCGCATTTTCGTCGCCAGCGACGGGATGGAAAAGTTCTTCCCCGCGAACCGGATCATCGTCACCGGCAACCCGGTCCGCAGTTCGATCGTCAACAGCCGGATCACCAGGGATGAAGCCATTCGCAGTTTTAGCCTGGATCCCGCACTGCCGACCGTTCTCTCTACCGGCGGCAGCCTCGGCGCCAAAGGCATCAATGAAGCGGTTGCCGCCCACCTCGATGATTGGCGGAAGGCCGAGATCCAATTGATCTGGCAGACCGGCAAGCCCTTTGCCGCGCAGGCGGAAGCGCTTAGCCAGGGGCGACGCGGTATTTGGACGGGTGATTTTATTCCGAAGATGGAGAATGCTTTCGCCGCTGCGGACGTGGTCATCTCGAGGTCGGGCGCGATGTCGATTGCGGAGCTGTGCGTGGTGGGGCAACCGGTCATTTTTGTGCCGTTTCCTTTTGCGGCGGAGGACCATCAGACGGCCAACGCCCGGAACCTGGTTGATAAGGGAGCTGCGCTGATGGTAAAGGATAGTGAGGCGAAGGACAAGCTGGTCGGCATCGACTATCGGCCTGGTAAAGGACGGGCCGCTCAGACAGCAGTTGAAAACGAATATCGGCCGGCTTGCCGTCACGGATGCGGCCGACCGGATAGCGAAAGTGATATTAAGTCAGATTGGAAACAATGGTTGATTTGAACGATATAAAAAAGATTTATTTCATCGGCATTGGCGGAATAGGCATGAGTGCACTCGCAAGATATTTCCGATTCCATGGCAAGGAAGTCAGCGGCTATGACCGGACCTCCACGACGCTGACCCAACAGTTGGAAGCGGAAGGAATCGCCGTCCATTATGAAGACGATCCAGCCCACGCTCCGAAAGATGCCGACGTGGTTGTCTATACGCCGGCGGTGCCAAAAGTCATCGGGAGCTGACCTGGTATCAGCAGCATGGGTATCCGCTGTACAAGCGGAGTGATGTTCTGGGCATGATCACCGAAAGTTCTTTTAATATATGTGTGGCGGGGACCCATGGCAAAACCACCGTGACGACGATGATCGCGCATATCCTAAGACATTCCGGCTATGGCTGCAATGCTTTCCTGGGTGGGATCGCCGTGAACTACAACAGCAATTTCTGGAGTGACAGGCGGAATGTCTGTGTTGTCGAGGCGGATGAATATGACCGCAGCTTCCTGAAGCTTAGCCCCGATATCGCGGTCATCACGGCGATGGATGCCGACCACCTCGATATCTACGGGACGGCGGAGGCCGTGCAGCAGGCCTTTATCGATTTCTCAGGCCGGATCAAACCCGGCGGTCTTCTGGTTAGCAAGAAAGGGCTGACGCATGAAGACGGAGCTTAAAGGCGACCATCACTGGACCTATGGCCTGACGGCACGACGCCGATGTCTACGCCTCGGAGATCCGTATCGATGACGGTGACTACTGGTTCACGGTGCAGACCGCCGACTGGAAGCTGGAGGGCATCATCCTGAGCATGGGCGGCCGTCACAACGTGGAGAATGCCACCGCCGCCATCGCCGTAGCGCATCGCCTGGGTATCCCGGGCGACAAGATCATCGACGCCGTAGCCGCCTTCAGGGGTGTCAGGAGACGATTCGAGTATATCGTCAAAGAACCGGGCCGGGTCTATATCGATGACTATGCGCATCATCCGGAGGAGCTCCGGGCCCTGATCACGGGAGCGAAAGAGCTGTTCCCGGGCAGGAAATGCACGGTCATTTTCCAGCCGCACCTGTTTACCCGGACGCGCGACTTTGCGGACGGATTCGCGGCAAGTCTCGACCTGGCGGATGAAGTGTTCTTGTTGCCGATTTATCCGGCGCGGGAGCTGCCGATCGAAGGAGTGACCAGCGAACTGATTGCCGGGAAGATGACCCGGACCGGAAGGCGACGGTTGCCGGACAAACAGGAAATATTGGATATCATAGAGGAAAAGGTGGCGAATGGCGAAGACTGGAATTGTTGATCACGGCAGGAGCAGGAGATATCGATGCGTTGGTTGAGCCGATACGGCGGTTGTTGAACCCTATAGTATTGTGAACGGGACTTTTACTAACCCGGGCACCTTTGTACCCGTCTGACGATCCGCAGTGGTCGTCGGGCGGGCCAACACGGACAAAAATGGCGATCAAGAATAAATATCAGGAGAATTCTCTCTACCATGATCTGGGGCTGCATCGGCGCCGGAGTGCTGGTATTGCTTGTCGCGGCCATCCGATACCGGAACAACAATACCTGTAAAGGGTATGTCGATCAGCCTGACCGGCACGAGTATCATCGAAGAAAGAGATCCTTGCCCTGCTGACCCCGCGCCGGCGCCCCGAAGATCCAGGATCGCCCGATCCAATCCTTCGATCTGCGCCGGCTGGAAACGACACTGGAGAAAAACATCTGGGTCCAAAAGTCCCGCCTGTTCTTTGATAACAACAATATCCTGCATGTCGACGTCATCGAACGGACCCCGGTCACCCGCATTTTACCGCAGAGAGCGGGAGTAGTTTTTATCTTGACAGCACCGGGGTTCGGTTGCCGCTGGTCACACAACTGCCGGTGCGGCTGCCGGTATTCACCGGCTATCCGTCACGCGAAGCGGCTCACCAGGCGGATAGCGCGCTTGACGCCGGTATCCGTCAGATCAGCTCCTTCCTCCGTCAGGATCCGTACTGGATGGCACAGATCGCGCAGATCAACATTATGCCGGACAGGACATTCGAACTCGAGCCGGCGAAGCCGGCAACCACCGCGTCGCTTTGGGCGATGGCGAGCGATATCGCGGCAAAATTTCACCGGCTCTTTCTTTTCGATCAGCAGGTGTTGAGCAAGGTGGGGTTGGAGCGAGTACGACCGGATCGATGTCTCCTATGCCGGTCAGGTCGTGGCCACGAGAAAAGGCAGCGATCAGCGGCGCTATGATTCCCTGCAGGGCTTGATCAATATCCGGCAGCTGATCCGATCGGCGCAGCAATTGCAGCCCGATACGCTTCGCCAGCAATTCGATCCGGCCCCTGGAAACCAATACGCTGACTGAACAAAACCTTGTCGACACATGACTTGCTACCCGCGGACAGCACCGCGATAGTCCAACGAATAAACCAACTAACAACAAAACAATAAACTAAACTATGAGCCTCGAACAACCCATTATCGTCGGTCTCGACATCGGAACGACAAAGATTGCTGCCATCGCCGGCCGTAAGAACGAATACGGCAAACTGGAAATATTAGGATTTGGCCGCGCCAACTCCAATGGCGTGAAGCATGGCCAGGTGCTCAATATCGACGAAACGATCAAAGCCATCCGGATGGCCCTGGACAACTGCTATGCCTCCAACCCCAACCTCGAGATCAGGCGAGGTCTATGTCGGCATCGCCGGTCATCATATCAAAAGCCTTCAGACCCGTGGGGATATCGTTCGTCAAAATACCGAAGAAGAGATCACCCGCCGCGAGATCGATCAGCTCGTCGCCGATCAATACAAGACCTATATCCCCGCCGGCGACCAGATCATCGATGTGATCCCGCAGGAATTCACGGTGGATAATTTTCAGAATATCCCCAACCCGATCGGCTATGGCGGTGTCAAGGTCGGGGCCAATTTCCATATCATTACCGGCGATAAGAACGCCATCCGCAATATCAACCGGGCCGTGGAAAAAAGCAGCCTGCATACCAAGGACCTTGTCCTGCAGCCGCTGGCCTCTGCGGCTGCCGTCATGGGGCAGGAAGACCTGGAAGCCGGCGTCGCCATCGTGGATATCGGCGGCGGCACCACCGACCTCGCCGTATTTTACGAAGGCATCCTCAAACATACGGCGGTGATCCCGTTTGGTGGCGAGAACATCACCAATGACATCAAGACGGGTCTTGGCGTGTTGAAAACCCAAGCCGAACAAATGAAGGTGCAGTTTGGCTCGGCGCTGTCCAACGAAGCCAAAGCCAACGCCTATATTACCATCCCCGGACTTCGCGGCATGCCTGCCAAGGAGATCAGCGTGAAGAACCTGGCGGGGATCATCCAGGCCCGCATGAGCGAGATCATGGATTTCGTTACCTATCATCTGAAACAGGTCGGTCTCGACAACCGGATGCTCAATGGGGGGGTCGTCATGACCGGTGGAGGGTCGCAGCTCCGGCACCTCATCCAGTTGACGGAATACATCACCGGGTCTGAATGCCCGCATCGGCTATCCGACGGAGCATCTGGCCGCGGGTCATATCGAAGAACTGGCCAAGCCGACCTACTCGACCTGTATCGGGCTTATCCTTAAAGGATACAGCGACTATGAGCATAACCGAAAGGAGTTCGAAAAGGAATATCGCAAGGTTGAAGTCCCCGACAATCTCAAAAAGGCCGAGGCCCAGCAGGAAGAGCCCGCTTACAGCGAAGAAGCAGTTGCAGCAGGAAAGGGTCCGGAACCGAAAAGGGGTGAAGGATTTCTGGGGTAAGTTCAAGGACGGAATTATTGATCTGTTCAAAGAAGAAGAAGACCACGCGTTATAAATGTGCGGCGCGGGCGAAGCCCGCGCCGCCCCTACCCAATCTGTCCTTGTGAAGACTACCCGCTTACCCTTGAATCAGGAGAATTTGTGTGTTAATTTTTAAAAATCTGATTATGATCCATTTTGATCTTCCGAAAGAAAAATCATCCATTATCAAAGTCATTGGTGTGGGTGGCGGTGGCAGCAATGCAGTGAACCATATGTTCAGCCAGAACATTGAAGGGGTGAATTTCATTATTTGTAATACCGATGCGCAGGCGATCGCTCAAAGCCGTGTGCCCAACAAGGTACAGCTCGGGCCCCATCTCACCCAGGGACTGGGGGCCGGCGCAAATCCTGACATTGGCAGGCAGGCGACGGAAGAAAGCCTGGAGGAGATCAAAGCGATCCTCGAAGTCAATACCAAAATGGCCTTTATCACTGCGGGCATGGGCGGCGGCACCGGCACCGGCGGCGCCCCCATCATTTCCAAGATCTGTAAAGATCTGGGCATCCTGACCGTCGGGATCATCACCACCCCGTTCTCCTACGAAGGAAAGAAACGGATGATGCAGGCGGAGGAAGGGATCAGGGCCATGAAACAATACGTTGACACCCTGCTGGTGATCAGCAACGACAAGCTGCAGGCATCAGTTCGGCAATCTCAAGATGAAAGAGGCTTTTGCAAAAGCCGACAACGTCCTGGCCACCGCCGCGAAATGTATCACCGACGTGATCAACAGCACCGGCCAGATCAACGTCGACTTCGCCGATGTTTGCACCGTCATGCGAAACGGCGGCGTGGCCATCCTGGGCAGCGCTACGGCAAAGGGCGACAGCCGCGCCCAGAAGGCGATCGAAGAAGCCCTCAATTCACCGCTGCTGAATGACAATGATATCCGCGGAGCGAAATGGATACTGATCAACATCAACTCCAGCGAAGGCGAACATGAGTTCACGATGGACGAAGTCGAGATCATCCAAAACTATCTCCTCAGCCAGGCCGGCGAGCACACCGATGTGATCCTTGGGCTTGGCTATGACAATTCGCTCGGTTCCAGCATTGGCATCACGCTTATCGCTACCGGCTTTGAGCACAAAGAACCTTTCGTTAAAGCCGCCGAAACAAGCCTCGATCCCAAAAAGGAAGAAAAGATCCTCATGCCGCTCCATGCTCCGGAGGATCAGCGTCTCCTCAACACCCGGCCTGTCCGCCCCTCTGACCCGGTCCCTCAGCCGCTTCCGGCGGCCGTTGGCGCTTCCGTCCAGGAAGAGCTTGCCACGGTTTCGCTTCGGGATGAACTGCAACCCACATTGGTCGAAACAGACGCCCCCTCCGCCCCGCGCTCACGCTCTTCTCCGGAGCCTGCTGTTGTTTCGGCCACATCCGCCGCAGACGTCCATTCAGGGTCCCCCCGGATCGAGTGGGTACTCGCTCCGAAGATCAGGCGCCTGTCGCCTCACGAAGTTCTCCTGCGTCTGCAGCGTCAGGAGGATACCTTGCAAGGCCATCCAATATCTACGCCGAAGACCCTAGGAACGATCAACAATCCTCTCCCTCGGCCGCCGAAGGTTCTCCCAAGGCATGCCGGAACACTCTACTCCCGTGAAGGATCCGATCAGGAACACCGTTGCCGGTGATCCATCGTTGGAAAACGATTCTTCACCCGATATGCAATTGGTGTTCAAGGATACGGACCCAGCGGCGGATGAGCCTGGGGCCCACCAAACTCACTCGACTTTCGGTGCCGAACTCACCCGTAGAGGAGCCTGCAGTGCAGGACGATGCGGATGATCCCAAACGCCGGGCAGCCGAACGGATAAACAAGTTGCGAAACTTGTCGTTCAATATCAACGCTGCCGATCCGAATAATGAGTTTGAAACTGTGCCGGCCTACATCCGCCGTAATTTGGAATTGTATAACACGATCTCCAATGTCGAGAATTTTTATAGCAATTATGAAGTCAAGACAGATGAGAACAACAACACGGAGATCAGCACCATCAATACATTTCTGGATGGTAAACGACCGGATTGATCCGGCGCCGGCGCGCGGCATAGCGGTTAAAAGATAGTTTGTTTTTAGTTGTTTTATTCCCCCTGGTTCTCCGGGGGGATTTTTTATCTTTATTGCATGCCGTTGCTGCTTTCTTTCCTGGGCATCCTTTGCCTGATATTGCTGATTCTGTGGGTCAAGCTCGACACCTTCATTTCGTTCATTGTGGTGAGCGTAGCGTTGGGTCTGGTTTCCGGCCTTGATATCCACCAGATCAGCGACGCCATCCAGAAAGGGAATCGGGAATATTATGGGGTCCCTCGTCATCATCCTGGGCTTCGGCGCCATGCTGGGCCGGCTGATCGCGGACAGCGGTGCAGCCCAGCAGATCACCCAGTCGCTTGTCCGGCTGTCCGGTATCCGCCGCATCCAATGGGCCATGGCCCTGTCTGGTTTCCTGGTGGGCTTGCCCATGTTCTATGGGGCCGGATTTATGGTGTTGATGCCGCTGGTTTTTGCGGTCGGTGCCTCTACCGGTCTTCCCCTGCTTTACCTGGGTATTCCTGTCCTGGCGGCCTTGTCCGTTGCTCACGGTTTCCTGCCACCGCACCCGTCCGCTACCGCCATCGCCGTCCAGCTCCACGCCCGGATCGGCAAGACCCTGCTCTACGGTCTGGTCGTCGCCATCCCCACCATCATCCTTGCAGGAATTGTCTTGGGAAGAACCATGCGTAAATACCGGCCTGTGCCAAACAGCTGCCGTGCTGACGGTCACCCTGATGGACCCGCAGGAGCTCCCGGGTCTGGGGCTTAGCCTGACCGCGGCGCTGATGCCGCTGATCCTGCTCTCCGCGACTGCCTTGCTGGGCCTGGTTCCCGGGCAACGGCAGCCTGAAAAAAGTGATCTCCTTTATCGGCGATCCCAATATGGCGATGCTGATCGCCGTTCTGAGCGGAATTTATCTGCTTGGTCTCCGCCGGGGCAAACCGATGCGCGTCCTGATGCGATCGCTCGAAGACGCGTTCAAAGGGGTGGCCCCTGTCCTGTTGATCATCGCGGGTGCCGGCGTATTTATGCAGGTAATGAGTGATGGGCGGCGTCAACGTCTATATCGCCAAACTGCTCGAACATACGACCGTTAATCCGCTGATCCTTGGCTGGTGCGTCGCCGCGCTGATCCGCATCTGCACCGGATCGTCGACCGTTGCGGCCTTGACGACCGTCGGTATTCTTTTGCCTTTGCTGCAGCAATCCGCGGTTCAGCCGGAGCTGCTGGTTCTGGCGATCGGCGCGGGCAGCATGACCTTTTCGCATGTGAACGATGGCGGCTTCTGGTTGTTTAAGGAATATTTCAACCTCACGATCCGCCAGACCTTTGCTACCTGGACGATCATGGAAACCCTGGTGTCGGTGGGGGGGCTATTGATGGTATTATTACTGAATCAAATCGTACATTGACGCAATATATGGCTACTATCACCATTACCGGTGGGACCGGGCTTATTGGAACCGCGCTGACCCATCTGTTGATCGATCAGCGGTCACCGGGTCATCATCCTGTCCCGCAATGCTCCACCCGGCAGCCGGCCCACGCCGTCCGATATAAGGGAGGGAGCGGGTGAGCCCGATGCGTGGGGGGCGACGGGTGAGCCCAGTTCCGCCGCTGCTTTCTACGGCCGCCCATCCGGGCCCGGCCTCCGACGGCTACACTGGGATCCTGCCGGCGGTTATATCGACCCGGAAGCCATCCGCCAGGCCGATTTTATCGTTCACCTCGCTGGCGCCGGTGTTGCCGATCATCGTTGGACCGCCAAACGAAAGAAAGTCATCGAAGAAAGCCGGACGAAGTCGGCTGAGCTGCTTGTACGCAGCCCTCCGCGAGAACCCCAACAAGGTGAAAGCCGTGATCAGCGCTTCCGGTATCGGCTGGTACGGACCTGACCCCGCCATCCCAAATCCACGACCATTTGAAGAGACCGACCCTGCCGACAATGACTTTCTGGGCGAAACCTGCCGACGCTGGGAGGATGCAATTTCCCCTGTAACGGCGTTGGGTAAACGCCTGGTCATCCTTCGCACCGGTCTCGTCCTTAGCCGGCAAGGCGGAGCGCTCGCGGAATTTCGAAAACCGATCCGCTTTGGTATCGCGCCGATCCTCGGCAGCGGGCGCCAGATCATGAGCTGGATCCATATCGATGATCTCTGCCGGCTCTATCTCCAGGCGATCGAGCAGGAAGCATGGTCCGGTGTCTATAATGCTGTAGCCCCGGGTCCGGCGTCCAACAGCATCCTCACCATTGAGCTGGCACGGCGCCTGAAAGGCCGGTATTTCGTTCCGGTCTTTGTCCCCTCTTTGCTACTAAGATTGGTTGTCGGCGGGATGAGCGTCGAAGTGTTGAAAAGTACGACAGTCAGTGCCGCAAAGACCCGGGCGGCCGGATTCCAGTTCATCTATCCCGCTATGGAACCCGCATTGGATAACCTGCTTAAAGGTCGCTCTTGAGGAAATAGCGACCCGTGACCACGCAGTAGACAATGAGATAGATTGCCGCGACGATCAGATAGCTGGGGATGCGATGCTCCCACACCGCCGGATCGCCGATCTGTATAAACGGGAGCGGGATCAGCCGGTCAGTCGTCTCCTCCGGAAGATATTGTGCCGGGGTGATGTGATAAATATTTGTCAGTATCCCCGTGACCGCCTGCTCCACGATCATATAGATGAGGAAAAGGCCGATTGCCAGACCCGAGCGTTTGATCAGAACCGCCAGAACGAAGGCGATCATGGAATAGGATAATACTTCGACAAAGTAGAAGAAAACAAAACGGCTTCCCTGACCATACCGATACGCGGATCGGACCTTTATTGCCGAGATAACCAAATCCCAGCACGGTAACCAGTACGACAAGTGTGCAAATGGCGGCCAGCAGCAACACCCCGACCAGCTTGACACGAATAAAACTGTTTCGGCTCCAGCCGTCGATGATATTCTGCCGGTGCGTCTTAAAGGTAAATTCATTTGTCGTCAGGGTAATGACGAGAATGGCGGGCAGGACAAATAATAAAGAGGAAAACCAGCTGATCGTATGCCAGGCGTCCGGAAATCCGAACGGAGTGCCGAGCAGGCTTTGTCCGCTCCTGTTTTTGGGAAATGTGTTGTTCGTGAGGTTAAAAACCATATAATTGAATGCCGGAATACTTACCACGACGATCCCGAACAGGATCCAGAAGGCCCGGTAATTTTTTATCTTCATCCATTCGATCCGTAAAAGCGACAACATATAATTTGTTTAAGGGTTTTTAGCCTGTTCTTTGGTGATCTCCATGAATTTCGATTCGAGGCTGCGCTTCCGCAATTGGAGGTGGTTAAGGACTATCCCTTTTTCAAAACAGAATCGGTTTAGTTCGCCGGTATCCGGTGATGTACCCGCCTCAAAGAAAACCTGCATCACCCCTTCATTTGGCTTGATCTGCCGGACGCCGGGCCAAGCGGCCAGGAGTTCCGGCAACCGTTCCAGCGAACCATCCGCCGCCCCCAGCTCGACAATATCCTCGTTTATCAGCACTTCACGTACATCTCCGGCCATGAGCAGCTGCCCGCGCTGCAGGATCGCGACATGTGTGCAAACCTTTTCCACTTCATCCAGCAGATGGCTGGCCAGTACGATCGTTTTGCCTTCCCGCGCCAGCTGCCGGATCGTCTCCCGGGTCTCCGCGATGCCGACCGGATCAAGACCGTTGGTCGGTTCGTCAAAAACCAGCACGTCCGGATTCCCCAGCATACAAGATGCAATGGCCAGCCGCTGTTTCATCCCCAGCGAATAGGTGCTGAATTTGGAATCTTTACGCTCCGTCAGTTTGACCATTTCCAGTACGCGGGGGATGTCCTCCGTTCCGCGGCGTTTGATGGCCGCCACGATCCGCAGGTTTCGCTCCCCGGACAGATAATGATAAAAATTCGGGGTCTCCAGCAGCGTTCCGATCTTCTGACGTTGTTTTTCCGATGGCGGTTCGCCAAACCACGAATAGGCGCCGCCGGTGGCTTGGAGGACATTCATAACGATGCCCAAGAGGGTTGTTTTGCCGCTACCGTTCGGACCAAGCACACCATAAACCGATCCCGGCGGCACTTCCAACGACACCTGGTTGAGGGCCCTGATTCTGCCATAAAACTTTGTAACGGACCGAACGGAGAGTATGCTGCTCACGGTGGAGGTTTACGACAAGATAAGAAGAATCAGGGAATTCCACCTGCTGTATCCTCATGCCGCTGATGGTATAGCGATGAAAACTCGCCCAACACGGATAAGGACCGTTCATCAAAAACCAATCTCGACAACCGCAGGCCGGCGATGTCGGCCGCCAGTACGCGGCGTTTGAACGGATTTAACGTGCCGCCCGGACCGCCTGCCGGCGCGGCAGGATCATATTGGTATTCCGGATCGCACAACGTTCCCCGGGGGTACATGATACCGGGCTGACCTTTTCCCCGGATATCCAGGTCTTTGGGGTGATCTAACCCCAAGGTATGACCGTATTCGTGGGCGGCGGTGGTGGAATGATTCAGGATATTCCCCAGTTTGAAATAACCGGTATTGCAACCCAAGCCGTCGACGGATGAGATATCGTGAAGGGAGTATTCTTCGATCCGAAAGAAATTTAACCGCGGATCGATATTGTGCCAAACGTCGGCCGGGGGTAGGTCGGGTTTGTATATCCCTTCGATCTCGAAACGCACTTTATAGAAATCCGCCGCGGATTTTCACGCTTCCCTGCGGCGCATTCCATGCCGTGCCGATGTCCTCCGCGATCTGAATGGCCAGGTGACTGTTTGCGGCTTCGCCGTAGAAGTACAGGATCGAGCGGATGGTAAGCCGGCGGGAGAATATATTCAGTTCTGCTTCACCCATGTCGGATCAGTGTAGGGATTCTTCCAGTTGTTTTTCCAGGTCCTGGCCTCTGAGCCCTTTTGCGACGATCTTTCCTTCCTTGTCCAGCAGGAAGTTCATCGGGATGCCTTCGATGCCATACTGAACCGCCACTTCATTCTTCCAACCCTTCAGATCCGAAACTTGTGTCCACGGCAGGCCGTCCTGCCGGATGGCCGCCAGCCACTTATCCTTATGATCGTCCAGCGAGACCCCCAGGACGGTGAACCCTTTCGAGTGGAATTTCCGGTAAGTTTTCAGCACATTTGGATTCTCGAGCCGGCATGGCCCACACCAACTGGCCCAAAAATCGATCAGCACATACTGACCTTTGAAGGCGGATAGCGCCACCGGGTGTCCTCTTGGTGTCGTTTTGGGCAAAGGCCGGTGCGGTGCGGCCGATCCCGGTCAGCAAGGCTGCATCCAAGATTGTCTTCAATTCCTTTCCGAGATAGGAGGACTGAATGGCGGGCGATAGACCGTTGTAAATGGCCAGGAGCGTGTCGGCGTCGGGATTGTAGCTGAATTCATTGAGTACTTCTTCAACGGCGACATACGATGCCGGGTGATCGGCGGCATACTGTTTGGCGAATGCTTTTTGGCGATCCTGCATCTTACCGGCTATGGCCATCAGGCTGTCGATCATCGGCTTGTTCTTTTTTTCCTGTGCCGTCTTATATCCGGTGTTCCAGGCATTCCAATCCAGATCTACCATTTCGTCATGGATGAATTTGCCGTATTCATCCTGGGCCGGCGCGCCGGTGAATGAAATGGCCCAAGCGAATCCTTATTTCCGGTTACTTCGATCAGGCCGGTTTGAAGGAAGAAACCCATGCTGTTGAGATTGTTGCCCGCGGCCGTCTTGAAGACCAGGTGGCAAAATTCGACTTCGGTCACCTTGCCGGTGAGTTCGAAACGACCATGGGAAACTGCTGCCGAATCCGTCGGCCCGTCGGCATGGTGATATAAGAATACCCATCCGGTCTCGAGACCGGTGATCGTGCCATGCATCGTATAATTCGAAGGGTCAGGCCGAGTCCCAGAGCCCTAAGGCGATCGCCGCACCGCCGATAAAGGGTAAATACTTCATGGATCTAAATTAGGAATTTTCGGCCGATCAATTCCGGTGTGCTTCGCGAGATCAATTCCGGATGGGCTTACCGCCTTTCAGCACGCTTTGAATGCGCTCAAGTGTTTTCTTTTCGCCGCAGAGACTGAGGAAAGCCTCCCTTTCAAGGTCCAGCAGGTATTGTTCGCTGACCAGCGACGGCTCGCTCAGATCGCCGCCGCACATGACAAAGGCCAGCTTCTTAGCGACCACGACGTCGTGATCGGTGGCATAGTGTCCGCGCCACATGCCATTGATACCGGCATACAGCGCACCGAGCATGGCCCGCCCCTGTACTTTGACGTCTTTGCGGGGTACCGGCATTGTATAGCCGTCATTGAATAGCTCCAATACGGAAGTTTTGGCTTCCGCGATCCGACGCTCCTGGTTGATGCTGACGATATCGTGACCTTTGCGCAGAATACCAAGGCCAAAGGCTTCATAGGCGGAGGTGGAGACCTTTGCGGTGGCGATCGTAAAGAACCGCTCTTTCATGGTGACGTTCTCCGGTTCGTCCGGATGCATGTCATCGGCGGCCCGCAAGGCGAACTCCTTGGTGCCGCCCCCGCCGGGAATCAGGCCAACGCCGAGCTCGACGAGGCCGATATAGGTTTCCGCCGCCGGCACTACCCGGTCTGCGTGAAGGCTCAACTCACAGGAGCCGCCCAGGGTAAGACCGTGCGGGGCGACGACTACCGGAATCGCCGAATACCTGGCCCGCATCATCGTATTCTGGAATTGCCGAACTGCCATATCCAGTTCATCGAAATCCTGTTCGATCGCGAGCATGAAGATCAGGCCAACGTTGGCGCCCGCGCTGAAATTGGCGCCATCGCCCGCGATCACCAAACCCTTGTAATTCTCCTCCGCGATCCCGATCCCCCGCTGGATCCCCTCCAGAACTTCGCCGCCGATCGTTCCCATCTTTGTATTCCACTGGAGCCCCAGTACCTCATCGCCAAGGTGATACAAATGGCAGGCGCTGTTCTTCCACACTGTTTGCCCTTCGAAATTCTTCATGACCAGGAAGGCTTCTCCGCCGGGCATCGGTTTATAGCTCTTTGTTCCGATATCATAAAAGAGACGCTTGCCGTTCTCGATCTTATAGAACGTTGTGATGCCCGCAGCCAGCATCTCCTCCACCCAGGGCGCTATGGTAAAACCGGCTGCCTTTATTTGCGGTATTGTCTTCTCCACTCCGAATACATCCCAGCTCTCGAAAGCACCGATCTCCCACCCGAAACCTGCCATCATCGCGTCGTCAACCCGGTATAGTTCATCGGAGATTTCCGGGATGCGATGTGAAATGTAGGAGAATAGCCCATAATGGAACTGCCGGATAAATTCTCCGGCTTTATCCTGCGCCGCAAACAGCATCTTGAGACGCGACTTAAGTTCATCCACCTGCCTGGCCGCCTCCACTGATGCGAACTTCGCCTTTTGACGCGGCCTGTACTCCATTGTCTTCAGGTCGAGGGTGAGGATTTCCTTTTCTCCACCCGCCCCTTTGGTCTTCTTAAAGAAACCCTGACCGGTCTTGTCGCCCAGCCATTTATTCGCGACCATTTTGTCCAACCACGCCGGGATGCCGAAGACGGCACGTTGTTCATCCCCAGGACAGTTGTCGGCCACACCGCGCGCTACGTTGACCAGGGTATCGATCCCCACTACATCGGCTGTCCGGAATGTCGCCGATTTGGGCCGACCGATCAGCGGACCGGTCAATGTTTCGACCTCATCGATCGTCAGTCCCAATTTATCCAGCAAGCCGAAAATCGCCATAATGCCGTATACGCCGATCCGGTTGGCGATAAACGCCGGGGTATCCTTGCAGAGAACCGTCGTCTTTCCCAGATACAGGTCGCCATAGTGCAGCAGGAATTCGGTTACCTCCGGATCGGTCGCCGGTGTAGGGATGATCTCCAACAGCCGCAGATATCGCGGCGGGTTAAAGAAGTGGGTGCCACAAAAATGTCGCCTGAAATCCTCGCTCCTTCCATCCGTCATCATATGGATGGGGATCCCGGAAGTGTTGGACGTTATGAGCGTGCCCGGCCGCCGATATTTCTCTACCTCAGCAAATACCTGTTGTTTGACATCCAGGCGCTCCACTACCACTTCAATGACCCAGTCACAGCCTGCGATATCTTTCATATTGTCAATAAAGTTGCCGGTCCTGATCCGCGAAACGACATCCTTGGTGTAGACCGGTGAGGGATTGCTTTTGATGGCGGCGGCCAGCGCTTCATTTACGATCCGGTTCCGAACGGCAGGATGCTCGAGGGTAAGGTTCTTTGCTGCTTCAGCCGGAGTCAGCTCCTTCGGCGCGATGTCGAGCAAGAGGGTTTGAATACCGATGCCTGCAAAATGGCAAGCGATCCTGGACCCCATCACCCCACTCCCTAATACAGCTACTTTCTTGATAATGCGGTTCATGGTCATCAATTAGTTAGTTAAACAACTATATAGGGCTAAGGTAGGGAAAAAATCGGTACCGCCGAAAATTGCGGAGTGGCCGTCAACCGGTCAACGATAAAATAAATTGCGGGGGAATTCCTCCGGGTTTTCTTACAGGATCTTGCTCAGGCGATCGATCTCGTAGTTGTCCGCCTTGTCGATGAGCTCGTTCTGCTGCTTGATCTGTTCTTCCATGAGCAGACGCGGATAGTTGTCCGCGGTGATATAGCTGACCGTGAGATAAACACCTTTTTCGATGATCATCTTATTGCCGCAGATATCTGTCATGTGGATCTTGTCCCGCCCGCGATAGGAAGCAGGGCATTCATATTTGCCGCGGATGGAATTGAAAAGGATGGCGTTGGTCTTTTCGGTGAAGGAGAGGAAGCTCAATTGCGAATAATAAAAGAAGCTGTTGATAAAATGGAACTGGATCAGCGCTTTTTGGCGAAGAAGCTTGGTGCGGTAAAACAATATTTTGTGGTCCTTGATATCATTGATGTCTTTTACCTGGAAAGAAGGCATCCCGATCTTCCAGATAACCCTGCGGGGAGTAGCTCCGAATTGGATATCGTGCGGCGCGATCAAGGTCTTGGTCAGATACGGATCCAACTCTTCCTGCAGCAGCATCTGGTGGGCAAAATCAAGATAATATTGATTTATAAAGCTCCGGTAGAAGCTTTCTCTTTCCTGGTAGAACGAACTATAGCGGTTGTATGGCAGGATCCGGTATGGGTGGCTTTGTATCATGACGCATTTGATATTAGATTCTGATTCAGTCCTTTTTGGTCTACTGATAAACGTAAATCGGCCGGATTAAGTATTCTCGGAAAGATATAAATATTAACTAAATTAATTAATTGATTTACACAGTTTTACGAGAGATCCCCGCCCTAAATCGGATTTTCCTCCCTCCTGGAAGGACTTTTAGCTCACCCCCGAACCGGCAGCGATTTTCTCCCCGGGCTGTACAAAATGCAGCCGACCGTCCGGGTCTTCCGCCATGAGGATCATCCCGTTGCTTTCGATCCCCCGCATTTTCCGGGGAGCCAGATTGGCTACGACCACCACCTGGCGGCCGAGGAGCTCCTCCGGCTTGAAATGCTGGGCGATGCCTGAGACGATGACCCGGTGCTCACTACCCAGATCGATATTCAGTTTCAATAACTTATCGGCCTTCTCGACTTTCCCGGCGCCAGGATGGTACCCACACGCAGGTCCAGTTTTGCAAAATCATCATAGACGATCTCCGGCTTTAACCGGTGCTATAGTCGATTTTCTCCGGTTGGATCGCGGCAGCCTCCGACCCTCGCCGCCGCCGCCGCCTGCAACTTCTCCACCTGTGTCTTTACCTCCGCATCCTCGATCTGCCGGAAAAGTAACTCGGGTGGCCGGAGACTATAGCCGACGCTCAGCAGCTTCATCTTTCCCGCATTCTCCCATTCCAGCATCTTTTCCACCACCTTCATCAGGTGCAGCATGCGCTTCGCAGTGAACGGCAGAAAGGGATGGATCAGAATGGCCAGGTTAGCCGTCACCTGCAGACAAATATGCAAACAATTGTCGATCAGCTGCTGATTCTCCGGGTGCGCGGCCAGCGTCCGGACAACGATCCACGGCTCCTTTTTCTGCATGTATTTATTTGCCAGGTCCGACAACATGATCACTTCGAATAAGGCTTCCCGAAACCGGTATTCCTCCAATAATTTCGTGACCTTCGGACCGGCGTCGCTTCCACCGCCGCGATCATTTCCCTGTCGACCTCATCCAGTCGTGCGGTATGCAATGGCGGTACTTTGCCATTGCACAGCTTATGCATCAGGACAAATGTCCGGTTGACGAAATTGCCGAACTTGCTGACCAGCTCGCTATTGTTGGCATTCTGAAATCCTTTCCAGGTGAACTCGCTATCCTTTGTCTCCGGCGCGATCGTCGTCAGGTAATACCGAAGGCAGTCCGCCAGATGCGGTCCGCCGTTTTCTTTTTTGATAAAATCGTCGATATAGTCCTGCATGTCCAGCTTCCAGTTCCGGCTGGTGCTCATCTTATCCCCTTCCAGGTTTACGAATTCATTGGCCGGCACATTTTCCGGCAGAATATTCCCATGGAGTTTCAGCATGATGGGAAAGATGATACAATGGAACACGATATTGTCCTTCCCGATGAAATGTACGAGCTTGGTATCCTAATCATACCAATAGGGCTTCCAGTCTTTGCCCGAATCGATCCCCCACTGGCGGGTAGCGGAGATATACCCGATCGGTGCATCGAACCATACATAAAGCACTTTCCCTTCCGCTTCCGGCAACGGCACCTTCACTCCCCAGTCCAGGTCCCTCGTCACTGCCCGGGGCTGGAGCCCGCCGTCGATCCAGCTCCGGCATTGGCCCACGACGGTTGCCCGCCAGTCGTCCTTATGGTCGCCCAGGATCCATTGCCTCAGAAAATCCTCATACCGGTTCAGCGGCAAGTACCAGTGACGGGTATTGCGTTTTACCGGCGGCTTGCCGCTCAGCGTGCTGTGGGGGTTGATCAGCATCTCGGGACTTAGAGAAGTACCGCAGTTCTCGCATTGATCGCCATATGCCCGCGGATTTCCGCAAACCGGGCAGGTGCCGACAATATACCGGTCCGCCAAAAAAGTCCCGGCTCTCCTCATCATAATATTGCTCGCTATCCTTTACCTCTAGCTCCCCGCGGCTCATTCAACGCGGTGAAGAACTCCTGCGCCGTCTCGTGGTGGATCGGCTCGCTGGTGCGATGGTATATATCGAAAGAGATGCCCAGGTCGGCAAAATTCTGTTTGATGAGGACATGATATTTATCGATGATTGCCCTGGGTGTCGTGCCTTCTTTCATCGCCTGGATCGGAATGGCCGTGCCGTGTTCATCGCTGCCGCAAATAAAGACTACGTCCCGCTTCTGCGCCCGCAAATACCGGACATAGATATCCGCCGGCAGATAAGCGCCCGCCAGATGACCGATATGCTTTAGCCCATTGGCATATGGCAGCGCCGCCGTGATCAGGTATCGTTTTGGTTGATTCATTGGGGGGCAAAATTACGCCCTTTGCGTCACTCCTGCAATTCGAACTCGATACATGCATTGCGTTTGTAGTCGGTGGAGAGGAACAGCTCGTAGGTCTTTCCATGTACGGTCACTTCCATCAGCGCCGTGTTGGGCGGGATGCTGCCCAGGTTTTCAGCGAACAACACCAGCCGGTTGACCGGAAGGCTCTTGTCGATCGGAACCAGTAACACTTTGGCATCTGCCGTCAATTTATAATGCTGCAGCAGCAGATCGTTGTTCAGGTAAAGACTGACGGAATCCCCGTCGATCTCTCCGTTGTCATACAGCTCCACCCGGACGGTATCCGACCCCCGCATCGGGATGGTCGCCACAACGGGTGTCTCGCGGCCCAGCAGCGCCTTTAGCTGAGCCGAATCCTTTTTCTTCTTTGGCAAAGCGAACGGGATGAATGGCGGCGCTTTCTTCT
The DNA here is from genome assembly GCA_963846405.1 of uncultured Chitinophagaceae bacterium. Lineage (GTDB taxonomy): Bacteria > Bacteroidota > Bacteroidia > Chitinophagales > Chitinophagaceae > Puia. The sequence continues at coordinate 304,944 of CAWJVU010000001.1, read as the reverse complement.
CCAGCTGGATCGCCAGGCTACCGGTTTGGGCTGCCTGCGGGCCGGACGCGGTGGTCCAGTGGCCCTCCAGGATATCGCGACGACCCGGCGTCCGCCGGTAATACAAGACGTGAAAACCGGCAGCCGCATCGCTCGGCGCTATCCTCACGGATCGTCAGAACCGAATCCTTGCCATAGAAGCGCCCGCTGATGATCAGATGGCGGATATATTGCGTGGTCGGGGGAATACCAATGCAGCACGCCGGCAATAGCCGAATCGCTTTCGGTGATGGTCAAGACAATTCGCTGTTTCGTGTCCGACCCGTTGTCGGAAGCAGTCCCCGTCCATTGTCCACCTAGATCCTGCGCTTGCAATCCCTGCCCGAAACCCGATAACAACCACAATAAGAATAAGACTGCCGATAAAGCACGCATGTATTAAAAGTAGTAAATTTAACGCGCGCAACGTAAAGCAGAATGTTAAGATGAATCGAAAAAACTTTCTCAACTCCGTACTGGGTATGAGTACCCTTGGTCGAGTTTGCATAGACAAATTCAAATCCCCGCCGAAACGCTTATCCGTCCTGCCCAATGCGGCTCAGCCGCTGCTGATCCCGCCTTATCTCAAACCCGGCGACACCATCGGCATCACCTGTCCCGCCGGCGATATCACGGAAAAGGAGATCCAGCCCGCCGTACAGCTGATCGAAAGCTGGGGCTTCCGGATACTGACCGGCGACACCGTCGGAAAAAAAGATTTTATCTATGGCGGCACCGATGCCGAACGCCTTGCCGATTTTCAGCAAATGCTTGACAACCCGGACGTCAAAGCGATCCTCTGCGCCCGGGGCGGCTATGGCTCGGTTCATATTGTCGATCAACTGAATTTCTCTTCCCTGTTGAAATACCCCAAATGGGTTATCGGCTTTAGCGATATTACGGTTCTGCTTTGTCATATCCACGCCAATTTGCACGTCGCGTCCATCCACTCCAAAATGTGCAACAGTTTTCCAGACGACTGGACAAAAGCCGAACCGGTCCAGGTCGCTTCCATCCTTTCGCTCCGTCAGGCGCTGACCGGGAACGAGAAGATGAAATACACGGCCATGTCGAATCAGCAGAACCGCACCGGTACGGCCGAAGGCCAGCTGGTCGGCGGAAATCTCAAAACAATCGAGACCCTGGCCGGTACGTGCAGCGATATCGATACCGCCGGCAAGATCCTTTTTGTCGAAGACACGGGCGAATATCTCTATAGCATCGATCGGATGTTCTGGCACTTGCAACGGACCGGGAAGCTGGACCGGCTCGCTGGCCTGATCGTCGGCGGATTCAAGGTTAAACCCGACGACCCGGGCGAAGAATTCGGCCGTACTGTCTACGACATCGTCACCGAAAGGGTCCGGCCGTTTGGCTATCCCGTTTGTTATGATTTCCCGGTTGGCCACCAGAAGGAGAACTATGCCTTTAAGTATGGGGTCCCGCACGCGCTTGTCGTTGCAAATGACACCGTGACGCTTACAGAAATCGATAAATTCGCGACGACTTGAGCCTCGTTCCCCCATACCTTCGTCCCGGTGACGCGATCGCGATCATTTGCCCTGCCGGCTATATGCCGCGCGAAAAAGCGCAAACCTGCATCGACACGCTACGCCAATGGGGTTACGACATCCGGATCGGGCGGACCCTTGGCGGTGATTCCGACAATTATTTCTCCGGCACCGATGAAGACCGGCTGGCCGACCTCCAGCACATGCTCGATGACCCGGATGTCAACGCCATCCTTTTTGGCCGCGGCGGTTATGGGATTACGCGGATCATCGACCGGATCGACTTTGCCCGTTTTCGCTCCAAACCCAAATGGCTCATCGGCTACAGCGATGTCACGCTGCTACATGCGCATATTGAAGCCAAGTTTGGAATTGCCACCCTCCATGCGCCGATGGCTGCCGCGTTCAACGATGGCGGGGCGGGAGGGCCAGATGTCCAATCGCTCCGAATGGCGCTGGAAGGGAAGGACCTTGACTATTCCTGCGACCCACATCCGTTCAACCGGGTTGGTCAGGTCCATGCGCCGGTCACGGGCGGCAACCTGGCCCTGCTGGCCCACATCGCCGGAACGGGTTCGGCGGCGTCGACGGCCGGAAAGATCCTATTTATCGAAGACGTTGGAGAATATCTCTACAATATAGACCGGATGTTCCGCCAGCTTAAGCGGAGCGGCCGCCTCGACAGGCTCGCCGGTTTGATCGTCGGCAGTTTTACCGACGGCAAAGACACGGTCCGACCTTTCGGTGCGACTGCGGAAGCCATTATTCGCGATGTAATCAGGGACTATGACTATCCGGTATGCTTTGGCTTCCCCGTCGGTCACGCGGGCCGAAACGTGGCGCTGCGGGCGGGCGTCCCGCATCGGCTTTCCATCACTGGTGAAAGCGTCAGATCCTTTACTGTCCCGGCGGCGGCACCACCTCATAAGCATCCTGTCCGTCCTGCGAGATCGGCTCATACCACGTATTGTTATACACCAGGAAATCCTGGCCGTCGGCCTGCTGATCAACCGCACCATCGGGCAACTGCACGATCACCGCGCCGGGCGGCGCAGCAACGACCTGATATCCCTGTCCGTTATACGTATAAAATACGCCGGCGAAATAATAATAGGTGACGCCATCGACTACGGGCGTTTCATATCCCGGCGGCAGAGAGGCGACGATTGCGCCAATCGGGGCGGGCACGACGGCATACCCACCGTTTTGTGGCAGATAGAAACATCCGTCATCGTACCAGTACCGCGTATTGTTGAAGTTGAACCAAATTGCATCAGCTGCCAGTGCGCTGAGGAAGAAGCCGACCGGATGCCAGTGCGGCCCCCAGTAATAAGGACGATACGGATGATAATAGTAGGGATGAACGCCTCGATAGCTCCCGGTATGATAGACGTTGACGTTGTTGCGTACCGTGACATTATTGCGGACATTGACCGTGTTGTGGACATCAACTGGCCGGCTAAGATCATGATTCCCGATATTCCGGCTTCCGCCGTTGATCGTTGGATGGTCATCAACGGGTCTGGTTTCCACCGGTCTGTTCTCAACCGGTCTTGATGGTGCCGCCGGCTGACGAACTGTGGGAGCGGGCCGCGAGACAGCTGGTGGGTGATAGGCCGGAGCGGCCGGCCGGCCGCCGCCGCCACCGCCATGATTGAATCGTTGAGCTATTGCTGTCCGGGGACCTGCCAAAACCAGTAATAAGGAGGCAGACAGCGCAATCAGACTATATTTAAGAGATGTTTGCATAACGGTAGATTGAACGTGATTTACTTTTTTACGGTCAGGGGCATCAGTTTTACTTTCCGGGCCCGATGTGGAACGGTGAACGTGAACAAGGCATCCGGCAGACTGGGATTGATCTGCCAGTTGCCGAGCGAGGCTTCATATTGGGGATGCATTTCTTTACCGATGTAGACGATCACCATCTTGATCGGGAGCGTGAAAGCATCATCGGCGATCCAGAACTGAAAGGTCTTGTCGGTTGTAGTACCGGCGATATGGTAGCACTCTTTATTGTCTATTTTGGTCAGTCCCAGGTAGACAAGCGTCTTCGAATCCGCCAGGATATCATCGACGAATGTCGGGTAAAAGAAATCGGCGGCCGGGAATTCGATCCCGTAAAGCTTGTTGACCGTGTCAATCATTTCGACGACATTCAGCGGTGCGTCGATTTGCCCGTATTGATTCTTATCCATCGAATAATAGGTCAGTGTCTTGCCGTCGAAGTAGAAATCGCGGCTCCCCTGGTCGCCTTCCGACTTTAACAGGAGTTGATTGGGCCCGTGAATAAAGAGCTGCTGCTCATCGGAATGTTTGATCAGCCCCAATTCCTTGCTGCTGATGTCATAATTGGAACGGATGTCGACGCTGCAGGACGAGAGTTCTCCGATCATTGCGCTCATCTTGTCAAGGATCGCGACGGCGACTGTGTCGATCCTGCGTGTCTGCGCTTGCAGTTGCCCGACTCCGAAAACGCCTGAGAAAAGGAAAATCAAAAATTTATTTGTCATGGTTCCTCAATTGAATTCATGTCGAAATTACGATTTTTTGAGCTATACAAAGGGCGGCTCGCCAAAATGACGGCCGGAAGCGGCGCTTCCACGATCCTGTTTAGCTATTATTGATCCACGCTATCGGTTCCCGGATTTTCCCGATTGGTAATATCGATTACGTCTATATTTGTATAGATTTAATCTATTGGATGACCTTCGTACAACTGGAATACGTCGTTGCCATTGACAGCTACCGGCATTTCGCTGTGGCAGCCAGCCATTGTTACGTTACGCAGCCCACGCTCAGTATGCAGGTACACAAACTCGAGAAAGAACTGGGCATAACGATTTTCGACCGCAGCAAACAACCGGTGATCCCCACCGAAGCGGGCCGGGCGATCATCGATCAAGCCCGCAAAATCCTGAGCGAGCGCCAGTTGATCGGCGAGATTGTCCAAACAAAAAAAGGCATCCTGACGGGCGAGCTTCGCATTGGCATTATCCCGACATTGGCCCCCTACCTCCTGCCTTTGTTCATTCCGGGTTTCGCTGCCAAATATCCGCAAATTAAATTGGTCGTCAATGAAATGACAACCGGGATGCTGATCACCCAACTTCGGGAGGGCCGGATCGACGTCGGAATCCTTGTCACCCCGTTGGGGGAGAATGGTATCCGCGAACAGGTCCTTTTTTATGAAGAGCTGCTCGTTTATGTTTCCCGAAAAAATGCGGCGTATAAAAAGACATATATGCTTGCGCAGGATATCGATCCGGCCAAATTATGGCTACTGGAGGAAGGCCACTGTTTCCGCTCGCAGATCGTCCGGCTTTGTGAGTTGCGAAAAGCCAGCAAGGAAGGCAGCCATTTCGACTATGAAGCCGGAAGTCTCGAGACCCTGCGCCGGATGGTCGAGCTCAACGACGGGATCACGATCCTTCCTGAACTGGCGGCGATGGATCTTAGCGGCCGGCAAAACAGCTGATCCGTCACTTCAAACGGCCTGCACCGATGCGGGAAGTCAGCCTTGTGTCCACCGGGATTTGGTCAAGCAGCGGCTCGTTCACGCGCTGAAAGAGGAGATCATCCGCGCGGTTCCGGAGAAGGTCCGCCAGAACCGGAACCTCAACGTCGTTCCGATTTAACCGGCCGGCGCCGTTGACAACCGGGCGAAGCGAAGGTGAAGTCCACATAAAATCTTAGCTTGCAGCGTTTATGATGGTCAAAAAAGCATTGCTGAACCTATTGGGCGAGAAAAAATATCTGTCCTTGCTTTCGCGCACCTATCAGGTTTTGTACCGTACGGGTCTATTGGGCGCAGAGTATGAAGATGTGTATTTCCTGAAAAAGATCATTTGTCCGGGCGATTATTGTGCTGACATCGGGGCTCACCTGGGATACTTTACGATTGAATTGAGCCGGTTGGCCGGCGAGAACGGCAACGTGTACGCCGTCGAGCCCATGACCGCGTTCCACACCGCATTGAAGCGCCTCATCGAAAGCAAAAAAGCCCGTAATGTTACGCTATACCAGTTGGCTTTGGGCGGCGACGGCGAATATGTTGAAATGGGAATCCCGGAGATTGGCGCGGAACGCCGGTTTGCGCATGCCCGGATCAAACAGAACAACGATCACCTGCAATTTGTCGGGTCGGAAAGCGTAAAGAACGAAACGGCGACCGGCTTTTTTTGCAGCTGCCGCGGCTTGATTATATCAAATGTGATGTTGAAGGGTTCGAATACCACGTATTCGCCGCCATGCTCCGGACACTCGAGGTTCATCGGCCGATGCTGCTCTGTGAGTTTTGGGACCGCGATCTGTTGGTTCGCTTCTCGGAGCTGCTGCAATCCCTGGGCTATCGGGCTTATCTTCTTGAGAAGAACCGGCTCTTCTCCGTCAATGTCTATGCGGAAGGTCAGATCCCCCCGCAGAACTATTATTTTATCCCGCCGCAGCGGGAAGACCGGGTGCGGTCGCTTATCGGATCCTAGTTTTTTTGTTGCGGGGGATGGAGGCCTGAATCAATCATTGGTCGAGTACCGAATCCAGTTTCTTGCTGAAAAGAGGAAAGTCGTGCAGATTGTTGTGACCGGCGCCGTCGACGGAAATGAACTCGTCCAGCGGTTTCAGGATGGGCTTTAGCCGGGACGCATTGCTGTAAGGGAAAGTCCTGTCGTCCGTGCCGTGGAAGATCGTGACCGGCGCCGTGACCTCCGGTAGATGGGAGTAAATGGGGAAATGATAATGGAGCATCCTTCCCCAGGGATAAATCGGCAGATAATGATAGCCCAGTGATTCCAGGCTATAAAAGGGGGATTCGAGGATCAGCCGCCGGCAATCGCGGATATCGGCCAGTTCGGTTGCAATCCCCGTCCCCATGCTCCGGCCATACAGGATGATCTTCGACGGCGGCCACCGGCTGCGGGCCATTTTATAGAAGACGAGCGCAAAGTCGTAGAGTTTCTGCTCGCTGAGCTCACCGGTACTTTTGCCGAAGCCCGGGTAATCCCAGATCCAGCATTCGTAGCCTTTTCGCGTAAAGTCGGCGGCTATGCGGCCGTACCATTCCACGTCATTCCGGTTACCATGGAAATAAAGCACGACGCCTTTCGCCGGACTGTCCGGCGGCCGGTCAATCGCGTGGAATTCCACCAGGTTAAGGTTCGTAGATTGGTCATAGAGGATGTTCAATTCTGTATGCGGCTGTCCGCCGAGTTTATAGACCGCTGAGGCAGGAACAGCCTTTCCATGCCAGAGAAAGTAATCCTGCGTATGATACAGGACGATACCGACGATGCCGTACGCCAGCAGGATTAACTTCGTCCACCTCCAGATCAGCCGTTTATTCATTCTCGATCCGTTTGAGGTTGAAATTGGGTACCGGCGATACGATCAGCGGGAATTTCTCGATCGTGACATTGGAGGGATCGAGCCCAAAACCTCTTTCTTCCGACAGGCTGAGCTCTTTCAGCCAGAAATAAAGTTTCATGATCACCCGCTCATAAAAAGGCAGCTCATTGTCCTGGCTGAGGTATTTTTCCATCACGATGAACTGGAAATCCCCCACCACATTGTTTCGTTCCAGCGATTCATACCGGCTGGTGACATTTACTTCGCGGTTATTGACCAGGTCCTCTACCACCTTCCGGAACATCAGACTGATCTTCGGCTCGATCCGGAAACCCAGCCGGAACTCCACCCGGATGATATCGTTGGGAATGATGTGATCGACGCGAATATTCCGCTGTATAGGGATCATCCACCGTATCCACATGTACAAACCAATAGATGTCCGCGCGCTTTGGCTTTTTGTTCAAAATGGAATAAATGATCTTGTGTTCGATCTCCTTGGGATTGTTCGCGCTGGTCATATATACCAGGTGTGTGGCATATTTGCCGACGGTCCGGTCATTGCTCAGCTCCTGGATCTGCGGGATATAATGCTCCATCCGGACAAACTCCACATAACGGTTCTTGATCCTTCGCGCCCGGAACCAGACAAACATCACAGCGAACAACGCGCCGCCTACGATCAACTGTCACATAGCCGCCGTGCACGAACTTTTCCAGATTGGCGGTCAGGAAGCTGAGCTCGATGGTCAGATAAACCGAGAGATACAGATAGATCAGTACCGATGGGGCCCGGCGACTGATCATATAGTTGGAAAAGAGGATCGAAGTCGCCAGCATGCAAAGGGTGATCGCCAGGCCATAGGCCGCTTCCATATGGGCGGAGCTTTGGAAATACAGGACGATCCCGGAGCAGCCGAGGAACAACAGAAAATTGATCGAAGGAATATAAGACTGCCCCCGTTCTTCGGTGGGATAGCTGATCCGCAGCTTGGGCCACAGGTTCAGGCGCATGCTCTCGCTGATCAGCGTAAAGGAGCCGGTGATCAGGGCCTGGCTGGCAATGATGGCCGCACGAGGTCGCAATGATAAAACCGGGTATCACAAACCAACTGGGCATCATGGCATAGAATGGATTGCTGAGGGTGGTATCGAATATCCTGCCCCGGTATTGCGCCAGCAGCCAGGCCCCCTGACCGAGATAGTTCAGGATCAGGCAGGTCTTAACATAGATCCAGGAGATCCGGATATTCCGGCGCCCGCAATGCCCCAGGTCGGAATAGAGGGCCTCGGCGCCGGTTGTACAAAGAAAAACAGCCCCCAGGAGCCAGAACCCCTTCGGATAGGTAGTCAGCAGCTCGATCGCATAATGCGGGCTCAGCGCCCGGAAAATGCCCAGGTGATCCACCAAATGGCTGCCCCCCAGAACTGCCATCATCGTGAACCAGACGAACATAATGGGCCCAAAAAGCTTGCCGATGGATGGGGTGCCGAACTGTTGCAGGAAAAAGAGGATGACCAGGATCCCCAGGACAACATAGACGATCGTCGATTGATCGATATACCGGAGGGCGGGCATTTGTCTTAATCCTTCAATAGCCGATGTGACCGAGATGGGCGGCGTGATCATCCCATCCGCCAGCAGGGCCGCACCGCCGATCATTGCCGGGATCACCAGCCATTTCTTTTGCCGTCGGACCAGCGCGTACAGGGAGAAAATGCCCCCTTCGCCTTTATTATCCGCCTTTAGTGTCAGCCAGACATATTTTATAGTTGTTTGGAGCGTCAGGGTCCAGATGATACAGGACAGGCTGCCCAGGATCAGTTTTTCTTCGATGACCCTCGAGTGGATGATCGCATTCAATACGTAAAGCGGGGAAGTGCCGATATCGCCATAGATAATCCCTAATGCAATGACCAGGTTTGCAAAACTTATTCTGTTGATGGGTTTGTTCATTTTCCGACGAACCTCCGATTCCTGATAAAAACGGCAAAGGTACGAATCAAACGTGTAAAGTCCGGTCTGACGCATAAAGTCCTGCCGGACGACCGGGGCAACCTAACTTTCAGAAACACCGTACTTTTAGTTAACTTAGTAAAGTAAAATATACCAAAAAACGTCGCGCCCGACCATGAATCAAATCCTGTCCTTTCTTCTGGTGACGATTGCCCTGCTGAATTCCCCCTGCACAAAAGCGCAGGTCTCCCAGATCGTTTATTCCGAACCGGAGCGGGAAGACGGCCGCCGGACCAACTTCGAGATCATCGGCAAAATAAACGGCAACTTCCTGGTGTTCAAGAACAACAACACCAATAATGCGATCAGTATCTACGACAGCACCATGCGGTCGGAAAAGCGGGTCCAGCTGACCTTTATGCCGGAGCGGTATATCAATATCGACTTTGTCGCCTATCCGGATTACTTCCTGGTGTTCTACGAATATCAGAAAAAAAGCATCATCCATATCGCCGCTGCCCGGCTTGACGCACAGGCCCAACTGATCGGACAGCCGTTAGAGCTTGATACGACCCAGGTAGGATTCGCATCCAGTAATAAGATCTATACGACAATCGTCAGTGAGGACAAACAGCGAATCATGGTCTTCAAGATCAATAGCCATGATCCCAAGAATTTCCTGTTCACCACCTTTCTTTATGATTTTGACCTGAAATTGGTCGACCGCCACCGGCTGTACCTGGCTATGGAGGACCGGAATGACCTTTTTACGGATTTCCTGGTAGACAACCAGGGGACCTTTGTCTTTGCCAAATACCTGCGCAGCGGCAGCAATGACTACGTTTCCAGGGTCTCCGTCGTGACGAAGGGTCCGGTTGCGGACAGTTTTTCGGTGAGGGATATAGGCGCCGGGAACCGCATCCTCGATGAGATAAAGATCAAGGTTGACAACAACAATAGCCGGTATATCATTTCGGGATTCTATTACCAGGAACGCCGTGGAAACATCGAAGGCCTGTATACGGTTTTGTGGGATAAAGCCACCAACGAGCGGATAGAAGAAAAGGTCACTGTTTTTTCCGACGAGCTCCGCGCCCTGGCAAAGAGCACCGATGCCACTGTTAAGACCGCATTCAATGATTTCTTCATCAAACATATTATCACCAAACGGGACGGCGGCTATCTGCTCGTCAGTGAGTCGCAGTATACCACCTCCCGGGGGAACATGTTCAACCGCTGGGACTATATGAACCCCGGCTATGGGTATGCTCCAGGGTATTATAATCCGTATTACGGTCCATACTACAATCCCTGGGGCAGGAATTATGGCGCATACGCCCAGCGCTTTCATGCCGAGAACATTATGGTTCTATCTTATGATAAGGAGAGCAACCTGCAATGGAGCAACGTGATCCCCAAAAGCCAGTTCGATGACGAAACCGACAATCTGATCTCCAACGAGCTTGTCAACACCGGAGGGGAACTCCATTTCCTGTTTAACAATTACGAACGCCGTAATTTGCTCCTCAACGACCAGAGCATTTCCCCCGAAGGCAGGATTAACCGTTATCCTACCCTCCATAACCTTGACCGGGGATATGACTTCATGCCCAGGTATGGCAAACAGGTCAGTAGTTGGGAATCGATTATTCCGTGTCTCTATAGGAACTATCTTTGCTTCGCCAAAGTAGAATTTTGAATGATTGGTATCTTTAGACAAAAGAACCCCGCCAACCTTTTAATACTTCTCGTGTATGCCCTGGTGCTGAAATTCCCGTTGTTCCTGCACCCTGTGGCGCCAGCCCTGCATCCGGAGGACAATTATCTCTACCGGCTCATCCTGAATGGGCTGAACAAGGTGTTCGACCGGCTTCCGATCTTTTTCGCGATCCTTACCTTCCTGCTGCTGTTTGCCCAGGCGGCCCTGTTCAACAATATCTTCAATCATTATAAGGTACTTCCCAAACCGACCTATCTTCCCGGCATGTCCTATATCCTGATCACGTCCCTGTTGCCGGACTGGGGTCATTTTTCCGCGCCCCTGCTGATCAACCTGGTGATGGTCCTGGTCTGGTACCGCATGCTTGACCTGTATAACAGTTCCCGACCGGGGTCGGCTATCTTCAATATCGGGATCTGGACGGGGGTCGTATCCCTTTTGTATATCCCGGCGGTTGCCTTCCTCCTGCTCGTGCTTTTCGGACTGCTGACCATGCGTCCATTCCGTATCCGCGAGTGGCTGGTCGGTTTGCTCGGCTTCACCTTTCCCTACTACTTCCTGTTCCTCGTCCTCTATCTTTCCGGGCATTGGTCCTGGGCCGATATTGTACCCCGGATCATTTTTAATGTGCCGGCGTTTCCCGAATCCATCTGGATTTCCCTTGGTATGGCCTGGCTTGTTATCCCGTTCATTATCGGCGGTTTCTACGTTCAGAAGAACCTCAGCAAATTCCTGATCCAGATCCGCAAAAGCTGGAGTCTCCTGCTGCTCTACCTGATCGTTGCCGTGGTCATTATTCTTATAAACCGCGTCAATTCCTATGAGAACTGGATCATCATGGCCGTGCCTTTCGCCGCATTCCATGCGGCGGCATATTATTACCCCGTCAAGACCATTGGCCCCAACATACTGCATTGGCTGATCGTGTTTTATATCCTATTCATGAACTATTTTTCCTAGGGCCCGCCGTTTCGTACCTTTGTGGTCTAAATAAGAGAAATCCATGAAATTCGGAGTAGTCGTTTTCCCGGGGTCGAACTGTGACCGGGATATGCAGGGTGCCTTGCAAGACGATCTTAATCAAGAAGTTATCATGCTTTGGCATAAGGATACGGACCTGCATGGTTTGAGCAAAGACGACTGCATCGTTCTTCCCGGCGGTTTTTCCTATGGCGATTATCTGCGGTGCGGAGCGATTGCCCGCTTTAGCCCGATTATGCAAAGCATATCGCGTTTTGCCGCGGAAGGCGGCAAGGTTTTCGGGGTTTGCAACGGCTTCCAGATTCTGTGCGAGTCCCATCTCTTGCCCGGCGCCTTGCTTCGGAACGCCAACCAGCAATTCATCTCCAGGAATATTTATTTGCGTGGCGCCGGTGACAAGGGCCATGCCCTCAAGATTCCTATCGCCCATGGCGAAGGCTGTTATTACGCCGACGACCGTACGCTTGATGAGTTGGAGGGGGAAAACCAGGTGATCTATCGTTACTCCGATGAGCACGGAAATATCGGGGCAGGCGCCAATCCCAACGGATCGCTCCGGAATATTGCCGGGATCTGCAACAAGGACCGCAATGTGTTTGGGATGATGCCCCATCCGGAAAGGGCTTGTTCGGAGGCGCTTGGAAACACCGACGGGCAGGCGATTCTGCGCGCACTCTTCATTCATACTGCCGCTCATCCTACAAAGGCTGCTGTCGCCAACTTTTAATTGATTTCGGACGTTTATTAACCTGAACTTTGATTGACATGAAAGCAATAATACTCATTGGATTAAGTCTAATTACCGGCAGCCTTGCCGTTGCACAGTCCAACAAACAGGTCAGCTGGGCCTGGTCGGCCAAAAGGATCGCCGACCGAACGTATGAAGTCCATATGACCGCGACGATCGGCGGGGACTTCCATCTTTATGCACAGGATGCCGGTGGCGAAGGTCCGATCGCGACCGCGTTTACGTTTAGCAAAAGTCCGCTGATGACGTTGGACGGGATGGTGAAAGAGCGTGGCAAACTGGTACAGAAATATGAGGATGCGTGGAAGCATAACGTCCGGTATTATGAGAAGACCGTCGACTTTGTCCAGATCGTCAAGCTGAAAAGCAATGTTAAAACCAGCCTTGCCGGAAAGGTTGAATTTATGGTCTGCAATGACCATGAGTGTCTTCCACCCGCCGATGTGGACATCAAGATCCCGATAGGAGGCTGAAAGACATGAACAGGCACTTCCATAGAGAATTGTGTAGGTTGCTTACCCCTCCTAATCTGCTGATGGTGGTGGTTTCCATCTTTGTTCTCTCCGAACAGCATGCGTTTGCACAACAAAGCGACACCGGCCAGCAGGCCGTCAGCTGGGACTTCAGCGCCCGGAAGGGAACGGATGGCAACCCGGTCCTCGTCCTCCACGCCCGCATCCGGGAAGGTTGGAAGCTTTATTCCACCACGAATCCGGATACGCTCGGTTACTCCCGGGTGACGCTGGATAGTGGTGCTCACGCGAGAATCGTGCGTATAGAGGAACTGGGCGGGGTCCAAAAAAGAAGGACGCTATTTTCAATGGAGCAGAAACGAGTTTTTTTACCGGTGATGCACAGTGGCTGGTCCGGGTGCAGCCCGGCGCGGGGGACTGGACGGGCTCGGGAGACTTGAAAGGAACGGTTACTTATATTGCCGTCCGAAATGATTCCGTCGTGGGGCCGACCGATATTCCTTTCCGTTATGGTCATGGTTCCGATGGGGGCTGGATTGCGAAGTCCACGGCGCTTCAGGAAGCAGCGGGCGAAGCCGAGAGTCTGCGCAAGACCAGCATCGATCTGGCCAATCCGGTGAACAATTGCGGCGGGACCGGGACAGAGGGATCCAAGGGGTTTGTATCCATCTTTTTCCTTGGTATGCTGGGGGGTCTTATCGGACTGGTCATGCCCTGCACTTTCCCCATGATCCCGCTGACGGTTTCGTTTTTTATCAAACAATCCGGCTCGAGGCGGAAAGCGATCGCCAACGCCTCCCTTTATGGCTTCTTTATTTTTATTATTTATGTTCTGATCAGCGTCCCTTTCTACTTCCTTAAATCAAAGGATGCGAATATCCTGAACAATATCTCGACCAATGTTGGGCTGAATCTCTTCTTCGGGGCAATCTTCCTGGTGTTCGCGCTGTCATTTTTTGGGCTGTTCGAGATCACGCTGCCGAGCGGCGTCTCCAATTCGGTCGATTCGAAATCAAGTCTCGGCACGATCGGCGGAATCTTTTTCATGGCGCTTACCCTGGCAGTCGTTTCTTTTTCCTGTACTGGCCCCATTCTGGGAACGCTGCTGGTCGGTGCATTGAGCCAGAATGGGGGCGCGGTTCAGTTGACGGTGGCGATGGCAGGATTTGGGCTTGCGCTTGGCTTACCTTTTTCGTTGTTCGCGCTGTTCCCCCGGTGGCTGCAATCCTTGCCGCGTTCGGGCAGCTGGATGAATACGGTCAAAATAACGTTTGCCTTTATCGAGCTGGCGGTAGCCTTGAAATATATTTCGAATGCCGATCTCGTCAATCAATGGGGCCTGCTTAAAAGGGAGACGTTCTTTGGCCTTTGGATCGCCATCGGCTTTGCGCTGGTATTCTATCTTCTGGGTGTGCTTCAAGTTCCCTCACGATCCGCCGCCAAAGAAAATTGGCTGGCCCAGGCTTATAATCGCCGGCCTCTTCCTGCTTCTTGTGGTCTATCTGCTGCCGGGGCTAACCAATACCCGATATGCCAATCGCCCACTCGTTAGCCGGATTCCCACCGCCGTTATTCTATAGCCTGTACAAACACGACACAACCGACCGGGTGGAAGCCAACATCATCAATGACTATAACAAGGCGCTCGCGCTGGCGAAGCAGCAAAACAAGCCGCTGTTGATCGATTTTACCGGCTGGGCCTGCGTGAACTGCCGTAAAATGGAGGAGAATGTCTGGCCGAAACCGGGGGTAAAAGAGCTGATCAAAAAAGATTATATTCTTGTTTCCCTCTATGTAGACGACCGCAAATCCCTTCCCGACGATCAGCAATTCTCGTTTCCTACCCGTGATGGCAGTATAAAAGCCATTCATACGATCGGGGATAAATTCTCCACTCTTCAGTCCGAAAACTTCAAGAATGCCTCCCAACCGCTCTATGTCGTGATCAGTCCCGATGAAAAATTGATGACCAAACCGGTAGGTTATACGCCGAATGCCGGGGAATACGCCCAATGGCTGCAGTGTGGTCTGGATGCTTTCCATCGTCAGAATACGACGGCTTCGCGATAAACTGCCCCGAATTCACGTTAAGATAATATTGGCATGCAACGCCGGACTCTCTTTTGCTGTCACATCATCTGAAAAAACGAATTAACGGGAATACTGCGTCTTTCCCGTCTATGAAAAGAAGAAGGGCCGCTTTATGCGGTCTTTTTTTCTAAAAATGAACGTCCGCCGATCGGCGGACGTTGTTAATTGACGGGCGGAGCCCGTCACGACCGATAGGTCAGACATAAACGAGTTGCGGGGAATGCGCTATTTTCACTGAAAGCGCATTCCCCGCATAATTAGGCGTCATTCCGGTCCAACCTTCCGGCAAGACTAAGGGCAAGTGCTTAACACCGGATGGAGGGCCGGAATGACAGGCTCATAAGAAAAAAGTCCCCGCTCTATTCGAGCAGGAACCTTTTGAAAAATTTTTTTAATGGATCTTTTCACACAATGAAGTTAGCGGTTCTTTTCCGTTCGCCGTGATTAACCTTCAGTTAAAGATTCCTAAAAAAACCCCATTTGATCTCTTCGTACCATCAAATGAGCTTCCATCTTTTCCAAAATCTTTTCCGGTGGAGTAAAATTCTTTACAAGGCAATCTTTTTTTCGGTCATCATTTTGCGCAGGTTGATCAGACCATAGCGCATCCGGCCGAGCGCAGTGTTGATACTGCAATTGGTCAGCGCTGCGATCTCCTTAAAGCTCAGATCTGCATAATGACGAAGAATGATGACTTCCCGCTGATCTTCGGGCAACAGGTCAAGCATCTGGCGGACCCGGTCATGACTTTGGCGTTTCATCATCTTGGTGTCTGCGCCTTCTTCGGTGAAGTGCAGCACTTCGAAAATGTCCCGGTCATCGCTGGTCTTGATCGCCGGGGTCCGCTTGACTTTCCGGAAATGGTCGACACAGAGATTGTGGGCAATCCGCATGGCCCAGGGAAGGAATTTTCCCTCTTCCGTGTAACGGCCGCCACGAATCGTGTCAATAATCTTAATGAGAACATCCTGGAAAATATCTTCTGCCAGATATTTGTCCTTTACCAAAAACAAAATGGAGGTGTACAACTTATCCTTGTGACGGACGATCAATGCCTCAAGTGCATGCAGGTCGCCGTCCCTGAATTGATGGATAAGTTCGTGGTCAGTTTTTTTGCGTAGCAATGTCATAAACTTCTACGGGTTTTTGAAGGTGATAGGATATATTTTGGATTTTAAAAGATGGCTTGGCTTTTCGATGTAGAAGTAATCAGTCTATAGGCGAACGCTTTTTTGTACGTTAAAAATAATAAATGATATTCACAATTCAGATCACATTGTGCAAAAATAATTCTTGCACTAAATAGGGTTTAAAGATATACAATTTTTGGAAAAAACAACATTTTGGGAAATTTTTTGTTCCTAATTTCCCCAACTTCTCACGAATCAATAAAGCCTTGTACTTAATTTGTCTTAGTTCGCCGCCTAAACCGAACAAAAAGATAGGCCGTCTCTTTGATAATTTTTTTAGTATTTTTGTGCAAACATTATGACTATTTCGACGCGTCCCGGAGGCAAATTGACATCGACCAATTCGACCCATCGGGCCGATGCTATCTTTATAAAAGGAGCCCGGGTTCACAACCTTAAGAATATCGATGTCAGCATTCCCCGTAACCAGTTGGTCGTGGTGACCGGTGTATCCGGCTCGGGGAAATCCTCGCTGACGATCGATACGCTCTTCGCCGAAGGTCAGCGCCGCTACGCCGAAAGTCTTAGCGCCTATGCACGTCAGTTTATGGCCCGGATGGACAAACCGGATGTCGACTTTATCAAGGGCTTATGCCCGGCCATTGCCATCGAGCAAAAGGTGATCACCCGGACACCGAGGTCGACTGTTGGCTCGATGACCGAGATCTATGATTATCTGCGCCTGCTGTTTGCCCGTGTAGGAAGGACTTACTCGCCCATTTCGGGCCGTCTCGTTAAGAAGGATGATGTGACGGATGTGGTGAATGCCATCGCGGACGGAACGGCCGGCGATAAAGTGTTGCTTCTGACTACCTTCAAACAACATAAGAACCGGCAGGCGAGGGAAGAGTTGAATATCCTGCTCCAGAAGGGATTCTCCCGCCTCTATGTCGGCGGCGAAACGCTCCGGATCGAAGATCTGCTTGAAACGGACGACGCTGCGCTGAAAAAGAAGCTGCCGCCACCGGGGCCGAAGGCGGTTCCTGCCTTTATCCTGGTCGACCGGCTCGTCGTCAAGACCTTTGACGAAGCCGACAGGCACCGCATTGCCGACTCGGTCACTACGGCCTTTTATGAAGGGGAAGGCGACTTGCTGGTGGAAATCAACGGGGACCGAAAGCTGCCGTTCTCGAATCGTTTTGAGCTGGATGGATTGAGTTTCGAAGAGCCGGTGCCGAACCTGTTTTCTTTTAACAATCCTTTTGGCGCCTGTCCGACCTGTGAAGGCTTTAGCCAGGTTTTGGGCATCGATCGCGATCTGGTCATACCGGACAAACGGCTCAGCGTCTATGAAGGCGCCGTTGCTCCCTGGAAAGGGGAGAAGCTGGTCTGGTGGCGCGACCAGTTTGTCAAGGCGGCCAAGAAATTCGATTTCCCGATTCATAAGCCGGTGATCGATCTGAACAAACAACAATATTCAGGCGCTTTGGGAAGGCAATGAGCAGGTGCAGGGAATCAACGACTTCTTTAAAGAGGTGGAACGCAACCTCTACAAGGTTCAATATCGGGTACTCCTGTCCCGATACCGCGGCCGGACGGAATGCCCGGACTGCCATGGCTACCGCCTGCGGAAAGAGGCGCCTTTATGTAAAAATCAACAGCCGGCATATCGGGGAACTATGCGAAATGCCCGTCCGCGATCTTTCCGAATGGTTTGACAACCTGACCCTCGAACCCCAGGAACAGCAGATCGCCCGGCGCATCCTCATCGAAATCCGTCACCGGCTGAACACGCTCATCGATGTCGGCCTGGGGTACCTGACCCTCAACCGTCTCGCCAATTCGCTTAGCGGCGGTGAAAGCCAGCGTATCCAGCTGACCCGGTCCCTGGGCAGCAATCTCACCAACTCACTTTATATCCTGGACGAACCTTCCATCGGTCTGCATTCCCGGGATACCGAACGACTGATCCGGGTATTGAAAGAACTTCGCGACCTGGGGAATACCGTCGTCGTTGTTGAACACGATGAAATGATGATGCGCGAAGCGGACTATATCATTGATATGGGGCCATTGGCCAGTCATCTCGGCGGAGAAGTGGTGGCGACAGGTAACTATGATGCGCTGATCGCGAACGAAGAGAGCCTCACGGGCAAATATCTGAAAGGCGAGTTGGCTATCACTCCGCCGCCGCAGGTACGAACCTGGAACCGCTCCCTGATCGTGGAAGGCGCCCGTCAGAATAACCTGAAGGATATTACCGTCGAGTTTCCGCTTAACGTTATGTGCGTGGTTAGCGGTGTCAGCGGAAGCGGGAAGACCACGCTTGTGAAACAGATCCTATATCCTGCGTTGCAAAAGATAAAAGGCGAACCAGGCGAGAAGGTCGGACTTCATAAGGCCATCAGCGGCGATATCGACTACCTCTCCCAGATCGAAATGGTCGACCAGAATCCGATCGGAAAATCGTCCCGGAGTAATCCGGTCACGTATATCAAAGCCTACGATGAGATCCGCGATCTCTTCTCCCAGCAGCCGCTTAGCAAACTGCGCGGATTCCAGCCAAAACATTTTTCGTTCAATGTCGACGGCGGCCGTTGCGATACGTGTAAAGGAGAGGGTGAACAGGTCGTCGAAATGCAATTCCTTGCGGATGTCCACCTGACCTGCGAGGTTTGCCACGGGCGACGTTTTAAGGAGGAGATCCTGGAAGTGACGTATCGGGAAAAGAATATCTACCAGGTGCTCGAGTTGAGTGTCGACGAATCGCTCGAGTTCTTCAAAGATGAACCTGCAATCCTGCAAAAGATCAGGCCGCTCAGCGATGTGGGTCTTGGTTATGTCAAGCTGGGCCAGTCCTCCGATACGCTTTCGGGCGGCGAAGCCCAGCGCGTCAAACTGGCCTCTTTCCTGGGCAAAGGCCGTGCGCAGGGACATATCCTTTTTATTTTCGACGAACCGACGACGGGGCTTCATTTCCATGATATTCGTAAGCTGCTGGCCTCTTTCAATGCACTAATCGAACAGGGTCATTCGATCCTCGTGATCGAGCACAATACCGACGTGATCAAGTCTGCGGACTGGGTCATCGACCTGGGGCCTGAAGCCGGCGACGGCGGCGGAAATCTTGTTTATGCGGGAACGCCAAAGGGGCTCAAAAAGGTTAAAGAAAGCTATACGGGTAAGTTCCTATAAGAAAGAGCCGGGCGAAGCCCGGCTCCATGTAAATACGACTAATTCCATCCTCCCCCGAGGCTGCGATACAATTCCACTTCTGCGCTTAATTGTCCTTTCTTTATCGATGCTAATTCCAATTCGCTTTGCAGTACGTTGCTCTGGGCCGTGATCACCTCCAGGTAATTGGCCATGCCGTTCCGGAAGAGGCTGTTGGCGTTGCTGATGGCCTGCTTCAGTGTATTCACCCGGTTGGCCGCAACGGCCTGCTGTTCTTTGAGCTTATTACGTTCCGCCAACGCATCCGATACCTCACCTACAGCCACCAGCACTGTCTGCTTGAACTGGATCACGGTCTTCTCCCTGTCCACTTCCGAAATCCGATACGCCGTAGTCAGCTTCTTGCGCTGGAAAACGGGTTGTGTCAGACCGCCGACCACCATTCCGAACAGCGACCCGGGGATGTTGAACCAGTTCCTGAAAACATAATTGTCCCACCCTCCTTCAGGGGAAATCACCAGCGAAGGATACAGCGCCGCTTTGTTGATGGCTACATCGGCATTCGCAGCCTTCAGCGCCAGTTCCGAGCTCCGCACGTCGGGCCGGCGACTGACGAGCGCTGCCGGCACACCGGCAGACAAGGTATCACGTACTGCTACCTGATCCAGCGTTGTATTGCGGGTGATTGCAGAAGGCAGGCCTCCTGTCAGAATGCTTAAGGCATCTTCCTGCAACAAGATACTTTGCTGCAGCTGCGGGATCAGCTCCGCCGCGGACAACTCTTGCGCTTCGGCCTGCTGAACGCCTAACGCGGTCACGTCCCCCGCATTAAACTGCAACCGGATCATCCGCAGGGTGCTGTCGTTGAGGGCCAGGTTGGCCCGCGCAATTTCTAACTGCGCATCCAGCATCAAAAGGTTATAATACCCTTCAGCTACGCTCGCCACAATATTGGTCTGCAAGGCCTTCTTCGCTTCTTCCGTCTGGAGGTATTGCGCCAGCGCCTTCGATCGCTTGTTTTTGATTTTTCCCCAGATATCTGCTTCCCAGGATAAAGCCACGTTGGCATTGTAGTCGTTGAGGTACTTCGAATGGAGAAAGTCATTGGCCGTTATCCCATTCAGGCTTTCCCGAACCGGGGCGCGTCAGCGTCGCTACTGCCTGCGCGTTGACATCCGGCCAGTAGCCGAGTTTCGACTGCCCCAGCGACTAATTGCGCCGATTTGATATTGTCGAGGGCTAACTCCATATCATAGTTGCGGGTGATCGCGCTGTCGATGAGCTGCTGCAGGTCCGGATCGGGGAAGAAGGTCTTCCAGGGCAGGTCTGCGACGCTGGTTGAATCGGGGACCGCTTGTGCCGAACGGAACTGCGTCGGCAACTGCGACGTCGGTGTTGCAACGTCTTTGGATATCTACAGGAACCCAGGCCAAGGATTAGGGCCAGCAATGCGATTACCGTCAATGCGGGCTGTACGCGGATGCGGGCTGACCCGCCGGTTCGCGAACCGTTCCTGCAGATGCTGGAAGATGATAAACAGCACCGGAACGACGAAGACCCCCAGGATGACCCCTGTCAGCATCCCGCCGACCGCACCCGTTCCAATCGATCGGTTCCCCAACGCCGAAGCGCCTTCCGCCCGCATCAACGGCAATAGCCCCGCGATAAAGGCAAAAGAGGTCATCAGGATCGGCCGCAGCCGCAGCTGTGCCGCTTCCAGCGCCGCCGCCTTCAGTTCCATTCCCGCGCGGCGCCGCTGGACCGCATACTCCACGATCAGGATCGCGTTCTTCGCCAGCAGCCCCACCAGCATGATCAGACTGACCTGTACATAGATATTGTTATCGACCCCAAAGAGCTTCAGGAAACCAAACACCCCGAATACGCCTACCGGTATCGACAGAACGATCGCGAACGGCAGGATATAGCTTTCATACTGCGCGGACAGCAGGAAGTACACAAAGACCAGGCTCAGGATAAAGATGAAGATGATCTGCGACCCGGCAGCCTTTTCTTCTCTGGTCATTCCCGTCCATTCGATCGCGTAGCCGCGCGGCAGCATCTGTGCCGACGTTTCCTCGATGGCCTTGATCGCGTCACCCGTGCTATAGCCGGGCTTGGGAACTCCGTTGATGGTAACGGCGTTGTAGAGGTTGTTACGGGTGACTGTTTCGGGCCCATAGACCCGTTTCAGCGTGATCAGCTGATTGACCGGGACCATTAAACCGGTTTGACTTTTTACATAAATGCCGTCGAGTGACTTCTCGTTCGCCCGATAGGGTATATCGGCCTGGGCCATAACCCGGTAATATTTTCCGAACCGGTTGAAATCGCTGACAAAGCTGCTGCCGTAATAGATCTGCATCGTTTTCATCAGGTCGCTGATCGAGACGTTCAATTGTTTGGCCTTGTTATCGTCGACTTCCATCAGGTATTGCGGGTTACCGGAAGCAAAGGTTGTAAAGGCGTATGCGATTTCTTTCCGTTGCATCAGCGCGCCGATCAGCTTGATAGGCCATACCTCCCAGCTTGTCCAGCGAACCGTTTGACTGGTCCTGCAGCATGAACTCGAACCCCGCCACGTTTCCGAAACCCTGTATGGTGGGGAAGGTGAAAAAGAAGGCATGGGCATCTTTCACGCGGTTTGCCACCTTCATCGTCATCGATGCGGTGATCGCGTTGATATCTTTGATCGGACCCCGCTGGTCCACTGGCTTCATCCGCACGAAACCGGCGCCATAGGGTGACGCATTGGCATTCGAGATAAAGTTCAGCCCTTCGATATTGTACCGCCGGTCCGTGATCGGGTCCTCTTTTATGATGCTGTCGATCTCCTTCATGGCCTTGTGCGTCTGCGCCAGCGAGCTGCCCGGCGGTGTCTGGACGGCGTACAAGAGAAAACCCTGATCTTCCGTGGGAATAAATCCACTGGGCGTTTGCTCCATCATAAGGTAGGAGGTGACTGCCAGGGCGATCAGCGCGGCGATCGGAATCCAGCGCCGACGAAAGAGGAACCGAAGGCTTTGCAAATAGCGCTGGGTCATCGCCCGGAAGCCGGTATTGAAGGCGGTAAAGAACCGGCCGGCGAACCCCTTACGCCCGCGATGTTGCCGCTCGCGAAGGAACAAGGCGCAAAGCGCGGGGCTCAGCGTCAACGCATTCACGGCCGAGATCAGGATCGCGGTAGCCAGGGTAAACGCGAACTGCCGGTAGAAGACCCCTGCCGGGCCCTGCATGAATCCCACCGGGATAAATACCGCAGCCATCACCAGCGTGATCGAAATGATCGCTCCCGAGATCTCGCTCATCGACCGGACCGTAGCCTCCCGGGGCCCAGATCCGTGTTCTCCATCTTGGCATGTACCGCCTCTACCACTACGATGGCGTCATCCACGACGATCCCGATGGCCAGCACCAGTGCGAATAAGGTCAGCAGGTTGATCGTGAACCCGAACAGCTGCATGAAAAAGAAGGTCCCCACGATGGCCACCGGCACGGCAATAGCCGGGATAAGCGTTGACCGGAAATCCTGAAGAAAGAGAAAAACCACGATGAACACCAGGATAAATGCTTCCACCAGCGTATGGAGCACCTGTTCGATCGAAGCATCCAGGAATTCCTTGGAGTTATACATGATACTTGTTCCCAAACCCTTCGGGCAGGTCGGCCGTGAATTTCTTTATTAGCTTCTGCGCCTCCGTCAGGATATCGTTGGCATTGGAACCGGCTACCTGGAACACAGCAACGCCGGATGTCGGATAGCCGTTCAGGGTGCCGTTGGAAGAATAGGTATAGGAACCGAACTCCACCCGGGCCACATCCTTCAGGCGCACCGCCGACCCGTCAGAATTGGACTTGATGATGATGTTTTCGTAGTCTTCATTCTTATTGAGTTTGCCCTTATATTTCAGCACATATTCAAAGACCTCATTGCTGCTTTGCCCAAGCCGACCCGGCGCCGCTTCCAGACTTTGATCCTTGATCGCATCCGTCACTTCGATCGGCGAAAGATTGTAGGCCATGAGCCGGTCCGGTTTCAGCCAGATGCGCATCGAATAGTCCTTGGTGCCGAATGCCTGGGCATCGCCGACCCCGGGAATCCGTTGCAACTTCGGGATCAGGTTGATCTTGATGTAGTTTTGGAGAAAGGTCTCATCATAGGTGCTGCTGTCCTTGCTGTACACCGCAATGAACATGATTATACTATTTTGTTGCTTCTGGGTCGAGATACCCGCCTGGATCACCTCCTGCGGGATCTGGCTCGTCGCTTTGGCTACGCGGTTCTGGACGTTGACCGAAGCGATATCCGGATTGGTGCCCTGCTTGAAGTACACCGTCAGCGTCATGCTGCCGTCGTTACTGGAATTGGAGGTCATATAGGTCATATTCTCGACCCCATTGATGGCCTCTTCCAGCGGGACAGCTACCGATCTGGCCACGACTTCGGCATTGGCGCCGGGATAGTTGGCTGTTACGACCACGCTGGGTGGTGCAATATCCGGGAAGAGCGTGATCGGCAAAGTAAACAACGCTAAACCGCCGAGTAAAAGCAAAATGATACTTATGACCGTTGATAATACCGGTCTTTCGATAAATCGCTTAAGCATAAAATCTACAATGGAGTTACTTTAAAAATACTGTCTGTCGAAAGAAGCTGCGGGGTAATCATCATCCCGTCCTGCAGCCGGTCCATCCCCGCATACACGATCCGGTCACCCGGCTTCACCCCTTTATCCACGAGGTACCACCCGGTTGTTTTTGCGACGACGTGCAGGGCTTTGCTGCTTACTTTATTGGAATCGCCCACCGTATAGACGAAGATCTTGTCCTGCAGCTCGTAGGTTGCGGTCTGTGGAACGGGTATCGCCGCCGTATTTGTTTGCGGGATGCGGATCCGGCCGGTGCTGCCCGTACGCAGCAGGCCCGCCGCATTCGGAAAGACGGCACGGAAGCTGATGGTACCCATCGCTTTGTCGAATTGACCTTCCATCAGCTCGATCCGGCCTTTGGCGGCATAGATGCTGTTGTCCGCGAGCTGCAGCTCAACTTCGGGCAGGGTCCTGATCTTATCCGCGATTGTCATGCCCGTTGACTTGTCGGTGAAATGCAGAAAATCACTTTCACTCATGGAGAAATACGCATAGACGTCGCGGACGTCCGACAGGACGGTCAGCGGCTGGGCCTCGCCCCGGCCGACCAGGCTGCCCGTTTTGTAGGGGATTCGCCCGATATAGCCGCTTACGGGTGCTGAGATCAACGTATAGCCGAGATTGATATCCGCGTTGTGGGACGCTGCTTCTGTCTGGCTGACTTCCGCTTTGGCCGCGGAATAGGCGGCTTCGGCGGCCTTCAGCTGGACATCGGAAATGACTTTGTTCTCGACGAGCGGTTTTAGGCGGTTTACCTCGATGGCGGCCTTTTCCATATTGGCTTTTGCCGCGTTGATATTCGCCTGGGCGTTGTTTAGCTGTTCGTCATAAGGGCGGTCATTGATCTTGAACAACGGTTGCCCCTGAGAAACATGGGCGCCTTCTTCAACAAAGATCTTGTCGAGGTAGCCGCTGACCTGGGGGCGGATCTCCACATTTGTCTTGCCCTCTACCGTGGCCGAATATTCGACATAGGTAGTGGCGGCGGAGGCAATGACGGCCAGGACGGGCAGCGCCTGCGGCGGCGTCGGGGCCTGTGTGCCCTGGACCTGGGAACAGCTGCTGACATAGGCGGCGGTGATGATCGATAAGGCTGAAAGGGAAAATAACTGTCTCATAACGTTATTAAATTTTTTAATGGTGTTAAATTGGCAAGCCGAGAAACCCGTCCGTGAAATCTGTATATGCTAATGACACCGGACCGGAAAGGAACCGGACAGGAAGAGCTGAATTTTTTCAAATGGCGTGGGTCGGAGGGGCGCGTTAAACAGGCGGATCGGATCGGAGGGCGGGGTCAATGCCGGGTCGGATCTATCGTGTTAAGGATCGGGTGATGCCGGTGATCGCATCCTTGAGTATTTGCCGGTTGATCTCATCCGTCGTCCCCTTCCGGGTAATATTGATGGAGATCAGCCCGTGGATAATGGACCAATAGGTATAGTACTTCGTACAAACCCGTTCGTCTTCCGGGTCTTCGATACCCATAATTTTTCGGATGGGTTCAACCGCGATATCATAGGGTGTGGATCCCGCCGGCAGCAGCTCGTCCATGAGACAGCAGTTGACTTCCACGCCAAACATCAGTTGGTAATACTCTTTGTGGGCAAAGGCAAAATTCCAGTAAGCAAGCCACAGGGCCTCGATCTGCTCCGCCGGTTCGGGATGTTTGGCCGCCGCCGCCTTCATTTGGTTGGCCAGCATCTCGAATCCTTTTTTCGACAATTCCAGCAGGATCGCTTCTTTATTGGCGTAGTACTCGTAAATGATGGGCGCCGTGTACTCGATCCTGATCTGCGATCTTCCGCATGCTCAATGCCTGCCACCCTTCGTCCTTTACGATGTCATAGGCTGCATCCAGGATATTGACCCGGGTGTTCTCTTTTAACCGCTGGATTCGCTCTTTGCTCCCCATAATTACCGCTTACTGTATTTTGTCTTACTGGCTTAAATAATTTAACAGCGTTAGACAAAATTAGGGAGTTTTGACAATTCAGCAAATTTTTTTTTTAAATCTGGCTGCACCCGCCCGCATTTATTTGAATTACTCAAATTTAACTTCACCCTTTAATGTCGCCCAGGGATGAATCTCAAAAGACAATATTCTTGATGAAACCGCCGGATCCGCTCTGGTGATCTTTTCAGCTTCTTCACTCGTTTTACAACCATAAATTTCGAAACCGATCCAGGTAGCTTTGTCGGGAAATGCCCCTCCGGTAATAATATTACCGGTTTCTCTTTGACTGAGTATGTAATGGATGTGCTCCTGAAATAATTTTGCCGTCGTTGCTGAATCCTGTTCCCAGTTTGAGCCTTTATTGAATAGGACAAACCAATAGTGACCGATAGATTGGGGTTGGATTCCTTCATTCAGAATGGCCTCCTGGGTTAAAACGCATTTCCACGCCCCATGCTCCCAGCGCAAAATATCCGTTTGGCGCATTTTTAGGTCGTCGTAGGATTTGCCTCCGAGCTGACCTGACAGCCTGACCTTTGTTGTAACCAGCGCGATATCTCCGTATAAGCGAACTCTGGGTTCCGAAAGTTCCATTACCTTTAGCGTTCGGTATCCTGTCCTTATTCCGGACGGAAAGACTTCGGGTCCTTCGTGTACTGTCCGTTACTTGGAATGACGGCCCAGTCCTTGTCCAGCATGCGGTAAATTCCGACCGAGTCATTATTTTGCAGCGCCTTTGCCAATTCCTTGTCCGCTGCCAGGGCATTTTCCGCCGTCGGGCCGGTCGGAAGTTTAAAACCTGCGATGAATGCGATCATCATACAAGCTATAAATACTTTCATCATTTAATTTTTCATAAATATAACCGGGGAATGAAGTAGTCTGCAAACCCATTATTTGACAGGTTGAATATTGTTGGTAAGATGCAGGTCCCCGCGAGGATCTACTTTTCCCCAGCACCGCCGTGAGGAATCTTTGTTTGAAGCGCCGGCTGAGCGGGATTCGGACCTCTCCAACGAAGATGGAATCTCGATCGATCTGCCGGATATACGGTCTGGCGACAATAAATGATTTGTGGGTTTGGAGAAACCGTTGAGCGGGTAGTTGCTTTTCCATTCCTTTCAACGTTTGATAGACCAGATATTTTTTTTGCCTTGTGTGAACGATCACATAGTTGTTGGCTGCTTCCAGATAAAGGATTTCGTCATATCCGATGCGTTCAAACTTTCCGTTGCTCTTTATATAGAGATCGCCCTCCGGTCCGGTCGTGGCTGTCGGCATTGTTGCGAAGCACCCACCATTCCAGCGCTTTTTCACAGGCGAGTTTCAACCGCTCGGGCGAAACGGGTTTCAATAAATAATCGATCACGCCATGCTCGTAGCCGTGCAGGGCATATTGCGGATAGGCAGTAACGAGGATGACCATCGGCTTGACATCCAGAGCCCGACAGGAACTCCAATCCATTTGTCCAGGGCATTTCAACGTCCAGGAAGATCAGGTCTGCCGCAGTGGTTTTCAAGAGTTCTCCGGCTTGTTCGGCATCTCCCGCCATACCCGCAACCGTAAAGATCCCGAGTGCCACCAGGTCTTCCTTAAGACCGTTCCTGGCTGGTGGTTCATCGTCAATAATTATGCAGCTCGGTTTGGATATCATACGGCAATGGTAAGCGTTGTCTCAAAATGGCCGCCGTTTTCCGCGCTCGACAAGGTAAAGCGATCGGGGCACAACAACTCCAATCTTTTTCGCGTATTGGCCAGGCCGATGCCGCTCTGCTCGCTTTTTTTAGCCGGGTCATAACTATTCAGCGACCGGAACTGAAAATGACCCGCTTCCAGGCTGCAGGCCAGTGTGATGAAATTATCCCGGTCGGCCCAACGGGAGACGTGCTTAAAACAATTCTCCACCAGGGGCGCCAACACATGCGGCGGAATGGTAAAAGCCGGACATCGCCCCGAAACCGGAGCAGCTCACCCGGACCGCGTCTCCCGACCTTTCTGTTTGGAGGCACACATAATTCTGAATAAAACCAATTTCCTTTTCAATTTCAACCCCGGTCTCATTGCATTCATATAACTGGTATCGGAGCAGGGCAGAGAACTGTTCCGTCAGCGACCTGGCCGCTCCGTTCGACCGGTCGATTTTGTAATAGATCGCGTTAAGGGCATTAAAGATGAAATGCGGATTGATCTGGTTCTTCAGGATTTCCAGCTCCGAGCGCAACTGGGCTGTCTTCCATATCGGCCAACCGTCTCGCCGTGCTTACCCGGTCAAAGGCCAGCCGAAGCGCGCAACCGCCCAGCGCGACCAGACAGATCATCAGGTAAGACCCTGTAGCCAGATTGGACCAGAACCAATAATAAAAAACCTCTTTGTATCGGGCGATATTGGCTTGATATTCTAATGGATTGCTGTCCATAAGCCGGAGTTGGAACAGCATATTGGCCGTTCCTCCGACAAGAACGATCCTGCGAGGCCGAGACCAAAGCGGCCATAGGCTCCCGGTAGAAAAAGCGGGGCAGCAGCCATTCTACGGTGCAAAGCAGTGCAGCAATATTTAAGACGATTTCGATGCCCGACGAACGCAAGGCCCTGTTCCAATCGTGTAACCACCCCAGTTTGAAGAGGAACCAGCATGACGAGAAACCGATCGTGAAGAGGATATAATAGCGAAAACGGCGTCGCATGCGGTTCCGAATATACCCCAAAATCCAGGAATATCGTGCCACCTTTCCGTGTACGGCCGCCTTTTGAGGGTAAGAGGTATCGGCCCTGCCGGGGGTCGAGCCAGCTCCTATTCGCTCCGAAGACTATTGACCGGATTCGCAAGCGCCGCCTTAACCGCCTGGAAACTAATGGTGAACAGGGCGATCGCCAAAGCGCCCAGACCCGCCAGGACAAATATCCACCAGGCCGACCAAATATCGATCCGATAGGCAAAATCCTTCAGCCATTTATGCATCAGGACGAATGAAAGCGGTGTCGCGACCACAAAGGCGATCCCGACCAGCCACAGGAAATCCTTCGACAGCAGTCGCACGATCCCGCCTACGCTTGCACCGAGGACCTTGCGGACTCCGATCTCCTTGGTGCGCTGTATCGTGCTATACGATGCCAGCCCCAACAACCCCAGACAGGAAATAAAGATGGCCAGCCCGGCAAAATACAGGAACAACTTGCCAAAACGGTCTTCCGCCCGGTATTGCTGGTCAAACATCTCATCGACGAAGTAGTAGCTGAATGGCCGGTTGGGGATGCATCGTATGCCAGATCCTTTTCGATCCCGGCAATCGTTCCTTTCAAATTCGTCGTCCGGACTTTCACCGAGATTTCGTAACAGCCGCCTGGCTCGATCCGCAATGACAACGGCCGGATCTCCTGCTGCAAACCTTGATAATGGAAATCCTTCACTACCCCGATGATCTTGCCTTTCCGGCCCCATTGCGAGAAATCTTTTCCGATCGCATCCTGCGGGCGAGTGATAACCGAGCATGCGGGTCCCGGCTTCGTTCAGGACCATCGAGTGCGTTGTATCCGCCCCAAAGGCCCTTGAAAAGGCACGGCCCGCCACCAGCTTTAACTGGTATTGCGGGATATAGTCGAAATCGACAAAAAAGAGGTCGGGACTGCAGACCTGCATTTCCCCCTTCTGGTTCTGGATAATCGAATAGGCATTCATCTGCACCGCTGCCCGGGCGTGTTGGAAGACATCGCCACCGAGATCACTCCAGGCAGGCTTTCGGATCTCCTCCTTCAACGCGTCCCTGTGATTATCCCCATGCGTGTCCACCACCAGTTCCTGGTCCTTGTTGAATCCAAGGTCCTGGTGACGCATATAATTTAATTGAAATCCCACCAGCAGCGTAGCGACGATCAACCCGATCGAGATCGTAAACTGCGAGATCACCAGCCCCTTTCGCAATAGCAAACCACGCGTCGCCGGTCGCAAAACGTCCTTTCAGCACCACGATCGGCTGGAAGCCCGACAACACCAGCGCCGGATAGATCCCCGCCAGCAACCCGATGCCGACCCCGATGCCGAGCAGCGCAAGAATATAGCTGGGGTGATGGAAGATCCCGGTACTGACCGTTTTACCGGCCAGGAAATTGAAGCTGGGCAGCAACGCCGCGCATACCCCCACCGACAGCACGAAGGCGATCAGGCAAAGGATCACCGATTCACCCAGGAATTGCCCCGTCAGCTGCTGTCGTTCCGCACCGATCACCTTCCGGATCCCGACCTCTCTCGCCCGCTCCGTCGACCTCGCGGTGGTGAGATTGACGAAATTGATCCCCGCGATCAACAGGATAAAGATCCCCACGATGCTAAAGACATAGACGTTGGTCATGCTGCCGGCTCACGGTCCCGCCCCGGGTCGATTTGAGATAGACATCCTTTAGCGGCTCCAGGATATAGGTATAGGTCTGGTTATTTTCCTTCATGAATTTGCCGATGTGGTTCTCCAGGAAAGCCGGAAATTTCTTCTCCAGCGCATGCGGATTGGTATTGGGCTTCAGCAGGAAATAGGAAAAGTCGCCAAATCCGCCCCAGTTCTTGTCCCGGTTCGAATCGGCCGCGCCCGAATACGATGCCACCAGCAAGTCCGCTTTCAGCTCCGTGTTCTCCGGCATATCCTTCATCAAGCCGGTGACGGTACCGATATCGCCCTGATCTCCCAGAAGCAGGTGCTGCCCCATCGGATTGGCGGACCCAAAATATTTTTTTGCCGACGTCTCCGACAAGACCACGCTGTTCGGCTCCCGTAACGCCGTTACCGGATCGCCTTTCAGCAAGGGGAAATCGAAGATCTCGAAGAAGGTCGAATCCGCGTAGGCCATATTGTTCTCCTGGATCTTGATGTCATTACCCTTCCGGACCAGGATGCTGCCCGGATCGAACCGCAACTGCCTTCTCGATCTCCGGGAAAATCCCGTTTTGCTGCCACGGGCATCGCGGGCGCGGCGTCATTGAAATGCAAGCGTTTCCGATGGATTGACGATATCCGTTACGATCCGGTAGATGCGATCGCCCTTTGAATGGAAATCATCATAGCTCAGTTCGAACTTCACATACAGGAAGACAAGGAAACAGGCCGACATCCCGATCGTCAGCCCCATGATGTTCAGCAGGGAGAAACCCTTTGTGCCGCCAGAGATTGCGGAATGCTACGCGGAGATAGTTTTTGAACATATTGACTTTTTTTCGGATCGACTTATTTATTCGGAACGTAGGAATTGACCGGATTCGCCACTGCTGCCTTCATGGCCTGGAAGCTTACGGTAAGGACAGCTATAATTACTGCCAGCAGACCGGCGATCGCAAAGATCCACCAGTAGATGGGGATCCGGTAGGCGAACCCCTTGAGCCAGCCTCCGATCAGCCAGCCCGCGATCGGTGCCGATACCACGAATGCGATCAGGACCAACAGCAGGAAGTCCCGGGAAAGCAGGTAGACGATCTGACCCACGGACGCTCCGACAACCTTCCGGATACCGATTTCCTTTGTGCGCTGAACTGTACTATAGGAAGCCAGCCCCATCAGCCCGAGGCAACTGATAAAGATCGCCAGCGCTGCGAAATACAGGAACAGCGTCCCAAAACGATCCTCTGCCCGGTATTGTTTATCAAAGAACTCGTCGAGGAAGTAATAGGTGAAGGGTTTGTCGGGGACCAATTGCTTCCACCTGGATTCGATCGCGGCGATCGTGTTGGGAATATGATGTCCGTCGACATTAACCGTTAAGAGGCCACAGCCCTGCGGTTCGATGCGGATCGAGAGCGGTTTGATCACTTCCTGCAAGGACCGGAAATGAAAATCTTTTACCACGCCGATGATCAGGCCCTCCCGGCCCCACTGTGAGAATTTCTTCCCGATTGCCCGTTCAGGGGAGGAGTAACCAAACATTTTTACCGCCGCTTCATTGAGGATCATCGCATGGGTCGTATCCGTCATGAAGTCTCGGGAAAAGGCTCGGCCCGCCACTATTTTATCTTCAGTTGCGGGATATAATCGAAGTCCACGAAGTATAGATCCAGGTTGGCGATCTGCATTTCGCCCTTGACGTTCTCGATCTGCGAATAGGCGCCGTGGTCTCCGCCGCCGGGCACGCTGCCGGCCATCGAGGTCGACAGTACGCCGGGCAGGTGGTTAACGGCTTCTTTCAGGACCAGTTTTGTGGAATCGCCCTGGGTATCGACCACCAGCTTCCGGGTCTTATCAAAACCCAGGTCCTGGCTTCGCATATAATTTAGTTGGTTGTATACGACCAGGGTTCCGATGATCAGACCTGTTGCGATGGTAAACTGGACGACGACCAGTGCCTTGCGAAGGAAACTGCCCTTACCGCCTGTGGCGAATCGACCTTTTAGAACCGCCACCGGCTGGAATGAGCTTAGCACGAGTGCCGGATAAATCCCGGCTGCAATCCCGATAAAGACGGCTATTCCTAACAGGATCAAAAGGTCCGCCGCCGGCGGTAATACACCCGGATTGATGATCTTCCCCGCGAGGTTGTTGAAGGGCGGCAGCAGCAAGACCGTGCAGCCAACGGCCAGCAGACAGGCGATGCCGCAAAGGATCACGCTTTCGCCGATAAATTGCCCGGCCAATTGCCCTCTTCCGGCGCCCGCGACCTTCCGGATCCCGACCTCTTTGGCGCGCTCGGTCGACCGGGCGGTAGTCAGGTTGACGAAATTGATCCCGGCGATCAGCAGAACGAAAGCGCCTACAATGGAGAAAATATAGACGTTGGTGATATTACCGGTCTTGCTATCGTCGCGCGTAGAGTGCAGATAGATGTCCCGAAGTCGTTCCAGGTGGAGGGTCGGGATCATCCTTTCTTTATGCATCTCGCGACCCGTTCATTTTTTCGAGAAAAGCCGGCAGCTTTGCTCTCCAGCGCTTTGGGATTGGCCCCGGGTTTAGCAACACGAAGGCGTATGCCCCGTAGTTTCCCCATTGATTGTCCAGGCTATTTGGGCCCGGCTGGATGAATGTCGTCAAGGAAACGACCATGTTGCACTTGATCATCGTGTTATCGGGGATATCCTTCATTACCCCGGTCACCACCGCATGAAGCTTATCCTTTCCCAATGAGAGCGGCTGACCCAGCGGGTTGGCGTCGCCGAAATATTTTTGAGCTGCCGTCTCGGTGAGCACAATGCTGTTGGGGTCGCGGAGCGCGGTTTGGGGATTGCCTTTGAGCAGCGGGAAATCGAAAACGGAAAAGAAGGTGCTGTCGGCATCGACCGCTTCGGTTTCGTGAAAATGCTGATCGCCCCGGGTCACCATCCAGTCGTCTTTCATGACACGCGTAGCCGTCTCCACTTCCGGCGAATTCGGTTCGCATGTGCATCGGGACCGGGCAGGCGGGAACGTTGGCAGGGATCGTTTCCGTGGGGGTCTTGATATCCGCCACCACCCGGTAGATCCGGTCTGCCTTACTGAACATCGACTCATAGCTGAACTCGAACCGGACATACAGGAAGATCAGGAAAAAAGCCACCATGCCGATGGTTAATCCGATGATATTCAGCAGGGAGAACCCCCGGTGCCGCCAGAGATTCCGGAAGGCGGTGCGCAGATAATTTTTTAGCATGTGTTAAAAGACGGATGGGTGGGGGAAATGTTGCATGTTTTGCTCGGTTATTCCGTTCTGAAGACTTTTGACCGGGTTGACCAGCGCGGCTTTGATTGCCTGGAAGCTGACCGCCCCGAGCGCAATTCCCATCGCCGCCAGCCCCGCCAGCGCGAAAATCCACCAATAGGAAGTGATCCGATAGGCGAATCCATCCAGCCAGCCATGAACAAAGAACCACGCCAAGGGCGCTGCCACCAGGAAGGCCAAGCCCACCAGCAACAGGAAGTCCCGCGACAACAAATAAACGATATTCCCTACCGACGCGCCTACAACCTTTCGGACCCCGATCTCCTTGGTTCGTTGGATCGTACTATAGGCGGCAAGCCCCATCAGCCCGAGACAACTGATAAAGATCGCGAGGATCGCGAAATTCAGGAAGAGCCGACCAAAATTCTCTTCGCTTCGGTATTGGCGGTCGAAAAACTCGTCGAGGAAATAATAGCTAAAGGGCCGGTCTCCGAGCAATTCTTTCCATTTCGCCCGGATGGCTTCGAGTGTCGCCGGCACCCGATGTGGGTCGATCGTCGCATAGACCAGGTCGCAGGCGCCAGGTTCCACCCGCATCGTTATCGATTTGATCGGGTCCTGCAGGGAGCGCTGGTGAAAATCCCTGACTACCCCGATGACTGTACCTTTTCGGTTGAACTGATCGAATCGTTTCCCGATCACCTGCTCCGGAGACGTATAACCCAGCTGGCGGACGGCCGTTTCGTTAAGAATCATCGCCTGCGTACTGTCCGTCCCGAATGCCCGGGAGAAATCCCGGCCCGCGATCACCTTCATGCGCATTTGGCTCAGATAATCATAATCCACAAAATACACGACCGCATTGGCCATTTGCATTTCACCCCGCCCGTTTTCGATTTGGCACTGGTTTGTGAAATCAAATAACCCCGGCATATTGCTGGCCATCGTGTTGGAAAGAACACCCGGGATAGTGGTCAGGGCTTGCTTGAAAGCCATCTTTGCCGAATCATTCCGGGAATCCATGATCAGCTTCTGGTCCTTGTCGAATCCCAAATCCTGGCCACGCATATAGTTGAGTTGAAAATACACCGCCAACGTGGCGATCATCAGGCTTATCGCGATGGTAAATTGTACGATTACCAGACCCTTCCGAAGCACGATTCCCCGCGTTCCGGTGCTGAATTTCCCTTTCAGCACGGCCACGGGACGGAAGGACGACAGCACCAGCGCCGGATATAGTCCCGCAAATATGCCGATCAGAATCGCAATGCCAAGCAGGATGGTCAGATAGCGCGGGTGGGTGAATATCCCCGTGCTCACTTCCTTGCCGGCCAGTTGGTTGAACAGTGGCAGCATGGTGGCGGATAACCCTACCGCCAACACGTAAGCGATCAGACAGATGATAATGCTTTCGCCGATGAACTGACCCGCCAGCATCCATTTGCCCGCTCCCACTACCTTTCGGATGCCGACTTCCTTCGCGCGTTCCACCGATCGGGCAGTCGTGAGATTGACGAAATTGATGCCCGCGATCAATACGATAAAGGCGCCGATAATCGAGA
Organism: uncultured Chitinophagaceae bacterium; assembly: GCA_963846405.1. GTDB lineage: Bacteria > Bacteroidota > Bacteroidia > Chitinophagales > Chitinophagaceae > Puia. Next base: position 270,026 of record CAWJVU010000001.1, on the reverse strand, counting down.
AGATATAGACATTGCCGATATGGCCGTTCCTGGAGTCATCCCGGGTGGAATACAGGTAAATGTCGCGCACCGGCTCCAGCAGCAGGGTGGGGATTTGCTTATTCTGGAACAAGGCCGAACCGCCCATTTGCTCTAAATAGGCGGGCAGTTTGGACTGAAGGCCTGCAGGGCTTGCGCCCGGTTTCAGGAGGGCGAAGGATTCCCAATTGTAATTATTCCACCCACTGTCAAGGTTGGAGTTGCCCGTTTCAAAAGTAGAAAGGGAAATGAGCATGGCTATCTTGAGATGCGAATTCTCCGGAATGTCTTTCATCACGCCGGTCACCGTTCCCGGGAATTTGTCGCGGGTCAGTGTCAGTACTTTTCCGACCGGGTCGATCTTACCAAAGAATTTTTTTGCCGTTGTCTCCGACAGCACGATACTATTTGGCCGGGAAAGCGCCGTCTTCGGGTCGCCTTTGACAAATGGGATGTCGAAAACCTGGAAGAAGGATGAATCCGCGTAACCTACGTCATTGGTCTCGAAGACTTCCTTGTCGTCCCGGATGACCATCCAGTTATCACCCATATTGACCCGGGTGGTCACTTGCACTTCCGGGAGAAACTTCGCCATATGGATTGCGGTGGGGTTTGGCGGCGTATTGGGATGTTCCACCGTTCCGGCAGGCGTCTTGACATCCGCCACAATCCGGTAGATCCGGTCCGCCCTGCTATAAAATGAATCATAGCTAAGCTCGAAACTTACATACATAAAAACCAGGAAAAAGGCGCTCATGCCGACCGTTAGTCCGATGATATTGAGGAGAGAGAACCCCTTATGGCGCCATAGGTTGCGGAAGGCGACCCGGAGATAGTTTCTGATCATAGATCTGACGATCCACAAAGAAAATGCCTCATTATTGCATTTTGAAAATCAGGCCGATAGGCGCGGGAAGAATGCGCGCTGTCCGGTTTCGATACAGTTGTTGTCCGCTGGCGCGGTTGGTTTCTGCCGGCGGCGTCGGTGTCCATTACCTCAGCCGGTCCGCGCTCTTCACCAGTTTCTCGTCCTTCCGGATCCCACTGCCGCCATGATCAGAAAGACGGGAATCGCCAGCGACAGCAGCGCGCCAAGGCTATAATTGCCGGACTCTGAACGGCGGAACACCGCTCTTCCACCAATAAAGAAAGATATTCAGCAGGGACAGAACGAAAAGCCCGATGGTTATCCAGAGCTGCTTTTTCCTGGCTTTGAAGTTGAAAATATTGATCAGCGTACCTGCCAATGCAGGATCACCGTGACGATCAGGATCAGGACACTGCCGGCACCGGCGCTGATCTGTCCCCACACCAAGAACTGGCATCGCTTTCACCTCCAGCGGTGCAATCCCGTTGATACCGACTATCATATTACCGCTATAGAACGACGAACTTGAATGTCAGCGCGGCGCAAATAACGCGCCAGCAACATCCAAAGGTTTGTTTTCGCTGTAGCATAACGACGAAGTTTTATAGCTCCGGGTACAACGGGAACTGTTTCATAAAGGCATATCACTTCACCCTTTCAGCGCCGCCAGCGACGTCTTCATTTTCCGCATTCACGAGCGCCTTGTCGATCAGCTCGACTACCGTCGCCATATGTGTCTCCTTCATTCCCCGGGTCGTTACGGCCGGAACGCCCACCCGGATACCCGAGGTGATAAAGGCGCTCTTGTCATCGAAGGGCACCATATTTTTATTGACGGTGATCTCTGCCTTGCCGAGGGCGATCTCCGCCTTCTTCCCGCTGATATTCTTGTTGCGGAGATCGATCAGCAGCAGGTGATTGTCCGTGCCGCCCGAAACGATATGATATCCTTTGTCGACAAAGACTTTGGACATGGCCTGCGCATTGGAAATAATTTGTTTGGCATAGACGGTGAACTCATCCGAAAGGATCTCGCCGAACGATACTGCCTTTGCGGCGATCACATGCTCCAGCGGGCCGCCCTGCGTCCCGGGGAAGACCGCCATATCGACCAGGTTGCTCATCGGCCGGATATTCCCTTTGACATCCTTCAATCCGAATGGATTGTCAAAATCCTTTTTCATCAGGATGATGCCGCCGCGCGGCCCGCGCAAGGTCTTATGTGTCGTCGATGTCACGAAATGACAATCTTCGAAGGGGGAGTTCAGCAGCCCCTTGGCGATCAGCCCTGCCGGATGCGCCATATCGCACATGACAAAGGCGCCGACACTGTCGGCGATTGCCCGGATCCGTTTATAGTCCCAGTCGCGGCTATAGGCAGAAGCCCCGCAGATGATCAGCTTCGGCTTTTCTTTTTTTGCGACCGCCTCCATGCTATCATAGTCCACCCGGCCATCTTCCTTCTTCACGCCATAGAAGACCGGGCGATACAGCTTGCCCGAGAAATTGACCGGCGAGCCGTGCGTCAGGTGGCCGCCCATGCTCAGGTCCAGCCCAAGGATCGTATCGCCGGGTTGCAGGATCGCCAGCATCAGTGCCGCATTGGCCTGTGCGCCGCTATGCGGTTGCACGTTGGCGTATTCACACCCGAAGATCTCTTTCAGCCGGTCGATCGCCAGCTGCTCGACCTGGTCCACGATCTCGCAACCGCCATAATATCGCCTGCCGGGATACCCCTCCGCATATTTATTGGTCAACACGGTACCCATCGCCTGCATCACCTGCAGGGAAGTAAAATTCTCTGAAGCGATCAATTCTATTCCATGACGTTGACGTTCCAATTCCTTTCTGATGAGTTCAAAAACAACCGTATCTTTTTGCATGGCGCAAATTTAGGCTAAAATTCACTATTTTACACGCGATTGTCCGAGAGACGACAACCATTACATGAAAGCGATCATTCCGGTAGCAGGCGCTGGCACCAAACTACGTCCGCATACGTATACGCAACCCAAGGCTTTGATCCCACTTGCGGGAAAAACAATACTCTCCATTATCGTCGACCAGCTAATGGAGGCCGGAATCAATGAATTTATCTTTATTGTAGGCTACCTGGGAGAAAAGATCCAGGACTTTGTGCGCCAGAAATATCCGCAGCTGACGGCGCATTTTGTGTACCAGAACGAACGGCAGGGCATCGGTCATGCCGTTCTCCTTACCCGCAGCATCGTCGGGGAGGACGAGGTGTTCATCGTGCTTGGCGATACCATCTGCGAATACGATGTCAAGGACGTCCTGAATCAGCCGCATTCCCTGCTGGGTGTCAAACGGGTGGATGACCCCCGGAATTTCGGCGTGGCCGAGCTCGAAGACGACGGCAGTATCGAACGGGTCGTCGAGAAACCCCAGATCCCCAAGTCAAATATGGCCCTGGTGGGAATCTACCGGATCCGGGAGACGGCTACGCTCTTCAATTGCCTGGAAAACAATATCCGTGACCATGTCACCAGCTATGGCGAATACAACCTGACCGATGCCATCGAATGCATGATCCGCAGCGGCGTCAAATTCCATGCCTTCAAGGTCCAGAACTGGTTCGATTGCGGTAAAAAGGAGACCCTGCTCGAATCCAACGCCAAACTACTGAAGAAATTCGGCGGTAATATCGCCCCTGATCACCAGTTCGAGAATACCATCATCATCCAGCCCGTCAGCATCGCCCCCGGCTGCGATATCCGGAATTCCATCGTCGGCCCTAATGTGGCCATCGGCGAAAAGACCCGGGTCAACTATTCGATTATAAAGGATTCCATTATCGGCTCCTTTGCCGATCTCTATGATATCGTTCTTGACCCATTCCCTGATCGGCAGCGACACCGAGGTAAAAGGCGAATCCCGCAGTCTCAATATCGGCGACAATACCGAGATCGACCTTGGGGAATCATAAGCGCCCTCCCGAACTTCGTTGGACCCGCCCGGAATGCCGCCCCTACCCATTTACCATTAGATTTCCGGCCGTTACCGGTCCGGGATGGCGCCAGCCCGGGCCAAACCCTCGCCCATCTGCCCCTGACCGGCCCACCGATGTTTGACCCCTGCCCACCGATTCGATTTGTGGTTCTCTTAAATTTGAACTAAATTCGGGGTGAAAAACTTTTTATGGGCATCCGGAAAAATATATTGCTTTCTCTTACTGATCTTACCCTTTGCATTATGCGCAAAGGCAGGAACGGGTAAGCGCGATGGTGTCCTGAACGGTTATGTAACGGATGCCATTACGAAGAAGCCGCTTCCCGGCGTAGTCGTTTCAGCTACCGTTCCCGGTTCGAGCAGCCTGAGGAAGTCCTGACGGACGCAGATGGCTATTTTCGTTTTGTCCAGCTGCCGGCCGGCCCCAGATCACCATATCATTCGATAAGAAAGGCTATCAGTCGACCAAACGTCCCAACTTAAATGTCGGCGAAAAGAGCTCGATCAAACTGAATATCGAGTTCCAGCCGGAAGAAATGGACTCCGAATCGGACAACTCCGAATTTCCAATCCTTCGTTTATTGCAAGCCAGCTAGCGAACCGGCCTCCGTCCGATTCAAAGAGAAAACGGGGCTGAGAACAGTCCCGTTTTTTTCTACTACACATGAGGCTTAAAATCTATCTTGATTGTTATGCCTGCCGAAATATTTGGTACATTCGCCCGGAACCGCTGCCTCAAACCGAGCCCCTCAGACGATTTCAACGCTGCAAAATCCGGGCCCCAGCAGTTTACGATATGCTTCGTATAAAAGTACGCCTCATCCGGCGCAATGTTGCACCGGCATTCAAGCGATTTTTTACCATTCATCCAATGGAACATTAAGTCACCTGATTCGAGCGGAAACGCCCATTTCCACATGATCTTCCAGCTGGGCTTCTTGCCATACATTAGTATGCCAGTCCGGTAGATTTTTCCGGCCAGCCACGTAGTACCCAGAAACCCCAGAACAAGAAAGACCATCGAAAGACCCAGTTGCCAATACGGAACAGTACCGGGCACGCCGGAAGGGATCCTGCGCCATCATGACGATCGGGGAAGAGAAAGGAATGATGCTGGCCCAGGTTGCCAGCGGGCCGCCCGGGATCCTGGACGACCACGGTCATAATAACAAAAGAAAAGACGACCGGCAAGGTGATCGGCAGCATCAGGGACTGCGCTTCCTGCGGATCTTCATTGACAGCGCTGCCGACGGCGGCGAAGAGCGCGGTATAGAAGAGATAGCCCCCGATGAAATAGAAAAGGAAGCAGAAGATGATCAATCCCATATTGGTGTTAATAATAAAGGTGCTTAAATTGAAGCCCGAAGATTGGACTTTTGCCGCTGCGGCTGCTGCGGCAGCCGTTCCGCCACTCATTGGCGCATTCTTGCGAAGCGTTTTCCAGTGCATCGTGGGGGAGGATTCCCTGCGCGATGAACCCGATCGCTCCCAATAACACGATCCACAGCAGGAACTGGGTTAATCCCACCGCTCCGATCCCGGTGATCTTGCCCCACATCAGCTCGAATGGCCGGACCGAGCTGACCATCACTTCCGCAATCCGGTTTGTCTTCTCTTCCATCACTCCGCGCATCACCGCGGCGCCATATATAAAGGTAAGCAGATAGATCAGGATGCCGCTGACATAGCCGATGACATAGGCGGATGTCTGACTGGATGCTCTTGCGGTCTGACCGTTATCTTCAAAACTGCTGATGTGCGCAATATCCGACTCGCTCCGGATGGAATCCAACTTTGCCCGGCTGACCGTTGTCTTCTCAAAGATCATATGATCGGTGACGGCATCACGGATTCGATCATCCAGCGCCGATGCCTGCTCCAGCCCGAGCGCCTTTTTATATTTCAGCCGGCATTCCGTCTTGCCGCTGTCCGCCAGCCGGGGAATGATCAGGACCGCCGTACAGCCCTGCTGCTCATAATTCAAGGTGTCGATACCCGGTGAAAAGTCGAAGCTGAGGGTCGAATCCCCTTTCAGATAATCCTTGAAATACCCATTGGCATCGATGACCGCTATGCGGTTATGCGACTTGGTCTTCAATTGGATCAGCACCGCGCCGGAAATGAATAAAATAAAAACCAGCGGCAGCAGGAAGGTCGAAAGCAGAAAGGTCTTGTTGCGTACCCGGGTCAGGTATTCCCGCCGGGTGATCAGCCACATCTTTCTCATTTCACAAGTGTTTACAGGTTGAAATTGCCGCGCCAGGGGAGTCCCTTCCACCAGCCGGATGAAAATATCGCTTAACGAAGGCAGGATCTCCGTGAAGGAGGTAATGCCCTTACCGTGGTCGATAAAATAGCGCAGCACATCATTTGGCCGATACCCTTCACGGATCTTGACGACCCATTGCCCGTCCCGTTGACCCACGACTTCGAATGCCGCGGATTCAGGTTTCCAGCCGTTGTTATCGGCGACTTGCCGTCCCTTCAATACCCACGCCGAACAGGTTTTCCTTGAATTGTTGCTTCACGCCCGATACTGACCCGTCGAGAATCTTCTCTCCTTTATTCATCAGGATGATATGGTCACAGATCTCCTCCACCTGTTCCATCCGATGGGTACTGAAGATGATCGAGGCGCCGTTGCGGGCCAGTCGATAGATCTCATCCTTGATTAGGTTGGAATTGACCGGATCCAGACCGCTAAATGGCTCATCCAGGATGATCAGTTTTGGTTCGTGAAGAACGGTGATCACAAACTGGAGTTTTTGCTGCATTCCCTTGCTCAGGTCCTCTACTTTCTTGTTCCACCAGCTTTGCATCTCGAACTTGATAAACCACTCCTTTACTTTACGCATGGCGTCCTGGCTGCTTAATCCTTTTAGCCTGCGCCAGGTACAAGGCCTGCTCGCCGATCTTCATTTTTTTGTAGAGCCCCCTTTCCTCCGGCATATACCCGATATGGATGATGTCGTTGGCCGGATCGAACGGCTGGCCCTGGAACAGGATCGACCCCTCATCGGGATAAAAGATACCAGTGATCATCCGGATCAGGGTGGTCTTGCCCGCGCCATTGGGGCCGAGCAGCCCGAAGATGGAGCCCTGGTCGAGTTGGAAGGCTGAGTTTGTTGACGGCAATCTGTGTGGCGAAGTTCTTTTGCAGGTCGGTGACCTCCAGGATAGGCATAGTTAGCTTGTTTAAGGACTAAAGTACTGTATTTATGCGGCGTGCCGCTTTAATTTGTCGCACCGAATTGCCCAAAATTACATTCTCGCGATGGAATCCGCCACTTTTTCTCCATCCATGGCAGCGCTGATGATCCCGCCGGCATAACCCGCCCCTTCACCGCAGGGAAACAGGTTCCTGATCTGCGGATGGTGAAGCTTTTCCGCGTCACGCGGAATTCGTACCGGTGAAGATGTCCGCGATTCCGTTGCCACCACTACGGCATCCCGGGTAAAATAACCGTGCTTCTTTTCGCCAAAGATGCGAAACCCCTTTTGAAGGGCTTCATAGACAAAGCCAGGCAGAACCTCCTTTAGCGGAGCGCTGCGGAGACCGGGCAGATAGGAACAGGCAGGGCAGATCGGCAGACAGCCGGCCGTCGACAAAATCGGTCATTCGCTGTGCCGGGGCGACGAATTTTCCGCCGCCGGTCTCAAAAGCTCTTTGCTCGACCTGTTGTTGAAAGATAGAGCCCGGCCAGCGGGCCGTGTGTCCGGAAGCGCGTGCATATCTTTTTCTTCGATCGTCACGACCATGCCGGAATTGGCAAATGGATTGTTTCGTTTGGAGGGCGACCAGCCGTTGACAACGAGTTCGCCGTCATCGGTCGAGGCGGGGGCAATGATGCCGCCGGGGCACATGCAGAAAGAGAAAACACCTTTTTGGTCCACCTGTTCCACGAGGCTATAGGCAGCGGGCGGGAGAAAGGGGAAGGTATTTTGTATTGAATATGGTCTATCAGTTCTTGTGGATGTTCAATCCGGACCCCGAGCGCAAAAGGCTTGGCTTCGATCAAAATCTTAGCTTGGTGTAACAGATGAAAAATATCCCTTGCCGAATGACCGGTTGCCAGGATGACAGCGCTTCCGTCAAATTGGTCGCCGTCTGCTGTTCGGACGGCCTTGATTTGATTGTTACCTGAGAACTAAAGTCAACAACTTTCTTTTCGAAAAGGAAGACGCCGCCGCACCCGACGATCTGTTGCCGCATTGCCTGGATGATCTGTGGAAGTTTGTTGGTGCCGATATGCGGATGGGCATCGACCAGGATGGAAGGATCGGCGCCGAATTGAACCAGCAGATTCAGGATACGCCGGATGTCGCCGCGCTTTGTACTGCGGGTATATAATTTACCGTCACTGTAGGTGCCTGCGCCGCCTTCACCAAAACAATAGTTGCTCTCCGGATTGATGACACCATCTTTATTAAGCGCAGCCAGATCCCGGCGACGCGAGCGAATATCTTTTCCTCTTTCCAGCAGGATCGGGCGGATGCCTTGTCCGATCAGTTGCAGTGCCGCAAAAAGTCCCGCCGGCCCCGCGCCCATGATCACTACCTGCCGGTTGGCTGCCGACACATCCGGAAACGAGACGCGCTCAGGGAGCTGTTCCACGAAAGGCTCGCCGATAAAGGCTTCCAGCGAAAGAAGGATATGTGGCTGGCGGCTCCTGGCGTCGATCGATCTGCGCTCCGGTTGGAAACCCGTGATGTCACTGAGTGGGTGACCTGTTGTCCGGGCGATATATTCCCGGATGATCGCTGCATCGATCGCTTCCTTTGGTAATAACTTCAATTGGAGCCTTTGTCTCATTGTGTGCCTTTGGTCGTGAAACAATGATTGGCGATGTTTCACTGCCGACGTTTGATAAATGTCGTAGTCATCAGACGAATGAATGCTTCGGCGACCGGACCGTAGGTCCGTTTGGCGGTAAAAATACTATAAATAGTTATGGTTGTTTGAGATATAATCCCGCACCCGAGATTTTGCTACAGGGAAGATGCCCGATGAAAAATATCCTCGCAACGGATGCCGATTTTTTTTCAAAAAAAATTCGGATTTAAAAAAATGCAATCAAATTATTTTGCTATCTTCAATGACTTCACTCAAAACTCTACATATATGAAGAAAGGTTCGTTCACATCGAAGCTCAGTTTCCCCTTCTTCATACAAAGTAAGTTTAAGTTGTTCCGGCAGGGCCAACTGCCGGGTGCCTGGATCCACTACTGTCGCTTTCTGCCACGCGGAGGCGGTTGTTATGCAACCGGCCTTGCATCAGTATCATCTGAATAAATCATATGCGAAGTTTATTCGCTGATAGTCAAGTGTCTTGTAGAAAAAAATTGAATTTTTGGTGTATGCCGGAACTGTATCAAAACAAAAAAAACAAGTGAATAAAAAATTTTTTATTCCATAAAATGTTTTGATATTCGCCGCCCTGCGCATTTTTTTTAGAATCCAAGTTCCTTGTAAGTTTCTGATAGCAACAATTCTTAAATCGGCATAAAAATTGGTTACTGTATAATGGCAAAAACGTTCGATAAAGTATGGGGCAATTGCTTGGATATAATCAAGGACATTGTAGAGTGGCAACATTATAAAACATGGTTCGAGCCGATCAAGCCTGTCGAATTAAAGAACAATGTCCTGGTCATACAGGTCCCCAGCCAATTTTTCTATGAATACCTGGAGGAGCATTATGTAAATTTATTGGCGAAGACCTTGCGGCGGATTTTGGGAAAGGAGGCGATGCTGGAGTACCGGATCATGGTCGATAGCGGTAACCACCAGAACAAGCCGCTGACGATGGATGTTCCGGCCCATGGCTATAAAACGTTTTCCAATAACGAAATGGATTTCCCTCTTATTATAAACAACCCCGTCAAGAACCCATTTGTCATCCCCGGGTTGAAGAAAATGCAGATTGACGCGCAGCTCAACCCGGTATATACATTTGACTCCTTTATCGAGGGCGATTGCAACCGCGTTGCGCGCCGGGCCGGCAAGACGGTCGCGGAAAAACCTGGCGCCAATTCATTCAACCCCCTGGTGATCTATGGCGGGGTAGGGTTGGGGAAGACCCATCTTGCGCAAGCCATCGGCAATGAGGTCAAGCGGCTACATCAGAACAAAGTGGTCTTATACGTCAGCTCGGAGAAGTTCATCAACCAGTTTGTCGATCATTCCCGCAACAATGCAATCAATGACTTCATCCATTTCTATCAGTTGGTCGACGTGTTGATCATCGATGACGTCCAGTTCTTCAACCGGGCCGAGAAATCCCAGGATGCCTTCTTCGCGATCTTCAACCATCTTGCATCAGTCCGGCAAACAGCTCATCCTGTCTTCAGACAAACCGCCCAAGGACCTGGATGGCCTCCAGGAGCGTCTCCTCAGCCGATTCCGTTGGGGGTTGAGTGCAGACTTACAGGTCCCCGATTATGAGACAAGGATCGACATCCTCGAACGGAAAATGAAGAATGACGGCCTCGAGATGCCGAAGGAAGTGATCAAATATCTGGCCTATAATATCAACAGCAATGTACGCGAGCTGGAAGGCGCATTGATCTCACTTTTGGCACAATCTTCGCTGAATAAGAGGGAAATAGACCTTGAATTGGCTAAAAAGGTACTCCGTAATTTCGTGAAAACTAGCAGTAAGGAGATCACCATCGAAACTATACAGCGAATGGTATGTGAATATTTCGATGTCTCATACGACAAATTACTGCAGAAAACCCGCAAACGCGAAATCGTTCAGGCGAGGCAGATCACTATGTACCTGGCCAAAGCCTTTACCAAAAATTCCCTCAAGACCATCGGCGAACATTTCGGCGGCCGAGATCATACCACGGTTATCCACTCCTGCCAGACCGTCAAAGATCTGATGGACACCGACAGCCTCTTCCGCGAGAATGTGATGGAGCTGCAGCAGAAAGTTCAACTCGCCGCGATGTGAGTGGAGCTCCGCTTTTGGTTGTTTTAGTTTGTCTTTTACCCTTATTATAGTAGGCCCATCCGACAGGATGGGTTTTTTTGTGGGGCGTTTTTATCGCTGGCGTGTTAGGCGCTGCCGTGTTGTTTTCGAGGATAAAGGGAGGCCTGGACCCCGGGATTTGCGGTTCCGCGTCTCGGGTTGATCGCTCCCTTGGAGGGGTATTGTTTTCGAAAAATTCATTTGCATGGACAAACTGAAAACAGTTGGAGAAGACGTAGTCGCGGGGACCGGCGACGAGCGCGGGATGGGGATCGAGGACCGACGGGGAGCCGGCGGGATCGGGAGTTCACAGGAAGCACGCGCCGTGCAGCTTTGGTCTCGCGCCGGGGTGTCCAAAATAAGGATTGGACACAACCAAATTATTCTTTATTTTTGCCTCCCCTTCGAAATTCAAGACGAAGGGGTAAACGGAGAGGTGCCTGAGTGGCCGAAAGGGCCGGTTTGCTAAACCGTTATACGAGCTTAAACTTGTATCGAGGGTTCGAATCCCTCCCTCTCCGCTGAGCCTCATAGGTTATTGTTAACCAATATTTTATGAGGCTTTTTTATGCCATACCTTTTCTCCCGAACCTGCACTCTATATATATGCGAAACATGCCTTATTTATCGGGAGAATAAATCCTTCATCAATACTTCGGCTTGGATAAGACCGGAATAATGATTATTCTTCAGTACTCCATAAGTGGTGATCATTGTAGGGAAGATCGACTTCTTGGTTTTGGTCTGACCTCTGAACACTTTTACTTTGTTTTCAAACTCCTCTGCATACCTCTTATCAATGACAAATTGGTCGGTGGAGAATTTTATTTCGCATAGGTTGATACAATGATCCTGTCGGTCGAGCAGGAGGTCAATTTGGGCTCCCTTTTCTCCTTTTTTTGGAATATATCGCCAGCCCGAGGTCTCGGTATAAACGGCTGCTATCCCGAGTGCCTGCTTAATCTTAGGCACATGTTTTTGGCAGATGGCTTCGAATGCATAGCCGCTCCAGCTATTGTAGGACTGCCCGATAACGATTTTATGCCAAGTGCCGGCGCCGCTGGCCCGGGGCATGCTCTATGAACTTCAGATAGAAAAGGAGTATTCGTCGGAGAGTTTGTAAATGCTATCCCGGGAGGTTTTGCCAAAAAGAATATACTGCGTGATAAATCCGGACTCCTCCAGTTCCTCGAATAGTCGTGTAGTGCCGCCGCCTGTTGTGAACCTGCAGGTTTCGATGATCTCAGTTCGGCTAAGCCCTTGCCCTTTTTTAGCTAGTACCCGGACAATGGCTTCATGGTGACTAGCATTGGCAAACAAGGACTGATATAGGTTTTTAAATTCCGTTTTGAGGAAGCCGTTCTTCTCAAAGAAAAGCTTATCTACAACCTGTTCGGTACTTTCACCTTTGCCGACCTGCTTCAGGTATTGAGGAATCCCTCCCATTGCCATATAGAGTTGTAATATCTGGTATTGGTCCAGTCTGATACCACGGTTGACCAGGAACTCTTCCGTTTCTTTCAGGGAGAAGGGAAGCAGACGGATTGTCCTGCTTACCCGGTTGTGTAGCCCGCCTCTGTTGTTAATAATGTTTTCGATCATCCAGGATGCCGCCGACCCACAGATCACGACTTTTAAACTTGGCTGCCGGGAAGCCCAGGTATTCCACCAATGAGTGAATGCCGACAGGAATCCGGATTTTGGTGTGTGAATCCAGGGGAATTCATCGAACAATACAACCGATCGTCCCCTGATCAATTTTACTTTCAGCAAATCACTGAGGAAAGTAAAGGCCTGTATCCAACTAGTTGGAGAAGCGAGAGGAATTGAAGATCCCATAGTTTGCTGAAGCGCATTACTGAAATTATGCAGTTGCTCCCCGAGGCCTGCTTCATGGACCCCGGTGTATTCAAAGACTAGGTTTTGTTCATAGAAATTTCGAACAAGGAATGTTTTCCCTACGCGGCGCCGGCCCAATATAGCAATCAGTTCTGCTTCCCCGGAGCCAAGCATGTCTCGTAATATTTTCTTTTCGGCATCCCTGCCAATAATGCTCTCAGCCATACACTTTGTGGACAAGTTTATAGTTCTATATCTGTCCACAAATATACTTTGGGGATAGCTTATGGACAAGTATAAATTTGTATATTTGGCCACAACTTTAGAGAACGCCGTGGGAAATATTAAATTTGACCTCATTCCGGACAACCTTATCCCTGGCGCAATGACGTATATAAAGAAATATTATTTTATTACCGCACTTTGGGCGTGCCTGTGTAACAGGTCCTACTCTCAGTCGGCTAGTTTGCCAGATGAAGAGACCAAACTTTTACGGCTTTACACTGCAGTCATTAATCGACCTGGAAATTCGGACAGCGCTAGTTATTATTCGGATAAATTCGGGGAAGAACTGAAAGAATATATTGCGACTACTCCTTCCACTCTGGAATATTCGTTCAAAAGATTGACAGATTGCAACTATTGTTTTATTTCTACCTCTCTCGACGGCAACCTGAGGATATACAGTTGGGACACTTGGACGGGCGGCACTATGCATTTTTATGACCAAATCACACAGTATAGGGATAATGGTCTTGTCTTTACAAAAATCTCCCAATACGAGGAAGGCGATCCGGGCGCTTTCTGTAGTGCCATCTATACGGTAATAATAAAGGGTGCTTCGTTTTACCTGCCTATTTCAAATGGCACATATTCAACTAAAGATGCTTCACAGTCGATTTCGGTACTAACCATTCATAACCACCAACTAATAGATACTGTTCGGCTGTTCAAAACAAGAAAAGGGTTGTTGAACACTATCAATGTAAATTTCGATTTTTTTAGCGTTGTGGACAGGCCGGAGCGTCCCCTTCCCTTGATTACCTACGACGACAAGCAAAAGGTCATACGCATTCCCCTGGTCAAGGATGACGGACAAGTTACCAGACAAAACTTGTTGTATAAATTGCAGGACGGTTGTTTTAGATTTATTGGACTGGAATGACCCCTTCTATTTGCTGATTAACGGTATCTTTATTTCATCAAATTCACCCAAATCATGCGGTGGAAAATTCGGTGCCCCGATGCCGTCGCCTGAGTCCAAAGCATTGAAAATAAGTGCGGAGAGCCGATAGGTTCCTTCCCCTCCCTCTCCGCTGAAAATTTGGATTGATTTGCAGTCAAATGGGCTGGAAAGAACACAATTTCGTCAGCCCTTTTGCAATTTTGGAAACCATTTGCATCCGGGGCGATCCAACCTGCCAAATTATAGATTTGACGCAATTAATAAGATCGTTAAAGCCGAAAAGAGCAAATTAATTGAAATCCGAAGCACCAAATTATTGACAATAACATTTACCCCGGAAAGTGCTTTAGCCAGGTAGGCAGAAAGATAGTACCAAGATATACTTACCAAGATAATCACTATCGAAAAGACGTTCTTTGAGACGATCATACCATTTCCGCCAGATGGCTTGGTATAGGCAAATTCCCCCAGTCTGTTGTAAAAAAGCAGCAGAACTAAAATTGGCGCCGCCGAAATCAGCAAACATCCAATATCAATCTTTTTTTTCACGGTGAATATTTAGAAGTAATTTAAGATAAGTTTTTGGAATTCTGAGCACCAATCCCGTTCCTGTAGGCGATACTCCGCTGGATTCACGACGCCCGTGCTGAAAGCTTGATAACTCACCAGGGGTGCCGCATTCGCCAGGCTATTTCGACACATCGATCTTCACCTTCTTATTCTTGAGTTTTTCATTCTTTATAAGTTGTAGGGTATGGCTCACATTGGACTTGCGAATGGCCACAAAACAAAAAAAATCCTTTACTTCGATCAGCCCGATGTCCTCCTTCTTCAGTTGCCCTTTGGCGGTCAAAAACCCCACGACATCGACTTTATTGACCTTATCTTTTTTGCCAGCGGAAACAAACAAGGTGGTCCATTTTGGTTTAGCCGGAAGCGTAGTCGCAGCGGGGATCTCAAGGGGCTCGGGCCGGTCGTGAATAAACCCTGGGAGGCTTTCCTCAGGGGAAAGGATCAGAATGGCCGTTCCGCTGGCATCCATACGCGCTGTTCGACCGTTACGATGGATAAATACTTCTTCGGTTGCGGGCAAATGATAATGGATGATATACCGGATATTCGGCACATCCAACCCTCTGGATGCAAGATCAGTTGTAACGAGAATATTGGAACTGCCATTGCGGAATTTCGCCAGAGCACTATCCCGTTCGGACTGTTCGAGCGCCCCGTGATAAAAGACATTCACGATCCCTTTGTCCTTTAGCAAGGCGCTGACCCGTTCGACGGACTCCCGGTGATTGCAAAATACGACGGCCGACCGGTCACCTATCCGACAAATAAGTCGGAACAAGGTATCAATTTTATCCCTGTCGGGACTGTATACCTGCTGAATGAGGAGCCTTTCTGTTTTTTTGCCGGATAGGTAATCAAGGGTCTGCACCGACTTCAATCCGACAAATTCAGGTATCTCCGTAGCAGCAGTCGCCGACGTGAGAATTCTTTTGTTCAGGGATCGCAAAGAGCCGATTATAAAAGCCATTTCATCCTGGAAACCTAACTCCAGCGATTTATCAAATTCATCAAGGACCAAGGTTTTGATAGCGCCGGTTTGAATGTTGTTCCTGCGGATGTGATCGGCCAAACGGCCCGGTGTTCCGACAATTAGGGCCGGCGCTTCTTTTAGATTGTTTTCTTCCGTCTCTCTAAGGTGACCTCCGTAGCAGCAGGTGATCTTAAACCCGGTACCCATTGTTTTAAAAACCTGCTCGATCTGGAGAGCCAATTCGCGGGAAGGAACGATGACAAGGGCCTGGGTACCTGTCTGCTTTTCGTCCAGGAAAGTCAGTATGGGCAAAAGAAAGGCGAGAGTCTTCGCCTGAGCCGGTATCAGAAAGCAATATGAGGTCTCGATGCTGTTGCACGGTTTCAAGTGCATCGGACTGCAGCTCATTCAATCCTTCGATCCTTAGATGGGATAGCATCTTGTCAATGACCTCAGGATTTAATAACATTTGGCAAAAGTACAAGCTTTTTACCGGCCATCACGCCTCTGCTCCAAAGATAAATCACCTGCTCCACACCTAACCAAAATCCGCATCCCGGGGGTTTTTGTTCGTACATTAGCCGCATCTTGAACTCAGAACCAAATCGCCAAAAATAGTCAACATGACACTGGAAGAGATCCGACAATTTATTTGTGGAGGCGAATGGGTTAGCATTGCTCCGGAGCTTCGCCCCAGCATCACCAAATCCACCGCAGGGGACATCAATCCATTTTATTGTACAAGAGCCTTTCGGTACCTTCCGGACGATGGTTTTGAATGTACCCTATTTAACTATCTGGACGCAAACGGAAAGACACCGTTAGTGAAATTTGGCATCCGCGGACATCTGGAATGGCGTGGGGAACATCCGATCGCTCCTGGAGCCCAGCAAGTCGATTATGTGGCAGATAAGGCGTATGAAGTAACGCCCCTGCATGCAGGATGGGTGGATGCGGTGAATCGGATACTTCCCAGCGGGCTAAGCAAGTTCGAGCTGAACGTAGCGAACGATCTGAAGGGTAAGGCCTTTCCGTCATTCGGGTTGACTGACGCGAAGATTTACGTCGACTACGACTTGATCTATATCTATCGCGACATGCTTTTCAACGGCAGCAAAAATGTCGACGGCCGCCCATTCAACAAGCTGGCCAACCGGCCGACAAACCTACAGGTTCCGCTCGTACGACTTCCCTAATTGCTTGTCAGGTCTGTCTGACTCCTTAGAACCGCTTCATTGTTCAACCGCTGCTGCAGGATGTTGACGTATTCCAGCGCGTAGGGCGTCCTGTAGACTTCGTAGGCTTTCTTCGCCCACTGCAGCGAGCCATTCAGATCGCCATTTATTTCGCTGATAATCGCCATATTGTAACAAGCCCTGCCGGCTATTCTTTTGGAGGGATTGGTCGTCTCATTCTGCCAGAGTTTACCGGCCTGGTCCCAGTCACCCGCCTGCGCCATCCGTTTGGCGACAATAAAGCTTCCGTCGCCCCGCACATAGTAAAACCGGGACACCCGCAGGGAGTAAGGAATGATACGGGACGCATACGCTTCCCCTGCATGATTACCCGCCTTTATGACCGCTTCTTTTTGGCCAAGAAGGGCGGAGCCGGTTGCCAGAATGTTGGCGCCCTGGAAAGTCAGGTCTCTGTAAATGACGTATTGATCGAGGACGCTTCGCATAGCCGGGTCATAGATCCTCCACCCGGTCTTCACCTGTGTTTTGACGTTGGACCCCTGGCCCAGGGTGGCTATGTTGGCTACGTTCAAACCGACAGTTGAGCCGGCATCGAAAAGCTCAAGGGAGAACAGGATATCAACATGGTTTTCCCGGCATATTTTTTCTACGGTGTCCCATGACATCGTTACGGGGAATACGCCTGCGCCATAGGAGCGGAGGTCGAGATTGTTGAGGACTCTAACAGAAGTAAACCGGTTGCTTCTGATCAATGCGTCGCTGAGGCCGGTCGTACCGGCGCCGGATCCTTCCGCCTGCAGTTCTTTGCTTTCCATGCCAAGTGTTCGATGAATAGCGTCGGCCGTTCGGCTGTCATCGGCTGCACGGCTTCTGTTTACGACGGCCGCGGTTTTCGCGGTCGGTGGGAGGCTTACAGGCGCCGGCTCGTTTACGTTCAAGGACATTAAATTGGTAGAACTGCAGGAATAACAGAGAATGATTATTCCGATGAGGGTAGACGTAATTTTCATAAGTCTTTCATTTTAAGGAGATATTGGAGTAGCTATATTAACGAATACGGAATGATTTTAGTGTCCGATCATTCCGAACGGAGATTTTTAACCGGGCTGGCCATAGCCGCCTTCCATGCCTGTCTGCAGATGGTAAAAAAGGCGACCAGCAACGCCAGGACGCCGGCGATCCCAAATATCCACCAGGGGATGGATGTGCGGTAGGCAAAGTCGTGGAGCCATTTGTCCATCACGACCCAGGCGACCGGGATGGCGATAACCAAACCCGCTGCCACTAAGAGGAGGAAATCCGCGGACAATAAATACACCAAATTGATTTCGGTGGCGCCGAGGATCTTGCGGATACTGAT
Source organism: uncultured Chitinophagaceae bacterium (assembly GCA_963846405.1). Lineage (GTDB taxonomy): Bacteria > Bacteroidota > Bacteroidia > Chitinophagales > Chitinophagaceae > Puia. Next base: position 252,069 of record CAWJVU010000001.1, on the reverse strand, counting down.
CTCCTTCGAACGCTGCAATACGTTGTATGCTGACAGTCCGAGAAGCCCGAAACAGGCTATTGCAACGGCCAGCAGCGCGAACAAACCAAACACAGCGCCGAATCGCTGATCCTCTGCATACTGCCGGCCGAAGAAATCATCCAGAAAGAAATAGCTGAACAGGTCATCCGGGTAATTGCGATCCCAGACCGTCTTGATCTTCGGTATCAGCGCAGCGACGTCGGAAGCTTCTATTTTTACGGAATAACGGGCGAGGCCGTCAGCGTGGGGAACAAAGACCAGCGGCTGAATGATCTTTTGGAGCCCCTCGTGGTGATAGTCGGCGACGACACCCAGCACCGTCAACGAATCCCATCCAAAATCCTTTCCCGTGGAGACCAGTTGCCCCACAGCTGCCTCCGGCGACGGGAAACCGAGGCTTTTCACCGCAGATTCGTTCAACAGAACCGATCTTCGATCCGAAGGCATGTTGCGCGAGAAATTCCTGCCGGCAATCACCCGAATGCCGTATCCTGGGACATAGTCTTCATCTACACCCAACATAAAGGTCTCAACAATATGCCTTCCCTGCGGATTGCCCAACCATTCCCAATCCGTCGACCAAAGGATCTCCTCACCCATTACATAGGATGATGCGGCAACACTTTTTACTCCGCTTATTCCTAGTATACCCGCTTTAAATGCGTCTGTAGCCCGCCGGTTATAATCGCCGCCGGTCGGGCCCTTCAGGACAAGCGTTTGGTCGATATTGGCCCCGAGTCGCTGGCTTCGCATAAAGCTGACCTGTCGGTAGACAACGATCGTACCGGCAATCAAGACGACGGAAGTGGCAAACTGGCCTACGATCAAACTTTTACGCACCCATTGTCCCTGAGTTGAATTTTTAAATGCACCCTTCAAAACTTTAACCGGCTGGTATCCCGACAGGATTATCGCCGGATAGAGACCCGATAGAAAAGTTCCCACCAGAAAAACACCCATGAATTCCACCCAATAAACGGGCGGCAGGGTGAAGATCGTGTCCAGCGGCCTGCCGGCCAGCAGCGCGAATGATCGGTTCAGGATAAAGGCCAGGATCAAAGCGGCCAGCAATGACAAACCGTTCAACAGCAGACTTTCCAGCATAAATTGCCGGATCAACTCGGACCGTTGCGCCCCCAGGACTTTTCGGACACCGACTTCTTTGGCGCGTTCCATCGAACGGGCCGTAGCCAAGTTGGAATAATTGACCCAGGCGATGCCGACGATAAAAATTGCGATCAGAAAGAGAAAGGAAACCGATTTGGCGTCGCCGTTCGGTTCGGCTTCCTGGATAAAATGCGAATACAGGTGGATATCCGGCAACGGCATCATGATCAACCGATACCGGTCCCGGTTGGCAAGATTTTCCGGTTGATCGTTGTAATACTTATCGATAAAGGCAGGCAGCTTCGCGGCAAAGCCGGTTTCATTGTCCTTATCTTTCAACAAAACATAGGTATAAAAGTCGGTCCATCTCCAGCGTGTTTCCATCGGATCAACCTGGTTGCCATTGACGCCAAGGATCCGGCTGAAAGTTTTGAAGGACACCAGCAGATCGAACCTTAGATGTGAATTCACCGGCAGATCCTGAAAGACGCCCGTGACCTGAACCGGCAGCACGTTTCCACGGTCATGAATGGTCAATCGTTTTCCCAGCGGGTTCTCATTTCCAAAATACTTTTTTGCCTGCGTGACAGACAACAGGATTTTCCCCGGGGCGCCCAATGCCGAACTGCGATCTCCTTCCCGTAGATGCAGATCGAACACATTCATAACCGAAGAGTTGGCATAATAGACGTTTGACTCCCTGAACCTGACCTGGCGGGCGTCGTTGGACAATAAAAAGCCGGACTTATAAAGCCGGCAGGCGCTTTCAACTTCCGGGAAATCCCTGATCATCAGCGGCGCGATATTCGGCATGGCAGAGGCACAGGGAATGATCAGTTTTCCGTTTTGATACTCTTCATCCTGGATCCTTACGATCCGGTTGCTGTTGGGGTTCCACCGATCAAAGCTGCGTTCGAATGCTACATATTCGAAGATCAACAGACAACAGGTGATCCCGGCTGCCAGACCGACGATATTCAGTATGGCATAACTCCTGCCTTTGGCGGATTTGCGGAAAGTGGATCTTAAGTGGCGCATGATCTAAAATATGCTTTTCCCTTAATATTTTGTAAATTGTTTAGGTTAGTTTCTCTCAATGAGAGACGTCCTTCTATCGGTCCTGTGTACGTTCCAGCCGGTGTGACCGTCCAGTATGCTGTATGAGGACTTCTGGAAGTTTACGCCTTAAAACACACTGAACGGAATCGTCCTATTCTCCGTATTTCCGATAAGCTGCAGGAAATATGTGCCTGCCCGATAGCCCGCCACGTTGAAATTGATCGTGTTCACGCCGATCTGGACGACATTGTTGTAGGTTGCGACTACCCGACCGCCGGCATCGATAATCCGGGTCGCGAAGGACCCTCCGGTCGTGGCTGTAAAGGTCAACTGAAGGTTGGTTCGGACCGGATTGGGATAAAGCCGGAGCGCTACGTTTGCCGTGACATGGATGACCACAACACGGGAATAAGTCGAATTCCCATTATCATCGGTCTGCTGAAGCCGGTAATAGGACGTGCCGGTATACGGATGCTCGTCGACCGCGCTATAGTTCAGCACTTCATTGCTATTTCCTGCTCCGGGTAATTCGGTCACCGCGGTGTAGGTGACTCCATCCTGGCTTCTTTCCACCGTAAACAGTTTATTATTTATCTCCATCGCCGTCGACCAGGTCAGATCCACGGTGCCTTCAGGGGTAAGCACAGCATCGAATGAAAGCAGCGTGATCGGCAGGGGAGAGGTCGTCACGTTGGATGTTCCGATATGCCAGGTATTGTTGATATTGGACAGGCTCAGCCCCGTCCGGTTTACTTCGAGGGCAACATTGGCGTTGGTGGCGGAGACAAATGTTCCAACCGCGCTGGAGGCCAAAGACGCATTCAGATCCGACAGCTGAAAAACGCCAAACCCGTTCCCGCCAAAACGCAACTGACCGGTGCTTCCATTCGGCGTGAGGCCATTGCCTGCGGTCACTTGCCAGGCCGCGTTCGAGACGCCGTTTACGGTCGTTCCCCAGCTGGCGTCCAGATAGACGACCGGCGTGTAGCCCTGCGTCGTCGGGTTGTGGTACACACTTAATGTTCCGCCGGTGGTCAGGTTGGACGAATAGCCAAACCAAAGGGGCTCGTAGGCGTCCGCAGTCGGATCGGTACCTACGGGGAAAAGTCCGGTCGTACTCGGAATAGCAACGCTGGCTTTGGCGAACCAGCGGGTGAAGATCCCGCCGTATGCCCAGCCGGAAGTATAGCTCAACGTACCCGGCGCGGCTGTGCTGCTGCCCAGCGTAAGGGTGTATCCGTTCTGGTTGATCAGCCCCTGGGTCATTGTCAAGGTCCCGGTTATAGTTGGGTTAAAGTTGAATTGCAAGATACTCGTGGCGGTTGCGGTCGACATGGTCAGGTTCGCAATCTGCGGCGTCGGGGCGGTCCCAAGCGAAAATATCTGGGTGCCTGAACCATTGATCACCATATTGCCCGCGGCGCCGCCGGCAAAGGTTATAGGCGTGCCGTTAGATCCATGGATGCTGATGTTCCCGGCGAAAGTCGACGTGGAGTTATAGGCAGGGCTTAGAGTTGCGCCGGTCCCGATCTGAGCGTATTCGACACCGCCGTTAAATGTGTCGCCAAGGCCGCCGTTTCCGCCCTGTCGAAGGATGCCGCTGCCCGAAAGGATGATCGTTGTCGTGTCGTTAAAGGTGTTACCACCGTTATTTGCGCTTGTCCCATTGCCATTTTGTTGAAGAAAAGCGGTGCTGTCGAACACGTTGTTTTGAAACCGGATCGTGCCCACAATACCGGAGAACGGGCCCGTTGCCGTGTCGCCGATAATGTAACCGTTGGCGTCTGTGTTGTCGACGACAAAAACAACGCTTCCGTTAAACCTGCTTCCAATCAAATACCCTGCCGTATCGGCGGAAAACGTACAAGGGCCATTGAATATACATTCATATCCCGGTGTTGTAGTCGTGCCGCCGATATACAGGGCGCCGGTACTTCCGGTGGTGTTGATGGTCTGGGGTTTTGACCCAAATTGGGTGAGATTGCAGAGGTAAATATTTGTCTGCCCGCTGATCGAACCGGAAAGGAACTGTCCGCCGCTGTTCAGGGTGATGGTTCCATATTGGTTGTTATCGGCGAAATGGTAAAACCCGGTGGAACTGGCCGTGGAGTTCAGGGTGATGGTGCTGTCGAATGTTACGCTGTTTACGTTTCCGGAACCAGCATCGGCAAAGGTCATATTGCCGGTAAGACCGATCGTGGCGACGACGGGGCCATAGAAGGTGGCGGAGGCATTTCCGGTACCGTTTTGACGGCAAACAAAGAACCCGCCAGGCGTGACCGATGTCATGGTCGTGGTCCCATAAAACGCGTTCCCGATCGAATTGGTACAGATGATAAAATTATTGTTCGCACCTCCGTTCGCGTCGGCATTAAAGGTGGCATTCCAGAACGTGTCCGGAGCGGCGCTGTTGTCTCCCATCCGCCAGCGGCTTGCCGCCGAAGTGGCGGTAAAGGTAACCGGGCCATGATAATAATTTCCCCCGCCGAAGACGTCATCCGTATTTAACGTTTTGACGAAGTTGGCCGTGCCGTATTGCGTAAAATTATCGAACTGGATCCGGCCGGAGGTATCGCTGATGGTGATCCCTTTTGCGGCGGTTCCGATTTGCGTACCGAAATAATAGATGAGTTTGTTGCTGTTCGGATCGGTCACCTTGAAGGAAGATCCCGCCACGCTGGTGAGAATGGTTCCACCATTCAAATTGTCGGTGGTATTGGAAACATCCCCGGTGATGATGTAATTCTTTCCTGCCAGATCAAGGCTACCCGAAGTGAACGTGGTATTGTGCGAGACGTTGATGTTGACGGAGGTTGTCATGCCGGGATTGGAAGTCGACGTATTGTTGAACGTGACATTATAGAAGGTCTGGCCTCCCGTGACAACCGTGCTGATCGCCTGAACGCCGGAACTGCCGTTGAAGGTTACCGTTCCATTTTCCTGCAGGAACGGACTGGAGCTATTGCTCGTGATCGTCCAGTTTCCGCCCACGCTAAGATTGTAGTTTTTGGTTGCACTCACATCCAGCGTTGCGGAGCCCTGGACCGTAAGATTATTGAGTGCGGTTAGGTTGTTTCCGAGAACTTTTGTGCCCGAGGTAGAAATGTTCAGGTTGTAATATTTCATCGTGTTGTTCGACACGACGGTCTGGTTGCCTGCGTAGTTATAATTTACCAGGTTACCGGTTGCGCTGGGATTAAATGTGTTGACGGTGATCGACCTACCGGAATTGTACAAAAGGGTGGCGCCGATACCCTGGACAAATTGCCCCGAACCATACAGCGAATCGGAAATCGTCAGGTTAGCCGTGTTTGTCAGAACGCCCCCGGAGGCAACGTTGATGTTCGGGATCGTCACCGTTCCGGTGATGGATGCCGCCGAGGAGTTGAACTTGTATTCATTCGGGCCGGTTGTCGTCGCGCTGGCATTAAAAGTTCCGTTGTTGATCAGACCGTCGGTAAAAATAAAATCCATATCATATCCCGAGCAATCCCAGGTAGCGCCTGCGGCAACCGTAACGGTGGAGAATGATTTAGTGCCGGTCGCATTCGTAAAGACGATATCGCCGTTGTCAGACGTGGGGCCGTTGACACCCATATTTGTATTGCCGATATTCAACACGGATCCCGAAGAAACGCTCAAGCCGGTACCCATGTTAAGGGTTCCAGTCGAAGTGCCCGAAACAGTAACCGTGCCGTTGGTCGAGAGCGTGGAAAGAAAATTCACGATTTTCGCCGCGCTATAAGTGATTCCTGAGCCGTTGTTCATGGTGACGGCACCGGTGAAATTTTGAGTTCCTGGGATGCTGCTATAGGTCACTGTACCATTAAAGATCGAAGTGGATGTGATCGTCATCTGATTTTGCCCGATCGTTTCGGTGCCGGTGGCTGCAGTAAACGTACCCGTAACACTCAAGTTGCCGGTGGCGGTGCCGGTGATGGCGCCGCCGGAATTCAAAAGTAGGTTTCCGCTTACATTAAGGGTTCTTCCCGTTGCCCAGGTGAGTGTGCCGGAAATCGTCAAATTGTTGCAGGCGCCGGGATTGGCGTCCATCGTGATGATTTGCCCAGCCTGGATGGTTACATCGTCGGCGGCGGTCGGAACACCTACCGGAAGCCAAGTTGTAGCCGTGCTCCAGGTACCTGCCGCGGTATTGCTGACATAAGAAATGGCCTGAGCGTGAAAGGATATACCCAAAACTGCTAACAGCACCAGGAGGCTCTTGCCCAAACAAGTTATGCGGGTATGATTTTTTTTCATATGATATTGACAATTAACAGACTAAGGGCTGCCATGTATATGCCAGACCATTAATAGCTCATTGTCAATGGTTTAGGGGTGTTTGATCCGGGACTTTATTCCCAATTCGGGAATACCTTCCCAATCTGCTGAAAAATAAATCGAAAAAAATTTGTGTAGTTAAGTAACTACGCATATATTTGTAGTCAAATAGCTACGCAATGAATCTCAGACGTGACGTTTTTCAAGCCATCGCTGACCCGACAAGAAGGACGATCCTCCTGCTGGTGGCCACCCAGTCGCTGACAGCCGGAGCCATCGCCTCGAACTTCGACACCGCAAGACCTACCGTCTCGAAACATCTGCAAATTCTCACCGAGTGCGAATTGCTGGAACAGGAACAAAACGGCAGGGAAATTTACTATCACATCAATGCAACCAAAATGAAAGAAGTAGCCGACTTCCTCGAACCCTTCCGCCAACTATGGGATGAGCGGTTCAACAAATTGGAAGCCATTATGAAAAATTACAAACCAAAAAAATAAAATACCATGGAACAGAAAACAAAACTCAGGGCCGAAGACGGCAAACAAGAGTATACCATCACGAGAGACTTCGATCTGCCATTGGATCTGCTTTTCAGGGCCTTCACCGAGTCCGACTTGCTGGAACAATGGATGGGCACCAAGGTATTGAAGCTGGAAAGCAAAAAGCACGGCAGTTATGAGCTCGAGACAAAGGATCCCCAGGGGAAAGTAATGTTTAGGGCCAACGGGACCATCCATGAGCTGATCCCGAACCGAAAGATCATTCGGACATTTGAAATGGAGAATGCGCCTGTCGGCGTTCAGCTGGAGGTATACGAATTTGAGCCGGTTACCGACGACACGAGCAAGCTTAGAATGCATGTCATCTATGAATCTGTCGAAAAACGAGACCAGGTGATGAAATTCGGCCTCGTCCAGGGCATAAACTGGGCGCATAACCGATTGGAAGAAGTATTGCGTAACTTAAAAAAATAAGCCATGTCAAAGACAAACAAGGTCATCTATTGGATCGCCACTATTTTTCTTGCATTTGGGATGCTTGCCGGCGGTCTGCAGCAGCTCTTTCAGTGGGGTGGATATGTCGCGATTATTACGGGTCTTGGCTACCCGAAATATTTCATGTCCATCATCGGAGCCTGGAAAGTGCTCGGCGTGATAACGATATTGATCCCGGGGGTCAGGATTTTGAAAGAATGGGCCTACGCGGGCTTCTTCTTTGTCATGTCGGGAGCGGTTATTTCCCATTTGGCTATGGGAGAAACAATAAAGGAAATTTACCCTTCCCTGACATTGCTGATCGCGACGGTAATATCCTGGTATTTCAGACCAGCCAACAGAAAGGTTGCATTGGTTCATCAATAAATAAATCATTATGAATCCCAAGGTTGATTTCTTTTTTACAAAGGAAAGTAAGTGGCAGAAAGAATATGCGAAATTGAGAACGCTGACATTGGAATGCGGTCTGGACGAAAAGTTAAAGTGGGGCTGCCCCTGTTACACGCATCAGGAAAAAAACATCGTTTTGATCCATGGCTTTAAAGAATATTGTGCGCTATTGTTTTTTAAGGGCGCTTTGTTAAACGATCCGGAAGGTATCCTGATCCAGCAGACAAAGAACGTCCAGTCGGCTCGTCAGATCCGATTCACGAATGTTCGGGAGATCGTTCGACTCGAGCGTGTCCTGAAAGCGTATGTCTTTGAAGCCATTGAAGTCGAAAAAGCCGGGTTGCAGGTTCGGAAAAAAACGACCGCGGAATACGAGGTCCCGGCGGAATTTCAAGCCAGGTTGAACAAGAACCGGGCGCTAAGGACCGCATGGGATGGACTCACACCCGGTCGGCAGCGGGGGTATATATTTTACTTTTCGCAGGCTAAGCTCGCGAAAACGCGGGAAGCCAGGGTTGAGAAATATGTGAAACAAATTTTGAATGGAAAGGGATTGGAGGACGAATGACGGAAAAGGATCGGAGGACGAATAATGGCGGGAAAGGGGCTGGAGGAGCATTACCGGAAAAGGGATTAGATACAGGTATGGCCTTACAAAATAATAAGCTATATCTGAGCGTTTGGGTAAGTCCTTCCTATTAGAGTTGTTCTCGGCATCCGAGCGGTATCCGACCCGATAGACGATAACCCCCAAAATCCAATATCCATGACAAGCGCAAGCCGTCCCTTGCTCCTCATTATTCTTTTTGCCATCTCTTACCAGGTCCGGGCCGCCCGTTACTGGGTCGCCAGAACGGCCTCCAATTGGAACAACCCCATCAACTGGGCGACGACATCCGGTGGTCGCGGCGGGGCCGGTGTCCCGGGCGCAACAGACGCCGTCACCTTTGATATCAATGGCCAGGGCAACTGCACCATCGACGTGCCGGTCAACATTCACCAACTAACCTTGTCCTTCCTATTTTTAGGCACCATTACCCAAGGTGCCAATGCGGTATCCGTCGCCGGCGCGGCAAGCATCTCAAGCGGGACCTTTACCGGTGGCTCCGCTGATATTACGATTGGCGGCACGTTTACGTTGAGCGGCGGGACGTTTACCTCCACGACCGGTGTTCTCGAATTCGATGGCAGCAGCGCCTTTAGCGGTGGCACGTTTAATAATAACAACGGAACCGTATTCTATGTGGCGACCGGCGGCAACACAACCATCTCCGGAACCAGCCCCAGCTTTTACATTCTGGAGTTTGCCGGCGAAGGATACAGCTACAACATTACCTCCAACGGGACGGTGACGGTCAGCAGCTCGCTGAACCTCTTCGGCTCCCAGGCGTATGGTCTGAACACCGGCACCATCGATGTCAGCGGCGATATCGATATCACGAATACGGCAGCCGGCTGCTATGGTTCGGCGCTCGTCGATATTGATGGGACGGGTGCTCAAACGGTAACCGGCAGCCCGGTAGCCGGCGCAGGCGCACTTCCCCAGGTAACGATCAATAAACGTTCCGGTACACTCGCGCTTGCAAATTATCCCGCTTCCTCCAACAATTTCACCTACACCGCAGGAATTGTCAACGCCGGCACTTCAACCTGGTGCTTCACGAACGGTACCACGAATCCTTACACGATCAAAGGAAGCCTCACGCTGAACAATATCACATTCCTGGCCGTCGTCCCTGCGACATATACCATTCCGGCAACCACGACCCTGACTACGACAGGGGACCTGACCATCGCCGGTACCGGCGGTATCACATTAAATACCGGAAATATCAACGTTCACGGTAATCTCTACCTCACCAATGCGGCGACTACCGGCGGGGGAACGGCCCTGATCACGATCAACGGCACCGGCAGCCAGGCGATCGACGGCACCGCCGTCTCCATCGGTCAGGATCTTCTGCCATTTGTTATGATCAACAAGACCTCCGGGACCCTTACGATGAAGGGCAATATTTCGGAGAGTGAGAATTGGCAGTATTCCGCCGGTACGGTAGACGCGTCAACTTTTTCCTCCACGGTTGCTTTTGGCGGAAATAACCTCAGCGTAGCCAGCGCGGGAATGAGCTTCTATAATGTGTCCGTCACCGGGAATACGACAACGCTATCGAGCAGCCTGACGGCCGCCGGCAATCTTACGATCAAGGCAGGCGTTCTCGCGCCGGGAACCAACACCATAAACCTGGCCGGGAGTTGGAGTGACTACGGCGCCGGCGGGTTTACCGAAGCGACAAGTACGGTAGTTTTGAATGGGCCCGCCCTTCAAACGATTACCGCGCCGGGCGGAGAAACATATGCGACGCTTAAGATCAATAACTCCGGAGCAGGGATAAAATTATTCAACAATACCACTGCCGGCACGGCCCTCACCATGACGTCAGGAAATATAGATCTTAACGGGAATATCCTTACGATCGGGTTGTCGGTTGCCAATAACGGGACGCTTAATTATACCGGCGGCACCATCATCAATACGGGCTCGGTCACGCGTTGGTTCAAGGCAGCGGCCATTGCCGGGAGCACCGGTCTTTTTCCCGTTGGCACGGCGACCAACTATCGGCCGCTTCTTGTTTCGACGACCGCCAATCCGACCACCGGCGGTACCATCTCGGTATTCTATACAGATGCTTCGACCAACTCCTCCGTTACGATCCCGGATGGCGCCAAGTTTGTCTCGATCCGAAAGGATCTCAACTGGGCCCTGTCGGAAGGGAATGGACTAAATGGCGGCACGTACAGCCTGCAGATCCAGGGGACGGGCTTTGGCCAGGTAGGATCCGTCTCGGACCTGCGGATAACACTTGCCAATAGCGTTGTCGGGACAGCCGGTGTAAATGGCGGGACGACCCTTGACCCGCTGGTGAACCGGAGCGGCCTTACCCGTGGCAACCTCAACAATACCTTCTATATCGGTTCCGTCAATCCCAGTTTTACCACCCTGCCGCTCAATCTGCTTTACTTCAATGGCCAGGTTAATAACGGTCAGGTATACCTCAGTTGGGCCACCCCATCGGACAACGATGCGGTATCGTTCATCATCCAGCGTTCGAAGGATGGATCTTTGTGGGAAGATTGGCATCAACTTCCCGCCGAAAATACGGGCACGCTCACCCATGTCTATAACGTCACCGACGCTGCGCCTTACTCCGGAACGTCTTTCTATCGCTTACTGCAGGAAGATGTGGAAGGCAATTCCGTTTATTCTTCGGTTCTGTCCTTTTCCGTCGGTGAATCATCTAACTCCATCGCCGTCTATCCCGTGCCTGCCACCGATCATCTTACGGTCGGTTTTTCAAGGACGGGCAACTATGTGGTCGAGCTGTTGAATGTCGTTGGTCGATCGGTCCGCCCGGGGCTAACCTCATCCGGGGGCAGTGTTAGCTGGACCGTGACGGGTCTGGCCGCCGGTCCGTATTTTGTCCGGATAATACATGACGGAGTGATGGAAACCAGGACTGTCCTGATCAAATAGACAGTCAAAAAATCCCGGACCGGTCTTCAAATAATAGTAACTTACGCGTTCTAAGTTAGCTTGCCATGGGATCGGACAACAACACCTACGACGCGATTGTCATCGGATCGGGGATCAGCGGCGGATGGGCTGCTAAAGAGCTCTGCGAGAAGGGGCTTAAGACACTCGTGCTGGAGCGCGGGCGGAATGTGGAGCATATTAAAGATTATCCAACGGCCAATCTTGCTCCATGGGAATTCCGGCATCGGCTCCGGATGACTGCGGAATATTTGAAGGATAACCCGTACATCAGCCAATGTTATGGGATTGCCGAAGATACCGTTCATTTTTTTATCCGGGACAAAGACCATCCGTATATCCAGGAGAAGCCCTTCGAATGGATAAGGGGATACCAGGTAGGGGGGAAGTCACTCACCTGGGGACGTGCTTGTCAACGATGGAGTAAATATGAATTTATCAACCCGGAACGTTTTGGATATGGCATCGCGTGGCCGATCGGGTATGAAGATGTGGCGCCCTGGTACTCGCATGTGGAGGAATTTATCGGTGTATGCGGAATAAGGGACGGGATCGAATCCATGCCAGACGGTGAATTCCTGCCGCCGTTCGAGATGAATTGTGTCGAAGACGTGATGAGCAAGAAGATCCATACCGCCTATCCGGATCGTTATATGGTCCATGCCCGATGGGCGCACCTGACGGAGCCCAAAAAAATCCATTACGACCAGGGCAGGGTTAAATGCCAGGCTCGCAACCTGTGTATGCGCGGGCTGTCCGTTTGGCGGCTATTTTAGCTCGAACAGTTCGACATTGCCGTGGGCGGAGAAGACCGGTAACTTGACCATTCGGCCTTTTTCAGTTGTGCATTCGATATTATATGACGAGCAGAAGGGTCGCGCGTCCGGGGTGCGGGTAGTCGATACCAATACAAAGGAAGTGACCGACTACAAAGCAAGGGTCATATTCTCGAATGCTTCGGCGCTGAACACGAACCTGATCCTGCTTCACTCAACTATCCAATCGCTTTCCAAATGGCCTGGGCAACGACAACGGGCTATTGGGCAAGTATGTAGCCTTTCAAAATTACCGGGCTTCGCTAACCGCCGAAATGGATGGATTCCTGGATAAATATTATTTTGGCCGCAATCCCACCGATCTGATCCTTGCCAATTACAAGAATCTGCACCGGCAGGAGACCGACTATTTTGGCGGGTATACAACCTTTTTAAGCGCGCGTCGCGGCCGCGGCGACGCGGATTCCGACCAGGGCATTGGAGCGGATTTTCAAAGGATCGATGTGCGAGCCGGGCGGTTGGAGGATCTTTATGTATCTGCAGGGTGAGACGGTGCCCAAAATCACTAACCATGTCCGGCTAAGTCCCGACCAGAAAGACCAGTGGGGGATACCCCTGCTGATCACATCCGTAGAGTATGATGATAATGACCAACGGATGATCGACGATTTCCATAAGGAAAGCAAAGCCATGCTGGAGGCGGCCGGCTGTACCAATATTGAAACCTACCAGAACAAACAGGCGCCCGGCCTGGACATCCACGAAATGGGCGGCTGCCGGATGGGTAAAGACCCCAGGACCTCCCTGCTCAACGAATGGAACCAGCTGCACTTGTGCAAAAATGTATTTGTAACCGATGGGGCCTGTATGACCAGTACGGGCAATCAGAGCCCCTCCATTTTGTATATGGCGTTGACTGCCAGGGCGGCAAATTATGCCGCCGCACAAGTTAAAAAAGGAGAATTATAGTTCGATTGTTGATCCCCTTCCTGAACTCCCTTGGCCGCATTCCTTTTTTGTGGAGAAAGATCCGGTTAAAATACGTCAAACTTTCGAAACCGGAACAATACGCAATCTCCGATATCGTGTCATCCGATTCACTAAGCAGATGGCAGGCATGGCCGATCCGTATTTCCGAAAGATAATCCGAAAATGTCTTGCCAGTTGTCCGCTTGAAGAACTTGCAAAACGCGCTCACGGACAAATTGATGAGTGCCGCCATTTCCCTCAGCGATACCTTCTCGGCGCTGTGTCGGTGGAGATATTGGAACACTTTTCCGATCCGCCCTTCGGTCTTCTTCCCCGAGGCCGGCTGAAAATAGGGAGAGGCCAGGGTCCGCGTCGGCATCCGCGGCCCCGCCAGGCTTTGGAGGACATCCAGTAGCCCCGTGATCCGCCGACAGATTTTGTCGCTGGTAGCGCTTCGATCGCTGACGATACGCCGTTTTTGGGAAATGCAAGGCCCTGTGACGCCCGCGCCAGCAACTGCCGGATCCGGTCACATTCCGGATACTGTAACATCGGCGCCAGGAAACGCTCCGAGAACTGTATTACCACCGCTGCGGACTTCATCTCGCTCACCCAAGTATGTGGCAACCCCGGCCCAAGCAGCACCAGGTCACCCGGAAAAAAATACTCGTGACGGTCCCCTACCATCCGCTCACCCGACCCTTCGAGGATCAATGTCAGCTCATATTCCGGATGATAGTGCCAGAGGAATGGGAAAGCGGTGGTCGCATACCGGTAGGCGACATACGAATTCGCCCCCCGCTTGCTGTCGATATCTTCAAAAAGTGGTTTCATCGCACAATATTTGTGTTTTGCGCCAAAATGTACCAAATTTATGTCAATATAGTGTCAGAAATTGGTTATTAAGTGCGGAAATCTCAACCGCCCCTTCGGTACGTTTGTGGCGTGATGAAAAACGATCATTCTAAACCTCCTCTTTATTCTCCTTCCTGCCGCCTGCCTCCCGCAGGAAGTCATCTACCACATCTTCGAACGCAGCTTTTTTGACGCCAGCGGCGATGGGAAAGGCGACCTTCGGGGAATCACGCAGAAGCTGGACTATCTTCAACAACTGGGCGTGACCTCCGTGCAGCTGACGCCCCTGTACAAATCAGCTTTCTATCACAATTACTTCGCCGACGATTGGATGCAGATCGACCCCGACTTCGGTACGATCGGGGACTTTGCGAGCCTCGCCCGGAGCCTTCACTCCCGCGGGATGAAACTATACATCGACATGGAGACCCAATATGTCACGGATCGGCACGCCTGGTGGGGTCGGCCGTCGGCAACCTCCGTCCCCTATCGCGACTATCTGCTTTTCGATGATTCGGCGCACTTAAAGCCAAGCCCGATCATCTGGGGTATCACCGAACTCAAAGGATACAATGACAGTATCCCGGAAGGTCACGACCGTTAATTTGCGCGACCCGGGCGTGCTGGCTTATAATGAACGCCTGTTTGCTTATTTCGCCGACCCGAATGGAGACGGGAAATTCGACGACGGTGTCGATGGGTTTCGGCTGGATCATGCCATGGACGACCTCGACGCGAACCCACGGCTAACGGAGCTGTTTACCCGATTCTGGGCTCCCCTGATCGCGAGACTTAAAGCCGTCAACCCGCGGCTGACTTTTGTGGCGGAACAAGCCGACTGGGGTTCCTTTGGATTTGACTATTTCAGCAAAGCCACGGTCGATCGGGTATTCGCCTTCCGCCTGGCTTTTGCCATTGCCTCCTTCGATAAAACGCAATTGGAGAAGGCCGCCGACACGACCTTGCCATGCTGCCCGCGGGTAAGGAACAAGTGGTCTTTATTGAAAATCATGACGTAGATCGTTTTGCCAGCCGCGTTGACAAAGACCCCGGTAAAGAGCGGATCGCCGCGGTATTGAATCTGCTGCTGGGGGGTATACCTTCGATCTATTATGGGCAGGAGCTTGGCATGTTTGGGCTCGGGCGGCTTTAACAAGTTCGGGAATACCGACGCCAACGACATTCCCCGCAGGGAAGCTTTTGAATGGTATGCCGCCGACACGGGAAAAGGCATGGCTTTGTGGTACAAGGATACCGGCCCGTGGTGGGACAGCACGAATCTCAAACCATTCGATGGATTTCGCTGGAGGAAGAAAAGAGTGACCCCGATCGCTGTGGAACTGGTACCGGCAACTTTTGCCGTCCGGCAGCGGAATCCCGTCCTGCAAACCGGTAACTATGTGAAGCTGCACAACGATAACGCGAAAGTCTTCTCCTGGAGTCGGCATGCGGCGAATGGCGATTTAGCCTGAATCGTTGTCAATCTTTCGGCCGTGCATCAGCGCGCCGTCATGGATCTGGCCAGTCTGCCGGGCATCCGGCAGGTTTTGGGAAATGCCGAGGCCCAAAACAAGAAAGATCAAATCATCATTGACCTTCCTCCGTATGGAATGGGAGTATGGATTATTAAGTATCATTAATCGAAATCAATTGATATGACTACAGAAATACGAAATGAACTTGACCAGGCCTTACCCCTCACTGAAGCGCAGCTCGGGTTCTTCCGTGAAAACGGCTTTATCAAGCTGCGTCATGTCCTCTCACCGGAAAGTATCCGGTATCTGGACGACACCATCACCCGCGAGGTCCATCGGCTAAACACCCAACACCTACCGCTCGATCAACGCGATACATATGGGAAGGCATTTCTTGCAGATTATGAATATCTGGATCCAGTCCGGCCCGGTCCGGGAGATCGTGTTCAGCGAACGGCTGGCGAAAATTGCCGCCGACCTGCTGGAAGTCGACGGGGTCAGGCTCTATCATGACCAGGCGCTTTATAAGGAACCGGGCGGCGGCCAGACCCCCTGGCATGCCGATCAATATTATTGGCCCCTCGCAACGGACCGAACGGTAACTGTTTGGATACCCCTGCAGGAAACGCCGCTGCCGATGGGCCCACTTGAATTCAGTGCAGGCAGCAACCACCTTTCCACGGGCAGGGACCTGAAGATCAGCGACGAGAGCCAGCAGGTGCTGGAGGACGCACTCCATGATCGGGGTTATACGCACGTGGTCGAACCATTCAGCCTGGGCGAAGTGAGCTACCACATGGGTTGGCTCTATCATCGGGCAGGGGCCAACCGGACGGACCGGATGCGGAAAGTGATGACGATGATCTATATGGACAAAAATATGGTGCTGAAGGAACCCGAAAACCCGAACCAGATCAACGACTGGAATACCTGGTGCCCGGGCGCCAGGATCGGTGAGATCATCCAAACCGCAAGGAACCCCGTCTTGTTCGCGAACTAATATTTTGCCATCCAATGAAGTGGTTAACTATTTTGATTGCATTCTGGCGTTCGCCCCCTTCAACTCCCCGGACCGTCTCCACTGGCGATCATCACCCTTCGCGCTCATCGCCCGCCGCGCCGAGGCCCTCGAACCACTGCCTTTCGGCGCCGTCCGCCCCGAAGGCTGGCTGGAAACCCAGGTCCGCTCCGAACCTGCGCGGATTCACCGGCCACCTGGACAGCCTGGCCCCCGATCTGATCATCAAAGATGACATTTACGGGAGGGACAGGCTCAGCAAAGATGTGAAGAGAAAAGACGTCGGCGCCCTTGCGGGTGGCGACCCTGCCGCCGAAGTCCAATACCTCTGGTGGAACAGCGAGACCCAGGGCAACTGGCGCGACGGGTTCATCCGCTCCGCCATCCTGGCCGGCGACCCGCAAATGCTGGCCCGCGCCAAAGCCTATGTCCGTCGCATCCTTGCCACGCAGGACCCGGATGGCTATCTCGGCATTTATGACCGCGACCTGCGGTATCGGTTTGATGGAGAGAACGGGGAGCTATGGGCGAAGACGACGCTTCTTCGCGGCCTCCTCGCCTGGTATGAATATGGCGGTGATCAGAAGCCGTCCTGGTCGCCGTCGAAAAGGCGGTGGACAGATGTCATGCGGCACTATCCCGCGGACGCCTCCCATCCGTTCTCCTCCAAGATCACCCGACGTCGGCGGGCTGTCGCATGGACTGATGTTCACCGACGTACTCGAATCCCTTTTCCGGCTCACCGGGAGGCTTGCTTACCTGGACTATGCGTTGTTCCTCTATAAGGACTTCTCCGCGGCCACTCTTCACGAAGATGCCCGGTATGAAAAAGTCATCGACCCCGGCTACCGGCTGCG
The DNA here is from genome assembly GCA_963846405.1 of uncultured Chitinophagaceae bacterium. Classification (GTDB taxonomy): domain Bacteria; phylum Bacteroidota; class Bacteroidia; order Chitinophagales; family Chitinophagaceae; genus Puia. The sequence goes on along the minus strand of CAWJVU010000001.1, from coordinate 234,710 downwards.
CGGTCATGGCGTACATACGTATGAGCACCTCCGCGCCATTGCCGCTGCCGCCTATGCGTCGGGCAATCCCGCTTTGCTCAAAGCGCTCGATGATTACTTGCAGAAGATCGACCAGGAGATCACCCCTTCCGGCGCACCCGCGGGTGATGAATGGATTGGCGAGCGGCCCGGCAACGCGACGACTACCGGGTATGAATATTGCTCCCTGGAGGAACTCATGGATGGCTATATTGACCTGCTCGCCAAAACGGGTTCCGCGACTTTCGGCGATCTGGCAGAACGGCTGTTCTTCAATGCCGCACAGGGCGCCCGCAACCCGGATGCTTCCTGTATCGCGTATCTGAAAACGGACAACTCCTATCACGATGACGGGCGGTTTGAATGGCGACAGCAGCAATCCTCGCCAAACCCGTTACAAATATTCTCCCGTCCACCAGGATGTAGCAGTATGCTGCGTTCCCAATGCGGGCCGGATCGCGCCCTATTTTATTGACCGCATGTGGATGCGCAATAGCGCCGGACTGGTCGCCACCTTGCTTGGTCCCTGCAAAGTGACCACCACCTGGGACGGTACGCCGGTGACCATTCGGGAAAAAACCGGTTATCCCGATGAGTTTTCCTTTGATTTCCAGATCATCGGCGACCGCCCCCTCGACTTTACGCTCGCCATCCGCAAGCCTAAGTGGGCGACCAGGGAATCGATCAGTTACCCTTTTGAGGAAAGGAACGGATACTATCTCATCAAACGGATCTGGCAGCCCGGCGAATCGGTCCATCTGCGCCTTTATGCCGATGTAGTTGTTCGGCAGGACCGGAATTCCGACACCTATTTTACCCACGGGCCCCTGGTCCTCGCCCGGCCGATCAGCGCAACGGCCGAAATAACAAAGCGATATCCGATACCTGGTTTTTACGATTATCATTACCGGCCCGACAATCTAACCATCTATGCGTACAAGAACGGCCCGATCGAACATTCCGGGAATGACCGCTTTGAAGTGGCGCTTTACGATACCGCTCAACGGCGGGAAGTCCGGGTCTGGCTAAAACCCATGGGGGTTACGATCCTGCGACAGGTGACGTTTCCGGCAGTTGGTCCATAAACGTATGTCTATTTTTTTCTGAAGAAGCTCGGGGTCTAGTTAAATCCGCCTAACTTTGCCGCAAAACCCTGTTGATGTTGTTTCGGCGCACGGCTGCCTTTTTACTACTACTGGTGTTCTTTGCCCAGGCATTCAACAGGTATGTCCTTGTCGCCGACTTCTACGTTAACCCTTCCGGCTATATTGCCAATTGCATCAACAAAGAGCGGCCCTGGATGCACTGCAATGGCCGGTGTCAGTTATGCAAACGGCTTCATCAGCAAGATAAATCGGAGGACAAACAAACCCCGGAACGGAAATTGGGGAACTCCTGCTTCGAAACGCTCTTTTCCGCTTCTTTCTTTCACTTATTTCAACGCGTTGCATCTTGCAGTGCCGATCAATTTGCAATATCCCGAATTATCCGCGGGTAAACCGATCGGGATGCCCCGCGACCTTTTTCATCCCCCCGGTCATCGTTTGGCTTAACCTGCGTATACATTTAGAAAATTCCAAACGATTTCAATGAAACAAATTCCCTTATTGGGGATGCTCGTATTGGTTGGGATCTGCCCGCATGGCCAGTCCGTGTATTTTCCGCGATCAAGCGGTGAACTGGCCGATTCCACCCCGCATCACCCTGTATACAACTCGCTACAGCAAGTAGTCATCACCAGCCTTGGGGTCGTCACCAATTCCCGGCGGTCCCCGGTCCCCGTGTCCGTGGTCACACACAATATGATCCTTCAGAATTCGGCCAATACCGCCATTGACCTGGTCGCATCGCAGCCGGGGGTCAGCGAAACCACCGAAGGGGTAGGGACGACCAAGCCGCAGATCAATGGCCTGGGCTTTAATCGTGTCCTCGTTCTAACCGACGGTCTTCCCCAGGAGGATTTCCAATGGGGCGACGACCATGGTATTCTTATCGATCCTTATGCCGTATATGACGCCGAAGTCATCCGCGGACCGGCCTCCCTACAATATGGGTCCAGTGCGGAGGCCGGCGTCATCAATTTCAAAACGACTTCCTTCGCACCAGACGGAAAGGTTAAAGGCAGCTGGCTATCGGAATACCATGCCAACAACGGTTATATCGGGAACTCCCTGCAGTTAGGCGGTAATAACAACGGGTTCGTCTATGATCTCAAGGCAAGCGGCGGAATTGGCGCATAGTTACTGGAATCCCAAAGACGGTTATGTCTGGGGTTCTGCCTGGAACCAGGGGAATGCCCGGTTGACACTTGGTTTTAACAAACCATGGGGCTTTTCCCGGCTTAGCCTGAGCGCGCTCTACCGACGGATCCAGGTGCCGGATGGCAATCGGGACAGCGCCGGGCATTTTATATTTGATAATCCGGTCGGCGAAAAGATTGCGCCTACGCTGAGCAATTTTCTTGTCTTATAAGGCCACGATCGCCAGCGACAAAATCCTGGATGAATACCAAGCCTGGTGGCAAAATAGTTTCAACGTCCGAAAAGGCAATATCGGAGCGGATATCGGGTTCACCAGCAGCGTTCACCATGACATCGACAGCGGTACTGTCGGCGAAAATAATATGGTTGTCTGTGATATCCCTTATGCGGTGAAATACCAGCTTACGGATGGATCAAATGGGCTAAAACTCACAACAGGCGTCAACGGCATCTATGAATTCGAACACAACCTTCCTCCTCCCCCTGCCCCCTACACGCCCGACTATGAGATCCCAAACTACCGCAACTTCGAGATCGGTGGGTTTGCGGTCGCGGAGAAGGACGTTAAGGCGCTTACATTTAGCGGTGGACTGCGGTACGATATCACTAACTTCATCGGAGATGACGGATATGGGTTCACCGGCTTTAACAATACCTACTCGGGATGGTCGGGCAGCATTGGCGCTTCTTATCAGCTGCCGCATGAGTCAATATATAAAGCTGAATATCGCCAAAAGCTTCCGTGCGCCTGCCATCAACGAGTTGACGAGCAACGGGCTGAACATCGGTTCAAACGCCTTCCAACTGGGCAATAGCAGCCTGAAAGCGGAACAAGGGTACCAGATCGATCTGGCTTATGGGTTCCGCGCCAAGGATATCAGCTTCGAGCTGGAAGGCTTCTATAACCATGTCACCAACTTTATCTTTGCCGACCGAACGGATTCCATCTTGCAGGGCTATCCGGTCTATGATTTCGTATCTTCCAACACCGCGATCCTGACGGGTATCAATGCCTATTTCAATGTTCACCCCGCGTCGGCAAAATGGCTTGAATGGAAAAACCGGTTTTCTTATATCTACAGCTGGCTGCCGAATGCCACGGATTCCACCGATCACCTTCCCTGGATTCCGGCGCCCCATTTACACAGCGAAGTAAAGCTTACAGTTGGTGATACGTATTTCAGGATCGGGGTTGCGCACTATTGGGCGCAAAACAACATCTATCGCGCGCTCAGCACCGAAGTGCCCTCTGCGGACTATACACTGATCGACGCCGGTTTCGGAACGCAATTGGTCAATCGAAAGTCGGGTCAGACGGTGTGCGCCTTTTATCTGAATTGCACCAATCTGACCAACATCGCGTATGCCGATCACTTGAATCTGGCGCAATATTTCGATGCGCGGAATGGGGGCATCGTTACCGTGACCAACCAACGGGAAGGCGTGTTTAATATGGGCCGGGACGTCACGGTCAAGGTCATTTTTCCGTTCGGGTCTTATCGTAAAAATCCATGATAACTCACGCGCCTCCGGCAAACAGGAAAAATTTACGATATTTACGATGTGGGGTGAAACAATCTATTTCATGACCAAAGAACTAATCTATGGCAAAAGTATCGATCTACCTGAACTTTCAGCGAAACACCGAAGAGGCGTTTAATTTCTACAAGTCCATCTTCCGGACCGAATTTGCCGGTCCGGTCTCGCGCATGTCCGACGTTCCGCCGACACCCGGGATGCCGCCGCTGCCGGACAACGAAAAGAATGCTATTATGCATATGGCGCTGCCCATCCTCGGCGGAACCCTGCTTCAAGGCACGGATATGCTGGAGTCGATGGGTCACAAATTAAGGATTGGCAATAACACGACCATCTGTCTCGAACCGGATAGTAAGGAAGAGACGGACAGGTTGTTCCAGGGGCTGTCCGCCGGCGGATCGGAGATGATGAAGCCGCAGGATATGTTTTGGGGCGCTTATTGGGGAGTTTGTCTGGACAAATATGGCATTCGGTGGATGTTTAATTTTTGGCATCAATAAGCGGTCGTGCAACAATTTTGCGTTTTTCGGCGTCCTTGAAATAGCCGAAACTTCCAATCATGCGATCCAATAACTTCCGTTTTGCCTGGCGCAATTTCCTTAAAAGCCCCGCCCAAACTGCCATTAGCCTCTTCAGCCTCATTCTCGGGCTGACCTTTTTTTTCCTGATCAGCTTCTGGGTCAAGGATGAATTGAGCTATGATACCGGGTTCACCGACCCGGCCCTGATCGGCCGCGTGGAGACGAATCTCATCCTGACGGACGGTACGACTTCAAGTCTTCCGACGGTCGGATGGCCGGTGGGTAAGGCGTTGTCCGCCGAATACTCCGAGATCGGGAGCCTGACGTATATGCGGCGTTGGTCGCCGGTCATCTCGTCAAATGGCACCCGTTTCTATGAGACGGCTTTCTATGCGGACAGTAATTTCTTCCGCGTTTTCGACTATTCCTTGCTTGAAGGGGATCCCGCGACCGCCCTGACCGAACCACGCAGCCTGGTGATCAGCGACCGGTTGCGGGAGAAATATTTTGGGTCCGCGGTCAATGTGGTGGGTCGGACGCTTATGTTGGGCGACACGATTCCCTATAAAATAACGGGCGTTTTCAAAACCCCGTCCACTCCGTCGCATCTCCGTTTCGACCTGCTGGGTAGCTTCTCCAGTCTCCTGGCAACCGACCCGAAAGGGTTTCAGCAGGAGTTTGCCGGGGGCTGGTTTGATGTCAACGTCTATAATTATGTGAAGCTCAAACGGCCCGCATCTGCGGCTTCGTTGACGGCAAAGGTCCGCGATCTGATTTTGAGAGATGGCAAGGCGGCGGTAGCGGCGACGGGAATGAAGTCAACACTCCTGGTGCGGCCGGTGTCGGAGATCTACCTGTATTCGGGAATGGGTACCGGGGGTGAGCCGACCGGGAACATTGCCACGCTGCGACTTTTTGTCGCGGTAGGAATACTTATCCTGATCATTGCCTGTCTGAATTTTATCAACCTGACGACCGCCAGGTCGGTTGAACGCGCACGGGAGATCGGGATAAAGAAGGTCCTCGGGTGCGGGCGGCGTTCCCTTATTTTCCAATTCCTGATGGAATCCACGTGGCTCTGCCTTCTGGCTGCGGTGCTGAGTGTCGCGATCCTGATCTGTCTGTTGCCGGCCTTTAATGAATTGACCGGAAAGCAATTTAGCATCACAGGAATGTTCACGGCCGGGAATTGGCTGTTGCTCCTGGCGATCATCGGAATCGTGATTCCGGTCTCGGGTTTCTATCCTGCCTGGGTGTTGTCTTCGTTTCAGCCGGTTAAGGTATTGAAAGGCCGTTTTTCGCATACCGGAACGGGGAATTTTCTGCGAAAGGCGCTGGTGATCACGCAATTCACCATATCGGTCGCTTTTATCCTTGGTACGATCGTGATCTGGAAACAAATGAGGTTCATGCGAGCGCAGAACCTGGGGTTTGACCAGGACCGGATTGTGCTGATCAACACGAACAAACTGCCCTGGCAAGTTGCACAAGATGGGAGGAAGCCATTCAAGACGAGCTTGCTTGAACTCCCCGGTGTGAGCAGTGTCACGGCTGCCTGGGCCGTTCCGGGCCGGGATGGTTGGAATGGCCAGTTCGCTTATCCCGAGGGCCGCAGCAAAGATCAGGGTTCCATTGTCGAATATGTTTCGGTTGACGCTGACTATGTCCGAACACTTGGACTAAAGTTGGCAGGCGGGCGGGATTTTTTCCCCGAAAGCCAGGATGACCGAAACAATAACCTGATCATCAATGAGAGTGCTATGAGGACCTTTGGTTGGCGTAATCCCGGACAAGCTCTCGGCAAAAAACTAAGCACTTCCGGGAAGGACGGCGTTGTTATCGGCGTGGTGAAAGACTTTCATCAGCACAGCCTGCACGATGCGATCGGTCCGGTCGTTTTGGGCATCGGCGACCAGATGGAGGTAGTCGCAGTCCGATATGACGGTCATCATCCCCGGGAGTTGGTCAAGCGCGCGGGAACAGCCTGGAAAAACTATTTTGCCGGCTACGTCTTTGACTATCGGTTCCTGACTGACGATTTCCAGGCGCAATATAAGAAGGACAATAATTTTGAACGGCTATTCGGGATTGCCGCGGCTCTATCGGTCGCAATTGCCTGCCTGGGCTTGTTGGGTCTCGTCGCCTATAGCATAGTCCTTCGGACAAAAGAGGTCGGGGTTAGAAAGGTCATGGGTGCATCCTCGATTCAGATCACCCGGATGTTATCGGCCGAGACCCTCCGGCTGGTGATTGCGGCGGTGCTGATTGCCTCTCCGGTGGCGTGGATGGGAATAAATATATGGCTGCGTCAGTTTGCTTTTAAGACAACGGTAAGCTGGTGGTTGTTTCCGCTGACGGCGGCGATTGCGATTGGCATCGCGCTGGCAACGATCGCGTTTGTAACGATCCGGGCTGCGCTTACGAATCCGGTGATGACGCTTCGGGCTGAATAACTTATCGGGAATGGCCTCTTTTATATGCAACGGTCGAGGTTGCGAAGGGCAATTTGGTCTCCTTCCGATCCAGGAATGTTTCTACGACAGGGAGCAGTTTCTGCGGCTCGGCGTCCAGTACAAAATGCCCGGCATCTGGTATCACGGCCAGCTCAGCGTTTGGGATCGAGGCAAAATAATTCACGGTCTGGTCGAGCCGGATCCAATCCCGGTCTCCCACCGCGATCAGGACCGGAACTTTGACCGATGCAAATTCCTCCGGGGAAAACCCGTTCCAGGGGGTCGCATTGAACTTATCGAATGTCTCCGGCCAATGGGCCGGATCGGGGGCGACTTCCTTATATCGGGTCCGTTGAAATTCCAGCACCGGTGAATCGGGCGTGAGCTTCATAGCGCCTGCGGCGATCTCGGGCTTGATGGCCTCTTCGAATTTTCCTAATGACGACCCATAGGTCACCACTCGTCTCACCCGCTCCGGATGCCAGATCGCGATCAGCATTGCGACGATCCCGCCTACGCATTCTCCGAGGAGGTCGGTCTTTTTGATCCCGAGATAATCCAGCAATCCGATCACGTCTTCCGCCTGCTGTTCGAAGGTGAGCGGACGGTTGATATCGGCTGTTCGCCCCCGCGCCTGAAGGTCGAGGCTGATAATCCGGCGCCGGGCGGTCAAGGTCGTTAGGCGTGTCACGCCTGCCACGGAAAACCCCATGCCAATATGGACCAACAGGTCACCGATGCCTTCGATCTCATAGTAAAGCTTCAGGCCGTTTACCGGTGCGTAACCGGATTGTTTGTCAAGATTCATTGCTAAATTTACTTCACCCCCCGGGGTACCTGGTTATCGAAAATGGAGAATTTCCTGGGGATTAGACCCCCTTTTGTCCAATTCCTGTCCTTCCGATCCACATTTTAGAAAAAACGATCATTATGGAACAAATTAAACTCGACCGTCCGGCCACGACCCTTTTCAGGCCGATCGCTTATTGGGTCGCCACGGGTCTGATTGTATTGGAAACCGCCCTGGGTGCGGAATGGGACCTGGCCCGAAACGATCTTGTCAGACAAGTTTTCGCTCATCTGGGATATCCGGTATACCTGCTGACGATCCTTGGGATCTGGAAAATTCTGGCCGCCATCGTTTTGATGATTCCCCGCTTCGGGCGTGCGAAGGAATGGGCGTATACGGGATTGTTCCTGGTATATACGGGGGCGTTTATTTCCCATCTTATGCGTGGGGATACCACTGAACCCTGGAGCCCTCTGGCGCTGGCATTGTTGACGGTTGCATCCAGGACGCTGCGGCCCGATAGCCGGAAATGGATGCCTGCTGTTCAGCCCGGCCGGGCGCGCTTCCGTTGGCGTACGGATCGTCTATTGGACGACAACCATCCTCATCGCATTCGCAATCGCCTCCGGCGGTGCTGCACAACTTTTCGGGGCGCGTGAGAATGTGGAAGGGATCGTACAGCTGGGCTACCCGGCATTCTTCCTGACCATTCTCGGCTTTTGGAAACTGCTGGGCGGGATCGCCATCGTAATACCCCGTTTCCGCTTATAAAAGAATGGGCCTATGCGGGGATTGTCTTTGATCTGAGTGGTGCGGCGGTGTCCAATGCGGTAAACGGGATGCCGGTCTGGCATGCGGTAGCGCCGCTCGTTATGATCGTCCTTACCCTTATTTCCTGGATCTTGCTGCCTATCGCGCGTCGGAGAAGGGTCGGTTAAGAACCCGCTTTCAATTTCTTAATTTGATTGGTGCCGTTTGTGTTGTCCGGATTGAGCTGGAGCGACTTTTCATAGTATTTGATCGCCATCTCCTTGTTACCCTTATCGGCATACGCCTCTGCAAGACTGTCCCAGACGTTCCAGCTCTCCGGATGATCTTCGGTATTTTGGGTGAAAACCTCCATCGCGTCGTCCAATTTCTTCAACCGGAGAAACAGGTATCCAACCTGGTTTATATTCTCCTCGCTGATGCTGTCCCTGGTGACGGCTCGTTGGTCGCGGTAATCTTTTAATGCTTCCGTTGCTCCCTTCGCCAGAATAGCGTTTGTCAGCCGCCGGCCCGGGGAATTGTATCGGTCATAGTCCAGGTGAGCCACGGCCGGGTGATCGCCGCCGATCGCATCGTCCAGGATCTCTTTGGTAAATGACAGTCCATTGGAGCCATCCGCAAAATAGACGACGGCGCTCTTGTTTGGCAAAAAGGCGGTCACGTACGCTTTGGCATCGCCGTTATCACCCCAATGCCAGAAATAGTTTCCTTCCGGCATGGTCTCCAGCCCTATGCCAAGACCCCACGCGATAGGGGGATATTTTGGGTTCACCCGCGCCTGTGGCGTCAACATCTGCTGCCAGGTCGCTTTTTTCAGCCCTGTTCCATTCAATACCGCAATGATGAATTTGGCATAATCCTCCGGGGTCGTTTGCAGGCTCGCCGCGGCGTTGCCATCGTCGTGCAGCGTGTCCTCCTTCCCGTCGTTCGGCTGATTCCTGCCGCTCAGGGCGCCAAGTACATCATGCCGGTATGCTTTCAGCGAGTCGTAACGGTTCCGCCAGATATAGCTGCTGGCGGTCATCCCTAATGGCTGGAGCGCATATTTTTGCATAAACGCTTCGAACCGCATTCCGGTGATCTTCTCCACGACCCTGGATAGATAGACCATTCCTTCCCCGGAATAACTCCATTTTTCCCCGGGTTTGAAGTGGATCAGCAACGTCTTGGTCCCATCGGCATCCCTCCAATTGGGAAAACCCGATGTATGGCTCAACACATGCCGGGCCGTGATCAGGTTGATCCGGTCATCATTGACGACGTCATAGTTATTGCCAAGGTATTTGTTGAGCGGCGTATCCAGGTTTAGCTTGCCTTCATCTACCAGTCGCAGGACTGCATATGCAAAGACCGGCTTGCTCAGGGATGCTGCTTCGAAGATCGTGTTCGTGGTAACCGGTTTTTTTGTGACCGCATTGCTGAACCCGAAACCCTTTGACCAAACCACCCGGCCATCCCGGATCAATGCGATCGACATCCCCGGAACATCGGATTTTTCAAGAAGAACCGGTATATCGGCTTCGAGCCGGCTGATCGCCTCGCTGGTGGGAGCCATGTGCGGCTGTTGGGCACGGGATAGTGGGCCGGTAAATGTCAGGAGCGCGAAAAGTGCGAAAAGGACGATCCTCATAAGTAGTAATTATTTTGAAATAGACGCTTCTATTAAGCCATTTGTTGCACTGCGGAGTCGGTGATGTCACTTAAATCCCTTACCTTTGCCCACCATTTGGCGTCGGGGTATCCCGCGTCGTTCGGGAAGTAGCGCAGGCCGGTAGCGCACCTGGTTTGGGACCAGGGGGTCGCAGGTTCGAATCCTGTCTTCCCGACCTAAGTAATTGATTTTGAATTAATTAGAAGCTGTTCGGATGCAATTCGAACAGTTTTTTTTAAAAACCTGTATTGATCGTCTTTCCTGGATTCGCACTCTAACGAGAATCATTTGCATTAATGACAGAATCAAAGGTTGTTGTGTCGATCTTGTGAGTTGCAAGTTCTGCTCTCTTATCTTTTAGCAATTCGAATATTTGTCTCCACAAAAGTTCATTTTCTCGCCAAAAATCTAGATCGATACGGAGTACATTTGTTAGCAAATCGCCTGGAAAGTAATTTGCTTCCACTATTATGTCCAGATTTAAGTGCTCAATCGCCAATGGCACAAGGTATTTCAAAGAAAATCGCTGACCGATCATTAACCTTACATCTTCGACTGTAAATTCGCTAAGAGGTGTACGACACAATTCCAAACAACGCCTTACCATCGGTGTGGGCGCATGTTGCGGATCACCGTAGTCTTTTTTATCGAGACTTCGAATTGTTTTCGTGCGCCAATTTTTTTCTGGAAATCCGTTTTTAGGCATTGCAAAACGGCTAGCTTGTTTCGGAAATCAAAATTGTAATTTCGTGCAGCAAATCTGGTAAACGGTATTGAATAGTATCCCAGACTATCAGGTTATTGATGCCAAAGTATTCGTGAATGATAAAATTGCGGAAATCCTTAATAATTCGCCATTCTACATTTGGATGCAACTTTTTGAATTCATCCGGAATTCGCGAAGCTGCTTCACCAATAATCTCAAAATTTCTTTCTACCGCGTCTTTGGTCTTCGAATCCGCTTCATAGGACTCAAAGGTCAAACCAGCCGTATATTCCAAGATTTTGTTTATCGAGACCTGAATGTCCAGGAGAAGGAGAGATAGAATGCGCTCAGACATGAATCAGGCTTTTCTCGACGTAAGGTAAATATTGAGGTTTTATGCCTTTGCGAGAAACAACATCGACTTTCTGCTTGAATGTGTCTTCCAGTTCGTGGGCAAGCCTTATGTATTCAAAGCCATCAATTCTCTTGTTGAAATCGACTAGAATATCGATATCGCTTTCTTCATTGAAGTCCCCACGTGCATATGAACCAAAAATGCCCAATTCGGAAATGGGGTACCTTTTTTGGAGGTATTCCTTTTTATCCCTTAAAATGGCCAGTATTTGGTTTGTGGTGTACATCGGATTCAAAAATAATAAAAATAAATTCAATCTCTAATTTTGTTTTGATCTTCAATGTGTTAAGCGCCGTTTAGGCCCGCATTTTCTTTATCATTGCATGTATGGCCGTATGTTTCCTTTAATTGTATCGTCGGTTTGCACTCTATACTTGATGGCCGGTCCGTTTTTTACGAGATAGTCCGCAAAGGCGTAATAACAGCTTTCGGAAACTTTGATGTCTAATTCATTTGCACTATCCCATCGGATGTCGGTGAAGCAATCAAAGTCATAGCGCGAAATATAAAAGTTTCCATATTTCGGTATGCTATCGCCTTTGTTGATAATAGAAATATTCAAGAAATAATTTCCATTAGCCGGCTTTACATATTTATATACGACAATCTCATATTTTCCATTTGGCGAAGTGGAACGGTAAAAGATTTTTCTCGTGAAAGAGGAATCGATGGGATCTCTTTGAACTATATTAATATTTACTCCGTTTAAAATAGTATCTCTCAAATTTGATTTTCCCTGACTAATAAACTCGGTGTATTTCTCTTCAAGTATAACTGTATTCTTATTTGCCCAATAGATCTTGTCAAAGTCCAAACTTGAGTATGAGTAGTTGATGTTGGCAGGAACCGCGCTGTCTGTCGATTTGAGAATGGCAACGGACCATGTTCGGCCTCCGTCCCATGCGCCTTGAACGTAATCATATTGGAGCAAATACCTTGTACTGTCTGGTGAATAAGTACGCGATAATTCTGAAAAAGTCCCAGGAGATGTGAAGCAGGAAACCTCTGAAGCACTAATTAAACTAAAAACACAAATACTGCATATTAATTTCATGATCCAGATTAGCGTTTAGCTCTAAGTTAAGCAAACCATAGCCAATATCTACTTTAAGTCAATGGCGGATTTTTTCGAATTCCGTGTGAGAAAATTGGGGGGTATTTTTGCTTGCTCACTGAAAAATTTGGTATTTTTAGGAGGGAGATGAAGGAAACATTAGCTCATTTCCGAGGCTAGAACTTTTTAAAATCTATCGGTGCCAGTGAGTAGATAGGTGAGTAGCGATCCGCCGATGATGATATCATATTGATTTTCAAGATCATTCGCCGAAACGGTGCGTCCTGTCTTCCCGACTGAACGCTGTAAGTCATTGATTTACAGCGTTTTTTGTTGTCAATTTTTCCTAAAATCGGTCGATTTTCGGCTACTGTTGCGAGTGATTAGGTGAGTTTTTTTGTGTTCGAAATCGTAACTCACTGAACGTCTTTTTCCTATGACTAATTTTGCGCGTCTTTCCTGGATTCGAACTTAACAGACTCTTTTATCCTTTCGGTTGAGGTTCATTTATGCGATGGTTGGCTTCGGCTATAGTTCACCGGCTGCAAGCAACGCTTGCCGTTCAATTTCTACGGATAGTCGAAAATCAGTTTCCTTTATTTTTGATAAGATTGGCCTTATAGAAGGAATGACACCATTAATTTTCGCCCTGATGATAACCCCTATAGTACCAGTGTAGTTGACGCCTAGTTATTCTGCTATTTTCCTGGCTCGATAGTCATCGAGGATTACTGTACTTTCGGGTGTCTCAAGCGCGAGGGCAATTGCACTCGATTCACCTTTATCAATCTGCATTTCTAAAAGCTGCTGTTTGGACTTATCCGAAACTTTTTCAATAATGACCCAATCAGGAAGCGGCTCGCCGAATTCTATTGCTATTTCGACGGTTGTGACAATTGATCCATACGTTTTGCGAAGCAAATCGAGCTCTCCGATATTGGTCAAAACAATAAGACAACTGGTATCGGAAATAATTGTCTTAGGCATTTGCTACATCCCTTGACAGATCGGAAGGAGGATAATTGAAGATGGACACATTGTAAGAACCCAAAAGTTCGGCAAAGGTTCTCTTGCTAAGTCCGGCAACTTCAGCTGCTTGACCCAACGACAGCTTACCTTGCTCATAGAGCCGGCTAGCCAAAACCATGGCTACCTCCCTATTTTCCATACCGAGGGAATCAGGCATATTGAGGGTTATGGTTCTCATGCAGTAAAGTTAGTGAATTTAAATAAAGTTTTAAAATGTTGTTAATGAATGGCTTAGGACAATCCCAGACCATTGATATTCATGAAGTCATGAAATATCTGATAGGATTAATTGATTTTGTGAAAGGGTGAATATTTGGCGATCTTGCCTAAGCATTTGGACAAATTGTTATTATTCAGTAGCACAAATGCTGCTATTCTACATTAACGTTTATAGCTAAACACTATGGCTAACTATTTGAAAACAGCCCTCCGAGCTATTACCCATAACAAGATATACTCGTCCATCAACGTCCTCGGACTGACAATCGGTCTCGCAGCCTGCATGATCGTCGCGACCGTCGTGATTGATGACCTGTCCTACGATCGGCAATGGACGAACAGCGCCAGGTTATACCGCGTCGTCACGGTTGACCGGAAGGGCGAAGGGTTATACAACCTCACCTCCTTCACCTTTCTCGGCGTGACCAGCCAGCTGCTATCGGACTACCCGGAAGTAAAAGCCGGCGGTAGTCTGAATAGCCGAAAGGAGCGGTTCCGTCTAACCGATACCGATCCGAATGGCCTCGAGATCTCAACCCTCAACGCCGACACCGCTGTTTGGCAAATGCTCAACCTGGGTCTGGTGGCCGGCAACAGCCGGAACTATGTCAGCGGTATTGGAAATATTGTCTTGACAGAAAGCTTTTGCCATCAACATTATTTGCACCAGGACCCCGTCGGAAAGACGATCTACAGCCTTTCCGCCTACAGAGACAAGCCCGAGCCGTATTTGATAACGGGCATCGTCCGGGATCTCCCATCCAATAGCGTGTTTCGCGCTGAGGCGATCGTTATAATGAAACCCGGAAATGAGCCGCTGACCAAACAAATGAACGGAACCTTTGCACCGGATAACTATATCCTGGTAAATCCGGGAACGGATGTCAGCCAGCTGCAGACGAAATTCAACCGGTGGTATGCCTCCTTCGTGACTGTCAAGAACCCGTTTCAATATGAATTCCAGCCCTTGAAGGATGTCTACCTGCACTCCGATTTTGCCAACACGCAACAGGTAAAAGGAGATTTCCGGACCATCTATATTTTTTCAGGGATTGCCCTCCTCGTACTGCTGATAGCTTGCGTCAACTACGTCAACCTGACGACGGCTCGCGCCCTCCAGCGATTGCCCGAAACCGGCATACGCAAAGTGCTCGGCGCCGCACGCAGCCAGCTGATCCGTCAGTTCCTGTCCGAATCTCTTCTATTTTTTCTGGTCTCGGCCCTCCTGTCGACACTCCTCTATGCCGTTGCCCTGCCGCTGATCCAGCGTTACCTGGGCCATCCATTGGCGCTGACTTTTATCTCACAATACACCCTTTTTGCCCTGGCCTATTTGGCCATCTTCCTCATCAGCTTGCTTTCGGGCATCTATCCGGCATGTGTTCTGTCCGGCTTTAAACCGGCGGCTGTCTTAAAAGGTAAATTGTCTTTCAGTCCGTTCGGCAGCCAGCAGCTGATCCGCAAAGGGCTTGTCACGTTGCAGTTCACCGTCTCGATCATCGTGTTGGTCGCGCTGATCGTCGTCCGCCAGCAGGTGTCCTTTATGAAGGGAAAAGATATTGGGTTCAACAGGAATAACCTGTTACAGATCGGTTATATTTTCTGGAATAAACAGGGCGGAGCGTTCAAAAACGGATTGCTGCGCCAACCCGGGATCATAAGCGCGAGCATCACACCATGGTATCCATCGGGGGGCGTTTTTATGATGAAAGAGATCGATGACCCGGGAAGCCCTGGCAACAAGCTGGAGGTTGACTATCTGATCGGCGACATAGATCTGACAAGAACCCTCGGCCTAAACGTTGAAAAAGGAAGATTGCTTGACAAATCTTTTGCCGCCGACCAGGTGGACGAAGATTCGGTTATGCAAATGGACTCTGCAGCCAATGCAACTATCGAGACCGGCGAATCATCCGTTATTACCGACTATACGGCTAAGGTGCTTGGCGTCCAAAGTTTGAACACGCCGATAAAAGGGGCACTGACCAGCCCGGTAGGTATCGTCGAAGACTTCTATAGGGAATCCCTGCGAACGCCTCTGAGCCCGACGATCATTATCGCAGACCGTTCCCCGCAATACGGCGGCATGCTGGTGCGTGTCACGCCTGGCTACGAACACCAGGTAAGCGACTATATCGCAAAACAATGGCGCACGTTTTTCCCCGATAAACCGCTGGAATTGAAATGGGTGACCGATATGGTGGATGACCAGTACAAAAAGGAAGCGACCCTTCAGCAGCTCTTCACCTTCTTTAGCAGCCTGAGCATGTTTCTTGCCGCGCTCGGTATCCTGGGCTTGATCATCCACGTCACTGAACGACGCCGCAAAGAGATCGGCATCCGCAAAGTGCTTGGCGCCACCGTCACCACCATCTTCCAACTCCTTTCCGTCGATTTTCTAAAACTGATCCTGCTTGCCCTCGTAATAGCCACCCCCATCGCGTGGTGGCTGATGTCCCATTGGCTAACCGACTTTGCGTATCGCATCTCAATTAGCCTATGGATATTCGCCGCCGCCGGCTTCACCACTATAGCCATCGCCCTGATCACGATCAGCCTGCAAGTTGTCAAGGCCGCGCTGGAGAATCCTGTAAAAGCCCTACGGACGGACTAGTCAAATTGAAGAAAGCACTGGGTAGGACGCTCTTTCGTTGCGCTTTTTTGCTTTGTGTTTGGGGCGAGATGCAGTATCGTTTATTGAATCTTCGAATCCATGCATGTCGGGTAGAATGGCATTTTTTTTCGCCCTTTGACAATTTAGTTATCTTTGTGGCGAATTGTATCACGACATAGGTCGTGATCGTTTGCAAAGCTCTTTTAAGTCTATCGGTGTCAGTGAGTGATTGGGTGAGTCTTCCCGACTTTTTTTGTTGATTTTCAATTATTAAGAAGCTGTTCGGACATATTTCGGACAGCTTTTTGTTGTAGGAGATTTAAACTATATGCATTGATTCGGGCCGAGGAAGACTCGCAGGCTTCCGGACTTATGCAAGCGAGCGGCCAAAATAGTAATTTTATCCAATTTGGACATCATTTTTCCAGAAATGAAGATAGCCGAGGCAGGTTCTTATTCCATCCGTAGTCCGACAGCAGGTTTCTGCAGTGCGGTTCTGGCGACAGTAATGTAAAGAGTTGATAATACCAATAGGAAGATCAGCAGCCATACTATGACGAACATCCCCCAGGTTAGATCGATATGGTATGCAAAATCACTTAGCCAAGCTGATCCAATCCATAGTGCGATCGGGGAAGCAATGACGATGGCGATGAGGATGAGTTTAAAGTAAGCATCCGAAATCATGAATATGATGGCGGATGCAGATGCGCCAAGTGCTTTTCTGATGCCAATTTCTTTGCTCCGATTGTTAACGGAAAAGGATACCAGGCCGAAGAGGCCAAGACAGGCGAGGAGAATGCTAAGCCACCCCAATGAGGTGAAAGATGCCTGCAATTTCTGTTCGCTGGAATATTGCTGCGCCAAGGAATCACTGATCCAACTGAACTCCAATATTTTCGCAGGATAGAATTGGCGCCACAAATGGCGCAACTGGTCGGGGAGCTGCTTATTTGCCGGTCCTGTGGTTCGGATCAACATATATCCCCGGGGAGGGTCGAAAACGTCGGTAATAACGCAGGGTGTTATCGGAAAGTGAAGAGAGCCGTTGTTAAAGTTTGCTACGATACCGGATGGTTTACCCTGAAGAAGTGAAACGGGTACATTAAGATTCCTTATGTCGAACAGATTTGCCGTGTAATCAGTTATCAATATGGGATCAGTATTGTTCCCGCTGAAATTCGCCGCATGGTGCAGGGTATCCGGCGCCTTATCTCTAAGGCTATCTCCTTTCAGCAAATGAAACCTAAGGGTAGGGAGCAGGTCTTGGTCTCCACTGATATACCAGATCTTTATTTTTTTTGCGCTGTCTTTTTGATCGTTTACAGCTGTTGACATATAGCCTTGGCCTAAAGCAGGGTTCCAACTACTTATGCAGGCAGCTGTAATTCCCGGGAGGCGAAGCACCTCCTGTTTGAATGCTGTGCCTTTTGTTCCCCAAACGTTATTATCGATGCATAATAAATTGTCCTTGTCAAATCCCAAGTCTTTATGATCAATGAAGCTAAGCTGTTTTCTGACGGTTGAGATAAATATAAACAGGATAATCGCTATAGCGAATTGACCAACGATTAATACCTTTCTTATATGGTTGGTATTTAGCAGTTTGATAAAATTTCCCCGGATCGTTTTTGCCGGATTGATACGGGAAAGTATCCAGGCGGGATAGAATCCGCTGCCGATAACAATGGTCAGCAAAATGCCGGCACAGAGCAGGAAGAGCAAAGTATATTGAACCCCGCTTAGTGTTAGTGCATGACCGATAAATCTCCCGGTGGGGCCGAGAGAAAGCAAAAATATCAGGAATGCAGCCGCAAATGCTATAAGAAAGAAAATGAATGACTCTGTCAGCGATTGAAGGATGATTTGAGACCTGGTGGCTCCCAGAACGGACCTTATTCCGAAGGCTGGTATCCTTTGAAGTGAAATAGCCAGGGAAAGGTTGGTATAGTTAAAAGAAACGATTATGATCAGCAAGGCTGCAATGCCAAGGTAAATATAGATATTGTGCATGCTTCCCGCGGTGTCCGGGTCATTGCCAATTTCCGGATGAAGGTTAATGCTTGTAATGGGCTGGAAGAAGAGGGTGGAGGATGCATCTTTTCCTCGCAAGTGAATATACCAATCGTTGATGTTTGTCGTGAGGGAAGAAACATCTGTTCTGGGCCTGATCAGGATGTACTGCTGCATTACCGTTCCGAAAGAATTGCCGAGATCGTTTTCTCCGGGCCAGGGCCCGTCCAGCAGCAGGGCATCGGCGAAGAAATGCGAATTCTCAGGGAGATCCTTCATGACTCCGGTGATGATGTATTGTTTCTTCTTCCCTTCGTACGGCACGTTGTAGTCGGAGGTCCTGATTATTTTTTTGCCAATGGGGTCCGAATTATGAAATAATATATCCTTCAACCGTTGTGAGATGATCAGGTTGGGATAGGCGTCTATCAATTGGCCAGGATTGCCTTCGAGGATATTTATATCCAGCATTTTCAGTATTCCGGGGTCGCTAGCAAGACAATTTGACCAGATGCCACCATCGGAGCTATCGATAGCCAGATTCATCCGGACATTGCGTAACCGGCAAAATTCTATTATAGACGGAAAATTTTGTTTCAATGCTGGCCCCAGTCCCGTCAATGTGTTGACATTGCGATCCGCTGTCTTACCACTTTGGTCGATAGTTAATATTCGGTACAATTCCCTGCTATTGGTCCATTGTCTGTCGTAAGACAGTGCATTCCAGATAATCATTGCTGCAATCATACAGGCAGAAAATCCGACGGTTAATCCGACCAAGTTGATTATGGAATGGATCAGGTTCTTTCGGATGTTACGTATGGCCAGCTTGATAAATGATCTTGACATGGGACTTAGTAAATTAATTATTTAGTCGGCGCGATAAAACAAGTGTAGTCATATTGGGCTATGGCTGAGCTCGGGTTCTCAAATATATATAATTTATCGATATTATGACGATTTCTGAATACGGCCATTTCGCGGCTATCACGGTTGTCTGTGATAAAAAGGACTTGGAAGTTACCGGCTTTTGAGAGGTTTTGGATTTGGCCAATTTTTTCCGACATACATATATCGCAATCGGTTATGTAATTTTTGCCAAGGAAGAACACAAAGGAAGCTGTTGGGGTACCGATCAGCGAGGCAAATCGAATTGTGGTGGTCGTATCCCAATAGGGGTACTTAATAAATCTCGCATTTCCAGGAATTATTCCGGTGTTTTCTATCAGTAGGATACTTGGGTCTTTGATGTGAACCTTTTTAAAAAAATATTCGGTCTGACCCTGCGGCAATTGATGGCAGGAGATGAGAAGGAAGGAAACAATTAGAAAAAAAGGTCGCATACGCGAAAGGGATATGGGTTTATATAAGTTAATAGGTTCGAATCCTGTCTTCCCGACTAACGCTGTAAGTCATTGATTTACAGCGTTTTTTGTTGTCAATTTTTCCTTTAATCAGCCGATTTTCGGTTACTGTTGCGAGTGATTAGGTGAGTTTTTTTGTGAGCGAAATCGTAACTCACTGAATGTCTTTTTCCAATGACTAATTTACTGCGTCTTTCCTGGATTCGAACTCGCAATTTGTTGACGTCAAATCGAGATTCTGTCGTTCCTGCAGGATCAAATTTTTTCCGGCTTTTCGTTCACGCTTCCAAAACCTTCTACGAAATAGCTTCCTAAGGTACTTAGCCCATTCACCGGAAACGGTTAGCTGGCCTCTTCTTTTGTGTGCCACAAGAAAATATTTATTATTATTTCGGCATTAAATGAATAAAAGCAAATGATTTGTCAAGGCTGGTAGTAAGTAATCATCCGACCGGCCGGTTTGTACCAAATCCATAAACGCTCCCGGGATTCCGGCTGCCCGCAGGTTATAAATTCCCCTTTGAAGTCCTGCAGGTAGGTCCTATATTTTTCGACGTCCGTATGGATCCCTGCACTGTCCAAATCCTCGACACCTTGACTGTATACCATAGAGTTGGCCTGCATCTCGGTCCGGGGATAGAAATCAGGAGGCCCATACAGAACACCTACAGCGAAGCATACCCACGTATTCCTGCTGCTATCTAAAAGGTCTGCATTTAATTCCGTATACGGGTCGGCGTATTTTTCCCTCCATAGGATATGATTATTCTTTATCCACTTCGAGTCTACATAGACGCTGTCCCCATCATAGTAGACCCTGCTGAATATCGTATCCTTATCCAGGCCGCCATCTATATTTCCGAAAGTTAGAATAGTTGTATCCAGCTTTTTGCCGTTGAACCGCTCTATCAGGTTGAAAAAATTAGAAACAAATTTTTTATCATAAGCGACGGTATCACGCTGGCAAGCTTCCTTGTATTTCTTTAATAATGCAGGAGCAATTGTAAGTATCTCGGTGGTATAGGTATTTTTTTGTCGGCCACTGTCTGCTGGAAAGCCCGCAGGAGAATCTATACCGGCTTTGGTAGCCGAATGACTGTTACAACTAATCAAAAAAAGAGCTACGGATAATCCAAGGAAGATTCGCTTAAGCATGTGAGTGGGGTTGCTTCTATTCCTTAATTCTAAGCTTATTGCCATTGATGACGGAGAATTTACTAAGCAGCTCCGGATAATACTTAGCAATAGTTCGAACAACAAACTCAATCTTCTCCTGAGCATCAGCAATTCTGATCAACAGTATACCTTGGTGGGGTAATTGAAGGCGAAAAACCAATTCTCCGAAATCTTTATCTTCCGTTATCAGTAAAGCATCATTTTCGTTTGCAATCGATAACACTTCTTCGTCTTTTATGGAAGGCTGTTGTTCGACAATAGCATACACGGTCAAACCAATTTGCCTCAATTGGATGACAATTCTGAAATCCACACTTTCGTCGGCTACAATCTGGTATTTCATTTAAGCAACCGCTAATGTCTTTTCATGTTTGGTATTATCGGCAGCGTAAAGTAGACAGGCCTGAATATCGGCAGTCGTTATATGAGGATAGGCTTCCTTTAAGTCATCAAAAGAATAATCCGAAGCCAACTTCTCCAAGATTAACTCCACCGGAATTCGCGTGCCCTGGATGACCATCTTGCCAAACATTATAGAGGGATCGGAAGATATGTGTTCTTTCCAATTCATACTGAATAGTTATCTTTAAAGGTACAAAATTTTAATTTGAAAAAGGGGTGTTTAAACGGTAGTTGGGAAGCCTCATTTATTATGCCTCGAATATTGCCGGCCGGCCCCCCTCCGGAGAACGTCCAGCCAAGGGAATGGGGTTAATTACACAAGTAACCTATTTTTGGATATTCAATTTAGCCACCTCCGCGGGTTGGAGATATGACCATACGTTATTCAAAGTTTCGAATCCTTGACGGCACGGTCAATCGTCATTTTTTCCCGCCATTTGGTATTTTATTTATCTTTGTGAAAGATTGAATCACGGAGCAAGTTATGGTTCTTCACAAAAGCTCTTTCAAGTCTATCGGTGCCTGTGAGTAGATAGGTGAGTAGCGGTCCGCCGATGATAATAACATATTGAATTTCAATATCGTCCATCGAAACGGTGCGTCCTGTCTTCCCGACTCCATAATAGATTGATTTTCAGTTAATTGCAAGCTGTTCGGACATAATTCGGACAGCTTTTTTCATGCATTTTTCATTCAAGGATCGAGTTCAGTCCTTCAAAAATCTTTCATTTAAGAAGGTTAGAATGTTTGTATGACAGGCCGGTATACACCAGTCTGAATGGCCTCCATTATAGTCTGCATGTGCATAATAAAAATTGAAACTGCTGTCACGCAAGCGTATTACAATTTGGTCGCACATAAGAGGGGAAGGCCAGACTTGGTCATGCTTGAAGGAAACCAGAAGAACAGGACCGTGAATTTTCTCTGCCGGTATGGCCGCGGCGTTCACTTGTAAAGTATCTTCCAGCGCATTTTCAAACATCCGCGTCCTTTTACCCGAAGCCATTCCTTTAAGAGTAGTCCAGGAATAGGGTATCCGAACAAAAGGAAGTTCCCGGCCTTTATCGCTCCATGCGGAATGCTCTTTGCCAACGGCGTCCAACAAACTCGTCGGAGGGCCTGGGAAGACCACTGAACTAGGGTCTATTGCAACTACTGCCTTGACCTGTGGAAACCGGCTGCCCAACAGCAAAGCCAACTCTGCTCCTCGAGAAACACCAACAATTGCATAATTGTCTGGTATAACTAAATTCTTTTGTGCCGATAACCATAGAAATGCTTTGTGAAAATATTCTAATGGAATAGCTCTGAGATTCTTTGGCAGCCTATTTGTTCCAAAGTACGCAAGTGACAAAACGCAAAATCCTTGATTGACAAGTTCCTGAACGAAGTCCTGATGATAGCTCCAATACCTTCCTCCTTCAGATCCGCCTAATAAAACAACGGCCTTCTTCGGACTTTGAGATTTACTATAGAAAAAATCAGCATCCAACCCGTCCGTATTGACCAACATAAGGCATTCTCCCTTTGGGGCTCTTCTCGGCGGAACTGAATTGGCAGAAGAATCCTGAGTAAATAAGAAATGATTGAGAACAAATAAGCCAATCAACAAGACTAAAATAAAAATAATTATTTTGGCCATAAAAGCACTGAATCTCCCTCGGACTACCCGGGTTCTCATTATAGACAGAATTTATTTTAGATCCAAATATTGTTCGAGAATTTTGGAAGGCCAAATTGTACTTTACCCGCTACGATTCATGATAGAGAGGCCAGAATAACAAGAATGTCTTTGTTTAACTGATCCAGATTTAGGTTTATGATATCCCAAACTATCGAATCATCAATACCAAAATAATCGTGGACAATGATGTTCCTGAAATCTTTAACTTCCCGCCAGTCAACAGAGGAGTGTCTATCTTTAAAAGACTTGTCGATTCTTGCCACTGCTTCTCCGATAATTGAAAAATTCCGCTCAACAGCGTGCTTGGTTTTAAGATCAACCAAGTACATCTCAAAAGTTATACCTGTTGTAAAATCCTTTATGTTGCCGATGGCTTCGAGAATATCCTGGAGCAGTGACGGGATATCTCTTTCAGACATGAATCAGGCTTTTTTCCACAAAAGGAAGATAACGGGGCTTGATGGCTCGGCGGGAAACGAGATCGATTTTTTGTTTGAATAGATCCTCTAATTCATGCGCTAATTTGATAAATCCGATACCGATGCGACCATTGAAATCGACCAGAATATCAATATCGCTTTTTTCATTGTTGTCCCCGCGAGCATAGGAGCCAAATAGCCCTAATTCAGAAATAGGATAACGGCCTTGCAATTCAGGCTTTTTCCTGCTGAGTAAGTCTAATATCTGGTCCTTAGTGTACATAGGGCAAACCTACAAAAAAACAGGCGTCCACGCAAATAGAGTGAATCAGACTGACATTCGCCTATGACAGGATGGTAAGACTGGTCGCACGAATTTCGAATCCAGGATGTCAATTAGCGGTCATTATTTTTTGTTCCTACTGGATGATTTGGTATCTTTAATCACACAATATAGTAGACGATAATCCATTTCTTTGACAATAGCTCTTTCAAGTCTATCGGTGCCAGTGAGTAGATAGGTGAGTAGCGATCCGCCGATGATAATAAGATATTGAATTTCAATCTCGTCCACCGAAACGGTGCGTCCTGTCTTCCCGACTAAATTTTGAAACCCGCTCTGGTAGCGGGTTTCAGTATTTTTGGCAAATTAGGCTTCTTGATCAGGCTTTTATATACATCCCTTTAAAAGGTTCGAATCCTGGAACCTTTTATTACTTTTTAAGAAAACCCTCTCGATATGTTATTCGCTTCGCAGGCTCTTCATCGGATTAGCCAGTGCTGCTTTAATGGATTGAAAACTGATAGTTACAAACGCTATAATCAGCGCTATAATGCCTGCTGCTGCAAATATCCACCAGCTCATTTCGGTATGGAAAGCAAAATCAGCCAGCCATTCATGCATCGACCATCCGGCTACCGGGAAGGCTATTACAGCTGAAATCAAAACTAACAGCAGGAAATCTTTTGATAACTCAAGTACAATTTGCCGCACACTTGCTCCCAGTACCTTTCGTACGCCAATTTCCCTAACCCGCTGGGTAATGGTAAACGCCGACAATCCGAATAGCCCCAAACAAGCGATAAAAATAGCGATACACGAGAATATAGTAAAAAGGTTGCCTTGCTGTTGTTCGCTGTTGTATAGTTGACGGAATTTATCATCCAGAAAGGTAAAATCAAAAGGTGTGTCGGGCAGATATTTATGCCAGGTGGCTTGCAGCGAACTCACTGCGGTTTGGACATTGCGACTATTTATCTTTACCGACAGTACATGATAACCGTTATTCGATGGCAATCGAAATAACAGCGGAGTAATTGCCTGGTGCAACGACTCGAAGTGAAAATCCTTAACGATGCCGATAACTTTGCCGCTAACATCTCCATACGTAATATCCTTACCGATAGCATTTTGCGGGGTTTTCCAGCCCAGCGACCGTACCGCCGCCTCGTTTACAATAAAGTTATTGGTGTCGGTTGAAAACGCTGTAGAGAAATTGCGTCCGGCGGCCATTTTCATGCCATAAGTGGGTATAAAGCCGTAATCGGTGCTGATGCATTTCAGGTCGCCTTTAATGGGTTTCATTACGCCATCTACCAAAACCGAACCGCCTTGGAAGTCGAGCAAGCGGCCTGATGGAATACGCGATGAACGGCCAACCTCCTTTATCGCTGTGTTTTTAAGTAAATCTGCTTTAAACGCATCATATTGAGGATGTAGCTGTCCGACATACCCCATTGTTAAAACGGCGTCCTTATTGAAACCTAAATCGGCTTTTTGAATGTATTGCAGTTGACGGTACACCACGGTAGTGGCTACTATCAGGATAATCGAAATAGAAAACTGCAAAACAACCAGCACCTTGCGAAAGGACACTACGCCTGAGCCGGTTTTTATTATACCTTTCAAAACCTTCACCGGTAAAAACGACGACATAAAAATGGCCGGGTAAATACCGCTGATGAGGCCTATTATAAACGGCAGGAACAAAACGGGTACTAAAATTTGCCATTGCAGCAGGCTGTTAAACGCGAGATTGGTGTTTGCCAAGTGGTTTATCATTGGCAGCAGTAACGCCGTTCCCGCCATGGCCAGTGCAAGCGCAAACCAGGTGACCAGTACCGATTCACTTAAAAATTGGCTAATGATCTCCTTTCGCTGAGCCCCGATAACCTTGCGAACACCAATTTCCTTTGCCCTCAATACCGAACGTGCGGTGGATAGGTTCATGTAGTTGATGCAGGCTATCAGCAAAATAAACAGGGTGATAGCCGAAAATATGTATACTCTTTTGATATCTCCGTTTTCTTCAAACTCATCATCCAGATGAGAGTGCAGGTGTATGTCGGTTAGTTTTTCAAACGTAAGTTTGGTGCCATCGTGTGTTTTAGCGTTTCCGGCCGTGCCGCCAAGGTGAACGTATTTATCCAGGAAATCAGGCAATTGGCTTTCAATCCTGTCGGTATTATAGTCCTTCGGGAAAAGCAGGTAGGTGAAAAAGGCATTATCGCCAAAATCGTTTTCTAAGCTGTTCGCGCCAAAAATTGCCGGATCTTTTAAGGTACTGAACGACATTAGTATGTCGGGGTGCATGTGCGAGTTGGCAGGGAGAGCTTTAAATACACCGGTAACTTTGAAGTCATGTGTAATCTTACCCAGGAAAATGTTATCCAGAAATATGCCTTTGTTAATCGGGTCGGTATCGCCAAAATATTTTTTGGCCATGGCCTCGCTCAGTATAATGCTATAAGGCTCTTTCAGCGCATTATTATGGTCGCCTATAACCACAGGTACAGTGAAAAAGTCGAAGAAGTTTTCATCGGCAAAGACGCTATTCTGTTCGTTAAACAGCTTGTCCTTATAGTGAAAGGCTGTAGTGCGGATAGGCAAAACCCGTGTTATTTTTTTAATATCGGGAAATGCGCTTTGCAGCAAAGGCCCAAACGGCGGCGCAATCGCGCTTAGGTGCAGGCTCTCCACATTCTTACTGGCATAAAAAATGCGCGTCACCCTGCGGATATTCTTCGCATTGGTATTAAATTTATCATAGCTGAGCTCATTGATAATATAAGTAATAATAAGCAGGCAGCAGGTTAAACCAACGGTCAAACCAAATATGTTAATGAAAGAAATGAACGGGTGCCGCTTGATATTACGAACGGCGCTTTTTAAATAGTTTTTTATCATGACTGTTGCTGCATTAATTAAAAACTACATTATCCCGAATCAGCCTTTGATAAGACGTAATTTTGGTTGCGGAGGTTACACTAAATCGCTGACTGATGTCACCTCATTTCTGGAGACTAGGTGGCGGGCATATAAGAAAGGCTGCCTTTTATGAGGGTATAGTCAAAGCCTTTACCATTCCCTTCACTTTTGAGGAATGAATGTATAAAACGAAAAACGAAACTTAAACGTCTGACATTCAATTTATTATGGCGGCTAGTCGCCTTAGATCGAACAGAAACCGGTTCGGGAATTGTCCTGCCAGGGCGACCCATTAAATTGATTTACCATGCTATCAAGATTGTGAATGCCAGGTTTTGAGTTTGGAATGCTTACCGATAAGCTCAAAATCACTATCCAGGTGGACAAGCGGTGTTGAAAACTCGATGGCATAAAAGGCAATCAGGCAATCATTGCTCTTTCGAATAGTTACCCCTTTTTTACGCAGACCTCTGTATAATTCTGCAGCGCCTATAGCGGCTTGGACCGGCGAAAGTTGTAATACAGTGAAATAAGAGAAAATCTCTTTAATCTGCCGGTATTGTGCGTCTTCGCGAATTCCATGTAATACTTCCTGCAATATGGTCGGAATTAGCAATACCTGATCTTCCTGGTCAATATAAGACGTCAGAAGATCAGCTTCCGGATTGCTTTTATCCTTTAAAAAATCAATCCACACCGAAGTGTCGAATATTAGAGGTTCGCTCATAAACCACGCATCTCCTTTAAATTGCCCTCCCACGAGACCCGGCCTTTCAGATTCAGCAATTAGGTCAATGAGAATTTTATCCCCAGCCTGAAAATCGGGCTCACCGCTGGCTCCAACTTCACCGGATCGCCTGCCGACAGCACCCACTATATCCTCAATGAGGCCGCAGTGGACGCCATGGGCATGAAGGACCCAATCGGAAAGACCTTTGTCCTTCACGATATTCGCGGGACCATTATCGGCGTGGTCAAAGACTTCAACTATGCTACGTTAAAAGAGGAGGTACATCCCCTCATTCTGACGTTTGACAGCGCCGCCCGGGTTTTGTAGGTCAGGACCCGGCCCGGCCACGCCGCCGAAAGCATCGCCGCCGTTCGCCATTTCTGGCAACAATATGATGGCGCCTACGCCTTCTCGTATTCTTTCCTGAAGGATGATTTTGACAAGATATACCGGGCCGACCAGCGGGTCGGCCTGCTGTTCAACGTTTTCGCGCTCGTCACGATTGTTATTTCCTGTCTTGGGCTTTTTGGTCTGGCGACCTGCTCGGCACAGACGCGGACAAAGGAGATCGGTATCCGACGCGTACTGGGTGCGAGCATTTCAAATATCTTTGTCTTGCTGGTAAGGGATTTTGTGGTCCTCATCGTGCTGGCATTTTCGATCGCTGCCCCGGTAGCGGGCTACCTGATGGAAGACTGGCTGCACAACTATGCCTATCGAACACATCTGACTGTTGGCACCTTTGCGGGGACTGCGCTCATCATCCAGGCGCTGGCGCTGGTGACCGTCGGTACGCAGGCGATCCGGGCAGCCAGCGCCAACCCCGTCAAAAGCTTCAGGACCGAATAAGGCAATACAACGCCAAAAAGCAGTATTTTTGAGCGGTAGTGCCTGGTTATGAAAAATGGCCTTGTTTTTTTTGTTTTCATGACGATAGGCTATCACTGTTCAGCGCAATGCGCATTTCCATCGACGTTGAGAACCAATGATAGCCTTTGTCTAGGAGCTGATACGTTGTTTGTCGGCTCCGCCAGTAGCTTTTTTGGCAGAATAACCTGGTATAACGGAAATACTGTCGATACGACCGTCCTGGCCACAGTATCCTACCGTCAACTTTTTTACCAATTTGCAGGAGGTGAAGGGCAAGGGACTGCCGCCAATCAGCTCAGCTATCCCTTGGGAATATTTTTGGACCGCTCGGGTAATGTATATGTCGCAGATGCCGAAAATAACCGGGTCCAGAAATTTCCAATGGGCTCTTACTTCGGAATCAATGGGACAACGGTTGCGGGGGGTAACGGGCCAGGACCGGCGGCAAACCAATTGAGCGGCCCCGATGCCATATTTGTAGATGCGATCGGAAATTTATATGTTGCGGATACTTATAATGGCAGGATACAGGAATTTCCGCCTGGTTCCACCAGCGCAACCAAGGGAGTTACTATCGCCGGAGGAAATGGCGTAGGTTCGGCCGCAAACCAATTTGAGCCTACCGGCGTTTATCTTGACGCATCCGGCAACCTCTACGTAACAGACTACTCAAATAACCGGTTACTGGAATTTCCGCCTGGTTCTTCCAGCGCCACAAATGGAATTATTATCGGGGGTGGGAATGGCGCGGGTTCAGCTGCAAACCAGCTGTCGGGGCCGTATTGCGGTATTGTGGATGGAAATGGCAACCTTTTCGTCGCCGACCAAGGTAATCAGCGTGTTCAGAAGTTTCCCGCTGGTTCCACCAGCGCTACTAATGCGATCACCGTAGCCGGCGGAAATGGTCCCGGGGCCGGCTCCAATCAATTGCTGGACCCGTCTGCTGTATTTTTGGATCGAAGTGGCGACTTATTTGTAGACGATATGGAAAACAACCGGGTGCAGGAATTTCCGCCGGGGTCTACAAGCGCCACCAACGGGGTTACCGTAGCATACGGTGGAATTGGGAGCGATGCTCCCTCCATTTTCATTGGATCCTATGGCCTTTTTGTTGATAGCATCGGAGATATTTTCTTTTCGAATGCTATTATTAGCACTATATCAGAAAAATTCAAACCAGCCAGCACGATCGACACGATCTACGTACCGACTGTTCCGGGCACTTATACTGCGGTAGTCACGGATGTCGCAGGATGTAGCGATACCACCAACGCCATTACCATTTTACCGATACCACCGGCAAGTCTTTCGATCTCCGCCAATTCGACGGCCGAATGTACCGGCGATACACTCGTATTCACTGCTTCGGCGGAGAATGCGGGTCCTACGCCAGCCTTTCAATGGCAGGTCAATGGAAAAAACACCGGTGCGAACAGCGATACGCTTATCATCGCCTCTCTTCAGGACAACGACGTGGTGAACTGCATTTTGACGAGCTACAGTCCTTGTTATGTATCGATCTCTTCCCAAAATTCCATACCGATGACCATCTACCCCCGACCGGTAGTGACGTTCATTCCGGATACCATCGTCATAAAAGGCGGTACGGCCTCTTTGCTAAGTCCAATAGTCGACGGGGCGACCGGTACCTTCTGGTGGACTCCCTCTACCGGTTTGAATAATCCCGATATCCTTTCGCCCGTTGCGGACCCAGTTGGCACGACTACCTACCAATTGACGGTTACAACCAATAATGGCTGCCAGGCATCCGGAAAGGAAACCGTCGTTGTTTACTATCCATTAGCCATGCCCAACGCGTTTACCCCAAACGGCGATGGGAAAAATGACGTATTTCGTCTTCCACCTTCTCTTTCTATTGAAATAAAAAGATTTGCTGTCTACGACCGCGGGGGAATGCGGGTATTTGAAACTACAAATAGCGGTGTTGGCTGGGACGGGACTTTTGACGGTCACCCGCAACCGCCGGGAACTTATGTTTGGGAAATTCAATATGAGGACGCGGTAACCCGCAAGAGCATCCGCGCCAGCGGATCGGTGATCCTGATCCGATAGAGCGATGCCGTGATGGATCGGCCGCGTTGTGAAATGTCGTATATTTAACGACTTAATCACCACAAAAGCTTTTGCCATGCCATCCAGAAGAAAATTCCTTCAGCAATTAGGGACGGTTACGAGTTCGGCCGTATTGCTGCCACAATTTGGCCACGCGGCCGGATTATTTTCAAATAAGCCAAAGATGCGGATCGGTCTCCAGCTCTACACGCTTGGCGAGCTAATGACGACAGACCCCAAAGGAACATTGCAAAAAGTGGCCGCAATCGGGTATACACAAATGGAAAGCGCCGGCTCGATGAAAGGCAACTGGTATGGTCTTACGCCAAAGGAACTTTCCGCGATGATCAAAGATGCCGGCATGCATTGGCGGTCCGCGCATGTAGGCGGCGCGGCCTTTTCGATCGACCGAATGATGAAAATGGCGAAGACGGCACAGGATTCCGCCCGTATACAGCAAATCGCGGAGCGCATGAAAAATAGGCCCAAGACGGAAAATCTCACGGAAAATTATCAACAACTGGCTGACGAGGCCGCCGAGGGCGGGCTAAGCTACCTGGTTTGCTCCAGCATTCCCGTAAGTACGATGGATGAAATAAAAACAGCTGTCGACGTGTTTAGCAAGGCGGGAGAAGCATGCAAAAAGAACGGTGTTCAGTTCGCCTATCACAACCACGTAACGGAATTTGATGAAGTTGAAGGGCATCGCCCATTTGACTATATTCTCGGCAATACGAATAAGCACCTGGTGAAAATGGAACTCGATCTGGCTTGGGCGACCAAAGCCAAGCAGGACCCCGTCGAATTGTTCAAACTCCATCCCGGTCGGTATCCGCTCTGGCATGTGAAAGATCTGGACAAGACAACGATGTCCCCGGCTGAAGTCGGGTCCGGTGTCATTGATTTCAAGCGGATTTTTGACAACGCGGGCCAATCGGGGATGAAGTATTTTTTTGTCGAGCAGGATCAGGCGCCGAAGCCGCTCGAGAATATCGCCAATAGTTATAATTACCTGGAGAAGTTAATGCGTGGATAGGAAAACGAGCCTGAGGGAGCTGGCGGGATTTTTCGGCAGGCTCGGGTTTACTGCCGTACTGATAGCGGCCTGGTCACGATCATTTGAATCGTATGAATTCTACTAAACGGATTTTGGTGGCGAGCCTTGTCGGCACCACGATCGAGTTTTTTGATTTTTATATTTACGCCACGGCGGCAGTATTGGTATTTCCGCGATTATTCTTCCCGGCGAGCGACCCTTCCAATGCGACATTGGAATCTTTGGCCACTTTCGCACTGGCTTTTTTTGCGCGACCTCTAGGTTCCGCCCTGTTCGGGCATTTTGGGGATCGGAAAGGCCGGAAAGCTACGTTGGTTGCGGCGCTGATGACGATGGGGCCATCTACAGTTGCCATTGGACTTTTGCCTGGCTATCACTCGATCGGGATTGCCGCGCCTGCTCTTCTGGCACTTTTTCGTTTTGGGCAGGGTCTTGGTCTTGGCGGCGAATGGGGTGGCGCCATCCTGCTGGCTACGGAGAATGCTCCGGCGCACCGGAAGGCCTGGTATGGTATGTTCCCCCAACTTGGCGCACCAATTGGATTTATATTATCCACCGGCACCTTCCTCATCCTGAACAATACCCTGACCGATCGGCAATTTTTTGACTATGGCTGGCGCATCCCGTTTATTGCCAGCGCTATACTGGTTTGGGTGGGCCTGTATGTCCGGTTAAAGCTTACCGAAACCCCGGACTTCCTGAATATCGTCGCGAAGAACGAGCGGGTGCGCATCCCCGTGGCCGAAGTTTTCACGCGGCATCGCAGGGCAATCATCCTGGGCACGGCAGCATCGATAACCACGTTCCTTTTGTTCTACCTGTTGACGGTATTTACGTTGAGCTGGGGGACCGCGAAATTGGGCTTCCACCGGGGTAGCTTTCTGATCATTCAATTGATCTCGATGCTATTTTTTGGCCTGGGTATACCGCTATCTGCGGCCCTCGCCGACAAATTCAGTCGGCGCAGCATGTTGTTGGTGGCGACGGCGGGCATTTTCTTTTACGGGCTGGTTTTTTCTCCCTTCTTTAGCACTGGAAGCCTGACCATTACCGGGGTCTTTCTGGCGGTAGGGATGTTCCTGATGGGATTGACCTATGGTCCGCTTGGAACGGCGCTGGCCGAGATTTTTCCGCCGGCGGTTCGCTATACGGGATCTTCGCTGGCGTTTACTTTGGCCGGGATCATCGGCGCATCCCTGACGCCCTATCTGGCTACCGCGCTGGCAACAACATATGGGCTTTCTTCGGTGGGGTACTATCTATGTGTCGCAGCCGTGATTACGTTCGCCTCCCTGTTGGCTTTCCGGTCTAAATGACCATACGGTCCATGAATTCATGCACGGGCGTATTGATCAATCGGTCAAAATCGAGTGCTCCTTCGAGAATGAGCCGTTGTTGTTTTTCAGGGAACTTGCGGGCCAGGTTGATCCTGAACTTCTGGAGCAGTTTGGGAATCCCTTCTTCCCGCCGCCGTTTGTGACCGATGGGATATTCCACGACAACCTCCTCCAGTTTGCTGCCATCCGCGAGCTCGACAGTCAGCGCATTGGCGATCGAGCGTTTTTCCGGGTCGTGATAGTCTTTTGTAAATTGGGGGTCTTCGATACAGACGATCTTATCGCGAAGCGCATCGATTCGGGGATCGGCGGCTACGTTATCTTCATAATCGGCGGCGGTGAGCCTTCCATAAAGCAGGGGCACTCCCACCATGTATTGGATGCAATGATCCCGGTCGGCGGGGTTGTTGAGGGGACCTTTCTTGTCGATGATCCGGATAGCGGCTTCATGCGTGCGGATGGTCAATTTTTTAATGTCCGCGGCTGATTTCCCCACCTGCGCGAGCCTCCCGTGGATCGTCATCGCCGCTTCCACGGCGGTCTGGGCATGAAATTCCGCGGGAAAGGAAATCTTGAACAGCACGTTTTCCATCACATAGGAACCATATTCCCGCTGGAACTTAAAGGACTGCCCTTTGAACGAGACATCATAGAAGCCCCAGGTTCTGGCGGTCAGTACGGAAGGATAACCCATTTCGCCGGTCTTTGCGATCAGGGCGAGTCGTACACCCCGCGAAGTGGCGTCCCCCGCGGCCCAGGATTTACGGCTCCCGGTATTTGGGGAATGGCGGTAGGTACGCAATGCCTGCCCATCGACGAAGACAAGCGACAAAACATTTATTATCTCGTCATGGGAAAGGCCGATCAGCCAGCCCGCAACGGCGGCGGAGGCCAGCTTGACCAATAAGACGTGATCGAGCCCAACCTTGTTAAACGAATTCTCCAGCGCCAGCACCCCTTGGATCTCGTGTGCGCGGATCATGCCGTCCAGCACATCTTTCATCCGAAGTGGGGCTTTTCCTCCGGCAACCGCTGTTCTGGATAGCCAGTCCGCGGTCGCCAGGATTCCACCCAGGTTGTCGGAAGGGTGCCCCCATTCGGCCGCGAGCCAGGTATCATTAAAATCCAGCCAGCGGATGATGGTACCGATATTGAAGGCGGCCTGCACCGGATCGAGTTGAAACGATGTTCCAGGAACCCGCGCGCCGTTCGGGACGATCGTTCCCGGGACGATCGGGCCCAGGAGTTTTGTGCAGGCGGGATAGGTCAGCGCTTCAAGACCACAACCCAACGTGTCCAGCAGACAATAGTGGGCCGTTTTCCAGGCGAGATCATTTCCGATCTTGTAATTGAGCACGTAATTCGCGATATCGACAAGAACCTTATCGGGTTGGGGCCGTTCGTTTGAGTGGTCTGCAGACATGTTTATCGTTTTTCGATCGGGATGAATTCTCTGTTTTCGGGTCCGGTATAATTCGCGCTCGGCCGGATAATTTTTCCATCTTCCCGTTGTTCGATCACATGGGCGCTCCAGCCGGTAACGCGCGAAATGACAAAGAGCGGAGTGAACATGGATGTAGGAACCTGCATCAGATGGTAGGATACGGCCGAGAACCAATCCAGGTTGGGAAACATCTTTTTCTCGTTCCACATCAGCGTCTCCAGCCGTTCGGCGATATCGAAAAGCCGCATGTCGCCCGTTTGTACGGAAAGTTGCTGCGATACTTTTTTGATCACCACGTTCCGAGGGTCGGAAACGGTATAGACCGGATGCCCAAAACCGATAATGACCTCTTTTCTCCCGAGCCGCTCACGGATATCCCGCTCGGCCTCATCCGGTGTGCTGTAACGGCTTTGGATCTCATAGGCCACCTCATTGGCGCCGCCATGTTTTGGGCCGCGCAAGGCGCCGATCGCACCGGTAACAGCGGAATATAGATCTGAACCGGTACCAGCGATTACCCGGGCGGTGAAGGTAGAAGCGTTGAACTCGTGTTCGGCGTACAGGTTCAGGGAGATCTGCATGGCCTTTTGTGCGGATGCCGGCGGCTTTTTGCCGTGCAGCAGGTGCAGGAAGTGCGCCCCGATCGTATCGTCATCTGTCTCCACTTCGATGAACTTCCCGTTGTGCGAGAAATGATACCAAAAGAGGAGCGCCGAGGGAAAAGATGCCAGAAGCCGGTCAGCAATATCCCTTGCGCCCGCAGGATTGTGGTCTTCGCGCTCGGGCTCGATACAACCCAACGTGGAAGCAGCAGTGCGCAGGACATCCATCGGGTGGGCCGACTTCGGAAGCTGCTGCAGAACTTCCTTCAACGGCTTTGGCAGACCGCGGAAGGATTTCAATTTTTTTTGATAAGCAGCGAGCTCCGTCTTGTCCGGGAGCGACCCATGGATAAGCAGGTAGGCGACTTCTTCAAATTGAGCGCCTTCGGCCAGGTCGAGGATGTCATAGCCCCGGTAGTGGAGGTCGTTGCCGCTTCTTCCTACCGTGCACAGCGCTGTGTTCCCCGCTACCACCCCGGATAAGGCCACGCTTTTCTTGGGCTTCGGGGCTGTTGTTTGATTTTCAGACATGATTATTTGCGCTTGAAAAGGTTATCCAATTTTTCTTCGTAACCGTAGTAGCCGATACTGTCGTACAGCTCCTTGCGGGTTTGCATGGTATCGATTACGGCTTTTTGTGTGCCGTCCTGACGGATATGTTGAAAGACGTTCAGCGCGGCTTTGTTGGCTGCCCGGAAAGCAGACAGCGGGTACAATACGATGCCCACTCCCGCCCCGCGTAACTCCTGAACGGTGAACAGCGGCGTCATACCGAATTCGGTGATATTGGCCAGGATG
Organism: uncultured Chitinophagaceae bacterium; assembly: GCA_963846405.1. Lineage (GTDB taxonomy): Bacteria > Bacteroidota > Bacteroidia > Chitinophagales > Chitinophagaceae > Puia. The sequence goes on along the minus strand of CAWJVU010000001.1, from coordinate 199,495 downwards.
GGAAGCCCGGTTTCCGTCGCGAACCGGCTGTATTGTTCCAACTCCTTGACTGCTTCGGCGAAGATAAAATCGGCGCCGGCTTCTTTATAGGCGATGGCCCGGTCGATGGCCTTCTCGATCCCTTCATTCGCCAGGGCATCGGTTCTTGCGCCGATGACAAAATGCTCATCGGTCCGTCCGTCAACGGCGGCTTTGATCCGATCGACCATTTCTTCCTTGGGGACGATCTCCTTGCCGGGGCGGTGACCGCAACGTTTTGCGCCCACTTGGTCCTCGATGTGCAAAGCCCCGGCCCCGGCCTTGATCAGGGACCGAACGGTTCGGGCGATATTGAAAGCAGATGGCCCGAAACCAGTATCCACATCCACCAGCAAGGGCGTCTCTGTAACGTTGGTGATCCGGTAAATATCTGTCAGGACATCTTCCAGCGTAGTAATACCCAGATCGGGAATACCCAGCGAACCTGCTGCCACTCCTCCGCCCGATAAATAAATGGCGTTAAATCCGGACTGCGTCGCCAGCAAGGCATGATTGGCATTGACGGCCCCTACCACCTGCAGGGGATTTTCCTTCTCCATGGCTTTCCGGAAACGCGCGCCCGGGCTAATCGTGTGCATCGGCCAAAGGTAATTGAATACAGGTTAAATCATATCCAGTTTTTCTACCAAATTAACCGTTAGATAATACTTCCGCCACTCGATTGGCCTAACTTAGCCCTCCAATTATTCGAAGATTTTATGATAAAAAAATCCATTTCGTTTTCGGCGATCGGCGCTCTTTTATTGTTCGTCGCCTGCAAAAAAGATCAGAAGGTCAACATTTCGTCACAGGAATTCGTATCCGGCACCTTTATTCAGAATGACGACACCCTTAACTCTAAAGACGGTTCCAATGGCCGGTCGATCAAAGGCACCCTCCAAGCCGGTCAGACCTACTATCTTAGTGCGGATTTCGCCGATGCCACCGTCAACAGCGGCGATACGCTCGTCGTGCAAAGCGGTGTACAGGTTTTAGTTGTCGGATCCAGCAGCAGCATCATCGGGACCGAAGGCCACGCGCCCGCCCTGGTGATGAATGGAACTTTGCTCTGCCTGGGGACCAAGACCAATCCAATCCTCTTCAGTGTCGCGGACGCCTCGCTTAAATCCAATCCTGCACTGGACCCGCAGGATCCCAATACCGATCCGGCGTTCAAAGGTTATTGGGGTGGCATCCAGGGCGGCGCCGGAAGCGGCGATATCATCCTTAAATGGACCCGGCTCGAATACCTGGGGGGCATTGCGCCCGCAACTGCCGCCAGCCGGCCTGGTCAAGCCTAGTGGTTCGCGGGGCTTCGTTACGAGAATACGGATCAACAATTTGTTTCTTCCATCGACCCGACGTTGAGCTACGGGAAAGAGGGAACGATCCGATATGCCGACTATCTGCCGTCGGCAGGTGTAAACTTCAAGTTTGGCACAAAACAACAGCTACGCGCCGCCTGGTACGAAAGCCTGTCCCGTCCCGCATTATACGATGTGACATTTTATTCCGTAACCTATGAGGACTATGTGGAAGCGGGCAACCCCTTTCTCCAGCGATCACGCGCCGATAACGCCGACCTGCGCTACGAATGGTATGCCGGCGGTCTGGATTTCCTGGAGGCCGGCGTGTTCTTCAAGCATATTGCCGATCCGTATGAAATGACCTTGTTAAATGCGGGAGACGAATTATACCCGCTGCCTTCTCAGGGGCTTTCGTATACTCCTGCAGGGGAGCTAACTGCTCAAATGCGGAATGCCCCCGCAGCAACCGATTACGGATTCGAAATGGCGGCAACCAAATACTTCGGCAAATTTGGCGTCCAGGCCGCATACACCTATACGTATAGCAGCATCACCGTTCAATCCAAATTCGTTACCCGCCAGAACCCCAGCGATCCAACCAGCAATTTGGTTACCGTTTCGAGAAGTGAGACCAGACCGCTGCAGGGTCAGTCCCCGCATCTCGCTAACGCCAGCCTTGTCTACAACAATGACCGGCGCGGCTGGATTGCTCGGCTGACGGGAATCTACACCGGGCAGCGCATTTCTTCTGTTTCGGGCTGGTATGGACTCGATTATTGGGAAAGAGGGTATGCGGTGGTCGACGTTTCCCTTGAAAAAAAGTTTGGCGCCCATTTCCGAACCTTCCTTAAAGCGTCGAACCTTTTCAATACGAACACTACGGTCGACCTGCTGACACCGAATCCTGAATTTGCTTCGAAATTTATCCCCGGCCAGCAGTCGGCGAATCGAATCACCGTGTCGAGACAGATAACACAGGCGTCTTACTATGCTGGTTTTGGGTGGGGATTACCCTGATCGAACACTTTTTCCCGAAATTGGCGTAAATTCATACCCCTCTCACCAAATACAGCACGCTTATGGACAACAATATCAAGAAAGAAGACATTCGTCAGGAAGTCTTTGACCTGTACGACGACTACGCGCACAGCCGGATCAACCGGCGCGATTTCGTGGAGAAACTTTCCATCTACGCCGTCGGCGGCCTTACCGTTCCGGCAATGATGAGCTTCCTCATGCCCGATTACAAAAATACCCTTCAGGTGACGCCGGGTGACCCCCGGATCAAATCGGACTATATCACCTATGATTCGCCAAAAGGCGGTGGAACCATCAAGGCGCTTCTGTCCAAGCCGGCGGATGCGGTGAAAAAACTCGGCGGCGTTGTCGTCGTCCATGAGAACCGCGGACTCAACCCCTATATCGAAGATGTGGGCAGACGACTGGCCCTGGCCGGCTTCATGTCCATTGCTCCTGATGCGTTAACCCCACTTGGGGGATATCCCGGCAACGATGACAAAGGCCGGGAAATGCAGGCGAAAAGAGATCAGAATGAAATGCTCCTCAACTTCATCGACGCCTTTGAATATCTGCGGAAGAATCCCGACTGCAACGGTAAGGTCGGTGTGGTTGGATTTTGTTTTGGGGGCGGCATCGCGAACCTGATGGCGGTGAAACTGCCAGATCTTGCCGCAGCGGTTCCTTTTTATGGGATGCAACCCCCGCTCGACCAGGTCCCGCAGATCAGAGCGCCGCTTCTGCTGCAATATGCAGGTCTTGACACCCGAATTGATGACGGCTGGCCCGCATATGAAGCTGCGCTAAAAGCCAACAACAAGGAATATACCGCGTACATCTACCCGAACGTCAACCACGGGTTTCACAACGATACGACACCCCGGTATGACAAAGCCGCCGCAGAACTGGCCTGGCAACGGACGATCGACTTTTTCAACCAAAAACTGAGCTGACCGCCCGCATGGTTATCGATACACAACCCACACTGGAAGACGGCAACGTCCTCCTGGCTCCCCTTCGCGAAGACGATTTTGAAGCCCTTTACGCCGTTGCCGCGGATCCGAAGATCTGGGAACAACATCCCAATAAAGACCGATGGCAGCGGAACGAATTTGAGAAATATTTTCGGGGCGCCATCGAAAGTAAGGGTGCATTCAAGATCGTCGACGTGAAGACGGGTGAGATTGCCGGGAGTACCCGATATTACAACTACAACGAATCCGATCGATCCATCCTGATCGGTTATACGTTCTATGCTACGAAGTTTTGGGGGAAGGGCCTGAATCCGGCCGTAAAACAACTCATGCTACGGTACATTTTCCGTTGGGTCGACAAAGTGCAGTTCCATGTCGGCGCCACCAATTTTCGCTCGCAGGTGGCCATACAGCGGATCGGCGCCGGCAAAGTGGGTGAAGAGACTGTTGCTTATTATGGGGAACCGCCAAAGCTTAATTTTGTCTACGAGATCACCCCGGGAACTATTTCTCAAAAACAACCGTTTCCGGATTAGCACCAAGGTTGGCCAGGGTCTTCGTCAGTTCAGCCACCATCGGATCTGGTCCGCAGACATAGAAGGGCTGGGAAAAGTCCTTCACTTCCTTTTGCAGGAAAGCTTCGTCGATCGGCCCTTTAGGGTAGGAAGGATTGTCCTCGGCAGTCAGAATATATACTGCATTTCTGCCAAGCATCTCGTCAAATTCCGCGTGATAGATGATGTCGGCCGCCGTCTTGTTGGAGAAGAGCAGCTTGTTCTTCCCGACCGACTTATCCCGGAATAATTGCCGGAAGATCGCGACAAAAGGAGTGATACCCGCACCCCCGGCGATAAAACACCCCTCGCCCCGATACTGAATCGCGCCCCAGACATCGTGAATGATCAATTCATCCCCTGCGTTCAACTGATAAAGCTGGTGCGTAACACCAGGATGATCGTGATAAGACTTGATCGTAAATTCCAGGTAAGGATAATCATTTAGACTGGTAAAGGTGAACGGCCGCTTCTCATCCCGCCACCCGTCTATATTGATCGACACGTCTGTAGCCTGCCCGGGCACAAAACGATATCCCGAAGGCTTCTCTATCCGGTAAGCCCGCACATTGTGCGTAACATCATGGATAGACAATATTTTAACAACGTATTGTTCCATAGCTTAAATTTGACAGGATCAAAATTCCCGATTTTCCAATTCCCGACAAAATGCGTGTGTACATTATATTCGGTTGGATGATGCTGGTCACCGGAATTTCAGCCGCCGCTCAGGAATACACGCTCGATATTACCGTATCCGGAATCCACAGCGACAAGGGGACTGTCTACCTCAGCCTCTACAGCAGCGAAAAAGGCTTTCCCAAGGATCCCAAAGCGGCATTCCGCCTTGTCCACGCCCGCATCGTTAACGGCATCGCCACGCTCCGGCTTGACAAACTTCCCAAAGGAATCTATGCCGCTGCCTGTTATCACGACGAGAACGGCAATGGCAAGCTTGATGCCAACTTCTTCGGCATCCCCACCGAAGGCACCGGATCGTCGAATAACGCCGCGGGTTTCCTCGGGCCGCCCAAATTCCAAAACGCTAAATTTCCCCTCGACCGCGACACCGCGATCATGATTCGGATTCGGTATTGATCATCGATGCCCTTGGCACGCGATCTATGGTTTGATGTTTTGTCCAAACGTCGCCAGCTTAACCCGGTAATTGAGCGCCGCCGTCGTCCCGCTTGTCACGTCGATCGTGACTCCGGTAATTGAAGCCGCCAGGTCGGAAGCTAAGAATACGGCGGTATTGGCAATGTCGGCCAATGGCGGCAACCTTTTCAGCATGGTATCTTCTTTCATCCCGCCCAACACCTTCTCCATCATATCGGGGAATTGCTCGATCGCATTCCGGAAAACGGCGGAATCCGGCGACCCGCCCGACCGGATATTCACTACCCGGATTCCGTAGGGACCCAATTCCGAAGCGAGATTCCGCGACAAGTTCTCGACCGCCGCACAAGCTGCCGCAAAACCTCCCGTATACGGATAGCCGATCCCGCCCGGCGTCGCGGTAATAAAGAGGATTACACCCGACCGTTGTTCCATCATGATCTTCGCCGCGGCTTTTGCTGTCAGAAACCTGGTCCGCGCAGTTAACGTCACGGGGCGAACGTAGTCATCGAGCGAGATCTCGGTTAATGGAATATTCTGGATGACGGGAATTTCGACGCCGTTGTAGGTAATATCGACGCTGCCTGCCCGGTGACGAACTTTCTCGAGATGCGCGGCAACTCCGGCTTCATCGAATCCATCGACAACGTCAACTTCTGCCATTCCGCCGGCGGCGGTGATCTCATCCGCGACTTTTTGAATGGAACTCGATCCGATGACCCGTCAGAAAGACCCGCGCACCGGTCCGGGCCAATGCCTTTGCAACTGCGCCACCCAATGAGCCACCCGCGCCATAAATGACGGCATTTTTGTTTTGAAGTATCATAAGTATTTTAAAGATACTAAATTCGTACAACCATGATTCGCCGCGCACAACCTGCCGACACCGAAGCCATCCGGGCGTTGATCGTCCAACTGGACTATGAGCCGCCCGACGGACTGGAAGAAAAGATCCGGCGACTGTCAAATCACCCGGATGAAGTCCTGCTCGTCTTTGAGCTGGATGCCGAAGTCGTCGCCTTTCTCTGCCTGCATTTCATCCCTCAGATCGCTCGTGAATGGCGATTTTGCGCGCATCAGCTACTTCGCGGTGAAAGATACCGCGCGCGGTCATGGGGTCGGCCAGCAGCTTGAGGCTCATATCGCCCAACTTGCGCGCGAACGAAACTGTGACCGGCTCGAAGTGCATTGTCATACCCGGCGGACGGACGCCCATCGTTTCTATGAACGACAGGGTTATGAAGAATCACCCAAATATTTTATAAAACGGCTGGACCCACGCTGACCGGCCCCTACTGTCCGGCGCATGCACGCCTCGTTCCGGACCCGAACATCAGATGTATCGATTTCAGACACTGCCACTCTGGCAAACCCCCTCAACTCCTTATCAAAGAATCTCTTAGGCGATTGGCACTTCTTTAGTAGCGAATTCGCCATGCTCGTCAACTACTTCAAGATCGCCTGGCGCACCATCCTCCGCCATAAAGGGTATGCCGCCATCAACCTGCTGGGCCTCGCCCTGGGTATGACCTGTTGCCTCTTCATCCTTCTATGGGTGAGAGATGAAAAAAGCATCGATAACTTCCATGCGGACGGCGACGACCTGTATACAGTCTTCGAAACTGTCACCGCCAATGGCAAAACAGACGGCGATTACAATACGCCTGTCCGGTCCATTCAGGGCAGCCGTTATCCGAATTTCCTTCTGGACGGGGCCAAGGAGGCGATCCCCGACATCTCCGGCTTTAGTTACTATGCTACTGGTTACGATCTTCCCTGGGGTTATGCAGAGACCATCCGCTATGGCGACAAATTGGTAAAGCTGAACGGATCCCGCGCGGGGGAGGATTTTTTCAAGATATTCAGTTACCCTCTCCTGGCTGGTACTCCGGCGACCGCCCTGCAAAATACCAGCAACATCGCCCTTTCCCGCAAGGCGGCCGTTATCTTCTTCGGCAGCCCCGTGGCAGCCATGGGCAAAACCATCCGGTTCGAGAACCACCTGGACTTCACCGTCAGCGCCGTATTCGAAGACCTGCCGCCGCAGAGCTCCCTGAAATTCGACTTTCTGGTCAATTTCGAGCTGCACAAGAAAGGATTAGTCAACTGGTCCAGCGGGAACTTTCAAACCTTTATCCGGTTAGCGCCCGGGGCCAATGCTGCCGCCGTGACGGCCAAATTGAACCACCTGCTCCAGATCCGCCTTGGTAACAATGATGGTGTGAAGTTCAGGTTCGGCCTCCAGCGTTATGGCGACCGCTACCTGCACAGCACTTTTGTAAACGGACAGCCCGCTACAGGCCGCATCGAATACGTGCGCATCTTCAGCGGTGTCGCCATTTTCATCCTGCTCATCGCCTGCATCAATTTTATGAACCTGGCTACGGCCCGCTCCGTACGCCGCGCCAAAGAAGTCGGACTGCGGAAAGTGGTGGGGTCTACCCGGGGGTACCTCATCGGGCAATTCCTGGGCGAATCGCTGCTCTTCGCAGTGCTCGCCATGGTTTTATCCATTCTGCTGCTGCTGATCTTTCTGCCCGGCTTCAATCAATTCACCGGCAAGACCATCCGGTTCCCCTTCACAGAACTCTCTTTCTGGGGAGGTATTGCCGGCCTCCTTCTGCTCACCGGCCTTTTGGCAGGCAGCTACCCAGCACTGTATCTCTCGTCATTAAGACCGGTCTCCGTCCTGAAGGGGATTTTTAAGTTCACGCGCGGCGCCATCTGGCTCCGGAAAAGTCTGACCGTCTTCCAGTTCGTGCTGTCCATCGTCCTCCTGATAGCGACCATCGTTATCGTCCGCCAGACTGATTATGTCCAGAATACCAACCTGGGATATAACCGCGAGAACCTGGTTTATATCCGCGTCGAAGGCGACCTATCAAATATGGATAAATACGAGCTCTTCAAACACGAGGCCCTGACCATGCCCGGTATCGCCATGGTAGACCGCAGTTCGGAAACACCTCATGCCATGAATTTCGTGGCTGATCCCGATGCGATAAATTGGGAAGGAAAAAGAAAAGATGAACGGGTCGGCTTCAAACCTGCGTCCGTCGGATTTGATTTTGTGAAGCTGATGGACCTGAAGATCGTCGAAGGCCGCGACTTTTCCGCGCAGAACCCTACGGATTCGATCGATGGCTTCCTTGTAAACGAAGAGGCGGTGCGCCAGATGGGAATGAAACCAGCCCCTTGGTAAATGGGTCTCCGCCTGGGACAAGAAAGGCCATATCATCGGCGTGCTGAAAGACTATCATACCCAATCTTTCCGGGAGCCTATCCTCCCGGTTATCGTCGACGTAAAAGAATGGCAGGACTTCGGCGTGATCCTGATCCGCACGAAGCCGGGCCAGACAAAAGAGGCTATCGCGAGCCTGGCAAAAGTCTATAAAGATGTTAACCCGAATTATGCTTTTTCCTGGGAATTCGTCGACGAACAATACAAACAACTTTACAGCAGTGAAATGCTGATCTCCCGGCTGTCCGTCCTGTTTGCAAGCCTGGCCATCTCCATCTCCTGCCTCGGGCTGTTGGGTTTGGTTATGTTCTCCGCAGAACAGCGCACCAAAGAAATCGGCATCCGTAAAGTGCTCGGGCGCATCCATCAGTCAGATCTCTGGCTATTTTCTCTGTTGATTTCCTGCGGCTGATCGTTGCTGGCATTCCTCATCGCCGGACCGTTGGGCTGGTACTTCATGAATTCCTGGCTGCACGACTTTGTCTACCGGATCAATATCTCGTGGTGGATCTTCGCGCTGGCGGGTTCGGTCGCACTTCTGATCGCAGCGCTTACCGTCTGCTATCAGGCCATGCGCGCGGCGACGGCCAATCCGGTCAGGAGTTTAAGATCGGAGTAATCCGCGGCCGGCGACGGAGTGACTTACCGTTTCACCTCACCAATCAGCATATACCCTGCTACTGCCAACCCGGCTTTTAGCAGGGTTGCGCTCGATGCCACATTCTCGATATTGCAGCGCGCCGCGGGTACCCTTCCTGCCAGATAACATTCCCGTTTGACCTGCTGCACGATATAACTTCCCAGGCCCCGACGCTTGAACGCTTCGGTTACCTCCATATAGATATCCGCATACGGCATATTGTAGTGCGTCAGGAAGCCGCCCGATGCGACAATCTTTCCTTCCACTTCAAGGACGTAGTCGCCTTCCGGTTCGTGATGATGTTCGAACAGAATATCGCCGTCCTGCCGTGGCCGGAAGATGACACCCGGGATGGAATAGCGGGTCATGCTGCCTTCCGAGAAGAGGATCACCGGCGATTTGATCTGGTGGGCGTACGCATAAAGCAAAGCCGGCATTACGGGATCATTGGTTTGACATTCGATCAGCCGCACTTCCGATATCCGCAGCAAATCCTCGAAAAGCCGGTTGGCCAATGACCGGAATGGAGGGATTACATAACACTCGAACACGGTATCCCTGCCTTTGATCTCCTGGCCCATGACTGAACCATATCCCACCGGAAGTCCGTTAGCCGTAAGCAGATAGGAATCCGTCCAACCGCGTTCATGGCAGGCGTTGTAGCGAACCTGGGCATTGATCTCCTGCAGATACAACAGTCGAAGTGATTGGATCTCCTTTAGCGATGACCGCACTGCTCGCAGTTCCATAGATTAACTTTGTAGAAAGTTAGTTATTATCTTTTCACCCGCATATACATTTTCATTAATTTGGTGGAACCACCAAATGTAAATCACCATGAGACCTACCTTATTTAGTTTATTCGTGTTCATGTTTGCAGGGGCGGTACAGGCGCAGCAACCATCCCTGACGAAACTCTGGGAAACCGATACGGTCGTTGCTGTCCCGGAGTCTGTCCTGCCGGACCCGACCAACAACACCCTCTATGTATCCCTGGTCGACGGCGCACCCTGGGACGCAGATGGCAAGGGTGGGGTAGGCCGCCTCAGCCCGGACGGTAAACATTATAACGGCAGTTGGGTCACCGGTCTTAATGCCCCAAAAGGGATGGGCCGCTATGGCAACCGCCTCTATGTCGCCGATATCAGCGACGTCGTGGTGATCGATATTCCGAATGGGAAGGTCATCAAAAAGATTCCTGTGCAGGGCGAATCGGGGCTTAACGATATCACCGTGGACATGAGTGGGATCGTCTATGTATCGGATAGCAAATCGGGGAAGGTCTACCGCATTGCGAACGATGTCCCGACCTTATTTATGGATCACCTCGACGGGGCTAACGGTCTCAAAGCGTCCGGCAAAAACTTGTATATCCTCGCCCGTAAACAAGTGCTTCTCGCGGACCCTCAGAAGAACCTCAAGGTTATCTGTGACCTGCCCAATGGCGGCGACGGCGTTGAGGAAGTTGGAAATGGCGACCTCATCGTCAGCGAATGGATCGGGAATGTGTTTTATGTGTATGCAGACGGTCGAAAAGTCCAGATGCTCGATCGAAAGCCGGAGAAGAAGAATACTGCTGATATCTGGTATGACCAGAAGACAAAAACGCTTTATGTTCCCGGCTTTTTCGGCAAGACGATCACCGCCTACCGGGTTAACATGTAGGTTCCCGATCTGGAAGGAGTCTGTGTGGTCGGAGGTGTCACATTTTTGACGTTTCTTTGCAATTGGCTAGCCAAGTAAACGTTTGTAAGATATGACACCAAAAGCGCGAAAAAGACTGATCCGCCTTATCGGGCTTCCTCCTCTAATTCTCCTGATCCTCATTGGCATAGCTATCACCCTCCTGTTTACTCAACAGGAACGGATCGTCCACATGGCCGTGAAGGACCTCAATGAAAAGCTCCCCGGCCGTCTTGAGATCAAGGGTAGCGAGATCTCCGTTTTTCAGCATTTTCCTTATATCTCTATCGGCGCTGAACAACGTGAAATTTTTTCCCAACAAGGCCGATTCCGCCAAGGCAATCTATGAAGCAGAACGCGTTTATGCTGGTTTCAGCCTCCCCGATATCCTAAAGCAGAAATACCATGTAAAGGTAATCTCCATGAAGGACGGCCATCTAGACCTCATCGAAGAACCCGACGGCGAGCTCAACCTCATCGAAGCTAGCCAGATGCGCGCCGATAGCCCTACGACGTCCGCCAATGCCAAACCTGCATACCTGGACCTGGATATTCAAAAGTTCGTCCTGAAGAACATGGATATTTCCTACTTCGATCCGAAGGAAGGGCAACGACCTGCTCACCCATATCGACCGGATCCAGTCCTCCTTTACAAATAACAATCAGTTGATGGACGGTACCCTTGGCGGCACCTGCATCGTTGATTTCACGCGGCGGGGGGATTCAACCCTCCTGAGACATAAACATGTTACTGCTGACATCAAATTTTCCTACGCCAAAGCCTCCAAACTTCTGAATTTGACGGAAGTCCATCTGCAACTGGAAAAAGCCCTTTTCAACCTGAGCGGCACCGCCGACCTGATGCATGACAATACCGTCGACCTGCAATTTGCCGGAGACCGTCCCGACTTCGGACAACTTTTTTCTTTTGCGCCGGAACGTGTAGCCGAGGAATTAAAACACTTTCGTTACGATGGCGTCCTCGACTTCAAAGGCACGATCAAAGGGCCGATCAGGAAAGGCGTACAGCCCCGCATTGACGTCAACTTGGCTTGCAAAAACGCGTGGCTGCACAACACCAGCACCAAAAAGCGGCTCGACTCCCTCGCCTTCACCGGCTATTATACCAATGGCGACAGTATGTCGCTGAAGACCTCCCTGATCCGGATAAACGATATCTATGCGCGTCCGGGCGAAGGACGATTCAGGGCTAATTTTATGATGCGGGACTTCACCGACCCCAAGATCCAGATGCAAGTCAATTCCGATCTCGAGCTGGGATTCTTCGGGGCGTTTCTGGGTATCCGCGATCTGGAAAGGATCACCGGTCGGATCACCCTCAAGATGAACTTCAACGAGCTTGTCGATCTGAGCCAGCCACAAAAGGAATTGAGCGAGCTGACCGAGGGTATCCAAAGCGAGCTAACCGTACGCGACTTAACTTTCCGGATCCCTGATTATCCATATACGGTAGACCATCTCAACCTGCACGCTAACATGAAGGGCGGATTTGTGAAGCTGGATTCACTGGTTTGCAATATCGGCCATTCCGACTTCCACCTCGACGGCTCATTGGAGGACCTTCCCGCCCTCTTCCACAATCAGCAAAAGTCCGTTACGCTCAATCTCAATGCACACAGCAGACTGGCGGTATTGCATGAACTCCTGGCAAAAGACTCGGCGGAACGGACCGACCAGGAAGAGCTCCGGGACTTCAATATCGGGGTATCCCTCCAAACTTCCGTCAGCGAGCTGCGGCATCCCCAACCTTTACCCAAGGGGCAGCTTAACGATCCATGACCTCTCCGTATCCTTTAAAAAATACCCGCACGACTTCCATGATTTTGGGGGTGATCTTACCATCAACGATACGGCGCTCCTGCTCCGCAATCTCGCGGGTCAGATCGACAGCAGCGATATCCGCTTCGGCGGCAAAGTAGTCAACTATGCGCTTTGGTTCGAGAAGATCAAAAGAGGAAAAACTACCTTCGGGTTTGACCTCAAGTCGCACGAACTGGCCATCGCCGACGTCGTCGGACCCGCCGGCCAGAAATATCTGCCGAAGGACATCTATAACGAAGTAGGTTCGAATATCTGGCTCCGGTCGAAAATAGAGCTTCGCTACGATTCCGTTTTCCAGTTCGCCAATATCCGGATCGCCAATATCTCCGCCGCGTTCCAGCAGCATCCTTATCGCCTGGACAGCATCAGCGGCAATATAAAATTCGGTATCGATAATTTCCTGAAGATCGATACGCTGAAGGGAAAGATCGGCAACAGCGACTTCAATGTCAGTATGCGGCTTTATACCGGAAAAGATACCACGCGGAGAAAAAAGGAGAATTATCTCCGGTTTGTCTCCAACCTGCTTGACGCGGATCAGTTGGCGAGCTATGTGGCATCCGTCGAACAGGAAGAGCAAACCGTAGCCGGCGATGGAAGAACAACCCGACAGTAACCGGGTTATTTTGACAAGTGGGCCGGTCACGCCATCCGCACATGCCCAGGCATTCAATATCTTCCAGATCCCCTTTATTGATTTTAACGCCTCTGTCAGCATCGGTCACCTGCGTTACAATCATCTTGGGATCCGGAACTTTTCAACCGTCGGGCGGATGACAGCCAACCAACATCTCTATCTCGATACGCTGTCCATGAGTATCGCAGGCGGCAGTATCAATGCCAGCGCCCAATTCGATGGCTCCAACCCGTCAAAAGATCATGTTACACAGTCGGATCAACGCCGAAGACGTTGACATCGAAAAGCTCCTGCTGAAATTGGACTATCTTGGCCAGGACTATGTCATCAATAAGAACCTCCATGGGTCGCTCAGCGGACAGATTGAAACCAATATGCAGGTCCACCCCGACCTCACACCCCTGATGGAGAATACCAATGCGCGCATCGATCTCGAGATCCTCAACGGAACCCTGGTCAATTTCGCACCCATGCAGGCCCTATCGTCGTATTTCGGCGACAGGAACCTCATGATGGTTCGATTTGATACCCTTCGGAACACCCTGACCTTTCAGAAACGGTATTCTTTATATTCCGGACATGAACATCAACTCTTCGCTGGGGTATATAGAGATCGCCGGGCAGCAATCGATGGACATGCGGATGGAATACTTTCTGCGCATTCCGCTCAAGCTGGTGACCCAGGCGGGTTTCCACATGTTGTTCGGGAAAAAGAAGGAAGAGGTCGATCCCGATCAGGTCGACGCCATTGAATACCGGGACAAAGAAAAGAAGATCCGGTTTATGAATCTCAAGATAACGGGTACGCCGGATGATTATAAGGTTGCGCTGGGCAAGGCCAAGAAGTCCCAGGACCCCGCACCCTCGGCGGCGGCGTCACAACCGTAGGGTTTCGATTTTTTTTAGCAAGGTCTGTCGGTCCGCATCCGACTTCGCCAGTGACGCTGCCTTCCGATAACATTCCTTCGCGCGTGTATCATCGATCCCTCCGTACAATTCGCCCAAAAGCGCAAAATAATACGGATTGCCCTCCAGTTTCAGCTTCAATGCCTCAGCGAGGGCGACGGACTTTCCCTGTACGTTGGATAGCGCATATGTCCGGTTCAGCGCGGCGACCGGCGAATATTCCAGTTGCAGCAGATAATTGTAGAATTGCAGAATATTCTCCCATTTCTCCGCGCTATCTTCCTTTACACAATGCCAGTATGCGATATTGGCCTCCAGGTGGTATTTCGTGAGGGCCGGCCCGCTGGCCGACCGATTTAGGTAATAGGCACCTTCACGGATTAGTTGGCCATTCCAGCGGCTCACGTCCTGGTCCGCATACAACACCAGCTCTCCCTGCTGATCGACCCGTGCATCGAGCCGCGATGCGTGGAAACACATCAGGGCCAGCAACGCGTTTACCATTGGCTGATCTGTCGGCGGATAATCGATCAACATCCGGCATAGGCGCATCGCTTCCTGGCAGAAGTCATTGCGCAGATAATATCCTTCGGTAAACAACAAATAGATCGTCGTCAGGACGGCCGGCAGTCGCGCTTCGATCATGCGGGCATTTAATAAAGCAATGTCCACTTTTTCCTCCCTTAGCTTTTCTCTCGCCCGATAGAGACGCTTGTTGATGGTCTCTTTATTGGTCAGGAAGGCGTCGGCAATCTCCTCGATCCCGAATCCGCAGAGGATTCGGAGTGATAACCCGATCTGCGCCTCCGCCGGGATCGATGGATGGCATATGGTAAACATCATCCGGAGTTGGCTGTCCTCAATATTTGCCGGTGAGAGATCGATCTCCGGGTCATCTATGTTCACATTTTTTATAACGGGAAGCACTTTACCGCGGAAAACCGCCTCGCGCTGCAAATAGTTTCGGGCCTTATTTTTGGCCACGTGGTACAGCCACGCGACCGGATGTGGCGGCAGACCCGCCATGGGCCAGGTCTGCATTGCCGTCAGGAATGTTTCGCTTGCTATATCCTCCGCCAACTCCATCTGCCCAAACCCCATACGCGCACAAAGCACCGAAACGATCTTTCTGTACTCCGTACGGAACAAATGCGGTATGAGCTCATTTTCCGCCATATTCAGTGCACACCATCCCGTTTCGCGATCTTGCGGACCTCCACGCTATTGATTTCGGCTTGTAAGACGGGGCAGCCTTTGGCAAATTCAACCGCTTCGTCGATCGAATCGGCCCGGACGATCATATAGCCGCCGATGGTCTCGGCAATTTCCCCAAACGGTCCGTTGGTAACCACCGAGTGCCGGCTGACCACCCTGCTGTCATCGAATAACAGGCCCTGACCGCCGACATATTTGTTTTGGGCCGCAATGCCCCCGATCCAATCCATCGTCTGTTTCATCCAGATCTGGATTTGCTCCGGAGAGGCTATCTTTGAGCCGTCCGGATGCCTGAGAATCAACATAAATTCGTCCATAATATTAATTTTATATCTATTACAAGCTAAAGGACGAAAATTGGACATGGAGAAAAAAAATATTTTTGGCGGCCTGTCCTATCCGGCCTCATCCGATCTATATTGATATAAAAGATAAACCATGAAAGAATTTGCGCTTTTATTTCGGTTTCCAAACGGCGATCCCGGCAACATCCCGCCGGAAGAATTTAAGACCATTGCGAAGAAATGGCAGGATTGGGCGGGTGGAATTGCCGCCCAGGGTCGGATGTCCGCCGGTGGCCAGCGGCTTGATATGGCCGGCAAAGTGCTGAAACCCGGCGGTGTTATCACCGATGGACCTTTTGTAGAGATCCGCGAAGTACTGGGCAGCTTTATAGTCGTCAAGGCGGACAATCTTGACGACGCGACAACCCTGGCGCATGGCTGCCCGATCCTCGATCAGGGCGGAAGCGTGGAGATCCGGCCTCTCTTTAGTCACTAGTATGGCCGTCGAACCGCTAAAAGAGCTTTTCCAGCAGGAATTCGCCAAAATGGTTGCCGTTATCAGCAACCTTTTTGGTTTGCAGCATATCGAAATGGCGGAAGATATCGTCAGTGATACCTTTCTGACCGCAGCCGAAGAATGGGAAACGAAAGGAATACCGCCCAACCCAACGGCCTGGCTGTATACCGTCGCCAAACGAAAACGATCCATCACTTCAGACGGCGGAATATCTTCGAACATAAGGTCATCCCCGCCATTCGAATAACCGGAGAACAGGACGACAACCTCGCCGCTTTCGAACTCGATTTTTCGCCGCAGCATATCCGCGACAGCCAGCTGCAGATGCTGTTTGCCATCTGTACACCCGCAATCGCTAGCGAAGCCCAGATCGGCCTTGCGCTGCGAATCCTTTGCGGATTCGGGATAGATGAAATCGCCGAAGCCTTCCTCACCAACAAGGAGACCATCAACAAACGACTATTCAGGGCAAAAGAAAAGCTGCGGACCGAGAACATCCGGTTGGAAATGCCTTCTCCGACGCGAGATCCCCGCCCGGCTTGATAACGTCCTTCATATCATTTATCTCCTCTTCAGTGAAGGATATTATTCGCGAGCACCCAAACCGCATCCTGCAAAAAGAACTTTGCTGGGAAGCTATGCGGCTCGGCGTTCTGCTGACCGAATATGAAGGGACCAACGGGCCGAAGACAAATGCCTTGATGGCGCTTATGTGTTTTCATTCCTCCCGTTTTAATGCGCGTCAGCCGGGTGAAGACGATGTTATTCTTTATGACCAGCAGGACGAACGCCTCTGGGACTACGACCTCATCCGGCGGGGCATGCAATATCTGACGCTGTCCGCCACCGGGGACCAGTTGAGCTCCTACCACCTGGAGGCCAGGATCGCGTCCTGGCACTGCATCAAGGAAGACACCCCCGAGAAATGGGAAGAGATCCTGCAGCTTTACAACCAGCTGCTCATGATCAACTACTCTCCGGGTGTGGCGCTCAACCGGACTTTTGCGCTATATAAGGCGAATGGCAGCGAGGCGGCGCTGATCGAACTGGAAAAATTGAAGCTGGATGGACAATCATTTCTATCAGGTGCTCCGGGACTACCTCAGAAAACTTCCCCTACATTGACGGCGATCCCCTGCGATCCTTGTAGCCCGAAACCATAGTCCACGCAGATATTTGTATTAGAATGCTTGTTCAGTTTGATCCGGATCCCCGCACCCCAGCCCGGATCGAAATCATGGAGCTGTGGCGCCGCCAGGGCCTTTTTGAACGTCTCGACGTTTGCAAATACTACCCCGCCGATCAAACCGTTCCGGCTGATCGCAAACCGGTCCTCCGCCTCCAGGTATTCCATATCCGCACCCCGGTATCGGCCCTGGATATATCCGCGACCGGTATTGAACATGTCATCCCAGCCCGTGCTCGGAAGCAGCAGATAAGGAATTTTCCCGCCCACGCTCAACCAATCGAATTGCCAAAGCGCCAGCACATTCCGACCATCGTCCCGCAGTTTGATATACTTGCGGAGATCGATCTGTATGGATGCCCAATTGCCCTGACTTCCCAGGGCAGTGAATGCTCGGATGATACGTGACGCTGGCATACCAGCCCCTGAGCGGCATTTGCCGGATTGTCCCGCGAATCATACAATGCCCGCGCTACCGGCCCGCTGCCCGTTTCCGTGGGCGTACAGTCCGTATTTCTCGAAGCTGGTCACCACGCCCGGCGGCGGGTCTACTTCCCGGATCTTATAAGAAGTAGTCGTAGTAATAACCCAAACCCAGATACAGGTTGGGTGCGATATAGCGCATGACCGTCGTATGCAGCTTGACATAACTGAAATCGATTGTATAACCGTCCGAATATTGCGTATGTCCGCCTAAACCGAATGTCGTCGACGGGTATTTCATATACCGCCAGTCCGCGATTATATTGTATTTATCATGACCCGCCCAGATATCGGCATAGCTTTGGGCGATAATTTGGTTGTATTGGGAATAGGTGACGCTGGAGAGGATATCCGTTATTTTTCCGGCGGTGTCGCCGGTATGAAAGTCCATCCTGTCGCTGAATACGGCCGCGATGCCGGTGACAAGCGTATATCCGACCGCAGGAAACGGCGAATTGTGGAATCCACCCTCGATGGCAGGCGTCGGCTTAGGATGACGGATAAAAATTGAATCCGCGATATCACGAAGATCCTTGAGACGTCTGAGCGAATCTTCGGTCTTGTTTTGGGCCCGCAGGGACAAGGCCCCACCCAGCTAAAATAAGCAGCAGGATCCCTGTGTGCTTCATCCGATTGTATGGTTTAGTTTTAGACCCATGGGTGACCCATTGCAATTTGGACTTTGTTTTGTCAGCTGCGTTTAGTCGCCCTTAAGGATAACTTTTCTTTAACATGTCATTGATTGTCGCATAAGAGGCCGAACTGCCCACGAAGGACAAATCGCCCTTTTGTCTCAGCCCTTCCGCCGCCTGCATCATCGCCCCATAAGCCACCCGCGCCAGCGCCGACCCCAGGCTGACCCTTTTGACCCCCAGCTCTGCCAGCTCATCCAGCGGAAGCCGCAGCGCCGCGGTCCCCACCAGCACGTTGACCGGCCTTGGCGCCACCGCTTTGATTACTGCGCTCACTTCCTCTTTTGTTTTCAATCCCGGTGCATAAAGCACATCCGCGCCCGCTTCCGCAAAGGCTTCCAACCGGCGAATCGTATCGGGCAGGTCCAGCCGTCCATTGATCAGGTTCTCCGCTCTTGCCGCCAACATAAATGGGAAGGGCAGGCTTCGCGCGGCATTTACGGCCGCCCTGACCCGCTCAACGGCCAACTCGAATCGGATAGATCGGATCTGTTGGTTTCCCGGTCGCATCCTCGATCGACCCGCCGACCAATCCTGCTTCTGCCGCTTGACGGATCGTCGTAGCGCATTGCTCCGGATCATCCCCATATCCATTCTCCAGATCCGCCGCCACCGGCAACCCCGTTGCCTCCACGATCTCCCGCGCATTTCGCATCGATTCCTCCCGCGTGACGGCTGCCGCCCCATCCGGCTTCCCCAACATCCATGCAAGCCCGGCGCTCGTCGTCGCCAGCGCCTCGAAACCCATCGCCGCGAGCAGTTTCGCCGACCCCGCATCCCATGGATTGGGAAGGACCAGCAGACCCACCCGCTCATGCAGCGCCTTAAATACTGCGGCTTTGTCCGCCTGCGAATGATCTTTCATGACTTATTGCTTATAAACGACAATCCCCCAAAAAAATTGATCCGGCGGCAGCGAATCCCAATTTCCATACGCATGCCCCCAATCTGACTTGAAGCGTAGGGTATACCTTCCCGCCGGGAGCTCAATCACCGCATCCACCCGCTGGTTCTTGGCCGCGCCGCCTGCCGGCTGAACCGGCTGTCCGGGCATTTGCCAGACGACCTTACCATTCGCGTTCTCGATCCATCCGTAATCACACCAGGAGCTATGGTCCCCCGAACAATCTTCGCCAACCCCATAAACCCGCAATTTTGTCTTCGTCTTCAACATGAACGCCTGACCTGTATCCTGGCGGATCGGTACATCTTTTATCTCCGCGATCATGTCCCCCGGCGGAGGTATTGCCGGCATGTTTGCAAAATAAACTTTTGAATAAGACTTGTACGCCCTCATTGCCCCTGCCGTATCCCCGTAAACAAAATCCATCGCCGCTCGGATGATCAATACTTTATCCAACATTTCAGCTGGGTTTCGGTCGATAAAATTTACATGGATCAGCTGCCCGATCGGTGAGGTGAACAGATCCCCATCCCCCAGCGGAAACGGTGAACTTAACTTATCCGTATTCGCCAGCACAACCACCGTCAGTTTCTTCGATGGAACTTTCACAAACAACCCCGACTTACCTTGCGATTGCCCATAGTGCCAGTAGTAATCGACCCCGCGATAATTTTGCACAAACCAACCCAACCCATACGGCGTCAACGTTCCGCCGGTTGTCCGGTTAGCCGTAAAGATTTTTTGTTGCGTAGCCGCCGACACAAATTGGTGCCGGTCAATTGCCGCCGAATATTTCAACAGATCGCCGACTGTCGTTGCCAACTCGCCAAAAGCCCCGAACTGATCCGGGTAAGATACCTCAACGACATTTCCCTTATCATCCAACGCATAGGGTCGCACCAGCCGCGCATGCGCCGTTTCAAAGAAATTGAACATCCCCGGATGAGCTTTGATATAGTCAAAATAATGCGTGAGGGAGTTGCCGGGCGCTGTAGAATACATATTTAGCGGCTTGACAATATTTTCCATCAGGACCTGGTAGAAAGGCTTACCAACGACTTTTGCGATGATGGGTCCCAGTTGCCCGTAACGACTCCCATTATACGAATACCAACTTCCAGGCGCCTCTTCCGACGTGTGCGTCAGCAGGTTCCGCACTGTGATCGCCGGATTACCGAGGTCTACTCCGTAGCAGGTTACGGGCGAGTTGAGACAAAGCTTTCCCTTTTCCACGAGTTGCATCACCAACGTTGACGTAAAGGTCTTGGTGATGGAAGCCACCCTGAACACTGCATTGGCAGGCACCCCGAACCCTTTTTCCAACAGTACTGAATCCCCTTGCATTACGGCGACAGCCATCCCCGGGATCTTCAGTGAGGTCCGAATCGAATCCAGTGCGACGGTGAAAATCCGCATATCCTGTCCCCGCAAGTCACCGGCAAAACAGCAAAGGACCACCGCCCAGCTTAATACCCGATAACGCATACCCTTCTTTTGTCCGCAAATTAAATCATTGATTACCTAACTTTATAAAAAAATCAACATGGTCGCATTCTTAGGCATGGGCTTGCTGGGCGCCAACTTCGTCCGGGCAATGATCAACAGGGGCGAAAAAGTCCAGGTATGGAACCGGACCGCCGCCAAAGCAACGGCATTGGAACAATATGGCGCTATCGCAAAAGCCACGCCGGCAGAAGCCGTGAAAGGCGCCGATCGCAGTCCATCTTACGTTAAAAGACGATGCCTCCGTCGATGAGGTTCTTGCGAGCGTGGCACATGCGCTCCAACCCGGGGCCGTCATCATCGACCATACCACCACCTCCGTCGAAGGCGCTATCCGACGCACCAGATGAATGGAAATCCCGCGGGTTTATCTACCTGCATGCCCCCGTCTTCATGGGGCCGCCCAATGCCCTCGAGAGCACCGGCATATATGCTGGTATCCGGCGACCAGCAGGTGGTCGAGCCGGTTTACCCCGATCCTGGCGCCAATGACCGGCAAACTTCTCAACTTTGGCCCGGAGACCGGCCGCGCCGCCGCGATGAAATTGCTCGGTAACCTCTTCCTCATCGCCTTCACTACCGGCATCGCCGATACCCTGATGCTGGCCAAAGGCATGCACGTACCCTTCAGTGACCTGTCGATGCTCTTCGACAACTGGAACCCCGCCGCATGCTGCCCACCCGCTTGAAACGAATGAGCTCCGGCAACTATTCCAAGCCCTCCTGGGAGCTGAGCATGGCCCGGAAGGATACCGGCCTCTTCCTCCAGGAAGCAAAGAAGGGCGGTGTCACGCTCGCCGTCATCCCCGCCGTTGCGGCCGAAATGGATCGCTGGATACAGAAAGGGCACGGAGGCGACGATTGGACGGTTATCGCTAAAGATTCGGTTTCTGTTTAACTCATCTTTCCGCCAATCGCCTAGTGTAAATTATCCCCATCCGGGAACGGTTGCCCTTTGTGACAGGTAGCACAAGTGATCGTCAGCGCATCGCTGCCGATCCGCGGCTTGCGCGAGTTGAAATATTTCTTGTTCAGGTCGAGCGTCATCCGCATCATCCTGCGAGCGATCTCCTTTTCCGGCCTGGCATCGCTTACAAAATCCAACCCATGGCCGCCCGCCGCCGACGCATGGCAAAATCCGCAGCTCACCCCAAGACCATCTTCGAAATCATCCGCCATGATACCCTGGAGGTCTTTCGAGGAAATATCCTTTGGTAACACCTTCAGGTTCTCGAAGGAGCGCTTACCCGTCTTCGCGGCACACAGTCCAACCGCATTGATCAGCCCGGCGATAATGATAATGTGCTTCATGATTTCTATTTCGTCGCGATTACATTGAGCGATACCGTTAGCTCGTTCGAAATCGTGCTGGTACCGCCCACGTCGAAATCTTTCCGCCTGATCGAGAACGATCCCTTGAAATTGAGCGTTGCGCCCTCCGCGGTTACCGAAAAGGGAATAATTACCGGCAGGGTCGTCTTCTTGATCGTCAACTGGCCCGTGAATTGAAAGGTGCCGGCTTTTCCAGTCGGTTGGATCCGGGAAGATACCAGCCCAAAAAGTAATATCAACGTGTTTCTCATTGTAAAAGCTCGTCTGTTACTGCCAGCGTATGATTGTGTTCAACATAGTTCACGCTGGCCAGCCCCAGCACGCTGCGCAATTTTTCCGCCGGCACCTTCATCGGCCCTGGCGAAGGCGCGGTACCCGGCGCCGGCTGCGGGAAGGCCGTCGAATTGGCCGTATGAAATGTAATGTTTCCTTCTACTTTTTGGATCGTCTGGTGAATATGGCCATTCAATACGGAGACGGACCCAAAACGTCGCAGATACCCCAGCGCCTGTTCGCTGTCCTGCGTTCCCCAACCCCATTGCGGATAAATCGCCCACAACGGGATATGGGCGAATACGACGATCGGCGTGCTGGCGGAAAGGCCTTTCAGGTCGTTCTCCATCCATTGCAACTGATCCGCGCCGATATACCCGAGTCCCCCGTCGACATGATTGGTGACGTTGTTCAACCCGATAAAGTGGACGCCACGCGAATCAAAGCTATACCAGCCATCCCCTTTTGTCCCCTTCCCAAATCGCTCCATATACAGCTTCCCGTTATCGGTCATATCATGTTCGCCAGGTACATAAAAGATCTTGTCCGTCTTCACGCTTTTCAAAGACTGATCCAGCGTGTCAAATTCATCGGGCTGAGCGAGGTGGGTGAGATCGCCGGTATGGAGCACAAAAGACGGCGCCGCGGGCATTGCATTGATCTTGTCGATCGCCGCCTGTAAGGTTCTCACCACATCGGGATTGGCCGGCTTATTGAAACCGATATGACTGTCGCTGATCTGAACAAAGCTGAAATCCGATGCCGGCATTGCTAACCCCTTCCGGAGGCGACCCGTGGTCCGGTCGATCATCTGGCTCATTCCGTAAGACTTCATGATACCCCCCGACATCATCCATAAGACACCTGTTCCTGCCCAGGCCATACACTCGAGGAATCCCCGCCTGTCTACGCCGTCGTTGTTGTGATCTTGCATAAGTTTTTTTCACAAAGGAACTTTCCACCCACCCAGTTTACTAATCTTTTACATGATCCAGCCCGATTCCTTGACGAAAAGTGGTAAATTGGTCAATTCGTATGATGTCACATCGCAGGGATTTTATCAAGCAAGTTAGCCTGAGTACGGCAGGTTGGTTTTTATCGCCCGGATTTGTTCTCTCGAAAAGTCCGGGCTCTGCTACCCCGAAGCACGCCCGAACAACAGGGGATTTCCTCTGCCTCCATCCGATCTTTTCTCGCCGCGGTACACGCCAGCGGTCAGGAATTTCATAGTATAATGGTCATCCGCCATGGACATGTCGTTGCCGAGGGCTGGTGGCATCCTTTTTCCCCGGAGCTGCACCAACAGCTGTATTCGCTCAGCAAGAGTTTCACGGGCACGGCTATTGGAATGGCGATCGATGAAAAGTTGCTCCAACCCGACGATCCGGTAATATCCTTTTTTCCGAAGGCTCAGCCTTCCGCCATCAGCACCAACCTGGCCGCGCTGAAGGTCCGGCATCTGCTGAGCATGTCGGTCGGCCAGGAGAAAGACTCGATCCTGACCCTTGAACACACCCCCGAAGGAACGACCTGGGAGGAGACATTCCTGGCACTTCCCGTTGTATATGAACCGGGCACGCGCTTTCTCTATAATTCTGGCGCCAGCTATATGCTAAGCTCCATTGTCAAAGCGGTCACGGGTCACAACGTCCATGCTTACCTCAAGCCCCGGCTTTATGACCCGCTTGGGATTACCGGCGCCACGTGGACTGAAAACGGGGAGGGCGTCAATATGGGGGCTTCCAACCTCCGGATCCGCACCGAAGACATTGGAAAGCTGGGCCAGCTTTATTTACAACAAGGCAGGTGGAACGGTCGTCCGCTCGTGAGCCGCCGATGGGTGGAGGTTGCGACGAGGAAGGAGATCGAAACGGGCAAGAACGATAGTTCCTGGGGATATGGGTATGGCTTCCAGTTCTGGCTGAATCCGCCCGGCGGGTTCCGGGCAGACGGCGCCTATGGCCAATACAGTATGGTATTCCCGAATAAGGATACCGTTGTGGTGATCACGAGTGAGAGCGCCGACAAGGAAACCACCATGCATACGGTCTGGGATCATTTGTACCCCGCGCTGACCGACCAGCGGACACTCCCTGCGAATGCTGCGGAGTATAGGCGGCTTTGCGAGGAGTTGAAGGCGCTCGTGCTTCCGCCCCCGATCTTCGAACCGGTGTCATCCACGTCAGTCTCTGTTTCCGGAAAGACCTTCCTTCTCGACAAGAATCCATTTAATGCAAAATCCGTCTCGTTCGGGTTTGCAGCTGACCAGGTGGTCTTCACCCTGATGGAGGAAGGCAAACCGGATATTGTCATCACCTGCGGGATCAACCGGTGGGTTATCAAGGGCAACCGCAAGCCTTCCGCCCATTCGCTGTTTTCCCTTCGCCGGATCGACTTCGATTCGCCGGTGGCGGCCAGTGCCGGCTGGAAAGACGATCATACGCTTGTTCTGACCCTTCGCTACCTGGAAGCGATCCACGGCGATACATTCACCTGTGTGTTCGACCAGGACCGGCTGCGCATTCAATTTATGTTCAGCGGTGCGGTGATGGACAAACGACCGGATGATCGGGCTGATATCACGGGGATCGTGCAGGCGTAATATTGTACCTTTACTCCAGGATGGCGAACCCATATATTTCCATGTTGCGGACTGCCTGGCGTTATGCCCGCCGGGAAAAAAAGAAGTACGTCCTGATCTACACGATGTTCATGGTGGCCTATCTCGTCATTTCTCTAAACCCCCTGCTATTCGGGTGGTTCCTGGACAAACTCCAGCACAATACACACGGCATTTTCCATTACACCATTCTCTATGTCGCCGGTTATATCCTGATTAAATTTACTCAATGGTGCTTCCACGGGCCCGCCCGCATCATGGAGCGCAGCCTCTCCTTCAATCTGAGCCGCAATTTTCTTCAGGAGAAATATCACCAGGTACTCCACCTGCCCGTGAAATGGCACCAGGACCATCACAGCGGTGCGACCATCAACCGGGTCCGCAAGGCGTATGAGGCGCTACGGAGTTTCTTCGACAACGGGTTTATGTATGTCTATGCAATCATGAAGTTTGTTGTATCCATAGGCGCCATGCTCTATTTTATTCCGCTCTATGGCAGCATTGCCATCGGGCTCGGGGTACTGAATATCCTGATCATCCGGAAATTCGACCGCCCCTTTGTGAAGGCCCTCGATGAGGTGAACGAAAAAGAGCACATCGTTTCCGCGACCTTGTTTGACAGCCTCTCGAATATCATGACCGTAATAACCCTTCGCCTCGAGCGAAGCATGGAGAATGGATTGATGAATAAGGTCCGTGCGATTTTCCGCCCCTTCCGGCGAAGCTATGTGATCAACGAATGGAAATGGTTTTGGGCCGAAATGTTGATCGTGTGTATATATGGACTCGTCGCGCTGGGCTACGTCTATAAGACATGGACCCCCGGAACATTATTTCCCATTGGCGGTCTTGCCGCCCTCCTATTATATGTCAACCAGTTCTGCAGCGTCTTTCAGGATATTGCCTGGCAATATACCGAGATCGTTCAGTACAATACTTCCGTTAAAACGGCGGATATCATCAGTCAGGCCTATGCCGAACAGCACCGCGCCGACCGGCCGGACGGGTTACCCGATAACTGGAGCGCGATCACTTTGCGGAAGCTGAACTTTTCTCATCGGTCCACGTATGACGCCGGTCAATATGCCCAGAGCCTGCATGATCTTCATCTAACGATCCGGCGCGGCCGCCGGATCGCGCTGATCGGCGAGAGCGGAAGTGGCAAAACCACCCTCCTGGCCCTTCTCCGCGGACTTTATCAGCCTGAGCCCGGCCTGGAGATCGACGTGGAGGCCTCGCCGTCGCGATCCACGACCGCCGTCGCCACCTCCGATCCCAGCGTCTGGCTCGACCGTCTCAACGAAGCGGTCACGCTTTTCCCCCAGGAACCGGAGATCTTCGAGAACACGATCGCCTACAATATCACGCTCGGGCTTCCGTTCAGCGACACCGAAATCATGGAGGTCTGCGAGAGCGCCCATTTTACCGAAGTCATCCAGAACCTGCCTCAGGGCCTCGCATCCGATATCCGCGAGAAAGGGGTGAACCTCTCCGGCGGCCAGAAACAGCGGCTGGCCCTTGCCCGTGGCATTCTTGCCGCACGCGACAGCGGCGTAGTCCTGCTTGACGAACCCACCAGCAGCGTCGATCCCCGCACCGAGGCGCATGATCTATGATGGATTATTCGCCGCCTTCCGCGACAAAGCCATTATCTCCTCCGTCCATCGCCTCCACTTGCTGCCGCGATTTGATTATATCTACGTACTGCATCAGGGCCGGATCACCGCCGAAGGAAGTCTGGCGGAACTCCAGGCACAAAGTCCCCTCTTCCGGGAGCTTTGGCGTCACCAGGAGGAGGTAGACAGGGCCCAATAAAATCGTTTAATGCCGAACCAATTCCGCTTCCCAGTGTTAATCTTTGATTATCAAAATTGACTTTTTATGAGAAAAGTACTTTCCATCCTGGCATTTCTGGCACTCCTCCAGACTGGACATGTCTTTGCTCAGACGCCGTGGCTCGGTGTACATGGCGGTCTCAGCATCCCCGACCTCAGCGGCGGCAGTGGCAACCAGCTTAGCACCGGCTATACCTCCCGGCTTGCCGCCAACTTTGGCATCCAGGCCGAATGGCCGGTCTATCACCGGTTCTCCATCCAGGCGGAACTGAATTTTGCCGGCCAGGGCGGTCAACGGAACGGCATGCAGCCGATCACCAACCTCCCTCCGGCCTATCAGCAAGCTGGTCCCTCCCGGTTCTTATCTATATGCGGATTTTGATAACAAGGCAGTGCTCAACTATCTCGAGCTGCCAATCCTGGCCAAGTTCACTTGGGGCAGGACGCTCCAGTTCTATGCCGATGCGGGTTTCTATGCGGGTTATCTCCTGCACGCGGAGGAGAAAACAAAAGGCACCAGCCCTATCTATGAAGACCAGAAGGGCGACCCGCTTACGGTTCAGGGATACCCGGTGCCTCCGCAGAACTTCACCGCCAATACCGACATCACCTCCAGCATCAAGCGGTTTAACGTCGGCGTCACCGGCGGCGTCGGCCTGGCCCTACCACTGGATGCGCGTAATAAGGCATTCTTCGACGCCCGCGTTCGAATACGGGTTTATCAATATCCAGAAATACAGCGAGGACGGGTCGAACAACACCGGCAACCTGCTCCTCTCGCTGGGCTGGTCGCACCGTTTTGGGAAGTAATCGCCGCCCGACTATACGATCCCCGCCAAGTTCGAGGCTCTTCTTCTTGAGCTTCCGGATTTCCACGTCCTCGATCACCGGCTCGGGCGTCAGCAACAGCGAAGTTCTGATTCTCCCTCCACCAGCTCTCCTGCGCGATCTCCCGGAAATGGATCACCCCGATCAGGTACTTCCGGTCGGTCTCGGCATGCCATTCCTCGATCCACTCGAACCGTTCCCGCGGGATATATTTCCAGTCGTCGAAGCTGACATACACCCGCACATAGAAGTCGTCCGTCAGCTCATGCGGCGTATGATGATAGAGTTTCTTGTACTCGTATTTGTATTGATATCGCAGCGCCGACAGATCGCTCAGCACCGCCGATGCAGTAGGGAAGGAGCCCGCCCCCTTGCCATAGAAGAACTGCTTATCCGCAAAACCACTCTCGATCACCACCCCGTTATATTCATTCCGCACAAACGCCAGATGGTCGTCCTGGCGGATGAACTGCGGCAACACAAAAGCCGCCACCTTGCCGTTCTCCAGCTTCTTTGCCTGCGCCACCAGCTTGATGTCATAGTGCTTCTCCCGGGCAACCGCCGCATCCCCCGCCTGAATATGCTGGATGCCGCTAAAAACCAGGTTATCCGTCGGCTCCGACGATCCCATAAGCATGCGTCAGCAGGAAAGTCCATTTGTTGGCCGCATCGTAACCCTCCACGTCCAGCGAAGGATCGCTCTCCGCAAACCCCAGCTGCTGCGCCAGCAACAACGCCTCCTGAAAACCCAGCTTTTCCTCGAACATCTTCGTCAGGATAAAATTCGTGCTCCCGTTTACGATCGCCTTGATGGAGTGCAGCAGGTCATTGTCATAATATTCCTCCAGGTTACGGATGACCGGAATGGACGCACAGGCCGCCGCCTCATATAAGGAACGAAGCCCCCGTCTCCTGCTGCAGCTGCAACAGCTCGGGCAAATGCTCCGCGATCATTTTCTTGCTCGCGCTGACCACCGATTTGCCGCTTCGCAGCGCCCGTCGATACGATCTCGAACGCCGGCCCCGATTCATTGATCACTTCCACGATCACATTGATCTCCGGATCGTTCAGGATGACCTCCCGATCCGTGGTGAAAAGCTCCGCCGGCGCCTCCCGCTTCTTGCCCGGATGCTTGATACAAACTTTTTTGATTGTAGCCTTCAGCGATGGCGTCTGCTGCAAGACCTTGTACAACCCTTCCCCGACCACGCCAAAGCCAAATAACCCGATCGTAAGCTGCTTATGTGTTTCCATTATGCTATTTGAATATGAATTTTCTGATTTAACAACCACCGCATCCAACGCCTGCCGCAGATCTTCGATCAGATCCTCCGCATCTTCCAGTCCCGTCGACAACCGGATCAGGCTATCCGCACACCCCGGCTGCACGTGCGCCGTCAGCCGGAATAGTCTTATGCGTCATCTGCGCGGGATGCGAAACCAGACTCTTGATGCCGCCCAGGCTCTCCGCCAGTTTAAACAGCTTCGTGCTGGTCACAAAAGCCGTCGCCGCCTCCACCGTATCCTCTTTCAGCGAAAAACTCACGATCCCGCCAAACCCCTTCGACTGCGCCGCCGCCACCGCATGGCCCGGATGGGTCGCCAGACCCGGATAATAGACACGGTCCACCGCCGGATGCCCGGACAAAAATGCAGCAATCGCCGAGGCGCTTGCGCAATGCTGCCGCACCCGCAGATGCAGCGTCTCGATCCCGCGGATCAAGCAGCCAGCTGTCGAAAGGCCCAAGCATCGCCCCGCACGCATTCTGCAGAAATTTCACCCGCTGCCCCAGCTCCGGATCGGCCGTCACCACCAGCCCCGCGATCAGGTCGCTGTGGCCGCCGAGATACTTTGTGCCCGAATGGACCACGATATCCGCCCCCAGCGCCAGCGGCTTCTGCAAGGCCGGCGACGCAAACGTATTGTCCACACAAAGCAGACAGCCATGGGCGCGAGCCAGCGCTGCGATCGCCCGGATATCCGATATCTTCAACGTCGGATTCGTAGGCGTCTCGATCCAGATCAGCCGCGTCTTCGGCGTCAGCGCATCCAATATCGTCTCGACATTCGACGTATCCACATAGCGGACCGTGATCCCGAATTTCTTGTACACCTGCTCGAAGAGCCGGAAGGCGCCGCCATAGATGTCGTCCACCGCCACGATCTCATCCCCGGATTGCAACAGTTTCAGCACGGCATCGATCGCCGCCAGACCGCTGGCAAAAGCCACGCCGGTGCTCCCGCCTTCCAGCTGCGCCACCAGGCTCTCCAGCGTAGCCCGCGTAGGGTTGCCGGTCCGCGCATAGTCATACCCTTTATTCACCCCCGGCGCCTCCTGCACGAAGGTGGATGTTTGATAAATAGGCACCGAAATGGCGCCGGTCAATGGGTCAACAGGAATACTGTGAATGAGTTGTGTTGTCGCTTGCATGTCAAACAAATTTTAGGTTAAAAATGTTGTTCAGCGACACCACTTACCAAGAGATCATCAGAAGAGTAGAACCGCAACGTCACCAGGGGGCAAAAAAAAACTCTTCTGATTCGTCAGAAGAGCTTTAAATATGTTGTATCTATATTGTCAAGCCGGAATCTGACTTATCTGTCCCGATTTTCCTCGGGATGGAGTTGGCACCTTACTTTCAGCATGCATGACGTAAATCATTAAGCAACGCATTAGCAGGTTGTCAAGGCTTCTACGGGCCATTTCCCTCAGCCTTTCTTGATAAGAGATGTTGTAAGAACTGGGGCAAAGATAAGCTCGCTTCCTTCATATTACCAAATTTTAGGCCGCTTTTCATAAGTTAAATATAACCGATTTATTCCCAGTCAGTTATGCTGTTAACCGATCCGTTAACGGATCAATAACGCCCTTTTGGAACGGTTTTTGGCAACTATACGCGGGACGATGAAGTATCTATACCTATAAAACCTTACACAACATGAAAACAATAAGCGCGTTGGCTGACAGCCTTCGTCGGCATTACAGCCGTACTATCCATCGTTGCGTGCAACAAAAATAACTCTTCCAACTCCAATCCCAACATTCCCAAAGGCGAATCACAGCTTTCCGTTTATATGATGGACGCTCCCGTCCAGTATGACAGCGTACTGATCAATATCCAGCAGGTCGTTGTAGAAGTAGACACCGCCACTACCCAGAGCGCACCCGACAACCCAAGTCAATGGGATAACGACTGGTGCGGCTGTCGGCCGTGGTCCTTCCAACAAATCCGTTATCTGGGATACGCTCAACATCACTCCCGGGTCTATAACCTCCTGGCCCTGCGCAACGGCACCGATACCCTGCTGACGTCAAGCCTGATCACAACCGGAAAGATCCTCAAGATCCAGATCCTCCTGGGCAGCGGATAACGAAGTATATATTGACAGCACGGCATATTATCCGCTGGTCGTCTTCGGCCCGAGCCTTATTTCACCATCAATGTCAGCCGGACCAATGTAGCCACCGTCACCAATAACGAATTGCAACTCTGGCTGGACTTTAACCTCAACCGCTCGATCTTCTTCTGGAGCGGCACTTCTACCTCGACCCTTATATCGTCGTCTTCAATGACCAGTGATGGCCAAAATCGAGGGTACAGTCCTGCCCCATGGCGCCGGCGCTCTCGTTGAAGCCGATCAATGGCAGCCGACACGTTTATGCCATTCCCTTCTGGAGCGGCCAATATCAAATTCGCAACGTGCCAACCGGAACCTGGTCGCTTACGTTTAAAGGATGATAACGGCTACCAGGATACCACGATCAGCAATATCGCTGGTCGATTCCATGAAAGTCGTCCAGGTTCCGACGGTTACCCTACATAAATAGTTCATCCATAATCGTTTAAACCTTTCACTATTATTAGGCCGGGGTGCTGCCCCGGCCTTTTCTTTGCGCCCGGAAGTCGCCGGCGAGCTCCGATCACCGCACCGCATTTTCCTAAATTTTTTAGCAAAACTATCCGGCCATTCCGATTGTTGTATTTACCTTAGCACTATGGTCCAGGAACAATATCGACAGCCGGGCTCACACCCGGAAGAAGAAGAAGTAATCGAAGTATCCGGCGCCCGGGTACATAATCTTAAGAACATCGACATCCGCATCCCCAAGAACCAACTGGTCGTCATCACCGGCATCAGCGGCAGCGGTAAATCCTCCCTCGCCTTCGATACCATCTACGCCGAAGGCCAGCGCCGCTATATGGAAAGCTTTGGGCCTATGCCCGGCAGTTCATCGGCGATATGGAAAGACCCGATGTGGACAAGATCACCGGCCTTAGCCCCGTCATCTCCATCGAACAGAAGACGACCAACAAGAATCCCCGCAGCACCGTCGGGACGGTCACCGAGATCTATGACTTCCTCCGGCTCCTCTATCGCCCGGATCGGCGAGGCCCATTCGTACAATACCGGCAAGAAGATGGTCAAATTCAGCGAAGAGGAGATCGTCGACAATGTCTTTAAGAAATTCAAGAACAAGAAGATCTCCATCCTCGCCCCCCTCGTCCGCGGCCGGAAAGGCCATTACCGGGAGCTGTTCGAAGACATCCGCAAAAAAGGCTATCTTAAAGTCCGCGTCGACGGAGAAGTAAAAGACCTCGTCGCCAAAATGCAGGTCGACCGGTATAAGATCCATGATATCGAGGTCGTCATCGACCGGCTGGCCGTCACCGACGATATGAAGACACGCCTGAGCCACAGCGTACAAAAGGCCCTGCAGATGGGCAAAAACCTCCTTTTTATCCTGCTCAACGACGACAACCGCGTCCTGCAATACAGCAAACAACTCATGTGCGAAGACACCGGCATCAGCTATGAAGAGCCTTCTCCAAACAGCTTTTCCTTCAATTCGCCCTATGGCGCCTGTCCTACCTGTAAAGGTCTCGGCGCTGTCTACCAGATCAGCATGGAAGCCGTCATCCCCGACCGGTCGAAAAGCATCAATGAAGGCGGCATCGCCCCCCTGGGTGAAGAACGGGAGGCCTATATGTTCAGGCAGGTACAGCAGATCGCAAAAAAGAATAAATTCAGCCTCGATACCGCCCATCGATGACATGCCGAAAAAAGCGCTTAACCTCGTTCTGTATGGCAACGAGACCGGCGATGAAACGGACCTCGATGTCGAGTACGATGAATCCGGCGCACCGGCGGACAGATCTACGCCGACGAATACGAAGGGCTCATCAATGCCCTCAAACGCTGGTTCGCCGGCGGCACATCGGATTCCCTTCGCGAATGGGTCGAACAGTTCATGGAGCTGACGACCTGCGAGACCTGCGGCGGCACCCGGCTCCGGAAAGAAAGCCTTTGGTTCAGGGTAGGGGAGAAGAATATCGCCGAGCTTAGCGCAATGAACCTCAACCGGCTGGCCGAGTGGTTCGCCGGCGTGGAAAAGAAGCTGAGCACGAAACAAAACATCATCGCCAAAGATATCCTCAAAGAGATCCGGGAACGCCTCCAATTCCTGCTGGACGTCGGGCTCACCTATCTCACCCTCGACCGCCCCTCCCGGACGCTTAAGCGGCGGCGAATCCCAGCGAATCCGGCTCGCCACCCAGATCGGCTCGCAGCTCCAGGGGATCACCTATATCCTTGACGAACCCAGCATCGGTCTTCACCAGCGCGATAACCAGCGGCTCATCCATGCGCTGAAGAACCTCCGCGATATCGGCAACAGCGTGCTCGTCGTCGAACACGATAAGGACATCATGCTGGCGGCGGATTATCTCGTTGATATCGGCCCCATGGCCGGGCTCCATGGCGGCAGGATCGTCGCCCAGGGCCGCCCTCCGGCCCTGCTGAAGCTCGATACGCTCACCTCCTCCTATCTCAACGGTCACCGCAAAATCGCCATTCCCGAAGAACGGAGGAAAGGCAACGGCAAATTCCTCGAACTGAAAGGCGCAAAAGGCAATAACCTGAAAAATGTCGATGTCAAATTCCCCCTGGGCAAGCTCATCGTCGTCACCGGCGTCAGCGGCAGCGGGAAATCCACCCTCATCAATGAGACCCTTTATCCGATCCTGAGCAAACATGCCTACAATTCGCGGATGACCCCGTTGGAATATAAGAGCATCAAAGGGCTGGACAATATCGACAAGGTGATCGAGATCGACCAGTCGCCCATCGGCCGCACCCCCCGGAGCAACCCCGCGACCTATTGCGGATTCTTTACCGATATCCGGACGCTTTTCGCTTCCGTGCCCGAAGCAAAGATCCGGGGCTATAATGCGGGCCGTTTCTCCTTCAATGTCAAAAGCGGCCGCTGCGACGTCTGTGAAGGCGGCGGCATGCGGGTCATCGAAATGAATTTTCTCCCCGATGTCTATGTCCATTGCGAAAAATGCAATGGCAGGCGCTATAACCGCGAGACCCTCGAGATCCGCTATAAAGGGAAATCCATTTCAGCGACGTGCTCGATATGACCGTCGATGAGGCCGTCGAATTCTTCCAGAACGTGCCCTATCTCTACCGGAAGATCAAGGTGCTGCAGGAAGTGGGGCTGGGCTATATTACCCTCGGCCAGTCGGCCGTCACCCTCAGCGGCGGCGAAGCCCAGCGCGTAAAACTGGGGACCGAGCTGGGCAAAAAAGACACCGGGAAGACATTCTATATCCTCGACGAACCGACGACCGGTCTGCACTTCGAAGACATCCGCCACCTCGTGGAAGTGCTGGATAAACTGGTCGACCGCGGTAATACCGTACTGGTGATCGAGCACAACCTGGATGTGATTAAGGTGGCGATCATATTATTGACCTGGGGCCCGAAGGCGGCGACGGCGGCGGCAGGATCCTTTTTGAGGGGACCCCCGAAGAGCTGGTTGGGAATAAAGAAAGCTTCACCGCCCGGTTCTTAAAAGCTGAATTGAAAGTAACAGCAAATGGAACGAATCATCATCGATATGGACGAGGTCATTGCCGACCCGATGGGCGAAATGATCGAATGGTATAAGAAGGAGCATCGGCGGCGACGTCGATTACAACAAAATGCTGGTCGGCTCCTGGATAAAGGGATTTCCTGACGAACATCAGCCGATGATCTGGGAGCGTCTCCGCGGTCCCGGCTTCTTTCGCCATCTTCCTGTCATGAAGGATAGCGTCGATGTCCTCCGCGAACTCAACAGCCGTTACGAAATCTTTATCGTCTCCGCTGCCACGGAATTCCCCAACTCCCTAAAGGACAAACTGGAGTGGCTGGAAGATCATTTCCCCTTCCTGTCCTGGAAGCAGGTAGCCCTCTGCGGCAGTAAGGACCTCGTCTTCGGCGACTATATGATCGACGATCATCTTAAGAACCTTAAGGGGTTCAAGGGCAAACCCTATTTGTTCACCGCCGCCCACAATCTCGGGGTCACCGGCTACGACCGGATCAACAACTGGCGGGAGGCCGCCGACATATTCCTGAAATAAGAGCGGCCCGGCTGGACATTAGAGGAAAAAAAAGACCCCCTACTTTTTGTTCAAGGGGGTTCTTTTTAATTAGCCAATAAGCACGACAGGAAGTGATTAATAAAATCTTTTAGTAAAGGGTACCTAAATAGGGAACGGATCAGGTTTTACTTAACCTCGGATATTCGGATTTTACCAATTTCCCTGTCAGCTTATTGGTTGTTCGTTAAAGTACTTCAACGCACCGTCAGCTGCCCGTTCTCAATCCGCTCATCATCCGTAAACACCTCGAACAGATAATTGCCTTCGGAAATCGTCGTAAGCACCGTAGTTTCTTTGTTGCGGATATGCGCCTGGCTGTACCAGCCGCCCATCCATATCGAATAAATATAACTGATAGACCTTCCCGTCTTCCCCATTGGCGGAAAAGAAAAGGACCTGCTGCCGGGCATCCGGATACAGCCTGATCTTATGTTTTTTGCTGGATTGAGCTTTGCTCACCTGGATACTGTGGATCGTTTCGGAGCCTGTGTCAGGTGGTGGGGCTTGGTTTGCCGCCGGTAAAACCGGGCGCGGCAAAGGCGGAACATTGGGTGAACAGCGCCAGACTAAGGGCCATTAGGCCGCCTTTGAGGTTCGCAGACAGGATAGTTTTCTTAGGGTGTACAGTTCGGATCATAGGCACATTGATTTTTCAATCAATTAAAAAAATAGGGTACGGATCAACAAACAATTTAAATATAAAGAGTACGATCAACAACTATTGTAACCAACAAAATGAACTTCTCAATTAGAATCTCAACAACGGACAGTGCGTCGAATTAAACCACCGCTCCTTACTGACCACCGGTCAACCGGATGCCTAATTTGAAGCCGAAAGTAAAATAGGCGTCATTGTTACTCGGCGTACCACGCTTGTCACCCGCCATATAGCTCGGCGTATTATAGCCTTCAGCTGACTTATTGGAGAGTTGCACCGCCAGCGCAGCCTCCGTCGGAGAAAGGTGCTGACCGAAAAGCGACGGATTGACATAGGTCGAGTGCACGTCATCAAGATAGTCCGTGAATAGTTTCCGGTAGACAAGCTCGACTGAGATATTTATGTCCTCGCTGAGAAAGTATTTTACACCAACACCCATCGGAATATTCAGCTGGGTCAGCGAATACTCTTTGCTTCCCGCTACCCAGCCCTCTCCTTCCGTATGCAACGGCCGCAAGTCGTACCAAACCTCATTGCCTCCTTGCTCCAGACTGCCCTGCGGGTTGAAGTGGAACATGCCCAGACCGATCAGCCCATAAGGCCGCAGCCGGCCCTGGACATCTTCAGGATCATCCTCCAGGAAAGTAGTGGGATAGAATTCCGCCATCACCGTACCTTCAAGTATAACAGATTGAAAATCGAGATTACGATTGAAACGGGTGTCTTCATCACCGCCATGCTCCTTGATATTGCAGTCACAGTCGCCGATATTGCCATAGGTTGCCGAGAACCGGAAACCCAGCCAGGGTGCAGGGTAAGCGGCAAAATACGCGCCAAACGACAGTTTGGTGGTATTCATGTTGTAGTCCTTGATGAAAGGTTGTTCCCTTACCGACGTGACCGCCGAGGTCTGTCAAAGCTGCCATGGGACCAGTTGTAAAGCCAAACTCTGTCGTGTTCCTTGCCTCTTCCTGGGCGAAAGAGGGAGAAATGATACATAGGGTAATGGCTGATACACACAAACACTTCCATAACAAGGAGTGTAGACAATGTTTCATTGATATTAGATTTTAGTTTTCCGATGGTTTGGACTGCTTCTTCTTCAATCAAAATTGAAAATGAGGCTACATACAAGAAACGAATTATTAACGAATAATTGTGTGTCCGAAGGCGACTATTTTAGAGACAGAGTTCCCAATTAAGGAATATTACTTAACGACTTATATATGAAATGCAAGTAACAACATTTCAACATGATCAATTCCATCTTCGGGATAAATTTCCCCCGTTTGGACGAAACCGTAAGATTCGTAAAAATCCTTGAGATAATATTGCGCACCGATACGTATATCTCGCTTGCCATGAAGCCGGTAGAGCGCCTGGATGCTCTCCGATAGCAACTCCCGGCCGATTCCCATCCTTCTTGCCTCTGGTGAACTTACGATCCTGCCTATAGAAGATTCCACATAGGAAATTCCCGCACGTAAGATTCGGGAATATCCCAACAGTTGGCTTTCCTTCCACCCCATGAGATGGTGACAATCAAAATCTTTATTGTCCATATCGAGAAATACGCAGTTCTGCTCGACCACAAAAACTTCACTCCGGAGCCGAAGAATATGGTACAGTTCTTCCGCTGTAAGCTCGCTAAAATGTTTACAGATCCAGTATTAATAGCCATATTTGTCCCCCCATAATGACCGCAGAAACTTCCGCAGCTCTTCCTCCCGGGCATTCTTCCCCGGATCATAAAAGGGCGTGCCCGCTATTTCCTTTGGCAGATATTCCTGCAGTGAGAAGTTTCCCTCATAGCGAATGACTGTACTGATAGCCTTTTCCGTAATCGAGATTTTTCATCAACCTCGTTGGTGCATTGCGGATATGAAGTGGGACGGGGAGATCCCCGTGCTCCCGGACCGCAGCCTGCGCCGCACCAATCGCTGTCGTAGCCGAATTGCTTTTGGGAGAGGTTGCCAGATAAATGGCGCATTGCGACAGGATCAAATTCGCCTCCGGATAGCCGATCTTATTGACCGCCTCAAAACATGCGTTGGCGAGCAGCAGCGCATTGGGATTGGCGTTACCGATATCCTCACTCGAGAGGATCAACATCCGCCGCGCGATGAACTTGACATCTTCACCCCCTTCTATCATTCTCGCCAGCCAGTAGACGGCCGCATTGGGGTCGCTGCCACGGATACATTTGATAAATGCTGAGATGATATCGTAGTGCTGTTCACCTTTTTTGTCGTACAAGGCAACCCGTTGCTGAGCGATCTCCATGACCACTGCATCGGTGATCACCCCCCCTTTGCCGAGCGCGTCCCCAACTACTTCCAGCAGATTCAGCAGCTTCCGGGCGTCCCCCCCCGGGATATTGATCAGTGCAGAAGTCTCCTTTAATTCGAGCGCCAAGCCCCGCAGCCATGCATCGTCACGGAGCGCCGAATGCAGCAACCGGACCAGGTCCTCTTCGGTCAACGGCTTCAAGACATAGACCTGGCAGCGGCTTAACAAGGCGCTGTTCACCTCGAAGGAGGGATTCTCCGTGGTAGCGCCGATCAGCGTCACGATCCCTTTCTCTACGGCACCCAGCAGCGCGTCCTGCTGCCCTTTGTTAAACCGATGGATCTCATCGATGAACAGGATGGCCCTTGCTTTCTCCCGCGCTTCGGCGATCACCTCCCGTACTTCCTTGACGCCGGATGAGATGGCGCTGAGGGTATAGAACGGTACCTGCAGCGAATTGGCAATGATCCCTGCGATCGTCGTCTTCCCCGATCCCGGAGGCCCCCACAGGATCATGGAAGGCGGTTTGCCATGTTCTATAGCGGTGCGCAATACACTACCTTTGCCGGTCAGATGCTGCTGACCGACCAGTTGATCGAGCGTTTGGGGTCTTAGCCGCTCCGCCAGCGGGACCTGGGAAGCCTCCATAACAAATAATTAAGTGACAATAGTACAACAACTTATCCTTTTTCCTGTTTTAATTGCAAAACATGAGATTCTCGTCCATTTTCCTACTTTCCATGCTGACCTTGACAGCTGCAGCCCAGGATACGCCGGCTCTCGGCTGTCGGGAAATTATGCCCTCAACCGCCCGGGCGTCGTCATGATCCGAACGGAATACACGGCGAACGTCTATGTCAACAGTATGAAGATGGACTGACCGGGCCTTCAATACCCTGCTCGATTCCATCCAGCGTCTCGACCACGGCGGCGGCGTCATGCCCGAGCAAAAGCTCGACATGGTCCTCCGCGACATGAATAACCGTCCCGAACGATATTTCCAGACCACGTTCGACTATATAAAGCAACCCGAACAGATCACCGCTTCCGGCAGCGGCTTTTTTGTCACCAGCGACGGTTATGTGGCGACCAACTGCCATCTGATCGAGCGCGATGAGAACTTTATCCGCCGCCAGTTTATCCTCACCGCCTTCCGTCAGATCACCGAGGCCAGCATCGCTGCACTGGAGAACGCCTGGGCTACCCGATTCACCGAACAACAGCGCAGCCTGCTTTACAATACCTATGCCTCTGTCTACTCCCGCCTGTTTTCCATGATCCTGTATGACGTGAAAAGGAATATCTACGTGGTCTATCGCGGCGACAGCGCCGGCGCCATCCGACACCGTTAAGAAATCGGCAAGCGTAGTTGTAAAGGGACAGCCGATGCCCGGCAAGGACATTGCCATCCTGAAGATCCAGGTACCTGCCGAAATGCCGATGTTGACACTGGCCCCTCCCGAACTGCCCCAGGTCGGACAACAGCTATATGTTTATGGGTACCCCGGTCCTGTAACAAATAATGATTTCGTCTCGGCCGAATCCGCCATCGAGCCTACCCTCACCACCGGCATCATCAGCGCGATCAAGAAATCCGTCGGTGGCTGGCCGCTTATCCAGATGGACGCCAATATTAACCACGGCAGCAGCGGCGGCCCCGTTTGCAATGACAAGGGGGAGGTGGTCGGCCTGACAACGTTTGGAAGCCTCGAGAATACCGGCGGTCTGGCCGCGGGGCTCAACTTTGCCGTCCCGGTCAGTATCCTGGACGAATTTCTGGACAGCGCAGGAATCAAACCCGCCCCAGCTCCGTAACCCGGTTCTTCGCCGATGGCCTTGGCTTCTACGAAGCCCATCAATACCGGAATGCCCTTCACCTGTTCGAAAAAGTCGGCCGGCTGAACCCGCAATACCCCGGGATCAATACCTATATAGCCGATTGCACAAGAAAGATCGACGGAAAAGGAAGCCAACTCAGCCCCCTGGAGCGCCTGCTCGCCATCCTGACATCTATCGCGCTGCTCATCGCTGCCATCGCCGCCTGGTGGGTCCGCTATCGCCGGATCTGGAGATAATACCATCGCAATAGCCGGAGATTCAATATCACATTGACTGCTACCAGCGATCCGAGAACCAGCGAAACAACCGCGACAAAACCCGGACCAGATCCGACATCCCCAATCCTGACACCGCATGCGCCTGCGATGCGGGCATCTGGCTGAGCGATTGTTGAAACGCTTCTATCGCCGTTTTGGGGTCGGCAATGATGGAAATCCCGGAATAAATGAACATTATGCCGAAGAACAGCGCCATTAACCCAACGAATCGGATCCCAGTCGGTGTCTGGCGACTCAGCGGGATATTCGGATGCCGGATGCTGCTATGCAGTCGGAGTGCCGCGTAACAATTCAGTGGAATGGCACTCATCAGCACCGCCGAAGCCAATAGGGGCAATTGCATCGACACCAGGCAGATCAATACCCCAAAAGCCAGAAGTGCGCCCCAGAATACAAGGTTAAACCACGTCAGTATCGACGCGATTGTCAATAAGGTCTTCATAACGCACCCCCCCCGATATTCACCCGGATCGACAACTCTTTCAGCTGCCGGTCGTCGATGGTTCCCGGAGCGTCCAGCATGACGTCCCGCCCGTTGTTATTCTTCGGGAAAGCGATGAAATCCCGGATGCCCTCGCTCCCGCCCAGGATGGCGCACAACCGGTCAATCCCGAACGCGATGCCCCCATGTGGCGGCGCGCCATACTCAAAAGCGCCCAACAGGAAGCCAAACTTATGCTGCGCCTCCTCCGGACTCATCCCGAGCGCTGCAAACATCTTTTCCTGCAGCTCCCGTCTGATAAATCCGGATCGACCCGCCGCCGATCTCATTCCCATTCAGGACCATGTCGTAGGCATTTGCTTTGATATGGTTATAGGGATGGTCCAGGTATTTCTCCGGATTGTCGATCACCGGGCTGTTATCGATCATGACCGAAATATCCGATGGTTTGGGGGCGGTGAACGGATGATGACGCGCCACCCAGCGATTATCCTCCTCTGCATATTCGAAAAGGGGAAAATCCACCACCCATAAAAGCTTGAACTCATCTTCCCGGCGCAGCCCCAGCCGCCTGCCCATCTCCAGCCGTAGCTCGCTCATTGCCTTCCGTGTCCGCTCCTCCCGTCCCGCCAGGAGCAGGACAAGATCGCCCGGGTTTGCACCGGCCGCCGCCGCAATGGCCTTTAGCCGGTCTTCGGGATAGAATTTATCTACTGAACTCTTGAAGGTACCGTCTGCATTACATTTGATATAGACCAACCCCTGCATGCCGATCTGTGGTCGTTTCACCCACTCCGTTAGCTCGTCGGTTTGCTTTCGGGTATATTCGCTGCACCCCGGGACCGCGATAGCCAACACCGTTTCCGCATTGTCGAACACCCCAAAACCCGCTCCTGCGATCAGTTCACCGGACGCCATTTGCTTCCCATCCACGGTAAACGCCGACTTGAAGTTGGCGATCTTCATCCCGAACCGGATGTCCGGCTTGTCATTCCCATATTGCCACATGGCCTGCTCCCAGGTCATCCGCTCCAACTTCTCCGTATAGTCGATATTTTTCACGGTCTTGAAGATATACTTCACCATGCCTTCGAACATGTTCAGGATGTCCTCCTGTTCCACAAAGCTCATTTCGCAGTCGATCTGTGTAAACTCGGGCTGGCGGTCCGCACGCAGATCCTCATCCCGGAAACACTTGACGATCTGGTAATACCGGTCATATCCGCTTACCATCAACAGCTGTTTAAAGGTTTGGGGCGACTGGGGCAGCGCATAGAACTGACCCGGATTCATCCGCGAAGGCACAACGAAGTCCCTCGCCCCTTCGGGAGTGGACTTGATCAGGAAAGGCGTTTCCAGGTCCATGAATTGGTGCTGATGAAGATATTCCCGGGCCGCCCGGTTGACGGCATATCTCAATTCCAGATTTTTCCGCACGGCGGGCCGCCGGAGATCGAGGTAGCGGTACTTCATCCGCAGATCCTCTCCACCGTCGGTATCATCCTGGATGGTAAACGGTGGGGTGGCCGACTTGTTCAGGATCGTATAGCCGGTAACCTTGATCTCGATATCGCCTGTCGGCAACTGCGGGTTCTTGCTGGCCCGTTCCGCTACCTGACCTTTGACCTGTATCACGAACTCCCTGCCCGGCGGATTGTCCGTCAACGCTGCGTTCAGCTCGTCGCCGAACAACAGCTGGGTAATCCCATACCGGTCCCGGAGATCGACGAACGTGATGCTGCCGAATTTTCGAATTGTTTGTACCCAGCCCGCCAGGGTCACGGACTGACCGATCTGATCTTTTCTTAGTTCACCGCAGGTATGAGTTCGATACATGCCAAAATTCTTTGATGGTGGGCAAAGGTAGGCCAAAAACGCGTATTTTCACCCCGATGTCCAGCGCTACATCCAATATGCTAACGATCGGGACGGTACTCCTGGTCTTCTTTGTTATACGCCGGCGCAGAAGATGGTATCAGCAGAACAAGATCGACCAGCTTCTCCAAACCCGGCGGATGGCGGATGACGGTCTCCTCTCGCGCTTCAATCCTTACTATCAGAGTCTGTCAGCGGAAGGCCGCGACCGTTTCCTCAAACGTGTGCTGTTATTCGTCCAAAGCAAGCGCTTTGAATATATCGATATGGAGGCGCAGGAAAGCATGCCGCTGCTGATCGGCGCGACCGCTGTCCAGTTGACCTATGGGCTCGACCATTTTCTCCTCGACTATTTTACGACTATCTATGTGGTCAGAAACAAATATACCTATGGGCAAACCGCAACGCCATATGAAGGCCATGTCAGCCAGGACGGAATTTACCTGTCCTGGGACGACTTTACGCGTGAATATGCCGACTACGGCGACGGCCAGAATGTAGGTCTGCATGAAATGGCACATGCGCTCACTTATGTTAATTTCACTTCGCACGAAGGACGCGACCACGCGTTTCATGATGCTTTTGTTAATTTTTCCGCTGTTGCCCGGCCGATCTTCGAAAGCATGAAAGCCGGTCACACCAATATCCTTAACGCCTATGCCGCCACGAATTACCAGGAATTCTGGGCCGTTTGTATCGAGACCTTTTTTGAACGGAGTTCCGACTTTTCAAGGCAGCTCCCCGAGCTTTATACCGCACTTTGCACGCTGCTCAACCAGGACCCGCTTACCCTGGAGAAGATCCTCACCGTGCCGGGATAAACGTTTTGCTAACCGCGCTTTCTTGAATACAATCGATTGATCATCAATTATTTAGAAATTTATCATGAAAACATGTTAACATGCTCTTTTGATTTTCCAAATTTCTCAGTATTTTGTCGTCTATCCGTACGATTCATTCCTCTTGATTAAACCCGCCGCTAGGTTTTCCCCTCTAACTTCTGAAGACCATAGTTCCGTATCCAAGACCAATGTTAGACCCGATTGTAGCAATCGATTCTCGAATCACTAAGGAAAAAAATGAACCTTATGGAAATCGTTGTCATTTGTTCATTGGTATTGGGTATTCTCCTGCTGAACCGCCCCGTTACGCTGCTTGTTCAACGCCTTTACAACAGGCACCAATTTAAGCGTTTTATTGAGAGAGAGACCTTCTATCACTCTGTTGTCTCCCGCCATCTGTCCTACTATAACAGACTGGGTTGGAGGAGCAGCGGAAATTTTTGTTCCGTACCTGGCTTTTCCAGCATTCCAAGAACTTCCGGTATATTGAGGTCGAAGAGACCGCTGAAATGCCCATCCTCGTGAGTGCTGTGGCCGTACAGTTGACGCTTGGGCTGGAGAAATTCAAACTCAACTACTTCGACGATATCTTTATCCTCCGGGATGACTATCATTATGGGTTCTACTCCCGCCCTTTTATGGGTCATGTGGACCAGACCGGGATCTATCTCTCCTGGGACAATTTTATGAAGGGGATCTCCCACCAGACACCCAATTGCAATGTCGGCCTCCACGAAATGGCGCATGCGCTTGCCTATGTCAATTACGTCACCCAGACCGAAGAAGATCGTCATTTTAAGAAGGAATTCCCCAATTTCTCCAAAGTAGCCCGACCGATCTTCACTTCGATGCAGCAAGCCGGCGCCAGAAATCTGCTTGGCGATTACGCGGCAACGAACTATCACGAATTCTGGGCGGTCGCTGTTGAGATCTTCTTCGAAAGCCCCGTCCAGTTCCGTCACGAACTGCCTGAGCTCTATGAAGCCCTGGCGAGCGTCCTCAACCAGGATCCGCTCAGCTTTGTCAGCGGCAGCACGACCATCATTCGTCGCACCCAGCCGGTCGGCCAAAAGACGACCGTTCGCACCGCCCTTGCCTCCCTCCTTTAAAGGGCCACGCCCGTCCGCCGTGCCCTGTTCCCCTCCTCTGAAAAAACCAGTCCCTCCCTCATCCCCCCAGCACCCTCCGAAACCTGCCCACATCCGCCTCCGGCATCACGGGTTTCCCCGTCTTCAGCAACTCCGCCAACTGTCGCGCAAACCATGGCGCCAGCGAACACCCTTTTGTGCCCACTCCATTCAATATCCCTACCGCGGGATGCGCGGGATGCAACCCCACAAACGGCCTTCGCTCCAGGGTTGCCGGCCGCACCGAAGCGATATGCTTCACCACGCTGAACGGCACCCGCAGCCAATCAGCCAGCAGCGCCTCCGTTCTTCGACGGAATGCCGCCGTCGGCCCGGGATCATCAAACGACCACTCATAGGAAGAACCCACCCAGAACAACCCTTTGCTCCACGGTATCAAACTTATCCCGCGTTTGAAAACAAACCCGGAAACTTCGGGAAATTCCGGCGCCTCAAACCCGGATAACTCCGGCGCTTCAATGATCAACGCCTCTCCTTTATTCGGCGCAAATGGGAGGCGGGAGAAATAACCGGCCCGCGCGCCCGCACACT
Organism: uncultured Chitinophagaceae bacterium; assembly: GCA_963846405.1. GTDB lineage: Bacteria > Bacteroidota > Bacteroidia > Chitinophagales > Chitinophagaceae > Puia. The sequence continues at coordinate 154,548 of CAWJVU010000001.1, read as the reverse complement.
CCGTCACAGAAGATCACCCATCTCGCTTCAAGGTCCCGATAGCGCACGCGGGAATCCCCCACCACCAATTCCGCGGCCTCAAAACATTCCTTCCTCAACCCCCCCCGCGCGATCAGGTCGCGACTGTTCTGCTCCAGCAAACTCCGGATATCCACCAGGTAACAAGACTCGATCACCCCATACCCCAGCTCATAACGGAAAAACGCATCCCAATCATGTTCCTCATTCGCCTGCGCCAGCCGAAGATACTCGCCGCCCTCTTCGCGGCGCTTTGCAAACGCCAATCGCATCTGCGCCGTCGGAAAAAAATCCAGTACCTGCGCCGGTCGAAGCAACCCTGGATCGTAAGTTTCCCGGACAAACGGCAACAGTTCATCGATCATCCAGGTCTTTACAAAGCGTCGCCCCGTCACCGGATTGATCAGCCCAGCCGCCGCCCGCGAAGCCGATATCCGGCCGCTCCTCATCGATGACAATATAGGAAAGACCTGCCCGGTCCAATTCCCGGCTAAGGAAGGTTCCGCAGATGCCCTGCCCGACGATCAATACATCGACCTTTATCATTGACCCGCCCTCCACGTTTATTCGGATCCCTTCCGTATGGAAAGCAAACTCCGGCGCATACAAACATTCCACACTGGCTAACCCGTTGCTGAATTCACCCGTTTGCTCTACCACCAATGGGTAGTCGAAAACATAGGTACCACGGGGAACCGATGAGAAGAAGAATTCCGTGCTCACATCTTTTGTTGATTCATAATAACCCAGCCCGCCTTGCCACTGATAGCCACTCAGAACGTTGAGCGGTTCAAAACATGCGCCGCGCATATCCTTAAGATGAACATATTCCAGATCAAGATCCGCTCTCAGGATCAAACGCACGATTACCCGGTCACCAACATGGAGGGTCCCGTTTTCGGCGATCGTGTCAAGTATCGCCCCCCGATCCGTATTGCGTTGTATATAAGTCGTTTTTGCAATCGCAGGGGCGCTTTCAGGCCCTCTGGCGGCGTTATCTGATCCAACTGATCGAAATATTGCCAGTATACTGCGCCCCATGCCGCCGAGCCGCCGCGGCGAGCGGACGACATAGATACTTTAATGTGCCCCATCGAAGTATCGATAAACGGGGCATCGAAAATTTTCTTGTCATAACCGGTCCCGGCCTCGCCGCCCATTTCTATCACCTTATCCCCAAGCTGGACCTTTACTTCCCGCTGCTGATCCAACCAGTCCGATCCGCCCGTCAGCAACGCATACACCGCATCGGCAGTCGCTTTTGTCGATGCCCAGTTGTGGGTCTGCTTTTGCCGAAGCAGCCAGGTTTTAAGCTGTCGATCCGCCACCGTATCATGGCCGATCTCACGGAACGCTTCAATCATCAACGCCTCCGTTTCAACCGGCGCCTGATCCCAGTAATAGCCGCCTTCCATGCCTTTCCAATACATCCCCAGCTCATTTCGGATCGACGTTTGCCGTAAGGAAGCGAGGATCGATCGCGCGGTCGCCACATCCCCGGTCCGGAATAAGGCGAGCGCTATCATCCCCTGAATCATTTTATCAGCCTTCCCCCATTCCCGCTGCGCCAGCTTGCGATAGAAGTTGACGGCGGCGAACGAACCCCCTGGTATTCCATAGTCGTTGAACTGGCTTCGCATGTGCAGGTATTGCGCCGAAAATGGCGGGATGTGGTGGATCCCGCCGGTTGTTTTGATGTCCCGATCATAGTCTGCCTTGATTTGCTTGTCTGCATAGTCCAGCGCAGCGGTTACCATCGATTTTACCTTTTCTGCCAGTGTCGGCTGCAAAGTCTGCATCTGCTGGAGCCGGCCCAGACCCGTCAGGATGTATTGCGTCACATATCGGTCATCCGGGCCGCCCTTGAACCAGGGGAATGCCCCATCTTTCGCTTGTAGGTCTGTCAACCGGTCGATTGTCCATCCCAGTTGTGTGCTGAGACGCGTCAGATCGAAAAGAATGGCGATATTTTTTTTTTGCTGTGTCTCGGTCTTCCCCTCCAGCACCCAGGGCGTCTCTTCCAGCAACACGGATTTCAGTTCCTGGTTCTTTTCCAGATTGCTCAGCAGAGCCGATGTATCGACCGTCCTCCAGCGTTCAAAAACTTGCGCCAGACGCGGGGAACCAAGGGCAATCTTGCTGGCCACCGCATTTGCATAAAGGCGATCAAACGTCTGTTCCGCACACTCAAATGGATACTCCATCAAATATGGCAACGCCTGCACCGCATACCAGGCCGGGTTGGCCGTAAATTCAACCGTCAGCGCGTGATGATTCAATGTTTCGCTCCGCCCGCTGCTCAATAGTTTCCCAAAAGTAAAAGACAGGACGCCATCACCCCGCATGTCCAATGGCAGGGTCTCCGTCACCAGCATCCGGTTGCTGACGACAGGAAGTGTCGCCTGCTCCCCATCGCTATAGGCCCCCGCTTCCGCCACGATCCGATAACTGACGGGGCGATTGTATTGGTAGGGGATTTCTACCGGGAACTCCACGACCGAACTCCCGCGCGCCGGCACGGTGAAATATTGGTTGGGCTGCCGATTGAGGAACATCCCGTCTGCCGTCTCTCCCGTTGTCGGGTCGGTCAGCGATAGCCCCATCTGGCCCGTCATCTCCGAGTCGGTCAGGTTGACGACCTTGACGGAAAGGTTGATCTTGTCTCCTTCCCGTAGGAACCTCGGGACGTTCGGCTGCACCACCAATCGCCGCGGCTGACCCACCAATCGCTGCGGCCGCACCACCAATACCGTTAGACAAAGACAAATGGTTCCGATCAGTTTAATCCACCCCATAGAGAAATTTGATTAAAATTAGGATGTCTTAGAGAAACGATTTGAATAATCTTACGCCCATTTAACACTGCTATAACGCCCCACCCTTAAACAGTTGCGCCCGACAACCTTCCTATATACGAGCCCGATATTAAGCTCACAACAACTTAAAACTGGATGTATGAAAACGAAATTTACGATCTTATTCACCGTTGGCCTTCTCTTCGCCGCTGTTGCTACCCAGGCCCAGACACCGTTCGCCGACCGGCGGGATATTCACCAGGACCGCGTGGAAATCCGCCACGACCAACGGGCCATTCGGCAGGACCGCAGTAACATTCGCTTCGATCGCCGGGATATTCGTTTTGACCGTCGTGATCTTCGGTTCGACCGATTCCACCGTCCCGGTTTCTAAATAACAGAGCCGCCCCCGAAGGGGGCGGCTCGTTTCGTATCGACCGATTTACTTTTTCATCACCTTCGCCATCGTCGCCCCGATCTCGGCCGGCGTCTGCACCACCGTAATTCCGCATTCCGCCATGATCTTCATCTTGGCTGCCGCCGTATCATCCGCCCCGCCGATGATCGCGCCCGCATGCCCCATCCGCCGCCCGGCCGGCGCTGTCTGCCCGGCAATAAAACCTACCACCGGCTTCCGATTGTTCTCCTTCACCCAACGGGCAGCCTCCGCTTCCATACTCCCGCCGATCTCCCCGATCATCACGATCCCCTCTGTCCCCGGATCATTCATCAGCAATTCGACCGCTTCCTTCGTCGGTGTTCCGATGATCGGATCACCGCCAATCCCCACTGCTGTGGAGATCCCCAACCCCGCTTTGGCCACCTGGTCTGCCGCCTCATAGGTCAGGGTACCCGACTTCGATACGATCCCGATCTTCCCCGGCTTAAAAACAAATCCCGGCATGATCCCCACCTTGCACTCTCCTGCCGTGATCACCCCCGGACAATTCGGCCCGATCAGCCGCGTCGGCCGGCCCTGCAGAAACATTTTCGCCTTGACCATATCCTGGACCGGAATGCCTTCCGTAATACAGATCACCAGTGCGATGCCTGCCTCAGTCGACTCCATGATGGCATCGGCTGCAAAAGCGGGTGGGACGAAGATGATCGATACATTCGCGCCGGTCGCCCGAACGGCATCCGCCACCGTATTGAAAACCGGCCGCTCCAAATGCGTAGCGCCTCCTTTCCCCGGGGTCACGCCGCCGACGACCTGGGTCCCGTATTCGATCATTTGCGACGCATGAAAAGTCCCTTCTGTTCCGGTAAAGCCTTGTACGATGATCCTGGACTGCTTGTTGACTAAAATTGACATGACAATAGAAATTTATTTTAATAAGTCATCCATGTTCCGGTTGTTCTCGATCTTCCCTTTTACCTCCAACATCCGCATATCCTTAGCATCCTTCAAAAACTCCGACGCAAAAATAAAGTCATTTAGCAATTTGTTCTTACTAAATATGATCTCCTTATTGCTGCCCTCCCATTCTTTGATCCCCTGGTACATATACATGATATGGTCCCCGATCTCCATCACGCTGTTCATATCATGCGTATTCACCACCGTTGTAATATTGTACTCCTCCGTGATCTCCTTGATCAGTTTGTCGATCAGCAGCGAAGTCTGCGGGTCCAGCCCGGAATTGGGTTCGTCACAGAAGAGATATTTCGGATTCAGCACGATCGCCCGCGCGATCCCGACCCGCTTCTTCATCCCCCCGGAGATCTCTGCAGGGAATTTCTTATGCGCGTCGACGAGGTTCACCCGCTCCAGCACCTCATCCACCCGCTTCATCTTCTCAGCCGGCGTGTTTTTGGTGAACATATCCAGCGGAAACATCACGTTTTGCTCCACCGTCATGCTGTCGAAAAGCGCCGAACCCTGGAACAACATCCCGATGCTTTGCCGCAAGTACTTCCGGTCCGATTCGTTCATTTCCGAAAAATTCTTCCCGTCATAGACGATCTCCCCGCTGTCCGGCTCGAACAACCCGACCAGGCATTTCATCAATACCGTTTTGCCGCTCCCGCTGGTCCCGATGATCAGGTTGCACTTTCCGGTCTCAAAGACAGAGCTCACGTCATTGATCACGGTCCTGTCCCCAAATCCCTTCTTGATATTTTTGATCTCGATCATAATAAAATCGGCCGAAAATATGTAGTCTGCAAATAACACCAGCACACAGCTCACCACCACCGACTTCGTACTGGCCCGACCGATCTCCAGCGCACCACCCTGCACATTATATCCATAATAGGCCGGAATACTCGCGATTATAAATGCGAACGTATAGCCTTCGCCATCGCAAAGAAGACATTATACGGCTTAAACGACTGATGCAAGCCCTTTATCGAATGTTGCCGCCGACAGAATACCCGTCGCCGTCCCCGCCAGCCGGCCTCCGACGATACCCAACACCGCCGATATGACCACCAGCATCGGGATCATCACGCACCGCCGCCAGCAGCTTGGGCATGATCAGGTAGGATTTGGTATTGATCCCCATGATCTCCAGTGCGTCGATCTGCTCGCTTACCCGCATATTCCCCAGCTCGCTGGCGATCTTACTGCCCACTACACCTGCCAGTACGATACAGACCAGGGTGGGGGAGAACTCGAGGATCACCGTATCCCGCACGATCTGCGCAATCGTCGACAGCGGAATGATTGGGCTTACCAGCTGATAAGCGGTCTGCAAGGTCGAAACCGCCCCCATAAAGACTGAGATGATCGCGACAATACCCAGTGAACCGATCCCGATTTCCGAACACTGATGCATGAATTCCTTCCAATACATCTTCCCGTTCTCCGGTTTGGAGAACATCCCTTTCAAGGTTAGCAGATAGAGACCGAATTCTGAAATGAACTTCATCAATCTGTTTTTAATCTACGGGCGTTTCCGTTTCCACCAGGGCGCCTTCCGGGTCTCTTCTTCGGAAGGCTGGTTGTTGCATTTGATTTGCGCATCCACTATAGCCACCAACGCCACATTATAAATATTTCGGACCGTACTCCCCAGCTGCAACACATGTACCGGCTTCTTCAACCCCAGCAGAATGGGTCCGATCGCATCGGCGCCCCCCACTTCCTTCAACAGATTATACGCAATATTGCCCGCGGCCAGGTTGGGAAAGACCAGCGTATTGACCTCCTGATCCACCAGCTCGCTGAACGGATAGTTCTCCTTGAGCAGCTCATCATTCAACGCCACCGCCGCCTGCATCTCCCCATCGACGATCAGCTCGGGGTTCTTTTGCTTTACAATCGCTCCGCGCCTCTGCCACCAGCCGGGCTTCCGGCGAATCGCTCGTCCCAAAATTCGAATAGCTCAGCATCGCCACCCGGGGGACCAGGTTGAATTGCTGAACTTCCCGTGCCACCAGCAGCGTGATATCCGCCAGTTCTTCCGCCGTCGGATTGAAGTTGACCGTCGTATCGGCCAGGAACAATGGCCCTTTTTTGGTCAGCATCAGATACATCCCCGCGATCTTCTTCACTCCTTCCTCTGTACCGATTGCCTGCAGCGCAGGCCGGATGGTGTCCGGATAATTTTTGGTCGAGTCCCGAGATCATCGCATCCGCCTCGCCCGTCTCGACCATCATGCATCCAAAGTAGTTGCGGTCCCGCATGATCTTGTACGCCTCATATTTATTGAAGCCGCGGCGCTGCCGCTTTTGAAAGAACAGCTCGCCAAAACGTTTCCGCTGCTCCTCATACTCATCATTGTACGGATTGATCACCGGCATCCCTTCCAGATCGATCTGGTTGGCCGCCGCAATATGCCGGATCTTCCGCTCATCGCCAAGCAGCATCGGAAAGGCTACCCCTTCATCGTAGAGGAGCTGTGCGACCTTCAGGATCTTGACATTATCCGCTTCTGCGAAGACCAGCCGTTTGGGATTCATCCGCGCCTTGGCGCTGAGCACCCGCATCAACTGGTTGTCCAGCCCCAGCCGCTTGTTCAACTCGATCCCATAGGCTTCCCAGTTATCGATGTTTGCCTGGGCTACCCCGCTTTCCATGGCGGCCTTTGCAACGGCCGGTGCGATCGTCGACAACAGCCGCGGGTCCAGCGGTTTGGGAATGATATAGGTGGGTCCAAACAACATATTCTTCTCGTTATAGGCCATATTAACGATATCCGGCACCGGGGTGCGCGTCAGATCGGCAAGCGCTTTCACCGCCGCCAGTTTCATCGCCTCATTGATCTGCGTTGCCCGCACATCCAGCGCTCCCCGGAAGATAAAGGGGAAGCCCAGGACATTGTTGACCTGGTTGGGGTAATCGCTTCGTCCGGTGGCCATGATGATGTCTTCCCGCGCCGCCGTCGCCTGCTCATAACCGATCTCCGGATCAGGATTGGCCATCGCAAAAACGATCGGCCGTCGGGCCATGCTCTTTACCATCTCGGGTGTCACCACATTCCCGACGCTCAAGCCGACGAAAACATCCGCGTCCTTCATCGCCTTTTCCAGCGTCCAGTCGTTCTTATTGACCGCGTATTTCAACTTATCTTCGTCCAGATCGGTCCGGTCTGAAGACAGGACGCCATCCTTATCGAAAAGGATGAAATTCTCCGGTTTGGCCCCCAGTGCCGTGTACAGTTTTACACAGGCCATCGCCGCGGCTCCTGCCCCGTTGATCACAAACCGAACCTTATCAATCTTCTTTTTCTGCAGCTCCAGCGCATTCAGCAGCGCCGCACTGCTGATGATAGCCGTTCCGTGCTGGTCATCGTGCATGACCGGGATCTTCAATTGCTGCCGCAGTTCCCGCTCGATGTAAAAGCATTCCGGGGCCTTGATGTCCTCCAGGTTGATGCCGCCGAATGTTGGCTCCAGCGCCTTGACGATCTGTACAAATTTCACCGGGTCCTTCTCATTGATCTCTATATCAAAGACATCGATATCGGCGAAGATCTTGAACAAGACTCCCTTTCCTTCCATCACCGGCTTGCTGGCTTCCGGTCCCGATATCCCCAAGCCCCAATACCGCCGTCCCATTGGTGATCACCGCCACCAGGTTGCCCTTTGGCCGTGTATTTATAGACGTCCTCGACATTTTTGTAAATTTCCTTGACAGGGTTCCGCCACGCCGGGAGAATAGGCCAGGGAAAGATCCCTTTGCGTCTTCGCCTCCTTTGTCGGTACGACCTCGATCTTTCCGGGTCGCCCTTTTGAGTGATATTCAAGCGCCTGCTCTTTGCGGAGCTGTTTTTTTTGCATGTATTGGTTTGGCTCGGGGTGCAAAATACGAAAATGATGACAAATGCCTTTTACTGCAGGGTAGGTGCAGAGACTGTCCTTACATTGCACGCCCAAACCTTATCTTATCTATGTCCGTAAAAAGCCTGCTGTGCTCCAGTCTAAGGCTGGCGGTCGGGGCGTTCCTCCTCCCCGCCTGCGCCCCCACGGGGGCTTCAAGGGTCAGTACCCACGTCTGGCCTGCTCACGGCAATCAATATTACAACTACTGGGACGCCAAATACCTCGGGAGTGATTGCGCCGCAACAATTTCGTATCGGCTCATCGATTCACAAACCTATAATGACATCTGGCGATCGTACAACGGGGCATTCGACGACGCGAACGCTATCCGCAGCCTTGTCGAATCCAGTCACCTTATCCGCATCGACAGCAACGGCATCCAGGCCGATCTGCAATGGGTCGGGGACTCCACGGTAATCACGGGAAGGGAATACCAGGTCTATCTCTTTATCGACCGTACGACCGGCGTGATTCACCCCGGGCCGCCCCGATGGGATCACCCTTCATCGGATGTCACCCGATGATCCCTCACCGCGGTTTGTCTCCAGGCGCCGATCTATGCGATTGACGCCATGGATGGATCGGAAGGCAGCCCTGGCCCGATCCACCGGGCCAACCCCGACGCCGGAGGGGACTTCAACGGCCAGGATCATTATATTGGCAAGACCCGGGGTATGCCCGGCCGGGAAACCGACAGCGTATTCAATATCGGACTCAATGCCCTGCATATCTGGGGGATCAGTCGATCGCCCGAATTTGACTTATTAAAGAAAATTGACTTGAGCGCCAAACCAGGCCATCATCCCGACTCCGATCTCGATCGCGGTCTCGTCAATATTGAAAGTAGGAGTGTGCACCCCTGAAATGATTCCTTTTTCCGCATTCCTTACCCCCAGCCGGTAAAAGCACCCGGGAATCTGTCGCGTATAGTAACCGAAATCTTCCGCACCAAGCCTTACCTCTGTCTCCTCTACGTTCCTCGCGCCGACATACTTGCCCGCTTCCACCCGGGCCAGGGCGTCCAGCATCTCGTTATTATAGACCATCGGATAACCCGACATCGATATGCAGATCGATCTCTGCGCCCATCCCGTGGACCAGTTCGGTCGCCAGTTTCCGGATCATCTCATGCGCCCGGAACCGCCATTCCTCATCCATGGCCCTGAACGTCCCCATCAACTTGACCTCGCTCGGGATCACATTGGTCGTATGACCTCCCTGTACGGACGTGATCGAAAGGACGGATGGCGACAAGGGATTCTCGGTTCCTGCTGATGATTTGCTGCAGTGCTACGACCACGTGCGAAGCAACCAGGATGGTATCGACCGTCTGATGGGGGGCCGCGGCATGACCACCCTTCCCCCGGATCGTGATATATATCTCATCGGCGCTCGCCATGACCATCCCGCCGCGGAAACTCAATTTTCCGACTTCCAAACCCGGATGGACATGCAGCCCAAAAATCGCCTGTGGCTCCGGATCCTTCAAGACCCCATCCCGGATCATAATGCTCGCGCCCCCCGGGTTTTTTTCTTCTCCCGGCTGAAAAATCAGCTTCACCGTGCCTTCCCACTCCTCCCGCAATTCCTGCAAAATAGCCGACGCCCCCAGTAGGATCGTGGTGTGTACGTCATGCCCGCAGGCATGCATGACCCCTTCGTTGACTGATTTATAGGGAACCGCGTTTTCTTCCCGGATCGGCAGCGCATCCATATCAGCCCGGAGCGCGATGACCCGCTTACCAGGGTTTCTGCCTTCGATCAATCCCACTACGCCTGTCTCCGCCATCACGCGGAACGGGATCCCGAATGACGATAGTTTTTCCCGGACGAATTCAGATGTCTTAAACTCCTGGTAACTCAGTTCCGGATTTGCATGCAGATGATGCCGGATCGAAATGAAGTCTGGCGCATATCGCCTCGCCAGTTGGTGGATTTTTTCTTTTAGCATATATGTACGGGAATTGCGGCCTCCGGCCGGTATTGGTCTTACGGATTCGTCGTATCAGCTTTCGGGAGATCGGATAATTTCAGCTCAATGACGTCCGGGATCACATATAGCCCGGAGGGGAAGAGCTTCGACAGTTGTCGCATCGCATCCTGTGCCTCATCCTGCGTCTTGAAATTGCCGATGCGCAGCTTATAATTGGGCGATTGGTACAATAGATAAGGTTTCCAGTCAGGGAATTGTTCGAAGACTTTAGCCTTCGCCGCGAAAACCTTTGATCGGTCCGGCGAATTCATTACCTGGATGCGAAACCCCTGGACGTACCGTCGACTTTCTCTCGTCGTCACCTCGTTGATCTCGATTTGCTTCTTCACCAACAGGTCGATCCGCGGGTCTTTTTGAACGACTACCGGGCTAGTGCTGTCGACTTGTGCCTTTGCGGTTGAGCCGACAAACAAAAATGACAAAATCAATAGTTTATGCATAAATGTCTTCATTAACAATCTTAACACTCGCGCTGCATCCCAGCCGGTCCGCTCCCGCCGCGATCAACTCCCGCGCAAAACCGGCATCCCTGATCCCGCCCGATGCCTTGATGCGCACCGTAGCGGGTAAATGCGCCCGCATCAACCGTACCGCTTCCACCGTAGCCCCCTTTTCCGCGTAGCCCGTCGACGTCTTGAGGAAGTCTACTCCCAGCGGAGCGTATAACTCGCAGCAGCGGATGATCTCCTCATTCGTCAGCACTCCGCTCTCGATGATCGCTTTTATTAACCGGCCGGCATTATGCGCATAATCTACAATCATGCGCATTTCTTTTTCCAGGGCCGGCCAGTTTTCCTCCTTCACGGCGCCCGGATTGATCACCACATCCAGCTCATCTGCGCCATCCGCGATCGCACATTCCACCTCCATCAGCTTGGCGGAAAGGACCGAATATCCGAGCGGGAACCCGATCACGGTTGCCGTCCGGACGCCAGACCGCCGCGCCATCGCTACGAATGGCGGAGGCACGCAGACTGCTGCAAAGCCATATTTCAACGCTTCCTTACATATTTTTTCGATTTCAATATGTGTAGCGGTCGGCTTCAATAGCGTATGATCAATATATGCTGCCAGCGTAATCACCGAATCAACCATTTCATTTTACCGTTAATGTAAATTGTCCTGGAAATGCTTGGCCAAAATTAGGCCATTTAAGTAAATTGGTTCAATTTTCAACCTGACTAAACACTACTACATGAGAAACTTCCTGCCGAGGGGTAGTACGCTCCCTCTTTTTCTATTACTGGTTTGTCATTCACTCTTCTCCACTGCTCAGTCCACGTTCCCTGTCAACGGCGTAGCCGATCCGCGGGAGCATTGCTATGCCTTCACACACGCCACGATCGTGAAAGACGGCGCAATGACGATTTCCGACGCCACGCTGGTCGTCCGGGACGGTCTTATCGTCGGTGTGGGGACTGGCGTTGCGATTCCCAAGGATGCCGTGGTCATCGATTGTAGCGGGAAATACATCTATCCTTCCTTTATCGATCTCTATAGCGATTACGGGATGCCCGTCCCCGAGCGAGGTGCCGGCCGCGGAGCAAATCCCCTTGACTTCTTCCGCATGCCCGCGCAGATCGAATCCAATACCAAGGGCGCGTACAACTGGAACCAGGCTATCCATCCCGAGACGGATGCCTCCAAACTTTTTACCACCGACGAGACCCATGCCAAACCGCTTCGGGATGTCGGCTTCGGAACCGTCCTGTCGCATCTGAAGGATGGTATTGCCCGCGGCACCGGCGTCGTTGTTACGCTGACCGACGAGAACGAGAACTTCGCCGTCGTCAAACAACACGCTTCCGCGCACTATTCATTAAACAAAGGCACGTCCACGCAGAGCTATCCGTCTTCCCTCATGGGTTCGATCGCCCTGCTGCGCCAGACCTACCTTGACGCGGAGTGGTACAAGACCAAACCGGCCCACGAGGGGACCAATTTGAGCCTGCAGGCCTGGAACGAGGAGCAAGCGCTTCCGCAAATTTTTGAAGGGGATGACAAATGGCAGGACCTCCATGGCGACCGGATCGGAAAGGAGTTTGGGGTCCAATATATCATAAAGGCCGGCGAGAACGAGTACCAGCGAATCGCCGATATTGCCGCCACCCGGGCATCCTACATCGTTCCGGTTAACTTCCCCCAGGCCATGGATGTCGAAGACCCCGATGCGGCCCGGTTTGTATCTCTCGCGGATATGAAACAGTGGGAGCTCGCTCCCACCAACCCCGGGGCCTTTGAAAAGGCCGGCATCAATTTCTGTCTCACGGCTTCCGATCTGCGTGACACTAAAACATTCCTGACCAATGTCCGCAAGGGCTTTGACTACGGTCTCACCGAAGCTAAGGCGCTCGAAGCGTTGACCAAAACCCCCGCTACCCTGGTCGGCATCTATGATAAGGTCGGCAGCCTGGAAGCCGGGAAACTAGCCAACTTCCTGATCACAACGGGGCCGGTCTTCGCGGAGAAAACCGACATCGTCGAAAACTGGGTTCAGGGCAAAAAATTTGAAGTCAAGGAAGAAGCCTGGAAAGCTATCCGCGGCCAGTACAACCTTGTCATCACTGGTGTCGACGGGACATCGAAGACCTTCACGCTTGACGTAAAATCGTCCAGTTCTGCCAGCGTTATTGGCAAAGACACCATGACGAGTAAGTTCAAATTCGATGGTAAATTGATTTCTCTTACCTACCCTGCTGCCGCCGGCGGTGGCGGAGCACCCATGGGCGGCAGACGCTTTGGCGGCGGTGGAGGTGGCGCCCCCGGTGGCGGCGCCCCCGGAGGAGGTGGACCTGGCGGCGGCGGCGGTCGCGGTGGAGCAGCCACCCACTTGAGCGGAATAATCAACGGAGACACCTGGAACGGTAATGGAACGGATTCCGCAGGTAACCTGGTCATTTGGACAGCGACTTTTTCAAAATCGCTCGCCCCCGATACAACGGCGACGGCCCGCAACAGGCGACCCGGCCGCCTCGGCAAAGTCCTCTATCCCTTCGACGGATATGGCTGGGATAGCCTGCCGAGCCAGCACGACCTGCTGATCAAGAACGCAACCGTCTGGACCAACGAAAAAGAAGGCCGGCTGGCGAACACCGATGTCCTTGTCCGCAACGGTAAGATTTCGAAGATCGGTAAGAACCTTGAGGCCGGCAGCGCACAGGTGATCGACGGCACCGGCAAGTACCTGACACCTGGGATCATCGACGAACATTCGCATATCGCGGCCTTCTCGATCAACGAAGGCGCTCAGTCTGTAACGAGCGAAGTGCGCATCGCTGACAACCTCAACCCGGAAGACGTCAGCATCTACCGCAGTCTTTCCGGCGGTGTCACGTCCGCGCATATCCTGCACGGTTCCGCCAATACCATCGGCGGCCAGACCCAGCTGATCAAAATGCGCTGGGGCGTAACCGATACCGCGCTCAAATTCAGGAACTGGGATCCATTTATCAAATTCGCCCTTGGGGAGAATGTTAAACGGACTACTTCTACCAACAATAACCGCTTCCCCGATACCCGGATGGGGGTCGAGGAAGTGCTGACCGACGCGTTTACCCGCGCCCGCGACTACGAGCGCCAACGGAAGGCGGCGCCGCTGGCGACCCGACGCGACCTCGAGCTGGATGCGCTGGTGGAGATCCTCGACCACAAACGTTTTATCACCTGTCACTCTTACGTCCAAAGCGAGATCACGGCGCTCCTGCGGGTCGCCGATAAATTCGGTTTTACCGTCAACACGTTCACCCATATCCTGGAAGGCTATAAGGTGGCCGACAAAATGAAGGCCCAGGGCAGCAATGCCTCCACTTTCTCCGACTGGTGGGCCTATAAGATCGAAGTGACCGATGCGATTGCCTACAACGCGACGATCATGCAGCGTGAGGGTCTCAATGTGTGTATCAACTCCGATGATGCCGAGCAGCAGCGCCATCTCAACCAGGAATCGGCCAAGAGCATCAAATATGGCGGCATGTCCGAAGAAGACGCTTTTAAGATGTGCACGCTCAACCCCGCTATTGCCCTCCATGTGGCCGACCGGGTTGGCAGCATTAAGGAAGGAAAGGATGCCGATATTGTGCTGTGGACCGATAACCCGCTTAGCATTTATGCAAAAGCCGAGAAGACGATCGTTGACGGGATCATCTACTACGATATCGGCCGGGACCTGCAGTTAAGGAAATACATTGCTACCGAACGCAACCGCCTCATTCAGAAAATGATCGCCGAGAAGCGGTCCGGCGCTTCCATGGCTCCGGCTACTCCCAGCTACCGGATCGAGCTCAGCTGCGGCGACCATGCCCATCATGACGGTCTGCTGACCATCGATGAGGGTGATGATGATGACGGCGACACGCAAACAAATGCCAACAACTAAACTGATTAACATGAAAAGACTTTATATTATAACGCTGTCCCTCTTAGCCCTGACTGCCGCCGCAAGCGCCCAGGACGATGTCTGCCCCGGCAAAACCGTATCTGGGTAAGCTCTTTATTGTCGGTGGTACGATCCACGTCGGCAATGGCCAGGTCATCGAGAACGGCATCGATCGAGGTAAACAACGGAAAGATCGTCAAGGTGGCGCTCAGATGTCACCCCGAGTGGAAGCGACGCGAAGGTGATCGATGCCAAAGGCAAACAGATCTATCCCGGCCTGATCCTCCCGGTTACCGACCTCGGATTGAAAGAGATCGGCAGCGGCGCCCGCGGATCCGATGATTTCCGGGAGCTCGGGGACCTCAACCCCAGCATCCGCTCAATCGTGGCCTACAATACCGATTCAAAGATCATCAACACCCTAAAGGCGAACGGCATCCTGCTGGCCGGCATCACCCCACAGGGCGGCACGATCAGCGGCTCCTCTACCGTCGTGCAGCTCGACGCCTGGAACTGGGAAGACGCGGCCTACAAAATGGACAACGCGATCCACCTCAACCTCCCCACCTTCCTTAGTCCGGCCCGCGGCGTTTTGGGGGTGGTGGCGGCGGTCGTTTTGGCGCCAACCAGCCTCAGACCGACCCGACCAAAGAAGCGCTCGAGAAGATCGAAGAGATCAAGGCCTTCTTCCGCGAAGCGAAAGCCTATGCCGCGGAGACCGCCCACAAGGAAGTCCAACCTGAAATTTGAAGCCGTCAAAGGGTCTGTTCACCAAACAGCAGAAGCTCTTCGTCCATGGCGACCAGGTCAAACAAATGCTCGTCGCCATCGACTTTGCAAAAGAATTCGGATTTGACGTGACGATCGTCGGCGGCAGCGAATGCTGGCTAATCGCCGACCTGTTGAAACAGAACAATATCTCCGTCATCCTCGCACAGATGCACAACCTCCCGCACCACAGAGGATGATGACATCGACCAGCCCTTCAAGACCCCGGCCGTCCTCCAGAAAGCCGGCGTCCTCTATTGCATCAATGACGAGCATGAAGAGACGCGTTATCGCAACCTGATGTTTCAACGCCGGGTGTTGCCGCCGCGTATGGCCTGACCAAGGAACAGGCGCTCCAGGCGATCACCCTCAATACCGCTAAGATCCTGGGTATCGATGACCGTACCGGCTCGCTTGAAGCCGGCAAGGATGCCAATATCGTGATCAGCGCGGGCGATATCCTCGATATCCGGACCAGCATCGATCGAACACGCTTTTATTCAGGGCCGTGAGGTTAGTCTCGAAAATAAGCAAACCCAACTCTATCACCGGTACATGACAAAATACGGGCTTAGCGAAGCCCCGATCCCCTAACTCATTCGGCCCCGACCAAAAGGTCGGGGCCTTTTGATAATATCCAATTAATATGGACCCGCTACCTTTGGGTCAATATGAGGCGGTTTATTTTTCCTTTGTTTGTCCTGGTTCCGGCGATATTGTTGGCGCAGTCGCAGAAGGCGACCCTCCTGCCCAACGGCTGGTCCCTCACACCTGCCGGCCAGTCGATCCCCTTATCCTCCGACCTTCCGCTCAATATGGCCTTCAGCCCGGACGGCGTCCATCTCGCCATCACCAATAACGGCAATGGCCGGCAGACCATCGATATCATCGACCTCAAACGCCGGCGCCTCACGGCGAGTGTTCCCATCCATGCATCCTGGCTCGGTCTGGCTTTTGCCAAAAATCACCCTTACCTCTATGTTTCCGGCGGTAATGACGATATCATCATCCGCTATCGGCTAACCGGCGATACGCTGATCAGCAAAGACACGATCATTCTCGGCCGCCACTGGCCGCTCGACAAGATCAGCCCCACGGGTCTCACGCTTGATGAATCGCACGATCGCCTCTATGTCGTTACAAAAGAAAACAATTCGCTTTATATCTGCGATACCAGGACGATGACGGTAACGAAGAAAGTTCCCCTTAGCGCGGAAGCCTACACTGTCCTTCTAAACCCGAAGAACCCGGACCTCTATATTTCCGCCTGGGGTGGCCGGAAGATTTGGGTCTTCGACACAGAAAGCCAGACACTGACCAACTCCATCGCCACGGCGACCACCCCAACGACATGACCATCAACAAGGATGGTCGCCGGCTCTTTATCGCTAACGCCAATTCCAACTCCGTGTCGGTCATCAGCACCAAAACAAAAAACGTAGTCGAGACCCTGCGTACTGCCCTTTCACCCGATGCGCCGATCGGATCGACCACCAACAGCGTTTGTCTCTCCCCCGACGAAAAGACGCTTTATATCGCTAACGCCGACAATAATTATCTCGCGGTATTCGATGTCTCCGACCCGGGTCATAGCCGGTCGCTGGGTTTTGTTCCCGTCGGCTGGTACCCCACCTGCGTCCGAACCCGCGGACGGGATATCTACGTGACCAATGGGAAAGGGCTTTCTTCGATGCCCAATCCGCTGGAGCCACAACCCGGCGAACGGCGTAACAAAAACGCGTATAAGAAGAGCGGCGGGATCATCGACCAGTATGTCGGCAGTATGCTCAAAGGTACGCTTTCGGTTATCAACACGCCATCCGAAGAGCGGTTAAATGCCTATACGGCCGAAGTCTACGCGAATACTCCATTCTCCGCGGAACGTGTCCGGGAAGCGCCCGGCGCTGACAGGCAACCCAATTCCGAGAAAAGTCGGCTACCCCTCGCCGATCAAATATGTCTTTTATGTACTGAAGGAGAACCGGACCTATGACCAGATCCTCGGCGACCTGCCGCAGGGGAACGGCGATACCAGCTTATGTCTTTTTGGAAAGCAGGTCACCCCGAACGCCCATGCGTTGGTGAATCAATTTGTCCTGCTGGATAATTTTTATGTCGACGCGGAAGTCAGTGCCGATGGCCATAACTGGTCGATGGCGGGATATGCGACCGACTTCACGGAAAAGACCTGGCCCAGTAACTATAGCGGCCGCGGTGGTAATTATGATTTTGACGGGCACCGTCCCGTCGCGAATCCGACCAACGGATTTATCTGGAACTATTGTCAGCGTGGCGGCGTGACCTTCCGCAATTATGGCGAATTTGAAGACAATGGGCCGCCTACACTCGACGTTCTCAAGGATCCCGCACACTACTGCCGCTCCTATATCGGCTGGAATCTCGATACCCAGGACATCCGCCGCGAGCAGCTTTTCGAACAGGACTTCGATTCTCTTGTAAAGATCGGCGCCGTTCCGCATTTCATCGACCATCTACCTGCCGAACGATCACACCAGCGGGCTGACCAAAGGCGACTATACCCCCGATCGCCATGATTGCAGACAATGACCTTGCCCTCGGCCGGCTTGTCGATCATATCTCCCACAGCTCCATCTGGGCTCAATCCGCCATTTTCGTGCTCGAAGACGACGCCCAGGACGGTCCCGACCATGTCGATGCCCATCGCTCTCCCGCCTATGTCATCAGCCCCTATATCAAACACGCGACCGTCGACCATACCACTGTATTCCACCACGGCGATCCTCCGAACGATGGAACTGATCCTCGGCCTGCCGCCGATGAGCCAGTATGATGCCGCGGCCACGCCCCTGTTCAACAGCTTCACGCGCGATTCCCGATACTGCAGCCTACAACGCGGTACCCGCGGGTGTCGATATCAACCGGCGGAATACGGCGATGACGCCTTCCGCCCTTCTTTCCGCCGAAGCTTCGACCTAAGCCGCGCCGATGCGGTTCCCGATGCGCTGCTGAATGCTGTACTTTGGAAAGCGGTAAAAGGCGAAAACAGCACCGTTCCCGCCCCGCGACGCAGCGCGTTTGTAAAGGTTGAAACCCGGAAAAGGGAGATGACTAGTCCCTGTTCCAGCGTTCGAAGCTTCTGCCGGATCATTAACCTGATCTCTCCGAGTTCGCGGACCCGTTCACCGTCACTCTCGCGCTGAGCCTCCTCCTCCAACTGATCCAGCCGGTTTTTGATCCCGATCATCGACCGCCAGCAGATCATCCTGGGACTGATTGCGGACCTTTACCGTAACCGGTTTTTTGGTGAGGACTTTTTTGACATACTCTGTCAGGCTGCGACAGGTGGAGGTTTGAGAATGTTGCTTGACTTCTTCCAGTTCTTCGGAAGTCAGCCGTACGGAGAGAAAACGCTTGGGCGTAGTATTGACTTTCATCTGGACGAGGGTTTGTAATTAAAGGTTTGATTAACGGAAGTGAAGTTAGTGGAGGAAGCTATTGGCTCAAAGCCCGAATGCCCGAATCCGCCAATTTTAGGATTCTTTTAAAGATTGGCAAGTCCAGCCGCATTTTGATCCGCCCGTTGTCCTTCTTTTCCCACTCGTCATATTTTAATGCTCCGTTAGTGCCCGCTTGCGTTAATTTCCGCACCCCACAGATCAGCAATTATAAAACTAAGCATATCAACATTATGAGAAAGCTTTTGACTGTTGTCCTTTTTGTGTCCGGGCTCTCGGCTGCCATTGCGCAGCAACGACCCGGCAATCCCACTCCACCCGGAAGTAATCCCGCAGTTACGCCAGGCGGCCGCGGCGGTCCCGGCGCCTCGAGCGTCCGGGCCTGAGCCCCCAAAACCTTATCATGAGGTCATTACCGACAAAGCTATCAGCCACCCGGGCTTGTTCACTGTTCATAAGGTGGAGGACAAATGGTATTTCGAGATCCCCGACTCCATCTTTGGCCGCGACATCCTGGTCAGCACCCGCTATGACAAAACTTCTGCCGGCGGCAACTACGGCGGGGAGCAGGTCAACGTCCAAACGATCCGCTGGGAGAAAGGCCCCACGAACACGGTTTTCCTGGATGTACTCACCATTGTTAACGTCGCCAAAGACTCCAGTCAGCCGATTGCACAGGCGGTGCGGAATTCAAATATGAACCCGATCGCTGCGGAGTTCGATGTGAAGGCATATGGCAAAAGTGCCAACTCTACTTCCGGCACGGTCGTTATCGACGTAACCGATTTTTTCAAGGGCGATAACCAGGTGGTCAGCCTGACGCCGGCCATCAAACGCCGGTTTAACCTCTCGGCCCTGGCGTCCGAACGGTCGTATATCGCCAGCATTCACACCTATCCCATCAACACCGAGATCCGGACGGTGAAGACCTATTCTGCTTCGCCTGCACCGGCTGCTCCCGGTGGTGGCTTTCCGTTTGGCGGAACGCTGGCTGCGGAATCGGCAGCCGGGGCGGTTACAGTGGAACTCAATAACTCCTTCCTGCTACTGCCAAAAACGCCGATGGCCAAACGCGCCTTTGATCCCCGGGTAGGCTTTTTCATCAGTGAATACACCGTCTATGACGATGATCAGCAGCGCGTCTATACCGATGACTTTATTCATCACTGGCGTCTCGAGCCAAAGGATGAGGACCTGGACAAATACAAGCGCGGCGAGCTTGTCGAACCAAAGAAGCAGATCGTCTATTATATCGACCCTGCCACCCCCCGTAAATGGGTACCGTACCTGATCGCCGGCATCAACGACTGGAATGCGGCCTTCGAAAAGGCCGGGTTCAAGAATGCCATCGTCGGCAAGGAGTGGCCGGCTGATGATAAGACCATGAGCCTCGAAGACGCGCGGTACTCTGTTATTCGTTATTTCGCCAGTGACATCGAGAATGCCTACGGCCCCAATGTGGCCGATCCGCGTAGCGGCGAGATCCTGGAATCGCATATTGGCTGGTACCACAACGTCATGAAGCTCGTACACGACTGGTACATGATCCAGTGTGCGGCTGTCGATCCCCGGGCCCGCAGGATGAAGTATGATGACGCGCTGATGGGCGACCTTATCCGGTTCGTTTCTTCGCACGAAGTTGGACACACGCTGGGGTTGCGTCACAACATGGGCAGCAGCAGCAAGACGCCTGTCGAGAAGCTAAGGGATAAGGCGTGGGTCGAAGCAAACGGGCATACGGCTTCTATCATGGACTATGCGCGGTTTAATTATGTGGCCCAGCCTGAGGACAATATCAGCCCCAAAGGGCTGTATCCGCGGATCGGCGACTATGACAAATGGGCGATCCAATGGGGTTACAAGTACGACCCGGATGCGAAGGACGAAGAAGCGGATAAGATAACGATGAATAAGCTGGCCATCGACAGCCTGAAGAACCCCCGGCTGTGGTTTGGCGGCGAAGGGCAGAACTTCGATCCCCGCGCCCAGACCGAAGACCTCAGTGACAACGCCGTGAAGGCAAGCGAATACGGGATCAAGAATCTCAAACGCATCCTGCCTAATCTACCCGAATGGTGCAAGGAAGAGGCCGACCAGTACGACAACCTCAGTGAAATGTACAGCAACCTGATCGACGAGTATGCCCGGTGGATGGGCCATGTAACGAAGAATGTCGGCGGCGTGCAAGAGACCTTCAAGAGTGTCGAGCAACCCGGGGACGTTTATGAGGCGACGCCGAAGGCGACGCAGAAAGACGCGGTGGATTTCCTGAACAAGCAGTTGTTCGCAACTCCAACCTGGTTGCTCAACAAAGACGTCCTGAACAAATTCGCCAACCCGGGTACGGAAGAGTTGCTTAGTCGCGTACAAGCCAACACCCTGCGCAGTTTGCTGTCCGCCGCCCGGCTTTATCGGCTGACCGTTTGTACCGGCCGGTATGGCGCCACCGCATACGGCGTAGATGATCTGCTCACGGATGCGAAAAAGGGAGTGTGGAGCGAACTGCCGGCCGGCGCGCCCATCGATATCTATCGGCGTAACCTGCAGAAAGTATATATAGAGGCCTTGGACAACCTGGTTAATCCCACTCTGCCCATGGCGCTGCCTGCCGGATTGCCCAGGGGCCTGGTCATCTTTACGGGTGATATCAAGAACACCGATATCCCCTCGATCGCAAGGGCGCAACTGGTCGAGTTGAGGGGTGAAATCACCGCTGCGATACTAAAGGAGACGGATAAGGTTAGTAAATACCACTTGCAGGATGTGCTTGAACGGATCAAAAAAGCCCTAAGTCCGAAAGAAACGAATAAATAAATAAGAGTCACCCCACCAACATGGCCGCTCCGGGATCTTTCCGGGGCGGCTTTTTTTTCTGCCCTGTGGGAGCGGCTTGGTTTTAATGATATTTTAATGTAATTTTAATGCGGTTTTATGTGCCGTTGGTTGTGCCCTTTAAAATCAATAGATTATGAAAAGCCCGGGAGAACACCAAACAGATTCCTTTCTCAGAAGCTGTGCCATTGCTATCCTTATTGCCTCCCTGCTCCTGGCGGGGAGGAACTCCCCGGCACATGCCGACAAAACTCCGGTGATAACCCCTGTACGCCCTATCCCCCATCACAATCTGCAAGTCGGCGATGCATGAAAATGGCACAAAATTGGGAGATATCTCCGCTCTGATTATATCTTACGATGACCGCCCATTTTTCGCGATACATTCTTCTGGCCGATGATGATGGGGATGACCAGGACCTGTTGAAGGAATCTATCCTCCAACACCGACCATCCGCCTTGATAAAGACCGTCAACAACGGACCCCAGGTTCTTGCATGGCTGGATGAATGCCCCGACGAACAGCTGCCGGCGATGTTGATCCTCGACTACAAAATGCCTATCCTTAATGCTGCCCAGGTACTGGACGAACTCAAGGCCAATAGCCGTTATGCCGGTCTACCCAAGGTCGTTTGGAGCACATCCTCCAATCGAAAGCACGTCGACGAGTGTCTCAGCAAAGGAGCGTTGGGATACTTCCCGAAGCCGAACGACGTCTCAGAGCTTGCCGCTATCACCGCGAGCATTTTATCGCTTTGCGACTGAGGATGGGGAATTTTTTACCGGATCGGATGGCCCGATTTTTTAAAGGGCTATACCAAACTTTTGATTATGGCAAAGTATTCAAAAAAAGCAGGTGAGAAAGTTGAAAAGGCGATGAAGGAAGAGAAGGCCGGTACCTTGAAGAGTGGCCGCGGCGGGAAGAAGGTGACCAGTCGCAAGCAAGCCATCGCCATCGGGCTCTCCGAAGCCCGCAAGGAAGGGGCAAAAGTTCCCCCGAAGAAAAAATAGGTAAGGTCAATTCAGCACCTGATCGATCGAAGACTGGAGTTGCGCCTGCGTGAACGGTTTGCTGATAAAGCGGTCCGCACCCGTAGCGAGTACGGCCTCTTCGGCCATCCCATCGACACCCGTGATCATGATAATCTTGATTTGCGGGTATTCCTGCTTGAGAAAACCGATGAAATCGATCCCCAGGCCGTCCGGTAGCCGGTTGTCCAGCAGCACCAGCGTGGGCTGCTCCCGCCCGATAAATTCCCTGGCGTCTGTCAGGTTATGTACATGGTCGATGATCGTCTTTCTGCCAGCCAGCAACAGTTCCAACAACAGGCAAATGTCGCCTTCATCCTCTATTACGAGTATTTTTGTCACTTCTTTCTTCGCAGCCATTGATGACGGATTTTAAATCGGTGAAAATAACAGGTATGAAGTAAATTACAATTCCTATGCCAGTCAGTGACCATCCCATGCCGGTTGACAATGGCTCTCCGCGGGTTCTCATTTGCGGGGCAGGGCCAACGGGTCTTGTACTTGCGCTGTGGCTTGCCAAACGGAACGTTTGTTTTCGGATCATCGACAAGTCTCCGCGCGCCGGTATGGCGTCGCGCGCTTTGGTTGTCCAGGCCCGCACGCTTGAGTTCTATCGCATGCTGGGTATCGATAAGCCGATAGTCGATCAGAGCACAAAGGTCGATCAGCTCAAGCTCTGGGTCAGGCAGCGCCAGGTTGGGACCGTCATCTTCGCCCGCGAGGCGACCGGTATCAGCGCCTTTCCCAATTTCTATGTTTTTCCCCAGGACGAACATGAAAGGGTACTCGAAGCTGAATTGGAGAAACTCGGCGTCCATGTTGAACGCAATACGGAACTCGTATCTTTCAAAGAAGGAAACGACGGCATCGACGCACAATTGAAGACATCCGGTGGCGAGACCGTCAACCTCCGCGTCAACTATCTCGCCGGCTGTGACGGGAGCCGTTCCAGGGTGCGTGAGATCATTGGCGCCGCCTTTCCCGGTGGGACCTATGATCCCATCTATTATGTCGCAGATGTTGTCGCCGCTGGTCCCGTAATCAACGGCGGCCTTAATCTCGCCCTGGACCAAGCCGATTTCCTCGCTGTTTTTCCGATGCTTGGAGAGGGCCGGGTGCGGCTCGTTGGGACGATCGACAGCGAGGAACCGGATCGCGAGTTTCAGTGGGATGACGTCAGCCAGGATATCATCCGCCGCCTGCAAATTGAGACGAACACGATTAACTGGTTCAGTACCTACCGGGTCCACCATCGCGTTGCTTCGTTTTTCCGGAAGGGCCATGTCTTTCTTTGCGGCGACGCGGCCCATGTCCATAGCCCCGTTGGCGGTCAGGGGATGAACACCGGGATTGGTGATGCGATCAACCTCGCGTGGAAGCTCGATGCTGTTCTGTGCCGCAATGCTCCTCCAGACATTCTCGATACCTACGAACAGGAGCGGATCCCTTTTGCAAAAAGCCTCGTCAACACGACCGACCGTGTATTCACCTTTGTCAATAAACGCGGCGCCCTCGCCGCCGCGATCCGCACCCGGCTCATTCCGCTCATTCTGCCCCGGCTGTTCAAACAACCCGCCATCCGCCGGGCTGCCTTTCGCCTCGTATCCCAGACCCGCATCCGCTATCCGAAGAGCGCTTTAAGTGCCGGGGCCTTCCGCGGCCTTTACGGCGGCGACCGGCTGCCGTGGCTGAACCAGCCCGATAATTACGCGCCACTGACAACGCTCGATTGGCAGCTGCACAGTTATGGTCCCATCCCGGCCTGGTGCAAGAACATCGGTCTCCATCCTTTCGATGCTGTCAACCCGATCTACAGCGGCACCCTTTGTCTTGTCCGTCCCGATGGGTATATCGGCTGGATTGGTAATGCCGGAGACCAGCAAGGCCTGATCGACTACTGTACGAAATGGAATCTTAATATTTTGTATTAGCTTTATCGACCCGTAGAAATTCCGGTGGACGCTCGCTCATATGACACATAAACGAATCCCTGTCTATGACATTTCCGATTTTAAATACATCGGAACGCAGACCGACTTTTATGCCAATACGTTTGCAGAACATATGGCGCAGCACGCGCAGACCATTCTTCTGCCCCACCGCCATGTCTTTTATGTCAGCCTTCTGTTTACAAAAGGAACCGGTGTCCATGAGATCGATTTCCAGACTTATGAGATCCGGCCGGGTAATTTGTTCCTGATCTTTCCGGGTCAGGTGCATTGGTGGGAGAACTCCGAAGATGCCGATGGTTATGTCATCTTTCACAACCGGGATTTCTACAATCTCTATTTTTCTCACGAACGGCTGGACCAATTCCCGTTCTTCGGCAGCACGAGATGTTCGCCGATCATCCAGCTGAAGCCGGACGATTTCCCGAGGGTGGAAGGAATCTTTCAAGTTATCCTCAACGAATACCGCCAGAACAGGTTGATGAAATTCCAGAAGATCAGCTCGCTTCTCGATGTGCTTTATATTGACCTGTCGCGGCTTTATCTGCCGCCTGATCGGATCAAACCGCAAAACCAGACCCAGCTCGCCCATACGCGACGCCTCGAACTCCTGATCGAAGCCAATTTCCGGGAGATCAAGTCACCGGCCCGCTATGCGGAAATGATGTATATGTCCGAACGCAACCTCAACCGCACCATCAAGCTCATTCTCAATAAGACTGTATCCGATCTTATCACGGACAAGGTCATCCTGGAAGCCAAGCGGATGCTCATTCATACCCGACTTACTGTGGCCCAGATCTCTTTCGACCTTGGATACGACGACAATTCCTATTTCATCCGGCTATTCCGCAAAAACACGGGACAGACCCCGGTGAAATTTCAGCACGATTACCTGCAGCATTCCATGGATGTCAACAAGGCCAGGGGAATCATAACAAAGAGGGTTCCCTAATGAAACCCTCTTTGCGGATACTGGACTTTAACGGGCACATTCGATCTATACCGGATACCCAACCTTTCGGAGTAGGGTGATGAATTTGGAGATGCTCAATGGTTTTGAAAAGAACCCAGCCAAGCTGGGTTTATTCATCAGATGTCTGGCATCCTCGAAACGGGCGTCGGCGGATAGGATGAAGATCACGTATAGGTTCCGCACCGCAGCCGGAAGAAAGGCAAATTCATCCAGGAACTGGAATCCGTCGACGACCGGCATATGGAGATCGGAAACAATGACACTTTTTTCGCGATCGGGTTCGAGACGATCCGGATCGATATTCCTTAAATATTCGAGTGCGGCGCGGGCAGATAGGAATCCACGAATTTCCGCCCGTGGAAGCACCGTTTTGACGGTTAGCTTATTCATTTCCAGCGCGCACCTGTCGTCGTCGATTATGATCACCTCAGGCCCCTTGCTCATCCCACAAATGTACCTACGGTCTTCCCGCGGTCAGCGGAGCGGACAGCCGTCCTACAGGACAATTCGGACAATCTCGGTCTCTTGACCTAATGGGTTTTACCCAATTGATCGGAAATCAAATGCTGTGCTTCCTTGGGTCCGATCTTTTCGAGCGCCTTGAACTTCTTTCCTTCGAGCCTATTATAATCGACGAAGAATTCTTCCAGGTCATCCGTGATCCGTTTCGGGAGGTCAGCCATTTTCCCGACATCCTGGAAAATGTTGGAGCACTTGGGGATCGCCAGGTATCGGTCGTTTCGGATCATTTTAGTACTGTCCTTATCTTTGGACTGCTCGGCCTTTATCGCTCCGATGATCCTGCATCGGATAATCACCCCCGGAAAACTGTTGAATTCGGAGATCACGATCACATCCAGCGGGTCGCCGTCTTCCCCTTCGGTGCCGGGAACAAAACCGAAATCGTAAGGAAAGACCATGCCCGACGGCAGGATTTTACTCATCTTGAAGAAAGGAGTGTTGGGAACATAGTCATATTTCTGGGCGCTTCCTTTCGGCGTTTCAATAACGACATCTACACAGTGGGGCATAATTAAATGATTTTTGGCCGGATAAGGCCTTTGATAGGGTTCTTAAAAAATCGGGCCAAAATTTGCCATCCTTCTCTGAAACACGCCGTTATGAATCTTTTACATACCCTCTTTGGCGAAGGCAAAGACCTCGACAGTCTGCAAATGGTCTGTCGCGCCTTTGTTAGCTTTTTTCTGACACTAGCGCTGATCCGGGTCGCCGGCATCCGTACTTTCGGGAAAAAGACACCCTTTGACAACGTGATCACCATTATGCTTGGCTCGATTTTCAGTCGTGTCGTTGTTGGGGCGTCCCCGTTTATCCCGACCACCCTGGCCTGCCTGATGTTCGTATTGGTTCATCGATTTCTTGCCTGGGCCAGTCTGTACAGCGACCTCATTGGTCGCTTGGTTAAAGGAGAAGCCTCTTCTTTGTATTCCGACGGACAGGTGAACCGGCGCAATATGCGGGATGCACGCGTTAGCAATAAGGACCTCCGCGAAAGCGTCCGGCAGCGGATCAATGAGGACGATTTCATCCACGTTAGAGAGATTATTCAGGAACGTAATGGGGAGATAAGCGTTATAAAAGGCTAGGAATTAATTCCCCATTTGGGACGATTTTCATCAGTTATTTGCTTTATCGTTCTCTTGCTTCTTCTCTTTTTCCTTTTTCTTCCGCGCTTTTTTCTCGCGGCGAAGCTCCTTTTTGCCCTTTTTCTCCTGTTTTCCCGCACCCGGTCCCTTCGCCTTGTCATAATCCATCTTTAGCTTCGAATCCTTCACCTGCTCCACCGAGTTGATATTGACGGAATTTTCGAGCGCCGGGTACAATGCCTGAATAAAACCGTTCCGCAGCATTTGCCCGATGATATACCAGGTATTCACGTCGGGATCCTTCAGATCACCCGCGAACTGCACGCGCGTCGCCAGCTGGTCCTTCCCTTTGTTCTTCACCACCCAATTCACCGCCCCGATCAACGCCTCCCACGCCAGCTTGAGGGGATGAGCTTTATCCTCCTGCCAATTGACCACCCGCAGATCGCGGATGATCGGCTTAGTATATCCGGCGATCTTTCCGTCCTTCGCTGCGGCTTCCGTATAAATGCCGATGGTACCTTTGCGCACCGTGAACTTACCATACGCGCTCAGAAAATCATTCAGCCTGGTAATATCCATATCCTTCAGCTCCGCTTTCACTTCAAAGGTTGGCGCGGTATCCAATGCGTTCAGTTTCATGTGAAGATCGGCATGACCGCCATAGATGCTGTCGCAGGTCGCCTCTACGGTTGAAGGCAACACTTCCGGTTGATGTTTCGCATTCGACAGGTTTTGTGCCAGGATGTGAATCTCCGTCGCAAAGATGTTCACCTTGGGATCGCTATAGAAGTCTCTATAATGAACCTCTCCATTGAAAATCTCGAAGCGATTCAACTTCAGCGGCATCAGGTCACCCACCACCTTCGTCCACGGCTTTGTCGGGATCTCCGTCTGTGACGTTTCTTTCGTCGGCCCCTTGGTAAAATTCAGGATCGGATGCTGTACGATGATCTTCCCGACAAGCCGACCGTGAAAGATCGCGCTCCATTCCACCGACAGGTCGAGCGCATCGGCTGAGAAGAACGGCACCGGTATGTTTCCCCCTGTTTTGTCAAGCCGGATGACCTTGATGGTATACGCTCCCCGGATCAGGTGTACGTCGATGTCGTCGACATGACCCCTATAGCCGGGGATGGTCTGCAATTCTTTATTAACAAATCGCAAAAGTATATAGGGAAGAGCGATCCTCAGTCCGATCCCTATCACCAACAACGACCCGAGCACGATCAACACGACCTTCCGCTTCCCGTGTGTTTTCATACCGGACAACAGAAAACCGCATGCCACCGATGGCACATACTTTGAATCCTTATAACCATCAAACACGAAAAATTATGAATTATGAAGGACAGCAAAATGACCCGCCGCAGAGTGATCGGCGGAATAGGAGCAGGATTGGCGCTGGCAGCGACCGGCCAGGCATCAGCAATGCCGGCGACGCACACCACGCCGGCAGCGACATCAGTACCCCGCAGCAAAGAGACCGCATCTCCGGACCTTGTAGACCCCAGGACCAAATACCCCCGGCCGCCGTTCAGCAGCCAATCTCAACCCTGGCCCGGCCTGGCAGGAAAAATGGCGCCTCGCCCCGACCACGGTGAGACCAGCTACAAAGGCTCCGGCCGCCTCACCGGCCGGAAAGCCCTGATCACCGGCGGCGATTCCGGGATGGGCAGAGCCGCGGCCATCGCCTTTGCCCGGGAAGGCGCCGATGTCGCGATCAGCTATTATCCCACCGAAGAACCGGATGCCCGTGAAGTCATCGAATTGATAAAAAAGGAAGGCCGTAAAGCCATCCCCATCCCCGGCGATCTCCGCGATAAAGAATATTGTAAAAAGCTCGTAGCAGATGCGGTCGAAGGGCTGGGTGGTCTCGATATCGTCGTCAGCAATGCCGGTCGGCAACAAAGCCGCGCCTCGATCCTCGATATCTCCGACGAAGACTTCGACGCGACCATGAAGACCAATATCTATGCGCCGTTCTATATCATCCGGGCTGCACTGCCCAATCTTAAACCCGGCTCTGTCATCATCGGCACCACCTCCGAACAGGCGTACGACCCTTCACCCGACCTCTATGACTATGCGCAGACAAAAGCGGCCACGATGAATTATGTCAAGTCGCTCGCCAAACAGCTGGGACCAAAAGGTATCCGAGTCAACGGCGTGGCCCCTGGTCCGATCTGGACCGCATTACAGGTCAGCGGCGGCGCCACGCAGGAGAAGATCGAGAAATTCGGCGGCCAGACCCCCATGGGTCGCCCGGGCCAACCGGCAGAGCTTGCCTCCATATATGTCCAACTGGCGGCGTCCGATGCCAGCTATGCCAACGGTCAGGTCTATGGCTCGTCTGGCGGCAGCGGTCAGCCATAAGAATAACAAGAAGGCCCGGCGTTCGCCGGGCCTTCTCTTTTTTCCGATTTCAGATCTAAGCCTCTACCTCTTGCGCCGCTTCTTTGTTGATCCCGCTCAGAGCCAGTTGCGTGAGTTTTTGATCCGCGGCCTTTTCCTCCTTCAAGGTGTCCTGTAGGAGGGTGGCTACTTCGGTTTCACCCATGTCCTTGGCCAGCTGGACCAACGCGCCATAAGTGGCGATCTCATAATGCTCGGCCTTCTGCCCGGCAAAGATCAGCCCAACATCGCGCTGCGCCGTGTTGTTTTCCGTCTCGTCGATGATCTCCTCGCCTTCCTCCGCAATGCCTTTCAACGCCGGACATTCTTTGGATTCCGCCTTCTCTTTCATGAGCGAGAAAGCCTTTTCGATCCGCGTCACGTGATTTTTCGTTTCATTCAAATGACTGTCGAATGCCTGTCGCAATTCAGGCGAATGAGAAGCCTTGGACAATTTCGGCAATGTCTTGACCAGCTTCTGTTCGGCCCAGTAGATATCCTGGAGCTGGTCGATAAAGAACTCGCGCAGCTTGGAGTTGTGCGCGGTTTTCGATGATGATGTCGATTGTGTTGACATAGTATTGTTTTTGACCTTCACACCAAAAAAAATCATGCCATCCCGGCAAATCGTATACCGGGAAGAAAGCGATGACATCTCAAGTTCCAATGGTCCGGGAATTGCACGTATAGTTCCGTGAAACAGAATGTGAAATGATCAACAGAGTCGACAACTTATCCATTTTAAAGTTCGCCATCATAGCAGAGACGAAGATCTTTCTGAGAGGCTTGGAATCAGGGGCTTCCGACAATCAGCTGCGGGCCATAGCTCAGCGGATCCGTGATAAAGAGCAACAGCTGCTCCATGAGGAAGGCGTCGTGCTCGATCCGGCTATGTGGCGCATCCTACACAGCAGAATGATCAACCGAAAGGTTGAATTCACCGATCTGGCCGATCCGAATAGCTAACAAATCGTTAAATAAAAAAGCCTGCCGGATTCCGGCAGGCTCAGTTCAATGACAGCTTAGGGTAAAGCACGTCAGCAGCTTTCAATAGGGTTGTCGGGTCTTAGGGTTCAGTGCATAGAACATTGGATGGTTTGGACATTGGATTTGCAACGGACATTAAACAGGGTACGGTGTTTTGCTTTGACACCCTAAAGTTGCAACACCCAGCCGCGAAATCCTAATTATTTTCCCTCTTCGTGAAACAACTCATCAGTAAACTCATGCGGACTTAGTGGACTATACTTACTTCCGAGTACTACCCGAAGTAGACCATCGGACTTTTACGATACCCCCGATGACGTGATGCTCCTGTACAGCACAAAAAAAGCTCCCGCGGGTTGGGCGGGAGCTCATCAAACCTAAGCAGCTTGCGAAATATTTTCCGGCAGGGGCAATGCTTTTGGTTTTTCAATAGGAAGGATACGCAACAGCTCGTGTCTTCGTTAGGGTCGTCATCGTTCAGGGATCCGGAGCAAAAACGGACCAGCTTGTTTTACCTGTACGTACCGGACCTGGGCTGGATACCGCGGACCCCTCGGCATGAGCATTCGGGGCCAGCTTGTTTTACGCGTTATCCGCCGGTTGGTCACTTACCTTCGTAAGCCTTGGCTGTTCTATATAAAAATCGTGCACAGCGCTCAATTATTGTATGCCGTCCCATCCCTTTTTTAGGGTTTAAGTACATTTACCTAATCTCGCGGCCGAAACAGTCTGCAGTAGGTGATATTAAGTGGATACCCTTATTGCCCGAGGTACCCCGCGGAGATTAAATTTTCTTCATTTTGGGAAAGCGGACATTCTGGTTTGGGATTTGATGCAAATAGGGCGACCCACAGCAGCCTCTATGATCACTGAAAGTTCAACAGCCAATGAGATCAGGACTGGCATTATCGCGGATACCAAGGCGTTTTTGAATGGGCTCGAATCGGGCGCTACAAACGATCAGCTCCGTGCTGTTCTGCAGCGCATCCGGGAGAAAGAGCTTCAATTGCTGAAGGTAGGCGGTACCATGCTCGATCCCAAGATCTGGGCCATTCTACATAATCGTTTGGCTCAACGGGACGGCCAGGAGATTTTTGACAATACAAATCCGGCTTCCGGACCCCAGTAGGGAGTCCTATCGGCTAACCGTAAGAAAGAAAATCAGCAACACCAGGGGATTGAAATCGGTAAATCCGATACCCTGTCTTCCCACTTTGAATAGATGGCTCAGAAAATCCACCATTTTGTCAAACGTCCGCATATCGATGGGCTTGGTGAAGAATTTGTCGGCGCCGCTGTTCAACGACCGGTCGATATATTCCTGATTGTTGGACGTGCTCCAGATGACTTTGGGGATCTTCCGATAGCGTTCCTCCTGCTGGAGCGTTTGAAATACTTCCGCGCCGGTAATCCCGGGCATCTTGTAGTCTACGACCATCCCTTCCGGCAGGTTTTCGGTCGGACACACCCGCAGATAGTCGAGGACCTGGTATCCGTCAGCCAGGCATTTGACTTCGACTTCGGGATTCCGCCGCCGAAACTGTTCGGCCAGCATCTCCTGATCTTCGGGATCGTCGTCGGCAACAAGAATATACGGCTGTTGTTTTGTCATGTCCCTTCCTTTTGTGTGGCAAATCGACCCCAGCTTCCAGAAGGACAGGTCGGCCATAATTTTTCAAGGTAAGCCAAATGTTGAGCCAAAGACATTTCCGACGATAAAAAACTGTGGCACCTTTGTTGTGGCGTTCTTGGGATGCCTGGTGACCCATTGAATGGAAGACAAGCTATTTCTCTCCATGAAGAGCAGCAATACCACCTCATGATCGGCGAAGTCGAAGACTATGCGATCCTTTTGCTGGACAGCGACGGCATTGTCCGGAACTGGAACAAGGGGGCAGAGAAGATCAAGGGATACACGGAACAGGAGGCAGTGGGAATGAATTTCCGCATTTTTTACCGGCCTGAAGACCGCGAAGCAGGTCTCCCCGAACAACTCATCGAGACTGCCATCCGGGACGGTAAGGCGGTGCACGAAGGCTGGCGGTTGCGCAAGAACGGCAGTGCGTTCTGGGGCAGTGTCCTGATCACCGCGCTTCACGACTCCCAAGGCCAGGTTGTGGGCTTTTCGAAGGTGACCCGCGACCTCACCGAACGGAAACAGGCGGAAGATAAGGCGCTGCAATATGCCCGCCAGTTGGAGGCCCAAAACAAAGAACTCCAGCAGTTCGCCTACGCTGCCGCCCATGACCTCAAAGAACCTCTGCGGAAGATACAGATCTACGCTTCCGCCCTCATCGGCGAGAGCGGGGAGCAATTGAGCTCCCAGCAGCAACAAAACTATCTTCAGCGATCGGCGGAAGCCGCCCGCCGGATGCAGCGGCTCATCGATGACCTGCTGACCTTCACCAAGGTTACCGGCACGGACGAAAGCTTCATGCCGGTGGACCTTGCCACGATACTGGCGGAGGTTCTCGCGCAATTCCAGGAAACCATCGACCAGATCGACGCAGAGATCTCGATCGGTCAGCTCCCCACCGTAAAGGGGATTGCCTTCCAACTGCGTCAGCTCTTCCTGAACCTGGTCAGTAACGCCATCAAGTTTAGGGCAAAAGACCGTCCCCTACGAATTTCGATCACTTCTTCCCGTATCCGTTTGCCGGGCATGGCCGACGCCTACGGGTCCGAACGCTTCTTTCGGATTGAGGTCCGGGATAACGGGATAGGCTTTGCCCCGCATGAGGCCGAAAGGGTCTTCAATCTTTTTGAACGGCTCAATGGCCCAGAACAGTACTCCGGCACCGGCATTGGCCTCGCCATCTGCCGCCGGATCATGGACAACAACCACGGGCTTATCCGGGCCAGTGGACAAACGGGGCAGGGAGCCGTATTTGAATTATTTTTCCGGGCTGAATAATCAGTTAGATACCATTATCTCGGCGCCTGCAGGATCAGCTCGCAACCTTTCCCCGGCTCCGACAGGATTCTCAGTTCCCCGCCCATGGCAACAGCTCTGCGTCGCATATTCTCCAGCCCGATCCCGGGCGCCTTTCCGCCGGATCGAATCCCTTGCCGTCATCCCTGATTGAGAGCAAGAGCCCGTCATCCACTTCCCGCAGGACGATACTAACCCGTTTTGCATCCGCATGCTTGACGACATTATTCAGTTGCTCCTGGATGATGCGGTAGATCGCGAGTTCCAGTTCCTCTTCTTCCGGGTTCAGGAACGCATCCGAATCCACCTCGATTTGAAGCCGGCCGCCCGTGTTCATGCTGCCGGCGAGCTCATTGATCTTCTCCGGCAATCGCTTCGGGTGTCCGCATCGCCGGCGCGAGTTGATGGGAGAGCCTCCGCAACTCATGAATGCCTTCATTCACATATTCTTTGACATGCTCCAGCGATTCCAGTGCCATTGGCCGGTCATCGAGGCAGGTCTTTGTATAGTCGAGCCGAAGCAGCGAACCCGCCAGGATTTGCTGCACATTGTCGTGCAGTTCCATCCCGATCTGCATCCGCTCCTTCTCCTGCGCATCGATCACCGCCTTATTGATCCGGTTCTCTTCTTGTAAACGATCGGTGATATCGGTGATCGTGCCGATCGTCGCCGGCCGCTGGTTATAAATGATCCTGGAGATGATGGCCTCTACGAAGATGACGGAACCGTCGCTTCGGATGATCCGAAAGGAATATTGATCGCTACGGAGAGTGCCGCTGCAGCCCTTCGCTCATAGCGCCGTTGCGCCATTGGCAGGTCCTCTTCATGTACAAGCAGGTCGGGCCGCAGCTTTTCCAGGATCGTCGTGCGATCATAGCCCGGTGATCTGCTCGAAAACGGGATTGACAAAGACAAACCGCTCATCCTGGAGGATATAGGCGCCAATCGGCATATTTTCAAGCACCATTGCCAGGTATCCTCTCATTGGAGACCAGTGCATCCAGCATCTCGTTAAAGGCCGTCCCGAGCCGTACAATCTCATAACCGCCCGACAGCGTCGCCCTTCGGCTCCGGTCACCGCTCCGGATCGATTCCGCCGCGGCCACCAGTCGGGTCAGCCCGGCCGTAACCTCTTGCCGATGGACAGAGCGACGAGCAGACCCGTCACCATCGCCACGAGAATATAAAGCACACCATTCCGCATGATCGACAATCCGTTTGCGTATAATATAGTCCTGGTTGATCCCCACGCGGGCCCAGCCGATCATTTGTTGTCCTGGAGCACGGGCGCGGCCACGTCGAGGATATGATCGTTCTGTAGCAGGATCTGGCTTCGGGCTTCCTGCCGGAGTCCGCCGGCTGATGCTGTCAGTCGCCTTTTCGCCCTGAAGCCCCGAATTGCTGTGTGCCAGGACGATATTATCCGGGGAAAGGACCATTGCATATTCCAGGTTGGGGAAATTCTTGTATGAAACCGTCATCCGCTCCAGGCCGTCAAAGTCGTTGCCAATGACATAGGTATTGGAATTCACGGCCAATTCGTTGCGCCAGGCTTAGCGCCTGCCCCTGGCTTTGTCGCTGCAGGAAAAGCAGCTGTCTTCTCACGAGGTCGATGACGAACAGCGACATCAGCGCGAAGTGGACCAGCACGATGCCCAGCACCAGCTGGCCCCGGATGGTGGAAGGCCAATATCTATTTAATATATTCATCGTATTCGCGCAGGAACGCCTCCATCGGCCGGAAACTGTTGCTGTCGGCCGGCTCAAACCCGCTGATGTTCAAACGCTGCAACGCCCGTCGACCCTGCTCGTCTTTGTTCATCCGGAAGAAGAGACCGGCTACCTTTGCAGCCAGCGCACTGTCGGTCGTGACCCGGAACAGCATTCCGGCATTGACAAGCGGCGGCGTTTCCCAGCGGGCCTCCAACTTGCTGCCCAGCTCCGGTCTTTGCTTCAAATAGATCTCCCACATCGGTTTCCAGGTCGCGCCCAGGGAAGCATGACCCAGATAGACGTTTAGCATCGCCGATTCGAAGCAGGGTACGTACAAACGGCGGAGACCGCCGTTGACGTTGACGCCTTGCTGATAAAGATAGAGCAACGGCATCATTGTTCCCGAGAGCGTGTGCTGTCCAGGAAGACAGATGGTGTGTCCTTGTATATCCCCGAACTCATAGACGCTCGAATCTTTGTTAACAAAAATGACGGCCCTGGAGTCATCCGCGATCCGGCCGACTACCCGGTAGCCGTTCTGCTGCGCACCAAGCAATTGCAGCCCGTTGATGATGGTCAGATCAAAATAGCCGTTGCGAAGCTTTTCCTGGTATTCGTCGATCCCGGCACAGGCCACGGTTTGGATCTTCACGCTGTCGAGGTGCTTGTTGAGATACTGAACCAGCAGATCGGTGGTTTCATAGAAGGACTGGCCCGGCACCCCCATTGTCAGCACCTTCCGGGTGGCGGCCGCGGCCTCGAAGGTTGGCGTATACGTTTGCTGCCGATTGCCGGAACAGGCCGTCAGGACGAGGACCGCCAGCCAGGCGTAGTTGATCAGCGAAGTAGTTTTGGATCTCATAGCATCCTATTAGAAATGTACTATAATATGTGGATTTAACATAATTTATTTAATTTTCAGTATGTTGAGAATACTCATCGCAGACGACCATGATATCGTACGCCAGGGGTTGGAGAAGATCCTGCGGGTCGAATACCCGGATGCGCGCATTGTTGTTGTGGCTGACGGCGTGGAATTGATCAGGCAGGTTGAGGATGCGGAGTGGGACCTCGTGATTTCGGATCTTTCGATGCCATCCGCGGGCGGCCTGGAAGCGCTTGCCCGTATTCGCGAGCGCCGGCCCGAATTGCCCGTGCTGATCCTGACGATGCATCCGGAGGAGCAATATGCGTTGCGGGCCCTCAAGGCAGGAGCCGCCGGCTATCTGACCAAGAATATGGACTCTGCCGAACTTCTCGCTGCGACACGCCACGTCTTACAAGGAAGACGGTATATAACCCCCTCTCTTGCCGAACAATTGATGGACAATGCCAACTCCACGGCGACCGAGCTGCCGCATCACAAGCTGTCCAGCCGCGAGTTTGAAGTATTTCGGCAACTGGCGGCCGGGACTCCCCTTATCGAGATCAGCCGGAGCCTCTCGCTGACGCCGACTACGGTCAGCACGTACCGGTCAAGGATATTGCAGAAGCTGAAGCTAACGAGCAATGCCGATCTCACCAGATATGCGATCCGGCATCAGTTGATCGATGGATAGTGTCATGGATCGACGACAATGAATCGAAAAATACTCACAACATTTCTGTAGCGCGATCTATTTTTTGCTGCGTGAGCCGGTTGTTATTTTGATGCTCACTTGCAAATTGAAAAACCGACATATACCGAACTGATCCGTACCCTATTATAAAGCACCTGTTTTTTTCCATAACTTTAGTCGCGTTGCTGGAGACCTGGCGCTTCAACTCAGCCGGCAAAGCCGATCTGATGTGTTCGTTTGCCGAGCAGTTCCCGAAGAAATAACAGGTTCATCCATCTGGCCAACCCGCGTAAAAGGCGGTAATTTTGGAGATTATGGAATTGCAAAACAATAAGATCGCCATTGTTGGCGGTGGCCCGGGCGGGCTAACCCTAGCAAGACTTTTGCAGCTTGCCGGCGCACAGGTAAACGTCTATGAACGGGATTTTGATCGAGACGTCAGGGTTCAGGGAGCAACACTCGATCTTCACCAGGAATCGGGGCTGGCGGCCTTATGTGCGGGTAATTTATTGGACGAATTCAAAAAGAATTTTCGCCCCGGAGCGGACAAAATAGTCATCGTAAACGAACAGGGGAAAATCTTTTACAGCGAGCACGAAGCGGAGTTCGGCGACAAGGATGATTTCGGCACCCCATATTTTCGCCCGGAGATTGACAGAGGCCCGTTGCGGCATATCCTGTTGGATTCGTTGCGGCCGGATACGGTCACCTGGGACAGCCAATTCATTTCAATGGAAAAACAGGATAACGGGTGGTTGTTGCATTTCCGGAATAGTCGCCGGGCATATGCGGATTTAGTCATTGGTGCCGACGGAGCGAACTCGAAGGTGAGGTCTTATGTGACCGGTATAAAGCCTTTTTATTCGGGTGTGACAGCATTGGAAGGGAATGTTTACCAGTCCGAAAAAACAACACCTGTTATCCATCAACTTCTTCGGGGCGGAAAGATATTTGCTTTTGGCAACGGACAAGTATTGATTGTAAGCTCCAAAGGGAGCGGCGATTTGACCTTTTACGTCAGCTGGAAGGTCGATGAAAAGTGGGTGTTGAATAACGGACTGGATTATGCGGACAAGGCGCAAATTTTGACCTGGTTCCATAACGAATTTTCGGGATGGGCCACCGTATGGCATGAATTGTTCGAGCGGGCTGAATTGCCGTTTATTCCGCGGCCTGTCTATTGTATGCCGTTGGATCAAACATGGGAGACTTCACCGAATCTGACGCTGATTGGCGACGCAGCGCATTTAATGCCGCCGTTCGCGGGCGAAGGCGTAAATATGGCTATGCTTGACGCGCTGGACCTTAGTGAAAGCTTGAATTCCAATCAATTTAATAATCTTCATGAGGCGATTTCCTCCTACGAAACGCGGATGCGACAAAGGGCGGCACACGCCGCGCGGGAATCATTGGATAATGGCGAATGGATGCACGGCGGGAATGCGCTGGCCATCATGGTCGAAGCGTTTAATAAGACCAAATCATTTTAAGCTGACGGCTGCAAAATTTTCTTCCGCCCTCACTTCCTTGTCTTTGACATCTACGATCAGCATCAGGCCATTATATGCCAGCCCCACCTCAAAAAGCGGATGGTCGCTTTCTTCCAGCTCATTCACAAACAGGAGGTCATATTTCGGGTAAAGACGCCCCATCTGGGTTCGAATCTCCGGCGGGGCGTTCCGGGGAGTGTAATAAATATGCGTGTCGGACAAGGCACCCCGCAGTGTGTAGTGAACGATATACCCGATGGAGTCCATGTCATACCATCTGACCGAATAACCCTGTTCCGCCTTCCGCCAGACCGCCGTGGGCACGAAGCCATAGGCTTTGATGAATTGGCGGAACGCGCGGGGATTGATCTCGTTCAACGGCACGTTTGTGGTCACATCCTGGTTATCTGCCGTGAAGTGATAAGCGATCAACTGCTGCGCGGAAGCGCGGTGCCCGGAGAGAAAGGCGAGGATGATCACTGCAAAGAAAACGATACGGTTCATATTCTTAAGAATTTGAAAGCGATTAAATTCCCGTAAAGCAGTGAGTGGATGGAAAGAGTTGGCGAGCTTCTCCGGATACGATCTGCATAATCTATGCCAGCCGGGCTCCCGTCACCTGTTTGTCGGCGGGCTGTCCAAATTCTTTGCAATGCCGGTAATGGATGCCAGGTGTTCCTTTATGACCGGCAGCGATTCTTGTGCAAAGGCCTTGACATCCGGATCAGCACCGGTCAACGCATAGCCCTCGAACAATTGAACGGTTTGCCCGTGGCCGGACGCCATCATATGGACATATACGCGGTCAAAATCTTTTCCCGGCAAATTTTTCAGCATCGGGTCCTCGACCGGGCTAGCCAAGGCCTCGTCGGGTATTTGAAATCCCCTTGATTTAATCAACTGTACAAGCTGCGTCTCGGCCCTGGTATGGTCGGCGATCATCCGTCCGGCGAACGCCTTGACATCCGGGCTGGCCGCCTGCCGCGCCGCCAACCGGCCCAGGGCAATCTCCTGCAAGTTGCCGATGCTCGCCTGAATGATAAAGTAACGCGCAGTCGTGTCATTACTTTTATTTTGAGCCCTGAGGCCGCCGGACCCGAGTAGGGCCGCGGTGAAAAAATATACCATGGATAGTCTCATAAAATCGCATTTAAGGTTGTCCGACCCCCCCTGAAGAGCCATAGATTTGCCCGGTGGCAAAACTGGCGTCGCTCGCGGCCAACTGAACATAAATAGAAGCCAGTTCAGCGGGCATTCCCGCACGGCCGAGCGGTGTCCAGCTGCCAAATAATTGCTGTTTTTCGGGCGTTGTTCCGCCGCTCACCTGCAGGGCTGTCCATACCGGGCCCGGAGCGACACCATTTACACGGATACCTTTTGGCCCTAGCTGCTTGGCCAGCGATTTTACGTAATTCATCGTTGCTGCTTTTGTTTGCGCGTAAGCATAGAGCCATGGATCGGGGTCATAGGCCTGCTCCGACGTAGTTCCGATGATCGCCGCACCGGGCGGCAAATGCGGCAACGCTTCCCGGATGATCCAGAATGGTGCGTAAATATTCGTTTTCATGATCGCGTCGAATTCCTCGCTCGTAACATCGAGTAAAGAGGCCGCCGATTGTTGTCTTCCGGCATTATTGACGATTATGTCCAGGCCACCCAATTCGGCCAGCGCCTTTTGCACCAATAGTTTGCAAAATGCCTCGTCCCGTAGGTCGCCAGGAATCGCAACCGCCTTGCGGCCTTCCGCTTTTATCAGCGCGATGACCTGTTGAGCATCCGGCTCTTCCGTCGGATAGTAATTGATAGCTACATCCGCCCCTTCCCGTGCATACGCAATGGCGGCTGCACGACCCATTCCCGAGTCTCCCCCGGTGATCAGCGCCTTTCTGCCGGCTAGCCGACCCGAGCCCTTGTAGCTGGTCTCGCCGCAGTCGGGCACCGGGTCCATTTTGCTTTGCAAACCCGGCCAGGCTTGTGGCTGGTATTTGAACGGCGGTTTCGCGTATTTGGACCGTGGGTCCTCTAACTTCGGGGCGATCGGACCCTGCGGGGCCTCCTGGGCTGTGGCCGGGGGCTTTGGGCCGGCCGCAGCTGAAGCTGGCGAAAAGGCGACAGCCGTGATCGTTGCACCTAACCCGGCGACAGCCTGCCGCCTGGTCATCTTATTTTTTTCGTCCATAGCAATTTATTGTTGGTGATGGGTTGTGAAAGCTGAAATAATTGCAGGCAATTCTTGTGCCTTCGGCCACCTGGTTATGATCTGTAGAGCTTCTGGCATTTTGGACAGAAGAAGGCCCGGCGCTTTCGTTTTCCCAGATGTTTTACCTTGACAAATGGGATATGGTCGCGCGGGCAGGTGCTTTTCGCGTGTGCCAGCCAGTGTTTTCTAAGCTCAAAGGCTTTTTTCCATTTCAGGAAATCGAAGCTATACTTTCGCGCTTCATTGATCAGTTCCGTAAGTTTTCGCGCGGGGATCGCGCCGATCAGGCTTTCGGGATGTACTCTGATCCGGAACAGCACTTCGTTCTTGATGATATTGCCGACACCGGCAAAAATTTCCTGATCGAGCAAGGCGTCGGCAGCCAGTTCTTCCGGGTAGGCCTTCAGTTTTCTCCGAGCTTTTTTCGGGTCCCAGGAGTCACTCATCACATCGGCGCTCCAGTCGTACTGCGAATCGATGTCTCCAGGCAAGATCTTCACCGAGCAAGCGTAGAAATAGAGGTCACCGGTTTTTAATTTTAGGTGTACCCTTGGCGAAGGTTTTGTCTTTTCATCGATGCTATAGGAGCCGAAAAGCAGAAAATGAATGCGGATCGTCTGTCGTGGAAGGACAATCAGTAAATGCTTCCCCCAGCTTCTGAAGGCTGTAATTTTGGTTCCGGCGATGCCCGAAAGGTCTATTTTCGTATTGCCGTCGATTTCTAATATTTTCTTGCCGGAGAATTTCTGTAGTCGTTCTATCAGTATGACTATCGATGGACCTTCAGGCATTCAATGACTTATGCAAATGCTGAACCAGGAGGCGGATAGCGGCAGCGTGGATTGTCGTATATTCATAAAAAAATAGCCATATGAGCAAAGCAAAAAAGGAAACGAAGGTTGCCCCGGCGGATCACGATGGAAAAGGGTTTTTGGCGCTTGCCGGAGAGGCGTTTTCCGTGTTAGGCGAAGAGATCGTTGAAGGAAAAGATAAGGTGGTTGAAGTAGCGGCTGCAAAGATCACCGCTGTAAAGAAGGCGATCAAAAAGATCACGCACAAAAAGGCTGCCCGCGCCAAGCCAGCCCCCCGGAAACCGGCAAAAAAATCGGCCGCAGCACCCAAAAAAGCCCCAAAAAAAGCCAGGACCGCCCCGAAGAAGGCAGCAAAAAAGAAGACTGCACCGCGGAAGGCAGCAAAAAAGAAGTCTGCAGCCCGGAAGAAATAAGGACCCAACATTTATTACCTGAAATAATAAAGGCCGGATGTGACGTATCCGGCCCCGATTGAACTATTTCATCATTTATTCTTCAGATGCGTCTTCGTTGATAGAGCCTTTGGCCAGTTCGGTCAAGGTGCTATCTGCTTTCTTTTCCTCTTTTAGAGTCGTTTCAAGCAGAGCGGAAACATCGTTTAGACCCAGGGTCTTCGCTATTTGAGCCAAACCGCCG
The DNA here is from genome assembly GCA_963846405.1 of uncultured Chitinophagaceae bacterium. GTDB lineage: Bacteria > Bacteroidota > Bacteroidia > Chitinophagales > Chitinophagaceae > Puia. The sequence goes on along the minus strand of CAWJVU010000001.1, from coordinate 112,776 downwards.
TAGGTTGCGATCTCATAGTGTTCAGCTTTTTGGCCGGCCAGGATCAGTGCAACATCGCGGGTAGAGGTGCCGTCTTCGGTGTCTTCGATGATGCTGGCTCCTTCTTCTGTTATTCCTTCCATCGCATCACATTTTTTTGCCTGGGCCTTTTCGCCCATCAACTCAAACACCTGTTCCAGACGGCTGACATGTTCCTTTGTCTCTTCCAGGTGGTTGGTGAAGGCGTCACGAAGCTCATCAGAGGTAGCAGCCTTTGCCAACTTGGGAAGTGTCTTCACCAGTTTCTGTTCTGCCCAATAGATATCTTTAATCTCATCGTGGAAGAATTCCTTCAGCTTTCCATCTTCCTTTTTGGAACCGGAGGCTTTATTTCCTGATTTATTTCCTGAAGATGCCTTGCCATGGTTGGCGGACGACTTATGCGTGTGTGTTGTGGACATAAATGATTATTTGTTTTTCCTATTAGATGAATAACCGTACCAGCCTGCCATACGGCGGAGTACAGCACAATCGGGCATTCTGAAGCGAATCTGGGGAAATTCTGCGGCGAGATTTACACAAATCCTGTATCCCAAAGAAATGCTAAAAATAGTAGCATTTTTCCCTGGATCCGTATCTTTGCCAGATGCAATTGTTTGACGAAATCGCCCTGTTCAATGAAGGTAAAAGACGGTTTAGGGATTTCCAGCTCCCGGACGCCCGCCTGCAACTGTGGGAGCAGTTTTTTACCAAAGCCGAGTCCGACTTTTATTTTCAGATCTTGCTTCGGAGCACGCCCTGGGCACAACGGCTTCGGAAAATGTACGACAAAACAGTACCCGACCCGCGGCTGACCGCTTACTATGGAGGTCTGAACGGCCATCCCTGGACATCCGAATTGTTGGCGATCAAACAGCACGTGGAAAAAGAGTGCCGCATCGGGTTCGATCGGGTATTATTAAATTTTTATCGGGATGGTAATGACTCGGTTGCCTGGCATAGTGATACGCTGCCTGCCGACGGCAGACACCACCCGATCGCATCCATCACCTTCGGCGATACCCGTCTCTTCAAAGTCCGCCATAAAGTAAAAAGGGACGCCCGGTTGGAAATCCCCTTGACGCATGGTAGCTTCTTGCTAATGGGCGAAACGATGCAGGATTTGTATGAACACCACGTGCCGAAAACCAATCGGGGGGTGGGACCACGGATCAACCTGACCTTTCGAGTTTCCGAGGCGAATAAAGCCATTTATTAACTTAGCCGGATGTTCGCCCTATGAAAAAGTGAAGCCTAGCGCTTTTTCGGTGGCAACGGGACAATCTGTGACACTTCCCGTTGATATCTTTTGTATTCGGCGCCATATACACCAACCATATCGCGCTCTTCCAGTTGAATGGCAATTAAAATATAGGCCGTCGTTGCGACGGAAAATAGGATATGCCCCGTAGTCATCAGCGGGGATGACCAGAATGCAATGATAAATCCCAGCATGATCGGATGCCGGACAATTTTATAAAACAGCGGTGTAACAAAAGAAAGGGTTCCCGGCTCTTTGTTATTTAGATTATTGTAAACCTGCTGCAGTCCGAACAAATTAAAATGATTGATCAGGAACGTTCCGGATAGTACCGTGAACCATCCGAAAAAGTAGAGACCGGTTAACACGCCTGACAGAAGGGTATTTTGGACATCCCAGATTATCCCGGGCAATGGCCGCCAAAAAGCAAATAATAAAATCAGCGAAGCACTGGCAAACAGAACATAGGTGCTTCGCTCGATCGCCCACGGCACAATACTGGTCCACCATTTCTTGAACTCCGGCCTTGCCATAATACTGTGCTGAAGGGCAAATAGCGTTAGCAGAAGTACATCGACCAGCCAGGCGTAGGTAGTCCCACCCTGATACCCTTTATCGATCGATTTAGGTACGTATAGGTTATTTACAAAGCCGATGGCATACAAGAACGTTACAAAAAATACGGCGTAACAAACGATCCCATAGAGAAAAAATATAAGCTTTTTCATAGCAATCTCCTTTTGTTTGATTGGCGCAAATATCGTCGGCGAAAAAAAAAGCCCGACCGGCGATTACGCACCGGCGGGTTTCATTTACGGAGTGGCGCAAATATTGATCGCTATTCTTTGTAGATTTGTTCAGGCATGAAGCTGCATTCTACTATATCCGCTTATGTTATCATGGTTGCATGCTCATCGCTCTTTTCCGAAGCCTACGGCCAGGACAAACTGGATAGCCTTTTACGTGCCGACAATGAACAAGCCAATCAAAATAAGGAAAGGGTGAGCCTGTGGGTGGAAATTGCAAAGGAATTTCAATATAAGAACACGACAAAAGGGTTGGCGTATGCGGATAAGGCAATGGCAGCCGCGCAGCGACTTCATGCCCAGGATGAGCTGGCAAATGCACTCGATGCAAAGGGAGAGCTTTTCTACCGGTCAGGTCAACACAAACAAGCCATAGCGTCGCTCGACAGCGCCATTGAAATTCTTAAAATTACAGGGAATAGTCGCGGGTTGAGCACGGTATACGCAGATTATGGAATGGTATATTGGCAAACGTCGGAATGGAAGAAGGCCGTCGAATATTTTAATCGGTCCATTGCCCTGGCTGAACGCGGGAAAGATGAGCAAACTGCGGCCGACAGTTACGGAGAAATTGGTATTATCTACTATGAGCAGACGGACTATTCCCGGGCGCTGGAGTATTTTAAGAAGGCGCTCGACATCCACCAGAAATATAACAATGTCCGCAGCGCTGCGCAGAACCTCCAGGATATGGGGATGATCTATTCAGATCGTTCCGAATATTCCAAAGGTATGGACTACCTGCTCCAGGCGGCCCGCATGAACGAAAAGATAAAAAATCTTTCCGGTTTAGCGCATAATTATGCAAATCTCGGCTGGCTTTACGAAGAGATGGAGGACTATAGCCACGCATCGCAATATTATCAAAAATCACTGGCGATTTGCAAGCAAACCGGAGAACGATTCGGTCAATATTATAATCTGCAGGTGTTGGGTAGTCTGGAGCTTCGTATGAAAAACTACACGTGCGCCATGGCCGATCTGCGGGAGGCGCTGCCCCTGGCGGATTCATTGGGAAACAAGCACGGAATTGCTATGATACGAGATTTTATTGGAAGCATAGACGCGGCGACCCAAAATCCGGATGAGGCCTTGTCGGAATATGAAAAAGCGGGTGTTTTGTTGGAATCGATCGAAAATAAGCGAGATATGGGAGACAATATGGAAAAACGAGCAGAGGTGATCATAGATGCTCCTGACAGGACGTTGCGTGATCATCACATTTCTCCCGGATATCGATTAGACACAGTCCGGTCGCTATTAGACCATGCCATGCTGCTGGCTAAGGCAGCAGACGACAAAAACATCGAGGCGAATATTTTGAAAACGTCTGCATCGCTGTATGAAAAGAAGGGCGAGATCAATAAGGCTTTTGTCGACTTCAGGCAGTTCATCGCCCTTCGTGACAGCTTGACCGATAAGAGTCGGCAAAAAGAGCTTCAACAAAAGGGTATTCAATACGAATTTGACCGCAAGGCCAACTCATTGCATTTTGAAAGCCAGCTGGCGGAAACAAAGCTCCAGGAAAGTTTTAGGCAAGAGCGTTTCTATGGTGTAGGCATATTTTTCCTGTTGTGCGCAACTGCAGGGTTTCTGCTTTACCGAAACAAGATAAAACAAGCTACGCTGAATGCCGAATTGGAACGCAGGATGAGCGACGCCAAACTTAGCTCGCTGCTGTCTCAGATGAACCCTCATTTTATTTTTAATTGCCTTGGCAGCATAAAGCAGATGATATTGGAAAACGAACAGGAGAATGCCAATAATTATCTGAACAAATTTTCCAGGATGATCCGGTTATCTCTTGAATATTCCAAAAGGCCCTATGTGACGGTCAGGGAGAAATTGGATTACCTGAATAATTATCTGCAGATGGAGTTGCTTCGCTTCGATCATTCATTCAGTTATCATATTGAAGTAGATGAAGATATTTGCGTTGAAGAAGTCGGCGTTCCGCCAATGATGTTACAACCCCTGGTGGAGAATGCCATATGGCATGGCTTAATGAGCAAGCCTGGTAACAGGGAATTGTTTATCCGTTATAAATTACGACAGGATAAACTGATTTGCGAAATAGAAGACAACGGAATCGGCATTTCCCGGGCCAGTCAGTTTCCCAGGCAGAGTCATCGATCATTTGGTATTGAAAATGTCAGACATCGGTTGAGCTTGCTCAACGAAAAGTACCATTTGGACTGCTATCTGGAAATTAAGGATAAAAGTGAAATGGATGAAAACCAGAGTGGCACGTTGGCTATTTTGACATTGCCCATTCTAAACGAGCTCGGAGTATATGATAAAAACCGTTTTGGTCGATGATGAATCCAGGCTTCTTGGCAGCCTTCAAATTATGCTGAGGACCAGGTGCGCGGAGTTGGAGGTAGTTGCTGTCTGCCGCTCAGCTGACGAAGCTTTGATTAAAATAAGAGAAACGAACCCTGACCTGGTTTTTCTCGATATTGCTATGCCCGGCAAAGACGGGTTTGCGTTATTGGAAGAGATCGGCGACATTCATTTCCGGGTTATATTCGTTACTGCCCACGACGAATATTCTTTACGGGCATTCAAGTTTAGCGCGATAGACTATCTGCTTAAACCGGTAAATGAAGACGACCTTGTTGCCGCGGTGAAGAAGGCCGAGCGGACGATCTTACACGAACAGACGCTTCAGAAAAGTATTGAGGCGTTGATGCATAACCTGAAGCCGCAAACGAATAACCAGGCGCAGAAGCTTTGCCTTGTGACATTAACGGGATTTTTAGTGGTAAGTCTCGCGGATATCGTCTATTGCGAGGCGGATGGTCCTTACACTAACTTTTACCTTGTAAATGACAAGAAGATCTGCGTTTCCCGCCCGCTGGCAGACTATGAATCGCTGCTCAGCGATGTTGATTTCCTCCGGGTACATAAGTCATTTTTAATTAACCTTCATCACGCCCTCGAATACCGGCGCGGGGAGGGTGGCGTGGTTATTCTCAGTAACGGCGTCGGCATAGACGTCAGTCGCCGAAAAAAAGACGCATTCTTGGAGAAGATCAAGGATGTTTTCAAGCTTTGACTGGGGGGCTGCGGCCGCTTTTGAGTGTGCTGACCGTCCGACTTATTGCCAGGGATCGGCCCGGCTGATGTATTAGGTATCAAAATTGCGGTCTTTCCATTGCCAGGACACCCCGTTCAAATCTGGCGACCTATACGGGATTATTCGATGGGGTTCGTAAACTGTTCGCCGCGACAAAAAATGGCGAAGTCACGGCATTATGATGCGGGACGCTTCTCGTTTAACGTTGGAAAGGGCCGGTGCGAAAATTGCCAGGGCGAGGGATTTGTGATGGTAGAGTTGTTGTTTCTGCCGAGTATTTATGCGCCATGCCCGGTCTGCGGCGGAAAGCGCTATAATGGCCCTACTTTGGAAGTGACATATAAAGGCAAAAACATTGCAGAGGTGCTTCGAATGAATGTAGACGAAGCCAGCATTTTTTTTCGGCCGATGCGGCGATCCGCCGGGGGTTGGAGACGTTGCAGGAAGTGGGCCTGGGTTATCTGCGACTTGGGCAACCGGCCACGGAGCTTTCCGGCGGCGAAGCGCAACGGATAAAGCTGGCGACGGAATTGCAGCGGCTTAGCCACGGCGAGACATTCTATGTCCTGGATGAACCCACGGCCGGGTTGCATCCTGCGGATGTGGAAAAGCTGCTTATACAATTAAATCGGTTGGTAGACGCAGGCAATACGGTGATCCTCGTGGAACACGATATGGATGTCATCGGCAGGAGTGACTGGGTGATCGATCTGGGACCGGGAGCGGGTGACGAAGGCGGAAAAATCATTGCTGCAGGGACACCGGCGGATGTGGCCAAGGAAAAGAAAAGTAAAACGGGGCGGTATTTACAACGAAAACTGTAAACTGTTTATCGGCTTATTATGGGTGGCCGGACCTTTGCATATACTTCATCATTCTAATCATTTAAAAGATTGTTTGACTATGGAACAGAACAAACAGGGCACACAGTCGCCCGACACCCAAACGAAAAAGCAGGAAAATGCCGGTCAAAACCAGCAACCCGGTTCACAAAATCAGCAACCCGGTACACAGAACCAACAATCCGCTTTCCAAAACAAGCAAGGCATGCAAAACCAGCAACCCGGTTCACAGAATCAGCAGCCTTCCGCAAAGGACAAGCCCTATGGTTCTGCCAGTACCGAATATGGCTCCCGGCAAGGCGAAGACGAAAAAGATGACGATCAGGAAGGGACCCGCCAGGGCTCCGTCACTTCCCAGCGTAACGAATCCGGCAGCGACCAGGATAGTTCTGGCGATGAAGGGCAAGAGCCCGGCTCGGCTCGGCGTCCAAACCAACCCGGCCAGGACAAAGGGAACAACCAGGGCCAGCAGAAATCTGGAAACAACCAGGGGAATAGGGACAGCCAACGTTAACCGTTCTGCAAAATGCATCAAAGGGGCGCCTGACCGGCGTGCCTTTTTTATTTGAGGGGATTACTCCTTTCGGGCATCGATCGCCGCCCCCACCGCGGTAGCCAGCTCCGAAGCTTTTCCGCTATCCCGGTGTACCCACTTCCCCTCAACCTTCTCAACGGCAATCGGGGGGAGGACGGCCCGGTCGCCATGCCCCGGGATCCTGAAGTTATTGATAATGAAATACGGTTTGGAGTGATGCTCCTCAACCTCCGCCTCGAGCATGAGGCGGAACTTCGCTGCGTCCACAGCGAAGCTAAAACTAATGGTATAGTTTGCGATGCTCATGATGCAGGAATTTTGAAAATATGATCCTTTCATCAAAAGCGGTGCCGATTGCCCGGAACCTGAAAAACTGACATTTCATCTGCAAAAAATTCAGTTTGTCAAGCTAGGACCATCTTTTATTGTATCGTATAAACTTTGGCTGCATAGTCGTTCTTTGAATACATATTTCGTGTCTTTTCATTCCACCAGTGGCTGGTGGACGAATCCCTTAGCATCGTGGGCAATGTCGGCTCGCGAGGATCGAAAACGAAGATATACTGATGCACGCCATTCCTTTTAAGTAGAGGTAGCAGCCGCCTCAGACTATCATTGTTTGATGCGGCAAAAAAATACTCCTTGTCAAATAAGTATGCAAAATCATTGATCATCCAATGATGGGATACGATGACCACATTTCCGGGTTTGCTGTCGATTAACGGGTAGGTGCTTGCCAGCCGTTTATTATACCGCCATCTGACCTCCTTGTACCCGCCGCCATGTGTGTTATAGTAAAAGCAAAACCCGATGAAAAGCACAACAACCGATAAAGCCCAAGCCGGAATTGGCCTTTGGTCCCCGCGCCTCCACTCCCGTTCGGCAAGGAGCAACGCCACAACGGTGACGGGTATGATCGCCAGGAAATAGCGCGCGCCCCATTGCACGATCCCGTTATTTGGCAAAACCCAGGGTGTCAGAATCGAGAAAAGCACAACGATTCCCGCCAGGAGCCCGGGCCGGGGGTCTGCGGATTTCCGGAGAACAATGCCCCGCACGATCAGGGGAATCAATAAAAGGACAAATAAAAAATGGATGGTACTGATATAGTTATTCTGCCACAAATTGTCAAGTCCATGTGTCCAACTCATTCGCGTACGGGGATCGTTATCCACAAACACTTGCCTGCCATGCACGCCCATCAGAGCGCCGTATTCCGCCATATTGAAAACAAAAAAACCCAGCGTAGGAAGTGCGAGGCCTGCGAGAAACGCAGCGGATATGCGAGGATTCTTCCGGAAATAGAAGAGGACGATAGCCACTGCGTACAAGAGGTTCATCATGAGCCCTTCCGGCCGCAGCCACACGGCGAAGCCGCTGACAACGCCAAGCGCAACTGCCGAGCCAATCCTAACAGGCGGTCTGACAAGAAAAGCCAGGCCTGCGAATAGCAGCAAGACGGCGGGAAGATGCTCCCAGAACATGACCCCATACAGGGCCAGCGGCGAACAAAAAACCAGCACAAAAAGCCCCAGCGCAACCATCACCGGCCGGACACCGCTTCGTTTCATCAACGCAATGAACCACCACATCAGCACAACCGTACTCAACATCGGAATGACATATAACCCGGCTATGCCCCATTTTTCATACAGCCACGCGCTGACAAGCTGAAAACCCGGCGGAAAGACGATCAGATAACCTTCCGGTGAATTATAAAAGGACGGCGGTCTCAACGGAGTAAAACCGGCATTCCAGATGGATTGCACCCATGCCGGCTGACCAAGATGAAGATACTTGAATCCATAGCCCTGCGCGATTTGCTTTACGACGAGCGCCTTGAGCCCCTGATCTCCCGCATAAAAAATTCCTTCGTGGATAGACAACGCAAGAAAGCCAAGATAGGCGATGGAAAGAATGAATACTAAATAGACAATAAGACCACTTTCACGAATTCTTCGCCGCACGGAGATCATAACGGAGCGTTATTTCCTGATAAAGAATCAACATTGGGGCCAAACTGGTCGTGGCACGCAATTTTATCCGGAAACGTAAAAAACGGTTCGTTATGCCATGGTATAATGGAAATTTTCCGCCTTCCTATAAAAACCAGCCATTGGAAATCCGGAATAAGGCGACCGAAATCGCCAATGAGTTACTGATAAACGGGGCCAGTGAAGGAGTGGCGATCGCCGCGGGGCTCAGGAAAGCACGCGCGCTGTTCGCCGCCAAAGGACGTCGCGAGAGAAACCGTAAACAGCACTAACTTCCGGCATCTATTTTTTCTCTGGCCTCCCGGGAGCTGACCACCGGCAGCACTTCAAAATCAACCAGGTCTTTCCAAACGTCCATCCATTGCTCAAGGGTATGGGAATTGTCTGTTTCCATAACCTGATAGCAAGTCGAAAGGTCCTCGGTTATCCAGCTATTAATATACGTCAGTCCTTCCGGGGTCAACCTCCCCCGTTCCTCGAATCGATGGTAGACGTCCTTCAACTTCCCCTTTTTGAATTTTTCAACGATCATATATTGCATCTCAATCAGGTATTCATCAAAAATAAAAGACTTTATTGGATTTAGCTTCACTTTCCGCCCACCCTCCGGGGCTGGCACAAGATTCTCTATATCCATTACAGGTCGATATTGACTGTTTATTAAACAATGATTTATGAACAAGATTATGTTTGCTCTGCTGGCCGGGGTAGTGGCTGGACTTTTAATAGCGCCGGACAAGGGTTCGGAAACCGTTAAGAAACTTCGTAGCCGCTTGAGCGATTACAAGGATCAGGCAAGCGATGGGTTAGAGGGCCTTGCACGGAAAGGAAAAAGAACTTTTGAGCAAGGTCGGAACAAAGTAAGTGACGTTATCGATTAGCCCGCAAAATGGCTGAACAAGATTAAAATCAATCAAATGAATAAGAAATCGAACGCCGAAAAGGAAACAATTAAAAGGCCAGGGAAGGCAAAGGCAAAAAAAGGTCAGGACAAACCTGCAGGCGACCCCTCCTATAATGCCTTGCAACAAAAAATTGACAGAACAAGGCCGGACCGCCACGAAGGCGGATCCGAGATGAATGACGAGAACAGATCGGGTGGCAGCCGCCAATAGTCTTCTCTATTTTCCTGCTTATGAAAGAAATGTACAAATTCTTAAGGACGTTCTTTTGCTGTCTTGTGAGTGTTTTTTTGATCGGGAATAAAGCTGACGCGCAGACCCTGACCCCTCGTTTCATTACGACAACGGCCGCGAGCAATGGTTTTTATGAGTACTTGCCGCTGGGATATGATTCCACCGCTGCACAGAAATATCCATTGATCGTTTTTTGCCATGGTTTAGGAGAGATTGGCAATGGTACCACGCAACTGCCAGCCATCCTCGATAATGGTTTGGCGCAACAATTGGACAACCAAGTCAATCATGGTAACATCCAGAATTTTCCTACCTCCTTTACTGTTGATGGCAAGACTTCTTCCTTCGTCGTCATCCTGCCGCAATTCAATGCCTGGCCGGGTACGAACGATATCGACAATATCATCAGTTACGCCTTCGCCAATTATAATGTGGATATCAACCGGTTGTACCTGACCGGTTTGAGCATGGGCGGCGGAGTAGTATGGAATTACGCCGCCGGGTCCAGCACTTATGCCAATCGTCTCGCCGCGATCATGCCGGTATGCGGTGCTGCAGCCCTTGACGCTAGCGGCGCCCAGATCATCGCATCGGCGAACCTGCCGGTCTTTGCAACGCACAACTCACAGGACCCTACAGTCGACCCCATCAATACGATCAACAATGTGAACCTGATCGACAGTTCCAATCCTCCCCCTGATCCCAGGGCGACCGATTCGATCTTTCCGGTTGCTTCCCCCCAACATGACGCCTGGACGAAAACCTACGATCCTACCCAGAAATTAATCAATGGCCTGAATGTCTATCAGTGGATGCTGCAGTACAACCGGTTGATCGCGCCTTTACCGGTATCAATGCTTGCTTATACGGCGACAGTACTGGCCGGTAAGCCGGAAGTCAGGGTCGACTGGACGACCGCTTTTGAGCAAAACGATAAATACTTTATTCTGCAACGGTCGCCGGATGGCCAACAATATTCGAACATCGATACCGTCGCCCCGCCCGATCATTCCGGCAACGGGCATTCCTATAGTCGCACAGATGACTCACCTTTTCCGAATAGTAATTTTTACCGCCTGACGCAGGTCGACCTCGATGGCGCAATCAGCTATTATGGTATACTGGAGGTGAACATTTCCGCATCCGGGCCTGGCGGCTTGCATGTCAGCCCCAATCCCAGTACAGGGAACGTCAACCTGGAACTCGTACACCCCGAAAGAGGCACCCTGAAGATCAGTCTCCTGGACATCCAGGGCAGAATCATAAAAAACTGGACCTATGAAAAACAGTCGGCTGTCTGGAATCAAACCCTGAATCTGGCGGGTATGGCTTCCGGCAGTTACTTCATCCGCATTCAGGGATCCACCTTCAGCGAAGTGCAGCAGGTTATCATCAGATAACCGATTCAGCACAGGGCCGGACTTTTGCAGAGGTAATTGTAATAAAGCTGCTGCTATGAGAAATAGAATATCCATCCGATCAATCGTTTTTTTCACCGCCCTGGCGTGGGCGTCTGCCACCACAGCCCAGAATGCCGGTGATAAACGCATCATTAAGCTGCAAGCGAAGATCAGCGAAGACAGCGTGAAACTGGTCAAATTCCAGTCCATGGTTTCACCCTTCGAAAAGGAAAAAAGTCAAACAGCCGATAACGCCCAACAATCCGCCGATGACAACAAAAAAGCAGCCGAACGCCTCAGTAATGCCCCGCAGGATAAACGCCTGGCCCGAAATGCCCACAATGCAGCGACTGACGCAAAACGGGACGCCAGGAAGGCGCGGGTAGCTGCCGACAAAGTCGATGATCTCGACAGCGATATCCGAAAGCTGACGAACCAATTGGCGAAGGAACGGGACAAGCTGCAAGACCAACAGCGAAATGCCCAGCCGACAGCGACTGCGGAAAAACAAGGCAGCGGCGCCTGAAAGTCGTAGAGAATATTCTACAAACGCCTGAAAGTACTCGGGAAGGCATTTCGGCACAATTCTTTCTCTACCTCCGGAAACCTATCGCTTTGTCGCACACTACTGTCTATAGCGCTGAAAAAGCGTCGCGGCCCGATTCCGGGTATGACTATCATCTGATCGGGGTTGGTTCTTCCACCGGAGGTCTTCAGCCTTTGAAGACCATTATCTCGGGTCTTCCATCCAATTTTCGCGCTGCTGTCATTGTCGTCCATCACGCGCCGGAAGATGCTCCGCACGAACTGGCACAGATCCTTCAGAGCGTCACCATGCTGCCGGTAATTGAGGTGGAGACCACGAGGCGCATTTTTCCGGGTCACATTTACCTTCCTGCCTTTGGTCTGCCGGTCAGACTCAGGGATCATGTTCTCACGGTTGAAGAGCGGCCGCCAGCACAAAAGCCCAACCGGACGATTGACAGTTGTTTCCGAAGCCTGGCCCGTGAGGGCGGACAGAAAAGCATCTGTGTCATCCTCTCGGGTTCGGGTTATGATGGCGTCGAAGGCGCAAAAGCCATTGAATCAAATGGCGGTTTGGTGATTGTCCAGGATCCGGCCACGGCAAAATTTCCACTCATGCCCATTGCGCTTATCGCAAACGATGATCCGTCCTATATTCTTGAGCCGCAGCTGATCAGCGACCGCATTTCCCGGCAGGTCGGACATTAGATTATCATTGGGATAGAATCTCTCTAATTTTTCGATCGTTCGTCTGACCGAAGACCGCTTCCTTTAACCGCTTATCCGCGTCATAGATCGCCGTGTAAGGAATGACCTTGGTCCTGGAAAAACGAAGAAGGAAATTTTGACGATCTATTCCCACTACGATATTTGGATAGCAGTCCAGGCGATATTCCCGGCTGAATTCCCGTACTTCGTCAATCGCGCAGGGCGTTATAAAATAGAATCGAATGTCCGTCAGCGTGCGGATTTGGCGGGTGATGGATTCGATTTCCCCCCGGCAATACGGACATTCCGGCGAGAATAGCAGGAGTATAACGGGTCGGCCCGGAGGGATTGTCCCAGTGCTGACCTTAGTAACACCGTCGGATAAAAGGAGAGTGAAAGACGGGATGAGCTGAGCTTCCGGGACTGCCGTCAATTCCTGGAATTGCTGGCGCCTGGCGCGGTCGGCATTGGATAGAGGTAGTATCATAGCTATAGAGGATTGGTCAGGCGAAAGGGCACGGACTTTCCATAGGATAGCCAAGGCCGTTAGGCCCGCTAAAATATTTTTACAACGGCTGATTGCTGCAACTTTACGCGGGTACAGGTACGCCCGCGCGTGGTTTCTTAAATGGAGGGACGATCAGGAGATTTAGGGAAGAGGTAGCTTAATCAAATATTACGCACATTCCATGCCAAAATGTGGCCGTATGAGACCTGACCCATAGCCGAAAAGTGTAATATTGGCGTTGTTATGCGGGCTTATATACCCACACCGAAAACGTTCCGGGCACGATCTCCCTCGTCCCCGGCTTGAATTGCGGCGCACTCAGATAGATCTTCTTCGTCTTCATATCCATTGCCATCGTTTTGGCCCGCGGCTGCGTTGCCAAGGTTTGAATTACGCTGTATTGATCCGCGCCCGCTTGTTTGATGATCGTCGTTGTCGCATCCCCATTGCTCGCAATGATCAGCCGGTCCGCTGCGTCGTACACCACCGCATCCACGCCTGCCCCGATCGGCAGCGTCGTGATCACCTTCCCGTTCGTCGCATCCACCACACTCAGCCCCTTGTTCGCCCGGCACCCGGTAAAAAGCCGCTGATTTCCCGGATCATACGCAATCCCCGTCGGGCCGCCGCAGGGCGCCAGCGGATAGGTCGCCTTCACCGCCAGGGTCTTTACATCGATCACCTTCAAAGTACTCTGGTCCTCGATATTGTTGTAGACCAAACCCTTTCCATCTGCTACCGCAAACTCCGGTCCGCCGCCGAGATCGATCTGCTTCACCAGCGTCAGCGTGTGCACATCGATCACACAAACGGCCTTGCTGTCGCCGCAGAAGCAAAAGACCCGCTGGGAATACGGATCATAGATGATCCCATCTTCATCTTCCGCCGGCAGGTCGATCGTTTTTACCTTCTCGAATGTCGTTAGATCGACCACTACTACCGCCTTTCCCCGCCCGTCACTGATAAATCCTTTGTTCACCACATTCGCAAAGGCGATCCCGTGTACTCCCTTTAAGCCATCGATCACGGCGATTGGCTGCTCCGTCACCAGATCCACGACGTTAAAGGCCGTTCCATGGGAGACAAACAAATGATGATTCGCCGTGTCAATCGCCATATAATCATAACCCCCGTCGCCGGGTAACGCGATCTTCTTGTCAAAGACATATTGCTGCGCCTTGAGAGAGCATGTGGCGGCTACCAATATGACCAGCATTGCCGGCCGGAACAATTTTTTCATATCTGGGGATTTTAGAACCCGAAGCTCACCTGGAAATCTGGAGCAAACCTGTCCTATTCAGCCCGCAGCTGCCTGACCGGGTTTGCCGTTGCCGCCCGCACCGCCTGCAGGCTCACCGTGATCAGCGCCACGGCCGCCGCAGCGGCCCCTGCCGCTACGAACACCCACCAACCGATTGCAACCCGGTAGGCGAACTCCTGCAGCCATGCATTCATCAGCCACCAGGCGACCGGTGTGGCAACGATAAAGGCGATTCCCACCAGTCCAACCACTTCACTGGACAACAGCGTCAGCACATTCGCCACGCTCGCCCCCAGTACCTTGCGGATACTGATCTCCTTCGCGCGTTTTTCCACCGTGAACAAAGTCAACCCAAAAAGCCCGATGCCCGAAATAAAGATGCTCAGCCCAAGCGCCACATTGACCAGCATCTCCGTCCGGCGGTCCTTTTCATACAAAAGTGCAATCGTCTCATCATAGAACCGGTAATTCCAGGTGCCCGCCGGGTACATCGTGCGCCAAACCCGCTCCATCCGGTTTAATGCCCCCTTCATCATCCCGGCGCTCTCGCCTTTCGATGCCAGTCGGACCGCCAGACTGAATTCCCTGTCGGCTCGATTGATGATACAGACCGGAGTGATCGGATCGTGCAGCGATCGCGTATGGAAATCCGCTGCCACCCCAACGATCGGGTATGGCCGGGGGCCGCCCCAGTAGATCATTTTCCCCACCGGTCTGATCGGGTCGGGTGAACCCCATCTTGCGCGCCAGCGTGGCGTTGATCACCACTTCCGTGACGCTATCCGCCGCTTCAAGGTTTCTCCCGGCCACTAACCGGATCCCATAGAGCGGAATAAAATGTTCGTCCCCATCAACCTGGGTAACCGCAATATCCTGGATGGCATGGCCCGCGAAACCGACGAACATGCGCTTGCTGTTGTCCGTCATCGGCGCAATCCATTGCCTCGCCACATCGCTCACGTCCGGCACGTTCCGCAACAGTTCCTCCATGGTCTTCACCCTGCGAAGGCTGTCGCCATGCGGAAAAGTTAGCTGGATGATCGCGTCGGCGGTAAATCCCAGGTCTTTATGTTGTACGTACCGAAGCTGTCGCGAAATGATCAGGCTGCCCGTGATAAACACCAGGGAAACCGTAAACTGAAATACGATCAGCGCTCTTCGCAACAACCATTTACCCCCACTCTGCCGCAGCTGAAGGATCGGCGACCAGGCAGCCGCGACGCTCGCGGGATAGAGCCCGGCCAACAAGCCCGTCACGACAACAAGCACCAACAGAAATTCCGCTGTAGACCAGCTCAGCAACTGAAAATGCAAACCGGGGGGAAGATAGGCGCGGAAGGCGGCCAGCACCGGGCTGACGAGCGCCACCGAAATACCGGCCGCCAGCACGATCAGCAAAAGCGACTCGCTTAGGAATTGCAGGACAAGCCCCGCCCGGCTGCTTCCGAGGACCTTGCGGATGCCAACTTCCTTTGTTCGCCCGAGCGTATAGGCCGTGGAGAGATTGATAAAGTTGACGATCGCGAGCGCCAGGATCGCCAGCGCGATCACGATCAGCCAATAGAGTGTCGGCCGGAAGGCGGTGCGGGTGGGGTTTTCGATGATCTGCGAATCAAAATGCATGTCCGATAAGGGCTGAAGCGAAAGGGTCAGCGGAACGTGCGGGCCCGCATGCGTGCGCATCAGCTCGGCCAGCTCCGCGTTGACCGTGGAGGGGCGTTCACCTTTTGCGAGCTTCAGCCAGATGCGGATGGTCATGTTTGGGCGCGACCATTCGTCCAGGCTATAATTTCCCGCCAGGAAGCTGCTGGCAATGGTGGGGTAGGAGAGGAAGTCGGTAAACGGCAGATCGGTGTTCTGGTCCCAATCAGATACGATCCCCGACACCGTCGCAACCAGCGAATCATCATAGACCACCCGCTTTCCGAGATAGTCGGCCGGCAACCCGGGCCCAAAATATTGTTTTGCCCTGGCCAGCGTCAGCACCACCGTAAACGGCCTGCCCAGCGCGAGGTGTGGATCACCTGCCAGCCAGTTGTAGGAAAAAATATCAAAATAGGTAGCTTCCGCGATCACCACCCTGTCGGCCGGGATGCGGTTTCCGCCAGCGGCCGCCGACCCGAATGGATTGGAAAGAACCCCGGCCATCGCTTCGGCTCCTGTCAGACTTTTCCGCCCGTGTTCCAGCACGGCAGGAGGCAGCACCATATACCGCTCCTTCTCGCCGGAGGGCCAGGTTACTGTTCCGATCACCCGATAGATCTGTTTCCCATCCGGATGAAAAGCGTCGTAGGAGAACTCAAAATGAACAATAACATAGATGCAGATACAAATGCAGATCCCAAGCGAAAGCCCCGCGACAGTGACGATCGAATAGGTGGGGGAACGCCGGATATTGCGCCAGGCGAGACGAAGCAAACGGGAAGCCATGTAAACCGGTTTGTGGAGAGACGCCAAACCGGGAAAACTCCATAAGTGTCCTCAATCAAATTTTAGAAAATTCCCAGACCAATAATAGGACCCAAAACTGGAGAAAAGCTATTCGTTGCGCAGGAACTTTATCGGGTTCGCCATCGCCGTCCGCATGGCCTGCCATCCGACCGTAAGCAGCGCAATTCCCAGCGCTCCAACCCCAGCCAGGCCGAAGACCCACCAGTTCAACCCAGTCCGGTACGCAAAATCCTGCAGCCAGCGATAGCTCAGCCACCAAGCGACCGGCGCTGCGACGACAAACGCGATCCCCACCAGCCACGCGAAATCCTTACTCAGCAAGGTGGTGATCGACGCAACGCTGGCCCCCAGGACCTTGCGGATGCTGATCTCTTTCGACCGCCGGCGCGTCGTAAACAGCCCAAGACCGAACAATCCCATAGATGAAATAAAGATCGTCACGCCCATCGCGATATTGACCAACCACGCCGTATGCGCTTCCTGCTGAAACAACTGACCGATGGTTACATCGAGAAAATCGGCTTCGAAGGCCCGGTCCGGAAATTGTTGTTTCCATTCTTTTGTCATCCCCGCCAATACCGCTCTGACGGCAACCGGATCGGCATTGACCAGCTTTACCGCAACGCCGGTCAAACGCGCGTTCACATTTTCGATCACCACCGGCGGGATCACCTCATGAAAAGAGGATACATGAAAATCCTTTACTACTCCGACAATCGGATAAGGCTTGCCAATCTTATCCGGCGATGCGATTCCATACAGCACACGACCGATGGCCGCATTTGGCGTTTTGCAGCCGATCTTTCTGGCCATCGTTTCATTGATCACCAGCTCGCGCAGACTGTCGGAATGAAAGACATTCCGCCCTGCGACCACCTGCATACCGTAGAAGGGGATGTAATGCTCATCCCCGATGTGGGCGGATACAAATAGCAGGGCATCCCATTCCGGGCGTGGCGCGAACAAATCACCGTTTTGAGCAAAACCCATTGGCGGCACTCCTTCGAGGAGGACATCCACCACTCCCGGCAAATGCCGGATGGAGTTTGCGTATGTCTCGAGCTGTTTTGGTTTTGCAGCCCAATCGGAAAGCGTCAGTACGTTGTCCGTCTTGAATCCCTTATCCGATTTCTTCATATACGCGATCTGTTTGCCGATAACGATCGTGCCAATGATAAAAACCAATGAGACCGCGAATTGAAAGACGATCAGTGCGCGTCGCAAATTCAGACTGCCGCGGCTCCCGCCGGAAAGGACCGATTTCAGGCTTTCCACCGCGGCATAACGCGACATCACCCACGCGGGGTAGAACCCTGCCAGCAGGGTAGTGACCAGCACGACCGCGCCAAGGAATGTCAACATGCCGGGGCTCATCAAATAAAAATGCACGCCCGGGGGGGCATAATCACGGAACAAGGCAAGCACAGGATTCACCAGCGAAACCGCGATAACCGTCGCCAGCAGGGTGACGAGCAATGTTTCGATCAAAAATTGCACCCGGATATCGGCTTTACGGCTACCCATTACCTTTCGCACACCTACCTCCTTCGCCCGGCTCATCGACTGCGCTGTCGACAGGTTGATAAAATTGATCGCCGCGATCAGGAGGATAAAGATGGCAACCCCAATGAGTGCATAAACCGTGGGCGGATATACTTTCCGCCACAGATCGCCGTCATCCCCGCGATGAAAATCAGCCGTGAAATGCAATGCCCCCAAAGGCTGGAGATGGAACTCGATCCATGAACCGGTTCTCCGGAGATAGACATGCGCTTTGATATAAGCTGCAAACCGGGAATTGATTTGTTCCGGTGTTACCCCTTTCGACAATTTGACAAAGGCCATGCTCCGGTGCGGCCGAAGGCTCGACCAGTTCTCCGCCGGGATATCACTTTTTAAAAAGCTATGCGCAGCTGTAGAGATCGAGATATAATCGGTGTAGGCCAGGTCGCTGTTTCCGGGCTGATCCATGATGATGCCTGACACCTGAACCCGGAGCGAATCGCCATAGACAACCGTTTTGCCGATCATCTCTGCCGGTGCAAGATTCCCGAAATATAAGCGCCCCCGGCTTTCGGTAAGGACGACTT
This sequence comes from uncultured Chitinophagaceae bacterium, assembly GCA_963846405.1. Classification (GTDB taxonomy): domain Bacteria; phylum Bacteroidota; class Bacteroidia; order Chitinophagales; family Chitinophagaceae; genus Puia. The sequence continues at coordinate 94,162 of CAWJVU010000001.1, read as the reverse complement.
GGTTCGGTGCGTTCAGCGAGGCTGCGTTCCCTGCTATCCATTGGTAGCGGAAAATGTCGAAATAGCCGGGCGAAGTGATCACAACCGTATGATCATACATATCCCCGAGATGGTTTTGGAATGTCTTCTCCGGCGCCCCTTCCTGCGGCACCGCGATCTTCCCGCCAAACGCGAATACGGCTGCCTTTGATTCGAAGCCCGGGATCTGCGTTTCAAAACCTGCGACATCGTCCGTCGGACTATTCACAAACATTTCCTCCCCTGCCGACCGGTGGAGGACGCCCACGATCCGGTAGATCCGGTCTCCATCGGCCCACTGCCGGTCAAAGCTCAATTCATAGTGGATGATCAGGTAGAGGACCAGGCATCCGCATATCCCCAATGCGAGCCCCAGGATGTGGATGGCAGTGAAAATCTTATTGCGCCAAAGGAAGCGCCGGGCGATCCGCCAATAGTTCTTCAGCATACTTTAAGGTTTTGCTAATTTCCACTAAATTAATGGTTCCGGGCAACGTTTCTCCGTCTGGATGAATCATATTGATACAAAACCTGAGCTTAACGGGAGCACATTGACCGAAAAACAATTGATCGAGGACTGCCTGAAGGGAAACGCCAGAAGCCAGCACCGGCTTTTTCAACGTTTCGGCGGTAAAATGATGACCGTTTGCCGCAGGTATGCCTGCGATCAGAACGAAGCAGAAGACATGCTGCAAGACGCTTTTATCAAGGTCTTCTCTCATCTTGACCAATACCGGTTCGAAGGCTCGCTGGAAGGATGGATCCGGCGTATTGTCGTCCATTGTGCGCTCAAAGCTCTTCAGAAAAAACGCATCCAGTTCACCGATATCGCGCGCGAGACGGAAACGATTCCCTCTGCCGATGCGGGCGCGTTGAGCTCAATGAGCGCAACCGAGCTGCTGAAACTGGTCAGCGCCCTGCCTGACGGCTATCGCGTAGTCTTTAACCTCTATGTGATTGAAGGGTATGACCATAACGAAATTGCTGCTCTGCTGGATATCAGCCCTGCGACCAGCCGAAGCCAACTGCTGAAGGCCCGCCGGGTCCTCCGGGATCAGATTATTGAAAGTAAACGACTGCCCAATCACTATGCATCACAACGATAACGAATTCGACCAGTTTTTCCGCGACCGGCTCCGCAGCCATTCCTCCCCGGTCCGCAGCGACCTCTGGCGCCGGATACATACCAGTATCATTTCCCCTGTGCGCCCTTTTCACCTTCTTCGCCACACGCGTTTTATCGGCGCCGGCACTGCCACCGCTGCCGCCGTCGTAACAGTGGCCTTTGTCATTAACCATTACTCAAGGATACCGGCCGCCGGCAACCGCCGCCCCGCGACCGCCGCGCGGTCCGCGACACCGATCCCTTCAACCAAACGCGCCGACACCACGGGCACCGTCGTCAATTTCGCCACAACCCAGGCCGCCGTTGCTAACCCCGGCGCCACTGCGGGGCAAGCCGCCGCCCATAAATGGACCGCTCCTGCAGACCTCGCTGCACGTCGAAAGGGCGCACGCGGAAACCTCCCCGCCATCCGCGAAAGCGTTGCCGCTCCCGGGGGAAACTCCGCCGCCCGCCGCATGTTCACCCATCCCGGGCTGGTCACCTTGCCCGCAATAGCCCGTACTTCCACCCCGCCGGTCATTGGCATCCGACCGTCCATCCCCCGAACCCGGCATACCGACCCTGACAAGGATCCCAATGACAACCGCTTCCTAAAGACCGGCTACGTTTCCCTCTATGGTTCGCCCGACTTCCCAGCCAACCATTATTACACGTGGTCCTACAGCATCGGCGCCACCGTGACCATTCAATTCGGCCGTCATTGGTCCGGCACCTCCGGGTTCGAATATGGAAAGGTCAATGTCCCAACACAAGTCGTTCCTCCGGTAGGCCCCTTTGACACCCTTCGTGCTTTTTATTGGTCGAACTATCAGGTACCGGTGCTTATCGGCTATACGATGATGTTAGGTGAATACGCGTTAACGGTCAACGGCGGCGCCATCCTCAATCTCTATTTCCACCGGTATGCCAAGGGCAATATGCCGCTGTCATCAAACGCCTACTGGGTTTTCAACTGGCCCGATCGCGACTCCTATGGCGCCTACCTCGGCGCAGACATTTTTCGCCCGATCGGCCACTCCATCCGGGTGTTTGCTCAACCCTACGCCCGGTACAGCATCAGCAATTACCGGATGTTCATTCCCGAGCAGCGGTTTTTCTACGGCGCTCACCTGGGGATTCGATATCAATTGTGACGCTCTCCCACGAAAAGTATAGGTCATTCGTCCCCGCCGTCTTTCGCGCTGCATCGGTCAGTCCCGCGGGCCCAAAAAATCCCGCTAGCGTCAGCGTTCTCACCCCGTTCCTCGGATCCCATATCGACCCCGACTTATACTGCCCCTCCCCGTTGGCCGCCCGCCGCCGGTCGAAATCCACCGTGCTGTTTACAAACTCCGCGTGTGTCTTCTCACCCGTCACGTAAGGCACGACCCATTCCACCGATTTCCGGATCGAGCTCCCCGCCGGAGAGACCCATGAATAATAATCGACACCCGATGCGCGCTTCAGCACGATCGCGAGCTGTAGCAGCGGCTCCAGATCATAGACGTGATAGTGGAGCGCGTCGCGGGTGAAAAAATCGGCACTCGGCCCGTCCGGCCGCAGGTTCCGTCCGATCTGCGCCTCCAGGCCCCGCGTAGCGTACCCCGCCAGCGCGGTATCGCCGATCGCAAACCCGATCTCTCCGATGATCTTCAGCCGGTGCGAATGCCAGTTATTATAGGAAGTAGCCCGGTTAGGGCGGTTATACACCGCCGTGATCTCGGTTTCCGCAGTTGCCCGCAGCCAGTTCCGCACTGTCTGCGCCGTCCCCGCCGTCAAATCGGTTTTCACCATATCATACGCCTCAATTAACGGGTCCAGGTTGGTATCGTCGATCGGATCACCGCGCGGTTTGTCCGTTCCTGCCCAGGCGTTGAGATACCGATCGAGTTGCAGCAAATACGCCGTATCGTTGCTTAACTTATACGTCAACGCCAAGGCGTACATTTTCGCCATATCCTTTAGCGCCGTCTGCGTCGCTGTCTTTTTGGCGTCGCCCTGCAGAAGCCCTTCCGACCGGATCGTATCTATGGGGTGGGGGTCTTCCGTGAGCGCCAGAGCCGCCAGAGCACGTTGCGTCCCATACAGTCTGAGCAGGCTGGCGTCGGCCCCCGGCGACCGCAGCCTATCCCGCAAACTTCGAACCTCGTCATTTCCCAACCCCACATCCTGGGCTTCCGCCCCATGCCCCACGAAAATAAATAACAATAGAAAGTACTTCATTCTCTAATATACAACAAAAGGGCATTCACAACCGGCCTGCCTCCGGCTGCTTCCGCCCTTTGATCATCGACTCTCGATTGACTATTTTTCCCGCACCATCACCGACCCGTTCACGTTCATCTTCCTGCCGGAACAGGAATCCTCAACCAGCACTGCCTTTGCCGAGTCATTCGAATACCAGGTCACTTTGTACTTCCCCCAATATCCAAACCCGCAGGTGCTGTCCGAGATCATCACCGTATTTCCATCTACCTTGTAGGGACCGCCAACCTTCCAGGTCTGACCGTCAAACGTCGCTTCGACGTGCCCATTGCTCGTGAATACGGCATGACCGGTAACGCCGTTCCCGTATGCCACTCTCCAACGCCCCACAAATGAGTGGCCTGCACCGATCCACGCCATTAAAAGCGCCGCACTCAGCGGCAAAACGAACAGATACTTTTTCATATTTGATTGTTTTAATTTATGGTTTTGTCAAAGACCAAAGCGGCTCGTATCAACCACGTATATACGTTACCGGTAGTAAGACGAGCAGCGTCATAGCCAGCCTGGTTGTCATAGTGCCGCGTTGTTCAGTGTTTTGCGGGAGCCGAGCCCGACATTAGCTTCTGCACCGCGCTCATTCCATCATTGGAATATCCTGCCGGAATCTCGAAAAGTGAAGCCGGGAAGCTTCCCTGCTGCGCCTTTATAAGCAACATCGTCATCGAGTATTCCTTTCCATCCCCCGCCGTCAACTTGACGAGATAGCCGCCGGCACCGGCCTTGTTCAGCGCCCCCAGCATCCCGCCGGTTGACGACTGAAAGGTCACCAGCTTGCTGTATATCGCATAACCCGGGACAGACGTGCTGGTCCACAGGTCCATCGTGGACGTGGATTTGAACGCCCCCGACCCCGTAGTCGTGACGATCCGGCTGTGAATACATGAATAGCCCGCCACCGATTCCGCGCCGATCCGCGTCACCTGGTATTTTTCAATACCTGAATGGAGAAACGCCGTATCGATGATATTCAAAGAGTATGTTCTGGCGCCCGCATCCAGCATGACCGAATAGGTCGGCTCGGTTACGCGGCCGATATTGACGAATTTCGGCGTCACCATCCCCGGCATCGGGATGCGCATCTCCGAACGACCTTCACCGCTATTGGTCAGCCAGGTGGAATTGGTGTCGCGTGTATTTCCCCGCGTGCTTGTAGTGGTCGTCAGCATTTGGTACAACACGCCGCTCCCCCCGCTGGCCGTCATAAAACTCTTGATCGCTTTCGCCGAATCCGCCGCCGACACCCCATCGCCTCCGGCTATCCGTCCAAGCGATTTCGCCAGCAGATCGGCCTGGTTCGTATCGTTCGGATTCTCCGCTGCCGTCTTGGCAAATGCGCCAAGCACCCGGCCCATTCCGGTCGTATCGAGCCCGGACGGAAGCCCACCGGCTGCTGACCCCCCGACACCGCTCATCCCGGTACCCGTGGTCGCCCTGTGCCCACCCCCGACGGTGGTCGCGCTATCCACCTTATCCAACAATTTGTTCGTCGTCTGATTCGATTTCCCGTTCGCCCGGTTCTGAAGCGTCTGCTTGAGATTGTCCGTCAGATTCTTGAAGAATTGCGCCCGCCCGGTTGTCACCAGCGAGCAACCCAATCGAAAAAAAGATAAAGAATTTCATGGTCAAATCATTAAGAGTAGTGCACAAATAAAGAAGAGCAAGGCCAGCCATTAAGAGTACCCATCCAATCCAATTATTCCGTTTTGGCGCTGCCATACTCTTCTTTTATTGACAGTCTAAAGATCAGCGCAAAAAAAAACGTCCGCCGAAATACTCGACGAACGTCTTCTGAAAAATCGTTGTACGACGGCCCTCATACACAATATACCCATTTACCTCGCCCGACGATGTTTAGCGGAGGAGGGCATGCTCCCAGCTCAACACGGCCGTCAGCGACACCCCGGCCTCACCCCTGAAAAACAATTTCGCCCCGATCCTCTCCGCCAGATCCGATGCCAGCTGCAACCCTAACCCCGACATCCCGCTCTCTATCCGCCCCTGCGCAATCCGCTGATTCAACACCGTCGCATTCCCCGCAGTCGTCGCATTTGTGACGGTGAGCTCCGAAGCATCACCCGCGACAACGACAGTCTGATCTCCCTCACTATGCCGCACTGCATTCTGCAACAAATTGCGGATGATGACTGAAAGAAAATTCTCGTCCGATTCCCTGACCAACGTCTCCGGCACCTCGTCGTCGATCCGAACCTCCGTTTCACCCAACTGGTCGTGCAGGAACCCGATCTCCTTATCGATCACTTCGCGCAGAACGACTTTCCGGTATTCCGGATGGAAATGCTGCATCTGGCTTTTGCTCCAGATCAGCAAGTCCTCCATAGTCTCCAGCACGTTCTCCGACGCTTTTTTCAAACTCTCCTCGTGACGCGCCTTCGCTTCCTCGGTGAACAGTTCAGGCCGTTCCTTCTGCAGCTGGAGCATCCGGACGATCTTTCCGACCGGCGCCCGCAGATCGTGCCCGATGATCCCGAAATAACCGCGCCTTGGTATCGTTCGCCCTCGCCAGCTCCTGGTTCAGCCTTGCCATGCGCAGGTAGAAGAAGTACAATAGCAGCGAGATGACCCCCAGACCCGCCAGCCCTAGCACGAGCAGCAGCCCGTCTTCGAGGCATTCTCCAGCTCCAGCACATGCACCCGGTTCTCCTTGTCCAGCGACGCGATCTGCAGCTCCTTTTCGTGGGTTTGATAATGCGTTTCCAGATCGGCGAACGTCCTCGAAAGCTTTTCCTTGTTTAAAGAATCCGTCACATCCACGTACTGCTTGTAATAGCGCAGCGCTGCCGCCAGATCACCCTTACCCTCCTGCGCCTGCGCCATATATTTCAGGTCATTCGCATACAGTTCCTTGTCGAGTTGCTTTGCCACCGGCAGCGACTGCTCAAGCATGCGCGATCGCCGGTTGATATTCATGTTTCCCATTCAGATACCGCGCCCTGGTCATCTGTACCTGGAAATTCAGCAGCGGTGACTGCACCTTCGCCGCGACCGTATCCGCCTTGCTCGATATAAGGCAAGCCTTGTCGTATTCCCCCTGATCGAGATAGTAAATGGCAATATTCAGATCGGAAGAGACCACTTCCGAAGGGAACATCAGCGGATTCGGCACACCCGCCTCCAGCTGCCGGTCATAATACAACGCCGAATCGATCTGTCCCGATGTGCTGAATGCCTCCACAAACGAGCTTGTCAGCCGGTTCCCGACATTCGGCGACACCGACGCAAATCGCTGACCCTTTCGCAAGGCATCCAGGCTTTTGTCCGTCATCTGCGTATTCAGATACAGCTTGGACAACATATCGCACTGGATCGCGAAATCGAATTTCGCTCCGCGCATCCGACGTCGTGTCGACCTCCTTTTCCCGCAACTCGATGCTGCGGATAAAATAGTCCTGCGCCGTGCTATAGTACGATTTATCCTGGTAATAGCCGCCCGAGCGCATAATAGCCGTCCTCCAGCATTCGCCGGTCATGGGTTGTGTCCACGATCGACTGCAGGATATTCTTGCAGCTGTCCATTTTGTCCATCTGCTGCAGCTGGAAATTTACCGGGATCAGCGTCACACAGGCCCGTTCGATCAGCTTCGTCAGATGACCCTGCTGCGCCGCATACAGACTTTGATAAAAATAATATTGAGCGCTGTCAAACTTATGTTTCATAGTAGCACCCCAGCGCCGCAAACGCTGCAAACCGGGACCGATATTCATAGTCGTCCGCGATCCGCCATCCGCATCCCCTCCAACCCCACCTGCCTGATCTGCGCATGATTGGACGCCGCATTGAGCCGCAACGAATCGCCACGCGCTACCAGCGTCGCCATCTTCTCCTTATAACCCTGCGCCATTCCGCAAACCCCCAGCAAGGCGATGGCAACCGTCAGCATTCCTTTCAATGCATACCGGTACAGCTTTCCGACCGGTAGCTCCGCACTCGCCCGCCAGTTCACCTTATTGCCCATTACACGCCATCACCTTATCCCGGGCCATCGCATAACTGCGGTGAATGCGCACGAACTTATCCGCCGGCAATTTTTCCAAGAGATCGCTTAGCGTCGTCAGCACCAGGTATTGCCTGTCCTTCATCATCACCCGGGTATAATCCTTCATCGCCTCGAGATACTGGACCTCGGCAGCTGCACCTTGAATTTGTCGTGCCCCTGCTTGATACGGTAATCACTCCGACGCCTGCTCCTTTTCATAGGCGCAGCCTTGTGCGCAACGCCGCAAAATCCCGCAGCCGCATCGCACACCGCGCAAACCGTTCCGCCGTCAACGGCTTGACCAAATAGTCGAACGCCTCGAGCTCGAAACCTTCCACCGCAAACTCGGGATGTGAAGTGATAAAGACCGTCAGGAAGTCCTTGCCCCGCAAAAACCGCAGGAGCTCGATGCCGATTCATCCCCGGCATCTCGATGTCGAGGAAAAGAATATCCGGCTCATGCGGGATCAGAATTCCGTCGCCTGCAAAGGATGGCTGCAGAGCCCCGACTTGCTTGGAGGAAAGGAAATTTCTGGCCTCGGTGTCCACGCTCAGCCGGTCGAAGTCATCGTCTTCGACAATGAGATATCGAAGGTGTTTTCCATATTGCCGCCAGGGCACTCCAAAGGTTAAGATTTTTAAGATATTGAAACTAATATAGTAATTCTTGTGGCGAACAAAATTGTCTACTTCATAAGGCCGCTTCCGGATCCGCGCCCCTCGTCGCATGGAACACCCAAAGCGCCGGCGGATAATGAAATACCACATCCCCGACAACACCGCGCCTTTCAACGGCAACACCAGCGCCAGGACCACCGCCCCGAGGCCGATCATCGCCATAGCAGCTGCGCATAAATCTGCGTCCTGGTATCATACACTTCCGCCGCACTTAGCTGCAAATGCCCCTCTTCCCAAGCGCATGCGCGTACAAAAGAAAGAAGATCCCATAGATAATGAGAAACCAAGCCCATAGACGACAAACAGCTGCGGCACCTGATCCTCCCGGATCGAGAACCGGATTTTTGCCGAAACCATAGATCATATCCCCAAACCAAAGCGAAAACAGGAATTTTAGCGGATAGACATAGAAGAGGACGACAAAGATCAGGATGCAATTCAACGTGACCGTCCAGACATCATCCAGCGCATACCGCCGGAAAAAAACGTGCTGCTCATACCAGATCATCATCAGCAACGTGAAACAGACCGCAAACGCGAAGAACCCCCGGATCAGGATCATCAGTTCGTCAAACGACTTCGGAACCTCCAGGGAAACGATCAGCAGGGTCACCGCAAACGCAAAAACGGCATCGCTAAAAGTTTCGATCCGTTGCATCTTCGTGGCCTCTGAGCCGGAATCCATGACCGGTCCGATCCTCATGGGTCGTGAATATATTTTCTCTGATCAATGAAATTCGCGTATTATCACCTTAAGATAATGAAAATACCCATATGGTCCCTGCTTCGAATTACGCTATACCCGTTAGTCTCTCTCCCGTGACAATTTTTATATTTCTTCCCGCTCCCGCAGGGACAGGGATCATTCCGCCCGATCTTCGGCCCCACCTTCACCGGCTCCTGCTTCACCGGAACCGAGGGATCATGATACTCGCCGCCGCCTTGCCTGTCGGGCATCCCATTCGTGCGCGCCGATGCGCCACCCGGACCAGGCCCGGCCCGGCCGCTCGCCATCTCATCCTTCCGCACCCGCAGCTTGCTCATATCCGTCCTCTGCTCCCGGCCTTCCCGGATGCCGCGATTGTTGTTGATGACCCGAATGGATCCCGCTATGACAAAGGAAACTGATGATATCCCGGTTGACATCGCTGTCCATCCGCCGGAAAAGCTCAAAGGCCTCCACCTTATAGATCACCAGCGGGTCCTTCTGTTCCAGGTAAGCCGTCTGAACGCTTTGTTTCAGATCGTCCATGGCCCGCAGATGCTCCTTCCAGGTATCGTCGATGATCGCCAGCGTGATCTGCCGCTCGACCGCATTCGATCAGCTCCCGGCCTTCGCTGTTCAGCGTCTTCTGCAGGTTGGCGATCACATTGGTCCGCTTCTTTCCGTCCGTAAACGGCACCACCACATTCTCTATATGGCTGCCCTGCGTCGCCCGGATATTCGTAAAAGACCGGCAACGCCTGCTTGCGCAGCTCGTCCAGCTTACGTTCATAGTTTTGCGTCGCCTCCTGGTATAGCTTCTCCGCCAGCTCATTGGCATCACCCTTCAGGAACTCTTCCTGCTCGATCTTCGTGTCGACCCCGAAATTGACGATCGTCGACAGCTTGAACCCTTCATAGTCGTCCCCCTCACGGAAGGAATTGATCAGCCCCTCCGCCACGATATAAAAGGCATTGTCCAGGTCCAGCTGCAACCGGTCCCCGAACAACGCGTGATTTCGTTTCTTATAGACGACATTACGCTGCTTGTTCATCACGTCGTCATATTCCAGCAGCCGTTTGCGGATGCCGAAGTTGTTTTCTTCGACCTTTTTCTGCGCCCGCTCGATGCTCTTCGTCACCATGCTGTGCTGGATCACCTCGCCTTCTTTATAACCCATCTTGTCCATCAGCGACGCGATCCGGTCACTGCCGAACATCCGCATCAGGTCATCTTCCAGTGAGACATAGAACTGTGTGGTGCCCGGGTCCCCCTGACGCGCGCTACGGCCCCGCAACTGCCGGTCCACGCGGCGGCTTTCATGCCGCTCCGTACCGATGATCGCCAAGCCCGCCTGCTTCCTTCACGCCCGGCCCCAGCTTGATATCCGTACCACGACCGGCCATATTCGTGGCGATCGTCACCGCGCCCGCCAGACCCGCTTCCGCAACCACCTGCGCTTCCCGCGCATGCTGTTTTGCATTCAGTACATTATGCGGGATCTTCTTTACCTGCAGCATCTTGCTCAGCAACTCGCTCACTTCCACCGAGGTCGTACCCACCAGCGAGGGCCGGCCCGCCGTCCGCAGCCGGTCGATCTCATCGATGACCGCTTTATATTTTTCTCTTTTTGTTTTGAACACCAGGTCCTGCGCGTCTTTCCGGATCGCCGGCACGTTGGTGGGGATCGTCACCACATCCAGTTTATAGATATCCCATAATTCCGCTGCCTCCGTTTCCGCCGTACCGGTCATCCCGGCCAGCTTGTGATACATCCGGAAATAGTTTTGCAGCGTAACCGTCGCATAGGTTTGCGTGGCGGCTTCGATCTTTACATTTTCCTTCGCCTCGATCGCCTGGTGCAAACCGTCACTATACCGGCGCCCATCGAGGATACGGCCCGTTTGCTCATCGACGATCTTCACCTGGCCGTCCAGCACCACATATTCCACGTCCTTATCGAATAGTGTATAGGCCTTCAGCAATTGCTGTACCGTATGGATACGGTCCGCCTTCATCGCATATTCATTCAGCAGCGCTTCTTTCTGTTGCAGCTTCTCTTCGCGTCGGCATCGTCTCCTTTTCGATATCGGCCAGTTTGACGCCGATATCCGGCAGGATAAAGAACTCCGGGTCTTCTCCTTCCCGCGTGATCATCTGGATTCCCTTATCCGTCAGGTCGACCGAATTATTCTTCTCGTCGATGTGGAAATAAAGCTCCGCATCCACCTTCGGCATCTCCTTCTGCTGATCGGCCAGATAATAATTTTCTGATTTCTGCAATCTCACCTTGATACCCGGCTCACTCAGGAACTTGATCAGCGGCCCCGATTTCGGCAGGCCCCGGCAGGCCCGCATCAGCGCCAGCCCGCCATCTTTCGGATCGTCATTGCCTTCGGCAAATTTTCTTCTTGGCTTCGATCAGGAACTGGTTGGTCACCCGTCGTTGCGCTTCAAACAAGCTTTCCACCCGGCTTTTCAGAATATGGTATTGCTGATCATCCCCCTTCGGCACCGGGCCCGGAAATGATCAGCGGCGTCCGCGCATCATCGATCAGCACGCTGTCCACTTCATCCACCATCGCAAAATGATGTTTGCGCTGCACCATCTCCTCCGGTGAATGCACCATATTGTCCCGCAGATAGTCAAATCCGAATTCGTTATTGGTGCCGTAAGTGATGTCCGCCAGATAAGCCTTCCGGCGCGCTTCGCTGTTCGGCTCATGCTTGTCGATACAATCCACCGTCATCCCCAGCCATTCGAAGATCGGCCCGTTCCATTCCGAGTCACGACGGGCCAGATAATCATTCACCGTCACGATATGCACCCCTTCTCCGGCCAGCGCATTCAGATAGGCCGGCAGAGTCGACACCAGCGTCTTACCTTCCCCCGTCGCCATCTCCGCGATCTTACCCTGGTGCAGAACCGTACCGCCGATCAGCTGCACGTCATAATGCACCATGTTCCAGGTGATCGGGACTGCCCGCCGCCATCCAGGTATTCTTGTAGATGGCCTGATCCCCTTCGATCCGGATATGCTCTTTTTTTACGGACAGGTTCCGGTCCAGCTCCGTCGCCGTCGACACGACTTCTGCATTCTCCTTAAACCGGCGCGCCGTTTCCTTTACGACCGCAAAGGCTTCCGGCAAAATGGTCTCCAGTACCTCTTCGATCTGCTCATCCCGCTTCTTTTTAAGGGCATCGATCTCCTGGTAAATGACATCCTTTCCGTTGATATCGCTAAAGGGCAGCGCCTCCGCCTTGGCGTTCAGATCCGCGATCTGGGTGTCTATCGGGCTGAGATGATCGTTGATCCGCGCCTTGAACTCCTACGTCTTCGCCCGCAACTGGTCGTTGCTCAGGGACTCGATAAGCCGAAAAATGCTGGTTGATCTCCCCCACCAGGGGTTGTATATGCTTTATGTCCTTTTCCGACTTGTTTCCACCGAAATATTTTGGAGAAAATACCTAACATAATTCCTTAAGTATTAATGATTTTATGGTTTTGCCGGTTAAACCCTGTCAAATATAATGCTATCCTTCCCGGAAAGTCAAATTGACAGGAAGGCAAATGTACGAATATTATTGGACGATCCCCTGGACAGCCTGTCAACATCCGTGGGGTCGAACGCTTGTGCGGCGCCAATTTTTTCAACAGAAAACCGCAGGTCACTTCTTCGGCAACTCGGTCCCGGACTGGTCGGGTTTTCAACAAAAAAGAGTTCGCAAACATGCGAACTTGAGCCGCAAATATCGGGAATATATTCGGGTTTACATGTACGACCGCGTCGAGAGCAAAACCTTAAATCGAACATATCCAATTACTTACAAGGTCCGCTCATTCCGTCCGAAACTGCTGTTTCACCCGATCCTGGGCCAGAAGTTCGCATTTTGCGAACTCTCGAATCGTCATAAACACCCCCGACCCCCGCACTTCACCGGCCGCCGGCCCAACCGAAAAATATTTTTTGCACCGACAAAGAAGATTAGTATCTTAGTGCTAAATTCATTAGCTTATGTCAGTAGCAGGACAAAACCTCAAATACCTCCGCAAACTGCGGGGCTGGACACAGGAAGAATTCGCCGCCAAATTGGGCATCAAACGTTCCCTCCTCGGAGCCTATGAAGAAGAAAGGGCCGAACCCCGGCTCGAAGTCCTGGAAACCGTCGGCGACATGTTCAAGCTGACGCTCGACGAACTGCTGCGAAAAGAGCTCAGCGACAGCCAAAGGCGGCAGCTATCTCAACAAACGCCGCGCGCAGAAGCTCGTCGCCGCCTCCAACGAGATCCAACTGGTCCCCGTCAAAGCCGCCGCCGGCTACCTCGCCGGTTATGCCGACCCCGAATTCCTCGACGAACTGAATACCTTTACCCTCCCCATGCTCGCCCCCGGCAACTACCGCGCATTCGAGATCGTCGGCGATTCCATGCTGCCCACACCCAGCGGTTCGGTTATCGTCGGCGAAAAAGTAGACGACCTCGAAGAGGTTAAAAGCAACCAGACCTATGTCGTCGTCTCCCGGAATGAAGGCATCGTCTACAAAAGGGTTATGAAAAATAACAAATCCAGGAACAAATTTACGCTCGTCAGTGACAATACGGCATATCAGCCGTATAATGTCAATACCGAAGATGTACTGGAAGTCTGGAAAGCGCAGATGATCATCAGTAAAGCCAATACCCAGCAACGATGGGACGTCAACCAACTGGCCAACCTCGTCAGCAACCTGCAGGACCAGGTCAGCACCCTGAAGAAAAAAATGAATTAGCCGGGGATGGGCATAGGTTGAATTAGCACGCGGTGTGAATTGGATGAACTAGTGGGCGATGTATTGACTGTTTCTCAGGCTCGCGACCACCTGTTGCAATAATTTGCGCGATAGCCCGGTCTTCGTGCTTTGTCGATTTCCCTTCTCACCGATCTCGGCCCGCCAAACAGGCCGGATAAGGGACTAGGTGGCAAACAGATCGCATAAGAAATTGCCATTAAGAATCGTATAATTGAGGGTAAACACCGGGCCGCCCGCAAATCCGGGCGAATGGCCGCTTGGTGCTGTGGGGGGTGCGCCCCCGATATATTGGCTATGCTCCTCATGCAAATAACCGCGGACCCCTACAATCAACAACCCATCTACTTTCATACTATCCACGTACTGCAGAAAGCCTGCATAGCTGGTATGTGCGGAATCTAACAGATAGGACGAAACCCACACGGAAGTCCCCGCTGTCGATAATTGTTCCGCTATCGCGGCCTCCTGGTTGCTTCGTGAGTCATACCCGCTGTCCCGAAGGGTGTGGGTTCGCAAACAAATATTGTACAGGGTGGAATCGAATAACGAGAAATCGCAGCCCTCGTCCAGGTAGAAACAAAGAACCCTCGAAAAAGGCTGGTTTACCGGTTTATGATCAATTACATTGACCGTCGTGGTCACACAACCCGTCAGCAATCCGGCGCCAAAGGCAATAATGGTAATTCTTATATTCATTGGATCTGATAAATACTTGCCGGCCGGCGCTCACGCTGCACCTGTGGAAGGATCGCAAACACATTCGACTCCACTCCGGGGTCGATCGACACCGTTCCTGTGAACCGCCCGAATGCCGGAAAAATCGCGTATTCTGCGCCAAAATAAAAACAAGGGAATTGTAAACTCTGCTTACCTATCCCATTGACCCTTATCGCCGGATGCAAATGACCCGAGAAATAATAAGGCATATGTTCAGCCGCGTCCTCAATATCATGAACAAACGCAAACTCGCCCATCACCAGGATACCTTCGGTCACCGCGATCCCCGCCTTTTCGTACCAATCCGCCCGCAGGATATCATGATTACCCATTACCAACCGGATCCCCAGATGCGGAAAGTCCTCCCGCCACCGGAGGAAAAGGTCGAGTTCCTTATTTTCCTTTGAATGGAACAGATCTCCGACAACCACCAGTTGCCTCGGCCGAAAATACTGGATCAGCGATAACAAACGCAGCAGATCCTCGCGGTAAACCGACTGCGGAACCGCAATCCCCGCCTTGCGGAAATGACCCGTCTTCCCAAAATGCAGGTCCGACAGGATCAACGACTGCTCCTCCTCCCAATACAAACACCGATGGGGCGATAACCAAAGCTGCTGACCACGAAGTCGGTGGGGAAAAGCGGGTTGCATACGCAAATATGTGTGAAATTACTTACATTAGGAGGACCAAAAACAATTTTTCTATGGCCAGTACTACAGCACCGGCGCTTCCACATACTGACCGGTGGGTCGCCAGGCCCAAGATGAGGATACCGGGAATGTTGAATGTGCTCACAACCCCTTCCACTAAAATACATAAAATAAATAGCAACACTATGTCTCAGACTACTACTCCACCAGTCAAAACCACCGACGATAACTGGCTTGGTGAACCAACCAACCAACTGCCCACCACGCTCAATGTACTCACCTGGCTAACCTTTATATGTAACGGACTTGGATTCCTATCCGCCTTTTGGACGTTTTTCCGCGCCCAGACGACTTATGATACAACTGTCCAGAACCAGGACAAGTTGGAGAGCGCGCCCGAGTGGGCCAAAAAGCTGGCCGGTCCTCATCCGGTCGAGACTGCCCGCGCCATGCTCGACAACCGCTTGCCCGTTATGATCATCACCCTTCTGGCCTGTTTCCTATGCTTCTATGGCGCGCTGGAAATGCGTAAGTTAAAAAAGATGGGATTCGCGCTCTATATCCTTGGCGATATCGTCCCCTATGCCATAGGGATTTTTATCGGGTTTGACGTATTCGCCACGTTCGGCTATATCATTGCCCTTGTGTTCACCATCGTCTTCATCATCCTGTACGCGACTCAATTGAAGGCCATGAAATAAGCCCGGCACCGACGCATACTCCGCGACTTATCGCAGTTGCGCCTGCATCCTTCGGACCCGGTCTTCCAGTTTTTCGGAGGACATATCCTCGCGCATACTATCCACTTTTAACGGGAAGCAGAAGGGCGTCAGCTGCTTTGGCCAGCGCAGCACGATCTTCCCGCCGGCGATGCGCTCCAGCATATTCCGCAAGCCGCCGCTCCTCCATCTGCTGCTCCATCACCTCATTATATGCCTGCCGGATCAACAGGTTATTCGGATCATATTCGCTGAAGACATTGAATAGCAGCGATGCCGATGACTGCAAATGCCTGGCCTTTGTATGTTCACCCGGATAACCCTGGAAGATCAGCCCGCCGATCACCGCAATATCACGGAATTTCCGCCTCGCCATCTCCGCACTGTTCACACTCCGCTGGATATCCGCCGTCAGATCGTCCGGACTGAACAGCTCATAACAATTCGTGTCGTCCAACGGGATCGGCTGATCGCTCAACAGCTCGAATCCATAGTCGTTCATCGCAAACGAAAAACTGATCGGCACTCCCCGGCTGATCCGGTACGCCAGCAACGCCGCCATCGCCTCATGCACCAGCCGCCCCTCAAACGGATAGACGAATAAATGAAACCCATCCTTCGTCTCGATCTGCTCGATCAACAATTCGTTTTCCTTCGGCATATAGGATAAAGAACTCCTGTAAGTCAAACAACGGCTGCAACACCTTTAATTCGATTTCTTTGTCGCCCGCCGGCTTCGATGCCTCATCCAGCTTGCGCCGCAACATCATCCCCAGATTCGCCGACAACGGCATCCGGCCCCCATTCCAACTCGGCACCCTCGACTTCTTCGCATTCGATTTCCGCACCAGCACCGTCATCTCCTTGATCATCACAAATTCCACCTTCCTGTCCCGCCAGCGTAAAAACATCCCCCGGCTCCATCCGCGACATAAAATATTCTTCAATCACCCCGACATACCCCCCGCTCATAAAACGTACCTTCAGCATCGCATCGCTCACGATCGTCCCGATATGCAGCCGGTGCCGCATCGCCACCCGCCGGCTATTGATCTTATACAACCCGTCCTCCATGACCTCCACCTTCCGGAACTCATCATATTGTTGTAAGGCCGACCCGCCTTCGGTAATAAAATGCAGGATTTCCCGCCATTCCTCCTCCGTCATCTCCGCGTAACAATACGTTGATTTCAATTCCCGGTACACGATCTCCGGCCGGAAACCCTTCCCGATCGCCAGCGTGCCCAGATATTGGATCAGCACATCATAACACAAGAGCATCGGCTCCCGGCTTTCGATCAACCCCTCCTTCATCGCCGACTTCAAGGCCGCCGCCTCCACCAGTTCCAGGGAATGCGTCGGCAGAAAATGGATCTTGCTCACCTGCCCGGGCTGATGACCGCTCCGCCCTGCCCGCTGCAGAAAACGCGCAACCCCTTTCGGGCTGCCCACCTGCACCACCGTCTCTACCGGCCGGAAATCCACCCCCAGATCCAGACTTGCCGTACAGACCACCGCCTTCAGCTTCCCTTCATGCAATGCCTCTTCCACCCAATTGCGCAGCTCCATATCGATCGAACCGTGATGAAGCGCGATCGCCCCCGCCAGATCCGGCGCCACCGTCAGCAACGACTGGTACCAGGTCTCGCTCATCCCCCGCGTATTGATAAAGATCAGGGTGGTCTTGCTGCGGTCCAGAATCGGGATCACCTTATGGATCAGCCTCAGACCCGAGATGACCCGCCCAGGGATATTTCTCGATCTCATCCGGGATGATCGACTCGACTTCGATGGGCTTATCGATCAGCGCCCGCACAATGAAGCCATCGGTTCTTACCGAAGCTAGCAACACCTCTTTTGCCTGCTCCAGGTTCCCGATCGTCGCGCTGATCCCGATAATCGAACACCCGCCCTCTCTTTACCCCGACAATCCGCGACAACGCCAGCTCCACCTGCACCCCCCGCTTGCTCCCCAGCAACTCATGCCATTCATCCACCGCGATAACTTTCAAAGGCGCAAAAACCTCCGCATAGCCCTTCTGCGCCAGCAGCAAATGCAAACTCTCCGGGGTGATGATCAGCACCTCCGGCATCCGCCGCTTCTGCTTCTGCCGCTCACTCATCGCCGTATCCCCATTCCGGATCCCAATCTGCCAGCGCATCCCCAGGCCCGCGATCACCTCCTCCATCGCCCGGCCGATATCTTTCGCCAGCGCGCGCAACGGCGAGACCCACAGCAATTGCAACCCCAGATCGCCACGATCTTCTGCCAATCCTGCCGGATGCCGGTTGATGAGATCGATCAGCACGCCCAGGAAGACGGAAAAAGTCTTCCCGCATCCCGTCGGCGCATTCACCAGCCCCGACCCAGCCGCCAGGACATGCTCCCACGTCTCCTCCTGGAACGCAAACGGCTCCCGCCCCTGCGATCCCATCCATTCCCGGATGACCCGATATCCTGGTGTTCCATCTAACCCTGGCATAACCATTCCTTAACAAGTATACAACTTCATGTTAACAGCAAACCTCGACTTCTCGTTCTATTTTGTAAAAAATTACCTATGCGACGCCAGGTACCTCCTTTCCTTATCCTTTTGTCCGCGGCCGCATTCCTTTGCTCACTATCCGCCTGCAGCCCCTGGCAATACATGACCGTTAATTCCTCCCAACTGGCCCGTAACGATTTTAATCAATTTGTTTTTGAAAACGACACACTTCGTCTCATTTACGATATAGCCGGCGACGGGGGCGAGGTCAAACTTCGTGTCTTTAACAAGACCAATCAACCCATTACCGTCAACTGGCAGCGATCGGCGTTTATCCGCAACCAACAAACCGTCAATTTTCTGAATAAGGACGTCATTATCCACGGCCACACGGTCACCTACAGCCGCTATAATCGCAACTTCATCGGCTCCTTCGCATTCCCAGACAGCGCTGGCTTCATACCTCCGGGCAGTGAGATCAGCGACGACCTGCCCACGCTGTCCAAGACCGGCCCACTCCAGGTCTTTGTCCCAGACAGTCTACCGCAAAAACAGCTGGCCGATCCGAATGGCATCCGCTCGGTCAAATTCCGGCAGATGCATTATGACGAAGCCGGCTCTCCGATCCGGTTCAGCAGCTATCTTACGTTTTCCATCGGACATGACAACAAAGAATTCTCGCTGACCAATCACTTTTATGTCAGCGATGTCTACCAGGCGGACGGCAGACCCGAACTATTTTCACTTTATCATGGACATGGCGACCAGCTGTATATCCACCAAAAAACATACAATACTGGTCTGGCCGAAAGCCCGACTACAGCGTCTTCCCGTATTCGATAACCTATTTCCCATACAATTCCAGCATTTTTTTAAGATTTGCGATCGTATCGATCTCCGCCGACGGTCTTATCCTTCCGCCATCGGTTGATGCGCGGAAACCGCAACGCGATACCCGACTTATGCCGCGCCGACGCCGCAATCCCCTCGAAAGCGATCTCGAACACCAGTTCCGGCCTAACGGTCCTTACCGGGCCGAATTTCTCCAGTGAGTTCTTCCGGACAAATGCATCCACCTCTGCAAGTTCCTTATCCGTCAACCCCGAATACGCCTTCGTAAACGTCAGCAGTTGATCCCCGTCCCGGACCGCAAAAGTATAGTCGGTATACAGGTTGCTCCGCCGGCCATGCCCCTTCTGCGCATAGACCATTACCGCATCGATCACCAGCGGATCGATCTTCCACTTCCACCAGTCACCGCGGCGCCGTCCGACCTGGTAGATCGACGATTTTCTTTTGAACATGATCCCCTCACTCCCGATCTCCCGCGACCCCGCCCGCGCAGAGCGCCAGCTCCTCCCAATTTGCAAATGCGACAATCGGCGAAAGCCGGAGCAATGGATGGGCCGCCGCGCTCACGACACGCTCCAACTGTACCCTTCTTTCCTCCAATGTCTTTTCCCGCCAATCCTCCCCGCCATATTCCAGCAGGTCATAAGCGATAAAACCAACTGGCACCTCGCTTAAATTCTTCTTCGTTACATTCTTCCGCCCGATCCGGGTCTGTAAGGCGGAAAAGGGGAGCACGCTCGCGTCGCCGGCCGAAGCTTCGGCCAAGGCCGATCCTTTAAACCCAATGATCTCCCCATCCAGCACCGTTCCCACCGGCAGCCGCTCCTTGAAATCCTGGTACTCCGGGAACTTCTCCGTCATCAATTCCTCCCCCCGGCTCCACACAAATAGTTCCTCCCCCCGCCGGATCATCTGCCCCCGGATCCCGTCCCATTTCCACTCCGCCTGCCATTCCTCCGGCCGCCCAAGCGCCGGCAACTCCTCCTCCAGCGCATATGCGAGATAGAAAGGATAGGGCCTCGACAGGTCGCTCCCGCCTCCCTCGCCGCTGATCGAGCGATGTATAATCCGTAGTGGCCGGGTCCCAGTCGCCGCTGATCCGATGCGCCACCACCGAAGCCTCCGCCCCCGTCGCCCTCGCCAGCGCATTCACTACCGTCTGCTGCGAGATGCCGATCCGGAACCCCCCGGTGATCAATTTATTGAATACAAACCGCTCCTTCCTGATTCATCCCTGCCCAACACCGCTGCACAAACGCTTTTTCACGCGCTTCTCTTCTTCTTTGCCCATTTCACCCAATCGGATCAGATAATACCCCAGGCTCTCCCCCATCGGCCGCCGAGTCTCGAGCGAACGCGGCAGCAACAGTGCGATCGTCTCCGCCAGGTCCCCCACCGTATGATAACTTTCTCGAAAAGCCACCCCGGCAACCCCGTCATCTCCCGGCACCATTCCCACAACATCGTCGTATTCACCGTCCGCTTCGGCCGCCGGCCGCTGAAAAGCGCGATCACCCAGACCTTATCGGCATCACTCGCAGCCGAAAAATATCGGACCAGCATCTCCAGCCGGTCATTCGTCTTCGTGCTGGCGCCCAGGTTCACCACCAGTTCCGCAAAAAGCCGCATGCCGCTAACCTTCTCCATCCCGCGCGCCCTCCTCCGCGCCCGAACCCGTCCCCTCCTCATCCTCCCCATATTCCGTTTTAACTTCCGCAGCGCTGATCCCCTCTTCATTCAAATATCTCGCTAGTGCCGCCTGAAACCCATGCGTCACATACACCTTCTCCGCCCCCGTTCCCCGTACCGCCGCCAGCAACCCTTTCCAGTCCGCATGATCACTCATGGCAAACCCCGCATCCGCATTCCGCCGCCGCACATTCCCCCGCACCTGCATCCATCCGCTGCATATCCCCACTGCATACGGCTGAAACCTCCGCATCCACGGCGAATCCTCCGCACCCGACGGCGCGATCACCACCTGACCCCGAAAAGCTCCTTCGGCATCTCCGGCTCTACCCGTACTACCGGCGGCAAACTCACCCCCGCAGCCGACCAACGCCTGATGGACATTCCAGATCGCCCCATGTACATATATCGTCATCCCCACCGGCGCCAGACAGGTCAACAAACCGCTGCGCCTTCCCCAGGCTATATGCAATCAACACCGACGTCTTCCCCAGCCCGCGATTCTCTGCCACCCATTCCCGGATCGACCGGTAGATCTCCTCCTGTGGCTTCCAATGATAAATCGGCAGCCCGAACGTCGACTCCGTCACAAAGTACATCACACTTTACCGGCTCGAAGGCGCCGCTGATGCCATCATCCTCCGTTTTATAGTCGCCCGCTGACCACCCAGACCCGGCCCTGGTATTCTACCCGGACCTGTGATGATCCGATAATATGCCCCGCGGGATGCAGGCTCACCCGCACCCCGTTCATCGTGACCGGACTCTCCCCATTCCACCCCTTGATACACGCCCAGGGCCCAACCGCAACTCCAGCAATGGCACCGTCAGCCGGTGACAGAGATACGCGCCGCTCCCCGCCCGCGCATGATCACTGTGCGCATGGGTGATCACCGCCCGCTCCACCGGCTTCCACGGGTCGATATAAAACCCGCCCGCCGGGCAATACAAGCCCTTTTCGGTAAATTCGATCATTGGTTACGCAGATCTAATTCACCGCAGTCACATTCCCATCCATCATATGGACAAAATACAGCTTCTTGTTCTCGAAGTAGTCCAGCGTCATCGATTGCCGGTTCAGAAATACCGGCTCTATATTGAAGTCATTGAATACCTTAAATTTCTTCTCGCCGATATTCCCGCCCAGGTCGCGCCCATGCAGGCCAGCAAGCTGCCCAAACGGTACACGCTCTCATACCCCCGGAAAACCATATCGCTCGGCCGGCTATAGAACCTGCGCCTTGTAATATCTGGTTGATCTGTTTGACCAGGCGTATCCGCCGGATTGTATATAGAACGGTGTCGTATACACGATCTCTTTCCCCGCCAACTCCGGCTTCGTGAAATCCATATTGTCCCAGGTCGGCATCCCGATCAGCATCGTCGGATAGCTCTTCAGATACGCCAGCACCCCCGCCAGCCGTCCTCCCAAAGCCCTCATCCAGACTACCCGCAATACAAATCGTCTGCATCCGTACTGTCCAGGTATGGCCGTCAGCGCGGCTATTATCGAAATTGTCATCCAGCGTCACATACTGTATCTTCAGCGGAACCCCTGCCGTCGTCCGGTCGAGCTCTGTGAAATACCCCTTCAGCCGGTCTTCCTGTGCACCCTTCTTCCGGAAAAAGACCAGCGGCTTCGTCGGATAATTGCGTTGCACGATACCGGTAAATCGCTTCGCAATGCGCCCGCAGCGTGGAATTGAGGATCACCAGGTCCGGGTTGGCCGTAATGCCCGCATCGTTCGGGAAATTGACATTGATGAAGGGAACCTGCTGCTTCAACGCCGCCGCCGCCAGTTGCTGCTCCTCCCCGCATTCACCACCATGCCGATGATCAGCCCTGCACTCTCGAACGCCGAATCGGCCACCACCTGCTGGATCGACCGCGTGGCCGACCGGGTATCATAGATGTGCACATCCAGCCGCATCCCCTCCTTCGCAGGGAATCCAGCGCCAGCTCGCCGCCTTCATAAAATTCCAGCCCCGGATTGATGAATTTGGGAAAATTTTTGTCGTAACGGTAATTGCCCGTCGCATCGAATGCAGAATCCAGGTACAACGGCAGAAATATCGCCACCGAATGCCGGCGCCTGTGCTGTCCGGCTTTAACCGCAGTCGTATCCTGCGCATGTGTGCCCAGCGCAAAACGCCAAAGCAATAACGAAGATATATTACAGAATGTCGTTTTCTCTATTCCCATTCGATCGTCGCCGGCGGTTTACTGCTGATATCATACACCACCCTGTTTATCCCCTTCACACTATTGATGATCTCATTGGAGATATCCGCCAGGAACGTATACGGCAAATGCGCCCAGTCCGCCGTCATCCCATCCACCGATGTCACCGCCCGCAACGCAACCGTGAACTCATAGGTCCGCTCATCACCCATCACCCCTACACTCTTGACCGGCAAAAGGATCGCCCCCGCCTGCCAGACCGTGGAATAAAGATGATGCTCCTTCAGCCCCCGCACGAAGACCTCATCCGCATCCTGCAATAAGCCGCACCTTCTCCGGCGTCACCTCTCCCAGGATGCGGATCGCCAGCCCCGGGCCCGGGAACGGATGCCGCTGCAGCAGCTCATCCGGTATCCCCAGCTCCGCACCCACGCGCCGCACCTCATCCTTGAAAAGATATCGGAGCGGTTCCACCAGCTCCAGGTGCATTGTCTCCGGGAAGACCCCCTACATTATGATGGGATTTGATCGTCACCGACGGCCCATGGACCGAGACACTCTCGATCACGTCCGGGTAGATCGTCCCTTGTCCCAAGCAGCTCCACTCCCTCCACCTGCGTCGGCCTCCGACTGAAACACGTCGATAAACAGCCGGCCGATCGTCTTTCGTTTGGCTTCCGGATCGGACTTGCCCGCCAGTTCGCGATAAAACATCGCCGACGCATCCACCCCCTTCACATTCAACCCGATCTTCCGATACGTGTCCAAGCACCTGGCTGAATTCATTTTTTCGCAACACCCCATTGTCCACAAAGATCCCCACCAGCCGGTCACCGATCGCCCTGATGGATCAGCGTCGCCGCCACCGTGGAATCCACCCCGCCGCTCAGCGCCATAATGACCTTCCGCGACCCGATCTGCTTCTTCAACGCCGCTACCGTGTCCGACACGAAATGCGCCGGCGTCCAATCCTGCGAACAACCGCAGATATTGACAAGGAAATTCCGGATGATTTTCTTCCCTTCGATCGAATGATAGACCTCCGGATGGAATTGCAGACAATATAACGGCAGATCGCCATTGTGCCTCGACTTTCGGAACGCCGCATACGGGATAGTCTCCGTATTCGCCAGCACTTCGAAACCGGCCGGCAGCTCCAGTATCGTATCGGCATGGCTCATCCATACCTGGGACAGCTCCGTGACCTCCCGCAGGAGGATATCTTCCTGCTGCTTGTGCATCAACGCCCGGCCATATTCCCGTTTATTGCTCTTCTCCACGCTCCCGCCATACAACTTGGCCGTCAATTGCGCCCCATAACAAATCCCCAGCACCGGCACCCGCTCGTGCAGCGCCGCGATATCCACCACCGGCGCGCCGGGATCATTGACCGAGAAAGGACTGCCGGAAAGGATGATGCCCTTCAGTGAAGGGTCGAATTCAACCGTCTTATGATAGGGAATGATCTCACAATACACATTAGCCTCACGTACAGCCCTGGCTATCAATTGAGTATACTGAGAACCAAAGTCG
Source organism: uncultured Chitinophagaceae bacterium (assembly GCA_963846405.1). Classification (GTDB taxonomy): domain Bacteria; phylum Bacteroidota; class Bacteroidia; order Chitinophagales; family Chitinophagaceae; genus Puia. Next base: position 69,771 of record CAWJVU010000001.1, on the reverse strand, counting down.
AGGATTAGAATCTTTTCCGTCATCGTGACGCGAAGGTAAAAAAAATCCGCCAGTGTAACCTCCACGCCGTTTCCCTCGTCAAAACATCTACATTTGCGTATAACCTAAAACATCCACCATGACCAAGACTAACTGGAAGACCTCCTCTCTGCTTCTCACCTTTCTCATGCTCCTTTTTTCCTGCCGCAATTTCTTTGGCAAACGGGTCCACGGAAACGGCAATATCACCACCCAGGACCGGCCGGTAAATGATTTTAAGGATGTTGAGGTCGGAGGCGCCGCCAAAGTGTTTAGTTTCCCAGGGCGACCAGCACTCCGTAAAAGTAGAGGTGGATGAGAACCTCCAGCAGTTCGTAGAGGTCTATCCAGGAAGGCAACAAGGTCATTGTTCGCGAAAAGCGACAACTTCAACCTCGACCCGACCGGCGATCTCAAGATCTATGTCACCTCTCCAGTGTACAATAATATCGATGTCTCGGGCGCCTGCGACATCATCGGGCAGACACCGATCAACAACCCCGAAAATCTTCGATATGCACATCAGCGGCGCCGGCGATATGAAAATGGAGGTCAATGCCCCCCGTATCACCGCCGAAGTCTCCGGCAGCGGCAACATCGACCTTAAAGGCGAGACCAAATCCGCCGATCTCACCTGACGGGCGCGGGTCACGCCCACTGCTTCGACCTAAAATCCGAAAACAAAAAAGTAGAGATCTCCGGCGCGGGATCAGCCCAGGTTTACGCCAGCGTCCGGCTCGACGCCGAGGTCAGCGGCGCCGGAAGCGTGGACTATAAAGGGGGCGCGGCGGTCGATCAGCACGTCAGCGGCGCGGGCAGCGTTCACAAAGCGGACTAATTTAGCGCGGCCTTAACTTTATTTTTCGGACAAATTGTACCATGCGGTACGCATGGTTATCCTTCTTTCTTCTTTCTGAACGTCCGCGCCGGCGCGCAGACCCCATTCCCGTCGCCTGAAAATTCATCAATGCGGTCTTCCCAACCGTCGTCGACAGCACGCTCCCCCACTATTTCCTCGTCTGATCGGCACCGACACCTGCCGTTTCGTGAAATATGACTACGAAGAATGGTCGAAATATCATCTCCTCGAACCCGTTCCTATCAGCGTTCTCAACGAGCTTGCCGAAAAAGTCTACCTCTCCCGCATCCGTTATCGCTGGAAACAGGATTCCCTGAACAAAAGCCATTTGCATCAACCGCCGCCAGGCCGACTCCATCCTTTACCTGAACCCTCCCGACGGTGACGGCAACCCAAACCATCTCGTCTTCAGCTTCTCGCTTCCTCAATTCACCGATGATGGGAAATACGCCGTCATCGACCTCAACATGGTCTGCGGCGGCCGTTGCGGCCTTGGCTCAACCTATATCTTCCGTCGAACCGATGCCGGCTGGAAGATGATCGGGGTATATCGAAACTGGTCCGCCTAAACCGTTGTTTAGAGATTCACATACTTCACCCGGATCCACACATTCCGATTCCGGCCCTTGTCATCCGTACACGAGATCTTCACTGGCCCCTCCTGGGGAAAAAAGAACTGTCTGGACCCCGCATCCCCCACCTTATAGAACTGGTCGTTGATATACCAATACACCTTCCCGACATCATTGCCTACCCGGCATCGCAGCTGTAACGGTTCCGGATCCTTCCGGTTGATCAGGTATTCGCTCCCGTTTGCGGGCGAGATGACCACCGGTCCGCCTTCCTTAAACATTTTCTCACACATCGGGTTGTGTGGTGGAATGGCGACATACGCGATTTTATTCATGTCATAATATTCCCGCATTTCGGGCGGTATGATCTTGTATAGTTTCTTCTTGTATCCCGACTCCGGCAGGCAAGCTCTGCAATAGGACTATCTTTTCATCCGGCGATACAAACAGCTCCTGCATATTGTCGCATTTGCGCGAAGGCGAAACAAGGGGGATAAAATAGTCCGTCACCAGGTGGGTACAGAAATCGGATGGCGGCAACCCGGTCTCCGTGCAAACCATCCGGATATCGCAATCCGGCGGCTGACTGAACCAGGAGCCGTCTTCATTGTAATCTATGGTATTGAAGATTGTAAATAGCAGCGGTGTCGCCACATTCGCTCCGCTCAGCTCCGGCACACCGACCCCCGAAAAATTCCCCACCCAAACGCCAACCGTATAGCGTCGGTTATACCCAATGCTCCACGCATCCCGCCGCCCGTACGAGGTCCCCGTCTTCCACGCTATTTTTGGCAAATGCACCGTGCTTTGCCAGTTCACCGGGAAATCCGGCCGGTTGACCCTGGATAAGATGTCATCGATGATAAAGGTCGCGGCTGGGCTCAGGATACGCTGAGCCCGGGGAGGGCGAATCCGTCCGGGATATAGTATCGTCCGTCGTATACACGGGCTTCACCCACCGGCCCTCGTTTGCAAAAATGGAATACATTCCCGTCAATTCCTCCAGGGTCGCTCCGCAGCCGCCAAGGATCATCGACAACCCCAGCTTATTCCGGTCTTTGTCGACTTGTTTGAAGCCACACTGCGTTAGCCTGCGGATCAGCAGTTCTTTTCCCAGCGCTTTCAGGCTCTTGACTGCCGGGATGTTCAGCGAATGCTCCAGCGCATACTCCATCGTGACATTGCCGTTAAACCTCCGGTCATAGTTTTCCGGCGCGTACCCTTGATAGTTCACCGGTACATCGGTGATCGTCATTTTGGGTGTCAACAGCCCGCCATCCATACATAATCCGTATAATAACGGTTTCAGGGTGCTCCCCGGTTGTCGGATTGCTGCCGCCCCGTTCACCTGTCCGGCATCCGCCGAGTCGCGGAAATCAGCGCTTCCGACATAACTGACTACCCGGTGGGTCTGGTTGTCCAGCACGATAACTGCCGCATTGCGGATATTTTTCAGGGTCAACGTACGCGAATAATCCTTTACCAGCTTCTCGATCTTCAGCTGTGTATTCAGATCAATGGATGTATGGATGACGGTCCGGCCGCTTTTTCTCAGTTTCAGCGCCAATTGCGGAACAAACCCCGGCACCGATCCCCGTCGCGCCGTCAGCGGTTCAGCCAGCGCGTCCTCGATCTCCTTGGGTGTGAAAATGCCCGTTGCGGCCCACCGCCGCAACCATTTGTTCCGCTCCACGACGATCGCGTCATTGTGTCTGCCCATCACCAGTGTCGATGGCCGGTTTGGGATTACTGACAGGGCCGTGATTTCCCCAAGGGAGAGATGATCGGGGTTTTTACCAAAGTAGAGAAGCGAAGCGGCCTTCACCCCCTGGATATTTCCTCCGTAGGGCACCTTGTTCAGATAGAGCTGAAGGATCTGGTCTTTGTTGTAGGTCCATTCCAACTGGAACGCGCGGAAGACCTCTACCAGCTTGTTCCAATAGGTCCTGCGCTTGGGTTCCAGCGCCCGCGCGACCTGCATCGTAATGGTCGAAGCGCCGGACGTCCGCCTGGCATGCAGGATGTTCCGCCCCAATGCCAGCAGCATGGCCACCGGATTGACCCCAGGATGGTAATAGAAGTATTTGTCTTCTTTTTCGACGATGGTTTTCCGCAGCAGCGGCGAGATCTCGGTCAGTTCGGTCTTCATCCGCCATTGCTGGTCGTGCGTGAGGAAAGCATGGATGACTTCACCCTTATCGTCCGTAATAACGGTCGAATACTCGACCCGGTCGGGTAGGGGGAACACCCAATTCAGCATAAGGAACAAAAAGAACAATCCCACAGCTCCGAGGAAGGCACGTCGGATCACCCATCCGCCTAACCGCTCCCACCCGCCGGCCGCACGGTTTAACAATTTCTTATTACCCCATCTCTTGACAAACACCTTTTTCATATCGTATTTTCGACTTCAAATTATCGGCACGCTCCCCGACCATTTATGTCCCCCAGCATTCCCCCTTAGCTTCTCACACTAAAATTCCGGCATTATTCGTCTGCGCACAAGACCCGTAAACGTATTTTTCATTGTCCTTTTTGTATATTAACGTCGTTTTATATAAAAACTTCAATCTGACCTTTTTATGCCTAACCGTTCTGGCCTGACTGGCCATACTATCGCTTGCGATCGGCATTTTCTTTTTTTTCTCCTGTAACAGCAGTTTCGTCGGCCTCGACTACACCAATGCCAAAGACGAAGTCCCCGCGCTCGGCAACCTGACCTTCCGTTTCGACCAAACCCTTGTTCCGGACTCCCTGGTCGACCAATGGGACTCGACGGAATATGTCGAATTCGAGCCCCGGATACCTGGCCGCTTCCGGTGGGAACATCCCGACGAACTTGTTTTCTCGCCGGCCCAGCCTCTGGCGCCCGCCACAACATACAAGGCGACGATAAAAAACGCCGTCCTTCAGCATAGCAAGTTCGGTCGTATCGCCAACAATGCCGACCTGAATTTTCACACCCCCGATCTCCGCCTGGATAACGCCAGCGCAACCTGGGTATTGCAGGACGAGAACAGCAGCTCCGCAATCCCCCAGGTCGAACTTCAGTTCAATTATCCCGTCAACCCCAGCCGGCTCAAGGACAAACTGAATATCCTTGTCGGCGATGCGACGGTTAACTATACCCTTCAGACCCTTTCCGCGTCCGACCGCATCTCTCTCCGCCTGCTCAATCTGAAAATGGAAGACCAAGACTCTTGACGCAAAGATCGGGATTGAAAAGGGCCTTCTTCCTGAAGGCGGCAGCAATGGTCTCGTCTCCCGAATCGAGCTAAGCGCATCCATTCCTTCACCCTATGTCCTGACCATCGGTGATGTGACCACCGAGCATGACGGGACGACCGGCTCCATCCGTGTCAATACCAGCCAACAGGTGTTGCCCGCCAACCTCGCCGATGCGATTTCCTTTAGTCCGGCAATCAAGTTTACCGCCGAGCCGACCGAAACGGGTTTCGTTATCCGGAGCGGGAATTTTGATCAAACCAGGAGTTATACCTTGATGATCGCAAAGCGTATCCGTGGTCGCATCGGTGGCGTCTTACATGAAGAGTATTCCACCAATATCACTTTTGGGCAGCTGGAACCGGCCATCAGTTTTGCGAACGAAAAAGGCGTTTACCTTTCGGGCAAGGGCGCCAAAAATATCGAGGTCCGCATCATCAACGTTCCCCGGGTAAAGGTCGTCGTTTCCAAAATATATGAGAACAACTTGCTCATGGCCCAGCACAGCAATTATCGGCCGCGCGAGACCAGCAGCACGACCGAAAGCGGAAGCATCTCCTCACCGGAAGGCGATGACGAAGAAGGGCCTGTCAATTACGAGCCGGACGACGACAACCTAACCCTTGGCGATGTCATCTATGAGCGGGAAATCGACACCCGCACCTTGCCGCGCAGCGCCACCAGCAGCGTCAACCGGATCCTCAACCTGGACATTTCCGACAAACTGCCCGAATTCAAAGGCATCTACCATATCATGATCCGTTCGGCAAAAGACTACTGGGTCCGCGACAGCCGGTTCGTCTCGCTCTCGGACATCGGGATGATCGCAAAAGAAGGGAAAGAGAAGATTATTGTTTTTACCAATTCCATCAAGACGGCAGCTGCGCTTCCAGGTGTCGCCGTTCAGGCCTATGGCGCCAATAACCAACTGCTGGGTACTGGAACCACCGGCAACGATGGTGTGGCGGAGATTGCGTATACCCGGAAGGAATTTGCAGGTTTCCGGCCAGCCATGCTGATCGCCAAATCGGCGGATGATTTCAATTATCTGCCGTTCAACACGACCCGCATCAATACATCACGTTTTGAAGTGGGCGGGAGACGCGGCAATCCCGCCGGTCTCGACGCCTATATTTACCCCGAGCGCGACATTTATCGCCCGGGCGAAAAGGTCAATTTCTCCGTGATCCTCCGCGACCGCCAATGGAAGTCCCCCGGAGAGCTGCCGATTGTCCTCAAATTCCTCCTGCCCAATGGAAAGGAGCTCAAGACATTCCGTAAAACCCTCAACGGCCAGGGATCCGTCGAAGGAAGCGTCGACATCGCGCCCACCGCAATCACCGGAAGCTACTCCCTGGAAGTCTATACCTCCAGCGACGTGCTTCTCGCCACGCAGCCCTTCCGGATAGAAGAATTCGTTCCCGATCGCATCAAAGTTACCGCGCAGCTCGACAAGGCTCTTCTGGAGGCCGGCGATGCCGCAAAGCTGAATATCCATGCCGTCAATTTTTTTGGACCGCCCGCGGCGAATCGCAACTACGAATGCGAGATCCAGGTCCACTCGGTCAATTTCCGGCCGAAGGATTACGAAAACTATACGTTTAACTTATCGGATCAAAGCGCGTCATTTGACAAGAATGTCCGTCAGGGAAAGACCGACGAGCAGGGAAATTCCGTAGAGAATTATGAGGTACCGGAGATCTTCAAGAATATCGGGCTGCTCCAGGCCACCTTCTATGCCACCGTTTTTGACGAGACCGGCCGCCCGGTGAGCCGCAGCACGTCGGTTGACATTTACACCCAAAAGGTCTTTTTCGGCCTCGCCGACGATGGTTATTGGTTCTATCCGCTCAACCAGCCGGTCGACTTTCCGCTGATCGCGCTCGACCGCAACGAGAAAATCGTCACCGGCACCGCGCATGTGGAGGTAATCAAACATGAATACCATACTGTCCTTACCAAGAATGGCGACTACTTCCGCTATGAGTCCCAGGAAGAGGATAAAATGATCACGGAGACAACGCTGCCCGTCAGCGGCGAAGCGACGCACTACTCGTTCACGCCCCGATCCCCCGGCGATTACGAGCTGCGTGTAGCCCTTCCCGGCGCCAGTAGCTACGTCAGTAAGGAATTCTACAGCTGGGGCGCCTGGGGCGGTGACAACAACTCCTTCCAGGTCAACAATGAAGGCCATATCGACATCTCGCTGGATAAGAAAAGCTATTATACCGGCGAAAGCGTTGGCGCGTTGATCAAGACCCCGTTTGACGGCCGTCTGCTCATTACGATGGAGACCGACAAGGTGCTGTCCTATCAATATGTTGATGTCGATAAGCGCACCGCCCATGTGAGCCTGCCGCTTACGGTCGATGACGTCCCCAACGTCTATATCACCGCCACCTTGATCAAGCCGCACGACCTTTCCGACATCCCGCTGACCGTCGCCCATGGCTTCCAGTCCGTAAAAGTGGAGGCAAAGGAACGTCATATGCCTGTCGAGATCGTGGCGCAGCCGGCCGTGCGCTCCCACACCCACCAGAAGATCACGGTGAAAGCCACGCCGGGAAGCATGGTCACGCTCGCTGCCGTCGACAACGGAGTACTCCAGGTCTCGAACTTCACCACTCCTGACCCTTATGCGCATTTCTATGCCAAGCGCGCGCTTGAAGTAACGGACTATGACCTCTATCCGCTGCTCTTCCCCGAGGTGAAGGCGGCATTGAGCAGCACAGGCGGTGATGAGGAAGCCGATATGAAAAAAAGGACAAACCCGATGCCTGCCAAACGGATCAAGATCCTTTCTTATTGGAGCGGCATCGCCCAGGCCGATGGCGGCGGTGAAGCCAGTTTTGAATTTGATATTCCCCAATTCTCCGGCTCGGTCCGCCTGATGGCGGTCGCTTATAAGAATGAAGATTTCGGTTCGCAGGAACTCAATATGACGGTGGCCGATCCGATTGTTCTGAGCTCTGCTTTACCCCGGTTCATGAGCCCCGGCGACACCGTGACCCTCCCCGTGACTATCAGCAATACAACGACCTCCGGTGCTGGCGCCGATGTCAAGCTCAGACTAAGCGGTCCCCTGCATTCCGTCGCCGACCAGGAACAATCGATCAACATTGGCGCCAATAGCGAAGGCCGCGCGGAATTCAAGCTCGCGGCATCCCCAACAATCGGTATCGGGAAGGTTACCGTTGACGTCAATGCCAAAGGCGAACATTTCAGTGATGAGACCGAGATCGGCATCCGCCCCTCCGCGCCGCTGACCAAGTCAACCGGCAGCGGGTCAATCCCCGGCGGATCGTCCCAGCCTGTCGGTTGGAGTATCGGGGACTTTATCCCTTCCAGCATTGACTATCAGTTGGTGCTGAGCAAATCTCCCGCGGCCGAACTGGGACCCTGGTTGGGTCGGCTTGTTGAATATCCGTATGGTTGCACCGAGCAGACCGTCTCCATTGCCTTCCCGCAACTTTATTTCGGCGACCTCGCAGACCTGGTTCGCAGCAAGAATGTGGATGCTTCCGAAAAAATCAACGCCAACTCCAACGTACAGGAGGCAATCCGGAAAATTAAGATGCGACAGCTTTATAATGGCGCCGTTACACTCTGGGACGATGAAGGGACCGAGAACTGGTGGGCAACCATTTATGCCGCTCACTTTCTTTTGGAGGCCCGGAAGGCCGGCTTTGACGTAGACCCAAGTTTGCTTTCTACCATGCTCGGCTATATCAACAACCGGATGAAGAACCGGGAGACGGTGATGTACTGGTATAACCGCACTTTCAACCGGCGCATCGCACCGGAAGAGGTGACCTATGGGCTCTACGTACTGGCCCTCGCCGGTCAGCCCAACGTTAGTGCCATGAATTATTATAAAGCAAGACCGGAAATGCTCAGCCTGGATTGCCGGTATATGCTGGCTGCTGCCTATGCCCTTGCCGGCGACCGACGCAGCTTTCAGCAGTTCCTGCCGGCCAGCTTCAGTGGGGAGGAAGCGAACACGACGACCGGCGGGTGTTTTGCTTCCGATGTCCGGGACGAGTCCCTGGCCCTGGATGTCCTTGTCGACGCCGATCCGGGCAACCCGCAGATCCCGGTTATGGCCCGTCATGTCATGGACAAATTAAAACAGCGTACTTGGTTTAGTACCCAGGAGCTGGCATTTAGTGTCCTGGGACTTGGCAAAGTTGCCCGCCAGGACGCGGGCTCATCCGTGACGGCCGATGTGGAAGTCGATGGCCGCAAGATCGGTACGATGGATGGCAACCCCCTCAAACTCACCACGCGTCAGATCGCGGGCGCCGCGGGTTCGGGTGGCGTGCCGAAGGTTACCATTCATACACACGGGAGCGGTAAGCTTTATTACTATTGGGAAACCGAAGGGATCAGCAGTACGGGAGCGTTCAAAGAAGAAGACAGTTATCTTCGTGTTCGTAAACGCTTCTTTGATCGTTTCGGCCGCCCGCTCACCGGGAATACGTTTAAGCAGAACGATTTGGTGATCGTCCAGGTCACCCTTGAGCGAACTTTCAGCACCGACGTCGACAATATTGTTATCACCGATATGCTCCCCGCCGGTTTCGAGATCGAAAACCCAAGGACAAAGGACATTCCCGACATGGACTGGGTGAAGGATGATGACAGTCCCACGGCCCTCGACGTTCGCGATGACCGCATCAACCTGTTCGTCGATCTGCATGCGATGAAGCAAACCTATTATTACGCGGTTCGCGCCGTCTCCCCGGGCATCTACCACATGGGTCCTGTCAGCGCCGATGCGATGTATAATGGCGAGTACCATTCATACAATGGCGCCGGAACGATTCGGATATCACAATAAATAAACGCCAGGCCGGCCCGAAAGGGCCGGCCTGGCCCAAATAGTAGTTTCTACCCATTGTAAATCGTATTTCTCCTAAATCCCGTTTTAATGTTAGGTCATATTGATGTTTTGCTCTATTTTTAAACCCTAATTATTTCCTATATATAATTATTATTCCTGTAATTTTACCTCTTAAATCTATCGGCATGAAGCTTTTTGTAGCAGGTCTTCCTTATGATTTTGATGATGTGGACCTGAAAGAAATGTTTGAGCTATACGGAACGGTGAATTTTGCAAAAATTGTGATGGACAGGGAAACAGGGAAGAGCAAAGGCTTTGGCTTTGTAGACATGCCCGATGAGACCGAGGCCCGCGGCGCTATAGAGACCCTTGACAATGCTTCCATTCGCGGTAAGAAGATGGCCGTCAAAGAGGCCGACGAGCAGAATCGCGGCGGTGGCGGCGGCAGGGACAGTCGTGGCGGCGGCGGATATCGTGGCGGCGGGGACCGGGGGGTTATGGCGGTGGCGGCGGTCGTGGCGGCGGGGGGGGCGGATATCGTCCGGGTGGTGGCGGTGGTGGTTATCGCGGTGGTGGGGACCGGGGGTATCGCGGCGGCAGCGGTGGCGGATATCGCGGCGGTGGTGAAGGCGGCGGTGGATATCGCGGCGGCGGCGACAGCGGTGGATATCGCGGCGGCGGTGACAGCGGCGGATATCGCGGTGGCGGTGAAGGCGGCGGTGGGTATCGAGGCGGCGGTGACCGTGGAGATCGCGGCGATCGGGGAGCTGGAGACCGCGGCGATCGCGGAGATCAATCATAACACTCTGTAGACCGGATATCGCAGATGCGCCGGCTCATAATAAGGAGAATGCTGATAAACAAACTCCAATTGCGCCCGCGCATTTTTCGCAAAGGCTGAATCGGTCTTCCGCTTTCTGATCCAGTTGCTGCCGGACTTCCGGATGCGTCCTTCAGCCAATCCCCCGCGACATCTTCCCAGCGGTACGCACTATATCCCTCCTTTCTGTTGCAAGATCGCATCGAAGAAATTCCACGCGAAATAAGAATCCTCCCCCGTCGGCTCCAGCATCTCCACCAGGAATCGCCTCGCTGGCTGATCGGTCGGGATGACATAGTCCCCTTTAACAAATGAATGGATTCCTGATCCGTCTTCACCTGGATGGCGGTATTCTTATGATGTTTCTCATAGGCCCGCGGATAAGATTTATAATCCGCAATATGATAAACTTCGACCGACATCGTCGTATCCGCTGTCAAACGCCGCATCCGGACCCCATTCAATTGCAACAGGTCCACTACCGCATGCCAGCCCTGCGGAATGACATAGGCCTTCGGAACCGTCGCCCACGCATCGGCGACAAAATAATCATAGAACCTCACCTGCCGCTCAAATGGCCTGGTATGATCATAGAACATCCGCGGCAATCCCGGTCACCTCACTGGTCTTCATTCCCGTCTCGTATCCTTTGAACCTTATCGAATCCCATCTGGACTTGTCCACCTTCCAGTCCAGTGCCAGCCGGGCACTGTCCCGGTCCGCCGCAATATCCGCCGCCCGCTTCTTCAGCAGCTCACCCGCATACTTCGACGACTGCGCGATCATCGCTGCATCAGCGCATAGGTCGACAGCACCCGGTCCGTGAAGGGTTTCAGCATATGCGTTTCCGGCATGAAGGCGATGGTATGAAAGAGCGTCGCATAACCGCTCGAATATCGTGGCTCGTCATAAAATCCGTCCCAGCCATCCCTGGGATTCCCCGCTTCGAACTCGACATAGGGCGTCATCGGCCAGCCCCGCTTTTCCATGTCCGCAAACAGCGCCGGTTGCAACACATCATGCAAGAAAGCACCCAGCTGGCCGCCCAGCTTATTCCACTGCGAGCACAGCAGGGTCATTGTATACTGATAATCCGCGCCGTCACTGACATGATTGTCGATCTGCAGGTCCGGGTTCAGCCAATGGAAGATCTGGGCAAAGGACCGCGCATTCCGGCTGTCGTTTTTCGTAAAATCCCGGTTGAGGTCGAGGTTCTGCGCATTACCCCGGAACCCATAGGCTTCCGGACCGTTTTGGTTCACGCGTGAAAAAGAGCTCCGGTTCAATGCGCCCCCGATATTATAGAGCGGGATCACCGCCAGCGCAATATTGTCCGGGATACGGATTTTTTCTGCCACGAGGTCGCGGATCAGCAGCATGCTGGCGTCGACACCGTCCGGCTCCCCCGGATGAATGCCATTGTTGATCAGGATGACGAGCTTTCCTTTGCGATGCCACGCCGCGGGATCGTAGATTCCGTCGTTGGAATAGAGGACCACATGATAAGGGTAACCCGCATCGCTCATCCCCATTTCCCGGATCGATACCTGGGTGAAAGCTTATCCAGCTGCTGATAGAAGGCAATACACTCCGCATAGGTGGCGGTATGTTTTCCGGCGGAGGCTTCGAAAGGGGTTTGCAGTTTCTGTGCTTTTCCCATCAACGGAGCGAGCAGCGCCAATAACCAGAGTTGTTTTCTCATAATAAGAATATAGAAAAAGTCTCCTAGTTACCCCTAAAATAGAAAAAGAGAACGTCCCCTATCAAGTTGACGCCCTCTTTTTTTGTACAACAACCTATTTTAAGACCCAACCGGGTCAATAATCTTAAGATTTCTTCCGCGTCCGCGCAGGGGCGGCATTGTTTTTAGCGACTGTAGCCAGGGAATTCACCTTGCGGGCCAGCTTGCTTTTCAGATTCGCCGCCTTGTTCTTGTGGATGACACCTTTTTTGGCCAGTTTGTCGATCATGGAGGCAACCTCCGGCAATTTCTCACCAGCCGTCTTTTGCTCCTTGACAGCCCGCAGGTCACGGATCGCATTCCGCGTGGTCTTGCCATAGTATTTATTACGATCCCTGCGCTTTTCAGCCTGCCTTACATCTTTTTTGGTTGCGCTATGATTAGCCATGAACTCGACAATTTTAGGACGGCAAAAGTACGCCCATTTGCGGGAACTACCAAATTAACCAACCGATCTTTTACACCTTGGAATCGTACGTGCCAACTATTCCGACCGCCCATCGATCTCCTGCAAATCCCCGCAACCCCTTAAAAAATTAGTAAAAACCCCCATCCATGTTTAACTTTGACCGATATTTGTGACCAAAAATTCGGCCCAGCCCACCACTCTTCTATGAAGGACTTTTCGTTTATAACTAATTCACATCCAGCTTATATTGAGGGTCTCTACCAGGATTTTGTGAAGAACCCCGATGCCGTGGACCCCGAATTCAGACGTTTTTTTGAAGGATTCGACTTTGCCGTCACCCAGGGCAAGATGGGAAGCGGTAACGGCGCGTCGGCTCCCGCCAATGGGGCGGCGACAGCTAGCGGCGCCGCGGCTGCCGCGAATGGCGTGCACGCCTCACGCCAAAACACTGACCACCACCGATGGCGTCGACTGGAAAAAGGAGCTTGGCGCCTACCGCCTCATCCTCGGCTACCGGAATAAAGGCCACCTGCTCGCCAAAACCAACCCCATCCGCCCCCGGAAAGACCGCGGCGCCAACCTCGACCTCGCCTTTTTTGGCTTTACCGAAGAAGACCTCGACAAAAACTTTTTTGCCGGCAACCTCATCGGCCTCGGCACGACCACCCTCCGGAAGATCCTCGACCATCTGCAACAATGTTATGCCGGCCATGTCGGCATCGAATTCAAATATATCAGCGAACAGGAAAAGATCGACTGGCTCACCACGGAAATGGAAAGAAATTCCTGAACCCACTATCCGCTGGAAAAACAGCGACGGATCCTCGAAAAGCTCAACCAGGGCGTCATGTTCGAGAAATTCCTGCATACCAAATACATCGGCCAGAAACGATTCTCCCTCGAAGGCGGCGAAAATGCCATCACCGGCGCTCGATACCATCATCAATACCGCCGCCGCCCTCAACGTACAGGAAGTGGTGATCGGCATGGCCCACCGCGGCCGGCTCAACGTCCTGGCCAATATCATGGGTAAAACCTACGAACAGATCTTCAGCGAATTCGAAGGCACCGCCAAACTGGACCAGACCATGGGCAGCGGTGATGTTAAATATCATATGGGTTATGGCAGCGACGATCAAGACGGAAGCCGATCAGACCGTCCAACTCAAGCTTATGCCCAACCCCTCGCACCTCGAAGCGGTTGATCCTGTCGTCGTCGGGTTTGCGCGGGCCAAGGCGGATGTCCTTTATGAGAGCGATTTTACGACAAGATCCTGCCGATCCTTATCCACGGCGATGCTTCATCGGCCGGTCAGGGCATCGTCTACGAAGTGCTGCAGATGAGCGACCTCAAGGGGTATTTACACCGGCGGCACCATGCACTTCGTCATCAACAACCAGATCGGGTTCACTACCGATTTCGACGATGCCCGCAGCTCCGACTATTGTACTTCACTCGCCTCCGCCGTCCAGGCGCCGGTTCTGCACGTCAATGGCGATGACGCCGAAGCCGTCGTGAAATGTGCCGACATCGCGACCCGTTACCGGCAGCAGTTCAACTCCGATATCTTTATTGACATGGTCTGCTATCGCCGCCACGGGCATAATGAAGGCGATGACCCCAAATTCACCCAGCCGCATCTTTATGCCCTGATCGACCAGCATCCCAATCCCCGCGAAGTTTATACGCAATACCTTATCGACAATGGGGAAGCCGGATGCCAAGGAGCTGGCGAAGGAGATGGAAAAGAAATTCTGGGGCGACCTGCAGGAACGCCTGGATGAGGTCAAGCAACACCCGCTGCCCTATACTTACCAGAAACCCGAACGCTGCCTGGCAAAGCCTCCGCAAATCCACACCCGCCGATTTTGACCAGTCGCCCGTCACCGCGATCAGCGAAGCGGATTTCACGAAAGATCTTCGACGCGATCATGAGCTGGCCCGACGGACTTCAAACCGCTTCGCAAAGTCGAAAAGCTCCTCCAGGATAAGGTCAAACTATTTAATGAAGAAGGGAAGGTCGACTGGGCCACGGGCGAGTTGCTGGCTTATGGCAGTCTGCTGCTCGATGGAAAAGATGTCCGGATGAGCGGTCAGGACGTGCAGCGCGGCACCTTCTCCCATCGCCATGCCGTTCTGCGTGACGAGAATACCAATGAAGAATACAACCGGCTGAGCCGGCTGCCCGACTGCAAAGGGCGAGTTCCGGATCTTCAATTCGCTGTTGAGCGAATATGGCGTACTCGGCTTTGAATATGGCTACGCGCTGGCTACCCCCAACGCGCTTGTGCTCTGGGAAGCGCAGTTTGGCGACTTCAGCAACGGCGCCCAGACCGTGATCGACCAGTTCGTTGTCCCGGCGGAACAGAAATGGCAAAGGATGAACGGCGTCACGCTGCTGTTACCGCATGGATATGAAGGACAGGGACCCGAACACAGCAGCGCCCGTATGGAGCGATTTCTGCAAATGGCCGCCGAATACAATATGATCATCACCGATATCACGACGGCGGGTAATCTCTTCCACGCCTTCCGGCGACAGCTCGCATGGCCTTTCCGCAAACCGCTGATCAACTTTTCGCCGAAAGCAAACCTGCGGCACCCCGGCAGCTATTCCAAGATGGAAGAATTTATCCATGGGCGGGTTTAGGGAGGTGATCGACGACCCTTACGTAGACAATGCCGGGGAGGTGAAAAAGGTCCTATTCTGTACGCGGCAAGGTCTACTTCGATCTGGCCGAACGCCAGCAGAAAAACAACCGCAAGGATGTCGCCATCATCCGGGTGGAACAGCTTTATCCGCTGCCTGTACGACAGCTGGAAGAACTATACAAGAAATACAGCCATGCCGCAACCTGGTTCTGGGTTCAGGAAGAGCCGCTCAATATGGGCGCCGCATCCTATCTTCAGATGAACCTCAAGAGCCTCAACTATGGCGTGATCAGCCGTCAGCCCAGCGCCGCTACGGCAACCGGATATCTGAAGGTGCACGCGCAGGAACAGGCCGAGATCATCGATACGGCATTCAGCATCTAAACAAATAAACACATGATCGATATAAAAGTACCGGCAGTAGGTGAGTCCATCAATGAAGTGACACTGGTCAAATGGCTGAAAAGCAAGGACAGTATGTTGAACGCGATGAAGTGATTGCGGAGCTAGAAAGCGAAAAGGCAACTTTTGAGGTCAACGCCGAAAAAGCCGGGACCCTCAAGACAGTAGGGAAGGAAGGGGAGACGCTGAAGATCGGCGACGTCCTCGCCCGGATCGACGAAACCGCCGCCCGTCCCGAAGGCGCAGCCGCTCCGCCGTGCCACAGCCCGACCTATCTCAAGCTCCTGCCGCGGTCAAGCCCACCGCCAAAGCCTGCTGCCTCGTCGGCGCCTGTCTTCCGCGCCCGCATCTAGCGCCCGTCACAGCCGTCGAACGATATAAAAGCAACGCCCGTCGCCGCCGCCATCATCACCGACAAAAAGTCGATGCCGGGTCGATCACGCCTTCCGGCGCCAACGGCAAAATCCTGAAACACGACGTACTTGAAGCCCTCGAGCACCCCGGCCGCACGCCCGGCACAGAGCTGTTCACCCGCGCCGACCGCCGCGAGAAGATGAGCAATCTCCGCAAGACCGTCTCCCGCCGCCTGGTCGAAGCCAAGAATACCACGGCCATGCTGACCACCTTTAACGAAGTGGACATGAGCGCTGTCATGGCCCTACGGACCAAATACAAAGACAAATTCAAGGAGAAACACGGCGTCAAGCTTGGCTTCATGAGCTTTTTTACGAAGGCGACCTGCTATGCTTTGCAAGAATGGCCCGCAGTCAATGCTTATATCGACGGTGACGAACTGGTCTACCACGATTATTGCGATATCTCCATTGCCGTCTCCGCGCCAAAGGTCCTCGTCGTACCCGTCATCCGCAATGCGGAAAGCCTCAGTATGGCCGATATCGAGAAGAAAGTCGTCGAGCTGGCCACCAAGGCGCGCGACAACAAGCTAAGCATGGAAGAAATGCAGGGCGGTACTTTCACCATTACTAACGGTGGTGTCTTCGGAAGCCTCATGTCCACCCCCATCATCAATATTCCCCAATCCGCCATCCTGGGGATGCACAAGATTGAGGAACGCCCCGTCGTCGTAAACGGTCAGATCGTCATCCGGCCCATGATGTACCTGGCGGTCAGCTATGATCACCGCATTATCGACGGCCGGGAATCCGTCAGCTTCCTTGTCCGGATCAAGGAATTGCTCGAGAACCCCGACCAGCTGTTGTTTGGCAAAGACCCCCTCAAGGCGTTGCTCGAATTATAATCCAGCGTGAAATTCGACAACCAGCTCCGCCACGCCACCCGCATCATCGAAGAATATCCCGGCGATCAGCCGCTGCATATCTGGCTGAAAGACTTTTTCCGTGCCAATAAGCAGATGGGCTCGCGCGACCGAAAGGAGCTTAGCTCCCTGGTCTATAGTTTTTATCGTCTGGGCCATAGCCTTCGCGCCACGCCCAGCCCTCTACCTCGCCCGGCGCTCCCACCGCGCCCGGCGCTCCCGCGCCTTCCATCCCCGACCGCCTCCTCGCGGGCCTTTTCATTTGCATAGACAAATCCAATGAACTCCTTAAACACTTCCACCCCGCCTGGAACGACAAGATCTCCCTCCCCATCAAAGAGAAAATCGCCTTCTTCCAAACCCAACCCGCCGGCGCCAACTTCCGTCTCACCGATATCTTCCCCTGGAAGGACGAACTCTCCGAAGGCATCGACCATGAGGCCTTTTGCCTTTCCTTTCTCCGTCAGCCCGATCTCTTTATCCGAATCCGCCCCGGTCACCAACAGACCGTACTGCAAAAGCTCGGTGCGGTCCGGCACGAATTCATTCCCCCCTCCACGCTCCGCCTTCCCAACGGATTTCACGATCGAAGATACTTCACCCCCGACCACGAGATCGTCATCCAGGACTATAGTTCCCAACAAATCGCCTCTTTTTTGCAACCGGCACCAAGGAACCGGAGCAAAGCACAAAGGACCCGGAGTTCTTCTGGGACGCCTGCGCCGCCAGCGGCGGAAAATCCATCCTCGCTTACGACCTCTATCCCAACCTCCACATCTCTGCCTCCGACATCCGCGCCTCCATCCTGCATAACCTTCGCATGCCGCTTCGCCGCCGCCGGTATCCAACGCTACTACACCTTTGTCGCCGATCTCGAGTGCTCAATCTCCGCCTGCCAGCGCCGGCGGCGCCGACCTCATCCTCGCCGACGTCCCCTGCACCGGCAGCGGCACCTGGGGCCGGACCCCCGAAGCTCTTTATTTTTTCGACCCCGGGAACGATCACCCAATACCAAGACCGGCAACATGGGATCATCAGTCAAATTGCCCCGCAGCTTGCCCCGGACGCAACACTCGTCTACTGTACCTGCTCCGTCTTTAAAAAGGAAAATGAAGAAATGGCCGAGTGGATCCGCGGTCAGCTTCGACCTACAACACCGAGCTGAGCAACACCATCATTGGCTATCATCAACACGCCGATACGCTCTTCGCTGCGCGCTTCAGCCGCTCAATTGCCTGATCCGCCGCTAATTATGATCCACGACTGCATCGTAGCGCAAACCCGATCTTATATCCCTGCTGGCTCCCATCCGGCGTAGGTGGCTGATACTCCCACATCTCCGTATAGCGGTAGATCATCCCGATATGCTTGGCATAAGTCTCGCTCCAATAGGTATTCGATGCAAAGGCATTGGGATTCGTGATCGGCACATTGCTGGAATCCGCGATCTGCAGGATCGTGGTGGCGCTATCGAATGTCATCCCGTTGGCGACCGTAAACGGCTGGTTTACCTGCTGTATAAACATAATTCCAGTCCGACAGGGTGAGATTGATATAGTCGCTGTAGGAAAAGAGGTCCTGGTAGGGCTTATACGGCAGATAGGTATTGCCCGTCCAGCTGAATCCCTGATCCATCGGAAAAGCCAGCTTGACAAACCGGAGATTGTCTTCCGTAACATCGATGGCAGCACTCGATGGAGAAACGACATAGGTCATCGAAGGCGTCCAGAACGAACCGGTCGTATCGCTCAGATACCGGGTAACGAGCCAGACCGTCGCCCCGGTACCATCCACGGTCTTTTTTCCACCGAATCCTTCGCCAGATAGCTGGTGATCGTATCGTTCTGCCCATAAAAATAGAAGTTCAGGGAATCCATCCGGTAAGTAATATATTTACCCACCTGTAAGGGGATATAGTAATTCGGTCAATGCGGATTCGCCGGGAAAAGAATCGTTTTCTTGCAGCTGATGACGGTCACCCCAAGGACGAGTGCTGATAACCCGAAAATGCGCAGCCGGATCTTTCATGAAGAACTAACGTCCGAGAGGCTGATTTATTGCGGCTCCGCTGGATGATCCCGCCGCCGATCACCTCGTCCCCCTCGTAAAAGACTGCGCTCTGCCCCGGCGCAACACTCTTCGCCTTTCCGTAGAACCGTACCCGTACCGATCACCATCCCCTCCGGGTATAAGCTGCTGAGCGTCCCCGCGTCCTTATACCGGATCTTTGTCACCGCCTCCATCCCGGGCGTGACCCCATCGTATTTCATCCAGTTGATCTTCGCCACCCGCATCTCGGAACGCGTCCAGATCCGTCTCATCACCCAGCACGACGGTATTGGTTTCCGGCCGGATCGCCGTGACATAGACCGGCTTGCCAAACGTCATTCCAGCCCTTCCGCTGACCGATCGTATAGAACGGATAACCCTGGTGCTGTACCCAGGATATTCCCGTCCTTGTCTGACAAAATTGCCGCCCTGCACCCGCTGTTCCAGCCCTTCCACCCGGCGCTTCAGAAAACCGCGATAATCATTGTCGGGCACAAAACAGATCTCGTAGCTCTCACTCTTTTTCGCCAGCTCCGGATAACCATAGTCCAGCGCCATCTGCCGGATCTCCGTCTTGCGGTAAGGCCCCAGCGGCAACAAAGTCCGGGCCAGCAGGTCCTGCTGCAGCCCCCAAAGCACATAGCTCTGATCCTTGGTCCCATCCACCCCTTTGGCGATTGTATAACCGGCCATTCGCAAGTGCCCGGACCGACGCATAATGCCCGGTGGCGATATAGGCACAGTCCAGCGCATCCGCCCGCTTCAGCAGCGCCCGCCATTTGATATGTGTATTGCAAAGCACACAGGGATTTGGCGTCCGCCCCGCCAGGTATTCATCCACAAAGTTGTCGATGACAAAGTCCCCGAACTCCTCCCGGATATCCAGTACAAAATGCGGGAATCCATGCTGGACTGCCGCCATCCGCGCGTCATTAAAACTGTCCAGGTTGCAGCACCCTGTTTCCTTCTTCGACGCCCCCGCGCTCGCATAGTCCCATGTCTTCATGGTGATCCCTACGACTTCATACCCCTGATCGTGGAGCATCAACGCCGTAACGGTACTGTCGATACCGCCGCTCATCGCTACCAAGACCTTTCCTTTCCGGCTCATGTTTAAGAATTTACCAAGGGGCAAATGTACAAAAAATCGGGAAAACTTCTCTCCCGGACCCGATCTAAAAACCGTAAATTGCCGGTCAACGTTAAAATTTACCATTATGATCAAGCTTCAAGTAATCGGAAACCTGGGCAAGGACTGTGTTACCAACACCGTGAATGGAAAAAATGTCATCAACTTCAACGTAGCGCATACCGAGAAATTCCGTGATGCCCAGGGAAACCAGAAGGACAAGACGATCTGGGTAGAGTGTGCATACTGGACCGATCGCACCGGAGTCGCCCCCTATCTGAAAAAAGGCACCCAGGTATATGCAGAAGGAACGCCGGAAGTAAGGACCTATCCCAAGAATGACGGAACCACCGGCGTAAGCCTAACCCTCCGCGTCCAGAGTGTCCAACTCCTCGGCGGCGGCGGTGGCGGCCGCGACAGTGGCGGCTACTCCGGCGGCAACAGTGAAAGCTTTGCGCCGCAGGCCAGTTCCTCCTCCCGCATCCCATCTGCCGGTGAGATCACCGAACCCATCGACGACCTTCCCTTCTAACTGACCGGACACAAAAAAACCCCGCATCAGCGGGGTTTTTCATTTTAAAGAAAAATCTTAATAGCCGGGATTCTGCCCAATGACGTTTCCGCTCGTCAACACCTCACTCTGCGGGATTGGCCACAGCACTTTTGTTGAATCCGTGATCCCAAACGTAGAAGCTGCCAGACCCAGCCGCCTCAGATCGAACCACCGGTGACACTCATGCGGGAACTCCAGCCTGTTCTCCAGCAGGATTGCCGTTTCGAGATCGGAAACGGTCACCGCCGTTGTAGGTGTGGCATTTGACCGGGCCCGCACCGTGTTGAGATCACTCGTCGCCGTTGCGATATCGGGGTTGCTGCCACGTAGCACCGCTTCCGCATGGATCAGGTACATTTCCGAAAGCCGGATCAACGAGATATCCTGCGAGCCGTCGGCATCGTCGTATTTCGACGTACCGATGACCCCGTCGAAGTTAAAAAAGTTGACCGGTAACCGGGTGTCCACGGTGCTGTTATAGGCGTAGTACACCGAACTGTCTGTTGCTACCTCATCGCGGCCATAATAATAGAAGTACAACCCATTCTGATTCGTTGCGCTGAACTGTAGCTCGAAAATGCTTTCGCTCGCCACATTTTTCGCGAGGAAGATCCCGGGATAGCTGGGAAACAAGCCAGAAGACGCGGAGATGACCGATTCGGCATCGGCAGCAGCGGCATCATATTGTCCGATATACATCTCTACTCTCGCCCGAAAGGCAGTAGCCGCCATCGTATTGGCCCGGCCCGCATCATTGACGGCCGGGATATTGGCGATCGCATAGGAAAGGTCGGCCAGGATCTGCGCATAGACCGCTCCCGCATTGGACCGGGCATGCGGGGCCGCATCCGACGCTGTAAAGGTAGGCGTCAGGACAAGCGGCACACCTTCACCATTCGGATCGCTGTACCCCGAGGGGGTCCCGCCCCAAAAACGCATCAGGTCGAAATACATAAACGCCCGGAGAAAGGCGGCCTCACCGTGCGCAGCCGCCGAATCAAAACTGGCGTCCGTGATGGTCGGGATATCGGCGATAATGGTATTGACCCGATTGATGCCCTGGTAGATCGTATTCCAGGTGTTCAGGACATTTGTATTGTCTGCGGTAATCGCCCGGTTCTTCACCTGCTCGTATGTTGGATAACTACCGGTGTGATCGAGATTGTCCGCCTCCAGGTCGCAAAGCAGCGTATAATCCGTACCATAATAAGAAGCGTTCTGCAAGGAGTTGTATGCTCCCAGCAGCCCGGCGGTGACCGCCGGCCCTGAAGTGAATGCCGTCGTCGCGTTCAGCGAGGAAAGCGGTTTTTGGTCCAGGATTTTTTGACACCCCATGGTCATCACCGATCCCAGCAGAAGCATTAAAAAAAACTTTTTCATATTCAAAAATATTTTATTTTTTAAATTATCCCTGGCATTGGTTAGAAGCCCAGATCAAGTCCGAACGTAAAGCTTTTCGCCTGCGGGTACGTTAGGAAGTCAGTGCCCTGCGATGTGTTGTTGCCCGGATTGGTGGTTGTAAACGTGCTCACCTCCGGATCGAAACCGGAATACTTGGTCCATGTCTTCAGGTTCTGCGCCTGGACGAAGAATTTGACCGAGCTTAGTCTGGTTTTCGACACCAGGCCCTGGGGCAAACTATAGGCCAGGATAATGTTTTTCAGCCGGATAAAGGAACCATCTTCGAGGAACCGAGTGGAGTTGAGCGCTGCGTTGCCATTGGGATCCCCAAATACTGCTCTGGGCATACTCGTGTTGGTATCGGTAGGTTCCCACCGCTTCAGGGTTGTGGCATACTGACCGAACAGACTGTTCATTCCTTCGGCAAACACCCGGTTCTCATTGAAGATCTTATTGCCTTCGTTAAACTGGAAGAACACGGTTAAACTGATCCCTTTGTAGGAAAAAGTGTTGGTCAGACCGCCGTAATATTTCGGATTGGCGTTGCCGATGACGGTCTGGTCCGCGGACGTGATCGCGCCGTCGTGGTTGAGGTCGGCAAACTGGATATCGCCGGGAGCGGTACCTTGAAATTGCGTCGGCGCCTTGGCGATCGCGGCCTGCGAGTTGAAGAGGCCGACGGCCTTATACCCATAAAAGCTGCCCAACGGATAACCTTCCTGCGTCCAGCTTGCAAAACCAGATGGGAACGGTGAACCGGAGATCTTCCGGACAAGATTTTTATTAAAGGAAATATTAAAGCTGGTTGTCCATACAAAATTCCTGGTGGAAAATTCCGTGGCCGTGACCGAGAATTCCCAGCCGGTGTTCGAAATTTCGCCGATATTCTGGTTTACACTCGTAAAGCCCGAACTGCCCACCAGCGGTCGCGCCAGCAGCAGGTTGCTGGTTATCTTGTGATAATAGTCAACGGTGAACTGCAACCTTTCCTTAAAAAGCCCGACTTCCAACCCGACATCGCCTTGTTTCAGGGTCTCCCACTTGAGTGAATCATTCCCGATCTGCGAAGGCGCCAGCCCAGGTGTATTGGCGCTGCCGTTGAGGACATAATTGGCGCCTACTCCAACAAGCGCCTGGGAAGCATAAGGGTTCAGCCCGTTCGTATTGCCCAGCAGGCCATAGCTGCCCCTCAGCTTCAGGTTGCTGATTGTCGGAACATCCTTCATAAAGTCTTCATCCGAGATCCGCCAGCCGGCAGAAACGGCTGGGAAAGTGCCATAGTGAAAACTGGATCCCAGCGCCGACGATCCATCACTCCGGATGCTGCCGCTCAACAGATACCGGCCTTTATAATCGTAGTTGACCCGAATGAGATAACCGATCTGCCCCAGGTTATATTGGTTGGAAGTCAGCGTCACCGGCGTCGATGCTGCCGACAGCTCCTGGATCCCGTTGCCCGGGAAATTATGGCCTTCCCCAAAGATCGACTGGAAATTATCCGTCTGGAAAGATGCCACGGCCGTCGCCATGATATTGTGATCCCCAAAGTTCTGCTTCCAGGTAAGCACGTTCTCATTCAACAGGTTCAGATCGGTGGTATAGCCCTGGCGGCCAATCCCGTTGGGGCCTGAGGCGCCTTCCAGGGTATTGCTGGGCAGGAACTGGAATTCGTTGAATCCGATATAATCCGCACTGCCCTGGATCCGGAGGGATAGGGAAGGCAGGAAGAAATACTCAGCGGCTACATCGCCAATCACCGTATTCGTTTTTGCCTGGTTGAACCGAAGCTTTCCCGCGGCGATCGGATTCTCGATGATGCCCAGGTTTGCATCGTAAGCATAGGTTCCGTCGGTGTTGATCGGCGCGAAATAGGTAGGCATGAGCACCGCAGTACTTAACACGCCGTAAATGTCATTGTCGTTGTCCGTCCGGTTCTGTATGCTTCGGCTAACGCCCAATTCACCCGAGACCCTGAATTTACTCGATATCGTATGGTCGATATTCAACCGGGCGCCGTACCGGTGATAGTCGGTACCAATCTGTATCCCGTCCGTACCCGAATAATTCGCGGAGAGATAGACTTTTGTCTTGGCATCTCCTCCGGCCACCGACAGCTGATAATTGAATATCGGCGCGTGCCGGAAGATCAGATCCTGCCAGTTCGTTGTAGGATAGGAGGAGGGCGCATTGCTCAGATTTTGAAGTCCGATCTGCGCCGGTGTGGCGCCAAATCCCGCCTGTGTTTCTTCGTCGATCAGACTGACATATTCCGGACCGGTGAGGGTCGGGAGCTTTCTCCAGGGCGAATTCGAACCAAGAGAGCCGTCAAATGTCACCTTTGTCTTTTGATTGGCTCCCCGCTTCGTGGTGATCAGAACGACCCCGTTTGCCCCCCGGGACCCGTATATGGCGGCAGCGGCGGCATCTTTCAGCACTTCATACGATTCAATATCGTTCGGGTTGATATCCGCCAGCGGATTCGTCGTCTGACCCCCGGTACCGATCTGCGAAAAGCCACCCCCACCCGGATTGAAAGGAGTCGATGTGAGGATGATCCCGTCTACGACGTATAGCGGCTGATTGCTTGTCGTGATCGTACCGGTTCCCCGGATCAGCACGCTGATGCTCGACCCCGGCGTTCCCGACGATTGCGTGACCTGCACACCGGGCACCTTACCCCTCAAGGCCTGGTCCGGACCCTGGATGGGAATATCGTTCATCGTGGAATCTTTCAACTTGTAAATAGCGCCCGTCAGGTCTCTTTTCCGCTGCGTTCCGTATCCGACCACGACCACATCCTGCAGGTCGGTTCTTGCGCTCGCGATCATCTGGACCGAAGCATCGCTGACGCCCTCGATGGAAACTTCCTGGGTCGCAAACCCGATCGATGTAATGACAAGGGTTTTGGCGGAAGGCGGAACAGTCAGCTTGAAACTTCCGTCGGGACCTGTGTTGGTCCCACGTTTGGTCCCCTTGATCACCACGCTGGCGGAAGGGATCGGATTGCCCGCGGCATCCAGGACCTTACCCGACACCACGCGATTCTGTGCTGATGCTCCCCCGATTAGCAAGAAGACGCAGCTGAGAAAGAACAACATTTTTCTCATACGTTAAATTTTGGTTTTTTTAATGTGACTCTTCGTTTGAACATTGATTCCCAAATTAAAATTAGCGAATAAACGCTTGAAAAAGAAACCATGTTCAGGAATTCGCTAATTTTCTACCTGATATTAAAATCGATTTACATGAGATGCTTTTCTTCCTGCTGTCTGATCATGCTGGCTTTGCTACAGCCGAAATCTCCTGTCAATGACGCCTCCGATGTGAATTCCGCTGCTTCTCCCGCGGACTGGAAAATCGGTGTCCAGATGTGGACCTTCCATTTCGTGTCCTTTGTGAAAGCCCTCGACAAGGCCGACAGCGCCGGTGTCCATTACCTCGAAGCCTTCCCTGGCCAAACCCTCGGCGGCGATTTGCCCGGCGCTTTCGGCCCCGAATATGTCCGACGAGACGCGGGCAAAGGTCAAACAGCTCCTGCAATCCAAAGACATCCATATCTATGCGATGGGCGTCGTCACCCCCCGCTACCATCGACGAGTGGGTCAAGTATTTCGACCTCGCCAGATATTTCGGGTTGAGCTATATTACCTGCGAACCCCGCAAGAATCAATGGGATGCCATCGACTCCCTCGCGGGGATCTACCAGATCAACCTGGCCATTCACGACCATCCCAGACCAAATGCTTACTGGGACCCGGATTCTGTTCTCGCGGCTATCCATGGTCACCAGCACATCGGATCCTGTGCCGATATCGGCCATTGGGCCCGCAATGGTCTCGATCCCGTCGTCTGCCTGAAGGAATTAGAAGGCCATATCTATGGGGTACATCTTAAAGACATCGATACGCTTGGTCACACGCTCGCAAGAGATTTGGTGGTGGGTACGGGAGCGATCAACTATCCGCCGGTCTTTGAAGAACTAAAACGCCAGCATTTCAATGGGTATTTCTCTATCGAAAGAGAAGACAATTGGTACAACAATGTGCCCGATGTGGTTGCCACGGTGAAGTTCTTTAACGCACAGGTCGCCAAACTATAACGTCAATAACGCTCGCCTATTGATTAAGGTTGCTTTGTCCGACCTTTGTGACCTTAATAATCAACCAAATGCTTGTTGCGTACGACCAATTGCTGGATTTTACGATCGAAATTTTCCGGCGGCTCGGTTGCCCGGAGGGCGATGCCCGCACCGCCGCAGCGGCGCTATTGAGCGCAGATCTTCGAGGCATTGATTCTCATGGTGTAGCGCGCCTCGTCGGATATGTCCGCCTCAAAGAGGCCGGCAGGGCCAACCCTCGCCCGGTCCTCCGAATCCTGCATGAGACCCCCTCCACTGCCGTCGTCGACGGCGACAGCGGCCTCGGCCTTGTCGTAGCTCCCTATGCCATGGAGGTTGCCATTCGAAAGGCGGCTGTCTGCGGCACCGGCTGGGTCAGCGTGCAGAACTCCAACCATTTCGGGATCGCCGGCTACCACGCCCTGGCCGCTGTCAGGCAAGATATGATCGGCATCGCCATGACAAATGCCAGTGCACTCGTCGCACCTACATTTTCAATAGAACGTATGCTTGGTACCAACCCGATCTGTGTGGCCGTTCCCGCGGGAGAAGAACCGCCCTTTGTCGCCGATCTGGCCACCACCACCGCCGCCAATGGCAAACTCGAGATTTTCCAGCGAAAGAACGAGCCTGCGCCGCTGGGCTGGATCCAGGACAAGTCCGGCCATCCATCCACCAACCCCCATGAGCTCAAGACCGGCGGCGCCCTGCTTCCCCTGGGCGGAGACCGCGAGCACGGCAGTCATAAAGGTTATGCGCTGGGCGCCGTCGTCGATATCTTCTCGGCCGTGCTCAGCGGCGCCAATTATGGCCCCTGGGTTCCGCCATTCCCCGCCTATGTCCCCATGCCTACCGGCATGCCCGGCAAAGGGATCGGCCACTTCTTCGGCGCGATGCGGATCGACGCATTCCGCCCTGCGGCAGAATTCAAAACACATATGGACAACTGGATCCGCCGCTTTCGGAGCGCCACTCCCGCGCCCGGTCACGACAAAGTACTGATCCCCGGGGATCCCGAACGTGAAATGGAAGCCCGCCGTCTGGCAGAAGGCATCCCGCTATTGCCCGCCGTCGTCGAAGACCTGAATGCCCTGGCGCTCAAACTGGGGGTGGAATTCCCTATCTTTGCACACCCAAAAAAGTAAGATGACCCAGCTCAAGATCATGAAATTTGGCGGCACCTCGGTCGGCAAGCCCGAACGGATGCGCCAGGTGAGCCAGTTGATCACCGCCGATAACGAACCGAAGATCGTCGTACTCAGCGCGCTCAGCGGCACTACCAATGCGCTTGTCGAGATCGGCAACGCCATCGCCGCCGGCCATCGCGACAAGGCCGCCGAACTCGATCGCCAAATTGGAGACCCACTACCAGACATTTCATCAAGGAGCTCGTTCAGCACCAACTCCTGCGTATGCCAAGGCCAAATCCATCGTCGCCGAACATTTCGACTTCCTGAACATCATCCTGCGCATCTCCTTCAGCGAAGCGCTCAGTAAAGATATCCTGGCCCAGGGCGAGTTGCTCTCGACCAAACTCTTCTCCGTCTACCTCGAAGAGAAAAGAATCCCTCATTTCCTGCTGCCGGCCCTCGAATTTATGAGCATCGACGACCACGACGAACCCCAGATCAACAGCATTAAGACCAAACTGTCCCACCTCCTGCAACAGCACAAGGAAATCACCCTTGTTCATCACCCAGGGCTATATCTGCCGCAATGCCCGCGGTGAAGTCGACAACCTTAAACGCGGCGGCAGCGACTACAGCGCCTCCCTCATCGCCGCGGCGATCAATGCCTCCGTGTGCGAGATCTGGACGGATATCGACGGGATGCACAACAACGACCCCCGCGTCGTCAAAAAAACGGTTGCCATCGATCAGCTCAGCTTTGAAGAAGCCGCCGAGCTTGCCTATTTCGGCGCCAAGATCCTCCATCCCGCCAGCATCTGGCCCGCCCAGTTCTACAAAGTGCCGGTCAAGCTGCTCAATACCATGCAGCCCGAAGCGAAAGGCACCCTGATCACCGAAGAAGCCGGATCGACCGGCGTTAAAGCCATCGCCGCCAAAGACGGGATCATCGCCATCAATGTCCGCAGCAGTCGAATGCTCCTCGCATATGGCTTCCTGCGCAAGATCTTCGAGATCTTCGAGAAATACCGGACCCCGATCGACATGATCACCACCTCCGAAGTAGCCGTATCCCTTACGATCGAAAGCGCGGCCGAATTGAAGAACCTAATGCGGGAACTGGAACCCTTTGGCACCATCGAGGTCGAAGATAACCATACGATCGTCTCCATCGTCGGCAACGAGATCGCGCAGACCCCCCACGTTCTTAGCCGCCTGTTCGAATCGCTCGACTCCATCCCCATCCGGATGGTCAGCTATGGCGGAAGCCGCCACAACGTGTCCCTGCTGATCCCCTCCTCCTATAAGACGGAAACGCTCCAGCTGCTTAATAAAGGGCTCTTTGGTTTGGAATAAAAGCTTCATTGCATGAGAAAGATCGTTATCAGTCTACTCCTCTTACTGACCGTAACGAATCTCCGCTCTCAATCGCCCGGGAGTACCCTGTCGGGATCGGTTAGGGACTCCGCCACGGGCAAACCCGTGCCCGGCGTGAGCGTCTTCCTGAACAGCACCTCCAAAGGGACCGTCACGCATGACGATGGCAACTTCATCCTCACCGGCATCCCGCCCGGCAGATATCAGCTCATCATCTCCGCTATCGGTTACGCCACGGTTGTGAAGGAAATCACCACGCGCCAGCTTCCTGCGTCATTAAGGATCACGCTCCACCACCAGGCTTCCGAACTGGCCGCGGTAACAGTCGAGCCCTATCTTAAGAACGGCTGGAAGAAATGGGGCAAATTGTTCTGGGATAATTTCATCGGCACCACCGATAATGCGTCCTCCTGTAGTATCAAGAACAAAGACGCGCTCCGTTTCCGTTACTACCTCAAGAGCAGGAAGCTCACAGTGTCACGCCGTCGAGCCGCTGATCATCACCAACAAAGCCCTCGGCTATGACCTCGAGTACCGGCTTGAATCCTTCACTTATGATTGGACCACCAATATCATCTCCTATTATGGATACCCCTTCTTCCGCGAGCTGCCGACCGATGACAGTACCCGGCAACACAAGTGGGAACATGCAACCGCATGATCGCCTATCTCGGATCGATGATGCATTTTATGCGAAGCCTCTACCAGGGACACCTGCAACAGGACGGGTTTATCGTCGAGCACGAGATCCAGGTGCCAAATATCGAAAAACAGCGCGTCAAAAAACTCTATATCCCCAATGTCACCAAGACCGACAGCATTCCCATCGATACCCTACACCATTACTGGGAGGTCTTGCGTCAACCCGACTGTTTCGTGCAAAAGGTAAAAAGTTTTGACAACATCGTTACCGTCAACCCGGATCAGACCCGGAGGTTTTATTTCATCGGGGATTTCACGGTCATCTATGGCAACGGGCACCTGGGGATCGCCTATACGGAATCATCTTTGGAACTGATGTACCCCACACCGATAGAGATCGAAGAAAATGGCGCCTATTATCCGCCCGAAACGCTGCTGTCAAAAGGAAATTGGGCAAAAACGGAAAAGATCGCTAACCTTGTCCCGCGCGACTATTACCTGCCCAACTAATGCAGCCAGCGACCCGCGGTCAACCAATTTTTCAGGCGGTCCGTCCACCGATCTGTGGTCGTTGGATTATTCATCCCGAACCCATGCCCCCCGTGTGGGTAGATATGCATCTCGGCCGGTACGCCATTGGCCTGGAGGGCCTCATAGAAGTGAAGACTATTGGCAACCGGCACTGTTTTGTCGTCGCCTGCGTGAACCAGGAATGTAGGCGGTGTCTTCGCCGTCACCTGTAATTCGTTGGAATATTTCCGGATCAGCGCGGCATCCGGATGGAGACCGATCAGGTTATCCCGCGACCCGCGATGCCCGATGCTGTCCGCGAAGCTGATCACCGGGTAGAGCAGGATCATAAAATCCGGCCGTAAAGACACGCCGGCGGGATTGTCGATCACCGCCTGATCGAAATGGGTTCCTGCCGTTGACGCCAGATGGCCGCCGGCCGAGAAGCCCATGATCCCGATCCGCGACGGGTTGATCCCCCAGTCTGCCGCACGCTGCCGTACGAGTTGGATCGCCCGCTGTGCATCCTGCAGGGGCCCGATCGTTTTGTCGATCATCGTCTCGTCATTTGGCAGCCGGTATTTCAGCACGAACGCGGCAATCCCCCAATCATTCAGCATCCGGGCGATATCGGTCCCCTCATGGGTAAAGGCAAGATGCAGATAACCGCCTCCCGGGCAGACCACGACCGCGGTACCGGTGGCCTTCCCGGCCGGCGGCAGAAAGACTTGCACCGTCGGCCGGCTGACCAGGCTGTAGGAATAGCGGACTGGGTTGACCGGACGTATCGACCGTCTCCCGGTCTGGACTCGGTTTCGAATTCGGAATGGGCTGATTCCCATACAACGGCAGTTCCTGCTGTGCATCGGCCATAAGGAAAGGAAATAAGAGGAAGAACTAGCGCATAATATTCTCATACAGATCAGCATCGCGTCCCCATAACTGAAGAACCGATATTTGTCCTTGATCGCTTTTTTATACGCGTCCATCGCCAGGTCATATCCCGCAAAAGCGCAGACCATGATCAGCAGGCTCGTCTTCGGCAGATGGAAATTCGTCACCAGCGCATCGGCGATATTGAATTGGTAAGGAGGATGCACAAAGGTATTCGTCCAGCCTTCCGACGGCTTTAAGAACTTTTCAGCCGTGAACGAAGATTCGATCGCCCGCATCGTCGTCGTACCGATCGAGCAGATCCGGTGTCCGCCAAGCCGGGCCTTGTTTACGATCTTACAGGCATCCTCTTCGATCCGGTAATATTCGGCATCCATCTTATGCTTGCTCAGGTCCTCTACCTCGATCGGCCGGAACGTGCCCAGTCCGGTATGCAGCGTGATCTCCGCAAAACGGACCCCCTTGATCTCCAACCGCTTGATCAACTCCTTGCTGAAATGCGAGCCCTGCCGTAGGCGCCGCTACCGCCCCCTCATGCTTGGCATATACGGTTTGGTACCGCTCTTTATCCTCCTCGTCGGGCTTGCGCTTGATATATTTCGGCAGCGGTGTCTCGCCCAGCACTTCCAACATCTCCCGGAACTCTTCATCATTACCGTCCCAAAGGAAACGGATCGTCCGTCCCCGGCTGGTCGTATTATCGATCACTTCCGCTACCAGTTCGTCATTGTCCCCAAAATAGAGCTTGTTGCCCACGCGGATCTTCCGTGCCGGATCCACGATCACATCCCACAGCCGGTTCGGCTTATTCAACTCCCGGAGCAGAAACACCTCGATCTTTGCGCCCGTCTTCTCCTTCCGCCCATACATCCGGGCCGGGAAAACCTTCGTGTTGTTGACCACAAATACATCTTTATCGTCGAAATATTCCAGGATATCCCGGAAATGCTTGTTCTCGATCACTCCGGTCTTGCGGTGCACCACCATCATCCGGCTGTCTTCTCTTTTTTTCGCAGGGTGCTGGGCAATAAGGTTTAATGGCAGATCAAACTTGAACTGTGAAAGCTTCATGTGGAATGATGATTTTTTTTATTTGAGCAAATCCCGCATATGACGACTAGCTCGGCTGCAACAACGAACACATGATACCAGAGAAGGATGGTAAGATAGATCGGAAGGATTCCGGTACAAACCAGGTCTTACGGCACCCGATTTGATATCATTTTTCAAGCGGGCGAAGGTAGCATACAAACGCCTCATTTCCAAATTAAATTTCAACGCACGCGTATTCCGCACCCCCAGCCCAGCTCCCGCTTTTACCTTTCACGTCGCCTAACAAAATAATTTTCCCGAATTCCCGTCTTTTATGCAACTTGTATCGACATAATGAGATCAACCCCTTTTAGGTTCTGTGCGCTGGGAGCTATACTCTGCCTCTTCCTGAGTTTCTCACCTAAAGGCCCAAACAGCCAACCGCCAAAAAATACCCCGCCCTTTTGTGGGAAATCACCGGCAACGGCCTCAAGAAGCCTTCCTACCTCTTTGGGACCATGCACGTCAGCAGCAAGCTCGTCTTTCATCTCAGCGATTCCTTTTACCTGGACATCAAGAGCTCCGATGTCGTTGCCCTCGAACTGGATCCCCAGCTCTGGCAGGACCAGCTCTTCCGCTTCGAGAACATGGAATCCAACCTCCGTTTCTATACCCAGGGCTCTCCCAACGACTTTGTCAACGAGAAATCCTTCCAGCTGGAACGATATGACGACCGGCTCAAATCCGCCCTCAGCGACGAACCGACCGTCATCAACGGCCTCCTCTACCGCACCTACCGCACCCGCGCGGATTTCGAAGAAGATACCTACCTCGACCTGTACATCTACCAGACCGGCAGGAAGCTGGGCAAACAGGCTACCGGCGTGGAAAACTACTTCCAGACCGAGCGCCTCGTCATGGAAGCCGCCCAGGATATGATGAAGGACCGCAAAAAGAAGTCCCCCGACACGGACGGCGAATCCGCCTTCGACATCGAACGGAAAACCCAGGAAGCCTACCGCCAGGGCGATCTCGACCTGCTCGACTCCCTGGAAAAGCTGATGGAGCCCTCCGAAGCCTATATGGAAAAATTCCTCTACCGCCGCAACGAGATCCAGGCCGCCTCCATCGACAGCATCGTCCGGCAGCATTCCCTCTTCGTCGGGGTAGGGGCCGCCCACCTCCCCGGCCGGCGCGGCGTCATCGAACTGCTCCGGCAGAAAAGGCTATACCCTCCGTCCCGTCATCATGCCCGACCGCGACGCCACCCGCCGCGACGACATCGATAAGATCAAAGTACCCGTCAACTTCTCGACCTTTACGGCCGACGACGGCGCCTTCTCCGTCAGCGTGCCCGGCATCCTTCATCGCCGACCCGAGAGCCACGGCATCGACGACTCCTGGCAATATGCCGATATGAGCAACGGCGCCTACTACATGATCGGCCGGGTCAACACCCACAGCAGCTTTCTCGGCGAGAAGGACGAGACCATCCTGAAAGAAGATCGACAGCCTCCTGTACGAGAACATTCCCGGCAAGATCCTGAAGAAGACGGAGATCACCCGCAGCGGCTATAAGGGGTTTGATATTACCGAGCCGCACCCGCCGCGGCGATCTGCAACGCTACAATATCCTCGTTACCCCCTACGAGATCTGGGTGTTTAAAATGAGCGGCACCAACAATTATGTCGACGGTCCCGAAGCCGACCAGTTCTTCAATTCCATCCGCATCCGCGCAATAACTCCCGGCCGGCTGGACCGATTTCTACCCCCGCACGTGGCGGATTCACCGTCCGGCTGCCCGCGGATACCCCGCGCAGGATCAAGACCTGTCCGGGATGGACGGCATGGCCCGCTGGGAATATCGAGGCCACCGATTCCGCGACGGGTGACGCCTTCCTGATCTGGAAAAAGACGGTCCAGAATTACCGCTTTCTCGAAGAAGATACCGCCGATCTGGCCCTCATGGAGGAAAGCTTTCGGCTTTCGGACTGTGTCAGTCGCCTACTCGAGCCGGAAGACCGGGCCTCTACGAAGGCCATGCTTGCCTCGACGCCGTCTACCAGGCAAAAGACGGCTCCTACGATCCGCGCCAGATTCCTGATCCACGGCCCCGACTACTATGTCCTGGCCGCGCACAGTCGTGGCAAGGACCGGTCGTTCACCGGCTTCTTCAACTCTTTTGCGTTCACCCCTTACCGGTATCCCAGCTTCCGGAACTATGCCGATACCTTTATGCACATCAGCGTCACTACTCCCGATGGTGCCCGATGTCGACGCCGGCATGCGCCGGATCTCGAAAGGGCCGCAGCGAAGAATTCCTGAACTCCCTGCCTGACTACAACAGCTACTGGCCCCATGCCCGGACCGCCCTGTTCCAGGACGATTCCACCGGCGAAGCCGTGTTCGTGTCGGTCGAAACCTTCCCGAAATATTATTATCCCAAGGACTCCGCCACCTTCTGGACGGATGAGATCAATGAAAAGCGGCTGAGCCAGGACATGATCGTGAGCGGCCGCCGGCCATTGCGGGTTGCCGCCGACTCGGTGGTTGGTTACCAGTATACGCTTACCGATACCAACACCACCCGTCACATCCGCACGTGGATATTCCTTAAGGACAACCGACTTTTTCGGGTCCTGTCCCTTGGCGATTCCACGGATACGACCAGCGATTTCGTCCGCCGCTTCTACGCAACCATCAGACCCCTCGGCCGACCGGCCAGGCCCGTCCGTCTTCGACAGTAAGCTGAACGTATTCTTCAATGACTTCAACAGCAGTGATTCCCTCACCGCCCAGCGCGCGCGGGATGCGATCCCAAATGTCTATTTCGGGCCCGCCGGCGTGCCCGCACTTACTTGCAGGCGATCAATAACCTGCCCTATAATGGGAAGGATTATTTCGAGACCAAGACAAAATTGATCAATGAACTTGGCTATATCAATGACTCGATCGCGGTAGGACCGGTCGTAGAAGGACTGCGTCGGATCTATGAACGGGCGGGCGATACCAGCACCATTCAGAATGCCGTTTTCAAAGCGCTGGCCCATCACAAGACCGGCGCCGCCTACGACCTCCTCAAACGGCTGATGGTCCAGGATCCGCCGATCTTCGAGAACAACACGGACTATACCTACCTTTTCCAGGACCTCGGCGACTCCCTCGCCCTGGCCCGCACCCTTTTTCCCGGGCTGCTGCAGCTCGCATCCGTAGACGACTATAAGGGCAATATCCAGAGCCTGCTTGTCCAGCCTCGTCGACAGCGGATATATCCAGGGCTCCGATTACGAATCCTATTTCAGCCAGATTTGGTTCGACGCCAGGATCCAATGGAAAAAACAAGAAGGAAGGGATGAGAAGAAGCTACAAAAAAAGGAAGATGACAACGACGACAACAGCGGTGACAACGAAACAGACGAGGACAACGCCAGCAACCTCGACGCCTATGCCATCCTGCTCGCCCCATTCTACGACAAGAACACCAATATTCCCCGGTTCTTTGACAAGATGCTGGCCAGCAAGGATGCCGGCTTGCGTCTCAATACGGCCATCCTGCTCCTCCGCCACAACCGGCCTGTCGCGGACAGCATATTCCGCAACCTCGCCGCTTCGGATACTTACCGAAGCGAACTCTATCAGCAATTGACGGCTATCGGCAAAGCGGACCGCTTCCCCAGCCGGTACCGGAACCAACTCGATATAGCCCGCAGCCTTTTGGCGTGCAGCCATGGCAGTTCAGGGCTTGCCGACATCCAGTATATCAGCAAACAAAAGATCCAGTTTAAACAATCCAATGGCTACGTCTACTTTTTCAAATACAAACCCGGACGCGACGACGACTGGCAGATCGGGATCAGCGGCATCCAGCCCTCCGATCCTGCTGCGGTTAACACCGCTAACGAATTTGTGAGCCTGACCGGCAAGAAACTCAAACCCAGCCTCCCCGTCAATACGCAGATCGATGACCAGCTCCGGAGGCTAATGTTCTCCAAACGCAAAAGCGCCCGCGACTTCTATGTGGACCGAAACTATCTTGACCGCGCAAGCGATGACGATTGAGCCGGTTCGCGTCTTATATCGCGCACGGAAGCTCATTTCCTATAATATTCATCCAACAACCTCGCTAACACGCCGTTTCCTGCCAACATCCCTTCTACAAATTCCCTGAACACGCCATCCCCTCCTTTTTTCGTCAACACGACCGACACCATCTGCTTCACATATTCGGGGGCGCTCGCCGGACAGGCCGAATACCCCACTCTCGGGAGTACCCTCATGTCATTCAGATCATCCCCGAGATACGCGACTTCAGAAAGGGAAATCCCGAGGTCTCCGCATAGCTCCTCCAATACGATAAGCTTATCCGTTACTCCCGTATAGCAAAATCCGATTTTTAACTTCTCCGCCCTTCGCTTCACCCCGGCCGACGGCTCCCCGGTAATAATGGCAACCGGTATCCCCAACTGGCGGCAAAACACGACCCCTGCACTATCGTACGTATTGAACCGCTTGAATTCATCCCCCGATTCCGTATAATACATCCCGC
Organism: uncultured Chitinophagaceae bacterium; assembly: GCA_963846405.1. GTDB lineage: Bacteria > Bacteroidota > Bacteroidia > Chitinophagales > Chitinophagaceae > Puia. The sequence goes on along the minus strand of CAWJVU010000001.1, from coordinate 33,575 downwards.
CGTCCGTCCACACTCCATCAATATCCGTCACTACCAGTTTGGGTAATCCTGTCATAACGTTCAAATTTGGGCAAATATAACAACCCTTTAATTCACCCCTGGTATCGCCGCCAGCAACTTCTTTGTATACGTCCGTCCTTGGGCGCGAATACACCTCCTCCGCCTCCCCCATCTCCTCGATTCGGCCGTTATTCATCACCATGATCCGGTCACTGATATACCGGATGACGGACAGATCGTGCGAAATAAACACCACCGTGAACCCGAACTCCCGCCGGAGATCATTCAACAAATTCAGCACCTGCGCCTGAACGCTTACGTCCAATGCCGAAACCGACTCGTCACAGATCAGAAAGGAAGGCCGTAACGACAATGCCCGCGCGATGACGATCCGCTGCCGCTGACCGCCCGAAAATTCATGCGGATACCGGTTATAGTGATCCGCCTGCAGACTACACCTTTTCCAGCAGCGCGATTACCCGATTCTTCCGATCCTTGTCGCCCGAGCCCATCCCGTGTACCGTCATCGCTTCGGCGATCGCCGGACCGATCCGCAGCCTCGGGTTCAGGGAAGAGTAGGGGTCCTGGAAGATCAGCTGGATCTGGCTCCGCCGCCGCTTCAACGCAGAAGGGGGCAATCCCGTCCAATCCGCATCCTCCCAGATGATTCGTCCCGGCGGTCGGCTCAACCAGCCGCAACAAAGCCCTGCCCAGCGTTGTTTTTCCGCAGCCCGACTCGCCCACCAGTCCCAACACTTCACCCTTCCGCACGTCAAAACTCACTCCATCGACCGCCTTTGTATAGGCAACCGGTTTTCCCAGCCAGGTCCTTCGTGACGGATACCACACCCGCAAGTCCTGTACGCGCATCATCACTTCTTCTCCAATCACAGCGCGGTCGGAGAACCGATTGCCGGTTTCGCGGGACGAACCTTCCAAATAATCGCTCACCATCGGTAGCCGCTCTCCCTTCCGATGCAATGCCGGCCGGCAATTCAATAACCCTTTCGTGTAGGGATGCTGCGGGTGCGGAAAAAGTGAACCGACCGACCCCTCCTCTACGATCCGCCCCTGGTACATCACCAATGCGCGATCCGCGATCTCCGCAACTACACCCAGATCATGGGTTATGAAAATAACCCCCAGGTCTGGCCGTTCGCTGCAACGACCGGATCAGTTCCAGGATCGTCCTTTGTACGGTAACATCCAAGCGCCGTAGTCGGCTCGTCGCAGATCAGCAGCGAAGGCCCGCCACTCATGGCCATGGCGATCATAACCCGCTGTTTTTGTCCGCCGCTAATCTGATGCGCATAACTGGAAAACATGCGCATCGGATCCGGCAACTGCACTTTCTCAAAGAGCGAAATCGCTTCGCGCTTTGTCGCAGCCTTCCCCATCTTCCGATGGATACGGATCGCCTCCATCACCTGGTCCCCGCAAGTATAAACCGGGTTCAGGGATGTCATCGGCTCCTGGAAGATCATCCCGATCTCGCCGCCCCGGATTTGCTGCAGGACTGCGCGTGGTTGTTGCAGCAGGTCGATAACCTGGCCATCCCGCCTGGTAAAGCGGATCTCTCCGCCCAACACCCGCGCCGGGGGTGCCGACAACAACTGCAGGATCGACAACGCAGTTATGGATTTTCCGGAACCCGATTCTCCAACGAGCGCGACGATCTCGCCCCGCCGGACGTCACAGCAAATATCCTCCACGCCGGGCATGAGTCCGCCGTCGGTATCAAAGCCAATGGAAAGATTTTGGATCGATAGGAGTGGAGACATACGGCGCCCGATGGGCCTCATAAAGGTAACGAATGGTCTCCCTAAAACCTGAGGTGTCTCACCGTCAGCCCATTATTGATCAATTGCTTTAACGAATCGATCCCGATCCGGATATGCCGCTCCACAAAATCCCCTGTCACCTTTAAATCACTCTCCGCTGTCTTCACCCCCTCCGGCACCATCGGTTGATCGCTCACCAGCAACAACGCTCCCGTTGGGATCTTATTATAAGAACCCAACCGAAAAGATCGTCGCCGTCTCCATATCGATCGCATATGCCCGGACCTTCTGGAGATATTCCTTAAAGACTTCATCATGCTCCCAAACCCGGCGATTTGTCGTATAAACGACCCCCGTCCAGTAATCCACCCCATAATCGCGGATCGTTGTCGAAATTGCCTTCTGGAATGCAAATGCCGGCAATGCCGGTACCTCCGGCGGAAAATAATCCCTTGACGTCCCTTCCCCGCGGATGGCTGCGATCGGCAGGATCAGGTCCCCCAGTTTATTCCGCTTCTTCAACCCACCGCACTTCCCCAGGAACAAGACCGCCTTGGGCTTTATCGCCGTCAGCAGGTCCATGATCGTTGCGGCGCCCGGGCTACCCATCCCGAAATTGATGATCGTGATATCCCCTGCTGTCGCACATTGCATCGGCTTGTGCTCGCCGACGACCTTTACCCCGTGCCAGTCCGCAAAAAGCGAAACATAATTCTCAAAATTGGTGAGCAGGATATATTCGCCGAATTTTTCCAGGCTTCTCGCCTGTATACCTTGGTAACCAATTACTAACGATTTCTTCTTTTGTCTTCATTATTCGTAAATTTAACAAATAGTTTTAGTCCATGATCAAAATCTACTATCCTACCCATCCATTTAAACTGCGTGAGCCGGAGAAGCACAAGGAGGAGATCTGGGACGACCTGCGCCGCCAATGGGTACGCCTCACCCCCGAAGAATGGGTGCGGCAAAACTTCATCCAATACTTACTGCAGGTAAAGAATTATCCTGCCTCCTATATCGCCGTGGAAAGGAAAATGAAACTGGGCGAGCTGACCAAACGTTTCGACCTGCTCGTCTTTGACCAAGCCGCGCATCCCTGGATGCTGATCGAATGCAAGGCCATGAACGAAACGCTCGACAGCCGCGTCCTCTGGCAGGTCCTTCGCTATAACATGGCCATCCCGGTCAAATATATTGTGATCACCAACGGGGAAGAATGTCACGCTTTTATCCGCGGGCTCACCGATTTCGACGGGATCGCCGCTCTGCCAACTTACAGTGAATAGAAACCAATACAATAAATCAAATTTCTACCAGCTCATCAGGCCCTTCAGGTAACGCATCAGTTCCCCTGCGATCTCTACATCGTCATGCGCGTCCGGATGCGTCGCGCACCCATGGGACCACTGTTTCCGGAAAAAGAAATCCGATACCAGCGGATCTCCCGTCGCCACGACAACCGCGTCAATATACCGGATCATCTCCGCCTTCAACTGGGCATCCGCCATGGGACTCGATAACAATACGATCTTAGCTTGCGGATATACTGCCCGAAGGTGATGCCACGAAATTCATATAGGTGCCGCAGAACGTCGCCGAATCCTGTATCCCGTCATTCTGCCCCAGGCAAATCGTCACCACATCCGGCTGATACTTGCTAAAATCCCAAGTACCCCGGTTTCCCCGTGGATCCATCCGGTCAAACACCTCCGGCATGGTAATGGTCATTTTACAGCAACTATGAATCAGCCCGATGCCGGACACCGCGGTCAAACTCCACTGAGCCTTCAGCGCGCGGGCCGTGACCGGTGCGTAGCTCAGCCACGCATTTTCCTGATCGTACCACTCTCCCTGTCCGCAGGGAATGCCGCTCGTATCATTCCCGAATCCGCAGGTAATTGAATTGCCGATGAACTCGATCTTGCGATCGGGGAGTGCCGGCGCGGGAAGCAACGCGTCCGCATAAACGCCTTCGAATTCTACCCAGCCGATCCCCTCCGTCGCCTTACAGATCGTCACCAGATGTTCCCCATGCGGATCGGGTTTTCTTAACGTGGAGCTCGGGCGCACCACGCTCGGCAGAACCTCCCCGTCCATCCATACCCTTCCATTCCCATTGATTGTCAACGTATCCGTCTGCTTAGCCAGCTTTACCCGATAGACCCCGAGATCACCACCTAAGATGAGGATGACATAATTATGCACCTTGTCATCCGGAACCTCGTCGTGAAGGATGACCCTGCATTGCGCACCTCCATAACGGAAACGGATCGTCACTCCGGGGTTTGCGAACCGTGGCAACTTTGGAGACGCGAAATCGACGCGGCCCATATATTCTATCATCGGGTTATCGGCGGTCGAAAAACTGTTCTTCTGAGTGCCGTGGCTGACTAAACCCCGCCATAGCCATCAGCACCCCAAATAAGAAAAGAAAGAAATGTTTCATAACCTATTGCTGGTGAAAACTCTGACCGATAAACGCGAGACCGTCGATGATCCCTGTCCGCCAGTAGGTCCAGGTATGCGCCCCATCCCGAACACGGAACTCATGCGGCACGCCCTTGTCCATTAGCGCAATATGGAGCAGACAGTTCCCCTTGCTTAGTCCATCGTCGTCTCCGCAGTCTATCCAGTATCGCACTTTCTTCAATTCATCGGCCGTCTTTGTACCCACGATCTTCAAGGGCGAATTGGCCGCAAACGTCGCACTCATCCGATCGCCGCCTTTCAACGCACGACCGTACAATTGCCCAAGAATCCGGTCGTATATTCCATCCGGCATCTTGATGATGGAACTGTCGTCCCACACCGCCGCACTCAATGCCGCACCGGCCGCAAAAAGTTCCGGATGCTTCAGCGTCATGATCATCGTTCCATATCCGCCCATGGAAAGACCGGCTACCCCCCGGAAGCGTTTCTCCCCTTTGATCCGATACATTTTCTCGATCGCCGGAATGAACTCGCTCACAAAAAAGTCCTCATACCGCTCTTTTCCATCATACGAATTGATATAAAAGCTGCTGTCCCCATTCGGCATGACGATGATCATCGGCGGGATCGTCCCTTCCGCAATAGCTTTATCTGCCAACCGGTTGATCTCCCCAAACTGCAGCCATCCTGTATTATCATCCGTATAGCCGTGCAGCAGGTATATGACCGGGTAAGAGCGCTCCGATGTACCATAATCGGCCGGTAAATAGATCGTGTAACGAACGTTCTTCCCCAGGATTGCGCTATGGACCGTCTGTTGCTCCACCACCTTTCCGGTTGGCCACTGAGCGCGACCAGGTGTCGCCGCAGCTCCGATGATAAACAAAAAGACAAGCAATATTCTCATGATAAATAATTTGCTAGTCGAGCACTCCGGTATATACTTTGGTCTCATACGCAACCCGAACCCAGCCACTCGCCGCGCGGCGGTCGAACAAATCCTTCAACGCATCTATCATCGCAGCGAATTCCGGCCCCTCCTTCGGAATATAGGAAGACGATAATAACCTTCCTTTCAGTCCGTCGAAATCAAACCGCTGCTCATTTGCAAAAGAATACAACCTGAAAGACCGGGGATGGAAAAAATCCGCCGATCCGGGCGTCCGTAATATTTTTGTGATTGATGGTTTTGTAATCACCTGCATATTGCAGGATCAACTCCTCATATTCCCGCTCAAAGTCTGACAGGATAAGCCGCTCATTCCAGATCAGCGCCACTACCGCGCCCGGCCGCGCGATCCGGGCGAATTCCTTCCGGGTTCGTACAGGATCGAACCAGTGAAAGGCCTGCCCCGCCACGATCAGGTCCACCGAAGAATCCGGGAGCCCCGTCGCCTCGGCCGTTCCATCCACGCTCACGAAGTTTGGATAGTCCGCCAGTAATTCCTCCGCCTTCGACCGCATTTCCGGGTTAGGCTCGACCGCAAATACTTTATTGCCGAAGCGCAGGAACAACTCCGTCGAGATCCCCGTTCCCGACCCGATATCCGCCACCACCCACCCGGGTCCGAAGCTATAGAGATCCCGCAAATATGAAAGGATAACTTCCGGATAATGGGGTCGGTATTTTACATAGTCTTCGACCCGGTCGCTGAAGCGCGTGGTGCTGTTCGACGCCATAATGCGTCAAGTTAAGAAAATTATTCCGAACGCAAGCTCCGCACCGGATTCATCAACGCCGCCTTGATCGACTGAAAACTTATGGTGACCAGCGCAATCCCCACCGCCGCGACGCCCGCGACCGCAAACACCCACCACTGGATCGAGATCCGGTAGTGGTACTGCTCCAGCCACCGGCTCATCGCAATCCCCGCCACCGCAAAAGCGATCAACGCCGACAATCCCACCAGCACCAGGAACTCCCGCGATAACAAGCGCGTGATCCCGCTGACGCTCGCCCCAAGCACCTTCCGGATGCCAATCTCCCTCGTCCGTCGCTCTGCCGTATATGCCGACAACCCGAACAATCCCAGACAGGAAATCAATATCGCCAGCCCCGCAAATAGCCGCGACAACACCCCCATCAGCTTTTCGCTCGCAAACAGACTATTGAACACCGTATCGACAAACTGGTAATCGAACGGATATGCGGGATTATCCTTTTTCATCACCGCCCCGATCGCCGCCAGCGCCGCATCCGGCCGGACTCCTGCTTTATAACGCACATACATCAGCCTTGCATCCGTACTGTCGTAATAGAAGGCAACAGGGTCCGGACTTCCATACATATCGCCATATATATAGTCCTTTACCACGCCGATCACCGTCGAAGACCCGCCCCAGGTATATTTCAGTTTCTTACCTATTGCGCTGCCCTTACCCATCATCTTCGCCAGAGTCTCGGTAATAATGACATGGTTGCTATCTGCTGCCGGCAGGTCGGCACGCAGATCGCGGCCATCCAGCAAATGCATTCCCGCCGTTGCGAGGAACCCCGGCGTTACCGCCCGCCACGAGATGAGTACTTCCTGCCGCGGATCCTTACCGTCCCAACTGACCCCGGATCCGTTATCCCCGATGTAAATGGTATTGTAGCTGTTCAGCCCCGCATTTTCCACCACCCCCGTATTCAGCAGGTCTTGCCGGATCTGTTTAAAATGCGGCGCCATATTCCCGCGCACCTTCATAGTAAGGAGATTGTTCTTGTCATACCCGAGGTCCCGCGTGAGGATATGCTTCAATTGCTGATAGATGATGACCGTACTGATGATGAGCGTGATCGATACCGTGAACTGGGTGATCACCAAACCCTTCCGGACAACCGACGCACCTATGCCCCTGATCCGGATCCCTTTGAAGACAAATACCGGGTTGAAGGAAGACAGGTACAGGGCCGGATAGCTTCCCGCCACCAGCCCGCAAACCACCGTGACGGCCACTATCGCCGCCCAATGCGTGGGATTCCCCAACGCCAGCGTCAGTTCCCTGCCCGTCAGGGCATCGAACAGCGGCAATACGATCGTGATAAGTGCAAGCCCGATAGCAGCCGCCACCGCTGACAGGAAGATCGATTCCCCGATGAACTGCCCGATCAATTCCCGCCTGGCGGCCCCCAGCACCTTCCTCACGCCAACCTCCCTTGCCCGACCTTCACTGCGTGCCGTGGCGAGGTTCATGAAATTGATACACGCGATCAACAAAATGATCCACGCGATCACCGTGAATAAATGGATATACTGTATCTCACCGCCCACCTGCTTGCCATCCTCGTATTCGGCACGCAAATGCCAGTCGTTCGCGCCGAACAGAAAACAAACCGGCGCACCCACCACGTCCGTTCTCTTCGTAGCGATGTAATTCTTCAGCCGGGCATTCACCGCTTCCACGCTCGCCTCCGGGGCCAGTTCCACATATGTGGTCGTCGAATTCATTCCCCAATTATTTGTTTGGATATCGTTGTCCGTGAAATAAGCGGTACTCATCGGCGCCAACCAACGAAACTGCAACGTGGAATTTGCCGGGAAATCTTCGATGACCGCCGTTACGTCGTAATCTTTCTTGTTGTTCATCCGGATCGTCCGGCCTATCGCCGACTGGTTACCAAACAACTGCCGGGCCACCGTCTCCGTGATCACGATATCGGACGGATGCAGGAAAGCCGTACGCGCATTCCCTTCCAGAAAGGGCCGTTGGAAAATCCCGAAAAAGCTGGAGTCCACCCACGCGCCCGCTTCGTATAATGACTTTTCACCCACACCAAACAGCTCGTTGTCAGGATCCACCCGGCAGGCCGCCGCCACTCCCGGTATCTCCTTCACGATCGCCGCTGCCATCAGCCTCGGCGTGCTCCAGGTAGTCCGCACCTTTCCCTGGTAAGTCTGATTCTCATGGATCACCGCCAGCCGGTTTTTCTTCGGCAGGAACTGATCCCAGCTCATCTCATTCTCCACCCACAAAAAAATAAGCCCCGCGCAGGTGATCCCGATCGCGAGGCCGAATATGTTTAAAAGACTATAGCTGCTGTTCTTCCGGAGATTCCGGAACGTGATCTTTAGAAAATTGGGTATCATGCCCAACCTGACCCAATCCGAGTGCCACAATCTTCGAAATTGACAATCAGCGCATTATTAGAATCCTCTGCCCAAGCCCTGTCCGTTTCCGAACGATCCGTGTTCGGTTTCTACGGGAAAATCCCCAACTCCGCATACGACGTCCCCACCTTGTTGATCGCCACCACGTACGCGGCTGTGCGCATATCCGGGATCTTCGGATTCGCCTTCCAGGCATCCATGATCTCGCGCGTCGCCGCGATCATGGTCTCCTCCAAACCGCTATACACGAGGTCTACTTCGTCAGCGCCGTGCATGATAAACTCTTTCTCCTTTTGGCTGACTTTCTTCCCGGTCAGGCCTTCGATCTGGGTGAGGATATGCGTATTCATATTTTCGGTGAACCGCTTTTCCATCCGCCCATAGCGCACATGGCTCAGGTTCTTCAACCACTCGAAATACGAGACGGTTACGCCGCCGGCATTCAAGTACATATCCGGCACCACCAGGATGCCCTTATTGATAAAGACCTCATCCGCCTCCGGGGTCAGCGGTCCGTTGGCAGCCTCACCAATGATCTTTGCTTTGATCCGCGGCGCATTCTCCCCGTTGATCACATTCTCCAGCGCCGCCGGGATGAGGATATCGCAATCCAGTTCAAGCGCGTCACCCGATTTGGCAATATTTTTGGCCCCCGGGAAATTCAGGATGGTCCCTGTCTTCTTCCGATGCTGAAAAACTTCCTCCTCGTTGAGCCCTTCGGGGTTCATGATCGCACCCTCATATTCCGCCAACGCGATTACCTTCGCCCCGCCTTCCCGGAAAAACTTTGCTGCATGATAACCTACGTTGCCGAGGCCCTGTACAACCACTGTCTTCCCTTCGACACCGGGCTTCAGCTTTAGCCGCTTCATAATCTCTTCCATAAGACAAACCTCCCGGATCCCATAGAAAACCCCAAGCCCCGTAGCCTCGCGGCGGCCTCTTACTCCGCCCTGCGAGACCGGCTTGCCGGTCACACAAGCCAACGCATCGACCTCGCCGGGTCGCATACTCATATACGTATCCAGGATCCACGCCATCTCCCGCTCACCCGTTCCATAATCCGGCGCCGGAACGTCCGTACCCGGGCCGATAAAGTTCTTTTTGATGAGTTCCGATGTGTAGCGCCGGGTAATCTTCTCCAGCTCATAGGGCGTGTATTTTTTCGGGTCGATGCTGATCCCGCCCTTTGCCCCGCCAAACGGTACGTTGACGATCGCGCACTTAAAGGTCATCAGCGCCGCGAGGGCCGCTACTTCGTCCAGGTTTACCGACAGGGCAAACCGGATACCGCCTTTACAGGGTGTTTTGTGCTGGGAATGTTGAACGCGATAGGCTTTGATCACCTCGATCTTGTCACCGATCTTGACGGGAAAGAACATGCGATAAACGGCATTGCATTGTTTGATCTGCTCGAGGATACCCGGATCCCAACTCGTAAAAGCCGCAGCTTTATCAAAACTTTTTTCTACGGCTGCGAAAAATTTGTATTCCACCTGGCTTGGCAAAACGTCGATATTTTCTGGCATATCGTTGAATTTTTAAAAAATACTACTTCTTTTCTAAACGGCTGATCTTTCGGTCCAGCCGGATAACATACGCAAGGATCCCGATAAATATTGTGAGCAGCACGGCGACAACCACATATATTTTTCCATCCGCCCTCAACCGGTCAGCCATCTCTACCGGCTTGCCAGCCGTCGAATCCTGCGCGTGAACCATTAATCCGGATAGCAAGGACAGCGATAGAAGTAACCAGCGGTGAACTTTGTTATGCATGCGAGAGTTTTTTTTCAGCGAGCAGCTTCAGTCGGATACGAAGGGTAGTGATCCATACGCCGAGCAACGCCCAACCCGGGACGGCGCCCGGCCAGAAGACAAGCTCCATCCTCGGATCGATATCTTTGGTATCCATCGCCGGATTGCCCATTCCCCCAGGGTGAAGACTATCCACCATCCGCGGAATGATGAAGATCGTCGGAAACAGCATCGCATACGCAAAAATATTATATACCGCTCCGATCCGCGCCCGCTTATCTATATCCGTCATCGAATTCCGCAAGACCAGGTAAGCAAAATAGATCAGGAGGGCGATGGCTGCGCCGAGTTGTTTTGGGTCATTGCTCCAGAAGGCCCCCCAGGTATACCGGGCCCAGATCGAGCCGGTGAGAAGTCCCATACAACCGAACAGGATCCCGCCCTTTGCATACTCTAACGCATAGATATCATGCAAGGGTTTGCCCGTGCGTAAATATAGCACCGAATAAATCGCTGACACGGTGAAAAGGACCATCATCGCAAACCACATCCCGACATGAAAATAGAGATTGCGGATGGTCTCGTTCAGAATAGGCTTTGCGGGAACGGCGCCCAGGAAACCGGCTATAATTGTATAGACCAATAAGATGACACACAATATTTTCCACCAGTTTTTACGAAACATAAAGTTGGCCCTGCTGGGGTTTAGGACGCAAAATTAGGGGAATTCAGTCTTTCCAAAGAAAAGGAAAAAGAATGAGCGACAGCACGATGATGAGAACGTCCAGCGCTACCAGCACCGTGATCATCCAACCGAATCCGCCCTGGAGAACGGAGGAGAATGCAACATTGGATATTTTGCTGAGCAATAACAATTGCGGGATAACCAACGGAAAACCCAGGATCGCCATCAGCGCGGCGCTTTGTTGTGCACGCGCTGCGATCGCCGCCAAGAAGGTAAATACCAGGCTAAGGCTCACGCCTCCAAGACAGCTGATCCCGATGAAATGTGACTGCGGTCCGGCATCGGATCACCCAGCATCAGTACGAACAATCCCAGGCTCAGCAGACTCATCCCAGCATCAGCAGCGCATTGAACAACATTTTCGACAGGATGAAGTTCGCGGCCCCCGTGATCGAATAGAAATACAATAACCTGCCCCGTCCCTCCTGCAGGAAACTCTTCGCTACCGCATTGACACAGACGAACAACTGGATCATCCAAAATAATCCCTTCCAGACATCCGCCTCCGGCTGGCCCATGGCCAGATAGAGCACGAAAATGGTTGAGGCCACATACAACAGTACGCCATAAAAGCTATATTGCTGCCTTACCTCCAGCAGGAGATCTTTCTTGAACAGCGCCCAGATTTGTGAAAAACCGCTTTTCATAATTAAATGATTCGTTAAAAATCCTTAATCCTGGCTACGGCAGGTTGTTATAACAATGCCTGCATCGGGGCTCATAGAGGTCTTTTTCGCCCAAAATGACCTGTCCGCCGTCCGGGTTCTTCCGGTAGGAATAGTTGGCTATATTTCCACATTTGACACAAATGGCATGCAACTTGGTGATATATTCTGCTTTGGCCAGCAGGTTAGGCATTTGCCCGAACGGTTTGGCCCTGTAGTCCATGTCCAGACCCGCAACGATCACCCGGATCCCGCGAAGCGCAAGCTGATCGCAGACTTCAGGGAGTTGATCATCAAAGAACTGGGCTTCGTCTATCCCGATCACATCGACTTCGCCGGCCATCAGGAGGATGGATGTTGAAGATTCGATCGGGGTGGATTGGATGGCATTTTCGTCGTGGGATACGATCTTCTGCTCATGATACCGGGTGTCGATGGCCGGCTTAAAGATCTCAACCCTCAGATTGGCAATTTTAGCACGTTTTAGCCGTCTGATCAATTCCTCCGTTTTCCCGGAGAACATGGACCCGCAAATGACTTCGATCCAACCTCGTTTTTCTCTTGTTAAATGAGGCTCTATGAACATAGATACATATAAATTAGGTTCGGAATTTGTTATAACTTTATAAGTAAGCACACTTACTAACCCATACGCCTCTTAAGTACCTAGCATGGAACGACTAAAAGAACTGATATCCCAGCTGATGGAGCAATTCGACCGTAAGGCCGAACCATCCCAAATGCTCCAGACCGCCCAGCTATTGGAAGCCGAACTCCGACTCCTGGCCAGCCAGCCGGCCCCGGCCAGGTCATGCCGACGAAGATAGCGGTTATGATGCCATCGGCCGCAAAAATCAGTCCATCGCCTGCCGAAGTCCCGCAGAAGGTTGTCCCGGTCGTCGCCTCGCCCGCCGCACAGGTACCGGTTCCCGTTGCCAATGGAGGTCCGGTTACCAACGGAGTGCCCGTCGTCAATGGAGTGCCCGCCACCAATGGAGGTCAGGTTGCCGCCACCAATGGCACTGCCGTCGCCGCGCCCCTTGCCCGTGGCAAAGAGCCCGAGCGCGGCGTCTGGCCCTTCGACCCCCTTGCCGAGAAGCCGATCGACCGATTCACCCTCTCCCAGAAAAGCCCGGGAGATCAACGATATCATCGGCGGCAATGGATCCTCCCTCAACGAAAAACTCAAATCCGATATCGTCGACCTCCGCTCCGCCCTCAATGACGCCCCGGTCCGCGATCTTAAAGAAGGCCATCGGGATCAACGATCGATATGTATTTGTCAATCAACTGTTTAGGGGAGATGAAGCCATGTACGAGCGCAGCATCAAGACCATCAACGGCTTCCGCATCCTGCCCGAAGCCGAATATTGGATGGAACGGGAATTGAAGGTCAAGCTCGGCTGGGACGAAAATAGCGATATCACCCGCCATTTTTATCAGCTCGTTAAAAGACGGTTTTCCTGAACCGAACCGAACGAAGTTCGGTTCCAGACATCAATGGTTTTGAGCAAAAAATTAAATTTCCAAAATTTTTTGCGTCATAGATATACGAAAGGATCCGCGCCGTTGCCCCTTTTCTGGAATGTACATATCCCGGGAAGCCTTCCCCATCTCTTCCCGCTCGTGGTCACTACAAGCAGGCGATCGAACACCTTCTCTGCTTCCAACGCACTGTCGATCACGATCCCGCCCCCGCTTTCAGTCAATTCCACCGCCTCAATATATTTCTCGATCACCGGCCCATAATACCACCGGTTTGCCATACACCGCCGCCTCCAGTACATTGTGAACCCCGTCATCGCCAAAACCTCCGCCGACATACGCCATAGTCGCATACCGATATAGCCGTGACAACATCCCGATATTGTCGATCAGCAGCACATTCGGCTCCGGCCAGCCCGGCCGTGTCCTGGTCACGCCGGCGACACCGATCCCCGGCCCCCGAGCCCACGCCCCGCGCGCCCACTACCCCACGCGAGCCGGCGTTCCGCACCCAACGGAATATCGGACACAATGCCGGAACAATCGCTCCACCTCCGCCAGCCTGTCCTCGCTGATCTCATGCGGCGCCACGATAAACCGGATCTCCGGATGCGTATTGGCATAGTGATCCATCTCCTCTTCGTCCTCCTCCCAGGTGCTGCCCGCCACGATCACCGGCTGCCCGCCACAAAACGCCTCCACCGCCGGCAACGCCTCTCCCTCCTCTGCAATCTCGATAACCCGGTCAAAACGCGTATCCCCGCTGACGCTCACGTTGTCCGTCACCCCCAGCCGCATTCAGCAAAATCCGCGAAGTCTCCGTTTGAACGAACAAATGGGTAAAACATTCCAGCATATACCGGTGCAGCCGTCCATACCAGCGAAAGAAAGGCTGATCCGGCCGGAATACCCCGGAGACCAGCAACATCGGAATATTCCGTTTCTTCAACTCCACCAGGAAATAATACCAGTAATCATATTTTACCCATAACACCAGTGATGGCTTTACCAGGTCGATGAAACTGCCGGGCATTTCCAGGACTGTCCAATGGCAGATAGAAAATATGATCCGCCCCCGCATAATCTTTTTTTGCCGTATAGCCCGAAGGCGAGAAGAATGTCAGCACGACCCTGGTCCCCGGGCGCTCCCCGGCGCAAGCGCCTCGATTACCGGCCGTCCCTGCTCGAACTCTCCCAGCGAACTGCAATGCATCCAGACAACGGGCTCGTCCGCGAAGCCGAACCACTCGATCTTAACGCTGCCTCCATCCGTTCAAAAATTCCTCTTCCGCCCATCCAGCCACGCTCGGGCCTTCGATTCCAGGGCGCTACCAGCCGGATCCCGATCTTATAAAACCACAAAAAAACATGATAAAGAAAATACTCAACTTCGATCATTTAATGTTAAAACCACAATTTTGCAGTAGGTTTGTGCCCCCGATCCACCGGAGGCGGATCTCAAATTTAGCGTTTAAATCAAGGAAAGTTTATGCGGCCCATCCAAATGGTAGATCTGAAGCAGCAATATACAAAAATAAAGAGTGAAGTCGATACCGCCATCTCCGCCGTCATAAACAGCGCCGCTTTCATCAACGGGCCGGCCGTTACCGAATTCGCCACCGGCCTCGCCGCCTACAACGGTTCCCGGCATGTCATCCCCTGCGCTAACGGCACCGATGCCCTCCAGATCGCCATGATGGCCCTCGACCTCCAGCCCGGCGACGAGGTCATCACTCCCTCCTTCACCTATATCGCCACGACGGAGGTCGTCGCCCTACTTGGTCTCACCCCGGTCTTCGTCGACGTCGACCCCAGGACCTTCTGCATGGATCCCGCTGCGCTCGAAGCCGCCATTACCCCCCGGACAAAAGCCATCGTACCCGTTCATCTGTACGGACATGCCGCGCCGATGGACGAGATCATGGCCATCGCCGGACGCCATAACCTCTACGTCATCGAAGACAATGCCCAGGCCATCGGCAGCGTATACACGGCAGGGGACGGGAGACGCAAGAAGACCGGGGCCATCGGAACGATCGGCTGCACCTCCTTCTTCCCTTCCAAGAATTTGGGCTGTTACGGCGACGGCGGAGCAATATTTACTGACGATGATGCGTTAGCTACGCGGTTAAAAATGATCGCCAATCACGGACAGAACAAGCGCTATTATCACGAAATGGTAGGATGCAACAGCCGCCTGGACTCTATCCAGGCTGCCATTCTGAATGTCAAGCTGAAACGGTTGGATGAATATATCGTGGCCAGACGGGCAGCCGCTGATTATTATGACAAAGCCTTTGCGAGCCACCCTAAGATCACTACGCCCTACCGGGCGGCCTATAGCCACCACGTCTTTCATCAGTATACGCTGCTCCTCGAGGGGTCGACCGCAACGGCCTGAATGAATACCTCGCCGCAAGGAACATCCCTTCAATGATCTACTATCCCGTACCCGCCCACCGGCAGCAGATGTTCGCTGCTTCCGGCGGTAGCAAATACCACTTGCCGGTCACCGACTGGCTAACGGAACGGGTGATCTCGCTCCCTATGCATACGGAACTCGACGAAGAACAATTGCATGCCATCACTACCGCCGTCCTGGAATTCGTAGACAAAAACTGAGTTATAACCTAAAGAAAACATCATTATGAAAATTGCAGTAATTGGGACCGGATATGTTGGGCTTGTGACGGGAACCTGTTTTGCAGAGACCGGCAACGATGTCAGCTGTGTCGACATTGATGCTAAGAAAGTAGAAAAGCTGTCAACCGGACAGATCACCATCTATGAACCCGGTCTCGAAAAACTCTTTCTGCGTAACCTGAAGGAAGAACGGCTCAAATTCACCACCAACCTCGAAGAAGGCATCCGAGATGCCCAGATCATCTTCCTCGCGCTGCCCACGCCGCCCGGCGAAGACGGTTCCGCCGACTCTGAAATATGTCCTTGGCGTAGCCGAGCAGCTCGGCGGATTGCTCAAAGAATATAAGGTCATCGTCGATAAAAGCACCGTCCCCGTCGGCACCGCCGAGAAAGTCCAGGCCGCCATCGCAAAAAATGTCAAAGTCGAATTCGACGTCGTCTCCAATCCCGAATTCCTCCGGGAAGGCGTAGCCGTAGACGACTTCATGAAACCCGACCGCGTCGTCATCGGCGCCTCCTACCGATCGGGCCCGCAAGGTCATGGGCGACCTCTATGCCCCCTTCGTCCGCCAGGGCAACCCCATCATCTTACATGGACGAACGCTCCGCCGAGCTCACCAAATACGCCGCCAATTCCTTCCTTGCTACCAAGATCACCTTTATGAACGAAATCGCCCTGCTCTGCGAACGGCTTGGCGCCGACGTAGACATGGTCAGACGAGGCATCGGCAGCGACGAACGCATCGGCAAACGCTTCCTCTTCCCCGGCATCGGCTATGGCGGCAGCTGCTTTCCAAAAGATGTCCAGGCCCTTGTGAAATCCTCCGAGGAGGTGAGCTACGACTTCAAGATCCTCAACGCCGTCATGGACGTCAACGAACGGCAAAAACTCCACCTGCTGCCCAAGATCAACAAATATTTTCAAGGACAACCTGAAAGGCCACCACTTTGCGCTCTGGGGTCTGGCCTTCAAACCCAATACCGACGACATCCGCGAAGCCCCGGCTCTGTACATGATCGACGCCCTGACTGACAGAAGGCGCCACGCTCAGCGTATTCGACCCCGAAGCCATGAACAATGTCCGCAGCCTCATCGGCGACAAGGTCACCTATGCCGAGAGCCAATACGAAGCCCTCGAAGGCGCCGATGCCCTCATCATCGCTACCGAATGGAACGAATTCCGGACGCCCAATTTCCTGAAGATCGTCACTTCGCTGAAGAACAAAGTGATCTTCGACGGCCGTAACCTGTTCGATATCGCCGCCATCCGCGAGTTGGGATTCTATTACGAAAGCATCGGCACGGGCCCCCGCCGACGGTAACCGGAAAGCCAAACAAACAATAACTTTCGATATCATGAGCAAAGAGCGCGTATTGATCACCGGTGCAGCAGGGTTCCTGGGGTCCCATCTCTGCGACCGTTTCATCCGCGAAGGATACCATGTCATCGGCATGGACAACCTCATCACCGGCGACCTCAGGAATATCGAACATCTGTTCAGACTCGAACATTTTGAATTCTATCACCACGATGTCAGCAAATTCATCCATGTTCCCGGTGACGTAAGATTCATCCTCCATTTCGCCTCCCCTGCCAGCCCGATCGACTATCTCAAAATCCCCATCCAAACCCTTAAAGTCGGGTCACTCGGAACCCATAATTGCCTCGGTCTGGCAAAATCCAAACGCGCCCGCATCCTCGTCGCCTCCACCTCCGAGATCTATGGCGATCCCCTCGTCCACCCGCAGACCGAAGAATACTGGGGTAACGTCAACCCCGTCGGCCCCCGCGGCGTCTATGACGAAGCCAAACGATTTCAGGAAGCCATGACCATGGCCTATCATAATTTCCATCGCCTCGAGACCCGAATCGTCCGTATCTTCAATACCTACGGCCCGCGGATGCGCCTCAACGACGGCCGCGCCCTTCCGGCCTTCATCGGCCAGGCCCTGCGCGGCGAAGACCTGACCGTATTCGGCGACGGCAGCCAGACCCGCTCGTTCTGCTATGTCGACGACCTCGTGGAAGGCATCTATCGCCTCCTGCTCAGCGACTACCACCTGCCGGTCAATATCGGCAACCCCTCCGAGATCACCCTGAAGCAATTCGCAGAAGAGGTCATCGCCCTCACCGGCACCAAACAGAAGATCGTCTACCGGCCGCTCCCCGAAGATGACCCCAAACAACGCCGGCCCGATATCACCCGCGCCAAGACAGATCCTCGGATGGGAACCGAAAGTGGAGCGCAAGGAAGGTCTCGAAGATCACCTATGAATACTTCAAGTCCCTGCCCGCCGAAGAATGGACACGGCAACCCAAAGAATTTATCAGCAGAAGTTAGAATCCACATATGCAGCACGCAAAGATTTACGATGACCTGACCAGCCCGA
The DNA here is from genome assembly GCA_963846405.1 of uncultured Chitinophagaceae bacterium. Taxonomy (GTDB): domain Bacteria; phylum Bacteroidota; class Bacteroidia; order Chitinophagales; family Chitinophagaceae; genus Puia. The sequence continues at coordinate 15,582 of CAWJVU010000001.1, read as the reverse complement.
ACGGGCGAAATTGGCCGTTATCGGACTTGGTTACGTCGGCCTGCCCATCGCGCTTGAATTTGCCCGGAAGATCTCCGTCATCGGCTTTGATATCAACAGCCAGCCGCATCGACATGATGCGCAACGCACATCGACCCCAGCAAAGAAGTTGACGCCAAAGAATTTGAGGGCCGCGATATCGTCTTCACCGATGACATAGAAATCCTCAAACAAGCCCGCTTTTTTATCGTAGCCGTTCCCACCCCCGTAGACAAATACAATGTACCCGACCTGAAACCGCTGATCGGCGCCTCCACAACGGTTGGAAAGGCGCTGAAAAAAGGCGACTACGTCGTCTACGAATCCACTACCTATCCCGGCTGCACCGAGGAAGACTGTCTACCGATCCTCGAAAAGATCTCCGGCCTCAGCCTGGAAACGGCGACTTCAGCCTCGGCTACTCCCCCGAACGCATCAACCCCGGCGATAAAAAACATACCCTCCGCACCGTCATCAAAGTCGTCTCCGGCAATACCCCGCTCGCCCTCGACGAAATCGCAAAGACCTACTCCCTTGTCGTCGATGCCGGCGTCCACCGCGCCCCCTCCATCAAAGTCGCAGAAGCCAGCAAGATCATCGAGAACACCCAGCGCGACCTCAACATCGCCCTGATGAACGAATTATCGCTTATCTTCGACCGCATGTCCATCAATACCTACGATGTCATCGAAGCCGCCGGCACCAAATGGAACTTCCTGAAATTCCAGCCCGGTCTCGTAGGCGGACACTGCATCGGCATCGATCCCTATTACCTGACCTATAAGGCCGCGGCCCTCGGCTACGAATCCAAAGTCATCGCCTCCTCCCGTTATATCAATGACGATATGGCCAAATATGTCGCCCGCAAGATCATCACCCATGTCCTTCGCATCTCCAATGAACCGAAAGTGCTGGTAAAAGGCGTGACGTTCAAGGAAAATGTCAGCGATATCCGCAACTCCCGGATCGTCGATGCCGTGAAAGAACTGCTGGCCTTCAATATCACGTCGACGTCGAAGACCCCTATGCCGATGGAAGAAGAAGTACACGAAGAATATGGCCTGCACCTGACCACGCAAACCGTCCGACGACTATGACGCCGTGATCATCACCGTGCCCCATGCACCATATAAAGATCTCGATGACGCCTATTTCACCTCCATCACCCGCGAAGGCGCCCTCATCGCAGACCTGAAAGGAACCTACAAGAACAAAATTGCTAACAGAAAATACTGGAGCCTGTAATGACAGACATATCACAAAAGACCATCCTGATCACCGGCGGCGCCGGCTTTATCGGATCCCATGTCGTCAGGCTTTTCGTCAACAAATACCCGCACTACCGGATCGTCAACCTGGACGCCCTCACCTACGCCGGCAACCTGGCCAACCTCAAAGACGTCGAGACACGCCCCCAACTATCATTTCGAAAAGGCCGATATCACCGACGAGGCCCGCATCCAGGAGCTCTTTGCCAAATACCACTTCGATGCCGTCATCCACCTGGCCGCCGAAAGCCATGTCGACCGCTCCATCATGGACCCGCTGGCCTTTGTCCGCACCAATGTACTCGGCACCGCCAACCTCCTCCACGTCGCCCATGCCGCCTGGAGAAAAGATCCTGCGAAGGCAAACTCTTCTACCACGTCTCCACCGACGAAGTCTACGGATCGCTGGGCGCCGAAGGATTCTTCACCGAAGAAACGCCCTACGACCCCCGCTCTCCCTACTCCGCCTCCAAAGCCTCTTCCGACCATTTCGTCATGGCCTGGCACCATACCTACGGCATGCCCGTCATCCTCTCCAACTGCTCCAATAACTACGGCTCACACCATTTCCCGGAAAAGCTGATCCCTCTGATGATCAACAACATCCTTCATCATAAACCCCTGCCGGTCTATGGCAAGGGCGAGAACGTCCGCGACTGGCTCTATGTCGAAGACCATGCCCGGGCCATCGACACCATCTTCCATCACGGGAAAGACCGGGGAGAAATACAATATCGGCGGCTTTAACGAATGGAAGAACATCGATATCGTCCACCTCCTGTGCAGCATCATGGACAAGAAACTTGGGCCGCGCCCCGGGAATCGGCCAGACTCATCACCTTTGTCAAAGACCGGCCCGGTCATGACCTCCGATATGCCATCGATGCCACAAAACTCAACAAGGAACTGGGCTGGAAACCTTCCCTGCAATTCGAAGAAGGACTGGAAAAAACCGTCGACTGGTACCTCGCCAACCAGGATTGGGTAAAAGCAGTGACCTCCGGCGACTATCAGAACTATTACACACGAGCAATACGTTAAAAGATAAGCTATGCCCTTTCATGACAACCGACATCCCGGACTTACTGATCTTCGAACCCGCCGTCTATAAAGACGAGCGCGGATATTTCTTCGAATCCTATAACGAACAAATCTTTCACAAGGAAGGGTATCGACAACCAGTTTGTCCAGGACAACCAATCCTTTTCCCACCTATGGCGTCATCCGCGGCCTCCACTATCAGCTCGATCCGCATGCCCAGACCAAGCTCGTCCGGGTCCTCCAGGGCAGGATACTCGACGTCGCCGTCGACATCCGCCACGGCTTCTCCGACCTATGGCAAATACGTCGGCGTGGAACTCTCCGCCGACAACAAACGCCAACTCCTTATCCCCCGCGGCTTCGCCCATGGCTTTTCCGTCCTCAGCGAAACGGCGACAGTCTCCTATAAATGCGATGCCCTTTATCACAAGGAAAGTGAAGGCGGCATCCGCTACGATGACCCGCAATTGAATATCGACTGGCAGATCCCGGCCGGAAAAGCCATCGTCTCTGCAAAGGATCTTGACCTACCTCTTTTTGCCGAATGCCGGAATAATTTTTAACAAAGGATGCGGCCAACATGCAAAAATATCCTCGTCACCGGCGCCAACGGCCAGCTGGGCCGCGAACTGCGAGTCCTCGCCGACCGACCTTCCCCGCCTTTCAATTTCTTCTTTTTCGACCGCGCCACCCTTCCCATCGACGACCCCGACGCCTCAACACCTTCTTCGCCCGCGAACAACCCCACTGGTGCATCAACTGCGCCGCCTATACCGCCGTCGACAAAGCCGAATCCGAAAAAGAAAGCGCCTTTCGCATCAACGGCGACGCCGCCGGCTACCTCGCCGCCGCCTGCCGCGACAACGGCACCCGACTCATCCATATCTCTACCGACTATGTATTCGACGGCAGCTCCGATACCCCGCTGAAAGGAGAGCGATCCCACCGGCCCCATCAATATCTATGGCGCCTCCAAACTCGAGGGCGAACGCCAGGCCTTAACAATACCCGGCGGCGCCACCATCATCATCCGCACCTCCTGGGTCTACTCCGAATTCGGCAACAACTTCGTCAAGACCATGATCCGCCTGATGAAGGAACGACCCCCATCAATGTGGTCAACGACCAGATCGGCTCCCCTACCTATGCCGCCGATCTCGCCGCCGCCATCCTCCACATCATCGCCGGCACCAGAAATCTTCATCCCCGGTATCTTCACTACAGCAACGAAGGCCGTATCAGCTGGTACGAATTTGCCCTCGCCATCCGCGAACTCATCGGCAGCCCCGATAGTCAACCCCATCCCCACCACCAATATCCTACTCCCGCCAAACGCCCCCGTTATTCCCTCCTCGACAAGACCCATATCCGTGATACCTATGGGATTGCCATCCCCGAATGGCAACCAGCCTCGTCACCTGCATCGAGAAAACTAGGTATCCATCCATCACCGTAATAGATAAGTATTCCCCTTAATGTGGAAAACTTTCATCAGGATCCATCGTCCTATAATATGATATATAATTTTATGTAATCCATAGGCTGCCTCCCTCCAGCCATTGTCCTTCCAAACTCGCGGTAAAGTCCTTGCACTATTAACCTAGCTAAAACCCTGTCGGAGCTTCCGTTGACAACAGTCCGGATTTCCTATAGATTGGATCACCTTAATCCATTCCTTATGAAACCTGTTTACACGCGCAGGAACCTTATCCTGTTATGCCCTATCCTATGCCTGCCGTCGTGCTGAGCCCGCAAAGCCTCCGTGCCGAAGGAACCAGAGCAGGTCATGCCCAACGCCACCAACGGTACCGGGCTGATCGTCTCCACGACCACCACCTTTCCGCTTGGTAATGTCGGCAGCTATCTCAACTGTCCGGTCGACGACCGCATTTATATACATATTAACGAACTATACGACGGAGACCTTCTACTACGGCTTCAACTGGGAGACCCTGTCCCCCGCGACGCCGATCACGCACTTACTCCGATGTTTATATGAATCTCTACGACCCTACCGGCGCCCTGGTACCGGGTTATCCGATCCACCTTGCCAGCACCGCCGGATCGGCAGGTTTTATCAGCACGTATGTCCAGGCGCATTACCGGACCGCAGATCGGCGGCATCACCTGCCGACGGATATATCCCCGTGATCTTCACACCCGACCATGAACGGCGACTATTATGTCACTTTCTATCGCAGCGCAGGACGGCGGCAACACGCCATATCGACCGGCGGCGAATCCATGCTGTCGAAATATTTTGATCTGACCGTCGCTCAGGGCGCACCCGGGTGACGGGCCGCGTCCACTGTAACGAATGGGCCTTCTCCGTATACAACCCCGCCAAGAACGATATCCAGGACCCGCTTGGCGCCGACCAACGCGGAATTCTTTGGCTATACGCCGGACTCGGTGACGATCAAGGTGTCCTTTCCGTCAACCGGTTTTGAACCGCTGTCCTATATCGTGGCCTTCAACAGCTTTGGTTGTCAGAACACCGGCAACTGGCCGAACGACCGGCGATCGATCGTGCTGCCAAACCTCGTCACACCCTATCTCACCGGCGGTTATCTCGTCTTTCTGAATCCACCGGATGCGGCAGTATATCCGGCATCGTCCCTTCCCATCCCGCCGGTGCTGCTGGACCCCGTCATCTCGGGCTGTCCGCCGGGACCGTTTAATATCCGGTTCCACGCGCCGCAGGCCGGGGACTACTGGCTGCTCTTCGACCTCAACGGCGATTCCGGGCTACCAGGCCAACACCTCCGACTTCTGGATCGAGCTCGACAACCAGTCACCGGGAATCATCACCTATTCCTGGAACGGGAAAGACGGGCTTGGCAACCAGTGCCCGCCAATACGACATTTCCGATCACCTTTTCCTTCCGGAAAGGTCGGATCAATATCCCCATTTACGATGACGAGCTCAATGTATACGGATTCAACGTTGCCGGGTATCTCGCCGGCTGGCGCCGTATCCGCCAATCCGACCCTCTACTGGAACGATACCCTGATTGCCAATAACGGGACTACGTGTACCAGTACGGCATACAATAATAACTATAGCCGGCACGGGCTATGATAACTCGATCGTCGGGGTCACGCCCGACTGCTACCACGATCGGCCGCGCCTGGAACGGTAACGGCAATCCCACCAATGCCATCCCGGCTCCCGCCGTGTACTATGGCGGTGTCGCGCGAACGACAGCGACAATGTTCAGTGTAATGACTTCGGGAACGCCCGGCTGATCAATACCTGGGCATGGGGCATCGTGCTCAATTCGATCCAGTACTCTGACCCTTACCTGCGTTTCGCGTATCGGGTACCGTATGGGATGATGCCGACGGCAGCGCAGCCGGCACGTTCAACAATATCCGCACCAACAACGAGCAAGGCACGAATGCCGGCGGAACGATCTATGCCAGTCTGGTCGACCCGATCTCCGGCGACGTCACGGCGACTACCGCCGTGGCCGCCAACGGCACGTATTCGTTCAACAACGTGCCCGTAGGCCCAAGGGGTGGAGATCTATTTGTCCACGCTTCAGGGCGTGGTCGGCAGCCCGGCGCCCGCTACCAGCTTACCGAACAACTGGGTCAACACCAGCCCGCTGATCCACACCTTCAACGCGGGGAACAGCAATGTCACCGGCATTGACTTCGGGATCGAACAATTGCCCATCTCCAACAACCAGAACTATACGATCGGAGAACCCGCGCTCAACTCGTTGGAAACGCTCAACGGCTCCGGCAGCATTACCAGCCCCGGCCCGCTGACAGGTTCCGATGCAGAAGACGGCATCCTTGGCGCGAACTACGCGGTTGTGATCACGTCCCTTCCATCCAATGAACAGCTTTACTATGCCGGCAGCCCGGTCACCGCGAATGAAACGATCCTGAATTACAATCCCGTGCTGCTGCAGGTCAAGTGGATCAACCCTGCTGTCTCCAGCACCTCTTTCACCTATGCGTTCAAGGATGCCGCGGGAGAACAAAGCCCGACCCCAGCCACCTATACCATAAACGTGTCCGTCGTACTCGCCAGCACGCTGGGCTCCTTCACCGGTCGCAGCACGGACCAGGGCAATGTGCTGAGCTGGACGTCCTATGACGAAACAACCGCAACCAGCTTTACCATACAGCGATCGGTCGATGGCGCGAACTATACGACGATCGGTACAGTGGCGGGCACCGGAACGAACAGCACCGTCAATCATTCCTTTACAGATGTCGATCCAATCGCCGATGTGTCCAACAACTACCGGCTATCGTGGACGGATGGCAGCGGTAACGTGGCCTATAGTAATATCGTTACGCTGGCGCCCACCGCCAACAGTTCGGTGGTTGCTATAACACCTAACCCGTTCACGGACCAGTTCACTGTGCGGATGAATCTATCGCAAACCGAACCGGTCGGAATCCGCGTGCTCGACAGCAGGGGTGCGGTGTTGCGCGGTGTACAATTCGAGGGTGCCCGGGGGACCAATGCCTTTGATGTCAACGGGCTGTCCGGATTGCCGACATGTGTATATATTATCCAGGTAATATTGCCTGACCGGGTATTTGTAAAGAAAGCATTCAATAATCGGTAATTGAACCCTATGCGAACCCTTATCCTTATTCTTTGCCTTAGCACGAGCGCCGTGGCCATTGCTCAAAGCAACGAATCGGTTACGTCAGCGACGGTCAACAACATCCTGATCGGGAACTATACGCCGTCCACCTACCAGGCCGCGACCGTCATTACCGACCCGAACGTGATCTCGCAGGGATTGTTAAGCGGTATCTCGGCCGACTCACTAACCGCCACTCTCTATGCGCTTAATAGTTTTCAGAACCGGAATATGTTTTCCGACACCAGTTCCGCGACTTCCGGCATCGGCGCTGCCCGCCGCTGGGTCTACAATAAATTTGTCGAATACAGCCAGACAAGTGGCAGCCGCCTCCAGGTCGGCTATCTGAAGTTCACCTATAATCCGTCCTCCTATCCCTGCACCGAGAGCCCGTCCATCCAGACGCATTACAACGTGCTCGCGGTCCTGCCCGGAAGCCAGACGACCAATAAATCGCTGATCGTTATTGAAGCGCATATGGATAGCCGAAACAACAACAACTGCGATGCCACCGGCAGTGCGCCCGGCATCGGGGACAACGCCACCGGGACGGCCATGGTCCTCGAGCTGGCCCGCATCATGAGCCAATATACCTTTCGAAATACGATCGTCTTTTCCGTCAACACCGGTGAAGAACAGGGGCTGATCGGCGCCCACGCACTCGCCGAGTACCTGAAGTCCCAGAGCGTGCTGATCAAGGCCGTCAACAACAATGACGTATCGGGCGGCATCTTCTGCGGTCATACCGGCTTCGGCGCCCGGCTGCCCCTACTATGGGAATCTCGACAGTATCGATCTCCGGATATTTTCGCTCGGTAACGTCAATTCGCCGAACAAACAATGGGCGCGGTACGTCAAGCTCGAATACAAAGAGCAGCTCAGCTCTCTCGTCTCTGTCCCGACGGATCTTCAGATTATGGAAAACGACGACCGGATCGGCAGGGGTGGAGACCACCAGGCATTTACCGATATCGGCTATACGGCGGTGCGTTTTACCCAGGCAAACGAAGACGGCGACGCCAACAGTGACAGTGCAGGGTATACCGACCGCCAGCACAGCATCCGCGATAGCCTAGGCCGGGAAAAGAGTGGTGTAATCGACTCGATCTATGTCAACGTCGCCTATCTCGCCCGTAACACCCTCGTCAATGGGAACTCCCTGGCGATGGTGGCATTAGGTCCGGACACGGTGACCCTCAGCGGTACCCTCTGGACCGCCAACACCGTGCAAGTCAAATTATCGCCCGCCGGAGCGCCCGCCTACCGCGTGGCCATCCGATCCACTACAAATGACTGGGATTCTGTCTATACCGTCACCGGCGCCTCAACCGCGATCCTTACCTTACCTTATGGCGCCAATAAAACATTTTATATCAGTGCGGCCGCTGTAGACGCGAATGGCACCGAAAGCCAGTTTTCCACCGAATGGACCCTCTCCACCGGAATGGTAGTGCTGGACCTGACCCCCGATACGGTTCAGCCGGCGCCGCCGCCTGTCGGATACTACGGGATCCAATTGTTGCCCAACCGGCCCAATCCTTTCGATGAATCGACATTGATTACGATTAACTCCGGCACCGACATCTTTGCCAATCGCACTTTCCTGCTGTTCACCGGCATGGATGGCCGGGTCATCAGCCGGATGCCCGTGACCCTGCAAAAGGGTGTAAACCAAGTGGTTTATAATCATGGTTTTGCGGCATCGGGGATTTATATCTGCACCTTGCTGATCGATGGCCAGCCTGTCCAGAGCACGAAGATGATCTTTGGGAGGCGGTGACGCGCCCTGTCGCGCCCGAGCCCGGGAAATCCGCCGCCCACGAAAAAATCTCAAAAAAAATTTTGCGCAACCGAAAAGTTGCATATATTTGCAACCAACCAGTTGCACAAAACGATATGCACCGCGATATTTTCCAAGCCATTGCCGATCCCACCCGCAGGAGTATCCTCATCCTGCTGGCGGCAAAAGCCATGACCCCCAACGCCATCGCCGAACACTTCGACATGACCCGCCAGGCAGTATCCAAACATATCCAGGTCCTTGCCCAATGCGAAGCCGTTGACCAGCGTCGAACCGGGAGGGAGATTTATTACCATTTCAATCCAACAAAAATGAAAGAGATCGATCAATGGCTCGAAGTCTTGCGCAAACAATGGGAGGATCGCTTCGACCAACTGGACAAACTTTTAAAAGACCTATAAAATTTTACGAACATGAAACATCAAGCCAAATTCACCAAAGATCCGGCGCACAAACAATTACTCGTCACGCGCTCCTATGACGCTCCTGTTGACAAAGTCTGGAAAGCCTGGACCGTCAGCAGCATCCTTGATCAGTGGTGGGGTCCCAAACCCTGGAAGGCGGAGACCAAAACGATGGAATTCAAACCCGGCGGCCGATGGCACTATGCCATGGTTGGTCCGAACGGCGAACGTCACTGGTCCCTAGTCGAATTTAAATCGATTGATCCCCAGCGCAGCTTCCGTGCCGACTGTGTGTTTTGTGATGAAAACCGCGTATCCAATAACTTCGGACCGGTGATGCGCTGGTACGTCGAATTCTCCGCCACGCCAACCGGCTCCAGGATTGACGTAACGCTTACTTTCGACCAGGAAGCAGACTTGCAACGCATCGTCGAAATGGGCTTTGAAAGTGGATTCTCGATGGGTCTCAGCCAGCTCGACGAATTGCTCGAAGACATGCTTGTCGTCTGACTGCCCCACATATAATAAGATCAGAAATTGAACCCGAGCCGGAGGCTCGCTACGTGGTATCTCAGCTCGTCGGGATTGGTTGTTCCGTCGTACGGTTCCTTCGATTTTCCAACGTTTGTACTCTTTCTTATTTCCTTGAGTCAGGCAACGGCCGCTTCCATTTCCGGTTCGAGTTCGACGCGTTCAGCGTTGACCCTCTCCGGGTAAGACCTCGTCATCAGTTCTCCGGCGAGTTGCCGGTAGTCTTTTGCCCCGTTTGAGCTCCTGTCGAAGCTAAAAATATCTTTACCGGCTTCCTGTGCTTTGGCCAGCTGGATATTTGTGCGGATAACCGTCTGAAATACCTTGCCGTCAAATTTCTCCTCCAGCTGTCTTCTCACCCCGACATTCATTTGTTTGCGCTCGTCATATTTGGTCATGACCATGCCCAACAGTTCCAGCCGGGGATTGAGTTTTTTTCGGATAGCGTCAAATTGCCGCATAAATCCGTATACTCCCTTCAGCGGCAGGAACTCGCCCGGCAGCGGAAGCATCACGTAATCGCTGGCCACCAGCGCATTTACGGTAAGCAAGCTGATCGAATGCGGGCAATCAATAAAAATGTAATCATAGCGATCGGTCAGTGGTTTCAGTAGATCATTGATCAGGTATTCCCTACCCATAATCCCGGCCATCTCCAGTTCGACGATCGCCAGATCGATCGAAGCCGGGATCACGTCGATCCCTGAAGCCGTAGAGACGATCGCGTCCGACAACCGGCCACCTTCCTGCAGGATCTCCTTTTTTAATTCAGAATACAGATTGAAACGAGGCTCATCCTCAATCCCGAGGGACTGGGAAAGATTGGCCTGTGGATCGGCGTCAACCAATAAAACTTTTTTTCCTTGCCGGGATAAGGCGGCTCCTAAATTGAGTGCGGTGGTTGTCTTTCCGGAACCACCTTTTTGAATCGCGATCGAAATAATGGACATTTTCTATTGATTTAAGGTTAATGTCCCTAAAAGTATAGATAGTTGCCCTTACAGGACAAATTAGTTCTTCACTGCTGTGGATTACTTCCGCTGCGAGCGTTGCTACATGCATTTGGCCTTACCGGTCTTGAGGTCGAAGTAGCAATCTCTCATCGTTTTGTCGCGTATCCCTTTCCGGAGCATCGATTTCTCCCCCTGCTGCTTTAGTGCTTCATCCGCGATACCGAACAACAAAGCGGCGGCCAGCACAGCCAATGGATTGCCGTTATTAGTACCGGTGTAGCGCGGAGGTCCGGCTTCTTCCTGGTTTACCAAATCCAGGCTTTTCAGGTTGGGGAAGGATCGTGGAATGTGGAAGTAAAACGTGTCGTCGGCCTTTTCCAGCGGCAGGCAGAATGGATATTGGATGATAAAATATAATTTTCCCTCATAGCACAGTAAACCCCGGCCATCGCCTCCAATGCAATGACCCATTCGCCCCCTGACTTCTTTGAGGGATTCATGCAACCTGGTTTGCTCCGGGGTGAGCGTATCCTTCAGTCTTAATACATAAACACTATCCGATCGCCAGGTCAAATCCAAATCAAAGGGTTCCGCGATATTCCTTCTGAACAGCGCGGGTGTCGGGAAAAGTCCGGCGGAATAAGTTGATGCGTGGTTAATCGAATAAATTGACCAATCAGGCCCGTCGTCGCTGCTCATGGAAAGGGAATCGATGACTGGTTTTTCTCCTTTTTCTTTTGAAATGCGGCCGATCGAGCAATTATCCAGTTTACCCGCGAGTTCCTTCGAAAAGGTTTCCAATGTGCCGGCATAACCGCCGACGGCTTTGAGGTGCCACAATCTGAACGTCAAGGTTGTCTTGTCTCCATTTGATCGGGCTTTGACAACAAACGGCGTTGGTTTGCCAAAAAACCGAGCGGTGTACGTCATGCTATCCAGATCTTTATAATAGTCAATTCCCCCGAACCCCGCTAATTGGGCGAGATTATTACAAATGTGCAAGGCGTCGCGCATGGGGGTCGTTGTCGAAACGGTGAGGGTGGAGTAGGATTGTGCTTGCGTTTGCGCGCGCCCTGTAAGGCATGCGGACAAACAAAGGAGGATAACGGGGAATTTCATGAGTTTTGGCGCTGGTTAATCACCAAAATAAAGATTCCGGTCCGGATTGGCAATATATTTCGCCTCCAATATGCGAATGATGTAACACATTCCTGTAACTGTGTAAGACGCGTGCTCCAAGTTGCAGGTACCTTTGACGCGCAACTACAAAAAATGTAAACTGCAAAAATGAAAATACATATTACGATCAGAATGATATGCACGTTGATCGCTGCGATGTTTTTGTTCGGTGCATGTACTGCCGGATACAGGGCTCGTCACAATCATTACGACGACCAACACCAACGGGGTATGGATCATGGCGATCATAACTAGAACCAATTAGACCATCGAATCACGTCCGCTACCAAATAAAACAAGGCCCCGCGCGAAGCGCGGGGTTTCCTTTATTGGACTTGTATGGATCTGAGACCAAGGCATTGAACCTGGCGGTAAAACGAAATATTAAGCGATTTCCCAGGGATTTCATGTTTCAGCTCACGAAAGAAGAATATGAAGGTCTAAGGTTTCAAATTGAATCCTTAGAAAACCAACATCCTTTAAGGTTGCAAAATGAAACCTTAAAGAGCAGCTAAGAGAAATAAAAGAAAGGGTGAGGGAACATGATGCCCAACCTGGGGTTGGACATACTATTGTTAATCAGATTGATATGGAGTTGTGTGGTTCTCAAGTGTAAAACAGATAAACTGTGCTTTTTCAGTCGATTTTGAGTCGTTTTTTGGGCCTTGAAAATCATAACAAATATAGCCGATTTCGAGATTCTCAATGAGAAGATCTTTTCCTTTTAAGTGTAAGATAGAAAACTGGCACAGTCGGCAATCCGAAACCGAGATGTTCTATCGAATCATGTCAGATAGGAATGTCCCGTCCCATAACAGCATCAGTTTATCTGGTTCGGACATGAACCAAGCGAAGCTGTTCCAGGCCAGGATTTTAGCCGTTTTGGAAAATGCGCCGATTCCCTGTCCGCGTAAGCAGTCACAAGCGCGACATGGTTTCGAGCAATACCGCCGGCATCTGTCAGGGTATAGATCGCCTGTTTTCTTCTTTCTCCGATCGGACCATCCGAATGCACTACTTCCACAAATACGAAAAACGGATGTGCCGGGGCCAGATCCACCAAAATGATGTCTGGAAGATCGATCTGAACGTGGATATCAAGGCCAATGCTCCGTGCTAGTTCCAACTGGTGGACGATCACTTTCTTTTTGCTGGTACTTAACCCAGGACACCTGGATCCCTTAAGAATCTTCTGGCAAAGTCCTCTACGACGGCTTTTGTAATGATTTCACTTGGCCCGGAGGCAACACTATTTGTAGTTCCGTTTGGAAACTGAATCAATATTTGCCCTTCACCCGTTTGGCGGGAAAGTCCTACCAGCCTCATCCGCATGAGGGCCTGGGGACTCAAATGAGCCAGCTGCCATCGCTCCACCGCGCCCAAAAATTCCTCCGGCGATATATCCGGCAGAAAGAGACCTGCAAACTCGGTCTCCAGGAAATATCGCCCTTTGCTGGATGTGGTGGGGATTCCCGGTAATGCTTTCACCGCCCCCAAAGGCATCAGGCCTTCCCGATCGATTCATCCCTTATTGGTTCCCTGCTGTTGTCGGCATACAGCCGCTTCCCGATGAGTTCGCTCTTCTTCTGGCGCGATAAATGTGCATACACTCGCCTGCTTTCGTCATCCCTCAAGTTCGCCTGCTCCTCCGTCATCCGGTAAATGTCAACCGGCGCCATATACACCGAACGTCCTTCCACTGCGTCAATATAAAGCATTGTAAAGATCGCGACGGCAGCCGTGTCACGAATACAATAGTTACGATTAGGAGTTCCTTCCGGAAAATAATCGGGAGCTTTTGCGAAATATCCTCCCGGCTGACATAAGGAACCATTGTACACTTTGGGGAATTGAATATAGTTGACTACAGATGTCCTCCACCTTCTCTTTGCTTAAGCCGTTTTTGATTGCTCCTGCCAATTCCTTTAACGACGTTGGATCAGGCAAGGGGAAAGATTCAAGTTCATAGGCCGATACCGCTACGCTTCCACTAATGGTCTTAAAGGCTTTATTAGCGGCCTTGCTATTTAAGAACACAGATAATAGCTTAGGGTCAACCAACGGTTTGCCGTTAAACGGCAGGATCATGTTGAGGTGGTTCTCTATGACAACGCCTCTGCGCGAAAGAAGCAGGCAAAGAGGCGGCGACTAGCCGTTTTTCTTGTTCTTTTGCTGTCGTTCGCTGAAGTAAGATGCAAGGCTTCCTGATGACTAACCAGTCATCGCCCTTCATCAACTCGAAGTAAGGTTGATGGTTGCTTTTTTCCGCGAAACTCAAATGTGCCGTCCTGCCGAACGGATTCCGCCCAAACTACTGGCAGATGGCCCTTTCCCATCCTTTTCTTAAATTGCATTTTATGACGGTTCCAAACGAGCGGGCCGGTACTCACCTTATATCCCCAATCCTTTAGTCTGGCCGGCATAGATCGCATGGCGCTTAAGGGCGCCATTTGATCAATTGAACGGGCTACAATCCATGGAGCCGTGAATTCTTCCGGTAGATTTACTGTACCAATCGAAACGCGTAGGACACCACCCGACCTGGGCGTTCAGTTCGTTTATTTGGACTTTGGCGATCGGCGATTTCGTGCATTGATATGCTGCGAGCATGGTTTCTTGTAAGACGCCCTCAAATACACCCTTGCGAACATCCACAAAATCCATTTCCACAGGCTGCACTCGATCCCTCAATAAACGCCTGAGGTGCTTAAAATACTCTCCGGACAAAAAGCTAGTGGGTGTAACTAGGGCGACAATTCCATTTTTTGCGACAAGTTCTGTGGCGAGATGTGTGAATAGGCCATAGAGATTGGGATGGCCGTAGAGGCTTTCTTGGTACCTCGTCCGGATGCAAGTAGTTAATTTCCATCCCGGGTTGGCGGATTCCCAATTACCAAGTCGAATTTTTCATCCATCTTGCCGACTGGAGTTTCCAGGCTATTGCAAACCCGAACCAGGGGGTTCAAATCGACCGCCGCTTTATCCAGGCTGATCGCGCAGCAGAATTTCGACAAAAACTTGTGACAACCACGCGCTGAATGGATCAATTTCCCACCCGGTCAAATGCGTCTCAACATGCTCGATGATTTCCGTTGGTCTTAGGCCGCGCAACTCAGGAATTTTTCTGGCGCATACCGGCGCCAGGAATGCTCCTCCCCCACATGCCGGGTCAATCACTCGCGCCGTGGCCCAGTTTACACCAGCCGTTTCAGCCATGTCCAGCAGCCGGCTGGTCAACGGGGGAGGCGTATAAAAAACGCCAGCCTTTGTCCGGGTTGCTTCTGGAAGTAGGCTCGTATAGACATTTCCCAATTCGTGGATCGCCTCCATTTCACCTAAAACTTCGGCCGCCTCCCCTATGCCGGTCGCCAGACGCGCCCTCGTCTCATCCAAAACCGGCAATGTTTCTTTTTGAAAGAATGGCGGAAGCGATTTGCCGGAGCGATGCGCTTTGCGCCAATAGGCTGTGACGGTCCCCACCGCAAAGGATCTGACATACGCCGGTTTATCAGATTCCTTCACCCGCTTTATCCATTCGCCAGCTAATAACCCACCCATATAGATGGCGTCTGTAGCTCCTTCCGTAAGAATGGAAATAGTTTCCACTCGCTCCCGAAGTTTATGCGGCCTTACTATGCTGGTTCCTGCCATATTTGCGATTGTGGTCCAAATATATACTAACTATATTAGTATTTCAAATTACATTTGTAGCAATAATAGTTTATGTCCTGGAATCTTGAAAAAATTCAAGCCTTGCTGACAGACCAAGTCGAA